>NZ_CP179901.1:0-4824952 GCF_047456155.1 Erwinia sp. BNK-24-b
GAGAACTCCCTATAATGCGCCTCCACTGACACGGAACAACGGCTTACGAGTCGCCGGGTTAGAAAGAGAAAAGTGAGAAATTCCTTGACTCTACAGCGGGAAAGCGTAACATCTGCACCCCGCGCCACACGAGATATGTGGCAACGCTCTTTAACAATTTATCAGACAATCTGTGTGGGCACTCGCAGGATTGATATCAGCGTCTCCGGACGCAAAAAATATCAAGTCTTAAGAGTGAACACATAATGAAAATTCATTATGACGTTTTACACTTGAGCATCGCTGCACTTGTTGCAGCAAATCAAACTTAAATTGAAGAGTTTGATCATGGCTCAGATTGAACGCTGGCGGCAGGCCTAACACATGCAAGTCGAACGGTAGCACAGAAGAGCTTGCTCTTCGGGTGACGAGTGGCGGACGGGTGAGTAATGTCTGGGGATCTGCCCGATAGAGGGGGATAACCACTGGAAACGGTGGCTAATACCGCATAACGTCGCAAGACCAAAGAGGGGGACCTTCGGGCCTCTCACTATCGGATGAACCCAGATGGGATTAGCTAGTAGGTGGGGTAACGGCTCACCTAGGCAACGATCCCTAGCTGGTCTGAGAGGATGACCAGCCACACTGGAACTGAGACACGGTCCAGACTCCTACGGGAGGCAGCAGTGGGGAATATTGCACAATGGGCGCAAGCCTGATGCAGCCATGCCGCGTGTATGAAGAAGGCCTTCGGGTTGTAAAGTACTTTCAGCGGGGAGGAAGGGACAGAGCTTAATACGCTCTGTCATTGACGTTACCCGCAGAAGAAGCACCGGCTAACTCCGTGCCAGCAGCCGCGGTAATACGGAGGGTGCAAGCGTTAATCGGAATTACTGGGCGTAAAGCGCACGCAGGCGGTCTGTCAAGTCGGATGTGAAATCCCCGGGCTCAACCCGGGAACTGCATTCGAAACTGGCAGGCTAGAGTCTCGTAGAGGGGGGTAGAATTCCAGGTGTAGCGGTGAAATGCGTAGAGATCTGGAGGAATACCGGTGGCGAAGGCGGCCCCCTGGACGAAGACTGACGCTCAGGTGCGAAAGCGTGGGGAGCAAACAGGATTAGATACCCTGGTAGTCCACGCCGTAAACGATGTCGACTTGGAGGTTGTGCCCTTGAGGCGTGGCTTCCGGAGCTAACGCGTTAAGTCGACCGCCTGGGGAGTACGGCCGCAAGGTTAAAACTCAAATGAATTGACGGGGGCCCGCACAAGCGGTGGAGCATGTGGTTTAATTCGATGCAACGCGAAGAACCTTACCTGGCCTTGACATCCACGGAATTTGGCAGAGATGCCTTAGTGCCTTCGGGAACCGTGAGACAGGTGCTGCATGGCTGTCGTCAGCTCGTGTTGTGAAATGTTGGGTTAAGTCCCGCAACGAGCGCAACCCTTATCCTTTGTTGCCAGCGATTCGGTCGGGAACTCAAAGGAGACTGCCGGTGATAAACCGGAGGAAGGTGGGGATGACGTCAAGTCATCATGGCCCTTACGGCCAGGGCTACACACGTGCTACAATGGCGCATACAAAGAGAAGCGACCTCGCGAGAGCAAGCGGACCTCATAAAGTGCGTCGTAGTCCGGATCGGAGTCTGCAACTCGACTCCGTGAAGTCGGAATCGCTAGTAATCGTGGATCAGAATGCCACGGTGAATACGTTCCCGGGCCTTGTACACACCGCCCGTCACACCATGGGAGTGGGTTGCAAAAGAAGTAGGTAGCTTAACCTTCGGGAGGGCGCTTACCACTTTGTGATTCATGACTGGGGTGAAGTCGTAACAAGGTAACCGTAGGGGAACCTGCGGTTGGATCACCTCCTTACCTGAAGATACCGTCGTGCGAAGTGCTCACACAGATTGTCTGATAGAAAAGTAACGAGCAGAAAAAACCTCTACAGGCTTGTAGCTCAGGTGGTTAGAGCGCACCCCTGATAAGGGTGAGGTCGGTGGTTCAAGTCCACTCAGGCCTACCAGATTCTTTCCTGTCCTGCGTTGTGACTTCACTTGCATATCGTGATATGCGGCGCGAAGCCACGCCTTGACCAGAAAAGAATTGCATCTTTCGCAGGAGAGATGCTGCTGCGGTTTTCCGCAAGGAAAAACGTGACCTGGTGGAGTGGTAGATGGTCTCTGCAGTAACTGTATGGGGCTATAGCTCAGCTGGGAGAGCGCCTGCCTTGCACGCAGGAGGTCAGCGGTTCGATCCCGCTTAGCTCCACCATGCAGTTTACAACACTATCTCAAAACTGGCTTACGAGCCACGTTTGAGATATTTGCTCTTTAACAATCCGGAACAAGCTGAAAATTGAAACGACGCGTCGCGTTCATTCTCCGTAATAAGAATGAACAGAGCGATGTGGTCGAGTCTCTCAATGCCTGCAACAGCAATGTGTCCTTTCGGGACGCTTGTGGGTTGTGAGGTTAAGTGACTAAGCGTACACGGTGGATGCCCTGGCAGTCAGAGGCGATGAAGGGCGTGCTAATCTGCGATAAGCGTCGGTAAGGTGATATGAACCGTTACAACCGACGATACCCGAATGGGGAAACCCGGTGCACTTGTGCATCATTGCAGCATGAATACATAGTGCTGCAAGGCGAACCTGGGGAACTGAAACATCTAAGTACCCAGAGGAAAAGAAATCAACCGAGATTCCCCCAGTAGCGGCGAGCGAACGGGGAACAGCCCGGAACCATCATCAGTTTGTGTGTCAGTGGAAGCGTCTGGAAAGTCGCAGGGTACAGGGTGATACTCCCGTACACGAAGATACACTTGCTGTGAGTTCGAAGAGTAGGGCGGGACACGTGATATCCTGTCTGAAGATGGGGGGACCATCCTCCAAGGCTAAATACTCCTGACTGACCGATAGTGAACCAGTACCGTGAGGGAAAGGCGAAAAGAACCCCGGCGAGGGGAGTGAAACAGAACCTGAAACCGTGTACGTACAAGCAGTGGGAGCACCCTTGTGGTGTGACTGCGTACCTTTTGTATAATGGGTCAGCGACTTATATTCTGTAGCAAGGTTAACCGTATAGGGGAGCCGCAGGGAAACCGAGTCTTAACTGGGCGTTAAGTTGCAGGGTATAGACCCGAAACCCGGTGATCTAGCCATGGGCAGGTTGAAGGTTGGGTAACACTAACTGGAGGACCGAACCGACTAATGTTGAAAAATTAGCGGATGACCTGTGGCTGGGGGTGAAAGGCCAATCAAACCGGGAGATAGCTGGTTCTCCCCGAAAGCTATTTAGGTAGCGCCTCGTGAATTCATCTCCGGGGGTAGAGCACTGTTTCGGCTAGGGGGCCATCCCGGCTTACCAACCCGATGCAAACTGCGAATACCGGAGAATGTTATCACGGGAGACACACGGCGGGTGCTAACGTCCGTCGTGAAGAGGGAAACAACCCAGACCGCCAGCTAAGGTCCCAAAGTCATGGTTAAGTGGGAAACGATGTGGGAAGGCACAGACAGCCAGGATGTTGGCTTAGAAGCAGCCATCATTTAAAGAAAGCGTAATAGCTCACTGGTCGAGTCGGCCTGCGCGGAAGATGTAACGGGGCTAAACCATGCACCGAAGCTGCGGCAGCGACACTATGTGTTGTTGGGTAGGGGAGCGTTCTGTAAGCCGTCGAAGGTGGCCTGTGAGGGCTGCTGGAGGTATCAGAAGTGCGAATGCTGACATAAGTAACGATAAAGCGGGTGAAAAGCCCGCTCGCCGGAAGACCAAGGGTTCCTGTCCAACGTTAATCGGGGCAGGGTGAGTCGACCCCTAAGGCGAGGCCGAAAGGCGTAGTCGATGGGAAACAGGTTAATATTCCTGTACTCGGTGTTACTGCGAAGGGGGGACGGAGAAGGCTATGTTGGCCGGGCGACGGTTGTCCCGGTTTAAGCGTGTAGGCTGAGCATCCAGGCAAATCCGGATGCTTAAGGCTGAGGCGTGACGACGAGGCACTACGGTGCTGAAGTAACAGATGCCCTGCTTCCAGGAAAAGCCTCTAAGCTCCAGGTAACACAGAATCGTACCCCAAACCGACACAGGTGGTCAGGTAGAGAATACCAAGGCGCTTGAGAGAACTCGGGTGAAGGAACTAGGCAAAATGGTGCCGTAACTTCGGGAGAAGGCACGCTGGCGCGTAGGTGGAGGGACTTGCTCCCCGAGCCGAAGCCAGTCGAAGATACCAGCTGGCTGCAACTGTTTATTAAAAACACAGCACTGTGCAAACACGAAAGTGGACGTATACGGTGTGACGCCTGCCCGGTGCCGGAAGGTTAATTGATGGGGTTATCCGCAAGGAGAAGCTCTTGATCGAAGCCCCGGTAAACGGCGGCCGTAACTATAACGGTCCTAAGGTAGCGAAATTCCTTGTCGGGTAAGTTCCGACCTGCACGAATGGCGTAATGATGGCCAGGCTGTCTCCACCCGAGACTCAGTGAAATTGAACTCGCTGTGAAGATGCAGTGTACCCGCGGCAAGACGGAAAGACCCCGTGAACCTTTACTACAGCTTGACACTGAACATTGAGCCTTGATGTGTAGGATAGGTGGGAGGCTTTGAAGCGTGGACGCCAGTCTGCGTGGAGCCATCCTTGAAATACCACCCTTTAACGTTTGATGTTCTAACCTGGCGCCATAATCTGGCGTGGGGACAGTGTCTGGTGGGTAGTTTGACTGGGGCGGTCTCCTCCCAAAGAGTAACGGAGGAGCACGAAGGTCAGCTAATCACGGTCGGACATCGTGAGGTTAGTGCAATGGCATAAGCTGGCTTGACTGCGAGAGTGACGGCTCGAGCAGGTGCGAAAGCAGGTCATAGTGATCCGGTGGTTCTGTATGGAAGGGCCATCGCTCAACGGATAAAAGGTACTCCGGGGATAACAGGCTGATACCGCCCAAGAGTTCATATCGACGGCGGTGTTTGGCACCTCGATGTCGGCTCATCACATCCTGGGGCTGAAGTAGGTCCCAAGGGTACGGCTGTTCGCCGTTTAAAGTGGTACGCGAGCTGGGTTTAGAACGTCGTGAGACAGTTCGGTCCCTATCTGCCGTGGGCGCTGGAGAATTGAGAGGGGTTGCTCCTAGTACGAGAGGACCGGAGTGAACGCACCGCTGGTGTTCGGGTTGTCACGCCAGTGGCATTGCCCGGTAGCTAAGTGCGGAAAAGATAAGCGCTGAAAGCATCTAAGCGCGAAACTTGCCTCGAGATGAGTTCTCCCTGTGGCTATACGCCACCTGAAGGGACGTTGAAGACGACGACGTTGATAGGCCGGATGTGTAAGCGCAGCGATGCGTTGAGCTAACCGGTACTAATGACCCGTGAGGCTTAACCTTACAACGCCAGAAGCGTTCTGGCAGTGTTGAGAGACACACAATTTTCAGCTTTGTTCCCGGATAACTTTGCGCGGCCTGTGGCGGCGTGAAGAACAGAATTTGCCTGGCGGCTTTAGCGCGGTGGTCCCACCTGACCCCATGCCGAACTCAGAAGTGAAACGCCGTAGCGCCGATGGTAGTGTGGGGCCTCCCCATGCGAGAGTAGGGAACTGCCAGGCATCAAATTAGACCATTTATGGTCATGACCTTTCCGGTGACATGGAAAGGGCGAAACACCTGATATCAGAGGCAACATTCTGAGTTCAGTACAGAATCGGTGGAGCGGTAGTTCAGTTGGTTAGAATACCTGCCTGTCACGCAGGGGGTCGCGGGTTCGAGCCCCGTCCGTTCCGCCACCCTTTTAGGGGCGTAGTTCAATTGGTAGAGCACCGGTCTCCAAAACCGGGTGTTGGGAGTTCGAGTCTCTCCGCCCCTGCCAAATAAAAAATAATCCTTTGCTTCGGCAAAGGATTTTTTTTGTCCTGAAAATGTCTTTCTGTATCTTTTCTTTTTTTCATTCACTTCTTTTTTAGCAAAAAATCTTAGCAAAAACGTAGATACGCTATTCAAAATAAAACCAGAATGGCCAGAGATCTTCCCATCTATAGCACTAAGCTATGGATCAACGATCCAGGCTTTGTTTATCTACTGTGCTGAAATATAGCCAATGACCCAGACTTTGTTGATCTCTGCTGTGCTGAGATAGGGTAAATAGCCATAAATTTGCTCAGCTGCTGCGCTGAACTATGAAATAACCAGAGACTTGTTCATCTGCTGCGCTGAATAATGGCAGATGGCCAGAGACCTGACCATCTGCTGCGTTGAACTATCTGGATGGTCAGAGACCTGACCATCTAATGCGTTGAACTATGGCGTATTGACCGGGAACTTTAGCAGCTGTCGGATATGCGCCTGCTGATCGCTGTTTTGTAACCAGACTGCATAAAGCGGCCTGACGGCGACAGGCGTATCGGGGATCACAATCAGATCCGCATATTCGCTGTGCCAGAGATCCGGTAAGAAAGCGCAGGCACCGGTTGTATGCAGCAGCTGACGCGTCAAATGAGCCGAGGTTGTCGTCAAGACCGGCACATCATCGGCACCTGCCAGGTAGCTCTCATGTTGATGAAAGTCCGCCCCCCATTCCAGCTTAATGTAGTCATATTTCTCACGTTTCTCCGATTTTCGCGAACGATAAAGCGTAAGAGAGATATGGCCAATTTGCTGACTGGTAAGCTCGTCCATTTTTGGCGCTTCGGTCGTAATGAGCAGATCGAGCTGACGCTCATGTAGCTGCTTCACCAGCAAATGTCGCTGGGCCACCCTTGCTTCAAGATGCAAATCTTCCCGGTTTTCATACAGCGTTTGCAGCCATGGCGTCAGATACGCCTCCCACAAGGACGCGCTGGCCCCGATGGAAAGCTCATGGTGCTGCTGCGTGTGGGCTACCTCTTTTTTCGCCATGATCCAGGTACTCATCAGGCTTTCGGCATAAGGGAGCAGCCGTTCACCTGCCGAGGTCAGACGAATGTTATTACGATGACGGGTAAAGAGGTTGACGCCAAGCTGGTTTTCCAACTGCCTGATACGAAAGCTAACGGCAGATTGCGTAAGGTAGAGCGCTTCAGCGGCACGTCCAAAGTGGCGAGTTCTGCTCACTTCAAGAAAGGTTTTTAATAATTCCGTATCCACATCCGTCTCCTGAAAATCATTTGTCGTCATGATTTAAATGTTTTGTTTTACACTCTGTCAAGCGTATCTAATACTCCGCGCCATAAATAGCACGGCCATAAAAGAGTTAGGAGCGTGTAAAATGGCGGAAAGCTTCGCAACAACGAATCGTTTTTTTGATAATAAACATTACCCGCGCGGTTTCTCGCGTCACGGTGATTTCACCATCAAAGAAGCTCAACTTCTTGAGCGTTATGGTTACGCTTTTAACGAGCTGGATTTGGCAAAGCGTGAACCGGCAACGGAAGAAGAGCGTCTGTTTATTGAGGTATGCCGTGGCATACGTGAGCCTCAAACCGAAGCCGAACGGGTTTGGTCAAAATATATGACGCGAATCAAGCGTCCCAAGCGTTTTCACACGCTTTCCGGCGGCAAGCCGCAGATGGAAGGTGTGGAAGACTATTCGGACAGCGATGATTAATGATAAAGGGGCTTCGGCCCCTTTATTGTCAGTGATAAACGCTTTTTTGCAAGGCAAAACCTTATTCCAGGCTCCTGAGCAGGTGAATTAACAACCTGTCGATAGCACGATAGCTTAAAGCCTCGTGTAAATGTTCCCGCTTAATGCTTTTCTCTTCCGCCAGATCGGCAATGGTGCGCGCAACTTTCAAAATGCGTTGCCAGGCTCGTACAGAAAGTCCCAGCTGGCTTAACACCTCTTCCAGCCACTTTGCGTCTTTATCCTCAATGTCACAATGCTGACGGATTTCATGCGGTTTCAACATTCCGTTTATTGCTCCGGCACGCGCTTGCTGAATTTTCCTTGCTGACAGAACACGTTGTCGTACCGTCGCGCTGGGGTTCATGGCCGCTATCAGCTGGAAACGTGCTGGCCAGGTTACTTTTGCCCGTGCGCGCGAGATACAGATACTGCCAGATTCGACAGGTTCCCGTAAGGCATCCAGCGTCTTACGTTCAAATTCCGGTAATTCATCCAGAAACAGGATGCCGTTGTGGGCCAGCGATATCTCGCCAGGCTTAGGTAATGCTCCACCGCCGACCAGCGCATAGCGTGAAGAAGTATGATGAGGTGCACGGAAAGGCCGCTGACGCCACTGATGCTGAATGAGCGATGAGCTAACCACGCTGGCAATAGCGGCGCTCTCCAGCGCTTCATTGTCGCTTAACGGCGGTAACAACCCGGCAAGCCGCATGGCCAGCATCGTTTTTCCTGTGCCAGGCGGCCCGATTAACAGCAGGTTATGGCCGCCGGCGGCAGCCACTTCCAGCGCTCTTTTTGCCTGCTGCTGCCCGATAATTTCATTCAGGTCTTCAGGTGGGAAAAGGGGCGCGGCCGCGTTATAGCAAGCTTTTTCCAGCGGTGCCTGGCCGTTCAGAAAAGTACACACCTCCAGCAGACTGGTTGCCAGGTGGCTGTGCGCATGACGTACCAGACCAACCTCATCCCGATTATCGCAAGAGAGGATAAGCTCACGGTTAGCGTCGGCTGCGGCCATCGCTGCAGGGATCGCAGCCTGTACGCCCCGCAGAGCCCCCGTCAGCGCAAGTTCTCCCAGTAACTCATACTTCCCCAGTTTTTCTCCGGAAATTTGCTCTGAGGCCGCCAGAATCGCTATGGCAATAGGCAGATCGTATCGGCCGCCTTCCTTGGGTAAATCCGCAGGGGCGAGATTGACGGTAATGCGCCTGGCAGGGAAAGAAAAACCGCAGTTTATCAATGCGCTCCGCACACGCTCTCGGGCTTCTTTTACCGTTGTTTCCGGTAAGCCAACCAGCGTAAGCGCAGGCAGACCATTACTCAGATGAACCTCAACGGTGACCAGCGGCGCTTCTACGCCCATGGCGGCACGGGTGTAGGCTATAGATAACGACATAAAAACTCCTTTTGGCGTTATTTTGTCCGCTGGCGGATACAAATACGATGCCCCAATGTTTGTTTACGAAGACAGCTCGCAGAAAAATTGCTGGCGGCAACATTGTTGCGCATAATTTTTCGATGCATCTCGCAAGTTAAAGCAGCGGCGATAACCGGCATAAAACGTTACGTCGGGTGCGTAATGAATAATTTTCAGGATCTGGGTTATGGGTTGATTAATAAGTGCTTTTTAATTAATCATGGCTTGCGCCAAAAAATAAAATGATGAAAAAAGTTGAATGCGATCCGCTAACTGTGATAACTCTGTAGGCATTACTTCGAACAAGTGAATTTATCGAAACTAAATGAAAGCCCTTCTACGAGTCCTAAGCCTTGTCATTATCAACGTCGTCGTGATTATTATCACGCCGTGCGGGGCTACGCTCGGAGGAAGAAAGGCTTAAAAATCAAGCCTGATTTCAGAAGAACCCCCGCACCGAAAGGTCCGGGGGTTTTTTTTTGGCAGGGCTTCCAGTGTATTAACGACAGAGGAACAGAAGATGAACAGTAGAATAAAATGCTGTTGTTCCCAGCGAGAGGCGGGGAAATAACTATGAATGGTGCTCAGTGGGTGGTTCAGGCGTTGCGTGGGCAGGGGGTCGAGACGGTTTTCGGCTATCCGGGTGGTGCAATTATGCCCGTCTATGACGCGCTTTATGATGGCGGCGTCGAACACCTACTGTGCCGTCATGAGCAGGGCGCTGCTATGGCCGCCATTGGCTATGCCCGTTCTACCGGCAAGGTAGGCGTTTGCATCGCAACTTCTGGCCCTGGCGCGACCAATCTTATTACCGGCCTGGCGGATGCAATGATGGACTCCGTGCCGGTTGTGGCCATTACCGGCCAGGTTGCTGGCGGCCTGATCGGCACCGACGCCTTTCAGGAAATCGACGTGCTGGGTTTGTCATTGGCCTGCACTAAACACAGTTTCCTGGTGGGGTCTCTGGAAGAGCTGCCGGAAGTGATGGCTGAGGCTTTTGCCATTGCACAGTCTGGTCGTCCGGGCCCGGTTTTAATCGATATTCCTAAAGATATTCAGTTAGCCAGCGGCGATCTGACCGCGCATCTGCTGCCGGTTGAAGATGACGCAGAGCATCCTCATCAGGAGCTGCAGCAGGCGCGGGCTATGCTGGCCCAGGCCAAAAAGCCGGTACTGTATGTAGGCGGCGGCGTAGGTATGGCGAACGCCGTTGGTGCACTGCGCTCATTTGCCCGCGAAACGGGTATTCCTGTTGTCGCCACGCTGAAAGGCCTGGGCGCACCCGATCCTCAGGATGCCTGCTATCTGGGTATGCTGGGCATGCACGGTACTAAAGCGGCTAACTTCGCCGTGCAGCAGTGTGATTTGCTGATTGCCGTGGGCGCGCGTTTTGACGACCGCGTGACGGGTAAGCTTGATACATTCGCTCCCCACGCCAGCGTTATCCACATGGATATCGACCCGGCTGAACTCAATAAACTGCGCCAGGCGCATGTTGCCCTGCGCGGCGATCTCAATAAGTTATTACCCGACCTGTATCATCCAACAGACATTACTGCATGGCGCGACCACGTGCAGGCGCTGAAGGCGGATCACGGCTGGCGTTACGATCACCCGGGCGAAGCCATTTATGCGCCGCTGTTTTTAAAGCAGCTTTCCGATCGTAAACCTGCCAGCGCTGTAGTGACCACAGATGTTGGCCAGCACCAGATGTGGACGGCACAGCATGTAAGCTTTAACCAGCCGGAAGATTTCATTACTTCCAGCGGCCTGGGCACGATGGGCTTTGGGCTGCCAGCCGCCGTGGGTGCTCAGGTGGCGCGCCCTGACGATACGGTCATCTGCGTCTCGGGCGATGGCTCTTTTATGATGAACGTCCAGGAGCTGGGCACCATCAAGCGTAAGCAGCTGCCGCTGAAAATCGTGCTGCTGGACAACCAGCGCTTAGGCATGGTGCGCCAGTGGCAGCAGCTGTTCTTCTCAGAACGCTACAGCGAAACCAACCTGTCTGATAACCCGGATTTCCTGATGCTGGCACGCGCCTTTGACATTCCCGGCCAGCGCATTACGCGTAAAGATCAGGTAGAAGCCGCGCTGGACGCCATGTTGAACAGCAAAGGCCCTTATATGCTGCACGTGTCCATTGATGAATTAGAAAACGTCTGGCCGCTGGTGCCGCCGGGCGCCAGCAACGAAAATATGATGGAGAAAACCTCATGATGCAGCATCAGTTATCCATTGAGGCGCGTCCGCGTCCCGAAATCCTGGAGCGTATCCTGCGCGTCGTTCGCCATCGTGGCTTCCAGATTTGCGCCATGAATATGTCTTCTGGCGAAAACAGCGGCAATATTAATATTGAAATGACCGTTGCCAGCCAACGTCCGGTCGACTTACTGTCGACACAGTTAAGCAAGCTGATGGATGTAGCTACCGTTCATATCCAACACCAGACAACACAACAAATCCGCGCCTGAGCGCGAAAGGAAAGAAGAATGACGAAGAAAGCTGACTTTATCTGGTTCAATGGCGAGATGGTTAAGTGGGAAGAAGCGAAGGTAAGCGTCATGTCCCACGCGTTGCACTACGGCACCTCTGTATTTGAAGGCGTCCGCTGCTACGACTCGCACAAAGGCCCGGTAGTCTTCCGCCATCGTGAACACATGCAGCGCCTGCGCGACTCAGCAAAAATCTATCGTTTCCCGGTGACGCAAAGCGTCGATGACCTGATGGAAGCGTGCCGTGAAGTGCTGCGCGTCAACAAGCTGACCAGCGCTTATATTCGTCCGCTGGTGTTTGTCGGCGATGTTGGTCTGGGCGTGAACCCGCCGGACGGTTACAGCACCGACGTGATTATTGCCGCTTTCCCGTGGGGCGCTTACCTGGGCGCAGAAGCGCTGGAGCAAGGTATTGACGCGATGGTTTCTTCCTGGAACCGCGTAGCGCCAAATACGCTGCCAACGGCGGCGAAGGCGGGCGGTAACTATCTTTCCTCTCTGCTGGTAGGCAGCGAAGCGCGTCGTCACGGCTATCAGGAAGGCATCGCGCTGGATACACAGGGTTATATCTCTGAAGGCGCGGGCGAAAACCTGTTTGAAGTGAAGGATGGCATTTTGTTTACGCCGCCGTTTACCTCTTCCGCGCTGCCGGGCATCACGCGTGACGCCATCATCAAGCTGGCGAAAGATATGGGTATCGAAGTCCGCGAGCAGGTGCTGTCCCGTGAATCGCTTTACCTGGCCGACGAAATCTTTATGTCCGGCACTGCAGCAGAAATCACGCCGGTACGCAGCGTAGACGGTATTCAGGTAGGTGAAGGTAAACGTGGTCCGGTGACAACGCGTATTCAGTCCGCCTTCTTTGGGCTGTTCACTGGCGAAACCGAAGACAAATGGGGCTGGTTAGATCCGGTAAACCCATAATAATGAAAATTGACGGGCGCCGTCTGGCGTCCGTATACCGTCTGATTCTGGAGTATGAGCATGCCTAAGTACCGTTCCGCCACTACCACCCATGGCCGTAATATGGCCGGTGCCCGCGCGCTGTGGCGCGCCACGGGAATGACCGATGACGATTTTGGTAAACCCATTATTGCCGTAGTGAACTCCTTTACGCAGTTTGTGCCGGGTCACGTCCATCTGCGCGATCTGGGCAAGCTGGTTGCCGAACAGATTGAAGCTTCCGGCGGCGTCGCCAAAGAGTTCAACACTATCGCCGTTGATGATGGCATCGCGATGGGGCACGGCGGCATGCTTTACTCTCTGCCTTCGCGCGAGCTGATTGCTGACTCGGTAGAGTACATGGTTAACGCCCATTGCGCGGATGCCATGGTCTGTATCTCTAACTGCGACAAAATCACGCCGGGCATGCTGATGGCCTCCCTGCGTTTGAATATTCCGGTGATCTTTGTTTCCGGCGGCCCAATGGAAGCCGGTAAAACCAAGCTTTCCGACAAAATCATCAAGCTGGATCTGGTCGATGCAATGATCCAAGGGGCTAACCCGAACGTCAGCGACGAAGACAGCGACAAAATCGAGCGCTCTGCCTGTCCTACCTGCGGTTCCTGTTCCGGTATGTTTACCGCGAACTCAATGAACTGTCTGACGGAAGCGCTGGGCCTGTCACAGCCGGGCAACGGCTCGCTGCTGGCAACGCATGCTGACCGTAAAGAGCTGTTCCTGAATGCCGGCAAGCGCATTGTCGAGCTGGCTAAACGCTATTACGAGCAGGATGACGAAAGCGCACTGCCGCGCAACATCGCCAGCAAAGCCGCTTTTGAAAACGCGATGACGCTGGATATCGCCATGGGCGGTTCAACCAATACCGTGCTGCACCTGTTAGCGGCAGCGCAGGAAGGCGAAATCGATTTCAATATGTCCGATATCGATCGCCTGTCACGTAAGGTGCCGCATCTGTGCAAGGTCGCGCCAAGCACGCCGAAATACCATATGGAAGATGTGCACCGTGCAGGCGGCGTTCTCGGCATTCTTGGCGAGCTGAACCGCGCGGGCCTGATGGACAACAGCGTCAAAAACGTGCTGAACCTGAGCCTGAACGAAACGCTGGAACAGTACGACATCATGCTGACCAAAGACGAAGCGGTGAAAAAGATGTTCCGTGCTGGCCCTGCCGGTATCCGCACCACCCAGGCTTTCTCGCAGGATACGCGCTGGGACACGCTGGATGACGACCGTCAGGAAGGCTGTATTCGTTCCCGCGAGTTCGCCTATAGCCAGGACGGCGGCCTTGCCATCCTGTACGGCAACATCGCCGAAGATGGCTGTATCGTTAAAACCGCTGGCGTGGAGAAAGAGATCCACAAATTCCGCGGGCCGGCCAAAGTGTATGAAAGCCAGGACGATGCGGTAACCGCTATTCTGGGCGGAAAAGTAGTTGCCGGTGACGTAGTGGTTATCCGCTACGAAGGGCCGAAAGGCGGGCCAGGCATGCAGGAAATGCTTTATCCAACCACCTACCTGAAATCGATGGGCCTGGGTAAAAGCTGTGCGCTGATTACTGATGGACGCTTCTCGGGCGGCACTTCAGGTCTTTCTATCGGTCACGCCTCTCCGGAAGCGGCCAGCGGCGGCACCATTGCGCTGGTAAAAGATGGCGACATGATCGACATCGATATTCCAAACCGCGGCATCAAGCTGGACGTGCCGGACAACGAGCTGCATGCCCGTCGTGAAGAGGAAGAGGCGCGTGGTGACGCGGCTTATACGCCTCATCATCGCGAGCGTCAGGTTTCCCTTGCTCTGCGTGCTTACGCCTTACTGGCAACCAGCGCGGACAAAGGCGCGGTACGTGATAAGAGCAAGCTGGGAGGCTAAAAAGAATGGCTGAGTCTCAACCGCTACCCGCCGAGCCTTGCGGCGCGGAATATCTACGAGCCGTGCTTCGTTCGCCGGTTTACGAGGTCGCACAGGTGACGCCTTTGCAAAAGATGGAGAAAATTTCTTCTCGTCTGGGTAATACGGTGCTGGTTAAACGTGAAGATCGCCAGCCGGTGCACAGCTTCAAGGTGCGCGGTGCCTATGCGATGATCGCTTCGCTGAACGAAGAGCAAAAAGCCAACGGCGTAGTCACCGCTTCGGCAGGCAACCATGCTCAGGGCGTCGCGCTGTCGGCAACCCGGCTGGGAATTAAATCGCTGATCGTGATGCCGCTGGCGACGGCAGACATCAAAGTGGAAGCCGTGCGGGCGTTTGGCGGTGAGGCTTATCTGTTTGGCGCTAACTTTGACGAAGCCAAAGCGAAAGCGCTCGAGCTGGCGGAGCAAAAGGGCTACACCTTTGTGCCGCCGTTCGATCATCCGATGGTCATCGCGGGCCAGGGAACGCTGGCGATGGAGCTGCTGCAGCAGGATGCACATCTCGATCGCATTTTTGTGCCCGTGGGCGGCGGCGGCCTGGCGGCTGGCGTGGCGGTGCTGATCAAACAGCTGATGCCACAAATAAAAGTTATCGCCGTTGAGGCGGAGGATTCAGCCTGTCTGAAAGCCGCGCTGGAAGCGGGTGAACCGGTCGATCTGCCGCGCGTGGGGCTGTTTGCCGAAGGCGTGGCGGTAAAACGCATCGGCAGCGAAACCTTTCGGCTTTGCCGGGAATATCTGGATGACATCATCACCGTAGACAGCGATGCCATCTGTGCGGCAATGAAAGACCTGTTTGAAGATGTGCGCGCCGTTGCGGAGCCTTCTGGCGCACTGGCGCTGGCCGGGATGAAAAAGTATATCCAGCAGCATCAGATCAAGGGTGAGCGTCTGGCGCATGTTCTTTCTGGCGCTAACGTTAACTTCCACGGTTTACGCTATGTTTCCGAACGCTGCGAACTGGGCGAACAGCGTGAAGCGCTGCTGGCGGTAACTATTCCGGAACAAAAAGGCAGCTTTCTGAAGTTCTGTCAGCTGCTGGGCGGTCGCTCAGTCACCGAGTTCAACTATCGCTTCGCTAATCCCGATAACGCCTGCATTTTTGTCGGCGTCCGGCTGACGCGTGGCCTGGAAGAACGCAGTGAAATATTGCAGCTGCTGGATGAAGGCGGCTATAAGGTGGTCGATCTTTCCGATGATGAAATGGCAAAGCTGCACGTGCGCTATATGGTTGGCGGTCGTCCATCCAAACCGCTGCGCGAGCGCCTGTACAGCTTTGAGTTTCCGGAAGCGCCCGGCGCGCTGCTGCGCTTTTTGCAGACGCTGGGCACGCACTGGAACATTACGCTGTTTCATTACCGCAGCCACGGCACCGACTATGGCCGCGTGCTGGCAGGATTCGAACTGAGCGACAGCGAGCCGCAGTTTGAAGAACACCTGACCGCGCTGGGCTACGATTTTCACAACGAAACCGCTAACCCGGCTTTCAGCTTCTTCCTGGCCGGTTAAAGCAGGCTCCAGAACGCATCAATCAGCGGCTCGTTGAGCCGCTTTCTTTGCACGCAAACGCCCAGCTCCAGCGGGGCGACAATATCAATGTTTTCCAGTTCCAGAATACGGTTACGGATTGGCTCCGGGCTGTTCTCCAGCACCACATCGGGGATCAGCGCGATGCCGCAGCCTAAAGCTACCATCGACACAATCGCCTCATGTCCGCCCACGGTGGCATAAATCAGCGGACTGGCAATGCGGCGGCGGCGAAACCATAAATCGATACGCTGTCGGGTTGGCCCTTGATCGGGCAGGATAAACGGAATCTGCGTCCAGTCGGGTTCGGGCTGGCTGGCCTGGCTACGTACCGGACAGGGCAGCGCGGGCGCAATCAGCACCAGCGGGATCGGGCCAAGCGCAGTAAAATCAATACTGGCAGGCAGCGTTTCCGGTCGTCCGGCGATAGCGATATCGGCCTCGGCGCTTTGCACTTTTTCCACCGCATCGGCGGGATCGCCCGTGGTTAGCTTGATCTCCACCAGCGGATGCTCTGCGCGAAAACGATCAAGGATTGGCGGTAAATGGCTGTAGGCGGCGGTCACCGAGCAAAACAGGCGTAGTTCGCCGCTCAGCGACGGACCATGCTGACCGATAGCGTGGCGCAGCTGCTGATACTGCAACAGCGTTTGCTGGGCGAACTGCCGCAGCTGCTCTCCGGCATCGGTCAGCGTAACGGTGCGGTTATCGCGTAAAAACAGCGTCTGGCCAAGATCTTCCTCCAGCCGCTGAATCTGGCGGGAAAGCGTGGAGGGACTCACGTGCATGGCTCGCGCGCTGCGGCCAAAATGGCGGCTTTCGGCCAGGTGAAGAAAAAGTTTTAGATCGCGTAAATCCATGCGCTTCAGGCCTCATTTTAGCGTTGCAGTAATTGCAATATGACGTTGTTAATATATCAATTTAAGCAATGCATTTCCTGTCATAAGATGGGAATCAAGAGGGTGATACACATCACCGACAAATAAAAGACGAACACAACCTCAGGAGTTACCATGGCTAACTATTTCAATACTTTGAACCTGCGCAACCAGTTAGCGCAATTAGGTAAATGCCGCTTTATGGCGCGCGATGAATTTGCGGATGAAGCAAGCTACCTGAAAGGCAAAAAGGTCGTCATCGTTGGCTGTGGCGCTCAGGGTCTGAACCAGGGTCTGAATATGCGTGATTCTGGCCTGGATATCGCTTATGCACTGCGCGCCGAGGCGATTGCAGAGAAGCGTGCTTCATGGCGTAAAGCGACTGAAAACGGTTTTAAAGTAGGCACCTACGAAGAACTGATCCCGCAGGCCGATCTGGTGGTTAACCTGACTCCGGACAAGCAGCACACCTCGGTAGTACGTGCAGTCCAGCCGCTGATGAAAGATGGCGCCGCGCTGGGCTATTCGCACGGTTTTAACATCGTGGAAGTGGGCGAACAAATTCGTAAAGACATCACCGTAGTGATGGTTGCGCCAAAATGTCCGGGTACGGAAGTGCGTGAAGAGTACAAGCGTGGTTTTGGCGTGCCGACGCTGATTGCCGTGCACCCGGAAAACGATCCGAAAGGCGAAGGCATGGCGATTGCCAAAGCCTGGGCAGCCGCAACCGGCGGCCATCGTGCTGGCGTGCTGGAATCCTCTTTCGTAGCGGAAGTGAAATCTGACCTGATGGGCGAGCAGACCATTCTGTGCGGTATGCTGCAGGCCGGTTCGCTGCTGTGTTTCGACAAGCTGGTGGCTGAAGGTACCGATCCGGCTTACGCGGAAAAACTGATTCAGTTCGGCTGGGAAACCGTGACCGAAGCGCTGAAGCAGGGCGGCATCACGCTGATGATGGACCGTCTGTCTAACCCGGCTAAAGTTCGCGCTTTTGAGCTGTCCGAGCAGCTGAAAACCATTATGGCGCCGCTGTTCCAGAAGCACATGGACGACATCATCTCCGGCGAGTTCTCTTCCGGCATGATGGCTGACTGGGCCAACGACGACAAAAAACTGCTGGGCTGGCGTGAAGAGACCGGGAAAACCGCTTTTGAAACCGCGCCGCAGTTTGAAGGTAAAATCGCCGAGCAGGACTACTTCGATCAGGGCGTGCTGATGATCGCAATGGTCAAAGCAGGCGTTGAGCTGGCGTTTGAAACCATGGTGGATGCAGGCATTATTGAAGAGTCTGCCTACTACGAGTCGCTGCACGAACTGCCGCTGATTGCCAACACCATCGCACGTAAGCGCCTGTATGAAATGAACGTGGTTATCTCTGATACTGCCGAATACGGTAACTACCTGTTCTCTTACGCGGCCGTTCCGCTGCTGAAAGAGTTTATGACCACCTTGCAGGCAGGCGATCTGGGCAAGGCGGCGACAGCTTCCGCTTCCGTCGATAACGCACAGCTGCGCGACGTTAATGAAGCTATTCGTAACCATCCTATCGAATCTGTTGGCCGCAAGCTGCGTGGCTATATGACCGATATGAAACGTATTGCAGTAGCTGGCTAAGATAAGAAGCGCGGGCTGGCCCGCGCTTTAACGTTTGCAGGCGCGGGGGAAATCCCGCGCTTTTTTTATGCCGCTACCGTGACCGGGACAATTATCCCCTGGCGGTCGTTAGTTACGGTACAGAACCTTAATGATGTGGTAGCCAAACTGCGTATGCAGCGGGCCGTAAGGCGTGATAAGCGGGCAGGAAAACACCACTTTATCGAAAGCCGGCACCATGGCGCCCTGTTTAAACTCGCCTAAATGGCCGCCTTTTTTACCTGACGGACAAATGGAGTGCTTTTTGGCCAGCTTTTCAAAATCTGCGCCTTGCTCCAGCTGTGCCAGAATTTCCTGCGCCTGTTTCTCTTCCTTTACAAGGATATGGAGTGCTGCTGCGGTTTTTGCCATGATCGTACCTTGAGTCGTATGGATGCTGCTGGCTATACTACCACGCTGTGATTTCTTTCCCTCTGTCATTTCATCGAGTAAAACCCTATGCGTCTTAATCCTGGTCAGCAACACGCCGTCGAATTTGTCACCGGGCCTTGTCTGGTGCTGGCCGGTGCAGGCTCGGGCAAAACGCGTGTTATTACCAATAAAATTGCTCACCTGATCCGCGAATGCGGCTATCAGGCTCGCCATATTGCGGCGGTGACGTTTACCAATAAAGCCTCGCGTGAAATGAAAGAGCGCGTGGCGCAAACCCTGGGACGTAAAGAAGCGCGCGGCCTGATGATTTCTACCTTCCACACGCTGGGGCTGGAAATCATCAAGCGTGAATATGCCGCGCTGGGGATGAAATCGAATTTTTCCCTGTTTGACGACCAGGATCAGCTGGCGCTGCTTAAAGAGCTGACCGAGCAGTGGCTGGAAAACGATAAAAACCTGTTACAGCAGCTGGTCTCGACGATCTCTAACTGGAAAAACGATCTGCTGGATCCTGGCCGCGCGGCGGCGGGAGCCACGTCCGAACGCGACAAGATTTTTGCGCACTGTTACGGACTTTATGACCAGCATCTGAAAGCCTGTAACGTACTGGACTTTGACGATTTAATCCTGCTGCCGACGCTGCTTTTCCAGCGCAATCTGGAAGTGCGCGAGCGCTGGCAGCAGCGTATCCGCTATCTGCTGGTGGATGAATACCAGGATACCAACACCAGCCAGTATGAGCTGGTTAAACTGCTGGTCGGCGCTCGCGCCCGTTTCACCGTGGTAGGTGATGACGATCAGTCAATCTACTCCTGGCGTGGCGCGCGGCCGCAAAACCTGGTGCTGCTAAAGGAAGATTTCCCGGCGCTGCAGGTGATAAAGCTGGAGCAAAACTACCGTTCGTCGGAACGTATTCTGAAAGCGGCCAATATCCTGATCGCCAACAATCCGCACGTTTTTGAAAAACGGCTCTTTTCAGAGCTGGGCTACGGCGCGGAGCTAAAAGTGGTCACGGCCAACCATGAAGATCATGAAGCCGAAAGGGTAACGGGCGAACTGATAGCGCATCACTTCATTAATAAAACGCAGTACAAAGATTACGCCATTCTTTACCGGGGCAACCATCAGTCGCGCGTTTTTGAAAAAATGCTGATGCAAAACCGGATCCCCTATCGGATTTCTGGCGGAACCTCATTTTTCTCGCGACCGGAAATCAAAGATTTACTCGCCTATCTGCGCGTACTGACCAATCCCAACGACGACAGCGCCTTTATGCGCATCGTCAATACGCCAAAGCGTGAAATCGGGCCAGCCACGCTGCAAAAGCTGGGCGAGTGGGCAATGCAGCGCAACAAGAGCCTGTTTACCGCCAGCTTCGATATGGGGCTGGGACAGACGCTGACCGGACGCGGGCTGGAATCGCTACAGCGTTTCACCTTCTGGCTGCAGGAAATTGCCGTGCTGGCAGAGCGTGAACCGATTGCCGCAGTACGCGATTTAATTCGCGGTATCGATTATGAGAGCTGGCTGTTTGAAACTTCCGCCAGCCCGAAAGCCGCCGAAATGCGGATGAAAAACGTCAATATGCTCTTTCAGTGGATGACGGAAATGCTGGAAGGCAGCGATATCGACGAGCCGATGACGCTGACGCAGGTGGTGACGCGCTTTACGCTGCGCGACATGATGGAACGCGGCGAAAGCGAGGAAGATATGGATCAGGTCCAGCTCATGACGCTGCACGCCTCGAAAGGGCTGGAGTTTCCTTACGTTTATCTTGTCGGCATGGAAGAAGGGCTGTTGCCGCACCAGAGCAGCATTGACGAAAACAACGTAGAAGAAGAGCGCCGGCTGGCATACGTGGGGATCACGCGGGCGCAGAAGGAGCTGACGTTTACGCTGTGCCGCGAACGGCGCCAGTATGGCGAAGTTATTCGACCAGAGCCGAGTCGTTTTCTGCTGGAGCTGCCGCAGGACGATCTGAACTGGGAAACCGAGCGCAAAGTAGTTAGCCCGGAACAGCGGATGCAAACGGGGCAGAGCCGCGTGGCCGGATTAAGGGCGATGCTGGATAAGGCAAAAAGCGCCGGGTAATAAACTAGTTTATGGTCAGCGACCAGTGCACATAGCTTTGCCAGTGGCTTTCCTGCTCCAGCAGTTCTGCACGTAGCGGGTGCGCCTCCAGCCAGCCAGCCGGTAAGGCCACCTGCAAACTATCGTCATCAGCATGCAGCCGAACCGCGGGCAGCGTATCATCGCGACGACGGCTGGCAAAAATGATGGCCAGCCGCAGCAGCCGACACATTCTTTCCGCCATGCGCGGCGGCACGGCATTTTGCTGGCTGAGCAGCGCCAGATCGATACCGTTGACCTGGTTTTGCAGCAGCGTCGCCAGCAGCTTTTTCTGCGCGGGCGTAAAGCCCGGCAAATCCAGATTACGTACCAGATAGGCGGCGTGCTGCGGAGCCTGTTTGAAGTCGACGCTCAGGCCGATTTCATGGATCAGGCAGGCGCTGTCGAGCAGCTCCCGGCAGCGATCGTCTAGCTTCCAGCTGTGGCTAACCTGACGAGCAAAACTTTCTGCCAGCATACGTACGCGCGAAGCCTGATCGGCGTCAATGGCAAAGCGGCGCTGGATATTGTGCAGCGTGCGGTTACGAATATCGCGATCGACCGGCAGCTTCAGCATGCCGTAAACCAGACCTTCGCGCAGCGCGCCACCGGCCAGCGTCATGCTGCTGATATTCAGCTCGGTAAAGATGGCGATCAAAATGGAAAGGCCGCTGGGGAAAACCAGCGCGCGCTCCAGCGTCAGGCCTTCGATTTCCAGCTCTTCCAGCTTGCCGCACTGGATAGCGCGCTGTTTCAGCTGTTGCAGCTTGCTCAGCGTGATGCGCTCGTCCATGCCTTGCGCCATCATGATTTCCTGCAGCGCCTGGACGGTGCCCGACGCGCCAACGCAGATTTCCCAGCCTTGCTCGCGCAGCTTTTTCGCTACCGGACGAATCATCTCGCTGGCGGCCTGCTCGGCCTCGTCAAAGTTGAGCTTGCCCAGGTGACGATCGCCAAAATAGCGTTCCAGCCAGGTCACGCAGCCCATGGGCAAGCTGAACAGCGCGCCTGGTTCTGCGCCGCTGCCCGTGACCAGCTCCGTACTGCCGCCGCCGATATCAACCACCAGACGCTTATCGGAACCGCCAGTGGTATGCGCCACGCCCTGGTAAATCAGGCAGGCTTCTTCTTCGCCGCTAATCACATTAATGGCGCAGCCTAAAATCTGCTGCGCCTGATGCAGAAAGGTTCCGGCGTTGGCGGCCAGGCGCAGCGTTGCCGTCGCAACGACGCGGATCTGGTGCGCCGGGATATCCTGCAGCTGTTCAGAGAACAGTTTCAGGCACTGCCAGCCGCGCGCCATCGCCTCATCGGAAAGGCGGCTGTCGCTGTCCAGACCGGCAGCCAGGCGCACCTTGCGTTTGATACGCGCAACGGTCTGGATGCTGCCAGCCACCTCACGCACCACCAACATATGAAAGCTGTTAGATCCTAAATCTATTGCAGCATAAAGCGATGAAGCGCTAGGCATGGCGTTAACCTGAACGTTTGCGGTTATTGTTGCGCGGCGGACCGCTGCGACGATTGTTCGGGCCGCTGCTGCGGCGCGGGCCGTTGCCAGGACGACTACGCGTTAAGCGTTTTGGCGGCGGCAGGTCGGTCATCAGCGCGTCGCTGTTATAGCGGCTTACGGTAATGCTGTGGCCGATATACTCTTCGATAGCAGGCAGGTTCAGCGCATACTCTTCACAAGCCAGGCTGATAGAATGCCCGTTTGCGCCCGCGCGACCGGTACGGCCGATGCGGTGGACGTAGTCTTCACGATCGTCAGGCAAATCGTAGTTGAAAACGTGGGTCACCGCAGGGATATGCAGACCGCGAGCGGCTACGTCGGTAGCAACCAGTATATCTACATCGCCTTTGGTAAAGTCATCGAGAATACGCAGGCGTTTCTTTTGCGCCACGTCGCCGGTCAGCAGACCAACACGGTGACCATCAGCCGCCAGGTGGCCCCAGATGTCTTCACAACGGTGTTTGGTATTGGCGAAAATAATGGCGCGATCCGGCCACTCTTCTTCCAGAAGGGTTTGCAGAAGACGCATCTTCTCTTCGTTGGAAGGATAGAAAAGCTCTTCTTTAATGCGGTGTCCGGTTTTCTGCTCCGGCTCCACTTCCACATATTCGGCGTTGTTCATGTTTTCAAACGCCAGCTCGCGGACGCGGAAGGAAAGCGTTGCGGAGAACAGCATGTTAAGACGCTGGTTAGCGGCAGGCATGCGGCGGAACAGCCAGCGAATGTCTTTAATGAAGCCCAGATCGAACATCCGGTCGGCTTCGTCGAGGACGACAACCTGAATCGCGCCCAGGTTAACGTGATTCTGTTTTGCGTAGTCAATCAGCCGGCCGGTGGTGCCGATAATAATATCGACGCCGCTTTCCAGTACTTTCAGCTGCTTGTCATAGCCGTCACCGCCGTAGGCCAGCCCGAGCTTGAGGCCGGTCACCTGCGCCAGTGGTTCTGCATCTGCATGAATTTGCACGGCTAATTCGCGAGTCGGAGCCAGGATCAGCGCGCGTGGCTGGTTAACCTGACGCCCTTCCGGCGCGGGGTGAGAAAGAAGATGATGGAACGTTGACGTTAAAAACGCCATCGTTTTCCCGGTACCGGTTTGCGCCTGTCCCGCTACATCACGCCCGTTCAGCGTGAAAGGCAATGCCAGCGCCTGAATAGGCGTGCAGTTATGAAACCCTTTATTTTCAAGGGCTTCAATGACCTGTGGGTGCAGGGCGAAGTCGGAAAACTTCTGTTCGGTTAAGTGTGTTTTGCTCATAGTGTGGTAGAATATCAGCTTACTATTGCTTTACGAAAGCGTATCCGGTGAAATAAAGTCAACCTAAGTTGGCAGATTTTACGCCACGCAGCCAGGCATAATATTTTGGAGTAAGACATGAGCAGCGATAAAATTGTCCACCTGACCGATGACAGCTTTGAAACCGACGTACTGAAAGCAGAAGGCCTGACGCTGGTCGACTTCTGGGCAGAATGGTGCGGTCCGTGCAAAATGATTGCCCCGATCCTCGATGAAATCGCCGAAGAGTTCGACGGCAAGCTGACCATCGCAAAACTGAACATCGACGAAAACCCGGGCACGGCGCCAAAATATGGCATTCGCGGTATTCCTACTTTGCTGCTGTTTAAAGACGGCGAAGTGGCGGCAACGAAAGTGGGCGCCCTTTCTAAAGGCCAGCTCAAAGAGTTCCTGACCGCGAACCTGGGCTAATCGCCCTTTGTCCGGCAGCGGCGGCGCTGCCGGGCACTATTCCATCCAGCCCGATTCTGCGCCTTGTCATACCAGCTGCATATTTTTAGCTCACCGCTAGACGTTTGCGAACAAGCGTGCTAACTTATTTTTACTGCACTACGCACTTACCTGTAGTTTGAATCTAAGATTTGCTCCTTGTTGAACACTGTATTCATCTGAGTTTTACAGATATTCAGCAATCTGACGGTTAGTATCCAGAATTTCCGGCACCTTGTCCTTACCGTCTCCTCGTATCGGATCCGCGTATTCCTGCACGCGATCGTCGAGAGTCCGACAAGAAAGCCATTAACAGGCATGGATTTTTCGCCATACCATTGACGACAAACATTTCGAGATTTACCCCGAGTTTAAGAACCCACCATTATGAATCTTACCGAATTAAAAAATACGCCGGTT
Organism: Erwinia sp. BNK-24-b; assembly: GCF_047456155.1. Classification (NCBI taxonomy): domain Bacteria; kingdom Pseudomonadati; phylum Pseudomonadota; class Gammaproteobacteria; order Enterobacterales; family Erwiniaceae; genus Erwinia; species Erwinia sp. BNK-24-b. The sequence continues at coordinate 24,546 of NZ_CP179901.1, forward strand.
TCTGACCTGATAACTCTCGGCGAAAATATGGGGCTGGAAAACCTGGCGCGCATGCGCAAACAGGACATTATCTTCGCCATCCTTAAACAACATGCGAAAAGCGGCGAAGATATTTTCGGCGACGGCGTACTGGAGATATTGCAGGATGGATTTGGTTTCCTCCGCTCCGGAGACAGTTCCTACCTTGCCGGCCCCGACGACATCTACGTATCTCCCAGCCAAATCCGCCGTTTTAACCTCCGCACTGGTGACACCATTTCCGGCAAGATCCGCCCGCCGAAAGAAGGTGAGCGCTATTTCGCCCTGCTGAAGGTTAACGAAGTTAACTATGACAAACCGGAAAACGCCCGTAGCAAAATCCTGTTTGAAAACTTAACGCCGCTGCACGCTAACTCGCGTCTGCGCATGGAGCGCGGCAACGGTTCTACCGAAGACTTAACCGCACGCGTACTGGATCTGGCTTCGCCGATCGGTCGCGGCCAGCGTGGTCTGATCGTCGCGCCGCCAAAAGCCGGTAAAACCATGCTGCTGCAGAACATCGCGCAGAGCATTGCCTACAACCATCCTGACTGCGTGCTGATGGTGCTGCTGATTGACGAACGTCCGGAAGAAGTTACCGAGATGCAGCGTCTGGTGAAAGGCGAAGTTATTGCCTCTACCTTTGATGAGCCAGCTTCCCGCCACGTGCAGGTTGCCGAAATGGTTATCGAAAAAGCCAAGCGCCTGGTTGAGCACAAGAAAGACGTGATCATCCTGCTGGACTCCATTACGCGTCTGGCCCGTGCCTATAACACCGTTGTACCGGCTTCCGGTAAAGTGCTGACGGGTGGTGTGGATGCTAACGCCCTGCATCGTCCAAAACGCTTCTTCGGTGCCGCGCGTAACGTAGAAGAGGGTGGCAGCCTGACCATTATCGCCACCGCGCTGGTTGATACCGGCTCGAAAATGGACGAGGTTATCTACGAAGAGTTTAAAGGTACAGGCAACATGGAACTGCACTTAGCGCGTAAAATCGCCGAGAAGCGCGTGTTCCCTGCTATCGATTACAACCGTTCCGGTACCCGTAAAGAAGAGCTGTTGACCAGTTCTGAAGAGCTACAGAAGATGTGGATCCTGCGTAAAATCATCCATCCAATGGGTGAAATCGACGCGATGGAATTCCTGATCAACAAGCTGGCGATGACCAAAACCAATGACGAATTCTTCGACATGATGAAGCGTTCGTAACAGCGAATGGTCTATACAAAAAAGAGGGTTGAGCGATCAACCCTCTTTTTTTGTCTGAAAGGATGTCAGAAGCCGGAAAAATAAGAAAACTCGGGGAACGCCACGCTCAGACGTGGCGTTTTTCGTTTATGGGCTATACGATGTCGCGACTGGAGAATTAAATTAAAGGTGCATTCGGGTATAAAACCGGACGGTTATACTGAGTTTTATCCGATACACGATGGACATCAGAATCAAACAGCCACTTATGGCATAAAAGTTGCTATAAAGTTGGGATTCTTAGCAGAGAGCTGGTTAATGTGAATTTACTCAATATGAGTACTGAGCTTGCTTTAATATTTTTATTTTCGCTGGTATTCCTTTTTTTCGCGCGTAAGGCAGCAAAAAAAGTGGGTCTTGTGGACAAGCCCAACTATCGCAAGCGTCACCAGGGTGTTATCCCTCTGGTCGGCGGCATTTCTGTTTTTGCCGGCATTTGCTTCGGTTTTACTATCACTGATTACTATATTCCCCACAGCCTGCTTTACCTGAGCTGTGCTGGCGTACTGGTACTGGTTGGCGCACTTGATGACCGCTTTGATATCAGCGTCAAAATCCGCGCCTGCGTACAGGCGGGCATTGCGGTGGTCATGATGACGATGGCCAAGCTCTATCTGCTGAGCCTGGGGTTTATCTTCGGCCCATGGGAGCTGATTGTCGGCCCTTTCGGCTACGTGCTGACGCTGTTTGCGGTCTGGGCGGCGATTAACGCCTTTAATATGGTGGACGGTATCGACGGGCTGCTGGGCGGCCTTTCCTGCGTCACCTTTCTGGCGATGGGCATCATTCTGATTGTTGATGGCCAGCAGAGCCTGGCGATGTGGTGCTTTGCGATGATCGCCGCCATTATCCCTTATATCCTGCTCAACCTGGGCGTGTTTGGCCGTCGCTACAAGGTGTTTATGGGCGATGCGGGCAGCACGCTGATAGGCTTTACCATTATCTGGATCCTGCTGGAAGCAACGCAGGGACAGAGCCATCCCATCACGCCCGTGACCGCGCTGTGGCTTATCGCCATTCCGCTGATGGATATGGTGGCCATTATGTATCGTCGCCTGAGCAAAGGCATGAGCCCATTTTCTGCTGACCGCCAGCATATTCACCATCTGATTATGCGGGCCGGATTCACCTCCCGTCAGGCCTGCTTTCTGATTACGCTGGCGGCCGCGCTGCTGGCTGGTGTCGGCGTGCTGGGCGAATCGCTAAGCTTTGTCCCTGACTGGATGATGCTGCTGCTGTTCCTGCTGGCTTTTATGCTGTACGGCTACTGTATCAAGCGCGCATGGCGCGTGGCGCGACTGTTAAAAAGAGCAAAAAGAAGGCTGCGCAAAGCACAATAGCTCGCTTTTACCCTGGACCTCTTTACCCTGATGACAAGGAATATCAAGTATGACGCATCCTGACGTTGCAGAGAACGAACTGGATATCCGCGGGCTTTGCTGCGCTTTATGGCGAGGAAAACGCTGGATTATCGGCGGCGCCATCTCTTTTGCGCTGCTGGCCTGGCTCTGTTCGCTGCTGATGACGCCAAAATGGAGCACGACGGCAGTAACCGATCGCCCCACGGTCAACATGTTGGGCCGTTACTATTCGCAGCAGCTTTTTCTGGATAACCTGGCTATCCGCAGCAGCAACGCGCCGGTTCAGCTGCCCGTTATTGCCGATGAAGCCTATCAGGAGTTTATTATGCAGCTCGCGTCTTACGATGCGCGCCGCGAATTCTGGCTGCAAAGCGACTATTACAAGCAGCGGCAACAAGGCAGCGCGCGTGACGATGCGGCGCTGCTGGATGAACTGATCGCTAATATCCAGTATCAGCCGGGCGACGCGGCCAAGAGCCTGAACGACAGCGTCAAACTTATTGCTGAAACCGCGCCGGAAGCGAATACGCTGCTGCGCCAGTACGTGGCTTTTGCCGGTCAACGCGCGGCAATGCATCTTAATGAAGAGCTGGCCGGTGCCTGGGCGGCACGTAGCCAACAGCTGCAGGCGCAGGTGCTGAGACAGGAAGCCGTGGCCAAAGCGGTTTACGATCGCCAGATCAACAGCGTCCAGCAGGCGCTAAAGATTGCGCAGCAGCAGGGCTTTGAGCAGGCAAAAACCAGTACGCCTTCTGAACAACTGCCGGACTCCGAGCTGTTTCTGTTAGGACGTTCGCTGCTGCAGGCCAGGCTGGAGAATTTACAGGCCAGCGGGCCGGCATACGATCTGGACTATGATCAGAACAGGGCGATGCTCGGCACGTTGAAAGCAGGCCCGACGCTGAGCAATAACTTTCAGAGCTGGCGCTATCTGCGTACGCCGGAAGAGCCGGTTACACGAGACAGTCCTCGTCGCCTGTTTCTGATGATCATGTGGGGCGCTGTAGGCGCGCTGATTGGCGCAGGAACGGCACTGATACGTCGGCGTCCGCGCTGATTTGCCGTCATCAAACAGACGAAGGAAAGAAAGTAACAGTGAAAGTATTAACCGTGTTTGGCACGCGCCCGGAAGCGATAAAAATGGCGCCGCTGGTTCACGCTCTCGCGCAGGATAGTGAGATAGAAGCGCGCCTGTGCGTCACCGCGCAGCATCGTGAGATGCTGGACCAGGTGCTACAGCTGTTTGCTATCGTCCCGGATTACGATCTCAATATCATGCGTCCCGGCCAGGGGCTCACGGAGATCACCAGCCGTATTCTCGAAGGGCTGAAGGCCGTCTTTGCTGAATTCAAGCCGGATGTGGTACTGGTGCATGGCGATACCACCACCACCTTTGCCGCAAGCCTGGCCGCTTTTTACCACCGTATTCCCGTTGGCCACGTCGAAGCCGGACTGCGCACGGGCGATCTCTACTCTCCGTGGCCGGAAGAAGCTAACCGTACGCTGACCGGTCGCCTGGCAAGCTGGCACTTTACGCCCACGGAAACGGCCCGGCAGAATTTGCTGCGGGAAGGCCTGCCGGAATCGCGCCTTTTTGTCACCGGCAACACGGTGATTGATGCGCTGTTTTGGGTGCGCGATAGAGTATTAAGCGACGAGCAGTTAAGAAATACCCTGGCAACGCGCTATCCCTTCCTTGAAGAGGGGAAGAAGTTGATTCTGGTGACGGGCCACCGACGCGAGAGCTTCGGGGACGGGTTTGAACGCATCTGTAGCGCCCTGGCGGAAATCGCCCGGCGTCACCCTGAAGCGCAAATCGTCTATCCGGTGCACCTCAATCCCAACGTCAGCGAGCCGGTGAACCGTATTCTTAGCGATATCGACAACGTGGTGCTGATAGAGCCGCAGGAGTATCTGCCGTTTGTCTGGCTAATGGATCGCGCCTGGCTAATCCTGACGGATTCTGGCGGTATCCAGGAAGAGGCGCCATCGCTGGGCAAACCCGTGCTGGTCATGCGCGAAACGACAGAGCGTCCGGAAGCAGTGGATGCAGGCACTGTCAGGTTGGTGGGTACTGACATACAAAAAATTGTTCACGAGACCACGCGTCTGTTAACGGATGAAGAGGCCTGGCAATCCATGAGCCGCGCCCATAACCCTTATGGCGACGGCCTGGCCTGCGAACGTATTGTGCAGGCGCTTAAAAATAATCGGATTTCTTTATAATGTTCAATACCATTTCTGTTATCGGGCTGGGCTACATTGGCCTGCCTACCGCTGCGGCATTTGCCTCCCGACAAAAAACGGTGATCGGCGTGGATATCAACGCGCACGCGGTCGAAATCATTAACCGGGGCGAAATTCATATCGTCGAGCCGGATCTGGACAGCGTAGTCAAAACGGCGGTGGAACAGGGTCACCTGCGCGCCGTCACGCGGCCAGAGCCAGCGGACGCCTTCCTGATCGCCGTGCCTACGCCGTTTAAAGACGACCACCAGCCTGATTTGAGCTGGGTAAAAGCGGCTGCGGAATCTATCGCGCCCGTGCTGAAAAAAGGCGACCTGGTCATTCTGGAATCGACCTCCCCGGTAGGTGCGACGGAGCAAATGGCCGAATGGCTGGCGATGGCGCGTAGCGACCTGACGTTTCCACAGCACGAGGGCAGCAAAGCGGATATCCATATCGCCTATTGTCCGGAGCGCGTACTGCCGGGCAAAGTCATGGTTGAGCTGTTTAAAAACGATCGGGTGATTGGTGGCATGACGCCGCTTTGTTCGCAAAAAGCCTGCGATCTTTACAACATCTTCCTGGAAGGCGAGTGTGTGGTTACTAACTCGCGCACCGCCGAGATGTGTAAGCTGACCGAAAACAGCTTCCGTGATGTCAACATCGCTTTCGCCAACGAGCTGTCGCTGATTTGCGCCGATCAGGGGATTAGCGTCTGGGAGCTGATTGCACTGGCTAACCGCCATCCGCGCGTTAACATTCTTCAGCCGGGCCCGGGCGTCGGCGGCCACTGTATTGCGGTCGATCCCTGGTTTATCGTGGCGCAAAACCCGGTGCAGGCCCGCCTGATCCGCACCGCGCGTGAGGTGAACGACAGTAAGCCGCACTGGGTGCTGGAGCAGGTGAAGAAAAAGCTGGCCGAATGTCTGGTTGCCAGCGACAAACGCGCCAGCGAACTGAAAATTGCCTGCTTTGGCCTGGCCTTCAAGCCCGATATCGACGACTTAAGAGAAAGTCCGGCGATGCACGTGGCCAGCATGATTGCGGACTGGCATCAGGGCACCACGCAGCTGGTGGAACCCAACATTCAGCAATTGCCGCACGGCATGCCGGAAAGAAGCGTGCTGGTCACCCAGCAAGAGGCGCTACAGCAGGCGGACGTGCTGGTGATGCTGGTAGATCATCGCCAGTTCAAAACTATCGACGCGGCCAGCCTGAAATCGCGCTGGCTGGTGGATACTAAAGGCATCTGGCGGTGAGCATGATCCAGCCTCTGCAAGGAAGCGTCACGCCGCTGGCGTGGGAAAACGCTTTTTTTAATCTCAACAGCGGCCTGCTGAATCTTGATTTGCACGAAGCGCCGATTGATGAAGCTTCGTTGCAGGGATACGATCTGATTCAGGCGAAAGTGCTGTCACAGCAGACGGCAGAGCTGGATGCACTGAGCGCGCTGGGGTTTCGCTTTGTCGAAGGCGAAGCGGATTTTGTGCTGGGTATCGGCGCGGGCGGCAGGCCGGAAGGCATTCGTATCGCCCGCAAAGAGCATATTCCCGCACTGCGTGAGGCGGCCAGCAGCGCTTTTGCCTTCAGCCGTTTTCGCGCGCCCTGGTATCAGCCTGAAGACAGTGGGCGCTTTTATGCGCAGTGGATAGAAAACGCCGTGCTCGGCACCTTTGACCACCAGTGCCTGATTGCCGTCAATGACCAGGGCGATCTTCAGGGCTTTATCTCGCTGCGTGAACTGGCCGACGGCAGTGGCCGAATCGGCCTGCTGGCGACGCTGCCGGAAGCGCAGGGGCTGGGCGTTGGTCAGAGAATGATCGAGGCGGCAATCGACTGGTGCCGGGCGCGACGCCTGACGCGTCTGCACGTTGCCACACAGCTTGGCAATCTGCCAGCGCTCCGACTTTATCATCGCTGCGGCGGCGTGATTGAACGCACCGCCTGGTGGCTCTACAGGTAATTTTATGATCCCGTTTAACGCCCCACCGGTAGTGGGAACCGAGCTTGAATATATGCAGTCGGCGATGGGCAGCGGCAAGCTGTGCGGCGACGGCGGCTTTACCCGACGCTGCCAGCAGTGGATGGAAAACCGTTTCGGCAGCCGTAAAGTGCTGTTGACGCCATCCTGTACCGCTTCGCTGGAGATGGCCGCTATCCTGATAGCTATCCAGCCCGGTGACGAAGTGATTATGCCCAGCTACACCTTCGTTTCTACCGCTAATGCTTTTGTGCTGCGCGGCGCGACCATCGTGTTTGTCGATATTCGTCCCGATACGCTCAACATAGATGAAACGCTGATTGAAGCGGCCATCACCGAGAAAACCAAGGCCATCGTGCCGGTTCACTACGCGGGCGTCGCTTGCGAAATGGACACGATAATGGCGCTGGCGGAAAAGCATGGGCTGTACGTCGTTGAAGATGCGGCGCAGGGCGTAATGTCGACCTATAAAGGCAAAGCGCTGGGCACTATCGGCCATATTGGCTGCTTCAGCTTTCACGAAACCAAAAACTACACGGCGGGCGGCGAAGGCGGCGCAACCTTAATTAACGATCCGGCGCTGGTTGAACGCGCGGAAATCATTCGCGAAAAAGGCACCAACCGCAGCCAGTTTTTCCGGGGCCAGGTGGATAAATATACCTGGCGGGATATCGGCTCCAGCTATCTGATGGCGGATTTGCAGGCCGCTTATCTCTGGGCGCAGCTGGAGGCGGCAACGCGTATTAACGACCAGCGCCTGCGCCTGTGGCAAAACTATTACGATGCGCTCAAGCCCGTTGCCGACAGCGGCCGTATTGAATTGCCGATTATCCCTCAAGATTGCCAGCACAACGCGCATATGTTCTATATCAAGCTTGCCGACAACGACGACCGCAGCGCATTGATTAACTGGCTAAAAGAAGCGGAAATTTTAGCCGTATTCCACTATATCCCGCTGCACTCGTCACCGGCCGGACAGCGTTTTGGCCGTTTCCACGGTACGGATAACTATACGCAGGCGGAAAGCGAGCGCCTGCTGCGGCTGCCGCTGTTTTATAACCTTTCTGCTAATAACCAGAAAACGGTTATTAATTCGCTGCTGAGCTATTTCTGATATGTCACTGGCTAAGGCTTCGGTGTGGACGGCTTCGTCCACGCTGGTAAAAATCGCTGCCGGTTTGCTGGTGGTAAAAATGCTGGCGGTGGCGTTTGGCCCTGGCGGCGTCGGCCAGGCGGGCAACTTCCGCCAGCTGATTACCGTGCTTGGCGTGCTGGCTGGCGCAGGAATTTTCAACGGCGTAACCAAATACGTGGCGGAATATCAGCAGCAGCCGACGCAGCTGCGTGCCGTCGTCGGTACCGCTTCGGCGATGGTGCTGGGGTTTTCTACGCTGCTGGCGGTCATTTTCCTGCTGTTTGCTGAACCGATCAGCGTTGGGTTGTTTGGACACGGCGATTACCAGAATGTGGTGCGGCTGGTCGCCTTTTTGCAGGTCGGTATCGCTTGGGCAAATCTGGCGCTGGCGGTGATAAAAGGGTTCCGCGATGCGCAGGGCAACGCGCTGGCGCTGATTTTTGGCAGCCTGACTGGCGTAGCGGCGTGGTTTATCTGCTACTGGCTTGGCGGCTACAGCGGCGCGCTGGTTGGTATGGCGATGGTTCCGGCGCTGGTGGTAGTGCCCGCAGCCGTGCTGCTGGCGAAGCGTGACCACCTGCCGCTGCGTTTTCTGCAACCGCAGTGGCACGGTGAGATTGCGCGTAACCTTAGCAAATTCACCTTGATGGCGGTAATTACCTCCGTAACGCTGCCGGTCGCATGGGTAATGATGCGTAATCAGTTAGCGGCTCATACCAGCTGGGATCAGGTAGGGTTATGGCAGGGCGTCACCAGCATTTCCGATGCTTATCTGCAATTTATTACCGCGTCGTTCAGCGTTTACCTGCTGCCGACGCTCTCAAGATTAACGGATAAAAAAGCGATTTCGCGCGAAATTCTCCGCTCGCTGAGCTTTGTGTTGCCAGCGGTGATGGCCGTGAGCCTGACCGTGTGGCTGCTGCGCGACGTCGCTATCTGGCTACTGTTCTCCAGCAAGTTTACCGGCATGCGCAATCTGTTTGTCTGGCAGCTAACCGGCGACGTTTTCAAAGTCGGCTCGTATGTCTTTGGTTATCTGGTGATCGCCAAAGCGTCGCTGCGGTTTTACGTGCTGACCGAAATCAGTCAGTTCCTGCTGCTCACGCTGTTTGCCGGATGGTTAATCCCGTTGCATGGCGCGGCGGGCGCGGCCCAGGCCTATATGGCCACCTACATCGTCTATTTTGCGCTTTGCGCCGGCGTATTCTTTCTTTATCAAAGACAAGTATGACAACATTGATTCACGTTCTTGGCTCGCCTGTTGAGCACCACAACCAGACCGTACTGCGATTTTTTAACGACGTTATGCCACAGGCCGTTCCCGCAGGCGAAAAGCGCCAGTTTTGGGTCGTTGGCACTCCATCGATGGCCACGTTTGCCGCGCTAAATGTTCGCTGGTTCGCCAGTAAAAAAAGCATTGCCCGGGCGGTCATCGAGCGCGCGCAGGCCGATCGCAAGACGCGCTTTTTCTTCCACGGCCAGTTTAATCCGACGCTGTGGCTGGCCTTGTTGCTAAGAAAAATTCGCCCTTCACAGGCCTGGTGGCATATCTGGGGCGCCGATCTTTATGAGCAGGCTGGCGGTATCAAATTCCGTCTGTTCTATATGCTGCGTCGACTGGCGCAAAAGCGTATCGGACACGTTTTCGCCACGCGTGGCGATATCACCTTTTTTCACCAGCGCCATCCTGCCGTGCCCGCTTCGCTACTCTATTTTCCTACCCGCATGGCGCAGCCAGAACTACCGGAAACGGCTAAGAACGAGCAGCTAACGATCCTGGTGGGTAACTCTGGCGATGCCAGCAACCGTCACCTTCAGGCCCTACAGGAAATTCACCGGCAGTTTGGCGACAAGGTAAACGTGGTGGTGCCGCTGGGCTATCCGGAAAACAACGAAGCCTATATCCAGCGCGTGCGGGAAGCGGGCGAGGCCCTGTTTGCCGCTAATCTGACTATCCTCAGCGAGAAACTCGATTTTGCTGCGTACCTACAGCTGATTGCGCGCTGCGACCTGGGCTATTTTATTTTTGAGCGCCAGCAGGGCATAGGGACGCTGTGCCTGCTGATTCAGGCCAATATTCCCTTTGTGGTCAATCGCAAAAACCCTTTCTGGCAGGATTTGACCGAACAGCAGGTGCCCGTCCTGTTTAGCGGCGACCCGCTGACGCCCGAGCTGATTGCGGAAACAAAGCGGCAAATGGCTGGTCTGAATAAATCGGCTATCGCCTTTTTTGAACCGGCCTATGTGGCGGGCTGGCAGCAGGCGCTGGCGCTGGCAGAAGGAGAAACGGCATGATGCTTTCACAATTTGCAGGCCTGCTGACGGTGTGGCTGCTGTCGCTGGCGCTGATCCTGACGCTGACCTGGCGGGAGTTTCGCCGCGTCCGCTTTAATTTTAACGTCTTCTTCTCTTTGCTTTTTCTGCTGACCTTTTACTTTGGTTTCCCACTGACCAGCCTGTTGGTGTTTGATTTTAACGTGGAGGTCGTCCCGGCAGAATACCTGTTGCAGGCAATGCTCTCCGCCACCGGGTTCTATGCCATTTATTACGTCAGCTATAAAACCCGGCTGCGGCAGGCAACGGATAAGCCCGCGCGACAGGCTTTTACCATCAACCGCGTTGAAGCCCATCTTACGTGGGGCATTCTGGCGCTGATTGCGCTGGGTACGGTGCTGGTTTTCTTTCTGCACAACGGCTTCCTGCTTTTTAAACTACACAGCTATAGCCAGATTTTCTCGGCGGAAGTTTCCGGCGTGGCGCTAAAGCGCTTCTTCTACTTCTTTATTCCGGCGATGCTGGTGGTCTATTTCCTGCGTCCGGGTCTGAAAAGCTGGCTGCTGTTTCTGGTGAGCACCGTAGCTTTTGGACTGCTGACCTACGCCATTGTCGGCGGCACGCGAGCGAACATCATTATTGCTTTCGCACTGTTTCTGTTTATCGGCATTATTCGCGGCTGGATAACGCTGTGGATGCTGGCGATGGCTGGCGTGGCTGGCGTGGTCGGCATGTTCTGGCTGGCGCTACGACGTTATAATCTCGACGTCAGCGGCAGCGAGGCGTTCTACACCTTCCTTTACCTGACGCGAGACACTTTCTCGCCGTGGGAAAATCTGGGGCTGCTGCTGCAAAACTACGACAAGATCGAGTTTCAGGGCCTGGCACCGATAGTCAGAGATTTCTACGTCTTTATTCCGGGCTGGCTGTGGCCGGACCGGCCGTCGCTGGTGTTAAACAGCGCTAACTACTTTACGTGGGAAGTGTTAAATAACCATTCGGGCCTGGCGATTTCGCCAACGCTGCTGGGTTCGCTGGTGGTGATGGGCGGCGTCTGGTTTATTGCTCCGGGTGCGGTAGTGGTCGGGATGATCATTAAATGGTTCGACTGGCTGTATAACAAAGGCCGTCAGGAGAGCAATCGCTACAAGGCGGCGATCCTGCAAAGCTTCTGTTTTGGCGCGGTGTTCAACATGATTGTGCTGGCCAGGGAAGGGCTGGACGCCTTTGTCTCTCGCGTGGTGTTCTTCTGCCTGATTTTTGCAGCGGCGGTAGTGGTCGCTAAATTGCTTTACTGGCTGCTCGACAGCGCAGGCGTGATCCGCGCACGCGCACGCGTAGCGGTTCAGAACTGAATTTTGCCATAAGGACTCGACCATGAACTCTGCCTTTACGGCTCCGCAGTACCCGATCCGCGGCATTACGCTGTTGGGCTTTCGCAATATGGCGGAATTTATCGATTTTCTCTGGCAGGGAAACCAGTTGAAAAGCGGCACACTGGTGGCGATCAATGCCGAGAAAGTGCTGACGGCGGAGAGAGAGCCGGACATTCATCGGCTGATTGATGCGGCAGAGTACAAATATGCCGACGGTATCAGCATTGTGCGCTCTATCCGCAAAAAGTATCCGCACGCCGTAGTATCGCGCATCGCCGGGGCAGACCTGTGGGAAGGGCTGATGGAACGTGCCGGACGGGAAGGGACGCCGGTTTTCCTGGTGGGCGGCAAGCCGCATATTCTGGCGCAGACCGAAGAAAAGCTGAAGCGGCAGTGGAACGTCAATCTGGTCGGTTCGCAGGATGGTTATTTCACGCCAGCCGAACGCGAAGCTTTGTTTGCCCGCATCGCCGCCAGCGGCGCGAAGATTGTCACCGTAGCGATGGGGTCGCCGCGTCAGGAAGTCCTGATGCGCGACTGCAAGGCGCTTTATCCTGACGCGCTTTATATGGGCGTAGGCGGCACCTATGACGTCTTTACGGGAAACGTAAAGCGTGCGCCAAAGATATGGCAGAAAATGGGCCTTGAATGGCTTTATCGGCTGATCATGCAGCCTTCAAGGTTAAGAAGACAGCTCGGGCTGCTGAAATATCTGCGCTATCATTTACGTGGCGATCTTTAATCAACCTTTTTTAAACGGGCGTAAAGGTCAAAAAGTAACGGATTAGCGGGTCAAAACAGGCTAAAACGCCTGTAGTTTAGACAGAACGCACAAAGCGTAAGCAAACAGGATTTTTTATGAAAAAAGCACTGGACAGGATCGGCTCGAATCCGTAGTATGCCCATCCGCAACGGCGCTACGCGCCCGTAGCTCAGCTGGATAGAGCGCTGCCCTCCGGAGGCAGAGGTCTCAGGTTCGAATCCTGTCGGGCGCGCCATTAAGTTTGTGCGCGAGAGCTGCGGTGGTAGTATTACCGCGTTAAGAAGTAAGCAGTAAAGAAGTCGAGTAACAGGTGTGGTGGCTATAGCTCAGTTGGTAGAGCCCTGGATTGTGATTCCAGTTGTCGTGGGTTCGAGTCCCATTAGCCACCCCAGATTTTGTATGCGAAGGTGGCGGAATTGGTAGACGCGCTAGCTTCAGGTGTTAGTGTTCTTACGGACGTGAGGGTTCAAGTCCCTCTCTTCGCACCACAAAATCTTTAGCAGTACGCAGTTTTCGGCGAGTAGCGCAGCTTGGTAGCGCAACTGGTTTGGGACCAGTGGGTCGGAGGTTCGAATCCTCTCTCGCCGACCATATTTAGAAACCTTGCTAAGGCAGGGTTTTCGCTTAAAAGACGAATTTTTTAAGCCGCAGTGCCAGCAGTATTCGGCGAGTAGCGCAGCTTGGTAGCGCAACTGGTTTGGGACCAGTGGGTCGGAGGTTCGAATCCTCTCTCGCCGACCATATTAAGAAAAGGCCAGCTTTCGAGCTGGCCTTTTTGCGCTCAAAGCTCAAAGAGGATGAGAGCCTCCGAAGGAGGTTTGAGCCGAGCGCAGCGAGACAACGTTGCTTTAGCAACGGCCCGCAGGGGAATAATCCTCTCTCGCCGACCATATTAAGAAAAGGCCAGCTTTCGAGCTGGCCTTTTTGCGTCTCTGTCGTTAAAACGCTAAAGCGTGTCGCTAAAAAGAGACGTTTAACTCATTGTTATTATTCACCTTTACCTCACTATACATGGCCTGTCGCTAACAAACGACGCCTGGCCCGCTTTCCGTCGCTATATAAAGACAACCGCAGACAGGCCGTTTTAAAAAGGTCGGTGTTATAAGTGACTGTATAAAAAGAATATAAATTATCATTATCGCGTCAGCTAAAGACCTGGCACGTTAACTGCTATAATCCCCCTGTAGATGCTCATTCCACCTCTTATGTTTGCGCACGCTTCATAAACCCGGGAATGATGCAGAGCCCCCTTAGGGTACCTGTTGTCCATCTGCCGCTATCGCCGTAAGGCTTTAACGGGCGTCCAGGACACAACGTTGAGTCAGGTATCAGCCGGTCTTTTCGGCCTGTTTTTACACCCGCCAAATTGGTGGGTGTTTTTTTATGTGCAGGCGAAAAAAAACCGGGCAGGTGCCCGGTTCAGGTTATCGATGACGTGTTGCTATAGCTGGCTTCAGGGATTGTTTTTCAAGGTCAGCAGCAAACCGTCGCGGCGCATCTCTGCGGCTTCTTCCGGCTTGTTCTGGCGGTCCAGCGTATCGGCCAGCCAGGCGTAGTCGAAAGCATCAGGGCGCTGCTTCAGCGCTTCGCGGAAAGCGTCGCTCGCCTTTTCCCATTCGCCGTGCTTCATCAGCAGCTGACCCAGCGTGCTGTGCAGCAGTGGCGTAGCGCCATGCTGTTTAATCTGCTGGCGCAGCGCTTTTTCCAGCTGGTCAGGATTGCCGGTTTTCAGACGCGGCATCAGCAGTACCAGGCGCTCATCGTAACCGCGCTTAAGCCCGTCCAGCACGATCGCCTGAGCGGTCTCATGGTCGTCACAGACGATCAGATGGTCCGCCATCGCCACCTGCAGCGCCGTTTCGTGCCGCGTTTTACGGCTCTGGTCATGCCACCAGCGCTTCAGCCCTTCGCTTCCCTGATCGGCCATCGCCTGACTCATTAAGCCAAGCCATGCCTGCTGCTGTAGCGCCAGACGGTGCGTTTCATCGGCGACGCCAGCTTTTTCCATTGCGGGCAGGATATCCAGCAACGCGCTCCACGCGCCGGTACGTACGTATGCCTGTTCTGCCAGACGCAAGACTTCAGGATGGCGCGGCGCGACCTCAAGCAGTCTGTCGACGCCGTGTCTTGCCGCATGATCCTCATTGCGCGCCAGCTGCAGGCGTACCCGCGTAATTTCTACCGGCAGTTGGTCGTTACCGGCCAGTTCGGTTGCCCGTTCCAGATGCTGATTAGCGCGCGCTTCATCGTTGCGTTGCTGAGCCGCTTCCGCTGCCAGCAGATAGTTCACCATTGGCTGTTCGGCATGGTCGGCGTTACGCGACAGCAGCTTCTCAACCTGACGATGATCGCCTTCCGCCAGCTTAAGCAGTGCGGCGTTGGTTTGCTTACGCGCGCGGTTGCGCTTGCGGCCCTTAAACCAGCCGCGAGTACGGGCACCGGTGCGAAACAGACGACGCAGTACCCACTCAACAAAAAGAATCACCAGCAGCGCCAGGATCAGAATGATCACCAGGCCGGTAACGCTGGTTTCAATATTCCAGCTATCGGTCTGGATCAGCACATAGCCCTGGTGGCCTGCCAGCATCGGACCAAGCACGACGCCTGCCATCAATAACACAAAAACGATCAGTACCTTAAGCATGCTTATTCTCCCTGCTGCTGTTGGGCACCTGGCTGAGCCAGCAGGTTACGCACGCGTGTTTGCATCAGCTTATCCAGCATCGGCTGGCTTTGCAGCGCGTTCGGCACGTCCATTGATACGCTCTGCTGGCTAAGTTCGTCCAGCTGGCTGAGGAAGGCTTTTGTTGCCGCGTCGTTAGTATCAAACCAGGCGCGAACCCAGGCAGAAACCGAGTCGATGGACTGCTTATAGATTTGATCCTGGTGGCGTGGCACAGCCTGAGCAGCAATCAGCAGGCGCGAACGGATGTTCTCGCGCAGATAAACGTCCTGATTAGGCGCCAGCAGCGGTTCGGCTGTGGTGTCACGGCGACGGATGGTAATGAAATCATCCATAAAGTTATGCCAGCTTTTTACCAGATTCTGTCGCCATTCGCGCAGCGAAGAGGAAAGCTCACCGCTATCGGCATCCATTGGCGCGTCGTCGCTGTCATCATCGGCCAGGCGCAGATTATCGACGCCGTTGGAAAGCTGATTAAGCTTGAGAATAATGCCGTCGTAATCGACCTGGCTAATCGAGGAGAGCGTACTGATATCCTGCGTTAGCGCCCGGCGCACGTCGATCAGGCTGGGATCGTTCATGTCGGCCAGGCTGGCGTCGGCGCTTTTCAGCAGCGCGGCGGCGGTGGTGACGTCCTGATCGCTCCAGAGTTTGCGACCGGCCAGCTTAACCAGATAGTCGGCCTGAGCCAGCAGCCAGGTATGCGCGTCGTTACCCGAAATCGTCGCGACTTTTTCTTTCAACTCGTCCAGCTGCTTACTGGTCGCTGCCTGCTGTGCGCGGGCGGCATCCAGCGCGCTGCCTTGCGCGGCAAGCTGACGAACCAGCGTTTGTTTCTCGCCAGCGGCATCCTGCTGCAGCGCGGCCAGCTGATCTGCCAGCGCTTTATTTGCCGCAGCCTGGTGCTGAGCCTGAGAGTGGGCATTGAAATAGAGGCCGACGCCGGAAGCCAGCGCGATGGCAATCGCCAGTACGGCCAGCGCCGTCGCCCCATTGCGCGGCTTGCGCGGTGGTTTTTGCTCTGGCGTTAAGGTTGCTTCCTCTGGGGTGGTCGCTTCAACCATGGCAGAGGCGTCTTTGTGTTCCGTCATTGTGGCACATCCCATATTTAAGTTTATTGTAACGCGCGCAGCAGCGCGTCGTTATCGGCACCTTCGGCTACCTGAACCGCTCGCCAGCCCAGTTCTCTGGCGCGGGTAGCCAGGCGTTCACTAACGACCACCAGTCGGCAGTGGAGAAGCCATTCCTCACGATCGATCTCCGGGAAGAGCGAATAAAGCTGCTGCAACATTTCGCCGCTGGTTACAACCAGCGTATCAACCTGGCGATCTCGCCAGCGTCGACCTTCCTCGGCACCCTGATAAATTTTCGCACAGCGTTGATAGCATTCAACAAACTGTACATCAGCACCGCGCTGTTGCAAGGTTTCCGCCAGTAATTCACGTCCGCCATTGCCGCGCAGGATCAACGCGCGCTTTCCGGCAACCTGCTGTAAAGCAGGAAGCTGGATCAATATTTCACTGGTTTCGCGCTCGTGCGGCCAGACTACATCCCGGCCACTGACCGTATGCAAAGCCAGCGCGGTGGTACGGCCTATAGCATAATAGTGCAGAGAGGAAGGCCACGAAACGCCAGCACGCGCTAAAGCGGGGTGGGCGTAATGAATAGCGTGTTGGGAAAGAAGAAAAACCAGATCGCCATCCTGTAATGAAGCCAGCTGCTGCGGTAGCTGGTCCAGGCCGGTGCCCGGCGTAAATTCGATCAGCGGCATAGACCAGGCAACCCGGCCAGCGGTACGTAAACGGCTGACCAGCTCTTCAGCCGCCGGAGCCGGGCGGGTTACCAGGATGCTCATTTTGGCGGATTTCCTTTATAGACTTCTGCCAGGATTTCACGTGCGCCGTTGCTCAACAGCTCTTCGGCCAGCGAGATACCCATTTTTTCTGCATCTTCACGCGGCCCACGGCGTTCGCCACGGATCATCTTACTGCCGTCCGGCGAACCAACCAGCCCGCGCAGCCAGAGTTCGTTACCTTCCAGCTCGGCAAAACTGCCGATTGGCACCTGGCAACCGCCCTCTAGCCGGGTATTCATCGCGCGCTCGGCTTTTACGCGTATTGCCGTATCTTCATCATTCAGCGCGGCCAGCAGGGTAATGGTGTTCGCATCGTCCAGGCGGCACTCAATCCCGACCGCGCCCTGGCCTACCGCAGGCAAAGATTCTTCTGCCGGCATGGCGTGGCGAATACGGTCGCCCTGTCCCAGCCGCTTCAGACCCGCGACGGCAAGAATGATGGCGTCGTAATCGCCCGCATCCAGCTTGCTTAAACGAGTGCCGACGTTGCCGCGCAGCGAGCGGATAATCAGATCCGGACGGCGGGCGCTAAGCTGACACTGGCGGCGCAGGCTGCTTGTGCCGACAACGGCGCCCTGCGGGAGCGCATCAACAGAATCAAACTTGTGGGAAACAAAGGCGTCGAGCGGATCTTCGCGCTCGCAGATAGTCACCAGCCCCAGCCCCTGCGGAAACTCTACCGGCACATCTTTCATCGAGTGAACGGCAATATCGGCGCGGCCGTCCAGTAAAGCCTGTTCAAGCTCTTTGACAAACAGGCCCTTGCCGCCAACCTTCGCCAGCGGCGTATCTAAAATAATGTCACCTTTGGTGACCATAGGCACCAGCTCAACGCGCAGCCCTGGATGGCTGGCCATCAAACGCTGCTGAACATAGTGCGCCTGCCACAGCGCAAGCGGACTCTGGCGGGTAGCTATTCTTAAAATTTTGTCTGACATGCTGGTTACCGTTTTTATCGTTCACTGATTATCCTATCATTGTTACGGGAAGCCTGTCAGTTTCCACGGCCTGAAACGGCGATGGCGGGGCGGGTTGCGGGATTTTGGGTCTGGCTGATGGTAAAACGTGCTAAACTGTTTGGTAGCGCAACTTTCTTTACGGTCAACCGACCAGGTGTTAGATTGATCACGTTTCCAGCAATAATTTGCACGACTATTTTTAAAGCAAGCGGCAAATTTCGGGAACAGGTTTTTTTGCAGGCACTGGGATAATCAGGCGAGACGTCTTGTACCTCTACATTGAGACACTGAAACAGAGACTGGATGCCATCAACCAGCTGCGCGTCGATCGCGCCCTGGCGGCGATGGGACCTGAGTTCCAACAGGTTTACAGTCTGCTGCCGACCTTATTACATTATCATCATCCGCTGATGCCGGGTTACCTTGCGGGTAACGTTCCACATGGCATCAGCTTCTACACGCCTGATGAAAGCCAAAAAACTTATCTCGATGATTTAGAAGGTAAATCTGGATCATCCGCCGCGCTGACGCCGCAGGGTGAACTGCCGATTACCGGCGTTTACTCGATGGGCAGCACCTCTTCCGTCGGCCAGAACGCCACTTCTGACCTGGATATCTGGGTTTGCCATCAATCCTGGCTGGATAACGAAGAGCGTCTGGCGCTGCAAAAGAAATGTACGCTGCTGCAAAAATGGTGTGCGGGCATGGGCGTGGATGCCAGCTTCTTCCTGATCGATGAAAACCGCTTCCGCCACAATGAAAGCGGCAGCCTGGGTGGCGA
This sequence comes from Erwinia sp. BNK-24-b, assembly GCF_047456155.1. Taxonomy (NCBI): domain Bacteria; kingdom Pseudomonadati; phylum Pseudomonadota; class Gammaproteobacteria; order Enterobacterales; family Erwiniaceae; genus Erwinia; species Erwinia sp. BNK-24-b. Next base: position 43,206 of record NZ_CP179901.1, read on the forward strand.
AGACTGTGGTTCCACGCAGCATATTCTACTGCTGGATGAGTTTTACCGTACCGCCGTGCGCATGGCCGGTAAGCGTATTCTGTGGAATATGGTGCCGGGCGAAGAGGAAGAGCATTACGACGACTACGTAATGTCGCTTTATCAAAAAGGCGTGCTGACGCCGAACGAATGGCTCGACCTGGGCGGCTTGGGCACGCTTTCCGCTGAAGAGTACTTCGGCGCGAGCCTGTGGCAGCTCTATAAAAGCATCGACTCTCCTTATAAAGCGGTGTTGAAAACGCTGCTGCTGGAAGCCTATTCCTGGGAATATCCGAGCACGCGCCTGCTGGCAATGGATATCAAACAGCGCCTGCACGACGGCGAAATCGTCTCCTATGGCCTCGATCCCTACTGCATGATGCTGGAACGCGTCACGCACTATCTCACCAGCATCGATGACCATGCGCGTCTCGATCTGGTGCGCCGCTGCTTCTATTTAAAAGTGCGTGAAAAATTATCGGTCAGCAGCGAACCGGGCTGGCGGCGGGAAATCCTTGGCCAGCTGGTAAAAGAGTGGGGCTGGGACAAGCAGCGTCTGATCATGCTGGACAGCCGCGCCGAATGGAAAATCGGCCGCGTGCGCGAGGCGCACAATGAGCTGCTGGACGCGATGATGCAGAGCTATCGCAACCTGATCCGCTTTGCGCGCCGCAATAATCTGAGCGTCAGCGCCAGCCCGCAGGATATCGGCGTGTTAACGCGTAAGCTTTACGCCGCTTTTGAAGCGCTACCGGGAAAAGTCACGCTGGTGAACCCGCAGATTTCCCCGGATCTTTCCGAACCGCATTTGACCTTTATTCACGTGCCGCACGGCCGCGCTAACCGTGCGGGCTGGTATCTGTATAACCAGGCACCGGATATGCAGTCGATCATCAGCCATCAGCCGCTGGAATATAACCGCTATCTTAACAAGCTGGTTGCCTGGGCGTGGTTCAACGGTTTGCTGACCAGCAAAACGCGCCTGCATATCAAGGGCAACGAGCTTTGCGATCTGGCCAGGCTGCAGGAGCTGGTGGCGGATGTGTCGCACCATTTTCCGCTGCGCCTGCCCGCGCCGACGCCAAAGGCGCTGTATAGCCCGTGTGAGATCCGCCATCTGGCGATTATTGTTAATCTGGAATATGACCCGACCGCCGCTTTCCGCAATCAGGTGGTGCATTTCGATTTTCGCAAGCTGGACGTGTTCAGCTTCGGCCAGCAGCAGCAGTGTTTAATTGGTAGCATCGATCTGCTTTACCGCAACTCGTGGAATGAAGTGCGCACGCTGCATTTCAACGGCGAGCAGGCGATGATTGAGGCGCTAAAAACCATTCTGGGCAAAATGCATCAGGATGCCGCGCCGCCGGATGCCGTAGAAGTCTTCTGCTACAGCCAGCATCTGCGCGGTTTAATTCGCACGCGCGTGCAGCAGCTGGTATCCGAATGTATTGAGCTGCGCCTTTCCAGCACGCGCCAGGAGCCGGGCCGCTTTAAGGCCGTGCGCGTGGCTGGCCAGACCTGGGGGCTGTTCTTTGAGCGCCTGAGCGTTTCGGTGCAGAAATTAGAGAACGCCGTGGAGTTTTATGGCGCTATCTCCAATAACAAGCTGCACGGCCTGTCGATAAAGGTAGAAACGGATCAGACCCGTTTGCCGTCGGTGGTAAACGGCTACGCCAGCGAAGGCATTATTCAGTTCTTCTTCGAAGATACCAAAGACGATCGCGGCTTCAATATCTATATTCTGGATGAAACCAACCGCGTCGAAATTTATCATCACTGCGAAGGCAGCAAAGAGGAGCTGGTGCGCGACGTTAGCCGCTTCTATTCTTCCTCGCACGATCGGTTTACCTACGGCTCCAGCTTTATTAACTTCAATCTGCCGCAGTTTTATCAGATTGTGCAGGTGGACGACCGTTTTCAGGTTATTCCTTTCCGCAGCCAGGCGCTGGCGCAGCTTTGCGCAGCCGTTTCGGATAACGATCCCAGCGACTACGCACAGCGCTACCAAATGCACTGACGGCGCGCGCCAGCGTTGTCAGGGCATTTATTCCACGCCGCCGCGCATTTAACCCCTTTCCTTTCTGCAAGCTTCGCCTTTTTCCTGTTGCTTTTAGCACTTCACCTGCGATGATAGTCAACCAACAGGCAGCAACAAATGAGCAGAACGAGCATGAAGAAAATGATTTGTCGGCTGGCGCTGGCGCTAGCCGTGGTGAGTCTGGCGGGATGCGGACTGAAAGGCCCTCTCTATTTTCCAAAGCAGGAACAGCCGCAAAAAACCGCAGGTAAAGCGACGCAGCCCAAAACGGCGAGCGCGGCAGCGGTTAACGCGCAGCAGCAGTCAAAGACCACCGATGCGGAACAGCAATCGGCTCAGTAAAACATGACGCACTCGCTGGAGCCACACATGCAGTTCTCCAAAATGCACGGTCTGGGCAATGACTTTATGGTCGTCGATGCCGTGACGCAAAACGTCTACTTCTCTCCGGAACTGATCCGTCGGCTGGCGGATCGCCATCTGGGGATCGGCTTCGATCAGCTGCTGATCGTAGAGCCGCCTTACGATCCGGATCTGGATTTCCACTACCGCATCTTTAACGCTGACGGCAGCGAAGTGGCGCAGTGCGGCAACGGCGCCCGCTGTTTCGCCCGCTTTGTACGGCTGAAAGGCCTGACTAACAAAAGCGACATCCGCGTCAGCACGCAGACTGGCCGCATGGTACTAAGCGTTACGCCGGACGAAATGGTCTGCGTCAACATGGGCGAGCCGAACTTTGAGCCGCAGCAGGTGCCGTTTCGCGCGAACAAAGCGGAAAGCCTTTATCTGATGCGTGCCGCCGAGCAGACGGTAATGTGCGGCGTGGTATCGATGGGCAATCCGCACTGCGTGTTGCAGGTCGACAGCGTGAAAACCGCGCTGGTAGAAACCTTAGGCCCGGTGCTGGAAAGCCACGAACGTTTTCCTGAGCGCGTTAACGTTGGCTTTATGGAAGTGGTCGCGCGTGAGCATATCCGCCTGCGCGTTTACGAACGCGGCGCGGGTGAAACCCAGGCGTGCGGCAGCGGTGCCTGCGCGGCGGTTGCCGTTGGTATTCAACAGATGCTGCTGGCGGAAAAAGTGCGCGTTGACTTACCTGGCGGCAGCCTGACTATCGCCTGGAAAGGGCCTGGCCATCCGCTTTATATGACCGGCCCCGCCACTCACGTTTACGACGGATTTATTCATCTATGAAACAGGTCAGCGAGGAGCCATCTGAATTTTTGCTGGACGACGGCGCGGTCAGCGACTATCTGCGGCAAAACCCGGATTTCTTTATCCGCAATGCCCGCCAGGTAGAGCAGATGGTGGTGCCGCATCCGGTACGGGGAACCGTCTCGCTGGTGGAATGGCAGCTTGGTCGCCAGCGTCATCAGATTGCGCAGCTGGAAGAAGAAATTACCCTGCTGATGGAACAGGCCAGCGCCAACCATCGGCTGTTCGAGAAGCTGTTGACGCTTCAGGCACGGCTTGCCGCCGCCGACAGCCTGCAGGATATGCTTAACCGGCTGCACCGCTGGGCGCGCGAGCTGGGCATAGCGGGCGCTAACGTGCGCCTGTTCAGTGAAAAATGGCGGATTGGCGCGCCATCGGACTTCACCCAGCTGGCGCTGTCAAAACCGGCTTTTGAGCCCGTACGCATTCAGCGTCTGGGCAACCAGCAGCACTATCTGGGCAGCCTGAACGGCCCGGAACTGCTGCTGCTGCTGCCGCAGGCAAAAGCGGTCGGTTCGGTGGCTATGTCGCTGCTGGGCGAGCGCGGCGATCTGGGCGTACTGATTTTCAGCAGCCGCGACAGCCAGCACTATCAGTCCGGGATGGGCACGGTGCTGTTGCAGCATCTCTCGCAGATGCTGCCGGAACTGCTACAGCGCTGGGTAGAACGGGTATGAATCCGTCTCCTCTACAGCCTGCCGTAGAGGGCTTCCTGCGCTACCTGAAGGTTGAGCGACAGCTTAGCCCGCTGACGCAGATCAACTACCAGCGCCAGCTGAGCGCCTGCATTACGCTGCTTGACGAAATGAAGCTCGCTGCCTGGAACAGGCTGGACGCGGCCCAGGTTCGTTCGCTGGCCGCGCGCAGCCGTCGTGAAGGCCTGAAGCCCGCCAGCCTGGCGCTGAGGCTTTCCGCGCTGCGCAGTTTTCTGGACTGGCAAATCAGCCAGGGCGTGCTGAAAGCCAATCCGGCAAAAGGCGTCGCCACGCCGCGCGCTTCACGCCATCTGCCTAAAAATATTGATGTGGACGAGGTCAACCGCCTGCTGGATATCGATCTAAACGATCCGCTGGCGGTACGCGATCGCGCAATGCTGGAAGTGATGTATGGCGCGGGACTGCGTCTGTCTGAACTGGTAGGGATCGATATCGGTCACCTTGATCTGGCTTCTGGCGAAGTCTGGGTATCGGGCAAAGGCAGCAAGGAGCGCCGTCTGCCGATTGGCCGTACGGCGGTCGAGTGGACAGAGCACTGGCTGGTACTGCGCGAGCTGTTTGCGCCTGAAGATAACGCGCTGTTTCTGTCAAAGCAGGGCAAGCGTATCTCAACGCGCAACGTGCAGAAACGCTTTGCAGAGTGGGGCGTTAAGCAAGGGCTTTCCAGCCATATCCATCCGCACAAGCTGCGCCACTCTTTCGCCACGCATATGCTGGAATCGAGCGGCGATCTGCGTGCGGTTCAGGAGTTGCTGGGCCACGCTAACCTCACCACCACTCAAATATATACCCACCTTGATTTTCAACATCTGGCTTCGGTTTATGATGCCGCGCATCCCCGTGCCAAACGAGGAAAAACCTGATGCATTTTTACCGTTCGCTGCGGCCGATTGCAGCCATGACGTTCGATCTGGACGATACGCTTTACGACAACCGTCCGGTTATCAGCCGTACCGCCAAAGAGTCTCATGCCTTTTTACAGGCTTATCATCCGGCGCTGAATGACTTTAGCCCGCAGCAGTATCATCAGCTACGCGAAAGCCTGCGCGAGCAGGAGCCGGAAATTTATCATGACGTTAGCGAATGGCGGCGTCGCGCGGTTGAGCTGGCAATGCTGAATGCAGGTCTACCGGCGGCGGAAGCGGAAAAAGGCTCGCGCGCGGTCATGGCGAATTTTACTCACTGGCGTAGCCAGATAACGGTGTCCGAAGAAACGCACAGCACGCTGGCTGCTTTAGCCGCGCGCATGCCGCTGGTGGCCGTGACTAACGGCAATGCCGAGCCGCACCTGTTCGGGCTGGATAAATATTTTAAATTTATTCTGCGAGCCGGGCCGCACGGCCGCGCCAAGCCTTATCACGATATGTATCACCTGGCGGCGGAAAAGCTGAATTTGCCGCTGGAAAATATTCTGCACGTTGGTGACGATCTCACCACGGACGTGGCCGGGGCCGTACGCTGCGGCATGCAGGCGTGCTGGATTAATCCGCATAATGACAATCTGATGCGGGCCAGCGACAGTCGTCTGCTGCCCACGCTGGAAATTTCGCAGTTGGCATCGCTGACCGCGTTGTTATAATACGCTGGTTAAATATCCAGTGGAGCTAGCTCCCTTAACCTGACGGTGCTTATGGACGTTTCTGACCTTCTCGACGGCTTGAATGACAAACAACGCGAGGCCGTAGCCGCGCCGCGCAGCAATTTGCTGGTGCTGGCGGGCGCGGGCAGCGGCAAAACCCGCGTGCTGGTGCACCGGATTGCCTGGCTGCTGGCGGTTGAAAACTGTTCGCCATACTCGATCGTTGCCGTGACCTTTACCAATAAGGCGGCGGCAGAGATGCGCCATCGCATCGAGCAGCTAATCGGCACCAGCCAGGGCGGGATGTGGATTGGCACCTTCCACGGGCTGGCGCACCGTTTGCTGCGCGCGCACCATCTTGACGCTAACCTGCCGCAGGATTTCCAGATCCTCGACAGCGAAGACCAGATGCGCCTGTTAAAGCGCCTGATTAAGGCGATGAATCTGGATGAGAAGCAGTGGCCCGCCCGTCAGGCAATGTGGTACATCAACGGCAAAAAAGACGAAGGATTACGTCCTAAGCATATTGAAAGCTACGGCAATCCGGTTGAGCAGACGTGGTTGCGCATCTATCAGGCCTATCAGGAAGCCTGCGATCGCGCGGGGCTGGTGGACTTTGCCGAGCTGCTGCTGCGCGCGCACGAGCTGTGGCTAAACAAGCCGCACATCCTTAACCACTATCGCGAGCGCTTCACCAACATTCTGGTGGATGAATTTCAGGATACCAACAATATCCAGTACGCCTGGATCAGGATGCTGGCCGGCGACAGCGGCAAAGTGATTATCGTGGGCGATGACGACCAGTCCATTTACGGCTGGCGCGGCGCGCAGGTTGAAAACATCCAGCGCTTCCTCAACGATTTCCACGGCGCGCAGACCATTCGCCTGGAGCAGAACTACCGCTCGACCAACAATATTCTGAAAGCGGCTAACGCGCTGATCGCTAACAATAACGGGCGATTAGGCAAAGAGCTGTGGACGGACGGCAGCGACGGCGAACCTATCTCTATCTACTGCGCGTTTAACGAGCTGGACGAAGCTCGCTTTGTGGTTAACCGCATCAAAGTGTGGATGGAAAACGGCGGCGCGCTGAACGACTGCGCCATTCTCTACCGCAGTAACGCCCAGTCGCGCGTGCTGGAAGAGGCGCTGCTGCAAACCAGCATGCCTTACCGCATCTATGGCGGTATGCGCTTCTTCGAACGTCAGGAAATCAAAGACTCGCTGGCCTACCTGCGGCTGATAGCCAACCGCAACGACGATGCCGCCTTTGAGCGCGTGGTAAATACGCCGACGCGCGGCATTGGCGACCGCACGCTGGATGTGGTGCGGCAAACCGCGCGCGAACGTCAGCTCACGCTATGGCAGACCGCGCGCGTGCTGCTGCAGGAAAAAGCGCTGGCCGGACGTGCCGCTTCGGCGCTGCAACGCTTTACCGAGCTGGTGGATTCCCTGGCGCAGGAAACCAGCGAAATGCCGCTACACGTGCAGACTGACCGGGTGATTAAAGATTCCGGGCTGTGGCTGATGTACGAGCAGGAAAAAGGCGAAAAAGGCCAGGCGCGTGTCGAAAACCTTGAGGAGCTGGTCAACGCCACGCGGCAGTACAGCTATCAGGACGAAGACGAAGATCTGATGCCGTTGCAGGCGTTCCTTTCCCATGCGGCGCTGGAAGCGGGAGAAGGCCAGGCGGATAAATGGCAGGATGCGGTACAGCTGATGACCATGCATGCCGCAAAAGGGCTGGAGTTCCGCCAGGTGTTTATCGTCGGTATGGAAGAAGGCATGTTTCCAAGCCAGATGTCGCTGGAAGAGGGCGGCAGGCTAGAAGAGGAGCGTCGTCTGGCCTATGTTGGCGTGACGCGCGCCATGCAGAAGCTGACGCTGACCTATGCGGAAACGCGTCGGCTCTACGGCAAAGAAGTTTATCACCGGCCTTCGCGCTTTGTCGGCGAATTGCCGGAAGAGTGTGTCGAAGAAGTGCGTCTGCGTGCCAGCGTCAGCCGTCCGGTCAGCCACCAGCGCATGGGAACGCCAGTCGCGCAAAACGACAGCGGCTTTTCGCTTGGCCAGCGCGTGCGCCACGCTAAATTTGGCGAAGGCACAATTGTGAATCTGGAAGGCAGCGGCGATCACAGCCGTTTGCAGGTCGCTTTCCAGGGCCAGGGGATCAAGTGGCTGGTAGCCGCTTACGCGAAGCTGGAAACCGTCTAGCCCTGTACCGGATAACAGAGTCGGCGGGGGCGCTTTGCTCCTGTCGTATATCAGACATGCCCTAACCTGGTCAGCAGTCTTAACGAAGCCGACCAGGGTCGCCTTGCTCCTGTCGTATATCAGGCATGCCCTGGCCTGGTCAGCAATCTTAACCAAGCCGACCAGGGTCGGCTCCGCTTTTATTACCTAACGTGAATAGCGATCGCCCGGCTGGGCTTTGGCATACCAGGCCATAACGTCTGCCGTTCCTTCGCCGCCTTCTTGCGGCGCCCAGTGCATGCAGTCATCCTCCGTTAGCGCCTGATAAGGGCCATGCTTAACTTCAAAAATTACGCCGCCCTCGTCCAGCGACAGGACCGCGTGCCAGGTAAAAGCCGGCATTTCCTGTAACAAAATGTCTTCGCCCAATAGCGTACGATGCGTCACTTCGCCTTCGTCATTAAATTGCAGCACCACGAAACGCCCCTTCAGCGGCGTCAGTAGCTCCCAGGTCTGCGGGTGGCGGTGCGGACGGATATAGGTACCCGGCTCCATGGCGATAGCCAGACGCTGCACCGGATCCGTTAACTCTTCATGGAAAGTTCGGTGTGAACGCAGGCGAGCGACGCTGGCAGCCTGTTTGCTCATGTCGCTTAAATCGGCATGGGAAAGCTGTTTCATTCTGAATCCTTATTCTCTGGGGTTGCTGTTGACGTCATTTTCAGCACAGCGTAACATGCGCGCACCATTACCCAGAGAGGACATTTGCCTTGGACACACCCAGTAGATACTGGCTCACTGACCTGCACCGCAGGTACAACTCCTAAGGCTATCCTCCTCTGCCGATAGCCTTCGTGGTTGTCGGCGATCCGCATTACCGCATCGCTCCGAGTCAGACTGACCTACCTGTTCCGTGTTCAGGCGCGTCCCATGTTATGAAGAATTGGGAGTACCAGCTATGCTGAGCGCATTTAAACTTGATCAGAACCGCCTTGCTCGTCTGGAGCTGGAAGAAGCCAGCGACGAGCTGACCAGCTCCGTCTGGGTGGATCTGATTGAGCCTGAGGAAAACGAACGCGACCGCGTGCAAAACGAACTGGGCCAGAGCCTGGCAACGCGTCCCGAACTGGAAGATATCGAAGCCTCCGCGCGCTTTTTTGAAGACGAAGATGGCCTGCATATTCACTCCTTCTTCTTCTATGAAGATGCGGAAGACCATGCCGGAAACTCAACGGTCGCTTTTACCATTCGCGACGGGCGTCTTTACACGCTGCGCGAGCGTGAGCTGCCTGCGTTTCGCCTTTACCGCATGCGCGCGCGCAACCAGGTGCTGATTGACGGCAACGCTTACGAGCTGCTGCTGGATCTGTTTGAAACAAAAATCGAGCAGCTCGCTGACGAGATAGAAAACATCTATAGCGATCTGGAAAAGCTCAGCCGCGTTATTATGGAAGGCCAGCAGGGCGACGAATTTGATGCCGCGCTTTCTACGCTGGCGGAGCTGGAAGATATCGGCTGGAAAGTGCGTTTGTGCCTGATGGATACGCAGCGCGCGCTCAATTTCCTGGTGCGTAAAGCCCGTCTGCCTGGTAACCAGCTGGAGCAGGCGCGTGAAATCCTGCGCGATATCGAATCGCTGCTGCCGCATAACGAATCTCTGTTCCAGAAGGTCAACTTCCTGATGCAGGCGGCGATGGGTTTTATCAACATCGAGCAGAACCGCATTATTAAAATCTTCTCGGTTGTCTCCGTGGTGTTCCTGCCGCCGACGCTGGTTGCTTCCAGCTACGGCATGAACTTTGAGTTTATGCCTGAACTGAAGTGGAGCTTTGGCTATCCTGGCGCTATCTGCCTGATGATCCTGGCGGGGCTCGCGCCTTACGCCTACTTCAAGCGTAAGAACTGGCTGTAACCCATATCAGGGAAGCCGTCCGCAAACGGCTGACCGATACGGCGCAGCCGCGCTATGCCACGGACGGCTGCGCCAATGTTTTCGCGGTAGAGCTTTATCGCGCGTCAGGCAAATTTAATCAGCACCATACCCACCAGCAGCACGCCAATACCAGTCCAGCCCCGAGCGTTAAGACGCTGCCCAAATAAAATCCAGCCGGCCGCCGCCGTTGCGACAATGCCGAAACCTCCCCATAAAGCGTAAGCTACAGAAAGGTCGATGCTTTTTACGGCCTGTGCCAGCGCGGTAAAAGCGGCCAGTACGGCAGCGAGAGATGACAAACCGTAAAGCGGCCGACGAAAACCGTGCGAATATTTTAAAAAAATGTTGGCGAGGATCTCCAGGACGACCGCCAGCGCCAGCCAGGCGAGATGTAATCCGTTAAGCGATGACATGCTTTTTCTCCTCGCGGCCCGTCGTGCCGGACTTTACCAGCACAATACCCGCGACCAGCATCGCCAGACCGGCAACTTTCATCGGCGTCAGCAACTCGTCGAAAAGCATAACGCTAAACAGCGTAATAAACAGAATGCCAATTCCTTCCCAGATAGCATAGGCCACGCCCAGCGCAATTTTTTTAACGGCAAAGCTTAAAAAAATATAGGAAAGGGCGATCATCGCCAGCATAAAAATATAGCCGGCGGCATGGCCGTTAAGGCTGGCCCATTTCATGGTCAGCGTACCGATGATTTCACAGGAAATCGCCAGCGCTAATAAAAACCAGTACAGCATTTTCTCTCTCCAGAAAATAAAATAGCGGACGCGCACGCCGCGCAGTAATAAAAAATTTCGGAAGAGGGCTACAGCGCAAAGCGCCAGTGCGTATCGCTGCAAGGGCAGAAGAGAACCGGCCTGATGGCAAAAGAAGGGGGCATGACGGAAATGAACAGACTGTCCATGAATTTACAACTCATCCACGCTATTGCTTCTCATCCTGGTGGAGTGAATATTGTCCTCGGTAGTTAAACACGCCGCTATTCTGCCATTACCTGTCATGCTATGGCTAAAATCTTTTCACTGATTTACGAAGGCTGTCGTGGCGCTTTAATTAAACTTCGCCGAACGGACATTATTCGGCGAAGTGAAAATTTAAACCTCGGAAGCTTTTTTACGTTTAAGCGTTTTTAGTGCATCAAAGATAAATATCGCCAGCGCCGCCCAGATAAAAGAGAATGTTACCGCTTTATCCTGCGTCATCTTTTCGCCATAAAATGAAACGGCCAGCAGAAACATCAGCGTCGGGCCAAGGTACTGGAAAAACCCTACCGTAGAGAGGCGCAGGCGGGAACAGGCAGCGGTAAACAGCATCAGCGGGATAGTGGTAACAATGCCGGCCGCAATCAACAATAAATTCAGCGAAAGCGGATTCTGCGTCAGATGGCTGGTCGAACTGTCCGCTATGCCGAACAGATAGATAGCGGCGACCGGCAGCAGCCAGCTGGTTTCAATCAGCATGCCGGTTTGCGCGTCTACGCCGATTTTTTTGCGCATCAGGCCGTAGAGCGAAAAAGTCACCGCCAGGCCCAGTGCAATCACCGGCACCGAGCCAAATTTCCACAGCTGGATAACCACGCCGCAGGCGGCCAGCGCCACCGCCAGCCACTGCAGGCGACGAAAGCGTTCGCCGAGAAAGAGCATACCTACCAGCACGTTTAGCAGCGGATTAATAAAGTATCCCAGGCTCGCTTCCAGAATATGATGATTATTCACTGCCCAGATGAATATCAGCCAGTTACTGCACACCAGCGTGGCGGAAACCGCCAGCAGCAGCACCTTTTTTGGCTCTTTAAAGATTGCCCTGACTTTACCCCAGTTGCGGCTGACGCTCAGCAACAGCAGCATAAAAAAGAACGACCAGATTACCCGGTGCGTCATAATCTCGCCCGGTGCCACCTGCTGGATGAGCTTAAAATAGGCGGGCGCGATGCCCCAGATAAAATAAGCGCCCAGCGCATAAAAGATGCCCTGCCGAGTTTGTTGCGCGTCCATGTAACGTTACTCCATAAAGGTTTGCAATCAGCCTACAAGATAGGTTGCCGTGGTGCTGGCGATATAAAGCCCGGCGTCATTATGCAGCTCAACTCGCGCCACGGCGACCTTATTGCCGCCGCGCAGCAGGCTGCTGGTCGCGATAAAACGCTCGCCGCGACCGGGCCGTAAATAGTCAACGCGCAAATCGATAGTGCCCATACGCGACAGACGCTGGCGTAGCTCTTCTTCCGTAATCGCTTCCTGCCGCGTCAATGCGCTGCTGACGCAAACCAGACCGGCCGCCACGTCCAGCACCGCAGCAATCACGCCGCCATGCAATATTTTCTGCGCAACGTTGCCGACCAGCTGCGTCTGATTCGCAAAGCTCAGTTCTGCATAGTCAGGCTCCAGCCGCTCCAGCGTCAGGCCAAGCGTGCGGTTGAACGGCATATCATAAACAAAAATTTCGCCAATCAGGCGGCGGGCGGCGTCCCGATCGAGCAAAGCAGGTGAGGTCATAAAAAATTCCTTTGTAGCGTAAGTCGCTTACCGGACTGGCTATTTTTGCCGGTCGTTAACAGGCCTTCCACTTTACAAAAACAGCACTAATGTCGGCCACCAATTCTGTGTAGAATGGCGTGCTTTTTACACACACGTATAACAATTCCGTTTTGTTCTGGAGAACAACACTATGTCTATGCTGAAAGGCCTGCTGGCCGCAGCGCTTCTGTTCCCCACGCTGGTTCTGGCGCAGGAAGCGACGGTCACAGAGGTGCACGATCAGCCCGCCGTTCGTGGCAGTATTATTGCTAACCTGTTGGAAAAGCATGACAACCCTTTTGTGCTTTTTCCTTATGAAAGCAACTACGTACTGTACACCGACACCAGCAATATCAATAAAGACGCAATCAGCTCCTACAACTGGGCCAACAAAGCCAAGCACGATGAAGTCAAATTTCAGCTGAGCCTGGCGTTTCCGCTATGGCGGGGCATTTTAGGTGACAACTCGGTGCTCGCGGCCTCTTATACTCAGGGATCCTGGTGGCAGCTCTCTAACCGTGGCGCCTCTTCGCCGTTTCGCGAAACGAACTATGAGCCGCAAATTTTCCTGGGCTGGGCTACCGACTACAGCTTTGCAGGCTGGACGCTGCGTGATGTGGAGATGGGCCTGAACCATCAGTCGAACGGCCGATCGGATCCGACCTCGCGCAGCTGGAACCGTGTTTACGCTCGTTTGATGGCGCAAAACGGCAACTGGCTGGTTGAGGCAAAACCCTGGTACCGTCTTCCAGAAAGCGAAAATAATGACGATAACCCTGATATCACCAAATACATGGGGTATTATCGCCTGACTGTCGGTTACCAGCTGGGCGAGAGCGTTTTCAGCCTGCAGGGCAACTACAACTGGAACAGCGGCTACGGCGGCGCGCAGGCGGGCTGGAGCTATCCACTTACCGAACACGTTCGGTTCTATACGCAAGTCTTTAGCGGCTATGGCGAATCGTTGATTGACTATAACCACCGCCAGACCAGGGTCGGCGTCGGCGTCATGCTGAACGACCTGTTTTAACGCTTTTTGGGCAGCCGCCGCGCTGCCCGCCATCAATTGGAGTACACGTGTCTACGGCTGCAGTGATTAATCAGGAAGCGCTGGCGCAGCAGGTTTTGCAGGAAACCTTCGGCTACCAGCAGTTTCGTCCCGGGCAGCAAACCATCATTCAGGCTTCATTGCAGGGACGCGACTGTCTGGTCGTCATGCCAACCGGCGGCGGAAAATCGCTTTGCTACCAGATTCCGGCTCTGGTGCGTGACGGCCTGACGCTGGTGGTTTCGCCGCTGATCTCATTGATGAAGGATCAGGTCGATCAGCTGTTGGCTAACGGCGTGGCCGCCGCCTGCCTGAATTCCACGCAGAATCGCGAGCAGCAGCAGGACGTTTTAGCCGGCTGCCGCACGGGCCGCATCAAGTTACTGTATATTGCGCCCGAACGTCTGATGATGGACAACTTCCTGGATAATCTGGCGCACTGGAATCCGGCGATGCTGGCGGTGGATGAAGCGCACTGCATTTCGCAATGGGGACACGATTTCCGGCCTGAATATGGCGCGCTGGGCCAGCTGCGTCAGCGGCTACCGGACGTTCCGGTGATGGCGCTGACCGCTACCGCCGACGAAACCACGCGCAACGATATCGCACGGCTGCTACAGCTTAACGATCCCCTGATTCAGGTCAGCAGTTTTGACCGTCCTAATATTCGCTATACGCTGGTAGATAAATTTAAGCCGACGGAGCAGCTGCTGCGTTATGTGCAGGATCAGCGCGGCAAGTGCGGCATTATTTACTGCAACAGCCGGGCGAAAGTAGAAGATACCGCCGCGCGTTTGCAAAGCCGTGGAATGAGCGTGGGCGCCTATCATGCCGGAATGGACAACGAGCATCGCGCCCGCGTGCAGGAAGCCTTTCAGCGTGACGATTTGCAAATCGTTGTCGCTACGGTCGCTTTTGGCATGGGCATCAACAAGCCCAACGTGCGTTTCGTGGTGCACTTTGATATTCCTCGCAATATCGAATCCTACTATCAGGAAACCGGTCGCGCCGGTCGCGATGGCCTGCCTGCCGAAGCGCTGATGCTTTACGATCCGGCAGATATGGCGTGGCTGCGCAAATGCCTGGAAGAGAAAGCCCCCGGTCCGCTGCAGGATATTGAACGCCATAAGCTCAACGCCATGGGTGCCTTCGCCGAGGCGCAGACCTGTCGCCGCCTGGTGCTGCTGAACTATTTCGGCGAAGGACGCCAGCAGCCGTGCGATAACTGCGATATCTGCCTGGACCCGCCAAAACGTTACGATGGTACGGTTGAGGCGCAGAAGGCGCTCTCCTGCATTTATCGCGTCGGCCAGCGTTTCGGTATGGGTTACGTGGTTGAGGTTATTCGTGGCGCAAACAATCAGCGCATCCGCGATATGCAGCACGACAAGCTGCCGGTTTACGGCATCGGCCGCGATCAGAGCCACGAGCACTGGGTCAGCGTGATCCGCCAGCTTATCCATCTGGGGCTGGCGACGCAGAATATCGCCATGCACTCTGCGCTACAGCTGACGGAAGCCGCACGCCCTGTGTTACGTGGCGAAGCGCCGCTGCTGCTGGCCGTGCCGCGTATGGTTACCGTCAAGCCGCGCAACAGCAGCCAGAAGTCATTTGGCGGCAATTACGATCGCAAGCTGTTCGCCAAGCTACGCAAGCTGCGTAAGGCGATTGCCGATGAAGAGAATATTCCGCCTTACGTGGTGTTTAACGACGCGACGCTGATAGAGATGGCCGAGCAGATGCCGTTAACCGCTTCGGAAATGCTGAGCGTCAACGGCGTGGGCCAGCGCAAGCTGGAACGCTTCGGCAAGCCGTTTATGGTAATGATCCGCGAGCACGTTGACGGCGAGGAATAAAAACCCCTGCTGTGCTCTGGCTTAAAAACGGCCTGATGAAAGTTTAGCAACAACCTCAGGCCGGTTTGTCCACCCGTGTTCAGGCAATCCGGCGGGCCGAGGCCAGCAGCGCGCCTACCGCAATAAACATTCCGCCAAACAGCCGGTTGAGCAGCTTCATCTGCTTTGGCCCTCTGATCCACACGGCAATACGCTGAGCCAGCGTGGCGTAGCCAATCATCACGATAATATCGACCACCACGGTCGTTACGCCCAACACCAGATACTGCATCGCCTGCGGCTGGCCAGGGATAATAAACTGTGGGAAAAGCGCCGCCAGAAAAACGATGCTTTTCGGGTTAGTCAGATTGACCAGCACCGCACGTTTAAATAGCTTACGGCGCGGCATCGCTCTGGCGACCGCCTGCAAGTCTATTGCCCCAGCGGAGCGCCACTGCTGAATACCGAGCCAGACCAGATAGCCAGCGCCCGCCCATTTCAAAACCTCAAAAGCCAGCACGGACTGGGAAAACAGCGCGCCAAGGCCAATACCGACCAGCAAGATATGCGCTGCCAGGCCCACCTGTAAGCCAGAAATGGATGCCGCCGCGCCGCGATAGCCGTGGCTGATACCGGTACTCATCGTGTTAATCGCCCCCGAACCTGGCGAAAGACTTAAAATGCTGGTGGTTAAAAGGTAGGCCAGCCACCATTGGATGGTCATTGGGTAAGGCTCCCTGAGAATGCAGAAGTATGACACAATACGCCTTTGTGACAGCGCGAGCCAGAAAGGTCATGCCGGATAAGCAAAAAGCGGAGATGAGGTGAATGAACAAGGCTGCCAAAAGCTGGTTAAATCGTGAAAAAGCCTTTGCCGCTTTTGCTACTGGCCCGCTGCTGGATTTCTGGCAGCAGCGGGAAGAGGACGAGTTCATCGGCGTAGAAAACGTTGCCATTCGCTACGTCCGCTTCACTTCTCCGCAACACAACAAGGTTATCCTTGTCTGCCCAGGCAGGATCGAAAGCTACATAAAATATCCTGAGCTGGCCTACGATTTGTTTCACTGCGGTTACGACGTGATTATTGTCGATCATCGCGGCCAGGGACGATCCGGCCGGTTATTGCAGGATTCCCATCGCGGTCATGTAGAGCTATTCGATCACTATGTTGACGATCTGGAAACGCTTTATCTGAAAGAGATCCTCAGCCAGCACTATCTGCATCGCTACGCGCTGGCTCATTCGATGGGGGGCGCAATTTTAACGCTGATGCTGGCCAGACAGCCAAAAGCTTTTGACGCCGTGGTGCTGGCCTCGCCGATGTTCGGTATCTTTTTGCCAATGCCGCTGTGGATGACGCACTGTATTTTGACATGGGCGGAAAAACGCCCGGCGGTGCGCGACGGCTATGCCATAGGCACGGGAAGATGGCAGCCGAGGCCGTTTGGCATCAATCAGCTGACGCACAGCCGTGAACGCTACCGGCGCAACCTGCGCTTTTATGCTGACGATCCGGGACTGCGCGTCGGCGGCCCCACCTACCACTGGGTTAAAGAAGGCATTCTGGCCGGGAAAAATATTCTGGCTCAGGCAAAAGAGATCGTCACGCCGCTGCTGCTGTTGCAGGCCGAGGCGGATAAAGTGGTGGATAACCGCGCGCAGGATCTTTTTTGCCAGACCATGAAGGCGGCGGGCAATCCGTGCGAAGGCCCGCTGACTATCGCTGGCGCGCGTCATGAGATCTTGTTTGAAAAAGACAGTATGCGCGCCGAAGCACTGGAGGCCATCGTGGCGTTTTTCGCCCGGCATCCTTGATTCACTACTCAGATATGGCTACGGCAACCGACAACCATTAACCAGAGGTTTTATGTACCCTATTGTTGCTTCCGATCTTGACGGCACGCTGCTGTCACCGGATCACCGTCTATCCGCTTTTGCCCGCGAAACGCTTCAGCTGCTGACGCAGAAAGGCGTCCACTTTATTTTTGCCACCGGTCGTCATCACATTGATGTGGGCCAGATGCGCGATAGCCTGGGCATTGACGCTTTTATGATCACTTCAAACGGCGCGCGCGTGCATAATACCGCCGGCGAGCTGGTATTTAGCCACAACCTGGAAGAGGATATCGCTCGTGAGCTGTTTGCTCTGCATCACAGCCATGAGGATATTTATACCAACGTCTATCGCGATGAAGAGTGGTTTCTTAACCGCCATCGTCCTGAAGAGATGGACTTTTTCCGTGAATCCGATTTCAACTATCAGGTGTACCAGCCGGACTCTTTGCCTACTGACGGCATCAGCAAAGTCTTTTTTACCTGTGCTAAACCAGAGCTGCTGATCCCGCTGGAAGAGGCGCTGATTGCGCGCTGGGGCGATCGCGTTAACGTGAGCTTCTCGCTACCGACCTGTCTGGAAGTCATGGCGGGGGGCGTTTCCAAAGGTCACGCGCTGGATGCGGTCTCCCGCACGCTTGGCTTTACGCTACAGGACTGCATCTCCTTCGGCGATGGCATGAATGATAAAGAGATGCTGACCATGGCGGGCAAAGGCTGCATCATGAGCAACTCGCATCAGCGCCTGAAAGATCTGTTGCCCGATCTGGAAGTTATCGGCAGCAACGTGGATAACGCTGTGCCGAACTATCTGCGCAAGCTGTATAACGTCTGAGAAATTCGCCTCCGTGACGGAGGCGAAAAATCAGCGCTGTAAAAAATGTACGGCCTTATCCGGAAAATCGGTAAACAGGCCGTCCACTCCCGCCTGGTTATAAAGCACATCGTAAAGCTGGTCGACGTTATCAACCCAGTCGGGAAGGCTGTCGGCACGCACCGTATAAGGGTGCACCACCAGCTTGTTCTGATGCGCCTCTTTGACCATCTCCGTCAGGCGAACATGGCCTCTGGTGGAGCCGCTGGCGATCAGCATATGATAATCGGGGCCGATGCCGTCAACAAAACGGGCCAGGTTTTTCATCGCGCCCGGCTGCAGCATCCAGTCATAGCTATAGTTCACCCACCTGCCGTTTTGCAGCTCCTGCGTTTCCTTTGCATCCGTTTCGGTAATCAGCTGCACCAGCTTCAGGTTCATATTGCGCTGGGGTTCCAGCTCCGTTTTAATGCGTTTAAGTTCGTTATAGTCAAAGCACTGCAAATAGACGTTATCGCTTTTACTGCTGTAGCCGTACTGCTTCAGCACATCCAGCACCTTCGCTGAAATATCTTTCCCTTCCTGACGATGAAACCAGGGCGCTTTAATCTCCGTATAAATTCCCACATTTTTGCCGGTTGAATGGTTTAACCCCTGAATAAATTCAATCTCTTCCTCAAAAGTATGAATATGGAAATCCGACTTATTCATGGGGAAACGCTGCGGGAATGTCTGTACTTTTTTACCGTCTTTTAGCGTAAAGCCTTCGGTAAAATTCAGGCCCTTAATTTCGGCCAGCGTAAAGTCGATGGCGTAGTAGCGGCCATCTTTTCTGGCGCGCTGTGGATAACGTTCGGCGACATCCGTCACGCGGTCCAGATAATGATCGTGCAGCACGACCAGCCGATCGTCTTTGGTCATCACCAGATCCTGCTCAAGGAAATCGGATCCCTGGGCGTAGGCCATCGCTTTGGCGGGCAGCGTGTGCTCCGGCAAATAGCCGCTGGCACCCCGATGGGCAATAACAATCTTACTCTCTCCGGCGGCCGTGACGCTGAGCGAAACGCTCAGCAGCAGCGTGGCTAACAGTTTTTTCATCGTAGTGCTCCTCGTTTTCTTTCGCTCAGCATGGTGACAACCAGCAGGATAACCGCCAGCACGCCGCCGCCGATCATCACGATAAAACCGCCGTCCCAGCCAAAGTAGTCCACGGTATAACCCACAATGGCGCTGGCGGCTACGGAGCCGCCAAGGTAGCCAAACAGGCCGGTAAAGCCCGCCGCCGTACCCGCCGCTTTTTTAGGGGCCAGCTCCAGCGCATGTAAGCCAATCAGCATCACCGGGCCATAAATCAAAAAGCCAATAACGATCATGCAGCTAATATCTACGCCAGGATTGCCCGGTGGATTTAGCCAGTAAATAACGGTAGCCAGCGTGACCAGCACCATAAAGAACACGCCGGTTGCGCCACGGTTGCCTTTAAATACTTTATCGGACATCCAGCCGCACAGCAGCGTGCCGGGAATACCGGCATATTCGTAAAGAAAGTAGGCCCAGGAAGATTTATCCAGCGTGAAGTGTTTGACCTCTTTTAAATAGGTCGGCGACCAGTCCAGAATGCCGTAGCGCAGCAGGTAAACAAAAACATTGGCCAGCGCGATATACCAGAGCAGCCTGTTGGGCAAAACGTACTGCATAAAGATCTGCCTGGCGGTCAGCTCCTTTTCCTGATCTTGATCGTAGTCGGGCGGGTAATCGTTTTTATATTCTTCGATGGGCGGCAGGCCGCAGGATTGCGGCGTATCCCGCATTAATACGCAGGCTACGACGGCGATCAGAATGGCAGCGAAGGCGGGCATATAGAACGACGCTTTCCAGTCGTTAAACCAGTACATCCCTAATAAAAAAAGCAGGGGGGGAATACCGCCGCCGACGTTATGCGCGCAGTTCCACACGGAAACAATGCCGCCACGCTCTTTTTGCGACCACCAGTGCACCATAGTGCGGCCACACGGCGGCCAGCCCATGCCCTGAAACCAGCCACAAAGAAACAGCAGTACAAACATCACCATAATACTGGAGGTGGCCCAGGGGACGAATCCCATAAAAAGCATTACCAGGGCGGCCAGAATTAATCCGGCCGGGAGAAAGAATCGGGGATTAGAGCGGTCGGAAACGGAACCCATAATAAATTTTGAAAAACCATAGGCGATAGAAATCCCCGAAAGGGCAAAACCTAAATCGCCGCGAGAAAAGCCTTGTTCAATCAGTGAGGGCATGGCCAGCGCAAAGTTTTTTCGCACCAGATAATAGGCGGCGTAGCCGAAAAAAATCCCGAAAAATATTTGCCAGCGCAAACGGCGATAAAGTGGGTCAGTTTGCGCGTCATCAACGCGCGGTCGGTGAGGTGCCGGTCTGAATAGCGATAACATATTTGCCTCCAATGGCGCACTATCTTCTCTTTAGACTTAGCCTGATTCAGGGTGGCGCGAGCGTAAAAGAAAACGGGCCGGCATGCTGTGAAGGAGGGCGCAAAGTATTCTCTTTTATGAGAATCAAAGCGAATTATGTGGCGCGCTTCTCTGAATCTGTTTTTAAAGCGTAAACAGCCTGGCAAATTCAAATACATCGGAAATAACAATTTAAAGCGTGCGTAAAAGATGTTCGTTAGCTTGATAATTGCTCAGATGTAAACCAGGTATTTTCCTGCCGTTGGACGAACTTCGCTACACTACGCCCACTTTTCATTGCAGAGTTTTTATCGTGATTTTACTGATTATCACCACCGTCCTGTGGGCCTTTTCATTTAGCCTGATAGGTGAATACCTTGCAGGCCAGGTAGATAGCGTGTTTTCGGTGCTGATTCGCCTGCTGCTTGCCGCCGTAGTATTTTTACCTTTCCTGCGCTGGCGCGGTTATCGACTTTCTACGCTGTTGCTCTATATGGCAGTAGGTGCCCTGCAACTGGGCATTATGTACCTTATTAGCTTCCAGGCTTATCTGTATCTTAGCGTTTCAGAACTGCTGCTGTTTACGGTAATGACGCCGCTCTATATCACTCTGATTTACGATCTGATGAGCGGTCGTGGCGTACGGCCTGGCTATGCCCTGAGCGCGCTGCTGGCCGTAGCGGGTGCCGCTATTATTCGCTATGACAAAGTCAGCGATCATTTTTGGTTTGGTTTGCTGCTGGTGCAGCTGGCCAATATCTGCTTTGCCGTTGGCATGGTCGGCTACAAGCGCCTGCAGGAAACGCGGCCTATGCCGCAGCACGCTGCTTTTTCATGGTTTTATCTTGGCGCGGCCATCGTAGCGGTTATTGCCTGGTTCCTGTGGGGAAATCCGCAAAAATTACCTACCACCACGCTTCAGTGGGGAATTTTGATCTGGCTGGGCGTAGTAGCTTCCGGGCTGGGCTATTTTATGTGGAACTATGGCGCTACGCAGGTTGATGCCGGCACGCTGGGAATAATGAACAATATGCATGTTCCTGCCGGACTGTTGGTCAACCTGGCGATATGGCAGCAGCAGCCGCACTGGCCAAGTTTTATTATTGGGGCAACGGTAATTTTTGCTTCGTTATGGGTGCACAAGCGCTGGGTATTACATAAACCTTCCCGGTAAGAAGGTAATAAAAGTCCCTCAGGGATGTTTCTTTGAGGGGATTTTTATCACGTTGTTAAAGCGAGATAAATATTCCCGGTAGAATCAGGTAAACGGCAGCATTAAAGCTGCCATTAAATTAATCTTTTTTTACGGCGGCCGGACGCAGTTTCATCGTCAGACCCTTCAGAAAGTTTCTTAAAATCTGGTCGCCGCATTCGCGATAGTTTTTATGTCCCGGCTTGCGGAAAATCGCGCCAATTTCAGACTGCCCAACGGCAAAATCGGCCAGCTTTAGAATATCCAGAATATCGGTAGTTTTTAAATCAAAAGCGATACGCAGCTTTTTAATAATAATATTGTTGGTCATTTTGCGTTCGATAGAGGGTTCTGGCGCATCCTCGCTCTTACCACGACGTTTAAAAATCAGGCCGTTCAAAAAGTAGCCCATAATCACGTCCGGACAGGCGCGAAAGCCTGCTTCATCTTCCTTTTTCAGAAAGGTTTGCATCTCGGCCTCAGTGACTTCGCTTTCTGCCAGCGCAAGGATGGCAACCATCTGGGCATCGCTCAGGTTCAGCATGTAGCGCACGCTGCGCAGTACGTCGTTATTGGTCATAAAAATCTCATCAGGTCAGAATCGTTGCGCGCATTATAGAGACAAATGACTTTGGATACAGGAATACCGCCAGCAGAAGCTGACGGACGGGTTAGCAAACGATTGGCTACAAGGCTATGAGCGTCGACAGGTAAGCCTGTTCAGGAGTGGGCCAGAGAAACCAGCGGCGGCGTACCGGGTGCCGAAGCATCTTTAACGCGCGGCAGATGTTCGCAGGCGTGCTGGCAAGCAGAGCGGATAAAGGCTTCCGTTACCGGCTGGCGCTGTTCGCCATCGCGCACGGCGGCGTATAAGCGGCTCCATAATCCCTTGCCAAGCGTTTTTGTTACCACCAGCCCCTGATGTTCAAAGCTTTCTACTACCCAGTGCGGCAGAGCGGCAATGCCCATTCCTGCAGAGACCATCTGAATAAGCAGCAGCGTATTGTCCACGCTTTTCAGCGCCGGGCTGACGTTAGCAGGCTGCAAAAAGTGCCGCCAGATATCAAGCCGCTGCCGCTGCACCGGATAAATCATCAGCACCTCATGCGCTAAGTCTTCCGGTGAAATATGCTCCACCTTTGCCAGCGGATGATCGGGAGCCAGCACCAGGCGCACTTCAAAATCGAACATGGGCGAATAGAACAGTCCGCTACGCGGCAGGATATCGGAAGTCAGTACCACGTCCAGCTCACCTTGCTGCAGCGCAGGCTGCGGATCGAACGTCACGCCGGATTTAAAATCCATCATCACCTGCGGCCAGACCTGGCGAAAATTATTCAGTGCGGGCGTCAGCCACTGAATGCAGCTGTGGCATTCAATCGCGATACGCAACGTGGTCTGGTGCGGCTCATGGCAAGCCTGCAGCGCATGTTGAATTTGCGGCAATATCTGCTCGGCCAGCTGTAACAGGATTTCTCCCTGCGGCGTAAAACGCAGCGGCTGGCTTTTTCGCACGAACAGACGGAAGCCCAGACGCTGTTCCAGGTCGCTGAACTGGTGGGATAACGCCGACTGCGTCTGATGCAGCTGCGCGGCGGCGGCGGCCAGCGAACCGGTGTTGCGCAGCGCTTGCAGCGTCCGCAGGTGTTTGAGTTCGATCATGAGAGTCCTTCACATCGACAATGAACAATTTGCGCTTGTGGTCACTACAGTACCTGCGGATTATAGATGTGTAAACATCTGGACGGCTAAAAGCCCGATTACCAGGGCAACGGCCGGTAACTGAGGAAAGCACTGATGACTATTTTAAACCATACGCTCGGTTTCCCACGCGTCGGCCTGCGCCGCGAACTGAAAAAAGCTCAGGAGAGCTACTGGGCAGGCAACAGTACGCAGGAAGAGCTGCTGAAAGTTGGCCGCGAGCTGCGTGCCCGCCACTGGGAACAGCAGAAACAGGCGGGCGTGGACTACGTGCCGGCTGGTGATTTCGCCTGGTACGATCATGTTCTGGCAACCAGCCTGCTGCTCGGCAACGTGCCTGCGCGACATCAAAATAAAGATGGCGTTGTCGATCTGGATACCTTGTTCCGCCTGGGCCGAGGCCGTGCGCCAACCGGCGAGCCTGCCGCCGCCGCCGAAATGACCAAATGGTTTAACACTAACTATCACTATATGGTGCCGGAATTCGTTAAAGGCCAGCAGTTTAAGCTGAGCTGGACGCAGATTCTGGATGAGGTAGACGAAGCGCTGGCGCTGGGCCATAAAGTAAAACCCGTCCTGCTTGGCCCGGTGACTTATCTGTGGCTGGGCAAAGTAAAAGGCGAACAGTTTGACCGCCTTAGCCTGTTAAAAGAAATCCTGACGGTTTATCAGCAGGTGCTGGCCGAACTGGCGAAGCGCGATATTGAATGGGTGCAGATTGATGAACCTGCGCTGGTGCTGGAGCTTCCGCAGGAATGGCTGGATGCGTATAAACCGGCTTACGACGCGCTACAGGGACAGAGCAAACTGTTGCTGACGACCTATTTTGACAGCGTCGGTACCAGCCTCGAAACTATCGTAAAGCTGCCGGTGCAGGGTTTGCACGTCGACCTGGTGCACGGTAAAGATGATATCGCCGCGCTGAACGCCAAAGTGCCTGCCAGCTGGCTGCTGTCGGTAGGCGTTATCAATGGTCGTAACGTCTGGCGTGCCGATCTGAACAGCTGGTTTACCCGCCTGCAGCCGTTGGTGGGCAAGCGTCAGCAGCTATGGATCGGCTCTTCCTGCTCGCTGCTGCATAGCCCAATCGATCTCAACGCCGAAACCCGTCTGGATGAGGAAGTAAAAAGCTGGTTCGCCTTTGCGCTGCAAAAATGTCAGGAGCTGGCGCTGCTGAGTACGGCGCTGAACAATAACGATCCGCAAGCGCTGGAAGCCTGGAGCGCGCCAGTCCGTGCCCGTCGTGAATCGACCCGCGTTCATAATCCAGCGGTCAGTAAGCGTCTGGCTGCGATTACGGCAAAAGACAGCGAGCGCCGCAGCAGCTATAGAGTGCGTGCCGAAGCCCAGCGCCAGCGCTTCCAACTGCCTGCCTGGCCCACCACGACCATTGGCTCTTTCCCGCAGACCACTGAAATTCGCGGCCTGCGGCTGGACTTCAGGCAGGGCCGTCTGGACAGCAGTAATTATCGCACCGGCATCGCTGGACATATCAAACAGGCGATCGTCGAACAGGAGCGTCTGGGCCTGGACGTGCTGGTGCACGGCGAAGCTGAACGTAACGACATGGTGGAATATTTTGGTGAAAACCTGGACGGCTTTGCCTTTACCCAAAACGGCTGGGTGCAGAGCTATGGCTCCCGCTGCGTCAAGCCGCCGGTTATCATTGGCGACGTCAGCCGTCCGCAGCCCATTACCGTTGAATGGGCGAAATATGCACAATCACTGACCGACAAACCTGTTAAAGGCATGTTGACCGGCCCGGTCACTATTCTTTGCTGGTCTTTCCCTCGTGAAGACGTTTCCCGCGAAACTATCGCGAAGCAAATTGCCCTGGCGCTGCGTGATGAAGTCGAGGATCTGGAAAAAGCGGGCATCGGCATTATCCAGATTGATGAGCCAGCGCTGCGCGAAGGGCTACCGCTGCGCCAATCTGACTGGGCCGACTATCTGCAATGGGCCGTGGAGGCGTTCCGCCTGAACGCTGCCGTAGCGCGGGACGATACCCAGATTCATACGCATATGTGTTACTGCGAGTTCAACGACATTATGGACTCGATCGCCGCGCTGGATGCCGATGTGATTACCATCGAGACTTCGCGTTCGGATATGGAGCTGCTGGAATCGTTTGAAGATTTTGACTATCCCAACGAAATTGGGCCGGGCGTTTACGATATTCACTCGCCGAACGTTCCGAGCGTGGAATGGATAGAGGCGCTGCTGCTGAAAGCAGCGAAGCGTATTCCGGTAGAGCGTTTATGGGTCAATCCGGATTGCGGTCTGAAAACGCGCGGCTGGACGGAAACGCGGCAGGCGCTGGCAAACATGGTGGAAGCCGCCCGTCAGCTGCGTAAAACCATCGCCTGAGCTTAATCTTGCGGTGGTATCGGGGCGCGCTGCGCCCCTTAAACTGCTGACAAATTTACACGGTCAGTGCGTTGCGGCATTTTTTGCAGGGACACCGTAGCCTCCGCAGCTGTTCACTGGCCTGAATGCGACCTGATGTTTGCACATGAGTTTGTCAACATTCTCCTGGGCGCGCTGCGCCTCTTATTTAACGTCGTGCTGCCGGAACCAGGCCAGCATGCGCTGCCAGCCATCTTTGGCGGACTCTTCATGATAGCTGGGGCGATAGTCGGCGTTAAAAGCGTGTCCGGCATCCGGGTAAACGATAATTTCCGCCGTTGAGTTCGCCGCACGCAGCGACTGGCGCATCGTCTCAATACTTTCCTGCGGGATACTTTCATCCAGGCCGCCGTAAAGCCCCAATACCGGCGCGTTCAGTTCGGTAGCAATATCCACCGGGTGCTTTTGCTGCTGCATGGTTTTGTCGCCCACCAGCTTGCCATACCAGGCAACGCCCGCTTTCAGCTGTGGATTATGAGCGGCATATAGCCAGGTAATCCGGCCGCCCCAGCAGAAACCGGTGATGCCCATATTGCGCATATCGCCGCCGTGGCGCGACGCCCAGTTTGCTACGTGGTCGAGATCGGCCAGCACCTGCGTATCCGGAACTTTGCTGACTAACTCTGTAAACAGGGTAGGAATATCGTTGTAGTCGTTGGGATCGCCCTGACGGAAATAAAGCTCCGGCGCAACGGCCAGATAGCCTTCCGTAGCCAGACGGCGGCAGATATCGCGAATATGCTCGTGCACCCCAAAAATTTCCTGTACTACCAGAATGACCGGCAGCGGGCCGCTGGCATTACGCGGTTTGGCATGAAAAGCGGGCATATTTTCGCCCTGAGTCGGGATGGAGGTTTCTCCGGAAATAATATCAACGCTGTCGGTAACGATGGTGGTTGCGGCGGCAGGTGAAACCGCAGGAGCGAATCCACCACGGCTTTGAGTCTGATTATCGTCGGTTTTCATGGTCTCTCCGTGCATGCAGTAGCGCAATCAGCTAACTATAGCCAGGATTACGTTGCGGGCAGATGAAGTCTGTTTGCCATTCTTAAACGGCGGCGCAGCGCTAACCGCCTGAAAAAGGCTTTTGTGTGATCAAACTCACTATTTAATAAGTTCCAAATGTAATTTTCATTGTTCGTGGTGAAGCTACTCACACAATTGTGGGCCGATTTACGCTACTGTAGACGTTTTTCCCCTATCGATTTTCCGTCACAGGAGTTTGCCATGGCACAGTCAGACGTTTTTCACCTGGGTTTAACCCGAGCCGATCTTCAGGGCGCGACCCTCGCCATCGTGCCGGGCGATCCGGAACGAGTAAAAAAAATCGCCGCGTTGATGGATAATGCGGTACATCTGGCTTCACATCGCGAATTCACCACCTGGCGCGCTGAAATTGACGGCAAAGCGGTGATCGTTTGCTCAACCGGCATCGGCGGCCCTTCTACTTCTATCGCTGTTGAAGAGCTGGCGCAGCTGGGCGTACGTACCTTTCTGCGCGTAGGCACCACGGGCGCAATCCAGCCGGGAATCAACGTTGGTGACGTGCTGGTGACCACAGGCTCCGTACGCCTGGACGGCGCAAGCCTGCACTTTGCGCCGCTGGAGTTCCCGGCCGTAGCTGATTTCACCTGCACCACCGCGCTGGTAGAAGCGGCTAAAGCTGCAGGCGCCACCACGCATATTGGCGTAACGGCCTCTTCCGATACCTTCTATCCGGGACAGGAACGTTACGACACCTATTCGGGTCGCGTTGTCAGCCGTTTCCAGAACTCCATGAAAGAGTGGCAGCAGATGGGCGTGCTCAATTATGAGATGGAATCCGCCACCCTGCTGACGATGTGCGCCAGCCAGGGACTGCGTGCCGGTATGGTTGCTGGCGTTATCGTTAACCGTACCCAGCAAGAGATTCCGGATGCGGAAACCATGAAGAAAACGGAAAGCGATGCGGTACGTATCGTGGTTGATGCCGCGCGTCGCCTGATCTAGCCCACCCAAACGTGGAGCATCACGCTTTTTAGCTCGACATTCCCCTGGCGCGACCTTACCTTTTCAGCCAGTGAAGGTTGTGCAGGAGAAAGCGAGTGGATGCAACAATAGGTTACGGCATCATCACCGGTCTGGCAGGTTTGCTGACTGGCTGGGGTGTCGCCTGGTATCAGAGTCAGCAGCGTGCGGCGCGTCAGGAAACGGAGCGCCGGCTGCTGCTGCAATCCACTGAACAGCTTCGTCAGGATCGCGACAGGCTGGCGCAACAGCTCACAAGCCAGCAGCAGACGCAGCAACAGCAGGAGCGGGAACTGCGCCAGCTGCATGGTGTCTCTGCCGCCGCGCAGGAAAAACTCACCCAGCTTGACCACTGGCGTAGCGAAGCCACCCAGCTCAACAACGAACTGCGTAACCAGCTGGAGATCAACAGCGCTCAGGAAGCCGAACTGCGCGAGGTCACTATTCGGCTGGAAGAGAGCAGGCTGGCGGCGGAAGAGAAGCAGCGTCTGCTGATCAACAGCGAGCAGCGCCTTAACGCGCAGTTTGAAAATCTTGCCAACCGTATCTTCGAAAACAGCAACCGTCGTGTTGATGAACAGAACCGTCAGAGCCTGGACGGTCTGCTTTCCCCGCTGCGTGAACAGCTGGATGGTTTTCGCCGCCAGGTGCAGGAAGGCTTTGGCCAGGAAGCGCGGGAGCGCCACACGCTATCGCATGAAATCC
The DNA here is from genome assembly GCF_047456155.1 of Erwinia sp. BNK-24-b. Taxonomy (NCBI): domain Bacteria; kingdom Pseudomonadati; phylum Pseudomonadota; class Gammaproteobacteria; order Enterobacterales; family Erwiniaceae; genus Erwinia; species Erwinia sp. BNK-24-b. Next base: position 71,418 of record NZ_CP179901.1, read on the forward strand.
GCAGTTTACAGCAGCTCAATGCCCAGATGGCGCAGGAAGCGATCAACCTGACCAAAGCGCTGAAAGGCGACAATAAAATGCAGGGCAACTGGGGCGAAGTGGTGCTCAGCCGCGTGCTGGAAGCCTCCGGCCTGCGCGAAGGCCATGAGTACGAAACCCAGGTCAATATTCAGCTGGAGCAAAACGGCCGCATGCAGCCGGACGTTATCGTGCGCTTGCCGCAGGGCAAAGATGTGGTGATCGACGCCAAAATGACGCTGGTGGCCTACGAGCGCTATTTCAACGGCGAAGATGAGGTCACGCGCGAAGCGGCGGTTAGCGAACATATCGCCTCCGTTCGCAGCCACATTCGCCTGCTGAGCCGTAAAGATTATCAACAATTGCCGGGTTTACGCTCGCTGGATTATGTGTTGATGTTTATCCCGGTGGAACCCGCTTTCCTGGTGGCTATCGACAGGCAGCCGGAGCTGATTAACGAGGCGCTAAGCCAGAATATCATGCTGGTTAGCCCCACGACGCTGTTGGTCGCGTTGCGCACCATTAACAATCTGTGGCGCTACGAGCATCAGAGCCGCCATGCACAGCGCATCGCTGACCGGGCGGCCAGGCTGTATGACAAAATGCGCCTGTTTGTCGACGATATGTCTGCGATGGGACAAAACCTGGATAAAGCGCAGGAAAGCTATCGCCAGGCGATGAAAAAGCTGGCGGAAGGGCGGGGCAACCTGATAGCGCAGGCCGAAGGCTTCCGTCAGATGGGCGTGCCCATCAAGCGGCCAATCAATCCCCATCTGGTAGAGCAGGCGCTGCCGGATACGCCAGAGGCGGAAGAAGAAGCGCTGGCGGCGGCGAATATCCATCGCGTTAACGAATAACCCGCAAGGCAGTGCCTGGCCTGCGGGACTCTGATACACTTGGCAGATAACTGATTGCAGAGCAGGCAAAACAAATGGCAGATGAATCAAAGGACACCACCCATTTTGGCTTTCGCACCGTAGCGAAAAGCGACAAGGCTGAAATGGTGGCTGATGTTTTCCATTCCGTTGCGGCCAAATATGACCTGATGAACGACCTGATGTCGTTCGGCATCCACCGTGTCTGGAAACGTTTTACTATCGACTGTAGCGGCGTTCGTCGCGGGCAGCGCGTACTGGATCTGGCTGGTGGTACCGGCGATCTGACCGCAAAATTTTCCCGCCTGGTGGGTGAAACCGGCGAAGTGGTGCTGGCCGACATCAACAGCTCAATGCTGAAAGTAGGCCGCGAAAAACTGCGCAACAACGGTATTATCGGCAACGTGAATTACGTGCAGGCGAATGCAGAAGCCCTGCCGTTCCCCGATAACCACTTCGACTGCATCACCATTGCTTTCGGCCTGCGTAACGTCACCGAAAAAGAGAAGGCGCTGGCCTCCATGTTCCGCGTGCTGAAGCCGGGCGGACGTTTGCTGGTGCTGGAGTTTTCTAAACCGCTGCTGGAACCGTTAAGCAAAGCCTACGACGCTTACTCTTTCCACATTCTGCCGCGTATTGGCGAGCTGGTGGCGAAAGATTCCGAAAGCTATCGCTATCTGGCCGAGTCGATTCGTATGCATCCGGATCAGGATACGCTGAAGCAGATGATGGAAGATGTCGGTTTTGAAAACACTACCTATCACAATCTTACCGGTGGCATCGTTGCGCTACACCGCGGATTCAAGTTTTAAACAGGATAGCGAATGACCTTAACGCCGCTGTTAACCGCAGGGCTGGAAACGGCGCTCAACCAGATTCTCTATCGCGATCGCGGTCTGAAAGCGGCGCGTCAGCGTCTGAACGGCAAAAGCCTTACCGTTGAGCTGGCCGAGCTAAAACAGCCGCTGATTTTTATCTTCAGCGACACGCAGGTCGACGTGTTGGGCGACTGGAACGATACGCCGGACTGCAAAGTAAAAACCCGCGTGGGGACGCTGCGTAAACTGCGCGATCGCCAGCAGTTGACCAGCTTGATCCGCAGCGGCGAGCTGGAAGTTGAAGGCGATTTGCAGGTTGTGCAGCAGTTTTCCGCGCTTCTTGACCTGGCCGAACTCGATCCCGCTGAGTATCTCGCGCCCTGGACAGGCGATGTTGCCGCCCAGGGCATTAGCCAGGCGGCACGTCGCGGCCTGCAGTTTTTCCGCGGCGACTTCAGCCGCAAGCAAAGCTATCTGAGCCAGGCATTAACGGAAGAGTGGCGTCTGGCCCCTGGCGGCCTGGAGCTGGCCTGGTTCAGTGAAGAAGTTGATGCCGCCGCGCGCGAACTGGATGCGCTGGAAACCCGTCTTAACCAACTGGAGGGCAAATGACCCTCGGAGAAATACGTCGACTTTACTTCATTATCCGCATCTTTCTTAGCTACGGTCTTGATGAGCTGATCCCCAAAACCCGGCTGGCGTTGCCGCTGCGGCTATGGCGTAAGTCACTGTTCTGGATGCCCAACCTGCATAAAGATCGCCCGCTGGGCGAGCGCATCCGTCTGGCGATGGAGCAGCTGGGCCCGGTGTGGATTAAATTTGGCCAGATGATGTCCACGCGCCGCGACCTTTTTCCGCCGCATATCGCCGATCAGCTGGCGATGCTGCAGGACAAAGTGGCGCCTTTCGATGGCGTTTTGGCAAAGCAGCAAATTGAGCTGTCGCTTGGCCGCAAGGTTGAAACGCTGTTTGATGATTTTATGATTAAGCCGCTCGCTTCCGCTTCTATCGCTCAGGTTCATACCGCGACGCTGAAAGAGAACGGCAAGGAAGTGGTGATCAAAGTTATCCGCCCGGATATTTTGCCGGTCATAAAAGCGGATATGAAGCTGATCAACCGCATGGCGGCCTGGGTGCCGCGCCTGTTGCCTGACGGTCGCCGTTTGCGCCCGCAGGAAGTCGTCGCTGACTATGAAAAAACGCTGATTGACGAGCTTAACCTGCTGCGCGAAGCGGCCAATGCTATACAGCTGCGCCGCAACTTTGACAGCAGCAAGATGCTCTACGTACCGGAAATCTATTCGGACTACTGTAGCGAAACCATGCTGGTCATGGAGCGCATTTACGGTATTCCTATTTCCGACGTGGTGCAGCTTGAACAGCATGGCGTCAACATGAAGCTGCTGGCCGAGCGTGGCGTACAGGTATTCTTTACCCAGGTTTTTCGCGACAGTTTCTTCCATGCCGATATGCATCCCGGCAATATTTTTGTCAGCTATGACCATCCGGAAGATCCGCAATATATCGGCATCGACTGCGGTATCGTCGGTTCACTGAACAAAGAAGATAAGCGCTATCTGGCAGAGAACTTTATCGCCTTCTTTAATCGCGATTACCGCAGGGTAGCGGAGCTGCACGTCGATTCCGGCTGGGTGCCGCCGGATACCAACGTGGAAGATTTTGAGTTCGCTATCCGTACCGTATGTGAACCTATCTTTGAGAAACCGCTGGCGGAAATCTCTTTCGGGCACGTCTTGCTGAATCTGTTTAACACCGCGCGCCGCTTCAATATGGAAGTGCAGCCGCAGCTGGTGCTGCTGCAAAAAACGCTGCTGTATGTAGAGGGCGTAGGGCGGCAGCTCTATCCACAGCTCGATTTGTGGAAAACCGCCAAGCCGTTCCTGGAAGACTGGATTAAAGACCAGATCGGTATTCCCGCTATCGTCCGCGCGCTGAAAGAGAAAGCGCCGTTCTGGGCGGAAAAACTGCCGGAGCTGCCGGAGCTGTTTTATGAAAGCATGAAACACCACAAGCATTTGAAGCACAGCGTCGATAAGCTTGCGCATGACCTGAGAAGCGATCGGACGCGGCATCATCAGTCACACTATCTGTTTGGCATTGGTGCCACGCTGCTGTTAAGCGGCACGGCTATTTTGCTGAGCAGGCCGCAGTGGGATTTGCTGTCGGCCGTTATGGTCGCTGGCGGACTGGTGAGCTGGCTGGTGGGCTGGCGTAAAACTGGCTAACCGTCATAAAAGGTAAAGAAGGCTGGCGAGGCTTTGCGCGGCGCCAGCCCGCTTATATACTGCGAAATCCGCATTAACCGATTACAGAGGCAATAACATGGGCGGTATAAGTATCTGGAAGTTATTGATTATTGTCGTACTTGTTTTTTTGATCTTCGGCTCTAAAAAATTGCGCCACCTTGGATCCGACCTGGGCGCATCGCTCAAGGGCTTCAAGAAAGCGATGAGCGACGATGACGAGAAAGAAAAAAATCACGCTAATGATGCTGACTTCCACGCCACTCTGGCCGAAAAACAGCAGGCAGAAGCTAAGAAAGAAGACATTAAGAACGACAAGGTGTAAGCCGTGTTCGACATAGGTTTTAGTGAACTGATTCTGGTGTTTGTGATCGGGCTGGTGGTATTAGGCCCGCAGCGTTTGCCCGTGGCGGTAAAAACGGTCGTTGGCTGGATGCGCGCGCTGCGTTCGCTGGCGGCTAACGTGCAAAACGAGCTGGCGCAGGAACTGAAGCTGCAGGAGCTGCAGGACAGCCTGAAGAAGGTGGAAGAGGCGAGCAAAAACAGCCTGACCCCTGAACTGAAAGCTTCCATGGAAGAGCTGAAGCAGTCTGCCGAATCGATGAAGCGCTCTTATCTGGGCGATCATGAGAAAGCCGACGACGAAGCAAACACCATTCATAACCCGCTGGTAAAAAACGCGCAGGATTCTCACGAAGGCGTGACGCCTGCGGCTGCCGATCATCTGGCAACCGCACCGGCACAGGCGCCTTCTGGCGAGGCTGATAAAGCAGCGGCTGTTTCAGCAGCAGAGACGCCGGTGGTGCACGTCTCTCCGGCAGCCAGTGAACCCGCTGCGGCTCCGGCATCTGATGGCAGCAAGCCGATTCCAGCGGCCGCAACGCCAGCCTCTGTTGCCAGCACATCCGCTCCTGCTACCGCAGCACCCGCTGATGGCGCACGGGCCGCAACGCCGACACCTGCTACCGCAACGCAGGCTCCAGCCGCCGCACAGGATGACGCGCCGCTTTCCAGCCGTGCGCCGGTTTCCACTCAGCAACAGGATGAACGCTAAACATGGCTGTTGAAGATACCCAACCACTGATCAGCCACTTAATTGAGCTTCGCAAACGGCTGCTGAACTGCATTATTGCCGTGCTGGCTATCTTTCTGTGCCTGGCCTTTTTCGCTAACGACATCTATCAGATGGTTTCTGCGCCGCTGATTAAACAGATGCCGGCCGGAGCCAGCATGATTGCCACCGACGTGGCTTCGCCCTTCTTTGCGCCGGTCAAGCTGACCATGATCGTTTCGGTATTTCTTGCCGTGCCGGTCATCCTCTACCAGATTTGGGCCTTTGTCGCGCCAGCGCTCTATCGACACGAACGCAGGCTGGTCGTACCGCTGCTGATTTCCAGTTCATTCCTATTCTATATAGGCATGGCTTTCGCCTACTTTGTTGTCTTTCCGTTGGCCTTTGGCTTCTTTGCCAAAACCGCACCGCAAGGCGTACAGATCGCTACCGATATCAACAACTATCTCGATTTTGTGATGACGTTGTTTATGGCTTTCGGTATCTCTTTTGAAGTGCCGATCGCTATCGTGCTGCTGTGCTGGACGGGCGTAACGACACCGGAAGAGCTGAAAAAGAAGCGCCCTTACGTGCTGGTCGGTGCTTTTATCGTCGGCATGCTGCTGACGCCACCGGATGTGCTTTCGCAGACGCTGCTGGCTATTCCGATGTACTGCCTGTTTGAAGTCGGCGTCTTCTTCTCGCGCTTCTATACGGGACTGCGCCGTGAGGACAACGAACACGAAGAAACCGAATCGGAGTAGTCGCGAGCGCGTGCCGCTGTCGGTTTCCAGTTTAATAATAACCGCCCGAAAGGGCGGTTACTGTTTGGAACAAGCTATGTTTGATATTGGGGTTAACCTGACCAGCACGCAATTCGCAAAAGATCGCGATCGGGTAGTAAAACACGCCGTTGACGCTGGCGTTACCGGCATTCTGATTACCGGCACAAACGCGCTTGAAAGCCAGCAGGCGCAAAGCCTGGCGAAACGTCGGCCGGGCTACTGCTGGTCTACCGCAGGCGTACATCCGCATCATGCCAGCGAATGGTCAGCGGAGACCTCAGCCACTTTAAAAAGGCTGGCGGAAAGCCCGGAAGTCGTTGCGATTGGTGAATGCGGGCTGGATTTTAATCGTAATATCTGCGGGCCTGAGCAGCAGGCTTATGCGTTTAACGCGCAGCTGGCGCTGGCTGCCGATCTTCAGCTTCCCGTCTTTCTTCACTGCCGCGAGGCGCACGACCGTTTTCTGGAAATATTACAGCCGTGGCTGCCAAAGCTGCCCGGCGCGGTAGTGCACTGCTTTACCGGCAGTAAAGCAGAACTGGAAGCCTGTCTGGCGGCCGGACTCTATATCGGCATTACGGGATGGGTGTGCGACGAGCGTCGCGGGACAGAACTGCGGGAACTGATGCCGCTGATTCCGGCTAACCGGCTTTTAGTGGAAACCGATGCGCCTTACCTGATACCGCGCGACATGCGGCCACGGCCAGCTTCCCGACGCAACGAGCCGTGCTTTTTACCGCACATTATTGAACAGGTTGCGCTGTTACGCGGTGAGGAAGCTACGACGCTGGCGCAACAGTGCGATAGCAACGCCCGCGAACTGTTCCGCCTGAATTAACCAATGACGGGCAGCGTCAAAGCTTTTGAAACTGCCTGTTGTCCAGACTGCGAACAATCTGCTTGTTTAGCAGATTCAGCAGCAGCATAGAGCGCGCTTCGCCATCCGGCTCGGTAAAAATCGCCTTTAACCCCTCAAAAGCGCCATCGGTAATCAACACTCTGTCGCCAGGCTGAGGCAGCTCAGGGTCGGGCAGCGTCGCGGTCGGCTGCGACTGCAAAGCCTCAATCACATCCTGCGGCACGGTGGCCGGCAGGTTGCCAAAGCGAACAAAATGACTGACGCCGCGCGTTGCGCTGATGGTCGTGGTATGAATCGCTTCCGGATCGAACTCAATAAACAAATAGTTCGGGAACAGCGGCTCGTTCACCTGAGTACGCTTGCCGCGTACCAGTTTCTCTAAGGCAATCATGGGGCTGAGGCAATGTACCGCCTGACGCTCAAGATGCTCTTTTGCGCGAATAAGCTGGCCACGTTTGCAATAAAGTAAATACCAGGATTCCATAACGTCACTTTGCAATTACAGGGTCGTTAAGAATAGCAAAAATCATGTGAGAGTTATAGCGACACGGGGGCGTGATGCGCGTTGGAAGGATTAGACGTAATATAAAGCGGTAACAGGCAATTTTTAATGACTGTAGTTATCAGCGGACCGATCGGGAATTTTCATCACCTTGTCCGGAGCCTGCCGCGAAAAACTAAGCACGCGCCTTTAATCCTCCCTATAATGGCCGATTCACTGACCGTACTGATGAGAAGTCATGAAATACCACGATCTACGCGACTTCCTTTCCCTGCTGGAGCAGCGTGGGGAATTAAAACGCATTACGCAAGAGATCGATCCCGATCTTGAAATGACCGAAATTGCCGACCGCACCCTGCGCGCTGGCGGCCCGGCGCTGCTGTTTGAAAATCCGAAAGGCTACAGCATGCCGGTACTTTGCAACCTGTTCGGCACGCCGGATCGCGTCGCGCTGGGCATGGGCCAGGAAGATGTTAAGGCGCTGCGTGAAGTAGGCCGCCTGCTGGCTTTTCTGAAAGAGCCGGAACCGCCGCGCGGCTTTCGCGACTTTTTTGACAAAATGCCGCAGTGGAAGCAGGTGCTCAACATGCCGACCAAACGTCTGCGTGATGCGCCGTGCCAGCAACAGATCTGGCAGGGAGATGAGGTCGACCTGACGCGTATTCCGGTAATGAAGTGCTGGCCGGAAGATGCCGCGCCGCTCATTACCTGGGGTTTGACGGTCACGCGCGGGCCGCACAAAGAGCGGCAGAATCTGGGCATCTATCGCCAGCAGGTAATTGGTAAAAACAAGCTGATTATGCGCTGGCTGTCGCATCGCGGCGGCGCGCTGGATTTCCAGGAGTGGTCGCAGCAGCATCCGGGTGAACGCTTCCCGGTTTCCGTTGCGCTGGGTGCCGATCCCGCTACCATCCTTGGTGCCGTAACGCCGGTGCCGGATACGCTTTCTGAATATGCCTTTGCGGGTCTGCTGCGCGGCACGAAATCGGAAGTCGTGAAATGTGTCTCTAACGATCTGGAAGTGCCGGCCAGCGCGGAAATCGTGCTGGAAGGCTATATCGAAGCGGGCGAGGTCGCGCCGGAAGGGCCGTATGGCGATCATACCGGCTACTATAATGAAATAGACAACTTCCCGGTCTTTACCGTGACGCACATTACGCAGCGTCGCGACGCTATTTATCATTCCACCTATACCGGGCGGCCGCCGGATGAACCCGCGGTACTGGGCGTGGCGCTGAACGAAGTCTTTGTGCCGATCCTGCAAAAGCAATTCCCGGAAATTGTCGATTTTTACCTGCCGCCGGAAGGTTGCTCCTATCGTTTAGCGGTTGTGACCATGAAAAAACAGTATGCGGGTCACGCGAAACGGGTAATGATGGGCGTTTGGTCTTTTTTACGGCAGTTTATGTATACCAAATTTGTTATTGTCTGTGACGACGACGTTAACGCACGTGACTGGAACGACGTCATCTGGGCAATCACGACGCGAATGGATCCGGCCAGAGATACCGTGCTGGTTGAGAACACGCCAATTGACTATCTGGACTTCGCGTCACCGGTTTCCGGGCTGGGTTCCAAAATGGGCCTGGACGCAACCAATAAGTGGCCGGGAGAAACCCAACGCGAGTGGGGCCGTCCCATCCGCAAAGATCCGGCCGTTACCGCGCGTATAGACGCGTTATGGGATGAGCTGGATATCTTCAGCGAGACGCGTAAAAACGCGGGCAAATAATCGATCCGACAGAGGGAACGCATGACAACGTTAAGCTGTAAAGTGATCTCGGTAGAAGCGATAACCGATACCGTATACCGGGTTCGTATGGTACCTGAAGCCGATTTCAGTTTCCGCGCCGGTCAGTATCTGATGGTGGTGATGGACGAGCGCGACAAGCGTCCGTTCTCGCTGGCTTCCACGCCGATGGAAAAAGATATTATTGAGCTGCACATCGGTGCTTCAGAACTCAACCTCTATGCGATGGCGGTAATGGAGCGGATTCAGGAACAGCGCACGATTAGCGTTGATATCCCGCATGGCGACGCCTGGCTGCGTGAAGAGAGCGATCGTCCGCTGATTTTAATCGCGGGCGGTACCGGCTTCTCCTATGCGCGTTCAATTTTGCTGACGGCGCTGGCGCAGCAGCCGGATCGCCATATCGAACTGTACTGGGGCGGACGCGAGCTGAAGCACCTTTACGATATGCCCGAGCTGGAAGCGCTGGCGGTTAAGCATCCTAACCTGCACATCATTCCCGTGGTGGAACAGCCTGAACCAGGCTGGGAAGGGCGCAGTGGGACGGTGTTAACGGCCGTTATGAATGACCACAGCGATCTGAGCGGATATGAAATCTATATCGCAGGCCGTTTTGAAATGGCTAAAATCGCGCGCGAGCGTTTTTGCGCCGAGCGTAATGCGAAAGAAGACCAGATGTTTGGCGACGCCTTCGCCTTTATCTGATCTTGCCACGGGGCAGCCTGTGCTGCCCCGGTCAGTATCAAACCCGTTCAAAAATAGTTGCGATGCCCTGTCCCAGACCAATACACATGGTCGCCAGACCGAACTGCGCATCGCGTCTTTCCATCAGGTTTAGCAGCGTAGTGCTGATTCGCGCGCCGGAACAGCCAAGCGGGTGACCCAACGCAATCGCGCCGCCGTTAAGATTCACTTTATTATCCAACTCGTCCATTAAGCCCAGATCTTTAATGCACGGCAGTACCTGTGCGGCGAAGGCTTCGTTCATTTCAAACAAATCGATATCGCTGACGGCAAGTCCGGCTTTTTTTAGCGCAAGCCGTGATGCCGGCACCGGGCCGTAGCCCATAATGGAAGGATCGCAGCCAACCACCGCCATCGACTTAACGCGTGCCCGAATCTTCAGGCCCAGCTCGCGCGCGCGTGATTCGCTCATCAGCAGCATCGCCGCTGCGCCATCGGAGAGCGCCGAGGAGCTGCCCGCCGTCACCGTGCCGTTGACCGGGTCGAAGGCTGGTTTCAACGCCGCCAGAGCCGCAACGGTGGTTTCAGGCCGAATGACTTCATCAATATCATAGCGTTTCAGTACGCCGTCGCTGTCGTGTCCGCTGGTCGCCACAATCTCTGCAGCAAAGTGGCCGGCCTGCGTGGCGGCCCAGGCACGTTGATGCGAGCGGGCGGCAAACTCATCCTGCATTTCCCGGCTAATCTGATGCATGCGCGCCAGCATCTCTGCGGTCAGGCCCATCATGCCTGCGGCTCTGGCGACGGTTTTGCCCAGCCCCTGATGAAAATCCACGCCGTGATTCATTGGCACATGGCCCATGTGCTCAACGCCGCCGATCAGGCAGGCGCTGGCATCGCCAACCATAATCATGCGTGCGGCATCGTGCAGTGCCTGCATAGAAGACCCACACAGGCGATTCACGGTGGTGGCCGGAACCCGGTGAGGGATCTCCGCCAGCAAAGCCGCGTTGCGCGCAATATTAAAACCCTGCTCCAGCGTTTGCTGCACGCAGCCCCAGTAAATATCATCCAGATTTTCTGCCGCCAGCGCGGGATTACGGCTCAGCAGCGAACGCATCAAATGCGCCGAGAGATCTTCGGCCCGAACATGGCGAAACGCGCCGCCTTTGGAGCGGCCCATCGGCGTGCGGATGGCATCAACGACAACAACTTTTTCCATTTCTCTTCTCCTCACGCCGTTTTCAGCACGGCATCGGCTGGTTTTGCCAGGGGATACCAGCTTTCACTACGCTGCGCTTTTTCCTGCAGGCTGTCGGGAAGCTGGTAAAGTGGGCCGAGCGCGACAAAGGGCTCCGCCTGGCTGGCAAAGCGGGCGCTGCCAAGGGTGTCCAGATGGCGAAAAACGCCGCCGCGAAACGGTGGGAAACCCAGTCCGTAGACCAGCGCCATATCCGCTTCGGCCGGCGAGGCGATAATTTTCTCTTCCAGGCAAAGTACAACCTCGTTCATCATTGGGATCATCATGCGGGCAATAATCTCTTCATCGCTGAAGGCACGCGGCGGCTGGCTTACGCTCTGCAACAGTTTTTCTGTTTCCGGGTCGACAGTTTTCTTCGGTTTGCCTTTCGCATCCTTTTCCCAGCGGTAGAAACCGAGCTGGTTTTTCTGCCCGAACCGTTTCGCTTCAAACAACACATCAATAGCGTCGCGGTAATCTTTCTTCATTCTGTCCGGGAAACCGTCGGCCATCACGCTTTGTGCATGATGCGCGGTATCGATGCCGACAACGTCCAGCAGCCAGGCCGGGCCCATCGGCCAGCCAAAAGTTTTCTCCATAACCTTATCGATCTGGCGATAGTCTGCGCCGTCTCGCAGCAGCAAACTAAATCCGGCGAAGTAGGGGAAGAGCACACGGTTGACGAAGAAACCGGGGCAGTCGTTGACTACGATAGGCGTTTTACCCATTTTGCTGGCCCAGGCCACGACTTTTGCCAGCGTGGCGTCCGAGGTTTTTTCACCACGGATCACCTCGACCAACGGCATGCGATGAACCGGGTTAAAAAAGTGCATTCCGCAGAAGTTTTCCGGGCGCTGCAATGCATGAGCAAGCTGGCTGATAGGGATGGTTGAGGTATTGGAAGCCAGGATGGCATCCTGATGAAGATGTTGCTCAGTCTCGGCCAGCACGGCCGCTTTAACGGTTGGGTTCTCTACCACGGCCTCGACCACGATATCGGCGCGTTCAAAACCTTCGTAGCTCAGCGAAGGATGAATAGCGGCAATAACGCCTGCCAGCTGCATAGCGTCAATTTTTCCGCGCTCCAGCTGTTTATTAAGAAGAGTCGCCGCTTCGGTCATCCCCAGATCCAGTGAATTCTGCTGAATATCCTTCATTAATACCGGCACGCCTTTGCTGGCCGCCTGGTAAGCGATTCCGCCCCCCATAATGCCTGCGCCCAGTACGCCAGCCTGCTGTGGCGGCGTTACGTTCTGCGCCAGCTTTTTCGCTTTTGCTTTGATCGCCTGATCGTTAAGGAAAATGCCGACCAGTGCACGAGCTTCGGCAGAACGAGCCAGCGGAACAAAAGCGGCCGTCTCCAGTTTTAACGCTTCATCGCGGCCCAGACCGGCGGCGGCCTCAACGGTTTTTACCGCCGTCAGCGGCGCAGGATAATGTTTTCCGGCCGTTTGCAGTACCACCCCTTTGGCGGTGGTGAAGCTCATCATCGCTTCGATTTTACTGAGCTTCAGCGGGGCCAGCTTAGGCTGACGGCGTTCGCGCCACGGCTGTTTGCCGCTGATGGCCTCATGCAGGATAGCAATGCCCGCAGCGCGAAGCTTATCGGCAGTAACCACGGCATCCACCAGGCCAAGCGCCAGCGCTTTCTGTGCGTCAACATCTTTGCCCGCGGCGATAATTTCCAGCGCGCTGTCGGCACCCAACAGGCGAGGCAGGCGAACGGAACCGCCAAAGCCCGGCATAATGCCCAGCTTCGTTTCCGGCAGGCCGATGCGCGCGTCCGGCGTGGCAATCCGAAAATCCGTTGCCAGAATAGATTCGCAGCCGCCGCCCAGCGCGTAGCCCTGGACCGCAGAGAGCGTGGGAACAGGTAAATCTTCAAGCCGGTTAAATATGCCGTTGGCGTAGTTAAGCCATTCCGTCAGTTTTTCTTCTGGCGCGGCAAACAATGATAAAAATTCGGTGATGTCCGCCCCGACGATAAAGGCGGGTTTACGCGAGCTGATAAGCACCGCTTTCAAATCAGGGAGCTGTTCAAGCACGGCAATTGCTTCGCCGAGGCTGGCCACGGTTTGCGTATCCAGCTTGTTGACTGAACCAGGCGCATCGAAAACCAGTTCGGCAATGTCGTTTTCCAGCCAGTTCAGAGTCAGGGTGTCGCTTTGGTAAAGCATTCTTTTCTCCTGCTGCCGCGCTAAAGGGATCTGGTCATACCAGATGATCGAGAGTGTGGGGTTGATGTTAATTATTTGCAAACGAGAGTTTGATTATTTGCAAACAAGATCACAGGCGCGGCAAAAGAGGATGGCCGTGATAAGATGCGCTCAATTTCGTGATTAACGGAGGCAAAGTGATGGACTCGTTGAGCGCCCTTTATCAGCAGCATCTCAGCACGCTACAGACGCGCGCGCAGCAGGTGCTGGCCCGCTTCAAGCTGGATGCCATGCTGATCCATTCCGGCGAACTGTTGACGGTTTTCCTGGATGACCACGACTACCCGTTCAAAGTAAATCCGCAGTTTAAAGCCTGGCTACCGGTAACCAGCGTGCCTAACTGCTGGCTATGGGTGGATGGCGTTAATAAGCCGAAACTCTGGTTCTATTCGCCGGTGGATTACTGGCACAACGTCGAGCCACTGCCGCAAAGTTTCTGGACAGAGCATATCGACATCGTAGCGCTGAAAAATGCCGACGATATTGGTCAGCTGTTGCCGCAAGACCGACAAAACGTCGCCTACATCGGACCCGTTGCCGAGCGCGCCGCCAGCCTTGGCATCAAAGCCTCTGCCATTAATCCACAAGGGGTAATCGATTTTCTGCATTACCACCGCTCTTATAAAACCGATTACGAACTTTATTGCATGCGCGAAGCGCAAAAAACGGCGGTGATCGGTCATCGCGCGGCGAAAGAGGCGTTTCTGTCCGGCATGAGCGAGTTCGATATCAACATCGCTTACCTTGCCGCAACCGGCCATCGGGATATCGATGTGCCTTATGGCAATATCGTTGCGCTGAACGAACATGCGGCGGTGCTGCACTACACTAAGCTTGATTACCAGCCGCCAGCGCAGCTGCGTAGCTTCTTACTTGATGCCGGTACGGAATACAACGGTTATGCGGCAGACCTGACGCGCAGCTATGCGGCCGAGGCGGGCAGCGATTACGCGACGCTCATTCAGGATATGAATGAAGAAGAGCTGGCGCTGATCGCCACGCTGAAAGCGGGCGTGCGCTATACCGACTATCATCAACAAATGCATCAGCGGCTGGCTAAGCTGTTGCTGAAGCACCAGCTGGTGAAAGGGCTGAGCGAAGAGGCGATGGTAGCGGAGAACATCACCGGGCCGTTTATGCCGCACGGCGTCGGCCATCCGCTTGGTTTGCAGGTGCATGATGTCGCCGGATTTATGCAGGACGATAGCGGTACACATCTGGCCGCGCCGCAGCAGTATCCTTTTTTACGCTGCACGCGCATTCTGGAGCCGCGTATGGTGGTGACTATCGAGCCTGGCATCTACTTTATTGAGTCACTGCTTGCCCCGTGGCGCGAAGGCAAGTACAGCCAGCATTTTGACTGGTCGCGCATTGAGGCGCTGAAACCCTATGGCGGTATTCGCATTGAAGATAACGTGATTATCCGTGAACAGGGTGTAGAGAACATGACCAGGGATTTGAAGCTGGCCTGATGGACGCATACGACATTCCCGCCGGGCCATTCAGCTTCAGCGAGGAGATCAAGAAAAGCCGCTTTATTACGCTGTTGGCGCACACCGATGGCGTTGCGGCGGCACGCGCTTTTGTACAGCAGGTGAAAAACGAACATCCCGCAGCCAGGCATCACTGCTGGGCGTGGGTTGCAGGCGCGCCTGATGATTCTCAGCAGCTGGGCTTCTCGGATGACGGCGAGCCTTCCGGCACCGCAGGCAAGCCAATGCTGGCGCAGCTAATGGGCAGCCACGTTGGTGAAATAACGGCGGTAGTGGTTCGCTATTACGGCGGCATCCAGCTGGGCACCGGCGGACTGGTTAAAGCTTACGGCGGTGGCGTACAGCAGGCGTTAAAAGCGTTACCCAGGCTGCAAAAAGTGCCGATGCTGACCTTCACGCTTGCCGTGGACTATGCGCAGCTGGCGGAAACGGAAAGGATGGTTAGCCGCTTTCACGGCCAGCTTTTACACAGCGAGTATTTGCAGTCTGTCTCACTGACTCTGGCTCTGCCGCACGCGGAGGTAGAGGGCTTTACGCAAAATCTTACCGATTTCAGCAAAGGGGCGCTGCAGCTGACCCCGCTCGACTAACTTTTATCTTGTCAGGAAAGGAACGGCTCCATGCATTTTCGTGCCATTACCCGCATCGTGGGTTTACTGGTCATTTTATTCTCGGGAACCATGATCGTTCCGGGACTGGTGGCTTTGATCTACCGTGACGGCGCCGGAAGGGCATTTACCCAGACCTTTTTTATGGCGTTACTGATTGGTTCACTGCTGTGGTGGCCAAACCGCAAACAGAAAAGCGAGCTGAAGCCGCGCGAGGGTTTTCTGATTGTGGTGCTGTTCTGGACGGTGCTGGGCAGCGTGGGGGCAATGCCGTTTATCTTTGCCGAGCATCCTAACCTTTCACTAACCGATGCCTTCTTTGAATCGTTTTCCGGTCTGACCACGACGGGCGCAACCACGCTGGTGGGTCTGGATTCGTTACCCAAAGCGATTCTGTTCTATCGTCAAATGCTGCAATGGCTTGGCGGTATGGGGATCATCGTGCTGGCGGTGGCTATCCTGCCAATCCTCGGCGTAGGTGGGATGCAGCTTTACCGCGCGGAAATGCCAGGCCCGCTAAAAGATAACAAAATGCGGCCGAGGATTGCCGAAACGGCAAAAACGCTCTGGCTGATTTATGTATTGCTGACGGTCATCTGCGCACTGGCGCTATGGCTGGCGGGTATGCCGCTGTTCGACGCAATCGGGCATAGCTTCTCTACTATAGCGATTGGCGGCTTCTCCACGCATGACGCCAGCATCGGCTATTTCAACAGCCCGACGATTAACACCATCATCGCTATTTTCCTGCTTATCTCCGGCTGTAACTACGGTTTGCACTTCTCGCTGCTTAGCGGGCGCAACCTTCGCGTCTACTGGCGCGATCCGGAATTTCGTATGTTTATTGGCGTGCAGTTCACGCTGGTTATTATCTGTACGCTGGTGCTGTGGTTTCACAATGTCTATCACAGCGGAATGCAGACGCTGAACCAGGCGTTCTTCCAGGTTGTCTCTATGGCGACGACCGCAGGCTTTACCACGGACAGTATTGCGCGCTGGCCGCTCTTTTTGCCGGTGCTGCTGCTATGCTCTGCTTTTATTGGCGGCTGCGCGGGATCGACGGGCGGTGGCCTGAAGGTGATCCGCATTCTGCTGCTGTTTAAACAAGGTTCGCGCGAGCTAAAGCGTCTGGTGCATCCCAATGCGGTTTACACCATTAAGCTGGGACAGCGAGCGCTGCCGGAGCGGATACTTGAGGCGGTGTGGGGATTCTTCTCCGCTTATGCACTGGTGTTTCTGTTGAGCATGCTGGCCATCATCGCCACGGGCGTGGATGACTTCTCGGCCTTTGCTGCCGTTGCCGCAACGCTGAACAATCTGGGGCCGGGCTTAGGGGTAGTAGCGGACAACTTCACTACTATGAATGATACGGCGAAATGGATTTTGATTTTGACGATGCTGTTTGGGCGTCTTGAGGTCTTCACGCTGTTAGTCCTGTTTACGCCGACTTTCTGGCGTGAATAACAAAAGTTGAATCTTATGAAAGCACTTATTCTTTTTTCCAGCCGCGACGGGCAGACTCGTGAAATTGCGGCTTATATAGCTAACCAGCTTAAAGAGCAGCAGGAGTGCGATACGCTTAACATCCTGCATGCCGATAATATTGACTGGACGAAGTACGATCGTGTGCTGATTGGCGCTTCTATTCGCTATGGTCATTTCCATCCAAAGGTAGATAAGTTCATCAAGCTTCATCTGGATGAATTGCGCAAACGTCCGTCGGGATTCTTCTCGGTGAACCTGACCGCGCGCAAGCCAGAAAAACGTACGCCGCAAACTAATGCCTATACGCGCAAGTTTCTGCTGACCTCTCCGTGGCAGCCTGACTGCTGCGCCGTCTTTGCCGGTGCGCTGCGTTATCCGCGCTATGGCTTCTTCGATCGCATTATGATCCAGCTTATTATGCGTATGACCGGTGGAGAGACGGATGCCAGCAAGGAAGTGGAGTACACAGATTGGGAACAGGTCGCGCGTTTTGCCCATGAATTTGCTGCATTATCACGCGGTTTGCAGTAAAAACGGACGCTTTGTTGAAAAATACGGCTGTCGGTAATTTATTTGCAATAAACGCTTGTCAGCCGTCGAGAACTCCCTATAATGCGCCTCCATCGACACGGAACAACGGCTTACGAGTCGCCGGGTTGAGAGGTTCAGGAAGCTGAACCGCCGGAGAAAAACTTCTCAAAAAGAAGTTGACTCTGAAGGAGGAAAGCGTAAGATACGCCACCTCGCAGTAAGTCGCCACGGCGCTTACCGCAACGCTCTTTAACAATTTATCAGACAATCTGTGTGGGCACTCGCAGGATTGATATCAGCGTCTCCGGACGCAAAAAAATATCAAGTCTTAAGAGTGAACACATAATGAAAATTCATTATGACGTTTTACACTTGAGCATCGCTGCACTTGTTGCAGCAAATCAAACTTAAATTGAAGAGTTTGATCATGGCTCAGATTGAACGCTGGCGGCAGGCCTAACACATGCAAGTCGAACGGTAGCACAGAAGAGCTTGCTCTTCGGGTGACGAGTGGCGGACGGGTGAGTAATGTCTGGGGATCTGCCCGATAGAGGGGGATAACCACTGGAAACGGTGGCTAATACCGCATAACGTCGCAAGACCAAAGAGGGGGACCTTCGGGCCTCTCACTATCGGATGAACCCAGATGGGATTAGCTAGTAGGTGGGGTAACGGCTCACCTAGGCGACGATCCCTAGCTGGTCTGAGAGGATGACCAGCCACACTGGAACTGAGACACGGTCCAGACTCCTACGGGAGGCAGCAGTGGGGAATATTGCACAATGGGCGCAAGCCTGATGCAGCCATGCCGCGTGTATGAAGAAGGCCTTCGGGTTGTAAAGTACTTTCAGCGGGGAGGAAGGGATGGAGCTTAATACGCTCTGTCATTGACGTTACCCGCAGAAGAAGCACCGGCTAACTCCGTGCCAGCAGCCGCGGTAATACGGAGGGTGCAAGCGTTAATCGGAATTACTGGGCGTAAAGCGCACGCAGGCGGTCTGTCAAGTCGGATGTGAAATCCCCGGGCTCAACCCGGGAACTGCATTCGAAACTGGCAGGCTAGAGTCTCGTAGAGGGGGGTAGAATTCCAGGTGTAGCGGTGAAATGCGTAGAGATCTGGAGGAATACCGGTGGCGAAGGCGGCCCCCTGGACGAAGACTGACGCTCAGGTGCGAAAGCGTGGGGAGCAAACAGGATTAGATACCCTGGTAGTCCACGCCGTAAACGATGTCGACTTGGAGGTTGTGCCCTTGAGGCGTGGCTTCCGGAGCTAACGCGTTAAGTCGACCGCCTGGGGAGTACGGCCGCAAGGTTAAAACTCAAATGAATTGACGGGGGCCCGCACAAGCGGTGGAGCATGTGGTTTAATTCGATGCAACGCGAAGAACCTTACCTGGCCTTGACATCCACGGAATTTGGCAGAGATGCCTTAGTGCCTTCGGGAACCGTGAGACAGGTGCTGCATGGCTGTCGTCAGCTCGTGTTGTGAAATGTTGGGTTAAGTCCCGCAACGAGCGCAACCCTTATCCTTTGTTGCCAGCGATTCGGTCGGGAACTCAAAGGAGACTGCCGGTGATAAACCGGAGGAAGGTGGGGATGACGTCAAGTCATCATGGCCCTTACGGCCAGGGCTACACACGTGCTACAATGGCGCATACAAAGAGAAGCGACCTCGCGAGAGCAAGCGGACCTCATAAAGTGCGTCGTAGTCCGGATCGGAGTCTGCAACTCGACTCCGTGAAGTCGGAATCGCTAGTAATCGTGGATCAGAATGCCACGGTGAATACGTTCCCGGGCCTTGTACACACCGCCCGTCACACCATGGGAGTGGGTTGCAAAAGAAGTAGGTAGCTTAACCTTCGGGAGGGCGCTTACCACTTTGTGATTCATGACTGGGGTGAAGTCGTAACAAGGTAACCGTAGGGGAACCTGCGGTTGGATCACCTCCTTACCTGAAGATACCGTCGTGCGAAGTGCTCACACAGATTGTCTGATAGAAAAGTAACGAGCAGAAAAAACCTCTACAGGCTTGTAGCTCAGGTGGTTAGAGCGCACCCCTGATAAGGGTGAGGTCGGTGGTTCAAGTCCACTCAGGCCTACCAGATTCTTTCCTGTCCTGCGTTGTGACTTCACTTGCATATCGTGATATGCGGCGCGAAGCCACGCCTTGACCAGAAAAGAATTGCATCTTTCGCAGGAGAGATGCTGCTGCGGTTTTCCGCAAGGAAAAACGTGACCTGGTGGAGTGGTAGATGGTCTCTGCAGTAACTGTATGGGGCTATAGCTCAGCTGGGAGAGCGCCTGCCTTGCACGCAGGAGGTCAGCGGTTCGATCCCGCTTAGCTCCACCATGCAGTTTACAACACTATCTCAAAACTGGCTTACGAGCCACGTTTGAGATATTTGCTCTTTAACAATCCGGAACAAGCTGAAAATTGAAACGACGCGTCGCGTTCATTCTCCGTAATAAGAATGAACAGAGCGATGTGGTCGAGTCTCTCAATGCCTGCAACAGCAATGTGTCCTTTCGGGACGCTTGTGGGTTGTGAGGTTAAGTGACTAAGCGTACACGGTGGATGCCCTGGCAGTCAGAGGCGATGAAGGGCGTGCTAATCTGCGATAAGCGTCGGTAAGGTGATATGAACCGTTACAACCGACGATACCCGAATGGGGAAACCCGGTGCACTTGTGCATCATTGCAGCATGAATACATAGTGCTGCAAGGCGAACCTGGGGAACTGAAACATCTAAGTACCCAGAGGAAAAGAAATCAACCGAGATTCCCCCAGTAGCGGCGAGCGAACGGGGAACAGCCCGGAACCATCATCAGTTTGTGTGTCAGTGGAAGCGTCTGGAAAGTCGCAGGGTACAGGGTGATACTCCCGTACACGAAGATACACTTGCTGTGAGTTCGAAGAGTAGGGCGGGACACGTGATATCCTGTCTGAAGATGGGGGGACCATCCTCCAAGGCTAAATACTCCTGACTGACCGATAGTGAACCAGTACCGTGAGGGAAAGGCGAAAAGAACCCCGGCGAGGGGAGTGAAACAGAACCTGAAACCGTGTACGTACAAGCAGTGGGAGCACCCTTGTGGTGTGACTGCGTACCTTTTGTATAATGGGTCAGCGACTTATATTCTGTAGCAAGGTTAACCGTATAGGGGAGCCGCAGGGAAACCGAGTCTTAACTGGGCGTTAAGTTGCAGGGTATAGACCCGAAACCCGGTGATCTAGCCATGGGCAGGTTGAAGGTTGGGTAACACTAACTGGAGGACCGAACCGACTAATGTTGAAAAATTAGCGGATGACCTGTGGCTGGGGGTGAAAGGCCAATCAAACCGGGAGATAGCTGGTTCTCCCCGAAAGCTATTTAGGTAGCGCCTCGTGAATTCATCTCCGGGGGTAGAGCACTGTTTCGGCTAGGGGGCCATCCCGGCTTACCAACCCGATGCAAACTGCGAATACCGGAGAATGTTATCACGGGAGACACACGGCGGGTGCTAACGTCCGTCGTGAAGAGGGAAACAACCCAGACCGCCAGCTAAGGTCCCAAAGTCATGGTTAAGTGGGAAACGATGTGGGAAGGCACAGACAGCCAGGATGTTGGCTTAGAAGCAGCCATCATTTAAAGAAAGCGTAATAGCTCACTGGTCGAGTCGGCCTGCGCGGAAGATGTAACGGGGCTAAACCATGCACCGAAGCTGCGGCAGCGACACTATGTGTTGTTGGGTAGGGGAGCGTTCTGTAAGCCGTCGAAGGTGGCCTGTGAGGGCTGCTGGAGGTATCAGAAGTGCGAATGCTGACATAAGTAACGATAAAGCGGGTGAAAAGCCCGCTCGCCGGAAGACCAAGGGTTCCTGTCCAACGTTAATCGGGGCAGGGTGAGTCGACCCCTAAGGCGAGGCCGAAAGGCGTAGTCGATGGGAAACAGGTTAATATTCCTGTACTCGGTGTTACTGCGAAGGGGGGACGGAGAAGGCTATGTTGGCCGGGCGACGGTTGTCCCGGTTTAAGCGTGTAGGCTGAGCATCCAGGCAAATCCGGATGCTTAAGGCTGAGGCGTGACGACGAGGCACTACGGTGCTGAAGTAACAGATGCCCTGCTTCCAGGAAAAGCCTCTAAGCTCCAGGTAACACAGAATCGTACCCCAAACCGACACAGGTGGTCAGGTAGAGAATACCAAGGCGCTTGAGAGAACTCGGGTGAAGGAACTAGGCAAAATGGTGCCGTAACTTCGGGAGAAGGCACGCTGGCGCGTAGGTGGAGGGACTTGCTCCCCGAGCCGAAGCCAGTCGAAGATACCAGCTGGCTGCAACTGTTTATTAAAAACACAGCACTGTGCAAACACGAAAGTGGACGTATACGGTGTGACGCCTGCCCGGTGCCGGAAGGTTAATTGATGGGGTTATCCGCAAGGAGAAGCTCTTGATCGAAGCCCCGGTAAACGGCGGCCGTAACTATAACGGTCCTAAGGTAGCGAAATTCCTTGTCGGGTAAGTTCCGACCTGCACGAATGGCGTAATGATGGCCAGGCTGTCTCCACCCGAGACTCAGTGAAATTGAACTCGCTGTGAAGATGCAGTGTACCCGCGGCAAGACGGAAAGACCCCGTGAACCTTTACTACAGCTTGACACTGAACATTGAGCCTTGATGTGTAGGATAGGTGGGAGGCTTTGAAGCGTGGACGCCAGTCTGCGTGGAGCCATCCTTGAAATACCACCCTTTAACGTTTGATGTTCTAACCTGGCGCCATAATCTGGCGTGGGGACAGTGTCTGGTGGGTAGTTTGACTGGGGCGGTCTCCTCCCAAAGAGTAACGGAGGAGCACGAAGGTCAGCTAATCACGGTCGGACATCGTGAGGTTAGTGCAATGGCATAAGCTGGCTTGACTGCGAGAGTGACGGCTCGAGCAGGTGCGAAAGCAGGTCATAGTGATCCGGTGGTTCTGTATGGAAGGGCCATCGCTCAACGGATAAAAGGTACTCCGGGGATAACAGGCTGATACCGCCCAAGAGTTCATATCGACGGCGGTGTTTGGCACCTCGATGTCGGCTCATCACATCCTGGGGCTGAAGTAGGTCCCAAGGGTACGGCTGTTCGCCGTTTAAAGTGGTACGCGAGCTGGGTTTAGAACGTCGTGAGACAGTTCGGTCCCTATCTGCCGTGGGCGCTGGAGAATTGAGAGGGGTTGCTCCTAGTACGAGAGGACCGGAGTGAACGCACCGCTGGTGTTCGGGTTGTCACGCCAGTGGCATTGCCCGGTAGCTAAGTGCGGAAAAGATAAGCGCTGAAAGCATCTAAGCGCGAAACTTGCCTCGAGATGAGTTCTCCCTGTGGCTATACGCCACCTGAAGGGACGTTGAAGACGACGACGTTGATAGGCCGGATGTGTAAGCGCAGCGATGCGTTGAGCTAACCGGTACTAATGACCCGTGAGGCTTAACCTTACAACGCCAGAAGCGTTCTGGCGCGTGTTGAGAGACACAGAATTTTCAGCTTTGTTCCCGGATAACTTTGCGCGGCCTGTGGCGGCGTGAAGAACAGAATTTGCCTGGCGGCTTTAGCGCGGTGGTCCCACCTGACCCCATGCCGAACTCAGAAGTGAAACGCCGTAGCGCCGATGGTAGTGTGGGGTCTCCCCATGCGAGAGTAGGGAACTGCCAGGCATCAAACTGCGATAACCCTGACCTCACGGTCAGGGTTTTTTGCATTTGTGCGCCGGGAAACCCGCTTCTCAGGACAGCATTTCGCACTTATGTGTCAGAAAGTCGCTTCTGATAGCAGCACTTTGCACTGGTGCGCCAGGAAACCCTCTTCTCAGAGCAGCACTTTGCATTTGCGCGCCGGAAACCCGCTTTAAATGGCAGTATTTTACATTTGTGCGCCGAAAATCCGCTTCTCAGGACAGCATTTCGCACTTATGTGTCAGAAGCCCGCTTCTGATAGCAGCACTTTGCACTGGTGCGTCAGGAAACCTGCTTCTTAGGGCAGTACTTTGCATTTGTGTACCAGAGGTATCAGCATTACTGCGCCAGGAACATCGGCATTTCTGCTTCTATATGCCAATTTCCGCTTCTCTATGCCAGGAAAAAACCGCCGCTCTCCCCGAGCCACATTTCTGGCGCTTAAATAATCATCATAAAATTTCACTTTCCGGCAAAACTGTGCGATCTTAAGCAGAAAAAAAAATTTTCAGCCGAAGCTATTTTCAGTCGCCCCATACGCAAAACTCTCCCGCATACAGTCACCATATCGATCGCCGTTTATCGCTAAAACCTTCCACGCAGCCAGCCTGAATCGGGTAAACTACGGGCAGTTAAATTTGTTAAGGCCGCCTCATGTCCAGCCAGCAGCACTCTTTAAAACCTTTCAACACCTTTAATCTCGACGTTTCCGCTACAAAAGTGATTGTGGTCTCCACGGCTGCCGAGCTTCTTGCCGCCTGGCAGGAAAGCCAGCGTCAGCAGCAGCACGTGCTGTTGCTGGGTGAAGGCAGTAATATCCTGTTTCTGGAAGACTTTCAGGGCACGGTTATTGTTAACCGTATCAAAGGCATCACGCTGGAAGAGAGCGAAAGCGCCTGGCACCTGCACGTGGGCGCAGGCGAAAACTGGCATCAGCTGGTGCAATACTCGCTGGAAAAAGGGCTGCCGGGGCTTGAAAACATGGCGATGATCCCCGGCTGTACGGGGTCAGCGCCTATTCAAAACATTGGTGCTTACGGTGTCGAATTAAAAAACGTCTGCGAATACGTTGATATCCTGCATCTGGCTACCGGTAAAACCGAGCGTTTGCTGGCGCAGGATTGCCAGTTTGGTTATCGCGACAGCATTTTTAAGCATCAGTACCAGAGCGGTTACGCCATTATTGCGGTAGGCCTGCTGCTAAAAAAACAGTGGGTGCCGGTAATAACCTATGGCGATCTGAGCAAGCTATCGCCGGAAACCGTAACGCCCCAACAAATCTTTGAGGCTGTCTGCCAGATGCGCAGCAGCAAATTACCCAATCCTGCCATTACCGGCAACGCTGGTAGCTTCTTTAAAAATCCGGTCGTCACGGCTGCGCAGGCAGAGATGCTGGTAGCGGAATATACTGACATGCCGCGCTATCCTCAGGCCGACGGTAGCGTCAAACTGGCTGCAGGATGGCTGATAGATCGGTGCGATCTTAAAGGATACGTATCGGGCGGTGCCGCCGTACATCGGCAGCAGGCGCTGGTGTTGATCAATCAGGATCGCGCCACCGGCAGCGATATTGTTGCGCTTGCACATGAAGTTCGCCAGCGCGTCGGCCAAAAATTTGACGTATGGCTTGAGCCGGAAGTGCGCTTTATCGGCGCAGAAGGTGAAAAAGACGCCGTCGGAGTTATTGCATGAAAGACAATACTATCCCTTTAAAACTGGTCAGCATTCTGGCCGACGGAGAGTTTCACTCCGGTGAACAGCTGGGCGAGCAGCTGGGCATGAGCCGTGCCGCTATTAATAAGCACATGCAAACGCTAAAAGAGTGGGGCATTGATGTTTTCACCGTGACGGGTAAAGGCTATAGCCTGCCGTCACCGATCCAGTTACTGGATGAAAAGAAGATTTTGGCGGGTCTGGATCAGGGGCAGCTTGCCGTGATCCCGGTGATCGACTCGACCAACCAGTACTTACTGGACAGAATGGCTACGCTGCAATCCGGCGATGCCTGCGTGGCCGAGTATCAACAGGCAGGCCGTGGACGTCGTGGCAGGCAGTGGTTTTCCCCGTTTGGCGCTAATCTTTATCTCTCTATGTACTGGCGTCTGGAGCAGGGCCCGCTGGCCGCGATGGGGCTGAGCCTGGTTATTGGTATCGTTACGGCAGAAGTGTTGCAGGCGCTGGGCGCTACCGAGGTCAAGGTAAAGTGGCCTAACGATCTCTACCTTAACGATCGTAAACTTGCAGGCATTCTTGTTGAACTGACGGGAAAAGCCGGAGATGCGGCAAATATCGTTATCGGCACCGGTATTAACCTGGCGATGCGTTCACCGGATACCAGCGTCGTTAATCAAGGCTGGATCAATCTGCAGGAAGCGGGCGTAGCCATCGATCGCAACACGCTTTCCGCCAGCCTCGTTAATAAAATGCGCGAGTCTTTGCAGCTGTTTGAACGCGAAGGACTGGCGCCTTTTATCGAACGCTGGAGCCGACTGGATAATTTCCTTGATCGTCCGGTTAAGCTGCTGATTGGCGACAGAGAAATTCCCGGTATCGCTCGCGGAATCGATCAGCAGGGCGGACTGGTTCTGGAGCAGGATGGCGTGCGCAAATCCTGGGTTGGCGGTGAAATATCCCTGCGTCCTCTGGAAAAATAAAAGGGGCGTTAGCCCCTTGAAACCGCTGATAAATATGAAGCCCTCGGCATTACCTACAGGACATATGCGCCGCTTTTTGCATCCCGGTAGATAACGCAGGCCGGTAGCCTTAACGGGCCTGCAAGAAAGCCAGCAGATCTTCATTCAGCTGCTGCTGATGCGTGACGGCAAACCCATGCGGTGCACCTTCATAGATTTTCAGCTGCGCGCCCTGAATGCTTTCAGCCGCCAGCTTACCGGTGGCTTCAAAAGGCACAACCTGATCGCTGCTGCCGTGGATCACCAGTGTTGGTACATCAATTTTCTTCACGTCCGGACGGAAATCCGTTTCCGAGAAGGCGGTCACGCAATCCAGCGTTCCTTTCAGGGAAGCCAGCAGAGCGATATTCAGCGTTTGCGCTTTTACGCCTTCCGAAACCGTCATCCCCTTGTTAAGACCATAGAACGGCGTAGCAAAGTCGCTAATAAACTGCGCACGGTCCTTAAGCAAGCCTGCTTTGATGCCGTCAAACACGGATTTTTCCACGCCCTCGGGATGATCGTCCGTCTTGATAAAGAGAGGCGTCACCGCGCCCAGCAGCGCCAGCCCGCTTATGCGTTCCGTACCATAGCGACCGATGTAGCGAGTAACGTCGCCGCCGCCCATTGAGAAGCCCACCAGCGTGACGTCATGCAGGTCAAGATGATTAATCAGATCGTTGATATCGGAAGCGAACGTGTCGTAGTTGTAGCCTTCCCACGGCTGATCGGAACGGCCAAAGCCACGGCGGTCGAAGGCGATAACGCGATAGCCGCGCTCGGCCAGAAAATTAAGCTGGCTGTCCCACATATCTGCGTCCAGCGGCCAGCCATGGCTAAACAATACTGGCTTACCTTGTCCCCAGTCCTTGTAATAAATTTGCGTTCCATCCTGCGTCTTGAATGTGCTCATGCTAGTTCCTCGGCTCGTGGTTGGATAACTCCATTAACCATAGCGCTCCTTTTGTCGGATACCTAAAGCAAATTTTTTAACAAGTTGTTGAAGGATTTTGTTGCAGTCATCTTGCTGATAGATAAAGTTATTTTCTTAAGTGAGTTGTCAAAAAAACTTAACGAGTTGCCAAATTCTTTCCGCTATCCGTCTGCGTCTTCCTCTCTTATTGTTGATTTCGGCAGCACAACAACCCACTTAAAAGAGGAAGTCATCATGTCCACTCTCGACCTGTTAGATCCACAGAACTCTACGCTGATTTTTATCGACCACCAGCCGCAGATGTCCTTCGGCGTCGCCAATATCGATCGCCAGCAGCTTAAAAATAACACCGTGGCGCTGGCCAAAGCGGGCAAGGTTTTTAACGTGCCGGTGATTTACACCTCGGTAGAAACGGAAAGCTTCAGCGGCTACATCTGGCCGGAACTGCTGGCGGTGCATCCGGACGTCACGCCGATTGAGCGCACCTCGATGAACTCCTGGGAAGATGCGGCGTTTGTGCAGGCGGTAGAGGCCACAGGTCGTAAGAAGCTGGTGATTTCCGCGCTGTGGACGGAAGTCTGTCTGACTTTCCCGGCGCTGATGGCGCTGAAGGCGGGCTACGAAGTGTATGTGGTGACGGATACTTCAGGCGGCACCAGCGTGGACGCACACGAGCGCTCAATTGACCGGATGGTGCAGGCCGGCGCGGTGCCGGTAACCTGGCAGCAGGTGCTGCTGGAATACCAGCGCGACTGGTCACGCAAAGAAACCTACGACGCGGTAATGGATCTGGTTCGTGAGCACAGCGGCGCTTACGGCATGGGCGTGGACTATGCCTATACGCTGGTTCATAAAGCGCCAGCCCGTAAAGCCTGATTATGCTTCCCGGCTACGGCCGGGGAAACCGGAAGGAGAAAAACGTGGACTGGCCTAACCAACCCGAACATATCACGCTGGTGATCACCCACCAGGTGCTGGCTGGCCGACAGCCGGATTATGAACGCTGGCTGAACGTGATTATGCCGGAGGCGGCGCGCTACCCGGGCCATCTTGGCGTTAACGTTCTGCGCCCGGTCCACGGTGAGCTGACCTGGACCATCCTGATCCGTTTCGACAATATGGATAATCTCTGGCGCTGGCTACAGTCCGACGACCGCAAAGCGCGGATAGCAGAACTGCCATCGATGCTCAGCGGCCAGGAACATATCGAAATGCGTCCCGGTGCGGCATTCTGGTTCACGCCGGAAACGTCAACTCACCGTTCGCCCCCGCGCTGGAAACAGTTTCTGGTCACGCTGGCGGTGATTTTTCCTTCTACCAATCTGGTGCCGTGGTTCTGGAGCACGCTGTTGCCTGGCTTAAAAGGCACGCTACAGGGCCATTTGCTTAACGATGCCAGCGTCGTCGCTCTGGTGGTCTGGTTATGGATGCCAGCGATAACGCGCCTGCTTAAAAACTGGCTCAGCCCAACGGCGAAGCCCGGAGAAAAATCATGAATAACGCGACATTGATTCTGACCAACGGCAAGTTTCATACGGTAGATCGTGATAACCCACTGGCAACGGCGGTGGCTATTAAAGACGGGAAATTTCTGGCCGTCGGCAGCGAAGCGGAAGCAATGCAGTATGCCGACGACGCGACGCAGATCGTCGATTTACATGGCTCTACCGGTATTCCCGGCTTAAACGATTCGCATCTGCATCTGATCCGTGGCGGGCTGAATTATAACCTTGAACTGCGCTGGGAAGGCGTACCTTCATTGGCCGATGCGTTAAGAATGCTGAAAGAGCAGGCGCTGCGCACGCCAAATCCGCAGTGGGTGAGGGTTGTTGGTGGCTGGAACGAATTTCAGTTTGCCGAGCGGCGCATGCCTACGCTGGACGAGATCAACGAAGCCGCACCCGATACGCCAGTTTTTATTCTGCACCTTTATGATCGCGCCTTGCTTAATCGCGCCGCGTTAAAAGTGGTGGGTTACACTCGCGATACGCCAAACCCGCCGGGCGGTGAAATCCAGCGTGACGGCAACGGCAATCCAACCGGGATGCTGATTGCGCGGCCTAACGCGATGCTGCTGTACGCGACGCTGGCGAAAGGGCCAAAACTGCCGCTGGAACAGCAGGTTAACTCTACACGGCAGTTTATGCGCGAGCTGAACCGGCTGGGGCTGACCAGCGCCATCGACGCGGGCGGCGGCTTCCAGAACTATCCCGACGATTATGAGGTGATTGCCGAACTGCATGAGAAGAAGCAGCTGACGGTACGCATCGCCTATAACCTTTTCACCCAGCGTCCGGGACACGAAGTCGAAGATTTCGAAAAGTGGACGGATATGCTTAAGCCGGGCCAGGGCACCGATTTTTATCGGCATAACGGCGCGGGCGAAATGCTGGTATTTTCCGCTGCCGATTTTGAGGATTTTCTGGAACCGCGTCCCGATCTGGCGCCGGGCATGGAGGATGAGCTGGAGCGCGTGGTGCGGCACCTTGTCGAGCATCGCTGGCCGTTCCGTCTGCACGCTACCTATAACGAATCCATCAGCCGCATGCTGGACGTGTTTGAAAAGGTTGACCGCGATATTCCTTTTAACGGCCTGCACTGGTTTTTCGATCATGCTGAAACCATTACCGAAGCCAATATCGAGCGCGTAAAACGGCTTGGCGGCGGTATTGCCGTGCAGCACCGTATGGCGTTCCAGGGCGAATATTTTGCGGAGCGTTATGGAAAAGAAGCGGTAAAACAGACGCCGCCGGTGGCGAAAATGTTAAACGCAGAGCTGCCGGTTGGTCTGGGAACGGATGCTACCCGCGTGGCAAGTTACAATCCGTGGACCGCGCTTTACTGGCTGGTTTCAGGACGTACCGTAGGCGGAATGGCGATGTATGACGATAGCGCCCGGCTGGATCGCGAAACGGCCCTGATGCTGTGGACGCAGGGCAGCGCCTGGTTCTCCAGCGAGCAGGGTAAAAAAGGGCAGATCAAGGCTGGTCAGCTGGCGGATCTGGTGATTTTGTCCAAAGACTATTTCAGCGTGCCGGAGGAAGAGATCAAGGGCATTGAGTCGGTGCTGACGATGGTGGATGGCAAAATTGTTTATGCCGCAGGTGGCTTCAGTCCGCTTTCGCCGCCTTCGATTCCGGTGTTGCCAGAATGGTCACCGGTGGTGAACGTACCTGGCCACTATCGCAGCGCGCCGCCTGCTACGCGCGCGGGTCTGACGCAGCAGATACATCAGTGCAGCGGCCCCTGCGGCGTACATCAGCATTCGCATAACGTGGCGCGGCATTCAACGGTGCCCGTTTCGGACGACAATGCTTTCTGGGGCGCGTTGGGCTGTTCCTGCTTCGCTTTCTGATCCCCTTCGAAACAAGGCCACACCATAGCGTGCGGCCTTACTGCTTTATTCCGCCATTCGCTGCTGTCTTACAGACGTCAGCGGCCAGTCCCGATCGCCGGAAGAAAATGTACGCGCTAAAACCAAAAGCGTGACCCCCGCAGCGGTTTTGTGAAGTTATGTCAATATAATGCAAATAGAAACAATTATCGTTATCATGCGCATTCATTAACATACGGACACATAATCAGGGACGGAATATGGTTAACGCTAATGTCTTTAAACTTAACCCGCTGGCAACGATGCTGATGGGATTGTTAAGCGCGCCGGTTTTTGCCGCCGAAGAAGTCAAAGAAGACGAACCGCAAATGGTCGTCACCCGCTCAGCGGAAGAGCAGTTAAAACAGCAACCTGGCGTTTCGGTCATTACCGCCGAAGATATTGCCAAAGATCCACCGGTTAACGACCTTTCCGACATTATTCGCAAAATGCCCGGCGTTAATCTTACCGGCAACAGCGCCACCGGCAGCCGTGGCAACAATCGCCAGATTGATATTCGCGGCATGGGGCCGGAAAACACGCTGATCCTGATCGACGGGGTGCCTACTCTGTCCCGTAATTCTGTACGTTACAGCTGGCGCGGCGAACGTGATTCACGCGGCGACAGCAACTGGGTACCGGCGGAGATGGTCAAACGCATAGACGTGCTGCGCGGCCCGGCTGCGGCGCGCTACGGTTCCGGCGCGGCGGGCGGCGTGATTAATATCATCACCAAACGCCCAACTAACGACTGGCACGGCTCGCTGTCGCTGTTCACCAACCAGCCGGAAAACGACAAGGAAGGCGCGACCAGGCGCGCAAACTTTAACCTGAGCGGCCCGCTGGCTGGCGAGGCGCTGACCATGCGTCTTTACGGCAACCTCAACAAAACCGATGCCGATGCTTACGATATCAATACGGCTGAAAACGGCAGCTATGCGGCCGGGCACGAAGGCGTGCGTAATAAGGATGTGAACGCGCAGTTTTCATGGAAAATGACGCCGACGCAAATCGTTGATCTCGATCTTGGCTATAGCCGGCAGGGCAATATTTATGCGGGCGATACGCAGCACAGCAACGGCAATACCAGCGATCTGGTGCCAACGCTTTACGGACATGAAACGAACCGTATGTATCGTCAAAGCTATGGGGTCACGCATAACGGCGTCTGGGACTGGGGGCAGTCGAAAGTTGGTCTCTATTATGAAAAAACCAATAATACCCGCCTGCATGAAGGGACGACGGGCCGCGTAGAAGGGATGATTACCAACGATGTTTATAATACCAGCCGTCTGCAAAACTACCGTACCAGCGGCGAGGTAACGGTTCCGCTGGAGAAATGGCTGGAACAAACGCTGACGCTTGGCGCGGAGTGGAACCGCGAGGCGCTTGACGATCCGGCTTCTATGCAGACAACCAACGCCAGCGGCGTAACGGGTAGCGGTATTGCGAGCAATCGCAGCGCTAAAAATAGCGCGGAGCTGAGCGCGCTCTATTTTGAAGACAACATTGAGCCGGCCGTCGGCACCAACCTGATCCCGGGTCTGCGCTTTGACTACCACAGTAAGTTTGGTGCTAATTTGAGCCCAAGTCTTAATGCCTCCCAGGCGCTGGGAGACTATTTCAAGCTGAAAGCCGGTATCGCCCGCGTGTTTAAAGCGCCTAATCTCTACCAGTCAACCAACGGTTATCTGCTGGTGACCAGGGGAAATGGTTGCCCCATTGGTATTAAAGAAAAATGCTATTTATTGGGCAATCCGGATCTCAGCCCTGAAATCAGCATTAACAAAGAGCTTGGCCTGGAGTTTAACTACGAGGGTTATGCCGCTGGCATCACCTATTTCCGCAACGACTATAAAAGTAAAATCGTTTCCGGTACCAACGTATTTGGCTATGCCTCTAATGGCTATCACGTCTTGCGCTGGGAAAACGGCGGCAAAGCGCTGGTGGAAGGGCTGGAAGGTAATCTGACGGTACCGGTCATTAAAGAAAAGCTGGAATGGCGCACCAACGCAACTTATATGATTACTTCAGAAAATAAAGACACCGGCAATCCGCTGTCGATTATTCCTGAATATACTATTAATACTATGCTGGATTATACAATAACGGAAAAACTTGCCGCTAACCTTAACTGGACTTTTTACGGAAGACAAAAGCCGCGCAAGTATGCGGAAATGAGAACTGAAGTTGGCTCGCTTTCAGATAAAGAAGTAGGGGCTTATTCCGTTGTCGGGCTTGGCGTAAATTATGACGTTATTAAAAACGTCCAGCTTAAAGCGGGTATCAGTAACCTGTTTGATAAACGCCTCTACCGTGAAAACGAAGGGGCTTCGACCTATAACGAACCTGGCCGCGCTTACTATGCCGGTATGACGCTATCGTTTTAACTATCACCATAGCCAGCTTCGGCTGGCTTGAATTTTTCACTCGTCTGCAGCCAGCTTCGGCTGGCTTAAATTTGTCGGTCGTCTGCAGTTAGCTTCGGCTGGCTTAAATTTGTCGGTCGTCTGCAGTTAGCTTCGGCTGGCTTTTTTCTGTCCGGGGAAATACGCAAGAACAGGGGTGGCCGCCCGCTGACCTTCGGCTGAAAAATAAAACAGCACCATTCTTTCCTGCGGCGATAGTTATTAATGGCGTACGCACCCGCCTTCTCCGTTTTATATCTTGAATTTATCTTTTTGCTTCTTTCCCGACCTCTGGGAGGAGATAAGTGTGCCTATACTCCCTTCAAAGCCGGGAGGAAAAGGCCGAATCGTTCTCTATGACGATTGTTATAAAAAAACCAGGGAAGCGACTCAGTTAACCGGGATACCTGTTATGGCAACGATTGAAAAGATTATTCTTACTCATCTCTGGATCCGTATTGTGGGATGCTGTTTAATTGTGCTGGCGGTTATTTTTACGCTCTGCCGCATTTATATCAGCGTAGCCGTTGAAGAGGTTTATTCAGACCTGGCGCAGCCGGGAGAAACGGAAGCGCCTTCAACATTTACGACCTATCCTTCTTCGCAAAATACAGAAGCCATTATTGGCGGACGGGGAACCGGACTGAACTGTTCCATCCCCTACGTAATGAAAAAAATCGCTTTTAAAACGGTAAAAGAAGGATCGGATATTTCGTTGCGCTTTCGCCAGGCCTGCGTGATGCACGACCTTTGCTACCGGCACGGCTTTGCCACCTACGGCTATACGCAGAACGATTGCGATACGCGCTTGCAGCAGTCTGCCTATCGGCTGTGCCGTCAGATTGGCAGCCTGGGCCGCGCTAAAATCAACGTTCCGCTTTCTGACTATTCCATCTGCGAACACGAAGCCAAAGAAGTATTGATGGGCGTAACGCTGGGCGGGGCAGGCTCTTACCACGGCAAAGGAAGCTCGACCTGGTTTGAATACGATCCACAGCCCGCCACAGCAGACAGCTATATCGTTGGCCGTGCCGTGCCGGGAGGAGTCGTCAGCGATCCCGGTAAAGATTACGGCGTACGCACCTTCTATTTCAGACGCAATACCGTAAAAATGCGGGTGCTGGCGGCAACGCCGGAAAGCAACGACGTCAACGCCTTGCCTTTTCCGGGGGCGCTGGTGGCGACACCACCGCTGCTAACCGGCATGGTTGAAGGCGATAACAACATTTATGCGCCGCCGCTGGTTTCGCTGGCTCGCAATTCGTTCTCAGAAACCAGCGTGCACCTTATTCCCTTCGTGATTACCCGACAGAATGTTGCCGGCAAAGCAAGCCACCTCCTGTCGATACCGCCCTGTTCGGATAAAGGCAGCGATGCCTGCACGCTGGATGCGGATGCCTCGATCAATAAATTCGCTCTTATTGATAATAAGCCGACGCTGATTTCGCTGACGCATCGCGGCGTGTTGAGCAGCAATAAAACCACGGTTGAGATTGGGCAGAGAGCGTTCATGCAAAATGATGGGGCGAAAAGCGAATATTTTCTTAATGGCCCAACGGCGCCGATCCACAATCAGTATCGCTTTCTGGCGCATGACATGCTGCTGGAAAGGGATTTGTCCGGCAGAGTTACCCACGCATGGGCCTTCGCGCGCGGCGTTCAGGTTTCCGCAGACGGAAAACAGTTTGTCCGGGACGACAGCGGCAAAGATTATTCGGTTCGCGTTGCCGTTGCGCGGCAGCAGTTAGGCGCTGGTCATGCTGAAAATATTCAACGCTTCTCTCTGCAGGCGAAAGAAACGGACGAACCGCTATCGCTGGTCAGGCTGGGGAGCGGCAAAGGGATGGCGCTGGTGGGGCTGGCCTGGTCAGATGACGACCTGAGTCGCGTTGAGAGCGATAAACCGGCAGAGAAACCGCCGCTGCTTAAGATCTGGCGGCTGCCGCAAAACGGCATGGCGCCCGATCCAGCTCCGCAGGTGCTGAGCTTACCGTTGCCCATTCCTAACGGCTACATCGGTTTAGCGCCGGTTATCGCCCGCCTGAGCACGCAGGATGCACCGCTGCTGGTATTGACTCGCGTTGCGCCGGACAGCTGGCGGAATGATGAAAACCAGCCCAAACCGTCCGTAACGATGGACACGCTGGCCGTGAATTTTGTTATTGCCAGCCTCGTGAGCAACGGCGACAGGCCGCTCTCTTTTGCCAGTAACTACCAGCTGCGCTGCGAAATCGCCCTGAACAAGCAGCTCCAGTCGCCGGAAGCCCACACGGCCAAACAGCGCGCCTATCGCACGCTGTTTGGCTACTACAGCGCGGCGCTGGAGGCAAGGAACCCCGCCTGGCAGATCGACTCGATCAAGTCAGATCTGGCGCAGCGCTGGCGCATGAGTCAGGTGATCGTTTCAGAACGCCGTTTAGAAAAAGAGGGTGCGGTGCTGGCGCTGACGATGGTTTTTAACGGTTTCCCGGCCATGTCTTTTCAGGTGTTGTTAAAAGAGGAGAACGGACGGTTACGCTATTTGCCGTCTGATACTCTGCCAGGCTTCCTGAATGGCTGCGCGCTGAACCCTTTACCCTCGTCCAGACAGCAGGCCAGCTAACGGCAAAAAGACGTTCCGTACCCACTTTTTTCAGCAGACAATAAAAAAGGCCAGACGCTTGCGCGCCTGGCCTTTTTAGCGGTGACCGTGATTAACGCATAGTCACAAATTCTTCTGCACCGGTCGGATGGATAGCGACGGTATTGTCGAAGTCTTTTTTGGTTGCGCCCATTTTCAGCGCAACCGCGAAGCCTTGCAGCATCTCGTCCATACCGTAACCGATACCGTGGATGCCGACGATTTTCTCATCTTTACCCACGCAAACCAGCTTCATACGGCACGGCTGGCGATGCTGGGTTACAGCGGTATACATGGCGGTAAAGGAGGATTTATAGACCTTCACTTCTTCATCGCCATATTTCTCGCGTGCTTCCGGCTCGCTCAGGCCAACGGTGCCGATTGGCGGATGGCTGAACACCACGGTCGGCACGTTGCTGTAATCCAGATGCTCGTCCGGCTTGTTGTTAAACAGGCGTTCGGACAGGCGACGGCCAGCGGCAACGGCCACCGGCGTCAGCTCGACGGCACCGGTATTATCGCCAACGGCATAAATACCTTTCACGTTGGTATTCTGATACTTATCAACGTTGATATAGCCTTTTTCGTTCAGCGCAACGCCGGTCACGTCCAGGTTCAGATTATCGGTCGCCGGTTCGCGGCCAATTGCCCAGACCAGGCAATCCACGGTCTGCTCTTTGCCGTTTTCCAGCTGTAGCGTCAGGCTGCCGTCGGCGTTTTTCACAATCGCTTTCGGAATAGATTCGGTATGCAGCGTTGGGCCTTCGGTGTTCATCACCTCAACCAGCGTCTCAACGATCATCGGATCGAAGGTGCGCAGCGGCGCGTGCTTACGCACAAACAGGTGCGTTTCGGAGCCGAGCGCGTTCACCACGCCAGCGATCTCAACCGCGATATAGCCTGCGCCTACAACCGCAGTGCGTTTTGGCAGCGCATCCAGCTCAAAAAAGCCGTCAGAATCGATACCGTATTCGGCACCCGGAATCGACGGATGGCTTGGGCGGCCACCGGTGGCGATCAGAATATGATCGGCAGTAATTTTTTCGCCGTTCACTTCAACGGTGTGCGCATCGACAAAGCGTGCGAAGCCTTTGATCACATCTACTTTATTTTTACCCAGCACGTTGTCGTACGAGGTATGAATGCGGTCAATGTAGGCGCTGCGGTTTTTTACCAGCGTCGCCCAGTCAAAGCTGTTAACGGTGGTATTAAAGCCGTAATCCGGGCCGTACTGATGAATAGCCTCGGCAATCTGTGCCGCATGCCACATTACTTTTTTCGGCACGCAGCCGACGTTCACGCAGGTGCCGCCAAGGTCTTTCGCCTCAATCAGCGCGCATTTTTGTCCGTACATAGCCGCACGGTTAATGGAAGCGATGCCGCCGCTGCCGCCGCCAATAGCAAGGTAGTCATAATGTCTGGTCATCGAAAGAGTTCCATAAGAGTCAAATAAACTGGGCTTAGTGTAACGCCAGTCGGCCAAATGCCGCAAAGTTTGCGTCTATGATTGTGATAGGGCCGGCGCGTTAAAATCGTCACTATTCAACGTATATTGTGACGCAGTCTGCTATTTTTGGCTTGAAAACCTGCACAGAGAGGCCGAATGGAACTCCTTTTTTTAGGCACCGGCGCGGGTACGCCCAGCCGCCAGCGCAATGTCACCAGTATCGCATTAAATTTACAGACCGTACGCAGCGGCAGCTGGCTGTTTGACTGCGGAGAAGGTACGCAGCATCAGATCCTGCGCAGCCCGGTCAAACCCGGCAAGCTGGAAAAAATCTTTATTACCCATCTGCACGGCGACCATATCTTTGGCCTGCCGGGGCTGCTGACCAGTCGCTCAATGAACGGCATTAGCGAAGGCATTACGCTCTATGGGCCGCCAGGCATCAAAACTTTCGTCGAAACGACGCTAAGCCTGAGCGGCTCCTGGCTAACTTTTCCGCTGGAAATTGTGGAAATTAGCGCCGGCGAGCTCTTTAGTGACGATCATTTTCGCGTTACGGCTTATCCGCTTACCCATCCGGTTGAGTGCTACGGCTTTCGCATTGAAGAGCACGACAGGCCCGGCACGCTGGACGCGGAGCGGCTGCTGGCGGACGGGATCAGGCCCGGCAAACTGTTTCAGCAGCTGAAACAGGGGCTAACGGTAACCATGGAAGATGGTCAGGTGGTCGATGGCCGCCGCTACCTTGGCCCGCCGATAAAAGGGCGGACGCTGGCGATATTTGGCGACACCGCGCCCACCGCTGCGGCAACAGCGCTGGCGGCCAATGCGGACGTGGTAGTGCATGAAGCGACGCTGGAAGCGGCAATGGCGGAAAAAGCCAACAGCCGTGGACATTCATCCACCGTTCAGGCAGCCACGATGGCAAAGGAAGCGCAGGCGAAAAAGCTGATCGTAACGCACCTGAGTTCGCGCTATCTGCGTGAAGATACCGAACGGCTGCTGGCTGAATGTCGGGAAATTTTTCCGGCTACCGAGATGGCGCACGATTTTGCGGTGTTTGAACTTTAAGAAGGAAGCGGGGCGCGCTCGTCAGGTTTGCAGGATGGCGCCTTTTAAACGCTGACGAGCTGAAATGGAATCGGTAGCCGGACGTGATAATCCGGCTACGGCCGGTTTTATTCCGGCACGATCCAGCTGACTTTGGTGTGGCCAGTACCGGCCGGCACCAGATGCTTATGCAGCCACGGTAGCACGTTGTTCATCTGCTGCTCCAGCTTCCATGGCGGGTTAATCACGATCATACCGGAAGCGGTCATGCCGCGCTGATCGCTGTCCGGACGCACGGCCAGTTCGATTTGCAGGATACGGCGGATGCCGGTCGCTTCCAGCTCGGCAAACATGCGCTTAATCTGCTGACGCAGTACCACGGGATACCAGAGCGCGAAAACGCCGGTGCCGAAACGCTTGTAGCCTTCCTGAATGCCTTTTACCACCGCCTGGTAATCCGTTTTAATTTCGTAAGGCGGATCGATCAGAATCAGGCCGCGACGCGACGGCGGCGGCAGCTTAGATTTTAGCTGCTGATAACCATCGGCTCGTTCGGTGCGCGCGCGGTCATCTTTCAGAAACTCATTGCGCAGCAGCGGAAAATCGCTCGGATGCAGCTCGGTCAGGTTTAGCTTGTCATCTTCACGCAGCAAATGGCGCGCAATCAGCGGCGAGCCAGGATAAAAGCGCAGCTTGCCGTTAGGGTTGAGGGCATTGATGCAGGAAATATAGCTTTCCAGCTCTTCCGGCAGATCGTCCTGCTGCCAGATACGGGCGATCCCTTCCAGATATTCTCCGGTACGTTCGGCATGTTCGCCGCTCAGCTGGTAGCGCCCGGCACCCGCGTGGGTATCAAGATAAAGGTAAGGCTTATCTTTCTCGTTAAGCGCGTTGATGATCAGGCTCTGAACGGTATGTTTGAGAACGTCGGCGTGATTGCCGGCGTGAAAACTGTGGCGATAACTCAGCATGTCGTGGGATCTGTCCGGTGGGAGAATAGCAAGTGTGCCGCCTGAGCGGCACGAGTCAGGCACAGTATAACTGTC
Source organism: Erwinia sp. BNK-24-b (assembly GCF_047456155.1). Classification (NCBI taxonomy): domain Bacteria; kingdom Pseudomonadati; phylum Pseudomonadota; class Gammaproteobacteria; order Enterobacterales; family Erwiniaceae; genus Erwinia; species Erwinia sp. BNK-24-b. The sequence continues at coordinate 109,834 of NZ_CP179901.1, forward strand.
TGGCAGAAAAAATGCGCTATCCAGGCTGGTGGTACCAGAACGGGTAGGTAAAAAACAGCAGGTGCAGCAGGTTAAAAGCAAAATGCACCAGCGCGGCAACCCAGACGCGTCCGCTCCACTGCCAGGCCAGACCATAAATCACGCCGGTTAAGGCCGCAAAAAACACCAGCAGCGGCCCGCCGGGGTAGTGCACCAGCCCAAACAGCACGGCGGTGGCCAGCAGTGCCCAAAGGTTGCCAAACCGCTGGCTCAGCCGCTGCTGAATATAGCCGCGAAACAGCGCCTCTTCGGCGAACGACACGAAAAACAGATTCGCCAGCATAAAAGCACCGAGCCATTCAGGGTAATGCGGCTCCACGCGTAAACCGCCGGCCAGCGTGGCAAACAGCAGCAAAAGCGGCATAGAGAGCAGCAGCACCAGCCACCACAGACGATTGCCGGGCGGCGTAGCCGGGCGTTTCAGCAGCGTGGGCAGGCAGCCCAGCAGCACAAAGGGGATCAGCGCCTTGTCAAAGTTATAATAGAAGGTAAAAGGCGCGCTCTGCGGCCCGGCTAGCGCACCGGAAACGATCTTCAGGTTATGGAAGCCGGGCAGCAGATGCAGCATCAGCGCGACGGATCCGGCAACCAGAAAAGCTTCCCCTGCGAGGGCTAATTTATTCTGCGCTTTTTGTCGGTAGCAAAAGAAGGCGACGCCGCCGAGCGCGCCGAGCGCGGCCAGTGCGGGCGGCTGCAAGGTAGAATTAATCGTGCCGATAACCAGCGTGACGGCCAGCAATCCCAGCGCCGCCCGGCGATAAAAAGGTAGAAAGAACAACGATGCGACAAGGCAATACCACATAAAGACGCTCCCTGTAATGAGATAAACGCAACGGCGGGAAAAGTATGCTCCCGCTTCACTTTACAGGCAATTCCCTTTTTCCCTGCCGTCGATGCCCCATTGATTTTCGCTACACTTAGCCTCATGTTAGCTAAATCGCGCGCCGCAACGCGCCCTATACATCGATAACAAGGACTGCGCTATGACCAATCCGCTACTCTCTTCTTTTACGCTTCCCCCGTTTTCCGCCATTAAGCCCGAACACGTGGTGCCTGCCGTGACTCAGGCGCTGGACGATTGCCGCGCGGCAGTAGAAAAAGTTGTTGCCCAGGGGACGCCTTACACCTGGGATAATCTGGTACAGCCGCTTTCAGAAGTGGACGATCGCCTGGGCCGTCTGTTTTCGCCGGTCAGCCATCTTAACTCGGTAAAAAACAGTCCTGAGCTGCGTCAGGCCTACGAACAAACCTTGCCGCTGCTTTCTGAATACAGTACCTGGGTCGGCCAGCACGAAGGTTTGTATCAGGCTTATCGTAATCTGAAAGAGCATAGCTATGCAGAGCTGAGCGCGCCGCAGAAAAAAGCGGTAGATAACGCGCTGCGCGACTTTGAGCTGTCCGGTATCGGTCTGTCGAAAGAGAAGCAGAAACGCTATGGCGAAATCGCCGCGCGCCTTTCCGAGCTGGGTTCCACCTATAGCAACAACGTGCTGGACGCCACGATGGGCTGGAGCAAGCTGATTACCGATGAAAGCGAACTTTCCGGCATGCCGGAAAGCGCGCTGGCCGCCGCCAAAGCGCAGGCGGAAGCGAAAGAGCAAGAAGGCTGGCTGCTGACGCTGGATATCCCCAGCTATCTGCCGGTAATGACCTACTGCGATAACCAGGCGCTGCGCGAAGAGATGTACCGCGCTTACTCTACCCGCGCTTCCGATCAGGGCCCGAACGCCGGGAAATGGGACAACAGCGAAGTGATGGCCGAAGAGCTGGCACTACGTCACGAGCTGGCGCAGCTGCTGGGCTTCTCCTCCTATGCTGAAAAGTCGCTGGCGACCAAAATGGCCGAAAATCCGGCGCAGGTGACCGATTTCCTGACCGATCTGGCGAAGCGTGCGCGTCCTCAGGCTGAAAAAGAGCTGGAGCAGCTGCGTGCCTTTGCTAAAAAAGAGCACGGCATTGACGAGCTGAATCCGTGGGATCTCACTTACTACGGCGAAAAACAGAAGCAGCATCTTTATGCCATCAGCGATGAGCAGCTGCGCCCTTACTTCCCGGAAGAGCGTGCGGTTAACGGTCTGTTCGAGGTTGTTAAGCGTATTTACGGCATTACCGCAAAAGAGCGCAAAGACGTTGATGTTTACCATCCGGACGTGCGCTTCTTCGACCTGTTTGACGAGAGCGGCGAGCTGCGCGGCAGCTTCTATCTGGATCTGTACGCGCGTGAAAACAAACGCGGCGGTGCCTGGATGGATGACTGCGTCGGCCAGATGCGTCTTGCGGACGGCTCTTTGCAAAAACCGGTCGCCTACCTGACCTGTAACTTCAACCGTCCGCTCAACGGCAAGCCTGCGCTGTTTACGCACGATGAAGTTACCACGCTGTTCCATGAATTCGGGCACGGCCTGCATCACATGCTGACCCGCATTGAAACGCCGGGCGTGTCCGGCATCAGCGGCGTGCCGTGGGATGCCGTCGAGCTGCCAAGCCAGTTTATGGAAAACTGGTGCTGGGAGCCGGAAGCGCTGGCCTTTATTTCCGGCCATTACGAAACCGGCGAGCCGCTGCCTCAGGCGCTGCTGGACAAAATGCTGGCGGCGAAAAACTACCAGGCGGCGCTGTTTATTCTGCGTCAGCTGGAGTTTGGCCTGTTTGACTTCCGCCTGCACGCCGAGTTCGATCCGGCCAAAGGCGCGCAGATTCTGGAGATGCTGAAAGAGATCAAGAAGCTGGTGGCCGTGGTGCCAAGCCCGGCCTGGGGCCGCTTCCCACATGCCTTCAGCCACATCTTCGCAGGCGGCTATGCAGCAGGTTACTACAGCTATCTGTGGGCGGACGTGCTGGCGGCCGATGCCTATTCGCGTTTTGAAGAAGAGGGTATTTTTAATCGCGAAACGGGCCAGTCTTTCCTGGACAATATCCTGACGCGTGGCGGTTCTGAAGAGCCGATGGAGCTGTTTAAACGCTTCCGTGGCCGCGAGCCGCAGCTGGACGCGATGCTGGCCCATTATGGCATCGCCGAGTGAAGATTTGCCTGATTGACGAAACGGGCGCCGGAGACGGCGCCTTATCCGTTTTAGCCGATCGCTGGCAGCTGGAGCACGACGAGCAGGCCACGATGGCGCTGGCGCTGACCGCAACCCATCTGGAGCTGCGCAAGCGTGATGAGCCAAAGCTGGGCGGCATCTTTGTCGATTTTGTTGAGGGTGCCATGGCGCACCGCCGCCGCTTTGGCGGTGGACGTGGCGAAGCGGTAGCAAAAGCGGTAGGCATTAAGGGAAGCTATCTGCCGGTAGTGACCGACGCGACGGCAGGGCTGGGACGAGACGCCTTTGTGCTGGCCTCGCTCGGCTGTCGCGTACAGATGCTGGAGCGGCATCCTGTCGTTGCGGCGCTGCTGGACGACGGTCTGCAACGCGGCTACCGCAATGCCGAAATCGGCGGCTGGCTGCAGGAACGTTTAACGCTGGTGCATGCTTCCAGTCTGGAAGCGCTGGCGGCAAGCAGTGAAAAGCCTGACGTGGTCTATCTGGATCCCATGTACCCACATAAGCAAAAAAGCGCGCTGGTTAAAAAAGAGATGCGTGTCTTTCAGACGCTGGTGGGTGCGGATAATGATGCCGACGGGCTACTGGAACCTGCAAGACGACTGGCGAAAAAGCGGGTAGTGGTAAAACGCCCCGACTACGCGCCACCGTTAGCTGGGGTAGCCACACAGTCTGCGGTGGTAACCAAAAGCCATCGCTTCGATATTTATCCCCCGCTGGCTGACGCAGCACTTTAGCCACGGGGTACAAACCAACAAAAGCCGCTTTGTTCAGACTAAAGCGGCTTTTTTTATTGCCACACGCCGCTAAAATCAGCTTTCTTCTTCATCACGCAGCGGCACAATCAGCATATCGATATGCACGGTGTTGATCAGCTGGCGCGCGGAAGACATCAGCTTGCTCCAGAAATCCTGATGATGGCCGCATACCACTAAATCAACATCATAGCGCTTGATGGCATCAACCAGCACCTGGCCCAGATCGCCGCTGCCGCTGAGCGTTTCTGAAATAGGGTAGCCTGCGCTGTTGGAGATATCCGCCAGCGCGGTGTGGGTTTCTTCGGAAATACGCTTCTGCATATCGCCCAGGTTTACATCAATCAAACCGGTGTAGAGATCCGAATAATTAACATCCACATGGATCAGCGAAACTTTGGCATCGTAAGGACGAGCCATCGAAACCGCTTTCGCGACCAGCAGTTTACTTTCTGGCGAAAGATCGACAGCAATCAGAATGTGTTTGTAAGACATAACGCTCTCCTTGTTCGGTACGGCCGCATATATGCAGGCGGTCTGGCATCATAACACATTGAATTAGTGCGATGTGGCAGGGTTCTGAGCGCCTGGAACCGCGCATTTTTTATCTCTTAAGTATAGCGTTAATTGTTAACAAATCCCGGTTTGCCCTTTCTGTTTGCGAGCGGGATCAAAAGGAATTTCCTCTCTTTTTTATTCTGGTCGCAAACAGCGCTGGCAAAAATTTCATCTCATCTCCTAAACTGAAGAAGACAATAAAAATACAGAACAGCTACGCTGCTGTTACAACAATTCAAACTTAGGGTGGGCGAAGCGAAAACGAGCAGCGTTGATTGTCGTGGCTGCGGATAAAGCATCGCCGTGGAGGAGATCATGATTAGCACCATCGCACTTTTTTGGGCTCTTTGTGTGGTTTGTCTGGTTAATATGGCGCGTTACTTCTCTTCTTTGCGCGCGCTGCTGGTGGTGCTGCGAGGCTGCGATCCTTTGCTTTATCAGTATGTTGATGGGGCCGGGTTTTTTACTTCTCATGGCCAGCCGGGTAAACAGGTGCGGCTGGTGCGCTATATCTGGCTACAACGCTATCGCGATCATCACGACGAAGAGTTTATCCGCCGCTGCGAGCGGGTTCGCGGGCAGTTTATCCTGACCAGCGCGCTGTGCGGTCTGGTCTTTATCAGCCTTATTGGGCTATTTATCTGGCATTGAAGAGCCTGTCCGGGCTATTTATCAGGCATAAAACGGTCTGGGCTACTGGCGTTAAGGCATAAAAAAAGGCGGGGAAAATTCCCCGCCTTGTTGTTCCTGCTGATGAATCAGGGAACCAGCTTCAGCGCTAACCAGTAAAGGCAGCCCGACAGCACGATCGATACAGGTAACGTAAATACCCAGGCTAACAGGATATTTTTAATCGTCTTACCCTGAACGCCGCCGCCGTCGACCAGCATGGTGCCGGCCACGGAAGAGGAGAGAACGTGGGTCGTTGAAACGGGCATGCCGGTATAGCTGGCCACGCCGATAGAAACGGCAGCGGTCATCTGTGCAGCCATTCCCTGCGCATAGGTCATGCCTTTCTTACCGATTTTTTCACCGATAGTGGTGGCGACACGGCGCCAGCCAACCATCGTACCCAGCGACAGCGCAAGCGCTACGGCAACGATAATCCACACAGGGGCGTACTCAACGGTATTCAGCATATCGTCTTTCAGCTTGCCAAGAAAACGGCGGTCTTCGGCAGTGGTGCTCTGTAACTTAGCCGTTTTATCGGCGGTATCAGAGACACACATCAGCAGACGACGCAGCTGGCTGCGTTGCTCAACGTTTAACGCGTCGTAGCTTTGCAGATTACTCAGCAGGCCTTGAGCACGTTGAATAGCCGGCATCGCGCGGGCGGCATCGCAGTGAAACTCATGCGGAGCGCCCGGATTTTCCTGCGGTGCGGGTACAACAGGCGGAGCCATCTGCACAATCTGGGTCAGCGAATCAGCATGCTGCTGATAATACTGTTCCAGATGGTTTACCGCATCGCGGGTACGCGTAATGTCATAGCCCGACGAATTCATATTGACCACAAAGCCCGCCGGCGCCACGCCAATCAGCACCAGCATGATCAGGCCAATGCCTTTCTGTCCGTCGTTAGCACCGTGAGAATAGCTCACGCCGATAGCCGAGACGATCAGCGCGGTGCGCGTCCAGAACGGCGGCTTTTTCTTGCCGTCGATCTTCTCGCGTTCCGCTGGCGTCATATGAATACGGCGGCGTTTCTTACTGCCGCTCCAGTAGCGACGCAGAATAAACACCAGGCTACCGGCCAGTACCAGGCCGACAATCGGCGAGATAACCAGCGACATAAAGATGCCGATCATTTTCGGGATATTCAGCGCGTCCACTACCGAAGTGCCGGTAAGCAGCGCGTTGGTCAGGCCAATGCCGATGATGGCCCCGATGAGGGTATGAGAGCTGGAGGCAGGCAGGCCAAAATACCAGGTGCCCAGATTCCAGATGATAGCAGCCAGCAGCATGGAAAAGACCATGGCCAGTCCGTGAGCCGATCCTACATTAAGCAGTAAATCGGTGGGTAGCAGATGAACGATAGCGTAAGCAACGCTTAGCCCGCCCAGCAGTACGCCAAAGAAGTTAAATACGCCGGCCATCACTACCGCCAGTTGCGATCGCATAGCTCGCGTATAAATTACAGTAGCCACCGCATTTGCCGTGTCGTGGAAGCCGTTGATAGCTTCGTAAAACAAAACAAAAAGCAGGGCAAGGACGAGTAACAGGCCGGTATGGTAATCAAGACCAGCAAACAGATGTAGCATAAGCGTTACGCCATTTTGGAGGACATGAACGCGGCGCATTATCAGCGAGAAACCGCGCCTGGGGAAAGTGAAATATAGACTTTTTTTGACATTAATACGTTAACAGAAGCAAATAATGGTCCTGAGTTGTATGAAAATCATACGTTTACCGCTATGGGCTAAGATGACGCTTTTATGACGCTGGCGATAAGCGACCCATCTCATTACAATCACCGTTTTTTGCGCAGCAGGTCGGAGCGGATTGTGGAAAAGTTTGACGTTATCGTTATTGGCGCAGGTGCGGCTGGCCTGTTCTGTGCCGCACAGGCAGGGCAGCGCGGCAAACGCGTGCTGGTGCTGGATAACGGCAAAAAAGCGGGACGCAAAATATTGATGTCGGGCGGCGGCCGCTGCAATTTTACTAACCTTTATACCGAGCCTGCGGCTTATCTGTCGCAAAATCCCCATTTCTGTAAGTCTGCGCTGGCACGCTATACGCAGTGGGATTTTATCGATCTGGTGAATCGGCACGATATCGCCTGGCACGAAAAGACGCTGGGCCAGCTATTTTGCGACGATTCCGCTCAGCAAATTGTGGATCTACTGCTTAAAGAGTGCGAAGCAGGTCAGGTGACGTTAAGACTGCGTAGCGAAGTAGTAAAGGTAACGCGCGAAGAACATTACACGCTGGAGCTGAACGGCAGCGTGGTACAGGCGGAAAAGCTGGTCATCGCTTCCGGCGGTCTTTCTATGCCCGGTTTGGGCGCGTCACCCTTTGGTTACAAACTTGCCGAACAGTTTGGCCTGAAGGTTTTTCCAACGCGCGCGGGCCTGGTGCCTTTTACGCTGCATAAGCCGCTGCTTGAGCAGCTGCAAATGCTTTCCGGCGTGGCGGTGCCTTCCGTAATGACTGCGGAAGACGGGACGGTATTTAAAGAAGCCTTGTTATTTACCCATCGCGGCCTCTCCGGTCCCGCGGTATTACAGCTTTCCAGCTATTGGCAGCCGGGCGAGTTCGTGACGGTCAATCTTTCACCTGAACGCGACCTTGATGCTTTTATCAGTGAAGAACGCGAAGCCCATCCTAATCAAAGCCTGAAAAACACGCTGGCAAAAGTGTTGCCGCGCCGTCTGGTAGAATGTTTACAGCTGTTGGGCAGCGTGCCGGAATGCACGCTTAAGCAGTTAAACAGCCGCCAGCAAAGCGAACTGACCCAGACGTTGCACAGCTGGCGCGTGCAGCCCAACGGTACGGAAGGTTACCGCACGGCGGAAGTTACGCTTGGCGGGGTTGATACCAGCGCACTCTCCTCTAAAACAATGGAAGCACGCGATGTGCCGGGCCTCTATTTTATTGGCGAAGTGGTGGACGTGACCGGCTGGCTGGGCGGCTATAATTTCCAGTGGGCCTGGAGCTCTGCCTGGGCCTGCGCGCAGGCGCTGTAGGGCAAACGGGATCTTCACTGACGAAGATCTTGTTTTATAGCACCCGTTATAATAGAAAGGCTAACGCAGACGGATTCCTTACTGGAAATAACGGGCCTGCATTGTAGGTAATAAGGAGTTGTAAAATTCCTTAATTAGCGACGCATTGTCTTTTCGCTTCGCAGCTTTAATTGGCTTTTTCATTAATGTTGTTTTTTAAATTATTGTTTTTATAAATATAAAAAAGAAGATTAATGGTCATGTTTTCGCTTCTCTTCTTATGGCTATTTATGGAATGAACCCCCGATTTTCCCGTTGGCGGTTAGCTGTTTTAATAACGCAATTGACTTATATCGACGATTAACACACTCTTTTTGCTGAGGCTATTTTATCGCGGCGCTTAAAAAACGCTTCTTCTTATGCGCCCATTCAATTAATATTGTTGCGCCAGGAAGGCCAGAATTAAAGGATGGGAAGCGGTGTTGCCCGTTTTATTCTCATTACGCTGTCAATTCAAAATAAACGCTTCGGATAGCGTATCGCACAACGTTTCCCCGGAACGCCTCCTCGCATTAAAACAGCAGCCAACCCCTTAATCGTTTTAAAACCATATTAATGAAAGGATGCACTATGGTTATGAAATCACGGCCTTTTGCGCTCGGTTTGCTCACGCTGACGCTCTCCCCACTCTCTGTTTTTGCCGCATGGGTAGTGACGGATGGTTCCACTTTACAGGTAACCTCAGGCTATGACTCTACGGACATCAGTGACGTACCGTTACAGGCTTCCGGACAAAACAGCCGGTTAGTTACCGACAGCGGACTGGCGTTCAGCATGTCAGGTGTTGCGACAAGCGTTGCTAAAATTATCGACCAGGGCAGTCTGAAGTTGAATAAGGCAACTTTATCCTTCACGGGAATTGACGGACAGGTCATTTCGGTTAACAACGCCACGATAGATATTATTGGAAGCACGCTTTCCATATCCGGGAAGCGCAACTTTGCTATTAACGCAAAAAATAGCAACGTCTCTGTTAAAGACAGTTCTTTGTTACTTGAAGGCGCTGGAGCAACTGGAATAAGCGTGAACGATGGCGGTACGCTAACGGTGAAAAATACCGTTATCAGCAATCAACCGGATTATGCCTCTACCGGTATCGTAATGAATCATTATGCCAAAGCCACGCTAAACGATGTAAAAATTACGCTGAACGGCAGTAACGTCTCTCATGCAATTAATATCTATGGCGGTTATATGACTGCCGATAACGTGACGATAGATACTGAGTCAGCCAAATGGGCTGCTATTTTGACAGGAAATGCCTCTGGTCCCAATAGTACGTTAGCGCTAAGCAACAGCACTATTAACTCCGTCTTTACCGCGCTGCGTGGTATGGGGGGAAATATGACGTTAGATAATGTGAATGTGACGACCCGTGGTACATCAGGCCTGGCTATTGATGTTAATGTCGAATCAAACGCTATCGTTCGCGGCGGCAGCTATCAAACTTCAGGGGAAAGGGCACATGGAGTATGGGTAGCAAATAAGCTCTCCACTTTAAAGGCTTCTGACACCAGTTTTACTACCCGGGGTAGCGGCTCCCATGCTGCTTTTCTACAGTTCGGCACAACCGAGTTGAATAACACGAAGTTAACAACGTCAGGAATCGAAAGCTTTGGCATGTATACCGAAGCGAGCGATCCTGATAAGCAGGGGAGCATTACGGGCGACAATGTCACTGTCAATACATCCGGAGAATCGAGTTATGGTGCCAGAGCACATGGAGGAAAAATAACGTTAGAGAATTCCGCCATTACTACCAAAGGGGCAAGCGCATCAGGTGTAGGGATAAGTAATGCAGGCGTGCTGACGCTGGTCAACACACCGGTAACAACTTTTGGAGATGACGCATCGGGGATTACTCTTGCCGCTACCGCAAGTGCAACGATAAGCAATTCGGCAATAGGGACTTCTGGCTCACAGGCGCATGGCGTAAATGCCGACAACAGTACTATTAACCTGACGGACGTCTCTTTAACCACTTCAGGTACAGACGCTTACGGCATAGTGGCCAAAAACAGCAGGACAGGCGAAATTCGTAACAGCACCATTTCCACTACGGGAAAGGGCGGCGTAGGTATCGCTGCTTTGCTATCTGCCAGCCTGACCGGCGATAATCTTACTATCAATACAACCGGTGAAAATGCGCCAGGCTTGTCTGCCTCTCTTGCCACGTTAAAGCTGGCCAACAGCACAATTACTACGGCGGGGACAGGCGATAAATCTCCTGCCGCTTTGTACGCGGCCGACAGTTCAGGCAGTGCGACCAACACAGTAGAGCTGGACAACGTCTCGTTAAATAGCCTGGCGGGCAATGGCGTACTGGCGAAGGGGACGCCGCTCAACCTGACGCTGACAAACAACAGCGTTATCTCTGGTGGCAACGGCACGGCATTACGTGCTGTCCCAAACATCGTCGAAAAAGAGGGCACGGTGACCTATGCAAAAGTGAACATCACTGCAAAAGATCGTGCCCGGCTGCTGGGGGATATTATCGCCGAAAGTGACGATAACGAGATCAATCTGTCGTTAAACAGCGCCTCGGTTTTGCAGGGTGCGACGCAAAACGTTAACAGGCTCATCCTTGATGCCGCGAGCAGCTGGTTGGTAACGGGCGACTCTGACGTTAAAACGCTGCAGCTGAATAACGGCTCGGTGATTTTTAATAACGAATCCGGTTTCAGTACCTTAACGGTAAATGGCGATTTGACCGACTCAGGGAATTTTACCCTGGGTACGCAGCTGGGTGATGACAGCTCGCCAACGGACAGAATTCTGGTCAGCGGCACCGCATCCGGGCAGTACGGTTTGACCATTAACAACAGAGGCGGCACGGGCGGGATCACGGACGCCGGTATTCTGGTTGTGCGGGTAGCTGGCGATGCCAGTAATGCCGATTTTAAACAAAATGGCACCGTGGTCGCGGGTAACTATCAGTACATGCTCCATAAGATTGGTGACGGTGCCTGGTATTTACAGACCTCGCTGACGCCGGTAACGCCACCGGATGAGGCTGACGGCGATGCTGAAGAAATCGACAACGGCGATGTTCCGGGAATTGATGATGGCGATGTCCCCGGAATTGATGATGGCAATATCCCGGAAACCGATGGTGGCAATACCCCGGAAATTGACGACAGCGTGACGCCAGGCATCAAAGCTTACAGGCCAGAAACCGCCGGTTATCTTATCGCGCCTTATCTTAATGCCGCTTACGGCTTTGCCGCTATCGGCACCTGGCATGAACGACTGGGCGCTTATCAGGATGACACCATGTGGGCAAGAGTCTCTGGTCGGCATGACGGATACCGTGCAGGGCGCTTCTCTTTTAACGTCAACACGACCTTTGTGCAGTTTGGCGGCGATCTTCTGACTAAAAGTCTGGCTGACGGCTGGCATCTGAGCGCCGGGCCGGTGATAACGCTGGGCCATCAACGCAGCAATAACAAAGACACCGCGCGTAGCTTACGTTCTGAACTCTCTGTCGATGTCGGTAAAATCACCACCAATACCTATAGCCTTGGCGGTTATCTGACGGCGTGGAATGACGAAGGTGCTTACCTGGATAATGTGGTGCAGGTGACGCGCTACAGCAACGAGTTTACCAGCCTGACCAGCGCGAAAATGGACAGCTACGGCGTCGTTGCCTCTGTGGAAACCAGTCTTCCCCTTTCGCTGGGCGGGCAGTTTAAGCTGGAGCCGCAGCTGCAGGCTATGGGGCAATATATGAATATCAGCCAGACCTATGCCAGCGGCGTTAAGCTGAAAGATCAAAACCTGATGGTCGCCCAGCTGCGTGAGGGACTACGGCTTTACTACGATAGCCCGTTACTTAAGCCTTATCTGCAGGCGGATGTCGTGCAGTTGCTGGGCCGTACGCCAGGCGTTGATATGAACAATGAAACGCTGACGCCGGATGTTCGTCGCGGCTACTGGCAGGCCGGAGCCGGACTCAGCAGCCAGCTCAACGCGCACTTAAGCGCTTACGCACAGATGAAATATTCGCACAGTTTTGGGCCAGGCTCGGAAGGCTATACGGGCAACATAGGCGTGAAATACAAGTTTTAATTCAATAAGCTGGCGTCGTTATCGACGCCACGCTTCGGGCCTGCGGGCCCTTTTTTGTTGCCGTAGCTTAGTGGCAGCGCTCATTTTTGAAATTGATAATGGCAATGAAAATTATTATCATTCGCGCCAATTATAACTCCATCCTGCGTCCTTATTGATGAAAACACCATCCGCACGTTCTGCCAGCGTTTTTTGCCTGCAAAGAAAAACGCCGCTTTATATCGCTCTTTCTTTGCTAAGCGCCTCTGCTATAGCCGCAACCAGCAAAGACCAAACGCTGACCGTGACCGCTGACAAAGCAGCCCCTACGGGCAGCTACAGTCAGGATACCGCCACGGCTGCGACCAAAACGGCCACGCCGCGTAGTGAAACACCACAGTCCGTCAGCGTGGTCACGCCGCAGGTGATAAAAGATTACCAGGTTAAAACCGTTAACGACGCCATGAAGTTTGTCAGCGGCGTAGCCCAGGGCAATACGCTGGGCAACATAGAAGACGGTTTTGTTAAACGCGGCTTTGGCAGTAATTCCGATGGCTCTATCTTTATTGACGGCGTGCGCAGTAACCAGGGATTGTCGATGGATTCCACCATCGATCATGTGGAAGTGCTGAAAGGGTCCGCTTCACTCCTGTACGGCATCCTTAATCCGGGCGGCATTATCAACCTGGTCAGTAAAAAACCACAGTACGAATGGAATACGCATATCAGCGGTGAATCTACCAGCGTAGGCGGCGGTGCGGGCAGCATAGATATCACCGGACCGTTAGGGAACGGCTTTGCTTTTCGTCTGGTTGCCGAACGTCAGCGTGAAGATTACTGGCGCAACTTTGGCGTGAATGAACACACGCTGCTGGCGCCTTCACTGAGCTGGTACGGTGATAAGGCTTCCTTCAACATCAGCTATAGCGAATATAAATTTGATATCCCTGTCGATCGCGGCACCGCGTTTATCAATAAAAAGCCGCTGAAGATCCCGTACAACGAGCGCATTGACGATAACGCCAACCATGCCTGGGGCAAAAACAAGCGGTTGAATGTCAATTACGGTTATAACCTGGACGAGACCTGGGAAACGCATTTCAACTATGCCTGGATGCAGCGCCGCTATGACAGTAACGAAGTTCGCGCCACGGCGATCAACGCCACTACCGGCATCGTTTCTCGTCGCGCCGATGCCAACCGCGGCTTCAATCACCAGACCACTTATCTTTCGTGGGATATCGGCGGCAGCCCGGAAATCTGGGGCATGCAGCATGACGTCATGCTGGGCGTGGACTACGAGCAGGATGAAACCTACAAGGCATACTCTTATCGCGGCAAGGTTTCAAAAACCTTCAACATGTACGATCCGGTCTATGGCGAAGAGCCGCCGGTCAGCGCCAGCACGGTTTCCGATGCGCAGAGTAATTTGCGCACCAACCTTTATAGCCGTTCCGTATTTGCTAAAGACAGCATCCACCTGACCGACAAATGGATCGCCGTCGCGGGCGCACGCTATCAGCGCTATACCCAAACGGCCAGCAGCGGCTGGACCGATCCGCAAACCACGCTAAACGATCGCGGTGATGCTTTCCTGCCGCAGATGGGACTGGTTTATAAAATTCGACCAGATTTATCGCTCTACGGCAGCTACAGTAAATCGTTTACGCCTTCGACCCAGACAGATGACGACGGTAACGTCGCCTCAACGGAAAAGGGCACCACGTATGAAGTGGGTGCAAAATGGCAGATGGTACCAGCGGTTTCTGCCACGCTGGCGCTTTATCGCATTGATGAAAAAGATATGTCAGTGCTGATTAACGGCGTCACGCGCAATATTCCAAAGGCGCGTTCAACCGGAGCAGAAGTCGAAATTAACGGCGAGCTGGCCCCTGACTGGAATTTAATCGCCACTTACAGCCACGACAAAACGGAAATTGTAGAGGACGACGTTAATTCGGCGAACGTGGGTAATCGCCTGGTTAACGCCCCGACTAACAGCGGCAGCCTTTATCTGACGCATGCGCTGCGCTTCTCCTGGCTACCTGGCGATGTACGCGTTGGCGGCGGCGCGCGCTACGTTGGCTCCCGCGCGGGCGATCCGGAAAACAGCTTTACCATGCCGGACTATACGGTTGCGGATGCTTTTGTTGCCTGGGACAGCAAGCTGGTCGGCAAGCATACGCAGCTGAAGGTGAACGTGAATAACCTGTTCGATAAAGAGTACTACGAATCCAGCGGTGGCAGCCTGCGTGTTAGCGAAGGTGCACCGCGCGAAGTCGTCGTCTCCGCTTCGGTAGATTTTTAATAACGGCCGGGAAAACCGATGAAAAAAACGCTGATTATGCTGCTGCTATTAGCCAGCGGACTGGTGCAGGCAAAAACCGTTACCGACATTTTGCAGCGACAGGTAACGGTGCCGGATAATCCGCAGCGCATCGTACTGGGTGAAGGACGGTTACTCTACACCCTTGCGCTGGTGGAAAAGGGCAACCCTCTGGCACGCGTAGCGGGCTGGCCTGACGATCTACAACGTTACGATCGCCAGACCTGGGAACGCTATACCGCGGCTTTTCCGGCAATTAAAAAAATTCCGCTTATCGGCGGCGCAAATCCTGGCCAGTTCAGCGTGGAAAAAATTATCGCACTGCACCCGGATTTGGTGATTTTGCCGGTTTATGCCAGAAAACCGACGACGCAGGATAACGTACTGGCCCAGTTAAGCGCGGCGCGCATCCCGGTAATCTATATTGATACTCGCGTCGAGCAGTTGAAAAACACCGTGCCAAGCCTGCAAATTCTTGGCGAAGCGCTAAATGACGGTCAGAAAGCCCAACGCTTTATCGCTTTTTACCAGCAGCATATGAACCTGGTTCGCGATCGTCTGCGTCAGGCTAATCCACCCAAGCCCAGCGTGATGCTGCAGCTGCATATTGGCCGCCGTGACGTTTGCTGCACAACTGTTGGTCGCGGTAACCTGGCCGATTTGCTGGAATGGGCGGGCGGCAGAAATATTGCGGCCGGCAAGTTTTCCGGGGTCTTTGGTCAGCTAAGTCCGGAAGCCGTGCTGGCGGCTAATCCCGATGTTTTTCTGGCGACGGGCATGAGCGGTCCTCAGCAGCCAGATCGGCTACAGCTTGGCCCACAGGTAAAGCCGGAAGCGGCGCAAAAGAGTTTTGATCGGGCGCTGGCGGGCGAAAGCGTCATTTCCCAGCTGGCGGCGGTTCGCAACGGGAGAACGCTGGCTATCTGGCATAATTTCTACCTTAGCCCGTGGCACCTGCTGACGGTTGAAATGATTGCCAAAACGCTGCATCCCCGGCTGTTTCACGATTTGAATCCGGCCGAAACGCTACGGGAAATGAATCGTGAATTCTTACCGCTTCCGGAAACGGGAACCTACTGGACAACTGGCGACAAGCGATAAAAGCGGGAAAGGGTAAAAGCGGCTCTGGTAAAAGGCAGAAAAAAGCCCGCGGCTGCGGGCTTCCGGTACTTTACTCGTTAATACGCGGATGCTGGTTAATCAGATGCTTACGCTTCTCTTCCAGCTCGGCGATCTGCTCGTTAATATCTTCAATCTTGCTCTCGATATTATCGTGGTGCTCCTGCAGCAGTTCTTTCGCCTCGGCGATATCAGACGCGGCAGGCGTAGCGCCACGCAGCGGCATATTCGCGGTTTCTTTCATCATGATACCGGTGATCAGCCCTACCACCGCAACCACCATCAGATAGTAGGCTGGCATATAAAGATTAGCGGTATATTCTACTAACCATGCCGCCAGCGTTGGCGTCAGGCCCGCGATCAGAATAGAGATATTAAACGCGCTCGCCAGGGCACTGTAGCGGATATGGGTAGGGAACATCGCCGGAAGCGATGACGCCATCACGCCGGTAAAGCAGTTCAGAATCACCGCCAGCAGCAGCAGACCGGCAAAAATCAGCCCCATCACGTTACTGTTGATCAGCATAAAGCAAGGAATGGCCAGCAGCAGCAGCGCAATACTACCGATGATCACAAACGGACGACGCCCAAACTTATCGCTCATTAACCCCATTACCGGCTGAATAAACAGCATACCGATCATAATCGCGATAATAATCAGTACGCCGTGATCTTCGGAGTAATGAAGGTTATGCGACAGATAGCTCGGCATATAGGTGAGCAGCATGTAATAGGTCACGTTGGTGGACAGCACCAGACCAATACAGGCCAGCAGGCTTTTCCAGTGTTTGGTCGCGATCTCTTTGAAAGATACCTTCGGGCCGTCAGCCAGGCCTTCACGGTCGCCCTGTTCCAGCTTGTCTACGTGCTGCTGGAAAGCCGGGGTTTCTTCCAGCGCGTTACGCAGATAAATACCGATCAGTCCCAGCGGCAGCGCGACGAAGAACGGCAGACGCCAGCCCCATTCCAGGAAGCTCGCTTCGCCGACCACGGTAGAAATCAGTACCACCAGGCCCGCGCCCATAACGAAACCGACGATAGAACCGAAGTCCAGCCAGCTGCCCATAAAGCCGCGTTTGCGGTCAGGGGAGTATTCGGCGACAAAGATAGAAGCGCCGGTATATTCACCGCCTACGGAGAAGCCCTGAGCCATTTTACATATCAGCAGTAAAATCGGCGCCCAGATACCGATAGAGGCGTGCGAAGGTATCAGGCCAATACAGAAGGTACTGACCGACATAATAACAATGGTAACAGAGAGAATTTTCTGGCGGCCGTACTTATCGCCCAGCGCGCCAAAAAACAGGCCGCCCAGCGGACGGATCAAGAATGGAACGGAAAAGGTTGCCAGCGCGGCTATCATTTGTAAGCCGGGATCGGCGCCAGGAAAGAAAACCTGACCTAGCGCGTAGGCCACAAAACCGTATACCCCAAAGTCAAACCACTCCATGGCGTTACCAAGCGACGCGGCGGTAATGGCTTTGCGTAACCTGGCATCGTCAATGATCGTTACGTCTTTTAAGCCAATCGGCTTAACACGCTTCCTACGTAGCTTCATATAAAAACACCCTGTAATTGACTGTTTCCCAGATAATTTTTCCATTTTGCGCCGCACTTATGACACCATGCGGGCAGAACGGTACAAATTGCGTACGGACTTTTACCCTACAGACAGAGATAAGTAGCGGGTTTGTTGTTCAACTGCCAAATATCTGTCTGCCTTCATTATATCCTCTCTCTGGCGCGTAACATAATTTCTACCCGAAATCAGATAATGTAACCAGAAGTAACATTTTGCAATCGACCCACTCAGGGTATGCCGGCCTTGAATGTGTACAGTGCGCGGCTCTGAATGAATAACGCCGGGCCAGGTTAGTCCAGGATTTTTCGGAATAGAAATAGCTTTAAAAACTTTATATTAATATGACACCTGATTGAATTTAGTATTGCACGCTCTGGCGCAATCAGTAATACTGCCAGCCGCATTTATGCGGAGCTCGCAATGTATAATAAAATAAAACCAGATTTTGAAAATTACTGGCTGGACAGTATAGAAATCAATTTGAAATTTTTTCGTTCGCCGCAACTCTTTTTCCCTGGTAAATATGGGGTTTATTCCAGGCAGAATGAATGGTTACAATGTGGCAGACGTGTTGATAAAAATTTGCAGCAGGAAGCGAAACGGCATCGACTGTTTTTTCAGCATGTCGCAGCAAGGATCCAACGACGGATAAAAAGAATACGTCTTTTATTTCAAAGGGTTGTAAAAAGCAATTTTCCGGGGGACAGCGATAGATTTCATACTGACTTATATCAACAGCAATTTGAAAATATCACGGATCTACTGGCAAGAATTAATTGCCGGGAAAACAGACGTCGTGAAAAATCAGACATAACTCCGCTCCATCGGGAAAAAGTGTCAGCGGATGAAACGCTGGAGTCCGCATTGCGAATCATATTAAAGCATCGTGAATGTAATTGAATATCATTACGTCATTCCTCTATTTGATTTAATTATCTCTGGTAACAGATTATTATTCAGCTCCGCACTTTTAGCCCAGCGGATGCTGACCTTGTTGCTGTAGCCACTCCATCAGTACGCTGCTTTCCATTGGACGCGCATACAGATAGCCCTGAATAAATACCACACCGCGATCTTTAACGTATTGTAGCTGTAGCGGCGTTTCTATCCCTTCCGCTACCACCTTCAGCTTCAGCTTGTGGCTTAGCATGATGATGGCATCCAGCACTGGCGTTTCGCCTTCCACCGACTCAATAGCGTTAATAAAACCACGGTCAATTTTCAGGTAGTCGAGCGGGAAAGTTTGCAGGTAGGAAAGCGAGCAGTGGCCAGTACCAAAATCATCAATCGCAATACGGATCCCCTCGCTGCGCAGCAGCTGCAGTTTTTGCACAACATCCTCGCCGTCGGACAGCAGGCTACGTTCGGTAAGCTCCAGCGTAATTCTGGATTGATGCGTGGCCATCGCAGCAGCAAATTGTCGGATATCACTGACAAAATCTTCGTGCTGGACATGTTCGGCCGCCACGTTGATCGCCAAATGAAAGTCAGGCGGAACACTCCAGCTTTTCGCTTCTTCGGCAATCAGCTGCATTAAATGACGGGTAAGCGGGACGATCATACCTTCCGCTTCGGCTGCGGCAATAAACAGATCGGGCCGTATCTGGTTGCCGTCAGGCAGGTGCCAGCGCATGAGCGCCTCTACGCCACTGGCCTGGCCGGTTGCTATATGGTAAACGGGCTGATACTGCACGGAAAATTCACGACGCACTATGGCCCGACGTAACCGGTCACGTATTGAAAGCTTACGCTCCAGCCAGTTATTGATCACGGCCACCAGCAGCAGCGACAGGATCAGCGCCACCGGTACAAAGGTAAGCAGACCATGGCGCCAGTTTCGCATGACGTCGCTGGCGGGCGAGGTAACATGCACAGTAACGGGATAGCGGCTGGACGTTTTATTCAACATCAGCGCAGCGGGTACAGCGCCATCCTTTATGTCGCTATAAAGGATGGCGCCTCCGCCAAACTGTAGCGTAATACTACTATCCTGATTCCTGTCGATAGCATTCATAAAATCCAGCAGATATTGCCCGTCAATCAGCGCAAAAGTGCTGAACTGGCTGGGCGTATCGCGCACAAAAATCACCGCCGGGCGATCTTTTACCGCCCGGGTACCGGCAACCGAAAGCATCCACCAGGCTTTACGGTTTTCCGGCGGCGGCCGTAAAAGCATGGTCTTGATATCGCTATGGCTGCTGCCAAAAGCAGAAGAGCAGGTCACCAGGCCGTCCTGCATTACGCCAACGGCGCGAAAATAGGGATAAAGCGCCGCATATTGCCGTAAATCTTCATTAACATCGTCGCATTGTTTACCGGAAAAACGGCGCAGCTGATCGATCATATTCCATGCCTGATCGCTGATCGTCTCGGCGTGAGCCAGCAGCATGTCTGCCGTTGCCTCCTGCTGGCGTTGAACGCTATGTCTGGCGTCGACCCAGGTAAAAATGACGCAAAGAATTAGCGGTAGCAGGCCTGCGGTAGCCAGAATAGTTATCTTTCGCGCGCGTTTTTTTTTCGGCGAATCCATGATGGACCTCTGTTAACGGCGCCTCGGTGCCTGAAGAAAATCTTAAGGTAGCACGTCACGAAAGAAAAAGTTTAAACGTCACGCTGCCCATCCTGACTTAGTCAATTTTATGCAATTTATTCTTATATTCGTCATTTCCGTCTGCCGATCCTTTCGTGTCAGGATGCCAGGACAGGGCTTCGGCCGTCCATCACGCTGGTAAATCAGGAGAATTTATGACTGGCGCACTGCATCCTGCTGAATCACTTCGCGCGCGTATTACCGACGCGGAGTGGCAGGCTCGAACCAAACTGGCACAGTGTTACCATCTGGCGGCGCGCCTGCGCTGGACAGATCATATTTACACCCATTTTTCATTACGTGTGCCGGGCGATAAGCCTCATTTTTTAATTAATGCGTATGGGCAAACGTTTGATGAAATCGCGCCGGAAACGCTGGTAAAGGTCGATCTGGATGGCGAAATTATTGACGATCCCACCGGACTGGGGATAAATCCTGCAGGTTATGTCATTCACAGCGCTATTCATCGCGCCCGACCGGAAACGCATGCCGTACTGCATACCCATACGGCCGCAGGTATTGGCGTAGCGGCGCAAAAAAATGGCCTGCTGATGATTTCACAACACAGCATGCGCTTTTACCGCCGACTGGCTTACCACGACTATGAAGGGATTGCGCTGGATCTGGATGAACAGCAGCGAATCGTCGCCGATCTTGGCGATCTGAACGCGCTGATCCTGCGTAATCATGGCCTGCTAACCTGTGGGCGGGATCTGGAAGAGGCCTTTTATAACCTTTATTACCTTGAACGTGCCTGCGTGGCGCAGCTGGCTGCCCAGAGCGGTGGCGCTGAACTCACTATTGTCCCTGATGACGTATCGGAAAAAGCCGCGCAGGTATTTGATGACGCTATCAAAAATAAAAGATATCTGCTGCACTGGGATGCCTACATACGTCAGCTGCAGCGCAATGCGCTTTAAGGAAGGAAAATGAAAGCGGGAAAAATCGTTCTGGCGCTGCTGCTTAGCGCCGTGGCTGCCGCCAGTATGGCAAAAGAGGAAGAGGTAACGCTGGTGCTTGGCGATCAGGCGCGCAACTTACGCTCTCTGGTCGAAGCCTCTGGCGTAATGAAAGATGCGCCTTATCACTATCGCTGGGCCAATTTTCAGGGTGCTGCGCCGTTATTTGAAGCGCAGCGTGCTGGCGCTGTCGATACTTCTTACGCTGGCGATCTGCCGGTGTTGATGGCGGCTTCCGGCGGCGTCGATCTGAAAATTATCGCCACTAACGTAGGCGACAACAGCGCGAACGGTCTGATTGTTCCCGCCGATTCACCTGTACATAGCGTAAAAGAGCTGGCGGGGAAAACGGTGGTCGTTTCATCGGCACGCGGCAGTATCTCTCAGCATCTGTTGTATGGCGCGCTAAAAGAAGCCAGCGTGCCGCAAAAGGATGTTTCCGTCCGCTTTGTATTGCCAACCGACGCCAGCGCGGCCTTTAATTCCGGACAAATCACCGCATGGGCTACTTTCGATCCCTATCTGGGCATAGCAGAGCAGCATGGCGCGCGCCTGTTGCGCGACAGTAAAGGATTAACGACCGCGCTTTCGTTTGTCACCGCCACCGGCAGCTCGCTGAAAGATCCGCAAAAGCGTCTGGCGATTGCCGATTTCGCCCGTCGTCTGGCAAAAGCGCGTGCGTGGGGGATTGCTCATCCTGCGGAATATAATCAGGTTTATTCGACGCTGACCCGACTCTCGCCGGAAGAGTCCAAAGCCATAACCGCGCGGATTTCGCACGGTATACGGCCGGTCTCAACGGAGGATGTGGCTCGCGTACAGCAGGTCGCCGATCTTTTCTCTTCGCTGGCTATCTTGCCCAACAAAGTTAACGTTCAGGCGATTACCGATAGCAGCGTATTTGAGGCTCGCTGAAGGCTATTTCTGTACTTTGGGTTTGGCGACTCTCGGCGGCCTGCCGTTGCCCAGCAGGATCGCCAGCTTGCTGCCGCCGGGCGTCGTTTCCATCAGGATTTTACACACGCTGGTCAACGGGACCGAAAGCAGCATGCCAACCGGGCCCAGCAGCCAGCCCCAGAAAATCAGCGACAAAAAGACCACCAGGCTCGACAGCCCCAGGCCTTTACCCATTACGCGTGGCTCCAGCATATTGCCGAAAACCATATGGATAGCGCTGAACAGAGCGGCAACCAGTGCAGCATCATAAACGCTGTTTAGCAGCAGCGCCTGCAAGGTGGGCGGAATGCCTGCGATAATGGGGCCGATATTGGGGATATAGTTCAGTACAAACGCCAGCGCCCCCCATAAAAGCGCAAACTTCACGCCCAGCAGTACCAGCACCAGCCAGACCGAGAGCCCGGTAATCAGGCTAATAAGCGTTTTCAGCGCCAGATAGTGCGTGACGCCTTTTAACGCCCGATGTAAGCCGGCTATGCGAATTTTGGGGTTAATCAGCGCAAAACGCAGCTTATAAGGCAGGTGATGCACTTCAAAAAGCATAAACACGACGGTCATTACCAGCAGTACCAGATTAGCTAATGCGCCGGAAAACTGACTCAGGATAACGGTCGCCATGTTCATGATCGCGTTAGGATCCAGCCGTGCGGCCAGACTGTTAGTAGAAAGGTTGATATGAAAGGGCGCCACCAGATGCTGCACTATCGTAAGCTTCTGCGTCATCTGATGCTGCAACTGAGGATAAACAGTAGAAAACTCATCGGCTGAACCGGCAATCATTGCTACCAGCAGGCCCAGCGCCGTCAGCACGGCGGCAATTACCAGCGTAATGGCCAGTCCGCGTCGTACGCCCCGGCGCATCAACAGGGTGACTAAAGGATTTAAAACAATCGCCAGAAACAGAGCGAGCAAAAAGGGCACGATGATCGTCGAGGCTGCCTTGATCCCTGCCAGTATCACGACCAGTGTCGCCATCTTTAGCAGTATATTCTGCCCCATCTTCTCCTGCTGCAGTGTGTTCATTCCTTCTCCCTCTGGCTTCGATCTGCTAAGTGTAGCGGCTTCCGGCCACTAACAGCCTGATTTCCGGAAAGCTCTGAGGATTTTTACGCCAGCGTTTAAGCCATAGCGGGTGCTTTATTTTATTGTGGGCAGGTTAACGTTGTTGCTCACTGTCAGGGAAAAGCAAATCAAGGTGCTGCTCGTTGTTTGGGAAGCGGGAATTAAGGTGCCGTTCTTTAGTTGGGAAGAGGGAATTAAGGTGCTGCTCGTTGTTTGGGAAGAGGAAATCAAGGTGCCGTTCGTTGTTCGTGAAAAGGAGATCAAAGTGCTGCTCGTTGTCCGGGAAGAGAAAATCAGGGTGCTGTCGTTGTTCTGTAAGGGTGATGAAGCTTATTGCTCGCGCTACTAAAAAAAGGCGGCCGTAAGGCCGCAAGGTAGGACACAGATAAAACCGAGGAAAAGGGTATAAGTCCTTACGTGGCTAGTGAGCTATGCTGGTCCAGGCCAGAAAGCACTCTCTTTTGAAAAATAAAATTTTGAGAGGCACAGGCTTTGGCATAACGACTGCTGCCTGTGCCTGTGCCTGTGCCTGTGCCTGTGCCTGTGCCTGTGCCTGTGCCTGTAACTGTAACTGTAACTGTAAACCGTTTCCGCTATGCTTTAAGGCTGTTGCAGATATTTGACTCCTGGCGCTTCCAGCTGAGCATAGCTCGTACCGTAACGCTGTTATGCCTGCAGCAGCTCAATGCTCTGACGCAGTTCCCGTTCAATATCCGCCGCGCTCCAGTTTTCCATTGCCGAGGAAAAAGGCTCAAAAGCATAAATGCCGCGATAGCCCATACGTTCCAGCCTTTGAACCTGGGCCACGCTGTTAAGCAAGTCACCTTTGCTTAGCATAATTCGTTCTTCGTCAGTCAGTTCTGCCGTTGGGCGCGCATCTTCCACGCCAGAAAGATGTACCAGGCCAATCCCGTTAATGTCGATGCCCTTTTCAAACTCTTCTTCCGCTTTTTCATAAAGATGATGATGGAACGTATCCAGCACCAGGCGGAAAGGCACGCCCGCATCACGAATCAGCGCCTGGCTATGTACCGCCGAACGTAGCGAGCTAATCGGAAAGCCGAGCGGCTCGACCAGGCCTTCCACACCATACTTTTCAAACAGCGGGGCCAGGGTTTTCAGCGCGCTGATGGTTTCTTCTGCATCAACCGGCGTGCCGTCGTTTAACGGACAGAGAACCAGTGCTTTAGCACCGATACCTTCAGCATCTTTCAGCAGCGCCTCTGTTTTTGCCAGAAGCGCATCGTCAATCTGGTTAAACGGATAGACCGCATTAATGGTGACAATTTCCAGGCCATAGCGCT
Source organism: Erwinia sp. BNK-24-b (assembly GCF_047456155.1). Lineage (NCBI taxonomy): Bacteria > Pseudomonadati > Pseudomonadota > Gammaproteobacteria > Enterobacterales > Erwiniaceae > Erwinia > Erwinia sp. BNK-24-b. Next base: position 133,901 of record NZ_CP179901.1, read on the forward strand.
GCGCCAGCTCGCGCACTGCGCTATGGCTAAGGTTATCCGTCACCTTACCGCTGCGCATATCGTTACGCAGTTCGACTTTATGCAGCCCCAGTCCGTGGACCAGCTGGAAAAATTGCTCAATGCTGAGAGCGGGCGCAATTTTACGGTTAACACAGAAACGGGTTGGATCGATGGCCATCTTGCTGCTCCTGCAGAATAAGAAATAAGGCTGAATAATGAGTGAGGGCGCAGACCCCGGCATGTCGTCCGGCCTTATCTTGCCAGTTCCGCCACCCGTCACGTTCAATTTCACTAAGAAAACATTTATTTCATATTAGTGGAATGATGAAATTTAAATTTTTGGATCTTTCTCGCAAAATTTCGTTTTTCCGCATCGGGACTTACGTTGTAGTAGCCGTTCTTACAGCTGAAAAAACAAAATGCTATCGGCCAGGAAAGTGGAGTATTACGGTGATCCCAGCGCTATTTCTGGTTTTTTCTTTTGCTCGCCACAAAGGGATAAGCCCGCGTTCGTCAATGTGCTGCCGGTAAAAAATGCGATCCACGCCGCTAAAAATGGATTTTCTAAAGTGGAGTATTTGAAAAATTTATTCCAATATAATACTGTCATTGCACGCATTTGGGAGTTGTCCGGTCGGATTGCCAGCTGAACAAGCGGCTATCCGCAGGAATACATACATTAAAGAGGCCAGAACATGACTACTACAGGAAACTTTATCGGCGGAAAAACGTCTCTGAGCGCCAGCAATGAAACTATTCCGATTTACGATCCGGCAACCGGTAAACCAGTGCGTGAATTGACGCAAAGCTCGGCGGAAGAAGTCAGACAAGCTATTGAAGTTGCGCATAATGCGTTTGATGGCTGGTCACGTACTTCGCCACTGCGCCGCGCACGCGTGCTGTTCAACTTTAAAGCCCTGATGGAACAGCACCGTGACGAGCTGGCCGCACTGATCGTGAGCGAGCACGGCAAAGTCTGGTCAGATGCGCTGGGTGAGTTGACGCGTGGTATGGAAGTCGTCGAGTTTGCCTGCGGTATTCCTCATCTGATTAAAGGCGAGAACTCTGCGGATGTTGCCACCGGTGTGGATAGCTACTCGTTGATGCAGCCGCTGGGCGTGGTCGCGGGCATTACGCCATTCAACTTCCCGGCAATGGTACCGCTGTGGATGTTCCCGATTGCGCTGGCCTGCGGCAACACCTTTGTCCTGAAGCCGCCAGCGCTGGACCCGTCAGCTTCTGTTCGTATGGCCGAGCTGCTGACCGAAGCTGGTCTGCCGGACGGCGTGTTTAACGTTGTTCACTGTTCTAACGAAGATGCCGAACAGCTTTATACCAATCCGCTTGTTCAGGCGGTCAGTTTTGTCGGTTCTTCTGGCGTAGCGGAACATATTTATAAAACCGCCAGCGCACACGGCAAACGCGTCCAGGCCTTTGGCGCGGCGAAAAACCACGCGATTGTTATGCCGGATGCCGATCTTGATGCAACGGTAAACGCCATTATGGGCGGTGCATTTGGTTCCGCGGGCGAACGGTGTATGGCGCTGCCGGTAGTGGTAGCAGTGGGCGATGACACTGCTGACAAACTGATTGCTGCCCTGACGCCGCTGGTAAAAGCATTGCGTGTGGGGCCGGGCATACAAAAAGGCAGTGAAGAAAACGAGATGGGGCCGGTAGTTTCCGCTGCGCATCAGAAGAAAGTGCTGGGCTATATTGATAAAGGTGTGGAAGAAGGGGCGAAGCTGGTGGTGGACGGCCGCAACTTCCAGGTACCGGGCCATGCTGAAGGCTACTACGTTGGCGGCACGCTGTTCGATAACGTTACGTCCGATATGGTTATCTGGCGTGAAGAGATCTTTGGACCGGTATTGAGCATTATGCGTGCGCCAGATTATGCCACGGCGCTGGAATTAGTTAACAGTCATGAGTTTGGCAACGGTAGCGCTATTTTTACCAGTAACGGCCACATCGGACGCGACTTTGTCCGTGAGGTTCAGGCAGGCATGGTGGGCGTTAACGTACCCGTTCCGGTGCCAATGGCGTTCCATAGCTTTGGCGGCTGGAAACGCTCCGTGTTTGGCGCGTTAAACGTACACGGACCAGATGGCGTGCGTTTTTATACCCGCATGAAAACTGCCACCGTGCGCTGGCCGAGCGGACAGAAAACCGTTTCTGAATTCAGCATGCCAACGCTGGGCTAACGATAAGGAGACGCAATATGTCATTGCTGTCTAAAGCACAACGGCCTGATGCGCAGGGACGCATCCAGCAGGTTACGCCAGAAAGCGCCAGCTGGCGCTATGTTGGCTTCGAAGCTTATCAGATGAAGCAGGGGCAAACTATTCAGCTTGAAAGCGGTGATAAAGAGCTGTGTCTGGTGTTGATTGCCGGACTGGCATCGGTAAAAACCCGTCATGCCGAGTTCCCTGATATCGGTAAGCGGATGTCGCCCTTTGAACGCACGCCGCCGTACTCTGTGTATGTGCCGCATCATGACAAAGTAGAAGTTCGTGCCGACTCCGATCTGGAGCTGGCAGTCTGCAGCGCGCCGGGCAGCGGTAATCTGCCCGCACGGCTGATTACGCCGGCAGATGTGGGCGTCGAAAAACGGGGCAAAGGGCGTAACAAACGTCTGGTGCATAATATTCTGCCTGACGACAGGCCTGCCGATAGCCTGCTGGTGGTAGAAGTTTATACGGACGAAGGCGATACCAGCTCTTACCCGAGCCACAAGCACGATCAGGAAAACTCAGAGACGGAAACCTATCTGGAAGAGACTTACTATCACCGTTTCGATCCGGAACAGGGATTTGCTCTGCAGCGCGTCTATACGGATGACCGCTCCCTGGATGAGTGTATGGCTGTCTATAACCATGATGTGGTCACAGTACCGCGAGGCTATCATCCGGTAGCGACTATTGCGGGCTATGACAACTACTACCTGAACGTTATGGCTGGTCCGGTTCGTCTGTGGAAGTTTAGCTGGGAAAAAGATCATTCCTGGGTAAACAGTGAAGCGTATCCACGTAAATAGAGCATTTTAGCGAAACGTGTTTACGGTAAGTCGAGCATTTTAGCGAAGCATACCCATGTAAACAGGGCTTCTCAGTAAAGCGTGCTCATATATGGCGGGCGTCTCAGTAATGCATGCTCCCGTAAGCAGGGCGTCTTTCAAAGCAATGTTTTCTTTGTGAATGCATTAACGATACAGAGTTTGCCCGTCCTTTAATAAAGGGGTGACGCCAGTCACCCCTTTTTGTTAGCGCTGGCTATTCGACTTCTTTCTGCCTCTGCTCGCGGGCACGACGCAGCAGTAGCCACATTCTGACTGTTCTGACCGCTACGGTACGTGCGGCAGTAGATTGCGTAGTCGGCTCTTCCGGGGCGCAGTCTGCGCAGGTGCGTTGCTGAAGATGGGCGCCTTTGCCATTTAAAATCAGATTCGCCACAATCGCCACGCAAGTGCCAAGCGTAATACCGCTATGCAGGAACATTTTCGCCATTTCAGGAAGCTGCGCGAAAAGCTGCGGTACCAGCACGGGCATCAACCCTAAACCCAGCGTCAGCGCGACAACCATACCGTTATTGTTATTACGGTAGTTCACTTCGCCCAGCGTCCGAATCCCGGAAACCGCTACCATCCCGAACATTACCACGCCAGCACCGCCCAGTACGGGTTTCGGTACGATAACAACCAGGGCTGCCATTTTGGCAAAAAGCCCCATCAGGATCAGGATGCAGCCGGAAACCGCTACGACAAAGCGGCTTCGGATCCCGGTTAACCCGATCAGACCGACGTTTTGTGCAAAGGCCGCATAAGGGAAAAGATTAAAAAAACTGCCGCAGAAGGTTGCCAGACCGCAGGCTAACAACCCCTTTTTCAGGGTTTCCCTGTCTGCTTTTCGCCCTACCATTTCACCTGTTGCCATCATTGATGACATGGTTTCTACCATAACGACAACCATAACCATTGACAGCAGCAAAACAGGTACCAGGTGAAACTCAGGCAGAGCAAACTGCACTGGAACGGGAATATTAAACCACGGGCTAAGGGTTATGCGGCTGAAATCGAGCGTATCGACGAAGTACCACAGCGTTGAGCCAACGACCAGCCCAATCAGCACGGCAATATTTTTGAGCAGTCCGGAACCAAACGTATAGATATTCAGGATGATAACCAGTGTCAACACAGCCATAGCCAGCGAGGTCACGCTGCCGAAGCTGGCCATCTCGCTGTTGCCGCCGCCGATCCAGCCGCCCGCTACCGGCATAATAGAAAGGCCGATCAGCGTGACAATAGACCCCATTACCACCTTAGGGAAAAAACGAACCAGTCGACAAATCCAGGGCGCGCTGAGCAGCGTAAAGGCACCGGCAATCATCACCGCACCAGATATACCGCCCATGCCATACTCTTTGCCTATTAACACCAGCGGTATTAGCGCAGCGAAAGTACAGCCCTGAACAACCGGCAGGCGGCAGCCTAGCCAGCGCCCGGCACCCAGCGTTTGCAGTAGTGTGGCAAGGCCGCAGACCACTAAATCACAGCTGATTAACACAACAATTTGCGCATCGGTCATGCCTAATGCCGCGCCTACGACCAGCGGAACGGCAACGGCCCCGGCATACATAACCAGCACGTGCTGCAGGCCATAGAGGATCATCTGCCCGACGGGCAGTATCCGATCGACGGGTAGAACGGAAGTCTGAAGCGGCTGATGAATCACGGATGTATCCATTACTCTCTCCCTTACGGCCAGGCCATCCCTGGCTACGATTCGAAGGCGTTCACAGTTTTGCCATGTTTTGCCATAGTCGTTCGGCAGCCTGGCGTGCTTTGGCATAAAGCGGTTCTGATTCAAAGGGGAAATGGCGGTCCTGGTATACCATTCGGCCGGCAACCATTACGCTGTTTACCGCCGCGCTGTTTATGCCAAAGGCCAGATGACCCGCCAGGTTTTCCGCCTGTAGCGGCGTGGGGGAAACATAATCGCAGATGGTAAGATCGGCGGTATAGCCCACCGCCAGTTGGCCAAATGGCTGAGCAAAATTACGCTCCAGCAAAATGTTGCCGTTATGCAACATACGCAGAAAACTATCGGGCCATAGCGGGCCGCCCGCATCGCGATGTTTAAAATAAGCAAATTTCAGCTCTTCAAACATATCGGCACCAATACCGTCAGTGCCTAACGCCGCCAGCTGGTAATCAGGCAAACGATGGTTATAGCCAACATGGTTATTCATATTGGAACGCGCATTATGTACCAGACAGGCTTGGCGCTGATTCAACAGGGCAACCTCTGCGGGCGAAAGCCAGAGCGCGTGGGCAATCAGCGTTTTTTCATCCAGCAGACCAAATTTATCCAGGCGCACAATCGGGTCCATACCGTACTTATCGTGGCTGTGCGAAACATCATAGCTATCCTCTGCCACATGTATGTGCAGGCCGCGGCCTGTTTCCCGCCTCGCTTCGGCCAGCATCGACAAACCGCTGTCCGGTACGGTAAAGGGAGCGTGGGCACCCAGGTGACATTCAACCAGGCGTTCCTGAACGCCTTTATCACGCTGTGCATCGATCAGGTGCGCAAAAGCTACGTTTTCTTCCACGCCCGCTTCCAGCTCGCGTAAACCAAAATTACGATCTGTTGTTTCAAAGCAGGTCATTCCGCGCAGTCCGGCCTCTATAAAACCGCGCCGCAGGATCGCCAGCGATCCTTTGATAAAATTTGGGGAGGCATGATGATCGATAACGGCAGTACAGCCGTGACGAATGGCTTCCAGTGAACAGATCAGGCCGCTGTAATAAAGGGACTCTTCATCCAGCGCTCGATCCAGCCGCCACCAGAGGTTTTTCAGCGTTGAGATAAAATCCGGGCAGGGGGCTATCGGTGCCAGAATGCCGCGCGAAAGGCCAGAGTAGAAGTGGTTGTGCGCGCAAACCAGCCCGGGCATTACCAGCTTGCCGTGCAGACAGATAATTTCCGCCTGCGGATAGAGCGCTGACAGACTGCTGCCGATGGCAATAATTCTGTCGCCCTCGATGACAATATCGCTATTGTGCTCAACTCGGCAGGGGTGGAAATTTACAAGGGTACAATTTTTTAATAACAGCATGATTATTCCTCCACGCTGCCGAGCAAATAAGCGTGATGCTGGCGCGTATAGCTGATAATCCGCGCCATATCATGCAGTTCGTCAGGTACCTCAGCGATTTCTCCCTGCCTGTCGACCTTAAGCTGCCAGACGCGATTGTTAAGGCGAACCTGAACGTTTTGTTGATGGAGTACAAAGCCCGGATTAGTACTGTTCTCGAAGTCGTCCTGGCGGCTAAAAAGGGTAATTTTGTCTTTATAAGGTTTACCTCGCCACGGGCAGAACTGGGCGCAGTTGCCGCATTCATTGCAGAACGCGTCCAGATGCAGAATTTGCTGGCGGCTGTTAAAACCCGGTACGGCAAGCGCAACGTTGGCACGATTAGGGCAGACGTCCACGCACCTGGCGCACACGTAGTTACATTCCAGACAGCGAGCGGCTTCCTGACGGGCGAATGCATCTGGCTGATCCACGTCGATCTGCCGCACTGCTACCACGCCACGCCGACGATATATTGCCGTTGGGTCGCTATTCAGCCAGCGCTTGTTTTCATCGTTGTGATGAATGTTTTCCCGCTTAAGGATGGTGCGAGTCGCCTTACGTGCGCCACCAATGGCGGCAACAACAGAGGCTGGCCCACTTTGCACGTCGCCAATCAGAAAAACGTCTGGCAGACGCGTTTCCAGCGTATGGGGATCAACTTCTACGCTGCCGGAAGCGGCAAGGGGTAAGCCGATGCGCTGTAAAATTTCGTTATCTGCCTGCTCGCCGGTAGCGGCGATGAGCGCGTCAAAACGTCGGCTTAACGTTTGCCCGGTCGCAACCGGACGACGGCGGCCCTGTTCATCAGGTTCTCCGGGCTGCATAACACGGAGTAGTAGTTCGCCGTCGGCCTTAAAGCTTTCTGGATTCACCAGCGTCATAAACTGCACGCCGTCGCGTTTTGCTTCCGCAATCTCTTCCGGCCAGGCGGGCATATCCTGCTCTTCACGGCGATATAACAGGGTAACTGACCTGACGCCAGGAACTCTTAGCGCGGCCCTGGCGCAATCCATCGCCGTATTGCCTGCGCCAACAACGGCGATCTCGCCCTGAATGGCAGCAGGTGTATTTTGCTGATTGAATGCCTGAAGAAACTCAAAGGGTTTAAATATGTGCGGATTATCACCGGTCAGCGACAGCGCGTTATTTTTACCGGCACCGATGCCAATGCAAATACAGGTGAAGCCCTGCTGGCGTAGCTGCCCAATAGTCAGATGCGGATCGCAGTCAAAAACGAACCTTACGCCGTGATCGGCAATGAACTTAATATCCTGTTCAATCAGGCTGGCGGGAATGCGGAAGCGAGGAACAATATGTTGCACCACGCCGCCGGGGCCAGCTTCTCGCTCAAACAGCGTTACCGGATGACCTGCACGCGCCAGAAAATAAGCGGCGGCCAGACCTGCCGGCCCGGCACCCATTACCGCAACGGGATGTCGGTTGCCCGAACCCGCCGGTTTATGCCAGCGCTGACGGTAGGCTTGCCAGCCCTTTTCCAGCACGATTTTTTTGATTGCGCGAATGTTCAAAGCGTTATCGTAATCAAGGCGGGTACAGTTGTTCTGACACTGATGATCGCAAATATGGCCAGTAATGGCCGGTAGCGCGTTACGTTGATAGATCAGCTCCAGCGCCTCAACGTAGCGGCCTTCTCCCGCCAGACGAAGGTATTCCGGAATATCCTGGCTAATGGCGCAGGCGGTGACGCAGGGCGCGACGTAGCAGTCGGTCAACGGCAGCGGTTCGCCGGTATCAATCTGTTCACGAGATTTCCAGGACTTTTGTGCCCACTCAGCGGTTAGCGCTTCCTCAGCCAGCTTTTTCAATCGCGGAACATCAATATGCCGTTGCTGCCAGCCCGGATTTGTTTCGAGCAGCTGCGCGCAGGTTTTCATTCGCAGATAGCCGCCTGGTTTTAGCAAATCGGTGGCCATTGTCACTGGTTGAATACCGGTCGCGAAGATTTCAGCAATATTGTACTGGCTGGCCCCACCGGAGTAAGAGATGGGCAACTTCCCGGCAAAATGTTCAGACAGCAATGCCGCAACGTTAATGGATAGCGGATAAAGTGCGCGGCCTGACATATACATCTCTTCACCCGGTAAGCGATGTTTATGGTTGCGAGCGCCCAGCGTATTGGTCAGCTTCACGCCGAAGACGCGTTGTTTCTCGCGCCCCAGCGCCAGAAGCCGCTCCAGCATGCCCAGCGCCTGCGCTAACGGCAGGTCGTGACTAAAGGACTCTTCGCTCAGTGAAACATAGTCAAAGCCGTTGTTATCCAGAATTTCCCTGACGCGCGCATAGCCCAGCAGCGTGGGATTAAGTTTGACAAAGGTATGCAGCTGCTTCTCCGTCAGCATATAGCGGCAGATTGACTCGATTTCGTCAGGGGGGCACCCGTGCATGGTCGAAAGGGTTACGCTGTTGACCATACGGCTGGATATACGCGGTAATAAGGCCTGCAAATCGGGCGGGTTGGCTTTTTTCAGCAGTTGCCAGCGTCCGTCCGAGATAAAATTTTGCAGCATATACTGATAACGAGCGAATTTTGTATTCTGACTGGCGTCCATCATTTCGCTGATAAAGGTTTGCATGGCGGGCTGCTTAATACCCTGTAAATCGTAGCCAACGCTCATATTGAAAATAAAAGAGCGCTGTCCGCTTTCCCCACGCGGTGTAAAAATTGCTTCCAGCAGATGCAGAACGAACCACGCTTTCAGATATTCATCCCAGGCTTTGGGTAGCGTGTACTCCGTTGACCATTCTGTATTAAAAGCTTCGTCACTGGCGTCAATACAGGGCTTTTCCAGTTCCAGTCGATCCAGAATTTGTACGGTTTTCAGCTCAATAAAGCTGCCGCCAGCCAGCCATGCGGCGATAATATTTTGCGCCAGCTGCGTATGAGGCCCGGCTGCCGGCCCAACGGGCGTATCGCAGCTTTCCCCAAACAGTGAAATTTTTCGATGTTGATTTCGCTGATAAAATTCCGTTTCCGGAATGCCAAAAATTGTCCGGTTTTCCTCATACTCCGCGGCTGTTCGCGTCAGGAGTTCATCAAAGGGAATGGGACGCATAATGTCACCCATATATAGCTCCTTAATGCTGCTGATTAATCCGCCCCGGCCTGAAGGCAAGCGGTTTTGCAGGGGATAGCAACAAGCGAGCCAGGGCTGCCTCGACTCAGGTTTTCCGATAAATTTCGTGACGCCTTTCGCACTTTCAGGCGCGCGGTAAACGCGGCGGCGTAAGAGCTGAGAATGGCTTTCATTTAGAACGGGGCGGGGCGTTCACAAAGACGTAAATCTTCGCAATATAAGAATCGATGCTCTCATTATGAGAATGTCGCGCTGTTTTTATAAAAATAAACAATAAAATCAGAATATTAAAATCGGCACAGGGGTTGCATCCGGCGGCGCAATATAATTGACAGGGAGGAAGAAAAAATGAGCCTGTTTGCCGTAGCCAGCCAGCTGGAAAAGGAAAATCGTGCTTTTGCTCTTTTACATATTATCGAATGCCGGGGTTCTTCCCCGCGCCATTCTGCGACAATGCTGGTGCCGGAAGAGGGAATGCCTACAGGGACAATTGGCGGTGGGATGATTGAACGGCTGGCTATCGATCAGGCCAAAGCTGCGCTGGCAGAAGAACGTTCGCGTCTTTTTCATGGCAAGCTGGCGCGTCAGGGGCCGGATGCAGTGGGATCGGATTGCGGCGGTGCCATGACGATTTATATTGCCGTTTATCCGCGGCGTCCTGCCCTGTTTTTGCTGGGAGCAGGACACGTTAATCGCGCCCTGGCGCAGATAGCGATGCCGCTGGGCTATGAGGTGACTATCGCCGATCCCTGGGAAGGAAATCTGTATCATCCAGCTTTACCTCAGGCGTGTAAGCGCGTTGGTGGCAAAAATTACAGCGAGATCCTGGCCCGTTTGCCGTTGACGGCCAATAGTTCCGTCATCATTGCGACCAATCATCAGGACTGGGAAGTACTGGAACAGGTAATGCGCCTGCCGCTGCGCTATCTGGGACTGCTCGCCAGCCGACGAAAAGCGCACTATTTTCGGGACAGATTACAAAAGGAACGGCTGGCTACAACAGATCGGTTGGCAAGATTGCATGCGCCAATCGGGCTGGATATTGCTGCAGAAACGCCGGAAGAAATTGCCGTCAGCATTCTGGCCGCGCTGGTTCAACATCACCGCCAGAACAAATCTGACGGTGAGACAACAGCCGACAGGATGATCGTAGAAGTAGCCGGAACGGCTACTGTTGAATAAGCGTTCCGGTCCGGCCCGCAATGCCTTCCCCGGCCTTTGACAGCAGGGTAATCAAAGCCTGACGGCCGGGCTTTGATTCAGCAAAGGCCACGGCGGCTTTCACTTTTGGCAGCATCGAACCGGGTGCGAACTGATTTTCGGCGATATGGCGTAAGGCATCCTGCGGCGTCAGGGTATCCAGCCAGCGTTCTGAAGGCTTACGGAAATCGATAGCCACTTTTTCTACCGCCGTGAGAATAATCAGCATATCGGCGTTGATATCCTGGGCCAGCACCGCACTGGCAAGATCTTTATCGATCACCGCATTGGCACCCTGTAAGTGACGATCGTGGGCAACAACCGGAATACCGCCACCGCCTGCGGTAATGACAATCTGACCTGCTTCCAGCAGAGTTTTGACCGCACAGGCCTCAATAATTTCCAGTGGTTCAGGCGAGGCAACCACCCTTCGCCAGCCACGTCCTGCATCCTCCATCAGCAGAACGCCCATTGATTTGAGTTTGCGCGCCTCTTCTTCCGCCAGAAAGGAACCAATCGGCTTATCGGGATGCAAAAAGGCCGGATCGCGAGGATCAACGCGTACCTGAGTAATCAGTGAAACGACGTTTTTTACGATGCCGCGATTAAGCAAAGCCTCTCTTAAAGCATTTTGTAGATCGTAGCCAATATAACCCTGGCTGAGCGCAACGCAGACCGACATAGGCAGCACGGGTGAATGCGCGGAAGTATGTGCCGCGGCCTCAAAGGCCTGATGAATCATGCCAACCTGCGGGCCATTGCCGTGGGTGATAACTAAATCGTGGCCTTCAGCTACCAGCGTAGCGATGGTGTCCGCCGTATTTTTTACGGCCTGCATCTGTTCCGTCAGGCCGTTGCCAAGCGCGTTTCCGCCCAGCGCCAGTACGATTCTCTTGTTCATAGGTGACTTCCTGTTACAAATGGCTTACGAGAAATAAAACGTCCGTGACCGGCTTTGCCGGTAAAGCGGCCTTCACGGCAGACTACCTCGCCGCGAGAAAGCGTCATGACAGGCTTGCCCTGGCAGCAAAAGCCCTCATAAGGCGTATAGTCGCCGTTATCGTGTAAATCCGTGTGGTGAACAATATGCTGGCTACGCGGGTCAAACAGCACCAGATCGGCGTCGGAGCCAGGCAACAGACTGCCTTTTTCCGGCCATAAGCCAAATAATTTTGCGGGCATAGTGCTGGTCAGAGACACGAACCGCGAGCGGCTAATGCGTCCTTTCATTACGCCTTCAGAAAAAAGAAGGGCAAGGCGATTTTCCACTCCCGGCATACCGTTAGGGCAGCGGGTAAAGTCTCCTGCTGCCATCTGCTGGCGCTGGCGCCAGGGGAAGTTACAGTGATCGGTAGCCAGTGTGGCAATGCTGCCATCGGCGATACCCACCCACAATTTATCCAGCTCGCTGTGCGGACGCAGTGGTGGACTAAGAATATATTTCAGGCCGTCCGGCAGGAGATAGCGGCCCATATCCAGCAGCAAATATTGTGGGCAGGTTTCTGCCCAGACCGGTTGCCCGGCGGCCTTTGCCATTCGAACGTAGTCCAGCCCCAGGCCGTTAGAAAGATGAACAATGTATAAAGGGGCGTTGTCAGCCAGCCTGGCGAGATTGATAGTGCGGGAAATCGCTTCGGCTTCGCAGGCCAGGGGACGACTGTGCGCATGCCACACGGGTGCCGTTTTATTCTGCTGCTTAAGCTGGGCCGTGCGCCAGCGTATTGCCGCATCGTTTTCCGGATGGACCGTGGCCAGCGCTCCCGCTTCGTTAAGCTGCTGCAGGACCTGTAGCACGTCGCTGTCCTGCAGCATATAGCTATAGGTCAGATAAAATTTAAAGCTGCTGATGCCCTCTTTTTGCACCATCGGTGCAATTTCTTCCAGAATCTGCGGATTCACATGCTGGATAACGCCGTGAAAGCTGTAATCAATTACCGCTCGGGCCGCATCCCGATGATACTTTTCCAGCTGATGGTGCAGCGAGCAGCCCGCAGGCCCAAACCCCATGTGATCGATAATGGTGGTGGTTCCGCCACAGGCTGCGGCACGAGTACCGGCAAAAAAATCGTCGCAGCTTTGCGCAATACCGACATCAATATTGAAATGGGTATGTACATCAATGCCGCCAGGCATTACCAGCAGTTCACGGGCGTCAATGACGCCCATGCTTTCATCTGCCACAATCTGCGGCGCTCGGCGGACGATTTTTCCCTGCATTATCAGTAAATCCTGACGATATTCCCCAGCGTCATCCACCAGGGTGCCCCCTTTTATTAATAGCTTCATCGTCCTTCTCCCGCCGACAGCAAGCGCCGCCTAGTGCTGTTGCAGCCAGGTTAAAGGCGTTGCAGCATACAGAGCTGCGCAGGTAACCAAATGCGCTTTCCAGGTTTTCTCATTGGGGGCGTGCGCCTCTGGTTCTTTACCTGGCCCAAAGCCGATGACGGGAATACCGTGACGGCCCATGATAGACACGCCGTTAGTGGAAAACGTCCATTTATCAACTACAGGTTCACTTTTAAACAGTCCGCGATAGGCTGCGCTCAGGGTTCTGACCGTAATATGATCCTGCTCTACTTTCCAGGTCGGGAAATAGCAGTCGGTAGGATAGACAAGACCGGTCCAGGAAGGGCGTTCATAGGTATAGAGCGAAACCTCTGCTTTAGCGGCCTGTACGGCGGGCAGGGCACGAATTTCCTCCAGCGCGTTTTCCCAGGTTTCTCCCCACGTCAGGCGGCGGTCGATAGAAATAGCGCAGCTATCGGCAACGGCGCAGCGGCTGGGCGACGTAAAGAAAATTTCGGAGACGGTCAATGTGCCTTTGCCGAGGAAATCATCGTTGGCCAGTTTGCCGGACATGGCTTCCAGTTCGGTAAGAATGGGTGCCATTTTAAAAATAGCGTTGTCGCCGCGTTCCGGCGCGGAGCCATGACAGCTGACCCCCTGAACCTCAACCCGAATCTCCATGCGCCCGCGATGACCACGGTAGATTTTACAGTCGGTAGGTTCCGTGCTGATAACAAATTCAGGTCTGATGTTCATCTGTTCAATAAGATATTGCCAGCACAGGCCGTCGCAATCTTCTTCCTGAACCGTTCCCGTAATCAGCAGCGTATAGTCATCTTCCAGTTGTAGATCTTTGATGATCTTCGCGGCGTAGACCATGGCCGCCATACCGCCCTCCTGATCGGATGAACCACGACCGCCGATCAGTTCGCTATCTTCCATGCCTTCATAAGGATCGAAGTTCCAGTTTTTGCGGTTGCCGATGCCAACCGTATCAATATGGGCATCCATCGCAAGCAGGCGTGGCCCATGACCGATATAACCCAGGATATTGCCCATAGGATCGATCTCAATTTTATCAAAACCTACTTTCTCCATTTCCTGACGTATACGCGCAACCACGCGTTTTTCATCACAGCTTTCGCTGGGAATGGCAATCATATCGCGCAGAAAACGCGTCATTTCGGGCTGATATTTTTGCGCCAGAGCAAGAATGTCGTCGAACGGAACGGATTTCATGATTAACTCCTGTCAATTATACGGTAATTCCATCTTTTCCTTCCCATACCACTTCCCGATAGTGCTGAGGATCGGTATCGCCTTCGGTACTGAGTAACAGCAAGCGTGAGGCTGGGGTAAGCTTTAATTTCTCTTTGAGTGCCTGAGCCTGGGGATGATGCAAAATGGTGGCGAGCACGCCTGCGCTGACGGCCCCCGATTCGCCCGACACAATGCGGGGATCTTCGCCCAGAGGGTTGCCCAAAACGCGCATGCCAAGAGCGGCTACGCGATCCTCGCAGGAGATAAATTGCCTGGCGCAGTCGCGTAGCAGCGGCCAGCCAAGCGGGTTCGGTTCACCGCAGGCTAAACCGGCCATAATGGTGTTCATCTCGCCGCCAACGTTGACTATTTCCCCGCGCCTTGCCGAACGAAACAGGCAGTCGGCTTTATCCGGTTCAACCACCACGGCATGCAGCGCTTCTGCGCCATATACATCATTGAGATAGCCCAACACGCCCGCGGCCATTGCCCCAACGCCAGCCTGAAGAAAGACGTGGGTTGGCCTGGTGCCCTGCATCTGTTCTACCGCTTCGTCTGCCAGCGTAGCGTAACCCTGCATAATCCAGGTGGGGACTTCGTTGTAGCCTTCCCATGCCGTATCCTGAACCACCTTCCAGCCGTTTTTTTCTGCGTTGCTGATGGTCATACGCACGGTATCGTCATAGTTCATCTGCGTAACAATACATTCTGCACCCAGCTCGGTAATGTGCCTGACGCGGGCGGGCGAAGAGCCTTTGGGCATATAAATGACGGCATGCTGGCCCAGCTGGCGCGCTGCCCAGGCTACGCCGCGCCCGTGATTGCCATCGGTGGTGGTGGTAAAAGTGATGGGGCGGTGCTGCTGCTGACGGAAGGCGGCAAAAGAGAATTTGCCGATATCGCAGCCTGACTCCTTGCAAAGCAGCCGGGCAATAGCCCAGGCGCCGCCAAGCATTTTAAAAGCGTTCAGGCCAAAACGATGTGACTCGTCTTTTACTAAGATTTGCTCAACGCCCAGTGCCTTTGCAAACGCGGGAAGCGATAAAAGTGGCGTAGGCTGATAGCCCGGCAGCGAGCTGTGAAACGCGCGCGCCTCCCGAGCAGATTGCCGATTAAAAAGGGCCGACTGGCCAGGCGAAAAAGCGGCGTTGTCCGCAATTTGCATCTTTAACGTGAAGTGTGACATGACTGACCTTTCCTTAAAAAATAAGCGAGGGACGCATCGATCAGAGTTTTATTCGCGGCAAAGCCTCCTGCAGGCGTTGGGTCAGTACAGCAGCTGGGTCGGCAAATTTTCTGGCCAGAATCATGCTGGCGATAATCCAGGGCTTCCAGCTGGCTTCTTTGTAGGTAGCGATGCGGTAACGTTCGAAAACGCTGGCTTCGACTTCTCCAGCGGCACAGGAGACGCCGGTGATATCGGCGGGCAGGCAGTGCATATAGAGTGCCTGTTCCTGGCGGGTTAGCTTCATTATCTCTTCCGTACAGTGCCAGTGCTGGTGCTGGGCATTTTGCTGCAGGCATTTCTGCTCCAGCGCTTTCAGGCCTTCGCTATCCTGGCTACGTAGCAGCTCGGTTCTCTGCTGCATAACCTGCCACGGTGCCCAGGATTTTGGGTAGACGATATCGGCATCACGGAAAGCTTCCTCCATAGAGCCAACCTGGCGAAAATGTCCGCCCGACGCCTTGGCATTCCGTTGCGCCGTTTGCAGCACCTCAGGGATTAAATCGTAACCTTCGGGGTGCGCCAGCGTGACCTCCATGCCAAAGCGGGTCATCAGGCCGATAATGCCTTGCGGCACGGAAAGCGGCTTGCCGTAGCTTGGCGAATAGGCCCAGGTCATGGCGATTTTCTTGCCTTTCAGCTGGTCCAGACCGCCAAAATGTTCTTTTAGCCAGGCCAGGTCCGCCATCGATTGTGTCGGGTGGTCAATATCGCACTGTAAATTGACCAGTGCAGGACGTTGAGGCAGCACGCCTTGCTGAAAGCCTTCGTCCAGCGCCTCACCGACTTCACGCATATAGGCATTTCCCGCACCCAGATACATGTCGTCACGGATACCAATCGCATCCGCACAGAAAGAGATCATGTTCGCGGTTTCCCGAACGGTTTCGCCGTGGGCGATTTGCGATTTGCCTTCATCCAGATCCTGCTGGGTTAACCCAAGAATATTGAGCGCGGAAGCGTAGGAAAATCTTGTGCGGGTGGAGTTATCACGAAAAATGGAAATGCCTAATCCGTTATTGAAAACGCGCGTATCAATATTTTGCTCGCGCATTGTTTTCATCGCTTGCGCGATATCCAGTATCTGCTCCAGCTCGTCGCGGGTTTGCTCCCAGGTAAGTAGAAAGTCTTTACTGGCCAGGCTGGTTTGTCTCTGGCCGATAGCCTGCAGCAGTTTGCCTGTCTCTTGCATGTAATCGGTTCCTTCTAGCGATAGCATTATCCCTGTAGCTGTCTGTAAGCCAGGGAGCCTGTCCGCTGTAATCAACTTTTGTGCCAATGCTGATGAGAAAGTAAGCCACCGCTAAAAAAGTGTGCCTGAGAGGGGAATTTGCGAAGTTGGCTACAAAATAAAAACGAAATCGGCAGCGAACAGGCTTTTTCTACCGCGACTGGCATGACAGTCAGCCGTATGGCGGAGTATGGTGACCGCCAGACGCTGATTTCTCAGCGCTCAAAATGATAAAGCCGGGCGATTCTCTCAAAATGAGATACGGCCTCTTTCTCCTGGACGAAAATGTGCACTATGGACAAAAGGATATTTTCCATGGATGAAACTTCATCATTACCTTCCTCTCTCATGGCAATACAGCCTGTGATAATGAATTTCAGCAGCCTCCTGGCAAACGTGCTGGGAATGGAAGTTGAAGTGGTCGATCGCCATCTTATACGTATCGCCGGGACCGGCCCTTATGGCCATAGCTTTGGCCATAGCCCGGAAGGCAATACGCATCTGCTGCGCAAGGTGATAGAAACGCAAAAAGAAATGGTCGTTGTCGACTCGCGGCATAACCTGTTGTGCAAAGATTGCCAGCATCGTCATAGCTGCAAAGAACAGGCGTTTATCGGCGTGCCTGTTGTGACCGCTCAGCGTTGTCTGGGCGTCATCAGCCTGATTGCCGTTAATAATGAACAGCAGCGCAAGCTGAGCGATAACGCAGAAATGTTTGTGCAATACATGTGGCACGTGTCCAGGCTGCTGGTGGCTAATCTGGCCAGCGTTCAGTTAAAAAACCCGCAGAACAATGTTGCCTGGAACATTTTGCTGGAGAATATGGATCAAGGTGTGATCTTGCTCGATCGTGACGGCAAAGTTAAGGCCGTGAACGATCGGGCATTACAGCAGCTCCTGTTACCGGGCGAAGATATGCTGGGGCGGTTAATGACGATTGAACCGCTTAGTCGTCAACGAGAACGTGTCAGGGGACACATTCAACACCGCATTACGCTGGGAGACCGGCAGATGCTTCTCACCGGACAACGTCACCAGACCGAGCGACAGACGCTTTTTTTACTGGCTTTTCATCAGGATGCTTCGCCTGCGCCTTTATTGAACGAGGAAGAAACGCCGGGCATTGAACGGCTGGTAGGTAAATCAGGCGCTATGAAACAGTTAAAGCGGCTGGTTATGCGCATTGCATCCAGTCCCTCCAGCGTAATGATTCTGGGAGAAAGCGGAACCGGAAAAGAGGTAGTAGCGCGTGCGATCCATCGGCTCAGTAAGCGACACGATAAACCTTTTGTGGCGATAAACTGTGCGGCAATTCCGGAAAATTTGCTGGAAAGCGAACTGTTTGGCTATGTGAAAGGCGCTTTTACCGGCGCCGCCCCGGGCGGAAGAGCAGGCCTAATCCTGTCTGCCAATGGAGGTACGCTATTTCTGGATGAAATTGGCGATATGCCGCTTAGCCTGCAAGCTCGTCTGTTGCGTGCTATAGAAAGCCGCGAAGTATTGCCTGTGGGTGCCAGCCGGCCCGTTCCTGTCGATATTCGCATTCTTTCCGCCACGCATCAGAAGCTGCAGCAATTTATCGCCGAAGGAAAATTTCGTGAAGACCTCTATTACCGGCTTAACGTCATCCCTCTTGAGGTGCCGGCACTGCGCGAGCGGGGCGGTGATGTAGAGCTCCTTCTGCACTACTTTCTTAACCAACATTCGCAGCGTATCGGCTGTACTTATCCGGGAGTCAGCCGCGAAGTTATTCGGCTTTTACAGAATTACTCCTGGCCCGGCAACGTGCGTGAGCTAAGTAATCTCGTTGAATATCTGGTTAACATCATTCCCGAAGGTGAAATCATTGACAGCGCGCTGTTACCACCGCTGTTTCATACCCATTCCCGCTCGGTTATTACTGAAAATAAAAAAGAAACCAGGACGGAAGAAAGGCACGAAGAAGAAGGCACAAAGCTAAAATCTGTCGAAAAAAGCCTTATTGAGGAAGCCTTGCAGCGCACCCGGAATAAAAAGCAAATTGCAGAGGAATTGGGTATTGGCGTTGCAACACTTTACCGCAAAATCAAAAAATATGGCCTGAGAGCGTAGCTCAGTGGAATAATGTCAGCAGCCGTTGATATTGTGCAGGCGTATCAACATCCCAGTGAATAGTGCTGCTTGTTACGGGCAGGCTTTCACGTCCACAGATCTGCATTAACGTCCGTAAGGTCTCTGTTTCGGGGGCGGCAAGAATGTGTTCCCGCATTATGGCGGGCAGCAGAGCAGGATGCCCGTTGCCGCCTGCATAACTCGGCAACAGACAGTAGCATGTACGATAATGCCAGAGCAGGCGATAGACGTTTGGGTCAATAGCGGGCATATCTCCCGGAACAATAAAAAAACGCTCACCGGGAAGAAGCGCCGCCGCGCCGCAGCGAACCGATGAGAACATGCCCGCCATATAGTCTGCATTATGACAAAGACGAACGGACGGCCGATCGGCGTAGCGCTGGCGAAGCTCGGCAGCCCGATGGCCTGTGACCAGAATAACGGTATCGCAAAAGGCCAGCGCATTTTGCAACGCGCTGTCCAGTACCGTTAAATCCTTCCATGGCAGCAGCATTTTCCAGTGTCCCATACGCGATGAAAGCCCGGCCGCCAGCATGATGCACTGCTTCACCTGCCCTCCGTTAACCTGCTTTCAGCACGGCTTTAATGGATTTTATAATCGGACGATAGCCGGTGCAGCGGCAGAGGTTACCCTCCAGCGCTTCTGCAATTTGCTGGTCATCGGGCTGAGGCTGTTTGTCCAGCAGGGCTTTAGTGCTCATCAACACGCCCGGCGTACAGAAACCACACTGCACACCGCCATGCCGAACAAATTCCTGCTGTAGCTTTCTGCCTGTCTCATCTGCCTGCAGAGCTTCTATCGTCGTCACTTCGGCACCTTCACACTGCGCGGCCAAAAGCAAACAGGAGCAGACGGCTTTGCCGTTCATAATGACCGTACAGGCACCGCATTCGCCAACCGAGCAGCCTTCTTTCGTACCGGTAAGCTGCAAATCCTCCCTTAAAAAATCAAGCAGGCGACGGTTATCATCAACCGTTTTTTCTACGTGAACGCCGTTTACTATTAGCTTGACCTGATTCATTTTTGCTCCTTTTGTGTCCTTGCTTCGCAGGCTTCCTGCAACATCTGACGCAGCATATCCAGCGCGACCGGTACTTTGTAAGCGGCAGACCAGCGATTA
This sequence comes from Erwinia sp. BNK-24-b, assembly GCF_047456155.1. Classification (NCBI taxonomy): domain Bacteria; kingdom Pseudomonadati; phylum Pseudomonadota; class Gammaproteobacteria; order Enterobacterales; family Erwiniaceae; genus Erwinia; species Erwinia sp. BNK-24-b. The sequence continues at coordinate 153,566 of NZ_CP179901.1, forward strand.
CCAATAGCCGCTATGAGCTGAGCTTCCAGCGTGCTGGTTCCCGCCTCAATTTGTGCCGCAGTCAGCTTCTGTCCGGTTAGCACTTTCTCTACGGCTATCAGCCGCTGGGGTTTACTGAGTAACGCACCATCCACCAGCCGGCAGCGGGTCAGTATTCCAGCTGAATTAAAAGTGAACTGTCCGGTAAAACTTTGTCGGGTGATATTTAGCGCATTGCGACGGCCTAGCTGTAGATAGCGCTGCTGCATTCCGCTGTCCCGATAAGGTGAAGGAAGAATGATGGTGGTTAAAAGCTCGTCCGGCTGTAGCTGCGTGCGGTAACCGCCGGTAATAAAGTCTGCCAGCGGCATCTGCCTGAGGCCCTGCTGACTTTGCAAGACCACTATGGCGTCATAAATAATTAACGGGGGTACAGAGTCCGCGCAGGGCGCGGCATTAACAATGTTTCCACCCAGGGTAGCCCGGTTACGCAACTGCAAAGAACCAATCGTATTGCAGGCGGTAACCAGCAACGGATAGCTCTCCTGAACCAGCGTGTTTGCTGTGAGATCGCTGAAGCATACGCCTGCGCCAATGGCCAGCCCTTCAGCACAAGGCGTAATCTTCTGTAATTCCGCCAGGCCAGAAATATCTACCAGTGGTAAAGGCGCGGCGCTTAATCTTGCCTGAACCAGTACATCTGTTCCGCCTGCCACCGGTCTGGATTTGCCATCCGCCAGCGCCTGTAGCGCCATGGCCAGCGTAGTGGCGCGACGAAGGCGCAGCGTATTCAGACGTAAAACCTGTTTCTTCTCATCCGATTCAGCCAAAATTTCGCTTTGCCGCACCGGTTTTTTCAACGCGTAGCCAAGACGTACCTGCTCCAGCGTCAGAGGTAGCACATAGTTACGGCGCGCCAGTGCAAAACTTACGGCGTTGTTCAGGGCCGCGCCGCCCAGCTCCAGTACCGGTTCGCCAATAACTTTTGCGCCATAGGGGCCTGCGACGTCATGATTTTCTACCGCCACAATGTCAATATTGGGGATGTCTTTAATGGTGGGCAGCAGATAAGTATCGAAATTTTCTGATTTGACCTCGCCCTGTTCAATATTGAATTCTTCCAGCATGGCGTAGCCGATCATTCCCTGAACCAGACCGCCGTACACCTGGCCTTCAAACCCTACTTTATTGATTACTTTGCCAACGTCATGCACCGCTGTAGCATTGTTAAAGGTGATTTTGCCAGTGCGTGTATCTATAGCGATATCGGCAATCTGACAGCCGTAAACCCAGGTGAAATAGGGGTTACCGCACCCTTTCTCTTCATCCCAGTAAATATCCGGCGCAACATGCCAGCCGTAAGCGGAAAGATTTGCGCCGGTCGCTTTGGTCATCTCCACCACCTGCTGAAAATCCAGCCGTTTCCAGGGGCAGGTGCGGTTAAAAACCCGCCCATTTTCCCAGACTAAATCATCAACGCTTGTCGCCTTCAGCTCTACAGCAACCGCTTTGGCCATGTCGTGTTTGATCTTATTGGCTGCATCCAGAATGGCCTGGCCACCCATCAACGTGCCGCGCGACGCTACCGTTGAGCCGCCATCGGCAATCATTGACGTGGCCGGATCGGTAAAGTGGATGCGATCCAGCCCGAGACCAAAGGCTTCTGCCGCAATCAGCGACATGGTTGTTTGCAGGCCCTGACCGTTCTCAGATACGGAGGTGGAAATATTAAGGCTGCCGTCGGCATTAACCTGAATCAATGCTGAAGACGCATCCAGACCCTCCGCTCCCAGCGAGCAGCCGCGATGGCTGAGCGCCAGGCCGATGCCATATTTGATTGGGCCGCCCTGGCTGTTAAGCTGGCGATACTGTTCTCGTTTAGCAATGAACCCGGTTTTATCAATGGCTTTCTGCAAGACCTCCTGCGCGGAGACGTTATGCTCGCTGAAAACCTGCCCAGCTATGCTGGTATCGTTTTGCTTTAAAACGTTTCTTAGCCGTAGCTCAACAGGCGACAGCCCCATTTTTTCTGCCACTTCGTCCATTAATGATTCGTTGGCGAAAATGACCTGCGGCGCACCAAATCCGCGATAGGCAGAGGTGTAATTGTTATTGGTATAGACGCCGGTAATATCGACGCGGACGTTGGGAATATTGTATGGTCCGGCTGCCTGTACCGAACTGCGCCAGGTAACGAAGGGCGTTTGTCCGGCATAGCTGCCACCATCGGCCAGAATATCGATCTTAATTGCCTGGATGCGTGCCTCATCATCCAGGCCAATTTTATAATGCATTTGATAGGGGTGGCGCTTATAGCTTTCCCGCATGGATTGTTCGCGGTTGTAGGTCATTTTTACCGGACGCGAGGTCAGGACAGCCAGCAGCGCCGCGCGGCAGGCTAAATGATCGATAATATCGTCCTTGCCCCCGAAAGAGCCGCCAAGCACGGAACGTTTTACGTTAACTTTTGCCTGTGGCAAATCCAGATACCGCGCCACCATTCCCCGTACGCGGTGCGCGTTTTGTATTGAGCCATAAATAGTCACAATCTGTTCGTTATCGTCATAGCCGACGGTAATCGATTCCGGCTCTATATAAGCGTGTTCCTGAAAGCCCACTTCAAAATCCCGCTCAAAAATATGGCTGGATGCAGCGAAACCGGCTTCAATATCGCCCTTTATCGTATGGTGATGATTAATAATATTATTCTTTTGACTACTGTGAATTAATCTTGCGCCAGGACTGATTGCTTCCCTGACCGACGTTACCGGCGTCCAGGGAATATAGGTAACGCGAATTTTATCGGCCGCCTGGCAGGCAATCTCGTAACTTTCTGCCGCAATAACGGCGATAACGTCACCGCGAAAGGCAATTTCACGGTCGGCAATTGGGGGATAGTCCGGAATGACTACGCCAATATAGGGCTGGCCGGGAATATCCTTCCAGGTTGCAATCTTCACTACCCCAGGTAGCTGCTCCGCCTCTGTTAAATCCAGCGAGGCGATTTGTCCTGCAGCGATATCGGCGTAACGGCAAACGCCATAAAGCATATTTTTTAACACGATATCATCGCCGTATTGGGCAACGCCCCTGACCTTAGCCAGACCATCAACGCGCGGCACTTCACTGCCAACTAAATATGTTTTCACCGGAATTTGCCCTCCCTGAAGCATTTCACTGTGCCAGCGCTAAGCAAGCGATATGCCAGGATGGGTAGAAAAGAGCCTTTATTGATAAAGTCGTGGCGAATGGTGAAAAAAAAGCTGGGAAAAACGCTTACGCAGAAAAATGCCCCACTGTTCTTTTTCAATTTGCGTTTTTTGTTCTCAAAATGAGACGTCATTTCTCGCCTCGTTATCGCCTTTTCTGTGAAGATCGCCAGCCGATTGCGCTTCCGCCAGGTAATTGCGTCCTGTCTCACAAAATCTGCGTTTTAATCAGCCCACAGGGCAAACCAGCCCATTTTTTGCATTGCTCCGAACAGTGAAAGGGATTCCGTGCGGTAAAAGGAGAGAAAATGAACCGGTTTGTTACTGTTAATCCCGGTGAATGTATCAACTGCCATGTCTGCGAAATAGCCTGTGCTGTAGCGCATGGCGATGGCGGCTGGCCCAGCGTGCATGAACTGTTTCGCCCACGTATTCACCTTATCAGCGGCCTGGTGCCGGTCACCTGTCGGCAATGTAATAACGCACCCTGTGTCGCCAGCTGTCCGACACGGGCACTGACCTTTAGCCAGGAAAGCGTTCAGCTCAGCGAAGAAAAGTGTATAGGCTGTAAAAATTGTCTGCTGGCCTGCCCATTTGGTGCCATTGAGCCAGCGGCTTGCTCAGATGTGATGATGAAATGCGATCTGTGCCAGCAAACAGAAAAAGGCGTGCCGGCCTGTGTATCTTCATGCCCGACACAGGCGCTGCAGTTAATGGATGAAAAAGCATTAACGCAGCTGCGGCATTTTCGCCAGGGTGCCAGCGTTGAAGGAATAAAAAAGCCCGCACTGGTGTCAGGGCGCGCTGTAAAAGTGCTGGATAAACCTTCGCGCATGGGCGCACGTAAGCGTGCGGCAGAAGAACGGAAAAAAGATTTTGACGAGATTTACCATAATCTTTCCGAGCGTCAGGCAGCTTATGAAACCGATCGCTGCCTCTATTGCGCGCAAAAAGCCTGGTGCAACTGGACCTGTCCATTACATAACGCCATTCCCGACTTTATTCGGCTGGCGGGCGAGGGCCGACTTATTGAAGCGGCAGAGCTTTGCAGTCAGAGCAGTAGCCTGCCAGAAATTTGCGGGCGAGTCTGTCCGCAAGATCGTCTGTGTGAAGGGGCCTGCACGCTTAACGGGCGAGCGGGCGCCGTTTCGATTGGTAACATTGAACGCTATATCACCGACGAGGCGTTAAAACAGGGCTGGCGTCCGGCCTTGCAGAAGAGCAAAGCTCGTCGGGAAAAAGTTGCTGTTATAGGGGCCGGGCCTGCCGGACTGGGATGTGCGGACATCCTGATTCGTCACGGCATTAAGGTGGATGTTTACGATCGCCATCCTGAAATTGGTGGCTTGCTCACCTTTGGTATCCCTTCCTTTAAGCTGGATAAAAAAGTGATGGCAACCCGCCGCACTATCTTCAGCGAAATGGGCATTCACTTTCATCTTAACTGTGAAATTGGGCGCGATATTCCTTTTTCCAGACTGCTGGCCGATTACGATGCCGTTTTCCTGGGCGTGGGCACTTACGGACTGATGCAGGCGGGGCTGACGCATGAAGAAGCGCCCGGCATTATTCAGGCGCTTCCTTACCTGACTGCCAATACACGCCAGGTCATGGGGCTGAAAGAAGATAAGCAGAACCCTTACGTCTCGCTACAGGGCAAAAAAGTTGTGGTGCTGGGTGGAGGTGATACGGCAATGGACTGTGTCCGTACTGCCATCCGGCAACAGGCAAAACAGGTGATCTGCGCCTACCGGCGTGATGAGCAAAGCATGCCTGGCTCTAAAAAAGAGGTTGTTAACGCACGCGAAGAAGGCGTGGAGTTCATGTTTAACCTGCTGCCCCAGTGTACTGAGCTGGATAAAGCTGGACGTTTTAATGGCGTTGGCATGATCCGTACGGAGCCCGGTAAGCCAGGCCCTGACGGGCGGCGCAGACCTGAACCGGTTATCGGTTCAGAATTTGTGCTGAAGGCGGATGCGCTGATTCTGGCCTTTGGATTCCAGCCACATGAAATGCCCTGGCTGGCTGGTCAGGGTATCCGTTTTGACAGAAAGGGCCTTATTCAAACCGGCAGCTCGGGACGCATAACCCAGACACACAATCCAAAAGTATTTGCCGCCGGAGATGCCGTACACGGCGCGGATTTGGTGGTTACGGCTATGGCGGAAGGTCGGCGCAGCGCACGTGAAATGCTGGCCATGTTTGGACAGGCACATAAGGAGCTGAGTGCATGAACAATTTTATCGTGGCGCTGGCGGACAAATGTATCGGTTGCCATACCTGCGAAGTTGCCTGCGCCGCAGGACATGCGGGCGCGTCTCTACTGTCGGTCCAGCACTATTTCCCCCGGCTAAACGTTGTTAAATCAGCAAAGATTAGCGTGCCCGTTATGTGCCGCCAGTGTGACAACGCGCCTTGTATAGCAGTCTGCCCCGTGGCTGCCCTGCATAAAGGCGACCATAGGGTAGAGGCTGTCAGTGAACGCTGTATTGACTGTAAAAGCTGCGTTATAGCCTGTCCTTTTGGCGCGATTGAAATCGTTAACCAAGCGCAGGCCCTTCCCCAAATTATTAAATGCGACCTTTGTCGTGAGCAGGCTAACGGACCTGCCTGCGTAAACGTTTGTCCTACCAACGCGCTTTCACTGATGACTGACAACGTGCTGGAGCAGCAGTATCGACAAAAACAGCAGCGTGCCGCAAGGGAAGGCCAACTGAGCGGCGCATTTATACCGGAGGTAACAACGCATGGATAAAAAACTTGTTGTTTGTCCTTATTGCGGCTGTGGCTGCAAGATTTTCCTGCACGTTGAGGAGGGAAAAATCGTGGGTGCAGAGGGCGCGCAGGGCGTAACTAATGAAGCCCGGCTTTGCCTGAAAGGCTACTTCGGCTGGGAGTTTTTGAACAATACCCGGCTCCTGACGCCGCGCTTGCAGCATCCCGCCATACGTCGCAAGCGAGGCGGGCCTTTTGAGAAAGTCAGCTGGCAGGAAGCCATCGCTTTTGTCAGTTCCCGCCTGAAAAAAATCAAGGCCCGTTCTGGCCCGGAAAGCATTATGGTGACGGGTTCTTCACGAGGGCCGGGGAATGAAACGAACTATGTAATGCAGAAGTTTGTGCGTGCCGTATTGGGAAGCAACAATATCGATTGCTGCGCACGGGTCTGCCACGGGCCATCTGTTGCAGGTTTACAGGCCACGCTGGGCAATGGCGCGATGAGCAACTCAATGAAGGATATTGAAGAAAGCGACTGCCTGCTGATTTTTGGCTATAACGCTGCGGATTCTCATCCGATTGTTGCCCGGCGCATTATTAATGCCAAAGAGAAAGGCGCGAAAATTATCGTCTGCGATCCCCGCTATATAGAAAGCGCCAGGCTGGCTGACCTGTTCCTGCCGTTGAAAAACGGCAGCAATATGGCGCTGGTAAACGCTTTTGCCCATGTTTTGATTGAAGAGCGTTTATGGAATAAAAACTATATCGACCAGCATGTTGAGGGACTCGAGGCCTGGAGTGAAGTGGTTAAGCGTTATTCGCCGGAAGCCGTGCAGGAGATTACCGGGCTGGCGCCAACGTTGATCCGTCAGGCCGCACGTATGTACGCCGGTGCCCGCAACGCCACCATTTTATGGGGAATGGGGGTAACCCAGTGGGGGCAAGGTGTTGATGTAGTGAAAGGGCTTGCCAGCCTGGCGCTGGCCACCGGTAATTTTGGCCGTCCGGGCGTCGGCGTCGGTCCGGTAAGAGGCCAGAACAACGTGCAGGGCGCCTGCGATATGGGCGCGCTACCGAACCTTTTCCCGGGCTATCAGCCCGTAACCGACAAAGCAGCGCGGGAGAAGTTTGCCGCTGCATGGGGCGTCGCGTCGCTCAGCGATAAACCGGGTCATGCCATCACTGACGTGCCCCATCTGGCGCTTGAGGGCAAGCTACACGCTTACTGGATTATGGGTGAAGACCCACTGCAAACCGAACCGGATTTGGGGCTAATGCGTCAGGCAATGGCTAAGCTGGAGCTGGTTATCGTGCAGGACATTTTTATGACGAAAACGGCAGAGCTGGCCGATGTCTTATTACCGGCCACCAGCTGGGGCGAGCATGAAGGGGTATACACCAGCGCCGACCGGGGCTTTCAACGATTTTACAAAGCGGTTGAGCCGCAGGGGGATGTGCTGCCAGACTGGGAGATTATCAGCAGGGTAGCGCAGGAGATGGGTTATCCCATGCGCTACGCCAATAACGAGGCAATCTGGAACGAGCTGCGCGCGCTGTGTCCGCTCTACACTGGCGCAACGTGGGAAAAAATGGCCGGGTTTGGCTACGTGCAGTGGCCTTGTCCCGAAGAGTCCCATCCGGGTACGCCCTGGCTCTATGAAGGCAATCATTTTTCACGGCCTTCCGGTAAGGGACAGCTGTTTGCCTGTGACTGGCGACCGCCTGTTGAGCCGACTGACAGCCAATGGCCGCTGGTGCTCTGTACGGTCAGGGAAGTCGGACATTACAGCTGTCGTTCCATGACGGGCAACTGTCATGCGCTCACGGCCCAGGCGGATGAGCCAGGAAAGGTGCAGATCAATACCGTGGATGCGCGACAGCTGAATATCAGCGATGGCGAACTGGTGTGGGTAGCCTCACGACGCGGCAGGGTGATCAGCCGTGCTGAGGTAAGCGAGAGAATTAATCGTGGGGCGGTGTACATGACCTATCAATGGTGGATTGGGGCCTGCAACGAGCTGACTATTGACCATCTCGATCCGATAGCCAAAACGCCAGAGTTTAAACATTGCGCCGTCAGAGTAGAAAAAATTGCCGATGCCGAATGGGCGGAACAGCAGGTAGCAGAAAGCTATCAGCAGTTGAAAAATCGTCTGGCAAAAACGGCAGAGCCGCTGGCATAACACGTCCGGGTTTGCCAGTGCGGGTATTGTTGACCTTGCAGCCATCAACGCCCGCAACGGTTAAATCAGGCCTGAACGTTGTTCAACGCCAGAGAGACGGCCAGCGTCTGCGCCAGGCACAGCGAAGCAACCTGTGAGCGGAAGCCATCAACCTGGGCTTCACGCACCACAAAGCAGACGTCGCTGAAGGCCGCCAGCGGGCTAACCTGACTGTCGGTAATGGCGATCTGGTGCGCACCGCGTTTGGCACCCAGCTCGACCAGCTCAATCGCTTCGCGAGCGTAAGGTGAGTAGCTGATGGCAATGACTACGTCTTTGGGATTCACCATGCTGAGCTGTTCGGTGAACATGCCGCCAAGGCCGTCTATCAAAAAGGCGCGTCGTTCCAGATGACGGAGCGCATAGGTCAGGTAAGAAGCGACGCTGAACGAACGTCGCAGGCCAATAACATAGATATTTTCTGCCTGCGCCAGCAGCTCAACTGCTTTATTTAGCTGTTCCGGATTGGTCTGCATCGCCAGCTGCTGTAAAGCCTGCGAGTTTACCATCGTAAAAACGTTAAGAATTTCAGCAGGGTTTTCAGGTGGGGCGGCGGCTTCATCCGTTGACGTCTGGCGAAAAAGCCGGGCGCGTTCGGTATAGTTAACGGTCTCTTCCATCAGGTGCTGACGAAAAACCTGTTTCATTTCATTAAAGCCACTAAAACCAAAGGCGTTAGAAAAGCGAATCAGCGTGGAAGGCGGTACGTCAGCCTGCTGGGCAATTGACGCAACGGTGTCAAAAGCGATGCTGTTGCTGTTGTCGAGAATATAGCGCGCCACCTGTTTCAGGCGCTTGCTTAAGGTGTCATAGCGACGGCGGATATCATCCTGTAACAAGGAAAGCTGTGTTGAGGTAATAGTCATTCAATCAGGCTCGCTAAAATTTTAGTCATGTTCTTCTGGTGGTTATTCTATCAGATGAACAAAAAATTTCACTTGCTAACGAAATCCAGCGGATCTATTTCATCGGGATATGAATTGAATCACAGATTAAACAAGATCGACGCGACTTTACTGACATTCACGTTTTTAGCGGGCCGGAAGCAGCAAATAAGCGAAAATAACCACACCGCCAGCCGTCAGGAAAACAGCTGGCAAGTGGGTTAATGGAAAAGCGTTACTTTGCCGGACGAACTTCGCGCCAGTAGTCAATCAGGCGTAAGTAGTTGCCTTTCACTTCGGCAATCAATGCCCGATCGTCCAGCTCGCCCTGCAGCCACTGGCGTGACGGCTGGCCAAAGATAGTGCGGCCGACGGCGAATCCTTTTACCCACGGAGACTGAGCGGCGGCGGCAAAACCGGCCTTAAGCTTTTCTTCTGGCGCGTCCAGGCCCAGAATCAGGATGCCGCGGCAGTGCGGGTCCTGCTGTTCAATCAGTCCGCTAATTGCCTGCCAGCTTTCGTGGCTCAGCGGCGGCAGTTTCCACCAGTCCGGCTGGATGCCCAGTGAGTAAAAATGGCTCAGCATATCTACATAGTAGGACTCTTTCTTATCCGGATTACTTTCCGGCAGAATGACCTCCAGCAACAGCTCATGTCCGGTTTTATTACAGCCTTTCCAGACGTCAAGGATTAGCTCATCCTGCTCTTTACGCAGCTCGGCGCTGTCGTGCGGATGATAAAAGACCAGACATTTCACGACGTGTTCCTGGGGCCAGTCGACCAGCTGTGAGCCAATATTGCCGTGCTCCAGGCGTAGCGGTCTGGAACTGGGCATTTCTATCGGGCGACCAATCCACCAGCCTTTGCCGGTAATGGCGTTTAACGCAGGTTGCCCAAACGTCGTATCGGCCAGGATGCCGCTGCGGTGATCCAGGCCTGCCTCTGTCGAGGCTTCCTGTGCAGCACGCAGCAGTAGCTGTTTCAGTTCCGGCAGACGGGCAGTATCAATGCCTGCTTCATTCGCCATATCGACCAGCTGCTTGCGGTGGTCAAAAGCAAAGACGCACAGCTCTGGCCACTGCTGCTTACGCGTTGTAACCCGATGCAGATGATTCAGACGGCTGTCCAGATCGGGCCGCTTAACGTCATTGTCCCGGCTGAGAAAGTCGTCCAGTTCGGCTTTGGTCGGCATGGCAGGCGCACAGCCGTGACGCGAAACCACCAGCGCGCCGCAGGCATTGGCGTAACGGCAGGCCTGCTCCCAACCTTCATCGTTCAGCCAGCCGCGCAGCAGGCCGGACATAAAGGCATCGCCAGCGCCAAGCACGTTTAGCACTTCCACCCGCACGCCGCTTTGCAGCTTTGTCTGTTCCCAGCTTTCCGGGATTTCATCTTCCAGCACCACGCATCCTAGCGCGCCGCGCTTGCAAACCAGCGTGGCTTTTGTTGCCTGGCGCACGTTTTTCAGCGCGGTCAGCGTATCGGTGCTGCCGCCTGCGATATGAAACTCTTCTTCAGTACCTACTATTAAATCGAAATAGTGCAGCACTTCCTGTAGCTGCTGGGTCACGTGTTTTGACTCTATAAAACGCGTTTCACCATCGCCCAGCGAGGTTAATCCCCACAGCACCGGACGATAATCGATATCAAGCGCGGTGCGCAGGCCGTGACGGCGGGCAATATCCAGCGCTTTAAGTACGGCTGCACGAGTATCAGGATGAGATAAATGGGTACCGGTTACCGCGACGGCTCTGGAGGAGGCAATAAAATCTTCTTTAATGTCATCCGGCGTCAGGCCCATATCCGCACAGTTGTCGCGATAAAAGACCAGGGGGAAAGTATCCTGGTCTTTAATTCCAAGGATCACCAGCCCCGTCAGACGCGTTTTATCCGTGATCAGGCAGTCGGTATTGGCGCCTACCCGCTGTAGCTCTTCGCGAAGAAAACGTCCCATATGCTCGTCGCCAACGCGGGCCAGCATCGCAGATTTCAGCCCCTGAATTGCCGTGCCGTAAGCGACATTGCCAGATGAACCGCCAAGATATTTGGCAAAGGTGCTCATATCTTCCAGGCGGGCACCGATTTGCTGACCGTAGAGGTCAACGGCAATGCGCCCGATACAGATCACATCAAGCCGCTTTTGTTGTGTACTCATTCTGTTTTCCTTCTGTGATAGGCCAGCCGAGCTGTCGCAGCGGATCCTTCTGAACAATTTTTGCCGTCCGGAACGGGGTGAAAATCAGTATGGAGAATAAATATTTCAAATTCAACATGAAATGAAACTATTACCCCAAAAATGTGAAGTGGCTAAAACTCTGGCCACCAGCCGCTACTGTGCCCGGCCGGAAAAGCGATGCGAGCGGTATGGCGAAGCAGTAAATGGCCTTTGCACGCCCTCTGAAAAAGGCTAAACGCGATGAAAACAATGATAATTATTTTGAAAAACGCCTTCAGATAAGCGCCAGGTGAAAATTGCGGCCTGGATCGCCTGTATGACGGGGGTTTAACAACATAATTTGATCTCTCTCGCAAAATGAAATGTTTCTTCTGTAATGTGGTTTAGTGAAAAAAATATTTGTTTATAATCGCCTCACGTTTCATTTTTGGCCGTTACCGCGGTGGTGGCCACTCAGACGAAGCGCGGCAGGTTACAGACCTGTCGCCGTACCGTTAAGGAAGAGCAAATGGGCAAGATCAGATTAACCACGGCACAGGCTCTGGTCAGATTTCTGGACAACCAGTATCTGTCGGTAGATGGCGTTGAAACCAAATTCGTGAAAGGGATTTTTGCTATTTTCGGCCACGGTAACGTACTGGGGTTGGGCCAGGCACTGGAGCAGGACAGCGGCGATCTGGTGGTCCATCAGGGCCGTAACGAGCAGGGCATGGCGCATGCCGCCATTGGCTATGCCAGACAAAAGCTGCGCCGTGAGATTATCGCCTGTACCTCTTCCGTCGGGCCAGGCGCAGCCAATATGATTACGGCCGCGGGCACCGCTTCCGCTAACCGTATACCTTTATTACTGCTGCCGGGTGACGTCTTTGCCACTCGCCAGCCCGATCCGGTACTACAACAGATCGAACAAAGCTACGATCTTAGTATCAGCACTAACGACGCCTTTCGCGCGGTGAGTAAATACTGGGATCGCGTAAGCCGTCCGGAACAGCTGATGACCGCCTGCATCAACGCGATGCGTGTGCTGACGGATCCCGCAGAAACGGGTGCCGTAACCATTTCTCTGCCGCAGGACGTGCAGGGCGAAGCCTGGGACTATCCCGACTATTTCTTCCAGAAGCGCGTGCATCTGCTGGATCGTCGACTGCCGACCGAAGCCCAGCTGGCCGCCGCGCTGAAGCTGATTGCCGGTAAAAGCAAGCCGCTAATCATTTGCGGTGGCGGCGTAAAATATTCCGAAGCGGGTGAGGCGCTGCGTCAGTTCGCCGAGCGTTACCAGATCCCCTTTGCCGAAACGCAGGCTGGAAAAGGTACGATCGTTTCCGATCATCCGCTTAACGTGGGTGGCGTAGGCGAAACCGGCTGCCTGGCGGCTAATTTGCTGGCGAAAGAGGCCGATCTGGTCATCGGTATCGGCACGCGCTATACCGATTTCACTACCGCTTCAAAATGGATTTTCCACAATCCGGACGTCAGCTACCTCAATATCAACGTCAGCAGCTTCGATGCCTACAAGCTGGACGGCGTACAGCTGGTGGCCGACGCGCGCGAAGCGCTGACCGCACTAAACGACAGGCTGACCGTTCAGGGTTTTACCAGCGGCTGGGGAGAAAAAATCTCGCAGGCGCAGAGCAAGCTGCTTAAGGAAACACAGCGCGTTTATCAGGCGGTCTACAGCCATGACGGCTTTATTCCGGAAATAGACGATCATCTGGATCGTGAAGCAGTTTTCGCCGAGTTTAACCGGCTGACCGATTCTTTTCTCACGCAAAGTAGCGTGCTGGGTACGCTAAATGAAAATCTCCCAAAGGACGCGGTGATTGTTGCCGCAGCGGGCAGCCTGCCGGGCGATTTACAGCGCGTATGGCGCAACAAGGATTACAACAGCTATCACGTCGAATATGGCTATTCCTGTATGGGCTACGAGGTTAACGCCTCGCTGGGCGTCAAGCTGGCCGAGCCGCATCGCGAGGTCTATACGCTGGTTGGCGACGGCTCTTTTATGATGCTGCACTCTGAGCTGGTTACCTCTGTTCAGGAGAACGCCAAAATCAACGTGCTGCTGTTCGACAATATGACTAACGGCTGTATTAACAATCTGCAAATGGAACACGGGATGGACAGCTTTACCACCGAGTTTCGTTTTCGTAATGCCGAGGGCGGCAAGCTGGACGGCGGCTTCGTGCCGGTGGATTTTGCCGCTATCGCCGCTGGCTACGGCTGCAAAACCTGGCGCGTTACCACGCTGGCGCAGCTAAAGCAGGCGCTGGAAGAGGCACGTCAGTCGCCTGTCTCCACGCTGATAGATATCAAAGTGCTGCCAAAAACGATGGTGCATAAATACTTCAGCTGGTGGCACGTCGGCGGCGCGCAGGTTTCGCAGTCTGAACGCGTAAATGCCGTCGCTCGGATGCTAAACGAGCATATCGACCAGGCACGTAAATACTAATTACTTTAGTGGCCTCAACCGGACTGGTTTTCCAGCCCGGAGGACTCCCCTTACCCTACATTTGAACGGAGTAGCTATGACACTGAAACTTGGCGTAATCGGAACCGGTGCTATCGGTCAGGAACATATTCGTCGCTGCAGTAAGGTGTTGCAGGGTGCGAAGGTGGTCGCCGTCTCCGATATTAATATCGAAGGAGCCAAAGGCGTGGTGAGTCGCCTGGGTTTGGATGCGGAAGTTTATGCCAACGGGCATGACGTTATTCAGTCTTCCGATGTGGACGCGCTGATTATTACCTCCTGGGACCCGACGCACGAAGAATATACGCTGGCAGCCGTTGCGGCGGGCAAACCAGTTTTTTGTGAAAAACCCCTGGCGCTGACCGCGGAAGGCTGTCGTCGCATTGTCGAGGCGGAAATTGCTCACGGCAAGCGCCTGGTGCAGGTTGGCTTTATGCGTCCTTACGATGCGGGCTACCGTGCGCTGAAGCAGGTCATCAGCAACGGCGACATCGGCGAGCCGCTGATGCTGCACTGCGCGCATCGTAATCCAACGGTGCCGGAAAGCTATACCACCGATATGGCTATCACCAGCACGCTGATCCATGAGCTGGACGTACTGCGCTGGCTCACCGAGGATGACTACAAAACCGTGCAGGTTGTCTTCCCTCGCGATACGAAAAACACCCATGCGAAGCTGCGCGATCCGCAAATTGTGCTGTTTGAAACGCAGAAGGGCACGCGTATCGACGTCGAAATCTTCGTTAACTGCGTTTACGGCTACGACATCCAGTGTGAGGTTGTGGGCGAAACCGGTATTGCCAGGCTGCCAGAACCGGCTTCCGTACAGCTGCGTAAAGAGGCAAAGCTGTCGACCTCTATCCTCACCGACTGGAAAGATCGCTTTATCGATGCCTATGACGTTGAGCTGCAGGCCTTCATTAACGACGTGACGGCTGGCCTGCTGCACGGCCCATCCGCATGGGACGGTTATGCCGCTTCCGTGGCAGCCGACGCCTGCCTGAAAGCGCAGGAAAGCGGCGCAATCGAAGCCGTTGAGCTGCCGCCGCGCCCGGCTTTCTACAGCAAATAGCCGACGGCCTTCCTGTTTCAGCAGGAAGGCTATTACACAGATTATCAGGGAGAAACCGATGAAAATTGCCTTTGACGTCGATGTCATCAAAGACATGGGCATTACCAAAATGGTTCACCAGGTGGCAGATTGGGGCTACAAATATATTGAGCAGTCGCCGCATCCACAGATCAATCCCTTTTATAAGCATCCTAAAGCCAGTCGGGAAATCATTACCGAATATAAAAACGCGCTGCGTGAAACCGGGCTGGAGATTTCTTCTTATATCGTCGTGTATCGCTGGTCAGGTCCGGATGAGGCTCGCCGTCAGGCAGCGGTGCGCAACTGGAAACGCATGATCGAAATTGCTGTAGAAACGGGGGTGCAGGTCATCAATACCGAACTTTCCGGTACGCCTAACGAGCCGGAAATCTGCGAAGAGATGTTCTATCGCTCAATGGAAGAGCTGCTGCCAATCGTTGAGCGCGAAGGCATTCGTATTGAGATTCAGTCGCACCCATGGGACTTTTGCGAAGAAAACAATGAAACCGCGGATCTGGTGAAGTCCTTCCGCAGCGACAACGTCAAATATCTCTATAGCGTGCCGCACACCTTCTTTTACGACAAAGGCAAAGGCGATGTGAAAAGCATGCTGGAGTATGCCGGTGGCGATCTTTCTCACGTGCTGATTGCCGATACCATGAACCATACCAAACATTGCCGCTATATCGTCAATCCGCCAGGCGTGGATGCCACTATCCATCAGCACGTCGGCGTCGGCGAGGGTGAGGTCGATTTCGATACGCTGTTCCAGACGCTGCGTGAAATGGATTTTGCCAACCGCAGCTGGAAGGTCGGCGGCGAGTCGATTATCGCCTCTTCGCTGTTCGGCTATCCGGAAAAAATGAAGTATCAGGCCGTGGAAACTCGTGAGCTGATTGAGCGCGAACTGCTAAGCCGATAAAAAAAGGGCGGCAAAGCCGTCCTGAAAACCTGAAGCGCGGAAAGCTCAGGTCGACAAATAAAGCGTCCCGCGCCATCTACAGACTGACCGCTGAGGCACCACCATGAATAAAGAGAACGTGAAGCTGGCGATAGCCCCGATTGGCTGGACCAACGACGATATGCCAGAACTGGGCGCGGAAAATACTTTCCAGCAAATTGTCAGCGAAATGGCGCTGGCCGGTTTTACCGGCAGCGAGGTTGGCAGCAAATACCCACGCGATCCGGCCGTCCTAAAACCAATGCTGGAGATTCGCGGCATCCAGATATGTAACGCCTGGTTCAGTACCTTTTTTGCCAACGGCGATAAGGCCAAAACCATTGATGAATTTATTAACCACCGCGATTTCCTGCACGCAATGGGAGCAAAGGTGATTGGCTGCTCCGAGCAGAGCAAAAGCATTCAGGGCACTACGCGAGCGGTACTGGAAGAAAAGCCCCACTTTACGGAAGAAGAGTGGCGGTTAACGGCAGAAGGCTATAACGAGCTGGCGGCGCTGGCGGCAGAAAAAGGCATGCAGGTTTGTCTGCATCATCATATGGGCACGGCTATTCAGACCACGGCGGAAATAGACAAATTTATGTCATTAACCAACGATGACGTTTATCTGCTGTTTGATACTGGCCATGCTTACTATTCGGAAGGTAGCCAGGCCCGGATGCTGGCGATTCTTGAAAAGTATTTGCCGCGTATCAACCACGTACATTTAAAAGATGTGCGTGATGACGTGGTATCTCAGGTAAGAAGCCAGCGTTTGTCATTTCTGGATGGCGTGAAGAAAGGCACTTTTACCGTTCCCGGCGATGGCGTCATCGATTTTGCACCGGTATTTAAAGTGCTGGACGAGTCTGGCTATAAAGGCTGGATGGTGGTGGAAGCTGAACAGGATCCGGCACTGGCCAACCCGTTTGAATATGCCGTAAAGGCCAGGAAATATATCCGCGAGCATGCGGGGCTGTAACAATCTTTTAAGCTCGGTTTAAAGCAAAAAGCCCTTGCCGGAACATGCCGCTCCTGAACGTCGAATTATCAACAATCAGAGCGCGGCGCAGGATGGCAGGGGCTTTTTTATAAAACGACCGTTGCTTACTTCAGCACGACCGTATTGATAATATTCTCTGCCTCGGTCTGCGACTTCTGCTGATTATCCGCCGGTAGCGTAATCTGTACGGTCAACAGTTTGCCGTCAACTTTCGCCAGCAGCACTGATGACCAGGAAGACTGGCCCTTGGCGGAAATAACGGTATCCAGCTGCTGTGCCGGCTGGCCTTTCAGCTCAATTGACTTGTTAGTCACTACCTGAAGCTGTGCATCACGGTTACGCTGCTGATCTTCCAGACGTTTCGCCAGCACTTCCAGGCTCTCGGTGGTGGTATCGCCCGCAATAACGATAATCGCTTTCTGTCCGGAAGAATCCGCGTAAACGTGCATGTTGTTAGCCTGGGTACCCAGCTTGCCGCTCTGGTCGGACATACCGGCCGGCAGCGAGAAGCTCAGCTTGCCTTCCATCAGGGTAACGGCCTGGCTGCTCTGGCTGCTGCTAACGCCATTATCATCGGCTGCGGCTTTATCATCTTTGCCGTCGCAGGCGGTCAGTCCAACCACCAGTAACCCGATACCGGCATATTTTAGTAAGTTACGCATCACTGTCCCTTTTACGTTAGTCGTCTGCTCTGTTCAGCCACTTATACAATAGTAATCAGCAGGTAAAAGCAACCTGCGTGCTTACAGGCTAGCCGAAGTTAACCCGAGCGCCAGAGGATTTTTCCGTTAAGCGTTTTAACGTAGCGTTGAGCAGCACGCCGTAGGCAGGCAGGAAGAAAACCATACAGATAAGCACCTTAAAGCTGTAATCCACCAGCGCAATCTCTACCCAGTTTTGCGCCATAAAAGCATCGGGACTTTTATAGAAGGCAATAAAGAAGAAGGCCAGCGTATCGCTGATATTACCTAAAAACATGGCGGAGGCGGGCGCTATCCACCATTGCGGCAGCTGGCGCAGGCGATTGAAGACGTGAACGTCCAGAATCTGCCCCAGGGCATAGGCCATAAAGCTGGCGCAGGCGATACGCGCTACAAACAGGTTAACGCTTTCTAACGCCGCCAGACCCTGCCATTCGCCCTGATAAAACAGCACGGATACGCCATAAGAAACAAACAAGGCAGGGATCATTACCGCAAAAATGATACGGCGAGCCAGCGGCGCGCCGAAAATCCGCACGGTTAAATCGGTTGCCAGAAAAATAAACGGAAAGCTGAAGGCGCCCCATGTGGTATGCAGGCCAAAAACAGAGATCGGCAGCTGCACCAGATAGTTACTGGAAGTGATAACCAGCAAATGGAATAGCGACAGCCAAATCAGCGCGTGTGTGCGCTGATGAGAAGAGAAATTCATCATCATGTAACCTTTTTGAACATTGGGGTGAGGGAACCCAAAAAAATTGTATCGCCCGGGCGATTGCGCGGCATCTTACCGAAACAGACTGCTAATGCAATGGTTAATTTTAGCGCAAACGATAACGTTGTCGGCCCGGCTTGCAGATGCCCGTCGGCGGGGTAAAATGAGGAAAATTTTTTGTCTGAACGAGAATAATATGGAACCGTTCGCTAATCCCGATCAAACCCTGGACGCGCTGGGCCTGCGCTGCCCTGAACCTGTAATGATGGTACGCAAAGCCGTGCGGCATATGCAGGATGGCGAAACGCTGCTGATTATCGCTGACGACCCGGCAACCACGCGTGATATTCCGGGCTTTTGTCGCTTTATGGAACATACGCTGCTGGCGCAGTCGACAGAAGAGTTGCCCTATCGCTATCTGCTGAAAAAAGGCCTCTGAGGCTAACTTAAGCTTTCGCATACAGAGCCGACAGGGCTGGATAAGCCAGATGCGTCACCCACTGCTTTTTGGCTGAATTTAACCGGGCAGCCGTTACCCACTGTTTTTTACCTAAATTTAACCGGGCAGCCGTCACCTACTGCTTTTTGGCTGAATTTAACCGGGTAGCCGTCACCCACTGCTTTTTAACTAAATTTAACCAGGTAGCCGTCACCCACTGCTTTTTAACTAAATTTAACCGGGCAGCCGTCACCGTCAGGGATGCATGTTGGCTGAAGCGTCGTCAGCAAGCTATAAGCGATGCTGACAACGCAAACGCCTGAAGCATAAGTTAGCGCTTACTTAACAAGCGCAGCGCATTGGCTGTTACCAGCGCGGTTGCGCCAGAGTCTGCCAGTACCGCCAGCCACAGGCCCGTAATGCCGCACAGCGTCGTTACCAGAAACAGACCTTTCAGCCCAAGCGCTAGCGTAATATTCTGGCGAATATTAACATGGGTTGCGCGCGCCAGACGGAGCATAGCAGCCAGCCCGTTGAGCCTGTTATGCGTCAAAGCGGCATCGGCGGTTTCCAGCGCGACATCGCTTCCTCCGCCCATCGCAATCCCCAACGTTGCCGCTTTCATCGCAGGCGCGTCATTAATACCATCGCCCACCATGGCTACCGCGTGCTGTTGGCTAAGCTCGCGTACCGCCGCTACCTTATCCGCAGGCAATAAACCGGCGCGATAAGCCATGCCTAGCTCCTGAGCAATGGCGGCGGCGGCTCGCGGGTTATCGCCAGTCAGCATTACTGTCTCAATATTCAGCGATCTTAGCTCGTTCAGCGCCGCGGCGGCATCGGGACGCAGCGTATCACGCAGCGCAATCAATCCTGCTGGCTGACCATCCTGCATGATGGCCACCACGGTATTGCCCGCAGATTCCAGCCGTTCTACCCGTGCCCGCTGCGTTTCAGTCAGCGTATCTCCCACTCTGCCTGCGGCACAAAGCAAAAGTATGTGCCCACTTACTTCTGCTTCTATACCGTATCCTGCCAGGGTACGCTGCGCCGTAGCAACGGGTAAAACAAGCTGGCGGGACTCTGCCAGCTGCACCACGGCTTTCGCCAACGGATGTGAAGACCCCTGCTCGACGGCCGCCGCTTTCGCTAACAGCCCGGCTTCGCTTTCTGCGTTAAAGCTGGCAATCTCTGTGACCTGCGGCTTGCCCATCGTTAACGTACCTGTTTTATCAAACGCCAGCATACGTATGCCGTTCAGACTCTCCAGCGCCGCGCCGCCTTTAATCAGTACGCCACGACGCGCAGCGGCGGCCAGACCCGAAGTAATTGCCGCAGGTGTAGAAATCACCAGCGCGCATGGACAACCAATCAGCAGCAGCGTCAGGCCTTTATAAATCCAGGTTTGCCAGTCGCCGGAAAAAAGCGGTGGTACTACCGCCACCAGCAACGCAAAGGACATCACCAGCGGCGTATAAATACGGCTAAAGCGATCGAGGAAACGTTCAACCGGCGCGCGATGGGCGTCCGCTTCTTCAATTAAATGCAGAATACGATCGATGGCGCTCTCGCCCGGCCGGGAGAGAACTTTTAGCCTGACCTGGCGATCGACGCTCAGGCTGCCCGCAGCAATTGTTTCGCCCTGCTGGCGCTCCACGGGCACGGATTCTCCCGTCAGCGCGCTCTCATCAAAGCTGGCATAAGGCGTGACCAGCGCTCCGTCGGCTGGCAGGCGACCGCCCGCACTGACTTCAATAACATCACCGGGCTGTAATGCATTGACGGCCACCTGCTCACGGCCGTTTTCTGTGATGCGCAGCGCTTCTTCTGGTTTTAATGCCATCAGCGCCGTTACGCCCCGCCGGGCACGGCTTGCGGCATAAGCTTCCAGCCGTTCTCCAAGCATAAACAGCAGCAATACCATTGCCGCCTCTGCCGTTGCACCAATAAAAAGCGCACCGAGAGCGGCGACGGTCATAAGTGTTTCGATAGCGAAAGGCGTACCGCTACGCATCAGGCGCAGCGCGGTTCGGGCAACAGGCCAGCAGCCAGCCAGCGTGGTCAGGGTAAACGCGATTTTCCCCATCTGCGGATTTATCAGATGCAGTAGCCAGCTGGTCAGTAACAAGCCGGTCAGCGCCAGTATCATACCGTTTTCCCGCCAGAAACCAGCGCTTTCTGGTTGAGAAGAGGAGGACAGCTTAAAACCTGCCCTGGCCACGGCCTGTTCAACCTGCTGACGGATATCCGTGGGTGCCGAAACAATCAGTTTTTCTGTAGAAAATAGTACGCGCGCCCGGGTAATCCCAGGCAGTTGGTTAACCGCATTCTCAATTTTTCTGGCGCAGGCGGGACAATCCATGCCGCTAATCTGCCAGCTGTAATCAGCCTTATCGCTTTGCCTGTCGCTTTCTTCATCTGGCGGTGAGGCGCAGCCTGTCTCGCTACAACAGCTTTTCTCACTGCTTACAGCGCTGATTGAGGTGATTTTGCCCAGGGCAGAAGGGGATTTGCTGCAGCCTTGCTGACCGGCCGCATGGCGTTGCCCGCAAGGGCAGGAAGATGTGTGCTGATGCATAATGCCTCCAGATAACCTGACGGGAAACGCTCCCGCCAGGTTATCTTACACTCTGGAGTGGACTCCAGAGTCAAGGCGTAATTTACAGATAGAGCGAACGAACGATCATAAAGTGTCCGGCAAAGTAGCAGGCGGCAACAATCGCGCTGTCCGCGGAAAAACGGCGGCGATAGTGGCTTACCAGCCAGACAATATTAGCCAGCAGCAGCAGTGAAGTACCCACCATCAGCGAAAAAGCGTAATCCGTTGGGCGGAAGAAATACTGTTCAGTGGTTAGCCAGACCATCAGTAGCGTCATGCCGATAAAAGTACAAATCGGCCAGCGCAGCTCTGCCAGCTTCGTCCAGATAGTGGCGATAAGCAGCACGCCAATGATCAGCACCGTCAGCGGAATCGGCCAGAAAAAGGTCAGCGTCATATGGCTGGCAAAGCAGATGGTGTAAAGCAGATGGGAAAGGAAAAAAGCGCCGATGGCGTAAAGCATGCGGCGGTTAGGCAACAGCATCAGCGCATCGCCAGCCAGCGTCGCCAGCAAACCAAACAGAATCAGATAATCCGTGGCGTTAAGTACCGGCGCTTGCCAGGCCCAGGCGAGCAGCAGCAAAAGCGTAACCGGTTTAAAGACCCAGCGCTGCCATTGCGGGCCGCGATAGGTTGCGTCCACATATAGCCAGCCGGAAAAAAGCACTGCCAGAAACGACCAAATCATAGTGTGTCCCTTTGTTTTTAGATGCAAAAATCCACAATTCCTTATTGAGTCTAGGCCAGGTCGCCGCGATGTGACAATGGGAGGCTTCTGGTTGTATCCTTCTTCTCTGTACCTGCAAACGGGCTTTATCAGAGGAGAATAACCGTGAGGCCACCCCTGCTCTTTTTCATCACGCTGGCCGTGATTGCCGTACTGGCAACCAGACAATTTATTAAACAGCGTCAGGAAGTGGCGGTTAACGATGCTTTGCCCGTACGCAGCATGCCGGTTGAGGTCAAGGATAAACGGGAAATATCAACATCCATGCTGCGCTCGCGCCAGCGTGAAACGATTCCGGTAGAAGAGATGCGTTTTGAAGCCTGGTTTCATCCGCTTAACGATGCGGGCGACTTTAAGCTGGTGCTAAAAGCCGAAGACTATCAACAGCTGGAACGGGGGCAGAAAGGTGAGCTAAGAGTGCAGGGCACAAGGTTCATCTCTTTCCGGCTGCGCTGAACGGGCCAGCCGGAAAAGTTTGCTAACCGGCGGGTTTACCGTTTCGGCAACTGCTTTTTCTGCCAGGCCAGTAGCTCAAACACCCCAAAAAAGAAGATTTTTGCCTGCGTTGCGCCGCTCAGCTTTGGCCCTTCCTTTGGCTGCGTGGCACGCATTAATACCAGCTGCAAACCGTGCATAATCGCCATAAAAAACAGCGCGACGTTAATAAAATACTTTAGCGGCGCGGGGTAAGGGTGCACCACGTTAAGCAGCAAAAATGCCCAGACGCAAACCATCAGCACTCTGCCCAGATTAATCAGCATGGGTGTGTTCCTTTTTAACGGCACGACGAATATAAAGGCGATAAGCGACCTGGCCCGCAATTTTCTCGCGATGCAGCTGCCAGTTGACGGGAACCGGCGGCAGGCCGTTTTCCACTTCGCTTTCTACATAAACCAGCGCTTCCTCTGCCAGCCAGCCTTGCGTTTCCAGCAGCGTCAGCGTTTCTTCCAGCAGCCCTTTACGAAATGGCGGATCGATAAACACCAGGTGATAAGGCTCTCCCGCCTGCGCCAGATACTGCAGCGTATTGGTGTTGATTACCCGACCGCTGGTGGCCCCCAGCGTAGCCAGATTTTTTCCGAGCTGCTGGGCAACGGGACGTTCCAGCTCAAGCAGCGTAGCCGAGGCGGCATGGCGCGATAACGCTTCCAGGCCCAGCGCGCCGCTACCGGCAAAACAGTCCAGGCAACGCGCGCCCTGGATATCGGCGGCCAGCCAGTTAAACAGGGTTTCCCGTACGCGATCGGTAGTGGGGCGTAGGCCGATGCTGTCCGGCACCGGAAGCTTTCTGCCGCGCCACTGGCCGCCAATAATGCGGATCTGTCCGGCGCTGCCGCCGCGAGGTTTTTTATTCATCTGACTTAACTCTTCATAATTTGTTGCATAGTTTAACGCGCGATCTGGACTCAGGAAACGTAAAAAGGGTGCTGTGTTGCGTCTGCAGGAAAGTGTTAGACTAGGGGATTAAGATTATTTTCAGAGACCTGACTGTTTTTCCCCCGCGAGGAGTAGGGTTGCACCATGGCAAAAAATAAAAAACGTGGCTTTTTTTCCTGGCTGGGATTAGGACGCGAAGAAAAAGCGCCTGAGGAAGAGGCCCAAACGCCAGAGCAGCAGAGCGAGGCCGCGGAACCCGTTGCGCTTCCGGAAGCTGAACAGCGTGCTGATGAAATCTTCGAGATAACGAAAACCGTTGCTCACGTCGAGCCGGAAGCCGTTAAAGAAGTCGCGCCGGAGCCGGAAGAAATCGCCGTAGCGAAGCCGGAGCCGGAAGAAGAACTGCTGCCGGAAGAAATTGCCGCAGCGAAGCCGGAGCCGGAAGAAGAACTGCTGCCGGAAGAAATTGCCGCAGCGAAGCCGGAGCCGGAAGAAGAACCGCTGCCGGAAGAAATCGCCGCAGCGAAGCCGGAGCCGGAAGAAGAACTGCTGCCGGAAGAAATCGCCGTAGCGAAGCCGGAGCCGGAAGAAGAACTACTGCCGGAAGAAATTGCCGCAGCGAAGCCGGAGCCGGAAGAAGAATTACTGCCGGAAGAAATTTCGCCAGAAGAGCTGGAAGCCGCCGCGCTCGCCGCTGGCGCTTCTGACGCTGAACTAACGGTCATTGAAGAAGAAGAATCCGTTGCCGCCGCGCTGGTCAAGGTCGAACAGGCGAACGCCTCGGAAGAGCAGGCTCATCTTGTTGAAGAGCAGGCGCGTCCGACCAAAGAAGGCTTTTTCGCCCGCCTGAAGCGCAGCCTGGTGAAAACCCGTCAAAACCTCGGTTCCGGCTTTGTCAGCCTGTTTCGCGGTAAAAAAATCGATGACGAGCTGTTTGAAGAGCTGGAAGAGCAGCTGCTGATTGCGGATGTTGGCGTTGAAACCACGCGTCGCATTATCGCAAACCTGACCGCGCAGGCAAACCGCAAACAGTTGCGCGATGCCGAAGCGCTGTATGGCCTGCTCAAGCAGGAAATGTCCGAGATTCTGGCGAAGGTTGACGCGCCGCTGGATGTAACCGGCAAAACGCCTTTCGTTATCCTGATGGTCGGCGTAAACGGCGTGGGTAAAACCACCACCATCGGTAAACTGGCTCGTCAGTATCAGGCGGAAGGCAAATCCGTCATGTTGGCGGCGGGCGACACCTTCCGCGCTGCGGCCGTTGAGCAGCTACAGGTGTGGGGTCAGCGCAACAATATTCCGGTTGTTGCGCAGCATACCGGTGCAGATTCTGCTTCGGTCATCTTTGATGCGATTCAGGCGGCGAAAGCGCGCGGCGTTGACGTGCTGATTGCCGATACGGCAGGCCGTCTGCAGAATAAATCGCACCTGATGGAAGAGCTGAAAAAGATTACTCGCGTCATGAAAAAGCTGGATGAGCAGGCACCGCATGAAGTGATGCTGACTATTGACGCCAGCACCGGTCAGAACGCTATCAGCCAGACTAAGCTGTTCCATGAGGCGGTTGGCCTGACAGGCATTACGCTAACCAAGCTGGACGGCACCGCCAAAGGCGGCGTGATCTTCTCGGTCGCCGATCAGTTTGGTATCCCTATTCGCTACATCGGCGTAGGGGAAGGCATTGAAGATTTACGATCGTTCAAGGCGGACGATTTTATAGAGGCACTATTCGCCCGAGAGGACTAATTAGGATGATTCGCTTTGAAGAAGTCAGTAAGGCTTATCTCGGCGGTCGGCAGGCGCTGCAAGGGGTAGATTTTCATCTGCAACAGGGAGAAATGGCGTTTCTGACCGGTCATTCCGGCGCAGGGAAAAGCACGCTGTTAAAACTGATATGCGGCATAGAGCGCCCCAGCGCGGGTCATATCTGGTTTAGCGGACACGATATCAGCCGTTTAAAAAGCCGCGAAGTGCCTTTCTTACGTCGTCAGATTGGCATGATTTTTCAGGATCACCATCTGTTGATGGACCGAACGGTGTATGACAACGTGGCTATCCCGCTGATTATTGCGGGTGCCAGCGGCGAGGATATTCGCCGTCGTGTTTCCGCCGCGCTGGATAAGGTCGGCCTGCTCGATAAGGCGAAAAGCTTTCCTGTTCAGCTGTCGGGCGGTGAGCAGCAGCGCGTGGGGATTGCCCGTGCGGTAGTGAACAAGCCTGCTGTACTGCTGGCCGATGAGCCAACCGGTAACCTGGACGACGCGCTATCGGAAGATATCCTGCGCCTGTTTGAAGAGTTCAACCGCGTTGGCGTGACCGTACTGATGGCAACCCACGATCGGGCGCTTATTGCCCGCCGCAACTATCGTTTAATGACGCTGAATCAGGGACGTCTGCACGGAGGCAACTATGGCGAATAAACGCAATCCGCGCCCGGCGGCACCAAAAGCCGCCAGACCGTCTAAAAGCAAAGCGCTGAAGGGCGGCTGGCAGGAGCAGTGGCGCTATGCGCTGCGCGGGACGCTTTCCGATCTGCTGCGTCAGCCTTTGGCAACGCTGTTAACGGTTATGGTTATCGCCATCTCGCTAACTTTGCCGAGCGTCTGCTTTATGGTCTGGAAAAACGTCAGCAGCGCGGCGCAGCAGTGGTATCCGGCACCGCAGCTGACGGTTTATCTGAGCAAAACGCTGGATGACGATGCGGCGGAAAATGTGGTCGCTCAGCTGAAAAAAGAAGAGGGCGTAGATAAGGTCAACTATCTGTCGCGCGAAGAGGCGCTGGGCGAGTTCCGTAACTGGTCTGGCTTTGGCGGCGCGATGGATATGCTGGAGCAAAACCCACTGCCGGCGGTAGCTATCATCACGCCAAAAATCAATTTTCAAAATTCCGATACCATGAACAACCTGCGCGATCGCGTAACGAAAGTGCAGGGCGTAGACGAAGTGAAAATGGATGACAGCTGGTTTGCAAGGCTGGCGGCGCTGGCGGGGCTGGTGGGTCAGGTCGCGACCATGATTGGTATCCTGATGATTGTCGCGGTGTTTCTGGTTATTGGTAACAGCGTGCGGCTCAGCATTTTTGCCCGGCGCGATACCATCAACGTGCAGAAACTGATTGGTGCAACGGACGGTTTTATCCTGCGGCCTTTCCTGTATGGCGGCGCGCTACTCGGTTTTTGCGGCGCACTACTGTCGCTGGTGCTTTCTGAGGTACTGGTTTTCCGCCTGGAATCCGTTGTGACTCAGGTTGCTGCGGTATTTGGTACCACCTTCAGCCTGCGCGGCCTGGCATGGGATGAAAGCCTGCTGCTGCTGCTGATTTCAGCGATGATTGGCTGGGTAGCCGCCTGGCTGGCAACGGTACAACATTTACGTCGTTTTACGCCGCAGTAACCCCTTTTCACGATTTTTGGTATACTCTTCCTCTGTTGCATGAGCGTTGTGCCGCAGAGGAAGTAGACTGAAAACTTCTTTTTTGCCCCGCTCCCCCTGCCCGAGAAATGTGTGTATATTATGCACAGCAAATAGTGAACTTGTGGATAACTTTGTAGTCGAAGTAGCACAGATTGCGTTCCTTTCTCGCTGCTGTTCACGTAGTCTTGTGAACCGCTCAGGGAAAAGTGCGGCAATATTGCTTAATACAGAGAGGGTTTGAATGACCAAAGAAATGCAAACTTTAGCTATTGCTCCTTTAGGCAACCTGGATTCTTACATCCGGGCGGCCAATGCCTGGCCTGTGCTGACGGCAGAAGAGGAAAAAGCGCTGGCTGAACGGCTGCATTACCAGGGCGATCTGGAAGCAGCCAAAACGCTGATCCTGTCTCACCTGCGCTTTGTTGTTCATGTCGCTCGTAATTATTCCGGATACGGTCTGCCGCAGGCGGATTTGATTCAGGAAGGTAACATTGGCCTGATGAAGGCCGTACGACGCTTTAACCCGGAAGTGGGTGTGCGTCTGGTTTCCTTCGCCGTTCACTGGATCAAGGCCGAAATCCATGAATACGTCTTGCGTAACTGGCGTATCGTTAAGGTTGCGACGACCAAGGCGCAGCGCAAACTGTTCTTCAACCTGCGTAAGGCCAAGCAGCGTCTGGGCTGGTTTAATCAGGATGAAGTAGAAATGGTTGCGCGCGAACTGGGCGTTTCCAGTAAAGACGTGCTGGAAATGGAGTCGCGTATGGCGGCTCAGGACATGACCTTTGATCCCGCACCGGAAGACGAAGGCGAAGGCCGTTCAATGGCGCCAATGCTCTATCTGCAGGATAAATCTTCCGACTTTGCCGACGGCATTGAAGAAGATAACTGGGATAACCACGCGGCAGATAAGCTCAGCGATGCCATGCAGGGCCTGGACGAGCGCAGCCAGGACATCATTCGTGCCCGCTGGCTGGATGATGACAACAAAACCACGCTGCAGGAGCTGGCGGATAAATACGGCGTTTCGGCAGAGCGCGTACGTCAGCTGGAAAAAAATGCGATGAAAAAGCTGCGGGTAGCTATCGAAGCATAATCCGCTGCAATAAGAAAAGGCGTCCTTCGGGGCGCCTTTTCTGTTTATGGCCTGCTCAGCCTGCCTTGCGCCGATAAGCCCAGCCGCCCGGTTGAGCAGTAAAACCCTGCTGCTGCATAAATCTCGCCAGCCCAGCGCGATCTTCACTTGCCAAATCCGCCATCCACCAGCTTGTCACGTCGGGATTTTGCGCCAGCACTTCTTCCAGCAGATAACTACCCACGCCACGACGTCGCGTGACTTCCCGCACCATTAAATTCGCCAGTTCGCCCCGCGTCCCTTCCAGCCTCACCGTGACGGCAGCCAACAGCCGATCGTTAAATTTTGCCGCATAGAGCTGATGCTGTTCATCCAGCTGCATTTTTTCCGGCTGGCTCTCCGGCCAGATTTTAGCCAGATCCAGGCAATCCTGGGCAGAAAAATGCCGAAGCCGCAAAATGGTCAGTTTCATAAAAATTTCCGTGCCGCTGCAAAGGCATATTGTAGCGAAATTATACACGGAAGGACGTGAAACTTTTTTTGTATAAAAACAAAGCAATCTGTCAGGGGGAGGATTAAAGTTAAAAGTAAAACGCTGAGAAAGCGCGCTGAACACAGAATAACCCGCTGGCTGGCGACAGAATAACCCGTGTTCGTACCAGTGATTCATGCTGATTGTGGCGGCGATATCACATTATGTCAGTTGATTTACAGAAGAATATTCCTGTTTAATAACCTGAAATTTAAAGCCTTATTCCTTAAAAGGGCCGCATTGATCGCTAAGCCGTTATTCTTACAGCGGTTATCGGTCGACAGTATAAAAAACAAACACAACTGATGGGGTAGTCAGGATGAAAATGAAAGGTAGCGCGTTTTTAGCAGGCTGTATGGCACTGGCACTCAGCCATGCCGCCACGGCAGAAGATATCAAGGTCGCTATTGTTGGCGCCATGTCTGGCCCGGTAGCGCAATATGGCGATATGGAATTCACCGGCGCGAAGCAGGCCATTGCCGATATCAACGCAAAAGGTGGCGTTAACGGTAACAAGCTGGTGGGCGTTCAGTACGATGACGCCTGCGATCCGAAGCAGGCTGTCGCCGTCGCTAACAAAGTGATTAACGACGGTATCCGTTACGTTATTGGGCATCTCTGCTCTTCTTCCACCCAGCCCGCTTCCGATATTTATGAAGATGAAGGCGTGCTGATGATCACGCCCGCAGCAACCAATGCCGATCTAACCACCCGCGGCTACAAAATGATTATGCGTACGACCGGTCTGGATTCTGATCAGGGGCCGACGGCGGCGAAATATATCCTTGAGAAAATCAAACCGCAGCGCATCGCCGTTATTCATGACAAACAGCAGTACGGTGAAGGGCTGGCGCGTTCCGTGCAGGACAGCCTGAAAAAATCGGGCGGCAACGTAGTGATGTTTGAAGGCATTACCGCAGGCGACAAAGATTTCTCCACGCTGGTAGCGCGCCTGAAAAAAGAGAACGTCGATTTCGTCTATTTTGGCGGTTACTACCCGGAAATGGGACAGATCCTGCGTCAGTCGCGCGCGGCTGGCCTGAAAACTGGCTTTATGGGGCCGGAAGGCGTGGGTAACGCTTCGCTCTCTAATATTGCTGGCGCGGCTTCTGAAGGCATGCTGGTCACGCTGCCAAAACGTTACGATCAGGTACCTGCCAACAAACCTGTTGTTGATGCGCTGAAGGCGAAAAAGCTGGATCCAACCGGGCCGTTTGTCTGGACGAACTATGCCGCGCTACAGGCTCTGACCACCGGTATGGAGCGCAGTAAAAGCGCCGAGCCAGAAGAGATTGTAAAAAACCTGAAAGAGGGCGCGCCAGTACCAACGGTAATGGGCGATCTGAGCTGGGATACCAAAGGCGATCTGAAAGGTTTTGAGTTCGGTATCTTCACCTGGCATGCCGACGGCTCTTCTACCGCCGTAAAATAAGACTGTTTCCGCGAGCGTCGTTCCCGCTCGCGGATGTGTTAAGGGTAATCTATGTCTGAGCAGTTTCTCTATTTTCTGCAGCAAATGTTCAACGGCGTCACGTTGGGTAGCACCTATGCGCTGATTGCCATTGGCTACACGATGGTTTACGGCATCATTGGCATGATCAACTTCGCCCACGGCGAGGTGTATATGATTGGCAGCTACGTTTCTTTTATCGTTATCGCTGCGCTAATGATGATGGGCATTGACGCCAGCTGGCTGCTGATTGGCGCGGGTTTTATCGTCGCTATCGTTATCGCCAGCGCTTATGGCTGGAGCATTGAGCGCGTCGCCTACAAACCCGTACGTTCTTCCAAAAGATTGATCGCACTGATTTCCGCCATCGGCATGTCTATCTTTCTGCAAAATTACGTCAGCCTGACTCAGGGCTCGCGCGATTTAGCATTGCCGAGCCTGATTACGGGCCGGTGGACGCTGGGCGTCAGCAACGGTTTTGCCGCCACCATTTCCACTATGCAGATTGTTATCTGGAGCGTGACCTTTGTTGCCATGCTCGCCTTAACGCTGTTTATCCGCTATTCACGTATGGGACGCGCCTGCCGCGCCTGTGCGGAAGATTTAAAGATGGCCAGCCTGCTGGGTATCAATACCGACCGCGTTATTTCGCTAACCTTCGTTATTGGCGCTGCGATGGCCGCGGTTGCGGGCGTATTGCTGGGCCAGTTTTATGGCGTGATCAATCCTTATATCGGTTTCATGGCAGGAATGAAGGCCTTTACCGC
The DNA here is from genome assembly GCF_047456155.1 of Erwinia sp. BNK-24-b. Taxonomy (NCBI): domain Bacteria; kingdom Pseudomonadati; phylum Pseudomonadota; class Gammaproteobacteria; order Enterobacterales; family Erwiniaceae; genus Erwinia; species Erwinia sp. BNK-24-b. The sequence continues at coordinate 184,050 of NZ_CP179901.1, forward strand.
AGCGGTGTTGGGCGGCATCGGTAGCATTCCCGGAGCCATGCTGGGCGGTTTGATTTTGGGCATTGCCGAGGCGCTGACTTCCGCTTATCTGAGCACTGAATACAAAGACGTGGTCTCATTTGCGCTGCTGATTGTGGTGCTGCTGGTCATGCCGACCGGTATTTTAGGGCGTCCGGAGGTGGAGAAAGTATGAAATCCAGCCTTGTTAACGCCTTTATTTCAGCGGTTATGCTGCTGGTTCTGGCCGCCTTCTTTATGGGCATGCGGCTGAATCTGGACGGAACGCATCTGGTCGTCAACAACGCGGGCAGCGTGCGCTGGAACTGGATCATCATCGGCTGTGTGGTGGTGTTCTTCTTCCAGCTTTTACGTCCTGTTTTTCAGCGCGGACTGAAAAGCATTTCTGGCCCGACGCTGGTGTTGCCCGGTATTGACGGCTCCACGCCAAAGCAAAAGCTGTTTCTGCTGCTGCTGATTGTCGCTGCGGCCGTCTGGCCTTTCCTGGTATCGCGCGGCACTGTTGATATCGCGACGCTAACGTTGATCTATGTAATGCTGGGTCTTGGCCTGAACGTGGTCGTTGGACTTTCTGGCCTGCTGGTGCTGGGCTATGGCGGTTTTTACGCTATCGGCGCTTACACCTTTGCGCTGCTTAACCACTATTTCGGCCTGGGTTTTTGGGAATGTCTGCCGCTGGCGGGCATCGTGGCCGCGCTGTTCGGCCTGCTGCTTGGTTTCCCGGTGCTGCGCCTGCGCGGTGACTATCTGGCTATCGTGACGCTGGGCTTTGGCGAAATCGTCCGTATTCTGCTGTTGAATAACACGGAAATTACCGGCGGCCCGAACGGCATCAGCCAGATCCCCAAGCCATCATTTTTTGGTCTGGAGTTTAACCGTAGCGTGCGTGACGGCGGCTGGGATACCTTCCACCACTTCTTTAACCTGAAATACGATCCCAGCGATCGCATTATCTTTCTTTACATGGTGGCGCTGCTGCTGGTCGTGATAACGCTGTTTGTCATTAACCGATTGCTGAGGATGCCGCTTGGCCGTGCATGGGAAGCCCTGCGCGAAGATGAAATCGCCTGTCGTTCGCTGGGCCTGAGCCCGACGCGCATCAAGCTGACCGCCTTCACTATTAGTGCCGCTTTTGCCGGTTTCGCCGGTAGTTTGTTTGCGGCGCGCCAGGGGTTTGTCAGCCCGGAATCCTTCACCTTTGCTGAATCGGCCTTTGTGCTGGCTATCGTTGTGCTGGGTGGCATGGGCTCGCAGTTCGCGGTTATCCTGGCGGCCGTGCTGCTGGTGGTTTCTCGCGAGCTCATGCGCGACCTGAACGAGTACAGCATGCTGGTGCTCGGTGGCCTGATGGTGCTGATGATGATCTGGCGGCCACAGGGCCTGCTGCCGATGCAGCGCCCGCACCTGAAGCTGAAAAATGTGGATAAAGGAGAGCAGCCATGAAGCCTCTGTTAGCCGTAAACGGCCTGATGATGCGCTTTGGCGGCCTGCTCGCGGTCAATAACGTGGCGCTGGAACTGCGTGAGCAGGAGATCGTTTCGCTGATTGGCCCAAACGGCGCCGGAAAAACAACGGTTTTCAACTGCCTGACCGGCTTTTATCGTCCGACAGGCGGCAGCATCATGCTTGGTGACCGTGAGCTGGCAGGTTTAGCCGGCCAGCAAATTGCCCGGATGGGTATCGTACGCACCTTTCAGCACGTTCGCCTGTTCCGGGAAATGACGGTAATCGAAAACCTGCTGGTGGCGCAGCATCAGCATCTGAAAAGCGGCGTTTTCGCCGGACTGCTGAAGACGCCCGCGTTTCGTAAAGCAGAAAGCGAGGCGCTGGACAGGGCTGCCAGCTGGCTGGATCGCGTTGGCCTCCTGACGCTGGCCAATCGTCAGGCGGGCAACCTGGCTTATGGTCAGCAGCGCCGTCTGGAAATCGCCCGCTGTATGGTTACGCGGCCAGAAATCCTGATGCTGGATGAACCAGCGGCGGGCCTGAACCCAAAAGAGACGCTGGAGCTGGACGAGCTGATCGCCGAGCTGAGAAGCGAGCACAAGGTCTCGGTACTGTTGATTGAACACGATATGAAATTGGTAATGGGCATTTCCGACCGCATCTACGTGGTCAACCAGGGTACGCCACTGGCGAACGGTACGCCGGAAGAAATCCGCAACAATCCGGATGTTATCCGCGCTTATCTGGGGGAAGCATAAAATGCCAATGCTCTCTCTTGAAAACGTCAGCACGCACTACGGTAAAATCCAGGCGCTGCACAATGTCAGCCTGCATATTGAACAGGGCGAAATCGTCACGCTAATCGGTGCGAACGGTGCGGGCAAAACCACTATTCTGGGTACGCTCTGCGGAGAACCGCGGGCAAGCCAGGGAAAAGTGCTGTTTGATGGCAGGGATATTACCGACTGGCAAACTGCCCGCATTATGCGCGAGGCGATAGCTATCGTGCCGGAAGGCCGCCGCGTTTTTTCCCGCATGACGGTAGATGAGAACCTGGCGATGGGCGGCTTCTTTGCCGATCGGCAGCAGTATCAGAGCCGTATCAAGCGCGTCTACGAGCTTTTCCCTCGTCTCTATGAACGGCGCGTACAGCGTGCGGGCACTATGTCCGGCGGCGAGCAGCAGATGTTGGCCATTGGCCGTGCGCTAATGAGCCAGCCGCGTTTGCTACTGCTGGACGAGCCTTCGCTGGGTCTTGCGCCAATTATTATTCAGCAAATCTTCGATACCATCGAACAGCTACGTCAGGAAGGCATGACCATCTTTCTGGTGGAGCAAAATGCTAATCAGGCGCTGAAGCTGGCGGATCGCGGCTACGTGCTGGAAAACGGCCACGTGGTGCTGGAAGACAGCGGCGCAGCGCTGCTGGCGAATGAAGCAGTACGCAGCGCTTATTTAGGCGGCTAAATTGAAGGGGCCGATTCTGGCCCCTTTATTCCACGTATTACATTAAAAAAGCTTAGCTTAATATTCCGCACATTTTTATTATATTTTGAGCGCTGTCTGCCGTTCTCTCTTTTTTATTCCTTCCTGAAATCAAAAAACTATAAATAAAATGCGATAAAATTATTGCGACAGGATAAAAATAAGGCGTACTATTTCGCCAGTGTCAATGAATGACAAATAAGCCAAAGGAGAGGCTATGCTGGAACCCAAAGAAGGATTGCTGACGTTTCGCGCGGAAGGGGATAATTACCCCGGCAGCCGCTATTATTCAAGAAAAATCCACTGGCCTGGCAATAGCGCAGGCTGTGCCAGAGATGCTTCCGGCGTAACGATTGGCCGGGGGTTTGATTTGGGAAGCCGTACAAAAGAGGAAACATTACAGTACTTAGCGAAAGCGGGACTTTCCTCCGAGCATGCTAAAAAAATTGCTGAAGGAAGCAGGCTTAAGTATTGTCAGGCAAGAAGGTTTGTGAAGGAAAACCAGGATAGTATTGGTGAAATAACCGAATCTCAGCAGTTGCAGTTATTCAATGTTACTTATATTGAATATGTGCGCGATGCAAAGAGATTTTATAATGCCTACAAAGGGGATGGCTCTTTACCCTGGTCCAGGTTAGACCATAAAATAAAAGAAATTTTTGTGGATATGAAATACCAGGGAGCATTGCGTATTGAAATGGTAAGGTTTTTTGAAAAGAATGAGAAAGAAGAGGTTATCAAATTAATCCTGTCTAATGCCAGACTTAAAAGAGATGAAGATAACCGGCAAAGAATCTCTTACTTAAAAGGAAGATGAAATGAAAAGAAATAATATACCTGCTTTTTTATTTCTTGTGCTTACTGCATTTTTTTCTTATTCATGTTACGCCGACAACGTTGATGAGGTAAGTTTTGTCGGGAAAAGATATGAGATATATATTACTGAGTCTGATTGTCAGCATGCAGTTGATTGTAATGATGTGAAAGCCCGACTAATTGATAAAGATAAACAGAAAAAATATAAAGTAACAGGAGAGGCCATTGTAACAGGGTTTGGCAGAAATCTTCGGGGTTATACACTTTACCACGGAAGTTATAAATATGAGCTTAGCAGACCTGAAATACGACCAGATACAGTGGTGGATTTAAGTCAATGGCTATTGGATGTTTATAAAAAAACGGAGCGGGGGACTTTTGATAAAATATTTAGTGAAAGTGGCGAGGTAAATATATAAAAACGTTAAGCGCAATAGCATTATATTTTGCTCTGCAATTTCCTGGCAGAACTGATGCCAGGAAATTGCTTTACTAACAGGGCTTTTCCGTCATCTCCCTGTCATCTGCCGCTCATTAGTCTGTCATCCGGCCGTCATATAGCTGTTATCTTTCCTTCATTTTTGCATGTCATGTTACCTGCCGACCACTTACCGCGCGCGGCTTTGCGCCTTTTGACACCGGGTACAGGAAACCGATATGCCATTGTTCTCAAGTTTATCCAGACTGAGCATTGTAGTGGGGCTAACCCTAAGCGGGCAGGCGCTGGCCGCCACCGATATCCCGTTCTGGCACTCTATGGAAGGCGAGCTGGGCGTGGAGGTTAACTCCCTCGCGCAGCGCTTTAACGACTCCCATCCTGATTACAAGATCGTACCAACCTATAAAGGCAACTACGAACAAAGCCTTGCCGCTGGGATCGCCGCCGTACGCTCTAACCGCGCACCGGCCATTCTGCAGGTTTACGAAGTCGGCACGGCAACGATGATGGCTTCTCACGCTATCGTGCCGGTCTACGATGTTTTTAAAAATGCGGGCATTCCTTTTGACGAAAAACAGTTTGTGCCGACGGTTTCCGGTTATTACAGCGACTCGAAAACGGGCCATCTGATTTCACAACCGTTTAACAGCTCTACGCCAGTGCTTTATTACAATAAAGACGCGTTTAAAAAAGCGGGCCTGAACCCGGATGAGCCGCCCAAAACCTGGCAGGAGCTGGCAAAAGATGCCGCCGCGTTGCGTAAATCCGGTATGAGCTGCGGTTATGCCAGCGGCTGGCAGGGCTGGATTCAGATTGAAAACTTTAGCGCCTGGCATGCTCTGCCGGTCGCGACTAACAACAACGGCTTTGATGGCGCTGATGCCGTACTGGAATTCAATAAGCCAGTTCAGGTGCGCCATATCCAGATGCTGGAAGAGATGAATAAAAAAGGTGATTTCACCTACTTCGGCCGCAAAGATGAACCCACTGCCAAATTTTATAACGGTGACTGCGGCATCACTACGGCATCATCCGGCTCGCTGGCTGATATCCGCCATTATGCCAGATTCAATTATGGCGTTGGCATGATGCCATATGATGATACGGTGCCAAATGCGCCGCAAAACGCCATGATCGGCGGGGCCAGCCTGTGGGTAATGAAGGGCAAAGATGCCGCCACTTATAAAGGCGTCGCGGAATTTATGCAGTTCCTGGCGCAGCCGGAAATTGCTGCCGAATGGCATCAGAAAACCGGTTATCTGCCTGTCACCACAGCGGCCTACGATCTGACGCGCAAACAGGGCTTTTACGATAAAAATCCGGGGGCCGATATCGCCACGCGCCAGATGCTGAACAAGCCGCCGTTGCCGTTCACCAAAGGGATGCGCCTGGGCAATATGCCGCAGATCCGCACCATCATCGATGAAGAGCTGGAAGGCGTCTGGACCGGCAAGAAAACCCCGCAGGCCGCGCTGGATAACGCCGTTACTCGCGGTAACCTTCTGCTGAGACGTTTCGAGCAAACCGTTAAGCAATAAATCTGTAGCGCAGCCGTGCCGCAATAACGGTTCGGCTGCATTTCAGGTGGCGCTTATGCTGCCTTCAGGCGCATTTTCAGAGTCTTTTTATGTCCTCTTCACGTCCTGTTTTTCGTTCACGCTGGCTGCCTTATCTGCTGATGCTGCCGCAGCTGCTGATTACGCTGATCTTCTTTCTCTGGCCCGCTGGTGAAGCCTTATGGTATTCGGTACAGCGCGTCGATCCTTTCGGTATATCCAGCACTTTTGTCGGCATGGAAAACTTTACCAGGCTGCTGGATGATGAGTATTACCTTGATTCCTTTAAAACCACGCTGATTTTTAGCGGTCTGGTGACGGTAATTGGCCTGGTAGTGTCGCTGTTTTTTGCCGCGCTGACCGATCACGTTCTGCGACTGAAGCGCTTCTATCAGACGCTGTTTCTGCTGCCCTATGCCGTTGCACCAGCGGTCGCGGCGGTGCTATGGATGTTTCTGTTTAGCCCCGGCCAGGGATTGATTACGCATTTTCTTGGCCAGCTTGGCTACAGCTGGAACCATGCGCAAAACAGCGGCCAGGCGATGACGCTGGTAGTACTGGCTTCCGTCTGGCAGCAGATGAGCTACAACTTCCTGTTTTTCTTTGCGGCGTTGCAGTCTATCCCCAAATCGCTGACCGAAGCGGCGGCTATTGATGGCGCTGGCCCGGTACGTCGTTTTTTCCAGATTTCGCTGCCGCTGATTACGCCGGTGGGATTCTTTCTGGTGGTAGTCAACCTGGTTTACGCCTTCTTTGACACCTTTCCGGTTATCGATGCCGCAACGGGCGGCGGGCCGGTACAGTCGACCACCACGCTTATCTACAAAATTTATCGCGAAGGCTTTGCCGGTCTGGATCTCTCCTCTTCTTCCGCCCAGTCGGTGGTGCTGATGGTGCTGGTAATAGCGCTGACGGTGATTCAGTTTCGCTATGTCGAGAAAAGGGTGCGTTACCAATGATTGAAAATCGACGCGGGCTGACCATTTTCAGCCATATCATGCTGGGGCTGGGCGTATTGACCGTGCTTTTTCCGCTTTACGTGGCTTTTGTCGCCGCGACGTTAAGCAACAGCGAAGTCTTTCAGGTGCCCATGCCGTTAATCCCCGGTCACGCTCTTTGGGATAATATCAGCGCTATCTGGCAGCACGGCGTGGCGCAAAATACCGCGCCTTTCGGCAAGATGTTGTTCAATAGCACGCTGATGGCGCTGGCGATTACCATCGGGAAAATTTCGGTCTCGATCCTGTCCGCCTTTGCGCTGGTGTGGTTCCGCTTTCCGCTGCGCGGGCTGTTTTTCTGGCTGATTTTTATCACGCTGATGCTGCCGGTTGAAGTACGTATCTTTCCGACGGTCGAAGTCATTTCAAACCTGCACATGCTGGACAGCTATAGCGGGCTAACGTTGCCGCTGATGGCTTCCGCGACCGCGACCTTTCTGTTTCGCCAGTTTTTTATGACCCTGCCGGATGAGCTAATCGAAGCAGCACGCATCGACGGCGCGGGACCGATGCGCTTCTTTTGGGACATCGTGCTGCCGCTGTCAAAAACGAATCTGGCCGCGCTGTTTGTCATCACCTTTATTTACGGCTGGAACCAGTACCTCTGGCCGTTGCTGATTATCAACGATATTGATTTAGGCACAGCCGTAGCGGGTATCCGCAGCATGATTGGTACCGGTGACGGCACCCCCACGCAGTGGAACCTGGTCATGGCGGCCATGCTGCTGACCATGATCCCACCGGTAATGATTGTTTTAGTGATGCAGCGCGCTTTTGTTCGCGGGCTGGTAGAGAGCGAGAAATAGCATGGCAGGCGTAAAATTTCAGGCCGTCACCAAATCTTATGACGGCAAAAACCAGATTATCCAGCCGCTGGACGTTGATATCCGCGACGGCGAATTTATGGTGATGGTAGGGCCTTCCGGCTGTGGCAAATCAACACTGCTGCGTATGGTGGCCGGGCTGGAGCAGGTAAGCAGCGGCGATATCTATATCGACAGCGAACGCGTAACCAACCTGGAACCGAAAGATCGCGGCATCGCGATGGTGTTTCAAAACTATGCGCTCTACCCACATATGAGCGTTGAGCAGAATATGGCTTACGGGCTGAAAATCCGCGGTATGGGTAAAGCGCATATTCGTCAGCGCGTTCTGGAGGCGGCCAAAAGCCTGGAGCTGGAAGCGCTGCTACACCGTCGTCCGCGCGAGCTTTCCGGCGGCCAGCGTCAACGCGTGGCAATGGGGCGTGCTATCGTGCGTGAACCAGCGGTTTTCCTGTTTGACGAGCCTTTATCCAATCTTGATGCGCGGCTGCGGGTACAGATGCGGCTTGAGCTACAGCAGCTGCATCGTCGCCTGCAAACCACCAGTCTGTACGTGACGCACGACCAGGTTGAGGCGATGACGCTGGCACAGCGCGTAATGGTGATGAATAAAGGCGTACTGGAGCAGCTAGGCACGCCGGTTGAGATCTATGAACGGCCCGCCACGCGTTTTGTGGCCAGCTTTATTGGCGCGCCCGCCATGAATCTGCTGGAAGGAGAGATCAGTCCGGATGGTTCACAGCTGCTGCTGGCGGCAAGCGCCGTACCTCTACCGCAGGCTAAACCACAGTGGGCAGGCCGCCAGTTGACGGTAGGGATCCGGCCAGAGCATATCAGGTTAGCCGACAGGCAAAGCGGGCTGGCGCTGGCGGTAGAAACGCTGGAGATGTTGGGCGCAGATAATCTCGCCCACGGCAAATGGGGCAACAGTAATATGGTTGTGCGTTTGCCCCACGTCCAGCGTCCGGCCATCGGTAGCCTGCTGTGGCTGCATTTACCGCCAGAATCGCTACACTTCTTTGACACTCACAACGGACAACGGCTCGAATGACTGCTAAAACCTGGCCTTATCCCGCTATCGTCGCCCATCGCGGCGGCGGCAAGCTGGCTCCGGAAAACACCCTCGCCGGTATTGATACCGGCGCGCGGCTGGGCCATAAAATGATTGAGTTTGACGTTAAGCTGTCGCTGGACGGCGAAATCTTTTTGCTGCACGACGATACGCTGGACAGAACCAGCAACGGCTGGGGCATCGCCGGACAGCTGCCGTGGGAGAAGCTGCTACAGCTGGATGTCGGCGGCTGGTTCGGTAACGATTTTGCCGGTGAGCGACTGCCGCTGCTGTCACAGGTTGCGGAGCGCTGCGCTTCCTACAACATGATGGCTAATATTGAGATCAAGCCCACTACGGGGCTGGAAGCGGAAACCGGACGCGTCGTGGCGCTGGCGGCTCGCGAGCTTTGGCAAAACCAGACCGCGCCTTTGCTGTCATCATTCTCTTACGATGCGCTGGCGGCGGCGATGCAGGCCGTACCGGAACTGCCGCGCGGGCTGCTATTGCACGAATGGCATGATGACTGGCAGCAGATGACCGAGAGCCTTGACTGCATATCTGTGCATTTCAACCATAAAGTATTAAATCAGGAGAGGGTGGCGGCGCTAAAAGCGGCGGGGCTACGGATTCTGGTTTATACGGTTAACCAGCCCGAGCGGGCCAGAGCATTACTGAGCTGGGGGGTTGATGCTATCTGTACCGATCGTATCGATCTGTTAAGTGCCGACTTTGCTACATCTTCGGCTGGCGTCCAGGCTCCAGACTGACGTTCAGAGCGTTAAACGTTTTACACGGACTGGCGATGCCGCTCTTTATAAAAGCAATGCCGTAGGTGCCAACCAGCGAGGCGGCGTCTGCGGCAAGCTTTCAGAATCTGAGCTGGCAAACATCATCATTTGTGGCTGGTGGCAAAGCGTTTACCGACTGCGCTTTGCCAGCGTTCTCTGTCTCAGAAACTTTTAATTATTGTTCTGCTGAACCGGTGGCGCGGTAGTTGCACCAGGCTGCGTCTGCAACACGCGTTGCGAAGCGCTGTCGCGTTGCTCCTGCACTTTGCGCTGTAGCTGCTGGCTCTGCTGCTGCTGATCCTGCTGCAATTTCCTCTGCTGCTGCGTTTGTTGCGTCTGCATTTGTGACTGCATGCGCTGCGAGCTGGGGTTGTAGCCCGGCTGGTTTGGATCCGTATTGTTTATTACCTGCGCCATGCTGCCAAGCGGCAACAGCGCGACACAAACGATTAACCATTTCATCTGATACCTCCCTATTACTGTTACTTCATTGTATGCCAGCCGCTCCCTTTCAGCCTGAGGCCCGTTCTGAATTTGCATGATGTCTCGCCTTTCTGCTTATTTTGTGCATAGTTAGAGTCGGTAAACAAACGTAAATAATACTAATAAGAGGTTACTATGGGACAAAGCAGGACAAAGCTGGCAGCAGCGCTGGTAACGGCGTTGTTTCTTTGCCAAAGCGCAACGGCAGCAACAACTGCGCCGCCAGTCTCTTATGGCGTGAGCGCGGATACTTTCCATCCGGAAACGGCGCAGCATGGTATGGTTGCTTCTGTGGATGCGCTGGCTACGCAGGTAGGCGTGGACGTGCTGAAGCAGGGCGGTAACGCCGTCGATGCGGCAATCGCGGTTGGCTACGCGCTGGCGGTAACGCATCCGCAGGCCGGCAATCTTGGCGGCGGCGGCTTTATGCTGATCCGTACCGCTTCGGGCCGTACTACCGCTATCGATTTTCGGGAAATGGCACCGATTAAGGCCAGCCGCGACATGTTCCTGGACGCTCAGGGCAACGCAGACAGTAAAAAATCGCTTACCTCTCATCTGGCTTCGGGCGTTCCCGGCACCGTTGCGGGCTTTGCCTTAGCCCGCCAGAAGTACGGCACGCTGCCACTTGCGCAGCTGATAGCGCCCGCCATTAAACTGGCGGAAAAAGGCATTGTGGTCAACGAAGCGCTGGCCGACGACCTGAAGGTTTATGGTAAAGAAGTGCTGGTTAATCATCCCAACAGCAAGGCCATTTTTTATAAGCCGGATGGCCAGCCTTATGCGCGCGGCGAAAAGCTGGTGCAGCATAATCTTGCCCATAGTCTGAGGCTGATCGCTACCCTTGGCCCGGACGCCTTCTATAAAGGTGAAATTGCCGACCAGATTGCCGCGGAAATGACACAGAACGGCGGCCTGATTGGCAAAGCGGATCTGGCAAACTATAAAGCCGTGGAGCGCAAACCAATTAGCGGCACCTATCGCGGTTATGAAGTCTTTTCAATGCCGCCACCCTCTTCAGGCGGCATTCATATTGTAGAAATCCTGAATATTCTGGAAAACTTCGACCTGGCGAAAATGGGCTTCGGCAGCGCCGATGCCATGCAGGTGATGGCAGAGGCGGAAAAATACGCCTATGCCGATCGTTCTGAATATTTGGGCGATCCCGATTTTGTGAAGGTGCCGTGGCAGGCTTTAACCAATAAGGCCTATGCAAAATCGCTGGCGCAGCAGATTGATGTTAATAAGGCTCGCCCTTCAACAGAAATTAAGCCCGGCAAGCTTGCGCCTTATGAAAGTAATCAGACTACCCATTTTTCCGTGGTGGATAAGCAGGGCAATGCGGTAGCCGTAACCTATACGCTGAACACCTACTTCGGTAGTGGCATCGTGGCAGGGAAGAGCGGCATTCTGCTGAATAACGAGATGGACGACTTTTCTGCCAAGCCGGGCACGCCAAATATTTATGGCCTGGTAGGCGGCGAGGCCAATGCGGTACAGCCTTACAAGCGGCCATTATCGTCTATGTCGCCAACTATCGTGGCGAAAGATGGCAAAACCTGGCTGGTCACTGGCAGCCCGGGCGGTAGCCGGATTATTACTACCGTGCTGCAAATGGTGGTCAACAGCATCGACTTTGGCATGAACGTCGCGGAAGCAACCAACGCGCCACGCTTTCATCATCAGTGGCTGCCGGATCAGCTGCGCGTAGAAAAAGGCTTCAGCCCGGATACGCTGAAGCTGCTGGGTGACAAAGGCCAGCACGTCAAAGTCCTGCCAGCGATGGGCAGTACGCAAAGCATTATGATTGGTCCGGACGGTACGCTGTATGGTGCATCCGACCCGCGATCTATCGATGATTTAACCGCGGGCTACTAACAGCTCACCATAAGGGCGATAGTGGCTATCGCCCTTATGATCGGTTTATTTTTCTCTCAGCCGCGCCATATAAAGCGCATCAACCTGCTCACCATTCCGGATAGCAAAGCGACGCGCAACACCCTCCGTAGTAAACCCAAATCGCTGATAAAGCCTGACGGCAACATCGTTGTCGGCAAATACCGTTAGCTCAATGCGCTCCACGCCCAGCCAGTTATCGCACAGGCTGACCATCTCCTGCATCAAAGCCGAGGCCACACCGCGGCCACGATAGTGGCAGTCAACGCACAGTCCAAAAGTGGCCGTATGACGCCGACGGGCGCGGCCGTTGACTTCCAGGGATAACTCACCGACGACCTGCTCATCGATACAGGCCACCAGACGCTGCATGCCGGGCTGGAGTTTTTGCAGGCGTTCCTGAAGCAAATGAAGCGAAGGATGAGGGATTTGGAGCGTATCGGTATAGGTTTCCGGCTGGCTAAGAATACGATACAGCGCGGCGGCATCCTCAACGGCGGCGTGTCTTATCACTATCTCACTCATCTCTTGCTCCTTTTGGTTATTTCCTTTCCAAAATCAGGGGATCCAGCCAGAAAAGCAAGCGGGAAAAGCGGCATAGAAAGCAGGCTAAAAGAGCGTATTATTTATAAAACCCGTCAGGCGTAGAATGAAAGGAGACTAATTAAAGATTTTTTTAATAAAACGGTGTCTTATTAAAGGACGCTTTAATAAAAACGGCCTAAGAAAGGAGTTTTACATGGAGCAAAGGATTTCAGGTCGATATGTCATCACGCATAGTTACAACGAAAATGTAAAAGCGTTTATTCCTTTTGCATTGCCGCCCGGTTCGCCTGAACTTGCGGTTGATTCATACCGTGCTCTCAATCATCGGGCAGAGCTGGCGATAGCCCGATTATCGGGGATGACGGGATTGGTCATGTCAGGCGAATGGCTGATTTATAGCGCGATACGCAGGGAAGCTTTGTTAACTTCTCAACTGGAAGGGACTCAGGCAACATTAAATGACGTTTTCGATAACGAAGCCGGACTTACTGTAGCCAATGCTGATGATGTTGAAGAAGTCACTAACTACTTGCAGGCTTTTAAATTTATCAGAGAGCAAATTCATTCACCTGTAGGACTCCCCGTCTCTGTTCGACTGCTCACTGAAGCTCATAAAATTTTATTAAAAGGGGTACGTGGCGCAAGTAAACAACCGGGAGCTGTTCGTACTACACAAAACTGGGTTGGAGGAACTCGCCCGGGAAATGCTGCTTACGTCCCTCCACCACCCGAAGAGGTGATAAACCTGCTCAGCGACCTCGAACTCTATATCCATGATAAGCAATCTGGTTTACCTCCACTGGTACGTATTGCCCTGATACACGCCCAGTTTGAAACTATTCACCCATTTCTTGATGGGAATGGTCGTATAGGGCGGTTGTTAATAGCTATGCTGCTTGAAGAATGGCAGCTTCTCCCAGAGCCGCTTTTATATATGTCGGGCTACCTGAAAGCACATCAGACAGAGTACTATCGCCGCCTTTCCCGGCTTCGTGACTCCGGTGACTGGGAATCCTGGGTTGTTTTTTTCCTGAAAGGGGTTGAGGCCGCTGCAGAAGAAGCGCAGCGCAGTATTGTTCAAATTGCCTCTTTAATCGCCAGAGATCGCAAAAAGATATTATATGCTGAGCCGGTTACATTGCAGGCATTTCGGCTTTTTGAATTACTGCCCACAATGCCTAAAGTAAGCGTGGAACGTGCGCAGGCAGAGCTTGGCGTTACCTTTCCTACCGCAAATGCGGCTGTCAAAGCGTTGGTAAAAGCTGGGATCCTCGTTGAGACAACAGGGCGAACCAGAGGAAAAACATTTTTATATCAAGCATACGTTAATCTTTTGCTGGAAGGGTAAGGGTAACCGTCTGCTCTGATTGAAAAAACCTTTCTAAAATCAGGGGATTCAGCCAGAAAAGCAAGCGGGAAAAAGCGCAGGAAAAACTTTACAAGTGCGAATGATAATGATTATTATTGTCATGCGTTTTCGATACGGACTTCACGGGCCGGTCGGGAAGGCACGACATTGCTCACATTGCTTCCAATATTTTTAGCCAGCTCGGGTGCTGGCTTTTTTTTGCCTGTCATCCAGCAAGAGACAGTTTTGTAGCCCATCCCGCGCCTTGTTTTTTCCTGCCATCCGTAACTTCTTTAGTAACTCTTTTCGCGACAATCGTATGCCGTTGCTCACGCAAAGAATCTGAATGTTGTGCTGCAAATTAGTCGAATAATTTGAACAGAGGAGACAATTTTCTCCGCTATCTTCCCGCCCGGTGCAGGTTCAGACTAGCTGAAAACGTTGAGGAGGATTGAATATGATTTATTTACGCAAAGCAGAAGAGCGCGGTCACGCTAACCACGGCTGGCTGGACAGCTGGCACACGTTCTCCTTCGCTAACTACTACGACGCCAACTTTATGGGCTTTTCGGCGCTGCGAGTGATTAACGAAGATGTGATCGACGCAGGCCAGGGGTTTGGTACCCATCCCCATAAAGATATGGAAATTTTGACCTATGTGCTTTCCGGTACCGTTGAGCATCAGGACAGCATGGGTAACAAAGAGCAGATTCCGGCGGGCGAGTTCCAGATTATGAGTGCCGGTACCGGCGTGCGCCATTCAGAATATAACGCCAGCAAAGATATCCCGCTGCATCTGTACCAGATCTGGATTATCCCGGAAAAAACCGGTATTACGCCGCGTTACGATCAGCGTCGTTTTGCCGATGTGCAGGGCCGGCAGCTGGTGTTATCACCGGACGCACGGGAAGGTTCGCTGAAAGTTTATCAGGATATGACTCTTTCTCGCTGGGTCCTGAAACAGGGCGAACAGGATACGGTTGAAGTTGAACTAAATCGCCGTATCTGGATTCAGGTTGTAAAAGGTGATGTCGCCATCAACGATGAGAAAGCGGGCACCAGCGACGCCTTCGCTATCTGGGATGAAGCGGCATTGAGTATTAAAGCCGACAGCGACGCCGAAATCCTGTTGTTCGATCTGCCGCCGGTTTAAGTTCACACTTTGGGCGCGGTCTTCCGCGCCCCTCACCGTTTTCCTGCCATTTTTGTTACACTCAGCTAACTTACCCTCTGACTACCTGAAAAAAATGAAGAAAAAAAGGCCGGTATTACAGGACGTTGCCGATCGTGTAGGCATTACCAAAATGACCGTTAGCCGCTATCTGCGCAATCCCGATCAGGTTTCTGTCGCTTTGCAGAGCCGCATCGCTGAGGCGCTGGACGAGCTGGGCTACATCCCTAACCGCGCGCCGGACATTTTATCCAACGCTACCAGTCGGGCAATTGGCGTGCTGCTTCCTTCGTTGACCAACCAGGTTTTTGCCGATGTACTGCGCGGCATCGAAACCGTTACCGATGCGGCAGGTTACCAGACGATGCTCGGGCACTTCGGCTATAGCGCAGAGAAAGAAGAATTGCAGATGCGTTCGCTGCTGGGCTGGAACATTGACGGGCTTATCCTGACTGAACGAACCCATACGCCAGCAAGCCTGCGCATGATAGAAACGGCGGGCATCCCGGTGTTGGAAATGATGGACTGCGTTTCTCCCTGTCTGGATCTGGCCGTCGGCTTCGATAACGTCGAAGCGGCGCGGCAGATGACGCATGCCATTTTGAAAAAAGGCCATCGCCGCACGGTTTACCTTGGCGCAAGGTTGGATGAGCGCACGCTGTTAAAACACGAAGGTTATGAAAAGGCGATGCGTGAGGCAAACCTGGCGCCGCGCAGTATTATGATGGAAGAACCTTCTTCGTTTTCGATGGGCGGCCTGCTGCTTAAAGAAGCGCAAGCACGTTATCCGGATACGGACAGCCTCTTTTGTACTAATGATGACCTTGCGGTGGGTGCCATGTTTGAATGTCAGCGACAGGGGCTTCGCGTGCCGGAAGATATCGCCATTGCCGGTTTTCACGGCCACGATATTACCCAGGTTGTCACGCCAGAGCTGGCTACGGTACTGACGCCGCGTGAAAAAATGGGGCAGGTTTCGGCCTCGCTGCTGCTGGCACGTATTCGTGGCGAGCAAACAGGAACGCAGCAAATCGACCTGGGTTTTACTATTTCAGAAGGTGGCAGCATCTGATTGTTGGCGGCGACTGGTCATTAACAATCTGCTGACGCGCCCGTCCTTGTCTGCTCTTCAGACCACTAAAATATCCTTCATAGTCATTCGAGCCGCGTCATTTATGGCGCGGTAGGCGCGCCTCATCTCGGACGCACTTCAGCTTTTCAGCCCTCGTTGAGCAGGCTTTTTGTCGCTTTGTGCCGCAAACACTCTGAAACTGTCATTTTTTTGAACCATCTCACATTTACCAGCTTTTTCCTGCGCATCTGTTGCCATACTTCACGGGCGTCCAGACAATGTTACCGATAACAACAGGACGCTAACAACTGACGGGCCAGGCCCAGACATCTTTGCCGGAGTAAAACAATGAACAAATCCCCTTCGTCCAATCATGTTTTTGTGTTGATGGGCGTTTCAGGCAGCGGTAAATCTGCCGTAGCCAATGCCGTGGCTTATCATCTTAAGGCCGCTTTCCTGGATGGCGATTTCCTGCATCCGCGTAGCAACATCCAGAAAATGGCGGAAGGCCATGCGCTGAACGATCAGGACAGGCAGCCGTGGCTGAAGGCGATTAACGACGCCGCTTTTGCTATGCAGCGGACCAACCAGGTCTCGCTGATTGTCTGCTCTTCGCTGAAGCAGAGCTATCGCGACATCCTGCGCGAAGGTAATGACAACCTCTCTTTTGTTTACCTTAAGGGCGATTTCGACACTATCGAATCTCGTCTGCGCGCGCGTAAAGGCCACTTCTTTAAACCACAAATGCTGGTAACGCAGTTTGCAACGTTAGAGGAACCAGGCGAAGACGAGCGCGATGTATTAGTCGTGGACATTAATCAAACGCTGGATGAGGTTGTGGCTGCCACTATTGCCACCATCGAAGGTGCGCTAAAAAACTAAGTGGGATGTAATGGCTACTGCAACACTGGTATTAACCGCCGCAGGCTCTGTTTTGCTGCTGCTGTTTCTGGTTATGAAAGCGCGTATGCATGCTTTTTTAGCCTTGATGTTAGTTTCCGTTGGGGCCGGCATTTTTTCCGGCATGCGGCTTGAAGATATTGCCGCCACCATGCAGAAAGGCATGGGCGGCACGCTGGGCTTTCTGGCTATCGTGGTCGCGCTGGGCGCGATGTTTGGCAAAATTCTGCATGAAACCGGCGCTGTCGATCAGATAGCCGTCAAAATGCTTAAAACGTTTGGCGAAAGCCGCGCGCACTACGCGATGGGCATTGCCGGACTCATTTGTGCGCTACCGCTGTTCTTTGAAGTTGCTGTGGTTCTGCTGATCAGCATCGCTTTTGCTGTCGCGCGCCGGACCGGGGATAACCTGGTCAAGCTGGTGATCCCGCTGTTTGCTGGTGTGGCTGCCGCCGCTGCATTTTTGCTGCCTGGCCCGGCACCGATGCTGCTGGCTTCACAGATGCACGTTGATTTCGGCTGGATGATTTTGCTCGGCGTGTGCGCCGCGATCCCCAGTATGCTGATTGCCGGGCCGCTTTTCGGTAACTTTATCAGCCGCCGCGTGGTGTTTACGCTACCGACGGAAACCAGCCATCCGGAGTTTGACGAAAGCAAAATGCCTTCGTTTGGCTTTAGCCTATCGCTGATCCTGTTCCCGCTGATTCTGGTTGGGCTAAAAACTATTGGCGCGCGCTTTGTGACCGAAGGCACCACGCTGTATGAATGGCTGGAATTTATCGGCCATCCGTTTATCGCCATTCTGCTCGCCTGTCTGCTGGCTATTTATGGTCTGGCCTACCGTCAGGGCATGGACAAAGAGCGAGTGATGCAGATTTGCGGCAGCGCCTTACAGCCTGCGGGCATTATCCTGCTGGTCATTGGTGCGGGCGGCGTCTTTAAACAGGTGCTGGTGGATTCCGGCGTTGGTCCGGCGCTGGGACATGCGCTGACCGGCGCGGGCTTACCGGTTGCGCTGGCCTGTTTTATTCTGGCTGGTGCGGTGCGCATCATCCAGGGATCGGCGACGGTGGCCTGTCTGACGGCGGTTGGCCTGATTATGCCGGTGATTGAGCCGCTGCATTATTCCGGCGCGCAGATGGCCGCCCTGTCTATCTGTATTGCGGGTGGCTCTATCATTTTCAGCCACGTTAACGACGCGGGCTTCTGGCTGTTTGGCCGCTTTACCGGCGCAACGGAAGGCCAGACGCTAAAAACCTGGACGATGATGGAAACCATTCTGGGCACTACGGGCGCTATCGTAGGGATGATCGCGTTCGAGCTGCTTTCTTAGGGATTGGCGGGCAGCCTGACGCTGCTCGCCTTCCTGACCTGATAGTTTTAATACACTAAACGGGCGCCTGATGCTCAGTGGAACGAAAAGTCATGTTAAGTAATTTTGGTCAGGCGGTTATAAAAAAGGATCCGAAAACAATCCTTTTAAATTTAGAACGATGACGTTTTTTATTTCCTGAATTTATAAAAAAACAAGAAAAATAATATTCCAGACATGGCAGATAATAACGCTTTTTGCCATTGATAGGACTCACTTGAATAATAGCTCATTATTGACATGATTATTGAGTATAAAAGCGATGCTGTTATTATTCTCAATAACTTCTTGTCAGGAAGATTCACCACCAGCATTTAGCTCCGTAGATCAATCCTGCCAGGCTACCTCCTCCAAGGGCGCCAGCTAACCAGCCTGGAACTGCGCCCAAGCCTGGAATTGCAACGCTAGCGGTCCACATTCCCGCAAAACCTCCGGTTATGGCTCCACTAATAACTTCTTTGGACATATCTGGGATATTGCAATTTTCTAATCCTGCGCCGGATACTACATCTATTTCTTGAATGTTTAGCGTATGCATTAATATCTCCTTTTTGATTGGATCCCTTTTTGGATGTTAGTAATTTTTATGTTTAGTGCTGTGATAGTGGTCACAGTAATAAAAATGAAGGTTATATTTTTGGCTGGTAACAGGGCGCTTTATTAGCGCTTGAAATAGTTATAGAGTCCTTTTTTAAAAATGATTCCTGAGATGTTTTTCTCTAAGCTTAATCGCCGCTATGCTGTTGCCAGAACCATCTGCCCCGCTCAGAAGAGTGAGAAAGCGATACACCGACGGTCAGGAAGGCCAACCAGGCATTCCGGAGCTGCTTAAGCTCGACCATTATTTCTTCACGCTGGCGACAGTGGTGACCAGAGAACATCTATGGCCATTACAAGAGGTGACAGAGGACGAAAATATTGCTTAACGTGATTTTTCGTTCCTCTGAATGTTACCTCTGGACCAGAAATAATTGCCCACTTCTTTACTCAAAACTTCATATAAGCGCGGATGCCGTCCAGAAACATCTGCGTCGCCAGCATGATCAAAATCAATCCCATCAGCCGTTCCAGCGCGTTAACGCCTTTTTCGCCCAGCAGCCGCAAAAACAGACCTGACAGCAGCAGGATAGTAACCGTTACGCCCCAGGCTATCAGTAACGCCCCGGCCAGATGACCAATCTGGTCGGGATACTGATGGGATAACAGCATCAGCGTCGCCAGCAGTGAAGGGCCAGCCACCAGGGGAATAGCTAACGGCACCAGAAAGGGTTCTTCACCTGCGGGCAGACCGCTACTGCTGCTCTCATGTGAAGGGAAAATCATCTTGATGGCGATCAAAAACAGGATAATGCCGCCGGAAATCGAAACGGTTTCCGTGCGCAGGTTTAAAAAGGCGAGAATTTTTTCACCGGCGAACAAAAATAGCAGCATGATCCCCAGCGCGATCAGCATTTCACGGATCAGCACCGCGCGACGACGTTTCGGCTCCAGATGCTTCAAAACCGACATAAAAATCGGCAAATTGCCCAATGGGTCCATAATAAGCAGCAATAATACGGTTACCGAAATCATCTCTGTCATCGTTTGTTCTCATCGCTCTGCGGATTTTGCCGCCTGTTATAAGCATTACTGCTAAAAAAGCGGGACTAATCGATTTAATTTACTTGCCACTTTTCCAGCATTTTGTAAGGTGATAGCCATATTTCTTTCTTATCACTTTCACTCTAACAGGTCAGGCGATAAATCACAGACGGTTTGCCTTCTGCCGGGTGCCGTATCCGACATATTTCTCTGTCAGAACGGTATAAATGAGTGAACCAGCCTGAAACAGGTGCAACATGAAATCGACAGGACTTATTGGCTGGCGCGGTATGGTGGGTTCCGTGCTGATGCAGCGCATGATGGAAGAACGCGATTTTGACGTCATTCGCCCGGTGTTTTTCTCTACTTCTCAGCATGGCCAGGCCGCGCCGCAGTTCGGTAGCCAGTCGCCGGGGCTGCTGCAGAACGCGTACGATCTGGAGGCGTTAAAGGCGCTGGATATCATTATCACCTGTCAGGGCGGCGACTATACCACCGAGATCTATCCAAAGCTGCGCGCGGCGGGCTGGCAGGGTTACTGGATTGATGCGGCCTCTACGCTGCGCATGCAGGACGACGCGCTGATTATTCTTGACCCGGTTAACCACCAGGTTATTCGCCAGGGCCTGGATAAAGGCATTAAAACCTTCGCGGGCGGTAACTGTACCGTTAGCCTGATGCTGATGTCTCTGGGCGGTTTGTTTGCGCACGATCTGGTGGAATGGGCATCGGTTGCTACCTATCAGGCGGCTTCCGGCGGCGGCGCGCGCCACATGCGTGAACTGCTGACGCAGATGGGCATGCTGCACGATCACGTCGCAAAAGAGCTGCAAAACCCGGCTTCCGCTATTCTGGACATCGAACGTAAAGTTACCGAAATGAGCCGTAATGGCGTTCTGCCGACCGATAACTTCGGCGTTCCGCTGGCGGGCAGTTTGATTCCGTGGATCGACAAGCAGCTGGAAAACGGTCAGAGCCGCGAAGAGTGGAAAGGCCAGGCGGAAACCAACAAAATTCTGCAAACGGCGCAAACCATTCCGGTTGATGGCCTGTGCGTCCGCGTCGGCGCGCTGCGCTGCCACAGCCAGGCGTTTACCCTTAAGCTGAAAAAAGACGTGCCGCTGGCGGAAATCGAACAGCTGCTGTCTGCCCATAACGAATGGGCTACCGTGGTGCCAAACGACCGCGAGCTGACCATGCGCGAACTGACGCCAGCGGCCGTTACCGGCACGCTGAAAACGCCGGTTGGCCGTCTGCGCAAGCTGAACATGGGGCCGGAATATCTTTCCGCCTTCACGGTTGGCGATCAGCTGCTGTGGGGTGCTGCCGAGCCGCTGCGCCGTATGCTGCGTCTACTGGTGGACTAAAGAAGTTAGCCCGGCGCGAGAAAGACATTGCGCCGGGCTTTTCGCCGATTTTTCTGCCAGATCTGGCGTTAACAACCGCCACCGTTTATCGATCTTCCCGCGCTATCCTCTTCGTCAGACCTGATTTTTTGCTTCTGTAAACCCGTAAAGTCCGTCAGATAATCAACCACTCAACGCTTTTTTCCGCCTGTTTTCCCCCGCCGCGCTGCTTTTCAGTTTGTCAATCTGTGAAAGTTTGATCTCAAAGCAATATTTTTCTGCATTCGGTGCGGGCTTTAGTTGCGCCCTGGCTATGCTTAGCTGTATCGGCCGATCGCAGAATGCCGGAGCAGCTTTCCTGCGTAATCGCGTTTTGAGTATCTAACTGAAGTTGTCGCACGCTGCGGCGGATCTTTCCCACTGGATGGCTACACCCGACAGCGTGTTTTTGGCTCAATGAAGAGCAGTGCATTCATTTTTTTCTAAAAAAGGATCGCCTGCCATACATTACAGGTACAGTCATGTCGGAGCTTACGGATCGCCGGTTAATTAACGCGTTAATTTCCGGCCATTACGCAGACCCTTTTTCGCTTCTTGGCATGCATAAGACCAAACAAGGTCTGACGGTATGCGCGCTGCTGCCGGATGCTACTGAAGTATGGGTAATTGAAACCAGCACCGGACGCAAGTGCGGCCAGCTGGAATGCATTGATTCACGTGGCTTTTTCCAGGGTGTGATCCCTCGTCGCAAAAACATGTTTCGCTATCAGCTGGCCGTCACCTGGCACGGACAGCAGAATTTAATTGATGACGCCTATCGCTTTGGGCCATTGCTGAAAGAACTGGACAGCTGGCTGCTGGCGGAAGGTACGCATCTGCGCCCTTATGAAACCATGGGCGCGCATTCAGACGTGATTGACGGCGTTATCGGCACGCGCTTTTCCGTCTGGGCACCTAACGCTCGCCGCGTCTCGGTGGTGGGCGACTTTAACTTTTGGGATGGACGTCGCCATCCCATGCGGCTGCGCCAGGAAAGCGGCGTTTGGGAGCTGTTCGTTCCTGGCGCGGTTCATGGGCAGCTCTATAAATATGAAATTATCGACGCGCAGGGCCAGCTGCGGCTGAAGTCCGACCCTTACGCTTTTGAAGCGCAAATGCGGCCGGACAGCGCCTCCATGATCTGCGGCATTCCGCCCAAAACCACCATGCCCGAAGAGCGCCAGCGCGCGAATGATTTCGACGCGCCTATCTCCATTTATGAAGTGCACCTTGGCTCATGGCGTCGCCACACCGATAACAATTACTGGCTAAGCTACAAAGAGCTGGCCGAGCAGCTGGTGCCCTATGCCAAAGAGATGGGCTTTACCCACCTTGAACTGATGCCGATTAACGAGCATCCGTTTGACGGCAGCTGGGGCTACCAGCCCACCGGCATGTATGCGCCAACCCGCCGCTTCGGCACGCGCGACGAGTTCCGCAACTTTATCGCCGTGGCGCATCAGGCCGGACTAAACGTGCTGCTGGACTGGGTTCCCGGCCATTTTCCTTCCGACGATTTTGGCCTGGCCAAATTTGACGGCACCGAGCTTTATGAGCACGGCGATCCGCGCGAAGGTTTTCACCAGGACTGGAATACGCTGATCTATAACTTTGGCCGTCGTGAGGTCAGCAACTATCTGACCGGCAACGCGCTGTACTGGATTGAGCGTTTTGGCATCGATGGCCTGCGCGTGGATGCCGTCGCCTCCATGATTTATCGCGACTACAGCCGTGCAGAAGGCGAATGGATCCCAAACCATTTTGGCGGCCGTGAAAATCTGGAGGCCATCGCCTTCCTGCGCTATACCAACCGTACGCTGGGTAACGCCGCACCGGGCACCGTCACCGTAGCGGAAGAGTCTACCGATTTCCCCGGTGTTTCTCGTCCAGCGGAAACCGGCGGTCTGGGCTTCTGGTACAAGTGGAATCTGGGCTGGATGCACGACACGCTCAACTATATGCAGGTTGACCCGGTTTACCGCAAGCATCACCACAACAACCTGACGTTCGGCATGCTGTATAACTCGACCGAAAACTTTGTGCTGCCGCTGTCGCATGACGAAGTGGTGCACGGCAAGCGCTCGATTCTGGATCGCATGCCTGGCGATACCTGGCAGAAATTTGCCAACCTGCGCGCTTATTACGGCTGGATGTTTGGCTTCCCCGGCAAAAAACTGCTGTTTATGGGCAATGAATTCGCTCAGGGCAAAGAGTGGAACCACGACATCAGCCTCGACTGGCACCTGCTGGAAGAGGAAGGCGGCTGGCACCACGGCGTGCAGCGTCTGGTGAAGGATCTTAACCACACCTATCGCAGTCACGCGCCGCTCTACCAGCTCGATTTCGATCCGATGGGCTTTGAGTGGCTGGTGGTGGACGATTTTGAAAACTCCGTGTTTGTTTTTGTTCGTCGCGATCGTGAAGGCAATGAGCTGATCGTCGCCAGTAACTTCACTCCGGTGCCGCGTCACGATTATCGTTTCGGCGTGACGCAGCCGGGCAGTTGGCGGGAAGTGCTGAACACCGATTCGGCCTGGTACCACGGCAGCAACGTGGGCAACCTGGGCGTGATTGAAAGCGAGGCGCTGCCAAGCCATAACCGTGAACACTCAGTCAGTATGACTTTGCCACCGTTAGCGACGGTCTGGCTGGTCAGGGAGGCTTCATGAGTTCAGTGCAGTCCGGTAAGCCAACGCCTTCGGGCGCGACGTACGACGGCAAAGGCGTCAATTTTACGCTGTTTTCCCAGCATGCCGAGCGGGTCGAACTCTGTTTGTTTGACGATAAAGGCCACGAAACGCGCATTGAGCTTCCGGCGCGAACTGGCGATATCTGGCACGGCTATCTGCCCGCCATCAAAGAAGGGCAGCACTATGGTTACCGCGTCTACGGGCCGTGGCAGCCGGAAGCCGGGCATCGCTTTAATCCACATAAGCTACTGATCGATCCCTGCGCTCGCGAGGTGGTGGGCGAAGTAACGGACGATCCGCGTTTTCAGTGTGGCGTAAAAGAGATGGATACGTCGGACAGCGCCGCCATCGCGCCGAAAAGCGTGGTGCTGGCGGACGATTTTGACTGGGAAGATGACCAGCCGCCGCGCGTACCGTGGGGCTCCACGGTGATTTATGAAGCCCACGTGCGCGGCCTGACCAGGCGGCATCCCGGCATTCCACCGGAGCTGCGCGGCACCTATGCCGCACTCGGCCATCCTGTGATGATTGATTATTTCAAGCGCCTTGGTATTACGACGCTGGAACTGCTGCCGGTTGCCTGCTTTGCGCATGAACCCAGGCTGTTACGGCTCGGGTTAACCAATTACTGGGGCTATAACCCGCTGGCAACCTATGCGCTGGATTCGCGCTATGCGTCCGGCGTCGACAGCCTGCATCCGCGCGATGAGTTTCAGCAGGCGGTAAAAGCGCTGCACGCGGCAGGGATCGAAGTGATTCTGGACGTGGTGTTTAACCATACCGCCGAGCTGGATGAAAACGGGCCTACGCTCAACAAGCGCGGCGTGGATAACAAAAGCTTCTATTGGGTAGACGAGCAGGGCAAATACGAAAACTGGACCGGCTGCGGTAATACATTGAATATCAGCCATCCCAACGTCATGAACTGGACGCTGGAGTGTCTGCGCTATTGGGTCGAAGTCTGCCACGTTGATGGTTTTCGTTTTGACCTGGCGACGGTACTGGGCCGCACGCCGGAATATTATCCGCACGCATCATTCTTTGAAGTGCTACAGGAAGACCCGCTACTTTCAAAGTGCAAGCTGATTGCAGAACCCTGGGACATCGGCCCGGATGGCTATCAGGTCGGCAATTTTCCCGCGCCTTTTGCCGAATGGAACGACCAGTATCGTGACGCGATGCGGCGTTACTGGCTGCACGGCGATATCAGCAACGGCCATTTTGCCACGCGCTTTGCGGCTTCCAGCGACATCTTTATGCAGGAAGGTCGACTGCCCTCCGCCACTATCAATCTGATTACCGCGCACGACGGTTTTACGCTTACCGATCTGGTTTGCTTTAACAACAAGCATAACGAAGCCAACGGTGAAGATAATCGCGATGGCCACAATAGCAACTACAGTTACAACCACGGCGTGGAAGGACTGAACGCGCCGCTGCTGGTGGCGGAGCATCGGCTGCGCAGCGTGCATGCGCTGTTGACCACGCTGCTGCTCTCGCAGGGCACGCCGATGCTGCTGGCGGGTGACGAGCACGGTCATAGCCAGCACGGCAACAACAACGCTTACTGTCAGGATAACGAGCTGACCTGGCTCGACTGGGAAAACAACAACAGTGGATTGTTCAATTTTACTGCCGCCTTAATCCATCTGCGCAAGCGCATTCCGGCGCTACAGGCGGATCGCTGGTGGCAGCCAGGCGACGGCAACGTGGAGTGGCTGGGGCCGGAAGGCAAGCCGATGACCGCCAGTGACTGGCGGCAGGGCGTGCGCCGACTCCAGATCAGGCTGTCGCATAACTGGCTGGTTACGCTTAACGCCACCGAAGAAGTGTGCGATATCAAACTGCCACCGGGGCGCTGGCATGCTGTTCCGCCCTTCGCCGGGGATGATAACCCGATTCTGTTAACTGTCTGGCATGGCGCCGCACACGGCGTGTGCGTGTTCCAGGAACAACCATAACAGGAGTCAGGCATGGCCACTTTAGATAAGAACGACCCTCTGATGTTGGCAAGACAATTGCCGTCGCAAACTGTAGCCCTGATCCTGGCGGGCGGACGCGGCACGCGGTTAAAAGATCTCACCGCGAAACGCGCCAAGCCAGCCGTCCACTTCGGCGGGAAATTTCGCATCATCGATTTTGCCCTGTCGAACTGCCTGAACTCCGGGATCCGGCGGATCGCGGTGATCACGCAGTATCAGTCGCACACGCTGGTGCAGCATATCCAGCGCGGCTGGTCATTTCTAAACGAGGAGATGAACGAGTTTGTCGATCTGCTGCCCGCCCAGCAGCGTCTCTCTACGGAACACTGGTATCGGGGCACGGCGGATGCCGTTACGCAAAACCTCGATATTATCCGCCGCTATCAGGCGAAATATATCGTGATCCTGGCGGGCGACCATATCTACAAGATGGACTACTCGCGCATGCTGCTGGACCACGTTGAAAACGGCGCAAAATGTACCATCGCCTGTTTGCCTGTGCCGATTGAAGAGGCCAGCGCGTTCGGCGTAATGGCCGTCAACGCTGAAAACAAGGTGGTAGATTTCCTGGAAAAACCGGCCGATCCGCCGTCGATGCCGGGCGATGACACCCAGGCGCTGGCCAGCATGGGCATTTATACCTTTAATGCCGACTATCTCTATCAGCTGCTGGAAGACGATTTAAAAATTCCGGAATCTAACCACGATTTCGGCAAAGACATCCTGCCAAAGATTGTCGCCACCGGCGAAGCTCTGGCGCACTCCTTTAGCGTTTCCTGCGTGCAAAGCGACGATAACGCGCCGCCTTACTGGCGCGACGTCGGTACGCTGGAAGCCTACTGGAAAGCGAATCTCGATCTGGCGTCGGTGACGCCGGAACTGGATATGTACGACCGTAACTGGCCTATCCGTACGCATATGGAGCCGCTGCCGCCGGCAAAATTTGTGCAGGACAGGTCAGGTAGCCATGGCATGACGATGAATTCCTTAGTGTCGGGCGGCTGCATTATTTCTGGCTCGGTAGTTGTGAATTCTGTGCTGTTTTCTCGCGTTCGAATCAATTCTTTCTGCAATATCGAATCCTCTGTGCTGTCGCCGGACGTGGTAGTGGGGCGCTCCTGTCGCCTGCGCCGCTGCGTGATAGATCGTGCCTGCGAACTGCCCGAAGGAACGGTAATCGGCGAGAACCCGGATGATGATGCGCGTCGTTTTTACCGTTCGGAAGAAGGCATTGTGCTGGTCACTCGTACCATGCTGGCAAAGCTGGGTTGGCGTAGTTAACTACATAAAAATAAAGCACGGGTTTGATGCGGAGGAACGCGTCAGAACAAAGTAAAGGAGCCGATAATGCAGGTTTTACATGTCTGTTCAGAAATTTTCCCGCTGCTAAAAACGGGCGGGCTTGCTGATGTTGTTGGGGCATTACCGGCGGCGCAGATTGCGGCAGGGATTGATACCAGAGTATTGATTCCGGCGTTTCCGGATATAAAGAAGGGCATTCCCGACGCGGAAGTGGTGGCTCGTCTGCACACCTTCGCGGGTTACGTCGAGCTGCACTACGGTGAGTATGACGGCGTAGGGATTTATATGATCGACGCGCCGGGGTTATACGATCGTCCCGGCAGCCCGTATCACGACGAGTCGCAGTTTGCCTACACGGACAACTACCTGCGGTTTGCGCTACTGGGATGGATGGGGTGTGAAATCGCCTGCGGGCTGGATACTTTCTGGCGCCCGGAAGTGGTACACGCTCACGACTGGCATGCCGGTTTGACCTGCGCCTATCTGGCGGCCAGAGGACGTCCGGCGAAATCCGTGTTCACCGTGCATAACCTGGCGTATCAGGGACTGTTTTACGCTCATCATCTGGAGCAGATCCAGCTGCCGTGGTCGTTTTTCAATATGCATGGTCTGGAGTTCTACGGACAGATCTCCTATCTCAAGGCCGGGCTTTTTTATGCCGATCATATTACGGCGGTCAGCCCGACCTATGCGCGCGAAATCACCCAGCCGGAGTTTGGCTATGGCATGGAAGATCTGCTGAAACAGCGGCAGATGGAAGGGCGCTTAACCGGCATTCTGAACGGCGTGGATCCGCTAATCTGGGATCCGGAACAGGATCTGCTGCTGACCGCACGCTATAACCGCGATGTCCTGGACGCCAAGCAGGAAAACAAGCGTCAGCTGCAAATTGCCATGGGGCTGAAGATTGACGAGAAAGCGCCGGTATTCGCCGTCGTCAGTCGTCTGACCAAACAAAAAGGGCTGGATTTAGTGCTGGAAGCGCTGCCGGGCCTGCTGGAACAGGGCGGCCAGCTGGTACTGCTTGGCGCGGGCGATGCGGTATTGCAGCAAGGGTTTCTTGCGGCGGCGGCGGAATATCCCGGCCAGGTTGGCGTACAGATTGGCTATCACGAGGCTTTCTCGCACCGCATTATGGGCGGGGCCGACGTTATCGTAGTGCCAAGCCGCTTTGAGCCGTGCGGCCTGACGCAGCTGTATGGTTTGAAATACGGCACGCTGCCGCTGGTGCGGCGTACCGGCGGCCTGGCCGATACGGTTAACGACAGCTCGCTGGAAAACCTGGCCGACGGCATTGCCAGCGGCTTTGTATTTGAAGACAGCAACGCCTGGTCGTTGCTGCGGGCGATTCGTCGCGCCTTTGTGCTCTGGTCTCGTCCTTCGCTGTGGCGCTACGTACAGCGCCAGGCGATGGCGATGGATTTTAGCTGGCAGGTGGCCGCCGTGGCTTACCGCGATCTCTATCAACGTTTGTTATAAAGAAACCGGAAAACTGATATGAACGCACCTTTCACTTATACGGCCCCAACGCTCAGCGTCGAGGCATTGAAACACTCCATTGCCTATAAACTGATGTTCACGATTGGCAAAGATCCTTCTATTGCCAATAAACATGAATGGCTGAACGCGACGCTGCTGGCGGTACGGGATCGGATGGTGGAACGCTGGCTGCGCTTTAACCGTGCGCAGCTGTCGCAGGATGTGCGTCAGGTCTATTATCTGTCGATGGAGTTTCTGGTAGGGCGTACGCTCTCCAATGCGTTACTGGCAATGGGCATCTACGACGATGCCCGCGCCGCGCTGGAAGAGATGGGCTTCGATCTGGAAGAGCTGATTGGCGAAGAGAACGATCCGGGGCTGGGCAACGGCGGTTTAGGCCGCCTGGCCGCCTGCTTCCTGGATTCGCTTGCGACGCTGGGCCTGCCCGGACGCGGCTACGGTATCCGCTACGACTACGGTATGTTTAAGCAAAATATCGTTGACGGACGCCAGGCGGAATCGCCGGATTACTGGCTGGAATATGGTAATCCCTGGGAGTTTCAGCGTTTCAACACGCGCTACAAAGTCCGTTTTGGCGGCCGCATTCAGCATGAAGGCAGCCGTTCCCGCTGGCTGGAAACGGAAGAAGTGCTGGCAACGGCCTACGACCAGATCATTCCGGGGTTTGATACGGACGCCACCAACACGCTACGGCTGTGGGGGGCGCAGGCAAGTAACGAAATCAACCTTGGGAAATTTAACCAGGGCGATTACTTTGCCGCGGTAGAAGATAAAAACCACTCGGAAAACGTGTCGCGCGTACTTTATCCGGACGACTCTACCTATTCCGGACGCGAGCTACGCCTGCGTCAGGAGTATTTCCTGGTATCGGCCACGGTGCAGGACATTCTTAACCGTCACTGGGTTATGCATCAGACCTTTGACAACCTGGCGGATAAAATCGCTATCCATCTGAACGACACGCATCCGGTGCTGGCGATCCCTGAGCTGATGCGGCTGCTGATTGATGAGCACAAGTTCAGCTGGGACGACGCGTTTGAAGTGACCTGTCAGGTCTTCTCCTATACCAACCACACGTTGATGCAGGAAGCGCTGGAAACCTGGCCGGTTGATATGATCGGCAAGATCCTGCCGCGCCATCTGCAAATTATTTTCGATATCAATGACTACTTCCTGAAAACCATTCAGGACTACTATCCCGACGACTGGGATCTGCAATCGCGCATCTCGATCATTGATGAAGCTAACGGGCGTCAGGTGCGTATGGCCTGGCTGGCGGTAGTGGTCAGCCACAAGGTTAACGGCGTATCTGAACTGCACTCTAACCTGATGGTGCAGTCGCTGTTTGCGGATTTTGCCGCGCTGTTCCCTGGCCGCTTCTGTAACAAAACCAACGGCGTTACGCCGCGCCGCTGGGTAGCGCTGGCTAACCCTTCGCTTTCCGAAGTGCTGGACGACACCATTGGTCGCACCTGGCGCACGGATTTAAGCCAGCTTGACGAGCTGAAGCAGCATATCGACTACCCCGGCTTTCTGAAGAGGATCAGCGACGCTAAGCTGATCAACAAGAAAAGGCTGGCGGAACATATCGCGCAGAAAATGGATATCGTTATCGATCCGCACGCGCTGTTTGACGTGCAGATCAAGCGTATACATGAATATAAGCGGCAGCTAATGAACGTGCTGCACGTCATCACACGTTATAACCGGATCAAAGCCGATCCGGAGGCAGACTGGGTGCCGCGCGTGAATATCTTTGCCGGTAAGGCCGCTTCGGCTTACTACATGGCAAAACATATTATTCATTTGATCAACGACGTAGCGAATGTGATCAACAACGATCCGCAGGTAAAAAACAAGCTGAAGATCGTGTTTATCCCTAACTACAGCGTTAGCCTGGCGCAGATCATTATCCCGGCCGCCGATCTCTCTGAACAGATCTCGCTGGCGGGTACCGAGGCCTCCGGCACCAGTAATATGAAGTTTGCCCTGAACGGCGCGCTGACCATCGGCACGCTGGACGGTGCCAACGTCGAGATGCTGGAACACATGGGTGAAGAGAATATCTTTATCTTCGGCAACACCACGCCTCAGGTTGAAGAGCTGCGTGCGCAAGGCTATAACTCACACGAGATTTACGAGCAGGATGCCGAACTGCAGCAGACGCTGAATCAGATTGCGACCGGCGTATTCAGTCCACAGGAACCGGGCCGCTACCGCAATATTTTTGATTCGCTGGTGAATCTGGGCGACCACTATCAGCTGCTGGCGGACTACCGTAGCTATGTGGATACGCAGGATAAAGTGGATGAGCTGTACCGTCATCCGGAGGAGTGGACGCGTAAAACGCTGCTGAATATTGCCAATATGGGCTATTTCTCTTCCGACAGGACGATTCAGGAATACGCAGACGAGATCTGGAATATCAAGCCGATTCGGCTGTAATAACGCGGGTTTAGTCTTCTAATCTGTAAATGTAAAAAAGGGCGGAAATCAATTCCGCCCTTTTTGCATCACGCTGTTACAGGAGTTACGACGCCAGCGACAGCGCCGGTTTCTTTGCATGCTCTGCCAGCCATGCGCCAACGCGCGCGCGCTGCTGCTCGTTTAAGAACATCCCTTCTTTGGTACGACGCCACAGCGCATCATCCTGCTCGCGCACCCACTCGTGTTCGACCAGATAACGCAGCTCGGCTTCATAGAAATGATGACCAAACAGCTCGCCCAAATCTTCCAGGCTTTTAGCCGGTTTCAGGAACAGCTCCGTGTTGCTGCCGTAGGTGCGAGCGTAATGGCGCGCCATCTGTTCTGTAATAAACGGATAGCGGCGACGCAGGCTGGCAGCGTAATCTTCACGCGTGCCGGCGATATCACCACCCGGCAGTACGCAGTTGCGTGTCCAGGCCGGGCCTGCGTTGCTGTAGTACTTCGACAGCTTCTCCATCGCGTGCTCGGCCAGCTTGCGATAGGTGGTCAGCTTGCCGCCAAACACCGACAGCAGTGGCGCTTTACCGTTATCGTCACGCACGTCCAGCGTATAGTCGCGTGTGATGGCCTGCGGCGAATCGGATTCGTCATCGCACAGCGGACGCACGCCGGAATAAGACCAGACGATATCGTCTTTACTGATGTTCTTTTTAAAGTGGCTGTTAAACACTTTCAGCAGATATTCGGTCTCTTTCTCGTCGATATGGACGTTTTTCGGATCGCCTTTATATTCAACGTCGGTGGTGCCGATAATAGAGAACTCGTCCATCCACGGGATCACAAAGACGATACGGTTGTCTTCGTTCTGCAGAATATAAGCCTGCTTTTGCGTATGCACGCGCGGCACAACAATATGGCTGCCTTTAATCAGGCGGATACCGTAAGGTGACTTAAGCTGCAGGCCGTCATCAAACAGCTGCTTAACCCACGGGCCAGCGGCGTTAACTAAGCCTTTTGCCTGCCAGGTAAAGGTTTTGCCGGAGTCGATATCTTCCGCTTCAACCTTCCACAGGCCGTTTTCACGCCAGGCGCGAGTCACTTTAGTGCGCGTGCGCACTTCGCCGCCGCGCTTCTCAACTTCCTGCGCGTTGAGGACCACCAGGCGAGCATCGTCTACCCAGCAGTCGGAATATTCGAAACCGCGCGTAATTTCAGGTTTTAACACCGAATCTGAGTCAAAACGCAACCCTTTGCTGCCGGGCAGGCTGGTGCGTTTGCCCAGATGGTCATACATAAACAGGCCAACGCGGATCATCCAGGCCGGACGCAGATGCGGACGGTGCGGCAAACGGAAGCGCATAGGGAAGGCGATATGCGGGGCCATTTTTAACAGCACCTCGCGCTCGGCCAGCGCTTCGCTGACCAGACGGAATTCATAGTGTTCCAGGTAGCGCAGGCCGCCGTGGATCAGTTTAGAACTGGCGGAAGAGGTCGCGCACGCCAGGTCTTGCGCCTCGAGCATCAGCACAGACAGGCCGCGTCCTGCGGCATCTGCCGCAATGCCAGCACCGTTGATGCCGCCGCCGATTACGATCAAGTCTTTGGTTTCCACGTCATCTCCTCCGATGTTCGGAATAGTTCTTAAATGTTCGTTTTCGAGCATTATAATAATCGCAAAGCGACACCGACGCCAGCGTTAACCGAATAAAAACATTTATGCGTGATGGAGGTAACAGAATTGTTCAGGAAAAAGCCATATAGCCCTGTGCTTTATTGGGTTATTGTTGGCTTTGATCGCGATACAATAGCGCCCGATTGTCATCTTTTGAGAACAGACCATGGACCAATTTGAGTGTATCGACGTACAGCAGGCGCAGGCTAAGCTTTCGCAAGAAAAAGCGCAGCTGGTAGATATCCGCGATCCGCAAAGCTACCTGGCAGCCCATGCCAGCGGCGCTTTTCATCTTACCAACACCACCCTGCCTGCTTTTATGCAGCAAAGTCACCTGACCGCACCGGTGCTGGTAATGTGCTATCACGGCAACAGCAGCAAGGGCGTGGCCCAGTATCTGCTGAGCCAGGGGTTTAAAGAGGCTTACAGCATCGACGGCGGCTTTGACGCATGGCGCGCTGTCTTCCCACAACAGATTTCTTCTGGCGCAGAATAGCCGCAAAATAAAACATTTTTATACTATAAACAGGGATTTTACCGGCGATGACGCGTATTACTGAGTTTGCTAATCCCCGCATGGCGCAGGCCTTTGTGGACTATATGGCGACGCGGGGTGTAAGGCTGCGTATTGAGCATGATGACCGCTATACGCTGTGGCTGGATGACGATTCACAGCTGAATCTGGTCGAAAACGAACTCGGTCAGTTTATCCGTGAGCCCAATCATCCACGTTATCTGGCGGCCAGCTGGCAGTCCGGCACGACCACCAGCGGCATCTCCTATAGCGGCTCGTCACTGATGGCTATCGTACGCGACAGAGCCGGCCCTTTAACGTTGACCCTGATGCTGGCCAGTATCTTCACCTTTATTTTGATGCAGATTGTTGGCACCTACACTGTGCTGAGCTGGCTCTCATGGCCGAACGCCGATCAGCACTTTCAACTCTGGCGCTGGTTCAGCCATGTCCTGCCAAACTTTTCGCTGGTACCTCTACTTTTTAACGTGATCTGGCTGTGGTATTTAGGCGGCGCGGTTGAAAAACGGCTTGGTAGCGGCAAGCTGTTTGTCATTGTGCTAATCTCCGCGCTGCTCAGCGGCTGGATGCAGGCAAAATTCAGCGGCGTCATGTTTGGAGGCTTTTCCGGCGTGGTTTATGCGCTGATGGGCTACGTTTGGCTGACAGGCGAACGACGTCCAGACAGTGGCCTGTATCTTGAGCGAGGCCTGATCTTTTTTCTACTTGTTATGCTGGCGCTTGGTTTTACCGGCTGGGCCGGGTCAGCAGTGGCAAACGCCTCACACGTTATCGGACTGGTGCTGGGGCTGGCAATGGCCTTTGTCGATACCCGAAAAACAAGATAGCGCATATACAGGAGAGCTTTGTGAAGCAGACGCAACGTCACGACGCCATTATCGATCTGGTTCGTCGTCAGGGCTATGTCAGTACCGAAGAGCTGGTGGATCATTTTACCGTCAGCCCGCAAACCATTCGCCGCGACCTGAACGAACTGGCAGAGCAAAATAAAATCCAGCGCCACCACGGCGGCGCGGCGCTGCCTTCCAGCTCGGAAAATACCGCCTGGCAAGACCGCAAAATGATGTGGTCGGCGGAAAAGGCGCGTATTGCGCAGCGCGTCGCCAGCCAGATCCCGGACGGTGCCTCACTGTTTATCGATATCGGCACCACGCCAGAAGCGGTTGCTCATGCGCTGTTGAACCACAGCAACCTGCGTATCGTAACCAATAACCTCAACGTGGCGATGCTGCTGATGAGCAAACCCGACTTCAGCCTGATTGTGGCCGGTGGTGAAGTGCGCACGCGCGACGGCGGCATTATGGGCGAGGCGACGCTAGACTATATTTCTCAGTTTCGGCTGGACTACGGCATCCTGGGGATCAGCGGCATCGATATGGACGGCTCGCTGCTGGACTTCGACTATCACGAGGTACGCACCAAGCGGGCGATTATTGAAAACTCGCGCTGCGTGATGCTGGTGGCCGACCACTCAAAGTTTGGCCGTAACGCCATGGTTAACCTGGGCAATATGAGCCTGATAGATTATATGTTCACCGACGAGCTACCGCCGCCGGGCGTACTCAAAACTATCGAACAGCACGAAGTCCATCTGGAAATTTGCTGAGGCCTCGTACGGCAGCAATAGATAGCGGGTTGCAGGAGCGCAAACAGGCATGAAGAGAAAAGTGAGTTTCGGCGTAGTTTTAATCCCGGTGTTACTTATTGGGTTCGCCGCCGGCTATTTTTACCTGCCGCAGCTGCTGAAAGAGATAAAAAGCAGCCCGCAAATTGTCTGGTATAGCGCAAGGCCCGACCTGACCTGGCAAGTTTTTAGCCAGTGTAAACAGCATGTTGATGATGCAGACGCCTGCTATCAGGCTTATAGCGCGGCAGTGGCGCTGGCAGAGTCGGGCCGGTGTGATGCGCAGGGCCTTAAATTGAAGTACCGCTTCAAGCTTCTGACGCAGCACGCCAGCCCGGCTGAGATTGAGAAAGAGATCGACAAGGAGTGTCGACAACGCTAGCGGCACGGACCCGCTGATAAAGCCTGCCGGCGGCGTTTTTTTCACGGCTTAAAAACGCTACCGCAAAACACCGCAGATTACCCCGCTAACCTTGCCCCTTTGAAATCTTAAGAAAAAACGTTTCGACTTTTTCACTCCCCCGCATGAGCATTTTTTTCTGTTCAGGTCTTAACTGTATGTGTCCCGCCTGTTCTCCTCTTACCATTTCAAAAGGAAGCGGTATGTCGCATCAGAAATTTAATCAGGCACGTTTTGAGGCGGCTTTAACCCGCCAGTGGCAGCACTTTGGACTTTCTGCAGCAGATGAGATGACGGCTTATCAGTGGTGGCAGGCGCTGAGCGGCGCGCTTGCCGAACTGCTTGCCGCCGCGCCGCCGACGAAAGCGGTAAAAAAGCAACGTCACGTAAACTACATCTCTATGGAGTTTTTGATCGGCAGGCTAACCGGCAACAATCTGCTGAACCTGGGATGGTATGACGGCGTGAAGGCATCTCTGGCGGCGCACCAGCGTGATTTAAGCGAGCTGCTGGAGGAAGAGGTCGATCCCGCTTTGGGTAACGGTGGCCTGGGGCGCCTGGCCGCCTGCTTTCTGGATTCAATGGCCACGGTGGGCCAGTCCGCTACCGGCTATGGCCTGAACTACCAGTATGGCCTGTTTCGACAATCCTTTGCCGATGGCCGACAGATGGAAGCGCCGGATGACTGGCACCGCGCCAGCTATCCGTGGTTCCGCCATAACGCCGCGCTGGACGTTGACGTCCATTTTGGCGGCAAAACTATTAAGAATGCGCAGGGCGAAGTGGAATGGCAGCCCGCCGTAACGCTGCGCGGCGAGGCCTGGGATCTGCCGGTTATCGGCTATCAAAATGGCGTAGTGCAGCCGCTGAGGCTCTGGCAGGCAAGCCATACGCATCCTTTCAATCTGACGCTGTTTAACGACGGCAAATTTCTGCAGGCGGAGCAGCAGGGCATCGAAGCGGAAAAGCTGACTAAGGTACTCTACCCCAACGACAATCATCAGGATGGCAAACGGCTGCGCCTGATGCAGCAATATTTTCAGTGCGCCTGTTCGGTCGCGGACATTTTACGCCGCCACCATCGCGCGGGCAGGCCGGTGACGGAACTGCCCGACTATGAAGTTATCCAGCTAAACGACACGCATCCTACCATTGCCATTCCCGAGATGCTGCGCGTGCTGCTGGATGAGCATCAGCTGGAATGGGATAAGGCCTGGGCGATTGTCAGCAACACTTTTGCCTATACTAACCACACGCTAATGCCGGAGGCGCTGGAGCGTTGGGATGAGCGGCTGGTGCGCTCGCTGCTGCCGCGCCATTACCTGATTATCAAAGAGATTAACCGACGCTTTAAAAAGCAGGTAGAGAAGCAGTGGCCGAACGACGAGGCGTTGTGGGAAAAGCTGGCGGTGCTTTACGACAACCAGCTGCGCATGGCGAACCTGTGCGTGGTCAGCGGCTTTGCGGTTAACGGCGTGGCGGCGCTGCACTCCGAGCTGGTGGTTAAAGATCTCTTTCCGGAATATCACCAGCTTTGGCCCGCTAAATTTCATAACGTCACCAACGGCATTACGCCGCGCCGCTGGTTAAAGCAGTGTAACCCGCTGCTGTCAGAACTTATCGACGACACGCTTAAGGTCGAATGGGTCAATAACCTTGACGCATTAAAAGGTCTGGAAGCTTTCGTCGACGACCCCGCTTTCCGCCAGCGCTATCGGGAAATCAAGCACGCCAATAAAGTTCGGCTGGCCGACTATGTTCACCAGCGAACCGGCATAGTGATTAATCCTGAAGCGATATTCGATGTGCAAATCAAACGGCTGCACGAGTACAAACGCCAGCACCTTGGCCTGCTGCATATCCTCTCTTGCTATAAGCGGCTGCGCGAAAATCCCGATATGGACTTTGTGCCGCGCGTCTTCTTGTTTGGCGCCAAGGCCGCGCCGGGCTACTACCTGGCAAAAAACATCATCTATGCCATCAATAAAGTGGCCGAGAAAATCAATAACGACCCGGTTATTGGCGACAGGATGAAGGTTGTCTTTATTCCTGACTATCGCATTACCGCCGCCGAAATGATGATCCCGGCGGCCGATATCTCCGAGCAAATTTCTACCGCAGGCTATGAGGCTTCCGGCACCGGCAACATGAAGCTGGCGCTAAACGGCGCGCTGACCGTTGGCACGCTCGACGGTGCCAACGTCGAGATTGCCGAACAGGTAGGCGCGGAAAACATCTTTATTTTTGGCCACACCGTAGACGAAGTGAAAGCGCTGAAAAAAAACGGTTATGCACCGCTTAAGCTACGTAAAAAAGACAAGCATCTGGACGCTATTTTGAAAGAGCTGGAAAAAGGCTTCTTCAGCAACGGCGACAAAAAGGCGTTTGAACCCATGCTCTCCAGCCTGGGCGCGGGCGGCGATTTCTGGCAGGTACTGGCCGATTTCGCCAGCTACTGCGAGGCGCAAAAGCGGGCCGAACAGCTTTATCGGGACCAGGATGCCTGGACCAAAATGACCATTCTGAACACCGCGCGCTGCGGCATGTTCAGCTCTGACCGTTCTATCCGCGATTATCAACAGCGCATTTGGCAGGCCAGACGATAAGGGAGCAGCAATGGATAAAAAGAAGTTTGAACAGGCAGCGGCGGCGGCAGGTATCGCCGCCCGTTATGTTAATGCAAAAGGCGAACAGGAAGAGATCTCCATGGATATCCGTCAGCGTCTGCTGGCGGCAATGTCCACAAAGCGCGATAAGCCAGGCCCGGTGCCGCCGTGCAAGGTCTTCCGGCGTAAACGCACCATGCAGCTGGAGGTAGGCGGTAAAGGCAGCTACCAGTGGCGGCTCATTACGGAAAAGGGACGTGAATACCAGGGCGAGGTGAGCGCTGGCGAATCGGTTACGCTGCCGTCTTCGCTGGCCTATGGCTATCATCAGCTGTCGTTGCGCCAGGCCAAAAAAGAGTGGCAGTGCCGGATTATCGTGGCGCCTAAACGCTGCTACGAGCCGGAACCGCTGCGTCAGGATAAAAAGCTCTGGGGAGCTTGCGTACAGCTTTACACGGTGCGTTCGGAACATAACTGGGGCATCGGCGATTTTAGTGATTTAAAACGTATGCTGGCGGAAGTGGCCGATCGCGGCGGCGCCTTTATCGGCCTTAATCCCATTCATTCGCTTTATCCGGCCAGTCCGACTAACGCCAGTCCTTACAGCCCCTCCTCGCGGCGCTGGCTCAACGTACTCTATATCGACGTTAATGCGGTGCCGGAGTTTCAGGAAAGCAAAGAAGGCCAGCGCTGGCTGCGCGGCCAGGCGATTCAACGTCGGCTAAAGCAGGCAAGGGAAGAGGAGTGGGTAGACTATGGCGTGGTCGGCGAGCTGAAGATATTTGCCCTACGCTACGCCTGGCAGCGCTTTAGCCAGCACCAGGAAGACCATCCCAGCCGCGCGCACTTTGCCGCATTTGTAGAGAAGGGCGGCGAGAGCCTTTACTGGCAGGCCGCTTTTGATGCGCTGCACGGTGCAATGCTGAAAGAGAATGAAGATTACTGGGGCTGGCCGGTGTGGCCGGAAAACCTGCGCGAAGCGCACGGCGAAGCGGTAAAACAGTTTTGCCAGCAAAATGAAGACGAAGTGCATTTCTGGCTGTGGATGCAGTGGCTGGCAAACCGGCAGTTTGACGAATGCTGGCAGGAAAGCCAGCAGCGCGGCATGCCGATAGGGCTGTATCGCGATCTGGCCGTTGGCGTAGCGGAAGGCGGCGCGGAAACCTGGAGTGACAGAGAGCTGTACTGTATGGATGTTTCGGTCGGCGCACCGCCGGACGTGCTGGGCCCGCTGGGACAAAACTGGGGCCTGCCGCCGATGGATCCGCATATCATGACGGCGCGAAGCTATCAGCCGTTTATCGATTTGCTGCGGGCCAATATGATGAGCTGCGGCGCGCTGCGTATCGATCACGTCATGTCGCTGCTGCGCCTGTGGTGGATCCCTTATGGTGAAACGGCCAACTTTGGCGCCTACGTTTACTACCCGGTTGACGATCTGATGGCGATTCTGGCGCTGGAAAGCCAGCGTAATCAGTGCATGGTGATCGGTGAAGACTTAGGGACGGTGCCGGCGGAAATTATTTCTAAACTTCGCGAGTGCGGCATCTATTCGTGGAAGGTGCTCTATTTTGAGCAGGAAAGCCACGACCGCTATCGTCCGCCAGCCAAATGGGTAAGGCAGTCGATGGCCAGCGCCACCACGCACGATCTGCCAACGCTGCGCGGTTTCTGGAACGCGGTCGACCTGGAGATGGGGGAAGTTTTAGGACTTTATCCGGACAAGGTTGTGCTGCACAGCCTGTATCAGGACAGGGCGCGGCAAAAGCAGGCGCTGCTGGAAGCGCTGCACCGTTACGGCTGCGTGCCGAAGAACAGCGGCAAAAAAGCCAGCCTGGTTAAAATGTCTCCGCAGCTTAATCGGGGCATGCACCGTTTTCTGGCCGACAGCAACAGCGCCCTGCTGGGACTGCAGCCGGAAGACTTACTGGATATGGACAGGCCGGTTAACGTGCCGGGCACAACGGATCAGTATCCCAACTGGCGACGCAAGCTAAGCAAAACGCTGGAGGAGATGTTTGCCGATACCCAGGTCAATCTGCTGTTAAAAGAGGTCAACCGTCGGCGTAAAACGGAGAAAAAAGCGTAGGCCGTCCTGGTGATACCAGCTTAAAAATAAAAAAAACCGGCCTGATAAGCCGGTTTTTTTATGTGAAAAAATACAAAAAACGGCACGCCTTATGGCTGAACCTTTAACGTCTTACCGTCTATAACATAATTTTTCTGGTTATTCGGGCCGATAAAATCGCTGGCCGGTTTAGCGACCACCAGCCTGTCAAAGGCGGCTGATTTTATGGGCACGTAATTTTCTGCGCTGTCAGGCGATCCTTTCCCGTTATATTTCGCAATATAAGGATAAGGGAATACGGGACGCGTAGCTTTCAACGTCGGCATTGCGACAGCGACCGGCGAGCTTACGCGCAGTACGCCGTGGAAATGGGCTTCCGCATCTTTTCCCACTTCTGACGTTTTACTCTGCGGCTTTGCGGGCATGCCTGCGGTCGGCTCAGCAACGGCTGATTTGCCCGCAATCAGTTTTTCAGGCGCATGATTTTGCTCGGTCCACGCCATCAGTGGTGAAAGCAGATTAACCTGATCTAATCCTTCCCCGCCGCCGCAGTGGCCTACGCCCGGCAGCAGGAACAGACGAAGAAATTGCTCTGTAGATTTCTCGCCAAGATAGGCCTGCACGCCACGATAGTAAGCGATGGAAAAGGCCGGACTGACGGAATCATCAGCAAGGCCGTGCCACATAATCAGTTTACCGCCTCGCTTCATAAAACCGCTGAGATTGGTATTGGCCGCGTTATACAGCGGAGCCAGCTGTGCAACCGCCGCAAAGTTTTGTCTGTTCAACGGGAAATCGTGCAGGGTAGTAATGTTTTGTTTCCCGCCCGGTAGCAATACCGATTGCAGCGCGGGCAATGCCATCGTTTCCGCCATAGAATGACCGTTAGCGGTAGCCGGAACCGGCCAGCGCAGCTCAGATCCGAGCGGTAGACCGGCGACAACAAACTGATTGCCTTCGCTGTCTGAGGCACCGCGATAGAGTTTTTCCACGACGCTGATTTCTTCTGCTGTCAGGCAGTTCGATTTATCCGTCTGATTTGCCGCGCAGGTGTTAACCCACTTTGGTGAGAAGGTGCAGGCATACGGATTGGCCAGTAATCCATCGTTGATGCCAGAAAGAGTCGGACAGTGCGCCAGTACCGCACGATGAAGAATGGGCAGGCGGTCCTGCAACAGAATCGCTGAGCCGTCCGCACGCTGATTAGCGACCACGTCCCAGCCGTGGAAAAATGAATTCTGGAACTGGAAAAAGGCGGCTGAAGCGCCTGCGGTAATACCATCAAAGTCGTCCGGGAAACGCTGCGCTTCCATTAGCGCTTCACGTCCGCCATCGGAACAACCCATAAAATAGGCATACTTCTGCGTCTGGCCGTAGTAAGTCTGGATCAGAGCTTTTGCCAGCAGGGCTGTGAGGTGATTGGCGCGATAAGCAAAATCGATGCGTTTTTGCGGATCTTCAGCCCAGCTGGCATCCATCATGCTGCCGCTGTGGCCCATGTCGGTTGCGGCAACCACGAACTCGCTCTGCATGGCTGGTGCGCAGCCGCTGGCGTTGGTCGGGCTAAGGTTGATTTCTCCACATAATCCGCCGCATCCCACCTGAAGAAAACGCTGCGTCCACTGCTGTTGTGGCAGCGCAACTTCGATACCAATCGAAGGCGCGATGGTCGCTTTTACCTGACAAAAGCTTCCCTCGGCAGTTTTCAGCGGGGCCGCAGAGTTAATAGTGACTTTCCCGCCAATTTTATTGCTCAGGTTGACGGAACTTAACTGGCTACAGTCCATAACCGGCTTCACGGTTGGTAAATTATCGGCAGCGGTAGCCTGGGCGGCAATTAGCATAATGCCCGTGGCTATTGCCCACTGAAAAACTCTGGTTAAAACCCTGTTCACCTTATCGATTCCTGTTTTTTAATCCGTTTAAATTAGTCAGGGCGAATTATAGTGAATCGCGAAAGTCTCCAGAGCGGCTTTTCACTATCTTAACGACAGGGTTGAAGCATTTGACCGGCATCGGGCGTTCGCCATCCTGCCTTTTTCTGTTTCAGGGCATTTATAGCCATAAAAAAGCCGGGCGGTTCACGGCCGCCCGGCTGTTGCTATTAACCGCTTAGTAGAACGAGTGCTCGCCGCGCTGGTGCTCGGTTAAATCGCGCACGCCTTTCAGCTCCGGGAAGGTCGCCAGCAGCTCTTTTTCGATGCCTTCTTTCAGCGTCACATCCACCATTGAACAGCCGTTACAGCCGCCGCCAAACTGCAGAATAGCGAAGCCGTCTTCGGTAATCTCCATCAGCGAAACTTTACCGCCGTGGCTGGCCAGCTGCGGGTTAATCGTGGCCTGTAGCTGATACTCTACGCGCTCAATCAGCGGCGCGTCGTCGCTCACCTTACGCATTTTGGCGTTAGGGGCTTTCAGCGTCAGCTGGGAACCCAGGTTGTCGGTAACAAAGTCGATTTCCGCCTCTTCAAGATAAGGCGCGCTCAGCGCGTCAACGTAAGCGGTAAGTTTTTCAAACTTCAGCTCGGTATCCGTGGCTTCTACCGCATCGGGTGGGCAGTAAGAAACGCCGCATTCCGCACCAGGCGTACCCGGATTGATAACGAATACGCGAATCTGGGTGCCTTCTTCCTGTTTGGACAGCAGTTTTGCAAAGTGCTCTTGCGCAGAATCAGTAATTCGGATCATGGCGATTGCTCAATAGTTGACTAAATTAGTGGGTTTATTTTACGCTCATCGCCGACGCTCTACAAGGTGCGGCAAAGGCACAGAACCTGCACGCTGGCGGCACCGGCGGCCAGCAGGATACGGCTAATCTCTTCCACGGTGCTGCCGGTGGTCACGACGTCGTCCAGTAAAGCGATATGCCGCCCTTTGACCTCGCTTTCAACCCTGAACGCGCCGCGCAGGTTGCGGCGCCTGGCTCGCGCAGTCAAAAAATGCTGCACGGCCGTCCGCTTTTTTCGGCATAGTCCTGCAGGGTGGTAAGGGCAAGCCAGCCAGCGCGCCAGATAACGAGCCAGCTCCTCCAGCTGATTATAACCGCGCCGCCAGGCACGGCTATGATGCAGCGGCACGCACAACAGCAGATCGGGCCGCACCAGCCGTCGTTCACGGTGCGCCGT
Source organism: Erwinia sp. BNK-24-b (assembly GCF_047456155.1). Lineage (NCBI taxonomy): Bacteria > Pseudomonadati > Pseudomonadota > Gammaproteobacteria > Enterobacterales > Erwiniaceae > Erwinia > Erwinia sp. BNK-24-b. The sequence continues at coordinate 227,159 of NZ_CP179901.1, forward strand.
TAACCAGGTTAGCAAAACTAGCCGCGCCAGCATCGCCGAATGTGCTGTCTTGTGAAAAAACTTCAGCTGGCGGATCTGATTTTGCAGCGGCGGCTGCCAGTCGGTGACAAATACCAGCTGCTGCCACGACGGCGGATGGCGCAGGCAGCGTCCGCATTCTGCCTCAGGATAAAGCGAAGGCATACCGCAGCGCGGACAGCAACGCGGGCGCGATAACGTGCGCAGACAATAGCTGCAGATACCGTGATGGGCAAGCGCCAGCGGCATCTGGCATAGCCAACAGGCGGCGGGCATTGATAGCATAGCGTCCTCCATGACCAAAACAGGATAATAAAAGATGGCGCAGCTTTACTGGCAGACAATCGGCACGGGAGATCGCGATCTTGTGATGCTGCACGGATGGGGTCTGAACGCGGGTGTATGGCAAAACGTCGTCGCGCGACTCAGCCCGCATTTTCGTCTGCACCTGGTGGACCTGCCGGGCTATGGCCGCAGCGAGGGTTTTCCGGCGATGAGCGTGGAAGAGATGGTCGCTAATCTGCTGCCGTTTGCGCCTGCACAAGCGGTCTGGCTCGGCTGGTCGCTGGGCGGCCTGGTTGCCAGCTCTCTTGCGCTACAGCATCCGCAGCGCGTTCGCGGCCTGATCACCGTCGCGTCTTCACCCTGCTTTACCGCGCAGGAAGAGTGGCCCGGCATCAAGCCCGAAACGTTAAGCAACTTCCAGCAGCAGCTGAGCGAAGATTTTCAGCGTACCGTCGAGCGTTTTCTGGCGCTGCAAACGCTGGGTACCACAACGGCAAGGCAGGATGCGCGCCAGCTGAAAAGCGTGGTGCTTTCTCTGCCTGCGCCGGAAGTGAGTGTTTTACAGGGTGGCTTGGAAATTTTACGCACGGTCGATCTGCGAGAAAAAATGCAGGGGCTGGCCGTCCCGCTGCTGCGGATATACGGCGCGCTGGATGGTCTGGTTCCGCGCAAAATAGCTTCGCTGCTGGATGAACAGTGGCCGCAAAGCAGCTCGGTCATTATTGAGAAAGCCGCGCACGCGCCTTTTATTTCGCATCCCGAAGACTTCTGCCAGCAACTGCTTGATTTTGACCTGGAATTGCCGCAGTAATTTTCCGCTGAAAACTGGCGAATTATTGGTTAGCGATAATAATTATCGGGGACGCTGACCTTGCTTACCTCTGAGTGGGACTGGCTTTACCACACCCTATAGTCGAAGGCAGCGGCGGATTAAAATAAAACTAACGCGGAGTGTCTCTGATGAAACTGAAAACTATGGCTGTTGCTGTGCTGGCAATGTCACTGCCTTTTGCTGCGCTGGCGGCAAAAGAAGTGACCAAAGAAGAAGTTAAAAACATGAAGCTGGAAAAAATTGGTACGGTGCACACCACGGCGGAAACGACCTCGCCAATGGACGCTAAACACGTACTGTCTAAGCTGGCGGATGAAAAGGGCGGTAAATATTATCTGATTATCGCCGGCCGCGAGCACGGCAAGTTCAGCGCGATTGCCGACGTTTATAAATAAGCTTTAGCCCGGCAGGCAGAGATTATTCTGCCTGCTGTTTCTCTCCGGCATTCTTCAGCCACAGATAGTGCCACGGCGGCAGCGTTAGTGGGTGATTGCTGTCGAAAATGCTGTTCCCGGCAATATCGCGATACAGCCGCTCGTCCGGCAGCCTGTAAGTCACCTCTTTGCCGCTCAGATTAAAGATGCACAGCACCTCTTCATGCGCCTTTGCGGATTTCCGGCGTAAAATAAACAGCGAGTTATCGCTTTCCAGCACTTCCACAGGATTATCGGGATGAAAAACGGGCTGGCGGGTTCTCAACTGTATAAGCTGGCTAAGGCCGTGATAAACCTTATGGCGTAAAGAACGCGTATCGCTAAGCGCCGCCTCAATCTCGCTGATGGCATATTTTTCGCGGTTAATGGCCCGGTTATGGCCGGCAACTTTGACGCCTTCCATATCGTTGCGCGATCCTAAAATGCTTTGAATATAGATGGCTGGCACGCCCGGAAAAGCCAGCAGGACCGCGTGCGCCAGCATAAAGCGCTGGAACCGCGTATCGTCACTGTCCTCTTTCTTATTTAACGCATCCATATAGGTCACGTTAATTTCGTAAGGGCTACTGGTGCCGTCGGGATTATTTTTATAGGAAATTAATGCCCCTTCCAGCGCCAGGTCCCTGACCAGCGAGACTATCTCCGTTTCCGGCAGGATGCCGCGCAGTGGATTCAGCCCAATGCCGTCGTGTGAAGCCAGGAAATTAAACCAGGTCGTTGCGCCGTTGCCGGCATCCAGCGAGGCGGCCCATTTTTTCAACGCGCGCGAAGAGCCGTAATGAATAGCGTGAAGCAGCAGCGGCGGCAGCGAGAACTGATAAACCATCTGCGCTTCATCGTGGCCGTTGCCAAAATAGCTGATGTTATCTTTATGCGGCACGTTGGTTTCAGTGATAATCACCGTGCCGGGTGCGACCTCGTCAGCAATAGCGCGAAACAGCTTAACCAGCTGGTGGGTTTTCTCCAGATGGATACACGAGGTGCCGGGCGTTTTCCACATATAGCCAACCGCATCCAGCCGGATGTAATCCGCGCCTTTCGTCAGATAATCCAGCAGGACCTTAACCATATTCAGCAGCACTTCCGCTCTGGCAAAGTTCAGATCGATTTGATCGGCGCTAAAAGTCGTCCAGATAAAGCGCGTTTCGCCGTTTGCCAGCGTAAAAGGCGTCAGCAGCGGAGAGGTTCTTGGCCGCGTTACCGCACTCAGATCCGTACCCGGCGGCATGCTGATAAAGAAATCGTCCCAGCCCGGATCCTGCGCCAGATAGTGTTTAAACCAGGCGCTATGGGCAGAGATATGGTTGCAGACAAAATCAAACATCAGCCGCGTATGCTGATGCAGCTCCGCCACGTCGGACCATTCGCCGCAGATAGCGTTAACGCGGTGGTAATCAATAACGGAAAAGCCGTCGTCGGAAGAGTAGGGGAAAAAGGGCAGTAGATGAACCAGGTTAAAACACTGTAGATGCTGTTGATAGAAGCGAGAAAAGGTTTGCAGCGTGGGCGCTTCGCTCTCGCGGAACTGATCGGCATAGGTAATCAGCACCACGTCTTTCTCATCCCAGTGCGCTTTACGCCGGTAGCTGAGCGCCTGCTGCGTTTCCCTGATAGCATCCGTCAGCCGCTTCAGGCAGTCGGCAGGAAAGGTTCCATAGATCTTATCGATTAAGTTATTGATAATTTCCATTTTTGTTCAGTGAGCCACCGCATTGGTTTACAGCCACGTTAGTTTTCACTGTAGACCTTTGAAGCAAAATCGCAACTTCATGCGGCGGCTCGCCGGTTAATGGCAGCGTCCCTTTTTACTGCAACCCGCGCAGCCATTAACGCGGAGGGTTTGTACCGCCAGCCTTTCCGGCGTCAACGTAATATTTTTCATTACTATCCACAACAGCAGATTGAACAGCGCGACCGCCAGCAGCGTAAACGCGCTTGACTGGGGATGGCTGCTGAAGGTAGCCAGCTGGTAAAACAGCGTGGCCAGCGAATAAGCCAGGTTTAGCCCCCAGAAATTAGAAAACAGCATCCAGCGAGTGCTGCTTTCCCGCGCGACCGCGCCCATCACCGAGACGCAAGGTACGTACAGCAGCACAAAAATCAGGTAGCTGTAAGCGGCGATATCGCTGGAAAATTTCGTGTGCATTACGCCCATTGCGCCGCTGGCCATATTGCCGTCGCCTTTACTGGCCTCCAGCGGATGCAGCAGGACGCTCAGCTGAAAGGCCTCTTTTACGCCTTGCCAGGTTTGTGTGACCGCGTCTTCCAGCTCGGCCAGCAGATTAAAATTCTCTGCGTCAAAGGCTTCTTCATGCAGCGCTTCGGCGGTGTAAAGCGTGTTCAGCGTGCCGATAACCACCTCTTTCGCCATCGCGCCGGTGACCAGGCCAACCGTCGCCTGCCAGTTATCGTTATCCACGCCAATCGGATTCAGCAGCGGCGTGAGCTGACGGCTGACGGTTGCCAGCGCCGAGTCGTTAATGCTGGAAACCGGCTGGCCGCTAAAGGAAAAGCTATTCAGGCCGCCAATAAGGATACTGACCACCACGATGACCTTACCCGCGCGCAGCACAAAGCTTTTCAGGCGTTGCCAGGTTTGCAGGCAAAGGCTTTTCAGGTGCGGCACGTGCCACGTCGGCATTTCCATCATAAAGGGCGCAGCCTCACCGCGCAGCAGCGTATGTTTTAACACCAGGCCAGTGACGATAGCCGCCACGATCCCCAGCAGATAAAGACTAAACACCACCAGCGCGCCGCCGTTGCCAAAGAAGGCCGCGGCGAACACGGCAAAAATAGCCAGGCGGGCACCGCACGACATAAAAGGTGCCATTAACAGCGTCATCAGGCGTTCGCGCGGTGCGTCGAGCGTTCGCGTTCCCATTACCGCCGGGACATTGCAGCCAAAGCCGACAATCAGCGGCACGAAGGACTTGCCGGGCAGGCCCAGTGCCTGCATCAGCCTGTCCACCACGAAAGCGGCGCGGGCCATATAGCCAGAATCTTCCATAAAGGCCAGAAACAGGTACATCAGGCCGATTTGCGGGATCAGCGGCATCACGGTGTTGATACCTCCGCCAATTCCCTGCGCCAGAAACAGCGTCAGGATGGACGGGAAATGCAGCGTTGCGCCCAGCCACTGCATGCCGTCAATAAAGAGCGCGGCAGAGCCTTGCTCAAACAGCGGCTGAAGCGCGCCGCCCAGATTGATGGCAAGAAAGAACATCAGGTAGACCACCATCAGGAAGATCGGTATACCCAGCCAGCGGTTCAGCACCAGCGCGTCCAGTCGGGCGGAAAGGCGGTGCGGCGTTGCATCACCCATTACCACCGCGTGCTGGCACAGCCGTGCAATAGCGGCGTAGCGCGCCTGAGTGATGTGCAACGGCGCGCTGGCCTGATCAATCAGGAGCGCCGCGGCATCGCCAGCCTGCGCACGGCACCAGATATCGCCTTCCAGCATCTGGATCGCCAGCCAGCGGCGCTGTGCAACGGGCAGCCGATCCGGCATGGCGGCCTGCAGCGTAGCGGCCTGGCTTTCAATTTCTTCAGGATAGGTTACCGGCAGCGGGCCCGACTGGCTGCTGTAGTCGTCGACGGCCGCTTTGAGCCGATCGATGCCTTTTCCGCGATTAGAAATCAGCGGGATCACCGGACAGCCAAGCCCGGCGGCCAGGCGATCCACATCTATTTGTTTATGCTGGCTTTCGGCAATATCCAGCATATTTAACGCGACGATGCAGGGCACGCCCAGCTCGCGCAGCTGTAGCGTCAGATAAAGGTTGCGGGCCAAATTGCTGGCGTCTACCACGTTTATCAGCAGGTCCGCTTCGCCGCTCAGAATATAACGACAGGCGATCTGCTCATCCAGCGAGGTTTGCTCAGAAACCGTGGTCAGCGAATAGGTGCCCGGTAAATCAACCAGCCGCACCTTGTGCTGCGCGGTAGAAAAAATCCCCTCTTTGCGCTCGACGGTAACGCCAGCCCAGTTGCCCACGTGCTGCCTGGCCCCGGTCAGCTGATTAAACAACGTGGTTTTACCCGCGTTAGGGTTGCCGATAAGGCCAATAGTTAAGGTTTTCATGGTTACGCTCGTTTCAGGTCAGGCAGTCAAGCTGGAAGAAGGAGAGATCTTTACGTCGCAGCGCCAGGCTGGCGTAACCGTTTTCTATTTTAACGGGGCCGCCAAACGGCGCGATAGCGGTGATGCGAAACTCGGCGCCTGGCCGTAGCCCCTGCAACAACAGTTTCTGCCGGAAAACCGGGCTGATGGCGGGAGAGAAATCGACAATTTTATAGCGTTTACTGGAAATGAGTTGCATATAACCACCCTGGCAGCATGCCGTGCCGTGATAATTGACCGGCGTGATTATAATGAGAATGCTTCTTACTAGTGTTGATGCAGAACAAGATTGCGTCAGGCGAGAGGAACAGGAAAGTAAGCGGAAAGTTCAGGAAGGTAACTGGAAGAATCTGGCAATAAAGGGAGAGGCGAGCGGAGGATCTTCCCCGCTCGCTGAGGGCTTATTTTTTACCGAAAGCGGCGGCCAGCGCATCGCCCATCGCGCTGTTGCCCGCAGGCTGGGCAGCAGGACGAGGGCGGGCCTTGTTCTGTGCCGGACGGTTATTGTCGCGGCCGGCACCGCGGCGAGCGTTGGTTTCACCCGGCTGTTCGTCAAGACGCATGGTCAGCGCGATACGCTTACGTTGCAGATCGACTTCCATCACCTTCACCTTAACGATATCGCCAGCCTTCACTACCTTGTGTGGATCGTCCACGAACTTGTCGGCCAGCGAAGAGATATGCACCAGGCCATCCTGATGCACGCCGATATCGACGAAAGCGCCAAAGTTGGTCACGTTGGTCACCGACCCTTCCAGCACCATACCCGGCAGCAGGTCGTTCATCGTCTCAACGCCTTCGGCAAACTGGGCGGTTTTAAACTCGGGACGCGGATCGCGACCCGGTTTTTCCAGCTCTTTAATGATATCGCTGACCGTCGGAACGCCGAACTTCTCGTCGGTAAAATCGACCGCACGCAGGTTGCGCAGCGTGGTTGAGTTGCCCATCAGATCGCTCAGCGCCTGCTCGGTGGCGGCAAGAATACGTTCTACCACCGGATAGGTCTCCGGGTGCACGGTAGAGGCATCCAGCGGGTTGTCGCCCTGGCTAATCCGCAGGAAGCCCGCGCACTGCTCAAAGGCTTTTGGCCCCAGGCGGCTGACTTTTAACAGCTGCTGACGATTCTGGAAGCGGCCATTTTCGTCGCGCCAGGCCACGATATTCTGCGCCATCATTTTGCTCAGGCCCGCCACGCGGGTCAGCAGCGGCACGGAAGCCGTATTCAAATCCACCCCCACGCCGTTTACGCAGTCTTCCACCACCGCATCCAGCTTTTTCGCCAGCTGGCTCTGGCTGACGTCGTGCTGATACTGGCCTACGCCGATGGATTTTGGATCGATCTTCACCAGTTCAGAAAGCGGGTCCTGTAAGCGACGGGCGATAGAAACCGCTCCGCGCAGCGAAACGTCCAGATCCGGGAACTCCAGCGCGGCCAGCTCGGAAGCGGAATAAACCGAAGCGCCCGCCTCGCTGACGATCACTTTCTGGCCTTTTACCTGCGGGAACTGTTTCTGTACGTCCAGATAGAAACGTTCGGTCTCGCGTGAGGCGGTACCGTTGCCGATGGCTACCAGCTCAACCTGGTGCTTTGTGCACAGCGCGGCAACAGCGGCGGCGGCTTTGGCAGCCTGTCCGGTGTGGGGATAGACGGTGTCGGTAGCCACCAGCTTGCCGGTTGCATCTACCACGGCCACCTTAACGCCGGTACGCAGGCCAGGATCGAGGCCCATCGTCGCGCGCATACCCGCAGGCGCAGCCATCAGCAAATCGTGCAGGTTACGGGCGAAAACATTAATGGCTTCATCTTCTGCGCGTTCGCGCACGGTGCCCATCAGCTCGGTCTCAAGGTGCAGCAGCACTTTGATGCGCCATGTCCAGCTCACTACCGCCTTGCGCCAGCCGTCAGCCGGAGCGTTGTTCAGGCGCAGGCCGAGATGGTCGGTAATAATCTGTTCGCCGTGGCTTTCGCGCGGCGGTTCGTCAAACTGCGGATCGGGGTTCAGCGCAAGCTGTAAAAAGCCTTCATTACGGCCGCGGAACATAGCCAGCGCGCGGTGTGAAGGGACGGTAGCCAGCGCTTCGTGATGATCGAAGTAGTCGCGGAATTTCGCGCCTTCTTCTTCTTTGCCAGCCACCACGCGCGAAGTCAGGTGCGCATTTTTCCACAGATAGTCGCGGACTTTTGCCAGCAGCGAGGCATCCTCGGCAAAACGCTCCATCAAAATATAGCGAGCGCCATCCAGCGCGGCTTTGCTGTCGGCTACGCCTTTCCCGGCGTCGATAAAGCCCGCGGCAAGCTGCTCCGGTTCGTGGGACGGATCCTGCCACAGCGTATCGGCCAGCGGCTGAAGACCCGCTTCGATAGCTATCTGACCGCGCGTGCGCCGTTTTTGCTTGTAAGGCAGATAGAGATCTTCAAGTTCGGTTTTGCTTAAGGTATTACCAATGGCGCTGGCCAGCTCGTCGGTCAGCTTGCCCTGGTCGCCAATCGATTTCAGAATCGCCTCGCGGCGATCGGCTAGCTCGCGGAGATAGCCCAGACGCGTCTCCAGCTGGCGCAGCTGGGTATCGTCCAGGCCGCCGGTCACTTCCTTGCGGTAGCGTGCGATAAACGGCACGGTGTTTCCTTCATCCAGCAGGCGAACAGCGGCATCAACCTGTTCTGCTCGCGCCTGCAGCTCACTTGCAATTATGCGGCTCAGCGAATCTTTCATAATGGGTTACTTTCTGGCTTAAACTGGCGGACAGTTATACGGATTGCAGCCGGGAAATGCCAGCTTGTGGCCTTCCGGGCTGCGCCGATTAGGATTCTTTAACGTAGTCGATGGTATTCACATACCAGCTCGCTTCGCCAACGGGCGTCTGGACAATCGCCAGATCGCCAGGCTCTTTTTTCAGCAGCGCGCGGGCCATCGGCGAGTCGATAGAGATATAGTCTTTACGACCAAAGATTTCATCGTAGCCAACGATGCGAAAGCGTTTGGTTTCGCCGTCGTCGTTTTCAATTTCTACCCAGGCACCGAAAAACACTTTGCCTTCCTGCTGCGGCGAATAGTCCACAATACGCAGCTGCTCAAGACACTTAGTGAGATAACGCACGCGGCGGTCAATTTCGCGCAGGCGTTTTTTGTTGTACTGATAGTCGGCGTTTTCGCTGCGGTCGCCGAGGCTGGCGGCCCAGGTCACTTTTTTCGTCACTTCCGGCCGATCGATTCGCCAGAGAAAGTCCAGTTCGGCCTTCAGCTTGTCGTAACCTTCGCGGGTGATCAGCTTGGTTTTCATCGTTATCTGTCTCTTGGATGGGAGTGCAGGCGCTATTTTGTTGCGGCCCGGCCAGCGATGCAAATACCTTGCTCTTTTTTCCGGACCTCCGTTACTGTTTGTTTGTCATCACTATTCGGCCAGCAAAGGCCACATTCGGCCACGTAGTTTCGCTGAGAAATTAAAGATAAGCTGCTGTTTAATATGCTTTGTAACAATTTGGGCTAGAATATAAACCATTATTGGCTGTTACATTCAGGCATCTTTTTTAAGAATAATGGCTCAGGCAATAGCGCCTTTGGGAGTATCGAAATGCAAGAAAACTACAAAATCCTGGTCGTGGATGACGATATGCGTTTACGCGCGCTGCTGGAGCGTTATCTGACCGAGCAGGGCTTCCAGGTTCGCAGCGTGGCGAACGCTGAACAAATGGATCGCCTGTTAACCCGCGAATCCTTTCATCTGATGGTGCTGGATCTGATGCTGCCGGGCGAAGACGGCCTTTCTATCTGTCGCCGTTTACGCAGCCAGAGTAACCCGATGCCGATCATTATGGTGACGGCGAAAGGGGAAGAAGTTGACCGTATCGTTGGCCTGGAAATTGGCGCGGATGACTATATTCCAAAACCGTTCAACCCGCGCGAACTGCTGGCCCGTATCCGTGCCGTGCTGCGTCGTCAGGCTAATGAACTGCCGGGCGCGCCTTCGCAGGAAGAAGCGGTTATCGCTTTTGGCAAATTTAAGCTGAACCTGGGCACGCGCGAAATGTTCCGCGAAGATGAGCCAATGCCGTTAACCAGCGGCGAATTTGCCGTCCTGAAAGCGCTGGTCAGCCATCCGCGCGAGCCGCTCTCCCGCGATAAGCTGATGAACCTGGCGCGTGGCCGCGAGTACAGCGCCATGGAACGCTCTATCGACGTGCAGATTTCTCGCCTGCGCCGCATGGTAGAAGAAGACCCGGCCCATCCACGCTATATCCAGACCGTGTGGGGCCTGGGCTACGTTTTCGTACCGGACGGCAGTAAAGCATGAGGCGAATCCGCTTCTCTCCACGCAGTTCCTTTGCCCGCACGCTGCTGCTGATTGTCACTCTGCTGTTTGTCAGCCTGGTGACAACCTATCTGGTGGTGCTGAATTTTGCCATTCTGCCCAGCCTGCAGCAGTTCAATAAGGTGCTGGCGTATGAGGTGCGGATGCTGATGACCGACAGGTTACAGCTGGAAGACGGCACGCAGCTTGAGGTGCCGCCGGCGTTTCGTCGCGAAATTTATCGCGAGCTGGGTATTTCACTGTATACCAACGCGGCGGCGGAAGAGAGCGGATTACGCTGGGCGCAACATTACGAATTCCTCAGCCAGCAGATGGCGCAGCAGCTCGGTGGCCCGACCGACGTGCGCGTCGAGGTGAACAAAAATTCGCCGGTGGTCTGGCTGAAAACCTGGCTGTCGCCGGATATCTGGGTGCGTGTACCCCTCACCGAAATTCACCAGGGCGACTTTTCGCCGCTGTTCCGCTACACGCTGGCGATTATGCTGTTAGCGATAGGCGGCGCGTGGCTGTTTATCCGCATTCAAAACCGGCCGCTGGTGGAGCTGGAGCATGCCGCGCTACAGGTGGGGAAAGGCATTATTCCGCCGCCGCTGCGTGAATATGGCGCTTCCGAAGTGCGTTCAGTGACCCGCGCCTTTAACCAGATGGCCGCAGGCGTGAAGCAGCTGGCCGATGACCGTACGCTACTGATGGCGGGCGTCAGCCACGATTTACGCACGCCGCTGACGCGTATCCGCCTGGCAACGGAGATGATGGCGCAGGAAGATGGCTATCTGGCGGAGTCGATCAATAAAGATATCGAAGAGTGCAACGCCATTATCGAACAGTTTATCGATTATCTGCGTACCGGCCAGGAGATGCAGACCGAGCGCGCAGACTTAAACGGCGTGCTGGGCGAGGTAGTGGCAGCGGAAAGCGGCTACGAGCGGGAAATCGAAAATGCCGTAATGCCGGCCGAACTGATGCTGGATATCAATCCGCTGTCGATTAAACGCGCGCTTGCCAATCTGGTGGTCAATGCGGCGCGCTATGGCAACGGCTGGATCAAGGTCAGCAGCGGTAGCGAACTGCAGCGCGCCTGGTTTCAGGTTGAAGATGACGGTCCTGGCATTCAACCCGAACAGCTTAAGCATCTGCTACAGCCTTTCGTGCGCGGTGACAGCGCGCGCAGCACCAGCGGCACCGGTCTTGGCCTGGCGATAGTGCAGCGTATTATCGATGCGCACCAGGGGTCGCTGGAAATCGGTGAAAGCGAGCGGGGCGGGCTGCGCATCCGTGCTTACCTCCCGTTGCCGGCTAATATGGCGCCGCCTACGATTACCGGCTGAATATTAAAAACTTTCCGGCTAAGGCTTTTATGCTTATGGCCGGAAGGTACTTTAGGTTTTACTTTAACGCCCATCTCTTACCCATCGCTTTTTTAATTTATTTAATAAACAAGCCTGCCGCCGCGATATTCGGGGTTTTGAAATTAAAATAACCGGTACTTTTCAGTAAACATTTCTGCGAGTTGATTGCGGAAAGTGAAAAACTTTCATGGTCAGGGCGTGTTTAAAAGTACAGAGAAAAAGAAAAGCCGCTTTAGCCGCAGGCACGAAAAATAAAAAACTTATTGTGCCAGCGATAACAAAGCTTAATAAGTTTTGGAAACATGAAGATCGGAATGCGTGAAGGATAAAATTATTGTAGAGCCGATAATAAAAAGCCGGTGGAGTCACCGGCTTTAGGCTGCTGACAAACTTATACGGTCCGTGCGTGCCGGCATTTTTTGCAGCCACACCGTAGCTTTCTGGCCTCTGCAGCTATTCACTGGCCTGAACGCCACCTGATGTTGTATAAGCTTGTGCAAAACCTCGCTTTGAACAGTTTTGCTGTTACAGCTGCGGCCCGGCCGGGACCAGGGCTGCGCCGGCTGGCGTATCGGTGTATTTATCAAAGTTAGTGATAAACAGCTTCGCCAGATCCTGCGCTTTCTCTTGCCACTGCGCAGCGTCTGCATAGGTGTTGCGCGGATCGAGGATCGCGCTGTCAACGCCCGGCAGGGCAAGCGGCATCGCCAGGTTAAAGATCGGTAGCGTTACCGTTTCCGCACTGGAAAGCTCGCCGTTCAGAATCGCATTGATAATCGCGCGCGTATCCTTCAGCGAAATACGTTTGCCGCTGCCGTTCCAGCCGGTATTGACCAGATACGCTTCCGCGCCCGCTGCGGCCATGCGTTTTACCAGTACTTCCGCATACTGCGTCGGGTGAAGCGTCAGGAACGCCGCGCCAAAGCAGGCAGAGAAAGTTGGCGTCGGCTCGGTTACGCCGCGCTCCGTCCCGGCCAGCTTGGCGGTAAAGCCCGACAGGAAGTGATACTGCGTCTGATCTGGCGTCAGGCGAGAAACGGGCGGCAGCACGCCAAACGCATCAGCGGTCAGGAAAATGACCTTACGTGCGTGGCCCGCTTTTGAAACCGGCTTAACGATGTTGTCGATATGGTAAATCGGGTAGGAGACGCGGGTATTCTCGGTCTTGCTGCCGTCATCATAATCGACCGAACCGTCAGCGCGAACCACCACGTTTTCCAGCAGCGCATCGCGACGGATAGCGTGATAGATCTCCGGCTCGGCCTGCTCGGACAACTTGATGGTTTTGGCATAGCAGCCGCCTTCAAAGTTAAACACGCCGTCGTCATCCCAGCCGTGCTCGTCATCGCCAATAAGCTGGCGATGAGGATCGGTGGAAAGCGTGGTTTTACCGGTGCCGGAAAGACCAAAGAAAACGGCGACGTCACCCTCTACGCCAACGTTTGCGGAGCAGTGCATAGAAGCGATGCCTTTCAGCGGCAGCAGGTAGTTCATGATGGCGAACAGACCTTTTTTCATCTCGCCGCCGTACCAGGTCCCGCCGATCAGCTGAATACGCTCGGTCAGGTTAAAGGCCACGAAGTTCTCAGAATGCAGGCCCTGCTGCTGCCAGTCCGGGTTAGTGCATTTCGCGCCGTTCATCACCACAAAGTCAGGCACAAAGCTGTCGAGATCGGCGTCTTCCGGACGGATAAACATGTTTTTAACAAAGTGTGCCTGCCAGGCGACTTCTGTAATAAAGCGCACGCTCAGTCGCGTGTCGGGGTTGGCTCCACACCAGGCGTCGACCACAAACAGACGCTTGCCGGAAAGCTGCGTCGTCACCAGCGATTTAAGCTGCTGCCAGACTTCAGGCGACAGCGGCTGGTTGTCGTTTTTGCCCTTACCCTGGTCGCTCCACCATAGCGTGTCGCGAGTCGTGTCATCACGAACGATATATTTATCTTTTGGCGAACGGCCGGTAAAAATGCCGGTATCGACGGCAATCGCGCCGGATTGCGTAAGGGTGCCGCGCTCAAAGCCGCTTAGCTCGGGACGTGTTTCTTCCTGATACAGCGTGTCGAAATCGGGGTTGTAAATAACTTCAACCGCGTCTGTAATGCCATATTCGACGAGATCCTGCGGGGTCAGGTCACGCATGTTACTGCTCCTTTGTCTTTTCGGTTTTGCTGCAGATGAACAGAGAATAACGTTTCATTAACCCTGATGGTTAGCAAATCCTTAATAAAGTGTAAATAACGATCGCGCGCAGTTTACACGCGTGAAACCTGAGGTGAAGGGGCAGGCAACAGAAATGAGAGGCAGCGCGTGAAACGATTAATAACGCCTCAGCGTATTCGTTCCCATACGGGTTTAAAAAGATAACTACGGAGAAAGGGCATATTAAAAAACAGGGGAAATACGCTGTCGGCATTTACGCCGACAGCCCATTTAAATTAATGCACGCGCTCGTCGCCAGCGGCAGAGTCGTTACGGATTGCGGCAATATCTACGGCATCGTAAATATAGTGGCTGCCGCAGTAGTCGCAGTGCATATCAATCTTACCGTCTTCGGCCAGGATCTCGTCCACTTCCGCTTCCGGCAGGCTGCGCAGCACTTCGCCGCAGCGTTCGTGAGAACAGGTGCAGCGGAAGATCACGTCCTGCGGATCGTAAAGCGTAACTTCTTCCTGATGGTAGAGACGCCATAGCACCTCGTTAGCCGGCAGGCCAAGCAGCTCTTCCGTTTTAATCGTTTCGGTCAGCGTGGCCAGATGGTTAAAGTCTTCCTGCTGGGCATCCTGAGCGGGCAGTACCTGTAACAGAATACCGCCAGCGCCCTGCTGTCCTTCTGCTTCGCCGGTGCGAATAAACAGGCGCGTCGGCAGCTGCTCAGAACGCATAAAGTAATCTTCCAGGCATTCGGCCAGCGTTTCACCTTCCAGACCGACCACGCCCTGATAGCGCTCGCCCTGTGCTGGCGTAATGGTGATCACCAGATAGCCGTTGCCGACCATCTCTTTCAGGCTGCTCTCCGGCGCGATTTCGCTGTTAACGCGCGCCACGCCGCGCATTTCCTGACGGTTGTTGCCGTTGATCACGGCCAGATTCAGCGGCCCGTCGCCCTGTAACTGAACGGTGATATCACCATCAAACTTCAGCGTGGCGGTTAACAGGCTGGTCGCAACCAGCAGCTCGCCCAGCACTTTCTGCACCGGCAGCGGATAGTCATGGCCGTTGATAATTTGCTGCCAGGTGTCGGATACCGTCACCAGTTCGCCACGCACGGCGTAGTTTTCGAACAGATAACGGTGCATTTGGTCTTGATGAGCCATAATTCTCTCTCGTTGTGGCGAGCTACTCGTCGCCAGAATTTTTAAATTTCATTAAGTCCCGGCGCTCCTTTTTGTCGGGACGACGGTCAGGATGCGGCATAGTCAGCGCGTTCATTTTTCGCGCCAGCGCTATCTTTTCCCGTTTTTCAATGCTTTCTGCCGTTTCGGCATACATCTGCTGAGCTTCACTTGCCGGACGGCGCTGGTCGCCCGTCGCCAGCACCGTGATCGTACGCTGATCGTTGCCCTGACGAAGCGTCAGTTCGGCGTTCACTTCGACAATCTTGCTCGGCTTACTGCGCTGGCCATTGTAGTGAACTTTACCGCCTTCAATCATCTCACGTGCGACCGCGCGGGTTTTATAGAAGCGAGCGGCCCACAGCCATTTATCGAGCCGAACCGCTTCTGCGGGTTTCTCTTTCATCGCTGCTCCTGTTTGGGAATATCCCTATGTATGGGTTGCCTGTCAGAAATCAAGGTGCTTCTCCGGCTCGGGCCGGAGAGAAGTCTATGGGATAGCGCAGAGGGGACGATAACCTTAAAAATAGCATAAAACCGCCCGGCTCAGAACAGCGGGCGGATGCTCTGGGGCGTGCTTAACGCAGGGTTAAAGCATTTGTCATAGTAGTCCTGAATCGCGGTGGTGCGTACGCGGTTAAGGTGGATACGCTTTAAGGCCAGCAGAGAGTTGATGACAAAACTCAGGGCGACCAACAGCAGCAGCAGGCTGGTGCCAAGATAGCGGCCCAGCTTCACGGCATCCGGCTCGCTGTGCAGCGCAATATGGCGCGTGCCGTTGGCGTCGGTGGTAATACTGGTGACGATACCCGTGGCGGAGAATGGCGTATGCAGCAGCATGCCTGCCAGCCGCTGTAGCTCTGGCCACTGGTCGGGCGCGTTGAAGTCAAACAGGGAAACGCTCGGTGCCTGCTGGCTGACCAGCTGGCGGCCTTCATCGCTGATAATCAAAAAGCCGCCGGGCGGAGGACTGTTAAGCGCTTCCGCCGCGCGTCGCGTTTCCCGATAGAAAAAAGACGAGGTGGCGGTGTTGACCAGATTTTCCAGCGCCTCTGCGCTCACCGGACGCAGCAGGACGTTGGTATCGGTCAGCGCACCGGAATCGGCACGGCGTACCAGCGTTTCCCAGTCTTTCGCGTTGCCCAGATTAACCAGCGCGTTCTTTAGCCGCACGCAATCCTGCTCCTGGCTACACAAATCCTGCGTTTTCAATACGATATCGGCAAAGTCATCCAGCAGGATCATGCCCGATTTTTGAATAGCGGTGGCAAGCTGCGGATTAAGTTTTGGATCGCTGTTGTTCTGCGGATGCAGCTGCAAACTGGTGGTGCTGAGCAGCGCCGTGGCCTTATCAATAATGTCCGACTGCGGCTGGGGCAGGGGAGCGGCGTTATTCCAGTAAACCGCCGAACAGTCAAAAGGCATAAACGCGTAGGTGCGGTTACCCTGATAGGTTGCCGGCACGGAACACATGCCATAGCCGTTGACTTTCAGGCTGTCGCCCACGCGCAGAGCGACTTTTTCCAGATCCTGCACGTCGTGCACCTGCACGCTTTCCGTGCCTTTCAGCCAGGCCATGCTCAGCTTTAGCGGCATGCTTAAAGGCACCAGCGTGACCAGCAGCATCAGCACCAGCAGTGACCCCGCCGCCAGCACCAGGTTTTTACGCCAGCGTTGGATAGGAAAGTTACGCACTTCATCCTGTAACGACAGAAAACGGCCCTGACGCACAACCTGACGGTTCAGATAGATATCCACTTCCGTCGGCTGGCCCAGGTCGTGAGCGACATAAGGCTGCCAGTGCGGAGGATAAACCAGGTCGATAATACCCAGTGAAATATTGCTGGCCTGACCCTGGTTAGATTCGCCAAACAGCCCCCAGCGCTTGGGCGCGCCGCGCAGGCAGTGAATCTCACGCAAATCTTTTTCGCCCGGACGACGCCAGAGCGACCAGCAGCTCACCACGATAGTGACCAGCGCGGTCAGCACCAGCCACGGCATAATCACCACCGGCCCGATAAGGCTGATAAACAGCAGCAGCAAGGCTAAGCAGATGGCCGTCGCTTCCCTTGTGCCGTCGGGACGGCTGAGCGCATACTCCTCGGGCGTCTCTTTACGCACGCTGAGCAGGTCAATGTTTTCGCTTTCTTCTTTTCTGATGGAGGCATTTTGGCCGGCCGGACGCGTAACCGGGCCGAGCGCGGGTGGCTCGTAAACGTAGTTCGCCAGCGAATAACCGTTTAGGGAGATCACCAGCGGAATGGTTTGCGTCTTGATCAGCTCGACGTAGTTTTCTTCGGCGATATGCTGTTCCCACAGCGGCGGCAGATGGACTTCGACCGCATCCAGGTAATAGCGCCATTTATGGGGTTCGTCGGTAGAGAGGCCGTAGCGCGTGATAGAACGCGTGACCGGATAGACGTTACTGCTTTGCGAAGTTAACACCAGATGGTCAGCTTTGCTGCTGGTGCCGCCGGGAAGCGTGGCGCTGCGGCTTTTTTCGAGTGAGCCGATATAGCGCTCAACGGCTTTACGCTCTTCGTCGCTCAGTTTACGAAAGGGAGGATTAATGAATGGCAGTGGTTTCGCCAACGGCGGACGATGCCGCATAGCGTACCAAAAAAAACAACCCGCCCCCACTGAACAGGTCAGCATTACAGCCAATATAATGACTATTGTGCTCATGCTTTCCTCTCCGCCATCCTGCTTCCACCATTACGCTGGCAATTACCGTCCTGAGTCATAGTTATATCGATATTGTGACGGCTTCAGGCAGCGCTGGCAATCTGCGATGTTTATTAAAATAGCGCGCAAAATCATAAAATTAGAATAATTGTAGATAAGTCCCGGCCGTGATGGTAGCAAGCCGCCCGTACGAGAAGTATCGGTATATTCCTATTTTGTAAATCACGCATTGACTTTTTTAAAACAATTTAATTACTTATCGGTCGATTTGTTATAACGGTGTAAAATGATGTATGCGATGATTGGCATCCCCCGTTTACTCACGCACAATGGGGAAACTATCGGTTAATTTACCGTGACTGGCGAGCTATTACGCTCATTTTTTTGGCTTTTCCTGGGGCCACTATGACCGGACAACTGCAAAAACCCAAAATTCTGAATGTCGAAACCGTTGCGCGCTCGCGCCTGTTCACCGTACAGGCTGTCGATCTGCTGTTCAGCAACGGCGCTCAGCGCGTCTATGAGCGCATGAAGCCGACCGAGCATGAAGCGGTCATGATTGTGCCGATTATTGATAATCACCTTATTCTTATCCGGGAATATGCGGTAGGACTGGAAAGTTATGAGCTGGGTTTTCCTAAAGGCCTGATCGATCCTGGCGAAACTCCGTTCGAAGCGGCAAACCGCGAGCTGAAGGAAGAGGCCGGTTTTGGCGCTCGCCAGTTAGAACAGCTGGGCAAGCTGACGCTGGCACCGTCCTATTTTTCCAGCAAAATGAATATCGTCGTCGCGGAGGATCTTTATGAAGAGAGTCTGGAAGGCGATGAACCGGAGCCGCTGCCGCAAATCCGCTGGCCGCTGGATAATCTGATGGCGCTGCTGCAGGAGCCAGACTTCCGTGAAGCGCGTAACGTCAGCGCGCTGTTTCTGGTGCGGGAATGGCTGGTTAAACAAGGCCGGCTGAGCTATCAGGCTTCTGCCGTAGAGTGATATGACGCGTGTCCGCAGAACTTTCCTGTGGGGCCGCACGTTTAATATGAAAAAGCCCGGTAAAAACCGGGCTTTAATATAGCTACTGAGTGAAATGAAAGCGCCTCTGGCGCCGATCAGAACAGCTCGTGGCTCTCGCCGTTATCCATCAGCGTAGTGCCGACGTCATGAACGGAATACTCCGTTGGCTGGGTGCCGTTGATAAAGTACTCCTGACGCGTATTGCCGCCGCCGTTGGCCAGCTTGCCGGTGCGGCGGTCAATGGTGACGGTCACCACGCCATCAGGCGGCGTCAGCGGCTGTACCGGTACGCCGTCCAGCGCCACCTTCATGTAGGCATCCCAGGCTGGCTGCGCGCTCTTCGCACCGCCCTCATAGCCGGAGATCTGATCTTTGATCGCACCGGAAGCGGTGGTGCGGCCCAGATCGCGGCGATGGTCGTCAAAGCCAATCCAGACAGAGGTCACTACGCCAGGCCCATAGCCGGAGAACCAGGCGTCTTTTGAACTGTTGGTTGTCCCCGTTTTACCACCAATATCGTTACGCTTCAGATCGCGACCCGCACGCCAGCCGGTTCCCATCCAGCCTGGCTCGCCAAAGATATTGGAGTTCAGCGCGCTTTTAATCAGGAACGACAGCGGTGTGTTAATCACGTGCGGCGCATACTGCTGTTCGCCAGTTTGCGGCTGTGGCGGCACCTGTTCCAGCTGCGGCTGCGGCACGGCTACATTCGAACCCTGTTGTGAAATGGTCGGGTTTTCAATGCTGTCTTCACTCAGCGCCACGGCCTTCTGCGTGTTGCCGTAAATCACCGGCAAATTACACTCCGGACAGGCTACCTTCGGCTTCTCTTCAAACAGCGTATGGCCCTGTTCATCCTCTATTTTGCTGATAAAGAAAGGATCGACCAGGAAGCCGCCGTTCGCCATCACCGAGTAGCCACGCACCATTTGCAGCGGCGTGAAGGAAGCGGAACCGAGCGCCAGTGATTCGGTATGCACGATATTGTGCGCCGGGAAGCCAAAGCGCTGCAGATACTCTGCGGCGTAGTCGACGCCCATCGCACGCATCGCGCGCACCATTACCACGTTTTTCGACTGCCCAAGCCCCTGACGTAAACGAATCGGGCCGTCATAGGTTGGCGGTGAGTTTTTTGGCCGCCAGTCGGCACCGGCACCGGCATCCCAACGAGAGATGGGTACGTCGTTCAGAATCGAAGCCAGCGTCAGCCCACGATCCATTGCAGCGGTATAGAGGAACGGTTTGATATTCGAACCGACCTGGCGCAGCGCCTGGGTTGCACGGTTAAATTTGCTCAGGTTAAAGTCGAAACCGCCGACCAAGGCGCGAACGGCACCGTTGTGCGGATCCAGGGAAACCAGCGAGGAGTTTACGTCCGGCACCTGGGCCAGCCACCATGCGCGCTCTACCTGACGCACCCAAATCTGCTGGCCCGGCTGCACCACGTCGGTGACGCTGCCAGGCGTGCGGCCCTGTGTCGTATCCGATTTATAAGGACGCGCCCAGCGCATACCGGCCAGATTCAGCGTAGCGCTGGTGCCGTCGCGCATCATTACCTCTGCTTCCTCGCGGTTTGCTTCGGTAACCACCGCCGGATACAGCGGACCGTAAACCGGCAACGCCTTCAGCGTCTTCAGGATTTCCGTACGTCCCCACGGTGCCTGGCCTACCTTCCACAGCACGTTAGCCGGGCCGCGATAGCCGTGACGCATATCGTAGTCCAGCACATTGTCCTGTAGCGCTTTCTGTGCGCCCAGCTGCAGTTTACGCGTGATGGTGGTGGTGACCTTAAAGCCGTCGTTATAGGCGTTATCGCCATAGCGTTTCACCATCTCCTGGCGCACCATCTCGGTCAGATAAGGTGCGGAGAAAGCGATTTCCGGTGCGTGATAGTGCGCTTCCAGCGGCGAGTTACGCGCTTCGTCATACTGCGACTGCGTGATGTAGTTCTGATCCAGCATGCGGCTAAGCACGACGTTACGACGCGCCAGCGCACGAGTATGAGAATAGAGCGGGTTAAAGGTTGACGGTGCCTTCGGCAGACCGGCAATCATTGCCATTTCCCCTAACGACAGCTGGTCGACATTTTTACCAAAATAGACCTGTGCAGCGGCACCCACGCCATAAGCGCGATAACCCAGATAGATTTTGTTCAGGTAGAGTTCAAGGATCTCGTCTTTGCTCATCATCTGTTCGATGCGGATGGCAAGAAACGCTTCCTTGATTTTACGCATCAGCGTGCGTTCAGGGCTGAGGAAGAAGTTACGCGCCAGCTGCTGGGTAATGGTGCTGGCACCTTGTGAAGCGTGGCCGGATACCAGCGCGACGCTCGCCGCACGGAAAATACCGATAGGGTCGATACCGTGATGCTCGTAGAAGCGGCTGTCTTCGGTAGCGATAAAGGCCTTCACCATTTCGGGCGGGATCTGGTCAAGCTTTAGCGGGATACGACGCTTTTCGCCATATTGTGCAATCAGCTCGCCATCGGCGCTGTAAACCTGCATCGGCGTTTGCAGCCGGACATCTTTCAGCGTGGCAACGTCGGGCAGCTGTGGCTGTATGTACTGGTACAGACCATAAATCGAGCCAGCTCCCAACAAAATGCAACACACTGCAAGGATCAAAAAATACTTTACGAACTTCACCTGATATCTTCCATCTTAAGTCGCCTGGACAGTTTATAAACAATCGCGCGGTAGTATAAAGGCAAGCCAGAAGCCTGGATACATCATTTTTTCACCGGACAGGGAGACCGCGCGAAATGGCATTTCAGACATGGCAAGTCGGCCTGGATATTCAGAACGGACAGCTTTGCGCTCTGGCGATCCAGCGCCGTCGAAACGGCTGGCAGCTACGGCACTGGTGGCAGCATGCGTTGCCGCACGATACGTTAAGCAACGGGCTGGTGCAACGACCCGAACCGCTTATCCCCTTATTGCGGCAGTGGCGCAGGCAGCTGCCCCGGCAAATCTCGCTGCGCGTGACTTTTCCCGTGCAGCTGGTACTGCAGCATCCGCTTGAGCTACCGCAAACACCGCTGCACGAGCCAGAGCGTAGCAGCTATATCGCAGCGGCGGCGAAGCGATTTTTTCCCATCGAGCCGGACAAACTTGCGCTTGACTATCGGGCGGAAGCAAACGGCAGTCGGTTATGGCTTACCGCCGCGCGCCTTGAGGCCGTTCAGGCCTGGCTGACCTGTCTGAGTACGGCAGGGCTCAGGCCGCAGGTGCTGGAGCTGGCACCGGCGGCGCTGTTTGCGCTGGCGCAGCATTTGCAGCTCGCTCCTCAGGCGGCGCTGGTGCATCGGTTGCCGGATCACTGGCTATGGTATTGCGCACGCCAGCAGCCGGAATGGGGATGGTGCCCGGCCCATGAGGCAAGCGATCTGGCCAGGCTGCGAGAAAGGCACCTTGCCGATGTGCCGACGTTTTATTACAGCTCGGCGCTGGCGGAGGCGCTTCCCGCTGAGGCGACATGGCTCAATCCGCTGGAGGCTTTTGCATTTAAACAGCCGCCGCTACCGCTGTTTACCGGCACTTTTGCGCTGGCAGCCGGGCTTGCCTTACGGCCGGGAGACGCCTGATGGTCTGGGTCAATCTGCTTCCCTGGCGGCGTCGACTGCTGCTGTTACGGCTTCGGCGCGATGGCCTGCTGGCAGTCGCGCTGCTGGCAGTTTTGAGTTCCGCAGCCGTACCGCTGGCGGATGCGCAGTGGTTCGCTGAACAGCAGCAGCACAAGATCCAGCAGCTAAAGGGGGTCAACGGGCAGTTTGAAAAGCTCAAAGCTCGTTTAACCCGGCTTGCACAGCAAAAAGAGCAGCTCAGCGCCGCGCTGGCTGCCAGCATCGCCCGGCAGCAGCGGTTCAATGCGTGGTATGAATTCATGCTAAAGCTGCCCGGCCTGCTGCCCGCCACGCTCTGGCTGAGCGAAATAACCAAAACCGCAGAAACGTTGAACGTGACGGGTTTCTGTCTGCAAATGTCGGAGATAGAGCGCTTTCGCCAGCGTTTGCACTCGCTGGCGCTGTTTGCGCAGGTAAAAAACGGCAGGATCGGCCGCGACGGGCAGGGCGCGATTCGGTTCAGTCTTGTGCTGGCGCTGGAACAAAAAGGCGGTGGTCATGATTAGCAGATGTCTGTACCGCTGGTGCTCGCTGGCTTTCTGGCTACGGACACTGCTTATTGCTGCGGCTGTCGGTCTGGCGGCGTTGACCTTCTGGCAAGGCTGGCAACGGCCGCTTCAGCAAAAAATCGTGCAGCTTAGCGGGCAGCAGCGGCAGGAGGCAAAGCGCTGTCGGCTACTGACAGAACATTTTATAAAAAGCGCTTCCTTAACCCAAACCGAAGCGGAAATAGCCAGGCTACAACAGGCGCTACGGCCCACAGCGCAGCAGCCTTTTTCACTGCTGTCGCTGACAAAAGCGGCAGGCGGCAATCTGCAAAGCTGGCAGCCGAATGCGCAGGGCGGCGAACTGACGCTGGCGCTTAGCTGGGAGCAGGCGCAGGCTTTGTTTCGCTATCTGAGCGAGCAGCAGGCCGCTATCGATTTTCCTTTGTTTAGCCTGAAACGCGTCAACGAGCAGCTGTTATTAAAAATGGTACTGCGTTATGACGGCTAGTTCGCTGTGGAAAAGGAGCTGTCGACCGGCGGCAATTTATCCGCTGGCGCTGCTTATTTTTATCTGTATGAACGCGGCTAAAGCAGCCCGCGATCCTTTTATGCCGCCGGAAAATGTGCTGTGCGATACGCCAGCAAAAAGCGCGATGGTGCCACGGCTGCGCGGCATAATCGGCAAAGAAGGAGATTATCGCGCCTGGCTGGTGACGAGCGGCGGTCAGGGCCAGCTGTGGGCACAGCAGCAGTGGCCTACGCCACGCTGGCTGTTACAGCGCGTGACGGCGTTCAGCATCAGGCTGCAATCGGCCACACGGTGTCCGCCTTTCACCATAAATTTGCAGGGAAGCCTCTATGAAACCGATCCGTCTGTTAATCGCAACGCTTCTTCTGGTACTGGCCAGGCCGCTGTACGCCAGCCAGACGCCGCTTTCGCTGGCTTTTGATGACGCGCCCGTTGCCCAGATATTGCAGGCGCTGGCGGATTACCAGCAGCTAAACTTGCTGGTGGCGCCGGGCGTGGAGGGGCGGCTTTCCATCAGGTTAAAAGAGGTTAGCTGGCAGCAGGCGCTGTCGCTGATTTCTCGCCTGGCACAGCTGCATATCAGCACAGAAGACAACGTGCTGCTGGTTTTTCCACTAAGCTGGCAGGCAGAAAAGCAGCGTCAGCAGGCGCTGGAACGTGAAGAAGCGGAAAAAACGCTGCCTTTGAAGACGCTGGCGCTGACGTTGCGCTACGCCGAGGCTGAAAAGGTTAACGCCAGCCTGCAGGCGTCACGTGCCAGGCTCATGACCTCACGCGGCAGCGTAACGGTCGATACGCGCACCAATAGCCTGGTGTTATACGACACGCAGGCGGCCCTGGATAACGTCCAGCGCTGGGTGGCTACCCTGGACACGCCGCTGGAGCAGGTAGAGCTGGCAGCGCATATCGTGACTATCAGCAAAGAGAGCCTGCGTGAACTGGGCGTGCGCTGGGGGATGAGTGGAGAAGAGCAAATCTCTCAGGCACTGCGGGCCAGCCAGCTAAGGGTGGAGGTGCCGGTAGCAAACCCGGCAATGACGTTTGGTTTTACCTTAGCGCGGATGAACGGCAGGCTGCTCGACCTGGAACTGAGCGCGCTGGAGCAGGAAAACCAGCTGGAGATCATCGCCAGCCCGCGTCTTTTTACCTCGCATCAGCAGCCGGCCAGCATCAAGCAGGGCACTGAAATTCCTTATGAGGTCTCCAGCGGGACCAGTGGCGGTACCAGCGTGGAATTTAAAGAAGCGGTGTTGGGGATGGATGTGACGCCCGTCGTGCAGCCAAACGGACGGATAATGCTGAAACTGCATATCAGCCAGAACCTGCCCGGCAGCACGATTCGTAACGGCGAAGGCGAATATATCGCAATTGATAAGCAGGAAATCCAGACCCAGGTTACGCTAAAGGACGGTCAGACGCTGGCGCTGGGCGGTATTTTCCAGCAGCAGAGCGCAAAAGGGCAACGCAAAGTACCGCTAATGGGCGATATTCCGCTGCTGGGCACGCTTTTTCGTCATGCTACCACCGAGCAGAAGAGGCGAGAGCTGGTTATCTTTATCACGCCGCGGCTGATCCGTGATGAGTAAGTTTTTTTTGTAACAAACTGGACGGTCGTAAGCTTTTTTAGTGGATTGCAGCCATATGCGTTTGACGCAAGAGCGGAATTAGCTTACAAGGTTTAGCGATTTTTGAATTACAGGCCTCGGTTTGGCTTTAAGAAAATGCATTTACCCGTTTTTTATCGTGCGCAACCGGCGTAGCCGATGCTGTGACATCGGAGTGATAAATCAAGCGGACTGAACGCGCCAGGTGTGGGCGCAATGGGCAAGGTCAATTTAATCGGTTGCCAAAACACCTTCAGTGTTGAGATAATTTTCCTCTGACTCTCGCACTATCGCTCATGAGGTTTCAGTTCATGTCCTGTCCGCTGTAGGACGGGGTATCATTAACGAATTGTCTTAGTAATACCGAAAAAATGGCAGAGAAACGCAATATCTTTCTGGTTGGGCCTATGGGTGCCGGCAAAAGCACTATTGGGCGTCAGTTAGCTCAGCAACTCAATATGGAATTTTTCGATTCCGATCAAGAAATTGAGCGACGTACCGGAGCGGATGTGGGCTGGGTATTCGACGTCGAAGGCGAAGAAGGCTTCCGCGATCGCGAAGAAAAAATCATCAACGAACTCACTGAGAAACAGGGCATTGTCCTGGCGACCGGTGGCGGTTCTGTTAAATCACGCGAAACGCGCAACCGGCTTTCCGCTCGTGGCGTTGTGGTTTATCTGGAAACGACCATCGAAAAACAGTTAGCGCGTACGCAGCGTGATAAAAAGCGTCCTTTGCTGCAGGTGGAATCTCCGCCGCGCGAGGTGCTGGAAGCGCTGGCCGACGAACGCAATCCGCTGTATGAAGAGATTGCCGACGTTACTATTCGTACTGACGATCAGAGCGCTAAAGTGGTCGCAAACCAGATTATCAATATGTTAGAAAAGAGCTAACCGCCAGTCCCCGCCTGTGGGCCAAAATTAGGGTGCTTCATGGAGAAGATTACCGTCACTTTGGGGGAACGCAGTTACCCCATAACTATCGCTGCCGGACTGTTCAACGATCCGGCTTCTTTTTGGCCCCTTAAGGCGGGCGATCGCGCTATGCTGGTGACCAACCAGACGCTGGCGCCGCTCTATCTTGAGCCTGTGCGCCAGCTGCTGTCCGACGCTGGCGTCAAGGTTGACCAGGTAATCCTTCCCGATGGCGAGCAGTACAAAACGCTGGCGGTAATGGACCAGGTTTTCACCGCCCTGCTGGAAAAGCCCCACGGTCGTGATACCACGCTGATTGCCTTAGGCGGCGGCGTTATTGGCGATCTGACCGGTTTTGCGGCCGCCAGCTACCAGCGCGGCGTACGTTTTATCCAGGTACCTACCACGCTGCTTTCCCAGGTGGACTCCTCCGTTGGCGGTAAAACGGCCGTGAATCATCCGCTGGGTAAAAACATGATCGGCGCGTTTTATCAGCCGGCTTCGGTGGTTATCGATATTGATTGCCTCAGCACGCTGCCCGCTCGCGAACTGGCGTCTGGCCTGGCGGAAGTGATCAAGTACGGCATCATTCTGGACGGCGAGTTCTTTAGCTGGCTGGAGGCAAACCTGGAGGCGCTGCTGGCGCTGGACGGCAAGGCGATGGCGTACTGCATTCGCCGCTGCTGTGAGCTAAAAGCAGAAGTGGTCGCTGCCGACGAGCGTGAAATGGGTCAGCGCGCGCTGCTGAACCTGGGACACACGTACGGTCACGCCATTGAAGCGCATATGGGTTACGGCAACTGGCTACACGGCGAAGCCGTTGCGGCCGGAATGGTGATGGCGGCCCGTACGGCCGAGCGCCTGGGGGAATTTTCCTCTGCCGATACCGACAGAATTATCAGGCTGCTGCGGCGTGCCGGACTGCCGGTACAGGGTCCGGAAAGCATGAAGGCGGAAGATTATCTGCCGCATATGCTGCGCGATAAAAAAGTGCTGGCGGGTGAACTGCGCCTGGTGCTGCCGCTGGCTTTAGGCCGGGCCTGCGTGCGCGGCGGCGTCGGACATGATACGGTGCTGGCTGCGATTAACGATTGTCTGCCTGACCGTTTATAACACTGCCGCATCAAGCGGTGCTGCTGCTTTACTGGAGGAGCCTCAATGGACGATTTTAAACCGGAAGACGAATTAAAGCCTGATACCAGCGATCGCCGCCCACAGCGGTCTCGCAAGCCGTCTTCTGCTCCTAAAGTACCCGTTTCCCGCCAGCAGATGATGATGGGGATCGGCATTCTGGTGCTGCTGCTGATTGTTATCGGCATCGGTTCGACGCTGACGTCATCAGGCGATGGCGACCAGCAGAAGCAGCAGGCAACCGCGCCAGCGGCTTCCGGCAGCGGCGATAAAAATATCGATCTGTCCGGCTCTGCCTCTATCAGCGGGCAAAGCGGTGCGCAGCAACCGGCAAGCGATTTAGCCGCGCCTGCTAACGCGCCAGCGGATAATGCATCCACAGGTAACGCGCCAGCAGATAACGCTGCCGCGGGCAATGCGCCTCAGGAACTTAGCGCGCCGCCGGTATCCTCTACGCCAACCGAAGCGCAACCTCTGCAAACGCCAGCTGGCCAGCAGCGTGTTGAGCTACCGGGCGATCTAAACAACGCGCTTTCCAGCCAGCAAGGGCAGGTTGATTCTGCCGCATCCGGCGGGCAGGAGAGTTCACTGCCGACCGGACAGGCAACCGTAGCGGGTGGTGGTACGGTGAATAAACCTGTCACTGCGCCAACGCGCCAGCTGGCACCTGCGCACAAACCGGCCGCGACGTCGCATCAGGTTACGCAGCCGCAGGCTACGCACAAGCCCGCCACGTCTAAACCGGCTGCGGTAGCCAGCGAAAGTCGCTCTCAGCACGCACCAGCGAAAGCTGCGCCTGCCGTGACGGGCGGTAACTATACGCTCCAGCTGAGCAGCGCCTCACGTTCCGATACGCTGAACGCGTGGGCGAAAAAGCAGAATCTGAGTAGCTATCACGTCTATAAAACCACGCGCAACGGCCAGCCGTGGTATGTGCTGGTCAGCGGCGCTTACGCTACGCCAGCAGATGCGAAGCGCGCGGTTGCCTCGCTACCGGCAGAAGTCCAGGCGAAAAGCCCCTGGGTGAAACCGGTCAGCCAGGTGAAGAAAGAGTCAGAAAATTAACGGCTAACCGGCCTGAAGAGATCCTCTGCCAGCCCGCGTTATGCGGGCTGGCAATTTAAAGCGCAGATATGCTGTCGGTGTGACCGCAGCCAGAACAGTAAGTGTAATAAAACGACGGCATGAAAAAAAATCGCGCTTTTTTAAAATGGGCGGGCGGAAAATTTCCGCTGCTTAACGATATCCAGCGTCATCTGCCAGAAGGCGAGTGCCTGATTGAGCCCTTCGTTGGCGCAGGATCCGTATTCCTTAACACGCACTTTCCGCGCTACGTGCTGGCGGACATCAACGGCGATCTGATCAATCTCTACAACGTGGTAAAAGATCGCGTCGACGAGTTTGTAGCGGATGCGGCCGCGCTGTTTACCAGCGAAAGCAACGATGCGGAGTTTTACTACGCTCGTCGGTTCGAATTCAACCATTCTACCGATACGTATCGCCGCAGCGTGCTGTTTCTCTACCTTAATCGTCATTGCTACAACGGACTGTGCCGCTACAATTTAAGCGGTGAGTTTAACGTGCCCTTTGGCCGTTACCGTAAACCCTATTTTCCTCGGGATGAGCTGTACTGGTTCTCTGAGCGCTCGCAAAACGCCACCTTTATCTGCGAGTCGTACGCTGATACGCTAGGTCGGGCGCAGCCGGGTTCGGTCGTCTATTGCGATCCGCCTTATGCGCCGCTGTCGGCGACGGCGAATTTTACCGCCTACCACACCAACAGTTTCAGCCTGCAGCAGCAGCAGCACCTGGCCGAGCTGGCGCAAAAGCTGGCCGTTGATAATCGTATTCCGGTATTGATTTCCAATCACGATACGCCGCTGACTCGCGAATGGTATCAGGCCGCACAGCTGCATCAGATTAAAGCCCGACGCTCGATCAGCCGCAGCGGCAGCGGACGCCTTCAGGTCAATGAGCTGCTGGCGCTGTTTAGCAGCGACTGAACCTCAACAGCTCGACGTGCCTGTCGTCAGGCGCGCTAATTGGGAGAAATGGATGAAAAAGTTTTTACTAGCTCCGTCAATTTTGTCTGCAGACTTTGCCCGCCTGGGCGAAGACACGGCTAAAGCGCTGGCTGCCGGTGGCGATGTCGTACATTTTGACGTAATGGACAATCACTATGTGCCCAATCTGACGATGGGGCCGATGGTGCTGAAAGCGCTGCGTGATTACGGTATTACTGCCCCGATTGATGTGCATCTGATGGTGAAACCGGTCGATCGCCTGATCCCCGATTTTGCTAAGGCTGGCGCCAGCTACATTACCTTCCATCCGGAAGCGTCAGAACACGTTGACCGCACGTTACAGCTGATTAAAGAGCACGGCTGCAAGGCGGGCCTGGTGTTTAATCCGGCGACTTCGCTCAGCTATCTTGACTACGTGCTGGATAAGGTTGACGTGGTGCTGATCATGTCTGTGAACCCAGGGTTCGGCGGCCAGTCGTTTATCCCCGGCACGCTGGACAAGCTGCGCCAGGCCCGTAAGCTCATCGACCAGAGCGGCTACGATATTCGTCTGGAAGTGGACGGCGGCGTGAAGGTAGAAAACATTGGCGAGATTGCCGCAGCGGGCGCGGATATGTTCGTAGCGGGTTCCGCTATCTTCAATCAGCCTGACTACAAAAAAGTCATTGATGATATGCGTACGGAACTGGAGAAATCACGTCATGGCTCGTTTCACTGATATTCGCGCGCTGGCGTTCGATCTCGACGGGACGCTGACCGATAGCGCACCTGGCCTGACCAGCGCAGTAGACGCGGCGCTACAGGCGCTTGATTTACCGGCTGCCGGCCTTGAACGTGTTTCCACCTGGATTGGCAACGGCGCGGACGTACTGATTGAGCGCGCGCTAACATGGGCGCTTGGCCATCAGCCAGAAAGCGATTTGCTGCGCGACGCCCGCGTGCTGCTTGATAAGCATTACGCCACCGTTGTCGAAAGCGGCAGTAAACTGTTTCCCGGCGTCAAAGAGGGGTTACACAAGCTGGCGTCAACCGGTATGCCAATGGCCGTGGTCACCAACAAGCCGACGCCGTTTGTGGCACCTTTGCTGGCTTCTCTCGGCATCGACAGCTGCTTTTCGCTGATTATCGGCGGCGACGACGTTATCGCGAAAAAGCCGCATCCGGCACCGCTGTTTCTGGTGTTGGGAAAATTTGGCCTGCTACCCGCCGAGCTGCTGTTTGTGGGCGATTCCCGCAACGATATCCAGGCCGCGCAGGCGGCAGGCACGCCCTGCGTGGGCCTGACATACGGCTATAACTACGGTGAGCCGATTGCGAGCAGCCAGCCGACGCTGGTGCTCGACCATTTTAACGATTTGTTGCCCGCACTCGGGCTGGAGCAGGACGAAAAAGATGAAACCCATCGTATTTAGCGGCGCACAGCCTTCCGGCGAACTGACTATCGGTAACTATATGGGTGCGCTGCGTCAGTGGGTCGGCATGCAGGACGATTACGACTGCATCTACTGCATTGTCGATCTCCATGCGATCACCGTGCGCCAGGATCCTGTTGCGCTACGTAAAGCCACGCTGGACACGCTGGCGCTCTATCTGGCCTGCGGTATCGATCCGCAAAAAAGCACGATTTTTGTGCAGTCACACGTGCCGGAGCACGCGCAGCTGGGCTGGATCCTGAACTGCTATACCTATTTCGGCGAGCTGAGCCGTATGACGCAGTTCAAAGATAAGTCCGCGCGCTATGAAGAGAACATCAATGCCGGACTGTTTGATTATCCGGTATTGATGGCGGCAGATATTCTGCTTTATCAAACTACTCAGGTACCGGTTGGTGAAGATCAGAAACAGCATCTGGAGCTGAGCCGTGACGTAGCGGCGCGTTTCAACGCCCTGTATGGCGACGTGTTCAAAGTGCCCGAGCCGTTTATTCCTGAATCCGGCGCGCGCGTGATGTCGCTGCTGGAGCCGACCAAAAAGATGTCCAAGTCGGACGATAACCGCAACAACGTTATCGGCCTGCTGGAAGATCCTAAGTCGGTAGTGAAAAAGATTAAGCGCGCGATGACCGACGGCGATGAGCCACCGGTGGTGCGTTACGACGTTAAGAACAAAGCGGGCGTCTCTAACCTGCTGGATATCCTTTCCGGCGTGACCGGCACCAGCATCCCCGAGCTGGAGCAGCAGTTTGCAGGCCAGATGTATGGTCATCTGAAAGGCGCGGTAGCCGAAGCGGTATCCGGCATGCTGACCGAGCTGCAGGAGCGCTATCACCGTTACCGCAACGATGAGGCTTTGCTGGAGCAGGTAATGCGTGACGGCGCGGCGAAAGCGCGCGCTCAGGCGCAGGAAACGCTGAAAAAAGTGTATGAAGCCGTAGGCTTTGTCGCTCAGCCGTAACGGTTTGCGAAGCGGCCCTGTGCCGCTTCAGATTGTTAACGGCCATCAGGGCGCTTTCATGCCGATGAACAGAGGCAGAGCAAAACACGAACACGCCGTGAAATTATCCCTGATGGCCTGGTTGCTACCTTCGCCTGTTAAAACCAGCGCAGCCGCTCGCGTAACGCCACTACCCGGCCAATAATAATCAGCGACGGGCTTTGTGCCTGTTGTGCCAGCGACGCCAGTTCATCCAGCCGCCCGCTGACTACCCGTTGCCTGGTCGAAGTGCCGTTTTCTACCAGCGCGACCGGCATTGCGCCATCCATTCCGTGCTCCATTAGCTGTTTCTGAATGTCTGCCGCCTGCGTCAGACCCATATAAAACACCAGCGTTTGCTTTTCTGCCGCCAGGTTCTGCCAGTCCAGCGAGCCGTTCTTCTGCACGTGACCGGTGACCAGCCGCACGCTTTGCGCATAGTCGCGGTGGGTCAGAGGAATACCGCTGTAAGCGGAACAGCCCGATGCCGCCGTAATGCCCGGCACCACGGAAAAGGGAATAGCCGAGTCCGCCAGCGTCTCCAGCTCTTCCGCGCCGCGACCAAAAATAAAGGGGTCGCCGCCTTTAAGACGCACGACGCGTTTACCCTGCTGCGCCTGCTCCAGCAGGAGCTGATTGATGGATCCCTGCGGCACGCAGTGGAAACCGGCGCGTTTGCCGACAAAAATCCTCTCTGCATCTCGCCTGACCAGCTCCAGCACTTCTGCCGAAACCAGCCGATCGTAAACTACCACGTCCGCCTGCTGGATCTGCTGCAAGCCCTTTAGCGTCAGCAATCCCGCATCGCCAGGCCCGGCACCGACCAGCACCACTTCGCCACGCTGCTCCAGCGGTTCGGCAAGCAGCGCTTCCGTCAGGCTTTCAGCCTGCACCACGTCACGGTTAGCGAGCGTTTGCGCCAGGCGATCGTGGTGGAAAAGCTTTTCCCAGAAGCGTCTGCGCTGGCTGCTATCTGCAAAAGCACTTTTCACCTTTGGCCGCAGTGAACCCGCCCAGGCGGCGACTTTCCCCAGATGTTGCGGCAGCAGCGCCTCAATTTTTTCGCGCAGCAGGCGAGCCATTACCGGCGCGTTGCCCGAGCTGGAAATGGCCACCAGCAGCGGTGAACGGTCTACGATGGAAGGGATAATTACGCTGGCGCTTTCAGGCGCGTCCACCACGTTACAGAAAATCTGTCTGGCTTCGGCGCTGGCGCTGACCTGCTGGTTAACTTCGTCATCGTCGGTAGCGGCTATCACCAGCCAGCAGCCCGCGAGCATCTCGGGCGAAAACGCGGCATGATGCAGCGTAAGCGCCTCTTCCTGCTGCCATAGCGTGAACTGAGGAGAAAAATGCGTAGCGCAGACGTGCAGATCCGCGCCCGCTTTCAACAGCAGGCGCGCTTTGCGTTCGGCAACCGCGCCGCCGCCGACCAGCAGCACGGCTTTACGGCGCAGGTCGCAAAAAAGAGGGAAGAAATCCATAGGTGGCTCACAGGCAAGAAAGGGGGCCGCCGACCGGCGGCCCTGAGTTAAAGCGCAACTTCTACTATACCGTCACACACTCTGGCAGGCCAGGCGGGCACGGAGCGGCTTTCATCCTCCATGCACAGGCCGTCGCTGAGGCGAAAGCGCTGTTTCTTCAGCGGGCTGGCCACCCATAGCGTCTGCTGATGTTCTGCAATAATGCCGCGCGAAAGCACGCTGGCCTGCGCAAAGGGATCGATATTGCTCAGCGCAAACACTTCTTCGTCGGCGCGCGGGCGGAAAAGCGCTACCTGCACACCCTCCACCAGCGCGCAAACGCCGGTAGCGGGCTGGATATGTTCTAACGGACAAACGCGATGCCACTGGCTCACTGTTCTTCCTCCATCACGATAGCGATGCGCTCTTCCGGACGCGCAGGACGGTGCTGCTGGCGTTCCGCCACGCTCTGCACCAGCGGATCGCGCTGCTCGCTGTTGATAAAGTGGCTGAAGCGGGCAAGCCGTTCCGGCTGTGCAAGCGTGGCCTGCCATTCGCAGACAAACCGTTCACGCAGACGGGCCAGATCGGCTTCCAGCTGCGCATTCAGCCCGAGCTTGTCGGCAATGATGACCTGTTTCAGATAGTCGATGCCGCCGTCCAGGCTTTCCAGCCACAATGAGGTGCGCTGGAGCTTGTCGGCCGTGCGGATATAGAACAGCATAAACCGGTCCAGATAGCGGATTAAGGTTTCCCGATCCAGATCCGCCGCCAGCAGGTCGCCGTGGCGCGGCTTCATGCCGCCGTTGCCGCAAACGTAGAGGTTCCAGCCTTTTTCCGTGGCAATAATGCCAACGTCTTTGCTCTGCGCTTCCGAACATTCCCGCGTACAGCCGGAGACGCCAAACTTCATTTTGTGCGGCGTGCGGATGCCTTTATAACGATTTTCCAGCAGCACGCCCAGCCCGACGGCGTCGCCGACGCCGTAGCGGCACCAGCTGCTGCCTACGCAGGTTTTTGCCATGCGCAGCGCTTTGGCATAGGCGTGGCCGGTTTCGAATCCGGCGTCGATCAGCGTTTTCCAGACCGCAGGTAAATCATCCTTCTGCACGCCAAACAGGCCGATGCGCTGCGAACCGGTGATCTTGGTATAAAGCCCATACTTGTCGGCAACTTCCCCAATGGCTATCAAGCCCGCTGGCGTGATTTCACCGCCTGCAGAACGAGGGATAACGGAATAGGTGCCGTCTTTCTGAATATTGCCTAAAAAGCTGTCGTTACTGTCCTGTAAAGGTACCAGCTGCGGCTGAAGGGCGTAGTCATTCCAGCAGGAAGCCAGCAGCGAGGCGACCACGGGTTTACAGACTTCACAGCCGTAGCCCTGGCCATATTTGCCGAGTAGCTGGTCAAAAGTCTGGATCTCCTCCACGCGGATCAGGTGATACAGCTCCTGGCGGGAGTAGTGAAAGTGTTCGCAAAGGTTGCTGTTAACCTCAATGCCCTGGCGACTTAGCTCGGCGTTGAGTACCTGAGTCATTAACGGCACGCAGCCGCCGCAGCCGGTGCCCGCTTTGGTTTCCGCTTTTAACGCCGCCACGGTGTGGCAGCCGTTATGTACGGCCAGCAGCAGATCGCCTTTGGTCACGTCAAAGCAGG
Organism: Erwinia sp. BNK-24-b; assembly: GCF_047456155.1. NCBI lineage: Bacteria > Pseudomonadati > Pseudomonadota > Gammaproteobacteria > Enterobacterales > Erwiniaceae > Erwinia > Erwinia sp. BNK-24-b. Next base: position 261,379 of record NZ_CP179901.1, read on the forward strand.
AACAGATCTGCGCCGTCTCCGGCAGCGACTCTACGCCGATAGCGGGTTTATCGCCCGCATGCGCTGGCAGGATGAGCGCATCAGGATTTTCCGGCAGCGCTATACCGTTAAGCATCAGCTGGAGCAGATTACCGTAATCGCTGGTATCGCCAACCAGCACCGCGCCAAGCAGGCGGCTGTTGTCAGCACTGACCACGAGGCGCTTATAAATTTCTTTGTTTTCGTCCAGGTAAACGTAGCTGCGCGCGCCTTCTGTACGGCCGTGCGCATCGCCAATGCCGCCTACGTCCACGCCCAGCAGCTTGAGTTTGGCGCTCATGTCCGCGCCGGTAAACGCGTTCTGCTGGCCCAGCAGGCTGTCGGCCGTTACCTGCGCCATCTTGTAGCCCGGCGCGACCAGGCCATAAACGAGATTTTGCCAGGCGGCGCATTCCCCGATGGCATAGATATCCGCGTCCGCCGTCTGGCAGCTATCGTTAATAATAACCCCGCCACGCGGGCCAACCGGTAAGCCTGCTGCTCTGGCAAGGCTGTCCTGAGGACGGATACCGGTGGAGAAAACGATAAAATCGACGGCAAGCTCGCTTTCATCGGCAAAACGCAACGTTTTTCCGCCTGACGGGCTGTCGGTAATCTGGCGGGTATTTTTGCTGGTGTGCACCCTGACGCCCATATTTTCAATTTTCTGCCGCAGCAGCTGGCCGCCCATTGGATCGAGCTGCTCCGCCATCAGCACCGGCGCGAATTCCACTACATGGGTTTCAACCCCTAAACTTTTCAGCGCGCCTGCTGCTTCCAGGCCCAGCAGCCCGCCGCCGATGACCGCGCCGCTCTGGCTATGGCGGGCGCGAGATTCAATGGCGTCCAGATCTTCAATGGTGCGATAAACAAAGCAGTTTTTGCCTTCCGCACCGTTAATCGGCGGGACCCAGGGATAAGAGCCGGTTGCCAGCACCAGCTTGTCATAGGGAACCGCGCGACCGGTATCCGAAAAGACCACTTTCTGCTGGCGGTCGATAGTTAAGGCTTTCTCACCGGTTAGCACGCTAATTTTATGGCTGGCATAAAAGCCGTCCGCCACCAGCGACAGCTGCTCAGGATTATGATGGGTGAAATAAGCGGAGAGGTGTACGCGATCGTAAGCAACGCGCGGCTCCTCGCAAAAAACGGTGATGGCAAACTGGTCAGGTGCGGCCTTTTCAGCCAGCTCTTCAAGCAGGCGATGGCCGACCATGCCGTTGCCGATAATAACGAGTCGGGTGCGCATTTTGCCTCCCATAGCAAAAGAATGCCGCTACAATAGCGCGGCGTCCTTCAGGGTTATTGATGTATATCAAGGCACTTTCCAAATACTCCTTTATGGGTAGATGACTGATTAATAAACATTCTTAGATAAGTTATGGAAATTTCAGGCTTTGCCTGCGTTTTGTCCTGTTTGAATAGTGTTAGGGTTAACAGACCATTGGTGCTCAGGAGCGTCTTTTATGCAGCCTTCTTTAAAAAGCATTTGTCACGTTCGCTTGCCGGAGCGTGAAGGACTCTGGCAGATTGACATCCGCGACGGCAAAATCGCGGCTATATCGCCCCAGACTCAAAGCACGCCTTCCGCCGATGCGCTGGATGCGGAAGGCGGGCTGGCTTTTCCGCCGTTTATCGAACCTCATATCCATCTTGATACCACGCAAACCGCAGGCGAGCCGGCATGGAACGCCTCCGGTACGCTGTTTGAAGGCATCGAACGCTGGGCAGAACGCAAGGCGCTGCTGAACCACGAAGATGTGAAAACGCGCGCTTACCAGACGCTAAAATGGCAAATCGCTAACGGCATCCAGCACGTGCGTACGCATGTGGACGTTTCCGACCCTGGTCTTACCGCGTTGCGGGCCATGCTGGAAGTAAAAAGTGAAATGGCGCCCTGGGTAGATATACAGATTGTGGCTTTTCCGCAGGAGGGGATCCTCTCTTATCCGGACGGCGAAGCGCTGCTGGAAGAGGCGCTAAGGCTCGGCGCGGACGTGGTTGGCGCTATTCCGCATTTCGAATTCACCCGTGAATATGGCGTCGAGTCGTTACACAAAACCTTCGCGCTGGCGCAGAAATATCAGCGTATGATTGACGTTCACTGCGATGAGATAGATGACGAACAGTCGCGCTTTGTCGAAACTGTCGCGGCACTGGCGCTGCGCGAAAAGATGGGCGCGCGCGTTACCGCCAGTCACACCACGGCAATGCATTCATATAACGGCGCTTATACCTCGCGGCTGTTTCGTCTGCTGAAGCTTTCCGGCATCAATTTTGTCGCCAATCCGCTGGTTAATATCCATCTTCAGGGGCGTTTTGACAGTTATCCCAAACGGCGTGGCATAACGCGCGTAAAGGAGATGCTGGAAGCGGATATCAACGTCTGCTTTGGTCACGATGATGTTTTCGATCCGTGGTATCCGCTTGGCACCGCCAATATGCTCCAGGTGCTGCATATGGGAATGCATGTTTGCCAGCTGATGGGCTATGGTCAGCTGAATGAAGGAATTAAACTGGTCACCGACTACAGCGCCAGAACCTTGCAGCTGACGGATTATGGTATCCGGCCCGGCAACAGCGCTAACCTGGTTATCCTGCCTGCAGAAAATGGGTTTGACGCGCTGCGCCGCCAGGTGCCGACGCGCTATTCAATTCGTCAGGGAAGGGTGATTGCAAAAACGCAGCCTGCGGTAACGACGATCCATTTGCAGGAGAGCGAACAGGTGGATTTCCGGCGCTAGCCGCGTGGATAAAAAAGGCCGGTTACCCGGCCTTTTTTATTAATGTGAGGACATATGGCCATGCAGCTTGTGCTTGCTGACAAAGCCCAGCAGCAGACACATCACAAAGACCACGGCGTACAGCAGATTAGAGGTAAACAGGGCAGCATGAGCGCCGTGCTTATCCACAATCGGGCCGGTGACGACAAAGGTCAGCATGGTGCCAACGGTGCCGCAGGTCAGGATAAAGTTCACCAGTTTAGGGGAAGAGACTTTAGTCTGTAGCGAACCCAGCGTAATCAGCGTGGTGTAGATAGCGCTGGAGAAGAAGCCCAGGCTAATCATAATCCACTTCAGCATCGCGGCGTCGCTGCTGCTGATAAACCAGTACATCAGCACGGTTGCCAGTAGGGCCAGTACCGTCACAATGCGCTGCGGATCGAAGAAACGTAAAATGGCGCTAAACGCCCACATGCCAATCATATAGGCGGTCCAGAAGTTGCCGACCAGCGCGCCGGCCTGCGTCAGATCCATTCCCATGCTTTTGGTCGCGTACAGCGGTACCCAGCCGATAAAGCCAAGCTGTCCCAGGATGTAGCACAGCGCGGCAATCGACAGAAAGAGTACGCCAATGCCCCATTTCTCTTTTTCTACATTCTGCACGGCGGCCTTTTTGCCCAGCACCGGGAACTCGAAGCAGAGCGCCAGCACAAAAATCGCTACGTAGATCAGACCAATACAGGCATAGACCCAGTACCATGGCAGTGCACGAGCCAGCAGCGCGGCGGCGATAATCGGGAAAATGGTGCCCGCCATGCTAAAGAAGGAGTCGGTAAACAGCAGACGCGAACCGCGCTGGCGGCCTTCATACAGATGCGTAATCAGGAAAGTGCCAATCGACATGGTAATGCCGCTGACCACGCCCAGCACAAACATACACAGCGAGAAAACGCTGAGCGAGTGGCTGGTCATCAGTCCCAGCACCGACAGCACCATCAGCACGAAGCCGAACATCAGCTGGCGTTTGAGCGGCACGATTTCCATCAGCCAGGCATTCAGGAAAACAGCGACCAGGATGCCGGCGTTAAGAAAGGTGAAGGTGTTGCTCATCTGCGCAACCGGCAGATGGAAGTAGTCAGCAATATTTTCCAGCACCATGCCGGTGACGATTACTACCGCGCCCGTGAGCGCATAGGAAAAAAAGCTGATCCAGGTTAACCCGATTCGGTTTCGATTAGTCATAGTGTGGCCTGTGGGGTCAAAAATCGTGAAGCAGGACGCTCACGCTAAGCGTGGGCAGTGTAGCGGTAATCGTGATCTGCTTAAATAAATAATGTAACTATTCCCGAGCGTATTCATTACTTTCGTGACGAATATCACCGTTTTCTGCCTGGCGAAAGCGTTTGCGTCGCGGTTCGCCAGGTAAATAAAGGTAAAACGCTGGCGCACAGATAACCGCCTCTTTACAATCAACTTTCGGCCTGTAGCCCTTAAGTAAGGAATCTTTCATGTTAAAACGCACTTTGACAGCGGTCGCCACCGTTTTTGCACTCTCTACGCTCTCTACGTCTGCTCTGGCGGCAAAGGGAGACACGCACGTGCTGCTGACGACTTCCGCTGGCAATATTGAGCTGGAACTCAATAATCAAAAGGCCCCGGTTTCCACGAAAAACTTCGTTGATTACGTTAATAACGGCTTTTATAACAACACCGTTTTTCACCGCGTGATCCCCGGCTTTATGGTGCAGGGCGGCGGCTTTACCGCTGATATGCAGCAGAAACCGACCAATGCGCCCATTAAAAACGAAGCGGACAATGGCCTGCTGAACAAGCGCGGCACCATCGCCATGGCCCGCACCGCCGATAAAGACAGCGCCACCAGCCAGTTCTTTATTAACGTCGCCGACAACGCCTTCCTGGATCACGGCCAGCGTGACTTTGGCTACGCCGTCTTTGGTAAAGTTATCAAAGGCCAGGACGTCGCGGATAAAATCGCCCAGGTGCCGACGCAGAACGTAGGGCCTTACCAGAACGTTCCCGTTAAGCCTGTAGTTATCCTTTCCGCAAAAGTCCTGCCTTAACGCTCCGCATGGGGGATTGCTGCTTATACTTAATGCTTCAGCAGCAATTACCCCTTCAAGGAGAAACCATGTCTAAAAAGCTCACCGATAAGCAAAAAAACACCCTCTGGCAGCAGCGCCTGCCAAATAATTTCCTGGCGAGCTTTTTATTAAGCGGCGCTTTGCCCGAGCTGGGCGCGCGCAATCCGGGTTTGCCTCACCTGCGGGCGATGCACCGTGAACTTTTCCAGGACGTGCTGGACGATGCCGGTGAACTGCGTCAGGTAGATATCACTATTGGCGACACGCCCTGCTGTCATTTCGAATATATCGAAAAAGAGGGAAATGCGCTGATGCAGGCGCTGGAAGAGGAAAACGGCCTTGCCGATCTTCCGCCTGAGCAGCTGGCCGAAAGGTTGGCCTGGTACTACTGCGAGCTGACCGTGCTGCACCCTTTTTTACGCGGTAACGGACGTGCCCAGCGTCTGTTCTTTGAACAGCTGATTATCCACGCCGGCTACGATATTCAATGGAACCGCATTGACCGTGAAAGCTGGCAGCTTGCCGTTAAAGCAAGCCTGGCAGGCGATCTGGCACCGCTGACCAACGCGTTTGGCAAAGTGGTAAGCGAGTGGGAATAAACCGGGTAGAATAGCGCCGTTTATTCTTTTCCCGGAGCCCGCATGCTGCTGTTGATCGACAACTATGACTCTTTTACCTGGAATCTTTATCAGTATTTTTGCGAGGCGGGCGCTGAAGTTCTGGTGCAGCGCAATGATGAGCTGACGCTGGCACAAATCAGCGCGCTGCGGCCAGACTATCTGGTTATTTCCCCCGGCCCCTGTACGCCCAACGAAGCCGGCATCTCGCTGGCGGCGATTCAGGCCTTTGCCGGGCAAATACCCATCCTCGGCGTTTGTCTGGGTCACCAGGCGATAGCTCAGGCTTTTGGCGGCAGGGTCGTCCGGGCGCGGGAAGTGATGCATGGTAAGACATCAGCGATTGAGCATAACGATGGCGGCGTATTTGCCGGACTGAATCATCCGCTGACGGTCACGCGCTATCATTCGCTAATTGTGGAGTCGGCTTCGCTGCCCGAGGAGTTTGACGTCACGGCCTGGACGCTGCGTGAGGGGCAACGCGATGAAATTATGGGCTTTCGGCATCGTCATTTGCCGCTGCAGGGCGTACAGTTTCATCCGGAAAGTATTCTTAGCGAGCAGGGGCATCAGCTGCTGCAAAATTTCCTCAGGCAATAATATTGTTTGCCTTAAAGTGATTTTTTATGCATATTTTGTGATTATAATTTCACTTTTCTGTAACGTAAAAAAGATGAGGTAGGCAATGGCAGCGGATAAATTAGCGGTAACGCGCGCAACGTTTGATGAGGTGATACTGCCTGTTTATGCACCAGCGCAGTTCGTGCCGGTAAAAGGAAAAGGCAGTCGCGTCTGGGATCAGCAGGGCAAAGAGTACGTCGACTTCTCTGGCGGCATCGCCGTTACCGCGCTGGGCCACTGCCATCCGGCGCTGGTAGAAGCGCTAAAAACCCAGGGCGAAACGCTGTGGCACACCAGCAACGTATTTACTAACGAACCTGCGCTGCGCCTGGCCAGCAAGCTGATTGCCGCCACCTTTGCCGAACGCGTATTCTTTGCCAACTCCGGTGCCGAAGCCAACGAAGCGGCTTTTAAAATGGCCCGTTACTACGCTACTAAACGCCATTCGCCGTTCAAAAGCAAGATTATTGCTTTTCATAATGCTTTCCACGGACGTACGCTGTTTACCGTTTCCGTTGGCGGACAGCCAAAATATTCCGACGGTTTTGGTCCGAAACCTGCCGATATTATCCATGTGCCTTTTAACGATCTGGCGGCGGTGAAAGCGGTTATTGACGATCATACCTGTGCCATCGTGGTTGAACCCATTCAGGGCGAAGGCGGCGTAATGCCCGCGACGCAGGAATTTATGCAGGGCCTGCGCGAGCTGTGCGATAAACATCAGGCGCTGCTGGTGCTGGATGAAGTGCAAAGCGGCATGGGCCGCAGCGGCAAGCTGTTTGCCCATGAGCATTACGGCGTGCAGCCCGATATTCTGACCACCGCGAAAGCGCTGGGCGGCGGTTTCCCGGTTAGCGCCATGCTGACCACCAACGAAATCGCTTCCGTTATGGCTCCGGGCGTTCACGGTACCACCTATGGCGGTAATCCACTGGCTTGCGCAGTAGCGGAAGCGGCGCTGGATATTATCAATACCGAAGAAGTCCTGAACGGCGTGGAAGCGCGTCGCGAGCAGTTTGTTACCGCTCTGAAAGCGCTGGATGCACAGCTGGATCTGTTCACCGACATCCGTGGTAAAGGGCTGCTGATCGGCGCGGCGCTGAAGCCGCAGCATGCGGGCAAAGCACGCGATTTCCTGAACGCTGCTGCGGCAGAAGGCGTGATGATCCTCAACGCCGGCACGGATGTTATCCGTTTCGCGCCTTCTCTGGTGATTGAACCGGCCGATATTGAAGAAGGGATGAATCGCTTTGCCACCGCAGTGAAAAAGCTGCTGGCTTAAGACGAATAGCCGGAGGCTGAACACCTCCGGCTATTGCTCAGGCGGATTTTCTCAGATGGCGCGACAGCCAGCGTCCATGATGAGGTCGATTGCTCCACGCCAGCGATGAGATAGTGTGCATCACGCCCAGGTGGCTCAAAATCCTTTTTACATGCCTTTCCAGAACCGTTACCGCTCCCTGATGAAACTCAATCTGCGCATCCAGCACGTTGCTGTCAGAGCTGGGGCCATCATATTCCAGCCGCTGCTGGCAGCGCTGTAGGGCCACTTCGCAGGTCTGTAAATAGCGCTCGGCAAGCTGTGGCGTCAGCATGGTATGTTCGCGTGCCAGGATGGTCATCGCATTAATGTGTTCAACAATGAACTGGCTGTGCGTTACCCACAGTTTCATATCGGCCAGATAGCTGGCGTTAAATCCCGGTTCCTGCATCGCCTGATTTAGCGAGTTAAACAGCGCATTGTGCGCCTGATTAACCCGCATGCGTTGCCATGCCAGCTTTTGCGGATCCTGTTCGTTGCCCAGCAGCTGCCGTAAAGCTTCCTGATAGGTTTCCAGCGCGTCGTGGGCGTTCTGTCGCAGCAGGCCGCTCTGCCACTGCGGCCAGAGCCAGACCATGCCGCCGAAGGCGATCAGGCAACCCATCAGCGTATCCAGCAGGCGCGGCAGTAGAAAATCGGCACCGTTCAGCGCCAGCAGCTGCAGTGAATAGACCGCCGTGACGGTAAAGCCAATCATCGCCAGGCCGTAAAATTTACGAATAACCAGATAGCCAGCCAGCGTCAGCGTTAGCATCACCAGCAGCACGGCCGATTCCGGCACCTGAAACCGTAGCGTCAGGGCGGCGATAACCAGTCCGGCAAGCGTGCCCAGCGCACGGTGCTGGATCCTTACCCTGGTCGCGCTGTAGCCGTTCTGGCTGACGAACATCACCGTCATCAGTATCCAGTAGGGCTTGGGCAGATTAAAGAACAGGGCCAGCGAACTGGCGAAAGCGAGCATCACGGCAAATCTGGCTGCGGTACGCAGCGCCGCGGACTTCAGGGACAGATAGCTTTTAATAGCGGGCAGCAGCGGCAGCCGTTTTTGCCTGTCGGCCATTAAATCGCGCTGATAGAGCGGCCGCTGGGTTCGTAACACGCGGGCGATGCGGTTAAAGTGATAAGCGCAAAAATTACCCACCGGATTGGCAGGATGCTGACGGGCGATTTTTTCCAGCGCCCGCAGCTGTTTCTCCATGCTGAAACGCTCAGGTAGCTGGTGATACAGGATATTATCAGCAAGCTCCCGCAAACGGGCGGCGATGGTCAGCGCATTCCAGCGGATCACGGCTTCAGCATGACTTTGTTCGACCAGCTTCTGCACCTCTTCCGGCTGGTGCAGGCTGACGGCGATATGCTCCTGCAAATCCAGCGCTACCTGGAAAGCACGGGTCAGCCGTTTGTGATGATTGTCATTGCTGGCGGAGAGCATGTGCATCTGCTGATAGCAGGTGGTAATCAGATCGACCGCCTTTTGCTGACGAGCCAGCAGCGGCGGCAGCGCTTTTTCCGGGTCGGTCAGTTTGGTGAGCAGCGTATATTTGGCTTCGCAATAGTCAGCCAGCTCGCGGTAAAGCAGGCTCAGCGTTTCCCGCATCGGCTGCTCTTTCCACAGCCAGAACCAGAACCAGTTAAAAACGCCGTACCAGACGGTGCCCAGGATATAGAGCGAAGGCGGCTCCCAGATCGGCATGCGTCCCGCAAGGCTGAGGGTAAAAATCCCGGCAATTAAGGCGCCGGGCAGCAGTCTGCCGTGTAGCGGGCTGATTTCGCCGGTCACGCCCAGCAGCAGCGCCATAAAAAACAGGATAGCGGGCAACGGAACGGCATGCTCGCCCAGATACTGCACCAGGAAACTGCTGAGGGCGAACAGGCCCCCGCCGATAAGCAGGCGCTTAAAGAAGCGTTTGTGCGGCGTGTCCAGACCGGCAATATTGCAGCAGGCAGGCACCAGCGAGAAGAGAAGGCCATTTTGCAGACTGCCCAGCAGCCAGCCAACGGTCACGGGCAGGCACAGCACCAGCGTCTGGCGCAGCGCGTAGTTAACTTCGGGATGATAGATGAGTCGGCGCCACATAATCTGGATCTGCTAAAAAGGCGCAATAGCGATATTGCGCCTTACTCTCAGAACGGCTTAGCGTGTGCCGTAGACAACGATAGTTTTACCGTGAGCGGAGATCAGATTTTGATCTTCCAGCATCTTCAGGATACGCCCAACGGTTTCACGCGAGCAGCCAACGATTTGACCAATTTCCTGACGGGTAATCTTAATCTGCATGCCGTCCGGATGGGTCATGGCGTCCGGCTGCTTAGCCAGGTTTAGCAGGGTTTGCGCGATGCGACCTGTCACATCGAGGAAAGCTAAATTGCCCACTTTCTCTGAGGTTACCTGCAGGCGACGCGCCATCTGTGAGGAAAGACGCATCAGGATATCAGGGTTGACCTGAATCAGCTGGCGGAACTTTTTATAAGAGATTTCAGCCACTTCACAGGCAGTTTTCGCTCGTACCCAGGCGCTGCGCTCCTGGCCTTCTTCAAACAGGCCAAGCTCGCCAATAAAGTCGCCCTGATTGAGGTAGGAAAGGATCATCTCTTTGCCTTCTTCATCCTTGATCAACACCGCTACCGCGCCTTTGACGATGTAGTAAAGGGTTTCTGCTTTCTCACCCTGGTGGATCAGCGTACTTTTGGATGGATACTTATGAATATGGCAATGTGACAGGAACCATTCAAGTGTCGGGTCTGTTTGCGGTTTGCCGAGAACCATTCGCTGTTATCCTCTGTTGTTATCGTGCCTAAATACAGGGGCAGAGTTCCCTGACAGGCGTTGAAATAGTCAAGCGCTTCCCAATGCAGGAATTTTATTCGGCTCTCTGTTGAGTGCCGGGCTCGTTATGTCGTCCCGTTTCGTCTGGTTTGTAGAGTACTGACGAAATTCAGCTTTGTTTGTAGCACAGCTTTGCATGGGTGTCTTCTGTTGTCTCGCTTCAGCATAGCGGGAAATCTGCCCGATTGCCGTTTTAGTTATCAGAACATCTTCATAAGTTAACTAAATGAATTAGAGGAACTTGTTACACCGACAGCGACAACGCGGGCAGCAACATTCTCCATTTTGAGAGAATCCTTACCCCCGGGTAAGCATCAGCCGCCGCGCGCTTAAGCCGGAAGCGCTACTTAATTTTCTTGCCTTCAATCAGCCGCTTGACCAGCGGGCCCATGATCAGCTCCATCGCCAGACCCATTTTGCCGCCCGGCACCACCAGCGTATTGATATGGGAAATAAAAGCGCCCTGCAGCATCGCCAGCAGATAAGGGAAATCGATATTTTCCAGCGCCTGAAAATGGATCACGACAAAGCTTTCATCAAGCGAGGGAATACCACGCGCAGCGAAGGGATTGGAGGTATCCACCGTCGGCACGCGCTGAAAGTTGATATGGGTACGGGAGAACTGTGGCGTAATAAAGTTAATGTAATCTTCCATTGAGCGCACTACGGAGTCCATTACCGCCTCGCGCGAGTGCCCGCGTTCGCTGGTGTCGCGGATCATTTTTTGTATCCACTCCAGATTGACGATCGGCACCACGCCAACCAGCAGATCGACATGCTGCGAAACGTTATTCTGCGGCGTCACCACGCCGCCGTGCAGTCCTTCGTAAAACAGGACATCGGTAGGTTCCGGCAGCGGCTGCCACGGCGTAAACGTACCGGGAACCTGGTTCCACGGTACTGCCTCGTCGTAGGTATGCAGATATTTTCTGGACTGACCGCTGCCGCTGCGGCCATATTCCACAAAGGTCTGTTCCAGCAGGGAGAAGTCGTTGGCTTCAGGCCCAAAATAGCTGATATGGCGGCCCATATCCCGCGCTTTGCGGATCGCCATGTCCATTTCAGGCCGGGTATAGCGATGGAAGCTGTCGCCTTCCAGCTCGGCGGCGTGCAGGCCAAGCTGTTGAAATATTTTGCGAAAGGCCAGGCTGGTGGTGGTGGTGCCTGCGCCGCTGGAACCGGTTACGGCAATCACTGGATGTTTGGCGGACATAAGCATTTCCTGTGAGCGTTATTCCGCCATTGTTAGCACGTTTTATTGTTCGTTGTCATCTGTTGCCCGGTAGTGAGCCGGGCAACGGCGGCTTATTCGATAAAGGTAAGTGCGAATAATGGTTTAGCGGCCAGTGAAGTCAGATCTTTGTCTTCCGGGTAGTGGGTAAGCAAAGGGAAGAAGACGGCGCCGCCGATAATACTTCGTCCTTCGTGGCTTTGCGTATGCAATCCCCACATGTTCTGGTAAGTCATGGGAACAAGCTTGCCGTCGAGTTCGGTATTGCCGATATACAGCATAATGTGGCCGTCAATATGAATCAGCGTAGTGAACGGCCTGCCGTTTTTCACCAGATAATCCAGCCGGGCGGCGGGACTCAGCTTGCTCACATCGACCACGCGACCGCTTGCGGCTTGCTCAGAGGAATCGCGCGGCAGAAACAGACCAAACGGCATCATCAGGCTACGCATCTCGGCGGAACAGTCGTTATAGAAATTGAATTGTCCCCAGCCATAAGGTTTGCCCTGCATCGACTTGATTAACCTGGCGATATTGGCAGGAGTCATTGGCAGCGGCATGGGGGCAAAATCTTGCTGTTCTGTGTTAACCCAGCTGATTTCGGCCTTGCCATCCGCCGTTTTGACCGGAACAGCAATGCGAGGCTGCCCGTTTTGCTGCTGAAGCGGCAGGATAGTGCCGGGACGCGCGATAAAATAGAAACGGTTTTCTGTCGCGACAGAGACGGGCTCTCTAACCGCGCTGGCCAGCTGCTGCTGCGCCAGCCCGCGCCAGCGGGTGACAAACATTTCATCGACCGTGGCGACGTCGTCACTCTTAACCCAGCCCATTAGCGTGGGGGAGACAATATACTGCCAGGCTCTGTCTTTACTGGTTGCTAAAGTATAAAGCGGCGTACCTGCCCGAATTGCTGATACCTGTAAATTGTCAAAAGGATAGCCCTGTCCGGCTCGTCCTGGGTCATCAAAAGCCGGATCGCTGGTTGGCAATGCCCTGAGCAAGGTTTCTCTGACGGCAATAGAGCGTCCTGCACTTTCGTCAGTGACGGAGACGGTTATATTCGCTTTGACCGCATCCTTCCATGACTGAGGAAGCACGCGAAAATTCAGCCCGTAGCTTTTTGCACTACTGGTTAAGTAAGTGTCCGCGACCTGGTTAATCGCATCCCTGGCTGCATGCGTCGCGATAATTTTATCGATATAGAGCGGGTTCCAGGGGGATCTATCTTTTTCCCCCGTACCAAAATAGCGCGCCTTTAACGCGGCGAAGTGCCGCTGCTGCGTTGCCGCATCTATCACGGGCGTGTTATAGCCGACGGCGGCTGGCGGTAACCACTTATCACTCTCCTGCGAGTAGCGCGCCAGAGGGAAAATGGATTTTGTCGCATCGACAGGCGTGGTTTCTGTCGCCGCTGGCGTAACATTATATACAGGCTGAGGACCGTTAGCCGGGTCGAACGAATGACATCCGGCTATTAGCAAGGATAATACAGAGTAGTGCCGCATTCTTTTCATGCTGGCTCCTTTTATTTCAGCGGACGCAGCACAATGATGCCCGGTTTGCCTTTCATATATTCGGTGAAAGGTGAGTCCACAACTTTATTATTTATTTTCAGAGAAGAGGCGTTACGGAAGACGGGCCCGGTATCGGTCATGATAAAGATGCCAACGTGCGTCACATCCAGACCGGCTAAATTTGTATAAATGCCAATATAGTCCCCGGTCTTAAGCTGGCTAATAACATCCTGATTAATAGCGATGCCGGGAATGTAATTAATGTCTCTTTTACGAACGTCCAGCCCGTTAATGTAGTGGCTGCCATCTTCTTTTTGATTAAGATATTTAGTGACTTTTTTATAGTTGGCGCTAATTTCAGGCGTGACATCTTTTGCATTTGCAGGATAGCGCGCGGCCCAGTCGGTAAAGAAATGTCTTCTGTACAGGAAATCTACGTCGCTGTTCACATAACGTGTTTTCTTCAGCTGAGTAAAGAAGTCTGACTTGCTGCTGGCGTGGCTAAGGGCGTTAACGTAATCAATGAAGGTATAGCAGTCTACGCCGTTAATATTGACCACCAGTTTTTCTGGCGTGTTTATGGAGCCGATAAGCGTATTTGCGGCATAGGGCGTTCCTGAAAGCCGTGCGGACACGATATCTATTTTGCTGCCAATCGGTATTTGGCCATTTGGCAGTATATGACTATTCAAAATCTCATCGACTTTTCTTTGTGAGGCGGGGTCAATGACAACAGAGGGCGTTTGACAGGAACAAGCCGTAATAAGTGTACATAACAATGGAATAAGATGTGCTCTGTGCATAGAAGATTCCTTTCATTTGCTTGCGGGGGTTCATTGTTTATCCGTTCTGGATTATTTTCAAGGGGGAAGAATTTTTTTAATCTTAATTTTATAAATTAAGATTAGTTTGTTTTTAAATAATTTTTACCAAAAAGCGCATGATATTCAGAAAGGAAGTTAATGTTAATTAAGGGTTTGGGGTAAGGTGCTTTTATTACTGTAATAATGCGTGGGATTTCAAAAAGGGAAGGGTTTAAAACCCTTCCCTTTTTGAAGAGCTTTAACGGATATGCCCCCTGGGCATGATGTTGACGGTTTCGTGCAGTTCAGACCAGACCAGCACCGCTTCACCGCTGGTTAACTGGCGTTTCACGTCCTGAACTTTCTGTTCCAGCGAACGCTCCTGTTCGCCGTAATCGGTGCCTTCGCGCAGAACAAAGGCTTCAATCAGATTAGCGAGCGTTTCCGGGTCCAGTTCTTTCCAGGGAATAATCATTGTTGTCCAGCCAGGTTGAAAGCCATTGTGGAACGCGCTGTTCCAGCCACATTTGCGGCTTGCGCAGCGTTCCGCCTACAAATCCTACGTGCCCGCCATGCTGCGTTAACTGGTATTCCACACAGGCAGGGAGCGTGCCCGCAGCGGGAATAACGTCGTCGGTCATAAACGGATCGTCTTTAGCATGAATGATCAGCAAGGGTTTACGCACCTGCGGCAGCAAAGGCATAGCGCTACAGCGACGGTAGTAATCCGTTGCGTCCAGAAAACCGTGCGCCCTGGCGGTAATGGCATCATCAAACTCTCTGAGTTTTTTGAATCCTTTAAGCTGAGCTAAATCTACCGGCAGCGTTCCGGGCCAGGCGTGCAGTTTTCGGGTGGCATTCTGTCTGAGCAAGTTTAGCAGGTAACGCTGGTAAAGACGTGAGAAACCCCGCTCCAGCCTCTGGCTACAGGGTTCCAGCATCAGCGGCGCAGAGACAATAACGCCCGCATCCAGCAGGCAATCTGCGCCCTGTTTGCCCATCAGGCAGCCCAGCATGTTGCCGCCAAGCGAGAAGCCGACGGCCGCCGTGGGCACGCTTCCCCAGCTGTCGCGAAGCCATTGTAAGAAATAGCTGGCGTCTTCGGTCTCACCGGAATGATAGATACGCTTGAGGCGATTCGGCTCGCCGCTGCAGCCGCGAAAATGCATGACTACGCCCAGCCAGCCGCGCTGTTTGCAGGCTTGCAGCAGGCCGTGAGCATAAGGACTGCTGAAGCTGCCTTCAAGGCCATGAAATAAAACGACGCGCGGTTTGTGGCTGGCCTGCGCCGGGTCTTCGCTCCAGGCCAAATCGATAAAATCGCTGTCCGGTAGAGTGAGTCGCTGCCAGCGCGGCTGCAGGGTGATACGTCGGCGAACCAGCCGTGGCAGCAGCGTTTGCAAATGGGCGTTGCGCATGCCCGCCATGGGCTGAAAAGCATGTTCCGTCAGGTCGTTAAGATTCATTTTCAAAAGGCTTTCAGGATCCCCGTCATGCTGTTAATTTCGATAAGTTATTTGTCGACCGGGGCGAGGAGCGCTCATTACCTATGGAACTGAGTCTGTTTTTGTCAATGCTGGGTTTTTTATGGGTCGCCGCCATTACGCCTGGCCCTAATAATATGTTACTTACCGCTTCGGGTGCCAACTTTGGTTTCCTGCGTTCTCTGTGGCTACTGTTCGGCATTATGATCGGTATGCAGGTGATGCTGCTGATGGTGGCTTTTGGGATTGGCGGGCTGATCCTGCTTTATCCTTCTATGCATTTGCTGTTAAAAATTGCCGGCAGTCTTTATCTGCTGTGGCTGGCATGGAAAATCGCGACGGCGAAATATGAGAAGCTGGAGACCGGCGATGGGCCAGCCGCGCCGATGCCTTTCTGGCAGGGTGGTCTGTTGCAGCTGATTAACCCGAAAGCCTGGTTGATGGCGCTGGGCGCGGTCGCCAGCTTCAGCCTGGCCGGGGAGGCCTATCGTCATTCGGTAGTGGCTATCAGTTTTGCGATGGCGCTGGTTAACCTGGTTTCCGGCCTGATCTGGCTGGGCTTTGGCTCGCTGATTGGTCGTATTTTGCGGAGCCGCCGTGCCTGGACGATTTTTAATGTTGCGATGGGAATGTTGACGGCGGCCTGCGTGCTGCTGATTTGGCGTTAAAAGAAGTGAGTGTTGCAGCCCTTGCTGCTGGTCAGGCGACTGAATTGCTGTAGAACCGTTCCAGCCATTCCTGTCTTTCAGCCGCTCGCGCGCTAACGCCGTTTTCCGGCAATAAAAACCCGAATTTCTTCTAAGGACTTATCGTTATAACCGATAATTTTTAATTACTTCAGTGCGGCAACGGCTCTCGGTTACAAAGGCGTTATTCACCCGATAATAACGATAACCGGAGCAACATCATGGCGCGCAAATTCACTCTTTCGCTGTTAGTAGCAACGCTTTCTCTCTCCGCCATTGGCGCACAGGCGACAGACGTCACCATCGCTTATCAGACCTCTGCGGAACCGGCGAAAGTCGCGCAGGCCGACGATGCGTTTGCCAAAGCCAGCGGCGCGAAGGTCGACTGGCGTAAGTTTGACAGCGGCTCCAGCGTGGTGCGGGCACTGGCTTCCGGCGATGTGCAGATCGGCAATATCGGTTCCAGCCCGCTTGCCGTAGCGGCTAGCCAGCAGGTGCCGATTGAGGTGTTTTTACTGGCCTCGCAGCTTGGCAATTCTGAAGCGCTGGTAGTGAAGAAAGGCATTAAAGATCCCAAAGACCTGATCGGTAAGCGTATCGCCGTGCCTTTTATTTCTACTACGCATTACAGCCTGCTGGCCGCGCTTAAGCATTGGGGCATCAAGCCCGGTCAGGTGCAGATCGTTAATCTTCAGCCGCCCGCGATTATCGCCGCCTGGCAGCGTGGCGATATTGATGGGGCCTACGTCTGGGCGCCCGCAGTCAATGAGCTGGAGAAGGATGGCAAGGTGCTGACCGACTCCGCGCAGGTTGGCAAGTGGGGTTCGCCAACGCTGGACGTCTGGGTAGTGCGCAAAGATTTTGCCCAACAGCATCCTGATGTCGTGACCGCTTTTGCCCGCAGCGCGCTCAATGCGCAAAAAGCCTACCTGGATAACCCCGAGCAGTGGCTTAAAGACGGCGACAACCTCAGTAAGCTGTCGCGTTTAAGCGGCGTGCCGGAACAGCAGGTGCCCGGCCTGGTGCAGGGCAATACCTATCTGACCGCGCAGCAGCAGGTTGAACAGCTGGGCAAGCCGGTTGATCAGGCCATCATTGATACGGCGAAATTCCTGAAAGAGCAGGGCAAAGTGCCGCAGGCGGCCAGCGACTATAGCGCTTTCGTCACCGATCGCTTCGTTAAAAACCTCACTCAGTAAGGAGTCGCCATGCTTTCGGTTTCGCACCTGACGGCCCGCTATGAGGGGCACCTCGCGCTGGAAGATATCAGCCTGACCATTGCCGAGAAGGAGCTGGTGGTGGTGCTTGGGCCTTCCGGCTGCGGCAAAACCACGTTGCTGAACCTGATTGCCGGTTTTCTCAAGCCGGAATCGGGCAGCATTACGCTGGACGGCCAGCGAGTGACCGGGCCGGGAGCGGAACGCGGCGTGGTTTTTCAGCATGAAGGATTGCTTCCCTGGCGTAACGTGCTGGACAACGTCGCTTTCGGGCTACAGCTGGCCGGTATCGATAAAGCTACGCGTCACGAAACGGCGCGCCAGATGTTGCGAAAAGTAGGGCTGAACGGTGCAGAAAAGAAATATATCTGGCAGCTGTCTGGCGGTATGCGTCAGCGCGTGGGGATTGCGAGAGCGTTAGCCGCCGATCCTCAGCTGCTTTTGCTGGATGAACCTTTCGGCGCGCTGGATGCGTTTACCCGTGAGCAAATGCAGGAGCTACTGCTCAATCTCTGGCGGGATAGCGGCAAGCAGGTGTTGCTGATTACGCATGATATTGAAGAAGCCGTCTTCCTGGCCAGCGAGCTGATTTTACTGTCTCCCGGCCCCGGCAGAGTTCTTGAGCGGCTACCGCTGGAGTTCGGTCGCCGCTATGCCGCTGGAGAAGCCTGCCGGGCTATCAAGTCCGATCCCACTTTCATTGCTACGCGTGAATACGTGTTAAGCCAGGTGTTTCAGCAGCGTGAGGTGTTCTCATGAGTTTATTATCTACGGAAAAAACGCTGGTGCGCCGTCCGGGCCTGCGCTGGCCGTTTGGCCGACAGATTACGCTGAGCGCGGCGACCGTGCTGGTTTTGCTGGCTATCTGGTGGGCCGTTACCGCCTTTGGCCTGATCGCGCCGCTATTTTTGCCCGCGCCGCAGCAGGTTTTTCATCAGCTGCTGGTTATCGCCAGTCCGCAAGGCTTTATGGATGCGACGCTCTGGCAGCATCTGGCGGCCAGCCTGACAAGGATTGTGATAGCGCTGCTGGCCGCAATGCTGATTGGCGTGCCGACGGGCATTTTGATGGGGCTGAGTAAAACCGCACGTGGCATCCTCGACCCGTTAATTGAACTTTATCGTCCGGTGCCGCCGCTGGCCTATCTGCCGCTGATGGTTATCTGGTTCGGGATTGGCGAAACGTCGAAAATTCTGCTGATCTACCTGGCGATATTCGCGCCGGTGGTGATGTCGACGCTGGCAGGCGTAAAAAGCGCTCAGCAGGTGCGCCTTCGTGCCGCGCAGTCGCTGGGCGCGAGCCGCTGGCAGACATTGTGGTTTGTGGTACTGCCCGGCGCGCTGCCGGAAATTTTGACCGGGTTGCGTATCGGGCTTGGCGTTGGCTGGTCAACGCTGGTGGCCGCTGAACTGATTGCCGCCACGCGCGGTTTGGGCTTTATGGTGCAGTCCGCCGGTGAATTCCTGGCCACTGACGTTGTACTGGCAGGGATTGCCGTTATCGCCCTGATTGCGTTTTCTCTGGAGCTGGGGCTGCGGGCCTTACAGCGCCGTTTAACCCCCTGGCATGGAGTAACATCATGAACGAACGTCTGAAGATTACCGCGCTTGGTCCTTATATCGGTGCCCAGGTTGCCGACGTTGACCTTAGCCGCCCGCTGAGCGACGCGCAGTTTGAACAGCTTTATCACGCGCTAATTCGCCATCAGGTATTGTTCCTTCGCAATCAGCCCGTCACGCCCGCGCAGCAGCGAGCGCTGGCCGCCCGCTTTGGCGATTTACATATTCATCCTGTTTATCCACATGCGCCGGGCGTAGAAGAAATTATCGTGCTGGATACGCATGATAATAATCCGCCGGACAATGATAACTGGCATACCGACGTTACGTTTATTGAAACGCCGCCAGCGGGCGCGATTCTGGCGGCGAAGCAGCTGCCGGAAACCGGGGGCGATACGCTGTGGGCCAGCGGAATTGCCGCTTATGAGGCGCTCTCTCAGCCGTTTAAGACCTTGCTGAGCGGGTTACAGGCTGAGCACAACTTCACTAAATCCTTTCAGGAATTTAAATACCGCAAGAACGAAGATGAGCACGCCCGCTGGAAGCAGGCCGTAGAGAAAAACCCGCCGCTGCTGCATCCGGTCATCCGTACCCATCCGGTCAGCGGCAAGCAGGCGCTGTTTGTCAACGAAGGCTTTACGACCAGGATTGTGGGACTGAGCGAGAAAGAGGGCGACGCGCTGCTGAATTTCTTGTTTGCGCATATCACCAAACCGGAGTTTCAGGTGCGCTGGCGCTGGCAGCAGGATGATATAGCTATCTGGGATAACCGCGTCACGCAGCACTACGCCAATGCAGACTATCTGCCTGCACGGCGTATTATGCATCGCGCTACCATCCTGGGAGATAAGCCTTTTTATCGGCCTGATGCGGTGTAAGGATCAGGAGGCCAGCATCGTTTCCAGCTGTTCCTGTGCGTCAAGCCATTCCATTTCGCATGTTTCCAGCGCGGATTTCGCTTCGGCCTGCTGTTGCAGCGCCACGGTGAGATCCGCTTTGCGGCTCTGCTCGTAGATAGCCGCATCCGCCAGCTTCGACTCGGCGTCGGCAAGCTGGCCGTTTAGCTTCTCCATCTGCTTTTCCAGCTTCTCAATCTGCTTGCGCAGCGGCTGCGTTTGCGTGCGCAGTTCGGCTTCGCGACGCTTCTGGTCTTTTCTGGCCTGGGCGCTGTTGCCGCTTTCCTGTTTAGGTTCGGCAGCGGCGGCAGAGGTTTGCTTTTGCAGATCGCTCAGCCACTGCTGATAATCTTCCAGATCGCCATCAAAAGCCTCTACCTTGCCATCGTGCACCAGGTAGAGGTCGTCAGTGGTGGAGCGCAGCAGATGCCTGTCGTGCGACACCACCACCAGCGCGCCTTCGAAATCGATCAGCGCTTCGGTCAGCGCCTGACGCATATCCAGATCCAGGTGGTTGGTTGGTTCATCCAGCAGCAGCAGGTTAGGGCGCTGCCAGACAATCAGCGCCAGCACCAGCCGCGCTTTTTCACCGCCCGAGAAGCGCTCGGTCTGTTCAGTCACCTTATCGCCCTGAAAACCAAAGCCGCCCAGGTAGTCGCGCAGCTGCTGCTCCAGCACTTTAGGGGCCAGCCGCACCAGATGCTGGAGCGGAGATTCATCTGCCCGTAAAAATTCGAGCTGATGCTGGGCGAAGTAGCCGAGCTTGATGCCTTTCGCCAGGCCGATATCGCCCTTCAGCGGGGCCAGCTCGCCAGCCAGCAGCTTGATCAGGGTCGATTTACCCGCACCGTTGCGGCCCAGCAGGCCAATGCGCGAGCCGGGAACCAGGTTGAGCTTGATGGAATCCAGGATAATGCGCTCGCCATAGCCCGCGCTGACCTTTTCCATTTTCAGTAGCGGATTAGGCAGGCTCTCCGGCTCGCGGAAGCTGAAGGTGAAAGGATTATCGACGTGGGCCGGGGCAATCAGCTCCATGCGCTCCAGCATTTTAATGCGGCTTTGGGCCTGCTTAGCTTTGCTGGCCTTGGCCTTAAAGCGATCGATAAAGCTTTGCAGGTGCGCCACTTTCTGCTGCTGGTTTTCAAACATCGACTGCTGCTGCGCCAGTTTGGTGGCGCGCTGAATTTCGAACGAGCTGTAGTTGCCGGTGTATTCAAAGATCGACTGCTGCTCGATATGCAGAATTTTATCCACCACCGGATCGAGGAAGTCACGGTCATGGGAAATCAAAATCAGCGTGCCCTGGTAGCTTTTCAGCCAGCGTTCCAGCCAGATCACCGCATCCAGATCGAGGTGGTTAGTGGGTTCGTCGAGCAGCAGCAGGTCGGATCGGCAGATAAGCGCCTGCGCCAGGTTCAGGCGCATCCGCCAGCCGCCGGAAAAATCGCTGACCGGCCGCTGGAGCTGCTCCTGAGAAAAGCCCAAACCGCTAAGCAAGCTGGCGGCACGCGACTGTATTGTCCATGCCTGAATAGCGTCCAGCTTACCGTGCAAAGTGGCGATAGCGTGGCCGTCATTGCGTTCGTTTGCGGCGGTCAGATCCGTTTGCAGCTGACGGTATTCCCGGTCGCCGTCGATAACATACTCAATGGCGGGCACCGCAAGCGCTGGCGTCTCCTGGTTGACCCAGGCCAGCGACCAGTTGCCGGGATAGCTAAAGCTGCCGGCGTCGGCGCTTATCTCGTTCTTAAGCAGCGACAGCAGCGTGGATTTACCGCAGCCGTTTTTCCCGACCAGGCCGACTTTCTGGCCCGGGTTAATGGTGGCGGTGGCATTATCCAGCAGTACGCGGACACCGCGTCGTATTTGTAACGATGAGAAGACAATCATAAGCGCCGTAATAACCAGAATATGTTAAATTAAACCATCATAAATGCTTTGCGGAATGCACTATTCCGCGGTGTCGAGCATGGTAGCGGAATTTCCCCGCCGTGACGACGATTTGGAGGGACTGATGTCGCAGCCGCCCAAAGTTTTGCTGCTTTTTGCTCACCCGGAATCTCAGGACTCGATTGCCAATCGGGTGCTGTTAGAGCCGGCAAAAGCGTTGCCTAATGTGACCGTGCACGACCTGTACGCGCACTATCCCGATTTCTTTATCGATATCCATTATGAACAGCGTTTGCTGCGCGAGCACGACGTGATTGTTTTTCAGCATCCGCTGTATACCTACAGCTGCCCGGCGCTGTTAAAAGAGTGGCTGGATCGCGTGCTGTCGCGAGGCTTCGCCAGCGGGCCGGGCGGTAACGTGCTGGAAGGGAAATACTGGCGCAGCGTTGTTACCACCGGTGAACCGGAAACGGCTTACCATCAGGAAGGGCTCAACCGCTATCCCTTGTCGGCGATTATGCGCCCCTTTGAACTGACCGCGCAGATGTGCAGCATGCACTGGCTGACGCCGATGATTATTTACTGGGCACGGCGGCAGACGCCCGAAATGATGAAAAATTATGCGCGAGCCTATAGCGACTGGCTGGCGTCACCTTTGCCCTATGGAGGCATTTGAATGGAAGGACAAACCCTGCTCACTGCTGGCGTAGTCTATCTTTTTGCTGCGGTTATCGCCGTGCCGATTGCGGCCCGGCTTGGCATTGGTGCAGTGCTGGGTTATCTGCTGGCCGGTATTGCTATCGGTCCGTGGGGACTGGGTTTTATCAGCGACGTCGAGGAAATCCTCCACTTTTCCGAGCTGGGCGTGGTGTTTCTGATGTTTATCATCGGGCTGGAGCTAAACCCTTCCAAGCTCTGGGAGCTGCGGCGTTCTATTTTTGGCGTTGGCGCAGCGCAGGTAATTTTTAGCGCGGCGATCCTTGGCGTGCTGCTGTGGCTGACGAAGTTCTCCTGGCAGGCGGCGATGATTGGCGGTCTGGGCCTGGCGATGTCTTCAACGGCGATGGCGCTGCAGTTGATGAGCGACAAAGGCATGAAGCGCAACGAGTCCGGCCAGCTTGGCTTTTCGGTGCTGCTGTTTCAAGATTTGGCCGTGATCCCGGCGCTGGCGCTGGTGCCGCTGCTGGCTGGTGGCGACAGCGGTCATACCGACTGGATGAAAGTGGGCATGAAGGTGCTGGCTTTTGCGGGCATGCTGATTGGCGGACGTTTTCTGCTGCGGCCGATTTTTCGCTTTATCGCCGCTTCCGGCGTGCGCGAAGTCTTTACCGCTGCGGCATTGCTGCTGGTGTTAGGTTCAGCACTCTTTATGGATGCGCTGGGCCTGTCGATGGCGCTGGGCACCTTTATCGCGGGTATTCTGCTGGCGGAAAGCGAGTATCGTCACGAGCTGGAAGTTGCTATCGATCCTTTTAAAGGCTTACTGCTCGGGCTGTTTTTTATCTCGGTCGGCATGGCCCTGAATCTGGGCGTGCTTTATACCCATATCGTTGAAATCCTCGTCGGCGTAGTGGTGCTGGTGGCGATTAAAGCGGGCGTGCTTTATCTGCTCTCCCGTATTTTTGGCCTGCGCAGTTCGGAGCGGCTACAGTTTTCTGCGGTGCTGAGCCAGGGCGGCGAATTCGCCTTTGTGCTTTTCTCTGCGGCTTCTTCGGCCAAGCTGTTCAGCGGCGATCAGATGCCGCTGCTGCTGGTTACGGTTACGCTGTCGATGATGACCACGCCGCTGCTGATGCAGAGCGTCGACAAAATTCTGGCCAAACGTTTTAACGATGGCGATGACAACGAAGAAAAACCTTTTGTTGAAGATGATAAACCGCAGGTGATCGTGGTGGGGTTTGGCCGTTTCGGTCAGGTTGTAGCGCGCTTGCTGATGGCCAATGAAAAGCGGATTACGGTACTGGAACGCGATATCAGCGCGGTCAGCCTGATGCGTAACTATGGTTACAAAGTATACTATGGTGATGCCACCGAGCTGGAACTGCTGCGTGCCGCAGGCGCTGAGACGGCGCAGTCCATTGTGGTGACCTGTAACGGCCCGGAAGATGCGATGGAGATTGTGCGTCTTTGCCAGCATCATTTTCCGCATTTGCAAATCCTGGCGCGAGCGCGCGGACGCGTGGAAGCGCATGAGCTGCTACAGGCAGGCGTTACCCAGTTTTCTCGCGAAACTTTTTCCAGTGCGCTGGAGCTTGGCCGCAAGACGCTGATGTCGCTGGGCATGCATCCGCATCAGGCATTTCGCGCGCAGCAACATTTTCGTCGCCTGGATATGCGTATGCTGCGTGAGCTCATGCCGAACCACGGCGATAGCCAGCAGATTTCGCGCGTGAAAGAGGCCAGGCGCGAGCTGGAGGATATTTTCCAGGCCGAAATGCAGCGTGAAAAGCGCCAGTTTGACGGCTGGGATGAGTTTGAATAGGCCGGGGCGAACGAATTCGTCCTTTTTTGAGTTGGCACAGCTTTGCGTTTGCAGGTACAGGCAAAGCAATGCCTGATTATTTAAGTCGGGAAGCGTATGCGTAAAAGATTTATTGCCGGTGCGACTTGTCCAAAGTGCCAGGCAAAAGATACCCTTGCTCTGTGGGTCGAAAATAATGTCGATGTAGTTGAATGCGTTAAGTGCGGCCATCAGATGCGTGAAGCGGACAAACACGTTCGTGACGAGGTTCGCACCAACGAGCAAGTGATCGGAATTTTTCATCCTGAGTAGCGTTATGGCTCAGCTTTTTTTAAGCTGTATCGTACAGCGGCGTTGAAATTTATTACAATCAACGCAAACTTAGAGCCTGCTGGCGAATCCGCCAGCGTTTAAGGCTCAAGCTCTCAACGGTTAGGAGTAATCATGAAAGTAGCAAAAGACCTGGTAGTCAGCCTGGCATATCAGGTACGTACAGAAGACGGTGTGTTGGTTGATGAGTCTCCGGTGACCGCACCGTTGGACTATCTGCACGGTCATGGTTCCCTGATTTCTGGTCTGGAAAAGGCGCTGGAAAATCACGAGGCTGGCGATAAGTTCGAAGTCCACATTGCGGCGAACGAAGCTTACGGCCAGTACGACGACAACCTGGTGCAGCGCGTTCCAAAAGACGTGTTCATGGGCGTTGATGAACTGCAGGTTGGCATGCGCTTCCTGGCGGAAACCGATCAGGGACCGGTACCGGTCGAAATCACCGAGGTAGAAGATGACCACGTGGTGGTTGACGGTAACCACATGCTGGCGGGCCAGGATCTGAACTTTAACGTTGAGGTTGTTGCGATTCGTGAAGCGACCGAAGAAGAACTGGCTCACGGCCACGTTCACGGCGAGCACGATCATCATCATGACCACGATCATGACCACGACCACGGTAAAGGCGGTTGCGGCACCGGCGGCTGTGGCTGCAGCCACTAAGTCGTAGACGTTCGCAAAAGGCCGCCCGAGGGCGGCCTTTTTGTTGGCAGCGATCCTGCCTGGTTCTCCAGCGGCGAAGGGCTGTCAGTAGTGGGGCGGCGGCGTTTCTTCTGACTGTGAGGCCATCATGGAAGGCGCAGCTGATTTCAACTTGTCGGTCAGCAGACGCATTTGCTCACGCAAGCGGCCCATTTCCAGCTCATGTTGAATCACCGTTTGGTTAAGCTCTTCTATGGTGTGTTCCTGAAAAGCTAAGCGGCTTTCCAGCATCTCCATCCGCTGTTCAAACAATGATTGTTGCATACTCGTTCCTCTTATTACCGCGCAGGCCGTTATCATGGCCGGATTCCTCCGATTCTAACGGTAATTAACCGCCTGAAACAGCGATGTTCGCGTTAATTTCGCTGGCGCGGTTGAAAAGAGCCAGCGGCGGCTGCATCTCAGTGATGAAACTTTCGGATGGGTATGTGGTCGGAAGTAATTAGTTTTCATTGCGAGAGTTATGCAGCTTTCTCGCGCACGGTTGTTATAGTACAGGCTCTGTTCTGTAAACGATTTCCGAGGTGAGAGGCTTCGGTTTTGGAGAAATGGATGAAATCACTGTTTAAAGTCACACTGCTGGCCACCACAATGGCCGTTGCGCTGAATGCCTCGCAGGTATTTGCGGCCCCAGCCACGGCGGCACCTTCTGCTCCGGCCGAGCAGGCGCCACAGCAGGCACCGAAGAATGCCGCGTTTAAAAATGAAGATCAGCAGTCTGCCTATGCACTGGGCGCGTCTCTTGGCCGCTATATGGAAAACTCCCTGAAAGAGCAGGAAAAACTGGGCATCACGCTGGACAAGCAGCAGCTGATCTCCGGTGTTCAGGACGCTTTTGCCGGTAAGAGCAAGCTTTCCGATCAGGAAATCGAGCAGACGCTGCAGGCGTTTGAAGGTCGCGTAAAAACGGCCGCTCAGGCGAAAATGGAAAAAGACGCGAAAGAGAATACCGAAAAAGGTAATGCTTTCGCCGCTAAGTTCGCCAAAGAAAAAGGCGTGAAAAAAACCGAATCTGGCCTGATGTATCAGGTTGAGAAAGAAGGGACTGGCGACGTGCCTAAAGACAGCGATACCGTTGTTGTTAACTACAAAGGTACGCTGATTGACGGTTCTGAGTTCGACAACTCTTACACTCGCGGCGAGCCGCTGTCATTCCGTCTTGACGGCGTGATCCCTGGCTGGACCGAAGGCCTGAAGCACGTGAAGAAAGGCGGCAAAATCAAGCTGGTCATTCCACCACAGCTCGCCTACGGTAAAAACGGCGTGCCGGGTATTCCAGCTAACTCTACGCTGGTATTTGATGTTGAGCTGCTGGACATCAAACCGGCCGCGAAAGCGGATGCTAACGCACCGGCTCCGACAGAAGCGCCAGCCGCTACCGAATCTAAGTAACGCCTCCTGCCGCCACTTCTGTGGCGGTATTTTTTCCTGCCTCAAACTGCCTTATCCCTTTATCCAGCGCTATTCCCACACAAAATTCATGACAAAGACCGGGACAGGCGTTTCTGATATTTGCTAGACTGACGCCCGCGCATTTTCTTCGAAACGAACCTGTGCTGGCCGCATGCAGCAGGCTTTTTTAAAGGTGGTGTCTTAATGTCTGGCTCAATTTTTACCGGTGATGTGAACGATCTGGAATTACTGGAGCAGCATCCCTTTGAACCAAATGATTTTGCGATTTTAAAATCGTATGAGGCAGTGGTCGATGGGCTGGCAATGCTTATCGGTTCGCACTGTGAGATTGTGCTGCACTCACTGGAAGATTTAAAACGCTCTGCTGTGCGCATTGCCAACGGCGAGCACACCGGTCGTAAAATCGGTTCGCCTATCACCGATCTGGCGCTGCGCATGCTGCATGATATGACGGATGCAGAAAGCAACGTCTCGCGCGCTTACTTTACCCGCGCCAAAAGCGGCGTGCTGATGAAGTCGGTCACTATTGCCATTCGCAACGGAAAACAGCGCGTTATCGGTCTGCTCTGCATCAATATGAATCTGGACGTGCCTTTCTCCCAGATCATCGCGACGTTTATGCCGCCGGAAACTCAGGAAATGGACTCCTCGGTAAACTTTGCCTCTTCGGTGGAGGATCTGGTGATGCAAACGCTGGAGTTTACGATTGAAGAGGTCAGTAACGATCGCAATATCTCCAATAACGCCAAGAATCGCCAGATTGTGCTTAATCTCTATGAAAAAGGCATTTTCGATATCAAAGATGCAATCAACCAGGTGGCCGATCGCCTGAACATCTCCAAGCACACCGTCTATCTTTATATCCGCCAGTTCAAGCATGGCGATTTTCAGGGAACCGAACGCTGATGCGTTTTACTTTGCTGGTCACCGGCCCCGCCTATGGTACTCAGCAGGCCAGCTCGGCCTGGTTGTTTGCGCAGGCGCTGCTGGCGCAGGGCCATAGCCTGGAAAGCGTTTTCTTCTATCGTGAGGGCGTGATGAACGCCAGCGCGCTGACGTCTCCGGCCAGCGATGAAGTTGATTTGACCCGCGCCTGGCAACAGTTACAGCGCGAGCATAACGTTGCGCTGAATATCTGCGTGGCTGCGGCGCTGCGGCGCGGCATCACCGATCGGCAGGAAGCCAAAAATCTGAATCTTCCCGCCGCTAACCTGGCCGAAGGTTTCCAGCTTTCCGGTCTGGGCGCGCTGGCCGAAGCGGCATTAAGCAGCGAGCGGATGGTACAGTTCTGATGAAGCGTATCGCCTTTGTTTTTAGCCAGCCGCCGCATGGTTCCAGCGCCGGGCGGGAAGGGCTGGACGCCGTGATGACCGTTTCAGCGCTTAGCGAAGATATCGCGCTGTTTTTCGTCAGCGACGGCGTAATGCAGCTGCTGGGCGATCAGCAGCCGGAAAAAATTCTGGCGCGCAACTATATCGCTACGTTTGGCGTTCTGCCGTTATACGATCTGGAAAACTTTTACGTCTGCTCGGCTGCGCTGGCCGAACGCGGCATTGCAGCAGAAGCGTTAACAGCGCTGCCGGTTGAGGTTCTGACCCCTGCGGCACTGCGTGCGACGCTAAACGATTACGACCAGATTATTTCGTTTTGAGGAAACTATGCTGCATACGCTGATGACTTCTCCTTTCCAGTGCGACCTGAACGCCATGCTGCGGCTGCTCGCAGAAGGGGACGACGTGTTACTGTTGCAGGATGGCGTACTGGCGGCGTTAAAAGGCAGCAAAGCCCTTGAATCTCTGCGGTTAGCCCCCATCTCTTTATACGTCCTGCAGGATGATGTGGTGGCTCGCGGGCTTTCTGCTCAAATTTCATCCGATGCGGCAGCAGTGAGCTATACTGATTTCGTCGCGCTGACGGTTAAACACCCTCAACAAATGACCTGGTAACGACAATATCCTGGTTATTTCTTGACACCTTTTCTGCTCAGCCCTAAAATTCCGCGTCCTCGTTATCTGACGAGGCGATTTATTACGTGTTTACGAAGCAAAAGCAAATTCCAGGAGCTATTTAATGGCAACAGTTAACCAGCTGGTTCGCAAACCACGCGCACGCAAAGTTGCAAAGAGCAACGTGCCTGCGCTGGAAGCTTGCCCGCAGAAACGTGGTGTATGTACTCGTGTGTATACCACTACCCCGAAAAAACCAAACTCCGCACTGCGTAAAGTATGCCGTGTGCGTTTGACTAACGGTTTTGAAGTTACCTCCTACATCGGCGGTGAAGGTCATAACCTGCAGGAACACTCCGTGATCCTGATCCGTGGCGGTCGTGTAAAAGACCTGCCAGGTGTGCGTTACCACACCGTTCGTGGCGCGCTGGACTGCTCAGGTGTTAAAGACCGTAAGCAGGCTCGCTCCAAGTACGGCGTGAAGAAGCCAAAGGCTTAATGGTTCTCCGTTAAGTAAGGCCAAACGTTTTATCTTAAATGTCATAATAAACTCGTAGAGTTTTGGACAATCCTGAATTAACAACGGAGTATTTCCATGCCACGTCGTCGCGTTATTGGTCAGCGTAAAATTCTGCCAGATCCTAAGTTCGGATCAGAGCTGCTGGCCAAATTTGTAAACATCCTGATGGTAGATGGTAAAAAATCTACCGCCGAATCTATCGTTTATACTGCACTTGAGACCCTGGCTCAGCGTGCTGGTAAAGGCGAACTGGAAGCATTCGAAGTAGCCCTGGACAACGTCCGCCCAACCGTGGAAGTTAAATCCCGTCGCGTTGGTGGTTCTACTTATCAGGTACCAGTTGAAGTCCGTCCGGTTCGTCGTAATGCTCTGGCAATGCGTTGGATCGTTGAAGCTGCTCGTAAACGCGGTGATAAATCAATGGCTCTGCGCCTGGCGAACGAACTTTCTGATGCTGCAGAAAACAAAGGTACTGCAGTGAAGAAACGTGAAGACGTTCACCGTATGGCCGAAGCCAACAAGGCGTTCGCTCACTACCGCTGGTAACAGCTCTGTAGTTGTTATTAACCCAGCGGGCGTTCAGTTGACCCCGCTGGGATTTAACTTTGAACGTCCGAGAATCAGAGGAATCAAATGGCTCGTACAACACCCATTACACGCTACCGTAACATTGGTATCAGTGCACACATCGACGCCGGTAAGACGACAACTACCGAACGTATTCTGTTCTACACCGGTGTAAACCACAAAATCGGTGAAGTTCATGATGGCGCAGCCACCATGGACTGGATGGCGCAGGAGCAGGAGCGTGGTATTACCATTACCTCCGCAGCGACTACCGCTTTCTGGTCTGGTATGGCTAAGCAGTTCGAGCCGCACCGCGTAAACATCATTGACACCCCAGGACACGTTGACTTCACCATCGAAGTTGAACGTTCTATGCGTGTTCTTGACGGCGCAGTAATGGTTTACTGTGCAGTTGGTGGTGTTCAGCCACAGTCTGAGACCGTATGGCGTCAGGCTAACAAATATAAAGTTCCACGCATCGCGTTCGTTAACAAAATGGACCGCATGGGTGCTAACTTCCTGAAAGTTGTTGGTCAGATCGAAGCACGTCTGGGCGCAACTCCGGTTCCTCTGCAGCTGGCTATCGGCGCAGAAGAGAACTTCACCGGCGTTGTTGACCTGATCAAGATGAAAGCGATCAACTGGAACGACGCGGATGCAGGCGTGACCTTCGATTACGAAGAGATCCCGGCTGACATGCAGGAACTGGCTGAAGAATGGCGCCAGAAACTGATTGAAGCGGCAGCTGAAGGCTCTGATGAGCTGATGGAGAAGTTCTTTGGTGGCGAAGAGCTGACCGAAGAAGAGATCAAAACTTCTCTGCGTAAGCGCGTTCTGAACAACGAAATTATCCTGGTTACCTGTGGTTCTGCATTTAAGAACAAAGGTGTTCAGGCAATGCTGGATGCCGTAATTGAATATCTGCCGTCACCAACTGACGTAACAGCTATCAACGGTATTCTGGACGACGGTAAAGATACGCCAGCAGTTCGTCACTCTGACGACAACGAGCCGTTTGCTGCTCTGGCGTTTAAAATCGCTACCGACCCGTTTGTAGGTAACCTGACGTTCTTCCGCGTTTACTCTGGTATCGTTAACTCTGGCGACACCGTGTACAACCCGGTTAAATCTCAGCGTGAGCGTCTGGGCCGTATCGTACAGATGCACGCCAACAAGCGTGAAGAGATTAAAGAAGTTCGCGCAGGCGACATCGCTGCAGCTATCGGTCTGAAAGACGTGACCACCGGTGACACCCTGTGTGACCCGGACAACGTTATCATTCTGGAGCGCATGGAATTCCCTGAGCCGGTAATCTCCATCGCGGTTGAACCGAAAACCAAAGCTGACCAGGAAAAAATGGGTCTGGCTCTGGGCCGTCTGGCTAAAGAAGACCCGTCATTCCGCGTATGGACTGACGAAGAGTCTAACCAGACTATTATCGCAGGTATGGGTGAGCTGCACCTCGACATCATCGTTGACCGCATGAAGCGTGAATTCAACGTTGAAGCGAACGTCGGTAAACCTCAGGTTGCTTACCGTGAAGCTATCCGTTCTAAAGTTACGGATATCGAAGGTAAACACGCCAAGCAGTCCGGTGGTCGCGGTCAGTACGGTCATGTTGTTATCGACATGTACCCACTGGAGCCGGGTTCAAACCCGAAAGGCTACGAATTTACCAACGACATTAAAGGTGGTGTGATTCCTGGTGAATACATCCCTGCCGTTGATAAAGGCATTCAGGAGCAGCTGAAAGCAGGTCCGCTGGCTGGTTATCCGGTAGTTGATCTGGGCGTGCGTCTGCACTTCGGTTCTTACCATGACGTTGACTCCTCCGAGCTGGCGTTTAAACTGGCGGCTTCTATCGCCTTTAAAGATGGCTTTAAGAAAGCACAGCCTGTGCTGCTTGAGCCAATCATGAAGGTTGAAGTTGAAACGCCTGAAGAGAACACTGGTGACGTTATCGGTGACCTTAGCCGTCGTCGTGGTACGCTGCGCGGCCAGGAATCCAACGTAACTGGCGTTGTGATTCACGCTGAAGTTCCGCTGTCTGAAATGTTCGGATATGCAACACAGCTGCGTTCTATCACCAAAGGTCGTGCATCTTACTCTATGGAATTCCTGAAGTATGATGATGCGCCGAACAACGTTGCTCAGGCTGTTATTGAAGCCCGTGGTAAATAATCGGGTTTAACCAATTGATCCCGTGCTCTCCTTCCCACAAGGGAGAGCACAGAAAGTAAGGAATATCGCCGTGGCTAAAGAAAAATTTGAACGTTCCAAACCGCACGTCAACGTTGGCACCATCGGCCACGTTGACCACGGTAAAACTACCCTGACTGCTGCTATCACCACCGTTCTGGCTAAAACCTACGGCGGTTCTGCTCGTGCATTCGACCAGATCGATAACGCACCAGAAGAAAAAGCTCGTGGTATCACCATCAACACTTCTCACGTTGAATATGACACCCCGACTCGCCACTACGCGCACGTTGACTGCCCAGGCCACGCCGACTATGTGAAAAACATGATCACCGGTGCTGCGCAGATGGACGGCGCGATCCTGGTTGTTGCTGCGACTGACGGCCCAATGCCGCAGACTCGTGAGCACATCCTGCTGGGTCGTCAGGTTGGCGTTCCTTACATCATCGTGTTCCTGAACAAGTGCGACATGGTTGATGATGAAGAGCTGCTGGAACTGGTTGAAATGGAAGTACGTGACCTGCTGTCACAGTACGACTTCCCGGGCGACGACACCCCAATCGTTCACGGTTCCGCGCTGAAAGCGCTGGAAGGCGATGCAGAGTGGGAAGCTAAGATCATCGAGCTGGCTGGTCACCTGGATAACTACATCCCAGAGCCAGAGCGCGCAATCGACAAGCCGTTCCTGCTGCCAATCGAAGACGTGTTCTCTATCTCCGGCCGTGGTACCGTTGTTACCGGTCGTGTAGAGCGCGGTATCGTTAAAGTTGGTGAAGAAGTTGAAATCGTTGGTATCAAAGATACCGTGAAATCAACCTGTACCGGCGTTGAAATGTTCCGTAAGCTGCTGGACGAAGGCCGTGCGGGTGAGAACTGTGGTATCCTGCTGCGCGGTATCAAGCGCGAAGATATCCAGCGTGGTCAGGTTCTGGCTAAGCCAGGCACCATCAAGCCACACACTCAGTTCGAGTCTGAGGTTTACATCCTGTCCAAAGACGAAGGCGGCCGTCATACTCCGTTCTTCAAAGGCTACCGTCCACAGTTCTACTTCCGTACAACTGACGTGACCGGTACCATCGAACTGCCAGAAGGCGTTGAGATGGTAATGCCAGGCGACAACATCAAAATGGTTGTTACCCTGATCCACCCAATCGCAATGGACGACGGTCTGCGTTTCGCAATCCGTGAAGGCGGCCGTACTGTTGGTGCGGGCGTTGTTGCTAAAGTTATCGCTTAATTGTCGATAGCCTGAGAACAGGGTTCGCTCTGTTCGGGCAAGTAAAAAGAGCACTTCGGTGCTCTTTTTTTATGGCTGCAATTCGGCAAGCAAAAAACGATCTCGTTACCCGCCTGCAATAAACCCCGTGTGCGATTGAAATAAAAACGATTCGCATTTACAATGTGATCGTTATTTGTACGGGGTGATAAAATGTACGTATGTTTATGTAATGCCATAAGTGATAAAACGATCCGCGAGGTAGTGCGTCGTTACCAGCCAAAATCGCTCCAGCATCTCCGCCAGTTTATTCCTGTAGGCAAGCAGTGCGGTAAATGTTTGCGCGTTACGCGCGATATCATGAAAGAAGAACTGCAGCACCTTCCGCCTTATAAAGAAATTGCCTGATAATCCCCCTATATTTTGTCATGCTTTTTTGACTTCTTCGCTGGTGCATCTACGATCTGATTAACCGGAAGCGGAGGATGCAACATGAAGGGCGATGCCAGAATCATAAGTCATTTGAATAAACTTCTTGGAAATGAGCTGGTTGCTATAAACCAGTATTTTCTTCATGCGCGAATGTTCAAAAACTGGGGGCTGATGCGCCTGAACAATATTGAATATCACGAGTCCATCGACGAAATGAAGCATGCGGATAAATATATTGAACGCATACTGTTTCTCGAAGGCCTGCCGAACCTGCAGGACCTGGGACGGCTGCGTATTGGCGAAGATGTAGAAGAGATGCTGCATTCGGATTTGCAGCTTGAACTGGAAGGCGCCAAAGATCTGCGTGAGGCTATCGCTTATGCGGATAAGGTTTATGACTATGTCAGCCGCGATATGATGATTGTGATTCTGGAAGATGAAGAACACCATATCGACTTCTTAGAAACCGAACTCGATTTGATTGCTAAAATCGGCGTGCAAAATTACCTGCAGTCGCAGATCAAAGTAGAAGAGTAGGGCTGTTGCATCATAAAACGCTGCTAAATCAGGAAGACCGGCGGCGTTTTTTATTTTTTTAAACAACGCGTTTTCCGGCGACCCGCTATCTATACCCCGCCTGGGTTAAGAAACTGGTTGCAATGCCCGCTCACGTACGTATAATGCGCGGGCCTGTCAGAAATGGCGGCCCGGTTCAATCTGAACCGCAGGCGAGCAATTAGCTCCCTGACAATACTCCCAATCGGGGAGTTATGTGCAGACGATTACACTCCCCCATCAATCGTAATGGGTGTGGGTAGTAATTTTTTTCGTTTATAAATAATTGGAGCTCTGGTCTCATGCAGAACCAAAGAATCCGTATCCGTCTTAAAGCGTTTGATCATCGTCTGATCGATCAATCGACCGCAGAAATCGTTGAGACTGCCAAGCGCACTGGTGCGCAGGTTCGTGGTCCAATTCCTCTGCCGACCCGCAAAGAGCGCTTTACCGTTCTGATCTCCCCGCACGTCAACAAAGATGCGCGCGATCAGTATGAAATTCGCACTCACAAGCGTCTGGTTGACATCGTTGAGCCAACTGAAAAAACGGTTGATGCTCTGATGCGTCTGGATCTGGCTGCAGGTGTTGACGTGCAGATCAGCCTGGGTTAATCAGGTCATTGAGCGATTGAGAGGTTGAAACAATGATTGGTTTAGTCGGTAAAAAAGTCGGTATGACCCGCGTCTTCACTGAAGATGGCGTATCTATCCCGGTAACCGTGATCGAAATTGAAGCAAACCGCGTGACTCAGGTTAAGAGCCTGGAAAACGACGGCTACACTGCTATCCAGGTAACTGCCGGTGCTAAAAAAGCAAACCGCGTCACCAAGCCTGAAGCAGGCCATTTTGCTAAAGCTGGCGTAGAAGCTGGCCGTGGTCTGTGGGAATTCCGTACCGCTGAAGGCGACGAATTCACCGTAGGTCAGAGCATCAACGTTGACATTTTCGCTGACGTGAAAAAAGTTGACGTGACTGGTACATCTAAAGGTAAAGGTTTTGCCGGTACTGTTAAGCGCTGGAACTTCCGTACTCAGGATGCTACCCACGGTAACTCCTTGTCTCACCGCGTTCCGGGTTCTATCGGTCAGAACCAGACTCCGGGCAAAGTGTTCAAAGGCAAGAAAATGGCAGGCCAGCTGGGTAATGAGCGCGTAACCGTTCAGAGCCTGGACGTAGTACGTGTTGACGCTGAGCGCAACCTGCTGCTGGTTAAAGGTGCAGTTCCCGGTGCTACCGGTAGCGACCTGATCGTTAAACCAGCTGTGAAGGCGTAAGGGGATAGCAATGGAATTAGTATTGAAAGACGCGCAAAGCGCGCTGACTGTTTCCGAAACTACCTTCGGTCGTGACTTCAACGAAGCGCTGGTACATCAGGTTGTTGTTGCTTATGCAGCAGGTGCCCGTCAAGGTACCCGTGCTCAGAAGACCCGTGCTGAAGTAACTGGTTCCGGCAAAAAGCCGTGGCGCCAGAAAGGTACCGGCCGTGCGCGTGCAGGTTCTGCAAAGAGCCCAATCTGGCGTTCAGGCGGCGTGACCTTCGCTGCGAAGACCCAGGATCACAGTCAGAAAGTAAACAAAAAGATGTACCGCGGCGCGCTGAAAAGCATCCTGTCCGAACTGGTACGTCAAGATCGTCTGATCGTTGTCGAGCAGTTCTCTCTGGAAGCACCTAAAACTAAGTTGCTGGTAGAGAAACTGAAAGACATGGCGCTGGAAGACGTGCTGATCATCACTGGCGAACTGGAAGAGAACCTGTTCCTGGCCGCTCGCAACCTGTACAAGGTTGACGTACGTGATGCAGCTGGTATCGACCCAGTTAGCCTGATCGCCTTCGACAAAGTCGTTATGACTGCTGATGCAGTTAAGCAAGTTGAGGAGATGCTGGCATGATCCGTGAAGAACGTCTGCTGAAAGTACTGCGCGCGCCGCACGTATCTGAAAAAGCATCTGCTGCGATGGAAAAAACCAACACCATCGTTCTCAAAGTTGCTAAAGACGCGACCAAAGCAGAAATCAAAGCCGCTGTACAGAAGCTTTTCGAAGTGGAAGTAGAGGACGTAAACACCCTGGTTGTTAAAGGGAAAGTTAAGCGTCACGGACAGCGTATTGGTCGTCGTAACGACTGGAAAAAAGCTTACGTCACCCTGAAAGAAGGCCAGAATCTGGACTTCGTCGGCGGCGCTGAGTAAGTCGGAGGAGAAGAACAATGGCAGTTGTTAAATGTAAACCGACATCTCCGGGTCGTCGTCACGTAGTTAAAGTGGTGAACGCGGAGCTGCACAAGGGCAAACCATTTGCCCCGCTGGTCGAAAAGAACAGCAAATCCGGTGGCCGTAACAACAATGGTCGCATCACTACCCGTCATATCGGTGGTGGTCATAAGCAGGCTTACCGTATTGTTGACTTCAAACGCAACAAAGATGGTATCCCGGCTACCGTTGAACGTCTTGAGTACGATCCGAACCGTTCCGCGAACATCGCGCTGGTTCTGTACAAAGACGGCGAGCGCCGTTACATCCTGGCCCCTAAAGGCCTGAAAGCTGGCGACCAGATTCAGTCTGGCGTTGATGCGGCGATTAAAGCGGGTAACACCCTGCCAATGCGCAACATCCCAGTGGGTTCCACCGTACACAACGTAGAAATGAAACCAGGCAAAGGCGGTCAGATTGCCCGTTCAGCTGGTACTTACGTGCAGATCGTTGCGCGTGAAGGTTCCTACGTTACCCTGCGTCTGCGTTCTGGTGAAATGCGTAAAGTCGAATCTGACTGCCGCGCGACCCTGGGCGAAGTCGGTAACGCCGAGCACATGCTTCGCGTTCTGGGTAAAGCCGGTGCAGCTCGTTGGCGCGGTGTTCGTCCTACCGTTCGCGGTACTGCGATGAACCCAGTCGATCACCCGCACGGTGGTGGTGAAGGTCGTAACTTTGGTAAGCACCCTGTATCACCTTGGGGCCTGCAGACTAAAGGTAAGAAGACCCGTAGCAACAAGCGTACTGATAAATTTATCGTACGTCGCCGTAGCAAATAATTTTAGAGGATAAGCCATGCCACGTTCTCTCAAGAAAGGTCCATTTATTGACCTGCACTTGCTGAAGAAGGTAGAGAAAGCGGTGGAAAGCGGAGACAAGAAGCCTTTGCGCACCTGGTCCCGTCGTTCAACGATCTTCCCTAACATGATCGGTTTGACCATCGCTGTCCATAATGGTCGTCAGCACGTTCCTGTCTTTGTTTCCGACGAAATGGTCGGTCACAAACTGGGTGAATTTGCACCGACTCGTACTTATCGCGGCCACACTGCTGATAAGAAAGCCAAGAAACGCTAACAGGAGGAAGAGATGGAAACTATCGCTAAACATCGCCACGCTCGTTCTTCTGCTCAGAAGGTTCGCCTGGTAGCAGATCTTGTACGCGGTAAGAAAGTGTCGCAGGCTCTGGACATTTTGACCTACACCAATAAGAAAGCGGCTGTACTGGTCAAGAAAGTTCTGGAATCTGCCATTGCTAACGCCGAACACAACGATGGCGCTGACATTGATGATCTGAAAGTCACGAAGATCTTCGTAGACGAAGGCCCAAGCATGAAGCGCATTATGCCGCGTGCAAAAGGTCGTGCAGATCGCATCCTGAAGCGCACCAGCCACATTACTGTGGTTGTGTCCGATCGCTGAGACTCTGGAGACTAGCAATGGGTCAGAAAGTACATCCTAATGGTATTCGCCTGGGTATTGTTAAACCCTGGAACTCTACCTGGTTCGCAAATACCAAAGAATTCGCTGACAACCTGGACAGCGATTTTAAAGTACGCCAGTTCCTGACGAAAGAACTGGCTAAAGCGTCCGTATCTCGTATCGTTATCGAGCGTCCGGCTAAGAGCATCCGTGTGACTATTCACACCGCTCGTCCTGGCATCGTGATCGGTAAGAAAGGCGAAGACGTAGAAAAACTGCGCAAGGTCGTAGCGGATATCGCTGGCGTTCCTGCACAGATCAATATCGCCGAAGTCCGTAAACCGGAACTGGACGCTAAGCTGGTTGCTGACAGCATCACTTCACAGCTGGAGCGTCGCGTGATGTTCCGTCGTGCGATGAAGCGTGCTGTACAGAACGCAATGCGTCTGGGC
Organism: Erwinia sp. BNK-24-b; assembly: GCF_047456155.1. Lineage (NCBI taxonomy): Bacteria > Pseudomonadati > Pseudomonadota > Gammaproteobacteria > Enterobacterales > Erwiniaceae > Erwinia > Erwinia sp. BNK-24-b. Next base: position 299,351 of record NZ_CP179901.1, read on the forward strand.
GCTAAAGGGATCAAAGTTGAAGTTAGTGGCCGTCTGGGCGGTGCTGAAATCGCGCGTACCGAATGGTACCGTGAAGGCCGCGTGCCGTTGCACACCCTGCGTGCTGACATTGACTACAACACCTCTGAAGCGCACACCACTTATGGTGTAATCGGCGTTAAGGTATGGATCTTCAAAGGCGAGATCCTGGGTGGTATGGCTGCTGTTGAACAACCGGAACCGGCTGCTCAACCTAAAAAGCAGCAGCGTAAAGGCCGTAAGTAAGGAGAGTCGCTGATGTTACAACCAAAGCGTACAAAATTCCGTAAAGTGCACAAAGGCCGCAACCGTGGTCTGGCGCAGGGTACGGATGTTAGCTTCGGTACTTTCGGTCTGAAAGCTGTTGGCCGTGGTCGTCTGACTGCACGTCAGATCGAAGCAGCACGTCGTGCTATGACCCGTGCAGTTAAGCGTCAAGGTAAAATTTGGATCCGTGTATTCCCGGACAAACCAATTACCGAGAAGCCGCTGGAAGTGCGTATGGGTAAAGGTAAAGGTAACGTGGAGTATTGGGTTGCCTTGATCCAGCCAGGTAAAGTCCTGTATGAAATGGACGGTGTTCCGGAAGAGCTGGCCCGTGAAGCATTCAAGCTGGCAGCAGCAAAACTGCCTATCAAAACCACCTTTGTAACTAAGACGGTGATGTAATGAAAGCAACAGAGCTGCGTGAGAAAAGCGTTGAAGAGCTGAACACTGAGCTGCTTAACCTGCTGCGTGAGCAGTTCAACCTGCGCATGCAGGCAGCATCCGGCCAGCTGCAACAGACTCATCTGTTGAAGCAAGTGCGTCGTGATGTTGCACGCGTTAAGACTTTACTGACTGAGAAGGCGGGTGCGTAATGACCGATAAAATCCGTACTCTGCAAGGTCGTGTGACTAGCGACAAAATGGAGAAATCCATTGTTGTAGCTATCGAACGTTTCGTGAAACACCCAATCTACGGTAAGTTCATTAAGCGTACGACCAAACTGCACGTACATGACGAGAACAATGAATGTGGTATCGGCGACAAGGTTGAAATCCGTGAGTGCCGCCCACTGTCCAAGACTAAGTCCTGGACCCTGGTTCGCGTTGTAGAGAAAGCGGTTCTGTAAGAACTTCTTCTCTCTGAAAAACCCCCGCTTGCGGGGGTTTTTTCTTTTCTGCCTTCCCACATCCCTTCTCAAAACTGCCTCAGTTTAATAAGACCGTTAAGCGTAACGATCGGGATCACATTAAATTCTTTCTCAGCGCTTAAAATAGTTTTTCCGTTCAGCCACGCTGAGCATGCTGCGCAGGACGCGTGGATAAGTCCTGTATCGGGAAACCTACATGGAACGTGACGATGTGCAATCAACCTGATTATACCCGCCGCCTCTTGCTAACCTTACCGCTGCTCGCCGCTTCCTCTGAGCTTTTTGCCGCCGGGCTTGCTTTTCCCACTACGACAGCAACTCGCGCTACGTCGCCAGAACGTACCCTATTGCTGAAGAATGCGGATCTCATAGTCACTATGGATGCTGACAGACGGGAAATAAAAAATGGCAGTGTTTTAATAAGAGGTAATGTCATTGCTGCCGTTGGTAAAGCGGCGGAACTGCCGGGCCAGGCAGATAAAACTATCAATATGCAGGGGCATATCGTTATCCCTGGATTGATCAATACCCATCACCATATGTACCAAAGCCTGACGCGAGTGATTCCGGCAGCCCAGGATGGCGAACTGTTTAAGTGGATCACCAGCCTCTATCCGATCTGGCAAAAAATGACGCCTGAGACGATCCGTATCTCTACCATGATGTCCATGGCCGAGCTTGTGCTGTCAGGCTGTACTACCTCAAGCGATCACCTTTACCTTTACCCTAACGGCTGTCGGCTGGATGACAGTATTGAAGCTGCTGCCATTATGGGCATGCGCTTTCATGCCAGCCGGGGCAGTATGAGTGTTGGGCAAAGTAAGGGAGGATTACCGCCAGACTCGCTGGTAGAAAATGAAGCGGTAATCCTTGCGGATACGCAGCGGGTTATTGAACGCTACCATGATGCTTCTCCGGGAGCCATGGTGCGTATTGTAGTCGCGCCCTGTTCACCCTTTTCCGTTAGCCAAAATCTCATGAAGGAGTCGGCAAGCCTGGCGCGTAGCTATAACGTCTCCATGCATACGCACCTGGCAGAAAACGATAACGATGTCCGCTACAGCCGGGAAAAGTTTAACCGCACGCCGGCGCAGTATGTCGAGGACTTAGGATGGGTAGGGCGGGATGTCTGGCACGCTCACTGCGTTAAGCTGGACGATTATGGGATTGAGCTTTTTGCGCGTACCGGCACTGGCGTGGCGCATTGTCCATGTTCAAATATGCGTCTGGCCTCCGGCATCGCGCCAGTCCGAAAAATGTTAGATAAGGGTATAAATGTTGGGCTGGGTGTTGACGGTTCGGCATCGAACGACACGGCAGACATGATAGCAGAGGTCCGTCAGGCACTGCTGTTACAGCGGGTTGGCTTTGGCCCTGATGCAATGACGGCCAGACAGGCGCTTGAGCTGGCTACGCTTGGCGGAGCCAGAGTTCTTAACCGGGATGACGTGGGGGCTATAGCACCGGGCATGATGGCGGATATCGCTGTTTTCGATCTCAATCGGCCGGGACTGGCGGGCGCAGGTCACGATCCCCTTGCCGCACTGGTTTTTTGTAACCCCGGAACCGTAGCCTACAGCATTATCAACGGGCGGATTATCGTAGACAAAGGACAGCTTGCCCTGGTGGACTTAGCGCAAATCATTGCAGAACATAACAGGCTGGCCTCTACGCTTTACCCTTAAGCTGACGTCTGGCCGTTCACAAAGCCGCCATTTTTTCGGGGCGGCTTCAGATTTATAACGATAAACCTCAACAAGCTGAAGAAGTGTGCAGATTACGATTGCTACCGGATGAACAATTCCTTAGAATGTCGCGTTCCTCAATTCGAGGATCAAATATCGACTCGATATGAGTCGTTTATTTTTTCTACCCATATGCGAGAAGCGGTGTTATAATGCTGCGCCCTCAATAATGGGGCTTTTATACGACCTGAATCAGGTCCCGAAGTAGTAGTTGACATTAGCGGAGCACTAAAATGATCCAAGAACAGACTATGCTGAACGTCGCCGACAACTCCGGTGCACGTCGCGTAATGTGTATCAAGGTTCTGGGTGGCTCGCACCGTCGCTACGCAGGCGTAGGCGATATCATCAAAATTACCATCAAGGAAGCAATTCCTCGCGGTAAGGTTAAGAAAGGTGATGTGCTGAAGGCGGTAGTGGTGCGCACCAGGAAGGGTGTTCGTCGCCCGGACGGTTCTGTCATTCGCTTCGATGGTAATGCATGCGTTATTCTGAACAATAACAGCGAGCAGCCTATCGGAACGCGTATTTTTGGGCCGGTAACTCGTGAACTTCGTACTGAAAAGTTCATGAAAATTATCTCTCTGGCACCAGAAGTACTCTAAGGAGCGAAAAATGGCAGCTAAAATCCGTCGCGATGACGAAGTTATCGTGCTGACCGGCAAAGATAAAGGTAAGCGCGGTAAAGTTAAAAATGTCCTGTCTTCTGGCAAGGTCATTGTTGAAGGTATCAACCTGGTGAAGAAACATCAGAAGCCGGTTCCGGCTCTGAACCAACCAGGTGGCATCGTTGAAAAAGAAGCCGCTATTCAGGTTTCCAACGTTGCACTTTACAACACTGCCACCGGCAAGGCTGACCGTGTAGGCTTTAGATTCGAAGACGGCAAAAAAGTCCGTTTCTTCAAGTCTAACAGCGAAACTATCAAGTAATTTGGAGTAGTACGATGGCGAAACTGCATGATTACTACAAAGACGAAGTAGTTAAAAAACTCATGACTGAGTTTAGCTACAATTCTGTCATGCAAGTCCCTCGGGTCGAGAAGATCACCCTGAACATGGGTGTTGGTGAAGCGATCGCTGACAAGAAACTGCTGGATAACGCAGCAGCAGATCTGGCAGCAATCTCCGGTCAAAAGCCGTTTATCACCAAAGCACGCAAATCAGTTGCAGGCTTCAAAATCCGTCAGGGCTATCCGATCGGCTGTAAAGTGACTCTGCGTGGCGAGCGCATGTGGGAGTTCTTTGAGCGTCTGATCTCTATTGCTGTACCGCGTATCCGTGACTTCCGTGGCTTGTCCGCTAAGTCATTCGACGGTCGTGGTAACTACAGCATGGGCGTTCGTGAGCAGATCATCTTCCCAGAAATCGACTATGACAAAGTCGATCGCGTTCGTGGTTTGGATATTACCATTACCACTACTGCGAAATCTGACGATGAAGGCCGTGCTCTGCTGGCTGCCTTTGACTTCCCGTTCCGCAAGTAAGGTAGGGTTACTTCATGGCTAAGCAATCGATGAAGGCACGCGAAGTCGTTCGCGTAAAACTGGCTGATAAATACCGCGCTAAACGCGAGGAATTAAAAGCTATCATCTCTAGTGTGAACTCATCCGACGAAGAACGTTGGAATGCAGTTCTCAAGCTGCAAACTCTGCCGCGTGATTCCAGCCCGTCCCGTCAGCGTAACCGCTGCCGCCAAACTGGCCGTCCACATGGTTATGTGGGCAAATTCGGGTTGAGCCGTATCAAGTTGCGTGAAGCCGCTATGCGCGGTGAAGTACCTGGCTTGAAAAAGGCTAGCTGGTAATTACCAATTGAATCACGGGAGTAAAGACAGATGAGCATGCAAGATCCGATCGCGGATATGCTGACCCGTATCCGTAACGGTCAGGCCGCGAACAAAGTTGCGGTCACCATGCCTTCCTCCAAGCTGAAAGTGGCAATTGCCAACGTGCTGAAGGAAGAAGGATATATTGAAGAATTTAAAATCGAAGGCGACACCAAGCCAGAACTGGAACTGACTCTTAAGTATTTCCAGGGCAAGGCTGTGGTAGAAAGCATTCAGCGTGTAAGCCGTCCAGGTCTGCGTATCTACAAACGCAAAGACGAACTGCCAAAAGTAATGGCTGGACTGGGTATCGCTGTTGTTTCTACCTCTAAAGGTGTTATGACCGATCGTGCAGCGCGCCAGGCTGGTCTTGGTGGCGAAATTATCTGCTACGTAGCTTAACGGAGGAAAGAATGTCTCGTGTTGCTAAAGCACCTGTCGTCATTCCTGCCGGCGTAGAGGTAAAACTCGACGGTCAGGTTATTTCGATTAAAGGTAAAAACGGCGAGCTGACTCGTACTCTCAACAATGCTGTAGAAGTTAAGCATGCTGACAACGCTCTGACTTTCGCTCCGCGCGAAGGTTTCACAGACGGTTGGGCACAGGCTGGTACTTCTCGCGCACTGCTGAACAGTATGGTTATCGGTGTTACCGAAGGCTTCACTAAGAAGCTGCAGCTGGTTGGTGTAGGTTATCGTGCGGCCGTTAAAGGCAACGCTGTGAGTCTGGCCCTGGGCTTTTCTCACCCTGTTGAACACGCGCTGCCTGCGGGAATCACTGCTGAATGTCCAACTCAGACTGAGATCGTGCTGAAAGGCGCTGATAAACAGCTGATTGGTCAGGTTGCAGCCGATCTGCGCGCCTACCGTCGTCCTGAGCCTTATAAAGGCAAGGGTGTTCGTTACGCCGACGAAGTCGTGCGTACCAAAGAGGCTAAGAAGAAGTAAGGTAACACTATGGATAAGAAATCTGCTCGTATCCGTCGTGCGACCCGCGCACGCCGCAAGCTCAAAGAGCTGGGTGCAACTCGCCTGGTGGTACATCGTACCCCGCGTCATATTTACGCACAGGTAATTGCTCCTAACGGTTCTGAAGTTCTGGTTGCTGCTTCTACAGTAGAAAAAGCAATCAGTGAGCAACTGAAGTACACCGGAAACAAAGACGCCGCCGCAGCTGTTGGTAAAGCAGTCGCTGAGCGCGCAATCGAAAAAGGCATCACTGGTGTTTCTTTCGACCGCTCTGGTTTCCAATATCATGGTCGTGTCCAGGCACTGGCAGATGCTGCCCGTGAAGCTGGCCTACAGTTCTAAGGTAGAGGTGTAAGATGGCACACATCGAAAAACAAGCTGGCGAACTGCAGGAAAAGCTGATCGCGGTAAATCGCGTATCGAAAACCGTTAAAGGTGGTCGTATCTTCTCTTTCACTGCTCTGACAGTGGTAGGTGACGGTAACGGTCGCATCGGTTTTGGTTACGGTAAAGCGCGTGAAGTTCCAGCAGCGATCCAGAAAGCGATGGAAAAAGCCCGTCGCAATATGATTAACGTCGCGCTGAACGACGGTACCCTGCAGCACCCTGTTAAAGGTGTGCACACAGGTTCTCGTGTGTTCATGATGCCGGCTTCTCAAGGTACCGGTATCATTGCCGGCGGTGCAATGCGCGCCGTACTGGAAGTCGCTGGGGTTCATAACGTTCTGGCTAAAGCCTACGGTTCCACTAACCCGATTAACGTGGTTCGTGCAACGCTGGATGGCCTGGCCAACATGAATTCCCCAGAAATGGTCGCTGCCAAGCGTGGCAAATCCGTTGAAGACATTCTGGGGTAATGACCATGGCTAAGACTATTAAAATTACTCAAACCCGCAGTTCGATCGGACGTTTGCCGAAACACAAGGCAACGCTGCTTGGCCTGGGTCTGCGTCGTATTAACCACACCGTAGAGCGTGAAGACACGCCAGCTGTACGCGGTATGGTTAACGCGATTTCCTACATGGTTAAAGTGGAGGAGTAACAGATGCGTTTAAATACTCTGTCTCCGGCCGACGGGTCTAAACACGCTTCCAAGCGTCTGGGTCGTGGTATCGGTTCTGGCCTCGGTAAAACCGGTGGTCGTGGTCACAAAGGTCAGAACTCTCGTTCTGGCGGTGGCGTACGTCGCGGGTTCGAAGGTGGCCAGATGCCTCTGTACCGTCGTCTGCCGAAATTCGGTTTCACCTCTCGCAAATCAATGGTTACGACAGAAGTTCGTCTGTCTGACCTGGCGAAAGTTGAAGGCGGGATCGTCGACCTGAACACGCTGAAAGCAGCCAACATTATCGGTATTCAGATTGAATTCGCTAAGGTTATCCTGTCTGGCGAAGTCTCTGCACCGGTAACGGTTCGCGGTCTGCGTGTCACTAAAGGCGCTCGTGCTGCAATCGAAGCTGCTGGCGGTAAAATTGAGGAATAAGTAGCAGATGGCTAAGCAACCGGGATTAGATTTTCAAAGTGCCAAAGGTGGTTTTGGCGAACTAAAACGCAGACTTCTGTTTGTGATTGGTGCGCTGATTGTTTTCCGCATTGGCTCTTTTATTCCAATCCCTGGTATCGATGCCACTGTACTTGCCAAACTGCTTGAGCAACAGCGTGGCACCATCATTGAAATGTTTAACATGTTCTCTGGTGGTGCTCTGAGCCGTGCTTCTATCTTTGCCCTGGGTATTATGCCGTATATTTCGGCCTCTATTATTATCCAGCTGCTCACCGTGGTTCATCCCGCGCTGGCAGAAATAAAGAAAGAAGGGGAGGCTGGCCGTCGTAAGATTAGCCAGTACACCCGCTACGGCACACTGGTACTGGGTATATTTCAGTCTATCGGTATTGCTACCGGTCTGCCGAATATGCCTGGAATGCAGGGCCTGGTGTTAAATCCAGGCTTTGCCTTCTACTTTACCGCTGTTGTAAGCCTGGTGACCGGGACAATGTTCCTGATGTGGCTGGGCGAACAGATTACTGAGCGAGGTATCGGCAACGGTATCTCTATCATAATCTTCGCTGGTATCGTTGCGGGATTACCGCCGGCCATTGGCCATACCATCGAGCAAGCGCGGCAAGGCGACCTGCACTTCCTCCTGTTACTGTTGGTTGCAGTTCTTGTATTTGCAGTGACCTTCTTCGTTGTTTTCGTTGAGCGTGGTCAACGCCGCATTGTGGTGAACTATGCGAAACGTCAGCAAGGCCGTCGTGTCTATGCTGCGCAGAGCACACATTTACCGTTGAAAGTGAACATGGCAGGGGTTATCCCGGCAATCTTTGCTTCCAGCATTATTCTGTTCCCGGCGACCATCGCGTCATGGTTCGGGGGCGGTACCGGTTGGAACTGGCTGACGACTATTTCAATGTATTTGCAGCCTGGTCAACCGCTTTATGTGCTACTCTATGCGACTGCAATCATCTTCTTCTGTTTCTTCTATACGGCGTTGGTTTTCAACCCGCGTGAAACAGCAGATAACCTGAAGAAGTCTGGTGCATTTGTACCAGGAATTCGTCCGGGAGAACAGACGGCGAAGTATATTGATAAAGTAATGACACGCCTCACTCTGGTGGGTGCGCTCTACATTACTTTCATCTGCCTAATCCCGGAGTTCATGCGTGATGCAATGAAAGTTCCATTCTACTTCGGCGGTACCTCACTGCTGATCGTAGTTGTTGTCATCATGGACTTTATGGCTCAAGTGCAAACTCTGATGATGTCCAGTCAGTATGAGTCTGCATTGAAGAAAGCAAACCTGAAAGGCTACGGCCGTTAATTCAGGCGCTTGAGAAGTTACGGAGAGTAAAAATGAAAGTTCGTGCTTCCGTCAAGAAATTATGTCGTAACTGCAAAATCATCCGTCGTGATGGTGTCGTACGTGTGATTTGCAGCGCCGAGCCTAAGCATAAACAGCGTCAGGGCTAATATTTTTCTTGCAAAGTCGGGTTGAGCTGGCTAGATTAGCCAGCCAATCTTTTGTATGTCTATGCGTTTTCCATTTGAGTATCCTGAAAACGGGCTTTTCAGCATGGGGCGCATATTTGAATAGTAGGAGTGCATAGTGGCCCGTATAGCAGGCATTAACATTCCTGATCATAAACATACCGTTATCGCCTTAACCGCGATTTTCGGCATCGGCAAGACCCGCTCACAGGCTATCTGTGCATCAACGGGAATCGCTGAAAATGTTAAGATCAGTGAGCTGTCTGAAGAACAAATCGACATTCTGCGTGACGCAGTTGCAAAGTTTGTTGTTGAAGGCGATCTGCGTCGTGAAGTCACCCTGAGCATCAAGCGTCTGATGGACCTTGGTTGCTATCGTGGTTTACGTCATCGTCGTGGTCTTCCAGTACGCGGTCAGCGTACCAAGACCAACGCACGTACCCGCAAGGGTCCGCGTAAACCGATCAAGAAATAATCGGGGTGATTGAATAATGGCAAAGGCACCAGTTCGTGCACGCAAGCGTGTAAGAAAGCAAGTCTCTGATGGCGTGGCTCATGTCCATGCATCTTTCAACAACACCATCGTGACCATTACCGATCGTCAGGGTAACGCGCTGGGTTGGGCAACAGCCGGTGGTTCCGGTTTCCGTGGTTCTCGTAAATCTACGCCGTTCGCTGCACAGGTTGCCGCAGAACGTTGCGCAGACGCCGTGAAAGAGTACGGTATTAAGAACCTGGAAGTTATGGTTAAGGGTCCTGGTCCGGGCCGCGAATCAACGATTCGTGCTCTGAACGCTGCTGGTTTCCGCATCACTAATATTACTGATGTGACTCCGATCCCTCACAACGGTTGTCGTCCGCCGAAAAAACGCCGCGTATAACGCCCGTTTTTTAGGAATGTTGGAGAAAGAAAATGGCAAGATATTTGGGTCCTAAGCTCAAGCTGAGCCGTCGCGAAGGTACAGACCTCTTCCTGAAGTCTGGCGTTCGCGCGATTGATACCAAGTGTAAGATTGAACAAGCCCCTGGCCAGCACGGTGCGCGTAAACCGCGTCTGTCTGACTATGGCGTACAGTTACGTGAAAAGCAAAAAGTTCGTCGTATCTACGGCATTCTGGAGCGTCAGTTCCGTAACTATTATAAAGAAGCAGCACGTCTGAAAGGCAACACCGGTGAAAACCTGTTAGCTCTGCTGGAAGGTCGTCTGGATAACGTAGTTTATCGTATGGGCTTTGGTGCCACTCGTGCAGAAGCACGTCAGCTGGTTAGCCACAAATCCATCATGGTAAATGGTCGCGTTGTTAGCATCGCTTCTTATCAGGTAACTCCGAATGACGTTGTTAGCATCCGTGAGAAAGCCAAAAAGCAGTCTCGCGTGAAAGCCGCTCTGGAGCTGGCTGAGCAGCGTGAAAAGCCAACCTGGCTGGAAGTTGATGCAACTAAGATGGAAGGTGTGTTCAAGCGTATTCCTGAACGTACCGATCTGTCTGCGGACATTAACGAACACCTGATCGTCGAGCTTTACTCCAAGTAAAGCTTAGTACCAAAGAGAGGACACAATGCAGGGTTCTGTGACAGAGTTTCTAAAACCGCGCCTGGTAGATATCGAGCAAGTGAGTTCGACGCACGCCAAGGTGACCCTTGAGCCTTTAGAGCGTGGCTTTGGCCATACTCTTGGTAACGCACTGCGCCGTATTCTGCTTTCATCAATGCCGGGTTGCGCGGTGACCGAGGTTGAAATTGATGGTGTACTGCACGAGTACAGCACCAAAGAGGGCGTACAGGAAGATATCCTGGAAATCCTGCTCAACCTGAAAGGGCTGGCGGTAAGAGTTCAGGGGAAAGATGAAGTTATTCTCACTCTGAATAAATCTGGCATTGGCCCTGTGACTGCAGCCGATATCACCCATGATGGTGATGTCGAAATCGTCAAGCCGCAGCACGTGATCTGCCACCTGACTGATGAGAACGCGGCTATCAGCATGCGTATCAAAGTTCAGCGTGGTCGCGGTTATGTGCCGGCTTCTGCCCGAATTCATTCGGAAGAAGATGAGCGCCCGATCGGTCGTCTGTTAGTCGACGCTTGCTACAGCCCTGTAGAACGTATTGCCTACAATGTTGAAGCAGCGCGTGTTGAACAGCGTACTGACCTGGACAAGCTGGTCATCGAAATGGAAACCAACGGCACAATCGATCCTGAAGAGGCGATTCGTCGTGCGGCAACCATTCTGGCTGAACAACTGGAAGCTTTCGTTGACTTACGTGATGTACGTCAGCCGGAAGTGAAAGAAGAGAAACCAGAATTCGATCCGATCCTGCTGCGCCCTGTTGACGATCTGGAATTGACTGTCCGCTCTGCTAACTGCCTTAAGGCAGAAGCTATCCACTACATCGGTGATCTGGTACAGCGTACCGAGGTTGAGCTGCTTAAAACGCCTAACCTTGGTAAAAAATCTCTTACCGAGATTAAAGACGTGCTGGCTTCTCGTGGTCTGTCTCTGGGCATGCGCCTGGAAAACTGGCCGCCCGCTAGCATCGCTGATGAATAACCCGATCACAGGTTAAGGTTTCACTGAGAAGGATAAGGTCATGCGCCATCGTAAGAGTGGTCGTCAACTGAACCGCAACAGCAGCCATCGCCAGGCTATGTTCCGCAACATGGCAGGCTCTTTGGTTCGTCATGAAATCATCAAGACGACCCTGCCAAAAGCGAAAGAGCTGCGTCGTGTAGTTGAACCGCTGATTACTCTTGCCAAGACCGACAACGTAGCTAATCGTCGTCTGGCATTCGCCCGCACTCGTGATAACGAGATCGTGGCAAAACTGTTTAACGAGCTGGGCCCGCGTTTCGCGAGCCGTGCCGGTGGATACACTCGTATTCTGAAGTGTGGCTTCCGCGCTGGTGACAACGCTCCGATGGCTTACATCGAGCTGGTTGATCGTCCAGAAGCTCAAGCAGAAGCAGCAGAGTAATATCTGCCGCAATCTGGAAAAACCGGGCGTATGCCCGGTTTTTTTATGCCTGTTATTCCCCCATCCTCCCGCCACGCGTTATGCTTTCCCTTTTCCACTCATTCGTGAGGTGACCATGTGGTTAATTGACCAACTGGTAGAGCAGCACATTACTGAAGCACAAAAAAACGGCGAGTTTGATAACCTGCCCGGTAACGGCAAAAAGCTACAGCTTGATGACGACAGCCATGTGCCAGCCGAACTGCGTGCGGCCTACAGGCTGTTAAAAAACTCGGGCTATCTGCCGCCAGAACTGGAAATGCGTCGGGAAGCCATTGAGCTAAATGAATTGCTGGCTGGCCTGGAGCCAGAAGACGCCACCCGCGATCACTATGCCAGGCGGCTTGCACTTCTGGAAAGTAAACTTCGACAGGCGGGAATGGATACCGGTTTTCTCAGAAAGGAATATGGTGAGCGTTTGCAGCAGCGGCTATTCGGAGATAAATAATGTACAAAATTGGTCAGCTTGCGAAGCTTGCGGAGGTAACGCCAGATACCATTCGCTACTACGAAAAGCAGCAGATGATGGAGCACGAGATCCGCACCGAAGGCGGCTTTCGGTTATACAGTGAAAACGATCTTCAGCGTCTACGGTTTATCCGCTATGGCAGGCAGCTTGGCTTTACGCTGGAAGCGATCCGGGAGCTGTTGTCGATCCGCGTTGATCCCGAACATCATACCTGTCAGGAATCTAAAACTATCGTACAAAGCAGACTTTCAGAAGTTGAAACAATGATCGCAGAGTTACAGCGCATGCAGCGCTCGCTAAAAAGGCTTAACGATGCCTGCTGCGGCACGGCTCACAGCAGCGTTTATTGCTCTATTCTTGAAGCACTGGAAAAAGGCGCTCTGTCCCCGCAGACGGATTGATCTTTACGCATTTCAGGCCTATATTCTTTGCCGAAACCAACATGAGGAAATCGTAATGACCAGGTATCAGCACAAAAAAGGTGTTATCCGCGATAATGCTTTAGAAGCTTTGCTGCACGATCCGCTATTCAAAACGCGAATCGAAGCCAATAAGAAAGGTAAAGGTAGCTATCGACGTAAGGACAAACATGTAGCCCGGGAGGCCAGTGGTAAAGCAGACTTTACCACTGGCCTTCTGCTTTCTGGGGCAGAAAAAAACCGCCAGCTGAGGGCGGTTCCCGGTAAAGCGCTATAAAATTAAATCTGACCGTTTTTCTGCTTGAGCAGATCGCGGATTTCGGTCAGCAGCGTCTCTTCTGCGCTGACTTTCGGTGCCGGTTTTTCTACTTCTTTCTTCTTGTGCAGCTTGTTCATCAGCTTGATTGCCAGGAAGATAGCAAATGCCACGATAATAAAATCGAACACGCTTTGCAGGAAGATACCGTACTGCATTACAACGGCAGGCGTATCGCCCGCTGCCGGTTTCAGCACCCAGCTAAACTGTTTAAAATCAATCCCACCAATCAGTAACCCCAGCGGTGGCATAATAATGTTTGCCACCAGAGATGAAACGATCTTACCGAATGCTGCACCGATAATGACACCGACCGCCAGATCGACAACGTTGCCGCGCATAGCAAAATCGCGAAACTCTTTGAATAAACTCATTGTTATCTCCTTTCCTGTGCCAGTTGGTAAGTCTAACAAACGAACCGGCTTTTGCCATGTTCAGGCAGGAGAAAAACGGCCGGATGCAGAAAACTTCGGCGAAAGCGAGTCCCGCATGAGCAGGCGGGTAGCGGGCGGATGAATTCCGCCCCTGAGTCAGAGAAAGAACGGGCTTGGCTGGAACAGGCGTTCAACATCGGAGACAAACTTTTTATCGGTCAGGAACATCACCACATGATCGCCTTGTTCAATTCGCAGATTGTCATTAGCTATCATCACGTCATCTCCACGTACAACCGCCCCAATAATAGTTCCCGGCGGCAGCTTGATGTCGTTGATCGATCTGCCGACAACGCGCGAGGTGGTTTCATCGCCATGTGCGATGGCTTCAATTGCCTCGGCAACACCCCGGCGTAAAGAGGAAACCCCCACGATGTCAGCTTTTCGTACATGGCTTAACAGTGCAGAAATGGTGGCCTGCTGCGGTGAAATAGCAATATCGATCACGCTGCCCTGAACAAGATCGACATAGGCTTTACGCTGGATCAGCACCATCGCTTTTTTGGCACCCATCCTTTTGGCCAGCATCGCCGACATGATATTCGCTTCATCGTCGTTAGTGATGGCAATAAAAAGATCGATTTGATCGATGTGCTCTTCTGCAAGCAGCTCCTGATCGGACGCGTCGCCATAAAAAACAATCGTATTCTGCAAAAGCTCGGCCAGCTCTGCAGCGCGTTGCTGATTACGTTCAATCAATTTCACGCTGTAGTTTTTTTCCAGCTGCTGCGCCAGGCCAAAACCAATATTGCCGCCGCCCACAATCATAATGCGCTTGTAAGGCTTTTCCAGACGCTGATATTCGCTCATTACCGCCCGAATATGTTGACTGGCGGCAATAAAGAAGACTTCGTCACCTGCTTCAACAATGGTCGAGCCTTGCGGACGGATAGGGCGATCCTGGCGGAAGATAGCGGCTACGCGCGTATCGATATGCGGCATATGTTCACGCATAACGGCTAAAGGATTACCCACCAGCGGCCCGCCGTAATAGGCTTTTACCACGGCCAGACTCACTTTACCTTCGGCAAAATTCACCACCTGCAACGCACCCGGGTACTCAATTAAGCGGTAAATATTGTCGATAACCAGCTGCTCGGGCGAGATCAGATGATCGATCGGGACGGCTTCCGGAATAAACAGTTTTTCCGCATCGCGCAGATAATCCGGCGCGCGGATACGAGCAATCCGGTTAGGCGTATTAAACAGGGAGTAGGCAACCTGACAGGCAACCATGTTCGTTTCATCTGAACTGGTTACCGCCACCAGCATATCTGCATCTTCCGCGCCTGCTTCTCGCAACACTCGTGGATGGGAACCATGCCCCTGCACAACGCGTAGATCGTATTTATCCTGAAGCTGACGCAGGCGGCCGGAATCCGTATCCACTACGGTAATATCGTTGTTTTCACCTACCAGGTTTTCAGCGAGCGTTCCGCCAACCTGTCCGGCACCAAGAATGATAATTTTCATTATGCTTCAGTCTGTTCAGAAGGAAATAATGAGGCCGGACAAGCCGGCCACGGCGTTATTTTTTTACCAGTTTCGCATAGTAAAATCCGTCGCCGTCCAGGGCGTCAGGAAATACCTGTAGTCCGGGCGTTTCGCCGTCACCGATGCTGCACAGTACCGCATCATCATGGCGCGTCAGGAATGCCGTTATTTGCTGATGGTTTTCTTCCGGCAGCACCGAGCAGGTAGCATACAAAAGCGTACCGCCAGACTTAAGGTAAGGCCAGATCGCATCCAGAATCTGCTGCTGAACAGCAACCAGTTCCGGGATATCCCGATCGCGGCGTAGCCATTTGATATCCGGATGACGACGAATAACGCCGGTTGCCGAACAAGGTGCGTCCAGTAAAATGCGGTCAAACTGCCTGTTCGCGCACCATTTTTCCGGCGTCGTGCCATCACCCGTTTTGACTTCGGCCGTCATATTCAGACGTTGCAGGTTTTCACTAACCCTGGCCAGACGCTTAGCGTCAACATCAACGGCCATGACCTGCGCTTGCGGAGCGGCTTCCAGGATATGCGTGGTTTTTCCACCGGGCGCGGCGCAAAGATCCAGAATCGTTTCGCCGTTTTGTGGGTCAAGCAGAGCAACGCAACCCTGAGCCGAGGCATCCTGCACGGTTACCCAGCCTTGTTCGAAGCCGGGTAGCTGCGAGACGGCGCAAGGCGCTTCAAGGCGCAAAGCGTCCGCGTGACGTGGGTGAGGTTCGGCATTCTTGCCGGCTTCCTGCAATAGCGCCAGCCAGGCTGCGCGGCTGTGGTACTGGCGATTAACGCGTAGCCACATCGGTGGACGCTGATTATTGGCTTCTGTAATTTGTTGCCAGTTCTCAGGCCAGGCGCGCTTTAATCTTTCCAGCAGCCACTTTGGATGCAGATACTGCTGGTCGCCTTTGCCCATTGCAGCGGTTAGCTCATCCTGTCTACGCTGGAACTGACGCAATACGCCATTGATCAGGCCTTTTAGCTGCGGTCGCTTAAGAGCGATGGCGCCTTCAACGGTTTCGGCCAGCGCGGCATGCGCCGGGATGCGGGTGAACAGCAGCTGATAAAGACCAACCATGATCAAAAAATGGATAGCGCGCTGCTTGCCCGTCATTGGGCGTTCCATCAGCTGACCGATAACCCATTCCAGCTGCGGTAGCGTACGGAGAACACCGTAACAAAGTTCCTGTAGCAGCGCGGCATCTTTGTCGCTCAGTGATTTCTGGGCGGCGGGCAGTACATTGCTCAGCGACTCTCCCTGTTCGACTACTTTTACAATAGTCTCGGCAGCCAGGCTGCGCAGATTGGTATTTTTTTTCATAGGATCGCTTTAAACTGCACCCGGCACGAAACCGGGTGAAAAATCAGGCAAGGATGTTGCCGACGGTGAACCATTCACGGCGGGAGTTCAGCAGATCCTGGGCTTTCATGGCTTTTTTACCGGCAGGCTGCAGCTCTTCAATATTTAAAACGCCGTCCGTGGTGGCAATCTGAATGCCGTTTTTGTCAGCCTGAATGATTTCGCCAGGTTGCTTCGCGACATGAGGCAGCACGGAGGCTTTCCAGACTTTTACCGGCTGATCTTCAACGGTAAAGTAGCTGACCGGCCAGGGATTGAAAGCGCGAATACAGCGCTCAAGCTGGGCGGCGGAGAGTGACCAGTCCAGCTTCGCCTCTTCTTTACTCAGTTTTTCCGCATAGCTGACCAGCGTCTCATCCTGCACTTCAGGATTTGCCGTGCCGTTTGCCAGCTGCTCAAGCGTATCCAGCATGCCTTGCGGGCCAAGTTCAGCAAGCTTCTGGTAAAGGCTGGCGCTGGTATCGGAAGCGTCGATAGGGCAGGCTAGCTTATGCAGCATATCGCCGGTATCCAGCCCTGGATCCATCTGCATGATGGTCACGCCTGTTTGTGTGTCGCCCGCCCACAATGAACGTTGAATAGGTGCGGCGCCACGCCATTTCGGCAGCAGCGAACCATGCACATTGATACAGCCCAGACGCGGCATAGCCAGCACCGCCGCAGGCAGGATCAGACCGTAGGCTACTACGACCATCACATCGGCATGCAGTTGGGCAACCAGCTGCTGGTTTTCTTCCGGACGAAGAGATTTTGGCTGGAATACGGGAATATTATGCTGTTCAGCCAGCTGCTTAACCGGGCTGGCAGTGAGCTTGTTGCCACGTCCGGCAGGACGATCGGGCTGGGTAAAAACGGCGACGACTTTGTGGCTGGACGACAATAGCGCGTCAAGGTGACGCGCTGCAAAGTCAGGCGTGCCGGCAAAGATAATATTTAAAGAGTCGGACACGGGGTTCCCTTCTTCAGATGGTCATCAATCCTGCGAGGTCTGGCGGTAAAGTTTTTCCAGCTTTTTACGAATACGATCGCGCTTCAGCGGCGAAAGGTAATCGATAAAAAGCTTGCCGACCAGGTGATCCATTTCGTGCTGGATACAGATAGCCAGCAGGCCGTCAGCTTCCAGCTCGTAACTTTTACCTTCTCTGTCCAGCGCGCGGATTTTCACTTTTTCAGCACGCGGCACCAGCGCCCGCTGTTCCGGGATAGAGAGACAACCTTCTTCAATACCCGTATCGCCGCTTTTCTCTAACAGCTCCGGGTTGATCAGCACCAGGCGTTCGTCACGATTTTCAGAAACGTCGATAACGATAATACGCTGATGAATATCAACTTGCGTGGCTGCCAGACCGATACCTTCTTCGGCGTACATCGTTTCGAACATATCGTCCACGATACGCTGAATATCGGCATTCACTTCTGCAACGGGTTTAGCGACGATGCGAAGGCGATCGTCGGGATAATGTAATACCTGCAAAACGGACATAACTTTCCAGATTTGTGTTCAAGGGATAAGAGATTTATCCCTCTTATTGTAGACATTTCGCCTCATGATTGACAGCATTCCCGCTACGTTAACCAAAGGGCTAAGCAAGGATTGCATTATGACGTCAACGGAGATTTGGCTGCGTCTGTCGGGGGTTAAAAAATTATCTGTCGACCGCTGTTCGCAGTTAGCGACTACGCTGCATAAAACGGAAAAAACAGAAAAAGAGCAGCTGTATAAGGCAGGGCTTGATTCGGAGCAGGTCAGCGCTTTTCTGGAGACGGATAAGATTCTTATCGATCGGACCGTCGCCTGGCTGGCTCATCCAGACCATCATCTTATAACCTGCGACAGCGCCTTTTATCCTTCATTGCTAAAAAACATTAGCGATGCTCCCTTACTGCTTTACGTCATGGGCGATCCCGCTTTGCTTGCGATGCCGCAGATTGCCATTGTCGGCAGCCGTAACTGCTCGGCCTACGGCAGAAACTGGGGAACCTGTTTCGCACAGGCGCTGGCGTTAAGCGGGATCGCTATCACCAGTGGCCTGGCGCTGGGCATAGATGGTATTGCCCATCGAGCCGCGTTAGAAGTAAAAGGCCGAACGCTGGCAGTGCTGGGCAGCGGCCTGCAAAAAATATATCCACGACAACACGCCTCGCTGGCAAAAGAAATTGTCGCTGCGGGTGGTGCTGTCATCTCTGAGTTTCCTCTTACCGCCGCGCCGCTTCCCTGGCATTTTCCTTACCGTAACCGGATTATTAGCGGATTAAGCCTGGGTGTGCTGGTGGTTGAGGCGGCGATGCAAAGCGGATCGCTGGTGACGGCTCGACTGGCGCTGGAGCAAAACCGCGATGTCTATGCCGTACCCGGCGCGGTGGGTAATCCCGGCAGTGAAGGTACGAACTGGTTGATTCAACAGGGCGCTTTGCTCACCGCCCACCCCAATACGATTCTGGAGCAGTTGCAAAGTGAACTGAAATGGCTGCCCGCTGTACAAAATTCATCAACATATTCTTCTGTACAGGACAATAGTTCATTGCCATTTGCCGATGTGTTGGCTAACGTAGGAGATGAGGTTACACCTGTTGACGTCGTCGCTGAACGTGCCTGCCAACCTGTGCCAGTCATCGTAGCTAAGCTGCTTGAACTGGAGTTAGCAGGTTGGATTTCAGCTGTACCCGGCGGCTATGTCCGATTGAGGAGGGCAAGCCATGTTCGACGTACTGATGTATTTATTTGAGACGTATATCCATAGCGAAGCCGAAATGCGCGTCGATCAGGATAAATTGACGGATGATTTAACCGATGCCGGTTTTCATCGTGAAGACATTTATAATGCGTTGAACTGGCTGGAAAAGCTGGCGGACTATCAGGATGGCCTGGCCGCGCCGTTTTTACTGGCGGCCGATCCGCTCTCAATGCGGATCTATACGGAAGAAGAAAGCCAGCGGTTAGACGCTAACTGTCGCGGCTTTATTCTGTTTCTGGAACAAATTCAGGTGCTGAATCTGGAAACCCGTGAAATGGTGATTGAACGTATCATGGCGCTGGATACGCTTGATTTCGATCTTGAAGATCTCAAATGGGTGGTGCTGATGGTGCTGTTTAATATTCCCGGATGTGAAAACGCCTATCAGCAGATGGAAGAGCTACTTTTCGACGTCAATGAAGGAATAGTGCACTGAAGATCCTCTTCGTGTCGTAAATGTTATGAATAAAACAGCGCTTTTCGCTGTGCGAAAAAATGAACCCTGCCCACAGTGTGGGGCAGATCTGGTTATCCGCTCAGGAAAGCATGGTGCGTTCCTGGGCTGTTCCTCTTATCCAGATTGCGACTACATTCGTCCCCTTAAAAACCAATCCGATGGTCATATAGTTAAAATACTGGAAGGGCAGTTTTGTCCTCTTTGCGAAGCGGAACTGGCGCTGCGTCAGGGACGTTACGGGATGTTTATCGCCTGTAGCCGTTATCCTGAATGTGAACATACGGAGCTGATTGATAAACCCGATGAGACCACCGTTGCCTGTCCGCAGTGCCATCAGGGAAAACTGGTGCAGCGGCGTTCCCGCTACGGCAAAACTTTTCACGCCTGCGACCGTTATCCGACCTGCCAGTTTGCGGTAAACTTTACGCCGGTAGAGGGGGAGTGCGAATTCTGCCATTTTCCCCTTTTGATTGAGAAAAAAACCGCGCGCGGCGTCCGGCGTTTTTGCGCCAGTAAAGCCTGTGGCAAGCCAGTAACAGCAGGAAACACCATTGAATAACGATCTTTATGGCTCTTTAAGTGTCTGTCTGACCTCTTTACGGCAAGAGGCCGTTATCGCTTATCCAACCGAAGCGGTATTTGGTTTGGGATGCGATCCTGACAGTGAATCAGCAGTAATGGCACTGCTTACGTTAAAACAGCGCCCGGTAGAGAAAGGGTTGATACTTATTGCATCAGATTATCAGCAGCTGCTGCCCTATATTGATGAAGCGCAGTTGACGGTTGAGCAAAAAGAGAAAATGTTTTCCTGCTGGCCCGGTCCGGTTACCTGGGTAGTGCCGGCGCGTGCTACCACGCCACGCTGGCTGACCGGTCGTTTTACTTCGCTGGCCGTGCGGGTCAGCAATCACCCGAACGTGCAGCAGCTTTGCCAGGCGTTTGGCAAACCACTGGTTTCTACCAGCGCGAATCTGACTGGCTTACCGCCTTGCCGGACGGCAGCGGAAGTCCATCAGCAATTTGGCGCTGACTTTCCCGTTCTGCAGGGCGAAACGGGCGGTCGTACCAATCCGTCTGAAATTCGCGATGCTTTAACCGGTGAATTGATTCGACAGGGATAAATAATGCAGAAGTTCGCGGTCTTTGGTAACCCAATCAATCACAGTAAATCGCCTCGTATTCATCAGCTTTTTGCCGGGCAAACCGATATTGCTCATCCCTATGAGCGTATCTGCGCGCCGGTAGACAGTTTTCCTGAGTCAGTAGCCGGGTTTATGGCTCAGGGCGGTGCTGGCGCAAACGTCACTTTGCCCTTTAAAGAGCAGGCTTATCGGCTGGTGGATGAGCTTAGCGAGCGCGCTTCCCTTGCTGGTGCAGTGAATACTATAAAGAAGCTGGAAGATGGGCGACTGTTGGGCGATAACACGGACGGCATCGGTTTGCTTAGCGACCTGGAAAGGCTGGAACTGGTTAAGCCCGGTGATAGCGTTTTGCTGGTGGGAGCCGGCGGTGCCGCGCGAGGCGTAATCCTGCCTCTGCTTTCTTTAGGCTGCCGGCTGACTATTACTAACCGTACCGTGGATAAAGCTCATACCCTGGCTGAAATTTTTCAGCATGCAGGTGAGATTACCGCGCGGGCAATGGACCAGTTAGCAGACATGCAGTTTGACCTGATTATCAACGCTACCTCCAGCGGCGTGGGTGGTGAAGTCCCGGCAATTCCTCCTTCATTAATCAGCAAGCAAACCTGCTGCTATGACATGTTTTATCAGGTCGGCCCAACACCTTTTCTGCGCTGGTGCCAGCAGTATGGCGCAATACGTATGGCGGATGGGCTGGGGATGTTAGTCGGGCAGGCTGCCTGGTCGTTCTTTTTATGGCATAACGTTTTCCCTGAAGTCGCGCCCGTCATCGCCGTATTGCAGGCTGAACTACAGGCATGAATCAGGCGATCCAGTTTCCCGATCGGGAGTGGTGGGATGAGTCGGCAGGCGCCGTGTGCTTTCCGGCTCTGGTTAACGGCTTTCAGATGGTGTGCGCTGTCAGCGGCGAATCGCTGATTAGTCGTTATGGCAGCGACCAAACGGTGCTTGAGTTTTTTCATCAGCACCGTTGGGATTTGGAGGAAGAGGCAGAAGAAGCCATCAAAGCAGAAAGAGAAGATGCTCAGGGGTGGGTTTGGCTTTCCTGAGCAAGATAATCGTCCTTCCAGCCGACGTAATTTTTTGATGAATAGAGCAGGCCACCGATTTCAGCTTCAGTAAGTGGCCGTACCTGCTTTACCGGACTGCCCAAATAGAGATAGCCGCTGGTCAGTCTTTTACCCGGCGGCACCAGGCTACCAGCGCCAATCATCACGTCATCTTCTATTATGGCGCCATCCAGCAATATCGATCCCATCCCTACCAGCACACGGTTACCAATCTGGCAGCCATGTAACATCGCTTTATGGCCAACGGTAACATCTTCTCCAATAAGTAATGGGTAGCCTTCAGGGTTAACAGACGACTTATGGGTGTGACGTGCAATACGCTACCGTCCTGGATATTACTGCGTTGGCCAATAATGACCTTGTTAACATCGCCGCGAATGGCGACGAGCGGCCAGATGCTGACATCGTCCCCCAAATGCACATCGCCAACCACCACGCTGGAACTATCTACCATGACGCGTTTGCCGCATTGCGGAAACGTATCTTTATAAGGGCGTAAATTTGTGGTCATAGGTACCTCTTTCTTTAAAAGGATCGCCACAGCGTAGTGCGACAGGCAGTAAAGGAGCAACAGTGGCGGGAGAATTAGCGTCATTTATGCACATCTTGTTTAATAATGGTGCGATAAGCGCAAGAAAAGAACGAACGAAAAGAAAGATCGAAAAAAGGCTTGTGCTATGAAAACGGATCCCTATAATGCGCCTCCATCGACACGGAACAACGGCTTACGAGTCGCCGGGTTGAGAGGTTCAGGAAGCTGAATCGCCGGAGAAAAACTTCTGAAAAAGAAGTTGACTCTGAAGGAGGAAAGCGTAAGATACGCCACCTCGCAGTAAGTCGCCACGGCGCTTACCGCAACGCTCTTTAACAATTTATCAGACAATCTGTGTGGGCACTCGCAGGATTGATATCAGCGTCTCCGGACGCAAAAAATATCAAGTCTTAAGAGTGAACACATAATGAAAATTCATTATGACGTTTTACACTTGAGCATCGCTGAACGTGTTTCAGCAAATCAAACTTAAATTGAAGAGTTTGATCATGGCTCAGATTGAACGCTGGCGGCAGGCCTAACACATGCAAGTCGAACGGTAGCACAGAAGAGCTTGCTCTTCGGGTGACGAGTGGCGGACGGGTGAGTAATGTCTGGGGATCTGCCCGATAGAGGGGGATAACCACTGGAAACGGTGGCTAATACCGCATAACGTCGCAAGACCAAAGAGGGGGACCTTCGGGCCTCTCACTATCGGATGAACCCAGATGGGATTAGCTAGTAGGTGGGGTAACGGCTCACCTAGGCGACGATCCCTAGCTGGTCTGAGAGGATGACCAGCCACACTGGAACTGAGACACGGTCCAGACTCCTACGGGAGGCAGCAGTGGGGAATATTGCACAATGGGCGCAAGCCTGATGCAGCCATGCCGCGTGTATGAAGAAGGCCTTCGGGTTGTAAAGTACTTTCAGCGGGGAGGAAGGGATGGAGCTTAATACGCTCTGTCATTGACGTTACCCGCAGAAGAAGCACCGGCTAACTCCGTGCCAGCAGCCGCGGTAATACGGAGGGTGCAAGCGTTAATCGGAATTACTGGGCGTAAAGCGCACGCAGGCGGTCTGTCAAGTCGGATGTGAAATCCCCGGGCTCAACCCGGGAACTGCATTCGAAACTGGCAGGCTAGAGTCTCGTAGAGGGGGGTAGAATTCCAGGTGTAGCGGTGAAATGCGTAGAGATCTGGAGGAATACCGGTGGCGAAGGCGGCCCCCTGGACGAAGACTGACGCTCAGGTGCGAAAGCGTGGGGAGCAAACAGGATTAGATACCCTGGTAGTCCACGCCGTAAACGATGTCGACTTGGAGGTTGTGCCCTTGAGGCGTGGCTTCCGGAGCTAACGCGTTAAGTCGACCGCCTGGGGAGTACGGCCGCAAGGTTAAAACTCAAATGAATTGACGGGGGCCCGCACAAGCGGTGGAGCATGTGGTTTAATTCGATGCAACGCGAAGAACCTTACCTGGCCTTGACATCCACGGAATTTGGCAGAGATGCCTTAGTGCCTTCGGGAACCGTGAGACAGGTGCTGCATGGCTGTCGTCAGCTCGTGTTGTGAAATGTTGGGTTAAGTCCCGCAACGAGCGCAACCCTTATCCTTTGTTGCCAGCGATTCGGTCGGGAACTCAAAGGAGACTGCCGGTGATAAACCGGAGGAAGGTGGGGATGACGTCAAGTCATCATGGCCCTTACGGCCAGGGCTACACACGTGCTACAATGGCGCATACAAAGAGAAGCGACCTCGCGAGAGCAAGCGGACCTCATAAAGTGCGTCGTAGTCCGGATCGGAGTCTGCAACTCGACTCCGTGAAGTCGGAATCGCTAGTAATCGTGGATCAGAATGCCACGGTGAATACGTTCCCGGGCCTTGTACACACCGCCCGTCACACCATGGGAGTGGGTTGCAAAAGAAGTAGGTAGCTTAACCTTCGGGAGGGCGCTTACCACTTTGTGATTCATGACTGGGGTGAAGTCGTAACAAGGTAACCGTAGGGGAACCTGCGGTTGGATCACCTCCTTACCTGAAGATACCTTCCCGCGAAGTGCTCACACAGATTGTCTGATAGAAACGTTAGAGCAAGACGGCTGCGAAGTCGCGACACCCCGTGTCCCCTTCGTCTAGCGGTTAGGACTCCGCCCTTTCACGGCGGCAACAGGGGTTCGAATCCCCTAGGGGACGCCACTTGCTTGGTGACAGGTGAAAGGTGTCTCCACGAAGTATCTCAAAACTGGCTTACGAGCCACGTTTGAGATATTTGCTCTTTAACAATCCGGAACAAGCTGAAAATTGAAACGACGCGTCGCGTTCATTCTCCGTAATAAGAATGAACAAAGCGATGTGGTCGAGTCTCTCAATGCCTGCAACAGCAATGTGTCTTTCGGGACGCTTGTGGGTTGTGAGGTTAAGTGACTAAGCGTACACGGTGGATGCCCTGGCAGTCAGAGGCGATGAAGGGCGTGCTAATCTGCGATAAGCGTCGGTAAGGTGATATGAACCGTTACAACCGACGATACCCGAATGGGGAAACCCGGTGCACTTGTGCATCATTGCAGCATGAATACATAGTGCTGCAAGGCGAACCTGGGGAACTGAAACATCTAAGTACCCAGAGGAAAAGAAATCAACCGAGATTCCCCCAGTAGCGGCGAGCGAACGGGGAACAGCCCGGAACCATCATCAGTTTGTGTGTCAGTGGAAGCGTCTGGAAAGTCGCAGGGTACAGGGTGATACTCCCGTACACGAAGATACACTTATTGTGAGTTCGAAGAGTAGGGCGGGACACGTGATATCCTGTCTGAAGATGGGGGGACCATCCTCCAAGGCTAAATACTCCTGACTGACCGATAGTGAACCAGTACCGTGAGGGAAAGGCAAAAAGAACCCCGGCGAGGGGAGTGAAACAGAACCTGAAACCGTGTACGTACAAGCAGTGGGAGCATCCTTGTGGTGTGACTGCGTACCTTTTGTATAATGGGTCAGCGACTTATATTCTGTAGCAAGGTTAACCGTATAGGGGAGCCGCAGGGAAACCGAGTCTTAACTGGGCGTTAAGTTGCAGGGTATAGACCCGAAACCCGGTGATCTAGCCATGGGCAGGTTGAAGGTTGGGTAACACTAACTGGAGGACCGAACCGACTAATGTTGAAAAATTAGCGGATGACCTGTGGCTGGGGGTGAAAGGCCAATCAAACCGGGAGATAGCTGGTTCTCCCCGAAAGCTATTTAGGTAGCGCCTCGTGAATTCATCTCCGGGGGTAGAGCACTGTTTCGGCTAGGGGGCCATCCCGGCTTACCAACCCGATGCAAACTGCGAATACCGGAGAATGTTATCACGGGAGACACACGGCGGGTGCTAACGTCCGTCGTGAAGAGGGAAACAACCCAGACCGCCAGCTAAGGTCCCAAAGTCATGGTTAAGTGGGAAACGATGTGGGAAGGCACAGACAGCCAGGATGTTGGCTTAGAAGCAGCCATCATTTAAAGAAAGCGTAATAGCTCACTGGTCGAGTCGGCCTGCGCGGAAGATGTAACGGGGCTAAACCATGCACCGAAGCTGCGGCAGCGACACTATGTGTTGTTGGGTAGGGGAGCGTTCTGTAAGCCGTCGAAGGTGGCCTGTGAGGGCTGCTGGAGGTATCAGAAGTGCGAATGCTGACATAAGTAACGATAAAGCGGGTGAAAAGCCCGCTCGCCGGAAGACCAAGGGTTCCTGTCCAACGTTAATCGGGGCAGGGTGAGTCGACCCCTAAGGCGAGGCCGAAAGGCGTAGTCGATGGGAAACAGGTTAATATTCCTGTACTCGGTGTTACTGCGAAGGGGGGACGGAGAAGGCTATGTTGGCCGGGCGACGGTTGTCCCGGTTTAAGCGTGTAGGCTGAGCATCCAGGCAAATCCGGATGCTTAAGGCTGAGGCGTGACGACGAGGCACTACGGTGCTGAAGTAACAGATGCCCTGCTTCCAGGAAAAGCCTCTAAGCTCCAGGTAACACAGAATCGTACCCCAAACCGACACAGGTGGTCAGGTAGAGAATACCAAGGCGCTTGAGAGAACTCGGGTGAAGGAACTAGGCAAAATGGTGCCGTAACTTCGGGAGAAGGCACGCTGGCGCGTAGGTGGAGGGACTTGCTCCCCGAGCCGAAGCCAGTCGAAGATACCAGCTGGCTGCAACTGTTTATTAAAAACACAGCACTGTGCAAACACGAAAGTGGACGTATACGGTGTGACGCCTGCCCGGTGCCGGAAGGTTAATTGATGGGGTTATCCGCAAGGAGAAGCTCTTGATCGAAGCCCCGGTAAACGGCGGCCGTAACTATAACGGTCCTAAGGTAGCGAAATTCCTTGTCGGGTAAGTTCCGACCTGCACGAATGGCGTAATGATGGCCAGGCTGTCTCCACCCGAGACTCAGTGAAATTGAACTCGCTGTGAAGATGCAGTGTACCCGCGGCAAGACGGAAAGACCCCGTGAACCTTTACTACAGCTTGACACTGAACATTGAGCCTTGATGTGTAGGATAGGTGGGAGGCTTTGAAGCGTGGACGCCAGTCTGCGTGGAGCCATCCTTGAAATACCACCCTTTAACGTTTGATGTTCTAACCTGGCGCCGTAATCCGGCGTGGGGACAGTGTCTGGTGGGTAGTTTGACTGGGGCGGTCTCCTCCCAAAGAGTAACGGAGGAGCACGAAGGTCAGCTAATCACGGTCGGACATCGTGAGGTTAGTGCAATGGCATAAGCTGGCTTGACTGCGAGAGTGACGGCTCGAGCAGGTGCGAAAGCAGGTCATAGTGATCCGGTGGTTCTGTATGGAAGGGCCATCGCTCAACGGATAAAAGGTACTCCGGGGATAACAGGCTGATACCGCCCAAGAGTTCATATCGACGGCGGTGTTTGGCACCTCGATGTCGGCTCATCACATCCTGGGGCTGAAGTAGGTCCCAAGGGTACGGCTGTTCGCCGTTTAAAGTGGTACGCGAGCTGGGTTTAGAACGTCGTGAGACAGTTCGGTCCCTATCTGCCGTGGGCGCTGGAGAATTGAGAGGGGTTGCTCCTAGTACGAGAGGACCGGAGTGAACGCACCGCTGGTGTTCGGGTTGTCACGCCAGTGGCATTGCCCGGTAGCTAAGTGCGGAAAAGATAAGCGCTGAAAGCATCTAAGCGCGAAACTTGCCTCGAGATGAGTTCTCCCTGTGGCTATACGCCACCTGAAGGGACGTTGAAGACGACGACGTTGATAGGCCGGATGTGTAAGCGCAGCGATGCGTTGAGCTAACCGGTACTAATGACCCGTGAGGCTTAACCTTACAACGCCAGAAGCGTTCTGGCAGTGTTGAGAGACACAGAATTTTCAGCTTTGTTCCCGGATAACTTTGCGCGGCCCGCGGGCGGCGTGAAGAACAGAATTTGCCTGGCGGCTTTAGCGCGGTGGTCCCACCTGACCCCATGCCGAACTCAGAAGTGAAACGCCGTAGCGCCGATGGTAGTGTGGGGTCTCCCCATGCGAGAGTAGGGAACTGCCAGGCATCAGACTGCGATAACCCTGACCTTACGGTCAGGGTTTTTTGCATTTGCGCGCCGGAAAACCCGCTTCTCAGGACAGCACTCTGCATTTTTGCGTCACGAAACCCGCTTTTAATAACACTATTTTGCATCTGCGGGATTCGGATACAGGGGCCAGCCTGTAACCAGGCTGGCTCCTGTTTATTATCACAGTCTGACTTGCTGAAGAGATCTTTTCGGCGCTGTCCGGACTGTGGAAAATTAATGAATAACCTGCGAAAGAAAGGCGCGCGTGCGTTCTGATTTAGGTGCAGCAAAGAATTCCTGTGGCGGCGCCTGCTCCACTATCTCTCCCCGATCCATAAAGATCACGCGGTCCGCCACGGTACGCGCAAACCCCATTTCATGCGTGACGCAAAGCATCGTCATCCCGTCTTCCGCCAGACCAATCATCGTGTCTAAAACTTCTTTAACCATTTCCGGATCCAGCGCGGATGTTGGTTCATCAAACAGCATAATCTTAGGTTTCATACAGAGCGAACGGGCAATAGCAACACGCTGCTGCTGTCCGCCTGAAAGCTGTCCGGGAAATTTATGTGCGTGTTCAGCTATGCGTACCCTTTCCAGATAGTGCATTGCCAGCTCTTCGGCTTCCTTCTTTGCCGTTTTTCGCACCCATATGGGTGCAAGCGTGCAGTTTTGTAGCACGCTTAGATGCGGGAAAAGGTTAAAGTGCTGGAATACCATACCAACTTCAGTCCGCACCCGCTCAATATTGCGAAGATCTTCATTCAGATGAATACCATCAACAACTATTCGCCCCTGCTGATGCTCTTCCAGATGGTTGATACAGCGGATAGTGGTTGATTTACCCGAGCCGGAAGGGCCGCACAGCACAATACGTTCGCGAGGTTTTACCTGCAGATTGATATTTTTTAATACGTGAAACTGCCCATACCACTTATTAACGTTTTCCAGTGTAATCATCATTTTATCGTCAGTCTGGAGCGGTAAATTTGTCATGATAATCCTTAATGCGGCGTACGCCCGGTGTGAAAACGCTTTTCCAGATACTGGCTATAGCGCGACATGCTGAAACAAAAAATCCAGTAAACCAGAGCGGCAAAAACATAGCCTTCGGTCGACATACCAAGCCACGCGGGATCGACAGTGGCCTGCTGTACGCTACTAAACAGGTCAAAAAGCCCGATGATAATGACCAGGCTGGTATCCTTAAACAGCGCGATAATTGTATTAACCAGGCCGGGAATAACCATCTTTAATGCCTGTGGCAAAATGATCAGCATCTGAGTTTTCCAGTAGCCCAGAGCCAGCGACTCTGCCGCCTCATATTGCCCCTTAGGCAGAGCTTGCAGACCACCACGCACTACTTCCGCCACGTAGGCTGACTGAAACAAAATGACGCCAACCAGTGCGCGAACCAGCTTGTCGATACTGCTCCCTTCCGACATAAAAAGCGGCAGCATAACCGAGGACATAAAAAGCACGGTAATCAGCGGCACGCCTCGCCAGAACTCAATAAAGATAACTGACAGCGCGCGCACAACTGGCATAGTCGAACGACGTCCTAGCGCCAAAAGGATGCCTAACGGCAATGCGCCCGCAATGCCAACAGAGGCAATAATCAACGTTAGCGTCAGCCCGCCCCATTGACGTGTTTCGACCCTTTCCAGGCCAAAGAAACCGCCGTACAACAATAACCAGACGACCAGAGGAAAGGTAACTGCCCAGGCGGCAAGATACCAACCGCGGCGCGGCATTGATTTCATGAATAAAGGAATAAGGGAGATCAGCCCAATAGCTAATGCCAGATTAATGCGCCAGCGCAGCTCGTGCGGATAAAGGCCATACATAAACTGACCAAAACGGGCGTGAATAAATACCCAGCATGCTCCTTCTTTGGTGCAGTCTGCCCTCGTCGAACCAATCCAGTTAGCCTGAAAAACCAGCCAGTTAAGCGCTGGCGGAATGATTTGCCAGATTGCCCACAGGCAAAAAAGCGTCAGCAGAGAGTTACCCCAGCTTGAAAACAGATTTTTCCTTGTCCATTTTATGGCCCTGGTGAAAGCATTTTCCGGGACAGGCTGAGTTTCATGCGTCGTTAAAGTCATAGTTATCCCGTTTTCTTAGCGTTCAACCAGGCGGATTTTGCGGTTGTAGATGTTCATCAGTAACGAAATCAGCAGGCTGATAATCAGATAGACGCCCATAGTGATAGCAATGGTTTCAATCGCCTGGCCCGTTTGGTTCAGGACCGTACCGGCAAAGAGCGATACCATATCGGGATAGCCAATAGCGGCAGCCAGGGAAGAGTTTTTAACGATATTCAGATACTGGCTGGTTAAAGGTGGGATGATGACGCGCATCGCCTGCGGAATAATCACCTGGCGCAGCGTTACCGGATTAGGTAAGCCCAGTGAACGCGCGGCTTCGTGCTGGCCGTGCGGCACTGACTGGATCCCGGAGCGAATAACCTCAGCTATAAAAGAAGAGGTATAGATAGAAAGCGCCAGCGTCAAGGAGGCCAGTTCAGGGATCAGAGCGAAACCACCGCGGAAATTGAATCCATGCAGCGCTGGAATATCCCAGTGTATGGCCGCGCCAAATACAAGGTTTGCAGCCAGAGGTAAAATCAGCAGCATAGCCAGCGCCAAAGGCCAGCTGCGCCTTAGCTGTCCCGTTTTTAACTGGTAGGTACGGTTGTAGCGAAACAGCGCGATACTGGCTGCAATTGCTAGCAATACGGCAACAATAAAAGGCCATATACCCGCAGCCGCATTGGGAAAGGGAATATAGAGCCCCCGATTACTGACAAAAAACAGATCGAAAGCATTTACCGCCTGGCGCGGTCCCGGCAGATTACGCAGTACGGCAAAGTACCAGAAGAAAATTTGCAGCAACGGCGGGATATTACGGAAAATTTCAATATAGATAGTGGAGAGTTTGCGCAGCAGCCAGTTGTCCGACAGGCGTGCAAGCCCGATAAAAAAACCTAAAAAAGAAGCAAAAACAATGCAGAGTGCAGAAACCAGAAGCGTATTAGTCAGACCGACCATAAATACGCGCGCATAGGTATCGCCTTCGCTGTAATCAATCAGGTGCTGAACGATGCCGAAACCGGCGCTACGCTCCAGAAAACCAAAACCGGACGTAATACCACGGCTGGCCAGATTAATAACGGTGTTGTGAAGCAAATAGCCGGCGGCGGCTAAAACCAGCGCTACGGCGCCGGCCTGAAATAGCCAGGCGCGCACCGCAGGATTACTAAAAGAAAAGTCCCTTTTTACGGATGGGCGTTGTGACATGGTAAGACCTCGTAACGGCAAGGCTAATAAAGGCGCCAGCTTAGTGGCGCCTTGTTGTTGCGGGGAATTAACGTACCGGCGGGGCGTACTGGATGCCGCCTTTATTCCAGAGCGCATTCTGGCCGCGAGCAATCTTAAGCTGGCTGTCTTTGCCTACGTTACGGTCAAAAACTTCCTGGTAATTACCAACCTGCTTGATAATGTTGAAAGCCCATTTGTTATCCAGCTTCAGATCCTTACCAAAATCACCCTCTGAGCCCAGCAGGTGAGCCATATCTGGCGTGGTTGGGCTGGCTGACATCTCGTCAACATTTTTTGAGGTGATCCCCATCTCTTCCGCATTCAGCATGGCATACAGCGACCATTTAACGATTGTAAACCAGTCGTCGTCGCCGCGGCGAACCACCGGCCCCAGCGGTTCCTTGGAGATAACTTCTGGCAGCACGATAAAGTCATCAGGTTTGCCCAGCTTGATGCGCAGCGCATAAAGCTGAGACTGGTCGGATGCCAGCGTGTCGCAGCGGCCGGTATCAAGCGCTTTTGCCGACTCGTCAGAACGATCGAAGGTTACCGGCGTATACTGCATCTTATTGGCTTTAAAATAGTCGGCAACATTCAGCTCGGTATCTGTACCGGCCTGGATACAGACGGTAGCGCCGTCCAGCTCTTTAGCGCTTTTAAGACCCGCTTTCTGGTGGGTCAAAAACCCGATACCGTCGTAATAGTTAACGCCTGCAAACAGGAAGCCCATGCCGCCATCGCGAGAAGAAGTCCATGTCGTATTACGTGAAAGAATATCTACCTCGCCAGATTGCAGAGCGGTAAAACGTTCTTTCGCGGTTAACGGGGTGTATTTCACCTTTGTCGCATCCCCAAAAACAGCTGCGGCGGCAGCTCGACATACGTCGACGTCAATACCGCTAAATTTGCCGCTGGCATCGGCAAACGAAAAGCCAGGCAGGCCATCACTGATACCGCATTGCACAAAACCTTTCTTTTTAATCGCGTCCAGCGTGGTCCCTGCGTGAGCCTGGTTAGCAACGGCGAAGAGCGCGGCAGCGGTCACCAAAGTAGAAAGCATCATTTTTTTCATAAAGCATCCTGTGTGGCGTAATCGTTTGTTATAGGTCAGCGCATACGACGATGCACTTATCCGGTGAAAGCCCTCCCTGGTTGTGCAAAGGTAATGCCAGGTTTGCAGCATCCTGAATTTCATAGAAAGGTTTATTAATATTCGGAAGCAGATTGAAAATTTGTCTGATATTGCGCACTAAATGGTGGCAAAAGCCGCGCGGATGTTCACAAATAGTGCAAACCGTTTCAAAAAAGATGTGTGAATGTGACGAGATATGCAATTGTCGTGGCAGAAGCAGAAGCAGAAGCAGAAGCAGAAGCAGAAGCAGAAGCAGAAGCAGAAGCAGAAGCAGAAGCAGAAGCAGAAGCAGAAGCAGAAGCAGAAGCAGAGGCAGAGGCAGCAAAAAGCCAGCCCGATGAGGCTGGCTTCAGTAAAAGCGTTACAGAGAGTTAATAGAGCGGCTGAGCGCCATCGGGACGCGTTTTAAAGCGGCGATGCAGCCACATATACTGATCGGGCGCACGCATAATTTCGCCCTCAATAACTTTATTCATATAGGCAGCGGCCTGCTGCTCATCCTCAATCGGATACTCTTTTAGCTCGGGCTGAATCACCAGCTCGTAGCCGCTTCCGTCTTCGTTACGGATCAGCACTACGGTAATCATTGCTGGTTTAGCCATGCGAGCAATCATCCAGGTACCGCTGGTCGTCGCAGCCTGAGGGACGGCAAACAGCGGTGCAAACACGCTGCCTTTAGGGCCGTAGTCCTGATCGGGAGCAAACCAGACCGCTTCACCCTGTTTCAGCGCCTGCACCATACCGCGTAAATCGCGGCGGTTAATCATCGCCTTATTGGAACGCATACGGCCTTTGGTTTGCACCCACTCCATCAGCTTGTTGTTATGCGGACGATACATAGCCATCATCGGCTGACAGAGGCCCATTGCTCTGCCACCCAGCTCCAGCGACATAAAATGTACGCCGATAATCAGCGCGCCGCGGCCTTCTTTTTGCGCGGCCTGCAAATTATGCAGGCCGTTAACGGTAAACCAGCGCTTAACGCGGCGATCGGACCAGAACCAGGCCATACCGGTTTCCAGCAGTCCCATGCCCAGCGACTCAAAGTTGCGCACAATGCTCAACTCAATTTGTTCTTTTGGCATATCCGGAAAGCACAGCTCCAGATTGCGGCGAGTAATACGAATACGGCGTTTCAGAAAACGCATTGATGTGCGGCCCATCCATGTGCCCAGTTTTTGCAGCATTGGAAAAGGCAGCAGCACCAGTAAATACAGTAATCCCAGTCCGGCCCATGTTGTCCAGTAACGTGGATGCATCATGTTGCGGGTAAAGCGGGGAGATTCCTTCATATGTCTCTCTTTATGCGTGCATGGAAGATGTAGCGCATAAAGAAGTTAATCCGCAGCGATACAGAGGATAGGACAACGACATCGACGAGAAGTTGAGATTAACGTCTGATATTTACACAAGCCAGACGATTCTGTGTAAATCGCAGACATTAAAAAAGGCGCTAACAGTACGTAGCGCCTCCGTCACAATGAACCGAAACCTTAGTTCATGCCGTATTTTTTCAGTTTCTTACGCAGCGTACCGCGGTTGATACCCATCATCAGGGCTGCACGGGTCTGGTTGCCACGGGTATATTGCATCACCATGTCCAACAGAGGCTGTTCTACTTCAGCCAAAACCAGCTCATACAGGTCATTAACATCCTGACCGTTCAGTTGAGCAAAATAGTTCTTCAGTGCCTGTTTGACCGAGTCACGCAGAGGCTTTTGGGTCACCTGATCCTGGGAGTTAACGGTTGAAACGGTCAGTACATCAGAATTTACGCGTTGTTCGAACATAGTTCTGTCAGCTCTTTATTTCTATTATGCAAGTTTTTCGAAGTATGCTTCCAACGCCTCCAGCTGTTCGCTGGCATCCTCAATGGCGTTGAATGTGCGCCGAAACTGGTCGTTTGGGGCATGCTCCTGGAGATACCAGGAGACGTGCTTCCGGGCAATACGGTATCCTTTGCGATGACCATAAAAGTCGTGCAGTTCCCGTAAGTGCTCGATAAGCAAGCGCTTTACTTCAGCCAGTGGCATTGGTGCCAGCAGCTCCCCAGTGTCCAGATAATGCTGGATTTCCCGGAAGATCCACGGTCTTCCCTGAGCCGCACGTCCTATCATCAGGGCATCAGCCCCCGTATAGTCGAGTACGGCTCTGGCTTTATGCGGGTCAGTAATGTCTCCGTTCGCGATAACGGGAATAGAGACATTCTGCTTAACTGTCCGAATGCTGTCATATTCAGCTTCGCCGTTGAACAAACACGCGCGAGTGCGTCCGTGGATGGTCAGGGCCTGAATGCCACAACGTTCAGCCAATTGGGCAATCTCAACACAATTGCGGTTATCCGTGTCCCAGCCGGTGCGAATCTTTAACGTGACGGGCACATCTACCGCATTAACTACCGCTGAAAGGATAGACTTCACCAGTTCAGGGTGTTGCAGCAGGGCCGAGCCCGCCATTTTACGATTCACCTTTTTAGCCGGACATCCCATGTTGATATCGATAACCTGCGCACCCGATAAAGCGTTAATGCGCGCGGCCTCAGCCATCTCTTCAGGGTCACAACCGGCAATCTGCACGGTACGAATACCGGGCTCATCACTGTGTACCATACGCAGTCGTGATTTGTCGCTGGCCCAGACTTCCGGGTTTGACGACAGCATCTCCGATACGGTCATACCAGCGCCCATTGCATAACAAAGCGTCCGGAAAGGCCTGTCGGTAATTCCGGCCATTGGTGCTGCAATCAGGCGATTGCGAAGCTGGTGGTTTCCTATGCGCATGAAAAAAAAGTGACCATAGTGTGTTCGCAAGGCGGCGTATATTACGCATTTTTTTCAGAAGATGAAAGGCCAAACTTTGAACAATTTCGCGTAAAAAGGGTCACCACAAGGTTACGCGATTAGCTTACTTGATAAATATTAATATTAAACAACAAGTTAAATATCAAAGGCTAAATTATGAACAAATATTTTTCTTTTTCTGTGACAAACTTAACACTATAAATAACGGTATCTTGCGTGAAAAACAGGCCTGATACCGCCGTGTCCGCCTCGATTCTGCCAGTGCCCGGTCAATTATTCGACGATAATCCGCGCATGTAAAGGCCGGATTGCACGATTAATGACTTGCTTAAGCGCCTTATGCAGGCGACAGGCGAGCATTATCGGCTAAATTCGTTGATTAGCGGCGTATGCCGGTGATGCGACACCACTCTTCTTTCTCCGCCACAGGATCAAGCGTGAACTTGTCCTCATAGGCTTCGCAAACGCCGCTTGCCTGGCTGGCCAGCACGCCGGAAAGCCCCAGATGACCGCCGGATATCGGCAGCACGCTGATAAGCGGGGCCAGCTCGCGCAGCGGGCCGGCAAGAATGTTGGCGACGACGACATCCGCACTCAGGTTGTCAGGCTGCTCATGGGGCAAATAGAGCGACAGGCGTTCCGATACGCCGTTGCGCTCGGCATTGTCGCGACTGGCCTGAATGGCCTGCGGATCGATATCAATTCCGATAGCTTTAGCCGCGCCCAGCTTAAGAGCTGCGATAGCCAGGATGCCGGAGCCACAGCCAAAATCAATTACCGTTTTGCCCGCCAGATCCAGACCGTCCAGCCAGCTCAGGCACATCGCCGTCGTTGGATGCGTGCCGGTGCCGAAAGCCAGGCCGGGATCGAGCATCACGTTAACCGCATGCGGATCCGGCACGTCACGCCAGCTTGGGCAGATCCACAGACGCTGACCGAAGCGCATCGGGTGGAAGTTTTCCATCCACTCGCGCTCCCAGTCTTTATCTTCAATCTGCTCAATTTTGTGATGAAAACTGGCGCCGAGCAGCGGATGTTGTTCCAGACCGGCAATCACGTCCTGCATCTCGGTTTCTGCATCGAACAGGCCGATCACATCGGTATCGCCCCACAGGCGGGTTTCGCCCGGCAGCGGCTCAAAAACCGGATTATCGTGCGTATCCTGGAACGTGACCGAGACAGCCCCGTTCTCAATCAGCGCATCGCCCAGCTCTTCAGCCTGTGCGCCAGTGGTGTTGATCTTCATTTGTATCCAGGGCATTGCGATTCTCTTTAGTCAGACAAAAAGGCTATGGCCGTTGAGGACGGCCAAAACGGTTGCCGATTGCAAAAGCAATCAGGCTAAGCAGCAGCGACGGCACCACGGGGTGAAAGCCCCAGGGCTGCAGCGATAAGCTGGCCAGCAGGGTATAACAGCCCGCGCCGCTAACCATACTGCTCAACGCGCCGGCAGCATTGGCTTTTTCCCAGTACAGGCCCAGCACCAGCGGCCACAAAAACACCGCCTCCAGGCCGCCAAAAGCCAGCAGATTAAGCCAGATTAGCATGTCGGGTGGATTCCAGGCCGCCAGCAGCAGCAGCAGGCCCAGCACCAGCGTGACGGCCGCCGAAATCTTTTTCAGCAGCGGCTCATTATCGATCTGCTGCGGACGCACGCGTAAAAACAGATCTTTCACGATCGTGGCGGAAGATTGCAATAGCTGTGCGTTGATCGTCGACATAATCGCCGCCATCGGCGCGGCAAGAAAGATCCCCGCAGCCAGCGGCGGCAAAACGTGGATCATCAGCGTAGGGATAACCAGGTCAGGGATCTTCAAATCGGGCATAACCGCACGTCCCAGCGCGCCAGCCAGGTGCATCCCGAACATCAGTACGGCAACCACGATGGTGCCAAGCACAATCCCGCGATGCACAGCCTTGCTGTCTTTATAGGAAATACAGCGAACGGCAGTGTGCGGCAGCCCGATAACGCCAAAGCAGACCAGCACGGAAAAAGAGGCCAGGAAAGTTGGGCTAAGGATATTATCCACGCCGCCGGGCGAAATCAGCTGGGGATTAATCTGCTCCAGCTTCTGTACCGCGCTGTGCATACCGCCTGCGGCATGGATCACGGCAAACAGCAGAATAAAAGTGCCGAGCAGCATCACCAGGCCTTGCAAAGCATCGTTCAGCACGCTGGCACGAAAGCCGCCAAAAGCGGTATAGAATGCGATAGCGCCGCCGAAAATTAACAGGCCGGTATCATAAGGAATGCCTGCCGCCGTCTCCAGCAGCCGTGCGCCGCCGATAAACTGCACGGTCATCGCACCGACAAAGGCAATCAGCAGGCTCAGGCTGGCGAACCACACTAGCAGCGTGCTGCGGTAGCGAGCAAAAAGCATATCGTTCAGCGTGACGGCATTGTAGCGCCTCGCCAGGATAGCAAACTTTTTGCCCAGAATGCCCAGCGACAGCCAGACGGCCGGCACCTGAACCATTGAAAGCAGTACCCAGCCCAGCCCGTAATGGTAGGCCGCGCCGGGGCCGCCGATAAACGAGCTGGCGCTGATATAGGTGGTCGTTAGCGTCATGGCCAGCACAAAGCCGCCCATCGACCGGCTGCCAAGAAAATATTCGGTCAGGAAGCTGCCTTCGCGGCGTTTACGCATGGCATAGACAGACAGCGCGGCAACCAGCAGCAGATAGGCGATTAACGGTACAATAACCCCTGGCTTCATGGCGCATCCTCCAGGGAAATATCACGAAACACGCGTTTTATCATCAGCCAGCAAAAGAAAATAAACAGCAGCGGTACCAGCAGACAGGCCATTTCAAACCAGTGGGGCAGGCCGGTTGGGCCGGGCTGGTTATCACCCGACAGCGCCGCCAGAAACCAGGCGGCAAGATAGGCCACCGCCAGCCAGAACGACCAGCGGGCCTCGCGATGCGCCTGCACAAAGCGTTTTTCCATTTTTCCTCCCGGAACAGGCAAAGAAAAAGGCCGGTCAGACCGGCCTTCCTTTCATTCCTCAGACAAATCAGGTTTCCTGAATGCCGAGTTTTTTCTCCAGATAATGGATGTTAGTGCCGCCCACCTGGAAGTGTTCGTCATCCATGATCTTCATTTGCAGCTCAATATTAGTCTTGATGCCGTCAATGATCAGCTCTGCCAGTGCATTCCTCATGCGGGCAATCGCGACTTCACGCGTTTCGCCATAGGTGATCAGCTTGCCAATCATGGAATCATAATACGGTGGTACGGTGTAGCCAGCGTAAATATGAGATTCCCAACGCACGCCAAACCCGCCGGGCGCATGGAAGCGCGTGATCTTGCCAGGGCTTGGCAGGAAGGTGTTTGGATCTTCGGCGTTGATACGGCATTCAACCGCATGTCCGCGAATAACAATATCTTCCTGTTTGATCGACAGCGGCTGGCCGGCAGCGATACGCAGCTGCTCTTTGATCAGGTCAACGCCGGTGATCATTTCCGTTACCGGATGCTCAACCTGAATACGGGTGTTCATTTCAATGAAGTAGAACTCACCGTTTTCGAACAGGAACTCGAAGGTGCCCGCGCCGCGATAGCCGATATCAATACAGGCTTTCGAGCAGCGTTCGCCGATAAAGCGGCGCTGTTCTTCGCTGATGCCTGGCGCTGGCGCTTCTTCCACGACTTTCTGGTGACGACGCTGCATTGAGCAGTCGCGTTCAGCCAGATAGACCGCGTGGCCCTGACCATCAGCCAGCACCTGGATTTCCACGTGACGTGGGTTTTCCAGGAATTTTTCCATATAGACCATGTCGTTATTGAAAGCCGCTTTGGCTTCCGCTTTCGTCATGTTAATGGACTGCTCCAGGTCTTTGTCGTGGCGCACAACGCGCATACCGCGACCGCCGCCGCCGCCAGAGGCTTTGATGATCACCGGATAACCGATGCGGTTAGCAATGGCGCGGTTTTTCTCCATGTCGTCGCCCAGCGAACCGTCAGAACCCGGTACGGTTGGCACGCCGGTTTTCTTCATCGCGGTGATAGCGGACACCTTGTCGCCCATCAGGCGAATGGTGTCGGCTTTCGGGCCGATAAAGATAAAGCCGGAGCGCTCAACCTGCTCGGCAAAATCGGCGTTTTCAGACAGGAAGCCGTAGCCAGGGTGAATCGCCACCGCGCCGGTAATTTCCGCAGCGGAAATCAGGGCAGGGATGTTCAGGTAGCTTTTTACGGAAGGTGCCGGGCCGATACAAACGGTTTCATCCGCCAGCAGCACGTGTTTCAGATCGCGGTCCGCGCTTGAATGCACGGCGACGGTTTTGATGCCCAGTTCTTTACAGGCACGCAAAATACGCAGCGCAATTTCACCACGGTTAGCTATTACAATTTTATCCAGCATGGTTCGCCTCGTCGTTATTCGATGACTACCAGCGGCTCGTCAAATTCAACTGGCTGACCGCTTTCGACCAGAATCGCTTTTACCACGCCGGACTTGTCGGCTTCGATCTGGTTCATCATTTTCATCGCTTCAACGATGCACAGGGTATCGCCAGCGTTAACTTTCTGGCCGATTTCGACAAAGGCTTTCGCGTCCGGGCTTGGCGTGCGGTAGAAAGTACCGACCATTGGTGAACGTACGATGTGACCACTGATCTCGGCAGCGGCAGGCGCTTCCATCACAGGCGTAGCGGCAGGTGCAACGGCGGTAGCCAGGGCAGGCTGCTGCTGCATCATTGGTGCAGCATAGGCCTGCTGCATCATCGGATAGCCCGGATTGGCTGGGGAACGACTGATGCGAACGGACTCTTCACCTTCAGAAATTTCCAGTTCAGCAATGCCTGATTCTTCAACCAGTTCGATCAGTTTTTTAATCTTACGAATATCCATTAGTGTGGTTCCGTACTCTGTTTAATTAGATTGTGACAGGCGTTTTACCGCCGTCTGTAAAGCCCAGGAGTAACCGTCGACGCCAAGTCCACAGATTACGCCAGCAGCAATATCAGAAAGATAAGAATGATGGCGAAAAGGTTCGCGGGCATGCACGTTAGACAGGTGCACTTCAATAAACGGGATGCTCACTGCAAGCAGGGCATCGCGAAGCGCAACGCTGGTATGCGTAAAAGCCGCCGGGTTAATGACGATATAATCGACATTGCCTTTCGCTTCATGAATGCGGTCAATTAACGCGTGTTCCGCATTGGACTGCAGATGACTCAGCTTCACGTGGAGATCTTCAGCCTGCTTGTTCAGCATGCTGACGAGATCGAGAAGGGTCGTGCTGCCATACTTCTCCGGCTCGCGTGTGCCAAGGAGGTTCAGGTTTGGACCGTTCAAAAGCAGTATGTGAAACTTGTCGGTCATCTTGCTGCTATCTCCTGCGATAATTGAGGCATCGCACAAAATACAACGCGAAACGCCATTTGTCACCTTCGAAGGTGAAATTTGGCCTGTCCGCAGGTTTAAAACCGGGCATTATAACGATTTCAACGCAATTAGCAGCTAAATACTGGTCGTATCAGCGAAGATAATCCAGCAACTGCAGATAAAGCGCGCGGTAATAGCGAGATATGCGGAGCGGCGCACAGTTTATCGCCGCCAGCCGCGGAATTTTTTATAGCGCCACAGCAGCAGGACGAGCGCGATAAAAGCATAGATCCATGGCTGGGGCGAAAAGGTTTTTACCGACCACAGATAGTGGATCGGGGCCAGGATCAGCACGATATAAATGGCGTTATGCAGCTTTTGCCAGTTTCTCCCCAGCTTCTTCTGCGCTTTCTGAAAAGAAGTCAGCGACAGCAGCAGCAGAATAAACCAGCTGATAATGCCCAGCGTGAGATAAGGCCGGGAGATCAGTTCGGAACCCAGCAGGCCCAGATTATCAATGCCCAGCTCAAGCAGCGCATAGCTAACCAAATGCAGCGTGG
Organism: Erwinia sp. BNK-24-b; assembly: GCF_047456155.1. Classification (NCBI taxonomy): domain Bacteria; kingdom Pseudomonadati; phylum Pseudomonadota; class Gammaproteobacteria; order Enterobacterales; family Erwiniaceae; genus Erwinia; species Erwinia sp. BNK-24-b. The sequence continues at coordinate 340,154 of NZ_CP179901.1, forward strand.
CCCAGGCAAAGCACCACAGGCCAAGCAGTCGGCGAACGCGAATAAGCAGCGGCTGCTTGCCATAGCGCGCCAGCGGCGTTACCAGCAAGGTGCCCAGCAGGAACTTCAGCGCCATTCTGCCGGTAAAATGCTGGATATCTTTTGCCGGATCGGCGCTTAGCCAGCCCTGGTTAATGGATAAAATCAGCCAGAGAAAAGGTAAAAAACCGGCAAGATGCAGCAGAACTTTCAGACCGGTAATCTGTTTAATCGTCAGGCGCACTAAAAGTTCTCCCGCAGATCTAACCCCTTATAGAGCGAGGCAACCTGGCTGCCGTAACCGTTGAATAATAAAGTAGGCTGGCGTTTAACATCCAGGATCCCGCCAGAGCCGATAAAGCGTTCAGTAGCCTGAGACCAGCGCGGATGATCGACATGCGGGTTAACGTTGCCGTAAAAGCCATATTCATTCGCGGCCAGCTGATTCCATGTGGTCGGCGGCTGCTCTTTAACCAGCGTGATTTTTACGATCGACTTGATGCCTTTAAAACCATATTTCCACGGTACGGTAAGGCGGATGGGCGCGCCGTTTTGTGGCGGCAGCGCTTTGCCATACACGCCGGTAGTCAGCATGGTTAATGGATGCATCGCCTCATCCAGCCGCAGCCCTTCTACATAGGGATAATCGATGCCGCCGCCAACAAAGCGATCGCGCTGACCGGGCATCTCTTCCGGCGCATAAAGAGTCTGAAAAGCGACATAGCGTGCATTGCTGGTGGGCTCCGCCGCCTTTAACAGCTTGCCCAGTTCAAAACCAATCCAGGGTACGACCATCGACCAGGCTTCTACGCAGCGCATCCGATAAATACGCTGTTCCAGCGGAAAACGCTTAAAGATATCGTCCATATCCAGCGTCATGGGCTTCGCTACTTCCCCGCCGATCTCAATCTTCCAGTCGGTGGTTTTTAGCGATCCCGCATTGGCAGCCGGATCGGCTTTATCCAGACCAAACTCATAATAGTTGTTATAGCCGGTGACTTTATCTTCCGGCGTCAACGGCAGGCTGGCCTGATATTGCGCGGGCTTGCTGAAATCAAGCGGTTTACCCGCTGGCGCTTTTGGACTCTCTTTGCCTTTTCCCTGCAACCACGAAAGCACATCAGCTTTTGCCGTGGGAATCGACAGGGCAGCCACGCTGATACCCAACGCCTTCATCACCTGGCGGCGCTCGGCATTAAAAATGGTCTCAGGCGTTACATCATTTTCAGTGAGTTTATCAACGGGCTTCATTACAGAGTCTCCAGAATCGATCGCTCTTTAGCATGACCAATAAATCCGGTTTGAGCGAATCAGCAGGCAGAAAAAAGCGTATGCGAATGAGGATATCAGGTCCGTGAACAGTTTGAGCTTCAGGTAAGTGTAATGAGTTATGTTAACGTTAAGAAAGTAAAATGATGCTGGGGTAATGGGTAAACAAACCGCTGATAAATGTAAAGACGACTACTCCGGCAGCAAAAGGGCGGCCGGAGTAAAAGAGCTCTGGTTAAGTTTAATCAGCGTGCGCCGGAGTAAAAGAGCTCTGGTTAGTTTTAATCAGCGTGCGCCGGAGTAAAAGAGGCCTGGTTAGTTTTAACCAGCGTGCGCCGAAGTAAAAGAGCTCTGGTTAGTTTTAATCAGCGTGCGCCGGAGTAAAAGAGGCCTGGTTAATTTTAACCAGCGTGCGGCCGGTTATTTCGTTGTTAAGCAATTTTTCCGCGCTGGCTACCGCTTCCGCCAGCGTGATTTCGCTGGTGGCCTGCTGATAGAAAGCGTCAGGTAGGGTTTTCGTTAGCCTTTTCCAGGCTTCAAGGCGGCGATTAAGCGGCGTCGTCACTGAATCCACACCCTGAAGACGAACGTTACGTAAAATAAAAGGCATCACCGTTGTCGGCAAGGCAAAACCTGCCGCAAGGCCACAGGCTGCGACTACCCCGCCATAATTCATCTGCGCCAGCACGTTCGCCAGCACTTTATCGCCAGCGGTATCGACGGCACCCGCCCAGCGCTGTTTTTCCAGCGGACGGCTGTCGGCAACAAAAGCGTCACGCGGCAAAATTTCGCTGGCGCCCAGCTGGCGCAGGTAGTCGTGGGTTGATGAACGACCGCTGACCGCCACAACCTGATAGCCCAGCGAACTAAGCAGTGATACCGCCGTACTGCCAACGCCGCCGCTGGCACCCGTTACCACGACCTCACCGCTTTGTGGTACGAGACCGCCTTCTTCCAGCGCCATCACGCACAGCATCGCCGTTAATCCGGCCGTGCCGATAATCATCGCTTTGCGTCCATCCAGGCCTTCCGGCATGGGGATTAGCCAGTCGCCTTTCACCCGGGCCTGTTCCGCCAGGCCTCCCCAGTGATTTTCACCCACGCCCCAGCCGGTCAAAAGTACCGACTGGCCAGCATGGAAACGCGGATCTTCACTGTGGCGAACCGTGCCGGAAAAATCGATGCCGGGCACCATAGGAAACTGACGGATGATTTTGCCTTTACCGGTAATCGCCAGCGCATCTTTGTAATTCAGTCCTGACCAGTGAATATCGACCGTCACCTCGCCGGGCGGCAGGGTGTCCACGCTGATATGCTTAACTTCTGCCCGGGTTTTGCCTTCGGACTGCTCAAGAACAAGTGCCTGCATGAGAATCTCCTGAAAATGAATCGCAAAGGTATAATTAAAGCCTGACCTCACTATACTCGCGGCAGAACAAAATATTTTTTAAAAATACAGAAAGGCGTGCGAACCCCTTTGCGGAAATAGTCATCGTGAACCCTTGCAGGATGATTCACGGCGTTTCTTTAACGGCAGTCAAAGAGCACAAGGATGCGATTAACCACTAAACTTTCCGCCCTCATCACTTTTGTCAGCGCGCTGGTCATGCTTGTTATGCTGGTGTGTGGCGTCATGAGTTTCTATTACCTCAGCGATTTACGTGCCGAACACCGGCTGCAAACGATGGCCGAAGATGTCGACCTCGCGCTTGAGCAGCAAACGCCAGCACAGATTGCTGAATGGCTGCCCAGGGTAATGGGGCCGTTACGGGTCATTCGCGTGACGTTTCAGGAAGAGAACCGACCTGCCGCAAGCGTAGCCCGCCAGCAGGATGCGCTGCTGGAAGATGAGCCGAACCGCTACCGCGAAAGTACCATCCGGCTGAAACAGCACCCCGGTTACACTCTGCATATTGTCTGGATAGACATGGCGAAAACCTGGCTCACCTCTTTCACCGGTGCGTCAATATTAAGCCTGGCACTGCTGCTTGTTGGGCTGCTGACGCTCATCCTTTCTCTGACGCATCGCTGGCTATACCGACAGCTTGAAGGCATGGAGCGCCTGGAAATACGCGCGGAAAGGATCCTTAAAGGTGAAAGGGAGACGGTAAAGCAGGGTGCCGTACAGGAGTGGCCGCCAAAAGCCAGCAGCGCGCTGGATTTGCTGCTGGGCGATCTGCTGGAAGCGGGCGAGCAGCGCAATCGCGTCGATACGCTAATCCGCGCGTTTGCGGCTCAGGATCCCATGACCGGCCTCTACAACCGGCTGTTCTTTGATAACCAGCTGGCGACGCTACTGGAAAACAATGAAACCACCGGCGCGCACGGCATGGTGATGATGATTCGCCTGCCCGACCTGGACACGCTGCGCGATAACTGGGGGCATTCTCAGGTACAGGATTACCTCTTCAGCCTGGTCAACTTACTGTCCACCTTTGTTATGCGCTATCCGGGATCGCTACTTGCCCGCTATTTCCGTAGCGACTTTGCCTTACTCCTTCCTCATCGCAGTCTGAAAGACGCCGACAGTATCGCCTCGCAGCTTATTAATGCGGTAGACGCTTTGCCACCGACCCGCATGCTGGATCGCGAAGACATGATCCATATAGGCATCACTCCCTGGCACAGCGGACAGACCACCCAGCAGGTAATGGAAAGCGTCGAGCTGGCCACGCGCCACGCGGCGCTTTTAGGCGGTAACAACTGGTCGGTTAGCGAAACGCCGCAGCAGGAGTTCAGCCGTGGCAGCGTCAAATGGCGCACGCTGCTGGAAAATACGCTCCACCGTGGCGGCCCGCGTTTATACCAGAAGCCTGCCGTCACTCAGGAAGGACAAGTCCATCACCGTGAAATCATGCCGGGCATTTTTGATGGCGAAACGGAGGTCTCGGTGGCGGAATATTTGCCGCTGGTCCAGCAGCTCGGTATGGCAGAAAGCCACGACCGCCTGTTGGTCAGCCGTATCCTGGCCCTGATTAAAGCGTTACCGGAAGAGAGTATGGCTATCCCGCTAACGGTCGATGCGCTGCTACAGCGGCCTTTTCAGGTTTGGCTACGCGATATGCTGCTGCAATGCACTAAATTACAAAGAAATCGTATTTTATTTGAACTTGCGGAAGCAGATGTAGGTCAACACATCAGCCGCCTGCACAGGGCCTTTCATTTATTGAAGGGATTTGGTTGCCGGATTGTGATCAATCAGGCCGGGCTAACGCTGGTCAGCACGGCTTATATCAGAGTGGTTGAGCCGGAGCTGATCAAGCTGCATCCGGGGCTGGTACGCAATATCGATCGGCGGAAAGAGAACCAGCTTTTTGTGCAGAGCCTGCTGGAAAGCTGTAAAGGAAAGCCTACCCGGATTTTTGCTGCCGGGGTTAAAAACCGCAGCGAATGGCAAACCCTGAAAAAACTGGGTATTGCAGGTGGCCAGGGCGATTTTATTGCTGCATCGCAGTTGTTAACAGGTGATGCAAAAAAATATTCGCAAAGATATCGAGTTTAGTCTGCCGTTAAGCCGGATTTCACGTAGAATACCCGCGCGGCTGTGGTGCCGGCTACGGTTGACGGACGATGAAGCAGCGTCCAAATATGTAAAATTTTATGTACGTTATGTCCGTACAGCAGCCTTAAAATATGCGCGCGACGCCTGAATACGGGCACTTTGTCGGCCTGGCTTTTGGGGTTGTGTTTCAGGCGTGAGATAGCGTGATTTTTCACCGAAGCAGAGCGTTTTTGCGCCTTGTCGCTGCTTCGTGTGGTTGGTAAAGTAAGCGGATTTTATTTTCCGCCCCCAGCTAGCAGGATTATCCTTCAGTATGTTTAAAAAATTCCGTGGCATGTTTTCCAACGACTTGTCCATCGACCTGGGTACTGCCAATACCCTGATTTATGTGAAAGGACAGGGCATCGTTCTGAACGAGCCTTCCGTCGTCGCCATTCGTCAGGATCGTGCCGGTTCGCCAAAGAGCGTTGCGGCAGTCGGGCATGATGCTAAACAGATGCTGGGGCGTACGCCTGGCAACATCGCGGCTATTCGTCCAATGAAGGATGGCGTTATCGCCGATTTCTTTGTGACCGAAAAAATGCTGCAGCACTTTATCAAGCAGGTTCACAGCAACAGCTTTATGCGCCCAAGCCCGCGCGTGCTGGTGTGCGTACCGGTTGGTGCGACTCAGGTTGAACGCCGTGCTATCCGCGAATCCGCTCAGGGCGCAGGCGCACGTGAAGTTTTCCTGATCGAAGAACCTATGGCGGCGGCAATCGGCGCAGGCCTGCCGGTTTCTGAAGCGACCGGTTCAATGGTTGTGGATATCGGTGGCGGTACGACTGAAGTCGCGGTTATTTCTCTTAACGGCGTGGTTTACTCTTCATCTGTACGTATCGGCGGCGACCGCTTTGACGAAGCTATCATTAATTATGTGCGCCGTAACTACGGCTCGCTGATCGGTGAAGCGACGGCAGAGCGTATCAAGCACGAAATCGGTTCTGCTTATCCGGGCGACGAAGTACGCGAGATCGAAGTGCGTGGTCGTAACCTGGCAGAAGGTGTGCCGCGTGGCTTTACGCTGAACTCCAATGAAATCCTTGAAGCGCTGCAGGAGCCGCTGACCGGCATCGTCAGCGCGGTGATGGTTGCGCTGGAACAGTGTCCGCCAGAGCTGGCTTCCGACATCTCCGAACGCGGTATGGTGTTGACCGGCGGTGGTGCGCTGCTGCGTAACCTCGATCGCCTGCTGATGGAAGAAACCGGCATCCCGGTCGTGGTTGCCGAAGATCCGTTAACCTGCGTTGCACGCGGTGGCGGTAAAGCGTTGGAAATGATCGACATGCACGGCGGCGACTTGTTCAGCGAAGAATAATCAGCCCTGAAGGCGTGCGGCTGCCGCGCGCCTTGTTAATGATGTCGAGGACTACGCCGAGTTTATGAAGCCAATCTTCAGCAGGGGACCCTCCCTGCAATTACGTCTGTTTCTGGCAGTTGTGGTCGCGGTAGGCGTCATTATCGCCGACAGCCGCATGGGCGCTTTTAGCCAGATCCGCACCTATATGGATACGGCGGTCAGCCCATTCTATTTTCTGGCCAACGGGCCACGTCAGATTCTGGACAGCGTTTCTGAAACGCTGGCTTCTCGTCAGCAGCTGGAGCTGGAAAACAAAGCTCTGCAGCGCGAGCTGATGCTGAAAAACAGCGAATTGCTGATGCTTGGTCAGTTTAAGCAGGAAAACGCGCGCCTGCGCGAGCTGCTGGGATCGCCGCTGCGCCAGGACGAGCACAAAATGGTCACTCAGGTGATTTCAACCGGCACCGATCCCTATACCGACCAGGTGGTTATCGATAAGGGCAGCGTAAACGGCGTGTATGAAGGCCAGCCGGTGATCAGCGATAAAGGCGTGGTAGGCCAGGTGGTTGCCGTGGGCAAAATCACCAGCCGCGTGATGCTAATCTGCGACTCTTCACACGCGCTGCCTATCCAGGTACTGCGTAATGACATCCGCGTAATTGCGGCGGGTAACGGCTGTACGGAAGATTTGCAGCTTGAGCATCTGCCAGGCAACACCGATATTCGTCCGGGGGATGTGCTGGTCACTTCCGGCCTGGGCGGGCGTTTCCCGGAAGGCTATCCGGTCGGCGTGGTTTCTTCTGTAAAACTCGACACGCAGCGCGCCTACACCGTTATTCAGGCCCATCCAACCGCAGGGCTACAGAGACTGCGCTATCTGCTACTGCTGTGGGGTGCGGATCGTAACGGCACCATGCCGATGGCGCCGGATGAAGTTCACCGCGTCGCCAATGAACGCCTGATGCAGATGATGCCGCAGGTATTGCCGGCCGCCAGCGAGCTAATGGGCCCGCCAGCACCGGGCGCGCAGCAAACGCCTGCCGCCAGCCAGGCCGCGCCTGCTCGCGGAGGCCAGCCTTGAGCAGCTATCGCAGCCACGGACGCTGGGTCATCTGGCTCTCGTTTCTGGTCGCGCTGGTGTTGCAAATCATGCCCTGGCCTGAACAACTCTATATGTTCAGGCCGTCCTGGCTACTGTTGATTCTGATCTACTGGGTACTTGCGCTACCGCATCGCGTGAATGTCGGCACGGGCTTTGTGATGGGATCTATAATGGATCTGATTTCCGGCTCGACGCTGGGCGTGCGGGCGCTGGCCTTCAGCATTGTCGCCTATCTGGTCGCGTTTAAGTTTCAGCTTTTCCGCAACCTCGCGCTCTGGCAGCAGGCGCTGATGGTCATGGTGCTGTCGCTGGCGATGGACGTCATCGTCTTCTGGGCGGAATTTTTAGTCATTAACGTCTCGTTCCGTCCGGAAATTTTCTGGAGCGGCATCATAGACGGTATTCTGTGGCCCTGGCTGTTCTTACTGATGAGAAAAATACGCCGCCAGTTTGCCGTACAATAAGGAAGATTATGCTATCCCTTTATCTGGCTTCTGGTTCTCCCCGCCGTCGCGAATTGCTAACGCAGCTTGGCCTGCGTTTTGAACGCCTGAGTACGCAGGTTGCAGAAGAGAAGCGGCCGGAAGAAGCGGCCGCCGCCTACGTAATGCGCCTGGCCAATGAGAAAGCGCTGGCTGGCGTGGCGGTCGCCGAACAGGATCTGCCCGTTCTTGGCGCGGATACCATCGTCGTATTAAATAACGAAGTACTGGAAAAACCGGCGGATGAAGCGGCGGCAGCGGCCATGCTGGCGAAGCTTTCTGGCCAGACGCACGTGGTAATGACGGCTATTGCGCTGGCAGACCGCCAGCGGCAGCTTGATTGTCTGGTCACAACCGAAGTGACCTTCCGTATTTTGACCGCAGAAGATATCGCCGCTTATATCGCCAGCGGTGAGCCGATGGACAAAGCCGGTGCCTATGGAATTCAGGGGCTCGGCGGAAATTTTGTCAGAAAAATCAACGGAAGCTATCACGCCGTGGTGGGATTGCCGCTGGTGGAGACGGCTGAGCTGCTGAGCCATTTTCACGCTCTGCGCGAGATAAGGGAACAAGATGACGGCTGAATTACTGGTAAATATTACCCCTTCAGAAACCCGTGTGGCCTGGATCGACGGCGGCATCCTGCAGGAAATTCATATCGAACGCGAAGCGCGCAGAGGCATTGTCGGCAACATTTATAAAGGCCGCGTTAGCCGCGTTCTGCCCGGCATGCAGGCCGCTTTTGTCGATATCGGTCTGGAAAAAGCGGCTTTTCTGCACGCTTCTGACATTATGCCGCATACCGAGTGCGTCGCAGGCGACGAGCGCAAAAACTTCTCCGTACGCGATATCTCCGAGCTGGTGCGCCAGGGGCAAGATTTAATGGTGCAGGTGGTGAAAGATCCGCTGGGCACCAAGGGCGCGCGGCTGACCACCGATATTACGCTGCCTTCACGCTATCTGGTCTTTATGCCAGGCGCATCGCACGTGGGTGTTTCGCAGCGTATTGAAAGCGAAGCCGAGCGCGAACGCCTGAAATCGGTGGTATCGGGCTACTGCGACGAGCTGGGCGGCTACATTATCCGTACCGCGGCTGAAGGCGTGGGCGAGCAGGAGCTGGCTTCCGACGCCGCCTTTCTGAAGCGGCTGTGGACCAAGGTTCTCGAGCGCAAAAAACGTAATAAAACCCGCTGCCGTCTCTATGGCGAAGTGGCGCTGTCGCAGCGCATCCTGCGCGATTTTGCCGGTGCCGCACTGGACCGCATCCGCATCGATTCGCGCCTGACGTGGGAACATCTGGTCGAATTCACCAGCGAATACATTCCGGAAATGACGGCAAAGCTGGAGCTTTACACCGGCAAGCAGCCTATTTTCGACCTGTTTGATGTGGAAAACGAAATTCAGCGCTCGCTGGATCGCAAGGTAGAGCTGAAGTCCGGCGGCTACCTGATCATCGATCAAACTGAAGCGATGACCACCATCGACATCAATACCGGTGCCTTTGTTGGCCACCGCAACCTTGATGAAACCATTTTTAATACTAATATCGAAGCGACCCAGGCCATTGCCCGCCAGCTGCGACTGCGTAACCTCGGCGGCATTATCATTATCGACTTTATTGATATGAATAATGAAGAGCATCGCCGCCGCGTGCTGCACTCGCTGGAGCAGGCGCTCAGTAAAGATCGGGTCAAAACCGGCATCAACGGCTTTTCGCAGCTGGGCCTGGTAGAAATGACCCGCAAGCGCACGCGGGAAAGTATCGAGCACGTGCTGTGTCAGGATTGCCCGGTATGTAAAGGGCGCGGCACGCTGAAAACGGTAGAAACCGTCTGCTACGAAATCATGCGCGAAATCGTCCGCGTGCATCACGCCTACGATTCGGACCGTTTTCTGGTCTACGTTTCACCTTCCGTAGGGGAAGCGCTGAAAACTGACGAATCGCACGCGCTGGCGGAAGTGGAAATATTCGTCGGCAAGCAGGTGAAAGTACAGATTGAACCGCTCTATACTCAGGAGCAGTTTGACGTCGTCATGATGTAAATCAGCCGGGCCGTCCGGCTCGCTGATCAAACCCCAATTTTAGCCTGCGCGCCGCCGAGGGTTAACGTGCTTATGGTCCGCCACGGCGGACGTCAAGGAGAGGTGTGTGAGGCAATTGCCGAGGATTCTGCTACTAACCGGCGCAATAATCGTCGTTATTATTGCGCTGCTGGTCAGCGGCCTGCGTCTGGCAATGCCGCATATGAACAGCTGGCGTGAACCTCTTTTGCAGCGCGTCTCCTCCGCCATCGACATGCCCGTTCAGGCTAACTTTCTGCAGGGCCGTTGGGAAAACTTTGGGCCGGTGCTGGAGATCAAAGCGGTTCGGGTCGGCCTGAAAGATGGCGGTACGCTCAAGGTAGGACGCGTCACGCTGGCGCTGGACGTTTGGCAGTCGCTGCTGCATCTGCGGCCACAGTTCCGCGATCTCACTTTCTGGCAGCTTGACCTGGTCACTAACACGCCGTTGACCTCTGGCGACAGTGGCAAAATGCAGCTTAAGCCGGGTCAGTTCAGCGATCTTTTTCTGCGCCAGTTTGACCATTTCGATCTGCGTGAAAGCCAGATCAGCTTTCTGACGCTTTCCGGCCAGCGCGCGAAGCTGGCGATCCCGCAATTGACCTGGCTAAATGAAAAAACGCGCCATCGGGCAGAAGGGCTGGTCAGCCTCTCCAGCTTTACCGGGCAGCACGGCGTGGTGCAGGTGCGCCTCGATTTAAGCGATACCAACGGCTACCTTGATACCGGCCGCGCCTGGATGCAGGCCGATGATGTGGATGTCCGGCCCTGGCTGGGACAGTGGATGCAGGACAACACCAGCCTGCAAAGCGCGCGCTTCTCGCTGGCGGCGTGGATGAGCCTGCAGGACGGCGAAATCCACAGCGGCGATATTCTGTTGAAAAAAGGCGGTGCGCAGTGGCACGGCGACAAACAGTCCCATCACTTTACCGTGGATAACGTCACGGCCCATGTCGATCGTTTTGAGCAAGGCTGGCGCGTAGAAGTACCTCAGACCAATCTGAGCACCGACGGGCAAGCCTGGCCGCGCGGGCGCGTTTCACTGCTGTGGCTGCCGGAAAGCACCCTGGGCCCTGGCAGACCAGAAGAGCTACGCGTGCGCGCCACCCATCTGGCGCTGGAACGCTTTGACGCTTTGCTTCCTCTGTTTTCTAAAGCGACGCCTACGCTGCTGGCGAACTGGCGTGCGCTTCAGCCGCGCGGAGAAATTAAGGCGCTGGCTGCCGACATTCCGCTTCAGCAGCCGGAGCAAACCCGTTTTCAGGCCAGCTGGCAGGATCTGAGCTGGCAGTACTGGGAACTGCTGCCGGGAATGGAACACCTTAACGGTTCGCTGGCGGGTAGCGTAGCGGACGGCAAACTGAACTTCAGCCTGAAAAACGCTACGCTGCCTTATGGCACTATGTTTCGTGCGCCGCTGGAAATCAGCCAGGCTACCGGCGCGTTTAGCTGGCAAACCGGTAATGATGGCCTGAAGCTGTCAGGCAAAGACCTGGACGTACAGGCGCGATCGCTGTGGGCCAGAGGGGACTTTAGCTATGCTCAGCACAAAGACCAGGCACCGCGACTGGACATTCTGGCCGGTATCAACCTGACTAAGGCGGGCGATGCGTGGCGCTATTTCCCGGAGCCGCTGATGGGCACGAAGCTGGTTGACTATCTGGGTGGCGCCATCAAAGGCGGTCACGTTAATAACGCCACGCTGCTATTTGCGGGCAATCCCGAACTTTTCCCCTTCAAGCATAACGACGGCATGTTCCAGGTCAGGGTGCCGTTACGCCAGGCGACCTATCAGTTCCAGCCGGGCTGGCCGGATCTGCAAAAGCTGGATATCGATCTGAACTTTTTAAACGATGGACTGTTTATGAAGGCGCAGCAGACGCTGCTGGGCAAGGTGCAGGGCAGAAATATCGCGGCGGCTATTCCGGATTATATGAAGGAAAGGCTGATTATCGACAGCGATATCAGCGGCTCGGGCCTGGAGATAGGGCGCTATTTCAATCAGACACCGCTCAAGTCCTCGCTGGGTGCCGCGCTTGATGAACTCCAGGTGGGCGGCGATGTAAGCGGTCGCTTACATTTAAATATCCCGCTGGATGGGGAAAAGGTGAAAGCCAGCGGCGACGTCAATCTGCGCGATAATGCCCTGTTCATCAAGCCGCTCAACAGCACTATTAAACAGCTCAGCGGCCGCTTCACTTACGACAACGGTAATCTGCAAAGCGGCCCCCTGACCGCAAGCTGGTTTGGGCAGCCCATTAACGTCACCTTTAATACGCAGGAAGGCGAGAAAGACTACCAGATTGGCGTAGATCTGAAAGGCGACTGGCAGCCCGCTAAAACAGAGGGTATCCCTTCTGCGCTGAAGGAAAAGCTGGGCGGTTCCGCCAGCTGGCAAAGTGCGGTGCAAATTGCGCTACCGCACGACGGCGGGGCAAACTATAAGATAGCGCTGACGGGCGACTTGAAAAATGTAAGCAGTCACTTACCGTCGCCGCTGGATAAGCCGCAGAATGAAGCGATGCCGGTTAAAGTAGAAGCGCAGGGAAATCTTTCGGCATTTACGCTGCACGGCGCGGTTGGTGAAAATCATCGCTTTAACAGCCGCTGGCTGCTGGGCAAACAGCTGCGCGTCGATCGTGGCGTCTGGGAAAACAACGCGACGCGAACGCCCGACCTGCCGGAAACGTCCGGTATGGTGCTCAACCTGCCGCCGCTGGATGGCGAGGCCTGGCTGGGCCTGCTGGCAGGCGGTTCGGGCGCTGCTGGCGCCTCAGGCAAAGGGCAGGCTTATCTCCCCGGCAATATCACGTTACGGACGCCTGCTTTAACGCTGGGCGGTCAGCGCTGGCAGGATCTGCAGGTCACGCTAAACCAGACGGTGTCAGGCGAAAACGTCGTGCAGGCTAAAGGGCGTGAAATCAACGGCAAGCTGGTGATGAAGCAGCATTCGCCGTGGCAGGGCCAGCTTACTTATCTTTATTACAACCCACAGTGGTCAGACGCCGGCGGCGCTTCGCCGTTTGGTGACGATAAAGCGAAGGGCATCGATTTCAGCAGCTGGCCCGCTCTGAATCTGAACTGCGACGAGTGCTGGCTGCGTGGACAACGCTTTGGTCGTATCCAGGCGAATCTTAGCCACACCAGCGACACGCTGACCTTACAAAATGGCCTGATTGATACCGGCAAGGCTCGTCTCAAGGTAGAGGGTGAATGGGTCAACCGTCCTGGCGCGCAACGCACGGCGCTGAAGGGCACGCTTAGCGGCGCAAAAATCAATGAAGCTACCGGCTGGTTTGGCGTTAATTCGCCTTTAAAGGATGCACCTTTCAATATTCACTACGATCTGCACTGGCAGGCAGCACCGTGGCAGCCGTCGGTAACTACGCTGAGCGGCCTGCTGAAATCCCATTTCGGTGCGGGGCAAATTGCGGATGTGAACACCGGAGCCGCCGGACAGATACTGCGCCTGATGAGCTTTGACGCGCTGCTACGCAAGCTGCGCCTTGATTTTTCAGATACTTTCAGCCAGGGCTTCTATTTTGATTCCGTCAACGGCACTGCCTGGATTGAAAAAGGCGTATTGCATACCGATAACCTGCTGGTGGACGGGCTGGAAGCCGATATCGCCATGCAGGGCAAACTTGACCTGGTGAAGCGGCAGATTGATATGGAAGCGGTCGTCGCGCCGGAAATCTCCGCTACCGTCGGCGTGGCAACGGCATTTGCGGTCAATCCGGTTATCGGCGCGGCGGTTTTTGCCGCCAGCAAAGTGCTGGGACCGCTGTGGCATAAAATTTCGGTGCTGCGCTATCATATCTCCGGGCCGATGGATAAGCCGCAGATTGACGAAGTGCTGCGTAAACCGCGGGAAAAGAGCGCGAAGTGAATTTGACGTGACCGGGGAATTGCCTCAGGCTATAGAGAATAACCGCCAGCGACGACTGGCTCCCTAACAGAGCGAGAATACATGAGTCTGAATCTGGTAAGTGAACAGTTACTAACTGCTAATAATATCAACCAACAGGATCTCTTTTCCCTTCTCGGTCAGCTCTCTGAACGCAAGCTGGATTATGCAGATCTCTACTTTCAGTCCAGCTACCACGAATCCTGGGTGCTGGAAGACCGGATTATTAAAGACGGCTCCTGGAATATTGACCAGGGCGTTGGCGTGCGCGCCATCAGCGGCGAAAAAACGGGCTTCGCCTATGCCGACCAGATAACCCTTAACGCCCTGACGCAAAGCGCGACGGCCGCTCGCAGCATCGTGCGCGAGCAGGGCAACGGCAAAGCGCATACGCTTGGCGCAGTCCTGAACCGCCAGCTCTATCCTGCCGTTGACCCGCTGCAAAGCCTCACGCGTGAAGAAAAAATCGCCTTGCTGCATCGCGTTGATGCGGCGGCGCGCGCGGCAGACAAACGCGTGCAGGAAGTCAGCGCCAGCCTTAGCGGCGTGTATGAAATGGTGCTGGTTGCCGCTACCGATGGCACGCTGGCGGCTGATGTCCGTCCGCTGGTACGCCTTTCCGTCAGCGTGCAGGTAGAAGATAACGGCAAGCGCGAACGCGGCTCCAGCGGCGGCGGCGGACGTTTTGGCTACGAGTTTTTCCTGGCGGACGAGTCGGGCGAAATTCGTGCGGAAGCCTGGGCGCGTGAAGCGGTGCGTATGGCGCTGGTCAATCTTAGCGCCGTGGCCGCACCGGCAGGCACTATTCCCGTCGTGCTTGGCGCGGGCTGGCCGGGCGTGCTGCTGCATGAAGCGGTAGGCCACGGCCTGGAAGGCGACTTTAACCGTCGCGGCACCTCGGTATTCAGCGGGCAGATGGGGCAGAAAGTGGCGTCCGATCTGTGCACCGTAGTGGATGACGGCACCATCGAAGGCCTGCGCGGCTCGCTGGCGGTAGATGACGAAGGCGTGCCGGGTCAGTATAACGTGCTGATTGAAAACGGCATTCTGAAAGGTTATATGCAGGATAAGCTCAATGCGCGCCTGATGGGCGTTAAGCCTACCGGCAACGGCCGCCGTGAATCTTATGCGCACCTGCCGATGCCGCGCATGACCAATACCTATATGCTGGCCGGAAAATCCACGCCGGAAGAGATCATTGCCAGCGTAGAGTACGGCCTTTATGCGCCAAACTTCGGCGGCGGTCAGGTAGATATCACTTCCGGTAAGTTTGTTTTCTCAACGTCCGAAGCCTATCTGATCGAGAACGGCAAGGTGACTAAACCGGTGAAGGGCGCGACCTTAATCGGTTCCGGTATTGAAGCGATGCAGCAAATCTCGATGGTTGGCAACGATCTGGCGCTGGACAAAGGCGTTGGCGTTTGCGGCAAAGAGGGGCAAAGCCTGCCGGTTGGCGTCGGCCAGCCAACGCTGAAGCTGGACAAGCTGACCGTAGGCGGAACCGCCTGACAGGGTTATCTGAGGCATAATGAGGCGGAGTGCGTTTTAACGCGCTCCGCTTTTTTTTGCCGTTACATTATTCCTGCCGGTACTCCTGATAAATATCCGCCACCTTGTGGAAATAATCCGTCAGGTAGTTAATGCAGACCTGAACCTTCAGCGGCAGCTTATCTTTTTGCGTGTAGACCGCATAAACCGGCCTGGGGTCGGACTGATAGTGCGCAAACAGAATCTCAACCTTGCCCGCGTTAATTTCATCAATTACCCACATTAAAGGCACATAGGCGATGCCCGTTCCGGCCACCAGCCAGCGGATCAGCGTCTGTGAATCGTTAGTGGCAAAACGTCCCTGTGGCGAAAGGCGAATAGCGCTGCCTTCTGGCGAGGTCAGCTCGAAATCGTTATCGGGCCGCACGCTATATTCCAGCCAGGAAAAATTACCAATATCAGACGGTTTTTCCGGCGTGCCGTGCTGCGCCAGATAGCTTTTGGCGGCGCATACCACCATCGGCATGGAGCCAAGCCGCCGGGAAAAAAGGCTGGAATCACGCAGCGCGCCCACGCGGATCACCAGATCTAACCCGTCAGCGATCAAATCAGGAGCGGGAATGCCGGTAACGAGATTGACCGTCAGGCCGGGATACTCTTTCAGCATTTCGGCGGTCATATTCGCCAGCACGTTCTGCGCCATTGTCGAGGAACTGCCGATACGCAGCGTGCCAACGGGGGTATTGTTAAATGCGTACAGCTGCTCATGGACCTGCTGCGCTTCTGACATCATGCGGCGGCAGCCTTGAAAATAGATTTTTCCGGCTTCGGTCAGACCAAGGCTGCGCGTGCTGCGGTTCAGCAGCTTAACCTGCAGTTCATCTTCCAGCCGCGCGACGATCTGGCTGACGGCAGAAACGCTCATCTGCAGATGGCTGGCCGCCGCCGTAAAAGAACCCAGTTCGACCACGCGGGCGAACACGGACATGCCTTTCATTCTTTCCATTATTAACTCTGGCTTAAAAGTGATTTAGATCACATTTGGTAGAAAACAGATAGTCAGCCGCGTTACTATAGCACCGCCGGGTCACGATTCCGTCACCTGTCTCGCCAAAATGCTGGCTCCTGAATACGCTATTATTCATAGAGCGCCGGTTATGATAAGACCGCACGCGGTGAATCTGACATCATCACCTGTAGAGCAGCTGCTACCCCGTCCAGGGCGGCAGAAGATGTGTGGCGAAAGGAATGCCCGGTAAACCCGACAAGGATAAGAGATGAGTGTGCTTCCGGTTATTGTGATATTTGGGCTCTCCTTCCCGCCCATATTTTTTGAAATTATCGTGTCATTGATGCTGTTCTGGCTGGTGCGACGTTTGCTTACGCCCACCGGGATCTATGACCTGGTCTGGCATCCTGCTTTATTTAATACAGCACTTTACTGCTGCCTGTTCTACCTGGTTTCCCGATTGTTTGTCTGAGGTCATAGTGAAAGCGTTAACAAGAAAAATTTCCCGGTTCGCCATCACCCTTATCCTGGTTGCGATCGCTGTTGTTGGTATTTTCCACGTGTGGGTTTACTACACCGAATCACCCTGGACCCGTGACGCTAAATTTACGGCAGATGTCGTCGCTATTGCACCGGACGTCAGCGGGCTGATTACCGATGTGCGCGTGCGCGATAACCAGCTGGTGAAGAAAGATCAGGTGCTGTTTGTTGTCGATCAGCCACGCTATCAGCAGGCGCTGAACGAAGCGGAAGCGGACGTCGCCTATTATCAGGCGCTGGTGAGCGAAAAACGCCGTGAGGCGAGCCGCCGCAATCAGCTTGGCGTCTCCGCCATGTCTCGTGAAGCCATTGAGCAATCCAATAATGACTATCAGACCAGCGAACATCAGCTGGCAAAAGCCGTAGCAACGCGCGATACCGCTAAGCTGGATCTGGAGCGCACCGTGGTAAAAGCGCCGGCAGATGGCTGGATAACGAACCTCAACGTCTATCGCGGCGAATTCATCACGCGCGGCTCTACCGCCGTGGCGCTGGTTCAGCAGCATACTTTCTACGTGCTGGCCTATATGGAAGAGACCAAGCTGGAAGGCGTGCGCCCTGGTTACCGCGTTGAGATTACCCCGCTGGGCAGTAATCGTGTGCTGCACGGCACCGTAGACAGCGTTGCCGCTGGCGTAACCAACAGCAGCAGCTCCATAGACAGTAAAGGCATGGCGACCATTGATTCCAATCTGGAATGGGTTCGTCTGGCACAGCGCGTACCGGTACGTATCCATCTGGATCAGCAGCCGGGCAATCTTTACCCTTCCGGCACCACGGCTACCGTGATCGTAACCGGTGAGAAAGATCGCCAGCCGCAAGAAATGTCGCCGATGATGAAACTGATGCATCGTCTGCGCGAGTTCGGCTAAGCGCCATGTGGTATCAACTGCGCTTCCCGATCAAGCTGACCTTTGCTATTTTACTGGCGCTGCTGATTGGCTTTCATTTTAATCTGGAAACGCCACGCTGGGCGGTGATGACCGCCTGTATCGTCGCGGGCGGCACGGCCTTTGCCGCGGGCGGCGATCCTTTCTCTGGGGCGCTGCGCCACCGTGGCATGCTGCGTATTATCGGGACCTTTCTCGGCTGTATCGCTGCGCTGACCATTATGATTGCCACTATCCGTGCACCGGTGGTGATGCTGCTGCTGTGCTGCCTGTGGGCCGGTTTTTGCGTCTGGCTTTCTTCGCTTATTCGGGTAGAGAACTCTTATGCGCTGGGTCTGGCGGGCTACACGGCTTTGATTATTGTGGTCAGCGTGGACGCTAACGGCTCGCTGCTGCTGGCACCGCAGTTTGCCGTCGAGCGCTGCAGCGAAATTATTATCGGTATCGTCTGCGCTATCCTGGCCGATATGCTGTTTTCTCCCCGCTCCATTAAGCAGGATATTGACCGGGCTATCGACGGGCTGCTGGTCGATCAGTACAAGCTAATGCAGCTTTGCGTAGCGCACGGCGACAGGGACGAGGTGGATAAAAGCTGGGCCGATCTGGTACGCCGCACCACCGCGTTGAACGGCATGCGTACTCATCTGCTGATGGAGTCCGGCCGCTGGCATAAGGCTGACAGACGCTTACGGGCATTAAACACGCTTTCGCTGACCTTGATTACCCAGGCCTGTGAAACCTTTCTGATTCAAAACACGCGTCAGGAATATATCCCGCCGCAGTTTCACCTGTTTTTTGAAAAGCCGGTCGAAAACGTGGCGGACGTTCACAAGCGCATGAAATTGATGCGCCGTGTTATTACCGCCAGCGGCAGCAAGAATACGCCGCTTACCGTCAGCAACTGGGTAGGGGCCGCTTCACGTTATCTGCTACTGCTAAAAGGCACCAAAACCAACAGCAGTATTAGTCGTCTGGAAGAAGAAGTCCTGGATGGCGAACCCGTAGTGAAAATGCGCTCGGCGGAAACTCGTCACGCGCTGATTAACGGCGTGCGCACCTTTGTAGCGACGGCGGTCGGCTCGCTGTTCTGGCTGTGGAGCGGCTGGACGTCCGGCAGCGGCGCAATGGTAATGCTTGCCGTTATTACCGCGCTGGCAATGCGCATGCCCAATCCGCTGATGATGGCAAAAGACTTTCTGTACGGCATGATCGTGGCCATTCCGCTTGGCTCGCTTTATTACATGTTTATCATGCCCGCTACGCAGCAAAGCATGCTGCTGCTCTGTATCTGCCTGGGCGTCATGGCGTTTATCGGCGGTATCCTTATTCAGCGTCGGCAAATCGGCACGCTTGGCGCGCTGGTGGGCACTATCAATATCCTGACGCTGGATAATCCCATGACCTTTAACGTCACCGCGTTTCTGGACAACGCGCTGGGTCAGGCTATCGGCTGCTTTGTGGCATTAATCGTGATTCTGCTGATCCGCGATACCTCTAAGGCGCGTATCGGCCGTACGCTGTTAAACCGGTTTATGTATTCGGCCGTGGCGGCGATGACCACTAACCAGCTGCGCCGTCGTGAAAACCATTTGCCAGCGCTTTATCAACAGCTGTTTATGCTGCTGAATATTTTCCCCTGCGATATCAATAAGTTCCGTATCGCATTAACGCTGATTATCAGCCATCAGCGCCTGCGCGATGCCGATATCCCCGTTAACAGCGATCTGTCCTCCTTCCACAAACAGCTGCGCCATACGGCGGATCGGGTCATCTCTGCGAGCAGCGACGCCAAAAGGCATCGCTACTTTGAACGCCTGCTGGCGGAACTGCATATTTATCAGGAGAAGCTGGTGCAGTATGAAGCGCCGCTAAGCGTGACGGAACCCGTGCAGCGTCTGGTCACTATGCTGAAAAAATACCAGACCACGCTGCTGCAAATCTAACCCTTCCCGGCTACAAACCTGCCGCGCCTGAACAGCGCGGCTTTTACCTACTCTGTTACCAATCTGAGATCTGCTACGCAGGCTGCCATCTATACTTATCCCAACGCTAACTCAACGGGAGAACAGGATGAGCACTTCGCTTTCTGACCACGAATTATTCCAGACTGGCTATTTCACTAACGGCCAGTGGCAGCATACGGACGCGACTTTTGACGTAGTGAATCCGGCAACGGGTGAGGTCGTCGCACAGGTCGCACGTGCCGGGAAAGAGGAAACCGAGCGGGCGATTGCCGCAGCCAAAGAGGCGTTTCCAGCCTGGCGTGCGAAAACGGCTAAAGAGCGCAGCGAAATTCTTTACCGCTGGTATCAGCTGATTATCGATAACAAAGCCTGGCTGGGCAAACTGATGACCGCCGAACAGGGCAAACCGGTGAAGGAAGCCGAAGGCGAGGTCGATTACGCCGCCAGCTTTATTCAGTGGTTTGCCGAGCAGGCCAAGCGCGCTAACGGCGAAATTATTCCACCGGCCAAAGCGGGTTCGCGCATTCTGGCCACGCGCGAGCCTGTTGGCGTCGTGGCGGCTATCACGCCCTGGAACTTCCCTATGGCAATGTTGACCCGCAAGCTTGGCCCTGCGCTGGCGGCTGGCTGTACCGGCATTATCAAACCGGCCAACAATACGCCGCTGTCGGCCTTTGCTCTGGTGGCGCTGGCTAAAAAAGCGGGCGTACCGGATGGCGTGCTTAACGCCGTCGCGGGCGATACTAAAGCGATAAGCGAAGCCATTATGGCCAGCTCTGCCGTCAGGAAAATCTCTTTTACCGGTTCGACAGAGGTAGGCAAGCTGCTGATGCGTAATGCGGCGGAGACCATGAAAAAAGTCTCTATGGAGCTGGGCGGCAACGCGGCCTATATCGTTTTTGATGATGCGGATATCGACGCTGCGGTTAAAGGTGCTATTGCCAATAAGTTCCGCAATGCGGGCCAGGTCTGCGTCAGCGTCAACCGTTTCTACATCCATAACAGCGTTTACGATCGCTTCGTTAGCCAGCTGGCAGAAGAGGTTAACCAGCTGAAAGTGGGTAACGGCATGGAGGAGGGCGTGGTCGTTGGGCCGCTGATTGAAGCTTCCGCCGTGAAAAAAGTGGAAGAGCACGTTAACGATGCGAAAGCGAAGGGCGGGAAAATTGTGGCCGGCGGCGAGCGACATCAGCTGGGCGGCAATTTCTGGCAGCCGACGGTCATTGCCGAAGCCAACGAAACCATGCAGCTGGCAAAAGAAGAAACCTTTGGCCCGGTTGCCGCCTGCTTTCGGTTTGACAGCGAAGAAGAGGTTATTCAACGCGCTAACGACACGGAGTTTGGCCTGGCGGCCTATTTCTATACGCGCGACGTTCAGCGGATTTTCCGCGTCGCGGCGGCGCTGGAAAGCGGTATGGTCGGCATTAACGAATGCGCGGTTTCTACCGAACTGGCACCTTTTGGCGGCGTAAAAGAATCGGGGCTGGGCCGGGAAGGCTCGGTGCTGGGACTGGAGGAGTTTTTAGAAGTTAAAGCCCTGCATATCGGGGGCCTGTAACTCACCGGGCGGCCAGGCGTCGCCCAACCGTTTGCCCTGTGGAGCGGCCAGTATGAGAACAGAGATATTTGATTTTAATGAGATTGTAGACCAGGCACATTTCTTCCGGCAGTTTAGCGATCGCTTTGCGCTGGGCGACAGGCTGATTACCGATTTAGATAGTCTGTGGGATGTAGTGAACGACAAAAGCCTGCCGTTACCTTTAGATATCGTTTTTGTTCATCTTGGCTCCGGGCAAAGGCGACGCTATGGCGCATTGATTCTACTGTTTGACGAAGCGGAAGAAGAACTGGAAGGGCAGCTGCGTTTTAATATTCGTCAGGAAAGATAGAAAAAGGGCCCCGGCGAACGGGGCCAAAGGGTTCGTCAAAGACTGCTTAGGGTACAGCCCGAAGACGAGGAATTATTTATACAGTTCTGCCGTGGCGTGATAGTTGCCGTTATTGTAGGCCTCAATGACGCGATAGGATTTTGCACCCTGCTCGTCAGCTTTCTGAGAAAGCTGCTGGCGAATGGTGGTTGGCGCGCCGTCGATACCGCTTACGCTGATGGTACCGATAGACTGCATATTTTCATTGGCAACCTGTTCGTTGGTAACCAGATTAGCGGCGCTGGCGCCAAAAGAGATAACGGAAGCCAGGCTCAGTACAGCGATAGTCAGTTTAGTTTTCATTACAGATGCTCCAGAGTTTAGCGATAACCGAAAGGGCTAAAAAACATTTATTATTCTTGGGGTTATCGTGAGATTGTTGGGTACATTACGTCGGTTGTTTACTTACTTGTACAGCTCAGCCGTGGCATGGTAGTTGCCGTTGTTATAGGCCTCTACAATGCGATAAGCCTTCGCGCCTTGCGCTTCAGCCTTCTGATTCAGTTGGGCATTGATATCCATTGGCGCAGCGCTAACGCCGCTGACGCTGACCGTGCCCATAGCCTGCATGTTTTGCGCCTGCTCCGTGTTAACAGAATCAGCTGCAAAAGCACCAAAAGAGAGGGCGGATAACACGCTTAACGCGGCAATCGTAGTTTTAACTTTCATGATATTTTTCCTCGTCACTGTTTTTATCTTGTTTTTAGTGTGATTCACATCACGAAAAGAAGTATAGATCTAATAACGTAAAAAATTAATAGCATGCTAATAATGTTTTGTTGGGATACTTAAGCAATTAACCACCTTTTAATAACGTTCTGTTATAAAAAATGCTTATATTTTGTACCAGTGCAGTTAAATGTACGTAAAAACAGCAGGATAGGTAAATTTAACTATTTGTGCGCTAATCTGCGGCAGATCACACTGCGAGACGGGAGTCTATTACCTGAAGGTGCGAGAAGGGTACGTCCAGCCAGCATATCGTGCTGATTACGACGCTGTCAGGGCATATAAAATAAAGCGCCGACCGAGGTCAGCGCTGAGAGAAAAGGAATATAGCCGCGATGCATACAGGCCTTTTATAGTTCCTGTTCAAATAATTTCAGAACGGAATCGCGCAGGTGATGGATAGTAACGTGGCGAGAAGGCGTAATAAAAATCGTATCGTCCCCGGCAATCGTTCCCAAAATTCCTTCCGGCTTGCCCAGAGAGTCCAGCATCCTGGCGATCAGCTGCGCTGCGCCCGGGCTGGTATGGATAACCAGCAGGGCATCATTGTGGTCGATATCCAGCACCAGATTCTTCAGCGGACTACTGGTCGTAGGCACGCCCAGCTCTGCCGGCAGGCAGTAGACCATCTCCATTTTAGCGTTGCGCGTGCGTACCGCGCCAAAACGGGTCAGCATGCGTGACACCTTTGACTGATTGATATTGTCAAAGCCCTGGTCCTGAAGCGCAGCGACAATCTCGCCCTGCGAGCTAAATTTTTCTTCTTTAAGTAGGGCCTTAAAAGCCTTAATCAAATCTTCTTGTTTTGATGAGTTACGCATAGTTTTCGCTAAATGTCAGAAAGAGGTTTCCGGTCAGGGAGACCGTTATTATGCATTTTAGTGAATTTTTATGCAAATGCGCCGCCTTGTTTTTGCTTCTTTTTGCCGCTATCAACCTGCATTCACTGTAAAAGTACAGGAAAAAATTCGCCTAATCGTCTGGCGTCGCGCACAATAAGTGAACGGATTGTTATAATGTTGTTGTGATAATCAGTAGCCATCACCGTTGTACTCAACAACATCATCAACCTGCGGTTGCGAACGGCCTGGCGCTGACGTAATGCGGTCTCTCTCTGCTGCTTTATCCTGTATGATGCGCCGTTGTGCAAAAGAGGGTAAAGGCTTTCGCTCAAGCCTTGCGGGTCATATATGTTCATAACTAAATGAATTCCCGGCACTTCCCTTTCTAAATAATAAGGAGTTTAGGATGAAAGTTTCAGTTCTCGGCGCGGCTGGCGGTATCGGTCAGGCCCTCGCGCTTCTGCTTAAAACCCAGCTTCCGGCAGGTTCAGAACTCTCCCTGTATGATATAGCTCCTGTTACGCCCGGCGTGGCTGTCGATCTCAGCCATATTCCTACGGCGGTCAAAATTAAAGGTTTTAGTGGCGAAGACGCGACGCCTGCTCTGCAGGGCGCAGACATCGTGCTGATTTCCGCTGGCGTAGCACGCAAGCCAGGCATGGATCGCGCCGACCTGTTCAACGTGAACGCGGGCATTGTGCGTAATCTTATCGAGCAGGTAGCAGCAACCTGCCCTAAAGCGCTGATCGGTATTATTACTAATCCTGTCAACACTACCGTAGCCATCGCCGCTGAAGTCCTGAAAAAGGCGGGCGTTTATGACAAGAACAAGCTATTTGGCGTCACCACGCTGGATATTATTCGCTCTAATACCTTCGTGGCCGAGCTGAAAAACAAAAATCCGGCGGAACTTAACGTGCCGGTGATCGGCGGTCATTCAGGCGTGACGATTTTACCTTTGCTGTCGCAGATTCCAGGCATGAGCTTTAGCGAGCAGGAAGTGGCTGACCTGACTAAGCGTATTCAGAATGCCGGTACGGAAGTGGTTGAGGCAAAAGCGGGTGGCGGATCGGCAACCTTGTCGATGGGGCAGGCTGCGGCGAAATTCGGACTATCGCTGGTACGTGCGCTGCAGGGAGAGAGCAACGTCGTGGAGTGCGCCTATGTGGAAGGCGACGGCGCGCATGCTCGCTTCTTTGCCCAGCCGCTGCTGTTAGGGAAAAGCGGTGTGGTAGAGCGTAAGCCAATCGGCACGCTGAGCGCCTTTGAAGAAAAGGCCCTGCAAAACATGCTGCAAACGCTGAAACAAGATATCGCTCAGGGCGAAGAATTTGTGAAGTAAGCAAAAGGGCCAGCGTCGCTGGCCCTTCTCTTTAGCTGCCCGGATATTCCAGGACGGTAATCGGCAGCGTCATCTTGTGGTCGTTACGTAAAATATCCACGTCTATCACCGTGCCGGGCCGGATCTCCGCAACCTGATCCATCGTTTCCAGTGCGGAAACGGCAGGCTTGTGGTTCACGCTGGTAATCACATCGTTTACCTGTAGGCCCGCTTTCGCCGCAGGCCCGCCCTGTGCGACGTTAGTCACCACGATCCCCTGAATATGATCGATGCTGGGGTTCTGCCCGTGCATTTGCGGGATTTCCCGGCCGCTGATGCCGATAAAGCCACGGATTACGCGGCCATCCCGGATCAGCTTATCCATTATTTTTGTTGCCAGCGCGGTTGGAATAGCAAAGCCAATGCCTTCAGGCGTCTCGCCATCGTTGCTTTTATCAAACGACAGCGTGTTAATGCCCATCAGCTCGCCCAGCGAGTTAATCAGCGCACCGCCGGAATTGCCTTTATTGATAGAAGCATCGGTTTGCAGGAAATTCTGGTAGCGGGAAGGGCTTAAGCCTACGCGTCCGGTAGCGCTGATAATGCCCTGCGTCACCGTCTGACCAATATTATAGGGATTGCCGATGGCCATCACTAAATCGCCGATATGCGCCACGCGCGCGGGATTTATCGGAATGACCGGCAGGCCGGACGCGGTAATTTTCAGTACCGCCAGATCGGTCAGGCTGTCGGAACCTACCAGCATCGCCTCAAAAATTCGGCCATCCTGCAGCGCGACAATAATCTGATCCGCGTTATTAATAACGTGTTTATTGGTTAAAATATAGCCGCGACCGTCCATGATAACGCCGGAACCCAGCGTGCGGATCTCCAGATTATGGGCCGATTCGTTGGCGCTACGATTATAAACATTCACTACCGCAGGCGCGGCGCGGCGAACCGCAGCGTTATAGCTGACGGGCATCTGGCTGGCGCTGTCGTCTTTAGGCATAAAAAAGCTTGTGCCGATACGCAGCCCGGGCAGCGCGACCAGCAGGAGACCCGCCACAACAAGGCCAAGAAGCACTGAACGTAAAAGTTTAGGAAACATGGCTTTAACTGATGAATGAATGAACGTTGGGCAGGATACCATGAGTCGGGCGGACGCGCAGGTGTCCGCCCAATGTTTTAGCGTAAAAGCAGGTAGATACTTTCGTCGTTGCGGATCACGTTCAGCGCCAGTAGCTCCGGTTTCGCCGCAAGAACCTTACGTAATTCGGCAAGATTCTCAATTCGCGTGCGGTTAAGGCCGACAATAACGTCGCCTTTTTGCAGGCCAAACTGACCGGCCGGAGAAGCCTTATCCACGCCGTCGACGCTAACGCCTTTCGTACCGTCTTTGGCAGCGCCGTCGCTTAACGTCGCGCCCTGTAGGGCTGGGCTTAGCAGTTCGGCGCTGGCGGTCTGGGTGCTGTTATCCAGCTTAACGGTTAGCGTCTGCGGCTTGCCGTCGCGCAGCAGGCCAACCTTCACTTCTTTACCTGGAGGAGTAGTGCCGATTTTCACGCGCAGTGCGGCAAAGCTTTCAACCTGTTTGTCATCAAGGCTGGTGATAATATCGCCCGCTTTGATCCCGGCTTTGGCCGCCGCCGAGCCTGGCAGCACTTCGTTAACGAAGGCGCCGCGCTGAACGTCAACGTTAAAGGCTTTCGCCATCTCCGCCGTCATCTCCGTGCCTTTAATTCCCAGCTGGCCGCGCTTCACTTCGCCGAACTCAATCAGCTGCTGCGCAAGATTCATCGCCATATTGCTCGGAATAGCGAAGCCGATACCGATATTGCCGCCCGCAGAGGAGAGAATAGCGGTATTGATGCCGATCAGCTCGCCGTTCAGATTGACCAGCGCGCCGCCGGAGTTACCGCGGTTGATGGCGGCATCGGTCTGGATAAAGTTTTCCAGCCCTTCAAGATTAAGCCCGCTACGCCCCAGCGCCGAGACAATGCCGGAGGTGGCCGTCTGTCCCAGACCAAACGGGTTGCCGATAGCGACGGCGAAGTCGCCAACCTTGAGCTGGTCAGAATCAGCAATTTTGACCTGAGTTAATCCTTTGGCACCGCTAACCTGGATCAGCGCGATATCGGTCTGATCGTCGTGACCGATGAGTTTGGCATCAAAATCCCGGCCGTCGCTCAGCTGCACGCTGATTTTATCGGCGCCGTTGACCACATGGTTATTGGTAAGGATGTAGCCTTTTTCGGCGTTGATCACCACGCCGGATGCCAGTCCTTCAAACGGTTGGGCCTGCTCTTCACCGCCCTGATCTTCCTGGCCAAAAAAGCGTTTCAGCTGTTCAGGAAGTTCCTGCGCCTGGGTCTTTTGCGTGCCTTCCACATGTACACTGACCACCGCAGGCAGCACTTTTTCCAGCATTGGTGCTAGGCTGGGCAGCGGCTGTCCCTGAATTTGTGCAGGCAAAGAGGCCTGCGCGGCTGGCGCTAAACCTATGCTGATGCTCAGAGCTAATGCGCTCAACAATAATGTTTTTTTCATCGCTTTAAGGCTCGCAAGGTAGAAGGACGTCCCGCAACGTCGGGACACGGTTATCAGTAATAAGGGGCGATAAACGCCCCTTGCCCACCGAGTGCAGCGATGGCTTTTATTTCTCGTGCGCCGTGCGATCGCCACGCAGCAGGCCGGTAGCGCTGTCCGGATAGTCGCGCGGCATCTGTACCGGTACCTGATCGTTATCCGCTTCCGATTCGGTAAGCTGATAAGCGAACGGATTTTTTTCGCCCGGCAGGTTTGGCAGCAGGTCGTTAGAGCCTTTCGCCATGTGCTGATAAAGCTGGCGATAGTCGCGCGCCATGTTGTCCAGAAGCTCGGCGCTCTGCGCGAAATGGCTGGTCAGCTCTTCACGATAATCGGCCAGTTCGGCTTTCGTTTTTTCCAGTTCGTACTGCTGACTGCGCTGTTCACGCAGCTTCCTGTTGCCAAAACGCATGGCCAAAGCACCAATAATCAGGCCCACTACCAGGCCAATAAGCGCGTATTCCCAGGTCATAATAACTCCCGTGTTGTCTTCATCGTTCCGTAAGGACCTCCGGCTTAATGCCTGTCCGTTAATAGCCACTATAACCGCTAATCTTATGGAAGTGGAATCCTGCGGCAGCATCGCTTAGTGTAGAACGACTTTTTTTTCGACAATCAACCACCTGATGCACCGAATATTTCAGGGAACGGGAATCTATGCAAACCAAGTCACCTCTTGCGCTCTATCAGCAGGCGCTGGATAAGGGCGAATATCAACCTGATGATATTCAACGTGAAGCTGTTACGCGCCTTGACGCGATTTATCAGGCGTTAAGCCGTACTGGCAGCAGCGCCGAACCCCAGGCAAAAGGGCTGTTCGGCAAGCTGAATAAGCTTATAGGAAAAGGGAGAAGCGAAGCGCAAACCCCCGTACGCGGCCTTTACATGTGGGGCGGCGTGGGTCGGGGTAAAACATGGCTGATGGACATGTTTTTTCAGGCAATTCCTGGCGAACGCAAGCAGCGACTGCATTTTCACCGCTTTATGCTGCGGGTGCATGAAGAGCTGACCGGCTTACAGGGACAGAGCGATCCGTTGCAGATCGTGGCCGATCGCTTTAAAAGCGAAACGGATCTGCTCTGCTTCGATGAATTTTTTGTCTCAGACATCACCGACGCGATGCTGTTGGGCACGCTGATGGAAGCGCTGTTTGCCAGAGGCATCACGCTGGTGGCGACCTCTAACATTCCGCCGGATGAGCTTTACCGCAACGGTTTACAGCGTGCGCGTTTTCTTCCCGCGATTGAAATGATCAAGAAACATTGCGATATCATGAACGTGGATGCGGGTATCGATTATCGCCTGCGCACGCTGACTTCTGCGCATCTGTGGATGATGCCGCTGAATGAAGCGACCAGCAAAGAAATGGACAGGATGTTTGTCGCGCTGGCCGGAAAGGCGCGTACCGACCGGCCGGTGCTGGAAATCAACCATCGTCAGCTGCCAACGCTGGGCGTGGCGGAAGGCGTGGTCGCGATGGATTTCCTGACGCTATGCGGGGAAGGGCGCAGCCAGCACGATTATATCGAGCTATCACGCCGTTTTCACAGCGTACTGCTGTTTAACGTCCCGGTAATGATCTACAAAACTGAAGATCAGGCGCGCCGTTTTCTGGCGTTAGTAGATGAGTTTTACGAGCGTCATGTTAAGCTGGTGATCTCGGCTGAGGCCACGCTATACGAGATTTACCAGGGCGCGCGGCTGAAGTTTGAATATCAGCGCTGCGTTTCGCGCCTTCAGGAGATGCAAAGCGAAGAGTATCTTCGACTGCCGCACCTGCCATGAACCGTTAAATTTCCCGGCGTCGGGGTGCATTTAATTGTAAAAAGGGGTCGCGCTTTGCGGGCGACTTCTCTATAATCTTGCGACCCCACGTTACAGCAAAGGTTTTTTTCCCAAAACTCTTTGTGTTCCAGTAACTCTATCCGAAGGGGTGGGCTTGCTGGTCGAGATGGTCGTGTGAGCCTCAACCGTTTATTCAAGCGTTTGGGATTTCACCAACGTGTAACTTAATTTGGGTAAGCTTTTAGATGAAAACTTTTACAGCTAAACCAGAATCCGTCCAACGTGACTGGTATGTTGTTGACGCAACGGGCAAAACTTTAGGTCGTTTAGCGACTGAACTGGCTCGTCGTCTGCGCGGTAAGCATAAAGCGGAATACACTCCGCACGTAGATACCGGTGATTACATCATCGTTCTGAACGCTGACAAAGTTGCCGTAACCGGTAACAAGCGTACTGACAAGATTTACTATCATCACACTGGCCACATCGGTGGAATCAAGCAAGCGACCTTCGAAGAGATGATTGCTCGCCGTCCTGAGCGTGTGATTGAAATCGCGGTTAAAGGCATGCTGCCAAAGGGCCCGCTGGGTCGTGCTATGTACCGTAAACTGAAAGTTTACGCGGGCAACGAGCACAACCATGCGGCACAGCAACCGCAAGTTCTTGACATTTAATCGGGATTACAGGCAATGGCTGAGAATCAAAACTACGGCACTGGTCGCCGCAAAAGCTCTACCGCTCGCGTATTTATCAAGCCGGGCAGTGGTAACATCGTCATCAACCAGCGTTCTCTGGAACAGTACTTCGGTCGCGAAACTGCCCGCATGGTAGTTCGTCAGCCGCTGGAGCTGCTGGATCTGGTTGGTAAATTCGATCTGTACGTCACCGTTAAAGGTGGTGGTATTTCTGGTCAGGCTGGTGCGATCCGTCACGGTATCACCCGCGCTCTGATGGAATACGACGAGTCACTGCGTGGCGAACTGCGTAAAGCAGGCTTCGTTACCCGTGATGCTCGTCAGGTTGAACGTAAGAAAGTCGGTCTGCGTAAAGCACGTCGTCGTCCACAGTTCTCCAAGCGTTAATTTATTCTGCTGTTGCAGAGTCAATTATCGAAAACCCGGTGCCTGCACCGGGTTTTTTCTTGTCTTTTTTCTGGCGTAGCTCTTAAAAACGCAACGGGCTTTGTCATTTTCCCGTCAAATCCCAATTCCTACCCCCACAAGCTGGCTAAAATCTGGTAAACTGTGTGTCACTTTGTGCCTGTTAGCAGGGCGGTGGCGCTGGCGATAAGTCGTCCGGATTCAACCGCAGCTGGCGGCAATTTTAGCAGCCTGGTCGCCGCGTGGCGGGCTTGCGCAGTAATTTTCTGGATAAACTTGGAGGTTTACATGGCTGTCGCTGCCAACAAACGTTCGGTAATGACGCTGTTTTCTGGTCCGACTGACATTTTTAGCCATCAGGTGCGTATTGTCCTGGCGGAAAAAGGTGTCAGCGTAGAGATCGAACAGGTAGAAATGGATAATCTGCCCCAGGATCTGATTGACCTCAATCCCTACCGTACCGTGCCAACGTTAGTCGATCGCGAGCTGACGCTGTATGAGTCCCGCATCATCATGGAATACCTTGATGAACGCTTCCCGCATCCGCCGCTGATGCCTGTCTATCCGGTCGCGCGTGGCGAAAGCCGCCTGATGATGCACCGCGTAGAGCAGGACTGGTACACGCTGATGCGTAAAGTAGAAAACGGTACGGCGCAGGAAGCGGAAGCCGCGCGTAAACAGCTGCGTGAAGAGCTGCTGGCGATTGCGCCGCTTTTCTCCCGCACGCCTTTCTTTATGAGCGAAGAGTTCAGCCTGGTTGACTGCTATCTGGCACCGCTACTGTGGCGTTTGCCGCAGATGGGTATCGAGCTGATCGGTGCCGGGTCAAAAGAGCTGAAAGGCTACATGACGCGCGTATTCGAACGTGACTCCTTCCTGGCTTCCCTGACGGAAGCAGAACGCGAAATGCGCCTGCATACGCGGGGCTAATATGGAAATGTCGCAACTTACCGCTCGTCGCCCCTATCTGCTCAGGGCGTTCTACGAATGGCTGCTGGACAACCAGCTGACGCCTCATCTCGTGGTGGATATTAATCTGCCCGGCGTGATGGTGCCGCTGGAGTACGCTCGCGATGGACAGATTGTCCTGAATATCGCGCCGCGTGCCGTAGGCAATCTCGAGCTGGGCAACGATGAGGTTACTTTCAACGCCCGCTTCGGCGGCGTGCCTCGTCAGGTCAGCGTGCCGCTGGCAGCGGTGATGGCTATCTACGCGCGTGAAAACGGTGCGGGAACCATGTTTGAGCCAGAACCGGTCTACGAAGCGGCGGGCGAGTACAATCCGGACGCTGAGGCACCTGAAACGGTCATGTCGGTTATCGATGGCGATCGGCCAGATGATAGCGGGCAGGATGATGATGGCAACGACGAGCCGCCGCCGCGCGGAGGTCGTCCGTCGCTGCGCGTCGTGAAGTAAAAGCTATTAGCTGACTGTGAGTTCGGCAGTCGTTGTAAAACCAGCCTTTGCAGGCTGGTTTTTTTATGGCTTTTTAACGGTGAAGCATCAGTAAACGTCGCGCAGGTAACGCTTCTCTTTCTTCAGCTGATCCACGTAATCGGCAGCACGCTCGGCAGAGAGACCGCCAAACTGGGCGATAATCTCATACAGCGCTTTATCCACGTCCTTGGCCATACGTGACGCATCGCCGCACACATAGAAGTAAGCGCCTTCCTGCAGCCAGGCATACAGCTCGGCACCCTGTTCCATCATGCGGTTCTGTACATAAATCTTTTTGGCCTGATCGCGTGAGAAAGCCAGATCCAGACGGTTCAGCAGACCGTTTTCCTGCCACGCCAGCAGCTCGTCACGATAGATAAAGTCGTGCTCCAGGCGCTGATCGCCAAAGAACAGCCAGTTTTTGCCTTTTGCGCCGGTTGCCTGACGCTCCTGCAAAAAGGCGCGGAAAGGCGCGATACCGGTGCCGGGGCCAACCATGATCAGCGGCGCATCGTTGTTAGCCGGAACGCGGAACGCTTTGTTTGGCGAAATAAAAATGGCTGGCTTTTCACCGCGACCCACGCGCTCGGCCAGGTAGGTCGAGCAGACGCCGTTACGCGCGCGTCCTGCACTGTGGTAGCGCACGGAGGCAATGGTGAGATGAACCTGATTAGGGTGCGCCTTAGAGCTGGAAGAGATGGAATAAGCGCGATGCTGTAATGGACGCAGTAGCGCAACAAATTCAGGAATGCTCAGCGTACGCGCCAGTTCAAGCTGCAGCAGATCCAGCGAATCTTTGCCCCACAGCCAGACGCCCATCGCATCTTTATCATCATGCTGCAGAACATGACGCAGCTCCTGGTTAGTGGTGTTTTGACCAACCCATTCAATCAGCTTGCGTGAAGGCTCAGAAATCTCAAACTGGTAGGTTAACAGATCGCCCAGGCTGCGATCGTAACCGGAAACCGGCGTATCGTAATCGGCCTTCAGCTGCTTCAGCAGCAGGTTAACCAGCGTCGGGTCGTTAACCGGAATGACGCCAAGCGCATCACCCGCTTCATATTTCAGCCCGCTGTCGGTCAGGTCGAATTCGAAATGACGAATGTCTTTTTCCGAATCAGGCCCTGAGAGACGCTTATTGGTGACCAGCGCCGCAGCGTAAGGATTCTGCTTATTGCTGCCTGGAATAACCGGCGCTTCCGGACGGTTTTCCAGCGCCTTACCACTGCTGCCCGCGCTGGCGGCAAACTGCGGCATCGAACCGGCAAGCCATTGCTGAGCCGGATCTTCATAGTCAATATCGCAGTCGATACGGTCGGCCAGGCGTTGCGCACCGAGCTGTTCCAGACGCATATCGATAAATTTACCGGCCTGGCAGAAGCCGTCGTAGCCGGTATCGCCAATTGCCAGTACCGCAAAGTGCATCTGTTCAAGACGCGGCGCGGTGCTGGCAGAGATAGCCTGCCAGAACAGCTGCGCGTTATCCGGCATCTCGCCTTCGCCATAGGTTGACGTGATAACCAGCACGTGACGCATAGAGGCGAAAATATCGATATCCACTTCGCCCAGCGCCTGCACGACAGGGACCAGGCCGCTATCGCGTGCTGCTTTCGCTGCGCTTTGCGCCAGCGCTTCCGCATTGCCCGTTTGTGAGCCAAACAGGATATGCAGCTGCGTAGTGGCCGCCGCGCCGGTGCCATTGTCAGCCTGCGGACGCTCTTCCAGCACCAGCAGACGTGAATGTAATCCGGCAAGAAAGCCCGCCAGCCAGTATTTCTGCTCGCCGTTAAACGGCGCGTCTTCAGGAATGTAAGGAATTTTCATCGGTTTTCTGTACTCGATCCGTCATATAAACAAAGGCTCATTGTCAGGAAAGTTTCCCGACGGCAGCAGCGATCTCCGGCAGCGCGGCGCGGGCAAACAGCTCTTCGAAGTCAGGCAGTCCCCCCAGTACTTCGCGGTTACGCGCATCCTGATAAATGATCCAGCCATAGGTAGCCAGGCTGTCCATTGAACGAATATTACGCTGCGTTAACGCCGCTTTGTAGTCCGCCATACGCTTCGCGGCTATCAGGCAGGCCAGCTCGTCGTCGCTGTAGCTTTCAATCGCCGAACGCGCGTGGCGCTGTAGCTTGCTGATCAGAGCAAAGTCTTCCGTCATCAGCAGGTTACGCACGGCTTTTTCTACGGCTGCGTTATCTACCGAGGTGCCTTTTGGCAGGCGCGAGAGCGCCAGCTGTTGTGCAAAGCTGAGCACGGTATAGTTGTTCAGCAGCACGAACATTTCCGGCGTATCGGTCGCGCCGTAGGCCGGCACCGCACCGTTAGCGATGGTCGATTTATTGCGCCATGCCGCTTTAAATTTTGCCACCTGATGGGCCGCCAGCGCGGTAGACAACTCTTCCAGCAGGTCTTTACGCGCTTTCGCCTTCAGAATCTCTTTGCTGTCCTGGTAAAGCAGCAGTGAACGCGGCATCACGTAGACAAAGTGCTGGCATTCGGTTTCCCAGTGCTCCAGCAGCCAGGCCGCACGCGGCGAACCGGTTGCCTGCAGATGCCAGCGCAGCATAGTCAGCACCGCATCTTTATGGGTTCTGGCCATCTCGTCGTTGTCGGTAATCGCACCGAACAGAACAGAGTCGCCCGCTGCATGACTGGCCAGCTTGCGGTACGGGTCGTACTGGTAGGCGAAACCGCCGCTCATCCCGTTACCGAATCCGGTACCGAAGGTGCCGAGGTTTAACACCGCGCCGTTGGTCATATATTCGCAGCAGAAATCGCCCACGCCTTCGACTACTGCCGTTGCGCCGGAGTTACGCACGGCAAAACGGTCGCCCGCCTGGCCCTGCACAAACAGGCGTCCGCCGGTTGCCCCAAACAGTGCGAAGTTGCCGATCAAAACGTTGCCTTCTGCATCCTGTGAACCGCCGCCTGGCGACATGACGATCAGCTCGCCGCCGCACTGGCCTTTGCCCACGCCGTCGTTACAGGTGCCGCGATGCTTCAACTGCATACCATCGTTACAGAACACGCCGAACGACTGCCCGGCAGAACCGGACGTGGTAATTCTTACCGTTTCCGGTGCCAGATAGTGACGTCCACGATCGTCTGCCAGCACGGCAGGCATGGCGGCCAGCTCTGCTTTGCTTAGCTTATGGTTAAGCAGACGCTCAATATCGATAGCCAGCTGGCCACCGACGCTCTTGTTA
This sequence comes from Erwinia sp. BNK-24-b, assembly GCF_047456155.1. Classification (NCBI taxonomy): domain Bacteria; kingdom Pseudomonadati; phylum Pseudomonadota; class Gammaproteobacteria; order Enterobacterales; family Erwiniaceae; genus Erwinia; species Erwinia sp. BNK-24-b. The sequence goes on from NZ_CP179901.1 coordinate 374,666, forward strand.
CGGTTGTTCAACGTGATGCCATGGCCCAGCTCAATCGTGCTGTCCGTTTTCAGCAGCGCGCTCTCTACCTGGCCAACCCAGCCATCGTCCAGCTCAAAATCTTTCTCCAGGTAAACCGGGTGAGCGATTTTGATTTCCGGTACGACGGTCAGCATTGCCCGCAGATCCAGTTTGCCAACTTCCAGCGGATGGTCCATCAGGTGCAGCAGATCGGAGCGGCCACGCGCTTCACGCAGCGAGCGCAGGCCAAGACGGGCCAGGATTTCACGCACTTCGTGAGCAACATTCATAAAATATTGCGCCAGCTGACGCGGATCGCCGTCGAAAGCCTCGGCATTGGTCGTCAAACCCGCCGGGCATTTCACGTTACAGTTTTTAGCCATCACGCACTTCAGCATCATCAGCGCGGTGGTGCCAAATTCAAAGCTGTCGCTGCCCAGCAGTGCCGATTTCACTACGTCGCTGCCGGTTTGCTGCGCGCCAGAACTGCGCAGCAGAACTTTTTGGCGCAGGCCGTTAGCGCACAGCGCCTGATGAACTTCGGCAATGCCGATTTCCGCCACGCGACCGGTATATTTCAGGCTGGTTACCGAAGCCGCACCCGTGCCGCCAGTGTTACCGGCAACGTTAATCACGTCCGCACCCGCTTTGGCAACGCCAACCGCGATGGTGCCGATACCTTCTGAAGAGACCAGCTTGACGATGACGCGTACGCGCGCCGCCTTGCAGTCGTGAATCAGCTGCGCCAGATCTTCGATAGAGTAGGTGTCATGGTGCGGAGGGGGTGAAACCAGCTCCACGCCAGGCGTACCGCCACGCGCGGCGGCAATTTCTACCGTAACTTTGGCCGCCGGCAGCTGTCCGCCTTCGCCTGGTTTTGCGCCCTGGCCAATTTTGATTTCCAGCTCTTCCAGCATCGGGTCGGCCAGGTAAGCGGCCCAGACGCCGAAGCGGCCGGAAGCCAGCTGCTTAATGCGCGAGGCGCGGATAGTGCCGTGACGGGAATAGTGCTCGCCGCCTTCACCGCAGTTGCTCATGCCGCCAACCATGTTGGTGCCGTGCGCCACCGCTTCGTGAGCCGGTGCCACCAGTGCGCCGTGGCTCATCGCGCCGGAAGCGAAGGTACGGGTAATTTCGCTGGCTGGCTGTACTTCGCTTAACGGCAGAGAAGGCGAAGTGGTAAACATCCGCGACAGATAGTCCGCCGCTTTGCCCGAGGCAATAATATGCAGGCTGCCCGCCATTACTTCGCCACTGCTGATTTCGTCGCCGAAGCGGCTTTTCAGCGCGGCCAGCAGGGCAGAGAGGCGCTCAACTTCCGTCTTCAGGCCTGCAATCGTGTCAGAAAGGCGCAGCGTAAAGTGGCCTTCGCCGCCGTCACCCGCCTCGCACAGCAGACCACGCACGGCGAAGCCGTTGTTAATCAGCGAATAGCGGCCCAGCTTACGGCTAAATTCCGCAACGCTGTCGACGTGAGTCAAATCTGCCGGGAAAGTCAGAATATCGCGCAGCGCGGCCGGACGACGTTTACGTTCTTCATGCATCTGGCTGGAGAACTCGCGGTAATCCGGCGTGATGGCAAAGTTGTCGATAACCTCGTTCGGAATACGCTCGAAGCTGCTGTCGGCAAAGGAGTTCGGCTTGATATTGAAAGCGTTATCCAGTTTTGCCAGCGTCAACAGACGGATAAAGTCGTCCTCTTCGCGCGGCTTGTCGGCATTGGCAAAGCGCAGCGGCTGCTCGGTCATATCGATAAAAGTACGTACCGCGATGGTACCGTATGAGTGGCCAGCGCCTTCGGCACGTTCTTTAAATAGGCCCAGCAGCGGCACTTCTGATTCGCCCTGGATCCTAAGAGCGCTTTGATGCCAGTCCACGGCCATCTGCGCGATAGTGGCAAAGCCCGCGCCGCCAACCGGCGTTTTAATATTCGGGAAGTATTTCTTCAGAACCCGATCTTCAGTATCCAGGAAGTTAGGCTCAAAGAATTCGCCGCAGCTGTAGCTTTCCACGGTACACAGACCCACTTTGCCCATGGTTTTCATCAGCGCTTTTTCGGCAGCTTTGGCATAGCGCTTAAAGGCTTTATTGCCTTCTTCGCCTTCACCGTATTTCTCTTCGGCCCGCATCTGTACGCCAAGCGGATAAATAGCGGAAGCGCCAAAGCCCAGCGCGGCAGCGATATGGTGCGAAGAGATGCTTTGTCCGCTTTCTACGACCAGCGACACGTCCAGACGCAGACCTTCCTGCACCAGACGCTGGTTAATAGCGGAAACCACCAGCAGCATTGGGATAGCGGCGCGCTCGCTGGAGATATGGCGGTCAGTCAGGACAGCAATGCCGCCCTGTGCGCGGGCGAAATCCACCACCTGCTGCGCCAGATCGTCAATCGCTTTTTCCAGCGCAATGGCGTTATCGGTACGGCTTTGCGCATCGCTGCCCACCACCGGACGATAAAGCATGTCGAACCGCGCATAAGGAGCAACATCCTGCTCGCGCAGCTGCAACATATCCAGATGGGTCAGAATCGGTGTGGGAACGATTATCTGGCGGCCTTTGCTGCGGCCCAGATGCGGCTTGGCACCCAGCGCAACGCGTAGCGTCATGCCATCTGCCTCGCGGATAGAATCCAGCGGCGGGTTGGTCACCTGCGCAAAGCGTTGTGAAAAATAGTGCGCCATGCCGCCTTCGTGATCGGAAAGCCCGTTGATGGCATTGCCGTAACCCATCGCGGAGATCTTTTCCGCGCCGGTTGCCAGCATAGGATCCATCATGAACTTAAAGCTTTCCTGGTTGTAGTAATAGGCGACGAAACGCTGATAGGTTTTTAAGTCACCACCGTAACGCAGCGGCGAACCCTGCTGCTCGGCAGGCACAACCGGCAGATCCTGCAAGGTTACGCGAGCCTGCTCCAGCAGCGCCGGATAATCTTTCTCGGCGGCCAGCTTCTCCAGCGCTTCGTTGGTGGTGTAGCTACGCTTTTCCTGGTGATCGTAATAGAGCATGCCGCCCGCTTCGATACGGCCACGACGCAGCACGCTTTCCGGAGGGAAGGCAATTTGTCCGGCTTCCGACATGGCACCGATATATTCAGCGGTCTCTACCGAACGCAGCGGACGCAGGCCCAGACGGTCCAGACGCGCGCCAATCACTTCGCCGTTACCGAAGATGAGCGCCGCCGGGCCATCGTTTTTCTCTTCGTACAGCGAAAAATATTCCAGCATCGCACGGACTTCCGGCGACAGCGTGTCATCGTTTTCCCACGCTGGCGGCATCATGGAGACCACCGCGTTGATCAGGTCAAGGTTATCTTCCATCAGGCGGCTGTGGATGCTCTGATCCAGACGCGAGCTGTCCGACTGGCCTTTTGGCCGCACGATCTTTTTACCGCGCGCCAGCGCCAGCGCAGCTTCGGCAATACGGTTTTTACGATCCGTATTCAGTTCGCCGTTGTGCGCCATCAGGCGGAAAGGCTGCGCCATCGTGGTATGCGGATCGGTATTGGTTGAAAAACGGGTATGGAAGAACAGGCCGCGAACCTGATGGTCCGGATCGGTCAGATCTTTAAAATATGGGATCACTTCGTTGGAATTCAGGCGAGCTTTGAAAACCTGGGTGCGTGATGAAAGAGAAAGCGGATAAAGACCGCCAAATTCGCTTTCGGTAAAAGCACGGGCTTCAATAGCCAGCAGGGCGCGATAGATGCGTTTTTCAAAGTCGTCCCGATCGGCCACGTCATAAGGCGCGTTAAATACCCATTGCACGATAGGCAGCTGGAACTGGATGGCCGCCGGCCGCAGAACGCTGGTATCGAGCGGCATATCGCGCTTTAAAATGATGTCCAGGCCGTGCGCGGCCAGCGTCTCTTCTACCAGGCTTTCCGCACGGGCGCGCTGTTCATCATCTTTAGGGACAAAAAAGTTGCCCACGCCGAAATGGCCTGACTTAAGTGGCGTACCGGTAATCTTGCGGAAAAATTGCAGAGAAATATCTACATTGACGCCGGCACCGTCGCCCACGCCTTCGGCTGACATGCCGCCACGATGCGGCACCGTGCAGAGTGCACTGTGCGCCATCTGAAGAATTTCATGGGTCTGCTCGCCATCCTTGCGGGTAATAAAACCGACGCCGCAGCTGTCGTTTTCTTGCGATGGGTCATACAGACCATAGGGAAACGCTTGTGGATTGGACATGGCAGACCTCCTGACTTCTTTTGACATTACCTACGTTATTTCAGGCACAGATTGCGACGGAGAAGGCTCCCCAGGCTCTGTATCATTTTCCTGACCGCTTGTCGGGTGACTGTTCGCCGGGCATTTTTCTTCAGGACTCTCTGAAGAAAAAGCTCGTTAATTTCCGGGTCTCTGATGGGAGATAACTTGCATCATGAGGGAGTCTTCTTGCTGCATAGATATGCCGAGACACTGGCCCGTCAGGAACGCTTCCAGCGAATTTCCAACTTATCGGGAAAGCGTACTCAGGTCAAATAGCCGCCTCTTAACGGTATTTAGTGCCCTTTTAAGATCTATCCATTTGATTATTATGATTTTATTGCTGTTTTTTCTGCATGGAGTTTCATCACAGAAACCCTGTTAAGTGTGAGCTGTCTCACTGTAGTGCAGGCAGCAAATCTCTGCACCATGCTGGTGCCGGGGTTATTGTCAGCAGAATATGCTGGTAAAGAGGTGTTAATTGTTGAAACGCACTGTTTTTCAGGTTGTCATGGATTTGAATTAAACCGCGTATCATCATTAGTAAAATTAATCAGGCTGTGAGTGACTAAATTACCACTTATCGTGAATGATTATTCTATCTGCAAATCAGTAAAACGCCACCGAAAGCGCTTATCGTAATGAAATTTAAAAAACCGTCATGCATTTATCCATAAACTAAAGCAGCGGAATTATGCAGCGGCTAAAAGCGCCTTAATTGATAGCAGGGCGCCACTAACCGGTGATATTTCAGGAAGTAACCGCTGCTGCCAGCGCATTTTCCTTGTTAAATCACACGCTTTTCTTCCAGTGCGTAAGTAATCACTTGTCTTCCAAATGCACTAAACAGGTGCACCACGGGCATTTCACCCGCAACCTTGGCCTTTCAGGCTTTTGCGGTATGATTGACCCAACCGCTCTGCAAGGATCTTTTATGAAACAAATTCGTCTGTTAGCCCAGTATTACGTCGATCTGATGGTGAAACTGGGGCTGGTGCGTTTTTCACTGTTGCTGGCTTCCGCGCTGGTCGTTCTGGCGATGATTGTGCAGATGGCGGTGACCATGGTGCTACGCGGCCATGTGGAAAGTATTGATATGGTTCGCTCAGTCTTTTTTGGCCTGTTAATTACGCCCTGGGCCGTTTATTTCCTGTCGGTAGTGGTTGAGCAGCTTGAGGAGTCGCGACAGCGCCTGGCGCGCCTGGTGGACAAGCTGGAAGAGATGCGCCACCGCGATCTGGAACTCAACCAGCAGATGAAAGAAAACATCACCCAGCTTAACCAGGAGATTGCCGATCGTATCAGAGCGGAAAAAGCACGCCTGCAGGTTATGGATAAGCTGACCGAAGAGATGACGATCCGTGAGCAGGCGCAAATAGAGCTGGAGCAACAGTCCTCTTTTCTGCGCTCTTTTCTGGATGCGTCGCCCGATCTGGTTTTTTATCGCAACATCGACCAGCAGTTTTCCGGCTGTAACCGCGCAATGGAACTGTTAACCGGCAAAAGCGAAAAACAGCTGATTGGCCTGACGCCGCACGATGTTTATGATCGCGACGCGGCCACTAAGGTACTGGAAACGGACGAAAAGGTTTTCCGCCATAACGTGTCATTGACCTATGAACAGTGGCTGCAATACCCCGACGGACGCAAATCCTGCTTTGAAATCCGCAAAGTGCCTTATTACGACCGTGTTGGCAAACGTAGCGGGCTGATGGGGTTTGGGCGCGATATAACGGAGCGTAAGCGCTATCAGGACGCTTTAGAGAACGCGAGCAGGGAGAAGACCACTTTTATTTCTACGATCAGCCACGAGCTTCGTACGCCGCTTAACGGCATCGTCGGGTTAAGCCGTATTTTGCTGGACACCGAACTGAACCAGGAGCAGCTCAAATACCTGAAAACCATTCACGTATCGGCCATTACGCTCGGCAACATTTTTAACGACGTTATCGAAATGGATAAAATTGAACGACGCAAGGTGCAGCTGGATAACCAGCCGATCGATTTTACCGAATTTATGGCTGACCTTGAGAATCTCTCCGGCCTGCTGGCGCAGCCTAAGGGTCTGAAATTCGTTCTGGAGACGCATCAGCCTCTTCCTCATAAAATTATTACCGACGGCACGCGCCTGCGTCAGATCCTGTGGAATTTAATCGGCAATGCGGTGAAGTTTACGCAGCAGGGCAACATCATCGTCAGAGTGGATTACCAGGGGGAAGATTGCCTGCGTTTTGACGTGGAAGATTCCGGGATGGGCATTCCGCAGGATGAGCAGGACAAGATCTTTGCCATGTATTACCAGGTAAAAGATCAGAATGGCGGTAAACCTGCGACCGGCACCGGTATCGGCCTGGCAGTGTCGCGACGCCTTGCGCAAAGCATGGGCGGTGATATTACGGTGAAAAGCGCGCCGGGCAAGGGTTCCTGCTTCACCTTAACCATTAACGCGCCGCGTATCGCCATGCAGCACGAAGACGAGCAGCCTGCTGACGATATGCCGCTACCGGCGCTGCACGTGCTGCTGGTGGAAGACATTGAGCTGAACGTGGTTGTCGCGCGCTCGGTGCTGGAAAAACTGGGCAACAGCGTAGAAGTGGCGATGACGGGCGCAGAGGCGTTGGCGATGTTCGATCCCGAAGAGTTCGATCTGGTGCTGCTGGATATTCAGCTGCCCGATATGACCGGCCTGGATGTCGCGCGCGAGATCCACCAGCGCTACAAACATCAGCAGCTGCCGCCGCTGGTGGCGCTCACGGCCAACGTGTTAAAGGACAAAAAAGAGTATCTGGACGCGGGAATGGACGACGTGCTGAGCAAGCCGCTGGCGGTTCCGGCGCTAACGGCCATCATTCAGAAGTACTGGGATTATCAGGAACAGGATGACGAACAGGTACAGGCAATCGCAGAGGCACCGGGCCTGCTGGATACGGCTATGTTAGAGCAATATATTGAGCTGGTCGGGCCGCAGCTGATTGTGCAGAGCCTGGAAATGTTTGAAAAAATGATGCCGGGTTACCTGGAAGTGCTGGATTTGAATATGACCGCGCGCGATCAAAAAGGGATCGCGGAAGAGGGGCACAAGATCAAAGGCGCAGCGGGTTCAGTTGGCCTGGTTCATTTACAGCAGCTGGCGAAGCAGATCCAAAGCCCTGAGCTACCGGCATGGTGGGACAACGTTCAGGAATGGATTGACGAACTTAAACAAGAGTGGCGAAAGGATGTGCAGGTATTACGTGAATGGGTTACTAAGGCCCAAAAAAAATGACCCCGACCGAGGCCGGGGTGCGCGAATACTGCGCCAACACCAGGGAAATCGAGCGCCTGTGCCATTCTTAATGGAAGAGTACAAAGCACAGGTGCGGTATTGGTTAAAACGCTTAGCCACTACCTTAGCAAAACTCGCGTCACACGTTACGAGATTCATTAAGATGTGTGATGTAGAGCAGCGTTTCCAGACAGAAAACATTAATTTGATGATACAGTCAAGCACGGAATGAATTTATTCGCGTTATTGCTCATAAAATGCACAGTTGTACCACTTTTTGTCCGGTTTAGATGATTGTCTCCTGGTAACCGGTCCTGAAGAGAGGGAACGCTGATGAGAAAGAAATTTATCAACGGAAGGTAAATATTTAACTCTATGTTATAGATGTTTTTTTATGAGATTAGGGTCTCTGAGCCGAAACGGTTCAGGCAGGGATGAAAGAAACAGCTAATGAGAGTTTATAACGATTCATTGAAGCTTTTTGCCAGGCAAAATTGTTTTTCAGGTCCAGATAATGCCAAAGCCTGTTTGCGCCACATTGTGCCTCATAGCGCGATGAAAGCGGGGATGTGATTAGTTTTACCGAGGTTAGAACAAATCATTCATAAGAGGTATGAATCTATTTTTAACGGTGTATCCGCTACAACTGAGTGATTAATTCTTCAGCGCTTTAGCTTCGTTTAAGCGCTGGAACCGATTCCTTTTTTACGGAAGTAATTGATGGCGTTAGCCCATTTACAAAGTGATACGGATTGTAAACAGATGAAAGCGGTTTCATTTACGGCAATTACCGCCTGCTTTTAGCAATCGTGAAGCGTATTTAAAACAACAATGTTACAGGAATTGATAAGATCGTAATGGATATATTTTTATGAGGCAGCATAAAAAATCAGTTTTTCAGCATTTAAAAAAATGGGTATTACGCCTGGTTATCGCTGTAGCGGGGGTATGGCTTACCGGGATCCTGCTTTTTGCATTTTTACCCGTGCCTTTCTCTGCGGTGATGGCAGAGCGTCAGGTAAGCGCGTGGTTTAGCGGTGACTTTCATTATGTTGCCCATTCTGACTGGGTAAGCATGGATCGGATCGCGCCCTGGATGCCGCTGGCGGTCATTGCTTCGGAAGATCAAAAATTTCCAACGCACTGGGGATTTGACGTGCAGGCTATCCAGTCCGTACTGGAAAACGAAGGCGGAGGCGGGCGTGGTGCTTCTACACTGTCGCAGCAAACCGCGAAAAATGTATTTTTATGGGACGGACGGAGCTGGGTGCGTAAAGGACTGGAAGCGGGTTTAACGGTCGGCATTGAAACCGTATGGACAAAAAGGCGTATTCTGACGGTCTATCTGAACGTGGCGGAATTTGGTCCTGGCGTTTTTGGCGTTGAGGCCGCGTCACAGCGCTATTTCCACAAGCCGGCCAGCCGACTGACGATGGCGGAAGCGGCGCTGCTGGCGGCGGTGCTGCCTAACCCGATTCGCTTCAGGGCCGATGCGCCGTCAGCGTGGGTTCGCCAGCGCCAGCAGTGGATTTTACGCCAGATGCGGCAGCTGGGCGGGGAAGGCTTCCTGCAGGCACATAAGCTTCGCTGAAAAGCGAAGCTTGTCAGACTACTGACGGGCACGCTGGCTTTTTTATAGCGGCCCCGTTACCAGGCAGCAGGGGCAGGGCGAACCGCTTTCACTCGTGGGAAGCCCGACGGCTAGTCTTCGTCAAAGCCTGCATTAAACAGCTCGATTACTGCCGCCAGCGCTTTCTCTTCATCCGGACCGCTGGCTTCAATTTCAATCTGGCCGCCCTTGGCAGAATCGAGCATTAACAGCGCAATCACGCTGCTGGCTTCGGCTTCTGTCCCGCTCTCATTGCGTAGCAGCACTTCCGCATCAAAACTCTGCACCAGTTCAAAAAGCTTCATTGCCGGACGGGCATGCATACCAAGCTTGTTTTTAATCTCAACCACTTGTTTCACTGTCATGATTTGCGCTTTTCCAGAGTGCGATGACGAGACTGTACATTTTTGCCGCGTGAACGGAAATAGTCGGCCAGCTGTTCGGCTATATAAACCGAACGATGTTTGCCGCCCGTACAGCCAATAGCGACGGTAAGATAGCTACGGTTATTGGTCTCCAGCATGGGCAGCCAAAGCTCAAGATAGCTGCGCGTCTGGTAGATAAAATTATGCACTTCAGTATGGCGATCGAGAAAGGCGGCGACCGGACGATCCAGGCCGGTCATCGGACGCAGTTTAGGATCCCAGTGCGGATTCGGCAGGAAGCGGACGTCAAAAACATAGTCCGCATCAATTGGAATACCGTGCTTAAAGCCGAAGGATTCAAATACCATGGTCAGCTCGCGTTCACGCTTGCCAAGCAGCCGCGTGCGCAGCATCTCGGCCAGTTCGTGCACCGACATCTCTGAGGTATCGACAATCAGATCGGCGCGGGAACGCAGGGGCTCCAGAAGATCGCTCTCTTCATCGATAGCGCTCTCCAGCGAAAGATTTTTGCTGGAAAGAGGGTGCAGTCGGCGCGTATCGCTGTAGCGGCGGATCAACGTGTTGCGATCGGCATCCAGAAACAGCAGCTGGGGAGAAAAGCTGTCGGGCAAGCCGGTCAGGGCTTTTTCAAAAACTTCCGGTGATTCAGGCATGTTACGTACATCAATGCTGACCGCAGCCGACATATTACGATCGGCCAGCGATCTGGCCAGCTCTGGCAGCAGCACCACGGGAAGATTGTCCACGCAGTAAAAGCCCATATCTTCCAGCGCCCGTAAAGCAACGGATTTACCAGAGCCGGAACGCCCGCTGACGATCATCAGCACCATGACTTATTCTCCTGAGTTTAAGCCTTTTCAAAGGGAAAAAGGTTCCCTGACAAACAGCGCTTTGCGCCAGCCTGGCTACTGCTCCGCCGGGGTTTCCGCCATGATTTCAAAAAGCTCTTCGTCGCTTTGCGCCGCCCGCAGTCGCCGACAGACCGTTTTATCGGCCAGGCGTTTTGCTACGAGAGACAGCGTATGCAGATGCGTTTTGCACTGGTCGGCAGGGACCAGCAGCGCAAACAGTAAATCTACCGGCTGGTTATCAATGGCATCAAAAGCAATAGGCTGCTCAAGACGGATAAACACGGCCACCGCGCGCAGTGTATCTTCTACCAGTTTACCGTGCGGGATAGCGATGCCGTTACCTATACCAGTACTTCCCATCCGCTCGCGCGTCAGGATCGCTTCAAAAATGGTCTGATGCGGCAGATTCAGCTGTTTGGCCGCCAGCTCGCTGATAATTTCCAGCGCCCGCTTTTTACTCTGGCAGTGCACGCCATTGCGGGTACAGGAGAGACTCAGTACCGAGCTCAGTTCCAGTTTCAGGTCATTGTTCATCATAGGTTCACTTAATTTTACTTCCGCCTGGCAAAACGGCTCGGCAGGCAGCTCAGGCTGCCTGCGGGCCATCGGTCGAGTGCAACACGCCTTATTGATTAACGGCCCGTCCCCTGCGATAAGAGGACGAGCCGGAACATTTTACGCCACTTTATTAGCAAAGGCGGTGTAAAAATAATCAACAGGTTTTTAAAATTTAATGTTGCTTCAACTTGTCTTTATGTTTATTGAGTTGGCGCACCAGCTTGTCTGTCAGGCCGTCTATCGCCGCGTACATATCTTTTTCTTCCGAGGTGGCATGCAACTCCCCACCGCTGACGTGTAGCGTCGCATCGGCTATCTGCGTCACTCTTTCCACCTTCAGGACAATATAAACCTGCGTAATTCGGTCGGAATATTGCTCCAGCCTGGCGAATTTCGTGGTGACAAATTCGCGTAACGGCTCGGTGATTTCCACATTCTGCCCGGTAATATTGAGTTGCATAGGCTATTCCTTATCTGTTCGTTCAGACCAGCTGTTTGCGCTGGTTTGAGGGCGGGATGGATAAAGACTCTCGGTACTTCGCAACGGTACGGCGGGCCACCATGATTCCCTGATCGGAAAGCAGCGTGGTCAGCTTGCTGTCGCTAAGAGGCTTGGCGGGATTCTCCGCCGAGATCAATTTTTTCACCAGCGCGCGTATAGCCGTAGAAGAGGCTTCACCTCCGCCTTCGGTATTAACGTGGCTGGAGAAAAAATATTTCAGTTCAAAAATACCGCGCGGGCTGTGCAGGTACTTTTGCGTGGTAACTCGCGATATGGTCGACTCGTGCATATCTACCGCAGAAGCGATATCGGCCAGCACCATAGGACGCATAAACTCTTCGCCTTGCTCAAAGAAAGCCTGCTGCTGATCGACGATACAGCGCGTCACTTTTAGCAGCGTATCGTTGCGGCTTTCAAGGCTTTTAATCAGCCATTTTGCTTCCTGCAGGTTGCTGCGAATAAACTGGCTGTCGCTGTCGCTGCGGTTTCCGGCGCCGAGCGAAGCATAGTGCTGGTTGATGCGCAGACCGGGCACGCTGTCGGCGTTCAGTTCCACCACCCAGCGCTTGCCGATCTTCCGCACCAGCACGTCAGGAATAACGTATTCCGGCTCGCTGGTGTTGATCGACTGACCGGGACGAGGATCGAGCGACTGAATCAGCTGCATGGCGTTTTTCAGCACGTCTTCTTTCAGACGCGTAACGCGCATCAGGCTACGAAAATCGTGATTGGCCAGAAGATCCAAATGATTGCTGACGATCAGTCTGGCTTCCTTCAGCCACGGCGTATCCGCCAAAAACTGTGACAGCTGGACCAGCAGGCAGTCGCGCAGATCGCGTGCGCAGACGCCAACGGGATCAAAACGCTGGATGCGCTTCAGTACCGCTTCTACCTCTTCAGCGGAAACCTCTTCGTCGCCGATGCTTTCCTGAATATCCTGGAGCGAAACGGTGAGGTAGCCGGTGGTATCCACCGCATCGACAATGGCGGTCGCAATGGCGCGATCGGTATCGGTAAAGGGCGTCAGCTCAACCTGCCACATCAGGTAATCCTGCAGCGTCTGGGTCGTTTCTCCCTGATAAACCGGCAGCTCATCGTCGTGATAGTCGGTGCCGGTGCCCGACGGCGTACCGGCGGTGTAAATCTCATCCCAGGTCGCATCGAGCGGCAGCTCTTCCGGCATATCCTTTTGCTCAAGCGCCTCGCGCGTGTCCAGCGCCTCTTTTTCCTGATATTCGCGGCTATCCACTTCTTCATGAAGATCGGTTTGTTCAAGCAGCGGGTTACTTTCCAGCGCCAGCTGAATTTCCTGCTGGAGTTCAAGCGTAGAGAGTTGCAGCAAGCGAATCGCCTGCTGCAGTTGTGGCGTCATGGCAAGCTGTTGGCTAAGCCTGAGCTGCAAACCTTGCTTCATATTCAGGATACGGATTCCTCAAAAAACATCATCAGTCAGGACACCTTATCAGAGTCTGAACTCTTCGCCCAAATAGACTCGCTTAACTTGTTCATCCTCAAGGATCTGTTCGGGTGAACCGTGGGCGATAAGATGGCCCTGGCTAACGATATAAGCGCGCTCGCAAACCGCCAGCGTCTCGCGTACGTTGTGATCGGTGATCAGGACGCCAAGACCGCTGTCGCGCAGGTGTTCAATAATTTTCTTGATATCGATAACCGAAATAGGGTCAACGCCGGCAAAAGGCTCATCCAGCAGAATAAATTTTGGATTGGCCGCCAGCGCCCGGGCAATCTCCACGCGGCGGCGTTCCCCACCGGAAAGCGCCTGGCCCATGCTGTCACGCAGATGGGAGATATGGAACTCATTCATCAGCTCGTTAGCGCGGTCGGTACGTTGCTCCGAGGTCAGATCGTCACGGATCTGTAAGACGGCCATCAGGTTATCAAACACGCTCAGGCGACGAAAAATCGAGGCTTCCTGGGGAAGATAGCCGATGCCGCGACGCGCGCGGGCATGCAGCGGCAGGATACTGATATCTTCATCATCAATAATGATGCGGCCCGCATCGCGAGGCACAATACCAACCACCATGTAGAACGTCGTGGTTTTACCCGCGCCGTTCGGGCCAAGCAGGCCAACGATTTCGCCGGATTTAACCTGCAGGCTAACGTCTTCCACCACGCGGCGGCCTTTGTAGGCCTTAGCAAGATTTTGCGCAATCAAAGTTGCCATAACTTAATTACTCTTTTTGTTTGACTGGGTGCCTTTATCCTGCAGCTGCGAAGGCACCAGCACGGTAGTAACGCGTTTACCGGTATTGCTGCCGTAAGCCTGCATTTTCTGCTCTTTCACCAGATAGGTGATGCGGTCACCCTTCACGTTGCTGTCCAGCTGTTCCAGATAGGCGTTGCCCGTCAGCTCGACAAAATCTTTCGCCAGCTCGTAGTGCATTTTCTGCGCGTGGCCTTTAACCGGTTTACCATTATCCTGCATCTGATAGAAGGTGGCCGGATTACCCCAGGCATCAACGATGGTTTTATTGCTGTCACCATTGGGACGCGTTACCACGACTTTGTCGGCGGTAATTTTAATCGAGCCCTGGGTCACGATGACGTTGCCGGTGAAGGTCGCCACGTTGCCCTGCATGTCCAGCGCCTGGTTTTCGGAATCTACATTGACCGGCTTGTCCGAGTCACCCGTCAGGGCAAAAGCGGGCAGGCTGGCTGCCAGCAGCAGGCCGAGCGTCAAAAACTTAAGGTTGTTTCGCATTCTGAATTTCATAGGAGGTTTTGACCTTTTCAATCAACTCGGCGGTTTTCTTCCGTAAATTGCCACGCATCTTCATGCCGGTAGAGTTAAAGCCATTGCCATACAACGTTACCTGATCTTGTGAGGTAACATCCTGCGTGACAAGGTTTGCTACGGCGTTATCGGTTTTAATTCTTTGCAGCTGGGCGTCCGGGGTCAGACTGTTTAGCTCAACGTGACCATACAGATAGAGCATACGATCCTGCGTGAGTTTTGCTTTGTCTGCCCGCACGGACCAGGTCGGGATTTTATTTTCGTCATAGGTGGTCATGACCGGGTTATCAAACCAGCTCACCGCATCGGCAGAAAAATAGGTCACCTTGTCCGAAACGAGCTTGTAGTTCAGCGCGCCGTCAGGATTATAAACCACCGTACTGGAGGACTGGCTGGTATAGGTCGGCTCCAGAGCGTTATCGGCAACCGGCGCGGGCTTATCCGTATCGGCCAGGTTCCAGCCGATCAATACGATAGCCAGCAGCGCCAGCAGCAGCGTAATCCAACGCCTTGTTTTACTCATACAGACTGCCCTTTGGCCTCATCAAACTTATCCTGTGCGATTAAAATGACATCACAAATTTCGCGAACGGCGCCGCGTCCGCCTGCAATTCGGGTTACGTAATCGGCGCGGGGAAGCAGTACCGGATGGGCATCAGCCACCGTGACGCTCAGGCCGACCTCCGCCATCACCGGCCAGTCAATCAGGTCGTCGCCAATATAGGCGACCTGCTCCGGCTGAAGGGACAGTTTATCCAGAAGTTCGCGGAAGGCCAAAATCTTATCTGACTGGCCCTGGTAAAGATGCGTAATGCCCAGCGTAGCGCAGCGATCTTCCAGCAGCTTCGCTTTGCGGCCGGTGATAATAGCGACTTCTACGTCCGAGGTCAGTAGGCAACGAATGCCATAGCCGTCCCGTACGTTAAAAGCCTTCAGCTCTTCACCATTATTGCCCTGGTAGATGATGCCGTCGGACATCACGCCGTCTACGTCACAAATCAACAGTTTAACTTTGCGTGCGCGATCCATTACATCCTGGCTCACGTCGCCATAACAGGTTGTTACCCAGCTTGCGCCAGCGCTCATTTTTTATTCCTTGTTAAACCACGCCGGCACGCAGCATGTCATGCATATGAACGACGCCAATCAGCCGATCGCCGTCGGCTACCAGTAAAACGGTAATATTACGGTTTTGCATCAGGTTAAGCGCGTCGACGGCCAGCGTATTGGGTCTGACCCGGATACCGCCTGACGTCATCACGCTGGCAATGCTGGCATGCTGAATATCCACGCCCATATCGAAAACCCGACGAAGATCGCCATCGGTAAAAATACCTTCGATTTTCATCAGGTCGTCACAGATTACCGTCATACCTAAATTTTTGCGCGTGATCTCAAGCAGCGCATCGCGCAGCGAAGCGTCACGGCTGACCCGGGGGATTTCATCGCCGCTATGCATAATATCGTCAACGGTCAGCAGCAGCTTACGGCCCAATGCACCGCCCGGATGCGAAAGCGCAAAATCTTCTGCCGTAAAGCCGCGAGCTTTAAGCAGCGCCACCGCCAGCGCATCCCCCATCACCAGCGTTGCCGTGGTGCTGGTGGTCGGCGCCAGGCCAAGCGGACAGGCCTCTTCGGGTACTTTAACACAGAGATGGATATCCGCCGCGCGGCCCATTGCGCTGTCGGGACGGCTGGTCATACAGATAAGCTTTACGCGCAGGCGTTTCAACACGGGGATCAGCGCCAGGATTTCAGAAGACTCGCCGGAATTGGAAATGGCAATAACGATATCGGCCGCGCTGACCATGCCCAGATCGCCATGGCTGGCTTCGGCCGGATGCACAAAAAAAGCGGGCGTGCCGGTACTGGCAAAGGTTGCCGCCATTTTTTTACCAATGTGGCCCGACTTCCCCATGCCCATCACCACGACTTTTCCCTGACAGCCGTAGATGCTTTCACACGCCAGGGTAAAATCTTCATTGATATACTGGTCAAGCTGTTCCAGACCCTGGCGTTCAATCGTCAGAACGTCTTTTCCCGCCTGCTGAAAATCGAAACCGGGTTGAAGAGGGGCAGGTGCCATAATGTCTATTCCTTTACCAGAAGGTTATCGAAGGCAGCCAGTACAGCATCGCTACCCAGGCAAGAAAGCCGCTCAGCAGCAGCGCGCCCGTGACTCTGCCGATACAGCGGCTTTTCAGGCAAATCAGCATAAACAGCGCGCTGACGCCGAGCATGACCCAGTAGTCGCGAGCAAAGGCATGCATATCGACGGAAGCGGGATGCAGCAGTGCCGGAATGCCGGGGACAAGGGTGAGATTATAGATATTGGAGCCGATCAAATTGCCGACGGCAATATCATCTTCACCTTTCAGCGCGCCGGCAATCACGGTGGCCAACTCCGGCAGGCTGGTGCCGACCGAAACGATAGTCAGGCCGATAACCAGCTCGCTGATACCAAAGAAATTGGCGATAACCGTGACGTTATCAATCACCATGCGGGTAGACATTGGCAGAATGATTAACGCGACCGCCAGCCATAAAAAAGCGACGGTATTGCCGGTATCATCCCGCGGAAGTTCGGCAAGCTGCTCGCGCGTCAGGGAGTCGGTGCCGCCGCGTTCCGCTTTACGGGCAATGGTGATAATAAACACCAGCCAGGCCGCCGCAAGCGCAATCAACAGCAACCCGTCGTTACGGCTGAGCCTGTCATCAAACAGGAGCAGGCCGCAGAGCAGGGTCACCAGCAGCATCAGCGGCAGCTCGCGTACTAATAGCTTAGAATGCAGCGTCAGCGGGTGCATCAGCGCCGCGCCGCCCAGAATCAGCAAAATATTAGTAATATTAGAGCCGATGGCGGTGCCGACTGCGATATCCATCTGGCCATGCACGGCGGCGGAAAAAGAGACGATCAGCTCCGGCAGAGAAGTGCCTATGCTGACGACGGTCATACCGATAATAAGCGGGGGAATGCCAACGGCACGGCACAAAATGGCCGCGCTGAATACCAGACGATCTGCACCATATACCAGCAGGACCAGGCCGATAATCAATAGTGCGGTAGCTACAAGCATGAAATGTCCTTTGATCGGGTATAATCGTCGGCTTGCCTGCGCGACGTAAATAACGGGCCAGCAGAATGGCAGTAAACGCGCTGATTTTGACGATCTGCGAGCAAAAAGTAAAACTTATGCCAACTTTAGACACGTTTGCCGGGTAAGTTTCTGTAAAAGTGTCCAGCCCCGGCGGTTATACGTTACCATCGGTAGAGATGACAGGCCTGAAAAAGAGGATAAGCAGTCACAATGAGCAAGACGGAGACGAATTTGGTGGATGTCCGTGGCGTCAGCTTCGCCCGCGGCGATCGCCCGGTTTTCGATAACATCTCGCTTACGGTGCCGAAAGGGAAAGTCACAGCCATCATGGGCCCTTCAGGCATTGGTAAAACCACGCTGTTGCGTTTGATCGGCGGCCAGCTGCGGCCGGACGCGGGCGAAATTTGGTTTAACGGCGAAAATATTCCCACGCTTTCGCGCTCGCGGCTTTATGAAGCGCGCAAAAAAATGAGCATGCTGTTCCAGTCCGGCGCGCTGTTCACCGACCTGACGGTTTTTGATAACGTCGCCTGGCCGCTGCGCGAACATACGCAGCTGCCGCCGCAGTTATTACACAGCACGGTAATGATGAAGCTGGAAGCGGTAGGCCTGCGCGGCGCAGCGCAGCTGAAGCCTTCCGAGCTGTCCGGCGGGATGGCGCGTCGTGCCGCACTGGCAAGAGCGATTGCGCTGGAGCCGGATCTGATTATGTTCGATGAGCCTTTTGTCGGGCAGGATCCTATTACTATGGGCGTGCTGGTTAAGCTTATTGATGAGCTTAACCATTCGCTGGGAATGACCTGCATCGTGGTATCGCACGATGTGCCAGAAGTTCTCAGCATTGCGGATTACGCTTATATCATCGCCGGTCAGAAAGTTATCGCCCAGGGAACGGCCAGCGGGCTGCGCGAAAATGAAGATGCCCGGGTGCGTCAGTTTATCGATGGTATTGCGGATGGCCCGGTGCCTTTTCGTTTTCCCGCAGGCGACTACCTGCAGGATTTAACCGGTTCAGGGAGTTAATCTGATGTTAATACGTGCACTGGCGTCTGTCGGACGCCAGGGAATCAATACCTGCGCTTCCTTTGGCCGGGCCGGACTGATGCTGTTCCATGCGCTAATCGGCGTGCCGCGCTTTCATAAGCACGCGCCGTTAGTGATTAAACAGCTTTACAGCATTGGCGTCCTGTCGCTGCTGATTATCGTGGTGTCCGGCTTGTTCATCGGAATGGTGCTCGGTTTGCAGGGCTACCTGGTGCTGAACACTTACGGCGCGGACAGCAGCCTTGGCATGCTGGTGGCGCTGTCGCTATTGCGCGAGCTTGGGCCAGTCGTGACGGCGCTGCTGTTTGCGGGCCGCGCAGGTTCAGCGCTAACGGCGGAAATTGGCCTGATGAAAGCGACCGAGCAGCTCTCCAGCATGGAAATGATGGCGGTGGATCCGCTGCGCAGGATCATCTCTCCTCGCTTCTGGGCCGGATTTATCAGTATGCCGCTGCTGACGTTAATTTTTGTTGCGGTCGGGATTATGGGTGGCGCTATTGTCGGCGTGAGCTGGAAAGGCATCGACAGCGGCTTTTTCTGGTCGGCGATGCAAAACGCCGTCGATATCCGCACCGATATTATTAACTGCGTGATAAAAAGCGCTGTTTTTGCCTTTACCGTCACCTGGATTGCGTTATTTAACGGTTATGACGCTGTCCCTACTTCTGAAGGGATTAGTCGGGCGACGACGCGTACCGTAGTGCATGCTTCTCTGGCTGTGCTCGGTTTAGATTTTGTGCTGACGGCACTGATGTTTGGGAACTGATGCAATGCAATCGAAAAAAAGCGAAATTTGGGTAGGGGTCTTTTTACTGTTGGCACTTTGTGCGGCGCTGTTTCTCTGCCTGCGGGTGGCCGATCTTAAATCTTTAGGCAGCGAGCCAACCTGGCGGCTCTATGCAACCTTCGACAACATTGGCGGGCTAAAAAGCGGATCGCCAGTGAAAATCGGCGGCGTAGTGGTGGGGCGCGTAACGGATATCGGGCTTGATGAAAAAACCTATTTACCGCGCGTCTCTATGGATATTGAAGATAAATATAACCAGCTGCCCGACACCAGCTCGCTGGCGGTCAGAACGTCTGGCCTGCTTGGCGAACAGTATCTGGCGCTGAACGTCGGTTTTGACGACCCCGACATGGGAACGGCTATGCTTAAGGACGGCAGTACCATTCAGGACACCAAGTCTGCAATGGTACTGGAAGATCTGATTGGCCAGTTCCTGTACAAAAGCGGCAACGGTAACGACAGTAAAAATGCTGCTGAACCGAACGGCTCTGCGCCAGCCGCCGCGACTAACCCATAAGAGGACCAGTAATGTTTAAACGTTTCCTGATGGTGGCAATGTTAGTTATTGCCCCGATTGCGGCTAATGCCGCCGCAGACCAGACCAATCCTTACAAGCTGATGAATGAAGCAGCGGCAAAAACCTTTACCCGCCTGAAAAGCGAACAGCCTAAAATCAAGCAGGATCCCAACTATCTGCGCCAAATCGTGCGTGAAGAGCTACTGCCTTACGTGCAGATTAAGTACGCTGGCGCGCTGGTGCTGGGCCGTTACTACAAAGAGGCAACGCCTGCCCAGCGCGAAGCCTATTTCAAAGCTTTTGCTGACTATCTGGCTCAGGCCTATGGCCAGGCGCTGGCGCTTTATCATGGTCAGACCTATCAGATTGCACCTGAGCAGCCGTATGGCGACGCTACCATTATTGCTATTCGCGTTTCTATTATCGATCCTAACGGCCGCCCACCGGTTCGCCTGGACTTCCAGTGGCGTAAAAACAGCCGCACGGGTGACTGGCAGGCTTATGACATGATTGCCGAAGGCGTCAGCATGATCTCCACCAAGCAAAATGAATGGGCGGGCGTACTGCGTCAGAAAGGCGTTGACGGTCTGACCAGCGTGCTGGAAAACGCGTCTAAGCAGCCAATCACGCTGGATAAACAGCAGTAATGAACATTAACTGGCGCACCGACGCGAACCGGCTCTATTTGGCTGGCGAACTGGAGCGGGAAACGCTGCTGCCACTCTGGGAGCAGCGCAACAGCGTAATGAAACAGATTGATACCATTGATGTCTCCGCGCTGGAGCGCGTGGACTCCGCTGGCCTGGCGCTGCTGGTGCATCTGCGCCAGACCGCGCTGCAACAGGGAAAAGTGCCGAGTTTTACGGGCATTACGGACAAGCTGCGTTCCCTGATTGCGCTGTATAACCTGCAACAGTTTATTACCTCCGACCGCTAATCTTCATAAGCGGGTCTTTGTCTGAAAAAGCCTCTGCTGCCGCAGAGGCTTTTTTGCCTGTTTAAGACTGCGCCACTTTCCACTAATATGTGTGCCTGTTTATTATCGAGCGAATAAAACATCATGGAAACCAGTGAAATTCAGGCCGTGCTGATGGAGGCACTGCCTCTTCAGGAAGCCATTGTGACCGGTGATGGCAGCCATTTTCAGGTTATCGCCGTGGGCGAGCTGTTTGGCGAACTGAGCCGCGTGAAGAAGCAGCAGGCGGTCTATGCGCCGCTGATGGCTTATCTTGCTGATAACCGCATTCACGCGCTGTCTATCAAGACCTATACCCCAGAAGAATGGGCTCGCGACCGTAAGCTGAACGGTTTTTAAGCCGCTGTCTTCATCGCGCTTTGCCGTGGTGAAGCGGCCGCACTCTATATCTGATTAATTGAGAGCAGGTTTAATGGATAAATTTCGTGTGCAGGGCCCGACCCGCTTAAGCGGGGAAGTGACTATTTCCGGTGCCAAAAACGCTGCGCTGCCGATTCTTTTCGCTGCTCTGCTGGCGTCTGACCCTGTTGAAATCCAGAACGTCCCGAAACTGAAAGACATCGACACCACCATGAAGCTGCTGAGCCAGCTGGGCGTGAAGGCGACGCGCAATGGTTCTGTGCATCTGGATGCCAGCGACGTCAATATTTACTGCGCGCCTTACGATCTGGTGAAAACGATGCGCGCTTCCATCTGGGCACTTGGCCCGCTGGTGGCACGTTTTGGCCAGGGCCAGGTCTCATTGCCGGGCGGTTGCGCTATCGGCGCTCGTCCTGTTGACCTGCATATTACCGGACTGGAGCAGCTGGGCGCAGAGATCAAGCTGGAAGAGGGCTACGTTAAGGCTTCCGTTGATGGACGCCTGAAGGGCGCGCATATCGTGATGGACAAAGTTAGCGTAGGCGCGACCGTGACTATCATGAGCGCCGCCACGCTCGCTACCGGCACCACGGTAATCGAAAACGCTGCGCGCGAGCCGGAGATTGTCGATACGGCAAACTTCCTGAACACGCTGGGTGCAAAAATTACCGGCGCGGGCAGCGATCGCATCACCATTGAAGGCGTAGAGCGTCTGGGCGGCGGCGTTTACCGCGTGCTGCCTGACCGTATTGAAACCGGTACGTTCCTGATTGCGGCCGCGATTTCTGGCGGCAAAGTTGTCTGCCGCGATACGCAGCCGGATACGCTGGATGCGGTACTGGCTAAGCTGCGTGAAGCGGGAGCCGACATCGAAACGGGTAAGGACTGGATCAGTCTTGATATGCACGGCAAGCGGCCAAAAGCGGTTAACTTCCGCACCGCGCCACATCCGGGCTTCCCTACCGATATGCAGGCGCAGTTCAGCCTGATGAATCTGGTTGCAGAAGGGACTGGCGTTATCACCGAAACGATTTTCGAAAATCGCTTTATGCACGTGCCTGAACTCATCCGCATGGGCGCGCACGCGGAGATCGAAAGCAACACGGCGATTTGTCACGGTGTGGAAAAGCTTTCTGGCGCTCAGGTAATGGCGACAGATTTGCGTGCTTCCGCGAGCCTCGTGCTGGCTGGCTGTATCGCAGAAGGCACGACGATTGTGGATCGCATTTACCATATCGATCGCGGCTATGAGCATATTGAAGACAAGCTGAAAGCGCTGGGCGCAAACATCGAACGCATCAGCGGCGATGAGTAAAAGCAGGGTAAAAGGGCGGTAGCGCGCTACCGCCTGAGCGCCGGCATGCCGCTAAAAGCGCATGCTGGCCTGCTTTACGGCGCGCAGGAGGCAGGAACCTGCTTCCCATGCGTTGCCCGCTTTAATTTTTTGAACGGATTAGCTTTTTGCGGTCGAGCAGCTCGTGGGTTACCGGATCGTAATAGCGGCTGGGCCAGATTTCCGCCGGATGAATCATGAGCGCATCGGCAATAATCCACTCTCCCTTCGGCCACGGCCTGAACATTGCGTTAGACAGCGTTGACGAGCTTAATCCGGCATTGCGCGAAACTTCGGCCAGGCTGGTGCCTTTTTTCCGCAATCCCGCAATAATATCCGCCTTATGCCAGTCCTTTTTCTCCTTGACCATCTGTACTTTCCTCCGTGTACGCTTTGCTGTTTTCTGGAAACATCTGACACGAGCTCTGCGCGTGTCCGGCAATGTTTTCACCCATAATGCGAATAAATAAGCTTTTATTTTTAAAATCCGCGCGTCGCTTTATATCAATAACGGGCAAGAAATTTCCAATATTTTTTTACAAGGTTTTGCTTTTTGCGTAGTAGTACGCAAAGTTACGCAACGGCGTGACGAGTTACATCAGAAAGGTGAAGGCGGCAGGCAAAAAGTAACTTATGAGGGGGGGATTGAGTACGGACAGGCGAAGTTAAGCTGCGTCAGGCTACAAAAAGCCGCACCCACGCTACCTTAGCCCGCACCTTTTCTGGCGCGTACGGCAGCGGGAGCTTGACGTTTTTACCGGTGCGAAGCGCGGCAGGTAGCCGCGCTTACGGCATTAAAACTCGCGCTGTACTGACATGTGCGCCAGTGCTTCAAGCGCGCTGCGCCACGGTGACTCCGGCAGGATGCTAAGGCTGGCGATAGCTTTATCCGCCTCGCGCTCTGCTGATTCACGCGTCCACTCCAGAGAACCGCACTGACGCATGGTTTCAAGAACGGGCTCCAGCAAATGGCGGCCGTTGCCCTGTTCTATTGCACCACGGATCATGGCAGCCTGTTCAGGCGTTCCGGTACGCATAGCGTGCAGCAGCGGCAGCGTAGGTTTTCCTTCGCTCAGGTCGTCGCCGACGTTTTTACCCAGCGTTTCCCCATCGGCGCTGTAGTCGAGAAGATCGTCGATAAGCTGGAAAGCCGTGCCGATATAGCGGCCATAATCCTGTAACGCCTTTTCCTGCTCCGGGGTAGCGGAGGCCAGAATCGCGGAGGACTGCGCGGCCGCTTCAAACAGACGGGCGGTCTTGCTGTAAATCACCCGCATGTAGCTTTCTTCGGTGATATCAGGATCGTTGCAGTTCATCAGCTGCAACACTTCACCTTCTGCAATGACGTTGACCGCTTCCGACATCAGCTCCAGCACGCGCAGCGAGCCGATGCTGGTCATCATCTGAAAGGCGCGCGTATAGATAAAATCACCAACGAGTACGCTGGCCGCGTTGCCAAAAGCGGCGTTGGCGGTTGCTTTACCACGGCGCATGTCAGACTCATCGACCACGTCGTCATGTAACAACGTTGCGGTATGGATGAATTCGATCAGGGCAGCCACGGTAACGTGCTGTTTACCGGAATAATTTAAGGCGCGAGCAGCCAAAACGGCAATCATCGGGCGAATGCGTTTGCCGCCGCCGCTGATGATGTAGTAACCCAGCTGGTTGATGAGAGAAACCTCAGAGTTCAGCTGCTCGAGTATGGTTGCATTGACGTCCGCCATGTCCTGCGCGGTGAGTTCGTTTATCTGTTCTAAGTTCATTAGTCTGTTCAGCTATTGCCCACTATTGCGGCTATGATAAGCGTCTTTACCCGTGCCTGCGGCATGTAATGTATAACAGATTGTACTTGAAAATTGCGGCTGTGAAACATTTGCCTGTGCTTTGCGTTTTTTTTCTGCAATACCCCCTACCAGGCACTTGTCATCGCTTGCGAAGTTGCGTAGAATTCGCGCCCTATTGTGAATATTTATAGCGCAGCCTGACATCAAGAAGGCAAGCGCGAGAGCGGAGTTTATATGTACGCGGTTTTCCAAAGTGGTGGTAAACAACACCGAGTGAGCGAAGGTCAGACCGTTCGCCTGGAAAAGCTGGACATCGCAACCGGCGAAACGATTGAGTTCGACCAGGTTCTGATGATCGCCAACGGCGAAGAAGTGACGATCGGCGCACCTTTAGTTTCAGGCGGCGTGATCAAAGCAGAAATCATTGCTCACGGACGTGGCGACAAAATTAAGATCGTTAAGTTTCGTCGTCGTAAGCACTACCGTAAGCAGCAGGGTCACCGTCAGTGGTTCACTGATGTGAAGATCACTGGCATCAGCGCCTAAGAGGAGATCTGACAAATGGCACATAAAAAGGCTGGCGGTTCCACTCGAAATGGCCGCGATTCCAACGCAAAACGTCTGGGTGTTAAGCGTTTCGGTGGCGAAAGCGTTCTGGCAGGTAGCATCATCGTTCGTCAGCGTGGCACCAAATTCCACGCGGGCACCAACGTAGGCTGCGGCCGTGACCACACCCTGTTTGCTACCGCAAACGGCAAGGTCCAGTTCGAAGTGAAAGGCCCGAACAACCGTAAATACATCAGCATCGTTGCTGAGTAAGGTTTTCGTGCCTGAAAGCGGTACCCGATACCGCTTTTAGCAGCGAATCAAAAAGCCCCGCTATGATTGCGGGGCTTTTTACATTCTGCATTCTGACCCGCATAGCGCGGGTTGCCAGCAAAGCCCTTTGCTGTACAATTTATATTCAGCTGCATGATGTCTTAAAGCGGATCCCTGTCTGGAAAAGACGCGTGGTCTGCGGCACCAGGGATCTGTTATAAGGCCAGCGAGCCACGACGGATCATCCTGCCAGCAGCGGGCAAAATGATTTACGGAGAAGTAACATGAAGTTTGTTGATGAAGCGACGATCCTCGTTGCTGCGGGCGATGGCGGCAATGGCTGCGTCAGCTTCCGTCGTGAAAAATATATTCCCCGGGGCGGACCGGACGGTGGTGATGGCGGCGATGGCGGCGACGTCTACATGCAGGCCGATGAAAACCTGAACACCCTGATCGATTACCGTTTCGAAAAATCTTTCCGCGCTGAACGTGGCCAGAATGGCCAGAGCCGTGACTGTACCGGCAAACGCGGCAAAGACATTATTATTAAAGTGCCTGTTGGCACCCGCATCATCGATCAGGGCACCGGCGAAACGCTGGGCGATATGATGACGCACGGTCAGCAGACCATGGTCGCCAAAGGCGGCTGGCATGGCCTGGGCAACACCCGCTTTAAATCTTCCGTTAACCGTACGCCTCGTCAGAAAACGATGGGCACGCCGGGCGAAAAGCGCGACCTGCAGCTGGAGCTGATGCTGCTGGCCGATGTCGGTATGCTGGGTCTGCCAAACGCAGGTAAATCTACTTTTATTCGCGCCGTTTCTGCTGCGAAGCCTAAAGTCGCCGACTATCCGTTTACCACGCTGGTGCCAAGCCTGGGCGTGGTGCGTATGGATAGCGAGCAAAGCTTTGTGGTAGCCGATATTCCTGGCCTGATTGAAGGCGCTTCTGACGGTGCCGGTCTGGGGATTCGCTTCCTTAAGCACCTTGAGCGCTGCCGCGTGCTGCTGCACACTATTGACCTGGCACCGATTGACGAGTCCGATCCGGTAGAAAATGCCCGTATCATCCTGGGCGAGCTGGAAAAATACAGCGAGAAGCTGTTTAACAAGCCACGCTGGCTGGTTTTCAACAAGGTTGACCTGCTGGACCAGGAAGAAGCTGAATCCCGTGCGAAGGCGATTGCCGAAGCGCTGGGCTGGACGGATAAATATTATCTGATCTCTGCGGCCAACCGCGTCGGCGTTACGCCTCTATGCTGGGACGTAATGTCCTTCCTGAACGCCAATCCAAAAGAGGCGGAAGTGGAAGAGAAGCAGCCGGAGAAAGTGGAATTCATGTGGGACGACTATCATCGTCAACAGCTGGAAGAAGCTGAAACGGCGGTAGAAGAAGATGACGACTGGGATGAAGACTGGGACGATGAAGACGACGAAGGCGTCGAAATCATCTATCAGCGCTAATCTTGCGGGGCACCTTAGGGTGCCTCTGTTTTTTGCGGCGAACCTTCGCCACCGGCAATTATTCCTTCCCGGTAATAAAGATAATCATTATCATTCTCTCTTGCTGAGGTGCGCGAGGCATACCGCTTCGCCCTGATTGAAAGAGCTTTGAGAATGACTGCTTATGTTCGCCTGCTTTCCCTGATCTGTTTTGCCCTTTCGCTCCTTTCTGTTAGCCCGGCTCGTGCCGAGGGAGGCTGGCCGCGTCATCTCACCAGCGTCAAGGGCGAGATTGTGCTTAAGCAACAACCTGAACGCATTGTCTCCACCAGCGTAACGCTGACCGGCTCGCTGTTAGCGATAGATGCCCCGGTCATTGCCAGTGGCGCAACCATGCCGGGCCATCGTATTGCGGATGGCCAGGGCTTTTTCCGCCAGTGGGGGAAAGTTGCGGTAGCAAAAGGCGTTAAGCGGCTCTACAGCGGCGAGCCAAACCTTGAAGCGATAGCTGCAGAAAATCCCGATCTGATCATCGTTAGCGCCACAGGGAATGACTCTGCGCTGCCGTTTTACGACCGTCTGGCCGCGCTGGCCCCGACGCTGGTTGTCAACTATGACGATAAAAGCTGGCAGGAAGTAGAGCGCGTGCTTGCGCAGGCCACAGGCAAAGAAGCCGAGGCGCAAAAGTCGATTCAAAGCTATGCGCAGCGTGAAAAAGAGGTCAAGGCCAGGCTCAGGCTGCCGCCGCAGCCCGTTTCCGCGCTGGTTTATAATCCTCATGCTCATCTGGTAAACCTCTGGACGCCCGAGTCCGCCCAGGGAAAATTGCTGGAGTCGCTTGGCTTCACGCTGGCTGAGCCGTCGGCTATCGTATTACAGGCCAGCCAGCGGCTTAAGCGACGGGATATTATTCCTGTCGCGGGAGAGAACCTGGTCACCGGACTGACGGGCAACAGCATAATGATGTTCGCCGCTGACGATAACAAAGCGCTGCTGGCCGAGCCGCTGCTTGCAACTTCACCAGCAATTAAAGCTAAGCAGGTTTACACCTTAGGCGAAGACAGCTTTCGTCTGGATTACTATAGCGCCAGCAACGTGCTGACTCGTCTTGAACAGCTTTTCTCCGCAAAATAGCCTGTCCGTGCCCCTGCGTTAGCCGGGGCACAATTCCTTTACTTTACGCGCCACCTCTCAAAATCAGCTGCCTCAATAAGAATGCGATGCATAATCGAATTGATAATAGTTTGCATTTAAAATAATGTATTGCCGCCTGGTGACAAACGTCAGAGCCGTTTGATAACGCTGGCAGGGCGGACAACAACGTATTTCCGCCTTTGAATTCATCTAATTGCCACTGTGGATACGGGCAGGGCGAATTGGCAGGGAATGAGAACGTTGAAAAGACTATCAAGATTATCACTAGCAATTTTACTTGAACTGGGCATGGTCGTGGCAGCGAGCGCGGCAGATACCACGCAGGAAAACACGGCGGCGGCGACGGCAAAAGCGGCCTCCGGCACGACCAGCAACACGGAAGGCGCGACCATGATGGTAACGGCGGAGCAGCAAAACCTGCAGGCACCGGGCGTTTCTACCATCACCTCTGACGAAATAAAAAAACGACCACCTGCCCGCGATCTGT
Source organism: Erwinia sp. BNK-24-b (assembly GCF_047456155.1). NCBI lineage: Bacteria > Pseudomonadati > Pseudomonadota > Gammaproteobacteria > Enterobacterales > Erwiniaceae > Erwinia > Erwinia sp. BNK-24-b. Next base: position 402,611 of record NZ_CP179901.1, read on the forward strand.
CTGAAATCATCCGCACCATGCCGGGCGTTAACCTGACCGGCAACTCCACCAGCGGCCAGCGCGGCAACAATCGCCAGATTGATATTCGCGGCATGGGCCCGGAAAACACCCTAATCCTGATTGACGGCATGCCGGTTGCCAGCCGCAACTCGGTACGTTTGGGCTGGCGTGGTGAACGCGATACGCGCGGCGATACCAACTGGGTGCCGCCAGAGATGGTTGACCATATTGAAGTCATCAGGGGCCCGGCCGCCGCGCGTTATGGCAACGGTGCCGCGGGCGGCGTGGTCAATATCATTACCAAACAGACCAGCAACGAATGGCACGGCTCCTGGAACACTTATCTGAATATGCCGGAGCATAAATCAGAAGGATCGACCAAACGCTCGAACTTCTCCCTTACCGGCCCGTTAGGGGATGACGTTACCTTCTCGTTGTGGGGCAACCTGAGCAAGACGCAGGCTGACGCGCAATATATCAATGAAGGCCATCAGTCGCTGCGAACCGGCAGCTATGCCGATACCGTGCCGGCAGGACGCGAAGGCGTGGTGAATAAAGATATTCACGGCAAGCTGCGCTGGGAATTCGCGCCAAACCAGAATCTGGAATTCAGCGCCGGTTACAGTCGTCAGGGCAATCTCTATGCGGGCGATACGCAGAACACTAATACCAGCGCGCTGGTGAAGAGCGAATACGGTGATGAAACTAACCGCCTGTACCGTCAGGATTACGCGGTTAACTGGACGGGCGTTTGGGACAACGGCGTTAGCACGCGCACCTATGCCCAGTATGAAAACACGCGCAACTCACGTATGAACGAAGGTTTAGCAGGCGGAACGGAGGGGATCTTCTCCGACAGCGGCTTCTCTACCATCGAACTCAATGATGTGCTGCTGCACAGTGAAGTCAGCATACCGTTTGAGTTTTTAGTTAACCAGACTGCCACGCTGGGAACCGAATGGAACCAGCAGCGCATGAAGGATGGCGCTTCTAATACCCAGGCGCTCTCTGGCGGCGCTATTGACGGCATCAGCAGCACTAATCGCAGCCCTTACTCTTCTGCACAAATTTTCTCGCTGTTCGCGGAAGACAACATGGAGCTGACTGACAGCACCACGCTGGTGCCTGGTCTGCGTTTCGATCATCACAGCATTGTCGGCAACAACTGGAGCCCTTCGCTTAACCTGTCGCAGGCGCTGGACGATGACTTTACGCTGAAGTTGGGTATCGCCAGAGCCTATAAAGCGCCAAGCCTGTACCAGACTAACCCTAACTACGTGCTTTACAGCCGGGGTCAGGGCTGCGCTGACAGCGCCGGTGCCTGTTATCTGATGGGCAACGACGATCTCAAAGCCGAAACCAGCATCAACAAAGAAGTTGGCGTGGAGTACAAGCATGAAGGCTATCAGGCCGGTCTGACCTGGTTCCGCAATGACTATCGTAACAAGATTGAATCAGGCTATGAGCCATCCGGCTCAACCGGCAGTACCGATATCTATAAGTGGGAAAACGTGCCGAAAGCGGTAGTAGAAGGTCTGGAAGGAACAGTAAACCTGCCGGTCACGGAAGCTATTACCTGGAACAATAACCTGACCTATATGCTGCAAAGTAAGAATAAAACCACGGGTGACCGCCTGTCGATTATCCCGCAATATACCCTGAACTCCACGCTGTCCTGGCAGGCGACGCAGGATCTGTCGCTGCAAACAACCTTTACCTGGTACGGCCGTCAGACGCCGAAGAAGTACAACTACAAGGGCGAGGCGGTCAGCGGCACGGAGAAATCAACGGTGAGTCCTTACTCTATTCTGGGCCTGAGCGGCACCTATGCGGTGAACAAGTATGCCAGCGTAACGCTGGGCGTGGATAACCTGTTCGACAAGCGTCATTTCCGTGAAGGCAATGCGCAAACGACAGGAAATTCAACGACCGGGGCTTACATGTATGGCGCTGGTGCTAACACCTATAACGAGTCGGGCCGTACTTACTATATGAGCCTGAATACGCACTTCTGATTTCATTAAGGCACAGGCCCGCAATATTGCGGGCCTGTAACATCCAACAGTCTTAATAATTCTGATAAATATCTTTATACAAACGGCTTTCAAAGCGGACCAGCGGAATACGACGCTGTTTCTGATCCTGTGGCGGAACCGCATAACCCGAAAGATATTGTACAAAGGCAACCCGCTTGCCGCTGGCGGTAGTAATAAAGCCAGCCAGGTTATAAACGCCCTGTAGCGAGCCGGTTTTCGCCGACACTTTCCCGTCCACGCCCGCTTCATGCAGGCCACCACGATAGCGCAATGTGCCGTCATAGCCAGCCAGAGGCAGCATAGAGATATAGTTCAGCTGCTGGTCATTCTGCGCAATATATTGCAGCACCTGCATCATGGTCGCAGGAGAAATCAGGTCATGGCGTGACAGCCCGGAACCATCTACCTGAATGCTGTTGCCCAGATCGATATTCGCTTTTTGCCGTAAAATCTGACGTACCGCATCCGATCCGGCGCGCCACGTACCCGGCACGCCAAAGCGTTCGTGACCAATCGTCCGGAACACGGTATCCGCAATCATGTTGTCGGATTTTTTCAGCATGGTATGCAGCAAGTCGTGCAGCGGGGCGGATTGTTTCTCTGCCAGCACGGTGGCGGGCGGCGTTGGCAGCGTCTGGCGCAACAGATGGCCGGAATAGTCGATGCCGGCCTGCTGTAGTTCAGCTTTCAGCAGCGCGCCTGCATAGCTTGCTCCGTCCTGAATAGCGAAAGCCAACGGCAGCGGTTCTGAACGCTGGGTCATACAGCCCGTCAGGGTAAAACGGTTAAGTTCGCCCGGCACCACGTCCAGCTCGCAATACTGCGCTTCTGACGAGCCGCGCGCCAGCGTACGTACCTGGCTGAACATATTGACCGGATAGAAAGAGGCAACGCGAATGAAAGCCTTCTCGCCTGGCGTTTGCGCGCTATAGAGCGAAACCGAAAAGCAGTTACGATCGACAATGGCCGCCGCTGGCGGTGCGCTAAAGCATTGCGTTAAATCGTTCCACGGCCAGCCTGGCGCCTTATCGTGGCTGGCGAATACCGAAGTATCAATCACCACGTTACCCGCAATATGCTCAACGCCCTGCTTTTTCAGCGCGATAACCATATTGCGCAAATCCTGACGTGTTAGCGTCGGATCGCCACCAAATCGCGCAACCAGGTCGCCTTTTAGCGTATTACCGCTAATGGAACCTTTGCTTTCCAGCTGCGTATGAAAACGGTAGTCCGGCCCAAGCTGCAACAGGGCAGCCAGCGCGGTAATCACCTTCATGGTACTGGCGGGCAGCGCCATTTGCTTGCTGTGGTAATCAATCGAGGGCGTGTCCGCGCCGATTTTTTGCACAATCAGCGCCAGGTTTGCGCCATCGGGCAGATACTGAGTATAGTCTTCGACCGTGGCCGCATGGGCATTCAGCATAAATGCGCAGGCTAAGCCGGTAACAATTCGTGAAAATCGCATAATCTCGCGTTTACTGGCAGGTGATGTTGCCATACTACGGTGCATCATGGTGGAAAGTAAACGATGACCCATAGGGAACTCTGCGTTAAAATACGTATCAAAATGCAAAACCGCCAGGCCCTGGAAACTTTTCGGGTCAGGTTTCTTTCGTTTGTAAATCAGTGGCAAGCGCCGCAGAACGCTTTTTCTGCATTTGCCTGTCAGGATGACAACAATTTTGCACAGGACAGATTTTACGAGGTATTGAGATGAATCAGATTCCGATGACGGTAAGAGGCGCGGAAGCACTGCGCGCAGAGCTTGAAGAGCTGAAAACCGTTAAACGCCCGCGAATTATTGCCTCGATTGCCGAAGCTCGCGAACATGGCGATTTAAAAGAAAACGCAGAGTACCATGCCGCGCGCGAAGAGCAGGGCTTCTGTGAAGGGCGTATTCAGGAAATCGAAGCCAAGCTGTCAAATGCTCAGGTGATCGATATCACAAAAATGCCGAATAATGGCCGCGTTATTTTTGGGGCTACGGTGAGTATCCTGAACGTGGATACCGACGAAGAATCTACTTACCGTATCGTTGGTGACGACGAAGCGGACTTTAAACAGAATTTAATTTCGGTAAATTCCCCTATGGCTCGCGGCCTGATCGGGAAAGAACCGGATGACGTGGCCATCATCAAAACGCCAGGCGGCGACGTTGAGTATGAAATTCTGAAAGTTGAGTATCTTTGATTTATTCTTAGAGAACTTTGCAGAAATAATGTAAAGAAAAGAAAAAGGCCGCACTGCGGCCTTTTCCTGACATCGGGAGCGTGTCACTTTCACACGCTGCTAAGCTAGCGAGGAAGGGCGATTTTACGTTCCTTCGTTGGACGGTACAGCACCAGCGTCTTGCCGATAACCTGCACGTTTGCGGCTTTGGTTTCGCGCACGATAGCTTCAACAACCAGGGTTTTTGTCTCACGGTCTTCCGTGGCGATTTTTACCTTGATGAGCTCGTGGTGCTCCAGTGCCTGTTCGATTTCGGCCAGCACCCCTTCGGTCAGACCGTTGTTGCCTAACATGACGACAGGTTTCAGCGGATGGGCCAGTCCTTTCAGGTGCTGTTTTTGTTTGGTACTCAGATTCATCGTATTTTTTACTTACATTGGGATTGAAAACGGGTCATTCTACCGCCATCTCGGGTATATCACCAAATCGGCATGCTGATTTGCGCGGTTTATTTATCGCATACGTTGAATCATAGTTGGAAATTGTATGACTGGTAAAAAGCGTTCGGCCAGTTCCAGCCGCTGGCTACAGGAACACTTTAGCGATAAATATGTGCTTCAGGCACAGAAAAAAGGGCTGCGCTCGCGCGCCTGGTTTAAACTTGATGAAATACAGCAGGGTGACAAGCTGTTCAAACCGGGAATGACGGTCGTCGATCTCGGCGCAGCGCCCGGTGGCTGGTCTCAGTATGTGGTCACGCAAATTGGCGCCAAAGGTCGCGTTATCGCCTGTGATATCCTGCCGATGGATCCTATCGTCGGTGTCGATTTCCTTCAGGGCGACTTTCGTGATGAACTGGTGCTGAAAGCCCTGCTGGAACGCGTTGGCGATACCAAAGTGCAGGTTGTGATGTCAGATATGGCACCCAACATGACGGGAACGCCGGCGGTCGATATTCCAAGGTCAATGTATTTGGTTGAGCTTGCACTGGATATGTGTCGGGATGTACTGGCACCTGGCGGCAGTTTTTTAGTGAAAGTGTTTCAGGGAGATGGCTTTGAAGATTACCTCCGGGAAATTCGCTCCCTGTTTACGAAAGTAAAAATTCGTAAGCCGGACGCTTCGCGCTCTCGATCGCGTGAAGTGTACATTGTAGCGACAGGGCGCAAACTATAGTACCCTACGCTGTCTGTTAACACAGTTGTAATAAGAGGTTAATCCCTTGAGTGACATGGCGAAAAACCTGATTCTCTGGCTAGTCATTGCAGTCGTGCTGATGTCTGTATTCCAGAGCTTTGGGCCCAGCGAGTCAAATGGCCGTAGGGTTGATTACTCAACCTTCCTGTCAGAAGTGAACCAGGATCAGGTCCGCGAGGCACGTATTAACGGGCGTGAAATCAACGTTGTCAAAAAAGACAGCAACAAATACACAACCTACATCCCCGTCAACGATCCCAAGTTACTCGATAACCTGTTGACTAAAAATGTAAAAGTGGTTGGCGAACCGCCTGAAGAGCCAAGCCTGCTGGCTTCGATCTTCATTTCGTGGTTCCCAATGTTGTTATTGATCGGCGTCTGGATCTTCTTTATGCGCCAGATGCAGGGCGGGGGCGGCAAGGGCGCGATGTCCTTCGGCAAAAGTAAAGCCCGCATGCTGACGGAAGATCAGATCAAAACCACTTTTGCAGACGTTGCGGGCTGTGACGAAGCGAAAGAGGAAGTCGGCGAGCTGGTGGAATACCTGCGCGAGCCGAGCCGTTTCCAGAAGCTGGGCGGTAAAATTCCAAAAGGCGTGCTGATGGTCGGGCCTCCGGGTACCGGTAAGACGCTGCTGGCCAAAGCGATTGCTGGCGAAGCAAAAGTGCCTTTCTTCACTATCTCCGGTTCTGACTTTGTTGAAATGTTCGTCGGCGTAGGTGCATCCCGCGTGCGCGATATGTTTGAACAAGCTAAAAAAGCGGCGCCCTGCATCATCTTTATCGATGAGATCGATGCGGTTGGCCGTCAGCGTGGCGCGGGTCTGGGCGGTGGTCACGATGAACGTGAGCAGACGCTGAACCAGATGCTGGTCGAGATGGACGGTTTTGAAGGCAACGAAGGCATTATCGTGATCGCTGCGACCAACCGTCCTGACGTGCTTGACCCGGCGCTGCTGCGTCCGGGCCGTTTTGACCGTCAGGTCGTGGTTGGTCTGCCGGATGTGCGTGGACGCGAACAGATTCTGAAAGTGCATATGCGTCGCGTGCCGTTGGCTACCGATATTGACGCGCTGGTTATCGCACGCGGTACGCCTGGTTTCTCCGGTGCCGATTTGGCTAACCTGGTGAACGAAGCGGCGCTGTTTGCTGCTCGCGGCAATAAACGTGTTGTTTCGATGGTAGAGTTCGAGAAAGCGAAAGACAAAATCATGATGGGTGCGGAACGCCGCTCTATGGTGATGACGGAAGCGCAGAAAGAATCGACCGCCTATCACGAAGCGGGCCACGCAATCATTGGCCGTCTGGTACCAGAACACGATCCGGTGCACAAAGTGACGATTATCCCGCGCGGTCGCGCGCTGGGTGTGACTTTCTTCCTGCCTGAAGGCGACGCGATAAGCGCCAGCCGTCAGAAGCTGGAAAGCCAGATCTCCACGTTGTACGGCGGTCGCCTGGCTGAAGAGATCATTTACGGTGTGGAACACGTTTCTACCGGTGCTTCTAACGACATTAAAGTGGCAACTTCCATTGCTCGTAACATGGTTACGCAATGGGGCTTCTCTGAGAAGCTGGGGCCGCTGCTTTATGCGGAAGAAGAAGGTGAAGTGTTCCTGGGACGCTCCGTCGCGAAAGCGAAGCATATGTCCGATGAAACCGCACGCATCATCGATCAGGAAGTCAAAGCGCTGATCGAAGGCAACTACCAGCGTGCGCGCCGTATTCTGAACGAAAACATGGACATCCTTCACTCAATGAAAGATGCGCTGATGAAGTACGAAACTATTGATGCTCCGCAGATTGACGATCTGATGGCACGACGTGAAGTACGTCCGCCAGCAGGATGGGAAGATCCGGGCAGCAGTTCCGACAGCAACGGCACGCCAAAGGCGCCGCGTCCGGTTGATGAACCGCGTACGCCAAACCCTGGTAACACCATGTGATAGCCAGGCAAAAGCCTTAAGTAACAGCAAACCCCGGCAATGACCGGGGTTTTTTTATGAGTCAATCGGTCAGGCCGAAACGCAAAATCAAAGGGAGAAGCGCCACCATGAAACTTTACGCCAGAGATTCCGTGCTCGACTTAAGCCATCCTCACGTCATGGGGATCCTGAACGTAACGCCGGACTCGTTTTCCGATGGCGGCAAACATAATGATTTGGTGCAGGCGCTGACCCACGCCAACAGCATGATTAACGCGGGCGCGACGATTATTGATATCGGTGGCGAATCTACCCGGCCGGGTGCTGATGACGTCAGCGTCGAGCAGGAGCTTGAGCGCGTTATTCCCGTAGTGCACGCTATCGCGCAGCGCTTTGAGGTCTGGATTTCAGTGGATACCTCTAAGCCAGAGGTCATTCGGGAAGCGGCGAAAGCGGGTGCCCATATCATCAACGATATCCGCTCGCTACAGGAACCCGGCGCGCTGGAAGCCGCCGCAGAAACCGGGTTGCCAATCTGCCTGATGCATATGCAGGGCGAGCCGAAAACCATGCAGCAGTCGCCGAAATATCAGCATTTCCTGCAGGATGTCGAAACCTTTTTTATTGAACAGATTGCCCGATGTGAAGCCGCAGGTATCAAAAAAGAGCGGTTGCTGCTCGACCCGGGATTCGGTTTCGGTAAGAATCTCTCGCACAACTATCAGCTGCTCGCGCACCTGGGTGATTTCCACCGTTTTGGTTTGCCGCTGCTGGTCGGGATGTCACGTAAAAGCATGATTGGCCAGTTATTGAATGTCGGCCCTTCGCAGCGTTTGACGGGCAGCCTGGCCTGTGCTGTTATCGCCGCCATGCAGGGCGCGCACGTATTGCGCGTTCATGATGTTAAAGAAACCGTTGAGGCGATGCGCGTCGTCGAAGCAACACTGTCAGCGAAGGAAAAGTAGAATGAGCAATCGTAAGTATTTTGGTACCGACGGCATCCGTGGCAAAGTGGGCGAGCCGCCGGTCACGCCAGATTTTATGCTGAAGCTGGGCTGGGCAGCCGGAAAGGTACTGGCGCGTAACGGCTCAAGAAAAATCATTATTGGTAAAGATACGCGTATTTCTGGCTACATGCTGGAATCGGCGCTGGAGGCGGGCCTGGCTGCGGCGGGTCTGTCGGCTGCGTTTACTGGCCCTATGCCTACGCCAGCGATTGCTTATTTAACTCGTACTTTCCGCGCAGAAGCGGGCATTGTGATCTCCGCTTCGCACAATCCTTTCGACGATAACGGCATCAAGTTTTTCTCCATTGAGGGCACCAAGCTGCCTGACGAAGTAGAAGAAGCTATCGAAGCGGAAATGGAAAAGCCTATCACCTGCGTTGAATCCGCCGAACTGGGCCGTGCCAGCCGCATCGTGGATGCAGCCGGCCGCTATATCGAATTCTGCAAAGGCACTTTCCCCAGCGAGCTGAGCCTGAACGGCCTTAAAATCGTGGTCGACTGCGCTAACGGTGCGACCTACCACATTGCGCCAAACGTCCTGCGCGAGCTGGGTGCGGAAGTCATTACGCTGGGCGTTAATCCGGACGGCATGAACATCAACAAAGAGTGCGGTGCCACGGATGTTCGTCAACTGCAGGCGCGGGTACTGGCAGAAAAAGCCGATATTGGCCTGGCCTACGACGGTGACGGCGACCGCATTATGATGGTCGATCATCTGGGTGAAAAAGTCGACGGCGACCAGATCCTCTATATCATCGCGCGTGAAGGTCTGCGTCAGGGACAGCTACGCGGCGGGGTAGTGGGAACGCTGATGAGCAACATGGGCCTTGAGCTGGCGCTGAAACAGCTGGGCATTCCTTTTGCTCGCGCTAAAGTAGGCGATCGTTACGTGCTGGAAAAACTGCAGGAAAAAGGCTGGCGGCTGGGCGCGGAAAACTCCGGCCATGTAATCCTGCTGGACAAAACCACCACCGGTGACGGTATCGTGGCGGGTTTGCAAGTACTGACTGCGATGGTGCGCAACCACATGAGCCTGCACGATTTGTGCAGCGGCATGAAACTGCTGCCGCAAATTCTGGTTAACGTGCGCTTCAGCGGCGACACCGATCCGCTGGAAGATGCCCAGGTAAAAAACGTGACGGCCGAAGCAGAAAAAGAGCTGCGCGGACGCGGACGCGTATTGCTGAGAAAATCAGGCACCGAGCCGCTGATTCGCGTCATGGTTGAAGGCGAAGATGAAGCGCTGGTCACCGCGCTGGCGCATCGTATTGCCGATGCCGTGAAGGCGGTTTGAAAGCCGTAAATTACTGACCTACGCGCGCCGGACGAAAATATTTTATTCGGCGCGAAACGAGCGTAGCTGCGTGATATGTGACGAAATTTTCAGCATTATCTGCGTCATTGCCGTTTTTTTCTGCGATTGATATCGATGCGCTAAATTGCCCTTGCGCAATCATTCCGCTTTGGTTAGTATTCACACCCGCTTCTGATGGGTAGCAACAACGCTATCTTCTCACTGGGTTTGAAGCTTTTGATGTGCGGTTAACGCGCAAGGAAACAGGTTGATTATGTACGAAGCTCTTTTAGTAGTTTTCCTTATTGTGGCAATCGGCCTGGTTGGTCTGATTATGTTGCAGCAAGGTAAAGGCGCTGATATGGGCGCGTCGTTTGGTGCAGGCTCTTCAGCAACGCTGTTTGGCTCTAACGGTTCAGGTAACTTTATGACCCGTATGACCGCAGTGCTGGCGACTTTGTTCTTTATTATCAGCTTGATTCTGGGCAACCTCAACAGCAACAAAACGCAGAAAGGAAGCGAGTGGGAAAATCTGTCTCAGCCTGCACAGCAGCAGAGCCAGCCAGCTAAACCGGCCGCGCCGGGTAGCGATATCCCACAGTAAGTACGATAATTTCGACGCGACAGAAATCAAAAAGTCGCAACCTTTAGTGCCGTGGTGGTGGAATTGGTAGACACGCTACCTTGAGGTGGTAGTGCCCGCATGGGCTTACGGGTTCAAGTCCCGTCCTCGGTACCAAATCTCAGTTTTGCTTGCATTTTATGCAAGATCGGCGTAGTATTTGCCACGTTTTCGGACGCGGGGTGGAGCAGCCTGGTAGCTCGTCGGGCTCATAACCCGAAGGTCGTCGGTTCAAATCCGGCCCCCGCAACCACTTTCCCTTAGAGTTCTTTTTCAAATATACTGTATGCAATGCACGGCGCATCAACAGCGAATTTTGAAAAAAATTCTATCTGGATTGTGCCGAACCGCCATTTATGGCGTACAGGGTCCAGTCGCATAAAGCCCCGATTTTCGGGGTTTTTTGTTATCAGGAAAGAGCATACTGGGCTATTAAGCCCTTTTTTTATGTCTTGGGGGTGGGATTGTCCACATTAGAGCAAAAATTAACAGAGCTGATCACAGCACCGGTAGAAGCGCTGGGCTACGAGCTGGTTGGCATTGAGTTCGTTCGCGGTCGCACATCTACGCTGCGCATCTATATTGATAGTGAAGATGGCATCAATGTTGATGATTGTGCTGATGTTAGCCACCAGGTCAGTGCGGTGTTTGATGTCGAAGATCCCATCACCGTTGCTTACAACCTTGAAGTCTCCTCGCCAGGCCTTGAGCGCCCACTCTTTACCGCAGAGCACTACGCGCGATTCACCGGCGAAGAAGTAAGCCTGGTGCTGCGTATGGCCGTACAGAACCGCCGCAAATGGCAGGGAATCATTAAATCCGTAGATGGTGAAATGGTAACCGTTGCCGTTGAGGGTAACGACGAAGTGTTCGCGCTGAGTAACATCCAGAAGGCGAACCTGGTTCCCCACTTTTAAAAGTCCGGATTGAGGCATACCAGGATGAACAAAGAAATCTTAGCTGTAGTCGAGGCAGTATCTAACGAGAAATCCCTCCCGCGCGAGAAGATTTTCGAAGCGCTGGAGAGCGCACTGTCCACGGCTACCAAGAAAAAATATGAGCAGGAAATCGACGTCCGCGTCAGCATCGACCGCAGAAGCGGCGATTTTGACACGTTTCGCCGCTGGGTTATTGTTGACGAAGTCACCATGCCAACGCGTGAAATCACCCTGGATGCCGCGCGTTATGAAGACGAGTCGCTGAATCTGGGCGATTACGTTGAAGATCAGATTGAGTCAGTAACCTTTGACCGTATTACCACGCAGACGGCCAAACAGGTTATCGTACAGAAGGTTCGCGAAGCCGAGCGCGCAATGGTCGTTGACCAGTTCCGCGAGCAGGAAGGCGAGATCATCACCGGCGTAGTTAAGAAAGTTAACCGCGACAATATCTCTCTGGATCTGGGCAACAATGCTGAAGCGGTCATTATCCGTGAAGACATGCTGCCACGCGAAAACTTCCGTCCAGGCGACCGCATCCGTGGTGTCCTGTACGCTGTACGTCCGGAAGCACGCGGTGCCCAGCTGTTTGTCAGCCGTTCCAAACCGGAAATGCTGATTGAACTGTTCCGCATCGAAGTGCCGGAAATCGGCGAAGAAGTGATTGAAATTAAAGCTGCCGCGCGCGATCCGGGCTCTCGTGCCAAGATCGCTGTTAAGACCAACGACAAGCGTATCGACCCGGTCGGTGCCTGCGTAGGTATGCGTGGTGCGCGTGTTCAGGCGGTATCCAGCGAGCTGGGTGGCGAACGTATTGATATCGTGCTGTGGGATGATAATCCTGCGCAGTTCGTGATCAACGCGATGGCCCCGGCGGATGTCGCCTCTATCGTGGTGGATGAAGATAATCACACCATGGATATCGCCGTAGAAGCCGGAAATCTGGCTCAGGCGATTGGCCGTAACGGCCAAAACGTGCGTCTGGCTTCCCAGCTGAGCGGCTGGGAGCTAAACGTGATGACGGTCGACGATCTGCAGGCCAAGCACCAGGCTGAAGCCCATGCTGCCATCGACGTCTTTACCAAACATCTCGACATTGATGAAGATTTCGCAACCGTGCTGGTTGAAGAAGGCTTCTCTTCTCTGGAAGAACTGGCGTACGTGCCAATCAACGAGCTGTTGGAAATTGACGGTCTGGATGAAGAGACAGTAGAAGCGCTGCGCGATCGTGCGAAAAATGCGTTAACTACCCTTGCTCTGGAAAAAGCTGAGAGTCAGGGCGACAACCAGCCGGCAGAAGATCTGCTGAACCTGGAAGGTCTCGATCGTGAACTGGCATTTAAGCTGGCAGCGAAAGGCGTTTGCACGCTGGAAGATCTTGCCGAGCAGGGTGTTGACGACCTGTCGGATATTGAAGGCCTTAGCGATGAGCAGGCCGGTGAGCTGATTATGGCTGCACGTAATATCTGCTGGTTCGGCGACGACGCGTAATAAACTGTAGCAGGAAGGAACAGCATGACAGATGTAACTGTAAAATCGCTGGCCGCAGAGATTCAGACACCGGTAGAACGCCTGGTACAGCAATTTGCTGATGCAGGGATCCGCAAGTCTGAGAACGACTCTGTGACCCAGCAGGAAAAAGAGACGCTCCTTACCCATCTGAATCGCGACAACAACGGCGGTTCTGGTAAACTGACATTACAGCGCAAAACGCGCAGTACCTTGAACATCCCGGGCACCGGCGGTAAAAGTAAATCGGTGCAAATCGAAGTCCGCAAAAAACGCACCTATGTAAAAGGCGATCCTGCAGATGCCGCTCAGGCAGAAGCAGAAGAGCAGGCGCAGCGTGAAGCGGAAGAAATGGCTCGTCGCGAGGCTGAAGAAAAAGCCCAGCGCGAAGCTCAAGAAAAAGCGCAGCGTGAAGCCGAGGAGCAGGCCAAACGTGAGGCAGCTGAAAAAGCCAGGCGTGAAGCAGCGGAAAAAGACAAAGTGAGCAACCAACAAACCGACGATATGACCCGCACCCAACAGTCTGACAAAGCTCGCCGCGAAGCGGAAGCCGCAGAACTGAAGCGTAAAGCCGAAGAAGAAGCGCGTCGCAAGATTGAAGAAGAAGCGAAGCGCGTAGCGGAAGAGGCCCGTAAAATGGCGGAAGAAAAAGGCTCCGAGTGGGCGGAAGCAGAGAAAGAAGTGGAAGACACTTCTGACTATCACGTAACCACGTCCACGCACGCTCGTGCAGCAGAAGACGAAAACGATGCGCAGGTTGAAGGCGACCGTCGCACTCGCGCTGCGCGCCCGGCGAAAGCCCCACAGCGTAAGAAAGGCAACAAGCATTCTGAAGCGAAAACCGACCGTGAAGAAGCGCGTGCGCAGTTCCGCGGTGGTAAAGGCGGCAAGCGTAAGAGTACGCTGCAGCAGGGCTTCAACAAGCCGGCCCAGGCCGTTAACCGTGACGTGATTATCGGTGAAACCATCACCGTAGCGGAACTGGCTAACAAAATGGCGGTGAAAGGTTCTCAGGTCATCAAAGCGATGATGAAGATGGGCGCTATGGCGACCATCAACCAGGTTATCGATCAGGAAACTGCCCAGCTGGTCGCGGAAGAAATGGGTCACAAAGTGACGCTGCGCCGCGAAAACGAGCTGGAAGAAGCGGTAATGAGCGATCGTGATACCGATGCAGCGATGGAATCGCGTGCGCCGGTGGTGACTATCATGGGTCACGTTGACCACGGTAAAACGTCGCTGCTGGACTATATCCGCTCCACTAAAGTCGCCTCTGGCGAAGCGGGCGGCATTACCCAGCACATTGGTGCCTACCACGTTGAAACCGACAACGGTATGGTTACCTTCCTGGATACCCCAGGCCACGCCGCGTTTACCGCAATGCGTGCCCGTGGTGCTCAGGCAACGGATATCGTTATCCTGGTAGTGGCAGCTGATGACGGCGTGATGCCACAGACCATCGAAGCTATTCAGCACGCCAAAGCGGCAAAAGTGCCGGTTGTGGTTGCGGTGAACAAGTGCGATAAGCCAGAAGCCGATCCGGATCGCGTTAAAAACGAGCTGACCCAGTACGGAATCATTCCGGAAGAGTGGGGCGGCGAAAACATGTTCGTTAACGTTTCTGCAAAAGCGGGAACCGGTATTGACGATCTGTTAAACGCTATCCTGCTGCAGGCAGAAGTTCTGGAACTGACCGCGGTTCGTCAGGGTATGGCAAGCGGCGTAGTTATTGAATCCTTCCTGGATAAAGGTCGTGGTCCGGTTGCTACCGTGCTGGTACGTGAAGGTACGCTGAACAAAGGCGATATCGTACTGTGCGGCTTCGAGTATGGCCGTGTGCGTGCGATGCGTGACGAGCTGGGACGCGAAGTGCTGACCGCTGGTCCTTCTATTCCGGTTGAGATCCTGGGTCTGTCAGGCGTGCCTGCTGCCGGTGACGAAGCGACCGTGGTACGTGACGAGAAAAAAGCGCGTGAAGTTGCGCTCTATCGTCAGGGCAAATTCCGTGAAGTTAAGCTGGCGCGTCAGCAGAAATCTAAACTCGAAAACATGTTTGCTAACATGACCGAAGGTGAAGTTTCTGAGCTGAACATCGTGCTGAAAGCTGACGTCCAGGGTTCTGTCGAAGCTATCGCTGACTCACTGATGAAGCTGTCTACCGACGAAGTGAAGGTGAAGATTGTAGGTTCTGGCGTAGGTGGTATCACCGAAACCGACGCTACGCTGGCTGCGGCTTCCAACGCTATCCTGGTTGGCTTCAACGTTCGTGCTGACGCTTCTGCGCGCCGCGTGATCGATTCAGAAAGCCTGGATCTGCGTTACTACTCCGTCATCTATAACCTGATTGACGAAGTGAAGCAGGCGATGAGCGGTATGCTGTCACCTGAGTACAAGCACCAGATCACCGGCCTGGCCGAAGTGCGTGACGTGTTCAAATCACCGAAGTTCGGCGCTGTTGCAGGCTGTATGGTGACGGAAGGCAATATCAAACGTCACAACCCAATCCGCGTACTGCGCGACAACGTGGTTATCTATGAAGGCGAGCTGGAATCCCTGCGCCGCTTCAAAGATGACGTTAGCGAAGTCCGTAACGGCATGGAATGTGGTATCGGCGTGAAGAACTACAACGATGTGCGCGTTGGCGATATGATCGAAGTCTTCGAGATTATCGAAATCCAGCGTACTATCGCTTAATAGTTGCCTGAAACATAAAGCAATATATTTGGGAGGCCGCTGTGCCTCCCGAATTTTTTGAGGAAAAGAATTATGGCGAAAGAATTTGGTCGCCCGCAGCGCGTCTCCCAGGAACTGCAAAAAGAGATCGCGATTATTTTACAGCGCGAGATTAAAGATCCGCGCCTGGGCATGATGGTTACGGTTTCCGGCGTCGACGTTTCCCGCGATCTGGCCTATGCCAAGGTATTTGTTACCTTTTTAAACGATAAAGACGAAGACGCTATCAAGGCGGGCCTGCGCGCGCTGGGTGATGCTTCTGGCTATATCCGTACGCTGCTGGGCAAAGCGATGCGCCTGCGTATCGTGCCTGAGTTAACCTTCTTCTACGATAACTCGCTGGTTGAAGGTATGCGCATGTCTAACCTTGTCACTAACGTAGTACGCAACGACGCCGAGCGCCGTGGCCCTGCGGAAGATGACAAGGAGGAATAATGAGCCGTCCTCGTCGTCGCGGACGCGATATTCACGGTGTTTTACTGCTGGATAAACCCGGTGGGCTTTCCTCTAACGATGCGCTACAGAAAGTAAAGCGACTGTTTAATGCGAACCGGGCGGGCCATACCGGCGCGCTCGATCCGCTGGCAACCGGCATGCTGCCGATTTGCCTGGGTGAAGCCACCAAGTTTTCTCAATACCTGCTGGATTCTGACAAGCGCTATCGCGTGGTGGCCCGTCTGGGACAGCGTACCGATACGTCGGACGCCGACGGGCAAATTATCAGCGAGCGGCCTGTTACCTTTACGCAGCAGCAGCTCGACGATGCGCTCGACGGCTTCCGTGGGGAAACTCAGCAGGTGCCGTCGATGTATTCGGCGCTCAAGTATCAGGGGCGCAAGCTTTATGAATACGCGCGTGAGGGCATTGAAGTACCGCGTGAAGCGCGCAGCATCAACGTCTATGAACTAAAATTTATCCGTCTGGAAGGTTCTGAGCTGGAGCTGGAAATCCACTGCTCGAAAGGCACCTATATCCGTACCATTACGGACGATTTGGGTGAAATTCTGGGCTGCGGCGCGCATGTTATCTACCTGCGCCGCCTGCAGGTGGCGACCTATCCGATTGCCAGCATGGTGACGCTTGAGCAGCTTCAGGCGCTCAGTGAGGAAGCGCTTGCCAGCGGCCGTCCAGCAGCAGAGCTGCTGGATCCGCTGCTGATGCCGATGGATAGTCCTGCTGCTGCGTATCCGGAAGTGAATCTGTTGACCAGCGTAGCCGCATACTTTAAACAGGGTATGCCGGTGCAGGCGACTAACGTGCCGGATTCCGGCATGATCCGCGTGACGGAAGGCGAAGAACGCAAGTTTATCGGCATGGCGGAAGTGGCCGACGATGGCCGCGTCGCGCCACGGCGGCTGGTTGTAGAATATTCCGATGCGGCATTTGCGAAAGCCTCAGGCTCAGAGTAGAATGACTCGGCTTTACACTGGGTTGCTGAATTAGAGATCGGCACCTGTACATTTATCTTAAAATTTGGAGTGGTAACATGTCTCTAAGTGTTGAAACTAAAGCGCAGATCGTTGCTGATTACGGCCGTGATGCAAACGACAGTGGTTCTACCGAAGTTCAGGTTGCTCTGCTGACCGCACAGATTAACCATCTGCAGGGTCACTTCTCTGAGCACAAAAAAGACCACCACAGCCGTCGCGGTCTGCTGCGTATGGTTTCTCAGCGTCGTAAACTGCTGGATTACCTGAAGCGTAAAGATGTAGCACGTTACACCAGCCTGATCGAGCGTCTGGGTCTGCGTCGCTAGTCTTACAATCTGCTGCCTTTTTCTTCAGTCACCTGCGAGGAAAAGGAAACCAAAGGCAGATTTATGCGAGTTTCGCTAAAAAGGGGCCTTTACGGCCCCTTTTTTCAGTCTGAACGCAGCAATCCAGGCCAAACTATTGTATTGTTGCTGAGTGTGATCTTCAGTTGCAGAGATTCGCGCGGCTAATGAGAGGCTTTGTCCCATGGGGGATTAGGGTTGTCATTAGTCGCGAGGATGCAAAGAAGATTTAAGATTCACGGCAGGGCGGTGCCTTGCCAGGAACGTTAAGGATATAATTTTGCTGAATCCGATCGTAAAAAAATTCCAGTATGGTCAGCATACCGTTACGCTTGAAACCGGTATGATGGCGCGCCAGGCAACGGCTGCCGTGATGGTAAGCATGGACGATACTGCCGTATTCGTCACCGTTGTGGGCCAGAAAAAAGCTAAGCCAGGTCAGGACTTCTTCCCACTGACCGTTAACTACCAGGAGCGTACCTACGCTGCTGGCCGTATCCCGGGCAGCTTCTTCCGTCGTGAAGGCCGTCCAAGCGAAGGCGAAACCCTGATTGCGCGTCTGATTGACCGCCCGGTTCGTCCGCTGTTCCCGGAAGGTTTCGTTAACGAAGTGCAGGTTATCGCTACCGTGGTTTCCGTTAACCCACAGGTTAACCCGGATATCGTGGCGATGATCGGTGCGTCCGCCGCGCTGAGCCTGTCAGGCATTCCGTTCAACGGCCCAATCGGTTCTGCCCGCGTAGGTTATATCAATGACCAGTACGTGCTGAACCCAACCACCGACGAGCTGAAAGAGAGCAAGCTGGATCTGGTGGTTGCCGGTACCGAAGGTGCGGTACTGATGGTGGAATCCGAAGCGGAACTGCTGAGCGAAGACCAGATGCTGGGTGCCGTAGTATTTGGCCACGAGCAGCAGCAGGTTGTAATTGAGAACATCAAGGCGCTGGTTGCCGAAGCCGGTAAACCACGCTGGGACTGGCAGCCAGAAGCGGTTAACGAAGCGCTGCACAGCCGCATCGCCGCGCTGGCCGAATCTCGCCTGAGCGACGCCTATCGCATCACTGAAAAACAGGAGCGCTATGCTCAGGTTGACGTGATCAAATCTGAAACCACAGCGGCGCTGCTGGCGGAAGATGCAGACCTGGATGAAGGCGAAATCAGCGACATCCTGCACGGTCTGGAAAAGAACGTGGTGCGTAGCCGCATTCTGCGTGGCGAGCCGCGTATCGACGGTCGTGAAAAAGATATGATCCGTGGCTTGGACGTGCGCACTGGCGTACTGCCGCGTACTCACGGCTCCGCGCTGTTTACCCGTGGTGAAACTCAGGCGCTGGTAACGGCTACGCTGGGTACCGCGCGTGACGCACAGAATCTGGACGAGCTGATGGGCGAACGTACCGACAGCTTCCTGTTCCACTACAACTTCCCTCCATACTCCGTAGGTGAAACCGGTATGGTCGGTTCGCCGAAGCGTCGTGAAATTGGTCACGGTCGTCTGGCGAAGCGTGGCGTGCTGGCCGTTATGCCTAAAGGCGATGCGTTCCCGTACACCGTGCGCGTAGTGTCAGAAATCACCGAATCTAACGGTTCATCGTCAATGGCTTCCGTTTGCGGTGCTTCTCTGGCGCTGATGGATGCGGGCGTGCCGATCAAAGCGGCCGTAGCCGGTATCGCGATGGGTCTGGTTAAAGATAACGACAACTTTGTCGTGCTGTCTGATATCCTGGGCGATGAAGATCACCTGGGCGATATGGACTTTAAAGTAGCCGGTAGCCGTGAAGGCATCACCGCGCTGCAGATGGACATTAAAATCGAAGGTATCACCCGCGAAATCATGCAGGTGGCACTGAACCAGGCTAAGGGCGCACGTCTGCACATCCTGGGCGTAATGGAACAGGCTATCAGCACGCCACGCG
The DNA here is from genome assembly GCF_047456155.1 of Erwinia sp. BNK-24-b. Taxonomy (NCBI): domain Bacteria; kingdom Pseudomonadati; phylum Pseudomonadota; class Gammaproteobacteria; order Enterobacterales; family Erwiniaceae; genus Erwinia; species Erwinia sp. BNK-24-b. The sequence continues at coordinate 421,727 of NZ_CP179901.1, forward strand.
GCGATATCTCTCAGTTTGCTCCGCGCATCCATACCATCAAGATCAGCCCGGACAAGATCAAAGACGTTATCGGTAAAGGCGGCTCCGTTATTCGTGCGCTGACCGAAGAAACCGGCACCACCATCGAAATCGAAGATGACGGTACCGTAAAAATCGCGGCAACCGATGGCGACAAAGCGAAATTTGCTATCCGTCGTATCGAAGAGATCACTGCAGAAATCGAAGTGGGCCGTATCTACAACGGTAAAGTTACTCGTATCGTAGACTTCGGTGCCTTCGTCGCTATCGGCGGCGGTAAAGAAGGTCTGGTGCATATTTCTCAAATCGCCGACAAGCGCGTTGAGAAAGTCACTGACTATCTGCAGATGGGCCAGGAAGTGCCGGTGAAGGTACTGGAAGTTGATCGTCAGGGCCGCGTGCGCCTGAGCATCAAAGAAGCAGCCGAGCCGGAAGCGGCGGCTGCGCCAGCACCAGAAGCTTCAGCAGAGTAAGAAGAACGCTAAGCTCTCCGCCGTTGGGCGGAGAGCCGTTTCATCGCGAGGGCAGGACGACACCTTGTGCACGGCAGGCGGATGAAGGAGTCATCCCATTGTTTGTATTCGGGAGTGGAAATGAAGCCTTTTTTGCGCTGGTGTTTCGTTGCGACAGCTTTAACGCTGGCAGGATGCAGCAACTCGGATTGGCGTAACAACGAGGTTTTAGCTGTTCCGCTACAGCCTACGCTGCAACAGGAAGTTATCCTGGCACGCATGGAACAAATTCTTGCCAGTCGGGCCCTGACCGATGATGAACGCGCACAGCTGTTATATGAGCGCGGAGTGTTGTATGATAGTCTTGGTTTGAGAGCACTGGCGCGAAATGATTTTTCACAAGCGCTATCTGTCAGACCAGATATGCCGGAAGTATTCAATTACTTAGGCATATATCTAACGCAGGCAGGCAACTTTGATGCCGCCTACGAAGCGTTTGATTCTGTACTTGAGCTTGATCCAACTTACAATTATGCGCATTTAAATCGCGGTATCGCCCTCTACTACGGTGGAAGATTTAAACTGGCGCAAGATGATCTGCTGGCGTTTTATCAAGACGATCCTAACGATCCCTTCCGCAGCCTTTGGCTCTATCTCAATGAACGCGAGATAAACGCCGACCAGGCAGCCGTATCGCTTCAACAGCGCTACGACAAAGCGGACAGAGACCAATGGGGATGGAATATTGTCGAGTTCTACCTGGGCCATATCAGCGAAAACACGCTGATGGAGAGGCTCAAGGCGGACGCAACGGATAACACCTCGCTCGCTGAACATCTCAGTGAAACCAACTTCTATTTAGGTAAGCACTACCTAAGTCTGGGGGAGAAGAGCAACGCAGAAGCGTTGTTCAAGCTGACGGTCGCCAACAACGTACATAACTTTGTTGAGCACCGATATGCATTGTTGGAGCTGGCGCTACTCGGCCAGACACAAGACGATTTATCAGAATCTGACCAGCAATAGCTGACGAACTTTTTTTGTCCTGATTTTTGAAATGTCATCATCTTCACGGGTGAGGGCTTTCTTGTTCGTCGAAACCACTAATTTGAGCCGGTTCACACTTTTTGATGAAAATGACTGAATGTTTTCACGACGAGTTATGTAGACTGGCCGCCGCAATCTAAGAGGCACGTGTACTACATGACTGAAATTGAAACCACTTTTGCTGACCTGGGTCTGAACGAATCCATCCTCGAATCACTTAACGGCATAGGCTATGTGAAGCCATCTCCGATCCAGGCTGAGTGTATTCCTCACCTGCTGGCGGGCCGTGACGTACTGGGTATGGCACAGACCGGTAGTGGCAAAACCGCAGCGTTCTCGCTGCCATTGCTGAACAACATTGACAGTAACCTGAAAGCGCCGCAGATCCTGGTGCTGGCACCAACTCGTGAGTTGGCGGTTCAGGTTGCAGAAGCCGTAACTGAATTCTCTAAACACATGCGCGGTCTTAACGTAGTGGCCCTTTACGGCGGCCAGCGTTATGACGTACAGCTGCGTGCACTGCGTCAGGGTCCACAGGTTGTTGTGGGTACGCCTGGCCGTTTGCTGGACCACCTGAAACGCGGCACGTTAGACCTTTCTAACCTGCGCGGCCTGGTGCTGGACGAAGCCGATGAAATGCTGCGTATGGGCTTCATCGAAGACGTTGAAACTATCATGGCGCAGATCCCGGAAGGTCATCAGACCGCTCTGTTCTCTGCAACTATGCCTGAAGCGATCCGTCGTATTACCAAACGCTTCATGAAAGAGCCGCAGGAAGTGCGTATTCAGTCAAGCCTGACCACGCGTCCTGACATCAGCCAGAGCTACTGGACAGCCTACGGCCGTAAAACCGACGCGCTGGTACGCTTCCTGGAATCAGAAGATTTTGATGCGGCGATCATCTTCGTTCGTACCAAAAACGCAACGCTGGAAGTGGCTGAAGCGCTGGAGCGCAGCGGTTACAACAGTGCAGCTCTGAACGGCGATATGAACCAGGCACTGCGTGAGCAGACGCTGGAGCGCCTGAAAGATGGTCGACTGGATATCCTGATTGCGACCGACGTTGCGGCACGTGGTCTGGACGTTGAGCGTATCAGCCTGGTTGTAAACTATGACATCCCTATGGATGCAGAGTCTTACGTCCACCGTATCGGCCGTACCGGCCGTGCTGGCCGTGCTGGTCGCGCGCTGCTGTTCGTTGAGAACCGCGAGCGTCGTCTGCTGCGCAACATCGAACGCACCATGAAGCTGACTATTCCAGAAGTTGAGCTGCCAAACGCAGAACTGCTGGGCGAGCGTCGCCTGGCTAAGTTCGCGGCGAAGGTTCAGCAGCAGCTGGAAAGCAGCGATCTGGAACAGTACCGTGCGCTGCTGAGCAAAATGCAGCCTGCGGAAGAAGAGCTGGATATCGAAACGCTGGCTGCCGCACTGCTGAAAATGGCACAGGGCGAGCGTCCGCTGATCGTTCCTGCCGATCCGGCTCCGCGTCCGCGTCGTGAGTTCAAAGAGCGTGACGATCGCCGTGGCGACCGTCCGGATCGTGGTCCTCGCGAAAGCCGTGATGGCGACCGTCCACGTCGTGAACGTCGTGACGTTGGCGATATGGAAGTTTACCGTATCGAAGTGGGTCGTGATGACGGCGTTGAAGTACGTCACATCGTTGGCGCTATCGCTAACGAAGGCGACATCAGCAGCCGCTATATCGGCAACATCAAGCTGTTTGGTACGCACTCTACCATCGAGCTGCCGAAAGGCATGCCGGGCGATATCCTGTCTCATTTCACCCGCACGCGTATTCTGAACAAACCGATGAATATGCAGCTGATTGGTGATGCACAGCCTCGTCCTGCCGATCGCGGTGGCGAGCGTCGTGGTGGTCCAGGCGCTGGTGCTGGTCGTGGCGGCTTCGGCGGCGGTCGTAGCGAAGGCGGCCGCAGCGAAGGCGGTCGTCGCTTCAGCAACGAGCGTAGCGGTGGCGGCGAACGTCGTGGCGGCGGTTTCAGCCGTGACGGTGGTAACCGTGGTCCGCGTCGTGAAGACGGCAGCGCACCAACCCGTCGTCGTGATGCGTAAGCACTGACTGCGAAATAAAAAACCAGCCTTCGGGCTGGTTTTTTTTTGCTCTTTATATTGGTCTTAAGCACTATTCCGGCAAGGATCGCTTTCTGGCAGAAGCGGTAATTTAATGGCCGGGCGGAGGAGAGGATCCCTCCGCCGCGTCGCTTACAGCGAACGGTAAGCTTCCATCGCCAGCGCAAAAGAGTGCAGGCGCGCTTCCTTATCGAAAATCTGGCCGTTGACCATGATTTCATCCGCCTGCGTTTCCCGCATCAGCGCTACCAGGCCGTGCCGTACTTTATCCACATCGCCAACGATAGACATGCTCAGCGCCTGCTGCACGCCGTACTGCTCGGAAGGCGACCACAGGTTATCCATATTCTCTACCGGCGCAGGCAGCGGGCCTGGCTTGCCGCGACGCAGATTGACGAACTGCTGCTGCATAGAGGTAAAGAGGAAGCGGGCATCGTGCTCGCTGTCGGCAGCGACTACGTTGACGCATACCATGGCATGCGGCTGTGCCAGACGAGCGGACGGCTTGAAGTTTTCCCGGTACAGATGCAGCGCCTGCAGCAGCATATCCGGCGCGAAATGCGAGGCGAAGGCAAACGGCAGCCCTAGCTTCGCGGCCAGCTGTGCGCTGTACAGGCTGGAACCCAGCAGCCATACCGGAATTTTCAGTCCCAGTCCGGGAACAGGCTGTACGGCAGGCTCTGCGCCTTCCGGCGCGTCAAACCAGGCGATCATTTCCGCCACGTCGGACGGGAAGTTATCAACGTGGCCGCCCATATGGCGGCGCAGCGCCATCATCGTACGCTGATCGGAACCCGGCGCGCGCCCCAGGCCCAAATCAATACGGCCGGGGTAGAGGGATTCCAGCGTGCCGAACTGCTCGGCAATAACTAACGGCGAGTGGTTAGGCAGCATCACGCCGCCAGAGCCAAGACGCAGCGTAGTGGTGTTGGCTGCAAGGTAGCCGATCAGCACCGACGTCGCCGCACTGGCGATGCCGGTCATATTGTGGTGCTCCGCCAGCCAGTAGCGGTTAAAGCCCAGTTTTTCCGCCTGCTGCGCCATCGCCAGCGAGGTATGAAAAGCGTCACGCGCGGTCGCGCCCTGCGGGATAGGGGCCAGATCGAGCACGGACAGGGAGGCATTTTTTTTATCAGACATAATCGCTCACTTTATTTCCAGGCTACGCGCCTGCGCAAACACACAGCCTAAGCGATCTTTGGTCAGGTAGATTGGCAATTTGCAGCACTTTACGCATCGAAAAGCCGCTTCGGCAACGGCTCAGGAGCCGGTAAAAGATAAGTATATCTTTACTGATAGAAAACAGAAGGGTAATTATCGGACAGCAGTCAGCGGGCATCCCTTCCCGCCTGTGGCTTAAACCACCAGCGTCAGGCCAGCGACCTGTCGCCAGTAGCCATTGCAGTGATGCTGGTTTGTCAGAGGCAGCGGCGCGCCTCCCGTTTCGTTAGCGCGGAAGGTATCAATCATCGCCAGCGTTTCATCACCCTGAGGCGAAAGCCTGACGATATCGACCAGGCCCTGCATAGAGACCAGCTCGTTACCCAGGTTGTAGCAGTAGCCGCTCATGGTCTGAATGCCGTTCAGGACAAAGACCTGCTGATCTTCCTGAGAGCGCAGCGCCCGGCCCGTCGGATAGTTAATGCAGCAGGTTTCGCATTCGTCCTTACCGCGGTTTTCTGCTCTGGCAGTAAAGCAGCGGGCAGAAAGAGCGAGCGGCAGATAACCGTAGCTCAACACTTCAACCTCAAACTTTCCGCGTATCTCCAGCTGCTCGCACTGTTGTAACAGGCTGGCGAGCCAGTCGCGCGAAAGCTCTACCGGCATGCACCAGCGCACCATACCAAGTTTATGCAGCAGGCGCAGCGTTGCTGCGTTGTAGCAGTTCAGCGCGTGTCCCGCGACAAAAGGCAGTCCGGCTTCGGCAGCCAGATTAACCGTCGCCATATCGTTGGCCTCGATCAGAAACTCGCCGTTATCGACATAGCGCTTCAGTTCGCTCAGTTCCGACGGCGACTCAATCAGCGCCAGCGTGCTCAGCGTTACCTGTTTGCCGGCGCTGGCCAGCGCTTTCGCCATCGCCATCCAGTCAGCAAATTTTGTCGCGCGGCGTTTACTGCAAACGGCCTCTCCCAGATAAATAATGTCGGCATGGCTTGCCGAAGCGGCCTGATAAAACGCTTCCAGGGTCGCTTTTGGCCAGTACCAGAGCACCGGCCCCAGGGCATATTTCATGATTTTTCCTACTGCCATTGACGATGATAAGCGCCCAGCGTGGTTTGCGTGCCTTCACTCAGCTCGCTAAGCGCGGCCATCCAGCGCTGCTGGACGGCAAAGTTTTGCGGGTCTGCCTTACAGCAGTCGATGGCCTGCCGCCAGATCTGCGTAACCTGCTCGACATAAGCCGGACTGCGCTGACGCCCCTCGATTTTTACCGAAGCAATATTCATCGCCAGCAAATCCGGCAGCAGCTCCAGCGTGTTCAGGCTGGTGGGTTCTTCCAGCGCGTGATAGCGCGCTTCTTCGACCTTATAGCGTCCTTTACACAGGGTAGGGTAACCGGCGTTTTCAGCGGCGTCGTAACGGTCAATCAGCACGTCGTTCAGGCGCGACTCCAGACCCTCCGGCGTTTGCTGCCAGCGTACAAAGCGCGCGGGCGAACAGGCACCCACGGTGTTGGGCGATTCGCCGGTTAGCCAGGAAGAGAGGTAGCAGCGGCCCTCTGCCATAATACAGAGGCTGCCGAAAGCAAAGACCTCCAGCGGGACGGGCGAGGTGCGGGCAAGCTGGCGCACCTGGTGGAGCGAGAGAACACGCGGCAACACCACGCGAGCGACGTCAAAATGACGCTGATAGAATTTTATCGCTTCCAGATTGGTTGCCGAAGCCTGCACGGAGACGTGGCGCTCAATCTGCGGGTAGCGGCGAGCGGCATAATCAAGCATGGCGATATCGGCCAGAATCAGCGCATCGACGCCCGCTGCGGCCGCGCTATCAATGGCGCGCTCCCAGCGTTCGAAGCCGGCCGGATGGGCGAAAGTATTGATCGCAACGTGCAGTTTGCGTCTATGCTGATGAACGTAGCGGGCTGCTTCCTCCAGCCGCTTTGCGGTGAAGTTAAGCCCGGCAAAATGGCGGGCGTTGGTATCATCCTTTAAGCCGACGTAGACAGCATCCGCGCCGCTGGCGACGGCCGCCTTTAGCGCTGGCAGATTCCCGGCAGGGCAAAGCAGTTCCATATGACATTCCATAAACAGAAAAACAAACGAGTGTAGTCATGCCGGCCGCGACGCTTTTTGATTCAGAACAGTTAAAAGCATATTGATAGCTATCAGTCTTGCTGTTAAAACCCCAGGGTTCACGCACTTTATTGATCCAACCGCCTGAAGGGATTTCTCAATCTGGCAAAATAGCTTAAATTTTATTTAAAGGAGTGATAATGGTGTTGAATCCGTTACGCGCGCAGCTTGTCCGCAAAGGTCCCCGTTTTCTGCGGCTTCCGCTGCAGTTTGCCCCCTTCATCGTGAAAAAGCAGCTGCTGCAACAGCTGCTGAACTGGCAATTTCACTATGCACTGGCGGAAGGTGAGTTAAACTTTCTGAAGGATCGCTGGTTAGGCGTGGAAATCCGCGACCTTGGGCTGCGCTGGACAACTACCGTTGAGCAAGGAATATTGCGCATAACCAATCGCACAGAGGCAGACGTCTGGTTTCGCGGTGACGTTAACGATCTGCTGTTAATTGCCGCACGGCGTCGGGATCCCGATACCCTGTTTTTTCAGCGTCGGTTGCTGATTGAAGGCGATACGGAGCTGGGGCTGGAAGTAAAAAACCTGATGGATGGGATCGATCTTGAGACTATGCCAAAGCCGTTGCGTAGTGGATTAATACAACTGGCTGATTTTATTGAAGCAGGACTGACTGAGGACGCGGCTGCAACAGCAGCGCGCGCAGGTGTATCATGTTAATTCGTACGGAAATCGGTGTTGATGCCGCCAGCATAGACAGCTTGCTGCGCCGCAGCTTCGCCACCGCTGCAGAAGCAGAGCTGGTGCAGCAGCTGCGTGAGGACGGTTTACTGACGCTGGGCGTTGTAGCCACCGATGAGGAAGGACAGGTGCTGGGTTACGCGGCCTTCAGCCCGGTTACGCTGAACGGTGAAGATAAGCAGTGGGTCGGTCTGGCGCCGCTGGTGGTGGATGAAAGCGTACGCGGTCAGCAGCTGGGCAAGCAGCTTATTTACGAAGGGCTGGATACGCTTAATGAGTTTGGCTATGCCGCCGTGGTGGTGCTGGGCGATCCGGCTTACTACGGGCGTTACGGTTTTGTACCGGCCGCGCGTCACCAGCTGCACTGCCGCTGGCCAGGCACCGAAGCGGCTTTTCAGGTTTATAAACTGGCGGACGACGCTTTTGACGATGCAAAAGGCAGGATCGACTATTCCGCGCCTTTCAATCGCGACTGAGCGGTCAGCCAGGCTTCAACCGAATCAGGCTGGTGGCGCACCAGCCTGATTTTATCCTGTCGCGTCAGCTGTTTTATTCTGTATTCCAGCTTAGAAGCGTTTGAGCGGTCGCCTGCTTCACAGTGAAACAGCAGCGCCAGCGGCCCTTTCCCGCGCAACGCTTTGGCACCGGTACCCGCCTGATGTTGCTTAAAACGACGCGTAACGTTATTAGTGATGCCGGTATAAAGCGCGCCGCTGGCGGTTTGCACAATATAAAGATGCCAGGGCGCGGCTGCCTGTATGTCCATTCGTTGCTACCGATAGCCAGTAATGGCCGGAAGTTTATCAGCTCTTGCCCGTCGTTAACGATTTTTTACCGGGCCTGGCAGGGAGATTTTAATGTCTGAATCTGAGCCGTTACAGGCTATCGCTCGCTACTTGCAAAAACAGCATGTCCTTTCCGTCTGCGGCGGCAGCCCCGTATGGTGCGCTAACTGCTTTTACGTTTTTGAACCGCAGGAAGTTGTTTTCTGGCTGATGACGGAGGAAAAAACCCGTCACGGTAGCCACTTCACCAGCGATCCTCGGGTGGCGGGGACGGTAAACGGGCAGCCCAAATCCGTTATGCTGATTAAAGGGGTACAGTATTCCGGTAGCGTCCGGCTGCTGGCGGGTACAGAAGAGGAAAGGGCGCGTAAGGCCTATGTTAAGCGTTTTCCCGTGGCGGCAGCGGCTTCTGCACCCATTTGGGAAATTGAGCTTAACGAGCTGAAGATGGTGGATAACGCGTTGGGTTTTGGCAAAAAGCTAAGCTGGCTGCGTGAATGAATATAGAAAGGCTAACGCGACAAGGTTACATGCCGCGTTTGCCATTATTCAATCTTAAGCGGTTTCAAGAATGCGTAGCGACTCACGGTTGAACGCGGGCAGATCGTCCGGCGTGCGGCTGGTAACCAGCTTGTCGTTGTCTACCACTACTTCCTTATCATAAAAGTCAGCACCGGCGTTTTTCAGGTCGATGGCAATGGCTTTTACCGAAGTCATTTTACGACCGCGCGTGGCGTTTGCACTGATCAGCAGCTGCGGGCCATGACAGATAGCAAATACTGGCTTACCGGCATCCACAAAGGCTTTGGTGAAGTTTACAAAACGATCGTCGCTGCGCAGGCTATCCGGTGAATGACCGCCCGGCAACAGCAGCGCGTCAAAGTCGGCCGCCTGAACGTGATCGATATCTTTATCGATCTTCACTTTGGCTTTGCCCTGCTTACCGGTAACGGTAATGCCCGCTTTTTTCTCAATAGTAACCACCTGGTGGCCAGCTTTGGTATAGGCTTCGGCTGGCGAAGTAAATTCGGAGTCCTCGAACTCATCGGTAATCAGAACCGCAATCTTCTTCATGTTTTCCTCCGGTTATTATTTTGCATAGCAGAGTTAAGTGTGGTTGGTAATTCTGAGAAATCAAGCTGGCCTAATGGATTACTCTGCATGTGGCTGATAATACGGGCCGCCTATCGCAAATAGTGGATAACCTGATTACTGCTGCCTCGCCAGCGCAGCGCCGGGTCTTTTAATGTTTGAATAAATTTTCCGTCTATCAGCACGTTAATCTGTTCTGCCACCTGCTGCTGCGCCGGGCTCAGCTCCGCCAGGCGGTAGCCCGTCCATAGCCAGATATCTTTTTCCGGGCAGTCACGGCGCACGCGCTGCACCAGCCGCAGAATATCGGCTACGTTGGCGGGATGCAGCGGATCGCCGCCCGACAGCGACAATCCCTGGCGCGGAATGCGCGTATCGTTCAGATCGGCAATCAGCTGTTCTTCCATCTGTAGCGTAAAGAGATAGCCGGAATTAAGCCGCCAGGTACTTTTGTTATAGCAGCCGACGCACTGATGCTCGCAGCCCGCAACAAACAGCGTACAGCGCGTGCCCGGCCCGTTAACAATATCGACCGAATAGTATTGATGAATATTCATCCCGGCTGGCCGTTGGATAAATGCTTAACGCGGCGCTTCACTTCCTCTTGCTTACCCGCGTTAAAAGGACGCGCGTCCGGGCTACCCAGGTAACCGCAGACGCGGCGGGTCACGGAGACGCGTTCGGCATTGTGATTTCCGCATTTGGGACAGGTGAAGCCTTTGCTGGTGCAGTCAAACTCGCCGGTAAAGCCGCAGTCATAGCACTCGTCAATCGGCGTATTGGTGCCGTAATAGGGGACGCGGCTGTAGCTGTAATCCCAGACGTCTTCCAGCGCTTTCAGGTTGTGCTGAATATTGGGATATTCGCCGTAACAGATAAAGCCGCCGTTAGCTAACGGCGGATAGGCCGCTTCAAAGTCAAGCTTGTCATAAGGGTTAACTTTTTTCTCTACGTCCAGGTGGAAGCTGTTGGTGTAGTAGCCCTTGTCGGTGACGCCCGCTATCACGCCAAATTCGGCGCGATCCAGACGGCAAAAGCGGTCGCACAGGTTTTCGCTTGGCGTACTGTAAAGACTGAAGGCGTAGCCCGTCTCTTCCTTCCAGCTATCCACCGCTTCGCGCAGGCGGCTGACAATCGCCAGCGCTTTTTGCCGCAGTTGCGCATCGTCGTAAAGATGCTTTTCGCGACCATACAGCGCAATGATGGTTTCGTGAATGCCGATATAGCCCAGCGAAATAGAAGCGCGGCCGTGCTTAAAGATTTTGGCAACGTTATCGTCAGCCTGGAGCCGCACGCCGCAGGCACCTTCCATATAAAGAATGGGGGCCACGCGCGCCTTGACGTTTTCCAGCCTGGCGATACGGCTCATCAGCGCCTTTTTCGCCAGCCGCAGGCGCTGGTCCAGCAAATCATAGAAGCGTGCTTCGCTGCCTGCCGCTTCCAGCGCAATACGCGGCAGATTCAGGCTGATCACGCCGATGTTGTTACGGCCATCATGAACCTGCCTGCCGTTCTCCTCCCACACGCCCAGAAAGCTGCGGCAGCCCATCGGCGTTTTAAACGAGCCGGTTACCTTAACTACCTGCTCGTAGTTCAGAATATCGGGATACATACGCTTGCTGGCGCACTCCAGCGCCAGCTGTTTGATATCGTAATTGGCATCGCCCGGCGAGCGGTTTAACCCCTCTTTAATGGCAAACACCAGCTTGGGAAAAACGGCGGTTTTATGATTTTTGCCCAGCCCGGCTATGCGGTTACGTAAAATGGACTGCTGCACCAGACGCGCGGCCCAGCTGGTGCCCAGGCCAAAGCCAAAGGTGACAAAAGGCGTCTGGCCGTTAGCGGTATGCAGCGTGTTGACCTCATACTCCAGCGACTGAAAAGCGTCAAAACACTCTTTTTCTGTCCGGCTTAGCGCATAGGCTTCCACGTCGGCAATCTGCCACTGGCGGGCCGTCTGACGATGTTTCTCCAGGCTCGCGTCAACAAAAGGTGCCAGCACCTCGTCAATGCGGTTAATCGTGGTGCCACCGTAAATATGGCTGGCAACCTGGGCGATAATCTGGGCGGTTACGGCGGTAGCGGTCGATATCGATTTTGGCGGTTCTATCTCCGCGTTACCCATTTTAAACCCCTGGGTCAGCATGCCTTTAAGATCGATCAGCATGCAGTTAAACATAGGGAAAAAGGGCGAGTAGTCCAGATCGTGATAGTGAATTTCGCCGCGCTCATGGGCCTGCACCACGTCGCGAGGCAGGATATGCTGCGTGGCATAGTGTTTAGCCACGATACCGGCCAGCAGGTCGCGCTGCGTTGGAATGACTTTACTGTCTTTATTGGCATTTTCATTCAGCAGCGCCGGGTTGCTTTGGTCGATCAGCCCACGGATCTCTTTATTCAGCTTGCCGCGCAGCTCGCGAGCGATATCGCGATCGTGACGATACTCAATATAGGTGCGTGCCAGCTCGGGATAGCGGCCCGCCATCAGCGTATTTTCAACCGTATTCTGAATAACGTGAATATCTACATTTTCCTGCTGCTGTAGCTGCTGGCAAATTTGTTGCGTAGCGATAGCGCAATAGGCGTCGTCATCAATATTGACCGCTCTGGCCGCGCTTTTAATCGCTTCCAGAATACGCGACGCGTCAAAAGGCGCGCGGCAGCCGTCCCGTTTGATTACTCTCGAAGTCATACCTTTTCCCTGTGCGAATCTCTATATGTAGATACAGCGTGGCATGATAATAACTATATGTAGCGTTTTCCTCCTGTTTAACCGCAAGGTTTTTGATTTGAAACAAGGATCAAAAAAAGCCTGTTGCGATCTCAGTCACTTAAGAAAAAGGGCGTTTTACTGACCGTCTAAATATTGGACGTTAACGGGAAAGCAGCAGCCGTTAGCGTCTGTTGACGACTATTATTTATCTTTTTTCACCCCATAGCGGACGTTCCGGAGTTGCAATCACCTGCACGGAATTCATATTATTGCCTGTTATGCGGAGTAGTTATGCTTCTGCTCAGGTCAGGCCGGGATACAGACTGATGTCTTCTGTGAAGTACAACGAAAAACAGGTTAGCCGCTGGACGGGCGCGCGCAGCGTAGCAAGAGCAAAAGAGCTGGTAGGTAAAGTTCAGCAACTGCAATGGCAAAATAATCTGTTAACGGGTGAAGTACCGGGCAGGAAAATCGAGCCTTTTCAGGTAATGGTTCACTTTAGCCGACCGCAGGGCAAACTTCATGCCAGCGGCGAATGCACCTGTCCGGTAAAAAATAACTGTCGCCACGTGGCGGCGGTGATGCTGGCGTGGCTACAGCGGCAGCCCGCCGTGGCGACGACGGTGGCGGTGGCGCCCGTCACGGCCAGGCCTTCCCCCGTCCTTCGGCTGGAGTCACGCGCAAAATTTATCAGCGGCTTTGGGCGCTATGGCCATCGCCAGAAGCGCCTCGACTTCGCCGCGCTCTATTTTGACTATGCGGGCGTTCAGGTGCCCGCCGGCAGCAGCGGTGAACAGTTCGCCGATCGCCACGGCCAGCTCTTTCAGGTTGTTCGTCAGCATGAGCAGGAACAGCGCTGGACAGATGACCTGAACGCCCTGGGCCTGAACAGCGTTTCATCCGGTCATATTTATACGCCGCACTCGGCACCGTTACCGCCAGTCATCTTTGCACCGGATGCGCCTGAGCAGTGGCAAAACGTCATTCATACCGTACTGCCAAAACTGACGCGAGATGGCTGGCAAGCCAGCGTAGACGATAATTTTACCTGGAACGTTCTGGAGATTACGGCTATAGACGGTGTGGTCGCTCAGCAGCAGGACGGCTGGTACGCGCTGGAGATGGAAGCCGCGATTGGGCCGCGTAAAGTCAAAATGCAGCCGCTGCTTGCCGGGCTTTTTCAGAAAGATCGCCGCTGGCTGTCTGGCGATCTCGCTGCGATCCCGAATGAGGAAACCATAGAGCTGCGCAGCGAGAGCAACGAACGCCTGCATATCGCGGCCAGCCAGCTAAAAACCGTGGTTGGCAATCTGGCCGATCTGTTTGCTCAGGGTGTAGAAACGCCGTTGCGCATAGCGCCTTACGAAGCGGGAAGGCTGACGGCGCTGAGCGAGACGGGCCGCTGGCAGTTCCACGGCGGAAACGGCGTATTACAGCTGGCCGAGCGCCTGCGGTCAGGCAGCAGCATTGAGCCCGTTGCGCCGCCGGTAGGGTTGCGCGCGCAGCTGCGTGACTATCAGCAGCAGGGCGTAAACTGGATGCAGTTTCTGCGGGCGAACGATCTTTCCGGCGTGCTGGCCGATGATATGGGGCTGGGGAAAACTATCCAGACGCTGGCGCACCTGCTGCTGGAAAAAGAAGCGGGGCGGCTGGATCGGCCAGCGCTGATCGTGGTGCCGACCACGCTGGTTTATAACTGGACGCAGGAAGCTTTACGCTTCGCCCCGGATCTAAAAATGCTGGCGCTGACCGGGCCACAGCGCAAAGCTTTTTATGACCGTATTGAAAGCTATGACGTGGTGATTACCACCTATTCTCTGCTGTGGCGCGATCAGCCGGAGCTGCTTGGCCACAGTTATCATCTGCTGATTCTGGACGAGGCGCAGTATGTGAAAAACAGCGCTTCGCGCGCGGCATCGGTCATTCGCACGTTGAAATCCCGCCATCGACTCTGCTTAACCGGCACGCCGCTGGAAAACCATCTTGGCGAGCTGTGGTCGCAGTTTGATTTTCTGCTACCGGGTTTCCTCGGCAGCGAAAAAGAATTTACTCAGGAGTGGCGTATTCCCGTGGAGCGGGATGGCGACAGGGTTCGGCGCGAGCTGCTGGCACGCCGCGTCAGGCCTTTTATGCTGCGTCGGCGCAAGCAGGAAGTGGCGAAAGAACTGCCGCCAAAAAACACCATCGTGCGCTCGGTTGAAATGGAAGGCGCGCAGCGGGATTTATACGAGAAGGTACGTGGCGCAATGCAAGATCGCGTGCGGCTGGCCGTCGAGCAGCAGGGGGCGGGGCGCAGTCACCTGCTGGTGCTGGATGCTTTACTTAAGCTGAGGCAGATCTGCTGCGACCCGCGCCTGATTGATAATGATAAAACGGCGAAGGTAAAACAGTCGGCCAAGCTGATGCTGCTGCGCGAAATGCTCAGCGATCTGCTGGCGGAAGATCGTCGCATCCTGATCTTTTCACAGTTCACCACCATGCTGACGCTGATTGCGGAAGAGTTACAGAAAGCGCGCATTCCTTATGTGATCCTCACCGGCAGCACGCGCGACCGAACCGAACCGGTGCGCCGTTTTCAGAATGGCGAAGTACCGGTGTTTCTGATTAGTTTGAAAGCAGGCGGCGTGGGACTGAACCTGACGGCGGCAGACACGGTGATCCACTACGATCCCTGGTGGAATCCGGCGGCGGAAAACCAGGCGACGGATCGTGCTTATCGCCTGGGCCAGGACAAACCGGTTTTCGTGTATAAGCTCATTGCCGCAGGCAGTATTGAAGAGAAGATCGTCGCGCTGCAGCAGCAGAAAGCGGAGCTGGCCGACGGCATCCTGGCCGACGACCTGAGCGAACCGGCCAGCTTCACCAGCGACGACCTTGCCGCGCTGTTTGAGCCGCTGGCTTAGTCACTCTGCGCCCCCAGGCCCGGCCGTTGCTTCCCTTAGCTGGTTTGACCGGAGCCGTTCCAGCGTTTCTGATACCACCAGACCGCTTCCCAGGGGCGCAGCATCACCTCACCTGGCGTAACGTGCGTATCGGGGTAGTTGCTTACCAGCACCTCCCAATGGCCGCTGTAGGCTGGTGGATGCCATACCTGCGTTTCGCCGCTGAAGTTGGCCGCTACCACCAGCACTTCTTTCTCAAAGCGGCGGCAATAGCACCAGAGATAAGCGTGATCCGGCAGCAAATCGAGATAGTCTCCCCAGGTCAGGATTGCGTACTCTTTTCTTAACCTAATCAGCTTCTGATAGGTGTAAAAGACCGAGTTTTCATCCGCCAGAGCCGCTTCGACGTTAATCGTTTCCATGTTGTCGCACATGCCGATCCAGGGCGTGCCGCTGGTAAAGCCGCCGTTTTCGCCGCCGTGCCACGGAATGGGCGTGCGGCCATTATCGCGCGATTTGCTGGCCAGAATTTCCAGCAGATTATCGCTGTCACGGCCTTGTGAACGCAGCTCGGCATACATGTTATGGCTTTCGATATCGCGATAGTCGATGATGCGGGTATAGTGCGGGTTGGTCATCCCCAGCTCTTCACCCTGAAAAATATAGGGCGTTCCCTGCATGCCGTGCAGCACCAGCGCCAGCATTTTGGCCGACTGCACGCGATAGTGGCCCTCGTCGCCCCAGCGGGAAACCACGCGTGGCTGATCGTGGTTACACCAGAACAGCGCGTTCCAGGCTTTGTTATGCATGCCGTGTTGCCAGTGGGTAAAAATCGCCTTCTGCGCCACCAGGTCCAGCGGCGTTAACGTCCACTTCTGGCCGTTAAAAAAATCTACTTCCACGTGATCGAAGCTAAACACCATCGACAGCTCTTCGCCGTCCAGCGAGCCGTATTGCTGACAGTGTTCCAGCGTGGCGGAAGACATCTCGCCAACCGTCATCAGCTCGCGCGGGCGAAAGACGTCGCGGCTCATCTCACGCATATATTCATGGATGCGCGGCCCGTCGGTATAAAGCCGCAGCCCGTCGCCGTTAGGATCGTCCGGGAAATCCTGATGTTTGGAAACCAGGTTCACCACGTCCAGCCGCAACCCATCAATCCCGCGATCGGCCCAGAAGTTAACGATCTGCTTCAGCTCGGCACGCAGATTATCGTTCTCCCAGTTTAAATCAGCCTGTTCCGGCGCCCACAGATGCATATAGTACTGGTTACTTTCCGGATGCCAGCGCCAGGCATGGCCGCCAAATTTAGACTGCCAGTTATTCGGCGGTTCGCCCGGCGTACCGTCGCGCCAGATGTAATAGGAACGATAAGGACTTTCGCGATCCAGCGCCTCGTGAAACCAGTGATGCTGCGTAGAGCTATGGTTAAACACCATATCAAGGATTAGCCGCATGCCACGCTGGTGCGTTTCCGCCACCAGATTGTCAAAATCGTTCATCGTGCCAAACAGCGGGTCGATGGCGATATAGTTCGCCACGTCGTAGCCGTTATCCACCTGCGGCGAGATATAAAAAGGCGTCAGCCAGATAGCGTCGACGCCCAGCTGTTTGAGGTAGTCCAGATGCTGGATCACGCCGGCCAGATCGCCCGTGCCGCTGCCGGTCGTGTCCTGAAAGCTCTTGGGATAAATTTGATAGATAACGCCGTTTTGCCACCACGGTGGATTTTTAGTCATTGCTCAATCCCGATATAAAAGAGGTCCGTTTGCGCTGCCGTTGCCTTTTTGTTCTTCCATAAGGTTAGCTATTAACTGGCAAGGTGCGCGCGCAGGAAAAGCGAAAAATTTTTACGGCGAGCACAAAGGATTGAACGTCAGGGATTAAAGGCGGCTGGCAGGAAAAAAAGGACGTGCATCGGGTGGGGAAAGATTCCTCTCCCGCAGGGGAGAGGAGAGAGGATTAGCGACGTACGGCTATCGCTTCGATCTCGATTTTGACATCTTTCGGCAGACGCGCCACTTCCACACAGGAGCGCGCCGGGAAGCTGGCATCGTGCTCGGTGAAGAACGCTTCATAGGCCGCGTTCACGGTAGCAAAATCGTTCAGATCCTTAACGAACACCGTAGTTTTCACGATATCGCCAACCTTCAGGCCCGCCGCTTCCACGATAGCCTTCACGTTTTCCAGCGACTGGCGCGCCTGGGCGGTCACGTCGTCAGCGACATTACCGGTTTTAGGATCGACCGGGATCTGGCCGGAGGTGATGATCATGCTGCCCAGATCGACGCCCTGTACGTAAGGGCCAATCGCCGCTGGTGCTTGTTCAGTGCTGATTTCGCGAGACATAATTTCTCCTTGTTAACGGGTAACGCCGGTAGTCACCGGAACCGGGCCATTATAAGCCGCTTAAAACTGATTACCAGTTTGCCATTACCACGTGGCGCGCAAACTCTTTTTCGCAGTATTTGCACTTTAACTGCACGTTATCATTGCGTTTTTTTACCGCAAAGCTGGAGTGAACCGGCTCGCTGCGGCTGATGCAGTTGCTGTTGGGGCAGGTCAGCACGCGTTCAATATTGTCCGGCAGCGTCGGCGAAATTTTGCCGACCACGTCATAATTATCGATGCGGTTTACCGTGGCGTGCGGCGCATAAACGGCCAGCTGATTGATCTGATCTTCGGTCAGAAAGGTGTTCTCAATCTTGATCAGATCTTTGCGTCCCAGCTCGCCAGAAGGCAGATTCAACCCGATGGTGATGCGCTGATCGGTTTCCGTCAGGCGAAACAGCGACAGCAGCTTAAAACCAACCTGCGCCGGAATATGATCGATTACCGTGCCGCGCTTGATCGCTTCGACCTGGAGTTTATTGTCTTGTGTCATCGTCAGTTCCTCTTACAAATCCAGTTCACTGTTCAGCACCAGCGCCAGCAGTGCCTGACGGGCGAAAATACCGTTGCCGGCCTGCTGAAAATACCAGGCGTGCGGCGTGGCATCGACATCGGTAGTGATTTCATCAATGCGCGGCAGCGGATGCAGCACTTTCATCGTGGCGCGAGCGCCAGCGAGGTCGGCGGCGCGCAGAATAAATTGCGCCTTCACGTTGGCGTATTCCGACGGATCCAGCCGCTCTTTCTGCACGCGAGTCATATAAAGAATATCAACCTGCGGCACGACTTCTTCAATGCTGTCGTGACGGCTCCACGCTATCCCTTTCTCGTCGAGCATATCGGTAATGTAGGACGGCATCGCCAGCGCATCCGGCGCGATAAACAGAAAACGGTTGCCGTCAAACTTCGCCAGCGCCTGCGCCAGCGAATGCACGGTGCGGCCATATTTCAAATCGCCAACCATCGCGATATTCAGGTTGCTCAGGCGACCCTGCGTTTCCTGAATAGTGAAAAGATCCAGCAGCGTCTGCGTGGGATGCTGGTTGGCACCATCGCCCGCGTTAAGAATCGGTATACCGCCGGAAAACTCCGTTGCCAGACGCGCGGCACCTTCCTGCGGATGGCGCATAACGATAGCGTCAACATAGGTGCCGATTACGGAAATCGTATCGGCCAGCGTTTCGCCTTTCTTGCCCAGCGACGTATTGCTGCCGTCAGCAAAGCCTACCACGGCGGCACCCAGGCGATGCATCGCGCTCTCAAAAGACAAACGCGTGCGGGTTGAAGCTTCAAAGAAGCAGCTGGCAATAACCTTGTGCTTTAACAGCTCCGGCTGCGGCGTTGCTTTCAGGCTGGCGGCGGTGCGCAGCGCCAGCTCCAGCTCTTCACGGCTGAGATCGTTAATTGAGATAATGTGTTTGTGATACAGCGGATTAGCCATGTTCACTCTCCTTTACGCGTGCCGCTAAGCTGAAAAATGGACAAAAAAAAGCCCCTCATTGAGGGGCATTTTTTAGGATCGGAAAGGAGGAAAAACGGCACTGCCCGCCGGCATTCAGGCGCGTCATTTTAACCATGTCAGCAGTACTCAGTTTCATGCATCCTCCAGGCAAACGGGGGGCATTATACGCCTTCGCCGCGCGGCAGCAAGCAAAAGTAATCGTTTGCCTGGCGGAAAATCAGGGTAGCTTCGCCAGCGTCGCCACCATCACGGCTTTGATAGTGTGCAGACGGTTTTCCGCCTGATCGAAGACCACGCTGTGCGCCGATTCAAACACCTCGTTGGTGACTTCCATACCGCCGTGCAGATCGTACTGTTCCGCCATCTGCTGGCCTAACGTGGTTTGATCGTCATGGAAAGCGGGCAGGCAGTGTAAGAACTTAACCTGCGGATTGCCCGTGAGCTTCAGCATAGCGCTGTTTACCTGATAGGCGCGCAGTAGGGCGATACGCTCTTGCCACACTTCTTTTGGTTCGCCCATAGATACCCAAACATCGGTATAGATGAAATCCGCGCCGTTAACACCTTCGGCAATATCTTCCGTCAGCGTAATTTTGCCGCCGGACTTTTGCGCCGCGAGACGACACTCGTTAACCAGCGCTTCATCCGGCCAGCAGCCTTTTGGCGCTACCAGACGCAGATCCAGTCCTACCAGCGCCGCCGCCTCCATCATGGTGTTGCCCATATTGTTTTGCGCGTCACCCACATAGGCGAAAACCATCTCGCTGAACGGTTTTTCCGGCAGATGTTCCTGCATAGTCAGTAAGTCGGCCAGCAGCTGCGTAGGGTGAAACTCGTTGGTTAAGCCGTTCCAGACCGGCACGCCCGCATGTTCTGCCAGCGCCTCTACCAGCGGCTGACCGTGACCGCGATATTGAATGCCGTCATACATACGTCCCAGCACGCGCGCGGTATCCTTCATCGACTCTTTATGGCCAATCTGACTGCCGCTTGGCCCCAGATAAGTCACGTTCGCGCCCTGATCGTAAGCGGCAACTTCGAAAGAGCATCGGGTACGGGTCGAGTCTTTTTCGAAGATGAGCGCGATGTTTTTGCCTTTCAGATGCTGAACTTCTTCACCATTTTTTTTCGCGGTTTTTAAGGTGGCGGCCAGCGCCAGCAAAGCGGTAATTTCGGCCTGGGTAAAATCCAGCAGCCTGAGAAAATGGCGTTGATATAGCTGACTCATAGGACGCTCCGGAGATAGTTATTGAATTAAAATTCAATCTAACTGTATTAATATTCATTTTCAACCCGGCGGCGCAGAAACTTTTCTTTAAAGGTAGTGGCGCGAAGGACACTGTGGGAAAATACTTACCAGAGATGCCACACACAGAGGAACGGATCATGGCAAATGAAGCATTGCTGGAAGAGCAGCGTGAAGAGACGCGGCTGATTATTGAAGAGCTGTTGGACGATGGCAGCGACCCGGATGCGCTCTATACCATCGAACACCACCTCTCCTGCGACAGCTTCGACGCGCTGGAAAAGGCGGCGGTAGATGCGTTCAAGCTGGGTTATGAAGTGACCGAGCCGGAAGAGCTGGAGCTGGAAGATGGCAGCAAAGTCATGTGCTGCGATATCCTCAGCGAAGCGGCGCTGAACGCCGAGCTGATTGATGCACAGGTTGAACAGCTGATTGACCTGGCGGCTAAATATAACGTTGACTACGACGGCTGGGGAACCTATTTCGAAGATCCTGACGCCGAGGACGAAGAAGACGAAGACGGCGACTATATCGACGAAGAAGATAACGGTACGCGTCACTAATCCCGGCGGGCGGCGCTGTTCCGCCCGCACAATTTTTTGTGCCGCACTGATTGCCCGTTATTCTTTGTCTCACCTCTTTTCAACGCTGCCTGAAGCAACATTCCCTTTCTGATACGGAACCGCTGTACGCATGACTACCGACCATCTTCTTGCTCCCGTCCACGCTTTTCTGCATTGTCGTACGCCGCAAAAATGGATTGATGAAGCCCGCAGGCCGGAGAATTTGCCGCTGCTGCTTACCGATCATCTTGTCTGCGAGCTAAAGGCCGCTCAGACCGCCATGTGGCTGATCCGTAAATACGTGGCGGATAAAGAGAGCGGCGATGCGCTGCTGGCCTGGCTGAAGCCGTGGGAGCAGTTTGTTCACAGCGAGAACGCCGAGCTGGCCTTTCTGGAGCAGCATAAGGCGCTGTCAAAAACCATTATCAGCCGTGCCGAAGTGCCTTATGGCGACGCACTGGTGGATAAGATGGTGCTGCTGATTAAAGAAGAACTGCATCACTTTTATCAGGTACTGGAAATTATGCAGGCGCGTCATATTCCCTACGTCAAAATCACCGCCAGCCGCTACGCAAAAGGCTTACTGCGTGAAGTAACCACTCACGAGCCGCAAACGCTGGTGGACAAGCTGATTTGCGGTGCTTATATAGAAGCGCGCTCCTGCGAGCGGTTTGCCAGCCTGGCCCCTTTTCTGGACGACGAGCTGGCGGCTTTTTACGTATCCCTCCTGCGTTCTGAAGCACGGCACTATCAGGATTATCTGGCGCTGGCGGCGGACATATCCGCAACGGACATTACCCATCGCGTGCGTAAAATTGGCGAGACCGAAGCAAAATTAATAACGGAACCGGACAGCGAGCTGCGCTTTCATAGTGGCGTTCCTGACTGGCTATAGCGTTATACCGGTTTATCAAAAAGCATAGCCTTATCGTGGGCGTCATTATTGACGCCTTAATAATATGGAAAGCCTGCCATTTTTTACTATTTATTCCATTTAATCAGAGTCGTTAACTGAACAACTAATTTCATTTATTTCTCACCTTTTCACTTTTTTATTTTTTGCGGCGCATCTCACAGGTTGTGCTTTTTGTGCTGCTCTTCAATATTTTCAGGTGTATATTCCCCGGCGTGATTGGTTTTTTCAGTTTCTTTTTTTGGGTTTTATTAAAAGCTATAGCGGAATCAATGAGTTTTATTATATGGGGATAGCGTTGGTTTAAAACAATAAACAAGGAAGATGGAAATGAAAAACAGGAACGTTTTTTTACTGGCTTTATTAGTCGCTGTTACTGCGCATGCAGAAGAAAACAGCAATGAATTTCAGCGTTTTTTGAACGACACGCACCTCGATCTCACGCTGCGTAACCACTGGAAATACCTGAAAGAGAACGAGGCGCAGCCTAAAGAGGTACACAACGCCTGGGGCCAGGCGGCAACGCTCGACTTCCGCTCCGGCTGGCTGTGGGATGCCGTAGGGTTTGACGCCAGCTACACCCGGGCCGTCAGGCTGGCAGCCAGCGACTATTTCGTCACGCGCGGCATGCTCTATAACCACGGGGAAGGATTCAACAAAAGCAACGCCGGCGGTTTTGGCCGCTTTGGCCAGCGCTATATCAAGCTGAGACTGGGTGATGATGACTTTGGCCTGCATGCCAAAGGCGGCTGGCACCAGCTGAAAAACGTCGGCGTGCTGAGCGACACCTATCGCCTTTCCCGCAACAGCTATCTGGGCTACAGCGGCGCGCTGTCGTGGCAAAACGTCCAGCTGGATGCGGCCTGGGTTACGCACTCCATTCAGTACGATGCGCCCAATCGCGTGCGGTTCCTGACGGCGAACAATAAAGAAATTAGCCATATTTTTACCAGCGGTATTACCTATAAAGCGGGTGACCTGTCGCTGGCTTACGGCTGGGGCGAATCAAAGCGCTATTTGCGCCGCAACCTGCTGGAAATCAATTATCCGCTTACGACGCAGTGGACGCTGGCCTCGCAGATTTACGGCAGCCACGCGCTGGAAGACTATAAGGCGATGCCGCAGAGTAAAAAGCAGTTCGACAACGACGCCTGGCACTACGCGGGAGAAGTTCAGCTGCGCGATAACCGCTGGATACACAAACTGGGCGTGGCCTATACGCAGGCGGATAAGACCAACGGCGTAGGATATTACGACCGCCATATGGGAAAAAACACGCGCGGCCGCTTTAGCGCGTTAACGTCGGCGGGCAAAGATTATATGCGCGACGGCGAGCTGGCATTGACGGCCTTCAGCGAATATCAGCTTAGCGAAAGCCTGGCCACCGCTCTCCAGCTTAATTATGGCCAGTTCGAGTATAAGGATAATAATATTCGTACTGGTGAAATAACCTGGATAAATCGCTGGCGGCCTGCTGAAAAAAGTTTAAGTGGTTTAACGGTAGCCGCACAGCTTGGTTATGGCTGGTCATATAAAAATTATAACGCGACGCCCATTTTGAATGCGGATGGCGATTATATGCGTTCCCCCAGCCTTTCTGCCGAAGTTGGCATAACGTGGAAATTCGGCCTTTTATAATAAGGAGTCACCATGAAAAAAATACTGCTTTTTTTAACGATTATATTTGGTATCAGCAGCTGCTTTGCCGCTGATGTAGAGCTGTATATGGTTCGGCACGGCAAAACGCTGTTTAACACCGTGCATCGTGCCCAGGGCTGGAGCGATACGCCATTAACGGCAGAAGGCGTAGAGGTAGCCAGAAAAGCGGGGCGCGGGCTAAAAACGGTGGACTTTGTTGCCGCCTGGAGCAGCGATTCGGGCAGGGCCAGAGAAACCGCGCAGCTGATCCTGGAACCGCGCGAGAAAACGCTGCCCGTACGGGAGCGCCAGGGGCTAAGGGAAGTTTTCTTCGGATCTTTCGAGGGTGATACTAACGACAATATGCTTATCGCTTCAGCTAAAAAGGGCGGTTACGCTTCCGGTCCGCAGCTGATGACGGCCTTTACCAGCGGCAAAATCAACATTGTCGATATTGTCGATATGATCCACGCGGCCGATCCGGCAAAACAGGCAGAAAGCTATGCGCAGGTTGCCCAGCGAGTGATGGCAACGGTAAAGGCAATTGCCCGTGACGCGCAGCAAAAGGGCGGGGGCAACGTGCTGGTTGTTACGCACGGCATGACGATTATGACACTGCTGCATGAGCTTGATGACAAAACGCTGACTCGTTCGCTCAGCAATGCCAGCGTCACTCGTATCCGCTATACCGATGCCGGGCAGTTTATTATCGAAGCCATTGACGATCTGAGCTATGTGCAGCGTGGCTCATAGCCGGAAGCCAGTATCAGGCACCGCCTGGTTACGGCTAGCCTGGGCTGCATAGCGCAATGGAGAAGCCCTAAAATTATTCCAGCGCGGCTAATCGTGGTTAACGTTACTGCGCTACGCCGCGCCGTTATAGCGAACGCAGCATGGTAACTTCGCAATCCACGTGGCCGGTGTTGCCCATCGGCCCGTCTATATGCTGGAAACCCAGATGCTCATACAGCCGCACTGCGCGAGTCAGCGAAGCGGTGGTTTCCAGATAGCAGCGCTTAAAGCCCCTTTCACGAGCGTAGTCCATCGCCTGCAGCGCCAACGCTTTTGCGATACCCATGCCGCGCAGCTGCGGCATAAAATACATTTTTTGCAGCTCGCAAACGTCTGCCTCGCTACCCTGTAGAGGCGCAACGCCGCCGCCGCCCATAATCTTACCCTCCAGCTCCACCACCCAATAGGCGCTGTTCGGCTGGCGATAGAGTTCACAAAGACGATCGAGATTGGGATCGGCCACCGTGAAGCCTTTATCGGCGGTCAGACCAAACTCGGCCGAAACGTCGCGGATGACGTTAGCGATAAAAGGGTTGTCTGCAGGCTCAATAGGTCGAACCCGCACGTTGTCCGGAAGCGTGTTAATCATAAAGCAGTGCCGTTTTTTTGGATTGTCTGGCAGTGTAATAACATCCGACGAATAAGGATGCAATCATCCGCTTTCCTGCCAGTCTAAGCGTCGGCCTGCCGCTGGGGCCTGAAAAAAGGCGGTTTTCGCCGTAGTACGGGCTTCTCGCCCCTTTTTTACCTGATACGCCGCGAAGGCATCATGCGCAGCAGCGTATTATCCTTGAGAAAATAGTGATGAAAGAGGGCGGCCAGCGCGTGCAGTCCGATTAGCCAGTAGCCTAAAGGCGCCAGCGTTTCGTGCCAGTGAATCAGCGTTTTCGCCAGTACCGGGTTGGGATTGTCTGATGACGGCATGGCAATGCCAAACAGCCACCACTGACGGCCTGAAAGATAACGAGAGGAAAGACCAAGTATGGGGAGCACGATAAACAATGCGTACAGCGCGCTGTGAACCGCATGCGAAAGCCCTTTTTGCCAGCGCGCTATCGGTGGCGTAATTGCCGGGCTGCGATGGCGACTGCGTAGCAAAAGACGCAGCAGCATCACCACCAGCACGCTAAAACCGGCGCTGAAATGTGTAACGATCAGCGCAAAACCTTGCCAGGAACCCCGTACGGCAAAGCTCCGCAGTTCAATAGCGGCATAGGCAATAGTCAGCAAAATCACCGTTAGCCAGTGAAAGGCAATCTGCGGCCTGGCATAGTTATCAGACATCTCTTTTATCCTTAAAAAATAACAGAACGCTAATCTACCACTATTTTCTTAAAGATATATTTGGACGGAATTTTGCGCAAAAAAAACACCTCGCCGGGCGAGGTGTTATTGGTAACGGATTGGGCTAAGGCGCACCGATATTAAATTGCCCCGCCAGCAGGCGGGGCAAAAGCATTACAGCGCTTTGATAACCGCCTGCTGCTCAATCAGTTTGGCTTTCGCCTGCTCGAACTCGGTCATGCGCTCGCGCTCTTTCGCCACGACGGCTTCAGGT
Organism: Erwinia sp. BNK-24-b; assembly: GCF_047456155.1. Classification (NCBI taxonomy): domain Bacteria; kingdom Pseudomonadati; phylum Pseudomonadota; class Gammaproteobacteria; order Enterobacterales; family Erwiniaceae; genus Erwinia; species Erwinia sp. BNK-24-b. The sequence goes on from NZ_CP179901.1 coordinate 447,358, forward strand.
GCCCGGGATACAAAGCCTTCGTTAGAGAGCTTGCCTTCAATCTTGCCGATTTCCACTTCCAGCTTGCTCACTTCCTTCGCCAGACGCTCCAGCTCGGCGGTTTTATCCACCAGGCCCGCCATCGGGATCAGCAGCTCCGCACCGTCGATAATCTTGGTGACGGAGACCGGCGCTTTGTCGTCAGCGGTCAGACAGGTCAGGCTGTCCAGACGCGCCAGCGTTTTCAGGAAGTTGTGATTGTCGTTAACGCGACGCACCACGTCGGCGCTTGCGCCACGCAGCATCACTTCCAGCGGCTTGGAAGGAGCCAGATTCATCTCGGCACGGATATTACGCACCGCAACAATCGCCTGCTTCAGCCATTCGGTATCGCTCAGTGCCGCTTCATCGACCTTCGCTTCTTCGAACTCCGGCATCGGCTGCAGCATGATGGTGTCGTCGCTGATATTTTTCAGCATTTTCACCTGCTGCCAGATGGTTTCGGTAATAAACGGAATAATCGGATGCGCCAGGCGCAGCAGGGCTTCCAGTACGTTAACCAGCGTATTACGCGTGCCGCGCAGCTGCGCTTCTGACCCCCCGTTCATTACCGGCTTGGCCAGCTCCAGATACCAGTCACAGAACTGGTTCCAGGTGAACTCATACAGAATGTTGGCAGCGATATCGAAACGATAGCTGTCCAGCGCGCCGCGATAAGCTTTCACCGTCTGGTTAAACTCGGCAATGATCCAGCGATCCGCCAGCGACAGTTCCAGCTCGCCGCCGTTAAACCCGCAGTCCTGATCCTGGGTGTTCATCAGCACAAAGCGGCTGGCGTTCCACAGCTTGTTACAGAAGTTGCGGTAGCCTTCCAGGCGCTTCATATCCCAGTTGATATCGCGACCGGTAGAGGCCAGCGCGGCCAGCGTAAAGCGCAGCGCGTCGGTGCCGTGCGGTTCGATACCGTTCGGGAACTGTTTCTCGGTGCGCTTGCGAATTTTCTCCGCCAGCTGCGGCTGCATCATGTTGCCCGTGCGCTTGGCAAGCAGATCTTCCAGCGAAATGCCGTCAACCATATCCAGCGGATCGATGACGTTGCCTTTCGACTTGGACATCTTCTGGCCTTCTTCATCGCGGATCAGACCGGTCATATAGACGGTCTTAAACGGCACCTGCGGCTTGCCGTCTTCATCTTTGATGAAGTGCATGGTCAGCATGATCATGCGGGCGATCCAGAAGAAAATGATGTCAAAGCCGCTGACCAGCACGCTGGTTGGATGGAAGGTGCTCAGGTCAGGGGTCTTCTCAGGCCAGCCCAGCGTAGAGAACGTCCACAGGCCGGAAGAGAACCAGGTGTCGAGCACGTCTTCATCCTGATTCAGCGCTACGTCTGCACCCAGGTTGTTTTCCGCACGCACTTCTTCTTCCGTGCGGCCCACGTAGACATTGCCTTCGGCATCGTACCAGGCAGGGATGCGGTGACCCCACCACAGCTGACGCGAAATACACCAGTCCTGAATATCGCGCATCCAGGAGAAGTACATGTTTTCGTACTGCTTAGGCACGAACTGGATGTCGCCTTGCTCAACGGCTTCTACCGCCACTTTCGCCAGCGGCGCGGTGCGCACGTACCACTGGTCGGTCAGCATCGGCTCAATCACTACGCCACCGCGATCGCCGTAAGGCACGGTCAGGTCGTGCGGTTTGATTTCGTCCAGCAGGCCCAGCGCGTCAACAGCGGCAACGATAGCTTTACGCGCGGCGAAACGCTCCAGCTTCTGGAATTCAGCCGGAATATCGCTGGCATAAACGTCGGACTCTTCGCCGTTGGTATCGTAAACCTGCGCAACGTCGCGGATATCGCCGTCAAAGGTCAGGATGTTGATCATCGGCAGCTTGTGACGACGGCCAACTTCATAGTCGTTAAAGTCGTGCGCTGGCGTGATTTTCACGCAGCCGGTGCCTTTTTCCATATCGGCGTGTTCGTCACCGACAACAGGAATGCGGCGGTTTACCAGCGGCAGCACGATAAATTTGCCAATCAGATCTTTATAGCGCGGATCTTCCGGGTTAACGGCCACGCCGGTATCGCCCAGCACCGTCTCAGGACGGGTAGTGGCCACTACCAGATAATCTTTACCGTCGGCAGTTTTTGCGCCGTCGGCTAACGGATAGCGGATATGCCACATCGAGCCTTTCGACTCGCGGTTTTCCACTTCCAGGTCAGAGATAGCGGTGCGCAGTTTGGGATCCCAGTTTACCAGGCGCTTGCCGCGATAAATCAGGTTCTCTTTATACAGGCGCACAAACACTTCTTTTACCGCGTTGGAAAGGCCGTCATCCATGGTGAAGCGCTCGCGCTCCCAGTCCACGGAGTTGCCCAGACGGCGCATCTGGCGCGTGATGGTGCCGCCGGATTCAGCCTTCCACTGCCAGATTTTTTCGATAAAGGCGTCGCGACCGTAGTCTTTACGCGTTTTGCCTTCTTCAGCGGCGATTTTACGCTCTACTACCATCTGCGTGGCGATGCCCGCATGGTCCGTGCCCGCCTGCCACAGGGTGTTTTTTCCCTGCATGCGCTGGTAACGGATCATGGTATCCATGATGGTTTGCTGGAACGCATGACCCATGTGCAAGCTACCGGTGACGTTCGGCGGCGGGATCATGATGCAGAAGCTTTCCTGGCTGGTGTCGCCGTTCGGCTTAAAGTAGCCCTGCTGTTCCCAGTGCTCGTAGAGCGGCTGTTCGATATCTTGCGGGTTATATGTCTTTTCCATGTCTGCTATGTCGTTGGGGGCACGGGCGGCGTGGCCGTATTCAAGTGGAATCCGACGCTGCGATAGGCTTTATAGCGATCGCGCGCCAGCTGTTTCAATTCTTCTTCGTAAGGCACGAAGTCTATCACTTCCTGGAAAGCGGTGGCAAAATCTGCAAACTGCGGCAGCAGGCTGATCAGCAGATCTCTGGGCGCGTTGCCGCGACGCTGCGGCCAGGCCAGCTCGACCGGCGCGCCATATTTCGGCCCTTCGCCCGCCAGATTGTGCGGTACAAAGGCGTTGGCCGGACGCTGCCATAACGCTTCATCCAGGCGGATCGCCTGCGCTTCATCCACGCAGGCAACCAGCACTCGCTTTCCCTCGCGCCAGCGCGTTTCGGCCAGCTCGCAGACCAGCGCTTCCTGCGCGCTCAGCCCGTCAACCGGCGTATCGCTTTCCAGCAGATAGAAGGTGGCGTTTTTCATGTTTTAATCGTCGCCGTTCAGACCGGCGCGGTTCAGCAGGAACTGCGACAGCAGCGCGACCGGACGACCGGTCGCGCCTTTGGCCTTGCCGGAGCGCCAGGCGGTGCCGGCAATATCCAGATGCGCCCAGTTATATTTACGCGTGAAGCGGGCCAGGAAGCAGGCTGCGGTAATCGCGCCGCCGGGACGGCCGCCAATATTCGCCATATCGGCAAAGTTGGAATCCAGCTGCTCCTGATACTCGTCCGCCATCGGCAGACGCCACGCGCGGTCGCCAGCCTGTTCGGAAGCACCGATCAGCTCGTGCGCCAGCGGATTGTGGTTCGACAGCAGGCCGCTAACGTGGTGGCCCAGAGCAATCACGCAGGCCCCGGTCAGGGTAGCGATATCAATCACCACTTCCGGATCGAATCGCTCGACGTAGGTCAGCGCGTCGCACAGCACCAGGCGTCCTTCCGCATCGGTATTCAGCACTTCAACGGTCTGGCCGGACATGGTGGTTAGCACGTCGCCAGGACGATAGGCACGGCCGCCAGGCATGTTTTCGCAGCCCGCCAGCACGCCGACGACGTTCAGCGGCAGGTTCAGCTCGGCGACCATACGCATGACGCCATAAACGGAAGCCGCGCCGCACATATCGTATTTCATCTCGTCCATGGCTTCGCCTGGCTTAATAGAGATGCCGCCGGAATCAAAGGTTACGCCTTTGCCTACCAGTACGATGGGACGGGCATCCGCATCCGGGCTGCCTTTATATTCAATAACCGACATCAGCGATTCGTTTTGCGAGCCCTGACCGACGGCGAGATAGGCGTTCATGCCCAGCTCTTTCATCTGCTGTTCGCCAATCACGCGCGTAGTGATGTTTTTCCAGGCGTCTGCCAGCTGGCGCGCCTGAGAGGCCAGATAGGCGGCGTTACAGATGTTTGGCGGCATGTTGCCGAGATCTTTCGCGGCTTTAACGCCAGCGGCGACGGCAAGGCCGTGCTGAATAGCGCGCTCGCCGCTGGTCAGTTCACGGCGGGTTGGAACGTTGAACACCATTTTACGTAGCGGACGACGCGGTTCCACCTTATTGCTTTTCAGCTGGTCGAAGCTGTAGAGCGTCTCTTTCGAGGTTTCTACCGCCTGGCGCACTTTCCAGTAGGTGTTGCGTCCTTTCACGTGCAGTTCGGTCAGGAAGCAGACCGCTTCCATAGAGCCGGTATCGTTCAGCGTGTTAATCGTTTTTTGAATTACCTGCTTATACTGGCGCTCATCCAGCTCGCGCTCTTTGCCACAGCCGATCAGTAAAATGCGCTCGGACAGGATGTTGGGCACGTGGTGCAGCAGCAGCGTCTGGCCTGGTTTCCCTTCCAGTTCGCCGCGGCGCAGCAGGGCGCTGATGTAGCCATCGCTGATTTTATCCAGCTGTTCAGCAATCGGTGACAGCCTGCGCGGCTCAAACACGCCAACCACAATACAGGCACTGCGCTGTTTTTCCGGGCTACCGCTTTTTACACTGAACTCCATGCACTCTCCTGAATCTTAAAGACAACGGCGCTTGCTGCGGCTAGAATGTAGCGCTTGTTGGCCGCATAGTGCGCGGAGCAACACGCCGTTAGCGTAACGGTCGTCAGATTTAGTTCGGATGATTTTTCCTTTCTGTCTGATGCTAAAACCGCGTTGGCTGCACAGTTTTCATCCCAGGCGTTTACGCATGAAATGAAGGTTTTGCCGCCTTGCTCTAGCACCGGATAGTCTGGATAAAAGCAAAAATTTGCATCACCAGAACGTGATTATTGTCATACTAGTTTAGCTATGACCGAGGCCATTGATGAGAAAAAATGGCGTATAAGCGATGAAACTATCGATTTTCCTGCAAAAAGACAAGTTTTCACAGGCGTATTCAGCGTGATTATCATTAGATATCTGGTAAGAGAAACGCTCAAAAGCCAGCTGGCTATCCTCTTTATTCTGCTGCTGATCTTCTTTTGTCAGAAGTTAGTCAGGATCCTGGGAGCCGCGGCGGATGGCGAAATCCCCACAAATTTAGTTCTGACATTACTCGGCCTTGGCATTTCAGAGATGGCGCAGCTGATTCTGCCTTTAAGTCTGTTTTTAGCCATTTTGATGACGCTGGGGCGTCTGTACACCGAGAGTGAAATCACGGTGATGCACGCCTGCGGCCTGAGCAAGGCCGTGCTGGTCAAGGCGGCGATGGTACTGATGTTTTTCACCGCCGTGGTCGCAACGGCTAACGTCGCCTGGCTGGGGCCGTGGTCGGCGCGCTATCAGAACGAGGTGACCAAAAACGCCAAAGCCAATCCAGGCGCGGCGGCGCTGGCTGCCGGTCAGTTCCAGCAGTCCGGCGACGGTCAGTCAGTACTGTTTATCGAAAACGTCAAAGGCAACAATTTTGGCAATGTTTTCCTGGCGCAGCTACGGCCTAAAGGCAACGCGCGTCCGTCAGTGGTGCTGGCAGATAAAGGCCATATGACGCAGCGAGCGGATGGCTCTCAGGTCGTGACGCTGGATAAGGGCACGCGCTTTGAAGGCACGGCGCTGCTGCGCGATTTCCGCATCACCGATTTCCAGAACTATCAGGCGATTGTTGGACACCAGGAAGTGCTGCTGGATCCGAACGACGCCGAGCAGATGAACTTCAACGCGTTAAAGCATTCCAGCAAGCCGGAGTTCCGCAGCGAGCTGCACTGGCGCCTGACGCTGGTTTTCTCGGTGCTGGTGATGGCGCTGATGGTGGTGCCGCTTAGCGTGGTGAATCCACGTCAGGGACGCGTGCTCTCAATGCTGCCTGCCATGCTGCTCTATCTGGTGTTCTTCCTGTTGCAGAGCTCGCTGCGCTCCAGCGGGGCGAAAGGGCGGCTCGATCCGGCTATCTGGATGTGGGTGGTCAACCTTTCTTATCTGGCGCTGGCGATTGTGCTCAACCTGTGGGATACGGTGCCGATGCGCCGCCTGCGCGCTCGTTTTACCAGAGGAGGCTCGGTCTGATGTTTGGCGTTCTCGACAGATATATCGGTAAAACGATTTTCAATACCATCATGGCGACGCTGTTTATGCTGGTGTCGCTCTCCGGCATCATCAAATTTGTCGACCAGCTACGCAAAACTGGCCAGGGCGACTACACCGCCCTGGGCGCCGGTTTGTATACCATCCTGAGCGTGCCAAAAGACATCGAGATTTTCTTCCCGATGGCGGCGCTGCTGGGCGCGTTGCTGGGCCTGGGCGCGCTGGCGCAGCGCAGCGAGCTGGTGGTCATGCAGGCTTCTGGCTTTACGCGGATGCAGATTGCCGCATCGGTAATGAAAACGGCGATTCCGCTGGTGCTGCTGACGATGGCGATTGGCGAATTCGTGGCGCCGCAGGGCGAGCAGATGGCGCGTAACTATCGTGCGCAGCAGCTGGTGGGCGGCTCGCTGCTCTCCACGCAAAACGGCCTGTGGGCAAAGGATGGCGATAACTTTATCTATATCGAAAGCCTGAAGGACAACAGCGAGCTGGGCGGCATCAGTATCTACAACTTCAACAAAGAGCGTCGCCTGCAGTCGGTGCGCTATGCCGCTTCTGCAAAATACGATAAGAATAAAAAGGTGTGGGAGCTGTCGGAGGTAGACGAGTCCGATCTGACCAATCCAAAACAGGTAACGGGCAGCCAGACGTTGACCGGCGAATGGAAAACCTCACTGACGCCGGACAAGCTGGGCGTGGTGGCGCTGGATCCGGACGCGTTGTCCATTCGCGGCCTGTATAACTACAGCAAATACCTCAAGCAGAGCGGGCAGGTTGCCGGCCGCTATCAGCTGAATATGTGGAGCAAAATCTTCCAGCCGCTCTCCGTCGCGGTAATGATGCTGATGGCGCTGTCGTTTATCTTTGGCCCGCTGCGCAGCGTGTCGATGGGAATGCGTGTGGTGACGGGGATTAGCTTTGGCTTCCTGTTCTACGTGCTGGACCAGATTTTCGGCCCGCTAAGCCTGGTTTATAACATTCCACCCGTGCTTGGTGCGCTGCTGCCGAGCGCCGCTTTTATGGCCATCAGCGTTTATATGCTGCTGAAGCGCCGTTAGGTACTGCTGAGGCACCGGCCTGCTGGTGCCATCAGGTTCTGCCGCCGCAGACGCTCGTCTGCGGCTTCTTCTGCCCGGTTCCCACGCACTCTGTTCTGACTGTCCTTTGTCAGGTTCTGGTACGATTTTTCCTGTGCAGCAAAGCACGGTATTTACCCGTTTCGCTGTGGGCCTGTTTTCCTTTATTTTTAGCTGGTTGCGTACGCCATTCTCGCTTTATTAAAGGCAACGTGCATGCGCGGTCAACTATATTTGTCGTTAGTTCCGTTAATTTAAAAAAATAATTAATGTATATATAGTTAAGGCATTTACAAAATCTGTTACATTTTGCCGCTTAATTTGCCAGGCAATCCCGCAACAGTCTACTACTATTAATGGCGTGTGCAACAAAACATAGCGGCGAGCAAATAAATTGCTCATGATTTTAAATCTCAGAGGCTGATTTTATGGGAAATAAAAACGCGCCGCTTGCTGAAAAAATTGATGACGTTGTGTCGATGCCGCTTGCTGAAGAGCAGGCTCACATTACTAAGCAGCGCAAGGTTGACAGTCGGATTAGTCTGACCCGCTCTACGCACCACGTAGAGAAGTTACTGGAAACCGAGCTGACCAGGGAAAATGTCGAAATCGAACACGTCGCAAAGAATTATCAGGTTGCCGATGATTATTCCGCTGAAATTCGTCAGGAAGGGGATGTGCTTATTATTCCCGTGATTGAAGAGCAGGTCGAAATAATCACAAAAAAAGTGCTTAAGGAAGAAATTCATATTCGCAAGCACGTTAATAAAGAAGAGTTTCAGCAGAAAGTCACTCTGCGTAATCAGGAAGTTAAAATTACGAAACAGAAACCTTAACCTATTTACGAGGATCTATTTATGTCACATGAAAAAATTGTCACCGCGTTTAACGAAGTTACTCAGGCGGAAGCGGCAAAACAGAAATTGATCGTCGAAGGTATTGCAGAGAAAAACATTGATATCATCTCCGGTGAGAGATTACGCGTAGAAGATAAAGAGATCCGTCACCCAAGCTTCTGGCAGCGCCTGTTTGGCGATGACGTTGATGACAACTACGCCAGCGAATACAGCAAAGCCCTGCGCTCAGGCGGCGTGCTGCTGACCGTTCGCGCACCGAAAGATGAAGCTGACCACATTGAACAGGAGTTAAGCGCCTTTGCTGCTGACTACTCTTCACTGAGCCACACGGACCGCGATCCGATTAATCGCAACTTTGCAGGCGAAACCAATGACCGTGGCCTGCTGTCCGGCAATCGCGATACGTCGTTAAATAACGATCTTAACACCACCAATAATATCGCGAATGGCGGCACGCTAGCAGACGACACGCTGATGGATAACCGTGATGCCATCAACGAACGTGACGCATTAAGAAACGAGCAGGATTCGCTGATTAATCGCGACCGTGCAGATATGGCCGTTTCCGAAACTAATCGTGATTCGCTGAAGCTGGCGGAAGAGCAGGTTGATATCGGCAAACGCCAGATTAACGATGGTTCCGTACGTCTGCGTCGCTTTACGGTAGAAGATGAAGTCTCGGAAGATATTTCGCTGTTCGATCAGCATGCAGAAGTATTCCGTCACGCGGTAGATGAGCCAGCCTATCTGAACGATGTGGACTGGTCAGATAAAACCATCGAAGTTGAGGAATCTCACGAGATCCCAACCGTGGCGAAAACCGCACGCATCAAAGAAGAAGTAGGCCTGCGCGGTGAAGAAACCGCCCGTGTTGAAACGGTGAAAGACAGCGTACGTCGTCAGGAAGTGGAAGTTGAGCATACCAATGAAAACCGTATGCAAAATAACCTGACCGGCAGCAACAACGCGCTTAAAGATGACGTGACTCTTAACGAGAACCGTCTGCGTGAAAACGAGCTGACCGACGACAAAATGGCACCAAACAACCTGACCGACAAGAAGTACTGATTCCCGTTAAGCTGACAACGCTTTAGTGGAAGATATGCAGCCCGCGTCCTGGTGACGCGGGTTTTTTTATGCGGACGTAACCATGAATCGCTGACCAATCTGTTCTTTGCGGCAGGCCAGTAACATGTAAAACCCCTTGCCAAATTATCGTGACAGCAGCGCAGGCAGCAGCGACAGCGCCCATAGCAGCAGGCCGATAGCGCCGCCAACCACGGTGCCGTTAATACGTATCCGCTGTAGATCCTTGCCGATATTTAACTCCACCTGATGCGACATATCTCTGGCGTCCCAGCTTTTTACCGTATCGCTGATATGACGGCTTAAAAATTCTGAAAACTCCGGCGCGACGCTAACGGCGGCTTCTTCCATATGCTGGTTCAGCGAAGTACGCAGCTGGGCATCCTGGGTCAGCGTTTCGCCCAGCCACTGCGCAGCGGCGCTAACCTTGCCGTGCAGTACCGAATCTTCTTTATCCAGATCCTGCTTCAGCCAGTTCCGCAAATCGCCCCAAATCTGGGCGATGTAGGTATTGAGCGCCTCATCCTGCTTCAGATAGGTTTTGATCTCTTCGGCTTTCAGCTCCATTTCCGGATTGCTGCGCAGCCTTTCAATCAGGCGCTGCACCGCACGGTTAAAGCCCAGACGCAGCTCGTGTGCGCCGTCCTGTTCGATATCGTTGAGAATTGACTTCACCGCGTTCGCCGCCAGTTCGGCACTTTTTTCGCCAACCCATTCCGTCGGCAGCATTTTTTCTTTAATGGGATGTTCGCGCTTCAGCCAGCGCATCACCTGCTGCGCAATAAATTCGTGCGTGGTGGGCTTATTGACCAGATGCAGCAGCTGAGCAATTGCATCGTCGAGCAGCGCCTGATGACGGTTATTTTTGGTCAGGCTTTCCAGCACCATTGCGGCAGACTGGGTTAAATCTACTTTATCGATCGCTTTATGAATGGCGCGACGCATAAAAGCCTGGATGCGTGAGTCATCGGCCAGATCCAGGAAGCCGCGCACCACTTTTAACAGATAGCCGCTAAGCCTGGCGGCATTGGCTGGCGCACTCAGCCAGCCAGCAATAATCTGTGCCGGATCGTGACGGCGGATCAGCGCCAACAGCGAATCGGTATTAAGGAATTTGTCCTGCACAAACAGCGCAAGGTTATCGGCGATACGATCTTTATTGCGAGGAATAATGGCCGTATGGCGACCAACCAGCGGGATGGGTACGTGACGAAACAGCGCGCTGACCGCGAACCAGTCCGCCAGCGCGCCGACCATTGCCGCTTCGGATACCGCTTTTAACGCGCCGAGCCACAGGTTCGCCGGTCGCCATAAGGGATAAAGCACCGTCGCGATAAACAGGAGAGCCGCGCCGCAAAGCAGCAGCAGCGGCAGACGTTTGGCTTTCGCCAGTTCGGTTTCTTTGTTCATAAAAGCGTAGCCCGGTTTAACCTTATAAAAAAACAACGCCATCAGGATGGCAGAAAAGAGCGGTTGCTGTAGTTTATTTATTTTTGTAGCGAGGAAAAAATGGACGCGAACCTGATTGCAGTAGCTACGATATCCGGCGCGCTGGCGCTGGGCGCGATGAGCCCCGGCCCCAGTTTTATTCTGGTGGCGCGCACGGCGGTGGCATCTTCACGACGCGCGGGTATGGGCGCAGCATTGGGAATGGGCATGGGAGCAGTTATTATCTCACTGGTTGCCTTGCTGGGTTTGCATACGCTACTGGCGGCGGTGCCCTGGCTATGGCTGACGTTAAAAACCGTAGGCGGCCTCTACTTGCTGTGGATGGCGTTTAAAATGTTTCGCCATGCCCATAAGCCGCTGGCCGTGGACAAGAACGCCAGCGCGGGTAAAAGCTTTCGTCGTGCATTGATGAGTGCTTTTCTCACGCAAATCAGCAATCCGAAAACGGCGGTAGTTTTTACCGGGATCTTCGCTGCACTGCTGCCGAGCCATATCACGCCAGCGATGTATGTAGCATTGCCGACTGCTGCGCTGGTTGTGGATGGTTTGTGGTACGCCTTTGTGGCCTACGCGCTGTCTTCCAGCGGCCCGCGTAAAACTTATCTGCGTTATAAGGCCGTATTTGATCGTATTGGCGGCAGCGTAATGGCGGTGCTGGGAATTAAGCTGATTGTGAAATAAGGGCAGGAAGCGGATTACCGAGAAATGAGGGAAATAGCCAGGTTTCTATGAGTTGTGGTGACAGGTGCAGGGTACGCGAGCGGGTCGTAGCCATCCGTGGCCAGGGAAGGCAGGCGAGGGGACAGCCTCGCCAGCTTCTTAAGAGATAAACTGTTTGCTCTGTTTTAAGACCAGGTCGCAGGCCTTGGTTTTCACCTTTTTGCCCAGCTCCGTATTGCCCAGGCTTTTCAGGTTCACCTGCTGGTCGCTGCCGGTATTCAGTAATCCCATCAGGCCCTGCTTATAGTCGGTGGTTTCCTGCGCCTTGGTGGTATCGGTCAGGCCCAGTTTGCTCATCAGCTGATCTTTAACCGAGCTAACGTTATTGTTCACCACGTTATTCTGCACACAGTATTGCAGCACGCCTGCGGCATTGGTCATGCTGTTGGAACTGAGCTGCTGGTTGCCGCCGTTCAGCAGGCCGCTCAGCGCGCCTAATGAAGTTGTGCCGTTCTGTCCGCTGTTCGCGGTAGTGCCAGAGTTGTTCTGGCTTAGCGAATTCGCTGCGCTGCTAAGCTGATCCTGCCAGCTGGCAGCAGAAGCCACACCGGCAAACAAGGATGAAGAAACCGTCAAGGCCAAAGCTATCTTAGTTGCTGCTTTCATTTTTATACCCTATTTGAATTGTCCGGCGCGATCCAACCCCGTCTCGCACCGATCTCCACAGTCGGACTACGGGATTTACATGGAGTTCCCAATATAGCGGTGGGCTGGTTCAGGTAGAGGGGATTTAAGAGTAGTCCTGGGCGCGGGAGAGAGAGTCGGATAACACAGGGGGCTGTCAGTATGCGAGATTTCCATTTGCTGGAGTAAAGATAAGCAGCATGATTCAGTGTTGGTAGCCTATGGCAGCTAAGCCTGGAAATGAGGCTGCATGAAAGATGGGATGGCGTTTTTTTCAGCGGTTGCGCATTTGCCTGCGGATAGGGGTTGCGGAAACAGAGGGTAAAGGTATAATCCACAACGTTTTCCGCATACCCTTCAGTGCCGAAGTGGCGAAATCGGTAGACGCAGTTGATTCAAAATCAACCGCCGCAAGGCGTGCCGGTTCGATTCCGGCCTTCGGCACCAGTATCCTGTCCATCCTCGTCCGAGGAAGTCCAAAAAACCTTTAAAATCAACGGTAAAAGTTTTTATTGCGTCCGTATACGTCCGAGGTCATCCATTGACATCCGGCAAGTTTGGGGGTCAGAATGGGGGTCACTTCGCTTCGATAAACTTTTGACCCCCAAATTATGCCTTTAACTGATGTCGCGGCCCGTACCGCAAAGCCTCGTGAAAAAGAGTACAAACTCACTGATGGCCACGGATTGTATCTTCTTATCAAGCCAACCGGTTCTAAACGCTGGTATCTCAAGTATCGTTTTGAAGGGAAAGAGAGCAGAACGGCGTTAGGTGCTTATCCTCTTCTTTCCCTGGCAAAAGCGCGTGAGAAACGTGATGAGATACGCCTTCTGATTGCGGAAGGTGTTAGCCCCAATGCGAAAAAAGAAGAAGTAAAACAACAGGAAGAGGCAGCACTTAACACTTTTGAAAAGGTGGCTTATGAGTGGCATGCGAACAATAAACGTTGGTCCGTCGGTCATGCTGAGCGCGTGTGGCGTGATCTTGAGCGTAATATCTTCCCAGCTATTGGAAAGAGAAATATTGCTGATTTAACAACCCGCGACCTGCTGTTGCCTTTGAAAAAGGTAGAGCTAAGCGGCCGCCTGGATGTGGCCTCCCGCTTGCAACAAAGGATCACGGGTATTATGCGTTATGCAGTTCAGATTGGTATTACTGACCGTAATCCCGCCCAAGATCTTGCCGGGGCAATCATAACGAGAAAAGCTACTCACAGACCAGCTCTGCCTTTAGAGCGTTTGCCTGATTTTCTTCAGCGTATCGAAATACATAAAGGCCGCCTGCTTACCCGTTTAGCTCTCAGGCTCAGCCTGTACGTATTTATCCGTTCCAGTGAATTGCGGTTTGCACGATGGAGCGAAATCGACCTTAAAAAAGAGCTGTGGACTATTCCTGCCGAGCGTGAAGCGATTGAAGGAGTCAAACACTCCCATCGTGGTTCGAAAATGCGAACTGTCCATCTGGTTCCACTATCAAGACAGGCTTTAGCCATTCTGGAAGAAATTCGGGAGCTGAGCGGAAATAGAGATTTAGTATTTCCTGGCGATCACCATCCCACAAAACCAATGAGCGAGAACACCATTAATCATGCTCTTCGCAGGATGGGATACGATACGAAAACAGAAGTATGCGGTCATGGATTCCGAGCAATGGCATGTAGTGCATTAGTTGAATCTGGCCTGTGGTCACGTGACGCTGTTGAGAGGCAAATGAGCCATCAGGAACGTAATGGGGTACGCGCTGCTTATATTCATAAGGCAGAGCACCTTGAAGAGCGACGGCTTATGGTGCAGTGGTGGGCTGATTATTTAGACAGCAATAATGAATATCACCTTACTCCGTATGAGTTCGGCAGACGTTAAGCCAGAAAAAAAAGATTTTACGGAAAAGTGTTCACCCTGTTCACCTGTTATTTTTATTATTAATATTCAATGCATTAAGTGGTGATGACTTACACGGATAGTCTTCACAACTCTTCACCCGAGGTGCACACCATTATCTATTACTTTTAGTGCCCGGGCGTCTCAAACGGGTCTGAAAAACATTGGCTGGCAAGGTTAAGCTATCTCAACGAGAACTCAACTTTTCGGCAACGTTCGTCTGTTTTTAGTATTTCTAACGGCATGATGGCAGAAGCAACGTCGGCTATGCAGAGCCAGTAATAAGTAAAAAATTGGTGCGCTTTCGCCTTGATTCCAGACTGTTTTTGCTATAAAAATTTGTTACTTTTTAGTTAAAAAATAGATGATTATTGGAATGAGGCATCAGAATAATGAAACCTATGTATAAGTTTTTCCGCCTGCCACCCCTGTTAATTATTGGTATCCTGCTTATCGTTTGTTTTGGTGGCAGCATGATAGCCGCGTCTGTTTTTGAGCTTCCTGCTCAGGCTGCGCTCGCGCTGGGTCTGCTGATTTTTCTTTTCCTGCTAATTCCGATTGCTTTCAAACTTCATCGCCTTTCACAGCTTCGCAACTGATCCGTAAATAAGGCGTATTGGTTCGATGAAATAATGTCAGAAATTGATTGCGTAGTGGCTGTACCAAATGCTGTTGTTATCAAAAATGCGCATGCGGTTACTACGCTCTCTCTCAAACACAGCACCTGTACGTAAGAAAAAAAGATTTTACGAAAAAGTGTTCACCCTGTTCATCTTTAATTTTTATTGTTTATGTTCAAGTATTTAAATGGTGATCACTTCAAGCAGCAGTCTTCACCAGTGTTCACCTGGGGTGAACACTGTTACCTTCACGCATAAAAAAACCGGCCGGAGCCGGTTTAGTGCTTATCGGATTAGTTATGCATCGCAGCGCGGCAGCCAGTCGGCCTCACAGTCTTCGCTCAGCTCCAGGCTGGTCTGGATACCGTTCTTTGTCTTGCGCTTCAGCAGTTCTATTTCGTACTCCTTCAGCGTCTGCGGCACCGCCTGGCCGAACGCCGTCAGGCTCATGGGATGCTGATGGCCCCTCGCTTCCATAAACGACAGGTAGGCATGATAAAGATAGCGGCGCGGGTTCATGGGGCGAATATTCGCGTTACCGATAAACAGTCCGGTCGGCGTGCTCAGCGGCGTCAGGTAGCCGCAGAAGTCGACCAGCGGGTCGGCGCTGCGCTTGATTTCCAGCGCTTCTTCTGACGACTGCTGCGCCTGCAACAGTTCGCGAGCATCGTCAGGGCGGGTGAAGCGCTGCATCAGGTGGCGCACAATAACCGCCAGTTCACCGGCAATCTTTTCCAGCAGCTGCGGGTCGCGCTCGTTTGCCGGTATCACGTCCGGGAACGGCAGGATTACCCGGCGACGGGACACGCCGCCGCTGCGGTCGCTGAAGCGCATCGGGTTATTGTTTACCGCCAGTATTACCGCCGGGATATGCGTGGAGTAGGCGTCGCGGTACTTCGGGTCAATCGCCACGGCGTCGCCGCCGGTAATCGCCTTGATGCCCGCGCCGTCGCCGCTCCACTTTTCCTGGTCCGGCAGGATAATCAGCGAGTAGCCAACTACTGAGGCGCGCTCCCGTGAGGATTCCAGCGTGTCGATTGTCGCGGCCGTGGTGTTGTCCTCGCCTGCCAGCAGGCGGGCAATCGAGGCCATCACGCTTTTACCGCTGCCGCCGGGGCCGGTGACCTCAAGGAACAGCTGCCAGTCATAGCGGTTTGCCAGCACCATAAATAACGCCGCGAGGATACGCTCCTGCTTCGCCTCATTGCGTCCGGCCGCCCGCGTCAGCCACTGCCAGAAATTAGGGGCATCGTCTACCAGATTCTCGCCCGCTTTCGGCGTGGTGTAGTCCACGCTGTTGATGGTTCTGAGCCAGTTCTCTTTTTTATGCGGGCCAAAGGTGCCGGTCGCGGTGTCAAACACGCCGTTGCGAAAGCCAATCAGCCGGCGGGCGGGTGCGCCCATCTGCGGCACCATCAGCTTGAGGGTGTCCACGATGCCGCCGATACCGGTTGCCGAGAAAGGCGCACGCACCTTCTGGAACAGCGCGGCGATTTCCCGGCTGAGCACGCGGTACGGCAGCACCTGCCACGCGCCGCCCTCGTAGCGGCACAGGTCTTCGCCCACGACCGGCACGGCCAGCGTGTTGAGGTAGTGCGCGGCCAGCAGTTCGGCCTTCTGGCTGGCGCTCATGGCCTTCAGGTCGGCCTCGCTGACCGACTCAAACGGGCTGAGCGCTTTCGGCTGCGTGAACGCTGTCAGCATGGCCTGGGTAGTCATTTCGCCCTCGGTCTGGAAGACGTCGTTCCAGTCGCCGGTGACGGGTGGTAATGCCGGTTTGCCGTTGCAGCGCTTTGCGGCCGCTTCGGCGCGCAGCTGGCCGGTGCCGTTCTCGTCATTATCGGCGGCAATCAGTATCAGCGCCTCCGGGTATTCCGCGTGCAGGCGCTCTGCCAGCGCGGGCAGATTGTTGGCGCTTAAGGCGACATAAACCGCCTGGCCGGTAAGGCGGTGCACGGTCAGGCCGGTGGCGTACCCTTCGGCCAGCCAGAGCGTGCCGCCGGGTTCGCCCAGGCGGTGAAACGCCTCTTTCACCTGACCGCCCGCCAGCGTGCGCTTGGTGCCGTCCGCGTTAATCAGCTGGGCATTGACCGTAGCGCCGGAAAAATCCGTCAGCGGCACAATCAGGTCGCCGGGCTGATAGGTGGTGTCGCTGATACGTTTGGTCGTGGTCAGCGTCGGGGTGCTGACGTCAGCCAGCCCCTTGCCGCTCAGGTAGGCATTCCCGGCCTGCGCTTTCGCACCGGCAACAAGTCGGGCGGCTTCCTTTGCCGCCTTAAGGCGCGCCCGCGCCTTCTCTTCGTCGGTTTTCTCCTGAGAGGCAACCGGCTTAACCGGCATGGTGCCAATCAGGTCAGCCACCCGGCAGGCGGCCTCCTTAGTATTCACGTCCAGCGCCTTTTCAACCAGCGCCAGCCCGTCGCCCGCGCCGCACTGGTTGCAGACCCACGTGCCGCGCCCGGCCTGATTGTCAAAGCGGAAGCGGTCTTTGCCGCCGCAGACCGGGCACGGCGAGTGCTGTCCGGCGGCGTTGATGCTGATGCCCAGCGCGGGCAGCAGCTGAGGCCAGTGACCGGCGGCGGCGCGCACGGTGTCGGTGACGATATGTTTCATGCGGCCTCCTTAATGCAGCGTGGCTTTTGAGGCGGCCAGGTGACCGCACAGCAGTTCGTCCATCATGGTTTCGCCCATGCGCGTCAGTCGCGGCGCGGCGACCAGCACGTCGGGCTGTACCATTTCGCTGAGCATGGTGCAGGCCATGTCCATGCCGTTCTCCGGGCCGTACTTGCGCACGTAATAGCCTTCCAGCTCCAGCGCGATGGTCATCTGCACCTCGTCCAGCGAGGCGGAGACGTCGAGGCCGTAGCGCTCGCAGGCGGTCAGGTAGCCCTGGGCCACGGCGCGGCGGTAAACGGCGGTGCGCACCTCAACGGGCAGGCAGGACTGATTATTAAAGTTATTAGTTGTCACGGGAGACCTCCATATCGTTAAGCATGACGGATTCGCAGGTGCTGACGACTTTTCCCAGCTGGTCGGTAAGCAGCGCCACCACGGACGCCAGCGCGTTACCGTCGGGGCCGTTCTTACGGTTGCCGGAACATTCAATCACGTCCAGCATGTCGAGCACGGTCACGCCCACGCTGTGGGCATGCTGAAGGCGCAGGAAATCGGCGTGGGGAATCGGATAGCTGTCGTGGTTGTTGAGCCGGGCGGACAGGGTATTCATGCGGCCACCTCGCAGAGCGGCAGGCGACCGGCAAAAGAGAGCACGTAATCGCGGGCCAGCAGTCGGCGGGCGGCTGATTCGGTTTCGGCGATGGTACGCAGCATGAAGGGACGGGCGGCGGTATCGGCACGGCGCACGGCGGCAAATAAAAAGGTGAACTGCATGCGTGCAGAAATGAGGGTTGCGGCCATAGTGGCAGACTCCAATGAGTAGCGGTTAACGCCACCACCGGAGTTTCCACACTCTGGCGGTGGCCCGAACGGGGGTGGAAAACCGGCCTCAATGGATACCGGCCAGCCCGAAGGCTGCCCCGCCCGGGCCACCATTACTCGAGATACACAACGGCATATAAACCGGTGTGCAAGTAACAGGTGCACGAAGGCATTGACACAAAAAAAGACGCATGGCGCGTCTGATGTCACCATTGAGTAGCTCGGGTTTCCACGCCCGGCTGCCGATTTTGCGGCAGCGGGAAAACAGTACACCGGCGGCTCGCCAGAAAAAAGCCTTTTTTTACGCATCGAGCCTTTTTCCTCAGCAATCGGTCAGGACGTGATCGGATTGCGGCGGATTTGATCGGAAGTTCTTGCTCTGCTCACCTTTATTCCCCTTTGCAGGCTTCGGCTTTTCGGTGAGTACGGAAATATGGCCGTGGCGGCCGCTGTTGAATGCGGGCAGCGTGGATTTTTTGCCACCGACGGCGGAAAGCAGGCTTTCGGCCACGTACACGGCCTCTTCCTGGCTCAGCGGATAAGTTCGGGTGCCGAAATTAAGCTTAATCATGCCGCACCTCCGGCACGCTGCGCGATGCGGGCCTGCATCCAGTCGTCAATCTCTGACGCCAGCCACGCGACGTTCTTACCGCCCAGCGAAATCTGTGATGGAAACCGCTCGCGGCAGATTAAGTCGTAAATGGTGGAGCGGGACAGGCCGCAGGTGCTGATAACTTCCGGCAGGCGCATAAAGCGGTCGCGGGGGTACTGAAGGTCGTTAACGGTCGGCGTAGCCGGGGCGAATGGTGAAGCGGTGGAAAGCATGGTGTTACATCATTTTGTATCCGGGCGGCGCTGGCCGGTTCCGGTCGTGTTGTGCTGGTAACCCCCTATTGTGAGAATATTTTTGCCCGTGTAAACAAGACGCCGTCCGGTGGTAAATGAGCAAAACCGCGTTCTGTTGCACACTGTTTGCCACCGTATGCCAAAGAATGCCAGAGAATGCCATTTATAAAAAATTGACCGGAAATTCAGATTCATTAATAGCTAAAAACTCTGAAAAAATGCTCGCCAGAAAAAGGCTGCTCTAAAAGCGGGTGAACAGTGGTGAACACCCGGTGAACAGTTCATTCGCAAGTGTTCACCCCTTTACTTGCTGTATTTATTATCTTTTTTTCAAGGGTGAAGAGTAGTGAACAGTTTTGTATAAAACTAAAAGCTCAACAGGGGTTTGCGGTCAGAATGCAGCCGTGTTTGCTCAGCGACAGGCAGGCAGCAATGAAATGATTTGTCCGGTGGTGAACAGCAGAATAGCGGCATCCTTTACAGATGAAGAGACAACGCAATGAGCACCCCGGAAAAGAGCACCGCCCTGAAAGACTTTGAGCAGGCCCGCAGTGCGCATCTTGAGAAGATGAAACAGTACAATAATACCTGCGCCGACATTAGCCGCTGCGAGAAGCAGCGTGAGGCGGCTATCGAGGCGGGAAAGGAAGCCGAAACCAGCTGGCGTACGCGCTTTCGCAACCTGCGCGGCAACCTGACCGACGAACTGAAGGCGGAGCACAGCCAGCGCATTGCCAGCCGGGAGCTGGCGGAGGAGTTTACCGGGCTGATTGCCGAGCTGGAGCTGGACAAGCAGGTCTACATGCTTAACGCCTGTGGTACGGGAAAGGAATACGTCTGTGCGCACAGGCTGGCCTTCAACGAGTTTGCCGACGCGACCTGGCAGTCGGCGCTGCGCAACGTCAGCCCTTCGCTGTTGTGGGCCATCCGCCTGCGGCTCCAGCGTGAGAAGGTCAATCCACGCGACGACGACGAGCGCAGCGATATGCAGGTCGTGGCAGAGCTGATTGGTAACGCGCTGACCCGCGCGGCGGCCGCTTTGCCAGAGAAGGCGCTGACCGAAGCGCCGGTGCTGGAGAATATCGGCCTGTGGCGTCCGGCGCTCACCGGCGTGGATATGGTGCTGTATGCAAACCCGATTAAGCGCAACAGGGCGTGGGATGCCATCCACGTGCACCGTCCGTGGATAAGGGAAGGTAAAAAGAAATGATGCACTGCCCGTACTGCAAAAGCCCGGCGCACGCCAAATCAAGCCGCTATATGTCGGAGCAGGTGAAGGAGCGCTATCACCAGTGCACCAACCTTGACTGCTCCTGCACGTTCAAAACCAGCGAGAGCATCACTAAGGTCATCACCGCGCCGCCGCAGCCCGAACCGGTTCCCGCAGTCACACCGGAGCCGGTCAAAGAACGCCAGACAATCGGGCGCTATGGCTCGTCCTTCCGCACTCTCCACTGACCACAATGGCCGCTGTAACCAGCGGCTTTTCTGTCTCCGCTTTTCGTCCTTTCAACGCCCTTTTTCTGGCCAGCCCGGTTTGTAAAGAGCGATGCATGCATAAGGTGCATGATTTTGCATGCTGAATGCAGCGTATCAGGCACCCCGTCAGCCCACGCCCCGCGGGGATTTGCCCGGTTCATGCAGCTGCATCAAAAACGATGCATAAAGCGGGCAGGCGAGGCGGGGGTAGCATTGCGCGCTATGTGTATTAACATAAGGCGCAGAGCTTTAAGCGCGCATAACATTAAGCTATTTTTGATGCTGTCATTAAATAATCATCGGCACTCAATTTTTTTGCTAACAGTTCAGTTATAGTTGCAACTATTCTCTCGAATTCATAATTTCCTTGATATTCTTGACCCGGCTGTATTGATGCTACATTAATCACCGGCTCTACAGGTTTGTTAGAGAAAATATTATAATTTTCACTATGATAATGTCGCGTCAACGGAAGGTTTGCAGGGTTGATGATTGTTAAACCAATTATATTATTTTTGGGTTCATTGGCTAAGTGTAATCCATGCAAGTATTTAAGGGTTAACTCAGGAAGATAATAAGTAAATGCACGATTGCTCGTGGTATATTTTGCATCAAGTACATAAAAATAATCAACACCATTTTTCTTGGCGTTAATCACATAGTCTGGAGATCTATTTGAGTTTGCGAATGGATGCTTTCGAGGTTTTATTGTATTGTTGTTGATAGTCCAAGCTTCAGAGTTTATCAACCCTAATGAATCAGCCTTTTTGTTTAGGGGCATCCAATATTTTGGTTCGTAATATATGCTAATGTCAGAATTTTTCAAACTCCCATGAAAGAAAAATGATTCTTCTTCATGATTTAAGATAAGCTCAATATTGCATTTTTTCTCTATCACACCTTTTATATAAAATAATACATAATATTCAAATAGTTTAGGGATGCTTTTAATTGACAATAGTTCTTCCTGTACGCTCCAGTCAGGTTGGCCAAATCTATGCCATTTTATTATTGTTTGAAATATGCTCAAATAATCCTTGTTGTTTTTAACTTTTGCGGTTAATGAAGGAATGCCAGATGTCTTTCGCTTAACTGGTATTTTATGATCTATTTTTATTTTTATTGCACTAAGCTTAATTAGTACTTCTTTGCACTTTTTTATTTTGTTTTGGTTTATTTTCTTTTGGAACTTTTTTAACTGGTTGTAAAAACTGACATATCCATCATGGGGCTTGGAGTTTTCTGTGATCAATTTTGGAGCATCAAAACCAGCTAATAAGCTTGATGTGGCTAATTTTAAAGTTACGATGAATCCATGTATTATTTGGTTTTCATATACATCACTATCATTATGTAAGGCTGTTTCTCTGACTTTTTTACTACTATAAAATTTATCTTGATAACTTAAAATAGCACTATAGTTATCGTCAACTTCATATAGCTCCTCAATATTTTCACAAAGCCAAGATAAGGTTTGGTCGTCAATGTTAGTACTGTCATTAGGTGAAATAAATTTATAATGAGAGGTCAACTTTGTTATAGGTTTAGAAATTATTTTATCAATTGAATCCGTGAGGAAGTTAGTTGTTTTTTCTATCCATTCTAAATATATGTCAACGGGGGTATCCCCTTCTTTGAATCCCGCCATGCGGCGGGTAACCCTAAAAAAAGCACAGAGCGCATCACTATCATTTTTAGATAAAAAAGATAGCATGTCGTCAACTCGCTCAGCATTTATTTTTTTTGCAAGTATATCTAATCTTTGTAATGGGATGTTTTTGGAAAAATTTTCATTTTCTACTGCTATATACAATTCTGCAATGCCAAAATAATTAAAAAAGAAGCTTTCATAAATATTATTTTGCATCTTTTTAGGTAAGAGTTTATAAATCCATTTTTTTGAATTGTCATCAAAATCTACAATGTTAAACTGCATTTCATTTTCATGTAAACATAAGCTTACTTTTTCATATTCATTTGAAGTCTCAAACTCGATCGACACGGCCTCATCTTCTAAAATATAAGGGTAAATATTTACGGTGTTATCACGTTCCGATAGTTCAATAAATTGACCTCGGCGCGTTCCATTGAGTAAAGTTAATTTTACTTTCATAGGGTCCTCAAAAATAAGAATAAGAGTCACCATAAATATCACCATGATTAATGATATTTGTTAGGGTGGATTTCGACAGAGTAAAACCGTATTCAGATAACTGCTGCTCAAGATCCGTAAGGCGTTCTTTGAATGAGCTACCATACCCCTCAATAAGGGGAAGTATATGCTGATTGATAGCGTAATCAAGGGGGGCTGCTCTCATCATTCCAATTTCATTGGCTGTATGACAATAACGCCTTATAGCATTTACTTTTCGCTGGCTTATATTAACTGAGCTTGTTCTATTCAAAGGTCGAGAAAGAATGTTAATAATGCTTTCTAGTGCTGTTTCTTCCTCTTGATTAAAGCTTGCCTCAGAAGAGCTAATGTTGAAGGCGTTGTCCATACTTTCAAATGGTAATGCGCCTGCGAAATCCAATGATTGCGTAGGAATGGTTTTGTAATTGTTATTATGGGCCATGGTTATGACAGGGACACGATCTATCAAGCGTGGAGATAGTTTTTCAGTTGTAGAATCGTTATTAATTGTCGATAAAAATCTTAAATTACTTGGAATGCTAAAATATCTCTCAGACTGTTCTGGAATACCAGTATCAATCAGTCTGTTTACGCCTTCTGGATCGCACATCCCTAAAAAGTCTGACCAGTAATGCTCCATGCTTGATAAATTTGCTTCGTCAAGCAGAACCATTTTTAAAAAATCATTGTTTTTTTCGTTTCTCAAAAAATCATATAAACCTGTTCTTGAAGGCTGATATGTGTCTTTAAGTGAGTTATAGAAACCTAAAATATCGCGTCCGGAAACCCAAGCTCTTCCTACTGCGATGTTTAAAAAGTTTGTATTATGAGATTTAATGTCATCATCAGTTAGTTGCATATGCTTAGCCATGCGAATAACGGTTGAAGTTTTACCTGTTCCTGGGGGGCCTGATAATATTGTCATAAATGACTGTGACATGCAAATTACCAAGTTGGCGATTTCGTCCGGCGTGAAATTCCTGCCTCCATCTGATGAAAAGACTTGGGTCAGATAGTTGATATAATCGGCTCTATTTTCTTTATCAAGCTCAATCTCAGAACAGTTTATTTTAAATGTGGCTGGTTCTTTTCTTACGCTTTTCCTCTTCTCCCCTCGTAAAATTGATGTCAACGCACTGATTTCTGCTAATTTATCTGGCAATTGAGATGATTCTAACATTGCCTCTTGTGTTTTAAGAGCATTTTCAATTAGTCTGTTATCAGTTTCAATTTCCTGTTTTCTTCTTTTTAAATACTCTATTTCTTTATCTAAAGTGTTAAATTCATTTATTTGCTCATGAGCTAAATTGAACCCATCAACTATTTTCTTATTTTCGATGATGGATTTTTCTATTTTACTGTTTTGCTCAGTTAGTTCTTTTTGTTTTTTTAAAAGTTCAGTGTGTGCATCTTCATCAGATTGTTTCTTTATATCTTCAATTCTTAATTGTGCTTTTATTTTTTCTATTTCAATTTCTTTTATACTATTGGTAAGTTCTTCTTTTTTAGCTAAAATATGTTTCTCAATTTCTTTTAGATCATTTTCTAGTACTTCTTTTTTAGATTGAAAGCTTTTTTCTAACTCTTCATTTTTTTCCTTTAATAATTGATCTCTATTATTCGCAAAATAAGTATCCAGATAAATTCTACCGTCTCTGGTTTCTGCTAGAAATTCGTTAATAATTTCTGATCCATAATCACTTTTATCCAAGAATTCAGATAAGAGATTACGTAATCTATCAAAGCGTTCATTATTGCTCATGGCTTTATTTTTCTTGGCATAGTCCTCGATTCCCTGAGAAAGTCTTTGTGCCTCCGTTTTACCAAGAAGGTTGTTTTTTCCTTTACCAAAATTATTTCGAGTAAAGTAATTTATTAGCTTTACATCAGAGATATAATCTATTTGCTGAAAATGAATTGCGGAAATATCTTTTAGGTTACGAATGAAACTTTTTACAGTTCCTTTTATTCGTATATTTTCGAGGAGGTTATTTTCAATAAGTTTGTTTTTTTCAATTTTTGCTACAAAATCAGTATTTAATTGTAAAGGAGATGGGGTTGTAAGCGGAGTTAATAGCCAACTGTCATTTTGTTTTGTTGCTTTAAAAGGACCGTATACAAAATCACCATTTTCTATAAAAAATAAGTTATTTGGTATTTCATAAGGATAATCGATGAATCCCGATGCTTTATCTGGAAGTGATATATTAAGCACAGGTATAAAAAGGTGCCTATCGATTTTATCCGCCTTACTACCCAGAGTATAATGCTTTTGTAGCCGTGAGTTATTTTTCCAATCCTCCTCTCCTCTATCAAAATATTCATTTAATATAAAAATCTCGTCATTTTTGAATAGCTGGTCTATGTTTAAAAATCCTTTAGATACAAAAATAGCTCCGTTAGGAAAGTCAGAGCTATCTATATCGCTTAGACTGCCATCTTCATTGTAATGCGCTATTGGAATGACAAGCCCAATGTCTGGGTTTGTTGAGTGGTTTTCTTCTTTTATTGCTAAAAGTCTTTCATACATAATATATAACGTCCTGAGGAATGAAATGATAGTTTCAGAATTTATGACAAGTTTTTTCTTCTAGGATAAATCTTATCACCAATCAGTTCATCATATAAACAAAATTTATAGAATAGAGGAGACTTTTTAGGTATTCCCAACGGGGTCAGTTTTGAGGTCAAAAATACATTATTGTTATTTTTTTGCATTTTAATACATGTAGTTATATTCTTTTTGCGTGTCCGGCCTTCGAACCAGTATCCTGTCTATCCCCGTCCGGGGAAGTCCAAAAAACTTTTAAAATCTATATAAAAGTTGGTTCTATCATCTGACCACAATTTTTGACACGCTAAAGTCATCGCGGGAACGCGCAAGCGTGGTAAGTTACTTGCCGATTACCCTGTCGGACCAGAAAAAGTGGAGCGGCGACGGCGCGAGCATCAAGGTGATTACCGGCGGCGACGCCGTGGCGATCGATCCGAAATTCCGCGATGCTTACTCAACACATATCCCGACGGTAATACTGGCGGTGAATAATAATCCGATGCGCTTCAGCGACCGCAGCTGCTGGAAAAGATTGCCGGTAAACTGGCAGTTATCGTGCGCCACCTGATGCAGCGCTTCACCCGAGCTGACGACGCCCGCGAGCTGTTGCAGGTGCAGTAGTCATCAGAGGAAGCGCTGGAAACTAAGCGCAGCGCCGACTAGCTGGTGGATATCTGCGGCTATCTGACACTGCTCCACATAGCAACCGGGCTGTTTATCGGCAACGCGAATATCCGGGTGATAAACCCGCGTCGCTATCTCTATTACGCCTATTTATCATTTATGGAAGCCAGAGGTCATCGGCATCCAATGAGCCTGACCGCGTTCGGCCAGGTGGTGCCACAGACGCTGAACGAGTACGAGATAGAACTGCTGAAGTGCAAAACGAAGAACGGTATTCAGACCAGCCTGGAACTGAGCGGGGATTGCGAGGCCGACTGGCTGCCGCGCTACAATGTATAGGCTAAATGACTGACAACAAACCGGCCCGGCAGGTTTGTTGTCAGAAGCGGACAATGTTAAAACTACCTGTATCAATCTGTGAGGAGCAGATCACAGATTTAAGTGAAAATCATGCCGCTCTTTGAGAGCTTACCTGCAGCCGGACAGAAAAGTGTAATGAATGTACCTGAGTATCAGAGGGATTATTACGTTGCGCAGATTCAACGGGTGGGCAGCGTAATTATTAATTCGACTAGCTTAAAATAGGCCAAGTAAAACATCATAGTAAAGCCATCCTAAACGTTTAAAGTATATGTAAAAACATTCAATATTTAAGTCTTTTTCTGAAGTTAATGGTTTAAAAACGCTAAGTGAGTAACTTTTTTTTCTTGAGTAAGACCACTATTTAATTTAATGATAAGTTGATTTTTAGTGGCGTTTGCGAGTTGAGCTGTGTTATATTTTTCTACTCAAATTATAAACTCTGGGGTTTCACATGAATGCAATTTATCTGTTGCTGGGTATTTTTAGTGGAGGGGCTTTATGTGCTTGGATTATTACATATAAGATTTTAAAAAAGAGATATAATGAGAAAAATGTTAGCCTTCAAAATATTTTTTACAAGAGAATAAGTGAGGAGGAAACTGAGAAGGAAGAGGCAATAAAACTTGCTATTGCAGAAAAAAATGAGGTTATAGGTAAATATAAAAACCGGGATGTTTATCGTGAGGCTGAGCATGGAAAGCGTTTAGACGAACTTAATAAACTAATTGAATTCCATAAGGGCAGAAGTAAGGATATACTTAATAAGGCCGTGGATTTTGCGTTTGATTTTGAAAAAATATTTAAAGAACAGCATCAAAATGCACAACCTGATATTCAAAGGATCTTAGATGATACTTATCGTTTCAAAAAGAAAACCTTGCTTAGCTCAATCACGATAAAAAACTTTGAAAAAAAACTAGAGGATATAAAGAAAGAAATTTCTTCCTATAAAGATTTGGTTGTGAAATATGAATACTTTGAGATCGCTGATAATTCCAATTGGGAATTGGTTGAGAAAGAATTTCGAGATAAAGTATTAGCTCTTCAAGAGGCTCAGAATGAGCGCGAAGCACAGAACGAAATGAAACGTCAAATGAGGGAAGAGCGGCAACGAGCTGAGGAGCTTGAAAAACAGCAGTTAGAAGCTGAGCAAGAAGAAGAAGAGTTAGAAGCTCGTCGTCAAGAAATCGAAAAAGCATTATTAGCTGCTGATGAAGAACATCAGCTTGAATTAGAAGAAACTCGCCGGATGTTAGAGCAAGAAATAGAAGAAGTACATAGAAGATATGAGAGGGCTAAATCCCTAGCGTAAATGACCAAGCAAGGACATGTTTATATCATCTCCAACATAGGCTCGTTTGGTGAAAATGTATTTAAAATTGGAATGACAAGACGTTTAGAACCTTTCGATCGCGTTAGTGAGCTAAGTGGTGCTAGTGTGCCTTTTGAGTTTGATGTACATGCAATGATCAGTTGTGATGATGCCCCAGCTTTAGAAGCAAAATTACATAAACTGTTGAGTGGCGAAAGATTAAATAAAGTCAATCTGCGCAAAGAGTTTTTTAAAACAGATATAAATAAAATTATAAAATGCGTAGAAGAAAATCATGGTGAGGTTGATTATGTGGCTAACCCTGCAGCACTACAATATTATCGGTCATTGGAGTTAAAGGATGAATCATCCTCGATTGAGATAGCTGCATTGGCAATGTAATGTTATAACAGTTAGTTAAACCCGCTTCGGCGGGTTTCATTGCTCGGCGTAAACATGTTAAATAATCCTTAGTTGCTTACGATATCCCTAAAGCAGATTCAAATGGTTCTTTTACCGTCACCTTCTGGGATTTTGGAGATGGCTACAAAAGCACTGATGGTAACGATAGGCTTTGTTTTGAAGATATGCAACCACCAGTAAACTGTATTGATAAAAAATCCTTAATGTTTATTAAAAACGGTAAAAATACCGGTATGGCTTTTTGGGTTGATGATGGAATATACCGGGTAAAAGAAAGTGGTGAGATGGTAAAAAATAAATATAAGTAATTGCTTTCCGCATGTAAAGACAGTAATACAACCATCCGCTATATCTAGCTTGCACCAATCATGCGGAAGTTGCAAAATTTCTGAGAGACTATCTTAACGGAGAGAAAAGCGGAGAGGGCTTACCGCTTACTCGGTTCTTTTATATAAGGAAATTGCTTGTAAGGTAGCGTAGCAGATGAAAGCTGAATGAAATCTCCTTATTTATTTTTTTGAAAATCAGTCAATGCCTGTTGAACTAGCAGCGTTTAATGCCACAGAACCGCCATTTAAAACAAAATCTCGCCATTTCTGGTTCAATTTTTCTTGTATTAAAAATTATGGTTCCATCTCCATCGGTGATAAGAAAGCGCCGTCAGTCAAATCGTTAAAATAGCTTAGAGAAGTTATTATTGGATTGTGATGGAAAATTATTTCATCGCCATTATCAGGCATGCTGCTTTTCTTCCCGCCGAATAATCGCATTCAGCCATATTTCATTACTACGTCCAATCCGTAAGTCGTCAGTTTTCCATACTTTCACAATTCCAACAGTGGCTTTATTCTCTTTTTCATTTTTCGAGCCAGTTCCGTCAACCATCCCAGCCCCAGCCCCAGCCCCAGCCCCAGCCCCAGCCTCAACCTCAACCTCAGCCTCAGCCTCAGCCCCATCTAAGCATCCAGCGCCATTCACCTCATCCACAATATTCCGCAGCCCAGCCTCATTCATATCCGTAAACCGACGCCCATCTTTTTCCCGTTCGCCGCTGCCGTATTTAAATGACAGATACCAGATTCCGCCTGGTTTCAGCGCTTTTGCCAGCAAAGCCATTACGCCGGGCAGTTCCGCCTCAGGAACATGCAGCAGCGAAGCGCAGCACCAGATGCCGTCATACCTTTCTAGTTCGGCAATATCCTGAAAGCGCCCTAATTCAACAGCCTTACCGGAAAATTGACGGGCCATCATTACCAGCTCAGGCGAGGCGTCAAAAGCCTCTACTGCAAATCCCATCTCGCTAAACGCTTTTACGTCACGACCTGAACCACAACCGGCATCAAGGATGCGTGCGCCAGGCGGCAAACAGGCAACAAAAGGCTGATACAGGGCAGACATATTTACGTCCACCGTTTCATCGTAAAAACGCTGTGCATTTGAACGGTAATAATTGTCGTTCATCAGAAAATGCTGTCTCCCTGTGCTTCGGGCTGCCACTCGTGCAGTAAGGCATATTTCGCCGTATTCCAGCTTTGCTGCAAAAAACCGTGGCGTAGTTCTGGCGTATTGCCCGTCTGACGAATCAGCGTATCGCGTAACGGCAGATGGCTGTTGATAAAGTACTCGTTGCGATCGTGCAGGCGCTGCAACAACGTTGTTGAAGGGATGCGCGCAAATTTTCCCTGAGCGCCGCGATTGCAGGTCTGACAGGCCAGTACCAGGTTCCACACGCCGTTCAGGTTGCTAATCTGCTCGTTAAGCATCCACGGCAGGAAGTGATCGACATCCGGCAGGTTCTCTTCGCCGCCTGTTACGCTCACAGGGCGAAAGCAGTAAAAGCAGTGTCCTTTTTGATAGCCATTCAGGCTGCTGCGACAGCTGGTGATGGTAATACGACGGTTATTTTGACGGCTGAATAGCATCTGGTCGCTTTCATCGTACTCCACTGCTATCAGGTTACGCGAAACGTTCATCGCCCAGGCTTCCTCGACCAGTCGCCATCTCGCCTCGGTTTCCTGAACCAGGTTAGCAAACTGCGCATTTTCAGCCAGATAGTAGAAATTATCGGTCAGGCGGATACCTTTATTGTTTTTGCGCTCGTCCAGAAAAAATCGCTTATCGATTTCGGCGTGATTAACGTTATGAAAAGCATCAATCACGTTAGCAAATCCG
Organism: Erwinia sp. BNK-24-b; assembly: GCF_047456155.1. Taxonomy (NCBI): domain Bacteria; kingdom Pseudomonadati; phylum Pseudomonadota; class Gammaproteobacteria; order Enterobacterales; family Erwiniaceae; genus Erwinia; species Erwinia sp. BNK-24-b. The sequence continues at coordinate 477,247 of NZ_CP179901.1, forward strand.
CGCTTAACGGTAATGGCTATCAGCTGGGCTTCGCTAATCTCGCCCTCATTAAATTGCCTGCATGCCTCAAGGAACTGGCTGCTTTTGCTGGTAATTTGCTTTGGTGCATCGCGCAGATGGGCACACAGATGCCGGGCAAAAGGCGCGGCCAGCGTTTCCAGAGTGATTAAATCGTTTCCCGGCTGCTTTAAATCGTACAGCGCGTGGGCGAGGGCAAACTTATAGGAAGCGACGTTTTTGCCGAAAAGAATGACGCCGCGCCAGTAGTTTTCAAGGCGGGGATCGGCCTGGTAGAAGCGCATGCGGGATCCTGTTTTGCGAGGCAGCTCGAAAAAATCAACGTAACAGGATCACATAACAAAACCCGGTATTTGTAAACCGGAAAAGGCGGGAGATAACAAAGCACGTAAGTTAAGCAGGGCAGGATAGGCTGGTTACTAACAGGCAGCACAAATCAGCGTAAGCTATCAGGCACAATCACGTTGATAAGAATCTGTGGCTGCCGTTGCAGGTTGCCAGATCGGTGTCAGCCCAAATCTAAGCACCGATTAAAAATCCTCCGCAAAGCGAAGGATTGATAAGCACTAATCAGGCTGGCAGCTGTTCCGGCAGCGCCTGCGCCACCAGATTAAATCCTTTTTTATTACTCCATACGGCACGATCGCCAACAATGAATATATGATTCTTTGCTCGTGTTAAGGCTACATTTAGCAGATTAGGCTTGCTGGCCGCCCATTCCGCGCCGCCCTGATTGCTGGTATCACATCCCAGCACAAGAATGACGATATCGTTCTCTTTCCCCTGAAATGTATGCACCGTACCGATATTTTTGCTGCGCCAGGCCTTCAGCTCGGTACGGGACAGCTTGCTTTCACGGCTAAGCCGATCGACGGAATTTGGTTGCTCTAAAGCTAACGCCAGTCCTGCTTTTACTGCTTTAAACGGTGTAATAACGTAAATGTCCGCCAGCGGATAGCCAGCAGCGGCAAGCTTCACAAGCAGCGCTTGCGTATCTCGCGCCAGTTCAGATTTGTATTGCTTACGCACACAGTTACCTTCTGACGAAAACCAGCAGTTACTCAGATCGTTTTTCAGCGGCCTGCTGCGGATCGCTTGTTCATCCAGACCGTGGATCATGCGGTTATCGTAAGCTATCTGGTTTGACAGGCTGAACATAGGTTCAATGCAGCGCCGGTGAACCCATAAAGGAATGCCGACCCAAACCGGATTATCCATGACCAACAGCGTACATCCATAGGGATTAGCCCTGTCGGCAATTTGCTGCACCGACCATTTTGCCGGCGTCCACTCTTCCGCATCGTTCGCCAGTGCCGCTTCAGTCAAATACCTGGTCAGACGCGGCGGCGTAACAAACACCGGCTCTATTTGCAAAGGATCGCCAACTACCAGCACTCGTTTGGCACGCCATAAAGCGCCAACCGCCGCCTGCGGTAATGCCTGGCCCGCTTCATCAATCATTAGCCAGCCCAGCTGCGCTTCCGTTACGCCGCTAAACATGCGGCCCAGTGAAGCAAAGGTGGTAGACACAACAGGCACCATCATAAATAAAAGCTGCCACATGCCCTGGCTATGAGGTTCAGAACCGGGTGAATTAAGGAAGGAACTCATTTTTATCAGGTTCTGACGGAGTGCGTTACTGCGCTGGGTTGCCTCCGCCAGCCACGCCTGATGCAACGCCATTGCTGCTATAAATAACAAAGACCGCTTGCGGTTTATCTCTTCATTCTGCCAAAAAGCGTAGCGCTGGGTATCCGCATCCTGAATGCTATGCTGCGGACCTGGAATAACCAGTTCCGGAAACGCCTGTTTCAGGTTTGCATAACGCTGCTGTGCGTCATTAAAAGCAGTATGAGCTTCTGACCATGCACGCCACGCTGCTTTTTCCTCTTTCTGGCGCTCAGCTAATCGATTCTCGGCGCTTGTCAGCTGCTCTTGCAAGGCCAGCCTGCTTTTACGTCCGGCAATATGTTCCTGCTTTTTTGCTGCCAGTTCTTGCAGATAATTTTGATATTCGCGTCGCTTGAACAGGCGCTGCCACCAGGCCGGTTTACTCTCTTCCAGCGCTTCATATTCTTCCTTTAAAATACTTACTCTTTCATCCAGCTGCCCCATCTGCCGCTGAATTACTTCATGCTTATCTTCCGCCTCGCGCCGACGCGTAATAGCTTCGCTTTGCTTTACCTTTAAACCATGAACAGCTTTACCATCACCGTATTTTTGAAACCACAGGTTCAGCTCGTCCAGCTGCTGTAATTTCTTCTGCAATAATTCGACTTCCGCCAGAGCGGCCAAAAAGTTTTTCTTAGCCTCCGTGAAGGAAAGCGGTTTGTCGGTTTGATACCAGCGCCAGTAATTTAAAAAATTAAACTCATCAGGACGAGCGGTCTCTTCAGGGCTGTCTTTTTCAAAATGACGAGAAAAGAAAAAACGCTGGCTGAATCGGGAGCGGTTTTTCTTGTTGCCCATAATAGCGGCAATCATACCCCAACACTGTTCCTCTTCCGTTAAAGGAAGCAGCTGTCCGTTTCTGTTTTCCCGTGCGTTTAGCTGATTAGCAATCGGACGCAGATAGCTCGTGTCACGAAATTCTTTAGCCAGTGATTTACATTGAGGTAATTCACGGGAAATATTTTCCACTGCGGCATTGTTGTAGGAAGCTACGACCATTTCAAAGCCGGTCAGGCTTTTAGCCAGAAATCCGTTCTCATCAAGTGCTTCAGAGGCATAGCTAAAAGAGGCCAGAGCTTTGGCGCGCTCAACCACATTATGCGCAACCAGATCGCGCAGCATCGTCGTCTTGCCGGTACCCGGAGGGCCATTTACCGACAGTAATCCCCCGTCTTTTAGTTCCTTTAGCGCAGTATTGATTGAAAACTGCTGCATCAGCGACATGCTGAAGCGAGGGTCGGAAGGCCAACGGCCGTGTGGCATGTATTCGGGTGCCAGATGATGAGTTATTGTTTCCAGACCCTGAGAGGAATAAAGATCGCTGTGGCGATTTTGTCTGATTGAAAGATACTGGCGTAACGCTTTTCCCCCTTCATCCGCCGCGACAGCCAGCATCGCGCGCTCCAGGTCTTCCAGAAAAAAGCTGTTGAGAATAGGTAAGACTTCTTCACTGCTTTCCGATTCTTCATCTAACGTTGCCACTGCCGTAGTATCGGTCAGCTCATCCTTATTTAGACTCTCAGGAAGGCACCGTACATTTTTATCTGTACCGGAGGCAGAGGCTTTTATTGGGTACCAGTCAAACTGAAGGACGAAAGGCGAAGAGGGCGAATATTGTGCCCAGTCACACAGAATTTGCAGCAACTTTACCAGTGAGCCTGCGGTCAGGTAGCTTTTGCCAGACTGCGGATGGCTCGGGAGCAGTAAGGCCAGTCGCTTTAACTCTTCATTTAACAGCGCATTTCTGTCGCGGAAAGCCGCCACGGAAAGCTGGGCAGCCGTACCTTGCTGTAGATGCCCTAACGCCCAGGGCAAGGTGCTGACGGACATGCTTTGAAAATCGGGCAAGCCTTCTTTATCCACGTTCAGCTTTGCAAAACAGGTCATTCCGTCCGTATCGAGCCGCTGTTCCTGCTCATAATTCGCCAGGGCGGAATCTTCCTGACCAAACAGCCGCTCGCTTAACTGTTCTGCTTCCTTTTTAGGGAACAGGCCAAGATGGAGCACATAACGTACGTTATCATCCTTTATTCCTGCCCGGTTACGCTGGCTTTCATTTAGCCAGGGAAGCAAAGAATCACCGTACCTTTCCAGTTCTGAGGCAGAAACCTGAATGCTTTTGTCTTCTGCCTCTACGTTATAGGTCTGGAAAAATTCAATAAGATGCCAGCTGTTGAGAATGCGTAACGCCTGTTGCTTATTCACTTTACCTGTCCCTGAGGTGTATATAAAATCACCGATTAAGTGTTGGTCAATGAGAAAAAAAACTTATCAATCGGTAGTGTAAGGGATCTATATTGTCGGGGCGAGCGACAAATGGCAGACGCTGCTGCTGGTGGATGAAGACTATAACGTTCTTAAAGAGATGCCGACGGGGTTTGGCAGCGGGTAAATGCCTGATTGTCCTGAACAGCGGCTGAGCAGCGAAAGCGTCAGACAGGGGATAAACGGCAGCATGCAGGCGTAGCGGCCTGCATGCTTCGGCATCAGTAAATCTTACGATAGAGCGCAATAATATTATCCAGCGTTGCCTCTCTTGGATTGCCGCCAGTGCAGACATCATCCAGCGCGGCCTGGGCCAGCGCCGGGATATCTTCCTCCTTCATGCCTACATCGCGCAGACGTGCAGGAATGCCGACATCGGCAGAGAGCTTTTTCACCGCCTCAACCGCCGCTTCCCGCGCTTCGATCAGGCTCATGCTGCATACCTTCGTCACGCCCATGGCGCGGGCGATATCGCGGTATTTTTCTCCGGTAAAGTCCGCGTTCCACGCCATCACGTGCGGCAGAATAATGGCGTTAGCGACGCCGTGCGGCACGTTATAAAAAGCGCCCAGCGGATGTGCCATGCCGTGCACCAGGCCAAGCCCGACGTTGGAGAAACCCATCCCGGCCACGTACTGGCCCAGCGCCATATCCTCCACGCCTTTTTGCTCTCCGGCCACGGAAGCGCGCAGCGAACGGTTGATAATCTGAATCGCCTTCAGGTGCAGCGCGTCGGTCAGCTCCCAGGCTCCTTTAGTGGTAAAGCCTTCAATGGCGTGCGTCAGCGCATCGATACCGGTGGCGGCTTTGAGCGAAGGCGGCATGCTTGCCATCATTTCTGCATCAATAATGGCGACAACCGGAATATCATGCGGATCGATGCAGACAAACTTACGGCGGTTTTCTTCATCCGTAATCACATAGTTGATGGTCACTTCCGCCGCCGTGCCCGCGGTGGTTGGAATAGCGATAATCGGCACGCAGGGATTTTGGGTACTGGCGAAGCCTTCCAGACTGCGTACGTCAGCGAATTCAGGATTATTGATGATAATCCCAATGGCCTTGGCCGTATCCTGGGGCGAACCGCCGCCGATAGCGATCAGATAGTCCGCCTGGGCCGCTTTAAACGCCGTCACGCCAGCGTTCACCACGGCAATGGTTGGGTTTGGCACCACCTCATCGTAAATGGTATAGGGGAGCTGGTGCTGATCCAGCAGCGCGGTGACTTTTTCAATGACGCCCGCTTTTATCAGCGTCTGGTCAGTGACCAGCAATGCCTTTTTCAGGTTGCGCTGGCGGACCTCGGGAACGAGTTGCGAAAGGGAGCCAGGGCCGAACCAGCACGTCTCGTTCAGGATCATTCTGTGCAACATAATCTTCTCCAGTTATCGCCCATGCATAAAAATGCAGCGCGTTATTATCACTGGCTGAAAATATGCGGAGGAACGTGCCGCTGTGTATTGATTGAGATCAGGCCGCAGCAAGTCAGCGGGCAGGAGAAACAAATGAAGAAGCGGCAGAGCGGCCCTGATGGTGTGCTGCTTTTCTTGCGGAGCGTGGTGTTCGCGGCGTTCTGGGCGTGCGCGGCTGACGCGGTTCTCGGGGTTCTCTCGGCTCGCGCGGTTCCAGCGTTTCTCGTGGCGTACGTGGTTGACGCGGAGTGCGCGGCGTGCGCGGTGCGCGGGGCTGACGTGATGTTGGTAACTCTTCTGAAGCGCGTAGCTGGCGTGACATTGGCAACTCTTCCGAAATGCGGGGCTGACGTGACGCTGGCAACTCTTCCGAAGTGCGTGACTGACGTGATGCTGGCATCTCTTCCGAAGTGCGTTGTTCCCGTGGTTCCAGCCTCTCTCCTGGCGGATGCGGTAAGTTCTTTTCGTCCTGCTCTGCTTTTTCCTGCATAACGTTTTCCCGATGGGCGGTGCCGATCACCCAGCTTAACAAGCGCGAGGCCCCACGGGAAACGTTGCATTAAAAAACGCTTTGCCAACAGCCTCAGGCGGGTTGCTCCACCTGAAGGCTGCAGGTGCGGGCAGGCGAATTAGTTACGCACGTAGTGACCGGTGATTTTTTCGCTGCCGTCGGGTATCAGCTCATCCTCATCGGTAATCTCCGGCACCGGCAGGCTGGCCGCCACGCCCCAGTAATAGCAAACCAGTGAGGCGACCGTGACCAGCACCATATCAACAGGCGAGCCGACAGCGTTTATGCCGCCAAAGGTGCCCAGATATGACAGCAGCATCAGCGCAAAATAGTAGGCCAGCAGCCACCACGCGCAGTGCAGGTCGCGGCTGGCGTTCACGCCTTTTTTACCGAACGCGGCATAGCCAATCCATGCCGCGATCAGCACCGGCAGCAGGATTTCGTTGACCGACCAGCCGCTCCAGTAAATCAGCAGCGAACTGGCAATAAACGCCAGCGGGCTGAGCACGGCCGCGATGGGCAGCCGGAATGGCCGCTGCATCCCGGGCAGATGACGGCGAAACGCGCCTAGCGTCACCGGGCCAGGCATATAGGTAAAAACGGTTGCGGAGGTAACGGCACCAATCAGGCCGCCCCAGACCTGAAACTCTGAAGGTAACGTCCAGGCGACAGAGAGCACCAGCGACAGCCACAGCGCGCCGCGCGGTACGCCAGATTTGGCATCGACCTGGCCAAACACCTTTAGCAGATGGCCGTTACGCGCCCAGGCAAACAGCACGCGGCTGGCACCGGCCAGGTAAATATTGCCGGTACCGGCGGGCGAAATGACCGCATCGACCAGAATCAGGTTAATCAGCCAGGTAATGCCCAGGCTACGAGCCAGATCGGCGTAAGGAGACTGAAACACCTTCTTCAGGCCATCCCAGCCGTTGGCCGACAGCGCTTTTTCAGGCACCGCACCCATAAAGGCATACTGCAAAGCAATATAGATAATAAAGCTGACCACTATGGCGATGATGATCGACAGCGGCACGTTACGCTGCGGATTTTTCGCCTCGCTGGCGAAATCTACGGCCTGGCGAAAACCCAGATAGGCAAACACAATACCCGCACCGGTCAGCGAAGAAAAAATACCGTGCGCGCCGCCCGGAGGCGGAGGCGGCACGTTCAGGTTATCGCCGTGGAAATAGAGAAACAGCGTGCCGATAGTCAGCAGCGGCACGATAAATTTAAAGAGGGTAACAATGGTATTTACGCGCCCAAAGAAACTGACGCTCCAGTAGTTCAGCAGGAAAAAACCGACCAGCAGCAGGATCTGCACGGCAAAGCCCAGGCCGGTTGGGCTGCCGTCGCTGTTGCTGACCGCAGGCCACCAGTATTGGGCATACTGCCGCACCGCTTCTACTTCCACCCCGGCGGTACTGGTGTAGGCCAGCAAAGAACTGACCCCGATAACAAAGCCGACCACGTTGCCGTGTGAAAAGTTAGGGTAGCGCACAAAACCGCCCGCGCGTGGGATGGCAGCGGACAGTTCGGCAAAAACCAGGCCGATCAGCAGCACGATAATCGCGCCAAGGATCCATGCCCAGCCGGTTTGGGCTCCGGCATAGCCAGAGCTGGTCAGCGCGGCATAGAGCCAGCCCGAACCAATCATAGAGCCGATGCCCAGCAGGCTGAGATCGAGCAGCCCTAACTTCTGTTTAAATGCGCCCTTAGCCATATCAACCTCATTGTCTGTTACAAGCATTGGTGATGTTTCTTCCAGGGGATAAAGCATTTCGCATGCCAGAAAGACGCGAGAAGATGAATTGCTGAAAATGCCGGAGGTTGTTGAAGAGATAGCGGCGCTGTTTTGAGGATATCGGCAATCTGAGGCGGGAAGCGGGCTGAGGATAAGCGGTTGATCGGGCGGACGGCTCAGGTGCGCCACGCACCACAATGATCCTTAATTCACGGAATGTTATGTCGTTTTACATAATGTCATATTACTGGCGCAGTCCTTTAAACCAGGCTGCGCCGTTATTCCACCGATAAAGCTATTCGCTTTCCATAATTGAAGCGGCCAGCTGTGCGCTGTCCGGCGTATTGCCAATCAGCTCGGTCAGGAGATTATTTACGCCGTCGCTCATGGCGGTAAAATGCGTTTCCGGCGAGCGCGTGACCACGATAAACACGCCGACGCTGTAGCGCGGCACCATCGCTATATAGGTAATAAAGCCGCCACCGCCGCCGGTTTTCTGAATAATCCCCGGACGCCCGCCCTGCGGTGCCATATAAACCCAGCCCATACCCAGCGCCGAGGCTTTCCCCGGCACGTCCATGCCATCCACTTTCGTTAGCTGGCTACGCTGATAAATCATGGTCTGGATGCGATCGGCCTGCGCGGAACGTGCATGCATATCGGAAGAAAGGAACTGCTGCATCCAGCGTCCCATATCGTCCGGCGTGGAATAGATGCCGCCGCTGCCGATAGCCGCCAGCGTATTGGTGCAGGGACTGGCACCTTTTTCGGCCACCATCAGGCGCGAACACTGATCGGGAGAAGGGGTGAAGGTCGTATCCTTCATGCCCAAAGGCCGGGTGATTTCACGCTGTAGCAACGTTGGATAAGGAGTGCGCGCCGCGCGGGACAGCGCATCACCAAGCAGATCGAACGCCAGATTAGAGTAGGCGGCCTGAGTGCCGGGCGCGGCCTTCAGGTGCGCGGTTCTCAGCCAGCTCCAGCGCTGGCTGTTGGTTGGCCAGACGAACACCGGACGATGCGGTTTGCCGCCAGGCTGCTCGCGCGGCAGGCCGCTGGTGTGCGTCGCCAGGTTGATAAGCCGGATAGTCTGCCCAGCGTAGGCGGGAACATAGCCGCCGGGCGGCGCATATTTGCTGAGCGGATCGTCAAGCCGCACCACGCCTTTTTCGGCCAGCTTGACCAGCAGTTCGCTGGTCAGCAGCTTGGTCAGCGAGGCGATGCGGATAATAGAATCTTTCTGTGGCCGGACGCTGCTGCCCGGACGCACCGATCCCAGGCTGGCAAAGACGCGCTGGTTGGCGTCAATCGCCACCATCGCCAGTCCGGTCGCCTTGGTGTTGTAGTAAATATTTTGCGCGTAGCGGTCGACAATCTGCGAAGCCAGTAGCGGATCGGGAACGGTCTGCGCCATTGCGCCAAACGGAAGGAGAACACAAAGTGCCAGCAAGCGGTGAACGTATTTCAACGTGCGATATCCATCGGGAGCGAGAAAGGGACCTTATACTAATCTTTTTCTTAATGATGAAAAAAGAGCGGCGGCCTCTTTTTTACAGGCCGCCTTACTCATCAGCCGGCCGCGTGGCTGACTTTAAAAATGCTGATAGCCTGCGAGAGCTGTTCAGCCTGTTCCTGCAACGATTGAGCTGCCGCCGCCGACTGGTTAACCAGCGCCGCATTTTGCTGCGTTACCTGGTCCATCTGCGTAATCGCCATGTTGATTTCACCGATGCCGCTGCTCTGTTCATGGCTGGCAATAGAGATCTCACCCATGATTTCCGTCACGCTTTTCACGCTCGCCAACACTTCTTCCATCGTGCTGCCGGCTCTGGCGACCTGCTTGCCGCCTTCGTCCACTTTGTTAACGGAATCCTGAATCAGCTGGGCAATCTCTTTGGCAGCCGAAGCGGAACGTTGCGCCAGGTTACGTACTTCTGAAGCGACCACGGCAAAGCCCCGGCCCTGTTCGCCAGCGCGAGCGGCTTCCACGGCGGCATTCAGCGCCAGAATGTTAGTCTGGAAGGCGATGCTGTCGATAACGCTAATAATATCTACGATTTTTTTTGACGAGGCGTTGATGGTTTCCATCGTATTCACCACCTGATTGACTGCCGTACCGCTCTGAACCGCTACTTTGGATGCCAGCGCGGCCAGCTCGTTGGCCTGACGCGCGTTATCGGCGTTTTGTTTCACGGTTGAGGTCATTTGCTCCATTGCGGAGGCGGTCTCCTCCAGCGAGCTGGCCTGCTGCTCGGTGCGGGATGAGAGATCCATATTACCCAGCGAAATTTCGCCTGAAGCGGTGGTGATCAGCTCCGTACCGGAACGGACTTCCGTCACGATGCGCAGCAGGTTTTCATTCATTTTTTTCAGCGCCTGCATCAGCTGGCCCGTTTCGTCGGCTGAATCAACGCGGATAACCGTGCGCAGGTCGCCTGCCGCCACGTTTTCGGCAATCTGCACCGCTTCACGCAGCGGCGTAACGATGGAACGCGTCAGGAAATAGCCCAGGATGATAGCGGCCAGCGTGGCCAGCGCGGAGAAGATTAGCGTAATGCGGATAGCGGTCGAACCGTCGGCAACGGCATTAGCGCCTTCCGCCTGAAGCTGCTTAGACTGCGAATCGGCAAAGCTTTTAACAATATTGAGATAGGCCGACTGGACCGGCGTCATCTTCATCAGTGCGTAATCGGCGGCGGCGTCAACGTTGCCCGCTCGCACCAGATCTAACAGCGCGTTTTTAGCGACCTCAAACTGCCGGGCCGCCTCTTTGACCGCCTGAATTTTTTTAATACCCACTTCCGTGGTTTGCAGTTTAGCAATCTGCTCGATAGTCCGGTTAGTTTGTTGCGTTACGTCATCCAGCTGCCCGTAACGTTTCAGATTTTTTTCCGGATGCGCGGTTTCAATCACCATGCCGCGCAAAAACTTAATCTGATCGTTAACGCCGTCACGCACGTCAAAGGCCAGCCTTACTTTGATATAACGATCGTTAATAATTCTGTCGACCGCGCCGTTGATACTGCCGGTTTTAACAATGGCCGTCACGCTGACCACAATAAACAACAGTATGACCAGGCCAAGCGCTGCGCCCAGGCGTACGCCAACCTTCAGGTTTTTTACAGATGTCATCCGGATGATTCCTTGCTGTTTGATAGCGACTGAAGAAATTTTTAATGCCGTTGAGGCTTTTTAAATCGGCAGTGACGATCAAAACTTGAGCGTAATCGCGCATTTTCCTGACGAGCAAAACAGCAGGGGGAGAGAATAAAATAACGGAGATTCCCCCGGCCAGGCTGGCCGGGGGACAAGGTAACTTATTGCACACCTTCAATTTTCAAACTGATAAGACCAATACCGAGTTTGCGTTCGGCATAACCGGCTACGTTGTCTTCCGCCGTTTCTTCCGGCACGGGCGGCGTAATCCTGAGCATTTTCGCTCGCGTTGGGTTGTTCAGATGCAGCCGAATGGTGCTGTCGCCGTTGGTCAGCCTGAACTGTTGGCTGACGTCGCCAATCTGCACGGTAAAAGGATGCTGGCTGTTGGCGCCAAAAGCGCGCGCCGTCAGCTCCATGTCAAAAGCGGCGGGCAGCGGATCGCGATATTCTATGCTGACCTCCGGCTGTAGCTTCGCGTTTGACCAGCGGCCACCCCAGGGCTCAATGCGGGAAAGCCCCGCTATTTTCTGTACCCGGGCGGGCAGGCCAGGCAGGGCGAACAGGATAGTGTCAGAGCTGTAGGTCATATCCGTGTCGGCAAGGCGTAACCTGGTGAGAGCGTGCTGGTAGCGCTCATCGCTGCGCTGGGCAACCCCCTGAAAATTAACGCGGCTTTGCGTCACGCCAGCTTTCATTACCTGAATGGATGGGAGAGAGTCGAGCGTGCCGTCCGCCACGCAGAACTGCGTGTTTAACGCCAGTTTTTCATCCCAGACGTTGCCCATCTTAAAGCAGCGGTCGATCCAGACAAATTTCTCGTCCGGCGCGAAGTCGGCAAGCTGCTGTTTTAACGGCGGGGCCAGATAAACATCAAACTTTGGTTCAATTTTGCCTGGCTTAACCGCAAGCAGCAGCGGCAGTTTAAAATGCACGCCGGAGAAGCTGAAGGTGTTGTTAACGGTATCGATTTTATAGTCGGCGATGGTTTTCGGGAAATTCCACAGCTTAATAATGTCCGGCTTCCACTCGTTGATCTTCTCTTTAATGTTCAGATAAGTAGCGGTCAGCGACGGGGAAGAAAGGCTGCTGCGGCCAAGACCGATAAAGTTATCGCCGCCCAGCGCGTCCAGTACCGTGGCACCGTTATCCAGCGTGCTACGTTTAACCGCTATCACCTTACTGGTGCTGTTATCGCCGCGCAGCATAAAAAACAGATCGCTGCGATCCTGCTGATTCAGGTATTTCCAGGCGCTGTTGTTCATCGCCAGGTGATCGGAGCTGACCACGATAATGGTGTTCTTAAACCACGGCGTAGCGCGAATCCGCTCGATCAGGCGCGCAATATGTTCCTGGCTACAGGCAACGGCGGCAAAAGATTTATTCTCTTTTCCCTGCCACAGGTAAGATTTTCGCTGGCAGCTACGGGATATAAAGCCGTCGGGATGGTGCGTATCCACCGTCAGGGCGAAAAGCGAGAAAGGGCGGTTTTGCTGTGCCAGCTCAACGTATTTATCAAAAACGATATCCAGCAGCGTATCGTCATACCAGCCCCAGTCGTTGCGGTATTTGGGGTCTTTCACCCGATCTTTGAGTTCTTTAAAACCGTAAGCGTGATCGAAGCCGTGTGAGGAAAGAAACAGGTCTTTGCCGGCAAAGCTCAGGCTGGCGCCCTGATAAAAATAGTTTTGATAGCCTGCGGCCTTTAACACGTCGCCAAGACAGACGTTTTGCGGATAAAAAGAGGAAAGCGAGCTGGACGAGTTGCCATCGAACGGGGCGAACAGCGGAATGCCGCACTGGGAGGCAACCATACCGGCAATCGTGTACTCGGTGCCGGGAAGCTGCTGCGTATTGCTGAAGTCCAGCGATTCATTTTTAATGCTGCCCAGTTCCGGCGCAAGGTCAGGAAAGGCCGCGTCGTTAAAATAGGTACGCTCCAGGCTTTCGGCATAGATATAAACCAGGTTAGGTTTACTGCCGCGCAGCTGCGTACCGGGTACTTTGTAGTGCGTGTAAAAGTCGGAGTCGCCCTTACCTAATTGTGATTTGACCAGGCTCGCAACCTGTTGATAAGCAGGCGTAGTTTTTATTGAGGCGAGCGCCAGCACGATAGCCAGCAGGGCCCAGAGTTTACCGCCGCTGTGCTTGTTACCCCGCCGTAAAATCCAGGTCAGAAAGATCAGCAGCACCACCAGTCCGGCCGCCATTCCGGCGGCCGGAAGCAGGTATTTCCCTACGCCCGCACCGCTCAGGTTGCTGGTAATCGTATAAATAACCGCGTCGTTAATCCCTTCGCCGGTAAAGTAATTGCTCGCCAATAGCGAAGCATTCAGCACGATATAAATGGCGGAAAGCAAAGTAATAGTAATAAATGCTGATTTATTTCGTCCGGCCTTCAGGCGGTAAAGTATGGCCGACGCAATAAAGAGCAGTAATGAAAGCGATGCAGATCCCAAATTTTATTTTCTCCGAAAACAGCGCCCTGGCAGGCATTAAGCGCCAGTCCCTGGCGAATTGAGCAATCTAACGTGATGAGCCAGCGCTGGCAACCGGGCCTGCGCAAATAAAAAAAGCAGCGATCGTGCATTTATTACGGTTGGTTAAGGTTCTGTTTAAGTTATGCAGCAGTCATCGCATTGAACCTGGACGTTTTATGCGACGGTGCACGAATTCCTTATCTGAAAAAGTAACCCGAAGGTTAAATTAATTAAGGTTATGGCCAGCGCTGCCGAAAACATATTTATGTAATAAGTCAGAGCGCGTTCACATTTTTGTCCGCGCCAGCGGGCAGGGCGCCTTCTGTGCTTTCGGTTTAATAAAGCGAGCGCGGGTCGAGAGAAAGGTTGGGCTGCTTTTATCTTGCTTAACCTAAATAAAACAAAAGGATATAAGAAAATTTACAAAAGCCCGTTTTGCATATTGCGTTTTAAGATTTCGTGCCTATAATCGCGCAAAAAATCGGCTTTGTGTGACGTTTTCTTTCAATATCCCGTTCTCTTTTCTATGGCAAAGTTTTACAGGGCAACATAATGTTAACAAAAATGCGCGTGTTAAGTCAGGCTATTGGCCTGGCGCTGGTGGTCGGCAGTGCCTCTTTTGCAGCTCATGCTGAAGTAACATTGATTAAACAAAATCCGCAGGCGGGCGATCCGCTAAGCCGCCTCAACTTTACCGTTGGCGGCAGTATTCGTCCGCAGTTTAATAACCTGACCGGCAGCGACGGTAAAAACGCCTATAAACGTAACGGCTTTGACGGCGGTACGCGTTTCCGTTTCCTGGCGGATTATTATCTGTTTGATGACGTGAGCTGGGTTGGTTATTACGAGCTGGGCGTGAATGCGCCGGCCATTTTTAACTGGGATAATCATTACGCCGCGAAGGCTCATGATACGACCCGCCGTATGCTTTATACCGGTTTCCAGAGCAAAACCTGGGGTAAATTAACCTTCGGTCAGCAAAACAGCGTTTATTATGATGTGGTTGGCGCAAAAACCGATATCTGGGATTATGACATGCTGGCCCAGGCACCTGGCAACGGCATCAACGGCGACTACGATGGATCTTACCGTTCCCGTAAAATGCTGAAGTATAAAAATACCTTTGGCGATGCGGACGTGCTGGCTTCTTACCTGTTTGCTGATAATGAATATTTGCCGGGCGATGGTCTGCGCTATAAGCGTCAGGGCGGCGGCTCGCTGGGCGTGGATTATCACCTGAGCAAAGAGCTGACCTGGGGCGCGGCCTGGAACTATACCCGTGCCGAAATGCGCAATCCGGGTACCGATCAGGGGAAAACCTGGGACCAGAATATTTACGGTACCTCTCTTAGCTGGAAGCCAGATAGCTGGACCTTCTCTTTCGGCGGTGGTTATTACCAGAACTTCCTGCTGAGCAAGAAAAAGAGCGTGGATAACTACTTTGCGGGAGATGCCTGGGGTATCGAATACATGGCGGGCTATACCATTCCGGTTGGCAATTACGGCCTGAAAACCTTTATGCCTTACGTGATGGGCGACCGTCTGGAATATATCAACGACCGCAATTACCAGCGTATTGATAACGGCGTCGGTATTACCTTCCAGCTCGACTACGGTTTCCGCGTCGACTATGAGCATGTCTTTACGTCAAGCAGCGATAACCTGGGCGATCTGAACCTGGTTCGTCTGCGTTACGACTTCTGATTGTGCTGCTCCCCGGCTCTGGCCGGGGAGCTACTGTCATCTGCTAAACAACCTGCGCTTCTCTCAGCCTTAAAGCTCGCCGGTCACATACTGCGCGACGCCGTTGCCAAAGCTCCAGTCGCCTTTGTCGTTGGTGATAAAACTTATCATCACGTCGCTGCCCAAAATGCCACAGCTCTCTTTCAGTTCGCGGCACAGCTCCGCCATAAAAAACTGTTTTTGCTCGTCGCTGCGCGGGCTGGTAAACACCCGCACCATCACCAGATTGTCGGTGCGCTTTAGCCCCAGGCCGGTGTCTTCGAAGACCATTTGATAAGGTTTGTTTTCGTGAACAATCTGGTAGCGATCGCGTTCCGGCACCTTAAAAGCGCTAAGCACGGCACGGTGGGCGGCATCCAGCATAGTTTTAAGTTCTGATTCGGAACGACCCTGAATAACGTCGAATTGCAGTAGCGGCATATCAATTCCCCTTAACGTGCTAGTGAAGCCCGAAAATGTTCGCGCTAATCTGGCGACTACTTTACGGCGCGCGGCGGCGAAGAAAAACCGCTATAGTTGAAATGATTATTTACTATAGTGAACAATGGCGATGGACATTAAAACTGATGCACTATGGATCCATCTGCACTGGCTGACCGTTCTGGCAGAGCAGGGCAGCTTTACCCGCGCGGCTGAGCGGCTGGAGGTCAGCAAGGCCGCCATGAGCCAGAAAATTAAAGAGCTGGAGCAGCAGGCGGGCGTTCCGCTGGTTACCCGTACGACTCGCAGTCTGCGGCTGACCAGCGCGGGTGAAAAGCTGGTCGAAGAACTGCGCGCGCCTTTTGCGCAGATAGAACAGAGCTTTTTTAGCGTGCGCGACGCTTCCGGGCCATTGCGGGGCTTAATTCGCATCACCGCGCCGGTGGCGTTTGGCCGGCAGCAGCTGGTGCCGCATATCACGGCTTTCTTGCGCGAGCATCCACAGGTGCGCATTCAGCTTGAGGTTTCCGATC
The DNA here is from genome assembly GCF_047456155.1 of Erwinia sp. BNK-24-b. Classification (NCBI taxonomy): domain Bacteria; kingdom Pseudomonadati; phylum Pseudomonadota; class Gammaproteobacteria; order Enterobacterales; family Erwiniaceae; genus Erwinia; species Erwinia sp. BNK-24-b. The sequence continues at coordinate 493,197 of NZ_CP179901.1, forward strand.
GGCTGGTTTCACTGGCCAGCGAAGGATTTGACCTTGCCATTCGTCACAGCGATACGCTTCCTGAAACGCATGTTGCGCTACCGTTGTGCGCTACTCGCGCGCTGGTAGTGGCTTCGCCTGCCTATCTGGCCAGATATGGCGAGCCGCAAACCCCGCAGGCGCTAAGCCAGCATCAGTGTCTTTACTACCCGCGAGGGACAGAAACGCCGCGCTGGACGTTTACCTCACGTACCGCAGCTGGCGAAAAGATGTCTGTGAACGTTAGCGGCCCTTTTGCTACTAATAACAGTGAATCAATCAGAGATGCCGCGCTGGAAGGACTGGGCATCGCGCTGTTACCGGACTTTAGCGCACAAAGCGCGATCGGTAGCGGCCAGCTGGTTGAGGTCTTGCCGCAATGGCAAACACTGGGCGCTTTTGCCGAAAACCTGTACGTGGTGCGTCCATGGGCCGCTCAGGTTCCACGTGCCGTCAGCAGCTTTACCCACTGGCTGCGCGAGGCTTTTAATCCTCAGAAGGAAAGCGATCTTCCTCACAAATAAAATTTATATTCCATATTTATATTATGTGAAATATAAAAATCTATTAGGCTAATGTCCATCTTATTGTTCTGTTAAAAGAGTGCATTATGTCGACTATTCCCGATCTGGAAACTTTGCTGCAGCAGGAACAAAACGTTCGCCTGTCCCGGTTTAGCTTTGAAGATGCCTGGCGGGTAGGTGAGGCGATTCGTCAGCGTGGGGTACAGGAAAAAGCGCCGATAGCTATCGAGGTATATGGTTTTGGACAGGTTCTGTTCAGCTGCGCATTAGCGGGTTCCAGCGCCGAAAACCTGGAATGGATAGCGCGTAAACGCCACACCACGCTACGTAACGGTCACTCTTCTTTGTACACGGGCGAGAAAAACCAGGCTGATGGCGTGCGGATGGAAAAAATGAATTTCATGGATCCTCAGCGCTATTCCGACCACGGCGGCAGCTTCCCGCTGCTGCTAAGCAGCGGAGGCATCATCGGTGCCGTCACCGTTAGCGGCTTGCCCTCCCATGAAGATCACGCGCTGGCAATGTGGGGCATTCAGCAAATTTTGTAACCTTTCCTTCAGCAGCGTGGCAACGTCGTGGACTACCTTTAAGGTAACTACTTCATTAAAGGAGAGATCCGTGACGTTAAAAAATCGCTATGGTTTGATTGCTGTCGATAAGCAGGGCAGCAACGTGCTGTTTCTTAATCCTGAAACCTTTGCCGTCGAGAGGGAGCTGAACGCTTTTCCGCCGCGCCCGCATGAGCTGCTGATCCTGCCGCAGCAGCATAAGGCCTATGTACCTATCTTCGGCGACGGTATTCACGGCGACAATCCTCATCCTGGCCATAAAATTGCGGTGATCGATCTGCTACAGCGTCAGGTGCAGGGATTTATCGATGTCAGCCCGCTTGAATCTCCGCATACCGCGCGGTTAGGGCACGATGGCTATGTGTATCAATGCTGTGAAAACAGCGCCACGATTCTGGTTATCGATCCCAATAGCGACACCATTATTAACAAAATTGCCGTGCCTTCACACAATACACACCGATTAGCGATTCTGCCTTCCGGCCGTAAGCTGTTTACCGATAACGAAGAGGATGCCTCCGTAACGGTAGTGGAACTCTCTGGCGGCAACGGCAAAGTCATTGACACTATCGCTATGCCCGGCACCATCAGCGGGATAGCCGCTTCGCCGATTAGCGCATTTATTGTAGCGACGGACGGCGAGAAGCCGGGGCTACACGTGTTGGACAGTAATGAGCATCGCCTGGTGAAAACCCTGCCGCTACCGGGCCATAAAAAATCTTCCCAGCTGGTTCGCTTTAGCGAGGATGGCTCGCTGCTGGTGGTTATTGGTGACGAGGAGCCGGTTATCAGCCTTTTTGACGGCGAGCTTAATCCGCTCGGTCAGGTTAAAGTAGGGAATAAGCCGATGGACGGCTGTTTTAGCCCGGACAACCAGACGCTGCTTATCGCCAACGAGGACGACGGCACCCTAAGCGTAATTGATATCGCCACGCTGAACGTTATCGCTACGCCTGCCGTTGGCCGAGGCTGCGAAGTGCTGAGCTATTTTGCTATTCCCTGATGGCAAAGCCTGGAGAAATAAGAGTGGAACACAAGGAACACGGGATTGATGACATTATCGCCCCCGGACTCAGAGTGATTTTCTGCGGCATTAATCCCGGAAAATCTTCGGCCCACACCGGTTTTCATTTTGCCTATGCAGGAAACCGTTTCTGGAAAACAATCTGGCAGGCCGGATTTACGGCCAGGCAGCTCAAGCCGGAAGAAGAACGCGAGCTGTTGGTCACGCGCTGCGGGATTACTATGCTGGTAGAAAGGGCGACCAAAGAGGCTTCGGAGCTTACGGCAACGGAGCTACGCGACGGCGGCAAACTGCTGGAGGAGAAGATCCTGCGCTATCAGCCTGATGCGCTCGCGGTGCTGGGTAAGCAAGCCTATAAACAGGCGTTCAGGGCGGGGAAGGTAGAGTGGGGCAAGCAGCCGCAAACCCTCGGCAAGACGGAAATCTGGGTATTACCTAATCCCAGCGGTTTGAATCGTGCTTCGCAGGATGAGCTGACCGCCGCTTATCAGGAACTAAACCGGGCGTTACTGGCGGCAGATCGCTGATCTGATGCGCAGTTTCATGGCTGTTGCACAGAAATCAGGGCCATCTATGGGTTTAGTAAATTACTGCGGGAACTGACGATAAAGTGCGCTACACTGCGCGACGGGTGCTCAGGATCTTATTGTCCTGGGTAACCGGGACAGAAAGAGAAAAGCCCCACCTGACGCAAGTCAAAGTGAGGCACCTCTTACATCCCACAATGTAAAGGTAGCCTTTTACCCGCTGAAAAGCAATGGAAAAGGAGGCCAGTGATGGCACAAAAAATGTTCGTTTTCTGTTTAACGATGGTCTGCATAACGGTAATTACCCTTGTCTGGCTTACACGCGGTTCGCTGTGTGAACTGCACGTTAAACAGGGCGGCACAGAGATTGTAGCCAGCTTAGCCTGCGAATCCGCAAGGTAAGGCAACTCGCTGGCGGACAGGTTGTTCGCCAGCGCATTGTTGATGTGATCCGGGAGCACCCTTTTCCAGGTTCAACTGTTGATGTCAGCAGGCAGGCAACAGGCAAAAAAAAGCCCCGGCACAGGCCGGGGCTTATTACGCAGCCGGATAATTAATCGTCCAGGAAGCTGCGCAGCACTTCAGAGCGGCTTGGATGACGCAGCTTGCGCAGCGCTTTCGCTTCAATCTGACGAATACGCTCGCGGGTAACGTCGAACTGTTTGCCCACTTCTTCCAGCGTATGATCGGTGTTCATATCGATACCAAAGCGCATGCGCAGGACTTTTGCTTCGCGAGCGGTCAGCCCGGCCAGCACGTCGTGGGTCGCGGAACGCAGGCTCTCAGAGGTAGCAGAATCCAGCGGCAACTCCAGCGTGGTATCTTCAATGAAGTCGCCCAGATGCGAATCTTCATCATCACCAATCGGCGTCTCCATGGAGATTGGCTCTTTAGCGATTTTCAGCACCTTGCGGATTTTGTCTTCCGGCATCAGCATACGCTCTGCCAGCTCTTCCGGCGTTGGCTCGCGGCCCATCTCCTGCAGCATCTGGCGGGAAATACGGTTGAGCTTGTTGATCGTCTCAATCATATGCACCGGAATACGGATGGTGCGCGCCTGGTCAGCGATAGAGCGGGTGATAGCCTGACGGATCCACCAGGTCGCATAAGTAGAGAACTTATAGCCACGGCGATATTCAAACTTATCAACGGCTTTCATCAGACCGATGTTGCCTTCCTGAATCAGATCCAGGAACTGCAGGCCACGGTTGGTATACTTTTTAGCAATAGAGATAACCAGACGCAGGTTAGCTTCAACCATCTCTTTCTTCGCACGGCGCGCTTTCGCTTCACCGATAGACATGCGACGGTTGATATCTTTTACCTGTTCGATGGTCAGGCCGGTCTCTTCTTCAATCTGCGCCAGCTTCATCAGGCTGCGCTGTACGTCTTCCGCTACGTCCTTCAGCTTTTCAGACCATGGTTTATTCATGGCCAGCGCGGCGTTGAACCAGGTTTCGCTGGTTTCATTGCCGGTAAACAGCGTGATGAAGTTCTTTTTCGGCATCTTACAGATTTCAACACACAGCTTCATGATGATACGTTCCTGAGTACGAACGCGATCCATCATGGTACGCATGTTGTTTACCAGGTAGTCGAACTGCTTCGGCACCAGGCGGAACTGCTTAAAGACGTCGGAAAGATTCTGGATTTCGCTAATAGCGTCAGCATGGCTGCGGCCTCTAGCTTTGATCACCGTACGCGTTTTTTCGTACTGCGTGCGCAGCTCGGTGAATTTCTCGCGAGCCAGTTCCGGATCGATGCTGTTGTCATCGTCAGAGCTGTCGTCGTCAGACTCTTCGTCTTCATCTTCGTCGTCGTCACGCTCTTCTTCAGAGAGTTCAGAGCCTACGTGCGTAGCCGTAGGTGCAATGTCCTCTTCCGCGTTTGGATCGACAAAGCCGGTGATCATGTCGGAAAGGCGAGCCTCGCCCGCTTCAACGCGATCGTACTGCTCCAGCAAATAGGTGATGGCTTCAGGATATTCGGCAACGGAACACTGAACCTGGTTGATACCGTCTTCGATGCGCTTCGCGATGTCGATTTCGCCTTCGCGCGTCAGCAGTTCAACGGTACCCATTTCGCGCATGTACATGCGCACCGGGTCGGTGGTACGTCCGATCTCGGATTCAACGCTGGAGAGCACCTGAGCAGCCGCTTCGGCAGCATCTTCGTCCGTGTCGCTGCTGTTTTCGTTCAGCATCAGATCGTCGGCATCAGGCGCTTCTTCCACAACCTGAATGCCCATGTCGTTGATCATCTGGATGATGTCTTCGATCTGATCGGAGTCGACGATATCTTCCGGCAGATGGTCATTGACCTCGGCATAGGTCAGATAGCCTTGCTCCTTACCACGGGTGACAAGCAGCTTCAGCTGTGACTGCGGGTTTTGCTCCATAAGACGGTATCCACACTTCTGTTAAATTAGATTGGTGTTGGTCGGCTAAGCTTAAGCAGCCAACAATAACAGTGAGGGCGTTGGATTATTGCCGCTGCCCATCGTGGCGGCTGCCAGGCTCGACCTGGCGGATAATCGGCACTTAAGCCGCGGATATTCTGTGTGAAGCGGTTTCTTCTAGCCGCGCCCACATTCCTTATCAGCCGGAACAGAGCGCTCAAAGTAGCAACGACGATATACGCTTCAAAATGTTGTACAACTCATTCTTCGCCGCTGCTTAATTACTGTTTTTTCAAGGCCTGGCTCAGCGTCCAGAATTCCCGACGCTCCCCGGCATTTAATCCGTGGGTGCGGTCACGCGCGATAAGCTCTTCAAGCCTGCGCTCCAGCGCCGCGTCGTACATGCTGGCCAGCGAGTCCTTAAACATGGTTTCCACTTCATCCTCAACTATCATGTGGTTCCACGTTGCCAGCGTTTCAAGGCTCTGGCTAAATTTTGTGCCGCGATATAACTCTAGTAGCTGACCGGTGGTCAGGCCAGGATGCGCCACGCAGGTGCTGACCAGCTCGACAAATAGCGAAAAGCCCGGAAGCGCCGAGTTGTCCAGTCCTTCCAGCGAAGGCACTATCGTCGCCAGCTCCGGATTTTGAATCAGCAATCCAATCAGTATACGCATGGTTGTGCGTTTTAGCTGGGGCTGCTTAGGCACCTTCGAGCCTTCGCTCTGTTTCGGCAGCAGTTTTTCCAGCTGGCTATCGTCCAGAATGCCCAGTTTATTACCCAATTCCTGACGCAGATAGATGCGCAGCGTTTCACCGGGCACCTGGCTAATCAGCGGCAAAGCTAGCGTACTAAGCTGCGCTCTGCCGTCGGGCGTGCTCAAATTAACCTGCGGCAGCAGCGTATCGAACAGAAAAGCGGAGAGCGGCATCGCCTGCTCCATCCGCGTTTCAAACGTCTCTTTGCCCTCTTTACGCACCAGCGTATCGGGATCTTCACCATCCGGCAGAAACATAAAGCGTAGCTGACGACCGTCATTCATGTAAGGCAATGCGGTTTCCAGCGCGCGCCATGCCGCTTCCCGGCCCGCTCTGTCACCGTCGTAGCAGCAAATCACCGTATCGGTGGTGCGAAAAAGCAGTTGAATATGCTCAGGCGTAGTGGAAGTGCCCAATGACGCGACGGCATAGTCGATGCCGAACTGCGCCAGTGCTACCACGTCCATGTAGCCTTCAACCACTAACAGCTTTGCGGGTTCAGGATGTTTCTTTTGTGCCTCATAAAGGCCATACAGCTGGCGGCCTTTATGGAAAATTTCGGTTTCCGGCGAGTTCAGGTATTTCGGTAGGGCATCGCCAATAACGCGTCCGCCAAAACCTGTTACCCGTCCACGCTTGTCGTGAATCGGAAACATGATCCGTTCGCGAAAACGGTCGTAACTGCGTCCCTGATCGTTGGTTACCAGCATGCCGGCATCCGTCAGCGACTGGCGGTCGTCCGGGTTACGGCCAAAACGTTTGAGCGCGTTGTCCCAGCCCGCAGGCGCAAAGCCAATGGAAAAATGCCGGATAACCTCATCGCTCAGGCCCCGCTGCGCAAGATAGTCTCGCGCGCCTGCCGCCTGGCTTTGAGAAAGCGACTGCTGATAAAAATCGTTCAGGCCACTCATCAGCTGATAAAGGCTCTGACGCTGATGCCGCTCAAGCTGGCTTGGGCCGGTGCCGCTTTCATAGGGCACTTCCAGACCGTACAGGGTGGCCAGCTCTTCAATGCTTTCGACAAACTCAAGCCGATCGTAATTCATCAAAAAATCGATGGCGTTGCCGTGTGCGCCACAGCCGAAGCAGTGGTAAAACTGTTTTTCACCGTTGACGGTGAAAGAGGGGGTTTTTTCATTATGGAAGGGACAACACGCGTGGTAGTTCTTACCCTGCTTTTTTAGCTTTACGCGCGCATCGATAAGATCCACGATGTCCGTGCGGGCCAGCAAGTCATTGATAAATACGCGTGGAATTCGTCCAGCCATAAGCCCCGGTTTATCAGCTCATAAACGAGAACAAGCCGCGCATTCCTTTCGGAAAGCACGGCCTTGTGTACTACTACTTGTCTGTGAAGCCTGAGGGCAAGCCCTCAAATATTAGTACAGACGAGTGCGGCGTGCGTTTTCGCGAGCCAGTTTCTTCGCGTGGCGTTTTACGGCAGACGCTTTAGCGCGCTTACGTTCGGTAGTAGGTTTTTCATAAAACTCACGACGACGAACCTCAGCCAGAACGCCTGCTTTCTCGCAAGAACGCTTGAAGCGACGCAGTGCTACGTCAAATGGCTCGTTTTCACGTACTTTAATTACCGGCATGTAACTCTCACCTCGATAAATTCGGTTTTGCTGCTGACGTCGGTGCCAGCTTGTTTCAAAATGGTGCGGAATTTTACTCCAACACAGGCTGCGTTGTAAAGCACCATAGCATAATGTCTCACCAACAGATGCGCCTGTGCGGCTGCCGGTTTTTTCAGGGCGATGATTATACACCAGTCAGCGGAGCGAGGCGATGAAATTTTCTTCTTATAGTTCAGTACGTCATCCTGATAGCGCGGAAAATTGCCGCAGCGGAGAGTGGCTTCATGCTACACTGCGCGCCGCAAGAATGAGGTAAATGCCATGCGTGTGCTCGGAATAGAAACTTCCTGCGATGAAACCGGTATCGCCATCTACGACGATAAAGCCGGCTTGCTCGCTAACCAACTTTATAGCCAGGTCAAACTCCATGCCGACTACGGTGGCGTGGTGCCGGAGCTGGCTTCGCGCGATCACGTGCGTAAAACCGTGCCGTTAATTCAGGCTGCTTTGCAAGAGGCTGGACTACAGGCACAAGATATTGATGCGGTTGCCTATACCGCAGGCCCTGGCCTTGTGGGCGCGCTGCTGGTAGGGGCGACGATTGGCCGCTCGCTGGCTTTTGCCTGGAACGTGCCGGCGGTGCCGGTACACCATATGGAAGGGCACCTGCTGGCACCCATGCTGGAAGAGAATCCGCCTGCGTTTCCTTTTGTCGCGCTATTGGTATCTGGCGGGCATACGCAGCTGATCGGCGTCACCGGCGTAGGTGAATACACGCTGCTTGGCGAATCCGTTGACGATGCGGCGGGCGAGGCGTTCGACAAAACGGCCAAGCTGCTGGGGCTGGACTATCCCGGTGGGCCAATGTTGTCAAAAATGGCGCAGCAGGGCGTTGAAAAACGCTTTGTTTTCCCACGGCCAATGACCGACAGGCCTGGCCTGGACTTCAGTTTTTCCGGACTGAAAACCTATGCGGCTAATACTATCCGTGAGAATGCCAATGACGATCAGACGCGCGCCGACGTGGCGCGGGCATTTGAAGATGCGGTTGTCGATACGTTAATTATCAAATGCAAACGCGCGCTGGAACAGACGGGTTTTTCGCGGCTGGTGATTGCGGGCGGCGTCAGCGCTAACCGTACGCTACGTGCCAGAATGGCTGATGTGATGCGTGCGCGCGGCGGAGAAGTGTTTTACGCCAGGCCGGAATTCTGTACCGATAACGGGGCGATGATCGCCTATGCAGGGATGGTCAGACTAAAAGGGGGCACCAGCGGCGATTTGAGCGTCAGCGTGCGCCCGCGCTGGCCGCTTGCTGAACTGTCGCCGTTGCAGACCGACTGATGTAAAAGCGCCATTGCCGTCAGGCAATGGCGCAAAACAGATGACTGATTCCTTGTCCGACAGGCTGTTCAGCCAGTCGCCAGAGTTTCCCCCTGCGCTGAGCCGGTGTTTCTGCCTGGCCCGGACAAAAAAACAATCTCCGATTCAGATTATCAGCTACCCGGCATCTTCTAACCGCTGGTGAGACCGGGCGCTTTTAGTAGTGCAGTAAGCTCTTTAAGTTCTATAAGATATTATTAGTACAGCCAGAAACAATGTTGCTCGTGTTTAAAAGGTCACGAGGAACAAAGGTAGAAACAGTATTAATAATGTCCCGAGGATCAAAGGTACAATCAATATTAATAATGTCCCAGACAGAGCCCGGAAAAATGGTACCTGGAGAAATAATAGCGGGCTCATAACCAATGTTACCATTACTATCGATAGTGGCAGCACCGCTAACCAGTTCTACTTCTTGCTGTGTTAAATTTTTCATTACATATTCCTTGTAATTAACGTTTTTACATAAACCCACATCTGCTGAGTGGGTTTTGCAATCCTATTGAACCGTGCCGGAATTTGCAATAAAAATAACGATATAAAACAGTAAGTTATTGGAATTTATTTGCGTTTTTTCTTCCAGATTTTTGTTTCCTGACCGCGCCACAAACGCTGGATATTGTCGTGATGACGCAACAGAACCAGGCACGATAGCATCGCCACCGGAAAGGTCAGCTGTGGCTTAAACCACCACACATAAAAAGGCGCAATCAGTGCGCTGATAATAGCGCCTAAGGAAGAATAACCGCTTAGCAACACGGTCAGCAGCCAGGTGCCGGTCATCAGTCCGGTCAGGTCCCAGCCAATCGGCGCGATAGCACCAAATGCCGTCGCCACGCCTTTACCGCCTTTGAACTGAAAAAAGACCGGATAGATATGCCCCAGGCAGGCGGCAATAGCGGTCAGGCCAAGCCAGAAAGGGGAAAGTCCGTAGTGGTAAGCCAGCCACACCGGCAGCATACCTTTCAAAATATCGAACAGCAGTACGGCCAGCGCCGGCACTTTGCCGCCGATGCGCAGCACGTTGGTGGCACCAGGATTGCCGGAACCATTTTGACGCGGATCGGGTAGTCTGAACAGTCGGCAAACCAGAATCGCGCTGGAAATGGAGCCGCACAGATACGCGAAAATAATCATACCAAGCGCGAATACACTCATAACACCGTTCCGTCTTCAGGGGGTCGTTTTGTTCTCGTCATCCGTGGATAATACGCATAAACCGTCGGAAGTGGTATCCGGCAACCACAAAAACAGAGACTCGTATCATGGATATTGTATTTATTGAACAGCTGTCGGTCATCACCACCATTGGCGTTTATGACTGGGAACAGACCATTTCGCAGAAGCTGGTGTTCGATGTCGAAATGGCCTGGGACAACCGCAAGGCGGCGGCCAGCGACGATGTGAATGACTGCCTGAGCTACGCCGACGTCTCTGAAGCGATAATTGCGCACGTGGCCGGCGGTCGTTTTGCGTTAGTTGAACGAGTAGCAGAAGAGGTTGCCACGCTGCTACTGACCCGTTTCAGCTCTCCATGGGTGCGCATTAAACTAAGCAAGCCTGGCGCAGTGGCACAGGCGTTGCAGGTTGGCGTAATTATCGAGCGGGGGACTATTCCGAAATAACAGCAAGGTGATTGCCATCACGATGAAACCAAATCACATTATTGAGGTCTTGATGATTGGCCTGCTTTGCAGCGGGCGCAATTTTGGCGGTGGCGTTAAGCGACCGCCTTTTTAATGGCTTTTATACGGATAGGGGTAGATTTGATGGCAGATATTCATCAGCTATGGGTGGCAGCAATCCTTGGGATTGTTGAGGGGTTAACGGAGTTTCTCCCTGTTTCTTCCACCGGGCACATGATCATTGTCGGTCATCTGTTAGGCTTTGAAGGTGATAAAGCAGATACTTTTGAAGTGGTTATCCAGCTGGGTTCTATCCTGGCCGTGGTGGTCATGTTCTGGCGTCGTCTGTTTGGTTTAATCGGTATTCATTTCGGCAAGGTGCCTCACGAAGGCACAGGCAAAGGCCATCTGACGCTGATTCATATCCTGCTGGGCATGGTTCCGGCTGTTGTCATCGGGCTGATTTTCCACGATAAAATTAAAACGCTCTTTAACCCCATCAATGTGATGTATGCGCTGGTCGTCGGCGGCCTGCTGTTACTGGCGGCAGAGTACCTGAAGCCAAAACAGCCGAAAGCGGTAGGGATTGATGATATGACTTATCGTCAGGCCTTTATCATTGGCTGTTTCCAGTGTCTGGCGCTGTGGCCGGGCTTTTCTCGTTCCGGTGCGACCATTTCCGGCGGGATGCTGATGGGCGTCAGTCGTTATGCGGCTTCCGAGTTTTCCTTCATTCTGGCCGTACCGATGATGATGGGCGCGACGGTGCTGGATCTCTATAAAAGCATGGGCTTTTTGACCATGGCCGATATGCCAATGTTCGCCGTTGGTTTCCTGACGGCTTTTGTCGTGGCGCTTATTGCTATCAAAGTGTTCCTGAAGCTTATTCAGCGTATCTCTTTTGTTCCTTTCGCCATCTACCGCTTTATTATTGCGGCAGCGGTATACATGATTTTTGTGTAGAAAAAAAGCCGGACTTTGGTCCGGCTTCCTTTTAACACTGCTGTTCCTGCCACTTTTGTAGCGCTGCAATACGTCTTCGCGTTAACTCTTCCCTGACTTCAATACCCTTAAAGCCTGCGGCAACCACCTCTTTTGTTGAGACGTTCTGCACAACTTCAAACGCCTGGCGTAAGTAATCGCCCTGCGGATAGGCATTGTTTTCAAAACCTGTTCGGCCACGCGCGTCAGCCTCGCTGGTCAAGGCAATCTGCTCGACGCGGTGCGGCTTGCGCCATGCATCAATACGATCGAAAAGGCCGATCAGCGCTTCCGGACTTTGCCGTTCTACGGTATGCACCAGATCGTGAAATTCCGTTACCAGCAGCGCCAGGTCGCGCACGTTATTCGGTACGCGCAGCCGCTGGCAAAGCTGTTCTACCAGCGGAACGCCAGCCAGACCGTGACCGTGATGGCTTGGCCATTTTTCCTGTGGCGTTAACGCTTTGCCAACGTCGTGAAACAGCGTAGCGAAACGAACGTCTACCTCGTCGCTTAACTGTGCCGCAATCGCCAGCGTCATCAGCGTATGCACGCCTGTATCAATTTCCGGATGCCATTTAGCCGGAGCGGGCACGCCATAAAGGTTGTCCAGTTCAGGAAAAAGTACCGCCAGCGCGCCGCAGTCCCGTAACGTCTGAAAATAGACCTGGGGATCGGGCGTTTCCAGCGCCTTTTCCGTCTCTTTCCAGACGCGTTCCGGCGTTAGCTCATCCAGTTCGCCGCTGGCCGCCATCTCGCGCATCAGCGCCATTGTCTCATCCGCAATCTTAAAACCAAGATGGGCAAAACGCGCGGCAAAGCGCGCCACGCGCAGGACGCGCAGCGGATCTTCTTTAAAAGCATCGGAAACGTGACGCAGCTGGCGCTGTTCTATATCAGCCCGGCCGCCGTAGGGATCGTAATAGCGCCCGTCTTCATCGCAGGCGATAGCGTTAATAGTCAGATCGCGACGCTGCAAATCCTGCTCCAGCGTCACGTCCGGCGCGGCATAGCAGACAAAGCCGGTATAGCCGCTACCGTTTTTACGCTCGGTACGTGCCAGCGCGTACTCCTGCTGCGTCTCAGGATGCAGGAAGACCGGGAAATCACGACCAACCTGTTGATAACCAAGCGCCAGCATCTCGGCAGGTGACGCGCCGGTCACGACCCAATCTTTGTCTTTGACCGGCAAATTTAACAGTGCGTCGCGTACCGCGCCACCGACAAGGTAACTCTTCACTACTTACTCCCGGACGTAAAATTTTCAGGCATCATACGTGAAGTGTAGAGCCTCTCCCACCGTTGTGCAGAGCCTTGCCTGAGAGCTGAAGCGCAAAAGGGCAGCAAAAAGTGTCAGAAACACCTAGTTCATCCAGCGATCTTTTTTCTTTCTGCTGGGGATCATGTGCGGCAGCAGCAGGCCCAGCAACAGGCCGATACCAGCAACGCCGCCGCCATACATAAACCACTGCATAATAATGGTGCGCTGCTTATCGTCCAGCTGCACGTTAGCGGCATTCACCTTCTTCTGCGCAACGATCAGCTCGTTTCTAAGCTTTTGATTTTCTGCTTTCAGGCCGTTAATCGCGTTATCGCTACCCGCTACTTTCTTTTGCATCTCTGCCGTACGCTGATTCCAGCTGCCGTCGATATTTGCCAGCTTATCGGTCAGATCTTTGACCTGCTGTTCCAGCTGCGGCACGCGAGTACGCAGGCTTGGCTGCTGGCTTAACTGCGCCAGCGGGATCCAGGAAGTATGTCCGCTGGCATCGCGAATCTGTCCATAATGAGTTTCATTATTGGTTTGCACCAGCGTCACTTCTTCGCCCGCGTTGAGCGTGCCGGTCAGGCGGTAGCTGTCGCTGGGGCCGCTGCGCACCCAGGTAGAAAGCTCGTCGGAAATGTAGCGTTTCTCTTCGGCGTGGAGCGATGCGGCAACGCTAAAAGTCAGTAAAGTGAGGCCAATAAAATGCGTTTTTTTCATTCGGAATCTTTTTTGTGAGAGCGGAAAAAAAGTAATGGCACAGTCTGGAGATGGCTCGCATAAAGCTAAATGAGAACTATCCTGGACTCGGTCCGTCGCGAGCCAGCGCGCAAAGCGCCACGAAAGTCAGGACAGCCAGAGGGGTTGTGCATTACTCTTTTCGTCATATCTGGCTGAGCCTCGTCCATATCCGGGCGGTTTTCGACGATGTGCCGAATAAAAGCCGACTACCCTGAGGTATAATCAGGCTTTTGTTAACCGTGCCGCTAATCTGATTAAGAAAATATGACCATAGAAATCGAGTTAAAGTTCATTGCTACGCCCGAAAGCGCTGAAAAGCTGCCGACCTCTCTTGCTGCCTGGCCAAATCTGCATAGCGCACCGCAAAAATTGACCAATATCTATTTTGAAACGCCGGAGCGCCAGCTGCGGCGCTGGGACATGGGGCTGCGTATTCGTGGCTTTGGCGACAGCTATGAAATGACGTTGAAGGCGGCGGGGCAGACCGTCGGCGGCCTGCATCAGCGTCCGGAATACAATGTTCCGATACAGGAACCGGTACTGGCTATCGACAAGCTGCCTGCGGAAATCTGGCCGCAAGGTTGCGATCTTCAGGCGCTACAGGCGCAGCTGAAGCCGCTGTTCAGCACCCATTTTGTGCGTGAAAAGTGGGTAGTTACTTACCTGAATAGCGAGATAGAAGTTGCTCTGGATCGCGGTGAAGTGCAGGCAAACGAGCTTAGCGAGCCGCTTAACGAAATTGAGCTGGAGCTGAAAAAAGGCGAGCGTGCCGAGCTGCTGGCTTTTGCTGCCGAACTGGCGGAAATGGGCGGGTTGCGCCTGGGTAGCCTGAGCAAAGCGGCTCGCGGATATCAGCTTGCCCAGGGACAAACCCAGGCTGAACTGCGTCCGTTGCCGATCCTGAAAACCAGGCCGAAAGCCACGGTTGAAGAGGGGATGCGTGCCGCCTTCACGCTGGCGTTAAGCCAGTGGCAGCATCACGAAGAGCTGTGGATGCGCGGAAACCCGGCAGCGCTGAAGGAAATTCATCAGGCACTGGAAACGCTGCGTCAGGCCTTTTCTCTGTTTGGTACCCTGGTGCCGCGCAAAGCAAGCAGCGAGCTACGTCAACAGCTGGCCGCGCTGCAGGACAAGCTTTCGCAGGAAAAACTGCAGCCGACCCTCTGCTTTACGCCGCTCTGGCTACAGACCCAGTTAGCGCTTACCAACTGGATAGCAAGCGACGGCTGGCGTTCATTTATGGATGCAAAGAGTGACAGCAAACTGCAGGGCTCTTTCAAACGCTTTTGCGACATCATGCTGGGCCGCCTTTCTGCCGATCTGAAAGAAACCTTTAGTCGGGTGCGTCAGGTAAATGAATATCAGGACAAGCTGGCCCGTTTGCAGCATCAGCTGCTGGCGGCACGTCTGCTGGCCGGGGCTTATAGCGAAGCGGACGTCACCTCCTGGCTGGAGCTGTGGGAACAGCTGGCCCACGCCATTAAAACCCATCAGGAAGCCTGGCTGGAAACTTATCGCCAGCAGGCGCTGAAACAGCCGGTCTTCTGGAAAAACGGCAGCGCCTGATTTAAGCGCTGACCGACTACACAGGGAATTATCTATGTCGCCTTTATCCTTAACGCCGTTGCCCCCGTTGCTCGCCGGACAGCTGAACGCTGACTGGCACGAAGCGGAGCCTGCGCTGCAGGCCGCCGTAGCCTTCAGCGATTTTATTAGCGAAAACCTGGCGCGCTACCCCGAGTGGCGGCAAATGCTGCTGGAAAAAACGCCGCAGCCGGATGAATGGCGGCATTACGCCGACTGGCTGGCGCAGGAGCTGGCTCAGGTGAAAACCGAAGCCGAGCTGATGCGCGAGCTACGCCTTTTCCGCCGTCACATGCTGACGCGTATCGCCTGGATGCAGGCGCTGTCGCTAAGCGCCACCGAAGAGACGCTACGGCAGTTAAGCGTACTGGCGGAAATACTGATCGTGGCGGCGCGCGACTGGCTATGGCAGGCCTGCTGTAACGAAATGGGCACGCCGGTTAATGCCAAAGGAGAACCGCAGCCGCTGCTGATTTTAGGCATGGGCAAGCTGGGTGGCGGCGAGCTGAATTTCTCTTCGGATATCGATCTGATTTTTACCTGGCCGGAGAACGGCGTTACCCGGGGCGGTCGCCGCGAGCTGGATAACGCGCAGTTTTTTACCCGGCTGGGGCAGCGGCTGATTAAAGTGCTGGATCAGCCAACCGCCGACGGCTTTGTCTATCGCGTCGATATGCGCCTGCGTCCTTTTGGCGACAGCGGGCCGCTGGTGCTGAGTTTTGCCGCGCTGGAAGATTACTATCAGGAGCAGGGCCGCGACTGGGAAAGGTATGCGATGGTCAAAGCGCGGCTAATGGGCGGTGCCGACGACCGCTGGAGCCAGGAGCTCGAGCAAATGCTGCGGCCTTTTATCTATCGCCGCTACATTGATTTCAGCGTCATTCAGTCGCTGCGCAATATGAAAAGCATGATTGCGCGCGAGGTACGCCGGCGTGGCCTGACCGACAACATCAAGCTGGGCGCGGGCGGCATCCGCGAAACGGAATTTATCGTGCAGGTATTTCAGCTGATTCGCGGCGGACGTGAGCGCTCGCTACAGCTGCGCTCCTTTCTGCCGACGCTACAGGCTATAGATACACTGCATCTGTTACCAACCGAACAGGCACGGCAGCTGCGCGAGGCTTACCTGTATTTGCGCCGTCTGGAAAACCTCCTGCAAAGCATTAACGACGAGCAGACGCAGACGCTGCCGGTAGACGACCTCAATCGTGCTCGCCTGGCGTGGGCAATGGGGGTAGCCGACTGGTCGGCGCTGTATCAGCGGCTGGAGCAGCATATGGCCGCGGTACGCACGATTTTCGATGAGCTTATCGGCGACGACGCGCCCGAAATCGCAGAAGGAAAGGAGGCGGACGAATATGGCGTGCTGTGGCAGGACCGGCTGGAAGAGCCGGAGCTGGCTCCGCTGGTGCCGCAGCTGGCCGCTTCTGCCCAGCAGCACCTGCTGCGGGTCATTAACGAGTTTCGGCAGGATGTGGATAAACGTACCATCGGCCCGCGCGGTCGTCAGGCGCTGGATCAGCTAATGCCCAGACTGCTGGGCGAGGTTTGCCCGCGACCCGATGCGGACGTCACGCTCAGTCGTCTGACGCCGCTGCTGCTGGGCGTGGTCACGCGCTCTACCTATCTTGAATTGCTGACGGAGTATCCCGGCGCGCTCAAGCACCTGATTCGCCTGTGTGCGGCTTCGCCGATGGTGGCCAGCCAGCTGGCGCGTTATCCGCTCTTGCTGGACGAACTACTGGACCCGGCGACGCTGTATCAGCCCACGGCCACGGACGCCTATCGCGATGAGCTGCGGCAGTATTTGCTGCGTATTCCCGAAGAGGATGAAGAGCAGCAGCTGGAGGCGCTGCGCCAGTTTAAGCAGGCGCAGCATCTGCGTATTGCCGCTGCCGACATTGCCGGAACGCTGCCGGTGATGAAGGTGAGCGATCATCTGACCTGGCTAGCTGAAGCCATTATTGAGCAGGTGGTGCGGCAGGCCTGGCAAATGATGGTGCAGCGCTATGGCCGTCCCGATCATCTGCAGGATCCGCAGGAGCGGGGCTTTGCCGTGATTGGCTACGGCAAGCTGGGCGGCTGGGAGCTGGGCTACAGTTCGGATCTGGATCTGGTTTTTCTACATGATTGTCCCGCAGAAGCGGTAACGGACGGCGAGCGCAGTATTGACGGCCGCCAGTTCTATCTACGGCTTGCTCAGCGCATTATGCACCTGTTCAGCACGCGGACGTCATCCGGCATTTTGTACGAGGTCGATGCGCGGCTGCGTCCTTCCGGCGCGGCGGGCATGCTGGTCAGTACCTTTGCCGCGTTTGACGACTATCAGCGTCATGAAGCCTGGACCTGGGAACACCAGGCGCTGGTAAGGGCGCGCATCGTCTTTGGCGATGCGGCGCTAAGCCAGCGTTTTTCCGCTATCCGTCGCGGCGTTCTTTGCCTGCCTCGCGAGGCGGAAAAGCTGAAAACGGAGGTGCGGGAAATGCGCGAGAAGATGCGCGCCCACCTTGGCAGCAAGCAAAAAGGACTGTGGGATATCAAAGCGGATCGAGGCGGCATCACCGATATTGAATTCATTACGCAATATCTGGTCTTACGCTATGCCGCTGCGGAACCGGAGCTGACGCGCTGGTCTGATAACGTGCGGATTCTGGCGCTGCTGGCTCACCATGGCAATATGCGCGAGGAAGAGGCCGAGGCGCTAACCAGCGCTTACGTGACGCTTCGCGATGAGCTGCATCATTTAGCGCTACAGGCGCTGCCGGGCCAGCTCGCGCCAGCGGCGTTCAGCGCGGAGCAGGCCGTGGTAAATGCCAGCTGGCAACGCTGGTTTGAGGCGTGAAAGGAGCACAATGTGCGGGATCGCCGCCATGTGCTATCATCGCGCGCACTATTTTTTGACTGATTGCAGCCTGGAGTATCTGGAATGAAAATTACGCTGCCCGATTTTAACCGTGCGGGTGTTCTGGTTGTTGGCGACGTGATGCTGGATCGCTACTGGTATGGGCCAACCAGCCGTATCTCTCCCGAAGCTCCGGTTCCGGTGGTGAAGGTAGACAATGTGGAAGAGCGTCCCGGCGGCGCGGCCAACGTGGCGATGAACATTGCCTCGCTTGGCGCCAGCTCTTGTCTGGTCGGCCTGACCGGCGTGGACGATGCCGCGCGCGCGCTGAATGAAACGCTGACCAACGTTAACGTGCAGTGTGATTTTGTGGCCGTTACCACGCATCCAACCATCACCAAACTGCGCGTGCTCTCCCGCAACCAGCAGCTGATCCGTCTGGACTTTGAAGAAGGATTTGACGGCATTGACGTCGAACCGCTGCATCAGCGCATTCGTCAGGCGCTACCGGCGGCGGGCGCTCTGGTGCTTTCAGACTATGCCAAAGGCGCGCTGGCCAGCGTAGAAAGCATTATTCGTATCGCCCGTGAGGCAAACGTACCGGTGCTGGTCGATCCCAAAGGCACGGATTTTGAACGTTATCGCGGCGCGACTATCCTGACGCCAAACCTTTCAGAATTTGAAGCGGTAGCGGGCAAGTGCAAAGACGAAGCGGAAATTGTCGAGCGTGGCATGGCGTTGATGCAGCAGTTTGAGCTGTCGGCGCTGCTGGTTACGCGTTCGGAAAACGGCATGACGCTGTTGCAGCCTGGCAAAGAGCCTTTCCATTTACCTACGCAGGCGCAGGAAGTGTATGACGTGACTGGCGCAGGCGATACGGTCATTGGCGTACTGGCCGCCGCGCTGGCCGCAGGCAATACGCTGGAAGAGAGCTGCTTTTTAGCTAACGCCGCCGCAGGCGTGGTGGTAGGCAAGCTGGGTACGTCCACCGTCTCCACGGTTGAGCTGGAAAACGCGATTCGCGCCCGTCCTGAATCAGGCTTTGGCGTGATGACGGAAGCGCAGTTAAAAGATGCGGTTGCGCTGGCGCGTCGTCGCGGCGAAAAAGTGGTGATGACCAATGGCTGCTTTGACATTCTGCATGCCGGGCACGTTTCCTATCTTGCCAACGCGCGTAAGCTCGGCGACCGCCTGATCGTGGCCGTTAACAGCGACGCCTCTACCAAACGGCTGAAAGGCGAAAGCCGTCCGGTCAATCCGCTGGAAAACCGCATGATCGTGTTAGGCGCGCTGGAAGCCGTCGACTGGGTGGTGGCGTTTGAAGAGGATACGCCGCAGCGAGTGATTGCCGATATTCTGCCGGACCTGCTGGTAAAAGGCGGCGATTACAAACCGGAAGAGATTGCGGGCAGTGAAGAAGTTTGGGCAAACGGCGGCGAAGTGCGCGTGCTGAATTTCGAAGACGGTATCTCTACCAGCAACATCATTAAGGCGATTCAGTCGAAAAAGTAAGTCTGAACGTAACCGACCAGGGTGCCGTGATAATCGCGGCACCTTGTCAGAAAATTTACTGCATATCTTCTGTTTTCAACACTTCTTTCGGCGTGTTATCCACGTGACGGCTTTCCAGCTCGGCAATGCGGCTTTCCAGCGCCGCCAGTTTTTCGCGGGTGCGCAGCAGTACCTGCGTCTGCACGTCAAACTCTTCGCGGTTAACCAGATCCAGACGGGTCAGCTGTGACTGTAAGGTCTGACGAATCTTCTTCTCGACGTCGTCGCCAAACTCGCGGATCCCTTTTGGCATAGATTCATGAACCTGGCGGGCAAGTTGTTCAATTTTTTTTGGGTCAATCATGGCGGCTTCCTGATAGCGACAAAGTTTTGTTAAGTGTAATGCCATAACCTGAAAGGTTAAACCCAAAAACGCCAAAGCGACAAAATGGCTAAGGATTTGCCTGTTTTGTTCGTTGCCCTGCTATTTTTTCGGCGTTATAGTAAACGGGCTTATTCTCAGGGCGGGGCGAAATTCCCCACCGGCGGTAAATCAGCTACGGCTGAAAGCCCGCGAGCGCTTCAGATCTTCCAGGTCTGAAGGTCAGCAGATCCGGTGTAATTCCGGGGCCGACGGTTAAAGTCCGGATGGGAGAGGGTAACGTATCCTGTCGGGCTTATACCCGCCTCGCCGTTATTTTTTGCGCTCCTAAGTTCGCCCTGATTCTGGTAACTCATAGAAAACAAAGGATTACTTACCATGAATCAGACGCTTCTTTCTGAATTTGGCACGCCGGAACAGCGTGTTGAACGTGCCATCGACGCCTTACGCAACGGGCGTGGCGTGATGGTGTTAGATAATGAAGATCGTGAAAACGAAGGCGATATGATTTTCGCCGCAGAAACCATGACCGTTGAGCAGATGGCGCTGACCATCAGACACGGCAGCGGCATTGTTTGCCTGTGCCTGACTGAAGAACGTCGTCGCCAGCTTGAACTGCCGATGATGGTGGAAAACAATACCAGCTCTTTTGGTACCGGTTTTACCGTCACCATTGAAGCGGCGGAAGGCGTCACCACCGGCGTTTCTGCTACAGATCGCATCACCACTATCCGCGCCGCTATTGCTGATAACGCCAAACCGAGCGATTTACATCGTCCGGGACACGTGTTTCCTCTGCGCGCGCGCGAAGGCGGCGTATTGACCCGCGGCGGCCATACGGAAGCCACTATCGATCTGGTTACGCTGGCCGGTTTCAAACCCGCTGGCGTACTGTGCGAGCTGACCAATGACGATGGCTCTATGGCACACGCGCCGGAAGCTATCGAATTTGCAAAGCAGCACGCTATGCCGGTCGTCACCATTGACGATCTGGTTGCCTGGCGCCGTAGCCGCGAAACGCGTCAGGCAAGCTAGGCTATTTCGGCTGTTTACCCGCACTGCGTTAACAGCCTTGCCAGGATCCCGCTACGGCGGGATCGGGCTATTATCAATCTGAAAAACCATTAACTGAACCTGATCGCCCGCCTGCATCACGCTCTTGATCCTGCTTCTTTACTCCGCACCTGCTTTTTTACTTCGCGCCTGCTCTTTTACTTCGCACCTTGCTCTCTTTGCTCCGCTCCTTGCTCTTTTTACTTCGCACCTTGCTCTTTTTACTTCGCTCCTTGCACTCTTTGCTCCGCACCTTGCTCTCTTTACTTCGCGCCTGCTCTTTTTACTTCGCTCCTTGCTCTTTTTACTTCGCTCCTTGCTCTTTTTACTTCGCGCCTGCTCTTTTACTTCGCACCTTGCTCTTTTTATTCCGCGCCTGTTCTCTTTATTCCGCACCTTGCTCTCTTTACTTGGCACCTTGCTCTCTTTACTTCGCGCCTGTTCTCTTTATTCCGCCTTTGCTTGCTGCGCTGTAAGTCGTTACAACATTAAACAGGCATGCACCCCATACCTGTCTGTACGTCATAGCGTGGATCTTTGTCTGGCACGACGCTCATGCCCACAGCTTGTTAATAAAAAACCTCTGGAAAAGCATTTTTTTTACTCAAAATTACTGACGATCATCATCAGGCTTATCCGGGTTTATCCAGGCAAAAAAGAGCGTAACCTGGTGGCTATAAAGTTACTCAGAGGAATTATCATGACGCATTCGATGCCTGCGCTATTTCTGGGACACGGCAGCCCGATGAACGTGCTGGAAGAAAACATATATACCGAAGCCTGGCGCAAGCTGGGACAAGATCTGCCGCGCCCGAAAGGGATTATTGCCGTCTCCGCACACTGGTACACGCGCGGCACGGCGGTAACCGCAATGGAAAACCCCCGCACCATCCATGATTTTGGCGGCTTTCCACAGGCGCTATTTGATACGCGCTATCCCGCGCCGGGGTCCCCTTCATTAGCAAAAAAAGTGGCGGAAGCGCTTGCTCCCGTAGACGTGCAGCTGGATCGCGAGTGGGGCTTCGATCACGGTAGCTGGGGCGTGTTGATAAAAATGTACCCGGAAGCGGATATCCCGGTGGTGCAGCTTAGCGTGGACGGGACGAAACCTGCCGCATACCATTTTGAACTGGGCCGCAAGCTGGCCGCGCTGCGTGAGCAGGGCATCATGATCGTCGCCAGCGGCAACGTGGTGCACAATTTGCGTATGGCTCGCTGGGCGGCACAGGCGGAACCTTATGACTGGGCCGCGTCGTTTAATAACTATGTTCGCGACAATCTGGCATGGGAAGGCGCAGCGGAGGAGCATCCGCTGGTTAACTTTATGCAGCATGAGGGGGCCGGACTTTCTAATCCGACGCCTGAGCACTATCTGCCGTTGCTTTACGTGCTGGGCGCACGGCTGCCGGGCGAAGCCGTATCCATACCGGTAGACGGGCTGGAGATGGCTTCGCTAAGTATGCTTTCGGTACAGATTGGCTGAAAGCTTACTCAATAAACGTATGCGGATAAAAGCGCGAAAGATCCTGGGTGATCAGGGCACGATCTTCACGCAGACCAATACCGGCTGGCAGATCGTCTATCAGCCAGCTACCGATAAGCGTATAGCTGTCGCCAAATTTTGGTAGCGGATGGAACTGCTGAACGATCATGCCTTCTTCACCATAAGGGCCATCTGCGCGAGCGATCTCTTTGCCGTTTTCCACAATGCGGATGTTGGCGCCTTCACGTGAAAATAGCGGTTTAACCACATATCTATCCATCGCCGGGACGCTGTCTTCAGCAAAATAAGCGGGCAGCAGGTTAGGATGATTGGGAAACATTTTCCACAGCAGCGGCAGCAGTGCCTTATTGGAAATAATGCTTTTCCAGCCCGGCTCCAGCCAGCGCACGCCCGCGTCGGCCAGCTTGGTAGAAAAGGTTTCCCGCAGCATAAACTCCCAGGGGTAGAGCTTGAAGAGATTGCTAATCACCTGGTCGTGAACATCGGTAAACTGGCCTTTTTCGCCCAGGCCAATTTCGTCGATATAGAGAAACTCGCTCGGCAAGCCCGCTTCCGTCGCACAATCCTGCAGATATTGCACCGTGCCGCGATCTTCATCCGTATCGCGGCAGCAGGCAAAATGCAGCCAGCTGAAGCCGTGCTGCTGATGCAGTGCCGCAAAGCGCTCTATCAGCTTCTCCTGAAGGCTATTGAACTGATCGCTACCGGCAGGTAGCCGCCCAGCGCTGAGCTGATCCTCCAGCCAGATCCACTGGAAAAAAGCCGCCTCGTACAGAGAAGTTGGCGTATCGGCGTTATTCTCCAGCAGTTTAGCATCGCCATGACCGTCCCATGCCAGATCCAGACGCGAATAGAGCGAAGGCTGGCTGGTCTTCCAGGATGTGCGGACAAAATCCCAGGTATGCTTTGGAATGCGGAACTTAGCCAGCAGCTCTTCGCTGTTGACCACTTTGTCCACCACCTGTAAACACATCTGATGCAGTTCGCCGGTTACGTCTTCCAGCCTCTCAATCTGCTGCAGCGTGAACTGGTAGTAAGCATCTTCGCACCAGTAGGGCTCGCCGTGCATGGTATGGAAGCGAAAGCCGTATTCAGTGGCTTTTTCGCGCCAGTCGGGGCGTTCTGCAATAGCCAGACGTTGCACGTTTAACCTCCGAAAGTCCGGCGGGAACCGGACGTTGCGCTGCTGCGCTGCATAGTGGACTGCTTCGCGACGCTTTCACCAAAGCCGCCGCGCGTTACCGTGCTGGTGGTCATTGGTTTTGGCGCCAGCGCGGATTTTGGTACGGTCATAGTGCGGCCCGGCGTGGCGGCACCAAAGCTTTTACCGCTGGCGTCAACGAATTTGCCGTTGGCCGGGCTGCCCGGCGAGCGTGAGGTAAACAGCGGCTGCTGCGCAAAGCCTGCACCGCCGCCCATCAAGCGTCCCATCATATAACCCGCCATCAAAGGCATCCAGAAGCTGCCGCTTTGCTGCGACTCTGCATTGGTCGTGCCGACCCCGGCCTGAGCAGGCGCTTTCTGACACTGGCCTTCGCCAAATTCCGCCACGCAGTCTTCGCGGGTAGCATATTTTGGCGCGGTCTTCTCCGCCTCTTTTTTGGCATTATTGTAAGCAGTGGTGCACTGCTCGCTCTTGCCGGGATTGGCTGAAGAACAGTCATCGGCGTTCTGATACAGCGAGACGGTTTCATCCGTTTTTTCACAGCCGGCAAGCATAAACACCGCGGTAACCGCCAGGGCTACCGGTGTAAGGTGACGTGCGCTCCAGCTTTTGCGAAAGGAGGCATGGTTAATTTTTTTTGTCCGTTTCATCATATTTCGTCCTGAGCCCAAAGGTACTGCTTAGGATAGGGGAACGACGGTGGAAAATGAAGCAACAGGTAAGGGTTGGTAAGGGATCTTTACTTAGTTATACGTTTGAAATTAAAAGGGGCAGCGTCGCTGCCCCAAAACGCTTAGTGGCGGAAGGGGTTGCCGCTATGCGTACGTGCAGCAGCCGGAGCCGCAGCGCGCTGCACCGCAGGCGAAGCCGCAGTCTGCGTGCCGTTTGCTGCTGCATCCTGCTGCGTGTTTTCCGGTGCAACCGCTTCTGGTGAGGTAGGCACTTCTTTGCCCAGACGGCTGTTCAGCATTTGCAGATCCTGCTCGTTCAGCGTGCCCAGAGCCGATTTAATATTCAGCTCGTTAATCATATAGCTGTAACGCGCGTTGGAGAGCTGCTGCTTGGCGTTGTAAAGCGTGGTGGTGGCATCCAGCACGTCAACGATAGTGCGCGTACCCACCTGATAACCCGCTTCCATCGCATCCAGCGAGCTTTGCGCCGAGACCACAGCCTGCTTATAGGCGTTGATGCTGCTGATAGAAGCATTAACGTTATTGAAGGAGGAGCGTACGGTCTGTACTGCGGTACGGTGCGCGCTCTCCAGCTGCTCGCTGGCGGCAACATAAGAATACTGCGCCTGCTTCACCTGCGACGTCACGGAACCGCCGCTATACAGCGGTAGCGTAAAGCTCAGGCCCACCTGGTTGGAACCAGAGATGCTGTCCTGATAGGCGGCGCTGTTGGCGCGGCTGCCGCCATATTTGCTGTTGGATAAACCGGACTGCGCCGTTAAATCCAGCGTAGGCATGTGGCCGGTTTCGTAGTAGCGGATCTGCTCGCGTGCCAGATCCTGGTTCAGACGCGCGGAAAGCAGGTTAAGGTTACGGCTTTCCGCTTCTTTCAGCAGCGCGTTAACCGGCTGCGGCTTTTGCGTTTGAAAGCTGTCTACGTTAAGCGAGGCCAGGCTTAAATAGTAGTTACCGGTTACCTGGCGCAGCGTTTCAAGATTGTTGTCCAGGTTATTGCGGGCCGTTACCTCACTGGCCAGCACGCTGTCATACTGCGCGCGCGCGTTCTGTACGTCAGTAATCGCCACCAGGCCAACATTAAAGCGCTGGGTGGTTTGATCCAGCTGACGGTAGATCGACTGTTTCTGCGCTTCGGTATAGGAAAGCGTGTCGATAGCGTTTAATACGTTAAAATAAGCGGTAGCGGTATTGAGAATCAGGTTCTGCTGCGCGGTCTGGTAGGTGACGTCCTGAACACCTGCCGTTTTCTCCTGGAGCGTCAGCGCGCGCCATTTCGACATATCGAAAATGGTCTGCGTCAGCTGCAGCGTGCCGCTGGTCGTGTTGGAGTGCAGACCACTGCTGTCACGATAACCGTTGTTGTAAGTATAATCAGCACCCAGGCCCAGCTGAGGCAGTAAAGGGCTGCGTGCTTCGTTGATTTTCTCAAACGCGGCATCGCGATCGGCTGCAGAACTGCGAAGATCAGGGTTAGACAAGCGAGCCTGCTGATAGATCTGCAGCAGATTTTCCGCCTGGCTGGCGACGCTGAAGCCGCCCAGGCCCAGGCCGATAAGTAAAGGGAGCAGTTTCTTCATTTGCATTCCTTGTTGTGCAGCAATGTTGCTATGGTAGCGCTGTTGTAAGCCAAAAAAATTATCGCCGATTCTACCAGAGTAAACGAAAAAGATAAGTTGGCTGAAAGTGCCATGTTGCCACAATTTACTTAAATTAATCATTAAGTACTACCAGCCTGGCGGATTCTGGCGGCCATTTTGCATTTTCCGCAATATCGATAAAGGAGAACAAACGATGAGCGACGAGAAAAAATACCCGGTGACTTTCACCAAAAACGATGTAGAAATTATCGCACGAGAAACATGCTACAAAGGTTTTTTTTCGCTCACTCGTTACCGCTTCCGTCATCGTCTGTTTAACGGCGGTATGAGCAAAGAAGTCGCGCGGGAAGTTTTTGAACGCGGTCATGCTGCCGTGCTGCTGCCTTACGATCCCATCAGCGATCGGGTTGTGCTGATTGAGCAAATCCGTATTCCTGTTTTTGACAGCAGCCCAACGCCCTGGCTGTTAGAATTAGTGGCCGGTATTATCGAACCGGGCGAAACGCCGGAAGAGGTTGTACGGCGTGAAGCAGTAGAAGAAGCCGGAATCAAACCCGCTCGCGTTAAGCCAGTGCTCAGCTATTTGTCGAGCCCTGGCGGCACCAGCGAGCGGCTGGAGATTCTGGTGGGCGAAGTGGATGCCAGCGTGGCGCAGGGAAACCACGGTCTGGAGGAAGAGAATGAGGATATTCTTGTGCACGTGGTAAGCCGTGAGCAGGCTTACCGGTGGGTGGAAGAGGGGAGAATAGACAACGCGGCCTCGGTCATCGCTCTGCAATGGCTGGAACTGCATCATAAAAAACTAAGAGACGAGTGGAAAAACGAATGATAAAGCGCTACGTGCCTGATTTCCCTGAAATGATGCGGATCTGCGAAACCAATTTCGCGCAGCTGCGTCGTCTGCTGCCGAAAGAAGATCGGGCGGGAGAGTCAGTCACCTGGCAGGTCAACGGGGCAAGTTATACGGTGACTATCCAGGAATCAACGCGTTACACTACGCTGGTAGAAATAAAGCAGACCGCGCCAGCCGTGAGTTACTGGAGCCTGCCGGCCATGTCCGTACGGCTCTATCACGATGCGATGGTGGCGGAAGTGTGTTCAACTCAGCAGATCTATCGCTTTAAAGCACGCTATGATTATCCAAATAAAAAGCTGCATCAGCGTGATGAAAAGCACCAGATAAACCAGTTTCTCGCAGACTGGCTGCGCTACTGTTTGGCGCACGGCGCAATGGCTGTTCCGGTATGGTAGGTCAGCGGGACAGCGTTAACCCTAAGGATTTTGATTGGATAGCCTGTTAAAACTTCCTGTGGAGAGTGGTTTCCGGGCAAGAGTTCTGCAGATAACCGACACTCATCTTTTTGCAGGTAAACATGAAACGCTGCTGGGTGTGAACACCTGGGCCAGTTTTGACGCGGTGCTGCAGGCCGTCTCCGCCTGCGAACAGCCGTACGATCTGATCGTCGCAACTGGCGATCTGGCGCAGGACCATACTGTCGAAGCCTATCAGCACTTTGCTGAGGGTATCGCTCGTCTGCCTGCGCCCTGCGTCTGGCTGCCGGGCAATCACGATTTCCAGCCCGCCATGTTTAACACGCTGGCCGAAGCGCAAATCGCGGACGAAAAGCACGTACTGCTGGGCGACCACTGGCAAATCGTCCTGCTGGACAGCCAGGTTTTCGGCGTACCGTACGGCGAGCTAAGCGACTATCAACTGGACTGGCTGGAAAAGACGCTGGCGATTGCGCCTGAACGCCATACGCTGGTGCTGCTGCATCATCATCCGCTGCCTTCAGGTTGCAGCTGGCTCGATCAGCACAGCCTGCGCAATCCGCATATGCTGGAAGCAGTCCTGCAACGCTATCCGCTGGCGACCACGCTGCTTTGCGGCCATATTCATCAGGATTTAGATCTCGACTGGAACGGCCGTCGCCTGCTGGCCACGCCTTCCACCTGCGTGCAGTTCAAACCGCACTGCACCAATTTTACGATTGATTCCGAAGCACCGGGCTGGCGCTGGCTGGATCTGTATACGGACGGCCGGGTAGAGACTCAGGTTGAACGCCTGCAGACGCGCGCGTTTAATCCCGATCTCGATTCGGAAGGATATTAAGATGGCCACGCTGATTTATCTGCACGGGTTTAACAGCTCGCCTCTGTCCGCCAAGGCGACGCAGTTCCGGCAGTGGCTGGCGACGCACCATCCGCAAATTCAGGTAGAAGTGCCGCAGCTGCCGCCTTTTCCCGCAGACGCGGCGCTCATGCTCGAAAACCTGATTATGGGCCTGTCGGGCGAAGCGGTGGGTATTGTGGGCTCGTCGCTGGGCGGCTATTACGCGACCTGGCTTTCGCAATGCTTCACGCTGCCGGCCGTGGTGGTCAATCCGGCGGTGCGGCCTTTTGAGCTGCTGGTGGATTATCTGGGGCTGAATCAGAACCCGTACACCGGTCAGCATTATGTGTTAGAGTCACGCCATATTTACGATCTGAAAGTAATGCAGATTGACCCGTTAGAGTCGCCGGATTTGCTCTGGCTGCTGCAGCAAACGGGCGACGAAGTGCTCGATTACCGCCAGGCTGTGGGCTACTACAGCGCCTGCCGCCATACGGTTGAAGAGGGCGGCAATCATGCTTTTATCGGATTCGAACGCCATTTCTCCCCGATCCTTGATTTCCTGGGCCTGTCGGCCTGAGGCGGGACGCGGAGACCTACTCATTCTCTAGCCACCAAGATTTATACGATGACTCAATCCAGCTATAACGCTGACTCCATTGAGGTACTCAGCGGCCTTGAACCCGTTCGTCGCCGTCCGGGAATGTATACCGACACGTCACGCCCTAATCATTTAGGTCAGGAAGTGATCGATAACAGCGTGGATGAAGCGCTGGCGGGCCACGCCAAACGCGTCGAAGTAATCCTGCACGCCGATCAGTCATTAGAAGTCATTGATGACGGGCGCGGCATGCCGGTGGATATCCATCCGGAAGAAGGCGTGCCGGCAGTTGAACTGATCTTTTGCCGTCTGCATGCGGGCGGTAAATTTTCGAATAAAAACTACCAGTTCTCCGGCGGCCTGCACGGCGTGGGGATTTCGGTGGTCAATGCTTTGTCAACGCGCGTGGAAGTGACCGTACGCCGTAACGCTGAAGTTTACGAAATGGCGTTTGAAAACGGCGATAAAGTGCAGGATCTGCACGTCACGGGCACCGTCGGCAAACGCAACACCGGCACGCGCGTGCGCTTCTGGCCTGATGCGTCGTTTTTTGACAGCCCGCGCTTTTCCGTTTCGCGCCTGAGCCATCTGCTGAAGGCGAAAGCCGTGCTCTGTCCGGGCGTGGAAATCGTCTTTAAAGACAAGGTCAACAACACAGAGCAGAGCTGGTGCTACGCCGACGGTCTGACGGACTATCTGTCAGAGGCGGTCAACGGCCTGCCGACGCTGCCGGAACAACCTTTCGTTGGCTCCTTTGCGGGCGATATTGAAGCGGTCGATTGGGCGCTGCTATGGCTGCCGGAAGGCGGCGAGCTGCTGACGGAAAGCTACGTCAACCTGATCCCGACCATGCAGGGCGGCACGCACGTTAACGGCCTGCGCCAGGGCTTGCTGGACGCCATGCGCGAGTTTTGCGAATACCGTAATATTCTGCCGCGCGGCGTGAAGCTGTCGGCGGAAGATATCTGGGATCGCTGCGCTTACGTCCTGTCGGTAAAAATGCAGGATCCACAGTTTGCCGGTCAGACTAAAGAGCGCCTCTCTTCTCGCCAGTGTGCGGCGTTTGTTTCCGGCGTGGTCAAAGACGCCTTTAGCCTGTGGCTGAACCAGAACGTACAGGCGGCAGAAATGCTGGCCGAGCTGGCCATCTCCAGCGCGCAGCGACGTATGCGCGCCGCGAAGAAGGTCGTACGTAAAAAGTTAACCAGCGGCCCGGCGCTGCCAGGTAAGCTGGCGGACTGTAGCGCGCAGGACTTAAACCGCACGGAGCTTTTTCTGGTGGAAGGGGATTCCGCAGGCGGCTCGGCCAAGCAGGCGCGCGATCGTGAATATCAGGCGATTATGCCGCTGAAGGGGAAAATCCTGAATACCTGGGAAGTCTCTTCTGACGAAGTGCTGGCGTCGCAGGAAGTTCACGATATTTCCGTGGCTATCGGCATCGATCCCGACAGCGAAGATATGAGCCAGCTGCGCTACGGCAAAATCTGTATCCTGGCCGATGCGGACTCCGATGGTTTGCATATTGCCACGCTGCTCTGCGCACTCTTTGTGCGCCATTTCCGCGCGCTGGTCAAAAACGGTCACGTCTACGTGGCGATGCCGCCGCTCTACCGCATCGATCTGGGCAAGGAAGTCTGGTATGCGCTGGATGAGGAAGAGAAAGCGGGCATTCTGGATCAGCTGAAGCGCAAGAAAGGCAAGCCTAACGTGCAGCGCTTTAAAGGGCTGGGCGAGATGAACCCGCTTCAGCTGCGCGAAACCACGCTGGATCCTAACACCCGTCGTCTGGTGCAGTTAACCATCGATGATGATGAAGTGGAACAGACGCTGGCGGTGATGGACATGCTGCTGGCGAAGAAACGCTCGGAAGATCGCCGCAACTGGCTGCAGGAAAAGGGCCATACGGCGGAAATCGAGGTTTAAAGATCGGTTGCCAGTGATGAAAACCCGGTTCAGCTGAACCGGGTTTTTTGTTTTTAAGCACCGCCTTTATTTCCGCGCGACGGCGATACCCCTCGTTTTCGCTCAGGAAAGCGGCGCATCCACCGCCTCGATTCCTGCGCGACGGCAATATCCCCCCATTTTTGCTCAGGAAAGCGGCGTATCCACCGCCTCGATTCTCGCGCGACGGCAACTCGCTAACGCTGCAAAATCGCCAGAAAAGCCGCCTTCACCTTTTCAGCCTCTACGCCCAGGCAGAGGGTTTGCGCGCGGCAGTCTGCATAGGGATCGAAGCGGGAGGCGAGCGGGCTGACTTTATGCAGGGTTTGTCCCAGCGTAATGCCTTCCGTAACCACCCGCACCGGTGCGCTGACGGTGACAAAAAGCTCGGGATGCGTCAGCCATAAAATCGTCAGCGTATCGTGCAGCGCCATGCCTTCAAATCCTTCCCGCGCCAGGCTGTATTGCAGATAGCCTCTGGAGATCTGCTCTAAAACCGGCACGTTCAGCGCCCGGATCTCATCACCGGTAATCAGCACCTCGTGGGTTACGTCCAGCGGCAGCACGGTCACGGGCAGGGCGGAAGAAAACACCTGATCGGCGGCATGCGGATCTTTCCAGATATTAAACTCGCTGTGCGGCGTCACGTTTCCCGCGTGGCCGTTAGTGCCAAAGGCACCGCCCATCATCACCAGCTCTTTTACCAGCGGAATGATATCGGGCGCCAGGTTGATTGCGGCGGCGATATTGGTCAGCGGGCCGATAGCCACCAGCGTTACTTCGTGCGGCAGCGCCCTGACGGTGTCGATAATAAAGCTGACGGCGTTGCCCGCCTCTTCATCAAAGGGATTGTCCAGCACGTCGCCTAATCCATCGCCACCGTGTACCGTTGTGGCGCTGGCCGAAGGAGAGAGCGCCAGCGGACGCGAGCAGCCGCGAAACACCGGCGCGTTACAGCCAATCAGCTGAGAAAAAAGGCGGGCGTTTTTCACCGCCTGGCCGACCGCTACGTTACCGAACACGGTCGTAATGCCGAGGATCTGCTGGGTCCTGGCGGCGCAGGCCAGTGCAAAAGCGTCGTCCACGCCGATATCCGTATCAAAGATGATTTTTTTCATCGCATGCTCGCTCAATAAACGAAGAGGGCTAGCGCGGCAAGGCGTCCAGCTCGGGCGAAAAATGTACGTCTTTCAGGAAGGCGCTGACGCGAGGATGGTCGCCGCCGCGCAGAGCGTCCGGGGCATCATCGCAGACCACGCGGCCTTTCTCCATAAAGACAATGCGATCGGAGACCTTGAAGGCGAAATTCATCTCGTGCGTCACAATTATCATCGTAATGCCTTCACCCGCCAGGTTTTCAATTACCTTTAACACCTCGTTGACCTTTTCAGGATCCAGCGCGGAAGTCGGTTCGTCAAACAGCATAATTTGCGGGCGCATCATCAGCGCGCGGGCGATGGCGACGCGCTGTTGCTGGCCGCCGGAAAGCTGATGCGGATATTTAAATGCGTGCTCCAGCATGCCAACCTTTTGCAGCAGCACGCAGGCGTGATGCTTCAGCTCGCTAAGCGGCGCCAGACGATGGTAGCGCGGAGCCAACAGCAGATTGTTCATCACGGTAAGGTGAGGAAACAGATTAAAGCTCTGGAATACCATTCCAATATTTAACCGATGTTCGTCGTGCTCAATAAAGCGCGGCCGGTGCGCGCCCTGCTGGCTAAGGCGGATAAAAGGCTGGCCGTTAATGCGGATTTCGCCGTTATCGATCTGTTCCAGACCGTTCAGTAAGCGGATCAGGGTGGTTTTTCCCGAGCCGGAAGGGCCAATCACGGAAACCACTTCGCCCGGCTGAACCTGCAGGCTTACCGCGCCCAGCACTTCCACATTGTTATAGGCTTTATGCAATTTTGCCGCCTGTAAAGCAGGTGCCTCGCCCACGGTCTGGCGCACGGCGGCGGAAAAAGGCCTGGCTGCCAGCGTGGTCAAAGCGGTATCGGGCTTGCGGGCGCTGTTCCTGCGGGTCACGTCCAGATAGCGCTCCAGTCGCTTCAGCAAGAAGTCGAATACCGTCACGATAAAGACATAATAAAATGCTACCGCCGCCATGGTTTCCATCACCAGAAAATTCTGCGAATAGAGGCGTTGGCCGACCATCAGGATCTCGGTAAGCGAGATCACGGACACCAGCGAGCTAAGCTTGACGATAGAAATATACTCATTGGCCAGCGACGGCAGCGCCACGCGCAGCGCCTGCGGGATCACCACGCGCCACTGGATGCCTACATAGCGCAATCCTAGCGCCCGCGCGGCTTCCCGCTGGCCTTTGGGAATAGCCAGCAGGCCGCCGCGATGAATTTCGGCAATATAGGCCGTTTCGCTCAATACCAGCGCAATCAGCCCGGCCCAGAAAGGATCGCTGAGCAGGCCGCTCGTGCCGGGCAGCGCCTGCGGCAGGTTATAGACAAAAATCAGCAGCACCAGCAGCGGCAAACTGCGAAACAGCCAGATATAAGCGCGGGCGGGCAGTGACAGCCAGGGGCGCGAGGCCTGCTTGCCCAGCGCCAGCACAAAACCCAGCACGATGCTGATGATCCAGCTTGCCAGGCTCAGCTTGATGACCGTCCAGGTCGCCAGCCAGAAATCTGCATCGTCAAGCAGGCTTAGTAAGTAGTTCCAGTCGAAAGTCATATCAGCTCCTGGCACCAGGGATTAAGGTTTCAGCGCCTTGATATCGGCATCCTGCGGTTCCGCCAGGTGGTACTTCTGTAACAGCGTGGCGTAGTTGCCACTGGCCTTATAGGCAGCGATACCGTCGATAAGCTGCTGTTTAAATGCGGTATTCTCTTTGCTGACGCCCAGCCCAATCAACACAGGATAAAGCAGCGAATCTGAGCTCACCGCCAGGCGGCCACGCATCTTTGCCACCAGCTGGCTGGCGACCGCGGCATCGGTCATTTGTACTTCAACCGCGTGGGAAAGCAGCGCCTGCGTGGTCTGCGGATCGGTGGAATATTCGCTGACCATAATTGGCTTCAGACCCTGTTTCGCGCAGTAGTCTGTAGAAAGCGCGTGCAGTTTTTCCAGCCAGTAGGTGCCCTGCATAGAGCCCACTTTATGGCCGCAAAGCTCCTCTGGTTTTTTCGGTTTAAAGCTGCTGCTCTGCAACGTAATCAGCGATTCGCCGGTTTTCAGATAGGGGATCATCTTAATGATCTTCTGGCGTTCCGGCGTGATAAACAGCGCGGAAGCGATCAGCTCATAGCGTTTTGACTGAAGACCCGGGATCAGGCTGGTAAAGCGCGTATCGACATACACGGGCTGAAGCTTCATCGCCTGCGCCACGCCGTTAATAAATTCGATATCAAAACCGGCCGGCGTTTTGCCATCCAGGTACTCATAGGGCGGAAAGGTCATATCGGTACCGACCATAAGTTTTCCCGGCGTCATTACTGCGGCCTGAGCGCCAGCGGCGGCAACAGAAAAAACGGCGGCGGTAGCAAGGTGGCGAAAGTTAATCATCATTATTCTCCGGTGCAGGTGAGTCAGTTTTTAGCCCGGCGCATGCTCATCGCCGGATCTTATTTTTAATGCTGATCGCGCTGGATCAGGACAAACTGCCGTGCCTGTCTGGCCAGCGGCGTGCCGTGGTGGCGATAAACGGTTGTGACCTCTCCCGTCAGCAGAACGCAGCCGTACAGCGTCAGCCGTTCCACCAGCAAACAGTCAAGGCTGGCGACAGCACCGGCCAGGAGCGGATTACCTTCAGCGCTGCTTTGCCAGCTACCATGCGTAAAGGCTTCGCTGGTCGGGGACGTTTTCGTGAACAGCGAAGCCAGCGCTTTCTGTCCCTCAGCCAGTACGTTGACGCAAAAGCAGCCGTTAGCCTGCACAACCGAGCCAAAAGGCTGATCGGACGGCAGTACAATAACCAGCAGCCGACGCTCGGCACAAAGTGAAGCAAAAGTGGTAACAGTGCAGCCAGCCTGGCCGCCGGGGCCATCGCTGGCCGCGATGGCGACGCCGGTCACGCAGCTCTCCATCGCGTTGATAAAAGCGTTGCGGGCAATCGACGGCAGAGCCTGAACGGTAGAGACCATAGCGAATTCCTGTGCAAGTGAAGTCTGAGTATGTTCATGGCGTCCGCAAAAGATAAATGCGTATTTTTTTATGCTAAGGCACCAAAAAAACGAGGCAGTAACAGGCCAGTTTTTCCTTAGCTTCTACAGAGAAAAAACCTTATTTATTTTCCCGGCGCTAAAGCACAAAAATGAGGCTTAAGCTGGCGGCAGTGCCAGCGTCACTTTTTGCCCAGAGGGAATCGCCCATGAGCCAACCAACCCATACCCGCATTCGCATGTTCAATACCAAAGACACCTATCCCAACCAGACGCTGGATAACGATCTGTGTCAGGCGGTGCGGGCTGGCAACACCGTTTACGTGCGCGGTCAGGTCGGCACCGATTTCGCCGGTAATCTGGTCGGGCTGGGCGATGCCGGTTTACAGGCTGAGCAGGCGATGAAAAATATTCAACAGCTGCTGGCCGAAGCGGGCAGCGACCTGAGCCATATTGTTAAAACCACTACTTACATCATCGATCCGCGCTACCGCGAGGCGGTTTATCAGGTCACCGGCAAATGGCTGCGCGGCGTTTTTCCCATTTCTACCGGCCTGGTAGTTTCGGCGCTGGCGCAGCCGCAGTGGCTGGTGGAAATTGACGTTATCGCCGTGATCCCGGAGGCATAACATGACTTTTTCTATTGCCGGTTTTTGCCCACGCAGCGGCCAGTACGGCATCGCGCTCAGCTCCTCCAGCATGGCCGTAGCGGCGCGCTGTCCATGGCTGATGAGCGGCGTGGGCGCGGTTTCCAGCCAGAACGTCACGCTGCCCTCGATAGGCCCGGCCATCCTGCAACGTCTGGCGCAGCATGAGAGCGCCGGGTCCGCACTCAAAGCGGTAATGGACGCGGAACCCTGGGCCGACTGGCGGCAGGTCACGGTGCTGGACCGTCACGGCCAAAGCGCCGTTTTCTGTGGCTCGCGTACCCTGGGCGTGCACCATAGCCGCCAGGGCCTGAACTGCGTCGCCGCAGGTAATATGCTGGCAAACACCGGTGTCATTGAGGCGATGGTCAGCCAGTTTTGCGCTGATACCACGCTGGCGCTGGGCGACCGCCTGATCGCCGCTTTACAGGCCGGTTTACGCGAAGGTGGCGAAGCCGGGCCGGTAGCTTCAGCCGGCATAAAAATCGTCAGCAGCGAGAGCTGGCCGCTTACCGATCTGCGCATTGACTGGCACGAGCAGGATGCAATTGGCGAACTGGCGCGGCTCTGGCAGCGGTGGCAGCCGCAGAGCGAAGCCTATCTGGCCCGCGCCATCAATCCTGCGGAAGCACCTCGCTATGGCGTGCCCGGCGATGAGTAATCCAGCCACCCGCGAGCTGCTGGCAGACCTTATCGCTTTCGCCACGGTCAGCCGCGACAGCAATCTGGCGCTGATTGATTACGTGCAGCGCTACCTGGCGCGCTACGGTATCGACAGCGAAATGATTGCCGACGCCAGCGGCGAGAAGGCCAATCTGCTGGCGGTTATCGGCCCGCAGGATCGGCCGGGCATTGTGCTTTCGGGCCATACCGACGTGGTGCCGGTCAGCGGTCAGCAATGGCACAGCGATCCTTTTGTGCTGCGTGAAACGAACGGTAAACTTTTTGGTCGCGGCACGGCCGACATGAAAAGTTGGCTTGCCGCCGTGCTGGCGCTGGTGCCGCAGTTGATTGCACAGCCGCTGCGCATGCCGGTCTGGATCGCTTTCAGCCACGATGAAGAAGTAGGCTGCAAAGGTGTGCCGACACTGCTGGCACGGCTGGCGCAAAAAACATTGCCGGCGCTCTGCCTGGTTGGCGAGCCTACGGAAATGCGTCCCGTTTTCGGCCATAAAGGCAAAATTGCGCTGCGTTGCGAGGTCACCGGCCATGCCGCTCATTCGGCCTATACGCCGCAGGGCGTTAACGCTATCGAATACGCGGTGCGCATCATCCAGTCATTAATGACGCTGGCAGAGCGGCTGAAGCAGGAGCGCAATCCGGGGTTCGATCCGCCTTTCTCCACGCTGCAAACGGGCGTTATCCACGGCGGCGAGGCGCTAAATATCGTGCCTGAGCGCTGCTGGTTCGACTTTGAAATCCGCTCGCTGCCCGGCGTTTCGGTACAGCCGCTGGTCGATGAAATCATCCACTGGTCTCAGCAGCATCTGCTGCCAGAGATGCGGCAGATTGCCGTCGGCTGCGATATTACCTTTACCCCGTTAAGTCATTACCCGGGCCTACAAACGCAGGCCGCGACCACGCTCGAGCAAGTGCTGGCCCTCTTACCGCCACCCGCCGCCGTCAACACCGTTGCTTTTGGCACTGAAGGCGGCCTGTTCCAGCAGCTCGGCATCCCTACGCTGATCTGCGGCCCAGGCTCAATGGCACAGGGCCATAAGGCCGACGAATTTGTTAGCCTGCCTCAGCTGGCCGCCTGCGACACGTTTTTGGCTGACCTGTGTTGCTGGTTGCGTGAACCGACGTAACATGGCGCGTCAGGCCTGGGCCGCCAGCGGGACTCTTTCACTGCCGCTAAGGTGGGCCGGCGTCAGCTCCTGCGAGCGGCAGTAATCCATAAAAAGCTGCGTCGGGCGCGTCGGCTCCGCGTGCCGCAGATGCGCCATCACCAGACAAGAACCCTCCATCTCATCGCGGATCGTTACTCGCTTCACCCGCTTACCGTCATAGGTAAAGTCAGGAAAAGGCCGCGTTACCAACAGTGAAAAGCCAAAGCCCTGACCAACCATGCAGCGTACCATCTCAATCGACGGGGAACTGAAGGCGACGTTCGGCGACAATCCCTTTTGCTTGAAGATATCCAGGAAATAGTTGCGGCTCGGCACTACGTCCAGCAGGATCATCGGCTCATGGCTCAGCTCTTCCAGACTTACGCTGTCGCGCAGGGCCAGCGGATGATCGTCAGGCAGCAGCGCGTAGGGTTTTTGCGGAGCCTTTAACTGTTCGGCATGAATGCTGCTGTCCAGCTCGTGACGATAAAGAATAGCCATATCAAAACGGCCGCGATGCAGGCCATCGGTCAGCTCGTGCTGCTCACCGTCGTAAATCTGCACTTCAATATTGGGATAGAGTTTTTTAAATCCGGCGATCAGCTTGGGCATATAGAGCGGTGCGGCGGTCTCAAAACAGCCTACCGATAGCGTGCCCGCCACCATATCGTTATCCGCCCGGGCGTTTTGCTCAAACTGACGCGACATCCTGATAAGCTCTGCAGCCTTTTCATAAAAACGGCGGCCGCTCGGTGTCAGGGAGACGCCCTGTGCGTGATGGCGGATAAACAGCTGTTGCTCAAAACTCTCCTCCAGGCTTTTGATGGCGGTAGAAATAGAAGGCTGGGCAATATGCAAATGGCGGGACGCCTCGGCGATACTGTGATGCTCCACCACGGTAATAAAGTATTTCAACTGTCTGAGGGTGAAATGGGCCATGGGCAGGTGCTCTCTCTGGATAGTATTTGTATAGGTCAGAGCTTTCGGTAAAGAGTAAAAAGCGATCTAGCTAAGAAAGAGCAATAAGCGTGCCAGTAAAAAATGCAGCACAGAGCAAAAAAAGCCGCTGCCGCTGCGCTCAAATTGTGCAACTCCCGTCTCAAAAGCGCTATTCCGGGGCAATAACGCCACAGGTTTTTTTGCTGGCTTAATGCCCACGCTGCATAGTTTTTTTAACCTTAGTAACAAGCAAATTACTACTTTCTCCGCGCTTTCGGAGCGGGCCATAGTGAAGCCTGTTTCCGTGGCGATCGCTCGCCACGTCACCTGACGGGGAAGAGTAAAGGCATGAGCGCTATGTTTGAGCACGGGGAATTTCTATCGCTGGCTAAATCGATGACGCCGGAAGAGCTAGGCGTGCAGCTCAGCGGCTACGGCATGTGGAAAACCGCGGCCAACGCGCGGCTGGGCATTCCATCAGTGGTAATGACGGACGGCACCTACGGCGTACGCTACTCCATTCAGCAGATCGAGCAGGACGAAAAGGGCGGCCAGGATTTTGCCGCCTTTCTGAACGTGGTTAACCAGCGGGCAAAAGATGTCGAGGTCGCCTGGGGCACCATGAAACCCGCAACCTGCTTTCCGAATGGCTCCAGCTTTGCCTGTAGCTGGGATGTGGCGCTGGCGCAAACCCTGGGTGATGCGCTGGGCCGCGAGTGTCAGCATCTTGGCGTCAACGTGCTGCTGGGGCCGGGCATCAATATTCGCCGTACGCCGTTGGGTGGCCGCAGCTACGAATATTATTCTGAAGATCCTCTCATCAGCGGCGAGCTGGCCAGCGGCGTTATCAACGGGCTACAGCAGCGCGGCGTTGGCGCTTCGCTCAAGCATTTCGCCTGCAACAATTCAGAAGTCGAACGTACCAGCATGGATTCAATCGTGGAGGAGCGCGCACTGCGCGAAATCTATCTGCGTGGCTTTGAGCGGGCAATCAAACAGTCGCAGCCGTGGACGGTAATGAGTTCTTATAATCGGCTGAACGGCGTGCACACCGCAGAAAACAGCTGGCTGCTGAACGAGGTGCTCCGTAGCGAGTGGGGTTTTGAAGGCGTGGTGATTGCGGACTGGCACGGCATTAAAGATCGCCCCGCTGCGCTGCTGGCAGGCAACGATCTGGATATGCCGGAAAGCGAAACCCGCCGCGCCAGCCTAGTACAGGCGTTGGCCACGGACGACACGCTACGCGCTACGGCGGAAACCTCGGCGGCGCGGATTCTTCGGCTGGTGCAGAGAGCTAAAGCGGCAGAGCAGCCGCAAACGCCAATGGACGTCGAGGCTCACCATCTGCTGGCGCGCCGCATGGTCGCAGAATCAATAGTGCTGTTGAAAAACCGTGACGACACGCTGCCGCTGGAGAAAAAAAACTGCCAGAAACTGCTGATAGTTGGCGAAGGGGCCAAAAAACCGGTGATTCAGGGATCGGGTTGCGCCACCACTACGCCGACGCGCGTCGATATTCCCTGGCAGGAGATCCTGAACTATTGCGGCGATGAAATCGCAGTGAGCTGGCTACAGGGCAGTAGTGATGACGCGACACAGCAACAAAGATTGCTTGATGAAGCCTGTATCGCCGCGCACGAGGTAGATAAAGTCGTGGTCTTCGTTAATAGCGAAGATGGCTACGACGGCGAGGGTTCTGACCGCCGCACGCTGGGGCTACAGCAGGGGCATGATGAACTGATCCGCGCGCTCGCCGCCGTTAACGATCGCGTTATCGTGGTGCTGGCCAATCCGGATGCGGTCGTCATGCCGTGGCTGCCGCAGGTTGGCGCGGTAGTCGAAACTTTCTATGCCGGACAGGCGATGGGCGGTGGCCTGGCGGACGTACTTTTTGGCGCGGTCAATCCGAGCGGCAAGCTGACCGTTACTTTTCCACAACGTATGGAAGATATTCCCGGCTGGCACAGCTATCCCGGCGAAAATGGCCGTCACTTCTACAGTGAAGGGCTATTCGTCGGCTATCGCTGGTATGACGCGCGTCAAATCGAGCCGCTGTTCCCCTTCGGTTTTGGCTTGAGCTACAGCTCTTTTGCCTATAGCGCTATCACCCTTGACCGCGATAGCCTGCGCGAAAACGACGAGGTTAACGTTAGCTTTACGCTGACCAATACCGGCGAGCGCGCGGGTAAAGAGGTCTGTCAGCTTTATAGCCACTATCTCACGACAGGCCGCTCGCGCCCGCTACAGGAGCTTCGCGCCTTCTGTAAAGTTGAGCTACAGCCAGGCGAACAGCGGCGCATTACGCTGACCGTGCCGGCCAGCGATTTACGTTACTACCACACCGGCCGCCAGCAATGGATCCTGGAAGAGGGCGAGCTTTGCCTCAGCGTTGGGCCGCATTCGCGCGAGCTTCCTTTGCGGGCAACGCTGAACTGTCTAAGTAAGGTAGCGCGTCACCGCCTGATTTCACGCGATACGCAGCCCATCTTTGTGCTGGATAACCCGCTGGCGCGCGAACACTTTAATCGCTTTTTACAGCAGCAGCTGGTGGTCAGCATGGACGATGCCGATCGCATGCTGGAACACTGTAGAAACTCGTTTTTCAGCATTTTTACTACCTTTGATCGCCGCTTTCGTCAGCGCTTTGCACCCGAAGCCATCGACACCCTGATCCTGACGGTTAACGCCGCTATCAGGGAACAGGAAACCTCCCCATCGGCAGCAATGCCGCACTACGCAGCAGGAAATAAACCATGACTGACAAGCACTATTCGCGCCGTGATGCACTGAAACTGGGTTTGGGCGTTGTGGCGACGGCCGCCGTAGCCCCGATGATGGTCAGCCGTAAAGCGCAGGCGGCGGAAGTGACCACGCTGACGGTTGCCGACGTGGGCGGGCCTTACGGAACGGGCTTCGGTAAAGCTTTCTATCGTCCTTTTGAAGAGGCGACCGGCATCAAGATTATTAATACCGTGCTGGGGCCAGATCCGGTGCCGCAGTTTCAGATGATGGTCGATACCAAAAATTACCTGTTCGACGTGGCGCTGCTTAATCCGGAACATCTGGTCAGGCTAAACAAGCTCGGCAAGCCCTATCTGGAAGATCTGCATATTCAGGTGCCGGATCCACAAAACTACGTGAAAGGCGCAATAACGCCGCAGTTTGGTGGCGTCAGCATCTATGCGCTGGCGCTGGGCTACCGTACCGATACCTTCGCCCAGGGTAACGCGCCGACCAACTGGACGGACTTCTGGAACACCACGAAATTTAAAGGCCGTCGCGGCCTGTGGCGTAGCCCGGTCTGTACGCTGGAACTGGCGCTGATGGCGGATGGCGTTGCGCCGGACAAACTCTATCCACTGGACGTTGATCGTGCCTTTCGCAGCCTGGATAAGATCCGCAGCAGCATTGATATCTGGTGGACCAGCGGCGCGCAGGCGACGCAAATGTTGCAGAGCGGCGAGCTGGATATGATGAGCATCTGGAGCACGCGCGCCCAGACCGCCATTGACGCAGGGACGCCAGCTTCTATTGCGTGGGGGCAGGGGCTCTACAACATCGACGGCTTCACCATTCCGCACGGCAGCCCGAAAGTCGACGCCGCCCGTAAGTTCGTGCAGTTCTGCATGGACGCTAAGCGCCAGTCGCTTTATACCAGCGATCTGGCATGCGGACCCACCACGGTTAAAGCCTATGACTTTATCGACAAACAGAAAGCGCTGATGCTGCCGACGGCTCCCGACCATATTAAGGGGCTGGCATTGCTGGGCGCGGACTACTGGGGTGAGCATCAGGTGGCGCTGACCGAGCGCTTTGAAAAGTGGGTAATAAGCTGATGCCGCTGGCGGCAGGCTAAAGGAGGCTATTTTGGCAGAACTTGCAACGACGGCGGCAAAAAGCCGCCTGCTAAGCACGCGCTTGCGCTGGCATCCGCTATGGCTGACCGCGCCGGGGCTGCTGTTTCTGGCGCTGTTCCTGGCCTGGCCGACGCTGAAGCTGATGCTGCTAAGTTTTCAGAACGACGACGGCAGTTTTTCACTGGCGGTCTGGCAACAGATGTTTGGCGCGGGCATTTACGTAAAGGTGATGCTGAATACTTTTATCATCGCGCTGCAAACCACGCTCGCCTGCCTTATTGTTGGCTATCCGGCGGCTTACTGGCTGTCGCAGCGTCGGGAAGCCACGCGACGACGTCTG
This sequence comes from Erwinia sp. BNK-24-b, assembly GCF_047456155.1. Taxonomy (NCBI): domain Bacteria; kingdom Pseudomonadati; phylum Pseudomonadota; class Gammaproteobacteria; order Enterobacterales; family Erwiniaceae; genus Erwinia; species Erwinia sp. BNK-24-b. The sequence goes on from NZ_CP179901.1 coordinate 535,277, forward strand.
ATGTGGCTGATCCTGCTGCCGTTCTGGACCAGTGCATTGTTAAAAAATTTCGCCTGGCTGGTGCTGCTCTCGCGGCGCGGTATCCTTTCAGAACTGCTGATGTCGCTGGGCAGTGAACAGCCGTTAAACCTGCTCTATACGCGCGGCGTGGTGGTATTTGCGATGACGCACAGCATGCTGCCGCTGGCGATTATTACCATGCTGCCGACCATGAGCGGTATCGATCGCGGTCTGCTGCGTGCCGGACATACGCTGGGCGCGTCGCGGGCACAAAGCTTCTGGCGCATCTTTTTTCCGTTGTCGATGCCGGGCGTCGTGGCGGCCTGTCTGCTGATTTTTATCGGCTCGCTGGGCTTCTTTATTACGCCAGCCCTGCTCGGCAGTCCGCAGGATTCGGTTATCGGGCAGCTGCTGATTACCCAGGTGCAGCAGTTGCTGAACTGGCGGCTGGCGGGCGCGGTAGCGATGCTGCTGCTGCTGGTCACGCTGGTCGTCTGCTTCTGCTATGACAGGCTGTTTGGCATGTCGGCCATTTCCGGCGGTGAAAGCCATAGCCGCAGCCGCCTGATTCGCCAGCTGGGTTATGCCATGACCGCCGCTGCCGCAAAATGCTGCGATATCGTTGCCCGGCTATTGCCGGTACGAATGGGCTGGCTACTGCCGCTGTTCAGCATCCTGACCATTGCCATACTGGTGTCGCCGGTACTGGCGTTTCTGCCGATGGCGTTCAGCAGCAGCAGTTTTTTACAGTTTCCGCCGCCGGGTTTTTCCCTGCGCTGGATGGAAACCTATCTTGGTTCACCTGTCTGGATGGGCGCAACGCTACGCTCCTTCGGTATCGCGCTGGTGACCGGCATGCTGGCCGTCACGGTCTCCGGCATTGCGGCCTTTGGGCTGGCGCGCTATCGGGGAAAATCGGCTAGCCTGGTGGTGATGACTTTCCTGCTGCCGATGATTATTCCCAATATTGTGACCGCCGTAGCGCTGTTCTATCTCTTTGCCACCCTGGGGCTGGTGGGATCGAATCTGGGCATCATCCTTGGCCATACGGTGATGGCGATCCCGGTCGTCTTTGTGCTGATCCTCACCACCTTTAAAAGCTACGACTGGCGGCTGGATCAGGCCGCGGGCACGCTGGGCGCAAGCCGTTGGCGAACGCTAAAAAGCATCACGCTGCCGCTGATCAAAAGCAGTCTGGTCGCCGCCTTTATTTTCGGTTTCCTTAACTCTTTTGAAGAGCTGACCGTGGCGCTGTTCGTTGGCGGCGGCGTGAAGCAAACGCTGCCTAAACAGATGTGGGACGACGTACTGCTCTCGGTGACGCCAACGCTGGCCGCCGCGTCGGTGATCATCCTCGCTATTGTCACGCTGCTGTTTATCGTTGCTGAACGCTCGCGCCGCAGGGCGGAGCTGTTACAAGGAGAATCATTATGAGTGCGGTAAAACTCAGAGTAGAGCAAATCGCTAAATATTACGGGCCGACAAAGGTGCTACAGGACCTGGATTTGTCGGTGCAGAAGGGCGAGCTGCTGACGCTGCTTGGCGCTTCCGGCTCAGGCAAAACTACGCTGCTGCAAATTATCAGCGGCCTGACGGAACCCACCAGCGGGCGGCTGCTGATTGACGGTAAAGATGAGACCCATACGCCGGTACATCAGCGCGATATCGGCGTCGTATTCCAGAACTATGCGCTGTTCCCTCATTTAACCATTGCAGAAAACGTTGCCTTTCCGCTGCGGATGCGCAAGCTGGCCGGTGCGGAAATCTCCCGCAAGGTTAAGGCGGCGCTGGAAATGGTCGAACTGGGACATGCCGCACAGCGCTTTCCCCGTGCACTATCCGGCGGTCAGCAACAGCGTGTGGCGCTGGCGCGATGCCTGGTTTATCAGCCGGAAATTATCTTAATGGATGAGCCGCTGGGCGCGCTGGATCGTCAACTGCGCGAAACCATGCAGATGGAGATCCGCCGTATTCACCGCGAGTCGGGCGCGACCATTATCTTTGTTACCCACGATCAGGAAGAGGCACTGGCGCTCTCCGACCGCATCTGCCTGATGCACGAAGGGCGTATTGTGCAGATCGACACGCCGCAGGCGATCTATGACCGGCCTGAGTCTGCCTTCGTGGCGCGCTTTATTGGTCTTTCCAACATTATTAGCGGAGAGATCCGTGACGGACGGATGGTAACGAAGCAGGGCAGCTTCGCGCTACCGCAGGCGACAACCTATCCAGCCAGCGCCTCGCTGGTGATCCGCCCCGAGCACGTTCAGGTTTTACCAGCGGGCGCGGCTTCGTTACAGGGCGAAATCTGTGAGCGCATTTACGCCGGTTCGGAAACCCGGCTGGTGGTACGGCTGGCCGATGGGGAACGCTTTATCGTGCGGCGCAGCGGCCTGGCGGTAGACAACATTGGCGATCGCGTCTCGCTGGACTGGGACGTGCGGCAGAGCAGGTTACTGACGGCCTGAAGTCAGCTGTTTCCCTGAAGCAGATAAACGTACCGGTGCCGATAAGTACCGGACGTTATTGCGTCGTAAAAAAAACGCATCGGGCAGAAAAGTGCTTGAAAAAGAGCGATCTCATCACGTGTTTTAGCCTCATTTATTTATCTTCAGGGGCCAGTTTTTTACTAATTTACCGGACGGTGACGGTTGAATAATCTGGGCGCATACGCCGTGCTGGAGAGATCCAGCTAACCTTATTTAAGGATGCAGGATGACCGTTGAAATGAAAACAGACACGCTGGTAATAGGCGCAGGCCAGGCGGGCGTGGCGATGAGTGAACATCTGACGCGCCTCGGTATTGACCACCTGGTGCTGGAAAAAAAACGCATCGCCGAAGCCTGGCGCTCGGGCCGCTGGGATTCACTGGTGGCTAACGGCCCGGCCTGGCACGATCGCTTCCCTAATATGACTTTTCCCGGTATTGCAGCCGACGGTTTTGTACCAAAAGAGCAGGTCGCTGACTATTTTGTTGCCTATGCCAACAAGTTCAACGCGCCGATCCGCACCGGCGTGGAGGTTACCAGCGTTACCCGCAATCAGGGCCGGCCCGGTTTTACTGTAAAAACCTCTGAAGGGGTGATTGAGGCGCAGCACGTGGTCGCCGCTACCGGCCCTTTTCAGACGCCGGTTATTCCGGCGATTGCGCCAGTAGATGACTCGCTGCATCAGCTGCATTCAGCCCACTATTTTAATCCGCAGCAGCTGCCGGAAGGCGGTGTACTGGTGGTGGGTGCCGGTTCCTCTGGCGTGCAGATTGCCGACGAGCTACAGCGCGCGGGCAGAGAGGTTTATCTCTCCGTCGGGCCGCACGACAGGCCGCCGCGCGCCTATCGCCAGCGTGATTTCTGCTGGTGGCTGGGCGTGCTGGGACTATGGGACGCTGCAGCCAGCCAGCCTGGCAAAGAGCACGTGACTATCGCGGTCAGCGGCGCTCGCGGCGGGCATACCGTCGATTTTCGGGCGCTGGCGCAGCAGGGCGTAAAACTGGTGGGATTAACCGAGGCTTTTCAGGGGAGTAAAGTAACTTTTCTGCCCGATCTTGCAGAGAACATTGCGCGCGGTGACGAGAACTATCTTTCGCTGCTGGATGCCGCCGACGCCTATATTGCGCGCAACGGTCTTGATCTGCCTGAGGAACCGCAGGCGCGCGACTTTCTGGCCGAGCCAGCCTGCGTGACGGATCCTATTTTGCAGCTCGATCTGACGGCGGCAGGCGTAAAAACGATTATCTGGGCTACGGGTTATAAAGCGGATTATAGCTGGCTACAGGTGGATGCCTTTGACGAAAACAAGAAACCAAAGCATCAGCGCGGCGTCTCCAGTGAAGCGGGCGTCTATTTTCTGGGGCTGCCGTGGCTGTCGCGGCGCGGCTCGACCTTTATCTGGGGCGTCTGGCACGATGCAAAATATATTGCCGACCATATCGCCACACAGCGCAGCTATAGCCTTTACGGAAAGTGATAAACGCAAAAGGGCGAATCAAATTCGCCCTTTTTTAGTCTTACGCCGGTTCCAGCACAAATATCCTTACATCCAGCACGTCATCCTTAATCCGGCTACGGTGCTCTTCCATATGTGCCGCCTGCTGATGTTGCTCCAGATGCCGCAGAGAACTCCATTGCTCAACCATAAAGACCGAGTCGGGCGAATTCTGCTTCCACGGCACCTGGGCCTGATGATCCACCAGCATGCGGTAACTGCCGCAGCCTTCTTCTTCCAGCACTCTTTGCGTCACTTTTTCAATCGCCTGCATTACCGCGCTACGGCGGCCGGGCCTGACACAAATTTCAGCAATGACGGTGAGCATGGACGTTCCTTTTGAGATGTAAGTCTTAACAGTTAAGCAAAGATTTGGCCCAGGTGGGTCTGATAGCGCTCAATATCACGCGGAATGTCCGGCTGCTTGATGACATCATTACAGATAAAGGTCGGCAGGCCTTCCATGCCAAGGAACTGATTAGCCTTGTGGAAATGCAGATAAAGACCGTCCACGCCCACGCCTTCAAAGAACTGATCCGGATCGGTAAAGGCTTCCAGCGGCGCGTTCCAGGTCAGCGACAGCATATATTTTTTCCCCTGAAGCAGCCCGCCGGAGCCATACTTCTTAGAGGCGTCGGAACGGCTGCGGCCGTCGCTGGCATACAGCGCGCCGTGGCCTTCAGTAAAGACTTCGTCGATATATTTTTTCAGGATCCACGGCTCGCCCATCCACCAGCCCGGCATCTGATAGATCACCGTATCGGCGGCAAGGTACTTTTGCACCTCATCGGCAACGACATAGCCGTCGTCGACCACGGTGATATCGACCTCATGGCCCGCATCACGCAAAAAGGTGGCGGCTACTTCGGTCATGGTGTGATTCAGTTCACCTTTAGAGTGCGCAAAGGTTTTTCCGGCGTCGATAATAAAAATACGCATGCTGTTATTCTCCAGTAAAAGAAAGCTGGCCTCAGTGTACGCGCGAGGCCAGCCGATAAAAATGCGTATTACGTCACAATACTTTTGCCATCTGAGCAATAATCTCGACGGCAAAAGCGCTTTTTCCCGTCACGGTTATCTGTGACAGCAACGGCCCGGATAAGGTACTATCCTCGCCAAACGGCCCGATGTGGCGAGCCCGTTACGCCACGGTGTGAGGAATAAAAAAGTAATGAGTGAACTGACTCAGGATGGGGCAGAGCGTCGCGCTCTGCATAAGTTTACGGAAGAGGCCTACCTTAACTATTCCATGTACGTCATCATGGATCGCGCGCTTCCGTATATCGGCGATGGCCTGAAGCCAGTACAGCGCCGCATCGTCTACGCAATGTCCGAGCTGGGACTGAACAACAGCGCCAAATTTAAAAAGTCTGCCCGTACCGTTGGTGACGTGCTGGGTAAATATCACCCGCACGGCGACAGCGCCTGCTACGAAGCGATGGTGCTGATGGCGCAGCCTTTCTCCTATCGTTATCCGCTGGTTGACGGCCAGGGAAACTGGGGTGCGCCGGACGATCCGAAATCCTTTGCCGCGATGCGTTACACCGAGTCGCGCCTGTCAAAATATGCCGAGCTGCTGCTGGGCGAGCTGGGCCAGGGCACCGTGGACTATGTGCCCAACTTTGACGGCACCATGCAGGAGCCTTCCATGCTGCCTGCGCGCCTGCCGAATATTCTGCTGAACGGCACCACCGGCATCGCGGTAGGCATGGCGACAGATATTCCGCCGCACAACCTGCGCGAAGTCGCCAACGCCGCCATAAAGCTTATCGACGCGCCAAAAACCACGCTGGATGAATTACTGGATATCGTGCAGGGGCCGGATTACCCGACGGAAGCAGAAATCATCACCCCGCGCGCCGAGATCCGTAAAATCTACCAGAACGGTCGCGGCTCCGTGCGTATGCGTGCCGTCTGGAAAAAAGAAGATGGCGACGTGGTGATTACCGCGCTGCCGCACCAGGTTTCCGGCGCGCGCGTGCTGGAGCAGATCGCGGCGCAGATGCGCAATAAAAAGCTGCCGATGGTTGAAGACTTGCGTGACGAATCGGATCACGAAAGCCCAACGCGTCTGGTGATTGTGCCGCGTTCTAACCGCGTGGACATGGATCAGGTGATGAACCACCTGTTTGCCACCACCGATCTGGAAAAAAGCTACCGCATCAACCTGAATATGATCGGGCTGGATAACCGTCCGGCGGTAAAAAACCTGTTGGAAATCATCAGCGAGTGGCTGGTTTTCCGTCGCGATACCGTGCGTCGCCGCCTTAACTTCCGGCTGGAAAAGGTGCTCAGGCGCCTGCACATTCTGGAAGGTTTGCTGATCGCTTTCCTCAATATTGACGACGTTATTCATATCATCCGCAGCGAGGATGAGCCGAAGCCGGTGCTGATCTCACGTTTTGGCATCAGCGAAACCCAGGCCGAAGCGATTCTGGAGCTGAAGTTACGCCACCTCGCCAAACTGGAAGAGATGAAAATCCGCGGCGAGCAGGACGAGCTGGCCAAAGAGCGCGATCGTTTACAGGGCATTCTGGCTTCTGAACGTAAAATGAATTCGCTGCTGAAAAAAGAACTCCAGGCTGACAGCGAAGCTTATGGGGATGAACGCCGTTCTCCACTGCGCGAACGCGAAGAAGCCAAAGCGATCAGCGAAAACGAGCTGGTGCCGTCTGAACCCGTCACCATCGTGCTGTCGCAAATGGGATGGGTACGCAGTGCCAAAGGTCACGATATTGACCCGAGCGGCCTGAGCTATAAGGCAGGCGACAGCTATCGTGCGGCGGCGCGCGGCAAAAGTAACCAGCCGGTAGCCTTTATTGATTCCACCGGGCGCAGCTATACGCTTGAACCGGTTACGCTGCCTTCCGCGCGCGGGCAGGGCGAGCCGCTAACCGGTAAGCTGACGCCGCCGCCGGGCGCGGTTGTTGAACAGGTGCTGATGGAAGCGGACGATCAGAAACTGCTGATGGCTTCCGATGCGGGCTATGGTTTTGTCTGCACCTTCAGCGATCTGGTTTCCCGCAATCGTGCCGGTAAAGCGCTGCTGACGCTGCCGCAAAACGCCAGAGTCATGACGCCGCAGGCGATCTATCACGAAGACGATCTGCTGCTGGCGATCACGGCGGCGGGCAGAATGCTGATGTTCCCGGTTGGCGATCTGCCGCAGCTTTCAAAAGGCAAAGGCAACAAGATCATCTCGATCCCTTCAGCGGAAGCGGCTTCCGGCGAAGATAAGCTGGCCTGGCTGCTGCTGCTGTCGCCACAAACGTCAATCACGCTGCACGTTGGCAAACGCAAGCTGACGCTACGCCCGGAAGATTTACAGAAGTTCCGTGCCGAGCGTGGACGCCGCGGCACGCTGTTGCCGCGCGGCCTGCAGCGTATCGATCGCGTTGAGGTTGACGCGCCGCAACGACCAGCGAGTGGCGATAGCGAAGAGTAAAAGGCCTGCCGCAAGGCGCTAACCCGGTGAAAAGCAGACTATTCTGCTAATTTGAGGATATACTGCAACCGGCGCGCCGCATAAGGCGTAACCTCTCGGCAGTTCCTGTGCGCGGCCGCTGTACGTGGTCGCCCGCAGCGCTGCTTATGACCAGCAATGATGAGGAAGTGATGCTGTCAATTTTACGGATCGTTGTGACCGTCTTGTATTCAATTCTGGTGTGTGTATTTGGCTGTATCTGGTGTCTGTTCAGCCCGCGCAATCCTCGCCACGTCGCCACTTTTGGCCATCTGTTTGGCCGCCTGTCGACGCTGTTTGGCCTGAAGGTCGAGATTCGCAAGCCGCAGGGATCGGACAACTATCCTAATGCGATCTATATCGCAAACCACCAGAACAACTATGACATGATCACGGCGGCAAAAGTCGTGCAGCCGACTACCGTAACGGTAGGAAAAAAGAGCCTGTTGTGGATCCCCTTCTTTGGGCTGCTCTACTGGCTGACCGGTAATCTGCTGATCGATCGTGATAACCGCAACAAAGCGCACGGCACCATTAACGAGCTGATAGACCAGTTTAAAAAGAAAAAGATCTCTTTCTGGATGTTCCCGGAAGGAACCCGTAGCCGTGGACGCGGCCTGCTGCCGTTTAAAACCGGCGCTTTTCATGCCGCTATGGCTGCGGGCGTACCGATTATCCCGATTGTCGTCAGCAATACGCACGACAAAATTAAGCTTAACCGCCTGAATAACGGTCTGGTTATTGTCGAAATGCTGCCGCCGATTGATACGTCAGCCTTTGCGGACAAATCCGTGCGCAAGCTGGCAACACACTGCCGCGAACTGATGGCGGATAAGCTGGCAGAGCTGAATGCGGAAGTGGCCGCACGGGAAGCCGCAGGCAAAAGGTAGTACCGGCCAACTTCTGGTCAACACAGCATGCAACAATCATAAAAAATGGCTAGCGGCGGCCCGGCGGGCTGCCTTTTGGGTTACGGAGTTTTTATGTCCTTCAGTCGACGTCAGTTTATCCAGGCATCGGGCATAGCGCTGTGCGCCGGTGCGCTGCCCGTCAGCGTACGTGCCGCCGGGCCAGGCAATGCTTTACCGGTGCCGCCGCTTATTGAGTCCCGACGCGGCCAGCCGATTTTCCTGACCCTGCAGCGCAGCCACTGGTCGTTTACCGGCGGCAGTAAAGCCCAGGTTTGGGGGATCAACGGCCTCTATCTGGGGCCAACCGTCAGGGTCTGGAGCGGCGACGACGTTAAGCTGATTTACAGCAATCGCCTGAATGAACCTGTGGCGATGACCGTCAGCGGGCTACAGGTGCCCGGCGCGCTGGCTGGCGGTGCCGCAAGGATGATGTCGCCAGGCGTTGACTGGGCACCGGTGATTCCGGTTCGCCAGGCCGCCGCTACCTGCTGGTATCATGCCAATACGCCCAACCGCATGGCGCCGCACGTTTACAACGGCCTGGCCGGGATGTGGCTGGTGGAAGATGAGATCAGCAAAAAGCTTCCGCTGCCGAACCACTACGGCGTCGATGATTTTCCGCTGATTATCCAGGACAAGCGCCTCGATAATTTTGGCGCGCCGGATTACAGCGCGCCTGCCAGCGGCGGTTTTATGGGCGATACGCTGGTAGTTAACGGCGTACAAAATCCCTATGTTGAAGTCTCGCGCGGCTGGGTGCGGCTGCGGCTGCTTAACGCTTCCAACGCCCGTCGTTACCAGCTAAAAATGAGCGATAACAGGCCGTTTAACGTTATCGCCAGCGATCAGGGTTTTCTGCCCGCGCCTGTAGCGGTGCAGCAGCTTTCGCTGGCGCCAGGCGAGCGGCGTGAAATTCTGGTGGATATGAGTCAGGGTGATGAGGTGTCGATTACGGCCGGTCAGGCGGCAGGCATCGTCGACAGGCTACGCGGCCTTTTCGAGCCTTCCGCTATTTTGACCTCCACGCTGATACTCACGCTGCGTCCGACCGGCCTGCTGCCGCTGGTCACCGATACGCTGCCAATGCGGCTGCTGGCCGACGAGCTGATTGAGGGCAGCGTGAGCCGGATGCGGGAGTTTCGCCTGGGCGATGCGCAGCCCGGTATTAACGGCGCGCTGTGGGATATGAACCGCGTTGACGTGCAGGCGCAGCAGGGCAGTTTTGAACGCTGGGTTATCCATGCGGACATGCCGCAGGCGTTTCATATTCAGGGCGTGATGTTCCTGATTAAAAACGTTAACGGCGCACAGCCAATGGTCGAAGATCGCGGCTGGAAAGATACGGTATGGATAGATGGCAGCGTGGAGCTGTTTGTCTCTTTCACGCAGTCAACGTCCGAACACTTCCCGTTTGTCTACTATAGCCAGACGCTGGAAATGGCCGATCGCGGCTCGGCGGGACAGCTACAGGTTCAGCCTCTGGCGCAGTAAATAAAACCCGCCCTGGCTCGGCAACCAGGGCGGGAAAATAAGGCCTTTGCGAAAATAAACGGGTAAGCGGTTATTTTGCTTTTTCGAGAACGATAGCCGTACCGCGCCAGTGGCTGGAATCGCCAGGCCTGTCCAGTGAAGTAATATACATATATTCTCCGCCCTTTTTATCCACTTCGGCCCGTAAAGCCTCCAGCGCCTTAGATTTGCCGCCCATAACGTTAGAAATGGAGACGCGTTCTTTTTTAACGTAATTATTCAGCTCGCTTTTTGGAACAATCTGCGCGGCAAAAACGGAGCCGGTGATCAGCATTAGCATGACGGCGGAAATTACTTTCTTCATGGTTATTCTCCATTGCTATTGATGGGATAAAGCACTTTCCGCAGCAGTATACTGAGTTTATCGGCTGTATAGTCGTGCTCTTAGCAATGGCAATTTATTCAATTGATTAGCTGAACCTATCAGGAGGAAATGAAAACCGCGTGATTTTAATCTTCACGCAAAGTTTTATTATCATAACCAAAGCAGTGCGCTGTTTTTATTCGGGTTTGCCGGGCGGATAATAATAATTAAAAAGAGAAAGTTTCCGCTATTTAACGAATGTTTTTAACATCAATAATGCATAAAAAAGTTAACTGTTTATCCGATGTTTAATTCATCCAGGGCGTAACGCCGTTTTACCAGCCATGGATTAGCTAAAGCTGGCTGCTGTAATAACGAGGCCGGGCGCATGGCCCGGCCTTGCAGGAGCAACTTATACCCTTTAGTTCAGCTCGTCCGGGTGTGGCCCCAGGCGATTACCGCTGTCCAGCGTGGCAATCTCGCTGATTTCCGGTTTTTCCAGACGGAAATCGAACACCTTAAAGTTTTCTTCAATGCGCGATGGCGTAATCGATTTTGGAATCACCACCAGGCCGCTGTCCAGATGCCAGCGGATAACGATCTGGGCAGGCGTTTTACCATATTTCTTCGCCAGGTTTTTAATCACGGCCTGGTCAAATACGCCTTTGCCGCCCTGAGCCAGCGGACTCCAGGATTCAGTCTGGATCTGGTGCATCGCATTCCACGCGTGCAGCGTACGCTGTTGCATCATCGGATGCAGCTCAACCTGGTTGATCACCGGACGCACGCCCGTTTCATCCATCAGTCGCTTCAGGTGCGCTTCCTGGAAATTACAAACGCCGATGCTTTTAGTGAGGCCCTGTTGCTGTAGCTCAATCATCGCTTTCCAGGCATCGACATAGTTATCTTTTTCCGGGCAAGGCCAGTGCATCAGATAGAGATCGACACTTTCCAGCTGCAGTTTTTTCAGGCTGCTTTCCAGCGCCTGCGGTACGTTCTGTTGATCATCGTTCCACAGCTTGGTGGTAACAAAAATATCTTCACGGGCGACCGGACTTTCCTGTAACGCCTGGCCGATACCTTCCTCATTTTTATAGGCTGCGGCGGTATCGATGGAGCGATAGCCTACCGACAGCGCTTTAAGAGCGGCCTGACGCGCCTCGTCAATGCTTGCCTGCCAGACGCCCAGTCCGAGCTGGGGCATCATATTGCCGTCGTGAAGCTTGATAATCGGTTGCTCTGCCATGGTTCTCTCCTTTGCAGCGATGGTGCCGACGCTTCTGCGTCGGGAAGTGACACTAAGTTTAGTTGAGATTGGCGGCCCTTTTATGCAATTAAGATTAATGAGCGCGTTAGCAAACCGACCAGGCTTTAAATCGCCGACGCGGCATGCTCATTTCTGCTTTCCTCTTGCCTGTTTCTCTTCGGGACTGGATGAATGAAACAGGATTCGGCATGATGCCGGTTCTGTTCTCTCTGGGGGAAAATTCATGGATCGCAATACGCTTTGTGCCAGGCTTGCGGGTCAGGTGGTGCAGCTGATCAACTCAACGCCGGATGTGCAGTCGCTGCTGCCCGATATCCGGCTTATTTATGCCAGCCAGCCCAGCGGTCGCACGCCGGTGCTTTACTCCTCGGGCATTGTGATTCTGTTTCAGGGCCGGAAAACCGGCTATCTGGGCAACCATGTTTTTCACTATGACGCGTCGGAATATCTGATGCTTACCGTGCCGTTGGCGGTAGAGTGCGAGACTTTTGCCACGCCGGAAGAGCCGCTGGCTGGCATCCTGCTGAACGTTGAGCCGGTCAAATTGCAGGATTTGCTAATCGATATCGGCGAAGACGACAGTTTTCATCCGCTGCCGCAAACGCGCGGTATCCACTCTGCGCCGCTGACTGAAACCATGCTGTGCGCAGCGGAACGCCTGCTGGACGTTATGCAAAACCCGCGCGACGCCAGAGTACTGGGGCCGCAAATCGTGCGCGAGCTGCTTTACCATGTGTTGACGGGGCCGTGTGGTGGCGCGCTGATGGCGCTGGTCAGCCGCCAGACGCAGTTTAGCCAGATAGCTCGCGCGCTACGGCGTATCCAGCATCACTACACGGATAATCTGAGCGTGGAGCAGCTGGCGGCAGAAGTGAACATGAGCGTGTCGGCCTTTCACCACAATTTCAAAGCGGTAACCAGTACCTCGCCGTTACAGTATCTGAAAAGTTACCGGCTCCATCAGGCACGAATGCTGATGCTGCATGAAGGGTTGAAGGCGAGTGCGGCGGCAATGCGGGTAGGGTATGAAAGCGCCTCGCAGTTTTCGCGCGAGTTCAAACGCTACTTTGGCGCTACGCCGGGCGAAGAGATTGGCAGAATGCGTCAGGCAGAATAGAAAGAGAGGCAGGGCAGGTAAGCGGTTAGCGAACGCGTCGCTGCGATTGTTGCCAATGGCCAGGGAAGCCAGAAGCCGTTGCGATTGTTGCCAATGGCCAGGAAAGCCTGAAGCCGCTGCGATTATTGCTAATGGCTGAGGAAGCCTGAAGCCGTTGCGATTATTGCCAATGGCCAGGGAAGCCCGAAGCCGCTGCGATTGTTGCCCACGGCTGAGGAAGCCGAAAGCCGCTGCGATTATTGCCAACGGCTGAGAGAGGTTAACAGTTGTACCTATTGAGAAGCCTTTTTCCGCTTGAACACCAGCGCCAGGCTGCCGACAAGACCGATGCAGAGCAGGACCAGCGGCAGAATCATCAGCACCGACATCACCTGATCTTCATGGCGTTTGATAAAGGGCACCTGGCTTATCGCATAGCCAAGCGAAACCAGAATGCCGACCCAGAGCAGGCCGCTGAGCCAGTTAAAAAACTGAAAGCGAGAGTGCGTCAGGCCAGAAATACCGGCCATGGTTGGCAGCAGCGTCCGGACAAAAGCCAGAAAACGGCCAAGCAGTAATGCCATCAGGCCGTGGCGGTGGAACAGGCTCCAGGCGCGCTGGTGATACTGGGCGGGCAGATGCATCAGCCAGCCTCTGACCAGCTTTGTATTACCCAGCCAGCGGCCCTGTAGATAGCTCAGCCAGTAGCCAAGGCTGGCCGCCAGCGTCAGAATAACAAGGGTAGGGAAGAAGCCCATCACGCCTTTGGCAATCATGGCACCCGCCAGCAGTAGCAGGCTGTCGCCAGGCAAAAACGCGGCGGGGAGCAGTCCATTTTCCAGCAGCAGCGTAACAAACATCACCGCATAAACAATCCAAATCACATCGGGATTGGCCAGAGCGGCAAAATCCTGATGCCATAGCGCCCGCACAATCTCATGAAATACCGCCATCTCATATCCTGTTTACCGCATCAATGCTATTAGTGTACTCGTAAAACTCTGCGCCAGCGTTGATCGGCAGCGCAGATATCGGGTTGTTGCGATTTTGTTTATGCTGTTATCCCAGGCGGGCAAAACCTGCGGCCAGATCGTCAATCAGATCGTCAACGTTTTCCAGACCAATATGCACACGCACCAGCGTGCCGCTGAAATCTACCTCGCGTGCCGGGCGGATTGCGTTCAGCTCTTCCGGCTGGTTTGCCAGGATCAGCGACTCAAAACCGCCCCAGGAGTAGGCCATGCTGAAATGTTCAAAATTATCCAGGTAATCTGCCAGCTGGCGATCGGTTAACCGCGCCTTGAGCACAAAGGAAAAAAGGCCGCTGCTGCCGCTGAAATCGCGCTTCCAGAACGCATGGCCCTTACACTGCGGCAGCGCCGGATGGTTGACTACGGCGACTTCCGGACGCTCGGCCAGCCAGTGGGCCACTCGCAGCGCGCTCTCTTCATGCTGGCGCAGGCGAACGGCGAGCGTGCGCAGGCCGCGGCTGGCCATATAGGCGGTATCCGCATCGACCATTTGTCCCATCAGATAAGAGTTTTCACGCAACTGCGCCCAGCAGCGTTCATTGGCTACGGCGGTGCCGATCATCGCATCGGAATGACCAATCAGATACTTTGTGCCGGCCTGTATTGAGATATCAATACCGAAATCCAGCGCGCGAAACAGAATGCCCGCCGCCCAGGTGTTATCGATCATGATAATGGCTTCGGGCGCTTTGGCGCGCACGGCAGCAACGATTGCCGGGATATCCTGCACTTCCATCGTGATGGAAGCGGGCGACTCCAGAAACACGACTTTGGTTTGCGGGGTGACCAGCTCGCCAATTTCCGCTCCCATCGTGTGATCGAACCACGTGGTGGAGACGTTCATTTTACCGAGGATATGGGTACAGAAATCCTGAGTTGGCTCATAGACGGAGCCCGCCATTAATACATTATCGCCAGCGGCAACGAAAGCGAGGATCGCATTAGCTACCGCCGCCGCGCCGCAGGGGTAAAGCACGCAGCCCGCGCCGCCTTCCAGCTCCGTCATTGCTTCCTGTAGCGAAAAATGGGTCAGCGTACCGCGCCGTCCATAGAAAAGTTCACCTTCAGCCCGTCCGGCAGTGGCGCGTTTTTTGTCGGCGACGCTGTCAAAAACCAGCGAGGAAGCACGCTGAATGACGCTGTTAACAGAACCCTGGGTGTAACGTTTGCTACGGCCGGCGGCAATCAGCGCCGTTTCAATTTTTTTACTGGTCATCGGTTACCCGGTTGCAAAGACGGTGAAACCATAACGTTAACACGACCAACGGCGAGGCGATATTCGCCAGTTTATTACATGACAAAGTTTCAGGGAAAACCCTGGTCTGTTCAGGGAAAAGGGCGAAAAAGTGTAAAAAGTCGTGCCTCAAAGGTAAATAGTAATGATAACTACTATCAATTCGGATGTGATTTGGTATGATCCGCACAGTAATTTTCGCTATCGGCAACTTGTTGGAGAGACAGCGTGACGAATGATTTGATGCAGACGGATCTCTCCGTCTGGGGCATGTATCATCATGCAGACATCGTAGTAAAGGTAGTAATGATCGGACTGCTGCTGGCTTCGGTGGTCACCTGGGCAATCTTTTTCAGTAAAAGCGCAGAGCTGAGTTCAGCAAAGCGCCGCCTGAAGCACGAGCAGCAGGCGCTGGCCGGGGCACGCTCACTGCCGGAAGCAGCGGAAGCCTGCCGCACCTTTAAGGCCAATAGCCTTAGCGCCCAGCTGCTGAAAGAAGCGGAGAACGAGCTGGAGCTTTCTGAGAATTCGGAAGACAACGACGGCATTAAAGAACGCACCGCCTTCCGCCTTGAGCGTCGCGTCGCCTTCTTTAGCCGCCATGCCGGTCGCGGCAACGGCTTTCTGGCAACGATTGGCGCTATCGCGCCGTTTGTCGGCCTGTTCGGCACCGTATGGGGCATTATGAACAGCTTTATCGGTATCGCCCAGACGCAAACTACCAACCTGGCCGTCGTGGCACCGGGTATCGCAGAAGCGCTGCTGGCGACGGCTATCGGTCTGGTCGCAGCGATCCCTGCCGTGGTTATCTATAACGTGTTCGCCCGCATGATTGCTAACTATAAAGCTACGTTGGGCGACGTTGCCGCTCAGATCATGCTGCTGCAAAGCCGCGATCTGGACCTGGCTGCCAGCAACGGCGCGCGGCGCGCGCAGGCACAGAAGCTGCGGGTAGGATAAGCACATGGCCATGCGATTAAATGAAGATCTCGAAAGCAACGGTGAAATGCACGAAATCAACGTCACGCCGTTTATTGACGTTATGCTGGTGCTGCTGATTATCTTTATGGTCGCTGCGCCGTTGGCTACCGTTGACGTACGCGTCAATCTGCCTGCATCAACCAGCGCGCCGCAGCCGCGTCCGGAAAAACCTGTTTACCTTTCTATTAAAGCGGATAAGCAGCTGTTTATCGGCAACAACGCCGTCACGCAGGAAACGCTGCTGGCCGCGCTGGATAGCCAGACGCAGGGCAATAAAGAGGCAACCATCTTCTTCCAGGCGGACAAGTCGGTAGATTATGAAACGCTGATGGGCGTAATGGATAAGCTGCGTCAGGCAGGTTATCTGAAGATTGGTTTGATGGGGATGGAAACGGTAGCGAAGTAGTTACCTTTACCCCGCGAATCAGCAAAAAAAATCCGTAACCCAGGTTACGGATTTTTTTATGCCTTAAAACATTACATCTGCGCCACAGGTTCACCAGCGTGGCGGGCCTGGTACTGACGTACCAGTCGCTTAATAATCATTGTACCAACCAGACCGCAAACGGCAGCAAAAGTCAGCCAGACGCCTGGCATCGCCTTATCGCCGGTAACGTGGATAAGGTAGCTGGACACGGCAGGCGTAAAGCCGCCGAACAGCGCGGTCGCCAGGCTATAAGCCAGCGAAAAGCCGGTTGCGCGTACTTCCGCAGGCATGACCTCAGCCAGATAGACCACCATCGCACCGTTATAGCTGGCATACAGAAACGATAACCAGAGTTCCGCTTCCAGCAGGTGCGAGAAAGAAGGCGAACCTACCAGCCAGTGCAGCACCGGCCACGCCGTGGCAATCATCAGTACCGTAAACAAAATCAGCAGCGGACGACGACCGTAGCGGTCAGAAACGGCACCCATTATCGGCAGCCAGAACAGGTTTGACAGCCCGATGCACAGCGTCACTAAAAAGCTCTGTTTGTCGCTCATCATCAGCACCGTTTTACCGAACGTTGGCGTAAAGGCGGTGATCATATAAAACATAACGGTAGTGGTAACGACCATCAGCATACCGGCCAGCACCAGCGCCCAGTTACTGGCAACGCTCTTCACGATTTGCCGCATGGAAGGGTGCACCTTGCGCTGGCTGAACGCTTCGGTCTCTTCCAGCATTCTTCTGACCCAGAACAGGAAAGGCACAATCATACAGCCGACGAAGAAAGGAATACGCCAGCCCCAGTCGGTAACCTGATCTTTTGCCAGCAGGTGATTCAGCGCCAGGCCAAGCAGCGCGGCGAAGATCACCGCAACCTGCTGGCTACCGGACTGCCAGCTGACGAAAAAGCCTTTGCGGTTCTTTGGGGCAATTTCGCTCAGATAAACCGAAACACCGCCCAGCTCAACGCCTGCTGAAAAACCCTGTAGCAAACGTCCCAGCAAAATCAGAATCGGCGCCGCCGCGCCCAGCGTGTTGTAACCCGGCACCACGGCGATAGTCAGCGTACCGATAGCCATTAGCCCAAGCGTTAACAGCAGGCCTTTACGTCGACCGTGATGGTCAATATAGGAACCCAGAATAATCGCGCCCAGCGGGCGCATCAAAAAGCCCGCGCCAAACGTCATTAGCGTTAACATCAGCGAGGCAAAAGGGTTATCGCCGGGGAAAAAGGTTTTGGCAATCGCCGTAGCGTAATAGCCAAACACCATAAAGTCGTACATTTCCAGAAAGTTGCCGCTGGTCACATTGAAGATGGTTCGCGCACTGCTCTGCGGCTTTTTCGCGGGTGAAGATAAAGAAGTCATCGCCTGTCCTTTCAGTTTTTCTTATCTTTTAGCGTGCTTCCCGGTCGATTAATGTGACAGACCTCACCCTTAAGCGGTGCAAATATAAACATATTAGTAACAAGAGGTTAACAATGCACTGTCAAAGGGCAAAACCACCGGCAGACCAGCTTTTTACGCCGGGCTGATCGGTTAAAAGGACAGATCCACCACCACGCTATCGCTGTAGCTTCCTGCGACCGGTGTCGTCTGCGAGGTCAATATTCTTGCCGTATAGGTAAAGGTCCGGGTCAGTCCATCGGTAGTAATACTGCTGGCCGCGGTGCTGGCAACGCGTTCGGTGCCCGTCGGACCCCAGCGCGAAGTGGTCGCGTTTTTATAGATTTCATAAGCCAGCAGATTAGTGCCGCTAATCATATAACGCTGCGTACCAACCGCATGGCTACCGTTGCTCAGGCCGACCGTATAGGTACTGCCTTTGGTGCAAATCACGTTAATAGATTGCGAAACGGCGCTAAAGCTGCTGACCAGAGGCGCGCTGCCAAAGCTGATATTGGGGGCGGTAATAGTGGTGCAGTCATTGGTGATAACCAGCGTAGTGGTGATGGGCACCGTGCCGGAGCCGGTTTGCTGACCGCCGGCAACACACAGTCCCAGTGCGCCAATTCCCGTACAGATGCTATAGCTCACCAAAATATTCAGCGTGACCGTATAGGTGCCGGCCGCCACGACCTGTCCGGCTACAGTGCGTAAATAGAGCGGAATAGTGAAGTTTTGCCCACCGCCGACTCCTACCAAATTAAGCAACTGAGCCTGGCTATAGGTTACCGCCGTGCCGCCAACCAGCATCTCCGTGGCGCAGGCTGAATCACTACAGACGCGAACGGGAATCAAATCCGTGCCGGTACTGGAGGTTTTCAACGCGCCGCGCGTGCTGCTGGTATAGGTAGCGCTGGCAAGCTGTAGCTTAATGTAATCTGAAGAGAGCAAAGAAAGCACGCTGCCGGAACCACAGTTAACATTGACGTTAGCGGTAATATTGCTGACGGTGGTATTTACCGTAAAAGAGCTGACGCTGCCGAATGTCGCGGTAGAAGAGGGGAGCGTACAGGCCGCCCAGCCAGACAATGATGAACCCATCAGCAGTACAAACAGCATCAGACGAAGCAGCAACGGCATTTTTACGGCTGGTCGCCGGAAAAGTGTTAATAATGGCATGGTCATGGTGAATTTCCTGAAGCGCCGGAAAGGGCACAGGTTAATGGGCCATAGGTTTGTAACGACTTTGGACGACCGCCGGGCACATCCAGCTCGGCTTCGCAGTGACGTCCGTCCGGGGTTTCGGCCCGGAAGACGTTTTTCTCCCGCAGGTTTTCCATCCAGACGATACCGTCCCAGCCAACATATTCCGTGGCGCTGTCCGGGCGAATAATCTGGGTAGAGACGGGCAGAGGATTTCCCTGCTGGTCATGTACAACCACGCTGGCCGCACGCAGTGGTTCAATAGGGAAATGCAGGAGGTAGCCGCTGTCGCGTTTAACCGCAAAGCGCTGCTCGACGCTGGAGGTGGTCATATCGGCAGGCAGATCCAGCGTATCGATATCGTACTTCGCCGGGTAGTAAGAGCTAATGCCCGGCACCAGCAGATAGCCTTTGGCGTCGGTTTTGCCCATCGCCTGGTTTTCATAGCGTACGTTAATATCTGGATAGTCGGTTTTCACCAGCACAAAAGCGTCATTGACCTGGTTGGCGGCAAAATAGCTGCCGTCCATCAACACCAGCGAGCCGGTGACATCCGCCCATTCCGTGCTGTAATCGCCATCGCCGTAAAAGCCCGCTGAAGTTTCCACTTTCTGGTTACGCCAGCTCAGGCTCGCCTGTTTATAGTCGCCGCCGCTGCTCTGGTTTGCCCAGGAAGCATCGTAAGAAAAACCGCCGTCGGTAGGCATCGAGCGGGAAACCGTGGCGCGTTGCGAAGTGATGCCCTGCTGATCCCTGGACACGCTCAGGCTGGCATTGCCGCGTTCGCTGAAGGGGATCACCAGCGAAACGGTGCCGGACCACTCGCCCTGCTGCTGATCGCGACTGGCGGAAATATAGAGGCTGCTGTTGCCCCAGATATTTTTACTCCATGAAAGGTTCAATAGCCGGGTGCGATCGCCGCTGCCGCTGGTGATATCAATAAAGGCCGCCCCCAGGCTGCCGTAGCTGTCGAGCGATACGCTGGCGCTATACTGCGCGCTGCGTCGGCTGAGAGTGTAATCCGTGCCCGCTACGCCGCTGTTGCGGTCGCCATACAGGGCAAGATTGCCGAAGTCAGCCGAGCGAATAATATGCTGGGTGCCGATATTAAAGCGGCTGTTGCTGTACTGATAGCCCCAGCTGTACTGATTGCCGCGCTCGCCGTTCATTTGGCTCTGCGCCAGAGCCGCGTTGACCACGCCCAGTGAACCCACCCGTAACTGACCGCCAGCGCCGCCCTGAGCCAGGGCATCCGCACCTTCGGCGTGGCTTTCCAGCGTCAGCCAGTCGGTCACGCCATAGCGCCAGGAACCGCTGGCAGCCGCTGAACCATAGTCAAAGCTTTTAACGCCGTAATTATTACGCAGCGCACCGGCGGAAAAGGAGAAGTCGGAGAGGCCAGGCTTCAGCAGGTTACTGGAGACGTAAAAAGGCATAGTGGTAGAGACGCGCCGACCCGCCGCGTCCGTGGTCACCACTACCGCCTCGCCCGCACCGTTAACAAACGGCATATTGGTCATTGACCAGGGACCGGGCTGTACGCTGTTGGTGCTGCTTTTATAGCCGTTAACAAAAAGGTCAACCGTGGAAGGCACTGCCGCCTGGCCGGAAAACGAAGGCAGGGGATAAGTCACCAGGTCGGGCCGCACGGAAAAGTCACGCGCTATCTGAATCCCGCCCAGCCGCACGCTGCTGCTCCACGACAGCGAATCGGTAATCAGATCGCCCACGCGCCAGCTTAGCGAGCGGTTCTCATCCTGATTGCTCCAGTATGTGTCGTAGCGTAGATAGCCTTCATTTTGTGCGCCCGCCTGGCCGGAAAGCTGCTGCTGATAAACGCCGTTACTGGAAAACTGCCCCAGCGCGCCAAACAGGCGAAATTCATTAAAGGCGGAAAGGCGGCTGCCGTTAGAGGAGATATGGCTGGTATAAAGATCGTAATTAAACAGCGCGCCGGTAGAGGTTCTGCCTGGATAGCGCGGCCCGTTTTGCTGCTGGCTCTCCAGGTTTTGCCTGGGTAACCAGCCGGGCGGCACGGTTAACAGAATGCGCTGGCGCGCCTGGTCATATTCCGCCTTTACCTGCGGCATAGCGGATACATCCATCATGGAAGAGGTAATCAGCGCCGAAGGAATGCCCGCCCGCTGCAAATCGCCCGCGCGCAGCAGGTAGTGATTATCGCGAAATTCGACCGGCACGACCTGGCCGTTATCCTGCTCGTTTACCACCAGCCCCAGCATATATTGCTGATTCTGCGAGCTTGCCGCGTTAGGCGTGGGCGGCGGTGGTAAAGAGGAATAGGTTTCCGCGCGACCGGCCACGGGGAGCAGGCAGCTTAACAGGCTGATAGCCAGGGAACAGCGTCTTTGTGACGCAGATCGCCTGCTCATCGGCTAGCGGGACGAACCGGTGCTACGCCAGGTCTGGTGGTTATCCAGCTCCGCACTCAGCGTTGAACGGCTGGAGGCCGGAAAGCTCAGTGGAAAAGTATTGCTGGAATGCGCCAACACGTAGCCAAACAGGCTGTTTGACAGCGTTCGACCGCCCAGCGAAACGTCGCTTAATCGCGCATGGCCGTTACCGTTATTGGTAATGCGCAGCATCGATCTGCCATTCTGGTTAACGATTTGCCAGCTCAGATCGGGCTTCGCCGCCTCGGCGGAAAGACCTTCGCCGTAGGTAAACAGCGGCACAGAATAGCGCATCTGAAAATTCAGCCCGGCCTGGTTATCACCCGGTTTTTGCGGCGTGGGGATCTCATCAAGCAAGACCCGGTAAGCCACCTCTGTTCCGGCAGGAGGCGGTACCTGGTTAATTAATCTGACCAGCTGCTTTTGGCCCGGCTCTATTCTTACCAGCGGCGGACTGGCGGCCACGGTTTGCTGCGTCTGATACTGCTCGTGGCCCTCTTTTTGTTCCCAGGTAAAAACGCGAACCTGCATCAGCGTGGTCGCAGCGCCACGATTTTCCAGCCACAGCTCGGTGGCTTTATCGCCGCTGTGGATTTTAGGATCGATAGGCCAAATCAATACCGAGTTTCCTGCCCAGGCGGGCAGCAGCGACCCGGCAAAACCCGCCAGCAAGGTCAGCATACGTAACATCTTCATCCTTTCTCTCCCTGTTTTACCAACTCAGCGTCACCGTTAAGGTATCGCTGTAAGTACCCGCCCGGCGGACGCCGCTCATTTGCAGCAGGCCATAAATCGGTAGCGTAATGTTATTGGCATTGCTATAGGTCAGCGCCACGTTTTGATTGACCGGAATGGCACTTGCCGCACTGTGGGTGGCGCTGGTATAGAGCGAATAAGCCACCAAATCCGTGTTGTTAGCGATTTTAAGATTGCGCGTGCTGGAATAGTTACTGCCGCCGTTAATGCTCATATTCAGCGTGGTGCCTGGCGTACAGGCCAGCGTAATCGTCGAGCTTTGTACATAGCTGGCACTGGCCGAAACCGACCCGACGCCGGGCTGCGTGCCGAAATTTAACGTGCCGAACACGCCCGTATTGGTGCCGGAAACAACGCAGCCGTTAGCAATCGTTGCCGAAACCTGAAAAGTCTGCGTGGGCAGCGCCCGTGCCGAGCCGATAACAAAAAAAAACGTGAAGCAGAGCGGCCTCAGATTCGCCAGTCCTGTTACCCGCTCCGGCACGATGCGCTCCCTGAAACCATCGGTCAGTAATTTACGGCGACGTTAATCGTGTCCGTGTAGGTTCCTGCCGGAATAGCCGCATTGAAGCCGCCGCCCGTTATACGACCATAAATAGGATAGTTATCACCGTTGGTCGGATCGGTCGTGCCCGTGCTGGTCAGGTTAGTATTATTGGCGATGGGCGTGGTGTAAGAGGTGGAATTATAAAGGGTATAGGCAATGCCCTGCGTCGCGTTACTGCCTAAAATCAGATAGCGCGGCTGTGCGGTGACCTCGCCAAAAACGGTAGCCGGTGCGGCATTGCTGCTGGTCAGCTGCACGTTATAAGTCTGGCCTGTTGTGCAGCGCACAAAAATACCGTTACCCAGCGCGCCAACCAGCGTGGCGTTCAGCGTATCAAAAGTTGCCGCGCTGCTACCAAAGTCTAAGGTACCGAAGTTAACGCCGGTGGTCGCGGTTTGCCCGTTGACCAGACAGCCGGTGGTCAGCACCAGCGTAGCGTTGATTGTTCCCGTTGTGGTGGCGGCAAAGCCGGAAGAGGCCACGCCGAGGCCCAGGCCGCAACCCAGCAGAAAAAGCTTCATTTTCATAATCAATCCTTACCGATCAGACCAATGGAAGTACTTTTTCGCCCGGTGTTAATAAACAAGCAATGGCCGCGCCACAGTAAGCGTAAAGCCAGACAAAGTGCGCCTGACAGAGAGTAAGGCGCGTCTGTTAACAATCTCGTAATCTCTTTTATGTTTTACACTATAGATCAGCCTGAAAAACTCAGGGAAGCGAAACGCAAAAATAATGTTAATGAATTGAAAGCAGTGCGCGGGCCCGCTGCTGAAGGCAAAAAGGCGCGACAGAAGAAAATAATCAAGATTAATCCTGGGTTTCGCTGGGCAAAAAAAAGTGCGGATGCTAAGGTCATCGGGCAAAGCGGTACCGCTAATAAACCTGTTAAATTATAAGGAGATAGGCGGAAAACTTCCGTCCTGCCCGCAGGGAGCCGCCACTTTATTCCCCCTGGGGTAAAGTTGATTACCATTTAGCCGATACCGTAATTATTGAAAACGCTGTTGTAGCTTCATCATCCTATTATCCAGTGCCAGAAAACTGGCTTTTGTATCAGAGACTTGCATATGCTTATGAGCTCTTACGACCAGTTACTGGTTATTGTCTCCATCTTTGTCGCCTTCCTGGCTTCCTATACCGCGCTGGATATGGCGGGCAGAGTCGCGACGTCGACCGGCAAAGCGGCCCGGGTCTGGCTGGTTGGCGGTGGTTTTGCCATGGGCATCGGTATCTGGTCTATGCATTTTATTGGCATGCTGGCGATGAATCTGGCAATGGTCATGAGCTACGATCCCCTGCTGACGCTGGTCTCCATGTTTGTGGCTATTGCGGCGTCGATTTTCGCCCTGTGGATCGTCTGCTACGGCATACTGACGATCTCGCGGCTGATGGTCGGCGCGGTGGCCATGG
Organism: Erwinia sp. BNK-24-b; assembly: GCF_047456155.1. Lineage (NCBI taxonomy): Bacteria > Pseudomonadati > Pseudomonadota > Gammaproteobacteria > Enterobacterales > Erwiniaceae > Erwinia > Erwinia sp. BNK-24-b. Next base: position 559,220 of record NZ_CP179901.1, read on the forward strand.
CCAGCGGCGTGGTAGCGATGCACTATATTGGCATGGCGGCCCTGATGTTTGAGCCGGGGATCAGCTGGAACTGGAGCTGGATAGCGGTATCCGTGGTGATTGCGCTGGTGGCGTCAACGGCCGCGCTGTGGCTCGCTTTTAAACTGCGCGAAGGCGGCGGACACCTTGCGCTGCTGCGCGCCGGAGCGGCTTTGATCATGGGCGCGGCGATTGCTGGCATGCACTATAGCGGCATGGCCGCCGCCAATTTCCCGATGGACAGCCACGCCACGCAGATGGGCGTTAACAGCAACTGGCTGGCGGTGCTGGTCGTGGTGGTAACGCTCTCTATTCTGGGCATCACGCTGGTAGTGTCCACGCTGGATGCCCGCCTGCAGGCGCGCACTTCGGTACTGGCTTCTTCGCTGGCCGAAGCAAACCGCGAGCTGGCCCAGCTGGCGCTGCACGACAACCTGACGCGTTTGCCAAACCGCATTTTGCTGGAAGACCGGCTGGATCAGGCGCTGAATAAAGCGGTGCGGGAAGATACCTCTTTCGCCCTGATGTTTATGGATCTGGACGGCTTCAAGGCGGTTAATGACGCTTTTGGCCATCACGTTGGCGATAACCTGCTGGTAGCCGTCACCGATCGGATGAAGAATCTTCTGGTAGGGCACCACACGCTGGCGCGTCTGGGCGGTGATGAATTTGTCCTGCTGGTCGAGATCAGCGAGCCGAACGACGCGGCCGCCGTGGCCGATATGCTGGTGAAAGCCATTGACGAGCCATTTTTAATCTCGCGTTATGAGCTGGTGGTATCGCTGAGTATCGGCATTGCGGTGTATCCGGGCGACGGTAACGACGAACGCGAGCTCATGTTTAACGCCGATGCGGCGATGTACCATACCAAAAATAACGGCCGCAACGACTACAGCTTCTTTCAGCCGTCGATGAACACTATCGCCCAGAATCAGCTCCAGCTGATTAACGACCTCTGGCTGGCGCAGGAACATAACGAGCTAACACTCTTCTATCAGCCAAAATTCTGCGCGCCACAGGGGCCGATTGTCGGCTTTGAGGCACTTATTCGCTGGCAGCATCCGCAGCGTGGCCTGCTGACGCCCGATATCTTCCTGCCGCTGGCGGAAAAAACCGGACTGATCGTCAGCATCGGTAACTGGGTAATTAATGAAGCCTGCCGCCAGCTTAGCGTCTGGCACCGGATGGGCAATACGCAATGGTCGGTGGCAGTCAATCTTTCTTCGCTACAGTTTGAGCAAAGCGGGCTGGTAGAGACGGTGGTTAACGCCCTGAAAGAGCATCAGATCCCCCCGGAGCTGCTGACGCTGGAAGTTACCGAAACCACGGCGATGCGCGATCCGGACGAAAGCGTGCGTATCTTAACCGAGCTGACGGAGCTGGGCGTCAAAGCTTCTATTGACGATTTCGGCACGGGCTACTCCAGCCTGCTTTATTTAAAACGCCTGCCGGCCAACGAATTAAAAATCGATCGCGCCTTTGTTAACGAGCTGCAAACGGGAAGCGAAGACGCCACCATCGTCACCGCTATCGTTGCGCTGGCGCAGACGCTACAGCTAAAAGTGGTCGCGGAAGGGGTAGAAACCCGGGAGCAGCAGGATTTTCTTACCGGCCTGGGCTGTAACTCGCTACAGGGCTATCTGTTAGGAAAACCGGTGCCGGCAGAGCAGGTGCCGCAGCTAAAACACTATGCGGGCGACCATATTTCTAACCAGCCGCCGACGTTAGTCAAAGCGGCTGAAGAGCCGGAAGAAGCGTCGGTCGTTTCTAAGATTGTTTAATTAAGGTTCGCATAACTATAATAGTTGCTCAATTCCGAGCGCGGGCCTGTAACAGTTTGGCAAAATATCTTCAGCTAATTGAAAAAATCCAGCAGCAGATCGATCGTGAGATCTGGCTGCCGGGCGACAAACTTCCCTCACTGCGCGAGCAGGTTGCGCAAAGCGGGATGAGTCTGATGACGGTGATGCACGCCTATCAGGTACTGGAGAGCCAGGGCTGGATCCTGTCCCGTCCGCAGTCGGGCTACTTTGTCGCGCCGCGGGCAGAGTTTCTGAGCCAGCCTGCCAGCCATCAAAAAGTGCAGCTCACCGAGTCGGTGGACATCAACGACTTTATTTTTGAAGTCCTGCAGGCCTGCCGCGATCCCGGCATTGTGCCTTTTGGTTCCGCTTTTCCCGATCCCGAACTTTTCCCGCAGCGACAGCTGATGCGCTCGCTGACCGCCGTTTCACATTCGCTAAAACCGGCGGATGCGTTAAACAACCTGCCGCCGGGCAACGAAGCGTTGCGGAAGACGCTGGCGCAGCGTTATGCCTTACAGGGCATCCAGGTTTCGCCCGAAGAGATAGTTATCACTAATGGCGCAATGGAAGCGCTTAACCTGAGTCTGCAGGCGGTTACCAAACCCGGCGACTGGGTTGTGGTGGAAAACCCCTGTTTTTACGGGGCGCTACAGGCTATTGAACGGCTACAGCTGAAGGCCGTGGCCATCGCCTCCCATCCCCAGCACGGCATCGATCTTGACGAGTTGGCCAGCACGCTGGCCAGGCTGCCGGTAAAAGCCTGCTGGATGATGTCGAACCAGCAAAATCCGCTGGGATGCACGCTAAGCCGGGAGAAAAAAAGGGATCTGGTGGCGCTGCTGGAGTCATATCAGGTAACGCTGATTGAGGATGACGTTTACAGCGAGCTCTATTTTGGTAGCGAGAAACCGCTACCGGCCAAGGCGTTTGAAAAGCAGGATACGGTGCTGCACTGCTCGTCCTTTTCTAAAAATCTGGTGGCGGGTTTTCGTGTTGGCTGGGTAGCGGCGGGCAAGCACGCGCAGCGCATTCAGCGTTTGCAGCTGATGAGTACAATTTCAACCAGTGCGCCCATGCAGTTAACGCTGGCCAATTATCTGGGTACGCGTAGCTACGACAGCCATTTACGTAAGCTAAGGCAAAAGCTGGAGCAGCGCAAAAATCTGGCGCGCCAGTCGCTGCGGCGGCACCTGCCCGCCAGCGCGAAGATCAATGATTCGCAGGGCGGCTATTTTCTGTGGATAGAGCTGCCGCCTGAGGTAAACAGCACCGAGCTTTATTATCGCGCTTTACAGCAGAAGATCAGCATAGCGCCGGGCAAAATGTTTTCGACCGGCGAGCAGTACGCTAACTATTTCCGTTTTAATGCCGCATGGGAATGGAACGAGGAACGGGAAGCGGCGGTAGCAACGCTGGGCGGGTTAATAAAAGAAATGCTTTCACTCACCCAGCGCTGGAGCTGACAGGTTAAACGTGGGAGGCGCGCTGCTGGCCCCAGGTTAAGTGATAGACATCGTAAAAATCGACTTCACCCTTTAGCGACAGCAGTTTTTCAATGCCCTGTTTTACCCGGTCCGGCACCTGGCTGCTGGACAAAATGTCCTGAATTGCCTGCTCTGACAGCGTGCGCACATAGTACCACTCGCCGTTATAGCAAACGCGCAGATCCAGCGTATCGATATCCTCAAAGCGATAGCGAGGATTCACATCCAACAGCATCAGTCCGCTCATTAGCAGCACAAAAAAGGTCGCGCCCCAGAAAGCGGGCCAGCCCAAAAATTCCGTGGTGAAGATCAGCGCAACGGTCAGGGCATAACAGACATACATGGACGCCCATAAGCCAGGATGGGTTTTCAGAAAGTTAAAGCTGAAACGCGGCCGGTTATCACGCTGTTCTTCGCGATTAAGGGTGTCTATTTCGCGCAGCAGTATCTGTTTAACGTCTTGCACCTGGTACCTCCTGTCGATTCAGATGCCAGTAAACCACGTTATGCAAATGAATGGCAGACACAGTTGTTGGCAATAAAGCTATAACAGTTGCTATCGGCAGACGGAGCGGAGCGCCGAATGCATCCAGGCTCAGGATGATGACGAAAACCATTCTTAATCGCGTTCTTATTTTTAAAGGGGGTATATTATTAATATCTCCCTTTATTTGTATAACTTAACTGGCGACTATTTTTTATTTTCTTAACAAAGTTATTTGTCTGCATTATAAATAGGCATTAATTAATGCGGGAATAATTTAATACTGCCCGACGTTAAAAGTATAATTCCGCCACGATAATAGAAAGCAGAGGCGGAGCGCCAGACATGTTTAAAGATGGTAAAATAAAAAAATCACGGCACTCCGCTATTGTCTGGATGCCCGACTTTGTTCTGCGCCAGCAGGAAAGCGTTGATGAATGTCGATGTCCTGGCTGCCACAGTTCGCCGCCTTTATTGCAATTTCGCTGGAAAAACCATGTACGCCACAGCGCCAGTATTGGCTGCGAGCGAGCAGCGAAGGCCATTCTCTGCCATCCCACCGCATTCGGTATTAACGTTAGCGAAGCCGTGGCGGAAAACCTGCCTGAATTAAATCCCGATCTGCTGGCCGTTAATCAGGCATGCTTACGGCTAATGGCAGAGTATCAGGCAGAGCCAGAAGCGTTTCTCTTTGCGCTGAGCCGTTTTATTTCCGGGTTTGAAAAGAGTAATGGGCAAACGGCATATACTATCGAACAGGCATTGTCCGCTTTACAACCGCAGCAGCTTCGCCAGGAGTTTATACAGCGAAGGCCGTTTGATATCGATAAGCTTGCTGCCTTAAGAGCGTTAAGCGAAGCCAGTTTAGACCGTGAACACAGCAGAATAGCGCAAAAGCTAAATGAACTGAAAGGCGTGCCGGACAGGTTACTACGGCAGAATCTGCACGTGCTGGAAAAACAGTGGCACAGCGGTACGCCGCAGCAGGCTTTACATAACTATCTTTATTACGAGCTTTACCACAACTTCTTTCCCGGCTGTGCCAGGCAGCAATGGCAACAAAACCTCGCTCTGCTTTGCCAGAAGATCTTCCGTCTGAAAATACTCCTTATTTTTTCGCTGCGGTTTGATTATAGCTGCGACGATATTAGCGTGCTGGTTGCCGCCTGCCACCGCACAGGCGTTTTTCGCCAGTAATAAAGCTGTCAGCCTGTCGGGTATTAATAAAAATACGGCACGCGGCACTTTTTTATGCCAGCCGGACTGGTTTTTTACTGCATCAGAAAAAATAAGAGCGTCAGCAGTAAAATAGCCTGGGCGAGACATAGCCAGCGCCAGAAGCTTTTACGCACTTCTTGCTGTGGCAGTGAGCCAGGCTGCTGATTTTTGTTTTGCCATTCCTCGCGGGCTTCTGCCTCTTTGATCTGTCCGTTAGCCGTAAAGAAAGGGGAAGCGGTGATTTCATCAGGCGCTGAAGAGACCGTCTGCTCGTCGTCAGGCAATAACCACTGGCAATATTCAGCTTCCAGGATATAACCTTTCTTAGGGATGGTTTTAATTATTCGCTGCTGTTTGCCATTATCCTCAAGCGCTACGCGTAAGGCATGGACTGCATTGGGTAAGCTGTTATTACCAATAACGCGGCGTTCCCAGACCAGCGAGGTAAGTTCTTCCCGCGTTAGCGTCTTTCCCGCATGCTGGGCCAGAGTCAGCAGAAGCTTGAACTGATATTCGCCTAGTCGCCGCTTTTCCCCCGTCAGCTGATGTATCAGTGAACCTGAATCTTTATCAATCAGCCAGTTGTGAATGACATAGTGCGAAGCCATAGCAGAATTACCCATAGTGTCATAACAGAATAAATGGGCTTAATTTTCCCATTTTTTTAAGATGAAGTCCCCTGCTATGGCAGGTTGATTAAGATGATGTTTAGACGGCCTTTTTAATAAGTCTGCATCACAACTTCTTTGTTAATTTCTTTTATTTATGAAGTTATGATCGGGGTGACTTAACGCAAATGAAGTGGGGGGCAATATGGGCGGCCGCTTAAAAAAGATAATTTGTGTTAAGTAAATAAAAAATAACATGTTATGTGATAAAAATCCTTTTTTTCTTATTGCATCTTTTCCGGTAGATGCCACAATTAATTAACAATTAAGATCATTCAAATAACAGGAGACGCCTTATGGTGACCTATGCCGGTAATCTGCTTGCGATGATGTCTTTTGCCGCCGGCACCTTCTCCGCTGGCGCGTCAAATAATCCACAGTATATGACTTTCCAGCCCGCCAGCGGCGTTCCTAACAATCCTCTGCCGCTGATTATCTATCCGCGCGTGGTGCCTGGCGATGTGGAAGATCTTGCTGTCTGGTTTGAAGATACCTTTGCCCGACACGGCTGGCTGCCGCGCTGGCGTTTTCCTGTTTTTACCTATACCCACTATCATCCCAATACGCATGAATTATTGGGGATAAGCGCGGGCTGGGCGCAAATTCTGTTCGGCGGCGAAACGGGGCGTGCAGTGACCGTTCATGCGGGCGACGCTGTGTTAATACCGGCTGGCGTGGGACATCAGCAGATGGCGGCAAGTGAAGATTTTATTGCCGTTGGCGCTTACCCTCGGGGGTTGCAGCCCGACACGCGCCGTAGCGACCTGGAGCATGTTGAAGCCTCGGTAAACGCGATTAAACGTGTCCCTATGCCGCAGCATGACCCTGTTACCGGTGGCGAAGGCGCAGTAACCGAGATCTGGCACCCGCTCCAGCTATAGCGTGGGTCTTGTGCTCTATTTTTAGCGAGGTGATAGTTACCGTTGGATATTTTTCGGGCTATGTTCGCTGGTAAGTATATGTTTCCCTGTAGCATTCGGGCCTGACAAACAGATCTGGACAAACGACCGCTGAGACAGAATTTATCACTGTAGAATGCTGGTAACAAAGACATAACATTAACCGCGTAGCGCTATATGGCCCATATTTTATAAAAATACCTGAAGTTTTGATGAAATTTACTTTTGGATTTCTGCTTACATTTCAGTTGGCTTAAGAAGTTTTCCGATTAGGTTTGGTTGAGGTTTGTGTAGTTAATCTTAAGTTTGCGTCGGCAGTCAGCGATGCAACTTTGAACATCTACACAAGGAAGCAGACCATGAAACCCATCACACGTCGTAGCTTTATGTCTTTTGCTGCCGGAGGCACGGTAGCGCTTGCGGCCGGCAGCGTTCATGCGCATGACCAGACGATACAGGTGCAGCCCTGGACGGGAACCATGGGCGGCAGCGATCCTGGCCCCCACGATCCGGTGCGCCAGGGTGAAAACCCGGATATTGTTAACCCGCCTCCGACCGACAGCGGTACTTTACCTAATCTGCGCTTTTCCTATAGTGATTCTCACGTGCGTAAAGGCAGCGGCGGCTGGACGCGACAAATTACCGAACGCGAACTGGGCGTCTCTAAAAGCATTGCGGGCGTCAATATGCGGCTAAACAGCGGCGGTATTCGCGAGCTGCACTGGCATAAAGAGGGCGAATGGGCCTATATGCTTTACGGCAAGGCGCGTATTACCGCGCTGGACGTCGACGGGCACTGGTTTGTTGATGACGTTGGCGTGGGCGATCTGTGGTACTTCCCGCCTGGCGTTCCGCACTCTATTCAGGGCCTCGGCCCGGACGGCTGCGAGTTCCTGCTGGCTTTCGACAGCGGCGGTTTCGATGAAGACAGTACCTTTCTGCTCAGCGACTGGTTTAAACATGTCCCGCCGGAAGTGCTGGCAAAAAACTTCGGCGTGCCGGTGGAAACCTTCAATAAACTTCCTTCGCCATCCGATGAATATATTTTTGCCGCCAACGTCCCGGGCGATCTGAAAAGCGATGCCATAGCGGGCGCAACCCGTTCAGAGACCGCATTCAGCCACAGAATGCTGGCGCAGCAGCCCATTACGCTGAAAGGCGGCACGGTACGTATTACCGACTCTTCGGTGTTTAAAGTCTCCAAAACCATTGCGGCGGCGCTGGTCGAGCTTCAGCCTGGCGCGATGCGTGAGCTGCACTGGCATCCTAATACCGATGAGTGGCAATACTATCTGGAAGGCGAGGGACGAATGGGCGTGTTTGCCTCTTCGGGCCAGGCGCGCACCTTCGATTTCCGCGCCGGAGACGTGGGCTATGTGCCCTTTGCGATGGGGCATTACATAGAAAATACTGGCGATAAGCCGCTGCGTTTTCTGGAACTGTTTAAAAGTAGCTACTACGCCGATATCTCGCTTAACCAGTGGCTGGCCTCGACGCCGCCCGAACTGGTGCGCCAGCATTTGCATCTGGACGATACCTTTATGCAGGCGCTGGACACTACCAAAAAGCCGGTGGTGGGCGGTTAACTGTCTCAAAGCCGCAGGGAAGCGGCACGTCAGGGATTTCATCAGCCGCAGGGAAGCGGCACGTCAGGGATTCCATCAGCCGTAGGGAAGCGGCACGTCAGGGATTTCATCAGCTGCAGGGAAGCGATATAAAGGGTCCTGTGCGCCTCCGGGCTTCATTATTAGCCAAATATCGCCAATTACGTCCGCTGTCACTTTCCTGTCATCTTTCTCTTTCAGCATGAGTGCCAATAAAGCTAACCGACTTAAAGTAAGGAACTTTTATGCGCTTTCGTTATTCACTGCTGGCCAGTGCGTTGCTGATCGGTCACTTTGCTCAGGCAAACACCACGCCGGTTAATCTTGACCACTTCCAGACGACCATCGAAACCACCACGCCTGCCAGCAGTAACGCGCAGTTTGTCGCGCTCGACAGCCAGATCCAGCAGTCGCTAATCGATGCGCTAAAAGGCGATGCCGACAAGCTAACGCGAGCGCAGCTGGAAAAAGCGGAGCAAAGCAGCAAGCTGGCGGACAAAAAGTGGCTGAAAGAGAGCGGCTACGACTTTGGCAAAAAAGCGAACCAGCAGGCAGGCATCGCGCTGTTAAGCGCGTTTAGCACGCTGCCAAAAAGCACGCTGGATGCCAGCATGCACGTGGTTGAACAGGTGAACCTGAATGCGACGAACGGCCAGCGCCAGCAGGCAATTATCGATGCAGAAGGGCAAGACCATCTCTTTTTCCTCGCCGACGCGCTGGGGCCAAAACTGGGCCAGGCCTTTCTGAATGCGTACAATAAGGGCGAAATCGGCAAAGCTGCTGCGTTAATTAAGGCCAGCGAGGTCAGTACCGGCGCGGCCAAATCGCACTTTAACTATCCGCGTCCCTTCCTGATGCCCGGCAATACCATTCACGCCGTGCCGGACACGGCAGTAGTGAAAGATAACCAGCCGTATCAGGCCAGCGAAGGCTCTTTCCCCAGCGGACATACCAATACGGCCTGGACGGATGGGCTGCTGCTGGGTGAAATGGTCCCGGAACGCTTTGTACCGCTGGTTGACCGCGCCGCGCGCTACGGCTATTCCCGTATGGTGCTGGGCGTGCATTATCCCATTGATTTAATTGGTTCACGCATGGTGGCGCAGCGTAACGTCGCGCACTACCTGAACGACGCAAAATATCGCGCGCTTTTTGACGAGGCGAAAACGCAGCTGCGCGCCGCGCTGGAAAAAGAGTGCGGCACGACGCTTGCCGAGTGCGCTAAACCGGCAGGCGCGGCCGATCCTTATGCCGTGCCGCAGATGCGGGAGTTTGCGCATTTTGCCATGACCTACAATCTGCCGCAGGAGCGCCAGAAAATGGCGCTGAAGGTGCCGGAAGGCGCGGAAGTCCTGCTGGAAGCGCCTTTCCCACATCTGAGCGCGGCCCAGCGTCGCCAGCTAATGGTTTCGACCGCCATTGCCGCAGGCTATCCGCTATCGGGCACGACGGCGGATCAGAATTTCTGGCAGCGGCTGGATCTCTCTGCCGCCGCCGCAAAAGGGCATCGTTAAAAAAGCGGGGCGACAGTGTTCGCCCCTTCTCTTATCGGGCTGGCTTATCATCTGAGGAACTCTGTTCCGGCGTCTTTACGCCAATTTCCGGCAGCGTACCAAAATCCAGCTTTTTATCCTTCAGCCGTTGCGCAATCTCCTTGCTGATATCCGCGTCAGGCGTGAAAGAGAATGCGGCCTGGGCCGGGAGAATAGCGGACAGCTTGTGTTCCTGACGATAGCCGTCGGCGGCTTCCTTAATAGCCTGCAGCGCCACACCATCAATCTGGCGTCTTTCACGCTGCCATTCAATATTCAGCAGCTGGCGATCGGCAAGCAGCGCCGCCGCTCGCTTATCTTCCGGCAGTTTTGCGCCGTTCTCCTGGGCCATTTTCAGACCTTCCTGTAGTTTTGCATCGACGGCTTTCAGCCGTGCCTGCTGCTGTTCTGCCAGGCCCGAATCTTTCATTACCTGTTCGGCATCAACAAACTTTATGACCGGCGGTTCTTTATGGTCACAGCCTGTCAGCAGGCTACCGGTTAACAGAATGCCAATAGCCAGACCGCTGATTTTTTGCTTCATCTCTTCTCCTTAGTTTCCGGGACGGCTCGTGGTTTCCCTGCCCATGCGCGTTATCAGGCCGGGTGGAATATAAACGATGGCGGAAGACTGAATGAAAAATATCCGTTAGCCGTTGATATAAATCAATTAAATTTGGAAGGACACCAGCAGCGTAGCGCAGCGATGGATAAATGCGCGCTGAATTACATGCTAAAGTTATCTTCCCGATATCGATCAAGGAATCACAGCTATGTCGCACACTTCTTATGCCAGCCGCGTTATCACCGCTACGCCAGAGAAAATCTGGCCGCTGCTTGCCGATTTTAACGGTCTGCCAAAAATCCATCCGGCCATTTCCGCCAGCGAGCTGGAAGAGGGCGCGACCAAAAGTGAAGTCGGCGTAGTACGCAAGCTGACGCTGCCGGAAGGCCACGTGCGCGAGCGTCTGGTCAAGCTGGACGAGCAGCACTGGGAGCTGCATTACGCCATCCTCGACGGCATCATGCCGGTGACGGATTATGTTGCTGTCGTCAAACTATCGCCAAAGCCGGACGGGACTACGCTGGCCGAATGGTGGGCGGATTTTAAAGTCGCGGCAGGCCAGGACGAGCAGGAAGTGGCGCAAAGCGTCAGCGAAGGCGTTTTTGCTACCTGCCTGCAGAATATTGCCCAGCAGCTGGCTTAAGTAAGGAACGGCCATGACCATGCAGCTTAGCGTACAGCGCTACCATCCTCGCTATCAGGCTGGCGTAAAGGATCTGATCCTGCCGATCCAGAATCATGAATTTAATATCGCGATTACCGCAGAACAGCAGCCGGATCTAAGCGATATCGCCGGTTTTTATCAGCAGGGTTCAGGCGATTTCTGGCTGGCGCTGGCGGACGATCGCGTGGTGGGCTGCATTGGGCTGAAAGATATTGGCCAGCGGCAGGCCGCGCTGCGTAAGATGTTTGTAGCGGAAGGCTGGCGGGGCAAGGATCGCGGTGTAGCAAACAGCCTGTTGCAAACGCTGATTGCGCACGGAAGAAAAGAGCAGCTAACGGAGATTTGGCTGGGCACAACCGCGAAGTTCTTGGCAGCGCACCGCTTTTACGAAAAGAACGGCTTTAGCGAAGTGGCGGCAGTCGCGCTTCCGGCGGCTTTTCCGCTAATGAAGGTTGATACGAAGTTCTATCATCTGACGCTATAGCAGGAAAAAGAGGGCGAATGGTTCGCCCTCTTTTTATCAGGATTCGCCAGTGGTGCTCATCTGCATCAAATCTTTATCAACAAAGAACAGGCCCTTACCGCTGTTACCAACCAGCGCCAGCTTGTCCAGCACGGATTTAAACAGTTTCTCTTCTTCGTGCTGCTCGGCTACGTACCACTGCAGGAAATTAAAGGTTGAATAGTCCTGCGCGGTCATAGAAGCATGCGCCAGCTCGTTGATTTTTGCGGTAATCAGCTGCTCGTGTTCGTAAGCCTGCTCCAGCACTTCGTTCAGCGAAGTAAAGGTGACCGGCGGCGCGGCGATGGTGCCCAGCACCGGCATCGCGCCGGTATCGCTCAAATAGTTGAACAGACGCTGCATGTGCTGCATCTCTTCCCTTGAATGTTCACGCAGGAAAGCGGCCGCGCCCTCAAAGCCTTTGTCGGCACACCAGGCGCTCATCTGTAAATAGAGATTGGCGGAGAAGAATTCCAGGTTTAGCTGGTCGTTCAGGCGAGCGGTCATTTCGGCAGTCAGCATAGCGGCTCCAGAGTTTAATTATTTCGCGCATTATGCACGCGCGGTAATAAAATAAAAACCATTATATTAACAATTTTGTCTTTTTCTATGGGGAAGGCAAGAGTGATAATTATTATCATTTTTCCGGCCGGGTTAAATTCTGCGAAATGGTTTTGATAATTATTCTTATTACATTATTGAATTTATTTTTAAATGGCGCTTTTATATATTTTCACTGCGCACAATATGGCAACGATATTTTCAGGATAAATAAGCTCTTCACTCTGCTGCAACGCATCCATTGACCACCAGGCTGAGTCGCTGATAACGTGCCGTTCATGATCGCTCCAGCCCGTATTGTTTATAGCAAGGTTATTCGTTCTGACCAGGTAAAAGCGCTCTTCTGCCCAGACTTCGTTGCCATCAGGCTTCATCCAGGATAAGCAGGCGGGCGGCAGGGCGTTTTTTCATCAAAGCTTCTCTTCATTTGATAACGTTAGCTATTTTACTTCAAAATCATAAGGTTTATAAAGTAAGCGCAGCAAAAATAGCGTGAGCATCAAGAGTCACAAAATCGATTAATGTTAGTTTTCAAGCTTGCCAGCCAGCATGAACTTTCATATGCACGATTTTTGCGTTGTGCGGGGAAGTCAAAGGGATAATAAAGCTACTTCGTACTACTAAATTCTTCTGTTAATAATCTGTCTTCAATTCTTTAATCTGAAGTGCAGCCGATCTTATCTTAATAAAATATTGCACAGATAAAACCGGCTGCCAGAACAATTAAAACGTTTCCCAGTTACCCTCATCCTTCACCACTGCGGCCGTGGCGGGGCGTAATTTTTTGGGTGCGCTGCTTGCTACCGGAGACGCGTGCTGGCCGGTTCGGAAGACGGCCACCGCCTGAGAAAGTCGGTTAGCCTGTTCTTCCAGCGAAGCGGCGGCTGCGGCCGACTGCTGCACCAACGAGGCGTTCTGCTGCGTAACCCGATCCATCTCCGTGACGGCCAGGCCAATCTGGTCGATGCCCCGGCTCTGCTCGTCAGAAGCAGAAGCAATCTCCGCCATAATATCGGTTACCCGTACCACCGCATTGACGATATCGTGCATAGTCTCACCGGCGGTAGCGACCTGATGCGAACCGGCATCAACGCGGCTGACCGAAGCTTCAATCAGCGTCTTGATCTCTTTTGCCGCCTGGGCGCTGCGCTGCGCCAGATTGCGTACTTCACCCGCTACCACCGCAAAACCACGGCCCTGTTCGCCAGCTCGCGCCGCTTCAACCGCCGCGTTCAGCGCCAGGATGTTGGTCTGGAAAGCGATGCCGTCAATCACGCTGATAATATCGGCAATTTTCTTCGAACTGCCCGCAATCTCGCTCATGGTTTGCACCACGCCGTCGACCACTTTGCCGCCTTTCGCCGCCGTTTCCGAGGCGCTGGTTGCCAGCTGGGAAGCCTGCCGGGCGTTTTCGGCGTTTTGCTTCACCGTGGCGGTCAGCTCTTCCATGCTTGCTGCCGTCTGCTCCAGCGAGGCGGCCTGCTGCTCGGTACGTGCAGAAAGGTCGTTGTTACCCATGGAGATTTCGCTCGCACCGGTATAGATAGCATCGGAGCTTTCCCGCACGTGGCTGACGGTAGTGGTCAGCGACTGCTGCATCGCCACCAGATGAGCCGCCAGAACGGCAATTTCACTGCGGCCTTCGACGACCAGCGTTTTAGACAGCTCGCCTTCAGCAATATGCTGAATATGCGTTTGAACCTGCTTTAATGGCTGCAGTAAAACATCCTTAATTACTTTCCAGATAACCAGTACGACCAGCAGCAGCATGACGATAACCGCTGCCAGCGTCCACGTCATATGCGTGAAGCCCTGCTGGTTCTCAACTATCCCGGTTGCCAGCAGTTTCGCATTTTGCGCGCGCCACTGGTTGTAGCTTTTTTCGAGATTATCCTGCGCTTTTTGGGCTTCAAGATTGCCATAGGCCTCGTAATTATTAGCGCCAAGAAACTGAATGGACTGCTTCATTATATCGTGGAGCTGCTGGTAGCTGTCCGTTACGCTGTCGGCCACCGTACTGCTTTGTCCGGCAAGCAGCGGAGCGTTTTTGTAACGATCAAAGTGCTTTTGTGCATCATCAAGCATGGCCGTGGCGTTAGACAGCAGCTGGTTGATGGACGCCAGCGTTGCCGGATCGGTTTGCTTCTTCAGAATACGGATCGCGGCACGGTTAATGCTGATGCGCGTTTTAAGCAGCGTCTGCCACGTATCGCTAAGCTGTCCCTGCTGTTGCGTCAGCACGCTGGCGCGGGTGAAATTATCTTTATCCTGGCTAACGGCGTTGAAAGAGAGCGCGCTGGAGATCAGCAGCAGCCCGCTAAAAATGACCAGCATGATAACAATGCTGGTAACGACTTTAAGATTTTTTATCATGCTTCGTACTCGTGGGGGGGCCTGGTAAAAGTTTATCGGTGAGAAAGGCAGAGAACTTTATGGTTTCCAGGCCGCGGCAGAGAATAAAATTTGAGCTGAAACGATTAAACCAGGGGAGGAGAAGCGGATTTGATTTAGGGTATGCTGCGCCGAAAGGGGGCACGTTTTTTGCCCATGCCCGACGCGCCTGTTGAGGTAGCGTTAGCTATTGCTAAGCCGCCACCATTGGCAACGACCGGTGCTCAGCTGCTGGTAAGCCTGACGCAGCTGCCGTGACGAAAGCTGGCGATATGTCTCGACGTCGAGCGGCAAATTTAACTGCTGGTGAAGCCAGTGGTCGCTAACCTGCTCGCTATTTTTAATGGAAGCGGCGGGTAAGGCGCGTGCTAAGGAAGCAATGCTCTCCTGTAGCGCTTCGGTAGTGAAAGCCGCGACCGTATCGGCCATGCGGAAAATAAACTGGTCAATATGATGAAACAGCTTATTTGTCGTCAGCGAGGGCGACTGTAGCGCAAACAACAAACCCGCCTGGCCCGCCATTTGCTGAAAGCGGCAGCTGACGACATAGCCAATATTCTGTTCAACCCGCAGCTGCTGAAAAAAACGCGGTGCCAGCAGCGCGGCCAGCAGTTGCCAGCTGGCAAAGCTTTCAGCGCTGGTCGTGACGAGCGGGCAGAAAATAATTGCCGCTGCGTCGGGGCTTTGCGTTGGACAGAAATAACGCGGCTGTGCCGGTAAGGAAACTGGCGGCGTTGATGGCGGTACAACGCTGCCCGGCAACTGTGAAAGCAGACGTGCCAGTCTGTCTGCCGTTTCAGCATCGGAACCGTAATAGGTTGCCTGCCAGCGTAGCGTCGATAAAGCTGCTGTTGCCAGCGTTTCGGTGCTGCGGCTATTTTCGCCTGGCGGCCCGTTCGACAGATCTGGCGGCCCGTTCAGCAGATCCGGCAGGTAAGCCAGCAGGCAACGCACGGCAATATCGCTGGCAAGCGTCTGCTGCGCTTTGCGGTAAAGCCTGTCGGCAAAGGCTTGCGTAGTGGCTGAACAGTCCCGAAAAGCGTTCAGCGCCTGATGCAGGCCATTAATCAGCCGCTCGTTTTTTCCGCTTAGCCGCAGCAGCCACAGGCCGTGCTGACGAGTAAAGCTCAGTTCGCCGCCGCGATGCAGGCATTCACCCATGACCGGCTGTAGCGCCGCTTCAATAGTGGCCGCCGTGCGGCGGGATAGCTGCTGGCCGGGCTGTAAACTGAGCAGCAGCGAGCTTTCACCGCTGGCGTTGATCGTCCGCAGCGCGGCCCGCGTGGCGGGGAGTTCGGGCAAAACAGCTTCCTGCACAGGAGAGTAAAACGTAAATACGGGCGCTGAAGAGGACACGGCAGGCAAAGCGAAAGGGCGGCAACGAAGCGCAAATCCCTGCGCCTGGACAAGCGGCGCGCTGACCGCAGGCGATACCCATAAGCGGCTCATATTCTGCGCGTGAAGCTGTGTTAACAGCGTGGCCGGGTGTTCACTGGCAGGAGGAAAACCAAAGGCCAGCGCGCGTAGCCGATCAAGGCTGGCAAGCTGGCTAAAGCGCCGCTGCGCCAGGCGAGTATAGTGCAACAGCTGCGCCTGCGTTAAATCCGGCAGTTGCGCCAGCCAGCGGCAAAACACCGCTTCGATTTCCGCGCACTGTTGCGGCTGCAAGCCGCTGAGGTGAAACTGAACGCTCAGCACCGACTGCCGTGGGCTGCGATAGGGTTCCAGTAGCAGGATATCGTCGCACAATCCTTTTGCCCGTAGCGTTGCCAGTAGGCTGCCTGGCGCTTTGTCGAGCAGCAGTTCCTGCAACAGCGAAAACGCGGCGGGATCGTTACCGACCAGAAAGCTTATCTGCAAGTGTTCAGCGGCCTGGCTTTGCAGCGCAAAGGTTCGCGTTCTGGACAGCTTTAAAAGCGGAAACGCGGCGGACTCAGTATCAGGATGGCATGAAACGGCTGCCGCTTCGACAAGTGCACGTGAAGAAGAAGCTCCCGTCGCAGAAAGCGCACTGGCGGAGGAAGCTTCGGTTGCAGGAAGCGCACGTGCAGAAGAAGCGTCCGCCGCAAAAAGCGCGCCGGCAGAGGAAGCTCCCGTCGCAGAAAGCGCAGCGGCGGAAGAAGCCGGGAAAAATGCCCGCGCGGCCTTCTCCGCCAGCGCGTTAAGCTCCGCCAGCGGCTGTGGGCCAGTCAGCCAGAGTTCCAGATTGCCGCTGTGGAAAAATTGCCGATGATAATCATGCAGCGCCTGCTGCAAAGCAGCCGCGTCGTCGCCAAAATGTTGCCGACTGCCGACGTGGAAATCCTGCAAAGGATTAGGCAAGGTAAAAGCCAGGCTCAGCGCCGCTTCGCACAAGGTGGGTTCGTGACTTTGCAGCATGCGGTATTCGGCATCAATCGCTGCCGATTCCGCGGCAATAGCCTCCGCAGCCAGCAGCGGCCGTGCCAGCATATCCGTCAGCCTGCATAGCGCCTCGTTCAGCTGCTCTGGCGCAACCTCGACAAACCATGCGGTGCTGTGTGCCAGCGTGGTGGCGTTTAGCCGTGCGCCGTTCGCAGGTGCCCAGGCCATCAGCCGCTGCTCATCCTGAAAATTTCCACTACCGGCAAACAGCACGTGTTCCAGCAGGTGCGCCAGGCCAGGCCAGCTCGCCGGTTCGTCAAAGCTGCCGGCCGCCAGCCGAAACAGCGCGGCGGATCGCGTAGCGTCAGGCTCGCAAACGGCCTCGACTCGCAGGCCGTTCACCATGCAGGAAGCCATGCCGTTTACACTTCCGTTTTAAAGATAAGCTGCGAGTTAGCGCGATTACGAAACTGAAGCTGATCGATGCGCATATTGGTGCAGTTAGCCTGTTCACGCGCTTCCAGAATCTGCCCATGATGCGGCGATTTGGCGCAGACGGGATCGGCGTTGTCCGCGTTGCCGGTCAGCATAAATGCCTGACAGCGGCAGCCGCCAAAGTCCTTCTCTTTTTCTGAGCAGGAGCGGCAAGGCTCCGGCATCCAGTCAAAACCGCGGTATTTGTTGAAGCCGAAAGATTCGTACCAGATTTCCTGTAGCGTATGCTCCAGCACCGAGGGGAACTCGACGGGCAGCTGGCGCGCGCTGTGGCAAGGCAGCGCCATACCTTCCGGCGTCACGCTTAAGAAAATGGCGCCCCAGCCGCCCATACAGCCTTTTGGCCGCTCTTCGTAATAGTCAGGCGTAACGAACAGCAGGTTGGCAAAATTGCTGCTGTCCTTCATCTTTTCGCGATAGTGCTGCACCACTTCTTCCGCGCGCGCAATCTGCTCACGGGTCGGCAGCAGGCCCTCGCGATTCAGCTGCGCCCAGCCGTAAAACTGGCAGGTGGCCAGCTCGACGTCGTCCGCTTCCAGCTCGATCGCCAGCTCAATGATCTGCGCGATCTGATCGATATTGTGGCGATGCAGAACAAAGTTCAGCACCATAGGATAGCCGTGCGCCTTAACCGCTTTCGCCATCTCCAGCTTTTGTTGAAACGCTTTTTGCGATCCCGCCAGCGCGGCGTTCAGCGTTTCATCGCTCGCCTGGAAGCTGATCTGGATATGATCCAGTCCCGCTTCGGCAAAAGCGTCGATCTTTTTCTGGGTCAAACCAATGCCGGACGTGATCAGGTTGGTATAAAACCCCAGATCGCGTGCCGCGCGGATCAGCTCGGGCAGATCTTTGCGCACCAGCGGTTCGCCGCCGGAAAAACCCAGCTGCACGGCGCCCATCTGGCGAGCCTGTTTGAAAACTTCTATCCATTGCTCAGTGGTCAGCTCTTTTTCCTGCTGCGCAAAGTCCAGCGGGTTAGAACAGTAAGGGCACTGTAACGGACAGCGATAGGTCAGCTCGGCCAACAGCCAGAGCGGCGGATTGACCTGAGGTTTAAGCAGGTTCACGGAAAATTATCCACTTCTGTTCGCAGGCCTGAATAAAGAACGCTTTCACATCTTCATCCACGCCGCCTGCATCGGGAAAACGAGCGTTCAGCTCGGCAATCAGTGACGCCAGCGTACGTTTGCCGTCCACCAGCTGTAAAATAAAGGTGGCGCTGTCGTTCAGCTTCGCCATGCCTTCCGGATAAAGGATAACGTGGCAATCCTGGGTGGGTTCCCACTGTAACCGATAGCCGCGGCGAAACAGCGGCACCTGCTGGTCGTTAAGGGTCATTACAGCAATCTCTCGTGATGCCAGGCGATCTGGTCGGTAACGGTATGGTAAGGCGGACGATGCAGCTCGTAGGCCATGCTCATCGCGTCCAGCATGCTCCACAAAATATCCAGCTTGAACTGGAGGATCGACAGCATGCGCTGCTGCTGCTCGGCGGTTTTGAAGTAGTCCAGCGCCAGCTGTAAGCCGTGCTCAACGTCGCGCCGGGCCTGACCCAGACGACCACGGAAATAGCCGTAGCCTTCGGCTTCAATCCATTGGTAGTGCTGCGGCCAGCTGTCGAGACGCGACTGATGAATTTCCGGTGCGAACAGCTCGGTCAGCGAGCTACAGGCCGCCTCCTGCCAGACGGCACGACGCGCAAAATTAACATAGGCATCGACGGCAAAGCGCACGCCGGGCAGCACCATCTTTTCCGACAGCAGCATTTCGCGCGTCAGGCCGACCGCTTCACCCAGGCGCAGCCAGGCTTCAATGCCGCCTTCGCTACCTTCGTGGCCGTCGTGATCCAGAATGCGCTGTACCCACTTGCGGCGCGTCTGCGGATCCGGACAGTTAGCCATAATGGCGGCATCCTTCAGCGGAATGCTGGTCTGGTAGTAAAAGCGGTTGGCGACCCAGCCCTGAATTTGCTCGCGGGTTGCCTGGCCGTTATGCATCGCTATGTGATACGGATGATGAATATGGTAATAAGCGCCTTTGGCGCGCAAAGCCTGTTCAAACGCCTCGGGCGTCATGGCTTGCGTCGATGTGTTCATAATATTCTCACAGGTCGATACGCATACCGTCCCAGCTGACTTCGATGCCGTGCTGCGCCAGCGCCTGACGCTCGGCCGACTCTTCGTCCAGGATCGGGTTGGTATTGTTAATATGAATAAGGATTTTGCGTTCTGCGGGCAGCGAAGCCAGCAGCGCGATCAAGCCTTGCTCTTCAGCCAGTGCCAGATGACCCATATCCTTCCCGGTATTGCGACCTACGCCGGTATTCGCCAGCTCGTTGTCCTGCCACAGCGTACCGTCAATCAGCAGGCAGTCGGCCTTCTGCAACCAGCCCAATAGCTCGCTGTCCGGTTCGCCCAGGCCGGGCGCATACATCAGCGTTTTACCGCTGCGGGTATCTTCGATAAACAGCGCGACATTGTGGCCGGGCAGCGGTCTGCCGCGATACTGCGAGTAGGGTGGCGCGTTGCTGAGCAGCGGGATGGCGGTAAACTTCAGCGCCGGGCAGACCGCTACTGAAAAAGGTTCGCCGGGTGAAATAGCATGATGGACAAGGCCGCCGTTCCAGTGCGCAAGCATCGTAAACACGGGAAAGCCGGTGGTCAGATCTTCATGCACTTCCGGCGTACACCAGACCTGATGCGGACAGCCTTCGCGCAGGCTCAGCAGGCCGGTCGTATGGTCAATCTGGCTGTCGGTCAAAATAATTGAGCCGATAGCGGTGCCGCGCAGTACGCCATGTTTATTCAGCGCGGGCGTGGCGGCTATCTGGTGCGCGATATCCGGCGAGGCGTTGCACAGCACAAAGTCGATGCCGTCGTCGCTGATAGCGATAGAGGACTGCGTACGTGCGGAAGTTTTCAGGGTGCCGTTACGCACGCCCTGACAGTTTCGGCAGTTACAGTTCCACTGGGGAAAACCGCCGCCGGCCGCAGAGCCAAGAACGTTAATTTGCATGTGTAGACCAGAAAAAAGAGGAAATGCCCACGGCCGTGGGCATAAGGGCTTAGCGGTTGGAGATGTACAGCGTAACTTCCAGGCCTAAGCGTAAATCAACAAAAGTCGGTTTAGTCCACATAGCGGAGCTCCTCATGGTGTGAATGAAAATCTGCCCGTTAAGTTCGGCAGGCAATTGGCTTATTGTCAAATATTGACTTTTAAGCGGCGCAAATGTTGCGCCTATGTCAATATGATATCAACCCTGTAAGCCGCAAGGTTAATGAGAAAAACAGGCGTAACCTTCTGTCGGGTTCATTCGCCCCAGGTTTTCTTCAGGACGCGCAGCCAGTTACGCCAGCAAATTTTTTCGACCAGCTCGCGGGAATAACCGGCCTGCGTCATCGCGGCAATCAGACGCGGCAGTCCGGCCACGTCGCCCAGTTCGCCAGGCACGCTAATGCCGTCGAAATCCGAACCGAAGCCAACGCCATCTTCGCCCAGCTTTTCCAGCAGCGCGTCCAGATGACGCACCATTTCGCCCAGCGAGGTACTCTCGTCACGCTTGCCGTCGGCGCGCAGAAAGGCGTTGCCGAAGTTAATGCCGACAAAGCCATCGCTTTCGGCAATGGCGGCCAGCTGGCGAGCGGTGAGGTTGCGCGGCTGCGGGCAAAGGGCATGCACGTTAGAATGCGTGGCGACCAGCGGCGCATGACTGAGGTTAGCTACCTGCCAGAAGGATTTTTCATTCATGTGCGACAGGTCGATCAGCAGCTTTTTGCTGTTACAGATCCGCAGCAGATTCAGGCCCGCCGGAGTTAGCCCCTCGCCGCTGTCGGGCGAACCGGGAAAATCTCCCGTTACGCCGACGCCAAAACGGTTTTGCAGATTCCACAGAGGCCCAATGCTGCGCAGCCCGGCGGCTATCCAGCGGTCGAGCTGGCTGCACTCTTCATCCAGCGCTTCTGCCCCTTCAATATGCAGCACCATTGCCAGCACGCCCTCAGCCATACAGCGCTCGATCTCGCCAACGCTACGGCAGATCCGCGCCTGACCTGCGGAACGATCGGCAATCTGGTGCAGTAACGCGATCTGCGCTTCGGTAATCGCCAGCGGATCGTGATCTTCTTCCACATACTCCGTTTTACTCTGTCTGGCGTACTGGGCAGGCGGCACAAAAACCGCAAACAGGCCGCCAGCAAAGCCGCCCTGACGTATGCGCGCCATGTCCAGATGACCACTCAGGGTGCCGTGCAGGAAATCCGCGACGGGATCGCCTTGCTCCTGTAACCACAGGCGCAGCAGAAGATCGTTATGGCCGTCGAAAACGGGAGAGACGAAAGAAGAGGTCATGATGGTTAGCAGTCCACCCGGCTGTGTTATGGATCGGAAGGTACAATGTTAAATAAATAATACCTTAAAACGTGCCGGGGAAGCGTTTAAAAAGTGCGGTTAAAACGGCTCCGGCGCGATGAAGCCAAAAGCTTATAAAAATAGATCTTAAAGCGGCGTCCCACTTTAATTAATGCAGCCAGACTTTATTTATAAAAATAATTTATATGTTCCTGCACGTTATAAATCGTGCCGGTATTCTTATGGTCAGCTAAATAAGCTGACTCTCCCTGAACCTGTACCAGAACAGGCAAGCCTGTTATCACTAGCCAGTTTATTTATGGTCATGCCCCTAAATAAAGAATAGCCAGCATCGTTTTGCCCTGTTAAGCCGTGCTAAAACAGACGATCGTTTACGTTAACGAATTGTTTATTGACGTTGATTAAAAATATCCTATCGTAATGTCATCAATTATATAACGGAGTATCTTATGATCCCTGAACGCAGAACCACCGTCGCTACGCTGCTGCTGCTGGCCGCTTCCACCTCTTTCGCCCACGCGGCGGAAGATTTTCGCGTGACCTACGCAGGCTCCATGGGCGTGGCGATGGATAAGGCGCTGGGGCCTGCTTTTGCCAAAGCGCAGCAGGTTAACTATCAGGGCCAGGGACAGGGCGCTTACGGCATGGCTAATCTGCTGGCTTCCAAAAAAGTGGTGGCGGACGTGTTCGTTTCGGTCACGCCAGGCCCCATTGCAGTGCTGCAAAAAGCGGGACTCGTAGAGAAAGCCGAGCCGGTCGCCAGCACCAGCATGGTGATTGCTTACAACCCGAAGGGAAAATATGCCCAGGCTTTTGACGCCATTCGTGAAGGCAAAGCAAACGCGCAGCCGTGGTGGAAAGTGCTGCAAACGCCGTCGCTGCGCTTTGGCCGCACCGATCCCGCCACCGATCCTCAGGGGCAAAACATTATCTTTACCATGATGTTAGCCAGCCGCTATTACCAGCAGCCGCAACTGACGAAAAACGTGCTGGGCGACACGCAGAATCCTCAGCAGGTCTTTGCCGAAGGCGGCCTGCTTTCACGGCTGGAAGCGGGCCAGGTAGATGCGGCATCCGGCTATGAAAGCGCGACCCGCTCTGCAAAACTGCCTTACATCACGCTGCCGGATGAGATCAATCTGAGCAACCCGGAGCTGGATAAAACGTGGTACAGCAAGGTTAGCTTTGCCATTACCGATGCCAAAGGCCAGCAGAAAACGCTGCATCCACAGCCGCTGGTGTTTTATGCCGCCGTGCTGAAAAATGCGCCGCATCCTGAACTGGCGCAGAAGTTCGTTAAGTTTATGCAGAGCGAAGAGGGCCAGACGCTGTTTAAGCAGAACGGTTACGGTCAGCCGAAAGGCGGCGCGCTTTAACTTGCGCTCTTTCTGGCTGGGAATACCGGCAGTTGTCCTGCTGGTTATTCCTTTTATTACGCTTGCGCTAATAACGCCGTGGCACAGCTTCCAGCTGGCTTATGGTGATGGTCAGGCCATTGGCGTTTCGCTGTTGCTGAGCGCTGTTGCGCTGCCGATCATTGTGCTGACCGGTATCCCGCTGGCGTACTGGCTGGCGAGAAGCCGCAGCAGCTGGCGCGGCGTGGTGGAGGCGGCCGTGTTAATTCCGCTCCTGACGCCGCCGCTGGCAATGGGGATCCTGCTGATTTCCACCTGGGGGCCTTACAGTTCAATTGGTGAAGCACTGTCGGCGGTAAGTTTGCAGCTGAATAATAATCCCGGCGCTTTTGTTGTTGCCCAGCTTTATGCGGGACTGCCGTGGTTTGTGCTGTCATCCCGCACGGCGTTTGAAGCGGTGCCGCGCGATATTGAAGAAGTGGGTGAAACGCTGGGGGCGTCCGTCTGGCAGGTATTCTGGCGGCTGACGCTGCCGCAGGCTTCGCGCGGCCTGGCCGCAGCGCTGGCGCTTGCCTGGGTAAGGATTATCGGTGAATTCGGCATTGTATTGGTATTTAGCTACTTTCCGCAGGGAATGCCGGTCAAACTCTTTATCAATCTGCAAAACGACGGCGTGGAATCCGTCTATACGCTGCTGTGGGCGCTGCTTGCCGTCACGCTACCGCTGCCGCTCTGGTTCGCTATGCGCGCCAGAAAGATCACGCAATATCACTGAGGCGGGAAGGGATAAGCCAATGCTACTTATTCTGTAATGAAGGGATAAGTCGGCGCTACCTGTTTTGTAATAAAAGAATAAAAGCGCCGGCTCATTTTTTAAATCAGATCGGTAGAGCTAACCGCGCTGTTTTTACGGTCGGCCACTTCTTTCAGCAGGGCAAAAATAAAAATCACCATGCCCAGCACCGGCAGAATGGCACCATAGCTGGCGGTTTGCGTCATCGGATAGCCTTTTTGTACGACCCAGGCACCCAAAAACGCGCCCAGCGCATTGGCAATATTAAAGGCGGAATGGTTCAGCGTTGCCGCCAGCGTTTGCGCTTTTCCGGCGACCTGCATCAGCCGAACCTGCAACGGTGCGCAGAGCGCCAGGTTAGTGCCGATCAGGAAAGCGCCCAGCATCAAACCGCTGGCAGAAAGCACCATCAGCGGGAACAGCGACAGGACTACTACGCTCCAAACCAGAATGCAGAAAATCGACAGCATGATCTTGCGGTCAGCCAGCCTGCCGCCCGCCAGGTTACCCAGCACCATACCCAGCCCAAAAGCAAACAGCACCACCGGCAGCCAGAGCGTGGAAAGATGCGCGGCCAGCGTCAGAATCGGCGCGATATAGCTGATAACGGCAAACATGCCGCCAAAGCCGATAGCCGCAATGCCCAGCGTTAGCCAGATACGAATATTCGCCAGGCCCCGGATCTCTTTTAGCGGCGAGCTTTGGGCTTCTTCCTGCAAATTGGGGAAAAGTTTGAAGATCAGGATCGCATCGACCAGCGACAGCAGCGACACACAGGCAAAGGCCCAGCGCCAGTCAAGATGCTCGCCCAATAGCGTCGCCGCCGGATTACCCAGCAGCGAGGCCAGCGTCAGGCCAAGCATCACTTTGCCAACCGCCTGGCCACGACGATTCTCTTCCACCAGCGAAGCCGCCGCCAGCGCCGCCACGCCAAGGAAAGCGCCGTGCGGCAGTCCGCTGATAAAGCGGGAAACGACCAGCGTGTGAGCATTGCCTGCCAGCACGCTGCTAACGTTGCCAACCAAAAACAGCAGAATAAAAATCATCAGCTGGTATTTACGGTTCAGTTTTGCGGTACTCAGTGAAAAGAGTGGTGCGCCAATCACCACGCCCAGCGCGTAATAGCTGATAAAGCGGCTGCCTTCGGCAAGGCTGACGTGCATGGCGTCTGCCACCTGCGGCAGCAGGCCCATAATCACAAATTCGCTCAGGCCAATGGCGAAGGCGCCCAGCGCCAGGGCAAACAGCAGCGGGCCAGCGGCACGGGCCGCAGGAAGAGTCGGGCTTACAGTAGTCATAAAAAGTGCACTTAAATTAGCGATGAATGCCGATACCCGGCCGCAAGAAACGACGAGCGCAGAGCATCTGGCAGGACAGGTGAGAAAGTTTGTTAGCGTGAGGCCGGGTTGGACGGCCTCTGTTTTATGCTCTGCCAGCAAGCTGCACAGAGCGGACGGAGTCTACAGCGAAGCGGGATGCCGACACAAGTATGATGTGATCGGCATCACATTTCTTGCCAGGTATAGCCGGTGGCGTCCCGAGTGATTTTCCCTGCCGCGCTGCCGCTAAAATGCACGGTAAACAGCGTCGCCTGCTGTTGGACGGCGTAGTCGAGCAGCCAGGCTCTGGCGCGGCGGGCCGCTTCTTTATTCTGGCAATACACCGAGGAGAGTGCCGGCTCGGATACCTGGATTTCGTTATGCATAACGTCGCCGGTAAACAGTGCGATTTCTCCAGCGGACGCAAAAGCGATGCTCATATGGCTGACGCTATGGCCGGGCGTCGGCAGAAAGTGGATGCCGGGCAGATATTCTCCGCCGCTGTCCGCAATGAGTTCTGCTTTTCCGGCATCGATAATGGGCTGCACGCTATCGGTAAACACAATCAGGCGCGGCGCGGCGGCAGGCGTCTGATACCAGGCGATTTCACCTTCGGGAATAGCCCATGTTGCATTGGGAAAAGTGGGAACCCAGCGTTCGCCGTCCCACTTTGTGTTCCAGCCCACGTGGTCGGTGTGCAAATGGGTATGCAGGACATAATCAATATCTTCCGGCTGCAGGCCGGTAGCCAGGAAATTATCCATCCACGGGCTGTTGAGCCGGTCGAAAAGCGGGCTGAAAGGGCGCGACTTGTTGTTGCCCGTTGCGGTATCGATCAAAAAGCGCCCTTGCGGCGATTCTACCAGCCAGCTGTGAACGCTCATTTGCAGCGGGCTATCCGGCGTCATGCCGCTGGCAAAGCCTTGCAGCTGTTGTTCGGTCACTTCCGGATAAAGCCTGGAGGCGGGCAGAGTTGCGGTTTGTTCCACAAGCTTAGTGATTTTTAATTCACCAACGTTCCATGAGGGCAGGCTGCTCATATTTTTCCTTTTTTATTAGTCAGTAAAAAAGTTACGCCCTGTCAATATGCCCTAAATCCCGCTCGGGAAAACAGTAATTACGCACTCGCTGCTTCAGTTCCTTCACCTCCGGGAAACCGCCGTCCGCCTTACGGTCCCACAGCAGATGACCGTCAACGGCGATCTGATAGATGCCGCCGGTACCCGGCACCAGCGTTACCGAAGCCAAATCGGTGCCGAAAGTGTGCAGCAGCTCCTGAGCCATCCAGCCCGCGCGCAGCAGCCAGTTACATTGTGAACAGTATTGAATAGTGATGGCAGGCGATGTCATGGGTTACGTCCGGCAAAAAAGAAGAAAAGCCATCTTCTGGCGAACATTGGAAGCTGTCAAGACGGCAGAGCGTCACGCTTTGCTTATCGTATAAATCAGCTGGCGAAATGATTGCCATTAGCAATCAATATGATTATCATTCGCATTCAACATCAGTCAGGGATCGACTGCAATAACGCGCGGCGGGCGCTTTTGGCGGCAATGTGAGTCGATACTAATAATGATTAAAGGCTTACCAGAATGCTTAAAAAAATTTCTCCTCAGGGATCTTTCCAGACCTCCATCCTGTTTACCGCGCTGGTGGCTGTAGGCTGTGCTTCAGCGGCACAGACTACGACCATCACCTCCACCGACAGTCAGCCAGCTACGGACACCGAGCCGCAAATGGTGGTAACGGCACCGCAGCTGAAGAAAGAAGCGGGCGGTAAAACCACTATTACCGCAGCAGAAATGCAAAAGAAAGGCACTACCGATTTCGGTTCGGTGATGCGCTATGAACCGTTAATCAGCGCCACCGGCGTCAGCGGCGGATCGGGGGCGGGCAAAAGCGGTTTCGATCGCGGCGGCTACACCGGCTATAACATTCGCGGCCTGGAAAGCAACCGCGTCGGGCTGGATGTAGACGGCATTCCTCAGCCGGAAGCTACGGGACGTGGCTATGCCAGCCGCGCGGGCGTGAATACCTTTGGCATTGGCCGCGACTATATCGATCCCTATATCTATGGTCAGGTTGATATCGAATCCGGCGCGACCTCTACAGCCACGGCGAACAATGCGATTGGCGGCGCGGTTTCATTCCTGCCGAAATCGGCGGACGACTATCTCACCCCTGATAAATCGACTTACTTTGGCTACCAGTCGGGCTACGATTCATCCAACCGCAGCTGGCACAACGGCATTACCGCCGCGGCTGGCGATGAAATTTTACGCGGCGTGCTGGTCTACAGCCGCCGCGACGGCCAGGAGACGCGCAACAACAGCGATGCGCTCAGCGCTTATCCGGCAAACTGGCACTCCAACGCGCTGATGGCCTCCGGGATCTGGCAGCCCAACGATGAGCATAAATTTACCGGCACCGCTGACTATTACGATAAAACCAACCATACGCATTACGACGCGTGGGACAGCAGCGGCAATACCATCTGGGGAACGGCACAGCAGCAAAGCCACACTCGCCGCTGGGGCGTTAGCCTGAAGGATGAATGGACGCCTGCCAGTGATGTTGTCGACAGCCTCACCTCCCGGCTTTATTACCAACAGACCCAGGCGCATGACAATACCTATATGCCTTCCAGCGCAAGGGCGATGGAGCGGGTCTATTCCGATTACGATGTTGATACCTACGGTTTTGCCACCAGACTGGTCAAAACGCTGGGGCGCCATGAGCTAAGCGCTGGCCTGAACGGCAGTATCAGCGACAGCAAGCGGCCATTCCGTCAGGAGCCTGCGGCCAGCCAGTACAGCGTCATTATGCAGCCCCAGGCCGACAGCCGTAGCTACGTGCTGGGCGGCTATGTGCAGGATAAAATTCATTTCGATCTGGCTGGTCACGACTTCAGCATCGTACCCGGCGCGCGCGTGGCTTACCAAAGCATCAGGCCGCAAAACCTCAGCAGCCTGACCACTGAAAGCACGGTCATTACTGAAGCCGATATGCAGAAGCTTTACGGGCAGAAGAATACGGATACGCAGCTGTTGCCGTCGCTGAGCTTTAACTATGACATTACGCCGCAGATGATGGCCTGGATAATGTATAAGCGCGGCGCGCAGTTCCCGAACGCCAGCCAGCTTTACGGCTCATGGAATCTGGGATCCAGCTATGCCGGTTCCGCGCAGTACGCGCTTATCGGCAACGCGAAGCTAAAAACGGAAACCAGCAATAACCTCGAGTGGGGAGTAAAAGGCCAGGCCGCTCAGGGCGTGACGCTGAACGCCTCCATGTTTTACAACACCTACGACAACTTTATCGCCTATACCCGCTACACGCGATCCGGCAGCCCGACAAAATTCACCAGCGTGCCGTCAAATATTTACACTATCTACCAGGCGGAAAATCGTGATAAAGCTTTTATCTATGGTGGTCAAATCAGCACGAAGCTGAATGTTGGCAGTTGGTTTGAGCAGGCCAACGGCCTGAGCACGACTTTTGCGCTGGGCTACAGCCAGGGTAAAGCGAAATCCAGCTATGCGGGCGACAGCTATGTCGATCTGGACAGCGTCGCGCCGCTCAAGGCGATTGTTGGCGTGGCGTGGGACGATCCGGCAAAAGTCTATGGCGCAGCCGTGACGGCAACCTTTGTTAAAGGCAAGCGCGCCACCGATACCAACCGCGAAAGCTACAGCAATAACGGCGCGTCGCTGACCGATTCCAGCTCGGAATATATGCGCGTGCCGGGTTATGGCATGGTCGATATGACCGCTTACTGGCAGGTCGCGAAAAACGTCCGCGTTAACGGCGGCGTTTATAACCTTACCGACCGCAAATATTGGGATTACCTGAGCAGCCGTAACCTGACCGAAAGCACTAACCAGGATGCTGCTGATAAGGCGCTGGCGGTAATGCCGGGACGCAGCTTCCAGCTGGGCGTCAACGTCGATTTCTGATGATTAACTTTGCCCTGCGCAGGCGCAGGGCTGTATGGAGAGCAGATGATGAACCTTTTTCAACGTTACCAGCAGCTGAAAGCTGAACACCCTAAAAAATATGCTCGCGATCTGGCCGACATGCTGGGCGTTAGCGAAGCTGAGCTAACCCATGCCCGCATGCAGGAAGATGCCGTAGCGCTGAAGCCGGATGCCAGAGCGCTGCTAACCGCGCTGGAAGCCGCAGGTGAAACCAAATCCATTACCCGCAACGCTTTTGCCGTACATGAACAGATTGGCCGCTATGAAAATCTGCGTCTCGGCGACCATGCCGGACTGATCCTCAATCCACGCGCGCTGGATCAGCGCCTGTTTCCCCAACAGTGGAAAAGCTTTTTTGCGCTACACGAAGAGACAGCGCGCGGCGAACGCCACAGTATTCAAATCTTTGATGCGCATGGCGATGCAGTGCTAAAAATCTACGCCACGCCAGAAAGCGATATGGCCGCCTGGCATGCTCTTATCGCCGACTTTCGTCTGGCAGAGGCGCCCGAGCTTAGCGTTATCCCCGTTACGCCAGCCAGCCTGAACCCGCAGCCGGACAATGCGGCCATCGAGCAGGAGTGGCGCGCAATGACCGATGTGCATCAGTTCTTTGGGCTCCTGAAGCGGCATAATATTTCACGGCAGCAGGCTTTTCGCGCGGTGCCCAACGATCTGGCGCAGCAGGTGGAGAACAGTGCGCTTAACACACTGCTGACGCAGGCCGTTGAGGACGGCAACGAAATCATGATTTTTATCGGCAACCGCGGCTGCGTGCAAATTTTCACCGGTGCGGTCGAGAAGCTGGTACCGATGGAGAACTGGCTAAATATTTTTAATCCAACCTTTACGCTGCATCTGATGGAGGACACCCTCGCAGAGAGCTGGATCACCCGCAAACCCACGGCCGATGGCTTTGTCACCAGCCTGGAGCTGTTTGCCGCTGACGGCACGCAGATAGCGCAGCTGTACGGCCAGCGTACAGAAGGCGAGCCGGAGCAGGCGCGCTGGCGCGAGCAGGTGGCGCTTCTGGTCGGTGAGGGCGCAGCGGCATGAAACACTGGCTGATTGCACTGCTGGCGTTGCCCTTTGCGCTGATGGCGGAAGAGCGGGTCATCACCATTGGTGGCGACGTCACAGAGATAGTCTATGCGCTGGGTGCCCAACAGGATCTGGTGGCGCGCGACTCCACCAGCCTGCGGCCTGCGCTGGCAACAAAATTGCCGGACGTGGGCTATATGCGTCAGCTCAACGCGGAAGGGATTCTGGCGATGCGGCCAACGCTGGTGATTGCCAGCGAGCTGGCGAAGCCTTCGCTGGCGTTGCAGCAGGTCGCGCAGGCTGGCGTAAAAGTTGTCACGGTAACCGGCGAACCTTCGCTGGCGGCCATTCATCAAAAAATTGCTACCGTTGCCAGCGCGCTGCATCAGGAAGAAGAGGGCAAAGCGCTGGAAGCGAAGCTGGACAGCCAGCTGGCCGACGTGAATGAGAAGCCGCTGCCGGTAAAAGTGCTGTTCATCCTTAGCCATACCGGTATGAAGGCGCAGGCTGCCGGAACGGGCACGGCGGCGGATGGTGCCATCCGTAGCGCAGGGCTGGTTAACGCGATGGGCAACGTGCCGCACTATCAGGCGCTCACCCAGGAAGGCATTGTAGCCAGTGCGCCGCAGCTGGTGGTTATCGGGAGAGATGGCATGAAGGCGCTGGGCGATGAAGAAGCTATCTGGCAGCTGCCCGGGCTGGCGCTGACTCCGGCGGGCAAACATCGCAATCTGCTGGTGGTGGATGAGATGGCGCTGCTGGGTTTTGGGCTACATACGCCTGAGGCTATTGCCAGATTGCGTAAAGCGGCGCAAGCGATAGCGCAATGAAAATGAACGTGCGGCGCGGACTATGGCTAATGCTTGCGTTGACGGTAACGACGGCACTGTTTGCCGCCGGAACGGGCGCAATGCGGCTGTCGCTGCCGATGGTCTGGCGCGCGCCTGCCGACAGTATGATCTGGCAGATTTGGTGGACTATCCGGCTGCCGCGCGTGCTGCTGGCTATGCTGGTCGGCAGCGCGCTGGCGGTCTCCGGCGCGACGATGCAGGGCCTGTTTCGCAATCCGCTGGCCGATCCCGGCCTGCTTGGCATCAGCAGCGGTGCTTCCCTGGCGCTGGCTTGCGCAATAGTGATGCCCTTAACGCTTCCCGCCGTGCTGGCTTTATGGTGGCCCATGCTGGCCGCCTTTGTCGGTAGCCTGGCCGTGACCATGGTTATTTTTCTGTTGAGCCGCCGTAGCCGCACCACGCTTTCCCGCCTGCTGTTGGCCGGTATCGCCATTAACGCTATCTGCGGTGCGGCGGTTGGCGTGCTCTCCTGGCTCAGCAACGACCAGCAGCTGCGCCAGCTTTCGCTGTGGGGCATGGGATCGCTGGGGCAGGCGCAGTGGTCGACGGTGTCGGCCTGCACCGCGCTGGTTATTCCGGCCATGCTGGCCACGCAGTGGCAGGCAAAACGGCTGAATTTGCTACAGCTGGGTGATGAAGAAGCGCACTATCTTGGCGTTAACGTCAGGCAGACGCAGCGCGTGCTGCTGGTGCTCAGCGCGCTGTTAGTCGCCGCTGCGGTGGCAGTAAGCGGCGTGATCGGTTTTATCGGCCTGGTGGTGCCGCATCTGATCAGGCTTTGCGCTGGCGGCGACCATCGCTGGCTCCTGCCTGCCTCCGCGCTGCTGGGGGCCATGCTGCTGATGGTGGCCGATACGCTGGCGCGCACGCTGGTGGCACCAGCAGAAATGCCGGTTGGCTTATTAACCAGCCTGCTGGGCGCGCCGTGGTTTTTATGGTTGATATTGCGCAGACGGGAAAGCGGCGATGAGTAACCTGTTGCAGGCCAGCCAGCTCTCTTACCGCGTCGGTTCACGTCTGCTGATCGACGGCGTTTCATGCACGCTAAAGCCGGGAGAAATGGTTGCGCTGATTGGCCCCAACGGCGCAGGAAAATCCACGCTGTTACGTATGTTAACCGGCTATCTGCCGCCTGATTCAGGAGAATGCCTGCTCGAGGGACAGCCCGTTGGCCGTTGGCCGCGCGAAAAGCTGGCCCGCACCCGCGCAGTGATGCGGCAACAAAGTCACGTTGAATTTCCCTTAAGCGTGCGCGAAGTCGTGGCAATGGGACGCGCCCCCTGGCCGGACGGCTCCCGTTCTGCTGTTACGGATGAGGTGATGCAGCTTACCGGCTGCGAAAGTCTGGCGCGCCGCGATTACCGTCGGCTTTCCGGCGGCGAACAGCAGCGGGTTCAGCTGGCGCGAGTGCTGGCCCAGCTCTGGCATGACGACGGGCCGCGCGGCTGGTTATTTCTGGACGAGCCGACCTCGGCGCTGGATCTTTATCACCAGCAGCATGCTCTGCGCCTGCTGCACCAGCTAAGTCGAACAGGCCAGCTGGCGGTCTGCTGCGTATTGCACGATCTTAACCTGGCGGCGCTCTGGTCTGACACCATGCTACTGCTGCATAAGGGCAAACTGGTGGCCAGCGGCACGCCCGCTGAGGTAATGACCGAACGGACGCTGACGCACTTCTATCAGGCTGAACTGGATGTTTACCACCACGGCGTCGTGCCGCAAATTATGCTGCGGCGTTAATGGGCGGTGATAGCATCTGTTATCACCGCCCGATGCCGGGAGGATTACTGCGCGGTCATGTTGCTTTGCGGATCGGCAGTGGGCGCCATTGGCGTGACGTCCGGCGGCAGGAAAATATGGTCAAGAATATTTCTTACCAGCGGCGCAGCCGTGACGCCGTTAATCCCGCCGTTTTCCAGAATCAGCGCTATCGCCACTTTAGGCTTATCGAACGGCGCAAAAGCGGTATAAAAAATATGGTCGCGCAGCCGCACAGGGATCATTTTGGCGTTATAGACCTGGTTCTGCTTCAGGCCAAATACCTGTGAAGTCCCGCTTTTCGCCGCAATGCCGTAAGGCGCGGTATGGAAATATTTATAGCCGGTGCCGTTAGGCGCGTTGGCCATACCGAACATCGCCCGGCGCACTAATCCCCAGTAAGGAGAGTTAGCATCGCCAATCTGCTGTGCGGGCAGCGTTGGCTGCCAGAGCGTTACGTTTTTACCCTGTTTCTCTTCATACATCAGATGCGGCTGAATAACGCGACCGTTATTAATCAGCGTCGCCATCGCTTTTACCATCTGAATCGGCGTCGCTATCCAGTAACCCTGACCGATGCCCACGGAAACGGTATCGCCCTGGTACCAGCCTTTCTTATGCACCTTCTGCTTCCATTCGCGGCTGGGCAGCAGGCCGTTGTACTCTTCGTTGAGATCGATGCCGGTCGATTTGCCGTAGCCGAACTGGCTGAGCATGGTATGAATGCGGTCAATGCCCATCATAAAAGCGACCTGATAAAAGAAGGTGTCCGCTGACTCTTCAATCGCGCGCGTCACGTCCAGCATGCCGTGTCCTGACTTCTTCCAGTCACGGTATTTACGCTCGGTGCCGGGCAGCGTCCAGGTTGGTGCGCCAAAAAAGCTGGTTTGCGGCGTGATCACGTGGGTTAACAGCGCCGACATGGCCATATAGGGCTTAACGGTAGAAGCAGGCGGATAAAGGCCCTGGGTCACACGGTTGATCAACGGCAGATCTTTATTTGCCAGCAGGGTCTTATAGGCTTTGTAACTGATGCCTTTCACAAACGGGTTAGGATCGTAGCTGGGGCTGGAAACCATCGCCAGCACTTCGCCATCCTTTGGATTTTCAATCAGCACCGCGGCGCGCTGGCCGACCAGCTGCGTTTCGACATACTGCTGTAAATGCAGGTCCAGCGTCAGATAGATATTTTTTCCGGCAACGGGCGGCACCTCTTTCAATACGCGGATCACGCGGCCGTGGTTATCCACTTCCACTTCCTGATAGCCGGTTTTGCCGTGCAGGACCGATTCGTAGTAGCCTTCAATGCCCTGTTTGCCGATGTTGTGGTCGGCGGCATAGTTCTCGCTGATGCCCGCCTTATCCAGCCGTTTATAATCGTTGTCGTTAATTTTTGAGACATAGCCGACCACGTGCGCCAGGTCAGCACCGTAAGGATACTGGCGATCTTCGTAGCTATTGATATCGACGCCGGTAAATTTGAACTGGTTAACCGAAAAGCGCGCGACCTCTTCGTCAGTCAGCTCGGTTTTCAGCACGACCGGCTTGTAGCGGCTGGCGCTATGAAGGTTATGGGTGAAGGTTTCGATATCTTCGGCGGAAAGGTCGACAATTGGTGTTAGCTGGGCCAGTAACGCCTTCATATCCTGTACTTTATAGGGCAGGATCTCAATGTCATACCAGGTAACATTTTTTACCAGCGGGATGCCATTACGGTCGTAAATGATGCCGCGCGTGGGCGCAACGGGGATCATTTTTATATCGTTTTCGTTGGAACGCGTCTGGTAGTACTTGTTTTGTTCAATCTGCAGATGCCAGAGGTTAACGCCGAGGGTGACAAAACCCGCCAGCACTATCCCAAAGGCGACCAGTGCCCTGCGAACAAACAGCTTCTCTTCTTCTGCAAAATCTCTGAATTTCATTACCGGGCAATCGCGTCGCTTTCATTTTCTTGCAACATGATAGAGATTACTCAACAAATCACGACCTGAAAGATGCATCCCCGGCAAATAAAGTGTGACATTTATTGTCGTTGTAACAAGGGCGATTACGAATAGCTGAGTAATAATGATGGCGCCATAAACAGCGTTATATTTCTGTATTAGAAGCCACCCACCAGGGGCGCTTTATCCCCATTGCTGTAAGAGTAATGCTGTTTTTATGGCCTTTCGTCCTATCTGTACTTCAAAAGCGTGCAGGCTGGTTCGGCAGCGGCTGACCGCTTTTGCCGTGTCGCTTCGCAGCATTAACCGCTTATCTCCTCCTGCGCGATTGCCCTAATAATCCAGCAATAGCTGGCACACGCATTTTGCCATCCGCGTTTGCAGCCACGCCGCTTGTTGCACCATCCTGCGTTTTGTCTCAAGCGGTGGCCAATCCGTAGTTAAATCGCAATAGCGGTTCAACTGACCAGCTTATCGCGCTCAGCCCGTATGGCTCTGGCGGTAAGCCTGTCATTATGCTTAACAAACCATGAGGTTTTTATGTCAGGGTTATTTTCCCCTTTTACGCTGAAAGACGTGACTTTACGTAACCGCATCGCTGTACCGCCGATGTGTCAGTACACCGCTGAAGATGGACTAAGCAATGAATGGCATCGTGTCCACTACGCCAGCCTGGCTCGTGGCGGCGCGGGGCTGGTGATTGTCGAAGCAACGGCAGTCGCGCCCGAAGGCCGTATTACCCCGGGCTGCCTTGGCATCTGGACAGATGAACAGGCTGAAAAACTGGCGGTTATCGCGCGTGAAATCAAAGCCGCTGGCGCCGTGCCCGGCATCCAGATTGCGCATGCGGGACGCAAAGCCAACGCCAATCGTCCATGGGAAGGTGACGATCATATCGCGAAAGACGATCCGCGCTACTGGGAAACGCTGTCACCTTCCGCCACGGCTTTTGGTGCTAACCTGCCGCAGGTGCCGCATGAAATGACGCTGGAAGATATCGCTCGCGTGCGTAACGATTTCGCCGTAGCGGCTCAGCGCGCGCGCGATGCGGGTTTTGAATGGCTGGAGCTGCATTTTGCACACGGCTACCTGGCGCAAAGCTTCTTTTCCGTGCATGCCAACCAGCGCACCGATCAATACGGCGGCAATCTGGAAGGGCGTAGCCGCTTCCTGCTGGAAACGCTGGCGGCCGTACGTGAGCAGTGGCCAGAAAACCTGCCGTTAACAGCGCGTTTTGGCGTTATTGAATATGACGGTCGCGACGAAGAAACGCTGGCTGAATCGATTGAACTGACGAAGAAATTCCGCGCAGGCGGACTGGATCTGTTAAGCGTCAGCATTGGTTTCTCTACGCCTGAAGCCACTATTCCCTGGGGCCCGGCTTTCCTGGCACCGATAGCCGAGCGGGTGCGTCGCGAGGCGAACATTCCGGTCGCTTCCGCCTGGGGAATTGATGCGCCAGCCATCGCTAACGAAACGATTGAAAAAAATCAGCTGGATCTGGTCATGGTAGGTAAAGCGCATCTGGCCAATCCTAACTGGAGCTACAAAGCCGCGCTGGCACTGAAAGAGGAAAGGCCATCCTGGGTGCTGCCAGCCTCCTATGCGCACTGGCTGGAACGCTACCGCGTCAGCGAATAAACGGGCCGCGCCGTCCATGGCGCGGTACGCTTTGCTCTGGCCGCGACAGCAGCTTGCAGGAGGCGCTTTGCCTCCTTTTTTCTACAGCGGATGAGGGAAATTCGGTACTGCAGGGTAGCGGAAATCAGCATAGCTGTTATTGAAACCGGAATAGAGATTAAGGATTTCCTTATAACAAACCAGCGACATATCATTTATTCGGGTCATACCCAGTTTACGGACGGCGCTCTGTTTATGAGAGCTGATAGTTTTGACTGAAACGTTCAGCTTACGTGAAATAAGAATCGCTGAATTGCCTGACGAAAGTTCTTTCATAATCAAAGATTCTTTTCTGGACAGTGGGCTACAGTGTGAGGTAATGCCGTCGGCGGAACCTTTAAATAAGGGAATAAACTTTTTTAACGCACTTTTTTTTGAAATAAGCCAGTAGGGGTGAAAGCCGGTATGCTCACCCTGTAAAGGAAGATCGATAATAAATGCGACATTAATACCAAAATAATCGATATTCTTTGCCATTCCCAGCTTGGTGTGGCAGTTTTTAAAGTTGATGTCGATAATTACCACGTCGCCTTTAATTAAGTTTCCGGGGCAAAATTCGGCCAGCCATTTTTCATAGCTATAGTCCCTCATCATGATATTATTTGCCGACAGAAAATAACGCATGCCTGCCAAAAAATAAACGTCGTCAGAAATAACATATAGGCTCATAGTTCCCTCTTGATTTTATCCTGGCTACTGCGCGATCCCTCATTCAGTAGTAACTAATGGTAAAGGTTACGGTCGCATCTGCTCTTCCTGCGTTTACGGTGGATTCTGTCTGAATATAGCGGGCGATCAGCGGCATGGTTTGGGTCGTCAACGTGTCATTCTGCATGGTGTAATTTTTGCTGCCGTTCAGATTGACCAGAGTGGGTGAGCTATCGCTGGTGCTGCCATAAGCCAGCTGGATGCCCACGCCGGTCGCGCTGTCGCTCCCCGTTTTCAGGCCAATGATGCCGTTTGTACTGTTTACAATGGCGGTATTAGGCGACAGGGACAGCGTCAGGACATTATTTGTTATTGCCCCCATGCCACTGCTGCCGTTATCTGAGTTCCAGGTATTTCTGCCGTCGTTCAGCATGCCGTAGAACCTTGGGCAGTCGGTTAACTTAATTGAGGCGTCTACCCATGCGCTGGTGCTGCCTGGCCGGGTAAAGCTTTGGGTTTCATGTTTACCCATAGGGACGGTAACGTCGGGCGTGGTGCAGGTTTTTGATACGATCCTTAATGCACCGGTAAAGCTCAGGCTTCCCAGGTTTAAGCCCGAGACGTTCTGTGCAGAGAAGTCATATTTCATCGTAGGCAATCGTGAGCCACTAATGGTACCGGGCGTCACAGTGCCGGTTTTAATCAGGACAATATCAAAATCAAAACCGGTACTCGCTTCCCAGATGTGGGCGTCGTCTTTAGTCGTATCGTACACCCAGTCGTTTGAACTAAACGGCACGATGGAGGAGGAGTTACTTCTGTAGATGGCAATGCCTATTCCCGCTACGCCGGTTTCGTAGACTTTCCCGGCGAAGCTGCCATTGGCCCAGGTTGATGGCGAATTGGGCGTCGTGCTGTAGTAATAGCTTATGGTTGGCTGATATCTGACCGTACTACTCGAGCAGATGATGCGCATGGCGCGTGAAGGTTTAAAATATTGACGGTAAATAATTGTGCCTTCGCTAACGTCAGGCCCCACGGTCAGATTACCGCTTTGTAAGGGCAAGGTGTAATTTATCACGCCGTAGCCGGGGACAAGACTACAGCTGAGGGCAAAAACCTGCCCGGACCAGCCAGCGGCTGCACTCAGCAACACAAGAAAGAAGCCATACTTTTTCGCCAGGCAGAATGTTTTCATTTTTTACTATCCGTGAACGTTATCGTTTTGATTTTTTACGTCAGCCATTTTTTGCCGGGCTGGCTGGCTGTCTGCCATCGCTTCACAAACGCTGTTAAAACGCTGGATTTCGCTCTGGCGGGCTCCCTTAGCCTGCGGCATCAGGACGTAATTCAGGCTGCACTGCATGCCCGGACCTTCTCCCCACTGCACCTGCAATTCTCCCCGCTCTTCCTGAACGCGCACGTAAACTTCGCCCCCCTGTCCGACCATGCCGACATGATTGCCCTTGCTATCGACAACGCTGGCGCCAAAAGCAACCGGGTCGCCCTGGTAGGTGGCGGTAATCAGCAGTGGGGTGCCGCGAAAGGTGTCATATTTCACCTTCACCACGGCCCCAGACCAGGGCGCGATCCTGAGCGTGGTGTTACCCAGCTCGACGTCGCTTGCTATGCCGTTAGGATCCAGGGAGATTTCATTAAGCTGATAGGCATTCAGGTGGGGTACGACCGCATAACCGTTCCAGTCGACATAAATACCCGGGTAGGTTGAAACATTGGCCCCCTGGGCGCCTTTTGCTTCAACCAGTGCAAAGGTATCGGAAGTGTAAGGCGTTAGCGTTAGCCCGCCGGCATGGCCGATCAGCGTACCGCTCATGCCTGCGGAGAAGCTTTTATAGCCCGCTCCTTTGCTATAGCCTGCATTGAGATGGGTGACGGGGCTCCGCCACGATCCGCTCAGCGAGCCGCTGCTGCCCGTGCCCTGGTTGGCGTTCGCCGCCGTGGCGTTGTAACCAAACTGGCTTACGCTGCCAGCCGTGCCGGAAACGGATGCCTGTTCCGTTGAGCGGCCCGTTGTATTGTGGGCAAGATCAACGCGCAGCTGCGGCGTATGGGCTTCATCATTTCTGCCCAGCGGCAGACTAAAGTTGAGCAAATAGTTATTTTGCGTGGTGCCGTAAAGCGAGTAGGTACGATTAACGCTCATGCCCCAGGTTAATTTTTTATAAGTGTTGTTATAACCCAGCTGATACTGCTTGCTGCTGCCGTCCCGGTTCCAGTAATTCTGCAGGGAGCTACTCAGATAGAAGCGTCCCCAGCTGTCAGGCAAACCCTGGCTGACATTAACAACAAAACGATTTTTAGCTCGCCAGACGGTATCGCTGGAGAGCCCGTTACGCAGCGCCTGCCGCGTTTGTTCTGCGGTTAAAAAATCCATGTAGCCGCCGGTAGAAAAGCGATAAGCCGCCAGCGAGATCTGGCTGCTGGTATCGGAAACGGTTTTGCTGTAGCTGAGCTGATAACTTTGCCCGCTCTGGCTGCCATCGTTGCCGTTACCCAGACGGGTACGCGCCTGCGTGGCATCCAGGGAAAAAGCGCCAAATTCAGTACCCAGCGCCGTACCAGCCTGCAGCGCATAGTAATGCGGGCTGGCCTGCAAGCCGCTGTAGGCGGTGAGCATATTGTTCAGGCCATACTGAAGCGTGGCCTGATAGATGGCGGGTTTTTCAGAAAGCGAACGGCTGCGCAGCTTGCCTGCGGTGATGGCATAGCGGCTGTTACCCGGCCTGAGAAGCTGGGCAACGGAAGAGTAAGGCACGGAAAAATACTGCTCGCTGCCATCAGATTCACGTATCGTGACGTCCAGGTTGCCGCCGTAGCCGGTAGGGTAAAGATCGTTAAGCAGGAAGTCGCCCGGCGGCACGGTGGTTTCGTAAATAACCTGACTCCCCTGACGCACGGTAACCCGCGCGCTGGTGCGGGCAATCCCGCGAATTTCGGGCGCATAACCGCGAAGCGAGTTTGGCAGCATTTTTTCGTCGCTGGCAAACTGTATGCCGGAAAAGGGAAACGAATCAAACAGCTGGCCAGAAGTGTACGACTGGCCGAGCAGTATCCTGCCATCCAGCGCAGGAATATCATGCTGTAGATAAGTATTAATCGCGCTGTATTTTTTTTGACCGTGCTCTGTCCAGTTCCAGCTGCCGTTATGGCGTAAATACCAGCTGGCTATGTTGATTCCCGCATTGAGGCCGGCATACAGCGTTTTATAGCGGGTGCCTCCGCTTTCACTGCTGTAGGCGCTGGCGTTATAGCCAAGCATGGCGGCAGGAATGCCGCTGTCCCAACGATTTTTATTAACATAGCCGCGCGCATACTGCTGGATATAAAGCTGCGGGATAACGATATCCAGCCGCTGTTCGTTACTGTCATAATTTACGCGGATGCCGGCTGCCAGATTATGCAGATTGATACAGTCTTCACCTGCTACCCGGGCGGAAAAATCTGCGGGCAATTTATCATATTTAAAAGGGATATCTTTTATAATCTCCCTGGTCAGGCAGGGGTAAACACGGTCATCGGGCGCGCTTTTAAATTCAAGTTCATAGGTGCCCGTCGTATTATCATTGACATAAATTATCGTCCGGTAGATGCCGGGCAGGGCAGAAGCGCCGTTAGCAAATCGGCTAAGATCTATCTTCTTTCCCTCGCCGAGGTTAAGAAAGCCGGGGTCAAATTCAACGTTCTTAGCGATCTCCTGCGAAGCAATATCAGATGAAGCAAGCGCATATGCAGGCGATAGAATGGAAAACAAAAAAGCCAGTTCTGCTCTTCTCCATTTATTTCTCCGGGCCAGAGCGTTTTTCATAAAAATCCTTTTTATAAAAAAAACGGTAAAACGTCTCAGGCAAGTCTGATGACGTTATTGCAAATAGCGGCTAGTTAATTTGCGATTCAAACTCTACTATCGCGCCAAAGTCATTAACGTAGATTCCAGAGATTTTTTCTCCAGTAGCGCCAGATATGTTAAATGTGTTCTCTGCGAAAGGCGCAATCATATCGGCATCAATTTTTTTTCCATTGATAGTGATGCTTATCAGTGAAGCATAATAGGGGGTCGGGTTTTTTCCTGTAATCCCCGCTCCCTTTTTTTGCCATATTATTTTCTTTGCCGTATCGTTAGCATTACCCTCAAGCTTTGTCGGCCGGAAAAAAAGCTTAATGCGGGAGCGAAAGGCCATCTGCAAATAATTTTCCTGCTTAAGTGCGGGATCTTTAGACGGGATCTCAAGCACGTTTAGCCAGTAAATCGATTCACGATCTTCGGGCAACGTTTGTCTCGTGTAGCTTATACGCAGCGTTTGTCCCTTTCCCGGCTCTACGCGATTGATCGGCGGCGTTAAAACAAAGGGAACATGAATCGTTTCCGGTTTTGCCTTAACGTCACCATCATCAATCCAGCTTTGTATCAAAACGGGTCTTTTCCCTTTGTTATTGAGTTTTACGCTAACTTCCCTGGCATCGGCAGGATAAATTACCCTGGTGCCGGTAATGACCACGCTGGCATAAACAGCCTGATTGAACGCAGCAAATAAAAAAAAACAGACAAACTTATTCATGCTACCCACTTTTAATAATGAAAAGCAGAGAGAGTTACCTCTCTCTGCAATGAACATTTACTTGTACTGCAGACCATAAACTACGTTGCTGGAAACCAGACCAGCAGTGGTAGTGCCTTCGGCATAGTAGCGTACGGCGTAATACAGCGTTGCCTTACCATCGGTGTCATAGGTAGCAAAGGTATTATTAGACTGGCTTTGCTGACCGATGGCAATTACAGCGTTGTTGTTATGCGGTTCCACCAGCTGCAGGGATACGTTAGTCGCACCTTCAGTGGTCTGATTATCCAGGCGACCATTACTATTTACCGTTGGGCCTGCTGAGAAAAAAGCAGCGACCGTTTTAAGCGTGCCCTTACAGTCCGTCAGGTCCATAGCAAATGCGGTTTCGCCTGCTGTCGTACCGGCGGTTGCCAGATCGCCAATTCCTGCTGTAGGTAGTTTAATAGTTGGGTTTTGTACACCATCAATGAGAACGTTACAGGAAGTTGCTGTCAGTTCACCATTAAAGGTAATGGTCCCCGTTGAGGTAGCCTGCGTGTTCATACCGATAAATGCGGTTACCACGGCTGCAGCTATCGCTAGCTTTTTCATTGAATATCCTTATTTATAAAACGTTAAAAAATCCATCCTTTTACTGTCAGGATTGGTTGTCCCCTGAAAAGGGGTATTTGTAGAAAACAACTACAAATTCTTTACATCACAATAATAAATTGGCATGACCCGGTCTTTATTAATACAGAATCCTTTAATATGATCTTTTTCTGCTTTAATAATAAAGTCTTCAGGGATCCCCATCATAATAAGTTTATTTTTAAGGCAGCGCATGACCTGCCACAGACGTTGAGAGGAGGAGCTCAGGCCGTGATTATCCCAGACGTTAGTCAATATCTCTTCGTTACCAATAACGTTACCATTGGCGTTTTCCAGCAGATAAATAAAGAGGCGCATCATGGTTTTTCTTAATCTTATTACGCTGCGGCTTTTTTCATTAGTCAACTGAGTGATGTTGATAATCCTGTTTTGTGAGATGTTAACCTGAATATCGGACTCGATCATGTAGCCGTAAACTTTTGCGCTTTTCAAATCCATTTTCATGCCTCCATTTAACGAGTCAGGATAACGTTAAAGCTACGGGTGTTACCCTTTCCTGAATGAAGCCTATATTACCTGTTCTCTTAAAATATCCTCAACACACACCTGAATCTTGTAGTGAGCGCTGTATTTACATCTTAATATGTTATTTTATTGTGTAGTTATGATATTTGCTGGTTTTTTGTTCTTAATTGTTTTTGTTTGTTGGCATTATATGCCAAATTCTTCATATAAATAACCATCAAACTTAAAGTCTATTTTTTTGGTCAGGCCTGGAATAATAATTTGACCGTTTAGCTTACCTGAGTGCTTTTTTTTTACAAAAGCCTATATGACTGGCAACATGGTGTAAGGCTGGCAGGCGATGTGAATTATTTTTTCTTTAATAATATGTATGACTTAGCGATTACATCATTCCTGTGAAACGGTAAGTGCGGCTTATTTGTAGCGAAAAAAATTCTGAATTTGCCAGGACATTTCTCAGTATGCGTTTTTAACGAAAAAACAGACAGAACATAATGTCAGTTT
Source organism: Erwinia sp. BNK-24-b (assembly GCF_047456155.1). Classification (NCBI taxonomy): domain Bacteria; kingdom Pseudomonadati; phylum Pseudomonadota; class Gammaproteobacteria; order Enterobacterales; family Erwiniaceae; genus Erwinia; species Erwinia sp. BNK-24-b. The sequence goes on from NZ_CP179901.1 coordinate 602,384, forward strand.
ATTTTTAATGGGAATAGTCTCATATTTTTTGGTTTTTACAAGCGATTTGCCTGACTATTTTTATCAGCGATCTTGCGGTCGGGTCTGAAGAGAGAAAGACTTTTTATCTTTAGCGTACTAATTAAAGTGCCGTCATGGCATATTCCCTGTGTTCCAGCATTATCGCGCCGTATCTGATTTTCCCAACGCAATTGGCTATGCCTCTATCCGCCATGTCAGGCGCTTTCCGTATGGCGTCCTCAATCACTTTAACGCCGTGCGGCATCAGGATACCTTTGGGGCCGTTGCTGCTCACGCCCTGAATTTGCCACTCTGGCAGAGGCAGCATAAGAACCCACAATCAGGCGAGCTGCAGGAAATAGTGTCGCACGCCTGTAGCGTAAGAGTGTGACCGTTCATCCGCATCGGGTAAACTCCAGGCCGCAGGCCAGATCGTTGAGCAGTTTATTTTTGGTTTGACTGTTACAGAAGAGTAAAAACCCGCTATGCAATATAAGAAAAAGCATTTTAATGCTGAACGATTTGTCATGGTGGTGAATAAAAATAAATTAAGGTAATTAAAAAAACAGGAGTGTTTAACATATGATTACACTATTCAGCCTCGAACCCAGACTGGCAAATAATTTTTTAGACAGAGAACTGGCGGGTGGAGTGTGCTTAACTGCTGTAATAGACTTTTGCTACTACGAGGTACGTAACTGGCCTCAGACTTACAGTTATTACAATGATGTATTCAAATTTGGGGCCAGGCAGCGTGCGTACACTATGCACTATGCGGCAAACTTTTCGCACGCTGAAACGTACCAGATGATGAACGGCGTTAAGCCAGATATTAACCACTTCTTAATACCTATGATCAGGCAGACCGATGGTATTGACTATGAATATATAATTAATAAAGACTATGTTAGTCAACTGGCGGAGCTGCTTTCCGGCACTTATATGATTATTTTTAGGCATAAATACGGAAGGCACGCAGTAGCCTTGACTTTAAGAAAAGGTAACTGGGTTTTTTTTGACCCTAATTTTGGTTCATTTTTGTGTGATAAAGGAATATTTGAATTTGTTGTTTTTTTAGAGTCTATATACTCAATAGTAGATTTTTTTGCGTTAAAAATTATAAAAAAGAACAGGTTCCCGTTAGAGAAAACGGTTTTTTCCCGCTATGGTCAACGCATTTCGTCCGAGCCGGCGTTGCAGGGTATGACTTCCGCCCACAGGCCCGAGGCTGACGTTCCTGTGCCCGCCCGGCGACGTAGCATTGCTCCGGCACCAGCCCCGCGACGTGGTGCTCCTGTGCCCACCTCGCGACGTAGCACTGCTCCGGTACCAGCCCCGCGACATGGTGCTCCTGTGCCCGCCTCGCGACGTAGCACTGCTCCGGTACCAGCCCCGCGACATGGTGCTCCTGTGCCCGCTCCACGACGTAGCATTGCTCCGGTACCCGTCCCGCGACATGGTGCTCCGGCACCAGCTCCACGCAGTAGTGCTGTTCCGGTGCCGGCATTACGGAAAACGTTCCAGGGGCGCTGATCTGACTGTCAGATAGCCTTTGTTGAATCGATTTTTCAGCTTACAGGCTACGCAAATGTAATTTTTTGCCAGGGAGAGGATTCATTTCCCTGGCCTTTGCCGCGACAGATGCTGCTCACACCCTTTTTCTCACTTAATTGAGGGGAAGAGGAGTCCGGCGGTGCGCAGGATATACACAGCGCAGGCGTGCTACCCTTTATGGGTCTGGCAGCAAAAATAGCAGGCCTTTACCTGTTGACCAAAACGTACCCTGGCAATCGTCATGGCCTGTAGCGGCGCATACAGACTGCCAATAAATACCAGCTTATCTTTGATGGGCATTTTGGGGCAGCCCTGCCTGTGCAACAAATGACAATCCAGCTGTTCTCGCTGCTGAGTCACATAATAATAGTCAGCCTGCATAGCAATTATTCCACCGTAAAGGTCAGTTTTGATGCCGGGTAATAATTTAGAACAGGCATTATAACTTTAATTGGCAGTAAAATGAGACGAGGATATAATTTACAGATAAGTTGCAAAAAAACCTGTTAAGCGTTTTTTACTAATGACTAAAGGTTCGGGCTGGATTTTTTTTAGCAACTAAAAATATTTTTATTAATCTGTTTTATTTATCTTTTCCGCGTGCAGTTATATTGACTGAATTTTAATTTATTATGGTCGTAAAAATAAGGGATGACTACAGGGCTATCGCCAGCCTGGTGTGATGTTAAGGCGTGCTAACTGGTCTGCTCTGTTAATAAGAGAATTATTATTGATGCGCGTGCAGTCTGTTTAGCGCCAGGGATAATTATATTGTGCACCATAGTATGCCAGGGGCTGACCGTGTATGTTTACGATTTAACGCAGGTAAGCTGGTATAAAATGCTGCAATAATGTTAATAAGTAGCAGATGAGCAAAAAGTGCGGGCCGGAGACGCCGAGCCCGCTGACACGCTATTCAGGCTGCTTCGGCATCATCACGGCCAGGCAAGCATCCATTCCCTGATGGGCCTGCGTTTTCTCCATATCGTTCAGTTTCATGTAGCGCTGAATAGCGCCCTGCGCTGATTGTCGGTCAAAAGCGACTTTATCCACCGCGTAAGATGAGTTTTCGTTAATGATGACGTCATGCAGCTTATCGGCAAAGTCCGTTGCCGAAGCCGGTTCACCCATTGCATCAATAACGACGCAGACGGCTGCATAGTAGTGCGGATCCTGCCTGTGCGGCTTAAAAAAGAAGTAAAGAGCAATAGCGACGATGGGCAGCAGAATAAGGCAGGCAGTAGTTTGGCGTTTCATAAGGATGTTCTGAATCTGAAAAGAGTGGCGGCGAGCTTAACGCTTCGCTGGTCTCTGTGCCAGGCGAAAAGAGGCTTTGTTGTCGTCAGGTAGAGATTCAGGCCCTGAGGGTTTTCCATCAAGCGCGCCGTCACTTTCCCGCACTCCTCATCTTATAGTGTTGCTACTGACCGGCGAGGATAGCGTTCCGACGTCGCCGCTTTCCTTGCTGGCGTCAGCTCGTTGATAACAAGGAGCCAGTATGTTCCCTACAGCTTTACCCACACCTGAAACCGCGCATCCGCAGGCTATTCCAGCCTTGCGCTGGGGCATTCTTGGCCCGGGCTGGATCGCGGCGCATTTCGCCAAATCGTTACGGGAAAACAGCTCGCAGAAGCTGGTCGCTGTGGCAGGACGCAATGCGGAGAAAACGCAAGCCTTTGCCGATAAGTGGGCGATTCCGCATACCTTTAGCTCGGCGGAAGAGATGCTTGCCATGAACGATCTGGACGTGATCTATATCGCTACGCCACATAACCATCATTTTCCGGATGGGCTGCAGGCGCTACGGGCCGGTAAGCATGTGTTGATAGAAAAACCTTTGGCGCTAAATGCTACTGAAGGCGCGCAGCTGAAAGCCGAAGCGAAACGCCAGGGCGTGCTCTGTATGGAGGCGATGTGGTGCGACTTTACGCCGAAATATGCCGTGCTGCGCCAGCTGCTGGCTGATGGCGCACTGGGCGAACTGCATACCTTAATTGCCGATCACGGCGAGTTTTTCACCCCCGATCACCGCATTTTCAATGCCGATCTGGCGGGCGGCCCGATGCTGGATTTGGGCAGCTACCTGATTGCCTTTAGCGTCATGACCGGCGGCGCACCAACCTGGGTTCAGGCTATCGGCCAGCTGGCGGAAGGCGGTGTTAACGGCCAGGCCTCTATGCTGTTGCAGCACGCCAACGGCATGCATTCTGTGCTTAATACTACGCTGTTCAGCAATACGCCAGGCAGGGCAGTAATAGCCGGTCGCGACGCCACTATCGTGCTGGATGGACAATTTTACGCGCCGGGCGGCTTTGTCATGACGTCCAGCCAGGGCAACAAAACGCTGCGCTGGGAAGAGCCGCTTAACCGCTACGATCAGCTTTATCACGAAGCGGAGCATCTTGCCTGGTGTGTTGGCCAGGGCTTAATCGATTCGCCTGTCCGGCCGCTTAGCACGTCGCTGATGACGCTGTCCGCGATGGATGAGGTTCGTAGCCAGCTGGGCATCGTGTTTAACGAAGAAAAGTAGTTTATGGACGGGCAGTTTCTGACGCTGAACTAATGAAGAGTAAGGCTGGCGTGCCACGGACGGTGCGCTCTGAGAGGGCATGGCTGACGTGTTAATAGCGTGTTTCTGTATTCCGCAAAGCTGGTAACATAGCTTTTTCCCTCTGAAGAAACTGCCTGCATGAACGCTAATTCCTGTTTCTCCCGCTTTGCTGATATCGCCGGCCTGGCGATATCACCCGTTGCCAGCCTGGAAACGCTAAAAGCACTACACAAGGCATGGCCATCGATTATTCCTTTTGAAAATATTGATGTTTTGCTCGGCAAAAAGGTCAGTATTAACGCCGCTGATATTGCCGAAAAAATGCTGACGAAAAGACGCGGCGGCTACTGTTTTGAACATAATATTTTGTTCGGCGAAATGCTAAAAGAGCTCGGCTTTTCCGTTACCTCTCACCTTGCACGGGTGGTCTGGGGAATGGATACACCGGCGGCGACGCCACAAACGCATACGCTGCTGCTCGTTGCCCTCGACGGCATAAATTATCTTGCCGATGTCGGTTTTGGCGGCGTCAGCCTGACCGCGCCTTTACGGCTGGAAGAGGGAGAACAGCAGGGATTTTTACTGGAGCGATTGCCAGGCGGCGAATGGCTGCTGTCGGCAAACGGTGAAAGCAAACGGCTAATGTATATGGTTAACGAGCAACCCTGTGCTGAAGCGGATATCCTGGTTGCCAGTCATTTTGTTGAAACGTACAGCGAGTCGATATTTCGCCATAATCTGATGATGGCGAAAATAATTAATGGCCGTCAGGTAAATATGTTTAACCGCTGCCAGACAACCTATGGTGCTGAAAAGCAGGAGCAGGAAGCTCAATCGTATGAAGCGTTCTGCACGTTATTAATGGCTTTTTTTGCTAATAGCGATGTATTGAGCGAGACCGAACGTCAGGCCATTTATAAAAAAATAAGCTAACGATAAAGGGCAGGCTGTTAAGCCTGCCTTACCGCAACAAACCATTATTCACGCGCTAAAAATAATAAGGCCGGGCGGCCTTAGCTTACCTGCGTGCGCAATGACGGGTTACGGTACGCTTCCCGGCAGGGTTAAGGATCGTCGAACGGCAGTTTTGAGACGGGTGTTTACTTTTAACCTTATTTAATAAGGGGTTAAGGGAGGGGGGTTTAGGGCCATTCATTCTTCTGCACGCAAAAACCCTGATTGTAATTAATAATCATTCTCACTATAGTGTGTTTTTCCCGCTTTTCCTCTTCCACAGGGCCGGTGACAAATACCATTATGAAAGTTAAGTTTACGTTCTCTCTGTTGGCTTCACTTATTACCTCGAGCCTGGCAATAACTCCGGTATATGCAGAAAATAACGCAAAAGATATAACGGAAACCCAGATAAAAACAGGCGAGAATGCTGCCAAAATAAAGCAAAGCCAGACACAGGAAAATAACCAGAATAAAGATCTGGCTATTAAGGATGAAAAGAGCAGTAGCGAAAATACGATGACGGTTACGGCCCGGCAACAAACGTTACAGGCACCGGGCGTCTCCATTATCGACAGCACGGCAATAAAAAAACATCCCATTCAGCGCGACGTCGCGGAAATTATCCGCACTATGCCTGGCGTTAATCTTACCGGTAATTCTAACAGCGGCCAGCGCGGCAATAATCGCCAGATCGATATTCGCGGTATGGGGCCGGAAAATACGCTGATACTGATTGATGGCATGCCGGTGAGCAGCCGTAATTCAGTACGTTTTGGCTGGAGCGACGAGCGTGATACCCGCGGCGATACCAACTGGGTGCCGCCGGAAATGATTGACCGTATTGAGGTTATCCGTGGCCCGGCCGCCGCGCTTTATGGCAATGGCGCTATGGGCGGCGTGGTCAATATCATTACCAAACCCACCACCGATGCGTGGCACGGCAGTTTTAATTCCTATTTCAACGCGCCGGAGCATAAATCGGAAGGCAGCACCAAACGCTATAATGCCAGCCTGAGCGGCGCGCTGGCTGACAATGTCACCCTGCGGCTCTACGGCAACTGGAATAAAACGCAGGCGGACGCGCAGGATATTAACGAAAGCCACACCACGCCGCGGATTGGATCCTATGCCGGCTCCTGGCCATCCGGGCGCGAGGGCTTTATCAACAAGGACGTGCATTCCGCACTGCGCTGGGCATTTTTACCAAACCAGGCGCTGGAGCTGGATGCGGGCTTCAGCCGTCAGGGCAATCTCTACGCTGGTGATACGCAGAACACCAACAGCAACGCGCTGGTAAAGAAATATTATGGCAAAGAAACCAACGTCCTTTATCGCCAGTCGCTTAGCCTGAAATATACCGGCGCATGGGACAACGGCATCACCACCAGCAACTACGTTCAGTTTGAAAAAACACGTAACACCCGTCTTAACGAAGGACTGTCTGGCGGCATCGCGGGGATTTTCAGCCCCTCCGATGAAGGTTTCTCCACCATTACGCTGTATGACACCAACCTGCACTCAGAGGTTAATCTTCCGCTTGATCTTTGGGTTAATCAGACCGTCACGCTCGGCGCGGAAATGAATCATCAGGCAATGAAAGATCCTGCCTCTAATACCGAATCCACCACCGCGGGCGGCGCGGTAGAAGGCATCGCCAGCTCCGGGCGCGATATAAACAGCTCAGCCGATATTTATGGTATTTATACGGAAGATAATATTGAGCTGACCGATACCACGCGCCTGACGCCGGGAATTCGTTTTAATCACCAGAGCATCACCGGCAGCAACTGGAGCCCGGCGCTGAATCTGTCGCAGGAACTGGGCAGCGACTTTACCCTGAAGCTGGGGATCGCCCGCGCCTGGAAAGCGCCTAATCTCTATCAAACCAACCCCAACTACCTGTTATTCAGTAAAGGACAGGGCTGCTACGACAGCGCGGGCTACTGCTATCTACAGGGAAATCGTGATTTAAAAGCGGAAACCAGCGTCAATAAAGAGATCGGCATTGAATATAACCATGATGATGTACAGGCCGGTCTGACCTGGTATCGCAACGACTACCATGACAAAATCGAAGGCGGCTATACGGCGGAATATTCCAACGGTACTTCGGATGTTTATAAGTGGGAAAACGTGCCGAAAGCGGTGGTGCAGGGACTGGAAGGAACGCTTAATTTCCCGATTACCGCTGCGGTGTCGATGAAAAATAACTTCACCTGGATTATCGACAATCAGAATAAAACCACCGGCGATTACCTCTCCATTATCCCGAAATATACGCTTAATTCGACGCTGGACTGGCAGGCTACGAATGACCTCTCCGTGCAGGGGACGCTGACCTGGTATGGCCGTCAGAAACCGAAAAAATATAACTATAAAGGCGAAGCGACTTCGGGCAGCGAAACCCGTCAGGTAAAACCTTATGCGCTGGTGGGCGTCAGTGCGACCTATAACGTGACCAAAAATCTGGACGTCACGACTGGTATCGACAACCTGTTCGATAAACGTCATTTCCGTGAAGGCAACGCTCAAAGTACCGGTAATGCGACCACGGGTGCCTACCTGTGGGGAGCGGGAGCCAACACCTATAACGAGCCGGGCAGAACGTATTATATGGAGCTGGGACTGCATTTCTGATTACGGATTGCCTGAAAAGCGAAGGATAAAGCAGGGCCGCTTTATCCTTTCGCTATTTTGGGCAGGTGACATTTTAGCAAAATTTATCTTGAGAGCTTGTGCATGAGTCAACGGCATTACCGCAGAATAAACTGGCTACGTATGGCCGCCTTTTTTTTCACTTTCCTCTGTTCATTAAACGCTTACTGTCGGCCAGATATGTCGCCGCTTGGGCCAAATATCGCCGATAAAGGCTCATCATTTTATCACTTCAGCATCCGTACCTTCGCTTCCGCCGACGGCCAGAGGCACTATAAGGTATGGACGGGCGTGCCTGATAAAGCGCCGCCGCCGTCGGGTTATCCGGTGCTTTATCTGCTGGACGGCAATGCGGTGATGGACAGGTTATCGGATGCGCTGCTAAAGCAGCTGGCAGCACAGAATCCCCCTGTCGTTGTCGCCATCGGCTATCAGACCGATAAACCCTTCGATCTGGCCGCCAGAAGCTACGATTATACGCCGCCCGTCATGGAAAACAGTGAGGGCGACGGGCTGGACAGACGAGGCTGGAAGGGGGGCGGTAGCGCTGTTTTTCAACAGTTGCTGGAGAAGAATATTGCACCGCTGGCCGAAAAAGGCCTGCGCATCGACGCCAGTCAGCGCGGTATCTGGGGGCACTCTCTGGGCGGAATATTTGCTCTGAATGCTTATCTCTCCTCCTCTTTTTTTACCTCTTATTACGCCACCAGCCCCACGCTGAACCGTAAATATGTCGGACTGCTTACGCAGCTGGCGGCAATCAACAAGCCAGACTTCTGTGCAAAAAGGCTCTTTTTTATCGAAGGGGACGGCGCGCCAGGCAAAAATCCGCAGGCGCCCGCGCCGGATATTCAGAACAAGGTGCGCGCTACGCTGGCTTTACTGCATACGGAAGGAGTGCCGGTAGCTTACTGGTCGCATCCTGAACTTTCTCACGGTCAGACCTTTAATGCCGGTTTCCAGCAGGCGTTGCTGCATATTGCCGCCCCTGATGCGGCTAAAGCGCTGGCATCCTGCCAGCGCTAATTAAAGGCTTTGCTGTGGGTACCCTGCCAGCGCTAATTAAAGGCGCTGTTGTGGGTACCCTGCCAGCGCTAATTAAAGGCACTGTTGTGAGTATCCTGCCAGCGCTAATTAAAGCCTCTGGTGCTGGCAAGTGTGAACGCTAAACAGCGATAGTGCCGCAGACATCGTGCCGTCCTTAATTACCCGTGCTATAGCCGACTAACCCCGTGGCGCGTAACAAGCAACGCCACGGGGAAAGGTTTATCCCGCCTCTTTAGCTTCTTCTCCTGAAACCTGCGTTGCAGCTTCGCCAGTGCTGTCGCGCCATAGCCGCGCGTAAGCGCCGTTTGCCGCTAACAGTTCGGCATGGGTACCGTATTCGGCAATTTTTCCGTGCTCCATCACCGCAATGGCATCACAGCGACAGGCGGTGGTCAGGCGATGGGCCACCACCAGCGCGGTGCGGCCATGACTACGCGCGTTTTCAATCAGCGACGTCATCAGCAGTTCTTCAGCAGCACGATCCAGGCGCGCCGTCGCCTCGTCGAGCAGCAGAATATGCGCGTTAGCAAGCTGCGCGCGCGCCAGCGCAATAAGCTGTCGCTGTCCGGCTGATAAGCCCGAACCGCCGTTGTTTACCGGCGTGCGGAATCCCTGCGGCAGCGCACGTAGCGTACTCAGCAGACCCGCCTGCCGTGCCGCATCTTCTACTTCCTTATCGGTGCTGGACGGCCGCGAATAGCGGATATTTTCGGCAATATCGCCGCTGAACAAAGCGACATCCTGCTCCACCAGCCCCACCTGAGAACGATAGCTCGCCAGCGACATCTGCTCGACGGCACGCTCGCCAACGCGGATCTTGCCGCCGGAAGGGGAGTAGAGTCCTGCAATCAGCTTAATCAGGGTCGATTTACCCGCGCCGCTGGCACCGACCACCGCCACCACCGTGCCTTGCGGTATGGTCAGGTTCAGCTTATCCAGCGCTTTTTTGCTGCTGTCGGGATAGTGGAAAGTTAACGCCTCCAGCGCCAGCGCGCCCTGCATCGGCACTTTTGTAGACGCATCCGCAGACTGGAGCGGCTCTGCGCCTTCGGTAGCCAGCAGCTCATCGATGTGCTTGCCGCTGGCCGAAGCCTGCTGATAAGCATCCACAATGCCGGAAAGCTGCTGCACTGGCCCATAAAACTGTCCCAGCAGCAGGAAGAACGCCGCCAGCACGCCCGCCGTCATCTGGCCTTCGGCAACGCGGGATGCACCCACCAGCAGGACGGCCGCGTAAGAGGCTTCGGTACAGAAAGTAAGGAAAGGAAAGTAAACGGCCAGATATTTCTGCGCCCGCACGCGGGTAGCGCGGAAGCGATCCGACAGCGAACGCAGCCGGGCGGCTTCCACATCCTGCTGACCGTGCGACTGCACCACGCGCAGGCCCGATACTTTCTCCTGTAGCGTACTGTTTACCTTGCCGATTTCAATGCGCGCCTTAGCGTAGGCTGGCGAACTCAGGCGACGATAAATCAGCGTGGCAATCACCACGACGGGGATCGCGCCCGACGCGACCAGCGCCAGAATCGGGTCGAGCCAGAACATTGCGATAGCAATCGCCGCCATGGTAATCAGGCTGGTGGCGGTTCCGGCCAGGCCATTTTGTAAAAACCGCGCCAGCGCATCGACATCCACGGTCATACGCGTAAGGCGCGTATCGGTGTGCTGCTCGTGATAGGGAAGGCCCAGCCGCAGCAGTTGTCCAAAGCTGCGTAACCGCACCGTGTGCTGCACGGTTTCCGACGCGCGCGCGGAAACTATCGTTTGCAGTGAGTAACAGCACCAGCTGACGGCCACCAGCAACAGCGCGAGCGCGGCACAGGTGCCGATAACGCTCAGGTCATTCATGGCTACGCCCGAATCGATACCGCGCTTTAGCAGCATCAGTACGCCAACGCCTGAGGCGGAATCAATCGCGATCAGCGCGGCCGCCGCGATAAACATCCAGGCGACCGGGGCCAGCATGGAGGTGACCCGCCGGCCTTTATCGGACTGGGCCATTTGCCCGGCGCGTTCCGGTACGCGACACATACGTTGACGAAAACCTTCGCCAGCCCTGGCAATGTCGTCGGCTTCAGCAGCCTGCGCCTTCGCAGAGACCGGTTCCGGCCAGAGCGGGGAGTTTGACGCGGTCGCATCTTCCAGCAGGTCGCCCGTACCTGACATGAGCGCGCGGAAAGCCTGCGAGCGCGCCTCAAGCTCCGCCTGCGTTCCGACATCGACCACGCGTCCTTTTTCCAGCACCACAATCTTACTGGCTAACTGCAAGGTCGAACGGCGACGGGCGATGACCAGCAGCATATGATTATCGTCGGCGTAGCGGCCAAGCGCGGCGTTGATTTCCGCTTCTGTCCCGGCATCCACCGCCGAAGTGGTGTCGTCCAGAATTAAAACGCCGGGTGCGGTCAGCAACGCGCGGGCCAGCGCCAGACGCTGCCGCTGGCCGCCGGAAAGATTAGTGGCACGCTCGGCAAGCGGCGTCTGGAAGCCTTTCGGCAGCGCAGAAATAAAGCCGGTTGCGCCAGCGGCGTCGGCGGCGCGGCGAATATCTTCTTCCTTGGCGCCCGGATGGCCGTAGGCAATATTTTCCGCCACCGTACCGGCAAACAGAAAAGTATCTTCAAACACTACGCCAACGGCGCGGCGCAGCTCGTCCAGCCTGAGGTCGGCAATATTCTGCCTGCCGCCGTCGGTTTTAAGCCATACCTTGCCGGAACTCGCGTCGTAAAAGCGCGAAAGCAGCATTAACAGCGTCGATTTACCGGATCCGGAACCGCCTACTATCGCCACGGTTTCGCCCGTCCCGATGGAAAACGAGACGTCATGCAGTACGCTGGTGCCGTTACCGTAGTCAAAACCGATATTTTCCAGCGCCAGACCGACGACGTTGCCCGCCAGGGTTTCGGCACCATCCTGCATTTGCGGTTTGGTATCGATCAGCGAGAAAACCCGCTCTACGGACGCCTGAGTACGCTGTGCGATAACCAAAAAAGAAGCAAAAACGCGGGTAGGGCCGGTCAGCATCGCCAGGAAGCTGGCGAAGGCCACAAAGGTGCCCAGATCGATGCGGCCCGTCATCACCGACCAGCCGCCATAGCCCAGCAGCACAATCTGGCCCAATACGGGCAGCGCCAGCATTGTCGCGCCGGGCATCGCCTGGGCAATGGCCGCGCCGATACGCACGCGCACCATGCGCCGCGACTGGCTATCCAGCCATTTCATTTCGCGCAGCTCGCCCACGCAGGATTTTACGACGGAGATTTGCGTCAGCACTTCACGCATGTGTTCGGTCAGGTTGGCCAGCTTATCGGAAGCCTGGCCGGTTTGCGCAAACACGCGACGGCGCGCGCGCAGCGCGGTAACGGCTAGTCCGGCCAGTACGACGACAACGATAAGCGTCATCGACGGCGACATCCATAGCATTGCCGTCAGGCCCGCGATGTAATAGGTGAGCACGGCCAGCGGTACGGGAGACATCTGCAACATCACATGCATCTGCTGGAGATCGCTGTTAGTGCGTGAAATAACCTGTCCCGTGCGCAGCGCGTCCTGGCCGCTGCCGTCAAGCTTCTGGATACTGTCGAAAACTCTTCCGCGCAGCGTGTGCTGCACCCAAAGCGACAGCTCGCCCGCGTAGCCGCGCCGCACGTAGTTGCCGATAAAGTCGAACAGCGCAATAAACAGAAGGCCGCCCGCCAGCCAGGGCAGGCGAGTGGCGTCACCGGCCAGCGCATCGTTAACTGCCTCGCGGGTAAGCAGAGGCGTCAGGGCCGCCAGAAGGATGGTCGATACCGAAGCCAGAATCACAATCAGGCTTAACTTTTTACGTTCCCAGCAGACGCCTGCGAGCCGGACAAGCCACGAGCGAGCGGGTTTTGAAGAGTGAGCAGTGGGCATCAAGCCTCCGTTATCTGCTAAAAAATAGGGCCGTGCCCAAATAAAAGTGCGGCATAACAGGCTGCGATCCCTTGCGGAGAAGGCGGCCTGTCGCAGCCTTGCTACAGCTGAGCAACAAGGCTTTTTGCCACTTCAGACGGCGTTGCCTGCGCGGCCATTTCGGCGGCAACCTGGGCGGAAGCCGTCCGCAGCGAGGCGTTGTTTAAAAACGAATTAATCAGCCCGCTGGAGAGGCCGCCTTTGCCGGGGACGATGCCGCAGCCGCGATCCACTACCGCTTTAGCGTTGACGGGACGATCTGCACCTTCACCAAAGACGATTTGCGGAATACCGGCGTGCAGCGCGGTCAGGGTGTTGCCTGCGCCACCGTGATGGATAAACCCGTCGGCACCGTTAAGAAACAGCCCCATCGGGATCCAGTCCACCAGCCGCACGTTTGGCGGCAGCTTGCGCAGGTCAGCGCGCGCATTGGCCGACAGGTGTAGAATGATTTCCGCCTCTACCTCATCAGCCGAATCCATAACCCACGAAATTAAATCCAGGCCATCGACCATCGGCTTGACGGTGCCCAGGCTTACTAACAGACGTTTGCGATCCGGCTTTCTTTCCCACCAATCTTCCCAGACGGCCCCGCCGTTATAGGGCACGTACTGCATGGGAATAACCGGTTCGCCGTCGTTTTCCAGAATGCTCATGCTTGGCGGCGTCACGTCAATCCAGGCCAGATCGCGCGGGGGTTCGGCAACGCCATGGCGGCTATAGGCATCGGCCAGCGAGCGCGTCACGCCTTTGATATGCCACGGCGTATGGGCAAACCCTACGGATTGCATAACCACGGGAATGTTATATTTTGCGCCAATCAAAGGCCCCACGACGCCGAGCGGTGGATAGACGATTAAGTCGGGTTTCCATTCGCCTGCCATCTCAATCAGACGGTCGGCCATCTCCTCGCTGAAAAAGGAAAAATTGCCCATTTTGGTACCCGCGTTACTTTTTTTACGCAGGTCTTCCCGCCGTCGGTAATCGGCTTCCGAATCGAATCCGGGCGCGGCGTCAAACGCCACCAGACCCGCCTCCGCGGCCTTTTGCGCAAATTTTCCCGAACTGGCAATCAATACTTCGTGTCCGTTAACACGAAAAGCCTGCGCCAGAGAAAATACCGGATATAACAAGCCGTATAAGGGCGGACCAACAAACAGAATACGCATGGAAAAATCCATCTCCTGCCTGACAGAGTGAAATTCGATACGGCATGCATTGACGCAGCCGGGAATTTCCCGTCAGGGTAATATGCAGTTAATCAGAACTGAGCTTCCTTTAAATGCTGGCAGGCTCAGCAACCGTAAACGACATAAACTCATTATTTTTATGGCTTAGAAAGCCATTAAAATAAAGACCTTAATCTCATTGAAATAATAGTGCGTTATTATTCTGTGATGGCAGCAAAAAAGACGTTGCCATTTGCCATGAAGCACCACATGTACTGTGGATTGACAGGCGGTTCGTAATGTTTAAAAGAATTGCAAAAACATTCAATTATATCGCTAAGTATTGTCTTTTCCGCTATGGCCGAAGCCCCGGCGGGACAGCGTCGCGTTCGGAAATATTCCAGCATTATTCTATCTCAACCTCAGGTGGTAAAAGGGTCGCTCCGTGAGCGATCAATTAACCCGGAGCCTTTACCGGCAGACTCTGTGAAATACGCTAACACAAATTAAAACGGAATGTAAATTGCGAATTTACAAAAGTAAATAAGGTTGATTGTTTAACCTTTTAATTGTGAAGGGTAATAAAAATGCATTAACCATTAGGTTATTCTGTCTATTTCATTAACCGCTGATTTATTCTGGTTTTATTATATAACCTTATATTTCCGCTATGTATTTACTTTGTTTGTTTCGGGAGGTGCAGCAAGTGTTTTTATTATATTTTGCCGTGACATACGCCAGGGTAGGCTCTATTATCATTCGGTTCTTAATGTTAATTACCCCGATAATAAACCTTAGATATTTAATGGAATGGCAAAATGAGGAAGAGAGCGTCCGATACGTCCGGCAACGTCAACGGCGTGGAATCTTTGCTTAACCGGCTGGCAGCCCCTGCCTCGCTGGAGCGCGCGCAGTTCTGGCGTGACGTTGAATCCGTCGATATTCCTCTGATCGCCGCAGTGGACGATAAAAGTGATGAACGCGACGTCACCTTTCTGTGGCGTGCGGGAAAAGCGCTGCGTGGCGTTTACCTGTTTCTTAACCGCGTCACCGATAAGGCAAATGTCGATAAAGGGATGATGCGCAATCTGGCGGGCAGCGATATCTGGACGCTGACGCTGCGATTGCCCGCTACTTATTGCGGCTCTTATACTTTTACCGAAATTCCGCAGGACGCTTCAGCAGAACAGCTTGCGCAGCTGGGCACCCGCAGCCCGCCTTTTCCTGGCCAGCCCGATCCGCTGCATAAAACGACCGGCATCAAAGTGCGGGGCAGGGAAGAATCGGTGCTGGCGCTGGATAAGGCTCCGGCACAAAGCGAATGGGGCGTCTCTGCCAACGCTCGCGGCGAGCTGACGACTTCCTGTCTGTTACTTGCGGGCCGCGAGCGGCGCGTTCGCCTTTATATTCCTGACGTGCCTGACGCTACGCCTTTAGGTTTACTGGTGCTGCCCGACGCCGAAAGCTGGTTCGATCATGTCGGTCTGCTCAGCGCCATGGATGTTGCTATAGCCAGTGGCCGCATTAGCCCGCTGGCCGTACTGGGAATCGATAACCTTGACGAACAGGATCGCGCCACGATCCTCGGCGGCGACAGCAAGCTAATCTTCGATCTTGCGAGGCTGGTGCCGCAAATCCGTGCGGATCGTTCGGACAGGATCTGGGCTGGCCGTTCGCATACCGTTTTTTGTGGGCAAAGCCTTGGCGGCGTTAGCGCGCTGATGGGCGCTTTGTATGCGCCAGAGATCTTTGGTGCCGTAATAGGCACCTCGCCTTCCATGTGGTGGACGCCGGATAAAGCCAGACGGCCTTTTATGTTTCATGAAGGCGACGAATCATGGGTGAGCCAACAGGTCCTTGCTGCGCCGCCGAAGGATGTGCGTATCAGGCTTTGCGTTGGCACGCTGGAAGGCGCGACGGTCCCGCATGTGCAGGCGCTGCATAAAGCGTTAACTACGGTGGGCGTAGAGAGCCAGCTTGCACTTTATACCGGCGGACACGACTACGCATGGTGGCGCGGCGCGATTATTGACGGGCTGGCGGAGTTGTAAGAACTGCAACAACGGCGTACTTCATTGCAGCTGAAAGAAAAGGAGTGGCGGGAGCCGAAATGCGCCTGTACAGATAAAAAGCCAGGCATCCGGCCCCGCATCGAGCGCACAGCTACTTATGAAGGGCCAGCCCCTTGATTACCTTATCGACGGCTTTTTTTGGCCCCCGGATCCCCAGGCCCACCAAATCAAGATTATCCGCATCCGCCGCCATAAACACTTCGCGGTTTGCCTCGTCGTACCCGGTAGAGAACATGGCATGAATATAGGGGATAATGGTCACTTCTCTTTCGAGCGCTTTGCGATGAACGGCCTGCAATTTTTCCAGATCCGCCTCAAAAATCAGCATCGGCTGGCCGGACATATTGCCGTAAGCGCGCCCCAGCGAATCAATATAGGGCTTGCCCAGAATCTCAGGTGCCGCCGAGGCAATACCCGTCGCCAGAAATGTCGCCACGTTAAGGCGCTGCCATACGGCCAGATCATCCCGCACGATATAGGCAATTTTTGTATCAAACGTCATCTCGTTAACCCTGTCTGTCCAGTGAAAAGGGTATGTTCGCCTGACGACGGGCTAGCCGTATAGAACGTTTGAGCAACGGCTCTGGTATTCCGCAGGCGACAGGCGATAGGCCCGCCTGAACCAGCGGCCTAAATGACTTTGATCGGCAAAGCCGGTCTGCGAGGCAACCATTGACGGAGAAAGCCCCGCGGCTAACAGCTGTCGCGCGGTACGCAGCCGCAGCCGGACAAGCCAGGCATGGGGAGACTGGCCAAAGGCCGCTTTAAACTGCCTGCCCAGCCGAAACCGGTCAATACCGCTGATGTCGGCAAGCTCATCAAGGCCGGGGTTACAGGCAAGATGTTCATAAAGGTAATCCCTGACCCTGTTCATTCTTATCAGCGAATCGGTTAATTCCGCCGCCGGCCTGAGCTGAACGTGAGGCGTAAGGCGCGCCAGCAAGGCATCCAGACTTTCATCACGCGCAAGCCTTCCTTCAGCGTAATGAATGGCGTTAAAGGCGCGGGAAATCGACATAATCAGGTCGCGGTCGTCCGTAAGCGTATTCCGGAAGGCGGCCTGCACCACAGAAATATCGTCCATACCGCGCAGGCGCAGGCTGTCAGACATCCATCTTTGCGGAATATAAAGCATGGAGTAGGTGAAACCGGCGGGCTGCGCGGCATGACCATCATGTACCGCGCCCGGCTCGATAAGGATTGCCTTGCCCGGCGTGCTGGTATGCAGCTCGCGATGGCAGTTGAACCGCTGTGAACCTTGCAGCGTTATCCCCAGCAGGAGTTCTTCATGGTCGTGGCTGTCGTACGCATGGCCTTTGAAGTGCGCGTTAACGCTTTCAATACCGGTATCCGCGTCACGACGAAAGTCGATCCAGTCACCGGTTTTTGACTGTTCAATTTTTTCTGGCATAGCGGCACCCGGATAAATCCAGCAGGAGCTTAAGATTAACAGGAAACATTTTGGCGTAGCTATAAGCTATTTGGGTATTTCTGGATAAGCGTAAAGGGTGCCGTCAGAAAGCTGTTGAGGGGAAAAGAATGTGGGCGGCAGTCGATTGAAGCAGGACAAGCGTTTAAGGCTGCTCGTGGCCAACCGGTAACGCTATAGCCGCTGATACTACCGGAAATTTACATAAGCCAGTAAGCAATTAAAATGATAACTAAGGGTAACAGGCTGGACGGTTAAAGGAGCTTTGCAGCATAACGCATATGCTAATTAATATTTATCTTAAGAAAATACATCTTAACCAGGTTATGGTAATGGCCAGTAATGAATGTCGCATTATTAACATTTCTGCAAGTTACCGCTTTTATTTGAAGGGTGGCTGAATGAAATAGTATTCAGGGTGATATCTTAAAAGGACTGTTTAAAGAACCGGAGGTTTTCAATGCGGAAAAATTATTTCTCGTGGATCATAACGTCTCCTGGAATAGGTCAGGTTTTCCTTCCCGTCATTCTGGTTAAAGATTTACAGAAGTCGATAACCTTTGTAAAAGAGCTTGATGTTCAGGCGATGCAATCTTGTAATAACGTTAATGATATGATCGTAACGAAGATAGTTTATCCGGTTAACCATGATGCCATTAGCATAATCTGTGAGTCACTACACAATAGCGCCAAAACAATCAACCTGTCCGGGTGCTATATTTCATCTCGCGATCGTCAAGTGAAAATAAGAGACTTATCGCTAATTTCCATGATGGATATGTTATTTAATGAGGTTGAGATTAAAATTAACTTGTTGCGATAGGATATGATTTAGCTGCATTTTATGAGCAGAATAGTTCCCGACTGCTGGAGTATGTCGGGCATAGCATTATTTTGGTATAGGTTCATCCAAAAATGAGAAGTACAGCAGTGCTATAAACGCGATAAAAATCCGCATAAGGATATTAAAATATTTTTGTAGGTGTACAAGATAGCTGTATCATATGCTAAAAAAATTATATGTAATCTCATATGCGTGACTGTTCCCCCATTTAGTTCATATAGAATATCGTTTATGTTGTTTGACATATTTCTTGTAATGATAAATATTAATTTATCTTATGAGAGGAGAGCACCATGTCACTGAATAACGTTTTAGATATTAATGATGAAAATGGTTGTTGTAGTTGAAAGAAACTATGAAGTGAAATTTGTAAGTCAGGCAAACAGCGATTTTTATCTGAATGGACTGTGCGAATCTTCGCATGGCCTTGGGGATGCAGGATCTTTTAGCTTGCTCTCAATACGCTCTGCAGTTATTGCCGATGCAATTTACGACCATGAAAAAATTCTAGCCGAGTGATTAGTTATGTTTTATGCAGCTTTTATATATATTATGGCGGTAATTAGTCCGGGGCCGAACTTTATCCTGGTCAGCCGCTACTCTGCATTAGGATCGATAAAATTGGGTTTGGCCGTTACGCTCGGTATATGCACTATCGGTGCCTGCTTTTCGACACTCTCTTTATTAGGGCTATCGAGCGTTATCCATATCTTTCCGGCTTTTGCTAAGATCTCTGTGATACTTGGAGCATTATATTTACTCTATATTGCCTGGGCAATTTTACTGAGTACCTTACAACGTAAGCCGGTATCTGATGGGGACACTGCGCCAGATGCAGAGATGGCCGGAGGGTTAGGCAAAGCGTTCCGTACGGGAGCATTGACGAACGTTCTGAATATGAAAACTATCGCATTTATGATCAGTATTTATTCAGGTTTTCTGGCAGTGCCCCGTAGCATTACTGAACAGATAGTTATTGTTCTTATTTGCAGTTCACTTGAGTTTAGCTGGTACTTTTTTGTTACCGTTATTTTTTCCAGCCAGAGAATCAAATCACTTTTTTACCGTTACAGAAAAGTGATAGACAGAGGGCTGGCACTATTTCTGACGCTATTTGCAATGCAAAATATTTATTCTGTCATTTGAACTGAAAGTGGGAGGCATGACGGCAACAGGATAAAAGTCCCGACGGCAGAGCAGCACCTGACCGGGCAGGGACTTTCTCCATCAGCCCGTTTAGATAATTGAGCAAATGTCGCTTCTTAATAGACAATCTGTGAAATTATTACATCCGCTGATATCAGCACTTCGGCCCGACGTTCGGGATCCGAAAGGTCACTTTGAATTTTAGATAGCGTGGCCGGAGAAAAAAACGGGAAACGGCAGAAAGGACAACGACTTCAGGCTCAAAAAGCAAAAACCCGCCGTAAGGCGGGTTTTTTGAATATGGTGCCCGGACTCGGAATCGAACCAAGGACACGGGGATTTTCAATCCCCTGCTCTACCGACTGAGCTATCCGGGCAACGAGGCGCATTAAACAGGAGTCGCGGAAAACCGTCAACGGCTTTATGCAAAAAAACGAATCGTTTGCACTCTTTTCCATCAATCCGGCTGAAATTGAGCCGCTTTCGCACGACTATTGCCCAGCGGCCAGCTTTATAGCCCCTGTCCCGTTTTCCGGCACGGCAACACGTTCGCTGAAAAACTGTCCACGTTATTGTTAAGCGCGCTATTTGTGGGTAAGAAGGGTGGTCTACAGCAGAAGGCACGCTTAATATTCCTGCTTTCCTGCTTTCCTGCTTTCCTGCTTTCCTGCTTTCCTGCTTTCCTGCTTTCCTGCTTTCCGCTGGCGGAGAGGCAACACGATCGCCGCCATCCGTATCACGAAAAAAGCCGTATAGCTTTTCGCTATCATCCGCAGAACCGAAATCACGCGCTACAGGTTGAATAGCTTTTCATTAATCCTGCATAAAAACCAAAAAAAACCAGCGGCATTTAACCGTATTTTATTTTATTTATATGATTTAAAAGGTTTTTATAAAAAAGGTGTAAAGCGATGGAGTTTAGCCGCCATCTTGAACCCACAACGGAAAAATGCCATCATTGCGCCCGTTTTCTGTTTCCCTTCCCGGAGGTTGTCATCATGAAAGGTACGCTATCCAGCCGCTATCATTCGATGCCGCGCCGTCCATTCTTTTTCCCTTGTTCGTTGCTCACCGTGCGGTGAGGTTTTATATGCTTCTCTGTTGGCCATGCGTAAAAGCAGACGCGTTCTGATTTTACTGATGTCTATCGGTCGAAGCTGGATCACCCCTGCTGAAAACCCCTGACACCTCTCGTCGGACGAGGGCCGTTGCCGTTGTCCGTTGCTGTGCCTCCGGCACCCTTATCCTTGCCCAGGGATTTGCGTAATGACACCTTTAAAAATTGCAGCCAGCACCACCGTGGCCATTCATCTCCAGACCGGCCGCGAAGTCGTGACGCTGGAAAAAACCGATTTCACCGATGTGGCGGCGATAGTGCTTTCCGTTGCCGACTCGCGCAGCGGTATGCTGGCGCTGCTGCGTCATACCGGTTTTAATCTGCCCGTGTTTATCGCGCTTGATGACCTGTCTCAGGCGGAAGATTTACCGGACGTGACCGGCCTGTTGACAGGCGCAGACGATGACGCCGCCAGGCTGGAAGCAGCGGCTTCTGACTATCAAATGAAGCTGCTGCCGCCGTTTTTCAATACGCTGACCAAATATGTGGCAATGGATAACAGCACCTTTGCCTGTCCGGGTCATCAGGGCGGCGCTTTCTTTAAAAAGCATCCGGCTGGCCGACAGTTTTATGACTTCTTTGGCGAAAACATCTTTCGTGCCGATATGTGCAACGCCGACGTCAAGCTGGGCGATCTGCTTATCCACGAAGGTTCCGCCAAACATGCGCAAAAGTTCGCGGCAAAGGTGTTTAACGCGGACAAAACCTATTTCGTGCTGAACGGCACCTCAAGCGCCAATAAAGTGGTGACTAACGCCTTGCTGACGCGGGGCGATCTGGTGCTGTTCGATCGTAACAACCATAAATCTAACCACCACGGCGCGCTGATCCAGGCGGGCGCGACGCCGGTTTATCTGGAAACCGCACGCAATCCGTTTGGCTTTATCGGCGGCATTGACGCGCACTGTTTTGATGAAGCCTGGCTGCGCCAGCAAATTGCCGAGGTCGCGCCGGATCGCGCCAGCCAGCAGCGTCCATTCCGGCTGGCCATTATCCAGCTGGGCACCTATGACGGCACGGTTTACAACGCGCGCAAGGTTATCGACAGCATCGGCCATCTCTGCGACTACATTCTGTTTGATTCAGCATGGGTAGGTTACGAGCAGTTTATTCCGGTGATGGAAGCCTGTTCGCCGCTGCTGCTGGAGCTTACCGCCAGCGATCCGGGCATTTTTGTCACCCAGTCGGTACACAAGCAGCAGGCCGGTTTTTCACAAACCTCACAGATTCACAAAAAAGATAACCATATTCGCGGCCAGCAGCGCTTTTGCAGCCACAAGCGGCTGAATAACGCCTTTATGCTGCATGCTTCCACCAGCCCGTTTTACCCGCTATTTGCCGCGCTCGACGTTAACGCCAAAATGCATCAGGGCGAAGCCGGAAGGCGTTTGTGGCACGAATGCGTGATGTTAGGCATCGACGCGCGCAAGGCGATTCTGGCGAAGTGCGAAATGATCAAACCCTTTATTCCTGACGAAGTGGCTGGACAGCGCTGGCAGGATGCGCCAACGGCCACCATCGCCGCCGACAGCCGTTACTTCAGCTTTGCGCCGCGTGCGGCCTGGCACGGCTTTGCGGGATATGAAAAAGATCAGTATCTGGTCGACCCGTGCAAGCTGCTGTTGACCACGCCGGGCATCGATGCCGCCAGCGGTGAATACGCCTCTTTTGGCATTCCGGCAACCATTCTGGCTAACTATCTGCGCGAAAACGGCGTCGTGCCGGAAAAATGCGATTTAAACTCCATTCTCTTTCTGCTTACGCCTGCAGAAAGCGTGGAAAAAATGGCGCACCTGGTCGCTAAGCTGGCACAGTTTGAGCAGCATATTAAAGAAGATGCGCTGCTGCGCGACGTGCTGCCGACCATCTACCGCAAAAATACGGCGCGTTATGAAGGCTACACGCTGCGGCGGCTCTGCCTGGAAATGCATCAGCTGTATGTCGACCACGGCGTGAAAGATCTGCAAAAAGCGATGTTTCGCCAGCAGAGCCTGCCAAAGGTTGCGATGAACCCGCAGGACGCAAACATCGAATTTATTCGCGGTAATGTTGAACTGGTGCCGATTGCACAAGCGGAAGGCCGTATCGCTGCGGAAGGCGCGCTGCCTTATCCGCCAGGCGTACTGTGCGTGGTCCCGGGAGAAATCTGGGGCGGGGCGGTGCAGCGCTATTTTCTGGCGCTGGAAAAAGGTCTTAACCTGCTGCCCGGCTTCTCGCCAGAGTTACAGGGCGTCTATGCCGAAACGGACGAGCACGGCATTAAGCGCCTGATGGGCTATATGCTAACCCAGCCAGCCAGCGCTTAAAGCCATCCCGCGCCTTGAACAGCGCGGGATAAGCTTCCTGCCTTACCGCTGCGGACGGGCAGGCAGCGCGTGGAACAGTCAGGCCAGCAACCTTTCCGGCCGCAAGCGTTTGCTTAGCTTACCTGACGCGCGGCATCTTCTCGCGCCTGACGCATAATGGCTTTAGCAATCCATTTGCCGATATCCTGTAGCTGATCGTTATCGCAGCCCCAGATATCTTTCATCACCAGGAAAATCTCCGAGCCGTAAACCAGCGACAGCGATTTAATCACGCGATCGACAATCTCCGGCGGCAGTTCGTCGTTCAAAGGTTCTACCACGTGTTGCAGTAACGCCTTACGATTTCCCCTTACCAGTTTCTCCCTTTCGGGACCGTCACTCGAACGCGACTGCGCCCACTGCGTCAGCGAAAGGTGCAGCGCGGCGCGCAGCGTGCCTTCATGCTCAAGCATGCGGGGAAAAGCGAAGGACAGGAGTTCTTCGATACGGTCGCTCACTTCTTCACGAGAAGGGCGCCAGCTTTTAATCGGGCTGAGCGTTTCCGCAACGATAGCGGAGACCAGCGCGCTTTGTGTAGGAAAATAACGGTAGGCCGTAGCACGCGACAGCTGTGCTTCCTGAGCCACTTCCGTAATAGATGGAAACGCGCCGCCGTCAAAAAGCTTCATCGCGGTTTCAATTAATAAACGACGCGTTCTCGCGCGTGTGGCGGTTAGCGTTACAACCCCAGCGGGTTCCCTTTGCTCCACAATAACCTCATTTTGTTATATCTGCCTGATATTCAAGCGATTGAAGACGACAGACAGGCAACTGACGTTACCTCCTGGCTACATCTGCAGAACTTTTGGTTTTAAGCATAGTCAACATCCGTGTGAGACAGCTATTCCATTCAATTGATTTATCATTGACGATAGTGATACTGTTATCTCACTGTGCCGAAAGTTAAATCTCTCAGACACTATTTACTTTTTTATTGCTTTTTTATCAAGTCTTTATTCTGTCTGATAACAGGGTTTCGTTACGAATATGACTATTAACAGTGGCTTAATTTATGCCGTTGCAACGGCAGATACTAAAGGAAGGGAACTGTTTTATATCGGCGACTGCCTGCGTAAAGCGGGTGCCGATGTGGTAACAGTTGACCTGTCTACTCAAGGCGTTAGTCAACCTTCGGGGGCAGATTTCCCGCCGGAGCTCATCGCGGATTTCCATCCCGAGGGGCGTGACGCGGTCTTCTGCGGCGATCGCGGCAGGGCGATTGATGCGATGGCGCTGGCATTTAAGATTTTCCTCAATCAGCGCCGGGATCTGGCGGGCATCATCGGACTGGGCGGCTCTTGCGGCACCGCGCTGATTACGCCCGCAATGCAGGCGTTGCCGGTTGGCGTGCCTAAGGTCATGGTTTCTACGATGGCTTCCGGCGACGTTTCCGGCTATGTCGGTGCCAGCGATATCAGCATGGTCTACTCCGTTACCGATGTTTCTGGTCTTAACCGTATTTCACGGCAGGTGCTGGGCAACGCCGCGCATCAGATTGCGGGTGCCGTGCTTTTTCCTGTACCGGAAGACAATAACGATAAGCCAGCGCTGGGCCTGACGATGTTTGGCGTCACTACGCCTTGCATTCAGATGGTCAGCACCATGCTGGAGGAAGATTACGACTGCCTGGTGTTCCATGCGACCGGCAGCGGCGGCAAGGCGATGGAAAAGCTGACCGAAAGCGGCATGCTTTCCGGCCTGCTGGATCTGACCACGACCGAAGTCTGCGACCACCTGTTTGGTGGCGTACTGGCCTGCGACGAAACGCGCTTTGATGCCGTCGCCCACAGCAAAGTTCCCTGCGTTATCTCCTGTGGCGCGCTGGACATGGTTAACTTTGGTCATATTTCTACCGTCCCCGCAAAATACACCGATCGCCTCTTCTATCATCACAATGCTCAGGTGACGCTGATGCGCACCACGGTGGAAGAAAATGTAGCGATGGCGAAGTGGATTGCGGATAAGCTTAACCGCTGCGAGGGTGACATCGTCTTTTTAATCCCGGAAGGCGGTTTTTCCGCGCTGGATGCGCCGGGGCAGGCTTTCTGGCTACCGGAAGCGCGTGATGCCTTTATCACTACGCTGGAAGCGCAGGTCAGGCAGACAGCGCGCCGGGTTATCCGTCGTCTGCCGTTTAATATTAACGATCCTCAGTTTGCTCAGGCAGCGGTCAGACAGTTCCGCCAGCTGGTTGAGAAGGAGCTTTAGGTATGGCTTTTACCCGTCAGGAGATCCTGGCCAAATTTAACGCGATGATTGCGCGCGGCGAACCCATTGTCGGCGGCGGCGCGGGCACGGGGCTTTCCGCCAAATGTGAAGAAGCGGGCGGTATCGATCTGATCGTTATCTATAACTCAGGCCGCTACCGTATGGCCGGTCGCGGCTCGCTGGCCGGCCTGCTGGCCTACGGCAATGCCAACGAAATCGTTGTGGATATGGCGAAAGAAGTGCTGCCGGTGGTAAAAAAGACCCCGGTGCTGGCTGGCGTTAACGGCACCGATCCCTTCTGCCATTTCGACAAGTTTCTGGACGATCTAAAGGCCATGGGCTTTTCCGGCGTGCAAAATTTTCCGACGGTCGGGCTGATCGACGGTAATTTTCGCGCCAATCTGGAAGAGACGGGCATGGGCTACGGGCTGGAAGTCGAAATGATCCGCATGGCGCATCAGAAAGAGATGCTGACCACGCCTTACGTGTTTAGCGCGGAAGATGCGGTAGCGATGACCCAGGCCGGTGCGGATATTATCGTGGCGCATATGGGGCTGACTACCGGCGGCAACATTGGCGCTGAAACGGCGTTAAAGCTGGAAGATTGCGTGGCGCCAATCAATGCCTGGGCCGAGGCGGCGAAGAAGGTACGTGAAGATGTTATCGTGATTTGTCACGGTGGGCCCATTGCTACGCCGGAAGACGCGCGCTATATCCTTAGCCAGTGTCCCCAGTGCGACGGCTTCTACGGGGCCAGCTCAATGGAACGTTTGCCAACCGAAACCGCGCTAACGGAAACCACCAGGCAGTTTAAAAAGATCGGCAGGTAATTTTCGGCGTTGAACCTGTTTTAAAGCCGTAAATGACAGCAGAGGCAGGGCAGCATGGGCACTCTTTTCGCGCGTCCCTGCGCGAAAGCGGCCCGTCCGGCCTCTTGCTGTTAAAGCTTAATAGCGGTGGTAGCTCTTCTGCGCGCTGTTCACTTTATACAGATAGCGGCGCGATTCAGCGGAAGGATGGTTAGTGGCGAGCGTCTGGTAAACTTCAGACGGCGACATGCTATTGATGGCGTTAAACGCCTGATTCTTGTCGCTGGAGAATACTTTCAACACGCTACCCGCGCCGCCGTTGTAAGCGGTGATCACCGCATAGCGGCGTGAGGTCGGGTTAGCGATGCCGGACAGGTAGCTGCCCTGCAACAGCGAAAGATAAGCCGTTCCCGCATCAATATTATTCTCCGGATCGAGCAGATAGCTGCGGCTCGGCTTGCCCCATTTCCCCTTCATACGGAACACGTCAACGCCTGCCGTATGCTGCACAACCTGCATCAGGCCCAGCGCGTCGGCATGGCTGACCGCATAGGGGTTGAAGCTGGACTCGATCTGCATAATCGCCAGGATTAGCGACTGATCCACGCCATATTTTTCCGCGGCTTTACGTACCATCGGCAGATACTTATGCGCGCGCTTGTCCAGATGGTTGGGCACCATCGGAATCGTTACCGACCAGATAATATGCAGGCCGGCATTGCGGCGCTGGAGCTTATTCTGGATCAGATAGTCGGCGAAGCTGGCCGCGCGTCCCTGCCAGCGAATTGCCTGGCCGGTATTATCCAGCACCTGACCATACAGCAGCGGCTCCTGGCCAAGCTGAATATCATTCGCGTCAGAGTAAAGATCGACGTTGCCGGGATCTTCGCCGATCAGAAGCGTGGTAACGATCGCTTTACGCAGGCTGGCCATAGGATCGGTTCCGGCGATCGTTTCGATAGTGATCGTACCGGCATCAAAGTTAATATGGCTACGCGTATAATACTGGTCGCTATATTTTACGTAATCTTTGGGCCCGGCGATTAGCACCTCGTTAATGCCCCAGATATTTTCAATATTGTGGGCAAACTGTCCCATCAGAATATCGAATCCGTTGGTGTCTTTAACCCATTCTTCGTGGAAAACCGGCTTTTTATTGCTGGAGCAGGAGATCAACAACGGCGCGATAACCAGCAAACCTATCAGTTTCTTCATTATGTCGTGCTACGCCCAAATTAAGGGGGCCTCCACGGCGAGGCCCAATGTTTATTCTGCTGGCGGGGTATAACCTTCGATATGGACGTCGTGTCCCTCAAACAGGAATTTCACCATCTCCTGCTCAAGCTGCTTACGATCTTCCGGGTTCATCATGCTCAGCTTTTTCTCGTTGATCAGCATGGTCTGCTTGCTCATCCACTGCGACCAGGCTTCTTTAGAAATCTCATTGTAGATGCGCTTACCCAGTTCTCCCGGATAGAGCTGAAAATCCTGTCCTTCAGCATCGCGCTGCAGGAACGTGCAAAAAATGGTTCTGCTCATCACTCTTCCTCTTTTGTTGCGTCTTTGCCCGGCGTTTACGGCTGACGCAGCTGCTGCAACAGGCGTTCTACCGGTGCGGCCAGCCCGACGGACTGCGGCTGCGCTAAGTTATACCAGAGACCAGCGCCTTCATCCATGACCGCTACTGCTGGAGGCAGTTTAAGCCACATTGGCACTATATCCAGGTGGAAATGGCTAAAAGTATGGCGAAAAGCAATGGTCTGGGTCAGCGCGGCGCTATCGATATGCCGCTCGCGCAGCCACTGCCGCAGCTCAGGCTCGCTGGCAAACTGTGGGAAGCAAAAAAGACCGCCCCACAGGCCAACCGGCGGCCGCTGTTGTAGCCAGACCTTGTCATCCCGCTGCATCATCAGCAGATAGCCGGTTCTTTCCGGCAGCGTCTGCTTCGGTTTTTTACCGGGATAGCTGGTTTGGCTGCCCTGGGCGTAAGCGACGCAGCGCAGGTTTAGCGGACAAATTTCGCATTTGGGCTTTGAGCGCGTACATACCATCGCGCCCAAATCCATCATCGCCTGGTTAAACTGGCTGACGCCTTCGGCTGGCGTTACCTCTTCACTGATCTGCCAGAGGCGCTTCTCCACCTCTTTTTTACCGGGCCAGCCCGCCACGGCGTAGCAGCGGGCCAGCACGCGCTTAACGTTGCCGTCCAGAATCGGGAAGTGCTGACCCAGAGATAAAGAAAGGATCGCGCCAGCCGTGGAGCGGCCAACGCCAGGCAGATCGGCGACCGCCTCAAACGTTTCCGGGAATTTTCCGTTATGCTTTTCTACGACCTGAATCGCTGCCTTATGCAGGTTACGCGCGCGGGCGTAGTAGCCAAGCCCGGTCCACAGGTGCAGCACCTCGTCCAGCGGCGCGGCGGCGAGATCGGTCACGGTGGGAAAACGTGCCATAAAGCGTTCGAAATAAGGAATAACGGTAGCGACCTGGGTCTGCTGCAACATCACCTCAGAAAGCCAGACTTTATAAGGCGTTTTTTCCTGTTGCCAGGGCAGGGTCTTGCGGCCAAAGCGCTGATACCAGTCCAGTACCTGCTGCGAGAACGGCGGCGCTTGCATCATCTTTGCGAGGTTTCCCGGGTAAATTAAAAAACAGGCTGGGATTCCAGCACAGACCCGTTATGCTGTAAACCGGAAGTTTCCGGGGCTTGCTTAACAGCCGTAACTTTGCATAATGCCCGTTTTCCAGATATTGCAGACCAGCAGGCAGAAACATGAAGAATGATGTGATTACACCGGAGTTTGACGAAAACGGCCGCCCGATGCGCCGTATTCGCAGCTTCGTTCGCCGTCAGGGCCGCCTGACCAAAGGCCAGCAGCACGCGCTGGACCATTTCTGGCCTGTAAAAGGTGTGGAGTATCAGCCGGAACCGGTTGACCTGGCAGAACTTTTTGGCCGCGAAGCGCCGGTAGTGCTGGAAATTGGTTTTGGGATGGGCGCGTCGCTGGTAGCGATGGCGGCCGCCAATCCGCAGCAGAATTTTCTGGGCATTGAGGTCCATTCGCCGGGCGTTGGCGCCTGTCTGAGCGCGGCGGATGAAGCGGGCGTAGAGAACCTGCGCGTAATGTGCCACGATGCCGTGGACGTGCTGGAAAAAATGATCCCGGATAATTCACTGCGCCTGGTGCAGCTGTTTTTCCCGGACCCGTGGCATAAAGCGCGCCATAATAAACGCCGCATTGTCCAGACGGCCTTTGCCGAACTGGTAATGCGCAAGCTGAAGCTGGGCGGCGTGTTCCATATGGCAACCGACTGGGAAGCCTATGCAGAACACATGCTGGAAGTGATGAGCAGCATTGCGGGCTACAAAAACCAGTCGGAAACGAACGACTACGTGCCGCGCCCGGACTCGCGGCCGTTAACGAAATTTGAGCAGCGCGGCCAGCGTCTTGGCCACGGTGTATGGGATTTGATGTTTGAGAGGATTAAATAATGGCAACTCAACGTAGCCGTCGCCTGCGTAAAAAAATGCATATCGACGAGTTTCAGGAACTGGGCTTTTCCGTCGCGTTCTCCTTTCCGGAAGGCACCAGCGCCGAAACCATCGATACCACCGTTGATGCGTTAATCAACGAGGTGATTGAGCCTAACGGCCTGGCGTTCGACGGCAGCGGCTATCTGCAGTGGGAAGGTTTGATCTGCCTGCAGCAAACCGGCAAGTGCACCGACGAGCATCGCGAGCTGGTGCGTAAATGGCTGGAAGAGAACAAGCTGGGTAACATCCAGGTCACCGAACTTTTTGACGTCTGGTGGGACTAAAATAGCGTGCTGCACGGTGAACCGTTCACGATGAGGCCACAGGCATTATTCGTGACGGTCTGGAAGGCGTCCTCCGTAACGCGTTCTTTGCGCCGTGCTTTTTGCTATCGTCTACAGTCTGAGGCCACGCATGCGTGGCCTTTTGTGTATCAGGAGAAGGGCAAATGCGTAAAGCGATCGTAGCGGGCATGCTACTGCTGGCAGCCGGGCAGGCGCAGGCTGACTATCAATGTGGCGTTAATCCTCAGGATGATATCGTTATCTCGCCACAAAACGTGCAGGTGACGGGATCCAGCGGCAATCTGGTTATTACGCCAACGGGAGAGGTACAGCGTAACGGGCAGCCCGCTTCCGTTGATAACGCCACGCGTCAGAAGGCTATCGACTATCAGGCCGCGCTGCGCCGGGATTTACCCTGGATCGATCACGGCGCGCGCCAGCGGCTGGAAACAGGCCGCGTGGCGCTGGATAAGGTTATCGTCAACAAGCTGGGGCCGGACAGCAAGGTTCGCGGTCGTCTGACAAAGCTGGACGAGCAGCTAAAACAGCAGATGAACCGTATTATCGAGCATCGCAGCGACGGGCTGGCCTTCCATCACAAGGCCATTGAGCAGGTGCGTCAGGACGGTGAAAAGCTGGTGCAGAGCGCAATGGGCGGCGTCATTCAGGACAGCCTGAATGAGATGGGCAGTAAGGTAAACGGCGATAACCCTTTACAGGCGGTGATGGGCAACCTGAGCGGTTTACAGCAGGCCGTGCAGGCCGAATGGAGCAAGCAGGAAGCCGATTTCCAGAACTTTGGCCATGAGGTTTGCAATCGCGTCACCGATCTGGAAGCGCAGCGTAAGGCGCTACAGGGCGGTTTATAACGGGCGTAACGGCTGCGCTGACCGTGCGCGGCTAAAAGCTACGCTTCGGCAAATCGCAGCGTAAAGCGGCCGGATTAGCGGCCGCTTTATCTTTCTTTCTAAAAACTCCCGGTTGCCGAGCGATTAAGCTTCAGGCGTTTGAAAAAGAACGGGAGATTCCCTATAGGCGTTCAGCTTATCCCTCACCCAGCCGTCCGGATTTCCGACGGTGGAAATAACGCCCGTGGTCGAGCCGCCTCCCAGCAGCACAGAGAAGATCCCCATCAGCGGAAAATCTTTGTAAGCCGGCTGGCTCAGGTCAAAAGAGCCGGCCCGCTGGTACATATCGCGAGGCGTAGCGCCCACCAGTGCTGCCATATGCGCAGGGAAGGCGAAATCGAGGATCGTATCGTTGATAGCCTCAACGTTACTGCCGATCTCGCTGTCGCCCAGCAGATAGTTGGCGCTGGTTCCCCAGTGCTGTGCATCAAAGTCCGCCTGCACCCGATCGCTTTTCAGCGGCGTGCGGCTGGCCGGGATCTGCCACGGCATCACCGGCTGTTTCAGCATGCGGCTGACGCTGCCGCAGAACTGGTAATAGCGTTGCCATTCCAGCGGCCCGTAGCAGTAGGAGTTATAGTAGGAGCGCAGGGTAAGATCGTCAGCCTCGTAACGGTCAATAGCCATGAAGTTAGCAGCGTTGCCCTCGTCAAACACGCCCAGCGCATTAACGTAATCCACGGTCAAACGAGCATAGCGATCGACGCTTTCCTGGCCGTATATCCACTGCGAGCCGCCAACGCCCCACAGATTAATCACCCAGCCAAACGTCAGCTCTGGCGCAACGGTATGCACAAGCCAGTTTACTGACTGAATATAGCCCTTGAGAGTGTCGGTAATAAAGGCCGGGATAGTCACGCTGATACCGTGATGCGCCAGCGCCTCCTGCAAAGGTTCCCTGACCGGCACGGGATGATCGCTGGTAAGGCCATCCTGCTGGCAGGCGCCAATCAGGTCGGCATTGACGATAAGCCCTGCCGGAACGGGATGCTGCTCATCCTTATAGCTGCTGGCGATTTTCATGGTCAGAATAAAGTTCGCGTAGCTATATTTGTGCGCGGAAGCATCAGCCAGAACGTTTTTGACATTGCCGCCTGAAAGGTTACAGGTATAGGAGATCATCACCGGCAGGACATTCTGATTATCAGCCAGCTGTTCTTCAATAGCGCGGGCAATAGTGATAGTTCGCGTGGTAGCAGGATCGTCCTGCAGGAAGGCCGTAGCATCGCCTGCGCCGTCGTTACCGGCATATTTAAAGATGGAGCTGACGCGGGCGGCGGCACAGTCGGCCGTATTGGTCGTGGTCATATCGGCCAGGCCACCAAAAGAAAGAAACGCCGGGAAGCCGGGAACCAGCAGGTTCGCACCTTTTTCTACAGCAATAGCCAGCGTGTTTTGGGCATTCTCGCTGATATTTATTGTATCCACACAGGAAACAGAGTGAACCACTTTATCGACGATAAAATCGTTGACCTTAACCGTATAATCGCCAGGTTTGATTTTTTCCGGCCAGGCGAACGCGCCTTCCGCCGTCAGTGTAGCGGAATAGCTCATCGTCGCATTATAAAGCCGTACCGGCATAGCCTGCTTAAATGGCGAATCTGTCTGGCAGGAAACCGTTAGCGTACTGAAGTTATTACTGTCGACTGGCTTGATGGTGCATTCTTTCTGGCCGACGGTAACGGTAATTAATTTATCGGTGACGACAACCTCAGGGATAGCAAATGAAATATTATTATTATTAACGGCAATGCTGTCGATAGTGAAAATCAGCACGTCGTCGGTAGGTAAATAACGCAGTTCCGTGACCTCATCCAGCCTGGTTTCAAACGTCTCCTGAATCGTTGCCGTTTTGTTTTTTACCTGAACCCTGACCGTTTCGTTTTCCAGTTCAGCAATACCGGAAAGCATAAAATCTACCGCAGCATAATGATTAACCGTATTGAAAGTTAATGCCACGTCGGTAGTATTTCCCTGCGTCACGGTGATATTTTCCGGACTGACGGAAACATCGGCCACAACGGTAAGCGCGTCATTGGCCAGCTTAGCGGCGCTGACGGTATAGCTGGTAGCGGTCAATTCAACGGTATTGTTTCCGCCAGGCTGTGCCGAAGCCGTGGTTCTTTCACCGCCTGCGGAAGTAAATACCACTTCAGGAACCAGGTTAGCCAGAGCGGCATCGGGAATGGCGGGGCATACCAGCCTGACAGCGCCATTAAGCTCAAGCTCGCCGTCAGCGGCAAAGTTGAAAGAGGTCATAACATGTTCAGGATTGGCCGTCAGGTCACCGCCAATACCAATGGTGATCGTATCTCTGGACGAGAGAACATAAGCCTGGGGGAAACCCAAGGTGACCTGAACCAGAATATCGCTATCGCTAATCTGTTTATTTTCCGTTGTTATTGCCCAGTCTTGCCAGCTGGTAAATGCGGGCATGACCGCCGAAGGTTCAATTGCAGCGGGAGAAAGGAAACTAAACTTCAACGTATTCTTAATACTCACCGCGCTATTATCGTCATTTTTAATATCCGTAACGATAAGCGTGCCGTAATACTGCGTTGGGTTCGCTCCTGTTGTTACCTTGCTGACTATACTCATCAATAATTCCTTAACAAACATTTTGAAGCAGGCGTTAGCCCGCAGGAAAAACGCCATTGAATAAATGACCATGGCGAATTATTTAAATTTATGCGGCGTGACTATTCTTTCGTGGTGGAAAGAAACAGATCACGCGCTGAATTTAAAGGCAGGTGCGGGTAACGGCAATTTTAATTATTGTCTGAGAAGAGTAATAATTACGGCGTAGAAAATTTACCTTTGCAGATAACGGGGATAGCAGGAAAATATACAAGGCAGAGCAGCTAAAAAAAACGATCCCGGTTTGCAAAAGGGATCGTTTGATCAACGCGCCGCTTAGTCTTCAGACAGAAACAGCTCCAGCAGGGAATTCAGAAACAGCTTGCCCTTTTCCGTGACCTGCCAGTTTTCTGCCGTCTCGGTCAGATAACCTTTCGCCAGGGCTTCATCAAGCTCGACACGGATAACGTCTTCATCCAGACCGGTATAGCGCGTAAACTCTTCACGCGGCGCGGCTTCCAGCAGCCGGAAACGGTTCATAAAGAACTCAAACGGCTTCTCTTTTTCCGCCACCTCATACTGCCTGTCCAGATAGTTACCGTTCATAAAGCCGCGCGGATGGCGCGTTTTAATTGTGCGGATAATCCTGCCGTCCGTCTGCGTCAGCTTGCCGTGCGCGCCGCAGCCGATGCCCAGATAGTCGCCGAAGCGCCAGTAGTTCAGGTTGTGCTCGCAGCGATAGCCCGGTTTGGCATAGGCAGAGGTTTCATACTGCTCGTAGCCCGCAGCCGTCAGCAGCTGGTGGCCCTGTTCAAAAATATCCCACAGCGCGTCGTCATCCGGCAGAATCGGTGGCCGCGAGGCAAACAGCGTGTTTGGTTCGATGGTCAGCTGATACCAGGAAAGGTGCGGCGGATCCAGCTCGATGGCCTGGCGCAAATCGTCCAGCGCTTCGGTCAGCGACTGATCGGGAAGACCGTGCATCAAATCCAGGTTAAAGCTGCGCAGGCCAAGCCCCTGAGCCAGCTTTGCCGCGCGCTTTGCTTCTTCCGGGCCGTGGATACGTCCAAGGCGCTCCAGCTTTTGCTGGCTAAAACTCTGCACGCCAATGGAGATACGGTTGATGCCCGCACGCTGATAGCCGCTAAAACGGTCGGCTTCAACGGTGCCGGGGTTGGCTTCCATCGTAATTTCCGCCGTTGGCGAAAGCGGCAGACGCGCCCGCACGCCGTCCATCAGCATCTGCATCGCTTCGCTGCTAAGCAGGCTGGGCGTGCCGCCGCCAATAAAGATAGTGCCAACTTCACGGTTAGCCGCCAGCGGCAAATCGGCATCCAGATCGGCCAGCAAATGCCGTACATACTCTTCGTGCGGCACTTCGCCCTTTAAAGCATGCGAATTGAAATCGCAGTAGGGGCATTTCTGCACGCACCAGGGGATATGAATATAGAGACTGAGCGGTGGCAAATCAGACATGACGCATGGCTTCCAGCAGCAGGCTCAGCGCCTTGCCGCGATGTGAAACGGCCCGTTTTTCATCCTTACTCAGTTCCGCTGCGGTTTTACCCAGTTCCGGCACGTAAAACACGGGATCGTAACCAAATCCGCCTTCACCGTTCAGCGTACGGGTTATTTCGCCTTGCCAGCTACCGTGGAACACCAGCGGCGTGGGGTCTTCCGCATGGCGCAGATAAACCAGCACGCAGTGAAACTGCGCCTGACGCTGACCATCCGCCACGTTTTCCATAGCGTGCAGCAGCTTATCAATATTCTGCCTGTCGCTTGCCTCCACGTCGGCATAGCGCGCGGAGTAAATCCCCGGCGCGCCGCCAAGCGCATCCACCGCCAGGCCAGAGTCGTCGGCGATAGCGGGCAAACCGGTAATGGCGGCAGCATGGCGCGCCTTGAGAAGGGCGTTTTCGATAAAGGTCAGGCCGGTCTCTTCAGCTGACTCTACGCCACAGTCGGTTTGCGCCACGATATCCAGGCCGAAAGCGGCGAGCTTATCGGCCAGTTCACGAACTTTTCCAGCGTTGCCGGTGGCGAGTACTACTTTTTGCATATCAAATCCAGAAGTTAAAATCAGAGCTGCGTCCAGCCGGGAATGAAGTCCATACCCAGATAGTTGAGCATATAAAGGATCAGGATCACGGCCATCGCCGAGAAGTCGATGCCGCCCATCGCCGGAATAATTCTGCGGATTGGCGCCATCAGCGGTTCCGTTAGCTGGATCAAAACGTAATCTACCGGGTTGCGGCCCTGGCTTATCCAGCTCATCAGCGAACGAATAATAATTACCCAGAATACCAGCACGCCTGCAGCTTTAACCAGCGAGACCAGACCAAAATAAAGAAACACGGGATCGAAAATAAACACCCGGGTTTGCAGCGTAAACATCACGGTGAAAAGCAGTACGCTCAGCACGTAAGCCAGCAGCAGAGAAGCGGTATCCAGCGGCCCGATGGAAGGGATTACCCGCCGCATTGGCCGAATGACCGGCTGCGTGATTTTGACGATAAATTGTGAAAACGGATTGTAAAAATCACATCTTGTCCACTGCATCCAGATGCGCAGCAGCAGTACTTTTACGTACAGGTTAATTACCGTTGATACCAAAAAAGTCAACGTCAGCATGGAGTCCCTCAAAGTTTAGTTAGTGGCGCCGTAATCGCGCGCGCCAAAAATGGCGGTGCCAATGCGCACCATCGTCGTGCCTGCCTCGACAGCTGCTTCCAGATCGTCGCTCATGCCTAAAGAGAGCGTGTCGACAGAAGCATAGTTTTTTTTCAGTTCATTCAGTGCATCCGCCATCTGGCGACAAACGGCCAGCTGACGCTGGTAATCGCCTTCCGGCGCGGGTATCGCCATCAGGCCGCGCAGCGTTAAGCGCGGCAGCTGAGCAATTTCCCTGGCCAGATCCGGTAGCGCCGCCAGCATGATGCCAGATTTACTCTGTTCATCGCTGATATTTATCTGGATCAGCACGTTTAACGGCGGCAGCGAGTCCGGCCGCTGATCGTTAAGCCTGGTAGCAATCCGTAAACGATCGACGGTGTGGCACCAGTCGAAATTTTCGGCGACCAGCCGACTTTTATTGGATTGCAGCGGCCCGATAAAGTGCCATGCCAGCGCCGGATTTGCCAGCTGCTGGATCTTATCAACGCCTTCCTGCACGTAATTTTCTCCGAAGCAGCGCTGGCCCGCGGCGGCGGCTTCTTCGATCGCGCTCCACGGTTTTGTTTTGCTCACTGCAAGCAGGGTAATTTCTGCCGGATCGCGGCCGCATCGCGCGGCTGCCGCTGAGATTCGCTCGCGGACTTGCTGTAAGTTGTGCTGAATCGAGGTCATAGTCAGGGAGTTAATATGGATATTGAAGAGTTAGTGGCGCTTAGTGTAAAGCATAACGCCTGCGATCTGCACCTCTGTAGTGGTCATTCTCCGTTCTGGCGGCTTTCTGGTCGGCTCGAAAAAATGCCGGGCGCGCTGCCAGCCAGCGATGCGCTGCTGCGGCAGCTTTACGACAGCTGGCTGGATGCCGCGCAGCAGGACGAGTTTACCCGGGCCGGGCAGCTTGATTTTGCGCTGACGGTGGGCGGTACGCGCCTGCGCGCCAATCTGTTTTGCCAGCGGCAGGGGAACTCGCTGGCGCTGCGGCTAATCAGCGACCGCTGCCCTGATATCGCCGGGCTTGGCCTGCCGCCGGTCGCTCAGTCGCTGTTACAGCTCGAAGATGGGCTGGTGCTGGTGACGGGCGCGACCGGCAGCGGAAAGTCGACCACGCTGGCCGCGCTGATCGGCGCGATCAACCAGCAGCAGAACCGCCATATTCTGACGCTGGAAGATCCGGTAGAGTTTATCCATCGCAGCGTGCGCTCGCTGATTCAGCAGCGGGAAATCGGGCAGCACTGTCGTTCGTTCAGCGCAGGCCTGCGCGCCGCGCTGAGGGAAGATCCGGACGTTATCCTGCTGGGCGAGCTGCGCGATAGCGAAACCATCCAGCTGGCGCTAACGGCCGCGGAAACCGGCCATCTGGTGCTGGCAACGCTGCATACGCGCGGTGCCGCTCAGGCGGTCGACAGGCTGGTGGATGTTTTTCCCGGTGCGGAGAAAAACCTTATCCGCAGCCAGCTGGCCGGTAGCCTGAAGGCCGCGATCGCACAAAAGCTGGTGCCGGGAAAAAACCAGGGCAGGGTGGCGCTGTTCGAGGTACTGGTAAACACGCCAGCCGTCGCCAGCCTGATCAGAGAGGGGAAAACGCACCAGCTGCCGGGCGTGCTGCAAACCGGCATGCAGGCAGGTATGCAGACGTTTGCCCAAAGCCTGGCCGAGCGGCAAAAAGCGGGAGCGATAGCGTGAGGGGTAAACGCGCCGCCTGCCTGATTACCAGCCTGGCGCGTTCAGCGTTATGACAACATGGTACGCCTGAATTCAATGCAGGCGGAGCAACGCGGGTATGTAATCAGCTCCAGGCGTTTTCAAACCAGCTTTCAAGAATGATAACCGCAGAGAGGGAATCGACGCTGCCTTTGTTCAGCGCACGAAAGCCGCCACGCGAGAAGAGGTCGGCGCGGGCTTCGACCGTGCTCAAACGTTCGTCGTGCAGCTCTACCTTAATGCCAAAGCGCCCGTGCAGCCGGTTGGCGAATTTGCGGGCTCTGGCGGTCAGGGGTTGTTCGGTTCCATCCATGTTTAACGGCAGGCCGACCACCACGTGATCCGGCTGCCACTCCTTCAGCAGCGCCTCGATTTTTAGCCAGTCGGGCGTGCCGTCCTGCGCTTTTAGCGCAGGTAGAGGGCGAGCGGTGCCGGTCAGCTGCTGACCCACCGCGACGCCAATGCTTTTGGTGCCAAAATCGAAAGCCAGCAGGGTAAGGTGGCTCATCAGGCGTGACCAACATCGCTGGTGATATTGTGGATATCCACGCCGATGCTCTTCGCCGCTTCGCGCCAGCGCTCGGCAACGGGGGTTTTAAACAGGATATTGCTGTTGGCCGGAATGGTCAGCCAGGCGTTTTCCAGCAGCTCGCTTTCCAGCTGGTCTTTTTCCCAGGCGCAGTAGCCCAGCGCAACCAGCACGCTGTCAGGCTGTTCCGGCGTGCCCAGCGTTTCCAGCACGTCGCGCGAAGTAGTGATAACCGTGTTGTCCGATACGCGAATACTGGACGCGTAAGTGTGTTGGGCAGAGTGCAGGATAAAACCGCGATCTTCAGCCAGAGGGCCGCCAGCAAAAACCGGCTTATCGAGTTTGACTTCGGGTTCGCGCGGGACCGGCACAATTTTTAACTTTTTGAGAATGCCGTCAACGGTAAGGTTTTCCATTGGCTTGTTCACAATAATACCCATGGCGCCTTCATCGTTGTGCTCGCAGATGTAAACCACCGAGCGTTTAAATAAAGGGTCCTGCAGCGTGGGCATGGCAATCAAAAAATGATGCTGTAAATTCATATCAGGATTCTGTAGTCGGGTTAATCATCTGTAGCCGGAGCCACAGATGATTAACGGGGTTAACACGAAGGCCTGTCGATCCTTTGCTTATCAGGCCAGTCGTTTTTCAATCGCATCCATAAGCATACCAGTAATTGAAATTGGGAATGCGGCTTCGATCTCACGAATGCAGGTCGGGCTGGTTACGTTGATTTCGGTCAGTTTGTCGCCGATGATGTCCAGACCGACAAAAATCAGGCCTTTCTTTTTCAACGTAGGGCCGACGCGACGGGCGATTTCCAGATCGCTTTCCGACAGCGGACGCGCTTCGCCACGGCCGCCAGCGGCCAGGTTACCGCGCGTTTCGCCCGATTTTGGAATACGGGCCAGGCAATAAGGCACGGGTTCACCATCAACCATCAGCACGCGCTTATCGCCATCCTTAATGGCGGGCAGATAATTTTGCGCCATGCAGTAGAAGCTGCCGTGCTCGGTCAGCGTTTCAATAATAACCGACAGGTTAGGATCTTCTTTCTTCACGCGGAAAATGGAAGCGCCGCCCATGCCGTCCAGCGGCTTCAGGATAATATCGCCATGCTCCTGCCAGAAATCGCGGATCTGCTGCGCGCTACGGCTTACCAGCGTGTCCGGGGTCAGTTCAGCAAACCAGGCGGTAAAGAGTTTTTCGTTACAGTCGCGCAGGCTCTGCGGTTTGTTAACGATCAGCGTGCCTTTCTCTTCCGCGCGCTCCAGGATATAGGTGGCGTAGATAAATTCGGTATCGAAAGGCGGATCTTTACGCATCAGCACCACGTTCAGATCGGCCAGTGCAATATCCTGCTCGCTGCCAAATTCAAACCACTTATCGTAGTTCTGCTCAACGCTCAGCAGACGGGTGGAGGCACGCGCTTCGCCACCGCGCAGATAGAGATCTTTCATCTCCATATAGTGAATTTCGTAACCACGGCGCTGTGCTTCCAGCAGCATGGCGAAGCTGCTGTCTTTTTTAATATTGATGGAGGTAATAGGGTCCATCACAATGCCAAGCTTAATCATTAGTCTCTCCAGTTGAGCTTTTTTTGCCTGCCGTTTTTACGCCTTCAGCGCATTCAGCCCAGGTCGCCAAACCGCACCTGAAGGGCGGTAATGGCGGTCAGGGCCGTGGTCTCCGTGCGCAGAACACGAGGGCCTAAAAGAATGTCGGTAAAGCCGTAGCGTGCCGTCATGGCGATCTCGTCTGCCGTCAGCCCGCCTTCAGGCCCAATCAGCAGCCGCACGCGTTCGACCGGCTGTGGCAGCGTATTGATGCTCTGGCTGGCTCGCGGATGTAAATTGAGCTTCAGGCTGTCATCCT
Organism: Erwinia sp. BNK-24-b; assembly: GCF_047456155.1. Taxonomy (NCBI): domain Bacteria; kingdom Pseudomonadati; phylum Pseudomonadota; class Gammaproteobacteria; order Enterobacterales; family Erwiniaceae; genus Erwinia; species Erwinia sp. BNK-24-b. The sequence continues at coordinate 642,305 of NZ_CP179901.1, forward strand.
GTTCGGCGCTCCAGGCTTCCAGCGTCATTGCTTCTCGCACTTCCGGCACGCGGTTTCTGCCGCACTGTTCGCAGGCGGCGATAACAATTTTCTGCCACTGCTGAATTTTTTTCGCCAGTCTCTGCGCATCAAGCTTTACGCCACAGCGCTCAGAAAACAAGGGGGTAATCGTATTTACTCCCAGCTCAACCGCTTTCTGAATGGTGAACTCCATCTTTTCGCCGCGCGACATCACCTGGCCTAAATGCAGGTGAAGCGGCGACTCACGGCTGTCCGCGCGGCTTTCGATCACGGCGACGCGCACATTTTTTTTATCCGCCTGCACAATTTCGGCCTGAAATGTCAGATTAGTACCATCGAACAATTCCAGGGCCTGGCCCGCATTCATGCGCAATACGCGACCGACATGGTTTGCCGCTTCTTCATCAAGAGAGATTTCGCTGCCGACAACCAGAGCTTCAGAGTGAAAAATGCGAGGTATACGCATGGGGTTCCTGCTACAAGTGACTGACCGCGGCAGAGCGCGGCCCAAATATGGCGTTTAGTTTAGGACAGTGATTTTACCGCTGGCAAGCACGCTGTACATAGGGATTATGGTTGCCCTGCACTTTAGCGATGCGGTTGTCGCGCTCGCACTCCCAGACCGTGACCGGATACTGCTTGTCCCATACCGTCATCAGCTGGGTCTGCTGCTTAGACATGGCGATCTGGTACTGGTCACGCATATAAAACCAGGTACGAGCGATGGCGCCACGTGCCCGCGCAGGAGGCTCAGCCTGCTTGTTTTTAAAATCGATCTTCATTTCGCACTGGCCGTACTGATGCTCGCTGCCGTTCCACTGGCTATACATAAAGTTGCCGCGATCGCCGTTCACTTCGCCAATAGCGGGCTGAAGGTTATGCAAATCGGATTCGATACGGCGGTAGCCTGCATCTTTCGCGCACTGTTTTCTGCCGCCTTCCTGCCAGCACTGGCGCTGGTGGCCAAACGTCCAGGCCGGGACAACGTGTTCCCATTCGATACGGTTAGCCCGGTTGGCGTTTTTACGTACGCTATAGCCACAGGAAGCCAGATCCGGTACGCCTTTTTTACCTTGCCAGTTAATTTTACAGCCGCAGTAAAAAGAGCCCGGAGCATCCGCGTTAATTTGCGCCGCGTAAGCCTTTGCCTGGCTGAAACTGTTCTGATGGTAGTTATTCAGGCTTAACCCATGCGCAAAGAAGGTGGGAAGCAGCAGTGAAAAAGAGAGGCAGCCGATAATTTTGCGTAACATATTCCAGTTTTCTGTCAGTCAAACGAAGCGGCGAGAGTAGCAGAAGCGCCGGATAACCGGAAACCGTCGCGTGCCTTATCGGCTATTTTTTTGACGTCAGACAGATTTTTCAGCAACCGGGAACAGACCAGGCGACAGGCGCTCGCCGCAGCGCACGCAGCGGTATTCGCTTTCACCACGGGTAACGCGATTGTGGCGGCGAACGGTAAGCTGATGCTGCTGGCAGCGACAGCGATAGGGGAAAGAGCGGCTGCGGACCGATTCGATGGCAAACTGGTGGGTACGCCGCGCGGGCACATCCAGCACGCTTTCCATCATCCATTTCCACTCTTTGCCGTGCGGCGCGACGCGGCCAAAGTGTTTCCACGTCAGCAGATGCGCCAGTTCATGGGGCACGACCTCTTCAATAAAAGCCTGCTGGTTTTCCAGCAACAGCACGGGATTCAGGCGGATTTCCCAGCTTTCCAGCCACGCGGTACCCGCAGCCGTGCCTCGCTGCTGATAAACCAGCTTAGGTTCCGCATAGTTCCGCTCAAGGCGCTGGTTAGCCAGCTGCAATTTTTCACGCAGCGAGCGCATGACTGCCTGTTGTAAAGCAATGGGGAGACGAAGGGATTTCATACGGCAGAGAATACGATGGGAAGCGGGGGATTTCAACGAAGCTGGCCGGGTTGCCCCGGCCAGTAAGGCTTAACGCTGACCGATGTCGCGCAGCTTTTTGCCGCTTAACAGGTTACGTTCGATATGTTCCAGCGAAACGTTTTTGGTTTCCGGGATCAGGATGATAGTCAGAATAATAAAGATGATATTCAGACCGGCATAGACCCAGAAAGTGTTGGCGTTGCCCAGCGTGTTCAGCATGGTCAGGAAGGTTGCCCCAACGATCATGTTGGCAATCCAGTTGGTCGCCGTCGAGACGGTGATACCGAAATCGCGGCCTTTCAGCGGCTGAATTTCAGAACAGAGTACCCAAATCAGCGGGCCGGCACTCATCGCGAAGCCGATGATAAACATCAGCAGCATGGCGATAGCAAAGTACTGCGCGGTGGAAGAGTGAATGCCCACGTGCAGCATTGTACCCAGCACGCCCATGCCGATAGCCATGACCAGGAAGCCCAGCTTCAGCGTAGGCTTACGGCCCCAGCGGTCAACCAGGCCGATAGCGATAAAGGTAGCCAGCACGTTGATCAGACCAACGATAACGGTTCCCCACATCTGCTCGGTGGTATTGGTAAAGCCCGCGATTTCAAAAATTTTCGGCGCGTAGTACATGATTACGTTCATGCCGGTGAACTGCTGCATGACCTGCAGCAGAATACCCAGCCAGACCGCGCGGCGGAAATTGCTGTTGTTCTGGAAAAGATTCCAGCCGGACTGTTTGATTTTCAGGCTTTCACGGATTTCATCCAGCTCGCGTTTCGCCTGTTCGCTGGTGTCGCGCAGTCGATCGAGCACGCGCTGTGCATCACGGAAGTTGCCTCTTGCCGCTAGCCAGCGCGGGCTGTTAGGCAGGAAGCAAACGCCAACCAGCAGCAGGGCCGCAGGAATGGTGATGACGCCCAGCATCCAGCGCCATTCGCCGGTGTAGCTGAATGCGGTATCAGACAGATAGGCACCCAGAATACCGATAGTGATCATCAGCTGGTAAAGAGAAATCATACTGCCGCGAATTTTTTCTGGTGCAATTTCAGAAAGATAAAGCGGGGCGGTGTAGGATGCCACGCCAACGGCCAGGCCCAGCAGCACGCGAGCCACAATCAGCATATCCGCGCTTCCGGACATAGCTGACCAGAGCGAGCCGATCACAAACAGCACTGCGCCAATCATCAGGCTTTTTTTACGGCCCAGATGAGAAGACATCCAGCCGCTGCCGACGGCACCGACCGCAGCACCAAACATCATTGAGCTGACAATCCATTCCTGCTGATGAGGAGTGACGTTGAAATCCCTGGCAATGAAAGGCAGAGCGCCGGCAATCACGCCGATGTCCAGCCCGAAAAGCAGCCCGGCGAGTGCGGCAAGCAGACAAACAAATAAGGTCATTGCCTTATTAGATGTCCTGCTCGGTTTCTTATTATCAGGCATGAAGCCTCCATATTGTTGTACTGCATATTGTTTTTATAAATGTTAAAAAAACCTGGCGCGAAAGACTGTGCGGCGGATCACACTGGTGTAATCGGTTACACACCAGATCTTTCTGAAAACAGAGGTTTTCACACGCGCTTACGCTTTATAACCGTTCCGGCATAGCATTTAACAGTCTCGCCTGGTTCCCCGTGGGCACTCCATCGGACAGCGCTGAAAATAGCGCATTCGAGGTGCCATTGTTAAGGCTGGAAATTCTTAATTATCAGATGCTGCATGATGTTTCTGAATGTAACCGTTAACACTGGCGTCCCAAAAAGCCTGCAAAAGTGTATACGGACTGTAGCAATTTGCCAGTGTCCAGGCAGCAAAAAGGGCACCCCGTGGGTGCCCTCATTGTAATAGGTAAAACCTTACTTCAGGCCGGCTGCTTCACGCAACTGCGCCGCTTTGTCGGTTTTTTCCCACGGGAAGTGCTCGCGGCCAAAGTGACCATACGCTGCCGTCTCGCGGTAAATCGGGTGCAGCAGATCCAGCATCTGAATCAGGCCGTAAGGGCGCAGATCGAAGAACTCACGCACCAGCAGCGTCAGCTGCTCGGTAGAAATTTTTTCTGTCCCGAAGGTTTCTACCATGATGGAAGTTGGCTCCGCCACGCCAATCGCGTAGGAAACCTGAATTTCACAACGGTCTGCCAGACCCGCGGCCACGATGTTTTTCGCTACGTAACGCGCGGCATAGGCTGCTGAACGGTCAACTTTAGAAGGATCTTTACCAGAGAACGCGCCGCCGCCGTGACGAGCCATGCCGCCGTAGGTATCAACGATAATTTTACGACCGGTCAGGCCACAGTCGCCCATTGGGCCACCGATAACAAAACGGCCGGTCGGGTTAATGTGGTATTTGGTACCGGCGTTGATCCATTCAGCAGGCAGAACCGGCTTGATGATCTCTTCCATGACCGCTTCCTGCAGATCTTTCTGGCCAATATCTTCTGAGTGCTGAGTCGACAGCACTACCGCATCGATGCCCACAATTTTACCGGCGTCGTACTGGAAAGTGATCTGGCTTTTTGCATCCGGACGCAGCCACGGCAGGGTGCCGTTTTTACGAACTTCTGACTGGCGCTGCACCAGACGGTGCGCATAGGTAACCGGCGCTGGCATCAGCACGTCGGTTTCGTTGGTCGCATAACCAAACATCAGACCCTGGTCGCCTGCGCCCTGTTCCAGCGGATCGGCACGGTCAACGCCCTGGTTAATGTCCGGAGACTGTTTGCCGATAGCATTCAGTACGGCACAAGAGTTGGCATCAAAGCCCATATCGGAATGGACATAGCCGATTTCACGCACGGTATTACGGGTGATCTCTTCAATATCTACCCACGCGCTGGTGGTAATTTCGCCACCTACCAGCACCATGCCGGTCTTAACGTAGGTTTCGCAAGCGACGCGTGCTTTCGGATCCTGCTCAAGAATGGCATCAAGCACGGCATCTGAGATCTGGTCGGCGATTTTATCAGGATGTCCTTCTGATACGGACTCGGAAGTAAAAAGGTGTTTAGCCATTAATTCTTTACCTTACTGAAACGGGTTGGGATCGACTGCATCGCGCTGAAAAGAAACGGTCTCTTTCTTTGCGCCCCCTCAGGCAAAGCCATGAGCAGTACAATGATTTGAAGACGCTTAGAAGTTAACCAGTATAGATGGATTAACATCTGGACGGCTATTTTAGGTTACGCGTTAAACAGATTGCCAGCATTTTTTAGCAGAAACAAGCCGGACATTTTATAAAAATCGGCAATTTCGCCTGAGGCTTTAGAGACTCCTTACATTTTAATTTTGCATTCTGCTAACGCTGGTTGTATAAAACGCCGCTGCCTGATTCCGGCGTTTCCGGTGCGGTGGCAGGCACGTCAGCCGTGAAGCCTTTCACGCTGGCTTTTCACCCGCTTTTTTGTTGTCCACAGTCTTGTGTGGAGGTGATGAAAGTAATGATCGTGGCCGGTCCATTACGCCATTCTGGCGTGCGAACTCTCTCCTTAATTTTTTCTGCTCTTGCGCTGTGCCGATGTTGCGGCGATGTCGGTCATGATCCCGACATTTACCGCGAGTAATCTCTTGCTTCTGGTTCTCTCAGCCAGGCTGAGCGCGCCATGATTGGCTCTCTGACCCCTTCCCGGAGTCCGCGACGTGTTTAATGTTATACTTCTGCTATCGCCTGGTGCGGTGCTTCAGCGTTTTATGCTGAGCTTCCCGGTAGTCGATGGGTTGTTGTCGTGGGTTTTCCCTGCGATAGTAGTGAACTGTTCCGCATCAATGAAATTCGAGGCTCGCGATGTCTGACGACAGCAAGATGATTAAGGGTTCGTCAGCAGGCGAACAGGGTGTACTCCGCTCAATGCAGGAGGTGGCCATGAGCGATCAAGATGCCAGCAAAATGCTGCGCACCTACAATATTGCCTGGTGGGGCAATAACTATTACGACGTCAACGAACTGGGACACATCAGCGTTTGTCCGGATCCGGACGTGCCGGAAGCGCGCGTCGATCTGGCAAAGCTGGTGAAAGAGCGCGAGGCCGACGGTCAGCGCCTGCCTGCGCTGTTCTGTTTCCCACAGATTTTGCAGCATCGCCTGCGTTCTATTAACGCCGCTTTTAAACGCGCGCGGGAATCTTATGGCTACCGTGGCGACTATTTCCTGGTCTATCCGATTAAGGTTAACCAGCACAAGCGCGTTATCGAATCGCTGATCAATTCCGGCGAGCCGCTGGGTCTGGAAGCCGGTTCCAAAGCGGAGCTGATGGCGGTGCTGGCGCACGCGGGCATGACGCGTTCGGTGATTGTTTGTAACGGCTACAAAGATCGCGAATATATTCGTCTGGCGCTGATTGGCGAAAAGATGGGCCACAAAGTCTATCTGGTGCTGGAAAAAATGACCGAAGTGAAGCTGGTGCTGGAAGAGGCCGAGCGTCTGAACGTCGTGCCGCGCCTGGGTATTCGCGCGCGTCTGGCTTCGCAGGGCTCCGGCAAATGGCAGTCCAGCGGCGGTGAAAAATCCAAGTTCGGCCTGTCGGCTACGCAGGTGCTGAAGCTGGTAGAAATCATGCGTGAAGCGGGGCGTATAGACAGCCTTCAGCTGCTGCATTTCCACCTTGGTTCGCAGATGGCCAATATCCGCGATATCGCTACCGGCGTGCGCGAATCCGCTCGTTTCTATGTTGAGCTGGCAAAGCTAGGCGTTAACATTCAATGTTTTGACGTTGGCGGCGGCCTGGGCGTGGATTACGAAGGGACGCGCTCGCAGTCCGACTGTTCAGTGAACTACGGCCTGAACGAATACGCTAACAACGTTATCTGGGCTATCGGTGACGCCTGCGAAGAGCATAACCTGCCGCATCCAACGGTGATTACCGAATCGGGCCGCGCGGTAACCGCGCACCATACGGTGCTGGTTTCCAACATTATCGGCGTAGAGCGGAATGAATTTATTACGCCGCAGTCGCCACCGGAAGATGCACCTCGCCCGATTATCAGCCTGTGGGACACCTGGCAGGAGATGCACGAGCCGAACAATCGCCGTTCGCTGCGTGAGTGGCTGCACGACAGCCAGATGGATCTGTTCGATATCCATACCGGCTACTCTCAGGGAACCTACAACCTTGAGCAGCGCGCCTGGGCGGAACAGCTTTACCTGAGCGTCTGTAACTATATTCAGCAGCATCTCGATCCGGGCAACCGCGCGCACCGTCCAATCATCGACGAATTACAGGAGCGGATGGCGGACAAGATCTACGTCAACTTCTCGCTGTTCCAGTCAATGCCGGACGCCTGGGGTATCGATCAGCTGTTCCCGGTCCTGCCGCTGGAAGGCCTGAATAAAAAGCCAGAGCGCCGCGCGGTGCTGCTGGACATCACCTGCGACTCTGACGGCACCATCGATCACTATGTGGACGGCGACGGTATTGCCACCACCATGCCGATGCCGCAGTACGATGTGGATAATCCGCCGATGCTGGGCTTCTTTATGGTTGGCGCCTATCAGGAAATTTTGGGCAATATGCACAACCTGTTTGGCGATACCGAAGCGGTCGACGTGTTCGCCTATGCGGATGGCCGCGTGGACGTGCAGCTGTCGGACGAAGGCGATACCGTGGCGGATATGCTGGAATATGTGCAGCTGGATCCAAAAGAGCTGCTGACGCATTTCCGCAAGCAGATTACCGAAAGCGATCTGGACGACGAGCTACGCGCGCAGTTTATCGAAGAGTTTGAGGCGGGACTGTACGGTTATACTTATCTGGAAGATGAGTAAGCCTTAACCGCATAGCGCTTTTGGGCAGAGCATTCTCTGCCGAACCGAAATCCCTTCCTCGTCGGGCCTAACGACGCGGCGGGGATTTTTTTTATTTTTATCAGCAAGGCCGGTCTGGCCGACGGTAAAAGAGGATCTGTTATGAACAATACTCTGGGTAACCAGTACGATAACTCTTTAGTTTCAAACGCCTTTGGTTTCATGCGTTTTCCGGTTAACTTTCAGCCTTACGACAGCGATGCCGAATGGGTTATCACCGGCGTACCTTTTGACGCCGCGACTTCCGGTCGTCCGGGCAGTCGCTTAGGGCCAGGCGCGATCCGCCAGATTTCTACTAACCTGGCATGGGAAGGCTGCCGCTGGCCGTGGAATTTTGATCTGCGCCAGCGTCTGAAGGTGGTGGACTGCGGCGATCTGGTTTATGCCTTTGGCGATTCGCAGGATATGAGCGACAAACTGCAGGCGCATGCGGAAAAACTGCTGGCTAACGGCAAGCGCATGATGACGTTTGGCGGCGACCACTATGTCACGCTGCCGTTGCTGCGCGCGCACGCAAAACATTTTGGCAAGCTGGCGCTGGTACATTTCGATGCCCATACCGATACCTACTCCAACGGCCCGAAATTTGACCACGGCACCATGTTTTATACTGCGCCACAGGAAGATCTGATCGATCCGACCCGCTCGGTACAGATTGGGATCCGCACCGAGTTTGACGCCTCGCTGGGCTTTAACGTACTGGACGCGGCGCAAATCAACGATCGCAGCGTTGACGACATCATTGCCCAGGTCAAAGAGATCGTCGGCGATATGCCTGTTTACCTGACTTTTGATATCGACTGTCTGGATCCGGCTCATGCGCCAGGTACAGGTACGCCGGTTGTGGGCGGCCTGACTTCGGATAAAGCGACCAAACTGGTACGCGGTCTGCAGGGCTTGAACATTGTCGGTATGGATCTGGTGGAAGTGGCACCGGGTTACGACCAGTCCGATATCACCGCGCTGGCTGCCGCGACGCTGGCACTGGATATGCTGCACGTTCAGGCCGTCAATAAAGGCGAATAAGCGCTGAGCTGCCCTGCAAGTTTGTCGGCAGTCTGAAACGTCTCGCTACGAAGGCGAGACGTTGTACCTTGAAAGCAAGGCCACAAGATGCGCGACCTGCCGTTACTCGCTTTACTTCCCGGCCGCAATACGTTCTTTAATGTGCTGCGCGCGAGAGGTGGAGGAAGGGTGAGAATCGAACATAGTGCTGGTGCTGCTGCCTTCCAGCTTCGCCAGCTTTTCAAAACTGGTTTCTAGCCCCAGCGGACTGATACCGCGTTTTTTCAGCAGATCGAAAGAGTAATCGTCGGCCTGTGACTCCTGCTTTTGCGAGAACTGGGCGTTAACCAGTTTTTCGCCCAGCTCGCCCAGCTGCGACTGTGAAAGCGTTGCGGCAATGCCGCCCACGGAGGCGGCAGCAGAGCGTAACGCCGTTGTACCATACGCAACCTGCATGGCGCGACGCGTATGGCCCAGCGCAACGTGGCCCATCTCGTGGCCCAGTACGCCTTCCACTTCGTTATCGGTCATCATATCCATCAGGCCGCTGTAGACGCGGATGCAGCCGTTTGCCATTGCCCATGCGTTAACGTCTTTGGTCAGGTAAACCTTATAGTTAGCCGGTGTGCCGTTAATATTATCGCCAAGCGCGGCCGCAATTTTGTTGAGCCGCTGCGTATAAACGCTGTCGGCTGGCGCGATCTGCGCTTCGCTATCCATCTGTTCACACGACTTTACGCTCAGTTCCTTAACCTGCGCATCGCTGAGCGAAGCGGCCTGGTAAGCCTGGGCGCCCGACTGCATAAGCGCATTACTGTCAAAATTCTGGCAGCCAGAAAGTGCGGTAGCGACGCAGAGCGCCATAAGTGAGGCGGGTATTTTCATTTTTCCATCCGTTAGATAACAAGGTAATAAAAACAAACACCTGCCAATACAGGCAGGAAAGAAAGAAGGGCTAATGTTAACTTTTCGTGCCTGAATGCATAGTTCTCCTGTCTGAAAAAAGCAAGTATCGCCCTGATTTTTTGCACTTTTCACCATGTACATCCGGCCGCTCTTTCATGTACATTGAGGGTCGTCTTTTGCAGCTTTGCCTGATAACTAATTGATTAAAATAGGTTAAGGACGGCGAAGCCTTTAATCCGACCTGGAGTAGAACATGTCTTCTCGTAAAGAGCTTGCGAACGCCATTCGCGCATTAAGTATGGATGCTGTACAGAAAGCCAAATCCGGCCACCCGGGCGCGCCTATGGGCATGGCGGATATTGCCGAGGTGTTATGGCGTGATTTCCTGAACCATAACCCAACCAACCCGCTATGGGCCGATCGCGACCGCTTTGTGCTGTCTAACGGTCACGGCTCCATGCTGATTTACAGCCTGCTGCACCTCAGCGGCTACGATCTGCCCGTTGCCGAGCTGGCTAACTTCCGTCAGCTGCACTCTAAAACTCCAGGTCACCCGGAATTCGGCTATACCGCAGGCGTAGAAACCACTACCGGCCCGCTGGGGCAGGGCATCGCCAACGCCGTAGGGATGGCGATTGCCGAGCGCACTCTGGCCGCACAGTTCAACCGTCCGGGCCATAACGTTGTCGATCACCACACCTATGTATTTATGGGTGACGGCTGCATGATGGAAGGTATCTCCCATGAAGTTTGCTCGCTGGCAGGCACGCTGAAGCTGGGCAAACTGGTCGCTTTCTATGACGACAACGGCATCTCTATTGATGGCCATATCGACGGCTGGTTTACCGACGATACCGCACAGCGCTTTGAAGCCTACGGCTGGCACGTGGTGCGCGGTGTAGATGGTCACGATGCAGAAGCTATTCGTAAAGCGGTTGAAGAAGCGAAAGCCGTCAGCGACAAGCCTTCTCTGCTGATGTGCAAAACCGTCATCGGCTTCGGTTCGCCAAACAAAGCGGGCACGCACGATTCCCACGGCGCGCCGCTGGGCGAAGATGAAATTGCACTGACCCGCAAGCAGCTGGGCTGGAACCACGCGCCGTTTGAAATCCCCCAGGATATCTATGCGCAGTGGGATGCCAAAGAAGCGGGCCAGGCAAAAGAAGCGGCATGGAACGAGAAGTTCGCCGCCTACGCCAAAGCTCATCCGGAGCTGGCTCTGGAATTCCAGCGCCGCGTGAAAAACGAGCTGCCGGAAAACTGGCAGGCCGAATCGCAGAAGTTTATCGAGCAGCTGCAGGCTAATCCGGCGAAAATCGCCAGCCGTAAAGCTTCTCAGAATGCGCTGGAAGCTTTTGGCAAGCTGCTGCCGGAATACCTGGGCGGCTCCGCTGACCTGGCCCCGAGCAACCTGACCATGTGGTCCGGCTCTAAGCCAATCAATGAAGATGCGGCAGGCAACTATATCCACTACGGCGTGCGTGAGTTCGGCATGACCGCTATCGCTAACGGTATTACGCTGCACGGCGGTTTCCTGCCTTATACCGCAACCTTCCTGATGTTCGTGGAATATGCGCGTAACGCAGCCCGCATGGCCGCGCTGATGAAAATCCGTCAGGTGATGGTTTACACCCACGACTCTATCGGTCTGGGCGAAGATGGCCCGACGCACCAGCCGGTTGAGCAGCTGGCCAGCCTGCGCGTCACGCCTAACATGAGCGTCTGGCGTCCGTGCGACCAGGTTGAATCTGCCGTTGCGTGGAAATATGCCATTGAACGTCACGATGGCCCAACCGCGCTGATTTTCTCTCGCCAGAACCTGGCGCAGCAGGATCGTGATGCTGAACAGCTGGCTAACGTCGCCCGCGGTGCCTATATCCTGAAAGATTGTGCAGGCACGCCGGACGTGATCCTGATCGCAACCGGTTCTGAAGTTGAGCTGGCGGTTAGCGCATATGAAAAACTGACGGCAGAAGGGCACAAGGCTCGCGTGGTTTCCATGCCTTCTACCGATGCTTTCGACAAGCAGGATGCCACCTACCGTGAAGCCGTGCTGCCAAAAGCGGTTAGCGCGCGCGTGGCTATCGAAGCGGGTATCGCAGACTACTGGTACAAGTATACCGGCCTGAACGGCGCAGTTGTCGGCATGACCACCTTCGGCGAGTCGGCCCCGGCTGAAAAGCTGTTCGAAATCTTCGGCTTTACCGTAGATAACGTGGTTGCCAGGGCAAAAGAGCTGCTGTAACGGCAAAGATTCGCCTGCCCGGCAGGCGGATCTCAAGCTTAAATCGAAAGCGGGTCCGGCAGGTAGCCCCAGGGCGCGAAGCGCGGACACCGCTTTCACCTTCTGAACGCTACTGTATCGTCTCTCTCAGATGAAAGTCCTGGCTGGGCTGTAGATGCGTTTCAGCAAAATTTTTCACCACGCCGCTCTCTTTTTCCCTGACCTCTTCATAAGGCTTCGACTGGCCGTAGAATTTGCCCAGCTGATTGACCGCCAGCGAATCGCACTCAATAGTGCCGTCCATAAAGCCGTTAGCGTTGATGGCTACTTCACGGCTGTGACACAACCCCTTCAGCTCGCCGCTGATCTCGGTACGCTGCGCCCAGATTTCGCCATCCACGCGGCCATTTTTCTGCACGTACACCGTTTTCTCGGAATTGATTTTGCCGCTTACGCTGCCGTTAACGTGGATATCGCCTACCGCGTTAATCTCTCCCACGATGGTACAGGTTTCTGGAATAGTCGCGGTGTTGGTATTGGCGTTGGCGTTAAGACTGGCGGCGTTAACTATCGTTGCGGCAGAAACGCTCTCTTCAAAATCGTCGTCCGGCGGTAAGGCACGTCCATTATCAAAAGAGGCGTGGGTTGATTGTGCGGTGGGGTGATAACCGCTCTCTTTACGTTTAAACATCATTATTTCCTTATTTAACGTGAGTTTCCTGAATGCAAGAAAGGTGATAACCGCAGAAGCCGCAGTCATCAGCAAGCCCCAATACTGGCGAACCAGCATCAGCGTGGTTCCCCAGCTCAGCGCATAAATAATCAATGCCGAAGCCCAGATTATCCAGACATACCAAAGCAGGTTGTAGTTCATAGACCGGTCTACAAATGACCAGAAAAAAGACGCCAGCGCTGTCCTGCACCCGCCGCACCCTTACACGGCGTATCGCCAGCGTTTCCCTCCTGGAAACGGTTATCAGAGTAAAAAAACAGGTTACTAAACTGCGTAAGTAAGAAAAGTCCGTCAATAGTGTCGCCAATTGGTTATTTTTACGTTACCAGCAGTAAAAGCTACTGTACTACCAACCGTCACTAAATCGGTCTGTTTTTTATGCAGAAACTCACTTAAATGTGATGCAGGTCAGATTTTTAAGCTGACGATTGATCTGGCGCATTCCAATTATTCCGCATTGTCTTTATTGTAGCTGAACCGTTTCAACAAGCCTGATGGCAGGCACATTACCGCCATAACCGCAGGCTAAGAACGTAAAAATTCCCTGTACAAACGTGAACGTCTGGCTCAGGCTAACGCCCCGGTTTTACACTGAATCTGGATGCAGGAGTGATATGACGGTTCGTATTGCCATAAACGGTTTTGGACGCATCGGGCGCAACGTACTACGTGCGCTTTACGAAAGCGGACGCCGCGCTGAGATTACCGTCGTGGCGGTCAATGAGCTGGCGGAAGCGGCCGGCATGGCGCATCTGTTGAAGTATGATACCAGTCACGGGCGCTTTGCCTGGGACGTGCGCCAGGAGCGCGATTTGCTGTGGGTAGGCGAAGACCCGATCCGTATTCTGCATCGCGCCGCTATCGCCGACCTGCCCTGGCAGGAGCTGAACGTGGATGTCGTGCTGGACTGCACCGGCGTCTGGGGCAGCCGCGAAGACGGTGAAGCACATCTTGCCGCCGGTGCCAAAAAAGTCCTGTTCTCGCATCCTGGCGGCCACGATCTTGATGCCACCGTGGTTTATGGCGTAAATGAGAAAGAACTAAAGCCCGACGATCGAATTGTGTCAAACGCCTCCTGCACCACCAACTGTATTATTCCTGTTATCAAACTGTTAGATGATGCCTTTGGTATTGAGTCGGGAACGGTAACCACTATCCATTCGGCCATGCACGATCAGCAGGTTATCGACGCTTACCATACCGATCTGCGACGGACTCGCGCCGCCAGCCAGTCGATTATTCCAGTGGACACCCGACTTGCTGCCGGTATTACGCGTATTTTTCCGAAATTTAACGACCGTTTTGAAGCGATAGCGGTGCGCGTACCCACGATCAACGTGACGGCGATTGACTTAAGCGTCAGCGTACGCTCGGCGGTAAAAGCCTATGAAGTCAACGCGCTGCTGCGAAACGCCTCAGAAAAAACATTTAGTGGTATAGTTGACTATACGGAATTACCGTTAGTCTCCATCGATTTTAACCACGATCCGCACAGTGCCATTGTGGACGGCACGCAAACGCGGGTCAGCGGTCAGCACCTGATCAAAACGCTGGTCTGGTGCGACAACGAATGGGGCTTTGCTAACCGGATGATCGATACCACGTTAGCAATGGCCGCCAGCGGCTTCAGCCAGGGCGCGGATTGCGCCTTTAAAATTTAGAGAATCAACGAGAGGACTCACCATGTCTGTAATTAAAATGACTGATTTGGATCTTGCCGGGAAACGCGTACTGATTCGTTCCGATTTAAACGTGCCGGTGAAAGAGGGCAAAGTGACCTCTGACGCACGTATCCGTGCTTCACTGCCTACCATTGAAGCCGCGCTGAAACAGGGTGCGAAAGTAATGGTTACTTCTCACCTGGGCCGTCCGACCGAAGGCGAATACAACGAAGAGTTCTCTCTGCTGCCGGTAGTCAACTACCTGAAAGAGAAGCTTTCTTCGCCGGTGCGTCTGGAAAAAGATTATCTGGACGGCGTTGAAGTGGCAGAAGGTGAGCTGGTCGTACTGGAAAACGTCCGTTTCAATAAAGGCGAGAAAAAGGACGATGAGGCGCTCTCTAAAAAATATGCCGCGCTGTGCGATGTTTATGTAATGGATGCTTTCGGCACCGCGCACCGTGCTCAGGCTTCTACCCACGGCGTAGGTAAATATGCACCGGTAGCCTGTGCTGGCCCGCTGTTGGCTAACGAGCTGGAAGCGCTGGGCAAAGCACTGAAAGAGCCTGCGCGCCCAATGGTCGCCGTGGTAGGTGGTTCTAAAGTTTCCACTAAATTTGACGTGCTGAACTCGCTGGTGAAAATCGCTGATACCGTGATCGTTGGCGGCGGCATCGCCAATACCTTTGTGGCTATCGACAATAAAGTGGGCAAGTCTCTGTACGAGCCAGATTTTGTTGATGCGGCGAAAAAACTGCGCGACGAATTTAAAATTCCGGTGCCAACCGACTCCCGCGTCGGCACGGAATTCTCTGAAACTGCGCCTTCTACCGTGAAGAAAGTGACGGAAGTACAGGATAACGAAGAGATCATGGACTTCGGTGACGAAACCGCTCAGGCAATGGCTAAGTTGTTGAAAGAAGCCAAAACCATTCTGTGGAATGGCCCGGTCGGCGTGTTTGAGTTCCCGAATTTCCGCAAAGGCACCGAAATCGTGGCGAAAGCCATTGCCGACAGCGACGCATTCTCTATCGCAGGCGGCGGTGATACGCTGGCGGCGATCGACCTCTTCGGCATTGAAGATAAAATCTCCTATATCTCTACCGGCGGCGGCGCTTTCCTGGAGTTCGTGGAAGGTAAAACCCTGCCAGCGGTTGCCATGCTGGAAGAGCGTGCGAAACAGTAACCTCTGTGGCGGAGGGCTGCCTCCGTCAAAATGATTTGCCCAATCAGGCGCAAAATCTTTACTACGGCCGACGAAACAGGACAAAAAACATGTCTAAAATTTTTGATTTCGTAAAACCAGGCGTTGTCACCGGTGATGACGTACAGAAAATCTTTCAAGTCGCAAAAGAGAACAAGTTCGCACTGCCAGCGGTAAACTGCGTCGGCACCGACTCCATTAACGCCGTTCTGGAAACTGCCGCGAAGGTCAAAGCGCCGGTTATCATCCAGTTCTCTAACGGCGGTGCGGCCTTTATTGCCGGTAAAGGCCTGAAATCCGACAAGCCACAGGCCGCAGCCATCCTGGGCGCAATCTCTGGCGCACATCACGTGCATCAGATGGCAGAACACTATGGCGTGCCGGTTATCCTGCATACCGACCACTGTGCTAAAAAACTGCTGCCGTGGATCGACGGTCTGCTGGACGCGGGCGAAGCGCACTTCGAGAAAACCGGTAAGCCGCTGTTCTCTTCCCACATGATCGACCTTTCCGAAGAGTCACTGGAAGAAAACATCGAAATCAGCAGCAAGTACCTGGCGCGCATGGCGAAAATCAACATGACGCTGGAAATCGAGCTGGGCTGCACCGGTGGTGAAGAAGACGGCGTGGACAACAGCCACATGGACGCTTCTGCGCTGTATACCCAGCCGGAAGACGTTGACTACGCTTATGAGAAACTGAACGCTATCAGCCCACGCTTCACCATTGCTGCCTCTTTCGGCAACGTGCACGGCGTATACAAGCCAGGTAACGTGAAGCTGACCCCAACCATTCTGCGTGATTCACAGGCTTATGTGACTAAAAAACATAACCTGCCGCATAATGCGCTGGACTTCGTTTTCCACGGTGGTTCCGGTTCTTCTGCCGCTGAGATTGAGGAATCAATCAGCTATGGCGTGATCAAAATGAACATCGATACCGATACCCAATGGGCAACCTGGGACGGTATTCTGCAGTACTACAAAAAGAACGAAGGCTATCTGCAGGCGCAGCTGGGTAACCCGGAAGGCGCAGACAAACCAAACAAGAAATATTACGATCCGCGCGTATGGCTGCGTTCCGCTCAGACTTCTATGATTACTCGTCTGGAACAGGCGTTTAAAGAACTGAATGCGGTAGACGTGCTGTAAGCGGCTGTATCTGTTATTAAAGGCTCCCTGGCGGAGCCTTTTTTATGCGTTCTCTCTTACCCCTCACATCATATTTTAACGACGTTATAAAACGTGCCTCCGTTATCCCCGCTGACCGTTTTTAAACCTTGTAAAAAGCACGGTTAAAATAGCGTTATGCGCGTAACAAATTATTAATTTGCCTCGTTATTTGGCACCCGCCACGATTTTTGGTTACGCTTGGGGTTTGGGATGCTGGCATTCACTGGCAATCAATAACTGCTTACTTCCCGTCGGGGAACAACAACAGGATAAGCATATGGAAGATTTGAACGTAGTTGACGGCGTCAACCGTGCCGGCAGCTGGCTGGTACATAACCAGGCGCTGCTGCTGAGCTATGCGGTAAATATCGTCGCGGCCATTATCATTCTGATTATCGGTTCAATCGTGGCGCGCATTATCGCCAGAACGCTAAACAAAGTACTGCGCGCTCGTCATATCGACGCCACCGTCGCGGATTTCCTTTCAGCGCTGGTGCGCTACGGCGTTATCGCCTTTACGCTGATTGCCGCGCTGGGACGCGTTGGCGTGCAAACGGCATCGGTCATCGCCGTGCTGGGTGCCGCCGGTTTAGCCGTGGGTCTGGCTCTGCAAGGTTCGCTGTCTAACCTGGCGGCTGGCGTACTGCTGGTCACCTTCCGTCCGTTCCGTACCGGTGACTTTATCGATATCGGTATTATGGGAACGGTGCAGCAGGTGCAGATTTTCTCTACCACGCTGAAGTCTTCAGACGGTAAAACCGTGGTGGTGCCAAACGGAAAAATCATTGCCGGTAACATCGTTAACTTCTCGCGCGAACCGGTTCGCCGTAATGAGTTTATCATTGGCGTCTCTTACGACGCTGACGTTGACCAGGTGTTAAAGCTGCTGCGTGAGGTTGTGGATGCGGATCCACGCGTATTGCAGGACATGGGCGTGCAGATTGGCCTGAACGAGCTGGCGGCTTCTTCTGTTAACTACGTTGTACGCTGCTGGAGTAACGCGGGCGATCTGCAAAACGTTTACTGGGATCTGATGAAAAACTTCAAGCGCACGCTGGATGCAAACAACATCGGTATTCCTTATCCGCAAATGGACGTTCATCTTCATCAGGATAAAAGCGCTGAAGCAAAAAGCGAATCAGCGCCAGCCGCTGCGCGTGCACCAGTGCACGCCGAGTAACAGCATAATGGTCAGGCCTGCCCGGCAGTAAAAAACCATCGCGCAGGCAGCAAAAGGATTCTTTGCAGCAGCAATCTGAAGGCGAACATTGGTTCGCCTTTTCTCTGTTCTTCTGTATTAGTTTTACTGATATATCATAAGATTTTTCCATTTCCTCTAATGTTACTGCCGCTATACACTCGCCGCCAGTCACGATTATTTGAGGAATTACCATGTTTTCCGTCTTCTTTCAGGGCATGGCGCTGGGCGCTGCGCTAATCCTGCCGCTCGGGCCGCAAAATGCCTTTGTGATGAACCAGGGCGTACGCCGTCACTACCATCTGATGACCGCCGGACTCTGCACTCTGAGCGACATCCTGCTGATTTGCGGAGGCGTATTTGGTGGTAGCGCGCTGCTGACGCATTCCACGCTGCTGTTGAATCTGGTTACCTGGGGCGGCGTGCTCTTCCTGCTCTGGTACGGTTGGGGGGCGTTACGTACCGCAACAAGCGGCAATATTGAGCTGGCTTCCAGCAGCGCAATGAAGCAAAGTCGCTGGCGTATTATTGCCACCTTGCTGGCCGTCACCTGGCTTAATCCTCATGTTTACCTGGATACCTTTGTCGTATTAGGCAGCCTGGGCGGCCAGCTTCCGGCTGATGCGCGTAAGTGGTTCGCTCTTGGTTCGGCCAGCGCTTCGCTCATCTGGTTTTTTGGCCTGGCGCTGCTGGCCGCCTGGCTTGCGCCGCGTCTCAATACCACCAAAGCCCAGCGTATTATTAACCTGCTGGTGGGGCTGGTAATGTGGGGCATTGCGCTAAAGCTGGCGCTACAGGCGACAGGTTTCTGATAAAACAGAACTCACTCCAGGAATTGCGGTCATAGTCTGGCAGGTATAATCGCACTAAGATGCGTGCTGATGGAACACGTTGCTGAAGCTGGCGCGCTGCATAAAGGCCAGCTTCTTTTAAGATGATTGAAGTCCCATGGAGGAATCCTTTGAAGCTGACTAAACTGGCTCTGGCCGCCCTGATTTTTGCCTCTCCTTTGGCTGCTGTTGCCGATGAATTGCCTAACGGCCCGCACGTTGTGACTTCCGGACAGGCGAGCGTTGACGCTACGCCGGATATTGCCACGCTGGCTATCGAAGTGGGCGTTTCTTCTAAAGATGCTTCGGAAGCTAAAAAGCAGGCCGACAGCCGCGTCGCCCAGTATTTTGACTTCCTGCAAAAAAACGGCATCGATAAAAAAGATATCAATGCGGCCAATCTACGCACGCAGCCTGAATATGACTACCTGAAAGACGGCAAGTCGGAGCTGAAAGGCTACCGGGCGATACGTCAGGTGCAGGTTACGCTGCGCCAGCTGGATAAGCTGAACGAGCTGCTGGACGGCGCGCTTAAATCGGGTCTGAATGAGATCCGCTCGGTGGAGCTGGGCGTCTCTAATCCTGACAGCTACCGTGATAAGGCCCGTCAGGCCGCTATCGATAACGCTATCCAGCAGGCTGGCGCACTGGCGAAAGGCTTTAATGCCCAGCTGGGGCCGGTTTACAGCATCCGCTATCATGTTGCGAACTATCAGCCAATGCCTATGGCGCGGATGTTTAAAACCGCCGACGCCGCACCGATGAGTTCCGCCGCGCAGACCTACGAGCAGCAAAGCATTCACTTTGACGATCAGGTGGATGTGGTCTTTGAGCTACAGCGTAAGCAGTAGTTTTTCGTTTGAAAAGAACGTCCGGTAACGGCTTACCGGACGTTTTCCCGTCCTGTTTTATGCCGGCAAGGTGCGGCGACCGCTGCCCGATAGCAAACTTATGTCCCCTGGCGCAGCACGCGGTGTCCGTGCGCAATCAACGCATCGGTAACTTTACGCATTAAGCGGCTTTCCGGAGCAAAACGATGCCAGTAAAGCATACGGCGCTGAAACAGCCCTGGCGTCAGGTCAATCAGTTCGCCTTCCGCCAGTTCACGTTCAATTTGCAAATGCGGGATCATACAGCAGGTGGTGCCCTGACGAGCCAGCTGTACAAAGGCCTCTGACGAGTTGACGATATGGCAAGGCACGCTGCCCGGCGACAGATCGAAATTCTGCTGTAAAAACGCCTGGTGCATATCATCAAGGTGGTCAAAAGCGACCGCAGGCGCTTTCAGCAGCGCGGAACGGGTGACGCCGTTCGGGAAATAGCGTGCCGCAAACTCTTTGGAACCCACAAATAAATAATCCAGCGCGCCCAGCTGATCGACCAGACAGCTTGGTAGCGGCTGCGGCTGGATACTGACCGCGCCAACCACTTCGCCACGGCGTAACCGTTCCTGGGTGCGGGTTTCGTCTTCAACCTGTAGGTTCAGACGTACCGGTGAGTCGCTCAAAACGGTTTTCAACGCGGGCAGAAGCCAGGTTGCCAGGCTGTCGGCGTTGACCGCCAGCGACAGCAGCAATGGCGTGGTGCCGCTGTGTTCATCACCCAGCCACTCCTCTTCCAGTAGTTCGACCTGATGCAGGAGTGCCAGCAGTTTTTGCCCCTGTTCCGTCGGGCGCGGCGGCACCGTGCGCACCAGCAACGGCTGGCCGAACATGTTTTCCAGCTGCTTAATACGCTGCGAAACCGCAGATTGCGTAATACAAAGTTTCTGTGCCGCGCGTTCAAAGCCGCGCTCGCGAATCACTGCATCCAGCGCCTGAAGCGTTCGATAGTCCGGGCGTTTCATTGTTGTTTTAGCTCTCTTTCAGGTGTGGAATCTGCACTATGCCATATTTTTGTCATTTTGCCCTGTGCTTAAGCGTGCTGGTTTTGCGGCATCTCTTCCATACTCGCAACAAATGCCGCTAGGGAGCGGTTTTTTCGGCGAGGGTTGTTTTATACTATCGCCACACAGTAGCTGCACGGATTCTAAACTTACCATGACGCAGGATGAACTGAAAAAAGCCGTTGGCTGGGCCGCGTTAAAATACGTCAAGCGCGGGACGATTGTTGGCGTGGGCACCGGTTCGACCGCCGCCCATTTTATTGACGCGCTGGGCACCATTAAGCACGACATCGAAGGCGCGGTTTCCAGCTCGGAAGCCTCTACGCTCAGGTTGAAAAGCCTGGGTATCCCGGTTTTCGACCTGAACGAAGTCGATTCACTGTCGGTCTATGTCGACGGCGCCGACGAGATCAACGGCGCAATGCAGATGATCAAGGGCGGTGGAGCAGCGCTGACTCGCGAGAAGATTATTGCTGCCGTGGCCGACACGTTTGTCTGCATTGCGGATGAGTCCAAACAGGTCGACGTGCTGGGTAAGTTCCCGCTGCCGGTTGAGGTTATCCCGATGGCGCGCAGCTTTGTCGCGCGTGAACTGGTTAAGCTGGGCGGCCTGCCGGAGTATCGTCAGCACGTGGTCACCGATAACGGTAACGTCATCCTTGATGTGCATAACCTGAAAATTCTGGATGCGGTTGCGCTGGAAAAGGCCATCAACGCGCTGCCTGGCGTCGTAACGGTAGGTCTGTTTGCCACGCGTGCGGCGGATATTGCGCTAATTGGCACCGCCGACGGTGTGAAAACCCTGCAAGGTTGATTAAGGTCGACAGCGTAAAAACGCGCTCGGGCTGACAGGCATTGCTGGCGGCCCAAAACTCTGCCGGACAGGCGTTGCTGGTTGCATGAAAGCTAGCCCGACAGGCGTTGCTGGTGGCGTAAAAGCTCTGCCGGACAGGCGTTGCTGGTGGCGTAAAAGCTCTGCCGGACAGGCATTGCTGGCGGCCCAAAATTCTGCCGGACAGGCATTACAGGTGGGTTACAAAACTCGTCAGGCTGACAGAAGCCGCTGGCGGCGCAATGCAGCCATAGAAAAACGATCTTATGGTCGTGCAGGCCGCGGTGATTATTTTTTGATAAAAAACAACTTTTCTTTCGCAGGCTGAATTTAGTGACATATATCACGGAATCGATCGCAACAGTGCGATCCTGCTAATGAAGGTCTACGCATCGTGATTATCTGTCGATTTGTATCGAGGCTTTCCCGTAGCATGCTGGGGTGCAGGCAATCGTTTGTATTGCCGCGCGCCGAAATTTTGATATTTTGACAGAAGGCTGGCTTATTACCGTAATAAACCAGCCACTTCTGAAGTCTGCTGAATAGGGTCGGGAAATGGCAAAAGTATCACTGGAGAAAGACAAGATTAAGTTCCTGCTGGTCGAAGGCGTGCACCAGAGCGCGATTGATAATCTTCGGGCATCGGGCTATACCAATATCGAATTTCACAAGGGCGCGCTGGACAGCGAGACGCTGAAAGAGGCGATTCGCGATGCGCACTTTATCGGGATCCGTTCGCGTACCAACCTGACCGAAGAAATTTTCGCTGCGGCGGAAAAACTGGTCGCGGTGGGCTGCTTCTGTATCGGCACCAACCAGGTCGATCTGAAAGCGGCAGAAAAACGCGGGATTCCGGTATTTAACGCGCCTTTCTCCAATACCCGATCCGTGGCAGAACTGGTTATCGGCGAGCTGCTGCTGATGCTGCGCGGCGTACCGGCAGCCAACGCTAAAGCGCACCGTGGCATCTGGAACAAGCTGGCGGTAGGTTCTTACGAAGCACGCGGTAAAAAGCTGGGTATCATTGGCTATGGCCATATCGGTATGCAGCTTGGCGTGCTGGCGGAAAGCCTGGGCATGCACGTTTTCTTTTACGATATTGAAAGCAAGCTGCCGCTGGGCAACGCCACGCAGGTTCGCTATCTGTCAGAACTGCTGAATATGAGCGACGTGGTCAGCCTGCACGTGCCGGAAACCGCTTCTACCCAGAATATGATGGGTGCAGAAGAGCTGGCGATGATGAAGCCTGGCTCGCTGCTGATTAACGCTTCTCGCGGCACCGTGGTTGATATCCCGGCGCTGTGCAAAGTGCTGGCGGATAAACACCTGGCCGGTGCGGCGATTGACGTTTTCCCTGAGGAACCGGCCACCAATGCCGATCCGT
Source organism: Erwinia sp. BNK-24-b (assembly GCF_047456155.1). NCBI lineage: Bacteria > Pseudomonadati > Pseudomonadota > Gammaproteobacteria > Enterobacterales > Erwiniaceae > Erwinia > Erwinia sp. BNK-24-b. The sequence goes on from NZ_CP179901.1 coordinate 665,048, forward strand.
TTAACTCACCGCTGTGCGAGTTCGATAACGTCATCCTGACACCGCATATCGGCGGCTCGACGCAGGAAGCGCAGGAAAACATCGGTATTGAAGTAGCAGGCAAGCTGGCGAAATATTCCGATAACGGTTCTACGCTGTCCGCCGTTAACTTCCCGGAAGTGTCGCTGCCGATGCATGGCGATCAGAGCCGTCTGCTGCACACCCACGAAAACCGTCCTGGCGTACTGACCGCTATCAACAAAATTTTTGCCGAGCAGGGCATTAACATTGCCGCTCAGTATCTGCAAACTACGCCGCAAATGGGCTATGTGGTCATTGATATCGACGCGCCGCAGGACGTCGCCAATACCGCGCTACAGCTGATGAAGGCTATCCCCGGCACCATCCGCGCTCGTCTGCTTTACTGATTGAAAAAAGCGTCCCGCATGGCGGGGCGCTTTTCTTTTTCTGCCGCTTAATGTCATAAGCGCGTTACGGCTTTCTCACCACTGCCAGAGTTTTGACGGCGTCACAATCGCAGGCAGCGGCACATCCCATTCCGCCACCGGCAGCTTTTCAACCTGCTGGCAGTCGTGCGCCAGGCCAACCGGCAATACGCCATGCTGCTGCCAGTTCTGTAGCGTACGATCGTAAAAACCGCCGCCCATCCCCAGACGCTGCCCATGCTTGTCAAAGGCCACCAGCGGCACCATCATCACATCCAGCTCGTCCAGCGTGGCGAGATTGCGAATATCCAGCGGCGGTTCAGGAATGCGTAGCCGGTTGGGTTTTAGCGGCGTGTCGACGTCATAGCGCAAAAACAGGAGCTGGCCGCGAGAAAAGGGATGCAGTACCGGCAGATAAACTGCCTGCTTGTGCTGCCAGAGTTTGGCAATAAGCGGCCGGGTATTCAGTTCGCCGTCAAAAGACAGGAATAGCGCAATTTTGCGGGCTTGCTGGATGGGCTGGAAATTGAGCGCGTGCTCGGCAACCTGAGTGGCGGCCAGCTGCTGCTGTTCGGGCGTTAAACCGCGCCGTAAGTGACGAACGTGGGTACGAATATCCTGGCGATCGAGAAGGCTAAGGCTCATCGGTTTCACCGTGTCAAAAACAGACGGAAGAGGGGTAATATAACCAGAAAGCACGGGTAAAGCTTACCGGTAAAAAGAAGGGAATCTCCGAGATGCCGCCGCAGGCTGTAACCCTTGAACCCTTGGTTCAAGGTGAGTGTACCGTCATAACCGTCAGGCTTCTCGGACGGACCGAGCATGCACACAGGTTACAGAGCGCCACACTCTGTTTGGTATGAAATATCGGCTCAGGGGACTGGCCCGCTTGCAAACATCTCAGAGAATTTTTTACTTCACCGTTACTCTACCACAGATAACGCTGACGTGTTATTCGAATTGCGTTCCGGTTCTTTCCGTAATGCGACCTTGTTCAAGCAACGCCTGCTCAATGGTCTGCTGTAACATTCGGATACGCTGTTCCATATTACTGGCATAATCCCGAGTCTTCATTTTTTCCTGCGCCAACTCGTGGCAGATGTTCAACGCAGCAATGAATACCAGCTGTTCGGTATTGGTGACTCTAGTGCGAACTTTAAGATCTTGCAACCGTTGATTAAGGTCTTCGGCGGCCAGATTCAGCGCATCTTGCTGTTCAGGCGGACAATTCACTCTTAAGGAACGGCCAAAAATTTGAATATCTACGGGCTGTGCAGACATAAAACCATCCTGACTGATTACTTCGCCGGTAATCTCCCTTGCCGCTCAATGGCTTGGGAGGGGCGCAACTATATCTACCCCTGGCAGAAGAAACAACCCCTTTCTGGAATCAAAGAGGCACCTGGTGGTAGCATAACATGAACTTAACCAGCCAACGATGACCAAAACCTATGTCACTATCAAACACAATGCCGGGCTATGACGCGCTGGCTTCAGCACTGACGCAGCAGGGGGTAGGAATGACCCCCGCTGAAATGCATGGCCTGATCAGCGGAATTCTCTGCGGCGGCAACAAGGATAGTAGCTGGCAGGCTCTGGTTTACGATCTTACCAATGAAGGAATGGCGTTCTCGCAGACGCTGGCTCAGCCGCTGGCGCAGCTGCATCAGGGCATTGGCGATACGCTGGAAGACGAGGGCTTCCTGTTCCAGCTTTATCTGCCGGAAGATGACGACATCACCGTTTTCGATCGCGCCGATGCGCTGGCAGGCTGGGTAAACCACTTTCTGCTTGGCCTGGGCGTATCGCAGCCTAAGCTTGATAAGGTGAAAGGCGAAACCGGCGAAGCGATTGACGATCTGCGTACTATCGCCCAGCTCGGCTATGATGAAGATGAAGACCAGGAAGAGCTGGAACAGTCGCTGGAAGAGGTGATTGAGTATGTGCGCGTAGCCGCGCTGCTCTGCCATGAGACCTTTACCCATACCGCGCCGACAGCGGTGGAAGTGAAAAAACCGACTCTGCACTAAGCGACCACCCGCATTCAGGAGAAGCTGATGACACAGCAAGAGTTTGTGCGCCGTCGCCAGGCGCTGCTGGCAAAAATGGTACCGGCCAGCGCGGCAGTCATCTTTGCCGCGCCGGAAGCGACACGCAGCAACGACAGTGAGTATCCTTATCGTCAAAACAGCGATTTCTGGTACTTCACCGGCTTTAACGAGCCGGAAGCGGTGCTGGTGCTGATTAAAAGCGCGGAAAACCACAGCCACAGCGTGCTGTTTAACCGCGTCCGCGATCTCACCGCAGAGGTCTGGTTTGGCCGTCGTCTGGGCCAGGATGCCGCGCCGGAAAAGCTCTCTGTCGATCGCGCATTGCCTTACGACGCTATCAGCGAGCAGCTTCCCCAGCTGCTGAACGGCCTGGATGTGGTTTATCACGCGCAGGGCCTGTTTGCCGAAGCCGACGCGCTGTTATTCGGCGCGCTGGAAAAGCTACGTCGCGGCGCTCGTCAAAATCTGTCGGCACCGGCAACGCTAACCGACTGGCGCCCCTGGGTGCACGAAATGCGGCTGTTTAAATCGCCGGAAGAGCTGGCTGTCCTGCGTGAAGCCGGACGCATCAGCGCGCTGGCGCACACGCGGGCGATGCAGCAGTGCCGCCCCGGCATGTTTGAATATCAGCTTGAAGGCGAAATTCAGCATGAATTCAATCGTCACGGCGCACGCTTTCCCTCCTACAACACCATTGTGGGGTCCGGGGAGAACGGCTGCATCCTGCACTACACCGAAAACGAATCCAGAATGCGCGACGGCGATCTGGTGCTGATTGATGCAGGCTGCGAGCTGAAAGGCTACGCGGGCGATATCTCACGCACCTTTCCGGTAAACGGAAAGTTTACTGCTCCTCAACGCGCGGTTTATGACATCGTGCTGGCTTCGCTTTATCGGGCGCTGGCGCTGTTTCGTCCGGGCACCAGCATCCGTGAAGTCAATGCAGAGGTCGTACGGATCATGGTCACGGGCCTGGTTGAGCTGGGCGTGATGAAAGGGGATGTCGACACGCTGATTGCGGAACAGGCGCACCGGCAGTTTTATATGCACGGCCTGAGCCACTGGCTGGGGCTGGACGTACACGACGTCGGCTTCTACGGTAACGAGCGCGATCGCAAGCTGGAGCCAGGCATGGTATTAACCGTGGAGCCGGGGCTTTATATCGCGCCGGATGCGGATGTGCCGGTAGAATACCGCGGTATCGGCATTCGTATTGAAGATGACATTGTTATCACCAAAGACGGTAACGAAAACCTCACCGACAGCGTAATCAAAGAGGCGGATGAGATTGAGGCCCTGATGGCGGCGGCTAACACACGATGAGCATTATTATTGCAGGAGGCGGCATGGCGGGCGCCACGCTGGCGCTGGCAATTTCCCATCTAACCCGTGGGAAGCTGGCCGTCACGCTGGTTGAAGCGAGGGAGCCTGCATCCAGGATGCATCCCGGCTACGATGGTCGGGCGATCGCGCTGGCTGACGGCACCTGCCAGCAGCTGGCGGCAATTAATCTCTGGCCCGCCATTAAAGCCTGCGCCACGCCGATTACGCATGTTCACGTCAGCGATCGCGGCCACGCCAGTTTTGTTTCGCTGGATGCCGAAGACTATGGCATCCCCGCGCTGGGCCAGGTCGTAGAGCTACACGATATGGGCCAGCGGCTGTTTGCGCTGCTGCAAAAGGCGCCAGGCGTGCGCATTGTCTGCCCGGCGAAGGTTGCCAGCGTCGAGCGCAGCCAGCAGCAGGTCAGCGTAATGCTGGATAACGGCGAATCGCTGTCGGCACAGCTTCTGGTGGCCGCCGACGGTTCCCGTTCGGCCGTCGCCGCGTCGTGCGGCATACAGTGGCAGGCTCAGGACTATCAGCAGATCGCCGTTATCGCTAACGTTTCAACTTCGCAGCCGCATCTGGGCCGGGCATTTGAACGTTTTACCGAGCACGGCCCGCTGGCGCTGCTGCCGATGTCGCAAGGGCGCAGCTCGCTGGTCTGGTGTCATCCGCTGGCGCAAAAAGAGCGCGTTGACGGCTGGAGCGACAGCCAGTTCCTGCACGAACTTCAGCGGGCCTTTGGCTGGCGGCTGGGGCGGATTACCCACGTGGGGCAGCGCCATAGCTATCCACTGACGCTGCAATCCGCCTCGCAGCATGTTTCACATCGTCTTGCCCTGGTGGGGAACGCCGCACAAACGCTGCATCCGATTGCCGGCCAGGGCTTTAATTTAGGCATCCGTGACGTTATGTCGCTGGCGGAGAACGTAGCGGCGGCCTGGCGGGCGCAGCAGGACGTCGGTAGCTACAGCGTACTGCAGCAGTATCAGCAGCGCCGCCAGCCGGATGCCCTTACTACTATCGGGATAACCGACAGTCTGGTCAGGCTGTTTGCTAACCGCTACACGCCGCTGGTTCTGGGGCGAAATCTGGGCCTGATGGTGATGGATTCGCTGCCGCTGGTGCGTAATTTGCTGGCCGAGCGCACGTTGGGCTGGGTCGAGCGTTAAGGAGAAAGCAGTGATGCAAACCTATGATGTTATTGTTGCCGGAGGCGGCATGGTTGGCCTGACCGTCGCCTGCGGATTACAGGGTAGCGGCCTGAAGGTTGCCGTGCTGGAGCGGGAAACGCCACGGGCAGAGGAGAAGGACGTCGCGCCTGCGCTGCGGGTTTCGGCTATCAATGCCGCCAGCGAGCGTCTGCTGCAGCACCTTGGCGTCTGGAGCGCCATCCTGGGCCGCCGAGCCAGCGCTTATCACGGTATGGAAGTCTGGGATCGCGACAGCTTCGGGCGTATTGAGTTTGATGACGGTCAGCAGGGGCTGACGCATCTGGGACATATCGTGGAAAACACGGTGATCCACCAGGCGCTCTGGCAGAAAGCCAGCGAATCCAGCGATATCACGCTAATTTCGCCTGCCGGATTGCAACAGGTTGCCTTTGGCGACAACGAAGCTTTCGTTACCCTGAGCGACGGTACCATGATGACGGCGCGCCTGCTGGTGGCGGCCGATGGGGCAAACTCCTGGCTGCGTAACAAAGCGGATATTCCCCTGACGTTCTGGGATTACGACCATCATGCGCTGGTCGCTAACATCCGTACTGACCAGCCGCACGATGCCGTTGCGCGCCAGGTTTTTCACGGTGAAGGCATTCTGGCGTTCCTGCCGCTCAGCGACCCGCATCTTTGCTCAATTGTCTGGTCGCTACCGCCGCAGGAAGCGACACGCCTGCAATCGATGCCGGAAGAGGTTTTCAACCAGCAGCTGTCCGTGGCCTTTGATATGCGCCTGGGGCTGTGCAAGCTTGAAAGCGAACGTAAAACGTTTCCGCTGATGGGCCGCTACGCACGCAACTTTGCGGCGCATCGTCTGGCGCTGGTTGGCGATGCCGCCCACACCATTCATCCGCTGGCGGGTCAGGGCGTTAATCTGGGCTTTATGGACGCCGCCGAGCTGATTGGCGAAGCTAAGCGTCTGCATCAGCAGGGTAAGGACATTGGCCAGCATCTTTATCTCAGGCGCTACGAGCGCAGCCGCAAACACAGTGCGGCCGTGATGCTCGCCAGCATGCAGGGCTTTCGCGAGCTGTTTAAGGGAAATAACCCGGCGAAAAAGCTGCTGCGTGATATCGGTCTGAGCCTGGCCGATAACCTGCCCGGCGTGAAGCCGCGTCTGTTAAAGCAGGCGATGGGGCTAAATGACCTGCCGGAGTGGTTACGCTAGCTGTAGCCAGCCGGTGCCGCTAACAGCAGGCTATGCTGCTGGCGGCAAACCCTCTTTACGTCCTTTCTCTTTTACCTGCATTTTTCTGACAGCACGAGAGCGGCATGGCCCTTCAGGCCACGCCGTCCGTAGCGCTTTTACCGAACGGCTGACGTGCTTCAGGCTCATCTGTATCCGGGAAGATTTCGGTTTTTTCACTACGGTGGTGCATCGCGCCCTAAAGCCGTGCTTCGTTTGAAAAATTCTAATTTAGCCACTCTCTTCGCATTACTTTTTTTTATCCATTATGAAAATTCACAAAGCAGATTTTTATCCAGGTTCTCTATAAACCTTACTTTTATGCTGATTATATGGCTAATTAATAACAAATGAGCTGATATATTCGCCACAATCTGGTTTAAATCTCTACGCGTGCCTTAGCGTAAAAAAAGCGGCACGGATCGCCATCCCCGGTTTAACTTATGGTTAACGGCCGCTTTCGGTGATAAGTTCGCAGGCAGAGATATCGTTTGCGCCAGGCCGTTAGCGACTGGAGCAGAGACCGGATAACTTGCCTGAAGGAATGATATGACTCAGCAAACACCTTTGTTCGAACAGCATCAGGCCTGCGGCGCGCGCATGGTGGACTTTCATGACTGGATGATGCCGCTGCACTACGGCTCACAGATGGATGAACACCACGCGGTACGCGGCAAAGCCGGTATGTTTGACGTTTCGCACATGACCATTGTCGATTTACACGGCGTCCGCACCCGCGAATTTCTGCGCTATCTGCTTGCCAACGACGTTGCCAAACTTACCCAGCCGGGCAAGGCCCTTTATACCGCCATGCTTAACGCGTCGGCTGGCGTAATTGACGATCTGATTGTTTACTTTATGACCGAGGACTATTTCCGGCTGGTGGTGAATTCCGCCACCAGAGAAAAAGATCTCGCATGGATCGAGCAGCAGGCTGAATCCTTTAGCGTAACGCTAACCGAGCGTAACGATCTGGCGCTTATCGCCGTTCAGGGGCCGGAAGCGCAGGCGATAGTGCAAACGCTGCTTGACGATTCCCAGCGCCAGGCCGTCAGCGGCATGAAACCGTTTTTTGGCGTCCAGGCGGGCGAGCTGTTTATCGCCACGACGGGCTACACGGGCGAGGCCGGCTATGAAATTGCGCTGGCCAACGAGCAGGCTGCGGATCTCTGGCAGAAGCTGCTGGCGGCAGGCGTAAAACCGGCGGGACTGGGTGCCCGCGATACGCTTCGCCTGGAAGCCGGGATGAATTTATACGGCCAGGAGATGGATGAGAGTGTCTCGCCGCTGGCCGCCAACATGGGCTGGACGATAGCCTGGCAGCCAGCCGACCGTGATTTTATTGGCCGCGAAGCGCTGGAAGTGCAGCGAGAAAAAGGCACGGAACAGCTGGTCGGCCTGGTGATGACGGAAAAAGGCGTGTTGCGCAACGGCCTGCCGGTGCGCTTTATCGATGCCGCCGGAAACCTACAGGAAGGCGTCATTACCAGCGGCTCTTTTTCACCCACCTTAGGCTACAGCATCGCGCTGGCCCGCGTTCCTGGAGGCATTGGCGAGCAGGCGATTGTACAGATCCGCAACCGTGAAATGCCGGTCAAAGTCACTAAACCCGTTTTCGTTCGCGCCGGTAAGCCGGTGGTGTAAAAAAGCAGCGTCTCGCGGTGCATAATAATTCAGGAGAAAGAGCGATGAGCAACGTGCCAAACGAATTGAAATACCGTGAAAGCCACGAGTGGGTGCGTAAAGAAGCCGACGGCACCTATACCGTGGGGATCACCGAACATGCGCAGGAACTGCTGGGCGACATGGTTTTCGTCGATCTGCCGGACGTCGGCAGCACCTACAGTCAGGGGGATGACTGTGCGGTAGCCGAATCGGTCAAAGCCGCTTCGGATATCTATGCGCCTCTCAGTGGTGAAATCGTCGAGGTTAACAGCGCGCTGGATGGTGAGCCGGAGCTGGTCAACAGCGCACCCTATGCAGAAGGCTGGCTGTTCCGCCTTAAGGCCAGCGATGACAGCGAGCTGGATCGGCTGATGGATGCGGACGCATACAAAACCAGCATCGACGAGTAAACCGACACCTTTACCGGCAGGAGGCTCACCGCCTCCTTCACGCCTTTGCCCGATTCAGGATTTACCGCTAATGACTACTCTCAGCCAGCTTGAACATACCGGCGCTTTTATCGAACGCCATATCGGCCCGTCACCAGCGCAGCAGGAAGCAATGCTAAACGCTGTCGGCGCAGCTTCTCTTTCCGACCTGATCGCCGCCATTGTTCCGGCGGATATTCAGCTGCCGGGCGCGCCAGCCATTGGCGATGCCGCAACGGAACATCAGGCGCTTGCCGAGCTGAAGGCGATTGCCAGCCGCAATCTGCGCTATAAATCCTGTATCGGCATGGGCTATACGCCGGTGCTGACGCCGCCCGTCATCCTGCGCAACATGCTGGAAAATCCCGGCTGGTACACCGCCTATACCCCTTACCAGCCTGAAGTTTCCCAGGGCCGTCTGGAAGCGCTACTGAATTTCCAGCAGGTCACGCTGGATTTAACCGGGCTGGATATCGCTTCCGCCTCGCTGCTGGATGAGGCGACCGCCGCCGCAGAAGCGATGGCGATGGCAAAGCGCGTCAGCAAGCTGAAAAACGCCAACCGCTTTTTTGTCGCCGAAGATATTCATCCGCAAACGCTGGACGTGGTGCGCACGCGCGCGGAAACGTTTGGCTTTGAAGTGCTGGTAGGCCAGGCGGAAAAAGCACTGGAGCAGGAAGATCTGTTTGGCGTTCTGCTTCAGCAGGTTGGTACGACGGGTGAAGTCCATGACTACACCACGCTTATCGGCGAACTGAAGGCGCGCAAAGTTTTGGTCAGCGTGGCTGCAGATTTTATGTCGCTGGTACTGTTGGAAGCGCCGGGCAAGCAGGGCGCGGATATCGTTTTTGGTTCAGCACAGCGCTTTGGCGTTCCTATGGGCTACGGCGGGCCGCACGCGGCTTTCTTTGCCGCGCGTGATGAATATAAACGTTCGATGCCGGGCCGCATTATCGGCGTATCGCGGGATGCCGCAGGTAATACGGCATTGCGCATGGCGATGCAGACGCGCGAACAGCATATCCGCCGTGAAAAGGCGAATTCCAATATCTGTACTTCACAGGTGCTGTTAGCCAATATCGCCAGCCTTTACGCCGTTTTTCACGGCCCACACGGCCTGAAGCGCATCGCTTCCCGTATTCATCGCCTGACCGACATTCTTGCCGCCGGGCTGCAAAAGGGCGGGCTGACGCTGCGCCATCAAAGCTGGTTCGACACGCTGACCGTTGAGGTTGCCGATAAGGCCGCCGTGCTGGACAGGGCGCTGAGCTTTGGCATCAATCTGCGCGGCGATATCGACAAGGCAGTAGGCATCACGCTGGATGAAACCACGCTGCGTGAAGACGTGGCGGCGCTGTTTTCCGTGCTGCTGGGTGAAAATCACGGGCAGGATATCGATGAGCTGGACAAAGCCGTTGTTGAAGGCGTCTCCGTGCCTGCCGCTATGCTGCGTAAAGATGCCATCCTGAGCCATCCGGTTTTTAACCGCTATCACAGCGAAACCGAGATGATGCGTTATATGCACAGCCTGGAGCGGAAAGATTTGGCGCTGAACCAGGCGATGATCCCGCTCGGCTCCTGCACTATGAAGCTTAACGCGGCGGCAGAAATGATCCCTATTACCTGGCCAGAATTTGCCGAGCTGCATCCCTTCTGTCCGGTCGATCAGGCAGCGGGCTATTTGCAGATGATCGGCCAGCTGTCGCAATGGCTGGTGCAGCTAACCGGTTACGATGCGCTGTGCATGCAGCCAAACTCTGGCGCGCAGGGCGAATATGCCGGTTTACTGGCTATCCGGCGCTATCACGAAAGCCGCAATGAAGGCGGTCGGCATATTTGCCTGATCCCCAGTTCGGCACACGGCACCAATCCTGCCTCCGCGCAGATGGCCGGTATGGCGGTAGTCGTGGTCGCCTGTGACAAACAAGGCAATATCGATCTGCACGATTTACGGCTGAAGGCGGAGCAGGCTGGCGACGCGCTGTCCTGCATTATGGTGACCTATCCGTCCACGCACGGCGTATATGAAGAAACTATCCGCGAAGTTTGCCAGATCGTTCATCAGTACGGCGGCCAGGTTTATCTGGACGGGGCCAATATGAACGCGCAGGTTGGCATTACCACGCCTGGCTATATTGGCGCGGATGTTTCGCATCTTAATCTGCATAAAACTTTCTGTATTCCGCACGGCGGCGGCGGGCCGGGCATGGGGCCGATTGGCGTGAAAGCGCATCTGGCACCTTTTGTGCCGGGCCACAGCGTGGTGCAGCTTGATGAGGTGCTGACGCAGCAGGGCGCCGTTTCTGCCGCGCCGTTTGGTAGCGCTTCTATCCTGCCAATCAGCTGGATGTATATCCGCATGATGGGTGCAGAAGGGTTAAAACAGGCCAGCTCGGTGGCGATTTTAAACGCTAACTATATCGCTACGCGGCTGAAGTCGGCTTATCCCATTCTCTATACCGGTCGCGACGATCGCGTGGCGCACGAATGCATTCTGGATATTCGTCCGCTGAAAGAGCAAACCGGTATCAGCGAGCTGGATATCGCCAAGCGTTTGATTGATTACGGTTTTCACGCGCCGACCATGTCTTTCCCGGTAGCCGGAACGCTGATGGTGGAGCCAACAGAATCGGAAAGCAAAGTCGAGCTGGATCGCTTTATCGATGCCATGCTGGCTATCCGCATGGAGATCGACCGCGTGGCCGAAGGCGAATGGCCAGCGGACGACAACCCGCTGGTTAACGCGCCGCATACGCAAAAAGAGCTTGTCGGCGAATGGGCACATCCTTATACGCGTGAGCTGGCGGTGTTCCCGGCAGGCAGCGATAATAAATACTGGCCAACCGTAAAACGTCTGGACGATGTTTACGGCGATCGAAATCTGTTTTGCTCCTGTCTGCCAATGAGCGAATATGAGTAAGGCGCGCGTTGCTGGCTGATTTCATTATAAAATCAGAGCACGCTTCAGGTTTATCCTCACGTTAAGGGCACTCAGGTGCCCTTTGTCATATTCGGGCCATCTCAGGAGAGTAAAAGTGAAAACGGCTTTAGTGACCGGCGGCAGCCGGGGGATTGGGCGTGCAACGGCCCTACTGCTGGCCGATCAAGGCTATCAGGTTGCGGTGAACTATCACCAGCGCAAAGCAGCAGCGGAAGAAGTTGTTGCGCTAATCCACCAGCGGGGAGGCAAAGCTTTCAGCATTCAGGCAGACATTGCGAATGAAGCTCAGGTTGTTGCCATGTTTAAGCTGCTTGATGAGCAGGGCGCTCGCCTGCATGCGCTGGTTAACAATGCCGGTATTCTCTTTCGCCAGGCCAGCGTCGAAGAGCTTAGCGCAGAACGAATTAGTCGTGTTTTTGCGACCAATGTTACCGGCACTTTTCTCTGTTGTCGGGAGGCGGTAAAGCGGATGAGCCAGCAGCATGGAGGGCAAGGCGGGGCGATAGTCAATGTTTCCTCTGCCGCCGCCAGAACGGGAGCGCCTTATGAATATGTCGACTACGCCGCTTCGAAAGGCGCAGTGGATACGTTGACTAAAGGGCTGTCGCTTGAAGTGGCGGCGCACGGAATTCGGGTTAACGGCGTACGGCCGGGATTTATTTATACTGATATGCACGCTGACGGCGGCGAGCCGGGCAGGGTAAATCGCGTTGCGCCAGCTATTCCCATGCGGCGCGGTGGTCAGCCGGAAGAGATAGCCCGGGCAATTTACTGGCTACTGAGCGACGAAGCTTCTTATATTACCGGCACTATTATTGACGCAGCAGGTGGTCGTTAACGCTGTTACAACGCATGCTGCTTAAGCTAACAAACTGTTTTAATTTATTTAAAAACGGTTACAGGCCTTCACACTTTATTTAAGCTTACACTTGTACACTGAAATCGCTCTCGACTAAGCTAAACGTGCGCATTTTCGGACGGGCCGGTAAAGACAGCGAACAGAATTTGTGCGCCTTATCCAGCCCGTCTTTTCGCTTCACATTAGGGAGAGGACAACTATGGCTAATAAAAGGCTGGAGGGCTACTCGGTAGCCGAAGAAATAGCCAACAGCATCAGCCACGGTATCGGGTTTATCTTCGGTATTGTGGGCCTGGTGCTTTTGCTGTCGCAGGCTATGGATATGCAGGCAAATGCCATCGCCATTACCAGCTATAGCCTGTATGGCGGCAGCATGATCCTGCTGTTTCTGTCTTCCACCCTTTATCACGCGATCCCCCATCCGCGTGCGAAATACTGGCTGAAAAAGCTGGACCACTGCGCTATTTACCTGCTGATAGCCGGTACCTATACGCCTTTCCTGCTGGTGGGCCTGAAATCGCCGCTGGCGCACGGTCTGATGGTGGTGATCTGGAGCCTGGCGCTGGCTGGCGTGCTGTTTAAGCTGGCGTTTGTGCATCGCTTCGAAGCGCTGTCGGTGACTACCTACCTGCTGATGGGCTGGCTGTCGCTGGTGGTGATTTATCAGCTGGCGATCAAACTGTCGGCGGGGGGCGTCTGGCTACTGGCGGCGGGCGGGATTATCTATTCGCTGGGCGTTATTTTTTACGTCTCGAAGCGCATTCCCTATAACCACGCTATCTGGCACGGCTTTGTGCTCGGCGGCAGCATTTGCCACTTTCTGGCAATTTACTTCTACGTTTCATAAAAAAGGGGCCAGATGGCCCCTTACTGCTCTTAAGCCAGCGAGTAGGGGAGCGGCTGGATAGTCAGGCTGCCGCCTTCATCACCCTGCACGCGTAGCTCCGTCTCCGCTTCCAGATCGTTATTCAGCACGGCCTGCACCCAGACTTCGCCATTATCCAGCTGGCAGGCGGCAAGAATAGTGCCGGTACGTCGCCAGTTATCACCCAGCTTCATCTCCAGCGAATCAGCGGCGACGGGTACTTTACCGGCGCTACCGGCCAGCCAGTATAACGCTCGCTTGTTGGCACCGCGAAACTTCGCGCGGGCGACCATCTCCTGACCTGTATAGCAGCCTTTTTTAAAGCTGATAGCGTCCAGCGCCTGCATATTGGTGGCCTGAGGGATAAACTGCGCGCTGTTTGCCGCATCGATAATCGGCAAACCCGCTTCGATATTCAGCGCCAGCCACTGCGAACTGTCGGTCAGCTGAGCCTGGCCATCCAGCGCCTCGCGTAAGGCCAGTGCCTTATCACGGCTGACAATCAACAAAAAGCGTTCTGTCGGGGCCGCAAACCACAACAGCGTGGCGTCATCCTGCTGGATAACGGGATTTTCAGCATCCGGCAACGCGGTAAACAACGGCGCAAGCGCTGCGCGAACCTGAAATCCGGCTGCGCCAAGCAGCACGGCTTCATCATCCGCCTCAATCGCGACTTTGGCGAACACGGCATATTTCTTCAGTTCGGTAATTTGCGTATCGCGCAGGCTGCGGCGCTCAAGATAGGCCAGCCCTTCTCCACGATGAAACAGGCGCAAATTGCTCCACATTTTTCCTTTCGCATCACAATGGGCGGCAGGCAAATGCGCATTAGCGCCCAGCGCGGCGACGTCCAGCGTTAGCTGTCCCTGCAAATAGCTGATGCGATCGGCTCCGGTCACATTTACCAGCGCCCACTCTTCCAGCGAAATCAGCGTAAGCGGCAGACGAGCGGAGGCCGCAGGTTGACGAGGCGGGAAAGATAAAATCGGCATAGCGGATTCCTGAATGTAAGATAAACCTGTCTTTCAATGTTAAAAGAGCCGTCCGGCTTTGCAACCAGTTTTCTGAAAACGGCGCACAAAAGGCGCGGCAACTCTGCAACCGGTGCAACTACCTTGCGAAGCATGCTGCAAACGCAAACTGAGCCATCAACATTACCCTGAAAAAGCGCTACACTAGCGGCCATCTTTCACTGACTGACGATGGAAAGCATGGATATTAACAATAAAGCTCGTGTGCAGTGGGCGTGCCGTCGCGGCATGCGCGAACTGGATATCTCTATCATGCCTTTTTTCGAGTTCGAATATGATCACCTGAGCGACAGCGAAAAACAGGTTTTTGTACGGCTGCTGGAAAGCGACGACCCCGACCTGTTTAACTGGATGATGAATCACGGCGAACCGGCCGATCCTGAATTAAAAAGCATGGTTAATCTGATCCAACAGCGAAACCAGCAGCGTGGACCTGTGGCGTTCTGAGCTGCGCGTCTCCTGGCGCGCGCAGTGGCTGTCGCTGCTGCTGCACGGCCTGGTTATGCTGATGCTGTTGCTGGCACCCTGGCCAACAAACTTAACGGCGGTCTGGCTGCTGCTGCTGACGCTGGTCGTCTTTGAGTGTATACGTAGCCAGCGGCGTATCGGCAGCCGCGAGGGCGATATCGCGTTACTGGAGCATCGCCAGCTGCGGTGGCGGCAGAAAAACTGGCAGATATGCGCCAGACCCTGGATGACACGCCAGGCGATTCTGCTGGCGCTGCGTTCGGCGAAGGGCGAGCGGGAAAAACTGTGGCTGCTGCGTGACAGCATGAGCGAAGCAGAATGGCGGCAGCTGCGTCAAAAACTGCTTACCGCTGGCTGAACCGAAGCGGGTGAACGTGTGACCCGGACGCGCTCATTTTCTGGCCTGCTTACAGCGAGGCGGCCATTTCGGTCAGGATCTGTTCGCACCACTGCGCGATACGTTCATCCGTCTGGTCAAACTGGTTGACGTCATCCAGCGCCAGGCCAACAAAACTGTTGCCGTCGGCGGTCAGCGGTTTCTTGCTGATAAACTCGTAGCCTTCGTTCGGCCAGTAGCCAACGAATTTTACGCCCAGCGGCAGCAGGATTTCATGCAGCATGCCCAGCGCGTCCAGGAACCACTCGCTGTATTCGGCCTGGTCGCCCATACCGTAAAGCGCGACGACTTTATCCCGCAGGTTGAGCGTAGGGAGCTCGTTCCAGATGGTTTCCCAGTCCTCCTGGAGCTCGCCAAAATCCCAGGTAGGAATGCCCAGGATCAGCATATCGTACTGCTCCATCAGCCGTGGCGAATCATCTTTCAGATTGTGTAGCGTCACCAGATCTTCACCAATAAAATCGCGGATTTTTTCCGCCGCCATTTCGGTGTAACAGGTGCTGGAACCGTAAAAAAGGCCGATGTTCATACGCGGTTTACTCAATTCTCCTGGTTCAATGGCGCGAATTATATCAGAATTGGGCTTTGGCGGCGTGTCCGTCTGGCCGGCAGAAAAGGGGACGACGTGCAGGACAGCGATCTTATCGAACAGTTTCTTGATGCCCTGTGGATCGAGCGCAATCTTGCGGAAAATACGGTGGCCTCCTATCGTCTTGATCTGATGTCGCTGGTCAACTGGCTGGCACACCATCAAACAGATTTGCGGCAGGTAGAAAGCAGCGGACTGCAAAACTTTCTCGCCGAGCGCGTCGAGGGCGGCTATAAGGCCAGCAGCTCGGCCCGCTTGCTCAGCGCCATGCGCCGTCTGTTCCAGTATCTCTATCGGGAAAAGCTGCGTGAGGACGATCCCAGCGCGCTGCTGGCCTCGCCAAAGCTGCCGCAGCGGTTGCCGAAAGATCTTAGCGAAGCGCAGATCGAGCGGCTGCTGCAGGCACCTTCTACGGAGATCCCGCTGGAGCTGCGCGATAAGGCCATGCTGGAGCTGCTCTATGCCACCGGCCTACGCGTTACCGAACTGGTAAGCCTGACGCTAAATAACGTCAGTCTGCGCCAGGGCGTGGTTCGCGTTATCGGCAAAGGCGATAAGGAACGGCTGGTGCCGCTGGGTGAGGAAGCCCTGCACTGGCTGGAACACTACCTTGAGCATGGCCGCCCGTGGCTACTGAACGGCCAGACGCTGGACGTGCTTTTTCCCAGCAGCCGAGCGCAGCAGATGACCCGGCAAACGTTCTGGCACCGCATCAAGCATTACGCTCTGCTGGCGGGTATCGACAGCGAAAAGCTTTCGCCCCACGTGCTGCGCCACGCTTTTGCCACGCATCTGCTGAACCACGGGGCCGATCTGCGTGTCGTACAGATGCTTTTAGGGCACAGCGATTTATCCACAACGCAGATTTATACTCATGTTGCTACCGAACGACTGCGGCAGCTACATCAACAGCATCATCCGCGCGCATAAGGCGCAGATTACATGGCCCGCTTACTAAGGCCCAAGGATAATAAATGAAACAGCGTTACCTTTTACTTTCTCTGCTGATGGCGGCTGGCCTTGCCCAGGCTGACGATGCGGCCATTAAACAATCCCTGGCGAAGCTGGGACTGCAGCAGATGGAGATTCAGCCGTCCACTTTGCCCGGGATGAAAACCGTACTGACCGAAAGCGGCGTGCTTTATGTTACCGAAGACGGAAAACAGTTTATTCAGGGGCCGCTGTACGACGTCAGCGGCAGCCAGCCGGTCAACGTGACCAACAAACTGCTGGAGAAAAAAGTCGAGGCTTTAAGCGGCGAAATGATCGTGTATAAAGCGCCAAAAGAGCAGCATGTCATTACGGTATTTACCGATATCACCTGCGGCTACTGCCACAAACTGCATTCGCAAATGGCAGACTACAACGCGCTGGGCATCACCGTGCGCTACCTGGCTTTCCCGCGTGAAGGCATGAACGGCCAGGTTGCTAAAGATATGAAGTCCGTCTGGTGCGCGGCCGATCGCAGAAAAGCGTTTGATGCAGCGATGAAAGGCGAAGCGGTAACGGCAGCAGATTGCAAAATCGATCTGGCTAAGCAGTACCAGCTGGGCATTTTGTACGGTATTCAGGGTACGCCGGCTATTCTGCTGCAAAACGGCATGATGATCCCGGGCTATCAGGGGCCGCAAGAGATGAAGAAGCTGCTTGATAGCCAGAAAGCGGGCGGCTGAACCCGGTGAAAGGCAAAACTGAATTACGCCGCCGTGTAGCGGTGCAGGAGAGCGAGCTTCCCGATATTCATCCTCTGTTGCGTCGGCTTTACGCGCATCGCGGCGTTAAGCAGGCTGTCGAACTGGAGCGCGGCGCGAAAAATCTGCACGCCTTCCACTCGCTCAGCGGTATTGAGCGGGCGGCGGAAATTCTGCAAAAAGCCATCGCGGATAATCTGTGCATCATGATCGTCGGCGATTTCGATGCCGATGGTGCCACCAGCACCGCGCTGACCGTGCTGGCGCTACG
Source organism: Erwinia sp. BNK-24-b (assembly GCF_047456155.1). NCBI lineage: Bacteria > Pseudomonadati > Pseudomonadota > Gammaproteobacteria > Enterobacterales > Erwiniaceae > Erwinia > Erwinia sp. BNK-24-b. The sequence goes on from NZ_CP179901.1 coordinate 682,461, forward strand.
CAGCATGGGCGGCCGCAATATTAAATACCTGGTGCCAAACCGCTTTGACGACGGTTACGGCCTGAGCCCGGAAGTGGTGGAGCAGGCGGCGGCGCGCGGCGCGCAGCTGATTATCACCGTGGATAACGGCATCTCTTCTCATGCGGGGGTGACTCTGGCGCATGAAAAAGGGATTGCGGTAGTGATTACCGATCACCACCTGCCTGGCGAAACGCTGCCGGATGCCGAAGCCATCGTTAACCCTAATCTTGCCGAAAGCGAATTTCCTTCACGCTCTTTAGCGGGCGTTGGCGTCGCTTTCTATCTGATGCTGGCGCTACGGGCACGACTACGCGATAGCGGCGTGACGACGTTGCCAAATCTCGCCGAGCTGCTGGATCTGGTCGCGTTAGGCACCGTCGCAGACGTTGTGCCGCTGGACGCCAATAACCGTATCCTGGTCTGGCAAGGGCTAAGCCGTATACGCGCCGGGAAATGCCGCGTAGGTATCAGGGCGCTGCTGGAGATCGCCAATCGCGATGCGCGCCAGCTGGCCGCCAGCGATCTGGGTTTCGCGCTTGGGCCACGGCTGAACGCCGCCGGTCGGCTGGACGATATGTCCGTCGGCGTGGCGCTGCTGCTGAGCGAAGATATCGCTCAGGCCCGTATGCTGGCCAGCGAGCTGGATGCGCTGAACCAGACGCGTAAAGAGATTGAGCAGGGCATGCAGACGGAAGCGCTGGCGCTGTGCGACGCGCTGGAGCGCAGCAGCGAAGCCTTGCCGCTCGGTATCGCTATGTACCATCCGGAATGGCACCAGGGCGTGGTCGGCATTCTGGCTTCTCGGCTGAAGGAGCGTTTTCATCGGCCGGTGATCGCTTTTGCTCCTGCCGGTGACGGCACGCTAAAAGGCTCAGGCCGTTCCATTACTGGGCTGCATATGCGTGACGCGCTGGAACGCCTGGACACGCTCTACCCGGGGCTGATTATTAAATTCGGCGGCCACGCGATGGCAGCAGGCTTATCGCTGGAAGCGGACAGGTTCGACGAGTTTCGCCAGCGCTTCGGCGAGCTGATTGGCGAATGGCTGGACGAAGAGTCGTTACAGGGCGTGGTCTGGTCTGACGGCCAGCTGATGGCGCAGGAGCTGACGCTACCCACGGCGGAACTGCTGCGTGAAGCGGGTCCGTGGGGTCAGGCGTTTCCGGAACCGCAGTTCGACGGCAAGTTTAAGCTTATTCAGCAGCGTCTGGTCGGCGAGCGCCATCTGAAAGTGATGCTGGAACCGCTGGGCGGCGGCCCGCTGCTGGACGGTATCGCTTTTAATATTGATACCACGCTCTGGCCCGATCCCAGCGTGAAACAGGTTGAACTGGCCTACAAGCTGGATATCAACGAGTTTCGCGGCAATCGTAGCGTGCAGCTGATTATTGAGCACCTCTGGCCGCTGTAAGACTTGTTAAAAAAGGATAAACCGGGACAGGTTCAGGGAGGAACATGCGGGTTTACATTGATACGGAACTGGACAAAAAACTGCGCAGGCAAAATGTCAGCGATCGTCTTCTTTTTGCTCTGGCCCAGGAAGTTGCGCGAGGCTTAAATGATGGCGAGCTGGTTGCTAACCTGCTCTATAAAAAACGCATTCCTGCGGGAGGGCAGGGACGCCGTGATGGCTTAAGAAGTATCGTCTCTTTTAGAAGGGGAGAAACGCTCTTCTTCATTGACGTTTATAGTAAAAATGAAGTGCCAAAAGGGCAAAAAGAGATACCGGAATGGCTTCTGGAGGCGTATAAAATTACAGCGGGTGATATAATGTCATGGACCGATGAGCAAATTGCCTTGTCCTTAGAGGCGCAAGAATACAGAGAGGTAAATCACGATGTCTGATGACCGTTTGTTAAGAATGCAGCGTAAAGCTGCCAGACTCGCTCAACTGGGATTACTTGAGGCTTCTTCACTGATAAAAATTAACGCATTACATTCTTCCCGGCCGCAGCCCGCACAGGAAAAACAGCCGCGTCATTCTGCAGATAGCCGTCATCCGGTGACAGGGCAGAGCCTGGGCGCAACCAGACTGGCTTTAAATCTTAACCAAAGTAGTGGCCGTGCTACCAGCGCAATTCATAAAATCAAAGCGGACACAACCCAGTCTTCACTAGCAGAAATTAAAAATTTCAGAAAGATTGCTGGCTGAAATAAGAAATATATAAAAGCAGATTTTTAATAAAGTGACCGCGCCGGAAGCGTTATCAGCGTTTCTGGCGGCCCGAAACTCCCTCCTCGCTAAAGCTACAAACCGCCCACAAATTCGGTTAAACTGCATAGTTACATTGCAGACTTTTGAAGATCTAAATCATGTTTGAAATTAATCCGGTAAAGAACCGTATTCAGGATCTCACTGAGCGCAGCAGCGTTCTCAGGGGGTATCTTTGACTACGATGCCAAGAAAGAGCGCCTGGAAGAAGTAAACGCCGAGCTGGAACAGCCGGACGTCTGGAACGAGCCCGAACGCGCGCAGGCGCTGGGCAAAGAGCGTTCCGCGCTGGAAGCCGTCGTTGAAACGCTGGATCAGCTGAGCCAGGGCCTGGATGACGTTTCCGGCCTGCTGGAGCTGGCCGTGGAAGCGGACGACGAAGAGACCTTCAACGAAGCCGTCGCCGAGCTGGACGGGCTGGACAAGAAGCTGGCCGAGCTGGAGTTCCGCCGCATGTTTTCCGGCGAATACGACAGCGCCGACTGCTACATTGATATTCAGGCCGGTTCCGGCGGCACCGAAGCGCAGGACTGGGCCAGCATGCTGGTGCGCATGTATCTGCGCTGGGCAGAGGCGAAAGGCTTCAAAACCGAGATTATCGAAGAGTCAGAAGGCGAAGTGGCCGGCACCAAATCCGCCACGCTGCGCATCAGCGGCGACTACGCTTTTGGCTGGCTGCGTACCGAAACCGGCGTGCATCGCCTGGTGCGCAAAAGCCCGTTCGACTCCGGCGGCCGTCGCCACACCTCTTTCAGCTCCGCGTTTGTTTACCCGGAAGTTGATGACGACATTGATATCGAAATCAACCCGGCCGACCTGCGCATTGACGTTTACCGTGCTTCTGGCGCGGGCGGTCAGCACGTTAACCGTACGGAATCGGCAGTACGTATCACGCACATTCCAACCAATACCGTGACCCAGTGTCAAAACGACCGTTCTCAGCACAAGAACAAAGACCAGGCGATGAAGCAGATGAAGGCGAAGCTGTACGAACTGGAAATGCAAAAGAAAAATGCTGAAAAACAGTCGCTGGAAGATAACAAGTCCGATATCGGCTGGGGCAGCCAGATTCGCTCCTATGTGCTTGACGACTCACGCATTAAGGATCTGCGCACCGGCGTGGAAACCCGTAATACTCAGGCGGTGCTGGACGGCGATCTGGACCGATTTATTGAAGCAAGTTTGAAGGCAGGGCTATAAACATGTCAGAACAACATCCGCAGGGCGCCGACGCCGCGCTGGAACTGAATAACGAACTGAAAGCGCGTCGTGAAAAGCTGGGCTTGCTGCGTGAAAATGGCGTGGCCTTTCCTAACGACTTCCGTCGCGACAATATTTCCGATCGTCTGCACGCTGAATTCGGCGACAAAGAGAATGAAGAGCTGGAGTCGCTGGGCATTGAGGTCAGCGTAGCGGGTCGTATGATGACGCGCCGTATCATGGGCAAGGCGTCATTCGTTACGCTGCAGGACGTCGGCGGCCGCATTCAGCTTTACGTTTCTCGTGACGATCTGGCAGAAGGCATTTATAACGAACAATTTAAAAAGTGGGATCTTGGCGATATCGTCGGCGCCCGCGGTAAGCTGTTCAAAACCAAAACCGGCGAGCTGTCCATTCACTGTAGCGAACTGCGTCTGCTGACCAAAGCGCTGCGCCCGCTGCCGGACAAGTTCCACGGCCTGGCCGATCAGGAAACCCGCTATCGCCAGCGTTACCTGGATCTGATTGCTAACGAAGAATCCCGCAAGACGTTTAAAATTCGTTCGCAGATTATGGCCGGTATCCGCAGCTTTATGGTTGGCCGCGATTTTATGGAAGTAGAAACGCCAATGATGCAGGTGATTCCTGGCGGCGCGTCTGCCCGTCCGTTTATCACTCACCATAATGCGCTGGATATTGATATGTATCTGCGTATCGCGCCAGAACTTTACCTGAAGCGTCTGGTGGTCGGCGGTTTCGATCGCGTGTTCGAAATCAACCGTAACTTCCGTAACGAAGGGATCTCACCGCGCCACAATCCAGAGTTCACTATGATGGAACTCTATATGGCCTATGCGGATTACAAAGACCTGATTGAGCTGACCGAAAGCCTCTTCCGCACGCTGGCGCAGGACGTATTGGGGACTACCGTGGTGCCTTATGGCGATCAGGAGTTCGACTTTGGTAAGCCGTTCGACAAGCTGACCATGAAAGAGGCGATCCAGAAATATCGTCCGGAAACCAACCTGGCCGACCTGGACGACTTTGATAAAGCTTCTGCTATTGCACAGTCGCTGGGCATCAAAATTGAAAAAAGCTGGGGCCTGGGCCGTGTCGTCACGGAGATCTTCGAAGAGACGGCAGAAAGCCACCTGATCCAGCCAACCTTTATCACCGAATATCCGGCAGAAGTTTCGCCGCTGGCGCGTCGTAACGACGTCAATCCGGAAATTACCGATCGCTTTGAATTCTTTATCGGCGGTCGTGAAATCGGTAACGGCTTCTCCGAGCTGAACGATGCGCAGGATCAGGCCGAACGCTTCCTGCAGCAGGTGAACGCGAAGGATGCTGGCGATGACGAAGCGATGTTCTATGACGAAGACTACGTGACGGCACTGGAGCACGGTCTGCCGCCAACGGCGGGTCTGGGTATCGGTATTGACCGTATGGTCATGCTGTTTACCAACAGCCATACCATCCGCGACGTCATTCTGTTCCCGGCGCTGCGTCCGTCAGGCAAGTAAGTTTTCAGCAAGATGTAAACCCTGTCACGCCGACAGGGTTTTTTTTTGCGATGGCGAAAGCGGGTGCCTAAGCCGCGACGAACGATGCTGGCGCGACAACGAACAGTAACGTTGCGCTAAAGCTTCTCAGGCTGCCGTCATCAGGATTTAATGGCCTCATTTAGCCAGTCCTTAAAGCGGGCATAGGGCACATATAAAGAGACGTTTTTATAGAGCGTTTTACCCGTTTTCAGGTCGTTAATCCTGTCGGAATACCCCACGATCACGCCTGCAATAGAATCATCGGAAGCGTTATAAACCGCGCCGCCTGACATTCCCTGCACAACGCCGGCATTGGAGGCCACAACTACGCAGCTCAGCTTGTTCCAGTCATTTTTCAGCCCGGTATTAACCAGATTGGTGCCGGTAGAGGCCACCGGCATGGCTGAAATAAAGCTATAGCCGTAGAGATTGATTTTGTCGCCCATAAAGCCATTGCGGAAATGCGGGGCGGGAACATTGCCGTTTTTGTGGTAAACCACCGCCAGATCGCATTCTGGATGGCGCGACTTAACGCGATACAGTGAATATTTCGCCACGTGTGCCGCCGTCAGGCTGTAATCGGCCGTCAGGGGAATAGTGGTGCCCAGCGTGCCGACGCCGAGAATGGTGGGAATGCCGGTAACGGTCATGTCCACGCGTTTTTCCGCTTCGCTGCTGTACTCATACTTTCCTACCGAGCACCCGGTCATCAACAACACCAGCAGACAGATAGCCAGTCGCATCTTTACTCCCCGAGAATGAATCGATCAAGCACAGCTCAATAAACGCCCGTTGCATCCATCATCGAGGTATCGGCCAACACTCAGAAAACTTTACCTATTTAACCTCAGTTAGCGCCAAAAGATTATCAAATAATTGATAATTTTTCGTAATGGATAACCCCGTTGTTTCTCTGTTACCTGACCGTAATTAGTAAAAAAAGCGCAACATAACGAAAAGTATAGCCAGGCGTACGCACGAAAAATCGGCAGAAAAAGGGTAAAAAAGCGGCCGTATTGCAACGTTTGACGTTTATTATTGCCTTTCAGGCAACATATTGTTGCCTGAAAGAGGGTATAAGTCCCTGACAAGCTGTGCTTTACTTCTTTCTGTGACGTAAATCAAAATTCATGTTTTGTAATATTTTTTTTAACTGAATCTGACGGCCGCTGCTGTACAGGCAGTGAGTGTCCCGTTCTGGAGAGAATAAAATGCCCGTTTCATTACTGGCGCTGGCGCTCAGCGCTTTCGCTATCGGCACCACGGAGTTTGTCATTATGGGGCTGTTGCCGGAAGTGGCTGGTGATTTAAGCGTCACCATTCCTTCCGCAGGCTGGCTGATCAGCGGCTATGCACTTGGCGTGGCGATAGGTGCACCAATTATGGCGCTGCTGACCGCCAGCCTGCCGCGTAAGCGCACGTTAATTTTGCTAATGTCGATTTTTATCGTTGGCAACGTGCTCTGCGCGCTGGCTTATAGCTATAACCTGCTGATGGCAGCGCGCGTGATCACGGCGCTTTGTCACGGGGCTTTCTTTGGCATTGGCTCAGTAGTGGCTGCGAGTCTGGTTGCGCCAGGCAAACAGGCGTCTGCAGTAGCGCTGATGTTCACCGGACTGACGCTGGCTAACGTGCTGGGCGTGCCGTTGGGCACCTGGTTTGGGCAGCTGTTTGGCTGGCGCGCTACCTTTTGGGGCGTGGCGGTCATCGGTATCCTGGCCTTTATCGCGCTGATTGTCAGTTTGCCGACCAACCGCGATGAGAAACCTGTGCATCTGGCCAGCGAAATCGGCGCGTTAGCCAACGGCAAGCTGTGGCTGTCGCTGCTGATGACGGTTTGCTTTGCCGCCGCAATGTTTGCCCTGTTCAGCTATATTGCACCGCTGCTGCTCCAGGTGACCGGCCTGAGCAATAAGGGCGTTAGCTGGACGCTGTTCCTGATTGGCGGCGGGCTGACCGTCGGTAATATCCTGGGCGGTAAGCTGGCAGACTGGAAGGTCTCTTTCAGTTTGATCTTTAGCTTTTCGCTGATTGCGCTGTTCTCGCTGGCGTTCAGCTGGACCAGCCATGCTCCCTGGCTGGCGGAAGTCACGCTGTTCCTGTGGGCGATGGCGACCTTTGCAACCGTGCCTGGCCTGCAAATTAACGTCGTACGCCACGGTAAAGATGCGCCTAATTTGGTTTCTACGCTGAATATTTCGGCTTTTAACCTGGGGAACGCATTTGGTGCCTGGGCGGGCGGCGCGGTGATCGATGGCGGCTACGGCCTGACCTCTGTGCCGGTAGCGGCAGCCGTGCTGGCCGTGATTGGTCTGCTTATTTGTCTGCTGACTTTCCGCCGCAGCAAAGCACAGCGGCAGCCTGCCTGCGCCTGATTTTTTAATCCAGTCCCCGCGCGCGCTGGTTGAACAGGCCGATATGCTGCTGCAAATGCAGAATAAAAGCGTCAACCAGCGCCGAAGAAGGGCGGTGCCGTGGTCGGATCAGGCTGACGGTGAAAGGTACCTCAATGCTGAAGCGCCTGATTGCTACGCCGCTGTCGGCGTAATCCAGCGCGGTTAGCGGATTGACTATCGACACGCCGACGCCTGCTCTGACCATCGCGCAAACCGATGCCGCGCTATGCGTCTCCATCACCATCCTGCGCTGTACGTTCTGTTCATGAAACAGGTGATCCAACAGCTGGCGATAACTGTCGGTTTGCGACAGGCTGATGTAGTTCTGACCAGCAAAATCCTGCGGCGTCAAACAGGCTTTACTCGCAAGCGGATGCCCGACGGGCAAAACGCACACCTCATTACCGGTGAAAATTTCACAGCGTTCCGTTCCGGCAGGCGTCTGGCTGGTTTCGGTTAGGCCCAAATCATAGCGCTGCGCCGAGAGCCACTCCTCCAGCAGCGGTGACTCCTGCGGAATGATATTCATACTGACGTCGGGATAGCGCTGCAAAAACGGCTGGCAGAGCGTGGGCAGCAGCGACTGGGAAAAAACCGGCAGGCAGGCGATAGACAGCTCGCCCTGGCGAAACTGGCGTAGTCCCTCGGCGGCGTTAAGAATTCTGTCCAGACCGTACCAGGAGCGCTGCACCTCTTCAAACAGCCGCAGCCCCTGAGCGGTCGGCTGCAGGCGGCCCCGTATCCGGTCAAACAGCTGCAGTCCGATCAGCTTTTCCAGCCTTGCCAGTTCGCGGCTAACCGTCGGCTGTGAAGTGTGCAGCATTGCCGCGGCTTCGGTCAAATTGCCGCTGGTGATCACCGCATGAAAAATTTCGATATGCCGTAAGGTTACGCCAGCCATATAAACGTCCTGAAAAAGCAAAGCTATATCATGGATGAATAGAGTGCGCTAAAACAGATATTTTTCATTCAGCTCCTGCCGTGGCGTAATCATCTCAGCCAAACTTAAAGCGCTCTGCTGAGAGTTTTATTATAAGAACGCGTTCCAGGAGATAGCCCGATGCCACGCTTGCTTAACAACACCGAAACCGCATTGACTCAGGACAACCTGCTGCCGCTGGTACGTCAGTATGGCGGCCCCGTCTGGGCCTATGATGCTGCGGTGATCCAACAGCGCATCGCGCAGCTAAAGCAGTTTGACGTGGTGCGATTTGCGCAAAAAGCCTGCTCAAATATTCATATTTTGCGTCTGATGAAGGCGGCGGGCGTGCGCGTAGATTCTGTTTCGCTGGGTGAAATTGAGCGCGCGCTGGCGGCGGGTTTCCAGCCAGGCGGTGAAGATATCGTCTTTACCGCTGATGTTATTGATGAGCCGACGCTGGCTCGCCTCGCGGAACTACGTGTCCCGGTCAACGCCGGCTCTGTTGATATGCTGCACCAGCTGGGCGCGGTATCGCCGGGCCATCCGGTCTGGCTGCGCGTCAATCCCGGCTTTGGTCATGGTCACAGCCAGAAAACCAATACCGGCGGTGAAAACAGCAAGCACGGTATCTGGCACGGCGATCTGTCGCTGGCGCTGGCTGCGGTAGAGCAGCATCAATTGCAGCTGGTCGGCATTCACATGCATATTGGTTCCGGCGTTGATTATGGTCATCTGGAGCAGGTATGCGATGCGATGGTCAAGCTGGTTGTCGATTGTGGTCAGGATGTACAGGCTATTTCCGCAGGCGGCGGGCTTTCTATTCCCTACCGTTTTGGTGAAGAGGCGATCGATACCGCACACTATTTTGGCCTGTGGGATGCGGCTCGCCAGCGCGTAGCGCAACATCTGGGCCATGCGGTCAAGCTTGAAATCGAACCGGGCCGTTTTCTGGTTGCCGAGTCTGGCGTGCTGGTCTCCCAGGTTCGGGCCGTTAAGCAGATGGGTAGCCGCCATTTTGTGCTGGTAGATGCGGGCTTTAACGATCTGATGCGGCCCGCCATGTACGGTAGCTATCACCACATTTCCGCAATGGCCGGTGACGGACGTGAGCTGGGAGAGGAGACTATCGAAAGCGTGGTGGCCGGACCGCTGTGTGAATCGGGCGATGTCTTTACCCAGCTGGAAGGCGGCAACGTTGAGACCCGCGCCCTGCCGGCCGTGAAGCCCGGCGACTATCTGGTTTTCCACGATACCGGCGCTTACGGGGCTTCTATGTCGTCCAACTACAATAGCCGTCCGCTGCTGCCGGAAGTGCTGTTTGAAAACGGCCAGCCGCGTCAGATCCGTCGTGCGCAAACCGTGCAGGAACTGCTGGCGCTGGAAATTTAGTCCGGCGAGCCCACCGAATGACGGCGCACCAGCGTCGGGCTAAACATATTGGTCACCTCAGGCAGCGGCTGGTTATTCGCCAGCGCTAACGCCAGCTCCGCTGCCTGCTGCGCCATGGTGACGATAGGGTAACGCACCGTCGTCAGCCTTGGACGCACGTAGCGCGACACCAGCACATCATCAAAACCAATCAGCGACATCTCTTCCGGCACGCGCACGCCGTTATCGCTCAGCACCGCCAGCGATCCTGCCGCCATTGAGTCGTTATAGCAGGCTACGGCAGTGAAAGGCTTGCCGCGTCCCAGCAGTTCCGTCATCGCCTGTTCGCCGCCGGTTTCATCCGGTTCGCCAAAGGCCACCAGCCGATCGTTGCAGGGCAGGCCGTGCTCTCTCAGCGCATCGTAATAGCCTTGCAGACGATCTTCCGCGTCGGAAATGGAATGGGTTGAGCAGATAAAAGCGATATTGTGATGACCTTGCTGAATCAGATGACGGGTCGCCAGCCAGGCACCATAACGATCATCCAGCGCAATACAGCGTTTCCCAAAGCCGGGCAGCGTGCGGTTGATCAGCACCATACCGGGGATTTGCTCCATTAGCGGAATCAGATCGGCATCGGGAATTTTTTTAGTATGGACCACCAGCGCGCCGCAGCGATGGCGAATAAGCTGCTCAATGGCCTGACGTTCTTTTTGCTCGTTGTGATAACCGTTGCCGATCAGTAAAAAGTTGCCGGTGCGGTAGGCGACCTGCTCCACGGCTTTAACCAGCGCGCCAAAAAAGGGATCGGAAACGTCGCCCACCACCAGCCCCATGGTTTCCGTGGACTGCTGCGCCAGCGCGCGCGCATTGGCATTGGGATGATACTGCAGCTCAGCCATCGCGCTGTTGACGGCAAGTCGGGAAGCCTCGCTCGCCTTGGGCGAATGATTAATCACGCGGGAAACCGTGGCAACGGAAACGCCCGCAAGCCTGGCAACATCCTTAATGGTGGCCATAGTTCCAAAACCTTCCAGGGTAAACGTTTACATTGCGCTAAGTGTTGCGGAAATTTCCTGTTACTTCAAGCACACAGAATGTAGCCGCCGTCGCAAAGCCGTTAATTGATTGGCGATCCAGCCACCAGGACGGGGATTCAACGGCGCGCGAAAAAAATGGTAATCTGGTTGCCAGAAAAGATAACACCAGCCGGAATCATTCATGACCATTAAAAAAGTGCCGCACCTTGCCCACTGGGGCGCCTTCACCGCCGTGGTAGAAAACGGCAGGCTGCTGCGCTGCGAGCCTTTCTTTGCCGACCGCGATCCTTCACCCATGCTGAATACCATCCCGGAACTGGTTTATTCCGACAAGCGCATTCGCCAGCCGATGGTGCGCCGTTCCTGGCTTAAATCGCGTGAAAAAAGCGATCGCACGCTGCGCGGAAGAGAAGACTTTGTCGCCGTCGACTGGGAAACCGCGCTGGATCTGGTGGCGGAAGAGAACCGCCGCGTGCGCGATCGCTACGGCGCTTCCGGCATTTTTAATGGCTCTTATGGCTGGTCATCGGCAGGACGCGTCAACCATGCGCGAACGCTCGTCCGCCGTTTTTACTTCACCGGCGGCGGCGGCGTGGATCAGTTGGGTAACTACAGCTGGGGAGCGGCGCAGTTTTTTCTGCCTTATATCATCGGCACCTATATGCCGCTGACCGGACGCGTCACCGACTGGCCCGACGTGGTCAAACACTGCGAGATCTTCCTGGCCTTTGGCGGCCTGGCGCTAAAAAATGGTCAGGTAGCTTCCGGCGGCGCTGGCGAGCACAGCCTGAAACCCGCGCTGCTGGAGCTGGCAGCGAAGGGCACGCCGATCATCAATATCAGCCCGATGCGGGATGACTGTCCGGAGTTTGTTAACGCCGAGTGGATTCCGATTCGGCCCAACACCGACGTGGCGCTGATGCTGGCGCTGGGCTTCGAGACAGAGCGACTGGACGCAGCCGATCGGGATTTCCTTGCTTCACACTGCGTCGGCTATCCGCAGCTGCGCAGCTATCTGCTGGGTGAAAGCGACGGTATAGCGAAGACGCCGCGCTGGGCCAGCGATATCACCGGCATCCCGGCCCAGCGTATTGAGCAGCTGGCTAAACAGCTGATCGGCAAGCGGAGTTTTATCACCAGCTCCTATTCTGTTCAGCGCGCGCACCGTGGCGAGCAGCCTTACTGGATGATGATTGCACTTTCGTCCATGCTGGGGCAGCCGGGCCTGCCGGGCGCCGGTTTCTCTTTTGGACACGGTTCGATGAACAGCGTTGGCAATCCGCGTATTGAAGGGCCAGCGCCGCTAATGTCGACCGGGGTAAATCCGATTGCCGATCGCGCTATCCCGGTCGCGCGCATCAGCGATATGCTGTTGAATCCCGGCCAGCCTTACGCTTTCCAGGGCGAAACGCATACCTATCCCGATATCCATCTTATTCACTGGGCTGGCGGCAATCCTTTTCATCATCACCAGCAGCTTAATCGCCTGGTCGAAGGCTGGCAGAAGCCCGATACCGTTGTCGTACAGGACATCGTCTGGACGCCAGCCGCGCAGATGGCCGATATTGTGCTGCCGGTCACCACCACGCTGGAACGCAACGACATTGGCGGCTCTTCCCGTGACCGCTTTGTGCTGGCTATGCATCAGGCCATCAGGCCGCAGCATCAGGCCCGTAACGACTTTGATATTTTTGCCGATCTGGCCGATCGGCTGGGCTACCGCGAGGCCTTCACTGAAAATCGCAACGAGATGCAGTGGATCGAGCATCTTTATCAGCAGTGTGCGGTTGCGCATCAGCGTAAGGGCATTGACTGGCCAGAGTTCCAGACCTTCTGGGAACAAGGTTACGCAGAAGTACCGGAAGGCGGAAAACCGTTTATTTTTATGGAGGATTTTCGCCAGGATCCGCTGAAGAATCCGATCCAGACCGCCAGCGGCAAAATTGAACTGTTTAGCGAAACCATCGGCGGTTTTGGGCTGGAAGATTTTGCGCCGCATCCCGAGTGGCAGCCGCCGCAAGAGTGGCTGGGCGCGGAACTAAGCCAGCGCTTCCCGCTGCATATGATCTCTATTCAGCCTGGCGACAGGTTGCATAGCCAGATGGACGCTACGCCCTCCGTGCAGGCCAGCAAAACCGCCGGACGTGAAACCTTGTGGATGCATCCGGACGATGCTAGCCCGCGAGGCATTGCCGATGGCGATGTTATTGAGGTCAGCAACGAGCGTGGCCGCATGCTGGCGGGCGTTCGGCTTACGGACGGCGTTAGCCGCCGCGTGGTCCTGATTGCTACCGGAGCGTGGTTCGATCCGGGCTTCGGTAAGGCCTGGCAACCGTTCGATCGCGCGGGCAATCCTAACGTGCTGACGCTGGATATCGGCACCTCATCGCTGACGCAAGGACCAAACGCCATGAGCTGCCTGGTGGAAATCCATAAGGCCGCCGTTGATGACGCGAAAGCATAATATTGGTAACGCATGCTGAATGATATGCCGCGGGTAAAACCCAAAAACGGCGTGGAAAATCCGTTCTGAGCTCGCCGCAACAGCGCGGCACACGTCCTGTTTAAGCAGCGCTTGCCGTGGGTAAAACTTGCCGAGGCCTCTTAGCGGCGAGCTTTAAATGTGCAAAAGTGCATAAGAATCACATGGCTGGTTACATTTTGCGGGTAACTGTTGCGAATGCAGGCTGGCGGGTCGGCTGGTGCGGTTGCTACAGTTTACGTCCCAGAGGTATTGATGGGTGAACATCAAAAGCTTTTACTTTGTTTCACCGACCTGCGCAGATGCGCAGGTTTTTTTTACCTGAAGCCTGCCGCAGGCGGCACAACTCCACCTGTTTATACGCTAAACCCGGGCGCAACAATCACGATCTGAAACACAGTTTTCCTGTCATCATCCCCGCATTTTTTGTATAACTCCCGGTCAGTTATTCGCTATCCGCTAACAGAAGAGCTATGCCCCGCTTAAAGAAATTACTGGCTAAAGACCAGGCAAAAACGCCTTTTCATCCCTTTCGCTTTCGTCTGATTTGCCTTGGCGTGTTTGCCTCTATGCTTCTGCTGCTGGTATGGGTAGGGGATCTCCAGCTGATTAACCATCCTATGCTGGAAAAGCAGGCGGATGAGCGCTCGCTGCGTACGGTGACTATTCCAACCAATCGCGGCACGCTGCTGGACAGAAACGGCGAAGCGCTGGCGCTAAGCGTGCCGTCGCGCGATATCATTGCCGATCCGCAGCGCGTGCTGGAAGCAAATCCCGATTTTACCAGCGCGAAATGGGAATATCTGGCTAACGCGCTCGATCAGCGTCCCGAAGAAATTGCCCGGCAAATCAAGGCTAACCCCAACCGGCGCTTCTTGTACCTGGGGCATAAGATTGAGCTGGGTATTGCGAAAGACATCGCCAAACTGCATCTGACCGGGATCTCAACCGTTTATGATGACAGCCGTTTTTATCCGATGAGCGAAGCAACCGCGCCGCTAATCGGCATCGTTGGCGCTGACAATACCGGCCTGAACGGGCTGGAAAAAGGCTACGATAAGGTACTGCAAGGCACGCCGGGCGAGGAGAAGTATCGCCAGGATGCCCACGGCAATATCATTGCAATGATCAACTATGAGCCGCCAAAACAGCCGCCGACGGTGCAGCTCAGCATCGATAAGTTCGATCAGTACACTATGTACACCAAACTGCGCGACGGCGTGTTGGTGAATAAAGCGGACTCGGGCGCGGCGGTACTGGTGAAAATCGACACCGGCGAAATTTTGGGGATGGCTTCTTATCCTTCTTATAATCCCAATAATTTTGTTGATGTGTCACCAAACCAGATGCGTAACGCGGCAATTAACGACAGCTATGAGCCTGGTTCCACGGTAAAACCGCTGGTGGTTATGGAAGGCCTTGCGCGCAAGCTGGTGCGTCCGGACTCCGTGCTGGATACCACACCTTACCGCGTAAACGGCCACCTGATCCGCGATGTTGGCCACTGGCCTCGCCTGACTATGACCGGCATTTTGCAAAAATCGAGCGATATTGGCGTATCGCATATTGCGCTGGCGATGCCTGCCGAAGTCCTGGTCAATACCTATCACTCTTTTGGGCTGGGTAGACCAACCGGGCTGGGGTTGACTGGCGAAAGCGTGGGTTACTTTCCGCTGCATCGTGAACGCTGGGCGGATATCGAAAGGGCTACCTTCTCCTTTGGCTATGGCCTGCGCGTTACGCCGTTACAGATTGCACGTGAATATGCCACGTTAGGCTCTTTTGGCGTATATCGTCCGCTTTCAATCACTAAGGTTACGCCACCGGTTATCGGCACGCGCGTAGCCAATGAGGACATTGTGCGTTCGGTCGTGCATATGATGGAGAGCGATGCGTTGCCGGGCGGCAGTGGCGTGCGCGCAGCCGTGCCGGGCTATCGTCTGGCAATCAAGACCGGTACGGCAGAAAAGATGGGCGCGAGCGGTAAATACGATGGCGGTTATATCAACTATACCGCTGGCGTAGCGCCAGCCAGCAATCCGCAGGTGGCGCTGGTGGTGATGATTAACCATCCTACCGCTGGCGATCACTTTGGTGGCTCGGTTGCGGCACCGGTGTTCGGCAATATTATCGGGCCGGTACTGAAGCATCTGAACGTGGCACCGGACGCGCTTTACTCTACCCACAACGGCTCATAGCTCTTTTCGGGGATGGTTAGCCACCCAACCGCTTAGCGGCGGCAAGGGCTGGCCGGACAAGCAGATAGTTTACGCGCAGGGAAGCGCGAAACGAGCCGGGATGGCCGTATTAAAGAGGTTTCCCGTGCGGTCACCCCTTAATGCCTTATGCCCGATCCCATAGCGACTTCCAAAGTAACCTGCCTCTTAACGCCTTATTTTCGAGCCCGTGGCAGCTTTCCAGGCAATCTGATCCCTAACGCCTTATGCCCAATCCGGCAGCGACTTCCAAAGTAACCTGCCTCTTAACGCCTTATTTCCGGGCCCGTGGCAGCTTCTAAAGCAACCTGATCCTTAACGCATTACGTCGCCCCCTGGCTTTTTTCAAAATAATCCAGCCATTGCCGCATCAGGCCACTCCCTGGCAACCTCCACAATCCGCCTGTTTTTCCTCGCCTTTGTGTCACAGTTCAACTTTAACGACTAAATATCCTCGCAAACCGGCAGTTGTTCCAACGATTGAGAATGCTCCGATCTATTAAATTAAATTTATCTACTATTCCATGTATTGATCTCTAAACTTTATGTATTCCGGCATGGATAGCTCTGTCTCCGCGACGTGATTTAAGAGGATTTCCGTGCAAATTACCCGAACAGCATCTGTACTCCCGATTCCTTCCCCACTGTCATTACTGGCCGTTTTGATCGGCTCGCTTTTGCTCAGCGGCTGTGGTGGTGGTGGCGGCGGCGGTAGCAGCAACAATGAAACCGTAAACACTACGCCAACACCTACAACGCCAACGACGCCGACACCAACACCAACGACGCCGACGCCTACGCCGACAACGACGACTACAACCACTACTCCAACGCCGGTATCGACGACCCCGGTGACAACCTACGGCCCGGTGAAAGTAGGGATAGTGGACTCGGGGCTGGCGGCTGGCCGTTCAGACATCAACTACGCCAACGTCCATTTTACCTCTTATCTGTCCGGGGCCAGCCAAACCCTGAACGATAACAACGGCACGGCAGGGCACGGAACGGTAGTCGCATTGACCATTGCCGGTCTTGCCAGCGGCGCCTTTTCCGGCGGCGTGGCACCAGACAGCGATCTGTGGATAGCTCAGGCGTCCAGTAACAATCTTTTTTATTACAGCGACACTCAGCGAGCAATCAGCGGGCTGCTAAATAACGGCGTGAAAATTATCAACATGTCTTATGCTTCCGGCGAGCGTTTGACAACGACTGCTGAACTGGAAAGCGCGCGGGTCAGCGGCCGTTACGATCTGCTGCGTGACAGCCTGAGCAGCATTGTCAGCGCCAACGCGTTGGGCGTGGTGGTGACGGGTAATAACGGCACCTCAACGCCATCGCCTAATGCTCAGATCCCGCTGATTTATAACGACGCCAGCCTGGAGAAAGGGCTGATCGCCGTCACCGGTTACCTGCCGGGCTATACCGTGGCGCAGGGCAGTCGCCCACCTGAGCTATATGTATTTGACGCCTGTGGCGATGCAGCGGCCTGGTGTCTTGCCGCGCCAGGCTACGCCGATTATTTGCAGGATGACGGCACGCTTGCGCGTAAATATGGCACCTCTTTTGCGGCGCCTCGCGTTGCTGGCGCTGCCTCAAGAGTCTCGGCACAGTTTCCCTGGATGACGGGCTACAACCTTCAACAAACCTTGTTAACCACGGCGGACTATCATACCGATGCCGTCCAGGGCGTCAGTCAGGATACCGCCAATGGCCGTCCTTATAACGATACCTTTGGCTGGGGCAATGTCGATGTCGATAAGGCCCTGAAAGGGCCGGGCATGTTTTATAACGCGGACTTTACCGCCGCGCTGACCTACGGCAGCTACGTTTTTTCTAACGACATTAGCGGCAATGGCGGGTTAATTGTGACGGGAGCCAGCGACGCGGGTGGCATACTGACGCTGACCGGCAATAACACCTATACGGGCGCAACCCAGGTCGAAAGTAACACATTGTATATAGATGGCAGCGTCGCCAGCGACGTACGGGTAACCGGCAGCGGTTTGCTGGCTGGCTCGGGCAACATCAGCGGCAACCTGAGCAATCAGGGGACGGTTGTCACTACGTCTGGTGGAGCGCTACATGTTGCGGGTAGCTATCAACAGAGCGCCGACGGCACCTTGCGCATCACGCTTTCCGAACCGCTGACGGTGGCGGGGCCGGCAACGCTGAACGGCGCATTGCAGGTTACCTTGCCTTCCGACACCTATGTTGTGCAAACCAACGAATCGTTGTTGCAAAGCGGGCAGGGGATTAGCGGCCAGTTTTCCAGCGTCGATACCGGGGTATTCCTGCAGGGGACGGTTGCCTATAGCAGTAACAGCGTCGACGGGCATTTTCAGCGCGTCAATACCGTGCAGGCGGCGGAAGCGGCTGGGCTTACCGGTACGGCGACACTGAAAAGCGCCGCAAACGTAGAACAGGCGATGCAGGTTGCCGATAGCCTTTCCACACAGTCTGGCTTATCTGCGCAGCAAACCTCGCTGTTACAGGCCGCCGCCGCATTTGAGCAGATCGGCAGCAGTGCAGAGGCTGCGGCAGCGCTGGACTCGCTTTCCGGGCAGGCGCACGCCAGCGGCAACGCCATCCTTTTCAACAGCCTGGACTACCAGAACCAGCTGCTGAACAACCGTCTCGATCCTGAGCAACGCAAAAATAACGGGGTATGGGCGGAAACCGGTACGCTGCACGGCGATCTGCAACAGGATGGCTATCTGGGCAGCCACTATCGTACCAATACGACGGCAATCGGTATCGACAGCGATTTTGACGTTACGGGCCTGCGGCTGGGCGCGGCGGTGACCGACAGCGAGATCAAAGCCAGCTATGACGGCAGCGGCGGCAACAGCAGTAACAGCCTGCAGGGCGTCATGTTTTACGGGCAGTATGCCGTGACGCCGGAATGGATTTGGCAAGGAAACCTGAGCTATCAGCACGGCAATACCGAACTCGATCGGGCTGTGTTAATTGATGGCGTGCAGGCGACCTCATCAGATACGAGCAATGACAGCTGGCAAGCGTTGGTAAAAACGGGCTACCGCTGGTCGCTGGACGATTACCTGACGCTGCAACCTTATGTCGGAATGAAGCTAAGTCAGCTCTAT
This sequence comes from Erwinia sp. BNK-24-b, assembly GCF_047456155.1. NCBI lineage: Bacteria > Pseudomonadati > Pseudomonadota > Gammaproteobacteria > Enterobacterales > Erwiniaceae > Erwinia > Erwinia sp. BNK-24-b. Next base: position 700,966 of record NZ_CP179901.1, read on the forward strand.
ACCGGCGACTTTAAAGATAAAGGCAGCGCGCTGGGTCTGCAGGGCGACAGCGCGCGCTACAGCCGCACCGTTGGGCTGACCGGGCTTAACCTGAGCGCACCGCTGTTTGACGTGGACGAATGGTGGTCGCTGCTGTCGGTTTACGGCGAATATCAGCATGCCTTTAGCAATCCGTCGCTGGACGTCAACGCCAGGTGGACAGGGGCTGGTTCAGAAGGTGAAAGCTTCCAGATCCCCGGCATGCGGCTCGATCAGGATTCTCAATGGTATGGCGTAAGGGTTGACGTGGCGAAAGCTAAAGATGCGCGGCTGTTCCTGCGAGCGGATAAGCATATTGCGGATAAAGGCGACGAGTCGGTATTCCGTGGCGGCGTCGATATCGCGTTTTAACCTTCCTCCACCTTTGCCTGACGGTTCGTGCCGTTGGGCAAAGGTTCCTCTGATTGCAGCAAAAGATCACACAACTCTTAACTGTTTTTTTGCATCAGCACTACAACTACTTTGCGCCATTCGGAGTAGGGTGGTGCCATCACGATTTAACACCGCATTCCGTTAGGTCGTGCAGCCCCTTGCCGTGTTGGTAGCGCTGTGAGGGGCGATTTTTTCTCACCGGACGGGAAGCCTATGGCCAAGATCAAAGACAGAACGCCGAAACGAGGGGGACGCTCGGCTGCTTTCCAACTGCGCATTCATCCTGAACTTCATAAGCAGCTAAAAACGCTGACCGATAACGAAAACGTTACGCTTTCCTGCTGGCTAAAAGAGCTGGCGCGGCGTGAACTACGTCGACGCGGCATTGAGCCGGAAGGGTAGATCGTCAGGGGAGAAGCCAGCTCGTCGGGTAACATCAGTTCAATAAGAAATACAATCAGGCACGATGGGTAGCACAAAATGCTTATTCGTAGCTTTTGAACATCTAATTTATCAGAAACTTAACACTGTCAGCCGACGTCCCCTTCTATAATCAACCTCTTTTATGAGAATAGTCACTCTCATTACTATTTTATTCTACTCTATTGAGAACAGACCATGCGCTTAAAGATCCTTTCAGCGAGCCTGATTTTTCTGCTGGCCGCCTGTGACCAGCAGACTTCTACTGAGGCCAGTAACCAGCCTGTATCCGTCGGCGTAGCCACACTGCATAGTGAACCGGTAACCCTGTTCACGCAGCTGCCAGGGCGTACTACTGCCGTGCGTACGGCCGAGGTGCGTCCGCAGGTTAGCGGCATCATCATGAAACGCCTGTTTACGGAAGGCGGTGAAGTGAAAGCAGGCGATCCGCTGTACCAGATCGATCCCGCCAGCTATCAGGCGGCCTACGATAAAGCCGAAGCGACGCTGCTGAACGCCAATAAGCTGGCGCAACGCTATAAGCCGCTGGCTGCCGCGCATGCCATTAGCGGGCAATCCTATGATGATGCCGTCGCTGCCGCCAGAGAAGCAACGGCAGATCTGGAAACCGCACGCGTCAATCTCAATTACACCAAAGTTCGTGCGCCAATCTCCGGCCATATCGGGCGCTCGCTTTCCACGGAAGGCGCGCTGGTTACCAACGGCCAGACCAGCTATCTCACCACCATCCAGCAGCTCGATCCTATCTATGTCGACGTCAGCGAATCGTCGCAGGATCTGCTGCGTCAGCGTCGCGCGCTGGCGGAAGGCAAGCTGAAAGCCGTGGGCGACAATGCCGCAGCGGTAAAGCTAACGCTGGAAGACGGCTCAACCTATCAGCAGGAAGGCAAGCTGGAGTTCTCTGAGGTGACGGTGGATCAGGGTACCGGCAGCGTCACCATGCGTGCTTCTTTCCCGAATCCGAAACGCATTCTGCTGCCGGGCATGTTTGTTCACGCCAGCTTCCCGGAAGGCGTTGCCGACCAGGGCATTCTGGCCCCGCAAGAAGCGATCATGCATGACACTAAAGGTAAGCCCTATGTCTTTATCGTGAAAGCGGACAACACCGTAGCGCAGCAAAGCATTACTACAGGCGAAATGATCGGCAACAAGTGGCTGGTAACGTCCGGTTTGCAGGCCAACGATCGCGTAGTGGTAGAAGGTCTGCAGGATGTGCGTTCGGGTAGCAAGGTACAGCCAAAGGAAGCACAGGCAAAAACCGCGCCGCAGGCCAACCTGACGACCACCGATCCTTCAGCGCAGTAGAGGAAAACTGATGTCTAAATTCTTTATTGAGCGTCCGATTTTCGCCTGGGTAGTGGCGATCATCGTGATGCTGGTAGGCGGTCTGTCGATCCTCAAATTGCCGATCAACCAGTACCCCAATATTGCGCCGCCAGCCATCTCTGTTCAGGTGACCTACCCGGGTGCCAGCGCCGAAACCACGCAGAACACCGTGGTACAGGTTATTGAACAGCAGCTGAACGGCATCGATAATCTGCGCTATATCGAATCGCAAAGTAACAGCGACGGTAGCGCCACCATTATCGTTACCTTTAACCAGGGCACCGATCCGGATACTGCCCAGGTTCAGGTACAGAACAAGGTTTCGCTGGCGGAGTCGCAGCTGCCGACGGAAGTAACCGAGCAGGGCATCAACGTTCGTAAATATCAGGCCAACTTTATGCTGGTGGTCAGCCTGATTTCGACCAACGGCAAAATGAGTAACGGTGACCTGGCCGATCTGCTGGTATCCAAACTGGAAGATCAGGTTGCGCGTACCAAAGGGGTGGGCGATTTCCTGGTGATGGGGTCCGAATACGGCATGCGTATCTGGCTCGATCCGGCCAGGCTCTACAAATATCAGCTGATCCCCAGTGACGTTTCTACCGCCATTACCCAGCAGAACGTGCAGATCTCCAGCGGTAAGCTGGCCGGCCTGCCAACCGTGCAGGGCGCGAAATTCAGCGCCACAATCGTGGGCAAAACGCGTCTGCAATCCGTTGCTCAGTTTGAAAATATTCTGCTGAAAGTCAACACGGACGGCTCGCAGGTTCGTCTTAAAGACGTGGCGAAAGTCGATCTTGGCCCGCAGGATTACAGTATTTCTGCGACCTACAACGGCAAACCTTCCGCCGGGATGGCGCTGCGTCTCGCCAGTGGCGCAAACGTGCTGGATGCGATTAACGCGGTGCGTACTACGGTAGATAACTTGAAATCTTCGCTGCCGGACGGCGTGGAAGTGAAGTTCCCTTACGACACTTCGCCTGTGGTCAGCGCGTCGATTGAGGAAGTTGTCAAAACGCTGTTTGAAGCGATTGGACTGGTGTTCCTGGTGATGCTGGTGTTCCTGCAAAACCTGCGCGCAACGCTGATCACTACCATGGTGGTGCCGGTCGTGCTGCTGGGCACTTTCGGCATTTTGTCCGCCTGTGGCTACACCATCAACACGCTAACGATGTTCGGTATGGTGCTGGCAATAGGGCTACTGGTGGATGATGCCATCGTGGTGGTGGAAAACGTCGAGCGTGTAATGCACGACGAAGGGCTGGATCCCAAAGCCGCCACGATCAAATCGATGGAGCAGATTCAGGGCGCGCTGTTTGGTATTGCGCTGGTGCTCTCCGCCGTGCTGCTGCCGATGGCGTTCTTTAGCGGGTCTACCGGCGTAATCTATCGCCAGTTCTCTATTACCATTGTTTCCGCAATGGCGCTTTCGGTGCTGATGGCGCTGATCTTCACGCCCGCACTCTGCGCCACGCTGCTTAAGCCAGGTTCGGCAGATCATAAAACCACCGGTATGGCAGGCTGGTTTAACCGCAAGTTTGACGCGGGCACGCTGCACTACACTAACAGCGTTGGTGCGGTGATCTCTAAACGTAATCTGTTTTTGGTTATCTATCTGCTGGTGGTGGTCGCGACCGGGTATCTGTTTACGCGGGTGCCAACCTCGTTCCTGCCGGATGAAGATCAGGGCGTGATGATGATGCAGACCACGCTGCCCGCCAACGCCTCGGCGGAACGCACCCAGCAGGTTCTGGACGAAATTCAGGCGTGGCTGCTGAAAAACGAGCCGGAAGTCAGCTCGGTGTTCTCGCCAAACGGCTTTAGCTTCTCCGGACGCGGCGAAAACACGGCGATGTCGTTTGTGCTGCTGAAACCCTGGGCTCAACGTAACAGCGATCAAACCGTGCAAAAGCTGGCAGCTCGCACGATGGCGCACTTTGCCACGCTAAAAGACGCGAAGGTGTTTGCGCTGGTGCCGCCTGCCGTGATGGAGCTGGGTAACGCCACCGGTTTTGACTTTTATTTGCAGGATACCAATAACCAGGGCCACGCGGCGCTGATGGCGGCGCGTAACCAGTTCCTTGGCATGGCCGCGCAGGACAAACGCCTGACCGCAACGCGACCAAACGGCATGGATGACGAGCCGCAGTATCATTTGATTATTGATGATGAACGCGCCCGCGCGCTGGGCCTGAGCCTGGAGGATATCAACGATACGCTTTCCACCGCCTGGGGTTCCAGCTATGTGAACCAGTTTATCTACAACGGTCGAGTGAAAAAGGTCTATCTGCAGGGCAACGCGGGTTCGCGCGTGACGCCATCTGACCTGAACAAATGGTACTTCCGCAACAGCAGCGGCAACATGGTGCCGTTTTCCGCCTTTGGCAGCGGCGAATGGCAGTATGGCTCGCCGCGCTATGAGCGTTTTAACGGCGTCTCGGCGGTCGAAATCATGGGTTCTCCGGCCAGCGGCTACAGCTCTGGCGACGCGGTAAAAGCGGTTAATGACATTGCGGCCAAACTGCCGAAAGGGTTCAAAGTGCAGTGGCACGGCCTGTCATACGAAGAGCAAACCTCCGGCTCGCAGACCACGGCGCTTTACGCCATCTCTCTTCTGGTGGTGTTCCTCTGCCTGGCCGCGCTGTATGAAAGCTGGTCGATTCCGTTCTCGGTGATCATGGTGGTGCCGCTGGGTATCCTCGGGACTATCCTGGCAGTGCTGATGCGCGGACTGGAAAACGACGTCTTCTTCCAGGTCGGGCTATTGACCACCGTCGGCCTGGCAGCGAAAAACGCCATCCTGATTGTCGAGTTCGCCAAAGACCTGCATGAAAAAGAGGGTAAAGGGCTGGTCGAAGCGGCAATGGAAGCGGCCAAACTGCGTATCCGTCCCATTATTATGACGTCAATGGCCTTCGTTCTGGGCGTGTTGCCGCTGACCATTTCCAGCGGCGCGGGCGCGGGCAGCCAGCACTCAATCGGTACAGCCGTAGTGGGCGGCATGATCACCGCCACTTTCCTGGCGATCTTCTTTGTGCCGATGTTTTATGTCGTGGTCGCACAGCGTTTCTCTGGCAAGAAAAAAACCAAAACTGAGGTAAAAGAATAATGCACTCCCGGACTTTTTCACTGGCAACGCTGCCGCTGGCAGTGGTGCTGGTACTGAGCGGCTGTACGATGGAACCGAAATATCAACGTCCTGCGCTGCCGGTAGCGGCGCACTACGACCAGCAGGGAAAGGCAACGGCTAACGGCGCGGATATCAGCTGGCAAAATTTCTTCACCGATCCGGTGATGCACAAGCTGATTGCCATGTCGCTGGCGAATAACCGTGACCTGCGCGTTGCGGCGCTAAACGTCGAAGTGGCGGGTTCGCAGGTGCAGATTGACAGGGCAGCGCTGCTGCCTTCCATCAGCGCCAGCGCTTCGCAAACCGCTGCGCATCTGCCCGGTAACCTTTATAACACCGCGTCAACCGGCCCGGTCACCTACCATGAGTTCAACACCAGCCTGGGCGTTAGCGCCTGGGAGCTGGACTTCTTTGGCCGTCTGCGCAGCCTGCGCGACGCCGCACTGGAAAGTTATCTGGCGACGGCGGCCACGCAGCGCGCCACGCAGATCAGCCTGATTTCACAGGTGGCGTCGGCTTATCTTTCACTCTGTGCCGATAACGAGCTGCTGAAGCTGGCGCAGGACACGGTGAAAAGCCAGCAGGATTCTTACAACCTGACCAAACGCAGCGTGGAAGGCGGCGTCAGCAGCGAGCAGGATCTGGTACAGGCGGAAACCTCCGTGCGTACCGCGCAGGCTGATGTAGCGACCTATACGCGCCAGGTACGTCAGGACGTTAATGCGTTGGCGCTGCTGGTTGGCACGGATCTCCCGCCGGATATGCTGCAAAATGCGCATCTGAATAAGAACTGGGATTTCCCGGCGACACCGGCAGGCCTGCCTTCCGATCTGTTAACGCGTCGTCCGGATATTATCTCGGCCGAACATACGCTGAAGGCGGCCAACGCCAATATCGGCGCGGCTCGTGCGGCGTTCTTCCCAAGCATCAGCCTGACGGCATCCGGCGGCTCCACCTCCAGCAGCCTGGGGCATCTGCTGGAAGGCGGCACGGCGGCCTGGTCGTTCGGGCCGAGCATCAATCTGCCTATTTTTGACGGCGGCGTAAACTCGGCTAATCTTGATATCGCCCATTTGCAGAAACGCATTGAAATTGCTGACTATGAGAAAGCGATCCAGACCGCGTTTAAAGAGGTGGGCGACGCGCTGGCAGGGCAGGACACCTATAAAGATGAACTGACCGCGCGCGAACAGGATGAGCAGGCCAACCAGCGCAACTATGATTTTGCCCATATCCGCTATCAGCAAGGCGTGGACAACTATCTGAACGTACTGGTGGCGCAGCGCTCGCTTTATGCGGCGCAGCAATCGCTGATAACCACGCGTTTAGGGCAGCTGAATCAGCAGATTACGCTGTATAAGGCGCTGGGCGGCGGCTGGAAATCATAACGGTTTTCAGCTGGCTTTACGTGATTACGTAATCCTTACGTAACAAGGATGGAATTTAATCAGCGCTCTCACCCATAATATTGCCGGGTCACAGACTGACCTGGCTTTTTTCAGGCGGTAGCGTCATGCTGCCGTTTCTTTGTTTTACTTGATCTTACAGAGCCTCATGACCCCAACGACTGCGAAAACCTCATCCTCACGCCGTAAAAAAATTATTTTACTGATCCTGGTCATCCTGCTTGCGCTGCTGGCGTGGCGCTTCTGGCCGAGTTCTGGCGCGCGCAATGCTGGCGGCCCTCCAGGCGCGGGCGGCCCACATGGCGGCCCCGGCATGATGATGTCCGGCCCCGTTGCGGTGCATGCGGGCAACGTGACCACGGCCGATGTGCCGGTCTATCTGACCGCGCTGGGCACGGTCATTCCCAACGCGACCGTTACCGTCACCAGCCGCGTTGATGGCCAGCTGATGAAGGTTTACTTCACCGAAGGGCAGAAGGTGAAAGCGGGCCAGCTGCTGGCGCAAATCGATCCACGTAGCTATGAGGCCACGCTGGCGCAGTACCAGGGCGAACTCAACCAGAATCAGGCGCTGCTGCAAAGTGCGGAACTGACGCTGGCACGCTACCGCAAGCTTTATGCGCAGGACTCGCTTGCCCGTCAGGATCTTGATACGCAGACCGCCACCGTTGGGCAGTACCGCGGTGCCGTTAAGGCCGACCAGGCGCAAATTGCCGCGGCGAAGCTGAATATCGAGTTTGCACGCATTACCGCGCCGGTTTCCGGCCGCGTTGGCCTGCGTCTGGTGGACGAAGGCAATATGGTGCAAACCAGCGACTCTACCGGCATTGTCACCATTACCCAAATGCAGCCCGCTGCCGTGACCTTCAGCGTGCCGCAAAGCAATATTCCCGTGCTGATTAAGGCCTTGCACAACGATCAAGCACTGCCTGCTACCGCCTTCGATCAGGAAGGCAAGACCGCGCTGGCTACCGGCAGCGTGAAGTTTATCAGTAACCAGATCGACACCAGCACCGGCACGGTAGAACTGAAAGCCCTGTTCGATAACAACGACGAAGCGCTCTTTCCTAACCAGTTCGTCAATATGCGGCTGCAAACCGGCACGCTGAAACAGGCGACGGTGATCCCTGCGCAGGCGCTTCAGTTAAGCAGCGACGGCAGTTTTGTTTACGTCATTAACAGCGACAAAACGGTAACGCGCCGCGCGGTGAAAACCGGGCCAGCGCTGGGCGACACGCAGCAGGCTATTTTGTCCGGCGTGAAGGCAGGCGAGCAGGTGGTGACCGTCGGCATCGACCGTCTCAGCAACGGCAGTAAAGTCTCTGTGGTTACTGCAGACGAAACCAAAGCTGCCAGCGGCAAAGCGAAAGCGCAATGAATCCGTCCCGTATCTTTATAGAGCGGCCGGTCGCCACCATTTTGCTGATGGTCGGCGTATTGATTTCCGGCATTTTCGCTTACAAATTCCTCTCTACCTCGGCGCTGCCGCAGGTGGATTATCCGACTATCCAGGTCACTACGCTCTATCCCGGTGCCAGCCCGGACGTGATCGCTTCTGGCGTTACCGCGCCGCTGGAGCGACAGCTTGGCCAGATGGCCGGTCTCAGCCAGATGGCTTCCAGCAGCTCGGGCGGCTCCTCGGTTATTACGCTGAAGTTCTCGCTGGATCTGTCACTGGACGTGGCCGAACAGGAAGTGCAGGCGGCCATCAACGCCGCCGACAGCCTGCTGCCGTCCGATCTGCCTAATCCGCCAACCTATAAAAAGGTTAACCCGGCAGATACGGCGGTGATTACGCTGGCGGCCAGTTCCGATACGCTACCGCTGATTAAGGTGCAGGATCTGGTTAATACGCGTATTGCGTTGAAGCTGTCGCAGATTTCCGGCGTCGGTATGGTGACGCTGGCGGGCGGTCATCAGCCAGCCATTCGCGTGCAGATGGATCCGAAAGCGCTGGCGGCGCACGGCCTGACGCTGGAAGACGTTAACACGCTTATCAGCAACAGCAACGTTAACGGCTCAAAGGGCGGCTTTGACGGCAAATATCACTCCATTACTATCGACGCCAACGATCAGCTGCGCACGGCCAAAGAGTACGGCAACCTGATCCTGACTTACCAGAACGGCGCGGCGCTGCGGCTGCACGATATTGCACACATTGAAGAGGCGTCGGAAAACACTTATCAGTCCGCGTGGGCCAATAACAGCCCGGCGATTATTATCAGCGTGCAGCGCCAGCCGGGCGCTAACGTTATTTCCGTGGTCGACAATATCAAGGCACAGCTGCCGACCCTGCAGGCCGCGCTGCCGGATGGCGTAAAAGTGCAGATCTTGTCTGACCGCACCCAGACCATTCGCTCCTCTATCAGCGACGTGCAGTTTGAACTGATGCTGTCGATTGCGCTGGTGGTGATGGTAACGTTCCTGTTCCTGCGCAACGTGGCGGCGACGCTGATCCCCAGCGTGGCGGTGCCGCTGTCGCTGGTGGGGACCTTTGGCGTGATGTATCTGGCGGGCTTCAGCCTTAACAACCTGTCGCTGATGGCACTGACTATCGCCACCGGGTTTGTTATCGACGACGCCATCGTGGTAGTGGAAAACATCTCAAGACGACTGGAGCAGGGCGAAACGCCGATGGAAGCGGCGCTGAAAGGCTCGGCGCAAATCGGCTTTACTATTATCTCGCTGACCTTCTCGCTGATTGCGGTTTTGATCCCGCTGCTGTTTATGGGCGACGTGGTCGGCAGGCTGTTCCGCGAGTTCGCCATCACGCTGGCGGTATCGATTCTGGTTTCCATGCTGGTCTCGCTCACGCTCACCCCCATGCTTTGCGCTTATCTGCTGCGCCACATTCCGGAAGAGAAGCAGAGCCGTTTTTATCGCAAGGGAGGTCAATTCTTTGACAAGCTGGTAGCCGGTTACGATCGCCTGCTGACCATTGTGCTGAACCATCAGCGGCTGACGCTGCTGGTCGCGCTGGCGACGCTGGTCTTTACCGCGCTGCTGTATGTGGTCATTCCCAAAGGCTTTTTCCCGTCGCAGGATACCGGGCTGATTCAGGGCGTGACCGTAGCATCACAGGACGTCTCCTTTAACGAGATGGCAAAGCGGCAGCAGCAGCTGGCGGAGATCGTACTGAAAAACCCGGCGGTAGAAAGCCTCTCTTCCACTATCGGTATTGACGGCACTAATACCAGCCTCAACAGCGGACGACTGCAAATTAACCTGAAGTCGTTCGACGAGCGCGACGAGCGCGCCGACAAGATCATCAGCGAGCTACAGCAGGCGACCAAAAACGTGCCGGGTATTCAGCTGTATCTACAGGCCTCGCAGGATTTAACGGTTAACGATCAGGTGACGCCAAACCAGTATCAGTTCTCGCTGGACGATGCGGACAGCGAAAACCTGGTCAGCTGGTCACCGAAGCTGGTCAGCGCGCTGGAGAAACGGCCTGAATTCCGTTCCGTGGTGAGCAATCTTCAGGATCAAGGGCAGGTTGCTTACGTCGAGCTGAATCGCGACGCCGCGGCCCGCTATGGCATTACCGCTTCTGACGTGGATACCGCGCTGTATAATGCGTTTGGTCAGCGGCTGGTTTCCACTATTTTTACCCAGTCAAACCAGTATCGCGTGGTGCTGGAAGTGGCGCCGCAGTACCAGCAGTCGCCCGCGTCGTTTAACGATATCTGGCTGGCGGCCTCGTCGTCGTCAACGTCAACGTCGGACAGCAGCGGCTCGTCATCTACTTCAACAACCGGCTCCTCCTCCAGCAGCAGCTCGTCCGGCAGCAGCTCGTCCGGCAGCAGCAGCTCGACCAGCAGCAGTTCGACCAGCACCACCAGCATGGTCAGGCTGACCTCGATTGCTACTATCCATCAGCGCATTGGTTCGCTGGTACATATGCGGCTGAACCAGTTCCCGGCGGTGACGCTCTCGTTCAATCTCAATGACGGCTACTCGCTGGAGGATGCGCAAAAGGCGATTGCCGAAACGCAGCAAAGCCTGCATATGCCGTCCAGTATTACGCTGCGCTACCAGGGCGAAACCGAGGCGTTTTTAAATGCCAACAGCAACACGCTATGGCTGATTCTGGCAGCGCTAATGACCATGTATGTGGTGTTGGGTATTCTGTACGAAAGCTTTATTCACCCTGTCACCATTCTTTCCACGCTGCCTTCGGCGGCGGTAGGCGCGCTGTTGACGCTGCTGCTGGCGAATACCGAATTCAGCCTGATTGCGCTGATAGGGGTGATCTTGCTGATCGGTATCGTGAAAAAGAATGCGATTATGATGATCGACTTTGCGCTGGACGCAGAGAAAAAACAGCACCTTAGCCCGCGTGACGCCATTCACCAGGCCTGTCTGCTACGTTTCAGGCCGATTTTGATGACCACGATGGCGGCGCTGTTGGGCGCTCTGCCGCTGATGCTGGCATCGGGTTCCGGTGCCGAACTGCGCCAGCCGCTGGGGATAGTGATTGTGGGCGGTTTGATCTTCAGCCAGGTACTGACGCTGTTTTCTACGCCGGTTATCTATCTGTGGTTCGATCGCCTGGCCGAGCGCCTGCGTCGTAGACTGCGCAGGGCGGAAAGATGAACATCACGCGCTTCTTTATTTTCCGGCCGGTAACCACGCTGCTGTTAATGCTGGCGCTGCTGCTGCTGGGCGCGTTGGGCTATCGCCTGCTGCCTGTGGCGCCGCTGCCGCAGGTCGATTTCCCGACCATTATGGTTTCCGCCAGCCTGCCGGGCGCCAGCCCGGAAACGATGGCGGCCACGGTGGCCACGCCGCTGGAGCGCGCGCTGGGGCAGATTGCCGGTATCACCGAGATGACCTCCAGCAGCTCGCAGGGATCGACCAACGTCATTTTGCAGTTTGAGCTGAGCCGCGATATCAACGGCGCGGCGCGTGACGTGCAGGCGGCGATCAACGCTTCGCGCAGTCTGTTGCCGAGCAGCATGCCTTCGCTGCCTACCTACCGCAAAGCTAACCCGTCAGATGCGCCCATTGTCATGCTGGCGCTAACCTCGACCACGCGTTCCAAAGGTGAGCTATACGATCTGGCCGACAGCGAAATCGACCAGAAAATTGCCCAGGTTAAGGGCGTGGGCGACGTTTCGCTGATGGGCAGCGCCTTGCCCGCCGTGCGCATTGATTTGCAGCCGCAGATGCTGACCCATTTCGGCGTGTCGCTGGATACGGTCAGCACGGCGATTGCCAACAGCACCACCAATTTGCCGAAAGGAATGCTGCAGGGCGAAAAACAGTCTTGGGTGATCGACAGCAACGGCCAGCTTGAACAGGCAAAGCAGTACCGTAATCTGATCGTCAGCTACCAGAATGGCCGCGCCATCCATCTTAGCGATGTCGCCACCGTTTACGATTCGGTAGAAGATCAGTACAACGTCGGCTACTACAACGGTTCGCCGTCGGTAATGATCGGCGTCACGCGGCAGGCCGGTGCCAACATGCTGGAAACCATTGATGCGATCAAAGCCCAGCTTCCGGCGTTAGAAAAAAACCTGCCGGCTGACGTGGCGTTGAAAATCGTCGTTGACCGTTCACCCAACGTTCGCGATTCGCTTTATGACACGGAAGAAACGCTGCTGATTGCCATGATGCTGGTTATCGGCGTGGTGTTTGTCTTTTTACGCAACTTACAGGCGGTGGCGATCCCCGCGCTGGCGCTGCCGGTTTCGCTTATCGGCACCTGTGCGGTGATGTATCTGCTGGGCTACAGCCTGGATAACCTGTCGCTGATGGCGCTGATTATCGCCACCGGATTTGTGGTGGACGACGCAATAGTCGTGCTGGAAAACATTACCCGCTATATCGAAGAGGGGCTAAGTCCGGTACGCGCGGCGCTCAAGGGGGCTAACGAAGTTAGCTTTACCGTGCTGTCGATGACGCTGTCGCTGGTAGCGGTGTTTATCCCCATCCTGTTGATGGGCAGCATTGTTGGCCGTCTGTTCCGCGAGTTTGCGGTTACGCTGACCGTTTCGCTGGTGATCTCCATGCTGGTATCGCTGAGCCTGACGCCGATGCTCTGTTCACGCCTGCTGAAGCGCAAGCCGAAGGTTACCGTACGGCCACATCCTGTTTATCAGTGGATTGAAAACGGCCTCAACCGGCTGCTGGCTGCCTATGCCAGCGCGCTGAACTGGGTAATGCGCCACCAGCGGCTGACGCTGTTTAGCCTGATACTCACCGTTATCCTTAACCTGTTCCTTTATTCCGTGGTGCAAAAAGGCTTCTTCCCCAATCAGGATACTGGCCTGCTGATGGGGATGCTGCGCGCCGATCAGAACATCTCTTTTCAGGCGATGAAGCCAAAAGTGGAAGCGTTCGCCAAAATGATTCAGCAGGACCCGGCAGTAGATGGCGTAATGTCATCAATGGGCAGCGGCGCGTTCGGCTCGCGCAATACCGCCAACTTCTTCGTCCATCTTAAGGACTTCAAAAAGCGCGACGCGACCGCGGCAGAAGTGGCTAACCGACTGAGCGGCAAAACGCGCAACGTGCCTGGCGTAGAGCTGTTTTTGATGGCCGCGCAGGATTTGCATATCGGCGGCCGTAGCGCCAACGCCAGCTATCAGTACAGCCTGCAGGCGGACGATCTGGATACATTGCGTATCTGGACGCCTAAGGTTAAGGCGGCGCTGGAAGCCATTCCGCAGCTGAACAGCGTGGACTCCGATTCCCAGACCGGCGGCCAGGAAGTGATGATCAATATCGATCGCGACCGCGCCAAAAGGCTGGGCGTCGACGTCAATATGATCGATACGATGCTGAACAACTCCTTTGCGCAGCGTCAGGTCGCCACGCTTTATAAGACGTTGAATCAATATCATATAGTGATGTCGCTACAGGACGCCTATACGCGCGATCCGGACATGCTGAACAAGCTTTACGTCGTTAACGATTCCGGCGCTCAGATCCCGCTTTCCGCTTTTGCCAGCTTCAGCGGAGCCAACGCGCCGCTGTCGGTAGCGCATCAGGGGCAGTCGGCGACCAGCACCATTGCCTTTAACCTGGCGGACGGCGTCTCGCTGGAGCAGGCGTCGGCGCTGATTAAAACCGCGATGGCAAAAATCGGGCTGCCGAGCGATGTTCAGGCCGGATTCCAGGGAACGGCGAAGGCTTTTGCCGATCTGTCGGCTTCAATGCCGTGGCTGATTCTGGCCGCGCTGGCCGCCGTTTATATCGTGCTGGGCATGCTGTACGAAAGCTATATCCATCCGCTGACCATTCTTTCCACGCTGCCGTCCGCGGGCGTCGGGGCGCTGCTCTTACTGCTGCTGACCAACACGCAGCTGACGGTTATTGCGCTAATCGGCATTTTGCTGTTGATCGGTATCGTGAAAAAGAACGCCATTATGATGATCGACTTTGCGCTGGCCGCCGAGCGTAACCAGGGCATGACGCCGCAGCAGGCGATTACCCAGGCCTGTCTGATGCGCTTTCGACCCATTATGATGACCACGCTGGCCGCCTTTTTTGGTGCGTTGCCGCTGGCGCTGGGCAGCGGCGGCGATGCCGATCTGCGCAGCCCGCTGGGCCTGGCGATTGCCGGTGGCCTGGCGCTGAGCCAGCTGTTAACGCTGTTTACCACGCCGGTGGTTTACCTCTATCTCGATCGCGCCAGTCGCGCTACCAAACGCCAGTGGGCACGCCTCAGAGCTTAAATGATGAAAATAATGACTTTACCCATGCTAAACGGACGCTGGCACCTGCCTGCGCCATCGACCCGTGCCTGCCGGAAACTTACGCCCGTTTTGCTGGCGCTGCTGCTGGGCGGCTGCGCCGTCGGCCCCGACTATCATCGCCCGACGGTAAACGTACCGACACACTATAAAGAAGCAAAAGGCTGGCGCGAAGCGACGCCGCAGGATGCGCAAAGCAAAGGCGAATGGTGGTCGGTCTACCATGACAACACGCTGAGCGGCCTGCTGCGTCAGGTTTCTATCTCCAACCAGAACGTAGCGCAGTATGAGGCACAGTATCGCCAGGCGAAGGCGCTGGTGGCCGAGTCCCGCTCCGACCTTTTTCCCAGCGCCACCTATACCGGCTCTTCAACGCGGAGCGGCAGCACCACATCCGGCCAGCGGACGACCAGTAACAGCCAGTCTTTACAGGCCAGCGCCAGCTGGGAACTGGATATCTGGGGCAAGCTGAGACGCACGCTGGAAGAGAATAAAGCGAGCGCGCAGGCAAGCGAAGCCGAGCTGGCGAATATCACGCTTAGCGCCCAGTCCGAGCTGGCGCAGGACTATTTTCAGCTGCGCATCATGGATCGGCAGATTGCGCTGTATCAGGAAAGCGTCGCGGCGTATCAGCGCTACCTGACCGTCATTAATAATAAATATCAGGCCGGCAGCGAGTCTCGCGGCACGCTGGCACAGGCTCAGGCGCAGCTGGAAAGCGCTCGCGCTTCCGCGCTGGATCTTAGCTGGCAGCGTGCGCAGACCGAACACGCCATTGCTCTTCTTATCGGTAAAACGCCAGCCGAATTCAGCCTGCCAGCCACGACAGAAATGACGGCAACGCTGCCGCCTCTTCCACAGGCAGTGCCGTCAACGCTGTTGCAGCGTCGTCCGGATATCGCCTATGCCGAACGCACCGTTGCCGCGGCCAATGCCGCCGTGGGCGTAGCCATTGCGGGTTACTATCCCGATCTGACGCTAAGTGCCAGCGGCGGTTTCAGCAGCTCTGCGCTGCATAACCTGCTGTCGTTGCCTAATCGCGTCTGGTCGCTGGGGCCATCGCTTAGCGGCACGCTACTGGACTTTGGCGCCACGTCTTCCAAAGTGGAACAGGCCCGCGCGGCCTATGATGCAGACGTCGCCAGCTATCGCCAGGCGGTGCTGACCGGTTTCCAGGAGGTAGAAAACTATCTGGTGGAGCTGAACACATTGCAGGATGAAATGGCCGCGCAGCAGCGCGCGACGCAGGCAGCGCAGGAGTCGGCTCGCGTGACCCGCAACCAGTATGAAGCCGGGATGATCGACTATCTTGACGTCGCCACCACGGAAAACACCAGCCTGAGCCAGCAGCAAAGCCTGCTGTCGCTGCAAAGCACGCAGTGGGTTGCCAGCGTGGAGCTGATTGCGGCGCTGGGCGGCGGCTGGACGGCACCCTCGCACTGATGCGCAGGGAAGAGTTCAAATCATTGATTTAATCCAATAAGATGCTCCCGTAGCCAGCAGCGGCTATGGGAGTATTATTAGAATTCACGCTTCACGACAACTTAACCGCTATATCTGATATTGCATACGTCATCATTCGCCATGGCGGATGCCAAAAAGACATTTTCCTTATTATCTTTGTTCCCGAACGTAAATTTAATGATGAGATTCCCGGGTGGTGGGCTGTTTCGCTGTCGGCCATCACCGGAACAACGTTTGTCGAGCCGCACCGCAAAACTTTCTGCAACACTGTAGATTTCGGTATTAATCGCCCTCAACGCTCGTAAATTTCACCGTTTACCATTGTCTTGCTCAGCCATATCCTGCATCGTTACAGGCAAATTTACTGGCTAAGGAGATGCCATGCTGCTTTCTTTTTTTCGTCTGCTTTTTCGTCTGCTGTATCGCACTCGTCTGGCTGGCGATATTTCCGCGCTGCATCAGCCAAAGGTGCTGATTGTTCCTAATCACATGTCGTTTCTGGACGGCATGCTGCTGGCGCTGTTTTTGCCGGTTAAACCCGTGTTCGCCGTCTACTCCTCCGTCAGCGAGCAGTGGTATATGCGTTGGGTGCGCTCGCTGGTCGATTTTGTGCCGCTCGATCCCACTAAACCGCTGTCGATCAAGCACCTGGTGAAAACGATCGGGCAAGGCCGCCCGGTGGTGATCTTTCCGGAAGGGCGGATTACCGTTACCGGCTCGCTGATGAAAATTTATGATGGTGCCGGTTTTGTGGCGGCAAAATCGCAGGCGGCCGTGGTGCCAATAAGAATTGAAGGCGCGGAATATACGCCGTTTGGCCGTCTGGCTGGCGTCTTCAAGCGTCGTCTTTTTCCACGTATCAGCCTGACCGTGCTGCCCGCCACCACCATCCCCATGCCGGAAGCAAAAACCGCGCGGGAACGCCGCAAGCTGGCGGGTGAACATCTGCATCATATTATGATGGAGGCGCGCATGGCGGTGCGTCCGCGCGAGACGCTTTATCAGGCTTTCCTGTCTGCCCGCACGCGCTACGGTTTTTTTAAGTCCTGCATTGAAGACGTTAATTTTACGCCTGACAGCTATACGGGGCTGTTGAAAAAATCGCTGGGCGTGGGTCGTATTCTGGAGCGCTATACGTCGCCAGGTGAATATATTGGTTTGCTGTTACCAAACGCAACGGTTACGGCAGCAGCCATCCTGGGGGCGTCAATGCGTGGCCGTATTCCGGCAATGCTTAACTACACCGCAGGGGTAAAAGGCGTAGGCAGCGCGCTGCAGGCGGCAGAAGTGAAAACGGTTTTTACCTCTCGCCAGTTCCTGGATAAGGGCAAGCTATGGCATCTTCCCGAGCAGCTTACCGGGGTGAAATGGGTTTTTCTGGAAGATTTAAAAGAGACCGTCACGGCTCAGGATAAACTCTGGATCCTTAGCCATCTTCTTTTTCCACGGCTTGCCGAGGTGTCGCAGCAGCCGGAAGACGCGGCGATGGTGCTGTTTACTTCAGGTTCCGAAGGCAATCCTAAAGGCGTAGTGCATTCGCATAAGAGCCTGCTGGCAAACGTTGAACAGATCCGGACCGTGGCCGATTTTACGCCGCGCGATCGCTTTATGTCGGCGCTGCCTTTGTTCCATGCCTTTGGCCTGACGGTGGGCTTGTTTACGCCACTGATGACCGGCGCAGAAGTCTTTCTTTATCCAAGCCCGTTACACTATCGCATCGTTCCCGAACTGGTCTATGACCGTAACTGTACCGTACTGTTCGGCACCTCTACCTTCCTGGGTAACTATGCGCGCTTTGCCAATCCTTACGACTTTGCCCGGTTGCGCTATGTGGTCGCCGGTGCGGAAAAACTACAGGAAAACACGCGTCAGGCGTGGATGGATAAATTCGGTATTCGCATTCTGGAAGGCTACGGCGTGACCGAATGCGCGCCGGTTGTCGCGATTAACGTGCCGATGGCCGCCAAAAATCACACCGTTGGGCGGATTTTACCCGCGATGGACTCGCGGCTTATTTCCGTTCCCGGCATTGAGCAGGGCGGTCTGCTACAGCTGCGCGGCCCGAACATCATGAAAGGCTACCTCAGAGTCGAAAAACCGGGCGTGCTGGAAGCGCCGCAGGCGGATAACGGCGAGGGGCAAATGGAAGCGGGCTGGTACGATACCGGCGACATTGTCAGCTTTGACGAGCACGGTTTCTGCCAGATTCAGGGCCGCGCCAAACGCTTTGCGAAAATCGCGGGTGAAATGGTCTCGCTGGAAACCGTAGAGCAGCTTGCGTTAAAAGCGTCGCCAGAAAAACAGCACGCTGCCTCAATCAAGCCGGACGGCAACCGTGGCGAAGCGCTGGTGCTGTTTACCACCGACGGCGAGCTTAACCGCGAGCAGCTACAGCGTGCGGCCCGTGAAATGGGCGCGCCGGAGCTGGCCGTGCCGCGCGATATTCGTTTCCTTAAGCAGCTGCCGCAGCTGGGCAGCGGTAAACCCGATTTCGTCACGCTGAAAAGCATGGCGGAACAGCCGGAAAACAGGACGGAAAATGCGTAACTCATCTGGCGGCGAAAAGCTGCTGTCGCGCGGTATGATAGCGGTTATTGTCGCGCAGTTTTTGTCCGCTTTTGGCGACAACGCGCTGTTATTCGCCACGCTGGCGGTGCTTAAGCAACAGCTCTGGCCGGACTGGAGCCAGCCGATACTGCAAATGGTTTTCGTCGCGACCTACATTATCCTGGCGCCTTTTGTCGGGCAGTTTGCCGACAGCTTTGCCAAAGGGCGCGTGATGATGTTTGCTAACGGCCTCAAGCTGCTGGGCGCGCTGGCGATCTGCTTTGGCCTGAATCCTTTTATCGGCTATGGCCTGGTCGGCATTGGCGCAGCGGCCTATTCCCCGGCTAAATACGGCATCCTTGGCGAAATCACTGACGGAGAAGCGTTGGTTAAGGCAAACGGCCTGATGGAGTCTTCTACCATTCTGGCAATCCTGCTGGGTTCGCTGGCGGGCGGTATGCTGGCCGACTGGAACCTGACCGGCGCACTGATTGCCTGCGTGCTGGCCTATGCGCTGGCCGTGGCGGCAAACACGCTTATTCCAAAACTGGTGGCCGCCCGCGTCGGGCAAAGCTGGCATCCGCTGCGCATGTCGGCCAGCTTTTTCCAGGCCTGTCGCATTTTATGGCGAGATGGCGAAACGCGCTTTTCACTGTTGGGCACCAGTCTGTTTTGGGGAGCAGGCGTAACGCTGCGCCTCCTGCTGGTATTGTGGGTACCGGTTGCGTTAGGCATTACGGATAACAAAACGCCGACGCTGCTAAACGCTATGGTTGCTATCGGCATTGTGTTTGGCGCAGGAGCCGCAGCGAAGCTGGTGACGTTGAAAACGGTTGGCAGATGTATGCCGGCAGGCGTGCTGATCGGCGTAGCGGTGACCTGTTTTGCTTTACAGCATACTGCAACAGGCGCTTATGGACTGCTGATAGTCATTGGCATGCTGGGCGGCTTTTTTGTGGTGCCGCTGAACGCGCTGCTGCAAATGCGCGGCAAGGCAAGCGTCGGTGCCGGTAACGCCATCGCCGTACAAAACCTGGGCGAAAACAGCGCGATGCTGCTGATGCTGGGGCTTTATACCGTGGCTATTAAGCTCGGTACGCCGCCAGTCGCCACTGGCGTAGGATTTGGTGCGCTGTTTGCTCTGGCTATTGCCGTACTGTGGGGATGGCAGCTGGCGCAAAAGCGGGGGCGCAGTGTGCAGTAAGGGCGATCTGAATGCGGCACCAGCTGTTACGGAGGGTGCCGGTGTCGTGCTTCGGACAGCCTATGCCGGACGTCAGTACGGTATAAACAACCTCAGGGGCGGATATTCTCCGCCCCCTGTGACGGAGGGTTTACGGCGCAGGGAAAGTATAACGGCGATGAATCGCCTCAAGACCCTGCATCACCTCTTCATCCAGCGTCAGATTGTAGCTGTCGATATTGGTTTTTAACTGCTCCAGCGTGGTAGCGCCCAGCAGCGTGCTGGCAACAAAAGGCTGCTGACGGACAAATGCCAGCGCCATCTGTGACGGATCGAGATGGTGCTTTTTCGCCAGCGCGACATACTCAGCTATTGCCAGCTCAGCCTGTTCGCCGCTGTAGCGCGTAAAGCGGCTAAACAGCGTGTTACGTGCGCCTGCAGGTTGCGCACCGTTCAGGTATTTTCCGCTCAGCGTACCAAAAGCCAGGCAGGAGTAGGCCAGCAGCTCCACGCCTTCGTGCTGGCTGATTTCCGCCAGGCCAACTTCAAAGCTACGATTCAGCAGGCTGTAAGGATTCTGGATAGAAACAATGCGCGGTAGCTCGTGCTTTTCGGCCAGCTGCAGATAGCGCATCACGCCCCAGGGGGTTTCATTGGAAACGCCGATATAACGGATTTTCCCGGCGCGCACCTGCTCGTTCAGCGCTTCCAGCGTTTCCAGCAGCGTTACCGTTGCGGTACTGTCTGCGTATTCGTAGTTCAGTCTTCCAAAATAGTTGGTTTGACGCTGCGGCCAGTGCAGCTGGTAAAGATCAATATAATCGGTATTAAGCCGTTTCAGGCTGGCATCCAGCGCGGCGCGAATATTTTTACGATCCAGCGCCTGACCCGGACGAATTGAGGCGTCGGCACCGCGTACCGGGCCAGCGACTTTTGACGCCAGAATAATTTTTTCGCGATTGCCGCGTGCTTTCAGCCAGCTGCCGATATAGGTTTCGGTTAATCCCTGCGTTTCCGGACGCGGCGGTACCGGATACATTTCGGCGGTATCAATCAGATTAATGCCGGAACGCAGCGCTAAATCGAGCTGGGCATGCGCATCGGCTTCGCTGTTCTGCTCGCCAAAGGTCATGGTGCCTAATCCCAGGCTGCTGACTTCCAGCGTACTGTGGGGAATACGATGATAATGCATTTGCCGGCTTCCTTTTTCATTATTAAGAACCGGCCCGGCGCCACAATGGCAGGTTACCAGCGCCAGATCCGGCTTTTGACTATAACCGTCGGGCACAGCAGGGGGAAGAGCAGATTTATCGGGAAGTGCGGTAAGCCACCTGGTTGACACGCTCAGGTGGCGAGATAGGGTTTAACGTTCGACAATCGAGGAAACCTCGTCGCCGTTAATCTGGAGTTCATGGCCGGAGCGGTCAGTATATTTAACCAGGCCGGTATCCGCGTCGATTTCCGGTTTACCCTGGGTCATAATCATTTTCCCATCTTTGGTCGCCATAACATAATCGCTGCTGCAACCGCCCAATAGCGTAGCCAGCATCAATACGGCTGCGCCTGACATCAACTTCATAATTCGCTCCCTTAGCCTGAAAATATCTCCCGATAGTAATAGCTTATTTTAGAGAAAGCGTTAACCGCAGAACTCCGAAAAGCGTGGTGTAGCACGACAAACTATTGACTTTGATCGTGAAATCGTCAGGAAAGAGACCGACCGGCGATGCCGGTCAGCTCAGATCAGGCGTGGTTTTTTTTGCTGCGCAGCAGATTGAGGCACTCTACGGCCATAGAGAAAAACATGGCGAAATAGATATAACCTTTTGGCACGTGGATATTGAAACTTTCCAGAATAAGGGTAAAACCTACCAGGATCAGAAAAGAGAGCGCCAGCATTTTGACCGAAGGATGACGCTCAACAAATTCGCCAATAACGCGGGCGGCAAACATCATCACGCCAACCGCAATCACTACGGCCGCCATCATAATAATCAAATGATCGGAAAGTCCTACAGCGGTGATAACGGAATCCAGGCTAAAAATAATGTCGAGCAGCATAATCTGCACGATGGCCCCGATAAAAGAGTGCACGTTAGTCTTGTGCTCCTCTTCGTTGCCTTCAATCGTTTCGTGGATCTCCTGACTTGATTTCCATAACAGGAAAAGCCCGCCAAACAGCAAAATCAAATCCCGTGCGGAAAAATCGTGATCCATCAGGGTAAACAGCGGGGTTGTCAGGCGAATAACCCAGGCGATAGAAGCCAGCAGGCCCAGACGCATCAGCATGGCGCCCGCAAGGCCCACACGGCGCGCGGCATTCTGTTGCTGCTTAGGGAGCTTAGCTACCACCAGAGAAAGAAAGATAATGTTATCAATACCCAGGACGATTTCCAGAATCGTCAGCGTACCCAGTGCCAGCCAGGCGTTGGGATCGGCAATCCAGTCAAACATACAAACGTCGCATCCTAAACGAAAGTTAAACGAAGAGTATACTCATCCGAATGCCAGTCAGCTAAAGCTTTACAGTAAAAAATGGCGGGCAAGAAGCGGGGCGGTAAAGGTCTTCTTCAGATAGAAGCCTCTCGGCAGCGTCATTATCGGCTGGCCATTTTCACCAATGCCTTCCGTCAGCGCTTTGCTGTTGGCCGCTTTAGGACGGATTTGCAGTACTTCACCGTGGCGCGCGGTGATACGCTCTACCTGACCCAGCACGATCATATCCATCAGCTCTTCCCAGTCACGCCGCAGCAAGGTTTCCTCTTCCTGATTCGGGCTCCAGAGAAGCGGCGCGCCGACGCGGCGTTCTGCCAGCGGGATCGCTCTGTCGCCTTCAACCGGCATCCATAATACTCTGGCCAGCTTATGGCGCACGTGGCTGGTTTCCCAGACCAGGCCGCTGTTGCCGGTCAATGGGGCAACACAGACAAAGGTTGTTTCCAGCGGGCGGCCCTGTACATCAATCGGGATGGTTTTCAGTTCCACGCCAATATCCGCAAAGTCCTGCTCGGGCTTGCTGCCTGCGCTTGCACCCAGATAGCGCTCCAGCAGCATGCCAACCCACCCTTTGTCCCGACGTAAATCAGCCGGAATAGCCAGGCCGGCATTCAGTGCCAGCTCACCCAGCGTAAAGCCTGCCAGCTGGCGTGCACGCGCAAGCAAAATGGCTTCACTTTCAGGCGGCGGCACGGAAAAAAACGTTGCTGACATAAAGGCTTCTCTGTTGCTCAAAAAATAGACAGTGTTTTTTCCCGCTAAAAAACGCTGAACGGGAAGTGGGGGAAAGCGGAATAATAGCATGATTAATCATGCCTTTTTATTTCCATCCGCCTCTGTTTTGTCCGCGTGCGAAAAGGTTATGCCTGACTGCGCACCGACAATGAACAGGATCTTACACGTAGTTATCCACAGAAAAATGGGATAAGTCGACTTTTATCACAGTACTGTTTCGATTTACAGGCTTGACTCGACCACTTTATCCATTTTTCCCCTTTTTTTGCTTATCATAGCGGCATAACCTGTGGATAAAAAAGGCGATGCTCGATCTTTCGCCAGTGCCTTAGCAGCCCGGTATGACACTAAGATTAAAGCGTTAAAACCCGCCGCCGACGTCAGGTAAATTCCAATGCTTATAATCAGTTAACCACTATACTGATAGCGCGTGTATCGGCCGTCTGGAAAGTTTTCCCCAAACGTTAAGAGAGTTCTGCACAAAGATATCCACAGAAAAGGTGAATAAAATCGGGTAAAAAAGGCGGATTCTGTTTATAACTCGGGAAATGTTCGTAAGTTATCCCGCGAATGCCGCCCCACAGGGGGAAAAAGCAGTGGTTTACCGCCTGTAAGGAGTATGAAACAATCAGAACATCCGAGTTTTAAGTTTGAGGTAGTCCAGTGATCGATGATGATGGCTACCGCCCGAATGTTGGTATCGTAATTTGTAACAGGCAGGGACAAGTGTTGTGGGCCAGACGCTATGGCCAACACTCCTGGCAGTTTCCCCAGGGAGGGATAAATCCTGGAGAAACGGCAGAACAGGCGATGTATCGAGAACTCTTTGAGGAAGTTGGTTTACACCGCAAAGATGTGCGCATCCTTGCCTCTACCCGAAACTGGTTACGCTATAAGTTGCCAAAACGTTTGGTGCGTTGGGACACAAAGCCGGTTTGTATCGGCCAGAAACAGAAGTGGTTTCTTCTGCAATTATTGTGCAATGACGCGGATATCAATATGCAAACCAGCAGCACGCCAGAGTTCGACGGCTGGCGCTGGGTAAGCTTCTGGTATCCTGTACGCCAGGTGGTCTCTTTTAAACGCGACGTCTATCGGCGAGTGATGAAAGAGTTTGCTGGCGTGGTAATGCCGCTGCAGGAGAACGCCGTACCGCGAACTACGCCTTATCGACGGAAGAGAGGGTAAGCCACTTAAAATATGCTTACACAGCTGCGCGAGATAGTTGAAAAAGTGGCAGGAGCGCCCCGGCTGACCGAGGCGCTCGATATTCTGGTCAGCGAAATTTGCCTGGCAATGGATACCGAAGTCTGTTCGGTTTATCTGGCCGACCACGACCGCCGCTGCTATTACCTGATGGCAACGCGTGGGCTAAAAAAACCGCGTGGCCGCACCGTTGCGCTGGCCTTTGACGAAGGGATCGTCGGGCTGGTCGGTCGGCTGGCCGAGCCTATCAACCTGGCGGATGCGCAGAGTCATCCCAGCTTTAAATATATTCCTTCCGTAAAAGAAGAGCGTTTCCGCTCTTTCCTCGGCGTGCCGATTATCAGCCGTCGCCAGCTGTTGGGCGTGCTGGTGGTGCAGCAGCGCGAACATCGCCAGTTCGATGAAAGCGAAGAGTCTTTCCTCGTTACGCTGGCTACGCAGATGGCCACCATTCTTTCCCAGTCGCAGCTGAATGCGCTGTTTGGACAATATCGACAGACCCGCGTGCGTGCGCTGGCTGCCGCGCCGGGCGTGGCGGTGGCAAAGGGCTGGGTAGAAAGCAATCAGCCTTCGCTGGAAAACGTCTCGGCGGCCTCCACGCTGGACGCGGTGCGCGAGCGGGAAAGGCTGTCGGTGGCAATGGATGAAGCCTCTGGCGAGTTTCGGCGCTACAGCAAACGCTTTACCTCCAGCGTGCATAAAGAAAGTGCGGCCATCTTCGACCTCTATTCGCACCTGCTGAGCGACAACCGCCTGAAGAAAGACCTTTATGCGGAGATCGATAATGGCTCGGTCGCAGAGTGGGCGGTTAAAAAGGTTATTGAGAAGTTCGCCGCGCAGTTCGCCAGCTTACAGGATAGCTATCTGCGCGAGCGGGCCGGTGATTTGCGCGCGCTGGGCCAGCGTCTGCTGTTCCATCTTGACGATACGATGCAGGGCACTAACACGTGGCCCGCGCGCTTTGTGCTGGTTGCCGATGAGCTAAGCGCGACCACGCTTGCCGAGCTGCCGCACGAGCGGCTAGCTGGCGTAGTGGTCAGAGACGGTGCGGCCAACTCGCACGCGGCCATTATGGTGCGCGCAATGGGCATCCCAACGGTGATGGGTGCCGATATCCAGCCGGAAGTGCTGAACGGTAGACTGCTGATTGTCGATGGCTATCGCGGCGAGCTGCTGGTCGATCCCGAACCGGTGCTGGTGCAGGAGTACCAGCGGCTTATCACCGAGGAAAATGAGCTAAGCAAGCTGGCGGAGGACGTGGTTGAGCGACCGGCGGCGCTGAAGTCTGGCGAGCCGATAAAGGTCATGCTCAACGCCGGTCTTAGCGCAGAGCACGAGCAGGCGCTGGGTAGCCGCGTGGATGGCGTCGGGCTTTACCGCACGGAAATTCCGTTTATGTTACAAAACGGTTTCCCCTCGGAAGAAGAGCAGGTGGCGCAATATCAGGGCATGCTACAGCTGTTTCTGGAAAAGCCGGTAACGCTGCGTACGCTGGATGTCGGTGCGGACAAGCAGCTGCCTTATATGCCCATCAGCGAAGAAAACCCTTGCCTGGGCTGGCGCGGGATCCGCCTGACGCTGGATCAGCCGGAAATTTTTCTGGTACAAGTTCGTGCAATGCTGCGCGCCAACGTCGCCAGCGATAACCTCAGCATCCTGCTGCCAATGATCACCAGCATCGATGAAATTGATGAAGCGCTCAAACTGATCGAGCGTGCCGGAAAAGAAGTAGAGGAGATGCTGGGTTACGGCATCCCGAAACCGCGTATCGGCGTCATGATTGAAGTGCCTTCAATGATTTTTATGATCGGCCATCTGGCGAAGCGGGTCGACTTTGTCTCGGTTGGCACCAACGATCTGACGCAGTATCTGCTGGCTGTCGATCGTAATAACACGCGTGTCGCTAACCTGTACGACAGTCTGCATCCCGCTATGCTGCGGGCGCTAAAAACCATTGCAGAAGAGGCGAAGCAGGCCGGAATTGAGCTGTGCCTGTGCGGCGAAATGGCAGGCGATTCCAGCTGCGTCGCGCTGTTGATAGGGCTTGGCTATCATCACCTGAGCATGAACGGCCGTAACGTCGCGCGGGTCAAGTATCTGCTGCACCACATTGATTACGAAGAAGCGCAAAAGCTGGCGGAAGCGGGCTTGCAGGCGCAGCAGGCAACCGAGGTGCGCCATCTGGTCGCCACGTTTATGGAAAGACGCGGCCTGGGCGGGCTGATCCGTGGCGGACGCTAGCCATTAAAGTTTACAGTTACCCGGGCCGCCTTTTATGCGGCCTGTGCTATGATGCGCGCCTCTGTACGGCGCCACGCGCGCTCTGGTTTATTCATTCCGTCACCTGAAATCAGGGACTTTACATAATGGTGAAAGATGACTAACGGCTATCTGGCTTTCCCCCAATTTGATCCGGTAATTTTCTCCGTCGGGCCGCTCGCTCTGCACTGGTATGGACTGATGTACCTCGTTGGTTTCATTTTCGCCATGTGGCTGGCAGTGCGTCGTGCCAACAAGCCCGGCAGCGGCTGGACAAAAGATGAGGTTGAAAACCTGCTGTACGCCGGTTTTCTGGGCGTCTTCCTCGGTGGCCGTATCGGCTATGTGCTGTTTTATAACCTGCCGCTGTTTCTGGATAATCCGCTTTATCTGTTTAAGGTCTGGGACGGCGGTATGTCGTTCCACGGTGGCCTGATTGGGGTTATCTGCGTGATGCTGTGGTTTGCGCATCGCACTAAACGCAACTTCTTCCAGGTTTCCGATTTTATTGCGCCGTTAATCCCGTTTGGGCTGGGCGCAGGCCGTCTGGGCAACTTTATCAATGGTGAACTGTGGGGACGCGTCGCGCCGGATTTGTCGTGGGCCATGCTGTTTCCTGGCTCCCGTAGCGAAGACGTTGCGCTGGTAGCAACCCATCCGGAATGGCAATCTTTGCTGGCTACCTACGGCGTGCTGCCGCGTCATCCTTCCCAGCTCTATGAGCTGCTGCTGGAAGGCGTAGTGCTGTTTATTATCTTAAATCTCTATATTCGTAAAAAACGCCCGATGGGCGCGGTCTCAGGGCTGTTCCTGCTTGGCTACGGCGCATTTCGCTTTATTGTCGAATACTTCCGTCAGCCGGACGCTCAGCTGGGCCTGTTTGACAACATTATCAGCATGGGACAAATCCTCTCGACGCCAATGATTATCGCTGGTGCCATTATGATGATTTGGGCCTATCGCCGCCGTGCTGCGCAGCAACTTCGTGAGGAAAAATGAAACAGTATCTGGAATTAATGCAAAAAGTGCTCGACGAGGGCACGCCGAAAAATGACCGTACCGGTACCGGGACACTGTCGATTTTTGGTCATCAGATGCGTTTCAACCTGCAGGAAGGTTTTCCGCTGGTCACCACGAAAAAATGCCATTTGCGTTCGATCATCCACGAGCTGCTGTGGTTTTTGAACGGCGATACCAACACGGCTTATCTGAAAGAAAACAAGGTTACTATCTGGGACGAGTGGGCCGATGAAAATGGCGACCTTGGCCCGGTTTACGGTAAGCAGTGGCGCAGCTGGGGCGCGGCTAACGGCCAGCAGATTGACCAGCTGGCGAAGGTGATGCAGCAGCTGAAAAGCGATCCCGATTCCCGCCGCATTATTGTTTCCGCCTGGAACGTGGGCGAACTTGATGAGATGGCGCTGGCGCCGTGTCACGCTTTCTTCCAGTTTTATGTGGCGAACGGCAAGCTTTCCTGCCAGCTTTACCAGCGTTCCTGCGATGTGTTCCTCGGCCTGCCGTTTAATATCGCCAGCTATGCGTTGCTGGTGCACATGGTGGCGCAGCAGTGCGATCTGGAACCGGGTGATTTTGTCTGGACGGGCGGCGATACGCACCTTTACAGCAATCATCTGGAACAGGCCAATTTGCAGTTGACGCGCGAGCCGCGTCCATTGCCGAAACTGGTGATCAAGCGTAAACCGGCTTCGCTGTTTGATTATCGTTTTGAAGATTTTGAGATTGAAGGTTACGATCCCCATCCCGCTATCAAAGCGCCGGTGGCTATCTGACGGATTAAGGGAGCGGGTTAACGCTCCCTTTGTTCTTCCCGCTTAGTGCATTTATTTTTCTCTACCAGCCTCTGTTTCGGCTCCCATCCCCTGGTCCCGGCTCCCGTTCTTCTGTTATTGCGGGCACATACCTGGCTTTTAATATCCCGGCTTCCGTTCTTCTGTCATTGCGGGCACATACCTGGCTTTTAATATCTCGGCTCCCGTTCCTCTGTTATTGCGGGTCTATACCCGGCTTTTAATATCCCGGCTCCCGTTCTTCTGTTATTGCGGGCACATACCTGGCTTTTAACATCCCGGCTCCCGTTCCCCTGTCATTGCGGGCCCATACCCGGCTTTTAACATCCCGAATATCGTGTTGTTTTGCGACACATCTTCTAAAAAAATGTTGCTGAAAGTGGGTGCAGATGAATGGCCGGAAGACGTCTCGCAATTCGCTACTTTCCCGCTGGTATCGCTAGCCGACACGGGCACAATAGCCGTTATGAACAGAAACGGTTTTACCTTGCTGGAGCTGCTGGTGGTGATGATTATCGCCAGTATATTGACGACGGCTGCCGCAGGCAGCTGGCAACAGTGGCGGCAGACGCAGCGGCTCAACGCCAGCGCACGACAAATTCAGCATTTCTTGCTGCGCTTACGCAATGATGCCAACTGGCACAATCGACAGGCGCTGTTATGGCGCACGAGCGGCGTTCCGTGGTGTCTGGGTAGCGGCCCGCGCCAGCAGCATTGTGCGGGCAGGCAGCGCTGGCTGCTGCTCGCGCCGTGGCGGGAGATCAAACTCTTATCGTTAACGGAGGGGATGGGATTTTATGGTCGCCGCAACGTCGCAAAACCTGGCCGGATCGTTATTGCCAGCGCGGCAGGCGAGCGGCATATCATCCTGTCCTCACGCGCCAGAGTGCGTATCTGCCGGGATGCCTGTCCATGAGATGCCTTTCCATAAAAAGCGCGGGCTTTACGCTGCTGGAAATGATGATTGCGCTGGCGATCGGTGGCGTACTCATGCTGGGTGCCGCAAGGTTTTTACCGCTGCTGCAAATGAATAATCTGCGCATGCTGATGACTTTTCAGCTGCGAGAAGAGCTACAGCTGATGATGGCCACGCTGGCGAAAAACGTCCGCCGGGCAGGTTACTGCCATGGAGAATGCCAGGGCAAGGCCCTGATAACCAGCAGTAACGGCCAGTGCCTGCTGCTGCGCTGGGATGAAAACAGCAACGGTAAATGGGAAAATGCCGACAGCGAAACCAGCGATTACTATGGTTTTCGGCTACGTAACGGCAGCCTGGAGGCGCAGCGTGGCGTAGATAGCTGTGAAAGCAGCGGCTGGGAAAAAATGAACGATCCGGCCAGCGTGATCATCAGTGACTTTCGCGTCGTCAGAAAAGCACAGCAGGTTCAGCTACGGCTAAGCGGCTATGCGCTCGGCTTCCCCCTGCAGGCACTTACCGTTGAACGCTGGGTAACGGGAGAAAACCTGTGACGGCGCAGCAGGGAAGCGGGGCGTTGATGATGGTTATCCTGCTGTTGCTGATGTCGGCGGCGCTGCTACAGGCTACGCGTCGTCAGATGGAGCAGTCGCTAAGCCTGGTCGCCGACGAAGGGGGTTATCTGCAGCAAACCAGCCTGGCCGTTTCCGCGCTACGCTGGGGCGAAACCGAGCGTTGGCCGTCCGTACAGCGATGGTCTTGCCGTACGGCAAATCAGTCGGCCTGGCGTGCCTGCTTTATTGTGTTGAAAACAGGTGAGGCGCTGCTGCGTGGCGACAGCGGAAGCGGAACCCTGGCTATTTACCGATGGGTAAAACGCAATGATGAAAATAGTGCGATATCTGCCTTACCGCATGGCTGGCTGGACTATTGCCCGCTGGCCAGTGAAGAAAGCTGCCTGCCGGAAGGTCAGGCAGCAGGGCTTTAGCCTGCCGGAAACGCTGATCGCGCTATTGCTGTTCAGTATCAGCTCGCTGGCGCTAACGCAGTATCAGCTGGCGCTGGGCAAGGCTTTTCAGCTACAGGCGCAGCAGCGGGAAGCAGTCAGGCTTGCCTGGCAACGGTTTGAGGGCTACGAAGCGCCAGGCTGGCGGACTACGCTGGAACAGCAAACGTTGACGGGCAGCTGCACATTATTTACGGCGCAGGCTATTAGCCCGGCCGGCGCTCGGGCCAGGCTATCGCAATTGCGTTGCGATAACGCCGAGCGGTGAAAGAGGATCGCATTTGCAACCGTCGCCGGACGGGGTAGAGTGTGCACGCAAAGCAATACCGGATCAGGAGCAGGCATGTTTACCGTTTATCACTCAAATCAGCTGGACCTGCTGAAAACGCTGGCGGCGTTTCATATCGAAAACCAGCCGCTGCGCGATCCCTTTCAGTCAGAAGTGGTACTGGTACAGAGTCCGGGCATGGCGCAGTGGCTACAAATGTCGCTGGCCAGCCAGTTCGGCATTGCCGCCAACATCGCTTTTCCGCTGCCTGCTTCTTTTATCTGGGATATGTTTATCCGCGTGCTGCCGGGCATTCCAAAAGAGAGCGCGTTTAACAAATCCAGTATGAGCTGGAAGCTGATGACGCTGCTGCCGAAAATGCTGCCGCGCCCGGAATTTGCCATGCTCAGCCACTATCTCTCCGACGACGAAGACCAGCGCAAGCTGTTTCAGCTTGCCTCACGCGTGGCCGATCTGTATGACCAGTATCTGGTGTACCGTTCTGAATGGCTTAACAGCTGGGAAAGAGGTCAGCACATTGATGGCCTGGGCGAAGCGCAGCTGTGGCAGGCACCGCTGTGGGCGGAGCTGGTGGCCTACAACCGTGAACTGGGCCAGTCGGAATGGCACCGCGCCAATCTTTATGCACGCTTTATTTCCACGCTGGAAAATAGCGCGACCCGACCGCCTGGCCTGCCGGATCGCGTGTTTATCTGTGGCATTTCCGCGCTGCCGCCGGTTTATCTACAGGCTTTACAGGCGCTGGGCAAGCATATCGATGTTCATCTGCTGTTCACCAACCCTTGCCGCCATTACTGGGGTGATATTCAGGACTACGCTTTTTTAGCTAAGCTGCAAAGCCGCCGCAGAGAACATTTTAAAGAGCAGCGACAAAGCACGCTGTTTCGCCAGGAAGATGCATCCAGCCTGTTTAACGAAGCGGGCGAACAGCAGCTGAGCAACCCGCTGCTGGCTTCCTGGGGCAAGCTCGGGCGCGACAACCTGTTTTTGCTGGCGCAGATGGAGTGCCGCGAAATCGACGCCTTTGTCGATATTGAGCCGGTTACGCTATTGCAAACGCTCCAGTACGATCTGCTGGAGCTGGAAGACAACGCGGTTATCGGGCTGAAACGCGAAGAGTGGGAAAACAGCCTGCGCAAGCGCGTGCTGGATCCTGCCGACCAGTCGTTAACCGTGCATCTTTGCCACAGTCCGCAGCGTGAAGTTGAGGTTTTACAGGATCGCCTGCTGGAGCTTATGGCTAACGATCCGCAGCTTTCGCCACGGGATATCATCGTGATGGTGGCGGATATCGACGCCTATACGCCTTTTATCCAGGCCGTGTTTGGTAACGCGCCAGGCGACCGCTATCTGCCGTTCGCCATTTCCGACCGTCGCGCCAGCCAGGCGCATCCCGCTTTGCAGGCGTTTATTTCGCTGCTGAGCCTGCCCGACAGCCGTTTTACGTCCGAAAGCGTTCTGGCGCTGCTGGAAGTTCCGGCGCTGGCCAACCGCTTTGCTATAGATGAAGAGGGACTGCGGCGTCTGCGCCACTGGGTAGGCGAGTGCGGCATCCGCTGGGGGCTGGACGACGATACGGTTCGCGAGCTGGATCTGCCGCCAACCGGACAGCACACCTGGCAGTTCGGTCTGACGAGGATGCTGCTGGGCTATGCGATGCACAGCGATATCGGGCACTGGCAGGGCGTACTGCCTTATGACGAATCCAGTGGCCTGATTGCTGAACTGGTAGGGCATCTGGCAGAACTGTTGATGCAGCTGCGCCGCTGGCGCGAGCGGCTAGGCACCGCCAGAGAGCTGGAAAGCTGGCTACCGCTGTGCCGGGAGCTGCTGGATGACTTTTTCGCCGGGGATGCCGATGCCGAAGCGGCGCTGGCGCTGATTGAAGAGCAGTGGCGAGCCGCTATCAGCTACGGTATTCAGGCGGAGTATCAGCAGGCTATCCCGCTGTCGCTGCTGCGCGACGAGCTGCGCGCCAGGCTGGATCAGGAGCGTATCAGCCAGCGCTTTCTGGCCGGACCCGTTAATTTCTGTACGCTGATGCCGATGCGTTCCATCCCCTTTAAGGTGGTATGCCTGCTGGGCATGAACGACGGCGTTTACCCGCGCACGCTGCCGCCACCGGGATTTGACCTGATGAGCCAGCAGCCGAAAAAAGGCGACCGTAGCCGCCGCGATGACGATCGCTACCTGTTTCTGGAAGCGATCAACTCAGCGCAGCAGCAGCTCTATATCAGCTATATCGGCCGGACCATACAGGACAACTCGGAACGTTTTCCCTCCGTGCTGGTCAGCGAACTGATGGAATATATCAGCCAGAGTTTTTGCCTGCCGGAAGACAGGGAAAAAGACGTGGACAGCAGCGCGGCGGCGGTTATCGCCCATCTGCATCATTTGCACAGCCGCATGCCGTTTGCCGCCGAAAACTTCCAGCCGCAGGCCCGCTATCAAAGTTATGCGGCGGAGTGGCTACCGGCGGCTAAGGCCAGCGGCGTACCGCATCCACCCTTTATGCAGCCGCTGCCGGAACTGACGATTGAGGAGCTCAATTTCGATCGGCTGCTGCAGTTCTGGCGTCATCCGGTGCGCGCTTTTTTCAGCCAGCGACTGGGCGTCAGCTTCAGCGCGGAAGATACCGAATTGCCGGATGCCGAACCCTTTACGCTGGACAACCTCAGCCGCTATCAGCTTAATACCCAGCTGCTGAACGCCCTGATTGAAGGCGAGTCGGGCGAACCGCTGTTCGACAGGCATCGCGCAGCGGGAAATCTGCCGTATGGCGCATGGGGCGAGCTCTTCTGGCAGGATCAGCTGGCGGATATGAGCGAGCTGGCTGGCATAGTGCGCGAGCAGCGTCAGGCATCCGGGAGTCAGGAAATCAATATCCAGGCTGGCGGCCTGCAGCTTAACGGCTGGCTGCCCGCCGTGCAGGACGATGGCCTGCTGCGCTGGCGGCCCGGCCACCTTAACTTTACCGACGGGCTTTCGCTATGGCTGGAGCACCTGGTTTACTGCGTACAGGGTGGTAGCGGTACCAGCCGCATGTATGGCCGTAAAGAGAGCCGCTGGCAGTTTCCTCCGCTTTCGGCCCCTGACGCCAGCGCCTGGCTTGAACGCTATATCAGCGGTTATAAAGAGGGCATGCGCTCGCCTTTGCTCTTGCTGCCCAAAACTGGCGGCGCGTGGCTGGAGGCCAGCTATGACGAGAAGACGGCGGCGCTCTCTTACGACGAGGCGACGCAGATAAAAGCGCGCAATAAGCTGTTGCAGGCGTGGCAGGGAAACATGCAGATAGAAGGTGAGGGCAGCGATCCTTATCTGGCGAGGCTGTTTCGCACGCTGGACGATACCACGCTACAACAGATCATCTACAACGCCGAAGTCTGGCTGCTGCCGCTGTTGCGGATGAATGACATTAACTGAGACATCCTGTAGTGTTACTTTATAACCAACTTTGGCTATTTTTCTGTCCGCTGATGCCCGTCAGCGGAATTTTTAGGGTAAACAGTTTACCTGTCGCCGTCTTAAGCCGCGCGACAGCAAGAACGTTAGCTTGTCGAGGAGTTTGAATGCGTCGTTATGCAGTCTGCTTTACCACCCTGTTTCTGCTTTTTACCTTCTGGAGCCCGCTGTCGCAGGCGCAATCAGGCTGGCAGGCCGTTCCTGAAGCGATCCGTAAAAGTGAAAAAGATCCGCGTCAGTATCAGGCGATCAGGCTGGATAACGGCATGACGGTACTGCTGGTTTCCGATCCGCAGGCGACCAAATCTCTTTCGGCGCTCACCTTGCCGGTCGGCTCGCTGGAAAGCCCACGCAACCAGCAGGGGCTGGCACACTATCTGGAGCATATGCTGCTAATGGGATCAAAGCGTTATCCGCAGCCGGATAACCTGGCCGAATTTCTGAAAAAGCATGGTGGCAGCCACAATGCCAGCACCGCATCCTACCGCACGGCTTTTTATCTGGAAGTGGAAAACGACGCGCTGGAACCGGCGGTAGACCGGCTGGCCGACGCCATTGCCGAGCCGCTGCTTGACCCCGTTAATGCCGATCGCGAGCGCCATGCGGTCAACGCCGAGCTGACTATGGCGCGCTCCCGTGATGGCCTGCGTATGGCGCAGGTTAGTGCGGAGACGCTTAATCCGGCGCACCCGGCTTCCCTGTTCGCTGGCGGGAATTTAGAAACGCTGAAAGACAAGCCGGACAGCAAGCTGCACGACGCGCTAACGGCGTTTTACCATCGCTACTACTCCGCCAACCTGATGAAAGCGGTGATTTACAGCAACAAGCCGCTGAGCGAACTGCAAAAAATTGCCGTGGAAACCTTTGGCCGGGTGGAAAACCACAACGCGACGGTGCCCGCCATTACCGTACCGGTGGTCACTGACCAGCAAAAAGGTATCATTATTCACTACGTGCCCGCGCAGCCGCGCAAGCAGGTAAGAATTGAATTCCGTATCGACAACAACAGCGACAAATTCCGCAGCAAGACCGATACGCTGGTGGCTTATCTGCTTGGCAACCGCAGTAAAAATACGCTTTCCGACTGGCTACAAAGCAACGGCCTGGCCGATTCGATCGATGCCGGTGCCGATCCGGTTATTGACCGCAACGGCGGGATTTTCTCTATTTCTATCTCGCTGACCGACAAAGGCCAGGCGAATCGCGACGAAGTGATTGCCGCCGTGTTTAGCTATCTTAACAAGCTGCGCAGCGAAGGCATCGACAAGCGCTATTTTGATGAGGTGGCGCACGTGCTGGATCTGGATTTCCGCTATCCCTCAATCACGCGCGATATGGACTACATCGAATGGCTGGTGGATACCATGCTGCGCGTGCCGGTCGCCGATACGCTGGTAGCGCCTTATATTGCCGACCAGTACGATCCGCAGGCTATCAGGGCGCGGCTGGACGGCATGACGCCTGAAAACGCCCGTATCTGGTTTATCAGCCCAACGGAACCACACAACAAAGTCGCTTACTTTGTCGATGCGCCTTACCAGGTTGACCACATTACGCCGCAGCGTTTTGCGCAGTGGCAGGCAGAAAGTGCGAAAATCTCGCTGTCGCTGCCCGTACTAAATCCTTATATTCCTGATGATTTTTCGCTGATTAAAGGGGCAAAGCAGTATGACCGTCCGCAGGCGCTGATTAACCAGCCGGATCTGCGTGCGTTTTATATGCCGAGCCGCTTTTACGCGGACGATCCTAAGGCCAACATCACGCTGGCGCTGCGCAACAAAAATGCCATGAGCACGGCCAAAAACCAGGTGTTGTTCGGCATGAACGACTATCTGGCGGGCCAGGCGCTGGATGAGCTGAATTCGCAGGCTTCCGTCGGCGGTATCAGCTTCTCTACCAGCGAAAATGACGGCGTGACCTTTAACGCCAGCGGCTTTACCCAGCACCTGCCGGAACTTATGCAGGCGCTGCTGAAAGAATACGTTAGCTATCAGCCTACGCAGCAGCAGCTGGATCAGGCGAAATCCTGGTACCTTGAACGCCTGGACGCGGCGGAAAAGGGCAAGGCGTTTGAGCTGGCAATTCAGCCTGCGCAGATGCTGTCGCAACTGCCCTATACCCAACGCAGCGAGCGCCGCAAGCTGGTGGCCGGCATTACGCTGGAAGATTTAAAAGCCTACCGCGAGATGCTGCTGAAAAACGCCACGCCGGAACTGCTGGTAGTCGGCAATATGACGCCGGAAAGCGTGAAGACGCTGGCCGCCTCGCTGAAAAAACAGCTGAACTGCGAAGGCCAGAGCGAGTGGCGCAGCCAGTATTTGCAGATTGATAAGCCAACCAACGCTAATCTGCAACAGGCTGGC
The DNA here is from genome assembly GCF_047456155.1 of Erwinia sp. BNK-24-b. Classification (NCBI taxonomy): domain Bacteria; kingdom Pseudomonadati; phylum Pseudomonadota; class Gammaproteobacteria; order Enterobacterales; family Erwiniaceae; genus Erwinia; species Erwinia sp. BNK-24-b. Next base: position 737,117 of record NZ_CP179901.1, read on the forward strand.
AGCAGCACGGATTCCGCGCTGGCCGCGCTCTATGTGCCGCTGGGCTATGCCGAACACGACAGCATCGCCAGCAGCGCCATGCTCAGCCAGATCGTGCAGCCGTGGTTCTATAACCAGCTGCGCACCGAAGAACAGCTGGGCTATGCGGTCTTCGCTTTCCAGATGCCGGTTGGGCGTCAGTGGGGTATCGGCTTCCTGTTGCAGAGCAACGTTAAGCAGCCCGCTTATTTGCTGAAGCGTTTCCAGGCCTTCTATCCGACGGCGGAAAAGCGCCTGCGCGAGATAAGCAAAGAGGATTTTGCGCAGTATCAGACGGCGATGATCAACGAACTGAAGCAGCGTCCGCAGACGCTGGATGAGGAGGCGGGCCGCTACAGCAAGGATTTCAACCGTGAAAACTACAGCTTTGATACCCGTGAAAAAGTGATTGCCAGCATCCAGGCGCTGACGCCCGAAAAGCTGGCGACGTTTTTCCACGACGCGGTCATCAAGCCGCAGGGACTGACGCTGCTGTCGCAGATTTCCGGTAGTCAGCACGATAAGGCGGACTATGCCGCGCCTGAAGGCTTTAAAACCTGGCAGGAAGTGGCCAGGCTACAGCAATCTTTCCCGGTAAAAAGCGATAAATGAAGGTTCAGCGTCTCGACCCTTTAACGCTGCCGTTGCAGGGGGAAAGGCTGATAGAAGCCTCGGCGGGTACGGGGAAAACCTTTACCATCGGGCTGCTTTACCTGCGGCTACTGTTAGGCCTGGGCAAAGAGGCCGCGTTTGCGCGGCCGTTGTCCGTTGAAGAAATTCTGGTTGTAACCTTTACGGAAGCCGCCACGGCGGAACTGCGCGGTCGTATCCGTGAAAACATCCATAAGCTACGGATTGCCTGCGTACGCGGTCATACTTCCGACGGCGTGCTGGCGCAGCTGCTGGCGGAAATAGATGACTTGCCGCAGGCTGCCGCACAGCTGCTGGCGGCGGAAAGGCAGATGGATGACGCGGGTATCTTTACCATTCACGGTTTTTGCCAGCGCATGCTCAATATGAACGCTTTCGAATCAGGCATGCTGTTTGAGCAAAAGCTGATTGAGGATGAGTTTCCGCTACGCCGCCAGGCTGCCGCCGATTTCTGGCGACGCTACTGCTATCCGCTGCCGCTGCCGATAGCCAGAGTGATGACCCAAATGTGGCAGGGGCCGGAGCAGCTGCTGGCAACGCTATCGCCCTGGCTGAACGGTGAAGCGCCGCAGCTGAAGTATCCGCTCGACATGCAGGAAACCTTTGCCGAGCGCCACGACAAAATTATCGCGCAGATTGACCAGCTAAAAGCCGCGTGGCGGGCAGCCGATAATCTGCACGATCTGATCTCGCAGTCGGGCGTCGACAAGCGCAGCTACAGCAGCAAGCACTTACCTAACTGGCTGGATAAGCTGAACGAATGGGCGATGGCGGAAACGCTGGATTACCTTTTCCCGAAGGAGCTGGAGCGCTTTGGCCAGCGTGTGCTACATGAAAAAACCAAAAAAGGCGAAGCGCCGCAGCACAGCTTGTTTACGGAAATCGATCGTTTTCTGGCGGAGCCGCTTTCTCTGCGCGATTTGGTGATTGCCACCGCGCTACAGGAAATTCGTGACGCTACGCAGAAAGAGAAGCGCATCAACGCGCTGTTGGGCTTTGACGATCTGCTGGGCAGGCTCGATCATGCGCTGCAACAGCCCGGCGGCGAAGCGCTGGCGCAGGCAATCCGCAACCGCTATCCGGTGGCGCTAATCGATGAGTTTCAGGATACCGACCCGCAGCAGTACCGGATTTTCCGCGCGCTTTACGGCCAGCAGCCCGACAACGCGCTGCTGCTGATTGGCGATCCCAAACAGGCTATTTACGCCTTTCGCGGTGCGGATATTTTCACCTATATGAAAGCGCGTAGCGAAGTCAGTGCGCACTACACGCTGGAAACTAACTGGCGCTCTTCGCCATGGATGGTAAACGGCGTTAACCAACTCTTTTCCCGCGTGCAGAATCCTTTTCTGTTCAGCGAGATCCCTTTTCTTACCGTTGAGCCTGCCGCGCCCAATGCCGCGCTGCGGTTTACGATTGCGGGCAAACCACAGCCCGCGCTGCGCTTCTGGCTACAGCCAGGCGAAGGGGTTGGCGTGGCGGAATATCAGCAGTTTATGGCCCGGCAGTGTGCGGCGGATATCTGTCGCTGGCTGAGCGCCGGGCAGCAGGGCGCTGCGCTGATTGGCAAGGGCGAAGATTTACGTCCCGTGCAGGCGTCCGATATCACCGTGCTGGTACGTAGCCGCAACGAGGCGGCGATCGTCCGCGAGGCGCTCAACGGCCTGAATATTCCCTCCGTTTATCTCTCTAACCGCGACAGCGTCTTTGCAACTCAGGAAGCGCGGGAGATGCTGTGGCTGCTGCAGGCGGTGCTGGCACCGGAGCAGGAGCGTATTCTGCGTAGCGCGCTCGCCACCAGTATTTTTGGGCTGGACGCGCCAGGCCTGCAGGCGCTAAGCGAAGATGAACGCAAATGGGATGCGCTGGTTGATGAGTTTGACCGCTATCGCCAGCGCTGGCTGAAGCGCGGCGTCCTGCCAATGCTGCGCGAGCTGATGGTGAACCGGCAGATTGCAGAAAACCTGCTGGCTTCAGAAAGCGGCGAGCGCCGCCTTACCGATTTGCTCCATCTGGGCGAGCTGTTGCAGGAGGCTTCTGCCGCGCTCGACAGTGAACACGCGCTGGTTCGCTGGCTGGCGCAGGAGGTGGCGCAGCCTAACGGCCAGTCCGCCAGCCAGCAGCTGCGGCTGGAAAGCGATCGCCATCTGGTACAAATCGTCACTATCCATAAATCGAAAGGGCTACAGTATCCGCTGGTCTGGCTGCCGTTTATCGCCAACTATCGCGAGGCGGCGACGGGCATCTATCACGACAGGGAAAGCTACCAGGCGCTGCTGGATCTGCGCGAAGATGCACAAAGTATTGAGCTGGCCGAAGAGGAGCGTCTTGCGGAAGATTTACGCCTGCTGTATGTGGCGTTAACGCGATCGGTCTATCACTGTAGCGTAGGCATCGCCCCGCTGATCAAAGGCAACCGTAAAAAAGAAGGCAGCAGCGATCTGCATCGCAGTGCGGCTGGCTGGCTGTTGCAGCAGGGCGAACCGGCCGATGCCGCAGGCCTGCGCGAGCAGATGCTTGCGCTACAAAATGACGCGGTGGAAACGGTGCTGGCGGAGACGCCAGAAAGCGCGCCCTGGCAGCCGGAGCGGCACATTGCGGAGTCGCTTAGCAGTAAAGCCCTCTCGCGCCAGCTGCGGGACGAATGGCGGGTAACCAGCTATTCTGGCCTGCAGCAGCATGGGCCGTCCATGACGTTAGATCTGCTGCCGCGCCTGGACGTGGATGCGGCTGGCGAAGCGCAGGGCCAGCAGGCCGGACAGCTGACGCCGCACGCTTTTCCCCGTGGCGCTGCGCCAGGCACTTTTTTGCACGGTCTGTTTGAAGATCTCGACTTCACCCAGCCGATTGATGAAACCTGGCTCAGCGAGCAGCTGGCCGGGCAGGGCCTGAGCGAGGCATGGCTGCCGGTAATGAAACAGTGGCTGGAAAATGTGTTAGCCACGCCGCTCAATGAAACCGGCGTCAGTTTAAATCAGCTGCCGACAGAAAGCCGCCAGGTCGAGCTACAGTTCTATCTGCCTGTTCAGCAAATGCTCAGCGCGGAAAAGCTGGACAGGCTGGCACATCACTACGATCCGCTCTCCGCTGGCTGTCCTGCGCTTAACTTCCAGCAGGTGCAGGGAATGCTGAAGGGCTTTATCGATCTGGTGTTTCGCTGGCAGGGCAAATATTATCTGCTGGATTACAAATCCAACTGGCTGGGCGAATCCGGCGAGCACTACACGCCAGAAGCGATGGCGGAAGCGATGCGCGCGCACCGCTACGATCTGCAATATCAGCTTTATACGCTGGCGCTGCACCGTTATCTGCGCCATCGACTGGCTGACTACGACTATCAGGAACATTTTGGTGGCGTTATCTATCTGTTTCTGCGTGGCGTGGAAGGCACAGCAAGTGAAAACGGCATCTTTCGTACCTGTCCCGATGCGGCTTTTGTCCGCTCGCTCGACGCCCTGTTTGCCGGAGAGTTTCAGGAGGAACTATGGCCATAGCGCAACTACTGCTTAATGCCTGTGAGGCACGGCTACTGCGTCCGCTGGACGTGCAGTTTGCCCGCATGGTAGCAGGCGATGATCCTGCGTTGATGCTGGCTGCGGCCTGCGTCAGCGCCGAGGCGGGCGAAGGCCACGTCTGCCTGCCGCTGGCCCACCTTAGTGAATCGCTGCTGTTTGGCGGCCGTCATCCGGAACTGGCGGGCCAGCTCTGGCAGGCCGCTGGCGAACCCGACTGGCACCATTTACTTTCCACGGCGCAGGCTGTCGGCGATGGTTCGGCGGCAACGCCGCTGGTACTGCATCAGCAGCGGCTCTATCTGCATCGCATGTGGCAGTCTGAAGGCAAAGTCGCACAGTTTATCGTCCGTGAAGCGCATACGGAATTTGACGAGCGGCAGCTGCGCGCGGCGCTGGACAGACATTTTGGCGAACAGCCCGATAACTGGCAGAAAATTGCCGCCGCCGTGGCGATAACCAGACAAATTGCCGTCATTTCCGGCGGGCCGGGCACGGGCAAAACCACGACGGTAGCCAAACTGCTGGCAACGCTGCTGGAGCTTTCCGCAGGTTCGCTGCGTATACGTTTGGCTGCGCCGACGGGCAAAGCGGCGGCGCGGCTGACCGAATCTTTAGGTAAAGCTTTGCAGCAGCTGGACGTTAGCGACGCGGAAAAACAGCGCTTCCCAACGGAGGCCACCACGCTGCACCGCCTGCTTGGCGCGGTGCCCGGCAGCCAGCGGATGCGCTATCACGTGGGCAATCCGCTGCATCTGGATTTACTGGTGGTGGATGAAGCTTCCATGGTCGATCTGCCGATGATGGCTAACCTGATTGCCGCGCTACCGCCTCATGCCCGGGTAATTTTCCTGGGCGACCGCGATCAGCTCGCTTCGGTAGAGGCGGGAGCGGTGCTGGGCGATATCTGCCGCTGCGCGGAATCCGGCTACAGCAGTGAACGTGCGGCAATGCTGATGCGCCTGACCGGCTGCGATATCGAAAGCAAAGAAGATCAACTAGCCCCGGCGGTACGCGACAGCATTTGCCTGCTGCGCAAAAGCTACCGTTTTGATGCCTCTTCGGGCATTGGCCAGCTGGCACTGGCGGTAAACGCCGGGGAAGTACGCCTGGTTGAAAAGGTCTTCAGCGCTGATTTCTCCGATATCGTTCGTTATGCATTAAACAGCAGCGCCGAGTATCAGCATCTGCTGGATGCCAGCGTAGAAGGCTACCGGGACTACCTGGTCCAGCTGGCCCAAAAAGCCGAGCCGCGTCAGGTCATTGAGGCATTTGGCCGCTTTCAGCTGCTGTGTGCGTTACGTGAAGGGCCGTTTGGCGTGATTGGGCTGAATGAACGTATTGAGGCAGCGTTACAGAAAAAGCGGCTGGTCCAGCGCCAGCCTGGCAGCAAGTGGTATATCGGCAGGCCGGTGATGATTGCTCGTAACGACAGCGCGCTGGGGTTGTTTAACGGCGATATCGGCATTGCGATGAACGATGCGGAAGGGGCGCTAAAAGTCTTCTTCCCGCTGCCGGACGGCACCATCAGGGCCGTGCAGCCCAGCCGTTTGCCGCCGCACGAAACTGCTTATGCTATGACCGTGCATAAATCGCAGGGATCGGAGTTTGACCACACGCTGCTGGTACTGCCAAACCAGTTTGCACCGGTTTTAACCCGCGAGCTGGTTTATACCGCGATAACCCGCGCCAGGAAGCAGTTAACGCTTTATGCGGATAGTCAGGTGCTGAACAGCGCGATAAAAATGCGTACGCGCCGCCGTAGCGGGCTGGTGGAGAGACTGGCGGACAGGAAAACAGCGTAGCGTTGTGAGATATGTGTCGCTGGCTGTTTTACGCGCGTTTTATTGACGTAAACAGCAGCAATTGATGTCCATCTTGTGAGTATGGGTGGAACATTTTCTTGCAGCCCGGCGGTTCGCTGAGCAGGTAATGCAGTTGCATTGTACAATGCAACTGCATTACGATAGCGTAAGCCTGCTTATTTCTGACCGATAAAACAGAGGAGACAGAACATGCTCTTAAATATGGCGGAAGTCTCTCTGCGTGCCGAGTCCCGGCTTACCGAACGCAGCCAGACCACTATCCCCGCTGCCATTCGCGATGCCTTACGGCTAAAGCCGGGAGAAGTGATCGAGTATTCGCTGCTGCCTGGCGGCAAGGTGATTATGTCCCGGCGGCATCAGGGAGCCGATCCGGTTATCGATTCATTCCTGCATTTTCTTGAACAGGACATGGTACAAAACCCACAGCGCATTCAACCTGTCCCTGCTTCTGCCTGGGCCAATATTACAGCGCTTACCGCAGGAGTTGAGGTTGATTTAGACGCGCCGCTCACGGATGACTAGCAGGAGGCAGAGCGTGGAATATCTGGAAATTAACGGCTGGAAGATCTATTTTCACGCCTGCTTTACGGCTCAGCTAATGCAGCTGGTCGCGGAAGTAGCGGCATTAAAAGCCAGCCAGCCGGAGGAATACCGGAAGAAAAAGCCAACGAAATTGCTGGCTGCAATAACGCGAGTCGTCAGGGAGGTCATCGCGGCGGACCCTTTAGGGCCGCAGTTTCGTCATGGCGGCACGCTGGGCGATGAACATAAACACTGGTTCCGCGCCAAATTTTTACAGCAGTTTCGCCTGTTTTATCGCTGTAGCGAACAGCATAAAACGGTGATACTCGGCTGGGTTAATGACGAGCACTCGCTGCGTGCTTACGACAGCAAAACGGACGCATACAAAATTTTTGCGAAAATGCTCGCAGCAGGCCATCCGCCCGACGACTGGGACGCGCTTTTACAAGAGGCCCGCGCTCACATGCCATCCCTACAAATTGAGCTGCTGTCCGGGGTTCGCTGATTTTACTTCGCCTTTTAACCCGTATAGCCCTGAAAAATGCCCATGCCATAAACAGCATGGGGCTGGTTGTGCGTGGCTTTAGCTAAGGCAGCTAAGCCATTCTTGCATGACTCAAATCCGCCATCAGTACCTTTGAGCGGCGCTGATAGTTGTACATCTGCTTTTTACTTTCCGGCAGCTCTTCAATGTCCACCGGCGTAAAGCCGCGTTCCTGAAACCAGTGAATACTACGCGTGGTCAGCACAAACAGCTTTTTCAGTCCCATCTGGCGAGCCTGTAGCGCGACGCGTTCCAGCAGCGCTTCGCCGCGTGACGAACTGCGATAGTCGGGATGGACCGCGACGCAGGCCATTTCGCCAATTTTTTCTTCCGGGAAAGGGTAGAGGGCCGCGCAGCCGATGGTCAGATTGTCACGCTCGATAATCGTAAACTTATCGATTTCAATTTCCAGCTGCTCGCGCGAGCGGCGTACCAGAATACCCTGTTGTTCCAGCGGGCGAATCAGCTCCAGAATGCCGCCGATATCGTTGATGGTAGCGCGACGAATCTGCTCGGCGCTTTCCATGACAATTTGCGTGCCGATGCCGTCGCGCGAGAACAGTTCCTGAAGTAGCGTGCCGTCTTCCTGATAGCTAATCAGATGGCTACGACGCACGCCGCTGCGGCAGGCTTTGACCGCGCCGCGCAGAAAACGCACCGTGGAAGAGAGGTAATCGTTGCTCTCTTCCAGTTCCGCAATGCGCTGCTGCGCTTCGTTTGGAAACAGCTCGGAAATAATCGCGCCTTCGCTGTCAGTTACGCCCTGTTCTGCGCAGAAACCGATCATTTTTTCTGCTTTCAGTTTGATAGCCAGCTGCGTCGCCACTTCTTCCGACGTCAGGTTAAAGCTTTCGCCCGTCACGGAAACCGCCACTGGCCCAAGCAGCACGATAGCGCCGCTGTCCAGCTGGCGGTGAATGGCTTCCTCGTCGATACGGCGAATGCGGCCGCTATGGCAGTAGTCCACGCCGTCATCGACGCCCAGCGGCTGCGCGATAATAAAGTTGCCGCTTACCACATTAATATGCGCGCCCTGTAACGGCGTATTGTTCAGGCTCATTGAAAGGCGAGCGGTAATATCCAGCTGTAAACGGCCAGCGGCCTGCTTGACCAGTTCCAGCGACTGCGCGTCGGTTACGCGCGTATGCTTGTGGTAAATCGGCTCCAGCTGGTGCTCCGCCAGATTCGCGTCAATCTGTGGACGGGCGCCATACACCACGACCAGACGAATGCCCAGGCTATGCAGCAGGCCGATATCGTTAACGATGCTTGAGAAATTCTCGTGTTCGATGGCTTCGCCGCCCAGCATAATGACGAACGTCTTACCACGATGGGCATTGATATAGGGCACGGTATGGCGAAACCCCTGAACCAGCTCGGTACTCCGTTCCTTCACGGCAAATCCTCTATGAATTATTATTCGCTAAAACTGTATTTTTATTCTTTTATCGCGCAGGCGCAAGTAGCAATTTTCTCAGAGTGGTAACAAATTTAACCTGGAGGCCAGAGCGCGCAGGCAAATTTCACTCATGGCCTTCTGGCTGCTCGCTCTTGCCGGGCATAGCAGTACTTTGCCTGCTGTGGTCTTGACGCTTTGCTTTAACAGAGTATGCAGGCACGGCTTTTAAGGGGTGACACCGCCAGCAGGATTCGCTAAAGTTTTTGTCCCTTGTAGCTTTTTGATGTCCTTTTTATCGACAAAACAGCAATTTTATTACTGGAGTGGCATGTCTGATTTACCTTCGCCCGACCGACGCCGATGGTTACAGGGCGCTGGCGCAGCGCTGTTATTAAGCGTCACTAAAATGGGGCTGGCGGCGACCAGCCATATTGTCGCCGTGCGCATCTGGCCTTCATCTACCTATTCTCGCGTTACGCTGGAATCCAATACCCCGCTGAAGTATAAACAGTTTGCGCTAAGCCATCCCGAACGCGTGGTGGTGGATATCTCCGGCGTGCAGCTGAATCACGTCCTTAACCATGTTGGTCATCTGGTACGCAGCGACGATCCCTATATTAAAAACGCGCGCGTCGGCCAGTTCGATCCCAATACGGTACGGCTGGTGCTGGAACTCAAGCAAAGCGTGACGCCTAAGGTCTTCACGCTTGATCCGGTGGCGGGTATTAAAAACAGGCTGGTGCTGGATCTTTATCCCGGCGGCACCCGCAGCCATAACCATGAAGACGATCCGCTGCTGGCGCTTTTACAGGATTACAATAAAGGCGATCTGGAAAGCGGCCAGCCGGTTTCGGCACCGCTGCCCGGTAAGGCAGGCAGAGATCGACCAATTATCATCATGATCGATCCCGGTCACGGTGGCGAAGATACGGGCGCTATCGGTAAGCATAAAACCAAAGAAAAAGACGTGGTGCTGAAAATTGCCCGGCGTCTGAAACAGCTGATCGATAAGCAGCCCCACATGCGTGCGCACATGACGCGCAACGAAGACGTGTTTATTCCGCTAAAGGTAAGGGTGGCGAAAGCGCGCAGGCTACGCGCCGATCTGTTTGTCTCAATTCATGCCGATGCTTTTACCAGCAGGGCAGCAAGGGGCTCGTCCGTTTTTGCTCTGTCGACCAAAGGCGCGACCAGTACCGCAGCGCGCTATCTGGCGCAAACGCAAAACGAATCGGATCTGATTGGCGGCGTCAGCATGAGCGGCGATCGCTATCTTGACCATACCATGTTCGATATGGTGCAAAGCCTGACCGTCAACGACAGCCTGAAGTTTGGCAACGAAGTATTAAAGCACATGGGCAAAATTAACCATCTGCATAAAAAGAAGATGGAGCAGGCGGCCTTTGCCGTTCTGAAAGCGCCAGATATTCCTTCTATCCTGGTAGAAACGGCTTTTATCAGCAATCTGGAAGAGGAGCGCAAGCTGCGCACGGCAAAGTTTCAGCATCAGGTGGCCGAAGCCATTCTTGCCGGCATAAAAAATTACTTTGCCAAAGGCGCGCCGCTGGCGCCACGCTAGCTGCTGAGTGCTGAGTGCTGAGTGCTGAGTGCTGAGTGCTGAGTGCTGAGTGCTGAGTGCTGAGTGCTGAGTGCTGAGTGCTGAGTGCTGAGTGCTGAGTGCTGAGTGCTGAGTGCTGAGTGCTGAGTGCTGAGTGCTGAGTGCTGAGTGCTGAGTGCTGAGTGCTGAATGCTGAATGCTGAATGACAGGTGCTGAGTGCTGAGTGCTGAATACTGGCTGCCAGGTGCTGAATGCTGTGAGAGGCGGGCGGTAAAGACCGTCCGTGTTTTAACAGAAGAAATGGCGAACGCCAGAAACAAAAAAACACCCAAAAGGGTGCTTGATTGGTTGCGGGAGCCGGATTTGAACCGACGACCTTCGGGTTATGAGCCCGACGAGCTACCAGGCTGCTCCATCCCGCGTCCGAATTGCTGGCGCTTCCATCACGACAGACTTTTTTACTGCAACCACCTGAAGTGGTTGCGGGAGCCGGATTTGAACCGACGACCTTCGGGTTATGAGCCCGACGAGCTACCAGGCTGCTCCATCCCGCGTCCGAACTAACTGGCGCTTCCATCACGACAGCTTTACTGCTTTTCTCCGAAGAGAATTGGTTGCGGGAGCCGGATTTGAACCGACGACCTTCGGGTTATGAGCCCGACGAGCTACCAGGCTGCTCCATCCCGCGTCCGTGGATGCGCACTATACTCTCCGACGATTATGTTGCAACCCCTTTTTGCAATTTCGTGACCAAAAAGCGGTTTGTTGCTTACTTTCTCAACCATCTGGCGCATTGTTATCCGCTTCTACGGCTTCTTTACCTTCCGCCCGTTTTAATCTTAAGGGCGCTTTGCTATCTTCGGCCTGCAATTTACACAGAGGTAACAAAGCAATGAAAGGAAGTTGGGCCAAATATGTTGTTACTGGCGCGCTGATAGCGCTGCTTGCTGGATGTTCCTCTAAACCGACCGATCGCGGTCAGCAGTATAAAGACGGCAAGCTGGAGCAGCCGCTGGGCCTGGTTAATCAGCCCAATGCAAAAGGACGACCGGTGAACGGCAGAGACTTTGCCGACCAGGTAGCGGAAATTCAGGATGCGTCACCAGCGATGTTTTCACGCCAGACCAGCACCTATAACGCGATAAAAAGCTGGCTGATGGCGGGTGGCGATACAAGGCAGCTTCGCCAGTTTGGCGTCGATGCGTATCAGATGGAAGGCACAGATAACTACGGTAACGTGCAGTTTACCGGTTACTACACGCCGGTAATCCATGCTCGCTATACGCGCCAGGGCGAATTTCAGTATCCTTTATACCGTATGCCCGCGCACGGCAAACGCCGTCTGCCAAGCCGTGCGGAAATCTACAGCGGCGCGCTGGATGAGCGCTATATCGTTGGCTACAGCAATTCGCTGATGGACAACTTTATTATGGACGTGCAGGGCAGCGGCTACGTTGATTATGGTGATGGCCGACCGCTGATGTTCTTTGGCTACGGCGGTAAAAACGGGCATGCCTACCGCAGCATCGGTAAAGTGTTGATCGATCGCGGTGAAGTGAAGCGTGAAGATATGTCGATGCAGGCGATTCGCCAGTGGGGCGAAGAGCACAGCCCGGCGGAAGTGCGCGAGCTGCTTGAGCAGAATCCTTCCTTTGTCTTCTTTAAGCCAGAAGAGTTTGCGCCCGTGCGTGGCGCAAGCGCGGTGCCGCTGATCGCTAAAGCTTCCGTCGCCGCAGACCGTTCGCTGATCCCGCCGGGTACCGTATTGCTGGCAGAAGTGCCTTTGCTGGATAATAAAGGTAAATTTAGCGGCAAGTATGAGATGCGCATGATGGTGGCGCTTGACGTGGGCGGCGCGATCAAAGGACAGCATTTTGATATTTATCAGGGCATTGGTGAGCAAGCTGGTCATCTGGCCGGCTGGTATAATCACTATGGCCGCGTCTGGGTGCTGAAAGCGGCACCTGGCGCAGGCGCTTCTCCGTTCTCTATGGCACAAAATGGCACCACCGGTTCGACGCTGGTCAGCCGATAATTATTGCCAGCGGGCCGGAAAAGCCGGCCCGTTTTCTATTCTGAGGTAAATCATGACGGCTCTTTCCGACGCCTGGCTGCAACGCTTTGGCGGTACGGCACGTTTATATGGTCAGCCTGCGCTACAGCTGTTCGCCGATGCGCATATCTGCGTGGTCGGTATCGGCGGCGTGGGATCGTGGGCGGCCGAAGCGCTGGCGCGAACCGGTATCGGCGCCATTACGCTGATCGATATGGACGATGTCTGCGTTACCAACACCAATCGCCAGATCCATGCGCTGAAGGGCACCGTTGGGCAGGCGAAAACAGAGGTGATGGCTGAACGTATTCTGGCTATCAATCCAGAATGCAAAGTAACCTGCGTGGATGATTTTATCACGGCAGAAAACACGGCCGAGCTGATGAGCGCGGGCTTTGACTACGTGATTGACGCCATCGACAGCGTACGGCCGAAAGCAGCGCTGCTGGCGTGGTGCCGCCGCAATAAAATTCCGCTGGTAACGACGGGCGGGGCGGGTGGTCAAATCGACCCTACGCAGATCCAGGTCGCCGATCTGGCAAAAACGATTCAGGATCCGCTGGCGGCTAAGCTGCGCGAGCGGCTGAAAAGCGATTTTAAAATCGTCAAAAACAGCAAGGGCAAGCTTGGTATCGACTGCGTATTTTCCACCGAAGCGCTGATGTATCCGCAGCCTGACGGCTCGGTATGCGCTTCGCGCAGCACGGCGGAAGGGCCGAAGCGTATGGACTGCGCCTCTGGTTTTGGCGCAGCGACTATGGTTACCGCCACCTTTGGTTTTGTCGCCGTTTCCCACGTGTTAAAGAAAATGATGGCGAAAGCGGCGCGTGTCTGAGCAGCCGCTTACCTCTGCCGCGTCGGGTGCCTTAGCCCCACGACGCGTTTTTTTCTGTGGTTAAGCTGGTCCGGTCACGACTTCTCTTTAGCGCGGGTAGCGGCTTTGACTACCGCCTGCGCCAGCGCCGTCAGTCCGGCGCTGCGCGAAGCGCTAAGCTGATCGCGCAGGCCAAGCTCGGCAAACAGCGCCAGCGGATCGTGCCGCAAAATCTCATCCGCTGATTTCCCTTCAACGCTCAGCAGCAGCACCGCGAGCAGCCCTCGCACGATACGGCCTTCGCTGTCGCCATAAAAGTGCAGGCTGCCGTCAGGCATTTGCTGATTTCCCAGCCAGACGCGGTTTTCACAGCCGCTCAGTTCGATTTCCGCCGTTTTTAACGCGTCCGGCAGTGCAGGCAACTGTTTGCCCAGTAAAATCAGCTGTCGGTAGCGCTCTTCCCATTGGGTAAACGCAGAAAATTGCTGTTTCAGGCCGTCAGCGGTAATCAGAGTGCCAAACGGGTGTGGAGCCAGTAAAGTCGTCATTATTAATCTGCCAGAATTTCCAGGGCGCTGGACATTGCGTTCACCAGCGCTTCAACATCGTTGAGCGTATTATAGGGCGCAAACGAGGCGCGCAAAGTGCCGTTAACGCCAAGCGCCTGTAATAAAGGCTGGGCGCAGTGCTGTCCGGCACGCAGCGAAATACCGCTTTCTGCCAGCAGCGTGACGATATCGCTGTGGTGAACGCCTGCAATATCAAAGGCAAGCAGGCTGGAACCGCTGGCGCGCAGGCTGCGAAAACCCGGCAGCGTCGCCAGTCGCTCTTCCGCCACGTCGGCCAGCCCGCAGCTCCAGCTTTCCGCTCTGGCGATATCCAGCTTTTCCAGCCAGCTCAGCGCCGCGCTCAGGCCGATAACGCCCGCGACGTTTGGCGTGCCAGCCTCGAAACGCCACGGCACCGCCTGTGGGGTAAAGCCCTCAAAGCTTACCGATGTCAACATCTTGCCACCGCCTTGCCAGGGCTGCATCTCTGCCAGCAGCGCCGGTTTGCCGTACAGCACGCCCGTGCCCATCGGTCCATAAAGCTTATGCGCGGAAAAAGCGTAAAAATCGATATCCAGCGCCGTTACGTCAGGCGGCGCATGAACCACGCCCTGTGCGCCATCGATCATCACTTTTGCGCCAGCCCGGTGGGCCAGCTCAACCGCTTTGCTTAAATCCGGACAGCCGCCGGTAACGTTGGACATCTGACCAAGCGCTAAAACTTTGGTCTTTGCGCTAAGCAAGGTTTCCAGCACCAGCACATCCGGTAGCAGCCCTTTGCCAATGGGCCATTTCACTACCCGCGCGCCGGTCTGCTCGGCCACCATCAGCCACGGCACAAGATTGGCATGATGCTCGGCTTCGCTGACGATGATCTCATCGCCGGGCTGCAGGCGCGGTCGAAAGTAGCCCTGAGCGACAAGGTTGATGGCTTCCGTGGTGCCTTTGGTCCAGACGATAGTTTCTGGTGCGGCAGCGTTCAGCAGTCTGGCAACCTGGCCTCTGGCGCTTTCGTAGCGATCGGTCAGCTCACGCGCGGCCGCAAACTGGCTGCGATGCACGGTTCCGGCACCGAGGCTGTAAAACTGGCTGGTTGCCTCAATGACGACGGCCGGCTTCAGCGTGGTCGCGGCGCTATCAAGATAAACGCCGGTTTCGGCCAGGGCGGGGAACTGCTGGCGGAACCGGGCAGGGGAAAATGCGCTCATACTCTCCTCGACGCGGATGGGGAATTGGTGCTGTTTTAGCCTGAGCCAACTGAATTATCGGCCTTTTTCTGGCAATGTCTGAAAAGCAGGTTATTCTGATTTATGCAAGGTTTAAACTATTACCCGCAAATAGTCATCCTTAAGACAGGTAATTTACTCGCTTTCTGTCGTAAGGACGCACTCTTCGGGTGGTTTATCGCATTACTATCTGCAAGGAGATATAAAGATGAAAAAATTTGCTGCTATTATGGCCGCCTGCGCCATGACGTTTACCCTGGCTGCCTGCTCAAGCAATTATGTGATGCACACCAATGATGGCCGCACCATCGTTGCCGACGGCAAACCTGTTGTGGACAACGATACCGGTATGATCAGTTACAAAGATGCTAACGGTAACAAACAGCAGATCAACCGTTCTGACGTAAAAGAAATGGTTGAAATGGGCCAGTAAGTAACAGGCAAAAAAAAGCACCGCGTTAAGCGGTGCTACTAAATCTCTATGGACAGACAGGGTAAATCTAAAATAGTAGTCAGGCTACCCGACCTGCAAAAAGCAGATCAATTGCAAACACAACATCACGACCACAAGCCAAAAGCCCTCTAAAATCAGCGCAACCGCATCAATTTTAAACTGCTTTTCGTTCCGGCTCAGGAAGTGCGGCAACTATAGGTATTTGCTGGTGCATCCTCAACGGACAAATTATAATGGCTCGGATAACAAAAACTAATACGTAAAGCTACGTCAGTGGCCTTATGTCCGCTGCCACTATTAAGCCGTCGGTAATCATGTCGAAACGTCTTCCCCCTTTAAATGCGCTGCGCGTTTTTGACGCGGCCGCACGTCATCTCAGCTTTACGCGGGCTGCTGAAGAGCTTTTTGTTACTCAGGCCGCAGTCAGTCATCAGATAAAGTCGTTAGAGGATTTCCTTGGGCTTAAGCTGTTTCGGCGGCGTAACCGTTCTTTGCTGCTGACTGAAGAAGGGCAAAGCTACTATCTGGATATCAAAGAGATTTTTACCGCGCTGAACGATGCCACGCGCAAGCTTCAGGCGCGCAGCGCCAAGGGCGCGCTGACCGTCAGCCTGCTGCCCAGTTTTGCTATTCAATGGCTGGTGCCGCGGCTGTCCAGCTTTAACTCAGCTTATCCGGGGATCGACGTACGCATTCAGGCGGTAGACCGTGAAGAAGAGAAGCTGGCTGATGACGTGGACGTGGCTATTTTCTACGGTCGCGGCAACTGGCCGGGGCTGCGTGTAGAAAAACTCTATGCAGAATATCTGTTGCCCGTCTGTTCACCGCTGCTGCTTACCGGCGATAATCCATTAAAAACCCCGGCCGATCTGGCACGCTTTACGCTGCTGCATGACGCGTCCCGTCGTGACTGGCAATCCTACACGCGCCAGCTGGGCGTGAATATCAACGTGCAGCATGGCCCTATTTTTAGCCATAGCGCGATGGTGTTGCAGGCGGCTATTCACGGTCAGGGCGTGGCGCTGGCGAATAACGTGATGGCGCAAACGGAGATAGAAGCGGGCAGGCTGGCCTGTCCCTTCAACGACGTGCTGGTAAGTAAAAACGCTTTTTATCTGGTTTGTCATGACAGTCAGGCAGAACTGGGTAAAATAGCCGCCTTTCGCCAGTGGATCCTGGCGAAAGCAGCCAGCGAACAGGAAAAATTCCGCTTTCGCTACGAGAGCTGATACCCATTTATCATGCGTGGCCAGGGCGGCGGCGCATACCTACTCAGAGGATGATGTCATGTCGAGTCGTGCGATGCTGATTTTTACGGCGATCAGCGGGTTTATTTTTGTCATGCTGGGCGCGTTTGGCGCTCATGTTCTCAGCAAAACGCTTGGCGCGGGCGAGATGGCCTGGCTGAAAACGGGGCTGGAGTACCAGGGGTTTCATACGCTGGCTATCCTGGGACTGGCGGCGGCCATGCTGCGTCGCGCCAATATCTGGTTTTACTGGAGCAGCGCGCTGCTGGCGCTGGGAACGGTGTTGTTCAGCGGCAGCCTTTATTGCCTGGCGCTGTCCCATCTTAAGCTATGGGTTTACGTTACGCCGGTGGGCGGCTTTTGCTTCCTGATCGGTTGGGTTTTGATGTTGATTGGCGCGCTGCGTCTGAAAAAAAGGGCAGAACGCCATGAATAAAGTTTTACTCTATTGTCGTCAGGGTTTTGAAAAAGAGTGTGCGGCAGAAATTACGGCCAAAGCGGCGGCACGTGAAGTGTTCGGCTTTGCGCGCGTTAAAGAAGATTCCGGCTACGTACTGTTTGAATGCTATCAGCCTGAAGAGGCGGAGAAGCTGGTACGCGAGCTGCCGTTTAGCGAACTGATTTTCTCTCGCCAGATGATTGTGGTGGGTGAACTGCTGCGCGATCTGCCGCAGGAAGATCGCGTAACGCCGGTAACCGGTATGCTTACCGGCGTGGTCGAGAAGGGTGGCGAGCTGCGGGTCGAAGTGCCAGACACTAACGAAAGCAAAGAGCTGCTAAAGTTCTGCCGTAAGTTTACCGTACCGCTGCGTGCCAGTCTGCGCGCGGCGGGTGTGTTGTTGAACTATGAAAGCAATAAGCGCCCGGTGGTACACGTCTTTTTTATCGCGCCTGGCTACTGCTATGTGGGCTACTCTCTGCCGCAAAACAACTCGCCTTTCTTTATGGGCATTCCGCGCCTGAAGTTCCCCGCCGATGCGCCAAGCCGCTCGACGCTGAAGCTGGAAGAGGCGTTTCACGTCTTTATTCCCGCCGACGAATGGGATGAACGTCTGGGCAGCGGCCTGTATGCGGTAGATTTGGGCGCCTGTCCTGGCGGCTGGACCTATCAGCTGGTCAAGCGCAGCATGATGGTTCACGCCATCGATAACGGCCCGATGGCACCGAGCCTGATGGATACCGGACAGGTTTTCCACCATAGGGAAGACGGCTTTAAATACCGTCCCACGCGCAGCAACATTTACTGGCTGGTCTGCGATATGGTTGAGAAACCGGTGCGCGTAGCCAATCTGATGGCCGACTGGCTGGTTAACGGCTGGTGCCGCGAAACGATCTTCAACCTTAAGCTGCCGATGAAAAAGCGTTATGAAGAGGTCTCGCAGAATCTGGCGATGATTGATGAAAAGCTAAAGGCCAACGGGATCAACGCGCAGATCCAGGCGCGCCAGCTCTATCACGATCGTGAAGAGGTTACGGTACATATTCGCCGCGTCTGGGGCGCTACGCCGGGCCGCCGCGACGAACGCTAGGCAACAGCCACCGGCTAAGCTTTAGCCGGTGGTGAACGTAATGCAGGCGATAAAACCGCTGGCCGGGCGTGCGTCTTAGGGTAGCCGTAGATCCTTAAGATTGCCCGCCAGATGCAGATCCGTTTTCAGCGTGGCAACTTCGCGGCAGATAAGCGCCATCTCCTGCTGCTGCTCCAGCTTTTTACGCCACTTATCCGGTACGTCCTGCAAATTTTGATAGATTGCCGCCAGTGAGCCGAAGGTTTTCAGCAGTTCCGCCGCGCTTTTTGCGCCAATGCCCGCCACGCCAGGAATTTTACTGCTGCCGATGCCGGCCAGCCCCCAGTAGTCGGTCAGCTGCGCAGGCGTCACGCCAAACTCTTTTTCGATAAACGGCAGGTCCAGCCAGCGTTTTTGAAAGTAGTCGCGGATCTGGATACGGGGTGCCAGCAGCTGACAGTAACCTTTATCGGTGGAAACGATGGTGGCCTGATGGCCGCTGCCAGCTACCTTAGCGGCCAGCGTGGCGGCAAGATCGTCAGCCTCTTCTCCCTGGGCGTGCCAGCAAGCCACGCCTGCTGATTCGAACGCGGTGCGCAGCAGCGGCATCTCTGCTTTTAACGTCTCCGGCATGGGTGAACGACCGGCCTTATAGTCAGGCAAAATTCGATGACGCCAGCCTTCGTGGCGTTCATCATCGTCAAATACCGCTACGGCATGGGTTGGTTTGCTGTGCAGGATCAGCTGCTGTAACGCGTGCAGGCAGGTATCCTGACAGGGAGAATCCTGTACCGCGTGGATGCGGCGAATAAGGTTCAGCGCATCAATAATCAGTAGATGAATAGTCATAGGTGCTTAAAAGAGCGGCACGGCTGCCGCTCTGCTGGCGGTTATTTAATGATTTCGTAGCAGGGGATGTAGGCCGTTCCCGGCAGCTTCATACGGTGCTGGGCAACAAATCCCTGTAACAAATCGTCCATGCGGCGCATGATCCCGGCATCGCCATGGATCTTGTAAGGGCCTTTTTCCTTGATGGCTTTAATGCCCGGCTCCTTAACGTTACCCGCTACAATGCCGGAAAACGCCCGGCGCAGCGCGGCGGCCAGCTGTTCGGCCGGCTGGCCAGGATGCAGGTTAAGATTCGCCATATTTTCATGCGTAGGCATAAACGGCACCTGCAGATCCGGCGCAATCCGTATCGACCAGTTAAAGCTGTAGGCGTCGCCCGTTTCACGGCGGTGCTCTTTCACCTGCGGCATCGCTTTTTTCATTAAGCGAGCCACCTCCGGCGCGTCGTCGATAATAATGGTGTAGTGCTGACGTGCGGCTTCTCCCAGCGTGCTGACGATAAACTCGTCCAGCACGCGGAAATAGTCGGCGCTCTCTTTCGGACCGGTCAAAATCAGCGGCAGCACCTGATCGTGGTTGTGCGGATTCATCAGGATACCCAGCAGATAAAGCAGCTCTTCTGCTGTCCCCACGCCGCCAGGAAAGATAATGATGCCGTGGGCGATACGGACGAAAGCTTCCAGACGTTTTTCAATGTCCGGCATGATAATCAGCTCGTTAACCAGCGGGTTTGGCGGTTCGGCGGCAATAATAGAAGGCTCGGTCAGCCCGATAAAGCGGCTCTCTTTATACCGCTGTTGCGCATGGCCGACGGCCGCGCCTTTCATCGGCGCTTCCATTACGCCTGGCCCGCAGCCGGTACAGATATTCAGCTCACGCAGGCCCAGCTGCGAACCGACGTTTCGGCAGTACTGATACTCGACGGCGTTAATAGAGTGCCCGCCCCAGCAAACCACGGTATTGGGCAGTTCGCCAACGTGCAGCGCTCTGGCATTACGCAGGATAGAAAAAACCAGGTTGGTGATGCGCACGGAGTCATCCACGTCCTGCTGCTGAAAACGTTCCGCGCCGTCAAACTGACCGTTAACAAACAGGATGTCGCGCAATACGGCAAACAGGTTCGCCTGTAGCGAACGAATAATTCGCCCGTCGACGAAGGCTTCTTCTGGCGGATTGATCAGCTCCAGCTTGACGCCGCGCTCGCGGCGCAGCACGTTGATATCGAAGCTTTCAAAGCGTGACAGCAGTTCGTGGCTGCTGTCGGTCTGGCTACCTGAGTTCAGAACGGCAAGGGAGCAGTTACGAAAGAGTTGGTAAAGGTCGCTGCTGGCGGTACGCTTCAGCATATCGACTTCCAGCTGAGACAGCAGATCCATGGAGCCTAAGGGGCTGATATGTGTGATCAAGTTAACTCCTTTGCACCCATCCGGGCGGTGGTCACTCTCTGTCAAACTTGTGCTCAAACGATCGAACAACCATGACGAAGAAAAAATTTCCCTGGGCAGCCAGTGCCCAATTCAGATTACCCTTCTTCTCAAACAGCAGACAACTTTATAACGCGATTATGCGTAACGTTACGCAAATTCCTACTGACGAACCAGGCGCGACAGGCCAGGTTTGAATTCACCATTGCTACGCCAGGGATTGATATCCAGGCCGCCGCGACGGGTATACCGTGCATAAACGCTCAGGCTCTCCGGCTGGCAGAAGCGCAGAATATCGTTAAAAATCCGCTCAACGCACTGTTCGTGAAACTCATTATGATGGCGGAAGGAAACCAGATAGCGCAGCAGCGCTTCACGCTGAATACGCGGGCCACGGTAGCTAATTTGCACCGAGCCCCAGTCCGGCTGGTTGGTAATCAGGCAGTTTGATTTCAACAAATGGCTGACCAGCTGCTCTTCCACGATTTCCGACTGCGTTGCCTGCTGCAGGTAATCCGTGCTGAAAGTGTAGCTGTCGATCGCAATATCCTGCTCGTCGATGCAGTAACCGTTGAAATGACCGATTGGCTGCCCTTCAATTTCACTCAGGCGGAAAAGCGCCACGCTAACGTCGCCCTGCGCGCAGGCGCTGAGATCGCGTTCCAGCGTCGCGCGGACTTCACCCCAGTCGGCAAAACGGGTCTGATTAAAGCTGTTAAGGTAGAGCTTAAAGCTTTTCGATTCGATAAGGTTAACGCTGCGGGCATCCAGGCTAACTTCGCCAACCGCTACCTGCGGCAAGCCTTTGGCGTTGAGCCATGATAATTCATACAGCGTCCAGATATCGGCCCCGTGAAAAGGTAAACTGTCAGGAAAAAGGCCAAGAGGTTCGCGGTTCATGCTTCTTGGTACGGCCTGCAGTAAAGAGGGCTGGTACTGGTCGTGGTATTCTGTGGGTTTTCCCAACGTCAGGCCGCTTAGCGCCTGATGTGTGTCTGAAGACATTGCATTACCTTTATTGCCTGCCTGTGCAGGATGTGGCCTGAATCGTCCTGGCGTGACCGGACGACATCATCGAAAACAGATAGCCTTAGTGTAACCCAGGCATCCGAGAGTGAAAAAATAATGAATGACGAAACTTCCCGTGCGCTGGCCAATTTTACCCGCAACTATTGCGAGAGCTGGAGCCGTAAATATGGCCATCCTCCGACCAGTAGCGATCTGTATGGTTTAGCCTCGCCCTGCGTACAGCAAACCGTAGAAAATGAGGTTTACTGGTTACCGCAGCCTTTTACCCTGGCAAAAAATCTGGAAAACGTAGAGCGTGCGCTTGGGCTGCGTATTCAGCCTTCGGTCGTTGCCTGGTACACTACCCAGTTTGCGGGCGATATGACCACGCTGGTGAATGGCCAGCCCTGTACGCTGCTGCAAATCTGGAGTGAAGAAGATTTTGTGCGGATGCAGGAAAATTTAATTGGTCATCTGGTGATGAAGCAGCGCCTTAAACATTCGCCTACGCTCTTTATTGCCACGACGCCTTCCGAGCTGGAAGTCATTTCCGTTTGTAACCTGAGCGGCGAGGTCATTCTGGAAACGTTGGGAACAAAGAAGCGTACGGTACTGGCTGCGACGCTTGAACAATTCCTTATTTCTCTGCCTGTTAGTGAGCCATTAAGGTAAAACGGCGTTTACAATGTGAGACATCTCTTACATTGAGTGTAAGAGATCGCTTTTAAATCTTAAGAACATTGTCAGCAAAACGCATTAAAAGAGAATTAAATCAAAAAGTTGTTAGCATGAGTTTGGCGAAAAACCGGCTTCGGCGCAAAAAAGTTTTTTACGCTCTATTGTTTGTCTTCGGCAATAAGGCAAACTTAAGTTCGTCGCAAGGGATGATGTGACTTAGGGAACAAGTCAGCACAGAGGCTGAAGGCTTTACTTCAGAAGAACGTCAGATATCTCAGGATTGAGAACAGGGACACCTCCAGGACGGAGACAGGGAGCTGTCGGTACAGACAGCAGGCCAGGATGCTCAGGGACATCGCCAGTGACGGTGAATGTGTAGGGAAACGTCAGGACAAAGTTATCAGGGACGAGCAGGGAGCACTTATGTAGCCGGATAGCTGCAAACGAACCAGGAGCACTGTTTTTACAGTGCTCCTTTTTTTCGTCCATACTTATCCTGTCGACGGCGGTAGTGCTATGCTTGCGGCCCATTAATTTTACCAGGAGAGCACTGATGAGCCGGGAACTTGAGATCCGTGACCGCCTGCAGGCTATCGAACAGGCGCTGCACGACGGCGGCCTGTGGCAAGCCTGCGCGCCAAATGCAGAAGCCTTTGAAAGTAAAGAACCTTTTTGTGTCGATACCATGATGCCGGTGCAGTGGCTACAGTGGGTTTTCCTGCCGCGCATGACGGCGTTACTCGACGCGCAGGCCGACCTGCCGGTGAAGCTGGCGATTGCTCCGTATTATGAAGTAGCGCTGGAAGGCGCAATGCCTGGCCGGGCAAAGCTGCTGCACGTTTTGAATCAGCTTGATCAATTTTTTGAGCACGATAATTAATGCTGGAAATTCTTTATCAGGATGAGTGGCTGGTTGCGGTGAATAAACCCGCAGGCTGGCTGGTCCATCGCAGCTGGCTGGACAGGCACGAAAGCGTTTTTGTGATGCAAACCGTGCGCGATCAGATTGGTCAACACGTCTTTACCGTTCATCGCCTTGACCGACCCACTTCCGGTGTGCTTCTGATGGGCCTGTCCAGCGAGGTTGCGCGCCTGCTCTCCGGACAGTTTGAACAGCATCAGATGCAAAAAACCTATCATGCGGTGGTCAGAGGCTGGCTGGAAGGCGAAGAGACGCTGGATTATGCCTTGACCGAAGAGCTGGATAAAATCGCCGACAAGTTCAGCAATCCTGAAAAAGCGCCACAGCCTGCGGTAACCCACTGGCGCGCGCTGGCGAAGGCGGAGCTACCGGTGCCGGTCAGCCGTTACGATACTTCGCGTTACACCTTGATGGAGCTAAAGCCGCAGACGGG
This sequence comes from Erwinia sp. BNK-24-b, assembly GCF_047456155.1. Lineage (NCBI taxonomy): Bacteria > Pseudomonadati > Pseudomonadota > Gammaproteobacteria > Enterobacterales > Erwiniaceae > Erwinia > Erwinia sp. BNK-24-b. The sequence continues at coordinate 760,312 of NZ_CP179901.1, forward strand.
CCGTAAGCACCAGCTCAGGCGGCACATGACCCATTTACGTCATCCTATTATTGGCGACAGCGCCCACGGCGATCTGCGCCAGAACCGCAGCGCGGCGCAGCATTTCGGCATGAAGCGGCTCATGCTGCACGCCAGCGAGCTGCGGCTGGATCATCCGATAACGGGTGAGCCGCTGGTATTACGCGCCGGGCTGGATAGCGTCTGGCAGGAAATGATGACGACTTTTGGCTGGCAAGATGCTCTCCCCAATCTTCCCCGGGTTGAGTTTGCCGCCTCTTCCCTTCAGGATAGCGTGACAGAATAAGCAGTAAGGAAAAGAGCATGGCTCAGATAGGCATTTTTGTGGGCACCGTTTACGGTAACGCCCTGCTGGTGGCGGAAGAGGCGGAACCTTTGCTGATTGATGGTGGCCACCAGGTGAAGATTTTTGAAGATCCGACGCTGGCAGACTGGCAGTCTTATGCCGATGGCGTGGCGCTGGTGATCACCTCCACGACTGCGCAAGGCGACCTGCCGGACAGCATTGCTCCGCTGTTCCATGGCATTCACGACAAGCTGGGCCACCAGCCGACGCTGCGCTACGGCATTATCGCGCTGGGCGACAGCAACTACGATGATTTCTGCGGCGCAGGGAAGAAGTTTGATGCGCTGCTGCAGGAACATGCTGCCACGCGGGTTGGTGAGATGCTGATGATCGACGCCAACGAAAACCCGGAGCCGGAAGAGGTTTCCTCGCCCTGGGTCGAAGCCTGGATGAAACAGCTTAATTAAGCGAACGGGCCTGCGCTTAACGGCAGGGCCCGATCCCGCATCAGGTCACCGGCGCAGGGTTAAACACCGCCAGCGCGTTCCGAATTCCCCAGCGGTCAGACCACGTCTGCTTGCGCCCGCTTGCAATATCCAGAATCAGCTCAAACAGCCGCCAGCCAACCTGCTCAATGGTTTCTTCCCCCGTGGCGATGGTGCCCGCGTTAATATCCATCAGGTCGTGCCACCGGTCGGCCAGCGCGGTGCGCGTCGCCATTTTAATCACTGGAATAGCCGCCAGCCCGTAAGGCGTGCCGCGTCCGGTGGTAAACACTTGCAAAGTAATGCCCGAAGCCATCTGCTGCGTGCCGCAGACAAAATCGCTGGCTGGCGTGGCGGCGTAAATCAGGCCGCGTCTGGTGGGGCGCTGGCCTGGCGAAAGCACCTCCACAATAGCGCTACGGCCAGATTTAGCGATGGAGCCCAGCGCTTTCTCAACCACGTTTGCCAGCCCGCCTTTTTTATTGCCGGGCGAAGGATTGGCGCTGCGATCGGTCTTGCCCATATTCAGATAATCATCATACCAGGCCATCTCTTCCAGCAACCGCCTGCCGACCTCTTCATCGACCACGCGCGGCGTCAGCAAATGTACCGCATCGCGCACTTCGGTGACTTCCGAAAACATCACCGTTGCGCCACAGCGAACCAGCAAATCGGAAGCAAAGCCTACGGCGGGATTCGCGGTAACGCCGGAAAACGCGTCGCTGCCGCCGCACTGCATGCCGACTATCAGCTCGGCAGCCGGTACCGTTTCCCGCTGGCGTTGATTAAGCCGCCGTAAATGGCGCTCGGCCACCTGCAAAATATCTTCAACCATCGATTGAAAGCCGACGTGTTTCTCATCCTGCAGGCGCACCACGTCTTCTTCGCCAAGCGAAATAGTTTGCACGTCGGGTGTGCCTTCCAGCAGCCGCTCGGGCTGGAGCTTTTCACAGCCCAGGCTGACAATCATCACTTCGCCGCCAAAGTTGGCGTTAAGCGACAGGTTATGGATGGTGCGTATAGGCACTACGGCCGCCGGCGCGTTAATCGCCACGCCGCAGCCGTAAAGATGGTTGAGCGCCACCACGCCATCAACGTTGGGATAGTTAGGCAGCAGGTCGCGCTCAATGATTTGCACTACGTAATCCACGACGCCAGCCACGCAGTGAACGCTGGTGGTAATGCCCAGCAGGTTACGCGTTCCTACACTGCCATCGGCGTTGCGATAACCTTCAAACGTGTAGCCTTCCAGCGCGGGCAGGGCAGGTGGAACATTACTGGCCAGCGGCAGGCTTGCCAGCTCGGGTGCCTCCGGTAAAACCACCAGCGACTCGTCAATCCAGCCGCCGCGCTGAATATCGCGCACGGCATAGCCAATAATTTCGCCGTAGCGAATAATATTGCCGCCTTTGGCTATATCGGTTAAGGCAACCTTATGCCCTTGTGGAATATGTTCTTTTAGCGTTAGTCCGCATGAAAATGCAGTACCGGCCGTTAGCCCATTATTATTAACGACGATGGCGACGTTATCGTTCTCATGCACCTTTATATAAAGCGGCGGATCGTTTTTGGATGTATTCATTGCTCGACAAGCCCCGACATAAATAGAAAGTTTTAACCAAAAGCCAAAGCGTGTAGTGAGTGAAAATTATTCTGCTGCCGGACAGTATAGAGGGCGTCGTGCGCGAAAACATTATGCAGATGTCCGACATCGCGCCGTAACATCCCGCCTGTTTTCTGGCAAATTTACAGCAGCCAGTGAGAAGGCTCACAAACGGCCAGGCCGGGTGTGACCGCTGCCGCACATTGCTAATGTTCCGTGAGCCAGCCCGCAGGGGATTGTGCAAAAGCCATAACATCAGGCCAAAACGCCCGGTTTAATGGTGCGTTCCTACGATGCTTTCTCTTTTTTCCCTTCTTATACTTTTTAGCGAAACAGAACAAGTTATTAGCGCTGAGATTATTCTGCCCTTTAATCGCTGTGTTTAACCTGACTTCATTCTGATACCCAACGCGATGTGTATGCAGTCCAGAGTGAGTTTGCCTGACGCTATCTTTCAGGAGTGCATCATGGATTCAATCAGCAGTGCGGCGAGCACCGTGCAAAAAAGAACTAATGCTCGCTACTGGATAGTGGTGATGTTGTTTATCGTCACTTCGTTTAACTACGGTGACCGTGCGACTATCGCTATTGCGGGGTCGGCCATGTCGAAAGACATCGGGCTGGATCCGGTCGGTCTGGGCTATATCTTTTCCGCCTTCTCATGGGCTTATGTGATTGGGCAAATCCCCGGCGGCTGGCTGCTGGATCGCTTCGGTTCCAAACGCGTCTACTTCTGGAGCATCTTCCTGTGGTCGCTGTTTACCCTGCTGCAGGGCTTTGTCGATCTGCTGAGCGGTTTCAGCATCATCGTCACGCTGTTTATGCTCCGCTTTATGGTTGGCCTGGCGGAAGCGCCTTCTTTTCCCGGTAACAGCCGTATCGTCGCCGCCTGGTTTCCTGCCCAGGAGCGCGGCACCGCCGTCGCCATTTTTAACTCGGCACAATATTTTGCCACGGTGATCTTCGCGCCGATTATGGGCTGGCTGACCTCGGCAGTGGGCTGGGCGCACGTGTTCTGGTTTATGGGCGGGCTGGGCATCATCCTCAGCTTTATCTGGCTGAAGGTGATCCACGATCCCAACGATCATCCCGGCGTGAACAAAGCCGAGCTGGAATATATGGAGCAGGGCGGCGCGCTGATCAATATGGACGCCAAAAAGGCGGAGCGTAAGGTCAGCTGGGCAGAGAAAAAAAGCCAGATCAAACAGTTAATCACCTCAAAAATGATGATCGGCATTTATCTGGGGCAGTACTGCATCAACGCTTTAACCTACTTCTTTATTACCTGGTTCCCGGTTTACCTGGTGCAGGCGCGCGGTATGTCCATCCTGAAGGCCGGCATGGTCGCCTCTATCCCCGCCATTTGCGGTTTTCTGGGCGGCGTGCTGGGCGGCATTATCTCTGACTGGCTGATGCGTAAAACCGGCTCTTTAAATATTGCCCGTAAAACGCCAATCGTCCTCGGCATGCTGCTCTCTATCACGATGGTGGTCTGTAACTACGTCGATACCGAATGGGTGGTGGTGTTCTTTATGGCGCTGGCGTTCTTCGGCAAGGGAATTGGCGCGCTTGGCTGGGCGGTGATGGCGGATACCGCGCCAAAAGAGATCAGCGGGCTTAGCGGCGGCTTGTTCAACATGTTCGGCAATATTTCCGGCATCGTTACCCCTGTCGTTATCGGCTATATCATCGCGACCACCGGCTCTTATAACGGCGCGCTGATCTACGTTTGCATTCATGCCTTCGTGGCGGTGATGAGCTATCTGGTGCTGGTGCGCGATATCAAGCGTATTGAGCTGAAACCTTTGTAAGGACGAGTTATGACGACGCAAAGCAGCCCGGTTATCACAGAAATGAAGGTCATTCCGGTAGCGGGCCATGACAGCATGCTGCTGAATATCGGTGGCGCGCACGGCGCTTACTTTACCCGCAATATCGTCGTGCTCACCGACAGCGCCGGACACACCGGCGTGGGTGAAGCGCCGGGCGGTGAAACCATCTACCAGACGTTACTGGATGCCGTTCCGCAGGTGAAGGGCCGTGAGGTTGCCCGGATGAATCGTCTGGTGCAGGAAGTGCATAAAGGCAATCAAACCGCCGATTTCGATACCTTTGGCAAAGGTGCCTGGACTTTCGAACTGCGCGTTAACGCGGTAGCCGCGCTGGAGGCCGCGCTGCTGGACCTGCTGGGACAGTGCCTGAACGTGCCGGTGGCGGAACTGTTGGGGCCTGGCAAGCAGCGGGATGAGGTGACGGTACTTGGCTATCTGTTCTATATCGGCGATCGCGAGAAAACCGATCTGCCTTATCTTACCGGCGAAAATGCCACGCATGACTGGTATCGCCTGCGTCACCAACAGGCGATGGACAGTGCGGCCGTCGTGCAGCTGGCCGAGGCCGCGCAGGATAAATATGGCTTTAAAGATTTCAAGCTAAAAGGCGGCGTCTTGCCGGGCGAACAGGAAATCGAGGCGGTGAAAGCGATGAAAAAACGCTTTCCCGACGCGCGCATCACTGTCGATCCCAATGGGGCGTGGCTGCTGGACGAGGCCATCGCACTTTGCAAAGACATGCAGGGCATTTTGACCTATGCGGAAGATCCCTGCGGCGCGGAGCAGGGCTATTCAGGACGAGAAGTAATGGCAGAGTTCCGCCGCGCCACCGGTTTGCCCGTGGCGACCAATATGATCGCCACCAACTGGCGCGAAATGAACCATGCCGTCATGCTCAACGCCGTCGATATTCCTCTGGCCGATCCTCACTTCTGGACGTTAAGCGGCGCGGTACGCGTTGCCCAGCTCTGCGACGACTGGGGACTTACCTGGGGCTGTCACTCTAACAACCATTTCGATATTTCGCTGGCGATGTTTACGCACGTGGGGGCTGCCGCGCCGGGCAAGCCCACGGCTATTGATACGCACTGGATCTGGCAGGAAGGCGATCAGCGCCTGACGAAAAATCCGCTGCAAATCCGCAATGGCAAAATTGCCGTACCGGATGCGCCAGGTTTAGGCGTTGAGCTGGACTGGGCGCAGCTCGAAAAAGCCCATGCGCTTTACAAAACGCTGCCGGCGGGCGGGCGCAATGATGCCGCGGCCATGCAGTATCTGGTTCCCGACTGGACATTCGATCGCAAGCGCCCGGCTTTTGGGCGCTGAATCTTACCTCAGAAGGAAGACGTTATGAGTCAGGCTACTCCACTGATAACCGAAATGCAGACGATCCCGGTTGCCGGGCATGACAGCATGTTGCTCAACCTCAGCGGCGCGCACGCGCCATTTTTTACCCGCAACATTGTTATCATTAAAGATAATTCCGGGCATACGGGCGTGGGTGAAATTCCCGGTGGCGAAAAAATTCGGAAAACGCTGGAAGAGGCGGCCGCGCTGCTGGTGGGACACGGTATCGGCGAATATAAAAATTTACTGAGCCACGTACGCAATACCTTTGCCGATCGGGATGCTGGCGGTCGCGGCAATCAGACTTTCGATCTGCGCACCACTATCCACGTGGTAACGGGAATCGAAGCCGCACTGCTGGATCTGCTTGGTCAGCATCTGGACGTTAACGTCGCTTCGCTGCTTGGCGACGGACAGCAGCGCGACCGGGTCGAAATGCTGGGCTATCTCTTCTATGTCGGCGACCGCCGCAAAACCTCGCTGCCTTATCAAAGCCAGCCGGACGACAGCTGCGACTGGTATCGCCTGCGGCATGAAGAAGCGCTGACGCCGGAAGCCGTGGTGCGCCTGGCTGAAGCGGCCTATGAAAAATATGGCTTTAACGACTTTAAGCTGAAGGGCGGCGTGCTGGCGGGCAGCGAAGAGGCGGAAGCCGTGACCGCACTGGCGAAGCGCTTTCCGGAGGCCAGAATTACGCTCGATCCCAACGGCGCCTGGTCGTTGAATGAAGCGATTGAGCTTGGCAAACAGCTAAAAGACGTGCTGGCCTACGCGGAAGATCCCTGCGGCGCAGAGCAGGGCTACTCAGGACGGGAAGTGATGGCGGAGTTCCGTCGCGCCACGGGGATGCCGACCGCAACCAATATGATCGCCACCGACTGGCGGCAGATGGGCCATACTCTTTCTTTGCAATCGGTCGATATCCCGCTGGCCGATCCGCACTTCTGGACGATGCAGGGTTCCGTGCGCGTGGCGCAGATGTGTCACGACTTTGGCCTCACCTGGGGTTCTCACTCCAACAACCATTTCGATATTTCGCTGGCGATGTTCACCCACGTAGCCGCCGCCGCGCCTGGCAAAATCACCGCTATCGATACCCACTGGATCTGGCAGGAAGGCAATCAGCAGCTGACGCAGCAGCCTTTACAGATTAAAGGCGGTCAGGTTCAGGTTCCGCAAAAACCGGGGCTGGGCGTCGAGCTGGATATGGATCGCGTAATGAAAGCGCACGAGCTTTACCAAAAACACGGTCTGGGCGCGCGCAACGACGCGCAGGCCATGCAGTTCCTGGTGCCGGACTGGACGTTTGATAATAAACGCCCTTGCCTGGTGCGTTAAACCCTTTCAGGAGAAACCGATGAGCTATGTAAATACTCCCAACAGCTTCCGCCAGCGCCTGCTGGCAGGCGAAACCTTAATCGGCAGCTGGTGTGCGCTGGCGAACCCGTTGACGACGGAAGTGCTTGGGCTGGCGGGCTTTGACTGGCTGGTGCTGGACGGCGAGCATGCGCCCAACGACATCACCACTTTTATCCCGCAGCTGATGGCGCTGAAGGGCAGCGTTAGCGCGCCGGTGGTGCGTCCGCCGACCAACGAGCCGGTGATTATCAAACGTCTGCTCGATATCGGTTTTTCCAATTTTCTGATCCCATTTGTGGAAACGGAAGAGGAAGCGGTACGCGCGGTAGCGTCGACTCGCTATCCGCCGATGGGCATTCGGGGCGTGTCGGTTTCGCACCGCAGTAACATGTACGGCACCGTGCCGCAGTACAACAACATCATCAACGACAACATCACCGTGCTGGTACAAATCGAGACGCAGCAGGGGGTGGATAATATTGACGCTATCGCTGCCGTTGAAGGCGTGGACGGTATTTTTGTCGGGCCTGGCGACCTCTCTGCCGCGCTGGGCTATCTGGGGCAGCCAGCGCATCCGGAAGTGCTAAAGGTCATTAAATATATCTTTGAACGCGCGAAAGCGGCCGGTAAGCCGAGCGGCATTCTGGCCCCGGTAGAAGCCGATGCCCGCCGCTATCTGGAATGGGGCGCGGGTTTTGTTGCGGTAGGCAGCGATCTGGGCGTCTTCCGCGGCGCCACGCAGGCGCTGTGCGATCGCTTTAAAAAATAACCCACTGTTCAGGAGACAAAGATGAAAATCGGATTTATAGGTCTGGGTATCATGGGCAAGCCCATGAGCAAAAATCTTATCAAGGCTGGCTACACGCTGGTGGTGCGCGATCACAATGCTGAAAACGTGGCGGAAGTGGTTGCCCTGGGTGCCACCTCAGCGGATTCAGCCAAAGCGATAGCGGAGCAGAGCGATGTAATCATTACCATGCTGCCTAATTCGCCGCACGTGAAAGAAGCGCTGCTGGGCGAGGGCGGCGTGATTGAAGGCGCCAAAGCGGGCACCGTTGTGATTGATATGAGCTCCATCGCGCCGCTGGCAAGCCGTGAAATCCACGAGGCGCTGGCGAAGAAAGGCGTAGCGCTGCTGGATGCGCCGGTGAGCGGTGGCGAGCCTAAAGCTATCGACGGCACGCTCTCTGTCATGGTCGGTGGCGATAAAGAGCTGTTTGATCAATGCTACGACATCATGAAGGCGATGGCGGGCTCCGTGGTACATACTGGTGATATCGGTGCCGGCAACGTGACCAAGCTGGCAAATCAGGTGATTGTGGCGCTGAATATCGCCGCTATGTCGGAAGCGCTGACGCTGGCAACCAAGGCCGGTGTCGATCCCGAACTGGTCTTCCAGGCCATTCGCGGTGGCCTTGCCGGCAGCACGGTGCTGGATGCTAAAGCGCCGATGGTGCTCGGTCGTAACTTCAAGCCCGGCTTCCGCATCGACCTGCATATCAAAGATCTGGCTAACGCGCTGGATACTTCTCACGACGTAGGCGCCCAGCTACCGCTGACAGCCACGGTGATGGAGATGATGCAGGCGCTGCGGGCTGACGGCCTGGGCACGGCCGATCACAGCGCGCTGGCCTGTTATTATGAGAAGCTGGCGAAAGTAGAAATCAAATAGTGCCGAGGTCCGGCTGGCTCTTTAAGCCGGAACCTGAATCTCTGGAATCGCGCACGGACTAACGTATGAAAATAGTAATCGCACCGGATTCATATAAAGAAAGCCTGTCGGCTCAGCAGGTTGCTATGCAAATCGAGCAGGGATTCAGCGAAATTTTTCCGGAGGCTGAATATGTCCGGCTGCCCGTTGCCGACGGCGGAGAAGGCACCGTCGAGGCGATGGTCGCCGCGACAAAAGGTAAAATGGTACGCCTGAACGTCACAGGCCCGCTGGGCAAAGAGGTTGAGGCGTTTTATGGCCTTTCCGGCGACGACAGCTGCGCCTATATCGAAATGGCGGCGGCCAGCGGTCTGGAGCTGGTTCCCGTTGCACAGCGTAACCCGCTGATTACCACCTCTTACGGTACCGGCGAGCTTATTCGCAGCGCGCTGGATAAAGGCGTCGAGCATTTTATTATCGGCATCGGCGGCAGCGCGACTAACGACGGCGGTGCGGGGATGGTTCAGGCGCTGGGCGCAAAGCTGCTGGACAAAGAGGGCAGACAGATCGGTTTTGGCGGCGAGAAGCTGGCGGAACTGAGCAAGATTGAACTCGGCGAGCTCGATCCCCGTCTTAAAAACTGCCGTTTTGAAGTGGCCTGCGACGTAACCAATCCGCTATTGGGGGAGCAAGGCGCATCCGCCGTGTTCGGCCCGCAAAAGGGCGCCACGCCAGAGTTAGTTAACCAGCTGGATCGCGCGCTGGCGCACTATGCGGAAATCATCAGGCGCGATCTGGATATCGATGTATTGACCATTCCCGGCGGCGGTGCGGCAGGCGGGATGGGTGCGGCACTGCACGCTTTTTGCCAGGCAGAGCTGCGGCGCGGCATCGAAATCGTTACGGAAGCGCTGGGGCTGGACGAACTGGTCAAAGACGCCACGCTGGTGATCACCGGCGAAGGACGCATCGATAGCCAGACGATCCACGGCAAAGTGCCGATTGGCGTGGCAAAAGTAGCAAAACGCTACAACAAGCCGGTTATCGGCATTGCCGGCAGCCTGACCAAAGATGTGGCGGTGGTGCATCAGCACGGGCTGGATGCCGTCTTCAGCGTGATTTACAGCGTGTGTACGCTTGATGACGCACTGGCCAGCGCGGCGGACAACGTGCGTATGACCGCACGCAACATCGCCGCCACGCTGGCGATTGGGCAGGGCTTTGCAAAATAAAAGCCCGCTGGTTTTCGCCTGCTTGCGGATGACGATTGGCAGCGGACAAGGAAGCTACAGGTTTTCCGTAGCCGACAGCTTTTCCTGTGCCAGCCGCGCCACGTTTTGCATTTCGTCGAGCAGCTCAAACAGCTCTGGTTCGATATCACCCGGCGTCTGGCCCTTACGCAAGCTTTGCTCCAGCTGCTGGCACAGCTGCTTCATTCTGGGCACGCCGCTGTAGCTGGCGCTGCCGTGAAGCTTGTGAATGATATCGCGCAGGGCCTTAACGTTATTTTCGGCCATATAGCGTTCTACCTGCTGCTGTACGTCCGGCAAAAAATCCACCAGCATTTGCAGCAAATCACGCGCCAGATCGGGCTTATTCGCCGCCTGGCGCAGCGCCAGATCCCAGTCCAGCGATACCGACAGCGTCTTTACTGCGGGCAGCGGAGCAGGGTGCGGCGCATAGCGTGCCAGCAGCTGCGCCAGTTTCGCTTCATCTATGGGCTTAGCCAGATAGTCGTTCATACCGGCGCTGATCATGTGCTGCCGTTCGCCATCCAGCGCATGAGCGGTAACGGCGACGACGGGTGTTGAAGCGTGCGCCGGTAGCTCTCGAATCAGCTCGCTGGCGCGGATACCATCAATTTCCGGCATCTGGATATCCATCAGAATGACATCAAGCGGCTGCGTCTTCGCCTGCTGGATAGCCGTTACGGCGCTGTCACACAAAATAACGCGCTCTACCTGCTCATCCAGCAAAGCGCCGATCAGCTTCAGGTTCGCCGGGTTATCATCCACGGCCATCACTGTAAGCGGCAGTTTCTGCCTGCCGGGGACATATTCCACGCCGCGCGCATGCTGTTCAAGCAGCACGGGCAGCAGCCGCGCCAGCGAGATGGGCTTGGTCAGACAGGCGCTAACGCCGCGCGTTTTCAGCTCTTCCGCATAGGTCTGCAGCTGGCACGGCAGCGCCATTATGACGGTGTCGGCACGCTTAAGTACGGACAGCGCCTGCCAGGGAAGCTGACGGTTCGCCTCGCGGGTCACCGGCAGGCCAATCAACAGCGTATCGAAATGCTCGTCCGGCAGCTCCGGCAGCGTGGCGGCATAGGTCACGGTCATGGCGGTGGCCGCCAGCAGATCGAGCGTGGCCTGAGCCGCCGCCAGGTTGGCTTCAATATAAGCCAGCTTTTTGCCGCGTAAACACTCAACGGCGCGCAGGTCCTGAATCGCGTTAGGATTTAGCGCCAGGTTGATATGAAACCAGAAGGTAGAACCCTGATTCAGGCGGCTGTGAAAAGAGATTTCGCCGCCCATTTCATTAACCAGCTTGCGGGTGATCACCAGCCCAAGCCCGGTGCCGCCGTGGCGGCGGGAAATGCTGGCGTCGGCCTGGCGAAAAGCCTGGAAAAGCTGCGACTGCTGTTTTTCAGAAATACCGATGCCGGTATCGTGGATCTGTACTTCAAGATCGACACGGTTGTTGCTCAGCGAGCGCTTTTCGATACGAATATCAATATGGCCGCGCTCGGTAAATTTAATCGCGTTACCCAGCAGGTTGACCACAATTTGCTGTAGCCGCATCGGGTCGCCTATAGTGTTATCCGGCACGTCGTGCTGGATACTTAACGTCAGCTCCAGCCCTTTTTCATGGGCAGACTGTGCCAGCAAGACCACCACTTCATCCAGCGTCGCGCGTAGCGGAAAGGGAATGGTCTCCAGCACCAGCCTGCCCGCTTCCAGCTTGGAAAAATCCAGCACGTCATTGATGATACTCAGCAGGTTATTCGCCGAGCGTTCAATAGTATGCAGGTAGTCGCGCTGGGTAATATTCAGCGGCGTTTTCAGCGTCTGGCGGGTAAAGCCGATAACGCCGTTCAGCGGCGTGCGCAGCTCGTGGGACATGTTAGCCAGAAACTCTGACTTGATCCTGGCCGCTTCCTGAGCGCGTTTGCGCGCCAGATCCAGTTCAACGTTCTGGATCTCCATCTGCTCCAGCGTTTCGCGCAGATCGGACGTCGCCTGGTCAATGTTTTGCTGCATCTCTTCGTGGTAGGCGGTCAGCGACATCGCCATCGAATTGATGCCGTTTTTCAGCATATCCAGCTCGCCCAGCATGTGGCCCGTGACCCGGCTGTCGAGCTGGCCGCGACGGATGCGGTCAACGGTATTCACCATGTCCCGAATCGGGCCGGTCACATCGCGCATTAAGCGGTAGGCGAACAGCATGGCGAGACAGAGGCAGAGCAGCAGCAGCAGCGTGGAAACAAAAATTTCTTTATATTGTTGGAGCCTGACCGACTGTAGATCCAGTTCGATGGCCACATAGCCGAGCGGATTGCCTTCTGGCCTGGCATCTTCATCGGACGATTCATCCGGCCAGGAGCTTTCAGACAAGATTGGCGTGCGCAGGATCACCAGATTGCCCTGGCGCTCATAGCTAAAGGTGGCGGGCAGTTTCGCTTTCTGGGCGGTGCGCAGTCTGTCGACGTTGGCGTGATAGTTAGAGGTGACGAACAGCTCGTTCTGCGTGTCAAAAACGGTGATAGCCCGAACGATATCGGAATGGCGACGATGCAGCAGGCTAACCAGCTGGCGCACGGACTCTTTGTGGCGAAAGGTCATGCCATATTCGCTGGCGACGGCCAGCGGCTCGATGATATTGACGCCCGCGTCGACCAGCTGGCGCTGTAGCTCATTGTAGCGATGCACGATAAAAAAGGTGCTTAACAGCAGCCCGATCATCAGCGTGGGCGCCAGAATCAAGATCATCATTCGTGCCCGCAGGCTGTATTTGGTCATAATTATCCTGTACCGCGCCGCGCGGCATCAGTCGAATTAATCCGATCGCTGGTGTAGGCTACGCGGGTTTAACCACTTTCGAGACAAATAATGGCGCAATTCTACTCTGCAAAACGGCGCGTGACGACCCGCCAGATCATGACCGTGACAGTTACTGACCTGGATGGCGCAGGCCAGGGCGTCGCTCATCATAACGGCAAAGCGCTGTTTATCAGCGGCGCGTTGCCCGGCGAGCAGGCCGAAGTGGAAATCGTCGAAGAGAAACGCAGCTGGGCGCGCGCGAAAGCAAAACGGATTATCAACGCCAGCCCGGAAAGAGTGACGCCTGTCTGCCCTTACTTTGGCCGCTGCGGCGGCTGCCAGCAGCAGCACGCTTCGCCCGCGCTACAGCAGCGCAGCAAGGCTAAAGCGCTTTCGCGTCTGCTTAGCCAGCAGGCCGGTATCACTGCAGAGGTCGATTCGGTCATCGCGGGCAGCGCTTACGGCTATCGGCGTCGCGCTCGTCTTGGCCTTAACTATCATCTGCGCAGCCAGACGTTGCAGATGGGATTCCGCCAGGCTAACTCCAGCGAGCTGGTCGCTATTACGCAATGCCCCGTTTTGAGGCCCGAACTTGATGCACTGCTGCCGCCGCTGCACCATTTGCTAAACAGCTTACAGGCCGTGCGGCGTTTAGGACATGTGGAACTGGTACTTGCCGATAATGGCCCGCTGCTGGTTTTGCGTCATCTTGATCCGCTAAGCGCGGCGGATAAAAACAAACTGGAACAGTTTTCGCATAGCCATCGGGTCGCGCTGTTTCTGGCACCGGACAGCGAGACGCTGGAGCAGGTTAACGGCGAAATGCCGTTTTATAAAATTGATGATTTAACCCTGACGTTTAGCCCGCGCGACTTTATCCAGGTCAACGGCGAGCTGAATCTGCAAATGGTGGCGCTGGCGCTGGAGTGGCTGGATTTACAGCCGCAGGACAGGCTGCTGGATCTCTTTTGCGGGATGGGAAACTTTACGCTTCCTTCAGGAAAAAAGGTGGAAAATGTCACCGGTGTGGAGGGGGTTGCAGCATTAGTGGCAAAGGGCGCGTATAATGCGTCTCTGAATAATCTGAATAACATCGCATTCTGGCAGCACAACCTGGCAGAAGACGTGGCGGGGCAGCCGTGGGCAGCGCAGGGATTTAACAAGGTTTTACTGGATCCGGCCCGCGCTGGCGCAGCGGAGGTCATCCCTCACATTGTTAAACTTGCGCCGGAAAGCGTGGTCTATGTTTCCTGTAATCCGACTACACTTGCCCGTGACAGCCAGCTCCTGCTGGCCGCCGGTTACCGTGCGGAAAAGATTACCCTGCTTGATATGTTTCCACATACCGGGCACGTAGAATCGATGGTGTTATTTAGCCGACAATAGCTTCCCGTAAGGGAGAGTGAAGCCTGGAGAGGATATGGTTGCGGTAAGAAGTGCACATTTGAATACGGCTGGCGAGTTTGCGCTCGACCAGTGGATCACCAGTTTGGGGATCGCTAATCCGCAGTCATGTGAACGACTAGCCGAGACCTGGCGCTATTGCGAAGAGGCTACTCGCCATCATCCTGACGCCGCGCTGTTGCTCTGGCGCGGCGTGGAGATGGTGGAAATCCTCTCCATGCTCAGTATGGATAACGAAAGTCTGCGCGCCGCGCTGATTTTCCCGCTGGCCGACGCTAACGTCGTATCCGAAGCGGTGCTGGAAGAAAAATTTGGCAAAGCTATCGTTTCGCTGGTGCACGGCGTGCGCGATATGGACGCCATCCGCCAGCTGAAGGCGACCCATAATGACTCAATGGCGTCGGAACAGGTCGATAACGTCAGGCGCATGCTGCTGGCGATGGTGGAAGATTTCCGCTGCGTGGTCATCAAGCTGGCCGAGCGTATCGCGCATCTCAGGGAGGTGAAGGACGCGCCGGAAGACGAGCGCGTGCTGGCCGCCAAAGAGTGTACCAACATCTATGCGCCGCTGGCGAACCGCCTGGGCATCGGCCAGCTTAAATGGGAGCTGGAAGATTTTTGCTTCCGCTATCTGCATCCTGATGAGTACAAGCGCATTGCTAAACTGCTGCATGAACGCCGTATCGATCGCGAGCAGTATATCGATACTTTTGTGCAGTCGCTGCGCACGGAAATCGTTAAGGAAGGCGTCAAGGCAGAGGTCTACGGCCGCCCGAAACACATCTACAGCATCTGGCGCAAAATGCAGAAAAAGGCGTTGGCGTTTGACGAGCTGTTTGACGTCAGGGCCGTGCGTATCGTCGCCGAGCGCCTGCAGGACTGTTACGGTGCGTTAGGTATCGTGCACACGCTTTACCGCCATCTGCCCAGCGAGTTTGACGACTATGTCGCTAACCCCAAGCCTAACGGCTATCAGTCGATTCATACCGTGGTGCTGGGGCCGCAAGGCAAAACCGTCGAGATCCAGATCCGTACCCGCCAGATGCATGAAGATGCCGAGCTGGGCGTGGCCGCGCACTGGAAATATAAAGAGGGCGGCAACACCGGCAGCGCGCGCGGCGCATCGGGCCATGAAGAACGCATCGCGTGGCTGCGTAAGCTGATCGCGTGGCAGGAAGAAATGGCGGACTCTGGCGAAATGCTGGATGAGGTACGCAGCCAGGTCTTTGACGATCGCGTCTATGTCTTTACCCCAAAAGGGGACGTAGTGGATTTGCCTGCGGGTTCCACGCCGCTGGATTTTGCCTACCATATCCACAGCGATATCGGCCACCGCTGCATCGGCGCTAAAATCGGCGGCCGCATTGTGCCCTTTACCTATCAGCTGCAGATGGGCGATCAGATTGACATCATCACCCAAAAGCAGCCGAACCCCAGCCGCGACTGGCTGAACCCAAACCTCGGCTATGTCACCACCAGCCGTGGCCGCTCGAAGATCCACGCCTGGTTCCGCAAGCAGGATCGCGACAAGAATATCGCTGCCGGCAAGCAGATCCTCGATAACGAGCTGGATCACCTGGACATTAGCCTGAAAGAGGCCGAAAAGCTGCTGCTGCCGCGCTATAACGTCAATTCGCTGGATGAGCTGCTGGCGGCTATCGGCGGCGGTGATATCCGGCTGAACCAGATGAGCAACTTTCTGCAGTCGAAGCTGCATAAACCAAGCGCGGAAGAAGAAGATCTGGAAGCGCTGCGCCAGCTGAAGCAAAAATCTTCCGCGCCGCGCAGCAAAGAGAGCGGCCGCGTGGTGGTCGAAGGCGTTGGCAATCTGATGCACCACATTGCGCGCTGCTGTCAGCCGATCCCCGGCGACGATATCATCGGTTTTATCACGCAGGGACGCGGTATCTCTATCCATCGTGCCGACTGCGACCAGTTGACCGAACTGATTGCGCATGCGCCGGAACGTATTGTCGATGCCGTCTGGGGCGAAAGTTATTCCAGCGGCTATTCGCTGGTGGTGCGCGTTACCGCCAACGATCGTAGCGGACTGCTGCGCGATATCACCACCATCCTTGCCAATGAAAAGGTTAACGTGCTGGGCGTCGCCAGCAGGAGCGACACCAGAAAGCAGCTGGCGACGATCGATATGGATATCGAAATCTACAATCAGCAGGTGCTTGGCCGCGTGCTGGCAAGGCTAAACCAGATCCCCGATATCATCGACGCGAAGAGATTGCATTAACCTTTCAGAGCGCTACTTTGCGTTCTGGCCGTGCTCGCCATACCTGAGCTATACGGGGATGGCGCGCTGGCAGAACGCAAACTGCCTGCGCCAGTACCCTACATATTGTCGGCATGCATTTTTCTCGGTCATGTCGTAAAGTTATCCGATTATTTTCACCACACTGATATGGACGCTGTTATGACCTCACTCGATCGCCTGCTGGGCATCATGAAAACCCTGCGCGATCCGCAAAAAGGCTGTCCGTGGGATCGCGAACAAACCTTTGCCAGCATCGCACCCTACACGCTTGAGGAAACCTACGAAGTGCTGGACGCCATCAGCCGCGAAGATTTTGACGATCTTCAGGGCGAGCTGGGTGATTTGCTGTTTCAGGTAGTGTTCTATGCGCAAATGGCACAGGAAGAAGGGCGGTTTGATTTTAACGCCGTTTGCCAGACTATTTGCGACAAGCTGGAGCGTCGCCATCCCCACATTTTTGGCGATGCGCAGGTCAGCAACAGTCAGGAAGTGCTGGCAAACTGGGAGCAGATCAAAATTCAGGAGCGCGCGGAAAAAGCACAGCATTCGGCGCTGGACGATATTCCTCGTGCGCTGCCCGCGCTGATGCGCGCGCATAAAATCCAGAAGCGTTGCAGCAACGTCGGCTTTGACTGGCACACGCTGGGGCCGGTGCTGGACAAGGTCTACGAAGAAATCGACGAAGTGATGCATGAAGCGCAGCAGGCGGTGATCGACCAGCAAAAGCTGGAAGAGGAAATTGGCGATCTGCTGTTTGCCACCGTCAACCTGTCGCGTCATCTGGGCAGCAAGGCGGAAACGGCGCTACAAAAAGCCAATGACAAGTTTGAACGCCGCTTCCGTCAGGTTGAAGAGATTATCGCGTCGCAGGGCTTACAGATGCCGGATGCCACGCTGGAACAGATGGAAGCGGCCTGGCAGCAGGTTAAGGCCGGCGAGTAGCTTACCGCCAGGATAACGGCTAACGTCACCCGCCGCTATCTTGAACCCGCCGCTTAGCGGATTTTTAACGCCAGCTCCGTACCGCGCTTAATCGGTAGCGTGACGGAGATAAAGCCGTTTTGCGGGTCGCGGATGTAGTCCAGAAAGTCCGGCTCGGCGTTATCGTTCAGCACATAACCCCCAACCCGTAACTGCGGCGCAATCAGTTCAATAACCTGCCGCGCCAGCGTCGGGCCTTCTGCCAGCGGCCAGCCGTCAATCAGGGCGAAGTCTATCGGCCCGCCTGCGTCTTTTAACGTTTCACGGGCGTCGCCAACCCGGATATCAACAAATCCCGCCAGCCCCGCCTCGGTAAGATTCTTTTGCGCAACCGCCGCTTTGGACGCGAGCAGCTCAGAACCAATAACCTGGCCGCCGCCGTTGTCGCGCATCGCCGCAGCAAAATAGAGCGCGGACATGCCGACAGAAGTGGCAAAATCCACTACGCGGGTCGCTTTCATTCCCCGGCACAGTAGATAGATCAGATCGCCCTGCTCGGGATGAATAGAGAAACCGTAATCGGCAAAGTCTTCCGCATTAAAACCGGCCTCTTTGTTCATCGAGCCTGCGGGCGGCCTGGCGCGCGTGGCCTGAAGGCGATCGATAACAGCGCGAATACGCGGATCGGTAATCGGACTTTGAGCCACGGCTGGTGCGTTAAGATGTTCAGGCATGCTGTTCTCCCTGAAAATTAATGAAAAGGGTAAATCTGCTATGCTGTTAAGCATAACTCAATAAAGGTACTTTCAAGTACCAGTATTGTAAACGAGAACGATTTGTCAATTTTCTTTGGGGGCAGAATGGACAGCGCAGAAGAAAAATCCGTAGCGAAGCGGGGCAGGCCAGTGAGCATTACGCCAGAAGCGCGTCAGCAACGTATCCTGCAGGCCGCCTGTGAAATTTTTATCGAAGTCGGTTTTATTCCGGCGACCACGGCGGCCATCGCTGCCCGGGCCAAAGTATCAAAACGCGCTATCTATGAGGTTTTCCGCGATAAAACCGAGCTTTTTGCGGCAGTCGTGCATGCGCATCGCCATCTGATCCTCGATCTCCCCAGGCCGCAGGAGGAAGCTTTGCCGGTTATGGCGACGCTTTATCGCATTTTCCGGCTGGATAACGGCGAAGAAGAGGCGCGCCAGCGGGAAATTATTCTTAATTTAATTATTCGGGAATCGGTACTGATGCCCGCGTTATCGGACTACCTTTACGAAAATGAAGTGCTGAAATCACGCGAAAAGCTGGCGGAATGGCTGGCGAAAGAGCACGAGGCTGGCCGCGTTTTTATTGAGGATTCAATATCTTATGCAGGGATGCTGATGGACATCGTGTTTGGCGCATTGCTACCACGCCGCAGGCCACACGGTGCTGCGGAACGGGCACAAAATACGCAGGAGATTAAAAAGCGTCTGCATATTGCGATGTATTCGGCACTGATAAAGCCTCCTCTTCAGGAATAACTGGCTGACTCGATTCAACAAAAGTGTGATCCGAGTCAATTTTCACGCTCGCGGAATCGGGTACTCTCGGGGCGGTCAACACGATGGCTGGCAGATATCCAGAAACGATTAATTGTGGCTTGCAGGGGATTCCCGTATACTGTTTTCCCGTCCTGGTTATTCCATCGTCTTTAAACCTACTTTCTCAGGTTCAGCATGACAACGAACTATATTTTTGTGACCGGCGGGGTCGTATCCTCTCTGGGTAAAGGCATTGCCGCAGCCTCCCTGGCCGCCATTCTCGAAGCACGTGGTCTTAACGTGACCATCATGAAGCTGGACCCATATATCAACGTGGATCCGGGTACCATGAGCCCAACGCAGCACGGCGAAGTGTTCGTCACCGATGACGGCGCGGAAACCGATCTGGATTTGGGTCACTATGAGCGCTTCATCCGTACCAAAATGAGCCGCCGTAACAACTTCACCACTGGCCGTATCTACTCAGAAGTGCTGCGCAAAGAGCGTCGCGGCGACTATCTGGGCGCGACCATTCAGGTGATCCCACACATCACCAACGCTATCAAAGAGCGCATCATCGAAGGTGGCGAAGGCCATGATGTGGTGCTGGTGGAAATTGGCGGTACCGTCGGCGATATCGAATCGCTGCCGTTCCTCGAAGCCATTCGCCAGATGGCGGTTGACGTTGGCCGTGAGCACACCATGTATATGCACCTGACGCTGGTGCCTTATATGGCGGCGGCGGGTGAGGTGAAAACCAAGCCAACGCAGCACTCCGTTAAAGAACTGCTCTCCATCGGTATCCAGCCGGACGTGCTGATCTGCCGTTCCGACCGCGCGGTTCCTGCCAATGAGCGGGCGAAAATCGCGCTGTTCTGTAACGTGCCGGAAAAAGCGGTTATCTCGCTGAAAGATGTCGATTCAATCTACAAAATTCCCGGCATGCTGAAATCGCAGGGCCTGGATGACTATATCTGCAAGCGCTTCAACCTGAACGCGCCGGAAGCGAACCTGGCCGAATGGGAACAGGTAATTTACGAAGAAGCTAATCCGGGCGGCGAAGTGACCATTGGTATGGTCGGCAAATATGTCGAGCTGCCGGATGCGTATAAATCCGTGATTGAAGCGCTGAAGCACGGCGGCCTGAAAAACCGCGTAACGGTTAACATCAAGCTGATCGATTCGCAGGATGTTGAAAGCCGCGGCGTCGAAATTCTGAAAGATCTGGATGCTATCCTGATCCCGGGTGGCTTTGGCTATCGCGGCGTGGAAGGCAAGCTGATGACCGCTCGCTACGCCCGTGAAAACAACATTCCTTACCTTGGCATCTGCCTGGGTATGCAGGTTGCGCTGATGGAGTTCGCGCGCAACGTGGCCGGCATGACGGACGCGAATTCAACGGAATTTGTGCCAGACTGTAAATACCCGGTTGTTGCGCTGATCACCGAATGGCGCGACGAAGAAGGCAATGTTGAAGTGCGTACAGAGAAAAGCGATCTGGGCGGCACCATGCGCCTGGGTAGCCAGCAGTGTCAGCTGACGCCGGATAGCCTGGTACGCCAGCTGTACGGCTCTGATACTATCGTGGAGCGCCATCGTCACCGCTACGAAGTCAACAACATGCTGTTAAAGCAGATCGAAGCGGCGGGATTACGCGTTGCCGGTCGTTCTGGCGACGATCAGCTGGTTGAAATCGTTGAGATCCCGAACCATCCGTGGTTTGTGGCCTGTCAGTTCCATCCGGAATTCACCTCAACGCCGCGTGACGGCCATCCACTGTTTGCCGGCTTCGTTAAAGCGGCCAGCGAGCATCAGAAGCGTTTGGCGAAATAAGTAGTTTTCATGGCAGCGCGCGAATTTATACTTGCCAGACTCTGAGCTGAAGCAAGGCGGCCATCAAGTGAATCCCCGGGAGCTTACCTTAGTACGTGACCGGGGTGAGGAAGGCAGCCAACACGGCTACAGCTCGAAAGATAAGAAGTATTTTCGCGCGTTGTTTGTCTGAGTTTTAAGTTAACTTGTACTGAGGAAAAACTAATGTCCAAAATCGTTAAAGTCATCGGTCGCGAAATCATCGACTCTCGTGGCAACCCGACCGTTGAAGCAGAAGTGCATCTGGAAGGCGGTTTTGTCGGTATGGCAGCAGCCCCATCAGGCGCTTCTACCGGTTCCCGTGAAGCACTGGAACTGCGTGACGGTGACAAATCTCGTTTCCTGGGTAAAGGCGTAACCAAAGCGGTTGCGGCTGTTAACGGCCCAATTGCGGACGCGGTAACCGGCAAAGATGCCAAAGACCAGGCAAACATCGACAAGATCATGATCGATCTTGACGGCACCGAAAACAAATCCAAATTTGGCGCTAACGCCATTCTGGCCGTTTCTCTGGCTGCGGCTAAAGCTGCCGCTGCCGCTAAAGGCATGCCGCTGTACGAGCACATCGCCGAACTGAACGGTACCCCAGGCAAATTCTCTATGCCGCTGCCAATGATGAACATCATCAACGGTGGTGAGCACGCCGACAACAACGTCGACATCCAGGAATTCATGATCCAGCCTGTTGGCGCAAAAACGCTGAAAGAAGCGGTTCGTATGGGTTCTGAAGTTTTCCACAACCTGGCGAAAGTGCTGAAGTCTAAAGGCATGAGCACCGCTGTAGGCGACGAAGGCGGCTACGCGCCAAACCTGGGTTCTAACGCCGAAGCGCTGGCAGTTATCGCGGAAGCGGTAAAAGCGGCGGGCTACGAGCTGGGCAAAGACATCACGCTGGCGATGGACTGCGCGGCATCTGAATT
Organism: Erwinia sp. BNK-24-b; assembly: GCF_047456155.1. Lineage (NCBI taxonomy): Bacteria > Pseudomonadati > Pseudomonadota > Gammaproteobacteria > Enterobacterales > Erwiniaceae > Erwinia > Erwinia sp. BNK-24-b. The sequence continues at coordinate 781,833 of NZ_CP179901.1, forward strand.
CTACAAAGACGGCAAATATGTGCTGGCTGGCGAAGGCAACAAAGCCTTCACTTCCGAAGAGTTTACCCACTTCCTGGAAGATCTGACCAAACAGTACCCGATCGTCTCCATCGAAGATGGTCTGGACGAGTCCGACTGGAACGGTTTTGCTTACCAGACCAAAGTGCTGGGCGACAAAATCCAGCTGGTGGGCGACGACCTGTTCGTGACCAACACCAAAATCCTGAAAGAAGGTATCGATAAAGGCATCGCTAACTCCATTCTGATCAAGTTCAACCAGATCGGTTCTCTGACCGAAACCCTGGCTGCAATCAAAATGGCGAAAGACGCTGGCTATACGGCGGTTATCTCTCACCGTTCAGGCGAAACCGAAGACGCGACCATCGCCGACCTGGCGGTAGGTACGGCGGCAGGCCAGATCAAAACAGGTTCTATGAGCCGTTCTGACCGCGTTGCCAAGTACAACCAGCTGATCCGTATCGAAGAGTCACTGGGCAGCCGCGCGCCGTTCAATGGCCTGAAAGAAGTTAAAGGTCAGTAATAAAAAGAGCTTCCCGCAAGGGAAGCTCGCAGACCGCTGACCAGCGGGGGCTTTCTGAGCCTGCACGCTGGCCACGGTTTAAAACCCCCGTAATGGGGGTTTTTTACTTTTAGCGCATTACCATCCTATACAAGGTGAAGGCGACAGAAAGTCATGCTTGCCTGCGTAACTCCACCATGTATTACTCTGGGTACCTGAAGGAAACGGCTGCTTCCAAGCTCCGTTTTGATTAGCTTTAAAATAGCGGATTTCATCAGGTGTTTTGCGATTCCAGCCGTGGCTGACCTGCCAGACCTTGTACTGATTAAACGCTTCATAACCTGCATTTGTATACAGACTGGTGCCGTTACCATCCAGGAAGCGTTTAGTGGCGCGGTTAAGAAGCATTAATTCACCACGCTCTGTTTTAATTGGCCACCATTGCTGATAAGCATTACCTGGCGTAGCGTAATTGGTGTAAACCTTACCGGCTGCATTGCTGTCCAGAACTTTCCCGGTACCCAGCTGCTTTAACGTATACCAGGAATTAAATTCCGGCCAGCTATCCCCATAAGCTTTTTCAAACTTCCATATTTGATAAGGGTTACCTTCATTCCATGCCCGCATATAGGATGTTCCTGACTTACTGACATCGACATTATTACCGCTTCTTAAAATTTGCCGCAGGTTCCACTGGTGGGTGGCAGGAAGAAAAGTTGTTGAATAAATGTCACCCGCTTTTCCGCTTTGCCCGGAAAGTTTACAAATCGGATTTGGCGTGACTTTTACTTCCTGATATTTTGCCAGGGCAACAGGCTTTCCTGTTTTTCCGCTCATTTCGGTTACTGTTAAAGTGCCGTCTGCATGATATGTCGCGGCGTGAAATTTCCCGTCAAACGTCGCGCCTGTACGGTAGACGGTAGTGTCCCCATAAAAACTGTCGTTGTAATGCCTGTTTCTTAAAAGTTGATGGTTGTGCCCGGCAAAAACAGCCAGCGGTTTATAGGTGTTCATAATGGCGTTAAACTGGCGTCGGGCATAACTGCTTGCAGAGCTGGTAAAATCATCCCTGTATTCATGCAGATTTAAAATGATATTGTCGACGCCGCGAAGGCGCGCGAGCCTGAGATCTTCCGCGAGCCAGGTCAGAGATGGAATAATGTCATACTTTACCTGAGACCAGGTATTACGCAATTTCACCTGATAATTAGGATGGTTGTGCAGCTGCACAAAGTGCACCCCTTTATAATCCCAGGAATAGGATAAGCTGCCTCTGTTGTCATTCCAGTCTACTGAAAAGTTATCCAGCTTATTTTTATATAAATTGATATAGCTAAGCATGGTGTCTACCGAACGAATAGCGCAGCCGTCGATAGTCATATAGGTCGCATCCCAACAATCATGTGCATTATTCTGGTAGTCATGATTGCCCAGGCCGAAATAGTAAGGGAATTTTAGCTGGTTAAACATCTTTAGTGAGGCTTTCCAGGAGTTAGCCCTGCCAAACTCGGTCATATCGCCATTGATAATGCCAAAAGAGGCATTCATGGTATTAATAGCCTTGATAAGGTTGGTATGTATCGCTCTCCATTCTGTACCATTTGCGCTTTCGCTATTAGGGTCGCCGCCGTGCATCAGACGAAAGGATTGCGGATCGGCCATAACGATAAAATTAAAGTCTCCTTTCGAGGGCTGGGGCTGGGTTGCGCCTGGTATAAAGATCGAAGAATTATCAATCAGAGAAGCGGAAATACTATTGCTGGTCGTTATCTGTGCGTGGGCAAACTGTAGCGAGGCGGATAGCAACAGTACAGAGCTGCATAGTAATTTTTTATTTTTTAATTTCATAGGGCTTTTTCCTGGTTAAAAATTTAAAATCTTTAAAGCACTGTAGGGCCGTGGTTGTTATAAAGTCATTGCTATGGGTAGAGCCAGATTTGTAGTTATATATAGCTGTCTGGCGTTCTGAATAACCGTTTATATTTTCCCATAATAATTATTTATTAAAAATTATATCGCCTTAACTGACGCTTTTATGGAAATTACCGATTTTATTATTGGCTTATTGACTCTTAATCTGGCTGTTAAGAGGGAAGCAGGCGGCTGGCACAAGCAGCAAGGAAGAGAAGAATTGTCACCGACCGCACAATGCGAGTTGGTTAAAAAGCCGCTATCTGTCATACTTTGCGCCCCTATTTTCACAGTCAGTTGAGAGCGTGATGCAGTACCCGATTAATGAAATGTTCCAGACGTTGCAGGGCGAAGGGTTTTACACCGGCGTTCCGGCAATTTTTATCCGCCTGCAGGGATGCCCGGTGGGCTGCAGCTGGTGTGATACCAAACACACCTGGGATAAGCTGGCCGATCGGGAAACTTCGCTGGGCGATATCCTGCTGAAGACGGTAGAAACCGATGCCTGGGGCGCGGCGGATGCCGATGCGCTGCTGAACGTGATTAAAAATCATAGCTGGACGGCGCGACACGTGGTGATCACCGGCGGCGAGCCTTGCATCCACGACCTTACGCCGCTGACGCAGGCGCTGGAAGAAAACGGCTTTAGCTGCCAGATTGAAACCAGCGGCACTCATCAGGTTAAGTGCAGTGAGAAAACCTGGGTGACGGTTTCACCAAAGGTAAATATGCGCGGCGGCTATGACGTGCTGAATCAGGCGCTGGTACGCGCAGATGAGGTGAAGCATCCGGTGGCCCGACTGCGTGATGTAGAAGCGCTGGACGCGCTGCTGGCGACGCTGAACGACAGCAAGCCGCGTATCATTGCGTTGCAGCCCATCAGCCAGAAAGAAGATGCGACAAAGCTGTGCATTGAAACCTGTATCGCCCGCAACTGGCGTTTATCCATGCAGACGCATAAATATTTAAATATCGCCTGATAAAAAAGGCGGCCCTGCGGCCGCCTCTTCATTAATCCCTGTCATTTTATCCTGAAGGTTAATTAACGGCGTAAACCGTCCGCTTAACCTTTATAAACGCAGCCCGCCGTGCAGGTCTCTTTAATCATTACGGCACTGAGCAGAGGCAGCTGCGGCTTCATCCGATCCCAAATCCATTTTGCCAGCACTTCACTGGTAGGATTCTCCAGGCCTTCGATATCGTTCAGGTAATAGTGATCCAGACGATCGTAGAGCGGCCTGAAGGCGGCCTTCAGCTCGGCGAAATCCATGATCCAGCCGGTATGCGCATCTACTTCGCCGGTAATTTCGAGCCGCACCAGGAAAGAGTGCCCGTGCAGACGGCCGCATTTGTGGCCTTCCGGCACGTTAGGCAAGTGGTGAGCCGCCTCGAATTGGAAATCTTTAAACAGGGTGGTAGCCATGTGACAATCTCAGTAATTTCTCAAAAAAACGGGCGAAGTCTACCCGAAAACGCCTTTTTTCGCACCCGTTTCGCCGGTAATAAAGACAATCTCGATCGTAGAGAAAAGGTTACGTACGTAACTGGCTGATAAATAGTGATTTCGCTAACCTGTTTCGCCGCTATAGCTTACTTGTAAAACCGTTTAGTCATTTTGGTTATTTTATATTACCAACCCTTATTTAAGGGTTATTATGCCAGTCGTTACCCTAGCGTAATCTTGCTGTCTTTACGGCCCTGACCACCGATACTGGAACTTTCAACGCAATGACGACTCAGGCACCTCCAGCTTCTCTGCTTCCGCTTAATCCGGAACAGCTCTCCCGCCTTCAGGCGGCAACCGGCGATTTCTCTACCACACAGCTAGCCTGGCTCTCTGGCTATTTCTGGGGCATGGTTAACCAGGCACCGAACACGACCGTTGCCAGCGCACCTGCACCGGTGGATGTGCCAACCATCACGCTGCTTTCCGCTTCGCAAACCGGTAACGCGCGTCGCGTGGCTGAACAGCTGCGTGACGATTTGCTGGCGGCGAAGCTGAACGTAAACCTGGTCAACGCGGGCGATTATAAATTTAAGCAGATCGCGCAGGAAAAGCTGCTGGTGGTGATTACCTCTACCCAGGGCGAAGGCGAACCGCCGGAAGAAGCCGTGGCGCTGCACAAGTTCCTGATGTCGAAAAAAGCGCCGAAGATGGACAATACCGCTTTTGCGGTCTTCGGTCTTGGCGACACCTCGTACGAATTTTTCAGCCAGGCCGGAAAAGATTTTGACGGCAAGCTGGGCGAGCTGGGCGGCGAGCGTTTGCTGGATCGCGTGGACGCCGACGTGGAATACGCGGCAGAAGCCGAGCAGTGGCGTAAAAAAATTGTCGACGTGCTGAAAGCGCGGGTACCGACCGAAACGCCTGCTGCGGCTGCGGCAAATGCGACCGGCACGGTCAACGAAGTTTTCAGCAGTCCTTACACTAAAGAAGAGCCGCTGACCGCCAGCCTGGCCGTTAACCAGAAAATCACCGGACGTAACTCGGATAAAGACGTGCGCCACATCGAAATCGATCTGGGGGATTCCGGCCTGCGCTATCAGCCAGGCGACGCGCTTGGCATCTGGTATGAAAACGATCCGGCGCTGGTGCAGGAACTGGTCGCTCTTCTGTGGCTGAAAGGCGATGAAAGCGTGCAGGTTAACGGTAGCGAACTGCCGCTGGCCGAGGCGCTGCAAAAACATTTTGAGCTGACGGTCAACACCACGCAGATTGTTGAACAGTACGGCAAGCTCAGCCGCGACGAAAAGCTGCTGGAGCTGGTCAGCGACAAGAGCCGCCTGCAACAGTACGCGCAGTCAACGCCGATTGTAGACATGGTACGCCGGGCACCGACCGAGCTGCGTGCTGAACAGCTGATCGAGCTGCTGCGCCCGCTAACGCCGCGCCTCTATTCTATTGCGTCATCCCAGGCGGAGAGCGAAAGCGAAGTGCATATCACCGTGGGCGCGGTGCGTTACGAAATTGATGGTCGTGCCCGTGCGGGCGGCGCTTCCAGCTTCCTGGCCGATCGCCTGGAAGAAGACGGCGAAATCCGCGTATTTATCGAACATAACGATAATTTCCGTCTGCCAGCTAACCCGGAAACGCCGGTCATTATGATTGGGCCAGGCACCGGCATTGCGCCGTTCCGCGCCTTTATGCAGCAGCGCGACAACGACGGTGCAGAAGGTAAAAACTGGCTTTTCTTTGGTAATCCGCACTTCACGGAAGACTTCCTTTATCAGGTGGAATGGCAGCGTTATGTGAAAGACGGCCTGCTGACCAATATCGACCTGGCGTGGTCTCGCGATCAGCAGCAGAAAGTTTATGTTCAGGACAAGATCCGCGCGAAGGGCGCAGAAGTCTGGCGCTGGATTGAAGAAGGTGCGCATATCTACGTGTGCGGCGATGCTAACCGTATGGCAAAAGATGTTGAACAGGCTTTACTGGAAGTAGTAGCGGAACACGGCGGCATGGATACAGAGACCGCCGACGAATTCTTAAGCGAGCTGCGCATTGAGCGCCGTTATCAGCGCGACGTTTACTAACCGGCGTCCGGCCAGACAGCTCAGCCTTGCAGGTGGAAACTGAACCGCCTGCAGCATTAACAAATTTTAAAGAGACAGCCTTATGAGCAATGAAAAGCATCCCGGCCCGCTGGTGGTAGAAGGTAAACTGACCGACGCTGAACGCCTGAAGAAAGAGAGTAACTATCTGCGTGGCACCATTAGCGAAGATCTGCAAAATGGCCTGACCGGCGGTTTTACCGGCGACAACTTTTTGCTGATCCGCTTTCACGGCATGTACCAGCAGGACGATCGCGATATCCGTGCCGAACGTGCCGAGCAGAAGCTGGAGCCGCGTCACGCTATGATGTTGCGCTGCCGTCTGCCAGGCGGCATCATCACGCCAACGCAGTGGCTGGCCATCGATAAGTTTGCCGAAAATAATACTATTTACGGCAGTATCCGTCTGACCAACCGCCAGACTTTCCAGTTCCACGGTATTCTGAAAGGCAACGTTAAGCCTGCACACCAGATGCTGAGCGAAGTTGGTCTGGACGCGCTGGCAACGGCTAACGACGTGAACCGCAACGTGCTGTGCACCTCTAACCCGATAGAGTCTGAACTGCACCAGGAAGCGTACGAGTGGGCGAAAAAGCTGTCCGAACATCTGCTGCCGCAAACGCGTGCTTACGCAGAGATCTGGCTGGATCAGGAAAAGGTCGCTACCACCGATAAAGAGCCGATCCTGGGCGAAACCTATCTGCCGCGTAAGTTTAAAACGACCGTGGTGGTGCCGCCGCATAACGATGTCGATCTGCACGCTAACGATCTGAACTTTATCGCTATTGCAGAAAACGGCAGGCTGGTCGGCTTTAACCTGCTGGTGGGCGGCGGCCTTTCTATCGATCACGGCAACAAAGCAACCTACGCGCGTACCGCCAGCGAGTTTGGCTATCTGCCGGTCGAAAAAATTCTCGACGTGGCGGAAGCGGTAGTAACCACGCAGCGCGACTGGGGTAATCGTACCGATCGTAAAAATGCCAAAACCAAATACACGCTGGAGCGCGTGGGCGTGGAAACTTTCAAAGAGGAAGTGGAGCGTCGCGCTGGCCTGACCTTTGAGCCGATCCGTCCTTATGAATTTACCACTCGTGGCGATCGCTTTGGCTGGGTGAAAGGCATTGATAATAACTGGCACCTGACGCTGTTTATCGAAAACGGTCGCCTGCTGGATTATCCTGGCCGTCCGCTGAAAACCGGGCTGGCGGAGATTGCCAAAGTGCATAAGGGCGACTTCCGCCTGACCGCTAACCAGAACCTGATTGTGGCGGGCGTGCCGGAAACGGACAAACCGGCAATTGAAGCGCTGGCTCGTGAACACGGTCTGATGGAAAGCGTTACCGCACAGCGTGAGAACTCAATGGCGTGCGTGGCGTTTCCTACCTGTCCGCTGGCGATGGCCGAGGCGGAACGTTTCCTGCCGTCATTTGTTACCCGTGTGGAAGAGTTGATGACCGCGCACGGCGTTGGCGATGAGCACATCGTGCTGCGCGTGACGGGCTGTCCTAACGGCTGTGGCCGCGCGCTGCTGGCCGAGGTCGGGCTGGTAGGCAAGGCCCCAGGCCGCTATAACCTGCATCTTGGCGGTAACCGTATCGGCACGCGCATTCCGCGTATGTATCGTGAGAACATTACCGAAGATGAAATTTTAACTACCCTTGATCATTTGTTGGATCGCTGGTCAAAAGAACGCGAAGCGGAAGAAGGCTTTGGCGATTTCACTATCCGTGCTGGCATAGTGGCACCGGTTCTCGATCCGGCTCGTGATTTCTGGGCATAAGCGGAGGCGTGCAATGGCTGTACTCGATCTCTCGGCACTGAACGAATTACCTAAAGTTGAGCGCGTAATGGCGCTGGCGGAAATCAATACCCGGCTGGAAAAATTGTCGGCGCAGGATCGCGTGGTTTGGGCGCTGGAAAACCTGCCGGGTGAAGCTGTGCTCTCCTCCAGCTTTGGTATTCAGGCGGCGGTAAGCCTGCATCTGGTTTCTCAGGTGAAGCCGGGTATTCCGGTTATTCTGACCGATACCGGCTATCTGTTTCCGGAGACCTATCGGTTTATTGATGAACTGACCGACAAGCTGGGGCTGAATCTGCAGGTTTTCCGGGCAGAGCAGAGCGCGGCGTGGCAGGAAGCGCGCTACGGTAAGCTGTGGGAGCAGGGCGTGGAAGGCATTGAGCGCTATAACGACATTAACAAAGTCGAGCCGATGAACCGGGCGCTGAAAACGCTGAACGCGCAGACGTGGTTCGCCGGTCTGCGTCGCGATCAGTCCAGCAGCCGCGCTAATCTGCCGGTGCTGGCTATCCAGCGCGGCGTATTTAAGGTGCTGCCGATTATCGACTGGGACAACCGCCAGGTTTATCAGTATTTGCAGGAGCATGGCCTGGGTTACCATCCGCTGTGGGAGCAGGGTTATCTGTCGGTAGGGGATACGCATACCACGAAGAAGTGGGAGCCGGGCATGGCGGAAGAGGAAACGCGCTTCTTCGGTCTGAAGCGCGAGTGCGGGCTGCACGAGTAGCGGTAAGCGTTGCGGAAGGTCGCTGTGAGAGCAGTGCAAATCATTAGCGATTGAGCCGTTGCGGAAAGTCGCTGTGAGATCGGGGCAAATCATTAGCAATTGAGCCGCTGTGGAAGGACGCTGTGAGATTGGTGGCAGGCGGCATAAGCGGCTGAGTTGCTGTGTAATGTCGCTGCGGGATCGGGGTCAGGCTGCAAGGGCAGGTCGGAACGCGGACACGCCGTGAATACATCCCTGTAGGCTCGGTTGGCGCGTCCATGCGCCAAACGGTCCGCTTATCCGACCAGCCCTCGCTGCTGGTTAGGCGATTGAGTCGCTGTGAAAGGCGCTGCGAGAGCGGTGCAAATCATTAGCGATTGAGCCGCTGTAAAAGGTCGCTGTGAGATCGGGCTCAGGCTGCAAGGGCAGGTCGGAACGCGGACTCGCCGTGAATCCTTCCTAAAGGCTCGCCTGGCGCGTCCATGCGCCAGACGGTTCGCTTATCCGACCAGCCCTTGCTGCTGGTTAGCAATTATGTCGCTGTAAAAGCTGCCACAGGCTCGTAGCAGTGCATCAGCAATGAAATTGCTGCATTGAGTTCCCACAACCTTACCGGACCTGTACCAGGCCTCCATAGGTTTCTATATAGCGCGGTGCTTTCAGGTCATCGACCTGAAAGTTCACCAGCTCGAACAGCAGGCAGAGCAGTTCCCGTTGCGTTTCCCCACTGACGGAGCCGCTCATTAATACCTGCGTTAAAGCCTGGCAATAGTCGGTAAGGGTTTCAGGCTCTGTAATAAAAGGCGTATTACGGAGTGTAGTAACGTCACCTGTTGTTAATTGCATAATACGGTTATCGGGAACCGGCTCCTGATAAATTGACCGTAATTTCTCAAAGCTGGCGGTAAGCTTTTTAAAAAGCGCAAGGCGTTCCATGTCATTATCCGTCTCCATTAAGGCGGAAACGAGTCGCTCGTTATATTCCGCCAGGTCAATAAAGTCCATTCCCGCAGGAAGTGATGAAAAATTTGTAAACTCGGGGCGAGTCTGGGTAAACTGTTTCACAGCCATAGTGTTAGTCCTCATAACATTGTGGTCAGAGGCTCGTCAGTGCTTCAACACTGCCGAGTCTCGCTATTTAATGCCGCCGTTTTTATCCGACGCCTGCCTACTCTATTCTTTTTCTCTTTGTGGTCAATGCGAAGTTTCCCTTTTTCCTTTAAATAAATAAGTGGTTTTTAAATATGGAATGCTGCTCAATAAATAATGAGCAACTGTGAAATGAGAAGTTAATTATTTGCGAGGAGGCTCGCAGTGAAATAATTAATTTCTTTTAAAGGATGATGAAATCAATAATATAAAGGGACTTTTTCAGCTCAGTGTAAAATTCTACCGATCACGGGTTATCACTTCCCTGTGTTCTTATTTACCGGCCCAGGCCGGGAATGGAGGGGTTATGAGCGTTTCCGGTGGCCTGTGTAACCTGTAGAGAGCAAAAGTTTTTCAAGGCCTCTAAGGTGTACGATTACTTTAGAGCTAAAGGACGGTTATAAGTGCAGTCGATGCTTATTTTCCAGCCAGATAGGGTAAAGTTTAACCTTGTGCTCGGTTTAATGGTACTATGGAAAATGTTGATAGCGACACTCGGTATGTTGCTGAAAAGGAAGTCATTTCATTAGAGGAACGCGTTATGACAATTCAACCTGATAGTCCCCTGACCTTCAAAAATGCCCTGAAAATATCAGGCAGCGTGCTGCTGAGCACCGGGGCGATGATGTGGGCCGCATATACTCAGGTACAGGATCAGTTTACCCAGGTGCAGGACCAGTTTGCACAGGTACAGAGCCAGTTTACCCAGGTGCGTGATGAGATATCGTCACTGCGCTCGACCAGCCGTGACGATTTTAACCGTATAGCAGCCAAGCTGGACAGCATGAGTATTACGCTTACGGCCGTTCAGGTTGAGCAGGCGGTACAAAAAGCGATTAACGACAGTAAGCAAAGCCAGTAAGCCTGTGCGCTGTTGCAGAATTGGGAAGATCAGAATTAGCCAGGAGAAAACGGCCTGCCACGGAAAATATTGATGGCGACACGCGATATAACGTTGAAAAGGAAACCCCTTCATTATATCGCTGAAAAGGACATCATTTGATTAGAGGATCGCGTTATGACAATTCAACCTGATAGTCCCCTGACCTTCAAAAATGCCCTGAAAATATCAGGCAGCGTGTTGCTTACCAGTGGAGCGATGATGTGGGCCGCATATACTCAGGTACAGGATCAGTTTACCCAGGTACAGGACCAGTTTGCACAGGTACAGAACCAGTTTGCACAGGTGCAAAACCAGTTTGCACAGGCACAGAACCAGTTTACCCGGGTACGTGATGAGATATCGTCACTGCGCTCGACCAGCCGTGACGATTTTAACCGTATAGCAGCCAAGCTGGACAGCATGAGTATTACGCTTACGGCAGTTCAGGTTGAGCAGGCGGTACAGAAGGCGATTAATGACAGTAAGCAAAGCCAGTAAGTCTGTGACGAGTGCGCTGTTGCAGGGCTGAGAAGGGGGCCAGACAGGAAAAAAGGGCTTTGTAGTTTCTTCCCAACTGGCCTGAATTTCACATACCAACCAGTGCAGAAAAGTCCGCTGAGCCGCGCGTTACGTTAACCTTTGTAACTTCATAATCGGCTACTTTCTGGAAAGCATCCTCTGCCAGAATTTCCTCCAGGCGCGCCTGAGGGATATCTTTTATCAGGATGACGCCACCGGTCCGCGGATCTTTACGGCCTGCGGCAATAAAAGTGCCATCGGCAAAGTAGTCGTCCAGCCACGCGATATGCGCAGCCAGCGCGGCTTCTACTTCTTCCATCGGACGGTTGTAGGTCAGACTCACAATATACACGGGCGCTCCTTACGGCTCGGGTTGAGGGTTGGCTAATTCGCGAATCAAAGGCCGCAGGATTTTTACGCTGTCGTGCGTACGATGCGTAATGCGACCCGGCAGCCAGCGATCCAGATAAGCAAGGTTATCGCAGTCGGCACGTCGCTGGCAGCTACCTTCCGGGAAATGGGCGTTAGTGGTACGTAAGCGCTGGCCGTTTTTCCCCAGTTTGCGGCCCGGACGCTCAACAGCGGAATACCGGCCTTATCGAAGACGTCTACCGCAGGCTCTTTTTTCACTATCTTGCCCAGCGTGGCGGCAGTAATATTTGCGGCCCGGGCAATCGCCAGCGCGCGATCGCGGGTCTGACGCGCCACCGGTTCCGGCGTATTGGCGCCGCTGTTAAAAAAGAGTTTATCGCCGGTCAGCAGGCCATTGAGCTTAATGACCAGCAAGGTGTGCTTTTTCTCTTCCGGCGTCATGCGCGCCAGATAATCTTCTTCGCCGTGCAGCGATTCGCCGCTCAGCGCCACAAAACGCAGCCCGTAATGCAGCGGCACCGACTTCAGCTGTTCTGCCAGCTCCAGCATGACCGCCAGGCCTGAAGCGTCATCGTCTGCGCCCTGTAAGGTCAGGCCGCCAAGGTTTTTTTGTCGATCGCTGTCGCTTTGCGGCAGATAAGTGTCGGCCTGCGCCAGAATCACTATTTGTTGCGGGACGTCGCCAGCCCGGGCGGCAATAACCGACGTAGCCGTAACGTTGTGCTCGCTAACGTGGCCATCCTGTGATTTATACTGATAGCGTGTAGTAAAATCTCGTTTATTGCTCGCATAGCCCCACTGCTGGAACTGCTGCTGTAAATAGTCGGCGTTGAGCATCTCGGCAGGGCTTCCGGCCATGCGGCCTGGAAAATAGGTCGCAATGTGGCGCAACTGCTGCTCGGCGAACTGACCATCTTTGGTCGCCGCATGAAGAGGAAAAAATGCACCGCAGGCAAGCAACGCGCTCAGCATGCCCAGGCGGAGTCGGGAAAACATGTTATGTCCTTAGTCGTCATCCTGTGACGAAACGGCGAAAATATTTTGCGGCTTAAGTATGAAAGTGTGACCCGCAACGCACAATTACAATCTCTCTTAAAGCCGCTAAAATCCATCTGTTAAGCACATTTTGTGCGAAGCTTTGCCGTCACGTTATTCCATTCGGGAACTACTCATTCCAATTAGTAATTTCATAAGGCTCCTTCGCCGCCCTATAGTCGCGTTAACTTTTTGTTATTTAGCAAGGCTGACGTGGATTATCTTCCCCTTTTTGCAGACATCCGAAATAAACCGGTGCTGGTGGTCGGCGGCGGCGATGTTGCCGCGCGTAAAATTGAACTGCTGCGTCGTGCAGGCGCGCGCGTGCAGATTGCTGCCCGTGAGCTGTGCGAAGAGCTGCTGTCGCTGAAGCAGAGCGGCGAAGTAGAGTGGATCGCCAGCGAGTATCACAGCACGCAGCTCGACCTGGTTTATCTGGTGATTGCCGCCACCGACGACAGCGAGCTCAACAGCCGCGTTTTTGACGATGCCAGCGAGCGCAGGCTGTTGGCTAACGTGGTTGACGATCAGCCTAAATGCTCCTTTATTTTTCCCTCGATTGTCGACCGTTCGCCCTTAGTGGTCGCTATCTCATCCAGCGGCACCGCGCCCGTACTGGCCCGTCTGCTGCGTGAAAAGATAGAAGCTTTGCTGCCGCAAAATCTGGGCCAGATGGCCGCTATTGCCGGTAGCTGGCGTGACAGAGTTAAACAGCGGCTGGGCAAAATGTCGCAGCGCAGACGCTTTTGGGAAACGGCCTTCAGCGGTCTGTTTGCCAGCCAGGTCGCCTCCGGCAATCTGGAAGGAGCGGAACGTACGCTTGCCAGCCAGCTGGACAATCCGGAAGCAGGTCAGGGTGAGATCATCCTGGTAGGCGCAGGCCCCGGCGATGCCGGGCTTCTGACCCTGCGCGGCCTTCAGGTGATGCAGCAGGCGGACGTGGTGCTTTACGATCATCTGGTCAGCGATGAAATTCTCGATCTGGTGCGTCGCGACGCCGATCGCATTTGCGTGGGTAAACGCGCCAGCGCGCACAGCGTGCCGCAGGAAGAAACCAACCGCATGCTGGTTGAGCTGGCCAAAAAGGGCAAGCGCGTGGTGCGCCTGAAGGGCGGCGATCCCTTTATTTTCGGCCGTGGCGGCGAAGAGCTACAGGCCGCCGTGGAAGCGGGCATTCCTTTCCAGGTCGTGCCGGGGGTGACCGCAGCAGCAGGCGCAACGGCCTACGCCGGTATTCCGCTGACGCACCGCGACCATGCACAGAGCGTGCTGTTTATTACCGGACACTGCCGCGCCGATGGCGAAGAGATGGACTGGCCTTCGCTGGCCCGTGCGCGCCAGACGCTGGCTATCTACATGGGCACGGTAAAAGCCGCTGAAATCTCAGCGCAGCTTATCGCCCACGGCCGCGATGCGCAGACGCCTGTAGCGGTGATTGGCCGCGGCACGCGTCAGGACCAGCAGGTACTGATCGGCACGCTACAGGAATTAGAAGGACTCGCACAACGTGCGCCAACGCCAGCCCTGTTAGTGATTGGGGAAGTGGTTAATCTGCATCAGCAGCTGGCGTGGTTTCAACATTCAGCACAGCGGGACGGACGTGATTCCGCCGTTGTGAATTTGGCTTGAGGAAAAGTTATGGATCAAAAACGACTCACCCACCTGCGTCAACTGGAAGCGGAAAGTATCCATATCATCCGTGAAGTGGCGGCAGAATTTAGCAACCCGGTGATGATGTACTCTATCGGGAAAGATTCTTCGGTAATGCTGCATCTGGCGCGTAAAGCCTTCTATCCGGGCACACTACCTTTCCCGCTGCTGCATGTGGACACCGGCTGGAAGTTTCGCGAAATGTACGAGTTCCGCGACCGTACGGTGAAAGCGATTGGTGCCGAACTGCTGGTGCATAAAAACCCGGAAGGCGTGGCAATGGGCATTAACCCCTTTGTGCACGGTAGCGCCAAGCATACCGACATTATGAAAACCGAAGGGTTAAAGCAGGCGCTGAACAAGTACGGCTTTGATGCCGCGTTCGGCGGTGCTCGCCGTGATGAAGAAAAGTCCCGTGCGAAAGAGCGTATTTACTCTTTCCGCGACCGCTTTCACCGCTGGGATCCAAAAAACCAGCGCCCTGAGCTGTGGCACAACTACAACGGCCAGATCAATAAAGGCGAAAGCATTCGTGTGTTCCCGCTGTCCAACTGGACCGAGCTGGATATCTGGCAGTACATCTTTTTAGAAAATATCGAAATCGTTCCGCTGTACCTGGCCGCACCTCGTCCGGTTCTTGAGCGCGACGGCATGCTGATGATGATCGACGATGACCGTATCGATTTGCAGCCAGGCGAAACCATCGAGCAGCGCATGGTGCGTTTCCGTACGTTAGGCTGCTGGCCGCTGACCGGTGCGGTGGAATCCGAAGCGCAAACGCTGCCGGAAATCATCGAAGAGATGCTGGTATCGACCACCAGCGAACGTCAGGGGCGCGTCATTGACCGCGATCAGTCCGGCTCGATGGAGCTGAAGAAACGCCAGGGTTATTTCTAAGGAGCCGAGATGAACAACGTCATTGCACAACAAATTGCCGACCAGGGCGGCGTGGAAGCCTGGCTACACGCTCAGCAGCATAAAAGCCTGCTGCGTTTTCTGACCTGCGGCAGCGTCGACGATGGCAAGAGCACGCTGATTGGTCGTCTGCTGCACGATACGCGCCAGATTTATGAAGATCAGCTCTCTTCGCTGCATAACGACAGCAAGCGTCACGGCACCCAGGGCGAAAAGCTGGATCTGGCGCTGCTGGTGGATGGCCTGCAGGCCGAGCGCGAGCAGGGCATCACTATCGACGTGGCCTACCGCTATTTCTCAACCGAAAAGCGTAAGTTTATTATCGCCGATACGCCGGGACACGAGCAGTACACGCGTAATATGGCTACCGGCGCATCAACTTGCGACCTGGCTATTCTGCTGATCGACGCGCGTAAAGGCGTGCTGGACCAGACGCGTCGCCACAGCTTTATCTCTACGCTGTTGGGTATCAAGCACCTGATTGTTGCCGTTAACAAGATGGATTTGGTCGAGTACAGCGAAGCGACCTTTGAGCAGATCAAACAGGACTATCTGGATTTTGCCGCACAGCTGCCGAACGATCTGGATATCCGCTTTGTGCCACTGTCGGCGCTGGAAGGGGAAAACGTTGCCGCGCCCAGCCAGGCGATGAGCTGGTATAGCGGCCCAACGCTGCTGGACGTGCTGGAAACCGTTGAGGTGAAACGCATTGTCGAGCAGCAGCCGATGCGCTTCCCGGTACAGTACGTGAACCGTCCTAACCTGGACTTCCGTGGCTACGCCGGTACGCTGGCATCAGGTTTTGTGAAGGTCGGCCAGCGCGTGAAAGTGCTGCCTTCCGGCGTAGAATCTTCCGTTGCCCGCATTGTGACTTTTGATGGCGATCTTGAAGAAGCGCAGGCTGGCGAAGCGATCACGCTGGTACTGAAAGATGAGATTGATATCAGCCGTGGCGATCTGCTGGTGGACGCCAGCGCCGAGCTGAAACCCGTGCAGTCGGCCAGCGTAGACGTGGTCTGGATGGCCGAGCAGCCGCTGGTGCCGGGTCAAAGCTTCGATATTAAAATCGCCGGTAAGAAAACCCGCGCGCGCGTTGAAGGCATTCAGTATCAGGTTGAAATTAACAGTCTGGACCGTCGCGAAGTCGAAAGCCTGCCGCTGAACGGCATCGGCCTGGTGGATCTGACCTTTGATGAGCCGATGGTGCTGGATAACTATCAGCAGAATCCGGTGACCGGCGGCATGATCTTTATCGATCGGCTCAGCAACGTCACGGTCGGTGCAGGGATGATCCGCGAAGCGAAAGAAGATGCGATACAGGCAAGCGGCGAATTCAGCGCCTTTGAGCTGGAGTTTAACGCGCTGGTACGTCGTCATTTCCCACAATGGGGCGCACGCGATCTGTCAGGCGGTCAATAATGGCCGCTCATGACGAAAACGTCGTCTGGCATTCGCACGCGGTAACGCGTGCGGAGCGCGAACAGCTGCACGGTCATCAGGGCGCGGTACTGTGGTTTACCGGGCTTTCCGGCTCTGGTAAGTCTACCGTTGCCGGTGCACTGGAACAGGCGCTGCATCAGCTTGGCGTCAGTACCTATTTGCTGGACGGCGACAACGTGCGCCACGGCCTTTGCCGCGATTTGGGCTTTAGCGAGAGCGATCGTAAAGAGAACATTCGCCGCGTAGGCGAAGTGGCAAAGCTAATGGTCGATGCCGGCTTAATCGTGCTGAGCGCCTTTATCTCGCCGCACCGTGCAGAACGCCAGATGGTGCGTGATATGGTAGGGGAAGGGCGCTTTATTGAAGTTTTTGTCGATACGCCGCTGGCCATTTGCGAAGCGCGCGATCCCAAGGGACTTTATAAAAAAGCACGCGCGGGCGAACTGCGTAATTTCACCGGAATCGATGCCGTTTATGAGGCGCCAGAACGGCCGGAAATTCATCTGGATGGCGAACAATTGGTAACAAATTTGCGCCTTCAAGTGTTAGATCTGCTACGCCAGCACGATATCATCAAAGCCTGAGATAGCCACGGCAAAACGCCTCAGAGCGGCCGTATTACGCGTCAACAGGATACTTATGCATAACGTTACGCCAATGCTGGCCCGCAAAGATGACAACCAGGAAGAACCTTCCTGGTCTTTTCCCGGTGGAGTAGCAGGCTTTGCCTGCTACTGGTTCGCGCTCGCGATCCCTTTCATGCTCTACGGCTCTAACACCTTGTTCTTCTTCCTCTATACCTGGCCTTTCTTCCTGGCGCTGCTGCCGGTTTCGGTGCTGGTCGGTATCGTCGCCAGCGTACTGCTGCGCGGTCATCTGATCTGGACGCTGCTGCTCACCGTGGTGGTGGTCATCGGCCTCTTCTGGCTGCTGTTTACGCTTTTGAGCGGCTGGTGAGCCACGCCGTTGCCGAAAGGTTTGCCCTGAAGGCGGCAAAATCTGATTTCTGAATGCACCTGGTGGTAACAGAAGTTTGCCTGCAAAAGCCATTTTACAGGCAGGGAACGCTTACCGATTCGCCAAACGATCGCTATTTCGCGGGCGGAGTGGAGTCGGAAGAGAAGTTATGGGATGATTGAGCCGTTTTTCAGGGGGCGGAGATGGGAAAACTTACGCTGCTGTTACTTGTGCTACTCGGCTGGCTGCAATATTCGCTCTGGCTGGGCAAGAACGGCCTACATGATTATACGCGCGTTAACGATGACGTCGCGGTGCAGCAAAGCAGTAACGCCAAATTAAAAGCGCGCAACGATCGGCTGTTTGCGGAAATCGACGACCTAAACGGCGGTTCCGAAGCTATCGAGGAGCGCGCACGCAATGAGCTGGGCATGATCAGGCCCGGTGAGACCTTCTATCGCCTTGTGCCGGATCGCAGTAAAAACGCGCAGGCCAATCAACAACGATAAAACATGACTAGCGCAGGTTCTGACGTGATTGCCGTAGTACCGGCTGCCGGTATCGGCAGCCGTATGCAGGCGGTCTGTCCCAAGCAATACCTCACCATCAGTGGCAGGACGATTCTGGAACACTCCATCGCTGGCCTGCTTGCGCATCCCGCGGTGAAACGGATTATCGTTGCTATCAGTCCGGACGATCCTTATTTCTTTACGCTGCCGATAGCCAGCGATCCCCGCGTACAGTGGGTGGTCGGCGGCAAAGAGCGCGCCGATTCGGTGCTGGCCGGACTTAAAGCTGCCTCCACGGCGCATTGGGTGCTGGTACACGATGCCGCACGTCCTTGTTTACATCTTGACGACCTTACTCGCCTGCTGGCCATTACCGAAACCAGTTCTGTCGGCGGGATCCTGGCCGCGCCGGTGCGCGATACCATGAAGCGTGCAAAACCGGACGATCCGGCCATTGCGCACACGGTAGAGCGTGAAGCTTTGTGGCATGCGCTGACGCCGCAGCTGTTTCCGCTTGCGCTGCTGCATGACAGCCTGGCGCGAGCCCTGCAGGAAGGCGCTACCATTACCGATGAGGCCTCGGCGCTGGAGTATTGCGGCTATCATCCGCAGCTGGTGATGGGCCGTAGCGACAACATTAAGGTAACGCGGCCGGAAGATCTGGCGCTGGCCGCTTTTTATCTGACTCAATTACACAATAAGGAGAGCGCATGATGCGTATCGGCCACGGTTTTGATGTTCACGCGTTTGGCGGCGAAGGCCCGTTAATTATCGGCGGCGTGCGAATTCCTTATGAAAAAGGACTGCTGGCGCATTCCGACGGCGACGTGGCGCTGCATGCGCTGACCGACGCGCTGCTGGGCGCGGCGGCGCTGGGCGATATCGGCAAGCTGTTCCCGGACACTGACGCCGCTTATAAAGGTGCCGACAGCCGCGAGCTGCTGCGCGAAGCCTGGCGGCAGATTGCGAAAAAAGGCTACGCCGTGGGCAACGTTGACGTCACCATTATTGCTCAGGCACCAAAAATGCTGCCGCACGTACCGCAGATGCGCATTAATATCGCAGAAGATCTGGGTATCCACATGGATTGCGTCAACGTCAAAGCCACCACCACCGAAAAGCTGGGCTTTACCGGCCGTGGTGAAGGCATTGCCTGTGAAGCTGTTGCGTTGCTGACTAAGGCAAGCGCGTGACCGCCTGGCTTTATGGTCAACCCGCTGCCAGCGGTGTGGTAAAGGCGAACCCGGAAGATTTCCTGGTGGTAGAAGATCTCGGCTATCGGCCAGACGGCGACGGCGAGCAGGTGCTGGTTCGCATTCGCAAAAACGGCTGTAACACTCGTTTTGTCGCGGAAGCACTGGCCAAGTTTGCCGGTATTCATCCGCGCGACGTCAGCTTTGCCGGGATGAAAGACCGTCATGCGGTGACCGAACAGTGGTTCTGCCTGCGCATTCCCGGTAAAGAAACGCCAGACTTCAACAGCCTGCAACTGGAAGGTTGTGAAGTGCTGGAAAGCGCGCGCCATCGCCGCAAGCTGCGTACCGGCGCGCTGCAAGGCAACGCGTTTACGCTGATTTTACGCCAGGTTTCTGATAGAGCTGACGTGGAGAAACGTTTGCAGCAGGTCGCTGAAAGCGGCTTTCCCAACTATTTTGGCGAGCAGCGTTTCGGGCACGACAACAACAATCTGACGATGGCGAAGCGCTGGGCAGCAGATGAAATTCGCGTACGCGAACGTAACAAACGCAGCTTTTTGCTTTCCGCCGCCCGCAGCGCGTTGTTTAATCAGGTAGCCAGCGACAGGCTGACGAAACAGGGATCGCTCACCAAAGTGATGCCTGGCGATGCGCTACAGCTTACCGGTCGCGGCAGCTGGTTTGTGGCAGAGGAAGCCGAGCTGACGACGCTTCAGGTGCGCACGGACAATAATGAGCTGCGCATAACGGCACCGTTGCCGGGCAGCGGCGACTGGGGCAGCAAAGGCGAAGCCCTGGCTTTTGAACAGCAAAGCCTGGCGCATGAGGCTGCACTGATTGCGCTGCTGGAACGTGAAAAAGTCGAGGCGGCGCGCCGCGCGCTGCTGGTCGTGCCGCGCGATCTGCGCTGGAACTGGTGGGATGACGTTACCGTCGAGCTGGCTTTCTGGCTACCGGCGGGCAGCTTTGCCACCAGCCTGGTGCGTGAACTGCTTAACCAGCCGCACGGTGAAGCAGAGGTAGGCGAGTAGAGCCGTCACGAAAAAATGCGCAGCGGCGGCAGGATGCTTCCGGGAGTGATATGATAGCTCGCAGATTAGAATCAAGAGGTTATCAGATGCGAATTTTGCTGAGTAATGACGACGGTATTCATGCGCCGGGCATTCAAACGCTGGCCGCTGCGCTGCGTGAGTTTGCCGAGGTGCAGGTAGTCGCGCCCGATCGCAACCGCAGCGGCGCGTCTAACTCGCTGACGCTGGAAACGCCGCTGCGCACCTTCAGCTATCCCAACGGCGATATCGCCGTCCAGATGGGGACGCCGACCGACTGCGTCTATCTGGGCGTCAATGCGCTGATGCGTCCCAAACCTGATATCGTGGTCTCCGGCATTAACGCCGGGCCAAACCTGGGTGATGACGTCATCTATTCCGGCACCGTGGCGGCGGCGATGGAAGGCCGTCATCTGGGCCTGCCCGCAATAGCCGTCTCTCTTGACGGCCATCAGCATTACGATACTGCGGCAGCGGTAACCTGTTCTATTCTGCGTGCGCTACAGCGTGAACCGCTGCGCACCGGCCGTATCCTGAATATCAACGTGCCGGACTTACCGTTAAGCGAGATCAAAGGCATCCGCGTTACCCGCTGCGGTAGTCGCCATCCCAGCGATCAGGTCATTCCACAGCAGGATCCACGCGGCCATACGCTGTACTGGATCGGCCCGCCTGGTGAAAAGCTTGATGCCGGCCCGGATACGGATTTTGCTGCCGTCGATGAAGGCTACGTATCGGTTACCGCGCTCCATGTTGACCTGACTGCCCATGGCGCGCAGGAGGTCGTTGCTTCATGGTTAGCCAGTGCTGAGGTTGCAAGCGAATGGTGACTCGCCGCATAGAAACCCTGTTAGCGCAGCTGCGTCAGCAGGGCATTACTGACGAAGCGCTGTTAAAAGCGATGGAGGCCGTGCCGCGCGAGCGCTTCGTTGATGAAGCCTTTGAACATAAAGCCTGGGATAACATGGCGCTGCCCATCGGCTCCGGCCAGACCATCTCCCAGCCCTATATCGTGGCGAGAATGACTTCGCTACTGGCATTAAAGCCTGACTCCCGCGTGCTGGAAATCGGCACTGGTTCCGGCTATCAAACGGCGATCCTCGCCCATCTTGTCGAACACGTTTACTCCGTCGAACGGATCAAAGGCCTGCAGTGGCAGGCCAAGCGGCGTTTAAAACAGCTCGATCTGCATAACGTTTCAACGCGCCACGGCGATGGCTGGCTGGGGTGGCCCGCACGCGGCCCTTTTGACGCCATTATCGTGACCGCCGCGCCACCGGAAATCCCGCTGGAATTAATGAACCAGCTGGAAGAGGGCGGAGTGCTGGTATTACCGGTAGGCGATGAGCAGCAGGAGCTAAAGCGCATTACCCGTAAAAACGGCGAATTTCTGGTCGAAACGATTGAGCCGGTGCGCTTTGTTCCGCTTGTGCAGGGCGAACTGGCCTGAGTTACCCGGGCAATTGTACACATCTGTTAATAGGCTCATCCGTTAATGGCACGCGACGGGCGATATTGCTACTATCCTATGGCTTCAGAATTTACGCCTGCAAATGCAGGTGATTACAGCTGTCACAGATTTGCCGTAACGGGGGATATACATGAGCACGGGAAGCCCGGTAATAAAATTGCGCCGTCTTGCGGCGATTTCATTTGTTGGCTTTTGGTTAGCTGGCTGTTCCAGCAATAATGCACCAGCACCTGTCAGCTCGGTTGGCAGCAACAGCGCGGCCGACAACGGCGGCGGCGGTCTGATTAGCCAGCCACCGCCGATTGTTTCACGTTCCGGCGGCACCATGGTCTCCGGCAACCAAAATGAAAACGTTGTTACGCAAAATGGCCATATCGTCTATAACCGCTCGTATGGGAATATTCCGAAAGGTAGCTACGGCGGACACACCTATACCGTTAAACGCGGCGACACGCTGTTCTATATTGCGTGGATTACCGGCAACGATTTCCGCGATTTAGCGGACAGAAATAACATCCCTGCACCTTACAGTCTCAACGTGGGCCAGCAGTTGCAGGTTAGTAACGGCTCCGGTAGCACCCTGACCGGCGGCAACGCGATTACCGCAGCAGATGCCACGGCCGGCGGCGTGCCAGCTCAGCCGACCAGTGCACAAATGAAAGGGGTAACGGTTGCGCGTCAGCCAGTTATTACGTATTCTGAGGATTCAGGTAAACCAAGTGAAGGCAAAATGTTACCTTCAGCCGGTACAAATAATGTCGCAATGACGACAGCGCCGGTAAGTGCTCCGACCGTCAGCAGTACAACGAACAGCTCTACTCCGGTAGGAAGCTGGCGTTGGCCGACCGACGGGAAGATTATCGATAACTTCTCTGCTTCCGAAGGTGGCAATAAAGGTATCGATATCGCGGGATCGCGAGGACAGCCCGTTGTATCAACCGCTTCAGGGCGCGTTGTGTATGCCGGGAATGCGCTACGCGGTTATGGCAACTTGATTATCATCAAACATAATGATGACTACCTGAGTGCATATGCCCATAACGATACGATGCTGGTCCGCGAGCAGCAGGAAGTCAAAGCGGGTCAGAAGATTGCGACCATGGGTAGTACCGGCACCAGCTCGGTTAGATTGCATTTTGAAATTCGTTACAAGGGGAAATCCGTAAACCCGTTGCGTTATTTACCGCAGCGATAAACCGGCAGAACCCTCTGGTGTTCTGCCCTGGGATCACGGGTAGGAGCCGCTTATGAGCCAGAATACGCTGAAAGTTAATGAGTTACATGAAGACGCGGAATTCGACGAAAACGGAGCTGAGATTTTTGATGAGAAAGCTCTTGTCGGAAATGAACCTGCTGATAACGACATAGCTGAAGAAGAGCTGTTGTCGCAGGGCGCCACACAACGTGTATTGGATGCGACGCAGCTCTACCTGGGAGAGATTGGTTATTCTCCGCTCCTTACGGCTGAGGAAGAGGTTTTCTTTGCTCGTCGTGCTCTGCGTGGTGACATTCCTTCTCGTCGCCGCATGATCGAAAGTAACTTACGTCTGGTAGTGAAGATTGCCCGTCGTTACAGCAATCGTGGTCTGGCTTTGCTTGACCTGATTGAGGAAGGTAACCTCGGTTTGATCCGCGCGGTAGAGAAATTTGACCCTGAAAGAGGGTTCCGTTTCTCTACTTACGCTACCTGGTGGATTCGTCAGACCATCGAACGGGCAATCATGAACCAAACCCGTACGATCCGTCTGCCAATTCATATTGTTAAAGAGCTGAACGTCTATCTGCGTACGGCACGTGAACTGGCCCACAAGCTGGATCATGAACCAAGCGCGGAAGAAATTGCTGAACAGCTTGATAAACCCGTTGATGACGTCAGCCGTATGCTGCGCCTCAACGAACGCATCACGTCAGTTGACACGCCGTTAGGCGGAGATTCTGAAAAAGCGCTGCTGGATATCCTGGCCGACGAAAAAGACAACGGTCCGGAAGATACCACCCAGGACGATGACATGAAGCAGAGCATCGTCAAATGGCTGTTCGAACTGAACGCCAAACAGCGTGAAGTGCTGGCGCGTCGTTTCGGCCTGTTAGGCTACGAAGCGGCAACGTTGGAAGATGTGGGTCGCGAAATTGGTCTGACCCGTGAACGTGTTCGCCAGATTCAGGTTGAAGGTCTTCGTCGTCTGCGGGAAATTCTGCAGGCTCAGGGACTGAACATTGAAGCCTTGTTTCGCGAATAAAACGGGCGCTTAAAAAGTGACTGCGAAAAGCGGTGGTGAAAACCACCGCTTTTTTATTGCCCGTTAATCAGACAATGTCTTTTACCTTATCTTTGGCATCGGATTTAACGTCCTGCATTGCATAGGTATCCATGACCGCGCCTTTATAAGCGCTCATCAGCATCTGCACCGGACTCACTTTGCCAGTCAGCAAGCCTTGCGCCACGCCTTTCAGCGCGTCAAAAGCCGTCTTCACGCCGCCGACAATCCCGCCTTTGATCACATCCCACGGATTAGTACTTTCCGCGCGCCCCATACCGGTCAGGACGTTGCTCAGCCCAGGAATAAAGGCCAGCGCCTTGCCCAGCTTCAGGCAGATCCCCTGAAAGCCGCTCTTGTTGGTGCCGTTAAGGTTCACCATCTCATCTTTGGTGGTGGTTAACCTGCCGTCTTTGGGGAAAGCCTTGTCCAGTCCCTGTTCCGCCACGTCTTTCACGATAGCGGCTTCGGTGCCGTGACGCGCATCGCCGTCTTTGGTCAGCCCTTCAATTTTGCCATTAGTGGAAATTTTGCCGCGATCGCCACCTTCGCGGTTATCCAGCGCCTTCACGTTGTTTAAAAAGTAAGACATGTTTTTGGCGGCCAGCGCCCGGCTTTTCTCGTCGGGATTATTCGACGTCCAGTCACCAAACTGCTTTTTCAGCTCATCCTGCTTAATGTCTTTCTGGTTGCCGAGATTTTTCAGCACGGGGTTGTCGTTAATAATCTGATCGGCGGAACGGTTGTCGCCATCCATATTCTTAAACAACGTGCTGCTGGAAGGCGGTACGCTGGTGTCCTTTTCGCTGGTCGGCATCGGCTGGGCGCTGGTGCCGCCATCCGTTGCCGTAGTGCCATCCGCCCCCGTGGTGGTGCCTGCTGCTGTCGTGCCGCTTGCGGCAGTAACGCCGGCGGAAGAGAGCAGCTCTTTCAACTGTGACAATGCGCTGCTGAGCTGAGAATCGGTAGAGCTACTGCCGGAAGTCTGCTGGCCTTCCTGACTTTGCTTGAGCAGTTTGCTGATGCTGTCGAGCAGCATCTGTAGCTGTGACATCACGTTTTGCGTACTGCTGCCGGACGTCCCGCTAGCGGAAGTCCCGTTGCCGGAAGCCTGGCTGCTGGCGGAAGATTGCTGCTGTGCAAGCTGCTCCTTCAGGCTTTTCAGCTCCTGCTGGCCCTGTTTGACCAGCGAGTCGATCAGCGTCTTGTAATCCGAACCTAACGAGGCGGTTGAGGTTTTCTGGCTGGTTTTGCCGTCAGCGCCGCCATACTGTAGCAGGCTGGACTTTTCCGAACCGGCAGCGCCACCGCCGTTTTGCGTCTTGCTAAAGCGTGCGGAGAACTGGCCCACGTTCATCGCCTCGCTGTTTATCCCACTGGGATTGACTCTCATGTTCATGACACGCTCCACTGGATTAGATGAAATGACACGGACAAAACGGCGCGGCGTTAGCCGGGCCTTAACGCTTTATCACTGTCATTACGTGGGAGCGAAGTGAGGATGGTTCCATAAACAGGCGAGACAGGAGAAGAACCAGCGCGTTGCCATTCCGCAAAGGACAAACTGGCGCACGACATCCCTGTCGCAGCGCCCGGCACTTTTATCCCGTTATCCTGCCTTAGCAAAACAGAAGGGCTTACACCAGCGACTTCAGGCGATAAATCCACTCCAGCGCCTGGCGTGGTGAAAGAGAATCGGGATCGAGCGCCTCCAGCGCTTCGACAGCGGGTGACGTCTCCTCAACCAGCAGCGGTAGCTGGGGACCTTCGGCACTGCCGGACGCCGCGTTGCCTGACAGGGTTTCCAGCTCCTTAAGCTTCTGCCGTGCGCGTTTGATCACCTCTTTTGGCACGCCCGCCAGCGCCGCTACCGCCAGACCATAGCTTTTACTTGCCGCGCCATCCTGCACGCTGTGCATAAAGGCGATGGTATCGCCATGCTCAACCGCGTCCAGATGCACGTTGGCCACACCCTCCATTTTCTCTTCCAGCGTGGTCAGCTCAAAATAGTGGGTGGCGAACAGCGTCATGGCTTTAATGCGGTTGGCCAGATTTTCTGCGCAGGCCCAGGCCAGCGACAGACCGTCGTAGGTGGAGGTGCCGCGACCAATTTCATCCATTAGCACCAGGCTGTATTCCGTGGCGTTGTGCAGGATATTGGCGGTTTCGGTCATCTCGACCATAAAGGTGGAGCGACCAGAAGCCAGATCGTCCGCCGCGCCGACGCGGGTAAAGATGCGATCGACAGGGCCAAGCACCGCCTCTTCCGCCGGTACATAGCTACCGATATAGGCCATCAGCGCAATCAGTGCGGCCTGGCGCATATAGGTACTTTTACCGCCCATATTGGGACCGGTGATCACCAGCATGCGCCGCTGTGGCGACAGCGTCAGCGGGTTAGCAATAAACGGCTCTTTCAAGACCTGCTCGACCACCGGATGACGGCCGCCGACCAGCTTAATGCCGGGCTTATCGGTAAACGTCGGACGGTTGAAGTTCAGGGTCCAGGCGCGCTCTGCCAGGTTTGCCAGCACGTCCAGTTCGGCCAGCGCGGCGGCGCTAATCTGCAACGCTTCCAGATGCGGCAGCAGTAAATCGAACAGCTGTTCATACAGCGCTTTTTCCAGCGCCAGCGCCTTACCTTTGGAGGTGAGAACCTTGTCTTCATACTCTTTCAGTTCGGGGATGATATAGCGTTCGGCATTTTTCAGCGTCTGGCGGCGCACGTAGTTGATCGGCACCAGATGGCTCTGCCCACGGCTGACCTGGATATAGTAGCCGTGGACGGCGTTGAAGCCGACCTTCAGCGTATCCAGCCCCAGCTTCTCGCGCTCGCGGATTTCCAGCCTGTCCAGATAGTCCGTGGCGCCATCGGCCAGCGCGCGCCATTCGTCCAGCTCCTCGTGATAGCTAGGCGCAATCACGCCGCCGTCGCGTACCAGCACCGGCGGCGTTTCGATAATGGCTTTCTCCAGCAGCTCGCGCAGCTCGTCAAACTGGCCCATCTGCTTACGCAGCGTTTGCAGATGCGGGATATCGCTGTCGACTAACAGCGCATCCAGTTCAGGAAGCTGCTGAAAAGCGTGACGCATTCTGGCCAGGTCGCGCGGACGAGCGGTGCGCAGCGCCAGGCGTGCCAGAATACGCTCAAGATCGCCCACCTGGCGCAACAGCGGTGCCACCTCGGCAGAGAAATCCTGCAGCGCGCCAATACTTTGCTGGCGATCGGTCAGCGTTTTCGTATCGCGGATTGGCATATGCAGCCAGCGCTTCAGCATGCGGCTGCCCATTGGCGTCACGGTTCTGTCCAGCACCGACGCCAGCGTATTGTCGATACCGCCTGCCAGATTCTGCGTAATTTCCAGATTGCGGCGCGTTGCGGCATCCATAATGATGCCGTCCTGCTGGCGCTCCATCGTCAGCGAGCGGATATGTGGCAGCGAGGTGCGCTGGGTATCTTTAACATACTGCAGCAGGCAGCCTGCTGCACGTAGCGCAAACTGCGCCTGTTCAACGCCAAAACCGTTCAGGTCGCGCGTGCCGAACTGCAACGTAAGCTGCTGTCGGGCGGTATCCACTTCATACTCCCACTGTGGACGGCGGCGCAGGCCGCGACGGTTCTCAATCAGCTGCATAGCGGCAAAATCTTCCGGATAAAGCAGCTCGGCCGGATTGGTGCGCTGGAGTTCCGCCGCCATCGTTTCCAGGTCGGTCGGTTCGGCCAGCCGGAAGCGGCCCGAGCTGATATCCAGCGTGGCGTAACCAAAACCGCGAGGTCCCTGCCAGATAGCGGCCAGCAGATTGTCCTGGCGCTCCTGCAATAACGCTTCGTCGCTGATGGTACCTGGCGTCACGATACGCACAACTTTGCGTTCTACCGGGCCTTTACTCAGCGCCGGATCGCCAATTTGTTCGCAGATGGCCACCGATTCGCCAAGCTGCACCAGCTTAGCAAGATAGTTCTCTACCGCATGGTAAGGCACGCCAGCCATAGGAATCGGCTCGCCAGCGGAGGCGCCGCGTTTAGTTAACGAAATTTCCAGCAGCTGAGAAGCGCGTTTGGCATCGTCATAGAAGAGCTCATAAAAATCGCCCATCCGATAGAACAGCAGGATTTCCGGGTGCTCGGCTTTCAGACGCAGGTACTGCTGCATCATTGGGGTGTGCGAACCGATATTTTCTAATGTACTCATAGTGTTGAGATGTCCATTATCATAAATAGTAGAGAGTTAAGTGATGTTATGGTTATCATTTTTCTCACGTTGTCTCGCTGGATCTCATGAAATCCTACATTTTCCTGCAGGCAAAAGTGTCGCTTGCCAGACATGTAGAGGGGAAAAAAGCAGCTTTGCGTGCCACAACCCACACTTCTTTTCACGAGTACGTAGCGAATATGATAACGGAGTCTTTATGGCAGGAAAACCAGCGTGACAGGCCCTTTCTTCGAGCGTGCTCGAAACAACGAGATCGGATGATGGCGGGAACGCTGTTATCGATCGACACGGCCCTGAATCTGCCAGCCCGGTGAGTCGTTCGTGTACTCGACAGGATCGCAGCCAACCGAGGATATCCCGTCATGCTTCATTGCGCTACGTGAAACAGACATTGTGGTACCGCAGGCGATAGGGATAATGGCCCTGAATCCTTTAATAAACAGACCGCACGCACGGCAGGCGAATGAGACGGTTTAACGTTTTTTTAATTTATTATTAATTAAGGCTATTAAATTAATTTAATGCGATTTTATTTTTTGTAAATTAGCGATTGTTAAAGTCACCTGTCCAGCATTAGCGTGATAAAAATGGCATCACGATAACGCTGCTGCAGGCGATTTACAGCGGTAAGTGCCGCATCATTATTCGTCTGGAAGGGGGGTAAGTTCGGGATATAAGATGAGGGAGGTAATTACTCATCCAGAATAACCGATGCAGCAGAGGTGAAAATTAATTCGACTGTCAGCACAGGCGATGATATAACGATAGCCCACAATGCCGGAACACCCGGTGGCGCTACAGTTATAGTATTTGAAAAAAACTTTACGAGAAGAAAACCAGTTTTTATTAATTTTGTGAAAAAAATAGGCGCAACGAGCTTCTTTTTATCGCATGCCTGTTAATGAATTATAATTAAAGGATGTTTGGTGAGTAAACGCGGCCTTAATCTTTTTATGATGATGATTACGCTGTTAGTCTTATCTGCGACAGGTGTTACTTTGTATAATAAAAGCCCTGACAAGAAGATAACATCTGGCGTCATTCCGTTTAAAAAAGATGAAGCATCAAGCCAGCTTGCGTTAACCGACTTGCCCTTGTTCAAAAACAAAAAAAATGTATTGTCTGATGAATGGGCGGTCGGACCCGATCCGCTGCCGGATGGTGTTTTAATGAATGCGCCTCTGGCAGAAAACGCGATAAAGCTAACGGGTACGCTGGCCGGTAGCGATTGTCAAAAATCGATCGCTATTATTGAGATGAACGGTATCCAGCGAAGCTATACGTGTTTTGACCATTTAGAAAACAACAACCAGAAAATAATCAGGATTTTCTCTGGCAAGGTGATTATTGATAACAATGGCTATTATGAATCTTTACAAATTAATAAAGATGAGTGGCGGTAGGTTGTGCCTGTTTATCAAAGAAGGTATTCCGAATGTTCTGTAATGCTTTAAAAAGATTTTCTGGTTTTTTTCCGGCTGCAGGCTGGGCATTAATACTGGTTTTAGTCGTGCCGGGTCAGGCAGTCGCTGAGGGATTTTCAGCAAGCTTTCAAAATGCGGATATTCGCGAGTTTATTAACACCGTCAGTAAAAATCTCAACAAAACTATCATTATCGAACCTTCGGTGCAGGGCACGATAAGCGTAAAAAGTTATGAGGAGATGGATAGTGAACAGTACTATCAATTCTTCCTGAGCGTGCTGAACGTTTATGGTTTTTCTGCTGTCTCCACAGCAGAAAACGTTATCAAAGTAATCCCTGAGCAAAATGCCAGGGCAGCCGGCGTGCCGCTGGTGCTGGACGGAAAGGTGCCGGTTGGAGATGAAGTGATTGCCCGCATGGTCTCTTTACATCACGTATCAGGCAGGGAGCTGGCACCGCTGTTACGCCAGCTTCACAATGCCGCAGAAGGCAGTATTATTCACTACAACCCGTCCAACACGGTACTGATGACCGGACGTGCATCTGTTATCAATCAGCTGGTTTCTATCGTTAAGCGTCTTGATGAAGATGCAAGTTTTGCCGTGGAAACGCTTCATCTTGAGAATGCCTCGGCGAGTGAGGTTGCGCGTATGTCGGCTTCATTACAGGGCAAAACCGACGGGGGCGCAGGCGATCGTGTTTACGTCACGGTTGTCGCGGATGAAAGAACCAATTCCGTATTGGTTACCGGTGATAAACAGGCGACTAAACGCATGGTTGCCACCTTAAAAAGGCTGGATCAGAACCGGGGCAGCGTTGAGGCAGGAAACACCCGCGTTATTTATCTTAAATATGCGAAGGCAGAGAATCTGCTAAAGGTGCTTACCGGCGTGATTAATGAAAAATCAAACACGCCTAATGAGAGTGCTTCGCTGGAAATTAATACGATTTCAAACAACGGCACCACGATTAAAGCCGATGCTCAAACTAACGCATTGATTATAAGCGCGCCGCAGCCTGTATTACGCGACATAGAAAAAGTTATCGCCAGGCTCGATATCCGGCGTGCACAGGTTTTGGTTGAAGCAATCATTGCCGAAGTCTCTGATGCAGAAGGATTAAACTTTGGCATCCAGTGGATGAACAATCGTGCGGGCGGCACTAATTTCCCTTCTGCGGGCGGTTCCGTTACGACACTGCCGGAAAAAGGCATGGTTAACGCGCTTTCAGGCGCAACAGGACTGGCAACCGGTTTTTATAGCGGCAACTGGTCCGGCTTACTTAACGCGCTAAAGACCAACAGTAAAAATAATATCCTGGCAACACCGAGCATCGTTACGCTGGACAATGTTGAAGCGGAATTTACCGTCGGTCAGGAAGTGCCGGTATTAACCGGTTCGCAAACCACTTCGGGCGACAATGTTTATAACTCGGTAGAACGGAAAAGCGTTGGTATTAAGTTAAAAGTTACGCCGCAAATCAACCAGGGCGATGCTGTGATGATGAATATCGAACAGGAGGTCTCCAGCGTCTCTGAAACCGGCGTCAATAGCGAGCTTGGCCCGACGTTCGATACGCGCGTAGTAAAAAATGCCGTTCTGATTGGAACAGGAAAAACCGTAGTAGTGGGCGGCCTGCTGGATACCAGCAACAGCAATACCGAAAGCAACGTGCCTCTACTGGGACGTATTCCGCTGTTGAAATATCTGTTCGGTACGACAACCCACAAGGTAACGAAACGAAACCTGATGCTTTTTATCCGCCCGACGATTATTCGCCAGGAGGAAGATTTCACGCGCGTTAGTCAACAATCCCGTGGGAAATTCGATCGGTACGAGATGAAAGATATCGCCCGGGCCGATATGAAAAGCTCCGTCGACCGCGAGCTTAATTTATCAGGCGAGCGCGGTGGATTAAATAACGTCCTTGACCAGATAAATGCTTTCTATGCCGGGCAACCGCGATGAGCGAGATGTTTTCCTTTACCTGGGTACAAAAAGCGGGCGTGTTCACTAAAAACGACTGCCTCTATTTTCGGCCAGACGCCAGCCTGCAGGCTATACGAGAGGCGCTACGCGTGACGTCAGGCTGCACCATGCAGCCGCTATCGGCTGAGGCTTTTACGCAGTACGTTATCGAAGCCTATCAGCAGGATGCTTCCCAGGCGCGACAAATGATCGAAACGCTCGGCAACGAGGCCAACCTTTTTGAACTGGCTGAAGCGCTACCTCAGGATGAAGATCTGCTCGACTGTGATGATGACGCGCCCATTATTCGCTTTATTAACGCCATGCTGGCAGAAGCGATAAAAGAGGGCGCGTCGGATATCCATGTTGAGCCTTACCAGCACAATCTGCTGATCCGTTTTCGCGTAGACGGCGTGCTGCGTCCCGTACTGTCGCCGCCTCGTCAGCTGGCCGCCGTGCTGATTTCCAGAATCAAAGTCATGGCCCGGCTGGATATTGCGGAGAAACGTCTGCCGCAGGATGGGCGTATTGCACTACGTATCGGGGGGCGCGCCATTGACGTGCGTCTTTCGACACTCCCGTCGCGCTACGGCGAGCGGTTAGTTATGCGCCTTCTGGATAAAAATGCCGTGCAACTGGATCTTGCGCGGTTAGGAATGGCCGAGGCACAGCGCGAAAGCATGGCGGAATTACTACGTCATCCTCACGGCATCATTTTGGTTACCGGGCCGACAGGGTCCGGCAAAAGCACCACGCTGTATGCCGCTCTCAGCCAAATTAATAGCCAGGAACGGAATATCATGACGGTTGAGGATCCGATTGAGTATGAGCTGGAAGGAATAGGGCAAACTCAGGTCAATACCAAGGTAAAAATGACCTTCGCCGCAGGTTTAAGGGCGATTTTACGTCAGGATCCGGACGTGGTGATGATTGGCGAAATCCGCGATACGGAAACGGCGCAGATAGCCGTGCAGGCTTCGCTTACCGGGCATCTGGTGCTCTCTACCTTACACACCAATAGCGCAATTGGCGCTATCGGACGCCTGCGCGACATGGACGTCGAGCCTTTTCTGCTGGCCAGTTCGCTGACTGGCGTGCTGGCACAGCGTCTGGTCAGAACATTATGCGTGGCCTGCCGCAGGCCAATAACCCTAACGCCTGCCCAGGCGCGTAGCTTCGGTTTCGAACTACAGGGAGATAAGCAGCAAATTTACCAGCCGACCGGTTGTGAAGCCTGTAACCACAGCGGCTACCGTGGCAGAACAGGTATCCATGAGCTGATTCTGGTCGATACGCCGCTTCGCCAGGCGATAACCCGGCTGCAAACTGAAACGGAGCTGGAACAGATCGTGCGCCGCAATACCACTTCGATTCGCCACGACGGCTGGCAAAAGGTGCTGGCTGGTCATACTTCGCTTGAAGAAGTGGTCAGGGTTACAAGGCAGGATTGAAGATGAGATTTCGCTACAGTGCTGTTGATCGCCAGGGAAAGAAGCAGCGCGGCTGGATTGATGCACCTTCCCGGCGGCTCGCTTGCCAGAGCCTGCTGGAGAAAAACCTGCAGGTCACGGCGATAAAACAGTCGGATGAAGCTTCCGCTCTGCCGTTTTTCCCTGGCAAACACCATATGCGCGGTAACGATCTGGTGATTTTTACCCGGCAGCTGGCCACATTACTGAGTGCAGCGTTACCGCTGGAAGATGCTTTGCAGACGATAGCGCAACAGTGCGAAAAAACGGCGCAGCAAAAGGTT
Source organism: Erwinia sp. BNK-24-b (assembly GCF_047456155.1). Lineage (NCBI taxonomy): Bacteria > Pseudomonadati > Pseudomonadota > Gammaproteobacteria > Enterobacterales > Erwiniaceae > Erwinia > Erwinia sp. BNK-24-b. Next base: position 815,081 of record NZ_CP179901.1, read on the forward strand.
GTCCAGCAGCTGCGCCAGCAGGTACTGGAAGGGCGCGCTTTTTCTGAAGCATTAGGCGGCTATAAAAAAACCTTCAGCAGGCTCTATCGCGCCGTGGTGGCGGCAGGCGAGTCATCGGGAAAATTAGCGCTGGTTCTGACGCGTCTGGCTGACCACACCGAACAAAGCCAGAAAATCAAGAGTAAGCTTTTGCAGGCTTTGCTCTATCCGCTACTGCTGACGCTGATCGCCATTGCCGTCATCGTCATATTATTAACCTCGGTCGTTCCCAAAGTTGTCGAGCAGTTTATCTACTTAAAAGCGGAGCTTCCCGTTACCACGCGTATTTTGCTGGCAATAAGCGAAGGGTTAGCAACGTGGGGAATAGCGATGTTGATGATGATTGTTCTCTTTACGCTGCTCGTCAGATACCTGTTAAAAAAACCGCGCTATCGGCGGCAGTTTGACCGCTTCTTTTTAACCTTACCCGCGTGCGGGAAAGTATCGCTTAACCTGAATATAGCCCACTACGCCAAAACGTTAAGCATACTCAGCGCCAGCGCGGTGCCTTTACTGGAAGCCATGCAGATAAGCGCTTTAGTCGTTAACAACAGCCATGCACGTCAGGCGCTGATTCGCGCACAGGAGCGAGTCCGCGAAGGCGCCGAGCTGTCGCACGCGTTAACAAAGAGCGGTCTTTTTTCACCCATGATGCGCCATATGATTGCTTCAGGAGAACGTAGCGGAGAGCTGGATAATATGCTTGGCCGCGCCGCTGATATTCAGCAGGAAACGTTTATGAATCAAATCACCACTATGGTCAGTCTGTTTACACCCTTATTAATTATCGTTATGGCAGGCATGGTCTTTTTTATCGTACTGGCCATTTTGCAACCTATTATGCAAATGAATAGCCTTGCAGGATAAACATGGAAACAGGAAAAATGATGGAAATAAAAAGAAAGCATGAGCGCGGCTTTACGCTGCTTGAAGTGATGATCGTTGTGGTTATTTTAGGCGTGTTAGCCAGCCTGATGCTGCCCAGCCTGATGGGGAATAAAGATAAGGCGGACAGGCAAAAAGCGATCAGCGATATTGTGACGCTCGAAAATGCACTGGAGATGTACAAGCTTGATAATAACGTCTATCCCACGACGGAGCAGGGTTTAAATGCGCTGGTTAAAAAACCGGTTATTGCTCCGGTGCCACGCAATTATCGTCATGACGGCTATATTCGCCGCCTGCCGAAAGATCCCTGGGGCAATCCGTATCAGTTAAAAAGCCCTGGCGATCGCGGCGCGGTAGATATTTACTCGTTTGGCCCTCAGGGTGTGGAAGGGAAAGAGAGTATTAATAACTGGACGCTGGATGAATAACGGTGCCGCTGGCATAAAGGGTTTTACCTTATTAGAAATAATGCTGGTGATGGTGATCCTTGCGGGGCTGGCGACGCTGGTGGTCAGTCGGGCACCGGCCGACAATTCGCGGCAGGAAGGCGAGAGGCTTGCCTGGTCCATTCGCCAGGTAGCCGAGCGTGCGGAGCTGGAAAATAAAATCTACGCGCTTGCTGTGTTTACCAATGGCCTGCAACTTAAGGTATTAAGTCGCCAGGCTCTTCATGGAGAAGCCAGTAAAAGCTGGCCCGGCTATTACTGGCATCAGGCCAGGCTAATGAAAAAATATCCGATGTTCTCTTTGCCGCAGCACATGCGTTTATCGCTCAGGATTGAGAATAAATCCTTCGAGCTTCAGGCGATGGAAAACAATACGCAGCCGCCGCAGCTGGTTTTTTTTCCTGACGGTGAAATCATTGATTTTACGCTGGGTATTTATGCTAAAGGAAAATTAACAGGAAGGATAACTATTCATAACGGCAGTATGGCTTTTATTCCTTTTGCAGAGAATGCTCTATGAAATGCAAAGGAATGACGCTATTAGAAGTTCTGTTTGCAATGGCGATTTTAGCGCTGGCAGGGATAACGTTACTTAATAGCGGCGCGGAAAAAGTCAGAAATCTTGAGCGGCTACAGCAAAAACAGCTGGCGGCATGGGGGGCGGAGGATCTGGCCATTAACATCAAATTAAGCAAAACGCTGCCGGAAGGAACGAGCCAACCTGAAAAGTTTCAGGTGGGGGAGAAGAGCTTTTACAGATGGTGGCGGATACAGGCAACGAGTTATAAAAACGTATACCTGCTGCAAATTGATGTTTCTGCTGACGAAAGGCATGAGGACAACCTTTATTCTTTAAAAACCTGGCTGGTAAAAAAATGAGAAGCATGCAGCGAGGATTTACCCTGCTTGAAATGATGGTGGCGCTAATGATTTTTTCTCTGGTTAGCTTATCGGGGGTAATGCTGCTCCAGGGAACATTACGTACTGGCGAGCAAATCAAAATAAAAAGTGCCAACTTCAGTGCTCTGCAAAGAGCTATTTTCCTGCTGGAACGGGATTTTTCCCATGCGGTCGCCCGCCCAATCAATGCGCAGCATGATAACGACCTGCATCCGGAAATACGCTATCTCCAGCAAACGCAGGAAAACAGCAGCGTAACGCTTTTACGGACAGGTAAATTTAATCCTGGCGGCCAACTTTCCCGCGCTTCGCTGGAGTGGGTCAGATGGCGAACGGTGGACGGTAATTTATTACGCGCCAGCGCGCCTTTTCAGGATGAGACGGCTGATATGCAAGAAAAGCGCATCCTTGCAGACGTAAGCGCGTTTCAGATACGTTTTTTTGCCAAAAAAGTCTGGCTGAATCGCTGGCTCTCCACCACGACCTTACCTGAAGCCATTGAAATTACCCTGAAGCTACGTTCCGGAACGTTAAAACATCTGATTTTACTCACGGAGAGCGAATGAAAAGCAGGCAGCACGGAATGGCGTTGATTATGGTGCTGATGATGATTGCGATTATGGCCGCGCTGGTCACCGCTACTCAACAATACTGGCTACAGGCCTTCAGCCGTAGCGGCAATTTACATTCTCGCATGCAGGATAAGTGGGCAGTGTTGGGCGCGGAGTCGGTAATTATTCATCACTATTCAGAGGCGTTATCGGCATCCGTGTTGCGGCCGAAAAATACAGGGAAAATGTCATTCCTGAAACTGGACGGACACATCTTTAATATTAATTTTCGCGACCTCCAGACCTGCTTTAATCTCAACGCCATGTTTGATGAGGCTAAAAAAACAGCGCCGCAGCAAGAAAATAATTCCGTGGATGCCGATGAGGTTGCAGACAGTAGCTTTGATCAGCCAGCCAGCACGATGCAGGAAAACGATAACGCGACAGCAAAGAATTATGCAGAGCAGGTCTTTATACGCCTGCTGCAAAATACCGGAAGCAAAGAAGAGGAGGCAAAGGCCATTGTTGATTATATTCAGGACAACAGCCGAAAAACCGGCAGGATGTTGGCTGACATTACCGAGCTGCGTCAGGCGCGAGTAATCAGCCCAAAGCAATGGCGTGCTCTTTCCGGCATGCTGTGCGTATTACCGGATACCCGGCTAAAAATTAGCGTCAATGGATTAACAAAGAAAGACCTTCCTTTTGTTTCCGCGCTGCTGGGAACGGCTTTAACCCAGCAAGAGTTAGACCGCTGGCTCGCTGCGCGTCCGCAAAAAGGTTGGCATTCGCTGGAGGCGTTAAAAAATGCCGGCCTGCCTGAAGAGAGTGTAACTGCGCTGAACAGAATAAAGGAACACCTGTCATTCAACAGCGACTATTTTGAGTTGAAAATAGAGCAGCGCGATACGTCAGCCTGGCCCTTAAGCAGCTGGATAAAACGCTCGGACAGTGGCTTTAAGGTTATCAAACGTCAATACGGTATAAGTGAATAAGCGGGCGGGTTTAAATGATAAAAACATCCCAGGGCATTATTATTATTCGTGCAGGCCACCAGCATGATGCTGCTTTTTTATGGTTCTACCGTTCGCCTCAGGGAGACTATTTTGCAGGCAGTCTGGATAATATCGTTTTGCCAAAAAGACTATTCAGAGAAAACAAAGTTATTTTCCTGATGCCCTCCAGCCGGCTATTGTTTTGCGATATAGCCGCGGCGAACCTGAAAAAACCTTCGTTACAGACGTTAATCTGGCAAATTGAAAGCGAACTGCTGAGCGAGGCTGAATCCCTGCATGGCGTTATTCTTGGCCGCGATAACGGCCAGTACAGTGTCGCGGCGGTGGAGAAACAGCTTTTTGCCCGGTGGCTGGAGCGTCTGCGTCAGGCTGGCATAACGCCTGATGCCGTCTACCCGGACGTGCTGGCGCTTCCCTGCCACGCCGCGATAAAGCTGGGCGAGGAGTGGCTGGTAAGGTATGGCCCGACAAAAGGCCTTTGTGCCAGCGAAACGTACCTGGCTTTGTTATGGGATAAGACGGAAAACACAGCGCCGGTCCGCTGTTTCAGCGCGCCGGTTCCTGCTATTGCAGGCTGGGAAGCAGCCCCTGTTTGCACGGCTTCGGTACTTTTTGACACCCCTCTCTTACCCGAACACTCTTTTTTAACCAGCGAGTTTCAGCCCAGGCCCGCGCTGACGCGCCTGGCGGGCTTTAAAGCACTGATTATCGGTTCCGCTGTATCGGCACTGCTACTGGCAGGGCTGCCTTTTTTTGAAGCTTACTCTGCTATGCGGCAGGCCAGTCAGCTGGAAAACCAGGCCCGCCAGCAGGCAGGAAGCCACTTTTCCTCCTTGCCTGAACGCGTGCCGTTACGAGCATGGCTGGAGCAGAAGCTGAGCCGTTCCTCGCCAGCGTCGTCTTATGGTCTCCACGGCATGCTGGAAAAAAGCTATCCGCTGCTGGCGCAAATCCATCAGGGGCAAACCGAAGCCCTGACGTGGGACAGCGAACAGCAAACCCTGACTTTTACCCTTGCCGATACGCAACCTGACCTGCCCGGGCTGGCCAGTGGGCATGCCGTTGAAGGATTGCTGGTGCAAGCGGAGCCGCAAAAAAGAAAGCGAGTCCGGCTGATAATTCGACGAGTAAATGATGAAGGTTAATAAAATAGTGGGCGCATGGCGTTGCCGCAACCGGCGTGAAAAAATCTTAATAGCGGTACTGGCTATGATAATTTTGCTGGCGGGGGGAAAGGTGCTTGTTCTTGATAACTTAAGCGCTTATCGGCTACAGGCTCAGAAGCGGCTGACGGTAGCGCAGCGGCAGTTAATCTGGTTACAACAGCACGAACGAGAACTGGCAGCAGCAGGCCAGGCGGAAAAAGTAAAAGCGGATAACACCCTGACAGAGCGTGTACAGAATACGCTTCCCGATAATATCAGCATCAATGAATGGCAGGAGCGGCCCGATCGCCGTTTTATTCTGTTTATAACCACGCCAGATCTTTATTCAGTGGTAACGTGGCTTAATCAGCTGGAGACGCAGCAGCAGATCCTGGTCGATAAATTTAGCTTCAGCCTTAAAAATGAAACGGCTGAAGTTATCCTGAGGGAAAGAGAGCAATGAGTCTCTGGTGGCACGCTCAACCGCAATGGCTACTGCATCTTTTCTTCGCTTTAACGGGCGCTGTTGCGGGGAGCTTTATCAATGTGGTTATTTACCGCGTTCCCCTGATGATTGCGCAGGAAAATAACCTGCGCTACAACCTTTTCTTACCGCGCTCGCATTGTCCTGCCTGTTGCCAGACGCTGAACTGGTATCACACTCTTCCGATACTAAGCTGGTTACTTTTAAAAGGGAGATGCGGCTGGTGCAGCAAAAAAATAAGCATCCGCTATTTGCTGGTAGAGCTATTTTTTACGTTATTGGCTCTGCTGCTGTCATATTTAAAACAGGATCTCACCGAGGCTTTTTTTTCGCTGCTGTTCTGTGGTTTTCTGCTGCCGTTAACCCTGATTGATCTCAGAACAAAAATGTTGCCCGATATGCTGACCCTCCCTTTTTTATGGGCAGGGCTGCTGTTTCATGCGCTGGCACCAGCGTCTTTCCCGACCCTTGCTGATGCGGTTTACGGTGCTGTTGCAGGCTATGTGGCGCTCTGGCTGCTGTACTGGCTGTTTTATGGCATAACCGGGCGCGAAGGGCTGGGCTACGGTGATTTTAAGCTGCTGGCCGCGCTGGGTGCCTGGTTTGGCTGGGCGATGCTGCCAGGGATTTTATTGCTGGCTGCCAGCCTTGGTCTTATCGCGGCAGTGTTTGCCCGGCTGGTGAGTAATAAAAAGCTAACGCGTGAAATCCCCTTTGGGCCTTTTCTGGCGGCGGCGGGGCTGGCTTTTTACTTTTCCCCGTTCTGAGCGCCGGTACGGCTATTCGTACCGGTCATATAGTCAGGCTGGTTATTGACCGCTAATAAACGGCAGCAGCGAATCTGCCAGCTTCCGGCATTTTTCCTCGGTTAACCGGGGATCTTCATCGATTAGCTGCTGTTTTTTCATACTGATGAGATTGAGCGACTTATACTCTGCGGCACGGGTATTCCAGCCTCTTTTTTCTGCCAGCCCAAGCGCTCTTGCCGTCAGGGCTTGTTCATCCGGTAAGGTTGTTTGTGCACATTGTTGCCGCAAATAGCTGCCGCCTGCAATCAGCGAGGCAAGCTGTTCAACCTGCTCGGTGGCTATCGGAGCATTGACGCGGGAATGGTGACAGCCTGTCATAATAAAAGTAAGTGAGAAGGCAATAATAACCCGGTGGATAAAAGCATTTTTTTTCATGTAGTTCCCATTGGCGTTACGTCGCTAATAAAAAATTATCGATTTATTTAAAATAAGATATTTATTCGGCAGGGAATAATAGCGCTTTCCTTATTATTTTCAATAGCGGGTGAACGACATAAAATGCAATCAGGAATACTCAAGGAAAGTTAAATAAGCTGATATTAAATAATGATTGTTTTTATGTTAAGTGCCAGAAAAATATTTATCAATCCGCCGTGCTATTCTTTTATCATTCACTCTGAAATAGCAATGAATGAAAACGATACTAATAACCATTCTGCAAAGCCCAGACCGCCGCCTCTACCCGCGATTTTAATTTCATCTTTTTCAACAGGTGTTTTACGTGGACCTTGACCGTGCTTTCCGTAATGGAGAGCTTGCGGGCAATGGCTTTATTGGTCATACCCAGCGTAATCAGCTTCAGGATATCGCGCTCACGACGAGTCAGCTGCTCAATATCTCGCGCTTCAGCCGGGCGTGCTTCGCGCAGGCTGGTTACCAACACATTGGTCAATTTTTCACTCAGCACCATCTGTCCGGCGGCGGCCTGATGTAGCGCTTTTAGCAACGCTTCCGGTTCCATATCTTTTAGCAGATAACCGTCGGCCCCTCGCTTCAGCGCATTGACGACATCGTCTTCGTGATTAGAAACGCTAAAAACCACAATGCGGCCGGAGAGATCGACGGTGCGCAGCTGTAACAGCGTATCCAGCCCGTTCATGCCGGGCATATTTAAATCCAGCAGGATAAGGTCCGGATCGTGCTGTTCTGCCAGCATGACGCCCTGCGCGCCGTCGCTGGCTTCGCCTACTACCTGTAAACGTTCGTCCAGCTCAATCAACTGCTTAACGCCATTGCGCAGCATGGGATGATCGTCAATCAGCAGGATGGTGGCTTTCTCTTCTTTCACTCTGGTTTTCCTGAACAGGCGGCGGCGACAAATTACCCAATGATACCGCATTTTACCGATTAGCCATGCTAACCCTATACCACTAAGGGAGTAACTCTTTATTTTTGCCGCGCGAAGGAGCCGGTAAGCAGGACGATAATCTAAATATTAATTACTTGAAAAATAAAAGTATTTACAGGATTCCCAGGCTACTCATACCGGGCTGAAACAGGCCCGTCGGGTGGAAATGACCTGCATCCTCGTTGATTTAAGTCAACCTGGCCCGGAGACGCGTTACGCAGAATGCGCACGATTAACCCGGAGAATATTATGTCGCAGCTTGTCCCACTTCACCCCAGGCAAAACAGCGCGGTAATCCAGACGTGGCAGCCGGAGAACAGCGAGTTCTGGCAGCAGCATGGAAAACGTATCGCCAGCCGTAACCTGTGGATTTCCGTTTTCTGCCTGTTGCTGGCGTTTTGCGTCTGGATGCTGTTCAGCGCGGTAACGGTAAATTTAAATAAGGTCGGCTTTACTTTTACTACCGATCAGCTCTTTTTACTGACGGCGCTGCCGTCGGTTTCCGGCGCGCTGCTGCGTATTCCTTACTCCTTTGTTATCCCACTTGTTGGCGGACGGCGCTGGACGGCCTTTAGCACCGGCATTCTACTGGTTCCCTGCGTATGGCTGGGCTTTGCCGTTCAGGATACCAGCACCTCCTTTACCACTTTTACGCTTATTGCGCTGCTGTGTGGCTTTGCCGGAGCAAACTTTGCCTCCAGCATGGGCAACATCAGCTTCTTTTTTCCCAAAGCACAGCAGGGCGGCGCGCTGGGTATTAACGGCGGCCTGGGGAACCTGGGCGTCAGCGTGATGCAGTTTGTCGCGCCGCTGGCGGTTTCCTTCGGCATTTTTAGCCTGTTTGGCGGTGAAGCGCAGACGCTGGCCAGCGGTGAGACTATCTGGCTGGAAAATGCGGCCTGGATCTGGGTGCCGTTTCTGGCTGTCGCCACGCTGGCGGCGTGGTTTGGCATGAACGATCTGGCGGCAGCGAAATCCTCGCTGCGCGAACAGCTACCGGTACTGAAGCGCGGCCATCTGTGGATTATGGCACTGCTCTATCTGGCGACCTTCGGCTCCTTTATCGGCTTTTCGGCGGGATTTGCCATGCTGGCAAAAACGCAGTTTCCCGATGTCAGCATCTTACAGTTTGCCTTTCTCGGCCCGCTGCTGGGCGCGCTGGCACGTTCCGCAGGCGGAATGATTTCCGATCGTTTTGGCGGCGTGCGGGTCACGCTAATCAACTTTGTGCTGATGGCTATTTTCGCCGCGCTGCTGTTTCTGACGCTGCCTGATGCCAGCAGGGCCGGCTCGTTTGTGGCCTTCTTCGGCGTCTTTATGGGGCTGTTTTTAACGGCGGGGCTGGGTAGCGGTTCAACCTACCAGATGATTGCCGTCATCTTCCGCAAACTGACGCTGGAAAAAAGCGCCGCGGCAGGTAAAAGCGCAGAAGATGCACAGCGTGAAGCCGTTACCGAAACGTCTGCCGCGCTGGGTTTTATTTCCGCAATTGGCGCACTGGGCGGATTTTTTATCCCGCAGACCTTTGGGCTTTCTCTGTCCATGCTGGGCACGCCAACGGGCGCGATGAAAATTTTCCTCGCCTTTTATCTGGTATGCATCGGCGTGACCTGGCTGGTATACGGCCGCAAAAATCGATTCTGATAAACGCGCGCAGGCTACGTCCCTGCGCCGCTTAAGCAATGTCACCCTAAAGCCTTCAGGAGTTTTCCGGATGAGCAAATTTCTCGATCGGTTTCGCTACTTTAAACAGTTAGCGGAGCCTTTTTCTGGCCAGCACGGTCAGACACTCAATACCAATCGCGACTGGGAAGAGGGCTACCGTAGCCGCTGGCAGCACGACAAAATCGTGCGCTCGACCCATGGCGTAAACTGTACCGGCTCCTGTAGCTGGAAAATTTACGTCAAAAACGGTCTGGTAACCTGGGAAACGCAGCAGACCGACTATCCGCGCACGCGTCCGGATTTACCCAACCATGAACCGCGCGGCTGTCCGCGTGGTGCCAGCTATTCCTGGTACCTTTACAGCGCCAACCGCCTGAAATATCCGCTAATGCGCAAAAAGCTGTTGCAGCTGTGGCGCGAGGCGAAAGTGGCCCATCAGGATCCCGTGGCGGCCTGGGGATCGATCGTTAGCGATCCTGAAAAAGCGAAAAGCTATAAGATCGCGCGCGGTCGCGGCGGTTTTGTTCGCTCCAGCTGGCAGGAGGTTAACGAGCTGATTGCCGCTGCCAATATTTATACGGCAAAAACCTTCGGCCCCGATCGCATCGTTGGCTTTTCGCCGATCCCGGCGATGTCGATGGTTTCCTATGCCGCTGGCGCGCGCTATCTGTCGCTGATTGGCGGCGTCTGCCTGAGCTTCTACGACTGGTATTGCGATCTGCCGCCCGCTTCGCCAATGACATGGGGCGAACAGACCGACGTGCCGGAGTCGGCCGACTGGTATAACTCCTCTTACATTATCGCCTGGGGCTCTAACGTGCCGCAGACGCGCACGCCGGATGCGCATTTCTTTACCGAAGTACGCTATAAAGGCACCAAAACTGTCGCCATCACGCCAGATTATGCCGAAGTCGCCAAGCTGTGTGACCAGTGGCTCAATCCCAAACAGGGTACCGATAGCGCGCTCGCGCTCGCGCTGGGTCACGTCATCCTGCAAGAGTTTCACCTTGACCGCGAGGTAGGCTACTTCCGCGACTATGTCCGCAGCTACACCGATATGCCGATGCTGGTACTGCTGGAGCGGCGCGAAGGGGGTTATTACGCCGCTGGCCGTCAGCTGCGCGCCAGCGATCTGATTGATAACCTTGGCCAGGAAAATAATCCGCAGTGGAAAACCATCGCTATCGACCAGACCAGCGGCGAGCTGGTGGCACCACAAGGATCTATCGGCTATCGCTGGGGCGAAAAAGGCAAATGGAATCTGGAGCAGCGCGAAGGCGGAACGCAGCAGGAAGTGACGCTACAGCTTAGCCTGTTGCACAGCCATGATGCGGTAGTCGACGTCGGCTTTCCCTACTTTGGCGGCACGGAGAGTGAAAACTTCAACAGCGTGACGCTGGAAGAAATCCTGCTGCACAAGCTGCCGGTAAAAAGATTGCAGCTGGCGGACGGTAGCGAAGCGCTGGTCACCAGCGTTTACGATCTGACGCTGGCCAATTACGGGCTGGATCGCGGCCTGGAAGATGACAACTGCGCCCGCAGCTATGATGAAGTCAAAACCTACAGCCCTGCCTGGGCCGAACAGATTACCGGCGTCTCCCGGCAAAACATTATTCGCCTGGCCCGTGAATTTGCCGAAAACGCGGAGAAAACGCGTGGCCGCTCGATGATCATTGTCGGGGCCGGGATGAACCACTGGTATCACATGGATATGAACTACCGTGGATTGATTAATATGCTGGTCTTCTGCGGCTGCGTCGGGCAGAGCGGCGGCGGTTGGGCGCACTACGTCGGTCAGGAAAAACTGCGGCCGCAAACCGGCTGGACGCCGCTGGCGTTTGCCCTTGACTGGCAGCGTCCGCCGCGCCATATGAACAGCACCTCGTTCTTTTATAACCACTCCAGCCAGTGGCGCTATGAAACCGTGCAGACCAGCGAACTGCTTTCTCCGCTGGCGGATAAAAAGCGCTACGGCGGCAGCCTGATCGATTTTAACGTACGTTCCGAGCGGATGGGCTGGTTACCTTCCGCCCCACAGCTAAACAGCAACCCGCTGAACATTGCCGCACAGGCTAAAGCCGCTGGCCTTTCGCCGGTGGATTTTACCGTACAGAGCCTGAAAGAAGGAACGCTGCGCTTTGCCGCTGAACAGCCGGACAATCCGCAGAACTTCCCGCGTAATATGTTTGTCTGGCGCTCAAATCTGCTTGGCTCATCCGGCAAAGGCCATGAGTACATGCTCAAATATTTACTGGGTACGGAACACGGTATTCAGGGCAAAGATTTAGGCGCGAAGGGCGGCGTAAGGCCGGAAGAAGTGGAATGGCAGGAGCAGGGCGGTGAAGGCAAGCTGGATCTGGTCGTCACGCTGGATTTCCGCCTGTCGAGCACCTGTCTCTATTCCGATATCGTGCTGCCGACCGCTACCTGGTACGAAAAGGACGATATGAATACCTCGGATATGCATCCGTTTATTCATCCGCTGTCGGCGGCGGTCGATCCGGCCTGGGAAGCCAAAAGCGACTGGGAAATCTATAAAGGCATCGCCAAAGCCTTTTCGGAACTTTGCCCCGGCCACCTGGGCGTGGAAACCGACGTGGTCACGCTGCCGGTACAGCACGACTCTCCGGCAGAGCTGGCGCAGGCTTTTGACGTCGCAGAGTGGAAAAAGGGCGAATGCGATCTGATTCCGGGCAAAACCGCGCCGCATCTTATCGCAGTCGAGCGTGACTATCCGGCCACCTGGGAGCGCTTTACCTCGCTTGGCCCACTGCTCGACAAGCTGGGCAACGGCGGCAAAGGCATCAGCTGGAACACGCAAAAAGAGGTCGATTTCCTTAAAGAGCTGAACTACGTCAAGGCCGAAGGGCCAGCGGCGGGCCGTCCTAACATCGACAGCGCCATTGATGCCGCCGAAGTGATCCTGTCGCTGGCGCCGGAAACCAACGGTCAGGTAGCGGTAAAAGCCTGGCAGGCGCTGAGCGAAATCACCGGACGCGACCATAGCCATCTGGCATTAAACAAAGAAGATGAAAAGATCCGTTTTCGGGATATCCAGGCGCAGCCGCGCAAAATCATCTCCAGCCCAACCTGGTCAGGACTGGAAGACGAGCATGTCTCCTATAACGCCTGCTACACCAATGTTCACGAGCTAATCCCGTGGCGTACGCTCAGCGGACGCCAGCAGCTTTATCAGGATCACGAGTGGATGCGCGCCTTTGGCGAAAGCCTGCTGGTTTATCGTCCGCCGATTGATACCCGCGCGGCTAAGCCTTTGCTCAACCAGAAGCCGAACGGTAATCCGGAGAAAGCGCTGAATTTCCTGACGCCGCACCAGAAGTGGGGCATTCACTCTACCTATAGCGACAATCTGCTGATGCTGACGCTGTCGCGCGGCGGCCCCATCGTCTGGATGAGCGAAGAGGACGCCCGCGAGCTGGGTATTGCGGATAACGACTGGATAGAAGCCTTTAACGCCAACGGCTCGCTGACCGCTCGCGCGGTCGTTAGCCAGCGTATTCCCGCCGGGATGACCATGATGTATCACGCGCAGGAACGCATCGTAAATATTCCCGGTTCGGAAATCACCGGCCAGCGCGGCGGCATTCATAACTCCGTTACCCGCGCCTGCCCTAAACCAACCCACATGATCGGCGGCTATGCGCAGCTCTCCTACGGTTTCAACTATTACGGCACCGTAGGCTCCAACCGCGATGAGTTCGTGGTGGTGCGCAAAATGAATAACGTCAACTGGTTAGACGATGAAGGCAACGACAGCCGCCAGGGCAGCCAGCAGGAGATCAAACCATGAAAATTCGCTCGCAGGTCGGCATGGTGCTGAATCTGGATAAATGTATCGGCTGCCATACCTGTTCCGTAACCTGTAAAAACGTCTGGACCAGCCGTGAAGGCATGGAATACGCCTGGTTTAACAATGTCGAAAGCAAACCGGGCGTCGGCTATCCGCACGCCTGGGAAGATCAGGAAAAATGGCGGGGCGGCTGGATCCGTAAAATCAACGGCAGGCTGGTGCCGCGCATGGGTAATCGCGTTGGACTGCTGTCGAAAATCTTCGCCAACCCTGACGTGCCGGGGCTGGATGATTACTACGAGCCGTTCGACTACGACTATCAGCATCTGCATAACGCGCCCGCCGGCAAACATCAGCCAGTCGCGCGGCCACGCTCGCTGATCACCGGCCAGCGCATGCAGAAAATCGAGAATGGCCCGAACTGGGAAGAGATTCTGGGCGGCGAATTTTCTAAGCGTTCGCAGGATAAAAATTTCGATCGGATGCAGAAAGAGATGTACGGCCAGTTTGAGCACACTTTTATGGCCTATCTGCCGCGGCTGTGCGAACACTGCCTCAATCCCGCCTGCGTCGCCACCTGCCCAAGCGGCGCGATCTACAAACGTGGCGAAGACGGCATTGTGCTGATCGACCAGGACAAGTGCCGCGGCTGGCGCATGTGCCTGACCGGCTGCCCTTATAAAAAAATTTACTTCAACTGGAAAAGCGGTAAGTCGGAGAAATGTATTTTCTGCTATCCGCGCATCGAAGCGGGCCAGCCGACGGTCTGCTCGGAAACCTGCGTGGGCCGCATTCGCTATCTTGGCGTGCTGCTGTATGACGCGGATCGCATCGCCCAGGCGGCCTCAACCGAACACGAGCAGGATCTCTACCAGAGCCAGAGGGAGATCTTCCTTGACCCTGACGATCCGCAGGTTATCGCCGAAGCGTTAAAAGAAGGCATTCCGCAAAGCGTAATCGACGCCGCGCAGCGTTCGCCGGTCTACAAAATGGCGATGGAGTGGAAGCTGGCGCTACCGCTGCACCCGGAATACCGTACGCTGCCGATGGTCTGGTATGTGCCACCGCTGTCGCCGATTCAAAGCGCGGCGGATGCGGGCAAGCTGGCGCACAACGGCATATTGCCGGATGTAGAAAGCCTGCGCATCCCCGTGCAGTACCTGGCGAATTTGCTGACCGCTGGCGATACCGAGCCGGTGTTACTGGCGCTGAAAAGGATGCTGGCGATGCGTCACTACAAGCGTGCGGAAACCGTTGATAACGAGAAGGATACCCGCGCGCTGGAAGAGGTTGGCCTGAGCGAAGCGCAGGCGCAGGAGATGTACCGCTATCTGGCTATCGCTAATTATGAAGATCGCTTTGTCGTGCCTTCCAGCCATCGTGAGCTGGCGCGCGAAGCTTTTCCTGAAAGCAAAGGCTGCGGCTTCAGCTTTGGCGATGGCTGCCGGGGCAGCGACGGCAAATTTAACCTGTTTAACAGCCGCCGTATTGACGCTATTGATATCGGCAACAAGTCGGAGAAGCCGCAATGATCGCTTTAAATATACTTGCCCGGCTGCTGGACTATCCGGACGAAGCGCTGTTTACGCATCAGGCCGAGCTGATTACGGCGCTGGAAAAAGCCAGCGAGTTGACTACTGCACAACGGACGCGCCTGTCTCAGTTCATCACCACGCTGTGCGCCAGCCCGCTGCTGGACAGGCAGGCCGACTACTGCGAACTGTTCGATCGCGGTCGTGCTACCTCGCTGCTGCTGTTTGAGCACGTTCATGGTGAATCGCGAGATCGTGGCCAGGCGATGGTCGATCTGCTGGATCAATATCGGGCCGACGGGCTGGAGCTAACGGCAAAAGAGCTGCCCGATTTTCTGCCGCTCTATCTGGAATATCTTGCCAGCCTGGACGCTGCGCGCGCGCGATCCGGCCTTGCGGATATCGCGCCGATTCTGGCCTTGCTGGCCGCCAGGCTGCATCAGCGCCAGAGCCGCTACGGTGAGCTGTTTGATCTGCTGCTGGCGCTGGCCGAATCCGGACTGGCGGCGGAAGATCTTAGACCCCGGGTAGGCAAAGAAGCCCGCGACGATACGCCTGCGGCGCTGGATGCCGTGTGGGAAGAAGAGCAGATCAAGTTTCTCGGCGAGCAGGGCTGCGCTTCGGCACAGCAGGCAGCGCATCAACGGCGTTTTGCCGACGCGGTGACGCCGCAGTATCTGGACGTGGCGGCGATAACAACATCCACGGGACATTCATCATGAATTTTTTGACGGGTTTCTTTTTCGATATTTATCCATACCTGGCGGGCAGCGTCTTTTTAATCGGCAGCTGGCTACGCTATGACTATGGCCAGTACAGCTGGCGCGCCGGTTCCAGCCAGATGCTGGATAAAAAAGGCATGCGGCTTGCCTCTAATCTGTTTCATATCGGCATTATCGGGATTTTTTTCGGCCATTTTGTTGGCCTGCTGACGCCGCACTGGATGTACGAGTCCTTTTTACCGATTGCCGTCAAGCAGAAGCTGGCAATGGTTGCCGGTGGCCTTTGCGGTTTAATGACGCTGGTGGGCGGCGGGCTGCTGCTGAAGCGCCGCCTGCTTAATCCACGCGTCAGGGCAACCAGCAGCACGGGCGATATTTTGATTCTGACGCTGCTGGTGGCGCAGGCTGCGCTGGGTCTGCTGACCATTCTTTTCTCCGCACAGCATATGGACGGCAGCGAAATGATGAAGCTGGTAGGCTGGGCGCAGGCCATAGTAACCTTCCACGGCGGCGCATCTCAGCATCTGGCAGGCGTTGCGCTGATTTACCGCATCCATATGGTGCTGGGCATGACGCTGTTTCTTCTGTTTCCATTCTGCCGCCTGGTGCATATCTGGAGCGTGCCGCTGGAATATCTGACCCGTCGCTATCAGCTGGTACGTAATCGGCGTTGATTTTTTTGCAAAAAGGGCGATACGCAAGTTGTTAACGTTATGTTGAGATGTTGCTCAGCGTATCCGCTTTTCTCCTCTACTACACTGCCTGTTATTACGAGCCGCCGTCGCGGCTCTTTTTTTGCTCATTATGGAGCCAGCGTTTTAACAGGGCAGGAGAGCTGATGATCATTTCTGCATCAACGGACTATCGCAAGGCAGCGCAGCGCAGGCTGCCGCCTTTTTTATTCCACTATATCGATGGCGGGGCCTATAGCGAGCACACGCTAAAGCGCAATACCGCCGATCTGGCCGACATCGCACTGCGCCAGCGCGTGCTGAACAACATGTCCGAGCTGAGTCTGGAAACCACGCTGTTTAACGAAAAGCTGGCGATGCCGGTCATTCTTGCACCGGTAGGGCTAACCGGTATGTATGCCAGACGCGGTGAAGTACAGGCGGCTCGCGCAGCGGAAAAAAAGGGCATCCCTTTTACGCTTTCTACGGTTTCCGTCTGCCCGATTGAAGAGGTTGCGCCAGCTATCCAGCGCCCAATGTGGTTCCAGCTTTACGTGCTGAAAGATCGTGGCTTTATGCGTAACGCGCTGGAACGCGCCAGGGCGGCGGGCGTCACCACGCTGGTGTTTACCGTAGATATGCCGGTTCCCGGCGCGCGCTATCGTGATGCACACTCCGGTATGAGCGGCCCGAACGCCGCAGCGCGACGCATTATTCAGGCAATGTTGCATCCGCATTGGGCATGGGATGTCGGCCTGAACGGCAAACCACACGATTTGGGGAACGTCTCTGCTTATCGCGGTCATCCCACCACGCTGGAAGACTATATTGGCTGGCTGGGCGCAAATTTCGATCCGTCGATCTCGTGGAAAGACCTGGAGTGGATCCGGGAGTTCTGGCAAGGGCCGATGATCATTAAAGGCATTCTGGATCCGCAGGATGCGAAAGACGCGGTCAGCTTTGGTGCCGACGGGATTGTGATATCCAACCACGGTGGTAGACAGCTTGATGGCGTACTGTCGACGGCACGCGCGTTGCCTGCTATTGCCGATGCGGTGAAAGGCGATATCAAAATCCTGGCGGATTCAGGTATTCGTACCGGTCTGGACGTGGTGCGGATGATTGCGCTGGGCGCAGACAGCGTGCTGCTGGGCAGGGCCTTTATTTATGCGCTGGCGGCGGCGGGCGAGGCGGGCGTGGAAAATCTGCTATCGCTGATGGAAAAGGAGATGCGCGTGGCGATGACGTTAACCGGCGCAAAATCGATAGCTGAGATTAACCGGGATTCACTGGTCGCGTTGTAGGGCTGGCTGTCGGCGGGCGTTTAAGCTGCTTCGCCGACAAATCATAACGTTAATACCGCCAGCTTTAGCCATGCATAAAATGGCTTTTTACCTGCCGAATATTGTCGGCTTTATAACGGCAGCAAAACGGCCCGGCAGAAAAGAAACTGGTTTACGTAACATCTGTTTTCATCATCGCGATCTATGCTCTAACATAAGTTCTACTTTTCGTTTCATATGGATATCCAATGCGTTGTCTGGCCACACTTTTACCCGCGCTGGTACTGCTTTCCGCCTGTAGCAGCAAAGCACCGCAGCCCGAGCCGTACGGCAACCCTTTTCAGGGCGGCAACCGTTTTCTGTTAGATCCTGCGCATAATGTGGCTCCGCTGGACGGCGATTTCGCTAACAGTCCGTCAGCAGAAGCGTTTATCGATAAAATGGTGCGCGAGCACAACTTTGACCGGCAGCAGCTGCACAACGTGCTGGCGCAGGCAAAGCGCCTCGACTGGGTGTTGCGGTTGATGGATCGCCAGGCCCCCTCTTATCAGCCGCCTTCCGGGCCAAACGGCGCGTGGATCCGCTACCGCAAAAAATTTATCGTGCCGGATAACGTGCAGAATGGCGTGCAGTTCTGGAACCAGTATCAGGATGCGCTCAATCGCGCCTGGCAGGTTTACGGCGTCCCGCCGGAAATTATCGTTGGCATCATCGGCGTTGAAACCCGCTGGGGACGCGTGATGGGTAAAACCCGTATTATCGATGCGCTGGCAACGCTCTCCTTTGCCTATCCGCGCCGCGCCGACTATTTCAGCAGCGAGCTGGAAACCTTCCTGTTGATGGCAAAAGAAGAGAATGACGATCCGCTCGATTTACGTGGCTCTTTTGCCGGAGCGATGGGCTACGGTCAGTTTATGCCGTCATCGTTTAAACAATATGCGGTGGATTTCAACGGCGATGGCCATATCAACTTATGGGATCCGGTTGATGCCATCGGCAGCGTCGCGCATTACTTCCAGGCGCACGGTTGGGTAAAAGGCGAAACCGTTGCCGTTCCGGCTAACGGCCAGGCTCCTTTGCTGGAAAACGGCTTTAAAACTCGCTATACGCTGTCGCAGCTGGCCGAGGCTGGCCTGTCGCCACAGGTGCCGCTGCAAGAACAGCAGGTTAGCCTGCTGCGCTTCGATATGGGGACCTACTATCAATACTGGTATGGGCTACCAAACTTCTATGCCATCACCCGCTATAACCACAGCAACCACTATGCGATGGCCGTGTGGCAGTTGGGTGAAGCCGTACGGGACGCTCGCCGAAGCCTGTAACACTCACTAGCGCGCCATCCGGGCGCGCTTCTTCATAACCTCCTGTTTGTCATCTGCTTTTCAACGCGTTATTCAGGAAGACGCCTCGCAAACCTTGCCATTCTTCCTTCTGCCCGTGCTAAAAAGTGCTAATCTTTCTTTTCATTGAAGAGAGGGCAGGGAATTCTGATGACGGATGATGAGCTAAGCCAGTTGAGCCTTGAAGTCGGCCAACGTTTGCAGCGTTTACACGCCACGGTGGCGACGGCTGAATCCTGTACCGGCGGCTGGATCGCTAAGGTGTTAACCGATACTGCCGGTAGCTCACAGTGGTTTGAGCGGGGCTTTGTTACCTACAGCAATGACGCCAAACAGGCGCTGGTCGGTGTCAGTCAGGCTTCGCTGGAAAGCTTTGGCGCAGTGAGCGAACAGGTAGTGCGGGAAATGGCAGAAGGCGCGCTTAAACAGGCTGGCGCACAGTATGCCGTGGCCGTCAGCGGCATTGCCGGGCCTGATGGCGGAACGGCGGAAAAACCTGTTGGCACGGTCTGGTTTGGCCTGGCGGCGGCTGAGGCTAACTCGCTGGCGCAGCGCAAAATTTTCGCTGGCGACCGCGCTTCCGTACGCCGCCAGGCCACGGCTCATGCGCTGTTGCTGCTGCGTGACCATTTTCTGAAAAATTAAGCTTGATACTGTATGACTATACAGTATAATTGTTCCCATATTGATTGTGACACGAAGCCGCGCAAGCGTGCTTTACCCCCGCGTGATTAGGAGTGGAAATGGCTATTGACGAAAACAAGCAAAAAGCACTGGCAGCAGCGCTGGGCCAGATTGAGAAACAATTTGGTAAAGGCTCCATCATGCGCCTGGGTGAAGACCGCACTATGGATGTGGAAACCATCTCTACCGGTTCGCTTTCGCTGGATATCGCGCTTGGCGCGGGCGGTCTGCCAATGGGCCGTATCGTCGAAATTTACGGGCCGGAATCTTCCGGTAAAACCACGCTGACGCTGCAGGTTATCGCTGCTGCACAGCGCAAGGGCAAAACCTGCGCCTTTATCGATGCCGAGCATGCGCTCGATCCCGTCTACGCCAAAAAACTGGGCGTGGATATCGATAACCTGCTCTGTTCTCAGCCGGATACCGGTGAGCAGGCGCTGGAAATCTGTGACGCGCTGGCACGCTCCGGTGCTGTGGATGTGATCATCGTCGACTCCGTCGCGGCGCTGACGCCAAAAGCGGAAATCGAAGGCGAAATCGGTGACTCTCACATGGGCCTCGCGGCACGTATGATGAGCCAGGCAATGCGTAAGCTGGCCGGTAACCTGAAGAACTCCAACACGCTGCTGATCTTCATTAACCAGATCCGTATGAAAATCGGCGTGATGTTTGGTAACCCGGAAACCACTACCGGTGGTAACGCGCTGAAGTTCTACGCTTCCGTCCGTCTGGATATCCGTCGTATCGGCGCCATCAAAGAGGGTGACGAAGTAGTAGGTAGCGAAACCCGCGTGAAGGTAGTGAAAAACAAAATCGCTGCGCCGTTTAAGCAGGCGGAATTCCAGATTATGTACGGCGAAGGCATCAACATCTACGGCGAGCTGGTTGACCTGGGCGTTAAGCACAAGCTGATTGAGAAAGCGGGCGCATGGTACAGCTACAACGGTGACAAAATCGGTCAGGGTAAGGCAAATGCCGGCAACTTCCTGAAAGAGAATCCGGCTGTGGCGACAGAGATCGAAACCAAACTGCGCGCGACGCTGATGAACAACCCGGACAGCACGCCTGACTTTGTTGCGGATAAAGACGACGCGGACGAAGCAAGCGAAACGAACGAGAACTTCTAAGTTCGCCAGCCGTACCGGCACGTTGTTAACCATCATAAGGAGTGGCTCAGGCCACTCCTTTTTGTTTTCCCGCCTGAGTCACGTCGGCGGTGGCCGCAGGTTTTTTGACAACGGCTATTAGCGCCTTCAGGGAGAGCTATTAACTGTTTAAAAGTAGCTATCGGTTTTTCGCCGCTGGCTGACAAGCTTCTTCACCCGCAGCCAGAAACAGCGTCCTGAATCTGCTGTTTTCTTCACCCGCAGCCAGAAACAGCGTCCTGAATCTGCTGTTCAGGTACTTTCATCTCAATCATCTTTGTTTCTTTCGCTGTTCCTCGCTACCCTTATCCTGATTTGACTAATGAAAACCGGAGCAAGATGTCTGACGCCACCGAACGAAGCCAGTTTACTCGCCTGCTGGACAGAGCGATGCGCATCCTGGCCATGCGCGATCACAGCGAAGCCGAGTTTCGTCGCAAATTGTCGCTTTCTGCCGAACGCGCGGCGATGTATGCCAAAAATCAGGCCCAGCAGCCAGAACCCGTCACGCCAGAACAGATTGACCGTGTGGTAGCCTGGTGCTATGAAAGCAACTACCTTGACGATGCCCGCTTTGCCGAGCGCTTCGTCGCCAGCCGCAGCCGCAAAGGCTACGGCCCGCAGCGTATCCGCATGGAGCTGGGGCAAAAAGGCGTGGCTAAGCCGCTGATTGATGAAACGCTGGCGGCCACTGAAATTGACTGGCAGCAAATGGCTTTCGACGCGGCGGAGCGCAAGTTCGGCCTGCCGCTGCCCACCGACTGGAAAGAAAAAGCGAAAGTGCAGCGTTATTTGATGACTAAAGGCTTCTTTTCAGAGGATATCCGCAGCATTTTTTCAAATTTTGGCGATTGAGCGCCGATGGGATTTTACTTCGTACCGAAGAAAATTTATCTTATTCACCACTTTTTGTTCGTGTGTTGCTGGCCTGAACGGCGCAGTTAAACCCACGACACCTTCGTTAGCGTGATTCCAGGACAATTATGAGCAAGAGCACTGCGGAGATTCGCCAGGCGTTTCTCGACTTTTTCCATAGCAAGGGACACCAGGTTGTAGCCAGTAGCTCCCTCGTCCCGACTAATGACCCGACGTTGCTGTTTACCAACGCCGGTATGAACCAGTTCAAAGATGTTTTCCTGGGCCAGGATAAGCGCAACTACTCGCGCGCTACCACCTCGCAGCGCTGCGTGCGCGCAGGCGGTAAACATAATGACCTGGAAAACGTTGGCTATACCGCTCGCCACCATACCTTTTTCGAAATGCTGGGCAACTTCAGCTTTGGTGACTATTTCAAGCGTGAAGCGATTGGCTTTGCCTGGGAACTGTTGACCAGCGCCGAATGGTTCGCCCTGCCGAAAGAGAAGCTGTGGGTCACCGTCTATGAAACCGATGATGAAGCTTTCAACATCTGGGCAGACGAAATTGGCGTGCCGCGCGAGCGTATTATTCGTATCGGCGACAACAAAGGCGGCGCTTACGCTTCCGATAACTTCTGGCAGATGGGCGATACCGGCCCTTGCGGCCCGTGCAGCGAGATTTTCTTCGATCACGGCGACCATATCTGGGGTGGCCCACCGGGAAGCCCGGAAGAGGACGGCGATCGCTTTATTGAGATCTGGAACATCGTTTTCATGCAGTTCAATCGTCAGTCTGACGGTACAATGCTGCCGCTGCCAAAACCTTCTGTCGATACCGGTATGGGACTGGAGCGTATCTCCGCCGTGCTGCAACACGTCAACTCTAACTACGAAATCGATCTGTTCCAGAAACTGATCAAGTCCGTAGCGGAAGTGACCGGCGCTAGCGATCTCACCAGCAAATCACTGCGCGTTATTGCTGACCATATTCGTTCCTGCGCTTTCCTCGTTTGCGATGGCGTGATCCCGTCCAACGAAAACCGTGGTTACGTGCTGCGCCGCATTATTCGTCGTGCTATTCGTCACGGCAATATGCTGGGCGCGCAGGGCACTTTCTTCTGGAAGCTGGTTGCACCGCTGATTGAAGTGATGGGTGCAGCAGGCGATGAGCTGGCGAAGCAGCAGGCGCAGGTTGAACAGATCCTGAAAACGGAAGAAGAGCAGTTCGCCAAAACGCTGGAGCGCGGTCTGGCGCTGCTGGATGAAGAGCTGGCAAAACTGCAGGGCGACACGCTGGATGGCGAAACCGTTTTCCGCCTGTACGACACCTTCGGCTTCCCGGTCGACTTAACGGCGGACGTCTGCCGCGAACGCAACCTGAAGATTGATGAAGCCGGTTTTGAAAAAGCGATGGAGCAGCAGCGCCAGCGCGCCCGTGAAGCCA
The DNA here is from genome assembly GCF_047456155.1 of Erwinia sp. BNK-24-b. NCBI lineage: Bacteria > Pseudomonadati > Pseudomonadota > Gammaproteobacteria > Enterobacterales > Erwiniaceae > Erwinia > Erwinia sp. BNK-24-b. The sequence goes on from NZ_CP179901.1 coordinate 837,861, forward strand.
GCGGCTTTGGCGCGGATTACAATAACGTGATCCGCATTGAAGAGGCGTCAACCTTCAAAGGCTATGACCAGCTGGCGCTGACTGCTGCCGTGACGGCAATTTTTGTCGACGGCCAGCCAGCCGATAAAATCAGTGCCGGTCAGGAAGGCGTCGTCGTCCTGGATGAAACACCGTTCTATGGCGAATCGGGTGGTCAGGTTGGCGACACGGGTGAGCTACGTAACGATAATGCGGCCTTCACCGTTACCGATACGCAAAAGTATGCGCAGGCGATTGGTCATGTCGGCAAACTTGCTTCCGGACAGCTGCGTATTGGCGATCGTCTGGCGGCACACGTTGACGAAGCGCGCCGCGACCGCATCAGGCTGAACCACTCCGCCACGCATTTGCTGCATGCCGCGCTGCGTCAGGTACTGGGCCATCACGTGGCGCAGAAAGGATCTCTGGTTAATGATAAATATCTGCGTTTTGACTTCTCGCATTCCGAAGCGATGAAGCCGCAGGAAATTCGTCAGGTAGAAGAAATCGTTAACGCCCAGATCCGCCGCAATCTGCCGGTCGATACCAACGTGATGGAGCTGGAAGCCGCGAAAGCGCTGGGTGCCATGGCGCTTTTTGGCGAAAAATATGACGATCGCGTACGCGTGCTGACCATGGGTGATTTCTCTACCGAGCTTTGTGGCGGTACGCATGCCAGCCGCACGGGCGATATTGGTCTGTTCCGTATCACTTCAGAATCAGGTACCGCAGCAGGCATCCGTCGTATTGAGGCGGTGACGGGCGAGGGTGCGCTGAAGCAGATGTACGCGCAAAGCGAGCAGCTGCACGATATCGCGCAGCTGGTTAAAGCTAACAGCAGCAACCTGAATGAGAAAGTGCGTGGCCTGATGGACAACGTCAGGGCGCTGGAAAAAGAGCTACAGCAGCTAAAAGATCAGCAGGCGGCGCAGGAAAGCGCTTCCCTGAGCAGCAAAGCTATTGACGTAAAAGGCGTTAAGCTGTTGGTTAGCGAACTGAGTAACGTTGAACCAAAAATGCTGCGCACTATGGTAGACGATTTAAAAAATCAGCTGAAGTCAGCCGTAATCGTGCTGGCGACGGTTGCTGAAGGAAAGGTCTCGTTGATTGCTGGCGTAACCAAAGATGTCACTGACCGCGTGAAAGCTGGCGAGCTGGTGGGCGAGTTAGCCCTTCAGGTTGGCGGTAAGGGCGGCGGCCGGCCAGATATGGCTCAGGCCGGCGGCACCGATGCCGGAGCACTACCAGGGGCTCTGGCCGGTGTGGAAAGCTGGGTGGCAGCAAAACTGTAACACTATAAAAAGGCATCCCGGAAAGCGCGGTGGGCACAGCTCCACGGCGTTTTTCTGTCAGGTGCAAACGCAAAAAACACAAAGTCAGGTTGCTGGTGTGTATTTCGGCTAAACTAAGTATCAGCAGAATGTATTATTGCGATGGTGCACTTGTCGTGTATTTGTCATAGTCTACATTTAGCGTTATATGATGGATAATGCCGGGCGCCAGTGAACCCGACTCTTTTAATCTTTCAAGGAGCAAAGAATGCTTATTCTAACTCGTCGAGTTGGTGAAACCCTCATGATCGGTGATGAGGTGACTGTAACGGTGCTGGGAGTGAAAGGGAACCAGGTTCGCATTGGTGTGAATGCCCCTAAAGAAGTTTCGGTTCATCGCGAAGAGATCTATCAGCGCATTCAGGCCGAAAAAACTCAGCAAACGAGTTACTAACGGATCCAGCGCCTCGCCAGAGTGGCGAGGCGCTACCGGTTTTCGCCTGCTTTTCCCCATTTCCCCTGTTTTCTTTCTCTGTTTCCCTTCTGGCCTGCCTCCATTTTTTCTCTGTGAAAAGGCCAATTGTTGCTGATAAATCACTCTTTTTGCTTTTCAAATACCCATATTGGCGGGTAAATGCGCAATCAAACGCATCGGTGAAAAAATATGTTTGACTTATAAGGCCCAGAAAGTAATATGTGCGCCACGCAGTGCCGATGAGCAGAAACAAGTTCAGAAGCACAGCTCGATAAGAGCGCGTATGGTGAGGTGGCCGAGAGGCTGAAGGCGCTCCCCTGCTAAGGGAGTATGCGGTCAAAAGCTGCATCCGGGGTTCGAATCCCCGCCTCACCGCCATTTGCATCCGTAGCTCAGCTGGATAGAGTACTCGGCTACGAACCGAGCGGTCGGAGGTTCGAATCCTCCCGGATGCACCACTTTAAGATGATGTTGCAAACACTGTACTGGCATGTCGTTAGCAGTAACCGCCAGCGCAAGGGATGATAACGTTGCTTTAGCAACGACCCGCAAGGGTAAGGCGCAAGCCGAATAATCGTCCCGGATGCAGCATTATTTAACAGGCTGGTTTCCAGTTTGTTTGGGTAGTACCGATACAGCGTTAGCAGCCTGTATCAAGGTGAGTCGTTAGCACCCCTGCGTTATACCAGATTTTGATATGCATCCGTAGCTCAGCTGGATAGAGTACTCGGCTACGAACCGAGCGGTCGGAGGTTCGAATCCTCCCGGATGCACCATTATCTGAGAAATGAAAGAGCCGTAAAGCATCTGTCAGTTTCTTCCGTATCTCCTCAGGTTTGTCGCGTTATCTCCCCCAATGTTTTTCCGATGCATCCGTAGCTCAGCTGGATAGAGTACTCGGCTACGAACCGAGCGGTCGGAGGTTCGAATCCTCCCGGATGCACCATTTCAAGATGATGTTGCAGCAATCCTGTACTGGCATGTTGTTAGCAGTAACCGCCAGCACCAGGGATGATAACGTTGCTTTAGCAACGGCCCGCAAGGGTAAGGCGCAAGCCGAATAATCCTTCCGGATGCAGCATTTGAAGTAGTTTTAAAGCATATCCCAATGCATCCGTAGCTCAGCTGGATAGAGTACTCGGCTACGAACCGAGCGGTCGGAGGTTCGAATCCTCCCGGATGCACCATCTTCTGAAGATATCCCCGCAGCTGTTCTCGCCCCCTGAAGCATTAAAATCGAATTAACCCTGTTTTTTCCGCCGTCTTTATTACTCCAGCTTTCTTAATTCCTCGTTAAACATGCCGGTACTCACTCCACAGTCATCGCGTTATTTCGCTGCATTTTTGTGCTTTTTTACCCCATTTCCGCTCATTCTTTGACAAGGATATAATCTGATAATAAAAAACCCTATATGTTTCAAGGCATTTGCGGATCCATGCCGACAGCGACAAGTACGGTGCTTTACGCTAAAGTAAACGTTCGTTAATTCAGGGACGGAGGCTCGCGTGTACGATAGTTATGACGGCTTGATATTCGATATGGACGGCACGCTGCTGGACACGGAGCCGACGCACCGACAAGCCTGGCGTAACGTGCTGTCACGTTATGACATGAGCTTTGACGAACAGGCGCTGGTCGGTCTGAACGGATCGCCAACGTGGCGCATAGCGGAGGCGATTATCCATCGTCATCAGAGCAGCCTTGATCCCCATAAGCTGGCCGCAGAAAAAACCGCAGCGCTGAAAGAGATACTCTTTGATACCGTACAGCCTCTACCGCTGATAGATGTCGTAAAGTTTTATCATGGTCGCCGCCCTATGGCGGTTGGCACCGGCAGCGAGCACGACATGGCCGAAGCGCTGCTACAGCATCTGGGCATCCGCCACTACTTTACTGCAGTGGTGGGTGCCGATGACGTAACGCGGCACAAGCCGGAGCCGGAAACTTTTCTCCGCTGTGCCGAATTGATCGGCGTTGCGCCTGAACGCTGCGTGGTGTTTGAAGATGCCGATTTCGGCATTCAGGCGGCAACGGCGGCGGGTATGGCTTTTGTCGACGTCAGGCTGCTGTGAGCGACTGGCTCTACGGTTCAATGTTTGCCAGCAGCTTTTTGAGCGCCACGCTACTGCCGGGGAATTCAGAAGTGCTGCTGGTTACGCTGCTGTTATCGGGGAAAGTCTCCGCTGCTGGCGTAACGAGTATCGCCGCTCTTGGTAACACGCTGGGCGGATTAACCAATGTTATTATCGGACGTTGTCTGCCGCTAAAAAAACAGGGCCGATGGCATAACACAGCAACGGCGTGGCTGCACCGATGGGGTCCAGCTGCGCTACTTCTTAGCTGGTTGCCGGTTATCGGCGATCTGCTTTGCGTTCTCGCAGGTTGGCTGCGCTTCGCCTGGCTCCCGGTTGCGCTCTGGCTCGCCGTGGGCAAGACGCTACGCTATGGCGTGCTGGCTTTCGCAACATTACAGGGCATGGAATGGTGGCAGTGATTCGCAAAGGGTCGCTGCCATGATTAATATTATGCTGAACAATAATAAATTTTTCCCCAAGCGGGAGGTCAATTTGATCCCGGACGTATCACAGGCGCTTTCCTGGCTGGAAGCTCACCCTGAGGCAATGAAAGGTATTGGTCGCGGTATTGAACGCGAAACGCTGCGCGTAAAACCTGATGGTCATCTGGCGACCAGCGGGCATCCCAAATCGCTTGGCTCAGCGCTGACCCACAAGTGGATCACCACCGACTTTGCCGAAACGCTGCTCGAATTTATTACGCCAGTCGATAAAGATATCGATCATCTGCTGGCTTTTTTACGCGATATTCACCGCCACACCTCGCGCGATCTCGGCGAAGAGCGGATGTGGCCAATGAGCATGCCGTGTCTGATTGACGACAGTAATAATATTGAACTGGCGCAGTACGGCAGCTCAAATATCGGCAAAATGAAAACGCTTTATCGCCAGGGCCTGAAAAATCGCTACGGCGCGCTGATGCAGGTTATTTCCGGCGTCCACTATAATTTTTCGCTGCCGCTCTCTTTCTGGCAGGCCTGGGCAGACGTTAAAGATGAAAAAAGCGGCAAAGAGGCGATTTCGGAAGGTTATCTGCGCCTGATCCGCAACTATTACCGTTTTGGCTGGGTTATTCCCTACCTGTTTGGCGCTTCTCCGGCGGTTTGCAGCTCTTTCCTGCAGGGAAAAGAGACAAAGCTGCCGTTTGAACAGACGGAGAACGGCCTGCTTTATCTGCCTTACGCCACGTCTCTGCGTCTGAGCGATCTTGGCTATACTAATAAGTCGCAAAGTGGTCTGGGCATTACTTTCAACAACCTTCCTGACTACGTCAAAGCGCTGAAGGCGGCGATTAAAACGCCTTCGGAAGAGTATGCTCGTATGGGCATCAAGGACGAGCAGGGCGACTGGCTGCAGCTTAATACCAACGTGCTGCAAATTGAAAATGAGCTCTACGCGCCGATTCGTCCTAAACGCGTAACGCGTTCTGGCGAAAATCCTTCCGATGCGCTGCTGCGTGGCGGCATTGAATATATTGAAGTTCGCTCGCTGGATATCAATCCGTTTTCGCCAGTTGGCGTAGATGAAAACCAGGTGCGTTTCCTCGATTTGTTCCTGATCTGGTGTACGCTCGCTGACGCGCCAGAAATGAGCAGCGACGAACTGCTGTGTACGCGCGGCAACTGGAACCGGGTGATCCTGGAAGGCCGCAAGCCGGGGCTGATGCTGGGAATGGGCTGCGGTGAGGCGGAGTATCCGCTGGCGGAAGTGGGCAAAACGCTGTTTAAAGATTTGCAGCGTGTGGCGCAGACGCTGGATCGCCAGCAGGGCAATCATCATTATCAGGAAGTATGCGACAGGCTGGCCGCTTCGTTTGACGATCCGAACCTGACCTTCTCGGCACGCTTCCTGACCGCGTTAAAAGAAAACGGCCTGACCGGTACCGGACTGGCGCTGGCGGAACAGTATCACGCACAGCTGGCGAACGAACAGCTGGAGGTACTGACCGAGACGCAGTTTGAGCAGGAAGCTATCCGTTCAAACGTTAGCCAGCAGGAAATTGAAGAAAGTGATACGCTTAGCTTCGAAGACTTTCTGCAAAGCAGAAGCTAGCGCAAAAGAAAAAGGCCACATCAATGTGGCCAAATTAACATCTCTGTTGTCAGGGATGATGATAACAAAATGCGCGTCTTTCATAGATTCAGACCACGGGACGACAGAGAAAGTTTCATCACTGCAAAAATAAATTTATCAGAGGTAACAATATGCCATTGCTGGATAGCTTTACCGTCGACCACACCATCATGGCGGCTCCTGCGGTTCGTGTTGCAAAAACCATGAAAACGCCTCATGGCGATACCATCACCGTTTTCGATCTGCGTTTTTGCCGCCCAAACAAAGAAGTGATGCCTGAACGTGGGATCCACACGCTGGAACATCTCTTTGCTGGCTTTATGCGTAACCACCTGAACGGTGAAGGTGTGGAAATTATCGACATCTCGCCAATGGGCTGCCGTACCGGTTTTTATATGAGCCTGATCGGCACGCCGGATGAGCAACGCGTAGCGAAAGCCTGGAAGGAAGCGATGCAGGACGTGTTGAAGGTAAGCGATCAACGCACCATTCCTGAGCTTAACGAGTACCAGTGCGGCACCTATGAAATGCACTCGTTAGATGAAGCGCAGGACATCGCGCGGCACATCGTTGAGCACGATATCGGCGTTAACCATAACGACGAGCTGGCGCTGCCAAAAGAGAAGTTAAAAGAACTGCATATCTAGTTGCTATTATCCCCTGCCCGGCAGGGGATAAATTTTACGATCCTACCGATTCCTTCAGCGTTTTCTGCGGCGTAACGCGAACCTGCTTAATCATATTTTCCTGCACGTCCAGAATGTCTATCGCATAGTGGCCGATATGCACCGTCGTGTTTGGCAGCGGTATATCTTCCAGCACTTCCAGAATCATCCCGTTAACCGTGCGCGCTTCTTCTTCTGGCAAATGCCAGTTAAAAGCCTTATTTAGCTCACGTACGTTAGCACTGCCTTCAATCAATACCGAGCCGTCATTCTGCGGCATAACTTCTTCAGCCAGCGTAGGGGACATTGAGGTCGTAAAGTCGCCCACAATCTCTTCCAGAATGTCTTCGATAGTAATCAGCCCTTTGATATCGCCATACTCATCCACTACCAGGCCAACTTTCTTCTTGTTGCGCTGAAATTTGACCAGCTGGACGTTAAGCGGCGTACCCTGCGGCACATAATAGATCTCGTCAGCCGCGCGCAGCATCACTTCTTTGGTGAACTCTTTTTTCTCGGTCATCAGCCGGTAAGCTTCACGCACGCGCAGCATGCTGATAGTGTCATCCAGCGAATCACGATAAAGCACAATGCGGCCGTGCGGTGAGTGGGTCAGCTGGCGGACAATAGATTTCCAGTCGTCATTGATATTGATGCCGACCACTTCATTACGCGGCACCATGATGTCGTCAACGTTGACCTTCTCCAGATCCAGCACCGACAGCAGCATATCCTGGTTGCGATGCGACATCAGCGTACGGGATTCATAAACGATAGTTCGCAGCTCTTCCTTGCTCAGCGCGGAATTGATGGAGCTATCGGTTTTCATCCCAAACATACGCATTAAAATGCGGGTAATGGTATTCAGCAACCATACCAGCGGCAACATCACAATTTGCAGCGGGCCCAGTAGCAGGCTGCTGGGAAAAGCCACTTTTTCGGGATAGAGCGCCGCCACGGTTTTTGGCAGGACTTCTGCAAATACCAGCACGACGAAGGTCAGGATACCGGTGGCGATAGCGACGCCTTCATCACCATGTAAACGCATGCCGACAATGGTTGCCAGCGCGGAAGCCAGGATATTAACCAGGTTATTGCCAATCAGAACCAGGCTCAGCAGGCGGTCCGGGCGGCGCAGCAGCTTCTCCACGCGGCGAGCGGCGCGATTGCCGTTTTTAGCCTGGTGGCGAAGCTTGTAGCGGTTGAGCGTCATCATGCCGGTTTCGGAGCCGGCAAACCATGCCGACACCAGCACCATGACAAACAGAATAATAATCAGCGTGGTGGTTGAAACTTGTTCCAACGAGGGAGTTCCTTGTAGTGGACGATCAGGAGGTCAAAAAATGTTGCAGCATACGGCTGCCGAAATAGGCCATCGTCAGCAGAAACGCGCCGCCAAAGTTGAACCAGGCAACGCGACGTCCGCGCCAGCCTTCATGGTAGTGACCCCAGAGCAAAACGATATAAACAAACCAGGCGAGAATCGACAATACGGCTTTGTCCACATTTTCGCGACTAAACAGATCGTGCATATAAAATAGTCCGGTGCAGAGCACCAGCGTGAGCAGCACCACGCCAACCTGGGTGATGTGAAACATTTTGCGCTCAATGGTCATCAGCGGCGGAATATCATTGCTGAAAGCCAGCTTTTTGTTTTTCAACAGCCAGTCAATCCACGCCAGCTGCAAGGCGTAGAGCGCTGCAATCATCAAGGTTGCATAGGCAAAAAGCGCCAGGCCAATATGCACCATCATGCCGGGCGTTGTTTCCAGATGCGTAATAAAGGCGTTTGGTACAAAGGTAGCAAAAGCCAGGTTAATCAGCGCAAAACTGTAAACGATGGGCAGCAGTATCCAGCCGCGATTGCGCGAAGCCACGATGGTCATAATGGCGCAAATCAGCAGGCTGACCAGCGAGCCGACGTTCAGCAGGCTAAGATTCTGACCGCTGCCTGCCGCAAAAATGCGCTGCTCCAGCGCCACGCCGTGACAGATCAGGGCGCCAGTGGCTGAGATAACGGCCATGCGTCGCCAGGCGCTCTGTTTACGCAGCAGGCTGGGAATAATCAGTGCAAGGCTGAAAGAGTAGGCGAGCAGCGCCAGAATCGCAAAAACGGACATAGATGGTACCGGCAAGGCTATGAAAAAAAGCAGTATAGCGTTAGCGGGCGCTGGCTCCAAACGATCTCAACTCAGATGGCTGAGATCGCAGCGGCTTCATGTTATAATCCGCGCCATTGTGTCGCCTGGCGACCTCTCATTACGTTGAGCGAGAGACGATGTTTGATAATTTAACCGACAGATTGTCGCAGACCCTGCGCAATATCAGCGGCCGTGGACGGCTGACAGAAGACAACATTAAGGACACTCTGCGCGAAGTGCGCATGGCGCTGCTTGAGGCGGACGTTGCGCTGCCGGTAGTGCGCGACTTCATTAGCCGCGTAAAAGAGCGCGCCGTAGGGCACGACGTTAACAAAAGCCTGACGCCTGGTCAGGAGTTTGTGAAAATTGTTCAGAATGAGCTGGTCGCCGCCATGGGCGCCGAAAACAACACGCTCAATCTGGCTGCTCAGCCACCGGCCGTCGTGCTGATGGCGGGCCTGCAGGGTGCGGGTAAAACTACCAGCGTGGGCAAGTTGGGTAAATTCCTGCGCGAAAAGCACAAAAAGAAAGTGCTGGTCGTCTCTGCCGACGTCTATCGTCCTGCGGCAATCAAACAGCTGGAAACGCTGGCGGAACAGGTTGGCGTTGATTTCTGCCCGTCCGACCTCAGCCAGAAGCCGGTCGATATCGTTAAAAACGCGCTGCAGCAGGCAAAGCTGAAGTTCTATGACGTGCTGCTGGTGGATACCGCAGGCCGTCTGCACGTTGACGAAGCGATGATGGACGAAATCAAACTTGTCCATGCCGCCATCAACCCGGTAGAAACGCTGTTTGTGGTTGATGCCATGACCGGCCAGGATGCGGCGAACACGGCAAAAGCTTTCAACGAAGCGCTGCCGCTGACCGGTGTGATCCTGACTAAAGTGGACGGTGATGCTCGCGGCGGTGCTGCACTTTCCATCCGCCATATTACCGGCAAACCTATCAAGTTTATGGGCGTCGGCGAAAAAACCGAGGCGCTGGAACCCTTCTATCCGGACCGTATCGCTTCCCGTATTCTGGGCATGGGCGACGTGCTGTCGCTGATCGAAGATATCGAAAGCAAAGTCGATCGCGCGCAGGCGGAAAAACTCGCCAGCAAGCTGAAAAAAGGCGACGGTTTCGATCTCAACGACTTCCTGGAACAGCTCAAGCAGATGCGCAACATGGGCGGCATGGCCAGCCTGATGGGCAAGCTGCCGGGCATGGGCCAGCTGCCGGATAACGTTAAGTCGCAGATGGACGATAAAGTGCTGGTGCGCATGGAGGCGATGATCAACTCCATGACGCGCAAAGAGCGCGAAAAGCCAGAGATTATTAAAGGTTCCCGCAAGCGCCGTATTGCGCAGGGTTCCGGCATGCAGGTGCAGGACGTCAACCGTTTGTTAAAGCAGTTTGACGATATGCAGCGTATGATGAAAAAGATGAAGAAGGGCGGTATGGCGAAGATGATGCGCGGCATGAAAGGTATGATGCCGCCGGGCTTCCCGGGCCGTTAAGCCAGCCGGAAAAACGCTCAGGCGAATTAGATTGCTTTTTGCGCCAAAATGAGTAAAATTTTCGGGCTTTTTATATTGCACCCGGGCCCCGTTCCCTCAATGGGGCCCGGTTGTTTTATTAACTAAAGAGGATGTTATGGTAACAATTCGTTTGGCACGTCACGGCGCTAAAAAGCGTCCGTTCTATCAGGTAGTCGTCACCGACAGCCGTAATGCTCGCAACGGTCGCTTCATCGAGCGCGTTGGTTTCTTCAACCCGATCGCTTCTGGTCAGGCTGAAGCACTGCGTCTGGATCTGGACCGCATTGAGCACTGGGTTGGCCAGGGCGCTACTCTCTCTGATCGCGTTGGTGCGCTGGTCAAAGAAGCTAAGAAAGCAGCTTAATCTGTCACGGTGGTCAACATGAGCAAGCAACTCACCGCCCAGCCCCCCGCTAACCCGTTAGTCTTAGGGAAAATGGGATCGGCCTATGGTATTCGTGGTTGGCTCAAAGTGTTTTCCTCCACCGAAGATGCTGAAAGCATTTTTGACTATCAGCCCTGGTTTATTAAACAGGCAGGTCAATGGCGGCTTATCGAGCTGGAAGGCTGGAAGCGCCACAATCAGGACATGATCATCAAGGTCAAAGGCATTGAAGATCGTGATGCGGCCACGCTACTTACCAATTGCGAAATTGTGGTAGACGCGGAGCAGCTGCCGGCTCTGGAAAGCGGCGACTATTACTGGAAAGACCTTATGGGTTGCCAGGTGGTCACCACTGAAGGATACGAACTGGGAAAAGTCATCGATATGATGGAAACCGGTTCGAACGACGTACTCGTCGTTAAGGCAAACCTGAAGGATGCATTTGGTGCGAAGGAGCGGCTGATTCCGTTCCTTGATGGACAGGTTATCAAGAATGTCGATCTCACTACCGGCACCATCGAAGTAGATTGGGATCCTGGTTTTTGAGCTCCGGACAAAACGGTAACACTCCGGCGCGGTCGATGTGGATTGGCATAATCAGCCTGTTCCCTGAGATGTTCAGCGCAATTACCGAATACGGAGTAACTGGCCGGGCAGTAAAAAATGGCCTGCTCAGCATTCAGAGCTGGAGTCCTCGTGACTTCACTCATGACCGGCACCGTACCGTGGACGATCGTCCTTACGGCGGCGGACCGGGAATGCTAATGATGGTACAACCCTTACGGGATGCCATCCATGCAGCAAAAGCGGCGGCAGGAGAAGGCGCTAAGGTGATTTATCTTTCACCTCAGGGTCGCAAACTCGATCAGGATGGGGTTTGCGAGCTGGCGACCAGCGAGAAGTTAATTCTCGTGTGTGGTCGCTATGAAGGGATTGATGAGCGCGTAATCAAAACCGAGATCGACGAAGAATGGTCGATTGGAGATTACGTTCTCAGCGGTGGGGAACTGCCGGCAATGACGCTGATTGATTCGGTCGCCCGGTTTATTCCTGGCGTACTGGGCAAGCAGGCGTCGGCCGAGGAAGATTCGTTTTCCGATGGTTTGCTGGACTGTCCGCACTATACCCGACCTGAAGTGTTAGAAGGGATGGAGGTTCCGCCAGTTCTGCTGTCGGGCAACCATGCTGAAATTCGCCGCTGGCGTCTGAAACAGTCGCTGGGCCGTACCTGGCTAAGAAGACCTGAACTTCTGGAAAACCTGGCTCTGACTGAAGAGCAAGCAAAGTTGCTGAAGGAGTTCCAAAAGGAATTCAGACAGCAGCATAACGATGATGGGCAGTCCGGGCAGTAGCCGCGGTGCCTGAATATCAGTTTACCCAGGATAAGAGATTTAATTATGAGCAACATTATCAAGCAAATCGAACAAGAGCAGATGAAACAGGACGTACCTTCATTCCGTCCGGGTGATTCCGTGGAAGTGAAAGTATGGGTTGTTGAAGGCTCCAAGAAGCGTCTGCAGGCATTCGAGGGCGTGGTTATCGCTATTCGTAACCGCGGTCTGCATTCTGCATTCACCGTTCGTAAAATTTCTAACGGCGAAGGTGTTGAGCGTGTATTCCAGACTCACTCACCTGTCATTGACAGCATTGCTGTTAAACGCCGTGGTGCCGTACGTAAGGCCAAACTGTACTACCTGCGTGAGCGTACCGGTAAGTCTGCACGTATCAAAGAACGTCTGGGCGCTAAAGCAGCATCCTAAGTTAATACCTGATAAGGGGCTGGCCGCAAGGCCGGCCCTTTTTTTATGCCTGCAACAAAGTTATTACCGATTGAATTAATAAAACCAATTGATTAAAGCCTGAACAAATAGCGCCGATACAACAGATAACTCTAATAAAAATCGGATATTACGCTATGCAAACGCGCTTTAATTTTTTCTCGTTTGGCGACCATGCTGCTGACACGCTGCGTTCGCTAAAAAAGACCGTTGCCTGTATCGAATTCAGGCCTGATGGCACCATCCTGACCGCCAATCCCCTTTTTCTGAGCGTGATGGGATATGGTCTGGACGAGATCGTCGGGCAGCATCACCGTATCTTTTGCGCGCCGGAGCTACTCGCTTCCCCGGCCTATGCTCATTTCTGGCAGCGTTTACGCGGAGGTGAAAGCTTTAGTGACAAATTTATGCGCATCACCAAAGACGGCACGCCTGTCTGGCTGGAGTCGCACTATATACCGGTAACGGATCGGCGCGGGCGCGTAATGAAAATTGTTAAGCTGGCTTCCGATATCACTGAACGGGTCGAAGACGCGCTGGAACAGCGGGCGATAACGACGGCCATAGGAAGATCCATGGCGGTCATTACCTTTACGCCGGAAGGGAAAATAATTAAAGCTAACGATAACTTTTTTAGCGTTATGGGTTATACCCCTGCTGAAATTGTTGGTCGTCATCACAGCATGTTCTGTACTGCTGAAATTCGTAACAGCGCTGAATACAACGCTTTCTGGAGCAGCCTTAAGCAGGGGAACTTTATCTCCGGCCAGTTTGAACGTGTCAACAAGCGTGGCGAAACGGTCTGGCTGCGGGCAACCTACAACCCGGTTTTTGATGAAAATAATCGGCCTTATAAGGTTGTTAAGTTTGCCAGCGACGTAACGGCGCAGGTCAACAAAAATCAGCAGGAGCGTGAGGCCGCCCAGCACGCCTGGCATGCTGCTACCGGTACTCAGGAAAATACGCGTACCGGGGCTACGGTGATTGAAGGCAGCGTTGACGTCATGAACGCCATTGCTACCGAGCTGGAGCTGGTTACCGGCGGTATTACCGACCTGAACAAACAGTCTCACCACATTAGCGAAATGGTCGAAACCATCCGCAATATCGCTAACCAGACTAACCTGTTAGCGCTGAATGCGGCCATTGAGGCGGCGCGGGCGGGCTCTCACGGACGTAGCTTTGCCGTTGTCGCCAATGAAGTACGCATGCTGGCTACCAATATCAATAATGCGACGCAGAAAATTGAAACCGTGGTACGGCATAACCATACTCTGGCAAACCAGGCGCTAAAAAACATTGGCGACAGCAGGCGGAAGGCGGAAGAGGGCGTCACCCTGATCCAGCAGGCGGGGCAGGTAATTACGGATATTCAGCACAACGCCGCTCAGGTTGTTGAAGCTATTGACCATGTTAACGCCGCGCTAAAAGAGTAGCCGCGCGGCGATCCGTTTTGCTGTACGGTACCTGCTTGAGGATTGGGAATGCGACCCTGTTCAGGTCGCATTGTTATATTACCTTTCGTCACTCAGGCAATAAATTCTCAAACTGTTCTGTTATTGCATTCTAACGCTTTGCTGTAACTTTCCCGCTGCTGACACTTCTTAACGTAAGCATTTAATGCATCATTCAAAGGCAAGCCGCACAGCTGCGCCCACAACAGCGTATGGGCCAGAAAAATATCCGCCAGCGTAAAATGTTCACCGGTAATCCAGTCGCCATCCGGCGCTATAATGGCGGTAAGCGCCTTACAGGCATCGTGGAAAGCTGTATCTGTCACGGCTGGTGAACGCAAGTTTTCAGGCAGCAGATATTTATGCTTAAGCAAAGTCCAGACGGGAGACTCAAGGTCGGTCAGAGCAAAGCTGAGCCATTCATTTACTTTGGCTTTCCGTAAAGGGTTATGCGGATAAAGCTCGTCATTACCCTTTTTCTCGGCAAGGTACTGACAGATAGCTGCTGTTTCAAAAATCAGACTTCCTTCGTCTTCCAGTACCGGTACTTTGCGTAACGGATGTGGAGAAGAGACCACAGGCCGGGAGGAAAGCAGATCGACAGGACAAGTGGTGTAATCAAGCCGCAGTTCTTCCAGCGTCCAGAGCACTCTTAAAGAGCGGCTTTTGGGAAAAGTATAAACTTTCACTGGCCGGATGCCGCAGTAAGTAAAGCCACTACCAGTGGCGAAAGCTCATTACGTAGTGAAGCCCGCTCTGACTGAAACAGCGTGGCAACAAAAAACCTGTGCCCCGAAAGCTCCACGCCGCGCACGTCGCCTTCACTATCGCGGGCGCTGATGCGTAATGGATAGTCCCGTAGCTCTTTTGCAAAGTCACCATTAACGCCAAAATTACAGTGATAGCCTTCATGGGTCGTAAGCTTTCCATAAGCGGTAGCAATAACAGAATCTGCTGCAATCACGATATCGCCCGTTTGTTCCACTAACGAACAGCTTAATGGCGTAATTACCGCACGGCCTTCGCTATCTGTCTCCGCATGCGCAGCATCATGCCAGCCCATTACGTTACGGGCATACTCAATCACCGCATACTGAAAACCACCACAGGAACCCAGGAAAGGCACGTTGTTTTCGCGTGCGTAAGTGATAGCCATAAAAGCGCCGGCATCATTTTTATAAGGGCTGCCGGGCACTACCCAAACAGCATCAAAATTCTGAAATATTTCCGGCGTGGTTATCGATTCAGTTGGCACCCATTCAGCCGTAACGGCAAGGGCAAGGGAGTCGGCAGCCAGCCGAACGGCACCGGGAATAGCCTGATGCGCAACGGCCTGCGGACGATAGTCGCCAACAAGGGCCAGACGAACAGAACGAGTCATTAAATATTTCCTGTACGATGAAAATGATAAATAGCCGTATCAACCGGCCCGCTTGCCAGCACAATCAGACCATGCCTGATACCCACAAACTCGCCGCCACATTTTTCCGCCACCCGACGGCTGGCAATATTTTCTGCGACGGCCAGAATCTCTACCGTCTCTCTTTCCTGACTTTGCCAGGCCAGCTCAAGCAGATGGTGCACGGCCTGGCTGGCGACGCCCTTGCGCTGTTCGCTGCTGCGAACCCAGTAGCCGATTGAGCAAAGGTTTTTCTGCTGGTCAGAGTAGCGCAGACCTGCGCCCCCCAATAATCGCCCGTCATCCCCGGCAAAAAGACCCAGCTCGTTCGCTTCGCCGGTTTCACGCAGCGTACAGGTAGCCGCGAACCAGCGGCAAGCCTCCTCCACCGTAAAACCTTTATGCGGCCAGAGCAGCCAGGGGTGCAGAGTATCCAGAGACGCGTTGACGGCTTCGGCAAAGGCTGGCGCATCGTCGTTATGGTAAGGGCGTAAAAGGACTTTCATGCCGTTCTTCCTGTCAGGTAATTAGCGCGCCATAAGGCTCAGGGTCCGCAAGATCCCTCACTTTGATAAACCCACTTTCAAAATGAGATGCTACTTTTTTTAGCCGCTCGGTTATCCGTACAGGAGCGGGAAAAACGCAAAAATCTCGCGAGTTAACTCACAATATCATTACCCTGTACCGGCGATGGAATGAAATTTGCTCAATAAAATCCGAAACTAAATCATATTCATCACTATTACGGAGTAAGGCTTTAACCAAAACAAGGAGTGATTAAATGGACAAAATGGATTTTTTTGCAAAGCGCCGCATTGTTGCCGCGCCGGGATTTAACCGCTGGCTCGTTCCACCAGCCGCGCTGGCCATCCATCTTTGCATTGGCATGGCATACGGTTTTTCCGTGTACTGGTTGCCAATGTCGCAGCTTTCAGCCGCCTCTGCTTCTTTATCATGCAGCGCTGAAAGTAGCCTGTGGCAACAGCTGTTTACCAGCGGCTGTCGCTGGCGGATCTCCTCGCTGGGCTGGATTTATACGTTATTTTTCGTTTTTCTTGGCTGTTCGGCGGCCATCTGGGGAACCTGGCTGGAGAAAGCCGGGCCGCGCAAGGTCGGCTTTATTGCCACGCTGTGCTGGTGTGGCGGACTCACCATTGCCAGCTTCGGCGTATGGTCTCATCAGCTCTGGCTATTATGGCTGGGCGCAGGTGCCATTGGCGGCATTGGTCTGGGGCTGGGCTATATTTCACCCGTTTCCACATTGCTACGCTGGTTTCCCGACCGCAAAGGCATGGCCGCTGGCCTGGCGATTATGGGATTCGGCGGCGGAGCGATGATTGGTGCGCCACTTGCTACCACGCTGATGCATTTTTTTAGCACGGACGGCGAGGCAGGTATCTGGCAAAGCCTGCTGGCGCTGGCGGGTATCTATTTTGTGTTTATGCTCGCTGGCACGCTTAGTTATCGTATTCCCCCCATTGGCTGGCAACCCGAAAACTGGCAGCCTGCTTCGACAGAGCAACAGAACAGGGTGCAGGTACACGTTAACATGGCGATAAGAACCCCGCAGTTCTGGCTGCTGTGGCTGGTGCTTTGCCTGAACGTTTCCGCCGGAATCGGCGTGTTGGGCATGGCATCACCGCTTTTTCAGGAAGTGATGGCCGGACGCTTAAGCACGACTAGCGGAGATAAAGCAGTCGATATTGCTATGCTCGCCGCCGGGTTTACCGGTTTACTGAGCCTGTTTAATATTCTTGGCCGTTTTTTTTGGGCGTCGCTTTCCGATCGGCTGGGCAGGAAGTTAACCTTTTCGCTGTTTTTCGTGCTGGGAGCGATTTTCTATCTGCTGATCCCTTTTATTACCCGTACCGGCAGCATCCCGCTTTTTCTGATGTGCTTTTGCATTGTAATTTCCATGTATGGCGGAGGCTTTGCCACCATTCCAGCTTATCTGGCCGATATTTTTGGTGCGCGGATGGTCGGTGCTATCCACGGCAGGCTGCTGACCGCCTGGTCTGCGGCAGGTATTGTAGGGCCGGTGCTGATTAACTATTTACGCGAACATCAGCTTGCTTCCGGCCTGCACGGCGCAGAGCTTTACCAGTTAACGCTCAATATCCTTGCAGGGCTACTGCTGCTGGGACTGCTTTGCAACTTGCTACTTTGTCCCGCCGATAAAAAATATGCCATGAGTGAACAAGAAGAGCAAAGTGCCGGCTCGCTCTATCAAACGTCTCATGGAAGCTGTCTAAGCTGGCATCCGGCCCGTTCAAGCTGGCCGCTAACGGTCGTTAGCTGGGTAGTGGTGCTGATCCCACTGCTGTGGGGAATTAGCATTACCCTTAAACGAACCCTCGCGCTGTTTACCTGATAGCAGGGGGGCAGATCTGTGTTCAGACGATTTATCTTCACCGTTATTCTTAGCAGCGTACTGATCTTTTTTTGCCTGCTGTTCCTGAATCTCTTTGAGCCTTGCCCACGGGACAAAGAGATAAAGCTGGGGCTTTCCGTACTTATCAGCTACTTCAGCTACTGGCTGATAAAACGCCAGCTCGAAAAGAAGAGCAGGTAATCGGCCTGCTATCGTTTGCCCGAGGAAATTGTTTATAAAAGCTTTTCACCAGCGTCGCCAGAGTAATCTTTTGTGTAAAGATATAATTACATTTGAATTAATGTGGGCGCATTTTTTAATTACTTTAATTATATGATTTTAAATAAATTAATCCATAATGGCGTCGTGTTTTTACAATGATGGTAATAAATATGTACAAGGTGAGATTGATGTTTGTACGGATTCTGATACAGTAATCAGCACCTCGACGACAGGCTGAAAAAACTTACAAGAGAGCTGAAGACCATGCAAAAAGACGCGCTGAACAACGTTCATATCGCTGACGAACAGATCCTGATTACGCCGCAGGAGCTGAAAAACAAATTCCCGTTGACCGCCGCTCAGGAGGCGCAGATTGCCGCTTCCCGACAGACGATTTCTGACATTATCAGCGGGAAAGATCATCGTCTGCTGGTAGTTTGTGGGCCGTGTTCCATTCACGACACAAAAGCCGCGCTGGAGTATGCCCATCTTCTGAAAACGCTCTCTTCAGATTTACAAGATCGGCTTTATATCGTCATGCGCGTCTATTTTGAAAAGCCTCGTACCACCGTGGGCTGGAAAGGGTTGATCAACGACCCTTACATGGATAACTCTTTCGATATGGAAGCCGGACTGCATATTGCCCGTCGTCTGCTGGTGGAACTGGTCGATATGGGATTACCGCTGGCAACGGAAGCGTTAGATCCGAACAGTCCGCAATACCTGGGCGATCTGTTTAGCTGGTCGGCAATCGGCGCACGCACTACCGAATCCCAGACCCACCGCGAAATGGCCTCCGGTCTTTCCATGCCGGTTGGTTTTAAAAACGGCACGGATGGCAGTCTGGGCACCGCTATTAACGCTATGCGCGCTGCCGCCATGCCGCATCGTTTTGTCGGCATCAACCAAAGCGGTCAGGTCTGCCTGCTGCAAACCCAGGGAAATCCGGACGGTCATGTCATTTTGCGCGGCGGTAAGAAGCCAAATTACGGCCCGGAAGATGTAGCGCAGTGTGAAAAAGAGATGCTGCAGGCGGGACTCCGTCCGTCACTGATGATAGATTGCAGCCATGGCAACTCTAACAAAGATTTCCGTCGCCAGACCGGCGTGGCTGAATCTGCCATAGCGCAGATCAGAGACGGCAACCGCTCCGTTATTGGCCTGATGCTGGAAAGTCATCTGCATGAGGGTAACCAGTCTTCCGAGCAGCCTAAAAGCGATATGCGCTACGGCGTTTCCGTTACCGATGCCTGCATTAACTGGGAAACAACGGAAACCCTGCTGCGAACGATTCACCAGGAACTGGACGGAGTGCTGGCGGCGCGACTGTCGCAAAAGGATTAATTATGGTGGCTGAACTGACCGCGTTACGCGATCAAATTGATGAAGTTGATAAAGCACTGCTCGATTTACTGGCTAAAAGGCTTAGCCTGGTGGCAGAAGTTGGTGAGGTAAAAAGCCGCTACGGATTACCGATTTACGTGCCGGAACGTGAGGCAACAATGCTGGCCTCACGCCGTAAAGAGGCCGAGCTGCTGGGCGTGCCGCCGGATTTAATCGAAGACGTACTGCGTCGCGTAATGCGCGAATCTTATGCCAGTGAAAATGATAAAGGCTTTAAAACGCTTAACCCTGAACTGCGCCCGGTGGTTATCGTTGGCGGCAAAGGTAAAATGGGGCGTCTGTTTGAAAAAATGCTGACGCTTTCCGGCTATCAGGTCAAAACGCTGGATAAAGATGACTGGGCGCAGGCGCCTGACATGCTGGCGGATGCGGGCATGGTGATTATCAGCGTGCCAATCCATTTGACCGAAAAGGTCATCGCGGAACTGCCGCCGTTGCCGGAAGACTGCATCCTGGTGGATTTGGCCTCCATAAAAAATGGCCCGCTACAGGCGATGCTGGCCGCGCATAGCGGCCCGGTTTTAGGGCTGCATCCGATGTTTGGCCCGGACAGCGGTAGCCTGGCAAAACAGGTTGTGGTCTGGTGCGACGGTCGCCAACCGGAAGCCTATCAGTGGCTGCTGGAACAGATTCAGGTGTGGGGCGCACGGCTGCACCGCATTAGCGCGGTAGAACACGATCAGAATATGACCTTTATTCAGGCGCTGCGTCACTTTGCCACTTTTGCCTATGGTCTGCATCTGGCAGAAGAAAACGTCGATCTGGAACAGCTGCTGGCGCTCTCTTCGCCTATTTACCGGCTGGAACTGGCAATGGTGGGACGACTGTTTGCGCAGGATCCGCAGCTGTATGCGGATATTATTATGTCGTCAGAAAACAACCTGGCGCTGATCAAACGTTATTACCAGCGTTTTGGTGAGGCTATCCAGCTGCTGGAAAAGGGCGACAAGCAGGAGTTCATTAACAGCTTCCGTCGCGTGGAACACTGGTTTGGTGATTACGCCCAGCGCTTTATGCTGGAGAGCCGCTCGCTGCTTCGTCAGGCCAACGACCGTCAGTAAGCGGGATGCTTCGCCAGGCATAGCTGGCAGTAAGCGAAAGCCGGTTACGGTAAAGCAACCTACGCCATGGATGGCGTAACCCGAACCATGAAAAACAGTATCTGCTAAATTCGTACCCATCCTTCATGTCAGCCTTACGGGCTGCAATCCTCTTTCCCGGCCAGCGGTAAAAATCCTTTCTTTTGCAAAATCTCCTGCGCCTGAGCGCTTAATAAAAATTCCGCAAGCGGTCTGGCTGCGGGCTGACAAATTGCCAGGCCGTAGCTGGCGCGAATTTTAAAAGGGGCGGGAATAGCCATAACGGTGATGCCTGGCAGCTGATTAATGCGCGCTGCATAGCTCTGATAACCGATAAAAATATCGGCCCGGTTATTGTTCAACAGCCAGCCTGCCGCAACTTCGCCAGCGGGAACAGGCAGACTTTGCGGGCCGCCAACCAGCTGAAGCGCTCGTTGCTTCAGCGCCGCGCCCATAGTCGGCCGATATTGCTCAATAAGGTCAAACAGCTGCCAGGTATAATCGCCGGACGGATCGCTTATCGGCGTGGAAGTCGCTATGCGCAAAGCCGGATCGCAAAGCAGCTCGAACCAGTTGCGGTCTGCAGCCGCCAGCTCTTCCCTGACGCTAAGGCAAAGCTGATTGTGGCAAAAGACGCTGATATCCATTGCCCTGCCTGACGCCAGCAAAGCCTGTGGGTGCATTATATTTGCCGACAGAAAAAGATCGCAGTGCTCGCCATGCATAATTCGCTGTCGCAAAAGCCCTGCCGGACCAAAGGTGCTGGTAACCGTGTTTCCCGTCGATGCGCGATAAGCTGCGGCTAAATCAGGCCAGACCGCTCGCAGGCTCCCGGCAGCCAGAACCCGCAGAGTCATCAATGACTGCCCACATAGTGGGTACGATAAAAGCGTTGATACCAGGCATCCGCTTTTTGCTGCATATCTATATCGCGGAATTTCTGCGGATAAAGCTTTTTCGCCATCCATAGCTCGCCCAGCGCCAGCGCTTCCGGCATCGGATAGCCCCAGGCTTTGGCATACTCCGGCATCAGATAAACGCGATGATGTTTAACCGCATCAATAGCCTGCCACGCTGGCTGCTGGTTGATCTCGTCGATCACCTGCGGATAACGATCCTGCACAAAGATCACCTGCGGATCCCAGGCGATGATCTGCTCCATCGAAACTTGTTTATAGCCTTTTACCGTAGCGGCAGCCACGTTCAGCGCGCCAGCGTGAGCCATCATCAGTCCGGTGTATTTACCCGAACCGTACGTGGTGAGATCGGGATTAGCCATATAAACGCGAATACGCTGTGAAGCGGAGACTGTTTTTAACCGGTCGGCAGTTTGCTGACGCTGGCTAAAGGTTGCCTTGACCAGTTCTTCTGCCTGCTGCTGATGGTTGACGACCTCACCGATTAGACGAATGCCTTCTTTTAAGCCCTGATTGTAGGCCTGCTCCTCATCAGTAAGCTCGGGATTAAGGCGGTTCTGTTGCTTATCATCGCGACGTAATGAAATAGCGATAACGGCTATCCCCAGCTTTTGTATCCGCTCGATCATTTCCTGCGGTGCGTAGTTAGTAACAAATACGACCTGCGGATGTAGCGCAACCAGTTTTTCTATATCAACGTGCGTCAAATCGCCCAGTGTTGGTATCCGGGTTAGCTCAGGCACCAGACGCTGGTAGCTGTCGCCCAGCTGCTGCTTCCAGCTGCTGAGAATACCTACCATCGTGCCGGTGGCATCCAGCTGTACCAGAAGATTCAGCGTTTGATGCTGAAGCACGACCACGCGATCGACCCGATCGGGAATAGTGACCTGGCGGCCCAGCTGATCGACAACCTGACGATCGGCATAAGAAGAGAAGGGCGACAAAGCTGCCGCTGCCAGCAAGAGGGAGCAAAAAATTTTACGCATCATAGTTACCTGAATTCCGTTATGTATTTGATGATATAGCGGTGGGTGTATCAGGTAAATAAGTCTGTCGAGGTATTTGCCGCTCCAGGGAGCGGCGGGTTTAATCGTTACTTTGGCTCTACCGGCAGAACGTTTTCGCCAGGATAGCAGCCCAGCACTTTTAACGAGCGGGTGATCGGAGCCAGCTCTCGCAGCGCCTGCTGAACTTCTTCCGAACGCAAATTGCCCTGAAAATCGATATAAAACATCTCTTCCCATGGATTGCCGTTAATCGGACGAGATTCCAGCTTGCTCATTACCAGATTATGGCGGCGCAGCACCAGCAGCGCTTCGACCAGCGCGCCCGCCTGCTGGCCCGTTGCCATCACCAGCGTAGTTTTGGCTGGAACCTGAAGCGTGACGTCAACCGGCTTGCGCGCCAGGATCACGAAACGAGTGATATTTTGCTGTTGATTAGCCAGATTGCGCTCCAGCACCTGCAAGCCATACAGCTCTCCACCGGCCTGACTGCCCAGCGCTGCCACTTTCGGCGATTTCATTGCGGCAACCTGTTCCATTGCGGCGGCCGTGCTTTCGGTATACTCAATTTTCCAGTGCGGATAACGGTGAATAAACTCACTGCACTGCTGGAAAGGCTGCGGATGACTGTAAACCGTCTCGATTTGCTGGAGATCGGTACTGCCGGTAACCAGTACGCAGTGGTCAATAGGGATCGTCATTTCGCCAACCAGTGAAAGACTGGTCTGCTGTAGCAGATCGTAAACCTCATTGATTGAACCGGAGCTGGTGTTCTCAATCGGCAACACGGCGTAGTCTGCCTGACCTGTTTCCACCTGATTAAAAATTTCCCGAAAGCTCAGACAGCCGCATTCAATCACGTTATCAAAGTGGCGAGCGGCATAGTTACGGGAAGCAAGATGAGAATAGGAGCCTTTTGGACCCAGGAAGGCGATGCGTGCCGACTGCGCATTGGTCTGGTTCAGATGCTTTTGCAGTAGCGCCTGCTGCGTCAGGACAGAATCTTCAATAATCAGTTGAAACAGGCGGGTAATGTAATGCGCATCCAGCTTGTGCGCTTTGCCAAGCGTAACCAGGTGTTCCAGTAAATCGCGCTCGCGGTCGATGTCGCGGACAGGCCGATGGGTGGCCATTTTTGCCGTAGCAACCTCAACCGCCAGCGCCCGGCGTTTGGCAAGCAGGCTCAGTAATTCTTCATCCAGGGCGCTGATCTTCTCGCGCAGGTTAAGCAGGGGATTTTCGTTGTTCATAAGGCTACCTGTCAGATGGTCAAAAAAAAAGCCTCCCGCTTGGGAGGCCTTGTTGTTCGTCTTCGCATTCTTTCTTACACGACGAATCGCCTCCCGTTCAGGGGAAGGTAAAAAAGAAGGCGAAGAAGAACAGCTGTTTTTTCATCGGAGTATCCACGATTGTCAGAGGGTTAAAGTAACCGCAGCAATTTATCACTGTCAATAAGAAATGCAGCTCTGGCTAAAGAAGGGGGTTTTCCGTTGGTAGAGGCGAAGAAGGCAGAACAAAAAAACGCGCCCTGAGGCGCGTTCTCATCTTTTTAACTATTCCTCATCGATGACGCTAAGATCCTTAACGCTGGCGTGGGCGCGCTTCGCTTCACCCTTGTGCTGAACCTTGTTCAGCTGGCGCTCCAGCTTGTTGATCAATTCATTAATAGCGGCATACATATCATCATGCGCGGCGCTGGCAATCAGCGGGCCGTTCGGCGTATTGATGGTCGCATCGGCAACGTATTCTTTCGGTTCCTTTGACAGAACGATATGGGGATTAATCAGATGAGTTTGCCATTTTTCTAATCTGGCGAGACGCTCTTCAACATGTTGGCGGATAGCCGGCGTGATTTCCATTTGCTTGCTGGTAATGTTCAGAACCATAGTGCTTACCTCTCATCATTTCCGTCAAATGTAGGTTAAGCATACCCTGGAAAAACGGTTAATGTGTGATTTACGTCACGTTATTTTGTCACTTTTTGTCAAGATAAGGGATTTTGTGAGACAGGCTGGCAACCCTGGAGAAGAGGCTTGTAGGTCAGGGTATTCACAGGCATTATGGATCGGTTGACCTGTAGAGGGTTAACGCATCGGGGCTTCTGCTAACAGAAAAATGGCAGCCGGAGCTGCCATTTCAGTGGTTCATCTTACGCCTTATTGGCCGCAATGATTTTCGCTACCTTATCGGCTTCTGCCGTTAGCTGCAGCTTGCGATAGGCATTTTCCATCAGCGGCAGTGCCTGACGAGTGGCCTGCGTATCCGGATAATCCCTCATCATTTGCTCAACGCGGTTAACTACTGCGACATAAGCCTCGCGCTTAGTGTAGAATTGCGCGACGGAGAGTTCATACTTCGCCAGACGATCCTTCAGGTAGATCAGACGCTTTCTCGCATCGGTAGCGTACTGGCTGTTCGGGTAACCGCGCAGCAGCTGAGAGAAGTCGTGGAAGGCGTCACGCGCATGGGTAGGATCGCGGTCGGAACGGTCGATGCCGAAAAAGCCCTGCAGCGCGCTGTCATCAAGCGCCATGTCCGTCAAACCACGCATATAAATGACGTAATCAATGTTCGGGTGGGTTGGATTCAGACGCATAAAGCGGTCAATCGCGGCCTGCGCCAGCGGCAAATCGGCATTTTTATAGTAAGCGTAGATCAGGTCCAACTGAACTTGCTGGGAGTAAGGCCCGAACGGATAGCGGTTATCAAGCGCTTCCAGTTGCGTTATTGCTCCTTTAAAGTTACCGTCCTGCAGTTTTTGCTGGGCAGTGGCATAGATCTCGGAAGGCGGGCTATCGGGCACCGTATCCTTCGAGCCGGAACAACCCGCTAATGCCAGGCTCAACGTGGCTGCAGCCACCAGATATTTCATACGCGTCATGACGATTTGATTATCCTCAGAGTGTTATTCAGGAAGCTGTCCATGTAGCTCCCGATAGTGACCAGGTACAATAGCACATTATATTAAACGGCATCGCCGTGAAAACCCAACGTTAACGAAGAAGCTGTTTATGGCACAACAAGTAAAACTCAACGCAACGGTCTCCGAATCGCAACTCGGACAACGCTTAGATCAGGCTTTGGCCGAATTGTTCCCTGATTATTCAAGATCTCGTATAAAAGAGTGGATTCTCGACCGTCGCGTCACCGTCAATGGCGTAATTATCGACAAACCGCGTGAAAAACTGCTCGGCGGCGAACAAATCGCTATCGATGCAGAGATAGAAGAAGAAGCACGCTGGGAAGCGCAGGATATCCCGTTGAACATTGTCTATGAAGATGACGATATTCTGGTGATCAACAAGCCGCGCGATCTGGTGGTGCATCCTGGCGCGGGCAATCCTGACGGTACGGTGCTGAATGCGCTGCTCCATCACTATCCTGCTATTGCGGATGTACCGCGTGCGGGCATCGTCCATCGTCTTGATAAAGATACCACCGGCCTGATGGTAGTGGCTAAGACGGTGCCGGCGCAAACGCACCTGGTCGAATCTCTGCAGCTGCGTGAGATTACCCGTGAGTACGAAGCAGTAGCTATCGGCAGAATGACGGCGGGCGGCACGGTAAACGAGCCAATCAGCCGTCACTCTACCAAGCGTACGCACATGGCCGTCCACCCTATGGGCAAACCGGCGACCACGCACTATCGCATTATGGAGCACTTCCGCGCCCATACGCGTATGCGTCTGCGTCTGGAAACGGGCCGTACGCACCAGATCCGCGTGCATATGTCGCATATCAGTCACCCGCTGGTGGGCGATCCGCTGTACGGCGGCCGTCCGCGTCCGCCAAAAGGTGCGTCAGAAGCCTTTATCTCTACGCTGCGCAAGTTTGACCGTCAGGCGCTGCACGCGACCATGCTGCGTCTCTATCATCCCGTTACCGGGATTGAGATGGAATGGCACGCGCCGCTGCCGCAGGATATGGTGGAGCTTATCGATGCCCTTAAAGCCGATACTGAAGAATTTAAAGATCAGCTGGACTGGTAATGAGCCTGATTACGCCTGAATGGGATGCGCCCGCTAACGTGCGGGCCTGTAGCACCACGCGGATGGGCGGCATCAGCCTGGCGCCCTGGGATTCTCTGAACCTTGGCGCGCATGTCGGTGACCAGCTCGCTGCGGTGGAGCACAACCGGCAGCATCTCGTCAGCTTGGCGGCTATGCCTTCGCCGCCCGTCTGGCTGGAGCAGGTTCACGGCACGCGTGTGCTTCATCTTTCCGGTGAGCAGCCCGGTTCGCTTCAGGCCGATGCGGTTTATACGCGTCAGCCCGGTGCGGTTTGCGCGGTGATGACGGCTGACTGCCTGCCGGTTCTTTTCAGCTCGCTGGACGGCAAAGAAGTCGCGGCCGCCCATGCTGGCTGGCGCGGACTTTGCGCTGGCGTACTGGAAGCGACGCTTGCTGCTTTTGCGTCGCCGCCGGAAGAAATCATCGCCTGGCTGGGTCCGGCAATTGGCCCGCAGGCTTTTGAAGTAGGCGCAGAGGTACGCGAGGCGTTTTTAGCGCAGGATTTAACCGCCAGCGATGCTTTTCTTCCCGCAGGCGAAAAATATTATGCAGATATCTGGCAGCTCGCCAGGCTGCGTCTGACACGTCAGAACGTGCGCCAAATCACGGGTGGCGGCTTGTGCACCTTCTCGCAGCCCGAGCAATTTTTCTCTTACAGACGTGATGGCGTAACGGGCCGTATGGCAAGTTTGATCTGGCTGAGCTAACCTGTCGCCCTAAGACGGTCCGGACTGACCTTTTTTTCACCAAAATATTCAGGTCATTTAACTTGAAAATTTGAGGGAAGACCTCATTTAATCTCCAGTAGCAATTTGACCTGAATAGGGGGAATTATGCGTCTGGATCGTCTTACTAATAAATTCCAGCTTGCTCTTGCTGACGCCCAGTCTTTAGCACTCGGGCGCGACAACCAGTTTATCGAACCACTTCATCTGATGAGCGCCTTGCTAAAGCAGGAAGGCGGTTCCGTCTCACCTTTACTGACTACGGCTGGCGTGGATGTCTCCGCGCTGCGTCACGGTGTTGAGCAGGCAATTAGCCGCCTGCCGCAGGTAGAAGGCACGGATGGCGATGTACAGCCTTCTGCCGACCTCGTACGCGTACTGAATCTTTGCGACAAACTGGCACAAAAGCGTGCCGACAACTTTATCTCATCCGAACTCTTTGTGCTTGCCGCGCTGGATTCACGCGGATCGCTGGCTGATTTATTGAAATCGGCCGGGGCAACCAGTGAAAAATTACAGCGGGCAATTGAGCAGATGCGTGGAGGCGAAACCGTGAACGACCAGGGAGCTGAAGATCAGCGCCAGGCACTGAACAAATATACCATCGACCTGACCGAGCGCGCGGAGATGGGCAAACTGGATCCGGTTATCGGGCGTGATGAAGAGATTCGCCGCACGATTCAGGTTCTGCAACGTCGTACCAAGAATAACCCGGTATTGATCGGTGAGCCTGGCGTCGGTAAAACCGCTATCGTAGAAGGACTGGCGCAGCGCATTATCAATGGCGAAGTTCCTGAAGGCCTGAAAGGGCGTCGGGTTCTGGCGCTGGATATGGGCGCGCTGGTGGCGGGTGCAAAATATCGTGGCGAATTTGAAGAGCGTTTGAAAGGGGTACTGAACGACCTGTCTAAACAGGAAGGCAACGTCATCCTCTTTATTGACGAGCTGCATACGATGGTCGGCGCCGGGAAAGCGGATGGCGCAATGGATGCCGGTAACATGCTGAAGCCTGCGCTGGCTCGCGGGGAACTGCACTGCGTCGGCGCAACAACGCTGGATGAATATCGTCAATATATAGAGAAAGACGCCGCGCTTGAGCGTCGTTTTCAGAAAGTCTTTGTAGCGGAACCAAGTGTTGAAGACACCATTGCTATTCTGCGTGGCCTGAAAGAGCGTTATGAACTGCATCACCATGTGCAGATTACCGATCCGGCCATCGTCGCGGCCGCTACGCTGTCGCACCGTTATATTGCCGATCGCCAGCTGCCGGATAAAGCCATCGATCTGATTGACGAAGCGGCTTCCAGCATCCGTATGCAGATTGACTCTAAACCTGAGGCACTGGATCGCCTTGAGCGCCGTATTATTCAGCTGAAGCTGGAACAGCAGGCGCTGAAAAAAGAGTCGGACGATGCCAGCATCAAGCGGCTGGATATGCTGGAAGAAGAGCTGAGCCAGAAAGAGCGTGATTATTCGGAACTGGAAGAGGAGTGGAAGACAGAAAAAGCTTCTCTTTCCGGTACGCAAACCATTAAAGCAGAGCTGGAACAGGCGAAGCTTTCTATGGAGCAGGCGCGAAGGACTGGCGATTTGGCGCAGATGTCGGAACTGCAGTACGGAAAAATTCCCGAGCTGGAAAAACAGCTGGCCGCTGCTACCCAGGCGGAAGGTAAAACCATGCGGCTGCTGCGAAACCGCGTCACGGATGTAGAGATTGCAGACGTGCTGGCCCGCTGGACGGGTATTCCTGTTGACCGCATGATGGAAGGTGAACGCGATAAGCTGCTGCGTATGGAGCAGGAACTGCATCAGCGCGTGATTGGGCAGGATGAAGCTGTCGAAGCGGTTTCAAACGCAATCCGCCGTAGCCGTGCGGGCCTGGCCGATCCTAATCGCCCAATTGGCTCATTCCTGTTCCTTGGTCCAACGGGCGTGGGTAAAACCGAGCTCTGTAAGGCGCTGGCGAACTTTATGTTCGACAGTGACGACGCGATGGTTCGCCTGGATATGTCAGAGTTTATGGAAAAACATGCGGTGTCTCGTCTGGTCGGCGCGCCTCCGGGCTACGTTGGCTATGAAGAGGGTGGCTATCTGACCGAGGCCGTTCGCCGTCGACCTTACTCTGTTATTTTGCTGGATGAGGTAGAGAAAGCGCATCCGGACGTGTTCAATATCCTGTTGCAGGTACTGGATGATGGTCGTCTGACGGACGGGCAGGGCAGAACGGTCGACTTCCGTAATACGGTTGTCATTATGACTTCTAACCTGGGATCTGACCTGATTCAGGAACGCTTTGGCGCGCTAAGCTACGCGGAAATGAAAGATGTCGTCATGACGGTTGTCGGGCAGCAGTTCCGTCCGGAGTTTATCAACCGTATTGACGAGCTGGTGGTTTTCCATCCGCTGGGTGAAAAACATATTGCTTCTATCGCTAAAATCCAGCTGCAGCGGTTGTATGACCGTCTGGCGGATCGCGGCTATGAACTGCATATCTCGGATGCTGCTTTACAGCTGCTGGGCGAAAACGGCTACGACCCTGTGTATGGTGCAAGGCCGTTAAAACGCGCCATTCAGCAGCAGATCGAGAATCCACTGGCTCAACAGATACTTTCTGGCCAGCTGGTTCCGGGTAAAACAGTTGAAATGGACGTGCAGGACGGAACTATAGTGGCGCACCAGTAACAGCGGTGACAGTTTAAAATGGGCCTTCGGGCCCATTTTTGTCTGTTTAATCGTCTATATGTACTGCTTTTAGCCTTCTGGGGCTAATTTTTGAACGGTTGAGTTATTTTTTGCAATTAGGGGTTGTCAGCCGTCGAGAACTCCCTATAATGCGCCTCCATCGACACGGAACAACGGCTTACGAGTCGCCGGGTTGAGAGGTTCAGGAAGCTGAACCGCCGGAGAAAAACTTCTCAAAAAGAAGTTGACTCTGAAGGAGGAAAGCGTAAGATACGCCACCTCGCAGTAAGTCGCCACGGCGCTTACCGCAACGCTCTTTAACAATTTATCAGACAATCTGTGTGGGCACTCGCAGGATTGATATCAGCGTCTCCGGACGCAAAAAAATATCAAGTCTTAAGAGTGAACACATAATGAAAATTCATTATGACGTTTTACACTTGAGCATCGCTGCACTTGTTGCAGCAAATCAAACTTAAATTGAAGAGTTTGATCATGGCTCAGATTGAACGCTGGCGGCAGGCCTAACACATGCAAGTCGAACGGTAGCACAGAAGAGCTTGCTCTTCGGGTGACGAGTGGCGGACGGGTGAGTAATGTCTGGGGATCTGCCCGATAGAGGGGGATAACCACTGGAAACGGTGGCTAATACCGCATAACGTCGCAAGACCAAAGAGGGGGACCTTCGGGCCTCTCACTATCGGATGAACCCAGATGGGATTAGCTAGTAGGTGGGGTAACGGCTCACCTAGGCGACGATCCCTAGCTGGTCTGAGAGGATGACCAGCCACACTGGAACTGAGACACGGTCCAGACTCCTACGGGAGGCAGCAGTGGGGAATATTGCACAATGGGCGCAAGCCTGATGCAGCCATGCCGCGTGTATGAAGAAGGCCTTCGGGTTGTAAAGTACTTTCAGCGGGGAGGAAGGGATGGAGCTTAATACGCTCTGTCATTGACGTTACCCGCAGAAGAAGCACCGGCTAACTCCGTGCCAGCAGCCGCGGTAATACGGAGGGTGCAAGCGTTAATCGGAATTACTGGGCGTAAAGCGCACGCAGGCGGTCTGTCAAGTCGGATGTGAAATCCCCGGGCTCAACCCGGGAACTGCATTCGAAACTGACAGGCTAGAGTCTCGTAGAGGGGGGTAGAATTCCAGGTGTAGCGGTGAAATGCGTAGAGATCTGGAGGAATACCGGTGGCGAAGGCGGCCCCCTGGACGAAGACTGACGCTCAGGTGCGAAAGCGTGGGGAGCAAACAGGATTAGATACCCTGGTAGTCCACGCCGTAAACGATGTCGACTTGGAGGTTGTGCCCTTGAGGCGTGGCTTCCGGAGCTAACGCGTTAAGTCGACCGCCTGGGGAGTACGGCCGCAAGGTTAAAACTCAAATGAATTGACGGGGGCCCGCACAAGCGGTGGAGCATGTGGTTTAATTCGATGCAACGCGAAGAACCTTACCTGGCCTTGACATCCACGGAATTTGGCAGAGATGCCTTAGTGCCTTCGGGAACCGTGAGACAGGTGCTGCATGGCTGTCGTCAGCTCGTGTTGTGAAATGTTGGGTTAAGTCCCGCAACGAGCGCAACCCTTATCCTTTGTTGCCAGCGATTCGGTCGGGAACTCAAAGGAGACTGCCGGTGATAAACCGGAGGAAGGTGGGGATGACGTCAAGTCATCATGGCCCTTACGGCCAGGGCTACACACGTGCTACAATGGCGCATACAAAGAGAAGCGACCTCGCGAGAGCAAGCGGACCTCATAAAGTGCGTCGTAGTCCGGATCGGAGTCTGCAACTCGACTCCGTGAAGTCGGAATCGCTAGTAATCGTGGATCAGAATGCCACGGTGAATACGTTCCCGGGCCTTGTACACACCGCCCGTCACACCATGGGAGTGGGTTGCAAAAGAAGTAGGTAGCTTAACCTTCGGGAGGGCGCTTACCACTTTGTGATTCATGACTGGGGTGAAGTCGTAACAAGGTAACCGTAGGGGAACCTGCGGTTGGATCACCTCCTTACCTGAAGATACCGTCGTGCGTAGTGCTCACACAGATTGTCTGATAGAAAAGTAACGAGCAGAAAAAACCTCTACAGGCTTGTAGCTCAGGTGGTTAGAGCGCACCCCTGATAAGGGTGAGGTCGGTGGTTCAAGTCCACTCAGGCCTACCAAATTTCATCTCATACTGCGTTATGTTTCCGGCTTGCATAGTGAACTATGCGGCGCGAAAACATGCCTTGCCTGAGAAGAAATTGCATGTCTCACAAAGAGAAATGCAAACGGTCGGGAATGAATCAACGTGTTTTCCAAAAGGAAAAACAACGTGTCCCGGTTGAGTGGTAGTAGTTGGTCTCTGCAGTAACTGTATGGGGCTATAGCTCAGCTGGGAGAGCGCCTGCCTTGCACGCAGGAGGTCAGCGGTTCGATCCCGCTTAGCTCCACCATGCAGTTTACAACACTATCTCAAAACTGGCTTACGAGCCACGTTTGAGATATTTGCTCTTTAACAATCCGGAACAAGCTGAAAATTGAAACGACGCGTCGCGTTCATTCTCCGTAATAAGAATGAACAGAGCGATGCGGTCGAGTCTCTCAATGCCTGCAACAGCAATGTGTCCTTTCGGGACGCTTGTGGGTTGTGAGGTTAAGTGACTAAGCGTACACGGTGGATGCCCTGGCAGTCAGAGGCGATGAAGGGCGTGCTAATCTGCGATAAGCGTCGGTAAGGTGATATGAACCGTTACAACCGACGATACCCGAATGGGGAAACCCGGTGCACTTGTGCATCATTGCAGCATGAATACATAGTGCTGCAAGGCGAACCTGGGGAACTGAAACATCTAAGTACCCAGAGGAAAAGAAATCAACCGAGATTCCCCCAGTAGCGGCGAGCGAACGGGGAACAGCCCGGAACCATCATCAGTTTGTGTGTCAGTGGAAGCGTCTGGAAAGTCGCAGGGTACAGGGTGATACTCCCGTACACGAAGATACACTTACTGTGAGTTCGAAGAGTAGGGCGGGACACGTGATATCCTGTCTGAAGATGGGGGGACCATCCTCCAAGGCTAAATACTCCTGACTGACCGATAGTGAACCAGTACCGTGAGGGAAAGGCGAAAAGAACCCCGGCGAGGGGAGTGAAACAGAACCTGAAACCGTGTACGTACAAGCAGTGGGAGCACCCTTGTGGTGTGACTGCGTACCTTTTGTATAATGGGTCAGCGACTTATATTCTGTAGCAAGGTTAACCGTATAGGGGAGCCGCAGGGAAACCGAGTCTTAACTGGGCGTTAAGTTGCAGGGTATAGACCCGAAACCCGGTGATCTAGCCATGGGCAGGTTGAAGGTTGGGTAACACTAACTGGAGGACCGAACCGACTAATGTTGAAAAATTAGCGGATGACCTGTGGCTGGGGGTGAAAGGCCAATCAAACCGGGAGATAGCTGGTTCTCCCCGAAAGCTATTTAGGTAGCGCCTCGTGAATTCATCTCCGGGGGTAGAGCACTGTTTCGGCTAGGGGGCCATCCCGGCTTACCAACCCGATGCAAACTGCGAATACCGGAGAATGTTATCACGGGAGACACACGGCGGGTGCTAACGTCCGTCGTGAAGAGGGAAACAACCCAGACCGCCAGCTAAGGTCCCAAAGTCATGGTTAAGTGGGAAACGATGTGGGAAGGCACAGACAGCCAGGATGTTGGCTTAGAAGCAGCCATCATTTAAAGAAAGCGTAATAGCTCACTGGTCGAGTCGGCCTGCGCGGAAGATGTAACGGGGCTAAACCATGCACCGAAGCTGCGGCAGCGACGCTTATGCGTTGTTGGGTAGGGGAGCGTTCTGTAAGCCGTCGAAGGTGGCCTGTGAGGGCTGCTGGAGGTATCAGAAGTGCGAATGCTGACATAAGTAACGATAAAGCGGGTGAAAAGCCCGCTCGCCGGAAGACCAAGGGTTCCTGTCCAACGTTAATCGGGGCAGGGTGAGTCGACCCCTAAGGCGAGGCCGAAAGGCGTAGTCGATGGGAAACAGGTTAATATTCCTGTACTCGGTGTTACTGCGAAGGGGGGACGGAGAAGGCTATGTTGGCCGGGCGACGGTTGTCCCGGTTTAAGCGTGTAGGCTGAGCATCCAGGCAAATCCGGGTGCTTAAGGCTGAGGCGTGACGACGAGGCACTACGGTGCTGAAGTAACAGATGCCCTGCTTCCAGGAAAAGCCTCTAAGCTCCAGGTAACACAGAATCGTACCCCAAACCGACACAGGTGGTCAGGTAGAGAATACCAAGGCGCTTGAGAGAACTCGGGTGAAGGAACTAGGCAAAATGGTGCCGTAACTTCGGGAGAAGGCACGCTGGCGCGTAGGTGGAGGGACTTGCTCCCCGAGCCGAAGCCAGTCGAAGATACCAGCTGGCTGCAACTGTTTATTAAAAACACAGCACTGTGCAAACACGAAAGTGGACGTATACGGTGTGACGCCTGCCCGGTGCCGGAAGGTTAATTGATGGGGTTATCCGCAAGGAGAAGCTCTTGATCGAAGCCCCGGTAAACGGCGGCCGTAACTATAACGGTCCTAAGGTAGCGAAATTCCTTGTCGGGTAAGTTCCGACCTGCACGAATGGCGTAATGATGGCCAGGCTGTCTCCACCCGAGACTCAGTGAAATTGAACTCGCTGTGAAGATGCAGTGTACCCGCGGCAAGACGGAAAGACCCCGTGAACCTTTACTACAGCTTGACACTGAACATTGAGCCTTGATGTGTAGGATAGGTGGGAGGCTTTGAAGCGTGGACGCCAGTCTGCGTGGAGCCATCCTTGAAATACCACCCTTTAACGTTTGATGTTCTAACCTGGCGCCATAATCTGGCGTGGGGACAGTGTCTGGTGGGTAGTTTGACTGGGGCGGTCTCCTCCCAAAGAGTAACGGAGGAGCACGAAGGTCAGCTAATCACGGTCGGACATCGTGAGGTTAGTGCAATGGCATAAGCTGGCTTGACTGCGAGAGTGACGGCTCGAGCAGGTGCGAAAGCAGGTCATAGTGATCCGGTGGTTCTGTATGGAAGGGCCATCGCTCAACGGATAAAAGGTACTCCGGGGATAACAGGCTGATACCGCCCAAGAGTTCATATCGACGGCGGTGTTTGGCACCTCGATGTCGGCTCATCACATCCTGGGGCTGAAGTAGGTCCCAAGGGTACGGCTGTTCGCCGTTTAAAGTGGTACGCGAGCTGGGTTTAGAACGTCGTGAGACAGTTCGGTCCCTATCTGCCGTGGGCGCTGGAGAATTGAGAGGGGTTGCTCCTAGTACGAGAGGACCGGAGTGAACGCACCGCTGGTGTTCGGGTTGTCACGCCAGTGGCATTGCCCGGTAGCTAAGTGCGGAAAAGATAAGCGCTGAAAGCATCTAAGCGCGAAACTTGCCTCGAGATGAGTTCTCCCTGTGGCTTTACGCCACCTGAAGGGACGTTGAAGACGACGACGTTGATAGGCCGGATGTGTAAGCGCAGCGATGCGTTGAGCTAACCGGTACTAATGACCCGTGAGGCTTAACCTTACAACGCCAGAAGCGTTCTGGCAGTGTTGAGAGACACAGAATTTTCAGCTTTGTTCCCGGATAACTTTGCGCGGCCCGCGGGCGGCGTGAAGAACAGAATTTGCCTGGCGGCTTTAGCGCGGTGGTCCCACCTGACCCCATGCCGAACTCAGAAGTGAAACGCCGTAGCGCCGATGGTAGTGTGGGGTCTCCCCATGCGAGAGTAGGGAACTGCCAGGCATCAAATTGCATAACCCTGACCTGACGGTCAGGGTTTTTTGCATTTGCGCGCCGGAAACCCGGCGTCTGATGGCGGTACTTTGCATTTTTGTGTCAGTAAGCCTCTTCTCAGGGCAGTACTTTGCATTTGCGCGCCGGAAACCGCTTCTCAGGACAACACTTTACATTTGTGCGTCAGAAACCCGTTTCTCAGGGCAGCACTTTGCATTTCTGCGCAAAAAACCGATGTCGGTTTACAAGATTTGCCGACGCTATTCGGGAGAGCAAAGACACTGGCCACTAATAAAAGCGGCTCATCTGGCCGCATGCCAGAGCGTATAGCCAGTCGCTGCCCCCGCTATGTCCCAGCTAAAATCTTTCCAGCTCCAGCCCGAGCCGCCTTCACGACTATCATAAAGCTCTTTCGATGCGCCCAGGCTGACGGAAAACAGCAGGCCAAAACTGCCGCTGTGGCTTTCACGCCAGTTCTGACGTTCACCGTATTCGGCACCTGCAGCAGAAAGGAAAGCGGAGGAAAAAAAGTGTTCGGCCTTATCTTTGCCGGTCCAGCTGTCGTGCGCCAGGTGTGTACAGCCAGAACAGCACAGCAGAGGAAGGAGAAGAGAAAAAATGCGCATAAAAAAGCCCTGTCAGGTTAACAAGGCTTAGTATAGAAGTTACAGAATGCGGCTGATCAATCTGTCGATGCGAATACGCCGCAAACGACGGATTAGTTTTCTGACCTTAACCGGATAATCAGCAATACTTTCCAGATCGCGATAATGCTGCACGACGGTCGTATGCTCACGGATCAGACCCAGCTCTTTCTCTCGCTGAGCGGCCAGCTCCTGTAGAGGATCGTGAATAAGTACCGCATTTTCCAGATCCAGCCGCCATGCGCGAGGGTTCAGATTGTTGCCGGTAATCAACATCCACTCGTCATCCACCCACATTCCTTTAAGGTGATAGCTGTTCTCGTCATCTTTCCACAGCCGCACGGTAAGCTGCCCGCTGCTGACATAGTATTGCAGGCGACTCAGAAAACGACGCAGATTGATTTCATACAGGTAGGGAAGTGCGCCAATAATCTTAAATGGCTGATCCTGAGGAATATAGAAGTCGTTCGCTGTCTTATCGCCAACGATGATTTCGACTTCTTTTCCACGGCGCAGCAGCCAGATGATATTACGTACCAGGATGGCAGGCAGGTTGAAGTAAG
Organism: Erwinia sp. BNK-24-b; assembly: GCF_047456155.1. Lineage (NCBI taxonomy): Bacteria > Pseudomonadati > Pseudomonadota > Gammaproteobacteria > Enterobacterales > Erwiniaceae > Erwinia > Erwinia sp. BNK-24-b. Next base: position 874,491 of record NZ_CP179901.1, read on the forward strand.
GCGTACAGAGCGTTAACTTTTGCTCGGCACAGGGCATAAGATGGTAAATTGTCTTATTAAGCAGGCTGCGCTTACCTAAACCAACCAGCGGCGTAACCGCCAGCTGCTCGTTATTGGCATCACCCGTAAAGTCATAGTCGAAGCCGCGTAGCTCCTGGCGGAACTGGCGCGTTTCGTTTTTGATTTCCGGGCTTTTAGGGCGCTCGCGCTGGTCGAGACGGTGAACGGCTTCGGCCTGTATCAGGTTAACATCGATCCAGTTCAGCAACGTATCAGCCAACACGGGATTAGTAATCAGCTGATAACGATCGTAGCGGTATTTTTCATGCTGATGAAGATAGACATCGTTCAGGCTCGCACCGGTATAAAACAGCGTGTCATCAATGACCGACCCTTTAAGGTGCAGAACGCCCAGCGCCTCGCGCGTGTTGACCGGTACGCCGTAAACGGGGATAGCGATATCCGCGTTCTGCTCCGCCATTTCGCAATACCAGTCTGCATTAGTCGCGCTATGTGCAGCACCTATCCGGCCGCGCTGTGCGCGATGCCAGTCCACCAGTATTCTGATATCCAGCTCCGGGCGGAGACGTTTAGCCGCATAAAGGGCGGAAAGAATGGAACGCCCGCCATCATCGTTTTCCAGATAAAGGGCAACAATGCAGATACGCCGCGTCGCTGCCGCTATTTTTTCCAGCAGCGTTTGTCGAAAGTCCGCAGGCGAATACAGCGTGGTGAAATCAGCAACCGACTGAGACAGTTTTGGCAGTTGCGCAAGGTGCTGTTGGTGTTTGTTACGTTTGAATTTAGACAGCATCACAGTGCGTTTCTTCTCTGTTCATAGAATGGCCTTTTGCCATAAAATCATCACCATAACCGCTGATAGTATCAAAAGTTTGCCGCGCTGTGGGCAGTTTTACGTTTCCAGACATGATTAGCCTGTTTTCAGAGCCAGTGAAAGCGTGACGATGCCATCTTCAAGCTGAATATTAACGCTAAACCCGAGCTTACGCGCTAGCGCGATCATGCCCCGGTTGCCGGGCATGGTGATGCCGTTAAGCTGCTGCAGGCCGTGCTGGCGAGCGTAATCGATCATTTTTTCCAGTAACTCTCTTCCCAGTCCCTGTCCTTTAAGATCGGATCGCACCAGTACGGAAAACTCTGCATCTGCGTTATCCGCGTCTGAAATAGCACGCGTCACGCCAACAATCTCCTGCTGCTGTGGACGAACTGCCACAATGGCCATTTCTCGATCGTAGTCGATTTGCGTCATGTTAGCCAAATCGTCATGGGTAAACTCGTTGATCTCACTGAAGTAGCGGTAATAAAGATCTTCTTTCGTTACCCGGGCAATAAACTGCCGTAGCAGAGGCTCATCTTCAGGCAGAATCGGCCGGAACAGCAGCGACTCGCCGCTTTTTAACTTCACCGTCTCTTCCAGATGATGAGGGTAGGGGCGAATAGCCAGACGCGCTTCGGGATCGCCATGAAAAGCGGCGAGCTGCATGGTGACATCGAGCAGAGAAAAGGTTTCTCCCGCCGCCAGCAGCGGATGAATATCCAGCCGCACGATCTCCGGGCAGTCTACGATCAGATTGGAAACCTGTACCAGTACCTGGCTGAGTCCGGCGATATCCAGCCCCGAAAGCGAGCCGCGGCTGCGGATCTTACCGTTTTTAATTGCCTGAATAATAAGATAGCGGGCAAGCGCCATATTTAGCGGCGGCAAAGCCATGGCGGCCTGCTGCTCCGTCAGCCATTCCGTGCCGCCTTCACCCAGCATGATGACCGGCCCAAAAACAGGATCGTGCTCCACCACAATGCGCAGTTCTTGAGCGCCAGCGCGATTAGCCATACTTTGCACCAGCAAGCCGTCAATGCGCGCCTGCGGCAAGGTACGCTTTACCCGATCGATAATAGCTTCCGCTGCCTGCTGAACCTCACTGGCCGACCGTAAATAAAGCATTACGCCCTGAACATCAGACTTATGTGCGACATCGGGGGAACGCAGCTTCAACGCGACCGGATAGCCTGCCTGGCTGGCTATTTGCACCGCCTCGGCGCTATCGCTGGCTATCCATGTCGGCAGCGTGATTAAGCCGTAAGCCTGTAGAATACCGTGTACCTCATGCGTATCCAGTGTGGTAATGCCCTGCTCCAGCGCCTGACGAATAAGCTGATGGGCTTCTGCGGTATTAAGAGCCAGGTCAGCCGGTAGGGCGGGCGTCTCTCGCAGCTGCTTTTGATTGCGTCGATACGCTACCATGTGCATAAACGCCGTAGTAGCGCCTTCTGGCGTACGGTAGGTAGGGATACCCGCTTCGCTAAAATAGCGGCGAGCTTCAGGAGCTGAGAACTCGCCACACCAGTTAGTTAATAGCGCAATTTGTTTACCGCGTGGGTGATCAGCTACGGCGTCGATGACGCGCTGTGCCGTTAGCGTGGCAGGCGCAACGGCGCTTGGCGCATAAATCACTAACAGAGCATCAATATCATGGCTTGCCAGCAGAAGGGAGACCGCCTGATGATACCGTTCCACGGTAGCGTCATCTTTTAGATCCAGCGGATTACCAACACGGATCTCTTCCGGGAGCAGGCTTTGTAACGTTGCACGCAAATCTTCACTTAGCGTAGCCAGCTTGCCGCCACGCGCGTCGAGCGCATCCAGTGCCAGCGCGGCTGGTGCGGCGCCGTTGCTGATAATCATTAAACGCTCGCCACGCAGCGGCCGCATATAGCTCAATGTTTCTACGGCAGAAAAGAGCTCATGCGTATCCTGCACACGTAACAGGCCAGCCCGCTGGATAGCAGCATCCCATGCGCCGTCAAGGCCGCCTGTCCCCAATAGCTGACGGGCCTGGTGCGAACGACCGCTTTTAATCACCAGCACGGGTTTATTTCTGGCCGCGCTACGCGCCGCTGAAACAAAACGTCGGGCATCGCTTAACTGCTCCAGGCAAAGCAGAATGGCGCTGGTTTTACCGTCGCGCGCCAGAAAATCGAGCAGGTCATCCACATCAATATCCAGGCTATCGCCCAGCGCAATAAACCAGGAAAAACCCAGCTGCCGCTGCTGCGCCCAGTCCAGAATCGTATTGGAAACGGCGGCAGACTGGGAAATAAAAGCCAGCTTGCCTTTGCCAATGGGGACGGGAGAAAAGCTGGCATTCAGGCCTTGCCAGGGCGCAAGCAGTCCCAGGCTGTTGGGGCCAAGCAGACGGATCTGCCACTGGCTGGCGCAGGCTCTCAGCGCTTCACGCTGGCTGGCTGGCGAAGAGAGGATAATGCAGGCTTTACAGCCGCGCTTACCCAGCGCTTCCAGCAGCAGAAGATTGTGACGACTGTGAGTGCAAATTACCGCCAGGTCAGGCGCAAAGGGCAAGCTGGCGACGTCAGGCCAGGCCATCACGCCGCAAACCGCTTTATATTTCGGCGTCACGGGAAGCACGGAGCCGCTGAAGCCGCCGCCCAGCAGATTACGCATCATCAAATAACCTGCTCGTTCGGGCCGGGGTGAAGCACCGATCACCGCAATGGATTGAGGTCGTAACAGCGCTTCCAGTCCTTGTTGGCTCATAGCGGGCTCCGGTAGAGAAAAATTGAGTTTACCTCCATCCGCCTGGCAGCGCTGTAGCGAAATTGTGATCGACCGCATAAAGCGGCGGGCTGAGCTTTTCACCCGCTATAAAACCCTGTCTCTGGCCAGAGATAATTGTGGAGCAGTAATAATTCCCTGTAACTTAATTCACTACATTTGGCAGACTTTTTAAATGGCGCTTTACATCTAATTTTTAGCCTGGCCTGTTAATTATTGGAATTGTCTTTGGCTGAATGCCGGTTGATAATTATTCGTCAATGAAAATCAACGTTATTCTTGATAAGAATAACATCGATGATAATAAATACTTTCATAAAACAGGGCGCGCATCTGGCGGTAATAAAGGTAACAGAATGCAATTTATAAAAAGTAATAGCTTACAGCTTAAGCAACAACAAAAAGCGGCTGAATATTTTAATGGATATAAACCGGTAAAATTAAATAAAACCTTACTGTGCATGCTCCTGTCTCTGGCTATTGCGCCTGCGTCAGGCTATGCCCACGTAAATAAAAAAATAAAAGCCCAGGTAAATAATTTATCTCAGCAAAACGATATGGTTAAAGGCAAGAGTGCCGGTGGCGGACTGGTTACTCTACGCAGTGAGAGCATTGAAGAATACAGCACGATAAAAGAACGGTCTGCGGGTGATAGCCTTTGTCTTACCCTCAATGCAGACAATAAAAACGTAGCTTTTTCTACTTGCGAAAATACAACGCGTCAGCGCTGGAAAGTTTCCCCGCAAATGGTTGGTTATTTTAAAATTACCAGTCAGGCACTGGCTGGGGAAAGTACGGAATATTGCCTGGGGACGACCGGCACAACGCCAGCTATGATGGAATGCTCGGGCAGCGGTTATTCATCTTACCGGGCATGGCAGATTACGCCTCGCCAGATCGATAAGCAAACAGATTTCTTCTATACGCTAAAAAACAAATATCGTGAAGATCTGGGGAAAAAGGAAGTTCTGGGACATTCTGCAAATCGCCTGGCAATGGTAAGCGAGAGCCAGACCAGTGCGTTTTCATGGCAATTGTCACTCCCGGATATGATCCACACTCGTCCGGTAACGGGCGCGAAGAAAGTACTTGTCATACATACCCATTACAGCGATCGGGCTGCTAATCCGCTGGAAAGAATGAAGCTGGCCGTATTTGGTACCGGGCACGATACCAGTTCGCTGGCCAGTGCGGTACGTATCGCTTCTCACGGTAAACTAACGCTAACAGGCGATGTCGTCAGCGATATTAATCTTGGACCACGTCCGGCAACCTGTTCTGACAGCGTGGTCGCGCAGGCAAAAAAACTGGCAGAGAAAAAAGGCATCAATCTTAGCGGGTACGATTACTTTTTTGTCGATCTTCCTTCATCCCCTTGTTCATGGTCAGGACTGGCGTCCATGCCGGGTAACTGGATCATAGGCAATAACAGTGGCGAAAAGCACTGGATGTGGCAGCACGAGTTCGGGCATAGCCTGGGCGCGCCGCACGCTACCTCGCTGGAAAACTGTAGCGTAGATGATCATGGCGTGGTGCAGCTTGACGATAAATGCAAAAGCACTGCAGCCAGCGACCCTTCTGATTCTATGAACGGCGGCGGCCGTCGGCTCTATCCGGCCCCTTACGCTTTATATACCGGCTGGCTAACCGCAGAACAGTTTCCGGCAATTAAAAATGATGGCGACTACACGCTGGCACCGCTTTTTAATAATGATAATAATATTAAAGCGTTAAGGATTTTGCGCAGCAACGGCAGCTATCTGACGCTGGAATATCGTCAACCTTCCGAAGGTTTTGAGGACTGGGCGACAGACAGCCCGTTCGTTAACGGCGTGATTGTACGCATTGCCACATTTGGTAGCAAAGTTACTAATCAGCTGGTGGATACCACACCGGGCAGCGCTGGCGGAATGAGCGACGCACCGTTAATGCCGGGCAAATCAATCGATGATTTGCTTTCTGGTAAACGCATTACGCTGCTGAAGGTGGATACTCAGGGCGCGCACGTGCGGATCCAGAATATTGCCGATGCGGAAAATGAGGAAGACGTTGATCCGGTAGCCGTTGTGCCGCAGAACTTCACTGTTATTGCCCGTCAAAACGAAGCGACCATTCGCCTGTTGGACGGCAGTGCCAGTAAGGGTAAAGAGATGGTCTGGAAAAGCCTGACGGGTAACGGTGTTTTTGCCCTGCAGGAAGGTGAATCCGGCCCGGTTGTTCAGGAGAGCAAAGTAGCCATAGCCCGTGCTATTTTCCCGGCCGGAGAAACGGGAACGGCAAAGTATGAGCTGACGGCCACCGGCTCTCACGGAAAAACGGACAGCAAGACGGTTACCGTTACCGTGGTGCCAGCCGAAGCCACAATTACCGGTAAAAATAGCGTCGCGCATGGTCAGGTAGCCACCTTCAGCAGCGAAGGAAACTTTAAGCCGGATACCTGGCTATGGGTTCTTCGCCGCAATGGCGAAGCCGTAGAGCTTTCCCATCAGTCAACCTTTACTCTGGATACGCAGCACGTGGCTGCCGGTAGCTATCAGGTAGAGCTTGAAGCCTCCGCAAGCAACAGGCAGTACAGGGCGAACGCTATATTTTCTCTGGCTATCACAGAGGAGAAGCCGGATACGCCACCAGAGCCTGAAAAACCAGATGCACCGACTTATCCAGCCTACGTCGAAGGTACGCCTTATAAAGCAGGCGACACCGTGACCGCGTCAGGCGGCGTCTACAGCTGTAAACCTCATCCTTACACCGGCTGGTGTGCCGGAGCCGCATGGGCTTACGCGCCGGGAACGGGCTCGCACTGGAGCGAGGCTTGGGACAAGGTAGGTTAATGCCATAAATCAGAAACGGGGCGGCCCTCATCAGGCCGCCCCGTTTTTTTGACTGTCTGCGAATGGGCGATCAGAGAGACAAGGTTTTCTGCTGATGAACAGGATGGTGCGGCTTGCCGGCCAGATAGCGCTCGCGAAACAGATCGAAGTGTTGAAAAAGCGCGTTGCCTGCGGCGTTATCGCCCGCCTGTAACAACAGCTCTGCTGCAACCTCTGCCGTACAGTGCTGACCCTCGGCATGCGCCTCGCGGAGTTGGTAATTTGAAGGACGGCTAAGCGTCAGCGACATGACCGGCAGCGCGTCCAGCCAGGGACTTTTACGGAACATCTTCCGGGCTTCCGTCCAGGTGCCATCCAGCATAATAAACAGCGGTGGTTTGCCGCTTAACGGCGGCGTATTCAGCACCGGACGACCAGCGTCGGCGTAAGATTCTGGAAACACCACCAGCGGCTGGACGTCAGGATCGGTAACCGCCGCCAGCAGTCGCGGGTCGGGCTCGGTACGCGACCAGCCAAACGCCAGGGTATCCGGCAGAATATCGGCGATCAGGCGTCCCGTATTGCTGGGCTTCATGGGTTCGCTGTCAAACATCACCAGACAAAAACGGCTACGCGCCGCCACAGGCTGTAGCGTGGCACACAGACAGTTCTTTTTTGGTAATAAGCAGCGCTGGCAGCGGGGAATTCGGTTGCCGCGAGCGAGAAAAGGGCGGGTGGCGCGGGCAAGGCGCTCGGCACGCAGGCGAAGAACGGCGTTTTCAGTCATCATACTTTGTCTGGGGAAAACGCCATTCTGGCAGAAAAACGGGTAAAACAGTAGGGCCGAACGGCCTTAAAGATTTTCGTCCAGCCATTCGTTGAACGGGGCTTTTGGCATGGCGCCGCTGAGCATATCCACCATCTGGCCCTGTTTGAAGATCATAATGGTTGGAATACTACGAATACGAAAACGCGCGCTGATCTCAGGCTCCGCTTCGGTATTCACCTTCACAAACCGCATTTTACCCGTACGCTCGCCGGCAACGTCTTTAAATACTGGCGCAAAATTAACGCAGGGGCCGCACCAGGGCGCCCAGAAATCCACCACGACGGGCAGGTCGTCCTGCAAATATTTATCCAGCGTGGCGGTGGTGGCGTTAATGACTTCACCATTAAACAGCTCGCTGCCGCAGCGGCCGCATTTCGCATGGTCCGCAACTCGCTCCTGCGGCACGCGATTAGTTGCCTGGCATGAAGCACAAACCGTATTCATAGCTCTACCTCAGTTGGTGGTAAGTATTTACTTACCTTATTTCGGAAACGATAGCGATAATTATGGTCGTCCTGACGTTCGGCAACAAAGAGATTTGTTCAATGGGTATAATAGGTAAGGACTGACAGGCGGGCACGCAAACCAGGTTTTCTCGGAAGTTAATAGCTAAGCAGTGCCACATCAGGTAATCTGCGCGCTTCGCGCTCAGCCAGGTGGAGGGAAAATGAACGACGAATTTAAAGGTAAAAGCGGCAAAGTCAAAGTGATGTATGTCCGCGGCGAAGAAGAAGGCAGTAAGCGCGGGGAAAATCCCCGTACCGGGAAAGGCGGAGTACGCCCAAAAGGCGATCGTCGTCCTTCACGAGACGCAGAAAGTAAGCCGCGTGGCGGGCGCGATCGCGACGTAGCACCAGGCGATTCACCGTGGCGCACCATTTCACGTGCGCCTTCCGCGGTTGATGATAAACCGGATCACGGCGGCATCAGCGGCAAGAGCTATATCGATCCGGAGCAGATCCGTCGTCAGCGTATGGAAGAAACGCGCGTGTATGGCGAGAACGCCTGCCAGGCGCTGTTCCAGAGCCGTCCGGACTGCATCGTGCGCGCCTGGTTTGTCCAGGGCGTGACGCCGCGCTTCCGTGACGCGCTGAAGTGGATGGCTGCTAACCGCAAAGCCTACCATGTAGTAGACGAAGCGGAGCTGGCGAAAGCGTCCGGTACCGAGCACCATGGTGGCGTCTGCTTCCTGATCAAAAAACGTTCCGGCATGCCGGTACGTGAATGGCTGGCCAAAGCACCGGCAAAAGATTGCGTGCTGGCGCTGGAAGATATCGGCAACCCGCATAACCTGGGCGGCATTATGCGCAGCTGTGCGCATTTTGGTGCGAAAGGTTTGCTGGTGCAGGATGCCTCACTGCTGGAATCCGGTGCGGCGGTCCGTACGGCGGAAGGCGGAGCGGAACACGTGCAGGCTATCAGCGATGAAAGCTTTGCGGCGGGTCTGAATGCGTTTCGTCGTGCGGGCTATACCATCGTGACCACCTCCAGCCATCAGGGCCAGCTGCTCTCAAACGTTGAGCTGCCGGCAAAAATGGTACTGGTGTTGGGGCAGGAAAGCGAAGGTTTGTCAGACAGCACGCTGGAGCAGGGCGATCTTAGCGTCTCGATTGGCGGAACCGGTAATGTTGAGAGCCTCAACGTTTCCGTGGCCACCGGCATTCTGCTTGCAGAATGGTGGCGTCAGAACGCTTAAGCCATAAAAACGGGCCATCGCGGCCCGTTTTTTTTATGCGTAAAATCAGTGAGCGCCGCCCCCGCCGCCACCTGAACTAAACGGTGGACGAGCAAACCACACCAGCACCAGCAAAAACAAAAAGACGCCTGCCGAAGCCCAGAAAATCTCATTAGCGGAAATAATCAGCCCCTGATTGGTAACCTGCTGCGCAATCCATGATGACGCCTGATCGTGGCTCATTCCCAGCTGCTGTAGCTTGCCGTACATCTCCTGCGAATTATGATTGTAAGCATTCACTGACTCTGTCAGCTGGTTGTGATGCATGGCTTCCCGATCTGTCCACATCGTCGTGGTGATCGACGTACCAATTGAACCCGCCAGCGTTCGCGTAAAGTTCGACAGGCTGGATGCCGCCGCCAGTCTTTCCGGCGGCAGGCCGGACAACGTGATGGTTGTTAACGGCATAAAGAAGCAGGCCACGGCGAAGCCCTGAATAAACTGCGGCCAGGCCGATGCGCCAAAATCCATACCCGGCTCAAAGGTATAGGCTCGCCAGTAAAAGCAGATGGCATACATGATAAAGCTGAACGTCACCAGCTTGCGCATATCCAGCTTATGCGCGAAGCGTCCGATAATGGGCGAAAGGATAACAGGCAGCACGCCCACCGGCGCGGAAGCCAGCCCGGCCCAGGTCGCCGTATAGCCGTAGACCTCTTGCAGCAGCTGCGGCAACAGCACTATCGAGCCAAAATAGAGCATGTAGGCGAGACTGATGCACAGACAGCCAATGGTAAAGTTGCGCGACTTAAACAGCGACAGGTCAATAATCGGATGGTCGTCCGTCAGCTCCCAGACCAGCAGCACCGCCAGCGCGACCACGGCCACAATGGTCAGAGTGACGATCTCCGGCGAACTGAACCAGTCCAGCTCTTTACCCCGGTCCAGCATCATCTGCAGGCAGCCGATACCAACGATAAGCAGCACCAGCCCCACCGAATCGATAGGGCGGATCACCGTTGCCGTTTCCCGGTTGCGCAGCGTTTGCAGCGTCAGCATGACCACCGCAATACCGATAGGCACGTTGATAAAGAAAATCCAGCCCCAGTGGTAGTTATCGCTGATCCAGCCGCCCAGGATCGGGCCGCAAATCGGCGCGACAATCACCGTCATTGCCCAGAGCGACAGGGCGATACTGCGTTTTGCCGGCGGGTAATTGCTAAGCAGCAGGCTTTGCGACAGCGGAATCAACGGGCCGGCGACCACGCCCTGAATGATGCGGAAGAAAATCAGCATCCCCAGACTGTTGGACATTCCACACAGCCAGGAAGCCACGGCAAAGGCCGCCGTTGCCCAGAGAAACAATTTTACCTCGCCGACGCGCTTAGCCAGCCAGCCGGTGACGGGAATCGAAATCGCGTTTGCCACGCCAAACGACGTAATTACCCAGGTGCCCTGAGAGTTAGACGCGCCCAGGTTACCGGCAATAGTCGGAATGGCGACGTTAGCGATGGTGGAATCCAGCACCTGCATAAAGGTTGCCAGCGACAGCGCAATGGTCATCAGGACCAGCGGCGTCCCTTCAAGCGGTTTTTGTGCCATAACGGCCTCAGCCTGCGTTCGCGTGAATAATGTCGGCAATCAGCCGGTTAACCGGAGCCAGATCCAGCGCCAGCGCGCTGCTTTCATAGGCCGGTTTACTGCGAACGCTGGTGGCCAGCACGCTGCCGTCTTTATGGGTGGTATCGATGTTAACCAAGGTAGAGAGACCAATACGCAGCGGATGACGGGCAACCTCATCGGCATTCAGTTCGATACGTACCGGCAAGCGCTGCACGACTTTAATCCAGTTACCCGTGGCGTTTTGCGCAGGTAACAAGGAAAACGCGCTGCCTGTCCCCATATCCAGTCCGACAACCTTGCCGTGGTAGACCACGTCATCGCCATAGATATCGCTGGTTACGGTGGCGGGCTGACCAATGCGAACGTCGGCCAGCTGCGTTTCTTTAAAGTTGGCGTCCACCCAGAGATTTTTCTCTGGCACCACAGCCAGCAGCGGCGTGGTCGTGGCAATCTGTGAACCAACCTGAACGCTGCGCTGGGCGACAAAGCCGTCAACCGGACTGACAATTTCGGTACGCTGTAAGGCCAGCCAGGCATCGCGTACTTCGGCCGCGTTCTGCTTGACCGCAGGCTGGTTTTCCAGCGAGGTATTTAAAATAGCGGCCTGATTAGCATTATACTGCTGCACCGCAACGTCCAGCTGAGCCTGAGCGGTAGCAACGGCATCACGCGCATGCTGTAAATCTTCCCGACCAATCAGGTTAGCGGCACCTAACGGCTCGCGGCGCTTAAGGTCAGCCTGCGCCTGCGCCAGGGCCGTTTTTTGCAGTTCAATAGTCGCCTGATACTGCTTGCCGTTGATAATCAGCTGATGCGTCTGACGCACGCTGGTGGCCAGCGCGGTCTGCGCTTTTTCAAAAGCCTGTTCGGCGTCGGTCTTGTCCAGCGTGACCAGCACGTCGCCTTTGCGTACGCGATCGGTATTATCAAACCAGACTTTATTTACGCTGCCGGAAACCTGGGCCATTACCTGCACCTGATTGCCCGCCACATAGGCGTCGTCAGTTTCCTGAAAATGGCGTAGCACCATAAACCAGTAAACCAGCCAGGCGATGCCGATTACCGCGAACACCACGGCCAGAATGATCAACGCGCCTTTGCGTTTTTTCTTGTTATTGGTGGACTGCTGCGTTTGTTGTGCTTCTGCACTCATGGTTTTCTCCACGTGTTTTCTGCCTGGTCTGTGCCGTTGACGGATTTGAAAATGCCAGCGGATTAGCGCTGGCATAAATTAGGTTGCGGCTAAAATAGCGATTAGCGGCGGAAGTTGCGTCGCACAATATGCTATTAGCTGGGCGTTTAGCGAGAAAGGGCGGTAAGCGCTTCTTCCTCGTCCATTCTGTCAAGACGACCCAGCAGCTTGCGGGTAATACCTTCCAGCTGGCTCTTTTCAGCAGAGCTAAGGGCAGACCAGAGCAGCTGCAGCGACTGGTGCTGAGGCGGCAGCAGCTGGCGCAAAAACTCATTACCCTTTTCGGTAAGATGCAAATGCAGGCAGCGGCGATCGTTATCGCTTTCGCGACGCTCAATCCAGCCACGCTTTTCCAGCTCGTCGGCAATGCGGGTCGCATTAGTACGGGACGAACCCAGCGCCGCGCTGAGTTCGGAAGGCTGAATACTATGATTTTCCTGCGCATCCAGCGTAATCAGCGCCATAAACAGCGTCTCGTTAATCCCCTGCGCCTTGAGCATTTTATTGCGGTTTTCCAGCAGTTTGCTCTGCATATGCATACAGAGCCGCGTCAGCATGATTTCCTGTAAAGGAAAATCTTTCTGGCGGTTGGCGCGGAAATTCAGCATCTGTTCAATGGGGGTAAACGAACTTTCCATCTGGGGGAACCTCATAAGTTGCAACTGGTATTGTAACAATGGCGGTCAGAATAATCCTGCCGGTTAATGCCGGGCTTGCCATCCGTAATGTCCAGGTCATTCCTTAACCCAGGGCGCTATGCGGTATCAAAACGGGATACCGTTTCAGGTTTTTTACCTGTAAAGCCCAGCCGTTGAGGCAGGCAAAACGATCGGGCGCGGAGAGCATCAATTTATGCCAGCCATAACGCCGGGCGATCGCTGCAACCGGCAGCAGTGCCGCTCGCAATTTATTAACGAGCGCGCCTGATAGCGAAGCGCTCGTTTCGTAACAAGGCGTCTGATCCAGTTAGAAACTTAATAGTTTCATGAGAAAAAATAACCATTCTGAATAAGTACACTGCTAACCATACCAGACTGTGTAAACGCTTAACAGGCCAGCCGCGCTGAAAATGTTGCAATTTGTTGATGAATGGTTAAGGCACGTTAAGCTCGTAGCGCGATCCGCGCCACCAGTTCAACAGATTAAGCACGGTGATGAAAGCACCGACCGCGCAGACGCCGTGCCAGCCAGCGTGTTGATAAGCCGAAGCAGACAGCAGCGAACCGGCCGCGCCGCCAACAAAATAGCTGGTCATATAGCCTGCGGTCAGACGGTTACGGGCTTCCGGCATGGCGCGGTAAATCACGCTTTGGTTGGTAATATGCACGCCCTGAACCGCCAGATCTAACAGGATAATGCCGACGATCAGCGCCAGTAGCGAATGCGCGCCGGCAGCGGTAAAGGCCCACGAAACCAGCATGATCAGCAGGCCAACGGTAGTTGTCAGGCGTGCTTTGCCTTTGTCGGCCAGCGATCCCGCCTGGCGTGCTGCCAGCGCACCGGCCGCGCCGACCAGGCCCAACAGGCCAATCTGACCTTCCGAATAACCATAAGGCGGCGAAGCCAGCAGAAACGCCATTGAGGTCCACATGATGCTGAAGTTGGCGAAGGCCAGACAGCCGGTGATGGCACGGGTTCTGAGCATCGGCGTGGTGGAGTAGAGCGTAAAAATGGAACGTAGCAGCTGAGGATAGTTAAGCGGTACCGATTGCTTATAGCGGGGCAGATAGCGCCACAGCGCCAGCGCCATCAGCACCATCAATACGCTGGCGACCCAGAAAACGGTACGCCAGCCGCCCAGCTGCGCCAGCGCGCCAGCTACGGTACGGGCCAGCAAAATCCCCAGTAACAGGCCGCTCATGACCGTACCGACCACCTTGCCGCGTTTTTCCGGCGCGGCCAGCGTGGCGGCAAGCGGCACCAGAAGCTGCGCCACTACGGAAAACAGCCCGGTTAATGCCGTACCCAGCAGCATCATGGAGATATCCGTCGACAGTGCGGTAATCACCATACCGCCTGCGGCCAGCAGGCTCATCACGACAATCAGCGCTTTGCGCTCCAGCATATCGCCAAGCGGCACCAGCAGCAGTAATCCTGCGGCGTAACCCAACTGAGCGGTGGTAACGATAAAGCCTGCCTGGTTAATGGAGAGCTCAAAGGTACGTGCGATGGTTTCCAGTAATGGCTGCACATAGTAGTTACTGGCGACGGCAAGGCCCGTGGCGACAGACATCAGGGCGACAAGGGCGGAACTAAGACCGGGCTGAGGGGATTTCATGGTAATAATCAGAAATTTAAAAAGGATATCTGGATAGTAACCTGAAAAACTATTTTATTTACAGAATTATTTACAAAGCTAATCAGTTCAGAAAAATAGTGCGCTGGTGCAGCGGAGAGGAAACTTGCCTGCCAGAGGGAATCTGGCCAGACGATAAAAATGCAAAAAGCATTTTCCTTGATTGTGTAGCTCGCGCCATCCATGGCGCGGAGTACTTTACTTTTCTGGCCGTGCTTCCTGACGCTTCAGGCGATGAGGTTATCCATCAGCAAAACGAGGCAACCCGCATCTACTTAACCGCCAGCGCATCCTTGATCCAGCCGTCGAACTGCGCCTGGTGAGCTTTAATCCAGCCGTCAACGTGCGCGTTAATATCCGCCTCGCTGGACTGGCCCTGATGCATACGCGCGTTCTGCGCATTGATATCGGCCAGCGGCAGCTTCATCTCGGCAAACAGTTTAGCCGCCGCCGGATTTTTCTCGGCCCAGGCTTTATTGGCCACAATGTGCATGCTGTTGACCGGGAAGCCATAGTTAGCGCCGTTAGGCAGTTTCGTATCCATATCTTTCTGGGTGCCCGGCATTGCCGAGAACGGCACCTGTAACCAGACCACATCGCGACCCGGTACCAGCGTGTCGCTGACCCAGTAAGGTGTCCAGGTGTAATAAAGAATCGGTTTGCCTTCTTTAAAGCGGGTGATGGTGTCGGCAATCATCGCCGAGTAGTTCCCCTGGTTATGTACCACCGTATTGCTCAGGCCATAGGCTTTGATCTGATGGTTGATAACCGCTTCGCAGCCCCAGCCGGGCGTGCAGCCGGTGAGATCCGCTTTACCGTCGTTATTGCTGTCAAAAAGCTTCGCCAGTTTCGGATCTTTAAGCTGATCGAGGCGGGTAATGTGATATTTCTCAGCGGTTTTCTTATCGATCAGATAGCCCTGGGCCGCGCCCTGAACGTAGGTGCCCTGACGATAAAATTTCGCGTCGCCGCCCGCCGCTTTATACATATCGTCATGCAGCGGCTGCCAGTTAACGGCGGTAAAAGTCGCATCGCCGGACGCCAGTGAGGTATAGCCAACGTTGTAATCCACTTCGCTCGGCTGCTCCACGGTATAGCCCAGTTTTTCCAGCGCGCGGCTGACTAACAGCGTCTGGAAAGTTTCTTCTGTGATGGTGCTTTGAATGGGCTTAACGGTAATGCCTTTTCCCGGCAGATCGGCGGCAAAAGCCGGTAAGGCCAGCGTGGTGAAGGCGGCGGCTAACAGTGCTTTACGCATAGTCGTTCCTTATTTTTTTAAGAGGAAGCTGGCGACGACGATACGCCGCCAGAAAAGAGTGTTATTTGCTAAAAGGACGAGTGAGCAGGCCCAGCGGGCCACTGGCATACCAGCGACGCGAGCCACGGCTGCGGCTGTCGCGGCCAACGGACTGCGTCAGGCGGTCAAGGATGATGGCGAGGATCACAATGCCTACGCCGCCGACGGTCGCCAGCCCCATATCCAGGCGGCCAATGCCGCGCAGCACCATCTGGCCAAGACCACCAACGGCGATCATTGAGGCGATAACCACCATCGACAGGGCCAGCATCAGCGTCTGGTTAACGCCCGCCATAATGGTTGGCATTGCCAGCGGCAGCTGCACTTTAAACAACATCTGACGCGGGCTGGCACCGAAGGATTCGGCGGCCTCGGTTAAATCAGCGGGAACCTGCTTAATGCCCAGGATCGTCAGGCGCACAATGGGCGGCAGGGCAAAAATGATGGTGACCACTACGCCCGGCACGTTGCCAATGCCAAACAGCATCACGATAGGCACCAGATAGACAAAGGCGGGCGTTGTTTGCATCGCATCCAGCAACGGGCGAATAAATTTCGCCGCCTTATCGCTGCGCGCCAGCCAGATGCCCAGCGGTAATCCGATTATCATGCAGAACAGCAGGGCGGTCAGTACCAGCGCCAGCGTCACCATCGCCTGAGACCAGGCACCGATAGCGCCAATAGCCACCAGCGAAACCAGCGTGGCCAGACCCATGCCAAAGCTGGAAATCTGCCAGGCAATCAGAGCAAACAGCACGATGGCCACGGGTGCCGGCATGCCCAACAGAAAGTGCTGGAAGGCGCTAAGGATGTAGTCCACCGGCACGCGAATGCCCTGAAAAAGCGGACGAAAGTGCGTGACGATCCAGTCGATCCCACTGGTTACCCAGCTATCCAGCGGGATCAGCGTCTTGTGAAAAGGATCGAGCAGGCTAAAGTGTTCCGCTTGCGGGGCTGGCGCGCTGTTTAGCCAGTCGCCGCCGCTTGCTACAGCATCATGCGTGCTGGCCGCAGCGTCATGGCTACCGGCGGGCGTACCCCAGGCGTCCGCGCCGCTGGCACTGTCCGCAGCAGGAGCGCTGCTGGCATTGCTGGCGCTGTCCGTAGCAGGAGTGCTGGTGGCATTGCTGGCGCTGTCTGATGCAGCAGAAGCGCTGCTGGACCAGGGATCGCTGGCTGCTGCGGCATCGGACGGGCTGGTGGTTGCCTGCGCTGTATCCGTCACGCTGGCTGCTGCGGCATCGGGCGGGCTGGTGGTTGCCTGCGCTGTATCCGTCACGCTGGCGCTGCCGTGTACAGCATCCGTTGCTGGTGCACTGGTCGTGCTTTGCGCTGCCGTATCAGCCGCCGCGCTATTCTGTGCGGCAGGTTGAGCAGAAGCAGCCTGCCACGGGTCGGTAACTTGTGTACTCATGGCTGGCTCCCCTCGCGATCTAATGCCTGTAGTAACATGCCTTTGGAAATGATGCCGACATACTGATTATCTTCTCCGACGATGGGCACCGCACAGGGAGCCTGCGCCACATGCGACAGCAAATCGTTAAGCGAGGTGTCCGCCGGCATCGCGGCAGGCGAGGGCAGAATGGCATGGTCCAGACCTCCGCCAGCAGCCAGCGCGGCCTTTAGCGAATCCGTGGACACCACGCCAACAAATTTCTGCTTCTCCAGCACGTAACCATATTCGCGGTCTTCGTCCTGCAACAGCTTGATAGCCGAACGCGGGCCAAAGCCCGGCGCTTTACGCATCAGGGCACTGGCGCTGCGGCGGGCGATATCTTTGGCGCTGAAGACATGGCTGATATCTACGCCGCGAAAGAAAGTGCGCACGTAATCATTGGCGGGGTTATTCAGAATTTCATCGGGCGTGCCCACCTGAATCACTTCGCCGCCCTGCATAATGGCAATGCGGTCGCCAATACGCATCGCTTCATCCAGATCGTGAGAAATAAATACGATGGTGCGTTGATGACGGGACTGTAGTTTTACCAGCTCATCCTGCATCTCGGTGCGAATTAGCGGATCAAGTGCTGAGAATGCTTCATCCATCAATAATATATCCGGATTAATCGCCAGCGCGCGGGCTAATCCAACGCGCTGGCGCATACCGCCAGATAATTCGTCCGGATAGGCATGCGCGTAATTATCTAGGCCCACCTGACGCAGCGCCTCCAGCGCTTTTTCCTGTCGCTCCTGCAAGGGGACGCCAGCTAATTCCATGCCGAAGGCGGCATTATTTAGCACCGTAAGGTGAGGCATCAAAGCAAATGACTGGAATACCATGCTGATTTTATTTCGGCGAACCTGACGCAGTTCACTGTCAGATATTTTGGCGATATCGACACCGTCAATAATAACCTGGCCGCGCGTGGGTTCTATCAGACGATTGAGAAGGCGAACCATGGTGGACTTGCCGGAACCGGAAAGGCCCATGATCACAAATATCTCGCCTTCTTCAATGGCCAGACTGGCGTTCTTCACGCCAAGAGAAAGCCCTGTTTTCTCAAGCAAAGCCTCTTTGCTGATTCCCTTTTCGATATGCTTGAAAGCGCGATCGGGATTTTCCCCAAATACTTTATATAAATTCTTTACTTCGAGTTTAATAGCCATGCACTTATTTTATTCCTGATTATCAGTTAATTTTCTTATATATCAGAACGTCCTGGTTAAATATTAGCGGCCTATACCCTAACACACTCTCAGCCTGAGGCAACCCTTTGCGCGGCGCGGGCGCTTTGTCAGTGAGACCTGAATCTCTGTAAATGCCAGAGGGGGTAAGGGATGAGCGGGAATTTCTTTGCGGGAAAAAATAGTGATATTTCTTGCAGAAAAGAGATCCGGACCGGGAAATTATTCGTGGAAAAGGAAGGTAAAGCGCTAAATAAAAAAGGCGTAAACAGGGAAACAGGGCGGAATAACTTTTTATTGAACGGGCGATCAATAAAAAACAGTAATACGGAGGGAGAAAGGGAAACTCTCCCTCCGCTTTAGCGCTAAAAATCCCAGTCTGCGTCTTCGGTATCCACCGCTTTACCCATAACGTAGGATGAACCGGAGCCCGAGAAAAAGTCATGGTTTTCGTCGGCATTGGGCGAAAGGGCGGCAAGAATGGCCGGGTTAACATCGGTCAAATCAGCCGGGAAAAGCGCCTCGTAGCCCAGATTCATCAGCGCTTTGTTAGCGTTGTAATGCAGGAACTTGTTCACTTCTTCGCTCCAGCCTACGCCGTCATACAGGTCGGCGGTGTAGGCCAGCTCGTTCTCATACAGCGCCAGCAGCAGCTCAACGGCAAACTGCTGCAGTTCGTCACGGCGGGCCTGACTCTCTTTTTCCAGCGCTTTTTGATACTTATAGCCAATGTAATAGCCGTGAACCGCCTCATCTTTAATAATCAGGCGGATCAAATCAGCCGTATTGGTCAGCTTGCCGCGGCTTGACCAATACATCGGCAGATAAAAGCCTGAATAAAACAGAAAGGACTCCAGAAATACGCTGGCAATTTTCTTCTTCAGCGCATCGTCGTGATGATAATGTTCCAGCACGATGTCGGCTTTTCGCTGCAGGAAAGCGTTATTTTCGCTCCACTGATAGGCCGCATCGACATCGCTGGTATGGCAAAGCGTAGAGAAAATAGAGCTGTAGGAGCGTGCATGCACCGCTTCCATAAAGCTGATATTGGACATCACCGCTTCTTCATGCGGCGTTATCGCATCCGCCATCAGCGCCGGTGCGCCGACGCTATTTTGAATAGTATCCAGCAGCGTCAGGCCGGTAAAGACGCGGATGGTAAGCTGCTGCTCCTCGTGGCTCAGGCCGTTCCAGGCCGGAATATCGTTAGACAGCGGCACCTTTTCCGGCAGCCAGAAGTTAGAGGTCAGGCGGTTCCAGACTTCCAGATCCTTTTCATCTTCAATCTGGTTCCAGTTAATAGCGTGGACGCGTTTTAGTTTCATCATGATTGTCTTCCGGGGCAAATACCTTCGCCCCTTATAGTTAAGTCAGAGCGAACAGGAGACACAGCCTTCGACTTCGGTGCCGAGCAGGGCCATCTGACGCAGACGAATGTAGTAAAGCGTTTTAATGCCTTTTTTCCAGGCGTAGATCTGCGCCTTGTTGATATCGCGCGTGGTGGCGGTATCGCGGAAAAACAGCGTCAGCGACAGCCCCTGATCGACATGGCGCGTGGCTTCGGCATAGGTATCAATAATGGCTTCTGGCCCGATATCGTAAGCATCGCGGTAAAACGCCTGGTTATCGTTATTCATAAACGGCGCGGGATAGTACACGCGGCCGGTTTTTCCCTCTTTGCGGATCTCAATCCGCGAAACGATCGGGTGAATACTTGAGGTTGCGTGGTTGATATAAGAGATAGAACCGGTCGGCGGGATCGCCTGTAAATTCTGATTATAAATACCGTGCCTGATGACTAAATCACGTAGTTCGCGCCAGTCCTGCTGTGAGGGCAAAGCGATGCCTGCTCTGGCAAACAGCGCGGCGGCTTCGGCAGTGCGTGGCTGCCAGGGTTGATTAACATACTTATCAAAGTATTCGCCGCTGGCGTAACGGGAGTCTTTAAAACCGGCAAAGGTTTCGCCACGCTCCTGAGCAATCAGATTTGAAGTGCGCAGCGCGTGATAGGTGATGGTATAGAAATAAAGGTTGGTGAAATCCAGCGCTGCTTCACAACCATACTGAATACCTTCCCGTGCCAGGTAGCCGTGCAGGTTCATCTGTCCAAGACCAATAGCGTGCGACAGCGAGTTGCCTTTTTCGACAGAAGGAACGGAACGGATCTGGCTCTGATCGGAGACCGCCGTCAGCCCGCGCACCGCGATTTCTACCGTGCGGCCAAAGTCAGGCGAATCCATGGTGTGCGCAATATTCAATGAACCCAGATTACAGGAGATATCCTTGCCGATATGGCGATAGCTCAGATCGTCGTTATAGTCGGTCGGCGTATTCACCTGCAGGATTTCAGAGCAGAGGTTGCTCATATTGATACGGCCTTTAATCGGGTTGGCGCGGTTAACCGTATCCTCAAACATGATGTAGGGATAACCCGATTCGAACTGGATTTCCGCCAGCGTCTGGAAAAATTCGCGCGGATTAATGAAGGTGCGGCGGATACGCTCATCCGCCAGCATCTCTTCATAATTGTCAGTGATGCTGATATCGGCAAAGGGCACGCCGTAGATTCGCTCTACGTCATAAGGTGAAAAGAGTGCCATGGGCCGATTCTCTTTCGCCAGCTGAAAAGTGACGTCAGGAATAACTACGCCAAGCGACAGCGTTTTAATACGAATCTTTTCGTCGGCGTTTTCGCGCTTGGTGTCCAGAAAACGCAGAATATCGGGATGATGCGCGTGCAGGTAAACGGCCCCCGCACCCTGACGCGCGCCCAGCTGATTAGCGTAGGAAAAAGCGTCTTCCAGCATTTTCATCACCGGAATGACTCCGGAAGACTGGTTTTCAATACGCTTGATGGGCGCACCGGCTTCGCGCAGGTTTGAAAGTAGAAACGCCACGCCGCCGCCACGTTTGGAAAGCTGTAGCGCAGAGTTTACCGCGCGGCCAATCGACTCCATATTATCTTCAATGCGCAGCAAAAAGCAGGAAACCAGCTCGCCGCGCTGCTGTTTGCCGCAGTTTAAGAAGGTTGGCGTGGCGGGCTGGAAGCGGCCGGAAAGCATCTCCTCCACCAGCGCCGTCGCCAGCGGTCGGTCGCCTTTGGCCAGCGTGAGCGCCACCATACATACGCGTTCGGTGAAGCCTTCCAGATAGCGCTTGCCGTCAAAAGTCTTCAGCGTGTAGCTGGTGTAAAACTTCCATGCGCCTAAAAAAGTCTGAAAGCGGAAGCGGCGCTGATACGCCTGTTCAAACAGCTGGCTGATAAATTCAAAAGGGTAAGCGTTCAGCACCTCGGCTTCGTAATAGCCTTCGGCAACGAGGTATTGTAAGCGCTCACTAACTGAAGCAAAGGTCAGCGTATTTGGCAGGACATGCTGCAAAAAATAGTGCCGAATCGCCTCGCGATCTTTTTCAAACTGAATATTGCCGTCAGCATCATAAAGATTGAGCATCGCATTCAGGGAGTGATAATCGGCCTCTGTCGGCGTTATAAGTGTGCTGTCTGTGCTTGCCAAAATTGGGTTACTCCCCTGGATACGTTAGCGACGTCTTCTTCTGTGCCCAACAGCTCAAAGCGATAGAGGCACGGCACGCGGCATTTTTGCGCAATAATGCTGCCGGCCAGGCAATAAGCCTCGCCGAAATTACGATTGCCTGCGGCAATGACGCCACGGATTAGCCGACGATTATCAACGTCGTTCAGAAACTGAATGACCTGCCCGGGAACCGCGCCTTTGGCCGTGCCGCCGCCATAGCTCGGTACGACCAGGATATAAGGCTCGTTAACCCGCAATTGCCCGTCCAGCGGGATGCGGCGGCACGGCAGGCCGGTGCGTAAAATAAAGCGGTGCGTGTTTTGCGACTGGCTGGAGAAATAGACCAGTGACATTCGCTCAGCCTCGCATTGCGGCTTGACTCAGGGCAGAAATCTTATCGGGACGGAAGCCGCTCCAGTGCTCCTCTTCAGCCATCACCACGGGAACCTGGCGATAGCCCAGCGCTTTTAAGGTCTCCAGCTCTGTGGGATCCTGGTCCAGATTAACCAGCTGATAATCGATGCCCTGTTTGTCCATCGCATTTTTAGTCGCGTTGCACTGGACACAGTTATCTTTCGTGTAAATAATAATGCGCATGATTCGTATTTCCCTTTATGATCGGATGTCTGGCACGAATATTGCTGTCACCAGCTGTGTAAACGTACCGCCAGAATCGCCGCCAAAAACTATATGTTGCGTTATTTCATTTCCGTAAATACTAGATGTAGCGTTAAGCTATTGCAACCTTGCTTCCTGTAAGCGTACTTCAGCCAAACGGCACAAACCCTTGTGGCACCTGAATCTAACCTCATAAAAAAAAAATTGGTTAAATGTTGCGCATGTGCTTTCTGGCAGGACGCTGGAATGGCGATCGGTGCTCTTGCTTTGCCCACAGCAGGAAAAGAGCGACTGCATAAATTGACGTCATAACGGTGTATAACTACAATGACTGCACAAAGTGACTTCAAGGGATAAGGGAATGAAAGGATTCGTTTCATCGCTCAGGAAGAAACAAAGAAATACCCTTGAGCAGGTATTTAAAACACCTGTCTTATCAGGCATCAGATGGAGTGATATTGAAGCGTTGATTAAAGCGCTGGGTGGTGAAGTAAAAGAAGGGCGCGGATCTCGCTGCAAGTTTATTCTTAACGGCAGCATAGCCAGCTTCCATCGTCCCCATCCTTCGCCGGATACAGATAAAGGCGCAGTCGAAAACCTACGTGACTGGCTTGAAAGCACAGGAGTAAAACCATGACCAAAGCACTGCCTTTAAACACCATTACGATTGCCGGGCAACCCGCTATCGTCAGCTATGTTCCTGAGCTGAAAGCCTTCAGAGGACGCTTTTTGGGATTAACGGGTTATTGTGATTTTGTGTCGGATAACGTTCAGGGATTAACTAACGAAGGTGAGATTTCGCTGCGTGAATATATCGAGGATTGTAAATCAGCTGGAATTGAGCCCTTTGCGCAACAGGAAAAAGTGAAAACTTTTACTTTACGCTACCCTGAATCCTTTGGAGAGCGTTTGAGTCAGGCTGCGGCGGAGTGTGAAACGTCCGTTAACGCCTTCATTATTGAAACGCTGAAAGAGCGAATGAAACACGCATAGTTCCGAATATAAGATATCAGGCGGGAAAATAGCTGTGGAATAGCGTAAAGATAGTTCTGTTTCAATAAGTCAAATCCCCGCCTGCGCGGGGATTAGTCGTTACGGTGTAGTCAGAAAAATCAGTCGCGGGAAGCGCTGGTAGCAATCAGTGCGCCAAGGAATACGCCGATAGCTGCGCCAATGCCTACGCCGTGCCACGGATTATCACGTACAAAAGTATCCACATGCTCGCCTGCGTCTTTAGCGACGCGGGTCACGCGATTGCCGCCGTTAAGTTTTGCGCGCGTCTCTTTCAGCAGGGTCTGCGCCTTGCTGCGAGCATCATCAATTTCTTCTTTCGATTTGCTGCCGTAAGTTTTTAACAGGCCGTCAAGGGTATCGGCCAGCAGAGTGACGTCCTGGTTAATATCAACATCTTCATTATTTGTTGTCCGGTTAAACATTTAGCTCTCTCCTGGAAATGATACGGACTATTTACTATAGACTATCAGAGAGATATTTCTTGTGATGGTCTGGGCTACACCCTGTTTCTGGACAATTCCGAAAGCCCTGCGCCCTGGCGCTAAGGTAAGGTGTCGGGGTTGGCAAGTATTAGAGGATTAAGCATGTATCTACGCCCTGATGAGGTCGCTCGCGTACTGGAAAAAGCGGGATTTGAAATGGACGCCGTTACCGCAAAAGCTTATGGCTACCGCCGTGGCGACAGCTATGTGTACGTTAACCGCGAGGCGCGTTTAGGCCGGACTGCGCTGGTGATCCATCCCACGCTAAAGGAAAAGAGCCATAGCTTTGCGGAGCCGGCAAACGAAATAAAAACCTGCGAGCACTACGTGCAGTTTCCCATGTATCTGGTTGGCGACAGCCGCGATCACTATGGTATCCCTCACGGCTTCAGTTCACGCGCGGCGCTGGAACGCTATCTGGAATCCGTGTTCGACTGACCGTTTTCCGTGCCTTTATCCGCATCGATCGCAGGCGCTGAAAAGCGCCGATTTACGCTTCCTGACGTTGCAATACCGTGACAGACCAGGTATAACGCTTGTCCTATGTAGAAGTTTAGACGTCTATACGGATGACGGCATGCAGCAGACTCAGCAGGACAGTTCGCAACAATTTAAACGCAGTATGAAGGCTCGCCACCTGGTGATGCTTTCATTAGGCGGCGTTATCGGCACCGGTCTATTTTTTAACACCGGCTATATTATCTCCACGACCGGCGCGGCCGGTACGCTGCTGGCCTATCTGATTGGCGCGCTGGTGGTGTATCTGGTGATGCTCAGCCTGGGCGAGCTTTCCGTTGCCATGCCGGAAACCGGTGCTTTTCACGTCTATGCGGCGCGCTATCTTAGCCCCGCGACAGGCTACACCGTTGCCTGGCTTTACTGGCTAACCTGGACCGTAGCGCTCGGCTCCAGCCTGACCGCCGCCGGTTTCTGTATGCAGTACTGGTTTCCGCAGTCGCCTGTCTGGCTGTGGTGCCTGCTGTTCTGCACGCTGATCTTCCTGCTTAACGTCATCTCTTCCCGCTTCTTTGCCGAAGGGGAGTTCTGGTTCTCGCTGATTAAAGTGGTCACCATTCTGGCGTTTATCGTACTGGGCGCGGGCGCGATGTTCGGGTTTATTCCGCTGAAAGACGGCAGCAGCGCGCCGTTTTTCCATAACCTGACCGCTCACGGCTGGCTGCCGCACGGCGTACTGCCGATTCTGATGACGATGGTGGCGGTTAACTTTGCGTTTTCCGGCACGGAACTGATCGGCATTGCCGCAGGCGAAACGGAAAATCCGCATAAGGTATTGCCGCTGGCGATAAAAACCACCGTGGCGCGGCTGATTATTTTCTTTGTCGGCACCGTGCTGATCCTGGCGGCGCTGATCCCAATGGATCAGGCGGGGATCGTGAAAAGCCCGTTTGTGCTGGTGTTTGAAAAGATCGGCATTCCTTACGCGGCGGATATCTTCAACTTCGTCATTCTTACCGCCATTCTGTCGGCGGCAAACTCGGGTCTTTATGCCTCTGGCCGCATGCTCTGGTCGCTGTCAAACCAGAACACGCTGCCGCGCTGCTTCGCAAAGCTGACGCGTCGCGGTATTCCGCTGACGGCAATTTCGGTAAGCATGCTGGGCGGACTGCTGGCGCTGTTTTCCAGCGTTATCGCGCCGGATACGGTATTTGTCGCGCTCTCTGCGATTTCTGGCTTTGCCGTGGTAGCCGTCTGGCTGAGCATCTGTGCGGCACATTTCTTCTTCCGTCGTGCCCATTTGCGTTCAGGCAAGCCGCTGGCCGACCTGAAATACCGTGCGCCGTGGTTCCCGCTGACGCCGATCCTGGGCTTCGTGCTTTGCCTGCTGGCCTGTGTTGGCCTGGCTTTCGATCCGGAACAGCGTATCGCGCTCTATTGCGGACTGCCTTTTATTGCCGTTTGCTACGGTGCTTACTATTTCACTCAACTGCTGCAAAAACGCCAGGAGGTTCAACGTGTCACCGATTGATTCTGTGCAGAAACTGGTTGCTGCTGGCCTGGTGCTGGACGGCGCGATGGCAACCGAACTGGAAGCACGCGGCTGCGACCTTACCGATACGCTCTGGTCGGCAAAAGTACTGATCGAAAACCCCGAGCTGATTTACCAGGTACATTACGACTACTTTGCAGCGGGCGCGCAGGTTGCCATTACCGCCAGCTATCAGGCCACGCCGCAAGGCTTTGCGAAGCGCGGGCTGAATGAAGCCGATTCGCTGGCGCTGATTGCCAGAAGCGTAGAGCTGGCCATAAAAGCGCGCGCAGATTACCTTGCCGCCGCTAAGCAAACCACGCCGCTGCTGGTCGCCGGTTCCGTCGGCCCTTATGGCGCTTATCTGGCAGACGGCAGCGAATACCGCGGCGACTATTCTTTACCGCAGGCGGAGATGATGGACTTCCATCGGCCACGCGTTCGCGCGCTGGTGGACGCGGGCGCGGATCTGCTGGCCTGCGAGACGCTGCCTTCTTTTGCCGAAATCGAGGCGCTGGTTGCTTTGCTGGCCGAATTCCCGGCTACCCCAGCCTGGTTCTCCTTTACGCTGCGCGACAGCGATCATTTGAGCGACGGGACGCCGCTGGCCGACGTGCTCGCCTTTCTGGACAACGTTCCTCAGGTTGTGGCGCTGGGCATCAACTGCATCGCGCTGGATAAGGTGACGGCGGCGCTGAAAGTGTTTTCCGCGTTAAGCACAAAACCGCTGGTGGTCTATCCCAACTCTGGCGAGCAGTATGATGCCGCCAGCAAAAGCTGGCACAGCGACGCTTCTACCTGCACGCTGGTGGATAACCTTGCCGAATGGCAGGCGGCTGGTGCAAAACTGATCGGCGGCTGCTGCCGCACCACGCCAGCCGATATTAAAGCTATTGCCCAACGCTGCCGATAACCCTCTCAGAGCTTTACGCGATCGCGCTCGTTATCGGGCGCGATTAATAAATCTCGCCTGACTCTGCGTAAACTATTCTCAATATTTAACCTGGCAGGAAAGCTTATGAGACTCGTGTTACTGGCGCTGGCTTCGGCGTGGCTTTTGAGCGGATGTGCAACCATCGTGGGCGACAAGACCCAGGATGTGACCATCCAGAGCTGGCCGCAAGGCGCAAAATTTGTTGTTCAGGATGAAACGGGCAGGGCAGTGGCGGAAGGGTTCACCCCAAAAACCGTGACGCTGGCAAAATCTGACGGCAGCTACTTTGGCAAAAAGAAATTCCTGCTGATGCTGGAACAGCCGGGCTTTGTACCGCAAACCATCCCGCTGAACGAGAAGGCTAACCTCTGGTATCTGCTGGGTAATATTCCGCTTGGCGGCTTCCCGGGCTGGCTGCTGGTCGATCCGTTTAACGGCGGCATGTACAACATTGAGCCGCCGCCCGCGAAGATTATTATGAATCCGATTGGCGCGCGCAGCTAAATCCGTAAGCCGCCGGCGCAGAACCGGCGGCTGAAAAGCATCGGGATTAGAAGTTGTAGCCAACCACCAGGTAGTAACCCCAGCCGGTCGATTTCACTTCAAAATCACCGCTACCGAAATTCAGCTCCTGGCCGTCAGCCCACTGGCCACCGTTATGGAAGTAGCGCGCCACCACCGAGTAGTGCCAGTTATCGTAAGCCAGCGACAGAATGTGGCTGGAGGCGATAGAGTTGCTGGTGCGGGAAGCGTCGCTCTTGTCGCGCAGATCGGAACCCCAGTCAAAGTTGGTAAAACCAACGTAGCTCAGATTACCGCCCCACAGCGTAGTCAGCGGCACAAAGTATTTCACCTTGAAGCGATAGCCGTCCCAGCTGTTCTCGTTTGCTGCGCCATAGTTCTGCCACTGGTATTTGGCATAGACGTTCAGCGACAGGTTAACCGGGGTATGCGTATCGATATCGGTGCCCAGACCCATATACCAGGTATTCTGGCGACTGCTGCTGTTGCGGCCCATATCGTAGATATAGTTGTTGGCGAAATACCACTCTTTAATCGGCCCGATGCTCAGGTCGGTGTTGGTCAGCTTGTCGATAGAGAAGCGAGGCTCAATCTCCATAAACATCGGCGAACCGTGGTCAAAAATGCCGTTAGCGTTAGAGTTGCCGGTCCCAAAGAAGTTGGTCAGATCCAGATAGCCATAGAAATCGAACCAGTCTTTTTTAGCAAAGGCTTCATATTCCAGATAAACATCGTTATTGAACTGCGGCCCGAAGCGAGTGTGAGTACTGCCGACGACGTTCACGCTCTGGTGCCACCAGTCGGAAACGTACTGCGGCTGTTCAGGTGCAGCAAAAGAAGCAGCGCTGTAAGAGAGAGCAACCAGAGCGCCAGCCATCAGAGATTTATATTTCATTATATTACCACATGCTTATCGACCATTTTCTGCAGCCCGCGCGATGGTCTTATCAGTCATTATCCGGAACGGAACAGGAAGGCGGTTTTCAGTACCGAAAACACCCGTATCGAATGCCGGAGCAGTGTGCCGTCATCCGCTGCTAAGGAAATAGAGATCGCTCACAGTTGTCAAACTCTGTTTCATTTCACTTTAATTAAAGTGTGATGTAGATCACACAAAGAGCGGAACTTAAGCGCCGTAACGCTTGTCGCCGCACAAAGGCTGTTTTTCATCCGGGGTAAACGTTTGCCTGGCAGCTTAGGGGCAAATATGTGCAAAGTAGAAGCGCAGCCCCCGAAAAAAGCAGCGGGTAAAGCACGGCAGGCTATAAGTAATTCTTATGTTTTGAGCGGGAAAAGAGCGATGTCGGCGTGCATGCATTAATACCGATATGTAAATGTTTATATATCGTTTTTAAGGCTGTACGATCGCCGTTTTTTCGACAGTTAACGGAGCCAGTATGCAGCTGTATATGTTTTATGTAGGCGGCAACGCCGGAAAATCGAATATCGAAGTACATGACATTCAGTTTGTCGCCGCCAACGAGCCGAAAGAGGCCTGGCCAGCGCTGCGTGAAGCCTGGTTCGGCGACGCGGATAAGATCCATATTGATGGCTATGCGCGAATTAACTGGGCCGATGGCTACAGCATTACGCTTGCCGATACGCCGCCGAAGGATAAAAACCGCCTCTTTTTTGTTAACGCGGGCGCTTATCATCCTTCAACGCTGGCGGAGCTGCACGCCTTCGATCTCTTTGTGGCGACAAGCGTTAAAGAAGCAAAGGCAAAAGGGCTGGCTTCGCTGCTGAACGGCGCGTTAAAGCAGCATAAAGATAATCTGACCGACGTGGACGACTGCCTGCTGCTGGATAAAGTCGGCAATCTTTACGTGCATCTTACGCCTTGTGAAAAAGGAACGCCTTTTCGCCCGGAGTGGCAGGGCTATCAGCCGATTGGCCTGTGAGTTATCGTAACCTGCTGACCTGCTGACCTGCTGACCTGCTGACCTGCTGACCTGCTGACCTGCTGACCTGCTGACCTGCTGACCTGCTGAAATCTATGCGGGCTGCACCGTCTTAAGGTTGCCTTAATCTTTTTCCGGGAGACTCTCCTTATCACGATAAGGAGAGAACCATGCAACAGCAGCGCGTAAGGCCAGCCAGTGAATATGCCACGGTGATATTCAGCGTTATCGTTATTCTGACTTTCCTGAAAATCTGGTTCAGCAGCTAAGTAAGGTTCAGGATGTGAATTTGATCGAAGCCCGGCAGCCGCTGGTCTGCTGACGGTTTTCCAGAAAGAACTGCGCTTTATGTAGCTGAGCGATACGGCTGACGATGCTCAGCCCCAGTCCGATGCCGCCATAACGGCTGTCCATACGCACAAAGGCGCGGCTCAGCTCGCCGCTTTTACTCTCATCAATGCCCACTCCCTGATCTTCTACCGCCATCACCGCGCCGGAGTGATTTTCCACGCGTACGGCGATCACCGTGTTGGTCGGGCTATAGCGATGGGCATTCTCGATCAGGTTTCTTAATAAAACTCGTAACAGCGTCGCGTCGCCGCGTACCGTTGCGTCGTCCACGATGGTTATCTCCAGCTGCTGCCCGCGCTGTTGCAGCATTGACTGCATCTCCGCACTCATTGGCGCAATCACATCTTTTGCCAGCGAAACCCGCTGATAGTTACCGGCGGTAAAAGATTGCCCGACTCGCGCCAGCTGGAGCAGCTGCGCCACGCTGTTGGTCATTTGATCCAGCCGCTGGATCAATGGCTGAACGTTGATCCTGTGCTTCTTTTCCAGCAGTTCCAAATGCAGCCGGAGCCCGGCCAGCGGCGTACGTAATTCGTGCGCTACGTCGGCGGTAAACAGCCTTTCACGCTCCAGGCTGGTGGTCAGTCGCGTAATCAGCTGGTTAACGGCCAGGGTAACGGCATCGATTTCCCGTACCGATCGAGGACAGTTGACCGGAGAAAGGTCATCTTCGCTACGGTTTTCCAGCTGCTTTTGCAGCTCTGACAGCGGCCGCGTGATCCATTTCACCACCTGAAAACAGAGCAGCAGCGCGAGCGTGATCATAATCAGGCTCGGCACGGCCAGGCTGGCGACCGCCTCGTGTATCTCTTTTTCCACGTGTTTTCGCTGGTCATGGTTATGCAGCGCCGCGTCTACCAGCAGCTGGATCTGCTCCTGGCTTTCATGCCATAGCCAGGCCACGCTGATCACCTGACAAAGTAACAGGATCAGGCCAACCGCCATCAGCAGGCGAAAACGCATCGTATTACCGCGATGCTGGAAAAAAGATTTAATCATCAGCGCGTTCTGTCCCGTCCTTCATCAGCGCATAGCCAAAACCGCGTACGGTACGGATCGCCGTTCGACCAATTTTGTCGCGCAGATTGTGAATATGGACCTCAAGCGTATTGGTAGAAGGCTCGGTTTCCCAGTTATAAATATCGTTATAGAGAATTTCGCGGTGCACCGGCTGGCCGGCTTTCAGCATCAGGCGCGCCAGAATGGCATACTCTTTTGGCGTCAGCTCCAGCAGCCGGTCGGCAAGGTGTATTTGCCGATGGGTCATATCCAGCGAAAGCTGCCCAAACACCAGACGGCTGTCGCCCTGGTTAACATCGCGGCGGATCAGCGCCCGGATGCGTGCCAGCAGCTCGTCCAGCGCAAAAGGTTTAATCAGATAATCATCCGCGCCCGCATCCAGCCCGGTAATTCTGTCGCCGACCGTGTCCCGCGCCGTCAGAATCAATACGGGCTGCATTTTTTTCTGGCGGCGCAGACGCAGCAAAAGGCGCAGGCCGTCTTCATCAGGCAGGCCCAAATCCAGGATCAGTAAACTGTACAGTCCGCCCGCCAGACAGGCCTCAGCATCGCGGCTGGTGGTTACGCCATCGCAAACATAGCCTTCGCCTTCCAGCGCCATCAACAGGCCCTGCAGCAGCAGGGCATCATCTTCTACAACCAGAATTTTCACTGATTTTTACTCCGACAAGCCGTCAGGATATCGTCGCCAGGAACATATTCGTGCGTTACGGTGCCGGTCAGGCCCAGCATCGTGGAAAAAAGATTATCCTGTGACCAGCTTTTTCCGCTCAGTTTGTTCATACAGCCCATATCAACCGCATGACGCTGCTGATAATCAGGCGACAGCCAGATGAGCATAGGGACATGTTTTTGCTCTTCAGGGGCAATGGCATAAGGCATGCCGTGCAGATAGACCCCGTTTTCACCCAGCGATTCCCCGTGATCGGAAAGATAAACCAGGCTGGTGGTAAAACGATCCTGGTGTGATTTTAATACATTAATCGCTTTATCAACGATGTAATCGACGTAAAGCAGCGTGTTGTCATAGGTATTGACCAGCTGCTGCTGCGAACAATCCTGAATTTGATTGGTATCGCAGGTCGGCACGAACTGCCGGAAACGCGGCGGATAGCGATTGTAATAGGTCGGGCCGTGGCTGCCGATGGTGTGCAGCACGATTACGCCGTTGCCTTTCAGCTGGTTGATGTAGTCGTCCAGCCCATGAAACAGCACGTCGTCATAGCATTCGCCGTCGATACACATACCGGGCAAATTCAGGTGCGTCATATCCTGGTGCGGTACCCGATCGCAGGCGCCTTTACAGCCGCCGTCGTTTTCGTTCCACAGTACGCTGATGCCCGCACGCTGCACGATATCCAGCAGGCCTTCGCGATGGCTGGCCAGCACGTCGTCATAGTGCGCACGCGGCATTCCGGAAAACATACAGGGCACCGACACTGCCGTAGAGGTGCCGCAGGAAATCGTCTGCGGGAAATAGGTAACGTTATCTTTTGCCAGCAAAGGGTTAGTCTGGCGCGAATAGCCAGAAAGCGAAAAGTCCGCCGCGCGCGAGGTTTCACCCACGATTAAAATAGTCAGGCTTTTTTTGTCGCTGTTTTGCAGCTGGGCGCTTTGATGCGCATCTTCGCCCATTCTGACCAGCGGCAGATGCGTTAACTGATTGTGTTTATACCAGGAAAGGGAAGCCACGATGCTGTTAGAAGGGCTGAGCGACTTCACCAGCTCTTTATTGTTGCGGAACAGCGAGGCGTAGTCTTTATAGAAAAACAGCGCTACCAGCAGGATCAGCAAAACGGAAACAATCATGCTGACAGCGCGCGTCAGCAGGCTTTTCAGCAACGAAGCGGGTACCTTAATACGGACCCAGAACGCCAGCGTGGCGGCCAGCACGCCGGACAGCAGCAGGCTGACCACAAACTGCGGCGTCATCAACGCAAAGGATTCCGACGCGGTGGTATCCAGCATATTCACAATCATCGACCGGTCGAGGACGATATTGTAATTCCAGATAAAGTACTGCGCGGCGGCGGAAACCAGGCAAAACAGCGCGATAAGCAGCTTGTCCAGCCAGAAGAACGACGCCAGCGTCAGGACAATATTGATGACGCTGAACGCGACGATCGGCATAGAAAGAAAGACCAGCGTGCTGTGCAGATCGCTGAGCGGCATCGCGGCGATAACCTGCCGATAAAAGGCAATATTAAGAAACACAGCAATGTAAACGGAGAAGATTATCAGGAAAAAGTGCCGACTCAGCGAAGCTCTTTTTAATTTTATCAGTGACATACCAGCGTTCCGGGCAAAAAAAGATCTGCCAAGAGTGCCAGTGAAAGGTTAGGAAAACCTTAAGAAGCTAAGGTTCGACAGACGCGGTGAATGCTGCAACCCGTGCGGCACAACGTAAGGCTCGCTTCATTTACTTTTAAGCTCGCCCGTTAGCCAGAACTTCTTATAACGGGCAGGCGAAATGCCTACCAGGTTTTGGAAGATGCGGTGAAAGTTATTAACGTTGTCATAGCCCACCGCGTTGGCGAATTCCGTCACGCCGGAAGAGGTGCTCAATAACAGAGATTGTGCTTCGCCGATGCGCCGTCTTGTCTGGTACTGCTTAGGTGAATAGCCCGAAAACGCTTTAAACACGTGCGCCAGATAGAATCGATTCATCTTAAGTTCTGCGGTAATCAGCCTGAATTCGAGGTTTTCCTTATAGTGCTCGTCAATGAAGTTTTTAATCCGCTGCCCTACGGCCAGCTCTGCATTGTCATTAACAGGAAGTTTTTCCGTCCAGAGCGTCCGGCAAATCAACAGTAGCGCCTGCCATCGCACCTGATCGCGATGGGGGCCGATCCGATCGCCGCTGCCAGAAAGCTGGAAGGAGCGGTATTCCACGTGCATGGTAAAGATGCGCGTATTGAGCGTGGCCTGGCGGATATTGACGGACTGCTGGAAACCCGGCCGGTGACGGAAACCCAATCCCGTACCTGGAACTATGTTGCGGTGGGTTGTGGTCAGGATTTGCGGTGGTGGAAGGAGTTCTTCTCTGTGCTGCGCATGACCGGTTATGACGGCTACGTATCGCTGGAGATGGAAGATTTGACCATGAGCGTTGGGGCAGGGCTGCAAACCTCTATCGATGCGCTGAATGCGAGTATTAGTCGGTAATTGCCGGAAACAGGTTTTAGAATGAAGTATCAGAAGCCTGGCCTTGATACCAGAAAACTGGTGTAAGCACGTTATAAAACAAAAGGCCGCAAACGCGGCCTTTAGCTTACAGAAAGTGAGCGATTAGTCAGTTACTTTCTTTTTCAGATCGCTGGCGCCTTCTTTGGTCTTATTCCAGCCCTTCTGCGTACCTTCTTTGGTTGCATCCCAACCTTTTTCAGTACCTTCTTTGGTTTTATGCCACGCTTTCTGCGTGCCTTCGCTTGCTTTGCTGGTGGTGCTGTGGCTTTTGCCTTCAGCAGCGTGTTCAGACTTCAGCTTCAGCTCTTTGCCTTCGTCCTGCGCCTGATGCAGTTTCTCTTTCGCCGTGTTGGCGTTTGCATCCGCAGCGGCTACGGTGTCATCAGTTGCGTGTGTGGCAGCGAAAACGGGAGAAGCCAGCAGAAGAGCTGAAAGTGCGATAATCGTTTTTTTCATAATATCCTCACCAAACGTTATTGATCCATTGTGTAGTTAAGCATGGCACGGCTTTTTACATCGCGCCTTAGGAATAAACTGTATTTGAGCATAGTGCAATTGAGTGATTTTGCTTCTTTAACCAGGGTATTAACGGTGAAAAGAGGAAAAAAATGAGTAACGCAAGGGGAGGTGCGCAGCTTCCGAATCTGTGTGAGAGGGCATCTCAGAGACGGGTTTTCATTGCTTGTGGCTTGTTTTTGCGTAGCGGGTTCCGGTTTTAATACAGGACCAGAAATGAGTGTTGATGAACAGAAATTAAGCGGCGTAAACTGCAACGGCACCGGCAAAATCCGGTGGCGGAATTGGCGTTCTGCTTAATGAATCGGTGGCATTTTCAGGTTGTCGTATTATCTGTAATGCCAAAACCCGGTACGTGCTTATGTATGAGAAAACATTTTCATGCATAATCCATGGCGGACTGGGTAGGGGCTTCTTCGGAAGCGCCGGATCCGATTCACCGGCACGCCAACCCTGCTCAGTCCACCTCCTTGTGAAGTTGGCGTTTCCCTGGTGGTGGTATCCTCATGAATCGGAGATACATTATGAACTACCCAATGTTTGACTATACCCCAACCGATACCGAAGAACTTTGCGACCAGTGTCTGGCGCTTGCCTGGACAATCACTGAACTGACCAATCCACAGGTACGCGATACGCTGCTATGGGTGCTGCTGGAACGCATCCAGATGCTGAGTGCCTGCTTCGCCAGTGAAGAAGAGCTGCTGGAAGTATAAAGGAGGGGAGCCGCCCACTTTGAGACCGGTGGGCGGTGATGGATAGCCTGCAGAACGTTTTATTACTCATGCATAGCTGGTGCAAGCCAGGCAAGGGAAATGACTTTATTACTGTCGCTACGCAAAGAAGGTAACCTAATCAGCCCCGTCTTTTACTATTTTTCCGTTTTTCTTCATGCGATATATTTCATCATGAGTAGTAAAAGAAAGCCCCATGTTTTTGCTGTCGCTAACAGAGAAGACTCTGTTTTTCTCTATACAATTTTTAGGTGGCTTCATGTCGTTAAAGCACCGCCTGTCATATTTTTCTTCTTCTTTATAACTATCGCCAAAATCCCAAAATACTATGGAGAAAAATCCATCATTTGCGGGTTTTGGGATATTATATTTTGCTTTCAATATGTCCTTGTTTTTTAGCCACCAGTTTATTTTACCTCGATCGGTAAAAGGAAAGTTTCTTACAAGAACAGAAGTAAACTCTCTATCCTCATGAACTGCCACAATTTCTACAGAACGTACCGACAACCAAAGGAAGACGCCTGACAGGGTGCAGCCAATCAGTAACAGCGCATAAAGCATTTTTCTACTTTTTATTTTCACTACGGCCTCCGGTAATCTCAATAGTGGCTTCCATATTGGTCACAAACGGTTTAAAGCCAAACTGATTGTACCTCTGGAGAACAAACCAGATACGAAAGAAATGAAACTGGCTAAATTTTTATTTTTGAATAGGATGTAGAAGAGCTGTAGTGCGATCATCGTGAAACATTCCTTGTATCATCGTCCGTCAGAAGAGAATACGCGCTGGTAGGTTGGATTGTAAACTTCGCGCATCTCTGGAAAGGCAAGGGAAAGCAGTTCTATTCGTTTTTTATTTTTACTATCTTTCCATCTTTCCCCATGCGATATTCCCCATCATCTACGGTAAATATAAGGCCTCTGTTTTTACTGGAGCTGATTGAAAATACTCTGTCTTTTTCAATGCAGTTCACAGTTTTTTTCATGTCTTTGAAGCAAAGTCTGTCATATTTCCCTTCCTCCTTATAACCCTCTCCAAATAACCAGAATTTCAGGTAAAAATAACCATCTTTACTAGGTTTTGGAATGTCATATCTGTCTTTTATCATATCCTTATTTTTTAACCACCACTTAATTTTGCCTTTATCAGTCGGTGGGAAAGTAGTGACCAGGATATCACTAAAACCACTACTTCTGTGATGAATGGCTATGATATCCACGGGACGCAGAGATAACCAAAGCCAGTAGCTAAGTAGCACGCAGCCCGTTAGAAAGAGCGGAACAATCATTTTCTTTTTTTTAACTTTCATTTGTGAGTCCCTGTAATTTCTATGATGGATTCCATATTGGTCATAAACGGCTTGAAGCCAAACTGATTGTACCGCTGGAGACGAACCAGATACGAAAGAAATGAAACTGACGGGATTGTGTTGCCAGTATATCTTTGCTGCTGTAGCCAAATTGAGGAGAACCGGTCAAGCGTCCAGGGATTAGCCCCGTGGGAAATGTAGTCGAGCGGGTATCAGGATTTGGCTGAGCTTCGTTCAGATCCCTACAGCGCATATCACTGGCGGTGTAGTTATCCATGCACTTTTTTGTTGTGAATATAGTACAGAGGAGCTGTAGTGCGATCATCGTGAAACATTCCTTGTATCATCGTCCGTCAGGAGAGAATACGCGCTGGTTGGCTGGAGTGTAAACTTTGCGCATCTCTGGAAAGGCAAGGGAAAGCAGTACTATTCGTCTTTAAGTTTTATTATTTTTCCATCTTTCCCCATGCGATACTCCCCATTATCCACGGTAAATATAAGCCCTCTGTTGTTGCTGTAGCTTACCCAAAACACTCGATTCTTTTCTATACAATTAGTGGGTGGCTGCATATCTTTAAAACAGAGCCTGTCATATTTTTCTTCCCCTTTATAACCCTCACCAAATAACCAGAAACTTACAGTGTAATTACCATATGGTGCCGGTTTAGGAATATCATAACGTTTCTTTAGTGTCTCTTTATTCTTTAGCCACCAGTCAATTTTCCCTCTGACAGTAAGCGGGAAACGATTGATTAAAACATCGCTAAAATTATCTTCCTGATGGATAGCGATGATTTCTACCGGTCGTGAGAGAAACCACCAAAAGTAACCCGCCAACGCACAAATCGTTATAACAAAAGCTAACACGATTTTTTTAAGGTTATTTTTCATTGCAGCTCCTCGGTAATCTCTATAGTGGCTTCTATATTAGTCATAAATGGCCTGAAGCCAAAATGATTATACCGCTGAAGAACAAACCAGATACGAAAGAAATGAAACTGGTTGAATTTTGTTTTCAGTATATCATCGCTGTCGAGGCCAAAATGATCTTGTACCTTGTAATGCACCACCGCTCGGAAACGCTTATTATCAATCTGTAATGACTTTATGGTGATGTGCGTTGCCCAAGTATCATGAACAGTAATACCCATGCCGTTATAATTATCCTGAAACCTGTTAAATTTAGGTAGTTTGCCCCTGAGGATAGCTTTTCGTAATTCATCATTTAAGTTTTTCGGGTAAATAGTATTTGTCCAGTCTATATTATTCTTAAGTGATTTTTTTAATAATAAACGAGTGCTATTTTCGCCTTTGTCATTAAGAATATGTTCCTTAAGTGCTCTATCGAGAGACACGTCGCGGAAGGGTGTACCGCTGCTGTTCTGCATATGGGTGATCATTTTTTCGATCAGGTGACTGTATGGCCCGTGAAGGGAAAATTTATGGGATAACAAGCGGAATTCATCAAACAGCATTGCGGCACACTGCTGACGGGTAATCTTTTTACCCTGGCCGCGCAGATTACAGCAGAACATGGACTGAGGACGATCCATTGAAGAACGTCGGGTAAGCGTCCAGGGATCTACCTGGTCAGAAATGTAATCCAGCCGGTATTGGGATTTTAACTGCGCTTCAGTCAGATCCCCGTAGCGCATATCATTGGCGCTATAGTCGTCCATCAACTTTTGGGTTTTGAATATGGTGCAGGGAAACTGTAGTGCGATCATCATGAAACATTCCTTGTGTCATCGTCCGTCAGGAAATAATACGCGCTGATGGGCTGGAGTGTAAACGTTGCGTATCCTAAGCCCGTAATTTTTCCAGGTTTAG
The DNA here is from genome assembly GCF_047456155.1 of Erwinia sp. BNK-24-b. Lineage (NCBI taxonomy): Bacteria > Pseudomonadati > Pseudomonadota > Gammaproteobacteria > Enterobacterales > Erwiniaceae > Erwinia > Erwinia sp. BNK-24-b. The sequence goes on from NZ_CP179901.1 coordinate 912,371, forward strand.
GACAGGGATGTGGGCCAGAGAATACGGTAACTAACTATAATTATTAAAAAATTATAGTTTTATGATTTTTAGTTGGTGAGTTTTGGAAAATGCGAAACAGGCAAGCGGTGATGCGCTGGCAGAAACAGGTTTTTTTCTGTCAACTTTATGTTTTTATCTGATTTTATGAGTTCCGATTTTATTGGTGTACCAGTACCTTTTTGTCTTAAAGTTTTATCGTCTGTTTTGGCGATAAAGTAGCAAAGATGCAGCCTGATTTATCGGCTATCGTCAGCCCTGGCCGGAGCAGGGGTAGCGGAAATATCGATGTATTTCCTTAATGCTACTGGACGGCTTACCCCGCAAGGATCCGAGAATGGTAGTTTAAGTGTGGGAGATGCAGATACTCTTACTGTCCATGTAGTATCACCAATGAAGCTGAAGCTTGCGGAGTGGGGCAAAACCTCCAAATCTCGAAAGTGACCTGAAGTATAAGCGCCTCCGATAGTCAGTTCTTCTACGACACCTTGAGAAATATCCAGCAGCAGGATCGTCAGCATTTCTTCAAAAATGACGTCATCCGTTACGAATAAAAGATAGCGACGCGCATCAACTTTTACCGCAGCCTCAAGCACTTTCCCGGGAACGGTAATTCCCGTTGAGTTGCCGTCAATCAGCACTTCAGACCGGGCCTGGGTGATATCTGTTGCTTCATTTACTTCCGATAACGATAGTGTCGTAACTTCTTCCATTTCTATTTCCACCAGTTGCCTATTTCCAATGCCGCTAAAGCACCGCCGAGCATTGAATCAGATAAAACGCTGCTAACCTGCCCCCCGTTGATTAATATACCATGATGTTAGTAATGTCTTCATAAGCCACATGAGGACATCCCCATGAAGAAGCGTTTTTCCGACGAACAGATCATCAGTACCCTCCGCGAAGCTGAAGCCGGGGTATCAGCCCGTGAACTCTGCCGTAAGCACACCATTTCCGACGCCACATTTTACACCTGGCGCAAGAAGTATGGCGGTATGGAGGTGGCCGAAGTTAAGCGCCTGAAGTCGCCTGAGGAAGAGAACGCCAGACTCAGGAAGCTGCTTGCCGAAGCCATGCTGGGTAAGGAGGCACTTCAGGTGGCTCCGGGGCGAAAGTACTGACGACAGACCAGAAGCGGGAAGCCGTTGAGTTTATGTGTGATGCGACCGGTCTGTCGCAACGTCGTGCCTGCAGGCTTACAGGTTTGTCCCTGTCGACCTGCCGCTATGAGGCCCGGCGTCCGGCGGCTGATGCGCATTTATCAGGCCGTATCACAGAACTTGCACTCGAACGAAGGCGTTTTGGTTACCGGCGCATCTGGCAGTTATTACGTCGGGAGGGCCTTTACGTCAACCACAAGCGGGTATACCGCATTTACCACCTTAGCGGCCTGAGTGTGAAGCGCAGACGACGCCGTAAAGGTCTGGCGACTGAGCGGCTTCCGCTTCTTCGCCCGGATGCGCCGAACCTGACATGGTCGATGGATTTTGTCATGGATGCACTTGCCAGCGGCCGTCGGATTAAGTGCCTGACCTGTGTGGATTATTTCATGAAGGAGTGTCTGACGATCACCGCTGCTTTCGGTATTTCAGGCGTTCAGGTTACGCGTATTCTGGACAGCATCGCGCTGTCTCAAAGCTATCCGGCGACAATAAGAACCGATCAGGGCCCGGAATTTACCTGCCGTGCGCTCGATCAATGGGCCTTTGAGCATGGTGTGGAGTTGCGACTTATCCAGCCAGGTAAGCCAACGCAGAACGGATTTATTGAGAGTTTCAACGATCGCTTTCGGGATGAATGCCTAAATGAACACTGGTTCAGCGATATTCTTCATGCCCGGAAAATCATTAATGACTGGCGGCAGGACTATAACGAGTCCAGACCTCATTCATCGCTGAATTACCAGACGCCGGCTGAATGTGCAGCAAGCTGGAGAAATAGAAAATTAGAAGGTAAACAAACCGACATTACTAACTGATCGTTGTATCTAATACTGGGGGCAGGTCAAACCGTATTGACGAGTACAGGTTATTTGGAAGCTGCCACGGCTGCAGCTTACTCACCCGGGTTACGTTGGACGCTTACTAAGGATGCGGGGGATTCCCAGAGATAATATCTGTACAAGAAATGGACATTACTAGTCCATTTCTCGACATATGCTCATACTGAATGGCGGACATCATCTTACTGAACGGAGATCCTCTATTATCCAATAACGTTCCCGTTAGCACGAACATGTCTATCGTTAATGCCTCTATCTGGCTCGGACAGAAGGCTTCGAAGTGAAGCCTTCTACTTTTCAGATGAGATACCGAATAAGGTACTAAAAGTATGCGGATGAAATATTTCTGAACTCGTAACTCATACAGCGACTCCGTCCGCAATATTTTGGTTACTAGCACTCAGAAGCTATCTGATGGATATGAATACGCTTGTGAATATGTTGGTGATTCACGTAATACCTGTGCAAATTGTGCGTCTTGTTGGAGCGGTAATGAAAACCACGCTCCCCCCACATAAGCCATACCAATACCTTGCCGGATTGCATCAAGTAACCATCAAGTAGATCACGGCGCAGATAACTGACTGAGCCACTGACAGCCGAATCATACTCGCCAACTTTGCGGTACAGTGATGCCACACCTGCTGCATCATGCAAATCCCATGTGTTTGCACGATATCTGAGATTCAAAGCCTCACAAAGTTGCTTTGAGGGTAAACTCGCACCGCTGCTTTGGTTCTCCACGCTATGGTAACTCTCCCAGTTGTAGTCCTGCACGGTGATATCTACCGCAACGCCATTGCCTGACCATCTGTCTGCGGACACCAAATTTTCATCACTATCATCCTCTTGTTCATGTGCGACTAGCAGCCCCGGAATCGACGAGAAAGGCATCTCACCCGCATAGGTGTAATAGTAGCCAGGAGCATCAGGGATGGCGCTGTTGCCGGGATATTCAAGATCAGTGAACAACCTACATAGATTGTCAACTTCTTGGCTATCTACGAATACTCCTCGCAGGAAAGTGAAAATCTGCCGGTCATCCGAGGTAGCATTTTGCTCGATAAAACCGTCAAGTAGGATCCATGGCCCCGTCAGACCATCAATTTCTGTAATCTCAAGGATGCTACGGTAGTCAGGTTGCGGACCCCTCATGATCCAATCCCCATCATCCGACGACTGTTCGCTGAACAAGGCTGGAAGTGGCAAATTAATGCTCACAGCGTCTAGCGGGAACGTCGGGTCGATATCTGCGTCCGATGGACGAGCGCTGCGGTCTTCGGAAAGGAGGCCCTGCGCGTATCGCAGTCCCCACATCTCGAAGTAAGCTATCCAGCCGTACTTTTTGCCATATCGATCGATTTTGTGTTTGTCTTCTCCCATACGAGAGCCGGAATACATTTGCCGATCAATAGCTTCGAATTGCTCAGAGTCATAACCAAGCACCAGCATTCGAGAAATAATTGCCTTCAACACCTGTTGGTACTCTGGGTTGCTGTCATCGTAGTTCGATCTATGTGGAATAAGTCTCCCAATCGTATAGTTACCGAAGTCCATTCGAATCGCTGCGCTCTGCGCTTGCTTGATGACTGCTGTATCGTACTGACGAATGCTTTTAAATACGTTAGGCAGATGGCTAAAAGGCGGAACAAGATGAGCAGCTTCATCCTCTGAAAAACAATTTGGATCTACTATCCTTGCAATGGCAATGATTCCCAGGCAGTACTGTTGATATAACGCATGCCAGGTAGGAGCTGTAGCATCAGGTGCAAACATGGTTTGGTAAATCTCACGAGCGAACCGTGGCAACGCATCATGTAACTCTACTGCATCAATATCCGACCAAGTGGTCAGGACAGCACCGTAGGCTGCGGCGAACACTCGCTCGGGGACATATGGGTCTGAAACTGCATTTGTCTCCATCGCCAACCGGAAAAACTCTTCTGGCCGCCTGATGGCAAATTCATACAGGGCTTTGGTAGCCATATCCCGCAAAGCTCTGGATGTCGTCGTCAATGTCCACATTACCCAGCGAACTCTCCGAAGTTCACGCTCATCCAGATGACCCAATTTCCATCTCGTCGACAAGAATTTTAAGTCATCTTTAACTTGTTCAGATTTCTGACGAATCCACTCTGACCAAAAAAGATCGCGCTGAGTGTTGGACATAGCTATTAGCACATCATGCAAAAAGCTCATATCAAACGGATGTGCCAGCGCAGCCCTAGTGCTCCGTAGTCTCTCGAAGGCAAGTTGTGCAAATTGCTTCGACTCCTGCATAGCTTGACCAAATCGTTCAACAGTAGCCCGCCCGATATATCTTGGATCCGATTGCGTCGTCAATAACAGAGCGTTCATAACGAGTATATCATCCGACAATTCTTGCCAAAGCTGCCGCCTACCAGAGTGTTGCGGATACAGATCAACCAGAGCCCGTAATACGTCATAAGCGAAGGTATGCGAATCAGGTCCATGAGATTTAAATTTTGCGTTCCCTTCATCGCTTTGTAGCCATTGCACCAATTCAGGCTTCATAAGCAGGTTGCGCGCCATCATATGTCCGGCCATTAGGTCGTATGCAAACGCAACTCCTTGTCTACCTTCTGAAGAAATAGTCCTTACGAGAATGCCTTCAGACTCGAGTGCACGAATAATACTGTCATCCCACCCCATATCCCGAACTGCCGTCCGTGTAGCTTGAAAATCCACACTTCTCGCATTGTTATCCCAAAGAAGATCCGCGATCGTCAGTAGTGCATCCTGAACGTCATCTTGATAAATGCGATGCATCGTCGGTGAAAGCTCAGCGACTCGTGCTGCAACCTTGTTAAAATGTGCTTCGAACAGGCTTGCAAGCGAACGGGGCAATGCTTCCACTCCGACAATATGCTGACGAGGAAAATTTGCTACTTCGCAAAAAATTCTCAGTGTTAAGGGGTGCTGCAAGAGTTCGACTGGTAGATCCGCATCGGTAGCGTCGATCTTGTAGTACTCAAAGTACTTGTCAAATGCTGTCTTCGGATCTTCCTGAAACCCATTATGTTCAACTTGGGGAAACCCCTCAGGCAGACACATATGGGCGAATTCATTGCGAAGAGTGACAACTAACAAGACATAAGGAAAATTCTTTAGAAGCTCATCCACTCGGGATAATTCATCCCTCCAATTTCTCGGATCTTCCGCCTCATTCAGACCGTCAATAACAATAGGTATGCGTTTGCCTGCACGCTGGCCTGCCGCATCTACGGCCTCAATCAGGCGGTCAAAACTTTCTGCTGGTCTCCCAGAAATCTTGAAGGCAGATACGAGATCATCAAGCCCTTGGCCTGAATGAAGATTCTTACCCAACAGGAGGATCCCCCCTGGGAACGCCCCTTCTGGCTGTGTTACCTTGACTGCAAGTTCAGACTTACCCTCCCCCGCGGCCGCAAGAACAGCAACTGCCCGAGCACCAATTGATTGCTCCAGACTGCGGAGAACAGACGAAACCGCGTGGATATCTGCAACCAAATTAGCGGTTAACGGAGCCCCGGCAAAGCGTGCTCCGCGCAATTTCGAAAGTAGCCTGTCGTAAAGTACTGGCTCACGCGGATTTGAAACCAACGCTTGATGTACAGAGTTAAAGTCACCCTTGCCTAGCGCCGTGTGTAAGCCATCAATAAACTCGGTCAGCCCAATAACTCGGGCTAAGAGTAATTCAACTTCTGCCTTGAGCTCAGTTTTGATTTGCTCAGTAATCAAAGCAATGCTTGTATGATTCTTTTTTAAAGCGTTGGATAGTTCTGCCAAGGATTCCCATGCGTTTTGGCTGCACAGATGCCTGTATATGTTCTCCTCAACCCCCACAGCAACATGAACTTCTGGCTGGTAGCGGTTCTTAAACGGAGCCGCAGCAAGCCTATACTGCTCAGCAATTAGTTCTGGGGTTAGAACCAGTTCACCAAAGTAGGTTTCTCGTAAAAGCGCTCCCGGTCCGACCAAAAGATCTTCGATATCCGTAGCTGTGAGTAGTTCTAGCTTCAATTGGGGGAAGCGGTCTTGCTCTAGCGCGAAGAACCACTCTTGATCTCCTTTTGTTAACGTGTGATAAGTCCAAAGCTTCCAGTTGGTCACTCCAGGGACATGCTTACGCGTCTTTTCGATACCTTCGATGATCTTATTGCGGCGGGAGGCTCCCAAATCTTGTCCATTCACCAGCTCATACCACTTGCATTGCCAACCAATCCAGCTTGGTGGCGCACCGAGATCACAAGGCTCCGTTAGCTCGAGGTGAAACTCCACCCCAGGCTGATTTGCGAGTTGCTTAAAGCGACCGAAACGACCATAGTGTCGGCGTACAAGAGCGCGGCAAAGGTTTTCGAAGTTCACATCTGCTGCACCGGGCAGTTCGTTGAATACTTTCCAATTTACTTCAGGCATCAATGCATCCTCTGTCAACTGGCATCGTTGGAATCGGACGGATAGTCATGCGCTGAGAAAATCTCAACCTTTGCTCCAGCCTCGACAAACAGCTTAACGAACGCGGATACCTCTGCCTCATCAGTAGTTATTGTTATTCTATCGCCTTCACGATCTAGATGATGATCTGACACCAATTGACCAAGATCGGTTGGTCCTAACGTGTGGAGTTTTAGGCTGTATAGTAATGAGAGCATTTCATCTGAAAACCGTTGATTCTCTGGTTCATCAAAAGGGATCGAGTAACATTCATCTTTCTCAGCCTGAGTACTGAGCGTTTTAATATCCTTCTCGACCTTCTCTGCATCTTGCTCTTGCTTAAATTTTCCGATGAGAACTAAGTTCATCGAATGCTCAGAACCATATCCGTTCCAAATTTTCATTACTGTGCCCCTTATTTCATCTCTAAGGTATTTCGAAGTCGCTTAAGCGCTGACAGAACACCGGTTTCGCCAATATCCACACCGGTGGTTGAATAAGAACTCATACGCAATATGCCGGAAGCGTCTATGTGCGCGTAGGCTCGAAGGCCAGTTTCATCAGGAAGAGGATCGCATATGGGTAGTCCTGACGCTCCCACCTCACTTACTGCAAGTCGAACCTCTCCTCTATAGTTGGAGACCCAGTTCTTAAGCTCTCGGCCGACCACTTCATTCATACTTGCGACCGCGTTAGTTGCTTGCTGAGGCAATAACAGCAACTCACTAGCTCCAAACTGTTGCGCCAGCTCAGTTACTGCATCAAGCTCAAAGACTGTACGTTCGTTTATCACGACGTTTATTCCAAAGGGCGACAATGTTGCAATCGATTCAATTCCCTTAAGTAAGTTGGCAAAAGGTTTTCCGCGCAGTTCTTCATAGGTACTGCCTGTCCCGTCAACGCTAATACGCGCGAAGTGAATTGAACCTTTGAGGTGTTTAACTAATTGTTGCGATAAACGATGACCATGGGTCGTGAATGTCACGGCAAGCTGAGTTTCCCCGGCAGCCCGTTTGCATATTTCGACGAAATCTGGATGGAGAGTTGGTTCCCCTCCGCCAAAGCCGATGCCGAGGCATCCTTCAGTATCCAATTCCTTTAACCAGCTAAGTACTTGGTCAGTATGCAGCACTGCCTTGTGTTTGGGCGCAAAACAGTACGCGCAATGGAGATCGCAAAGATTGGTGAGTGCTATTGAGACTTGACGGGGAGACGTCGACCAAACTGCCCCCTGAGGGTGCAATTCGTCTAATAGGATGTTCAAACCTGTATTTCGATCGAAGAAATGCACTCCGTTTGGCCCGATTCTGGACTTCATAACACTAAGTTCCCCGCTGCTTAAAACCCACAAAAGTAATAGTATTTAACATCATAGCGAGAAATCCCTTAAAAAAGATTGCGTAAGGTTTGCTTTTCGCTTTCAGTAGACGCTTAAAAGTTACGCGTTTAGTGTCGACGTAAATCCACATTACTACATCGACGGAGTGTTGACCCTCTCTAAGGAACTGAACTTGTTAAACAAAAAAGTACTTTCTCAGATACAGGATGTGGCTGGTAGCGGCAATATGTCTCCCGCAGAGATGGCTGAGTGGTTAGATACTCATTCTGAAGACATAGAGCATTTGGTTGCGTTGAAAATGTTCGAGTATTTGGATGAGGCTAAAGGGGAGGTATTAAAGGACCATTACGAAAATTTAGATGCATTTAGAGGAAGACTATTTACAACATGGGAGTCCCCTTTAAAGCGGCTGGATGCATTAATTTATGGCTGTACTGAAATCAGTAATGAGGTAAACAGTGAGTATCGCACCGGTTCTGGAGAAAGGTCCGCAAAACTGAACATAACCACCCGACTGCACGCACGTGCTGTCCAGGTTTCCTGCGAGATATCTCATCTTCTAAAGGGTGGCTTTACAGACGGTGCAATGGCCCGTTGGAGAACGCTCCATGAAACCACGGCCATATTGATATTTATTGCAGAAGGTGACGAAGACCTGGCGAAAAGATTCACGGATTTTCAGAGCATACAGAGGCGAAAAGCTGCTAATCGCTATAATAAATATAGTGAAGGGTTGGGTTTTACTTCTTTCTCCCCAGAAGATTTAAGTCGGTTTGATCTCGAAAGGAATGACATCGTTGGTAAGTATGAAGCGGGTTTCGGCAATGAATTAGGTTGGGCCGCAAAAGCTTTAGGAAAAGAACCCAGTGCCAGAAATAAGGTTCGCTTTAGTGATATTGAGGAGTTTGTCGAGCTGGACTTTTTGCGACCGCACTACGGCTTTGCCAACCAGTATATTCATGCAGGAATTGACAGCATTGGCTTCAAGCTCGGTACATCGCTTTCAAATAAAGATCTCTTGCTATGCGGACCATCTAATGAAGGGCTGTTAGAGCCGATTCAGTGCACCAGCTTGTCCTTGATACAGGCCACTCAGGCGATAATCTCAGTTTCACCAAACGATCAACGTTTGCTATATAGCTCCGTGCTCTGGTTGTGGCATGAGAAGTTGAAAGAAGAAGTTGTTGCCGCATCTGATGCCCTAATGAAGAAGGGTGAAGCTGATAATTTTGAATAAAATCTGAGAAACGAAGATGACGCCGGTTGTATTTTAATCTTACTCACATGATGTCAACCCAAACGAACGATGCATGAAAGCTTAATATTGGGAGAATGGATAGAAGTTACTCGGTTTTTGGTGAACTCAAAGTATAAATAATGGCAAAAATTTTTTACTAAGGTGAAGGTGTGGCAATCTTTGACATTGAAAAGGACGAATTACTTCGGCTCTCCGATACTCAGCTAGAAGAGCTGATAGCTCGGCTAGCGGAAGCTGAAGTGGCAATACATGGTCATAGCCCAGCATGTGTAAATTGGTCTGGTTCAATTACAGCCCCTGACGGAGGAATTGACATCCATGTTCAGATTCCAGTTGATCAGCTGAAGGCTAGCTTTCTTGTTAGGCCTGATACGGTCTTTCAGGCAAAGAAATATAAGATGCCAAAGGCTGCAATTGAGAAGGAAATGGGCATCGGCGAAGCGCTTTCACCCATCATATCTGAACAAGCCAGAAAACAAGGCAGCTACATCATTGTCAGCCTGGGTGATGATTGCTCTCCGTCTGGAAAGAGAGATCGTCTTAATGCGATGAGGGATGCAGTAAAAGATGATCCTAACAAAAGCAATCTTCATGTTGATTTCTACGACCGTTCCAAACTCATTCAATGGCTGCGCCAACATCCATCAGTCATGCTATGGGTAAAAGGGAAGTTTGGGCAAGGGTATTCCGGTTGGCAACCCTACGGAGCTTGGAGCAATCCGCCACAAGGTGTTACAGACACTTTAATCTCAGCCCCAGGTGTAACCATTACTTTACCATCGGGAAAGGGGCAAAAACTCAAAATTGATGAAGCAATTAGCCCAATGCGAGAACTTATCCGTTCGACGAATAAGGCGGTTCGTATTACAGGATTATCTGGTGTCGGGAAGACTCGGATCGTTCAGGCGCTCTTTGATGAAACTGTTGGAGCAGATGCGCTTGACCGGACAGTAGCTATTTATGTTGATACTGGCTCTGAGCCAGTACCGTCGGCTACAGCAATGCTTGATAAGCTGATCACTGAGGACCGACGAGCAATTATGATCCTTGATAATTGTCCATCAGAACTCCATGCTTCGCTTGCCAGCAAGGTATCAGCCGCAGGAAAAGAAGTAAGCCTCATCACAATCGAGTACGACATTAGGGATGACAAACCACAGACAACTGAGGTCATCCATATTGAGACAGATGGTCCAGAGGTGGCAGAGCAACTTCTTATCCGTCGCTTCCCTTCTCTTGGTCAGAATAATGCCCGTCGTATTGCTGAGTTTGCAGATGGGAATGCAAGAGTTGCTTTGGCTATAGCTGAGAGAGGGGAGGAAGGAGAGAGTTTGGCTCTACTTTCTGATGCGCAGTTGTTTAATCGCTTGTTTGAACAGCGTAATCATCCTGATGGTAATTTACGGGAGCAAGCTGAAATATTGTCACTGGTGTATTCATTCTCGGTATCTAGTCCAGATGCTGCTACCGACGAACTGGAAATATTAGGGGCGCTCTTTGGGTATTCCAGAACCCAGTTATTTAAAGCCGTTACGAAGCTGATGGAACGTCATATCGTTCAGAAAAGATCTTACTGGAGAGCTATCCTCCCCCAAGCAATTGCTAACAAGCTAGCAATATCTGCACTTAATAGTATTCCAGTTGATCAACTCAGGACGACCTTTGAAACCTCGGGGCGGCAACGTTTATTGATGTCGTTCGCACGCAGGTTGGGACTGCTACACGACCATGCTGTGGCTAAAGAGATCGTTAAAGCTTGGTTGCACCCTGAAGGGCTGCTTGGACAGATAGTAAACCTAGATGATGTATCGACACGAATACTTCATTATGTCGCACCAGTTGCCCCTGAAGCTTTGCTTGAGCGGATTGAAGAAACGCTTGTTACGTCTAATTTTGAGAATATTAAATCACGCTACAATCCACAACGAACAGCAATTATTAACTTGTTGCAGTTACTTGCGTATGAATCGAGATACTTTGAACGATGCATTAAGCTCTTAATCTGCATCGCAGACCAGGAAAGCGCGAGCAATAATTACGATTCTATTCGAAATAAGATAACAAGGTTTTTCCAACCTTATTTATCTGGCACCCATGCTTCCTTGGAGCAACGTATTGCGAGCATGAATGAATGCATTGCATCAGGTATGGTCGGGCGTAGAGGGCTGGGCATCAAAATGCTTGAAACGGCTCTCGGTGGACCACCGTGGACAGGATTCGGGATTAATGAGTTTGGTGCTCGGCCAAGAGATTATGGATTTAGACCCAGTTACGATGAACTTGTTGAGTGGCTGATCGCCTTCATCGACACTGTGGTTAGAATAGGAACTTCAGGAGTTCCCGAGCTTGAAGACGACGCTCGGCGAATCTTGGCTGATAAGTTTCGCTGGATTTGGCGTCATGAGGGAATAAGAGCAAAATTAATTGATGCGGCTCGCATGTTCCATGCCTACCGTCCTTGGGGTGAGGGTTGGAAAGCTGTCCGCTCAACAATTTATTTTTTTCATACGCAAAGAAAAGACAACCAAGATATAGAACCATTGCCGGAAATGCTTGTGACACTGGAACAAGAATTGGAGCCTAACGGCCTGGTTCCGGCAGTAATGGCGTATGTACTCAGTAATGGGCGGGATTTTTGGACTCTAAATGCCGATTTTGTGCATGAGGGGCCCAATAAATTTAAAAAAATCAGGGAAACACTTGATGCCAAAGCGTTCGGATTGGGGCAAGAATTTGCAATATCTACCCATGAACTTGATGAGTTGGGCCCTAATCTATTTTTACGTGGTGGGATGCCCAACCGCATCGGATTTGGTAAAGGCTTAGCTAACGGAGCTCCTGACCTGCGAGTCTATTGGCAGCAACTAATCATTCAGTTGGAGCTACAACATCAATCTCAAAGTGATTTTTCAGTCATTAAAGGTTTTATTGAAGAGACTCATTCAATCGATTCAGCACTAGCGCAGGGACTGCTCGATCAGTGTGCACAGCATTCGGAGCTTCAACCCGAAATAGTCAGCCTGCATCCTTGGCGGGAGTTTACTGAAATCGACTTGGATCGATGCATGCCGCTTCTGGATAAACCTAACGTCAGGCCTCACATGTATGGAGCGATCCTGTGGGGATCTCAGTTCTCTAATTTGCCAGAAAGCCGTGTTCTCGAGCTTGCACAGAGGCTTCTGAGTAGACCGAATGGTGATGAAGTAGTTTTGGAAGCGCTGAATATGAAAATAGCTGATGAAGGAGATGTTGCAGACACTCTAGGTCTTGCACTACGAAAGGTAGGCCTTTCTGCTGCAATCCAGAGATTCCGAAGAGATCACAATGATCTAGGGGGACTTGATTATGCTATGGAACGTGTTATCAATATCGCATTACGCTTCGATGGTAACGAGGCTGAAAAGTTAGAATGGTTGAATACAATTTTCGCTGTCGTTGATGAGCAGTTTGGCAATGTTTATTCTTTCGAAGAAGCTATAGGTATTACCGCTGCATTGATGCCAAAAGAATTTCTCAGTCGCGCTTTTGATGGTACCGAGGAACAACAAAGGCGGCTGCATTTTATCAATCATGATGATTCATATCCGTCTCCTCTTACGAAAATAGATGTAGGCACTTTGATTGAATGGTGCGAAACCAATAATGATCCTCACGTATGGGCTTCAGTCGCTTCAGGATTGAACCTATGGTCGAAGGACAATGAGCAAGGCCGTATTTACTTGCAGGATGATGCACTGAGTTTTCTAGAAGCCTCACCCGAGCCAGGAGCGATCCTTGAGATTTTTGCCGAACACGTAACTCCTTCATCATGGTCCGGTAGTCGTGCGAACGTGATGCAATCCAGGGTTGAAGCCATAGGCCAGTTGGTCACCCATAAGAGTGCAGACATATCTAAGTCAGCTAGAGCTGTGTATGAAAAACTAACTCGATGGGTTAAAAACGAAAAGGAACGCGAATTAAGGGAAGATAGTGAAAGGGAACAGCGGTTTGAATAAAGGCAATTAGCAATAGTCTATACAAACGTTCTGCGTTAAGGAGAAAGTGATGGAATCTGCTCGTGACAAACGCACTGGAAAAAAAGTGGATGCTGAAGAGCTCTGGTTGTTAGATATTGTTGATACCAGTGGTTATGTCTGCTGGGGATGCGGGATTGAGATGTATCCTTCTGCTTGGCAAAAGGCTGTAAGAAAAGGCCATCGTTTAATAAAATGCCAGGAAAAGAACACATTAACTGCGATGCTGATGCTGATGCTGAGAGCACTGTTGTTAAGCAGGGCCAGAAGAAAAGCGTCCGCCATCTCTTGGACTGTGCACCGGGTTTGATGCCAGCAGGATTAAAGTTGATTGAAAACGTCCTGTTGTTGATCTTGACGCAACGGGTGGTGAAAACAATTCGAGCACAACACGTTCTGCATCATCAACATCCAGTAATGGCAATGTCCCAACACGGCAGTCGCGTCGTCCGGTTAATACTATTCGTTAGATTTATAGAGCGTTTATTCGCTTCCCGTATGATCGAGGTATGTCACTACATGTAACGGAAATTGATGCCGATACTTACATGTCCGTCTTTAAAAAACTTAAAAATCCTGTTCAGTCCTATCCGGAGCAACGGATTTTCTACTCACAGTTGTTGTGGCAGAAATTTGAGCAAGATGAAAATCGGATTGTCATTCCGCTTTCAGGCGAATGGGCGAAAGATGAATCCGGAAAGCTCAAGCCTTCTCGAAGCTACAAACTCCATGTGGAATGGAGCGGTTGGTCCCAAGCTAAACGTACAGCACTTCGAAACGAGCTGGAAGCCGCTCAGGAAGAAGCGAAGGATGCGGGGAAGAAAAAGCTAAAAGACAGGGCTCAGATTTTCTTCATCTGTGAGCAAAGTGCCAATGACTATGAGGTCTTCTATGTAGCCGATTACAGATTGATTTGTGCGATTATTGGTCATCTGACTTATCCAATTAAACGATAATGTATTCATGGCTGTTATATTAAATCCCGCACTGTTTTCAGGTTAAATATAAATATTCATCAAATTCAGAATGAAAAAGGAAAATTATGAACAGCAATCTGACAAAAATATGTTACCAAGGTGAAATAGGCGACAGCGATTTAAGAACCGTGGTGATCGACAATATACTTCATATATCATTACGTGACGTTTTAGTTACGCTTAACAAAGAAAACAGAGAGATAAATGCTGATTATGCAGTTAAGTCAATGGCTGGCATCATTAAAGCTCAGTTGCAGGCCCTAGACGCAGATGAATATCTAAATGTGGGTATCAAAAATGCCACATTTGAAGGGTAGACGGAAATTTTGTTACCCAGCCGGGATTATACCGGGTTATGTCAAGTGATCGAAGCGCCGCAGGGAAACGTTTTCAAAAATGGCTGTTTCATGAGGTTATACCTCCGCTTACAAGGCATGGTATCTATCCCCCACCGGCGGAAACAAAAGGTTCCTCTTTTGCTCAGCTGGCTGAAATGCTTGCTCAGAACTCCAGATTGCTTGCTGATACAATTCATAAACATGAGAAGCTCGCTGAAGATGTTTCTCAGGTTAAAGGAAAAGTTGAAAATGTTGAGCAACGTCTTGATGTTTTAGAGTCGGGTTCCGCATACCACAACCAGGACGTTCAGACCTTAAATGATCGTCTTGCATACCGGGACATCAGGATTGAAGAAAAGCATATGCCAGAAGTACTTGCTTGGTGAGAAAATATATCAATGCAACATGCCCGGAAAGTCGTTCATGGTGATGAAAGAGATACCACATTGTTCACTAAACAAACTATAGGTGACGCTATAGCGATAATGCGTGAGAATGGAAAAACTTTACAGATTTAAATGTAGCATTCTACTGAATAAGGCATGACATATCTTTTCAAGGGGCAATATCATCTAGGCAGAGCATCAGTCTGTGATGTATTCACTATCATTACCTTAGAAGCACGCCCGGTAGTAACCTATCGGCAACAAATAGCAACTATATGTCTGATATATCATCTGAAATTCAAGAAAAAAGGCCATCCCCTGCTACAGCTGCTACGCGTAGCAGCTGTAGCAGGCTCACAGGGGGGTAAGATATTTTCTTTATCATCCCATGTGACATGGCTGGCAAAGAAGCTGCAGGATCCCACAAAGCTGCTCCCGCTTATATAGGGCATCTTGTGAGATTCCTGCCAGCAGGATGATGTTACTGATATCTTCTCCCCGACATCTCAGGTAATAAATCAGATCATCGATGCTGAGAAGGCAATGATAGAGCGTACTTTCACTCAGAACGCCAATCAGGCTGCCATTCCGCTCCTCTAAGGTAAGAATTTTATCTGCCTGGATAAGATCGACAAGTATTTTATTGTCGTTACAACACTCTTTTTCTTTAATGTAAAGATTAACTTTACCCAAGACGTCATCAAATTTTTTAAGCAGCCCAGAGATTGCATGAGGGTAAATACCAAAAGGATCGACCTCATGCAATAGCTTATTTTTCTTATCATAATATTATACATTTTTACTGCGCGCATAATCACCAAATTGTTAGCCGATAATGCCATTAGCGATATTACTCCTTGCTGAGTAGCCACTCTATAATCAGCGAAAACGCCCTGATTCGCGAGTATACTATTGATCATGGAAAGCAATACGCCATCCCGAATTTTATTTCTTTCCACTTTTACTTTAAGAGCCAGTTTGATAACAGAAAAAGCGGCTGGTAAGAAACCAATCGGTAATTCTTCAATGTCAATATCATTCATCAGGGTCCAAGCCCCAGCCAGTCCTGCCCGACTTAGAAGGCAAATGAGCGCTAGGATTTTAGCATAAGGCTCTACTACATCAGAATGGCTGGAGGAATTAAGACATGCTGACATCTTAATAAAATCCCAGCCTGAGTAACTTCCAGACGGGTTCGTATTAAAAAAAATTTTCCTGAGCTCAATTATGTAGCGGTATGGTTCTTCGTCTAAAGTCACAGAGATAGGTAGTATCGCTTTCCTGTGCCAGGACCAAGTGATGCTATGCAGCAGAGTTTCATCATACTGTTCAGAATAAATATAATGATGCAAGCTTATGTTTAATGCATTACAGGAAACTCTATATTCCGTAATGTTTCTATAGATTACGGATAATGAAATAACCAATTTCATGTGTTTCTCTAATTCAAGCAAAAAATCAAGTGAGAGATATGCACGCTCCACTTCAACTAATTTGGCGTCATTTGCAGCGACGTCCTTACCTGATATGAATGACTTCAAATATTCAGTTCTGCTGAGTATTATTTTTTTCTTAATTGTATCATTTTTTCCATATTCCTTCCTAATATTTGCAATATGGCTGAAAACAGAGCTCAAGTGATCTTTATAATAAAAACCCAGTGTGCCTATATACTCACGCAGATAATCTCTTACTCCGGCGTAAACACATTTACTGCCACCTTCAAAAGAGGGGCAGTGCCTGCTATTTAAAAATTTGTGAATATGAAAATAGAAATGGGTTTCATCATTAGATTGTAATGTTCTATAAATCTCCAAGGCAATGACGGATGGCAAAGCTTCCTGCAGGTATCGTCGGGTTATCTGGCTACTATCTGAATCCGAGAAAACGGGAATGTGCATCAGCGCATTGTATAACTGCTCATATCTGAAAAAGATCTCCCGCCTCTTTCCTTTGGTGTACATACCGCCAGTATCAACAATATCTGCAATGCTGTCATAACAGTGTCTGGCAAATTTCTGATGAAATGAAAAACCGCTGTTATCACGTGTTTCCCTGCGTTTATCACCCTTCACGAACAGGCCAAAAGACTGATAAAGGGCATACATCATGCCAGCAAATGCATGAGTCCTCCCATTCCCTCCGGTTGGTTTCCGTTTCTCTACGGGGACAGTATCCCAGAGCATATGGCAAAGTTCGAATACAGCCAAAGACATCTGATAGGAGAACTGAAAATGTCAACGATAAGTGAACAAAAAAACCAATCACTGCGCATCGTGCGTATGCCTGAACTTACGATGGTGCTAGGGATCTCTCGCTCAAGTATCTACGAAAAGTTGAATCCCAAATCCAGATATTACGATGCTGATTTTCCCAAACCAATCAGGCTCGGCGTGGCATCCGTGGGCTGGCAGTTAACTTCTATAGAAGCATGGATTGCTTCCAGAAGTGTTTAATTTTACTCAAGAAGGAGTATGAAATGAAACTTACATATAAAAGAAAATCATGAAGTTAACCTAGAGAGCAGGGCTATTTTGATTTTTGTACAGCAAGTTATATTTTGCATACACGGTAAAACAAAAGCTGCTCTTGAGCTTACTTTTTCAACGATTCTTGGAAGTATGGCCTTGGCTTGCCAGAACATGTATAACGTTGAAATAGCTGATGGCATTGTAGTGCCCGTATCGCATTTCCACATGATTTTGGCAAGATCGGGAAGCAGAAAAACTACGGTATATAGATTAGCAATGGCGCAGATTCATCAAGTTGAGCATGAATTAGCAGGGGCATTTTCCGTTAGGTAGGAGGAGTACAAACGGCATTATGTGCTATGGGATGAAGAATGTAAGAGTCTTAAGAAATCTCTTCAGAAAGCGGTACGGCAAAAAGAGGGGGGGGGGGAAAGAAGCTAGATTTAATCTGGAGGAATGTCTTAAAAATAAACCTATTGAGCCTGTAAGAGTGTGTTTAATAGTAACGGATCCCACACCTGAAGCTCTTCTTAAAGAACTGGGAGAGTACCCCTGTCTAGGTATAACCTCTGATGAGGGAAGTGCTTTGTGTATGAAGGAATCATGCGCCGCAAAGCAGCAATTTCTAACACCCTGTGGTGTGGTGACAATTATCGAGTCAGTCGTGTGTCAACGGGTAGTTCCGACGTTGAGGATCCCCGGCTTGGTATGCTAGTAATGATGCAGCCGGAACCACATGACAACATTCTTAGATCACAGGGCAAAAAAATAAGAGCAACGGGAAGCGATGCCCGTATTTTAAGAATGGATCTTACCTTGGTCACAAGACCGATTGATATTAATTATTTTGTGTTTGGCAATGAGTCTGATCTAGATAATTTTTATTCTATTCAGAAAAAACATTTACTTTCTGGAATAAGGCGCAGGGAAAGCAATGCCTCTCGCACCTGTATGATATTTTCTCCGGATGCAAAGAAACGCCTATATGATATTGATAATGAGGTGAAGTATCTAATGGAGCCTGGAAAAAAACTGTACCATTATAACGATTGGGCAGCACGGTACATAGAACATACTGCGAGGATTGCTGCTGTTATGCAGGCTTATATTACTCCTGACTCATCTATAATTACGATTGAAACGCTGGAGTCTGCACTGTTAATAACGCAATGGTATCTTAATCATTTTATAGTGAAAATGGATATGATAATAGGGGCGTCTGATACATAAATATTACTTAATTGATTTGAAAGTCATCTTGTCAGAAATGGATTCTATGATTTTAGTCGACGTGGAATTATGCAGAATGGTCCCTGTTCTCTCAGAAAAGAAGTCCGTCTTATACCTGTGTTAGAACAGCTTTCTGACGAGGGGAAAATCCATTTGTGGGAGGATGAAAGAGGGACGCATTACGTCAAATACCTAGCTTTCGAAATGATACCATCAGAGCTGGATGCAAAACACAATATCATGTCAGGCAGGCCAGTATATCAGGGGGGGCTACAGTGTATTAAGTAGCATACCATTAAAATAATAACTTCAGAGTGGTTTTTATACTTTATCAATTCATTTTATTGGCATGAGCCCCTGACTGGTTGTGATTTGGATTGTTTCGAGTAAATCTACTCTCAATTTTGATTAACCGGTATATGTAATATATGTCGATTTGTTGCAGTGCATGTGCCGGTTATAAGTACATGTGCAAAATATCCCTATAAATAATAGCATCTAAGTTTAACCTGCCACAGTAGGAAACTATAACCACGATTAAATCATCCCCACAATAACCTGGGTAGCTGGCAGCTACCCATTACACCGTGAATACATATTATGAAGTCACTTTATGAATTAACTGAGCAGCAATTTGAGTCATTGGTACAGATAGCCCAAAAGAAATACAACTCTCATTTAGAACGTTATATATTGCGTAGATCGCTTGCCGTAATATCTAACTATCTGGAAAATTATAATCGGGTATTTGCATTACGCGTTGATCTGAGGTTTGCTCAGTCCCATGTGCCTGGAGAGCCAGACTTGCCAATATGTTTTCAGAAAGACGATGAGAAAGCTATTACTCGGGCTATAGAGTCTCTTAAAAGCCAGTTACGGGAAGAACACAGACGCTCAGGTCGGGCTGATGAGCCTGCGCCACTCGGCTATATATGGGCTAAAGAACGTGATACCAGTGAACATTATCACTACCACCTAGTTCTGCTGTTCAACAAAGACGTTTATGCTTATTTGGGTGATTATGCTAACCCTGACGCTGATAATATGGGAACTCGGATGCAAAAAGCCTGGTGTCGCGCGATTAAGCTTGATTATCCTCACTATGTTAATCGGGTTCAATTCCCGGAAAACCATAGCACCTGGTTCACCCGGCAGGATGTTTTAACACTAAGTCCTGATTATTATGATTTCCTGATACGGGTAGCTTACCTGGCAAAAGAGTACAGCAAAGACTTCCATAACGGTTATCGTAACTTTGGTACAAGCCAGCTCATAGCTTGATTATTTGAAAAAAATTAAGCGAGGGGCTTGAGGCCCCTCACTTTATCTGCCTAAGACAGATTTTATCCTGTGAAGCTATGGTAAAAAAATTAATCTGACTGGCTGTTCTGAGCGATTTGCGGACATTAACGTTAAAGCAGCGAGCAGCAAAGCATTCCAATTAACTTCTTTTGTTATGTGCTGAACTCATTGTGCGCTAACTATTGTAACCCATTAAGATATATAGAATTGATAAATAGCCTAATTTAGGGGCCTTGGCTGTAAAGCATTGTAGGCCCAAGGCCATTTGTGGGCGATATTAATAGTTTCTTGTATACAGATTACAATGAAAGGACATATGCACAGACGACAAGTCACTCTCCCAGACTAACAAGAAAAATGCTCATCAGGAGTTAAATGCCGACCGAGAAACGTATTTCTCCCAGCTCCGCGACAGTATCGTATCGAGAGATACCAATGAGCACAGCGGGTCTTGAACAACCACAGAATCCTCAATGTATACAGGCTAGCTGACATCATGAAAGCGATAAATCCGCCCATTCTCGTTCACCTCTGCCACCTTTCTCAAAGCCTCCGCTGGCGACAAGCCGAACTTTCGGGTTAACACAACGAACAGATGATAGAACTCGGATTTCAAATCCGCGGCGAAGATCCCCGGATCATCAGATCCAAGACAAATAGACATAGGAACATCACCTTCAATCGCCTCACCCGGCAAGCCCATCCAGCGAAAGATATGATGCTCGCTGACATCTCGATACTGACTAATACGGGTGTTGCTGGTCGGAGGGCATTCTATCGCAATGTTTCGGTCTGCCATTTTTGCCATTACGGCTTGTTGTAAAGCAACAACCGCTTCATCTGGCAAATATTCTAGGGTAACTTTAACATATTCAGCACGCTGCTTTCGTATATTGTCAGATGTAAGCCATAGCTTATACAACTTCAGCGGCCTTTTCATGCCCGCCGTTTTAGCCAACTCTCTGGCGCGCTCGTACTCTTCCAACCAGAGGGATTTGGGTTTTAATGGTCCATTTAGCTCACCCAGCAGGCCTTCCGATTCCGCCAACATCCCCCGCATTTCAAATACTTGATCAAGGATGGTAATCGAGACTTCTTCTTCCAGCGAAAACACCTTATGCGCCAAACGAACAGCTTCAATCGCTGCATCACTGGCGTAACGCAGCAGTTCCGGATGACTTCGAAGTTCCCGCCAGATAAATACCAAATCGAGCAATCGCGTCTCTTTGGTCATGGACAAAGACAATGGCAAAGAGCGTTTCCAGATGTCAGGTGTGATGCCAATCGCCGTACAGTGACCAAGACGGTCGCCATTACGCAATGGCAAAAACCTCAAGGCATCATCAATGGAGCGAATACCACTGATCAGATGTGGGAAGTCCTCGCCAACATGATAGGTAAAATGAGCAATACCTGATTTGGCTAGCACCCGGAACAAGGGGGCAAACAACTCCGGTGGCGCGTGCATCTCATTAGCTGCGGCATCCACTCCTCGAATCCATCCTGTCAGGCGCGGTTCATACTTCAGCATGTCCATTAGATTAGCTGCCTGATTCTTCAGGTCCTTGAATAGCAATGCGTAAGGATAGACCTCACCATTTTTTGGCTTTCTTTTGATAAAATGCGGGACTAGCGCCAGCTCTGCACACTTGCCATGAGGTTCAATTAGTTCGAGATTATCGAGCACTTGCGACATAGTCAGCGGCTTTTCATGCACCCATTCCAGAGACATATGAGCACTTAGGTATTCCCAATACCCTCTTAACACACTGAAGAGCAGATTTTGCATTTTGCTGGGGTCGCTCTTTGGGGCAAAACGTCCTTCCAGATAACGTACCTGAGAGTACACACCAGAACCATGGGCATGTTTAAAACGAGACAAATAAGATTTCTCGGTTTCCTCCCTCAGCTCTGTCATGGTGTAATTCTGGAACTGATCAAAACCGAAAAAATCGTCTCGCTGGACCAGTAAGGTCAGGTACTGATTCTGAATTAGAAGGTAAATCCAAAGCAGTCGTTCTAATCCTTCGGGCGCACCATACCGCCATTTTTCGAACAACCCGATTAGCCAGCGAAATTCAGACTCCTGACTGTATTTGTCGTCTGTTGGCCAAACTGTCGCAAACCCATACTCCTGGCCATGATGCAGAATCGTGCTATCCGCCAACTGCTGCGGGTTCTGCATTGATACAATCCACTCTGGCAACTCCGCACCCTGAGCGACCCGACAAAGAATTTCGCGAATATTGCTGGCGATCTGCAAACGATCCTTAAAGATTTTAGGTGTCAGAGAGGGGTCAATCTGGGCGCAAAGTTGTTTCATCTCTTGAGATACCCAGCCCTTCTCGAAATCTCTGACGCTCAATTCTGGGTGCTTGAGTGCATCCAGCCAACATTCTTCCGCACTGGTACTGCCATTCAGATGTTGGTGAGTTTCGTGTAGGTGTTCACGGGTAATATAGTCCTCAACCGTTGGATGATATGGATATAAAGGCCAGCGAAAGCTATATTCCTGACTGGCAGGCCCTGAGTTAAATACCTGATGACACGCCATAATTGGCAGGCATGAAACTCGGCTCATCAGCGTTTGCCATTCCGAGAACAAAGGTAGGTCGATTTTGGGGCCACCTTTTTCGTTTTTAATAAACTTTTCAGCTATCTGGCGTAAGGTTGCTACTGGGCCGAGATTCATACTCCGCTGTTTGATTTGCTGCACTAAAGATGACCAAGCCGATTTGCCGACATGATCAGGCAAGCTACGCACTCGTTCGTATTGAGCAAGGAACACCGATGACTCCACGCGCTCATCAAGTGATACCTCATCCAAAGAGATGGTGCTCAGCCTATGCAACAGCACTGTTGAGTTAAGAAGATACCTTTCCATACCCAATCCTTATACGAAGGCCATTATTATTTTTCTACGCCATCACTTAATGAAGGCAACTTGGATTTCCGGGCTGGCGTAGCCTTATCGTATAATGCTCCGACGATTGTGGAGGTATTAAGTGATGTTATAGTGTTTTGAGACGTCTGTTGTTTTATGTTTATTTTTCGATTATCATTTTCAGATAAATACTCCCATTCTCCTTCAGAAAGTAATTTGTCGCCAACAATTTCACCAATCAGTTCAAGGAAACTCGCTTCCTTGCTCAGTGCTTTGGTTGAACAATTAATCCCTCCTGCAGGAAAAATGAACGGATGCAGAATTGGACAGCTAATTAATAAGAAAAACAATGGGTGGGTATCTTTCCATGTTTTCTTATCCGCTTTCAATTCTTCATTCATTACATTTATCTTTTTCTCAAACTCATCAACCGAAGTAACTGGGTTTAGTCTTAATCCTTCACCGATATATTCCCTGTCACTAATCGAATGATATAAGCTCTCTTCAACCAATACCGCATGAAGAAAAGCCAAAACATTAAAACGCATAATTTTCGCAGCATTTGATTGACTGGCCATTTGTCCATGCTCTGCATCATTATAGAGCCTGGTTTTATGCTGATCAGCCACATTATTAAGGTTGAAATAGAACCGAGTCCATACTTTACCGATCAAAAGCGCCGATGGACGAATTTCAATCTCAATTTCGTTTACTTTTTTAAGCCATTGCTCAACTTTATTAATGGCACCAGAAAATTCCGTTGTGTCATCCTGCTGACTGTCATCAGTTACGCCATCATCCTTGGGATCAAGATCAACATCCAAAACAGCAGCATCGTTATCCGCACTTTTACTTGCGCCTTTCATTTCTGCACGAGCAACAGCCTCGCTCCATGGGGGAACAATACATGTTGTCTGAGCTATAACTTTATTAAAAGCATTAGTAATGGCAGGCTTTTCACGACGGCATGCAGAGATATCTGCAATAGCACCAATCAGATTAAAAACACTACTGAAATCCATAAGGTTATTTGAAGCTACCGTACTTAAGGAAGCCGCCATTGCGGCTTTTGCCAAGCCATTCTCAGTATCAATGTTAAATTTTTTGTAACCGTCAGGCATCTTTTGGCGTGATTTACGATTTAACTGCACCATGCCAAGAAAAACGCCAACCTTTTTATCATTAGGGTTGTTTGCAACCACAGCACAACATCGATTAGCCCAATGTGAGGCGCTTTCAATTCTGCCAACAGACATATAAGCTACATATTCACTAACAAGCTGTTCGAATTTTTCTCTATCATTTTCAGCCTGTGCTAACTCGGTTACAAATTGGTTGAATATGCTGACGGAACCACAACCAACCAAAAGCATCTGTAGGAACTTTGACAGACTGCCCTGACAGTTTTCACTTACCTGAGACGCCAAGTAAATAGAGCAGTTTCTTAATGCTTCACTTTCAGACTGAGGCCGCAAATAAAATCCGGTATTAAAATCACGATCCTGTTTTACATAGGTGAATATATCCTTACAGAGCGAATCCATACCGAACCGATGTTGTTCATAATTTAACCCTGCACGATAAATGCTGCTTAGCATCGAACCATATAAGGCATTTCTAAGTAAGTTCGGAACTGATAATTCATCAGGTCTTTCATTGCTGCCTTGTTTACCATCATGTTTTACCGATGTAGCATGATATTTTTTGGTATAGAAATCTTGAAGCACCTGCATCAACAACCGCACTGGCTGCTTCAGCAGTTCATTCACATACATTTCTGCATCAGAGCCCTCTCTCAAATTAAGGCCTTCCCTAACAGCATCGCCAATCGCTTGCCGGATATCTATGGCAGCAATATCCTGCATGCCAAGCTCGGTTTTAACCTTGATCTTCTCTTTACCGACTTTTCCCTTTTCGCCGACCAGTTGCAACATGGTTTTCAGTTGAATACGCTTTTGTACCGGGAACAGTTTTAATAAATATTGCTGTTCAAGGTGTTCAACCATATAGCCCCGCTCTGCTAAGCGGGCGCTCTCTTTTTCCTGATCGAGCAAAGTTTTGCTATAATTTTCGTATTGCTTACCGCGAATCAATTGGGAATATAGGCGCAAGTCACCTGTCGCCACCACCACCAATTTCTGGCTGTTAAAGAATTTACGAATAGATTCAAGTACATCCCAACCCGTTTCAAACTGAGTATCAATATCATCAAATGAGATCAAAATGGCCTTGCAGCCGAGAATTTCACACGCACGCTCAACTAGCTTCTCAAAGATTTCTGACAAATCCTGACCACCAATTGAGTAATCAAGCTGGGCATCCAGCTTCAAAGCATCACTGAAATATTCCGGCTTATATTCCTTGTCTGTGAGAAGATGTAAACCACGCTGGAGCTGCGCAAGGTAATTCTGCCATTGTTCCTTTTGTTTTGTATGGTCATTCGACGACCAGCATCCTTTTAACTTGTCGGACACCATTTTATTCAGACGGGCAGTCACGGTGACCAAAATGGGTTCATGACGTGGCAACTTGGTAGGGTCGATGGTCGGCAAACACTTGATGCTGACTTTGACATCACCTTTGTCACTGTTCAGAGATTTGACCACGCTATTGATAAAAGTGGTTTTACCCGCACCGCGAGTACCATCCACAAAAAATACATTACGACCGGACTCATCAATAAAGCGTGTTAGCTCAGCAGACTTATCGGCGTCAGAAGGGGTAACTGAGTTTCGGATACTCTCGACTAACTGATCACGCAGAGATTTTTGAATGAGATCATCTTCTTTGGTACTGCCCGGAAGATTGGGTGCAAACAAGTTGATGATGATATTTCCCTCGGTCTTTTCAGTCTGTAAGCTGTCTGTCATGTCCGTATCGATCCATTTATTTTGATTTTTTCCAGCCTGAGCATCAGAACTGGTACTTTAAATTTCCACTGCATTGATTTATGCAATACTCAATGCCTGTGCTTCAATCAGTTCATTGGGGGGGCGCTATGCTACAAAGCTGCTTGGAGCGCTGGTAAAACTGACCACCTCATTCACTAGCCACCATCCTCGGGGTGAGCCTTCGTTTTGCCGAACAGATATTGCTGCGAGGAGTGTGGGACCGAGGATAACGCATAACATGCTGTTATTGTGCCGGAACACCTTCAGTAGTTCTAACAGATAATATACTAGCGTTGAATTATTGATAAATATTAACCATAGTTAATTATTACTTCTGTGACTAAAAGCGTGTTGGTAGATTATTACTTTTCTAGCCATTTATTTTTAGGTTAGTCTACGTTAAGTGCGCTAAATCAGCGCGCTTAACCTTCTGCAGCAACAAATAAGTGTTGCCTGTTTATTTGCTCAAAGCTAGCCTGTGTTGTGGCAAAAATAAACCACCTTTAGTATTTATCCACATGAACAACCAATGTCCGCTCCTGGCACAAACCAGACTGTCAGATTCCATTGCGAGCTATCTACGATTCCTCAGGACAGGTCTGAGCCAATGCACCTTTGCTGGGAAAACACCAGTCCAGCTCAAAACTCAGCCCACAAGTTTTAACCCCGTTTTCCCAGTATCAACAATGCTCCCGCTGTCGGCCTTGCTAACAAAATTAGCCCACCATTGCATCATAGGACGACGTTGTTCAAGGTAATCACTGCGGTTGTAAGCGCGACGTACCTCATTTTTGTCCACATGAGCAAGTGCGGCTTCAATGACATCAGGCGGAAAGCCTTGCTCATTAAGGGCCGTGCTGGCAATAGAACGCAGCCGTGTTAAACGAGTACGCCACCTAAACCAGCACGCTTCAGTGCGGCATTAACTGTTTGGCTGTTCATTGGCTGGGTTGGTTTGATGCGACTGGGAAAGATAAACTCCCGGCCACCACTGAGGGACTTCATCATTTCCAGAATTGAGATTGCCTCATCCGATAGTGGAACCGTATGGTCCCGGTTCATCTTCATTCGAGCTGCAGGAATTTTCCATTCGCTAGCATTGAAATCGATCTCATCCCAGCGAGCCTCAGCCGCTTCAGCAGGGTGAGTAATAGTAAGAAGTTGCCACATGAACAGGCATCGCGTGGACACACTGATACTTGTCGTACGCATAGTTTGCATTAGCTGCGGAAGTTGATCGGAGCGGATGCTTGGCATGTTTTTCTTCTGAGGTTTCTCGAAAGCTTTTCCGATGTTTACACCGGGAACAGCATCAATCAGGCCTGTGTTCTGTGCATAAAACATGACTTCGTTAATACGCTGACAAAGGCGTCGGACAGTCTCTAATGCACCTCTGGCCTGAACCGGTTGCATTGCTTTAACCAGAGTATGAGCCTTAATCCCAGTGACACTGATATCACCGATTACGGGGAAAACATCTTTTTCAAGAGAGCGCCAGATATCGTCGGCGTAGTCCTCTGTTACGCTGGCTTTCTTCACATTCCACCAACGCTCCGCAACTAACATGAATGTGTTGGTTTTGGCCTTTTGAGAATTTCTCACCTGTTCTTTCTGATGTTCCTGAGGATCAATGTCTTTCGCCAACAAAACTCGAGACTCAGCTCTGAGTTTACGCGCATCAGAAAGGGAGACAGCAGGGTATGCTCCGAAGCTCTGCTTGGTTCGCTGCTTGGTCAGAGGTCGATAGTAACGGAATTGCCAGAGCTTACTACCGCTAGACTTGATTAACAGAGTAAGCCCGTCACCATCATAAAGCTGGTAATCGGCATCCTTAGGTTTGGCGGCTTTGATTTCCGTATCGGTTAACGGCTGGGTTTTTCTCGCCATGGGGAGTCTCCCTGCGTTTAGGCCCAACGAAAACAATAGAGCTTTTCGTTGGGCCTATCAATGGGCCTATAAGATTCGAATTTAATTATTTGGCATCAGACTTCGCGGGACATCTTGAAGGCACAAAAAAGCCCGCAAGGCTTTCACCTTGCGGGCTTTCAGGACTTTAGCAGACGATTCTGGTATCGCTGCTGAAGAATTTGGTGGAGCTGGCGGGAGTTGAACCCGCGTCCGAAATTACTACACCGTCGGCACTACATGCTTAGTCCAGTCTTTACATTCGCCTGTTAGCTGCGAACGGACACGCCACTAACAAACTAGCCTGATTGGATTTAATGCTTCAGCCCCAGGCAGGACATCCACACGATCTCTTTTGGGTTTGACCTCTCTTGATCCCCGTCCTAAGAGCGGAGGCTAGGGAGAGAGGGCTCTTAGCAGGTTATTAAGCTGCTAGGGCGTAGTTTTCGTCGTTTGCGACTATTTTTTTGCGGCTTTTAACGAGGCCAACCGCCCCTCGGCATGCTCCTTGGGCTTCGCAAATCCCGTCGAATCCAGAATCAGCCCCAAGTACTGTTAAGCAGTATAGCAGAAAAACTTATCGCTTTGCCAGTAGCTTAGCGATTTGCGTGCTTCATAATACGTGCTTTGTCTAATTTCCACTCACGATCTTTAATATCATCGCGCTTATCGTGCTCTCTTTTACCTTTCGCCACGCCGATTTTTAGCTTGGCCCAGGCATTTTTCCAGTACAGCGACAGCGCAACAACGGTATAACCTTCGCGGTTAACGCGTCCGTACAGTGAATCAAGTTCACGCTGTTTCAGCAGCAGCTTACGGTTGCGTGTTGGATCGCAAACAACATGCGACGAGGCAACCGTCAGCGCCTGGAAAGTTGAACCGAACAGGTAAGCTTCGCCATCGCGCAGCAGGATGTAGCTGTCGCTGATGTTGGCCTTACCGGCGCGAAGAGATTTGACTTCCCATCCCTGGAGCGACAGACCCGCTTCGAACTCTTCTTCAATGAAGTATTCGTGGCGCGCCCGCTTGTTCATGGCGATGGTGGCAGAACCGGGTTTATGTGCTTTTTTCTTTGTCATAGTGCAACTTAGTGTACATGAAGCGGTGAATGATGGCATCCCCTGTAACAAAAAGCGCGGGGAAAAGCGCTATTTTAGCAGAACGCTGGCGGCTGAGAATTTTTGTTTGCAAGCCGTCGATGGTATTATTGTAAAGTTTAAGATTAACAGGAAACGTTATGTCCCAGATTAGTCGTTCTGCGCTGGTGCCCTACAGTGCTGAGCAAATGTTCCGATTGGTAAACGATGTGGATGCCTATCCGGAGTTTCTTCCAGGGTGCACCGGCAGTCGCGTGCTGGATTCCAGTGAACAGCAGATGACGGCATCGGTGGATGTTTCCAAAGCCGGCATCAGCAAAACGTTCGTCACGCGCAATACGCTAACCAACAATAAAAGCATTCACATGCAGCTGGTTGACGGGCCTTTCCGCAAGCTTACCGGTGGCTGGTTGTTTACCGCACTGAGCGAAGACGCCTGTAAGGTCGAACTCAACCTGGAGTTCGAATTTACCAACATGCTGGTAGAAATGGCGTTCGGACGGATCTTTAAAGAGCTGGCCAGCAGCATGGTACAAGCTTTCACCAAACGCGCGAAAGAGGTCTACAGTGCCTGATATCGCGGTAGAAGTGGTCTATGCGCTTCCGGAAAAACAGTATCTCTATACGGTTACTGTGGAGGAGGGGGCCACTGTCGAGCAGGCGATCAAAGCTTCCGGGCTGCTGGAGCTGCGTAGTGATATCGATCTTGCCAGTAATAAAGTGGGCGTGTTTAGCCGTCCGGTTAAGCTGAGCGATGAGGTGCACAGCGGCGACCGGGTGGAGATTTATCGTCCGCTACTGGCCGATCCTAAAGAACTGCGCCGTCAGCGTGCAGAAAAAGCAGCAAAAAAATAAGGCGCCGTCAGCGCCTTATCTCTTCTTATGATGTTTTAAACCACCAGGTCTGGCTTTACCGCCAGCCATCCTGATTTGCTTTACATCACAGCCTTCTGAATGCTTAGCCTTTAGAGCTAAGCTGAGGCTTGTTGTCGATGTTGGTCAGCACGCCATTGCTGTCAAAGGTCAACGTCAGCGTCTGCTGCGTTACCGGCTCGTGGCCCGGCTCCTGACGGAAGACGTAATACCAGACGTTGCTGCCAAAAGGATCGCGCATCATCGGCGTACCCAGGGTGTATGCCACCTGCTGTTGGGTC
This sequence comes from Erwinia sp. BNK-24-b, assembly GCF_047456155.1. Taxonomy (NCBI): domain Bacteria; kingdom Pseudomonadati; phylum Pseudomonadota; class Gammaproteobacteria; order Enterobacterales; family Erwiniaceae; genus Erwinia; species Erwinia sp. BNK-24-b. The sequence goes on from NZ_CP179901.1 coordinate 942,073, forward strand.
ATGCCGGTATGGATTTTAGAGACGTCATTTGCAACCAGGTAATTGCCCTGGTTGATGTCTGGCCGGTAAACCACTCGCTCCAGAGTGGAACATCCAGCGGTCGTCATCAGCAGAACCACCGCCGCAGCAGTCAGCGTTTTACAGCGCATAAGTATCTTTATTCCTTTTCGGGCCAACACCTTGGGCATCAGGCTATTTATTTTCAGTATCGGTTTATCGCTTCGATAACAGCGTCAGACGTCGATGATAATAAACCTTTCCGCAGTTGGAAACCTCTACGGAGCATGGTTATGACCTCGGGATGCCAAAAAAGTGCGGTTTCAGGCCGCTAAAAGCTCTTTTGCGTTAGCCAGCGTGTTGCGGGTGACCTCGCTGCCGCCCAGCAGGCGTGCCAGTTCCTGCAGGCGGGCGCGCTTGTCCAGCGGCTGCATATGCGTTTCGGTCATGGCACCATCCGTTTCTTTGCTGACGAAAAAATGCTGATGGCCGCAGCCAGCAACCTGCGGAAGGTGGGTGACGCACATAACCTGGGTAGATTCGCCAAGCTGACGCAGCATTTTGCCCACAACCGCTGCGGTTGGGCCGCTGATACCGACGTCGACTTCATCGAAAATCAGCGCTGGCGTATCCATTTTACGTGCGGTGATAACCTGAATTGCCAGCGCGATACGCGACAGCTCGCCGCCGGAAGCAACTTTAGACAGCGGCTGAAGTGGCTGACCCGGGTTGGTGGTTACGCGAAATTCGATGCGGTCGGCACCCTCTAAGGTCAGATGGTCAGGATTAAACTGTACCTCGATAGCCAGCTGGCCGTGCGGCATCGAGAGCGCGTGCATGCTTTCGCCAATCAGCTGGCTCAGCTCCTGTGCGTAGTGCATACGGCGCTGATGCAGCCTTTCCGCGCAGCCCATAGCGGTTTGATGGTGCTTCGCCACGGCCAGCGCCAGCTCTTCCTGATTGCTTTCCTGCTGGTCAAGCTGTGCCTGTTCATCCAGCAGCTGCTGATGAAAGCCTGCCAGCTCTTCCGCAGAGATCCGGTGCTTGCGTGCCAGCGAGATATAGCGCGACAGGCGCTGCTCCAGCTCGTAAAGACGGTTAGGATCCAGATCCAGACGCTCGCAGTAGTGGCGCAGCTCGTCGCTGGCTTCGCTAACCTGAATGGCGGCTTCATCCAGCATCACGCAAACGCCGTTCAGCTTTTCATCAAGCGCGACCAGCTCGCCCAGCAGCTGCTGCACGGTATAAAGCTGGTTCTGTAAGGTGGCATGCTCGCCGTCGGCCAGCATCATCAGCGCCTGCTGGCTGGTTGACAGGAGCTGGCCGCTGTTGGCCAGGCGCTTATATTCTTCATCGATAGCTTCATACTCGCCGGCCACCGGAGCAAACTCGTTCAGCTCTTTCAGCTGATACTGCAACAGCTCGCGGCGCGCTTCACGCTCCTGCGACAGCTGCTGATGCTGCGCCAGAATGCGACAGCTCTGGTTCCACAGGCGGTAGCTCTGCGCCATCTCCTGCATCAGGCCGTTTTCGCCCGCATAGCCGTCAAGCAGAGTTTTCTGATGCTCCGGCTTCAGCAGCAGCTGATGCGCGTGCTGACCGTGAATCTGAATCAGTAGCTGACCGAGATCGCGCAGTTGGGAAAGCGGGACAGAGGTGCCGTTAATAAAGCCGCGAGAACGACCGTCGCTGCTGATCACGCGGCGCAGCAAACACTCATTGCCCTCATCCAGCTGGTTTTCCACCAGCCAGGCAAGCGCAGAAGGGGTATCTTTTAGCGAAAAGCGGGCACAGAGGTCGGCGCGGGTTGCGCCCTGACGCACCATATCGGCTTCAGCGCGACCGCCCAGGCAGAGGCCGAGCGCGTCGATGGCAATAGATTTACCCGCGCCCGTTTCGCCGGTAATCGCGGTCATGCCACGCTGAAAATCGATCTCAAGTTCACGAACAATCGCAAAATTACTGATGGTCAGTTGTGCCAGCATAGAAGCGTTCCTGTATGAAAACACAGATATGGTTTTTCATACAGTATATACTGGTTCTATAACCAGTAAAGTAGCTGGCAGCGGATTTTAAAACAATTTTTTCGACCAGCCAAGCTTCGAGCTTAACGTGTTGAAGTAATTGTAATTTTGCGGATGTATCAAATTCAGATGATCCTCATTACGGCGGATCAGCACGTCTTCCCCTTCCTGAATAGGCAAGGCTATCTGGCTGTCGCAGCTCACTTCTAAATCGCCACGCATGTGCGAAAACTTCAGGCGAATAGTGCTGTTGCTGTTAATGACCAGCGGCCTTGCAGACAGCGTATGTGGGAACATCGGCACAATGGCGATAGCGTCCAGTGAAGGCGTCAGGATCGGGCCGCCTGCCGAAAGCGAATAGGCGGTAGAGCCGGTTGGCGTAGAGATAATCAGGCCGTCAGAACGCTGGGAAAAGGCGAACGTCTCGTCAATATACACTTCGAATTCGATCATGTGGGCGACTTTGCCAGGGTGCAAAACAACCTCATTGATAGCCGTACCGATACGTGGCTCGCGCCCCTGGCGGCACACCTGCGCCTCCAGCAGAAAGCGGCTCTCCGTAATGTATTTCCCTTCCAGCACGTCGGCCAGCTGCTGTTGCGCATTATCGGGATCGAGATCGGTTAAGAAACCCAGATTGCCGCGGTTAATGCCGATCACCTTAATGTCGTAGCGCGCCAGCACCCGCGCCGCGCCTAACATATTGCCGTCGCCGCCCACTACCACGGCCAGATCGGCCTTTTGTCCAATGTCCGACAGCGAGCCGGTTTCCACATCGGCAAGCTTCAGCTCACGGGCAATCTGCTGCTCGATGATCACCTGATAGCCCTTTGCCGTCAGCCAGCGATAAAGCATTTCGTGTGTGGTCAGCGCGGTAGGATGGCGCGGATGGCCCACGATACCGATGCAGTTAAAATGGTTGTTCATGATGCTGGCATTCCTCATGAGGTAAACTACCTCAGACAATGTGACGGGTTCCCTTGAAACCGCAATTCTGATCCCCATAATAAGCGAACCAGCGAGATGAATGTGCACAAACGCGGAGAAATTCATGAGTAGTAAAGAACAGAACACACCAAACGAGCAAGTCTCAGACGATATTGAGATGGAACAGGCCACCCAGGACGCAGAGACGGCAGAAGTGGTGGATCCGCGCGACGAACGCATTGCCGAACTGGAAGCCCAGCTGGCGCAGGCGCAGGGTGGCGTGCGTGAAGCGCAGCTGCGTGCTCAGGCGGAAATCGAAAATATTCGTCGCCGTACCGAACTGGACGTAGAAAAAGCGCATAAATTTGCGCTGGAAAAGTTCGCCAACGAGCTGCTGCCGGTGATCGATAGCCTGGAGCGCGCGCTGGAAGTTGCCGACAAAGAAAAGCCGGAACTGGCTGCGATGATCGAAGGTATCGATCTGACGCTGAAATCACTGCTTGGTGCGGTGCGTAAGTTTGGCGTAGAAGTTATCGGCGACGTTAACGTGCCGTTTAACCCGGAACTTCATCAGGCGATGTCGATGATGGAATCCGAAGACGTGGCGCCAAATCACGTGCTGATGGTTATGCAGCGTGGCTATACGCTGAACGGTCGCCTGCTGCGTCCGGCGATGGTCGCCGTTTCTAAAGCCAAAGGCTAAAACCGGTCATCACTGACGACGGTTAACGTCTCAAAGCCTGAATAATAAACTGCACCCCAAAAGTTGGCTGGCCAACTGAGTAAGGTGCAGTTTTTTAATGCCGAAAGCCGGGTCTTACTCAGGTAAAACTGGCGTCCAGTCGATCGGCTTTTCGCCGTGCTGCTCCAGCCATTCGTTGGTCTGAGAGAAATGCGCGCAGCCAAAGAAGCCACGGTGGGCAGAAAGGGGAGAAGGGTGGGGCGCCTGCAATACGTGATGGCGCTCGCGATCGATAATGCTGCCTTTTTTCTGCGCGTGCGAACCCCACAGCAAAAACACCACGTTCTCGCGATTTTCATTAATAGCGGCAATAACGCGATCGGTAAAAGTTTCCCAGCCAAAGCGAGCGTGCGAATGCGCCTGTCCCGCCTCTACCGTTAACACGGTATTCAACAGCAGCACGCCCTGGCGCGCCCAGCTTTCCAGAAAGCCGTGGTTCGGGCGCTGGAATCCCGGAATATCGGTCACCAGTTCTTTATACATATTAACCAGCGAAGGCGGTACGGCCACGCCAGGCAAAACGGAAAACGCCAGCCCGTGAGCCTGATTCGGCCCGTGATAAGGATCCTGACCCAGAATCACCACTTTGACATCGCCCAGCTCCGTCAGGCGAAAAGCATTAAACACGTCTTTTTGTGGGGGATAGACGGTTTTGCCCGCCGCGCGTTCGTTCGCCACCATCGACAGCGTTTCAATGAAGTAAGGTTTTTCTTTTTCCTCGGCCAGCACGTCGTGCCAGGTCAATGCGTTGCCCATCTCCGCCTCCTTTAGAGTAATCAGCGGGTAGCTTAACGCGGATCGCCACCGTGACAAACTTAAAATAAATTTTAAATTTACAAAATATTTTTGTAATCAATGCGTGATAAATCATCGGGTTGATGACCCAGGACAAATAAGAAGAGGGTCATTTTTGATTTTGGTCAAAATGGTTGCGGTGAGGGACTGTTATATAAGTGACCGTAGATCAATTTCTATTTGCTGACGCTTCGTCAGTAAAAATAGCCTGGGAGGCAATAATGATTTCCGGAATTCAGATTACCAAAGCGAATAATCCTGCTCTGCTGAACTCTTTCTGGCTGCTTGATGATGAGCGTGCAGAAGCCCGTTGCGTCTGCGCTAAAGCTGATTATCAGGAAGACCAGATTGTTGCGGTCAGCGACCTTGGCCAGATCGAATACCGCGATGTTCCGCTGGACGTGCAGCCTCAGGTACGGGTAGAAGGCGGTCAGCATCTGAATGTAAACGTGCTGCGTCGTGAAACGCTGGAAGAGGCCGTTAAGCATCCGGAAAAGTATCCGCAGCTGACCATTCGCGTTTCTGGCTACGCGGTGCGCTTTAATTCTTTGACGCCAGAGCAGCAGCGCGACGTTATTGCCCGCACCTTTACCGAAAGTTTGTAATAAACGCGAAGGATTGTGCCAGCAGCGCCGGGATAACTTGCCTGGCGGTGTAAATAACATCAGGGAAGAAAAAGCGTTATTTATTGAAAAATAACGGTTGTTTATAAAACAAGAAAGGCTGTTGACGTTTAAACAGGTGTTTGAAGGAAAAGCTGAACTTAATGCACAAAAAGTTTCAGTTATGTAATAAAAAAACCGCCTGATAAAGGCGGTTTTTTTGTGGTGCGGTTTACTTATTCAGCGCTGTCGGTTTTTGGTGCGGCGCTTGGCTTACGACGCTTGCCGATATTTTTGGCATCGCGATGGCGTTTCTTCACGCGCGGCTTGTCGTCGCTCTGTTTCTTTTCTTTCTCTTCTTTACGCTTCGCCAGCACTTTCTTGGACGGCTTGCCGTTCAGCTTCTCGCTTGGTGTACGCGTGGTCGGACGCAGTTCGTCAATGGTGCGCGCTTTCAGCGGCTCATTGATATAGCGGCTGATTTTGCCCAGCAGCAGGTGGTCATGCGCCTCAACCAAAGAGATAGCCACGCCTTTTTTACCTGCACGACCGGTACGGCCGATTCGGTGCAGATAAGTGTCGGCGGTGCGCGGCAGGTCAAAGTTGAAAACGTGGCTGACGTCATCAATATCAATACCGCGCGCGGCCACGTCGGTTGCCACCAGCACGTTTACACGGCCGTCAACAACGCGCTTGATCGCTTCGTTACGCTTGAACTGCTCCAGCTCGCCTTCCAGATAGCTGGTGTTGATACCGGCCTCGCGCAGCCAGCCGCACAGCTCATGCACGCGCTCGCGCTTACGAACAAAGATCACGGAACGGGTAACTTCCGGCTGCTGTAACAGGTGCAGCAGCAGCGCGGTTTTGTGCTTCACATCGTCAGCACGGTAATACCACTGCTGGATTTTTTTACGCTCGCGCCGCGCCGGATCCGCTTCGATTTCTACCGGATCGTTCAGCAGACGCTCGGAGAAGTCTTTAATCGCATCACCTTCCAGCGTGGCGGAAAACAGCAGCGTCTGCTTGCGCCAGCGGGTTTCTGCAGCAATGGTTTCGATATCCTGGGCAAAGCCCATATCGAGCATGCGGTCGGCTTCATCCAGAATCAGCGTTTCCACCGCGCGGCAGTCAAAGTTTTCTTCTTTGATGTACTGCAGCAGGCGGCCGGTGGTCGCTACCACCACGTCCTGGTTTTCGCTGAACACTTCTGCATGGTTCATATAGGCCACGCCGCCAGTGATCGTTGCGATATCCAGATGGGTATTTTTTGCCAGCTCGCGTGCCTGATCGGCAACCTGCATTGCCAGTTCACGCGTTGGCGTCAGGATCAGGATACGCGGCGGGCCAGATTTTTTGCGCGGGAAGTCCAGCAGATGCTGGAGCACGGGCAGTAGATAAGCCGCGGTTTTGCCTGTACCTGTTGGTGCCGAACCCAGAACGTCGCGACCCTCCAGTGCAGGCGGGATCGCAGCGGCCTGGATTGCCGTGGGGCGCGTGAAGCCCTTTTCCTGCAGGGCACCCAGCAGGCTTTCATCAAGTTCGAGTTCGGAAAAAGTGGTTACAGTCATGGTCTACCTCAGTTTGGGGCGCTGATTATAGACAGATTGCGCACGATCTTCATCTGTTTGTGTAGAATGAATGACTTTTCCTTACATCTCAATTGTCCTATGCTAGCGCCGTTTCCCTTTCAGGTCGGTCAAATGTCTCAACAGAAAGCGGTATTGCGCGCTAACGGCTTTACCTTCAAACAATTTTTTGTCGCTCACGATCGCTGCGCCATGAAAGTCGGCACCGACGGCGTACTGCTGGGCGCATGGGCACCCATTGCGGGCGCGACAAGCGTACTGGATATCGGTACGGGCAGCGGTCTGATTGCGCTGATGCTGGCACAGCGTACGGGCGAAAACGTCGCCATCGACGCCGTAGAGCTGGATGAGCAGGCGGCCAGCCAGGCGCAGGAGAATGCGCTGTCGTCGCCCTGGGCCAGCCGCATACGGATTTACCAGGATGACATTCGCCACTGGACCAAAGGGTGCGAGCGTCGCTACTCGTTAATCGTCAGCAATCCGCCTTATTTTATTCCCGGCAGCGAGTGCGCCACGCCTGAACGCGCTTCTGCCCGCTATACCACGGACCTGACCCACGACGTTTTACTCTCCTGCGCTGAAGATCTCATTACGGAAGAGGGCTTTTTCTGTGTAGTGCTGCCGACAGCGGCGGGCGACAGGCTGGTGGAGCTGGCGCAACAGCACGGCTGGCATTTGCGCTACCGGACAGATATTGCCGATAACGATAACCGGCCGCCAAACCGCGTCCTGCTGGCGCTTTCGCCTGCGTCCGGCGAGCCGTTTCTGGACCGGATGACGATACGCGGGCCGGATCAGCATTATTCAGAGGCGCACTGTAGCCTGACCCGCGATTTTTATCTTTTTCGCTAATCAGGGCGTCAGGATCGTCGGCCTGGCTTCCGGCAGCTGCTGCGGATAATCCAGCGTATAATGCAGGCCGCGGCTCTCTTTTCGCTCCATCGCGCAGCGCACCATCAGTTCCGCCACCAGCACCAGATTTCGTAACTCCAGCAGGTTATTGGAGATGCGGAAGTGAGCGTAATACTCTTCAATCTCCTGCTGGAGCAGGTTAATGCGGCGCAATGCCCGCTCCAGTCGCCTGGTGGTGCGCACTATCCCTACATAGTCCCACATAAATAGCCGCAGCTCGTGCCAGTTGTGCTGGATGATAACGCGCTCATCTGAATCATCGACGCGGCTTTCATCCCAGGCTGGCAAATCTTCAACGGTGGGCACCTGCTTAAGATATTCAGCAATATCTTCTGCCGCCGACCAGCCGTAAACCAGGCATTCAAGCAGCGAATTGGAAGCCAGCCGGTTTGCTCCATGCAGGCCGGTGTAGCTGACTTCGCCAATGGCGTACAGCCCGCTGAGATCGGTGCGCCCGTGATGATCGACCATCACGCCGCCGCAGGTGTAGTGAGCCGCAGGCACAATCGGAATGGGTTCTTTCGTCAAATCAAAACCCAGCGTGCTTAGCTTTTCTGCGATGGTTGGAAAGTGCGCCAGAATAAAATCAGCCGGTTTATGGCTGATATCCAGATACATGCAGTCTGCGCCCAGCCGTTTCATTTCATGGTCGATGGCGCGGGCAACGATATCGCGCGGGGCCAGCTCGGCGCGCGGATCGAAGTCGGGCATAAAGCGCGTGCCGTCGGGGCGTTTTAAGAGGGCGCCTTCACCACGTAGCGCCTCCGTCAGCAGAAAATTTCTGGCTTCCGGATGAAACAGGCAGGTTGGATGGAACTGGTTAAACTCCAGATTGGCTACGCGACAGCCTGCACGCCAGGCCATTGCAATGCCGTCGCCGGAGGCCACGTCCGGGTTAGTGGTGTACTGGTAAACCTTGGCGGCTCCGCCCGTCGCCAGCACCACGACGCGAGCGCGGCAGGTTTCTACTTTTTCACGTTTTCGGTTCCAGATATAAGCGCCCACCACGCGGCGTTCGCCGAGAAAACCTGGCTTATCGGAAGCAATCAAATCCACAGCATTGCTGCGCTCGATAATGTGAATTGAAGGATGACTAAGCGCCTGGCTGACCAGCGTGGTTTCTACAGCGCGACCGGTGGCATCCGCGCTGTGCAGAATGCGTCGATGGCTGTGACCGCCTTCGCGCGTCAGGTGGTAGGTATCCTGCGAGTTTTCTTTATCGAACAGCACGCCATTATCAATCAACCACTGTACGCAGTGGCGGGCGTTGCTGGCGATAAAGGAAACCGCTTCACGGTCGCAAAGCCCATCACCGGCAATCAGCGTGTCTTCAACATGTGATTCGATACTGTCGGTTTCATCAAACACGGCCGCGATGCCGCCCTGGGCGTAAAAAGTAGATCCTTCGCTGACCGGTCCTTTACTTAAAACAATGACCTGATGCTTTTCTGCAAGGCGCAGCGCCAGTGAAAGACCGGCCGCGCCGCTGCCAATAACCAACACGTCACAACTATACTCAGAAGATAAGCTCATAGTGTTTAATTTACTAAACAGGTTGTTTGTTGAGCATAGCGCCGATCGCCGCGGGTAAAAAGGTTTTTTTCCAGGCAATCGGAAAATAAGCGGACGTAGCGCGGTTCAGACTGGCCCGAAAAAAGCGCGGGGTTCTGTATTTAATTTTGTAGCGGTTTATTATGATGAACGCGCAAGATTTTAACGTGAAAAAGCGCCCTTCATAGAGTACTCTGCGGCGATGTCATACATGACACCGCAAATATAACGGCGCAACGGAACTTTACTCATGACCATCACTCTAAGCGCATGCTTGCTCAATTATGAGTTACGGGTAGTTCGTACAGGCGTGGAAAAAGATTTGGGGAGACATTACCTCGGATGAGCGAGCAGTTAACGGATCAGGTTCTCGTAGAGCGAGTTCAGAAAGGAGATCAGCGGTCATTCAATTTACTGGTAGTGCGCTATCAGCATAAAGTGGCGAGCCTGGTGTCCCGCTATGTGCCCTCAGGAGACGTACCTGATGTAGTGCAGGAATCATTTATTAAAGCCTATCGCGCGCTGGAGTCATTTCGCGGGGATAGCGCTTTTTATACCTGGCTCTATCGAATCGCCGTCAATACGGCAAAAAATTATCTGGTTGCTCAGGGGCGTCGACCGCCGGCCAGCGATGTGGACGCTATTGATGCGGAAAACTTCGAAAGTGCTGGCGCGTTAAAAGAAATATCGAACCCTGAGAACTTAATGTTGTCGGAAGAATTGAAACAGATGGTTTTTCGCACCATCGAGACGCTGCCTGAAGATCTTCGCATGGCGATTACGCTGCGCGAGCTGGATGGCCTGAGCTATGAAGAGATAGCCGTCATCATGGCGTGTCCGGTGGGGACGGTTCGCTCTCGCATATTTCGCGCGCGCGAAGCCATTGATAATAAAATTCAACCGCTTATCCAACGTTGACGTGAGCGGATACAGGAAGGGTACTGAGGCATGCAGAAAGAACAACTTTCCGCTTTAATGGACGGCGAAACGTTAGACAGTGAAGTTTTGTCCGCATTGTCTGAAGACGCCGCGCTGCAAAAACAATGGGAAAGCTATCATCTTATCCGCGATACCCTGCGGGGCGATGTTGCGCCGGTTATGCATTTCGATATCGCTGCGCGTGTTGCTGCCGCTATCGAAAACGAACCCGTTAAAAACAGCAGCACGCCGCTCATTCCAGAAGCGCAGCCAACGCCAGAGCACTATGGCAAAATGCCGTTCTGGCACAAGGTCCGCCCGTGGGCTGCACAGATTACCCAGGTTGGCGTAGCCGCCTGCGTGTCGCTGGCGGTGATTGTCGGCGTGCAGCACTATAATCAGCCGCAGGAAGGGCAGTCCCAGTCGGAAGCACCGGTATTTAACACGCTGCCGATGATGGGCCAGGCTTCTCCGGTTAGCCTGGGCGTGCCTTCTGAATCAAGCAGCAATGCGCCGCAGCAGGTGCAGGATCAGCGTCGTCGCGTTAACGCTATGCTGCAGGACTACGAACTGCAGCGCCGTCTGCATTCTGACAGCCTGCAGTTTGAGCAGACCCCTGGACAGCAGGCCGCCGTTCAGGTTCCGGGTAACCAGTCGTTAGGAATTCAGCAGCAGTAATGAAGCAGCTTTGGTGCGCCGTCAGCCTTATGGCTGGCAGCCTGATTTCCTTCTGTGCCCCGGCGCAAACCACGTCCGGGGCGCTGTTGCAACAGATGGAGCAGGCCAGCCAGTCTCTCAGTTACGAACTTGCTTATATTAACGTCTCGCGGCTTGGGATTGAGTCTCTACGCTATCGCCATGCCGTACTGGATAACAAGGTCTATGCTCAGATGCTGCAGATGGACGGGCCGCGCCGTGAAATTATTCAGCGCGGCAATGAAATCAGCTATTTTGAGCCGGGCCTGGAGCCTTTTACCCTGGCAGGTCAGCATATCGTTGACTCTTTGCCCTCGCTGGTCTTTGCCAATTTCCAGAAGCTTTCAGAATACTATGACTTCGTGCCGGTAGGGCGCACCCGCATCGCTGACCAGCTGTGTGAGGTTATTCGTATCGTTGCCCGTGACGGCACGCGATACAGCTATGTCGTCTGGCTGGACAGCGATACAAGGCTGCCGCTGCGGGTAGATTTGCTGGATCGGGATGGCGAAACGCTGGAGCAGTATCGCGTTGTCAGCTTTGCCGTTGACGACGGCGTGCGGAAAATGATGCAGAGCCTGGAAAAAGCCAGCCTGCCGCCTTCGCTTTCCGTGCCGGTCAGCGATAAGACCACGTTTAGCTGGAAACCGAGCTGGCTACCTGCCGGGATGAAAGAAGTGACCCAGAGCCGCAGGCAGATCCCTTCGGTGAATAAACCCGTGGAGTCACGGCTTTACTCTGATGGGCTGTTCAGCTTCTCAATCAACGTCAGCGCAGCCGATAAAGACAGCGTCAGCCAGCTATTGCGCACAGGACGTCGTACGGTGCAGAGCGAAATACGCAATAATAAGGAAATTACGGTAGTCGGTGAGCTTCCGCCATCAACCGCCAGGCGTATCGTTGACAGCATAGGTGTCGCAAAATGATGAGAGAATGGGCCACGGTGGTTTCCTGGCAAAACGGCGTAGCCACGCTGCATTCAGAACTGAAAACCTCGTGCAGCAGCTGTTCTGCCCGCAAGGGGTGCGGCAGCCAGATGCTCAACAAGCTTGGGCCGAAAGATGCTCACGTGATGAAAATCGCCAGCGCCGAGCCGCTTAAGCCCGGCCAGCGCATCGAGTTGGGGATTGCAGAGAAAAGCCTGCTCAGTTCGGCACTGCTGGTTTACATGACGCCGCTGGTGGGATTGTTTCTGCTGGCCGGTTTGTTCCAGATGCTGTTCCACAGTGATTTGGCCGCCGCCGCTGGCGCGCTACTGGGCGGCATCGGCGGGTTTATCGTGGCAAAAGGTATTTCCAGCTATCTGGGTAAATCCGCTTCGTTCCATCCAGTAATTTTAAGCGTGGCGTTACCGCCAGACGCGCTGCGTGTTGAAACTGATTAATCTCCTGAAAACCCGCACAGCCGTCCGTCGCGCTGTCGGGTATCCGTGTTCCGATCCGCTGTTTATGCCCTATGGTTATACGGCGGATTATTTCTGACTGTTTCCAGAACGTGCTTTCCTACAAATGGCGCTACAGTAAGAGTGGCAGCCAAAAAAGCGCGTCCCGAGCGAAATCATGCGCTATGCGTGTGAATTCTTTCGTGGCGGGGGCTAACAGTGTAAGATGCGTGCTCATTGATGGCGGGTACATTGCAGTCGGCCTGAACGACGCTGTCCACCGTAAGAACTAAACCGAACGTTTAAGCGAAAATATTCATATAAATGAAGCATATAAGAAACTTTTCTGTCATCGCTCACATCGACCACGGCAAATCGACGCTCTCTGACCGTTTGATTCAAATTTGCGGTGGTCTGACCGAACGTGAAATGGCCGCCCAGGTCCTGGACTCAATGGATCTGGAACGTGAACGCGGCATTACCATTAAGGCGCAGAGCGTCACGCTCGACTACCACGCGCCGGACGGTGAAACTTACCAGCTCAATTTTATCGACACGCCGGGACACGTGGACTTCTCCTATGAAGTGTCGCGCTCGCTGGCGGCTTGTGAAGGCGCACTGTTGGTGGTTGACGCCGGACAGGGTGTAGAAGCCCAGACCCTGGCGAACTGCTATACCGCGATGGAAATGGATCTGGAAGTAGTACCGGTACTGAATAAAATCGATTTGCCGGCTGCCGATCCCGATCGCGTATCGCAGGAAATTGAAGATATTGTCGGTATCGACGCGACCGATGCGGTGCGCTGCTCGGCTAAAACCGGCCTTGGCGTGCCGGACGTGCTTGAACGTCTGGTGCGTGACATTCCACCGCCGGAAGGCGATCCGGAAGGCCCGCTGCAGGCGCTGATTATCGACTCCTGGTTCGATAACTACCTGGGCGTGGTGTCGCTGGTACGTATCAAAAACGGCACGCTGCGCAAAGGCGAAAAAATCAAGGTGATGAGTACCGGACAGGTCTATAACGCAGACCGCCTGGGTATTTTCACGCCAAAACGCGTCGATCGCGACGTGCTAAACTGCGGCGAAGTAGGCTGGCTGGTCTGCGCCATCAAAGACATTCTGGGCGCGCCGGTTGGCGATACGCTGACGCTGTCACGCAATCCAGCGGAAAAAGCGCTGCCGGGCTTTAAGAAAGTGAAGCCGCAGGTTTACGCCGGTCTGTTTCCAATCAGCTCTGACGATTATGAAGCCTTCCGCGACGCGCTGGGCAAGCTAAGCCTGAACGACGCCTCGTTGTTCTACGAGCCAGAAAGCTCCACCGCGCTGGGCTTTGGTTTCCGCTGCGGCTTCCTGGGTCTGCTCCACATGGAGATCATTCAGGAACGTCTGGAGCGTGAATACGATCTGGAGCTGATCACCACAGCGCCTACCGTAGTCTATGAAGTGTTTACCACCTCAGGCGATACCATTTACGTGGATAGCCCGGGCAAGCTGCCGCCGCTGAACAACATTGAAGAGCTGCGTGAGCCGATTGCCGAGTGTCACATGCTGCTGCCGCAGGAATTCCTGGGTAACGTCATTACGCTCTGTATCGAAAAGCGTGGCGTGCAGACCAACATGGTTTACCACGGTAACCAGGTTGCGCTGACCTATGAAATCCCAATGGCGGAAGTGGTGCTCGACTTCTTCGACCGTCTGAAATCCACCTCGCGCGGCTATGCGTCACTGGATTACAACTTCAAACGCTTCCAGGCTTCCAACATGGTACGCGTCGATGTGTTGATCAACTCCGAGCGCGTCGATGCGCTGGCGCTGATTACCCACAACGATAATGCACCGTACCGTGGTCGCGAGCTGGTTGAGAAGATGAAAGATCTGATCCCGCGCCAGCAGTTTGATATTGCGATTCAGGCCGCCATCGGCAACCACATTATTGCCCGTTCCACCGTTAAACAGCTGCGTAAAAACGTCCTGGCGAAATGCTACGGCGGCGACGTCAGCCGTAAGAAAAAGCTGCTGCAGAAGCAGAAAGACGGTAAGAAGCGCATGAAGCAGGTTGGCAACGTCGAGCTGCCGCAGGAAGCTTTCCTGGCAATCCTGCACGTGGGTAAAGACAGTAAATAAAGCCTAACACTACGAGGGAACTGGAATGGCTAATATGTTCGCCCTGATCCTGGCGATAGCAACGCTCGTAACCGGTATTATCTGGTGCGTTGACCGATTCAAATGGGCACCGGCTCGTCGTGCGAGCCAGGCGCTGGCCGACGCGGCGGCAGAGAATGCCGGCCAGAAAAAAACGGTAAAGCAGCCGGGCTGGGTGGAAACGGCCGCTTCCGTTTTTCCGGTGCTGCTGCTGGTCTTTGTGGTGCGCTCTTTTATTTATGAGCCGTTCCAGATCCCGTCGGGTTCGATGATGCCAACGCTGCTGATCGGCGATTTTATTCTGGTGGAAAAATTTGCCTACGGCATTAAAGATCCCATCACCCAGACGACGCTGATCCCAACCGGTCATCCTGAGCGCGGCGATATCGCGGTATTTAAATATCCGAAAGATCCGAGCATGGACTATATTAAACGCGTTGTGGGCCTGCCTGGCGACCATGTCAGTTACGATCCACAGAGCAAAACCGTGACGATCAATCCGGCCTGCGCGCCAGGAAAAACCTGTGATACGGCGCTGCCGATCACCTATTCCGACGTGCAGCCAAGCGACTTTATCCAGACCTTCAGCGGCTTTGACGGTAACGAAGTTGGCAACGGCTTCTGGCAGAAACCGCAGGGTGAAACCATTCAGGGCGGCCTGCGCCTGGCGACGCGTAACGAAACGTTGGGCAACGTCACTCACCGCATTCTGCTGGTGACGCAGGCGCAAAGCCAGGCAAGCTCTTACTATCAGCAGCCGGGCCAGCCGCAGGCGAGCTGGGTCGTGCCTGCCGGCATGTATTTCATGATGGGCGACAACCGCGATAACAGCGCCGACAGTCGTTACTGGGGCTTTGTACCAGAGAAGAATCTGGTCGGCAAAGCCACCGCCATCTGGATGAGCTTTGAAAAGCAGGAAGGGCAATGGCCAACTGGTGTTCGCCTTAGCCGCATCGGCGGTATTCATTAGCGCAACAGCTAAACGGGTGGCTCCCTGCGGGGAGCCACTGCACACGAAACAGTCTCGTGTTGGCGTGTCCAGCCCTGTTCCCTGTGCAGGAAAATTTTCGCATTAAGATATTGGTAACGCATGAACCCCATCGTAATTAACAGGCTCCAGCGGAAGTTGGGCTACACTTTTACCCATCAGGAACTGTTGCAGCAGGCGTTGACCCATCGCAGCGCCAGCAGTAAACACAATGAAAGACTGGAATTCCTGGGCGATTCTATTCTCAGCTACGTCATAGCTAACGCGCTTTACCACCGTTTTCCCCGCGTGGATGAAGGTGATATGAGCCGTATGCGCGCCACGCTGGTGCGCGGTAACACGCTGGCGGAGATGGCCCGTGAATTCGATCTGGGTGAATGCCTGCGCCTGGGACCAGGCGAACTGAAAAGCGGCGGCTATCGCCGCGAGTCGATTCTGGCCGATACCGTAGAAGCGCTGATCGGCGGCGTTTTCCTGGACAGCGATATCCAGACGGTAGAACAGCTGATCCTGAACTGGTACGCCAGCCGCCTCGATCAGATTAGCCCGGGCGACAAACAAAAAGATCCAAAAACGCGTCTGCAGGAGTATCTGCAGGGTCGCCATCTGCCGCTGCCCTCCTATCTGGTGGTGCAGGTGCGTGGCGAAGCGCATGACCAGGAATTTACTATCCACTGCCAGGTGAGCGGCATGACGGATCCGGTTGTGGGAACCGGCTCCAGTCGTCGCAAAGCTGAGCAGGCAGCGGCCGAACAGGCGCTGATTAAGCTGGGACTTGAATGAGCGAACAAACCACCCATTGCGGCTTTATTGCTATCGTAGGCCGCCCGAACGTCGGAAAATCGACGCTGCTGAACCAGTTACTGGGGCAGAAGATTTCTATCACCTCGCGTAAGCCGCAAACTACGCGTCACCGCATTACCGGTATTCATACTGAAGATGGCTATCAGGCCATCTACGTGGAT
Organism: Erwinia sp. BNK-24-b; assembly: GCF_047456155.1. Lineage (NCBI taxonomy): Bacteria > Pseudomonadati > Pseudomonadota > Gammaproteobacteria > Enterobacterales > Erwiniaceae > Erwinia > Erwinia sp. BNK-24-b. The sequence goes on from NZ_CP179901.1 coordinate 958,299, forward strand.
ACGCCGGGCCTGCATATGGAAGAAAAGCGCGCCATCAACCGCCTGATGAACCGCGCGGCCAGCAGCTCAATCGGCGACGTTGAGCTGGTTATTTTTGTTGTCGAAGGCACCAAATGGACCGATGACGACGACATGGTGCTGAACAAGCTGAAAGACGGCAAAGTACCCGTACTGCTGGCAATCAATAAAGTTGATAACGTCACCGATAAAACTATCCTGCTGCCGCATATGCAGTTCCTTGGTCAGCAGATGAACTTTATGGATATCGTGCCGATCTCTGCGGAAACGGGCAAAAACGTCGACACCATCGCCAGCATCGTGCGTAAGCGTCTGCCGGAAGCGGAGCACCACTTCCCGGAAGAGTACATCACCGACCGTTCGCAGCGTTTTATGGCGTCAGAAATGATCCGCGAGAAGCTGATGCGTTTCCTGGGTGCCGAGCTGCCTTACTCCGTAACCGTGGAAATTGAGCAGTTTGTCACTAACGAACGCGGCGGCTATGACATTCACGGCCTGATCCTGGTTGAGCGCGAAGGCCAGAAAAAAATGGTTATCGGTAACAAGGGCGCGAAGATCAAAACCATCGGCATCGAGGCGCGCAAGGACATGGAAGAGATGTTCGAAGCGAAAGTGCACCTTGAGCTGTGGGTGAAGGTCAAGTCCGGTTGGGCAGACGACGAGCGTGCGCTGCGCAGCCTGGGTTACGTAGACGATCTGAAATAAATGGAAGGCTGGCAGCGCGCATTTGTTCTGCATGGACGCCCCTATAGCGAAACCAGCCTTCTGCTCGACCTCTTTTCAGAAAACTATGGCCGTATTCGCGTGCTTGCCAAAGGCGCACGCGGTAAACGTTCCAGCCTGAAGGGCGCTTTGCAGCCCTTTACGCCGCTGCTGGTTCGCTGGGGCGGTCGCGGCGAAGTCAAAACGCTGCGCGGCGCAGAACCTATCTCTCTGGCTCTTCCTCTTTCCGGCATCTCTCTCTACTGTGGCCTGTACGTTAACGAACTGGTTTCGCGCGTGCTGGAGCAGGAGACCGCTTTTACCGAGCTTTTTTTCGATTATCTGCACTGTATTCAGGAGCTGGCCGCGGGCACAGGATCGCCGGAACCGGCGCTGCGCCGCTTTGAGCTGGCCATGTTAGGCCATCTTGGCTACGGCGTAGATTTTCTGCACTGCGCGGGAAGCGGAGAAGAGGTGACGGATGAAATGACCTACATCTATCGTGAAGAGAAGGGCTTTATCGCCAGCCTGGTAAAAGGCCATAAAAGCTTTACCGGACGAGAGCTGCGAGCGCTGGCGGAACGTAGCTTCCCGGATATGGACGCGCTCAGGGCGGCCAAGCGCTTCACGCGGATGGCGCTCAAACCCTATCTGGGCGGCAAGCCGCTGAAGAGTCAGGAGCTTTTTCGCCAGTTTGTGCCGAAAAAACGCGCGGACGCGCCGCAGTAACGTCGCCTGGCTGTACCGGAAGACGGCGCGAACGATGTACACTGTAGAAATCGTACATCATTTCGAGGTTTGTCATGGCTGAACTCCTGTTAGGCGTCAATATCGATCATGTTGCCACCGTGCGTAACGCTCGCGGCACCAACTATCCCGATCCGGTTCAGGCGGCATTTGTTGCCGAACAGGCTGGTGCCGACGGCATCACCGTCCATCTGCGCGAAGATCGCCGCCATATTACCGACCGCGACGTTAAAATCCTGCGTCAGACTATTCAAACCCGCATGAATCTTGAAATGGCCGTCACCGACGAAATGGTCGATATCGCCTGCGAGATTAAGCCGCATTTTTGCTGCCTGGTACCGGAAAAACGTGAAGAAGTCACCACGGAGGGCGGCCTGGACGTGGTTGGTCAGCTGGAAAAAATCACGCTTGCCGTTGCACGCCTGCAGGAAGCCCACATTCAGGTTTCGCTTTTTATCGATCCCGATCATCAGCAGATCGATGCCGCAATGGCTTCCGGCGCGCCTTACATCGAAATTCACACCGGTGCCTATGCCGAAGCGGCAGAGGGCGCCGTGCGTGATGCAGAATTCCGTCGTATCAAAGATGCGGCAGCCTATGCGGCTGATAAAGGCCTGAAGGTCAATGCCGGTCACGGTCTGACTTATCACAACGTGCAGCCCATCGCCGCGCTGCCGCAGATGCATGAGCTAAACATTGGCCACGCGATTATCGGAAGAGCCGTCATGAGCGGTCTGGCCGATGCGGTCAGCGAGATGAAAACCCTGATGCGGGAAGCGCGTCGCTAATGGCTATTCTCGGGCTTGGCACGGATATTGTCGAAATCGACCGCATTGAGGGCGTCATCTCCCGTTCGGGCGACAGGCTGGCAAAGCGCGTGCTGAGTGAAAATGAGTGGCGGCAGTATCAGGCGCATCAGCAGCCGGTACGTTTTCTCGCCAAGCGTTTTGCCGTGAAGGAAGCTGCCGCAAAAGCCTTTGGTACCGGGATCCGCGGTGGCCTGGCCTTTAATCAGTTTGAAGTTTATAACGACGAGCTGGGCAAGCCGGGGCTGCGCTTTTTTCAGCAGGCGGACGAGGTGGCAAAAAAGCTGGGCGTGGCACACGTTCACGTTACGCTGGCGGACGAACGCCACTACGCCTGCGCCACCGTGATTATTGAAAGCTAAAAACGTCTTGCTCTGCTAACCGGCAAGCGTCGATAGCGGTTGCAAAAGCATTGTCGTCAGGCATTCGGGCCGCGCCATTCATGGTGCGGCCTGCGTATTTCCTTCAGGACGCGGCGTGGTGCAGCAACACAAACTTATCCCACAGGCTGTCGCTGCTTTCCACGCAGTCCGGATCGGTAATAATCGTGTTATCAATCGGGCAAACCTGCTGGCAGGTTGGCGTATCATAATGGCCGACGCATTCGGTACAGCGATTGACATCAATCTGATAAATAGCCTCGCCCATTGAGATCGCCTGGTTTGGGCACTCTGGTTCGCACATATCGCAATTGATACAGCGCTTGGTGATTAATAAAGCCATGACGCTAATACCCATAGTCGGAGAAGGGGCGTAATTTAACACACCGGGCCGCGGTTTCCCACGCCCGTTCATCCGCAGATTAAAACTGTTTAAACGTCTTCAGGGATGCCAGAGCGAAGATTTGGCAATACCCGCGACATACTGCATCTGCGTGACTTCCTCCACCGGTAGCCGAATTGGCGCATGATCCTCATTAACCGGCAGCAGGTGATAGTAGCCGTCCCGCTTAAACAGAAAGGTTTTTACCATCACTTCACCATTGCTGGTCACCACCAGTACCTCATCACCCGGATGGAAGTTCTGATTGGGTTCGACGATCACAAACTCGCCTTCCTTAATCCTTGGCATCATCGAATCACCGACGCACTTGAGCGCATAAACATCGCGATCGCAGGATGGCCAGCGCAAAAAACCATCACCGTTGCCGACAGGATATTGCATATCGCTCCAGTAGCCGCCGTGGCCAAGTTGGGTATTACCTAAAACGGGCACCTTATGCAGCACCAGCGAGTGCAGGTTCCCGGCTACTTCTGCTATGTTGCTGTGTTTTGCCAACTGGAGATCCTGCTCGATCAGATCCGTAGGCGAAACCTGAAAGTAATCTGCAAGATGCTTAAGCGTGGTGTACTTAGGATCTTTAACTTCTCCCGTCAGCAACCGATGTAGCGTCGACTGCTGTAGATTAACCTTCTTGGAGAGTTCAGTGACGCTGCCGATCCCCTCTTTTTCCATTAAATACTTGATGTTGTTATTGAATACCTCGATGTCGAAAACCATCTCTCCTTCCTTTTTGTTTAGCAATGGCATTGCATTTATGCGTTTTTGCATTAAAATAAGCTGTATCAAAGCGGATTTGGTTTGATGCTATGCATTTTAGTATAGCCCGCTGCTGAAGTCATCCTGCTGTACGGGCAGGTTCCGAAAATGAGAGAAGAAAAGGAGGTCGGTTAATGCGTGATATTCAAAAAGTACTGGAGCGTTGGGGGGGTTGGGCGGCGGCAGAAGGAAGCCAGCTGGACTGGTCGCGAATTGCGGCGGGTTTTAAGGCTTTGTTGCCGGACGACAAAAGATCGCGGCCTTCGTGCAGCGACAGCGATGGGTTAATCGTTGATGCAGCAATAGCCAAACTGCATAAGGTAGGACGGCAGGAAGAGGTTGAACTGCTGCAGTTGCACTATATCTATAATATTTCAAAATCGGCGATTGCCCGGCAGAAGAAATGCTCGGAAGGAAAAATAAGGAATCAGCTTATGATTGCGGAAACCTTTATCGATGCCTGTATCATTATGAGTGAGGCGGAGCTGGAAATGGACGCCTGGTAAAATTCCGTTATTTACAAAACGGTAATAAAGCATACCTATTATAATAGCTGAGTAAAATCGGCCCGGTTCCCTTTCGCTTTTAAAACCGGATTTAATAAACAGCAAAAAAATTTCAATAACGCTTTTCGTAACGAATTATCGCAGGTAAATTAGCAACATGGATTTTTAGATTTCGTCAGACCTGCTATTTTATAACAATGCGCTCAGGCCGATACCGTTCTGGTAAAGGGGAGCGCATTTTTTATGTCTGGAGATTACGATTATTTTTTAAATGGGGTTTTCGTAACGAAATTCATGCCGTAAAGTAATAGCATGAACTTTTGCTTACTGACGAAGGCAAGCTGTCAGATATGACGATTAGTGTTATTTGATGAAGTTATTTTTTTTCGTGAAAATTTTAAATAAAGGTTTTCGTAACGAATTCTGTGCCGTAGTGTAGCAGCATGGAAATACGAAAAGAGCTGCTGTTCCATCTCGCCGTAATAAATGGATTAATAAAAAAACATAATAAAAGCCATCAAATATATTCTTCGTCGCTCTGACTAAACAGGAGACCATATTTAAAGCATGTTTCCACAGGAGCCAGGCTTTTGGGCTACTTTGTGCCTTTGGCTTTACAGCCATAAAACGGAGTGGGGATATGCCGGTATTGCCGCAATGTTTTCACTTTTACGCAGCGCTTATGCCAGAGCATCCTGGAGCAAGCGCGTACTTGACGCGGTGTCATGTAGCGCGCTGGCTTTTTTCGCCGCGCCAACGCTTCAGGTTGTTGGGGCACTGCTTAACTGGACGCTGCCTGATGCCGCCGCACAGGTTTTTGCTGTTTATATTGGCTATGTCGGCAATGATTATATCAGCGATAAAATAAAGGGGTGGATAAATCGCAAAACGGGAGGACTAAATGAAAATCAGCCGTAACGGCATCCGGTTTATTAAACAGGAAGAGGGGGAGCGGCTTATCGCCTACCGTGACAGCCGCGGCATATTAACCATCGGTGTAGGCCATACGGGACTGATTAATAACCAGCCCATTATCGATGGAATGAGTATTACCGTTGAGCAATCGCTCGAATTACTGCTGGCTGATATTGCGCAAACTGAAAAAGTCATAAACGAACAGGTAAAGATCAGCCTGACGCAGAATCAGTATGACGCTTTATGTAGCCTGGTTTTTAATATCGGTACTCGTGCTTTTTCTCAATCAACCGTGCTGAAAAAAATAAACGAAGGAGACTATCAGGCAGGTGCCGCAGCAATGCTGCTGTGGAAAAGAGCGGGTAATCATTCAGATCTTCTTCTCGCGCGCAGGCAGCGTGAAGCCAGGCTTTTTTTATCATAAACCATCGCGCTAACTAACAGCGGACTGTAGTTTACAGCTCGCTATGACAACTATTTTCTATAATTTATTTAATAAAGGAAATCAAGATGATTGAAGTTAATTCATTTGCAGAACTCCGTACCACGCAGCCTTCCGCTTCTGGTGAAATTGCCATGCTGAAGCGTTATTACGATAAGGACTCCACTTTTCAGGGCGGCGGTCGCTTTGTTGGCTTTCTTGATAATAAAGTAGCGGCATCGGCGGATGACGGCGGCTCTATGGCAGTGGCAACCAGCGGCGGTTATTACTGGAAGCGTATTATCGATAACGTCGAGGATATTAATATCTATCATTTCGGCGGCAAGCGGCTGCGTGGAGACAGCAGCTTTGATGCGGATAACGGTACGGTTAACCACGACGCCTGCGTAAATATGTATAAGTGGGGCCAGGCTTTCTCCTCGCCGGTAAGCGATACCACAAAAAATCCCGTGCATGGCGTAGGCATTCGTTTTCCTGCCGGCAAGTTCCTGGTTAACCCGGTCGATCTTACCGGCGAAGGTGAAATCAACTATTTCAGCCTGTACGGCGACGACGGCGAATACGGCATTTCGCCACGCACGATTATTATCTCTGATAAATCGGCCGCGACGGTATTCAAGGTTGCGGCACGCCGTACGGCCATTCGCGGGATCTTCTGGGATGGCCAGGCCGAGGCGGACACTACCACCAATACGGATGTTATCACTGCGGCTATGGTCAGCAACACCCAGCCGTTTTTTGAAAATACCGTTATCGAAGGGGAATACGTCAATATTACCTGCTGCCGTATCGAAAAGATTGGCGGCTCCGCGTTCAAGCTTCTGGACACGCTGGATACGCGCCTGGATCAGATTTACAGCAGTACTACCTATGCCCGCGTCTTTGACATTCAGTGGTCTGACTCCCTGGTGGGCAAATGGGATCACTCTACGGCGGTAGAGCTATCAAACTGTAATTTCCAGAAAGGCTATGCCGACGCCACGCTCTATATGCCGCGCGTTACCCAGGGCCTGATCCACAACGTCTGGATTGAGCATACCCGCTATCCGGGCGATTTGAGCAACGGCCAGTGGATTATTGACGCGCTAAGCATTGAATCTTCAGATAATCCCCTGAAGCTCAACTACACCAGAGCGACGATCCGCGGGTTGAGTCTACAGTCGGGCGGGAAAGTGGATTTAACTAAGGCAGGTACTTCCTGGCTCTCCGGCTATGAATATGGCTGGCGTCGTGATGAAAACTTCGGCACGGAAATGACCGGTTCGCTGAAGGCGGGATGGTATTCCGGCTATCGGGTCAGCAACAGCACCGACGCTGATAAATGGTTCCGCGTCGGCAAATTCTTCTTCCCGCACGCCAACCAGCACTGGCATCTGGAAATGCACGGTAAAACGCTGCGGGATACCGTTACCTTGCCTACGGACGCGCCTTTATTGACCAACGTTTGCGGTAAGGCTTATTTAAATCTTTATCGCGGCGCCAGCTCGGTTGGCGGCAACCTGCATTATGAAGGCGATGCGGGCGTGACGGACTGCATTGTGCGCACCAGCGACAGCAAAGGCCTGTATGGTGAAGTCTGGATTAAGCTCAAAGCGCAGTGTGGAGACGTAGTCGTCAATCTGAAAACGACCGGGCCATCGCGGTTCGAAGCCGGGGAATGCTCGCTGTTCAGCGCTGACTTCTCGGAAGTCACCGATCTGGACACCGATAACCGCGTCAAGCTGTCCACGGTAATGAACTTTCACAACGGCTCAGCCGGTTATGGTTTTGACAGCAGCGTCGTCACGCTGGCAACGGCGGTTGCCGATGCGCCAGCCTCGACCGCAACGCCAGCAGGCTATATCACGGTTAAAATTAACGGCGTTAACAGGAAGCTGGCTTATTTCTGATAAGCGAATAAGTTCAGTAATGAAATAAATGAACGCTAAAACAATAGCTCTTGTCGTTCTTTTTGTTGCTGCAATGGCCGCTGCGCAAACGGCGCATTATTACTACGTTCATTATAAAGAGACGCGTAATCAACTCGGCCAACAGCAGCAGCAGCTGGAGAACTTACGGCAGCGGGTTAATGAAAACGCCGCCCTGGATAAAAAATATGTTTTGCAAACGCAGCAGGCTAAAGAAAATATCCGCCAGCTTGAGCGCGATGTGGCTTCTGGCCAGCGCAGGCTGCAGTTCGCCGCCGGTTGTCACAGCAGCGCCGCGCCCGGCACCACCGGCATGGCTGATGCAGCCAGCCCCGGACCTGATGACGCCGTTAAACGGCATTATTTCACTCTCAGGGAAAGAATAAATACCGCGCAAATACAGATTGCGGGCCTGCAGGAATATATCCGTCAGCAGTGCCTGAAATAAAAAGGAGGTGGTTTGAATAATAACAGCAGTGAAACTGCGGGATGGCTGACGCCCGTTAGCGACGATCCCGCTTATGACAATACTCTGGAAGAATATATTAAAGGACTGGTTCAGGGCATTTGCGGTCTTGATGAGAATTATATTATTTCCGTAGATAGTGCGAATTTCTCTTCTGTTATTACAGCAAGCGAAAACAGCTGCGCTTTTACGCTTAATAAAATTTCCACCGAAGGCGATGCTGCGCTGGTTAATCAACAGGAGGAAAAGGCAGAGCTTTATCAAAACGAAATTATTGAATGCCTGCTGCATTTTTATGGTTCTGCCGCACAAGGCTACGCCGCCCGTTTTCGGGACGGCAGCCAGCTGTCGCAAAATCATGCGCAATTACAGCAGTTATCGCTCGGTATCAGGGAGTGCAGCCCATTGACGACCGCATCCGAGCTTATTAATGACACCCGGAAACGGCGTTACGAAATGACCGTCACTCTGGTTCGCAAAATTGTCCGTGAATACGGAATTCATTCGCTGGTGGCAACGCCGGTAACTATTTTTGGAGAATAAAACATGCCTCAAGGACTCCCTTTATCCGGAATCGTCAACGTCGACATTATTATGTCACCCGCTGCGACAGCAGGCCGTAATTTTGGCGCCATGTTGATTATGGGAACGTCGACCGTTATTCCGCTGACTGAACGCCTGCGCCTGTATACCAGTGCCGCCGATATCGGCACGGATTTCGGCCTGGATTCCGCCGAATATCAGGCCGCTTCCCTCTATTTTTCCCAGTCGCCGCAGCCGCAGCAGCTCTACATTGGCCGCTGGGCGAAAACGCTGGCTTCTGGCGAAGAAGGCAAAACGGAAACGCTAGCCGAGGCCGTGAACGCCGCGCTTGAATACGCCAGCTGGTATGGGCTTGCCGTAGCGACCGCAGCAGATGATGTGGTCAGCGATGAGGATATCCTGGCCGTTGCGGCGGCCATTGAAGCCGCTGGCCAGAGCCGCGTTTTCGCCGTCACTACCGCCAGCGAAGCCACGCTCAGCGCCACCTCAACCACCGATCTGGCGGCACGGCTTAAGGCAGCGGGCTATGCGCGCACTTTCGTGCAGTATTCCACCCACAGTCGCTTTGCCGCCGTTTCGGCATTTGCGCGCGCCTTTACCGTCAACTTTAGCGGCAGCAACACCACGCTGACGCTGAAATTCAAAACGGAGCCGGGCGTCACTTACGAAACGCTAAGCGCCAGCCAGGCCGCCGTGCTTGAAAGCAAACGGGCCAATGCCTACGTGCTGTTTGCCAATGACAGCGCCATTTTGCAACAGGGCGTGATGGCTAACGGCGACTTCTTCGATGAGCGCCACGGGCTGGACTGGCTGCAAAACTACGTGCAGACCAATCTCTACAACCTGCTTTATACCTCAACCAGCAAGATCCCGCAGACCGAAGCGGGCATCACCAGGCTGTTAAGCAACGTGGAAGCCTCTATGGACCAGGCCGTGACTAACGGGTTGATTGCGCCAGGCGTCTGGAACGGCGGCGCGATTGGGCAACTGGCCGCTGGCGACACGCTGACTAAAGGTTATTACGCGTATGCGCAGCCGCTGGCACAGCAGGCGCAGGCCGATCGCGAAGCGCGTAAAGCGCCGCTGATTCAGGTTGCCTGCAAACTGGCCGGTGCCGTGCACTACGCCGATGTTCAAATCAATGTTGTTCGATAAGGAAAAATAATTATGTCTGCATACTCATTTATGGATGTTACCGCATCTTTTACCGGCCCTGGCGTAGCGTTCGATCTGGGCAGCGGCTCTGGAACCTCAGAGGAAGGTATTGTCGTGACCATGAAGGAAAGTAAGAACAGCATGACGCTGGGTATTGATGGCGAAGGGATGAACTCTTTACTGCCGGGCAAGTCCGGTCAAATCACCATTAATTTACTGCAAACTTCCCCGGTAAACAAAAAGCTCTCCCTGGTCTATAACGCGCAGAGCCAGCTTTCTTCAACCTGGGGGAAAAATATTATCGTTATTCGCAATAGTTCTTCCGGCGAAATTATTACCGCGCGCGGCGTCGCCTTTCAGAAGCTGCCCGATCGTAAATTTGCCAAAGAGGGCGGCACCACCGCCTGGGTTTTCGACTGCATCAAAGTCGATATGGTTATCGGGGAGTATTAATCGATGGAATTTACGCTTAACGAAATCCCTTTCCGCATTGCAAAACTGGACGTGTTTCAGCAGCTCAAGGTTTCACGAAAACTTCTGCCGCTGCTGGCTGGCCTGCTGGCGGACATCAATACGGTGAAATCTGCGGCGGCAGCGGGCGACTATTTCCAGGTGCTGGAAAAAGCCCTGCCGGCCATTGCCCAGTCGCTGGCGAATATGAGCGAGGAAGATACCAATGCGATTCTGCATCCTTGCCTTGCCGTTGTCTCCCGGCAGCAGGGAAAAGGCTGGGTGCCGATCTTCTCTCAGGGCGTGTTGATGTTCGACGATCTGGATTTGCCCACCATGCTCAGGCTGGTATTGCGGGTAGTGGAGGATTCGCTGGGTGATTTTTTGCCCGAACTCCCCGTCAACAAGACTGCCGACCCGACAGCGGCCTGATGCTGGAAACGCTTCCTGACGGGGAAGATTTTCTGATGCGCCCGGTAGAGGCCGGGCTTATCAGCTACACCGCGCTCAAGGATGGCTCAGTGGATCTGGCGGATATTGGCCGCCTGAACGACTGGCTGGATCTGAAAGCGGATAATCAACACCGCATTGAGCAATGGAAACAGGCCAATGAACGCTGAAAATACAAAAAATTTTCTGATGGTGCTGGAAAATCAGCTGGCGGCGGAGGCCACCGGCTGGCAGAAAGTCAGGCAGCTGATCCAGCAGCCTGACTTTCAAAGCAACGACCAGACGGCAAAAGCGCTCGATTTGCAGAAAATCAAACAGACGGTCGAACAGGCAGGCAAAGCGCTGGTGGAATACATCAACCGGTTTGCCAGTCGCCTGGAGCAGCTCGGCACCAGGGCGAAAAATGCCGGAATGGATGCCGGCGATTTGAAAGCGCTTGAGTATGGTGCCGGACAAACCGGCTTAAGTAATGAGGCTATCGCTAAAGCCTCAGCGATGCTGACCACGCCAGGCGCGGAGGCGCGCCTGAATAAATTAGGCGTAAACACGCGCGACGCCAGTGGGCAGATGAAAGCGAGCAGCGAGATTTTCAGTGACGCCAGCAACACGCTTGGCGCACTGCCGCAGTCTCAGGCACTGGAAACGGCTAAGCAGCTGGGACTGGCACCCGATGTGCTGGTTGCCATGCAAAACGGGCTTGGGAAGTTTATCGGCGACTATAACCAGCTTTCCGCTTCCGTCGGCGTCAACATGGCGACTGCCGTCTCCGGTTCCGACCATTTTATGACGGCTCAGCGTAAATTTGACGAGGTAGTGGAGTTGCTACAAACCAAAAGCAGCGGGCGGCTAACGAATGGACTGGGCAATATTTTCGATAATCTGAGCAAACAGCTGCTGGATAATGCTCCGGACGTACAGCGCGTGCTGGATGGCGCGGTCACCTTACTGCTGTGGCTGGCCGAAACAGGCGAGCATGTAGCCATTCGCCTTATTCAGGCCGTAGCCGATCTAAGCAGCTGGTGGGGCTCTCTGGATGACACCACGCAGGGGCTGATTGGGGCGCTGGGCGCAGTAGCCGCCGCATGGCTGGTACTGAACAGCGCTTTTTTAATGTCGCCGATTGGCATTGTGATAGCGCTGGCCGCCGGGCTGTTTGCCCTCTATGACAGCTACAAAACCTGGCAGGAGGGCGGAAAGACATTTATCGATTGGGGTGCCTGGGCACCGGGCATTAATGCGGCCAAAGATGCGCTGAGCTGGCTGCTGGATAAGTTCACTAAGCTGAAGGACGGCACGCTTGACTGGAAAAGCGGTCTGCAAACGCTGGCCGCTTTTATGTCCGGAAACTGGTCACCGGCCATGACCGGCGCGGTAGATCGGGTTAAGGAATATTTTAACGGCTTTTTTACGGATATCGCGAATAAAGTGGCGAACAGTCCCGTCTGGAGCCTGCTCCGCAAACTGCGGATTATATCGGACAAAGATACTCAGGACATGCTCAACGCGTCACATCCTTTTACGATCTCACAGGAAGCGGCAAATCCACTGAGTGAGCAGCACGTTCGCATTCTGAACAACGTTATGGGCCTTTCCACCCTCGACAATATGATGGGCATGATGCCGTCAGGCAGAACCGGTCGGGCGCCCTGGCAAAATGAAACAGGGTCAGCAACGACGGATAATTCTGTGGGCGTGCAGCAGGAAACCAATATCTATGTGCAGGGCGTTAGTGACCCGCACCTGGCGGCCAGAAAAGTGGCTGACGGTCAGTTCGACGTTAATTCGCTTCTGGTACAGAAATTAAGAAGGGTGCCCGTATGATGGACTTTTCCCCCACGCTTTTTATGCAGAAAAAACGCAAGATCGGCCTGCTTATTCCTGATGTGGTCATCAAAGAAACCCACACGGATAAACTGACCCTGACCTCGCATCCGGTGGAGTCCGGCGCGAATATTACCGATCACGCCTGTATGGAGCCGGCGACGTTAATTATGGAGGTTGGCTTTTCCGGCGGCGGTTCACTGGTCGATTTTATGGATACCACCGCTTTTGGCCTTCAGGCTTATTTAAGCCCGGCGGAAAGCTATCAAAAATTGCGGGATCTACAAAGCAACAGGCAGCCGTTGAGCGTGGTAACGGGTAAGCGATTATATAACAACATGTTAATTAACCAGCTAACCGTCACCACGGATACAAAAAGTGAAAATGTGCTTTTTGCTTCGCTGGTGTTAACCGAAGTTTTAATAACCAAAACCCGCACAACGGACAGTGCAGAAAAAGAAAATATGACCCAGGGCGCAGCGACGTCTGCCGTGCAACATAACGGCAAGAAAGTGACTAAGCCAGGTCCGACGAACGTTTCGCTGATAAGAGGGGGCAGCTAATGAAAATTACTGAAATACCCCTGACGCCCGATAATCAACAGTTTGATATCTCGATTAATAACATCAACTATCAGATGCGGATCCTCTGGCGGGAAAATAGCTGGTTTCTCGATCTCAATGACGGCAACGGAGCGGCCATCATTACCGGCATCCCCTTAATCACGGGTGCAGATTTATTAGCGCAATATGCCTATTTGCAACTGGGTTTCGGCCTGTGGGTATTATCCGACACCACGTTAAATGACGCGCCAGGCGAGTACGATCTCGGTTATTCCGCCCATCTTTGCCTCGTTACGGAGGCGCTATGAGCATTAACTGGATGCGCTATTTTGAAATCCTGCTGGAAGATAACAAAGAGTCCGTCAGGCTTAGCGATTTAAAAGTTGAGTTTAAAATTGACACGGATGTGGCAAGCAGCGGCAGCAGCGCGGTAATTACCGTTTATAACCTGAGCCAGGCAACCAGTAACGCCATCATGCGCGGGGAATATAAAAAGCTGCGCGTGAGCGCTGGCTACAGCGGGGTTACGCCGGAAGTTAACAGCAGTGACCAGGAAACCATCCCGGTGGTGCCAGCCTGGATGGTGGGTAAGGTGCAGGAGAATCCGCCCGTTCAGGCCGAAGAACAACACTACGGCGAGATTTTTAGCGGTGAAATTCGCTATGCCTGGCTCGATAAAAGCGGAACGGGCACCGCTAACGGCGTCGATCGCGTATTAAAAATTCAGGCCATTGACGGCCACAAAGCGGTGATGGAGGCCTCGCTAAACACTACCGTAGCCGCTGGCTACGAGCCCGCCACGCTGCATACGTTAATGATGCGTAGTTTTAACCCTTATGGCGTAACCGCTGGCGCGACGGGAAAAATGCCGACAACCCGCTTTCCGCGTGGTCGGGTATTTTATCAAACCGCCGCTCAGGCGATGGATAACGTTGCCGCTCAGTGCCGGGCAAGCTGGCAGTTTGTTGACGGCAAGCTGCAAATGGTGCCGGAAGAGAATTACGTTAACCGCATTACCGTGCTCAACAGCCAGACCGGGATGGTGGCATCACCCACGTTAACTGCGGAAGGCATCACGCTTAAATGCCTGATTAATCCCACTATCAGCCTGCATAGCCTGGTGCAGGTTAATCAGGCCATGCTTAGCCAGACGTATTATTCGATGGAGGCGGTAAATAAAGCGGCCGCAAAGGGAGACGAGAAACAGCATCAGGCTAATAAAGCCGGGGATGAGCAAGGCAAGTTGCCTGCGGATATTTCTGCGGACGGCGTCTATATCGTCAAAGGCATCAGCTATCTGGGCGATACCAGAGGGACAAACTGGTATATGACCTTAACCTGCGTGGTGCGCGATAAGCAGACGCCGCTGGAAAGCACCACACATTCGTAACATTCTGCCCCAGCGGGCTCTGGAGTTTTTATGCCAGTTTCTATCCAGTCAGTTATCGGCGGGGAGGCGCAGGCGTATCGGGCTTTAGCGGACTCTGTGTCCTCAACCCTACGCGTCGCTTTACCCGGCATTATTCAGTCTTTCGATCCCGACACCGTCACCTGCGTTGTGCAACCAGCCATTAAGGGCAGCAGGCGCGACGCCAGCGACCAGCCGGTTTCACTCAGCTTACCGCTGCTGGTTGACGTTCCCGTGGTTTTCCCACGCGGCGGCGGCTGCACTATCACTTTCCCTGTGCAAAAAGGCGATGAGTGCCTGGTGATATTCAGCGATCGCTGTATCGATTTCTGGTGGCAAAACGGCGGCGTGCAGGAACCGGTCGATCCGCGCCAGCACGACCTTTCCGACGCGTTTGCGCTGGTCGGGCCGCAGTCACAGAAAGAAAAAATCAGCAACATCAGTACGGAAGCTTTGCAAATCCGCACGGACGAGGGCCAGGCCTTTATCGAGCTAAGGCAAAGCGGTGAGGTCAACATCACCAGCACGTTGTTAACGGTGAACGGCAACCTTCAGGTCAACGGGAAGATCGCTTCAACCGGCGATCAGGTCGCAAAAGGCGTTAGCCAGCTTGATCACGTCCACGGCGGCATCCAGAGCGGAAGCAGCTATACAAAGGGGCCACAATGAGATATCGACGAGAAGACCAAAACGGCGATTACGCGTTTGGCAAAGGGGACAATACTTTTCTGATCAATTCACCGGAATGCGTGGCGCAGGCGATTAAAACCCGTTTACAGCTTTGGTACGGACAGTGGTTTCTGGATACCACCGAAGGTACGCCCTGGCTGCAATCGCTAACCGGTAAGCAAAACAGTGCCGCGATGGAACTGGTGCTGCGCCAGCGCATTCTGGCAACCGAAGGTGTTAAGTCAATTCTCGCCTTTAGCTCTACTTTTATTTCATCATCCCGCCAGGCTGTTTTCACCGTGACGGTGGAAACGCTTTACGGTACGGCGACAATTACAAGCGAGGCATAATGGCTCTCAATGCAGACAGGCTGGGGTTATCGGCAACGATAACGGCCCAGGGGATCGGCGCGCCCGATTACCAGACAATACTCAGCACGCTGACCGGCTATTTTCGGCAAATTTATGGTACGGATGCGTATCTGGAGCCGGACAGCAAGGACGGTCAGATGGTAGCGATTGTAGCGCTGGCCATTCACGACGCCAACAACATGGCGATTGCCTGCTACAACTCGTTTTCTCCTTCAACGGCAACGGGCGATGCGCTAACGCGTAATGTAAAAATCAACGGCATCATGCGCAAACCGGCAACTAACTCGACGGTCGATCTGTTGCTGACCGGCACAACCGGCACCACCATCGTTAATGGCTCGGTCAGAGACAGCAACAACGTTATCTGGAATCTTCCGGCAACCGTGACGATTGAGACCACAGGCTCGGTAACCGTGACCGCCACCTGTGCAGACAGTGGGGCAATAGCAGCGGGGGCAGGGTCGGTGAATCAAATTAACACGCCTACCCGAGGCTGGAATGCGGTCACCAACCCCGGCGCTGCCGCGACGGGAAGCGCAGCCGAAACAGATGCTGAACTGCGAGCCAGGCAGGCGAAAAGCGTCTCCCTGACGGCCTTAACGACCTCAGATGCGCTGGACGGTGCGATTTCCAATATTGCTGGCGTGACGGAGCACAAGCTCTACCAGAACGATAGCGACAGCGCGGACGCAAACGGCCTGCCTGCGCATACCATTTCGGCCGTGGTAAAAGGTGGCGATGCGGCAGCAATCGCCGACGTGGTCCGTAAAAAGAAATCTTTGGGCGTTGGTACATATGGTAATACCACCATCACTATTTCCGACAGCTATGGCATACCGCAGCCAATTAGTTTTTCCCGCCCGGTCGCGGTGCCAATTTATCTGACGCTGGAGCTGAAGGCGCTGACGGGTTATACCAGCCCTGTCGCAGAGAAGATAAAAAAGACGCTGGCCGCCTATATTAATAGCCTGGGTATTGGTAATAGCGTGTTAATTAGTCGACTGTATTCCCCGGCTAACCTGACCACGGGTATCGACAGTACGGACAGCCAGTTTTATGACATTCTTGGTCTGCAGGCGGGCAGCAGCGAATCGGCATTATCGTCAGCTAATATCACCATTGGCTACAACCAATACGCCAGCTGTGAGGTAAATAATATTACTATCACGGTGACGTCATGAGTAAATATACCGATCTTATTACTAACTATCATCGCGGGAAGCCATTATTTGTTGACCATATTGATCTTGTAACAAGGCCTCAGCAGGAAACTATTTCTGTTTTCAATGAGATCGTTACGGCATTAGATATAGACAGCGCGACTGGCGACCAGCTGGATATTTTAGGCGAATGGATAGGGCGGGACAGGCGTATTAATGCGCCTGTCGAAGACTATTTTTTCACCTTCGATAAGGCTTCGCTGGGTTTTAATCTGGGAAGCTGGAAAGACAGGTACGAACCCGATTCGGGCATTATTAACGTTGATGATGAGGATTATCGCACCATGCTGCGCGCTAAAATCGGCGCAAACCGATGGGACGGAACGGCGGATAGCCTGCCTGGCATACTGCAAAGTATCTATCCTCAGCAGGATATAAAAATAACCTTTACCGATAATCAGGATATGACGGTAACGGTTTATGTTACGGAAAAAAATATTTCTACCATTACCTCAGAGATTATTAAGCAAGGTTATCTGGCCATCAAGCCTGCCGGTGTCGCGGTAAACTATAAAATTAACGGAGAATAGATATGGCAAAAAATGATTTTAAGCCCTTTGCAACGGGTGAAGGTGCCAACGTGCTGTCGCAGGCAGAATTTGAAGCGCTAGATGCAGTAGAAAATGGCTTTCAGACCGGTATTGCGAGAAGCGAACAGTTAAATAAGGTATGGCGTCAGGCTTCGACCATAGCCTCAGTTGTCGCAAGCTTTATGGCTGACAAATCCGGAAGTGATGTCGTCGATAACGGTGACATTGCTACCCTACAGGCAACTTTATTGAAGGCACTATTGAGTAATTCGAAAGCTCAGCTGGATAGCCACTATTTGCAAACCGAAAAGAATCTTGCGGATCTCAACAGTGCGGAAAAAGCACGAGGCAATCTTGGCCTTGGCAGCCTGGCTTTAAAAAATAGCCTTAGCGCGGCAGATGTAGGGGCGTTTCCTGCAGCGGGGGGATCCGTAGGAAGTCAGGGGATTAAATCACCTGGCGTTTTCGTGAATAACCATACTATGCCTGGAAACAGTCAAGGTATGTATATGCTATGGAACGAAACCAACGGCGGCGGTGAAGGGGCATTAGTTTGTAACAAAGGTACTGGCGACGGCGGGTTTGTACTTCGTACTGTTAACTCTACCAATACCGTTGAAACAGGTAGGATAACAATTAATGGTAGCGGCGATTTGAATACTTCTCGCAACCTGACTGAAATGGGACAACGCGTCTATAGTCCAAATAACCCTCCTTCTCAATTGAATGGGGGAGGCTGGTTCAAGGATGTTGCGACAGGATTTATTATTCAGTGGGGAACGACATCGAACGGGTCAGCTAATATTGAAAATCACAATTACAACATTGCTTTTCCACATGCTGCTTTAGTTACTATTGGTACGCTTGGTGTAAACCAGGATCCTGGACGGGTTGTTTATTTGCAATCCACAAATAATACTGTATTTTCTTCCAGAACCACAAGTAATGGAATTGGGTTTTCTTGGATAGCTTTAGGATACTAATATGAATAATTATTTTTATAGTAAAAAAAGTAATGGATTTTATCCGGCTTCTATGAAGGGAATATATGAATTGTCACCTGATGGCTGGCCCAGCGATGCGGTTGAAGTTAGTGAAGAGGATTATAATAATCTTTATTCAGGGCAGGCTAAAGGTAAAAAAATTACTGCAGATGATAAAGGCTATCCGGTTCTGATTGATCCACCTGGGCCAACTCAGGAAGAGCTTATCGCTGCCGCAGAAGAAAAACGTGATATGTTAATAGCTGAAGCAGCGATAAAGATAGCGCCACTTCAGGATGCTATTGATCTGGATGAGGCTACTCAGGATGAACAAATTAAGCTTACAGCCTGGAAAAAGTATCGAGTTTCATTAAACCGTATTGATATCAGCAGTCCGCAAGAAATTGTTTGGCCGGGGCAACCTTAATTTTGGATAAATATCAATGATTTTAAATAATGAGATAATAATAGAGATGAAATTTGCTTTGATTTTAAATTAAATGCATTTGTCAATATATTAAGTAAAATTCAATCCAGGACTTTATCTTACAAGTCACAAGGTTTGATTATGTTATTTATAAGGGTGAACAGTACAGCACTTTATTCAAGATGATGTAATTTTTATCTGATGGGGGTAAAGTAGGCGTTCTTATTTATATCTAAGTCAATGTTGCTCTGCTCATTTTCATAAAGGTGGTGATGCAGTTTTTTTATTGCCATCACCACCCTACCTGATAAAATAATGAAACCCTCAGTTTTTATCCGCTGTAAATTATTTTGCGCGGTAATGTCTTATTGTATGTATTATACTGGCTGTCGCTAAGGAACAAATAATCATTGCGGAAACAAAAAATATTCTTTGCCCTGATGAATATAGAGTAGGCGATAATCCAAGCATTACGGTGCTTGCATAGGAGGATACATAAACTACCATCATAACTAGCGCTATCTTAAACTTTCTCCGCAAGAACCAAAACAATAATATTGTAGCACCCGAAAAAAATAACACGGTTATAATTCGGGCGATTGAAAAAAAGCTTGATATACTATCCGAATTGAATTTAAATATTGTATCGAAATTCATTTCATTAAACATATGTCGCTGAAATAAGATTAAAGATATAGTCAGTAAAAGCAGAAAGGATGAGGTGATTTTCACCCGTGAGTCAGGAGAAAGCACTATGAGTGAGCAGTAAATGATAGCTATGGCAATCGGCTGTATTGAAAAGAACTGGTCAAAAGAAAGATTTAAACCAGATGCAATTTTTCCATAGAACGTCATATTAACAAAATCTGGATTCCATCTACCTATTTCCAGATGAAACCTGGAAGCATTTCCCGGGCAAAAAATAATATACAAAAAGACCAGCGTGGTAGCGATCAATGCGCATATGGAAACGCCACGCCTTTCATTTTTAAATAAAACTATTATGGCTACCAGTAAAATAATGTTTGTCACGACAATTTGTTCATTGAAAGAAGAGAGGGTAAATAAAAAAAAGACGAGTGAGTATATCATCTTTTTGTTATAAATCCCCTTACACCCTTTAATTAAAGCATATCCGGCAACAGCAAGCGCGAATGGCCATAAATAATTCAATGAACCAGTTATCCATAAAATCCCTTCCTTAAAGAAACCTTTTTTTAGAGATGATATTATTAATGTCAAAAATATTATACTAGTCAGAAAAAGTTCTTTTTTATTCTCAGAGATGATATAAGAAATAGCACTGACTGCTATTGCGAAAAAAAAGGCGTTACACAACTCCCAAAGGAATCTGTGTTTTATTATACTTATTAAAGCAAGTTCTATTGGGGTACGGGAAGACCAGCCTTGATATCTGCTTATCAAAAAATCCACTATATTTATATCGTAAGACTCTTTTAAAAACCATAAGTCATCTGAGTAATAAGAAATACCCTTTGCGTGGAGATATAAAAATGCGCATGAAAATATGGTAACTAGCATATAACCGGTTGTTTTTACCATTGCTTTTCCCTTTAGTTTCCTTTTATAAATTAATGTCATTATATGTTATCACAAATAGCGACTTCGTTTAATTATTTATTGTGTTTACTTTGCTGATTGACTCACAAATCTATTGCGGCTCAATTTTTTTGGAATAAATAATTATTATCATATCCTGAAATGTTAATACTTCATCTGGATTGCCAGATTGTTTTTTAATAATTTTAGATTGCTTATTTTCTGCAGGGTTGGAAGTGGGTTTTTACGTCAGGGGAATAGCTATAAACTGACGATTGGGAGCAGATTTTATAAATTTCTCTGATAGCCGGGAGCGTAAGGTTTGAGAACGCGATGATTTAACATCCAGGATAAGATCGTCATTGAAAAGTACAGGCATAATATGTATTCTTCCACCAGATAGCCAGTTAACATTATTTGAAAGATGCCAGAAGTCATCGTAACCAAAATTTAAATGGTTTTTCTCTAAAAAAGACATGTGCTGATTAGTCAGCTGCTTCTGATCTTGAAAAGGCTTATCGGTAATATGATATGAATAACATGAAGATGCCACGTAAAAAAACAATAAAAACAGGTAAAATGGATTTTTAGTTAAAGCATAACATAATGTTGATATAATAACAGAAAAGCAAATAACATTTACAAAAAACCTTGCGCTAACTATAGAAGGTAAATCATAACTAATAATAAAAGATGAAATTATCGCAGCAATAGTCAGAAAGCTGAAGAGCGCGATAAAAACAGTTTTATTATTATGCTTTAAACATTTATATAAAGCCCAGACCACCATCATCGTCCAGATAATCAGTGAAGATGTACAGGCCAGAAAATTGTCTACAAAAAACAAGTTAAGGCTTTTTCCCAGTACCTGAACCGTCCATTGAACATTGATAAGCCATTGATCAACCGGAACCAGTTTAAAACGTTGAATGGGCAATCCAGGCATTCTTGGCAGGACATGCGTCATCGACAAAATAAACGCGACAAACACGATGCCGGTAGTTTTCACCGATATTACTTTTTTCCATGAAAAATAAATATTCACCAATAACAAAGGTAAAAAGTAGGTAGCTGAGAACCACGGATCGGAAACGGCAACCAGTAGGGAAATAATACTATAAGCAACAGCCAGCGGAACAGAGTTCTTTTTGAGATTATAAAGGCTCAAAGCCAGACAGACTGCGCCAAAAAAGTTTGTAGAGTAATGTGAAAAGGGATGAGCAACAAAACCAAATGTATAAACAAAAGCGGGAAGGCATACTAAAGCTAATATCGCCAGGAGTGCATGCCAGGTGCGGGTAATGGAATATAAAATTGCTGCAAGAACGATCGCCGTCATCGCAACAAAAACCGACGTTGATAGCGTTAGTGGAAAAATGCCATCATCGCCCGTTAATAAAAAGAAAAGAAAATTGATGGGGTAAACGGTAAAATACCAGTTGTCGGGCGTGGGTGCCCAGTCTTTAAATACGGATATACCTTCAGCAAGTAAGGCTCGCCAGACCAGAGAACTGTTGGCGGCATCCGGTTCAATCGGAAAGTGTCTGCTGGTTAACCCGTAAGCAACCCAAAATGTAAGGATTGAAATGATTATAAAAAAATAAAAACGATTTATCTTAGACACTGTTATCAATCCCTGATTTTTTCAATACTGTTAACGCTAGCCAGTAAAATTAACGTGCTCAGTAACGCTATATATTCTATTGAGGTCAAAACGACATCCGTCATACCATAGAGTAGCGCAGATAATGCCACAATGGAGACGGGATTATCAAAAATACCCTTTGTACCATTATCAAAAATTAACTTTATAAAGAAGAAGAGAAGGATCAATACGCCAAACACGCCAAAAAGAGAAGCGTACTGTATAAATTCATTATGTAAATGAACATCAATATATTCAAGCGCGAATGAATTTGGATGATTAACGCCAAGCCAGCTACGCAGGATTGTATTTCTGGTGGTTTGCGTTTCGCCAAAGGGATGCTGCTTTATAGCGACAATGCCTGATTGCCAGAGTGAAAAACGTGAGCCTAAAGAGGTATGGTCGTCGCCTTTTGTGAACAGGCTTATTTCCTGCTGCGTCGTTTCAAATCGAGATAAGATGATGTTTTTGCTTAGTAAAGCAACAACAAAAAAAGCTAAAAGGATGGCAACCAGCGGCAAGGGTTTAATCACTTTTCCACGCCATAAGGCGCTAAGCATAATCGCTATAGAAAGCAGCGTATGGATAAGCATTGCCGAACGCGTTTCGGTAAGAAGTATAATGTAGATGGAAAGCAGACAGGTTAAGATGATTGCCGAAAACCTGACGGGTAAGGATTTTATCTGGTTCAGCATCGTCATCATAGCAAGTGCCATCGCACTATAAGCATAGGCGGTCATCGTGGCACGGTTTATACCAAGAACAATTCTGTCAACACCATTTATATGCTGCCAGATACCATAGACGCTGGAAAGGATAAAGGCAGCAGATAATGAAATCCAGGTTAGCTTAAATAATAATTCTTTATTAACCAGTTTGTTCTTCACGCCCCATAGTGTAAATAAGGCAATAAGAGAGGCCAGGAACCATCTTTTGGCAGGCGTAAATAGAAGGCCATTATCAACATTGGGAACGATATTAAATGATACAACAAGCGACCACGTCGAATACATTGCTGCCAGAAGCAGGCCGGGAAGTATTATTTTTGCAGAAAAGAGAGTGGAACGGATACTTTTAAAATTGAGTAAAATCCCTGCACCACAAAGATAGCTGCAATTATAGAATGCAATTCGGCCTGCTTTTTCATGGATAAAGCCAAGGGGAAGGATAAGCAAAAGTAGAATTAAAGAAAGACTGAATATCACTCTGGTGATTTTTTCGGTCCTTGC
Source organism: Erwinia sp. BNK-24-b (assembly GCF_047456155.1). Classification (NCBI taxonomy): domain Bacteria; kingdom Pseudomonadati; phylum Pseudomonadota; class Gammaproteobacteria; order Enterobacterales; family Erwiniaceae; genus Erwinia; species Erwinia sp. BNK-24-b. The sequence goes on from NZ_CP179901.1 coordinate 981,371, forward strand.
GCAGCCATCATGAAGAGGAAGTGAGTCGTACATTCGGGATATTTTCCTTGTTACAAGGGAATGTTTTACTAATTTAGTGAACTCTACCTGAATAAACTTCCGATAACACCTGGTTCATATAGCATTTTCATATCTTCAGGATAATTATCTCAGGCCCTGCATTTTTGGTGAAAAACCAGCCATCTTATTTTAAAAAATGGTTTTCGTTTATAGCTGATTTATATAGGAAAATCAAAAAAACATAGCCAGCATCTGTGCATAGATTTTGTTTACATTCGTTAAAAGAGTCTGGCAAAGCGCGTAAACCATATTACCTGTCAGATGCTTACCCGTTTTTTTCTGCCAGTGGCTTATCACACCAGCTTCTTCACCAGCGCCTCGCTGTGGCGAATATGACTGGAAGCCCGTTCGGGATCGTGCTGGACCAGCGCCATAAACAGCAGATCGGTCAGCGCCAGCTGTGCCGAAGTAGAGGAAATTGATGCGCTGCTTGTGCTTTGCTCCTCAGCCACCGTATAGAGACAGTGGGTTGCGCATTGCTGCAACGTATTTGGCGTAAAACCGGTAAATGCCAGCACGCTGGCACCCGTGCGCCGTGCTTCCTGCGCGGCCAGGTTAATTTCTCGCCGCTCGCCGGTATAGGAAATTGCCAGCAGCACATCATCCACCCCGAGCGCCTGCACGCTGGCTAATAGCGCATGCATATCCTGTTCCGCTACCACATGAATGCCAATCTTCATTAGCTTCCACGAAAAATCTTTTGCTACCAGGCCAGAAGCGCCAATACCCACCAGAACGATTCGCTTTGCATTTTTTAACAGGTTTAGCGTCTGTAACAGCTTCTCTTCACTATTGATATCCAGCGTGGCGCGGATCGCCGACTGCTTCTCCGCCAGCAGTTTTTCGCCAACCACTTTTAAAGGATCGTCGCTTAAAATAAGGTTGTGGACGGTAATAGCATCCTTTTCCGCCAGCGATTCGCTCAGCGCCAGTTTTAAAGCCGGGAAACCTTTATAACCGAGCTTTTGCGCAAATTTAACCACGCTGGACTGGCTAATACCGGCTTCTTCCGCCAGCTTTTGCGAGCTAAGATGACGCGCCCGATCCGGCTGTGACAGCAGGAAATCAGCCAGTCGCCTTTCGTTCAGGGCCAGCGTGGGATAAAGCTGGCGAATACGTAGCAGTGAACTCATCCTGGTACTCCTTTCAGACTGGTCTGCACACGGTTCAGCAGGCAAACTACCCTGACCAGAGCGGTTCGCTGATGGCCAGCGGGCAGTCAGCGGGCAGATGAGAATATAATATTCAGCAATTTAGCCCGACAAAGAATTAAAAATTCACCTGAGAGGATAGCATGAATTTAGGCTCACTGATTTCAGAAACGCGCAATGTTGAGACAATGGAGCTTGACGGCCTGTCCACGCTGGAGATGGTCACAAAATTTAATGAGCAGGATGCGACTGTGGCTGACGCCGTGCGGCAAACGCTGCCGGAAGTGGCGAAAGCAGTCGAGGCCGCAGCTTACTCGCTTCAGCAGGGGGGACGACTAATTTATATGGGCGCAGGCACCAGTGGGCGTCTGGGCGTGCTGGATGCTTCCGAATGTCCGCCAACGTTTGGCGTGCCGCACGGTGTGGTAGTGGGCCTGATTGCTGGCGGGCCGGGAGCGTTACTGAAAGCGGTCGAAGGTGCGGAAGATAATGAACAGCTGGGCGTAAGCGATTTACAGGCGATAGCGTTGAAGCCGCAGGATATGGTAGTGGGCCTGGCCGCTTCTGGCCGGACACCTTATGTTATCGGCGCGTTGCGCTTCGCCCGCCAGCTGGGCTGTAAAACGGCGGCTATTTCCTGCAATCCTGACTCCCCCATAGCGCGGGAAGCGGAGATTGCCATTTCTCCCGTTGTAGGGCCGGAAGCGTTAACAGGATCGACACGTTTAAAATCCGGTACGGCCCAAAAGCTGGTACTTAATATGATTTCAACCGGCGCGATGGTCAAAATCGGCAAGGTTTACCAGAATCTGATGGTCGATATGCAGGCTACCAACGTTAAGCTTGTCGATCGCGCCTGCCGTATGGTTTGTCAGGCAACGGGCTGCGAAAGGGCGGAAGCGGAGAGCGCGCTACAGCAAACGGCTTATGAAGTTAAGCCCGCCATCCTGATGGTGTTAAGCGGCGTTGATGCCGTACGGGCCAAAACGTTGCTTAGCAAACATCGGGGCTTTTTGCGGGCGGCGCTGCAGGAAAGCGGTCACTCTTCATAAAATTGTTATCCCGATAAGGTGCGCGCCTGAAGTTTTGACACTGTTATCTCAGCGTTCACTATTATTACTGGTTAGCAAGCGGCGTGAAAGCGCATGGTTTATGGGATCCCCCTGAGGAGAAAGGTTTGATTACTGGCCAGGAACGACGCGTGGTGTTTTTCGATCTTGACGGCACGCTGCATCAGCAGGATATGTTCGGCACTTTTATGCGCTATCTGTTATGGCGTCAGCCGCTTAATCTGTTGCTGGTGATACCTTTGCTGCCGGTAGTGGGTGCAGGCATGCTGTTAAAAGGACGCGCGGCGCGCTGGCCGATGAGCCTGCTGCTGTGGTCAATAACGTTTGGGCACAGCGAAGCAAGGCTGCTTGCCAGAGAGAAAGCTTTTGCGCAGTGGTTCCGTCAGCGGGTAACGGCCTTTCCTGTCGTGCAGCAGCGGCTTACGGACTATCTTAACAGTGCTGATGCGGACGTCTGGCTGATTACTGGTTCGCCACAGCCGCTGGTAGAGCAGGTCTATTTCGACTCCTCTTTTTTGCCGAAGGTAAAGCTGATCGCGAGCCAGATGGCGCGCGCTTACGGCGGGCGAGTGCTGGCGATGCGCTGTCTGGGGCATGAAAAGGTTGCGCGGCTTGAAGAGCAAATCGGCACGCCTCTGCAGCTTTACAGCGGCTATAGCGACAGCAAGCAGGATAATCCGCTGCTGTTTTTCTGTCAGCACCGCTGGCGCGTGACGCCGCAAGGGGAACTGCAACAGCTTGAGTAAACGGGTATACTGCCCGGCGTTTTTTGGCTGGAGGCTCAGGTGAGCAATACCCTTAATGATGAAAAGTGGATGCGCTATGCTTTGACGCTGGCGCGCCGTGCCTGGGAAGAGGGCGAAGTACCGGTCGGTGCCGTGCTGGTACAGAACGACAGCGTCATCGGCGAAGGCTGGAATCGGCCTATCGGCCATCACGATCCTACTGCCCATGCGGAAATTATGGCGCTGCGCCAGGGCGGCAAGGTGCTGGAAAATTATCGCCTGCTGGATACCACGCTATACGTTACGCTGGAACCTTGCGTGATGTGCGCAGGCGCGATGGTACACGGCAGAGTAGGGCGGCTGGTGTTTGGTGCCAGAGATGAAAAAACCGGGGCGGCGGGCTCATTGCTGGACGTGCTGGGGCATGCGGGCATGAACCATCAGGTTAAAGTCGAGGAGGGCGTGTTGGCCGCAGAGTGCGCGGCAATGCTGAGCGACTTTTTCCGTTACCGCCGAGCAGAGAAAAAAGCGTTGCGCGATAAGCTACGCGCCGCAGCGCAGAAGGACGCAGAGTAATGTTTTGTTGTTGGGCCTGACGTTGCCGATAAATTAACGTCAGGCCGGAACGCAGACAGGCGAGTATCCGTCCATAAAGAAGCATTTTGCGCGTCCATGCGCGAAAACGGCGATATCGATATCGGTCAGCCAAACTTTTTCAGTTTACCGCTACCTTCGGTTCAACGGCCGGATAGCCTTTACCAAGCTGTGCTTCCAGTGCCGCCTGCTGCGCCAGCTTCCTTTCCTGATCCTGTAAATAGCCCACCAGGCTGAGCTGGTAGATGCGGATATTCTCCACATAGTTATAGGCTTCCTGGCCGCGTGCATAGCCGTAGGTCGTCTGGCTGTAATAGCGTTTCTGGCTCAGCATCGGCAGCCGCTGCTTAACGTCGGCCCAGCTGTCCGGGTTGCCTTTCTGCTTTTCGGTCAGCCTGCGCGCGTCCAGCATGTGGGCATAGCCCATATTATAGGCCGCCAGCGCGAACCAGATGCGTTCATCCTCGGGGATAGTCGGCGGCACCTTGGCCATCATCCGCACCAGATATTCACTGCCGCCGCGAATGCTCTGTTCCGGATCGGTTCTGTCGCTAACGTCAACGCTGTCGGCCGTATTGCGCGTCAGCATCATCATGCCGCGTACGCCAGTCGGCGACGTAGCCTGCGGATTCCAGTGCGATTCCTGCCAGGAAATGGCCGCCAGCAGGCGCCAGTCGATCTCCTGGGCATATTTTTCAAACAGCGGCCGAATGCCGGGCAGGGTGCTGTCGATAGCGCGCAGAAACGTGCTGGTATCGACATAGTCAAAAGTCCCGACGTGGCCCAGATACTTCTCATCCAGCCGCGCCATCGCGCCTTCTTCCGCCATCTGGTTAAAATAGTCCAGCATTGCGGCATACAGGCTGTCGTCATCGTCGCGCGGCATATACCAGGTGACCGGCTCTTCATCGGTAATATCAAAAGCCACCGCCAGCTGCGGATGAATACGTTGCAGCAGCGCGATCGACACCGAATCGCCTACCGTATAGTCAAGCTTGCCGTCGGCCACGGCTTCCAGCAGCGCGTTCGGGCTTTGATCGGTAGAGATTGCCCAGTCGAGATCGGGATACTGATTCTGTCTGATATCGCGCAAGGTAGAGGCGAAGGCAGAATCAGAAGCCACCGTCAGACGTCCCTTTAGCGCACCCAGATTTGGCGGGCGTGGCTTGCCCATCCGGTAAACCAGCTGCTGAGAAACAGAATAGTAGGTTGGCCCGGTACGAAAGTGCGTAAGGCGATCGTTGTTATAAATCAGGCCGGCGGCCAGCATGTCCGCTTTGTTATTTTCCAGGTCGTCAAACAGCTCGCTGAGGTTTTGACGCACCGTGATTTGCAGTTTTACTCCCAAATAACTGGCGAAGCGTTTTGCCAGCTCGTAATCCATACCGGCTGGCGCTTTATTCACTGTGTAGTAAGTCAGAGGCGAATTGAGCGTGCTGACGCGCAAAACACCCCGCGATTTTATCTGTTCTGTTCGATCCAGCCCGCTGCTGTGCCACGGGATTGACGGCCACAGCGCCAGCGCGAGCAGCAGCGTTACCAGCCCGACAAACAGATAATTAATTTTCAGGCGTTTCAAATGGTTATCTCTCGATGTCTCTCAGGATTCTGTCTGTAACGGCAGTATTTATGGTCTGAAATGGCCCTGAGCGTGGGGCATTTTGCGCAACTCCACCGACCTGCGCAACTGAATTCATCCGGAATTGTGCGCTTTTCAGGCAATTCCTCTGTGCGATAAATTCTGCGCAAACGGTTTCGTAACAGGTGGGGATTCTCTATAATAGCGCCCGTTTTCCCTGTTGCGCCCAAAGAAGCGTCGCCTGGCGCTCTGACGAGAGATCTTTAATGATGGAAATTCTGCGTGGTTCGCCCGCTCTGTCGGCATTTCGTATTAACAAACTGCTGACCCGCTTTCAGGACGCTCACCTGCCGGTGAGTGACATTTACGCCGAGTACGTCCATTTCGCCGATGTCAGCGCGCCCTTAAGCGAGGATGAAAAATCCCGTTTGCAGCGCCTGCTGAAATACGGTCCTTCTCTCGCCGAACACACTCCCGAAGGTCGCCTGCTGCTGGTGACGCCGCGTCCGGGAACCATTTCTCCCTGGTCTTCCAAGGCGACGGATATCGCCCATAACTGCGATCTGCCACAGGTATTGCGCCTGGAGCGCGGCCTGGCTTTCTATGTGAAAGCGCCGCAGTTTACCGAAGCGCAGTGGAGCGGGCTTGCCGCGCTGCTGCACGATCGTATGATGGAAGTGGTGCTGAGCGATCTGTCTCAGGCTGAACAGCTGTTTGCCCATCACCAGCCGGCACCGCTCACCAGCGTCGACGTGCTGGGTGAAGGCCGCGCGGCGCTGGAGCAGGCTAACCGCAAGCTGGGCCTGGCGCTGGCAGAAGATGAAATCGACTACCTGCAGCAGGCTTTTGAAAAACTCGGGCGCAACCCGAACGACATTGAGCTTTATATGTTTGCGCAGGCAAACTCCGAGCACTGTCGTCACAAAATTTTTAACGCCGACTGGGTAATCGACGGCGTGCAGCAGCCTAAATCGCTGTTCAAAATGATCAAAAATACCTTTGAGAAAACGCCAGACCACGTTTTGTCCGCCTATAAAGACAACGCGGCGGTAATGGAAGGTTCTCAGGTAGGCCGCTTTTATGCCAATGCCGACAGCCAGTACGATTTCCATCAGGAAGAAGCACACATCCTGATGAAGGTGGAAACGCATAACCACCCAACGGCTATCTCGCCGTGGCCTGGCGCCGCTACCGGTTCCGGCGGTGAAATTCGTGATGAAGGCGCAACGGGGCGCGGCGCGAAACCGAAGGCGGGCCTGGCAGGCTTCTCTGTTTCTAACCTACGCATTCCAGGTTTTGAACAGCCGTGGGAAGAGGATTTCGGCAAGCCGGATCGTATCGTCACCGCGCTGGATATCATGACCGAAGGCCCACTGGGCGGCGCGGCGTTTAATAACGAATTTGGACGCCCGGCGCTGACCGGCTACTTCCGTACCTATGAAGAGCAGGTTAACAGCCACAACGGCGTCGAGCTGCGCGGCTACCACAAGCCGATTATGCTGGCTGGCGGTATCGGTAATATTCGTGCCGATCACGTGCAGAAAGGTGAAATCACCGTTGGCGCGAAACTGATCGTACTGGGCGGCCCGGCGATGAATATCGGCCTGGGCGGCGGCGCGGCTTCCTCAATGGCTTCCGGCCAGTCTGATGCGGATCTCGACTTCGCTTCCGTACAGCGCGATAACCCGGAAATGGAACGCCGTTGTCAGGAAGTGATCGACCGCTGCTGGCAGCTGGGCGAAGAAAACCCGATCCTGTTTATTCACGACGTCGGCGCGGGCGGTCTTTCTAACGCCATGCCGGAACTGGTCAGCGATGGCGAGCGCGGCGGCCGTTTTAATCTGCGCGACATCCTTAGCGATGAGCCAGGCATGAGCCCGCTGGAAGTCTGGTGTAACGAGTCGCAGGAACGTTATGTGCTGGCCGTTTCGCCAGAAAAACTGGCGCAGTTTGATGCGCTTTGCCAGCGTGAACGCGCGCCTTATGCCGTTATCGGTGAGGCGACGGAAGAGCTGCATCTGACGCTGAACGACAGCCATTTCGACAACAAGCCAATCGATATGCCGCTGGACGTGCTGTTGGGCAAAACGCCGAAGATGACGCGCGACGTCAGCACGCTGAAGGCCAAAGGCGAGCCGCTGGCGCGTGAAGCGATAACGGTTGCCGATGCCGTGCATCGCGTGCTGCATCTGCCGACCGTGGCGGAAAAAACCTTCCTGATAACCATAGGCGACCGTACTGTTACCGGTATGGTTGCACGCGATCAGATGGTTGGCCCATGGCAGATCCCGGTTGCTAACTGCGCCGTGACCACCGCCAGCCTGGACAGCTATTACGGCGAAGCGATGGCGCTGGGCGAACGTGCGCCGGTTGCCTTACTGGATTTCGCTGCTTCCGGTCGTCTGGCCGTGGGCGAGGCGCTCACCAATATCGCCGCGACGCAGATTGGTTCACTGAAGCGCATCAAGCTTTCCGCAAACTGGATGGCGGCAGCAGGCCATCCGGGCGAAGATGCCGGGCTGTATGAAGCGGTGAAGGCCGTAGGCGAAGAACTCTGTCCGGCGCTGGGAATTACGATTCCGGTCGGCAAAGATTCAATGTCGATGAAAACCCGCTGGCAGCACGGCACCGAGCAGCGCGAAATGACTTCGCCACTCTCTCTGGTGATCACCGCTTTTGCCCGCGTGGAAGATGTACGTCGTACCGTTACGCCACAGCTGCAACCAGACCGTGACAACGCGCTGCTGCTGATTGACCTGGGCCGTGGCCTTAACGCACTGGGCGCAACCGCGCTGTCGCAGGTTTACCGTCAGCTGGGCGACAAGCCTGCCGACGTGCGCGACGCTACACAGCTGGCCGGTTTCTTTAACGCCATGCAGGCGCTGGTGGCTGAAGAGAAGCTGCTGGCCTATCACGACCGTTCCGACGGCGGCCTGCTGGTCACGCTGGCAGAAATGGCCTTTACCGGCCACTGCGGCATTGAGGCGGATATCGCCGCGCTGGGTAGCGATTCTCTGGCGGCGCTGTTTAACGAAGAGCTGGGTGCGGTGATCCAGGTTGCTGCTGAAGATCGCCAACACGTTGAGCAGATCTTTGCCGATCACGGCCTTGCCGACTGCGTTCATTTCCTTGGCCACGCGCTGCCTGGCGATCGTTTTGTTATCACTTCCGGTGATTCGGCGGTCTATAGCGAAAGCCGCACGACCCTGCGTACCTGGTGGGCGGAAACCACCTGGCAGATGCAGCGTCTGCGCGATAACCCAGAGTGTGCCGATCAGGAACACGAGGCGAAGAAAAACGATCTCGATCCTGGCCTGAACGTGAAGCTGGCATTCCGGCCGGAAGAAGATGTCGCCGCTCCTTATATCGCTAAGGGCGCTCGTCCGAAAGTGGCCGTGCTGCGTGAGCAGGGCGTTAACTCCCATGTGGAGATGGCTGCCGCGTTCCATCGCGCTGGTTTTGACGCGGTTGACGTGCACATGAGCGACCTGCTGGCTGGACGCCGTGGCCTGGAAGAGTTCCAGACGCTGGTTGCCTGCGGCGGCTTCTCGTATGGTGACGTGCTGGGTGCCGGGGAAGGCTGGGCGAAATCTATTCTGTTCAACAGCCGCGTGCGCGACGAGTTCGAAACCTTCTTCCACCGTCCGCAAACGCTGGCGCTGGGCGTCTGTAACGGCTGCCAGATGATGTCTAACCTGCGCGAACTGATCCCGGGAAGCGAAGCCTGGCCGCGCTTTGTGCGTAACCAGTCCGAACGTTTCGAAGCCCGCTTCAGTCTGGTAGAAGTAGCGGCCAGCCCGTCGCTGCTGCTGGACGGCATGGCAGGCTCCCGCATGCCGATTGCCGTTTCCCACGGTGAAGGTTTTGTCGAGGTGCGTGACGAAGCGCATCTGGCGACGCTGGAGCACAAAGGACTGGTAGCGCTGCGCTTTGTCGACAACTTTGGCAAAGTGACAGAAAGCTACCCGGCTAACCCGAACGGTTCACCAAACGGCGTCACGGCCGTGACCAACGAAAGCGGTCGCGTCACCATCATGATGCCGCATCCGGAGCGCGTTTTCCGCACCGTCAGCAACTCCTGGCATCCGGCGGAGTGGGGCGAAGACAGCCCGTGGATGCGTATTTTCCGTAACGCGCGTAAGCAGTTAGGTTAATACGCCAGGCGTAATAAAAGGGCAGCTTCGGCTGCCCTTTTTTAATCCCGTTATCCCGTTTGTTGTAAATCAGCGACACGGCCAATCTTATGTGTCGCTAAATAGCGACACATAACCCATTGATTAAGCTTATCTATTAAGGTTAATCCTAAAGATGTTTCTTTCTGGCGACACTTTCCTGGCGCTGTGAAAACCGAATCCCCTGCGTATAAATCCATCATGTTTTTTTCTTCTTATTAATCAATGCAATAAAAAATAAATTTAAACATGGCACGGGTTTTGCTATAGTTTACCCAGTGGCTCATTCACCTGGTTATGACAGCCCTGCGCAAGCGGTCAAGCGCTTCATAACAACCTCGAATGACGCACAATACGGTGCCTGCCGTCCACCGGACCGATAACAGACCAGCAATGGCTTTATCACACCACGGGCGCAACGTTGAGTTAGGCACCACCTTTTTCGGCATGGCGGTTATTACCGACATCGCTCTAGCGGCAGGCTTTTAAGCCTGCCGTTTTTCATTCTGCCGCAGGGCTTTCTTCCGGCGTCGCACTCAGCTAGCATCGGGCTGAACTGTCTAAAGAGAGCTGCGCGTGAAAACATGGCGTTTTTTTCCCCAATCCTTACGTCAGCTGGTGCTGATGGCCTTTCTTCTGGTGCTGCTGCCGCTGCTGGTGCTGGCGTGGCAGGCATGGGAAAGCCTCTCCGCCTTAAGTAACCAGGCGGCGGATACCAACCGCTCGACCCTGACCGACGTGCGGCGCAGCGAGGCGATGGCGCGTACCGCCCTTGAGCTGGAGCGAAGCTATCGCCAGTACTGCGTGCTGGACGATCCGATGCTGGCCAATCTTTATCAAAGCCAGCGGACCAAATATGTACAGATGCTCGCGGAGCAGACGGCAGCGTTGCCGAACGAGAAGCTTTCTCAGACGCTACAGCAGCTGCTTTCCCGCCTGGATAAAATCAGCTGTGAAAACAGCAGCCCGGTAAAAGCGGCCTCCGATAATCTGGAAAGCTTTTCCGCCACTAACGGCCAGCTGGTGCAGTTTACTCGCGAAGCGGCCTTTTCTCGCGGGCTACAGCTACAAAGAGAGATAGCCGAGCGCGGCCAGTATTTTGGCTGGCAGGCGCTTATCCTTTTTCTGCTGAGCCTTGGCCTGGTATTGCTGTTTACCCGCATGATCATTGGGCCGGTAAAAGCCGTGGAGCGCATGATTAACCGCCTGGGGGAAGGGCGTTCCGCCAGCCATAATCTGGCCTTAAAGGGGCCGCGCGAGCTGCGTTCGCTGGGGCAGCGCATCCTGTGGCTGAGCGAGCGGCTGGTCTTTCTGGAATCGCAGCGGCACGAGTTTTTGCGACATATCTCGCACGAACTGAAAACGCCGCTGGCCAGCATGCGGGAAGGCACGGCGCTGCTGGCGGATGAAGTGGCCGGCCCGTTAACGGCTGACCAGCGCGATGTGGTGACTATTCTTGATGAAAGCAGCCGTCATTTGCAGCGGCTGATTGAGCAACTGCTGGACTATAACCGTAAGCTTTCGGAAGCGCAGATAGTGTTGAAACCCGTTGAGCTGGGGCCGCTGATTGACCGCATCGTCGATAGCCATAATCTGACGGCGCGCAAACGTATGATGCAGACGGACATCACGCTGGCGGCCAAAACGTGCCGGGCAGAAGAGACGCTGCTGACCAGGGCGGTCGATAATCTCTACTCGAATGCGATACACTACGGCGACGAATCCGGTACTATCTGGATCCGCAGCTGGCCAGAGGGCCGCAAGGTCATTATCGAAGTCGCTAACAGCGGCTCGCCAATTCCCGAAAGCGAACGGGCGATGATCTTTGAACCGTTTTTTCAGGGCAGCCAGCAGCGCAAAGGCGCGGTAAAAGGCAGCGGTCTGGGACTCAGTATCGCCAAAGATTGCGTGAACCGTTTACAGGGCGATCTCAGGCTGGCGACCAGCAAACAGGCGGACGTTTGCTTTCGCATCGAACTCAATTCTATCGTCGAGCATAAATAATGAGATCTTCACTCTTTTTTGCTGCGGGATTTTTTGCGCAGCCGGGCAAACTGACCGCTATCACGCTGCTGGCCGGCTTGCTGGCGGCCTGCGCAAGCCATAAGCCAGACGCCAGAATAGCCGGGCTCCACGAGGCCAAAGAACCCGAAGCGAGCGTGATTGACTATCGACTGGTCGACTGCGCGCTGATCTGGAATGTTGAAGAAAGCAAAACCGATAACGCGCTTTACTGGCTACGGGCGATGGACTGTGCCGCCAGGCTATCGCCAGCCGATGCCCGCGCCGAAGCAAGACGCCAGATAGCTGACAGCTGGCAGGCCGCGTTTAAACAAGGGGTGCTGATGGCTAACGGTAACGTCACGCCGATTGAACGACGCCAGTATATGCTGCATCTTGACGAATTTGGCCGCGACTTTCCGGCCCCGGTCAGAACGTTACAGCAGCTGTGGCGCGATAACCAGATGGCGCAGCTCCAGCTTTCAGAAGAGCGCACGCGCTATCACCATCTCCAGCAAACCAGCGACGCCCAGCTGGACACGCTGCGCCAGCAGCAGGTGGCTTTAAGCGCAGAATTAAAGGTCACGCGCCGCAAGCTTGACTCGCTAACGGACATTGAGCGCCAGCTTTCATCTCGCCACTCTCCTGACAGCACAGACAATCACAACGATAAAAGCGGCGTGGAAAAGGAGACCCGACAATGAAAAAATCGGCCAATCTGCTGCTGGTGGACGACGATCCGGGCCTGCTGAAGCTGCTTGGAATGCGCCTGAGTAGCGAAGGCTTTAGCGTCTTTACCGCCGAAAGCGGCGCGGAAGCGCTACGCATGCTGCAAAACCAGCGCATCGATCTGGTGATCAGCGATTTAAGAATGGACGAGATGAACGGCCTGGCGCTGTTTGGCGAAGTGCAAAAAAGCCATCCTGGCATGCCGGTTATCATCCTGACCGCGCACGGCTCTATCCCGGAGGCCGTTTCCGCCACGCAGCAGGGCGTTTTCAGCTTCCTGACTAAACCTGTCGATCGTGATGCGCTGTATAGCGCTATCGACCAGGCGCTTGCCCAGCGCGCGCCGGCCAGCGACGATGCATGGCGTGAAAGCATCGTTACCCGTAGCCCGCTGATGCTGCGGCTGCTGGAGCAGGCCAGAATGGTCGCGCAGTCGGACGTCAGCGTGCTGATCTCCGGCCAGAGCGGTACCGGTAAAGAGGTGTTGGCTCAGGCAATCCATGCGGCCAGTCCGCGAGCGAACAAGGCCTTTATCGCTATTAACTGTGGCGCACTGCCGGAACAGCTGCTCGAATCGGAGCTGTTCGGCCATGCTAAAGGTGCCTTTACCGGCGCGGTCAGCCAGCGGGAAGGGCTGTTTCAGGCGGCGGAAGGCGGCACGCTGTTTCTTGACGAAATTGGCGATATGCCGCAGGCGCTACAGGTTAAGCTCCTGCGCGTTTTGCAGGAGCGTAAAGTCCGGCCGCTCGGTAGCAATCGCGATCTGGATATTAACGTGCGCATCATTTCTGCCACCCATCGCGATCTGCCAAAAGCGATGGAGAAAAAAGAATTCCGCGAGGATCTTTTTTACCGTCTGAACGTAGTCGCGCTACGTATTCCGGCACTGCATGAACGCGCTGAAGATATTCCGCTGTTGGCAAACCATCTGTTAAAACAGGCGGCCGAGCGGCATAAACCCTTCGTGCGCAGTTTTTCTACCGACGCGATGAAGCGCCTGATTGCCGCCAGCTGGCCGGGTAACGTACGGCAGCTGGTCAACGTTATTGAACAATGCGTGGCGCTAAGCTCCGCGCCGGTTATTGGCGAGGCGCTGGTTGAACAGGCGCTGGAAGGCGAAAATACGGCGCTGCCTGGCTTTGTAGAGGCCAGAAACCAGTTTGAGCTGAACTATCTGCGTAAGCTGCTGCAAATGACCAGGGGTAACGTAACCAACGCGGCTCGCCTGGCGGGACGCAACCGCACGGAATTTTATAAATTACTGGCGCGTCACGAGCTGGATCCCTCTGATTTTAAAGAGTAGTTTTTTTGTGCCGCTTCAGGGTCGGGATGTGATAGGTTATCCACCCGGAAAAGAGACGGGCTGTCCGCTGTCCGTCCACTAAAATACACTTATCCTCCGGCTGGTGAGGGAATAACAAGGGCCTGTCATGAAAAAGATTGATGCAATTATCAAACCGTTCAAGCTGGATGACGTGCGCGAAGCGCTTGCCGAAGTAGGGATCACCGGTATGACCGTGACCGAGGTAAAAGGTTTTGGTCGTCAGAAAGGCCATACCGAACTCTATCGCGGCGCGGAATACATGGTCGATTTTCTGCCAAAGGTGAAGATTGAGATCGTGGTGGCGGACGATATTGTCGATACCTGCGTGGAAACGATCATGAAAACCGCCCAGACCGGAAAAATCGGTGACGGCAAGATTTTTGTATTCGATGTGGCTCGCGTAGTACGTATTCGTACCGGCGAAGAAGACGAAGAAGCTATTTAAGCCGCTCGAGCGCTGATGAAAGGCCGATAAAGCCATCGGCCCTAGGCTACTTTTCTGAGCCAGCCTGTCTTGAGTTACTTCTCAGAGCCAGCCTGTCTTGAGTTACTTCTCAGAGTCAGCCTGTCTTGAGTTACTTCTCAGAGCCAGCCTGTCTTGAGTTACTTCTCAGAGTCAGTCTGCCTGGGCTACTTCTCAGAGTCAGTCTGCCTGGGCTACTTCTCAGAGCCAGCCTGTCTTGAGTTACTTCTCAGAGTCAGTCTGCCTGGCGCTACTTCTCAGCGCCAGTCTGCATCAGGCTACTGTTCAGAAACCACCCCGCAATAGCCAGCTGTTTAGAAAGCTATCTGCTCAGACGCCGCTCCAGGGCGGCGTCCTGCTTAACAGGCTTAAGCCCACGCCTCGCTTAAATCACCTTATGCGGACCAAACACTTCGTAGTGGATCCGATCGGTATCTGTCCCCATTTTTACCAGCTGTGCAGCAACAAACTGCATAAACCCAATCGGGCCGCAAAGATAGTAATGCGTAGCCGGATCGCTGAACTGGTTTTTTATCGGCAGCAGGTTCATCAGGCCCGGCACGTTATAGCGATTGTGGTCTTCAGGCTGCGGGTCTTTGTACCAGATATACTGAGAAAAAAGTGTAAGCTGACCGCCAGCGGCGGCAACCTCAGCGGCAAAAGCATGCGTTTTGCCATTATCAGCCGCGTGGAACCACTGCACGCGTGCCGGATGTCCGGCGGCCGCCAGTACCTCGAGCATCGCCAGCATCGGCGTCTGGCCAACGCCTGCGGAAATCAGCGTGACCGGCGTTTGCGGCTGCACGTTCAGGAAGAAATCACCGGCCGGAGCCGCGAGCTGTACTTCGTCGCCCACGCGCGCATGCTGATGTAACCAGCCGGAAACCGTTCCGCCTGCTTCATAACGCACGGCAATTCGGTAATCTTTGCCGTTAGGCGCGCGAGTCAATGAATACTGACGGATTTCCTGATTGGCAAAGCTTTCGTTGCGCACCCATACGCCCAGATATTGTCCGGCCTGATAGTCGGCTACCGGCTTGCCGTCCGTGGGAACCAGCAGGAAACTTTTAATCACTTCACTTTGCTGCGTAATCTCCGCAATACGGAAGGCGCGCGGTGTCCGCCAGCCGCCCGGCTTCTGCTCCGCGGCTTCATAAAGCTCTTCCTCGCGCTTGATAAACACGCCAGCCAGCACGCCGTAAGCTTTCCCCCAGGCATCCAGCACTTCCTGGCCGGGGCTGAGCATTTCATCCAGCGTGGCCAGCAGGTGCTCGCCGACAATCTGATACTGTTCCGGCTTCACTGCAAAGCTGGTGTGCTTCTGCGCGATTTTTTCTACCGCGGGCAGAATAGCGGGTAGATTTTCAATATTCCCTGCATAGGCGCAGATGGCGTTGAACAGCGCTTCCCGCTGATTGCCATTGCGCTGGTTACTCATATTAAAAATGTCTTTCAGCTCGGGATGATGGGTGAACATCCGCTCATAGAAGTGAGCGGTGAGGGCAGGACCGGTTGCCAGCAAAGCGGGAATGGTTGCCTTAATGGTGCTGATAGTCTGGGCGTCTAACATAGCGTGCTCCTGGGGATCTCTATAAGTTGCATTTTAAATGCATCTTATAGCGAAACGGCCTGTTTTGTAAATATCCCTCTACTAAACAGGGTGATTTATTACCGCATAAAACAAGCGAAGATGAAAAATTTGCATTCGCATGATGAGGGATTATCCAGCTCGCCGCGTGGAGAAAACGATTAATTAACCCTTGCCAGCCGTAGAGCCAATCGTTTGCGTAAAAACCGCGCTTTCTGGCTATCCCTGAACGGGCAAAACGGTTTACACTGTTGGCCTTCGCCCAAAAGGGCCGTTCAATGCCGAATAGATTGTTAGCTGAGTCAGGAGAAGCGGATGTTAAAGCGTGATATGAATATTGCCGATTATGATGCCGAGTTGTGGCAGGCAATGGAGCAAGAGAAAGTGCGTCAGGAAGAGCATATTGAACTGATTGCTTCGGAAAACTACACCAGTCCGCGCGTCATGCAGGCGCAGGGATCTCAGCTGACCAACAAATATGCCGAAGGCTATCCGGGCAAGCGCTACTACGGCGGCTGTGAATATGTGGATATCATCGAGCAGCTGGCTATCGACCGTGCGAAAGAGCTGTTTGGCGCAGACTATGCCAACGTGCAGCCACATTCCGGCTCACAGGCCAACTTTGCTGTTTATACCGCGCTGCTGCAGCCGGGCGACACTATTCTGGGCATGAACCTGGCGCACGGCGGCCATCTGACCCACGGTTCACCGGTTAACCTGTCCGGTAAGCTTTATAACGTGGTGCCTTACGGCATCGACGAAACCGGCAAAATTGACTACGACGATCTGGCTGCACAGGCGCAGAAGCACAAGCCGAAAATGATCATTGGCGGTTTCTCTGCCTATTCCGGCGTCTGCGACTGGGCAAAAATGCGCGAGATCGCAGACAGCATCGGCGCTTACCTGTTTGTTGATATGGCACACGTTGCTGGCCTGATCGCCGCAGGCGTTTATCCAAACCCGGTTCCTCATGCGCATATCGTTACCACCACCACGCATAAAACGCTGGCTGGCCCGCGTGGCGGCCTGATCCTGGCGAAAGGCGGCGACGAAGATCTGTATAAGAAACTGAACTCTGCCGTCTTCCCTGGCGGCCAGGGCGGCCCGCTGATGCACGTAATTGCCGGTAAAGCGGTAGCGCTGAAAGAAGCGATGGAGCCAGAGTTCAAGGTCTATCAGCAGCAGGTTGCCAAAAACGCTAAAGCAATGGTGGAAGTGCTGCTGGAGCGCGGTTACGACATCGTTTCTGGCGGTACCCACAACCATCTGTTCCTGATCGATCTGGTGGCGAAAAACCTGACCGGTAAAGAAGCCGATGCGGCGCTGGGCCGTGCCAACATCACCGTAAACAAAAACAGCGTGCCGAACGATCCGAAAAGCCCGTTTGTGACTTCCGGTATCCGTATCGGTTCCCCGGCCGTAACCCGTCGCGGTTTTAAAGAAGCCGAAGTACGCGAGCTGGCTGGCTGGATCAGCGATATTCTTGACAACGTCAACGATGAAGCCACTATCGAACGCGTGAAAAAGCAGGTGCTGGAACTGTGCGCCCGCTTCCCGGTATACGCATAAAATTTTAGCTTTAACGATAAAACGGGACTTGATGTCCCGTTTTTTTTGCCTGAATTTTGCCGGAGGGAAAATGGCAATTCGTTCTGCCTGGTGGCTTGCGCTGGGTTACTTCACCTATTTCTTTGCCTATGGCGTCTGGCTACCTTTCTGGGCCGTGTGGCTAAAAGGCGTCGGTCTGGATGCTGAAAAAATCGGTCTGCTGCTTGGGGCTGGCATGGTTGCCCGCTTTACCGGTAGCCTGCTTATCGCTTCCCGCGTCACCAATCCTTCTCGATTAATTACCGTGCTTCGTCTGCTGGCTGGCTTATCGCTGCTGTGCGCGCTGGGCTTCTGGATCGGGACTTTTTGGGTCTGGCTGCTGCTGGTGATGATTGGTTTTAACCTGTTTTTCTCGCCGCTGGTGCCGATCAGCGACGCGCTGGCCGCCACCTGGCAACGGCAGATTGCGATGGCCTACGGGCCGGTCAGGCTATGGGGATCGCTGGCGTTTGTTATCAGCTCTGCGTTGACGGGCGTACTGGTTAACGCTTTCTCTTACCAGGCCATTTTATGGCTGCTCTGTGCGGGCGTGGCGGCCATGCTTGGCGGCATGCTGTTTCGTCCGGCGGTAATGCCGCAGGGCAGCGAAAAGCAGGTGGAACGCGCCAGCTGGCAGGACTGGCAACGGCTGCTGAAGGAAAATGCGGTCTGGCGCTTTTTGCTGTGCGTAATGCTGATGCAGGGTGCGCACGCGGCTTATTACGGCTTTAGCGCTATCTGGTGGCAGGATGCAGGCTATTCCGCCAGCGTGGTGGGCTACCTCTGGTCGCTGGGCGTGGTGGCGGAAATCATTGTTTTTGCCGCCAGCGGTAAACTGTTTCGCCGCTGGACGGCGCGTGATTTGCTGCTGCTTTCCGGCATTTGCGCGCTGATCCGCTGGAGCCTGCTGGCCTCGACAACCGCTTTACCGCTGCTGGTGATAGCGCAAATTCTGCACTGCGGCAGCTTCACCATTTGCCATCTTGCTGCCATGCGCTTTATCGCAGCCAGGGAAGGAGCGGAAGTGATTCGCCTGCAGTCCGTTTATTCAGCAGTCGCAATGGGCGGCGGCATTGCGGTCATGACGGTCGTCTGCGGCTTGCTGTTCCCGCATCTGCACGGCAATATTTTTTGGGTGATGGCGCTGCTGGTCGTTCCGGCGCTCTTTCTGCGTCCAAAAGCGGCCGGTTTATGATTCAAGCAGCAGCCGGATACGTTCCTGCTGATGAGACTGCAACGGCAGTTCCGCATGAATTAACGGCGGAGAATAGAGCGGCAGCGGCGTGGCGTAAGGCGTAATCACCAGCGCAATACCTTTCGGCGCGCTGCTGCGCTGATACTCGATGACATCCAGATATTTAATGCTCAACGGCAGCAGCGTCAGTTCTCTGAGCTGCTGTTCGACCTGCTTTTCCAGCTCGCGATCTTTTCCGGTCAGCAACAGCACCTGTTTTTCCTGTAGAACGTTCTCCTGCATCAGCCAGGCACCAAAGATAATGGCAATCAGACCCATCTCTTCCTGCGAGAAAGCCAGCCCGTAATGCTGCTCGAAGTTGACGATCGCTTCTTTGGTGGTGCGCAGCAGCCGGGGATAGAGCTGGACCACCTCGTCCGACAGGCTGTTATCAATGCCGATGCCGAACAGGCAGCGTTCCAGCGCCTGAGCAAGGTGGGTATAAAGCTGTTCGCCAAGCTCGTCTGGATTGCTAAAAAAATGGCCCGAAAGCATTTGAAAGCGCTCGATCAGCAAGTGCACTTCTTCATGCAGCTGGCGCTGGTAGTCGAAACGAATGTCGGCCACCACGGGGGCATGAATCTGGCTAAACAGCAGCGCGAGCAAACAGGCAACGCTGCTGTCCGGCGCGTTTTTACAGCGTTTCTGCCAGTGGTTAACTATCTCCTGCGCTACCCTGAATTCTGCGCGCGCTGACAGCCAGGCCTGCTGCGATTCGTTAAAGGCCAGTTCCGCCCGGCAGCACAGTACGTACTGCATAAACAGCGGCAAAAACTGGCGGTCACGGTCAGTAAAATCCCGTGCCAGCCCCTGCGAGCAATGTTGGATCAGCGCGCTCAGGTTATGCTCGTCGTAGAGCAATTTTTCCATTTGCAAACGTTGCAGCTGCTGTTTGATGGCGGGCGAAAATTGCTGGCGAACGAAATCGGGCGTCAGCCGCAGCGCACGTCTGAGCCAGTGCAGCAGGCACAGCTGCCGATCCAGTTCCGCACCTTCGATCGCAAAGCTTTCGCTGGCTGGCTGTACAACAGCGAGCCTGTGATAGCGCTGGATTTCTGCCGCCACCTCCGCTATATCTTGCCGGGCAACGGCAGGATCAACGCCGTTGAGCTGGCAGACGAGATCCAGCGTTACGCTGGTCGGAAGATAAAGCAGTAAAAGCAGGTGGCAGCGTCGCTGCGGGCTGGAGAAAGCAGCAGGCCCGGATAAGGATTCTGTCATGGTCTGCCGTCTCTGTTAAAAGCACTTCGCTAAGAATAGCGTGATTGCCTTCGACTAAACCGACAGTCCCAACATTTTTTTGTAGCTTTTAAGGCAGGTCACAGAATTGACTGTCCGAGCAGAAAAGGAGCAGATATTGTTACGTTATAACGTTTCCATTACTCTGGTTTTCGTGGCATTCTTTGCCATGGCACCGCTGGCCTGGAGCCATCCCCATAGTTTTATCAGCATGCAGACGACGCTGGTGCATCAGGACAATCAGCTTACCGGCCTGAAAATGCGCTGGGTAATGGATGAAATCACTTCCGCCGATTTGCTCTACGACGCGCGCTCTGCCAAACCTGATTCCGTTATCTGGAAAAAGCTGGCCGCAGAAGTCATGGCAAACGTGCTTGGGCAGCACTATTTTACCGAGTTCTGGCATCAGGGAAAACCGGTAAAATTTGGTAATTTACCGCCGGAATACCGGTTGCTGAGACAGGGAAATAAAGCCGTGCTGGAGTTTATTTTACCGCTGGGCGAGCCGCAGCCGCTGGCCGGACAACGCTACAGCTTTTCCGTTTTTGATCCGACTTACTTTGTTGATATGACTTTTGATTCTGAAAAAGCGTTACATATTCCTGCGGAGCTGGCCCGGCAGTGCCGCTTCAGCTTAAAAACGCCCGATCCCAATACCTCCTTGCAGGCCTATGCGCTGTCGCTGGATAAGGCTGACGCGCCGCCAGCCGATATGGATTTAGGCCGCCAGTTTGCCCAGACGGTAACCTTACTATGTCAGTAATCTCCTGTTTATTGCCTTCGCGCCGCCGCTGGCTTCAGGCCTGGCCGCTTTATCTTTTGCTTTTGCTGTTTACCGCAGCGGGCATCACGTTGTGGTTCTCCTGGCCGCAAATTTTATTACAAAGCGTGGTCTGGCAGCGGAATCTGCACGTTGAGATGACGGCGCTGCTGCAACAGGTTGCAAGCCAGCCGGGTCAGGTCGGCGTAACGCTGATGGGCTTTAGCCTGGTTTACGGCATTCTGCACGCGGTGGGGCCTGGTCACGGCAAAGTGGTTATCGCCACTTTTCTGGCAACGCATCCGACAAAGATGAAAACCAGCATCAGGCTGACGCTGGCCGCCGCCGTATTGCAGGGCGGTGTGGCGATTGCGCTGGTAACCATCATGCTGACGGTGCTGCAACTCTCTTCGCGCCAGCTGCATATCAGCAGCTACTGGCTGGAAAAGGGCAGCTATCTGCTGGTGGCAGGGCTGGGTCTTTGGCTGTGCTGGCGCGCGGCCGCCAGGATGGTTCATCTGTTGAGAAAGCCCAAAATGGTTATCCGTAACGTGCTGCCCGCTACGCAGGTTGGTGTGCATCCGCATCAATATCAGCACAAACATCAGCACCACGAACAGTGCGGCTGCGGCCATCAGCACGTGCCGGACAGCGGAATGCTCGACAAAGCGGTCAGCGGCAAAACCAAAGCGCTGGTGGTGCTGTCGATGGGCCTGCGTCCCTGTTCCGGCGCGATTATGATGCTGCTGTTTGCTAAAGTGATTGGCGTTTACTGGTGGGGCGTGTTGTCGGCGCTGACGATGGCTGTCGGCACGGCGATCACGGTAACCGCTATGGCGCTGCTGGTACAGGTTTCCCGCGCGCTGGCGCTAAAGCTCAGTCAGAATAAAAAAGGGCAGGGCGGGCAAAAACTTCTGTGGGCCTGTCTGTCATTTACGGGTGGGCTAATGCTGGTGGCAATCGGCACTATTCTGTGGCTGAGCGCGCAACCGGCGATGTCCGGCGGTATTCGACCCATGTTTTAAGCATAAAAAAAGGCCGAACGAAGGTTCAGCCTTTTATCACCGGGGCGACTTAGCGCTTCAGCGCTTCGCTCAGCTCGTCACGCATAGAGGCCAGCATCGCTTTCACCACGCGCGGATTACCCGCTACGATGTTGCCAGAATGCATATAGCCATGCGCGCCCACGAAGTCGGTAACCAGGCCGCCCGCTTCACGCACCAGCAGTTCGCCTGCGGCGAAATCCCACGGCTTCAGACCGATTTCGAAATAGCCATCCACGCGACCCGCGGCCACATAGGCCAGGTCCAGCGCGGCAGAGCCGGAGCGGCGGAAGTCCGCACACTGGGTAAAGAGTTTGCCAACGATATTGATATAAGGCGTGGCGTGCTGCTTCAGCTTGAACGGGAAGCCGGTAGCCAGAATGGTGCCGTCCAGATCGCGAGCGGTAGAACCACGCAGGCGATAGCCGTTCAGCTGGGTGCCCTGGCCGCGAACGGCGCTAAACAGTTCGTTACGCATAGGATCGTAAACCACGGCCACTTCGGTGCGGCCTTTAATGCGCACGGCGATAGAAACGGAGAAGTGAGGCAGACGCTTGATGAAGTTGGTGGTGCCATCCAGTGGATCGATAACCCATTGCACATCCTGGTCTGTTCCGGCTAACTCACCACTCTCTTCGGTAATGATGGTGTGCTGCGGATAAGACTTGCGAATCACCTCAATAATCAGGCGCTCGGCGTCGCGGTCAACATTGGTAACGAAGTCGTTGCTGCCTTTCTGGCTGGCTTCAACGGCGTCCGGAGTTTCATAATTTTTGGCAATCAAATTACCGGCCTTGCGCGCAGCGCGCACGGCGATGTTGAGCATCGGATGCATCGGTCTCTCTCACTGGATGTTAAAGAACGGAAAACGGCGCGGATTATAACAGCGGGTTCATTAAAAGTCCTGAAAATATGTTAATATCCCAAAATTATCTCACAGACCTGAATCCCTATGCTGCAAAACATCCGAATCGTGCTGGTGGAAACTTCTCACACCGGCAATATGGGTTCCGTCGCTCGCGCGATGAAAACCATGGGCCTGACCAACCTTTATCTGGTTAATCCGCTGGTAAAACCTGACTCGCAGGCGATTGCCCTGGCCGCCGGTGCCAGCGACGTCATTGGCGAAGCGCACATTGTCGACACGCTTGATGAAGCGCTGGCCGGATGTAGCCTGGTCGTGGGCACCAGCGCTCGCTCGCGTTCGCTGCCGTGGCCGATGCTTGACCCGCGCGAATGCGGTATCAAAAGCGTGCAGGAAGGCCAGCAGGCACCGGTTGCGCTGGTGTTTGGCCGTGAACGCGTGGGCCTGACCAACGAAGAGCTGCAAAAGTGCCACTACCACGTCGCTATCGCCGCGAACCCGGAATACAGCTCGCTAAATCTGGCGATGGCGGTACAAATCATCGCTTATGAAGTTCGTATGGCCTGGCTGCAGTCGCAGGAAAGCAGCCAGCCAGAATATGAAGAGTCGCCTTATCCGCTGGTGGACGATCTGGAACGTTTCTATCAGCATATGGAGCAGATGATGGTCAGAAGCGGTTTTATCCGCGAAGGCAATCCTGGCCAGGTGATGAGCAAAATGCGCCGCCTTTATACGCGAGCGCGCCCGGAGCGTGACGAACTGAATATTCTGCGCGGCATGCTCTCTTCGCTGGAGAAGCCAAAGAGCGAAAAGTAACTGAAAAAGCACAGCGGTAACGCGGGTAATAGTTGAGTAAATTACCAGGTTAAATACTTGAGTGATTTACCAGGTTAAATAGTTGACCAAATCACTCGGGAATGGCAGACTTGCGACCATCGAATGTTTCTGAATAACCGAGGTCGATTACGCCATGAGACTGACATCCAAAGGCCGTTATGCCGTTACTGCTATGCTCGACGTTGCACTTCACTCACACCAGGGACCCGTCCCTTTAGCTGATATTTCAGAGCGTCAGGGCATCTCCCTGTCCTATCTGGAACAGCTGTTTTCTCGCCTGCGCAAAAATGGTCTGGTGGCTAGCGTTCGCGGGCCGGGTGGCGGCTATCTGCTGGGTAAAGAGGCTGGCGCAATCGCAGTAGGCGCGGTAATTACCGCCGTGGATGAGTCCGTAGACGCGACCAAATGTCAGGGTAAAGAAGGCTGTCAGGGCGGTGAGCGCTGTCTGACCCACGTACTGTGGCGCGATCTGAGCGAGCGCATCAGCGACTTCCTGAACAATATTACGCTGGCCGAGCTGGTCAATAACCAGGAAATCCTGGACGTGGCCGACCGTCAGAACAACACTGAAAAAGCTCGCGTGCCGGTGGGCCGTGTGCTTGAAACTATTAACGTCAATCTGCGTGCCTGATTAAAGCGGCGGTGCCCGCGCCGCCCGTTATACCGTTTCGGAGACGAGCATCGCCGATAGATCGGTCGCGTTGAATGACATACTACATGTACGGAGTTCAACGCAATGAAAGTCCCGATTTACCTCGATTACGCCGCGACTACGCCCGCCGATCCTCGCGTAGCGGAAAAAATGGTGCAGTTTCTGACTATGGACGGCACCTTTGGTAATCCGGCTTCCCGTTCCCACCGCTTTGGCTGGCAGGCTGAAGAAGCCGTTGACGTCGCCCGCAACCAGGTTGCCGAACTGATCGGTGCCGACCCCCGTGAAATCGTCTTTACCTCTGGCGCGACCGAAGCCGACAATCTTGCTATTAAAGGCGCTGCCGAACTCCGTCAGGAGAAAGGCAAACACATTATTACCAGCCAGACCGAGCACAAAGCGGTGCTGGATACCTGCGTTCAGCTGGAGCGGGAAGGGTTTGAGGTAACTTATCTGCAACCCCAGGCCGACGGCATCATCACGCTACAGCAGCTGAAGGATGCAATGCGCGACGACACCATCCTGGTTTCTATCATGCATGTAAACAACGAAACCGGCGTGGTGCAGGATATTGCCGCCATCGGCGAACTGTGCCGCTCGCGGGATATCCTTTTTCATGTTGATGCCACCCAAAGCGTTGGCAAACTGCCGCTGGATCTCAGCACGCTGAACGTCGATCTGGCCTCTTTCTCTGCCCATAAACTTTATGGCCCAAAAGGGATCGGCGGCCTTTTTGTCCGTCGCAAACCGCGTATTCGTATTGCTGCGCAAATTCACGGCGGCGGACATGAGCGCGGCATGCGTTCCGGTACTTTGCCCGTGCATCAGATTGTCGGCATGGGCGAAGCTTACCGTATCGCTAAAGAAGAGATGAGCAGCGAAACCGCTCGCCTGAATATGCTGCGCAGAACTTTGTGGGCTGGCCTGAGTGAAATCGAAGAGTTTTACCTTAACGGCAGCCTTGAGCAGAGCGCCCCCAATATTCTGAACGTCAGTTTTGCCCACGTCGACGGCGAGTCGCTGATCATGGCGTTAAAAGACCTGGCGCTTTCTTCCGGTTCCGCCTGTACTTCCGCCAGCCTGGAGCCTTCTTACGTTCTGCGCGCGCTGGGACTGAGTGAAGAACTGGCACACAGCTCGCTGCGTTTCTCGCTGGGTCGTTTTACGACTGGCGAAGAAATTGACTACGCCATTGAGCTGGTACGCAAATCAATTAGCCGCCTGCGCGATGTTTCTCCGCAGTGGCAGGCTTTCAAAGCGCGCTCCCGCTAACCCTTGCGGCCGCTGAGCGGTATTTTTCAGGATTCTGACGGGCTGATTCGGCCCGTTTTTCATTTATTCTGTTACTCTGGAAAATGAACAGGCAGCAACATTGACTGCCGCGTCCGGCTTTTCAGGCCGGAACGACCGTTTTTAACAAGGAGCGATGCGATGACAACCACGCCAATGATCATTACGCTGTCAACGGCAGCGGCAGATGCACGCTGGGGCGAAAAAGCGACCCTGACCAGCAACGACAGCGGAATGACAATTCACCTGGTGGGCGGCGATACGCTGACCACTATCCAGCGTGCGGCACGCAAAATTGATGCACAGGGGATCCGCCACGTTAGCCTGGAAGGCGACTGGGATCTGGAAAAGAGCTGGGCATTCTGGCAGGGCTATCGTGGGCCAAAAGGCGAACGCAAAGTAGAGTGGGCCGCGCTGAACGAGGCCGACCAGAAAGAGTTCGATCGCCGACTGAAAATTATCGACTGGGTACGCGACACCATCAATTTGCCGGCGGAAGAGCTTAGCCCTGAGCAGCTGGCGCAGCGCGCGGTCGATCTGCTTTGCGGCGTAGCGGGCGAGAAAGCCAGCTACCGTATCACCAAAGGCGAAGACCTGCGCCTGCAAGGCTACGCGGGGTTACACACTGTTGGCCGCGGCTCTACGCGCAGCCCGGCGTTGCTGGCGCTGGATTACAATCCGACCGGTGACGACAGCGCGCCGGTATTTGCCTGCCTGGTCGGCAAGGGTATCACCTTTGACACCGGCGGCTACAGCCTGAAGCCGAGCGGCTCAATGGATTCGATGAAGTCCGATATGGGCGGGGCGGCGACGCTGACCGGTGCGCTGGCGCTGGCCATTAGCCGGGGACTGGATAAGCGCGTCAAACTCTATCTTTGCTGCGCCGACAATATGGTGAGCGGCAACGCTTTCCGCCTGGGCGATATTATCCGTTATCGCAACGGCAAAAGCGTTGAGGTAATGAATACCGATGCGGAAGGGCGCCTGGTGCTGGCCGATGGCCTGATTGACGCCAGCGAACAGAACGCGGAGCTGATCGTTGACGCCGCCACGCTGACCGGCGCGGCCAAAACCGCGCTGGGGAATGATTATCACGCGCTGTTCAGCTTTGACGACGAGCTGGCGCAGTCGCTGCTGGCCAGTGCCGGTAGCGAAAACGAGCCTTTCTGGCGTCTGCCTCTGGCCGAATTCCATCGCGGCTATTTACCCTCCAGCTTTGCTGACCTGAACAATATCGCTGCACCTTCCCATACGGCGGGAGCCAGCACGGCGGCCGCTTTCCTGTCGCATTTTGTTAAAAATTATCAGCAGGGCTGGCTGCACATTGACTGTTCGGCGACCTATCGTAAGGGCGCTGTCGATCAGTGGTCGGCTGGCGCGACCGGGCTGGGCGTACGTACCGTGGCAAATCTGCTGCTGAAATAGTATCTGTAGCCGGGCCAGGCGGCCCGGCACCTTGACGGAATGCAATAATGAACGAAACCAATCAACGCCTGGAAGAGGTTTTGCAACTGGCGGCCACCGAGCCTGCGCATCGTCCGGAATTTTTCGCCTTGCTGCTGGATGCAAGCGTCTGGGTACCGGGCAAAAGCGCGGAGCAGTCCGCCACGGATGAAGTCGAGCTGCAGCACTGGGAGAAGGACGACGGAACCAGCATTATTCCGTTCTTTACCTCTGAGCAGGCTTTACAGCAGGCGGTAACCGAAGAGCTGCCGTTTCTGGTGATGCCGGTACGCACGCTGTTTGCCATGACTCAGGGCGAAACGCTGTTTCTGAATGCAAAGTTGCCCGTCGGCAAAGAGTTTTCCCCGCGTGAAATCAGCAATTTGCTGGGTGAGAACGGTAATGCGCTCAGCCAGCAGACGGTGCTGGAAGGCGGCACGACGCTGCTGCTGTCGGAAATTGCCGAACCGCCCGCGCAAACTATCGCCTCATTAACGCAGCTGTTCGCTAAATATAAACAGGTACGGCGTGCCTGGGTTGCGCATATTAAAGAAGCGGCAGAGCAGAAGCCGAATTTACTGATTGGTATTGAAGCTGACAGCGATATCGACGCCATTATTCAGGCTGCCGGTAGCGTAGCGACCGATACGCTGCTGGAAGATGAGCCGGTAGATATTTGCGAAGTGGTCGAGAATGACAATATCGGCCATTTTTTCACCGCCCATATCACCCCTTTTTATGAGCGGCGGTGGGGGAGTTTTTTACGATCGCTGAAGCAGGATCGGATTATCTAGGTGACAAATGCGCCCGAATTATTTAGCTTTTTCGGGCGTTTTTTGTCTGCCAATTAAAAAAGAATTTATTCAGGTAACTTAATAAAGCGCCGCTGAATTGTTAGTCCCTTTTTTAGCGTGCGGGTGCAGGCTCAATCGGTAAATCATCACGGCTTCCCCATTCGCCCCATGAACCGTCATAGAGCGTCACGTCTTCTACGCCCAGCGTGTTCAGGGCCAGAATCAGTACCACCGCCGTTACGCCGGAACCGCAGCTGGCCACAATCGGCTCGTCCAGCTTCACGCCCTGACGCTGAAAAATGGCTCTCAGCGCCTCAGGTGATTTTAGCTCGCCGTTTTCCACCAGCTCGTTCCACGGCACGTTCAGGCTGCCGGGAATATGGCCGCGATGCAGGCCGGGGCGGGGTTCGTCAACTTCAGCGTTAAAACGGTTGGCTGCCCGTGCGTCAACAATTTGCGCGCCGCCTTCGTGGCTAATGACCATGACTTCGGTGATGCGCTTGACCACCGCCGGATCGAAACGCGCCTCGAATTCCGCCTCTGGCAGGGCGACATCGCCGGACGCCAGTTCAAAACCGGCCTCGCGCCAGCCTTTCAGCCCGCCAGCCAGTACCGAAACGTTTTCCACGCCGAACTGGCGCAGCATCCACCAGGCGCGCGGCGCTGAGAAAAGGTTGCCTTCATCATAAACCACCAGGTGTTTATCGCTGCTAATGCCCAGCTCGCGCATGGCTACGGCAAAGGCTTCCGCACGCGGCATCATATGTGGATAGGGGCTGCTACTCTCGGAGAGCGCTTCAATATTAAAAAAGGGAGCGTCAGGCAGATGGCTGGCGCGATACTCCGCCTGAATATCACGCACCTTTTCCTGGCCTGGCGGCAGCATGCGCGCGTCCAGTACCTGGAGATCGTCATCGGCATAGTGCTCTGCCAGCCAGTCGGCGGTTACAAAAAAAGAGGAAGTCATAGCGGCCTCGCTGTAGGGATAAGTGTTTTGAGTGTCGGCTATCCTGACGGCCATCACAAGCCTTTGCCCGCACCGGTTTACGGTTAACGTCAGCTTTGCGCTATTTTTGTACGATTAGGCTGCTGCGTTACTAATCTGTATGCAGTTAAGCGATTTTTTTAATGATTTGTTGAATCTCCGATAGGCAACAACGGCTATCAACCCTATAATCGGCGCCATTTTCTCGGCCGGGGAGCCTTTTCACCGGCTAAACTAGACGTTAAACAGGGGTCAATATGACTATCGAACGTACTTTTTCTATCGTAAAACCGAACGCGGTGGCAAAAAACGTAATTGGTGCCATCTTCAACCGTTTTGAAAGCGCTGGCTTCAAAATCGTTGGCTGCAAAATGCTGCACCTGACCAAAGAGCAGGCTGAAGGCTTCTACGCAGAACACCAGGGCCGTCCTTTCTTCGACGGTCTGGTTGAATTCATGACTTCTGGCCCGGTAGTGGTTTCCGTTCTGGAAGGCGAAAACGCCGTACAGCGTCACCGTGACCTGATGGGTGCAACTAACCCGGACAACGCGCTGGCCGGTACGCTGCGTGCCGATTACGCGGACAGCTTCACCGAAAACGCTACCCACGGTTCTGACTCTGCCGAGTCTGCAGCCCGTGAAATCGCGTTCTTCTTCGGTGAAAAAGAAGTGTGCCCACGCACTCGTTAAGATTATTGACGGCCGGGCTGTGCGGCGCGTTTACAATTTATTTTCATAACGCCCTTTAATCCGCAGAGCCACTGCCTGTACAATAATGCGCCCCTGGTGAGCCTGCTCAGCGGGGGCGTTTCATTTATACTCCTTAACCCCCAGCGCCATAACGTGTAACAACGAGGCCAGAGAAAATTATGTCAGAACAAATTGTGACCCCGTCGTCTGCTATCACTACGCCTAAGAAAGAAAAAATCAACCTGCTCGATCTGAATCGCCAGCAAATGCGCGAGTTTTTCGTTGGTCTTGGCGAAAAACCTTTTCGCGCCGATCAGGTGATGAAGTGGATTTATCACTACTGCTGTGATGATTTCGACGAAATGACCGACATCAACAAAGTTTTTCGCGGCAAGCTGAAAGAGCTGGCCGAGATCCGCGCGCCGGAAGTGGCGGAAGAGCAGCGCTCGGCGGATGGCACCATCAAGTGGGCCATTACCGTTGGCGGCCAGCAGGTCGAAACGGTCTATATTCCGGAAAAAGATCGCGCCACGCTGTGTGTTTCTTCCCAGGTAGGCTGCGCGCTGGAATGTAAGTTTTGCTCAACCGCGCAGCAGGGCTTTAACCGCAACCTGCGCGTTTCGGAAATTATCGGCCAGGTATGGCGTGCGGCGAAGATTATCGGCGCATCCAAAGTCACCGGCCAGCGTCCTATCACTAACGTAGTGATGATGGGCATGGGCGAACCGCTGCTGAACCTCAACAACGTAGTGCCGGCCATGGAAATCATGCTGGACGATTTCGGTTTTGGCCTGTCAAAACGCCGCGTAACGCTTTCTACCTCGGGCGTGGTGCCCGCGCTGGATAAGCTGGGCGACATGATCGACGTTGCGCTGGCCATCTCTCTGCATGCGCCAAACGACGCCATCCGCGATGAAATCGTCCCTATTAATAAAAAGTACAATATCGAGACTTTCCTGGCCTCGGTCAGCCGTTATATTTCCAAATCTAATGCTAACCAGGGCCGCGTGACCATTGAGTACGTTATGCTGGATCACGTCAACGACAGCACCGATAACGCTCACGAGCTGGCCGCGCTGCTGAAAGAGACCCCGTGCAAAATTAACCTGATCCCATGGAACCCCTTCCCTGGCGCGCCTTATGGCCGTAGCTCAAACAGCCGCATCGATCGCTTCTCTAAAGTGTTGATGGATTACGGATTTACCACTATTGTGCGTAAGACCCGTGGCGACGATATCGATGCCGCCTGCGGACAGCTGGCCGGCGAGGTCATTGACCGCACGCGTCGTACTATGCGGAAAAAACTGGCTGGTGAAGCCATTTCTGTGAAAGCGCTCTGAAACCAGGCAGCGAGTAGCTAAAGCGGCTTGTTCGCTTAGTGAAAGGGCGTAACATCGCTTCCGCTACAAGGAGGCGATTATGGGTAAAGGATTACCGATCTGGCTGGTTGCATTACTGTTTTCAGGCTGTAACCTGTCGCCACAGCGCAGCGAGCTGGCGGAGACAAGGCTACAATTAGGGCTGGTTTATCTGGCGCGCGACGAACTGGCACCCGCCGGGCGCAATCTGCGTCAGGCGTTGGCCCTGGCGCCAAAGGATTACCGCTGCCAGCTGGCGATAGCTCGCTATTATCAGCGTACGGGCGACAGCGCGGCGGCAAGCGCCAGTTATCAAAAAGCGCTGGGGCTGGCAGAACAAAACCGTGACGTAATCAATAATTACGGTGCGTTTCTCTGTCGATTAGGGCAGTATGATGCGGCTCAGCAGCAGTTTAGCAAGGCGGTGGGTTTAGCAGGTCGCGCCGACGCGCTGGAAAATGCCGGATACTGTTATCTCCTGGCGGGAGAGCAGCAGAAAGCAAAAGCCGTGCTAATGGAAGCAACGCGAAACGATCCGCTGAAGGGGGCTGCACTGCTGGCAGAAGCCGAAAGGCGATTTGGAAAGAATGAGCGCGATACGTCGCGGCTCTTGTTAGATGTTTATCAACGCAACTTTGCCGCTTCGGCGCAAAGTTTGTGGTTAGAGATTCGCTTCGCCGCGCTGGCTAAGCGTCCCGAAGCCATCAGGCTTGCCGGGGAGCAGCTGGCGCGAAATTTTCCACAATCGATACAGTACCTGCATTTTTTAGCTAATGAATACTGAAGCCACTGATAAATCAGCAACAAATTCAACAGGCGAGCGCCTGCGCGAAGCGCGTGAGCAGATGGGCCTTTCTCAACAAAACGTTGCGGAGCGCCTTTGCCTGAAACTTTCCACCGTACGCGATATTGAAGAGGACAAGGCGCCTGCGGATCTGGCGTCAACCTTCCTGCGTGGCTATATCCGATCCTACGCCCGGCTGGTACACGTGCCGGAAGAAGAACTGCTGCCGATGATGGCGAAACAGGCACCCGTGCGCGCCGCCAAAGTGGAGCCGATGCAGAGCTTTTCGCTGGGCAAACGCCGCAAAAAGCGCGACGGCTGGCTGATGATTTTCACCTGGCTGGTGCTGTTTGTGGTGGTGGGCCTGACCGGTGCCTGGTGGTGGCAAAACCACAAGGCCGCGCAGGACGATCTGGTTTCGATGGCCGATCAGAACGCGGATACCAGTAACGGGCAGTCGATTCCGCTGAACGACAGCGGCGCAGACACCACTCAGCCTGCTGAAGCCACAACTGCCGGGCAGGCACCGGCAGCAGAGGCGACAGCGCCAGCCGACAGCGCGCAGCCTCAGGCAGCGGCTGCGGCTACGCCAGCGCAGCAGGCTCCGGCCGCTGCCGCTGCGCCGGCTGCGGTTTCACCTTCCCAGGTACCGGCAGATAATGCCGGTAATAGCCAGATGCCAACGGCCGCCGCGGCCGTTAGCGCGGAAGCAAAGGCGCTGGTGATGAATTTTAGCAAGGACTGCTGGCTGGAAGTCTCCGATGCAACCGGCAAAAAACTGTTCAGCGGAATGCAGCGCAGTGGTGGTAAACTCAGCCTTACCGGCACCGCACCATATCGTCTGAAGATTGGCGCGCCGGGCGCAGTTCAGATCCAGTATCAGGGTCAGCCGGTCGATCTGAGTCGTTTTATCCGTACCAACCAGGTTGCCCGCCTTACAGTCGGTGCGCAATAACGCATCTTCTGGTCGCGAGTAATTCCGGAGAAAGAATATGCATAACGAAGCACCCATTATCCGTCGCAAATCAAAGCGCATTTACGTCGGCCAGGTGCCGGTGGGCGACGGCGCACCCATAGCCGTCCAGTCCATGACCAATACGCGCACCACCGATGTGGCTGCCACGGTCAATCAAATCAAAGCGCTTGAGCGCGTTGGCGTGGATATTGTTCGCGTCTCTGTTCCTACCATGGATGCCGCGGAAGCCTTCCGCCTGATCAAGCAGCAGGTCAACGTCCCGCTGGTTGCTGATATCCATTTTGACTACCGCATCGCCCTGAAAGTCGCTGAATATGGTGTTGACTGCCTGCGCATTAATCCCGGCAACATCGGCAATGAAGAGCGAATTCGTCAGGTCGTCGACTGCGCGCGCTACAACAATATTCCTATCCGCATCGGCGTTAACGCCGGGTCGCTGGAAAAAGATCTGCAGGAAAAGTACGGTGAGCCAACGCCGCAGGCGCTGCTCGAATCCGCCATGCGCCACGTCGATCATCTCGATCGCCTTAACTTCGACCAGTTCAAAGTCAGCGTTAAGGCCTCCGACGTTTTCCTGGCCGTAGAATCTTACCGCCTGCTGGCTAAGCAGATTGAGCAGCCGCTGCACCTGGGCATCACCGAAGCAGGCGGCGCGCGAGCCGGTGCGGTAAAATCCGCCATCGGTTTGGGGCTGCTGCTGTCAGAAGGCATCGGCGACACGCTGCGTATTTCGCTGGCGGCCGATCCCATTGAAGAAGTGAAGGTCGGTTTCGATATCCTGAAATCGTTGCGCATCCGTTCCCGCGGCATCAACTTTATCGCCTGTCCAACCTGTTCGCGTCAGGAGTTTGACGTTATCGGAACGGTTAACGCGCTGGAGCAGCGGCTGGAAGATATCATTACGCCGATGGACGTCTCGATCATTGGCTGCGTAGTCAACGGGCCGGGCGAAGCGCTGGTCTCTACGCTGGGCGTAACCGGCAGCAACAAGAAAAGCGGCTTTTACGAAGACGGCGTGCGCCTGCGCGAGCGCCTGGATAACGACGATATGATCGACCAGCTGGAAGCGCGTATCCGCGCCAAGGCCGCGATGATGGACGAATCCCGCCGTATCGATGTACAGCAGCTGGAAAAATAAATGAGTGCGGGCCGGGTTTGTCTTAACGACAGGCCGCGCCCGCCGGAATAAAAGAAGAGAAGAAAAGTGGCGAAGAATATTCAGGCAATCCGCGGCATGAACGACTATCTGCCGGCAGATACCGTCGTCTGGCAGCGCATTGAACAGATCCTTAAGCAGGTGCTGGCCAGCTATGGCTATAGCGAAATCCGCCTGCCGATTGTAGAGCAGACCCCGTTATTCAAGCGCGCTATCGGTGAAGTGACCGACGTGGTTGAAAAAGAGATGTACACCTTTGACGATCGCAACGGCGAAAGCCTGACGCTGCGTCCGGAAGGAACGGCGGGCTGCGTGCGTGCCGGTATCGAGCACGGTCTGCTGTACAATCAGGAACAGCGTCTGTGGTATATCGGGCCAATGTTCCGCTACGAGCGTCCGCAAAAAGGCCGCTATCGCCAGTTCCATCAGATTGGTGCGGAAGTCTTTGGCCTGCAGGGCCCGGATATTGATGCCGAACTGATTATGATGACCGCGCGCTGGTGGAAAGCGCTGGGTATCGCCGACCACGTTCGCCTTGAGCTGAACTCTATCGGTTCGCTGGAAGCGCGCGCTAACTATCGCGATGCGCTGGTGGCTTTCCTGGAAACCCATAAAGACGTTCTGGACGAAGACTGCAAGCGCCGCATGTACAGCAACCCGCTGCGCGTACTGGACAGCAAAAATCCGGATGTTCAGAACCTGCTGAACGATGCGCCGGTGCTGGGCGACTATCTGGACGTGGATTCGCGCGAACACTTTGATGGCCTGTGCCAGCTGCTGGATGCCGCGGGCATTGCCTATACGGTCAACCAGCGCCTTGTTCGCGGTCTGGATTACTACAACCGTACCGTTTTTGAATGGGTTACCAGCAGCCTGGGCGCGCAGGGCACTGTTTGTGCCGGCGGACGTTACGATGGCCTGGTAGAACAGCTGGGCGGACGCGGCACGCCAGCCGTGGGCTTCGCGATGGGGCTGGAGCGTCTGGTGCTGTTGGTGCAGGCAGTTAACCCGGAATTTGAACCGACGCGCATTGTCGATGTCTATGTTATCGCTTCAGGGGCTGGCGTGCAGGCGAGCGCTATGCAGCTGGCGGAAAAACTGCGTGACGCCGATCCCTCGCTGAAGCTGATGACCAACTTTGGCGGCGGCAACTTTAAGAAACAGTTTGCCCGTGCCGACAAATGGGGCGCGCGCGTGGCGCTGGTGCTGGGTGAAGAAGAAGTCGCCAACGGTCAGGTCGTCATTAAAGATTTGCGTAACGGCGAGCAGCAAAAGCTGGCGCAGCAGGATGTAGCCGCCACGCTGGCAGCCATGCTGCAGCAGACAGCCGCGATTTAAGGAGAGAGTTTGCGTGGAAGTATATAGCAACGAAAATGAGCAGGTCGACGCGCTAAAAGGTTTCTTTGCGCAGAACGGCAAAGCGCTGGCAATCGGTGTGATCATCGGTATCGGCGCGCTGGCAGGGTGGCGCTACTGGAGCAGCCAGCAGGATAACGGCAGTCGTGAAACCTCGGCGGCCTACCAGCAGGTTTCTACCGCGCTGGACGGCAGCAAGCCGGCCACGCTGGATGCGGCAGCAAAATTTGTCAGCAGCAACAGTAACACCTATGGCGCGCTGGCCTCGCTGGATCTGGCGAAGCGTTATGTTGATAACAACCAGCTGGATAAAGCTGCGCTTCAGCTGGAAACCGGGCTGAAAGCCACCAAAGACGCTGACCTGCAGGCCGTGCTCAACCTGCGTCTGGCGCGTATCCAGCTGCAGCAGAAGCAGGCGGATGCGGCGCTAAAAACTCTGGATGCGATCAAGGGCGACGGCTGGACGGCAATTATCGCCGACGTGCGTGGCGAAGCATTGCTGAGCCAAGGCGACAGCAAGGGTGCTCGTGAAGCCTGGAGTAAAGGCATCGGCTCTAACGCCTCATCGGCGCTGAAAGAGATGCTGCAAATGAAAATGAATAATCTGCCGGGTTAAGATCCGGGCAGAAATTGCCGCAACAGGCTCAAGAGGGATTTCATGGAATTGCGTAAGATACTGCTGCCGGGACTGATTTCAGTCACGCTTCTCAGCGGATGTTCATGGTTTAGCGGTGAAGAAGACGTGGTCAAAATGTCGCCGCTGCCAAAAGTGGAAAATCAGTTTACCCCGGAAACAGTCTGGAGCACCTCGGTAGGCGATGGCGTAGGTGATTACTACTCCAATCTGCACCCGGCATGGTCTGAAAACACGGTCTATGCCGCCGATCGCTTTGGCATTGTAAAAGCCCTGAACGCGGCCGATGGCAAAGAGCAGTGGAAAGTTGACCTGTCGACCAAAACCGGCTTTTTCTCTAAAAACCTGCCCGCGCAGCTTTCCGGCGGTCTGACTTACGACGGCGGACGCGTCTACGTCGGCAGCGAACGTGCTGAGGTTTACGCGCTGAACAGTAACGACGGCTCCATTGCCTGGCAGACTAAAGCGGCAGGTGAAGTGCTTTCTCGGCCGGTGGTCAGCGACGGTCTGGTGCTGGTTCATACCAGCAACGGCATGCTACAGGGGCTGGATCAGAGCAGCGGCGTCGTGAAGTGGACCGTGAATCTGGATGTGCCAGCGCTGTCGCTGCGCGGTGAATCGGCTCCGGCTACCGCTTTCGGTGCGGCCATTGTCGGCGGTGATAACGGCCGCGTGAGTGCCGTAATGATGAACCAGGGCCAGATTATCTGGCAGCAGCGTATCTCTCAGCCTGGCGGCGCGACGGAAATCGATCGCCTGTCAGACGTTGATACAACGCCGGTAGTGGTAGATGGCGTGGTCTATGCGCTGGCCTATAACGGCAGCCTGGCGGCGATGGATCTGCGTTCTGGTCAGATTATGTGGAAACGCGAGATCGGTTCCGTACATAACATGATTGTTGACGCTGGCCGCATCTATCTGGTCGACCAGGACGATCGCGTTGTCGCTCTCAGCACCGATGGCGGCGTGACCGTCTGGCGCCAGAGCGATCTGCTGCATCGCAACCTGACTACGCCAGTTCTGTATAACGGTTACCTGGTGGTTGGCGACAGCGAAGGCTATCTGCACTGGATCAACACGACCGACGGCCGTTTTGTCGCTCAGCAGAAAGTGGACAGCTCCGGCTTCCAGACTACACCAGTAGTCGCCAGCGATAAGCTGCTGATTCAG
Organism: Erwinia sp. BNK-24-b; assembly: GCF_047456155.1. NCBI lineage: Bacteria > Pseudomonadati > Pseudomonadota > Gammaproteobacteria > Enterobacterales > Erwiniaceae > Erwinia > Erwinia sp. BNK-24-b. Next base: position 1,017,679 of record NZ_CP179901.1, read on the forward strand.
GCGAAAGGCGGCGAAGTTTACGCTTTTACCCGCTAATTTCAGCTTAGCGGCGTTATACAACGGCTCCTGAAGGTTCAGGGGCCGTTTCGTTTTTCTACAGGCGTGGTATCCTCTACGCCTTCAGCCTGCGTGTGCGTCAGCATAAGCTACTCTCAGTGAAGGGTCGTCAGGCGTTTAATTTTTGTAATGAGGCTTCAATATGGTACCTGTGGTCGCGCTGGTCGGGCGTCCCAATGTGGGAAAATCTACTCTGTTTAATCGTCTGACGCGCACGCGAGATGCGCTGGTAGCGGATTTTCCCGGGCTAACCCGTGACCGTAAGTATGGTCGCGCCGAGGTCGAAGGGCGTGAATTTATCTGCATTGATACCGGCGGTATCGATGGCAACGAAGAGGGTGTCGAAACCCGGATGGCCGAACAGTCGCTGTTAGCGATTGAAGAAGCCGATGTCGTACTGTTTATGGTGGACGCGCGTGCGGGCCTGATGCCTGCCGATCAGGCCATCGCTAAACATTTGCGCTCTCGCCAGAAACCTACTTTCCTTGTAGCCAATAAAACCGACGGCATGGATCCGGATTCCGCCGTAGTGGACTTCTATTCGCTGGGTCTGGGTGATATTCATCCTATCGCCGCCTCGCACGGTCGCGGCGTGACCGGCCTGCTGGAGATCGTCCTGCTGCCGTGGATGGACGAAGTTGCGCCGCAGGTGGAGCTGACCGAAGAAGAAGAAAACGAAGCCTACTGGGCTGAGCTGGCGGCAAAAGAGAACGGCGACGAGGCGGAGGAGGAGGAAGACGACTTCAACCCGCTGGATCTGCCGATTAAGCTGGCCATCGTCGGTCGTCCTAACGTCGGTAAATCAACGCTGACTAACCGTATTCTCGGTGAAGATCGCGTTGTGGTTTACGATATGCCAGGCACCACGCGCGACAGCATCTATATTCCGATGGAGCGTGACGGTCGCGAGTATATCCTGATCGACACCGCAGGCGTGCGCAAGCGCGGCAAAATTACCGAAACGGTAGAGAAGTTCTCGGTGATTAAAACGCTGCAGGCTATCGAAGATGCCAACGTGGTGATGCTGGTAATCGACGCGCACGAAGGCATTTCCGATCAGGATCTGTCGCTGCTGGGCTTTATCCTTAACAGTGGTCGTTCTCTGGTGATCGTGGTGAACAAATGGGATGGCCTGACGCAGGAGATCCGCGACGAAGTAAAAGAGACGCTGGATTTCCGTCTTGGCTTTATCGATTTTGCCCGCGTGCACTTTATCTCTGCTCTGCACGGCAGTGGCGTTGGTAACCTGTTCGAATCTGTTACCGAAGCCTACGACTGTTCCACGCGTCGCGTGAACACTTCTATGCTGACCCGCATTATGAATATGGCGGCAGACGACCATCAGCCGCCGCTGGTGCGTGGCCGTCGCGTCAAGCTGAAGTATGCGCACGCCGGTGGTTACAACCCGCCAATCGTCGTTATCCATGGTAATCAGGTAAAAGACCTGCCGGATTCCTATAAGCGCTATCTGATGAACTATTTCCGTCGCTCGCTGGAAGTGATGGGGACGCCTATCCGCATTCAGTTCAAGGAAGGGGACAACCCGTTTGCCGGTAAACGCAACCTGTTGACGCCTAATCAGCAGCGCAAGCGCAAGCGTCTTATGAGCCATCTGAAAAAGAATAAACGTTAATCCTTCAGGGAAATATCAGGGTGGCAAAACCTGAACGTGGGTTTTGCTGCTTTCCTCTGCCTGAATTCGTTATTTTGTCAGGCTCGCTTTAAAGCACGAGATGCTTGTTGAAGCAGGCTGGCAGCATGAGGCACGCCCTACAGCAGGTCGCTATAGCCGCAATGTATTATTATCGTTTATTAGTAACGATATATAGTTAAAATCCTCACCTGATTGTCAGTTTCCATTTTATAGAAATAGTAAGATGTTAAATATTGCGGTTTCTATAATCTGTAGCTCTCTGTAAAAATATTATAATAATATAACTTTTGATGGTAATTATTACCATGATTGCTTCAAGGTTTTTATTGCATGCTGATATTTAGTTGATATCATATGTTATTAATACAATGTTTCCCATAACTTGATTTAAGCTGCTGAAAGGATTCTTTATGCTAGTTTTTGACAGGAAAATCTCCCGCAAGCGTTTAAGTGCTTTTAAAGCCAGAACGGATCAAAGAAATCAGGATGAACAAAAAAAGGTTGATATCTTAAAAGCCTGGGACAGGGTCTTAAATTCTGCTGACAGAGATTTAAAGATCGTTCATTGCATCTCTTCCCGCGGCAGCACGTCTCATATTGGAACAGCTGTTAGATCCTCTCCGTTTTTGTTTAGCCCGGCAGGGCAGTTGTTATCAACCTGGGATGTTATTTCTGCAAGTTGCATCGGTGGTAAGGCTATGCGTGGTGGTCAGCAGTTAGGGGCGGCTCCGTTAGATATACATTTAAATCTTATCGTACCGGTACAAAACATCATCGGCACACATTTTAGCGACGTTTGTTTTAACAATTTTGCTGGTCTTGAAGGTAATTTGCCTGGGGGGCGAGTTATCGATAAAAATTTGCTGGCGGAAAGTATATTAAAAGGCAGGGAGAGACCTAACGCTCATGGTTTTAAAATGCAAGAGCCATATAATATTTTACGGCATCCCGATGAATTCCGTACCAGAATGATTAAGGGTATTGGAAATTATAATGAAATTTTGCTGATAGGGAGGCCGGGGGTAAGGTTATATACACATTTTCCCTGTACGGATGTGATAAAACTAAAAGATATTTCGTTCAGGCCAAATTATATGGTTAATTCAATGAGAACAGGATCGTGTAATGAGGAGTTTATCAGGAAATTTAATGAAGATCTTGAATTCATCAAAAAGCTGCTGCGTATTAATTGTACTAATAAGCTTATCTTTAGTCTGGGAAAACATCCGGCTGTGCAAGCACTGAATCTTTCTATCCACTTTGAAGCGGCTGGATTCAGGAAGCAAAGCGATTTAATATATATACTGGTCAGCTAGTAAAAAATTTATGCCCTGCAAACGTTGGGCAGAGTGGCAGAGTGGCAGAGTGGCAGAGTGGCAGAGTGGCAGAGTGGCAGAGGGACAGAATGGCAGAGTGGCAGAGTGGCATACTTGCTGATGAGCCTGATAGAGCCTGGCGCAAAATAAGGGATTGATCATTCCAGCCTGAATCCAGCACGCGTGCGGTTATGTTATATACTCAGATAAAACAGGAGAATAAGATGAGCGAACACTGTCCGGTTTGTCAGCATCATCTTATCGCCAGAGGCGAACGTTTCTACTGCGCCAGCTGCCAGCGTGACTTTGCGGCTAAAGCGATTTGCCCGGACTGCGGCCAGTCATTACAAATTTTGAAGGCCTGTGGTGCCGTTGACTATTTTTGCCCCAACGGCGACGGATTGATTTCCGGCAGGCGCGTTGTTTTTAAGCCGCTGAGTGAATCCTTATAAATTATCCTTAAGCTTATCCTCCTGTAATTGATCGGTCCTGGCACTTTCCCCGTCGGATTAACGCTGCTTTTATCTTCCGCCCTTTCTCAGTAATCACTTTTCAATTTCAGCCCCTCGCTCATTGTGTTCCGTCAGCCAGGCTGAACGGTTTTGCACCGAAATTGTTTCGCCACAGTTAATTTTTAGAGCGATAAACTTTCAAAGAAATCACAAGTGTGAAATTTGTTAATTTTATGTGTAGTCATTTACGAACCACATGGTACAATTTTGCCGTTAACTAAAGCGACTCTGGCGGTATACACGCGCTTTGGTTAAGGCGACACGGGGTAAACCCGCAGTGAATTGTTAATAAAAAGAGTGACCATAGCAGAATGTTGCTTCGCTTCGGCTGACGCCGGCCAGGCCTGTGCACAGCAGGAAGATTGCGCTACGGCTCTTTTTTTCCCAGGAGTATTTTTACCATGTCTCAAACCAATACCCGGTCTGCAAAATGGCTGGGGCTGTGGAGCGTTGTGCTGGGCCTGATTTTACTGGCTACCGGCCTGTTCTTTGTTATCTTCGGCGGAAAACTGGTGGCGCTTGGTGGCAGCTGGTATTTCATCATCGCCGGGATTTTTACCATTATTTCTGCTATCCAGTTCTTCCGCCGCAAATCTTCCGCCGTAGCGGTTTTTGCGCTGGTCTTTATCGGCACGCTTATCTGGGCGTTGCTGGATGTTGGCCTGGATTTCTGGCCGCTGGTTTCGCGGCTAATGACCATTGCCGGGCTGATGCTGCTGGCCGTAATAACGCTGCCCGCGCTGCGCAAGCGTGAAGGTAAATCTTCTGCGGCCAAACCGGCCTGTATTGCGGCGGCGGTCCTGGTGGCAGGCATGGTGGTAACTTTTGTTCAGATGTTCCAGCCACACGCGCCGGTTGCTGACGGCAGCGAACTGCCGCTGACCCCGGTAAATAAAGCAACCGAACAGAAAAACTGGGATAACTACGGCAACACGCCGGGCGGTAGCCGTTTTGTCGCGCTGGATCAGATCACGCGTGATAACGTAAAAGATCTGAAAGTGGCCTGGACCTTTCATACGGGCGATATTCCTGAAAGCCCGACCGGCAACGGCGCGGAAGACCAGCAAACACCTTTGCAGATTGGCGATGTACTTTACCTCTGTACGCCGCATAACAACGTTATCGCCGTAAATGCCGACACCGGTAAAAAGATTTGGGAGCACGTGGTTAACGCACAGGCAGAAGTCTGGAACCGCTGCCGCGGGCTGGCTTATTTCGACGCCACTAAACCCCTGACTCAGCCTTCTGTGCCTGGCTCTACGCCAGTGCCGCAGCCCGCGCTGGCGGCTGGTGATACCTGTCAGCGTCGTCTGCTGATGAACACCATTGACGCACGCCTGATGGCCATCAATGCCGATAACGGCGAGCTGTGCCAGAACTTTGGCGACCATGGCGTGGTGAATCTGAAAGCAGGCCTGGGCGAAGCGCAGGATCCAAAATATCAGTTAACCTCCGCGCCGACGCTGGCCGGAACCACCGTGGTGGTTGGCGGTCGCGTGGCGGATAACGTTCAAACCGATATGCCTGGCGGCGTTATTCGCGGCTTTGATGTTATTACCGGCCAGATGCGCTGGGCTTTCGACACGGGCAACGACGATCCAAATGCAAAACTGCAGCCGGGCCAGAACTTTGCTCGCAGTACGCCTAACTCCTGGGCGCCAATGTCCTATGACCCAACCATGAACACCGTGTTTATGCCGATGGGCAGCTCTTCGGTGGATCTGTATGGTGCGACGCGCACCGCATTAAACCACAAGTATGGCGCGTCGATTCTGGCGGTCGATGCGACTACCGGTAAAGAGAAGTGGGTTTATCAGACCGTGCACAACGATCTGTGGGACTTTGACCTGCCGATGCAGCCAAGCCTGATCGACTTCCCGCTAAAAGACGGCACCAGCAAACCTGCCGTGGTTATTGGCACGAAAGCGGGGCAGATTTATGTGCTGGATCGCCTGACCGGCAGGCCGCTGACCGAAGTAAAAGAAGTCCCGGTTAAAAAAGGTAACATTCCAAACGAGCAATATACGCCGACGCAGCCTAAGTCTGTCGGCATGCCGCAGATTGGTGCCGAAACGCTGAAAGAGTCGGATATGTGGGGCGCAACGCCGTTTGACCAGCTGGTCTGCCGCGTGGCCTTTAAATCTATGCGCTATGACGGCCTGTACACCGTGCCGGGTACCGATAAAGCGTTAAGCTTCCCTGGCTCGCTGGGCGGCATGAACTGGGGCAGCCTTTCAACCGATCCGAATAATCACTATATCTTCGTTAACGATATGCGTCTTGGCCTGTGGGTGCAGATGATCCCGGCTAACACCGGCGCGATTGCGCGCGGCAGCAACGGCGGTGAAGCGATTAATACCGGTATGGGCGCGGTGCCGCTGAAAGGCACGCCTTACGCCGTAAATAAAAACCGCTTTATGTCACCGCTGGGTATCCCGTGCCAGAAGCCGCCATTCGGCACGCTTTCCGCTATCGATCTGAAAACCCAGAAGCTGGTGTGGCAGGTTCCCGTCGGCACCGTGCAGGATACGGGTCCGTTTGGCATCAAAATGCACGCGCAAATGCCGGTAGGTATGCCAACGCTGGGCGGCACGCTGGCGACGCAGGGCGGCCTGGTGTTTATTGCGGGAACGCAGGATTACTATCTGCGCGCGTTTGATTCGGCTACCGGCAAGGAAGTGTGGAAAGCGCGTCTGCCGGTTGGCAGCCAGGGTGGCCCAATCAGCTACAGGTCGCCGAAAACAGGCAAGCAGTACATCCTGATTTCAGCAGGCGGCGCACGCCAGTCTCCGGATCGCGGCGACTACGTCATTGCTTACGCGCTGGATAAATAAGCGTAAAAAGAAAGCCCCGCCAGCAACGGCGGGGCTTTTTTATTTATTGCCCATCCTGCCAGAGCTGCACCAGTTCAGGCGGCGCCTGATCCTCAGGGATCAGAATCACGATATTGCCCGACTGGTGCTGCGTGGCGTAGCTAATTTCAATACGGTAATAGCGCTGATCGCCTCTTCCGGCGCAGTTTTGCCCTCCCGGTGGTTCTCCCATAGGCAAGACGCGGCGCAACACGCCGCAGACATGTTCCCGCTGTGGAGGATCTAACTGCGCCAGCGCAATACGTCTTGCGCCGGACAGCTTAGGAATAAAAGCAAAACCGCCTTCGCGCGCCACGTCAATAACCGCGTCGTCGCTCAGTTCCGGAAGAGAATTCATAGTACGCCAACCTCTTTCCAGGCATTTTCAATCGCCTGCGCTACCGATTTATTAAAACGTTTTTGACCGTGGCTAACGGTAAGCTTCGCAAAGGTTTTAAAGTCGGCATCCTGCGGCAGCGCTTTATCGCACACCGTGTCGTACCATGCGTGACCCGCCAGCTCCCACGCATAGCCGCCCAGCGCTTTCGCCGCCAGGTAGAAAGCATGGTTAGGAATACCGGAATTTAAGTGCACGCCGCCGTTATCGTCACGCGTCTGCACATAGCCTTTCATATCCGCTGGCTGGGGATCTTTGCCCAACAGCGGATCGTCATAGGCCGTACCGGGTGCCGCCATAGAGCGCAGCCCTTTACCATTGATCCCTTTAGCCAGCAGCCCCTCACCAATCAGCCAGTCTGCCTTGTCGGCGGTCTGTTTATGGTGAAACTGTTTCACCAGCGAGCCAAATACGTCCGAGAGAGATTCATTCAGCGCACCGGCCTGTTCAAAATAGATCAGACCAGCTTCGCTTTCGGTGACGCCGTGCGACAGTTCATGCCCCACCACGTCCAGCGCGATGGTAAAGCGATTGAAAATTTCGCCATCACCGTCGCCAAACACCATCTGCTGACCGTTCCAGAATGCGTTCTGATAGCCCTTGCCATAGTGCACGGTACCTTTCAGCGTCAGACCTTTATTATCCAGCGAGTTACGCTGATAAGCCTGCCAGAAAAAGTCGTAAGTCACGCCGAGATAATCGTAAGCTTCGTTGGCCGCAACATCGTTATTGCTTGACTGACCTTCGCTGCGTACCAGCGTGCCGGGAAGATTCTGCGTCTGCTCTGAATCATAGATTTCTCGCTCGACCTTGCCTGGCGTCGCGGTTTTCGCGCCGTCCGGTTTGATCCAGCTTTCCGCCATCAGCGTCTGCACGTGCGCCAGTGTCTGACGCGCGCAGCTCTGCTGCTGGCCGGAACCGTTATCAATGATTTTACGCAGAATATAGGGAGGAATGACGCCATAATTCATACCATGCTCCTTGGTCAACAGTAAGTGTCCAAAAAGTATAGTGGCTACATTGCGTACGCGCATGACGGTCCATTGCACATTTTAACAACAAATGCGCAATACGATGACGAGGAATATAATTTACTGAAATCTATAATAACAGAGCAGGTTAACTGGTCCTGTAAGGCAGTCAGCCTGCGCTTTTTTTGGCTCGCGTTTTTTTAAGCGGTGTGATTGCCATGACTTCGCTTTCGATCCAGCCGTCGTCCAGTCGCGTTTGTAAGCGGTCACCGGCCTTAAGCTGCGCGGTCTTTTTGACAACCTGGCCGTCGACGGCGGTGGTCACGCTAAAGCCGCGCGCCAGGGTTGCCAGCGGGCTGACGCCTTCCAGCTGGGCAGCCAGCGTGGCGAACTGCTGCTTGCTGCCGTTAAGCTGCGCCTGCATTGCCTGCTGAAGACGATAGCGCCACTGTTGCAGCTGCTGTTGCGCACGATGCAGACGCTGCTGCGGCTGCGTGGCTGCCAGGCGCTGTGCCGCGCGTTCCTGCTGACGAGTAGCCTGACGCAAGCTTGTTTGCATGGCGTCATCCAGCCTGCGCTGTAGCTTCATCAGCGTCGTCTGCTGACGGGCCAGGCGCAGCTGTGGATGCTGCTGCTGCAAACGATGATGCAGCCGCGTGAACGTGCGGCTTTGCTGAGCAAGGTAGTAATCCATTGCCATTTCCAGCCGCGTTTGCTGCGACTGTAGCTGGCGCAGCAGCTCAATCTGGTTCCGGCTTACCAGTTCCGCAGCGGCGGAAGGGGTAGGGGCGCGTAAGTCCGCAACGAAATCGGCAATAGTGACGTCCGTTTCGTGGCCTACGGCGCTGACGATGGCGATGCGGCTGGCAAAAATAGCCCGCGCCACGCGCTCGTCGTTAAAGCTCCAGAGATCTTCCAGCGAACCGCCGCCGCGGCCGACAATCAGCACGTCACACTCCTGACGAATATTTGCTAATTCAATCGCCCGAACGATGCGGGCCGGTGCGTCGACACCCTGAACCGGCGTCGGATAGATGACAACCGGCAGCGAAGGGTCGCGTCGATGAAGAACACGTAAAATATCGTGCAGGGCCGCGCCGGTAGAGGAGGTAATCACGCCTACCTGGCGCGCCGGATCCGGCAGTGGCTGTTTATGGCTTTGCTCAAACAGACCTTCGCTTGCCAGCTTTTGCTTTAGCTGTTCAAACTGTTGCTGAAGCAGACCGTCACCGGCAGGCTGCATGCTTTCGGCAATCAGCTGATAGTCGCCGCGCGGTTCATAAAGCGTAATCGTGGCGCGAACCAGCACCTGCTGACCATTTTGCGGGCGAAACGTGACGCGGCGGTTGCTGTTGCGAAACATCGCGCAGCGTACCTGAGCACCATCATCTTTAAGCGTAAAGTACCAGTGGCCGGAAGAGGGCTGGGAAAAGTTAGAGATCTCGGCGCTCAGCCAGACCTGGCCCATCTCCATTTCCAGCAGCTTGCGCACCGTGGTATTCAGGCGGCTGACGGTAAAAATATTGGCGGTTGGCGGTAGCGACATGTGATAGAGATCAAATTTTAAATCAGAGGGTTAATTAACCGATACTACATGGCTGACCGGAGGGATCAAGAGTTTTTCGTAAATAATGCTGGAGGCAATCGATTACGCCCTGTATAATGCCGCGGCAATATTTTACAAGTTCTCATTCACCCTGAGGTTGAGATATTGCTATGCTAAGAATCGCTAAAGAAGCCCTGACATTTGACGACGTGCTGCTCGTTCCTGCTCATTCGACTGTTCTCCCTAACACAGCCGACCTCAGTACCCAGCTTACTAAAACCATTCGCCTGAATATTCCTATGCTCTCTGCGGCTATGGACACCGTTACCGAAGCGGGTCTTGCTATTGCGCTGGCGCAGGAAGGCGGCCTGGGCTTTATTCATAAAAATATGTCTATTGAGCGCCAGGCGGAAGAAGTTCGCAAGGTGAAAAAACACGAGAGCGGCGTCGTAACCGATCCGCAGACCGTGCTGCCAACAACCGCGCTGAGCGATGTGAAGATCCTGACCGAACGCAACGGCTTCGCTGGCTATCCGGTAGTCAACGGCAACAACGAGCTGGTTGGCATTATCACCGGTCGTGACGTCCGTTTCGTTACCGATATGAGCCTGCCGGTTTCTGCCGTGATGACGCCAAAAGAGCGTCTGGTGACCGTCCGTGAAGGCGAAGCTCGCGAAGTTGTGCTGCAAAAGATGCACGAAAAGCGTATCGAAAAAGCGCTGGTGGTGGATGACAGCTTCCATCTGCTGGGCATGATCACCGTTAAAGATTTCCAGAAAGCCGAACGTAAGCCTAACGCCTGTAAAGATCACGAAGGCCGTCTGCGCGTTGGCGCGGCTGTAGGCGCTGGTGCGGGCAACGAAGAGCGCGTTGATGCGCTGGTGGCGGCTGGTGTTGACGTGCTGCTGATCGACTCTTCGCACGGTCATTCTGAAGGCGTTCTGCAACGTATTCGCGAAACGCGCGCTAAATATCCGGATCTGCAAATCCTCGGCGGCAACGTGGCAACCGGCGCTGGCGCGCTGGCACTGGTAGAAGCCGGCGTCAGCGCTGTGAAAGTGGGTATCGGCCCTGGCTCCATCTGTACTACACGTATCGTTACCGGCGTGGGCGTACCGCAGATTACCGCTGTTTCCGACGCGGTTGCCGCCCTGGAAGGTACCGGCATCCCGGTTATCGCTGACGGCGGCATCCGCTTCTCTGGCGATATCGCCAAGGCTATCGCTGCTGGCGCAAGCGCGGTGATGGTCGGCTCTATGCTGGCCGGTACGGAAGAGTCTCCGGGCGAGATCGAACTCTATCAGGGCCGCTCTTTCAAATCCTATCGCGGGATGGGATCGTTGGGTGCCATGTCTAAAGGTTCCTCTGACCGTTACTTCCAGACCGACAACGCGGCAGACAAGCTGGTACCGGAAGGCATTGAAGGTCGCGTAGCCTATAAGGGCCGCCTGAAAGAGATCGTGCATCAGCAGATGGGCGGCCTGCGCTCCTGTATGGGCCTGACCGGCTGTGGCACCATCGAAGCGCTGCGTACTAAAGCAGAGTTCGTCCGCATCAGCGGCGCCGGTATTACCGAGAGCCACGTGCATGACGTGACCATTACTAAAGAGTCGCCAAACTACCGCATGGGTTCCTGATAACCCGGCCTGACGCCCGGCGCTGACCGGGCGTTTTACTTAATCCCTGTATTTGTTTATCGCTCTGGAATAGCCCAATGACCACGGAAAATATCCATAAACACCGCATCCTGATCCTTGATTTCGGCTCGCAGTATACGCAGCTGGTTGCACGTCGCGTGCGTGAACTGGGCGTTTACTGTGAACTGTGGGCGTGGGACGTCACTGAAGAGCAGATCCGCCAGTTTAATCCAAACGGGATTATTCTGTCAGGCGGCCCGGAAAGCACCACCGAACACAACAGCCCGCGCGCGCCGGAATATGTCTTCACGGCTGGCGTACCGGTCTTCGGCGTTTGCTACGGCATGCAAACCATGGCGCTGCAGCTGGGCGGCAAGGTAGAAGGTTCCAGCGAGCGTGAGTTTGGCTATGCGCAGGTTGAAGTTGGCGTGGAAAGTGCGCTGACCCGCGGTATCGAAGATTCTCTGAGCGCCGACGGTAAGCCGCTGCTGGACGTCTGGATGAGCCACGGCGACAAGGTTACCGCTATCCCGTCTGACTTTGTCACCGTTGCCAGCACCGACAGCTGCCCGTTTGCCATTATGGCTAACGAAGAGAAGCGCCTGTACGGCGTGCAGTTCCATCCGGAAGTGACCCATACCCGCCAGGGGCTGCGCCTGCTGGAGCGTTTTGTACTGGATATCTGCCAGTGTGAAGCGCTGTGGACGCCGGCAAAAATTATTGAAGATGCCGTTGAGCGCCTGCGCGAGCAGGTAGGTAACGATAAAGTCATCCTGGGTTTGTCCGGCGGCGTGGACTCTTCCGTTACCGCCATGCTGCTGCATCGCGCCATTGGCGATCGCCTGACCTGCGTATTTGTTGATAACGGTCTGCTGCGCCTGAACGAAGCCGAGCAGGTAATGGATATGTTTGGCGACCACTTCGGCCTGAATATCATCCATGTGGAAGGCGAAAAACGCTTCCTTGACGCGCTGGCGGGCACGGATGAGCCGGAAGCCAAGCGTAAAATTATCGGTCGTGTCTTTGTCGAAGTCTTTGACGAAGAAGCGCTGAAGCTGGAAGACGTTAAATGGCTGGCGCAGGGCACTATCTATCCTGACGTGATTGAATCCGCCGCTTCCGCCACCGGCAAAGCGCACGTGATTAAATCGCACCATAACGTAGGCGGCCTGCCGAAAGAGATGAAGATGGGGCTGGTCGAACCGCTGCGTGAATTGTTTAAGGATGAAGTACGCAAAATCGGTCTTGAGCTGGGCCTGCCGTACAACATGCTTTACCGTCACCCGTTCCCTGGCCCTGGTCTGGGCGTGCGCGTACTGGGCGAAGTGAGGAAAGAGTATTGCGATCTGCTGCGCCGTGCCGATGCGATCTTTATTGAAGAGCTGCATAAAGCCGACCTGTATAACAAGGTCAGCCAGGCATTCACCGTCTTCCTGCCGGTTCGTTCCGTAGGCGTAATGGGCGATGGCCGTAAATACGACTGGGTTGTATCGCTGCGAGCGGTAGAAACCATCGACTTTATGACCGCGCACTGGGCGCATCTGCCTTATGACTTCCTGGGCCGCGTTTCTAACCGTATTATCAATGAAATCGACGGTATTTCCCGCGTGGTTTACGATATCTCCGGTAAGCCGCCAGCGACGATTGAGTGGGAATAAGTTCACGTCTGGCAACAGCCTGCACGTAAAAGCAATAAACACCTCTAAGCCCGCATAACCGCGGGCTTTTTTAAGCACTTGCATCCATAAGCGTCGTTTCGAAGAATATAAAATCAAACTACTCGGTTGCCGTCACCCCCTGGCAAAATGACAGCACGCCTTCATCTCATTAGCCGAAATCTTTAAATCGGTTGTAGAGGCATGCTTGCCGCACCCAAGGTTACAGATGCTGGATTTTCATCAGTGTTGCCGCGTTTTCCCAGGCGACTTTATTGCGTTCGCTGTCGGAGATGTTCGCGTTGCGGATCCAGTCCGTCGCGGTTTTCGTATCCTCAAACGGATAGTCTACTGAAAACATCACATTATGCTCACCCATAGAGTCCAGCGCACAGCGCAGCGCAGCGTCGTCGCAGACGCCAGAAGTGGTCAGCATGATGTTACGGCGCAGATACCATGAAGGCAGATGCTGAATCTCATATTTTGTATTGGCAATTTTATAACGACTGTCGAGACGCCATATTTGAATCGGGAGCGTTTCACCCATATGCCCCAGAATAATTTTGGCCCCCGGGAAGCGGTCAAAGGTGCCGCTAAATACCAGCCGAAGCGCATGTGAACATGTCTCTGCGGCCCAGCTCCATACTGGCCCCCACATTTCCGGATGATTAGCATACATGTGTGGGTAATCAGGTGGGTTGCCCGGATGAATATAAACAGGCACGGCCAGCTCTTCTACCCGTTGCCAGAAAACATCATAACGGCGATCGTCCAGGTAAAGCCCGTTTGTTTCCCCGTTAATCATCCCTCCCTGCATTTGGAGCTGCCTGACGCAGCGTTCAAGCTCATCTGCGGCGGCCTGCGGATCCTGCATGGCAAGGTGAGCGAAACCACCATAGCGCGTCGGGCGTTTTTGCATTTCTGCCGCCAGCCGGTCATTGGCATAGCGCGCCAGGCGAACGGCTTTATTCGTGTCCGGCTCAATCTGCACGCCAGGGCCGGAAAGAGAGAGTACGGCAAAATCAATGCCGTGCTCATCCATGATATCAAGCCTGCGTTGACCAAAATCAGAAAGGGGCGTCACGACTTTATCCACCAGCCCGCTTTTCAGGTTCTGCTGGGTTTCATGCAGATATCCCTCGAACTCGGGCAGCATAAAGTGCTCTTCAAGCGCAATGATGCGTTTGGGCTTGAGCTTTACCTGAGCGAGCTGGCTGGCTGCGGAGGCACTCAGGGTACCGCCTGCCAGTAAAGACGTCCCCGCGACCACTGATGCAGCGGCTCCGCGAAGAAAGTTACGGCGATCTGACATGAGAAAAATGCTCCTCAATAAATTAATTTAAGAAACGACTATCGTTTCTAAATTAATATTAGCTAGCCGACCGTTTTAAATCCCAGCGTAAAACGTCTCCGGCTGTAACTAACGGCAAGGTTGAGTAAATCGAGCTAGAGGAGCAGCGGCCTGAAGTCAGTTAAAACCCGGTCGATGATTAGACCCATTTCAGACTCGGTTGGCGCTGGGGTGATCCCCAGTGAGATATCCCGCAGTAGAGGAGTGACGATTAGCGCCTGCAGATAGGCAGCGCCGTTCTGCGGCCAGGAGGGGTTGATCCATCCCGCGGAACGCGCCTCTTCAAGCCAGCGGTTGAGCATGCTGCTGGCATTAACAATTCCGCCGCTCCGGTAAACGGCAAGCTTCTCACGCTTATCGGCCTTTTCATTTTGTAGATACTTGTAAATAGCTACTGATTCTCTTGAGAGCACACGCGATCCCAGCGCGATAAAAAAGAGGCGCAGTTTGTTAAGCACATCTTCCTTGCTGGAAGCCTTATGCAGCTCGGGTAAGGTGCGGGTTGACGTCCAGGCCACGATCATTTCATTTATCAGCATGTCTTTGCTGTCGAAGTATTTATAAATGGTTTTCTTGGCAAGCCTGCTTTGCCGGGCAATTTCGTCAATGGAAACAGCGGAGACGCCTTTAACCTCAATAATATCAATCGCCGCTGAGAAAACGGTCTTTCTAATTAACGCCATCGATTTTGCTGGTCTGCCGCGGGCAGCTGTTTCTTTCATCATCGTTACATTCCAGATTATCCTTTTTAAAATGTAACATGCGCAGGGGATGGCGTCTTCTGGATGGGAGAGAGCAAGGGCTTAACGCTGGTCTCCTGCTAAATTTACCCACAAGCAGCAAAAAGGATGGCGTCTCAGAATCAGTATTGAACGGCTACCGGAAAGCATGGGTCATCAGAAAAATTTGTGCAAAAAAGGAGCCGGTTTCAGGCAATCTTCGAGCTGTTTCGCAGTCTTAAAACAACGTTAAAAAAACCAGTCCTGAGCAATTTCAACCCGTGCTAAAGTCCGGCCATGTCAAACGGAATGACAGGATGAAAGGATGAAGCTGACTCCAACCCCGCATGATGCTTTCTTTAAGCAGTATCTGAGCCATGTAGAAACGGCCAAAGACTTTTTGCGGATTCATGTACCCGTCGCGCTACTTCGCGATTGCGATCTTAACACCTTGAGGCTGGCATCCGGCAGCTTCATTGAAGATAATTTGCGGTCCTGTCATTCAGATGTGCTTTATGCGCTGAAAACCAAAGACGGCGAGGGATATATCTATTGCCTCATTGAACATCAAAGCTCGCCGGACAGGCAAATGAGTTTTCGTCTGATGCGTTACGCCATAGCAGCCATGCAACAGCATCTGGATGCTGGCCATAAAAAGCTGCCGCTGGTTATCCCGATTCTGTTTTATCACGGAGCTGTCTCGCCTTACCCTTACACCATGGACTGGCTACAGGGATTCAGTAATCCCGATCTTGCCAGGCAGCTATATAGCTGCGAGTTTCCTTTGGTTGACATTACGGCGATTGCTGATGATAAAATCATCACTCACCGTCGTGTCGCTATGCTGGAGCTGCTGCAAAAGCATATTCGCCTGCGGGATTTAGCGACGCTGGAAGAGCAGCTGATCGCGCTGTTAAAAAACGGGGAAATTCATGATGAACAGCTGGTATTGCTGGTCAATTACATAGTGCAAGCGGGACAGGCGACCGACGCGGAAGGGCTTTTGCGCCGACTGGCGCAGCGTTCATCAAAGCATAAGGAGATACTGATGACCATAGCAGAGCAGCTGGAACAAATTGGTTTGAAAAAAGGCCTTAAACAAGGCCGTACTGAGGGCGCAAAACAGGCGAAACTGGAAGTCGCCCGCAAAATGCTTGCTGGTGGGCTGGACCTTAATATGGTCAGAAAAATGACGGGGCTGCCGACCAAAGCGTTAAAACAGCTCGCCCATTAATGTGCGCGGCGGGAGCCCATGCTCCGTGGCTGTTACAGTCGCCGGCAAATAATGGCCGCATCATCCGTCTGCGTGCGGCCATCTTCGTTTTATCGACCAGTCATTATTTAATGGTATAGCAAAAAAAGTTGTGTTCAGCCCCGGGGGAGATTAAAAACCCGCCAGTATCGATCAGGTGATGGGGAGGCATGGATGAAGCTTAATACACTGAATTATAAGGATATTGGCAGGATTTCTTTATATGGATTGTGTATATCCCATTGACATATCCCGTCATTGTATTAAGCTGATTCCTGTATAAAATTTCAACAGAAAGGGACAGAAAAAAAATGGAAAAAACGACCGTATTTAAAAGTAATCGCAGCCAGGCGGTTCGCCTGCCGAAGGCCGTTGCTTTACCTGAAGACGTAAAACATGTGGATATTATTGCCGTAGGGCGCACACGTATTATTACGCCTGCGGGTGAGGGCTGGGATAGTTGGTTTGAGGGAGAAAACGTCACGTCTGATTTTATGCTTGCGCGCGACCAGCCAGAGCAACAGGACAGAGAAGCATTCTGATGCTCAAATATATGCTGGATACTAACATCTGCATTTATACGATTAAAAATAAGCCTCAGAAAGTACGTGAAGCTTTTAATCAACACCATGGACGGATGTGTATAAGTTCGGTGACACTTATGGAGCTGATTTATGGCGCAGAAAAATCCGCCAGCCCGGAAAAGAATTTAAGAGTCGTCGAGGGATTTGTTGCCAGGCTCGAGGTGTTGAGCTACAGCAATGATGCTGCCATTCATACCGGTCAGGTTCGCGCTGAGCTGGCAAGGTCAGGTAAGCCTGTTGGGCCTTATGATGCAATGATTGCGGCTCACGCCAGATCGCTGGGCTTGATTCTGGTCACTAATAATATGCGAGAATTTATTCGTGTTCAGGGATTACGTCTGGAAGACTGGAGCCAGGATTAATTATTACGAGTCCTGCCGCTTAATGAACATTATCCACTGTTTCAGTGTCGTATACGGCAAGCTAGTCATGTTTAAAGCGGGCAACCGGAAAACGCCCGGTTACCCGTCTTATTTAATGGTGCAGCAAAAAAATCGTCGCCAGACCCAGAAAAATAAAAAATCCGCCGGTATCGGTCAGGGCGGTGATAAGCACGCTGGAACCCACGGCGGGATCGCGCTTCAGTTTGGTCATAATCAGCGGGATCAGCACGCCCATTAGCGCAGCCAGCAGCAGGTTCAGGATCATCGCCAGCATCATAACGCCGCCAAGCTCTGCGTTGCCGTACATTGCCCAGGTGATGCCGCCCATAATGCCTCCCCAGAAGAGGCCGTTTATCAGCGCGACGCCAAGCTCACGCGCAATCAGAAAAGAGAAGTTGCCCGGCTCAACCTGATGCAGCGCCAGCGCGCGCACGATCATCGTAATGGTCTGGTTACCGGTGTTACCTCCTATGCCAGCCACGATGGGCATTAGCGTTGCCAGCGCCACCAGCTGAGAAATAGTATCTTCAAACAGGCCAATCACGCGCGAAGCGATAAATGCGGTGCAAAGATTGATTGCCAGCCATGTCCAGCGCGTACGCACCGCTTTTCTGACTGGTGCAAACACCTCTTCTTCCGGATTAACGCCGCCCATTTTACGAATATTGCTGTCGTTCGCCTGGTTAACCAAATCGATAACGTCTTCAATGGTGACGCGACCCATTAGCTTGCCTTTGGCATCAATAACCGCAGCGGAAATCAGGTCGTAACGCTCAAACGCGCCTGCTGCATCTTCAGCTTTATCATCCAGGCGAAAGGTCACGGGCCGATCGTTCATTACTTCAAAAACGCGCTTTCCCGGCTTGTTCAGCAAAATATCCATCAGCGTTAGCTCGCCCAGCAGCGTGTTGTTTTCGTCGGTAATAAAGAGCTTATCGGTGCCTTCCGGCATGACTTTTTTGCGGCGTAGGTAGCGCTGAACGGTGGCAAGCTTGATATCGGCAGGGACGGTAACCAGCTTGAAATCCATAATGCGGCCAACACGGTCGCGAGCAAAATCCATGACCTCCAGCACGCGCGAACGCAGTTTTGGCTCCAGCGAAGTCAGAAGGCGGCCGGTAAGATCGCGTGACAGATACTTGGCCAGATAAACCTGTTCATCAATATCCAGAGGTTCAATCGCCTGTAACAAATCGCGATCGCTCATCTCTTCAATCAGGCTTTCCCAGACGTTTTCAGAAGCTTCAACCAACACTTCACCACGGCGGTCGGTATCAACCAGCTGCCAGAGCGCCTGGCGTTCGTCTTCCGGCAATGCTTCCAGCAGATCGGCGATATCGGCCGCGTGCAGAACGGGAAGATAGTTTCTTAATTCCTGTACCTGTTCCTGGTGGGCTTTTTTTTCGGCTTCGGTTTGTTTTAACGGCCTCTGGAGTAGAGTATCGACCAGATCGCCATCGTTAAGCAGCAGGTTAAGAATACGATTACGGATTTCAGCGAGTTGCTGAGCATGCGACTGAGCTACAGACATAAAAATTCCCTTGCGTCTGGTAAAAGACTATCAAAGGAGTAAGTATCGCTTAAATTGAGCAAATTAAAGGAATAAGTTGCACTATTTCAGACCAATTTCGCTGTCTGTTATCAATTATTTAACTTGAGAGCAGGAACCGCCGTATCCTGTTTCTTCTGCTTGTGGTGCTCTATGGCGCCAGGCACAACGTAGACCAGTCGGCCTACCAGAATAATAAAGCTGACAAACAGTATGATACGGGTCATACGACCGGTCTTTTGACGTTTTCTGAATGACATAGCGCGGTTCACGCAAAGTTTCCTGAAGTTAGCCCGGAGGCAATAGCTTAATTTAGACACAGCATGCCCTGGAGGTCAATGCCAACGGGGCCGTACGCAAGAAACCATACAGGATTTTTGCGATCTGCTTTCTGTCTGCGAAAGAAAGCACTCTTTACAAATCATAAAAAAGACAGGCAATTGATATATATCAACTTTAATGCCGGGATTACGCATAGTATGGCGGATACTCCCGCACTGGAATTATCACTATCGACAGGAACACCCCTGTTACCGCGGATACGTTCGCATCAACACTCTCTGGTGCATCTTCTGGATTCGGGCAGTAGCGCCCTGTTAATCAGCGAATATCATGAGAATCACGGCACCGCTTAACCGCTTTCGTCATAGCCCCTGGGGACTGGCGCTTATTCTTCCTGCATTATTAATGCCGCTGGCCGCCCAGCTCTCCGTACGGTTATGGATGCTGGAGGGCTACGTTTACCTGATCTATCTGCCGCTGGCCCTGATGATCGCTTTGCTGCTGGTTTACGACTGGAGCGCCTTTCCGGGCATTGTCGTGGCGCTGATCATCTATTATTTCAACCGTTACTCGCCAACCACGGCAGCCGTTATCAGCTGTACCTGGTGTATAGCGCTGCTAACGGGCTGGGCAGGTTACCGTTTACAGACTAAAAGGCGGTGGGGCGTTGATTACGGCAAGCTACGCCTGATGCCGGTACGCCTGTTCTGGCTGGCGTTTTTTATTCCTGTGCTGCTGGTGCTGCTGATGCAGGCCATTGCTGCGGCAGGCGTGGTGCCGCTAAAAGGGTCGATTTTCTATGCGAATCCGCTGTCGCTGCATACGTTACTGAACCTCCAGTCGGTGCTTTTAACCTGCATAGCGATGATGCCGATCTGCTATCTGCTGATTCGCAGCCTGCGAAGCCAGGGATTTTTACGCCTGATTATTTTGCGTACCCGCCAACAATTTTCACCGGAGGTGGGCAGGGCAGAATATATTATCTGGCTGTGCCTGCTGGTCTTTCTGCTGAGTATGCTGCTGGAGGTTAATATCTCGCAGCGCAATCTGCTGACTACCGACTATGGCCTGCCGCTGATACTGCCGCTGATGCTTTGGGCTGCGATGCGTTTTGGATACCTGTTCACCAGTTTTATCTGGGCATTACTGCTGATGACGCTCTACCAGCTGCGCGATCGTTTTCTGCATCCTGCCACCGGGCCTTATCAGCTGGCCGTGATTTCCGCCAATCTGCTGGTGTTCAGCCTGTGTCTGCTGCTGATGGCGGCGATCACCACGCGGCAGCGGCGTATCCTTGCCCGCACTAAAGCGGCAGCTTTAAACGATCCCGTGATGAATTTGCCCAACCTGCGCGCCCTGAGCATCGCGCTGGCACAAAGTCCATGCTCCACCCTCTTTTTTCTGACCATTCCCGATCTGGATCGCCTGAGCCGCACTTACGGGCTGCGCCTGCGTATTCAGTACAAACGCAGCCTGGCCGGTTATTTACGGCCTGTCATGCAGCCAGGTGAGGATGTCTATCAGCTGCCCGGTTTTGATCTGGTGATGCGGCTGGAAGGCAACAGCCAGTCTGCACGCGTAGAAACCATTGCGGCGTTGCTGAAAGATTATCACTTACTTTGGGATGGATTACCGGTTCATCCCAACGTGGGTATCAGCTATTGCAGCGTGCGGCCGCCGGTCAGCCATCTGTATGAGCTATTAGGCGAGTTAAGCGGCATGGCGGAACAATCTCTGACCAGTGGCTTAACTGAAAGCTTACAGCAGAACATGACGCTACCGATGCAATGTCGCATTGACAGAAAAATCGCGTTGCTGAATGAGATCCAGCTGGCGCTGAAATCTGACGGCTTTGCGCTACTGGCGGAAAAGATTTGCGGCGTACGAGGCGATGATTATTACCAGGTGCAGCTTTCGTTGCAGGACGATCGTGGCGAACGCGTCTCTTCCGCGCAGCTTTTTCCCGTCGTTACGGAGTTTGGCCTGACCTGGGAAATGGACTGCTGGCGGCTGCATAAAATTTTAGCTTTTATCAATGACCAGCGGAAAGCGCTGCCGGGTATCAGGATGGCATCTGGACTTTTTACCGCCAGCCTGTGTCGACCAGGCCTTGCGAAAGAGATTGAGGGGCTGCTGCAACATTACGGCGTGGAGCCATGGCAGCTAATTTTTTGCCTGGAAGAGTCGCCGATGCTGATGGAGCAGGGCGGAGGCTATCATGCAATCACCCAGCTACGCGCTCTTGGTTGCCGCATAGCTATTGATGATTTTGGTCGTAGCTACGCCAGCTATGCGCTGCTGAAAGAGATTCAGGCAGATATGCTGAAAATTGACGGAAGCTTCGTCAGTAACATGCTCAATAACAGCCTGGATTTTCAAATTATTGAATCGACCTGCATTCTTGCACGGTTGAAAAAAATGCAGATTGTGGCGGCGGACGTGGCAGCGGAAGAGGCGGATAATTTACTGCGCAGGCTTGGCGTGGACTATTTGCAGGGTGAACTTTACGGTAAGCCCTGTCCGCTGCAAAGCCTGGCTGAAGAGAAAACGGCACCGAAAGATGCCGCCTTGATTACTCTTTAACCCGCTCTTTTTGCGCCAGCAGCGTGGCGAAGCGCAATGAAATATGGTTGCCGTGCTCGTCCGTGCGGTGGAGCTGCCCGGGATGTTCGTTATATTTCACGATGCGCCATTTGCGATAATATTCGCTCAGCTCGCCGGATTTGAACGCGAAAGGAAACAGCGTGCAGGGATAGTCTTCGGTATCCATAGCCGAGACGATCAGGTTGTAACCGCCTCTTACCGTGCTTGCCTGCATATCGGCAATCAGCCGTGGGATGGCTTCCGGCTGCAAAAACATCATCACCACGGTTGAAAGCACCAGATCGAAAGCGCCGTTAAAACGCAGATCGTTAAAATCTTTCTGTTCGGTACGAATGCCGGTCAGGCCTTCTTCTGCAATGATTTGGGCAAGGCGTGCCGGATTGCGATCCCACGCCGTGACGTCAAAGCCTTTCAGATGCAGATAAAGCGAATTGCGCCCGCTGCCACAGCCGAGGTCGAGCGCCCGTCCTTTGAGCGCCAGCTGGCTTACCGCTTCTGCCACCTCGGAGTGCGTGGCGGTCAGCTGATACTTTTCGGTGTAGTAGCTGTCGGGCCTGACGTTCATTCAGCCAGCTCTTCAATAACCAGCTGCCAGCCGGTGACCTCTTTCCAGTAGCTCTGCTCGCGTTCCAGATCGAGCTGAACCAGGTTGTTCTGGCTGAAGTAATCCTTAGGGAAGGTCAGCGTCCAGTGGCCATCGTCGGTCGCTAGCAGCAGCGACTCCGGTCTGGAAGTGGCCTGGCGCTGATTATTTAACAGCGTACCCAGACGCAGCAGAAACACCAGCGGCAGAAACTGCTTCTTCTTGTACAGCGTCAGGCGCGGCAGCTCGTCCACTTTTACCGCTTTGCGATGGAAGCGAACCAGCGTGGCCAGCAGCGTTTGCTGATCCTGGTTAAATCCCGGCATATTGGTGTTTTGCAGGATATAGGAAGAGTGACGATGCATCCCACTGTGGTTAATCGTCAGGCCCACCTCGTGCAGCATGGCCGCCCACTTTAACAGCGCGGAAAGCTGGGGATTGGCCTGCTTAACGTTCTGCTCGCGCCACTGCTCATAGAGCTGCTCCGTGGTGTCCAGCACGCGCTTAGCCTGATCGCTGTCGATAGCATAGTGGTTGGCCAGGCTTTGGGCGGTACGGCTACGAATATCCTGATGGCGGAAGCGGCCTTCCATTTCATACAGCACGCCTTCGCGCAGTGCGCCGTCAGACAGCCGCAGTTCGCGGATCGCCAGCGCGTCAAACACGCCGCAGAGGATCGCCAGGCCGGGTACAAAAACAACTTTGCGCTCGTCCGAAAGCCCCGGCAGGCTCAGGCTGTCGAAGGATTTATGTTTCATCACCTCGTCATAAAGCTTCTCCAGCCTCTCCGGCGTCACCAGCTTGTCTTTTTCGCCCATCGCCTGCAGCACTTCTACCGTAGCCTTAATGGTGCCGGATGCGCCAAGCGCATACTGCCAGCCAAGCAACCGATACTGCCAGGCCAGCGTTTCCAGCTTCTGCGTGGCGGCCAGGCGCGCGCGGCGGAAGTTTTCTTTACTGATGGCGCCGCCGGGAAAATAAAGGTTAGCGAAGCTGACGCAGCCCATGCGGCGGCTTTCCACCAGCTTGGGCTCAAAGTCTTCACCAATCACCAGCTCGGTAGAGCCGCCGCCGATATCAATGACCAGCTTGCGGCCTTTTTCCGGCTGCGTGTGCTCCACGCCCATAAAAATCAGCCGGGCCTCTTCATGGCCGGAAATGACTTCAATAGGGTAGGGAATGACATCGGCCGCGCGCTGTAAAAAGTCTTCCGCATTGACCGCCTGGCGCAGCGTATGCGTACCGACAATCGTCACGTTGGCCGGGCTGAATCCCTGTAAGCGTTCGGCAAACAGCGCCAGGCAGCTCAGGCCACGCTGGATAGCTTCTTCTGCCAGCACGTTGTTGTTGTCCAGCCCGTCGGCCAGATGCACGCGCTGCTTCAACCTGCCGAGCACCTGCATGGCACCGTCTACCACGCGGGCAATCACCATGTGAAAACTGTTCGAACCCAGGTCGATTGCGGCGAATTCCTGAGGTTTAGGCGTATTTTTCTGGGATATTGGCATAGTGAATTAGTCAGGTTGTTCCAGTGATTTAATGTAATCGTAAATAGCCAGCTGCGCGCGGACCTTACGGCGGTTACCGCGCGGCACGTAGCGGTTACTCAGCTCTTTATCTACGAAGCGCGCCTTAAGCGTATCACTGAAGAGGATGCTGATAATATCCAGCACCCGCTGTTTCAGAATAGGGTCAAGGATGCAGCAGGCGACTTCGATACGGTAATCGATGTTGCGCGTCATCCAGTCCGCGGAGGAGAGAAACACTTTTTTGTCTCCACCGTTATCAAAAATATAGACGCGATCGTGTTCAAGATAACGGTCAACGATGCTGATAACGCGAATATTGTCGCTGATACCGGGCAGATTAGGGATGAGCGAGCACATGCCGCGCACCAGCAGATTGACCTTCACGCCTACGCTGGAGGCGGTATAAAGGCGATCGACCAGGCCCTTATCGACCAGGTTATTAATTTTTAACGTTATGCCGGCCGGAACGCCGTTTTGCGCGTTGGCGATTTCGTTATCAATCAGCTGATAAAGCATCTGCCGCGAGTTCTGCGGCGATACCATCAGATGCTCAAAGGTGACCGGGCGATAAGGATTCTCGATAAAGTTAAAGACGCGCCGGACTTCATTGGTAATGCGGGCATCGGCCGTCAGCAGTGAATAGTCGGTGTAAATACGCGCCGTTTTCTCGTTAAAGTTGCCGGTACCGATATGCGCATAGCGCACGATCTCGCCGTTTTCACGGCGTGAAATCAAAAACAGCTTGGCGTGGATTTTCAGGCCTGGCGCCGAGAAAATAACGTGAACGCCCGCTTCGGTCAGGCGCTTCGCCCAGTGGATATTGGCTTCTTCATCAAAGCGTGCCTGTAGCTCTACGACCACGGTCACTTTTTTGCCGTTATAGGCAGCGTGGATCATCGCATCAATAATGCGCGAGTTTTTTGCCACGCGATAAATGTTGATTTTGATCGCCAGCACGGCCGGGTCAAACGAAGCCTGGCGCAGCAGCTCCAGCACGTGCTCAAAGGTATGGTAAGGATAGTAGAGCAGCACGTCGCGGTTGCGGATAGCGTCAAAGCCGTTGCGGAAGCGGTCAAACCAGATATGGCGCAGCTGCGGCAGCGGCTTGTTGACCAGGTTGGCTTTGCCGACGTTAGGAAAACCAATAAAGTCTTTAAAGTTGTGGTAACGGCCGCCCGGCACGATAGAGTCATAATTGCTGATATTCAGCTTCTCGCTGAACATCTTTACCATCGCATCGGGCATATCACGTTGATAAACAAAGCGGACTGGTTCAGCGGTCAGGCGCTGCTTCAGGCTGGAAGACATCAGCTCCAGCAGGCTGGACTCCATCTCCGTGACCAGATCGTACTCCGCGTCGCGGGTCATTTTCATCGAATAGGCGTTAAGCGCATCGTAGTCGAAGAAGCCGCGGAAAATGTCGCCCAGACAATAACGTAAAATGTTATCAAGCAGGATCATTGGCTTGCGGCGGCGCGGCGTTTCCGGCGGCAGGTTAACGAAGCGCGGCACTTTATCCGAGGGGATTTCCAGCAGCGCGTAGTTAATCTCTTCGCCGCGAATAATCTCTACCGCCAGATAGGTGTAGTCGTCTTTCAAAAATTCAATCAGGTCGGTATCGGGGTAAACCAGGATCGGCGTGATGTGCTGCCGCAGGTCGTGTTTAAAGTAGTGACGCAGCCAGCTTTGCTGGTTGGGAGAGAGCTGTCGTTCGTTAATCAGGAAAATTTGGTTGCGTGCCATTTCAAGCAGCAGATCGTTATAAAGCCCGTCAAACTCTTGATCCGCTTTCAGCACGCGTGCCTGGATTTTTTTTAACAGATGGCGTGGCGTATCGGGTGACCCTTGCTCTTCGCCAATCAGGATACGGCGTTTTAAATCAGCAAAGCGAACTTTATAAAACTCTTCCAGGTTGTTGGAGTAGATACCCAAAAAGCGCATCCGCTCAATCAAAGGGTTAGTTTTGTCCGCCGCTTCCTGTAAAACGCGTTCATTAAAAGATAACCAGCTTAGTTCTTTCTCTATATACAGCTTTTCCTGACCCATTTTTACTCCGTTCCACAGATCCTGTAAAAAACCAGGCATTGTCTCCAGGCATTATGACGAGAGTATGACAGCGATGTCTATGGACAATGTTGATTGTCTTATGAATCACATACGGGCAACATAAGGCGCTTGCGTACTCTAAAACGAACCCTGGCATGAATCCAATTCCCATTCCTGCACACTACAACGATCGGCGGCGACAGTTTATTGACCGGCTGACACGACGCGTCGTTATGGCGTGCGGCCTGGCTATTTTGTTAGTGATGCTGCTGCTGTTTATCTGGCTGATCTGGGTCGTTGTCCCGCTTTTTTCTTCGCCATCCATCGGCAGCGGTACCCGCATCGTTTTAAATCAGAACCAGCCGGCCGTCGTGATGGGCATGGATGCAAAACAGCAATGGGGCTGGCGAATTGATAACCAGGGGCTGGCTGCCTTTATACCGCTGAACGGCAAGGCGTCAACGGAAGGATTACAGGTGGCGCAGGGGACGTTCAGCGTCGCTACCTCACCGGATAATAACAGCGTGCTGCTGAAAAGCGCGGCGGGCCTGACGCTGGTGCAGCCGGACTTTAGCCGAACCTTGCCACACTGGACATTGCCGCTGGGCGACACGCCGCTGGCTGACGATCCTGACGCCAGAGTTATCAGTCTGGCACAGCCGGCGGAAAGCCGCTGGCTGGCAGCCGAAGCCAGCCCGACACGCGTCACGCTATTTCGTCTGCAACCCTCCCGGGCACCGGTCAGCTTTAGTCTGGAGGTGGCGGACGTTAATCAGCTGCTGATTTCGCCCGATGGCAAACTGCTGTACGGCCTTGCAAAGAATATTCTTCGCGTCTGGCGTATCACCGACAGCGGGTTGACGCTGCGTGAATCCCATACTTTCTTACAGCAGCCGGAGCGCATTGCGCAGCTTAATGGCGGCAGTACGCTACTGGTGGCCAGCCATGACGGCATCGCGCAGTGGTTCGATATTGCCAGCTCGACCGGTCCGCATCTGAATTTTATTCGCCATTTCGATCGTGCCCGCAACGAGCTTCTGCTGCTAAGCGAAGCGCACCGTCGCGTGTTTGCCACGTTAAGCGCCAACGGTGATTTGCAGCTGTTCGCCAGTAAACAGAAAGGCGTGGTGCTGCACAGCCAACTTGAGCCTGGCGTGCTGAATGCGGCTTTTGCACCGGGCGGCGATGGCTTGCTGGTGGAGCGGCAGGGCGGCTGGCAACACTACCGGCTCACCAATCCATGGCCTGATATCAGCTGGCAAAGCCTCTGGCAGAAAGTCTGGTATGAACACTACCCGAAAGCGGATTACGTCTGGCAGTCCACCTCGGCCAACGACGACTACCAGGGGAAATTTAGCCTGGTGCCGATGGTGGTCGGTACGCTGAAGGCGGCCGGGCTGGCAATGCTGTTTGCTACGCCGCTGGCGCTGGCCGCCGCGATGTATACGGCGTGGTTTATGGCACCGGGGCTACGGCGCTGGGTCAAACCGGCTATAGAGATGATGGGCGCGCTGCCCAGCGTGGTGATTGGGCTGATTGCCGGACTATGGCTGGCACCACAGCTGGCAGAGAGGCTGGTTGGGGTTGTGCTCTGGCCGCTGGCGCTGGCGGCCACGCTGCTGCTGTGCAGCTGGAGTTCGCAAAGGCTGCCGGAAAAATGGCGCAAACGGCTGTGCGATGAAGGCCGCGAAATCTGGATATTGTTACCGGTACTGCTGCTGGTTACGCTGTGCTGTGTCTGGCTATTGCCCATGCTGGAAAACCGCGTTTTCGGCGTTAGCCTGCTGGAAAGCCTGTGCGGCGGCTACCAGCAGCGTAACCTGCTGATAGCAAGCGTAGCGATGGGCTTTGCGCTGGTGCCGCTGATTTTTACCCTTGCGGAAGATGCCATTTTCAGCGTTCCGCCTTCGCTGGGGCAAGGATCGCTGGCCCTGGGCGCCACGCAGTGGCAGACCTTAATTCGCGTGGTGTTGCCGGGAGCCTCCGCCGGGATCTTTGCCGCGCTGATGATCGGATTTGGCCGGGCGATAGGAGAAACCATGATAGTGCTGATGGCCACAAGCAATACGCCAGTTACGGAAGGCGGCCTGCTACAGGGGATCCGTACGCTCTCCGCCAACGTGGCGATTGAAATGCCGGAAGCCGCAGCAGGCAGCGGGCACTATCGCGTGCTGTTCCTTAGCGCGCTGGTGCTGCTGGTGTTTACGCTGGTGGTCAACACGCTGGCCGAGCTGGTACGTCAACGGCTGCGTCAACGCTTTAGCCAACAGGAAATGCAGTAATGAACGCAGCCCGTAACCATCGCTGGCGATGGCTAACCGCAGGGGCCGTGGCGCTGAGCCTGCTGGCCTTTTTACTGTTAATTACGCTGCTCGCCTGGCAGGGGATGCGCTATTTCTGGCCGCAGCCGGTAACGCTGTTTAAGGTAAGCGGGGCGCAGCAGCTGGTGCTGGGCGAGGTCACCAGTTCGCAGCTCCTTTCCCGCCAGCGTTTGCAGGCCAGCGGTGCGGCATTGCCCGACAACCTACCGGCACAGGTAACGCGCTACCTGGTCAAAACCGGCAACCGGGATTTTAGCGACGCCGATTTTCACTATCTGCTGAGCAGCGAAATTGTTTCCTCAACGCGGCCAACCGGCATTATTGCGCTACAGCGCCGCGTGGGCGGTATCGCTTACGGTTGGTTCGATGGCCTGCGCGAAAACGGTCAGCCGCTGATAGCGACTAATATGATGCGGGAACTCCAGCAACGCATCAAAGCCACGCGCGAACGCCAGCGGCAGGCCGAGAAGATCCGGCGCGTGGCGATGGCGCAGCTCAATGACGAGATGGAACAGCTGGATCGCAGGCGACAGCGTTTACAACACGAGCAGCAGTACGCGGCTCAGGCGCAAAGCATCTATCAGGCAGACCGTGCAGAACTGCAGCGACAGTTTCGCCAGCAGGCGCAGGCGCTTGGCGAGCTAACGCGCGAAAATGAGAATACCTCGCTGGTTTTACGCGACGTGACCGGCCAGCAGCATCTGATTCCGCTTAGCCGCATTGTGGCGGCCTGGTACCCTAACGCCATGAGCTATGGTGAAAAGTGGCGTCATTTCGGTCATCAGCTGTGGCATTTTGTCAGCGGCTTTTCCGGCGGTAGCCTGGGCGAAGACGGCGTATTCCCTGCCATTTTCGGCACGGTGCTAATGGTTCTGTTAATGTCTGTGGTGGTTATGCCGCTTGGCGTGGTGGCGGCTATCTGGCTGCATGAGTATGCGGGAAACAGCCTGCTGACGCGCCTGGTGCGTATCGCGGTCGTTAACCTTGCCGGCGTCCCCTCCATCGTTTATGGCGTCTTTGGCCTGGGGTTCTTTGTCTGGCTGGTGGGCGGTAGCCTGGATAAGATCTTCTTTGCGCAATCGCTGCCCGATCCCACTTTCGGCACGCCAGGCCTGCTTTGGGCCTCTCTGACGCTGGCATTGCTCACGCTGCCGGTTGTGATTGTCGCTACGGAAGAGGGCCTGTCCCGCATTCCACAATCGTTGCGTCAGGGCAGCATGGCGCTGGGCGCGACCCAGGCGGAAACGCTGTGGCACGTGGTGTTACCGCTTTCGATTCCGGCTATGCTGACCGGCCTGATCCTTGCCGTTGCCCGTGCGGCGGGCGAAACCGCGCCGCTGATGCTGGTTGGCGTAGTAAAAATGGTGCCGGAACTGCCTGTCGATACGATATTCCCTTATCTGCATCTCGATCGTAAATTTATGCATCTTGGCTTCCAGATTTACGATTTGGCCTTTCAGAACCCCAACTCCCAGGCAGACCGACCGTTGGTTTTTGCCACGGCGCTGCTGCTGGTGCTGATTATTCTGGCGTTAAACCTGCTGGCGATGGTGCTACGCCATCGGCTGCGGGAACGTTATCGCGCGCTGATAAATTAATGGAGAAAAGCGTAATGCCGAACAAGCTGGAAACCGCGCTTGAGGTAGATGACCTGTCATTATGGTATGGCGAAAAGCAGGCGCTGAATGCTATCCAGCTGCGCGTGCCGAAAAACCGTATTACCGCGCTGATTGGGCCATCCGGCTGTGGAAAATCGACGCTGCTGCGCTGTTTTAACCGGATGAACGATCCTATTGCAGGCTGCCGCATCGCGGGCGATATTCGCCTGCATCAGCAGTCAATCCTGAGCGGTAAGGAAGATCTGGCGGCGCTGCGCAGGCGCATCGGCATGGTGTTTCAGCGTCCTAATCCTTTTCCCAAGACTATCTATGAGAACGTAGTGTATGGCCTGCGTTTACAGGGCGTTCGCGACAGGCGAGTGCTGGATGAGGCGGTAGAAAGCGCACTGCGGGCGGCGGCGCTCTGGCCGGAGGTAAAAAACAATCTCTGGCAGAACGCCTTAACGCTCTCCAGCGGCCAGCAGCAGCGGCTGGTGATTGCCAGAGCGATAGCCATCGAACCGGAGATCTTACTGTTGGACGAGCCTACTTCGGCGCTCGATCCCATCGGTACGCTGGTGATTGAAGAGCTGATGAGTACCCTTAAGCAACACTTCACGCTAGTGCTGGTCACGCACAATATGCAGCAGGCCGCGCGCGTCTCAGATTTTACCGCGTTTATGCATCAGGGCAGCGTGGTGGAATTTGATGAAACAGACAGGATTTTTACCGCGCCGCGCCAGCGCCGTACTGAAGATTATATTACCGGGCGCTATGGTTAATGCTTTTGCATGCCTCAACACGACGGGAAAAATTTGCAGGCGAGAGAAGAAAGCAGGGCGCTTATAAAAAATAAAACCGCTAATCAAAGCGGTTTTATTAAGAGAATCCGGGTTTAGTTCCCGGCGTAGCCTTCCGGTGGTAGCGGCTGATTATCCAGCCAGGCCGCGCCATCCTGCATTTTCACACGGCCATCCACAAACCAGCTGACGACCAGCGGATAGATAGCGTGCTCCTGATGCTGCACGCGTGCCGTTACGTCCTCTTCCGTATCACCCGCAAAAACCGGAACTTTGGCCTGCAAAATCACCGGGCCGCCGTCCAGCTCTTCGGTAACGAAATGCACCGACGTACCGTGTTCTTCGTCGCCGTTTTCAATCGCCTGGCGATGCGTATGCAGTCCCGGATATTTGGGCAACAGGGAAGGGTGAATATTCAGCATACGGCCCGCATAGCGGGCCACAAAAGCGGCGCTGAGAATGCGCATATAGCCAGCCAGAATCACCAGGTCAGGCGCATAGGCGTCAATTTCCAGCATCAGCTGGCGATCGAAAGCTTCCCTGTCGGCAAACTGGTCGGCGGTCAGCACATGGGCAGGCACGCCTGCATCACGCGCGCGCGTCAGTCCATAAGCTTCGGCTTTATTGCTGAATACGGCAGCGACGCTGCCGTGGATTCGTCCTTGCTGGCAGGCGTCCAGAATAGCCTGGAGGTTGCTTCCCTGTCCGGATACCAGCACGACGAGCCGCTTCATGCGTTAATCACCACGCGCTCGTCGGAATCGGAAGCCTTGATTACGCCAATCTTCCAGGCTTTTTCGCCCGCGGCGGTCATCAGCTCTACGGCTTTATCCGCTTCGCTGGCGTCCAGCGCAATCACCATACCGACGCCGCAGTTAAAGGTACGGTACATTTCAAAGCGGCTGACGTTGCCCGCTTCCTGCATCCAGCCAAATACTTCCGGCCACTGCCAGCTTGATTCGGACAGAACGGCCTGGGTATTGTCCGGCAGCACGCGCGGAATGTTTTCCCAGAAGCCGCCGCCGGTCAGGTGAGCGATAGCGTGTACGTCAACCTGCTCAATCAGGCTCAGGATATTTTTCACATAGATGCGGGTTGGCGCCAGCAGATGATCGGCCAGAGATTTGCCCGCAAGCATAGTGGTTTCAGGATTCGTGTTGCTGAATTCCAGAATCTTACGCACCAGCGAGTAGCCGTTAGAGTGCGGGCCGCTTGAACCCAGCGCAATCAGCACGTCGCCATCTTTGACTTTGCTGCCGTCAATGATTTCTGATTTTTCCACCACGCCGACGCAGAAACCCGCCACGTCGTAATCTTCGCCGTGATACATGCCCGGCATTTCGGCGGTTTCACCGCCAACCAGCGCACAGCCAGACTGTGAACAGCCTTCTGCGATACCGGTAATTACGCTGGCGGCCGTATCCACGTCCAGCTTGCCGGTCGCATAGTAGTCCAGGAAGAACAGCGGCTCGGCGCCCTGTACCACCAGATCGTTCACACACATGGCAACCAGATCGATGCCGATGGCATCATGGCGCTTCAGATCCATCGCCAGACGCAGCTTGGTGCCGACGCCGTCAGTGCCGGAAACCAGAATCGGTTCGCGGTATTTTTGCGGCAGTGCACAAAGGGCACCGAAACCGCCCAGTCCACCCATAACTTCCGGGCGGCGGGTCTTTTTCACTACGCCTTTAATGCGGTCGACTAAAGCATTGCCAGCATCGATATCTACGCCGGCGTCTTTATAGCTGAGAGAGGTTTTGTCGGTCACTGCGAATCCCCACGCGGTTTGCGGTTGGTGGTTAGTATAAAGCGCGGCAATTCTACCAGCGCAGGCAAACGTTTGCGAGCACCATCTTAGCGGTGCATTGCGGATAGATGAATTTTAGCCAATTCTTATCATTGCGTAATATCTTCCAGAAGTGGGATTAAGTGATAGGTACTGGCTGCCAAATGGCGCTATAATCCCGCGATTTTTTTTTGCTACAGATTCCGGGAGAACAACAATGAAGATCGTGGAAGTCAAACACCCGCTGGTCAAACACAAACTGGGCCTGATGCGTGAGCAGGACGTGAGCACCAAACGTTTTCGCGAGCTCGCTTCAGAAGTGGGAAGTCTGCTGACTTATGAAGCCACATCGGATTTAGAAACGGAAAAAGTCACCATCGAAGGCTGGAATGGCCCGGTGGAAATCGATCAGATCAAAGGCAAAAAAATTACCGTGGTGCCTATCCTGCGCGCCGGTCTTGGCATGATGGAAGGCGTGCTGGAACACGTCCCCAGCGCGCGCATCAGCGTGGTTGGCGTATACCGCGACGAAGAAACGCTGGAGCCGGTGCCTTATTTCCAGAAGCTGGTTTCCAATATTGAAGAGCGCATGGCGCTGGTCGTTGACCCGATGCTGGCTACCGGCGGCTCCATGATCGCCACTATCGACCTGCTGAAAAAAGCGGGCTGTACCAGCATTAAAGTGCTGGTGCTGGTGGCCGCGCCGGAAGGCATTGCCGCGCTGGAAAAAGCGCATCCGGACGTGGAGCTGTACACCGCATCTGTCGATCAGGGACTGAATGATAAAGGCTATATCATTCCTGGCCTCGGCGACGCGGGCGACAAGATTTTCGGAACCAAATAGAGAGCAAATAAGCCGACCAGAGAGTCGGTTTTTTATTGTGTAAACCAGAGGGCAATTCACCATGACGCGTCGCGCTATTGGCGTAAGCGAGCGGCCACCGCTGCTGCAAACCATTCCACTCAGCTTCCAGCATCTGTTCGCCATGTTTGGCGCGACGGTGCTGGTGCCCATTTTGTTTCATATAAATCCGGCGACCGTGCTGCTGTTTAACGGCATCGGCACGCTGCTGTACCTTTTTATCTGCAAAGGAAAAATACCGGCCTATCTGGGTTCAAGCTTCGCTTTTATTTCGCCGGTCCTGCTGCTGCTGCCGCTGGGTTATGAAGTGGCGCTGGGCGGTTTTATCCTGTGTGGCGTGCTGTTTTGCGTGGTGGCGCTGATCGTTAAGAAAGCCGGAACGGGCTGGCTCGACGT
Organism: Erwinia sp. BNK-24-b; assembly: GCF_047456155.1. Lineage (NCBI taxonomy): Bacteria > Pseudomonadati > Pseudomonadota > Gammaproteobacteria > Enterobacterales > Erwiniaceae > Erwinia > Erwinia sp. BNK-24-b. Next base: position 1,050,924 of record NZ_CP179901.1, read on the forward strand.
AATGTTTCCACCAGCGGCGATGGGCGCGATCGTGGCGGTCATCGGGCTGGAACTGGCTGGGGTGGCGGCAAACATGGCCGGACTTCTGCCCGCCAACGGCGCGGCGGCCGATAGCAAAACCATCCTGATTTCGATGGTGACGCTGGCGGTAACGGTATTTGGCTCCGTGCTGTTTCGCGGTTTTCTGGCGATTATCCCCATTCTGGTCGGCGTGCTGGTCGGCTACGCGCTCTCTTATTTTATGGGCATCGTTAACTGGTCGACGGTGGAAGCCGCGCCGTGGTTTGCCCTGCCAACTTTTTATACGCCGCGCTTTGAATGGGCAGCCATGCTGACCATTCTACCCGCCGCGCTGGTGGTGATTGCCGAACACGTTGGTCATCTGGTGGTGACGGCGAATATCGTAAAAAAAGATCTGCTGAAAGATCCGGGCCTGCATCGTTCTATGTTTGCCAACGGTATCTCCACCGTCTTTTCGGGGCTGTTTGGCTCAACGCCAAATACTACCTATGGTGAAAATATCGGCGTAATGGCGATTACCCGTGTTTACAGCACGTGGGTAATTGGCGGCGCGGCGATTCTGGCGATTTTACTCTCCTGCGTTGGCAAGCTGGCTGCCGCTATCCAGGCCGTTCCCGTGCCGGTGATGGGCGGCGTTTCGCTGCTGCTGTATGGCGTGATTGGCGCATCGGGGATACGCGTGCTGATTGAATCCAAAGTGGATTATAACAAGGCGCAAAACCTGATCCTGACCTCGGTGATCCTGATTATTGGCGTGAGCGGCGCGACGGTGCATATCGGTGCGGCAGAACTTAAAGGCATGGCGCTGGCTACCATCGTCGGCGTTGGCCTCAGCCTGATCTTTAAGCTGATCTCGGTGATCCGCCCCGAAGAGGTTGTGCTGGATCCGGAAGATCGCGATCCGCAGTGAGTTTCGGGCAGCCTTGCTGCCCGTTTCATAATCCCGTCAGAGTTGTGATAAACTGCCGCCGGATTTCGACCCATTACTGAGGTGCTTCTGAACACTCCGGCACAGCTGTCATTGCCACTCTATTTGCCAGACGATGAAACTTTCGCCAGCTTCTGGTCGGGAGAGAACCCGTCGCTGGTCGCCGCGCTACAGGGCGCGTTACGGCAGGAACACGGCAGCTATCTCTATTTCTGGTCGCGCGAAGGCGGCGGGCGCAGCCATCTGCTGCACGCGGCCTGTGCGGAGCTTTCCGCTCGTGGCGAAGCCGTAGGCTACGTGCCGCTGGACAAGCGGACATGGTTCGTGCCCGAAGTGCTGGACGGCATGGAGCAGCTGGCGCTGATCTGTATTGATAATATTGAGTGCGTTGCTGGAGACGAGCCGTGGGAAATGGCGATCTTCGATCTCTATAACCGCATTCTGGAAACGGGCCGCACCAAGCTGCTGATTACGGGCGATCGTCCACCGCGCCAGCTAAACCTGAAGCTGCCGGATCTGGCTTCTCGCCTTGACTGGGGCCAGATCTACCGTTTGCAGCCGCTGTCGGACGAAGACAAGCTGCAGGCGCTACAGCTGCGTTCGCGCCTGCGGGGCTTTGAGCTGCCGGAAGACGTAGGCCGCTTTCTGCTGAAAAGGCTGGATCGTGAGATGCGCACGCTGTTTATCACGCTGGACAAGCTGGATCGCGCGTCAATCAGCGCCCAGCGCAAGCTGACCATTCCCTTCGTAAAAGAGACGCTGGATCTTTAAAGGATCTCCAGCACCTGCTCCGGTGGTCGGCCCAGGCGTGCCTTACCGTTAGCGACCACAATTGGCCGCTCGATCAGGGCTGGATTGTCCGCCATCGCTGCCAGCAGCTGCTCTTCGCTAAGCGTTTTATCACCAAGATTTTGCGCTTTGTAATGCTCTTCTTTGGTTCGCATCAGCTCACGGGCGGAATGAAATCCTGCCTGCCGCAGCAGGTTTTTCAGCGTGGTGATATCCGGCGGATTTTGCAAATAAAGCACTACTTCCGGTTCGATCCCTTTACTGTGTAGTAAGGCCAGCGTCTCGCGGCTCTTTGAGCAGCGTGGGTTGTGATAGATCTGTACGGTTGCCATTTATTCCCTATTTTTTCTGATACTGGCGGAAGCGCTGTTGTAGCGCGCGAAGCTGATCGATACGCGCATCATAGCGAGCCTGCTTCAGGCTGCCCAGCGTGACGGCGGCGCTGGCGTCGCTCAGGCTTCTGATGGCCTGGTCTAGCTGGCCATTCAGCGCCAGGCTTTCTGCCCGTGCGGCTTCTTCTTCATCGGTTAGCCCCTGGTCGGCAGAGGCCTGCGCCAGCAGATCCCAGCCGTTAGGGTCATCTTTATTTGCCCACGTATAGCGATAAAGAATTTTGCTGGCTTTAGCTGGCTGTTTCGCTTCTACGTAAGCGTTGGCCAGATTAAGCTGGATCACCGGGCTGGCTTTGACTTTACTGTTCGCCAGCAAGGCTACGGCGCGCTGAGGTTGCTTCAGGCCAATATCAATATCGGTCATCAGATCCAGATACCAGACGTTATCGGGATGCGCGGCCAGCAGTGGGGCAATGATTTTGCGGGCGTTGTCATAGCTTTTTGCCTGTAAAAACTGCACGGCTTTACCATACTGCGCTGCCGTCTGCTCGCGAGTGTTGCCTTTACTTAACTTATCCAGCAGATCGTCGTTAAGCTGATTTCGGCCGGTGGCGTACATGCCCAGCACGCGAACTTTTGCCATATAAAAATCCTGCGAGGATTGCACTACAACGGGCTTCATCTGGCTGGCGCGGTTGCGCGCATCCGACAGGCGGCTATCCGGCAGGGGATGCGTCAGTAATATCTCCGGCGGTTTTGACGAAAAGCGCGACTGGTCCGCCAGCTTTTGCAAAAAGTCGGGCATTGCCTGCGGGTCGAAACCGGCGCGCTGCAATACCTGAATCCCAATACGATCGGCTTCCTGTTCGTTCTGCTGGGTAAAGCTGATGATGCCCTGCTGCGCACCGGCCAGCGTGCCGCTTAATGCCGCCATCCCGGCCTGCGGATTAGCCATCGCCAGTAAAATGGAGCCTAAGGCGCCCACCCAGGTCAGCGGCGCGTTACGCTGCTGATCTTCCATGGCGCGGGCCAGATGGCGTTGAGTCACGTGGGAAATTTCGTGCGCCATTACGGATGCCAGCTGGCTTTCGTTATCGGTATAGCGAAACAGAGCCGAATGCAGCACCACGTTGCCGCCAAAAAAGGCGAAGGCGTTCAGCTCATCATTGCTGACCAGAAAAAAGTGGAAAGGTGTTTTAACCGACCAGGCGTGGGCAACCAGCCGCTGTCCCAGCTGATTGATATAGTCATTCAGCAGCGGATCGTTGATCAGCGGCGCGCTTGCCCGCAGCTGGCGGACGTAAAAATCGCCCATCGCCAGCTCCTGATTAACAGAGAGCGTACTGCCTGCCGTCGTGCCGATATCCGGCAGGTTATCGCTCACGTCAGCCTTTGCTGGCGACAGGGCAAGCGCAGGAAGCAGAATAAGCGAAGCCAAAGCACAGTATTTCCATCGGTTAATCATGCAAAATCCCATTTTGATGACGTCCTCGTTTGTCGGGCAAAGCGGTCGGTCTACAGGCTATCTTACCCAGCCGGCATACGGAAGGAAACGCTTTGCAGGATGAATAGTTGCCGCGTAACCTTATCGAAAAAAATGAAGGTAAAGAGGCTACGTTGCCCGGACAAATCGCCGTTGTAGAGTAAAATTGCGTAAATTTATTCAAAAAAACTGAAGATATCGTAAATTTTGTTTAAGCATACTCCTAAAATCGGCTCTGTGGTGATGGCAATATGCGCAAGCCGCAGGCTGCTTTCTTCTTTATTTATCCAGCATGGCTTAAAAACCTGATGCCATTCTTAACTGAAATTAAATTCAGTGAAAATTAAAGATCCCTGCTATCACTAACGCAAATCAATAAAAAGATGTTTTTTACTTTAATGTAATGGATCTAATTATTTTTTATCTTCAGCTTTTTTATTAAAGTCTGATGTTTATTTTAAAACTTTTGCTGGCGCCGCCGTTTCGAAAACAGATTACAGCTTATTTACAGGGTGTCATATTTTCTACAACCTGTATCACCAATCTCATTGCCGCTTACGGGCAGCGAGCTAGTCCTTTTTAACCTTTTCAATTCTTTGTTTTTCATGGAGAGCATACAATGCGCCCAGTCGTATCCTACGTATTAGTGGCTGTTATTGCCGGTTTTGTCGGAGCGAGCTTTACCGCTGCGCCCGCTATCGCTGATAAAGTTAGCCAGCATTTTGGCAGCGAGCCAACCGATCCGGAAGGATTCTGGAGCACCCCGGCCATCGACGGCTACGGTAAAATTCATTACGAAGCGGACGCGGCCTATAAGCCTGCACAGGGCGACAGCAACAAAATTGTTTTCCAGATTACGAAAGCGGAAAATGGTCCTAACGATCCTAATTTGGGACTGCAGCGAGTAGCGCGCGTGGTGAACTTATATATCGCCTCCGGCGTTCCGCAGGATCAGCTTAAATTTGTCGTTTCGGTAACCGGTGACGGTACGCCAGCAATGCTGAATAACGAGCAGTACAAGAAAATGTTCGGCATTGATAACCCGAACCTGAAACTGATTAGCGAACTGCGCGCTAAGGGCGTTGACGTTTCGGTTTGCGATCAGTCCGTGGCGTTCCACCACTTCCAGCACGACTGGATTGATAGCTCCGTTACCCATGCGCTCTCCAGCCCGACTACCGTTTCTACGCTGGAAAACAAGGGCTACGCTTTTCTCGCCATGTAACTTTTCTTGATTCAGAGCGGGCCGCCGGCCCGCTTCCCGCCAGGCTACACCTCCGACCACAAAAAATTGAGTTAAAACCACTAAGATTATTCTTAATCGTGACGATACTCATATTATTGAATCATGCAACACCAGGGCATGATCGACCAGCAAACTAAACGCGCACCTAAAATAAGAGCGACATCTATGAAATGTTTCCTCGAGGTAAATCCATGAGGCTTCATCGGCCAAAGCTGGATTTGCGTACGCTTATTACGCTATTAGCCATCGCCAGCATTGTGATCACGCTGGCCAGCTCTCTGTACGCCACCTGGCAGGTACAGCGGGAGGTGCTGATAACCAATACGCTGGAATCGAACCGTGTCTATGCCACCAAACTCGCCTCGACCACGGAAATGTTTTTTGAGCTGGCCAGGTCGCAGCTGGCTTACAGCGCCAAAACACTAAGCCAGGATATGCAGAATGATGCATTAATGGAAAGCGAGGTAGCAAGGCTGCGCGAGCAGACCAGCAGCTTTAACTCGACGGTGGTGGTGGATGCCAACGGCTGGGTCAGGGCGATTTCCCCTGATTCTCTGATGCTGAAAGGCATACATCTGACAACTGATGCGACTCGTCAGGCGCTGACAGAGCGTAAGCCGCTTATCAGCCAGCCTTCGATTTCTGTCGCCCACAATCTGATGGTGTTTGTTTCTTATCCCATCCGGGCTGCTGACGGCACCTATCTGGGTTTTGTTGGCGGTACCATTTACCTGAAGAAAAAAAGCATTCTTAATGAACTGCTGGGCGAACAATTCTATCGCGATGGCTCTTCACTTTACGTGGTCGATAGCGAAAACCGCGTGCTTTACCATGAAAACAACGCGCTGATTGGTCAAAAAATTGCGCTACCGATCGGTAACGGCGTTAAGCAGAAAAGTGGTTATCAGCTGGTCAAGGATAACAACGGCGCGACAATGCTGGCGAGCTACGCCACTGTTGCTACGCCCGGCTGGATGATTGTTGCCATGAAACCGGCAAAAGCTACGCTGACGCCGCTCAGCAGCCTGATGCTGAAGGTTTTGCAGCGCGCCATTCCGTTTGCGCTGTTAACGCTGGTTTTCGCCTGGTGCGTGGCGCGTCTGATTGCCCGCCCGCTGGGGCAGCTGGCACGTAATGCCAGCCAGATGGACGCGCCGGGCGTTTCAACAGAGATCGGCGTCATTCAGTCATGGTATTACGAAGCGGCAGAAATTAAGCGTGCGATGCTGACCGGCATCGGCCTGCTGCAGGATAAAATTGGTCGACTGAAATTTGAAGTACAGACTGATCCTATGACGGCCTTGCTTAACCGGCGCGGTCTGAATGCGGTGCTGGAATATTTCCTTGCCACTCGCCAGTCTTTTTCCGTACTGGCGCTGGATATCGATCACTTCAAGCGAGTGAACGACAGTTGGGGACACGATGTTGGCGACAGCGTTATTAAAAACGTGGCCCAGCAGCTGAGTAAAAGTTCGCGACAAACGGACGTAGTATGCCGCAACGGTGGCGAAGAGTTTCTGATCATTCTGCCCGGTGCCGATCGTGAAATGGCGGCCGTTATTGCGGAACGCGTGCGCAAAAAAATTGAGCAACTGGAGATTATTCCGGTCGGGCACATCACCCTTTCTATTGGCGTGGCGCTGTGGGAAGCCGATGATACGCCGCTTGAGCGTATTTTCAAGCAGGCGGACGATGCGCTTTACGCCGCTAAACATGCAGGCCGTAACCGGGTAGTGGTAAGCCATCAGCTGGAAGAGAGCGCGCAGGAGATTTACCGCCAGCTTGGTTAAGGCAAAAGAGGGCGGTTACAGGGTGTTTATTCTGACGATTTGTAAAAGGGTAGCGTGCAGGCAGGGCAGGTAAAGAGCGTTTGAATAAGGGCTGTCGTTTAATACGGGCGAAAAGAAAGCGTTCCGCCCGTTAAATTTTTACGCCGACTTCAGGTAGTCCATCACGATATCGTGGTGGTTGCTGGTTTTGAAATCGTCGAACACTTTCTCAATCTTACCGTCGGTGCCAATTAAAAAACTGATGCGGTGAATGCCGTCATAGGTTTTGCCCATAAAGGTTTTCTCACCCCAGATGCCAAACTGCTCGCAGACCTGGTGATCTTCATCCGAAAGCAGAGTGAAGTTCAGCATTTCTTTTTCAACAAATCGCGACAGCTTTTCCTGCTTATCCGTGCTGATGCCTAAGACTTCCACGCCAGCTTTTTTCAGCTCATCCATGCTGTCACGCAGACCGCACGCCTGAACGGTGCAGCCTGGCGTCATCGCCTTCGGATAGAAATAAACCAGAACGCGCTGTCCCTGGAAGTCGGTCAAGTTTACCTGCTCGCCATCCTGATCGGGCAAGCTAAATGTGGGTGCGAGATCGCCGGCTTTCAGTGGATTCATCACTACTCTCCATTTTTTCATCGTGCTGTGGATACTGGACGACGCTAATAGTGCCTTGTGCATGTAACTCTGTACAGAGGCTGTTAAACGCCTGCTCAATAATTGCAGCATCCTGACTGGCAGGACTGTGAGCGGTAATCTGAATATAGAGCAAGGATGGCTTATTTTCTGCCGCAGGCTGCGTGCGCGACACCAGTTCGGCAATATTCATCTGATGTGAATCAAAGAGATCGGTAAAGCGTTCAATGATATGCGCGGAGTCCGTGACTTCAACCTGTACCCAAACGGTGGCGGGCATCGGCGGTCTTTCGCGAAAGGTCGTGCGCTTCATAACGATTAACAGTTCCAGCTCGGCCCCTTTCAACGGCAGCGTCGACTCAATCAGCGCAATAGCGTTCCAGCTGCCGGAAAGCAGCATAATAAAGGTGAACTCGTCGCCCAGCATCGCCAGACGGCTGTCTTCAATGTTGCAGTCGCAGCTGCTGACGTGACGGGTAATGGTGTTAACTATCCCCGGACGGTCGACGCCTAACGCGGTGATAACCAGATGATGTTGCTCTGACTGCGGCAAAATAATGCTTCCTGTCCGTCGTAGTGATTAGCAATTGTGATAACTCTTAGGTAAACATAAAAAATACCCTGTGCCAAGGGGGCTGGCGGGCTTGCCCGCTTGCTTTTCCACGACGGACAAACGTACCATGAAGCACTTGTTTGTGGAGGGGATGGCTAATGTTTACGGGAAGTATAGTTGCGCTCGTTACGCCGATGGATGACAAAGGGTCTGTCTGTCGTGCAAGTCTGAAAAAACTGATTGATTATCATGTTGCCAGCGGAACGGCGGCAATTGTCTCCGTAGGAACAACGGGCGAGTCGGCAACCTTAAGCCATGATGAACATGGCGACGTGGTGATGATGACGCTGGAGCTGGCCGATGGCCGCATACCGATCATCGCCGGAACCGGCGCTAACGCCACGGCGGAAGGCATCGCGTTGACGCGGCGTTTCGAAACCAGCGGCGTAGTAGGTTGCCTGACCGTCACGCCATACTACAACCGTCCTACCCAGGAAGGTCTGTACCAACACTTTAAAGCCATCGCCGAAAGTACCGATCTGCCACAAATGCTTTACAATGTGCCTTCGCGCACCGGCTGCGATATGCTGCCGGAAACCGTGGGTCGCCTGGCGAAGATTAAAAATATTATCGGAATCAAAGAGGCGACCGGGAACTTATCGCGGGTTAGCCAGATCCAAGAGCTGGTTGATGACGATTTCGTGCTGGTCAGCGGTGACGACGTTTCTGCCCTCGACTTTATGCAGTTGGGCGGCAAAGGCGTTATCTCGGTGACGGCGAACATCGCCGCGCGTGAAATGGTGGAGCTTTGTGCGCTTGCCAAACAGGGCAACTTCCAGGAAGCTCGCCGCCTTAACCAGCGTTTGATGCATCTGCATCAGAAGCTATTTATTGAGCCTAATCCTGTCCCGGTAAAATGGGCGGCTAAAAAATTAGGATTAATTGCAACCGATACGCTGCGTCTACCGATGACGCCGATGACTGATGCCGGTCGTCCGGTTGTTGAGCAGGCACTGAAAGACGCAGGCCTGCTGTAAATTTAGGGAGAAGTAATGGCTTACACAGTACAAAAGTCGGCAATCGCGAAAGTGGTTGGCCTGTCGCTGGTGATGTTGCTGGCGGCATGTTCAAGCGACCAGCGCTACAAGCGCCAGGTCAGCGGTGACGAATCTTACCTTCAGGCTGCGGACGTTAACGAACTGCACGCGCCTGCCGGTATGATCCTGCCGCTGCAAAACGGTGATTTCGACATTCCTTCCGCCAGCAGCAAAGGCGCCATCGGCAAGCAGCTGGACATTCGTCCACCGGCGCAGCCGCTGGCGCTGATGAACGGCACCCGCACGCAGTTTGCCGGTAATTCAGGCGTGCTGCTGCTGGACAATAACCGTAGCGGATCGCTGTGGCCGCAGGTGGTAGATATCGTGCAGGCACGCAACTATGCTATCGCCAGCCGTACCGACGCCAGCCAGACGCTGACCACCGACTGGGTACAGTGGAACCGTGCGGATGAAGATCATCAGTATCGCGGCCGCTACCAGATCAGCGTACAGCAGCAGGGCTATCAGCAGGCGCTGACCGTGAAGCTACTGGAGCTGCAGCAGGAAGGCAAAGCCGTTACTTCACCCGTACAGATGCAGCGCTATACCGCGCAGATGCTTAACGAGCTAAGCAGCGGCCTGGACAAGAATGAAACCACGCGTGAAAACGCGGCGGCAAAAGGCAGCGTGGCGCAGATCAACGTGCAGAGCGGTGCAGATGATACCGGCCTGCCGAACCTGATTGTACGCGCGCCGTTTAACGTCGTCTGGCAGCGTCTGCCGGCCGCGCTGGAACGCGCAGGTATGAAGGTAACCGATCAGAACCGTCCGCAGGGCAGCCTGAGCGTGACCTACAGTGAGCCTTCCAGCGAAACCTGGGACCAGCTTGGCGCGAAAGATCCTGAGCTGACCAACGGCAAATATAAGCTGCAGGTCGGCGACCTGGATAACCGCAGCAGCCTGCAGTTCCTGGATCCAAAAGGACACTCGCTGACCCAGTCGCAAAACGATGCGCTGGTGGCGGTGCTTCAGGCGGCATTCAACAAATAATCGCAAGGCCGGCACGTTCCGGCCTTTTTTATTTGCCGCTGCGTAATCGATTGCTTCGGTTTTTTCGCGGTCGATCATACAATAGATGCAATAGTTCATATCCGGCCGTTCTGGCGCGGCTAAGGCCAGGGCGAAAGGGGATTTCACGTTTGGAGTATAGAGATGAAAAAGCAAGCTGAGTTGTATCGCGGCAAAGCGAAAACCGTTTACAGCACCGAAAATCCGGATCTGTTGGTACTCGAATTCCGCAATGATACGTCAGCACTGGACGGTGAACGCATCGAACAGTTTGATCGTAAAGGAATGATTAACAATAAGTTTAACCATTTCATCATGACGAAACTGGCAGAAGCGGGCATTCCTACCCAGATGGAAGCGTTGCTTTCCGATAACGAAGCGCTGGTTAAAAAGCTGGATATGGTGCCGGTTGAATGCGTGATGCGTAACCGCGCGGCGGGCTCGCTGGTAAAACGTCTGGGTGTAGAAGAAGGCATGATCCTTAACCCGCCGCTGTTTGACCTGTTTTTAAAAGACGATGCGCGTCACGATCCTATGGTGAACGAATCCTATTGCGAAACGTTTGGCTGGGTAAGCAAAGAGAACCTGGCGCGTATGCGCGAGCTGACCTACAAAGCCAACGAGGTGCTGAGCAAGCTTTTTGCCGATGCCGGTCTAATCCTGGTGGACTTTAAGCTGGAGTTCGGTCTGTTTAACGGCGAAGTCACGCTGGGCGACGAGTTTTCACCGGACGGTGCCCGCCTGTGGGATAAAGAAACGCTGAACAAGATGGATAAAGACCGCTACCGTCAGAGCCTTGGCGGCCTGATTGAAGCCTACGAAGAAGTGGCTAACCGCCTGGGCGTCAAGCTGGACTGATTTTTCAGGCTGCGGCACCTGCCGCAGCCTCTGTTTTACCTCCCATACTGTTCCTGCATTCTGAATCTGCCTTTTGCTCCGGATTAATCAGCATCACCGCACTGGTGCCAGGCGCTGCGCACGACTAAAATCACTCCATCATTTTATAAACCAGGGGTTAATGTATGCGTTGGCAAGGGCGCCGTGAGAGCGATAACGTGGAAGATCGCCGTAATGAGTCCGGTACGGTAGGAACCGGGAGAATGCGGATTCCACGTGGTAAAGGCGGTATTGTCCTGCTGATTATCGTGATGATTGCTGGCTATTATGGCTACGACTTAACCCCCTTACTAAACGGTGGTTCCTCTTCACTTTCCCAGCCAGCTTCGCAACAAACTACGGCGCAGCAGGATGAAGCCGCAAAATTTACCTCGGTGATGCTGGCAACCACCGAAGACACCTGGCATAAAATCTTTCAAAAGATGGGTAAAACCTATACCCCGCCAAAGCTGGTGATGTATCGCGGCTCGACGCGTACCGGCTGCGGCACGGGCCAGTCGGTGATGGGGCCTTTTTACTGCCCGACCGACAGCACCGTTTATATCGATCTCTCGTTCTATGACGAAATGAAAAACAAGCTGGGCGCGGATGGCGATTTTGCGCAGGGCTATGTGGTCGCGCATGAGGTAGGCCATCACGTGCAGCGTTTGCTGGGCATCGAGCCAAAGGTGCGACAGCTCCAGCAGCAGGGTGGGCAAAAGCAGGCGAATCAGCTTTCGGTCAAGCTGGAGCTACAGGCCGACTGCTTTGCTGGCGTGTGGGGACACTATATGCAGCAGGAAAACGTACTGGAACCGGGCGATCTGCAGGAAGCGCTGAACGCCGCCGAAGCGATTGGCGACGATCGCCTCCAGCAGCAGAGCCAGGGACGCGTGGTGCCGGACAGCTTTACGCACGGCACGTCGCAACAGCGCTATAGCTGGTTTAAAAAGGGTTTCGACAGCGGCAATCCTGGCCAGTGTGATACCTTCGGTGGCTGATTTACGCGACGTCAGCGCACAAACGGAACGGCTACGCCAGCAGGGTATGCGGCGGCTGATGGTAGTCAGCGGCGATTTTGCATGGTGCCAGCAGCAGGTGCAGCAATGGGTGTCGCTGTTGCCCGGCGACTGGCTATGGCTGGGCGATGCGCCGCAAAGTCCGCTGCACTGCGCGCCCGGAGCGGCAAAAACGCTGCTTGGCCAGGAGTTTCTTCATGCCGTTTTCGATGCGCGTCACGGGTTTGATGCGCAAGCGCTGGCGATTGTAGCGGGAACGCTGAAGGCGGGCAGCTGGCTACTGTTGCTGGTGCCAGAGTGGGCCAGCTGGCTAACGCAGCCCGATAACGATTCGCTGCGCTGGGGCGAAACGGCCGCGCCTGTCGCTACGCCTAACTTTATTTCGCGCCTGCAAAAACTGTTGCTGGCCGATCCGCAGGTGGCAAAGCTTTGTCAAAATCAGGCTCCCGTTTTGCCTGCGCCGCTACCGGCGCCAGCCTGGCAGCCGAATGACGTTTCGCAGCAGCAGCAGCTACTGGAGCAGTTACTGACGGAGAAGCCGGGAATTTACGTGCTGACGGCACCGCGTGGGCGAGGCAAATCGGCGCTTGCCGGATCGCTGGCAGCGCGCTGGCCCGGTCGCTGTCTGATTTCAGCCCCGGCAAAAGCGGCGACGGAGGTGTTGGCCAACTTCGCCGGTGACGCTTTTCATTTTATCGCGCCCGACAGGCTGCTGGCGCTGGAATCATCGGAACTGCCACGGGATATCGACTGGTTGCTGATCGACGAGGCGGCGGCTATTCCCGCGCCGATGCTGGAACGGCTGGTCAGGCTTTTTCCCCGCACGCTGTTAACCACCACGCTGCAAGGCTATGAAGGAACGGGACGCGGCTTCCTGCTAAAATTTTGCGCCGGGCTGCCGGACGTAACGCTTTGCAAGCTCGACAAGCCATTACGCTGGGCGCAGCAGGATCCGCTGGAGCACTTTATCGAACGGGCGCTTCTGTTTAGCGAAGCTGAACCGGAAACCCGCGGTACGGACGTGCATTTCTGTTTTCCGCGCCAGCAGGACTGGCAGGATAAGCCGGAGACGCTTGAAGCGATCTACCAGCTGTTAACCAGCGCGCACTATCGCACTTCGCCTCTCGATCTGCGGCGGATGATGGATGCGCCAGGCATGCACTTTAGCGCGGCTTTGCAAGGCAAAAGCGTTCAGGCCGCTTTGTGGCTGGTGGATGAAGGTGGTTTGTCGGCCGAACTGGCGCAGGCCATCTGGGCGGGGCTGCGCCGTCCCGCCGGGAATCTGGTTGCCCAGTCGCTTGCCGCACACGGTGGCTGGCCCGAGGCGGCGCAAATGCGTTCCCGCCGCATCAGCCGTATTGCGGTCACGCCTGCGCTACGGCGGCACGGTATTGGCCAGCAACTGGTACAGCACAGCATTGACCAGGCGCAAGGTCTGGATTTCCTTTCCGTCAGCTTTGGCTACACGCCAGCGCTGTGGCATTTCTGGCAGGCCTGCGGTTTTCAGCTGGCGCGTTTTGGTACGCGGCCGGAAGCCAGCAGCGGCTGCTATGCCGCCATGGCTATTTTACCGTTAAGCGAGCGGGGCAGGGTGCTCGCCGGGAAGGCAGCCCAACGTCTGGCGCGCGACTGGCGCTGGCTACAGCCTTTGCTGGATGGCGTGGAGCTGGCATTTCCCGCCATGGCAGACGACCAGCCTGATGACGAAGACTGGCGCGAGCTGGCGGGCTTTGCCTGGGCGCAGCGCTCGTTCGACGCAAGTATCGGCGCGCTGGGAAGGCTGTTGAACAATACTTCGCAGCCGTTGCCTTTATTGCAGGGAATGCTGTTGGCGCGGCTATCGCAGGCCGAGCTGATTGGGCTGTCGGGGCTGTCAGGCAAAAAAGCGTTACTCAACGGCTGGCGGCAGGAGGCCGAGCGGGCATTGCTGGCACTGGATAAAAACCGCGCTGAAGAGTGGCGAGATCGACTAATTCGCATGAAGAGTGGCGAGATCGACTAATCCGCATGAAGAGTGCGGATGTGGCAGAGAGGACGCAAAAAGCCGGGGACTGGCCGACGGGCACAGGACAAAAGTAACGACAACCGGCAGGCACGGCCGCCATGTCTCGCGGCCATGCCCGTGGCGCTTTGCCTGAGGGACAGGCAAAGCAATCCGGCTACTTTTTCTTTGGCCAGTCGTCGTCGTCATCCCACTTATCGTTGAAATCACGATGCGGCGGCAAATCCGGTTTGTTGTCCATATATTTTTTGTGGTCGATACGCTTCAGGTCTTTATAGACGTTCATCAGTATGCCGACCATCAGCACGATACCTATCAGCCACCAGTAGTGTTTAAGCCATTCCATATTTCATCCTTACGCGATTAACTGTTCCATGATGCGTTGGTACATTCTGCTCAACAGCTGTAGATCGGCGGCCTTCACGCACTCATTGATTTTATGAATGGTCGCGTTGACCGGCCCCAGCTCTACGACCTGCGCGCCCATGCGTGCGATAAAGCGGCCGTCGGAAGTACCGCCGGTGGTCAGCAGCTGCGGCTTAATTTCATTATAGTGCTCAACGGCGTTTACCACCGCCTCAACCAGCTTGCCGGTCGAAGTCAGGAATGGCTGGCCGGAAACCACCCAGTCCAGCGAGTAGCGCAGCTGATGACGATCCAGCAGATCTTTTACGCGCTGTTTGATCATCTCATCGGTCAGTTCCGTACTAAAACGAAAATTAAACTGTACGAAAAATTCGCCCGGAATCACGTTGTTGCTGCCGGTTCCGGCCTGCACGTTGGCAATCTGCATACTGGTAGGCGGGAAGAATTCGTTGCCCCGATCCCATTCCGTTGCCGCCAGCTCGTTTAAAGCAGGCAGCGCGCGATGTACCGGATTATCGGCCAGATGAGGATAAGCAACGTGGCCCTGCACGCCGTGAATGGTCAGGTTAGCAGTCATGGAGCCGCGACGGCCATTTTTAACCACGTCGCCCACTACTTCGGTGCTGGAAGGCTCGCCAACCAGGCAGTAGTCAAGACGTTCGTGGCGCGCCATAAGCGCTTCGACCACCTTCACCGTACCGTTGGTGGCGCTGGCTTCTTCATCCGACGTGATCAAAAAAGCCAGGCGGCCTTTGTGGTTGGGATGGGTCGCGACAAATCTTTCGGCTGCGACAATCATCGCGGCCAGCGAGCCTTTCATATCGGCCGCACCGCGCCCAAACAGCATGCCGTCGCGAATGGTGGGTTCAAACGGCGGATTAATCCAGCGGCTGACGTCGCCCGCCGGCACCACGTCGGTATGGCCGGCAAATGCCAGCGTTTCGCCTTTGCCGCGCCATGCCCAAAAATTCTGCGTGTCGCCAATATTCATTGCTTCAACGGTAAAGCCCAGCGCCTGAAGGCGCTCGATCATCAGGGCCTGGCAACCGGCATCATCCGGGCTGAGGGAAGGACGACGAATAAGCTGCTGCGTCAGCTCAATGACCGGACAAAACATAATCAGGACTTCTCCACAATAAAAGACGAATAGCTGGCTTCATTAAAGCCCAGCAGCATAGAGCCATCGGCGCGGCTGAGCAACGGTCGTTTAATCATTGCCGGTTGTTCCAGCATCAGCTGCTGCGCGGTAGCGGCGTTATTCACCTTTGCGCGCGTTTCTTCGCTCAGCTTGCGCCAGGTAGTGCCGCGCGTGTTAAGCAATGCTTCCCAGCCCAGCACGTCGGTAAAAGTTTGCAGCAAGGCGGCATCCAGCCCGTCTGCGCGATAGTCGTGGAACTGATAAGCTATCTGCTTTGCCTCTAAATACTTCCTCGCCTTTTTTATCGTGTCGCAATTTTTAATGCCGTACATCGTCAGCATGGCGGGTTCCCTTCTTTTTTTTATGGGTTTAATCTATATTCGATACTGCTCGGGCGCGTAGTTTACAACGGATGCGCCTGCGAGGCACGGAAGACGGTATAAACTCAAGAGAGCAGGAATAAGGAGGGGCAATATGAACTATATGACAGCGTCTTCCGCCCATACGGTTGAAGAAACCCAGTCGACAATTGTAATCGCCAGGAAAAACGAGAGCCGTTGCGACGAGTTTAACCATATCGTTGAAGCGGTGCTGGCCGAACACCCGGATGCCAAAACGCATATTGACAGCGAGAGCGGCGGCTATGACAAAATTATCGTTTTGAAGTAACGTGCGAGGGGGCGTGGCCCCCTTAACCGTTTTTCGCCGTACCTGACCTTGCAACGTCCTACCTCCCGGAACATCCTCCGCTTAACTCCTCTTTTTAGCTGATGCTTACCAATCAGCGACTTAGCAAATGCTCTGACGCCTGATGATAAGCAGGCTATTAATTCCTTTAAAAATCAGTCGATAAGAAATGTGCGTTACCTCACGTATTAGGATAATTCCTAATTTTTAGGGGGCTTTCATGGTCGAAAGTAGTTCACTTCGCCTTAGGAATAATCCTATAATAGCCTCACTACAACGAGAGAGGTGATGTATGATCGACTTAGAACTGGGGAACTGGAAAGACTTTATCGAAGCGATGTTGACTCGTAAGTAACACATTCATAAAGAGAAGCTCAGCGACAGCATCAACCAGCTTAACTTTCAGTATCCGACTTAAAAAGGCAGCCTCCGGGCTGCCTTTTGCTTATTATGCGATCGGCTTCTCTTTTAGTGGAAAGCGCCGACGGACCAGCACAAAGAATATCGGCACAAAAATGAGCGCCAGCACGGTGGCCGCAAACATGCCGCCCATGACGCCGGTACCCACGGCATGCTGGCTGCTGGAGCCTGCACCGTTGCCAATAGTCATTGGCAGTACGCCAAACATAAAGGCCAGCGAAGTCATCAGAATAGGGCGCAGGCGCTGGCGCGAAGCTTCCAGCGTCGCCTCAAGCAGATCGCGTCCTTTGCTGTTCATGTCGTTAGCAAATTCCACAATAAGAATCGCGTTTTTCGCCGACAGCCCAATAACGGTGAGCAAGCCAACCTGAAAGTAAACGTCGTTTTCGAGGCCGCGCAGCCAGGTTGCCGCCAGCGCGCCGACCACGCCCAGCGGCACCACCAGCATAACGGAAAAGGGCACCGACCAGCTCTCATAAAGCGCGGCCAGGCACAGAAACACCACCAGCAGAGAGACGGCATAAAGCGCCGGAGCCTGTGCGCCGCTCATCCGTTCCTGATAGGACGCGCCGGTCCACTGGACGCCAAAACCCTGCGGTAGCTTGCTGACCAGCTGCTCCATAATATCCATTGCGGTGCCGGTACTGACGCCCTGGGCCGATTCGCCAACGATCTCCACAGCCGAATAACCGTTATAGCGCTCCAGGCGGGGCGAACCCGTTTCCCAACGAGTGGTGGCAAAGGCGGAAAACGGCACCATGCCGCCTGCGCTGTTGCGCACATACCATTTATCAATGTCGTCCGGCAGCATGCGGAAAGGCGCTGCCGCCTGAACGTAAACTTTTTTTACGCGGCCACGGTCCAAAAAGTCGTTCACATAGGTTGAGCCCCAGCCGGTGGTCAGCGTGTCGTTGACATCATCGATGGAAACGCCAAGCGCCTGCGCCTTATGCTGATCGATATCGATTCGCAGCTGCGGCGTATCGTCCAGACCGTTATGGCGAACCCTCGCCAGCGATGGATTGCTTTCGGCCATTGCCAGCAGCTGGTCGCGCGCCTGCATCAGCGCATCGTGTCCCAGGCCTGCGTGATCCTGCAATTCCATATCGAAGCCGGCCGAGTTGCCCATACCGGTAATCGCGGGCGGGCTGCTGGCGATAACGCGACCTTCGCGGATATTTTTGAACGCTTTGGTGGCGCGCTCAATAATGGCAAAAGCGCTGTTTTCCGCGCCCGAGCGATCCTGCCAGTCTTTCAGGCGCACAAACATTCGCGCCACGTTTTGACCGTTGCCGCCGGGGCCTGCGCCAATAGTTGAGAAGACCGAAAGTACGTTATCTTTTTCCTGGGTCAGATAATATTGCTCGACCTTATTCACCACTTTATTGGTTTGCTGTAGCGTCGCGCCCGGCGGTAGCTGCACTTGGGTGGTGAACACGCCCCGGTCTTCCAGCGGCAGGAAAGAGGTAGGCAAATGCATAAACAGCAGCGCCATACCGGCAATCAGCAGAGCATAAAGCAGCAGCCAGCGTCCGGTTTTTGCCAGAACCCGGCTTACGCCGCGCTCATAACGCTGCGCATTACGGTTAAAAGTGCGGTTAAACCAGCCAAAAAAGCCGCGTCGCTCGTGATGACCTCCCGAGGGCAGCGGTTTAAGCAGCGTGGCGCACAGCGCGGGCGTCAGAACCATTGCAACGATGACCGAAAGCACCATTGCGGAAACAATAGTGACGGAAAACTGGCGATAAATCGCGCCCGTGGTGCCGCCGAAAAAGGCCATGGGTACGAAAACAGCGGAAAGTACCAGCGTAATGCCGACCAGCGCGCCCTGAATCTGTCCCATCGATTTGCGCGTGGCCTCACGTGGTGACAGGCCTTCCTCGCTCATTATTCGCTCAACGTTTTCTACCACCACAATGGCATCGTCTACCAGCAGGCCTATCGCCAGCACCATGGCAAACATGGTCAGCGTATTAATACTGAATCCGCAGGCCGACAGGATAGCGAAAGTGCCCAGCAGCACCACGGGAACGGCGATAGTGGGAATTAGCGTAGCGCGAAAATTCTGCAAAAACAGGTACATTACGACAAACACCAGCGCGATTGCTTCGAGCAGCGTTTTTACCACGTCCTCAATGGAGGCCACGACAAACGGCGTGGTTTCATAGGCGATTTCCGCCTTCAGGCCGTGCGGGAAATAGTGGGAAAGTTCTGCAATACGCGCTCGCACCAGCTTGTCGGTTTGCAACTCGTTCGCGCCGGAAGCCAGCTTAACGCCCAGTCCGGAAGCGGGCTGGCCGTTGTACTGGCTCAAAAAGTCATACTTTTCCGCGCCCAGCGCAACCGTCGCCACATCGCCTAATCGCACTTCCGAACCGTCCTGATTGACTCGCAGCGTAATCTGGCGGAACTGCTCGGGGGTGGTTAACAGCGCCTGAGAGTTAATGGTGGCGTTAAGCGCCTGGCGATCTACGGAGGGCAGGCCGCCCAGCTGGCCTACGGCAACCTGGCTATTTTGCGATTCAATAGCGCTGACAATGTCCGACGTGGTCAGCGCATAATTGATCATCTTATTGGGATCGAGCCAGATACGCATTGCGTACTGCGAGCCATAGGCATCCACCTGACCGACGCCGTCGATACGACTCAGCGGATCCTGCACGTTACTGGCTACATAGTCGGCGATATCCTGCTTATCCATGCTGCCGTCCGTCGAGACAAAGGCCACCATCAGGATATTGGTATCGCCCGTCTTGGTCACCGTCACGCCCTGCGACTGAACGGCCTGAGGGAGCTTGCGCAGCGCGGTTTGCAGCTGATTTTGTACCTGCTGGCGAGCTTCGTCAGGGTTGGTGCCGGCAACAAAGGTCAGCGTGATGGTCGCCTGCCCGGTATTGCTGCTTTGCGAGGACATATACATCAGGTTATCGATGCCGGTCATATTCTGCTCAATAACCTGCGTAACCGTGTTCTCCAGCGTTTGCGCAGACGCGCCGGGATAGTTGGCGGTAATACGGACATTAGGCGGCGCAAGTGCCGGATATTGCTCAACGGGCAGTGAAACGATGGCCAGCGTACCGGTTAAACAGAGCAGAATTGCAATGACCCACGCAAAAATGGGGCGATCGATAAAAAAATTCGCCATCGAATTGGCTCCAGACAAGCTTCGGGAGAAGGCGGCATTGCGGATGGGCCAGCTAAACCCCGTCCGACGGCAGCAGGTTTTTATGATTGTTTGAACCGTTCCACTTTACCCGTGGGGCCGAAGGGAATCGTGGAGAAATTAAGGAAAAAGTGTAAATTATCGTGCCGTAAAATATGCCGGATGCTTACGCTTTTTTCAGCGCAAAACGGAGAGATACCTGGCTGCCGCCGCCGTGCGGATGACTAATCTCCAGCCGACCCTGAAGACTTTTTGCGCGCTCCTGCATAATTGTAAGGCCGTAATGACCCGGTTTTGCCGCCTCGGGGTCAAAGCCCTGGCCGTTATCTTTCACCTCGATTTGTATCTTTTCGCTGTCTGGCTGCCCAATCTGCACGGTAATTTCGCTGGCTTTGGCATGGCGAATAGCGTTCAACAAAGCTTCCCGAACAATTTGTAACACGTGCACCTGCTGCTGGGCATCCAGATGCTGCCGTGTGGCTTTCCCCGTCAGGCTAATCGTTGCCTCCGTTTGCGGGCGAAGCTGGGCTATCACCTGACCAAGCGCGGTAGTGAGATCGGCAGGCGCGACCGAAAGACGAAAAGTGGTTAGCAGTTCTCGCAGCTGGCGGTTGGCTTCGCTCAGCGCGACGTCCGTTTCAGCCACAATCGCCAGCGCGGAGGGCTCTTTGACTACCGCTCGCTTCAGGCGTGCCATCTGAATACGTAAATAAACCAGCGACTGCGCCAGCGAATCGTGCAGCTCGCGGGCGATAGTTGCGCGCTCCTCCATCAGCAACAGATGCCGGACTTTTTGTTCGGCGTGCTCTAACTGTAGCGAGCGTGCCAGCATGGTTGCCAGACCCTGCATCAGCTGTGGCTCGCTGGCGCGCGCCTGCCAGCGCAGCAGGCCGCCTTCTGTCTCCTCCAGCGGCAGGCTGTGCCAGGGTAAATTTTCATCCGCTTTGCCTGCGGCCTGCACCAGGCGAGACGAACTTAATTCAATTGCGGTCAGGTTTTCATGCTCCACCAGCAGCCCCAGCACCGGAGCCCAGGCTTTATCATGGTTACGCAGCATTTCGGAACATTGATAAAGCAGCGCCAGCCGACGGTTCGCCTGGCGCAGATCGCTGGTTTTTTCTTTGATAGTCTCTTCAAGCCAGAGATATTGTCTGTCCAGCACGCCGGACATTCGCGCAAAAGCCCTGGCCAGCAGAGCGATAGCGATAAACCCCAGCAGGCAGGCCGCAACCACCAGCTTCATTTTCAGCTCTGCCCAGTGCTGTAAGGCAAGAACAAAGCTGTCTATCTGCGCAACGTAATGGGAAATATTTTGCTGATAAAGCTGGCCGTTTCCCGTTTCCAGCCGGGGCCGCAACGCTTGCCAGGCGGCCAGCAGTGCCTGATAGCGCTCCTTAACGCTGGCCGGAACCCAGGCGTGGCGCAGAGAAAGCAGTACCGGAGCCTGTACCGATTGCTGATAGCTGGCGATGTCCGCAGCAAGAGCGGGAGAGCGGGTTGCGGTATCCAGCGCCAGGCGATAGCTTTGCATCCGTAGCGAACCGGCCATATTAAGCGCTTCTGCGTCGCGCAGGCTGGCTGAGAGCGTCAACAACGCCAGCAACGAGCAGAAAAATGCAAGCAGCACGATGGCGAACAGGGCACGACTCAGGCTACGGGTAACGGAACGTTTTAGCATCTGTGGCTCCTGACGGGTTAATATGGCAGTCGGTTAAGGAAGTAAGCTCTGGCTATTCAGCCGAATTTTGTGAACCTGAACGAAGAGGGCGCAGCATTGTAACCCCGGCTGTCGCAAGGACGCAGCAGCAATAGCGGACTATTGCGTCAGATCAAAAATGCCTGGATGAATACTTGCCGTATTACGCAGCGGCGGATAAAGTGGGCTTAGCGTTGCTACTACATAGTCATACAAAGTTACATCAAAGATAAAAAGTAACTATTACTGACGCTTCTTTTGACAAATGCTTAATAGCATCACATTCCTTTAACGCTTTTACCCCTTGCTTACTCTGCTTTTCATCCCGCACGTCATAATCAACTCCGTAACGATTAAACGTTTTCCAGAATCCTGGCAGGAGTTTGCTATGACTAAACTATTCGCAATCTTTGCTGCCGCCGTACTGGCGGCAACATCATTTTCGACGCTCGCCGCGACTCAGGTCGATGAAAGCCAGAGCCAGAATTTACAGCAAATGGGTACGGTTTCCGTCTCCGGTGTCCACGGCTCGTTTGATGATGCTACCGCCCGCCTGGCGCAGAAAGCTGAACAAATGGGTGCCGGCCACTACCGTATTATTCGTACCGAAACCCCCGGTGACTCCAGCCTGTGGAGTGGTAACGCCGAGATTTACCGCTAAGTCCATCCCCATGTAGCCTTTCCCCCCTTTGGAGAGCCGACCGCAAGATGCGGTCGGTTTTTTTATGCGCCATCCAGCAAAAATTACAAAACCTCACGATTTCCGCCACAGAGTTTTTGCGTCAGCTTTACAGAACGGTTAGGATGCATCGCCGCGATTTTTCCCGCTTCCGTCAAGACTATAACTACAGGAAGAGAGGAAAAGCCCGGGCTTTTGCGCAGCAGCGCAATCGTTTGGTTGGCAACAGAACTCAGGAGGCCCGGGAGGGGCAGCCGTAACACTGTGGACAGGATAATTAGGATAGAAAATGAAAGCTGATAAAAAAGCGGTTGCAGACAAGCGCGCCGCAAGACGACGTTGGTTAAATTCTCATGATTCCGGCTATCACAAAGCGATGGACAATCGACATGTACAGATGATTGCTATCGGCGGGGCTATCGGTACGGGCTTATTCCTTGGCGCGGGTGCTCGTTTACAAATTGCCGGACCGGCGTTGGCGATTGTCTATCTGGTATGCGGTATTTTCTCTTTCTTTATCTTGCGAGCGCTGGGCGAACTGGTTTTACACCGTCCTTCCAGCGGCAGTTTTGTCTCCTACGCCCGTGAATTTCTGGGTGAAAAAGCCTCCTACGTGGCGGGCTGGATGTATTTTGTTAACTGGGCGATGACCGGCATTGTCGATATCACCGCCGTTGCGCTTTATATGCACTATTGGGGCGCGTTTGGTGACGTTCCGCAGTGGGTCTTCGCGCTGGGCGCGCTGGCCATCGTCGGTACGATGAATATGATCGGCGTAAAATGGTTTGCCGAAATGGAGTTCTGGTTCGCGCTGGTTAAGGTACTGGCGATTGCCATCTTCCTGATTGTCGGCGTGGTTTTCCTGGGCACCGGCAAGCCGCTGGACGGCAATGCCACCGGTTTTCACCTGATTACCGATAACGGCGGTTTCTTCCCGCATGGTCTGCTGCCCGCGCTGGTGCTGGTACAGGGCGTGGTCTTCGCCTTTGCCTCTATTGAGCTGGTGGGAACGGCGGCCGGCGAGTGTAAAGATCCAAAAACCATGCTGCCAAAAGCGATCAATAGCGTGATCTGGCGTATTGGCCTGTTCTATGTAGGCTCGGTGGTACTGCTGGTTCTGCTGCTGCCGTGGAACGCTTACCAGGCGGGGCAAAGCCCGTTCGTGACCTTCTTCTCTAAGCTGGGCGTGCCTTATATCGGCAGCATCATGAACATCGTTGTGCTCAGCGCGGCCCTCTCCAGCCTGAACTCCGGCCTTTATTCGACCGGTCGTATCCTGCGCTCAATGTCTATGGGCGGCTCGGCACCGAAGTTCCTCTCAAAAATGAGCGGTCAGCAGGTGCCTTACATGGGCATTCTGGTTACGGTAGCCGTTTATATCATTGGCGTCTGGCTGAACTATATCGTGCCGTCGCGCGTGTTTGAGATCGTACTGAATATCGCCTCGCTGGGCATTATTACTTCCTGGGGCTTTATTGTGGTTTGCCAGATGCGCCTGCGTAAAGCGATCAAAGAAGGAAAGGCGGAAGACGTCAGCTTCAAGCTGCCGTGGGCACCGTTTACTTCATGGCTGACGCTGCTGTTTCTGGTTAGCGTAGTAGTGCTGATGGCGTTTGATTATCCAAACGGCACCTACACCGTGGCTTCCATCCCGCTGATTGCCGTGATTCTGGTGCTGGGCTGGTTTGGCGTGCGTAAACGCGCGCAGGAAATCGCGCAAGCCGAGCATGCACACGAAGAAAACGTGCAGTAATGCTGGTTTGATAGCGTAAGGCGGCCCTGGTGGCCGCCTTTTTTTATGGCGGCTTTCAGATAGTTTTTCCCTCATTCCGATCTTATGATAAGACACTTCCGCTAACGGCAACGGAGCCGCTATGTCAGCCAAAGTCGAAGTAATTAAAAACAAAGTCCTGTCAGAAAACTGGTTTGTGCTGCGAAATTTCACCTACGATCTGACCACCAAAAACGGCGAAACTATCCGCCATAAGCGAGAAGTTTACGATCGCGGCGACGGTGCCACCATCCTGCTTTACCATCGCCAGAAAAACAGCGTTATTCTGACCCGCCAGTTTCGTATTGCTACCTGGTTAAACGGCAACGACAGCGGCCTGCTGATAGAAGCCTGCGCCGGACTGCTGGACAACGACTCGCCTGAAGAGTGTATCCGTAAAGAAGCGATAGAAGAGACAGGGTATCAGGTTGGCAAAGTAGAGAAGCTCTACGATCTCTACATGTCGCCAGGCGGCGTCACTGAACGGCTACATTTTTTTGCCGCAGAATATGATGACGCGCTGCGGGCAACGGCAGGCGGCGGCGTCGGTGATGAAGATATTGACGTCATGGAAGTGACTTTTCCTCAGGCCTGGGCAATGGTCAAAGATGGCCGCATTAAAGACGGCAAGACCGTGATGCTGCTACAGCATGCATTACTTGAGGGCTGGCTGACGCTGAATTAAGCCTGGGCTGCTGTGCGAGCGAACGGGCAGAAAATTAATAACTCCCGTCTTATAAAGATATATTGTTGCGGCCTTAAAACAGAAGGCCGATCTTTTTTTATTAAAAGTAACTTAATGGTTATCTTTTAAAGTCTGTGCTACGCGTTTTAATAAATTATGTGGGCAGTGAAATTAGATATTTAAAAATAAACGCGCTATCGGCATTATGTTGCCAGGGTATTCCAAAAGATTACACGCGATGAAAAGGTGATGAATATCACATAATTAAGCTCCGATCTGTTTTTCGGAATGAAATAACCTTGTTTTTTAAGGTGTTAAAAAGCGTTATCCTCACCTCAGGATTTGCCCCGTTTTCTTGTCCGATTATTCCGATTGAGTCAAACCTTTGCAAACGGCATGATGAAATAAATAACGTAGCCTGATGCCTTACGCTGTGACAACTTCAGCCGATTTAAGGAGGCTGATTAACAATGACTACGCTATGCTTACTGCTTAACTGTCATTCGGGGATACGGGTTATCAATGCATTACTGGATAAAGTTACCTCTGGCGCTGCTGTTTTTCGCCGCTGCACTGCATGCTGAACCCTTACAAAAAACATTTTCTGACTGGCAGATTACCTGTAATAACCAGAATTACTGCGTAGCGCGCAGCTTTCCGGGCGTGAATGGTCTGGTCATGACCGTAAGCCGTCATGCCGGCGTTAACGATCGGCCTTTTCTACGTATTGACTACGGTAGCCGTTATACCGGCAAGCTAAGCGGCGCGGCATTACAGGATAACCTGCTGCTGGATGGACAACGCCTCAAGCCCGATTTAAAGCACTGGGAAGTCCAGCCGCACCACCTTTCGACCAGCCACGCTATTTCTATTAACGAATTTCTCTCGCTGGTGTCAGAAGCGGATAACTTACAGCTCCTTTATCGACCTCATGCCAATATTTCCCTGCACGGTCTGAAGGCATCTTTGCTACTGATGGATGACGTGCAGGGACGAGTCAACAGCACGAGTGCATGGATTAAAAAGGGCAGTCGACCTGCCACAGATGTCCCGCCGCCGCCGCCGGTGACTACACTGCCCGTTTCACAAGCGATTCCGCCTGCCTTAACGCGTGAAGAGACGACGGGCCTGCTTGATTACGGCACCTGGCGAATTAATACCGATCGCTGTTCGCTGGATCCGCAGAGAAGGCAGGTCAGCGTTGCGCCGCTTAATGATAAAAAGGCGCTGTTGCTGATTGGCTGCGAAATGGGTGCCTATAACGTAATCGATCTGGCGTTCGAAGTTACCCGTAGCCAGCCTTATATAGCCAGAGGATTAACGCTGACGTTACCTTTTACGCCGCCACATCGTAGCGATAAGAAGCTGGAGCTTATCAACGCGGAATATGACGCCAGCCGCGGAGAACTGCTTACGTTTGGTAAGGGAAGGGGACTGGGCGACTGCGGTACCGCATCGCGCTGGCAATATAATGGCCGCGAGTTCGTGCTGGCGGAATATGCCGAAGAGCGAACCTGTGATGCCTGGCACGGCAGCGATGACTGGCCAACGTTGTGGACCACCACCCGAGAGGCACCGGCTCTGGACAGTCCGCAGGACGGGCGCAGCCAGTAAGGTATTCAGGCGGGCGTAGCCAGTAAGGTATTCAGGCGGGCGCAGCCAGTAAGGTATTCAGGGCGAGCGCAGCCAGGAACGTATTCAGGATGGGGAAGCCAGCACAGGGGGATCAGGGCGGGCGCGGTAGTGCCTGATAATCCAAAAAAAATGCCCCACCACGCGGGCAGGGCATCGGGCTTACTCAGTTACGATCAGTGTGGCTTCAGCAGTTTTTCCGCATGGCTGACGATGTTTTCCACCGTGAAACCAAATTCGTTAAACAGCTTCTCGGCCGGTGCTGACTCACCAAAGGTGGTCATCCCGACGATAGCGCCGTTCAGGCCAACATATTTGTACCAGTAATCAGCAATACCGGCCTCAACGGCCACGCGAGCGGTAACGCCAGAAGGCAGCACGGATTCACGGTAAGCGGTATCCTGCTTATCAAACAGATCGGTTGACGGCATGGAAACCACACGAACTTTATGACCGTTGGCGGTCAGCTTCGCTTCTGCACCCAGCGTGATTTCTACTTCTGAACCGGTGGCAATCAGAATCACTTCCGGCGTGCCTTCGCAATCCTTCAGCACGTAAGCACCGCGAGAAATGTTTTCCAGCTGGGCCTTAGTACGTTCCGGCTGCGCCAGGTTCTGACGAGACAGGATCAGCGCGGTAGGACCATGGTGACGTTCAATCGCGTGCTTCCACGCCACTGCCGTTTCCACCTGGTCGCACGGACGCCAGACGCTCATGTTTGGCGTAACGCGCAGGCTGGCGATCTGCTCAACCGGCTGGTGCGTCGGGCCATCTTCGCCCAGACCAATGGAGTCATGGGTATAAACCAGGATCTGACGCGCTTTCATCAGCGCAGCCATACGCACCGCGTTACGGGCATATTCCACAAACATCAGGAAGGTCGCGGTATAAGGCACAAAGCCGCCGTGGTGCGCGATACCGTTAGCGATAGCGGTCATACCAAATTCGCGTACGCCGTAGTGGATATAGTTACCCGCCAGGTCGTCTTTGATTGATTTAGAGCCGGACCAGATAGTCAGGTTGCTTGGCGCAAGGTCGGCCGAGCCGCCCAGGAATTCCGGCAGCAGCTTGCCATAGGCTTCCAGCGAGTTCTGCGAAGCTTTACGGCTGGCGATCTTCGCCGGATTAGCCTGCAGCTCTTCGATAAACTTCTGGGTTTCCTGCTGCCAGTTTTCCGGCATGCCGCCATCCATACGGCGAGAATACTCTTTCGCCAGTTCAGGATAGGCCGCTTTATACGCTGCGAACTTGTCGTTCCACTCTTTTTCGCGCTGCTGACCAGCCTCTTTGGCATCCCACTGTGCATAGATATCCTGTGGAATTTCGAACGGCGGGTAGTTCCAGCCAAGCTGCTTACGGGTCAGAGCAATTTCTTCATCGCCCAGCGCCGCGCCGTGCGCTTCTTCTTTACCCGCTTTATTCGGCGAACCGAAGCCGATAATAGTGCGGCAGATAATCAGTGAAGGCTTGTCGGTAACGCTTTGCGCTTCTTTAATCGCTTTGGCTACGGCTTCAGCGTCGTGGCCATCAACTTCGCTGATAACGTGCCAGTTATAGGCTTCAAAACGTTTAGCGGTATCGTCGCTGAACCAGCCTTCCACTTCGCCATCGATAGAGATGCCGTTATGGTCATAGAAACCGATCAGCTTACCGAGACCCAGCGTACCGGCCAGCGAGCAGACCTCATGCGAAATCCCTTCCATCAGGCAGCCGTCACCCATAAAGACATAGGTGTGGTGATCGACGATCTCATGGTCAGGACGGTTAAACTGCGCGCCCAGCGTGCGTTCGGCAATGGCCAGGCCAACGGCGTTTGCCAGGCCCTGACCCAGCGGGCCGGTAGTGGTTTCGACGCCCGGCGTGTAGCCAATTTCCGGATGGCCAGGCGTTTTAGAATGCAGCTGACGGAAGTTTTTCAGTTCTTCGATCGGCAAATCATAACCACTCAGATGCAGCAGGCTATACAGCAGCATCGAGCCATGGCCGTTGGACAGGATAAAACGGTCGCGGTCGGCCCAGGCCGGATTGGTCGGGTTATGATGTAAAAAATCGCGCCACAGCACTTCGGCAATATCTGCCATACCCATTGGGGCGCCCGGATGGCCCGATTTGGCTTTTTGCACGGCATCCATACTCAACGCACGGATAGCATTAGCCAGTTCTCTACGTGAAGACATACTTTTCTCCCTGATTTTTGAAGGGGTCAAACTGAGCGAATAAACGCCGGGGGGAAGTTGTTCCCCGACGAAGCGCGTCGGGGAAGCCCATCAACTGAATTACAGTTTAGCGGCCAGCACGTCTTCCAGATGCTGCTGGTCAACGGCGAACTGACGGATGCCGTCGGCCAGTTTTTCTACCGCCATTGGATCCTGGTTATGTTCCCAACGGAACTCGGCTTCAGACAGCGGCGCAGGCTGATGGAACGCTTCCGTAGAAGGCGTCAGTTTACGTTCAACCGGCGCATCGCTGGCCTGCAGCTCTTCCAGCAGGTTTGGCGAAATGGTCAGGCGATCGCAGCCCGCCAGCGCAATGATCTGCTCCGTTTTACGGAAGCTTGCGCCCATAATCACCGTGTTATAACGATGCTGCTTGTAGTATTCATAGATTTTACGGACGGAAACTACGCCTGGATCTTCATCAACCACATAAGGGTCAAGCGGCTTGCGGCTGTTGTACCAGTCATAAATACGGCCAACGAATGGCGAAATCAGGAATACGCCAGCTTCGGCACAGGCGCGGGCCTGAGCGAAGGAGAACAGCAGCGTCAGGTTACAGTTGATGCCGTTTTTTTCCAGCTCTTCCGCCGCGCGAATGCCTTCCCAGGTGGAGGCCAGTTTAATCAGAATACGTGAACGGTCGATGCCGTTATCTTCATACATTCTGACCAGCTTCTCGGCCTTGGTTACGCACATGCCGCGGTCAAACGACAGGCGAGCGTCCACCTCGGTAGAAACGCGGCCAGGCACGCTTTTCAGGATTTCCATACCGAGGTTGACGTTGACTTTGTCGCTGGCGTTAATAATCTGCGTCTCTTTGCTGCCGCCCTGTTTTTTGGCGTAGTCGATAGCATCGGTAATCAGGTGTTTATAGGAGTCGAGGCTGGAAGCTTTCAGGATCAGAGATGGGTTGGTGGTGGCGTCTTCCGGATGATAATTGCGAATGGATTCAATATCGCCACTGTCTGCCACCACGGTGGTGTACTGTTTTAGTGCGTCTAGCTGGTTCATCTCATAGCTCCTTGATATGCAATCTGCAAAACGAATGTAACCGTGCCGGATAGTGGGTTGTCGGCGGGGAGAGCGCCCCTCTGGCGAAACACCAAAGCCGAGCGGCCCGGCCTGCATGTCAGGATTTTGCCAGGTCGGCTTTACCGTCACGGTAGTCTGTTCTCAGGCCAAACATTGCATCAGACGTCCTGTAATAGAAATGCGTTTTCTCTGATTGTTGCAATGGGTTAGCCCGATGGTAAGGCATATGTATAAGAATGCCGCACCCAAAAGTGTAGCAGTTCTTTAGCATTGCGGCAGGGAACCGCACTGGCTGCCACTTTTGCAGGCGTAACGCTGACAAATTTTCAGGCGTGACGCTGACAGAAGATCTCAGGCTGGCAGGAAAGAAGAGGCTGGCTGTCGGTCCACCTGATTTTCATGCCTGAGCCTGCAGAATAAACAGGCTCAGGAAGGATGACAAAGGAAACGGCTCAACTTCTGGAGATGTGTCGCATAATAAAACCGCTAAATCCAGCTTTTGACCGGCAGAAAATCGGTGTAGAGCGCAGCTTCCGGCGTGCCCGGCTCCGGCTGAAAGTCATATTCCCAGCGCACCAGCGGCGGCATCGACATTAGAATAGACTCGGTACGGCCACCGGTCTGCAAGCCAAACAGCGTGCCGCGATCCCATACCAGATTAAATTCGACATAGCGGCCACGGCGGTAGAGCTGGAACTGGCGCTCGCGCTCTCCCCATGCCAGCGCTTTACGCCGCTCAATGATTGGCAAATAGGCCTGTAGAAAACCTTCGCCAACCGCCTGCGTGAAGCGGAAGCAGTGATCAAAGTCTGGCGTATTTAAATCGTCAAAAAACAGGCCGCCAATGCCGCGCTGCTCGTTGCGGTGTTTAATAAAGAAGTAGTCGTCGCACCACTTTTTATAGCGTGGATAAACCTCTTCGCCGAACGGCTGGCAGAGGTCGGACGCGGTTTGATGCCAGTGTACGGCATCTTCAGTAAAGCCGTAGTAGGGCGTCATATCGAAGCCGCCGCCGAACCACCACACCGGATCGGCACCCGGTTTTTCCGCAATAAAAAAGCGTACGTTGGCGTGGCTGGTAGGAACGTAAGGATTTTCCGGATGAATCACCAGCGACACGCCCATCGCCTCAAAGCTGCGGCCCGCCAGTTCAGGCCGGTGCGCGGTGGCGGACGCGGGCATCTGGTCGCCGTGAACGTGGGAAAAGTTTACGCCGGCCTGTTCAAAAATGGCGCCGCCGCGCAGCACGCGACTGCGTCCACCGCCGCCGCCTTCGCGCGTCCAGCTGTCCTCTTCAAACCGTGCTTTTCCGTCAGCCTGCGCCAGCTGCTGACAAATAGTATCCTGTAAATTAAGCAGAAACTGCTTTACCTGGGCGATATCGGGTAGGTTCATGATTTAGCCTGACAGTAAAATGACGCGCGAAGTATACGTCAAAAAACCTTAGCCGGGTTGCCGGTAAGCCGCAATCGGCACGTCAGGCTACGGCATCAGCTGTGACGGCGGTTATTGGCGTCAAATTCGTCAAAGTAACCGGTTATGCCGCTAACGATAGCGCTGGCTATTTTACGGCGAAAGGCGGTGGTGCCCAGCAGCCGCTCTTCTGCCGGGTTGGTGATAAACGAGGTTTCCACCAGCACGGAAGGGATAGAGGGGGATTTCAGGACGGCGAAGGCGGCCTGTTCCGTATGCTGGCTATGCAGATGGTGCATCGGGCGGATCTGGTTCAGCACGTGCTTGCCCAGCGTCAGGCTGTTTTTAATGGTATCGGTCTGCACCAGATCGAACAGCACCTGCTGTAGATAGTGATCTTTCTGCGCCACCTTCACGCCGCCTACTTCATCCGCCGCGTTCTCTCTTTCTGACAGGTAACGCGCCATCCGGCTGCTGGCACCACGGTTAGAGAGCGCAAAAACCGACGCGCCGTTGGCTGCCGGACTGGTAAAACCGTCCGCGTGAATAGACATAAACAGGTCGGCCCCGTGCTGGTGAGCAATCTCAACGCGCTCGCCAAGCGGAATAAAGTGGTCGGTTTCACGCGTTAGCCGCGCTTCGATATGCGGATGGTCGTTTAGCATCTCGCGAATGTGTCCGGCAATCTCTAAGACAACGTGCTTCTCTTCCGAGCCTTCTTCGCCGACGGCGCCAGAATCAATACCGCCGTGACCGGGGTCGATCATCACAATTTTCTTGCCTTTTTTCTGCGGTGGGGCAGGGTGCGTTTTGCCATGAGAGGTGGTTTTTAGCGGCGCTTCTTTTGCCCGGGCGGGTTTATTGGCCAACAATGCCAGCGCCAGGCCGGAAAGCAGCAGGTTACGGCGAGAAGTCAGCGGAGTCATCGGGCCAAACTTTTTCATTACAACATCCTGAAAGCATAAAGTGTCCATTGTTATAGCGTAACAATGGAACAACGGCGAGGCGGGAACTATTTCAGCGCTTTACTTTTTATTTCAACAGGCTAATGGCGCAGTAAAAGCCGTCGCGGCACAGACGAGTTATTACCGTACAGCTTGCAGATAAGCTGACCAGACGGGCCTTGTAAAAGGGAATTATTGAGCCTGGAGCTTGCACCCGCGAAAGAAACCGCGATAATCAGCGAATTATGGTTAACATCTGGGGTAACGCTGTGGAAATTCGCGTATTTAGCCAGGACGATTTTGAAGAAGTCATCACGCTGTGGGAACGTTGCGATCTGCTGCGCCCGTGGAACGATCCTGAAATGGATATTGAGCGCAAGCTTAACCACGATCCCGACCTGTTTCTGGTTGCGGTCGTCGGCGGCGTGGTAGTCGGTACGCTAATGGGCGGTTACGATGGCCATCGCGGCTCCGCTTACTATCTTGGCGTGCATCCCGACTATCAGGGCCGTGGCTTTGCCAACGCGCTGATCAACCGGCTGGAAAAAAAGCTGATTGCACGCGGCTGTCCAAAGATCAACGTGATGGTGCGGGAAGAAAACGATGCGGTGCTGGGTTTTTATGAAAAGCTGGATTATGAAACGCAGGACAGCATGTTGCTGGGCAAGCGTTTGATTGAAGATCGCGAATATTAACAGACGGCAAGGACGCATTCTCCCGCCATGATGTCTTACACTCCCGATGATTATGATGCGAAAGGCCAGCTAAAGCTGCCGCTGGCGTTCTGGGCCGCTTTGCTGCTTCAGGCCAGAACCTGGCTGCTGTTTATCATGGCGGGCGCTTCGCGGCAGCAGGGTACGGAGCTGCTGGAGCTTTTTTATCCGGACACGCACGCGTTCTGGATTGGTATAGCGCTTGGCGTACCGGCGGCCATCGGTCTGTTGTTGACCGGCTATCGCCAGCGGTTGCCGCGCCTCTGGCAGACATGGCGCTGGGTCTTGTTGCTGACGCTGGCGGCGATGCTCTGTCTACAAATCGCCAGCCTGTGGCCGGGCGACGATGCGCTGTCGCCGTGGCTGATTTTGTTTACCGGTTTTGACGGGCTTGCGCTCGCCTGGTTTGGCTTAAGTCGGCGACTGCGCGACTGCTTTCGTCCGGAGCTGAATGCCGGATAAAACTTTTCTGCCAATTCGTACTCCAACCTCTCTCTGAGCGCGCTGCCGGAGCCTGTTGTTCGCAGTCGCCCGCTTTTTATTTTTCAGGAGTTTGTATGAAAACCGTTCGTCCTTTAGTCCTCGTCACGGCTTTGATGATGGCAGGCTGCGCCAGCTCTGAGGCGACAGCGCCCGCCAGCAGCGGCGCTACCTGGTGGAATCCGCTAACCTATTCGTGGTCCAGCCTGGCGCCCTGGCACTGGTTTGGATCTTCCGTTGAGGTAAGCGAGCAGGGCGTCGGCGGGCTGAATAGCGCAACCGCGATGAACGAAAAAGCAATCGGCGAAGGGCTAAGCGGCAATTATCAGGTGCGGAAAGGCATGCGCGGCGAGAACGGCAACGTGATCACCTTCTTTCAGGCGCTGGACGACAAGCAGGTAAAAGTAGAAGTGCTTGGCGACACCACGGTCAGCCAGATTGACGTGACGGACAGCGATGTTAAAACCTCGACCGGCATTAAAATCGGCACGCCTTTCAGCGATCTTTACAGTCGTGCTTTTGGTTCCTGCTATAAAGCTTCGGGTAGCGACAGCGTAGAGTGTAAAGCCCCGGACAGTCAGCATATCAGCTACGTGTTTTCCGGTGAGTGGCACGGACCGGAAGGACTGCTGCCAGCGGATGACGCGTTGAAAAACTGGAAGGTAAGTAAGATTATCTGGCGCCGCTAAGGTTACGCGATTTTGAACTCGGGCGCTGCACTTAGTCATTGCAGCGCCTGAAGATAGCGTGCTGACTTTACCTGCCTTGTTTTGTCGCCATGGATGTCGTCCACCGCTCTTATCCCACCTCGCGCATAACCAATTCCGGGCGCTTATAGCTTTTTAAACTTCTAAATCACCAAACGGTATATAAAACCGTTACTGCTTTTCGTGTGGTTATAAATAAACTGGATGCTATCAGGGCGTGAGCCGGGCCATCTTTCCGGGATGAACAGTATGACCGCACTATCAACATTCCTCCGCAGCGCTGCTTTACTGCTGTTGGCCGGGTCAGCTCAGGCAACGGAGCTGTTAAACAGCTCTTATGATGTCTCACGCGAACTGTTTGTGGCGCTAAACGCTCCGTTTGAACAAAGCTGGGCGCAGCAAAACGGTGGTGACAAACTGACCATCAAGCAGTCCCATGCGGGCTCTTCTCGCCAGGCCCTGGCTATTCTACAGGGGCTAAAGGCGGACGTGGTCACCTATAATCAGCTGACCGACGTACAGGTTCTGCACGATCGCGGTCAGCTGATCCCGGCGGACTGGCAGCAGCGGTTACCAAACCACAGCTCGCCTTTTTATTCGACCATGGCTTTTCTGGTGCGTAAAGGAAACCCAAAGCAGATTCGCGACTGGCGCGATTTAGTCAGAAGCGATGTAAAGCTGGTCTTCCCTAATCCTAAAACCTCTGGAAACGGGCGTTATACGTATCTGGCAGCGTGGGGCGCAGCGGATAAAGCTGACGGCCATGATAAAGCGCAGACGGAACGTTTTATGACGCAGCTGCTGAAAAATGTCGCGGTATTTGATACCGGCGGCCGCGGCGCGACCACGACCTTTGTCGATCGCGGGCTGGGTGATGTGCTAATCAGCTTTGAATCGGAAGTGAACACCATCCGGAACCAGTATCCGCAGCAAGATTTTGAGGTTATCGTGCCGCACAGCAACGTACTGGCCGAGTTTCCGGTTACCTGGATCGATAAGAACGTGGCGGCCAACCATACGGAAAAAGCGGCTAAGGCTTACCTCAACTATCTCTATACGCCTGCGGCGCAGAAAATCATCACTCACTATTATTACCGCGTAAATAATCCTGAGCTGATGGCGCAGCAGAAAGAACGCTTCCCGCCCGTCGACCTGTTCCGTGTAGAACAGGTGTTTGGCAGCTGGGAGCAGGTAATGAAAACGCAGTTTGCCAGCGGTGGCGAACTGGATAAGTTGTTAGCAGCGGGACGTCAGTAATGTTTGCCACGAAAAGTAAGCGCGTACTGCCGGGCTTTGGACTGAGCTTGGGCAGTAGTCTGTTTTTTACCTGTTTAATCCTGCTGTTGCCAATCAGCGCGCTGCTGATGCAGCTTTCTAAAATGACGCTGGCGCAGTATTGGGAGGTGGTCACCAATCCTCAGATGATTGCCGCCTATAAAGTAACGCTGCTGGCAGCAGGGGTTGCGTCGCTGTTTAACGCCTTTTTTGGCATGCTGATGGCCTGGATATTAACGCGCTACCGGTTTCCGGGCCGTGCGCTGTTAGATGGCCTGAT
Organism: Erwinia sp. BNK-24-b; assembly: GCF_047456155.1. NCBI lineage: Bacteria > Pseudomonadati > Pseudomonadota > Gammaproteobacteria > Enterobacterales > Erwiniaceae > Erwinia > Erwinia sp. BNK-24-b. Next base: position 1,085,989 of record NZ_CP179901.1, read on the forward strand.
GGATCTGCCTTTTGCACTGCCTACGGCGGTCGCGGGCTTGACGCTGGCCGGACTTTTTTCCGTCAACGGCTGGTATGGGCAGTGGCTGGCCCAGTTCGATATCAAGGTCTCCTTTACCTGGATAGGTATTGCCGTGGCAATGGCGTTCACCAGTATTCCATTTGTGGTGCGTACCGTGCAGCCAGTGTTAGAAGAGCTGGGGCCGGAATACGAAGAGGCGGCGGAGACGCTGGGCGCTACGCCGTTTCAAAGCTTCCGCCGCGTGGTATTGCCGGAAGTAGGACCTGCGCTGCTGGCGGGGACGGCGCTCTCTTTTACCCGTAGCCTCGGAGAGTTTGGCGCGGTAATTTTCATCGCGGGCAATATCGCCTGGAAAACGGAAGTGACCTCGCTGATGATTTTTGTACGCCTGCAGGAGTTTGATTATCCGGCGGCCAGCGCTATCGCCTCGGTGATCCTGGCGGCATCGCTGCTGCTGCTGTTTGCAATTAACACGTTACAGAGCCGCTTTGGCCGTCGTCTGGGAGGTCATTAATGGCTGATGTAACCGCGTTGAACGGCGTTGGCCGCAGCCGTACTGGCTGGAGCAAGTGGCTCCTGATAGCAACGGGCATGATTATTTCGCTGGGCCTGCTGGTAGTGCCGCTGATTGCTATTTTCGCCAGCGCTTTTTCTGACGGCGTAATAGCCATGTTCAGCAATCTGAAAGATGGCGATATGCTGCACTCGATCTGGCTGACCATTTTGATGGCGCTGATTACCGTGCCGGTTAATCTGGTATTCGGTACGCTGCTGGCCTGGCTGGTCACGCGCTTTACCTTTCCCGGCCGCCAGCTGCTGCTGACGCTGTTTGATATTCCTTTTGCCGTGTCGCCAGTGGTGGCGGGGCTGATGTATCTGCTGTTCTGGGGCATTAACGGCCCGGCTGGCGGCTGGCTGGATGCGCATAACATCCAGCTGATGTTCTCCTGGCCCGGTATGGCGATGGTGACTATTTTTGTCACCTGTCCGTTTGTCGTGCGGGAACTGGTGCCGGTTATGCTGAGCCAGGGGAGCAGCGAAGATGAGGCCGCCGTGCTGTTAGGCGCATCGGGCTGGAAAATGTTCTGGCGCGTGACGTTACCTAATATCCGCTGGGCATTGCTGTACGGGCTGGTATTGACCAATGCCCGTGCGATTGGTGAATTTGGCGCGGTCTCGGTGGTTTCGGGATCGATTCGCGGCGAAACCTACACGCTGCCGCTGCAGGTTGAATTACTGCATCAGGATTACAACACCGTTGGCGCTTTTACCGCGGCCGCGCTGCTGACCCTGATAGCGATAGTGACACTGTTTCTGAAGAGCGCGCTGCAATGGCGATTAGAACGCCAGGACAAGCGGCTAACGGAGGGGAATAATGAGCATTGAAATCAGTAAAATTAATAAATCCTTTGGCCGGACTAAGGTGCTGAACGATATTTCGCTGGATATCCCTTCCGGCCAGATGGTGGCGCTGCTGGGGCCGTCCGGCTCCGGCAAAACGACGCTGCTGCGCATTATCGCCGGTCTGGAAAGCCAGAACAGCGGCCGCCTGAGCTTTCACGGCAACGACGTCACGCAGCTGCACGCGCGCGACCGTCGCGTAGGCTTTGTGTTTCAGCACTACGCGCTGTTTCGCCATATGACGGTATTTGACAATATCGCGTTTGGCCTGACCGTGCTGCCGCGCCGCGAGCGGCCTTCGGCGGCGGCAATTAAAGAAAAAGTAACCAAACTGCTGGAGATGGTACAGCTGGGCCATCTGGCCAGCCGTTTCCCCGCGCAGCTTTCCGGTGGGCAAAAACAGCGTGTGGCACTGGCGCGCGCGCTGGCCGTTGAGCCGCAAATCCTGCTGCTGGATGAGCCGTTCGGCGCGCTGGATGCTCAGGTACGTAAAGAGCTGCGCCGCTGGTTGCGCCAGCTGCATGAAGAGCTGAAGTTCACCAGCGTGTTTGTTACCCACGATCAGGAAGAAGCGATGGAAGTCGCCGATCGCGTGGTGGTGATGAGCCAGGGCAATATCGAACAGGCGGGCGCACCGGATGAAGTCTGGCGCGAACCGGCAACGCGCTTTGTGCTGGAATTCCTTGGCGAAGTTAACCGCTTCGATGCCGAAGTGCACGGCTCGCAGTTCCACGTGGGCGCGCACCGCTGGCCGCTGGGTTATACGCCAGCCCATCAGGGCGCGGTTGAGCTTTTCCTGCGCCCCTGGGAAATCGACGTAAGCCGCCAGAGCAGCCTGGAAACGCCGCTGCCGGTGCAGGTGCTGGAAGTTAGCCCGCGCGGCCACTACTGGCAGCTGGTGGTACAGCCAACGGGCTGGGGCCAGAGCCATGAACCCGTCACCATTGTGATGGAAGGCGAGCAGACCGCGCCAATCCGCGGTGAAAATCTGTTTATTGGTCTGCAGCAGGCGCGTCTTTATAAAGGCGATACGCCGCTGCGGCAGGTTGCCTTTGCGCAAAGCGCCTGATATGTTCTGGCGCAACAAGGTCAGGCTTGCCTGGCCTTTTTTATGTCAAAGAATCGGGATCGCAACTTGACTACGCTAGAACAAACTATCGGCAATACGCCGCTTATCAGGCTACAGCGCCTGACGCCTGCGGGCAGCGAAATCTGGCTGAAGCTGGAAGGAAATAATCCTGGCGGATCGGTCAAGGATCGCGCTGCGCTGTCGATGATCAACATGGCGGAAAAGCGTGGTGAAATCCAGCCTGGCGATACGCTGATTGAAGCCACGAGCGGCAATACCGGAATTGCGCTAGCGATGATTGCGGCCATGAAAGGCTATACGCTAAAACTGCTGATGCCGGACAACATGAGCGTAGAAAGGCAGGCAGCGATGCGGGCCTATGGCGCAGAGCTGCTATTGGTCAGCCGGGATCTGGGGATGGAAGGCGCACGCGATTTAGCCCGCGACATGGAGCTTCGCGGTGAAGGTAAGGTTTTAGATCAGTTTAACAATCCGGACAATCCGCTGGGGCATTACGCCACGACCGGCCCGGAAATCTGGCAGCAGAGCGAAGGGCGCCTGACGCATTTTGTGTCCAGCATGGGCACGACCGGTACCATTACCGGCGTTGGCCACTATCTGAAAGAGCAGGACAGAGCAGTAGAAATCGTCGGCCTGCAACCGGCAGAAGGCAGCAGCATTCCGGGTATCCGCCGCTGGCCAGACGCTTATCTCCCCGGCATCTACCGTCCTGAACTGGTCGATCGCATTCTGGATATGACCCAGCAGGAAGCCGAGGAAACCACGCGTCTGCTTGCCCAACGCGAAGGCATTTTTTGCGGCGTCAGTTCTGGCGGCGCGGTCGCTGGCGCATTACGTATCGGCCGTGCGCAGCCGGGCAGCATTATCGTAGCGATTGTGTGCGATCGCGGTGACAGATACCTTTCTACCGGCGTCCACAATCCAGACCTTCCTGCTTATTAAGGCTCGTTCGCCAGGGCCGTTTTATTCTTATCTTTTTTAGTGCTGCCCCTCAGGCGGCGAAACGGGCTGTTACACTGTAAGGATTGTTTAAATCCAGCTGCTATTGCGGCAATTACAGGCGAAAATAGCGCCTGGCCTACTGAGAGATGACGCATGAAAATTTTACTGGTTGATGACGATCTGGAGCTGGGCACCATGCTCAGCCAGTATCTGATTGCCGAAGGATTTGACGCCACGCTGGTGCTGAGCGGGAAAGCAGGTATTGAAGGCGCGATGTCGGGCGACTATAGCGCTATGATTCTGGATATCATGCTACCGGATATGAGCGGCATTGATGTCCTGCGTCAGGTACGACAAATCAGCCGTCTGCCGGTCATTATGCTGACGGCGAAAGGCGATAACATCGATCGCGTTATCGGTCTGGAAATGGGCGCCGATGACTATATGCCTAAACCATGCTACCCGCGCGAGCTGGTGGCCAGGCTGCGTGCCGTGCTGCGCCGCGTTGAGGAGCAGCCAGTGATTGTGGAAAGCAAAGAGGTGGTCAGCTGGGGCGAACTGACGCTCAATCCTGCCACGCGCATCAGCGAATGGCAGAGAAAGCCCTTCGATCTCACCGCTTCAGAATTTAACCTGTTGGATCTTCTGCTGCGCTCGCCCGATCGCGTCGTGTCTAAAGATGAGCTTTCGGAAAAGGGGCTCGGTCGCCCGCGCGAGGCTTACGATCGCAGCGTGGACGTGCATATCAGCAATATTCGCCAGAAGCTTTCAGCCTTAACTGACGATGCCGTTACCATCGAGACCGTGCGCAGCATAGGCTATCGTATCCGATGAAAGGGGGCTTTCGCGGTCTTCTTTTCTGGAAAATCCTGCTCGGCTTCTGGTTAACGTTTCTGATCATGAGCCAGCTACTGTGGCTAAGCTTTTCGCTCTACGGCAGCAAGCATCACGAACCTCCCGAGAACCAGGTGGCCCGCCGCATCGTTAACCTGCAAATGACCTCGGCCGTTTCGGTTTTGCAGCGCGGCGGCATGGAAGCGCTTGACGATATGATGGCGGACTGGTCCGCCAGCGATCGCCGCTTTTTTTCCGTGCAGCTAATGAAAAAACCACCCCAGGAGCTGCCGCGCGGCGATCTTAGTCGCGATCTACGGCCAGGCGAGTTCCCGAAAGAGGTTATTGAATGGGTAACCGGGGCCGACGGTCAACAGTATCAGCTGCGCTATGATGTGCAGGCACTGCGCGAAGATACCAACATGCAGGCCGGGCACCGTAGTTTCCTTAACGTACCGGAACCCATGCTGTTTATTGCCGGCGGCGGCGGTTTGCTGTTCAGCCTTTTCCTGGCATGGAACCTGACCAGACCGATGCGCCAGCTGCGGCAGGGCTTTGACCGCGTATCAAAAGGCGATCTGTCAGTGCGGTTATTCCCTCAAATGCGTCGCCGCCACGATGAACTATCGACCGTGGCACAGGATTTTGACTCGATGGTCGAGCGTCTTTCGGTGCTGGTTAAAGCGCGCGAAGAGCTGCTGCATGACGTTTCTCACGAACTGCGGTCACCGCTTGCCCGACTACAGCTGGCGACCGGTCTGGCACGCCAGACGCCGGAGTCGGTAGGGCAGTCGCTGGACCGAATCGATGAAGAGGCGCGGCGGCTGGATAAAATGATCGGCGAGCTGCTGACGCTTTCCCGCACCGAGTATCAGAGTATACCGGATGAGCAATATTTCGATCTGCTTGGCCTGCTGGAGGCGGTCGCGAACGATGCCCGCTACGAGGCGCAGGTGCCTGGCGTAGATATTTTGCTGGAGGCTGACGAAAGCAATGACTACACGGTTAAGGGCGATGCCAAGCTAATCCGTTCAGCGGTAGAAAACGTCGTACGTAACGCGCTGCGCTTTTCCGCGCATGGGCAGCAGGTAAAAATCGCGCTCTCTCAGGCGGATGGCTGGCTAACTATTAACGTTAGCGATCAGGGACCGGGCGTGGACGCCGACAAGCTTTCCAGTATCTTTGATCCTTTTGTACGGGTAAATTCACCGCTTTCCGGCAAGGGCTACGGGCTGGGACTCTCTATTGTGCGCAAGGTGCTGCTGGCGCATCAGGGTGAAGTCAGTGCAGTAAACGGCAAAAATGGCGGTCTGGAACTGACGCTGAAATTACCCCACTGGGTGTCCTGACGGCAAGGTATTTCGCCGCGTTGTTTAAGAAGCCATAAGGCAAATTTGAGCCAATAAAAAAGCCTCCTGACAGGCAGGAGGCTTTTATGGACGCTTAGCCGATTACTTTCTGATACGGATAACCGGCGTTTCACCTACGGTGACGCTACCGGTCAGCTTAACCAGCTCTTTGATCTCGTCCATGTTGGAGATAACGACCGGCGTCAGCGTTGACTTCGCTTTTTCTTCCAGCAAAGGCAAATCGAATTCGATGACGACGTCACCTTTCTTCACCTTCTGGCCTTCTTCAGCAATACGCTTAAAACCTTCGCCTTTTAACTCAACGGTATCAATTCCGAAGTGCACGAACAGTTCAATGCCGCTGTCCGACTCGATGGAAAATGCATGATTGGTTTCGAAGATTTTACCGATGGTGCCATCAACCGGCGCAACCATTTTATTGCCAGCAGGTTTGATGGCGATACCGTCGCCAACAATTTTCTCCGCAAACACCACATCCGGTACGTCTTCGATATTAACGATTTCCCCGGACAGCGGTGCTACGATCTCAATGGCGCCAGATGCGGTATCTGACTTATCGCCAAAAAGTTTTGAAAACAAACCCATGATCTTCTCCTAAGCAGTAATATTTGGCCAGCGTCTTTGGGTTTCAGCAGAGTGTTTTTTCTTCAATGAACTTGTTGACCAGGTTCATTAACTCTTCCGCTGTCGGTTGAGCCAGAGCCTGCTCTGCTAATGCCTTCGCATCTTCAAAATTCGTATTACGAATAATTTTTTTGATGCGCGGGATAGAAATGGCACTCATGCTGAATTCGTCCAGCCCCATTCCCAGTAACAGTAGTGTAGCACGTTCATCGCCTGCCAGCTCACCACACATCCCTGTCCATTTTCCTTCAGCGTGAGATGCGTCAATAACTTGCTTAATTAACGTCAGCACGGAAGGCGTCATTGGGTTGTACAAATGAGAAATCAGATCGTTACCGCGGTCGACCGCCAGCGTGTACTGAGTAAGATCGTTGGTGCCGATACTGAAGAAATCGACTTCTTTTGCCAGATGATGCGCGATTGCGGCCGAAGCTGGCGTTTCCACCATAATGCCCGCCTCAATCTTCTCGTCAAAGGCTTTACCTTCGGCGCGCAGCTGCGCTTTCAGCGTTTCCAGCTCGGCTTTCAGCGTGCGGACTTCCTCAACGGAAATCACCATTGGGAACATGATACGCAGCTTGCCAAAGGCGGAAGCGCGCAGGATGGCGCGCAGCTGGGCATGCAGGATCTCCGGACGATCCATAGCGATACGAATTGCACGCCAGCCCAGGAAAGGGTTGTCTTCTTTTGGCAGGTTCATGTATGGCAGGTCTTTATCGCCGCCAATGTCCATAGTACGCACGATAACGGCCTGCGAACCTACTGCTTCAGCCACGGCTTTATAAGCCTGGAACTGCTCTTCTTCTGTCGGCAGCGAGTCGCGGTCCATAAACAGGAATTCCGTGCGGTAAAGGCCAACGCCTTCCGCGCCGTTGCGCTCTGCACCCGCCACGTCACGTACCGTACCGATGTTGGCGCAAACCTCAACCTGGTGTCCATCCAGCGTGATAGCAGGCAGGTCTTTCAGCTTGGCCAGATCGTTTTTCTCGGTCACGTACTGGTTATGAATGGCTTTCAGCTCGTCGATCTGTTCCGGCGTTGGGTTAACGTAAATATGGTTATTTACGCCATCCAGAATCAGGTAATCGCCGTTTTTAACCTGTGAGGTCACGTCGCCCGTACCCACAATGGCAGGCAGCTCCAGCGAGCGCGCCATAATGGAAGTGTGAGAGGTACGGCCGCCCAGATCGGTAATAAAGCCCAGCACCTTGTTCAGGTTCAGCTGCGCCGTTTCTGAAGGCGTTAAATCTTTAGCAACCAGCAGCACTTCTTCCGCGATAGCGCTAAGATCGACAATGTGCAGGCCAAGGATGTTTTGCAGCAGTCGTTTGCCGATATCGCGCACGTCGGCCGCACGCTCTTTCAGGTATTCGTCATCCAGCTCTTCCAGCGCTTTCGCCTGGCCTTCGATAACCGAATACGCCGCCGCGTCCGCAGAGGCCAGCTCGTCTTTAATCAGGGCTATGATTTCCTGCTCAAGCTCTTCATCTTCGAGCAGCATGATATGGCCTTCAAAAATGGCCTCTTTCTCTTCACCAAACGTTTCTCCGGCTTTGGTTTTGATCGTCTCCAGCTGCGAGGCAGCCTGAGCACGACCGTCGAGAAAACGCTGAACTTCTTGCTCAACCTGATCGGCAGTAATTTTTTTCCGGTTGATGACTATTTCATCTTCTTTCAGCAGAAGCGCTTTGCCAAAAGCGATACCCGGTGATGCTAAAATGCCTGAAATCATAACCCTACCTTTTTAATAACTGATAATCGCGAGCGGAAAACTGCGGCGACTCTGACAGCGAGCGGGTGCAAAACCCGGCGGCTGGCTGCGTTTAACCAGCGCTCTACTTTACGAAAACAACAACGCGGACATGCTGTCCGCGATCAATGTTTATAACGAGAGGCTGGTCGCAAAAAAGCGAACGCTTATTCGAGTTCAGCCATCAGCTTAACCAGATGCTCAACGGCTTTCTGCTCGTCTTCGCCTTCTGCCGACAGCGTGACCACGGTGCCCTGAGTCAGGCCCAGCGTCTGCAGCTTAAACAGGCTTTTGGCGCTGGCGGATTTGCCGTTAGAGGTGACGGTGATTTCAGAGGCAAAAGCTTTCGCTTCTTTAACAAACTGAGCGGCTGGACGAGTATGCAGGCCGTTAGGTGCGGTAATGGTGACTTCTTGCTGGAACATTCTGTTTCCCCAACTTAATTTGATTTGGTGTTATCCCAAAGCTTAGCCTGGCGGCGGCGCTTTGGCCTGGATCTCTTGCGCAAATCAGCGCCTGGTCGCGCCAGCAAATGCGCCAAATAATGAAGTGAAAAGCGAACGGCTTTAGAACACAACTATTCGCTTCGCTTTTCCTGTTCCATTATGCCGCGCTTTCTGTCGTCACGCCAAACCGGTAAATCGATTCAGCTTCGGTCATTTCGCGCGGCGATTAATTTTGCGGTTCGAAATAATTGGTTGCTTAGATACCAGACCCGCGCAGGTAAAAGCAATCGGGTGGGTAGCAAAAGTTTGACGCACTCCACAAAAAAGCACCCAAATGGGTGCTTTTTCCGTCAGTTTTGTGCGCGTAAGACCATTACTGCAGCTCTTTCTCGGTAAAGAGATCGGCAAACAGCGCGGTACTGAGATAGCGCTCGCCGGAAGAGGGCAGGATCACCACGATAGTTTTATTCGCGAAAGCTTCATCTTCCTGTAGCTTCAGCGCGGCAGCGACCGCTGCGCCAGAAGAGATCCCGGCCAGAATGCCTTCTTCTTCCATCAGTCGGCGCGCCGTAGAGATAGACTCTTCGTTAGTGATAGCAACCACGCGGTCAACCAGATCTAAATCCAGGTTGCCGGGAATGAAGCCCGCGCCAATCCCCTGAATTTTATGTGGGCCTGGTTTGATCTCTTCACCAGCCAGGGCCTGAGCGATAACGGGTGAATCGGTTGGCTCAACGGCAACGGAAATCAGATCTTTCTTGCCTTTGGTATTTTTGATGTAACGACTGACGCCGGTCAGCGTACCGCCCGTACCTACACCAGCGATAAAGACATCGACTTCGCCATCCGTATCTTCCCAGATTTCCGGGCCGGTGGTTTTTTCATGAATTTCCGGGTTAGCCGGGTTGCTAAACTGCTGTAGCAGCACAAACTTGTCCGGATCGCTGGCAACAATCTCTTCTGCCTTAGCGATAGCGCCTTTCATGCCTTTTGCGCCTTCGGTCAATACCAGATTGGCACCAAGTGCTTTCAGCAGCTTACGACGCTCGACGCTCATGGTTTCCGGCATGGTCAGCGTCAGTTTATAGCCGCGTGCGGCCGCCACATAAGCCAGGGCAATACCCGTGTTACCACTGGTCGGTTCGACCAGCTCGATGCCAGGTTTCAGAATGCCTCTCTTCTCTGCATCCCAAATCATATTGGCGCCGATACGGCATTTAACGCTAAAGCTCGGGTTACGGGACTCGACTTTTGCCAGAATGCGTCCGTTACCAATACGGTTCAGGCGAACCAGTGGCGTGTGGCCGATTGTTAACGAATTGTCTTCATAAATCTTACTCATAACCCGTCCTTAACTGTATGAAAAATGGGAACAGCTAAAAGCATACCCGCTTCCTTTTTTCAAGGAAGTGAAGAAATAGTATATGTTATGTCCTGTCGAAATAAGGGTGACGGAAAAAGCATAAGCCTTATTTTACCGCCCCCAGCTTGCTGCGATAGCGATCGACCCACATCGCCGTCGCGCCGCAAACGGCCACCGGCATAATGGCCAGGTTCAGCACCGGGATCATCGTAAACAGGCTCACCAGCGCGCCAAACTGCATCACGTCCGTCTTGTTCTGCTTCAGCGCTGCCCGCATCTGCCGAAAACTCACTTTATGATTGTCGAAAGGGTAGTCGCAATACTGGATGGAGAGCATCCACGCGCTGAATAAAAACCACAGCACGGGCGCCACAGTCTGACCAAAGCCCGGCACAAAGTAGAGCAGCAGCAGAACCAGCGCGCGCGGCAGGTACCAGGCAAACTTCTGCCACTCGCGCTTCATGATGCGTGGAATATCTTTAACCAGCCCAGCCCAGCCGCTATCCGGCATGGGTTTGCCGGTCAGCTTCGCTTCCAGCTGTTCCGCCAGCAACCCGCAAAAAGGTGCCGCTATCCAGTTAGCAATGGTAGAAAAGAAATAGCTGAAAACCAGCACCACGAAAATGACCGTGAGCGGCCAGAGTAAATAGCTCAACCACTGTAGCCAGCCAGGGACGTGAGACATCAGGGCAGGCAGCCAGTGACCTAACTGAAAAAAGAGCCAGATGAAGGCGCCGCCCATTAACAGAAAATTGAGCACCAGCGGCACGATGACAAAACGTCGGATGCCGGGCAGGCGAATCAGCTGCCATCCCTGTGCAAAATAGTGAATTCCGGTGCCGGAAGCGCCGGTGTTAGTTAGAGCCATTGCGTACTTTCCTTAAGATAACGGGCTGAACGCGCCTATCATAACCCAGCCGTTTACGCTGGGGAGAAGAGTTTTGCGCGAAAAAACAGCAAATAAGCATGTCGTTTAGCGCTTATTTGTCAGAAAATACTGCACGGACTTGCACTTGTGCAGCGGGGCAAATACAGTTAGGGGATAAAGTTTGCCGCGGTGGCAAGGTATTGGAACAACAGAGAATACAATGATGCAGGATTTGCGTCTGATATTAATCGTTGTTGGCGCGATCGCTATAATAGCGCTTCTGCTTCACGGCTTCTGGACCAGCCGTAAAGAGCGCTCGTCCGTTTTTCGCGATCGTCCTCACAAACGTTTAAAACAGGATAGAGAAGAAGCTTTTGACGACGTCGACGATGGCGCTGCACCCGCACGCGGCAAAAGCGCCCGTCCCCGCCCTACGGAAGATGACGAACCGGCACCCGCCAGCTTTGAGGAGCAGGCACCGGCCCGTCCGCCACAGCCGCGCGCTCAGCCGGAACCTGTCCGCCATCAGCCGCCTGTTGATGAAGCGCCAGAGCTTGATCCCCTGTTTGGCGGTGAACTGCCGCATGAAGACGACTACGACGACGAGCCGGTAATCCGCAGGCAGCCGGAAGCGGCACGCGTATCGCCGCAGCCACAATCGCAGCCAGCGCAACAGCCGCAGCCACAAATTCAGCCGTCTCCAGCGCCGCAGCCACAGCGCTCACCCGTGCCGGAACGGCAGGAGCCTGCGGTGCCAGAGCCCGCTCCGCAGCCAGAAGCCGTCGCTGTTCCGCAGCCCGCTGCGCCCGCTGCGGCAAAAGAGAAGCCTAAGGAAACCGTGCTGGTGCTGCACGTCAGCGCCCATGCTGGCGGCGTCCTTAATGGTGAAGCGTTGCTGCAGGGCGTCCTGCAGGCCGGTTTCCAGTTTGGCGAGATGAATATTTTCCATCGCCATCTCAGCCCGGCCGGCAGCGGCCCGGTATTGTTTAGCCTGGCGAATATGGTAAAACCCGGCTCGTTCAACCCTGACGAAATGGGTGATTTCTCAACGCCGGGCGTCTCCATCTTTATGATGGTGCCTTCTTATGGCGATGCGAACCAGAACTTCAAACTGATGCTGCAGTCTGCTCAGCGTATCGCTGACGACGTGGGCGGTGTGGTGCTGGATGATGAACGCCGCATGATGACGCCGCAGAAGCTGGAAACGTATAAAAACCGTATCCGCGACGTGATTGAGGCGAACGCCTGATTCTGACGTCCGCATGACGAACCTTTCTAAAACCCCCGCCAGCCGGGGGTTTTTTATCGCTATGGTGCCGCTATGGAATCCGTACAAAATCAAATTATTGCTCTACAAACCACGCTTCGCCATTACGAATATCAGTATCACGTGCTGGACGAACCGGTGGTGCCGGACGCCGAATACGACCGCCTGATGGGCGAACTGCGCAAGCTGGAGCAGGCCCATCCGGATTTAGTTACCCCCGATTCGCCAACGCAACGCGTGGGCGCTGCGCCGCTCAGCGCTTTTGAGCAGGTGCGTCATGAAATACCCATGTTGTCGCTGGATAATGTCTTTGATGAAGAGAGCTATCTGGCCTTCAACAAGCGCGTACAGGATCGATTAAAAAGCCCGGACGACATTACCTTTTGCTGTGAGCTGAAGCTGGATGGCCTGGCGGTTAGCCTGCTGTATGAAAACGGATTGCTGGTGCGGGCAGCGACGCGAGGTGACGGCACAACGGGTGAAAATATCACGACTAACGTGCGAACTATCCGCGCCATCCCTCTGCGTTTGCATGGCGACAATATCCCGGCACGCGTAGAAATTCGTGGCGAAGTTTTTATGCCGCAAAATGGTTTTGAAGCACTGAACGAAGAAGCTCGCCGTACGGGCAGCAAAGTCTTCGCTAACCCGCGCAATGCAGCAGCAGGTTCGCTGCGCCAGTTGGATCCCCGCATTACCGCTAAGCGCCCGCTGACCTTTTTCTGCTACGGCTTAGGGCTGCTGGAAGGGGGCGAAATGCCGCGTAGCCATCTGGCTCGCCTGCAGCAGTTTAAAGCCTGGGGATTGCCCGTCAGCGACCGCGTTCGTCTTTGCCATACGCCCGAAGAGGTGCTGTCGTTTTACCGCAAGGTAGAAGAAGATCGCACCACGCTGGGTTTTGATATTGATGGCGTAGTGATCAAAGTAGACTCGCTGGATTTGCAGGAACAGCTGGGTTTTGTTGCTCGCGCGCCTCGCTGGGCGATCGCCTTCAAATTCCCGGCGCAGGAACAGATGACCCACGTGCGCGACGTCGAGTTTCAGGTTGGACGGACGGGCGCGATAACGCCGGTTGCCAGGCTGGAACCTGTGCAGGTGGCGGGCGTGATGGTCAGCAACGCCACGCTGCATAATGCGGATGAGATTGAACGTCTGGGACTGCGCATCGGCGACCGAGTGATTATTCGGCGCGCGGGAGATGTTATTCCTCAGGTCGTTGGCGTTATTGAGGCTGAACGGCCGGAAGATGCCAAAGCCGTGGTGTTTCCCGCCCACTGCCCGGTCTGCGGTTCAGATGTGGAGCGAGTCGAAGGCGAGGTGGTCGCTCGCTGCACCGGTGGCCTGATTTGCGGCGCGCAGCGCAAGGGCGCGCTCAAGCACTTCGTTTCGCGGCGTGCAATGGACGTTGACGGTATGGGCGATAAAATCATCGACCAGCTGGTAGAAAAAGAGTACGTAAAAACGCCTGCGGATCTTTATCGGCTGACGGCGGGCAAGCTAACTGGCCTGGATCGAATGGGGCCAAAATCGGCGCAAAACGTGGTGGACGCGCTGGAAAAATCAAAGCAGACCACGCTGGCTCGCTTTCTCTATTCTCTGGGTATCTCGGAAGTCGGCGAGGCGACAGCGGCAAACCTGGCCGCGCACTTTGGTTCGCTGGAGCGGATTATCGCCGCCGATCTGGATGCGTTAATTGCGGTACAGGATGTTGGTAAAGTGGTAGCGGCACACGTACGCAACTTTATGGACGAGGAGAGCAACCGCGAGGTTATTCGCCAGCTGGTAGAGGAAGCCGGAATTCACTGGCCGGCGGTTGCCGTAGTCAATGCGGAAGAGATCGACAGTCCTTTTGCAGGCAAAACCGTGGTGCTGACCGGCTCGCTAACGCAGCTGTCGCGTGATGAAGCCAAAGATCGGCTAACCGCGCTGGGTGCAAAAGTCAGCGGTAGCGTATCGAAAAAAACCGATTTGGTTATCGCCGGAGAAGCAGCAGGTTCGAAGCTGGCTAAAGCGCAGGAGCTGGGGATTGCGGTTATCGACGAAGCGGAGATGATTCGACTTCTGGGTGAATAAATGGAAAAAGAGCACCTGACAGAAATTGCCAATACCGAAATGCCCTTTGGTAAATACAAAGGGCGTTTGCTGATTGACCTGCCTGAGCCTTATCTGCTGTGGTTCGCCCGCAAGGACGAGTTTCCGGCAGGCCATCTGGGCGAATTGATGCGCCTGACGCTGACGATAAAAATTGAGGGTCTGGAAGGGCTGATCAAACCGCTACGAAAGGACTAGACGTACAGGGGGAACAGGTTCCCCCTGTGGATTACTTCTGCGATTCAACCATCGCTTTCCCCGTTTGCTGCTGCTTAGCCGCCAGCTTTTCCCCCGCTTTTTTATAGCGCTGCGCCAGCATGGAGCAGACCATCAGCTGTACCTGGTGAAAAATCATCAGCGGCAGCACGATGATCCCTACCGAGGCGGAAGGAAACAGAATGTTTGCCATCGGCACGCCGTTCGCCAGGCTTTTCTTGGAGCCGCAAAACAGAATGGTAATCTCATCCGGACGATTAAAGCCAAACAGGCGAGCGGCCAGTAAGTTAATAGCCAGGGCGACAAACAAAATGCCCAAACTGCCGATCAGAATATAAAGCAGCGTCATGGCGCCCACACGATGCCAGATACCGTTTACTACGGCTTCGCTAAAGGCGGAATAGACAACCAGCAGAATAGACGCCTGATCCGTTTTACCAATCAGCCCTCGATGTTTTTCAACCCATTCAGCAATCCAGCGCCGCGAAATATGTCCCAGCACGAAAGGCACCAGCAGCTGCAGCATGATTTTGCCAATTTGTTCCAGGTTGCCGCTGGCGGCGTCGTTATGCACGTTCATCACCAGGCCAACCAGCAGCGGCGAAATGAATACGCCCAGCAGGCTTGAGGCCGAAGCGCTACAAACCGCTGCAGCCACGTTACCGCCAGCGAGCGACGTTAGCGCGATAGCGGACTGAACGGTGGCAGGGAGGATACACAGATAAAGGAAGCCGGTATAAATTTCTGTGCTGACCGGCAGCGGATGCCACCAGACAAACAGCAGTCCGAGAAGGGGAAAGAGCACAAAAGTGCTGAACATCACCCATAAATGCAGCCGCCAGTGGCCGCCGCCGGCAATAATTTTTTCACGCGACAGCTTGGCACCGTGCATAAAAAACAGCAGGGCGATAGCGGCCGTCGTCAGCCATTCAAAAAAGGTGACAAAGTGGCCGCGAGCGGGCAGGAAGGTGGCCAGCAGAACGGTGATAATCAGCTTTACCATCAGCGGATCGAGTCGGAAAAAACGCATTGTTAACGCCTCGTTAATAAATCAATGGCCGCTATTGTGCGTCAGAAGGGTTTAGAAATAAAATTGATTTATTGAATTCATATATGAGCAAAATCGATGAATTGTACGCTCAGGCAGTTACGGGTATTTGTCGCGGTGGCACAGCAGGGCAGCTTTAGCCAGGCGGGCCAGACGATCGGCCTTAGCCAGTCGGCGGTGAGCCATAGCGTAAAAGAGCTGGAAAGCGAAATGGGTATCCGTTTGCTCGACAGAACTACGCGTGAAGTCATGTTGACCGAGGCGGGCGAGCAGTTAGCCAGCCGTCTGGAGAGGCTGCTGGAGGAGCTGAACACAACATTGCTGGATGTTCGCAGCTATGGCCAGCAGCGTAGCGGCACCGTTCGCGTAGCGGCCAGCCAGACCATTTCCGCGCATCTGATGCCGCAGTGTCTGGCCGCCAGCCAGGTCAACTTCCCCGAGATTAAAATTATGCTGCGCGACAGGCCACAGCAGTGGGTGTTGCAAAGCATTCGGAATGCGGAAGTGGATTTTGGCATCGTCATTGGCCCGCTTCAGGTTGACGATCTGGAATGCGAAGTGATTCTGGATGAGCCGTTTCTGCTGCTGTGCCGCCAGGACGATCCGCTGGCTTCGATGCAGGTCATACACTGGCAGATGCTGAATAATCGGCAGCTGGTATTGCAGGATTATGCCTCGGGAAGTCGTTTGCTGATTGATGAAGCGCTACGTTTGCAGAAGGTACAGGCGGAAATCGTGCAGGAGATAGGCCATCCGGCAACGCTTTATCCGATGGTGGAAGCAGGCATCGGCATCAGTGTATTACCTGCGCTGGCGCTGCCCTTACCGCAGGGGCGGCCGCTGTTGGTCAGGAGAATGACGCCGGAGATTAACCGTTCAATTATGTTAGTAAGGCGTAAGAACCGTTCGCTGACGCCCGCAGCGGAAGCCATCTGGCAGGAAGTGCGTCAGCAGGCACTCCTGCTGACGCAACAAAGGAAACTCATGCCGGCGTTTTAGATGTAAACGTTTACAGAGTTGCTGGCGGTCGGGCGGTTAACGCCGTCTGCCACTTTACTGTAGGCAGAGGTGGTGTCCTGCTGGCTATCCTTCTTATCCTGCGCTTTCTGCTGCTGGGCCTGCTGAAGCTGGGCAATCTGTGCTTCAATCATCTGGATCTGGCTTTTGATGACCTGTTCCTGCTCCGTTTTTTGCTCATCAGTCAGCGTCGTGTCCTTATCCAGCGTTTTCAGCTGGGTTTGTAACGTCGTTATCTGTTTATTTAACGCAGCAATTTTAGAAGTGGAACCGCCGCCTGAGCTGCCGGAACCGATAGAGGTATTGGTAGTGGTCGTAATAGTTGTCATCGCTGTCTCCTTGGTAATAGATCAATACGGTTATCGGTAAGTGAGGCCGGAGACTTGAAGCGAAAAAGCGTAAAATAAACGTTAAGAATTCGAAAGCGAAGCGGGTGTAGGGAGCGATAAGCTGCTGGAATGGTTATTAATGTTGCTAACGGGAAAGGGAGCGCTGTAAGTGTTGCTGCCAGGGGAGCACCAGAGTGCAGGTTCAACCCTGACGAATGACGCATAGCAAAAAGGCGCCTTTAGGGCGCCTTTCTACACTGGTGGGTCGTGCAGGATGACTCGGCTAAAGCCTCGCCCTTCGGGTCGTTGCTTTCAGCAACGCTGTCTCCCTTTGGTCGACTCGACCTGCTGCAGGTTCGAACCCTGACGAATAACGCATAGCAAAAAGGCGCCTTTAGGGCGCCTTTCTACATTGGTGGGTCGTGCAGGATGACTCGGCTAAAGCCTCGCCCTTCGGGTCGTTGCTTTCAGCAACGCTGTCTCCCTCTGGTCGACTCGACCTGCTGCAGGTTCGAACCCTGACGAATAACGCATAGCAAAAAGGCGCCTTTAGGGCGCCTTTCTACATTGGTGGGTCGTGCAGGATTCGAACCTGCGACCAATTGATTAAAAGTCAACTGCTCTACCAACTGAGCTAACGACCCGAAGTGGTGGGTGATGACGGGCTCGAACCGCCGACCCCCTCCGTGTAAAGGAGATGCTCTACCAACTGAGCTAATCACCCACTTCGGTACTTCTGACCAGACTTGTAAGAGATGGTGGGTGATGACGGGCTCGAACCGCCGACCCCCTCCGTGTAAAGGAGATGCTCTACCAACTGAGCTAATCACCCATTTCTTACACTCTGGGAACTGCTACACTGCGGAGCCACCGTTTAGAGTGGTGGGTGATGACGGGCTCGAACCGCCGACCCCCTCCGTGTAAAGGAGATGCTCTACCAACTGAGCTAATCACCCCCGCTGTGTGGAGTCGCATTATAGGGATCGCGCGAAATGAGTCAACGCTTTTTACAGCGAAAATGCGCGTTCGTCTTAAATTTAAACAAGATGTTGCGATTTCAGCCGAAAGCAGTAAAGCACCGCTGGCTTTTCCGGCGAAGACGGCGTTAAAGCCGGGGTTTGCCGTTGAGGATTCGTCTTCTGATGATAGAATGTTGCCCACTTTCTTCTGGTCTTTATCAGACCTCCCCGGCGATGGCCGAATCTGATAGCGTAAAAAGGCAGCTGTTAATGAAAATCAAAACCCGCTTTGCTCCAAGTCCGACAGGCTATCTGCACGTCGGTGGCGCTCGCACCGCACTCTATTCCTGGCTGTTTGCCCGCAATCAAGGCGGTGAATTCGTACTGCGTATTGAAGACACAGATTTGGAACGCTCTACCCAGCAGGCTATCGACGCGATTATGGATGGCATGAACTGGCTGAACCTGGACTGGGATGAAGGCCCGTATTATCAGACCAAACGTTTCGATCGCTACAACGCGGTTATCGACCAGATGCTGGAAGCGGGCACCGCTTATAAATGTTACTGCTCGAAAGAGCGTCTGGAAGCGCTGCGCGAAACGCAGATGGCTAACAATGAAAAGCCACGCTACGACGGTCGCTGCCGCGACAGCCATGAACATCACGCTGATGATGAACCTTGCGTGGTGCGTTTTCGCAATCCGCAGGAAGGCTCGGTCATTTTTGACGATCAAATTCGTGGCCCGATCGAGTTCAGCAATCAGGAGCTGGATGACCTGATCATTCGTCGTACCGATGGTGCACCAACCTATAACTTCTGCGTGGTGATTGACGACTGGGATATGGAAATTACCCATGTTATTCGCGGTGAAGACCATATCAACAACACGCCGCGCCAGATCAACATCCTGAAAGCGATTGGCGCGCAGGTTCCTGTTTACGCTCACGTCTCTATGATTTTGGGCGATGACGGGAAAAAACTTTCTAAACGCCACGGTGCAGTAGGCGTTATGCAGTACCGCGATGACGGCTATCTGCCGGAAGCACTGCTCAACTACCTGGTTCGCCTGGGCTGGTCACACGGCGATCAGGAGATTTTCAGCGTTGATGAAATGAAGCAGATGTTCAGCCTGGACGCGGTCAGCAAATCGGCCAGCGCCTTTAATACTGAAAAACTGCAGTGGCTGAACCATCATTACATCACCACGCTGCCGCCGGAATACGTTGCTACCCATCTGCAATGGCATATCGAGCAGGAAAATATCGATACCCGCACCGGACCGGAGCTGGCTCAGCTTGTGCGTTTGCTGGGCGAACGTTGCAAGACGCTGAAAGAAATCGCCGCATCCTGTCGCTATTTCTACGAAGATTTTGACGCTTTCGATGCGGACGCTGCGAAAAAACATCTTCGCCCCGTTGCCCGTCAGCCTCTGGAAGTCGTGCGCGATAAGCTGGCCGCTATTGGCGAGTGGAATGCGGAAAATGTTCATCATGCTATCCAGGCTGCTGCGGATGAGCTGGAAGTCGGAATGGGTAAAGTAGGGATGCCGCTGCGCGTGGCCGTTACCGGTGCCGGTCAATCGCCAGCGCTGGACGTTACCGTGCAGGCGATTGGTCAGTCTCGTAGCGTGGCGCGTATTGAGAAAGCGCTGGCTTATATTGCCGAGCGCGAAGCGCAAGCTTAAAACCGATAGTCAGACAGAAAAAACCGGCCCTGTGGCCGGTTTTTTTACTGTTCCGTATGGCTGATATCCAGTCGGAGCAGCATGCCCTGAATCCCTTCACGTAACAGCAACGCATAAAGCTTTTCCTGCTCTTCGCTGTTCATCTGTTGGATAGACGTCATCAAAAGCGCGGGAAGAGAGTTCTGCGTGACGCGATAGGTAGCGGTAGGCTCGGCAACATGTCGGGTAGACTTCAGGAAGTTTCTTACGTTCTCATCAATATGGATCATTCGAGCTTTGCCGCCCTGCACGCCGGGTTTCGGCACCGTCGTCCACTGCTCTTTTTTAACCCATTTATTGATGGTCTGACGACTAAAACCTGTTTCCTGCGCCAGTTCTTCCGGAGTTAACCATTCCTTTTTCATTATGCAATATCCTTTTTGCGTTGATAGGTAACGGACATATATTACAGGAATTTATTGTTCGAACAACTAACAGGCAAGACTAATCTGATTGAATAATTGATAAAACAAGAAAACGAAGTTCCCCTCGGCCGGGTGGCAGAGGGGAGGAAACTTAGCGCGAGGCGGTTGCAGACTGCTCTTGCGGACGATACGCCAGGTAGTAAGCCAGGCCGACAAATACCGCGCCGCCTACTGTATTACCCAAAAAGACCGCGGCAAAGTTAGGCAGGTAGTCTACCCAGCTCAGCTGGCCAGCAAAGATAGCGGCCGGGATGATGAACATGTTCGCCACGACGTGCTGGAAACCGATAGCCACAAACGCCATGACCGGGAACCACATGCCAAAAATCTTGCCAACCATATCTTTACTGGCGAAAGCCATCCAGGTTGCCAGGCAAACCAGCCAGTTACAGCCGATACCAGAGATAAAAGAGTGCATGAAGTCGGCGTGGACTTTAGCAGAGGCGATAGCCACGGTTTTCTTCAGGTAGTCGCCTTCTGTCATACCCAGCACGTGGCCAAAGAACCACGCTACGGCGATACTGCCGATAAAGTTAGCAATCGTTACCCAGAACCAGTTACGCAATACGCTAAAACCGCTGACCTGACGAGCAAACCAGGCAATTGGCATCGTCATCATATTACCGGTCAGAAGTTCACCGCCGGCCAGCACGGTCAGGATAATACCAACAGGGAATACCGCCGCGCCCAGCAGGCCGCCAAATGAACCCCAGTCGGCAGGAAGTTGGTTAATGACGTGCAAATCCAGCAGAAAGCCCGTGGCAATAAAGGCACCGGCAATAAAGCCAAGGATCAGCAGGGTAGGAACAGAAGAACGACTTTTGGCGATACCAGCCTGAACAGCGACTGCCGCGATTTCTTTAGGTGAGTACAAGGACATAGTGGCTCTGATTCTGGTGTAGTGAAAGAAATAAAGGCCGAAGCCGTTGCGTTGTATAAGCGCATATCCAGCGCTGGCAAGGGTTCAGCCTTCGAAACGAGAGGAGTTTTGCACGAGATTTTAACAAAAACAAGCATGATTAAGCGGGTGATTAACGCTCTGTTTACACGATTGAAGCCCTAAAGATTCTGAGAGTGACGCTAATCCCGTCTGATTGCGCCCAGGGCGTCATTTAATTGTTTCCTGAGGCGTAATAGCAGCAATTTATGCTGCACTCATTGCAGTCAATGTGAATTGTTTTCCAGCAGGCTGGGCGCTTTTTCAGCGATCGCACGCGGAATGGCATTTTGCCGTTGACACCCTCGGCCGTGTTTCATATTATGCCCGCCGTCAAGACGACAAAGGTTTTTCGGCTCGGGGGTATAGCTCAGCTGGGAGAGCGCTTGCATGGCATGCAAGAGGTCAGCGGTTCGATCCCGCTTATCTCCACCAAATCTTCACCAGACGATTTGGCGCGAAAAACCGGTTTTTTGTTGTGGGGGTATAGCTCAGCTGGGAGAGCGCTTGCATGGCATGCAAGAGGTCAGCGGTTCGATCCCGCTTATCTCCACCAAATTTTTATTTTTCTCCTGTTGTTCATCCTTCCTTTTAAATATCTTTGCTATTTTCTATAGCAGCACCAGTCATTGCACTTAACCCTTATTTGTTTTCATATCTTCCTGACTTCCTGACTTCCTGCATTTTATTATTTTGCATGGCGCTTTTTGGTTGTTCAAATTTTGCTCAGGTTAGCCGTTTTCAAGGCATGTCCAGTGCACAGACAACATAATTGTATCTTCAGATGATTAAACTCGTTAAAAAAGTACAGGAGTAGTAGAACATGCCAAGCTTTAATAGTTCTTTAGTTTTAAATCGCAATTGCATATTCATATAACGGATAAGCGCTATAAAAAGACAGAAATGTTTGGCCCTGATATTTATCCCATTCAATAATTTTTATGATATTTTTTGTTTAAAATTAAGTTGATAAGTAAAATTTATAACCCAGTAACGGCGCGGTTTGCCAGCCTGGTAGCGAATAAAAAAGCGCTAAATATGAAATTAATCTTATATTTCCTGTTGCTTAAAAAATGCGTTAATGTTAAAAAAAATTAACTTTTTTAACATTGTAGGGTGGCGGCATCATGGCAAGTGTTGAAAGCATAATCGACTCTTCTTCAAGTAATGTGGGTGATGGCATAGATTCTTTGAATGCGGCCTGGACGTTTGGAGGAAGTACCCCGCAATATTTTGACTCCCACGTTTCAAAGTCTGTCCCAAAGTATCAGGATGGTCATGATATTGTTCTGGCACTGAGCGATTTCTTTATTAATAAACAGTCGATAGTTTATGAGCTGGGAAGTTCAACCGGTGCACTAACGCGTAAATTAGCCGGGCGCCATAATAAAGGCGCAAAGTTTATTGGTATTGATATTGAAGATGCAATGACCCGTCAGGCAAATCTTCTCCTGGAGTCGCAAAAAAATCAGAATGTTACTTTTTTGACGGAAGATATTCTAACTTTCCCCTATGAGAAAAGCGACTTTATCGTAGCTTATTATACCGTGCAGTTTATTTCGCCACGTGTGCGTCAACAATTATTTAATCATATTTATCAAAGCTTGAATTGGGGCGGGGCTTTTGTTCTCTTTGAAAAGGTACGCGGGCCAGACGCGCGCTTTCAGGATATTATTAGTAGCTTGTATACCGATTATAAGGCTCAGCAAGGGTACGCCCCGCACGAAATATTAGCTAAGTCTCGTTCTTTAAAAGGCGTACTGGAGCCTTTCTCAACGTCAGGTAATCTGGACATGCTTAACAGAGCCGGTTTTGTTGATGTGATGTCGGTATTCAAACATATCTGTTTCGAAGGTTTTTTCTGCATTAAATAAAGAGGCGATTGTGAATATCAAATCTGTCAGACATTACCTTGAATTATTACAGATGCGGCAGGATTACTCTGCGGGTTGTACAGTATGCGAAATTTGCCAGTCTTCAGATGCGGAAATTTTATTACCCATTATTCATGGGCCGCAGAATAAGCTGGTGGCATTGCCGGTAATGGGGTGTCGTGAGTGTGGACATATTTATCAGCTCTATCGTTTTGAGTACAATTTTTATCAAGATTATTACGACAAATTCTATCGGCTAAATTTATTTGGCAATACGGAACCGGACGAGTATTTTTTTCGCGATCAAATCAAACGAGGCGATTATCTTTATAAAAACCTGCAACAGTATCTGCCGGAAAAAGGCGTTCTGATTGATGTAGGATGCTCAGCCGGAGGATTAATGATCCCATTCGCCAGGCGAGGCTGGCGGGTTACAGGTAACGATCCGGACAGCGCATATGCCAGCTATGGCAAAAAATTAGGGTTGATTATCGATACCGTCAGCGCCGAAGAGATGACTGTCAGCGAGCCAGCGAACCTGATTATTATTAACGGATCGTTGGAACATGTTTATGACGTCAACCAGGTTATGGCGAAATGCCGGACGGTGGCTGCACCAGAAGGTTTGCTGTTAATAGAAGGGCGTGCGTTGGGCTATGGTATGCAGCAGGGTTACCTCACGCACAATCATCGGCGTTTTCTTACGCCGCACAGTATTGAACTGTTAATGCTCAAGCATGGCTGGATGCCGATACTGACTACGGAGATGCCCTTATGTGGACCCACTCGCCCTGGTGCGGTATTCGTGCTTGCCCGAGCGGGGCAGGTTGACGTCCAGGATTTTGAACGCGTGCAGGCACTTGGTCAAACTGCGTTACGGGAACGTTATCAGCCGTGGTTTACCACTACGGGGGCAGCATGAACGATACTTTGTTGCAGGCGGTTTTAGCTTCAAAGAACTGTTACTACCGGAATGAACTGGAATGTGAACCTTTGCCGGAAAGCACTAAACCAAAATATCGCGTTTATGACCCTCATAATGATATTGCTTATGAAATAGGTGCTATTGAACTGAAATTAGCAAAGCTTTTTAACGGTGAGCGGTCGTTAGAAAAGATACAGCAGCTTGCCGCTGAACGTTTTCAGGCCGTTATCAGCTTGCAAAAGCTGGGTCAGTTCCAGACGCGTTTACTACATTTGGGCTTACTGAACTATGGCGATCGGCGTGGCGGCCTTCAGCGCGATCCGGCAACCGGCATTACCTATGGTCCTCTGAAACGTTTTCTTCTGTTTAATCTGGTGAAAATGAATCCGCAACCTGCATTAGATCGTCTCTATCGGGTTGCTTCATGGCTTTGCTCGCCGATTTTACACGCCTTGCTAATGGTATCCGTCTTGACAGCATTTACATGGCTATTTACCCGTTGGGTGCTTTTTAGTCAGGACGTTGCTGCTACCTACCTGCACTGGTCATGGTTGTTCTGGCATTACCCTGTGATCCTTAGCTCTATAGCTATTCATGAGCTGGGGCACGCTTTGTGCTGC
Organism: Erwinia sp. BNK-24-b; assembly: GCF_047456155.1. Classification (NCBI taxonomy): domain Bacteria; kingdom Pseudomonadati; phylum Pseudomonadota; class Gammaproteobacteria; order Enterobacterales; family Erwiniaceae; genus Erwinia; species Erwinia sp. BNK-24-b. The sequence continues at coordinate 1,110,131 of NZ_CP179901.1, forward strand.
CGCCATTATCGCGTACGCGTAACTGATTTCGGTATTGGGATTTATACGCTACTGGCGACGGGGTGGGTGCGGCCAGAACAACGGACCTGGTCGGCGCTGACGCCGGGACAACGGGCTATCACTATTTTAATGGGGCCTGCAGCGAGTCTTTATTATGCGGCGGTAGGCATTGTGGTATGGGGAATAACGGCAGCGGATTCGCCGTTTCACAGTATGGGCGTAGTGATGGTCGTTGCTTCCTGCCTGTCATTACTTCCTACTTTGCTACCCATTTATAATGGCGATACCTGGCTGGCATTAACTGAATATTTCAATCAACCCAGATTAAGGCAGCGAGCTTTACGCTACTGCCGTCAAAAATTAACGGGTAAAACGGTTGAGAATGAACAGCACCGACAGCTTTATTGGTTGGTAAGTATCCTGACCGTGCTGGGCTGGCTCGTTGCCTGGTGCGCAATAATTTTAATGATAACCCGTCTGTTGCCATAGGAGAGAAAAATGAAACCAGAAGTAGATCAAAGCCCGAACCCCGAGCAGTTGCCTGTAACGGAACAGGCTGAAAACCTGTTTGAAGAGTTTGATTTGGATGACATAGAAGTGATTGAAAGTAAGGTTTTTGCATAATGTAATTCTGCCCTGGAAACGGGGCAGTCCAACGGCAACGCGGATGAGTAGACGATATGACAGCAATGGCAAAGCCCGACAGGGTAGGCGTAGGTATTCAATATAATCCGGAAATACTGGACTGGTTTCCTTTTGAAACCTTGCAGGTCGACTTGCTGGAAATTTTGCTGGACAACATCATGGCACCGATAGACGGGCCTCATATTATCCGCCCTGAAGTTCGGGCAGTAATGGAAAAACTAGGTAAACAATTTACTCTGCTGGCGCATTCTAACTACGGTTGTGACTTTGGTTTTAACCCTCTTGAAAGCACGGCAGCGGTTCAGCGGCATATTCCATTAGCCAAAATGATCAACAGTCCCTGGGTAGCTAATCACTGTTTCTACGGTGATGATTCCTGGCTGGATATCTGGAGTAGTCCGTTGCAATTCTCTCAGCATGAAGTTATACGCTGCGCCGAGCGTGCCGCTGAGCTACAGCAGCGGTATGGTATGCCGTTGGCTCATGAAAATGCCGCTTACTATCTGCCTTGTCCCGGTGCGGAGATGCGAGAAGCGGAGTTTCTGGCGCGACTAGTACAGCGCTCGGGTACCTTTTTACATCTTGACCTGCACAATATTTATGCCAATTCAGTAAATTTGCCCGATTTCGATCTCAGAGATTATCTGGATACGCTACCGCTGGATCGAGTGATCTCAGTTCATTTGGCGGGAGGAAGCTGGGCAGAAGGGCTGTATCACGACTGGCATGATGATGCCGTACCAGAACCGGTCTGGGATCTTTACGAAGAGCTGTTATCGCGCGCTACACCTTCTGCGATTGTTCTTGAGTATCAAGGACAAGCACACCATACGCTTACCAGGGTTATGGATGCAGAAGATGAGTCAATGATTGTGAAAGATGTCCGTCGAGCACAGGCTGTCTGGCAGCGTGCCCTGAATGATAAAAAGGCGGTAAGCTAATGGACGCTAAAACTGTATGGCAAACCTGGCGAAAAATTTTGCGTGATGAGACACTCCAGCAGCATCTTCTGACCCAACAATGGCCACAGCCCTGCGATCATTTTACGTCGGCAGAGCAGGAAGTTATTACTGCCTATGCTCATAATATCGACCGGGCAAAATGGTTTATTGAAAATTATCAGTTCCGCCTTGTGAATTCTTTTATCAATGCCCTGGAAACCGGTGCACCGCTGACGCTACGTGCGTTAATGAACTGCGGGATGGATATTTCCGAGCTTTCTCGTGAATTCCTGCGCGCTTATGACTGGCATGATTATGGCCCGCGAGTATACAGCTATTGTAAAGATGCGCTGGGCTGGCTGATATCGTCACAAGAACGATTGGGATTATCAGACGCGCTGAAAGACCTCATGGGTCTTGAGTCTCAGGTGGTTGCCCTCTATCTATCTCTTGCCACAAACAGTAAACCTATATTAGCTAGAAAAGAAGGTTACGCGCAAAGCGGTATGGCACGTCTTTATTATAGTCGTTTCCGTCTGTCGCAATGGCTGCGCGATAAAAAATCGCTCGGTTTGACAATGCCGCTGACAGGAGAAGAATCATTGCTGGTTGTTATGCCGGATCGGCATAGTCGACATAAATATCTTCTTTTGCCGCCCCGCAGCGCCCAAATCTACCAGGATGCTGCTGGCGCTGGCTATCAGCCTGGCGCAGACGATCTACCCCACCTTGATCGGCTGATTACCGCAAATGCACTGGTATTTCGGGAGACGGTAAATGAGATGTGCTGATTTTTTTTGGCTGCGTTCAGCAGGATTTGCAGCAGATGCGCTATTACAGGATGCTCCGCTTTCTACAACGCCTGAGTTTGTTGCGTTAATGGCGCAACTTCAGCGACGTGAGTCATTACATCAGCTGTTTAGCGCGCACATTGCTTCCATCGGCGAAGAACAATGCCGCAAGGTTACACGTAAACTAAAAGCTAATCAGCCGATTAGCGTAAGCGATCTACCCCTGTCGCTTCGCGATACTTTGACTGATGCAGTGGCAGAATTGCAGTCAATAGCGGCGGACGTCACGGCCCGGGAAGAAGCACTACGGCCTGAATTCGCCATATCCGGTGAACAAATGCGCCAGCAGCTGATTGACTTCCTGGCTCAGCCGGATGTTGCAGAGGCAATATTTATTTCAAACCCGGAAGCTGCTCAGCGCATCGACGCACTGATTGCTGAGCGGTACGCGCCTTACGATAGCCGGAAAAAACAAAAAATCCGTCTTGGCTGGAGCTATGGGCAGCGTTTCTGTACCAAAAATGACACCTGTAGCTTTTTTGGTCCTATAGCATGGGGACGTTTCTCCGACTCTCAGGATAGCGTTAGCATTGTTCATCCACCTGGTTCGTGGCTATCGCAGCGGAAAACTTTTTTTGAAAGCTGGGTCATGCAGCGTATTGTCACACGTATCAACAGTGAATGCCCACTGCCTAAACGGCTTCCACTCATGCTGAATGCTGGCTGCTACCTACATCATGATGTTTTGTACTATCCCCTGGAGAAAACGCGCCGGTTGACTGGCAGAACGTTGGCAGTGCTGCAAAAGCTGAATGAATCTGGCGCGGTAATAAACGAAGAGCAGTTAAGCCAGAAGTTAAATTTTGACAGTCACCCGCTGATTCAGCATCTGATTGATGCAGGTATTGTACAGCGAGGATTTCAGCTCTCTCCTCGCGATCCCGAAGCGTTGGAACAGTTACGTCATAAGATGGTGGCTTTCCACCTGCCCGTTGATTTTGTGGCCCGCTGGTCTGACTGTTTTCACCGGCTTATGGCCTCTCGCGAAGCTTATAGCCGTGGCGATATTACACAACGGCAGCAGGCGCTACTTACTATCAATCAAACGCTAAATCAGGCCGGAATCTCACTGGCAAGAGAAAGCGGCAAAATGTACATTGGCCGCTATCCGCTGTATGAAGACTGCGCCCGAGCCAGCCGCGTTATTTTTAGCCGTGAGCTACAGCAACACATCAATAACGATTTCGCTCCGCTAATGTACCTTTATCGGTGGCTAACGCGAGCTACGGCTTTTCTGCTTCATCAGGAATGGTTGAGCGTTTTTCAGGGATGCTTGCAAAAAGTTTCGTCAGGCGATAGCGTCAGCCTGCTCCTTTTTCTACAGGCTTTACAGCCGCAGCAGTCCAGCATTCAGCAGCAGGTATATCAGCGGGTCCTTACTATGCTGGAGAAGGCGTGGCAGCCTTTATTTACTGCATCACAGCAGGAAGAGCTGGTGCTGGAGCCGCATCAAATTGAGCAGGTCATGACGACACTTGAGCAGCAGTGTCCGGCCGCAGTAGATTTTGAAGTATTGGGCGACAGCTTTCACTCGCCGGATTTTATGCTGGCTGCCGCCAGTCTGGATGCGCTAAATCAAGGGGAGTACCAGCTTGTTATTGGTGAAACGCATCCAGCGGTACATACGTTAAGTCAGCCGGTCGCGGCGCCTTTTAGCCCTTACCTCGCTGAAATTGAACAGGAGGTAGCCCGGCTTTTTGGGCGCGAGCGGGTGATGCTGGCTGATTCGCCTGAAAGCTATCAGCGATCACATATTGACTGGCCGCTGATCGACCATTATAGCCAGCTGATATTACCTTCTGGTGGTGGCTGCGTAACGCCGGATAAACGCTATGCTGTTGGACGAGCACGTGTACGATGCGAAAAAAACCGGCTAACCGTATTGGACATTGCTGGCGTTTTTCAGGAGGATTTACTCTGCGTTAACGGCACTCCTCTACATCAACTGTTGTTCCATCTGGCTGGTGATATTATCCCCCGAAGCGAGCCGCGACGTATTCGCTTTAACCGTACCATCTATAAACGTCGTAGCTGGACTTTTGGGTCAGAAAGCTGGCCGGTAGCGCTGCCAGATGAGTTCGACACTTTTATCCAATGGCAAAGCTGGCGGCAATTACACGATTTGCCACTCCGGGTATTTATTAAATGTGACAGCGAGCCTAAGCCGCTGTTTGTGGATTTTGATAACCCTTTGTCGTTAGATGCACTTATGACCGCCTTAAAAAAAGCAAAGGTCAGCCTGGTCTCAGAAATGTTACCGGCACCTGAGGCGCTTTGGTTCAACGATGCGCGCGGGCGAGTATGCTGTGAAGTGCGCTCTACTTTTTCCTCTCTTAAACAGGAAGTGCCTCAGAATGCAGAATGAACAGACGACAGGCGCGGCAGTTCGCGATGCGCAAAAAAGTTTCGCCATGCTGTTTCTTACTATTTTTATTCCTTTTGGTTTGGGGCATTTTGTTTCTTACCTGTTTCGTACGGTAAATGCGGTCATTTATGACGATCTGGCTGGCGAACTTCATTTACCCGCGGAAAGTCTTGGGCTGCTTACCGGCATTTATTTTTTGACCTTTGCCGCAGCGCAGCTCCCGCTGGGCGTGATGCTGGATCGTTACGGGCCTCGTTCCGTTCAAAGCCCTATGCTGCTGATTGCCGCTGCCGGTTCGGTCATTTTTTCGCTGTCGCATAGCGAGGCCGGATTACTGGTCGGGCGCGGATTGATTGGCCTGGGGGTCGCAGGTTCACTGATGAGCGCGATAAAAGCCTGCTCCATCTGGCTACCGGTAGAACGTTTGCCGCTCAGTACCGCCTGTCTGCTTTCTGTCGGAGGGCTGGGAGCGATGGCTTCCACCGCACCCCTGCACGCCATGCTGCAATGGGTTTCCTGGCGGCAAATGTTTTTACTGTTAGCCGTCATGACCGTGCTGGTTAGTGGCATTATCCACTTTTCAGTACGTGGTGCTTTTACGCCAAAAAATACCCGCTTCAGCGACATGTGCCGGGAAGTCGGACGACTTTACCGTTCATGGGTTTTCTGGCGGCTTGGTCTCTATTCTGTTTTTGCTAACGCCACTTATATGGCTATCCTGGCTTTATGGATGGGGCCATGGCTGCATGATGTAGCCGGACTGAGCAGCTCGCGAATGGCGGATGCTCTGATGTCAGGAACGGTAGCTATGGTGGCGGGTTCCCTTAGCTTTGGCTGGCTGACGGACTATTTACGCAAATATGGCGTACAGCCCATCATGATCTGCGGCAGCGGCGTGGCAATATTCGTCCTGTTCCAGCTACTGATGCTAAGTGGCCTGCCAATTTCGCCGTTTGTCATTACGGTCGGTTTTAGCTTTTTTGGCACTGCGGCCACTATGAATTACGCTATCGTCGCTCAATCGGTAGAGCCAGCGCTGGCGGGAAGGGTAAGCGCCTCATTTAACCTGGTCGTATTTTTACTGGCTTTTATCGTGCAATGGCTAGTGGGCATGGTTATTGGCCGCTGGCATACCGTAGCAGGAAGTTATCCTGTGGTGGCCTATCAGTGGTCTCTGGCCATGTTGATAGCGCTACAGGTCCCCGGACTTCTGCTGTGGTTAACCTTTAAACCCTGGCAGCGCAAAAGCATATAGAAGAAGCTGCCAGCGTTCAGGTTGTTATCGGAAATTAAGCATTAAACTCGCCGCTCTGTATCAAAAAGTCGATCAGGGCGGTCAGCTTTTTCAAATCCTCAAAAGCGATATTGTGGAACAGCGCAATCCGCAGCTGGTTACGTCCCAGCGCCCGATAGCCTTCAATACCGTGTACCAAACCTTGCTCGTCCAGATAGCGGGTCAGCTTATCGACATTGATCGTGTCTGCAACATCAATCGCGGCAACGGTGGTTGAACGCGCAGCCGGGTCGGTAACAAAGGCTGAAAGATAAGTTTTTTCCTGCGCCCACTGATACAGCCAGGCGGCTTTCTCGGCGGCCTGCCGTTCTACTTCTTCAAAACCGAGCGCGTTCATCCGTTCCGCCTGACGGGCAAACAGAAACAGCGTTACCACCGCTGGCGTATTGTAGGTCTGCTGCTGCTCGCTGTTGCTGAGCGCCAGCCGCCAGTCGGCGAATACCGGAATATAACGATCCAGCGCGGCAATCTCCTCAATACGCGCCTTCGCTTTTGGCGACAGGATCGCCACAAACAGGCCGCCTTCGCTGGCAAAAACCTTCTGCGGGGAGAAGAAGAACACGTCCACGCGTGAAAGATCGCAGGCAATCTGACCGGCGCCGCTGGTAGCATCCACGGCCAGCAAACAATCTTCGCCCACTTCCGGCAGGCGCGTGTTCATCACGCCAGTAGACGTTTCATTTAGCGTACAGGCGACAACGTCAAAACCTTCCGTTAAAAAAACGCTGTTGGGCTGGCCGTAATCGACCGTGGTTTTCTCTGCCGCAATCCACGGAATGCGGTCGGAAGCTTTAAACCACTTAGCGGAAAACTCGCCGCAAACGTGGTGAGCAATACGCTTTCTGACCAGCCCAAGCCCGATCATATCGAACAGAATGGTCGCGCCGCCGTTGCCCAAAACGATACTGTAATCGTCCGGCACCGATAAATAGTCTTTCAGGTTTTGCTGAATTTCCCGGCACAGCGCCCGCACCGGTTCTTTGCGATGGCTGGTACCCAGCAGATGCGGCCCTTTTTCCTGTAAGCGTGTTAAATCATCCAGCTGGATCAGCGAAGGGCCGCAGCCAAAACGAGGATCGGACGGGATCAGGTTTTCCGGAAGAGAGATTGCCACAGAGTTCTCCTGTGAGTGCTGCGCCAGATGCAGCAAACTGATTGATTTGGAAAATTAATATAAACCGGTTCCCTGAACGGGCGCTAATGATTTTCTGGAGCGGCGAGGCGCTAAAAGCGAGGCAATACCGGAAATAAGCGTCACCTTATTTCCGGCAGGGGAAGAAAAAAAGAGATCAGAGGTCAGCGGCAAACGCCGTCATTAGCTCAGCCAGCTGTTGTGGCGTCTGCATTGGCATCAGGTGCCCGGCACCTTCAATCACTTCCAGACGGCTGTCCGGCAAATGAGAAAGCGTGAGCTGCTGCTGTTCAGCGGGTGCAGGAACCTGATCGTCAGCCGAACCGGCTATCAGCAGCGCAGGGCAGTTAACCGTGCCGATGCGCTGCGACCAGTCTTCCCGGCTGCCTTTTTCAGGCCAGGCGCGCCAGGCATCAAGATTAGCGCGCTGCGCATCCCGGATAGCAACTTCTCGCACTACGTCGGGCAATCGCTCGCTTGCCGCAGTATCAACAAACTGTTCCGCTTCTTCGCGGCTGGCGCTGTAGTCGATTTGGCTACGGCGATCTTCATCACTCATCGGCTGTGGGCCAGGTGGAGAAGGCGCAACCAGAATTAATCCTCGCAGATAATCTGGCTGACGCGAAGCCAGCACCAGCGCGACCTTGCCGGTCATTGAATGGCCGACGACGATACAGTTATCCAGCTTCAGCTCGCGAATACTTTGATCAACCTGTTCGACCATCGCTGCAACATCGTAGCCGCTTACGCCAGCCGCCGCGCCAAAACCAGGCGTATCAAGCGTGATGCAGCGATGTTTTTCATCCAGCCAGCTGATGGCTGGATACCAGGTATGGCCCGAACCGCCCAGATAGTGCAGCAGAACAAAAACCGGCGCGTCGCTGGCCTGGCCATGTAGAGAATAAGGCAGCATAAAATCTCCTAACGCAGTTGGTCTGTTACGTCGCCAAGGCGCGCAATGGTGGCGTCATCGTAGCCGCGTTCGCGTAAAGGCCGATTAACTTCAGAGTCCAGATCGGGAACATAGCCGACGAGAATTTCACCCGGCCCGTTAAAGGTCACGCTACCTAAGGCAGCCGGAAGCAGCAGCGTTTCCGCTTTTTCCAGCGTCCAGCTTTCACCTGCCGCTGTAATCTGCAACGGTTCGCCCAGGTTAGAAATAATGCGTGCGCGATTGAAGCTGTAATCGTATCCGGCAGAAAAACGCCAGCGCTCCAGCGCAAAGTAAGGGCCTGCGCAGCACATCAAGCGGGTGAACTGTGAGCTTTCTTCCAGCGTCAGACCCTGTTGTGGCGTTAAGGTCAGCTCTGGCCGTAGTTCAGCCAGCAGCGCATCGATATTTTTTTCGCGTTCCTGCGGCGGCACTTCGCTACCGTCCTCCATACGCCACGGCATGGCGTGCTGCTGAATATTGGAGGTTTGCTCAATTTCGTATATCAGCGTATCCGGTCCGAAAGAGTGCAGCATGCCGCCCGGCACGTAAAAAGTATCGCCGGTTTTAACCGGAAAACGCTGCATCACTTCGTCGTATCGCTGGGCCAGTAGTGCGGCGCGTAGCTGCTGCTGACCGATGCCTGGCTTGATGCCTGCCAGACAGGTCGCGCCCGGTGCAGCCCATAAGATATGCCAGGCTTCGCTTTTGCCGTTGGGCTGCTGTTCCAGACGCTGCGCGGCTTCATCATTGGCGTGCAGATGCACGGGCAGCATGCCGCTGCCGTCGATAAACTTGGTTAACAGTGGAAAATGCGGCCCGCGCCAGCCCTTTGCCACCAGCTCATCGGGGTAGCGCTCCGTTAATTCATGCAGGCTAAGCCCGGCGTACTCACCGTTTTTAATCGTGGCGCGCATGCCTTCCACGTCGCTGACTTCCCAGGTTTCCGCAATACGCCCGTCCGGTAAACCCGCTTTTCCAAGGCGTGTTTTAATCAACTCGCCGCCAAAAATATGCGTGGCTATCGGCAACGTTAGTCGTAAAGGATAAGCTTTCATCTTTTTTTCCTTAACAAAAGCCTGCCCACAGGCCGCATGAAGCGGCCTGTTGTTACTTTCATTGGGCAGATGTGAAGGGGGAACGGGGCGGATTTACCGCCCCGGACATCAGATGACGGCGACGCCACCGGTGACGGCGATAGTCGCGCCAGAAATGTAGCTGGCTTCATCGCTGGCCAACATGACATAAGCCGGAGCCAGTTCGGCAGGCTGGCCTGCACGCTGCAACGGCACTTCGCTACCGAAATTCTTCACCTGCTCGGTTGGCATGGTGGTCGGGATCAGCGGCGTCCAGATTGGACCAGGCGCAACGGCGTTAGCGCGGATCCCTTTATCTGCCAGCAGCGCTGCCAGGCTACCGGAAAAATTAATGATGGCCGCTTTGGTTGCCGAGTAGGCAATCAGCTTCGGCTTAGGCTGATCGGCATTAACCGAGGCGGTGTTGATAATAGAGCCGCCCGGTGGCATATGCGGAACCGCGGCTTTACAGATGCGGAACATGGCGTAAATGTTGGTTTTCATCGTGCGGTCAAATTCATCATCGCTAATTTCATCCAGAGAATCACGGGTCATCTGGAAAGCGGCATTGTTGACCACGATATTGATTTCGCCAAAGGCTTCTACCGCTTTGCTGACGATGGCCTGGCAATGCTCCGCCTCGCGGACGTCTCCAGGTACCAGCACCGCTTTGCGTCCGGCTTCTTCAACCAGGCGTGCGGTCTCTTTTGCGTCTTCGTGTTCATCCAGATAAGAGATCAGCACGTCTGCGCCTTCGCGAGCGTAGGCAATAGCAACGGCGCGGCCGATGCCGGAATCGCCACCGGTAATAATCGCTTTCTTACCTTTTAGTCGGCCGGAACCCTGATAGCTGGCTTCGCCATGATCGGGTACGGGCTGCATTTCATTGGTGCTGCCTGGCCATGTTTGCTGTTGTTCTGGCAGTGGAGGCTGGGGACGATTAGTTGTCGACATGATTTCTCCTCTTGAACCAGCAAGAATGCCGGTAGTTAATTGATATCGCGCGCTGAAAAGCTTTCAGAAGCGCACGGCATAAAGATGATTTTGATTACGAACTCGGTTATTTCCGCTCGTTAAGGAATAAGCATAGTTAAAAAAAATCAAAGTGCTAAACCGATTCGGCTGAGGTTTACGCAACGGCAGGGGCAGAGCAGGCGCGATAAAAAAGGAGAGAAACAAAAAACGGGCAGGGTAATCAGTAAGATTTATTGCAAGATGGGCAGGTAGATTTATCAGAGATCGGGCCGACTTACGTCGTAAAACGGCCCGATAAAGTTAAGGCGCAATCACGTTAAAGCCGTGGGTGCCGTCGCGATCCAGCTGGGCGACAAGGCCATACTCCCAGTCCAGATAAGCCTGCATCGCTTCTGCCGAATTATCGGTGCCTTCATAGGGACGTCGGTAGCGGTCGTCTCTTTGCTGCAGTAACCGTGTTTCACCCTGTTCAACCGGCAGGCCGAGCGCTTTCCAGGCCGTATTGCCGCCTTTTAAAACGAACACCGGTTTTCCGGTCAGCGCGGAAAGCTCCTCAACGGCGTAGCTGGCCAGCAGGCTGCTGCCGCAGGTCACCACATAGCGTTGCGCTTCCGGCAGCGCCGTTTTACCTGTTAAGGTGAGCAGGGCGATCTGAAGCCATGCCGCGCCGGGAATGTGAGCCGCCACGTAGTTCGCGCTGGTAGTAAAATCCAGCACCTGCGTATCGCCAGCCTTCAGCCACTCCGCCAGCTGCGCGGGCGTGACTTCCTGTTGAGCAGGCAACGGCGGTACAACGCGTGCCCAGTCGCCGCTGGCGGTAAAATCGTCTGCGCTGGCGTCCAATACCGCTACGTCCCAGCCCATCTGCGCCAGCCACGAGGCGCTCATATCGGCACGCACTTTTTTATCGTCAATCAGCACTATTTTCGCGCCGCGCACGCTTGCGTAGTGATCGGTCTCCTGAACCAGTTGCCCACCGGGAACGTGACGGGAGCCGGGCAAGTGGCCCTGAGCGTATTCTTCCGCATCGCGGACATCAAAAAGATAAACCGTGCGCGGTTGCTGTTGCAGCGCGTGCAGTTCAGCAAGGGTAATCTGCTTGACGCCAGCGCGGTCGGCAACCTCTCTGGCGCTGCGGGCGGCCTGCACCAGCGCGGTTTCGCTGACTTCCTTGTAACGGCGGCTTTGCTGATGTTCCAGATCAAGGCCTGCCAGCGTCCAGCCGATAGTACCGTTTCTGAGCGCATAAACCGGATTGTGGATGCCCGCATTAACCAGCGACTGCGTGCCGATAATGCTGCGAGTACGTCCGGCGCAGTTCACAATGATTTTGGTTTCGGGAGAAGGCGCAAGATCCCTGACGCGCAGCACCAGTTCGGCTCCGGGAACGCTGATACTGCCCGGAATGCTCATGGTCTGGTATTCATCAAAGCGGCGACTGTCCAGCACCACAACCGGCTCGCCGCTTTGCAGCAGCGCGTTGGCTTCCTGCGCGGGCAGCGATGGCGTATGCGCACGTGCTTCTACCAGCTCACCAAAGGCTTTACTCGGCGAATTCACATCGATAAAGATTTCGCCGCCCGCTTCACGCCAGCCTGCCAAACCACCGGCCAGCAGTGCGACATTGCTATAGCCAATGGCCTGCAGACGAGCCGCCGCAACCTGCGCCAGCCCTTCGCCGTTGTCATAAACCGTTACCGGCGTAGCCAGGCGCGGAATGCGGTTCAATACTTCGAATTCCAGCTTCGACAGCGGAATATTGACGGCAAACAGCGGATGGCCTTCAGCGTAGTAAGCCTCTTCACGCACATCCACCAGCGCAATTTCCTGACGCTGTAACAGGGCATAGCGAATATCGCTATAGTGACGCAAAGAAAATGAGTGTTCAGCCATGTGAGAGATCCCAGATATTTGGTAAGTAAGCGTTGTTATAGCCGGAGATAAAGGGTTTTTCGCTACCATCTTCTGCAAATACGGCGCGCTTTACCGCCCCAATATTGCCGCCGTAAACGTGAATACTGACAGAGGTCCGATCGGCGAAAGCATTGCTGACGCGATGAATATCACCGACGTCAGGCGAGACGGCTTCCACATCGCCGGGGTTGAGCGTGACGGGCTCGCCTGCGGCATAAAGTCGCCCTTGCGTATCACGCTCATAATTCTGTGAAACTTCCGCGCCGCGCAGCATGCCAATCAGGCCCCAGACGCGATGATCGTGGATCGGCGTAGACTGTCCTGCTCCCCAGACAAAGCTTACCACCGAAAAGCGCTGGAGCGCGTCGGCGTGCAGTAAATATTGCTGATAGCGCTGCGGGCTGGGCTGGGTAAAAGGCTCTGGAAGCCAGTCATCATGGCGAATAAGCTGCTTAAGAAGCAGGCTACCCTGCTGCAGGAGATCGCGCTCCGCTGGTTTTGTTTCCAGCAGCTCTGCCAGACTACCCACAAAGTCACGCAGGCGATGATGTTGCGGTTCACTCATGGGGGCTCTCCTGACCAGATAACGGTTGTTGCTTACCCGTTGTGGCTAAAGTTTGACCTGTGGCAACCTGATTAGCCTGCTGCGACAAACGATAATCAAACGCCTGATGTACGTTTACCGCTTTGGGCAACACTTTGTACCTGTAGAAAAAATCAGCGGACTGCTGGAGCGTTGTCGCCAGCACGGGCGTAAAGTTTACCGGACGAATTTCTGCGCTGGCGATCCAGCGCTGCGTAATGCTTTGCGGCATGCCCAGCGACTTGCTGAGCGCGCTGGCAAACTCTGCCGGATGTTGTGCCGCCCACACCTGTGCCTTAGCCAGCCGCGCCTGTAAATCGGCAATAGCCTGACGTTTGGCCGGATCCTTTAATGCTTCTTCACGCGCCAGCGCATAGGAGTAGCCAGACAAAATGCCTTTCCCGCCGCCTTGCGGCACCAGGATATCTTTATCGACGATGACGGCCGAAGAAACATAAGGCTCCCAGGTAGCCCAGGCATCAACCGCATGGCTGGCCAGCGCCGCACGACCGTCGACCGGACCAAGAAAACGCAGCGTGACGTCGGAAGGTTTTAATCCGGCGCGCTCAAGCAGGCCGAGCACCAGATAATGCCCCCAGCCGCCGCGATTAACGGCAATCTGCTTACCCTTTAAATCCTTCAGGCTATGGATACCGCTGTCCGGGCGCGTCAGCAGCGCAATACTGTCAGGATTATTTTGCCACGCACCGATGGCCTTCACCGGCGCACCTGCCGCATAGACAAATAAAAACGGCAGGTCGCCGGTAAAACCGACGTCCAGCGCGCCAGCGTTTAGTGCTTCCTGCACCGGTGCGCCGGAATCAAAAGAGGTAAGTTTCAAATCATAGGGCAAGTTTTTCAGCTCGCCGGACTCGCGTAAAGAGATAAAACGATCCCCTTTAACATCGCCCAGCCGCAGCGTGACTTTTTCCGCCGCCGAGGTGGCACCCGCTATTACCGAAAGCAGCACGGCAGCGATCAAACGCAAACGCATCAGGCACTCCTTGCGATACGGCGGGCCGCAACTTTTTCGCGCGTTAGCGGAATAAGCTCTTTGCCATATTCCAGCGCGTCGTTCAGCGGATCGAAACCGCGGATCAGCACGCTTTCAATGCCCAGATTGTAATAGTCCAGCAGCGCATCAGAGACCTGATCCGGCGTGCCGACCAGCGAGGTAGAGTTATAGCCGCCGCCAACCAGTTTGGCGATGCCGGTCCAGAGGTTCTTATCCAGCCTGTCGCCTTCATTAGCGGCGGCGAACAGCCGTTCTGCCCCCACGCTCTGCGGTTTTGGCAGGCCAAAGTCGTGGCCGTTGGCCAACAGTTTCTGGCGCGCCGTTTCACGAATATATTCCGCTTTTTCCCATGCCTCTTTTTCAGTGGCGGCGATAATCGGGCGGAAGGAGATATTAAAACCAATCTGGCGGCCATGGCGCGCGGCGGCGGCACGCACGGTACGCACCGTTTCGGCGGCACCGGCCAGCGGTTCTCCCCATAGGGCAAAAACGTCGGCATGTTTAGCCGCCACGGCGATGGCTTCCGGTGATGAACCGCCAAAATAAATTGGCAGCTGAGCCTGTAGCGGTTTAACCGCAGAAAAAGCCTGCTCGGCCTGGTAAAGATTGCCCTGATGATCGAAAGGCTGGTCGGACGTCAGGCTGGTTCTTAATACTTCCAGAAATTCATCGGTACGCGCATAGCGTTCCTCTTTATTCAGAAAATCGCCATCGCGACGCTGCTCGGCATCATTGCCGCCGCTGATGATATGTACCGCCAGTCGACCATCGGTTAGCTGATCCAGCGTTGCCAGCTTGCGAGCGGCCAGCGTCGGTGAAACAAATCCCGGACGGTGCGCCAGCAAAAACTTTACCTTAGAGGTATGCGCGGCCGCGTGTGCGGTAACCAGAAAACCATCGGGCTGATCCGACCAATAGCCAACCAGAATGCGGTCGAAGCCGGCATCTTCATGCGCGCGGGCAAAGTCAGCAATATACTGCTTGTTAAAAAGGGGACCGCTGGGCGCAATGATCTCTGAGGCCAGACGATGACCAATCATGCCAAGAAACTGAATGCTCATGGGGAGTTCTCCGAAGTGAGGGCTGCCAAACCGGCGTGCTGAAGAAAACCCTACGTTCAGAGACGTTAGCTGTGAAATTCATAAATCTGCTGAGCAAAGCTGAAAATCAGCTATGGCGGGAATAGTCTTTTTCTGCATAAACATTGTACAAAATGGACATTTGGATCGGAAAAAAGCAATGCTAGTCTCATTTTTTATCATTCGGGACTCTGTGATGCTGCGCCTTACTTCTCTTACCTTATTAAGCTTGCTCTCTTTTTCGGTCTTTGCGGCTAACACGCTGTCCGTTGGCGACCAGCGCGGGAACGCCAGGGCAATTCTGCAAGCCGCTGGTGAACTGAATAATTTACCTTATACGCTGGACTGGCATGAGTTCGCCAATGCCGCACCGCTGCTGGAAGCGATGCGCGCCGGATCGATTGACGCTGGATCGGTAGGTGATGCGCCGCTAACCTTTGCGGTGGCCGCCGGACTGGATGCCAAAGGCATTCTGGCCACAAAGTATGCCGGTAACGCCATTATCGTTAAAAAAGGCAGCCCGATTCATTCTGTTCGCGACCTGGCTGGAAAACGTATCGCCACGGTGAAAGGCTCCTCCGGCCATAACCTGGCGTTACAGGCTTTATTGAAGGCGGGCGTTGCTGTCGATAAGGTCAATTTTGTTTTTACCACGCCTGCTGAGGCGACGTTGGTACTCGATCAGGGCGGCGTAGATGCGGTTTCCACCTGGGAACCCTACGTTTCGTTCGCTACCCATCAGTCCGGGGCGGAGATTATTGCCGATGGCAAAGACTATCCGGCGCTGAACTATTTGATAGCCAGCAATCAGGCTATCGCAGCGAAAAGCGCCGAGCTGCGCGACTTTAGCCAGCGTTTGACGCGCGCCCGAGCATGGGGAGAACAGCACCCACAAGCTTATGCAACCATGATCGGTAAACTGCTGCGCATCCCGCAGGAGGTGGCGCTGTCGAAAGTGCAACGGGAGGTGAATACCGTGGTCAGCAATCAGCAGCAGGTCTTAGCCGTACAGCAAAACACTGCCGATCTGTATGTTAAAAACGGCCTGATCCCGCAGCCGCTCCGGGCCACGACGTTTATCGACCTTGGCCTGGCGCAGGAGAAGTAGTATGCATCTGGCGCTTTATCTTAGCGATACCGGGCTGCACGCGGGCGGATGGCGTCATCCCGCTGCGCAAAATCACGATCCTATGGCGCTTGATACCTGGCTCAGGCTGGTAAAAAAAGCGGAAGAGGCAAAGTTTGATTTTGCTTTCATCGCCGACAAGCTGTCTATCGATGATATTTACGGCAGCGATATCGCCACAACGGTACAGTACCGTCCCGGCTATGCGCGGCCGGAGCCGATGGCGCTGCTGACGGCGCTCAGCCTGTTTACCCACAGTATTGGCCTTGGCGGCACGCTTTCCACCACCTACGGCGAACCTTTTCATGCCGCACGTACCATCGCCACCCTGGATCATTTCAGCGCCGGACGCATGGCCTGGAATGCGGTGACGTCCACTAACGACGGCGAGGCAAAAAACTTCAGCCGCACCCGGCACCTGGCACACCAGGAGCGTTACAAGCGGGCTGGCGAATTTATCGATGCGGTTCACCAGCTGCTGGCCAGCTGGCAGCCGGATGCGCTGGTGGCCGACAAAGAGAGTGGCATCTATGCCCGGCCGGATAAGGTCAGCTATACCCGTTTTGCGGGTGAACATTTTCAAATTAAAGGCCCGCTGACGGTGGCCGCTTCGCCGCAGGGCAGGCCGGTACAAATTCTGGCTGGCGTATCCCAGGATTTCAAAGAGGTTGCCACGCGCGTGGCCGAAGTTATTTTTACCGTGCAGCCGGAACGGGAAAGGGCGCAGCAGTTTTACCAACAGTTCAAAACGGCGATGGCGGCGCAAGGCCGTTTGCCGCAGGCCTGTAAAATTCTGCCGGGCATCATGCCGATTGTCGGCGCTACGCAGCAGGAAGCGGAAGAGAAGCGCCGCCAGCTGGATGAGCTGGTCAATCCGCTGGCTGGGCTGAGCTTTATGTCTGCCAGCATGAATTACGATCTTTCCCAACACGATCCCGACGCGCTGTTTCCCGACATATTTGCTGCCATCAGCGGCAGTAAAGGTCGTTTTGAGTACGTGATTAACGAAGCCCGCAGGCAAGGGAAAACGCTGGCGGAGGTGGCAAAAAGCTATGCGGCCAGCGCTTCCTTTCCGGTGCTGGTGGGGACGCCGGAAAGCATCGCCAGCGAAATGATTGAGTGGGTGGAAAGCAAAGCCTGCGACGGCTTTGTGCTGATGCCGGCGGATATGCCCGCGTCGCTGCATGATTTTGCCGATTACGTGGTGCCGGAACTGCAAAAGCGCGGTGCGTTCAGAAAAGATTATCAGGGCAAGACGCTGCGCGACCATCTGCAGGTGCCGCTGGAGTAACGGGCGGTTAACTAAAGCGACCGCTGCAAAAAAGGCGAACCCGGAGGTTCGCCTTTCGCTGAACAGTAAACGAAAACAGCTATTAGCCGCCCAGCACTAAACCGGCAATAGAAGCGGACAGCACGCTGACCAGAGTAGAGCCGTAAAGCAGCTTGAGGCCAAAACGCGACACCACATTACCTTGCTCTTCGTTCAGGCCTTTAATGGCACCGGCCACAATACCGATTGAGGAGAAGTTAGCGAAGGAGACCAGGAAGACCGACAGAATACCTTCAGCGCGTGGCGACAGCGTGGCGGCAATTTTCTGCAGATCCATCATCGCCACAAACTCGTTAGACACCAGCTTAGTAGCCATGATGCTGCCAACCTGTAGCGCTTCAGCAGACGGTACGCCCATGACCCATGCAAACGGATAAAACACGTAGCCCAGCACGCCCTGGAAACTGATACCAAAAATGGTGTCAAACAGCGCATTAATGGCGGAGATTAGCGCGATAAAACCAATCAGCATTGCCGCCACGATCACGGCCACTTTGAAACCGGCAAGGATATATTCACCCAGCATTTCAAAGAAGCTCTGGCCCTGATGCAGATCGTTCAGCTTTAAATCTTCTTCGCTTTCGATGCGGTAAGGGTTGATCAGCGACAGGACAATAAAGGTGCTGAACATATTCAGGATCAGGGCCGCCACCACGTATTTAGGCTGCAACATGGTCATGTAGGCACCGACGATGGACATCGAAACGGTCGACATCGCCGTGGCCGCCATCGTGTACATGCGGCGCTGCGACATTTTGCCCAGGATATCTTTATAGGCGATAAAGTTTTCTGATTGTCCCAAAATCAGCGAGCTTACCGCGTTAAAAGATTCCAGTTTACCCATGCCGTTGACCTTAGAGAGCACTGTCCCGATCGCCCTAATGACAACGGGTAAAATACGGAAGTGCTGCAAAATACCGATCAGGGCAGAGATAAAGACAATAGGACAAAGCACGTTAAGCCAGAAGAACGCCAGGCCTTTGTCGTTCATATTGCCAAAGACGAAGCTGGTTCCCTGCGCGGCAAAGCCCAGCAGCTTGTCGAAAAAGCCGGCAAATCCCTTTACGAAGCCCAGACCCACTTCTGAATTCAGGAAGAACCAGGCCAGTAAAACTTCAATAACCAGAAGCTGTATAATAAAACGCACGCGGATGCTTTTACGATCGCTACTGACCAGTAAGGCCAGCAGCGTCACCACCACCAATGCCAGTGCAAAATGCAGAATGTGGGACATGGATGCTCCAAATTTGAAGGCTGTTATATTTCGCTGCACATTCTATGTAACAAGTTGCAGAAAAACGAGACTAAAGCCTCAATATAATAAATTCCTATCGTCTTAAATGGACAATTTGCTTTCCGATCACGTTCCTGTACTGTTTAAAAAAACACCCGTCAGCTTGTAGGGGAATCTTTTTTAACCTAAAGTACATTTATTGCTTACATTTTAGTCACGGAAAGCTTTGCCTGAAAGTATAGCAATGGCTATACTTTTTAGCGTAGGCTATCACAGCGATAAGTTTAACCAGATTAAATGATATTGAAAATCATTATCATTTGAATAACAATGCTCTTCTCAGGTGTATTAAGGGGTATGACTATGTTTGAAGGCCGCGCGGCGGAGCAAACGGTCCGAAGTTCCCGTAAAATTAAATTTGCGTTGATGGGGCCAGCCTTTATTGCAGCGATCGGCTATATCGATCCCGGCAACTTTGCGACCAATATTCAGGCGGGCGCTTCCTACGGCTACAAGCTGCTGTGGGTGGTGGTCTGGGCCAACATTATGGCGATGGTGATCCAGCTGATGTCAGCCAAGCTGGGCATTGCGACAGGCAAAAACCTGGCGGAGCATATTCGCGACCGCTTTCCTCGTCCTGCCGTCTGGTTTTACTGGGTACAGGCAGAAATCATTGCGATGGCAACCGATCTGGCGGAATTTATCGGCGCGGCCATCGGTTTTAAGCTTATTTTTGGCGTAAGTTTGCTACAGGGTGCGGTGCTGACCGGCGTCGTCACCTTTCTGATTTTAATGCTGCAAAGCCGGGGTCAGAAGCCGCTGGAGATGGTCATTGGTGGCCTGCTGCTGTTTGTGGCGGCGGCCTACGTGATCGAGCTGTTTTTCTCGCAGCCAAAGGTCATGGACTTATTGCAGGGCGTCGCGGTGCCTTCACTGCCCACTGCGGATGCGGTGCTGCTGGCCGCTGGCGTACTGGGCGCGACCATCATGCCGCACGTTATCTATCTGCACTCATCTTTGACGCAAAACCCTGACGGCGGTAGCCGCGCTGAACGCTATTCTTCCACCAAGCTGGACGTGGCGATTGCGATGACTATCGCGGGCTTTGTTAACCTGGCGATGATGGCGACGGCAGCGGCAGCTTTTCACTTTAGCGGCCATACCGGCATTGCCGAGCTGGACCAGGCTTATTTGACGCTCGATCCCTTGCTGGGTCGTGCGGCAGCGCTGGTCTTTGGACTGAGCCTGCTGGCCGCGGGGCTGTCTTCCACCGTGGTGGGGACAATGGCGGGTCAGGTAGTGATGCAGGGCTTTATCCATATCCGCATTCCACTGCTGGTTCGCCGCGTGGTAACCATGCTGCCTTCCTTTATCGTGATTCTGGCAGGCTGGGAACCAACAAAGATTCTGGTCATGAGCCAGGTATTGCTTAGCTTTGGTATCGCGCTGGCGCTGATCCCGCTGCTTTCCTTTACCGGCAATCGCGAAATGATGGGGGATATGGTGAATTCCCGCCTGATGCAGTGGATGGGGAAAGTCATCGTAGTCATTGTCGTCGCGCTAAATTTTTACCTGCTGATCGAAATGGCCAAAGGGCTCTAATCGCGGCACAAAAGAGAAGGGCGCTCAACGAGCGCCCTTTTTGTTTCTACCAGCGTGGCGGCGGTGGCGGACGGCGGTCATGCTCGTGACGCCATTCCCGATGACGTTCACGATCGTGCCGCCACTGCTGACGATGCCGCATTTCTTCATGGCGACGCCACTGTTCGTGACGCCACCAGCGACCTTCGTTGTAGCGATAGTTATTACGCCACCAGCGACCGTCGCGCCAGCGGCCGCCGTCCCAGTAGCGTCCATGACGATCGCGATCGCCTAAATGCAGCGAAACGCCAGGTGCCAGCATAATGCGGGCGCTGTCGGCATAGGCTGTGTGCATCGCCAACGGCGATAAACTTGCCAGCAAGGTGGCAACAAGCAGTAAACGTTTCATTTTCTCTCCTTATCGGCGGCAGAACTGCGCCGCCCTGGTGCCAGTATTATAAAGAGAACGTTACGATTTCGCCTGGGAAACTCTTAAAAGCGTCAGAAAAGTGTTAGCAGCTATGTCGGCCAGCAAAATCGCCGCATTGCGCGGCGGATAAGGGCTAGCCCAGAATCGCGTCAATACGCTCCAGCTCGGCCTGGCTAAAATCGCGCTGCGCCAGCATGCCGATAGCGTCATCAATCTGACTGGTTTTGCTGGCCCCAATCAACACTGACGTCACGCGACCGCCGCGCAACACCCATGCCAGCGCCATCTGCGAAAGCTTCTGTCCGCGCTGCTGCGCCAGTTCATTCAGCTGGCGAACCTTTTCCATTTTTTCTGGCGTGAGCTGATCGCTACTCAGAAATTTGCTGCCGCTGGCCGCGCGCGAATCTTCCGGCACGCCTTGCAAATAGCGATCGGTTAACACGCCGCCCGCCAGCGGGGAAAAAGCGATACAGCCAACGCCCTGCTGCTGCAAAACATCCAGCAGCCCACTTTCCGGCGCGCGTTCGAACAGGGAATATTTGGGCTGGTGGATCAGGCAGGGCGTTCCCAGCTGCTGCAGGATAGCGATAGCTTTTGCCGCCAGCTCGGCCGGGTAGTTGGAAAGCGCGATGTAGAGAGCCTTGCCCTGACGCACAAGATGATCCAGTGCGGTCATGGTCTCTTCCAGCGGCGTCTCCGGATCCGGACGGTGATGATAAAAAATATCGACATAGTCCAGCCCCATTCTTTTCAGGCTTTGGTTAAGGCTGGCGATCAGATACTTACGCGAGCCCCAGTCGCCATAAGGGCCATCCCACATGGTATAGCCCGCTTTAGAAGAGATGATCAGCTCGTCGCGCAGCGAGTGGAAATCCTGACGCAGGATACGGCCAAAGTTCTCTTCTGCCGAACCCGGCGGTGGCCCGTAGTTATTGGCAAGATCGAAATGCGTGATGCCCTGGTCAAAGGCGTGTCGTAACAGCGTGCGGCTGTTTTCCACCAGGGTGCTGTCGCCAAAGTTGTGCCACAGGCCGAGCGAAACGGCCGGCAGCTTTAGTCCGCTATGGCCGCAACGATGATAACTCATTGTCTGGTAACGTTTTGCGTCAGGCTGGTAAACCATGAAAACTCCCGGGTTCAGGGTTAAAAGCAAAATAAGCATAGTAGTGTATACGTTTACACCGAAACGGAGCGCGTGACAGATCGCAACTTAAGGAAAAGCACCGGGCGGCACGTTTCCTTGCCACTTTTTCTGGCGACACATTACCAATGGCGCTGAAAAAATCAGCAATACTCAAGGGAATGCCCACCTTAAGGGAACCGTTATGCAAAACATCACCGTTGGCGATTATCTGTTAACCCGGCTGCAGCAGGTCGGTATTGCTCATCTGTTTGGCGTGCCTGGCGACTACAACCTGCAATTTCTGGATCATGTTATTGCCAGTGAAGGCATACGATGGATGGGCAGCAGCAACGAGCTGAACGCGGCCTATGCTGCCGACGGCTACGCGCGCTGTCGCGGCGCGGCGGCGTTGCTGACCACTTTTGGCGTAGGTGAGTTAAGCGCGCTGAATGGCGTGGCCGGTAGCTATGCGGAATATCTGCCGGTTATCCATATTGTTGGCGCGCCATCCAGCGCGGCGCAGGCGGAAAAACTGCTGCTGCACCATACGCTGGGCGACGGCGATTTTACCCATTTTGTGCGCGTTGCGCGCGAAGTTACCGTAGCGCAGGCCATCCTGAGCAGAGAGAACGCCGCGGCAGAAATCGACAGGCTGCTGATTACCGCTCTGCGTGAACACCGTCCCGTTTACCTCTTTTTGCCGACTGACGTGGCAGAAGCAGAGATAGCGCCGCCTGAAGGTTCGCTTTCATACCGGCCGGAATCGCTGCAAAGCAGCCTGGACGCTTTTACCGCAGCGGCGGAGGCCTTGCTGGCGAAGGCGAAAAGCGTTTCGCTACTTGCTGATTTTCTGGCAGATCGTGCCGGATTGCGCGATGCGCTAAAACAGTGGGTCACGGACGTACCGCTGCCTTTTACCACCATGCTGATGGGTAAAAGCGTGTTGCCGGAACAGCAGAAAGGCTTTGTTGGCACCTATGCCGGAGCGGCCAGCGCGGGGGATACGCAACCGATAATTGAACAGTGCGATGTCATTATCACCGTTGGCGCAGTCTGGACGGATACCATCACAGCGGGCTTTACCCAGCAAATTGATTCCTTGCGTAATATTGATGTTGGTCTTTACGTTAGCCGCATAGGCAGCCAACAGTTTACGCAGCTGGCGATGAAGGATGCCGTCGCGGCACTGCATCGGTTAGCAAAACGCTACGGTCGCGACTGGCATAATGCTGGCGCGCAACCTCCGGCGCTTGTCGATTGTGCAGACGGCGCGCTGACGCAAAACGGCTTCTGGCACGCTATGCAGGATTTTTTGCGGCCTGGCGACATTGTACTGGCCGATCAGGGAACCACGGCGTTTGGCGCGGCGGCGCTACGCCTGCCCGATAACGTCACTTTCCTCTGCCAGCCGCTGTGGGGATCGATAGGCTTTACGCTGCCCGCCGCATGGGGCGCGCAGATTGCCTGCCCTGAGCGCCGCGTGATCCTGCTGAGCGGCGATGGGTCTGCGCAGCTGACGATTCAGGAGCTGGGCTCCATGCTGCGCGATGGCCTGAAGCCTGTCATCTTTGTGCTCAATAATGATGGTTATACTGTAGAGCGGGCCATCCACGGCGAGCGGCAGCGCTACAATGATATAGCTGCATGGAACTGGACGCAGCTACCGCAGGCGTTCAGCGCACAGTGTCAGGCGCAAAGCTGGCGAGTAACAGAGACTGCCCAATTGCAGGAAGTGATGAAAGTGATTGAACAGACCTCGCGTCTCTCGCTGGTGGAGGTTATGCTGCCGCAGCTTGACGTGCCGCCTCTGTTAAAAGCGGTGACGACGGCGCTTCACGAGCGCAACGCATCCTGAAATGTTGGCTTTACTAACAGATTCAGATTGATGCCCGTGGGAAACTGCCGCCAGTGCAGGTAAGGTAGTCGGTTGCGGCGTCACCTTTTGCCGGGTGGGCGTTGTTGTTTGAGTGGGGGAAATTTATAGTGTGTACATATGACGTAAGCGGAGCAAAACAATAATGACTAAGTATGCTTTGGTAGGTGATGTAGGCGGCACCAACGCGCGCCTGGCACTGTGTGAAGTTGAGAACGGTGCTATCTCACAAGCCAAAACGTTCTCCACAGCAGACTACGATAGCCTTGAGGCCGTCATCCGTTTTTATCTTGCCGAGCAGCAGCAGGATGTCACGGATGGCTGCATCGCCATCGCCTGCCCAATAACCGATGACTGGGTTGAAATGACCAATCACGACTGGGCTTTTTCCACCAGCAAAATGAAAGCGAACCTGGGTTTTGAGCATCTGGAGATCATCAACGACTTTACCGCCGTGTCGATGGCCATTCCTATGCTGAGCGAGCAGGACGTCATGCAGTTCGGCGGCACTTCGCCGGTCAAGGATAAGCCGGTTGCCGTTTACGGTGCCGGAACCGGTCTGGGCGTGGCGCATCTGGTGCATGTGGATAAGCGCTGGGTCAGCCTGCCGGGCGAGGGCGGTCACGTCGATTTCGCCGCTAACAGCGACGAAGAAGATATGATCCTGGAAGTGTTACGCGCCGAGCTGGGCCATGTTTCAGCCGAGCGTATCCTTTCCGGTGCGGGTCTGGTTAACCTTTACCGCGCTATTGTCAAAGCCGACCAGCGCGTGCCGGAAAACTTAAAGCCAAAAGACGTTTCGCAGCGCGCGCTGGATGACAGCTGCACCGATTGCCGTCGTGCACTGGCCATGTTCTGCGTGATTATGGGACGTTTTGGCGGCAACCTGGCGCTGACGATGGGCACTTTCGGCGGCGTTTATATCGCTGGCGGTATCGTGCCGCGCTTCCTGGAATTCTTTAAAGCTTCCGGTTTCCGTGCCGCGTTCGAAGACAAAGGCCGCTTCAAAGACTACGTGCAGAATATCCCGGTTTATCTGATCACTCACGATAAGCCAGGCCTGCTGGGCGCCGGTGCGCATCTGCGCCAGACGCTGGGCAGCATTCTGTAAAGTAAAGGCCGGATTTTCCGGCCTTTGTTTTATCTGGCGAGGCAATACCGGACGGCTAACCTGCCGTGCCGCGATCTATAACCGCATCAGCTGGCGGAAATCTTTCACCTTGCTGCGGCTGACCGGCACCTGAAAGTCCAGGTCGCGCAGCTTAAGCATATAGGTGTTGTTAAACCAGGGCTCTATCTCGCGGATCTTGCTCAGATTGACGCAGTAGGAACGGTGGCAGCGAAAAAAAGCCTCATCAGGCAACCGGCTACAAAACTCCGTTATATTCATCGGCATCACGTACTCTTCCCGCCGCGTATACACAAACGTCATTTTCTCGTGGGCTTCGGCATAATAAATATCGTTGATGTCCGTCACGATGATGCGTTCGTCTTTCACCAGGTTAATGGTATGCACCTGACTACGCGGGCCGTCGACGCTGCCTTGCGTCGCCTGCTGCAACGTGTTTTCCACCTTGCGCAGCATAGTGATAATGCGCATCTCGTGGTAAGGCTTAAGGATATAGTCAAACGCCTCCAGCTCAAACGCTTCTACGGCGTGCTCCTTGTAGGCGGTGATAAAAATAATCAGCGGCCGATGGGCAAACTTGCTGATGTTTTGCGCCAGCAGCACGCCGTCCAGCGAGGGAATATTAATATCCAGAAAAATCACGTCCGGCTGGTGGTTTTGCAGGTATTTCAGCACGTCCAGACCGTCGTCAAAGGTTGCTTCAATCTGGATCTGGCTATGCTGGCGGATCAGCCAGCTCAGCTCCTGCTGCGCCAGAAATTCATCTTCCACTATGATGGCTTTCACATCGTTTTCCTGGTCAAAACGGCGTCAGGCCGTAGGCTGTTGACACCGTACTCTTAAGCCTGCAACGGCATTAAGCCGTTAGCGAGACGCGCTCGGGCAAAATCGCCCCGTTTTTACTGATATAGAAGGCGATTTCCGTACCCGGATTGCAGCGGTGGATATGCAGCCCTTCACCGTACAGCAGCTTTACGCGGTGGTGGACGTTAAGCAAACCAATCTTGTTGCCCGGCATCTCGTTACGCTCCACGCGCTGCACCACTTCTTCACTGATGCCGTTGCCAGTATCCCGCACGGCAATGCGAATGCGGTCGCCGGAATCTTTTACGCTAATCGTCACCACGCCTTTGCCGCGGCAGGGATGAACGCCGTGCACAATGGCATTTTCGACCAGCGGCTGGATCAGCAGGCTGGGCAGTGAAAAGTTAATGTCTTCATCAATTTCATAAATAACCGTCAGCTTGTCGCCAAAACGCGCCTGTTCAATAGCGATATAATCTTTGATCTGATAAAGCTCTTTTTTAATATCGATAATTTCGTCGTCGTTCAGCTCCAGGTTATAGCGCAGATAGCGTGCAAGGTTGCCGATCAGCTGGCGAGCGGTATCCGGATTAATACGAATAGAAGAGGAAATAGCGTTCAGCGCGTTAAACAGAAAATGGGGATTAATTTTACTTTGCAGCGCGCGGAGTTCCGCTTTATTGGCCATTTCCCGCAGCTGTTCGGCGCGAGAAACTTCCAGCTGCGTAGAAATAATCTGTGACAGGCCGACGGCCATTTCCCGCAGTGACCATGTAATACGGTGCGCGTGGCGGTAGTAAATTTTCAGCGTGCCGGTGACTTCGCCCTTCTCCCGTAGCGGAATGACGATCATCGAATGAATTTCCGGCGTGCGGTGCGCCTCATCGTTGTTTCTGATAATAATTTCGCCGTTGGCAATCGCTCTGGCCGTCGTTGGGCTAATGCCGTCATCGCCTTCACGGTAGTTCTGCTCACCGACGCCAATGTAGGCCAGAATCTGGTTTTTATTGGTAATAGCCACGGCATCGGCGTTGATGTCATCACGGATAATTTCACAAACCTTGCGCAGAGAGTGGCTGTTAACCTGACGAAACAGCGGCAGCGTTTTATTGGCGATATCCAGCGCCAGCTTAGCCTGCCTGGCAGCGATGGCCTCTTTTTCGCCTTCGACGCTCTGGATCAGCAGTACGATAAGCCCAATGCTGACCGCGCCCAGGATCATCGGCACGGCAATCTCTTCCACAATGGCCAGGCCCAGCGCCTGCGGCCGCGCCCACAGTAGAATCAATATCATGGTCAGCGACTCGCACAGCATGCCGCCAATAATACCCGTGCTCCAGCGCTTTTCTTTACGCACCCGCAGATTGATCCAGCCCGCGGCAAAACCGGCGATAATGCTGGTTATCAGGCAGGGAACGGAGGTAACGCCGTGAATATCGATTAAAAAACGGTGCAGCCCGGCAATCACGCCGGTGGCAATGCCAACCCACGGCCCAAACAGAATGCCGCCGGACATAATGGCGATGGTACGTACGTTAACCAGCGAACCGTCAACGTTAATGCCGCTCCACGTACCGAACAGCGCGAATAAAGAGAAAATCGCCGTTACCGCCATCAGCTCCTGACGCGAATGCTCATCCTTTTGCAATAGCTGACGAAAATGGCGGATACGCGTCATAAAAAACAGGCAGATAAGCATTAACGCGGCGCGATCTAATACCGCCAGCAGCATTTCAAATACGGGATGCACGGCACGCCTCGGCTGTTAAAGAAAAGTGGGCTTCATCATAAGGAAAGCGAGCGGAATGTGCCAGGCAAGTGCGCGCGCCGTGCCCATCTGGATCAATTTTGTCGTGATTAATGATTAAAAGTGAAAGGGAATAACGACATAGCGTTTTTTTATCACAAATGAGGAAATCCTGGTAACAAAAAGGGGATGGTTTTTTTGCGCCCGCCGTCGCTTTACTTTATCGCCGTGCTACAGGATATTTTCCAGATGCAAAAGGCCCTGTTTACGCCGGAAAGCAGGACTGATAAGAAAACGGAACCGGCTTTTGAGGCGAAGATGCAACTCACCACCGAAAGATTGCGGCTGACGTTACTTCAGCCAGATGACTGGTCATTGTTTCATCAGGTACACAGCGATGCGGTCAGCATGCAGTTTATCAGCGCCATTCCGCAGCTGGCTGACATTCGCCAGCGCTTTCAAACGCGGCTACAGCCCTGGCAGGTGACCAGCCTGCATATGCTTTGCCTGACTATACGGCTGAAAGAGAGTAATGAGTCGATTGGCCTGATTGGCGCCAATGCGGAATGGTCACCGTGGCGACAGGCAGAAGTCGGCTATTCGCTCCTGAGCCAGCATATCGGCAAAGGCTACGGGACAGAGGCGGTGGGCGCGCTGAGCGACTGGCTGCTTGCAGAAAGCCGCTTTCACAAGCTGAAAGCGCAGGTTGTGGAGGGCAACTGGGCTTCGCGACGCGTGCTGGAAAAAAACGGCTTCCGGCTGGAGGGCACGCTGCGAGAAAATTATCTGCTGCGCGGTCAGTGGGTTAATGACTGGCTGTTCGGCAAACTGGCTTCGGATTAAAACGGCTCGACAGCCTTACCGCTTGTGCGCTATGTTCATTGTTCGACCAGTTTCTGGTCAGCGTCGCTCGGACGGTTCCGGGCGCAAACGTTAAGAGGTCTCTATGGCTGACATCAGCTCCGCACGCCGTTTTTCCCGTATCGAACGTCTTCCTCCCTATGTTTTTAATATCACGGCCGAACTGAAAATGGCCGCGCGTCGTCGTGGCGAAGATATTATCGATTTCAGCATGGGTAACCCGGATGGACCTACGCCGCCTCATATTGTCGAAAAGCTTTGCGCGGTCGCCCAGCGCGAAGATACGCATGGCTATTCTACCTCGCGCGGTATACCTCGTTTACGTCGCGCCATTTCGCGCTGGTATGCCGACCGCTACCAGGTCGACATCGATCCGGAGTCAGAAGCCATCGTCACCATCGGCTCGAAAGAAGGGCTGGCGCACCTGATGCTGGCCACGCTCGATCATGGCGATACCGTGCTGGTACCCAATCCAAGCTACCCCATTCATATTTATGGCGCTGTGATTGCGGGCGCTCAGGTGCGCTCCGTGCCGCTGGTGGAAGGCGTAGATTTCTTTAACGAACTGGAACGCGCCATTCGGGAAAGCTATCCAAAACCGAAAATGATGATCCTGGGTTTCCCTTCAAACCCGACGGCGCAGTGCGTGGAGCTGGACTTTT
The DNA here is from genome assembly GCF_047456155.1 of Erwinia sp. BNK-24-b. Lineage (NCBI taxonomy): Bacteria > Pseudomonadati > Pseudomonadota > Gammaproteobacteria > Enterobacterales > Erwiniaceae > Erwinia > Erwinia sp. BNK-24-b. The sequence continues at coordinate 1,138,832 of NZ_CP179901.1, forward strand.
TTGAACGCGTTATCGCGCTGGCCAAACAGTATAACGTGCTGGTTATCCACGATCTCGCCTATGCCGATATCGTCTACGACGGCTGGAAAGCGCCCTCGATCATGCAGGTTCCGGGCGCTCGCGACGTGGCCGTAGAGTTCTTTACCCTCTCCAAAAGCTACAATATGGCGGGCTGGCGTATTGGCTTTATGGTGGGCAACAAAGAGCTGGTGGCCGCGCTGGCCAGAATTAAAAGCTATCACGATTACGGCACCTTTACGCCATTGCAGGTGGCGGCCATCGCCGCGCTTGAGGGCGATCAGCAGTGCGTACGCGATATCGCTCAGCAGTACAAACAGCGCCGTGACGTGCTGGTAAAAGGGCTGCATGAGGCAGGCTGGATGGTGGAATTGCCGAAGGCGTCCATGTACGTCTGGGCGAAAATCCCCGCTCACTATGCACACATGGGATCGCTGGAGTTTGCCAAACACATGTTACAGGAAGCAAAAGTCTGCGTTTCGCCAGGCGTGGGCTTTGGCGACTACGGCGACACGCACGTGCGGTTTGCGCTGATTGAAAACAGCGACCGTATTCGTCAGGCGGTCAGAGGGATTAAAGCGATGTTCCGCGCCGACGGCATTTTGCCGGGCACGCTGAAAAATGAAGAGGCGGCGGGATAAGCGGTTTAGCCTGAAGGATAATAAAAGGGCAGGCGCTTTGCCTGCCCGCTCTTGCTCTGGCCGCTTTACAGCATCAGATAGAAGGTGCCAACCCAGGCCAGAAACAGAAAAGAGATGCCCATTAACGCATATTTCACCGAAAAACTCCTCTGAGCGGTTAACGACTGCGGCGATCCTTGTGCAGCACGCCTTATCGTGTGGCAAAGGCCCTGAAAGCCCACGGGATCGTCCGCTAATTTACCCGCTCTTTACGGCAAAATAAAGCCGTCTCTGCCAGGAATCATCTCTGTTTTCAGTCACTAATTTCGGGTACGACCGACATGCCCACCTTCAGACGCGTCAGCGCAGCCTGGCCCGGCTCCAGCAAAATTTTCACCGGCAGACGCTGCGCAACCTTGGTGTAATTGCCCGTTGCGTTATCGGCGGTGATGGCGGCGAAGGTAGAGCCGGTGGCGGGCGCTATGCTGTCAACGTGGCCGTGCAGCGTTACGTCAGGCAGCGCGTCGACGCTGAGAGTCACGGGCTGGCCAGGGTGCACGTTGGTCAACTGGGTCTCCAGAAAATTCGCTACTACGTAAGTTTGCTGCAAAGGCACCACGGCCATCAGGCGCGTACCGGCAGAAACCCAGGCACCACGGCGAGCAGAGCGCTGGCCGACAGCACCGTCAACGGGGGCGGTAACGACGGTATAGGAGAGGTTCAGCCGGGCCTGATCGACGTTGGCTTTTGAAGCGGCGATATCCGCCTGGGCCTGGCGCAGGCTGGCCTGCATTACGCCCACTTCTTTACGGGCGGCCAGCGCCGCGGCCTGGCTCTGGCGCAGCTGCGCGGCCGCTTCCTGCATTGAAGCGCTGGTTTTCTGCTGCTCATCGGCGGTGGCAGTGCCGCTTTTCAACAGGCGGCGATAGCGTTCGGCATTCTGTCCGGCATAGTTTAATGTCGCCTGGCTGGCAGCAACGGCGGCATCATTTTGCGCAATCGTCGCCTGCTGCTGTTCAAGCTGTGCCTGCACGCTGGTTAATTTCGCCTGGCTGACCTGTAGGTTAGCCTCGGCCGTTTCCAGCGCAACCCGGTAATCTCTGTCATCAATCGTTGCCAGCGTATCGCCCGCTTTAACCTGCTGGTTATCACCGACGTTTACGGTACGAATATAGCCGGACACTTTTGGCGCAATTGAGGTGTAATCCGCGGTTACCACGGCATCGTCGGTGCGGGCCTGATGACGGCTCATGGCCGACCAGACGAAAAAGGCAATCCCCAGCAGGACCGCCAGCAGCACGGCTAGCGTTAAGGTTCTTTTGGCAGGTGTGAAGCTCATCATTATTATCTCGTGGCTTTAGATTGAATAAGGGTTTGCGGCGGCCAGACGCGTTTAGGCAGCCAGGCGGTCAGCAGCACCAGCAGCAGAGCGAAAGCGATAATCAGCAGGTAGGCGTCGCTAATGCTAAGGATCACCGCCTGGTGCTTCAGCAGCGTGGCGAAGCGGCTCAGGTTTTCTACCGAGCTGACCGAACCGTCCGGCAGCAGCGGCTGCATCACCGAAGCGCCGGCGGAATTATCCGCCGTCATCAGCCACGGACGATTGCCCAGCTGGTCCACCAGGTTATGCGAGTGAAATTTTTCCCGATGGGTTAAAAAATTCTCCACCAGGCTGCCTGCCGCCACGCTGGAGAAGCCGCGCACGGTATTAAACATGGCCGAAGCATAAGGGCCTTCCGGCGGCAGGACCACGCTGGTGGCGCTCATCAACACCGGCAGGATCAGCATCGGCTGGCCAAACGCCTGCAGAATCTGGATCAGCCAGAAATTTTGCCTGGCCCACTCATCGGTTAGCTGCATACCCATCAGGCAGGAGACGCTAAGCAACGCCGCGCCGCAGGTCAGCATCCAGCGGCAGTCAATCCAGCGCAGGTTAAGCAGGAAAGCCATAAAAGGCGCGATCAGCAGCTGCGGCAGACCGATAGTCAGCGCCAGCGGGGCAAACTGCACGGTACGAAAACCTTCCACCTGACCAAAATAGGCCGAAGGCAACGCCGAGCCGGAAAGCGCTACCAGCAGCACGCCGGCCAGCACCAGCAGCCCGTGGGTCAGATTTTTGCGCTCCAGCAGCTGCAATTTAAACAGCGGCAGCGGATGCGACCATTCGTTAATAAAGAAAACCACCAAAAGCGCGACGGAAGAGAGCAGCATGGCAATAATCAGCGGGGAATTCAGCCAGTCCAGGCGTTCGCCCTGCGACAGCGCTAATATCATCAGCGCAATACCGCTACAGCCGGTCAGCATGCCGAACCAGTCCATCTGCTTAAAACGTTCCAGCCGCGTCGGATCCTGCGGCAGCCCCCAGCCGATCAGCACGCTGGCGATAAGCATCAGCGGAATAACCTGCCAGAAAACAAACTGCCAGCCGACGGCATCGGTCCAGAAAGCGGCCAGCGAAGCGGCAACGTTTGGGCCAAAAGTGGCGGTCAGGGCATAGGCCGACAGGCCATACAGCTTGATAGTCGGCGGCAAAAAGCGCAGGGCGACGGTCATCAACAGCGGCGGCAACGCGCCGCCAAACAGTCCCTGAATAACGCGCAGGCCGATAAACAGCGCGGGCGTGGCGGCATAGGGCTGTAGCGCGCCGGTAAGCGCGAAACCAAAGGCAACCACCAGCGCAAAGCGGCGCAGCGAAAAGGTGACGGCAAACCAGGGCGCAATCATCATCGCCGCCACTTCAGCAGCCTGATAGACCGAGGTTATCCAGCTGGCCTGGTCGTAGCTAAACCCGATGGCGGCGCGCACGTCGGCCAGCGCCAGATCGGTAACGCGATCGTTTAATCCGGAAGTCAACGCAGCAATCAACACGCCCACCAGGCCCAGCGCAAGACGCAAGGTAAAAGGATGGGGTTGGGGTGCTGCGGGTTGAGCAGTCATAGCAGGTGCTCCGCAAAGAAAAGATAGAGTGATGCACTGTATTGCATTGTGGTACATTCGCCGCTGATATTACATGCTGATGCACTGTATTGCAATGTGATACGGCGCGTGAAAAAAGAGTGCTACAGTATCGCCATCAACAAGGAAGGAGATCTTATGTCTGACCCTGCAGCTTTACGTGACGAAGAGCGTACCGGCGGTATCCAGGTTATCTCGCGCGCGGCTAAAATTCTGGATGCCCTGGGCGACAGCCCCAACGGCATGAGCCTGGGAGAAATAGCGCAGGCCGTCGATTTGCCGCGCTCGACCGTGCAGCGCATCGTAAGCGCGCTGGATTCCGTGCAGCTGGTGCGTACTCAGGGCGCAGGAGGCGTGCGGCTTGGCCCGGCGCTGCTAAGGCTGATTGCCAGCGTGCATACTGACGTCGTGGCGATTGCGCAACCCTGGCTACAGGCGCTAAGCGATGCGACGGGCGAAACGGTTTCCCTGGCGCGCGCCAGTGGCTTACAGCTGGCCATCGTGCATTACGTGGTTGCCGATCGTGAATTGCGCGTGGTGCCGCGCATCGGGCTGAATCTGCCGCTTTACAGCACCTCTGGCGGCAGGGCGCTGCTGGCGCTGGACAGCGATGAAGAGGCAAGGGCGCTGGTCGGCGACGCTTATGAAGCGATGACCGAGCTCACCGTTAAGGCGTTTCCTGATTTACTGGAGCGGCTGCGGGAGATTCGTCGCACCGGCGTGTCTTACGATCGTGGCGAAACGCTGGAAGGAATTTCTACTATGGCAGTGGCTATCGATACCATACTGGGACGCTTTTCTGTCAGCTTACTGGTGCCTTCTACCCGTTTTCAAAAGCACGAGGCGCTCTATCGCGCAGAGATCTTAAAGTGCAAAGAAGCCCTGGTGGACGAGATTGGCAAAGCGGCCTTACGTGACTAACAGGAGTGGCAAATGAAAAAGCTATTAGTGGCGGTTGATAACTCGGCGCTGGCGCGCAAAGTGGTTTCTCTGGCAACGGAGCAGGCGCACGCGCTTGATGCGGACGTGGTGGTTTTATGTTGTGTCGATGCCAGCTATGCCAGCACCATCGGCGATTACGTTATTGAGGCAGGCGAAGATCCCGGCGATTTTGGCAGCGCACAGGATGAGCAAAATACGGCAGAAGCGGCGGTTCGTCAGGCCCTGGCAGCGTTGCAAAAGGCGGGCGTTCGCGCTACGGGACGCGTACTGGCAGGAGAGTCTGCCGAAACTATCGTCGCGCATGCCAGCGAAATGGGTGCCGCTATGATCATCATGGGACGACGCCATCTCTCTTCCTTTAACCGCCTGCTTAAAGGCTCGGTTAGCGCGGCCGTGATCGAACGGGCCAGCTGTCCGGTGCTGGTAGATGTGCGGGCTGATTAGCAGTGCCGTCTCATAATAACGGCACTTCAGGTTAATTTCCGTACCGCGGCTTTACGTATAATTCCCTTCGCAGCCTGAATATAGCGCAAAAAAAAGCCCGCTCGCCGCGGGCTGTAAATCTTTGTAATTATAAATAAAAAACCTGGTGTCGTGCAGACATGTCGCTGTGTCTGGAGCTATATTCGCATTCATTTTCGCCTGGCGCTACATGGCATCCTGAATCGATTCAATCGGTAAAATATTGCAAAGCATTTTAAAAAAATCGCAAATGTGGCTTTTTCCGATGGCGTCGTGATGTCGCTCAAGTATGATGCGGCGGCGAAGTAAGGAGTTAAGATGAAAAAAATAATGACTGGCGCTTTAGCGCTTGCTGTTCTGCTGTCGGTAGGCTGTACATCCGGCAAACCAGGTGCCTTTGAAAAAGTCGGCGAAGACCCGGCGGTAAATAGCGTTCTGTATCGTTTCGATCCTGACAAGGTAAACAAAACCGCGATGGAACAAGATGTAGAACATTATTGCGAAGAGCGTGGTTTTGATAAGGTGGAACCCATTAAGCCGCAGGAAAGCCGCCTGCCTGGATTAATGAAAGCCTGGTATCAATGTAATTACAGCGTTAAAAGCTAATAAAAAAAGGCGGGTAATTACCCGCCTGAAATCTTGCATTTTATTTTTATATTGCCGTGTGCAGGCTTTGCCCGCTTAAGAATGAAGAAACTCCACCCTTGATACTTCTTTACCAGCCCCGGTGCGGTCCAGAGCCGTTATGATAGCCAGGGCCGCCGTGGCCGTGGTGTCCGCCACCGCGATAGCCATCGTGGATAATACAGCCGCTCAGCATACTAACGACGCCCAGAATCGCCAGAGATTTTATTAATTTCATGATCGTTACTCCATCACTTTCCAATAGCTGATAATTTACAAGACAAAAGTGGAGGAATAATGCCGCTTTTGTAGAGTTGTTAGAATAAATATTTCCAAATAATTCAGTAGTGCTATTCTTCTGGTTATTGCTTTATTAATAAATAAGAGAAGGCTTAAAAAACCGCCTTTCCCTCCAGAATGTTCTTAAATAAACAGCACTCCGCCGCGCGGTATTTTCCTTAAAATTTGCCTTAATTTTATCAGAGAGGAATTTCTGCGATAGACTTAAGGCAGCTCTTCATTACAAGGAAATGCTATGCGTTATCAGGTTAAAAATGTGCTGGCGGCTCAGGCAGAGCTGGGCGAATGCCCGGTCTGGTCCGTGCGTGAGCAGGTGCTCTACTTTGTCGATATTCTGGCTCCCGAGCTGCATCGCTTCGATCCCCGCAGCGGAGAACATAAAGTCATGCCGGTTCCGGAACACATTGGCTGTTTCGGCCTGAACGAGCAGGGCGGCTTTGTGGCAGCGCTGCGCAGCGGCGTCTGCATGCTGGATGAAGATGGGGTAGTCACGCAAAAAGTGGCCGACAATCCCGGAGAAGCAGCCTTCAGCCGTTTCAATGATGGCCGCGTGGACAGGCACGGGCGCTTCTGGTGCGGCAGCCTGTGGGAGCCGCAGGATCGCAACGGCGGCAAGCTTTGTCGGCTGGACGAGTATCTGAACCTGACCGTTGAAGCGGAAGATATCAAAATTTCCAACGGCCTGGCGTTCTCACCGGATAATAAATGGATGTACCACACCGACACGCCTAACGGCGTACTTTATCGCTATCCGGTAGATGAAAAAGGCGATATCGGCCCGCGTGAAGTGCTGCAACGCTTTGTGCAGGAAGAAGGCGGCTTGCCGGACGGCGCGGCGGTAGACAGCGAAGGATTTTACTGGGCAGCGATGTTTGACGGCTCGCGCGTTATCCGCCTGAACCCTGCCAACGGTGAAATTGTGGATGAGATCCCGCTGCCGGTACGCTGGCCAACCATGGTCGCGTTTGGCGGACCGGATCTGAAAACGCTTTATATCACCAGCTCACGCGAAGACCGCACGGCAGAGGAACTGGCCGCTTACCCACAGTCCGGCGACGTTTTCGCCGTGGAGGTAGCGGTTGCAGGCTTGCCGGAGCCGCTGTTTTGCAGAAAATAGCCCGTTGGTGAGCGGTTGTGCCGGGAGCTTTTTTTCGCACAAGGTAGCCGGTTAGCAAGCGGTCGTGGCGGGATTTTTTTTCGCACAAGGTAGCCGGTTAGCGAACGGTTGTGCCGGGAACTCTTTCTTGCACAAGGTAGCCGGTTAGCAAACAGGGCCTGGCTTGCATTGCGCCAGCCAGGCCCTGAATAATTTCGCGTCCGGTTATTTAATAAGCGTCCTGCAGAGTGCAGGTAATTATCCGCTTAAAGCGTCTGCACCGAACGTAGCGCCTCGCTCTCTTTTGCCGGGCGATGCGGCAGGCGAATCGTTAATGACATAATCAAAGAGAGCGCCAGCAGCGCCATAATCAAGCCAAACGTTGCAACGAAGCCGCCAAACAGCGAGGCGAACAGCGATCCCAGCACGCTGCCAATCCCAAAGCCCAGATAAATCAGCCCGTAGTTTTTGGTTAAATTGTTTAAGCCAAAGAAGTCGCTGACCAGCGAGGGGTAAACGGTGATGGTGCCGCCAAAGCTAAACGCCACGCAGGCCAGAGAAATAAAGAAGGTGTTCTCATTCATCTGCGTAAACAGCAGAATACTCATTCCCACCAGCGATACGACCTGCGCCAGCGTAATCACCCGGATACGCGCCAGCTTGTCGGAAAGTACGCCAAGCACCAGGCGTCCGCTCAGGTTAGCAATGGCGATGACCGTAACCGCGCTGGCCGCCGTCTGCGTTGACAGATGCACCAGGCCTTCACCAATATCTTTCGCCACGCCGATAACGTATAAACCGCTCATGCAGGCCGTTAAAAACATCACTGCCAGCATCCAGTACTGCGGCAGACGGACGGCTTCAGCCAGCGAAAAGTCACGCGCGCTGTGAGAACTGGCAGACATTTGCTGTTTTGGTGCGTCTTTCATCAGCAGGCCACCACAGATAATCATGGCCATCGCCAGACAGCCCCAGATTAAAAACGTGTTTTCCAGGCTGTTAACGCTCAGTAAATAGCTACAGATAAACTTAAAGCCCAGGCTACCCAGCCCATAAGCGCCGATAGCACAGGCTGAAATGACGCCTTTACGTTCCGGAAACCACTTCACACAGTTCGACAGCGTCATCAGATAACCCGCGCCGTCGGCCAGGCCTACCAGCAAGCCCGCGCTGAGATAAAGCATAAACAGATTATTGGCATGCGAGGTCAGGAAAAAACCGAACGCCAGCAGCACGCCAGCGCCGATAGTCACGTTGCGCACGCCAAAACGCTCCTGAAGCTTTCCGGCAAGGGAGGAAGCCACCGCCAGACCCAGGCTCAACAAACCGAAAGAGAAAGCGACCTGGCTTACCGGCGCGTCCAGCTTATGGGAAAGCTGACCGTTAAACAGGCTCCAGGTATAGACCGAACCCAGCGCGAACTGGGTAATAACGGTGCCGATTAGCGTTAACCAGCGAACGCGATGACTGACGGCTTGTGTGCTCATGGGAAACTCCCGCGGAGTAAGAGAAATTAAGCACATAGTAATGCGGGGTTTAACGCTGCGGGGATTCCCGGCATGAACTGCCGCCAGCGCGGAATGAAATGCCGCCAGAAGGGAATGAATCGCCGCCGCCTGTCGTTGTCGGCAGACGGCGGCAGGGAAATTAGCTTGCCGAATGAATGCGCAAATTGCGCAGATCGTTTCCGGTTGGCGTTTGATGAACACGTAAGCCAAACTCCGGCAGCACGGCAAAAATATGATCGAAAATATCGGACTGGATCCTTTCATACTCCAGCCAGACCGTGGTGTTGGTAAACACGTAAATCTCAATCGGCAAGCCTTCTGAACCCGGTGCCAGCTGGCGTACCATCAGCGTCATACCTTTATGGATATGGGGATGCGCCTTCAGCCACGCTTCCAGCCAGGCACGGAACGTCCCGATATTGGTCATCCGGCGGCCATTCAGCGGCGTACTGGTATCCAGCCCGGCGTTGTAAGCAGAAACTTCCTGGCTTTTGCTTTCCAGATAAGGCGTCAGTAGCTGGGCGCGTTTCAGACCTGCCATTTCCTCCCCGGAAAGAAAATGAATGCTGGTGGCATCAATATTAATGCTGCGTTTAATGCGGCGGCCGCCGGACTCCGACATGGCGCGCCAGTTCTTAAAAGAGTCAGAAATCAGGGCATAGGTAGGGATAGTCGTAATGGTGTTATCCCAGTTACGCACCTTAACCGTGGTCAGCGCGATATCCACGACCGAACCGTCCGCGCCATATTTTGGCATATCCAGCCAGTCGCCAAGCTTGAGCATATTGTTGGCGGAGAGCTGAATACCGGCCACCAGCCCTAAAATAGGATCTTTAAATACCAGCATCAGGACGGCGGTCATCGCGCCTAAACCGGTCAGCAGCACCAGCGGTGATTTACCAATCAGCACCGAAATAATCATCAGCGATACCAGCAGCGCGGCGATCAGCTTCAGGCTTTGAAAAATGCCTCGCAGCGGCATCTGGCGGGCGATGGCGCTCTCTTCGGACAAATCGAGGAAAATATCCAGCAGCGAGAAAAACATCAACAGCCCAAAGGCCATGACCCACACCTGGCTTAAGATCATCAGCACGCTGTAAATCGGCTCAATACCGGACAAAAACAGTTCCAGCTGGATCTGCAAAAAAACGCCCTGCATCAGTAAAGCAAAGCGGCTAAAGAGCTTGTTGTCGATCAGCGATTTAGGCCACTGACGGCTTGATTTTTCGGCCATGCGCCGTAATAGCGGCAGCAGCACGCGATGCAGCATACCGTGCGCCATCAGCGAAATAAGCAGGATAACGCCAAGCACAGCGGCCAGCGCAATCAGCGAAGCATAGGGCAGATCAAGCGCGTTGAGCTGCGTAAGAATTAAATGATACATAGGTTGAGTTCCCTTTAGTCAGGCTTCCAGAATTCTCCGGCAAAACGTGAAAATAAGGCGGAATGACTGAAAAACAGACGTTTCGCGGCGCGTCAGGGTAGCCCGACCGCAGCGGCAAAATCAAATCGGATTTTCCTTAGTCTTTTATGCTGGCGGCAGCGGCTCGCCGGTTCGCTGAGCGGCTCAGATTTTGCTGGCCGATGCCGATAAGCAAACTAAGCGATGATTAAATATCGTTCATAACCACTCAGGCTTAGTTCTGCCGCAGCGTCAACGTAAGGAATTTATTATGCCGGGGATACCAGTTCGTGTTGCAGGGAAACTGATTTTTGGCGGCGTTTCGATGCTGCTGTTAACCATGTTATTGGTCTATTTTGCTATTTCCCTGCGCGGGCAGCCGCGCGTGGTGGAGGCCAGTAACAGTTTGATCCAGCAAACCGGCGAAAATATCGTCGGCCAGCTTAACCAGCAGCTGCTGCGTATCGAAGGGGAAGTCGTTAGCATGGCGCGGCTGGCGGAAGTTCTGCCGCATCAGGAAGCGCTGTTTAAAAGCATTCTGCCGCAGGTTATCGACAGCAAAGGTGACAAAAGTATTGCAGGCGGCGGCGTCTGGCCGGAGCCTGGCGCTTTTACTGAAGGCACCGCGCGGCGCAGCTTTTTCTGGTCTCGCGGCGCAGACGGCACGTTGGCTTATTCCGACGGCTACAACGCGGCTGACAGCACGGGTTACCACAATGAAAGCTGGTATACCTCTGCCAGAGAAGCCCCGCGCAACAAATGCGACTGGTCAGAAGTTTACCAGGATCCCGTTTCGCTGGTGAACATGGTGACCTGTAGCGTGCCTTACGATCAGGGCGCAAAGTTTGGCGGCGTGGCGACGTTTGACGTGCTGCTGGATAACCTTTCCGGTTTTATGCAGAGCCACGGCAACCTGACCGGCGGCTACGCTTTTGCGCTGGATAGCGCAGGTAACGTGCTTTATTTTCCTGGAAATAAGGATAAAGCGCTGAAAAAATTCAGCGCGCTGGCAAGCGAACAGCCCTGGCTAACGCCCGTAGTACAAGGCATCACCTCCAGCCAGGCCAGCACGACGCTCAATAATATTCAGGATGGCGTCCTGCACACGCCGAGCCAGGTAACGCTGTTTAAAATGCCAGCTACCGGCTGGATAATTGGGCTGGTAACGCCGGAAGCGAAAGTTACCGCGCTGGCGGACAATATTGTGCAGGATATTTTTATGGTGCTGATCCCGGTACTGCTGGTGCTTATCGTTATGGTTTGGCTGTTTGCGCGCAGTATGGCCTCCCGACTGGAGTCTACCCGCGCCGCGCTGGACGAAATTGCCAACGGTGACGGCGATTTAACCCGCCGCTTAACCACCACAGGCAAAGACGAAATAGCCGATATCGCCGTCTCTTTTAACCAGTTCGTGGATAAGATTGCTGGCGTCATCACCAGCGTGCAGGCCAGCGGCGTTAACGTAGCCGCCAACGCCAGCTCGCTGGCGGAAAGCAACCAGGCATTCTCGGCGAAAATCAGCGATCAGGCTTCAGCGCTGGAACAAAGCGCGGCCGCGATGGAGCAGCTTAACGCCACCGTCCAGCTCAATGCAGAAAACACGCGTCTGGCCGACTCTTTCACCGAGCAAACGGCGCAGATCGCCCGCAGCAGCAGCGAGGTGATGAACCAGGTTATCGTGACGATGGCCTCGATCAAAGCCTCCTCCAGCCGCGTGGGTGAAATCCTTAGCGTGATCGACGGCATCGCTTTCCAGACCAATATCCTGGCGCTGAACGCGGCGGTTGAAGCGGCCAGAGCGGGCGAGCAGGGGCGTGGCTTTGCCGTGGTAGCGGCGGAAGTTCGCGCGCTGGCGCAGCGTAGCGCCGCAGCAGCTCACGAAATTAAAGAGTTGATTGGGCAGTCTGACAGTACGGTACTGGCCGGTAGCCGTCTGGTGGAAGGCGCAGGTGAAAAGCTGGAAGGCCTGGTCAATGACGTGCTGAAGGTGAAAGAAGTGGTCGGCGAAATTCGCGTCGCGGGTGATGAGCAAAGCAAAGGCATCAGCGAAGTCACACTGGCGGTGTCGCAGATGGAGCGCAGCATTCAGCAAAACCTGCTGCTGATCACCCAAACCGCGGAAAACACCGAGGCGCTGCGTGCAGAAGCTTCCCAGCTGGCACAGGATATTTCGGCGTTTAAAGTTTCGTAAGCAGCGGGCAGCAGGGATGCTGCCCGTCTTGCAACCGCTAAGCGTGTTTTTTCAGGATGAATAGCTCGGCTGATAAATCAGCCCCTGCATCCAGCTCTCAATATCTTTAGGTTGCTCTACACCAGCCAGATCGTGCTTAAACAAATAGCGCACAAGGCCGGTAGCAATGGCGACTTCTGTTTTAACAATATCGGCCTGGGAAGGGTACAGCTTGCCTTTCTCGCGGTCCGCTTTACTGACCTGCTGCGCGCAAAGGCGAGCCGCTTCTATAAAGAGTTTGTCATCAACCCGCGCGGGTCTGGCCGCGTAAATCGCCAGGCTGACCGCCGGGAAAATATAAAAGTTATTTGCCTGGCCGGGATAGCGCGTTTGGTCTTTGCTTTTAACTTCATCAAACTGTACGCCAGCGGCAAACAGCGCTTTGCCGTCGCTCCATTCGTAGGCCTGGCTGGCGGTACATTCCGCATTTTTGGTCGGATTAGACAGCGCAAAGATGATCGGCCGATCGTTAAGCTTGCTCATAGCCTTAACCACGCCCTCATCGAACAGGCCGCCCTGCGTGCTGACGCCAATCAGCATGGTAGGTTTTACACGCTCGACCACTTTTTGCAGATCGCTTTCTGGCTGCATGTCATGCGCATAGGCCCGTTGCGAATCATTCAGAACGTCACGATCTGCAACAATCAGGCCGTTTTTATCAAACAGGGTAATGGCACTTTGCGCCTTATGGCGATCTGCGCCTTCCTGCACCATTGCCTCTACCAGCATATTAGCGATGCCGGTACCTGCGGAACCTGCTCCGGCAAACACGACGCGCTGGTCGGAAAGCTTGCCGCCGGTGGTTTGCAGCGCGGTAATTAAACCGGCAAGCACCACGCTGGCCGTTCCCTGAATATCATCGTTATAAACCAGCGCCTGCTGCTGATAGCGTTGCAGATAACGAATCGCGTCATTACCTTCCCAGTCTTCAAAGTGGATGCAGCAGCCGGGGAAAACCTCCTGAACGGCGGCCACAAACTCATCCAGCAGCTCATCCAGCGCCTGCTGTTCCAGCTTCGCCTCCCGCAGACCGGTATAGAGCGGATCGTCTTTTAGCTTTTTGTTGCCGGTGCCAATATCCAGATGAATCGGCAGTAGTCCCTGCGGCGGCACTGCGGCACAGGCCGTATAAAGCTGGAGTTTACCTACGGGGATGGGCGCGCCGTTAGCGCCAATATCGCCCAGGCCCAGAATACGCCCACCCGAAGAGACGCAGATAAACTGCACCTCTTTTTGCGGCCAGTTACGCAAAACGTCTTTCAGGCGGCCTTTCATTTCGCGCGTTAAATACATGCCTTTTGGACGACGATAGATATGGCCATATTTCATGCAGGCATCGGCGATGGTCGGATCGTAAACCAGCGGAATAAAGGTGACAGGGTCGGACATCAGGGTAGCGAAAAATAGCGTTTCGTTGCGGTCCGCCAGCTCCTGCAGATAGATATATTTTTCGATGTCGTCCGGCTTATTATGCAGATGCTCCAGAACACGCTGCATTTGCGTTTCCAGTGAATCAATCACCGGCGGCAGTAAACCTTCCAGCTGCGCTTCTTCTCTTTCCTTTTTACTAAAGGCGGTATCTTTGTTGCGCGTGGCGGAATTTAATATCTCTGTGGTCATTACCTTCCCTTACTGGTCAAAATATAAATGGCAAAACCTGCTTAATAATGTCTAAGCCTGGTAGAAAGCGCGTGGGATTGCCGGGAAGGAAATGTAACAAAATCAAAGGAAAGGATCGGGAAAGCGACAGGGAAAGGGCTGGCGAAGGTAAGATGTATGGTTACAGCACGAGAAACAGGTCAGAGAGAAGCAGGCTATACAGGCGATGCGGCTCAGGTGCTGAGCCGCGATCGGTACTCTATCCCGAGCCTTGTATTGACAAGATAGCGGGCTGGCTTGCGTAGTGGACTATTTAATGTAGCTGCGGATAGCGTCCGCAATGGCTTTATTAGGGCCACGGTGGTCTTCGCGTTGTTCAGTATCATCCGCAACTTTCTGCAGATATTTGTTCAGCTTGCCGCCGGTCGGCACGTTACCGTAAGCAATCAGCATTTGAACAATCTGCCTTAACGCCAGCAGTTCTACGGTAAGTCTTTCAACAACAGGATCTTTTTCTGACATGGGAAACTCCGGTACGATTTTTCAGTCAATGCGCCAGGTTACGCAGGCGATGCAATAAGATTACGCGGGTAATGCGATAAGTTTACGCAGGCTGGCTGAATTTCAATCACTGGAATACCGTAAGAAAACGCCCTCAAATCCTTGCGGCGGGCAAATTACGAAAGATAAAGAACGGCGTCTGGCGCTCTGAGTAGTGCGTAGAGCTCCGCCGAGGCGTAACCGGAAACATCCAGCTGTTGTGAAGGTGAGCTGTAGCGCATCACGCTGATTCTTTTTAGCTGATGCCAGATCAGTATCGCAGAAACCGCCAGCGAACAGCTGGTCTCGCTTTGCATACAGAGCAGCGTGTAGTGCCACTCTTCGTCCAGCTCATTGGAAAAAAACTGCACGCTTTCCGGCGGCAGTAAGGCACGAAGATCGGGCAGCAAAAACTGACTAACGTTACGGGTAAGCCGTAAGGTAAAGGTTGCTGGTCGCATGGAGCATTCCTTGTCGTAATAGCCGGGCGAGTAATGGCCAGCCGGGACGGCAGTTGCCAGTATATTCCCAATCCTGGAAAATTCGTTTCTATTTTAGAGAACCGTTGTTGAAGTTCAATGCGTTAAGCTTTTGCGAGAGCGCTTTTAGTTTTCTTTACGGGACGGCCTGATGCAATCGGAGCCCTCTGAACCGGAGACCTTATGAACAAAATGACACTGGCTATTTGCATCTTAATGGCCACAGGCTGTGCGGTTAAAACGGATAAGCCTGCGAAGCTGGCAATGAAAAATCCGGCGTCGGTTTATTGTGTAGAGCAGGGCGGTAAAGTGGATATTATTGATACGGAAAAAGGGAAAAGCGGCTTTTGTACGCTTCCTTCCGGCGAGAGAGTAGAGGAGTGGACGTTATATCACAGGGATCATAAATAAGGCGGCCCTTGCGGTTTTGTTTCGGGCATCCATGCCCGTACGGCCTGATTTAATCAAAAGAACAGTAGCCTCCTTTATGATGAGAGCCGGTTCCGCCATGCGGATGCTGGCCTTTTGGACATGCAAAAACTGAAGCTGACATAATGCCTAAAGCTGATACCAAAAGGATTGCTATGACTTTTTTCATTTTTATTCCTGCGTGTAGTCTTGCCCGTGGGGAGAACCCCATGGTCAATATACACTTAAGTATGACAATGGGAATCCTGATAAAAGATCAGTGCTCCTGGTGACGATAAATACCGATCGGAACCAGCGGACGCGCATGCCTGTTGATTGTTTCCTCCGGGTATCACTATCCTCTTCAGAGCAGGTAATTATCTGCTTTTAAGAGCTTTAATCTGAAATGTATCGCAGAAATTTTATTGCGCTGGCACTTTCTGGCTATCAGCATATGTTCGGTATGGCCGTGACGTTTATTCATTGCCTGAGTATTGCGGAGTTATTTAATATTTATTGATTAATAGTTAACCTCTGAAATTAGCATGGCTCTTCATGGAAGGAGATATCGCAAATTAAAAGCCGGGATCTTTTTTAATATTTTTAAGGTGGAAGTACAAAACAGGAGAGAAGCCAGTGCTATCACAGAGAAAAAAACTGGCTCATAAGAGAGCATGGCGGGTGCCCCGGCTTAAAAAACGTAACGCTACTAATTTTCTTATTGAAATTTTCCGTTCTAACTTTTTCTTTAGCCTGAATAAAACCTTCTTAACTATGCGTTACCTTTAATTTGGCTTAAGGTTTTATTATATATCTGACTAACTCATTTTTCTGGAAAATCATCGTTTTTCGCTTCCACCAGGAACTTTCCGATTGTTAAGGTGGTATTCTGCTTTCCGAAATTTACACAATCCTTACAATCAATTTTATTTAAGTCTTAAAATGGCAAATTCATGGAAGCTGCTGGCGCTCTGCGTCGGAATAATAGCGGGCAACGCCGTCGCGGCACCCTTATCACCGGGCGACCGCGACTTTATTCAGAATCAACAGCAGGAGCGTCTGCAGCAGGACCAACAGCAACGTGACGCGTTATGGCATGCCGCCACGCCACAGAGCGCACCTGCTAAAGATTACGGACAATCTGCACAGTGCTTTCAGATAAACCGGATTACGGTTCGCCATGCCTCGCTGATGTCGGCGGAACAGCAGCGTGCTGTATCCGCACCCTATATTCATCGCTGCCTTAACTTAACGGAAATTAACGCGCTGGTACACAGCATTTCCGACTGGTATATGCAGCGCGGCTATATTACCAGCCGGGCATTTTTAACGGAGCAGGACCTGTCGCAGGGCGAACTGATCATTCCGGTGCTGGAAGGGAAATTAGAGGCAATTCGCCTGGAGGGAAAGCAGCCGCGTATATTGCACATGGTCTTTCCCGGACTGGAAGGAAAAATTCTCAACCTGCGCGATATTGAGCAGGGCATGGAGCAAATTAACCGCGTGCGCAGCACGCCGGTGCAGATTGATATTCAACCTTCAGTAAAGCCGGGTTATTCGGTAATAAACCTGACCGCGAAACCGGAATTCCCCCTTAGCGTCTCGCTGGGAATGGATAACAGCGGACAAAAAAGTACGGGCACCGGACAGGTCAACGGTTCACTGACCGGGAATAATCTGCTGGGTCTGGCCGACCGCTGGTTTGTCAGCGGCGGGCGCAGCAGCGCGTTCGACACGTGGCGCGATGCGAAAAATGTGCAGGCGGGCGTCAGCGTTCCCTGGGGCTATGGCCTGCTGGATTACAGCTATAGCCGCAGCACCTACCACAGCAGCTTCGTTAACAACGGCTTCACCTGGCTCAGCAACGGCGACAACGTCGCGCACCGTCTCAATGGCTCGTGGGTACTGTTTCGCAACGGCAACGTCAAAACCGGCGTGCAGCTTGGCCTGAACCATTATTCCAGCCACAACTACCTTAACAGCACGCTGTTACAGAGCAGCAGCCGCAAAATGACCAGCCTGCAGGCCGGCATTAACCATACGCAGAAAATCGCGGGCGGCGTGGCCACCTTAAGCCCAACGTTCAGTCGCGGCATGCCGTGGCTCGATGCAGAAAGCGACGCCGGCAAAAGTGGCGACCTGCCCAAAGCACAGTTTCGCAAATGGAGCGTCAGCGGCAGCTTTCAGCGCCCGCTGACCCGCTCGCTGTGGTGGCTGAGCAGCGTTTACGGCCAGTGGTCCCCGGACCGCCTGTACGGCAGCGAGCGCCTGACGCTGGGTGGCGAAAGTTCCGTACGCGGCTTTAAGGAGCAGTATCTGTCCGGCGACACCGGCGGCTATCTGCGCAACGAGCTTGATTACAGCCTGTTCACGCTCCCGGTAATGGGCGAGGTCAGCGCGGTGGCCGCTGTCGATGGCGGCTGGCTGAAAAGCGACGCGCTTAACCGTGATGCCACCGGCACCCTCTGGGGCAGCGCGGTCGGGCTGAATACCCGTAACCGTCATTTTTATACCTCCTATACCCTGGGTATTCCGCTTAGCTATCCCGGCCATTTCCAGCCGGATCACGTCAGCATTTACGCCCGCATCGGGCTGGTTTTCTAAAAGAGCAAAATTATGGACGATCGTCAGCCTGTTTCCTTTATCCGCCGCGCCCTGAGCTATGTCATCTGCTGCCTGGTGGCCGTACAGCCGATACTGCCAGCGGTTGCCGCTGAGATTACGCCGGTTACGCCCGGCACGAAGCTGGATGCGGCGGGTAACGGCGTGCCCGTGGTGAATATTGCCACGCCAAACCAGGCGGGCGTCTCGCACAACCAGTACCAGCAGTACAACGTGGGTAAGGAAGGGCTCATCCTGAATAATGCTACCGGGCGGCTGACGCAGACGCAGCTGGGTGGACTTATCCAGAATAACCCTAACCTGAAGGCGGGACAGGAAGCCCGGACCATCATCAATGAAGTTGTCGGCGCTAACCGGTCACAGCTGCAGGGCTATACCGAGGTAGGAGGCAACGCCGCTAACGTGATGGTTGCCAACCCGTACGGCATTACCTGTAACGGCTGCGGCTTTATTAACACGCCAGGCGTCACGCTGACCACCGGCAAACCGCAGCTGGATGCAAACGGCAATCTCGCCGCGCTGGAAGTCAGCAAAGGCTCGGTCATCGTTGAAGGACAGGGGCTGGACGGCAGCAGCGCGGATGCGGTATCGATTGTGGCACGCGCTACTGAAATTAACGCGGGCATTTATGCTAAAGACCTGTCGGTGACGACGGGCGCAAACCGTGTCGGCCAGGACGGTTCCGTCACGCCGATTGCGGGCGAAGGTGCAGCACCCGCGGTCTCGGTGGATACCGGCGCGCTGGGCGGTATGTACGCGAATCGCATTCATCTGGTGTCCAGCGAGAAGGGCGTTGGGGTTAACCTGGGAAATCTGAATGCGCGACAGGGTGATATGGTGCTGGATGCCGGCGGCAGGCTCACGCTGAATAACAGCCTGACCAGCGGCGCGGTCAACATCAAAGGTGAGGGCGTGACGCTGACCGGCGATCACAAAGCCGCCGGTGATATCACGGTGCAGTCTGACCAGGCCGTGGCGCTGCGTAACGGCGCGCTGGTCAGCGACGGCGCGCTGGCGGTCACCGCGAAAGATAACCTCAGCGTCAGTGGCGTCAGCATGACCGCGGGCCGGGATATCCGGATCAGCGGTGCCGATATGGCGCTGGACCAGTCCAGCAGCGGCAACGCGGGCGCGGATATTCAGCTTGGCGCAAAAAACCGGCTCGATAACGCCGGGCAACTGATGGCGGGCAATAACCTCGCTGTAACCGCGCAGCAGGCGCAGAACAGCGGCATGCTCGGTGCAAAAGTAGCGCAGACCCTGAATGCCGATGCGGTAGCCAACGGCGGCAGGCTGGTCGCTGACAGCCTGCAGATTAAAGCCCGTTCCATCACCAACCGCGGTGAGCTGCTTGGCGGCGCGCTGACAAGGGCAGAGGTCGATCGGCTGGACAATACCCGAGAGGGGTCGATCACGAGCGCTAACCGATTGTCCATCAGCGGCAATTATCTCAGCAATCAGGGGACTTTCTCCGCTCCTGATTTACAGCTTACCGGCACGCAGATCGACAACGGCGGCCTGTTACAGGGCAGCCGCAGCCTGGTGCTGAGCGGCAACCAGGTTAATAATCTCGCCGGCGGCACGCTGAGTTCTGATACCAGCTTTTCGCTTAACCTGCCGGAACTGAATAACAGTGGGCTGATTCACAGTGCCGCCGGGCTCACGCTGAGCGGCGACAGGCTGGTCAATGCCGGAGAGATTAATGCTGCCAGCCTGAGTGCCAGCCATAATCGCCTGAGCAATCTGCAAGGCGGGCTGCTGCTGACCGATACCACGTTACAGCTGCGCCTGCAGCAGCTTGATAATCAGGGGCAGATTGCGGCCGGCGATTTAACGGTCGACGCCGCACAGATGACTAATGGCGGGACGCTGCAGGGCAGTAACAGCCTCACAACTCGCGGTGCTGGTCTCGACAACAACGGCACGCTGCTCAGCGCGGGCCTGCTCGATCTGATCGCTACCGATCTCACTAACCACGGGCTGTTGCAGGGCCAGCGGCTGCAGGTTCAGGCGGATACATGGCAGAACAGCGGTAATGCGCTCAGCGAGAATGACGCGCAGCTGCGGGCCGGGCACCTGAATAACAGCGGCAATATATTGGGCCAGCAGGCGATCGCCCTGCAGAGCGATCGTACCGATAATCAGGGCCAGCTGATGGCCAGCGTGTTGAGGCTACAGGGTGACCTGAACAACAGCGGCCTGATTCAGGGCGCGGCATCGCTGGCACTGACCGATGGCGACGTCACCAACCAGAGCAGCGGCCAGTTGCTCAGCGGCAGCGAGCTGACCGTTTACGGCAACGCGCTGGATAACCAGGGCAGCATGCAGGCAGACAGCCTGACGCTGACGGCGCAGCGCTGGCAAAACTCTGGTTCTGTCTCCGCCGCATCGCTGCTTAACGCAGAGGTGAGTGATGAGCTGAACAACAGCGGCAGCTTGCTGAGTGAAAAGGCGATGGATTTACGGGCCGGTGCGCTGCTGAACAGCGGCACGCTGGCAGCCGATCGCCTCAGCCTGCACGCGCCGCAGCTGACCAACGGTGGTTTATTACAGGGTAACAGTACGCTTACTGTCGACAGCGCGCAGATTTTCAACCAAGCCGGCGGCAGCCTGCTCAGTGGCGGTTCGCTGATGCTGGCCCCGGAAAGTCTGAAGAACAACGGCCTGCTGCAGGTTGCCGATGCGCTGACGATTGACGGCCACGATTTTATCAACAATGGCCAGGTCAGCGCCGGTACGCTCTCTGCCCGACTCGGCGGTACGCTAACTAACGGTCAGGATGCACGCATCATTGCGCAGCAGCAGGCCGACCTGACCGCAGCAACGCTGGATAACCGTGGTACGCTGGCGGCCGTACAAATGACCGCTGCCGGCGACGTTCTGCAAAACCGCGGCCTGTTGCAGGGCGATGCGGCGTTGAGCGCACGCTTCGGGACGCTTGATAACCTTGCCAGCGGCACGCTGCTCAGTGGTGACGTGCTGACGTTACAGGGCAATAACGCCAGCAATGAAGGCAACTGGCAGGCGGCAAAGCTGGGCTTTGTGTTTGATACGCTGGCCAACCGCGGCACGCTCAGCAGCACCACGCTGGACGGCACCACGCACGGAGAGCTGAACAATAACGGTATTATGCTCAGCAGCGGCGACGCTAAACTGCACGCCGACAGCCTGACCAACGGCGGCAAAATCAGTGCAGACGGCCTGCTTCTGCGCGCTACCACGCTTGGCAACGGCGGCCTGCTGCAGGGCAGCGGATCGCTGGATGCGCAGGCGGACACGCTGGCTACCGCGGCGGGCAGCAAAACCCTGAGCGGCGGCACGCTGCTGCTCAATGCCGGGCAGCTGACCACGGCGGGCACTCTGCAAGGCGCGCAGGCGACGGTAAACGCCGATAGCTGGCAGCATCAGGGATCGCTGCTCGGCAACAGCGATCTGCAGGTGAATGTTAACGGCGAGCTGACTAACAATGGTGAACTGCTCAGCCACGGCGGCGCTCGCATGGGCGCGCAGACGCTAAACAATACGGGTTCGCTGCTGAGTGAACAGGCGATGGCTCTGACCGGTAACACGCTGAACAACAGCGGTAGTGTGCAGGGCAGCACCCTGATG
The DNA here is from genome assembly GCF_047456155.1 of Erwinia sp. BNK-24-b. Lineage (NCBI taxonomy): Bacteria > Pseudomonadati > Pseudomonadota > Gammaproteobacteria > Enterobacterales > Erwiniaceae > Erwinia > Erwinia sp. BNK-24-b. Next base: position 1,160,246 of record NZ_CP179901.1, read on the forward strand.
ATTACGCCCGCCACCGTTATCAATCAGGGCAGCCTGATCGGTTTACAGGCGCTGACATTGAGCGTGCTGCCCCAGGCTGCGGGCCGCATGATGCTGCGTGCGCTGGCCGCACCGGCCCGCACGCTGACCAATAATGGCGGCGGCTCGCTGTTAACGCAGGGTACGCTGACCGTTAGCAGCGATACGGTGACCAACAACGGTAGCTGGCAGGCGCAGCAGATCCTGCTGAATGCGCAGCGGCTGAACAATAACGGCGCTATTCAGAGTGCCGATGGCATGCAGCTCCTGCTTGGCGACCGGCTTGATTCCGGGGCGAGCAGTAAAATCTCCGCCGGGGGGGCCGCTGTGCTACAGGCGTCAAACCTCGCCGCGCAGGGTCAGTGGATCGCAAAAAATCTGACGCTGAACGGCGGCACGCTCAATAACAACGGCGAGATCGGCGGCGTTGACGCGCTGGTGGTCACCCTTACCGGCGCGTTGACCCAGCAGCAGGATAAAACCTTGCTGAGCGCGGGCAAGCTTACCCTGCGCTCGGCTTCGGTAAATAACGCAGGGCGTATACAGGGTGGCGCGCTGGAGATCGCCAGCGACGCGATTGACAACAACGGCCGCCTGCAGGGCGACAATAACCTGCTGGTCACTGCCAGCGGACGCCTGACCAACAGCGGTAGCGGATCCCTGCTGACGCAAAACACGCTGACGCTGACCACGCCGGAACTTTACAACTACGGGCTGATCCAGGGCGGCGGCACCAGCAACCTGCGCGCCACTGGCATTGCCAGTAATGCGGGTAGGCTGCTTTCCGGCGGCGAGCTGACGCTGACCACGCCACAGCTGGTTAACAGCGGGTGGCTGCAGGCGACGCAGCTGACCCTGAACGCCACCAACAGTAATAACGCGGGTACGCTGCTTGCCAACGGGCAGGGCACACTAACCGGTAACGACTTTACCAATCAGGGCACCACCCAGGGCGGCAAGCTGGCGGTAAATTATCAGCAGCTGACCAACCGCGGCACGCTGCTGGGCACTAATCAGCTTAATATCACCGCTTCGCAGGTGAACCAGCAGGCACCGGGCAGATTATTCAGCGGCGGCGACCTGCTGCTGCACAGCGATGGTTTTGAGCAAACCGGTCAGGTGGTGGCGCTCGGTGATGCCACGCTGGCACTGAACAACAGCTTTACCGGACGCGATGTGATTGCCGCCGGTAACCGTCTGAGCATCAGCAGCAACGGCACCCTTGATAATCAGGGCACGATGCAAGGCCAGGCGCTGACGCTCAGCGCGGGCGGCGATTTTACCAATAACGGGCAGCTCACCACCGGCTCCGGCGACAGCAGCCTGAGCGGCAACCGCATCGCCATGAACGGCAACGGTACCCTGCAGGGCGGCGGCAACGTTAACCTCAACAGCCGCAGCGATATCATTCTCGACGGTTTTACCGGCACCCGCGGCAGCCTGCTGCTCAGCGCGCCGGGCAGCATCGTTAATAACGCGCTGCTGTACGCGGGCAATAATCTCTATCTCTATGCCAACAGCATCCGTAATCAGCGCGCCGATATGCTGGCAGGTAACAGCCTGTGGATGCAGCGCGACGCAGCAGGCAATGCCAGCAGCGAGGTGATCAATACTTCCGGCACCGTCGAAACGCAGAACGGCGATATTACGGTTAATACAGAGCATTTGCTGAACACGCGTGATGGGCTTCAGGTTCAAGAGAGCACAAAGCAAATCAGTACTGTCTCGGGGGTAGGTAACGCTTCAATTGATGTGCCCCATACGCAAATGGCGGATGGAACCTGGGGTTATTACTCAAGAACAGGTATACATCAGACAGGTCCATGTAATGGTCATGGTGCCTGTAGTTACAAGAAAGTTACAAGCTACTACTATGCGCCTCTCGCCGATTACGTAACTCAAAAGTTTGCTACTTCGCAAACGGATGTCAGTGTCGTTGCGAATGGGAGCGCCGGGCGTATATCAGCCGGTAACAACCTGACTATCCATGCAGATTCACTCGACAACCAGGCCAGCAACATTCTTGCAAATCAAGATATTTCGCTCCTGGGTTCTCAGCTTAATAATCAGAGCTGGCAGGCAGGGAAAAAAGTTGAAAACCTGGTTTATAAGTACGCTTTAAAGAACAGTGAAAATGCACCCACTTTAGCAACTATATCTTCCAGCATTAAGGTGCCTACTAAACCTAAAGTCGATACGATTTATTTTGAACTAGTTGGTCATGAGTCAGATTTTACACCTGGCGAACTTTATCGTTCAGTGATTCAGGCTGGCGGCAACGTCAATGCCAGTTTCAGCGGTGATGTCAGCAATACCTCCACCACTGCGAATGCCGGGTGGACCGGCAATACCCTGACCGCACCTGCCGTCGCTGGATTAGCCGCGCTGAACCAGGCAGGTACGACGCAGCGCCAGACCCTGGAAGGCAGCAGTCAGGTCGCTGTAAACTCGCCTGCATGGCGGGAGCAGTTACAGAATGCGTTACAGCAGGTAAATGCTGGCGTGGCGCTGGATGGGACAAAACCGGGTGAAGCGCCTCTGACGAAACTGTCAGGTGCACAACAGGGCCTGGCTGCATTGGGTCATGCGGGTAATCTGGTAAAGGGCAATCTTACGCCCGCTTCATTGCCACACACTACTCCCACAAAAGTTGACACCAGCGCTTATCCACTGCCTTCCGGTGACAACGGTTATTTCATTACGTCCCGCGACAGCAAAAGCCCGTACCTGATCACCATTAACCCCAAACTTAACGGGCTGGGACAGCTCGATCAAAGCCTGTTCGGCGATCTCAACGCGCTGTTGAATAAACATCCTGGTAACGCGGCGCAGGAGACGCGCACGCAGTACACCGACGTAAACGCCTTCCTGGGTTCGTCCTATCTCATGGACCGGTTAAATCTGAAACCCGATCAGGACTATCGTTTTCTTGGCGATGCGGCATTTGATACCCGCTACGTCAGCAACGTGGTGCTTAACCAGACGGGCAGCCGCTACCTGAATGGCGTCGGTTCAGAGCTCGACCAGATGCGCTATCTGATGGACAACGCCGCTGCCGCGCAGCAGTCGCTGGGCCTGCAGTTTGGCGTCTCCCTCTCTGCCGACCAGCTGGCCGCGCTGGATAAAAGCATTCTCTGGTGGGAAGCGAGTACGGTAAACGGCGAAACGGTAATGGTGCCGAAGCTCTATCTCTCGCCGAAAGATGTCAGCCTGCAAAGCGGCAGCGTCATAGCCGGTAATAATGTTTCGCTGAAGGCGGGTAATCTTACCAACAGCGGCAGCAGTATCATCGCCAAAAACGATCTGGCACTGGACAGCGATAACCAGATCGGCAACCTGAGCGCAGGCCTGATGGAGGCCGGTGGCAATTTAAAGCTGAGCGCACTCGGCGATATCAACAACGTCGGGTCCACCATCAGTGGTAAAACCGTGGCGCTGGAAAGCGTAACCGGCGATATCAATAACCTCACCGCCACTCAACAACTGACGCTGAATGTGGGCAACGGCCGCGGCGGTAGCAAATCTTTCACCGACACTTTAAGCGGGCCGGTGGCTAATATTGCTGCGCTGGATTCCCTCAGCCTGGCGGCGGGTAACAATATCACTGTTACCGGCGCCAGCGTAAAAGCCGGCGGCGACCTGCTGATGAACGCATGGAACGATATTGCGGTCACCAGCAATCAGCTGACCAGCGGCAACGCGCAGTCCGGGTTTAAAACTGGCTGGCGTAAGATTGACGCCACCAGCACTACTACAACCACTAATCAGGGCAGTAACATCAGCGTGGGTGGCAATCTGGTCATGCAGGCGGGTCGCGATCTTGACGTCACCGCCAGCAATATCAGCGCAGGCAAAAATGCTGCGCTGGCCGCTGGTAACGATCTTAACCTGAACAGCGCCGCCACCGGGCAGAACGACGTGCAGGGCAAGCGGGAAAGCCATTCCAGCGGTGTTGATCGCACTACCCTGACCAGCGGCGGCGATCTGACGCTGGCGGCGGGCCGCGACGTAAACAGCCAGGCCGCAGGGCTGGTGGCTGACCGGGATGTGACGCTTGAAGCCGGACGCGACGTAAATCTTCAGGCCGCGCAGACCACCTCCGGCAGCAGCAATAAAGGAGGTAAAAAGACAGAAATCAACGAGTCCGTACGCCAGCAGGGAACCGAAATCGCCAGCGGCGGAAATACGGCAATCACAGCCGGAAGGGATGTCAACAGCCAGGCGGCGCAGGTGACGGCCACGCAGGATGTGGCGGTTAATGCGGGCCGTGACCTTAACCTGGGCACCGCGACCGAAAGCGATTACAGCTACAAAGAGGAAACCAAATCTAAAGGCGGTTTCCTGAAAAAAACCACCACGCACACCATTAAAGAAAGCAGCGACACGGCAGAAAAAGGCACCCTGCTGAGCGGTAACGGCGTGACGTTAAACGCGGGCAATAATCTGCTGGTCAAAGGTTCTTCGGTGGTCGGCGATAATGACGTCACGCTGAAAGCGGGTAACAACGTCGATATCGTGGCCGCGACCAACACGGATGCCAGCTGGCAGCTGAGCGAGAAAAAGAAAAGCGGGCTGATGAGCAGCGGCGGTATCGGCTTTACTATCGGCAGCAGCAGCACGCATCAGGAACTGAGGGAAAAGGGCACCACCCAGAGCCAGAGCGCCAGCACCGTAGGCAGCACCGGCGGTAACCTTACCGTGACGGCCGGTGGACAGGCGCATGTGGGCGGCTCCGACCTGATTGCAGGGAAAAACATGACGCTGACCGGCGACAGCGTGACCATCGATCCGGGCCATGACAAACGTACCAGCGACCAGTCTTTTGAGCAGAAGTCCAGCGGGTTGACGGTAGCGCTTTCCGGCGCAGTAGGCAGCGCCATTAACGGGGCGGTTTCTACCGCGCAGGCTGCCGCTAAACAAAGCGATGGTCGCCTGGCCGCGCTTCAGGCTACAAAGGCGACGCTCTCCGGCGTTCAGGCTTCGCAGGCCTTGCGTATGGACGCCGCTAAAGGCAAGGATCCGTCTAACAATAACACCATTGGTATTAGCGCAACTTACGGCTCTCAGTCTTCAAAATCGACCAGCCACAGCGAGCAGGATCACGCCAGCGGAAGCACGTTAAACGCAGGCAATAACCTGAGTATTGCTGCAACGGGCGCGAAAGCAGATGCGCAAAGCGGTGATATCACCCTTGCTGGCAGCCAGTTAAAGGCGGGGCAGGATATGACGCTGAATGCAGCGCGCGATATCACACTACTTTCTTCACAGGATACGGCGCTCACTACCGGTAAAAATGAGAGTAAAGGCGGCACGTTGGGACTCGGGGTTGGTGCCGGTTCAGGTGGCTGGGGGATCAGCGTTTCTGCCAGTATTAACAGCAGTAATGGCAGAGAGAAAGGGAATGGCGTCACGCAAAATGAAACCACGCTGGATGCAGGCCGTCAGCTAACGCTGAACAGTGGCCGCGACACCACGCTGAGCGGCGCGCAGGCGAGCGGCAGTAAAGTTGTGGCAGAGGTAGGCCGCAATCTTACCTTAAACAGCCTGCAGGACAGCAACAGCTACAACTCGCAACAAACCAGCGTCAGCGCGGGCGGCAGCTTTACCTTTGGCTCAATGAGCGGCTCGGCTTATCTAAGCGCCAACCGCGACAAAATGAAAAGCAATTACGATTCGGTTATTGAGCAAACCGGAATTTATGGCGGCCAGAACGGCTTCGACATTACCGTTGGCAACCATACGCAATTAAATGGCGCGGTTATTGGTTCCACGGCCACAGCGGATAAAAACCGTCTGGATACCGGCACGCTGGGTTTCAACGATATTGATAATCGTGCCGACTATAAAGTACAGCATCTGGGAGGCAGTTTCAGCACTGGTGCGCCAGTTGGCAGCCAGATGCTAAGTAATATGGCTTCCACTCTGCTTAGTGGTCTGGGCAGTAGCGGTCATGCAGAAGGCACGACAAGAGCTGCCGTTTCCGATGGAATGGTCACCGTACGCAATCAAAATGGCCAGCAGCAGGATATCAGTCAGCTCAGCCACGATGTCGCCGGTGCAAACGGCAGCATCAGCCCAATTTTTGACAAGGAAAAAGAGCAGAAGCGATTGCAGACCGCGCAGCTGGTAGGCGAAATCGCGGGGCAGGCTATGGATATTGCGCGCACTGAGGGTAGCATTCGTGCAACCAGTGCAGGCAAAGCCGAGCTGGCAAAGAAGGGAGTGCAGGAGCCGGGAGAAAAAGCTACAAAAGAAGACTGGAAAACTTACAATGATGCACTAGTCAATTCTGAAAGTTATCAAACTACGCAAAAACAGTTCGGTACCGGCAGCGCTATTCAGCAGGGTATGCAGGCAGCAACGGCGGCAGTACAGGGTTTACTGGCAGGCAATGTACAGGGTGCGATTGCAGGAGCGTCAGCCCCTTACCTGGCAGAGTTGATCCATAAAGAAACCACAACAACCGGGCCAGACGGCAAAGAGGTGGTTAACGAGCCTGCTAACCTGATAGCACACGCGGTGCTGGGCGCAGTGGTCGCGCAGGTTCAGGGAAATTCAGCGCTGGCAGGTGCAGCAGGCGCCACGACAGGTGAGTATATTGCACAGCAGCTTTATCCGGGAGTCAGCCGCGATAAACTGAATGAGACGCAGAAGCAATATATCAGCGAGCTGAGCACGCTGGCGGCTGGCCTTGCGGGCGGAATTGCCGGAGACAGTACGGCTGGCGCAATGGCGGGTGCACAGGCTGGAAAAAATGCTGTTGAGAATAATGCGCTGAGCGTGAAGCAAAACCAGGAACGTGCCAAAGAAATGACGGAGTGCCAGGGTAATGCCTGTAATGCTGTCGTTGATAAATATAAGAAATTAAATGCTGAGCAGCATGAAAGCGTTGTGAACTGTTCTGGTGCTCGGGTTTGTGTCGATAAAGCGAATGAAGTTGGCAAATTGCAGGCTGATTATGCTAACCGTACCAATGAGTTGCTGAAAAAAGCTCGTGACAATGGTGGCTTAAGCCCAGAAGAACAGAACGAACTTTCTATTCTTCAGGTGACTACAATCCAGCTTGAGGCAGACAGAAATGCAGCGATTCATAATGCATTGATGTCTGGTGATTCACCTGAAGCGAAGCAACTTGCGATGAGTTCGCTGGCTCAGGCGGCTGGAACGAGTGCCGCGGGAATAGCGGCTGGGGTAGGGAAAAAAGAAGTCAATGAGTCAATCACAGTTAAACCGACAGGAAATAATTTCTCATTTGATGCTAACGAAATTCGATTTTCGCAGAATACTGTTTCTTACAATAAGACTGATCGAGGTACAGGTGTGAAATACACTTACGATGATCTTGTTTCCAGTATGAAAAAAGATGGCTGGAAAGGTGATCCGGTTGATGTTGTAAAAATGCCGGATGGCAATATGACAAGCATGGATAATACCAGGATAAATGCAGCAAGAGATGCTGGCATTAAAGTAGAAGCTAGTGTCAGAAACTTCAGCGATTTGTTACCAAAAGATATGATTGACTCTGGTCGTTTTGGTTCTTCTACAACGTGGGGAGAGGCGATAACAGGAAGGATTAACAACCAAAGCGCGGGGTTTAGTAAAAATAACCCTTATGGATCATCCGAGTCACCAAGAATAACTGGCAAGGGTAAATAAATGATTGATAGATATATGGCTTATCAAAAATATTTATACTCAGGGTTTTCTTTTCCTGACAGCTTTATTAATTATATATCTCATTCAGAGTTAGAGGATATCGAGCCGTGGTGGCTGTTTTGCAGTTCCTCAAACTATGTTGACTTTTGGTGTGAGAAAGTCAGAGAGCTTTATCCTGACAGAAAATTAATTCCTTTTGCCAATTGGCGCTACTCAGATGATATTGTATGTTTTGATGGTGAAGATACATCAGGTGATCCAAAAGTTTACTATGTTCATGCTTTTGCGTCTGCTGGCTGGGAAGACAGAGGACACACTGATAACTTTACTGAATGGCTAAAAATAGCGCGTCTTGAATCAAATCGTAACAAAGCTGAGCGAGTTGAAGACGATATGTAATTATTCTTGAATAAACTGGTAAGGAATGGTTTCAGTTAACCAGACGCCATTTTCAGCCTGAAAAAATTTAAAGCCCTGTTCATACATATTCAGGGCTTTTATAATTAATATCATCGGTTTTCCATGACGTTGTCCTACCTGAATTGCCGTAACTTCATTAGGAGAAAGATGTACATACTGTCGTGACATAGGAAGCAGGCCTTTCTTCCTGATTTCAGATATAAAGCGCGCGGCTGTTCCATGATATAAAATATCAGGAGGGATGTTTTCTTTATAAGTTATCTTAACCTGTTGCGTTGAATGACCCTGAGCAGCACGAATATGCAAGCCATCAGTTGAAATAGTAAATCTTTTTTTATCACTATTGGTGACTATCGCTAGAATAATACTTTTTTCAAGTATGTAACCTTCTTTTTTTGCACAAAGAATTAGATCAGTTATAACTGCCCATCCATTTTGGTCAAGTGATAATCCAATAGCTTCTGGATGATGACGCAATACATAGCTTAAAAATCTACTTATATCAGTGTTTTTTTTACTCATATTGCTAATCTCAAAAAGTGGCCAACACACCGGTATTTTACTTTATTAGTTCATTCGTTACCATTTTATCGTTGTGGCTTTTGATTATTTCTACAAACTTCACGAAACTCTTTAGTTTAGATATCACAAAATCACACACTTTTTTGAGTGTCTAAACCTCTACAGGGGCGGAAGGCAGCTTCACCTTCGGCTCAATGACCGGCTCGATGAACGTGAACCTGAGTCGTGACCAGATGCACAGCACCTGGCAGAGCGTGGAGGAGTTTGCGGGCAAAGGCGGTTTTGACGTGAGCGTGGGCGGGTACACGCAGCGGGGCGGTCATCGGCTCGACGGCGACGGCGGACAGGAACCGGCTGGAGACGGGCACGCTGGGCTGCTGGCGGCCTGGCGGGAGACAGCACGGGCAGCGCCGTTGCCGGAGCACAGGCCGGGAAGAATGCGGTTGAGAATAATGCGCTGGCACTACCAGCCCCTGTTCCGGTGCCTGTACCCGGCGTTCCGGTTAGTCCGGGAGATAAGGTCACCAAGGACGCTAACGATAAAATGGCGTCTGCGCTGGATGACCTGTTTGATACCCTGGATAAGGCAACACAGTGCTCCTTTGGCCGGGCCTGTTCGACGGATGATACAGAACAGTCCGGTGGCCCGAATGTCAGTGCTAATCTGATTGATGCGGAGAAGGCTGAGCTGGGTGGAGCAGGATCGGGGACGCCGGGTGGCTGGGAGCCGCAAGATGAAGACAATGCTCGTAATAGTGAACAGAAAACAACTGTTGATGATCTGATGTCTTCATCGTCAAAAAGTCGGGAAACAACAGGTCGATCAAAGTTTTTTGAAAGATCAGGTGGTAGTGAGGCTGCTAATAAAGAATTTGATCTATTAAAACCTACTGAAATTAAAGATATTCCTGGTGGCAGGGTTGGTAAACTCCCTGATGGCCGAACTATAGTTGTCAGAGAAAGAAGTACAGATGGTAGACCAACGTAATAAATACAGTCTGGTAAGAATAGAATTCAATTTAGATATGATGAGTGATGCCATATGATTGAAAAAATTCTGAATATTGAATACGACGTATTTCGCTTTAAAAATAAGCAATTGATTGATTTTAAATATTCTTCTGGAACACTTTAGTTAACTTTATCATCAAGTTATAAAAATATTAATAATAAATTCCGAGTGGTATTTGAATGGATACACTCTTTTCGCATCGCATCGCATCGCATCGCATCGCAGATGAAGGTGATTTATTAAAGATGCAAGATGAGCTAGAAAGTAAGATGGTTGAAGGGGTCTACGTAGTAGAAAGATCTAACTATTTATCATGGTTAATGAGCAAAGCGCCAATATTCATGATGGCGACCTTATAAATCATTAATTAATAGTTACAGGTAATGATGTTATTGATGTTTTGTCTTCCGTTAGTCCAGCAATAATACCTTGTTGATAGAAACCCCAGTCCTCACGGCTGGGGTTTTACTTTATAACTAAATAGCTGCGCCAAATAATAGATCACCCGAAGGGAACTTAGCCCGGATTGTGCGATCTGATCAATCGCCAAACATCACAAACCACCAACCGGATTGAGCGATGCCGATCATAGTACCAATACCCCGTATCGAACGACGCCTGATGCAAAAAGCTATCCATAAAACACGCGATAAAAATCATGCCCGCAGGCTCACCGCGATGCTGATGCTTCATCGGGGCGAGATGTTGCCAGAACGCTCTGCTGCGCCCGTTCATCCGTTGGACGCTGGATTAACTGGTTCACACTGTCGGGTGTCGAAGGACTGAAATTCTTGCCCGCAGGACGCTCCCGGCGTTGGCCGTTTGAGCATATCTGCACATTGTTACGTGAGCTGATAAGACACGCTCCCGGCAATTTTGGCTACCAGCGTTCACGCCGGAGTACAGAATTACTGGCAATAAAAATCAACGAGATAACCAGATGTCAGTTGCATGCCGGAACCGTTCGTAGCTGGCTGCCGTTAGCCGGATTAGTCTGGTGCGGGGCCGCACCAACGTTGTGTATTTGCGATCCCCATAAGGATGAAAAGATAGCCGCAATCCAACAAGCACCGGGCGAATGCAGCACAGAACACCCGATCTTTTATGAGGATGAAGTGGATATCCATCTCAACCCAAAAATCAGCGCAGACTAGCAACTTCGCAGACAGCAAAAGCGAGTCGTCACGCCGGGTCAGAATGAAAAATACTGTCTTGCTGGGGCGTTACACAGCGGCACGGGAAAGGTCAGCTACGTTGGCGGTAACAGCAAAAGTTCGGTGCTGTTCATCACCTCGCTGAAACACCTTAAAGCCATGTACCGGTGGGTAAAAAACATCATGCTCATCGTGGATAACTACATTATCTACAAAAGCCGGGAGACGCAGCGCTGGCAGGAAAGGGTAGTTTTGTTTTCTGTATCCTTTCATTGCATCTGCCAGATCTGGTGCCGGGTTGTATTTAGCCCGCCCGGTTACAATGGCATACCCGAAAACTTCTCCACATCTGCGTCTCGCCTTATTGGCCCTCTCCAGTGCGCCGCGTTCTTCAAACCTGCGAATGACTTCCAGTATTTTCATTGGCTCGATTTCGTTTATTCTCAGGTGGCCAATCATTGACAAAATATCATCCCGGAACATCCGCGCCAGCTCATTAGCATATCCCAGCGACCAGACCTGTTTTTTGTGCTCATACCATTCCTGATAAATGGCACCGAAAGAGCTGTCTGCAATCGCCAGCTTTTTCGCTTTAACCGGTCCACTCCCACTGAAACATCCTTTCTCGCCAGCCAAGCTTTATCCCTGGCCTCCTGTAATGACACAGTGGATACTTCCCCACCGTCAGCCCTTTCTCTTCACCGTCTATTTTGTACCGCAGCTGCCAGACTTTTTTACCGGATGCCGGAACATAGAGGTACAGGCCATTGCTATTCAGCAGGCGATAGGGTTTATCTTTGGACCTGACCGCGCCGATCTGCTTAATGGTCAGCATGGGTAAAATTCCGGCGGGTAAAATTATTTACCCGTTTTTTACCCGCCGAAGTACGTGGCTGTCAACGGACTATTGCGAACTAATGGTTTACGGGGATATTGGTTTGAATGGGTTTTTGCGAACTACTACGGATGGGAGCGAACTGTAGAATGGTGTCCCCTGCAGGAATCGAACCTGCAACTAGCCCTTAGGAGGGGCTCGTTATATCCATTTAACTAAGGAGACATCGGCATGAACTTTTAAGCTGGCGCACATACTACCGCAAGTGCAGCCTGTCCTCAAGTATATCATTGTTTTTACGCGGCAAAGGCGTTCTGGCTGGCAAGTTTACCGCTTTAGTTGAATGCATATCGAGCATTATGCTTACAAATTAAACTATTTTAACGAGGGAAGCCTTGATTGATCCGCTTCTGTTAATTGCTTTAAGAGTAATGAGTTACGTCATGGCAGGTTTACTCATATGGGCACTCTTCGTATTCTTCGATATCTTTCTCACAGTGAATAATTTTTAAAAAGATAAAGCCAAATAATAGCCATGCTAATAAAATACAAATTATAAACATAATGCTCACAAAGTTTCAGGTCATATTTATCGGCATTTATGGTAGCAGATAATGATCTTGCTACAAGATTAGCGTGGGTTTTTTGTAGCATAAATATGTTATTTTAAATGGGTGCTTATTTTAATTAACTATAAGAAGCAATATTAATTTTATTCTCTTTAATGGAAATTACTATTTATTTAAAAGGGTGCTCTTGTTTTTTATTTAATGAGGGTCTTTTAAGGCTTTTTTTAGCAGGGTTGTTCTTTTTGGTAAAGGCGATTTATAGCGGTTACGGTTAAGAAAACGGATAAAAATTGTTTTCACTACAGTCGCAATAGTTGCGCTGGATCAAGATTCACCCTTCAGGACAGGACTAATGTAAAGAAAATTCAATGAAGGTTGCTGTTTTGTTCGGTTCACTCGGGAGGTCGCTATGTCTCTGAAACTGTCACTGGGTATTATCCTGCTGGTCTGGCTAGGCTATGTTGCGTTTGCCAGCACTTTCTATGTGCACACATTTGCACTGTTCAGCTAAGGCGAGGTGCCTGATTGACTTATGCGCTGTTCAGCCCGAACAGAACTTATTTTCAGCTGAAATAAATAACGGCAGCGAACCAGTCCGCTGCCGTTATGTGCCAATCCTGAGCCCGATACCGCAGTACTAACCGCCTGAAAAACTCAGGCAGTTCAGCTTAGCCTTCGTCCTTTTCTTTTTCATTCTTACGTCGCTTTTTTGCCTCAGCCTTGGCCTGCGCTTTTTGACGTGTGCTCATATCGTTACGGATTTGGGTATGGCTAATCACCGCAAAAATAAAAGTGCCGCCAATGATATTGCCCGCCAACGTGGGTAAGGCAAAGGGCCAGATAAACTCCTGCCAGCTGATAGCGCCGTTAAAGACCAGATAAAGAACCTCTACCGAGCCCACCACGATATGTGCCAGATCGCCCAACGCCACCAGCCAGGTCATCAGAATGATGATCCAGATTTTTGCCGCGCCGGCAGAAGGAAACATCCAGACCATCGTGGCAATAATCCAGCCGGACACTATCGCGTTGGCGAACATTTCACCAGGTGTATGCTCCATAACCTTATGGCTGATAGCCATAAAAGCTTGCCGGGTTGCCTCGTCAAAAATGGGCATATGGGTAAAGGCCAGCGAGGCCAGTGCCGTACCCGCCAGATTGCCAAGCAGTACCACACTCCACAGGCGTAGCAGCAGCAGGAAGTTGCTGCCGGTAGGTTTGTGCATCACCGGCAGGACGGCGGTGACGGTATTTTCCGTAAACAGCTGCTGACGAGCCATAATGACAATAATGAAACCAAAGGTATAACCCAGATTTTCAAACAAATAGGCGCCAGGCACGCCAGCCAGATGCGCCTGAAAAATGCCTTTCGCCATTAGCGAAGCGCCCATCGACAGTCCGGCGGCTATAGCCGAAAACAGCAGCGCCAGACTGTCGCGCTCCAGCTCTTTTTCGCCATCCTGGCGAATCTCTTCATGGATCGCAGCCGCGCGTGACGGCAGTGCCTCCTCGTTAACTTCTATCTCTTCTCCTTCATTTTCTTCGCTGTCGACTTCCACATTATCTTCTTTCATCGTACTGCTCCCGTTGCTGGCCTGAAATATCTCGTCTAAGCGTAGCGGGTTTTAGCGTTGCCAAAATGTAACTGCGTTTCAGAATAAGCGTAACAAGGCTTTAACGAAGCGCTGTTTTTCAGCCGAAAGCCGTCGAGACAGGGCATAATAGCGGCAACTTAAGCACTCAGTGACCAGCAGCAGGCTGCGATGAAGCGATCAGCTGTGGTACTATTTCACGCACTATTAACAAGCGTGATGTTCCCTGATGCTACAAGCCCAAAATCTGACCTGCGTACGCGATGAGCGCATGCTGTTTAGCGATCTCAGTTTTACCGTATCAGAAGGCGATATTGTCCAGATTGAAGGGGCAAACGGAGCGGGGAAAACCTCTTTGCTGCGTATTCTGGCCGGGCTAAGCCGGGCAGAGCAGGGCGATGTGCTGTGGCAGCGGCAACCCATCCGTAAGCAGCGAGAAAGCTGGCATCAGGCGCTGCTCTATCTTGGGCATCAGCCCGGGGTAAAAGCGGTCTTAACCGCTCGGGAAAATCTACGGTTTTTCCATGCAGCCGAGCCGGAAGAGGCTCTGTGGCAGGCCCTGGAAGAGGTTGATTTAGTTGGATACGAAGAGATTGCCGTGGCGCAGCTTTCTGCAGGGCAGCAGCGCCGCGTGGCCCTGGCCAGGCTCTGGTTAAGCCAGGCTCCGCTGTGGATCCTTGACGAACCGCTGACCGCAATTGATAAATCGGGCGTAGCAAAGCTGATGGCGCTTTTTAACCGTCATGCTGATAACGGTGGCGCGGTCATTCTGACCACTCACCAGGAGCTGCCGGATGCCGCTCGTAGCGTGCGTAAAATCCGGCTGACCGCAGCGGAGGCGGAGTAGTGTTCTGGCTTATTGTTAAACGCGAGCTGCGTGTGGCTTTCCGCAGCGGCGCGGAAATTGTTAATCCGCTATGGTTTTTCCTGATTGTGATTACGCTGTTTCCGCTTGGTATCGGCCCTGAACCTCAGCTGCTGGCGCGCATCGCGCCGGGTATCGTCTGGGTTGCGGCGCTGCTCTCTTCGCTTCTGGCGCTTGAAAGGCTGTTTCGTGATGATTTTATCGACGGCTCGCTCGAACAGCTGCTGCTGCTGCCGACGCCCCTGCCGATAACGGTGCTGGGTAAAGTAACCGCTCACTGGCTGGTGACCGGCTTGCCGCTGCTGCTGCTCTCTCCGCTGGCGGCGCTGCTGTTATCGCTCAATTGTGCCAGCTGGCGTGCAATGGCGCTCTCTTTGCTGTTAGGCACGCCAACGCTAAGTTTGCTGGGCGCAATCGGTGTCGGGTTGACGGTTGGTTTGCGTCGCGGCGGGGTATTATTGAGTTTACTGGTACTGCCTCTGGCGGTGCCGGTGCTGATTTTCGCTACGGCGGCCATTGACGCTGCCGGCATGGGGTTACCGATAAACGGACAGCTGGCTATCTTAGGCGCAATGCTGGTGGCCAGTGCGACGCTGGCACCTTTTGCCACCGCAGCTGCGTTGAGAGTGAGCGTACACTAACAAAAAAAGACAGGCCCAACGTTTCGCAGACTGCTGATTAATCCAGCCTCGCGGCCAGCATAAAATGCGCGCGAAGCGGCAGCACGACTAACATTTTCATGCTTTGGCGAATGGTTTACGCCAGCACTTTGTTAACAAGCGTTTTTATCTATGAGCAATTAATAATGTGGAAATGGTTACACCAGCTGGGTAAGCCGGACAGGCTTTACCGAATATGTGGACGTTTGCTGCCCTGGTTTGCACTTGCGGCAGTGGTGACGCTCTCGACAGGATGGATTTGGGGTTTTGGCTTTGCGCCCGCCGATTATCAGCAGGGCGACAGTTACCGCATTATCTATATTCACGTTCCCGCCGCAATGTGGTCGATGGGCATTTATGCCGCGATGGCGATTGCCGCCTTTACGGGCCTGGTCTGGCAGTGGAAAACCGCCGATTTAGCCGCGGCAGCGATGGCGCCCGTCGGCGCAACGTTCACTTTTATTGCGCTGGTCACGGGGTCTGCCTGGGGAAAACCGATGTGGGGAACCTGGTGGATCTGGGATGCGCGTCTGACTTCTGAACTGGTGTTACTGTTTCTCTATATGGGCGTCATCGCGCTTTATAATGCCTTTGATGACCGCCGCATGGCCGGCCGCGCTGCCGGTATTCTCATTCTGGTCGGCGTGGTTAACCTGCCGATTATTCACTATTCCGTGCAGTGGTGGAACACGCTCCACCAGGGATCTTCCGGCATGCTCCAGCAGGCTATTGCGCCTTCCATGCGCACGCCGCTACGCTGGGCGATAGGGGGCTTCTGGCTGCTGTTTATCTCTTTAACGCTGATGCGCCTGCGCAACCTGCTGCTGCTCAGCGAACGTCATCGTCCTTGGGCGCTTGAAGTGGCAACTAAAGGAGCGCGCAAATGACGGCTTTCTCTTCCTGGCAAGCTTTTTGGGCCATGGGCGGCTACGCCTTTTACGTCTGGCTGGCCGTGGCCTGTACCCTGATTGCGCTGGGCGTGCTGGTTCTTCATACCCTGGTGACGCGCCAGCGTCTGCTGGCCGATATCCGTCAGCGCCAGTCGCGTGAGCGCCGTATTAAAGCAGCAAAAGTGAAACAGCAAGGAGCACCGCAGTGAACGCCCGCCGTAAAAACCGTTTGATGGTAGTGATAGCGATTCTGGTTGGCCTTGGTCTGGCGACTTCGCTGGTGATGTACGCGCTACGTTCCAATATCGATCTTTTCTATACGCCGAGTGAAATTCTGCACGGTAAAGGCGAAGACTTGCAAAAGCCAACGCCTGGCCAGCGCCTGCGCGTCGGCGGTATGGTGATGCCCGGCAGCGTGAAGCGCGACCCCAACACGTTACAGGTTTCCTTCAAGCTCTATGACGCTAATGGCGTAGTAAGCGTTAGCTATCTGGGCATCCTGCCGGATCTGTTTCGCGAAGGGCAGGGCGTGGTGGCGCAGGGCGTGCTGCAGGAAGGCAACCTGATTGAAGCAAAAGAAGTACTGGCAAAGCATGACGAAAAATATACGCCGCCGGAAATTGAGGACGCGATGAAAAAAAATCATAAAATAGCGCAGGTAAACCAGCCATGATGCCGGAAATTGGCAGTTTTCTGCTCTGTCTTGGGGTAGCGCTGGCGCTGCTGCTCAGTGTTTATCCGCTGTGGGGCGCTTCCCGTCAGGATAGTCGCCTGATGGGGCTGGCTCGTCCCTTAAGCTATGCGCTGTTTGCCTGCATCCTGGCCGCTTTTGTCGTGCTGGTACATGCCTTTGTCGTGAATGATTTTAGTGTCGCCTATGTTGCCACTAACTCCAATACGCTGCTGCCGGTTTACTACCGGATCGCCGCGACCTGGGGCGCGCATGAAGGCTCGCTGCTGCTCTGGCTGCTGCTGCTCAGCACCTGGACGCTGGCGGTGGCGCTGTTCAGCCGCGGTATGCCGCTGGATTCCGTTGCCCGCGTGCTGTCGGTCATGGGGATGATTAACCTCGGTTTTCTGCTGTTTATTACCCTGACCTCCAACCCCTTTACCCGTACGCTGCCAGACTTTCCGATCGACGGCAGCGACCTGAACCCCATGCTGCAGGATATTGGCCTGATCTTCCATCCGCCGCTGCTTTATATGGGCTACGTAGGGTTTTCGGTCGCTTTTGCCTTTGCTATCGCCTCGCTGATGACCGGACGGCTTGATACGGCCTGGGCGCGCTGGTCGCGTCCGTGGACGACGGCAGCCTGGGTCTTTCTGACGATTGGCATCGTGCTGGGTTCGGCCTGGGCTTACTACGAGCTTGGCTGGGGCGGCTGGTGGTTCTGGGATCCGGTCGAAAACGCCTCGTTTATGCCGTGGCTGGCGGGAACGGCGCTGATCCACTCGCTGGCGGTTACCGAAAAACGCGGTACTTTTAAAGCCTGGACGGTGCTGCTGGCTATCACGGCTTTTTCACTCAGCCTGTTAGGCACGTTTTTAGTGCGTTCGGGCGTGCTGATTTCCGTTCACTCTTTTGCTTCCGATCCCGCTCGCGGCATGTTTATCCTGGCTTTCCTGGTTATCGTTATCGGCAGTTCGCTGCTGCTGTACGCTATCAAGGGCAGCAAAGTGCGCAGCCGCGTACAGAACGAACTCTGGTCGCGCGAATCTTTTCTGTTAGGCAACAATATCCTGCTGATTGCCGCGATGCTGGTAGTGCTGTTGGGCACGCTTCTGCCGCTGGTGCACAAGCAGCTGGACCTGGGCAGCATTTCGATTGGCGAGCCGTTCTTCAACACGCTATTTACCTGGCTGATGGCGCCTATGGCGCTGATGCTGGGCATCGGGCCGCTGGTGCGCTGGCGTCGTGATGAACCGCAAAAATTGTGGAAGCGGCTGGGGGTCGCGCTGGTCGGCACGCTGGTGCTTTCCATCGTGCTGCCGTGGCTGATGCAGGACCGCATTGAAGCAATGACGGTGGTAGGGCTGCTGATGTCCCTGTGGGTCATTTTCCTGACGCTGATGGAGCTGCACGAGCGCGCGACGCATCGCCATCGCTTCTTTGTCGGCCTGCGCCATCTGTCACGCAGCCACTGGGGAATGGTGCTGGGACATCTTGGCGTCGCCGTTACCGTTATCGGCATCGCTTTTAGCCAGAACTATAGCGTGGAGCGCGACGTGCGTATGCGTGCGGGCGATACGGTTGATATTCACAACTATCACTTCACCTTCCGCGATGTGCACAATTTGCAGGGCGCCAACTATAGCGGCGGCGTTGGCATTATCGACGTCACGCGCAACGGCAAGCACGAAGCGACGCTACACGCGGAGAAACGCTATTACAGCGTGGCGCACACCATGATGACCGAAGCAGCGATTGATGGCGGCTTCACGCGCGATCTTTACGCCGCGCTGGGCGAAGAGCTGGGCGATAACTCCTGGGCCGTGCGCATCTATTACAAACCTTTTGTTCGCTGGATCTGGTTCGGCGGCGTGTTTATGGCGGTTGGCGGCATCTTTTGCCTGCTCGATCCGCGCTATCGCTCGCGCAAAAAAGCGCAAAAGGAGGCGACATGAAAAAGACGCTTTATATTCCGCTGGTGCTTTTCCTGCTGCTGGCCGCCGCGCTGATGTGGCAGTTAACGCGCAACGCCAACGGCGACGATCCGAGCAGGCTGGAGTCGGCGCTGGTTGGCAAGCCCGTGCCGGTGTTTAAACTGGAATCGCTGGACCATCCGGGAAAAATGTATGACCAGTCGGTATTGCGCGACGGCAAGCCGATTTTGTTAAACGTTTGGGCTACCTGGTGCCCAACCTGTCATGCCGAGCACCAGTATCTTAATACGCTGGCGGAACAGGGGATCCGCGTGGTGGGGCTTAACTATAAGGACGATCGCGCCAAAGCGATCGGCTGGCTGAATTCGCTGGGCAATCCTTACGCGTTGAGTCTCTACGACGGCGACGGTATGCTGGGGCTGGATCTGGGCGTCTATGGCGCGCCTGAAACTTTTTTAATTGATGGCAAAGGGATTATTCGCTATCGCCACGCCGGAGATATGAATGACCGGGTATGGAACAGCGAAGTGAAGCCATTGTGGGATAAATACAGCAAGGATGCGGGAACATGAAACGGATTTTACTACTGATTGCACTGCTCTTTTCTTTCAGCGTACTGGCAGACAATATTGATACCTATAAATTTTCTTCGGTCGCTCAGGAACAGCAATACCGTCACCTGACGGAGTCGCTGCGTTGCCCAAAATGCCAGAACAACAGTATTGCCGATTCCAATGCGATGATCGCCGCAGATATGCGGCTGAAAGTTTATGAACTGCTGCAAAGCGGCCAGACGCCAGAACAGGTAAAAGCCTGGATGGTGGCGCGCTACGGCAATTTTGTAACCTATGAACCGCCGGTGATGGGGTCAACGCTGATCCTGTGGGCTGGCCCGATACTGTTTGTCGTCATCGGCACGCTGGTGATCGTCTTACGCAGCAGAAAACGCACCAGCGCAGAGCTGGATGCAGAAGAACAGGCGCGGCTTGATGCGCTGTTAAATAACAGGAAGCAACCATGAGTGTATTCTGGCTCACCGTTCTGGCTTTGCTGGTGGCAACCAGCGCGCTGCTGCTAATCGCCGGAAGCGGTAAACGCACTTCGCTGACCACAGACCGCGATACGCTGAATAAAAACTTTTACCATCAGCGTTTGCAGGAGCTGGCGGAAGACGAAGAGCAGGGCGTCGTTGCCGAGCGCCCGGAAATGATCCGCGAGCTACAGCAAACGCTGCTGCTGGATATTCCTCGCGAGGAGCAGCTGCGTGAGCGCGCCGTCAGCCGCTGGGTATTGCTGCCCGGCGTGCTGATTCTGGTGCTGGTTAGCCTGGGCTTCTATTTCAAAACCGGCGGCTTTTCGCAGGTTCTGGCATGGCAGCAGGTCAAAAACGAGCTTCCTGAACTGCGTGCGCAGCTGATGGATCCCAACGCCAAACCGCTCACGATAGAGCAGCTGTCGCGGCTTGGCCTGGGCATTCGTTCATCGCTGCAGGACGATCCGCGTAACGTTAATGACTGGCTGATGCTGGGACGTATCGGCATGGTATTGAACAATGCCTCTACCGCAACACAATCTTTCCGCCGCGCTATGCAGCTGGCGCCAGAAAATCCTGAGGTGAAGCTAAGCTATGCCGATGCGCTAACCCGTTCGCAGGATCCGCAGGATAATCGCCAGGCAACGGCGATGCTTAACGATATGGTGAAGGCCGACGGCAGCAACCTGCGCATCCTCAGCCTGTTGGCATTTAATGCTTTTAGCCAGCAGCGCTATGCAGAAGCCATAACGACCTGGCAAAAGATGTTACAATTGTTACCAGCCGACGATCCGCGCGTAACGATGATCCAGCGCAGCATCGAGCAGGCTAAAACCGAATCGGGCGGGCAAAGCAGTCATCTGACGCTGGCTATTAGCCTGGCCGCCGGGGCAGAAAAAGCGCTGCCTACAGGTGGTATGCTCTATATTTCCGTCACTGACGGCGTTTCAAAAGTACCGGTAGCGGTAAAACGAGTGCCGCTGAGCCATTTTCCGCTCTCGCTGACGCTTGACGACAGCAACGCTATGATGCCGCAACGTTTGCTTTCGGCGCAGCATCAGGTTCAGGTGCGCGCCCGCATTTCGCGTGACGGCAGCGCCAACCCGCAGAGCGGCGACTGGTTCGGCGTCAGCGCGGTCGCGCCTTTCGATGGTAAGGCGCAGCTGGCCGTTGAGATTAACCAACAGCAGCCGTAGCCGGCTTTTATTTAACAGGGAGAAAGAGATGAACTACCGCGTGATGGGCGTTGCGCTGGCCAGCGTACTGCTTTTCGGCTGCGCCAGTTCGCAGACGGCGGACGAACCTCAGGGAAGGTCCGATCCGCTGGAAGGCTTCAACCGTTCAATGTTTAATTTTAATTACAACGTGCTGGATCCTTATGTCGTTCGCCCTGTTGCCGTTGCCTGGCGTGATTATGTGCCGATGCCCGCGCGTAGCGGACTAAGCAATTTTCTGGGGAACCTTAGCGAACCGTCCACCATGGTGAACTACTTCATTGAAGGGAAGCCTTATAAAGCGATGATCCACTTTAACCGCTTTTTCCTGAACACCATTCTGGGGATGGGCGGCTTTATCGACGTGGCCGGCATGGCTAATCCGGCGCTGGCAAAAGAGGAGCCGCGTCGTTTCGGCAGCACGCTGGGTAACTATGGCGTGGGTTATGGTACTTACGTCACGCTTCCGGGCTACGGCAGCTTTACGCCGCGTGAAGACGTTGGCGGCATGGTGGACGATCTCTACGCACCGCTCAGCTGGCTAACCTGGTGGATGACCGCCGGTAAGTGGGCGCTGGAAGGCGTGGAAACCCGCGCCCAGCTGCTGGATTCCGACGCTATCCTGAAAAACTCGAAAGATCCTTACGCCTTTGTGCGTGCGGCCTACTTCCAGCGGCATGATTTCCTTGCCAGCGATGGCAAGCTGCTTCCCCAGGAAAACCCGAACGCCGCCGCGATTCAGGGCGATCTTGACGACATCGACGCGAATTAAGCCGTTAATAAAAAACACCGCCCCGGCGGTGTTTTTTTATGGTCTTAGAATAGCTTACCGTCAGAACTTATAGTTAAAGTTCGCGCCGTAAAGCCAGGCTTTGCCGGTTGAATGGAAAGTATAAGGGCCTTCTTCAATAGTCACGTGCTGACCATGCATATAAGAGAGGCCAACATCCACCGAGGCGTCCTGATTAAAGGCGTAAGAGGCACCGGTGCTTAGCCACAGGCGGTCCTGGTCAGGGATGGAAATCGAGCGTTTATCGGCCGGAACCGGGCTGTCATCAAAGGCGATACCGGCGCGGAAGGTCCAGTTATCGTCATAGAAATAAGAGGTGCCCAGCGCGATACGGTAAGCATCTTTATAGCTTTCGTCTTTGTAAAACAGCGTCTGGCCGCTGCTGCCGGTCGCTTTCAGCTGTTGGAACTGGCTCCAGCTGGTATAGGTCATGCTGTAGTGCACGGCCCACTGCGGCGCGACTTTATGATAGCCGGAGATTTCCCACATTTCAGGCAGATCCAGCGTCAGCGCGCCCGGAATAGTTGAACCGCCGGTGCCGTACGGTAATCCCAGGTTAAGCGCCTGATTCAGCGGGTTGATATAGCCCGGAATACTGCTCTTATAATCGCCGTCAAAATCAACTTTCACTTCTGAACGATAGGTAAAGCCGAAGCGGTTATTCTTATCCACTTCATACAAAATGCCGGCGTTCCAGCCGTAGCCCCACTCATCGCCTTTCAGATGGGCAATTTGCGTGTCGGCAGGAAAGCCCAGCGCGCTGCCCGCTTCGCCTGCATAGCGCTCAATTTTCGCGCGCGCGTAGACGGCGTCAAAACCCAGGCCAAAGCTAAAGTTCTGGTTAAGCCGATATGCCGTACTTAAGTTAAAATTAACGGTCTGCAAATCTGTTTTACCGGCATAGGGCCCGGCAGTGTAGTCATCACTAAATTCCGTCGCCAGCCCATAATTGGAGGTAGCAGAAGCGCCAAGCCACCACTGGTCGTTAAGCGGCTGTACATAATGAATATTAGGCACCCACTGGGTCGGCGCGATGTTATTGGCATTCAGGCTCTGGCCCGTGCTGCTGGTGCCGTCAATATTCACGCCGGGATCGATAAACACGGCACCGACGGAAAACATAGGGCGATCCATCAATGCCATGGTAGCCGGATTGCGGCTGGCTGATGCGGCGGTATCGCCCATCGCGCCTTCGCCGGAATAGGCACGGCCCAGGCCAGCGGCGGAAAATTCATTAAGTTGAAAGCCGGCTGCGAAAGCGTGAGAAGAAACAATGGCCACTGCGACTGCGAGGGAAGACTTCGCAAACAGGTTTTTATGGTTCATGACCACAACCTCTTTATCTGATTTTTATTAAGGCCGTTACCTTGGCAACGGCTCACAAAGGGCTGAAAGACGGCTAACTAATCAGACCAGTGGCCCCAGTATAGGTCCGTCCCGCACTGATGTTGCAATATTGTTTAATAAATATTTCTGAATTGATCTACAAAAAGCGATCTGCTTAACAAAAACCTGACGGTAACGGCAGCGCGCAGTGAGTCTAGCCTGTTTTAGATCAAATTTAACGCCGATTTTCGTTAGTTAAGCGCGCTTATTCACTCAATTGCCAGACAGGGAAAAAAGGCAGCGGTAAAATAAGCCGTCTGATTTTAAGCCAGCGCATAACGCTGAAGCCAACCGGAGAATCTTATGACCCACGCCATAAATAAATGTAGCGCCAGCGAAACCGCGGCCTGCTGCTGTGTTGATGTTGGCACCATTATGGATAACACCGACTGTACGGCTTCCTGGAGCCGGGTATATGAAAATCGCCAGCAGGCGGAAGCCGGTTTACAGCAGCTGAGCGACAAAGCCCGCCAGGTCGAATCAGAGCCGTGCGACATCAGCGCGCGCTTTGAAACATTGCCGGAAGGGGTGCGGCTTGACGCTGATTTTACCTTTAGCTGTCAGGCAGAAACGATGATCTTTCAGCTGGGTTTGCGCTAGCCTGCTGCTGTGCAATGAGTGGGTTAAGGCCCGCTCATTGTTCCCCAAACCGTGGTTCCCCTCGCACTTTTCCCGCCTCTTTTTAGGCAAAATGTAAAAATATGGTTAACAATAAGCAGGTCTGACCTCTTTTGGCAGTGATGCCGCCGATTTTTACAGGTGATCAATGAAAGCGCTCCCTTTGCCAGCGCGTCAGGGCCAACGCATAGCGATAACGCATGGTTTACGCACGCCTTTCGCTCGTCAGGCTACGGCGTTGCAAACTCTTCCCGCCGTCGAACTCGGCCGGATGGTGGTCAATGAACTGCTGATACGCAGCGAGATACCGCCTGAAGTCATAGAACAGCTGGTGTTTGGTCAGGTTGTGCAAACACCAGAAGCGCCGAATATCGCGCGCGAAATCGTGCTGGGCAGCGCTTTAAGCGTGCACACCGACGCCTATAGCGTCAGCCGCGCCTGCGCCACCAGCTTTCAGGCCGTCGCCAACGTCGCCGAAAGCCTGCTGGCGGGCACGATTCAGGCCGGCATCGCTGGCGGTGCCGACTCCTGCTCCATTCTGCCCATTGGCGTCAGTAAAAATTTGAGCCGCGTGCTGGTGGATCTTAATAAAGCTAAAAAGTGGCCGCAAAAGCTCAGATTATTTAGCCAGCTTCGCCCGCGCGACCTGCTGCCCGTGCCGCCTGCCGTGGCGGAGTATTCAACCGGCTTACGAATGGGCGATACGGCGGAGCAGATGGCAAAAAGCCATCATATTACCCGCGAGCAGCAGGATGCGCTGGCGCACCGTTCGCATCTGCGTGCCGCTAAAGCCTGGGAGGAGGGCAAACTGACGCGGGAAGTGATGACCGCTTATGCGCCGCCGTGGCGTAATCCGCTCCAGCAGGATAACAACGTTCGCCTGCATTCCAGCCTGAAAGATTACAGCAGGCTGCGTCCCGCTTTTGACCGCCAACACGGTACCGTCACCGCCGCCAACAGTACGCCGCTGACCGATGGTGCGGCTGCCGTTATCCTGATGACCGAAGCCAGAGCCAAAGAGCTGGGCATCGTGCCGCTTGGCTATCTGCGCAGCTACGCTTTTACCGCTATTGATGTCTGGCAGGACATGCTGCTTGGCCCGGCATGGGCATCGCCGCTGGCGCTCGATCGTGCGGGCATTACCTTACAGGATTTGACGCTTATCGATATGCATGAAGCTTTTGCAGCCCAGACGCTGGCAAACCTGAAAATGTTTGCCGATGAGAAGTTTGCCCGCGAGGTGCTGAACCGGCCACGCGCGCTGGGCGAAGTAGATGACGAGAAATTTAACGTGCTGGGCGGTTCTATCGCTTATGGCCATCCTTTTGCTGCTACCGGTGCCCGCATGATTACTCAAACGCTCCATGAACTGCGCCGTCGCGGCGGCGGTCTGGGGCTGGTCACCGCCTGCGCGGCGGGGGGATTAGGCGCGGCTATGGTTCTGGAGGTGGAAGAGTGACGGCATTTACCTTCAGCCTGCGGCCAGACAACGTAGGCGTTATTACCCTGGACGTGCCGGGCGAAAAAGTGAATACGCTGAAGGCGGAATTTGTCGAAGAGATCCGCAAAATTCTCGTCGAGGCCCGTAGTCATACACAACTGCTTGGGCTGGTGTTGATTTCCGGCAAGCCGGACTCTTTTATCGCCGGTGCGGATATTACGATGATTGCCGCCTGCCGCTCGGCCGAAGAGGCGGCAGCGCTGGCGCGCCAGGGACAGAAAGTGATGGCGGAGATTGCCGCGTTGCCGATTCCCGTTATCGCCGCCATACATGGAGCCTGCCTGGGCGGCGGACTGGAGCTGGCGCTGGCCTGCCATCAGCGCATCTGCTCGCTGGACGACAAAACCCGCCTCGGCCTGCCGGAAGTGCAGCTGGGGCTATTGCCAGGCTCAGGCGGCACGCAGCGGCTGCCTCGTCTGATTGGTGCTTCACGCGCGCTGGATATGATCCTGACCGGCAAAACGCTACGTGCAAAGCAGGCCGTAAAGCTTGGTCTGGTGGAAGCGGCCGTGCCGGAAACCATTTTGCTGGAAACGGCAGTGAAAATGGTGCTGAAAGGCCGGCGACCGCGTAAAACGCTGCCGCTGGGTGAACGTCTGCTTAACGGGCGCGCCGGAAGATCGCTGTTATTTAAGCTGGCGACCAGACGGGCAGAGGCAAAAACCCACGGCAACTATCCCGCTGTCCGTAAGATCCTTTCGGTAATACATATCGGTTTGCAGCAGGGACGCAGCGCGGGCTATGCCGCAGAGGCGAAAGCCTTTGGCGAACTGGCGATGTCGCCGGAATCCGTGGCGCTGCGCGGCATCTTTTTTGCTACCACCGAAATGAAGAAAGATCGCGGCGCAGAAGCCGAACCGCGTCGGCTAAGCTCTGTAGGCGTACTGGGAGGCGGGTTGATGGGCGGCGGTATCGCTTACGTGACCGCCAGCCGCGCCGGATTGCCGGTGCGTATTAAAGATATCAGGCCGGAGGGGATTAACCATGCGATGAAATACAGCTGGGATCTCCTTAACAGGAAGGTCGTGCGCCGTCATATCACCACAGCGGAACGGCAGCGTAAAATGGCCCTGATTAGCGGCAGCCTGGACTATCAGGGCTTCCGCCGGCGCGACGTTGTCATTGAGGCGGTATTTGAAGATCTTTTCCTCAAGCAAAAGATGGTGGCAGAAGTTGAAGCCAACTGCCTTCCCGAGACGATTTTCGCTTCCAACACCTCTTCTCTGCCGATTAGCGATATCGCAGCGCATGCCTGTCGGCCAGAAAATATTATCGGCCTGCATTTTTTCAGCCCGGTCGATAAAATGCCGCTGGTGGAAGTCATTCCTCATGCAAAAACCAGCGCGCAAACTATCGCCACGACGGTTGAGCTGGCAAAAAAACAGGATAAAACGCCGATTGTGGTGGCCGACCGCGCCGGATTCTACGTTAACCGTATTCTGACACCTTACATTAACGAAGCGCTACGCTGCCTGCTGGAAGGCGAGCCGATAGAGAATATCGACGGCGCGCTGGTTGGCTTTGGCTTTCCGGTTGGGCCGGTGCAGCTGCTGGATGAGGTTGGCATCGATACGGGCGCGCATATTATTCCCGTGCTGGAACAAGCCTGGGGCGAACGCTTTAAAGCGCCCGCCGCGCTGGATGCTATCCTGAACGACAACCGTAAAGGACGTAAAAACGAACGGGGCTTTTACCTTTACCGCAAAAAATCAGGGGGTAAAAAGCAGCCAGATGCTACGATCTATAAACTCCTGAACGTTCACCCAAAAGCGCAGCGAAGCGCAGAAATTATCGCTCAGCGCTGTGTGATGATGCTGCTGAACGAAGCGGCGAGAACTTTCGATGAAGGAGTTATTCGTTGCGCGCGCGACGGCGATATTGGCGCGGTATTTGGCATAGGCTTTCCCCCGTTTTTGGGCGGCCCGTTCCGCTATATGGATGCACTGGGCGCAGGGAAAATGGTGGCGCAGCTAGAGCAGCTGGCCCACGTCTGCGGCCCGCGTTTTTTACCCTGCGAACGCTTACAAAAAATGGCGGAAACAGGAGAAACCTTTTACAAATCGGTAGCTAAAGTGGATAACCATCCTGATTCAACGGGTTAGATTGGCAGTAAGTAAAACGGCTATTTAATGTCCGGTCAACGGTCGGTTATTTAGTAAACAATCGGTTGACTTGTCTTCCGGCATTAAGGTACAACACAGCGTTCATTCACAGAGTGAAGAGTCGGAGAAGCTCGTTTTTCCGGCGTTTATCGTTAATAACAGCGGTGCAATATGCAAGTTTTCATTATGCGTCACGGCGATGCGGCACTGGATGCAGCCAGTGATGCGGTACGACCTTTGACCCATTGCGGCTGCGATGAGTCACGCCAGATGGCTGGCTGGCTGAATGGCCAGACGGTAGATATCGAAAGGGTATTGGTCAGTCCTTATTTGCGGGCTGAACAGACGCTGACCACGGTGCGAGAAGCGCTGATCCTGCCTGCGGAGCAGGAAGTGTTGCCGGAGCTAACGCCGGGTGGCGATCCTGGCCTGGTTGCCTGTTATTTGCAGGCGCTGGCGAAGGAAGGGGTGAAATCCGTGCTGGTGATCTCCCATCTGCCTCTGGTGGGGTATCTGGTGTCGGAACTCTGTCCGCAGGAAGCGCCGCCGATGTTTGCCACCTCCGCCATTGCCAGCGTTACGCTGGACAGTGAAAGCGGCTGCGGCAAGCTACAGTGGCAGATCAGTCCTTCACGTCTCGCGAAAGCCATGTAGTGCGCCCGGGCCGGTTTTTCCGGCCTCGTCTATGGCAGCTCAGGCGGCTGCCACTCTTCTACCTCAATCAGCACCAGCAGCGCGGCATCGCCGCCGAATAGCTTTGGTGCCTGATGGAAAGCCATCACCACGGGATGCTGTGCCAGCCACAGCGGCGTCTGCTGCTTTAAAATGTGCTTGCCGTGACCGTGCATCACGCTGGCGCAAAAAATATGCTCGCGCCGACAGGCCGCGATCAGCGCGCCCAGCTCCTCTTTCGCCTGCTTTTGCGTCAGGCCGTGCAAATCCAGAAAAATTTCCGGCGTATAGTCGCCTCGTCTGAGTTTTTTCAGCTCGTAGTGGCTGACGTCGCTTCTGACGTAGCGTACCGGGCCATCCTCTGCCAGCAGCGGCTGAAACTCATCGGAAAAATAGTGGCTGTTGTCCATCTGCTCTGACAGCAGGCGTTTTTGCGGCACCTGCGACAGCTTTTTTCTGATCGGCTTATGGACGATAGTGTCCTGATTCAGCTGGCGCGTGCCGCTCATCAATCCGCGAAACAGCGCTTCATCTTCGGCGCTCAGGGGCTGTTTTTTACTCATCTGATCCTCAGGCGGCGCGAAACGGCCGGAATTTTTAACAATATTTATGCCAGTTTACCCGGTCTGTTCCCTGCAAATAAACAAATGTCAGCTTTTTCATGCCTGCGCGCTGGATTCTCGTCAGCTTCATGGCAAACTAGCTGCCGAGTTGAGTTTGGCCTGTGGAGGGCACTTTGGACAAAATTTTCGTTGATGAGGCAGTCAGTGAGCTGCACACCATCCAGGATATGCTTCGCTGGTCGGTCAGCCGTTTTGCGGCCGCCGACATCTGGTACGGTCACGGCACCGATAACCCCTGGGACGAAGCCGTTCAGCTGGTGCTGCCGACGCTGTACCTGCCGCTGGATATTCCGGAAGATATGCGCAACGCGCGTCTGACCTCCAGCGAGCGCCATCGCATTGTTGAGCGTGTGATCCGCCGTATCAACGAACGCCTTCCCGTTGCCTATATGACCAATAAAGCCTGGTTCTGCGGCCATGAATTTTACGTGGACGAGCGCGTGCTGGTGCCGCGCTCGCCCGTTGGTGAACTGATTAACGAACGCTTTGCCGGTTTAATCCCGCACGAGCCAAAACATATTCTGGATATGTGCACCGGCAGCGGCTGCATCGCTATCGCCTGCGCTTACGCCTTCCCGGAAGCGGAAGTTGACGCGGTGGATATCTCTACGGATGCGCTGGCCGTTGCCGAACAGAACATTGCCGCGCACGGTATGGAGCACAACGTGACGCCAATCCGCGCCGACCTGTTCCGCGAGCTGCCGGCAACGCCTTACGATCTTATCGTCACCAACCCGCCTTACGTTGATGAAGAGGATATGGGCGACCTGCCTGACGAATATCACCACGAGCCCGAGCTGGGTCTGGCTGCTGGCCGTGATGGCCTGAAGCTGGCGCGCCGCATTCTGGCCTGCGCGCCGGACTACCTGAGCGAAGAGGGCGTGCTGGTGTGCGAAGTAGGCAACAGCATGGTGCACATGATGGAACAGTATCCTGACGTACCTTTTACCTGGCTGGAGTTCGATAACGGCGGCGACGGCGTATTTATGCTGACTCGTCAGCAGATCGTCGACGCGCAGCACCACTTTTCGATTTATAAAGACTAACCAGGAGTTTTGATGGCTGGTAATACTATTGGACAACTGTTTCGCGTCACCACCTTTGGCGAATCGCACGGGCTGGCGTTAGGCTGCATCGTTGACGGCGTGCCGCCGGGCATTCCGCTGACGGAGGCTGATTTGCAGCACGATCTGGATCGCCGCCGCCCGGGCACGTCGCGCTACACCACCCAGCGCCGCGAACCGGATCAGGTAAAAATTCTTTCCGGCGTATTTGAAGGCGTAACGACCGGCACCAGCATTGGTTTGCTGATTGAAAACACCGACCAGCGTTCACAGGATTACGGTGCCATCAAAGATGTGTTCCGCCCTGGCCACGCTGACTACACCTATGAGCAAAAATATGGCCTGCGCGACTATCGTGGTGGCGGCCGTTCTTCCGCGCGCGAAACCGCCATGCGCGTGGCCGCTGGTGCCATCGCCAAGAAGTATCTGGCGTTGAAGCACGGCGTAAAAATTCGCGGCTATCTGGCGCAGATTGGCGACGTGGCCTGCGAACTGAAAGACTGGGATCAGGTTGAGCAGAACCCATTTTTCTGTCCCGATCCCGCAAAAATTGAGGCGCTGGACGAACTGATGCGCGCGCTGAAAAAAGAGGGCGACTCCATCGGCGCGAAGGTTTCCGTCATGGCGGAAAACGTGCCGGTTGGCCTGGGCGAGCCGGTTTTCGATCGCCTGGACGCCGATCTGGCGCATGCGTTAATGAGCATCAATGCGGTGAAAGGCGTGGAAATTGGCGATGGCTTTGCCGTCGTCAACCAGCGCGGCAGTGAACACCGTGATGAAATTCGCGCGGATGGTTTTCAGAGCAACCACGCGGGCGGCATTCTGGGCGGCATCAGCAGCGGCCAGCCGATTCTGGCCACGCTGGCGATGAAGCCAACCTCCAGCATCACCGTGCCGGGCAAAACCATTACCCGTACGGGCGAAGAGACGGAAATGATCACCAAAGGCCGTCACGATCCTTGCGTGGGGATCCGCGCAGTGCCGATCGCGGAAGCGATGATGGCGATCGTTTTAATGGATCATTTACTGCGTCATCGCGGTCAGAACGCGGACGTCAATACGGCTATTCCTCGCTGGTAACGCTATGAAAAAGACGCTGTTCGCATTTTGCGGCCTGCTGCTCAGCTTTTCCTCGCTGGCCGCAACGCCCTGGCAATCCATCCGGCAGCCGGTTAGCGGCGCGCCACAGTCGATCGGTTCTTTCGCCAACGGCTGTATTGTTGGCGCACATGAGCTGCCGCTTAACGATGCCGCTTATCAGGTGATGCGCCAGGATCAGCGTCGTTTTTACGGCCATCCCGATCTCATCCTCTTTATCCAGCGTCTCAGCACTCAGGTACATAATTTACAGCAGGGCGAAGTACTGATTGGCGATATGGGCATGGCGGCGGGCGGGCGCTTCAGTAGCGGCCACGCCAGCCATCAAACCGGGCTGGATGTGGATATCTGGCTGCAGTTGCCAAAAACGCGCTGGAGCTCGCAAATGCTGTTAAAGCCGCAGCCGCTGGATCTGGTGGCCGCGGACGGTAAAAGCGTGGTGGCGCGTCACTGGCAGCCGGAAATCGACAGCCTGATTAAGCTGGCGGCGAAAGATGATGACGTCACGCGCATCTTCGTCAATCCGGCGATTAAAAAGCAGCTTTGCGCCGACGCCGGTAGCGATCGCGACTGGTTACGTAAAGTGCGTCCCTGGTTTGGTCATCGCGCGCATATGCATGTTCGCCTGCGCTGTCCTGCTAACAGCATGGAGTGTCAGGATCAGCCTGCGCCACCGCCGGGTGACGGCTGCGGCGCAGAGCTGCAAAGCTGGTTTGCGCCGCCGAAACCTTCCGGCGCGCCGGTTAAACGTGAGCCGCCGCCGCTGCCGCCTTCCTGCCAGGCGCTGCTGGATAAACATCTGCTTTAGGGACAAGAATGGACCACTGGTTTGCTGTTAGCCCGCTTCTGCTTGGGGTGCTATTTTGCGTTGCCGTGCTGGCCGCGTTTATCGACTCCATCGCCGGGGGCGGCGGCCTGTTGACCGTTCCCGCGCTGCTGGCTGCCGGGCTTTCTCCGGCGCAGGTGCTGGCCACGAATAAGCTACAGTCGGTAGGGGGCTCGTTCTCCGCCAGCCTCTATTTTATTCGCCGCAAAGCAGTGGATTTAAAAGCGCAGCGGCTGAATATTGCGATGGCTTTTATCGGCTCGATTACGGGGGCGATAGCTATCCAGCATATCCAGCCCGGCGTGCTGCGTCAGATCCTGCCGCTGCTGATCATCTCCATTGGCCTCTACTTTCTGCTGATGCCAAAGATTGGCGAAGAGGACAGGCATCGCCGCCTGTACGGCCTGCCGTTTGCGCTGGTCGCTGGCGGCTGCGTCGGTTTTTATGACGGCTTTTTTGGCCCGGGGGCCGGTTCATTTTACGCGCTGGCCTTTGTGACGCTGTGCGGTTTTAACCTGGCGAAATCAACCGCGCATGCCAAGGTACTGAACTTCACCTCAAACCTCGGCGGCCTGCTGTTTTTTATTTTTGGCGGCAAAGTGGTGTGGGGCACGGGCCTGGTTATGCTGATTGGCGCTATCTGCGGCGCACGGCTGGGCGCGCGGCTGGTGCTTAGCCGGGGACAAAAGCTGATTCGTCCGATGGTGGTTACGGTTTCCATCGTGATGAGCGCAAAATTGCTGTATGACAGCCACGGCGCGGAGATCGCCGCGTGGTTTCGCCATCTGCTGGGCTGAGCGGCATAAAGGCTGCTCTTTAGGGAACCTGACGCGCCGTACGGCGTAATATTTTTGCAGAAGATAAACAATGAGTGCTCACGATTACACGCAGCTAATTGAGATTTTCGACCGCTGCTTTTTTGCCGATTTTCAGACGCGCCTGGTCAAGGGAGACGATGAACCGATCTACCTGCCCGCCGATGGCGAAGTGCCTTATCACCGCATCGTCTTCGCCCATGGCTATTACGCCAGCGCGCTGCATGAAATTTCCCACTGGTGCATCGCTGGCGCAGAGCGGCGCAAGCTGGTGGATTTTGGCTACTGGTACTGTCCGGACGGACGGGACGCCATGACGCAAGGCCAGTTTGAAGCGGTGGAGGTCAGGCCGCAGGCGCTGGAATGGATGTTTTGTATGGCGGCGGGCTTTCCCTTCAACGTAAGTTGTGACAATCTCAATGGCGACTTCGAGCCGGATCGCATTGCGTTCCAGCGCAAGGTACACGCGCAGGTCATGGCTCATCTGGAAAAGGGAATTCCGCCACGGCCAGCCCGTTTTATCGCTGAACTGGGCCGTTATTATTCAACACCGCCGCTGACCGCAGCGCAGTTTCCCTGGCCGGACGATCTCTGACCAGCAAAAGAGGATTTTATGATTGACGAATTTGAAGCGCGCATTCTGGCCCTGATCGATAACATGGTAGAGAGCGCCAGCGACGATGAACTTTTTGCCAGCGGCTATTTGCGCGGGCACCTGACGCTGGCCGTGGCGGAAATTGAACAGAAAGGCGAGCACACGCCGGAAGCGCTGCAAATCCAGGTATTAAACAGTCTGGAAACGGCCATTCACGCCGGTGAGCTTTCGCCACGCGATCAGGCGCTGGTGCTGGGCATGTGGGACAACCTTTTTATGACGGCGCGCCATCCTTCCTGATTAAGTGCGGGCTACGGGCTACGGGCTACGGGCTACGGGCTACAGGCTACAGGCTACAGGCTACAGGCTACAGGCTACAGGCTACAGGCTACAGGCTACAGGCTACAGGCTGAAGCGGGTAGACTAAGCTGTTAGCGGTTTGAATGGGCGCATCGCAGGGTGCGCCCATTTTCATTACCGGCAATTTAATTACAACATACTAAAAGCGGCAGGGAAGATATCTGGCGGACAGCTATCGTCAACCGGCCGGTTAGTCCGTTTTTTTTACCGCCTTACCCTTCAACAGCTTTCTTACCCAGTAGCGATTAGGGTGCGTGGCCGCCAGCGTTTCCCTGTCCAGCGGAACGGGTTCGCCACACAGCTGCGCCGCCAGCGCTTCTGCCGCCAGCGGGCCGCTGCATAATCCTCGGGAGCCTAGCGCCCCCAGCACAAAAAGGCCGTTGTGGAGCGGCGCATCTTTTGCATTGGCTTTGTTCTGCGACAGGGTTGCGTACTGCTCCAGCGTCTGCTGGTAGTCCGGCAGCGGCCCAATCATCGGCAGATGGTCGCGCGTGGCACAGCGTACGCCGCTACGGGCGCTTCCTTCACTGACGTCTACTTCCCGCGGCCAGTCGGCATCGGGCAGACAGCGGATCAGCCGCTCGCGGTTTTCCTGCTGATCTTCTTCGCGATAGGCCGTATTGCTGTCGGCACGATGGTAGCTGGCGCCAATGCAGTGATGCTGGTTTTGCGGATTAACCGGCGTCAGGTAGCCGTCATAGCAAAGCACCTGTTTAAGCTGGCTCAGCGCTGGCGTCGTGGGGATATGGCTGACCTGGCCGCTAACGGCGTACGCGGGTAGCTTTTCACTTTGCGCAAAGTCCGTCAGCGCATGGCCGGTCGCCAGCACCACGTTGCGGTGAGTTTGCGCCGGTTTCTCAACAAAATTCAGCTGCCAGCCCGCTTCTGTGGCAGTCAGTTCCGTTAGCTTATGCTGCCAGTGAACGACCAGCCCTTGCCGCTGCGCCAGCGCAAATAATGCGGGTGTTAGCTGCGCGGGAGAGAGCCAGCCGCCAGCCGGATAAGTTATCCCTGCGCAGCCGGTTTCTACGCCGCACAGTGCTTCCGCTTCCTGAACCTCTACGGCATAAGCAATCTCGTCCGGCAGGTTCATCGTCAGCATTTTAGCGATTTTTTCCGCGCTTTTTTCATCCCAGCCAAGCTGCATAACGCCGCACCAGTCACGATCGAAACTGACCGGCAAGCTGTCATAGACGCGGCGGGCAAAGGTAAAAGCGGCAGGGAAAAAGCGGCCCAGCGCCGGATCGTGATGGTTCAATAGCGGATAAAGCGCGCCCTGACGATTGCCGGATGCGCCCTGAGCCGACTCGGCGTCTGCGCTGTAAAGCGTCACTTTTTTACCGCGCCGCAGAAGGGCGAGCGCCAGCAGCGCGCTGGCGATACCGCCACCGATTAATGCAATATCCTCACCTTGCGCTGGCGGACGGCAATACCATGGCGCGGCGGCGGGTGTAGCGATTGCCTGCTCAAGCACTCCGCAAAGCATGTGGCGTTTAGGGCCAAAACCTTTGCGCTTGCTGACGGTAAATCCCGCTTCCTGTAGACCACGACGGACAAATCCTGCGCAGGTAAACGTCGCCAGCGTGCCGCCCTGACGTGCCGTTTTTGCCATACAGGCAAACAGTTCTGGCGTCCACATATCGGGATTCTTAGACGGGGCAAACCCATCCAGAAACCACGCGTCAACCTGCTGGTTAAGGCTGTCGTCAAAGGTATGGATCAGCTGGTTGATATCGCCGAACCACAGGTCGAGGGTGACACGCCCATTGTCCAGCAGCAGGCGATGGCAGCCGGGCAGGGCGGCGGGCCACTGCTCGCGCAGCGCGACGGCGTAGTCGGCGAGTTCTGGCCAGCGCTGCTGCGCGCTGGCCAGATCTTCCTTGCTGAGCGGATACTTTTCACAGCTGATAAAGTGCAGGCGTTGCAGGCTGGCCTGCGGCTGTTCGGCGCGGAACCGGTCGAAGGTCTGCCAGAGCGTCAAAAAATTCAGGCCGGTGCCAAAACCGGTTTCCGCCGCGATAAACAGCGCCCGGGAATGCTGTGCAAAACGCTCGGGCAGCCGGTTGCCGCCCAGGAAGACGTAACGCGTTTCTTCCAGGCCATTTTCATTGGAAAAATAGACGTCGCCGAAGGTTCGGGATACAGG
Source organism: Erwinia sp. BNK-24-b (assembly GCF_047456155.1). NCBI lineage: Bacteria > Pseudomonadati > Pseudomonadota > Gammaproteobacteria > Enterobacterales > Erwiniaceae > Erwinia > Erwinia sp. BNK-24-b. The sequence goes on from NZ_CP179901.1 coordinate 1,195,885, forward strand.
TGTACCCTGTTCGTTCCAGCTTAGTTTTGCATGCTCAATCGGGGCGTTGTTCAAGGCAAAAGCTCTATTATCTTACGGTGTTGCGATTGTAACCGCCGGGGTGCGACCACGCAAATTTACAAAAGTTAAAAGCAGATCGGACTTGTTCGGCTTACAACTGTACGCTAAAGTGCGTGTCGAATCCTAATATAAGTAGTTAACGAGGTATTGAATGAAACGTGCAGTGATTACTGGCCTGGGTATCGTTTCCAGCATTGGTAATAACCAACAGGAAGTCCTTGCGTCTCTGCGTGAAGGCCGTTCCGGCATTACCTTCTCTCAGGAGCTGAAAGATTCCGGCATGCGTAGTCACGTTTGGGGCAACGTCAAGCTCTCTAAAGACGAGATCGCCGGTCTGATCGACCGTAAATCCCTGCGTTTCATGAGCGATGCGTCCATTTATGCCTATATTTCCATGCTGGAAGCGGTAAAAGATTCCGGTTTGACCGTTGAACAGTACCAGAACAACCCGCGTGTGGGTCTGGTTGCCGGTTCCGGCGGCGGTTCGCCGTACAACCAGGCGGCAAGCGTTGACGGCATGCGTGCTAAAGGTCTGCGCGGCGTGGGTCCTTATATGGTGACCAAGGCAATGGCTTCCGGCGTTTCTGCCTGCCTCGCGACCCCGTTTAAAATTCACGGCGTAAACTACTCCATCAGCTCCGCCTGTGCGACTTCTGCACACTGTATCGGCAACGCCGTTGAGCAGATCCAGCTGGGCAAACAGGACGTAGTCTTTGCGGGCGGCGGCGAAGAGCTGTGCTGGGAAATGTCCTGCGAGTTCGATGCAATGGGCGCACTCTCTACCAAATATAACGAAACGCCAGAAAAAGCGTCTCGCACCTACGACACCAGCCGCGACGGTTTCGTCATCGCTGGCGGCGGCGGCATGGTAGTGGTGGAAGAGCTGGAGCACGCGCTGGCGCGCGGTGCACATATCTATGCGGAAGTTGTTGGCTATGGCGCAACCTCTGACGGCGCGGACATGGTTGCCCCATCAGGCGAAGGCGCAATGCGCTGTATGCGTCTGGCGATGCAGGGTGTGGATACGCCAATCGACTACCTGAACACGCACGGCACCTCTACGCCGGTTGGTGATGTGAAAGAGCTGGGCGCGATCCGCGAAGTATTCAGCGACAACACGCCAGCGATGTCCGCTACCAAAGCCATGACCGGTCACTCTCTGGGTGCGGCGGGCGTGCAGGAAGCTATCTACTCGCTGCTGATGCTGGAGCACGGTTTTATCGCGCCAAGCATCAACATTGACGAGCTGGACGCGGCGGCGGAAGGTCTGAACATCGTGACCAAACCAACCGAGCAGAAGCTGACTACCGTAATGTCTAACAGCTTTGGCTTTGGCGGCACCAACGCCACGCTGGTGATGCGCAAGCTGTAACGGCTCGGCTTTACGCTGTAAAAAAGGATGCTCCGCAAGGGCATCCTTTTTTATCTCTCCGCTTTTTACTCCGCTAAAAACAGTGTTTTCCTGCATAAATAGTGTCTCGGTTTTAATCAGTTATACTGCCTGTCTGGAGCTATTACGCGCCTTACTGCTTGACAACCGGAAAGTTTTTCGTCACGCTGCGGCTATCTTTTCCCCAATATCTTAACGATGTTGCGTAAGCGTTTAACGTAAATCAACGCACCCGGCCTGTCGCTATAGCGGCAGCTTTTTGGGTGTGTCTGACGCCACGCCCTTCATCTTTAAGGAGCAGCGGGATTAATGTCTTCCCTTACTCATGAAAGTTCTTCTCGATCGACCGTCTCTCTGGCCTCGATCTCCTTTGCCGTTTTCTTAACTTATCTGACCGCTGGCCTGGCGTTGCCGGTGATCCCGCTGTTCGTCCATCAGCAGCTGGGGCTGAACAACGTAATGGTTGGCGTCGCGGTGGGCATCCAGTTCTTCGCGACCTTGCTGACGCGTGGCTATGCCGGCAGGCTGGCCGACCAGCGCGGGGCGAAACGCTCGGTGCTACAGGGGATGGTAGCCTGTACGCTGGTTGGCGTCGCTTATGTACTGGCGGCGATATTACCGGTGCCGGTGATGGCAAAGTTTGCGCTGCTGGTGGCGGGGCGACTGCTGCTCGGCTTTGGCGAAAGCCAGCTGTTGACGGGCAATCTTACCTGGGGAATGGGGCTGGTCGGGCCAAAACGTTCGGGCCAGGTGATGTCGTGGAACGGCATGGCGATTTATGGCGCGCTGGCTGTCGGTGCGCCTCTTGGCCTATGGCTGCATACCCGCTGGGGTTTTGAGGCGATGGGCATTGCCACGGTGGTGCTGCCTGTTTTCGCGCTGCTGTTTAACTTTTGGGTTAAACCCGTGCCGACGCACGACGGCGAACGGCCTTCACTGTGGAAAGTGGTGGGGCAGATACTTTCACCCGGTTTTGCGCTCGCGCTTCAGGGAACGGGTTTTGCCGTTATCGGCACTTTTACCACGCTCTATTTTGCCAGTCAGCACTGGGGCAATGCGGGCTTCGCGCTGACCGCCTTCGGCATGGCTTTTGTCCTGATGCGTATTCTGTTTGGCTGGATGCCGGATCGGCTGGGCGGCGTGCGCGTGGCGCTGATTTCGCTGGCGATCGAGGCGCTCGGCTTACTGCTGCTAGGCCTGGCGACCAACGGCGGGATGGCGCTGGCCGGTGCGGCATTAACCGGCTGCGGCTGTTCGCTGGTCTTTCCCGCGCTGGGTGTCGAAGTGGTCAAACGGGTTGCGCCACAGGTACGCGGCACGGCGCTCGGTGGCTTTTCGGCTTTTCAGGATATCGCCTACGGTGCCAGCGGCCCGCTAACCGGCATTCTGGCAACGTCGCTGGGCTACGGCTCCGTCTATCTGGCTGGCGCTGTCTGCGCGGCGCTGGGCATTGCCGTCACGCTTAACTTCGCCCGTACGCAATAGCCTGTGGGCTACTAGCAGGTCGGCTGTGTAGCAATGGCCGACCTTTCAGCACGGCTGATTATTGCCGTTAAATACGCTAGTCTGGCAGCCTGTCTTATTAACTCTCAACAGATGTATGAATAATCGCCTGACCATTAAGGATATTGCTCGTCTGAGCGGCGTAGGGAAATCTACCGTTTCACGCGTGCTCAATGCAGAAAGCGGCGTCAGCCAAAAAACGCGTGAAAAAGTTGAAGCGATAATTCGCCAGCAGAGTTTTACTCCATCCAGATCGGCCCGTGCCATGCGTGAACAAAGCGACAAGGTAATAGGTATTATCGTGTCGCGCCTCGACTCTCCGGCTGAAAATCAGGCGGTCAGGGAAATGCTGCCGCTGTTTTATCAGCAGGGTTTCGATCCCATCGTGATGGAAAGCCAGTTCGATCCGCAACTGGTACAAGGGCAGTTACAGATGCTGGCCCAGCGTCATGTGGATGGCGTCATCCTGTTTGGCTTCAGCGGGCTGAGCGCAGAAATGTTCAGTAAGTGGCAGGATAAAATGGTGATTATGGTGCGCCAGTACGCCGGTTTTTCCTCGGTCTGCTATGACGATAGGGGCGCGGTCAACCTGTTGATGGACCATCTTTATCAGCATGGGCATCGGCATATCAGCTATCTCGGCGTGGATCAGCGCGACGCCACCACCGGAGCCTCGCGCTATCAGGCTTATCTTGCTGGCTGTCAGCGCCTGCAGCTCAGCCCGCTTAGCGAGCTGGGCGAGCTGACATATCAGTACGGCTTTGAGCGTGCCGCCAGCGTTCTGGGGCCAGAAACTACCGCGCTTATCTGTGCCTCAGACAGCATTGCGCTGGGTGCTAACAAATATTTGCAGCAGCCTCAGTTCGGTCACGTGCAGGTTTGCGCTATCGGTAATACCCAGCTGGCTAAATTTTTATTCCCTGAGACCCTGTCGGTAGAGTTTGGCTACGGTGAAGCAGGTCTACTGGCGGCCACACAGCTGCTTGCTCAGCTAAACGGCGAATCCGGTATTCAGCACGCTGTTGTTGCCTGCAAAATTTCCTGAATCCACCTGCCGGTAAAACCACGGGTTTTGTGATCTTCGTTTCAGAATGGGAACGTTCCCTTTCCTGGCGGGAATATTAATAGTTACACTCGGCAAACTAAAAAAACGCGCTATTTTGCGGACGCGGAGCGGTAAATAGTGTGAGTGTAAAGTTAAAGGATTATTAAATTATCAGGACTTCATGTTATTTAAATGGGCTTTCATTTCTCCTGGTATTTTCATATTAATATAAATTAATAAAGGGACTTTTATGGAAAATATAAAAGAGCAGGATATCGATCGCCTGATCGAACTGGTAGGTGGTCGCGAAAATATTGCTGCCGTCAGCCACTGTATTACCCGATTACGTTTTGTGCTTGCCGATCCTGAACTTGCTCAACCGAAAACTATCGAAGCGTTATCTGCGGTTAAAGGCTGTTTTACCAATGCCGGCCAGTTCCAGGTTGTAATCGGAACAGAGGTGGAAAGTTATTATCAGGCGCTACAGGCTAAAATCGGTTCTGGTTCGGTGGATAAAGAACAGTTAAAAATGGCCGCGCGACAGAATATGAAAGCACATGAGCGTGCGCTTTCTCATCTCGCTGAAATTTTCTTCCCCCTGTTACCCGCGTTAATCTGCGGCGGTTTAATCTTAGGCTTCCGCAATATTATCGGCGACCTGCCTTTTCCCAACGGGCAGACGCTGGCGCAACAGCATCCAGCCTGGCAAAATATCTATGACTTCCTGTGGCTGCCGGGCGAAGCGATATTTATGTTTTTGCCGGTAGCCGTTTGCTGGTCAACGGTAAAAAAGATGGGCGGTACGCCAGTGCTGGGTCTGGTTCTGGGTATCACCCTGGTTTCACCACAGCTGATGAATTCCTATCTGCTTGGGCAGCAAACGCCGGCTTTCTGGGATTTCGGCTGGTTTGTGATTGAAAAGGTAGGCTACCAGGCGCAGGTGATCCCGTCAGTGCTGGCCGGTATGGCGCTGGCCTGGATTGAGCTCCGCTTGAAAAAATGGGTGCCGGAGTATCTCTGGCTGGTCGTGGTGCCGATTTTCACCATTTTGCTGGGCGTATTTCTTGCGCATGCGCTTATCGGGCCTTTTGGCAGGCTGATTGGCGACGGCGTGGCGTGGGGCGTCACCGCGTTAATGACCGGCAGCTTTGCGCCGATTGGCGCTGCGCTGTTTGGTTTTCTTTATGCGCCGCTGGTGATTACCGGCATACACCAGACCACGCTGGCGATTGATTTGCAGATGATTAACAGCTCGGGCGGCACGCCACTGTGGCCGCTGATTGCGCTATCGAATATCGCTCAGGCTTCCGCCGTGGTGGGCATTATTATTATTAGCCGTAAAGTTAACGAAAGAGAAATATCCGTTCCTGCCGCTATTTCCGCTTATTTAGGCGTAACGGAACCTGCCATGTACGGCATTAACCTGAAATATCGCTTTCCCATGCTATGCGCCATGATCGGCTCTTCTGTCGCCGGACTGCTTTGCGGATTAAACGGCGTGCTGGCTAACAGTATTGGCGTCGGCGGCCTGCCGGGAATTTTATCTATTCAGCCTCAGTTCTGGCTGGTATTTCTGACGGCGATGCTGGTGGCAATTATTGTCCCTCTATTATTAACGCTGTTGCTTTACCGCTATAAGGCCAGGCGTGGCGAAATTTCGGCATAATTAAAGGATTATTTATGAGTAAGACAGTTGCCTGGTGGCAGAACGGCGTTATTTATCAAATTTACCCAAAAAGTTTTCAGGACAGCAGCGGCAACGGCTACGGCGATTTAAACGGCGTTATTTCCCGACTGGATTATTTGCATTTGCTGGGCGTGGATGCCGTCTGGTTAACGCCTGTGTATATTTCGCCGCAGGTTGATAACGGTTATGACGTGGCCGACTACTGCGCTATCGATCCTCTTTACGGCACCATGGAGGATTTTGAGCGGCTGGTAGCCGAAGCGCACCGGCGCAATATCCGTATCGTGATGGATATGGTGTTCAACCACACCTCGACGCAGCATCCCTGGTTTGTGGCCGCGAAGGATGCGGATAGCCCATATCGGCCATTTTATATCTGGCGGGACGGTAAGGATGGCCAGCCGCCGAACAGCTGGCGTTCTAAATTTGGCGGTTCAGCCTGGCAATGGCATCAGGCCAGCGGGCAATATTATCTGCATCTGTATGCTGTTGAGCAGGCCGATCTTAACTGGGAACATCCGCCGGTACGGGATGAACTGAAGCAAATCTGTCGGTTTTGGGCGGCAAAAGGCGTTGATGGACTTCGTCTGGACGTGATTAACCTGGTTGCCAAGCATCCGGCACTGCCTGAAGACAGGGAGGGCGATGGACGGTGCTTCTATACCGATGGCTCGCTGATTCACGACTATCTGCGGGAAATGAGCCGTGAGGTATTTCAGCCGCTCGGACTGATGACGGTAGGCGAAATGTCCTCTACCACGCTGGCAAACTGTCAGCAATATGCGGCCAGTGATGGCAGCGAGCTTTCCATGACCTTTAATTTTCATCATCTGAAGGTCGACTATCCCGGCGGCGACAAGTGGTCGCTGGCCGCGCCCGATTTTATTGAGCTTAAGCGCATTTTCAACCACTGGCAGCGCGGTATGCATGGACGGGCCTGGAACGCGCTGTTCTGGTGCAACCACGATCAGCCGCGCATCGTTTCTCGCTTCGGGGATGACGGCAGGTTACGCGTTCCTGCGGCAAAAATGCTGGCAATGGTGCTGCACGGTATGCAGGGCACGCCCTATATCTATCAGGGTGAAGAGATTGGGATGACTAATCCGGGCTTCAGCCATATCGGGCAGTACCGTGATGTCGAAAGCCTGACTATGTATGCCGAACTGCGCGCCGAAGGCCGCAGCGAAGCCGATTTACTCTCCGTACTGGCCAGCAAATCACGTGATAACAGCCGTACGCCAATGCAGTGGAGCGCAGAAGCTAACGCAGGCTTCACTACCGGCCAGCCCTGGCTGAGCTGCGCGCAAAACTACTTAACGGTAAATGTGGAAGACGCGGTTGCCGATCCTGATTCAGTTTTTCATACCTATCGCCAGCTTATCGCCCTGCGCAAACAGCTCCCGCTGCTGACGTCTGGCGATTATAACGATCTTGCGCCGCTGCATCCGGCGCTGTGGAGCTACCTGCGATGCTGGAACGGACAGCGGCTTCTGGTAGTGGCCAATTTGCGCCGCGAGCCGCTTCACTGGCAAAACACTGATATTGCCGTCGCCGGCTGGCGCAGGGTAATCAGTAATTATGACGACGCGCCCCATCAGCCGCAGCCCTGCATTCTGCGGCCCTTTGAGGCGATATGGTGGCTACAGGAATAACGCGTTCTATCAATTAAGGGAATAATATGATGAAAGACAAGACACTTGCAGGAAAAACGCTTCTCGCCGCACTGATTACCGCCGCAATGTCTTTACCGGCAACGGCGGTGGATTTTCACGGCTATGCCCGTTCCGGTATCGGCTGGACCGGCAGCGGCGGCGAACAGCAATGCTTTAAGGCCACCGGCGCGCAAACCAAATATCGACTGGGCAACGAATGCGAAACCTACGCGGAATTAAAACTGGGCCAGGAGGCATGGAAGGAGGGCAATAAAAGCTTCTATTTCGACACTACACTGGCCTATGCCGTTTCTCAGCGCGCCGATTTTGAAGCGGTATCGCCGGGTTTTCGCGAAGTGAACATCACGGGCGTCAATCTGATCGACGCGCTGCCCGGCTCGACGATTTGGGCCGGTAAGCGTTTCTATCAGCGCCACGATGTATTTATGACCGACTTCTTTTACTGGGATATTTCCGGGCCGGGAGCCGGGCTGGAAAATGTCGATCTGGGTTTTGGCAAGCTTTCACTGGCGGTCACCCGCAACAGCGAGTCGGGCGGTTCGCAGGGTTATATTGATTCTCAGCAGGATGAGCGTCCAACCGTCAATGATGTTTTCGACGTGCGCCTTGCTGGCCTGCAAACCAATTCCGGCGGCAGCGTAGAGCTGGGGTTCGATTATGGCCGCGCCAACGTGCAGGAGGGCTACCGACTGGCGGACGATGCCAGTCGGGCAGGCTGGATGCTAACGGCCATCCATACGCAGGATTTAGCGGGAGGAAACAATAAGTTTGTGGCGCAGTATGCGACGGATTCAATGACCTCGCTGGGAAACGGTCGCAACGAAGGCGCATCGGTTGATAACAATGGGCGGATGATCCGCGTGCTCAACCACGGTTCGATTGATTTCAACAATCGGTGGGGAATGATGTATGTGGCGATGTACCAGAATATCGATCGTGACAATAACAACGGCACCGAATGGTACAGCGCGGGTATAAGTCCAATGTATAAGTGGACGCCGATTATGAGCACCGTGCTGGAAGCCGGTTACGATAACGTCAAATCGCAGCGTACCCGCGAGCGCAACAGCCAGTATAAAGTGACGCTGGCGCAGCAGTGGCAGGCGGGTGACAGCGTCTGGTCGCGTCCGGCGCTGCGTTTGTTTGCTAGCTGGGCTAAATGGCATGAAAAATGGGGCTATGCCACGGCAAGCGACGACGGCTTCAGTTCCGGCACGGCTTACAGCGATACCGGCCTGCATACGTTCAGCCGCGGAAACAGCGATGAGGTCAGCTTTGGCGCGCAGATGGAAGTGATGTGGTAAACCGGTGACTAAAACAGGCGCGCAAGCTTGTCGACCGCGCTAATAATCTCCGCTCGCTGCAGGGCGGAGAATCCCAGCAGCCAGCCTTCCTGGCGCGCCGTTCCCTGATATAACGGCGACAGCCGCGGCAGCAGCAAACCCGTCTGCAAAGCCTGGCGCGTTAATCTCTCTTCTCCGCCATCCGGCAGCGTAACCGTTAACTGTAAACCGTGCTGGTGGCTCAGCGGCTTGAGCTTATCGTCCAGCCTCGCTGAAAGCTGCGTCAGAAGCAGATCGCGGCGGCTGGCATACAGCTTACGCATCAGCCGTAAATGCGCCTGAAAGTGACCGTTATTGATAAAATCTGCCGTCACTGCCTGTAGAAGCTGTGCGCTATGCCCGTCCATGACGCTGCGCAGGCGGCAAAAAGGACTGACCAGGGCGGAAGGGACAACCAGATAAGCCAGCCGCAGGGAAGGGAACAGCGTTTTGGAAAACGTGCCCAGATAGAGCACGCGTCCGGCGCTATCCAGCCCTTGCATGGCGGGCGCAGGCTGGCTGTCGTAATAAAATTCGCTGTCGTAGTCATCTTCAATCAGCCAGGCATTTTGCGTACGGGCGAAATGCAGCCATTGCAGACGACGCGCCAGGCTCATCGCCACGCCCGTTGGATACTGATGGGAAGGCGTCAGGTAGACCAGTTTGGCCGCTGGCCGCTCGGGAATTCTGGCACCCTGATCGTCCAGCGCCACCGTACTGACTGCGGCACCCGCGCTGACAAAAGCATGATGAGCGCCACTATAGCCCGGCTCTTCCAGCCAGATCTGCTCGCCCGGATCGCACAGCAGCATTGCCAGCATCTGTAACGCCTGCTGAGAACTGGTCAGAATGATGACCTGCTCCGCTTCACAGCGCACGCCGCGCGACAGGTGGAGATAACGGGCCACCGCCTGACGCAGTTCCGGCAACCCTTGCGGGCTACCATAGCCCATCATTTTTTCCGGCTCGTGGCGCAAACGCTGTACGGTCAGCCGTCGCCAGATATCGTGAGGAAAAGCACGCAGATCCGGCGAACCGGCGGCGAAAGCCTGAGGGAAAAGAGGATCGCTACAGCCGCCGGTCGCTACAATGCGCGCTCCCCGTGCGGAAAACGCGGGTTTTTCTGTCCGGCCTGGTTTTCTGACGCGCTGCATCTCTGGCAGCCCAACGGCAACAAAAGTCCCTTTACCGGTTTGACGAAACAGATAGCCTTCGCTTTCCAGCTGCGCATAGGCTGCTTCTACCGTTACTCTCGACAATGACAAATCGCCAGCCAGCAGGCGCGAGGAGGGAAGTCGTTCGCCCTGCGGCAGCGTGCCGCTGGTGATGAGCTGGCGCAGAGCGGCGCACAGTTTTTCCCGTAGCGTTCTGCCGTGCTGCGAAGCAAATATCTGAATAAAAGAAGCGCGGGCCAGCGGCATAATGGTCTTACTCTTCGGTTAAAATGGGTCTTATTATTAAGACCCATTGACCTTATCATTGCGGGGACATTAAGCAAAGGAGCTACCCCGATGACCTTTTCCGCTGTTTTACAATTTCCACCGCCGTCAGCCGTGCAAAGTGAAGCCTGGCTACGCGAGAAGCTGGCTTACTATACCGACGCGTGGGATTTAGCGCAGGATCTTGCTAACGCCATTACCGCTATCGTTGTTATCGATACCCGTTCAACGGAACATTACCTGGCCGGCCATATTCCCGGCGCGGCAAGCTTTCCGCACGCCACTATGACGGCTGAAACGCTGGCAGCGCTGGATAAAAGTAAGGTTTACATCACCTATTGTGACGGCATCGGCTGTAACGGTTCGACCAAAGGCGCATGGAAGCTGGCGGCGGCAGGATTTCGCGTTAAGGAGCTTATCGGCGGCCTGGATTTCTGGCTGCGCGACCGTCATCCGATCGCGCAGGGAACCGCTAAAGGCGAGTGGCCGCCGCAAAGCTTACAGGCGTGCGGCTGCTGAACTCAGAGGAAAACCCACAGCAGGAAAATAACCAGCAGTAGCGCCGTAAAAGCGGTGACGGCTGGTCGGCTAACCAGCGGCTGTAGCGCCGTTGGCAGATAGCTGATGGGCGCGACGATGGGTTGAGGATTGATTTCGCTGTCGGCCAGCGGCAGCTCTTTCAGACGCTCGGCGCGGCGTGAGAACAGCAGATTCATCAAATCCTGCGCCTGTGCCGCGGTCAGTACGGCCTGCGGCGGCAGCTGGAACCGCTGCTGGCTGGCATCTTCCAGCATGCGTTGCTCAGCATGATCGGATGGCACCTTTAGCGTGGCAAGCAGTGAATGCAGCGTGGGCGCAGGCTGCTGGCTGAGCGTCTGGCTAACCTGTAAATATTGCGTCAGCAGCGGGAACAGGCGGGAAGGAATCGGGTCACCGCTGTGCAGATTGACCACTTTCAGCGCCGACGTCCACAGCTTGACCGGCTGCTCGCCAGTAACGGCAGCCAGGCGCGCCACCTGCTGATTAAGCGCATGGTGTTCTGCGGGCAGCAGCGAACGGTCGGTAACGCGATTCTGCTGCGGCTGCGGGATCGCCATCTGTCCGTTTTGTAACATCGTCAACACCTGACGCAGCTGGTCGGTATTCAGCGAGCTGAGCACGGTATGGCCAAACTGCTGGCGAATAAAGTCGCTGACCGCCTGACGATTATTACCCTGAGGCAGCAGATCGCTCAGCTGTTGAAACAGCTGACGGGTCGCATGCGTATTCTGCACCTGGGAAAGACGCGTATTCAGAAACTGCTCGGCCGCCGGGAAATGGCGCGACAGCAGTCCCGCGTCATTTTTCACGCCGACCTCATGCCGCAGGCCAGCCCACAGCTCCGGGGATTTCAACGAGCTGAGGGACATGATTTTGACAATCAGCCTTTCCAGCGTGGTGCGCTGAGCGGGCGTCAGCGGCTGGTCTCCCGGGCCGGTTCGGCTGGTATCGGGTCGGTTTTCGACCGTCGTACGTTCGCCAGGTAATGGCGCACCGGGGCCACTAAGAGGTTGCATGGCAAAATCCTTAACTCAAAATTATCCGGGGCGCACCGGAAAAAGGGGATTGGCTATGATAACAATCCCGCTTTGCGATAGGTAGTGGCGAGGGGCCGCAGAGCCGATTATTTTTCAGCAATTTTCTGGCGTCCGGCCGTTTTTTTCAGGCGTAAAGGCGTACGCAGCCGCTGAGCCAGAATCACGCCGCACAGAGTAATGCCGCCGCCGATAAAATGGTAGCTGTGCAGCTTTTCATGCAGAAACAGTACGGCGATAACGGCGGTAAAAACGGGCGTCAGATTCATAAAGATCGATGCGGTGCTGGCACCCATCCGCATCACGCCCTGGATCCACAAAAAAGGCGCGATAATTGAAGCCGGAATAGCGGCAAACAGCACCAGCGGCAGGTTATGCGCGTTTAGCGAAACGTCTTTTGCCAGCAGGAAACCGGGCAGCAATAGCAGGACGCCAAACACAATCTGCACGTAAAGACTTTGCCAGTTCGGCAGTGGAATTGCCCAGCGGCGGGTCAGCACGCCATACAGCGCATAAGAAGTGGAGGCGGCAAACAGCATTAGTTCGCCAGTACCCATGCCCTGCGTTAACAGCTGCGCAGGATTGCCCTGGCTAATCAGCCACACCAGACCGCTGAACGACAGCACGCTGCCGATCAGAATGCCTACCGTCGGCGCAACTTTTAACAGCACAATACTGATTAGCACGGTCAGTAGCGGGATCAGTGAAACCAGAATACCCATCGACAGCGCGCTCACGCTGTGCGCGGCGTAGTAGGCCAGGCTCTGATAAAGCACCATGCCAAGCAGGCCGAGCGTCAATAATTGCCAGGGATGTGGCCCGATCGGACGCCGATTACGCCACACGGCAGGCAGTACAAAAGGCGTCAGTGCAAGCAGCGCAATTAACCAGCGATAGAAAGAGATAGCGGCCGGATCGATAGCGCCAGCGGAAATTTTGCTGACGATAGCGTTGAACGACCAGATCAACACCGCCATCAGCGGATAAAGGAAATTCATTCTTATGCTCAAATCAATAAACAGGCAGAAGAGTGTACCTTTGTCCTGCTACAAATTAACAACGATTATCACATTACTGCCACAGTCACCGCAGCATCACGCCGCCATTTTTCTGCATCCAGCCCGTTCGGTGAAAAAAAGTTGCCAGTTCATTCCCAATTGTCGTTTGTGTATTTTTTGTTACGTCAAGATACTCATGCTGATGAGACAGGAAATTAATGCTGCATATCAGCAACATAAGAAAAGGCTATGACTCACCAACCTGAAAGCTTTTACTCCTTTTTCGGTAAAGTACAGAATTAATTCAGGAAATGACAGTTGTGTGACAGCGCAACGAAGAAAGGGAATTTGCACAGGAGAAAAGCACTAACGCCACTAACTCTATGCTATGCAGGAATAACTATGAACCCACCTAAACTGCACTCCGCGCTTGGCGACGGATTATCCAGTCGTCAGGTCACGATGATTTCAATTGCCGGTATTATTGGCGCTGGTCTGTTTATCGGTTCTGCCAGCGCGATTGCTACTGCCGGCCCGGCCATATTAATTTCTTATGCTTTGACCGGTTTTCTGGTTTTACTGGTTATGCGAATGTTAGGCGAAATGGCGGTAATACAGCCAGATTCGGGTTCTTTTTCCACCTACGCCGCCCGAGCGCTCGGCCCCTGGGCTGGCTTCACTATCGGCTGGCTGTACTGGTGGTTCTGGGTACTGATTGTGCCGGTCGAGGCGATAGCCGGAGCCAATATCCTTCACTCCGCTTTGCCTGCCGTTCCCGCCTGGGTTTATACGCTTTCCATCATGACTCTGCTGACCATCACCAACCTCTTCAATGTGAAAAACTTCGGTGAATTTGAATTCTGGTTTTCCATTATCAAAGTGGTGGCAATTATCGCTTTTATCATCGTCGGCATTGTGGCGGTAAGCGGCTACTGGCCTTTGGCAAAAGTAAGCGGCGTGTCGCGCTTATGGGATCATGGTGGCTTTATGCCGCACGGTAGCGGCGCAATCCTTTCCGGCGTGCTGATTACCATCTTCTCTTTCTTCGGCGCGGAAATTGTGACCATTGCCGCCGCCGAGTCAAAAAATCCGGGCGAGCAAATCCGCCGCTCAACCAACCTGGTGGTATACCGTATTGCCTTGTTCTATCTGCTGTCGATTTTTCTGGTGGTCTCGCTGGTAGGCTGGAACGATCCACAACTGAAAGAACAGGGAAGTTTTCAATACGTGCTGAACGTGCTCAATCTGCCGGGCGCAAATATTTTGGTCAGCACCGTAGTGTTTATCGCCGTTTGTAGCTGCATGAACTCCGGGCTTTATACGGCTTCAAGAATGTTTTATTCGCTGGCACAGCGTGGCGACGCGCCAAAAGCCGGCACCCGCGTTTCCGCAGGCGGCGTCCCGCGCGTGGCCGTGCTTTCTTCCACGCTGGCCGGTTTTGCTGGCTGCTTCGCAAACTATGCTTTCCCCGGTAAGGTTTTTGATTTTCTGCTTTCCACAACGGGCGCCATTGCGCTGCTGGTTTATCTGGTCATTGCCGTTTCCCAGCTGATTATGCGGCGGAAACTGGAGCGCAGCGGCCAGACGCCAGAATTTAAGATGTGGCTGTTCCCGTGGCTGACGCTGTTTACTATTGCCATCATCCTGATGGTGCTGGGCTATATGTTTATCTCACCCGACTACCGTTATGAAACGTTGATGACGCTGGCCGTGGCGGTGATTATGCTGATGCTGAGCTTCTACGTAACGCGTAAGCGAGCGGTGCAGAAAGTGACCGTCAGCAGCAAGATGCAGCCTCAGCGCCGCGCCGTTCAGGCAACTAAATAAAGGTGAGCTGATGACAAGGGCTGTCCGTGTTTCGGGCGGCCCTTGCTGCCTTACAGCATACCTGTAGCACCCTTAACAGTGACTCAATTGCTCAGCCCTTGATGCCGGTTCACCAGTAACCTGCTGGGCCAAAAGTAAAAGCCGCTCCTGCCGCCTGACCCCCATGCCACAGCCCCTTACGCAGGTAATAGCAAAATCCAACCCTGCTGCCGATATGTCTGTCCAACAGCACCCGCTTAATGAAAAACACTATCTATAGCCCGTTTCAATTGCCCGATTAATTTATATAATTGCGTCGCGCGATGTTAAAGATCGATACAGGAGTATCGAGCTGGGGAATAAGTAGAAATGAAAGCCAAAATAATCGCGAATATCTCTGGTTTAATTTCGGTATGGAAAACTATTTCTCCAGTTTAAATAATGGATGTTAGTAGAATGAAAGTTTTTATTATTAATTTGAAGCGCTCGGTATTGCGTAGGGAAAGTATTGAAAGAGAATGTGCTAAATATAATCTGGATTATGAATTTATTGATGCTATAGATGGGCGGCTGTTAACCTCTGCTGAAATACAGCAACATACGCGTAAACTTAATTATGCTTATAAACCTGGCGAAATCGGCTGCTCGCTTAGCCATATCAAGGTTTACCGCCTTATGTGCGCGCAAAAGATTAACACCGCACTGATTCTGGAAGACGACGCAAAGCTGATGCCGGATATAACGACCGTGCTGAACGCGCTCAATAAGGCCGAATACAGCAAAAAACCGACCATCACGCTTTTGACCAAAACGTTTCAATATCAGGATAAATACCTTTTTCATCTCGACCAGACCCACCGGGTTTATCCCGTTATTGAGGCCTGCATGTCGCATGGCTATGTTATTAACCAGGCCGCCGCGCAAAAGGTATTGGCAGCTTTTTATCCCGTATGGATGGTTGCAGACCGCTGGAGCCTTTTTAAAGAATATGCTGACTGTGATATCAATGCTGTTATTCCCCCGGTCATTGTCCATTCTGACCTTGCCAGCGCATCGACAATAAAGATGCCAGCAGATGAGGAAGATCATCAGTCCAAAAAGAAACAAATCTGGAAGGAGCTGCGCAAAAAGCGCCCGCTATCGGTCAGGTTAAAAAGAATGGTATGGCTGATGGGTAAGCGGAATTTTATAAAAATTGTTAAGTGCTAAATCTTTCAACGGCGCCAGTGGCGCCGCTCCGGCAACAACGCTTACGGCGGCTTTAATATTGCGACCAGTCCGGCTCCGGCAACAACGCTTACGGCGGCTTTAATATTGCGGCCAGTCCGGCTCCGGCAACACCATTCGCCGCGACTCCTTTTGCCGCACGCTCAGGAGAAAATGCGTAGCGCCTGGCCAGTATGGTAGAGCGTAAAGCCATTTTCAAAGGCAGCGGAACGCAAAGTGGAGTGGGTCACCGGCTTATACTGCTGTAGCGGCAGAGGCAGCAGCGATTGCTCACCCGTGGTCAGATAGTGCGCAAATCCTTTTCCTACGGCGGTGCCTGTCGTGACGCCGCGTCCGTTATAGCCCGTCACGGCCAGCATGCCGGGCAGTGGCTCAAAAATACGAAAGGTATGATTTGGCGTAAAGCCTATCGTGCCCGTCCAGAAGCATTCCCACTTTACATTACGCAGAAAAGGAAAATAAAACTTCAGCTGGCTGTTTACCCAGCCGCGAATATAGGCCGCCGGTTTTCCCTGCGCCGACCCCATACTGCCAAACAGCAAACGATTGTGTGCATCGCGACGAATACTGCTGAGAACCGTTTTGGTATCCCAGGAACCCTGACGCTCAGGGAAAATAGCCTGCGCATCGGCACACTCCAGCGGCGCAGAAGCGACCTGAAAATACCAGGCTTTAAAGAAGTTCTGCTTCACCGTATACCAGTCTGCCTCGGTATAGGCATTGGTGGCCAACACTACGCGCGACGCTTTAACTTCGCCTTCTGCCGTGGTGATAGTCCACTGCGTGCCGCTCCGGCTGACGCCTTTCACCGCGCTCTGTTCATAAATTGCCGCGCCGTTGATTTTGGCCGCTCGCGCCAGGCCTCGCGTGTAGGCTGTCGGGTTTAGCGTACCGGCGCGCTTATCCAGTAGGGCCGCCGGAACGTTGCTGCTGCCGACCAGCTGCTGTGCCTGCGTCTGGCTAAGCATTTCGACAGGTGCGCCACGACTGCTGAGCTGTTCATAACGACGCGCCAAATCCTTCATGCCGTTGTCGTTGTGTGCCAGATGCAGCGTGCCGCTACGGGTAGCGTCACACGCAATGCCATACTTATCGACCAGCGAAAACACCAGCGCGGGCGCTTCGCCCATCATGCGCGTCACGCGTTCGCCGTTCTCATTGCCCAGGACCTTTAAAATATCGTTCGGCGGGATCCAGGCACCCGCATTGACCAGGCCGACGTTACGTCCCGAACCGCCGCTGGCGACGCTGCCAGATTCCAGTACGGTCACCGAAATATTATTTTCGGCAAGATGTAGCGCGGTCGAAAGACCGGTAATGCCGCCGCCAATAATAACGACGTCGCTTTCTACCGTTGACTGCAAACAGGGGAAAGAAAGGGGAAGTTCAGACGAGGTGTTTTCCCATAAACATTTCTGCTCCATACTGACTCCGGGCAATAGACTGCAATGATTGACAGAATTTTTATCGTGAAGCCGGGAAAAAAGAGCCGCTGATAAAGTCAGCGGCTACAGCCAAACTAATTGAATTTAATACCCTGAGCCAGCGGTAATTCGCGCGAATAGTTAACGGTATTGGTCTGGCGACGCATATAGCTTTTCCAGACGTCCGAACCCGATTCGCGACCGCCGCCGGTTTCTTTCTCACCGCCGAAAGCACCGCCAATTTCCGCGCCGCTTGGGCCAATATTAATATTCGCGATGCCGCAGTCGCTGCCGGTAGCGGAAATAAAGGTTTCGGCTTCGCGGATATCGGTCGTGAAGATACAGGAGGAAAGCCCTTGCGGCACATCGTTATTTAAGGCAATGGCTTCATCCAGCGTATCGTAAGGGAGTACGTAAAGAACCGGCGCAAAAGTCTCTTTGCGGACAAATTCCGTCTGTGCCTCCAGCTCGACAATTGCCGGAGAAACGTAATAGCCCTGCGAATATTTATTATCCAGCACGCGCTCGCCGCCAAATGTTTTCGCACCGTGGGTTTTAGCCAGGGCCAGCACGTTTTGCATTGCCTTAAAGGCTTGTTCATCAATCAGCGGCCCAATTAATGAACCCTTGAGCGGATTGCCGATGCTGATATTGCTATAAGACTGCTTCAGGCGCTGCACAAGGTCGTCTTTTATTGAGCGGTGCACAATCAGGCGACGCAATGAGGTACAGCGCTGGCCCGCCGTGCCGACAGCCGAAAACAATATAGCGCGCAGTGCCATATCCAGATCGGCAGCAGGCGTAACCACCATCGCGTTATTACCGCCCAGCTCCAGAATGCTTCGGCCAAAGCGTGCCGCAACCGCTGGCCCAATATCGTGGCCCATTCGCGTGCTGCCGGTGGCGCTGATTAGCGGAATTCGCGCATCGCTGGTTAACACTTCACCTGCTTCCCGCTCGCCTAAAATTACCTGGCTTAATCCTTCCGGTGCATCGTCGCCAAATTGCGCGATAGCTTTGTTCAGCAGTGCCTGGGTAGCCAGTGCGCACAGCGGCGTTTTCTCTGACGGCTTCCATAAAAGACTGTTGCCGCAAACCAGTGCCAGCGCCGCATTCCAGGCCCAGGGCGCGGTGGGGAAATTAAAGGCGGTGATAATGCCGATAACGCCCAGCGGATGCCAGGTTTCGCGCATGTGGTGGCCGGGGCGCTCCGAGGCGATAGTCAGGCCGTAAAGCTGACGTGACTGACCCACGGCCAGATCGCAAATATCAATCATCTCCTGCACTTCGCCCAGGCCTTCCTGCAGGATCTTGCCGCATTCCCAGGTAATTAACGCGCCCAGTTCTTCTTTGTGCTGGCGCAGCTGTTCAGCAAACAAACGTACCAGTTCGCCACGGCGCGGAGCCGGAATTTTGCGCCATTGAATAAAGGCGGAGTGGGCAAGCTCAATGCGTTGGGCTACTTCCTCTTTATTTTGCAAAGTAATTCGTCCAATTACGCTGCCATCAATTGGCGACGTAACGGGATAATTTCCTGCAAGATAATCATTTTCAGCGACGCCCATTCGCAGCATTAGCTCTTTAATCATTCCATCACCTGTTATTTATTGACAAAAAAATTGCGTAATTCAGTATTGATGGGAGTGACAGATGGAAACAAACGACATTTTTTATTCAATTCATTCCGGAAAGTTGTGACCTCATATGAATCGCCGATACATGCCCTCATTGATCTCTATGCAGTGTTTTGAAGCGGCCGCCAGGCATTTAAGTTTTACCAAAGCGGCGGAAGAACTGAATATCACCCAGAGCGCGGTCAGCAAGCAGGTTGGCCAGCTGGAAGCTATTCTTGCCACGGCGCTTTTCCAGCGCGTGCGCAAGCGCCTTCAGCTGACGCCAGAAGGATCGGTTTACCTGACAGAAGTGCGTAAGGTATTGACCCAGGTAGAAATGTCGACGCGCTACATGCTTTCCTACGGTAGCCGCAATGAAGTACTGAACGTCAATACGCTGCCGACTTTTGGCGTGCGCTGGCTGATGCCGCGCCTGAACGGCTTTCGCTTTAAGCACGCCAATCTTTATTTAAATATTTCGAGCCGCATCGATCTTTTTGACTTTGATAAAGAAAACATCGATATCGCTTTTTATTATGGTCGCGGCAACTGGCCCAGGGCGCACTGTACAAAATTGCTGGATGAAGTTGTGGTGCCGGTCTGTTCGCCCGACATCCTTCCCGCCGTGCCTTTGACCTCGCCGCTTGAGCTGACCCGGATGGTTCTGCTGCAAAGTTCTACGCGGCCTGAAGCCTGGCACGACTGGTATGAACAGCAGGGGTTTCATACGGAACACAGCTATCACGGCCCGCGCTTTGAGACGTTTATGCTGTCTATTCAGGCCGCGCGGATTGGCTGCGGCGTGGCGCTGGTGCCGCGTATGTTTGTCGAAGAAGAGCTGGCGGAGGGGAAACTGGTTATTCCCTGGCACTATGCGATGACGGACAGCCACAACGCTTACTATATTGCCGTGCCTGAGCACGCACACCAGGCACCCAAGGTGACCGCTTTTATGGCGTGGATCCAGGAAAAAGCGCCGTCGCTGAACGTGGCACCCTGAGCGATACCGGAAAAAAAGGAATGGATACCGCCTTTTTTTTCGTTTGAAGCAGCAGGGCAACTTTGTTTTTATCTTCCTTATCTTTTCCCCAGCAGGAATAAATAATGGAGCTGCCCTTCGTTAGCCAGTCAATAAATATTGTTCATCCCGTCTGTATTGAGCGTGGCGAAAATGCCGAGGTCTGGGATATTGCCGGTCGCCGCTATATCGATTTTATTGGCGGTATCGGCGTACTCAATTTAGGTCACTGCCATCCTGAAGTGGTTGAACAGGCTGCCGGGCAAATTCGCGCCTTAATGCATTCGGCATTTAATGCCGTGCCGCATAATAAATATTTGCAGCTAACCGAGGCGCTCAACGATTTTATTCCCCTGCACTACGATAAAGCTTTTATGCTGACCAACAGCGGTACGGAAGCGACGGAAAATGCCCTTAAAATCGCGCGAGCCTGCACGGGTCGCCAGGCCGTTATCGCGTTCGATGATGCTTTTCATGGCCGCACCCTCGCGGCGCTGGCGCTTAACGGCAAGGTTAAGCCTTATAAAAACCGCATCGGCACGCTGCCGGGAACGGTATTTCATGCGCCTTTTCCCGGCAAAGATTCTGGCGTGTCGGCTGAAGAAGCCAAAGCGGCTATCTTGCGTCTGTTCGACGTTGAGGTCGACATTGAAGACGTTGCCGCGATTATTGTCGAACCCGTGCAGGGCGAAGGCGGTTTTCGCTGTCTGGATGCTGCTTTTGCCAGCTGGCTGCGCAGGCTGTGTAACGAATCCGGCATCGTGCTGATTATGGATGAGATCCAGTCGGGCTTTGGCCGCACCGGCAGAAAGTTTGCCTTCGAGGCGTTGGGCACGGAGCCGGATCTGCTGCTGATGGGAAAAAGCATGGCAAACGGCCTGCCGCTGGCGGCGATTGCCGGACGAAAAGAGATTATGGACGCCTTACCGCGTGGCGGTCTGGGTGGGACTTATTCCGGCAACGTTGTCGCCTGCGCCGCCAGCCTGGCCGTGATTAAAACGATGACCGATGCACGCCTGGCTGAATGGGGCTGTGCAATGGATAAGGCGATTGTCGAAGCCCACCAGCGCTGGCACGGCAGCGACTTACCGATGGTTGGTGAACTGACCGGTACGGGCGCAATGCGCGGCATCGTCTTTAAGGATACGGCAAATGCTTGTGGAGCCGACCACCTTAGCGCACTGCTCGTCAGCGCACGTGAGGCAGGCGTGCTGCTTATGCCAAGCGGCCGACATCGCAATATCCTGCGGCTGTTAGCACCGCTGACCACGCCGCCAGCTATTCTTAAAGAAGGGTTGTTACTTATCGAACAGGCTCTTTTTACCCTGCGCGCGTAAACCATCATCATAAGGCCAGATTATGACCCAGCTTGTTTCGCCCGATCTTATTCGCGACAAATTCTCTAAGGCGATGTCGCTGATGTATCAACAGGAAGTTCCCCAGTACCGCACGCTGTTGCACATTGTGAAAGAAGTGAACGAGCGCTACCTCCTTGCGCATCCACAGACTTTTGCCACGCTGGACAAGGAGCAGGAGCTAAACCGGCTGGACGTAGAGCGTCACGGCGCTATCCGGCTGGGTACGGCGGAAGAACTGGCAACGATGCGCAGGCTGTTTGCCGTGATGGGGATGCTGCCGGTGAGCTATTACGATCTTTCTGCGGCGGGCGTTCCGGTACACGCGACCGCTTTCCGCGCCGTTGAGGAAAGCTCGCTGCAATACAATCCATTCCGCGTTTTCACTTCGCTGCTGCGGCTGGATTTGATCGAGGATGCGAAGCTCAGGGAGCAGGTAGAACAGATCCTCGCCAGACGGGCTATTTTTACGCCTCGCGCGCTGGAGCTGATGGCAACAAATGATAAGCAGCAAGGTTTGACGGCGGATCAGGCGGAAGAGTTTGTTGCCGAAGCGCTGAAAACCTTTCAGTGGCACAGCGAAGCGCAGGTCGATGTTGCTACCTATCAGTCGCTGCTGGAGCAGCACCGCCTGATTGCCGACGTCGTCTCTTTTAAAGGGCCGCATATTAACCATCTGACGCCACGCACGCTGGATATCGACAGCGTGCAGCAGCGGATGCCGGATTACCAAATCGTACCGAAAGAGAATATTGAAGGGCCGCCGCGACGTCGGGTGCCGATCCTGCTGCGCCAGACCAGTTTTAAGGCGTTAAGTGAAAAGATTGTGTTTACCGACAGCATCGAAGGCAGGCATACCGCGCGGTTTGGCGAAATCGAACAGCGCGGTCTGGCGCTGACGCCGCAGGGCCGCGCGCTGTATGACCAGCTTTTACAGCACCCCGCCGAGGGTGACAGCGATGCCGCCGCGCGCTTTGCCGCTTTCCCGGACGATGAAGAAACGCTGCGTCAGCAAAAGCTGGGCTATTTTCGCTACCGGCTGGTGGCTGAACGGCTGCCTGTTGAAACAGCGTCGCGCGAACATCTCAACACTTTACTACAGCAAGGCATTATCGAGGCCAGGCCAATTATTTATGAGGATTTTTTACCGGTCAGCGCGGCGGGGATTTTCCAGTCGAACCTGGGCAGTGAAAGGGGCGCGGTAAGCAAAGGTAATCCTAATAAGGCCGCTTTTGAGCAGGCGCTGGGCCGTCAGGTTATCGACGAGTTTTCGCTGTATCAGCAGCTGGAAGATAACTCGCTGGCGGAGATTTTCGACGGGCGCTAATGCTTTTTGACTCAGGCCATAACTTAAGCCTAAAGTTAGCAGCATAAAATTCAGGCAGAATAGCGGGCGTTAGCCGATCATTAAGGAAATTCACGATGAAAACCAGACTGGTTGTTTTGCTGTTAACGTTATTTATTGGCTCAGGCAGCGCCTTCTCCGCGACGGAACAGGAGGTCGACCAACGGCTCGACGTTCTTTTCGGTTCGCATCAGGACTACCACGATTTTTTCGACAATTTGCAGAGGGCGGTAGCATCACAAAACCAGGTGAAAGTGGCCGCAATGGTCTCTTATCCACTGAAGGTAGGATTACGCGGTAAGGAAAAAACCTTCCGCAATCAGGATGCATTGCAAAAAAGCTATGACGCCGTGTTTACGCCAGCCTTGAGCCAGGTCATCGTTAACCAAAAATATGAAAATCTGTTTGCGCGGGATCAGGGCGTGATGGTCGGCGACAGCGGGCAGCTCTGGTTTGGCGAGGTGTGCCAGGATAAAGCCTGTAAGCAAAAGCAAATCATGATTACCCGTATAAACCAGTGAATTTCTGTCAGGCCAGATTGCTTTCATTTATGAGGCATCGATAAATATGTTATCAGGACTCAACCATTTAACGCTGGCGGTCAGCGATCTCAACACAAGCGTGGCGTTTTATCAGCGGCTGCTGCAAATGGATCTGCATGCCGTTTGGGAAAGCGGTGCTTATCTGAACTGCGGGCCGCTATGGTTATGTCTCTCTTACGATGCGATGCGGCAATATGTTGCACCCGAAAGCAGCGACTATACGCACTATGCTTTTACCATTGAACAGCAAAACTTCGCCGATTTTGTGATGCGTCTTCAGCAGGCCGGGGTGACAAGCTGGAAAGAAAACCGTAGCGAAGGCGAATCATTCTACTTTCTCGATCCCGACGGTCATAAGCTGGAAGTCCATGTCGGTGATTTACAGCAGCGGCTGGCGGCCTGCCGGAAAAATCCTTATCACAGGATGATTTTTAGCTAACTATTTTCTTCTCCCCGTTTTCCCGAATCCGGCAGAGCAGCCTTGTTCTGCCGGACCACCGCTGGCTGCCGCATCCCTTGCTTATCCCTGTCGGTAATTTATGGCAGAATACCGCCCCTCGCCGTGAGTAAACAGGAACCCTGATTGTGAAAATTCTCGTTGATGAAAATATGCCTTACGCCCGCGAACTGTTTGGCCGTACTGGCGATGTTGTCGCCGTGCCGGGACGTCCGGTGCCGCAGGCCGAGCTGGACAATGCCGACGGCCTGATGGTGCGATCCGTCACCAAAGTCAACGCGGCGCTCTTAGACGGCAAGCCGGTGAAGTTTGTCGGCACGGCCACGGCGGGCACCGACCACATCGATGAGACCTATCTGCAACAGCAGGGCATCGCCTTTTCAGCCGCGCCCGGCTGTAACGCCATCGCCGTGGTGGAATATGTTTTCTCTTCGCTGCTGCTGCTGGCAGAGCGTGACGGTTTTGCACTGAAAGATCGTACCGTCGGCATCGTGGGCGTCGGCAACGTTGGCGGTCGTTTGCAGGCTCGTCTGGAAGCGCTGGGCATTCGCACGCTACTTTGCGATCCGCCTCGCGCCGATCGGGGTGACGCAGGCGATTTCCTGCCGCTGTCCCGGCTGGTGGAGGAAGCCGATATCCTGACTTTCCATACGCCGCTGTTCAAACAGGGCGAGTACAAAACGCTGCATCTGGCCGATGAAGCTTTACTTATGGCGCTGAAACCAAACGCCATCCTGATTAACGCCTGCCGTGGTCCGGTAGTGGACAATCAGGCGCTGTTGAAAGTACTGGAAACGCGTAGCGATCTTAGCGTGGTGCTGGACGTTTGGGAGCCGGAGCCGGAACTTTCCCTGCCGCTGCTGGATAAAGTAGATATTGCCACCGCGCATATCGCAGGCTATACGCTGGAAGGCAAGGCGCGCGGCACCACGCAGGTTTTTGAAGCCTGGACGCGCTTTTTAGGCCAGCCACAGCAGGTAGCGCTGGATACGCTGCTGCCCGCGCCGGAGTTTGGCCAGATAACGCTGCACGGCGAGCTGGATCAGCCAACGCTAAAAAGACTGGTGCATCTGGTGTATGATGTGCGCCGCGACGATGCGCCGCTGCGAAAAGTAGCCGCGATCCCGGGCGAATTTGACCGCCTGCGCAAAAATTATCTGGAACGCCGCGAGTGGTCTTCTCTGCGTGTCGAGTGCGACTCTGCGCAAACCGCTGCGCTGCTGCTGAAGCTGGGCTTTAACGCAGTTTATTAGGGCGCTTCCTGACTCCCGTTTACCTGCCTGTTGTGGTTGACGTGGACTACGAAAAAATCTGAATCCCTGGGCGGTGGTGTCACCGCCTTCTGTTTTTTATGTACATTATCTGGAGTAAACCAACATGTCTGACGGCTGGAACATTGCGCTACTGGGCGCGACAGGCGCAGTAGGCGGAGCAGTACTGGAACTACTGGCCGAGCGCCAGTTCCCGGTTGGTGAGCTGCACTTGCTGGCGAGTGAACGCAGCGCGGGTGAAAACCTGCGTTTTGAAGGCAAAACGCTGCTGGTGACCAGCGCGCAGGAATTTGACTGGTCGCAGGTACAGCTGGCCTTTTTTGCCGCCGGACGTGAAGCCTCCGCGCGCTATGCGGAAGAAGCCGCCAGCGCGGGCTGCCTGGTGATTGATACCAGCGATCTGTTTGCGCTGGAGCCGGATGTGCCTTTGGTGGTGCCGGACGTGAATTCTCAGGTGCTGGCGGACTACCGCAATCGCAATATCGTCAGCGTGGCCGACAGCGTGACCAGCCAGCTGCTGTGCGCGATCAAACCGCTGGTCGATCAGGCCGGGCTGGGTCGTTTGCAGGTGACCAGCCTGATTGCCGCTTCGGCACATGGCAAAGCGGCGGTGGATTCACTGGCGGGCGAAAGCGCGCGCCTGCTGAACGGCCTGCCTGCGGAAGAGACGTTCTTTGGCCGCCAGCTGGCTTTCAACATGCTGCCGCTGCTGCCGGATGCGGAAGGGAGCGTGCTGCAGGAACGTCGCCTGATCGATCAGGTGCGTAAAGTGCTACAGGACGAAGGCCTGCCGATTACCGTCACCACCGTTCAGGCACCGGTTTTCTATGGCAACGCGCAGATTGTCCATATAGAAAATTTACGCCCGATGTCGGCGGAAGAAGCGCGTGAAGCCCTGATGCAGGCGGAAGATATCGCGCTTTCTGATGAAGATGACTATCCGACGCAGGTGGGCGACGCCTCTGGAAACGTGCAGCTAAGCCTGGGCTGTATTCGTAACGATTACGGTATCCCGGAAATGCTGCAGTTCTGGTCAGTGGCGGATAACGTGCGCTTCGGCGGCGCGCTGATGGCGGTGAAAACGGCCGAGAAGCTGGTACAGGAGTACTTCTGGTAATGTCAGCAGGAGATTTGCCGCCACCCACGTACAAGCTGGCGCTGGGGATTGAATATGACGGCAGCCGTTACTATGGCTGGCAACGGCAGCAGGAAGTCAGAAGCGTTCAGGAAAAGCTGGAGAAGGCGCTCTCAAAAGTGGCCAATCATCCGGTCGTGGTTTTCTGCGCGGGACGAACGGACGCTGGCGTACACGGTACGGGGCAGGTGGTGCATTTTGAAACCACTTCGCTACGCAAAGATGCGGCCTGGACACTGGGCGTTAACGCTAATCTGCCGGACGATATCGCGGTGCGCTGGGTGAAATCCGTCGCGGATGATTTTCACGCCCGCTTTAGCGCGACGGCAAGACGTTATCGCTATGTGATCTACAACCGCCGTTTGCGCCCGGCGATCCTTCACGGTGGCGTTACGCATTTTTATCATCCGCTGGACGCCGAAAAGATGCAGCGCGCCGGCCAGGCATTACTGGGTGAAAACGACTTCACTTCTTTTCGCGCCGTACAGTGTCAGTCGCGTACGCCGTGGCGCAACGTTATCCATTTAAACGTTAGCCGTCATGGCGCCTATGTCGTAGTGGATATTAAAGCCAATGCTTTTGTGCATCACATGGTGCGCAATATTGTCGGTAGCCTGATGGAAATAGGCTGTGGAAATCAGCAGGAGAGCTGGATGGCCGAACTGCTGGCGGCGAAAGATCGCACGCTGGCAGCGGCAACCGCGCGGGCCGAAGGGCTCTATCTGGTCGCGGTTGATTACCCTGAACATTATGATTTACCACGTCCGCCGATGGGACCGCTGTTCCTCGAGGATTAACGCATTAAGGAACCCTGTATGGAAGTGATTCACAGCGTTATCGACTTTATTTTGCACATTGATGTTCATTTACAGGCGATGGTGGCGCAGTACGGCGTCTGGATCTACGCCATTCTGTTTTTGATTCTGTTTTGTGAAACAGGGCTGGTGGTCACGCCTTTTCTGCCCGGTGACTCGCTGTTATTCGTGGCGGGCGCGCTGGCGGCTATCCCGGACAGTGCGCTGAATGTGCACATGATGGCGCTGCTGCTCTGCGTGGCGGCAATTGCAGGCGATGCGGTGAATTACACTATCGGTCGGCTGTTTGGCAACAAGCTGTTCAGCAATCCGAACTCAAAGGTTTTCCGTCGCAGCTATCTGGATAAAACCCATCAGTTTTACGAGCGCCACGGTGGCAAGACGATTATCCTGGCACGCTTTGTCCCCATCGTCCGTACCTTTGCGCCGTTTGTTGCCGGTATGGGCAAGATGTCCTATCGTCATTTTGCCTTGTTTAACGTGGCTGGCGGCCTGCTGTGGGTGCTGCTGTTCTCCTATGCCGGTTACTTCTTTGGTAATCTGCCGGCGATTCAGAAAAACCTGCACTATCTGATCGTCGTCATCATTCTGGTTTCGGTCCTGCCCGGCATTGTGGAAGTGCTGCGCCATCGCCGTTCGGCGGCTCGTCAGCAGAAGCTGTAGCTGTCCCGGTAACGATAAACAGCGTGAAAGCCTGGCGAAAGCCGGGCTTTTTGCTTCAGGCAGAAAGACCGCGGCCAGCCGCAAGGCGTTGCGGCACCGGGATAGTTAGCCAGCGGGTAAACTCTCTGTCGGCGCTGAATGAAATAGCAGCAGAACGCAAGTTTTAACGCGGGCATCGGCCTGAATGAATAAAAGCGCGAACGGTTACAAGGTAATCATTGTGAAAAATCCGTGTGAAAAGCCACGATAACCCGTTGATGATTATGTAGCGCGGGCAAGCGTTTTATGATGTAATACCGCCTAATTCTCAGGCGATAATCTGTGTTAAGTATCTGATTTAGCACAACAAACAACATAACAGGTCATCAATGAGCTGGATTGAAAGAATTCTCAACAAGAGCACAATTACTCCTTCGCGCAAAGCCAGCATCCCTGAAGGGGTGTGGACCAAATGCGACAGCTGCGGTCAGGTTTTGTACCGTGCCGAGCTGGAACGTAATCTGGAAGTTTGCCCGAAATGCGATCACCACATGCGTATGCACGGTCGTGACCGCCTGCACAGCTTGCTGGATGAAGGCTCTTTAGTTGAGCTGGGCAGCGAACTGGAGCCAAAAGACGTGCTCAAGTTCCGGGATTCCAAGAAATACAAAGATCGTCTGGTCGCGGCACAGAAAGATACCGGAGAGAAAGACGCGCTGATCGTAATGAAAGGCACGCTGCACGGTATGCCAATTGTCGCGGCGGCCTTCGAGTTCTCCTTTATGGGCGGCTCAATGGGTTCCGTGGTCGGTGCGCGCTTTGTTCGTGCCGTTGAGCAGGCGCTGGAAGATAACTGCCCGCTGATCTGCTTCTCCGCTTCCGGCGGCGCGCGTATGCAGGAAGCGCTGATGTCGCTGATGCAGATGGCGAAAACCAGCGCCGCGCTGGCGAAAATGCAGGCGCGTGGTCTGCCGTACATCTCCGTGCTGACCGACCCAACCATGGGCGGCGTTTCCGCCAGTTTCGCTATGCTGGGCGATCTGAACATTGCTGAACCTAAGGCGCTGATTGGCTTTGCCGGCCCGCGCGTTATCGAGCAAACCGTGCGTGAAAAACTGCCGCCGGGCTTCCAGCGCAGCGAGTTCCTGATCGAGAAGGGCGCTATCGACATGATCGTGCGCCGTCCGGTAATGCGCTACAAGCTGGCCAGCGTGCTGGCAAAAATGATGAACCTGCCGCAGCCGCAGGAAGAGCAGCCGGAAGCAGAAGAGGCCACGCAAAGTCCAGAGGCGTGACCGATGGCCGAAAGGGCGCGCGTCGCCCTTTCTCCTATGAACCGTAACGTTGTGAACGGGATACATGGATAATCTTCCTCAAGCCACGTCGCCTCTGGCCACGTGGCTTCATTATCTTGAGCATCTTCATACTCAAGCTATCGAACTCGGGCTGGCGCGCGTTCAGCGCGTGGCGACACGCCTTGACCTGTTAACGCCAGCGCCCGTTGTTTTCACCGTTGCCGGGACTAACGGCAAAGGCACCACCTGCCGCACGCTGGAAACGCTGCTGATGGCGGCGGGTTATCGCGTGGGCGTCTACAGTTCGCCGCACCTGCTGCGCTATACCGAGCGCGTACGTATTCAGGGCGCAGAGCTGCCGGAAGCCGATCACACCGCTTCTTTTGCCGATATTGAGCAAGGGCGTGGCGACACGTCGCTGACCTATTTTGAATACGGCACGCTGTCTGCGCTGTGGCTGTTCAAGCGCGCGCAGCTGGACGTGGTGATCCTTGAAGTGGGGCTTGGTGGCCGCCTGGACGCGACCAATATTGTGGATGCCGACGTCGCGGTTATCACCAGTATCGCGCTCGACCATACCGACTGGCTTGGCCCCGATCGCGAAAGCATTGGCCGTGAAAAAGCGGGCGTATTTCGTGGCGGCAAACCCGCCATCGTTGGCGAACCGGATATGCCGCATACCATCGCCGAAGTCGCCGCTACGCTGGGCGCGCAGCTGCACAAGCGCGATCGCGACTGGTCATTTAGCGTGGGTGAACATGACTGGTCGTTTACGGACCAGCTGGGCACGCTGAGCGGCCTGCCTTTGCCGCAGGTACCGCTGCCAAATGCCGCTACGGCGCTGGCCGCGCTGCGCGCGTCACCGCTCAAGGTGGATGATGCGGTGCTCTACGGCCTGGATAAAGCCGTTTTGCCCGGCCGTTTTCAAACCGTTGCACAATCACCCCGCATTATTCTGGACGTCGCGCACAACCCTCACGCGGCGGCTTATCTGGCCGGACGCCTGAGCGAACTGCCAAAAACCGGTAAGGTGCATGCGGTAGTAGGGATGCTGCACGACAAAGACATTATCGGCACGCTGGCCTGCCTGAAGCCCCAGGTTGATAGCTGGTACTGCGCGCCGCTGGAAGGGCCGCGTGGCGCAACGGCGCAGCAGCTGGCGGCGCATTTGCCGACCACGGCGCAAACCTTTTCCAGCGTGGCGGAAGCATTTAAGCATGCGTTACAGCAGGCGCATGAACAGGATATCGTGCTGGTGTGCGGATCTTTTCACACCGTAGCGCACGTAATGGAAACGATGGAAACGGAGAGTGGCAGTGGCAAGTAAGTTTCAAAATCGTTTAGTAGGGACCATTATCATCGTGGCGCTGGGCGTTATCGCGTTGCCGGGGCTGCTGGATGGCAAGAAAAAGCATTATAAAGAAGAGTTTGCCGCTATCCCACTGGTGCCTAAACCCGGCGACCAGCAGGATTCAGAAATGGTGCCGCCGGTGACGCAATCGCTGCCGGCACAGCCGCCGGAAGGCGCAGGCACGGCGGTGAAGGGCCAGACCAGCGAAAACACCTCGCAGGCAGAAAGCGGTTCTACCGCGCCGCAGTCCGGCAATCAGCCAACCGTGGTTGCGCCGCCGCCTGTGCAGCACGTTAAGCCTGCTGAGAAACCGGTCGAGAAGCCGGTCGAAAAACCGAAGACCGTACCAAAACCCGTCCAGAAGACAGAGCCTAAACCTGAATCCAGGCCCGTGCAGAAAGCCGAACCGAAACCGGCGCAGGAAAGCGCACCGTCTGGTCAGGCTTGGGTTGTGCAGCTGGGCGCGTTGAAAAATGCTGCGAAGGTCAATGAAATCGTGGCGTCGCTCCGTCTTTCCGGCTATCGCGCCTTTACCGTGCCTTCAACGCCGGTGCAGGGCGAAATCACGCGCGTTTACGTAGGGCCAGATGCCTCTAAAGCAAAAATGCAGGCGTCCATTGGCGAGCTGAAGGGCATTACCGGCCTGGGCGGCGTCATTAAACCTTATAGCGTTCGTTAGCCTGTTGCTATTGCTGAAAGAGCCTGTGCCTTTCAGCGCCTAAAAACCCGCTGCCGCCGCGCCGAATCTGGCGAGGCGGTAGCGGGTAAAAACTGCTAAATCAATTGGTTGCCGAGGCACGTCAGCCAACCTGTTTTTTCCTTTTTCTTGCAGGTTTCAGGTGGATTTTTTTCGCGCCCGGTTTTCATCAGGACGGTTAAGGAAAAGCTACGCAAACGTTTTCTTTTTCTGTTAGAATTCGCCCCGAACTCAGGTTACGCCGCTCTGTTGCCCATTATGGCCACAGAGAACGTGGCCTGATACAGGGGCACAGTCGCTGGAAGAGTTCATGGTCTGGATAGATTACGTCATTATTGCGGTTGTTGGTTTTTCGGCTCTTGTCAGCCTGATCCGCGGGTTCGTTCGGGAAGCTTTATCACTCGTCACCTGGGGTTGCGCATTTTTTGTCGCCAGTCATTATTACTCCTTCCTTGCTGTCTGGTTCACAGGTTTTCAGGACGAACTGGTTCGAAATGGAATCGCCATTGCGGTGTTGTTCGTCGCCACGCTGATAGTCGGGGCGATCGTCAACTTTGTGATTGGCTCGCTGGTTGAAAAAACTGGCCTGTCGGGGACCGACAGAGTGCTGGGAGTCTGTTTCGGGGCATTACGCGGCGTACTGATTGTGGCGGCCATGCTGTTTTTCCTTGATACCTTCACCGGCTTTTCCAAAAGCCCGGACTGGCAACAGTCCCAGCTGATTCCCCAGTTTAGCTATATTATCAGGTGGTTTTTTGACTACCTGAAAGGCACGTCGAGTTTTTTGCCCCGGTAATTGAGCCGGGGTTGCGGCTTATGAGGAAATGACCACATGTGCGGTATTGTCGGGATCGCCGGTTTTATGCCGGTCAACCAGTCGATTTATGATGCGTTAACGGTGCTGCAGCACCGTGGCCAGGATGCCGCAGGCATCGTTACCATTGATGCCTTACACTGCTTCCGCCTGCGTAAAGCAAACGGCCTGGTGAGCGATGTTTTTGAAGCTCGCCATATGCAGCGTTTGCAGGGCAATATGGGTATCGGCCACGTCCGCTACCCGACTGCGGGAAGCTCCAGCGCTTCTGAAGCGCAGCCCTTTTACGTCAACTCGCCTTACGGCATTACGCTCGCGCACAACGGTAACCTGACCAACGCCCACGAACTGCGCAAGCAGCTGTTCGAAAGCGGCCGCCGTCACGTTAACACCACCTCAGATTCTGAGATCCTGCTCAATATCTTTGCTCAGGAACTGGATCGTTTTCAGCATTACCCGCTGGAAGCAGAAAACATTTTTGCAGCGGTTGCGGCGGTGCATCAGCACGTTCGCGGCGCTTACGCCTGCGTAGCAATGATTATCGGTCACGGCCTGGTTGCCTTCCGCGATCCTAACGGCATTCGTCCGCTGGTTATCGGCAAACGCGCTATGGCTGACGGCCGTAACGAATATATGGTGGCTTCCGAGAGCGTGGCGCTGGATACGCTGGGCTTTGAGTTCCTGCGCGACGTTGCGCCGGGCGAAGCGGTCTACGTCACTGAAAAAGGGCAGCTGTTTACCCGTCAGTGCGCAGAGAACCCGAAATTCAACCCGTGCCTGTTTGAATACGTCTATTTTGCCCGCCCGGATTCCTTCCTGGACAAAATTTCCGTTTACAGCGCGCGCGTGCGTATGGGCACCAAGCTGGGTGAGAAAATCGCCCGTGAGTGGGAAGATCTGGATATCGACGTGGTTATCCCGATTCCGGAAACCTCCTGCGATATCGCGCTGGAAATGGCCCGCATTCTGAATAAGCCTTACCGTCAGGGTTTTGTGAAAAACCGCTACGTAGGCCGTACCTTCATTATGCCAGGCCAGCACCTGCGCCGCAGCGCGGTACGCCGCAAGCTCAACGCTAACCGTGCCGAGTTCCGCGGTAAGAACGTGCTGCTGGTGGATGACTCCATTGTGCGCGGCACCACGTCTGAACAAATTATTGAAATGGCGCGCGAAGCGGGAGCGAAAAAGGTTTATCTGGCTTCTGCCGCTCCGGAAATCCGCTTCCCGAACGTTTACGGCATCGATATGCCAAGCGCCACTGAGCTGATTGCGCACGGTCGTGAAGTAGATGAGATTTGCAAGCTGATCAAAGCGGATGCGCTGATTTTCCAGGATCTGGACGATCTTATCGATGCGGTACGTGAAGAAAATCCGGATATCATTCAGTTTGAATGCTCGGTTTTCAACGGCGTTTACGTCACCAAAGATGTCGACCAGCGTTACCTGGAGCATATCCAGTCGCTGCGCAACGATGATGCCAAAGCGCTGGCGCGTCAGAATGAAGTCGAAAACCTGGAAATGCACAACGAAGGCTAATGCCCTCGGGTGTCACAGCAGGTATGATGGGCCGGAAGCAATTCCGGCCCATTTTTTTTGGCGCGGCGGACTCAATAAGGACTCTTATGAAACGACTTATCATCGGTATCTCAGGCGCCAGCGGCGTAATTTACGGCGTGCGCGCGCTGCAGGTATTGCAGCAGGTCAGCGACGTCGAAACCCATCTGGTGATGAGCCAGGCCGCCCGGCAGACGCTGGCCCTGGAAAGCGACTATTCCGTGCGCGACGTGCAGGCGATGGCGGACGTGGTGCATGACGTGCGCGATATTGCCGCCAGCATCTCTTCCGGCTCGTTTAAAACCGATGGTATGGCTATTTTACCCTGCTCGATGAAGACGCTGTCCGGCATCGTTCACAGCTACAGCGATGGCCTGCTGACGCGTGCGGCGGACGTTATCCTGAAGGAAAGGCGTCGGCTGGTACTTTGCGTTCGCGAAACGCCGCTGCACCTTGGGCATTTGCGAATGATGACCACCGCCGCAGAAATGGGCGTGGTGATCATGCCGCCCGTGCCCGCGTTTTACCACCGTCCACAAACGGTAATGGATATTGTCGATCAGACGGTTAACCGCGTGCTGGATCAGTTTGATATCCAGCTTGATAAAGATCTTTTTACGCGCTGGCAAGGTGCATAGACGACAGTCTTGTGCGCTCTGTTGGTGCATTTTTCCCGTTGTAAACGCTTTGCGTGCAGGTTTTGCACCAAAACAAAGCATTTTTAGCGCTACGCTGCCTTCTTCCTTTGCGCGCAGTCGGCACATCCGTGCCGTCTGTCAGACCTCCGTCATCTTCCTGAACGCCTGCCGGTAAAAATGGCACGGAACCTGCACATCTCAAAGCGGGTAGACCCATAATAAAAACGCACTTTGAGGATAATCTATGAAAAAGCAGGCTGTGGCTCTTTCTCTGCTGCTGGCGCTCTCTGCCGCTGGCAGTGCTTTTGCTGCCGTACCAAAAGCGTTGCGCATCGGCACCGATCCCACCTACGCCCCGTTTGAATCTAAAAACGCGCAGGGCCAGCTGGTGGGATTTGATATCGATCTGGCCACGGAAATCTGCAAGCGTATGGAAACCAAATGTACCTTCGTGGAAAGCGATTTTGATGCGCTGATCCCCTCACTGAAAGCGAAAAAAATCGACGCCATTATCTCTTCACTTTCCATCACCGAAAAGCGCCAGCAGGAAATCGCCTTCTCTGAAAAGCTGTATGCGGCTAACGCGCGGCTGATTGCGCCGAAAGGCTCAAAGCTGGAGCCAACCGTAGCTTCGCTGAAAGGTAAAAACATCGGTCTGCTGCAGGGCACCACCCAGGAAACTTACGCTAACCAGTACTGGCGCACCCAGGGCGTAACCATTACGCCATACGCCAATCAGGATCTGGTTTATCAGGACCTGACCGCAGGCCGCATTGACGCCGCTTTCCAGGATGAAGTTGCCGCCAGCGAAGGCTTTCTCAAGCAGCCCGTCGGTAAGGATTACGCCTTTGCCGGTCCGGCGGTAAAAGATGAAAAAATCTTTGGCGTGGGAACCGGCATCGGCTTGCCGAAAGAGGATCCCGAGCTGAAAGCCGCTATCGACAAAGCTTTCGACTCTATGCGTAAAGATGGCACCTACGACAAGCTGGCGAAAAAATACTTCGATTTTAACGTCTACGGCGATTAAGAAAATCTGTCAGGGGGCGCTTGCTCTCGTTCTGCCCTGCGTTGTGCGGGGCAGACATATTTAATCGGCCAGGAAACTACCTATGCTGGATGGCTATTCTACAGTAATTTTTAAAGGGGCGATGGTAACGCTGGAGCTGGCCCTGAGTTCCGTCGTGCTTGCGGTACTGCTGGGCTTGCTTGGCGCGGGCGCTAAGCTTTCCGGCCGCCGCTCACTGGCAATGATTTTTGAAGGTTACACCACGCTTATTCGCGGCGTGCCCGACCTGGTTTTGATGCTGCTGATCTTTTACGGGCTGCAAATAGCCCTTAACCAGCTGACCGACCTGCTTGGCCTGGCCCAGTTTGATATCGATCCTATGGTGGCGGGTATCCTTACCCTGGGCTTTATTTACGGCGCCTATTTTACCGAAACTTTTCGCGGCGCTTTTATGGCGGTGCCGAAAGGGCAGATTGAGGCGGCTACCGCTTTCGGTTTTTCCGGTTCGCAAACTTTCCGCCGCATTCTGTTTCCGGCCATGATGCGCTATGCGCTGCCCGGCATTGGCAATAACTGGCAGGTTATCCTGAAAGCAACCGCGCTGGTGTCGCTGCTGGGGTTGGAAGACGTGGTAAAAGCCACGCAGCTGGCGGGAAAAAGCACCTGGCAACCGTTTTACTTCGCTATCGTAGCCGGGGTGATTTATTTGATTTTCACCACGCTTTCCAACGGCGTGCTGTGGTGGCTGACGCGTCGTTATTCCGTAGGCGTAAGAAGGGCAGACTTATGATCGATATCGTGCAGGAATACTGGAAAGCCCTGCTGTGGAGCGACGGCTATCGTTTTTCCGGCGTGGCCATCACGCTCTGGCTGCTGATTATTTCCGTTGTGGTTGGCGGCTGCCTGGCCGTATTGCTGGCCATCGCCCGTGTTTCGAGCGTCAAAGCCGTGCGTTTTCCCGTATGGCTGTTTACCTATATCTTCCGCGGCACGCCGCTCTATGTACAGCTGCTGGTCTTTTATTCCGGCATGTATACGCTGGAAATCGTTAAGGGCAACGAGCTGCTGAATGCCTTTTTCCGCAGCGGCCTTAACTGTACGCTGCTGGCGCTGACGTTAAACACCTGCGCCTATACCACCGAGATCTTTGCCGGAGCCATTCGCGCCGTGCCGCACGGCGAAATCGAGGCGGCACGCGCCTACGGTTTTTCCACCTTTAAACTCTATCGCTGCATTATTTTGCCATCGGCGTTGCGCATTGCCTTGCCCGCTTACAGTAATGAGGTGATTTTGATGCTGCACTCTACGGCGCTGGCGTTTACCGCGACCGTTCCCGATTTGCTGAAGGTGGCGCGCGATATCAACTCTGCAACCTATCAGCCTTTTTAC
The DNA here is from genome assembly GCF_047456155.1 of Erwinia sp. BNK-24-b. Classification (NCBI taxonomy): domain Bacteria; kingdom Pseudomonadati; phylum Pseudomonadota; class Gammaproteobacteria; order Enterobacterales; family Erwiniaceae; genus Erwinia; species Erwinia sp. BNK-24-b. Next base: position 1,231,970 of record NZ_CP179901.1, read on the forward strand.
GCTTTCGGTATTGCGGCGCTGCTCTATCTGATTATTTCTTATGCGTTAATTAGCCTGTTTCGTAAAGCGGAGCGGCGCTGGCTGGCGCACATAAAACCTTCATCGAGCCACTGAGTAGATCTATGTCCAAATTAAACGTAATCGAACTGCACAAGCGCTACGGCGAGCATGAAGTATTAAAAGGCGTGTCGCTCCAGGCGCAGGCGGGCGACGTTATTACCATTATTGGTTCTTCCGGTTCGGGTAAAAGTACTTTTCTGCGCTGCATTAATTTTCTGGAAAAGCCCAGCGAAGGCAGCATTATGGTGAATAACCAGCAGATCAACCTGGTGCGCGATACCGACGGTCAGCTAAAAGTTGCCAACAAGGAACAGCTGCGCGCGCTACGCACCAGCCTGACGATGGTGTTTCAGCACTTTAATCTGTGGAGCCACATGACGGTGCTGCAAAACGTGATGGAAGCACCCGTGCAGATCCTGGGCCTGAGTAAAGCCGAAGCGCAGAAGCGCGCCATTCACTATCTGGATAAAGTGGGCATTGACGAACGGGCGCGGGCAAAATACCCGGTTAATCTTTCCGGCGGCCAGCAGCAGCGCGTTTCTATTGCACGTGCGCTGGCGATGGAGCCAGAAGTGCTGCTGTTTGATGAGCCAACATCCGCACTTGATCCGGAGCTGGTCGGCGAAGTGCTGAAAATTATGCAGAAGCTGGCGGAGGAGGGCAAAACGATGGTGGTGGTAACCCACGAAATGGAGTTTGCCCGTCACGTTTCCAGCCAGGTGATCTTTCTGCATCAGGGTAAAATTGAAGAGCAAGGGCCGCCAGACGCGGTATTTAATAATCCGCAAAGCCCACGGCTACAGCAGTTCTTATCGGGCGCATTAAAATAAAAGGCCGTTCAGGCGACACCCTGCGCCGTCAGGCGTCTACAGCACGTCCGCCAGCGCTTCATCCAGCTGATACCAGCGAAAGCTGAAGCCGGACTCTTCCAGCCGTTTTGGCAGCACGTGCTGGCCGCCCAGCACCAGCACCGCAGATTCGCCCATCATCAGTTTGATGGCGCTGGCTGGCGTGCGCATAAAGGCCGGACGGTGCATCGCCTTACCCAGCGTGGCGGCAAACTGTTCATTGCGCACGGCATAGGGCGACACCATATTAAACGGCCCACGCAGCTCGGGACTATCCAGCAGCCAGAGGATGGCGTTCAGCATATCCTCCAGATGGATCCACGGCATATATTGCTGGCCGCTGCCAATGGGGCCGCCGATCCCTAACTTAAAGGGAAGCTTCATCTTACTGAGCGCGCCGCCTTCTTTGGCAAGCACGACGCCGGTACGCAACAGGCAGACGCGCGTTCGGTCACTATCGGCTGCTTTCGCCAGGGACTCCCAGTGCGCGCAAAGCTTGTGGGTAAACTCCTGATGGCCGGGATCGTCTTCGGTCAGCACCAGATCGCCGGTGTCGCCGTAGAAGCCGGTCGCGGAACCGGAAATAAATACCTTTGGCGGCGTGCTGCTGGCGTTAATCAGCGTCGCGAGTTTTTCCGTTATCTGCCAGCGGCTTTCGCACAGGTGCTGTTTTTGCTGCTCGCTCCAGCGCTTGTCGGCAATCGGCTCGCCGGCCAGATTAATCACGGCGTCGACGCCGTTAAGATCGCGCTGCTGATCCAGTCCTGACCACAGGCTAACCTTTTCGCCCAGCTTAGCGCGTGCGTTGACCACATCGCGGGTGACCACGCTTACGCTGTCGCCTCGTGATAAAAGGCGAGGAATCAGATGGCTGCCAATCAGGCCGGTGCCGCCCGTCAGTAAAATGTGCATGCTGCTCTCCTCAAAATGGTGAAGTAAAAAACCAACGGCCCGTCATAATCTTAGGCGAAGATAACGGGAAAGGGATCGGCAGCGGCAAGGCATAAATTAAAAACGAGAACGTCGTTTGAATAATGAATATTTCTGGCAATATTGTTGAGATATTGCCTTCTGTTAAAAAAATGGGTAAACAGGTTGCAGACGCCGCCTTGTGAGGAACTCAGGATGATTTATCCCAATGTCATTTTGTGGTCAGATGCCTGTTTTTTCAGTCCCTATGTGATGTCCACCTTTGTCGCACTTAGCGAGAAAGGTATTCCGTTTTCGTTGAAGCGTATCGATCTTGCCAGCAACGAGCAGCTGCAGGAAAATTACGGCCAGGTTTCTATAACGCGCCGTGTGCCCACGTTACAGATTGATGATTTTCAACTTTCTGAATCTTCAGCTATTGCCGAATATCTGGAGGAGCGTTTTCCCGCGCCTGAATTTGAACGCCTTTATCCAAAAAACCTGGAAAAAAGAGCCAGGGCGCGTGAAATCCAGGCCTGGCTGCGCAGTGACTTTTTGCCGCTACGCGAGGAAAGGCCGACGGAAGTGCTGTTTGCTGGCGAAACCTTTGCGCCATTGTCGCCAGAGGCGCAGCGATCGGCTGACAAACTTGTCACCGCCGTTACGCAGCTGGTGCCAACAGGCCAGCAAAATCTTTTTGGCGAATGGTCGATAGCGGATACCGATTTGGCCATTATGATTAATCGGCTGGCGCTACATGGTGACAACCTGCCGCCAGCCGTCGCAGAATATGCCCATTTTCAGTGGCAGCGCGCATCGGTACAGCTGTGGTTATCTGAATCCTCCAAAGGCCAATAACACGGCAGGATCATAATTTCAGGGCAGTCCGTGGCAAACTGCGCGGGCAGGCATAAATAAGCGCGAAGGCGCCAGACAAATAAGGGTTAGGGATGGTGGAGCAAGACAGCGGCACGGAGTGGGTGGATATCGTTAACGAAGACAACGATGTCATTGCACAGGCCAGCCGTGCGCAGATGCGGGCACAGTGCTTGCGTCACAGGGCAACTTACATCGTCGTGCATAACGGGATGGGCAAAATTCTGGTGCAGCGCCGGACGCAAAACAAAGATTTTATGCCGGGTATGCTGGATGCTACCGCTGGTGGCGTAGTGCAAAGCGGCGAAGAGATGCTGGAATCGGCGCGTCGTGAAGCAGAAGAAGAACTGGGCATTGCGGCCGTGCCGTTTGCGGAGCACGGTCTGTTCTATTACGAAGATGAACATTGCCGCGTCTGGGGAGGCCTGTTTAGCTGTGTTTCGCACGGGCCTTTCGCTATGCAGGAAGAAGAAGTAGACGAAGTCTTCTGGATGACGCCGGAAGAGATTACCGCGCGCTGTGACGAGTTTACGGACGATTCGTTAAAAGCGCTTTCGCTGTGGCTGAGCCGCAACGGTGAGCAAAGCTAAGCGCTACAGATAAAAAAGGCCGCGTGAGCGGCCTGACTATTTCCTTTAACGCAGTTATATGTCAGAACGATGTTCACATATTGCTCACTCTTCGAAAAAATCTCTTTAATGGCAGTTTTTTTGTCTGTATAAGCTAATTAAAAATATACAAGGATGATGGGTTATTAGTACCAATAAAGGAGCCACTATGGCACGACAAGGAAAGTTTATTATTAATGATGCTGATTTTTCTCCACTAATTATTTATGGTACAGGAACTTTCCTGGCTTATTCAGGTAAAGATAAATACCGTAACCGTAGCGGGTGTGGTGGTATACCAAATCTGGGGCCAATTCCAGCAGGCCGTTATCACATCGTGAACCGCCCTTCTGGTGGCTGGAAAGATGTTATTCGCAATATAGGTAAATATGCATGGACCTGGGTTACTCCTACACCCATCATAAAAGCCGAGTGGTTCGCTCTATACCGTGATGATAATAGAATCGACGATCGCACATGGATTAACGGTGTAGAACGTGGCCATTTCCGGTGGCATCCACCTGGTCCTTTGGGTGTCTCGTTGGGCTGCATAACATTGCAACATCGCTCGGATTTCCTTGCTATTCGCCAGTCCTTACTTGCAACCCAGAGTGTACGTTTGCGTAATGGTCTTGAGTCTTACGGTATTATTGAGGTGAGTTTAAATGGAAGCGCGACATGTGCCAGCGGGGATTAGAATATTTATCGGAATCGGCATTTTTGTTCTGGTCATTTTTCTCCTCCACCCATCTTCCCCGGTGGGATTGACGGGGTATGTTTTCTGGAGCAAAACAGCGGGCTACTTCAATAACCCGGATATCGAAGGTTTTACAGGAGTTTCGCTTTTGATTATATGCCCTTGTATTACGCTGATTATTTACCGGATTACTATTAACCTGATCAAGCGCCATTTAAGCGCCTCTGTATAGCAGAAAAGTGTGCCAGAAACGGCGCGCCTGTAATCTCTGTTCCGTTCATCTTTATACTGAATATTTCTGGTAAAGGGACCATTAGTCCAAACGTAAAAAAGGCCGCGTAAGCGGCCTTTGTGCACACTGGTGTTTAGCGGGTTTCGCGTACGGCCAGGCGAGGCTGCGTTCTGCGGCCTAACATTCCCAGCCAGCCTGCGATGGCGGCTTCAACCAGCAGTATAATCAGTGTTACCCAGCTGGCTTTTGCAGTTGCAGCAGCGGCTTTGTCTCCGGCTTCACGTGCTTTCTGTGCCGCCTCGGTTTTCAGCTGCTGATATTTCTGGTAAGCCTGCTGATAGCTCTGCTGAGTCTGAGCAACGATCTGATCGACTTCCTGATCGCTTTTACCCGTGCGGGCCTTGATGATGTTTTTCAGCGCGTCAACGTCTGCTGCCTGCAGAGTTGCCTGATTACGCTGCATGACGCCTTTAAACCAGTTTGCTAAATCAGTATCTGCGTTCTGCTGATCTTTAGCGGTATTTTCAGCCTGGTTCTGGGCGTTATTTTTTTCTTTGTTGGCATCCTGCTGCAGTTTTTCCGGCTGCAGTTCTGGCTTACCGGTCTGACGCAGGGTAGTTTCCAGCTCGTTCTGCACGTTGTTCAGATCGATATTGTTTTCCTGCAGCTTCTGCTTGATGTTCTGACCAACAGTAGGCGCAATGGAGGAGATGCCGTTACCCAGCATGCTGAAGCCTGAGCCAATCACGCTGGCCGTACCGCTAACCGCGCTGCTCAGTACTACCACCACCAGCCAGACGCACACCAGCGTATTGACTGCCCACATCAGCAGACCGTGTAGCGCGCCTTCACGCTGCGCCAGACGACCGGTGATATAAGCACCGGCACCCACAGAGATCAGCATGCTTAACCCGGTCCAGATAGTGGCACCAGTGCCCAGACCATCAAGAGGGTTCTGTTCTTTTAAAGGATCGATCGTGGTTGCGCCTATTGCCGTTCCTAAAATCGTTAGCAGCAAATAAATAACCACGGATAAAATGACACCTGCGAAAATAGCGCTCCATGAAATACGCTTTAGCGGAATACCGCTATTAACCTCATTGTAAACCGGATGAATTTGATTATCGCTCATGAGAGAACTCCCTTGCCTGATATAGGTGTGTTTCCTGATTACATTATTATCGAAAAGACTCAATTTCTTGCCAAGGTAAGCCTGGCACCGGAAGCGGGATTCTACCAGGAATTATTTTTTACATTTAAAATCAATATGTTGAGGTGTTTGATTCGGGTGGAAGCTTAATGGGAGAAGAAAAGAAGGATAACGGCAATAGTAAAAATATGGTTATTTTTGCCTGCAAAGAAGAGGCGAGCTTATATTGCTATAGCATAAGGCGGCTCTTGCAAGCCGCCTTAATTTAACGTGGCCGTCAGGCGTCAGCCTGCTGTGCCTGAATAGCGGTCAGCGCAATGGTATAAACGATATCGTCGACCAGCGCGCCGCGCGACAAATCGTTAACCGGCTTGCGCATACCCTGTAGCATTGGCCCGATTGAAATAAGATCGGCGGAACGCTGTACGGCCTTATAGGTTGTGTTGCCCGTATTGAGATCCGGGAAAATAAAGACGGTAGCGCGTCCTGCTACAGGCGAATTCGGCGCCTTAGATTTTGCCACATCGGCCATTATCGCGGCGTCGTACTGCAGCGGCCCGTCAATCACCAGATCGGGACGTTTCTCCTGCGCGATACGCGTTGCCTCACGCACTTTTTCCACATCGCTGCCGGCGCCCGAGTTGCCGGTAGAGTAGGAGATCATCGCCACGCGCGGCTCGATGCCGAAGGCCGTAGCGGAATCTGCCGACTGAATGGCAATCTCTGCCAGCTGTTCCGGGTTGGGATCCGGGTTAATGGCGCAGTCGCCATAAACCAGCACCTGTTCCGGCAGCAGCATAAAGAAGATGGAGGAAACCAGCGAGCTGTTGGGCGCGGTTTTAATCAGCTGCAGCGGCGGACGGATGGTATTGGCCGTGGTGTGAACCGCGCCGGAAACCAGGCCGTCTACTTCGCTACGTTCCAGCATCATGGTGCCGAGCATGACGTTATCTTCCAGCTGCTCCTGCGCCACAACCTCGGTCATACCTTTGTTCTTACGCAGTTCTACCAGGCGCGGGACGTAGTTTTCACGCACCTGCTGAGGATCGACAATTTCAATACCTTTGCCAAGCGTCACGCCCTGTGCGGCAGCCACGCGCTGGATTTCGTCCGGATTACCCAGCAGTATGCAGGTCGCAATGCCGCGTTCAGCGCAGATAGCCGCGGCTTTTACCGTACGCGGCTCGTCGCCTTCCGGCAGTACGATACGCTTGCCCGCCTGGCGTGCCAGCTCGGTAAGCTGATAGCGGAAGGCTGGCGGCGACAGACGACGGCTGCGTTCGGAAGCGGCGGTCAGCGACTCAATCCATTCGGAGTCAATATGGCTGGCCACGTATTCCTGCACGCGCTCAATACGCTGGGTATCATCGCTCGGCACTTCCAGATTAAAGCTTTGCAGGCTCAGCGACGTCTGCCAGGTATTGGTTTTCACCATAAATACCGGCAGGCCAGTAGCGAAGGCACGCTCGCACAGGTGGGCAATGGAATCATCCATCTTATAGCCACCGGTCAACAGAATTGCACCGATTTCCACGCCGTTCATTGCCGCCAGGCAGGCGGCCACTACCACATCAGGACGGTCTGCCGAGGTCACCAGCAGCGAGCCGGGGCGGAAATGCTCCAGCATGTGCGGCAGGCTGCGCGCGCAGAAGGTAACCGATTTTATACGGCGCGTATCAATATCACCCTGGTTAATTACCTGTGCATTAAGGTGACGACACATGTCGATAGCACGCGTGGCGATCAGCTCAAAGCTCCACGGCACGCAGCCCAGTATCGGCAGCGGGCTATTGGCAAACAGCTGCTTAGGATCGATGTTGGCTACGCTGGCTTTGGTTGAGTCGTCAAAAATTTCGGACAGATCGGGACGAGTACGGCCCTGTTCGTCAACGGGCGCGTTCAGCTTGTTAACAATCACGCCGGTGATGTTTTTATTTTTGCTGCCGCCAAAGCTGTTGCGGGTCAGCTTAATGCGTTCCTGCAGCTCTTCCGGGGAATCATTGCCTGGCGACATCACGAAAATGATTTCCGCGTTCAGCGTTTTGGCAATCTCATAGTTCAGCGTAGGGGCAAACTGATGCTTGCGCGTAGGCACCAGACCTTCGACTAATACGACTTCGGCATCTTTAGCGCTTTCATGGTAGCGCGCGATGATCTCTTCCATCAGCACGTCCTGCTGGCTGGCGCTCAGCAGGGATTCGACGTGGCTCATTTGCAGCGGTTCTGCTGCCGGAATAGCAGAATTTTTGCGGATGATTAAGGTTGTCTGGTCAAGTGAATCGCCGCCGGTGCGAGGCTGGGCGATAGGTTTGAACACGCTCAGCCGTACGCCTTTGCGCTCCATCGCGCGGATAACGCCAAGGCTGATGCTGGTAAGACCGACGCTGGTGCCGGTAGGAATTAACATGATGGTACGTGACACGGTAAACCTCTCGAAATCACACCCCTGGCAGCGGCGCTGACGCGTTGAGAGCTGGCTTAATCTGCCGTTAGCGCTACTGCCATGCGGGTTTCCTGGTGTCTGAAACAACACCGCCAGCCTGAGCTGACGGTGTGCGGGATTAAGCGGTCAGACGGCTGGCGTCCTGGGCAATCACCAACTCTTCATTGGTTGGAATAACGATTGCCGGGCGCGTGCCTTCTTTATTAATAAAACCGGCTTTGCCAAAGCGAGCAGCAAGGTTGCGTTCGTGATCGACTTCAAAGCCAAGCAGTGCCAGCTTATTCAGCGTCAGCTCGCGCACCATCGCGGCGTTTTCGCCGATGCCGCCGGTAAAGATCACGGCGTCCAGGCGGCCATCCATCAGCGCGGTATAGGAACCGATATATTTGGCAAGGCGGTGACAGTATACGTCCATCGCGCGCTTTGCATCTTCCTTGGTGGCGTAGTTATCTTCCACGTAGCGGCAGTCGCTGGTCACGCCGGTCAGGCCCAGCAGGCCAGACTCTTTGGTCAGCATCTTGTTAATGGCGTCCACGCTCATGCCCAGCGTATCGTGCAGGAAGAAAACAATCGCCGGATCGATATCGCCCGAGCGGGTGCCCATCACTAAACCTTCCAGCGGCGTCAGGCCCATAGAGGTATCAACGCACTCGCCGTTGCGAATGGCGCTGACGGAGCCGCCGTTACCCAGGTGACAGGTAATGATATTCAGCTCGTTCAGCGGCTTATTCAATACTTTTGCCGCCTGATGCGTCACATAATAGTGGCTGGTGCCGTGCGCGCCGTAGCGGCGTACGCCGTGCTCTTTATAAAGATGGTAAGGCAGGGCATACAGATAGGACTCTTCAGGCATGCTCTGATGAAACGCCGTATCAAACACGGCCACGTTTTTATCAGAAAGATGCGGAAAATTCTTCATGGCTTCATCAATGCCGATCAGGTGCGCCGGATTGTGCAGTGGGGCAAAAGATGAAGCATCTTTAATGCCCTGAATAACATCCTGATCGATAACGATTGACTGGGTCAGTTTCTCACCGCCGTGCACAATACGATGACCTATTGCAGTAATTTGTGCGGACAGCTCTGGTTTTTGTGCCAGAATAGTTTTAACGATAAAGTTAAGAGCCTCGCTGTGAGCTGCGCCAGCGCCTAATTCGGCTTCCTCTTTATTGCCGTCCAGTTTCCATTTAATGCGCGCTTCGGGTAGATGGAAACATTCAGCTAAACCGGAAAGGTATTCATCGCCGCTTGCGGGATTGAGAATGGCAAATTTTAACGACGAGCTACCGCAATTCAAAACCAGAACTAACTTACTCGACATGGGAGATCCTGTTGGTTGAGGGTGGCGAAAAAAAACTCAATCAGACTATCAGCGTAGCGCATGAAAGCTGGTACATTAATGATGAACATCATGCTGACGGCACATTTTGTCCGAAAGCAAAAAATTTCATAAAAATCCCAAGATTTTTTGAACTTGTGCAGGCGGCAGCGTTCAGATCTGTCTAAAGGCGCAGCAAGCACGTAACAGCCAGTCAACAATCGCGCACAGGATAACCAGAGTGCCCTGTAAAGACAAAATTTTTTGAAAGATGTCAGATAAAGTTGTTGGGTTGTGCATTATGTTTAATTTTTATCCCTGAAGTTGAGGTCAACCATGGCAAATGAATCCGGCACTGTCGGTTGGTTTAAACTGTTCCAGAACGGGCAGCACTATATGAAAACGTGGCCAGCCGATAAGCGCCTTGCACCGCTGTTCCCGGAGAACAGGGTCACAACGGCGACGCGCTTTGGCATTCGTTTTATGCCGCCGCTGGCCGTCTTTGCCATGAGCTGGCAAATTGCGCTTGGTGGCCAGCTGGGGCCCGCCGTGGCAACCGCGCTGTTTGCCTGTAGCCTGCCGATGCAGGGACTGTGGTGGCTGGGCAAGCGTTCCGTGACGCCGCTGCCGCCTACGTTGCTGAGCTGGTTCCATGAAGTGCGCGAAAAGCTACAGGCCGCAGGCCAGGCGCTGGCACCGCTCGAAGGTAAGCCGACCTACCAGTCGCTGGCCGACGTGCTGAAACGGGCCTTCAGGCAGCTGGACAAAACGTTTCTCGACGACCTTTAACGTAGCGCCATTCGCCACTTCGGTGGCGAAATTTGGTCTGGGTCAAAAAAGCCGCTGTTTGCCGTGTCGACAGGCGGCGGTTGTGCAATCCTTGCGCCATCCTAATCTCATTTTGTCCAGCGGACACCGGGAGTTAATGATGGAAATGACCCACGCGCAACGTTTAATCCTCTCTAATCAGTATAAGCTCATGAGCCTGCTCGATCCTGACAGCAGCGAGCGCTATCACCGTTTGCAAACTATTGTCGAACGCGGCTACGGACTACAGCTCCGCGAGCTGGACCGCGAGTTCGGCGAGCTTCCCGAAACGGTTTGCCGCACCATTATTGATATCATGGAGATGCATCACGCCCTCCACGTGTCCTGGACAAATCTGAAAGGTCCCTCATCTGTTGAAGAGCGCCGCCTGCTGTTTTTAGGCTTTGATGCCGCAACTGAAGCGCGCTACCTTGGCTATGTGCGGTTTATGGTACAGATTGAAGGCCGCTATACTCAGTTTGATGCAGGCAGTCACGGCTTTAACGCCCAGACGCCAATGTGGGAAAAGTATCAACGTATGCTGGCTGTATGGCACACTTGCCCCAGACAGTACCACCTGAGTGCGAATGAAATCGCGCAAATCATCAACGCCTGAGAAGGAAAAAGTAGTGAAGTGTAAAGGTTTTCTGTTTGATTTGGACGGCACGCTGGTGGATTCACTACCGGTGGTCGAACGCGCCTGGACAAACTGGGCATCGCAGCACGATATCGCAGCCGATGACGTGCTGAACTTCATCCACGGCAAGCAGGCTATCACCTCACTGCGGCACTTTATGGCCGGGGCCTCTGAAGAGACCATCCAGCAAGAGTTTCTGGCGCTGGAGAAAACGGAAGCCGAAGACACCGAAGGCGTGGTGGCTTTACCTGGCGCGGTACAGCTGCTCGCCACGCTGAACGAGCTGCATATCCCCTGGGCGATTGTCACTTCGGGTTCCGTTCCCGTTGCTTCTGCGCGACGTAAGGCGGCAGGCCTGCCAGAGCCAGAGGTGTTTGTCACCGCTGAACGAGTGCAGAACGGCAAACCGGCACCGGATGCCTATCTGCTCGGCGCGCAGCTGCTGGAGCTGGAGCCGGAAGAGTGCGTGGTGGTGGAAGATGCCGCGGCGGGTATTCTCTCCGGCCTGGCCGCCGGTAGCCACGTCATTGCCGTCAATGCGCCAGCCGGGTCGCCGCGTCTGGAGGATGTGGATATGCTGCTTACCTCGCTGGAAGAGCTGATTATCAACAAAAACGGTGATGGCACCATCGACGTTCACCGAAAGCACTAAGATATGATTTAGCCCCGCATCCGCGGGGCTTTTTTATGGCATTCTGCGGAAAATTTTTCTCACAGGCAGGAAGCAAAAGTGAATGCGGATCTGATCCGGGTGCTTATTTTGCTGGCGATAGCAATTGTCCTCTTCGTCAGCGGCAAAATACGTATGGACGTCGTGGCGCTGCTGGTTATCGTCGCTTTCGTGCTGAGCGGCACGCTGAGCCTGCAGGAAGCCACGCTGGGGTTTAGCGACGCCAACGTTATCCTTATTGCCGCCTTATTTGTGATTGGCGAAGGGCTGGTGCGTACCGGTGTCGCGTTAAGAATGGGCGAGTGGCTGATGAAAATGGCGGGCAGCAGCGAAACCAAAATGCTGACGCTGCTGATGCTTACCGTCGCTGGCCTCGGTGCCTTTATGAGCTCGACGGGCGTGGTCGCCATCTTTATTCCCATCGTGCTTAGCGTCTCGGCAAAGATGAACCGCTCGCCCGGCAGGCTGATGATGCCGCTGAGTTTTGCCGGGCTGATCAGCGGAATGATGACGCTGGTCGCCACGCCGCCCAACCTGGTCGTGAACAGCGAGCTGGTCCGCGAAGGGCTGGCGGGTTTTAGCTTTTTCGACGTAACGCCCGTTGGCCTGGTTGCGCTGGTATTGGGCATCGGCTATATGCTGCTGGCCCGTCTCTGGTTAGGGAAGGGAGAACCGGCAGGCAAGAAAGGCCAGGAAAGAACCTTCCGCGACCTCATCCGCGACTACAGATTAAGCGGCAGAGCGCGTCGCCTTGCCGTTCATCCCGAATCGCCTTTAATTGGCAAGCCGCTCGACGATCTGCAACTGCGTGAACGCTATGGCGTTAACGTTGTTGGGCTGGAGCGCTGGCGCAAATTCCGGCGGATTATGGTGCCGGTAACGGGCGCAACGCAGTTTCGCGCGCGCGACGTACTGCTGATTGATATGTCCGCCGCCGATGTTGATATTCGTGAATTCTGTAGCGAGCACCGGCTTGAGCCGATGATCCTGAGGGGAGAATATTTTTCCGATCGCGCGCAGGATGTCGGCATGGCGGAAGTGCTGATTTTCCCGGACTCGGCGCTACAGGGAAAAACGCTGCGGGAAAGTTCATTTCGCTCTCGTTATGGCGTTAGCGTCATCGGGATCCGGCGGCGTGGGGAGGTCATGGAGGGCGCGCTGAGCGATCTGCCGCTGGAGCTGGGCGACTGCCTGCTGGTCATCGGCGACTGGAAAAAAATCACTCGGCTTCAGCAGCAGAAGCGCGACGTGCTGCTGTTAAGCCTGCCGGCGGAGGTTAAAGAGGTAGCGCCGGCCAGCAGTCAGGCACCGCACGCTATTTTTTGCCTGGCGCTGATGGTTGCCATGATGCTGACCAATGAGATCCCCAATCCCGTTGCCGCGCTGATTGCCTGCCTGCTGATGGGTAAATTTCGCTGTATCGATATGGAAAGCGCCTATCGGGCCATCCACTGGCCAAGCCTGATCCTGATCGTCGGCATGATGCCTTTTGCGCTGGCGCTGCAAAAAACCGGCGGTATCGCGCTGATTGTGGATGGGCTAATGGATCTGGCTGGCGGCTATACGCCGCGCGTAATGTTACTTTGCCTGTTTATTCTGTGCGCCACCATCGGGCTTTTTATCTCCAATACCGCAACAGCGGTACTGATGGCACCGGTTGGCGTAGCGGCCGCGCATCAGATGGGCGTTTCGCCTTATCCGTTCGCGATGATCGTAGCGGTAGCCGCTTCTGCCGCCTTTATGACGCCGGTTTCCAGCCCGGTCAACACGCTGGTGCTGGGGCCAGGCGGCTATCGCTTTAGCGACTTTGTAAAAACGGGCGTGCCTTTTACTTTGCTGATTATGGTGGTGAGCGTGCTGCTGGTGCCGCTACTGTTCCCGTTTTAAAGCTGGCCTACAGCGATTCCTGGCTGATTTCATCCAGCGACAGGCTGAAGCTGGGGACAAACACCTCGACAAAATAGTCCATTTCCGGGCTGTGGCGCTCGGTAAGCGTTTTTTCCAGGCGCGCCTTAGCCAGCTGAAACTCATGGTTTCCGGCAGAGAGTTCTTCCAGGCATTTCAGATAGGCGCACAGCGCGTCGGCCTGCTTGACGATGGCGTTTTCCTCTTCGCTACGCTGTTGTTCATCCAGCAGCGGCTGCCAGGCGTTGCGCAGCTCCTCGGGCAGCATATCAACCAGCTTTAGCTGGGCGATTTTTTCAATCTTTTTATACTCGCTGGCAATCTGGGCGTTGTAGTACTTAACCGGCGTGGGCAAATCGCCCGTCAGCACCTCGCTGGCGTCATGGTACATGGCCATCAGCGCAATGCGTTCGGCATTGAGATTGCTGTTAAACTTTTGATTTTTGATCACGGCAAGCGCGTGGGCAACCATAGCAACCTGCAGGCTGTGTTCGGATACGTTTTCCGTACGCACATTGCGCATCAGCGGCCAGCGATTAATCAGTTTCAGGCGGGAAAGGTGAGCGAAAAAATGACTTTGGTTCATAAAACGGTTTCCTGTGCTTGACGGCCAGAGGCGGGCTCTGGCGTCACAGTATAGCCGTTTCAGCAGCGGGAATGCAGCGGATATCCTCAGACGCCTGCCCGCCGCTCAAAGCGTTGAACGCTACTGGCGATAGCCTTCCAGGAAGCGGCCAAATTTACCGATAGCCATTTCCAGATCGTTGACGTGCGGCAGGGTGACAATACGGACGTGATCCGGCCACGGCCAGTTGAAAGCGCTGCCTTGCACCAGCAGAACTTTTTCCTGCAGCAGAAAATCCAGCACCATTTTCTGGTCGTCATGCAAATTGAATTTTTTCGCGTCAATCTTAGGGAACATATAGAGCGCGCCGTCCGGCTTCACGCAGCTGACGCCCGGAATATCATTGATCAGTTCCCAGGCGCGCTGGCGCTGCTCATACAGCCGACCACCGGGCACGATAAATTCGCTGATGCTTTGATAACCGCCAAGCGCGGTTTGAATCGCGTGCTGGGCCGGAACGTTGGCACACAGGCGCATCGAAGCCAGCATTTCCAGACCTTCAATATAGCCTTTGGCATGTTTTTTCGGCCCGTTCAGTACCATCCAGCCCTGACGGAAACCCGCCACGCGATAGGTTTTGGACAAACCGTTAAAGGTAATCGTCAATAAATCCGGTGCCAGCGCGGCAATGGAATGGTGCTGGGCGGCGTCATACAAAATTTTGTCGTAAATTTCGTCAGCAAAAATAATCAGGTTATGCTGGCGGGCCAGTTCCACAACTTCCAGCAGCAGCTCCTTGCTGTACACCGCGCCGGTTGGGTTGTTAGGGTTAATTATCACTATCCCGCGCGTGCGCGGCGTGATTTTGCTGCGGATGTCGTCAAGATCGGGGAACCAGCCCGCCGACTCATCGCAAAGATAGTGCACCGCTTTTCCGCTGGACAGGGAAACCGCAGCCGTCCACAGGGGATAATCGGGTGCCGGAACCAGCATCTCATCACCGCTGTTGAGCAACGCCTGCATTGACTGAACAATCAGTTCAGACACGCCGTTACCGATATAGACATCTTCAACGGTGACTTCACGCAGGCCGCGTGCCTGATAGTGCTGCACGATAGCTTTACGTGCCGAATAGAGTCCTTTTGAATCACAGTAACCCTGCGCGCTCGGCAGGTTACGGATTACATCGACCAGGATTTCGTCAGGCGCTTCAAAACCAAAAGGGGCGGGATTGCCAATATTAAGCTTGAGGACTTTGTTGCCTTCTTCTTCAAGGCGTTTGGCTTCTTTTAGTACCGGGCCACGGATGTCATAACAGACGTTATCGAGCTTGCTGGATTTATCAATTGGGGTCATTTCATTCGCCTTTGGCTTAGCCGCATTCCTGCCGTGGAAAAGTAAACCCGCACAATGTACTCCTCTCGCTGACGCTTTTGAAGTGGGGCGGCCGGCTTTGGCGTAACAGGAGCGCGTTTCTTGAGAGCGGTTTTGCAAACGCCATCGAAAAAACACACGCAGCAAAAATGGCTTAAACGGTAAAGGTTTAACAAAATTCACGCCTGAAGCAGGCAAAAAAATGCAAAAAGATGCGTCAGGACGCAAGTAAGAGGAGTTTTTTTGTCATTTTTAGGTAAAATAAAGTGCATTGATGCGATGTGTAACTATAAAGCATTTCTTAACTTTTAGTGTATAATCTACTCAGGTGCCAGATAAGCAATTGCAAAGCAGAAAAGTGCAAATCTACGTAAGGCGCTGGCTTGCATGCTGACATATTGTTACCAATTGATAAATTTTTATGCTCTGAGGGAGGGGTGAGACGCCATTCTCAATAAAAACTTATTTTACTGATAAGAATAATCGGATTTGGGCTTAAAAAGTAATCGACAGTATGTCAGGATAATAGTGGAGATACCGCGTGCTTCACGCGCGGGTTTCCAGCGAGGCGGTAAATGTAGCTTATCGTCCTTAATGTTAAGTTTTTTTTATTATTATTCCGCTGTAACTACAGCTTGATGGTCGTTCAACTTTCAATGGCAGTTCTACATTGACAGCATCGTCGCTGAGCACGTAATGGTGGCCGACGAAGTAAATGGGTTTAAGCGTTGTTGTTCCTTTACCGGTCAACTGCGCGCAGTAGTGATGTACAGACGCACCGCCCGTCAGCGACTTTGTTGCGGCATTAGTCGGGCATATTGGGTCGCTGGGGTTAGCGCGTCTGCGAGTACGGTAATGGCGAACGGCAACGTTCGTAGTATTACATGATTATTACCTCTGTATCTTACTGATAGAGAAGGTAATAACACCAGGGTAGCAGTATATTAAAAATCTTATAAAGTGAATAAAACATGACCAGTGCAAATCGTCCAATCCTCAATCTCGATCTGGATCTGCTGAGAACCTTTGTGGCTGTCGCCGATCTTAACACCTTCGCGGCAGCTGCCGCGGCGGTATGCCGTACGCAGTCTGCCGTCAGCCAGCAGATGCAGCGTCTGGAACAGCTGGTAGGTAAAGAGCTGTTTGCTCGCCACGGCCGTAACAAGCTGTTAACCGAGCACGGCATTCAGCTGCTGGGTTACGCGCGCAAAATCCTGCGTTTTAACGATGAAGCCTGTACTTCTCTGATGTACAGCAATATTCAGGGTGTGCTCACCATCGGCGCTTCTGACGATACTTCAGACACCATTCTGCCTTTCCTGCTGAACCGGGTAACTTCGGTTTATCCAAAACTGGCAATTGATGTCCGCGTTAAGCGTAATCCTTTTATGATGGAAATGCTGAATCAGGGTGAAGTTGATCTGGTGGTCACCACCTCCAGTCCAATGAACTTTACCTGGCAGGTACTGCGTACTTCGCCAACGCTGTGGTATTGCGCGGCAGATTACGTTTTCCAGCGTGGAGAAGCTATCCCTCTGGTTTTACTGGATGAACCAAGCCCGTACCGCGATATGGCCATCGATCACCTCAACGAGGCGGGCATTCCATGGCGCATCTCTTACGTGGCATCCACGCTGGCGGCAGTTCGCGCTGCCGTTAAAGCGGGTCTGGGCGTTACCGCGCGTCCGGTAGAGATGATGAGTCCGGAGCTGCGCGTAATGGGCGCAGCCGAAGGTCTGCCGGTGCTGCCTGATACGGAATACCTGCTGTGCCGTAATCCGGAAAGCGATAACGAACTGGCTCTGGCCATTTTCAACGCGATGGAATCCAGTAACGATCCGTACAGCCTGGCAGCCAGCGCACAGGATAGCTCTGTTTTCGCTGACGAAGATGAGTAATTATTTATTTTAATTTAGATAAATAATATCAAATAGTTACGTTAGAAACGTGGATGAAACACACCTTCTGAGGGTTTTAATCTTCAGAAGGTTTTTTTATGGGCTTTTTTTGCCGTCACAACCCGCATTTTTACCTCTGATTACTTTTCAACTGCTGTAAAAAACAGCATGGCGTTTTCTTGCTCATCAACAATACTCTTTTGGCAACGAGCTAATCAGCGTTGAATTGATTTTGCTCAGTTCTGGTCGCTTACTTTTTTCTCTAAAAATACCAAACCTTGTTCTGGATCAAAAAAATAACCCTTGTAAGGGGAGGGAAAAGGACCTGATTCCTGAGAGAATAGGCACCGTTAAATCCGTGATCCATACAGGGAAATACCCGCTACACTGTAGATGACGAAGCTCACTGACACGATTTAGCGCAATTTTTGCGCATCAAATGTTAAATAAATGCTACTTATGTAAAATAACCTGTGGATACTTTTATCAAAGTTGACAAAAGGTTATATAAAGGAGTAAAAAACCCCATAAAATTGCTGCTTAATCTATAAAGACAGCATCGTTTATCTGGTTTTTTATTTTTTCCCTTGAATCGAGGCATCAGTCAACTGCCACTCAACAGAGCAGCATGTCTGACGCCCCTTTATTGAGTTAAGCAGAGTGTATGTCAACAACCACTGAAGTCGTCGCTCATCACTGGGCATTTGCTGTATTTCTGGTCGTTTCTATCGGTCTGTGCTGCGCAATGTTGGCCGGGGCATGGTTTCTGGGCGGAAAAGCTCGCGGAAGGTATACAAATACACCTTTTGAATCGGGTGCCGCGCCTGTCGGTACAGCTAAACTGCGCATGTCCGCTAAGTTTTATCTTGTCGCCATGTTCTTCGTTATTTTTGACGTAGAAGCCCTCTATCTGTACGCATGGTCGACCGCCATCCGCGAAAGCGGCTGGATCGGCTTTATCGAAGCCACCATTTTCATTTTGGTACTGCTTGCTGGTCTGGTTTATCTGGTGCGGATCCGCGCGCTGGACTGGGCGCCTGCACCTCGTCGTGTTGTCGCTAAATCAACCACCGTTTCGCATTCCAATCGTCATACGCAGTAAAGCGAGGCAAAACAATGGACTATACGCTAACCCGCGCAGATCCGAACGGCGACAACGACCGTTATCCGCTGCAGAAACAGGAGATCGTCACCGATCCGCTGGAGAAGCACGTTCATCAAAGCGTCTATATGGGCAAGCTCGAACATGCACTGCATGACATGGTGAACTGGGGGCGAAAAAACTCCCTGTGGCCATTTAACTTCGGGCTGTCATGTTGTTACGTAGAAATGACCACTTCTTTCACCTCCGTGCACGACGTTGCGCGCTTTGGGTCGGAAGTTATTCGCGCCTCGCCTCGTCAGGCAGACTTTATGGTGGTGGCCGGTACGCCTTTCACCAAAATGGCCCCGGTTATTCAGCGCCTGTACGATCAGATGCTGGAGCCAAAATGGGTGATTTCCATGGGTGCCTGTGCTAACTCCGGCGGCATGTATGACATCTATTCGGTGGTGCAGGGCGTCGATAAGTTTTTACCTGTTGACGTTTACATTCCCGGCTGCCCGCCGCGTCCCGAAGCCTATATGCAGGCACTGCTGCTGCTGCAGGAATCCATCGGCAAAGAGCGTCGTCCGCTCTCGTGGGTGGTCGGTGACCAGGGGGTTTATCGTGCCAATATGCAATCCGAGCGTGAAAGAAAGCAGGGTGAGCGTATCGCGGTAACTAACCTGCGTACCCCGGACGAAATTTAAGAGTTAATGGACAAGGCCCGATTAGCACGCAGATAACAATAATACGCGCGCGGCCTGTTCTGACGCCAATACTGAGTGCCTGCATGCGGGCCCACATGGTGAACGACCTATGACAGATTTAACCACGCAAGATCTCGCTCAGCCAGCATGGCAAACCCGGGATCACCTGGATGACCCGGTGATCGGCGAGTTGCGTAACCGTTTTGGGCCAGATGCCTTTACCGTTCAGCCTACCCGTACCGGTATTCCGGTGGTGTGGATCAAGCGTGAACAGCTACTGGAAGTCACAGAGTTTCTGCGTAAGCTGCCGAAACCCTATGTAATGTTGTATGACCTGCACGGCATGGACGAGCGTCTGCGCACGCATCGCGATGGCCTGCCTGCGGCAGATTTTTCCGTGTTCTACCACCTGCTCTCCATTGAACGTAATCGCGATATTATGCTCAAGGTGGCGCTGTCTGAAAAAGATCTGCATCTGCCAACCATTACCAAAATTTTCGCCAATGCCAACTGGTACGAGCGCGAAACCTGGGAGATGTTCGGCATTACCTTTGATGGCCATCCACACTTGACGCGCATCATGATGCCGCAGACCTGGGAAGGGCATCCGCTGCGCAAAGATTATCCGGCCCGCGCTACCGAATTCGATCCTTTTGAGCTGACTAAGCAAAAAGAAGATCTGGAAATGGAGGCGATGACCTTCAAGCCGGAAGAGTGGGGCATGAAGCGCGGCACGGCCAACGAGGACTTTATGTTCCTCAACCTTGGCCCTAACCATCCTTCCGCACACGGCGCGTTCCGTATCATCCTGCAGCTGGACGGCGAAGAAATCGTCGACTGCGTGCCGGATATCGGCTACCACCATCGCGGTGCGGAAAAGATGGGCGAGCGCCAGTCCTGGCACAGCTATATTCCCTACACTGACCGTATTGAATACCTGGGCGGCTGCGTCAATGAAATGCCTTACGTGCTGGCGGTAGAAAAGCTGGCCGGCATTAAAGTACCGGAACGCGTGGATGTGATCCGCGTGATGCTGTCAGAGCTGTTCCGTATTAACAGCCACCTTCTTTATATTTCTACTTTTATTCAGGACGTTGGAGCGATGTCTCCGGTGTTCTTTGCCTTTACCGACCGCCAGAAAATTTACGATGTCGTAGAAGCGATTACCGGTTTCCGTATGCATCCGGCCTGGTTCCGCATTGGCGGCGTGGCGCACGACCTGCCAAAAGGCTGGGACCGTCTGCTGCGTGAATTCCTCGACTGGATGCCGAAGCGTCTGAAAGCCTACGAGCAGACCGCGCTGAAAAACTCCGTTTTGATTGGCCGTTCCAAAGGCGTCTCCGCCTACAATATGGATGAGGCGCTGGCCTGGGGCACCACCGGTGCGGGCCTGCGCGCCACCGGTCTGGACTTCGACGTGCGTAAATGGCGTCCTTATTCCGGCTATGAGAATTTCGATTTTGAAGTGCCGATTGGTGATGGCATCAGCTGCGCCTATACCCGCGTCATGCTGAAAATGGAAGAGATGCGCCAGAGCATGCGCATCCTGGAACAGTGCCTGAAAAACATGCCGGAAGGGCCGTTTAAAGCCGATCATCCGCTGACCACGCCGCCGCCGAAAGAGCGCACGCTGCAGCACATTGAAACGCTGATTACGCACTTCCTGCAGGTTTCCTGGGGACCGGTGATGCCAGCCAACGAATCCTTCCAGATGATTGAAGCTACCAAAGGGATCAACAGCTACTATCTGACCAGTGACGGCAGCACCATGAGCTACCGCACCCGCGTGCGGACGCCAAGCTTCCCGCATCTGCAGCAGATCCCTTCCGTCATCAACGGCAGCCTGGTATCCGATCTGATCGTGTACCTCGGCAGTATCGATTTTGTTATGTCAGACGTGGACCGCTAATTATGCACGATCAAAGAATTGCGATCGAAACGATCGAGCCTTCAGACGCTTTCGTCCTGAGCGCGGCAGAGCACGACGCCATTGAGCACGAAAAGCACCACTACGAAGATGCCCGCGCGGCCTCTATCGAAGCGCTGAAAATTGTGCAAAAGCAGCGCGGCTGGGTGCCGGACGGCGCGATTAACGCCATTGCTGACGTGCTGGGTATTCCGGCCAGCGACGTTGAAGGCGTAGCTACCTTCTACAGCCAGATTTTCCGCCAGCCCGTTGGCCGTCACGTTATCCGCTATTGCGACAGCGTAGTCTGCCATATCACCGGCTATCAGGGGATTCAGGCGGCGCTGGAAGAAAACCTGAAAATTAAACCGGGCCAGACTACGCCGGATGGCCGCTTCACGCTGCTGCCGACCTGCTGCCTGGGCAACTGCGACAAAGGCCCGACGATGATGGTGGATGAAGATACGCACGTGCATCTTACTCCGGAAAACGTCGTCACTTTACTGGAGCAGTATCAATGACAAGCAAAGAGATCGTGCGTACTGCGGAGATGCATCCGCTGACCTGGCGCATGCGTGACGACAAGCAGCCGGTTTTCCTGGACGAGTATCGCAGCAAGAACGGCTATGCCGGTGCGGAAAAAGCGCTGAAGGGCATGGCACCAGAAGAAATCGTGGCGCTGGTCAAAGATTCTGGTCTGAAAGGACGCGGCGGCGCAGGCTTCTCCACCGGGCTGAAGTGGAGCCTGATGCCGAAAGATGAATCCATGAACATCCGCTATTTGCTGTGCAACGCTGATGAGATGGAGCCGGGCACCTATAAAGACCGCCTGCTGATGGAGCAGATGCCGCACCAGCTGGTAGAAGGCATGCTGATCAGCGCCTTTGCCCTGAAGGCTTACCGCGGCTACATCTTTCTGCGCGGCGAATATATCGAGGCTGCCGTTAACCTGCGTCGCGCTATAGCAGAAGCGACCGAGGCTGGCTATCTGGGGAAAAATATCCTGGGGACGGGCTTCGATTTTGAACTGATCGTGCATACGGGCGCGGGACGTTACATCTGCGGCGAAGAAACTGCGCTGATTAACTCGCTGGAAGGCCGTCGTGCCAACCCGCGTTCCAAGCCGCCATTCCCTGCTTCTGCGGGCGCGTGGGGCAAGCCGACCTGCGTTAACAACGTCGAAACCCTTTCTAACGTACCGGCGATCCTGGCTAACGGCGTGGACTGGTACAAAGGCATCTCTAAAAGCGACGATACCGGTACTAAAATGATGGGCTTTTCCGGACGGGTAAAAAACCCTGGCGTCTGGGAGCTACCGTTTGGTACGACCGCCCGCGAGATCCTGGAAGATTACGCTGGCGGCATGCGCGATGGGCTGAAATTTAAAGCCTGGCAGCCTGGCGGCGCGGGAACCGACTTTTTGACCGAGTCGCACCTGGATCTGCCGATGGAGTTTGCCAGCATTGGTAAAGCAGGTAGCCGTCTTGGCACCGCGCTGGCGATGGCTGTCGACCACGAAATCAATATGGTTTCGCTGGTGCGTAACCTGGAAGAGTTCTTTGCTCGTGAATCCTGCGGCTGGTGTACGCCGTGCCGTGACGGCCTGCCGTGGAGCGTCAAAATTCTGCGCGCGCTGGAGCGGAAAGAAGGGCAGCCTGGCGATATTGAAACGCTGCTGCAGCTTTGCCGCCAGCTGGGGCCGGGCAAAACCTTCTGCGCGCACGCGCCGGGTGCAGTAGAGCCACTGCAAAGCGCCATCAAATATTTCCGTGAAGAATTTGAAGCAGGCATGGCGCCGCAGGTTTACAGCAACGCGCACGCTATCGCCGGTATTCAGGCGAACCTGCTAAAGGCTCGCTGGTAGATATCGCGCAGTTAATGATATGCGCAATAACCCGATCAAATGGCGTTGTGGCAAGGCAGCAAGAGAACGCGTCCGGCTTACTTTAATAAGTACCGGGTAAAAGAGCGCAGCTAACACAGCCCCAACGCCAGTTAAGACGGTTATTTAA
Organism: Erwinia sp. BNK-24-b; assembly: GCF_047456155.1. Taxonomy (NCBI): domain Bacteria; kingdom Pseudomonadati; phylum Pseudomonadota; class Gammaproteobacteria; order Enterobacterales; family Erwiniaceae; genus Erwinia; species Erwinia sp. BNK-24-b. The sequence goes on from NZ_CP179901.1 coordinate 1,254,676, forward strand.
GAATTGTGTTTAACGCTCGATTCCGAGCCTTACTTGAGCAATTTCACTATGGCTACAATTCATGTAGACGGTAAAGAATACGATGTCGATGGAGCGGACAACCTGTTGCAGGCTTGCCTCTCGCTTGGCCTTGATATTCCTTATTTTTGCTGGCATCCGGCGCTCGGTAGCGTCGGCGCCTGCCGCCAGTGTGCGGTAAAGCAATTTCAAAATGCCGAAGATACCCGCGGTCGCCTGGTGATGTCCTGTATGACACCCGCTTCTGACGGCACCTTTATCTCGATTGATGACGGCGAAGCAAAAGAATTTCGTGAAAGCGTGGTGGAGTGGCTGATGACCAACCACCCACACGACTGCCCGGTCTGTGAAGAAGGCGGCAACTGCCATCTGCAGGATATGACCGTAATGACCGGTCACAGCTTCCGCCGCTACCGCTTTACCAAACGTACCCACCGCAATCAGGATCTTGGCCCGTTCATCTCGCATGAAATGAACCGCTGTATCGCCTGTTACCGCTGCGTGCGCTACTACAAAGACTATGCGGACGGCACGGATCTGGGCGTCTATGGCGCGCATGACAACGTCTACTTTGGCCGTCCGGAAGACGGCGTGCTGGAAAGCGAGTTTTCCGGCAACCTGGTGGAAATCTGCCCGACCGGCGTCTTTACCGATAAAACCCACTCGCAGCGCTATAACCGTAAGTGGGATATGCAGTATGCGCCAAGCATCTGCCAGCAGTGCAGCGTCGGCTGTAACATCAGCCCCGGCGAGCGCTATGGCGAACTCAGGCGTATCGAAAACCGCTACAACGGTACCGTAAACCAGTACTTCCTGTGCGACCGTGGCCGCTTTGGCTATGGCTACGTTAACCTGAAGGACAGGCCGCGCCAGCCGATGCAGCGACGCGGCAACGACTGGATCGCGCTAAACGCCGAACAGGCGATGCAGGGCGCGGCGGACGTGCTGCGTCAGGCGAAAAAAGTGATCGGTATTGGTTCTCCTCGCGCCAGCGTGGAAAGCAACTTTGCGCTGCGTGAACTGGTCGGCGCGGAAAACTTCTCGACCGGCATCCCGGCGGGCGAGCAGGCGCGCCTGGAGCTGATGCTGAAAGTGCTGCGCGAAGGCGGTATTCATACGCCAGCGCTGCGCGAAATCGAAAGCTATGATGCGGTACTGGTGTTGGGCGAAGACCTGACTCAGGTTGGCGCTCGCGTCGCGCTCTCCGTACGCCAGGCCGTGAAAGGCAAAGCACGTGATATGGCAGCGGCGCAGAAGGTAGCCGACTGGCAAATCGCGGCGATTATGAATATCGGCCAGCACGCCAAACATCCGCTTTTCGTCACTAACGTCGATGAAACCCGTCTGGATGATATCGCCGCCTGGAGCTATCGCGCACCGGTAGAGGATCAGGCTCGTCTGGGCTTTGCCATTGCAAATGCGCTGGACGAAAGCGCGCCAGCGGTTACAGGCATCGACCGCGATCTGAGCGGCAAAATAGATGTGGTCGTGCAGGCGCTGAGCGGCGCGAAGAAACCGCTGATTATTTCCGGCGTGCATGCCGGTAGCGAAGCGATGATCCAGGCGGCGGCTAACGTAGCGAAAGCGCTGAAAGGGCGCGGCGCGGACGTAGGTATTACGCTGCTTGCAGGCGGCGCGAACAGCGTTGGTCTGGGTATGATGGGCGGCAAACCGCTGGATGCGGTGCTGGGCGAGCTGGCAGACGGCTCGGCCGATGCGGTGATCATTATGGAAAATGATCTCTATCGCCATGCACCAAAAGCGCAGGTTGATGCCGCGCTAAGCAATACGCCAAACGTAATTGTTATCGATCACCAGCGCACCACCACGATGGAAAAAGCGGGGCTGATCCTTTCAACCGCCAGCTTTGCCGAAAGTGACGGCACGGTGGTGAATCAGGAAGGCCGCGCGCAGCGCTTCTTCCAGGTTTACGATCCGTCTTACTACGACGACAAAGTACAGATGCTGGAAAGCTGGCGCTGGCTGCATTCTCTGCAAAGCACTATCAGCAGCCGCGCGGTGGACTGGACGCAGCTTGACCACGTTATCGATGCCTGCGTAGCCGCGCTGCCGCAGCTGGCCGGTATCAAAGAAGCCGCGCCGGACGCCAGCTTCCGCATTCGCGGTCAGAAACTGGCGCGTTCGCCGATTCGCGCCAGCGGCCGTACGGCGGCTCGCGCCAATATCAGCGTGCACGAACCGCGTCAGCCGCAGGATAAAGACACCATGTTCGCCTTCTCCATGGAAGGGAACAACCAGCCGAGCGCGCCGCGTTCACAAATCCCGTTTGCCTGGGCGCCAGGCTGGAACTCCCCGCAGGCGTGGAACAAGTTCCAGGATGAGGTGGGTGGCAAACTGCGCTTCGGCGATCCTGGCGTGCGTCTGTTTGAAGCGGGCGAAGGTCAGCTTGAGTGGTTTAATTCCGTGCCGGAGGCGTTTGTTGGTACGGAAAGCGGCTGGCGCGTCGCACCTTACTTCCACCTGTTTGGCAGCGAAGAGATGACCCAGCGTTCGCCGGTCTTCCAGCAGCGTATGCCGTTGCCTTATGTGATGGTTAACCCGGACGACGCCGCGAAGCTGGGCGTTAATGCGGGCGCGACCGTTGCCTTTAGCTGCGCGGGCGAAACGCTGCGTCTGCCGGTGCGCTTCTCCAGCGCGTTACAGGCAGGGCAGGTTGGTTTACCGCTGGGCTTGCCGGGCGTGCCGCCATTCTTGCTGGGTGCAAGTATTGAAAATCTGCAGGAGGCTTTGCCATGAGCTGGCTGACACCGGAAGTTATTGATGTGCTGATCGCCATCGGCAAAGCGCTGGTGATCCTGTTTGTTGTTGTGGGCTGTGGGGCATTTATGAGCTTCGGCGAGCGCCGCTTGCTGGGCCTGTTCCAGAACCGCTACGGGCCAAACCGCGTCGGCTGGGGCGGCTCGCTGCAGCTGGTGGCAGACATGATCAAAATGTTCTTCAAAGAGGACTGGACGCCACCTTTTACCGACCGCGTAATTTTTACCCTTGCGCCGATGATCGCCTTCACCTCGCTGCTGCTGGCCATGGCGATCGTGCCGGTAACCTCAACCTGGATGGGGGCAGACCTGAATATCGGTCTGCTGTTCTTCCTGATGATGGCCGGTCTGGCGGTATATGCGGTGTTGTTTGCTGGCTGGTCCAGTAACAACAAATACTCGCTGCTGGGTGCGATGCGCGCTTCGGCGCAAACGCTGAGTTACGAAGTCTTTCTGGGTCTGTCGCTAATGGGCGTGGTGGCGCAGGCGGGCTCGTTCAATATGGTCGATATCGTCAACAGCCAGCAGCACCTGTGGAACATCATTCCCCAGTTCTTTGGCTTTCTGACCTTTGCCATTGCGGGCGTTGCGGTTTGTCACCGACATCCTTTTGACCAGCCGGAAGCGGAACAGGAGCTGGCTGACGGTTACCACATTGAATATGCCGGTATGAAGTTCGGCCTGTTCTTCGTGGGCGAATACGTCGGCATCGTGACCGTCTCTTCCCTGATCGTCACGCTGTTTTTCGGCGGCTGGAACGGCCCGTGGCTACCGCCCATTTTCTGGTTCGCGATTAAAACGGCTTTCTTCATGATGATGTTTATTCTGATTCGTGCTGCGCTGCCGCGTCCGCGCTATGACCAGGTAATGTCGTTCGGCTGGAAAGTTTGTCTGCCGTTGACGCTGTTGAACCTGCTGGCGACTGCCGCAGTGATTCTGTACAACGCGCAGTAAGAGGCTAATAACCATGAAAATAAAAGACATTCTGGTAGGGTTCGGCACCACGGTACGCAGTATCGTTCTGATCGGCTCAAACGCCTTCGCAAAACGCGAAACCATGATGTATCCGGAAGAGCCGGTTTATCTGCCGCCGCGCTACCGTGGTCGCATCGTGCTGACGCGTGACCCTGATGGCCAGGAGCGCTGCGTTGCCTGTAACCTTTGTGCGGTAGCCTGTCCCGTAGGCTGTATCTCTCTGCAAAAAGCAGAAACGCTGGACGGACGCTGGTATCCCGAATTTTTCCGTATCAACTTCTCGCGCTGCATCTTCTGCGGCCTGTGTGAAGAAGCCTGTCCGACCACGGCGATTCAGCTTACCCCCGATTTTGAACTGGGCGAGTTCAAGCGTCAGGATCTGGTGTATGAGAAAGAGAACCTGCTGATCTCCGGGCCAGGCAAATATCCGGAGTATAACTTCTATCGGATGGCGGGAATGGCGATCGAAGGCAAAGACAAGGGCGAAGCGGAAAGCGAAGCCAAACCCATCGACGTCAAGGGTTTGTTACCTTAAGGAGCCAGCTATGGAAATTGCGTTTTATCTTTGCGGACTGGTGGCGGTGTTAACGACTCTGCGCGTGATCACCCACACCAATCCCGTGCACGCGCTGTTATATCTGATCATTTCGCTGCTTTCGATCGCGGGCGTGTTTTTTTCGCTGGGTGCCTACTTTGCCGGTGCGCTGGAAATTATCGTCTATGCGGGCGCCATCATGGTGCTGTTCGTCTTTGTGGTGATGATGCTGAACCTGGGCGACAGCGTGCAGGCGCAGGAGCGCGAATGGCTGAAGCCCGGCGTCTGGGTTGGCCCTGGCCTGCTGTCGCTGCTGCTGCTGCTGGTCATCGTCTACGCTATTCTGACCATTAACGATCAGGGTATCGACGGCAAGATGATCGACGCGAAAGCGGTCGGTATCAGCCTGTTTGGTCCCTACGTTCTGGCCGTGGAGCTGGCTTCCATGCTGCTGCTGGCTGGCCTGGTCGTGGCCTATCACATTGGCCGCGAACAGCGGCCAGGCGAAGTGCTGAGCAATCGCCCGGCTGACGCAGCGAAGAAGGAGGAACACGCATGATCCCTTTGCAACACGGGCTGATTCTGGCCGCCATTCTGTTTGTACTTGGACTCACGGGCGTCGTTATTCGCCGTAACCTGCTGTTTATGCTGATCAGCCTTGAAATTATGATCAACGCGGCGGCGCTGGCGTTTGTAGTAGCGGGAAGCTATTGGGGACAGGCAGACGGGCAGGTGATGTATATCCTGGCAATCAGCCTGGCCGCCGCCGAGGCCAGTATCGGCCTGGCGCTGCTGCTGCAGCTGCATCGTCGCAGCCAGAATCTCAATATTGATAAAGTGAGCGAGATGCGCGGATGAATCTTCTCTATTTAACTATCTTGTTCCCGCTGATTGGCTTTGTGCTGTTGGCTTTCTCTCGCGGTCGCTGGTCAGAAAATCTGGCCGCTACCGTCGGGATGGGTTCCGTAGGGCTGGCGGCGCTGGTCACCCTTTACGTCGGCATCGACTTCTTTGCGCAGGGACAGCCGGTCTTTAACCAGGCGCTGTGGACGTGGATGCACGTTGGCAACTTTGATATCAAAGTAAACCTGACGCTGGACGGCCTGTCGATGACCATGCTGTCGGTGGTCACGGGCGTCGGCTTCTTTATCCACATGTTTGCCTCCTGGTATATGCGCGGTGAAGAGGGCTATTCACGCTTTTTTGCCTATACCAACCTGTTTATCGCCAGCATGGTCGTTCTGGTGCTGGCCGATAACCTGATGCTGATGTATCTGGGTTGGGAAGGTGTGGGCCTCTGCTCTTATCTGCTGATTGGCTTCTACTACACCAATCCGGATAACGGCGCGGCGGCGATGAAAGCCTTTATTATCACGCGCGTGGGCGACGTCTTCCTGGCCTTTGCGCTGTTCATTCTCTGGAATGAGCTGGGCACGCTGAACTTCCGCGAAATGGTTGCGTTGGCACCGGCACACTTTGCTGCGGACAACCATATGCTGCAATGGGCCACGCTGATGCTGCTTGGCGGCGCGGTGGGTAAATCTGCCCAGCTGCCGCTGCAAACCTGGCTGGCAGATGCGATGGCGGGTCCAACGCCGGTTTCCGCGCTGATCCATGCGGCAACGATGGTGACGGCGGGCGTTTATCTGATTGCCCGCAGCCACGGTCTGTTCCTGCTGACGCCGGAAGTGCTGCACCTGGTTGGTATTATCGGCGCGATTACGCTGCTGCTGGCGGGCTTTGCCGCGCTGGTGCAGACCGACATCAAGCGTGTGCTGGCCTATTCGACCATGAGCCAGATTGGCTATATGTTCCTGGCGCTGGGCGTACAGGCGTGGGACGCGGCCATTTTCCATCTGATGACCCATGCGTTCTTTAAAGCGCTGCTGTTCCTCTCGTCCGGCTCGGTGATCCTGGCCTGCCATCACGAGCAGAACATCTTTAAAATGGGTGGCCTGCGTAAAAGTATTCCGCTGGTCTACGTCTGCTTCCTGGTAGGCGGCTCGGCGCTGTCAGCACTGCCGCTGATTACCGCCGGCTTCTTCAGTAAGGACGAGATCCTGGCGGGCGCGCTGGCCAACGGACATCTCAACCTGATGGTGGCGGGTTTGGTCGGTGCCTTTATGACCTCGCTTTACACCTTCCGCATGATCTTTATTACCTTCCATGGCGAAGAGAAAATTCACGCGCACGCGGGCAAAGGCATTACGCATCACCTGCCGCTGATCGTGCTGCTTATTCTCTCAACCTTTATCGGCGCGATGATTGTGCCACCGTTACGCGGCGTACTGCCGGAGACGGCCGAACTGGCGCACGGCAGCGTCCTGACGCTGGAAATCTCTTCTGGCGTAGTGGCGATTGTCGGCATCCTGCTGGCGGCGTTCCTGTGGCTGGGCAAACGCTCGCTGGTTAACAGCATTGCCAGCAGTGCGGTAGGCCGCTTCTTCTCCACCTGGTGGTTTGCCGCCTGGGGCTTCGACTGGCTTTACGACAAAATTTTCGTCAAGCCATACCTGTTCGTTGCCTGGGTGCTGTCACGCGATCCGCTGAACGCCCTGATGAATACGCCAGCGCTGTTCTCCCGCCTGGCGAACAAAGGGCTGGTCGTCAGCGAAAATGGCTATCTGCGCTGGTACGTCGCTTCAATGAGCGTCGGCGCGGTCGTGGTGCTTGCGCTGCTGATGGTGGTTTAAAGGTTTGTGAGCGGGTGAGACAGTTGCTTCGCCCTGAGTTAAAGAATGTTGAAAATTACCTGAAGGTTGGGCGTCATCGGCGCAGTCAGTTTTGTCACCGCCAGCGCGCAGCACCCGCAGCATACTTTAGTATGTGAGGACTGCGAGCACTGCCGGGGGCAAAACTGGCAAGTAAGATAGCCCATGCAGGTTCAGAAAAGGGAATCAAATCGCCATGTTATTACCCTGGCTTATATTAATCCCGTTCATCGGCGGCCTGCTTTGCTGGCAGCTCGAGCGCTTCGGGAGCAAGGTGCCGCGTTGGATAGCGCTAATCTCAATGGGGTTGACGCTGGCGCTCTCGTTACAGCTTTGGCTACAGGGTGGTTACTCACTAACCCAGGCCGCTGGCCTGCCGCAGTGGCAGTCAGAGTTCCAGGTTTCCTGGATACCGCGTTTCGGCATCAGCGTGCATCTGGCGCTGGATGGCCTGTCGCTGCTGATGGTGGTGCTGACCGGCCTGCTCGGCGTGATGGCTATCCTCTGTTCCTGGAATGAAATTGAAAAGTGGCAGGGCTTTTTCCACCTGAATCTGCTGTGGATCCTGGGCGGCGTGATTGGCGTGTTCCTGGCCATCGACCTGTTCCTGTTCTTCTTCTTCTGGGAAATGATGCTGGTACCGATGTACTTCCTGATCGCGCTGTGGGGACACAAAGCGTCGGACGGGAAAACGCGTATTACCGCCGCTACCAAGTTCTTCATCTATACCCAGTCCAGCGGGCTGGTGATGTTGATTTCCATTCTGGCGCTGGTCTTTGTTAACTACAACGCTACGGGCGTCTGGACATTCAACTATGAAGACCTGTTGAAAACGCCGATGTCCCACACCGTAGAATATTTGCTGATGCTGGGCTTCTTTATCGCCTTCGCGGTGAAAATGCCGGTGGTACCGCTGCACGGTTGGCTGCCGGACGCGCACAGCCAGGCACCAACGGCCGGTTCGGTCGACCTGGCGGGGATCCTGTTAAAAACGGCGGCTTATGGCCTGCTGCGTTTTGCGCTGCCCCTGTTCCCGAACGCTTCCGCCGAGTTTGCGCCAGTTGCCATGTGGTTGGGCATCATCGGGATTTTCTACGGCGCGTGGATGGCTTTCTCGCAGTACGATATCAAACGCCTGATCGCTTACACCTCGATTTCCCACATGGGCTTTGTGCTGATTGCCATCTATACCGGTAGCCAGCTCGCCTTCCAGGGCGCGGTGGTGCAGATGATTGCGCACGGCCTCTCTGCGGCGGCGCTGTTTATCCTGTGCGGCCAGCTTTACGAGCGTCTGCACACCCGCGATATGCGCCAGATGGGCGGCTTGTGGGCACGCATCAAATGGCTGCCTGGCCTGTCGCTGTTTTTTGCGGTGGCTAACCTGGGGATGCCGGGTACGGGTAACTTTGTGGGTGAGTTTATGATCCTGACCGGCAGTTTCCACTCGGTGCCGGTGATTATCGTTATTGCTACTTTTGGTCTGGTTTTCGCTTCTGTTTATTCGCTGATTATGATGCAGCGGGCCTATTACGGCGCGCCAAAATCTGAAACGCCGCTGCGTGGCATGTCGCCGCGTGAGTTTCTGATGATAATGGTGCTGGTGGTGCTGCTGGTTCTGCTGGGCGTCTATCCACAGCCGATTCTGGACACCTCACATGCTGCAATGAGCAATATTCAGCAGTGGTTTACCGCTTCAATTTCAACTACAAGGCCGTAATTCGCCATGACAATAACTCCTCAACAATTGATCGCGCTGCTGCCCATGCTGATCGTCGGATTGACGGTGGTAGTTGTGATGCTTTCCATTGCGTGGCGACGCAATCACTTCGTCAACGCTACGCTGGCCGTTGTCGGTCTGAACCTGGCGCTGCTTTCGCTGTGGTTTGTCGGCCATGCGGGTGCGATGGACGTAACGCCGCTGCTGCGCGTGGATGGCTATTCGATGCTCTATACGGGCCTGGTCATTCTGGCCAGCCTGGCAACCTGCACCTTCGCCTATCCGTGGCTGGAAACCTATCCGGACAACCGGGAAGAGTTTTACCTGCTGGTGTTGATTGCGGCACTGGGCGGCGTGGTGCTGGCAAGCGCTAACCATCTGGCTTCGCTGTTTATCGGTATCGAACTGATCTCCCTGCCGCTGTTTGGCCTGGTGGGCTACGCCTTCCAGCTGAAACGCTCGCTGGAAGCCAGTATTAAATACACCATTATGTCTGCGGTTGCCTCTTCCTTTCTGCTGTTCGGGATGGCGCTGCTGTACGCTAACTCCGGCAACCTGGGCTTTGTCACGCTGGGCCAGAGCCTGAATGACGGCATGCTGCATCAGCCGCTGCTGCTGGCGGGACTGGGCATGATGATTGTGGGCTTAGGCTTTAAGCTGTCGCTGGTGCCTTTTCACCTGTGGACGCCGGACGTGTACCAGGGTGCTCCAGCCCCGGTATCTACTTTTCTGGCTACCGCCAGCAAGATTGCCATTTTCGGCGTGGTGATGCGTCTGTTCCTGTACGCACCAGCCGCCGACAGTGAAGCAGTACGCCTGGTGCTGGCGATTATTGCTTTCGCCTCCATCCTGTTCGGCAACCTGATGGCGATTACGCAAAGTAACATCAAGCGTCTGCTGGGGTATTCATCGATTGCGCATCTGGGCTATCTGCTGGTGGCGCTGATTGCCATTCAAACGCATCAGCTGTCGCTGGAAACCGTCGGCGTCTATCTGGCGGGTTACCTGTTCAGCAGCCTGGGCGCTTTCGGCGTTGTCAGCCTGATGTCCAGCCCTTATCGCGGGCCGGATGCCGATTCGCTTTACTCCTATCGCGGCCTGTTCTGGCATCGTCCGATTCTGTCGGCGGTAATGACGGTGATGATGCTGTCGCTGGCGGGTATTCCAATGACGCTGGGCTTTATCGGTAAGTTTTACGTTATTGCCGTGGGCGTAGGCGCGCATCTGTGGTGGCTGACCGGCGCGGTAGTGGTAGGGAGCGCGATTGGCCTTTACTACTATCTGCGCGTTACCGTCAGCCTTTACCTGAATCCACCAGAGCTGCTGCAGCGTGATACGCCAGCCAACTGGGCCTTTACCGCAGGCGGCGTGGTCGTGCTGATTTCCGCGATTCTGGTGCTGGTGCTGGGTATTTACCCGCAGCCGCTGATTTCGCTGGTACAGATGGCTCAGCCGCTGATGTAATCTGGTTTGCTGTACCACTGTAACGGGCTCTCAGGAGCCCGTTTTTTATTGACGTTTTCAGGTTAACGATGCACCCTGGTTTAATATCAGTAATAAACAGAAATTTTGCTAAAAATGGAAAAAAAAGAAAAAGCGCCTGATACTGTTTCATCCGCACTAAGAATTTTAAAAATGTGCTGCGAGCTGCACCGTCTTGGCTTCCGGCAATTACAAATTTACCCGGCAATGTCACCTTCTGGCGCTCACTGGCGGCTTACGCTTGCGCCTGCCTGCTGCTTTACACGCTGGAATAGCTCGCCACAAGAACATGACCAGCTATTTGCACATTACAGCGGTGGTAACAATCCGTTGATGCTATGGCCGTTAAACGGTGAATTAACTTCAAGCCAGCTGGCAGAGAAGTTCATACAGACCTTTCCGGAGTTGATCAAGCGGTGTAAAGGGAAACATGAAGCCTATAGCTTTTGGCTGGCTGAACTCATCAACTTTTGTATTAATCAACAGTCATTACCTTATTTCCAGGCTGACTGGCAGTATGATTTCAATCAAGGCGTACCTTTGATTAACGGGCAGACTTTTCGCCTGCTGCCTGAAACAGAACGCAGCCGCTGGCAACAATGGATAAACAGGATTTGGCGACGTTAGCTTATTCGGGTCGTTAATCCACCAGGTCAATATCCAGACCTTCCAGCAGGCTGACCGCTTCCGGGCGAGAAAATTTTGCGCGTGCAACGAGGTTATTCAACACGTTGATATTGAAATTCCATGAGCCGGTAAAATCGGCCCCGCGAAGATTAGTATTACTGAATAAGCTACCTGCTAAATCACAGCCGGTGATCTCAGCGCTGGAGAGATCGCACTCCCGAAAATCGACCTCGTGCAGCTTACACTCAATCAGCTTTAAACCCTGAAGCGTCAGACCAAAAAAGGAAGCATTGGTCAGAATACATTTCGCAAAGCTCAGCTCCGGATCGACGTTAAAAGCAGGCCAGTACGCGCGCGTCCAGTCAATGCCGCTCAGCTTGCACTCGTTAAAGCTGCTCTCGTTAATGCGAGTACCCAAGATTTCCATCATGCTAAGGTTACAGTGCATGAACGTGCAGTTGATAAACTTACAGCGGGAGAAGTGGGCAGAAGTAAAGTTGCAGTGGCTGAACTCGCAGTCTTCAAAAATTGCATCCTTTATAAGGGCTGATGACAGATCCAGTCTGCTAAAAGCTTCGTCAAAATATTCTTTATTGCCGGATAGTTGCGTCATGCAGAACCTCGCTCAGACCGAATAAAACGATGATACATTATTGTTAAACAGATTTACTCTGCAAAGGGGAAAGCGCTAATGCGGCCGGACGAGAAAAAGATGAACATAAAGTGGCAGGATCTTCACCATAGCGAACTCAACGCTGCGCAGCTGTATCAAATTCTGACGCTGCGCAATGCAGTATTTATCGTTGAGCAGAATTGCCCTTATCAGGATATCGACGGCCAGGATCTTACTGGCGAAAATCGGCATTTGTTGGCCATGCTGGATAATCAGCTGGTGGGCTATGCTCGCATCCTGGCGCCCGGACAGGCCAACTCAGTGGTAAAAGTGGGCAGGGTAATCGTCTCCGGCGAGGCGAGGGGATTGAGCCTCGGCAGTCGATTAATGGAGCAGGCTATCGACTGCTGTGAACATTACTGGCCACAGCACACCATTTTCCTCTCTGCCCAGGCCCATTTGCAAAAATTTTATGGCCGCTTCGGCTTTAGGGCGGTCAGCGAAATCTACCTGGAAGATGCTATCCCCCATATCGACATGACGAAGCCAGGCAGGACAGAGCACAGCTAAGCCAAAATATCCCGATCGTAACGTGGTCATTAACTCTTTGGACGGGATAGCGTAGTCCGCTTTTCAGGGGAAAGATTATCGCCGTTAGAGCGAATGACCTCTTTATACCAATAGAAAGATTTTTTCCGCATGCGTGCCAGCGAACCTTTTCCCTTATCATCCAGATCGACATAAATCAGGCCGTAGCGTTTTTTCATCTCTCCAGTGCCTGCCGAGATGAGATCTATGCAGCCCCATAATGTATAACCTAACAGATCAACCCCATCTTCAGTTACGGCCAGCTTCATCTGATAAAGATGCTCTTCCAGGTAACGGATACGGTGGTCATCGTTGATAGTGCCGTCGTTTTCTGGCCCGTCGTCAGTGCCAAGCCCGTTTTCAACAATAAACAGGGGCAGCTGATAACGATCGTTAAAATAGTTCAGGGCGTAACGAAGTCCCACAGCATCTATCTGCCAGCCCCAGTCAGAGCTGGCAATATAAGGATTTCTGACCAGGCTGCCAGGTTCGTCATAATCCATATCAGGGTTATCAGCAGCAAACCGGGTGGCGAAAGACATGTAATAACTCAGGCCGATATAATCAACGCAGTTATGTTGCAGAATCGATTTATCTTCCTGGGTGATATCAAGCTTAAATTTTTTTCGTTCGAAGTAATTCAGCATGTACTGAGGATAGCGACCGCGAACATGAACATCCGTAAACCAGTATCGCTGGTGCATGGCCTTCACTGACATCATCATATCTTCAGGCATGCAGGTTAAAGGGTAAATCGGGCACATAGCAATCATGCAGCCCACCTGAAGATCAGGATTTATTTTATGGGCAATTGCAACCGTGAGCGCGCTGGCTACCAGTTCATAGTGCGCCGCCTGCAGCATAATCTCTTCCCGGTTATCGTGCTCCTGATAAATAATCCCCGAATTGCTGAACGGCATCAAATCATGGTGGTAATTAACCTGGTTATTGATTTCATTAAAGGTCATCCAGTATTTAACTTTATTTTTATAACGTGTAAGCACGACCTCCGCGTAACGGATAAAAAAATCGATCATCTTACGGTTGCGCCACCCACCATAATGAACGACAAGGTGCCACGGCATTTCAAAATGAGAGAGCGTTACGACAGGTTTAATATTATATTTCAGACACTCATCAAAAAGGTTGTCATAGAACTGGAGCCCGGCTTCATTTGGTTCAGATTCATCGCCCTGCGGGAAAATCCGACTCCAGGCAATGGAGGTACGGAAACATTTAAAACCCATTTCGGCACAGAGTTTTATGTCCTCTTTATAGCGGTAATAAAAGTCAATGGCGTTATGGCTGGGATAATATTCATCTGGCAGCACGCCATTGGTAATCCTTCGTGGAACCTGATGTGAGCCAGCAGTAACGACGTCAGCAATACTTATGCCTTTTCCGTCCTCCTGCCAGCCGCCTTCAATTTGATTAGCCGCAACGGCACCTCCCCATAAAAAATCGGCGCGTAGTCCTGACATAATTGCTCCTTAACTATATTTGATAGTCCGACTTTTTTACCACCACAGCTCTGCCTGAACCCCGGCAAGAAATTCATTATTGCTGTCATCATTGAACCTGAACTCAGAAATTTCATTTTTTAATATATTCAGGTAGGTGCCATAGAAGCGAATTTCCGGACGAGATGCCAGCAGGCTGGGGCCAACTTTAAACGCATGATAGAGCGTGGTTTTTAATGCGGACTCTTTAAATTGCTGGCCCTGACTATTTTTATTAACTTGTCGAAACCAGCCCAGCTCAATACCGCTTTGGTTCCAGCTATCCCAAATCCATGCGGGACGAATGACCGTTCTTAAGCTACTGAAATCGCTGTGTGCACCCGTATGGTAGCTATAGATATCATGGCCCCGGGAGAACACCATAGCGTTCGCCATAATGATTCGATCGGAAAAATACATTTCCCCCTGGTTAATCAATCGCCATGCCATACCTCCGGAATGGTCACCGTAATAACGGTTGCCCTTGCTCATGGACGTGCTGGCACCAGACAAGCCAGAAAAACTACCGGCATAAGAGTTATTAGCAATTTGCAGGGCGGACTCGTTAAAAGCGTCTTTATCCATTTGTTGATGAAGGTAGACGGTCGCCAGCCAGGTATCTTTAAATTTAAAGAACTCGTTATGAGCTTCGCCGCTTTTTTGGCTTCGGGTCTTATTGCTGAAGGCATATTTCCCCGTCAGAGATAAGGTTGCCCTGTCCCACACAGGAATATTGCGGTAGCGTAAATCGACAGAGTTAGTGTTCATTTCTGTCGTACGGGAAAAATCACGTGAGGAGACATCAACATCGTTGCGGTTCAGGGACACATCCAGCAGCCCCGGACCGGTTGCCCAATTTTCAATGCCGATGGCGACCGCCTGATCGGTTGACAGAGGCTTCCAGTCCAGCATTTGTATTTCATAATCAGGCAAAGCGTGACGACCTACCCAAAAATCGGCCTGCGGCGCGAAAGGCAGGAAGCCGGCAGTAGTGAGATACATATCGCTGAACTGCATGATATTGTCACCTTGACCATCAAACCATGCATCGTTATATCTTTCACCCACATTGCCATCAAAAGTCACAATGGCGCTGGCTGTTTTGTTGCCGCTGTTATAAACCCTCTGTTTGAACGTCAGGTCATACCAGCCCGAAAGCTCATTGCCAAAGCGCCCCAGTGCGCCGACAGCATAAGTTTCAGGAGCGCCGCGATTGGAGGTTGCCCAGCCGGTGCGGAAATAACCTTCATAGCTGAACCCAATATCGTCTTTAACAAATTTGCTGATATCTTTGAGTGTGATAGTGCTGGCAAGATGACTACTGCCTTTTATTTTTGTGTCGGTAACGGGTTGTGGCGATGCAGTAGTATTCTGCAATAGTGATAATTTATGTTGCGAAATTGCCAGTTCCTTCTGTGTTTTGCTAAGTTCCCGTTTATTGGCTGACAACTCTTTCTCGAGTATTTCAAGCCGCTGTTCAATCGTCAGGCCGGCTGACAGAACCTCAGCTGATGATAAGCCGAAAAGCAGGCAGCAGATTAAATAACGTTTTCCCTGTTTCATTCCTTTGTGGCTCCCTGAATTAGTCTGTTTATTTCCGTATAGCGAAATGGCCTCAGGCCAGGATCTGTTTATGCAATAATACGAGCTCTTTAGCGAGGTCCTGACAAAGCATCGCCGTCATCAGATGATCCTGAGCGTGGGCCAGGATCAGGTTGATCGTAATTTTGCCACTGCCTTCATCCTGGCTTATTAACATGGTCTGGATCTTGTGCGCTTCACGGCTGGCGCTATCCGAACTTGCCATCAGCTGTTCCGCTTCGGCCCAGTTTTTCCGACGGGAAGCGGCTATCGCTGCCATCGCATCGGAACGTGCCTGCCCGGCGTGGACCAGCAGTTCCATTACGCTATTTTCATCTGCAAACATGGCTGTTACTCCCGAAATGAATGTTATTCACCTGTTACTACAGGGCCGGTATTTACTTTGTTTGAGGCAATGACAAAGGGTAGATAGATTAAAGTGGCGACGATGAGACATAAGAAGCCGACCAGCAGCGCCAGCCAGTTACCGCCCGTACCGAAAAATGCGATTAGCGGGCCCGGCGTTGTCCAGGGGACGGCGTAAGCAACAGGCGGAATAATTTGCATGCTGATAAAGAAATAACCAATTAGCGTATTGACTAAAGGAACCAGTATTAACGGGATCGCAAGAAGCGGATTTAAAACCACGGGCAGACCAAAAAGCACGGGTTCATTGATGTTAAACAGGCCGGGTACCAGGGCCATTTTGGCCATATCGCGATACTCTTTACGCCGTGACGCGATAAAGATAGCCAGCAGTAAACCAAGCGTCATACCTGAGCCGCCACAGTTAGCAAAAGCATCGTTGATGCTAACCCAGGTGACGGGGTAGGGTGCCCCCCAGGTTGTACCGTGTGAGGCTGCCCACGACAGGTTCTCCATATTGGCTTCGGTAAAAATAGTCTCCCGAATCGTGGCTAAGGTATTGGGACCGTGAATACCAATACTCCATAGAAAATTAGTGATAACCCCCAGGACAGCAACCGTGAAGATATTGGTACCCATATCCTTTAGCGGAGCCTGAATCAGCGTATAAATCAGTTCGTTTAATCCGCCCGGTGATACCTTAGTCAGGAGGTAATTGATCGTTGAAAATAAAATCATTACGCAAAATACCGGCAGTAAGACTTTAAAAGAACGAGCAACGGCAGGGGGAACAGAAGCCGGCATAGAAAGGATGACTCTCGGATTTCGGGCCAGCCGACAGAAAATCTCACTGGAAATTAACGCAACGATGATAGCGACGAAAAGCCCCTGCGGCCCCAGATATTTCGTTGTCAGGTACGCCTGTTTATCAATGATGACGTAAGGTGTATAGATAACGAAAAAAGCCCCCAGAGATGTTAAGCCGCACAGTAGGTCGTCCTGCTTATAGCCGATTGCCAGATTTCTGGCCACCAGAAAAGCAATCAGTAACGCCATAATATTGACGGAACCATTCAGTACGGGTGAAAAAACCCGCTGCGCCTCGTCAAGATGCGGGAATAAAACATTCAGAAAGAACATTTTTGCAATAAAACCATCCGGGGAGAGGATGGCAAAATTAATCAGCACAATCAGCGAGCTGGCCATAATAATCGGAAAGATTAAAATAAAGGCATCGCGGATAGACGCAATATGTATCTGCGAGTTTAATTTAATCGCCAGCGGGACAAGTAGCTTTTCCATACCTGTTTCAAGGCCTTTCATGAGTTCCATTCGTTTCATGATGTCTCCTTACGCTTTGCCAGAGTAACCGGGACGGGTTATTTAACCGCAAGTAACTCCAGCGCCCTCATTAATACGGCCTGGCCATCCATCCTGCCGTAACTGACCATGTCAATGACTTCCACAGGGATCTTTCCTTGCGCTGCGGCTTCAATTTCCTCTTTCTGGAAACGAACCTGAGGCCCCAGCAAGACAACATCGATCTGCTGCTGGCTAATTTTTTCTTTGGCTTCCGTTACTGACAGCGCGCTAATATTTATCTCAATATTTTTTAATGCAGCACTGTCTTTCATTCGGCTAACCAACATGCTGGTAGACATGCCGGCGGCGCATACCAGTAGTATATTTTCCATGTAAGCAGGCTCCTGACTATATGCACAATTTCATCCGCTAATCTCTGGCAATCAATCAAATGTTACTGTTAGGTTGTTCACAGAAAAGAAACCCTTTGATGTTTACTATCCGGTGTGGAATTGAACCAGTTAAGCCGTATGTAAGGAATAATTATTATTTTTCATGGAATTATGAAGGGGTTTAAAATGGTTTATCTGAAGGTTTATCACCAGTTAAAAAATGGCATAAACACGGGGTTTTATCGGCAGGGAGAAAGTTTGCCTGCAGAAGTAGATCTTGCCAGGCAGTTTGATGTTTCAAGAAATACGCTCAGAAAGGCATTAAAAATGTTGCAGAACGGTGGCTTCCTGAGATGCAGGCAGGGGGCTGGAAACTTTGTTTCCTGTAAAAGTGCTAACGCCGATTTTTTGCAAAATTCGCAAGGGTTCTCGGAAATTATCCAGAGCGATAAAGCCACTGCGAAAAGTCACGTTTTAAAGTTTGAAATTCAGCTTGCCTCACCGGTGATAGCCAACGCGCTGGCTATTAAATTTAAAGAACAGGTTTACTTTATTTCAAGGGTTCGCTTTATCAATGACTCACCCGCTGAACTGGAAAATAGCTGGATTTCGGCTGAAAAGTTTCCCGATCTCACGCTTAAGTATATAAAAGGTTCACTTTATGACTATTTTGAAAATAAGTGTCGCGTGCATATGTCTGGTACGTACTTACATTACTCGCCGTTATTACCTTCTCGAGAAATAGCCGCGTTGCTAAAAATTGATAAAGAAATGCCGGTTATTAAGGTGCAGAGCCAGTCGGTTGATATATGGAACGTGCCTTTTCTTTTTTCAGAGAACTACACTAATTTCCTGGAATACCCACTTAAAATTTTTGTTTCACGGAAAAGAATGAATTATTCTGCGCCGGCATAAAATTTTATCGCGGTAGAGGAATACACCCTGCTCGCTTACCGCTCACAGGGTGCAGAAGACGCTTTCACTAAGATGGCGGTTAACCCGCGGTCATCTGGCGGTCGTCCACATATTTGCGCTTATCTGGCGCTGGCGGGAAATACTGATACAGCCAGGTTTCGGTCAGCGTCTCATCTTTCGTACGCAGGAACAGACGCAGATTGACCGGTTCGACAGAATCGCTGTTCGGATACCAGTCAAACAGAATGCGATAGCCGTCAATTGGCTCAACGTAAAGGATTTCTACCTGCTTAAAGGTTCCTGAGGTCACGGTAATCACCGGCTCAATGCCTTTTGGCGCGGCCGCTTTCAGATCGCCGCCGACAAAATCTACCGCAAAACGGCGTGCCCAGACGTCCGGATAGTGTTCGCCAGGCGCCCAGCCTTCCGGGAAGCCGCCCATGCCGGTACGGGTTGCCCTGACGCGGGCCAGATCGCTGTGAACCGGCGGCAGGCCGCTCCAGTAAAGCTTATAGCTAAAGCTGTGCTCGCTACCGGCCTTAATGTTTTCTGTTGGCCGCCAGAAGCAAACGATGTTGTCCAGCGTTTCACCCGTGGTAGGGATCTCCATCAGGTTAACCGCGCCTTTGCCCCATTTGCCGACAGGCTCTACCCACAGGCTCGGACGCTTGTTGTACCAGCCAATCACGTCCTGGTAATCCTGGAAATCGTGATCCAGCTGCAGCATGCCGAAACCGCGTGGATTTTCGTCCTGATAGGCGTTAAAGGTCAGGCGCTGCGGATTATTCAGCGGACGACAGATCCATTCACCGTTGCCCGTCCACATCG
Source organism: Erwinia sp. BNK-24-b (assembly GCF_047456155.1). Taxonomy (NCBI): domain Bacteria; kingdom Pseudomonadati; phylum Pseudomonadota; class Gammaproteobacteria; order Enterobacterales; family Erwiniaceae; genus Erwinia; species Erwinia sp. BNK-24-b. Next base: position 1,273,602 of record NZ_CP179901.1, read on the forward strand.
CCAGGCGATCGGAGTCGTGAATCTGCGGATGAATAGTGTCGCACATACGGCGTTCGTTGGTGCCGCAGCTGAACATCGTGGTCATCGGCGCGATGCCTAACTGTGCGATGTCTTTGCGGGCATAAAGATGATTTTCCACTTCCATCACCACGCGTTTTTCTTCGCAATGAATCACGAATTTAAAAGCGCCGGTGCAGCTTTCGCCATCCAGCAGCGTATAGACGGTAAAGGTCGTGTCATCCGCTTTTGGCGTTTCAAACCAGAAGGCGGTGAAGTCAGGGAACTCTTCCTTACTGCCGAAGGTGTTGATCGCCACGCCGCGAGCGGAAAGACCGTACTGGTAGGTATCGTCAACCGCGCGGAAATAACTGGCACCTAAGAAAGAAACGATGTCCCGGCTGGCCAGCTCCGGCTTTTTAAACGCGCGGAAACCGGCAAAGCCCAAATCGGTTTTACCTTCAAGCTGTTTAGTATCTACTTTGGCATTGTTGTAGTTAAACAGCTCGGGACGGAAGTGGATTTCGCGCGCCTGGCGGTCGGCATCCACTGAAAACATGCGCAGGCGGCGTTTGAAGCCCATGCCAACGTGAAAAAACTGTACGTCCAGTTCACGGTCGGGAATGGCGTTCCAGAGTGAATGATTCGCGTCGTACTGAATTTCGTTATACGCCTGCGGCGTCAGGGTCGCTAACGTCTCGGGAAGGGGAGCAGGCGCGCCGCCGTAGGGTTTTTTCGCCAGGGAAGCGGCCAGGTTTTTCAACACGTCGTAATCAAAGCGCTTCGCCGTGCCGTCGGCAATATCGGTGTCGGCCCAGGCGGCCTGAGCAAACAACGTTGATAAACCGGACATCCCGCTTACCGTAGCGAAAGCCATTGACGCTTTCATAAACATTCTTCGATTCATGCCAGAGTCATATCCTTTGCTTAACTGAATTGATAAAGCTTGTGGTCTGGGTTGCCCTTATGGACAGCCTTGTTTTACCTGAATTGTGAGCGGGTCACAGGGTGTTACGACAGCGTGTGGCGTCAGAAATTCAGTCAGGCAAAATTTAGCAGATAAATCTGAAGAAAGCAGGCGAATCCGGCGCACCGGGGCAGCGTTAAGCGAGGTAAAAAAAGTGCTGTGGCAACATCATTATCAGCCAATTCCTGGCTAACAGAACAAGCAGAGCGGCAAAAAGTGTCTACAGTTAAAGGTATTATTCGCACAAGGAGACGTTATGGCTACGAAAATTGAACCACAAGAACTCGACACTCGCCTGGATGATGATTTGGCTCTGCTGACCGAAACGCTGGAAGAAGTGCTGAAATCTTCAGGCGACCCGGCTGACGAAAAATATGCCGAGCTGAAAGCGAAAGCCGAGAAATCGCTGAAGGACGTAAAATCACGCGTGAGTAATGCTTCTGATAATTACTATCATCGTGCCAAACAGGTTGCCAGCCGTGCCGACGAATATGTACACGAAAAACCGTGGCAGGGAATTGGCGTAGGCGCGACGCTGGGTCTGGTGGTTGGTCTGCTGCTGGCACGCCGTTAAGGTCTTGTCCGCTAAGAAAGGGCGTCCTTCGGGGCGCCCTTTCTGTTTCTGCCACAGGTTACAAAACTGGAAATAACACGTTAATCCTGCCCTAAATCAACATTGCCCGTTCAGGCCGCTTTTATACTGCCCGCTGCTTGTTTGATCTGGAGTGGGCGATGTCGCACAGTATCTTTAACCGCCGCTGGGCTGCCGTAATTCTGGAAGCGATAACCCGTCATGGCGTGCAGCATATCTGTATCGCACCGGGTTCCCGCTCCGCGCCGCTGACGCTGGAAGCGGCCGCCAGCCGGCTTTCCTGCCATACCCATTTTGATGAGCGCGGTCTTGGCTATCTGGCGCTGGGGCTGGCAAAAGCGTCTCGCCAGCCGGTCGCCATTCTGGTTACTTCCGGCACCGCCGTCGCTAACCTCTATCCGGCCATTATCGAAGCCAGCCTGACCGGCGAACGGCTGATTATTTTAAGCGCCGACCGCCCGCCAGAGCTGATTGGCTGCGGCGCTAACCAGGCTATCGTGCAGCCAGGCCTCTTTGCTTCCCACGTCAGTGGCGCATTAAATCTTCCTCGCCCCTCAGCGGATATCTCCGCGCGCTGGCTGGTTTCGGCTATTGACGCGCTGCTGCAACAGCATCCAGCTGGTGCCATACACATTAACTGTCCGTTCGCAGAACCTTTATACGGTGAGGAATCCCCGGCTTTTAAAGCGTGGCACGACGAGCTGGGAAACTGGTGGCATGAGGATACGCCGTGGCTGACGATGAGCGCCGCTACGCCTACGCCGTTTACCAGCAGCTGGCCACGCTGGCGGCAAAAGCGCGGGCTGGTAGTCGCCGGAAAACTCTCTGCGGAAGAGGGCGTGGCGCTAGCGAAATGGGCGGCGGAGCTGGGCTGGCCGCTCTTATCGGATATCCAGTCACACACCGGCACGCCTTTGCCCTGCGCCGAAGTCTGGCTGCGGGAAGCCCATGCGCAAAAAGCGCTGGCCAGCGCGCAAATCATCATTCAGTTTGGCGCACGGCTAACCGGAAAGCGGCTGGCTGGCTGGCTGGCAGCGTCGCAGCCCGAAGCTTACTGGCTGATCGATCCATTACCGGGCCATCTGGATCCAGCGCATCGTCGCAGCCAGCGGATGGTGGCTGAGACTGGCGCCTGGCTTGCGGCACATCCGGCCATCGCTCAGCCGGAATGGTCGCCTTCGCTGCAGGCGCTGGCCGAGGAAACACACCGGTCGCTGGCCTGCCGTCTGCAAGAGTTTGGCGAAGCACAGCTTGCCCGACGCTTACCGGAACTGTTACCGGAAAACGGTACGCTGTTTCTCGGCAACAGCCTGACCGTCAGGCTCGTCAATACCTTTGCCCGTTTACCGGCAGGTTATGCGGTTTATGCCAATCGCGGTGCCAGCGGCATTGACGGCCTGATTGCCACTGCTGCTGGCGTACAGCGCGGCAACGGTAAACCATTACTGGCAATAGTTGGTGATCTTTCGGCGCTTTATGATTTAAACAGCCTGGCTCTGCTACAGACGCCGCTGGTGCTGATTGTGGTGAATAACAGCGGCGGCCAGATTTTCTCGATGCTGCCGACGCCCGCAGCGGAGCGGGAAAAGTTTTTCACTATGCCGCCTCGGGTCAGTTTTGCCGCCGCCGCCATGGCGTTCGGTCTTGACTATCAACAGCCGCAGGGCTGGAGTGAGCTAAAGGAAGCAGTCGCGGCAGGCTGGCAACGTGATACGGCCACGCTAATTGAACTGAAAGTAGCGGGCGAGAGCGGCGCACAATGGCTGGCCGAGGCCGGGAAATGATCCTGCACGCGCGCTGGCAGGGCGCCCATGACAGCCGCAGGCCGGTGCTGGTCTGGCTGCATGGTTTTCTGGGAAATAGCGAGGAGTGGCGGCCGGTGCAGCGTTTTTTTCGCGACTGGCCGCAGTTAAGCATCGATTTACCGGGACACGGCGGTTCCAGCGCGCAGCCAGTCAGCGGATTCGATCGGCTTTCCCAACGGCTTAACGCCACGTTACAAAGCCATCGCATTAAGCGCTACTGGCTAATCGGCTATTCGCTGGGCGGTCGGATTGCCAGCTATCACGCCTGCCGTCATGCGGATTCGTCGCTGGCTGGCGTGATTGTCGAGGGCGCGCATCCGGGGCTGGCATCGGACGAGGCTAAAGCGGCCAGGTTAGCTTCGGATCGTGAATGGGCGCGGCTTTTTTGCCAGCAGCCCCTGCCTAAAACGCTGGCGCAGTGGTATCGCCAGCCGCTGTTCGCCGGGCTTAGCGAGCAGCAGCGCCAGCAGATGATTGCGCTGCGAGCCAACAACAACCCGCAAGCGCTGGCCGCCATGCTGTTAACAACGTCGCTTGCCGGGCAGCCCAATCTGTTGCCAGAGATCCGCCAGCTGAATCATTTCCACTATCTGTGCGGCGAGCATGACGATAAATTTCGGCAGCTTGCCGTGCAGGCTTCGTTACCTCTCACCCTCGTCCCGGCCGCTGGCCACAATGCCCATCACGCTAATCCGCAGGCTTTCGCGCGGCTTCTGGCGTGCAGGCTGGAAATACAGAAGGAAAAATAATGATCTATCCCGAGCTGGAAGAGCTGTATGCGCCCGCAGAATGGCAGGCCTGCGGCGACTACACCGATATTTACTACCATAAATCGCCGGACGGCATGGCCAGAATCACCATTAACCGGCCCGAGGTGCGCAATGCTTTTCGTCCGCAAACCGTCAAAGAGATGCTGCACGCGCTAAGCGATGCGCGCCATGATGAGCAAATCGGCGTCATTATTCTTACCGGCGCGGGCGATAAGGCCTTTTGTGCAGGCGGCGACCAAAAAATTCGGGGGGATTACGGCGGCTATCGTGATGACGCTGGCGTGCACCATCTCAACGTCCTGGATTTTCAGCGCCAGATCCGCACCTGTCCCAAACCGGTGGTGGCGATGGTCGCGGGCTATGCGGTCGGCGGCGGTCACGTTTTGCATCTGCTTTGTGATTTAACCATTGCGGCGGATAACGCGCAGTTTGGCCAGACCGGACCGAAGGTGGGCTCTTTTGACGGCGGCTGGGGCGCGGCCTATATGGCGCGGATTGTCGGCCAGAAAAAAGCGCGTGAAATCTGGTTTTTGTGCCGTATGTACAGTGCGCAGCAGGCGCTGGAAATGGGGCTGGTGAATACGGTCGTGCCGCTGGCGGAGCTGGAAAAAGAGACGGTGCGCTGGTGTCGGGAAATGTTGCAAAACAGCCCGATGGCGCTGCGCTGCCTGAAAGCGGCGCTCAATGCCGACTGCGACGGCCAGGCAGGTCTACAGGAGCTGGCCGGTAACGCCACCATGCTGTTCTATATGACGGAAGAGGGGCAGGAAGGGCGCAACGCCTTTAACCAGAAGCGCCCGCCGGATTTCAGCCAGTTTAAGCGGAATCCATAATGCGCCAGGCGACGCTTTTTAATTACAACATACTATTAGAAGCGGGAACGGTGCTGCGCGATCGGCGTATCAAATTGCGGCAGGGATTGCTGGTCAGGCTAAAAGAAAACGGCCGGGAAGGCTGGGGCGAGATCGCGCCGCTACCGGGTTTTAGCAGGGAAACCTTGCCAGAAGCGCAGAGCGAGGCAGTTCGCTGGCTGCAAAACTGGCAGGCCGATCCTGCCACGCAGACTCTGCCCACGCTGCCTTCCGTTGCTTTTGGCCTGAGCTGTGCGCTGGCGGAACTGGCAGATGTGCTGCCAGCGGAAGGCAATTTTAATAGCGCGACGCTGTGTACCGGCGATCCTGATGAACTCCTGCAACAGCTCGGCCGGCAAGAAAAGCCGACAGCAAAAATGAAGGTTGGCCTGTATGAAGCCGCTCGCGATGGCATGCTGGTCACGCTGCTGCTGGAAGCCGTGCCGGAGCTGACGCTGCGGCTGGATGCTAACCGCCAGTGGAGCCTGGCAAAGGCCCGGCAGTTCGCCAGTTTTGTACCTGAGCATCTTCGCTCGCGCATCGCCTTTATCGAAGAGCCTTGCCGGACGCAACAGGAATCAAGGCTCTTTACCCAGGAAACGGCTATGGCGCTTGCGTGGGATGAAAGCACGCGGGAAGTCGATTTTCAGCCCATGGCCGAGCCGCACTTACGCGCTATCGTCATTAAGCCGATGCTGCTTGGCAGCCTGACGAAAGTCGGGCTGCTGGTTAGCCAGGCAAACAAGGCGGGGCTAACCGTGGTTATCAGCTCTTCGCTGGAATCGAGCCTTGGTCTGACCCAGCTTGCGCGTCTGGCGAACTGGTTAACGCCAGGCGTCGTGCCGGGTCTGGATACGCTGTCGCTCATGCAGCAGCAGCTGGTGCGTGCCTGGCCCGGTTCAACTTTGCCGCTGGTAGCGGCGGATAATCTGGATAGCGTATGGCCGCACTGAACATCTGGCCGTGGCAGCGTTTTGCAGGTAAGCAACCCGCACTGAAAATCGGCGACAGGGCTTATAGCTGGGCGCAGCTTGCGCAGCAGATTGACGAGCTGGCGACGGGATTCCGTTTTCAGGGAGTACAAACGGGCTGCGGCGTGATGCTAAGGGCGCGTAATAGCGAGCTGGCGCTGTTGGCTTACCTTGCGCTACTACGCTGCGGCGCACGTTTATTGCCGCTTAATCCACAACTTCCTCTCTGCCAGCTGACGACTCTGCTGCCCGGGCTCAATATCGACTTTGCGCTGACGCTGGAGGGGGAAGCGCCCGCGACCGTTCCGGCGCTAAAAATGATGCCCAAAACCGGCCTGTTGCAGCACGCTTTTCAGGAAAGCGAGATTGCCACGTTAACGCTCACGTCCGGCTCGACGGCGTTGCCGAAAGCGGCCGCGCACAGCTTCAGCGCGCATCTTGCCAGCGCTCGCGGCGTCGTCACCTCGCTCAGGTTTACCGCTGACGACAGCTGGCTTCTGTCGCTGCCGCTGTACCATGTTTCCGGACAGGGCATTGTCTGGCGCTGGCTTTATAGCGGCGGCACGCTGGTGCTGACGGATGAAAAGCCGCTGCTGGCGGCGCTGGCTGACTGTACCTTCGCTTCGCTGGTGCCTACGCAGCTCTGGCGTTTGTTGCAGCAACCAGCACTGCCGCGAAATTTACGTAGCGTGCTGTTAGGCGGCGCGGCTATTCCCGAAACGTTAACCGCACAGGCAGAAGAGAAGGGCATTGCCTGCTGGTGTGGATACGGTATGACCGAAACGGCTTCGACCGTGGCGGCCAAAAGAGCGGATGGCCAGCCAGGCGTTGGGCGACCGCTTCCCGGCAATCAGATCCGGCTGGTAGGGGGAGAAATAGCGCTACGGTCGCAGGCACTGGCCTGCGGCTACTGGCAAAACGGTGATTTACTGTCGTTAACGGACAGCGAAGGCTGGTTTTACACTCGCGACGGCGGCGCGTGGTCAGAGGGAAATCTGCTGATTAAGGGCCGGCTTGATAACCTGTTTTTTTCGGCAGGGGAAGGGATCCAGCCAGAACAGATAGAAGCCATTTTGTTACAACATCCTGCCGTAGAGCAAGTTTTTATCGTGCCGCAGCATGATGAAGAGTACGGGCAGCGGCCGGTGGCGCTGGTGGCGTTAAAGGGCGCAACGATGGGGCAGCTGCAAGGCTGGGCTACTACGCGGCTGGCGGGTTTTCAGCGTCCGGTGCGCTGGCTTAGCCTGCCGGAAACGGATAACGGCGGCATTAAGCTTTCGCGCCGCTGGCTGGCCGAATGGGTAGCGCAGCAGCCGGTGGAAAAATAATGCCGGAACCTTCTCCGGCATATTTGCTACTGGTTCTCTGTTCTCAGCATAGTATTAATATTGAGCTTTTTACGGTACGGGCCTGCCGCGCTTCCTTCAGCGTATTAATACTGGCGGGCATTTCTCAGCATATCGTTATTACTTGGCTTCTCCGGGCGCCTTATTTCTGACCCGGGCACCTTATTTCTGACCCGGGCGCCTTATTTCTGACCCGGGCGCCTTATTTCTGACCCGGGCACCTTATTTCTGACCCGGGCGCCTTATTTCTAACCCGGGCACCTTATTTCTGACCCGGGCGCCTTAATTCTAACCCGGGCACCTTATTTCTAACGCGTTTCCTTCAGCGCTTTCTCCACGCCTGCACCATAGGCCGGATGCACCTGATAAAAAAGGGCGATCTGGCGCTGCTGAATAAACTCAGGGATCTGGCGCAGCTCACCAGCGATACGCTGAAACATGCGCTGGTGCTCTTCTTCACTCAGCAGGTTAAACAACGCGCGCGGCTGGGTGAAATAGTCATCATCCTCACGGTGGTTCCAGTGGTCGGCGGCGCCTTCCAGCGACAGCGGCGGCTCGCTAAAGTCCGGCTGTTCCTGAAACACGTTAAAGCTGTTTGGCTCATAGGTGGCACCGTTGCCGCTGTTGCCGTCCACGCGCATCGCGCCGTCGCGATGATAGTTATGGAACGGGCATTTTGGCGCATTAACCGGAATCTGGTGATGGTTAACGCCCAGGCGATAGCGATGCGCATCACCGTAAGAGAACAGGCGGCCTTGCAGCATCCGGTCGGGAGAAAAGCCAATGCCGGGCACCACGTTAGCCGGGCTCATCGCGACCTGCTCCACTTCCGCAAAGTAGTTATCCGGATTGCGGTTGAGTTCAAACTCACCCACTTCAATCAGCGGATAATCCGCATGCGGCCAGACTTTGGTCAGATCGAACGGGTTGTAAGGCGTTTCTGATGCTTGCGCTTCCGGCATAATTTGCACAAAGAATTTCCAGCGCGGAAAGTTACCCTGTTCGATAGAGTCAAACAAATCGCGCTGTGAGCTTTCGCGGTCGCGGCCAATCAGCTGCGCGGCTTCATCGTCCATCAGGTTCTGAATACCCTGTTCGCTACGCATATGGAACTTAACCCAAAAACGTTCCTGATTAGCGTTGATAAAGCTGTAGGTGTGGCTACCAAAGCCGTGGATATGGCGATAGGACGCAGGCAGGCCGCGATCGCTGAAATCGATAGTCAGCTGATGCAGCGACTCCGGAAGCTGTGAAAAAAAGTCCCATTTATAGGTCGGATTACGCAGGTTGGTACGCGGATCGCGCTTAACCACGTGGTTGAGATCGGGGAACTTCAGCGGATCGCGCAGATAAAACACCGGCGTATTGTTGCCGACCAGATCCCAGTTGCCTTCTTCCGTGTAAAACTTCAGCGAAAAGCCGCGGATATCGCGCTCGGCATCCGCGCCGCCGCGCTCGCCGGCAACGGTGGAAAAGCGCATAAACAGGTCAGTTTTTTTACCGACTTCGGCAAAAATTTTCGCGCGGCTGAAGCGGGTAATATCCTGGGTGACGGTAAACGTCCCGTAAGCGCCGGAGCCTTTGGCATGCATGCGGCGCTCCGGAATGACCTCACGGTCAAAGTGCGCCAGCTTCTCCAGAAACCAGACATCCTGTAACAGCATCGGGCCACGGCGTCCGGCCGTCATCACATTGTTATTGTGGGCGACGGGCGCGCCCGCTGCGGTAGTAAGTCCTTTTTTGCTCATAGTGGGATCTCTTCTTATCGACGGGTTTATCTTTTAAATTCTTTTATTCAATCGGCATCGCCTATAAATCCATTGTGCCCGCTCGCGCTTCGCTGCGGCAATCTGGCGTTAACTATCGCTGCCATTTGCCGGGCTGATAGCGGAATGCGATTGTAATTGTCGCTATTGCTTCATACAGTTAACTAAACCTGAACAATCTGGAGAAACACATGAGAGTGGAAATGCTTTCCACCGGCGATGAAGTGCTGCATGGACAAATAGTGGACACCAATGCGGCATGGCTTGCCGAACGGCTGTTTCAGGAAGGTCTGCCGATGACCAGTCGCCAGACCGTGGGCGACAGCATGCAGGAGCTGGTCAACGTGCTTGTTGAACGCAGTAAGGTTGCCGATGTGCTGATTGTTAACGGCGGCCTGGGGCCGACCAGCGACGATTTAAGCGCGGCGGCGGCGGCCAAAGCAGCAGGCGTTGGGCTGGTTATGCAGGAAGAATGGCTGGCGAAAATGGAGGCTTTCTTTGCCGGACGCGGACGTAAAATGGCCGACAGCAACCGCAAACAGGCAGAGATTCCGGCGGGCGCAGAGATGATCGACAATCCCATCGGCACGGCGTGCGGCTTTGCTATGGAACTTAACCGCTGCTGGATCTTCTTTACGCCAGGCGTGCCTTCTGAATACAAAATGATGGTTGAGCAGCAAATTCTGCCGCGAATGAAGGCTCGCTTCCCGGTTTCCGATCCGCCGGTTTGCCTGCGGCTAACCACTTTTGGCCGGGGCGAAAGCGATCTGGCTTCTGAAATTGAACCTTTACCGCTGCCGGAAGGCGTGGTGATGGGCTATCGCGCCTCTATGCCGATTATTGAGTTAAAGCTAAATGGCCCCGCGTCAAAGCTGCCTGAGATGAAGCAGTTTTGGCAGCAGGTACGCGATATCGCTGGCGAAAGTATTATTTTTGAAGGAACGGAAACGTTGCCTGCGCAGCTGGCGCGTCGTCTGAACGAGCAGCGTTACCGGCTGGCCGTTAGCGAACAGTTTACCGCCGGACTGGTGCAGTGGCAGCTGGCTTCTGTTGCCGCGCCGCTGGCGGCAGGGAACGTACTGCCGACGCAGAGTGAAAGCCTGGCTGAACTGGCGCAGCGCGCGCAGCAGCTGGCCTCAGGCAGTGACGCCACGCTGGCGCTGGTGGTGGGCGGCGAACAGGATAACCAGCTGGGCTTTGCTCTGCATACGCCGCAAGGCAGCTGGGGTCAGAAGGTGAGGTTCAACAACAGCCGTCACGGTCTGAAAGCGCGTCAGGATGTGGTTGCGATGATGGCGTTAAATATGCTCAGGCGCTGGCTCGACGGGCTGGATGTTGGCAGCGGTCACGGCTGGATTGACGTGGTGGATACGCTGGAAATAAAACCGGAAAGCTGAAGCCTGACTTTCTGTAATACCATAACGTCGCTTTAAGATGTTTTCAGGAAAAGGCTGAATGTTTATATATCGACAATCAGCCTTTATAACAAACCGCGCTTTTTTACTAAATGACTTTGCCAGCCTCAGGCAGAAATATCCTGGGCAAAAATATATTCCCCTGCAAAAGTTAATTAATATTTTATTGGTGCGCACTTCTCCATTTAACAGAATAATTTTGATTTATTCATAACGTCTCTCAGGAAACGTGCTTTCCTGTAAAAAAAGTTGTTTTTATATTTTTGTTGTGTCACATTTTTAGCGGCTTAGAAGCGAGCGATCGTTTTTAGTGCGCTTATTTATTTCAAGCTTAATAGCAAAAGGAATTTGTCTTGGTTGATAATTTTACAACAGGTATTTCTGTTAAACATGAATATACCAATTATATTACCTGGTCTGGAGAAACAAAAGGCGACCACATCCTGACTTTTACGCCAAAAAATGCGGAAGAGGTGGTCAAGGTTGTTAACTGGGCAAAAGAAAACGCGTATTGCGTCAGGCCTGTAGGCGGAAGCTTTAACTGGTCGCAGCTTATTATCGAAAATGGGGAAAACAACAGCAAAGTCCTGCTCCTGGACTTAAAGAAAAACTTTACCTCTGTTTCGATTGAAAAGCGCGGTGACTACGGCATCGTGACGGCCCAGCCCGGCATCACGATGTTAAACCTGATGACCAAACTGGAGAAGCAGAAGCTGGGCTTTTACGCCGTGCCCGGTATGGGGGAAATGACGCTGGGCGGTATTTGTGCTATTGGAGGACACGGAACCTGTCTTCCGGCTAAAGGCGAAACGCTGCAACAGGGCGGCACCTATGGTTCCGTCTGCAACAGCATTCTGGCCTTGACGGCCGTAGTGTGGAACGACGAGAAGAAAAGCTACGAGCTCAAAACCTTCACGCGCGAAGATAAAGAGATTTCAGCTTTCCTGGTTCATGTTGGCCGGGCGTTAATTACAGAGGTTACCTTGCAGGTTCCTCGCAACCGCCGCCTGCGCTGCCAGAGTTTTATGAATTTAACGCCGGAGGTGTTATTTGCTGACAGCGACACCAGCCCCAACAGATATATCGATTTTCTGGATAAAAGCGGCAGGGCGGAAGTTATCTTGTTTCCTTTCGTCGACAAAGCCTGGCTTAAGGTCTGGACGATAACGGACTCTTATCCCACTACCGCAAAGCCCGTGCATCAACCTTTTAATTATCCTTTCTGCGATAAAATCCCGTCCCAGGTTTCAGATTTTGTTAAAAGCATATTTAGCAATCATCAGGAAGTCACGCCCGCGCTCTGCCAGAAGCTTAACGAAATTGTGCAGGTTGGCCTGGGGGCGTCCATTTCCGGCGATCTGTGGGGATGGAGCAAAGATCTCCTGCTGTATGTAAAACCCAGCACGCTGCGGATAACGGCCAATGGCTATGCCATCGTGACCAAAAGAGAGAATATACAGAAAGTCCTTAACGAGTTTTACAGTAAATATAAAGAGATGCTCACCAGCTATCAGAATGCCAATTCGTTCCCGATTAATTGTCCGATTGAGATCCGCGTGACCGGATTAGATAACGCGGAAGAGACCGGTATAGCCAACGCCGCGACGGCTTCCTTATCCGCGAACCGTCCTGACAGCCTTCATCCTGAATGGGATGTGGCAATCTGGCTTGATGTCCTGACAATGCCAGGCACGCCGGATGCCAATAAGTTTATGAAGGAGCTGGAGGCGTGGCTCTTCGAACATTATACCGGCGACTATGCGGTCAGGGTCGAATGGAGCAAAGGCTGGGGTTACAGCGAAACCAGCGCCTGGGGAAATGACGATTTTATCAAAACAAACATTCCTGCCAGCTTGCCGGATGATGAGTATGGCTGGCACTACGCCTTAAAAACGCTCAGCAAATATGATCCTCACCATCTGTTCTCGTCACCTCTTATCAAAAAGATATTTCAAGAAAAATAACTACGGATGCGGTTTAACCTGAATATAAGGAGATTTATGATGAAAGAGTTAGGCTTTAGTGAGATGGATCAGGTAGCGGGCGCTTCTTTTTCTGGCATCACAACATACATCGGCAACGCGATTATTGATGCCGTTATGATTAGCAACGATATTTTCAATATGTCAGTGGTTTATTCGGTTGGGCGATTCTTTGATTCCGTTGGGTTTGGCAGTTTTCACTATACCCTGGATTCCTGGGGCTATTCCCTGTCTAAACTGGTGGCAGGTATAGGGACAGCGCTGGGCGGCGACGATAGCCGTATAGCCTATCATTTCGATGAAGAGTGGGGTGCCTGATACTATCTGTAATAACCCTCTGTAGTGCTGAGGGTTATTTTACTCTGACGAAACAGCGTTAAAGCTCCAGCTCAATATCACCTTCTGCCTTACAGCAGCACGGCAGAATTTCACCATCCTTAATAAACGCCAGCGGCTGTGATGAATAGCTGACCTGTCCTTGCAGCAGACCAATCCGGCAGGAGCCGCAATAGCCTTCACGGCACTGGTATTCCACGCAAACCTGGTGAAATTCAAGCGCGTCCAGCAGGGAGCGATGTTCATTATGACAGTGCAGCTGCGTGCCGGAAGCACGCAGTTTAATAATTGGGCCGGTCATGCTTAGAGCTGGAAGTCGTCGAAGTCGTTTTCGCCCACTTCGGAGTCGATCTGACCCACCAGGTAAGAGCTAACCTCTACTTCCTGCGGCGCAACCTGCACGTTGTCAGAAACCAGCCAGGAGTTGATCCACGGAATTGGGTTAGAACGGGTCTTAAACGGCAGCTCCAGCCCAACCGCATTCATGCGGATATTGGTGATGTACTCAATGTACTGGCAAAGAATATCTTTGTTCAGACCGATCATTGAGCCGTCGCGGAACAGATATTCCGCCCACTCTTTTTCCTGCTGCGCCGCCAGCACAAACAGGTCGTAACACTCCTGCTGGCACTCTTTAGCGATCTCAGCCATTTCCGGATCGTCTTCACCGCTGCGTAACAGGTTCAGCATATGCTGCGTGCCGGTCAGATGCAGCGCTTCGTCGCGGGCGATCAGCTTGATAATCTTCGCGTTGCCTTCCATCAGCTCGCGTTCTGCAAAAGCAAAAGAACAGGCGAAGCTAACATAAAAGCGGATGGCTTCCAGCGCGTTTACGCTCATCAGGCAGACGTAAAGCTGCTTTTTCAGCGCCCGCAGATTAACGGTAACGGTTTTGCCGTTAACCTGATGCGTGCCTTCACCCAGCAGATGCCAGTAGTTGGTCATTTCAATCAGGTCGTCGTAGTAACCCGAAATATCTTTGGCGCGCGACAGAATCTGCTCGTTGGTCACGATATCGTCAAACACAATCGCCGGGTCGTTGACGATATTGCGAATGATATGGGTATAGGAGCGCGAGTGGATAGTTTCGGAAAACGCCCAGGTTTCTACCCAGGTTTCCAGCTCGGGAATCGAAATCAGCGGCAGCAGCGCAACGTTTGGACTGCGGCCCTGAATAGAGTCCAGCAGCGTTTGATACTTCAGGTTGCTGATAAAAATGTGCTTTTCGTGATCCGGCAAGCCCTGGTAGTCGATACGGTCGCGCGACACGTCCACTTCTTCCGGACGCCAGAAAAAGGAGAGCTGCTTTTCAATCAGCTTTTCAAAAATACCGTATTTTTGCTGATCGTAGCGGGCGACGTTAACCGGCTGGCCGAAAAACATCGGTTCGTTCAGCTGATCGTTTTTATTTTGCGAGAACGTGGTGTAAGCCATGTCATTATCCAGTGAAGAAGGGCAGAGAAAACCCGGCCCGACAGAAAATCAGGGGGCGATAGTCGCCCCGCTATGGTTAAATTTTGCAGGCGCCGCTTTCACAGCCGTCATCCTGAATGGATGGCGCCAGATCGTCCTGGGCATCTTCTGCACCGTCACGGGTGTTCTGGTAGTACAGCGTTTTCACGCCGAACTTATAGGCGGTCAGCAGATCTTTCAGCAGCTGTTTCATCGGCACGCGACCGTTAGCAAAGCGCGTCGGGTCATAGTTGGTGTTCGATGAAATGGCCTGGTCGATAAACTTCTGCATCAGGCCAACCAGCTGTAAATAGCCGTCGTTGTTTGGCATATCCCACAGCAGCTCATACTGGTCTTTCAGGCGCTCATATTCCGGCACTACCTGACGCAGAATGCCGTCTTTCGACGCTTTAATGCTGATGTGGCCGCGCGGTGGCTCGATGCCGTTAGTCGCATTAGAAATCTGCGAAGAGGTTTCTGACGGCATCAGTGCAGAAAGCGTGGAGTTGCGCAGGCCGTGCGTTTTGATCTCTTCGCGCAGCGCTTCCCAGTCCAGATGCAGCGGCTCGTTGCTGATGGCATCCAGGTCTTTCTTATAGGTATCGATCGGCAGAATGCCCTGCGCGTAGGTGGTTTCGTTGAACCACGGGCACGCACCTTGCTCTTTCGCCAGGTCGTTAGAAGCCTTCAGCAAGTAGTACTGAATCGCTTCAAAAGTTTTGTGCGTCAGGTTGTTGGCGCTGCCGTCCGAGTAGCGTACGCCGTGCTTCGCCAGATAGTAAGCGAAGTTAATTACGCCGATACCCAGAGTACGACGGCCCATTGCGCCGCGTTTTGCCGCAGGAATCGGGTAATCCTGGTAGTCCAGCAGCGCGTCCAGCGCACGTACGGCCAGCGTTGCCAGCTCTTGCAGATCGTCCAGGCTTTCAATAGCGCCCAGGTTAAACGCCGACAGCGTACACAGCGCGATTTCGCCGTTTTCGTCATTAACGTCCATCAGCGGTTTGGTCGGCAGCGCGATTTCCAGGCAGAGGTTAGACTGGCGAACCGGCGCGATAGCAGGATCGAACGGGCTATGCGTGTTGCAGTGGTCAACGTTCTGAATGTAGATACGGCCGGTAGAGGCACGTTCCTGCATCATCAGCGAGAACAGGTCAACGGCTTTTACACGCTGCTTGCGAATGCTGTCGTCTTTTTCATATTTGGTGTACAGGCGCTCAAACTCTTCCTGATCGGCAAAGAAAGCGTCATACAGGCCCGGCACGTCGGACGGGCTGAACAGGGTGATCTCTTCGCCTTTCAGCAGACGCGTATACATCAGCTTGTTCAGCTGCACGCCATAGTCCATATGACGCACGCGGTTGCCTTCCACGCCACGGTTGTTTTTCAGCACCAGCAGGCTTTCAACTTCCAGATGCCACATTGGGTAGAACAACGTGGCCGCACCGCCGCGCACGCCGCCTTGCGAACAGGATTTCACCGCGGTCTGGAAATGCTTGTAAAAAGGAATACAGCCGGTGTGGAAAGCTTCCCCGCCGCGGATCGGGCTGCCCAGCGCACGGATGCGGCCAGCGTTGATGCCGATACCGGCGCGCTGTGAAACGTACTTCACAATCGCGCTGGATGTCGCGTTGATCGAGTCCAGGCTGTCGCCGCACTCGATCAGCACGCAAGAGCTGAACTGGCGAGTTGGCGTACGCACGCCGGACATGATTGGCGTCGGCAGTGAAATTTTAAAGGTGGAGATGGCGTCATAAAAACGCTTCACGTAATCCAGACGCGTTTCACGCGGATAGCCGGAGAACAAACAGGCGGCCACCAGAATATAGAGGAACTGCGCGCTTTCGTAGATATCGCCGCTGACGCGGTTCTGTACCAGATACTTACCTTCCAGCTGTTTTACGGCAGCATAAGAGAAGTTCATATCGCGCCAGTGGTCGATAAAGCCGTCCATCAGCTCGAACTCTTCTGCGCTGTAATCTTCCAGCAGGTGACGGTCATATTTGCCCAGGTCCACCATGCGCTTCACCTGATCGTAAAGCTTAGGCGGTTCAAACTGGCCGTATGCTTTTTTACGCAGATGGAAGATTGCCAGGCGGGCGGCCATATACTGATAGTCCGGCGCATCGCGCGAGATCAGGTCAGCAGCGGATTTGATGATCGTTTCATGAATATCAGAGGTCTTGATACCTTCATAAAACTGGATATGAGAACGCAGCTCAACCTGTGAGACGGAAACGTTTTGCAGTCCTTCTGCAGCCCAGTCAAGTACGCGGTGGATTTTATCCAGATTGATGCGTTCGGTGCGGCCATCGCGTTTAGTGACAAGCAGGCTCTGATTCATGTGGCGTTTTTATCCTGTCCGTGAGATCGAAAGTATCCCCCGTTTATGCACAGACTGCTCGGGTGTGAGTAACTCTGTGGATAAACACTATATATAGGGGGTAAGGGAAGTATTGATAACAATATGGTGGTTATTTTAGTAAGTTCTGCGATCTTAACAAGCCTTGACGAAGCGGCAATTTTACTGATCCAGAGCTGGCGGTTTTCCTAAGTCCGCGTTTCTCAAGGCTCCACGTCCTTGTCAACATGCTGGAAAAAAAATTCAAAAAATAGCTGAACGCGGCTTTATTGCTCAGCAGTGAAACCCCGCCGTTTTTTTTGGCGAAAAAGTATACTTCAGATCGCCAGATGCACCAGGCAAACAGCGACTTAAGAAAGACGAAATACTTATAAAGATGAAATAAGAGAAAAGAAGGGGAAGCACCTTACCGGGAGCGCTGCGGCGATTTTTCGTCCGGGAAAGCCTATGTCAGGGAGGTGCTGCGGCAGGGGAGCTTGCCCACTGTACCGCAATGGTTGTTACCCGGTACGTTTACCGCAGGGTAAAAGGGAAGCTTTCGTCAAGGTGACAGAAGATTTTTAATTAACGCGGATATAAAAATCCCATGATTGGTCAAAAATACGCTAGTTTGGTATAAAATCAACTTTTGCTTGATGGAAGTTATACCTTTCTCATTTTTCCTTACTTTTCTCTGGAAAACCTTAAGCCAAATCTGTTAATTAACTATGGCAATGGTATCATTAACCCGAAATAAGTATATGATTATATCAGGAAACTAATTGTAACGCATACGCATAAAGCATCGCTTTTTGAGAAAGGATGATCTTTATTGAGAAGTTACTTTTATAAGGCGATTGCAATCGGAAAACAATTTAAAAGGACAGTAGTAAAATAGTATCGCATTAATAATGTCTCACAAAAAGAAGGTTTTGTTAAAATGTTCCTGGGGGTGTGAAAATAGTTTGAGTCGCCCCATCAATGCACAATATCAATACTAATGATGAAATAGTGCATCTTGATGGCTGTTACTTTACTTTATGAGAAGATATGCCTGTAAGCATTGCGATGGAAATATTCAGTTTTCTGATAGATGGAAATAAAGAGCCTGACCGGCTAAGTTCTATAAAATGGAGGTAAGCTATTATGTCATGGATTTACAATGTAATGAGTAAAAGCTTTTATCTGAATGGTAAGTTTCAATTTAACGCAATGTATGCTGGTGCGCCGGGTTATAAAGATGATGTAAAATTTGAATGTATAAAAAACAAAGGTCCTTTACCTCGAGGGAAGTATCGTATAACAGGCCCTATAGCGACACATCCTACTGCTGGTCGCTATGTCCTCCGATTAATCCCTTATAAAGGAAATAATATGTGTGGACGTGATGGATTCTTAATTCACGGCGGTAATGGTAAAGGTACAGCATCTAATGGCTGTATTGTTTTGCAGCCAAAGTACAGAGAAAAAATCATACAAAGTGGCGATTCGGAGCTAATTGTACTATGAGATACGTTTTTATCATCCTTACTATTATGCTAACCAGTTCTTGCTCATCACCCCCTTCAAAAACCGTTGAAGACAAGCTTTATGAAAAAGTCTTAATCGCAATAAATAAAAATGATAGGGATGATTTATCTGAACCAGATTTTGATGCCATCTCAGCATATCTGGCAAAAGGGAAATCACGATGGCTGTCACTTTACCCTCAATTAGGCCGTGAACCATTTTCAGGGATGGCCTCCTTTCAGGAAGGTCTGGACATATCGATGGCCTATGCCTTGCCTGAAAATACAACCGCAACACTGAAGTTGGTCAATAAGGAGAATATTGGCAAGGTTTGTGGAATTCCCTTCATCGAGCCAACGAAAAAGGAAGTGGATGATTACTATTCAAAAGCACTAAAGGCATTAGAATCTTCTGTCGATGACAATCAACGGAGACAAGCCTGCATAGCAGAGCTTAATTCTTCTTTTTTACAATTAAATAATCAGCTGTAGCAGGTATCAGGATACTAATCCTTACCTCGAGAAATCGCACCATTGCGGAAAAAACAGTCTCAGACTGAAGTTATAAAACTTCCCTTAAGAACAGCGTTCTTAAGGGAAACAAAATCATTCGGCAGGCGAGTGCGTGTGCACCATATAGTTAACGTCTACGCCAGGCGCCAGCTTAAACTTATTGGTCAGCGGATTATAATGCAGGCCAATCATATGGCGTTCGCGCAGCTGCGTTTCATCAACCCAGTTCAGCAGCTCGCCGGGGCGGATAAATTTCTTAATGTCGTGCGTGCCGCGCGGCACCATGCGCAATACGTATTCTGCACCGATGACCGCCATCAGCCAGGATTTGCTGTTGCGGTTGAGCGTAGAGAAAAAGACCTCGCCGCCTGGCTTAACCAGTCTGGCGCAGGCATGCACTACGGAGCGCGGATCCGGCACGTGCTCCAGCATCTCCATACAGGTCACCACGTCATACTGACCGGCAAACTGCTCGGCATGCTCTTCTACCGTTTGCTGCACATACTCTACTTTTACGCCGCTTTCGAGCGCGTGCAGCCGGGCAATCTCCAGCGGTTCCGCACCCATATCCAGGCCGGTGACTTCTGCGCCTTCACGCGCCATGCTCTCGGCCAGAATGCCGCCGCCGCAGCCGACGTCCAGTACCTTTTTGCCAAACAGGCCGTTACTGTGCTGAGCAATATAGCCAAGGCGCAGCGGGTTAATACGGTGAAGCGGCTTGAATTCGCCTTCCAGATCCCACCAGCGTGATGCAACCGCCTCGAATTTAGCAATTTCCTGATGATCCACGTTAGCCGTGGCGCTGTTTTGCTCTGCCTTCATTGTTTTCTGACTCCCTACAGGTTTGGCTTCAGTATACATCTTTCCATGCGGTGAAGGGCAGCGAGCCGTCAATGGCAGAAAAGCGCGCGATTAAAGCGCCGGAAACGATGCTTTCCATTCACCACCAGGCCGAAAGGTGGTATACTTTCGCACCTTTGAATCCGGGTATATTTTAGAAGGAAAGAGCCTGAATGAGTGACCTGGCCAGAGAAATCACACCGGTTAATATTGAAGAAGAGTTAAAAAACTCTTACCTCGATTACGCCATGTCGGTCATTGTTGGCCGTGCATTGCCAGATGTTCGCGATGGCCTGAAACCAGTACACCGTCGTGTACTCTATGCCATGAACGTGCTGGGCAATGACTGGAACAAACCTTATAAAAAGTCCGCCCGTGTTGTCGGCGACGTTATCGGTAAATACCACCCTCACGGCGACACCGCCGTTTATGACACCATTGTCCGTATGGCGCAGCCGTTCTCGCTGCGCTATATGCTGGTAGATGGCCAGGGTAACTTTGGTTCCGTTGACGGCGACTCCGCCGCCGCGATGCGTTATACCGAAGTGCGCATGTCCAAAATCGCCCACGAGCTGCTCTCCGATCTGGAAAAAGAGACCGTTGACTTTGTGCCTAACTACGACGGCACCGAGCAGATCCCGGAAGTCATGCCGACGAAAATCCCGAACCTGCTGGTGAACGGCTCTTCGGGCATCGCGGTAGGGATGGCGACCAATATTCCGCCGCACAACCTGACGGAAGTGATCAACGGCTGCCTGGCCTACATCGAAGATGAAAACATCAGCATTGAAGGGCTGATGGAACACATTCCGGGGCCAGACTTCCCGACAGCCGCCATTATCAACGGCCGTCGCGGTATTGAAGAGGCGTATCGCACCGGGCGCGGCAAAATTTACATCCGCGCGCGTGGCGAAGTCGAAGTCGATGCGAAAACCGGCCGTGAAACCATCATCATTCACGAGATTCCCTATCAGGTGAACAAGGCTCGCCTGATCGAGAAGATGGCGGAGCTGGTTAAAGAGAAGCGTCTGGAAGGGATCAGCGCGCTGCGTGACGAATCAGATAAAGATGGTATGCGCATCGTTATCGAGGTTAAACGCGACGCGGTTGGTGAAGTGGTGCTGAACAACCTCTACTCGCTGACCCAGCTGCAAACCTCTTTCGGCATCAATATGGTGGCGCTGCATCAGGGCCAGCCAAAGATTATGCCGCTGAAGGATATTCTGGAAGCCTTCGTGCGCCACCGTCGTGAAGTGGTGACGCGCCGCACTATCTTTGAACTGCGTAAAGCACGTGACCGCGCGCATATCCTCGAAGCGCTGGCGATAGCGCTGGCTAACATCGATCCGATTATCGAGCTGATCCGCCGTGCGCCAACGCCAGCGGAAGCGAAAGCGGGCCTGGTCGCGCAGCCGTGGGCGCTGGGTAACGTTTCCGCCATGCTGGAGCGTGCCGGTGACAACGCCGCGCGTCCGGAATGGCTGGAAGACGAGTTCGGTATTCGTGACGGCCAGTACTACCTGACCGAGCAGCAGGCTCAGGCTATCCTGGATCTGCGTCTGCAAAAGCTGACCGGTCTGGAGCATGAAAAGCTGCTGGACGAGTACAAAGAGCTGCTGGAGCAGATTGCCGAGCTGATTCATATTCTGGAAAGCGCCGAGCGCCTGATGGAAGTGATCCGCGAGGAGCTGGAGCTGGTTCGCGATCAGTTCGGCGACAAGCGCCGTACCGAAATCACCGCCAACAGCGCCGATATCAATATCGAAGATCTGATCAACCAGGAAGACGTTGTTGTTACGCTGTCTCATCAGGGCTACGTGAAGTACCAGCCTCTGACGGATTACGAAGCGCAGCGTCGCGGCGGCAAAGGCAAATCGGCAGCACGCATCAAAGAAGAAGACTTCATCGATCGTCTGCTGGTGGCCAATACCCACGACACGATCCTCTGTTTCTCGAGCCGTGGCCGTCTCTACTGGATGAAGGTTTACCAGCTGCCGGAAGCGAGCCGTGGCGCGCGTGGACGTCCTATCGTCAACCTGCTGCCGCTGGAAGCTAACGAACGCATCACCGCAATCCTGCCGGTGCGTGAATATGCTGAAGGCTGGAATATCTTTATGGCGACCGCCAGCGGCACCGTGAAGAAAACCGCGCTGACCGAGTTTAGCCGTCCGCGCAGCGCCGGTATCATCGCCGTCAACCTGCGTGAAGATGATGAGCTGATTGGCGTGTCGCTGACTAACGGTAGCGACGAAGCCATGCTGTTCTCTGCAGCGGGTAAAGTGGTGCGCTTTGCAGAAAGCGCGGTGCGTGCCATGGGCCGTACGGCTTCAGGCGTACGCGGTATCAAGCTGGCCGAAGGCGATCGCGTCGTGTCGCTGATCGTGCCGCGTGACGAGGGTGCCATCCTGACGGTTACGCAGAACGGTTACGGTAAACGTACCGCCAACAGCGAATACCCGACCAAGTCTCGTGCTACCCAGGGCGTTATTTCGATCAAGGTGACCGATCGTAACGGTCCGGTCATTGGCGCGGTACAGGTTGTCGACAGCGATCAGATTATGATGATCACCGACGCTGGTACTCTGGTTCGCACGCGCGTTTCTGAGGTCAGCGTGGTAGGGCGTAACACCCAGGGTGTTATCCTGATCCGCACCGCTGAAGATGAAAACGTGGTGGGCCTGCAGCGCGTAGCTGAACCGGTAGCGGAAGAAGAGCTGGACGCTATCGACGGCAGCGTGGCGGAGGGCGACGACGATATCGCGCCGGAAGTCATTGAGGACGATGCGCCAGAAAACGACGAAGAAGAATAAATTCGTTGGTTGTGCGCCTGAAAAGCCGGTTCCCTGAACCGGCTTTTTTTATGTGCTTTTTTCGTAGCCACGGCGGCAGGTAATAAACTGGAAGCCGCTACGCAATATTGATAGCAAAACCTGACGATAAATCAGGGGAATGATATACAGACGGGGCACGTAAAGGAGGTGCCTATGCAAATCAGGATTGCACGTTATTTTGCATTGCCAGGCAAAGCGGAGCGCTATCTGGTTACGGTCCAGAAGCGGGACGGCAGAAGCCGGGCCTATATGGTTGAAATTAATCCGCTGCATTCGGCCATGCACTTTCTGTTTACCGGGCAGTGGTCGCAGTATTACGTTGAGAACTTTGCCTGGATGGTGAGCTTCTACCCGCATGAAAGGTTACTGTTTCCGGGGAGCAAAGGCCGTTTTAAAGCGGACAGCGCGATGGGATTCAATCGTAAGGAACTGAACAAGCTGCTGGTTCAGGGCATTGGCGCAGTCATTGTCGACTTCTCGCGGCATCGTCAGCCCATGATGCTGACCGCGGTGGCTATCCGGAAAAATCTGGGCAGGCTGTACCATCGCCTTTTTCTGCGGCACGCCAGAGCAGCGGGCTATTTTTATCATCAAAGCTATGCGCAGGAGGCGCTCTATGTCATCGAAAAACAGTGGAAAAACACCGAGTCCGCAAAAACCGTCAGGCAGGCCGTCCAGAGACGAAATTGTCGCCCTGGCACTCGGCTGTATGTGTGAAAATGCGGAAAAGCTGGCCCGGCAGGTCCGTCAGAACGGCGGGACCGGCGGATACATCTGCCTGAATCGGCGCGGTTCGGAAAAATCTTAAGCGAAGAGGCTATTTTAAGCATAAAACCGTCCTTTAAACCGACAGGTAACTGGCTTTTTTAGCCCTGTGGCGGTACTGTAGCGGGATCGAAATTGTCATCAGACCAGTCGCTACTGTAGGTTCCGCTTGAAATACTTAGTCTCGTTCAGAACAACGTTAAGGATCTCCCGTTACCTGTTCCGGGCATTAGCACTGATGCTCTGGACATTGGGCGCGCTGCTGACCACGTTTTACATCATTAACGTTCTGCATGAAAAAGAAACCCAGGTTCGCCAGGAGTTTAATACGGATTTCGAGCAGGCGCAGTGGTACATTCGGCATTCCGCTGACGTTACGCGCGAGCTGAAGTACATTGCGGAAAATCGCCTCAACGCTTCGGCCAACGGCCTGGACGTGCTGAACGGCGTTTTTACCGGCAAAACCACGCCGCCGCAGTTTTATCCGCTTTACTCGGACTCGGACTGTAGCGCCATGAGCGGCACCTGGCGTAATTCGCTGGAATCGCTCAGCTATTTCCTTCATTACTGGAAGACGAACTTTGCCTCTGCCTACGAGCTTAACCGCGTATTTTTTATCGGTGGGAAAAGCCTGTGTCTGGCGGACTTTGGCATAGGTAATGCCTCCAGCCGTGAACGCGCGCTAAAGTCGCTGCACGAACGCGTGCTTAAGTATCGCAACGGCAATGACGAAGAGCGGAAAAACAGCTTTTTCTGGGTGGCCTCCACGGGGCAGCCGGGCTCAGGCTATTACTACATGGTGACGCCTGTTTATACGGGGAGCAAAATGACCGCGCTGCTGGGCATTGAGCAAATCATCCGGCTGGACGAATTTATTATTCCCGGCAGCTTCCCGGTTAATACCACGCTGCTGGATGCTAATGGCCAGCGCGTTCTCTCCTCTTCATCGACCGGCAGCCGCATTTCGCTTGACGATTTGCCTGATGACAGTAACTGGTTTGGCTATATCAACGGCTATAAGCAGCTGGTAATGAAGAAAAAGCTGACGCCGTCCACGCTCAGCGTTGTCTATTCGGTACAGACCGACGAGATGGTTGAAAAGCTAAAAATGCTGATCATCAACTCGATTCTACTGAACGTAATCAGCGCTATTATCCTGTTTTCGCTGGCCTGGCTGTTTGAACGGCGCATGTTTTTACCGGCGGAAGACAACGCTCATCGGCTGGAAGAGCACGAGCAGTTCAACCGTAAAATCGTGGCTTCCGCGCCGGTAGGTATCTGTATCTTACGCACCAGCGACGGCACTAACATTCTGAGTAACGAGCTGGCGCATAACTACCTCAGCATGCTGACGCAGGAAGACAGGCAGCGGCTGACGGAGATTATCTGCGGCCAGCAGGTCAATTTTGTTGATGTGCTGACCGGCAGCAATACCAACCTGCAAATCAGCTTTGTGCATTCACGCTATCGCAATGAAAACGTGGCGATTTGCGTACTGGTCGACGTCAGCGCCCGCGTTAAAATGGAAGAGTCGCTGCAGGAGATGGCGCAGGCGGCCGAGCAGGCGAGCCAGTCGAAGTCGATGTTCCTGGCCACCGTCAGCCACGAGCTGCGTACGCCGCTGTATGGCATTATCGGCAACCTGGATCTGCTGCAAACCCGCGCGCTGCCTAAAGGCGTCGAGTCGCTGGTGACGGCAATGAATAACTCTTCGAGCCTGCTGCTAAAAATTATCAGCGATATTCTCGACTTCTCTAAAATTGAGTCCGAGCAGCTGCGTATTGAACCGCGTGAGTTTGCACCGCGTGAGGTAATCACGCATATCGCCTCTAACTATCTGGCGATGGTAGTGAAGAAGCGGCTGACGCTCTGGTGCTTTATCAACAGCGACGTGCCGGTGACGCTGGAAGGCGATCCTATTCGTTTACAGCAGGTCATTTCAAACCTGCTCAATAACGCGATTAAATTTACCCATACCGGCGGCATTATTCTCCAGGCCTGGGTTAAAGATGGCTATCTGGCTTTTCGCGTGCGCGACACCGGGGTAGGCATTCCGGCAAAAGAGATTACTCGTCTGTTCGATCCTTTCTTCCAGGTGGGCAGCGGCGTTCAGCGCAATTTCCAGGGAACCGGGCTGGGCCTGGCAATCTGCGAAAAGCTTATCAACATGATGGATGGCGATATTGAGGTGGATTCCGAGCCCGGGATGGGCAGCCAGTTTATCGTGCGCATTCCGCTCTATAACAGCAAGGTGAAAAAGCCGTTACGCCACGATGGCCTGCAGGGGAAAAAATGCTGGCTGGAGCTGCGCAACGAGGAGCTGGCCAGCTTCCTTGTAAAGCTGCTGGATGAGCATGGCCTGATCGTTGAACGTTTGCAGGAGCAAAGCCGCTGCGAAGCGGATGACGTTATCGTCACGGATTACGATTTTACTACTCAGCAGCCGCACCGCGCGACGATTCGCTTTGACGGTAGCCATAACGACGGCCCGCAGGAGCTGTCTACGGGGCGCTGGGTATACGGCACCACGACGCCGCACGAGCTGCCCGCGCTGCTGGGAAGGATCTATCGCGTTGAGGTAGAAATGCCGAATGCGCCATCGGGGCTGCCGGAAACGGAAGAGAAAAGCGTCAGCAACGAAGATATTCTTATCCTGGTGGTGGATGACCATCCTATTAACCGCATGCTGCTTTCCGATCAGCTTGGCTCGCTGGGTTACAGGGTCAAAACCGCACAGGATGGCGTAGACGCGTTGAACGTGTTGAGCCGTAACGACATTGATATCGTCCTGACCGACGTAAATATGCCGAATATGGACGGCTATCGCCTTGCACAGCGGCTGCGCCAGCTGGGGCTGACCTTCCCGGTGGTGGGCGTCACGGCTAACGCGCTGGCAGAAGAGAAGCAGCGCTGTATGGAAGCGGGCATGGATAACTGTCTGTCGAAGCCGGTGACGCTGGATACGCTACAGCAAACGCTGGCGTTCTATGCCGAGCGGGTGAGAAAAGGGCGGGAAGGATAACTGTCTGTCGAAGCCGGTGACGCTGAATACGCTACAGCAAACGCTGGCGTTCTATGCCGGGCGGGTGAGAAAAGGGCGGGAGGGATAACTGTCTGTCGAAGCCGGTGACGCTGAATACGCTACAGCAAACGCTGGCGTTCTACGCCGAGCGGGTGAGAAAAGGGCGGGAAGGATAACGGTTATCTGCCCGTTGTAATCCGCTTTGAGGGCAGAGTAACGCCCATAAAAAAACGGGCCTGACGCGATGTCAGGCCCGTTGTCGATCGGCCGCAGGGGCAACCGCGCGTTTGCTTAGTCCTTGTCTACCGGCATGGTGCTGACGGAAGAGAGGTAGTTCAGCAGCGCAATATCGTTGTCCACGCCCAGCTTCATCATCGCTGACTTCTTCTGGCTACTGATGGTTTTGATGCTGCGGTTTAACTTCTTGGCGATTTCAGTTACCAGGAAGCCTTCAGCGAACAGACGCAGTACTTCACTTTCCTTTGGTGAAAGGCGCTTGTCGCCGTAGCCGCCAGCGCTGATTTTCTCCAGCAGCTTAGCCACGCTTTCCGGCGTGTATTTTTTCCCTTTTTGCAGTGCGGCCAGCGCTTTTGGCAAATCGGTTGGCGCGCCTTGCTTCAGCACGATCCCCTCAATGTCCAGATCCAGCACGGCGCTGAGGATTGCCGGGTTATTGTTCATGGTCAGAACGATAATTGACAGGTCCGGATAGTGGCGCTTGATATATTTGATTAGCGTAATGCCGTCGCCATACTTTTCGCCCGGCATTGACAGATCGGTAATCAGAACGTTGGCGTCCAGTTTGGAGAGACTGTTGATTAATGCTGTGGAATCTTCGAACTCACCGACAACATTGACCCCATTCAATCTGTTCGAGTGACTTACGAATGCCGAACAGAACAATAGGATGGTCGTCGGCAATAATTACATTCAGGTTGTTCATATTATTGGTTACCTTGCTGCAGCAGCTCATTGACGTAGCGGTCGATGTCGCTGGTGGTATTTTTAATGTTTGAATTGTCACACTCGGTTATGTGCTGTTCTAACGTTTCACAAAGCTGCTTGCCCGGTGTCAAATTAAGCATGGCAAACACGCCCTTCAGGCGATGTGCAGTCTGAGCAAGCGAACTTAAGTCCCTTTCCGCCGCCTCATTATACAATCTCTTTACATCATCTGGTACTGTCTCAACAAACAGTTGGAAGTAGCCTGGCGCAAACAGCTGCGCAGGTTGTTCCTCTTCTTCGGGCTCGTCCAGGGCCAGCTGAAGCTCAATAAGCTGTAGCAACGCATCCTGCATTGCGCTGCTGATATTGAAGTTCACCCTGAAGCGATCGCGAGAAAGTGCCGTATAGCCCGCCTCATCATCCGTAAGCAGCAGCGACCACGCGGTCATACTGGCCGGATCGTCCGTGACCAGCACATCGTGATCCTGACCAGAAAAACGCTCATCAGGAGTGATACAGCTGGCTCCCCAGTTTTCCAGTTGGTGAACCACTATTTTTCTTATTTCATCCACGTTGATATCAATCAGCGCGGTCAGGCCTTCCAGCAGCTTCTCTTCCCGATCCTGCTGGTGCTCCTGCGGCGCATGTACCTGAATGCTGTAGCGCGTGCCGATATCGGGGCGTGCAACAATTTCCAGATGACCGCCAAGCTGTTTACATAACTGTTTACACAGGAAGAAAGCCAGACCGGAAGCCTGCCCAAAGCGATCCTGACTGGTTTCGCCAAGGAACGGGAAATCGGTATTGCCCATTTCATCTACCGTCAGGCCAGCGCCGGTATCGACCATCTCAATAGCCAGCCGATCGGGCCTGTCGGCAGGATGGCTGACCTCAATAGAGATTCTGCCCCAGCTGGTGCTGGTTATAGAGTAGTGCAGTAACGTGGTCAAAATTTTGAAAATGGCCCGCCGATCGCCAAAGCGGTTTTCATCGCTGCTAAGGCGGTTACTGACCACCAGCCTGAGTCCTTTTCGGCGCAGCGAGGGGAGGGCTTCCGTTACCAGCTCGTCAAGCACGCTCTGTAGATTGAAAGCGCCCGCATCCGGTGCCCAGTCGTGGGTTTCCAGCCGGTTCAGCAGCACGATATCATCCACCAGGCGTCGCAGCGCCTGTGACTCCTGCAGCGCATCATCCAGCTTCTCGCCGGGCTGAGCCGTTTCGATAGCCTGCAGCTGGTCGATAATGCTGCTTAATGGCCGGTTCAGCGCGTGCCCCAGATTTTGCAGCAGCTGCTGGCGCGTCTGGTGGCTCTTATCCAGCACCTGCTGGGCCTTCTGTAATTTTTTGTTGACCAGCAGTTCACGATCCTGGTCACGCATCATAAACAGCTGGGTATTGGCGGCCAGCATGCTGCGCGCATGGCGAATTTCGTACACTTCGTTATTCACCGTGGCCTGCAACACGCCCTGGTGCTGGTCGGACATGTTAATGATTTTTTGTAAATTAAGATGCGGCAAAAGATGCTCAGCAATCTTATTGCTGATAATGGTGCGGTTGCTGGCAAAGTCATACACCAGCAGGCCAACGGGCAGGCTTGCCACAATTTCATCATTCAGGATACGCAGAGAGTCCAGTTCGGCGCTCTGGTTTTCGTTAGGACGTAGCGATTGCTGGCGTAATAAAAAGAGACCGGCCAGCGACAGCAGCAGCAGCACAAAGTTTGCCAGCAGCGGCCACATCAGATTGCGCAGCGTATCCACCACCAGGCCCACCAGCGGCACGCGATAGACCAGCTGTAACGGCGTGCTGGTCAACGAGGCGGCGATCTCAATGTTAGGATTGAGTAGCGTAACCTTGGTACTGTGGGTGCCGTCATCATTATCTGCCGTGCTGCCGGTGCCGCTCATATCCTGCTTCAGCTGAAAGTTTTCCAGCGGCATGTTGAGCGGGATAAGATCGTTGATTGGCAGATCGAAAGCGACAACCGTTGCCAGATGTCCTGGCTGGTTGAAGGTGGTGCGCACGGTAAAGTAGTGATCGTTTTGCCAGGTAAACCGACGCAGCGGCGAAAAACTCTCCCGCTCGTCCAGCGCGTTGGCCTGTTGCAGCATCTCTGCGCGCCGCGCGTCGACAATCGTGCTGATGGCACTTTCTTTATAACGCGTCGCCATATCTTTCAGCGGCAGGGTAGAGATTAAAATCAGGCTGTTATCCTGACCATTCAGGAAGTACATCGACCAGGTGCTGTTTTCCGCGCCCCACAGCGTGTCCAGATAGTTGGACATACGCAGCGTCATATCCAGCGTACTGCCGTCGTGAGAACCAAAAATCAACGATTCGGTTTTGCGCCGGGTTTTTTCAAGATAGTAAACGTCCGGACGCAGGCGGGTTTCCTGCAGGCTATTGGGCGTTGCACCAGCGGCGCTGGCCGCAAGATTTTCATAAATCTGCCAGGTAGCGAAACGGTAGGTGTCAATGCGCTTCTGCATGGCGTGGGCGATATCCGCCATCGCGTAACGTTTATCGGTCAGCCAGGCGTTAACGGCGTTATGGATCATAAATCCTGATGCCAGCAGCAGCACCAGAATAAATATCGCAAAAAAGCGGGTAACGTTGCCCGAAGTCAGTGGAAATTTATAAGGCATCATATAGCCAGGCCCCAGTTAACGAGTCAGCCGGGCGCTGCGGAACAGCGCCAGCGAGCGGGCAAGCGGTAAAACAGACGTCAGGTACCGTTTCCGCCGCAAACGGTTCGGGATTACCTTGCGCTAAATTTACGCCCAAAGGCCGTAATATTCTCGCAGAAAAAGCGTACTGGGTGGCCAGCGCGCTGGCGGTCGGTCTGGCGTCCTGAGTCGTCATAGTTTCCGTTAAAAGCTTGTCGCAGTAAGCGCTACTTTTTATCACATTTCGTAAAATTAAAGAAGAACAGGCGGTGCAAAGCGTGGCGGATAACCTGTTGCAAACCCAGAGTCATGCTGACCTTTGTGTTAATAACCTGAAAAAACGGCGCTGTTAATCAAATATTGCAGCTAAAGGGTATTTTACAGACAACTCCTGGCTTGCCAGGTTTTATGCTGGCTTAACTCAAATCATTGGTGCAGGGTAAAAAATAGCCAGAACCAGAGGGAATACCCTCGTTTTTGCCGGACGTTATTTGCACAGCCCGATAACCTCAGGCCTGCGCGGATTTTTGGCAATTGATAGCATTATTTTTCATTCTCCATAACAAATATCACGCAGGAATTTCCCTCTTACCTGCCAAATATTTTCATTATTTTTACATTTTCGTAAAAATATTCCTTAAGTTAAATCAAAATTTTAACCCAAACCGGACGAGTATTTTTGCCTCTCTTTGACAATCTGAGCCAGCATAGGCTAAACGATTTGATTAAAAATTTTTATCGTTTGGATAAGTATTAATCAAGCCGACCGGCTAAATTTTTCTTACTATCAAAAAAAGAAAAGTTAAAAAAAATAGTTAATCAGCGCGTTATTTTAGGTTGTTTTTAACACGCCGACCCGTTAGTCCCCCTTTTTCACCAGGTAAATCAGTCAGCCACAAGGCATGACGACCATTTACGTTGCGCGCGAAAGTAAAGTTTTATTGATGCTTTCGCGCGGGACACTCAATGTTTGGTGTACAAGAGGTTACTATGGCTCAGCTTACCGACGGCAGCGTGGAGATCCTTTCCCGCGATAATGGCAATGTCCTTTCCCAAATCGCTGCTGGCAGTTCGAATAATACCGTTCTCCTGAATCAACCCAGCGTGGTACGTATCCACGGCACCCGTGCAATGGTGACCGAGTTTGAGCGCCAGGGTAACGACCTCATTGTGCATATGCGCGACGGCAGCGTAAAACGCTACCAGCAGTTCTTCTTTGACGATGTTGATGGCGACCACAGCGAGCTGGTTTTTGACGATGGCGTCCATCCTCCTGAACACGCTCTGTTTCCGGTAACGACAGAGTTTACCGATGCGCAAGCGGTAATGGCTCTGACGCCACAGTATGAATCCCTTGGCTCGCTCGATCCGCTGCTGCTGGCCGATACCGGTGCGACTACGGGGGTTGTCACCGCGGCGGGTATTGGCGCGCTGGGCCTGGGCGCGGCAGGCGTTGCCGCTCTGGCTAACGGCGGTGGCGGCGGTGGCGGTGGCGGGAGCGATACGACCGCACCGGTTACACCAGCCATTACCATCAATCCTTTTACCGGCGACAACGTGATCGCGGTCGCGGAAAAAAGCTCAGCCCAGACGCTGAACGGGACCACCACCGGGACGGAAGCAGGCAATACCGTAACCATCGTACTGAACGGCGTTACCTACACCACCACGACAAACGCAGACGGCAGCTGGAGTATCACCGTTCCCGCCGCCGCGCTGGCCGCCTTGCCGGATGGCAGTAACACGCTGACCGTAAGCGTCACCAACAACGAGGGCGTCACCAGCACGGCCAACGATACCTTCACCGTGGAAGCCGGGACGGTTACGCCGACCACGCCGACCATCGCCATTGCTACCTTTGCAGGCGATGACGTACTGGATAATGGCGAACAGCAGCTTGCCCAAACCGTTAGCGGCACCACCACCAACGTGCAGCAGGGCCAGACCGTCACCGTTACGCTGAACGGTCAGACCTATACGGCAACCGTTGACGCTAACGGCGCCTGGAGCGTAGCCGTCCCGGCCACGGCATTGCAGGCGCTGGCGGCCGGTACGACGACAATTACCGCCACCGTGACCGATACGGCGGGGACTGCGGCCACCACCACGCATGCCTTTACCGTTGACGCAGCAGCTGCCGTGCCAACGCTGACCATCGCTGCCTTCGCGGGCGACGACGTTCTGGATAACGGCGAACAGCAGCTTGCCCAGGCCATCAGCGGCACCACCACCAACGTGCAGCAGGGCCAAACCGTTACCGTTACGCTGAACGGCCAGACCTATACGACTACCGTAGATGCCAACGGCGCCTGGAGCGTAGCCGTGCCGGCCACGGCATTGCAGGCGCTGGCGGCCGGTACAGCGACCATTACCGCCACCGTGACCGATGCGGCGGGTACGGCAGCAACGGCCACCCACGACTTTACGGTAGCGGCGGCTGGCGTACCGACCCTTGCCATTGCTGCTTTTGCCGGTGACGACGTGCTCGACGGCGCAGAGCAGCAGCTGGCGCAAACCATCAGCGGTACCACCACCAACGTGCAGGAAGGCCAGATCGTTACCGTTACGCTGAACGGCCAGACCTATACGGCAGCCGTCGACGCTAACGGTGCCTGGAGCGTAGCCGTACCAACGACCGCCTTGCAGGCGCTGGCAGCGGGGACGGCGACCATCAGCGCCACGGTGACCGATACGGCAGGCACGGCGGCAACGGCAACCCATGACTTTACCGTAGAATCTCCTGCCGTCAGCAGCATCAGCGTTAGCCAGCTGAGCGATGACGGCTATCTGAGCATTGCGGACGCGCAGTCTGACCTGACCGTTTCCGGCTTTTCTACCGGCCTCACTGCCGGAACCGTTATCCGCGTAACGCTGGGTGGTCGTTCTTATAACGCTACCGTAGCGAGCGACGGGAGCTGGAGCACCACGGTTCCGGCTGCCGACCTCCAGCAGCTGTCGCAAGGATCGAACCTGCTCATTGCTTCCGCCACGCTGGCAGATGGCACCGTAGTTCAGAACAGCTCTGCCGCTTCGCTTAACGTCATCACCACGGAACCCGATGCCGGAATCAATACGCCTTTTGGCGACAGCGTACTCAGCGGTAGTGAAACGACAACGGATCAGACTCTGTCAGGAAATACCGGCGTAACGGGAGCCGGGCAGGCGGTTGTGGTCACGCTGGGCAGCGTCGACTATACCGGAACGGTAAACAACGACGGTAGCTGGACCGTTTCTATTCCCGCCAACGCGCTGCAAAACCTGCCGCAGGGCAGCAATGAGATTAGCGTAGCGGTAACCGATCCTGCCGGTAACACCAATACTTCCACCACGCCGGTCAACGTCGTTACCGCAGCGCCAGCGCTCACCATCACGCCGTCCGATACCACGCTGAACCAAAGCGATATCACTCAGCCGCTGGTGGTTAGCGGGGTCAGCAGCGGAAGCCAGGATATTGCCGTCACGCTGAATGGCGTAACCTATACCACCACCGTTAATCCGGACGGCAGCTGGAGCGTCAACATTCCCGCTTCCGATCTCCAGCAGATCCCTAACGGCGATTACACCGCCAGCGTGGTCTCTACCGACAGCTACGGCAACAGCAATACGCAAACGCTGCCGGTAACCATTGATGCCGCGTCGCCAACGGTTACGGTTAATACGCTGAGCGATGACGGCTATGTTAACGCCAGCGAGGCCACTCAGCCGCTGGAAATCACCGGTACCACCCAGCCAGGCACCTCGGTGCTGGTTCGTTTCGATAGCGTTGACCTGACGGCCACTGTTGATCCTGTCACGGGCAACTGGACTGCAACCTTAAGCGCAGACGATCAGGCGGGCATTGCAGATGGCTCCTACGTCGTTACCGTTATCGCGACCGACGCGGCAGGAAATATCGGCCAGACCTACACCACGGTAACTTTTGCTACCACCACGCCGGTTATCACCGTTAATGATTTAACCGCTGACGGAAGCCTTGACGGCGCTGAAGTGGCGGTTGACCAGGTTCTGACCGGCACCGTCACTCATGTTTCAGCGGGCCAGCCAATTACGCTGACGCTGTCAGACGGCACTACCTTTAGCGGCACCGTAGAATCTGGCGGCGGCTGGAGCGTTACGCTGCCCGCCGCCACGCTGTCGGCGCTGGCTAACGGTACGCAAAGCTATACCGTAACCGTCAGCGATACGGCGGGAAATAGCGGCACGGCTACCGGTTCCTTTGACGTTGCGGTAGATAACAGCGTCGCTACGCTTGCCGTTTCCCCGGTCAGCGGTGACAACGCGCTGAACGCCACCGAAGCGCAGTCGGATTTGGTTATCAGCGGCAGCAGCGCCGGTCTGGCCGCCACGACGCCGCTAACCGTTACCTTTAACGGCGTTGACTATGCGACATCCGTCAATGCCGATGGCACCTGGACCGTGACCGTACCGGCCTCGGCGCTGACGGGTATCGCCAACGGTAGCTACACCATTGCCGTAACCGGAGCCGACGCGGACAACAATGCGGTTACCAGCAGCAGCGACCTGACCGTTCGCACCTCTTTCCCGGCAGATATCATCGTTAATTCGCCGTTTGGCGACGGCATTCTGAACGCGGCTGAAAGCACCACGGCGCAAACGCTGACCGGCAACAGCGGCGTAAATTTTGCCGATCAGGCGGTGACGGTGACCGTTGATGGTATTTCTTACGTGGCAACCGTCGATACTTTTAGCGGCAACTGGAGCGTGGCGCTGCTGCCTCCGGCGCTGGCATCCTTGCAGGACGGCACGGCCACCATTGTCGTTACGGTAACCGATTCACTGGGCAATACGGCATCAGGCTCTACGCCGTTTACGGTGGACACTGCCACTCCTGCGTTAAACGTCACCGTGCCGGGCGATAACGGCACGATTAATAGCCAGGCGCAAAACCAGCCGCTGGCGGTCAGCGGGACGGCGGAAGCGGGCAGCACTATCCAGGTGGCGCTGGACGGCGTCTCTTATGTGACGGCGGCCGATGCTAACGGTGCCTGGAGCGTAAATATCGCGCCGTCCACGCTGCAAACGCTGGGCGACGGCAAATACGATATCACCGTAACCGCGACGGACGCAGGCGGCAATCAGACCACCTCGCTGACGCCGCTGATCATTGATACCACCGCGCCTGCCCTGGCGGTTGCGCCGATTTCCGGCGACGGTTATCTCAATGCGGCAGAGCACGCCGCCGCGCTTGACGTAACGGGCACGGCCGAAGCGGGCTCTGCCGTGGCGGTATTGCTAAACGGCGTAACCTATAACGGGACGGCGGATGCTAACGGCAGCTGGAGCGTCAGCGTACCGGCCAGCGACGTCAGCGCGCTGACGGACGGAAATTACAGCGTCACCGTGCAGGCGACGGACAGCGCAGGCAACGTCGCTTCTGCTCAGCAGCCGTTAACGGTTGTTGCCTCAGCGTCCGCGCAGCCTACGATCACCGTTGATGCCTTTACCGGCGACGGCGTACTGGACGGTGCCGAACAGGATCTTAACCAGCTGGTTACCGGCACCACGACCAACGTGCAGGCCGGGCAAATTGTGACGATGACGCTGAACGGCGCGCAATATACCGGCGCGGTACAGGCGGACGGCACCTATAGCATACTGGTTCCCGCCACGGCCTATTATGGCGTAGCTAACGGCGCGCAAACCTTTACCGTAAGCGTGGCCGATACCGCCGGAAATACCGCCACGGCCGCCAGTGGTTTCACCATTGATAACACCTTCAGCGCCATCGCTATTGGCGTGATCAGCGATGACAATGCGATTAACGCTACCGAAGCGCAAAGCCCGCTGGTGATCCACGGCAGCACGCGCTTTGTCTCTTTCGGCGCGCGTATTCTGGTGCGTTTTAACAATACGAATTATGAAACTACCGCCAACAGCGACGGCAGCTGGAGCGTTACCGTTCCTGCCAGCGCGCTGAGTACTCTGACCAACGGTAACCAGACGGTAACGGCAACGGCAACCGATGAGAACGGCAATCAGGTCACCACCACGCAGAGCCTGGATTCCGCCGTTAATCCTGATTTTACCGTCACGCTGAATGAGCCATTTACGGACGGCGCGCTAAACGGCAGTGAAGCGGCGGTCGATCAGCAGCTCACCGGCACCACGGGTATCACCGGCAGCGGCCAGGCGGTTAGCGTTGTACTGAACGGGGTCACCTACGCCGCTACCGTTGACGCAAACGGCAACTGGTCAGTGCAGCTGCCAACTGCGGTATTGCAGGGACTGCCGCAGGGCGATAACACGCTGACCGTTACCGCTACCGATCCCGCAGGCAATACTTCTTCACTGACCAACACCTTTACCGTAGATACTTCTACACCAACGCTGACTTTGGATCCTATCGCAGATGATAATCGCCTGAATCTGGCGGAGCAGAGCCAGGGCGTCACCCTGACCGGCAATGGCGCAGAGGGCGACGTGGTTACGCTGGTGCTGAATAACATCACCTATACCGCGACGGCCGATGGCACCGGCACCTGGAGCATCGACCTGCCAACCTCAGCGCTGCTGGCGCTAACCGACGGTAGCTACAACGTATCGGTCAGCATCACGGATGCCGTAGGCAACGTTTCCTCACTGGTGCGCACCCTGGATGTCGATCTGACGCCGCCAGCGGTAACGGTAAATACGGTCGCCACCAATGGTTACCTGAACGCTGCCGATGCCAGCCAGCCGCTGGTCATTAGCGGGACGGGCGAAACCGGCAACACGATTAACGTCGAACTGAATGACACCACCTATAACGTGGTAGTTGGCGCGAACGGCCAGTGGACGCTTACCGTTCCCAATACGGCCGTTAACGCGCTGGCAGACGGAAACTATACGCTGAACGTGACCGCTGCCGATCCGGCCGGCAATACGACAGCCACCAGCACGTCGCTGACAGTAGATACCAGCGCGCCGACCATCACCATCAACAACGTTACCAGCAACAACATTATTGATGGTGCCGAACAGCAGACCGATCAGCTGCTCACCGGTACGGTAGCGAATGCGGAGGCGGGACAGCCGCTGACGGTCACGCTAAACGGCGTGGAATACACCACCACGCTACAAAGCGGCGGCGCCTGGCAGGTTACCATTCCTTCCACGGATCTGGTTGGACTGGCAAACGGGACGCAAACGCTTAGCGTCACCATCACGGATGTGGCAGGTAACGCCGCCACCACCACCAAAACCTTTACCGTTGATAATACGCTCAGCAGCGTCGCCTTCGATCCGCTCAGCACGGACGGTTATCTGAACGCCACCGAAGCGCAGACCGACCTGACGGTGACCGGTTCCACGGCCAACGTAGCGGAAGGCAGCACGGTTACCTTCACGCTTGGCGGACAGGACTATACGGGCACCGTTGCCGCTAACGGTAGCTGGACGGTCACCGTTCCGGCTACGGCATTGCAGGCGCTGGGCGAAGGGCCACAAACGGCTACGGCCAGCGTGCTGGCAGCAAATGGCGACACGGTTACCAGCGAAAATACGCTGAACGTCTATATCGATCGCGTTCCGGATCCTTCGCTGCAAACGCCATTTACCGACGGCGTGCTGACTAACGATGAAGCGGCGGTAGCGCAGACGCTATCGGGCGCTACGGGTGAACAGGGCGATGGCCAGACCGTGACCGTGACACTGGGCGGCACGGACTATACCGCCACCGTTAACAGCGCCGGCAACTGGACGCTGAACCTGACGCCAGCCGAGCTACAGGCGCTGCCGCAAGGGCAGTCGGAAGTTACGGTGACCGTTACTGATGTGGCCGGCAACACTTCGACTATTACGCCTGCGCCAGTCATTACCGTCGCGACGGCGCTGCCAACGCTGACGCTAAATCCGCTGGCGGGCGGTGATAATGTTATTAATGCCGATGAGCAAGGCAATCCGCTGGACGTCAGCGGAACGGGCGCGGCAGGCGACAGCATTACCGTTGCGCTCAATGGCGAAACCTATACCACCACGGTGGCGACGGACGGCAGCTGGAGCGTGACCGTTCCGGCCACCGCTCTGGCGGCGCTTGCCGATGGCTCATATGCGCTACAGGTTAGCGCCAGCGATGCCTATGGCAACACTTCTACGCAAAACGTAGGGCTTGCCGTTGATACCGCCGTGCCGACCTTTACGGTCGATCCGGTAACGGGCGATGACACTATCGATCGCGCCGAGCAGACCCAGGCGCAAAATATTACCGGGACGGGCAGCGAAGGCGACACCATCGCGGTAACGTTGGGCGGCGATACCTATACGACGACGGTTGGCGCAGGCGGCCAGTGGACGGTAAGCGTACCGGCCAGCACGCTGGCAAACCTGACGGAAGGCGACAATACGCTAACCGTTACGGCGACATCGCCAGCGGGCAATGCCACCACCCAGGATACGACTATCACGCTGGATACGGCGGTAGCTACCACGCTGATCGTTAATCCGATTACCGGCGACGACCTTATCAACGCTACCGAAGCCGCGCAGGGCTTCAGCGTGACCGGCAGCGTGCCGGACGATACTACCGCCGTCGTCGTAACCTTCAACGGCACGGATTATCCTGCCACCGTCGCCGCCAACGGTTTATGGAGCGCGGCGATTCCGGCGACGGCGCTGGCAGGCGTGGCGGACGGCGATTATCAGCTGACCGTGACGGCAACACCAGCCAGCGGCGGCAGTCTTGCCCAGCCTTATACCCTTACCCTGGATACCACCGCGCCAGCCTTAACCGTCAACGCCATTGCCGACGATAATTTCCTGAACGCTGCCGAACAGGTGCAGCCGCTGGATATCACGGGAACGGGCGAAGCGGGCGACAGCGTGCGCGTGACGCTGAACGGCATCGTTTATACCGCCACCGTGGCCAACGACGGCAGCTGGACGGTCACCGTTCCGGCCACGGATACCCTTGCGTTAACCAACGGCAGCTATCCGGTGGCCGTCAGCGCCAGCGACCCGGCAGGCAATATCACCACGCAAACCAGCACGCTTGCGGTCGATCTGAGCGCGCCAGCGCTGACCGTCAATCCGCTTAGCGGCGACGGAATATTAAACGCGGTGGAGCAAACCCAGCCGCTGACCGTCAGCGGGACGGCGGAAAATGGCGCGGCCATTACCGTCACGCTGGAAGGCACCGACTACACCACCACCGTTGGCGCTAACGGTCAGTGGACGCTGGATATTCCTTCTGCCGACCTGGCCGGACTCACTAACGGTGACTATCAGCTGACCGTAGCGGTGGCCGATGCGGCGGGCAACGTCACTTCCCGCGCAAGTACGCTGACCGTGGTAGCGGATGCCGACACGTTGCCGACGCTGACGCTGGACAACTTTGCGGGCAACAATATCCTTGATGGCGCAGAGCAGCAGGTTAACCAGACGATTAGCGGCACCACGACCAACGTTCAGGCGGGCCAGGTGGTCACCGTCACGCTAAACGGAACGATTTATAGCGGCATCGTGCAGGACAGCGGCGCCTGGAGCGTGACCATTCCTTCATCCGTGCTGGAACAGCTCTCTACGGGCACGCAGACCTATAGCGTTTCCGTTGGTGATACGGCAGGGAATTCCGCCAGCGTAACCGGCAGCTTTGATATCAATACGGACATCAGTTCCGTCGCTATCAATACGATCAGTGATGACGGCTATCTGAATGCCGCCGAAGCGCAGAACGATCTGACCGTCAGCGGTGCCGTTTCTAACATCCCGGAAGGCAATACCGTGACCGTCACGCTGAACGGCGTGGACTATACAACGCAGGTCGCCAACGGTAGCTGGACGCTGACGGTGCCAGCGGCAGATCTGGCGGCATTGCCTGAAGGGGCTGCAACCGTCAGCGCCAGCGTGAACGATATTGACGGCAATGCCGTAACCAGCAATGCCACGCTAAACGTTGCCATTACCACGCTGCCAGCGGTGACCACGGATACGCCATTTACCGACGGCACGCTGAACGCCGACGAGGCCGCCGTGGCGCAAACGCTGACCGGCACCACTGGCGTCACCGGCGACGGCCAGAATGCCAGCGTAGTGATTAATGGCATCACCTATACCGGTACGGTCGACGGCGACGGTAACTGGAGCGTTATTGTTCCGGCCAACGTCTTGCAGACGCTGCCGCAGGGTGACACTGTCGCTATCGTTACGGTCAGCGATGCGGCAGGCAACATTGCATCGTCCAGTCTGACGTTGAGCGTAGACACGCAGGCACCCGCCGTTAGCGTTAACGATATTGCCGGAGACAACGTCCTTAACGCGACTGAGCAGGCCAGCGATCTGCCTGTCAGCGGTACGGGCGAAGCGAATTCCGCCATCGTCGTCACGCTTAACAATGTTAACTACACCACCACGGTTGGCACAGACGGTAACTGGACGTTGAGCATTCCGTCCGCCGATCTGGGGAATCTGGCGGACGGTAGCTATGTCGTCACCACCACCGCAACCGATGCGGCGGGCAACACCACTACCACCGACAGCCCGCTCACCGTCAAAGCGAGCCCTGCCGGACAGCCAACCATTACCGTTGACGCTTTTGCCAGCAACGACACGGTAAACGGCGCTGACCAGCAAACCACGCAATATCTGAGCGGCACCACGACCAATGTAGAAGCGGGCCAGCAGGTGACCGCGACGCTGAACGGCGTAGCGTACTTCACCCGCGTGCTCGCCAGCGGCGCATGGCGCATTGCTATTCCATCCTCGGCGCTGGCCTCGCTGGCTGACGGCACGGCTACCTTCAGCGTGGCGGTCAGCGATGCGGCGGGCAACGCCATCACCATCAGCCACGAGGTTACCGTCGATGCCACTGCGGCGGGCGTCAGCATCGATCCGCTGAGCACCGACGGCTATCTGAACGCGGCGGAAGCGCAGGATTCATTAATTGTTACCGGCACCACCACTGGCGTAACGCAGGGCGCGACGGTCACGGTCACCTTTAACGGCCAGACCTTTACCGGCGTCGTGGGAACCGGCGGCGCATGGAATGCGGTTATTCCGGCAGCGAGCCTGGCCGGACTGGCGGATGGCGCTAATACGTTGACCGCCAGCGTCACCGACGCGACGGGCGCGACCACCACCAGCACGGCAACGCTAAACGTACAGGTTAACAGCTTGCCGGCGGCCACGGCCGACGCGCCGTTTAACGATGGCACGCTTAACGGCACCGAGGCGGCGACCGCGCAGACGCTGACCGGTACGACGGGCGTTACGGGCGACGGTCAAACCGTGACCGTTGTGGTTGGGACAACAACCTATACCGGCATAGTGGATGCGGCGGGTAACTGGAGCATCAGCGTACCGGCAGCCGAACTTCAGGCACTACCGCAGGGCGCGAATACGCTACAGGTCACGGTTGCAGATGCGGCTGGCAATACCAGTACGCTGGCAGTTCCGGTCACTGTAGATACCGTTGCACCAACGGTAACGCTTAATACCATAGCGGGCGACGGCGTGGTGAACGCTACCGAAGCGGCGGCCGATATTACCGTCAGCGGCGGCAGCACCGGCGCGGAAGAGGGCCAGCTCGTTACCGTAACGCTGAGCGGACAAAACTATACCACCACCGTGGCGGCCGACGGCAGCTGGAGCCTGGCTCTGCCTGCCGGGCTGCTGCAGGCTTCGCCAGACGGGACTTATCCGCTGACCGTCAGCCTGACCGATGCGGCGGGCAACGTTGGTACGGCCGCGACGGCCGTCACGCTGGTGACCGTTGCGCTGCAGCCGACCATCAATACACCGTTTGTCGATAACTATCTGAACATTGCTGAATCGCAGAGCGATCAGACGCTAAGCGGTACCACTGGCGTAACCGGCGCAGGCCAGACGGTCACGGTTAACCTTGGCGGCACGGATTACACGGCCACCGTGGATGCTAACGGTGGCTGGACGCTGCCGGTAACGGCGGCCACGCTACAGGCGCTGGGTGAAGGCATCCAGACGGTGACCGTCACCGCCGCAGATGCGCAAGGCAATACGGGGGTGATTGCCACTTCTGTTAACGTCGACTTTACGGCACCGACGCTGGCCATCGCTCCGGTTGCGGGCGATAACATTATCAATGCGGCGGAAAGCGTCGGGCCGGTAGCCATCACGGGAACCGCTTCGGCGAGCGAAGCAGGCCAGCTGGTTACCGTCACCTTTAACGGCGTCAACTATCAGCAGACGGTGCAGGACGACGGTAGCTGGACGGTTAATCTGCCATCCAGCGTGACGCAAGGGATTGCCGACGGCGCGTACCCGGTCAGCGTCAGCCTGACCGATGCGGCTGGCAACGTCACCACCCAGGCCCTGACGGTAACGGTTGACGCCAGCGTCGCCAGCCAGCCGACTATCGCGCTGGATCCCGTCAGCGGCGACAGCTATATCAACCAGGCCGAGGCGGCGCAGGATCTTACTTTGACCGGCACCACCACCAACGTTACCGAAGGCCAGACCGTGACCGTCACGCTTAACAGCCTGACCTATACGGCGCTGGTGCAGGCGGACGGTAGCTGGACGGCCACGGTTCCGGCTGCGGACGTCAGCGCACTGCCGGACGGCGCGCAAACGCTCACCGTAGCGGTAGCCGACGTGGCGGGCAATACGGGCAGCGCTTCCGCCGACTTTACCGTGGTGGCGCAGGCCGCCGATCTGCCGACCATTACCATCGATCCGGTGACCAGTGACGACACGGTTAACCTTGATGAAGCGCAAAACGACGTGCAGATCACCGGCACCAGCCAGAGTATTGCGGCAGGCGATAACGTGACGGTAACGCTGAATGGTGCCACCTATATCGGTACCGTAGACGTGGACGGCAACTGGACGGCCACGGTTCCGGCAGCGGCCATACAGGCGCTTTCACAGGGAACCAATACGGTTACCGCCAGCGGCAATGACGTGGCGGGCAACACGGCAACGGCCTCTTCTGACTTTACCGTTGATACCACGCCGCCGCTGCTGGACCTCACGTTAAGCTCCGGCACTGACAATATATTGAACGCGGCGGATGCGGCGGCTGGCCTGGTGGTAAGCGGCACCACTGACGCGGGTCTGCCGGTCAGCATCACGTTAAATAACAAAGTCTATGCGGCGACGGCAGATGTTAACGGCGCATGGAGCACGACGATTGCCAGCGGCGATCTGCAGGCGCTGAGCGATGGTTCCAACCTGCTTATCGTGGTGGTGACGGATGCCAGCGGCAACGTGGCGACCAATATCACCGACCTCACCGTTGCCGTTAACGTGCTGCCAACGCTGACCCTGGATACGCCGTTCGTCGACGGTCTGGTCAACGCCACCGAGGCGGCCACAGAGCAAACGCTAACCGGTACAGCCACCAACCTGGCGGAAGGCTCGGCGGTAACGGTGACTGTCGGAGACCAGACCTTTAACGGCACGGTGGCGGCAGACGGCACCTGGAGCGCCACCGTCCCGGCGGGTTCTCTGGCCGCGCTGGCCGATGGCACTTATCAGCTAACGGTTGCCAGTGCGGATGCCGCAGGCAACCCGGCCACGGCTCAGGCCAGCGTCGAAGTGCTGGCGACCACGCTGCCAGCCGTCACCATTGCCACTCCGTTTGTGGATGGTTTGCTGAATGCTACCGAGGCGGGGGTCGATCAGGTTATCAGCGGCACCACCGGCACCACTGGCGCTGGCCAGACCGTAACCTTAACCATTGATGGCAATGCGGTTGCAACCACCGTAGACGCCAGCGGCAACTGGACGGCGACGCTGACGCCAGCCCTGGCCGCCACGCTGGGTAATGGCGAGCATACTATTAACGTTACCGCTGCCGATGTGGCGGGTAACACGGCAACGAACGCGTTGACCTATACCGCTATCGTCACCGGTCTACCAGCGCCAACGCTGACGCAGCCTTTTGTCGACGGCACCCTGAATGCGGCAGAAGCAGCGGCGGGACAGACGCTGGATGGCTCAACGGGCATCACCGGCGCGCAAACGGTCACCGTGGATATCAACGGCACGGCTTATCAGGCCACGGTCGATACCGCTACCGGAGCATGGACGCTGCCTTTAGGCGCGGACGTACTCACCGCGCTGCCGGACGGCACTTTGCCGGTAACGGTAACGGTGACGGATGCGGTAGGTAACGTAGCCACGGCCACCGATTCAGCCGTGGTAGTGGTCAATACGCTGCCTGCGGTCACCATCGATCTGCCGTTTACCGACGGTCAGCTCAACGTGGCCGAAGCGGCAACCACGCAGACGCTAAGCGGTAATACGGGACTGACGGCGGCTGGCCAGACCGTGACCGTAGCCATTGACGGCGGTACGCCACTGACGGCCACGGTAAACGACAACGGTAACTGGACGCTGGATCTCACTTCTGCCCAGCTGACGGCGCTGGGCAGCGGCACCCACACCTTTGCGGTAACGGCGACGGACAGCGCGGGCAACGCCGATACGGCTACGCTGGATGTTAATGCGCTACTGGCATTGCCGCAGCCAACCATTGGATCCCCGTTGTTTACCGATGATATTTTGAATATCGCGGAGGCAGGCTCGGCGATCACGCTGACCGGTACGACTGGCGTAACGGGGGCTAACCAGGGCGTACAGCTGCAAATTGACGTGGCGGGCATCGTCTATACCGGTACGGTTGACGCCAACGGTAACTGGGCGGTTGCTTTACCGGCAGGCGCATTAAGCTCGCTGGATAACGGTACTCATTCGGTTAGCGTCACCGTGATCGACGCGGCAGGCAACACCAATACCAGTACGCTTGACTTTACCGCGGCGCTGACCGCACCGACGCCAACGCTGGATGTACCTTTTGACAACAGCTATCTTAGCGCGGCTGACGTAGCGGCAGGGGCGGCGCTGACCGGCG
Source organism: Erwinia sp. BNK-24-b (assembly GCF_047456155.1). Classification (NCBI taxonomy): domain Bacteria; kingdom Pseudomonadati; phylum Pseudomonadota; class Gammaproteobacteria; order Enterobacterales; family Erwiniaceae; genus Erwinia; species Erwinia sp. BNK-24-b. The sequence goes on from NZ_CP179901.1 coordinate 1,318,110, forward strand.
CAACCGGCTTAACGGGCGACGGCCAGACGGTCACGGTCACGCTGGGCGGCAACAATTATGCTGCTGCGGTAGACACGGACGGCAACTGGACGCTGGCGCTAACGACGGCGCAGCTGACTGCCCTGGGCCAGGGCTTGCAGAACTATACGGTGGTCGCGGCGGACGTGGGCGGTAATACCGCTACGGCGGCGGGCAGCTTCACGGTGGATACCGATATCCCGACCGTCACTATTGCCGCATTAACGGGCGACGGCGCGCTGGATTACCAGGAAAGCCTGACCACGCAGACGCTGAGCGGGACCACTACCGGCGCACAGGAAGGTCAGCTGGTGACGGTAACTATCGGCACGGCCACCGTTAACGGCGTGGTCGCCGCAAACGGCAGCTGGTCGGTCAACCTGACGCCGGAAATCCTGGCGCAGCTCGGCACCACTGGCGATACCGGTACGATTACCGCCTCGGTAGCGGATGTGGCGGGTAATACCGGCACGGCAACCGCCAGCGTGGCGGTCGATCTGACGCCGCCAGCCACGCCGCTGCTGATACTGGATCCGATTTCCGGTGACAACATTATTAACAGTACCGACGGCGCGACGCTGACGCTGACCGGCAGCTTCACCAATCTGCCGACCACGGGCGGTGCGGTGGCGGGAACGGTAACCGTCAGCATCAACGGCGTGGCGCAAACCGGCACGGCAACGGTCAACAGTCAGGATGGCACCTGGACGCTAACGGTGCCGAATACCACGGCCAATATTGCCGAGGGCACGGCTACCGTTACGGCGACGCTGACCACCGATCAGGGGACCACGCTGAACAGCACCAGCCAGGTGCTGGTTGACCGCATTGTACCAACCGTGACCATTAACGCCTTTGCCGATGACAATGTGCTTAACAGTGCGGAAGCGGCGACCACCCAGACCATCAGCGGTACGGCTTCTGCCAGCGAGGCGGGCAGGGCAATCACGCTGACGCTGAATGACAAAACCTACAGCGCAGTAGTGCAGGCGGACGGCAGCTGGTCAACCACGGTAGCGTCGGGCGATTTGCAGGCGCTGGCCCAAAGCAGCCAGACCATCAGCGCCAGCCTGACCGATGCGGCGGGCAACACCGGCACGGCGGCGCTCAATTTTGCGGTAGATACCGCCGCGCCGTTGATTCAGGTGAACGCGCTGCTGGGCGACAATCTGCTTAACGCCACGGATATTCTTGCTACCCAGACCGTGACCGGGACAGCGACCGGAGCCGAAGGCCAGACGATTGGCCTCTATCTTGGCGACGGCTCGCCAATTGCGACGGCCGTGGTTAACGCTGACGGCACCTTCAGCCTTAACCTCACGCCAGAAGTCCTTGGCAGTCTGGCGGACGGCGCGCTGGTCTTCGGCCTGCGCGTTAGCGATGCGGCGGGTAACGCCACCGACGCCACGCTGACGGTTAACAAAGTTGTCAACGCCGCGCTAAACCTGGTGGTGGATTCTGTCTTCGGCGATGGCTTCCTGAACGCGACGGATACTACGGTGGCGCAAACTATCACCGGCCTGGCTTCTTCTGCCGGTACGGGCGCCACGGTTTCGCTGACGCTGGGTGGCACCACGCTCACCGCTAACGTAGGTCAGGATGGCCGCTTTGCGCTGGTCGTGCCGCCGAGCCTGCTTGGTTTACTGAGCGACGGCGACACCACGTTAAACCTGACGCTGACCGATGCGGCGGGCAACACGCGTACCGTGGGCGAAACGGTCACCGCGATTCTGGAAACGCCAACGATTAGCGCGCTCACCGGACTGTTTGGCGGCGATAATCTGCTGAATATTGCGGAAGCCGCCGTGGCGCAGACGGTCGGCGGGACGATTAACGGCACGGCTGGCTCCGCCGTCACCGTCACGCTGGGCAGTAAATCCTATCAGACCACCTTACAGGCTAACGGTGCCTGGAGCGTCAGCATTCCGGCGCTGGATCTGGCGGCGTTAACCACCGGCAACCAGACGCTGGGCGTTTCGGTCACCGATGCGGCGGGGAATACGGCTTCTACCTCAACCACTATTGGTATCTTCACCGCGCAGCCGACTATCACGCTTAACCCTGTTTTCGGCGACGGCGTCCTGAATATTGCCGATGCGCTGGTTAACCAGACCATCAGCGGTACGGTGAGTAACGTAGCGGCAGGCTCGACTATTAACCTGACGCTGGGCAGCTCTACCATTCAGGCTACCGTAGGGCAAAACGGCACCTTTACCGCGACGGTTACGCCGGACATTCTGGGTACGCTGACCAGCGGTAACCTTACCGTGGGCGCCAGCGTTACCGATGCGGCAGGCAACACCGCGACCACCACCGGTAACCTGGTGGCGAAACTGACCGCGCCGGTAATCAATATCGCCGAACTGTTTGGCGACGGCCTGCTGAACGTGGCGGACGCAGCGCTTGGACAAACGGTGAGCGGCACCATTGCTAATGCCGAAGCGGGCGATCGCGTGGTAGTGACCGTGGGTGGGACTCAGCTTGTTACCACTACCGCGGCAAACGGTGCGTTTAGCGTGACGCTGACGCCAGCAATACTGCAAGGTCTGGCAGACGGTAATTTAACGGTAGGCGTCAGCGTTACGGACAGCGCGGGCAATACCAGTTCCGCCACCGCTGGCGCGGTCGTGGGCATTAACGCGCTGCCGACAATTACGCTGAACCCGGTGTTCGGCGGCGATGGCGTGCTGAACCTGGTCGAATCGCTGTCAACGCAAACCATTAGCGGGACGGTCAGCAACGTTGCGCAAGGGTCAACGGTCACCATTAATCTGGGCGATACCGTTGTCACGGCGACAGTGGGTGCAAACGGCGCTTATAGTGCCCAGGTCACGCCAGCTATTCTGAGTACGCTGCTGGACGGCAACCTTACCGTTGGCGTGTCGGTTACCGATGCGGTTGGCAACGTTGCCAGCGTCAGCACTGGCGTTAAGGTGGGTATTCATACCACGCCAACCCTGACGGTCAACACCGTGTTTGGGGATAGCGTGCTCAGCGCGAACGATATCAACACCGTGCAGACCATCAGCGGTACGGCCCGCAACGCCGCGACCGGATCGATTGTTACCGTAACGCTGAACAGTAAAACCTATACCGCCACGGTTAACAGCAGCGGCGGCTGGACGCTCAACGTGCCGAAAGCCGATCTCAGCGCATTGCCTAACGGCGTGCTGACGGTCAACGCCTCGGTGACCGACAGCGCCTATGGCAACACCGCCACCAGTACCGGAACGCTGGTCGTTATCGCCCAGACGCCGCCATCGGTGACTATCTCTTCCATCTTTGGCGATGGCTTGTTAAGCGCGGTGGATGCGCAGTCTGCGCAAACTATTACCGGTTCGTCAACCAACGCCGAGGGGTCGATCCTGACCGTTCGCGTAGGGACTTCGACTACCTTAACTACCACTATCAGTGCCAACGGTACGTGGAGCGTATCGGTTCCGGCTACGGTGCTGGCCGCGCTGGCGGATGGCACGACTACCGTGACTGCGAGCGTTACTAACGCCGTAGGCAATACGGGTTCAGGTACGGATACGGCAGTGGTTAAAACCCACTCGCTGCCCACTATTACCATTACCAACAGTACGGTATTTGGTGGCGACCACTATCTAAACCTTAGCGAAGCCAACGTTGCAGAAACCATCAGCGGCACATCAACCAATGCGGTCGGCAGTACGGTAACGGTCAGCATTGCGGGTAATACCTATACCACTACGGTGGGCACGGGCGGCGCGTGGAGCGTCTCCATTCCTTCCGCTACCTTAAAAGGCATTGCCGACGGCAATTACACTATCACCGCGACCGTCACCGATGCCGTAGGCAACACTTCAACCGGCAGCGATACCTTTACCGCAGTCACGCATAACCTGCCGGCGATTGGCGTCGATCCGGTGCTCAGCCTGGTTAACGTCTTAGTGTCTGGTTTAACCGTCACGGGCGGCACGCTGAACCTGGCGGCGGGCACCACGCTACACGTCACGCTGAACGGCACCACGCTAAACGTTGTTACCGACGCAACTGGTCGTTACAGCGCGAAGTTCACCGGTACGGTGTTAACCGCGCTGAGTCTGAATTCGATTGTTACCGTGACCGCCGTGGATGCGGCAGGCAACCCGGCGTCGACCAGTAATACGCTGCTGCTGGGTTCTCTGCTGCCAGCCAGTACTACCTCGACCGCAACCGCAACGGCAGCCACGACGCTGCTGGCCGTCGCGGCGGATGACTCCACCGCCGTTGCCGCAACGGATACCAGCGACTCAACGACGGCTACGGCGGCCACGGTCACGGCAAAAGTTGCCGTAGCCGCCGCGAGCACCGACACCAGCCATACCGATAGCGCCACCGCGACCGCCAGCAGTACAGACAGCACCGCAACCACGACGACGTCAGAAGATACGACTACGGCTACTGCCGTCGCCGATGACAGCAGCTACACCATCGGCGGCCTGGTGGTGACGCTGGCGGATGGCCATACCGAGGAGGGCGCTTCGGTGACGGGCGGCAGCGGCAACGACACGGTCACGCTGAACACGCTGAACTTTACCCATATCGACGGCGGGGCGGGCACCGATACGCTGGTGCTCAGCGGCGATAACATGACGCTGGATCTCACTACCCTGGGCCTGAAAGTAGAGCATATCGAAATCATCAACCTTGGCAGTAGCGGCACCAACAGCGTCAAGCTTAACCTTAACGAGGCGCTGAATATTACCGACAAACAGACTGACGATCTGATGATCAAAGGGGTAACGGGCGATCAGGTTACGCTGGCTAACGGCGACGGCGGCACCTGGGCAGCCACGGCGCAGCGTACGGTTGACGGTCAGGTTTTCGACGTTTACCACAACTCCGCGCTGGCCTCGACCAACACGCTGGGTGATGTGCTGGTGCAGCATAATCTCCAGGTACACGTTGTGTAACAAAGGTTTCCCTGCGCAAGGGCGGTTGTTCTTGCGCAGGGCGTCTACAGTTAAGAAGGAATTATGCTTTATGCTGGCAGGGTGTCATATACAAAAAATTACAATGTAAAGATTTAGTTATCTTTGAGTAAAGTGATGTAAACGGCACTAATAAGAAAAAGTTGTCTTTTTAGGCAACTTTCCAGATTTACGCCAGTAGTAAAGTGTGCAGCCGAAGATTAGCTTATGCCTATCCAGCGTCGACTGTTCACTTTTCTTTGACGGGTAAGTCATTGAGGTTAATGGTGGTATATTGAGCCGGCGCTCGGGCTCTGGCAAAGAGTGGTCCTGTTTTATCTTGCCGACAGACAAAATCTGCGTTTAGCACTGAGCGTTATATTTGGCTTTTAATTTTAACCATTATCCTTGTTGCGGATGAAATTCAATCCGATGAGCACCGGGTCAGGCTCAGCGCCTTTTTGGGCCGCTGGCCGCTGCATGCCTGTAATAAGTAAAGATTTTCTTTACTTTTTTGCGGCATTGCTTTACTCATTATCTGGTGTACAAGGGGAAGATCATGGCGTATTCAGGCACAGGCCACGTCACTATTCTATCGCTGGCAAGCGGTAAACCATTGAGTCAGCCTGCCACGGACAGTTCATCTTTGACGCTTAGCGAACCCGCGATTATTACGCTGCAAGGCGCGCCGTCTCAGGTCTCTTCTTATCAGAAGCAGGGTGAGGATCTTATCCTGCGAATGCAGGATGGCCGTGTTGTAAGCTATAAACATTTTTTCACGGCGGTAGACGGAAAACAGAGCGAGCTACTGTTTCAGGAAGAGCATTCGCTGCAGCAGGCGCTTTTTTCAGAAGCGCTGCAAAGCGATCCGCAGGCCATCACATCATTAACGCCAGCCTGGCATTCGCTTGACGATGCGGCCTCTTTAACCACGGCGTCGGTATCCGCCCCCGCGGCCGAGGCCAGCGATTCTACGACTGCCGTCGGTATCGGACTGCTTGGCCTGCTGGGCGCAGGCGCGGGCGTGGCCGCAGCCAATAGCGGAGGAGGCGGACATAAATCTTCCTCTACAGCGCAAACCGCCACCACTGAGAATGCGGCAGCGTCAGAAGCAGCGGTTCCCGTTAGCGAAACGACCGCCGCTTCAACCTTAACCGCAGCGACGACCGATCCAACCGCCGCAACAACCACAACAACGGCAACAACCGGCGACAGCAGCACATCCGGCAGCAGTGCCGTGGTAGAGGCTCCGGCTACGGCTTCCACGCTACCGGAACTGACCCTCGATCCCGTTACCGGTGACAACGCGGTAAATTATAAAGAGGGGATTTACGGCATTGAGCTGACCGGTACGGCGACAAACCTGCCGAACGACACGCTGGTTCAGGTCACCCTGGACGGCAAAACCTGGACAGGCAGCGTCTATAACGGCCAGTGGCAGGTACAAATCCTTGACGATGAAGTTGCCGCCATTAAAGACGGCAGCTACAAAATCACGGTCAGCGCGACCGACGCAAGCGGCAACGGCACCAGCATTAGCCAGGATCTGCTGCTGATAACCCATTATGACAGCAGTAATCCGACGGTCACGCCAAACGACATTACGCTTGCCAATGCCGTACAGCACGCCGACGGCACTACCTGGTATACGCTCAGCGGCACAATGGAAACGCCTCTCCCGCTGAAATCGTTCGCGGTACAAAGTTCTGAGACGATGAGCTGGCGCGACGGTGTGATTAATGCGGACGGCAGCTGGAGCGTAGAAGTCAGCGCAGACGATCTGCGAGACGGTTTTAATAACCTGACGTTTGGCGTGCAGGACGGCGCGGGCAACTGGTTTGAGCAAAGTATTAGCGTGAACGCCGACCTGAGTACGCCAGTGGCGGCCGGTGGCGGCAGCGAAGTGACGCCGCCGGTGACGGAAGATAACCCAACGGACGGCGATAATAGCGATCCGGGCACCGCTACGCCTGGCGAAACGCCGACGCCGACCGGTTCGCCTTCACTGACCATCAACAGCCTGACCGGCGATGGCATTATCACCGCCGATGAAAAACAGACTGCGCAGACGCTGAGCGGCACCACACAAAACCTGGCGGCAGACAGTACGCTGACCGTTACGCTGAATGAGAAAACCTATACCACGACGCTGGCGGCGGACGGCAGCTGGCGCGTAGCGATTCCGGCGGCAGATTTACAGGTTCTGCCAGTGGGCAGCAACCGTATCAGCGTCAGTTTTGACAATAGCGCGGGCGGCACTACCACGCTAAGTAAAGCCATTACCGTCGAGGCTTCCGCTCCGCCAGCGGACGCCCCGCAGCCCCATCCGACTATCGATACACCCTTTGTCGACGGCATCATCAATGAGCAAGAAGATTCTCAGGCCTATACGCTGACCGGCAATACTGGCATCACCGGGGCAGGCCAGAAAATTGCCTTAACTATCGACGGCGTAAGCTACGCAGGTACGGTAGACAGCGACGGCAACTGGAGCGTACCGCTGTCAACGGATGACATGTATAACGCTGCGTTTTACCAGGCGCAGGGCGACCACACCATTTCGGTGACCATCACGGATGTTTATGGTCAAACCGGGACGGTAACCAGCACCTTTGCCGTCGATACGCAGGCCCCGTCCGTTACTATTAACACGCTGGCAGGCGACGGCCTGATCGACGCCACGGAAATTAATAGTCCACTGGTGATTTCCGGCACGGGCGAGGCAGGCAGTGCTGTTGTCGTCACTTTTGGCACTACTACTCTTAGCGGCACCGTCGACGAGAACGGTCACTGGCAGTTCAGCGTACCGGCCGAAACGCTGCAAAGCATGGACGAAGGTAGCTACAACGTTGTTGCTAAAGTAACCGATGCGGCGGGAAACAGCGACTTTGACTCAACAACGGTACAGATTTTTGCCACCGACGCGCTGCCCGAGCTGACCATCGATCCCATTACCGGTGACAACGCCGTTAGCTATCAGGAAGGGATTTACGGCATTCTGTTTACCGGCACCGCGGCACATCTGCCGGACGGTACGCCGATTACGCTGACCATAGACGGTAAAACCTATGGCGGCAGCGTAGGTGGCGAGGGCGGGGAGTGGCAGGTACAAATCGGCGACGACGACGTCGCTGCGATCAAAGACGGTACTTACAAAGTGACGGTCAGCGCCACCGACGCAAACGGCAACGGCACCAGCGCCAGCCAGGATCTGCTGCTGATCACCCACTACAACAGCAGTAATCCGACGGTCACCGTTAACGCCGTTACGCTTGCCAATGCAGTACAGCACGACGATGGCAGCACCTGGTACACGCTTAGCGGCACCGCAGAGACGCCGCTACCGGTGAAATCATTCGCTATACAAAGTTCCGAAATGATGACCTGGCATGACGGGGTGATTAATGCGGACGGCAGCTGGAGCGTTGAAGTTAACGCGGAAGATCTGCGCGAAGGCACCAGCACGCTAACGTTTGGCGTCTCGGACGGTGCCGGAAACTGGTTCGAGCAGGATATTAATGTGCCTGTCGATCTGACCACGCCGGTTGATACCAGCGGCAGCAGCGCGGAAATGCCCGCGCCCGTGACGGACGATAACCCAACGGATGGCGACTCCAGCACTGACACCAGCACTACGCATGACGACGCCAGCGCAGCAGCAGCTATCAGCGCAGCCGCCATCAGCGCGGACAGTAGCACCTCCTCTACGGACAGCAGTACTTCCTCTACGGACAGTAGCACTTCCTCTACGGACAGCAGTACTTCCTCTACGGACAGTAGCACTTCCTCTACGGACAGCAGCACTGCCACTACGGACAGCAGCACTGCCACTACGGACAGCGCCGCAACCAGCAGCCACGTGCAGAACATCGACGGTGAAACCACGGTCGTCGGCACGGAAAGCAACGACACCTTTACGCTCAGCTCGCTGAACTTCCTGAGTAATCTGACAGGTGGCGGCGGTCACGACACGCTGGCGTTAAGCGGTTCGCACGAGGCGCTGGACTTTGCCTCGCTGGGCCTGAAAGCAAGCGGCATTGAAACCATCGACCTGGGCACGCTCGGCAGCAACAGCATCACGCTGGGCCAGAAAGATCTCCTGGCGCTGACCGACAACGCCAGCGACGCGCTGACCATTAAAGGCGCGGACGGCAATGCGGTCACGCTAAGCACGACGGAAGGCGGCGTCTGGAGCGACGCGGGCCAGCGCACGGTCAATGGCCAGCTTTTCGATCTTTATCACAACTCATCCGCCAGCCATGAAGGCACGCTGGCCGATGTTCTGATCCAACATAACTTACAGGTACAAACCGCCTGACCCGACTGGCCGGGGCGGGCTTGTCGTCCCCGGCCATTTTTCTGACAAAGGATGAAGATGGAAAGTGGTGCCAAGATGAAGAGAGTCTGGCTTTCCCTGTGTCTGGCTGCGGCATGCAGCGCATCGGGACAGCACGCGCTCGCAGCAAAGCAGCAAAAGGTCGAGTTTAACTGGCGAGCCGCACCGACCGAGGAGCAGGTCTCCACGTTGACGTTACGCGAGGCCATTTTAAGAGCCTTTGCCCGCAATCCAAAAATCTCTCAGGCCGCCGCGCAAATCCGCGTAGGCGAAGCGGATCTGGACGCCGCAGAAAGCGCCTGGTATCCGCAAATCTCTCTTAATGCCACCGGCGGCAGTTCACAGCAAACATACTCCTCCGGCACGGTGAACAATAAAGGCTCCGGCGGCATTACCCTCAGCCAGCTGCTGTGGGACTTTGGCCGTACCAGCGGCGCAATCGACGAGCAGCACCAGCTGTCCGATGCCTACCGCTTTGCCCTTTACGACACGATGACCACCGTCGCGCAGGATACGCTCCAGGCTTATCTACAGGTCAAGCGTTACCGTACGCTGGTGGAAGCGGCGCGTAATAACGTCGCCTCGCTGGAACACGTTAAGGAAATCGCCCACTATCGCGCCGACGCCGGGCTTAGCTCGCAGTCTGACGTCTTGCAGGCGGAAACCCGCATCGCCGGTATGCGCGCCACAATGGAGCAATACCGTGCTTCGGAACGCTCGGCGCAGGCGCAGTTGACAGTGCTGACCGGCGTCGTCTCCGGCGACTTACCCGATTTGCCGCAGTCGCTACTGAAGCAGCAGGTCACGCTCGATAAAATTTCCTACGAGAACAGCGCCGCCGTTCGCAGCGCGCAGGCCAAGCAGGAAGCCGCAAGAGAACGTGTTCGCCAGGCTTCGTCTAACCACTGGCCGACCATCAAGGTAGTGGCGGGACGCACCCGCTACGAAGGCAACAGCACGACCAACTCCTACTGGGACAATGAGCTACAGCTTCAGGTTGAAGCCCCGCTTTATCAGGGCGGGCTGGTCAACGCCAAAACCCGCGCGGCAGAAGGTGACCGCGAAGCGGCCGAAGCCGCTATTGATCAGTCGAAGCTGGATATCAACCAGCACGCTTCTACCGCCTATGCCGACATGATCGGCGCGCAGCAGCGCCAGGCGGCCGGAGAGCAGCAGCTCAGTAGCGCCGAGCATACCCGTTCGGTTTACGCCGACGAGTACAAACTTAACAAGCGCAGCCTCAACGATCTGCTGAGCGTTGAACAGGACGTCTTTCAGGCTGACAGCAGCCGTCTGACCGCGCTTTACGACGGCTGGGACGCCACCGTGCGCTATGCCGCCGCCGTCGACAATCTGCTGGATATTATGGGCATCGATCGTGAAGCCACCAGCGGCCAAACCTTGCCATCGCTTTAAAATAAAAGGCTGTATTTATGACCAAAACCGCTAGCACCGAGAACTGGATCGACGCCATGCTGCGCGTAGCGGCGCGCTTCGGTAAACCGGCGGACGGCTCCACGCTGCGCCAGCAGATGCGCTGGTTTGAACACCTGACCCCCGCACAGCAGCTGGAAAGACTGGCGGGCCTGCTGGGCCTGCATCTGACCATGATGCCGCGCGATAAGATCCGTTGGCGGCAGGAAGTAACGCCGGTCGTGCTGATTATGGAAAACGGCAGCGTGGTGGTGGTTGAAACCATCGATGCCGAAGGCAAAGCCCGCTACTGGCTAAGCGACGGCGGCGACGTGGTGCGGGAAAGTGAGCTGGCGACGCTGCTTTCGCAAAGCAAAGAGCAGGTTGGCATTATCGGCGTGGCGGCGCGCGGACGCGATGCGCGTATCGATGAGTTTGTGAAGCCCTATAAAAAGCACTGGTTCTGGGAAAACTTTCGCGGCATGGGCCGCCGGATTATGGAAATCTCGCTGGCTTCCGTGGTCGGCAACGTGCTGGCGCTGGCGGGCATTCTCTTTTCAATGCAGGTGTATGACCGCGTTATTCCGGCGCAGTCGCAGCCAACGCTGTGGGTGCTGTTTACCGGCGTGCTGATCGCCGCCGCCATCGAATATCTGATCCGCCTGATGCGTACCCAGGTTTCCGATCTGATGGGCAAGCGCATCGACTTAAAAGTTTCCTCTATGCTGTTTGCCCGCGCGATGAATATTCGTAACGAGGCGCGGCCCAAATCGACCGGCTCGTTTATTTCGCAGCTGCGTGAAATCGATCAGGTGCGCGAGCTGCTGACCTCGACGACCGTTGGCGCAGCGGCGGACATGCCTTTTGTTATTCTCTTTCTGTTTTTAATGGGCTTTATCGGCGGGCCGCTGGTGATTATTCCGCTGCTGGCCATTCCGCTGATCGTCATCCCCGGCCTGCTGGTGCAGATCCCGATGGCGAAGCTGGCAAAAGAGGGGCTGCGTGAAGGCGCACTGCGCAACGCGGTGCTGGTGGAAACCATTGAAGGCATCGAAGACATCAAGTCGCTTCAGGCGGAACCCTATTTTCAGCGGCAGTGGGAGCAAACGCACGAGGTCAGCGCCACTATCGGTATGCAGCAAAGGCTATGGGGCGCAAGGCTGACCGGCTGGGCTTCGACGGTGCAGCAGCTGACCTATGCAGGCATGCTGGTGTTTGGGGTCTATCTGGTACTGAATGGCGATATTACTACGGGTACGCTGGTCGCCAGCAGCCTGCTCTCCTCACGCACTATTGCGCCACTGATGCAGCTGACGATGGTTTTTTCGCGCTGGCAGCATGCCAAAACCGCCATGACGGGCCTGGACGAGCTGCTGAAAAAGCCGCTGGACCAGCCGGAAGAGGGCGAAATGGCGCACTGCCCAACGCTGACCGGCCATTACGATCTGCGCAACGTGCAGTACAGCTACGATGAAGAAAACGTCAAAAACGTGGTGACGGTTGGCCAGCTACAAATCAAGCCGGGTGAAAGGGTGGCGATTTTAGGCAAGGTTGGCGCAGGAAAATCGACGCTGCTTAAGCTGCTGGCTGGCCAGGCGAGGGCGACACAGGGCAAAGTTATCGTGGACGGCGTGGATATTAAACGTATCGATCCGGTGGATTTACGGCGTCAGCTGGGCTGGCTTTCGCAGGATTCACGGCTGTTCTTCGGCACGCTGCGCCAGAATCTGATGCTGGGCAACCCGCACGCCAGCGAACAGGAGATGCTACAGGCGTTACGCGTCAGCGGTGCGCTAAGCCTGGTGCAGCAGGATGCGTCCAGTCTTGACCGCATTATCAACGAAGGCGGACGCGGGCTTTCCGGCGGCCAGCGCCAGATGGTGATGCTTAGCCGCATGATCCTGCGCCAGCCGCAGGTCGTACTGATGGATGAGCCGACCGCCTCTATGGATGAATCGTTGGAAGAGTACGTTATCGGCCAGATGAAGGGCTGGCTTTCGGGCCGCACGCTGGTGCTGGTTACCCATCGACCCGCGCTGCTAAAGCTGGTGGACAGAATCGTGGTAATGGACAATGGCCGTATTGTGGCTGACGGCGCGCGCGATGAGATCCTGCGCGCGGCGGCGGCACAGTCGGCGAAACAGAGCGCCGGACAAGGGGACGCCGCATGAGCCTGATATTGATTGACCGCAGCCTGAAACGTAATGAAACGCGCACCTCGGCCATTATCTGGCTTTGCGCCGCCGCGCTGGTGGTATTCTTTATCTGGGCGCATTTTGCCATCCTGGATGAGGTAACCGTAGGTACGGGCAAAGTCACGCCCTCCAGCCGCGCGCAGGTGATTGAAAGCCTGGACGGCGGCATCGTCGATCAGCTTAACGTTCACGAAGGCGACATCGTTGAGAAAGGCGAGATACTGGCGCGCCTCGATCCGACGCGCTTCCAGTCCAACTTTGGCGAAGCGGCGGCCAAAGCCCGAACGCTGCGCGCTTCCGCCGAACGACTGCGCGCTGAACTGACCGGTGCGCCGCTGGCTTTCAGTGCGGAAACCCTGAAGGAGCCCGAGCTGGTCGCGCGTGAAACGCAGCTGTACCAGTCGCGCCGCCGCAACCTGACGGAAACGGTCAGCAATCTCCAGCAGTCAATGAAGCTGGTGCAGGACGAACTGCGCATGACCCAGCCGCTGGTAGCAAAAGGCGCGGCGGGCGAAGTAGAGGTTATCCGCTTAAAACGTCAGATCAGCGATCTGCGCGGAAAGATCGACGAAGCAAAGAATGACTATGCGGTACGAGCGCGTGAGGAGCAGGTGAAAAACAACGCCGATCTGGACGCGCAGCTACAGGTGTTGACCGGCAAAGAGGATCAGCTGACGCGAGCCACGATTTACTCGCCGGTGCGCGGCATCGTCAAAGATATTCAGGTAACGACGGTCGGCGGCGTGCTGCAACCGGGCGGCAAGCTGATGGAGATAGTGCCGCTGGAAGATCAGCTGCTGATTGAAACCCGCATCAACCCTCGGGATATCGCCTATATCCGGCCAGGCCTGCCTGCCGTGGTAAAGATCACCGCCTACGACTCTTCTATCTATGGCAATCTGGATGGCGAAGTAGAGACCGTTTCGCCAGATACGATCCAGGATGAGGTCAAGCGCGACCAGTACTACTACCGGGTTTACGTGCGTACGCAGAAGGCGGAGCTGGTCAACAAGGCCGGCAGAAAGTTTCCTATCGTGCCCGGTATGGTGGCGAATGTTGAGATTAAAACCGGTCAGAAATCGGTCATGGATTATCTGATTAAGCCGCTGAATAAAGTTAAAGAATCACTGCGCGAAAGGTAATAAACAACGCCACTGAATAGCCGATTAAATTCCTCTCTCCCGGCATAATGAATTTTTATTCAGTGGCGTTTCTGGCGCTGATTGTTCCCCCACCGAAGACTGTTTGCCACCCCCTTATTCCTTCCGGACATTCACTTTATTTTTCGCAAAAAAAAGCCGAACACAAGGTTCGGCGCGAAATAGGGTAAAACAACACATTCGGGGATGAATGAAGGTAATAATGAAATAAAATGATGATAGCGCGGATATTATATAACCTGATGATGACTTCTTTTTATCATTCAGTGCTCAGATGGGCAACATTACATAACTTTATGTATTATAAAAATTTTCCTGTTTCTTTACATTACGTGCGCTATTTTTTACTGATATGTGCGCTCGAAAAGTTCCGCTATATTTATATTTAGACATATTTAATTTACACAATGAAACATATTCGGATATTTAGTATCATATTCTTTATAGATTATTACTGACCGGCCACTAACATGTGGGTGCCGGCTGAATTTTCGACTTTCAGCACGCAGTGGTAATAAAGCACATAACAAGAGGGTAATAAAAAATGAAGCTTCGCGTTCTCTCCCTGATGGTTCCGGCTTTGCTGGTTGCCGGTTCTGCAGGCGCTGCAGAAATCTATAACAAAGATGGCAACAAGCTTGACCTCTTTGGCAAAGTAGATGGCCTGCACTACTTCTCCAACGACGACAGCTCTGATGGCGACCAGTCCTATATGCGCTTCGGCTTTAAGGGCGAAACCCAGATCAGCAATCAGCTGACCGGTTACGGCCAGTGGGAATATCAGGTTGCGCTGAACAACTCTGAAGATGAAGGCAGCTCTGACAACCACACTCGCGTAGGCTTTGCTGGTCTGAAATTCGGCGACGCTGGCTCTCTGGACTATGGCCGTAACTACGGCGTGGCTTACGATATCGGCGCATGGACCGACGTACTGCCAGAGTTCGGCGGCGACACCTATGGCGCGGACAACTTTATGTTCCAGCGTTCAAGCGGCCTGGCGACCTACCGCAACAACAACTTCTTCGGCATGGTTGACGGCCTGAATTTTGCCTTGCAGTACCAGGGCAAAAACAACAGCGGCACCGAGCTGAGCGGACGTGACGTGCTGGCGCGTAACGGCGACGGCTGGGGCATGTCGACCACTTATGATATCGGTTCCGGCTTTGGTATCGGTGCGGCCATGTTCAGCTCCGACCGTACCAACGAGCAGAACAACCGTACTAACGGCATTCTGGGCAACGGCGACAAGGCGACAGCCTATACCGGCGGCCTGAAATATGACGCCAACAACATCTACCTGGCTGCGATGTACACCCGTTCTTACAACGCGACCCGTTTCGGCGACAGCGACAGCGATGCTTACGGTTTTGCGGATAAAGCGGATAACTGGGAGCTGGTTGCACAGTACCAGTTTGACTTCGGCCTGCGCCCATCACTGGCCTTCGTCAGCTCTCGCGGCACCGATATTGAAGGTTACGGTTCACAGAACCTGAAGAAATACGTTGATGTGGGTACGACTTACTACTTTAACAAAAACATGTCTACCTACGTTGACTACCAGATCAACCTGCTGGACGACAACGACTTCACCCGAGCTGCCGGTATCAACACCGATAACGTTGTAGCACTGGGTCTGGTTTACCAGTTCTGATTTTAGTGGGAGCGCATCTTGCGCTCCCGCATCCTCCCTTGCTTTACTCTCCCTTCTGTTTTTCCACGCGATCAACGGTGACGTGGACGATGGAGCTGTTTAATATTTGTTTGCTTGTAATGCTTGTAGCCGGAAAAGATAATCAGGCCCAGGCAGATAAAAGGCAGCAAATAGTAGATCATAACGACCTCCATTCTTGCGGCAACAGCACCGCGTTCGTTAAACCTGGATGATATTTTGTGCAGCCTCTGACGGAAGGTCAAGTGCGTCCGGCCCGGCTTTACGCTGCTTTTTTACGCTTTCAGGGCCGGAATTTAATAAAGGTATTTAGTCAAAGATGAAGAAGAACTGGTTGTATTTCCCTGTTGTGGCAGCATTTTTTATGGTTTCCGGCTGTGACCAGCATAACCAGAGTGCAGGCGATTCCGCGCTGGTCCTGGAGGGACGCACAATGGGAACATTCTGGCGAATTAGCCTGGCCGGGGTAGACGAAAGTCGAAAAGAAAGCCTGCAAAAAGCGGCACAGCAGCTGCTGGACAGCGACGATCGGGAGCTCTCCACGTGGAAAGATGACTCGGTTATTTCCCGGTTCAATCAGTATCGCGGCAGCGAGCCGCAGCCGATAAGCGACAACATGGCGGATATCGTAACCATGTCATTGCGCATCGGACAGAAAACCGCAGGCAAAATGGATATCACCGTCGGGCCGCTGGTTAACCTGTGGGGCTTTGGGCCAGCAAAGCAGCCGCTGGCGACGCCGAGTCAGGCACAGATTGACGCAGCGCGTGCATTAACTGGCTTACAGCATCTGCGCGTTATCCAGCGTAGCGAGGGCGCTTATCTGCAAAAAGATCTGCCCGAGCTTTATGTCGATCTCTCTACGATGGGAGAAGGCTTTGCCACCGATCACCTGGCGCGCCTGATGGAAAAAGAGGGCATCAATAACTATCTGGTTTCCGTTGGCGGCGCGGTGCTGACGCGTGGCAAAAATGCCGAAGACAAGCCGTGGAAAGTGGCTATCCAGAAGCCGACGGATAAAGAAAATGCGGTACAGGCCGTGGTGGATTTACAGGGGCACGGCATCAGTACCTCCGGCAGCTACCGCAACTATTATGAGCTGGACGGCAAGCGTATCTCGCATATTATCGACCCGACCACCGGACGGCCCATCCAGCACAAGCTGGTTTCCGCAACGGTTATCGCCACCACGGCGCTGGAAGCGGACGGCTGGGATACCGGCCTGATGGTGCTGGGTGAAGAGCAGGCCAAAGCGCTGGCGCTGCGCGAAAATCTGGCGGTCTACCTGATTGAAAAGCAGGGCGATGGTTTTAGCAGCTGGATGTCGCCGCAGTTCAAAGCCTTTATTCTGCCGCAGCAGGAATAGCTACAATTAAGGTAACTGTTCCAGCTTAAAGCGCTGGTGCCTGTAAACCACATTGGCGTCGGCGGTTGCCCGATTGTCCAAATGCTTTCCGTACAGGGGGACGTCATGCTGGATTTATTTAGTGAAGAAACGCCGTGGTCAGAACCGCTGGCCGAAGGCGCGGTGATCCTGCGGCGGCGCGCGCGGGAAGAGTCGCCTGCGCTGCTGGAGCTGATCCAGCAGATTGCCGCGCTGAATCCTTTTGCGCATCGTATTACGCCTGGCGGTCATCGCATGTCGGTAGCAATGACCAACTGCGGCGATTTCGGCTGGTCTACGGATTCACGCGGCTACCAGTACAGCGAATATGACAACGTCAGCGGACAGCGCTGGCCCGCCATGCCGGATCGCTTTCGCCAGCTGGCCGTGGCCTGCGCCCACGAGGCCGGTTTCGCGCATTTCCAGCCTGACGCCTGTTTAATCAACCGCTACGCGCCGGAAGCGAAGCTGAGCCTGCATCAGGATAAAGACGAGCAGGATATGCAGCAGCCGATCGTCTCCGTTTCGCTCGGCCTGCCTGCCGTATTTCAGTTTGGCGGCTTTGAGCGAGGCGACGCGGTGCAGCGCGTGCTGCTGGAACATGGCGATGTAGTGGTCTGGGGTGGCCCGTCGCGCCTGCGCTATCACGGCATTTTGCCGCTTAAGCACGGCAGTCATCCTGCCACCGGCGCGTTTCGCTACAATCTGACCTTCCGGCGAGCCTTTCGCTGAGGCCCAGTTGAGAATTATTATTGATATCGTCCCGCTTCTCATTAAACTGCAGGCTGCTCAGTTTAACGGGATGGTGTCATGGAGTTGCTGCACGTCGTTTATCGACAGTACCGCTGGCCTTTTGTCGGGGTTATCTGCCTTAGCCTGCTCAGCGCCGCGCTCGGCATCGGGCTAATCGCCTTTATCAACCGTGAGCTGATTACCTCACTTAACGCCTCCTTGCTGATCCTGCCGGAATTCTTAGGGCTGCTGCTGCTGCTGATGGCCGTGACGCTGGCCTCGCAGCTGGCGCTGACGCTGCTTGGACACCACTTTGTTTACCGGCTGCGCGGCGAGTTTATCAAGCGCATACTGGACACGCAGATCGAGCGCATTGAACAGATTGGCAGCGCCCAGCTGCTGGCGGCGCTGACCAGCGACGTTCGCAATATCACTATCGCCTTTGTACGCCTGCCGGAGCTGATTCAGGGCATTATCCTGACGGTGGGATCGGCGGCTTACCTGGCGTGGCTGTCGCCAAAGATGCTGCTGGTAACCACCGTCTGGCTGACGATAACTATCGTAGGCGGCTGGCTGCTGGTGGCAAAAGTTTATCGCCATATGGCCAGCCTGCGCGAAGTGGAAGACGCGCTTTACGCCGACTATCAAACCATCATTGAAGGACGTAAAGAGCTGGCGCTCAATCGCCAGCGCGCGCAGCTGATTTATGACACGGTTTATCAGGAAGACGCCCGCTCTTATCGCCATCATATTGTGCGGGCGGATACCTTTCACCTTAGCGCCGTAAACTGGTCAAACATTATGATGCTGGGGGCGATTGGCCTGGTGTTCTTTATGGCTAACAGCCTTGGCTGGGCGGATACGGCGATAGCGGCGACCTATTCGCTGACGCTGCTGTTTCTGCGCACGCCGCTGCTCTCTGCCGTTGGCGCTTTGCCGACGCTGTTAAGCGCGCAGGTTGCCTTTAACAAGCTCAATACCTTTAAGCTTGCCAGCTATCGCGAAGAGTTTGACGCCGAGCCCGCTAAGCAAAACTGGCAGACGCTGGAGCTGCGCAATTTGCTGTTCCATTATGGCGACGGTGGCTTTGCCGTTGGCCCGATTAACCTGACCTTAAAGCGCGGCGAGCTGGTCTTTCTGATTGGCGGCAACGGCAGCGGAAAATCGACGCTGGCAATGCTGCTGACCGGCCTTTACCAGCCGGTTTCCGGGCAGATCCTGTTGGATGGCAAAGCGCTGGACGTGGCCGGGATGGCAGGCTATCGCCGCCTGTTTTCCGCCGTGTTCACCGATGTCCATCTGTTCGATCGGCTGATTGATAACCACGGCGCGCCCGCCGATCCGGCACAGGTACAGCGCTGGCTCGAACGGTTGCAGATGCAGGACAAACTCCGCCTGGAAGGTAACAAGGTGCTGAACCTGAAGCTATCGAAAGGGCAAAGCAAGCGGCTGGCGCTGCTGCTGGCCACGGCAGAACAGCGCGATATTCTGCTGCTGGATGAGTGGGCCGCCGATCAGGATCCGCATTTTCGGCGTATCTTCTATCGCGAACTGCTGCCGTGGCTGAAAGAGATGGGAAAAACGGTCTTTGCTATCAGCCATGACGACCACTATTTCCTGCATGCCGACAGGCTGCTGGAGATGCGGGAAGGGCATTTGAGCGAGCTGACGGGCGAAGAGCGCGAGCTGGCGACGCTGGACGCGGTGAAAAGAACCGGCTCTGATTAACCGCCCGGCGCATATGCTGTGCATAAATAGTCAGTAGTCAGCGCCCTGGCGAATAAGTAAGGTGAAGCTGACGGTTGCATGCCGTCACGGACTTTCCCGTCGTTTACCGTATATGGTCAATACCGGACTGGTTGCATATCAGTCCGGTTTTTTTATGCGCGGCGTAATAATCCAGCTGGTCAGTGAATCGCTTTCGTGCTCTACGCGCCCGCTAAAGAGCCTGCCCGCCGGAAAGTCAGTGGATAAGGTTCGATTGAGACGCAGCGTCACGTTGGTTATGGCGCTATCGCAGGCCGTTATCTCGGCTTCGTTAAAGTTCATAAACTGGCGAAAGGCCGGGAACAGCGTTTTATAAAGACTCTCTTTTAAAGAAAAAGCGGCGGTCAATGCGGTAGCAAAAGGCTGGTGGCTGGTGGCGAGCACGGCTTTTTCCCGTGCGCTGATAACCATGCTCTGCATTTCCTCTGCCGTCTCTGGCTGCATAAACTCTTCACAATCGACGCCCAGCAGCTTGCCGCTGGCCTCGCGAGTCAGCAGCAAGCCGATCCGCTGGCGAGTATGCGAAAGTGAACCAGCCATGCCTTGCGGCCAGACGGGTGCGCGATCCGCATCGTTTGCCAGAACGAAATCAGTAAAACCAAACAGCGTCAGGGCATACCGGGCGCAAACGCGGCTGGCAAGATATTCAGCGCGGCGCTTTGCCACGGCTTTACCCAGATGAGCAGGAAAAGGCAGCTGATACGTCATAAAAAGAGCGTCGCTGTACAAGGCGAGGTGATAGCGAGCCTGTAGCAGCAGGACATCAGCATGTCCTGCCGGAGAAGAGCAGCTGATGTCGGTGAGAAACGGCCCCAGGGACGGCGTGCAGGCCGGGTACCGGAAGCTTATCTGTTCAGAACTCATCGCTGCTCCTGCTTAATCGCCAAAGCGGTGATTAAAGCAGGTCAGAACCACAATCGTAAAGCGTGGCATTATTTATTGGGCGGAATATTCATCCCTTTTAGTGAAACAACAAAGTGCTCGTTGCCGCGGGAGATTTTTGCGCCACGATCGCACCAGTGGCTCGCAAACCGGAAAAAATCATCGCTGTCAATGTCATAGGCCAGTTCAACCTTGCTGATACCGGACTGCAGCATCTCGTTAGCGTCCCTGTAATTCTTTGCCTTAATCGTTGCCATTTTGATTACCCGTGGTGAATTTACTGCCTCAAAAAGTGTAATGACAGCCTATGTCAACAATATGACATTTTTGTTTCAGCGGCTCGCTTTGAGAATATCGCCATGTTTTATAAGACATTGTTATTTGTACTGTCGAGGTGGGAAATTTCCGTAACCTGATATAAACAAAGGGGATGCTGATTGTTATGGCCGGCGTTCTCTGTTTTTGGCTGGAACAGAAGGTAAGCATATGATTTTTTAATTACTTACTGTAATTAAGCAGGGGAATTAACTAAAGGCGGGGGGCAGGGTAATATCGGCACAGCGTTTTTAAAGACCAGAAAGCAGATTTACAGGCAACCGCCGTGCGCCAGCGGTTGCCTGAGGACCTATTTCACTTCGGTGATCACGCTGCTTTCAGGTTCAGCCTGTTTGCTGCGGTATTTGCGGAAAATCGTCACGGCCAGCAGCAAGCCTGCCAGGGCCGGTACGGCACCCACATAGCCCACCGAGGACATAGAGAGATCCAGGCTCACTTTGTTCCCCAGCAGCGCGCCCGCGCCGATACCAATGTTAAAGATGCCTGAAAACATCGCCATGGCAACGTCGGTAGCGTCTGGCGCCAGCGTCAGGACTTTCATCTGCATGCCCATGCCGATCATCATAAACGCCATGCCCCAGAACAGGCTCAGCACAACCAATCCCGTTTTGCTAACGGCAACCGGCGACAGCAGCAGGAGGCACAGCGCAAGCACGCCAATGGAGCCAACCAGCAGTGGCGTAAGGCGCTTTTCACCGCTCTTGCCAAAAATGATGCTGCCGGTAATACCCGCCACGCCAAAAATCAGCAGCAGTAGCGTAGCGAAGCCCTGATCGAAACCAGACACCTTCTGCACAAAAGGTTCGATGTAGGTGAAGGCGGTAAAGTGCGCGGTCACCACCGCTACGGCCAGCACGTACAGCCCAACCAGCGCCGGACGGCGCAGCAAATCCGGCAGGCTCTTCAGTGAGCCAGTATGTTCTGACGGCACGCGCGGCATGATTTTTAAAATCAGACCCAACAGCACGAAAGCGCTGGCACCGATAGCCAGGAAAGTACTCCGCCAGCCAAAGGCCTGACCGATGATTCTGCCCAGCGGCAGGCCCAGTACCGAAGCCAGAGCGGTAGCCGTCGCAATCAGGCTTAACGCCTGGGCTCTTTTACCCGGCGGCGCAAGCCGAACCGCCAGCGAGGCAGTTATCGACCAGAACAGCGCGTGGGCGAGGGCGACACCGGCGCGGCTGAGCAGCAGCACGTCAAAGCTCCAGGCGAAAAACGCCAGCACGTGGCTAAAGGTAAACAGGCTGAAAATGGCAATCAGCAGCAGACGCCGGTCGGTATTGCTGGTCATCAGCATCAGCGGCAGCGACATCAGCGCCACGATCCAGGCGTAGATAGTCAGCATAATGCCCGCCTGCGCGGACTCCATGCCAAAGCTCTGGCCGATGTTCGAAAGCAGACCGACCGGCATATATTCTGTGGTGTTGAAAATAAAGGCAGCGACAGCCAGAGCCAGAACGCGTGACCAGGCAACTTTGCGTGAAACGATGTTCATCTCAGACATAGGCTTCTGCTCCGTATCAAATCCCAAAGCGCGTAATTCTAGTGGCGGCTGTTTAAAATTCAATGGATAAGTGATCCGCATCACACTTTTTACATAGTTTGAAGATTTAGACGAGGCTAAATTTCTGGATAAAGTATTAAAATTCAAAATATTAAAGGGAAGCGGCGGCAGAACGAAACGAGGATGTTTTAAGGCACTGAAACATGCTTCTATGACCTATCAACCCGATCAGGCGCAGGTGTCCAAAAAAACGCAGTTTTAGTCAGGAAGAGAAGAGAGGCCTTTCCCTTGAAATCTGGCAATAGATAGCTGTTTTTCGCATTTGTGATCGAAGCCTTTATTCCCTGAAAATAGCATTGGGACATTTTGAGGATGAAAAAACTATAAGGCTATAAATGGTTACGCCTTATTGCGTTAAAAACACATCGCTACCTCAGTGCCTTTCCCTTGCAGGGAAACTTTTAAATATCAGGAGAAAGGTTCCAGTGAAATTCGCAAAAGGCATGACTCTTTTAGCACTAGCTCTGAGCGCACACACAACGTTTGCTGCTGAACAATCTGTTGCCACCGACAGTACTCTTCATGTTCAGGCCGATCCGACACTGAAAACGCTATTGCCTGCGGACATAATAAAGCGCGGCTATATAGTTGCCGGAACCAACCCTAATACCCCGCCGACGACCTTCTTTAAGGAAGATAACAAAACGCTGGCTGGCCGTGAGATTGATATCATGAACGCCGTCGGTGAACGTCTGGGTCTTAACGTGCAGTGGCGCGATACCGGAGGTTTTGACAATATCATTCCTGGCCTGAAAACCGGGCGTTACGATGTTGCCTTATCAAATATCAACGCCACGCCAGCTCGTCTGAAACAGATTGATTTTGTCGGCTATTACAATGCCAGTTTGCTGGGCGTTATTTCCCGAAAAGATGCCGGGATCGCGCCATTTAAATCCCTCAACGATCTTTGCGGCAAAGAAGTGGGCGCGGGTTCCGGTACCACGCAGGTAACACGGCTGGAAGAAGCCAGCAAAGCTTGTGAAGCCGCAGGTAAAAAGCCAGTCAAGGTTGCTGTTTTCCCGGACCGTCCAGCGGGCGTACAGGCAGTGGTCAGCGGCCGCGTGCCGATGTTCCTTGGACCCTATGAAGGGTTGCTGTGGCAGGTCAAAGTGATTAAGCCTCTCACCCTGGCTGGTGAAATTACCGTTAATGATGCCCCGGTTTCGGTTGCCTTCCCGAAAGATTCCGCACTTGAACCTGCCGTTCAGGCCGCTCTGAACTCGCTTATTAAAGACGGTAGCTATAAAAAAATCCTCGATCGCTGGGGAATTGGCTTTGGCGCGGTGACTGAAGCTAAACGTAATGAAGAGATCTTCAAATGAGTGAAGTTCGGGACCACACCGACGAGTTGAAAATCGCCAGTAAACGTTATTACGGACGCTGGCTAAGCGCGCTGGTTGTTCTGTTGCGCGTCGTGGCGATGGCGCACTCAATGATGAACAATCCCCGCTTTGAGTGGGGAGTCATCGCAGAGAACTTTACCGGTCCCTCTATTTTGCAGGGGGTGCTCATGACCCTGCAGCTTACCGCGATTTCTGTGATATTTGGCTTCGCTTTTGGCACCGTACTGGCGCTTATGCGGTTGTCTTCCAACCCGGTATTAGTCGCCGTTAGCTGGGCCTACACCTGGTTTTTCCGTGGCGTACCGATGCTGGTGCAGCTGTTTCTCTGGTACAACATTGCCGCGCTCTATCCCAAAGTTGCGCTGTCGATTCCGGGTATAGGTGAGATCTGGAGTGCTCAGTCCAATGCTTTAATTAGCCCCTTTAGCGCGGCGGCGATCGCGTTGGTAATGCATCAGTCAGCCTATGCTGCAGAAATTGTTCGCGCCGGCATCCAGAGCGTAGGGAATGGTCAGATTGAAGCCGCGCGGGCGCTTGGTTATCGCCCCTCGCAGATTTTCTGCCATACCGTGTTGCCTCAGGCGATGCGCGCCATTATGCCGCCAGCGGGTAATGAAATTATTGGTCAGCTAAAAACCACCGCGGTAGTTTCGGTCATTTCTCTCCAGGATGTGTTGTTCTCAGCGCAAATTATCTATCAGCGCACCTATGAGGTGATCCCTCTGCTTCTGGTTGCCACCTTATGGTATCTGCTGATGACCTCGGTACTCTCGGTAGGGCAGTTTTACGTTGAACGCTATTTTGGCCGGGGCGTCTCTCGCCGGGAAAAAAGTCGTTTCTGGCAAGCTGCGTCGCCTGTTTCAACGCCCGAAGCGAAAAGGAGCATCAGTAATGGCTGAAGCGATTGCACTCCGTAAAGTCACTAAACGTTTTTCTGGCGTGACCATCCTTGATGAGGTGAATCTGGATATCCCGGCAGGTTCCGTCACCGTCATTCTCGGGCCTTCAGGTTCAGGGAAATCAACGCTACTACGCTGCATCAACCATCTGGAGAAGCTGGATGGGGGAACCATTCGCATCGGCGGCGAGATGGTGGGCTACAAACAAAAGGGGCTCGCCCTCCATGAATTGAACAGCAGCGCCATCGCGCGCCAGCGTGCCGAGATTGGCATGGTGTTCCAGCAATTTAATCTGTTCCCACACCGGACTGTGTTGCAGAACATCGTGGATGCGCCGATACGCGTAAAAAAACAGAGCCGCCAGCAGGCTACCAACAAAGCGCTGGCGTTGCTAAAGCAGGTGGGGCTTGCCGGGCGTGAGAATGAATGGCCGCAAAATCTGTCTGGCGGTCAGCAGCAACGAGTGGCTATCGCCCGTGCCCTGGCGATGGATCCTGGGGTAATGCTGTTTGATGAGCCTACGTCTGCGCTTGACCCGGAGCTGGTGGGTGAGGTTTTGCAGGTGATCAAACAGCTGGCGCACTCCGGCATCACTATGGTGATTGTTACCCATGAGATCGGTTTTGCCCGCGAGGTGGCGGACAACATTGTGTTTATGGAAAGCGGCAGAATCATTGCCGCCGGGCCTGGCCGGCAGGTTCTTGACGATCCCGAAAACGGACGTGTAAGAAACTTTATTGCTACGGTGCTTTAGGCACCGTTTTTTTAAACCAGGAAAAAATAATGTCCCAGAAACCGGTAATGCACAGTTCCCACTGGGGAGCATTTCATGCCCGGCAGCAGGATGGCCAACTCAGCATAGAGCCTTTCAGCGGCGATCCCAATCCCAGCCCCCTGTTAACAAATTTTCGGCATGCGCTTAACCATCCCGCGCGGGTGGCCAGACCGATGGTTCGCCGTGGCTGGCTGGAGCAGGGACCGGGACCAGACCAGCGTCGTGGCAATGATGACTATATCGCTGTCAGCTGGGACGAAGCCTGTGAACTGGTCGCTAATGAACTATCCCGTGTCGGTAAATCTTATGGCCCACAAGGCATTTTTGGCGGCTCTTATGGCTGGTCAAGCGCCGGGCGTTTCCATCATGCCCAAAGTCAGGTTCATCGTTTTCTGAACACGACTATGGGCGGCTATGTGCGTTCGGTAAACAGTTACAGCTCCGGCTCTGCCTCCGTGCTTTTGCCGCATATTGTCGGCGATATGAATGAAATTGCCCGTCGCGGCGTCAGCTGGGAAGAGATTGCGCAGCATAGCGACATCGTGCTGGCGTTCGGTGGCCTGGCGTTAAAAAACTCGCAGGTTGCCAGCGGTGGACTGAGTGAACACACCGAGCGTGGCTTTATGCAACAGGCGTCACAACGTGGGACGCGGTTTATCTCTGTCAGTCCCCTTAAAAGCGATCTGCCTGACGAAGCCCGTGGAGAATGGCTTGCGCTTCGGCCGGGTACCGATGCCGCTTTTATACTGGGTTTACTGGCAGTATTGATTGAAGAGGGGTTAACGGATGAGGCTTTCCTCGCCCGCTATACCGTAGGCTGGCCGCAGATGGTGGCCTATATTGACGGTGATGAAGATGGCACAAAGCGCGATGCTGCCTGGGCGGCGGACATTTGCGGCGTCAGCGCGGCTGTTATCACTGATTTTGCACGGCAGCTGCACGGTAAACGCGTGCTGGTAACGGTAGCTCATGCATTACAGCGTGCGGAACATGGTGAGCAACCCGTCTGGCTCGGCCTGGTGCTGGCCGCCGCGCTCGGGCAACCCGGTTTGCCCGGTGGAGGTTACACCTATGCCTTAGGCGCGCTTGGCCATTATGGAAAACATCATAACCGGGTGAGTTTCCCGGCATTGCCTCAGGGCAGGAACGGCATCGACCGTTTGATCCCGGTGGCGCGTATCGCCGATATGCTGCTTAATCCCGGCACGCAGTTTGACTACAATGGCCGAAGACTTACCTATCCCCACATCAGGCTGGCTTACTGGGCGGGTGGCAATCCCTTTCATCATCACCAGGATCTGGCCAGATTGCGCCAGGCGTTTTGCCAGTTAGACACCTTCATCGTGCATGAGATTGCGTGGACTTCTACCACCCGCCACGCTGATATCGTTCTGCCTGCCACTATGACGCTGGAACGGGAAGATATCGGCGGCGCGCCTACCGACAGGCATCTGTTTGCCATGCAGCCCGTGGCGCAGCCTTACGCCGAAGCGAAAGATGATTATGCTATCTTCAGCGAGCTGGCCCGTCGGCTGGGGCATGAGGAGGCTTTTACTGAAGGACTGGATACTCGTGGCTGGTTAGAGCGGCATTATCACCAGCTTCAGCAAAAACTCGCCGCGCAGCAAGTTACGATCCCTGCGTTCGAACAGTTCTGGCAGCAGGGGGTGATTGAATTGCCGCAGTTGAAGGACGGGGGAAGAATGATCAACGCATTTCGCGCCGATCCGGATGCGGCACCTTTGCCCACGCCCAGTGGAAAGATTGAAATTTTCTCGGCCACGATTGCCAGCTTTAATTATGAAAACTGCCCCGGACATCCGGTGTGGCGCGAGCCGCAGCAAAAGCCGGATGCAGCACAGCCGTTCTGGCTGATCGCCAATCAGCCTGCCACGCGACTTCACAGCCAGCTCGATTTTGGCGATTACAGCCTCAGTGGCAAACGCGACGGGCGGGAAGCGTGCAGTCTGAACCCTAATGATGCCGTGGCGCTGAACATTACGGATGGCGATATTATTGAGCTTTATAACCAGCGCGGCCACGTTCTTGCCAGCGCCCGGGTCACCGATACCATTATGGCGGGCGTAGTACAGCTACCGACCGGTGCCTGGTATGACCCGGTCGATCCCACCGCTGTACGTCCGCTATGCCGTCACGGGAACCCCAACGTACTGACTCTGGATATTGGTACATCGTCATTAACGCAGGGATGTAGTGGTCAGATAACCGTGGTGCAGGTACGCAAGTACACCGGGGAGCTTACCCCGGTGCAGGCATTTATCCCGCCTGCACACCAGAAAAGATAATCGCGTAGCTTTGTCAGGGGACCAGGTGCTGACTCAGCGTCAGCAAGTCTGCCGTTGTCAGAAGTTTGCTGCTTTGCCAGAGCTGCTGCTGCCGTTGTTCCGTTTCCTGCTTTAACGCGGCATGCAGCTTGGCCGACACGTCTACCGCATCCGCCAGCGACTGCTGGCGGGTACGACGCTGCCGTAACTTTTGACCATTTCTTAATGACAGCGTTACCTCATGGAAACGTAATGCCGGATTAACCGTATCGGGCGGGGCATTTTCATCGGGTGTACGGCGTACCCTGGCCGCCAGCGGGAGCACCTCACGATTGAGATCGCCCTCCGCGAAATCCTCCAGACGCAAATCGCTGTAGATCAGCATCGCGGCGATAACATACTCCAGGCTAAAGCGCGCCTCAATCCCGTTGACCGGTTCTCTGACTGACGCGGCGATGTCACCACCCGGTGGAAAGGCAACGGTGATATCAACAATCTCATGCAGCAAACTCTCCACAGACTGCCCGGTTGCCAGCCACTGCTTACGCAACGTTCGTGCCGCTTCCGCCGCACTGTGCGTACCCGCGCAGGTGGGGAAAGGCTTGAACTCCAGGCCCGGAGCGCTGATCCGCCATGGCGAACCCCAATCTTTCAGTAAGTTATCTGGCTGCGCCTGACCGTTGCTGCTGGCCGTCAGAAATGCCTCAATGACGCCCTCCGGTTTGCCATCGAAACCGGCTAACGCCAGCTGAGCCGCGCTTACCGCCCGTTCAGCAGCAAACCCGGCGTGCAATGGCTTAACAGCCGAACCGAACTGTGCACGCAACCCGCTGGCCTGGGTGCAGGCAATACCCAATAATACCGCCGTTTTACTCTCATCCAGAGACAAAAACCTTGCCAGCGCCGCCGCCGCCGCGACAGTCCCTAACGTCGCCGTATTGTGATAGCCCAGAGCATAATGTTGCTGGCTGGCGGCCAGCCCCAGACGGCCCGCCATTTCAACCCCGATGATATAAGCGTCAAGAAACTGTTCTACGTCAGCTGTCGGCTGACTCTGGTGCCAGGCAAAAAGCGCAGGCAGGATCACCACGCTCGGGTGACCACGAAAATCGGCATGAAAGTCATCGTAATCCAGGGCATGGCCGGCATAGCCAAGCAGTAGCGCCTGCGAGCGTACGCTGCCATCCCCATAAACACTGCGGAGCGCAGGTAACCCGCTATCCGGCACCTGGCTACGCAGCACTGGCCAGCTTACGGCAAGAAAATCACAAATGCCTTGCCGTGCTTTTTCACGTGCCAGAGCGTCAGGCTGGCTTTTGACAATGCGTTCGGCCAGCGCCGATGTACAGGTCATTCGTGGTGCTCCTGATTGTTCAGCGCGGCGTTAACTGTACTCACGAATGGATCTCCGTTTGGGTATTCTGTCGCGTCAGCCAGGCCGCATGGGCGGTTTCATCCAGGATCTTTTTCATATAAAGAGTGATATGGCCTTTCCCGAGATCGGTGGTATGCATTGGCTGGTAACCCCGCTTTGAATACATCTCTTTTAACCAGGGGTGACTGACAGCGGTTCCCAATGAGACCGCCGGTGCATGTAGCTGGCTAATAAGGATCTCTTTCTCGAGCCTGTCCTGTATTTGTCGGCCAAAATGCATTCCGGCACGGGCTGGATGCGCGCCAAACCAGCCTATATGCGGCAGGCCAAAAGGGCCGGGTAGAGCGCCCCAGGGATAGCGAACGGTGATTGATGCAACCATCTCGCCACTGGCGTAAAGAGCATAGACGCCATGGCTTTGCAGATGCTGCAAGGTTTTTTCCAGGCTGGCGCTGGCCGCATCAAACTGGATGCCCAGCGCTTTGACGGGAGCATAAGCGGCGTGCATAAGCGCCTGGTAAGTTTCTACTTCGTCCGGGCTGACCTGACGGAAATCAAGCTGCATAATTTTCCTCAAAGAGGCGCCGTAATGGCTAATAATAAAGGCATATCCAGGCCTGTGAGACTAACAGCAAAGGGGCAGACGCTATATCTGAAATATAAATAAAGTAATGCAAATTTGAGAAAATGAAACGGCGGTTTTTTGATTGCTTAAATTATTGCATTCCGTAGTATGCAAAACTATCTCAGGTTAAAAGAAGCTATTAATAATATTAAAAAAACGATGATGGGATTGTTATAGCTTCTCTATTTTACAGGGAATAACCGTGTTAGCGATTAAATCTCCGCGTGCCTATGCGCATGAAGCAGGCCTGCGTAA
Organism: Erwinia sp. BNK-24-b; assembly: GCF_047456155.1. Classification (NCBI taxonomy): domain Bacteria; kingdom Pseudomonadati; phylum Pseudomonadota; class Gammaproteobacteria; order Enterobacterales; family Erwiniaceae; genus Erwinia; species Erwinia sp. BNK-24-b. The sequence continues at coordinate 1,348,039 of NZ_CP179901.1, forward strand.
ACGTGCGGGCGAATTTATTAAACCTTATGCCTCACGCATTCGTATTTTTACCTCGCCACGGGCGTGGCTGGCCGTCAATCCAGAATTAAGCCACAGCCTGGAAGCTGTCGGGATTAGCTGGGAGCTTGACTATCTGCACGGAGAGTGTACCGATGAAGCAATTGAAAATTTAAAACAAAATATCGAACAGCAGGGCGTCGATGTTTTATTTGCCGTCGGAGGTGGGCGGGTACTGGATACGGCCAAATCCGTTGGTAATTTGCTCCCGGCTTTAAGAGTCATCAATTTTGCTACCGTGGCTGCCACCTGCGCGGCCTGGTCTCCGGTTGCCATTATCTATAATGCACAAGGCGGCCATGTGCGCAGTCAGCCGATGGCAAAAATGCCGGAGCTTGTGCTGGTGGATAGCGAAATCATCGCGCGCAGTAATGTACGTTACCTGCAAGCCGGTATTGTCGATGCCCTGGCAAAATATTTTGAATTTCGACCCTACCAGCGCCACAACCCTGCTGACCTTGCGCTGGATTTAAAAGTAATGGCTGCCCTGCATGCGCTGGATAGCTATCGCCAGTTCGGCGCTGCGGCCGTTCTCGCTAATCAGCAGCAGCAAGTCACGCCAGAGCTGATCAAGGTCATCGATGCCAATATCGTGCTGGCTGGCTTAGCAAATAGCGTGCGCGACGTTTTACCCACGCCTGGTTTCGCCCATGCCATTCACAATCGACTGACCGATCAACCCGAGTTACATCACTGGTTGCACGGCGAGAAAGTAGGTTACAGCTTGCTGGTGCAGTCGCTGATTGAACACGACGGCGTTCCCGATGCCGAACTGCTGAGCCTGCTTAAGCAATACGCTATGCCATTACAGCTTCCTGCATTAGAAGGGGAGCGAGGACAACGGATCCGTAAGATCGCACAGCAGATTAAATTCCCTGCGGCCAGCGCGGCACGCCTGCCTTTTGCCATCTCTGCTACGGCGCTGGAACAGGCTTTGCTGGCAACCGAAAACATATTCTAAGCACGCTCTGAAACAAATATCTCACTTTTACAGACCAGGACAATTTTAATGGACAGCGCAACCACCCAGCGTCGCCTTCGACTCGGCCTTTTTGTGCAACCGGTTGGACAACATGTTAGCGGCTGGCGGCTAACGCAGCAGTCAGGGGATCCTACCGACATCGACTGGCTCATCACCATAGCTAAAAAAGCAGAAGCAGGTAAATTTGACCTGTTCTTTGTTGGTGACGCTCTGGCAACAAGTATGTACCGTCTGCCTTCCACCATGGCGCGCCTTGAGCCGTTGACCATGCTTTCTGCACTGGCGGTAAACACTAAGCGCATCGGTCTGGCGGGCACCGCATCAACAACCTTTAGCGATCCCTTCACGATGGCGCGCAGTTTCTCGTCACTGGATCATATCAGCCGTGGTCGTGCGGCCTGGAACGTGGTGACGTCATTTTCTACTGATGTGGCACGCAACTTCAGCCGTAGCGATATGCCTGACCACGCAGAGCGTTATGCACGCGCACGCGAATTCCTCGAAGTCACTAACAAACTCTGGCAGGGCTGGGAAGCGGATGCCGTACAGCCGAACAAAGCAACGGGTGCTTATTTTGTTGATGATAAAATCAAACCAATCAATCATCAGGGCAAGCATTTTCAGGTGCAGGGGCCGCTGAATATCACGCGTTCACCCCAGGGCCGCCCGGTGATTATCGAGGCGGGTTCTTCAGCCGATGGTCAAAAACTGGCTGCTGAAACGGCCGAGGTGATTTTTACCGCTGCTGCCAGCCTGGCAGAGGCAGAGGCTTTTTACCGTAGCCAGAAAGAGCAGGTCATTGCCGCTGGCCGCAATCCGGACCACGTGGTCATCATGCCTGGCGTGATGCCCATCATCGGCCATACGCGTGAAGAAGCCGCTGCACTATGGAAAGAGCTGAATACCCTGGTGGATATTGATAATGGTCTGCGTCAGCTGTCGCTTCGTTTCAATATGGATCTCAGCCAGTACCCGCTGGATGGTCCTGTACCAGAGGTGCCGCTGGGCGAAGGGAATCAGAGCCGCGTCAAGCTGATGACCGATATGGCGAAACGCGAAAATCTGACGCTTCGCGAGCTGGCCGCCGTTGCCGCTGGTTCCCGTGGACACCGCGTAATAGTAGGGACGGCCGCAGACGTGGCGGATGATTTCCAGCTATGGCTGGAGCAGGGCGGAGCGGACGGTTTTAATATTATGCCGGCCATTATGCCTGAGCAGCTCGATCTGTTTATCGACCTGGTTATCCCGGAACTCCGTCGCCGTGGTCTGTTTCGTGAAGATTATGAATTTACCACGCTGCGCGAAAACCTTGGCCTGCCGGTTCTGTGATTGCTGAAGTGGTTATATGCAGGATAAATATCATTATGAGCTGGAGAACCAGATAACATCGAGCGCTTAGACGGCGTTAAACGAAGCGCCGGGCATACCAGACCATGCATCTTTCCCATGCATGGTCTGTAAGCAGTGAAGGAAAAGCAAAGGAAGAAAGTTAAAAATGGGATAGCTCCGTCGAGTAGCCTTTCTTACTCATGTAATCAACGAGGCGCTGGTTAACAATATCAAGCCACTCCTGAGCAGTCAGATCCCAGCGATCCGGGGCAAACTCGCCACCATAGCGGGCCAGTAACACCTCACATCTGTCTGGCTGGTTGTTCAGTTCAGCCAAATTAGCCAGAAGCATTCTGAGAGAAAAAGCAGAAGAGGTGTTCAAATATTCGTTAAGCAAGTTATCAAAATCGCAGTCCTCATCAAAGATATCGCAGTCCTGGCCAAAATATATCATTACCAGGTTATCCAGCTCACATTGCTTTTCAATATTAGTATCCATTTTCACTCCTTATGGTACCGGATATGCGGTTACGATATAGTAAGTTTTATTATTAAATTTCCTGGCCTCGATAATTATTCTTAAACCGTAAGCTTTTTTTACGACTGTAGATCCTTTGTCAATATATCGACCTGTGGAAAAATAAAAGCGATGGTCAAGGCGAAGCCTGGAGCCTGACTGCATATATTTTAACGCACTTTCGATTTGGTAACGTTTGGCTGACAGGACTTCTGATATCAACAACTCTGCATGCCGAGTATTAAGAAAGGTGCTGGCACGGGCAGGCGCTTTTGGGGCTGTCAGTCGGGCTATCATTTGTGCCTGAGACAGGCCAATGTGACGTGCGATAGTATGTCCCAGCGCCGCGCTTTCGTTATCTACCAACCTTATCCGACCAGAGTACACTGAGGCGATCCTAACGGCGCCTGCGGCACTTGCAAAAGCAAGTGGTACCAGTAAATCAACGGTAACACCAACTTTGTAGGCCGTTGCTGTATCGGCTCCAAATTGTTCTGCGGCTAACTTAGTTAACTGAGCCGTGGCTGTTTGCGATTTACGACCGGTAATAACTTGATCTAAAGATGTTTTGATCGTATCGAGACTATGCGTGCCAACAATCACACATCCCGCTTTGGATAACATTGTAGGTTCAGGCACGATGCAAAGCGCACCAGCGCCGAACGACTCAATGACTCCGCCAACCACACCCAGACCGCCCCAAAGGCGATTACTCCATGTTTCGCCTTCACTCACCGTTTTTCTGTGCAGTATAGCTACCATTTGCACGGGCGAAATGGCAACGGCTACTCCTTCTTCATCATTCATACAAAGTCCTTTTCATCAATGAAAAATCTTTACAAGGCTATTCTTTGTGGATAGTAAGGTCAATACCTTGTACTTCCGCTTAAATGATGACAAAAACGTATAAAATTGTATGGGTAAATAATTTTTACACCGTAGCGGGCGAATGATTGTTATACATTTCGAATAAAAACTTCCTTAATTTATTCAGATGAACTAAGTCAGGATGAAAAAAAATTATTTCGGCTGCATAGAAGCTTTAATATTGCTCTGATAGTCAGAAAAACCGCGTTTTTTAGTAAGCTCGTAATGGCTTTATCCGGCAACATTTTCCAGAAATATGAGGTTGCTACATTAGCTTATTGAACAACGGAACAAGACTCCGCTATCAGTGAAAGTAATTTCTTTTCCTGTGGGTTTGGCGTTTTTAATCTGTGTGACGGTAAGCGGCCTGGTTTTGATCGGCATTTGGGACCAGCGCGTTTGGGACTACAGATCGCCAGGTCCCAGATTAAGTTCTGAAAAATTCGCCTGTGATATGCAATCCCGAGAACTACAGGCAACAAAAAACCCGCAAACTCAGGGAGTATGCGGGTTCTTGTAGGGCTTCCGTCAGTAAGCGGTACTGACAGAGAATAGATTTGGTCGGCACGAGAGGATTTGAACCTCCGACCCCCGACACCCCATGACGGTGCGCTACCAGGCTGCGCTACGTGCCGACGCGTGAGCTAATAGTACGCAAATTAACTGCAATTGCAAGCGGCTAACACGTTGACTGCTATGAAATTAACCAGGCCTGCCGTCGCGCTTAGTTAGCGATAAACCGCTTCTCGTCCGTCAGCACCTGTAGCAACAGCGTCAGCTGCGGCTTATGGTCTTTCAGACGCTCACCTTTACTATCCCAGGCGTGATAGCTGCCGTTGTTATCCAGCTCCAGCGTGACGTTTGGCGTAGTGACAACCAGCTGACTGCCGTTCAGGCTGGAAATCCAGTCATGGTTACGACGCGCGGCAAACAGATCTTCGCCCTGAGAATAGTCAGAAGCTGGCGTGCGCACATGCAGCAAGCGCTGCATCAGCGTCGTCATAATATCTTCGTGGTTAGTCAGCTTATCGATCTGCTGCGGTGGCGTATCAGGCCAATGGATCACCAGCGGCACCTGAAGATTAGCGCGGTTACCCATGCTGCTGTCGTCATTCAGGGTGACGCCGTGCTGGGCCGTAATCACTACCACGGTATTAGCCAGCAGGCCTTTTTCCTGAAGCGTACTCAGCACGGTTTGAATCTGCTTATCGACATCGCCAGCCGCTCGCGTGTAACGACGCGCTATCTCTTTCGGCGAACCTTCCATCTTGCCGGTCGAAAGGGACAGATAGGAGAACCACGGCGCGTTTTTAGCTTTCTGACCGTCTACCCAGCGCTGCCACTGCGACACGGTTTGGGTATTAGGCTGACTGCCTGACTCCGGCAGCGAGTAGTCCGTCAGCAGCGCCTGACGATAAAGCGGTGAAGCAAAACCGTCGCTGGCAAACAGGCCAAACTGGTAGCCTTGTTTGGCCAGCGCGTCGGTGAGGGCGGAAGGAACGCGGGACGACAGCACGCCATCCATATAGGAAGGCGAAATGCCGTAAAACAGGCCAAACAGGCCGCCGTCCGCGCTGCTGCCGGTGCTGAAATGCTGTGTAAAGCGCACGTTATTATTAGCAAACTGCGTCAGGTTTGGCAGCGATGCAGGCATCGTCGCCTCGTTCAGGCCGTCGACGGTAACGATCAGCAAATTGTTACGCGTGCCGCCATCGCGGAAAGTAATATCGTTCAGCGGATAAGCGACCGAAACGGCTTCCGGATTGCCCTGATGCACCAGCCTGCGCTGATATTCCTGCGCATCCAGCAGGCCGTGACGCTCCAGAAAGCGTCGCGCGGTCATTGGATAAGAAAGCGGCAGGTTGGCACGCTGCATGGTAACAGGGCGATAGAAGTTGGCGTCGGCCCAGATATACATTAAATGACTGGTAAAGAAAGCCGCAATAAACAGCACGGCCAGCGGCTTGCCAAAGCTACGGCGGTTCAGGCTGCGCAGCTTCTGCCAGCTCCAGGTGGCAAACAGCATCTCGACAAGGAAAATGGCGGGCACGCTGATAAACATCAGCTGCCAGTCTCGCGCCATCTCGCTTTGATCGGGGTTGATCACCAGCTCCCAGACCACGGGATTTAAATGCAGGTGAAAGCGTTCAAATACCGTGCTGTCCACCAGAATCAGGGTAAGTCCGGCGGTGGCAATAATGGCGGAAAGAAAGCGCAGCAGCCGCTGCGACATCACCACAAAGGTCAGCGGAAAGATGATCAGCAGATAAGCCGCGAAAACGATAAAGCTAAAGTGACCTGTCCAGCTGGTAAACGCGTAAATACGTCCCACCAGCGAGGCAGGCCAGTCGGCAACAAACAGGTAGCGGCTACCCAGAATCAGGGCAAAGATAATGTTGAAAAGGGCGAACCAGTGCCCCCAGCCAATCATCTGGGAGACTTTATCACGGTAGCGCGGCTGATTTGTTACCATAGCAAAATCACATCAATGCGCTTTATCTTCACGTACCGAAGCCTGCAGGGCATCGGCAAACGAACGCGCCAGTGCGCGGCGCTGCTCCGGAGAGACGCTGGTGTTCAGCAGATTTGTTACCATATTTCCCAGTACCATCAGGGAAAGATCGGTAGGAGCTTTATCTTTTTCAAGCACGTTGACCATTTCGGCGAGGAGTTTTTCCACGCGGTCGTCGCTGTAGCGGGATGATTGTGGCATAGCGTCAAATTTATCGATTATTAAAGGGCGGCATCTTACCGTAAAAGCGCAATTTTTTCTGCACTTTTATCGTCAGACAACGGTTAATGTTGTTGCCTGTTGATCCGGGCATCGCTCGGTGATTGAATACGCGCTTGAGATTAAAGGAGAGTTAACATGAGTCTGGATATCGAGCAGATTGCCCTTCATCAGATGATTAAGCGCGACGAACAGACGCTGGAACTGGTGTTGCGGGAGTCGCTGCTGCCGGCCAATGGCCCGGTCACGGCGATGATGGAGGAGCTGCATCGCGTCTACAGCGCCAAAAGCAAGGCTTATGGCCTGTTTAATGAAGAGAGCGAGCTGGCCGACGCGCTGCGCAACTGCCGTAAAGGCCAGGATGATTTTCTGGCGTTTAGCCGCGCGGCAACCGGACGCCTGCGCGACGAGCTGGCGAAATATCCCTTTGCGGATGGCGGCGTCGTGCTGTTTGCCCACTACCGTTATCTGGCGGTGGAATATCTGCTGGTGGCCGTGCTGAACAGCCAGAACAGCATGCGCGTTAATGAAGAGCTGGATATCAGCACCACGCACTATCTGGATATCAATCATGCCGATATCGTGGCGCGCATCGATCTGACGGAATGGGAAACCAATCCGGAGTCTACCCGCTATCTGACCTTTTTACGCGGTCGGGTAGGGCGTAAAGTTGCCGACTTCTTTATGGACTTTCTTGGCGCGAGCGTCGGGCTGGATACCAAAGCGCAAAACCGCGGCCTGCTACAGGCGGTAGACGACTACTGCGCGGAAGCGGCGCTGGATAAAAACGAACGTCAGAACTATCGCCAGCAGGTTTACAGCTACTGCAACGAGCAGCTTCAGTCCGGCGAAGAGATAGAGCTGGAAGGATTGTCAAAAGAGCTGGCACCGCTGGGCGAAAAAACCTTTCAGGATTTTACCCAGGAACAGGGCTATGAACTGGAAGAGAGCTTTCCGGCCGACCGCAGCACGCTGCGCCAGCTGACAAAATTTGCCGGTAGCGGCGGTGGGTTGACCATCAATTTTGACGCCATGCTGTTAGGCGAAAGAATTTTTTGGGATGCGGCCACCGATACGCTGACTATTAAAGGCACGCCGCCTAACCTGCGCGACCAGCTACAGCGCCGCAGCGGCGGAAAATAACCGACGGCAGGGATGCCGTTTTTAACTACCGCGCCCATAAAAAAACGCCGCATTAAGCGGCGTTCTTTTCACAGCGGTTTCGTCAGCGATTAAGCGCGAACGAAGTCGATGTGGTGCAGTTTTGGCTTGAACGGGTGACGCTGAACAGCCTGCACTTTTACTTTGATTTCTTTGCCATCAACAACCAGGGTCAGAACATCGGTGTAGAAACCAGGCTTAGCCTGAGTATTCATCACGCTGTCGTGATCCAGTTCGATAGCTACAGCTGCTTCGTTACCGCCATAAATGATAGCCGGGAACTTGTTAGCTGTACGCAGGCGGCGGCTCGCACCCTTACCCTGCTCTTTACGTTCTTCTGCATTGATAGTGAACATTGTTCAGTCTCTTTAAGTGATTATCCTGCTACAGGCGACCCAGCAGCAGGTTGGAGTGTTCAGCTTCTGCAACAGCAAAAGCGGGGCGCATTATAGCAGGCACGGCCCGCGCGGGCAACGCATTAAAAATCGGGCAAAAAAACGTCACCATCGGCATAAGCTGACCCCGTGGAGGCTGATTGAATTATTTATCAGCCGTGCTGCCCACCGCCTTTAATCCCGCGAGCGCAAACAGTTTAAAATGCGCGGTCAGCGCTTTTGTCTGCATCGCAACAACTTGCTGTACCGGGCCCGGCATGCGATTACCGGCTACTATCAGCATCACGCAGGGCGCAACCACGCTCAGCATGCAGGGAAGGATGCGCGGATCGTCTTCCGGGATGCCGGCGGCTTCGCTGATAATGCGGCGCACCGCCTGAATCTTTACTGCCCCTTCGCTGTTTAAAAACTGCTCCAGCTGTACGGAAGGCGACAGCAGTTCTCTGGCAAACACCCGTCCATGCCAGGAGTTGGGATTGTTCAGATTCGATAAAAACGTTTCGAGAAACATCCCCAGCTTTTCTTCCGCGGCCAGCCCGGAAGCAGCCAGCGCCACCAGCTGTTGGCCATCCAGATGGTGATGGTGGGCCAGCGCGAGCACCGCCAGATATAAACCATCACGACCGCCAAAGTGGTAGTTAATTGCCGCCAGGTCGACACCGGCTTTTTTGGCAATCTCTTTACTGGGCGTTTGTGCAAATCCCTTTTCGGCAATCAGTTCTCCTGCCGCTTCCAGAATGCTTTCCCGCGTGATATCGCCATCGCTTCGACGCGCTCTGCCCATAATTCTCGCTTTCCAGATGATTCTTTTACCAGTAAGGGGTTTATTATTGCACAATTAAAGTTTAAATTAAATTTAAACTAGCTCTCTGAGGTATCCGCAGGACGGGTTTACGATGAATAAAAAAATCATTGCTGGCGGCGTTATCGTCGTTGCCATAGCGGCGGCAGGCCTTTTCTGGCTGACGGGGAAAAACGACGGGGATAAGAACGTGCTGACGCTCCACGGCAACGTCGATATTCGGCAAGTTTCGTTAGCGTTTGAAGATAATGGGCGCATCAGTTCGCTCGCCGTTGAGGAAGGCGACCGCATTCGGGCCGGGCAGCTGCTGGCCACGCTGGACACGCGTGCGCTGAAGATTCAGGAGCAGCAGGCGCAGGCGCAACTGGATGCACAAACGCAAACGGTACGTGAACAGCAGGCTGGTGCGCGGCCTGAAGAGCTGGTGCAGGCAAAGGCGCAGCTGTTATCCGCTCAGGCTCAGCTGCAAAAAGCGAACGAGGATGTCAGCCGTATTCAGCATATTTCGGCCAATACGGCAGGAAAGGGCGTCAGCAGGCAGGAGCTGGATATGGCCCGGAGCAATCTACGCATTGCCCAGGCCAGCGTGACAGAGCGCCAGGCTAACCTCGCGTTAATGCAAAAAGGCGTGCGTAGCGAGCAGCGGGTGGCTTCAGCCGCACAGGTTCGGGCTACCCGGGCCCAGCTGGCGCTGTTGCAGTACCATCTTTCGCAGGCAGAGTTACGTTCCCCGGTCGATGCCGTGGTTCGCGCCCGTCTTCAGGAGCCTGGCGATATGACCGGCCCGCAGAAAGCGGTCTATACCCTGGCGCTGAGCAAGCCCAAATGGGTTAGGGTATGGCTCAACGAAAGCGATCTGGGACGAGTGAAGTCCGGTATGGCCGCCCGGGTTTTTACCGACTCTTTTCCCGACAAACCGGTAAGTGGAAAGGTGGGTTTTATCTCCTCAGTAGCGGAGTTCACGCCTAAATCCGTACAGACGGAAGAGCTGCGCACTAACCTGGTGTATGAAGTGCGTATTGTCGTTGACGATCCGAACGACGTGTTACGCATGGGTCAGCCCGCGACCGTTACCCTTAACACGCAGACAGAGAAAGCCTCCGATGTCGGCCAGTAATAAGCAGGACGTCGTCATCGCCCGCGATCTGGTAAAGCGTTTTCCGGGTGTTGGCAAAAATGCGCCAGAAATTCACGCGCTGGATGGCTTAACGTTGGCCATCGGTAAAGGTGAGCTGACGGCGCTGGTCGGACCTGACGGCGCGGGGAAAACCACTTTCCAGCGGCTGATTGCCGGACTGTATGTGCCGGACAGCGGCAGCCTGACGGTTTTAGACACCGATGTGGTGGCGGACCCGCAATCGATCCAGAACCGGATTAGCTATATGCCGCAGCGTTTTGGCCTGTATGAGGATCTGAGCGTGCAGGAAAACCTTGATCTGTATGCAGATTTACACGGTGTTCCCTCTTCCGAAAGGCAAACACGCTTTGCCCGTTTGCTGGCGGTCACCGATCTTGCGCGGTTTACCGATCGTCCGGCAGGCAAGCTGTCCGGTGGGATGAAACAGAAGCTCGGCCTGGCCTGCACGCTGGTGCGTTCGCCGGATTTACTGCTGCTTGATGAACCCAGCGTGGGTGTCGATCCGCTTTCCCGGCGCGATCTGTGGAACATTATTGAGCAGCTGGTTCGGGACGAAAGCCTGAGTGTGATCATCAGTACGGCGTACATGGATGAAGCAGAACGCTGCGCCAGGGTATACGTCATGGATAAAGGAAGGATCCTTGCCAGCGGCACGCCGGAAGAGCTGCGTCAGAAAGCGGCAGGAAAAACGTGGCTGGCCGTCCCGCCGCAGGGCGTAAAATCACGCACTTTGCAGGCGCGGCTGCTGGAAAAACGCGATACCGTTGCCGATGCGGTGCCCAAAGGCGATGCCGTAAGGTTTATCTGCCAGTCGGCGGATGATAAGGCGACGCCGCAGGAGGTCAATGCCACGCCGCGTGAGCCAGAACTGGAAGATGGATTTATGCTGCTGCTGCACCAGGCGCAGCCAAAAGCCAGCGCTTCCGCTCCCGTTAAAGCCGAAATGGTTGCGGCGCAGCACAATGATGAGGATGCCAATAAACCCGCCATCGCCGTTAAAAATCTTGTGCGGCAGTTTGGTGACTTTACCGCCGTTGCCAGTACGTCATTCGACGTCAGGCGTGGGGAAATTTTTGGCCTGCTGGGGCCAAACGGCGCGGGAAAAACCACCACTTTCCGTATGCTGTGCGGCCTGCTTCCTGCCAGTGGCGGACAGCTTGAGGTTGCCGGAATGAATCTGCGCACCGCAACAGCGAAGGCCCGCGCGCGCATCGGCTACGTCTCGCAAAAATTTGCCCTGTACGGCAACCTGAGCGTCAGGGAAAACCTGAGCTTTTTTGGCGGCGCTTATGGGCTGGCGGGCAAAAAGTTGTCCAGCCAGATTGCAGCCTCGCTGGAGCAGTTCGAACTCAGTCCCGACGCCATCAGCGGCGAACTGCCGGGCGGGTTTAAGCAGCGTTTGTCAATGGCGGTAGCGCTGCTGCACGAGCCGGAAATCGTCTTTCTGGATGAACCCACCAGCGGCATCGATCCGCTGGCCAGACGGCTGTTCTGGTACACCATTGGTGAGCTGGCAAACAAGGGCATCACCATTATTGTCACCACCCACTTTATGGAAGAAGCGGAGTACTGCGATCGCATTGCCATCCAGGATGCAGGCAAGCTGCTGGCGTTGGGCACGCCAAAAGAAGTACGCCAGCTAGCGGGGCTTGATCACACCGCAGACATGAACAGCGCCTTTATTGCCATTGTTGAAAACGCGCGGGCAAAAACGAACGGGACGCCTGCCCATGCATAACTCCACTTTTTTGAGCCGTTTGCTTTCGCTGACGCGCAAAGAGACCCGCCAGCTGGTGCGCGACAGAAGCAACCTGGCGGTAGGTTTTTTGCTTCCCATCGTGCTGATTTTGCTGTTTGGCTATGGCATCTCTTTCGATCTGACCAGCGCCCGCGTCGCGGTAGTACAGGAGCAGCATACCGTGCAGAGCCAGCAGGTCATCACTGCTTTGCAGGGCAGCCGTTATCTTTCTCTACAGGAGTATCCCAGCCTGGTCGCGGCGCAAAAAGCGCTGCAACAGGGAAAAATGGATGCCATCTTGCGCATTCCTTCTGACTACGCCGAAAGCGCGGCGGCCGGCAAGAAAAGCTTGCAGCTTCTGCTAAACGGCGCCGTTACCAGCGTCGCTTCAACTGCCCAGAGCTATATCACGGGCGCGCTGGGCGTGCAGACGGCCATTGAATCAGACAGGCAGGGCGCTGCAACAGCAGGCGCTGTATCCGTCGAGCAACGGATGTGGTTTAACGAAGCGGCTAACAGCACCTGGTTTATCGTGCCGGGGATTATTGTGCTTATCCTGACGCTAATTGGTGCGTTTTTGACCGGGTTGCTGATTGCTCGCGAACGGGAACGCGGCACGCTTGAGGCCCTGTTTGTCACGCCGGTGCGGCCGCTGGAGCTGGTGCTGGCCAAGCTGGCACCGTACATGGTGATTGGCATTGTTGACCTTGTGATGTGCCTGCTGGCGGCACACTATCTTTTTGAGGTGCCTATCAGAGGCTCTCTGGTGGCGATAGTTATCGCCTCAATGCTCTATCTGCTGGTGGCGCTTGGCCTGGGACTGGCGATATCGGGTTTTGCGCCCAGCCAGTTTATGGCGAGCCAGATAGCGCTGATCGCCAGCTTTATGCCCGCAATGATGCTCTCCGGTTTCGTTTTTGATATCCGCAACCTGCCGCTGGTAGTGCAGGTAGTCAGCCAGCTTTTGCCAGCGACGCATTTTATGTCCCTTATCAAGACGCTGTTTCTGGGCGGTAACGACTGGCCGCTATTTTTCCGCCAGTGCGGCATTCTGCTGCTGTATGCCGTCGTTCTGATTAATGCCTCAAGACTTTCACTTCGTAAGCGGCTGAGATAACGCATGATAAATCAACTACGGCAGTGGCTACGCCATATCAGCTTCCTGATTAAGAAAGAGATCCTCACTATTGTCAAAGAGCCTGCCAATCGGGTCATCCTGATTGCGCCTGCGTTAATACAGGCATTGCTGTTTGGCTATGCGGCAACTTATGACGTTAATCGCGTGGATTACGCGGTGCTGGATCAGAGCCGCGGGCAGGCTTCTGCGCAAATTTTGTCGCATCTTGACGGCACGGGCGTGTTTAACCGTACCGCAACGCTCACTTCAGCGTCGCAAATCAAAGACGTGATTATGGAAGGAAAGGCATTGATGGCGCTGACTTTTCCGCCTGACTTTGAAAATAAACTCAATAAGGGCGAAGCTTCGCCGCTACAGGTTATCCTCGATGGCCGTAATTCGTCGACTGCCAGCGCGGCAGCAGGTTACATCAGCGCGGTGGTGAGTGATTTTAACCAGCGGCAGTCGGGAACCCAGCCAGCGCTAACCGTCAATGTCCGCGCCTGGTATAACCCAAACCTGGAGTCACGCTGGGGGATTATGCCCACGCTGATCGCCGCCCTCAGCATGATCCAGACGCTGTTACTGTCGGCGCTTTCGGTGGCCAGAGAACGGGAGCAGGGCACCTTTGATCAGCTTCTGGTTACGCCCTTTACCCCGATGCAATTGCTGGTCGGTAAGGCTATCCCTCCCGTGCTGGTCGGCCTGGTCCAGTCGACGATCATTTTGCTGATCATCCTGTTCTGGTTTCGTATTCCGATGAATGGCTCGCTGCTGGTGCTTTATATCGGGCTGTTCAGCTTCAACGTGGCGGCGGTGGGGCTTGGGCTGTCGATTTCCGCCATCTCCGCCAATATGCAGCAGGCCATGCTCTACACCTTTCTGCTGATCATGCCGTTGATGCTGCTCTCCGGGCTGCTGACGCCGTTGCAAACCATGCCGCAGCTCCTTGATACCCTGACCTACGCTAATCCGCTGCGCTTTGCGATTGACCTTGTGCGCAGGGTTTATCTCGAAGGGGCAGGGTTGCGAGATGTGGCCTTCGATTTTGTTCCCATGCTGGTGATGGCCGTCATCACGATGCCTTTGGCCGCATGGCTGTTCCGTAACCGACTGTACTGATGCAGGAATAAAGATGAATAACCCTCTTTCCTTTTTTAATCGTCATCCATTATCCGCCGTGGCGATGGTGCTGACGGTGTCCCTTATCAGTGGTTGTACCGTCGGCCCTGATTTTAAAAAGCCTGCACAGACCGCGCCCGCTGACTGGACAAGCTGGCGCAGCGCTGATGCGGCCTTACTCAATGTGCCTGGCTCTGGCGCTATCCTCGATAAGCAGTGGTGGCAGCGCTATGACGATCCCGTTTTGAATGCGCTGGTCGAAAAAGCCGTAACCGCCAGCCCGGATCTGCGTAGCGCAACCTTGAGGTTTGCCAGCGCCCGTGTGCAGCAGCGCATTACCACATCACAGCAGACGCCTTCTATCAATGCCACAGCCAGCGCGACTCGTACTCAGCAAAGCGAAAACAGCCCTTCGACCAGAGCGCTGAAAGAGGTAGTGCCGGACTCCAGCGAGTTGAGCAAACTGATGGCCGATCCCTATAACTGGTATCAGGGCGGGCTGGATTTCTCGTGGGAGATTGACCTGTGGGGCCACGTACGCCGGGCTGTTGAAGCGGCAAAAGCGGATACCGCGCAGCAGCAGGCGCTGCTGGAATACGCCAGGCGGAGCATTGTTGGCGATGTCGTTAACAGCTACTGGAACCTGCGCGGCATACAGCAGCAGATCGCGCTGGCACAAGAAGATATTAAAGCCATTGATGAGCGTATGTCGCTGATTGCAGCCCGTGCTGAGGGAGGTCAGGTTGACGATACCGATCTGGAAAGAGAGCGCGGCGAACTGGCCGCGACGCGGGCAAACCTTATTGATTTGCAAATGCAGGAGGGCGTAGCAACGAACCAGCTGCTTTTGCTGCTGGATGAACATCCCGGCTCGCTGAAAACGATGTTGCAGTTTAAACCAGACGGCTTACCGCTAAACAAGCTGCCGCCGTTGCAGTTAGGTATTCCCTCTGAGGTGGCTTTAAACCGGCCGGACGTCCGCGCTGCCGAAGCAAAACTGCATGCGGCCACGGCAAGGATCGGCGTGGCTGAAGCAGAGCTTTATCCCGGCATCACGCTGGGTGCAAAGATCGGCATGGATACCTATAGCGCCAACACCTTTACCGAATGGGGTAGCCGTAGTTGGTCGGTCGGGCCGAGTCTTACTCTGCCACTGTTTGACCGGGGACGGCGCAAGGCAACGGTCGTACTGCGCGAAACAGATCTGCAGCAGGCTGCCGTCGATTATCATAAAACGGTGCTGAAAGCCTGGCAGGAAATCGACGACGCCCTCAGTCGTTATGCAGCCGCACAGCAAAAACTTGCGGAACAGCAGAGGCGGGCAGAAAGCGCCGCAAAAGCGTTAACCTTAATTGAAGCACGCTACAATGGCGGCGTTATCAATTTCATCAACGTACTTGACGCGCAGCGCAGCGATATTCAGGCCAGACAGGCGCTGGCCATGAGCAAACGGGATGTCAGAACAGCCTGGGCCGCGGTAAATCGTGCCGTGGGGCAGTAACCCTTTTAAAGCTCGTTAGCGCGGCGATAGCGGCCCTGATAGTCGAAAACTTTCTCGCGTATCTGCCAGAAATGCCGCTGTTTGCGCGCCACCACAAAATCGGGGTGGCGCAGCAGCGGCTGCATAGCGACAATGTCCGCCGCGTTTTCCCAACCCAGCGGCACGCCAGGCGCGCGCTGGTGAGGGCGCATAAACAGCTGCTCGAAAGCTTTGCGCTGCGCTGGCGTACTCAGACGAAAGCGCTCGCTAACTTCCGTCGCGTCCTCATCGAAATAGCGCGCCTTCAGCCATTCGCCTTTATCATCTTTGCCGTTTTCCAGCACCATCCCGGCACAGCGCAGTACCAGCGCATCTTTCAGCTTGAGCGCCGCTTTTAACATATCGTCAGGATCGACCAGCACCGCGTCGCAGTGATGACAGCGGCGGGCGGCAATATCGTTTTCGGCATTGCAGTGTGGACAGCTTTTAAAACGAAAGCGGAAGTCGCACTGTTCCCGCTCGCCGTCGTCATCCTCCAGCACGCCCTGACAGCGGCGGCCAAAATGCTCGATAATCGTGCCGTCAGCGGTGGTTTTACCCCAGAAGGTATTGGCAAAGCCGCAGGCCGGACAGAAAACCTGCACCGGTTTGTTGTCGCTTTTGCCTTTGGGCGCGCCTACTTCCGGCGTGAAAATATCGTGCGGGTTGCCTGCGTAATCCAGAATCAGACAGTCGGTTTTTCCGGGACACAGGCGCAGCCCGCGCCCGACGATTTGCTGATACAGGCTAACGGATTCCGTCGGACGCAAAATGGCGATTAAATCGACGTGCGGCGCGTCAAAACCCGTGGTCAGTACGGCGACGTTAACCATATAGCGCAGCTCGCGCGCTTTAAAAGCGTTAATCAGCGCGTCGCGTTCTGCGGCTGGCGTACCGGCGCTGATCAGCGCTTTACTGCCCGGCAACAGCTTCAGCACTTCTTTGGCGTGTTCTACCGTGGCGGCAAAAATCATCACGCCCTGACGGTCCTGGGCAAACTCAACGATCTGCTGAATAATATGCGGGGTAATGCGCTGCTGCTGCTTTAGCTCAAGGTTGAGATCCGCTTCGCTAAACAGGCCGTTTTCCCTGGCCGTCAGGCGGCTGAAATCATACTGTACTACCGGCATATCCAGCCTTTCCGGCGGCACCAGAAAGCCGTGTTTGATCATATAGCGCAGCGGCAGTTCATAGATGCAGTCGCGAAACAGCGCGCGCTCGTCGCCGCGTACCATGCCGTGGTAGTGAAACTGATAGATCCAGCCTTTGCCCAGCCGGTAGGGCGTGGCGGTCAGGCCCAGCAGGCGCAGCTGGGGATTGCGCTGCCGCAAATGATTCAGGATTTGCTGATACTGGCTGTCTTCGGCATCGCCAATGCGGTGGCACTCGTCGACAATCAGCAGCGAAAACTCGCTGTCAAACTGCGCCAGGTTGCGCGCCACCGACTGCACGCTGCCAAACACCACTTTGCTGCGGCTCTCTTTTTTTGCAGACCGGCGGCAAATATATCGGCCTGCAGGCCATAGGCCTGATATTTACTGTGGTTTTGCGCCACCAGCTCTTTGACGTGCGCCAGCACCAGCACGCGCCCACGCGCCACTCTTGCCAGTTCGGCAATCACCAGGCTTTTACCCGCGCCAGTGGGCAGAACAATCACGGCTGGCTGGTGGGAACGGCGGAAGTAGCTGAGCGTGGCGTCAACCGCTTCCTGCTGATAGGGGCGAAGTGTAAAGGACATGGCAAAATCCGCGAGCAAAGCCGCATTATGCCACGAAAGCACGATCCATGCGCGTGCGCCTCTGTGCCTGAGGCGCAACTCCCGATATACTCTCGCCGATACTCTCTTCAAACGTTCCTTTAAGGAACGACGAATTCATTTCATTCAAACAGGCAGTGCAGATTTAATGCGACTCGACAAATTTTTATCTCAGCAACTGGAAGTCAGCCGGGCAATTGCCGCTCGCGAGCTGCGCGCGCGTAAAGTAACGGTAGACGGCGAAGTGGTACGCGACGGCTCTTTTAAGCTTGGCCCGGAAAGCGAAGTGGAATATGACGGCAATCTGCTGCAGCTGCAGCTCGGCCCGCGCTATTTTATGCTGAACAAGCCGCAGGGCTACGTCTGCTCAACGGACGATCCGGATCACCCGACGGTGCTCTACTTTCTGGCAGAACCCACCGCGTATAAGCTACACGCGGCCGGGCGGCTGGATATCGACACCACGGGCCTGGTGCTGATGACCGATGATGGCCAATGGTCGCACCGCATTACGTCGCCTCGCCACCATTGTGAAAAAACCTATCTGGTGACGCTGGAAAATCCGCTGGCGGACGACACGGCGCAGCAGTTTGCCGCCGGCGTGCAGTTGCATAATGAAAAAGATCTCACCAAACCCGCCACGCTGGAAGTCGTCAGCGAAAATCAGGTACGTCTGACCATCAGCGAAGGGCGTTACCATCAGGTAAAACGTATGTTTGCTGCGGTAGGCAACCACGTGGTGGCGCTGCATCGTGAACGTATCGGCGAGATCGCGCTGGATGAGGATCTGGAGCCAGGCGAGTATCGCGCGCTGACGGCGGAAGAGATTGCCAGCGTTGGCCTGCCTGCTGAATTAAAATAAGGAATTTCGGGTGCGTAAGGAAAAAAACTCTTCGATGGGGCTGGTGATTATCCTTGGGCTGCTGGCCATGTTGATGCCGCTGTCGATTGATATGTATTTGCCTGCGCTCCCGCAAATTGCCCGCGAGTTTGGCGTGTCGGCCGGCAGCGTGCAGATGACGCTGAATATTTACATTCTGGGCTTCGCGCTGGGCCAGCTGGTTTATGGCCCGCTGGCCGACAGCTTTGGCCGCAAACCGGTCATCGGGGCCGGTACGCTGATTTTTGCCGTGGCGGCGGCGGCCTGCGCCATGTCGCAAACCATTGACCAGCTGATTGCCATGCGTTTGCTGCATGGCCTGTCGGCGGCGGCGGGCAGCGTGGTGATAAGCGCCTTAATGCGTGACAGCTACTCGAAAGAGGAGTTTTCGCGCATGATGTCCTTTGTGATGCTGGTCACCACCATCGCGCCGCTGATGGCACCGATAGTCGGCGGCTGGCTGCTGCTGCTGTGGAGCTGGCACGCCATTTTCTGGACGATTTCGCTGGCCGCCGTGGTAACCACGGTGCTGGTGGTAACGCAAATTAAAGAGACGCTACCGCACGACAAGCGGCAAAAGTTTAATATGCGCACCACGCTGCGTAACTTTCTGTCGCTGTTTCGCCACAAGCGCGTGTTCAGCTACATGCTGGCCAGCGGTTTTTCCTTCGCCGGTCTGTTCTCTTTTCTGAACGTCGGGCCTTTTGTCTATATTGAGCTGAACCATATTTCGCCGCAGGATTTCGGTTATTACTTTGCGCTGAACGTGGTTTTCCTGTTTCTGATGACGCTCATTAACAGCCGTTCGGTACGCCGTTTCGGCCCGCTGGCGATGTTTCGCTGTGGGCTGCTGATTCAGTTCACGATGGGCGTCTGGCTGGTAGTGGTCAGCGCGTTGAACCTTGGCTTTATGCCACTGGTGCTGGGCGTGGCCATGTTTATCGGCTGCGTTGCTATGGTTTCCTCAAACGCGATGGCGGTGATTCTGGAAGAGTTTCCGCATATGGCCGGAACAGCTTCTTCGCTGGCGGGCACGCTGCGTTTTGGCGTCGGCGCGTTGGTTGGGGCGCTACTTTCCACCTTCACCTTCAACAGCGCCTGGCCGATGGTCGGCTCGATTTTTATCTGCGCCACGCTCTCAATCATGCTGTTTATCTACGCTACACGCCCGCGCAAAAACGCCGCTGCCTGACCTCTTCTGCCCAAAACCGGAAGGCTATTCTTTCCGGTTTTTTCCCATTAACGCGCTATAATGTTATGTCATTGTAAAAATAGCTTTGCTTAAAATTACTTTTATGCAACAAATGTGAGAGCGATCGCGTTGTCTGTGCGACGATAAGCCGATAAACATAAAAACGCCGGGTACCCCTATAACCTTCGTAGACGGGTAGGGGAAGGCCACAAGGGCAGCCATGATGATAGCGTCAGATACGGTCTGGGGGGTAGGGGTGAACAGATTACAACATTCAGTGGTACATCGCTTACCACAACACTACCGCTGGGGCGCGGAAAACCGCCCCGAGCCGCACCTGCCTGGCAGTGCGGAAACAGAAAGCGATCTGGTGGGCCTGAGCCTGCTTAGCCATCAGGGCAGACAGGCCTGGGATATTATGCAGATGCTGAAGGAAGCGCTGGCAGAGATTCAGCTCGACTGCTCCGTTGTGGAATGGGAAGGCGAGCCATGCCTTTTTGTTGCACGTAACGACGAGTGCACCACTACCTGCCGCCTGAAAAACTTTGGCGTTGGCATCGCCGAAACCTTTAATAATATACCCGCCTGAGCCTGAGCCTGAGCCTGAGCCTGAGCCTGAGCCTGAGCCTGAGCCTGTCGGCTCAGGCAAGTGCAATCAGCTGCTGCGTGTAAGGTGCCTGCGGCGCGGTAAACACGGCTTCGCAGCTGCCTTGTTCTACCACCTCTCCCTGCTTTAACACCACTAGCTGGTGGCATAAAGATCGCACCACCCGCAAATCGTGGCTGATAAAGATATAGGCAAGACGATGATCCTGCTGAAGTTTTTTCAGCAGGGCCAGGATCTGCTTCTGCACCGAGCGATCCAGAGAGGAGGTCGGCTCGTCCAGTACGATCAGCTTTGGCTGCAAAATTAAGGCGCGGGCGATAGCGATACGCTGCCGCTGGCCGCCGGAAAATTCTGCGGGATAGCGATGGCGCGTAGCGGGATCGAGGCCAACCTCCTGCATAGCTTTGATCACCAGGGCTTCGCGCTGTTCCGCGCCCAGATCGGGCTGATGCACCTGTAATCCTTCGGCAATAATCTGCTGAACATCCAGCCTGGGGTTCAGCGCCGAATTAGGATCCTGAAACACGACCTGGATCTGGCGGCGTACCGGCAGCATTTTCCGGCGATCCCACTGATGCAGCGGCCGACCGTCGAACCAGATTTCACCTTCTGACGCGATAAGCCGCAGCAGTGCCAGCCCGGTGGTACTTTTGCCGGAGCCGGATTCGCCCACCAGCCCCAAACTTTCGCCAGGGCGAAGCTCAAAGCTCAGCGCACGCAGTGCCTGGTGGCTATCAACTACGCGTCTGAGCAGGCCTTTCTTAATCGGAAAGGCAACGCTTAAGTTACTGACTCGCAGCAGCGGCGGCGCACTGTCGTCGGCCGGATCGGGGCTGCCTTCCGGCTCTGCATCCAGCAGCGTGCGGGTATAAGGATGCTCGGGCGCGCTGAACAGCTGGCGAGTGGTGTTGCTTTCTACCGCCTGGCCGTTGCGCATCACCAGCACGTTATCCGCCAGCTGCCGCACAATATTCAGGTTATGGGTAATAAACAGCAGGCCCATATTCATCTCTTGCTTCAGCTCTTTCAGCAACACCAGAATCTGCGCCTGCACGGTGACATCCAGCGCGGTCGTCGGCTCGTCGGCAATGAGCAGCTGAGGCTGCGTTAACAGCGCCATCGCAATCATCACCCTCTGGCGTTCACCGCCGGAAAGCTGATGAGGAAAATCGCCTAAGCGCTTTGCTGGCTGCCGGATGCCCACGCGATCCAGACAGCTGATAATTTCCGCTCTGGCCGCCACCGCACGCATGCCGCGGTGCAGGGCCAGTACCTCATACAGTTGCTTTTCGATACTGTGCAGCGGGTTTAGCGACACCATCGGTTCCTGAAAAATCATCGCCATCCGGTTGCCGCGCAGGCCGCGCAGCGTACGCTCATCGGCTTTCAGCACGTCCTGGCCTGCAAACAGGATTTCGCCCTGCGGATAGATTACCGGCGGCGAAGGCAGCAGGCGCATCATCGACAGCGCCGTCACGCTTTTACCCGAACCCGATTCGCCCACCAGCGCCAGCGTTTCGCCAGCATC
Source organism: Erwinia sp. BNK-24-b (assembly GCF_047456155.1). Lineage (NCBI taxonomy): Bacteria > Pseudomonadati > Pseudomonadota > Gammaproteobacteria > Enterobacterales > Erwiniaceae > Erwinia > Erwinia sp. BNK-24-b. Next base: position 1,369,477 of record NZ_CP179901.1, read on the forward strand.
CACACTCAGCGAAAGATTATCGACAACCTGACGATCGACGCCGGACTGGCGAAAAGCGATGCTTAAATTGTTGACGGTCAGCAGCGACATTAGTGCACCTTACTGGGATCGAAGGCGTCACGCACCGCCTCACCGATAAAAATCAACAGCGACAGCAAAATCGCCAGCGAGAAGAACGCGGCCATGCCCAGCCACGGGGCCTGAAGATTATTTTTGCCTTGCAGCAGCAGCTCGCCCAGCGAGGGCGAGCCCAGCGGCAGGCCAAAGCCGAGGAAGTCCAGCGAGGTCAGCGTCGTGATCGACCCGCAGAGAATAAACGGCAGATAGGTCAGCGTCGCGACCATCGCGTTGGGTAAAATATGGCGCAGCATAATGGTTCTGTCGCCAACGCCCAGCGCCTGCGCGGCACGAATATAATCAAAATTGCGCGCGCGCAGAAATTCGGCGCGCACTACGCCAACCAGCTGCATCCAGCCAAACAGCACGCTGATAGCCAGCAGCCACCAGAAGCCGGGCTGGATCACGCTGGACAGCAGGATAATTAAAAACAGCGTCGGCATGCCGGACCAGACTTCGATAAAGCGCTGGCCCCACAGATCGACCCGGCCACCGTAGTAGCCCTGACAGGCACCGACTATGACGCCGACGATGCTGGAAATCAGCGTCAGCATCAGCCCAAACAGCAGCGAAATGCGCGTACCGTACAGGATGCGGGCCAGCACGTCGCCGCCGTTGGCATCGGTGCCCAGCCAGTTCACCGTTGAAGGAGGAGAAGGGAAGGGAACGCTGGAGGCAAAATTGATGGTGCCGTCGCCAAAGCGTACCGGTGCCCAGATAGCCCAGCCTTTTTGATCAAGACGGGATTTGAGCCACGGATCCTGGTAATCCGCGGCGGTCGCCAGCTGGCCGCCAAAGTCGCTTTCGCTGTAGTTCACCAGCAGCGGAAAATAGAAGCGGTTTTCGTAATGCACCAGCAGCGGTTTGTCGTTGGCCAGCAGTTCCGATCCTAAGCAGAGCACGAACAGCACGGCAAAAATCCACAGCGACCAGTAGCCGCGACGGTTATGACGAAATCGCTGCCAGCGCGCCTGGTTTACGGGGCTTAATCGGCTCATCAGCGTCCCTCAAAATCAATGCGCGGATCGACCAGCGTATAGGTGATGTCGCTGAGGATATTCAGCAGCAGGCCAATCAGGGTAAAGATATAAAGCGTGCCAAACATCACCGGATAATCACGCTGAATAGTGGAGTCATAGCCCAGCAGGCCCAGGCCATTTAAGGAAAACATCACCTCGATCAGCAGCGAACCGGTAAAAAACATGCTGATAAAGGTGGCCGGAAAACCGGCAATCACTAACAGCATGGCGTTACGAAAAACGTGCCGATAAAGAATTTTCTTCTCATCCAGCCCCTTGGCGCGCGCCGTCACCACATACTGTTTGCGAATCTCATCCAGAAACGAGTTTTTGGTCAGCATAGTCAAGGTGGCAAAACCGCCGATCACCGTCGCCAGCACGGGCAGCGTAATATGCCAGAGATAATCGGTGATTTTGTCGTACCACGGCAGCGTGTCGAACTGCGGGGAGACCAGGCCGCGCAGCGGAAACCAGTCCAGATAGCTGCCGCCAGCGAATAGCACAATCAGCAGCGTGGCGAACAGAAACGAGGGAATAGCGTAGCCGATAATAATCAGCGAGCTGCTCCAGATATCGAAAGCGCTACCGTTATGAATGGCTTTGCGGATGCCGAGCGGAATCGACACCAGATAAATGATCAGCGTGCTCCACAGCCCGAGCGAAACCGAAACCGGCAGGCTTTCTTTAATCAGCTGCACTACCGAGCTGCTGCGAAACAGGCTGTCGCCGAAATCAAAGCGGACATAGTTCCACAGCATATCCAGATAGCGCTGATACATCGGCTTATCGAAACCGTAGCGCTTAGTGATTTCGGCTACCACTTCCGGATCCAGACCGCGCGACCCGCGATACTGGCTGTCGCCCGGCTGCGCGTTGAGCGTATTGCGCCCCTGGTGCTGCGGCGTATTGCCAGAGCCGGGCATGCCGGTGGACTGGCCAAATTCGATATTGGCCAGCGCCTGGTCGACCGGGCCGCCCGGCGCAATCTGCACAATAAAAAAGTTAATGGTAATGATCGCCCACAGCGTAGGGATCACCAGTAAAAGTCTGCGTAGCAGGTAAGCGCCCAAAACCTGACTCCTTAACGACGCTGGGCCGGCAAACGCGCGGCCTTGTTGACGTCATACCACCAGCTGTCAAAACCCAGCGAATAGGCTGGCCGCGCGGCAGGCATAGAAAATTTATCCCAGTAGGCGTAGCGATCGTTGGCGCTGTACCACATTGGGATCATGTAATAGTTCCATAGCAGCACCCGGTCGAGCGCGCGGCCCAGCGGCAGCAATGCCGTTTTATCGCCCTGGTGCTGATTGATTTGCTCAATCAGCTGGTCGAGTACCGGGCTGGAAACGTGCGGACGGTTATAGCTGGAATTCAGATAGGCGCTTGACCAGTAAATTTGTAGGTTAGTATCAGGATAAGGCATTGCCGGATAAGGCGATGTCAGCATATCGAAGTCGCTCTTACGCAGCCGCGCCAGATATTGAGAACTGTCTACCTGGCGAATCACCAGATTGATGCCCAGACGGGCCAGGTTGTGCTGAAAAGGCAGTACCCACTGGTCGCTGCCGCCGCTGCGCAAAAGCAGTTCAAAGGTAAAAGGCTTGCCGCTGGCCACGTTGACCAGCCGCTGATTTTTCAGCTCCCAGCCTGCCTGCTTCAGCAGGTCGGTGGCCTTAAGCAGGCTGGCGCGATCGTAGCCGCTGCCGTCGGTGTGGGAAGGCTGAAAGCGCTGTGAGAAAACGTCGTCGGGAATTTTGCCTTTAAACGGCGCCAGGATCTCCAGCTCTTTCGCATCCGGATAGCCGGTTGCCGCATAGTCGGTATTCTGGAAATAGCTCTGGGTTCGCTTATAGGCACCGTAAAACAGCGCCTTATTCATCCATTCAAAATCGAACGCCAGCGACAGCGCTTCACGCACTCGCCGATCGGCAAACTGCGGTTTTTGAACGTTGAAAGCGAGCCAGCTGGTTGCCGTTGCCACGGTGTTTGGCTTCTCATCTTTCACAATATAATGATTTTCAAAGTTTTTACCGCGATACTGCGTGGCCCATTTTTTTGCCGAACCCTCGGCGCGGAAATCAAAAGACCCCGCTTTAAAAGCTTCAAACGCCACGTTGTCATCAAGATAATAGTCGTAACGCAGCGTATCGAAATTAAAACGCCCTTTGTTCACCGGCAGGTTGGCGGCCCAGTAATCCTTAACGCGCGACCAGGTAATGGACTGGCCCATCTTGTAAGCACTGATGCGGTAAGGCCCGCTGCCTAACGGCGGCTGTGCCAGGGGTTCACCAAGGTTATGATCTTTCCAGAACTTCTTTGGGAATACGGGCAGCGACAGCAGCGACAGCATCATGTCTTTATTACTGGCGGGCAGTTCAAGGCGTACCGTCAGCCGAGAGATAGCCTTTGCCGTTACGCCCTTATAAAACACGCGAAACTGCGGCACGCCTTCCGTCATAAATTTATGAAAGGTGAAGGCGACATCTTCTGCGGCGATCGGCGAGCCATCCTGGAAACGGGCCTGCGGGTTAAGCGTGATTTCCACCCAGCGGTAACTGTCCGGATAGCGAGCAAATTCGGCAATCAGCGGGTAATAGCTGCCCGCCTCATCGTCAGAATTGACAAACAGCGTGTCATAAAGCGTATCCGTTCCCATGGCGGGATTGCCGCGTGAGGCGAAGCGGTTGAAATTATCAAAGGTGCCGATAGCGGAAAGCGTAATGTTACCGCCTTTTGGCGCGGCCGGATTGACGTAATCATAATGCGTAAAGTTGACGGCATATTTCGGCTCGCCAAGCTGGGCAAAAGCATAGCTTTCATTAATATTCTCAGCTTGTGCCGCCGTCGCGGTTAAACAGAACAGTAGCAAACCAAAGCAGCGGAAAATCATGTCGTTAACCTACTCCAGACAAAATGCAGCGCCGTGCCCGGAGCAGCACGGCAAAAATAATGCGCCCAAACGGCTTTTTACGCTTTCAGGCAGCGTAGCGCAATCTTTTAACTCTCGACCGGGGCAGGGGGCCGCTGAAAATACTCAATCAGCTGCGCTACCGTGCGCGGTCGGCTGAACAAAAAACCCTGGAAATGACAGACGCCGCGATGGCGGAGCCAGCGGGCCTGCTCGCCCGTTTCCACCCCTTCCGCCACGGTATGCAGATTGAGTTTTTTAGCCAGCGCCAGTACGGCATCCAGTACCGGGGAAGTAAACGACTCTCTGGCAATGTTCTTCACAAAGCCACGGTCAATTTTAAGATAGTCAAAGCGGAATTTTTCGAGATAGATCAGGGCACTGTGGCCAGTGCCAAAATCATCCAGCGCAATGCGGATATTTTTGCTGCGCAGCCAGTCAAAAATGTCCTGGGCGTTGCGCGTCTCCACCATGGTTCGTTCGGTAATCTCAAAAACGTAGCTGAAGTGATTTTGCGGCATCGCTTCCAGCCAGCGAGTAACGTCATGGTAAAACTCTTTATCGCTCAGATGCGCGGGTGAAAGATTAAGATTCAGGCCGGTTCCGGCTGGGATCTCATGGCGCAGCTCGTGGCAGTCGCGCGCCACCAGTTCAAACAGGTGGCGAGTTAGCGGCACGATCAAATTTTTATTTTCGGCATAGCGGATAAAGCTATCGGGAGGAATGGCACCCGCAACGGGATGCGTCCAGCGCAGTAGCGCTTCCAGCCCGCAAACGTCGCCGCTGACCGCCGCGATGACCGGCTGATACTCGACGTGAAACTCGCCGCGCCGGATACCCTGTAAAATTTCCCGGCCTGGCCGCCAGTACTGCGTCATAACCAGCAGGCTACTGAAACCGCCCGTCAGGCCAAGCAGTAGACCCACCAGCAGGACAATATTGATATCGCCGACGGATAACCTGTCGCCGTAGATTGCCAGCTGGAAGGGATAGCCGGGCAGCATAATCGTTCTGAGCGGGTTGGCAGGCAGCGAATGGCTGCTAACAAAGCGCTGCTCCCAGCTGGTGATCGCTTTATCGCCGGTGATAATAGCCATGCCGTTTATTTCATGCTGTCCGGCGGTATAGAGCAGGTAGGGCGTAAGGTTAATACCCAGCGTGACCAGCACCCCTTTTCCTGCTTCATCACCTTTTAGCCAGAGCTCCAGAGCCGGTTTTTCGGGGGCCAGCGGCGTGGCGGCCACCAGGCGAATATCAATCGCTTTTCGCGTATCCGTCTCGGGTGAAAGCCGGTGGATATCCTGCTGCATCTCATCGGTCGTAGAAGAACACCAGGCCTGATTATTATCTACCAGCCAGATAGTCTGGATATTTTCATTAACAGCGGTATGGCGGGTCAGCGTGTCTTTAACTGCGTCGCAGGAAAGATGGGGCAACGTTTGCAGCGGCAAGAGGTTTTGTTTTAGCTCATCAAACAGATTCTGGACATAGTCCTGACTTCTTTTAGCCAGCTTGTCGTGATTATTAGCGCGGTGCTGGGCAACAAGCAGCAGAGCGATAAGGGCAGATAACAGAAAAAAGAGTAAGCCAAGGGTCGCACTGAAGCAGGCAATCTTGCGAGGATTGAGAAGGGGCCGCGTAAGGCTTGATGAGAGTGGCATGGGGTTTGTCTCCCGTGAGTGCCCGTTTAGTTATTGCGCTGTCCTGCACAACAGACGCCCGTTTCAATATGGCAGGATATACCGGGAAAGCGTCATTTGTCTTCATATTATTATGATTAGGTTCGGTTTTTTAATAGTTTGTTTCTGCACAGGCGGTTATGCGCCCTGTTAAGGGAAAGACAAATAATTTACCGACAGAGAATAAGCGAGTTTATTCTGCGCGAAAAAAGCCGCAGACAAAGAAAAACCCCGTACAGGACGGGGTTTGTCATAGCGAAAGGCAAGCGCCTTTCTTTCTCGTTTTGCACAGTCTTCAGGGATCGATCAGCTTTGCGTACGGCTCAGAACTCGTCGCGCTTCGCGGTAGCGATTTTTCCAGTAAACATCATTAAGGCTGGAAATCATCACGCCGCTGCTGGTGGATGCATGAACAAAGTTATCGTTGCCCAGGTAAATGCCGACGTGGCGACCGGTAGAACCGGCGCGAAACAGCACTAAATCACCCGGACGCAGCTTATTACGCTGAATGCTTTTGCCGGTATCTTCCTGCTCATAGGTGGAGCGGGGCAGATCCAGGCCAAACTGTTCACGGAACGTGGTCTGAACAAAGGCGGAGCAATCAATGCCGCGTTTACTGGTACCGCCAAGACGGTAACGAACGCCCTTCCAGTCCGAATATTGATCCATCAGGCGGGATTTAATATCCACATTCTGAACCATCTGTTCGAATTCATCCTGAGACGCCTGAAGTAAAAAGCCGTTATGGCCATTAACTGCATGCGTATCAGTTTGTGCATTGTTACTGGTATTCGTCGAGCTACAGGCTGAAAGCAGCGTGGCCAGAGCCACTGCGGGTAACACCCGCCAGATATATCTCAGAATCGGTTGAGACTTGACCATTATGTTTGTGATCCCTTGAAGTCCTTAACGACAGAAGTCGCTAGCTATGCGAAACGGAACGAGATTAATTAGCGCACTAAGGTAAAATCCTTTCCCTGCATCTGAAATGTGCTCGAACGCACAATTTAAAATGTAAATAATGGAAATATTTTACGGCTTTGTCCTAATCGAAAATGAGATTACCCGATTAACCGCCGGCTGGCGAGGGGTTTTAACGACTTTTTTCCGGGTTTTTATTACGGGAAACAGTAAGATCGCAAGATGGCTACTTTATCGGCCAAAAGGGCAAAAACATGAGGGTTGAAATAGCACTACAGTATAAAAAATGGCCTTTTTTTTGCGATTCAGTTTAAACCTGCTGAACCTTTACCAAAGCCAGAGTATTTCGCTACCCCCTAAACATCACAATTTCTTTTGCTTTTCGTGGGATTTTGGGATGTAGGTCTCAAAATAAAAGCCATGAAGCGCGCCGTAATTTGGCGATCCATGGCTTTTTATTATGACCAAAGCTTATTATTTACTAAGCAGGCTTATATTTACCCGGCAAATGACGATATAAAGCATTGACCAGATAATCGCTGCCTGGCGTCATTAACCACCAGCTCATGCCCACCAGCACCACAGAAAGCGATCCTACCATTACATCTGTAAACCAGTGCGCGCCAATCATGATGCGCGGCGTGGCAAATATCAGCACGATGGCCAGCGCAATTAAAAAGGCCCGGCGGCCAAAATAACGCAGCATAAAGCAGGCAAAAATCATCAGCATCATGCCGTGATCGCCCGGGAAGCTATCGGAAGAAGCGTCTTTGGTTGGAATGCCGGTTAAGGTAGTGACGTGATTAACGTCCGGGAAGAACTTTGTTGGGCTGGGATGCGAGACCGGAATCAAATGGCCCAGCTGGTTCAGCACGACAGCCGTCAGCAGCATAGCAATGCCGATAGCCAGCATGCGCCTGCGGCCCTGCGGCGTCTCCCGGCGCCAGAAGCTATAGTAGAGCGCGCCCATTGCCAGCAGTGAAACCGCATCAAAAGGACGGAAATTGGTGATAGCCACCAGCCACAGCAGCGCTTTATTGGTCACCAGCCGCTCGTTAAACCAGTAAAAAATGGTCTTATCCAGCGTAAACCAGAACCCATGGTGCGCAGGTAAATACCAGGAGAAAAACAATGCAAGGCCCAGCACGTTAAGCACCAGGATAGAAATTAAATTATTTGCGCGCATTTTATTAAAATTAGGTTAAGAAAAAAGTAACGGGGTAGATTATACAGCGTTAGTTAAACGAAGCTTCAACAAAGATGCCTGGAGCCTGTTCCAGTCAGCCTCTTCTTCATGAATGATTTCAATCCGGCTGTCCGGCGGCGTTGCCTGCCGCGTTTCAATGTTAAAATCTTCGCCCTGACGGTTAACACTCAGCAAACCTTCCGGAATACGCATGACGCCTTTAACCCGGCTAACCGGAGCCAGCCGCGCCCACTCAAGCAGGCCGACGGTATCGAACACGGTGTCGGCATCAAATACCCAGCCGCAGGAAAAGTAGCCCTGGCCCTGGTTAAGCGAACGCCGCCAGCGGGTGTTCTGAACAGGGGCAAGCGCCGCCAGCCGCGAAGCGGGTGCGGTATGATGATGGGCCGCCCGAGGCAACGCGCGCAGGTTAGTTCTGGGACGGCTCAGCAGCTCAACGGCAATTTCACCAAAGCGCGCAGGAATAATCGGACGCGCCGGGTCGTCCTGCAACTGCCAGCGCTGTAGGGCAGCAAGCGTCGCCTCATCCCAGCGATCTTCTTTATTGGCTACGATAATATCGGCTGCCGCCAGCTGGTCGCGGAAGTTTTCGTTTTCCACCACGCGAGCGTCATTTAACTGACGGGGATCGAGCAGGCAAAGCGTGGCGTCCAGCGACAGCCACGGCTGATAAACTTCTGCGCCCAGCAAATCGAGGATCTGTTTAGGATGGCCCAGCCCGGTGGGTTCTATCAGCAGGCGATCGGGCCTGGCCTGCTTCAGCAGCATATTCAGACCAACCTGCATCGGCAGACCGTTAACGCAGCACATGCAGCCGCCGGGGATCTCTTTTAACACCGCGCCGCTTTCCGCCAGCAGCGCGCCATCAATACCCACTTCACCAAATTCATTGACCAGTACCGCCCATTTCTCGCCTTCTGGCTTTTGTGCCAGCAGATGCAGGAGCGTGGTGGTTTTACCGCTGCCCAGAAAACCAGTGATGAGATTGACCCGCGTCATATTTTTTTCCTTAAAACCAGGCTGATTACGCTGACAGGCCGCTAAAAATTAGCTGGCGGCTATGGTTAACAGGCTGAAGTTAATAAATGAGGTATGTATGAGCAATGTTAAATTTGCCCTTGCCCTGTTTCTGTCCGTATGGATAAGCCCTGTTCTGGCCGCCAGCGCAACCGGCACCGTTAGTTTTCAGGGCAGCCTGATGGGCGAAAGCTGCGGGATGTCGCTCAACCAGTCGCAGGTCAGCGCTTCTTGCTATCAAAACGGGCAGACGATCGTTCTGCCCGTTTCGCTGCATTCAGGGAGTCAACCCCTGGCCGGCATCGGCACGACCGACGTTCGCTGGCTGGACAGCAGGCAGGCTAAAGGGATTGTTACGATTAACTATCGCTAGTTAAATTGTTATAACATAACAATTGTGGCGGTGCATCTGTTGACCGCCATCGGAAAACTATTCTGCGCGGCCCATATAGCGGCGCTCGGCGATATGAATGCGGATGCGTTCGCCGCTGCTGAGATATTCCGGCACCTGGATCACCAGACCCGTGCTCATCGTAGCGGGTTTGGTTCGGGCGCTGGCGGAAGCACCTTTAATACCGGGCGTGGTTTCGATAATTTCCATATCCAGCGTTTGCGGTAGCTCCAGCGCCAGGATCTGGCCATCCATCGTTAATACCTGAAGGCCCGGAATGCCGCCTTCGGGAATAAACAGCAGCTCTTCTTCAATCTGCTCCTGTTTAAAGACGTAAGGTGTGTAGTCTTCGTCATCCATAAAGACATACTCATCGCCATCCTTATAAGAAAAGGTAACCTGACGACGGCTTAGCGAAATAGCGTCGATAATATCGTCGCCTTTAAAACGTTCTTCGACTTTCAGGCCGGTACGGATATCCGTAAAGCGCATTTTATACAGCGTGGAAGCGCCGCGTGCGCTGGGGCTTTGCACGTCAATATCTTTTACTAACAGCAGCTTACCGTTATAGCTGACGGCCATGCCTTTTTTAATTTCATTCGCTCTTGGCATTTTCTTATCTCAATAAAAGGGGCGGTGGAAATTCTCGCGACAACTTACTCTTGCCGACGGTTTCAGGCAAGTGCTTAACGGTGACGAAAAGCCAGCAGCGCCGCGCTCTGAAAGCATAGTATTCCCCGCATGCGCCTGCTATTGTCGCGCTTTCAATATGAGGATAAGTAATGCAGTGTCGATCGAACTGTGGTGCCTGCTGTACCGCGCCCTCTATTTCTACCCCCATTCCCGGTATGCCGCATGGCAAGCCCGCCAACACGCCCTGTATTCAGCTGGACGAGCAGCAACGCTGCAAAATTTTCACCTCGCCGTTAAGACCAGCGGTTTGCGCCAGCCTGAAACCCGATGCTGACATGTGCAAAACCAACCGCGAAGAAGCGATAACGTGGTTACTGTTGCTGGAAGAGCAGACGGCACCTTAAAAAGGCTTCAGCAAGTATCAGCATATCCCGCGAAGAAAAAGATTTTTTTCTGCAAAGAGAAGTGAAGTGTGCGTCGCTTCAAAAATCTGCTACGCCGTTGACGGTAATACTTGCAACATCGGGACAACAAAGCTCAAACTGATTGAAACGTTTCAGCGTTGCGCTGTCAGGCAGTTAGTCATGGGGAGCCGCTTTTTTCCCGGTGATAGCTGAAACGATTCAAATGAAGCAGCGAGGAGAACTATGTTCCAGCTTGAACTGATCGCCATTCATCCCGGTGCCACGGCCGGGAACAAAGAAGAGGCCATTCGCCAGGTGGCGGCGGCCTTAACCTCTGCCGGTAACGTTGGCGAAGGCTACGTTAACGGTATGCTGGCCCGCGAGCAGCAGACGTCGACCTATCTTGGCAACGGCATCGCTATTCCCCACGGGACAACCGACACGCGCGACCTGGTACTGAAAACCGGCGTGCAGGTTTATCAGTTCCCACAGGGCATTGCCTGGGGCGAAGACCAGACGGCCTATGTTGTCATCGGTATCGCAGCCAAATCGGACGAGCATCTGGCGCTGCTGCGTCAGTTAACGCACGTGCTGAGTGATGACAGTGTAGCAGAGCAGCTGAAAACCACGGATTCCGCAGAAACGCTGCGCGCTCTGTTGATGGGCGAAAAGCAGGGCACGGAATTTAAATTTGATACCTCGCTGATTTCCACTGACGTTGCCGCCAGCGATCTGATGACGCTACAGGCGTTAAACGCTGGCCGTCTGCAACAGGCTGGCGCGGTAGATGCCGGCTTTGTCAGCCACGTTATCGCCTCCCGCCCGCTGAACCTGGGGCAGGGTATCTGGCTGAACGACAGCGCTACGGGCAATCTGGGCAGCGCCGTCGCGGTCAGCCGCAGCGCCACGCCGTTTGAAGTGGAAGGTGAGAAAGCCGCGCTGCTGGTCACCGTTGCCGTCGTCGACGAGCAGCCGCTGAACGTGCTGAACTATTTAAGCGATCTGCTGATCAAGCAGCAGGCGGAACGTCTGCTGAGCGCGGATGCTGCCGGGATTCTGGCGCTGCTGACCAGCGAAGTTTCTGAACAGGCGGACGTGCTGACGGAAGAATTTACCATCCGCAATGAGCACGGCTTACATGCTCGTCCAGGCACGGCGCTGGTCAGCGTTATCAAGAAGTTTAACTGCGACGTTACCGTCACTAACCTGGACGGCAGCGGCAAGCCTGCCAACGGCCGCAGCCTGATGAAAGTCGTCGCGCTTGGCGTGAAGAAAGGGCACCGCCTGCGCTTCACTGCCAGCGGTGAAGATGCACGCGCGGCACTGGACGCGATTGGCGAAGCGATAAGCGCCGGTCTGGGCGAGGGTGCAGCATGAGCAGACGCGTAGCAACTATTACGCTGAATCCGGCCTACGATCTGGTGGGCTATACGCCGGAAATCGAGCGTGGCGAAGTTAACCTGGTGAAAACCACCGGCCTGCACGCCGCTGGTAAAGGCATTAACGTAGCGAAGGTCCTGAAAGATTTAGGCATCGACGTCACCGTTGGCGGTTTCCTGGGCAAAGAGAACCAGGATGGCTTTCAGCATCTGTTCAGCGATTTGGGCATTGCCAACCGTTTTCAGGTGGTAGAAGGCCGTACCCGCATCAACGTAAAGCTGACCGAAAAAGATGGTGAAGTGACCGACCTTAACTTTTCGGGTTTTGAAGTCACGCCGCAGGACTGGGAGCGTTTTACCACTGATTCCCTGACCTGGCTGGGCCAGTTCGATATGGTCTGCGTGAGCGGCAGCTTACCCAGCGGCGTAGACCCGGACGCGTTTACCGAATGGATGAGCGCGCTACGCACGCACTGTCCCTGCATTATTTTTGACAGCAGCCGCGAAGCGCTGGTTGCCGGTCTGAAAGCGGCACCGTGGCTGGTCAAGCCTAATCGCCGCGAGCTGGAAATCTGGGCCGGGCGCAAGTTACCGACTCTGCAGGATGTTATTGAAGCCGCGCATGCGCTGCGCGAACAGGGCATCGCCCACGTGGTGATCTCTCTGGGTGCAGAAGGCGCGCTGTGGGTTAACGCTTCAGGCGAATGGATCGCCAAACCACCGGCCTGTGAGGTGGTGAGTACCGTGGGTGCCGGAGATTCTATGGTCGGCGGGCTGATTTACGGCCTGCTGATGCGTGAATCCAGCGAACACACGCTGCGTCTTGCCACGGCCGTGGCGGCGCTGGCCGTCAGCCAGAGCAACGTAGGCGTGACCGATCGTACCCAGTTGGCCGCAATGATGGCGCGCGTCGACCTGAAACCCTTTAACTGACAGCAGGAGAGGCATAATGAAAACGCTGCTGATATTTGATCCTTCGCTGGGGCTGGCTACCAGCCATCTGGCAAAAAATATTCTTAAAGCGAGCGCGGCGGCAAAAGGGCTGACGCTGACGGAAAACCTGGCTGAAGCCGAACAGATCATCGTGGTGGGTAAATCGCTGCCTGCCAGTATCGATCTGCATGGCAAAACCGTTTACCAGACGGATATCGAATCGCTGCTGCGTCAGCCGGAAACTGAACTGGCAAAAGCGCAAACCGATGCCAAAACCTGGCAGGCACCCGCCGTGGCTAAACCGGCGGCTGTTACCACTGCTACCGATGTGGTCGCCAGCGGCCCTAAGCGTATTGTAGCCGTCACCGCCTGTCCGACCGGCGTGGCGCATACCTTTATGGCTGCAGAAGCCATTGATACCGAAGCGAAAAAACGCGGCTGGTGGGTGAAGGTAGAAACCCGTGGTTCCGTGGGCGCAGGCAATGCGATTACACCAGAAGAAGTCGCTGAAGCCGACCTGGTCATTATTGCGGCGGATATTGAAGTGGATCTGGCAAAATTTGCCGGTAAACCGATGTACCGTACTTCTACTGGTCTGGCGCTGAAGAAAACCGCGCAGGAATTCGACAAGGCGCTGGCGCAGGCTAAACCTTATCAGCCGCAGGGCGGCAACCAGCCTGCGGCACAGGGTGAGAAAAAGAGGGCGCAGGCGCCTATCGTCATCTGCTGACCGGCGTTTCCTATATGCTGCCGATGGTCGTAGCGGGCGGCCTGAGTATCGCGCTCTCCTTCGCTTTTGGTATTACCGCATTTAAAGAGCAGGGCACGCTGGCGGCCGCGCTGATGCAGATTGGTGGCGGCAGTGCATTTGCGCTGATGGTACCGGTGCTGGCTGGCTTTATTGCCTTCTCCATCGCTGACCGTCCTGGCCTGACGCCGGGTTTGATTGGCGGTATGATCGCTACCAGCATTAATGCAGGTTTCCTTGGCGGTATTATCGCCGGTTTTATCGCCGGTTACGCCGCGAAGCTGATCAGTACAAAGGTGAAGCTGCCGCAAAGTATGGAGGCGCTAAAACCCATTTTGATTATTCCGCTGCTTGCCAGTTTAATTACCGGCCTGCTGATGATCTACGTGGTGGGCGGCCCGGTAGCGAAAATCATGGCTGGCCTGACCCACTGGCTGGCAAACATGGGCACGGCAAACGCGGTACTGCTTGGCGCGATTCTGGGCGGCATGATGTGTACTGATATGGGCGGCCCGGTGAATAAAGTCGCCTATGCGTTTGGTGTTGGCCTGCTCAGTTCGCAGACCTATGCCCCGATGGCCGCGATTATGGCTGGCGGTATGGTACCGCCGCTGGCAATGGGCCTGGCGACGCTGGTGGCGCGTAAGAAATTCAACAAAGGTCAGCAGGAAGGCGGTAAAGCGGCGCTGGTACTGGGTCTGTGCTTTATCTCGGAAGGCGCAATTCCTTTTGCGGCCCGTGACCCGATGCGCGTTCTGCCATGCTGCATTGTTGGCGGCGCGTTGACTGGCGCAATCTCTATGTGGGTTGGCGCGAAGCTGATGGCGCCGCATGGCGGGCTGTTTGTGCTACTAATCCCTGGCGCTATCACCCCGGTGCTGGGCTATCTGCTGGCGATTATCGCCGGTACGCTGGTAGCGGGTCTCTCTTACGCGGTGCTGAAGCGCCCGGAAGCAGAGCTGGCGAAAGCCTGATTGACGTTTTGAGTAAAGAAAAAAGCGCGGGCGACCGCGCTTTTTTTATTTGCGCAGAATAAAGCAGTGCACAACCTTAGTAAGCGTTACGCTTTGTTTACTTCCGATGCTTTGTGTAAGCTGTCGAAGATACAATCGATAGATGAAATCCATATCTACATAAGAATTGAGTGTGTAAAAGCGACAGCTACGGCCACATCACCAAAGCTATTACGTAATTCACTAGCGCGCCTGGCGTATGATTTTTACGTTATGACAGGTAATAGAGTTAAATCATTTTCACTGAATTTAGCGTTAAATCGAGTTGTGTTAAAATCTGAGCTCTGGCATGGGAAAGTCTATTTCGTCCTTACAGCTTATCCAATGGTGTAGCAATGAAAAAAATCAACGTAGATAATCTTGATGGCCTGATTTTTACTTATTTCGGCATGGATTACGAGCTACACGGCCCTGGTGACAGTATTGAGTCGCAAGTTAATGTCTGGATAGCAGAAACTCCCGCTGCTTACAGGCAAGGGCTGATTGATGATATTGAGCAATTTTATCGTGAAGCTGATGATTTAGAAAAAGACTTTGAACATCGCTATGGTTTCGAGTTTTCTCCGCAATTGTGGGGGGCAACAACAGCTGAATTTCTTGATATTTTAAAAGTAAAAGTCATTGAGTCGCTTTCAAAGGAAATATAAATTTCAAGCGAGGATATTAAGCCGCCTGGTCACTCGACAGCAACACCGGGTGACTATTTAACAGTTAGTAAATTACGTTAACAGGCCCGGCCTGTGCCATCCCTGGCACCCGCTGCTTTTCTTTCCCGCTCGTTTCCAGTCTTTTATAAAAGCTGATTGTTCGGGTCAGAAATTTTCAGCTGGCGGGAATCAAGACGAACGCATTCCCTTTCAGATCTGCTCTGACTTCAGCCAGGCGATTTCATCTTTCCAGATATCCGGATTAATCGTTTCCAGAATCAGCGGAATGTTGTCAAAGCGGCTGTCCTTCATTAACCAGCTGAACGCCGTTTTACCAATGTTGCCTTCGCCCAGGCTGTGATGGCGGTCAACGCGGCTGGCAAAGGCGCTTTTAGCATCGTTCAGGTGCATACCGCGCAGATACTGGAAGCCTACGATGCGCTCAAACTCGGCAAAAGTTTTGACGCAGTCTTCTTCGGTACGCAGATCGTAGCCGCCCGCGAAAGCGTGGCAGGTATCAATACAGACGCCCACGCGGGATTTATCTTCCACGCCGTCGATAATTGCGGCCAGATGCTCAAAGCGGAAGCCGAGATTGCTGCCCTGACCGGCCGTATTTTCAATCACGGCGGTGACCCCCTGAGTTTTATCCAGCGCAATATTGACCGACTCGGCGATACGTTTCAGGCAGGCTTCTTCATCAATCTGCTGCAAATGGCTGCCGGGATGAAAGTTCAGCAGCGACAGGCCAAGCTGTTCGCAGCGCTGTAGCTCGTCGATAAAAGCACCGCGCGACTTTTCCAGCGCTTCTTCCAGCGGATGGCCCAGATTAATTAAAAAACTGTCGTGCGGCAGGATTTGCGCCGCGCTGTAGTGATATTTCTCGCAGGCGTTGCGAAAGGCGGAAATCACCTCTTTGGTCAGCGGGGCCGCTCGCCACTGGCGCTGGTTTTTGGTAAAAAGCGCAAAAGCCGTCGCCTCGATTTCATGGGCGCGCAGCACCGCCTGATCCACACCGCCAGACGCGCTGACGTGAGCGCCGATAAATTTCATGCCTGCTCTCCTTTATTTTATCAAAGCGGGCCATGATAACCGGAAACGGCCAGAAATTATGCCAGCAAATGCTGTATAGCCAGGTTAATCGCGCCACCGCCCACCATCAGCCACACAAACAGCGCAGCGCCCAGCAGTACCGGCTTTATCCCCGCTTTTTTTAGCTGGCTAAACTGCGTGGTCAGCCCCAGCGCTGCCATCGCCACGGCCAGCAAAAAGTTATCCAGTTTGTTAAATTCGTTGACCAGCGCTGTCGGTAACAGGTGCAGCGAGTTAAAGAGCGCCACGCCGATAAAGCCCAGCGCGAACCAGGGAAAACTAATGCGGCGCAGGTTTCGCTGCCCCGAGCGACCCACGCGAAAAGTGAGGATCAGCAGGAAAGGGGCCAGCAGCATTACTCGCAGCATTTTGGTGATGACCGCGGCATTTTCCGTTTCCGGGCTAACCGCGTGCCCGGCAGCGACCACCTGAGCGACCTCGTGCAGGGTTGAGCCGGTAAAAATACCCCACTGTGCAGGCGTAATGCCGGGTAGCGCGGTAGCGCACCAGTGCCACAGCAAAGGATAAAGGAAAATGCCAATTGTGCCGAACAGCACCACGGTAGCGATAGCGATCGCCACTTTCGGCGCTTCCGCCTTGATGACCGGTTCGGTAGCCATAATCGCCGCCGCGCCGCAAATGCTGCTGCCTGCGCCAATCAGCCAGACGGTATCGCGATCCAGCCCCAGTACGCGACGACCCAGCCAGCATGCCAGCAGAAAAGTCGAACTGAGCAGCAGTAAATCGGTCAACACGCCGCTAAAGCCGATATCGGCAATTTGCTGAAAGGTCAGGCGAAAACCGTAAAGCACGATGCCGACACGTAATAAGAGCTTTTTCGCCAGCTGTACGCCAGCATCACAGGAAGCCAGACGGCCATAAAAAGTATTGCCTGCTACGATACCCGCGATCATCGCCAGGGTTAATGCGCCCAGTCCAGACGCTGCTACCGCAGGTTGATTGCTTAACCAAAGCGCGGCGGCTGCCAGTAGCATAGCCAGCCCCAGCCCACTAACATAGCGCAGCGTAGAGAAACGAACATGCGTCAGCGATAACTCAGCCATAGCCAGACTCCTTAAGTGAAGAAGCCCAGCATGCGTCAGGGTGGCTTAAAAGAGAAATTGATTATATATTTATAATTAACCAGAATAAGTGATATAAGAGGGCGTATTATGTTCAGGCGTTTAAGAAAGTGGGCAGGGATTATCCGTCGGGATGGATTAACGCTATGGTACGCCTGCCGTGATCCTCGTACGCCATTCTGGCAAAAGGGAATGGCCGTCGCGCTGGCGATATATGCCTTTAGCCCCATCGATCTTATCCCGGACTTTATACCGGTAGTGGGATTACTGGACGACGCCATTATCGTCCCGGCAGGCATCATGCTGTTGCTGCGGCTGCTGCCAAAAGAAGTTCGGCTTGCCAGCCAGCAGCGCACCGACAGACAATATCAGAAAAAAAAGCGGGCTGGCCTCTGGCTGGCAGTTGTTCTTCTGGCGTGGCTGGCCGTCATTGTATGGCTGATAAGGCATTACGCTGGCTGAGGAAAAGCAATGCATATTACGTTAAGACAGCTTGAAGTCTTTGCCGAAGTGCTGAAAAGCGGTTCGACTACGCAGGCATCGCAGGTACTGGCGCTGTCGCAGTCGGCGGTCAGCGCGGCGCTGGCGGATCTGGAAAACCAGCTCGGCGTGCAGCTGTTCGACAGGGTCGGCAAGCGCCTGGTGGTTAACGAGCACGGGCGTTTACTTTATCCGCGTACGGTCGCGTTACTGGAACAGGCTACGGAAATTGAACGGCTGTTTCGTGAAGATAACGGCGCGCTGCGGGTTTACGCCAGCAGCACCATTGGTAACTACATGTTGCCGGGCATGCTGGCAGGCTGGCGTCGTGATTTCCCCGAGCTGCCGCTGGAGCTAAGCGTGGGTAATAGCCAGGACGTGATCAACGCCGTGATGGATTTTCGCGTCGATATCGGTTTTATCGAAGGGCCTTGCCACGTTAGCGAGCTGATTGGTGAACCCTGGCTGGAAGATGAGCTGGTGGTGTTTGCCGCCGCCGATGCGCCGCTGTTTAATCAGCCAGTTACGCTACAAAGCCTGGCGGAGGCGCACTGGATCCTGCGCGAACATGGCTCCGGCACGCGCGAAATCGTCGATTACCTGCTGCTGTCGCATCTGCCGCAGTTTAGCCTGGCGCTGGAGCTGGGCAATTCCGAAGCGATTAAGCACGCGGTGCGCCACGGTATGGGGATCAGCTGTCTCTCTCGGAGGGTCATCGCTGAGCAGCTGGCGGCAGGGTCGCTAAAAGAAGTGCCGATTCCGTTGCCAAAACTGAAGCGCACGCTTTATCGCATCCATCATCGCCAGAAGCATTTATCCAAAGCGCTACAGCGTTTTTTAAGCTATTGCGCCGAGTAGTTTGTCGCAAAAGCGGTGCCTGGCACCAAAGATACGAGCAAGCAGGCAAGCCTAACGCGCTGATATTCGGCAGGATAAACGGGAAATTCCATCGCGCTAATAATCGGCGACGGATCATGAACCTATCTTATAACGTCGCGGAATTACTACTTCTGCCAGAGGAGTTTGTTACAATCGCGCCTCATTTTAGCCAGAGCACAGCATTTAACGATGGATCATGACACAAAAACCACACAACAGCCTGAGTTACAGCGCAAATTAAAGTCGCGTCATCTGACGATGATCGCTATCGGCGGGTCAATCGGTACCGGCCTGTTTGTCGCCTCCGGCGCAACTATCTCTCAGGCCGGGCCGGGTGGCGCACTGCTTTCCTACGCCTTAATCGGGCTGATGGTTTACTTCCTGATGACCAGCCTCGGCGAACTGGCGGCTTTTATGCCGGTTTCCGGCTCTTTCTCTACCTACGGTTCTGACTTTGTTGAAGAAGGCTTCGGCTTCGCGCTGGGGTGGAACTACTGGTACAACTGGGCCGTAACCGTGGCGATTGAGCTGGTTGCCGCGCAGCTGGTAATGACCTACTGGTTCCCGGATACGCCCGGCTGGATCTGGAGCGTTCTCTTCCTGAGCATCATCTTCTTGCTCAACTACATTTCGGTAAAGGGCTTTGGTGAGGCAGAATACTGGTTCTCCCTGATCAAAGTGGTCACTGTGGTGATTTTTATCGTAGTTGGCGTGATGATGATTGTGGGCATTCTGCACGGCAATCAGCCTGTAGCAGGATGGCAGAACTGGCATATTGGTGATGCGCCGTTCTCCGGCGGCTTCTCTGCGATGATCGGCGTGGCGATGATTGCCGGCTTCTCTTTTCAGGGTACGGAGCTGATTGGTATCGCGGCGGGGGAATCGGAAGATCCGGCCAAAAATATTCCGCGCTCGGTTCGCCAGGTTTTCTGGCGCATCCTGCTGTTCTATATTCTGGCGATCCTGGTTATTAGCCTGATTATCCCTTACACCGATCCAAGTCTACTGCGGAACGACGTAAAAGATATCAGCGTTAGCCCGTTTACGCTGGTGTTTAAGCATGCCGGTCTGCTTTCGGCGGCGGCCATTATGAACGCCGTGATCCTGACCGCTATTCTGTCTGCGGGCAATTCCGGAATGTACGCTTCTACCCGCATGCTGTTTACGCTGGCGCGTGAAGGCAAAGCGCCGCGTATTTTTGGTAAGCTTTCCAAAGGCGGCGTACCGCGTAACGCGCTGTATGCCACGACCGTGGTAGCGGCGCTCTGCTTCCTGACCTCTATGTTTGGCAATCAAACCGTTTATTTGTGGCTGCTTAACACGTCAGGCATGACCGGTTTTATCGCATGGCTGGGGATTGCGATTAGCCATTACCGCTTCCGTCGCGGCTATGTGGCGCAGGGCCACGATCTGGCCGACCTGCCTTACCGCTCGAAGTTTTTCCCGCTGGGGCCTATCTTCGCTTTTGTACTGTGCCTGATTATTACGCTAGGGCAGAACTATCAGGCGTTTCTGGCAGATCGTATCGACTGGTATGGTGCCGCCGCGACCTATATCGGTATTCCGCTGTTTTTGATTATCTGGTTCGGTTACAAGCTGACCAAAGGTACTCGCTTTGTGAAATACAGCGAAATGCGGTTTCCCCACACCAAATAAGTAACTTTAAGCAAAGGCGCGGTTTCCGCGCCTTATCCCGCCTGTAATTCCTTGTTACAAATATGATTGATAACTATTATCATTTCCTTTATTGTTAGCGCCGTAGTTTTTTGCTTTGCTAAATTTTATGAGTTTGCCGGTGAAAGAGGCGAACTTAATGACAGGTAGAGACCATGAGCGTGACCCACAATCCCGAGCACACCTTAGTCCGACGGCAGAAAGAAGGCGCGATGGATCGTTACCATCACCTGCTGCGCCGCCGTCTGTTTTTTATGGGCATCCTGGTGCTGGCGATCCTTGCTTCCCTGCTGTTTGATTTTACGCTGGGGCCATCCGGGCTGACGCTGCATACGCTGTGGCAAACGCTGCTGTCGCCGGAGAGCGTCGACGCCGGTTCGCGCGTTATCGTCTGGGACATTCGCCTGCCTTACGCCCTGATGGCGGTGGTGGTAGGCCTGGCGCTGGGTCTGGCCGGTGCGGAAATGCAAACCATCCTGAATAACCCGCTGGCCAGCCCGTTTACCCTTGGCGTTTCATCTGCTGCGGCCTTTGGCGCCGCGCTGGCGATCGTGCTGGGGATTGGTTTTCCGGGCATCCCCGATCAGTGGTTTATCTCGGCTAACGCCTTTATTTTTGCGCTGCTGGCGGCCCTGATGCTGGATGGCGTTACCCGCTGGACGCGCGTGGCCACCTCTGGCGTGGTACTGTTTGGTATCGCGCTGGTCTTTACCTTTAACGCGCTGGTCTCAATGATGCAGTTTATCGCCAGCGAAGACACGTTACAGGGACTGGTATTCTGGACCATGGGCAGTCTGGCAAGAGCGTCCTGGGACAAGCTGGGCGTGCTGACGCTGGCGCTGCTGGTGATTGTGCCGTTTTCCATGATGAGTTCCTGGAAGCTGACCGCGCTGCGCCTGGGCGAAGATCGCGCCGTCAGCTTTGGTATTGACGTCCGCCGCCTGCGTCTGGGCACGCTGCTGCGTATCAGTATCCTGTCTGCGCTGGCGGTGGCTTTTGTTGGCCCGATAGGCTTTATCGGGCTGGTTGCGCCGCATATCGCCCGCCTGATCTTTGGTGAGGACCACCGCTTTTACCTGCCGGCCAGCGCATTAACCGGTGCCTTAGTGTTATCAATGGCCTCGGTAGTGTCGAAAAATCTGGTGCCCGGCGTAATTATTCCCGTAGGCATCGTAACTTCTCTGGTGGGCGTTCCGTTCTTCCTGAGCATTATCTTGCGTCATCGGGGGAGCGTCTGATGGATGGCCTGAAAATCAGCGGCTTCCATGCCGGTTACCCTAAACGCAAAATTATCAGCAATCTCATCGTGCCGCTGCTGCCGCGCGGAAAGATTACCGTGCTGCTGGGGCCAAACGGCTGCGGAAAATCAACGCTGCTGCGCTCTATTGCCGGGCTTAACCAGGCGCAGGGCGAACTGTGGCTGAACGGCACCGAACTGCTGGCGCAGCCGTTTGCCCGGCGAGCGGAAAAGGTAGTTTATTTGCCGCAGTCGCTGCCTGCTGGCGTGCATCTGCACGTGCTGGAATCGATTATCGTTGCGCAGCGCGCCTCCGGTGGCCGAAGCAGCCCGGATAGTGAGGCAGAAGTGATGGCGCTGCTGGAACAGCTGGGCATTGCACATCTGGCGTTAAGCTATCTGGATCAGCTTTCCGGCGGGCAGAAGCAGCTGGTGGGCCTGGCGCAGTCGCTGATCCGTCGTCCCGAACTGCTGCTGCTGGATGAACCCCTCAGCGCGCTGGATCTCAACTATCAGTTCCACGTTATGGATCTGGTTCGCCGGGAAACCCGCAGGCGCAATATTGTTACGGTGGTAGTTGTTCACGATATCAATATCGCTTTGCGCCACGGTCAGCACGTACTGATGCTGCAAAACGGCGAGCTGATTGCCGACGGCCTGCCGGAAGAAGTGATTACGCCGCAAAGCCTGGCAAAAGTTTACGGCGTGCGCGGACGCATTGAGCGTTGTTCACAAGGTACGCCACAGGTACTGATCGACGGCCTGGTCACTGAACCGGCTTTTTGAAAATCAGGCCGGGAGCGCTTATGGGGCCTGAAAGTTTACGCATACGATATGATTACCTGCGAACTGAATGAGATGAAAACAGACAGTGACGTGGGGCATTATGAACAGTGGTTGTGGGGTGATGTGAACCACTACCAGAACCGTCTGGCAATTATCTCCACGCGTTCGCTCCATGTTTCTGGCAAGCAGTCCTGAAGCTTTTTGCCTTATTCATGAGTGATAAAAAGGCCGGGGTATCCCGGCCTTCGGCTATTTAGTATAAAACTTCCGCATAAGTTTTAAGCTGGCTATATATGCGGAACTTAAATGACAAAAATATCCGGGCCTTTTACGGCCAGCGTATTAAGAATGCGGAGTACAGGGCCGCTTGGGGTGATTTCGCCACGCTCCCATTTAGAAACGCTATCTACCGTCATGCCCAGCATATAAGCCAGCGTCGCCTGGGTCAGGCCCCATCGGGCACGAACCGCTTTAATTTCACTGCCTGACATAGCGCGAACCGCCGCAACGCGTTGACGGAACTCCCGCAAGCTTACGCGCGCAGCAATTTCCTGCACATCGTCATCGCTCATCAATCCCAGCGCCTGTAATTCTCTGGCATCTTCAAGCATTTCGTTTAGTTCAGCTGGTTTTGTTTTCATTTTTGTTTACCTCTCTGAATGTGCCGCTTGCCGTTAGTCGATCCATCATTTTTGCATCTGCTTTTACCCGCATGCAGCAGTATCCGCTTTTTTTTAACGCCGCCGCCTAAGTCTGCTTCAAAGTTGCCGTGCATAATTTAGAAGCTACCGTACAAAGCTCGATGTCACCGATACCGAATTTATCGAACATCCTGTCCAGACGTTTGTGAATGTAAATCACCATACCCTTGTCCTCCGGCTCCATGCCGTAATCATTATTATAATAATCATTATGGGCATATGACAATGGGGATCGGGGAGGGGTTGGGAAAGGGGTAATAAAAAGGCCGGGATATCCCGGCCTTCAGCTGCTATGCCAGCAGATACTTCGCGTGAAAGCGCAGATGATCTTCCACAAAGCTGGCGATAAAGAAGTAGCTGTGATCGTATCCGGGCTGAATACGCACGGTAAGCGGATACTCTTTTTCGCGGGCGATGCTTTCCAGTCGCTCCGGACGGAGCTGATCGGCCAGAAACTGATCGCTGTCGCCCTGATCCAACAGCATTGGCACCTGCTGCGTCGCGCGCTGCATCAGCGTACAGCTGTCATACTCTTCCCAACTGTGACGATCTTTACCCAGATAAGCAGTAAAGGCTTTTTCGCCCCACGGCACCTGGGCAGGGTTAACGATGGGCGCAAACGCGGATGCGGAAACAAAACGCTGCGGATTACGTAACGCCAGCATTAGCGCACCGTGGCCGCCCATCGAGTGGCCCATAATCGCCTGTTTGTCGCTGACGTTGAAGTTCCCGGCTATCAGCGCGGGCAGTTCTTCGTTCAGGTAATCGTACATGCGAAAATGTGCGTCCCACGGTGCCTGCGTGGCGTTAAGATAGAACCCCGCGCCCTGACCCAGATCGTAACTTTCATTATTGGGTACTACTTCGCCACGCGGGCTGGTATCCGGCATGACCAGCACCAGACCCAGCTCCGCCGCCACGCGCTGCGCCCCCGATTTCGTTGAGAAGTTCTCGTCGGTGCAGGTCAGCCCCGCCAGAAACCACAGGACAGGCGGCGCGGTTTCGCCCTTAGGCCCCGGCAGAAAAATGCTGAAGGTCATTGAGCAGTTTAACGTGGCCGACAGATGGCGGTAGCGCTGCTGCCAGCCGCCAAATAACCGATGTTCTTCAAGTAGCTCCAGGCTGGATGCCATTCCTCTCTCCTTATTTAGTGAAATGCACCACGGAACGGATCGATTTCCCTTCGTGCATCAGATCAAACGCGTCGTTAATCTCTTCCAGCGGCATGTTATGGGTAATGAAGTCGTTAAGCTGGAACTCGCCGTCCAGATAGCGCTGAACGATGCCCGGCAGCTGAGAACGACCCTTGACGCCGCCAAAAGCTGAACCGCGCCACACGCGTCCGGTAACCAGCTGGAATGGACGAGTAGAAATCTCTTCGCCCGCGCCGGCCACGCCGATAATCACGGATTCGCCCCAGCCCTTATGGCAGCACTCCAGCGCAGAACGCATAACGTTAACGTTGCCGATACATTCAAAGGAGAAATCGACGCCGCCGTCGGTCATCTCCACAATCACATCCTGAATCGGCTTGTCGAAATCTTTTGGATTGATTAAATCGGTCGCGCCCAGTTTGGTCGCCAGATCGAACTTGCTGGTGTTCAGATCGATACCGATGATGCGGCCGGCTTTTGCCATTTTCGCGCCGATAATCGCCGACAGGCCAATGCCGCCCAGGCCGAAAATCGCCACGGTATCGCCTTCTTTAACCTTCGCCGTATTCATTACCGCGCCCATGCCGGTAGTGACGCCGCAGCCCAGCAGGCAAACTTCTTCCAGCGGCGCTTCTTTGCTGATTTTTGCCAGCGAGATTTCCGGAATAACGGTGTATTCAGAGAAGGTCGAGGTGCCCATATAGTGGAAAATAGGCTTGCCGTCTTTAAAGAAACGGGTGGTGCCGTCCGGCATCAGGCCCTTGCCTTGGGTGGCGCGGATGGCCTGACAAAGGTTAGTTTTGCCCGACAAACAGAATTTACATTTGCCGCATTCTGGCGTGTAGAGTGGGATAACGTGATCGCCAACCTCAACGCTGGTAACGCCTTCGCCGACCGCTTCTACAATGCCGCCGCCTTCGTGCCCTAAAATCGCCGGGAAAACGCCTTCAGGGTCTTTTCCGGACAGCGTATAGGCGTCCGTATGGCAAACGCCGGTCGCTACGATGCGCACCAGCACTTCACCTTTCTGCGGCGGCATCAGATCCACTTCTTCAATCGACAGAGGTTCGCCAGCGGCCCATGCGATGGCGGCGCGAGTTTTAATCATTTGCATATCAGTGTATTCCTTATCGAAGGCTGCCATTCGGCAATGTCGGGAGAACGGGCTGTTGCGCTCAAACCCATTAATTATGGCTGAATTTCGTCGTCTGGCGTCTGCTCTATAATCAGATACTTCAGCGCCTTTACATTGGGCGTGAAAGCGTCGCGCCGCCAGATTAAATAAGTGTCGGTATGACTGATTTCTTCGGGCAGGGGATACTGTTGCACCTGACCCGGCGTCGCTATCCGCGCCAGCACCGATTCTGGCAGAATGGCCAGACCCGCACCGCTGGCTACGCAGGCCAGCATGGCGTGATAGGACTGAATTTCCATAAACTGGCCGGGCGCTATCCCTGCCTGGCGAAACCAGTTTTCTAAACGCAGGCGGTAAGAGCAGCCGGGGCGAAAGGCGAACAGGGTATCGCCAGCCGCATCGGCAGGATGGTTAACCGGTGGATGGCTCAGATTGCCGATCAGCACCATCCGTTCGGCAAAGGTTTTGCAGCTGTTAAGCTCATCCGCCACTATCGGACCTTCAACCAGCGCGGCCGCCAGCGTGCCCTTGCGCACTTGCTCAATAAGCTCACCGGAGGTGCCGGTAATCAACGTGAGTGCTACCTCTGGATAGCGCTGATGATAGGTCGATAGCAGAGAAGGCAGATGTACGGCTGCGGTACTTTCCATTGAGCCCAGCGCAAAATTGCCGCCCGGTTCGCCACTGTGTGCCATATTTAGCGCTTCTTCACTCAGCGCCAGGATACGCTGCGCGTAGCACAGAAAATTGTGCCCCATCGGTGACAGGCGCAGGCGCTGTTTTTCACGAATAAACAGATCGATGCCCGTTTCCTGCTCCAGCTGGCGTAACCTGGTTGTCAGGTTGGACGGCACACGGTGCAGCTGCTCGGCGGCGCGTACCAGCGACCCGGTCTCCGCCACCGCACAGAACATTTTTAGCTGGGTCAGATCCATTTATTCTCTTTTTGTAAGCAAGTTAGTGACTATTATTCATTTTTTGTAAGTCTAATCGTGGTACACACTGTTAGCAACATTTTCATTACCTCGGCAGCAGGAAAAGAACATGGCACTACGCGTGGCGCTCAGCGCCTTTATCGCTCTTATTGTGGCGATGGGAATTGGACGATTTACTTTTACGCCTCAGGTGCCGTTGATGATTGCGGAACACCAGCTGACGCTAACCAGCGCGGCGGTCGTGGCGGCTTTTAACTATCTGGGTTATCTCTGCGGTTCATGGAACGCGATGCGGACAACCAGCCATGTAGAAACGCGGCTAAAGGCAGGAATTGGCGGAGCGGTGGTGCTGACGCTGCTTTCCGCCTGCGTCGCCGGGCCGTGGCTGCACGGCGTTATTCGTTTTGTTATCGGCTGGGCCAGCGGCTGGACGATGGTGCTGGTGGCGGCATGGAGCAACGAGCAGCTGCATAAGTATGGTCGTCCCGGCCTGAGCGCCGCCGTTTTTGCCGGGCCGGGAACGGGTATTTTCCTGAGCGGGCTGCTGGCCGTGTTCCTGCACGGAGAACAGGTCAGCGCCGCCCAGGCCTGGATAGCCTACGGCGTGCTGGCGCTGGTGCTGGTTTTACCCATTGCACGCTATTTACCGCGCAAAGGCGAGCTGCATCGGCCCGAAACGGCACCGGAACCGCTGGTATTGACGACGGCGCTGAAAAAGCTGGTCTGGAGCTATAGCCTGGCGGGCTTTGGCTATATTATTCCCGCCACTTTTATGTCGCAGATGGCCGCCGCCCGTTTTCCCGGCAGCGCTTTCGCCCAGTTTGTCTGGCCGATTTTTGGCGGTGCGGCGGTAGTGGGTATCGTATTGGGTATCCTTCTGCGGCATTTTGGCACCTCTAACAGACGGCTCGCGCTCAATCTCTGGGCGCAAGCGCTGGGTGTGTTGTGCGCAGCTGCCGTGCCGGGTCTCGGCGGACTGGCGGTCGGTTCGGTACTGATGGGCATCGGCTTCCTTAGTCTGGTACAGCTCACCCTGCAATACGCGCGCGAAATGGCCCCGCTACACAGTCGTTATATGGCAGGCTTGTTGACCACGGGATATGCCGTCGGGCAACTTGTCGGGCCGCTGGTTTCTGCCGTTTCTACCACGCTTACACATCGGCTGGAGCCTGCGCTTTATCTGGCAGGCGCAGGACTGATCGTGGCCGGGCTACTGGTCTGGCGACGCGATTTGGTTACCGCGTGAAACAGTTTCGGGCGTAATACGGCGTGATTTGCTGGATTAACGGCGCGTTGTGTACGAAAATACCGCCTCTGAAATTGTACCGGTCCCGTCGGGGCCGGCGTTACACCTGCTGGAGAAAAGATCGCCATGGCTACGTTAAGTCAGGAAGCCACACTTGTTCACGAAGCGCTGCTCGCGCGTGGACTGGAAACCCCGTTACGCTCGCCTGCGCGTGAAATGGATGACGAAACCCGCAGACGCCTGATTGCCGGTCACATGACCGAAGTCATGCAGTTGCTTAATCTTGATTTAGAAGACGACAGCCTGATGGAAACGCCGCATCGCATCGCCAAAATGTATGTGAATGAGGTTTTCTCCGGTCTGGACTACGCCAACTTCCCAAAAATCACCCTGATTGAAAACAAAATGAAGGTAGATGAAATGGTGACGGTACGCGATATCACGCTGACCAGCACCTGCGAACACCATTTTGTTATCATCGACGGTAAAGCGACGGTAGCCTACATCCCGAAAGACAAGGTGATTGGCCTGTCAAAGATTAACCGCATCGTGCAGTTTTTCTCTTCCCGTCCGCAGGTACAGGAACGTCTGACCCAGCAGGTGCTGATCGCGCTGCAAACGCTGCTTGGCACCAATAACGTGGCTGTGTCTATCGACGCGGTGCATTACTGCGTGAAAGCGCGCGGGATCCGTGACGCTACCAGCGCGACCACCACCACATCGCTGGGCGGCCTGTTTAAGTCCAGCCAGAATACCCGCCAGGAATTTCTGCGCGCCGTTCGCCACAGCTAATACTTTTTGCCTGCGGCGGGTTAATAGCCGCAGGCTGACGTTTACTGCACCAAACCTTCTTTTGCCGCAGGTCGCTACAGCAGGAACCCGGACATGCCCCGCATACAGACGCTGGATTTTCTTCGAGGCATCGCCATTCTGGGGATCCTGTTGCTTAACATCAACGCGTTCGGGCTGCCGGGCGCGGCCTATCTGAATCCGAACTGGCAAGGTTCCGTTGCGCTGCACGACGCCTGGACGTGGGCAGTCGTCGATTTTTTTGCTCAGCTTAAATTCCTTGCGCTGTTTGCGCTGCTGTTTGGCGGTGGTTTGCAGCTGCTGCTGCCGCGCGGCAAGCGCTGGCTACAGGCCCGGCTGAGCTGGCTGGTGCTGTTTGGTTTTTTGCACTGCCTGCTGTTCTGGGAAGGCGATATTCTGATGGATTACGGTCTGATTGGGCTGGTGGCGTGGCGGATGATCCGTGATGTGGCCTCAAGCCGGCAGCTGTTCAATACGGGCGTGATGCTTTATGTGGTTGGATGCGGCGCGCTGATTGTGCTGGGTTTGCTCTCGGGTCACCAGCCTAATAACTCCTGGCTACCGGGCGCGGCGGATATACAGTATGAAACCTTCTGGAAAACCCACGGCGGCTGGGAAGCGGTGCGCAACCGCCTCGATCTGCTCTCTTCAGGACTGCTGTCGCTGGCGGCGCAGTATGGCTGGCAGCTGGCCGGACTGATGCTAACCGGCGCGGCCCTGATGCGCAGCGGCTGGCTAAAAGGTAGCTGGAGCCTGGCGCACTATCGGCGTACCGCGCTGATTTTGCTGCTGGTGTCAGCCGCTATTGAGCTTCCCGGCGTCTATTTTCAGTGGGCCAGCGGCTGGACTTTCTATCCGGCAGGCTTCTTTCTCCAGTTGCCGCGCGAGATAAGCGCGCCGCTACAGGCAGTCGGCTATGCCGCACTTTGCTTTGGCTACTGGCCCACGCTGGCACCTCTTAAAATAACCCGCGCCGTCAGCTGCGTGGGTAAAATGGCGCTAAGCAATTACCTGCTGCAAACGCTGCTTTGTACGCTCTTCTTTAATCATTTTGGCTGGTTTAATCGCCTCGATCGCCTGCATTTGCTGCTGGTAGTCGTTGTGGTCTGGCTAATCAATCTCTCCTTTTCCCTGCTGTGGCTGCGCTATTT
The DNA here is from genome assembly GCF_047456155.1 of Erwinia sp. BNK-24-b. NCBI lineage: Bacteria > Pseudomonadati > Pseudomonadota > Gammaproteobacteria > Enterobacterales > Erwiniaceae > Erwinia > Erwinia sp. BNK-24-b. The sequence goes on from NZ_CP179901.1 coordinate 1,398,855, forward strand.
CCGTCAGGGGCCGGTCGAATGGCTGTGGCGTCAGCTAACGCGCCTGAGCGGCGGCGATCCCTTGTTACAAAAATGATAACCGTCACAAATGTGACGGAAAGATATGTAACCGCTTTCATCCCTGTGACCTGATTCACGCAGTCCTCCTTCTCCCTTTGTCAGAATAGCCTCCGCAAACAAGGCGTCCGGGAGGGCTATGCAAATTTTAACTTCCACAGGTATTCAGCCATGATCACCATTCGTGATGTGGCGCGCGAAGCGGGCGTATCGGTGGCAACGGTTTCACGCGTGCTGAACCACAGCGCCTCGGTGACGCAGGAAACGCGTGAAAGGGTGCTGGGCATTGTCGAGCAGCTGGGCTATCGGCCTAACGCTAACGCTCAGGCGCTGGCTTCGCAGGTTAGCGATACCATTGGCGTTGTGGTGATGGACGTCTCCGACCCCTTTTTTGGCGCGCTGGTCAAGGCGGTTGATACCGTCGCGCAGCGTATGCATAAACACGTGCTTATCAACAACTCCTATCACCAGGCCGACAAAGAGCGGCACGCTATTGAAGTGCTGATCCGTCAGCGCTGCGGCGCGCTGATTGTGCATGCCAAAGCGCTGGCCGATGCGGAACTGGCTTCGCTGATGGAGCAGGTGCCGGGTATGGTGCTGATTAACCGCGTCGTGGCGGGCTACGAGCATCGCTGCGTTTGCCTTGATAACGTTAGCGGCGCGTTAATGGCGACCAGGATGTTGCAGCAGCAGGGCCATCAGCGCATCGGCTATCTGGGGTCCAGCCATCCGATTGAGGATATGGATCAGCGGCGTACCGGCTGGCAACGGGCGTTGCTGGAGCAGAACATTATTCCTGCTGAAAGCTGGATGGCCAGCGCCGAACCGGATATGCAGGGCGGTGAAGCAGCGATGGTAGAGCTACTGGGCCGTAATCTGCAGCTGAGCGCCGTTTTTGCCTATAACGACAGCATGGCAGCGGGCGCGCTTGCTGCATTGAAAGACAATGGCATTGCGGTACCGCAACGGCTGTCGGTCGTGGGCTTTGACGATATTCCCATGTCGCGTTACACCGATCCACAGCTGACGACGGTACGTTATCCCATTGTTTCTATGGCGAAACTGGCCACTGAACTGGCACTAAAAGGCGCCGCCGGGCTGCTGGATACCACGGCCAGGCACTGTTTTATGCCAACGCTGGTGCGCCGTCACTCCGTTGCCGTCTGCCAAAGTGTGGCGGCGATCACTATCCGCAACGATACCCCTATGTAACCGTTTTCAATCTGTGAGTAAATTCACAGTTAATTAACATCTGCTTCACTAAGATGGCCGTGCCTGGCCGGGAGATAACGAAAAAAAACGCCAGGCCTGCCTGTGGACGACACGCAAACCGACCCTACAAAGAACCGGAGAGAACAATGAAGAAGGTATTTACCCTCACTACCCTGGTTGCCAGCATGATGTTTGGCGCAACGGCGCACGCTGCCGATACCCGCATTGGCGTGACTATCTACAAATATGACGACAACTTTATGTCCGTCGTGCGCAAAGATATCGAGAAAGAAGCAAAAAACAGCAGCGGCGTTCAGCTGCTGATGAACGACTCGCAGAACAGTCAGTCAACGCAGAACGACCAGATTGACGTCATGGTAGCCAAAGGCGTTAAGGCGCTGGCAATTAACCTCGTCGACCCTTCTGCCGCTGCGGTCGTGATCAGCAAAGCGAAAGCTAACGATATCCCTATTGTTTTCTTTAACAAAGAACCGTCTGCCAAAGCGCTGGCCAGCTACGACAAAGCTTACTATGTCGGCACTGACTCCAAAGAGTCTGGCGTTAAGCAGGGCGAGCTGATTGAGAAACACTGGAAGGCGAATGCTAACTGGGATCTGAACAAAGATGGCGTTGTGCAGTTTGTACTGCTGAAGGGCGAGCCAGGACATCCGGATGCGGAAGCACGTACCAAATATGTCATCGAGACGTTGAACAAAGATGGCCTGAAAACGCAGCAGCTGCACATGGATACCGCCATGTGGGATACCGCCCAGGCTAAAGACAAAATGGACGCCTGGCTCTCTGGTCCAAACGGCAACAAAATCGAAGTGGTCATTGCCAACAACGACGCGATGGCAATGGGCGCGGTAGAAGCGCTGAAGGCGCATAACAAATCTTCCGTTCCAGTCTTCGGCGTGGATGCGCTGCCGGAAGCGCTGGCAATGGTGAAGTCGGGCGCAATGGCGGGTACCGTGCTGAACGATGCCGAAAACCAGGCGAAGGCCACCTTTGATATGGCGAAAAACCTGGCGGCGGGTAAACCGGCCACAGAAGGTACTAACTATAAGCTGGATGGCAAAGTAGTGCGCGTGGCGTACGTGCCGGTTGATAAAGACAACCTCGCCCAGATCAGTAAATAAACAGCCGGGCGCAACCGCGCCTGTTACCGGGTCTGCCAGCGGGCAGGCCCGACCGGACAACGATCGGTCAGGTAGAATTATGAGCAGCGATCAGGGGCAGTACCTGCTGGAAATGACTAACGTCAGCAAATCCTTCCCGGGCGTCAAGGCATTAGATAACGTTAATTTGAAAATCCGTCCCCATTCCGTGCATGCGCTGATGGGAGAAAACGGTGCAGGAAAATCGACGCTATTAAAATGCCTGTTCGGTATTTACAGCAAAGATACGGGAAATATCGTTTTTCAGGGCAAGGAAATAGATTTTAAAAGCTCGAAAGAAGCGCTGGAAAACGGCGTTTCTATGGTGCATCAGGAATTAAACCTGGTCCTGCAACGTACGGTAATGGATAACATGTGGCTGGGACGTTATCCGCGTAAAGGTTTTTTCGTCGATCACGAAAAAATGTATCAGGATACCAAAGCCATATTTGACGAACTGGATATCGATATCGATCCGCGTGATAAGGTGATTTCGCTTTCCGTTTCGCAAATGCAGATGATAGAAATCGCCAAGGCGTTTTCCTATGATGCAAAAATTGTCATTATGGACGAGCCGACGTCATCATTAACGGAAAAAGAGGTGAACCATCTGTTCACTATTATCCGGAAATTAAAAGATCGCGGCTGCGGTATCGTTTATATTTCGCATAAAATGGAAGAGATCTTCCAGCTTTGCGATGAAATTACTATCCTGCGCGACGGCCAGTGGATCGCCACCCAGCCGCTTGAAGGGCTGGATATGGATAAGATCATCGCCATGATGGTAGGCCGTTCGCTGAACCAGCGTTTTCCGGACAAAACCAACGTGCCGGGCGAAACCATTCTGGAGGTGCGTAATCTGACCTCGCTGCGCCAGCCGTCTATTCGCGACATCTCCTTCGATCTGCGCAAAGGCGAAATCCTTGGCGTGGCGGGCCTGGTAGGCGCAAAGCGTACCGATATCGTTGAAACGCTGTTTGGCATTCGCGAAAAGTCAGGCGGCACCATTAAGCTGCACGGCAAAAAAATTAACAACAATTCGGCAAACGAAGCCATTAATCACGGCTTTGCGCTGGTGACGGAAGAGCGGCGCGCGACAGGGATCTACGCCTTTCTGGATATCGGCTTTAACTCGCTGATTTCCAATATTCGTAAATATAAAAACTCTATCGGCCTGTTAGATAATAACCGGATGAAAAGCGATACCCAGTGGGTGATTGACGCGATGCGGGTAAAAACGCCGGGTCATGCAACTTCTATCGGTTCTTTATCTGGCGGTAACCAGCAAAAAGTTATTATTGGCCGCTGGCTGTTAACCCAGCCGGAAATACTGATGCTGGATGAGCCAACACGCGGCATCGACGTTGGCGCAAAATTCGAAATTTACCAGCTTATTTCCGATCTGGCGAAGAAAGAGAAGGGTATTATTATTATCTCCTCTGAAATGCCTGAGCTGTTGGGTATCACCGACAGGATTCTGGTTATGAGCAACGGGATGGTTGCCGGTATTGTCGACACAAAAACCACCACGCAAAACGAAATATTACGTTTAGCATCGAAGCACCTTTAATGAGGTAAGGGCAGTTATCATGAAAGCTGTGAATAAAAAGAATGCGCTCACCTGGCTAAAAGAAGGTGGAATCTATGTGGTATTGCTGGTACTGCTGGCGATTATTATTTTCCAGGACCCAACGTTTTTAAGTTTAATGAACCTGAGTAATATTTTAACCCAGTCTTCCGTGCGCATTATTATTGCGCTTGGCGTGGCCGGGCTTATCGTCACTCAGGGTACCGACCTTTCTGCCGGACGCCAGGTTGGCTTAGCCGCGGTTGTAGCCGCGACGCTGCTGCAGGCAATGGATAACGCGAATAAAGTGTTTCCACATCTGGATACCGTGCCTATTCCACTGGTGATTTTGATTGTTTGCGTGGTGGGTGGTCTGATTGGCCTGGTGAACGGCCTGATTATTGCCTACCTGAAGGTAACGCCTTTTATTACCACGCTGGGCACGATGATTATCGTTTACGGTATCAACTCGCTCTATTACGACTACGTTGGCGCTTCGCCGATTGCCGGTTTTGATGAGAAATTCTCGACGTTTGCCCAGGGCTTTATTCGCATGGGCGACTTCAAGCTTTCTTACATTACCTTCTATGCGCTGATCGCTATCTTCTTCGTGTGGGTTCTGTGGAATAAAACCCGCTTTGGCAAAAACATTTTTGCTATCGGCGGTAACCCGGAAGCGGCTAAGGTTTCAGGTGTAAACGTTAACTTTAACCTGATCCTGATCTATGCGCTTTCCGGCGTGTTCTACGCCTTCGGCGGTATGCTGGAGGCGGGACGTATCGGTTCGGCCACCAACAACCTGGGCTTTATGTATGAGCTGGACGCTATCGCGGCCTGCGTAGTCGGCGGCGTCTCCTTTGCTGGCGGTGTCGGCACCGTAGCGGGCGTGGTGACCGGCGTTATCATCTTTACCGTCATCAACTACGGCCTGACCTACATCGGCGTGAACCCTTACTGGCAGTACATTATCAAAGGCGGCATTATTATCTTCGCCGTAGCGCTGGATTCACTGAAATACGCGCGTAAGAAGTAACGTTTTACGCAATGAACCGGGCCAGACGGCAAACCGTCTGGCCTTTTTTACGTCTGGTGCCAGCATAACGGGATTCTTGCTGATGGCGCGCACGCCCGCTATAGGTTTATAGAAAAGAGGATGAAGAATAATAACGGCAGGATGGTCTGTTAATTGTTGCTGCTGCTGTTGCTGCTATTGCTGCTGCTGCTGCTGCTGCTGCTGTTGCTGTTGTTGTTACTGTTGCTGCTGTTGTTGCTGTTGTTGCTGCTGTTGCTGTTGTTGCTGTTGTTGCTGTTGTTGCTGTTGTTGCTGTTGTTGCTATTGCTGTTGTTGCTATTGCTATTGCTATTGCTGTTGTTACTGCTGTTGCTGTTGCTGTTGCTGTTGCTGTTGCTGTTGTTGCTATTGCTGTTGTTGCTATTGTTATTGCTGTTGCTGTTGCTGTTGCTGCTGCGGCTCGGGTGGTTTTTGCTGACGGGCGTCAGCCTTCATTTTTTGTTCCAGCTCCAGCAGCTGTTCCGGGGTAACGGCCGGATAGCTTTGCGCATCTTCCGGCACCTCGTGCCGCGCCGGAATCGGCACCAGCGGCCCTAAAAATCGCGGTTCGCGCTTCATCAGGTACAGGTCCGCCAGCGCGCCCAGGCGGGCTGCCACTTCTCTTATACGAATATTCAGCATGTTTTTGGGCGAGGGCACCGCGTAGCACTGCGCCTGGATGCCCATATGCAGCGCAATAAACAGCGCGCGCTCACAGTGGAAACGCTGGGTAATAATAATGAAATCGTTAGTATCAAACACTTTACGCGTGCGCACGATGGAATCCAGCGTGCGGAAACCCGCATAGTCCAGCACGATATCGGCCGGCGCTACGCCTGCGGCAATCAGATCGCGGCGCATGGTCATCGGCTCATTGTAGCTCTGCTGCGCATTGTCGCCGCTCAGCAGCAGATAGTTAATCTTGCCGCTGTTATAGGCGTTAAGCGCGCCCTGCATGCGGTACAGATAATACTGGTTGATGACGCCGGTACGGTAATATTTGGCGGTACCGAGCACCACGCCTACCTGGCGGTGCGGCAGCGAGCGCAGATTATCATAGACGTAGGGTGCCGTTTTTACGCTTATCCAGCGGTCCAGGCCGAGCGCGGCTAAGACCATCAGAGTAATGATGATCAACAGACCGTAAATCAAGCGTTTTAGCATGCCGGACGGTACTCAGACTTAAGCGTAAAGGGTGGCTCAAGGCTACTTTACAAGGCGAGGTGAAGCAAGCGGCAGCGCACCGGCTGGCGGCTTTTTGCGCAGCGGCTCGCAGAAGTGGAAAAGCCGGGCGCAAAGGCCCGGCAACCGTCCTCAGATTGAGGTGCGGCGATAGTTACGGTATTGCGGTAGCCAGAAGTTAGCGGCAATGGCACGCGAAAGCACATCTTCCGACGTGACCACCGCTACGCCTGCCAGCTGGGCGGCTTTGCCCACGGCCATCGCGATAACTTTCGAAACGCCCTGAATATCTTTCACTTCAGGCAGTACCGCACCCGCGCCGTCGTTCACCAGCGGCGAGCAGTCTGCCAGCGCGCGACTGGCGGCCATCAGCATGCTGTCGGTAACGCGAGTTGCGCCGGAGGCGATCACGCCCAGACCAATACCAGGGAAAATGTAGGAGTTGTTGCACTGCGCGATAGGGAAAGTTTTTTCTTTCCAGGTCACAGGTGCAAACGGACTGCCGGTGGCGACCAGCGCCGCGCCGTCGGTCCATTCCAGAATGTCCTGCGGCGTCGCTTCCACGCGAGAAGTCGGGTTAGACAGCGGCATCACGATAGGACGCGCGCAGTGCTTATGCATCTCGCGAATGATTTCTTCGCTGAACAGGCCGGGCTGACCGGAAACGCCAATCAGGATATCCGGGCGGGCGTTGCGCACCACGTCCAGCAGCGACAGCGAATCAGAGGCGGAATCCCAGCTGTGCAGATTTTCACTTTTCTGTACCAGCTTGCTCTGGAAGCCCAGCAGGTTTGGCTGCTTGTCGGTCAGCAGGCCGAAGCGGTCCACCATAAAGACGCGGGCGCGAGCTTCCTCGTCGCTCAGGCCTTCCGATTTCATCTGGGCGATGATCTGTTCAGCGATGCCGCATCCCGCGGAGCCTGCACCCAGGAAGACAACCTTCTGCTCGCTCATTTTGCTGCCTGCCGCGCGGCTGGCGGCGATCAGCGTGCCAAGCGTAACGGCTGCGGTGCCCTGAATATCGTCGTTAAAGCAGCACACCTCGTCACGGTAGCGTTCCAGCAGTGGCATCGCATTCTTTTGTGCAAAGTCTTCAAACTGCAGCAGCACGTTCGGCCAGCGGCTTTTTACCGCCTGAATAAATTCGTTAACGAAGTTGTCATACTCTTCGCCGGTGATGCGCGGATGACGCCAGCCCATATAAAGCGGATCGTTGAGCAGCTGCTGGTTGTTGGTGCCGACATCCAGCACCACCGGCAGCGTATAGGCCGGACTGATGCCGCCGCAGGCGGTATAGAGCGACAGCTTACCGATTGGAATCCCCATGCCGCCGATGCCCTGGTCGCCCAGGCCCAGGATGCGTTCGCCATCCGTCACCACGATAACCTTCACGTTTTGCTTGGTGGCGTTTTGCAGCATATCTTCAATGCTGGCGCGGTTAGGGTAGGAGATAAACAGCCCGCGCGCACGACGATAAATTTCTGAGAAGTGTTCACAGGCCGCGCCGACGGTTGGGGTGTAGATAATCGGCATCATCTCTTCCAGATGATTGTCCAGCAGGCGGTAAAACAGCGTTTCGTTGGTGTCCTGGATATTACGCAGATAGACGTGCTTATCGTTGGCGTTTTTAAAATCCTGGAACTGGCGCCAGGCGCGCTGGGCCTGCTCTTCAATGGTTTCAACCGTTTCCGGCAGCAGGCCGTTCAGGTTGAAATCGTTACGCTCTTCAACGGAGAAGGCGCTGCCTTTATTGAGTAACGGAAATTCCAGCAGGATAGGGCCAGCGTAGGGGATATAGAGTGAACGCTTGTTTTCGTAGTCGAGTTCCATGTCATTAATGCTCGTCAGGATCGGAATGGTGTGGCCCAATCCTAAAATAATTCATCTGAAAGTACAGCTTTTGTTAACAGCTGATAACAAAAGCCCTCAATTTTCAATAACAAAAAACGCAACGCCAGCGGTCAGCTTAACGGAATAGTTTGCAGGCTGGCACAGCCGAGCGCCTGGAGAGTCGCGGCCGTCGCCTGACGCTGAATCACCCGTGCATCCGGTTCTTCTGCCAGAACAGCGCGCTGAATTTGCTTCACGTCGTAACCGGCCATGTTCAGCAGGATCAGCGCGGCCTGTAGCGGCGGCAGCGTCGGGTTAAAAGCCGCGTTTTCCGCATAGCTGCCTGCGAAGATAGCGCCATCGGCCATCTGTAGCGCAACGCCGCTTAGCGCCTGAGAATAAGGTGCATGGCTGCGGTTTGCGGCTTCCAGCGCGGCTTTGCAAAGCTCGTCGCCTTTAATCAGTAAATTGTGGTCAACGTCATCCAGCAGCAGCGTTTTGATAGCCAAATCGCGTGGGCCAAAAGCATCCGGCAGATAGTCGCCCAGCGTGGCCGGCTCGCGTCCCGGCAGGTGAATACGTAAATGCGTACCGCTGTTCAGTTCATTCATAAACTGACGGCAGTGGCCGCATGGCGTGTAGTTAACGGTGATGGCTTCCAGCGCCCGCTCGCCGCGCAGCCAGGCGTGTGTAACCGCGCTTTGCTCGGCATGCACCGTTTGCTGCATCGTTGCGCCGCTGAACTCCATATTGGCCCCAAAGTAAAGATGACCGCTTTTGCCCAGCGCCAGCGCGCCAACGTTGAAACTGGAAAGCGGCGCAACGGCACAGGCTGCCGCCAGCGGGAGCAGCGCGAAGGTCAGCTCACGATTATCCAGGCCGGTTTGCGCTCTGATTTCATCCATCTGCGCTGGCGTAAAAAATGCCGGAAAATCGTCGGCCAGTACGGGCTGTAGCGCATCTTGCAACACGGTTGGCAAGGTGGCAAAAGCAGTATGAAAACGTGATTGCATAGGGGCTTCTCTTTCGTGAACGGCCGCTTATTCTGGCGGGCGGGTTCGGTAATGTATGTGATTATAATCACATACATTATGTAATTTATGAAAGAGAGCTGTGAAATGCGCGACTTATCGCAAGTTTTAGCGCCATAAATGCATCATCAGCGGATACAAAAGCGGCGCGAGCAAGGATGTGATAATGCCGCAAATCACCAGCGCCAGCGAGCTGTAGGCCCCTTCCTGATAATCCAGTTCCGAGCAGCGCGCCGTGCCTAACGCGTGAGAAGCATTGCCAATTGCCAGCCCGCGTGAGGCTTTGCTACGAATTTTCAGCAGGTTCAGCAGCATATGGCCAAATACCGCGCCCAGCACGCCCGCTATCAGCACGCAAATGGCGCTAATGGCCGGAATGCCGCCCAGCGTGGCCGAGACCGCCATGGCAATAGGCGTTGTCACCGACTTGGGCATAATAGTGGCGGCAATTTGCGGGGTAGCGCCCATCCACAAAGCGATAGCCGTACCGGAAATCATCGCCGTCATGCTGCCGATAAAGCAGACGCCGATAATCGATTTCCAGCGCGCCCGAATCTGGTGCATCTGTTCATACAGCGGAAGCGCCAGCGCTACCACGGCGGGTTGCAACAGCTGGTTGAGGATGGCGCTGCCCTGAAAGTAGCGGGCGTAAGGCATCTGCATTAGCAGCAGCAGTGGAATAATTACCGCCATAGAGATCAGCAGCGGATTCAGCAGCGATATTTTCACCTTTGCCGCCAGCCGACGCGCGCCGAAAAAGACCAGCAGCGTTAGCGGCAGCGACCACCATACATCACTCATCGGCCGCTCCCTTTACCTTGCCATGCAGCTTATGTGAAACCAGGCCTACGGTTAGCAGCACGATAAAAGTACTGACCACGCAGGAAACCACGATGGGGCCAAACTGCGCGCTTAGCACGTCGGTATAGCCCATTACGCCGACGCTTATCGGCACAAACAGCAGCGCCATATAGCGGATCAGCAACAGGCTACCGGGTCTGACCCAGTCGGGCGGCAGCAGTTGGAAAGCCATCAGGAAAAACAGAATGAGCATGCCGATAATACTGCCCGGTACGGCAAAAGGAAGCAGTGCGGCAAGCGCGTTTCCGGCATAGAGGCAGAGATAGATAATCAAAAAAGCGCGCAGGTAGCGCCAGACGGCTAACAGTGCGGTACGCATGATAAGCTCCTGTTTTTCAGCGCGTTAATCATACGATTAAAAGAATAAGCGGGCTACCCGTAACAGCGGGCCAGGCAACAATAAAGCGGGCGAAAATTTCGCCCGCCAGCCTGTATTATTTTACCTGCATGCCGGGCTGCGCGCCGCTGTCCGGGCTGAGCAGGAAGATATCCTTGCCGCCAGGGCCTGCCGCCATCACCATGCCTTCCGAAATGCCAAAGCGCATCTTACGCGGTGCCAGGTTGGCCACCATCATCGTCATGCGGCCAATCAGCACTGACGGATCGGGATAGGCGGTACGGATGCCGGAGAAAATGTTACGCGTTTCGCCGCCCAGATCCAGCGTCAGGCGCAGCAGCTTATCCGATCCCTCTACAAACTCGGCGTTCTGGATCAGGGCAATACGCATATCTACCTTAGCGAAATCATCAAAAGTGATGGTATCAGCAACAGGAGCGTCCGCCAGTGGGCCAGTGACGGCTGGTTTGTTCGCCGCTGCGGCATCTTCTTTTGAAGCCTCGATCAGCGCGTTCACCTTGTCCATTTCTACGCGGCTGTAAAGCGCTTTAAATGCAGAAATAGAGTGATCCAACAGCGGCTGCTCAATGCCGTCCCAGCGCAGTTCCTGGTTCAGGAAAGCTTCGGTGCGCTCGCTTAATGACGGCAGCACCGGCTTCAGCCACGTCATCAGCACGCGGAACATATTAATACCCATTGAGCAGATAGCCTGCAGATCGGCGTCGCGGCCTTCCTGCTTTGCCACGACCCACGGTGCCTGTTCGTCTACGTAGCGGTTCGCCACGTCTGCCATCGCCATGATTTCACGCACGGCGCGGCCAAACTCGCGGCTCTGCCAGGCATCCGCAATGCTGGCTGAAGCGTCGACGAATGACTGATAAAGCGCAGGATCGGCCAGTTCGGCAGAGAGCCTGCCGTCAAAGCGCTTGTTAATAAATCCGGCGTTACGGGAAGCCAGATTCACCACTTTATTGACGATATCGGCATTCACGCGCTGGACGAAATCTTCCAGGTTCAGGTCAATGTCGTCGATGCGTGAGGAAAGCTTGGCCGCGTAGTAGTAGCGCAGGCTGTCGGCATCCAGATGATTAAGCCAGGTGCTGGCCTTAATAAAGGTGCCGCGCGATTTTGACATTTTCGCGCCGTTTACCGTGACGTAGCCGTGAACAAACAGGTTGGTCGGTTTACGGAAGTTGCTGCCTTCCAGCATGGCCGGCCAGAACAGGCTATGGAAGTAAACGATGTCTTTACCGATAAAGTGATACAGCTCGGCGTCAGAATCTTTTTTCCAGAAGGCGTCGAAATCGATGTCGCCGCGCTTGTCGCACAGGTTTTTAAACGAGCCCATGTAGCCGATTGGCGCATCCAGCCAGACGTAGAAATATTTGCCGGGCGCACCAGGGATTTCAAAACCGAAGTAGGGCGCATCGCGGGAAATATCCCACTGCTGCAGTCCTGATTCAAACCACTCCTGCATCTTGTTGGCAACCTGCTCCTGCAGCGCGCCGGAACGCGTCCAGGCCTGCAGCATGGCGCTGAACTCTGGCAGATCGAAGAAGAAGTGCTCAGAGTCGCGCAGCACCGGCGTCGCGCCGGAAACCACGGATTTTGGATCGATAAGCTCGGTTGGGCTATAGGTCGCGCTGCACACTTCACAGTTATCGCCGTACTGATCTGGCGACTTACATTTCGGGCAGGTGCCTTTAACAAAGCGATCCGGCAAGAACATGCCTTTTTCCGGATCGAAAAGCTGGGAAATAGTGCGGTTCTTAATGAAACCGTTCTCTTTCAAGCGGGTATAGATCAGCTCGGACAGCTCGCGGTTTTCATCGCTGTGCGTGGAGTGATAGTTATCGTAGCTGATGTTAAAACCGGCAAAATCAGTCTGATGTTCCTGACTCATTTCGGCAATCATCTGCTCGGGAGCGATGCCCATCTGCTGAGCTTTCAGCATAATCGGCGTGCCGTGCGCGTCATCCGCACAGATGAAGTAAACCTGATTGCCGCGCATTCGCTGGTAACGGACCCAAATATCTGCCTGGATGTGCTCGAGCATGTGGCCAAGATGAATAGAACCGTTGGCGTAAGGGAGTGCGCACGTTACCAATATTTTTTTCGCGACTTGAGTCATAGTGAGACTTGTTATACCTGTTTAAAAGAGGGAATGGCGATGTTACCCGAAAGGTCCGGCCTGCGTAAACAACGCCGCGCCGCACACGCCGTTTTTTGATGCCTTCCGCTTCAGCCCGGATCTGATATGCTTTTCCCCACGCCAAATAAAAAAGGAGCCGGGATGATGCCACAGTCCCAACATTCACCGGAGGCGCTGCGCGCTATGGTGATGGGTGTTTTGACCACCTTTGAACACCCGACGCTGCAACGCAATCTGACCGCGCTAAAGGCGCTACACCACTGCGCGATGCTGGACAATATCCTGCATATTGAGCTGCTGATGCCTTTTGCGTGGCACAGCGGATTCGAAGCGCTGCAGGAGCGCGCCAGCGCAGAACTGCTGCGCCTCACCAGCGCTACCGCCATCAGCTGGAAGCTAAACCACGATATTGCCACGCTAAAAAGAGTAAAAAATCAGCCTGGCGTTAACGGCGTGAAAAATATTATCGCCGTCAGCTCTGGCAAAGGCGGCGTAGGTAAATCAAGCACGGCGGTAAACCTGGCGCTGGCGCTGGCGGCTGAAGGCGCCAAAGTCGGTCTGCTGGATGCGGATATTTATGGCCCGTCGATACCCGATATGCTCGGCACGCAGCATGAGCGTCCTGGTTCGCCCGATGGTAAACACATGACGCCGATTATGGCACACGGGCTGGCTACCAATTCCATTGGCTATCTGGTCACTGACGATAACGCGATGGTCTGGCGCGGGCCGATGGCGAGCAAGGCGCTTATGCAGCTGCTGAACGAGACGATGTGGCCGGAGCTGGACTATCTGGTACTGGATATGCCGCCGGGCACGGGCGATATACAGCTGACGCTGGCGCAGAATGTACCGGTAACCGGGGCAGTGGTGGTGACGACGCCGCAGGATATCGCGCTGATCGACGCCCGCAAAGGCATCGTGATGTTTGAAAAAGTCAGCGTGCCGGTGTTGGGCATCGTGGAAAACATGAGCGTGCACGTTTGCAGCAACTGCGGCCATCATGAGCCAATTTTCGGCAGCGGCGGCGCGGCCATACTGGCAGAGCAGTACCACACGCGTTTACTGAGCCAGCTTCCGCTGCACATCACGCTGCGTGAAGATCTGGACGATGGCGAGCCAACGGTAGTGCGTCGCCCGGACAGCGAATTCACCTGGCTCTATCGCCAGCTGGCAGGCCAGATCGCCGCTCAGCTTTACTGGCAGGGCGAGGTGATTCCGGATGATATCGCTATCCGCGTGGTGTAACGGGGTGTAGGAAGATTTAATCCGCAGCGCGAGCCAGACAGGCATTTAAAGGGCGAAGCAGTTCGCCCTTTTTACTTACAGCACGTAGTGCAGCAGCAAATATTCTCCCTGTTCACCTTCGCCGCTGCTGATAATCTGCCAGCCGTGGCGCTGATAAAAAGCCAGTGCGGGCTTATTGGCCTTCAGGCATTTTAATGCCCCGGTAGAGGTAAAGCTTTTATGGACGGCCTCCAGCAGCTCGCTGCCGATGCCCTGACGCTGCCTGTCCGGATCGACAAACAGGCTATGCAAGAAGTTATCGGCTGGCAGCAGCGCGGCAAAGCCGGTGCGATGACCATCATGTTCCGCGACCAGAATCCGTTCGCCGAGCGTGACGCGGTCAAAATCTTCCAGCTGCCACTCACTGGCGTCAAGCCAGTGCCAGTTTGCTTTTCTTGCCGCCAGAAACAGCGTGCGCAAAAACGGGCGGTCGGCCTCTTCAAAAGCGCGGATCGTCATCATTATTCTCCCCAGACCGGCTTTACATGCCTTTCGCTTTCAATACCGGTTCCCCGGTAATCATAATCGATTTTTCCGGCCTCAAAGAGCTGATCCAGCAGCCTGAAGTTGTCCGGCGGCGTTACGTTGCAGCGGCTGTTAAGCAAGGTATCCTGGATCGTAAAAGAGCGATCGCCTCGGGCTATCTGATGCAGGTAGCGCAGCATTTGCAGTGCTGCGACGCTAATACCGTATTGTTCATTAAGCGGTCTTGTCATCTTACTTCTCGTTGCTTGCCCTGTTTTACTCTCAGATTAGCGGATGGCGGGACTTTAACAAAAAGCGTCAGCGAGGGACATTGTCACGAGAGAAAAGCTGCGGCGGCTGGTAAAGCGAAATCCGGTATGGGTCATTTAACGTTCCTGAAAACAGCGGCTGGCGGCATTATCCGGCGCGGCGTGAAAGCTTGCGTTAAAGCCAACACTTCCCTATGCTGCAAAGCTTGCACTATGACTCGGGGTGCCGCTTCCTTTACCGGAAAAGGCTGAGAAAAACCCGTTGAACCTGAACTGGATAATGCCAGCGGAGGGAAGTCAGATGCCTGACCGCATCGCCTTCTTGATCGCCGGTTGGGAGTATTATGATCCAACCTTCTCGCTTTACGGCCAGCCTGGCCGATTCTCTGATCCTCTTTCGCCAACGCTCGCCGCTGGTTCACTGTATGACCAATGAGGTAGTACAAAGCTTTACGGCTAATGTATTGCTGGCGCTGGGCGCTTCGCCTGCGATGGTGATTGAACCTACGGAAGCCCGACAGTTTAGTGCGATAGCCGATGCATTACTGATCAATGTGGGTACGCTTACGGTGGCACGTAGCGAGGCGATGCTGGCTGCGGTGCAAAGCGCGGCGGCGGCCGGGCGGCCATGGACGCTCGATCCGGTTGCCGTTGGCGCGCTGACTTTCCGCACGGATTTCTGCCAGCGGCTGCTGGAGTACCGTCCGGCCGCCATTCGCGGTAACGCTTCAGAGATTATGGCGCTGGCTCGGCAGGCGGTTTCCGGCCGTGGTGTCGACAGCCTGCATGATTCTTCCGCTGCGCTGGAAGCTGCCGTTTTGCTTGCTCAGTCTTGTGGTACCGTTGTCGCTGTAACGGGGGAAATTGATTACGTTACCGATGGGCAACGTCTGTTCGACATTCCCGGCGGGTCGCCTCTGATGACTCGCGTTGTGGGGACAGGCTGCGCTTTGTCTGCTGTAGTCGCGGGTTTTGCGGCATTGCCTGGCGACCGAGCCCTGAACGTTGCCAGTGCCTGCCGCGTCATGAGCCTTGCGGGTGAGTGCGCGGCCGAAGCGGCGAGCGGGCCAGGCTCGTTTGAGCCGCTGTTTCTGGATGAGCTTTACCGCCTGGTTCAGGAGGCCGCGCAATGAGAATCAATGCGCTGACTATCGCCGGTACGGATCCCAGCGGCGGGGCGGGGATCCAGGCGGATCTGAAAACTTTCTCTGCATTAGAGGCCTACGGCACCAGCGTGATTACCGCGCTGGTGGCGCAAAATACCCGTGGCGTACAGTCCGTCTACCCTATAAACGCCGACTTTGTGGCTGCACAGCTCGCTTCGGTATTAAGCGATGTTCGTATCGACAGCGTAAAAATCGGCATGTTACAGGACAGCGATATTGTTGAAACCGTAGCGGAAAGCCTGGCTTCTGCCACCATTCCGTGGCGCGTGCTGGACACCGTGATGCTAGCAAAAAGCGGCGATCCTTTGCTCTCTGAACGGGCCGTTGCCACGCTGCGCGACAGGCTGCTGCCCCAGGTTTCCCTGATCACGCCCAATCTTCCCGAAGCCGCCGCGTTGCTGGCCTGCGCGCCCGCGCGTAATGAAAACGAGATGCTGTGCCAGGGCAGAGAGCTGCTGGCGATGGGGTGTCAGGCGGTGCTGATGAAAGGCGGCCATTTGAGCGATGATGAAAGCCCGGACTGGCTGATTACCGCCGGGATGGAAGAGCGTTTTACCGCGCCGCGCGTGCCGACGAAGAATACGCACGGCACGGGCTGTACGCTTTCAGCCGCACTGGCCGCATTGCGTCCCCGCCACGAAAACTGGGTGACAACGGTACGGGAAGCCAAGCTCTGGCTACAGGGCGCTTTGCAGCAGGCCGATACGCTGGAAGTAGGAGAGGGCATTGGCCCCGTGCACCATTTTTATCGCTGGTGGTAATGCTTAGTGGGATCGTTCTGAAAAATGGAGTCAGCAATTTGCCTTAGCGCCTGAAAAGGGTCCACGCTGTCTGGGGTCAGGGTTTTACCAGCGGCGGCTTATGCGCCGCCCAACCTTCAAACAGGAGCTTACATGACGGACATCACAGGGTTACTGGGTAAAGAAGCAGACTCTCTGTTACAACATCGCTGTATGACCATTCCCGCCGACAATCTTTATCTGCCGGGGCCGGACTATGTCGACAGAGTAATGATTGATAACAACCGTTCGCCAGCGGTGCTGCGTAATATGCAGACGCTTTATAATACCGGACGGCTGGCAAAGACAGGTTATCTCTCTATTCTGCCGGTCGACCAGGGTGTGGAACACTCGGCAGGTGCTTCTTTTGCTGCCAATCCGCTGTACTTCGATCCCAAAAACATTGTTGAGCTGGCGATTGAGGCTGGCTGTAACTGTGTGGCTTCTACCTATGGCGTACTGGCGTCCGTGTCGCGCCGCTATGCGCACCGTATTCCGTTTATGGTCAAGCTGAACCACAACGAAACCCTGAGCTATCCCACCCAGTATGACCAGACGCTGTACGCCAGCGTGGAGCAGGCCTTTAACCTGGGTGCGGTAGCGGTTGGCGCAACCATCTATTTTGGCTCCGAGCAGTCGCGCCGCCAGCTGGAAGATATTGCCGCCGCGTTTGAACGGGCGCACGAGTTGGGCATGGTTACGGTGCTGTGGGCCTATCTGCGTAACAACAGCTTCAAAAAAGATGGCGTGGATTACCATGCCAGCGCCGATTTAACCGGCCAGGCCAATCATCTGGCCGCAACGATTGGCGCGGATATCGTTAAGCAGAAAATGGCCGAAAATAACGGCGGCTATAACGCGGTGAAATTTGGCTCGACGGACGAGCGCGTTTACAGCACGTTGACCAGCGATAACCCTATCGATCTGGTGCGCTATCAGTTGGCTAACTGCTATATGGGGCGGGCAGGATTGATTAACTCCGGCGGCGCATCGGCAGGCGAAACCGATACGGCTGAATCGGTTCGCACCGCTGTGATCAACAAGCGCGCTGGCGGCATGGGATTAATTCTGGGACGTAAAGCGTTTAAAAAATCGATGAAGGACGGCGTGGCGCTGATCAATGCCGTGCAGGATGTTTACCTGAATAAGGATATTACTATCGCGTAAAGCGCAGCGCCGACGGCCTGGGTGGGGCGTCGGCGTAACTCAATCCTGCTCGAACCAGTCACCATTTTGCTCGGTTATCGGTGAAATCGAAAAAATGATCTCCTGCAAATGGCGGCGCAAAGCCTGCTCGGCCGTCTCGATATCTTTCGCCAGCAGCCCCCGTAATATCTCTTCGTGCTGCTCAATCAGCCTTTCCGGCGGCGAAACTTTACTGAGCGTCAGAAAGCGCACGCGGTCCATCGTTGCCTTAATGTTTTCTACCGTTTCCCACGCCAGCTCGCAGTTAATGCTTTGGGCAATCAGCCGGTGAAACTCATCGTCCAGCAATAAAAAACCCTGGCTGTCCTGGCGCGCTGCCGCCATTTTTTGCAGCTGTAGATTATGTTCCAGCTGCGCCAGCGCCTGTGGGCTGGCTTCCGTCGCCGCCCGGCGAATAACGGCCAGCTCCACGGCTTCACGAATAAAGCGTCCATCAGCCACGCGCCGGACGGATATTTTGCGTACAAACGTTCCGCGCTGCGGCAGGATCTGCACCAGCCCGGCTTCGGCCAGCTTGATAAAGGCCTCCCGCACCGGCTGGCGTGAAACGCAAAAGCGGGCGGAGACCTCTTTCTCGGAGAGCAGGGCTCCGGGAGAGATGGCGCAGGTGACAATATCCTGGCGCAAAAAACGATAAATTTGCTGGTTAACAGGTTCGCTGGCGGTAATCGTGTAGGCAGTAGACATTCGACAGTTTCATTCCAGTAAGGCGTCGTAAAGCCTGACGCCGGAAACAGCAAGTCTAATCAGCCTGCCGTGCCAGCGCCAGTCCTTTTAGCCAGGGCCTTTAGCCGATCGCCTGACGTACCGCTTCTTTTGCCCCTGCGCTCAGCAAGAGTTGATAGTGATGGCTGACGCGTTCACGGAACCGCGAGTTATCCGGCAGATCGTCGCCAAAAACGGCTCGCAGAGAAAGCAGGGCGGCGACGCGGTCGTCGCCTTCACTGCTGCTGCTGACCAGCTCTGCCAGCTCGGCACGTAACGGATCGTTAATGACGATCTCTTTACCCTGCTCATCAACGCCGCTAACGAAACGCATCCAACAGGCCACGCCCAGCGCCAGTAGCTCAAAGCGGCTGCCGTTAGCCAGATGCCAGCGAATGCTTTCCAGCCAGCGCTGCGGCAGTTTTTGCGTGCCGTCGGTAGCAATCTGATAAGTACGGTGCTTAATCGCCCGGTTCTGATAGCGAGCAATCAGCGAATCCGCATAGGCTACCAGATCGACGCCCTGGGTACTCAGCGTAGGTGCCTGTTCATCCAGCATCAGGCTGCGCGCGGCTTTGAGGTAACTGGCATCGTTCATGCAGTCGCTGATATGTTCGTAGCCAGCCAGATAGCCTGCATAGGCCAGCAGTGAATGGCTGCCGTTCAGCATGCGCAGCTTCATTTCTTCAAAAGGCACCACGTCCGCAACCAGTTCCGCGCCTGCTTTTTCCCACTGCGGACGCCCGTTAACAAAGTTGTCTTCAATGACCCACTGGAAGAAAGGCTCACATTCCACGCCCACCGGGTCGGCACAGCCCAGCTTCTCCGTCAGCGCCTGAAGCGCTTCTTCCGTCATCGCCGGGACAATACGATCGACCATTGTCGAAGGGAAAGTAACCTGTTGGCGAATATAGTCAGCCAGTTCTGCATCCTGCTGCCCGGCCAGCTGGGTGACCACGTTGCGGGTAACGCGGCCGTTTTCCGGCATATTGTCGCAGGACATCACGCTGAAGGGCGGCAAATTAAGCTCCCGGCGGCGCTTAATGGCAGCCAGAATAATGCCCGGCAGCGATTCGGGCTGCTGCGGATTGGCCAGGTCATGCTTAATCGCCGGATGCTCCAGGTTAAGCTCGCCGGTAGCAGGCTGATAGCAATAGCCTTTTTCTGTCACCGTTGCAGAGACAATGGCGACGTCCGGCTGGCACATCGCGGCGATAAGCTTATCTACGCCGTCTTCCTTGCGAAAGAGCGCTTCCTTTATCACGCCAACCACTCGCGTATGCAGGCCGTCATCGGCTTTTTCCGTCACGCTGTAAAGCAGATCCTGCTCGCGCAGCGCTTTAATCAGGTCGCCGCTGTTAATCTGGCATTCGCAATAGCCCCAGTCGCTCTGGTGTTCGGCTGCCAGAATATCCGCGCAAACGGCCTGATGCGCGCGGTGGAAAGCGCCAAAACCGAAATGCACGATACGCGTGCGCAAGGCGGAACGATCGTAACCGGGAAGTACGGTGTCTTCAGGCAGCAGATCAACAGATAACATAGTCAGTCCTTTTCAAAAGAGGGCAGCTTGCCCGGAATAATCAAACCGAAACGGGTTTAGCCGATCCCTTGGGGCTTTTGATGACAAACAGCACCAGCACTGCGCCCAGAGCGGCAACGACACCCGCCAGCACAAAAGCGCTGTCGAATTTACCGGTGTGATGCACGATATAGCCGGTGACGATGGGGCCAACAATGCCGGAAAGGCTACCGATAAGATGGATAAAACCGCTGATACCACCGACGCGGCTTTTGTGGACAACGTCCTGAATAATAGCCCAATAGATCGCGCCGGTGATATAGAGAAAAAAGATGGAAACCGACATTAACATCACTGCCGGATAGACGCCTTTTACCGAGCCCGCCAGCGCCACGCAGACGGCCGCAGCCAGCAGCGACACAACCAGAACGATTTTGCGGGACAGCAAAAGC
Source organism: Erwinia sp. BNK-24-b (assembly GCF_047456155.1). Lineage (NCBI taxonomy): Bacteria > Pseudomonadati > Pseudomonadota > Gammaproteobacteria > Enterobacterales > Erwiniaceae > Erwinia > Erwinia sp. BNK-24-b. The sequence continues at coordinate 1,419,140 of NZ_CP179901.1, forward strand.
TTGCCGGTGAGGCTAAAAATCTTGTCGGAAATCCAGCCGCCCGAGGCCAGGCCGACAAAGCCTACAATCCACGGAATGACGGTGGTCATGCTCATCGATTTAATATCCAGGCTGTGCGCCTGCACCAGATAGGCAGGAAACCAGCTAAGAAAGAAGAAAAGAATGTAGTTGTAGCAAAAGAAAGCGAAGGCGGTTACCAGGATAATCGGCTGGCGAAGATAGTAGCCAAGGCCATGCGCAGCCTGCGCCAGTTCTTCATCCGGCGTGGTTTGCTCTGCCTTCTGGCTGGCGATCAGTTCCCGCTCCTGCGCGCTGACAAGACGGCTTTTTAAAGGGTTATCCGCAGCGATAAAGAACCAGACGACCATCCAGACAATGCCAATAGAGCAGATAATCACGAAAGCGGGTCGCCAGCCGAAAGCCAGCGCCAGATAACCGATAATCGGGCCGGCAACCGCGCCGCCCAGCGGCGAACCGGCGCTCAGAAAACCCATCGCGGTCGCGGCCTGTTTTTTTGGGAACCAGCCGTTAATGGCTTTGTTAGCCGAGGCGCAGATAGGGCCTTCCGCCATGCCAAACAGCACCCGCAGGATCAGCATTGACCAGAAGCCAGTTGCCAGGGCAGTAAAGCCGCAAAACAGCGACCACATCCCAACGGCGATGCCCAGCACCAGCGTCGGGCCAAATTTATCCGTAGCCAGGCCGCCAATAAAGTTAAACAGCGCATAGCCAAAGAAAAAGCTGCCGAAAATCAGGCCGAACTGCTCGGCGTTCAGCAGCAGATCTTTTTCAATCATCGGTACGGTTAACGAGAGGGCAACACGATCGAGGTAGTTGATCATGTAGACCAGAAACAGTAAGAGTACGAGGGTCCAGCGGAGATTCTTAAACATAGTAACCTCTTAATTATTATAGTATTAAGAAAGAATGCTACGCCGCCGGGAACCTGGCCCAGGGAGCGGTGCTCCCTGGCCGAATACGACCCAGGACGTGAAGCCCGGTATTGTTTAATTAACGGTCAGGATCACTTTGCAGCAGCTGCGCGGATCTTTTTCAAACAGCGTCATCGCCGTTTCTACATCTGCCAGCGGCAGGTAATGCGTAACCAGTTTTTCTGGCTGGATCAGTTTTTTCTCCATCCAGTCGATAACCTGCGGAAAACGGTGGCTGTTAAGCCTGGAGGTAAAGAGAGAAAGCTCTTTGCTGGTCAGGCTTTGCTGCGTAACAGTACATGGCTCGCCGGAAAAACCCAGTAAACCAATACGCGCCGCAGGCGAAGCCAGCGCAACGGCTTCAGCCAGAATGCCGGGATGACAGGCCGCATCGATAATCAGCGTCGGCCTGATGCCTTCCAGCTGTGCGGCAAGCGGGATTTCACTGTTATTCAGCACCACGTCCGCGCCGTTTTCCTGCGCCATCTTCAGCCTTTCCGGCAACCTGTCCGCCACGATCACCTTGCTCAGGTTATAGACGCCTTTCAGCGCCTGAATCGCCGTTAAGCCCATCGGGCCTGCACCAAAAATCAGCGCGATATCGCCTGGCTGCGGCTGCAAAAAAGCACAGATGTTGGCGGCAATGGTAAAAGGCTCAATCAGGCTGGCTAACTTATCGGGGATTACATCCGGCACGACGTAAGCGTTTTGGGCTGGCACAGCGGCATATTCGCTGAAGCCGCCGTCGCGATGTACGCCAATCACCTGTAGCTCGCTGCAAACGTTAGGACGACCTACAGAACAGGGATAGCAGTGACCGCAGCTGACAACAGGATCAACCGCCACGCGTTCACCGATACGCGCGGTTTCAACGCCTTCACCCGTTGCCGTAATAACGCCAAAAAACTCATGGCCGATCACGCGCGGATAGCGGGCGAAAGGGTTATGCCCATGCCAGATATGCACGTCGGAACCACAGATGCTGGCATACTGAACTTTTACCAGCACTTCGCCAGCCGCAGGCTGTGGCTGGTCGCGTTCTGCAACCACCAGCTCGCCAGGTTTCGCAATAACCACACTTTTCATGTCCTTCTCCTTACCAGTTCCATAAGGTGCCGTCTTCAAGACGCGCCACCGGTAAATAAGCGGGTTCATAGGGATATTTCGCCGCCAGCTTTTCATCAAACTCAATGCCTAAGCCAGGCTTGTCGCCAGGATGCATATAGCCATCCTCAAACGTCCAGCTATGTTTAAAAACTTCCATCATCTGTTCGGAATAGCCCATGTATTCCTGCACGCCAAAGTTCGGCACCCAGAGATCGAAATGCAGCGCCGCGGCCATACAGACAGGAGAAAGGTCGGACGGGCCGTGCGATCCGGTGCGTACCTGATAAAGAGAGGCGAAATCGGCAATGCGGCGCATACCGGTAATGCCACCCGCATGGGTGATAGTGGTGCGGATATAGTCAATCAGCTGTTCTTCTATCAGCTGCTTGCAGTCCCAGATGCTGTTAAAGACTTCGCCAACCGCGATTGGCGTAACGGTATGCTGGCGGATCAGGCGGAAAGACTCCTGGTTTTCGGCAGGCGTAGGATCTTCCATCCAGAACAGGCGGTAATCCTCAATGCTTTTGCCAAAGCGCGCGGCTTCAATGGGCGTTAAGCGATGGTGCATGTCATGCAGCAGATGCTCGTTAAAACCGAATTTATCGCGAATGGCGGCAAACAGCTTTGGCGTAAAGTCGAGATATTTCTCCGTTGACCAGAGCTGCTCTTCCGGCCAGTCACCTTTGGTCGCGGGCTCATAGGCAAGCCCTTTGCCTTTCGCCATGCCGTAAGTGGTTTTCATTCCGGGGACACCGCACTGTGCACGGATGGCTTTAAAGCCCATCTCCTTGTGCTTTGCATAGTCGTCCATCACTTCATCAATGCTGTGCCCGGTGGTATGGCAGTAAACCATGACGCCAGTACGCGAAGCACCGCCCAAAAGTTGATAGACCGGCATGTTAGCCGCTTTGCCTTTGATATCCCACAGTGCCTGATCGACAGCGGAAATAGCGGACATCGTGACCGGACCGCGACGCCAGTAGGCTCCTTTATAAAAATACTGCCAGATATCTTCGATCTGATGCGCGTTACGACCGATCAGCTGTGGGCAAACGTGATCTTTCAGATAGGAGGCGACGGGCAGCTCGCGACCGTTCAGCGTGGCGTCGCCAATGCCGGTGAGACCTTGATCCGTGGTGATCTTAACCGTGACAAAGTTTCTGCCGGGGCAGGTTACAAAAACTTCCGCTTTTACGATTTTCATTCATATCATCCTGGTGAAGAGCATGAGGAAAACCTACGCACTGTTGTACTACCATACAAGTTGCAAATTAAAGAACTTCGATAGCGGTCACGTTTGTTATTAACTTTGCCAGGATACGGGAGAGGTTTGCCTGTGGGCGAAAAGGCGGAGACGGGAGAGGTTTGTCTGTAGGCGAAAAGGGTTTGTCTATGGCTGGAAAAGTTTTGTCTGTAGCAGGAAGCGGTTTATCTGTGGCAGGTGGCTGGCGTAAGCGAGGGCAGCTATGCCGTCAACTTACGCCAGCGATGGAGATAACCTATAGCAGCAGTTCACAGGTCGGCGGCAGACGGCAGCTGAGCGCGGCGGGCATTATTTCGATACGGAAAGTGGTGCCGCGTAGCGGTTCGCCGTCAAGGTTAAAAGTCATCTCGTTTGGCGAGATAATTTCCAGCCAGGGCAGCGATGCGCGAACGATGTTAGGGTTTTCATCATCGCTGCCGGTCAGCGAGTTAAACAGCGTTGGCAAAATCTCTTTGGACGTAACAATACTCAGTTCCAGCTTGCCATCGTTAATCAACGCGGCCGGACAAAGGCGCTGGCCGCCACCGGCCTGACGGCCGTTACCGATGCCGATCACCAACGCATCGCCTTGCCAGCTGAAATCCGGGCCGCGCAATTCACAGCTGTCCGCTTTTAACGTATCCATGCGCAGCAGGCCGTGAATCAGATAGGAGACGCCGCCAAGCGCCGACTTTAGCTTTTCCGGCGTTTCGGTGGTAATACGCGTGCCGAAGCCGCCCGTCGCCATGTTGATAAAATAGCGATTCTGATTGACGCGCGCCAGATCGACAGCGGTTGCTTTGCCGACAATCGCCAGCCGCAGCGCCTGCTCCATCTCGTCCGGAATACCGACGCTGGTGGCAAAATCGTTCGCCGTACCCAGCGGAATAATGCCCAGAACCGGACGCTGTGGCGCCTCAACTTCCGCCAGCGCGGTCGCGATTTCATTAATGGTGCCGTCACCGCCGCCAGCGACCACGGTTGTCGCCCGTAAGGCTACCGCTTCTTTTACAAAGCGTTCGCCGTCGCCCTGTTCCCAGGTCACGCGAACTTCAATCCGGAGATTTTCCTCGCGCAGCTTCAGGATAGCCTCGCGCAGGGCTTCATTGCCTGCGCCTTTACCGTTAAGAACAACCAGCGTGAGTGAATGTTGGTCCATCTTTTATTCCCGTAAAAATGGCCTGCGCCAAAAGTACCCCAGTTATAGCATATCCGGCTGCGGGTGGAAAAAAGGCTGAAGGATTTACGAGGCCGCTCGCACAGAGAGAGTTGAAGAGGGGAGAAGAGCCCGGTCCGGCACGGACTGAAAAGGCTTCAGGTCTTATGTGGAACGCGCAAATATCGTCCGCGCGGCTAACGCTTAAGCCTTAAAAGAAAGGCCCGCGCGCTCACACTTAAGCCTTAAAAGAAAGGCACGCGCTGCTCACATTTAAGTTTTAAAAGAAAGGCCCGCGCGGCGAACCGGCGGGCCAGGAGGTGGTTACACAAATTGCAGTTTAGATTTTTTCATTCGGCGCAGGCGCATCATAACTGCAAAATAGCAGCGGGAATGTGATGGCATTCTAAAAAGTAACTTCAGGAAACTTTAAACGTCATCAACTTTTTTACGCCTCGGGGAAATTGCGCATCAGCAGTGCAAACGCCAGCTCAATCTCTTGCGGTACCGGGATCCAGACGAAATGACCGTTGCCGGGCGCAACCTCGGCAGGCTGGAGCTTTGCATTTTCCATCTGCTCCAGCTGAAAATGAACATTGCCTGCGGGCGTCATCAGTTCCAGGCTGTCGCCAAGGCTGAATTTATTTTTAACTTCTACCAGCGCCATGTCACCACGGCGTTCGCCGGTAAATTCCCCTACAAACTGCTGGCGATCGGAGGCGGAAAAGCTGCGGTCGTAGGTCTGATAGCTGTCATGAGTATGGCGACGTAAAAAACCTTCGGTGTAGCCGCGATGCGCCAGACCTTCCAGCGTTTCCAGCAGCGAGGCATCAAAAGGTTTGCCCGCAGCGGCATCGTCAATTGCGCGGCGATAAACCTGGGCAGTACGCGCGCAGTAGTAGTGCGATTTAGTGCGGCCTTCAATTTTTAACGAATGCACGCCCATTTGCGCTAACTTTTCCACATGCGCGACGGCCCGCAGATCTTTGGAGTTCATGATGTAGGTGCCATGCTCATCCTCAAAGGCGGTCATATATTCGCCGGGACGCATCGCTTCTTCAATCATAAAGACTTTATCGGTCGGCTGACCTGCGCCCAGCGTCGGCTCAACGTTTTTGACCGGGATTGGCTGATACTGATGCACGATATTACCGATGTCATCTTCTTTGCCTTCCTGCACCTTATATTCCCAACGGCAGGCGTTGGTGCAGGTTCCCTGGTTTGGATCGCGCTTATTGATATAGCCGGAAAGTAAACAGCGGCCGGAATAGGCCATGCACAGCGCGCCGTGGACGAAAATTTCCAGCTCAATATCCGGCACCTGCTGGCGAATTTCCGCTATCTCTTCCAGCGACAGTTCGCGGGAAAGGATCACGCGGGAAAGCCCCATCTGCTGCCAGAACCTGACCGTCGCCCAGTTAACCGCGTTAGCCTGTACGGACAGATGGATCTCCATCTGTGGAAAGGCTTCGCGCACCATCATAATCAGGCCCGGATCGGACATAATCAGCGCGTCCGGCCCCATTTCTACCACGGGCGTCAGATCGCGGATAAAGGTTTTCAGCTTGGCGTTATGCGGCGCGATATTGACCACAACATAGAATTTTTTTCCCTGCGCGTGCGCCTCGTTAATGCCAATAGCCAGGTTTTCATGGTTGAACTCGTTGTTACGCACGCGAAGGCTATAGCGGGGCTGCCCGGCATAGACGGCATCCGCGCCATAAGCGAAGGCGTAACGCATGTTTTTCAGCGTCCCGGCAGGAGAAAGCAATTCTGGTTTGAACATGGTGGGGTCTCAATCTGACATAAGGCCACAAAGGTTGCGGCCTTACAAAATGTGCGGGGATTGTAAAAGCTGACGGCAGGAATGTAAATTGCGCTAGATCAAACGGCACACGTCCGCTTCCCAGCGATAGCCCATACCGTAGACCGCGCGGATAAAAGGCTGGTCGGCATCCAGCGCCTCCAGCTTGCGCCGCAGATTTTTGATATGGCTGTCGATGGTGCGATCGGTGACTACCCGGTAATCGTCATAAAGATGATTCAGCAGCATTTCGCGGGAGAAAACCTTGCCCGGCTCGTGCGCCAGCGTTTTTAACAGGCGGAATTCGGCGGGGGTCAGATCCAGCGTGGTGTTGTCCCAGCTGGCCTGAAAACGTTTTTCATCCACCACTAACAGCGACGCTTTTTGCGCCTCTTCTGGCGTACGTTTACAGCGTTTCAGGATGGTTTTTACGCGGGCAACCACTTCACGCGGGCTGAACGGCTTGCAAATATAGTCATCTGCGCCAATTTCCAGCCCCAGTAAGCGGTCAATCTCTTCGGTACGGGCCGTGACCATAATCACCGGCAGTTCGGAAAAACGGCGAATTTCCCGGCACAGCGTCAGGCCATCCACGCCCGGCAGCATTAAATCCAGCAGCATTAAGTCCGGCGGCGTTTGCTTTACCCATTCCAGCACCTCATCGCCACGCAGAAGGTGGTGAGTGCGGTAGTTGGCCGCCTGTAAATAATCGACCAGCAGCTGGCCGAGCTTGGGTTCATCTTCAACCACCAGAACGAGTGGGCTAAGCGGTTCCTGATTCATGGCACTCATCTTTGCAAGAAGGCGAATTACGCCCGGGTTAATCTTGCGGGTAAGTGTACCGTAATTCGCAGACCTCCGGCAGCAGAGTGCGTCGCCTTAATCGTGCCGTCGTGCGCCTGAACAATATTCTGGCAGATAGCCAGACCAAGGCCGGAGCCGCCGCTGGCGCGATTGCGTGAGCTTTCCGCCCGGTAAAAACGCTCAAAAATTTGTTCCTGCTGCGCATCCGTAATGCCGGGTTCACTGTCATCAAAATTGATAACGTGCTGGTCCTGCTGCGCCTGTAGCGTCACGGTCAGACCGCCGCCCGCATCGGTGTAGCGCAGGCTGTTCTCCATCAGGTTGGTGAAAAGCTGCATTAGCCTGTCAGGATCGCCAAACAGCGGCGCAGAGTCGGGCAGCTGAAGCCGCAGATAAAGATTGCGGCTCTGATATCGGCTTTTGAAATTGGCAGCCACCATTTCCAGCAGCTCCACCAGATCGATCTGGCTTTTGCGATAGGCCAGCGCGCCTTCGTCAGAAAGAGAGAGCTGATGCACGTCGTCAACCAGCTTGGTTAAGGTCGCTACCTCTCCCTGTAATGAGGTGATGGATTCCGGCGTCAGCTTGCGCACGCCGTCCTGAATGGCCTCCAGCTCACCGCGCAGAATAGCCAGCGGCGTGCGCAGCTCGTGAGAAATATCGGCCATAAACGCGCGGCGCATGCTTTCATTTTTTTCCAGCGTGCTGGCCAGCCGGTTAAAATCCTGTCCCAGACGGCCAAGTTCGTCACGGCTGTCAGCCTGCACGCGCGTGGCAAAATCACCCGCGGCCAGATGATGCGTGCCTTCCACCAGTCTTTTTACCGGTGCCAGCAGCCCGCGCGACATTAGCCAGGTGACCGCCGCTGCCAGCAGCATCGTCAGGCCGACGATAATCCAGCTGGTGCGTTTTTGCTGCTGGTCAAAGTGAATATCCGCGCTGCGCGTTAGCCTTTCCGGCGGCGAGCCGATAACCCAGCCGACGATATGACCATTGCTGGTGGTGATATTGCGGCGGCTGCCTTCCGGCGGAACCGGCGCGCGCGGTCCTATCATGACGTGATATTGCTGGTCGATGATCCAGAACTGGGTGCGCCAGCCGTGCGGCGGCAAAGTGCTGTTGGCGTCCGGATTCTGCTCCAGCGAGTGCAGGATCTGAAAAACCAGCTTGTTATTTTTACGCAAAAAATCCCAGTTGCCGTGCTGCTCATACTGATCCGCCAGCGCATCGCTCAGCAGGCCAAGCCGCTGTTCGTTGCCTTTTTTGATGTAGTCGATAAAGCCATGCTCAAAGCTGAGCCGCACGCCCCAGTGCATGGTGATCAGCACCAGCATGCAGGTGGAAAAAATAGCGATGAAAAGTTTGGCGGTGATGCCGATACGTAATCTGGCGAACATTTAAGACTTTCTCCGGCGGCTCAGCACCACATTTTTGCTGACGTCGGGCGGCACATGCCGAAACACCAGCGCGGGCAGGATAATCACGATCGCCATACAGACGTAGGTATAAATAAAGGCCTGGTGCACCAGCTGGCTGTCGGGCTGCGACTGCTGACCAAAGGTGCCGAGCAGCAGGCCAGCCAGGGTAACGCCGATACTCATCGACAACTGCATAATCATCGACAGCAGGCTGTTGCCGCTGCTGGCCAGCTCGTCCGGCAGCTCTTTTAGCGTCAGCGTATTCATCGCGGAAAAGCGGATAGCGTTGACCATGCCCTGTAAAAACAGCACCACCGGCAGCAGCCAGTTCCAGCCCAGCAGCGCAACAGCCGGGAACAGCAGCACGACCAGTGCCAGGCCGACCGTGGCGCTGACCAGCACGTTACGATAGCCAAAGCGATTAACGATTTGTACCACGATGCGCTTCATGCCCATATTGCCCAGCACCATCGGGATCATCATCAGCCCCGCATGGAAAGGCGTATAGCCCATGCCAACCTGCAGGAAGATTGGCGTCATAAAGGGCAGCATGCCGCTGCCGATACGACCGGTAAGGCTACCCAACAGCCCGATAGAATAGACGCGGTTATCAAACAGCTTCAGGCTGAACAGTGCCTTGTCGTTGGCGCGCGCGTACAACAGATAAAACATCAGCGAAAACACCCCGGCGAGGATAAACAGACCGAGCATCAGCGGCGGGATCCCGCTGCCGCGCGAACCGTCCAGCGCCAGCGTCAGCGTTGCCATGCCCACCGCCAGCAGCAGGAAGCCGCGAAAGTCGAAAGGACGGCTCGGTAGCCGCAGATTAGGCATCAGCTTTAAGGTCGCGACCGCGCCCGCCAGGCCCACCGGGATATTCAGCAAAAAGATCCAGTGCCAGCTGGCATACTGCACCAGTACGCCACCCAGCGCTGGCCCCAGCAGCGGTCCAACCTGACCAGGCAGCGTCACAAAGGTCATGGCGGCCATATACTGCTCGCGCGGCACCAGCTTCATTACCGTCAGCCTGCCGACCGGCACCATCATCGCGCCGCCAATACCCTGTAGCACTCGTGCAGCCACCAGCTGATCGAGTGTGGAGGAAAGCGCGCAGAACAGCGATCCCAGGCTAAACAGCACGATAGCGCTGAAAAAGATCGTGCGTACGCCAAAACGATCGGCCAGCCAGCCGCTGAGCGGCAGCATGACCGCGACGGTCAGCACATAGGAGACCACCACTGAATGCATGTGCAGCGGACTCTGATGCAGGCTGTGCGCCATCGCGGGCAGGGCAGTGTTAACGATGGTGGTATCCAGCGACTGCATAAAAAAACCAAAGGCTACAATCCACAATGCCCAGCGCACGCTTTTGGGTAGCGTATTCATCGGCAGGCCGCTCCTCTATTTAGCTTCAACAGCCTGTGCCGCTGATTTTTTGCGGCGCAGCTTATCCATATAAAGATAAACCACCGGCGTAGTATACAGCGTCAGCAGCTGGCTCATTACCAGGCCGCCGACGATGGTAATGCCTAACGGCTGGCGCAGCTCCGCGCCGTCGCCCGTGGTCAGCACCAGCGGCAGCGCGCCAAGCAGCGCCGCCAGCGTGGTCATCATAATGGGACGAAAGCGCAGCAGGCTGGCCTGAAAGATCGCCTCGCGGGCGCTGAGATTGCCGTTGCGCTGCGCATCCAGCGCAAAATCGACCATCATAATGGCGTTTTTCTTGACGATGCCGATCAGCAGCAAAATGCCAATCAGCGCAATCAGGCTGAACGGCGCACCAAACAGCTCCAGCGCCAGCAGCGCCCCCACGCCCGCCGAGGGCAGGGTAGAGAGGATAGTCAGCGGATGCACATAGCTCTCGTACAAAATCCCCAGCACAATATAAACCGTGGCGATAGCGGCAAGGATCAGCCACAGCTGATTACTTTGCGTCTGCTGAAAGATTTGCGCCGTACCGGCAAAGCTGCCGCGCACGCTCGACGGTACGCCCAGCGAGGTCATACTCCGCTCGATGGCGTCTGAAGCCTGGGAAAGCGATACGCCTTCCGGCAGGTTGAATGAGATAGTCGATGCGGCCGACAGTCCCTGGTGGTTAACCGACAGCGGCGCGTTGGCTGGCTGCCATTTGGCAAAAGCGGAAAGCGGAATCGCCTTGCCGTCGCTGTTAATCACATACATTAAATCCAGTGAGCTGACGTCCTGGGTATAGCGCGGATCGACTTCCATCACCACTTTGTACTGATTCAGCGGTTGATAAATAGTAGAGATCTGGCGCTGGCCAAAGGCGTTGTTCAGCAGATTATTGGCGTCCGAAACGCTGAGTCCCAGCTGTGCCATCCGCGTCCGATCGTAAACCAGCGCCATTTCGGCACCCTTATCCTGCTGATCGGAATTCACATCCGCCAGCTGCGGCAGTGCGGAGAACGCCTGGCGAATTTTTGGCTCCCAGCTGCGTAAATCGTCAAGATCGTCCGACAGCAGCGTATACTGATAGCCCGCGTTGGCTTCACGGCCACCAGCCCGTAAATCCTGCACCGCCATCAGAAACAGGTTGGCGCCCGGCTCTTTCGCCAGCTTGCCGCGCAGTCGGGCAATCACCGCCTGGGCACTGTCGCTGCGCTCGCTAAGCGGCTTCAGCGAAATAAACATCGACCCGCTGTTGGTGCGTGAACCGCCGGTAAAGCCCACCACGCTTTCCACTGCCGGATCGTCGCGAACGATTTTCATAAAGTCTTCCAGCTTACCGCGCATCGACTGGAACGAGATGCTCTGGTCGGCCTGGATAAAGCCCATTAACCGTCCGGTGTCCTGCTCCGGCATAAAGGTTTTTGGCACCACCACGTACAGGTACATGGTCAGGCCGACGGTGGCGAGAAACAGCAGCAGCGTCCAGCGCGAGTGGTTCAAAACGCAGTTCAGCGAACGGCCATAGCCTTGCTGGATAGCTGTCAGCAGACGGCCGAAACCGCGCAGGCGCGGCTGCTCGCGTCTGGCATGCGCTTTCAGCAGGCGACCGCACATCATCGGCGTCAGCGTTACCGAAATCAGCAGCGAAATGAGAATAGAAACGGAGAGCGTTACGGCAAATTCGCGGAAAAAGCGGCCAATCAGCCCGCCGAGCATCAGCAGCGGCAGAAACACCGCCACCAGCGACAGGCTCATCGACAGCACGGTAAAGCCAACTTCGCGCGTGCCCTGTAGCGCCGCCTGAATCGGCTTCATACCCGCTTCTACGTGGCGGGAAATATTCTCCAGCACCACGATAGCGTCGTCCACCACAAAGCCGGTCGCCACGGTCAGCGCCATCAGCGACAGGTTATTCAGGCTGAAGCCGCACAGATACATGGCGGCGAACGTGCCGATCAATGAAACCGGCACCGCAACGGCGGGGATCAGCGTGGCGCGTCCCGAACGCAGGAAAACGAACACCACTAAAATCACCAGCACGACGGAAATAATCAGCGACTGCTCCACTTCAGCCAGCGAAGCGCGGATGGTGGGGGAGCGATCCTGAGCGACGTCAAGCTGGATAGAGGCCGGGATACTGTCGCGCAGCTCCGGCACCGCCGCACGGATCCTGTCAACGGTCTCGATAATATTGGCTTCCGGCAGTTTGCGGATCATCACCAGAATAGCCGGTTTGGCATTGGCCATGCCCGCGTTGCGCACGTCCTGTACCGAATCCGTTACTTTGGCTACGTCCTGCAACCGTACCGCCGCGCCGTTGCTGTAATGCACAATCAGCGGCTGGTACTCGGCTGCCGTTTTCATTTCATCGTTGGTTTTTATCTGCCAGCGCTGCTGATTATCTTCTATCGCGCCCTGCGGCCTGCGCTGGTTAGCGTTGCTGATAGCGGTGCGCACCGCATCCAGCGACACGCCCTGATTAAACAGCGCCTGAGGATTCAGGGCCACGCGCACGGCAGGCAGCGAACTGCCGCCAATCGACACGTCGCCCACGCCGTCAATTTGCGCCAGCTTTTGCGCCAGTTGAGTAGAGGCGTAATCGTAAAGCTCGCCCTGCGACCAGGCGTCCGAGGTCAACGTCAGGATCATGATCGGCGCGTCGGAAGGGTTGATTTTGCGCCAGCTGGGGCGGCTCGGCATGCCGGTCGGCAGCAGGCTTTGCGCCGCGTTGATCGCGCCCTGTACGTCACGTGCCGCGCCGTTGATGTCGCGGTCGAAATCAAACACGAGAATAATTCGCGTACTGCCTAACGAACTGGTCGAGGTCATTTCGCTAACGCCCGCAATACGGCCCAGTGAACGTTCCAGCGGCGTGGCGACGGAGGAGGCCATGGTTTCTGGCGACGCGCCGGGCAGCGAGGCGGACACCAGAATCACCGGGAAATCCACCTGCGGCAGCGGCGCTACCGGCAGCAGGCGAAAGCTCAGGATGCCCGCCAGCGCGATGGCAATCGTCAGCAGAATAGTGGCGACCGGCCGATGAATAAACAGCGCGAAAAATTTCACCGCGCCTCCTTCAGCTTCAGGCGACGGCGGGCAGCCTGCGCCAGCCGATCGAACAGCAGATAAATCACCGGCGTGGTAAACAGCGTAAGCACCTGGCTAACAATCAGACCGCCAACCATCGCCACGCCCAGCGGTCGCCGCAGCTCCGCGCCCACGCCCGTACTTAACATCAGCGGCAATGCGCCCAGCAATGCCGCCAGCGTGGTCATCAGAATAGGGCGGAAGCGCAGCAGGCAGGCCTGATAAATAGCCTCATACGGCGGCATGCCTTGCTCCCGCTCCGCTGCCAGTGCAAAGTCGATCATCATGATGGCGTTTTTCTTCACGATGCCGATCAGCAGAATAATGCCGATAATCGCAATAACATCCAGTTCGTTGCCGCTGAGCAGCAGCGCCAGTAGCGCGCCCACGCCCGCCGTGGGTAACGTAGAGAGAATGGTAATGGGATGAATAAAGCTTTCATACAGCACGCCCAGCACGATATACATCGCCACGATAGCGGCCACAATCAGCCAGACGGTGCTGGAAAGCGCGGCCTGAAACGCCAGCGTGCTGCCCTGAAATTTGGTCATGATTTCCGTCGGCATCGCCATATCCCTTTCGGCCCGGGTAATGGCATTGACCGCCTGCTCCAGTGAATAACCTTCGCTGACGTTAAACGAAAAGGTAGTGGACGGAAACTGGTCAAGATGGTTAATGCTTAGCGCACCGTGGCGCTGTTCTACGCTGGCAATAGCGCTCAGCGGCACGCTGCCGCCATCGCTGCTTTTCAGCCTGATCGTCTCCAGCGCGGCCAGGCCTGGCGTGGCGGAAACGTCATTTTCCAGCACCACGCGATACTGGCTGGCCTGGGTGTAAATGGTGGAGATCAGCCGCTGGCCAAAGGCGTTATAGAGCGCGTTGTCCACGTCGGCCATGCTGATCCCCAGACGGCTGGCGTTATCGCGATCCACTTTGATATAGGCTTCCAGGCCCCGATCCTGCCAGTCGCTGCTGACATCCTGCAGCTGCGGCAGATTTTTCAGCGCGGCGGTCAGCTTCGGCACCCACAGGCTTAACGAATCCAGCGAGCCGGTTTGCAGCGTAAACTGGTACTGCGTGCGGCTGAGCTGGGTATCGATGGTTAAGTCCTGCACCGGTTGCAAATAGAGGCTAATGCCCGGCAAATCCGCGACGGCCTGCTGTAAACGTTCAATAACCACCGGAATGCGATCGGCGCGCTCGTTCAGCGGCTTGAGGTTGATTTGCAACCGTCCGCTGTTCAGCGCCGGGTTGGTGCCGTCGATGCCCACGAACGAGGTCAGGCTCTGCACCGCCGGATCTTTCATAATGATTGAGGCAACCTGCTGCTGCCGCTGCGCCATATTGGTCCAGGAAACCGACTGCGGCGCCTGCACCGTCCCCTGAATAATGCCGTTATCCTGCAGAGGGAAAAAACCTTTGGGGATCAATACCCACAGCATGATGGTAATCACCAGCGTGCCCAGCGCCACGCCCAGCGTCAGCAGCTGGTGATCCAGTACCTTTTTCAGAAAGCGGCCATAGGCAGCAATCACGCGGTTAAACATCGCCTCGCTGGCGCGTGAAAAGCGGTTCTGTTTGCGTAGCGATTCGACGCTGAGCATGCGCGCGCACATCATTGGCGTCAGCGTCAGCGAAACCACGGCGGAAATCAGGATAGATATCGCCAGCGTCACGGCAAATTCGCGGAACAGCCTGCCAACGATATCGCCCATAAACAGCAGCGGGATCAGCACGGCAATCAGCGAGAAGGTCAGGGAAATAATCGTAAAGCCGATTTCGCCCGCGCCTTTCAGCGCCGCCGCCAGCGGCTTTTCGCCTTTTTCGATATAGCGCGAGATGTTTTCAATAACAACTATGGCGTCATCGACCACAAAGCCAGTGGCGATGGTTAGCGCCATCAGCGTCAGGTTGTTGATGGAGAAGCCAAGGAAATAGATAACGGCAAAGGTGCCCACCAGCGACAACGGCACCGCAACGGCCGGAATAATCGTCGCCGGAACGTTGCGCAGGAACAAATAGATAATCATCACGACCAGCGCTATCGCCAGCACCAGCTCAAACTGCACGTCATGCACCGAAGCACGAATATTGGTGGTGCGGTCAGTTAAAACCTTTACCTCTACCGATTTAGGTAGCGAAGCCGTCAGCGCAGGCAGCATCTGGCGAATGCTGTCTGCGGTAGTAATAATGTTAGCGCCCGGCTGCCGCTGAACGTTCAGTACGATAGCCTGCTGGCGATTGGCCCAGGCACCGAGCCAGCTGTTTTCCGCGCCTTGCTCTACCGTGGCAACGTCGCGCAGACGCACCGGTGCGCCGTTCTGCCAGCTGATAATCAGCTGTCGATAATCTTCCGCCGACTTCATTTGATCGTTGGCGGAGAGGGTGATAGAGCGTTCCGGGCCGTCCAGGCTACCCTTGGCCGAGTTAACGTTGGCGCTGCTGATGGCGGTACGCACCGTTTCGCTGGTCAGTCCCAGTGCGGCAAGCGCCTGAGCATTAAGCCTGACGCGCACGGCGGGCCGCTGACCGCCCGCGAGCGTCACCAGACCGACGCCGGAAACCTGGGAAATTTTCTGCGCCACGCGCGTTTCCACCATATCCTGCACCTGGGTCATCGGCATACTGGTGGTAGTGACGGCCAGCGTCATAATCGGCGGATCGGCCGGGTTAACCTTGCTGTAAACCGGCGGGTTCGGCAGATCTGAAGGCAGCAGGTTAGTGGCGGCGTTGATCGCGGCCTGTACTTCCTGCTCTGCCACGTCCAGCGGCAGCGTTAGCTGAAACTGCAGCGTGACCACCGACGCACCGCCGGAGCTTTGCGAAGCCATCTGCTTTAAGCCCGACATCTGGCCAAACTGGCGCTCCAGCGGCGCGGTAACGGCCGAGGTCATCACGTCCGGACTGGCACCGGGATAGAGCGTCACCACCTGAATGGTCGGATAATCGACTTCCGGCAGCGCGGAGACGGGCAGCGCGCGATAGCCAAGAATACCGGCCAGCAGAATAGCAATCATCAGCAGCGTCGTGGCTACCGGGCGAAGGATAAACTGGCGGGAAGGGCCGCCGTTGGAACCAGAAGGCGTATCCTGCATTACTGGCGAGCTCCTTTCGCGGGCAGCGTAGCTTTATCCGCAAGCGGCGTTGCCTGTGGCGCGACGACTTCAACCGTTGCGCCTTCCGTCAGGCGGTCGATACCGTCGGTCACTACCTTTTCGCCCGCATCAAGACCGGCGTTAATAACGGCCTTTTCGCTGTCCTGTACGCCGACGGTTACGGTTTTTTTACTGACCTTGCTGTCGCTGTTTACGACCCAAACAAAGTGGCCCTCATTGCCCATTTGCAGCGCGGCCACCGGAATAACAATGGCATCCTGCAGCGTATTAACCTGTAGCCGCGCGTTGACAAACTGATTAGGGAAGAGCCTGTCATCGCTGTTAGCGAACTGCGCTTTAACTTTGATCGTGCCGGTCGTGGTATCGATTTGGTTGTCCATACTCAGCAGCGTGCCGGTGGACAACAAATTTTTATTACTGCGGTCCCAGGCTTCCACCGGCACCGGCTGGCCGGATTTTTGCGCGTTCAGCAGCGTTTCAATCTCGTTTTCCGGCAGGCTGAACACCAGTTCAATCGGATGCGTTTGCGTGATCACCACGATACCGTTGGTATCGCCACTGTTGACGTAGTTACCAATATCTACCTGACGCAGCCCGACGCGGCCAGAAATGGGCGAAGTAATCCGGCTATAGGTTAAATTTAACTGCGCGCTGGCGACGCTTCCTTCATCAGCCTTGATGGTGCCCAGGGTTTCGCTGACCAGCGCGCGTTGCGTATCCAGCTCCTGCCCGGAGACCAGGTTGGTTTTCACCAGCTTCTCCAGGCGTGCCAGATCGCGACGGGCGTTGGCAAGCGTGGCCTGGTCTTTTGCCAGCTGGCCCTGGGCCTGGGTCAGCGCAACCTGGTAAGGACGCGGATCGATCTCCGCCAGCAGCTGTCCCGCTTCGACCTGCTGGCCTTCTGTAAAGTGAATGGCGACCAGATCGCCTTCAACGCGGCTGCGCAGCGTAACGGTATTGGCCGCGGTAACGGTGCCCAGACCGGTCAGGTACTGCGGCACGCTCTGGCGGACGGCGGCAGCGGCCTGCACGGGTGCCAGCGCGCCACCCGTTCCGTGGCGTCCACCGCCGGAACCACGCTGATGCCCCGCTTTTTCGGGGGCTTTTTGCGGCGTATGTCCATGCCACCAGTAAAGTCCGCCGGCAATCACTGCAACCAGTATAAGAAGGATTATTTTAAAACGGCGCCGGGTATTCATCCTGTTATCAGCTCTCCAGAAGGCAAAAGTTAGCGTCAGTGTGGCATCACGTTAAAAACGGACAGTACGGATGCAGAACGCTCAAGCTTGTTATTTTAACGGGTTTATTGCACGGAAAAATGAAGGAATTAAGAATAACGATTCAACGAATGTCAGTATTGTTAGTTGTTGCAATTCCTTTACCTTAAATCAACAAAACGGCAGCCCGGTTATTTGCTACGCTAAACTGCATCTGATAAACCCTTTCAATACAGGAGTATAAAAATGAGTTTACAACATCGCACGCTGGGCCGCTCTGGTCTGCAGGTTCCCGTCCTGACGTTTGGCGGCAACGTTTTCGGCTGGACCATCGATCAGCCCACCTCTTTTTCTCTGCTGGACGCGCTGGTGGAAAAGGGGCTCTATTTTATCGATACCGCCGACTGCTACTCGCGCTGGGCGCCGGGCAATCAGGGCGGCGAATCAGAAACGATTATCGGTAACTGGCTGAAAAAAAGCGGCAAGCGCGACAAGATTGTGCTGGCGACCAAGGTCGGCATGGATATGGGCGAAGGGAAAACCGGTCTGGCACCTGCCTATATTCGCCAGTCGGTAGAGGATTCGCTAAAGCGTCTGCAAACTGACTATATCGACCTGTACCAGGCGCACCGCGACGACAGCGACACGCCATTGCAGGAAACGTTGGCGACTTTCGACGCGCTGATTAAAGAGGGTAAAGTGCGCGCGATTGGCGCTTCCAACTATAGCGCAGACCGCCTGGCGGAAGCACTGAAAATCAGTGAAGAACAGGGACTTTCCCGCTATGAGACGCTGCAGCCGGAATATAACCTTTATGACCGCCAGGATTATGAAAGCGGACTGGAAAAGGTGGCGCAGCAAAATGGGCTGGGCGTGATTAACTACTATTCTCTGGCCAGCGGTTTTTTAAGCGGCAAATACCGTAGCAAAGCGGACGCCAGCAAAAGCAAACGCGGCGAAGGCGTAGTGGAAAAATACCTTAACGATCGCGGCCTGCGCATTCTGGCAGCGCTGGATAGCGTGGCCGAAGCGCATCACGCCACGCCAACGCAGGTTGCGCTGGCATGGCAGATTGCTCGCCCGAGCATTACGGCACCCATCGTCAGCGTGACCTCGCTGACTCAGCTGGAAGAGTTAAGCAAGGCCGCAGCGCTTAAGCTTAGCGATGAGGCGGTAAACAAACTGACCGAAGCGAGCAGCTACTGATTAACGAAACATCACCTGCGCCCAGCGAGCCAGGCCAGCGGTAACGGAACCAAAATCGTCGCCGCTGGTTAGCCGGATATCCGGTAGCAGCTGGGTCAGCGCCTGCCGCAGTACCGGCGAGCGGGCGCTGCCTCCCGTCAGATAGATGACATCCGGCCGGGTGCCGCTCTCATCCAGCGCCAGCTTTACCTGCTCCTGAATGCGTTCCAGCGGCTGGGCAATCGCGGCCTTCAGCTGTGCAGTGCTGATTTCCGTCGCCAGCGCGGACTCAATAAAATCCAGCTCCGCCCTCGCCAGCGCCTGTTCAGACAGCGCAATTTTGCTCTCTTCCGCCGCACGGACCAGACGATAGCCCAGGCGCTGCTGCCATACCTTTAACAGCCGCTGCACTTTTTCCGGCTCCTGCGCGTCGCGGATTAAATCCTGTAGCTGCTTACGGCTGGCAGTTGCGTAAAAATCACTTTGCGCCGGGACATCGTTGATCGCAACGGCATTCCACCACGGCAGCGCGGGCAGGGCGATGCCTTTTTGCGTCATGCCGCCGCTGCCCAGCAGCGGCATCAGCTCTTTAAACGTCAGCATGATATCCAGATCGTTACCGCCGACGCGGCAGCCGCTGTGGCCCAGCAGGCTCTCCTGACGTTCCGCTTTATCGTGCCACTGTGGGCCCATCAGTAGCATGGAGCAGTCGGTGGTACCGCCGCCGATATCGACGATCAGCACTCGCGTTTCTTCTTTCAGCGTGGCTTCAAACTCCAGGCCAGCGGCAACAGGCTCGAACTGAAACTCGACCTCTTTAAAACCGGCCCGGCTTGCGGCGCGAGCCAGAATGCCCTGCGCCTGGCGGTTGGCTTCTTCGCCGCCCAGCCCCTGGAAGTTAACCGGACGGCCAATCACCGCCTGGCTGATGCTGTCATTGAGCTGCGCTTCAGCCTGCTGGCGAATATGCAGCATCATGGCGCAGACCAGATCTTCAAAAAAGGCGACCTGCTGCGGCTTCAGGCCGTTGGCGCCCAGAAAGGATTTAGGGGATTTTACAAACCAGGTATCTTCAGGCTCGGCCATATACTGTGCCAGCGAAGCCAGACCAAACTGCACGCTTGCGGGCGTAACCTCAATATCTTCTTCGCGGTTAAAAGCGAGGGCGCGACGTAAAATTGCCTGGTTTTCCGCTTCCGGCGTTGGCACCTGGTGATGGCGAAACAGCCATTCGCTGACCGTATCGCGCGTTGGCGCGCAGAGCATAGAGGGCAGCAGGCTGGAACCCTTCTCCAGCGGCAGCAGGGTCGGCACACCCTCTTTCATGATGGCTACCGAGCAGTTTGCCGTACCGTAATCAAAGCCGATAAACATTTATCCCCTCCACGAGCATAAAAAAAGGGGGCGACTTTAGCCCAGGGCCGACGGGAGAGCAAGCGCCAGATGAGGGACAAACTCAATGTGCAGGAAACCATGAGAGAAGAGTAAAGCGTCTGAGCCGTACATAGCGCGCTTAAAGATTCATTTTAAACCTCAGCGCTGCGAGCTTGAAGATCCATTCTAATTTTCAGCGCTGCAAGCTTGAAGATCCATTTTCAGCCTCAGCGCTGCGCGCTTAAAGATTCATTCTAAGCCTCAGCGCTGCAAGCTTGAAGATTCATTCTAAGCCTCAGCGCTGCGCGCTTAAAGATTCATTCTAAGCCCCAGCGCTGCGCGCTTAAAAACCCTTCTGGCGCTTATCGTTTAGCGGCAGGGCCTGGCCCTTTTCCGGCACCGGAACCGTCTCCAGCAGCCTGGCTTCATATACGGAGACCTGTCCACGGCCGTTGTGCTTGGCGTTGTAACAGGCCAGATCTGCCTGCGCCATCACGTCGCTGTCGTGACAGTTATCTTTATTCAGCAAAGTCAGGCCGGCACTAGCCCCAATCCGGTGCAGCTGGCCGTCCCACACGAAAGCGTAGTGGTTGACGGCCTCCACCAGGCGAGTCGCCAGCTCGTGCGCTTCGCGTAGCGCACAGTCCGGCAACAGCACGCCAAACTCGTCGCCGCCCAGGCGGGCAAGCACGTCATTACCGCGCAGATGTTGCTTCATCTGATTGGATATTTCCCGCAGCAGCGCGTCGCCCGCAGCGTGACCAGCGCTATCGTTGACCGCCTTGAAGCGATCCAGATCGATAAAAATCAGGCTGTGCTGACGCTGCTGCTGCCTGGCCGACTGCAACAGCTGCTTGAGGCGCTGTTCAAAACTCACCCGGTTGGGCAGGCGCGTCAGCATATCGTGCGAAGCGCCGTAGCTCAGCCGCCGCATCATTTCCCGGGAGGCGCTGACGTCCTGAATAACCACCACGCTGCCAATGTTTTCGCCTTCCTGGGTCTTCAGCGGCGTAATGCTGTAGTGAATATCAAAACGGTCGCCGCTGCGGTTATGCAGCACCAGCTCCTGTTCCAGGTCGGGAACGGATTTACTGAGCGGCAGTTCGCACAGCAGTAGATTTTCCATCGGCGGGCCGTCGTTGCCTCGCGTGATGCGCAATATGGTGCTGACGGGCTGTCCTTCCGCTTCTTCCTGCGTCCAGCCGCTCATCATTTCCGCCACCGGATTCATAAAAATGATGCGCATCTCCTGGTCGGTGCTGATCACCGCTTCGCCAATGGCGTCCAGCGTGATGTGCATCCGCTCTTTTTCCTGATAAAGCGCATCGGTCAGCTGACGCATCGCGGTCACGTCCTGGTTGATACCCAGCATCCTTTCTGCTTTGCCGCCGTCGTCAAAAACCAGCGTTGAATGACTGTGAATAAAGCGAATGCCTTTTTCCGTGACGATACGAAATACCAAATCCACCGGCCTGGATTGTTTAATTCCTTCGTCGAAAGCGTCAATGGCCATTTGCCTGTCTGCGGGAAGCAGGCTGTTGACCCAGGTAAGGTAGGTCGCCTGGCCTTCTTCTTGCAGACCGTAGATCTCAAACATGCGTTTGTCCCAGCTCATTTTGCCGGTTTTCAGGCTCAGGTCCCAGACGCCGATACCGCCTGCTTCGGTAGCCAGCGTAATACGCTGCATCAGACGGCGGTTGACCTTTTCGGTCTGCTTGAGGTCGGTGATATCTTCAATTTGGGAAATAAAGTAGAGCGGCCGCCAGTCCGTGTCGCGTACCAGCGAAACGGCCAGCAACACCCAGACAACCTGGCCATCTTTGCGCAGATAGCGCTTTTCATGGCTGTAGGTATCGATTTCGCCTTCCAGTAAGGCGTTCAGTTTCCCTTCGTCGGAAGCCAGATCTTCAGGATGCGTCAGCTGCTGGAAAGTCATATTAGTCAGCTCTTCCTGCCGATAGCCCAGCAGGCGGCACAGCGATTTATTAACCTGTAGCCAGCGGCCTTCCGGTGCGACCAGCGCCATGCCGATAACGGAGTACTCCATGGCGTGACGAAAACGGGCTTCGCTTTGCGAGATGAGCTTTTTCTCTTCGCGAAACGAGTGCATCACCAGCGTCATCATATGACCAGGCACAATCGCCAGCAGCAGCGGCAGCCAGGGCACGTTATTGACCACCGAAACGTTATCCGCATAGTGCAGCAGCTGATTCAGCGCCAGCAGCATGGTCATCATCATCAGCGTGGCGAGAAAGATAATAAAGGCAGAAAAACGCGGCAGCCGCACGGCGCTGTAGAACAGCACCACCATCACAAAGGTAAAAGACCAGGGAAGATAGCGTAAGGCGCAGTAGTTCAGCGCCAGCGTAATAATGAGCGTTAACAGCGTTTCGAATAGCGCGTTCTGGTTCAGCGACCGGCGTATTTCTTCGGGGTGCCACAGCAGGGCAACCGGCCCCAGCGCCAGCATGCCAATCGTTTCGGATATCGCCCAGGTGGTAAAAAAGTGTAGGCTGGCCTGGCCAGAAAAGCTCTGTACCCAGCAGGCCAGCAGCGCACCGGCCAGCGGGGTAAAAATGCAGACGGCGACCACCATCTTGCTCCAGCTAAGCAGCGAATCCAGCGGGGTCTTTTTATTCAGCAGAATACGCAGTAGCGCACCGCCCAGCAGCGCCTGCAGCAAATTAATCAGCGGAAACATCCACACGATGGCAGAGCGATCCGCCAGCAGGAAATTGGCCGCAAAGATGCCGATAATACAGCTACCCAGCAGGACGGGTAGCGTATGGATGGGCTGGCGGAAGACAATCATGGTCATCAACGCGGTGGAAAGCCACAGTGACGAAATCTGTACGCTGACCTTAATCAGTTCCAGGCAGAACAGCGTCAGAACAAAGGAAAGCAAGCCAAAAGCCGCGCCTTTGAGCCAGGGAAAAGAAAAGCGGCCAGCAGAGAGAAAAGTATCAGTCGTCATAAATATCCAGCGAGGCAACAGAAGTCGGCCAGCCCGTACCAGGTAACTTAAGGCATGCTAACACAATCATTTTTGATTGCCTGCGCTAATTCAAAAGATCGCTCTGTTCGGTCGATTGAATTGTTTACGATTGTTAAGCGCGCCGGTTACTGCCGCAGCTTCAGTAAGTCTGCGCGTGTCCAGGGATGATCAATACCGGCTATCTGCACCGACAGACGCTGTAAAAACCACTGGGTAGTGGCGAGGCGACCATGGCTCAGCAGCAGAAGCGGCAGCAAGAGCGCAATACAGAGCTGCACGGCGGAAAAACCCTGCAGCCGCGCATGTCGCTGGCTGACCAGAAAAGCGCTGCTCAGCGTAAAGCCCAGCACCAGGCCAGCCACCACTTCGCTAACCGAATGATAATCCAGCACCAGGCGGGAAACGCCCACCATTACCGGGATGGCATAACCGACGGCAACGGCCAGCGCGCGGCCGGAGGGGGACAAACGACCGCTAAGCAGCCACAGCATTACCGG
This sequence comes from Erwinia sp. BNK-24-b, assembly GCF_047456155.1. NCBI lineage: Bacteria > Pseudomonadati > Pseudomonadota > Gammaproteobacteria > Enterobacterales > Erwiniaceae > Erwinia > Erwinia sp. BNK-24-b. The sequence goes on from NZ_CP179901.1 coordinate 1,442,485, forward strand.
CCATAGCGTGGCGGACATAGCGGTATGGCCGCTAAAGCCGGTAAAATTCAGCCAGGCGCTGCCGATGCCAAAGCCCATAAACGCCACTTTCGACAGGCTGACGATAGCGCCAGCAGAGCAAAAGGCCAGCGCCCAGTAGAGAGGAGCACGCCGGTCGCTGTTTTTCCAGCCAATCAGTCCAGCCATAACGATAGCCGTTGGGATAAGCAGCATGCTATCGCCAAAATAGGTTAAAATATGCACGGTACGCCAGAACACGCTGTTTCCTTATTATTGTAAATTGAACCGACAGGCCGGCGAAGAATGATATGCCGTGTTGCGTCGTCAGGCCAGCCGCAAATGATGACGAATGCCGCCACAGGCGTCCGGGCCGGTAGATGAAACTGGTCATTAGTTTAACGGCAGAGCGAACAGAGGCATAACGGGAAAGTCTTAAAAGCTTTTCGCTGGCATCAACATCCCGAAATCCTTATAATTACGCGCGAAAACATCCTCTCCATCGTCTCAGACACAAATCAGGTCTTTAATTTTATGACTGACAAGTCGCATCAGTGCGTCATCGTAGGTATCGCCGGCGCATCTGCCTCGGGAAAAAGTCTTATTGCCAGTACGCTCTATCGTGAAGTGCGCGATCGGGTTGGTGATGAAAATATTGGTGTTATCCCTGAGGATGCTTATTACAAAGACCAAAGCCATCTGACTATGGATGAGCGGGTAAAAACGAATTACGATCATCCCAGCGCGATGGATCATAACCTGCTGCTGCAGCATCTACAGATGCTGAAGGCCGGCCAGGCTATCGATTTGCCGGTTTACAGCTATGTTGAGCATACGCGTACCGCGCAGACCATCCAGCTGAAACCCAAAAAGGTGATTATTCTGGAAGGCATACTGCTGCTGACGGACGCCCGCCTGCGCAGCGAAATGAATTTCTCCATTTTCGTCGATACGCCGCTGGATATCTGCCTGATGCGCCGCATGAAACGTGACGTCAACGAGCGTGGCCGCTCAATGGACTCCGTGATGGCCCAGTATCAGAAAACGGTTCGCCCGATGTTCCTGCAGTTTATTGAGCCTTCCAAACAGTATGCCGATATCATCGTGCCGCGCGGCGGCAAAAACCGCATCGCGATTGATATCCTGAAGGCAAAAATCAATCAGTTCTTCGAATAGACCTGTTTTGCTTCGCTGACCGGAGTCCTGCGCAGGAAGCGGCCGGTCAGCGTTATCCCGCACCTTTACAGCAGTGGAGTACTTCATGCGATTATGCGACCGCGATATCGAAGCCTGGCTTGACAGTGGCCAGCTCGACATTTCCCCGCGTCCGCCGGTAGAACGGATTAACGGCGCTACCGTTGACGTTCGGTTGGGCAACCAGTTCAGAACTTTCCGCGGCCACACCGCGGCCTACATCGATCTTAGCGGCCCGAAAGACGAAGTCAGCGCGGCGCTTGACCGGGTAATGAGCGATGAAATCGTGCTGCCGGAAGGCGAAGCTTTCTTTCTGCACCCTGGCGAACTGGCGCTGGCCGTGACGCTTGAGTCGGTCACTATTCCCGATAACCTGGTCGGCTGGCTGGATGGCCGCTCGTCGCTGGCTCGCCTTGGCCTGATGGTTCACGTGACCGCGCACCGTATCGATCCGGGCTGGCAGGGACGTATCGTGCTGGAGTTCTATAATTCTGGTAAGCTGCCGCTGGCGCTGCGGCCAGGCATGCTGATTGGCGCGCTAAGCTTTGAACCGCTTTCCGCACCGGCGGCCCGTCCTTATAACCGCCGCCAGGATGCTAAATATAAAGGTCAGCAGGGCGCGGATGCCAGCCGCATCGATAAAGATCAGGACAGCGCGTAAAGGCGGCAGGGAAAGGTGCTGAGTCACGCCACCTTTTGCGCTGCGGCTAGTGGATGACGTCGTAAGAAGTGCAAGCAATAAGGGGAAGGCATGAAGAGATTTATCACCACGCTGGCCATTTTGCTGGTGGTCGTTGTGGCCGGAATGACGGCGCTGGTTTTGCTGGTCAATCCGAATGATTTTCGCGCCTATATGGCTGAGCAGGTCGAGCAGCGCAGCGGCTATCACCTGGCGATGAACGGCGACCTGCGCTGGCACGTCTGGCCGCAGCTCAGCATTCTTTCCGGCCAGATGACGCTGACCGCGCCCGGTGCGGCACAGCCTTTCGTCAGCGCCAGCAATATGCGGCTCGACGTTAAGCTACTTCCTCTGCTTTCCCACCAGCTGGCGGTCAAACAGGTCCTGCTGAAAGACGCCGTTGTTCGCCTGACGCCTGACAGCGAAAGCGCGCGTCCCGCTAACGCGCCAAAAGGCCCGGCCAATTCGGCACCGCCGTCGCCGCTTTCCCAGCGCTGGACGTTTGATATTGATAATTTGCAGATAGCGGACGGCCTGCTGGTCTGGCAGCAGGACAGCGGCGAACAGCTCAACGTGCGCGATCTAAACCTTCAGCTGTCGCAGAAACAGCGTCAAGCCCATATCGAGCTAAGCAGCCGTATCAGCCGCGATCAGCGCGAACTGCAAATAAACCTGAACGCCGATGCGGATCTTAGCCGCTATCCACAACATCTTTCCGCGCTGGTTAATCAGCTGGATTACCAGCTGAGCGGCGTCGATCTGCCGCGTGAAGGCGTTAAAGGGCAGGCGAAGCTGGCGGCCGACTGGAGTGATAATAACGCTTTCAGCCTGAAAGATATTGCGCTGAGCCTGAACGACAGCCAGATAAGCGGCAGCGCCAGCGGAACGCTGGCCGGCCGTCCACAGATTAACCTGGACCTGCACGCGCCGCTGCTGAATATGGATTCGCTGTTAGGGCTGGAGGTCGGCGGCAACAACGGGCAAGGCATTCAGGCCCAGCGTTCTGGCCCGGGGCCGGTTATCGCTCAGGTAGAAGCCGATAACGCCAGTTCGCCCTTTAATCAGTTCAACGGCAAGCTGGCGATAGCGGTGGACAAGATGCGCTGGCGGGGCATGGCCTTTGACCAGGTGGCGTTTCAGGCTACCAATGATAACGGCCTGCTTACTCTCTCTACGCTAAGCGGTAAGGCCGGTAACGGGCATTTTTCTCTGCCCGGCAGCGTGGATTTCCGTCAGGCACAAACGCGGATAACCCTTAACCCCTCGCTGCAAAATATTGCCGTCGCACCGCTGCTGCAGGCATTTGAGATGCCAGCTTCGCTGAGCGGTGACGTGACGCTGAACGGCAGTTTTAGCGGTACTGGCCTGACCGTTCCCGCTTTTAAACGAGCATGGCAGGGGAGTGCGGAGTTAAGCCTGAATAACGCGCTGATATCGGGGCTGAACTTCCAGCGCATGATCCAGCGAGCGGTAGAGCGCAGCAGCAACCGCGTTCATGCTGCCTCGTCCCCGGATAACGATTTCCAGCAGATAACGGGGAAAATGATGCTGCAAAACGGGCTGCTCGCCTTTGTCGATATGCAGGGACGCGCTTCCATGCTGAACTACAGCGGCAAAGGAACGGTGGATCTGGCGAAGCAGCAGGCGGATATGAATTTTGGCATCACCGTGACCGAGGGCTGGCAGGGTGACAGCGAGCTGGTGAGCCGTTTACAGCAAACCGCCGTGCCTTTACGCATTTATGGCCCGTGGAACGGACTGAACTATTCGCTGCAAATCGATCAGGTGCTGCGCCAGCAGCTGCAGGATGAGGCGAAAAAACGACTTAAAGAGTGGTCGGAAAAAAATCCGCAAAATGGCAAAAACAGCTCGGTGCAGAAGCTTATTAAGGATCTGTAGAGCGTTAACGAAAGGTAAGGCGCGCCATCCCTGGCGCTTACCGTAGGCCCGGCGGGTGCCGGATTTTTCCGCCGTCAGGGCTGGTTAATAGGCTTCTTCTTCCTGCACCAGAGAGATAATCTGTACTTTCTGCACGCGATGGTTTTCAACCTGTAGCGTGCGGAACAGATAGTCTTCAATCTGAATCTCTTCGCCTTCCTGCGGCACGCGCTGCATATGTTCCATTAACAGACCGGCCAGCGTGTGGTACTCGCGCTTTTCGTCCAGCGGTAAAGGAATGTAGAGAATTAAATCGTCCAGCGGCATGTGGCCGTTGGCTGTCCAGCTCCCGTCCGCGTTCTGCTGAATGTCGTAGCGAGGATCGATAGCTTCTCCTTCATTGGGAAGATTACCGGCTATCGTTTCCATCACGTCGCTGAGCGTCACCACGCCTTCCACCGAACCAAACTCATCCACCACAAACGCAAAATGCGTGCGCGCGTTGCGAAATTGCTCCAGCGCCGGCAGCAGAGAAAGCTGCTCCGGAAACACCAGCGGCTGACGAATAAGCGCGCGGATATCCAGGCTGTCGCCGTGCAGCGCCTGCTTGAGCAGGTCAATCACATGAATAACGCCGAGCGGATCTTCACTGTTTTCCGTGACCACCATCCGCGTGTGCTGGTTCTGATCGAGCATCGCCATAATTTTCTCCGGCGACTCGCTGAGATCGACCGACACGATATCCTGACGGGAAGTCATGATACTGCTTACGGTACGCTGGCCCATACCGAGCACGCGCGCAATCATCATGCGTTCCTGCTTGTTGAAAATCGCCTGGCTGCTGGCATCGGCCACCAGCGAGGAGGTTTCAGCATCCAGCTCTGTCTGCTCGTGACCGCCGCGCAGCAGACGCAGGACGGCTTCGGCGGTGCGCTTGCGCAGCGGGGCTTTGGCAGAGAGAAAACGTCGGCGATTAAAATGCGCCAGCTGGTTCAGCGCTTCGATAATCACGGAGAAGCCTATCGCGGCATAGAGATAGCCTTTAGGAATATGATAGCCAAAGCCGTCCGCCACCAGGCTAAAGCCGATCATCAGCAGGAAGCTCAGGCAAAGAATAACGATAGTCGGATGCTGGTTAACGAAGCGGGTGAGGGGTTTGCTGGCCAGCAACATTAAGCAAATAGCGATAATCACGGCCGCCATCATTACCGCAAGGCTGTCGACCATGCCTACAGCGGTAATCACTGAATCAAGCGAGAAGACGGCATCCAGCACCACTATTTGCGCGACAACCGGCCAGAAGCGCGCGCCGCGTTTTTGCGGATTGTCATCTTCATCTTTACCTTCCAGCCTTTCATTCAGCTCTATGGTCGCTTTAAACAGCAGGAAAACACCGCCCAGCAGCATAATTAAATCGCGCGCGCTAAAAGCGTGTCCGGCCACGACGAAGAGGGCAGAGGTCAGCGAAGAGAGCCAGGAAATAGAGGCCAGCAGCAGCAGGCGCATGACCAGAGCAAGCAGCAGGCCGGTGACGCGGGCGCGGTCACGCTGCGCGGACGGCAGTTTCTCTGCCAGAATGGCAATAAAGACAAGATTATCAATGCCCAGCACCAGCTCTAATACGATCAGGGTGACAAGGCCAGCCCAGATTGACGGATCGACGATCCATTCAAACATCAGAAGTTCACTCATACAGATTAAGGAAACGCCATGATGATAGGGGATGTCACATAATTCAACAAATAATCACACGGCTACGCTGCGGGGCGTATAACTGGCGCTCTCTGTTACTGCCGATTTTAGAATCATCTGACGGGCATTCAAATGCATGGAATAGTTTTTCAAGAATATTCGCATAGGTATGACCAATAAAATAAGGGATACTTAAGGTGCAGGGTTAAATCGGACGGGATTAATCTTAGTTTTACAATAAAGTTAATCTGAATTTCTTATCAATGACCCTGTTAGCTATAGCGAGGAGGACAAGGTAGTCTTAATCCTAAAAGAGCGGAGCAGCGGGAACAGGCTCTTGTAAACAGGCCAGTTATAACTAGTATAGCAACGTGTTAGTAAATGCCTGCGTAAATGTAGCAATTAGCACGGTCGCAGCTCGGCGTCCTTTTAAGTTTTGGCTTCATCCGGGCGATGAAAAGCTTTAGCCTGCACCGAGAGGACAGGATAAAACCAACATAGCAGAACGAGATACAGCGCATTGGCAGCTACAAGCCAGGGGCGGTAGCGTGTCTGGACAGGTGGAAACGTCAGCGTCCTGACAGGGCTTCCATCAGGTTGTTGTTGATTTTACATGTCAATTTTCAAGCTCTGCTACGCGTTCCGGCGATCTGTTGCACCACCCCGAAATACGTCTTTCATAAATGACGTGCTTAAAAAATACGCAATCCTCAGCAGTGGAAATTATTAAACCACAGGCTTTTGAAGAAAAAATAAGAGTTAACTATGCGCGATATAGAATTTACCTTTAAAGGGCTGTTAATTAAACTTTCATTAGCACTTTCAGACCTGATTTTTTTTAACGCCTCTTTATTTATTGCAATCCTCCTGATGAAAAGTTTTCCGGAGAATTTACTGGATGACATTTCAACTCAGGATCTGCAGTTAAAAATAAGCACACACATTATTCTTTCTGTTATTTGTATTGCCTGGTTCTGGGTTCGCCTGCGCCACTATACTTATCGCAAGCCCTTCTGGTTCGAATTAAAAGAAATTTTCCGTAGCGTCCTGATCTTCTCCGTGATCGACCTTTCCATCACGGCATTATCTAAATGGGAAATGTCACGCTGGACCTGGTTATTAACCTGGCTGCTGGCGCTGGTGCTGATCCCGGTAGGGCGTGCGCTGGTCAAACGCATTTTGAATCGCTACGGCCTGTGGAAAAAACAGTCCATCATCATTGGCAGCGGCAAAAATGCTGAAGAAGCCTATATGGCGCTGCAAAGTGAAGAGGTGATGGGTTTTGACGTGGTGGCGTTCTACGATGTAGACGGCATGACCGCCGCGCCAGCGCTGTTCGGCATTCCCGTTATTAATGATGAATCATCGCTGTGGCAGCAGGTAAACAGCGAAACGCAGTTTATTGTGGCGGTGGAGTTTGAACAAAGTCATCACCGTGACCTGTGGCTAAAAAACCTGGCGAAACATAATTGTCGTTCCGTTTCCGTTATTCCTTCATTACGCGGCGTTCCGCTTTACGGCACTGATATGGCTTATATCTTTAGCCATGAAGTGATGATTTTACGGGTAAGCAACAATCTGGCAAAACGCACCTCGCGTATTATCAAACGCGCTTTTGATATCTTTGGCGCGCTGGCTATTATCACCATGTTGATGCCCGCGCTGGCTATTCTGATATTTATGGTTTCTCGTGACGGCGGCAAACCTATTTACGGTCACGAACGTGTAGGGCTAAACGGTCGTAAATTTAAATGCCTCAAGTTCCGCTCGATGGTGATCAATTCCAAAGAAGTGCTGGAAGAGGTATTACGTACCGATCCCGTTGCGCGTGCGGAATGGGACAAAGACTTCAAGCTTAAGAACGATCCTCGCATCACCCGTATCGGCCACTTTATCCGCAAAACCAGCCTCGACGAGCTGCCGCAGCTCTGGAACGTGGTGCGCGGCGAAATGAGTCTGGTTGGACCGCGTCCGGTTATCGAAGATGAGCTGGAGCGCTACGCGGGCGACGTTGATTACTACTTTATGGCCAAGCCGGGCATGACCGGACTGTGGCAGGTCAGCGGTCGTAACGACGTGGACTATGAAACTCGCGTCTATTTTGACTCCTGGTACGTAAAAAACTGGTCTTTATGGAACGATATTGCCATTCTCTTCAAAACCATTGGCGTGGTACTGAAGCGAGACGGCGCATACTAAAAAATTTCGGCGCGTTTGCAAGAGCGCGCCGCTGTTATTGCGTGGTTTGACTGATGACTGTCACTGACTTGCGCGCTCAACGTTCCTCTGTTAAGCGTCGGCTCACAGCGAGCCGGCAAGGCAAAAAAGGAAAGGGATCAGGTGATGACTGACAGTTACAGTGAATAAAACGCTTTTACCTTTGCAAGACGCTACACAGCGGCGGATCCGCCACTATCAATCAAATTACTGATAGCGATGAAACAGATGATTACAATCAAAACGAAGTTATTGCCCTTGTTGATCTCGGCTGCACTCCTTTCAGGATGTACGATCGTTCCGGGTTCAAAGCTTTCCACCAGCGGTAAAGATGTTATCAAGCAGCAGGATAGCGATTTTGATATTGATAAATACGTCAATGTCTTCCCTATGACCCCAAGCCTGGTTGAACGTATGCGTCCTACCCCTGTGGTAGCGCGTCCTAACCCACAGCTGCAAACCGAAATCCAGAACTACGAATACCACATTGGTATCGGCGACGTGCTTAACGTCACCGTCTGGGATCACCCGGAACTTACCACGCCAGCCGGTCAGTACCGTAGCGCCAGCGATACCGGTAACTGGGTGCATTCAGACGGCACGATTTTCTATCCTTACATCGGTCGCGTGCGCGTAGCGGGCCGTACCGTGCAGGAAGTGCGTACCGAGATGGCCAGCCGCCTGGCGCAGTACATCGAAAGCCCGCAGATCGATGTCAGCGTCGCCTCTTTTAAATCACAGAAAGCCTACGTGACCGGAGAGGTAACCACTTCCGGCCAGCAGGCGATCACTAACGTGCCGTTAACCATTCTGGACGCGGTTAACGCAGCGGGCGGCCTGACTACCAACGCCGACTGGCGCAACGTGGTGTTGACCCACAACGGTGCTGAAATCCCGGTTTCTTTACAGGCGCTGATGCAAAACGGCGACCTGTCGCAAAACCATCTGCTTTACCCCGGCGATATTCTGTTTATCCCGCGTAACGACGATCTGAAAATCTTTGTGATGGGCGAAGTGAAACAGCAGAGCACGCTGAAAATGGATCGCAGCGGCATGACGCTGTCGGAAGCGCTGGGCAGCGCGCAGGGCATGGATCAAACCTCCTCTGATGCGACCGGCGTCTTCGTTATCCGTCCAATCAAAGGTAAGAACCGCACCAAGATTGCCAACATCTATCAGCTGAACCTGAAGGATGCATCAGCGATGGTGATGGGGTCTGAATTCCAGCTTGAGCCGTACGACATCGTGTATGTCACCTCTACGCCGCTGACTCGTTGGAACCGCGTTATTTCTCAGCTGACGCCAACCATTTCCGGCGTGTATAACGCAACCGAGAACGTGCGTTATATCCATAACTGGTAATCGGGGCAATATGATTAATTCAATCTTAGTCGTCTGTGTCGGCAACATCTGCCGTTCTCCGACCGGCGAACGGTTGTTAAAACGTGCACTCCCTGACAAGCAAATAGCGTCCGCCGGGCTGAATGCCATGACGGGCTATGCCGCAGAACAGACCGCCAGCGAGGTTGCCGCAGCAAACGGCCTTTCGCTGGCGGGTCACCAGGCGCAGCAGTTTACGGCTGAACTCTCACGGGAGTTTGACCTCATCCTGGTGATGGAGAAAAAGCATATCGATCAGATTACCCGTATTGACCCGGCCGCACGCGGCAAAACCATGCTGATGGGCCACTGGCTCAATCAAATTGAGATAGCGGATCCGTATAAAAGAAGTCGTGAAGCCTTTGAGGCCGTTTACGGATTACTTGAAAACGCTACCCAGAAATGGGTCAACGTATTAAGCCGATAGTTGGGATTATTCATGAAAACAAAAAACAGGGTCATGACGGCACCGCAGGAAGAGACAAAAGGGTTAGATCTGGCGCATCTGGTTGGTCAGCTGGTTGACCATCGCTGGATCATTGTCGCCGTCACTGCCGTCTTTATGCTGCTGGGCACGCTTTATACGCTCTTCGCCACGCCAATCTACAGCGCTGACGCGCTGGTACAGGTAGAACAGAAAGACTCCAGCTCGGTACTGACCAATATTCAGGATGCTTTACCGCAGACGCCTGAATCCGATACCGAGATCCAGATCCTGCAGTCGCGCATGGTTATCGGTAAAACCGTTCACGATCTGGGTCTGGATACCGTGGTTGAGCAGGACTACTTTCCAATAATTGGTAAAGGACTGGCGCGCATCATGGGCGACAAGCAGGCGGATATCGCCGTGTCTCGCCTGGAACTGCCGCTTAAATGGAAAAAGCGCAACGTTGAACTGGAAGTGAACGACGCGCAAAGCTATACCGTAAGCAAAGACGGCGACGAGCTGTTTAAAGGCCGTGTCGGCCAGCTGGAGCAGCACGGCGACGTGACTATGCTGGTCAGCGGCATCGATGCAGATAAAGGCACCAGCTTCACGGTTACCAAGCTCAATGAGCTACAGGCAATCAGCATGGTGGTGGGCAACCTGTCCGTTGCGGACAAAGGTAAAGACACCGGCGTGCTTGGCCTGAACTATCAGGGTTCCGATCCTGACAGCATCAGCAAAATTCTTAACCGCATCGTTGATAACTACCTGCTGCAAAACGTTGAGCGCAAATCTGAACAGGCGGAACGCAGCCTGGCCTTCCTGCGCGATCAGCTGCCACAGGTACGCAACAAGCTGAACGAAGCAGAAGACAAGCTCAATACCTTCCGTCGTCAGAACGAATCGGTTGATATGTCGCTGGAAGCGAAGTCGGCGCTGGACTCTTCGGTTAACGTACAGAACCAGCTAAACCAGCTGACCTTCCGTGAAGCCGAAGTTTCCCAGCTTTACACCAAAGATCACCCGACCTACCGCGCCCTGCTTGAAAAGCGTAAAACGCTGGAAAACGAGCAGTCGCAGCTGAACAAAAAAATCGGCACTATGCCACAGACCCAGCAGGTTATTCTGCGTCTGACGCGTGATGTGCAGTCTGGCCAGGAAATCTACATGCAGCTGCTGAACCGTCAGCAGGAGCTGGCTATCAGCAAGGCGAGTACCGTTGGCGATGTGCGCATTATCGACCGTGCGGAAACCGCGCTGGCACCAGTCGCACCGAAAAAGATGCTGATTATCCTTGCCAGCCTGATCGCCGGCCTGGCTATTTCTGTAGGTCTGATCCTGCTGAAGGCGCTGTTCCATCATGGCATCGAAAATCCAGAGCAGCTGGAAGAGCTGGGCGTCAACGTTTACGCCAGCGTACCGCTTTCCGAATGGCAGCGTAAAAAAGACAGCGCGGCGCTGGCGCGTCGCGGCAGCAAAGTGAAAACCGATCCGCACGAAACGCTGCTGGCGCTGGGTAACCCAACCGACCTCTCTATCGAAGCGATCCGCAGCCTGCGTACCAGCCTGCACTTTGCAATGATGGAAGCGAAAAACAACGTACTGATGATTACCGGTGCCAGCCCTGGTATTGGTAAAACCTTTATCTGTGCCAACCTGGCGACGCTGGTCGCGAAAGCAGGGCAGAAGGTATTGTTAATCGATGGCGATATGCGTCGCGGCTATACCCACGATCTGCTGGGTGCCGACAACCGTCAGGGGCTGTCTAATGTCCTTTCCGGAAAAACGGCATTTTCACCTGCGCTGGTTCAGCAGGGCGCTTACGGCTTTGACTTCCTGCCTCGTGGCCAGGTTCCACCAAACCCGTCTGAGCTGCTAATGCATCCACGTATGAACGAGCTGCTGACCTGGGCAAGCGAGAACTACGACCTGGTGCTGATCGATACGCCACCAATCCTGGCCGTGACCGATGCTTCCATTATTGGTAAGAGCGCGGGCACTTCGCTGATGGTCGCGCGTTTTGAAACCAACACCGCGAAAGAAGTAGATGTCAGCATCAAGCGCTTCGAGCAAAATGGCATTGAGATTAAAGGCGTGATCCTTAACGCCGTAGTGCGTAAAGCCGCTAACAGCTATGGCTACGGCTATGACTACTACGACTACAACTACGGTAAAGACGCGAAGAGCTGACAGGCTGCACGCAAAACCAACCGGGTCGGACTCCTCCGGCCCCGTTCGTCGGGAGAACAATCGGCCCGGCGAACGCAACCCTTTTGTTTAGACGTTAAAAGGTGCTGGCAATGCAGGATATTCGCTTCTCAATCGTCATCCCGGCGTATAACGCCTCAGAAACCATCGCCACCACGCTCGACTGCGTGCTGGCGCAAAGCTACCGCAACTTTGAAGTCATCATTGTCGATGACAAGTCAGACGACGCGGCGGCGCTGGCCGAGCTGGTTAACGGCCCGCGCTATCAGGAACTCAACATTCAGCTGGTGCTGTCGCAGGAGAAGCTCAACGGTGCCGGTGCGCGTAATAAAGGCATCGAACTGGCAAGCGGCGACTTTATCAGTTTCCTGGATGCTGACGATGAATGGCACGCTGACAAACTGAAAGAGTCGGCCAGCAAAATTGCCGAACTGGAAGCGCAGGGTGTAGAAAAATACATCGTCTTTAGCCAGGTTAATATCTGGCAGGATGGCAGCTTCCTGAAAGTCATGCCGATGCAGCCGCCGGGTGCCAACGAAACCATAGCGGAATATCTTTTTGGCTGTTATGGCTTTATGCAGACCAGCACGCTGGTGCTGAAGCGTGAAGACGCGCTGAAAATCAAATTCGATACGCGCTACCGTCGCCATCAGGATTACGATTTCTGCATCCGCGCCGACCGTATGGGCTATCGCTTTGTGATGATCCCGCGTCCGTTGGCAAACTACCATCTTATTACCCATTTTGGTTCAAAGCATAAAGGCGAGTCGGTTAAATACTCGTTTTTCTGGCTCGACTGCATGAAGCCATGGCTGACCGCGCGCGATATTCATACCTATAAAGCCTATAAGCTACCGCTGCGCTATAAAATGGATGGCAAGTCACTACACGCCAGCCTCAGCTTTGCCCGTTATTTCTTCTTAACCAATAAAGATAACCAGGCTTACTTCGTCAATCGACTGAAAGATAAGGTAAAAGAGCGCTTCGCCGGGAAAAAGGTTGTTTCCTGAATAATAATTCGGTGGATTAGAACATGGCAATATATTGGATTATCAGTTACACGATCCTGATATTTTGCCTTTTTGAGCTGGCGGCCATCAACCAGCTTCAGGAAGTCAAAATAAAGCGCGTCGTGACCTACTTCTTTTTTGTCGCCACGATCATATTGATCTGCTTTGGCGGCATGCGCGGGCCTGGCTCGGGCCTGGATAACGAGCAGTATCTTGGTTTCTTCCAGAACTTCTCCGCGCAGCTATCGATGGATGACTACGGCACGCTGGCGAAAATCTATCGCTACGAAAGCTTCTTTACGCTTCTGGCCGGCATCCTGGCGGTGTTTACACGGGAAAGCTACTTTTTCCTGCTGCTGATCTGCATTATCGCCGTGGCGACCAACGCCTGGTGCTATAAAAAATATGCGCCGCTGATCCTGTGTTCGCTGTGTCTCTATTCAACGCACCTGTTTATCAACAAGGATATGAACCAGGTACGTTTCGGCCTCAGCAGCGCCTTTACCGTCGCCGCTATTCTGCTGGCTCAGGATCGTAAATGGGCGTGGGCGATAGTCGCAATGGTGTTGGCAACGCAGTCGCACTCTACCGCCTATGCGCTGATACTCCTGATCCCGTTTCTGTTTATCCGCGAACGCAAATATCTGCCGCTGCTGATGATCGTCGTCTCCATTCCACTGGGACTGGTCGGCGGTAAAAAACTATTCCTGGACACGCTGGGTATTGCGTCTCTGGTGGGCGACCGCGTATCGGGCTATGAGGGGACGGTGTTCGATCAGGCCTCGCCGGTCTTTGGCCTGGCTAACCTGAAAAACATCGCCTTTATCGGCTTTTTCACCGTGGTTTACTGGGGGAAAAGACAGGTTGCGCCGGAAGACAGGCTGCCTTATATCCTGCTGATTGCCTATGCTATTGGTGCAGCGGTGCGTATTACCTTTGCTGACTTCTCTATTCTTGGCGGTAGGGTAGGTAACCTGTTCCTGCATACCGAGCCGCTGCTGCTGGCGTTTCTGATGATGCGCATTCGCAATCTGCTGTTTAATACGGTATTGCTGTTTGGTATGGCGAGCTACTATCTGGCCTATAACACCATCCTGTCCGTGCAGTCTATCGAAGGCTATAGCCTGGCACCGATATTCCGTCTTTTCTGATTTGCCCTTGCTTCGCGCTTTAGCGAAGCAATTTTCCACTCGTCTTTCTACAGATTCAGGTATCCAGATGAACAATCATGTTGGCACCGTCGGCATCGTTATGCCGATGTATAACGCGCGGCAGACCGTTTTGCGCGCCGTACAGTCGATAATCGACCAGACTTACCCTGACTGGCACCTCTACCTGATCAACGATAAATCGACCGACGATTCGCTGGCGCTGGTGCGCGAACAGTGTCGCGATCCGCGTATTACCATTATCGAAAATGAAGTTAACCTGGGTGCTGCCGAAACGCGTAACGCTGGCTTACGGGCCGCGACGCAGGAAATTATCGCTTTCCTCGACAGCGATGACGAATGGCACCCTGAAAAACTGGCGTTGCAGACGGCGGCCATTGCGGCCGGTGACAACTTTGTTATTACCCATTATCACTACAAAACGCGCAAGGCCGACCACGACATCGTTTACGGCAAGCCGGTGCTGCTGCGTGATAACTTCGTCAAAAAACAGTATCGCGTCTGTTTCTCCTCGGTCTGCTTCCGTCGTCCGCCGCAGGGCATTTTCTTCCAGCGCAAAGGCCACGAAGATTTTCTCTTCCTTTACGAACTGTTCAGCCTTTATCAGCAGGCACGGGTTATTCCGAAAATCCTGGTCAACTACTATGAACTGGGCGATTCCCTGTCGCGGAACAAAAATCGCGCGGCGCAGTGGCATCTTGAATTATTAAGAATTATCTATAAAAACAATCCGTTAAAAATCTATTACTATTACGGCTGGTATATGGTTAATGGCGTGCTGTTTACCCTGAAGCATCGATAAGCCAGCAGGTGGTTTTCATTTTTTCTGAGGTGGATAGCGGTTCATGAAAAAAATAGTTCTGGTGATTAAAGACGCCTACTCCTATGCGGGTACCGAAAACATCTGCAACTTTATGTCAGAGTGTCTGGGCGAAAGCAGTGAAGTCACCATTTATTCGCTGGAGGGCAGCGGTAAACCTTTTTATCCCTTCAGCCAGGTGAAAGAGATCGTCAGCTTTGACGGCCACAGCAACCCGATTAAAAGTATCGTACAGCGCGTGCATGAAGAGAACTTCGACAGCGTTTTCCTGATTAGCATGGGCCGTCTCAGCGTGATGTACGCTTTGTGGAGCCTGCTGTCGCTGAAGAAAAAGCGCGGCAAAGCCTACGCCTGCGAACACATCGCCATTAATTCTTTCAGCAAGCCCATTAAGTTGCTGAAATACCTGCTTTTACGCTATTACGACAGCGTGGTCGTGCTGACCGATAAAGATCACCAGGTCTTCAGCCGCTGGGGCATTCCCAGCAAGCAAATTCCTAATCCGGTGGTCTACAAATCCTGGCAGCGCGAAACGCGTAGCCGGCAGGCGCTGGCGGTAGGTCGTCTCGATCACCAGAAAGGTTTCGACCTGCTGCTGGATATCTGGCACGACTTTGCCCGTAAGCATCCTGACTGGAAGCTGGTTATCGCCGGTGACGGCGAGCTGCGCGAGCAATTGCAGGCGCAGGCGGCAACGCTCGGCATCACCGACAGCGTCGACTTTGTCGGCAAAGTAAGCAATATCAATGATTATTATCGCGACAGCGATATGGCGCTGATGACTTCACGCTATGAAGGCCTGCCGCTGGTGCTGCTGGAAGCAAAATCCTGGTCGCTGCCGGTGGTCGCCTACGACTGTCCGACCGGCCCACAGGAAATTATCAACCACGAGCAGGATGGTTTCCTGGTGCCAATGAACGATAAAGCAACTTTTCTGGCCCGTATGGATCAGCTGGCCAACGACGACCGGCTCTTTTTTGCCATGAGCGAAAGTACCCGGACGACCGCGCTGAAGTTTGACGGCAAAAAAATAAAACAGAGCTGGCTCGCCCTGGCGTAGGCCGCTGGCGTTATTACCTCGGGAACATTTGATAACCCGACAGGGTCCACGAGAGCACAGGATCGAGCATGAAAAGACGCGAAGTATTACAAACGGCAGCCACCTCGGTGATTGCCGCCCTTTCTGTGAGTACCTTTTCCAGCTATGCCGCAAAAAATACCGCCGTTGCCGGTAAGGCGGTTGGCCCGAGCGATCTGCCGTCGGGCGACGCGCCGATCCTGACGCCGGAAAACGTCTGGGCGATGCCGAACGAGTTCTGGCAAAATTTTTCCGGGAAGCTGTGGATTGGCAAAGCCGGTAGCGATCCTACTCAGGCTGGCAACCAGATCCCGCTTTTCCTGCGCGACAGTAAAGGACAGCTTACCGAGCTGACGCAGCCGGTGACGTTAAACCGTGAGACGCTGACACGTTTCGTTAATAATGATGCTGCGCTGATCGCCAACCCGGCGCACTCGATGGCGGTAGTGGAAGAGAACGGCCAGACGCTGTTTAACATCCCTGACGTAACGCGTGCAGGAGCCTATAGCTTTAGCCAGCGTATCGCTGAGCCAGGTGGCTATCAGCTGATTGGTGAAATACCTTCAGCCGCCGTACTGCGCAACACGACGCCGCTGTTTGAAGGCGCGAAGGTCAAGCTGAAAAGCTGGCATGAAGGCCGCGAAGTGGGCGGCGGTGAGTTTGTCGGCAGCCTGAAGCCTGCGCAGGACGACGGCGGCGTAATTCTTACCGGCAAAACCTTCCACTGGCGTCGCGTGGTCGAGGATTACAATCGGCTCACCGTGTTTGACTTCGGCGCGATTGCCGATGGCCAGACCGATGCGGCGGACGCGGTACGCGCGATGTACCTGTGGACGCAAAACAACAACGAGCAGATCTCGATTCAGTTTCCGGCCGGCCGCTTTTTCGTCTCGAAATTTGACGCCCTGGAAAAATATACCCGCTTTTTCCGCCTGACCGGTGCGCCAGTTAACTTTGGCTACTTTCCAACCACCACGCTGGTTTCGGACGGTAAGGCTGAATTTGTCTTCGGCGTAAAAGCACGCTGGGTAGAGATCGCCAATATCAGCTTTGAAGGCGGTAACGACAAGCGGCCTAACCTGCAGGGTTTCTTCCTGAATAACTGCCCTGCGGGCCAGTTCTTCCGCGCTTCCTGCCTGCGCTTCAGCCAGGTTGGTGGCGTTTCGCTGAGCCTGATGGACACGCTGGATTGTAAAATCGACCAGTGGTACGCCTCTCACTGTAGCGGCGACGTGATTAAAGGCGTCTGGTCCGACACCAAAAAAGGCAACTGGGATCACAACACCGCCGTCGAGCTGTCAAATTTCAACGCGCAGGGCTGTGATGGGGTGGTTATTAACCTGCCACGCTGTAGCCAGTCGTTTATTCACAACGGCTGGATTGAGCACAGCCCGAATCCCGGCAATATCTCCGACGGGCAATGGATTATCGATGGCCTGAGTATGGAAGGCTGTAAAAATGCCCTCAACGCCCGCAACTCGCGCCTGAACCTGCGCCAGATCAACCTGCAGGTAGGTAGCCGTATTGATAACGCTAACGCGCCGGGAAGCTGGCTCAGCAGCTTTGAGCTTGGCTCGACGCGTATTGAGTCGTTTGGCGCGGCAATCGACGGCAGCCTGAAATATGGTTATGTGACCGCGAAGCACCGCCTGGAAAACAAAAGCAGCACGGAACAGTGGGTGGAGCTGGGACGGTTCTATTCGCCGGAAGCGGGCGACAGCTGGGAGATCGAAATCCCTGGCGACCAGGGCAAAGCGGTCATTCATTTGCAGCGTCTGGCACATAAAAGCACTGCCAGCTGGCACAGTGAAGGCGGCAGCCCGATTACCGATGTTGCCTTCTACGCGCCTTATGACACCGACGTTATTCTGTGCGTAAAAATGGCCTCAGAGGTTTCTTCAGCCATGGTGCTGCTGAAAACAACGGGCAAAGATCGTTACCTTACCGGCAAGTGTGCCCGGTTTGATGCCACGCTTAAACCACTCAAAAGCGCCCCAGGTCAGGGAAGCCACAAAGCGGAAACCCGTTTCTCTCTGCAAAGCGGCAAAGTAGCGATTGGTGGAACTAACGACGGCGATTTACTGCTGTCGGCTAATGCCATTACGGCTGAACGTGTCGATGCGTCCAGCCCGGCGGGGTATGTATCAGTGCTGATTAATGGGGAGCACTGCGCCTTGCCTTATTTTAAAACAAAATAATGATGTCACCGACAACGTCGACGCAGGGAAGCGGACGTTTTTATTTGGATAAACTTTGATGATAGTGTGGTGGCTCTAATGAAAGACTTATCGGTGGTCATACCTGTTTATAATACTGGCGAACACCTGCCTGCGTTATTTGAACAACTGCAGCAATTTCCTGCACATCGCGTCGATATTATTCTGGTAAATGATGGCTCACGCGATAACAGCAAAGCGCTGTGTGAAGCGATAGCCGCAGAAAGGGACAATTTCCACCTGATCGATAAGCCGAACGGCGGCGTGTCCAGCGCGCGCAACGCGGGTATTGAAGCGCTGGCCAGCCGCTACGTCTGGTTTTGCGACGCTGACGATCGTTTTTTCCCGGAAAAGATTATTGCGTTGATTGATGAAGCTTCCGACGCGGACGCTATCTGCTTTTCCTACGAACAGATTACCCAGCAGAGCGGGCAGAGTGACAAATGCCTTTTCCCGCAGGATCGCTGCAGCGGCCAGCAGGCTATCGCGAAATATAACTCATACGACGGCCCGAATAATCTCAGCACGGTATGGAACAAGCTTTTCCTTGTCGATACGCTACGACAACACAAGCTGCGGTTCGATACCGCCATGCACCATTCGGAAGATCGCGCGTTCAATCTTAATTTTCTTTACGTGTCGCAAAGCGTCGTGCTGTCACCGCAGCTTTGCTACCAGTATATTCGTTACCCGTCCGGAACGCTGGCAACCAGCTACTCTTCCAGCCGTATTAACGATACAAAAAGATCTGACCAGATTTTCCTTGGCATGATGCAGGCGCTGGGAAAAAATACCGAGCCGCTGGCCAATATGATGCGATTTAATTATATGACGATGCTTACGGAAAATATAATTAAGTCACAGCTATCTTTTTTTTCGGGTTATCGCCTGGTAAAAGAAGAATATAAAGATAACCGCGGTGGGCATTATGCCGTCAACCACCTTACCGCAGGACGTTCAGCCCGGCTGCTATGTCGCTTGCTTAACTGGCACATGCCATTTCTCTACTATTCAATTTTTTGGCTAAAAGAGAAATTAAAATAAAATTTTGTAGAAAGTTAATACAGGGGCCTTCCCGGCATGGTGGACAGAAAAAAAATTAAAAGTGCGGCCATCTGGTCCGCATTTGAAGCGCTTTCGTCAGCGGCGCTCAGCATTATTTCCGTGGTCTTTCTGGCGCGTATTCTTAACCCGGACGACTACGGTAAAATTGCCGCCGCCCAGACCATTGCAGCCCTGATGGTGCTGGTTCTTAGCCTGGGTCTGACCGAAGCGGTGATCCAGCGTAAAGATTTGACGCAAAAACTCCAGCTTACCGTGCTCTGGAGCACGCTGGGCCTCAGCCTGTTTAGCTTTTTAGCCTCGCTGGTTATTGCGCTTTATATTGAACACGTCTGGAACAGCAAGATTATTGCCATCATCATGGTAAGCGAAGGGATTGGCGCGGCGATGCAGATTGCAGCGGTGTTGCCGACCGGGCTGCTGATGAAAAATCTGGAAATGAGCGCGCTGACCAAGCGAACGCTGATTTCCCGCCTCTGCTTTTTCGCCGTGGCGATACCCATGGCGCTGACCGGATTTGGGCTATGGAGCGTGGTGCTGGGTAGCCTGTTGCAAAACACTATCGCCACCACCCTGATTTATGTGCAGTCCAGAAAAATTCTGCCTAAGGGTTTCTATTTCAACCTGAAAGATTTTATCGAACTGTGTAAATTTGGCCTGTTTGTGATGGTGGAAAACCTGCTGTGGAACGTGCTGTCGCGCGTGTTCAGCCTGCTTATCCTCAGCTTTCACGGCGTGGCGCAGCTCGGTATCTACAATATGTCGACTCGCCTGACCGATGCCATTTTAAATATCCTTAACACGGTGATTGGCCGTATGGCGCTGCCGGTCTTCTCGTCGGTACAGGACGATCGCAACAAGCTGATTAACGCCTTCTACAAGGCGACGAAAATCTTCAACTTCGTTTCCATGCCCGCCTTTGTCGGCATTGCCTTGACCTGTAACGACTGGCTACCGCTGGTGCTGGGCGAGCACTGGCGTCCGGCGGTGCCGATTATTCAGGTTATCGCCATCATGAACGCCGTGATGTTCTCACGTATGTTCGTGGGCATTGTGATGAAAGCGGTAGGGCAGTCGCGCCGTTTCCTTTATCTCTCGCTGACCTCGGCGATTGTTGCGGTGATTGCCGCGCTGGTGACCGCGAAGCTGTCGCTGATTGAAACGATGATTACCTGGTCGTCGATGCGGGTGATTATCACTATTCCGCTCGGCATCTGGTTGATGAAACGTATTATTACTCTGGGCGTTATTGACCAGCTGCGTCCGGTTTTCTATCCGGCATTGACCACGCTGATTATGGCGCTGGCGCTGATACTTTTCCGCCACTTTGGCGCGGGTGAAACAGCACATCCCATTCTCTATGTAGTCAGTGAAATTGGCGTTGGCGTGCTGGCTTATCTGCTGGTCATGGGCGTTCTGTTTAAAATGAAAAAAATCGACATTTAAATATCTGTTATGGTGACATATGAATAACGTAATGATTGACCTTAAAAACCAGCTAAATGCCATTGTTGCAGAGATTAAAGACAAGAACGACGTCATCTATCTTGACTATCCGTTTCACCATAACGTCGGCGATCTGCTGATCTATGCAGGAACGCTGCAGTTCTTTCGTGATAACAACATCAAAGTAAAACTTTGCCGTTCTGAGAAAGATTTCGATCTTGCGGAAATTCGTAAAAAGCTGACGCCAAACACTACCATTCTTTGCCACGGCGGCGGCAACTTTGGTGACATCTATTTTGTGCATCAGAATCTGCGCGAGCAGGTCGTCAAAAACTTCCGCCAGAATAAAGTCATTATCATGCCGCAAACCGCGCACTTTTCTGATGAAAAGCGCCTGGCAGAGTCGGCGGCTATTTTCCGTCAGCACCCTGACGTGGTTATTTATTCGCGTGATACGCGCAGCTTCGAATTATTCAAACGCTTTACCGACAAAGTTTATATGATGCCGGATATGGCGCATCAGCTTTACGGCTCGCTGAAAATCAACAACAGCAAAAAGGACGATACGCTCTATTTCCTGCGCGTTGACTGCGAGGCCAGCGCCGATCAAAGCGCCTACGGACTGCCGCAGGAAACGAAAACCTTTGACTGGGTCGATCTGATTACCGAAGCCGACCAGAAAAAGATTCACTTCTTAAGCCGCGTGGCTAAAGTGGGCAAAAAGCTTAACTCCTCGCTGATCAAAAACTATGCCGATAAGGCGTGGCGCGATCATACGTTTGAGATGGCGAATCGTAACGCACATCTGTTCTCAGGCTATAAAGAAGTGGTTACCTCTCGTATGCACGGGCATATCCTTTCCTGCCTGGTGGATACTAACAATATGCTGATCGATAACTCTTATGGTAAAAATAGCGGCTACTACGCACAGTGGACGCAGAATATCGATCACGCGCGGCTCTACAGCCAGAGCTAATTATTGTGACCTGAACACGGGAGAACGGTGATGTTACCGATCTATATCGTATCGCTGAAAAGAGATACCCAGCGGCGTGAAGTTTTGTCCGCTATCCTGGACAAGTACGCGCTTAACTATGAGTTTGTCGATGCGGTTTACGGCAAAGATTTGCCGGCCGAAGAGGTAGCTAAATTCAGGGTTGATGGCGTAACCCGACGTAAAGGGCACCGTCCTACCGCAGGCGAGCTTGGCTGCACCTTAAGCCATCTTAAAATCTACGAGATTATGCAGGAGCGCGGTCAGCCGTGGGCCTGCATTCTGGAAGATGACGCTATCCTTGACGCGCGCTTCGCCGATTTCTGCCGTGGCTTTGATAATGGCGACTTTAGCGCGCTGCGCGGCGATGAGCTTTATCTGCTGGGCGGCCAGAACGGCTTGCGCTGCGCGCCTTACGTTGCGTTAAGCCACTGGTATAAAAAGCGCGTCGGCAACGAACGCTTTCGCAAGTCGATCAAGAGCGAAAACTTCCTTTTTCGTACCTGCTGTTATGTGATCGGCGCAGAATCGGCCGCGAAGCTGACGGCGCTGGCGCGCGAAGAGTTTTTTGTCGCCGACGAGTGGAACTACTTCCTGCGCAAGGGCGTGTTTAACAATATCTTCGTCGCGGACTTTGTTGACCACCCTCTCGATTTAACGACCAGCCTGATCGAGCAGGAGCGCAAAGAGCAGCAGGTAAAAGCTTTTGGCCAAACCGCAACGATCGCGGCTCCTTCCGTGCTGTCGATGTCGACGGTTAAGCCGCGAGTAAAGCGTGCATTATTGATTTGCCGCGCTCAGCTACGCTCTTTCTATATTTAATTTTTTCTAATGCGCCCGATGTAATTTTGTCGCGGCGCATTTTTCGTTTAAGGCGCACAATTAAACAGCAGTGTGCAACAAATATATTTAACGCCTAATGCTGGCGTAAATCTGATTATTTCAGGGTATCGCTACGGGCAAACCGGATAATAAGCGGGTCCGCTGTTTTATCAGAAAAGCCCCTGTTTTTTTTCAGATAAAGATTATACTTGCCAGACCGGGCGATCCTGCATAATCGACCTATGTCTTCACTTCATTAGATGGAATTAACATGACCAAGCTTAAAGCAGTTATCCCCGTCGCGGGTCTGGGTATGCACATGCTCCCTGCTACAAAAGCCATTCCTAAAGAGATGCTGCCCGTTGTCGATAAGCCGATGATCCAGTACATCATCGACGAATGCGTAGCCGCAGGCATCAAGGAAATTGTTCTGGTCACTCACGCGTCCAAGAACGCGGTTGAAAACCATTTTGATACTTCCTATGAACTGGAAGCGCTGCTGGAAGCGCGCGTTAAGCGTTCGCTGCTGAGCGAAGTTCAGTCTATCTGCCCACCGGGCGTAACCATCATGAACGTGCGCCAGCCGCAGCCGCTGGGCCTGGCTAACTCCATCCTGTGCGCTCGTCCAATGCTGCATGACGAAGCCTTTGTCGTGGTACTGCCAGACGTGCTGCTGGATGACTCCACTGCCGATCCGCTGCGCTATAATCTGGCCGCCATGGTGGCACGCTTTGAAGAAACCGGTCACAGCCAGGTACTGGCTCACCACATGCCGGAAGCCGATCTCTCTGAATACTCCGTAATCAAAACGGCGGAAACGCTGGATAACCCGGGCCAGTTCAGCCAGATTGTCGAGTTCGTGGAAAAACCAGAACAGCCTCAGACTCTGAATTCCGACCTGGCTGCCGTTGGCCGCTACGTGCTCTCTGCGGATATCTGGGCAGAGCTGGAAAATCTGGAACCGGGCGCATGGGATCGCTACCAGCTGACCGACGCTATCGCCAGCCTGGCGAAAAAACAGCCGGTACAGGCTCAGCAGCTGACCGGTAACAGCTTTGACTGTGGCCGTAAGATGGGTTACATGAAGGCTTTCGTTTCCTGGGGCCTGCGTAACAATGCCCAGGGCCGCGAATTCCGCGAAGAGATCAAAAAGATTCTGGCGAAGTAATCCTGTTCATTGATAGCCGCGCTGGCGCGGCTGTAAAGGAGTCAACATGGCTATTTTGGTAACGGGCGGAGCTGGCTATATCGGTTCCCATACGGTGCTGACGCTTCTTGAGCGCGGCGACGACGTTGTGGTCCTGGATAACCTGAGTAACGCTTCACGGGAATCCGTCAGCCGTGTAGAACAGCTCACCGGTAAAAAAGCTACTTTCTGCGAAGGCGACATTCTGGATCGTGCCTGCCTGCGGGATCTTTTCGCGCAATACGATATCTCAGCGGTTATTCACTTTGCCGGTCTGAAGGCGGTAGGGGAGTCAACCCGCATGCCGCTGGAGTACTATCAGAATAACGTTACCGGCACGCTGGTGCTGCTGGAAGAGATGCGCGCCGCTGGCGTAAATCAGTTTATTTTCAGCTCTTCCGCCACCGTTTACGGCGCGGATGCGCCGGTTCCCTACGTGGAAACCACGCCAATCGGCGGGACGACCAGCCCGTACGGTACCTCCAAGCTGATGGTTGAATTTATTCTGCGCGACTACGCCAAAGCTAACCCGGATTTTAAAGTTATCGCGCTGCGCTACTTTAACCCGGTCGGCGCGCACGAATCTGGCCAGATTGGCGAAGATCCTAACGGCATCCCTAACAACCTGCTGCCTTATATTGCTCAGGTTGCGATTGGCCGCCTGGAAAAGTTGGGCATTTTTGGTGACGACTATCCAACCAAAGATGGCACCGGCGTTCGCGACTATATCCACGTAATGGATCTGGCGGAAGGCCATCTGAAAGCGTTGGATCATTTGCCTGCTATCAGCGGTTATAAAGCTTATAACCTGGGTGCGGGAGAAGGTTACTCGGTGCTGGAAATGGTGAAATCTTTTGAGAAGGCTTCCGGCCGTCCGATCCCTTATCAGATTTCTCCACGCCGCGATGGCGACCTGGCCGCGTTCTGGGCCGATGCTTCGCTGGCGGATAAAGAACTGAACTGGCGCGTTTCACGCGGTATCGACGAGATGATGCGCGATACCTGGAACTGGCAGAGCAAGAACCCTAACGGGTATAAGTAAAAGTAAAAAGCACAGCAAATGCTGTGCTTTTTAAAGTAGTTAGTCCATAGCACAGCATCGGCTGTGCTTTTTTACGACTAAATCTTCTCGTCAATCAGGTTTTGCAGATACTGGCCATAAGATGTTTTAGCGAGCAGTTTTGCCTGAACGGCAACTTCTTCGTAATTCAGCCAGCCTTTGCGCCAGGCTATCTCTTCAAGGCAGGCAACCTTCATGCCCTGACGCTTTTCAATGGTATGAATAAACTGTGAGGCTTCGATCAGGCTGTCGTGCGTACCGGTATCCAGCCAGGCAAAACCGCGTCCCAGCAGCTCCACGTTCAGCTGGCCTTTTTCCATATACATCTCGTTCAGCGTGGTAATTTCAAGCTCGCCACGATGAGAAGGTTTTACCTGCTTAGCCATTTCTACAACGTTGTTGTCATAAAAATATAAGCCGGTAACAGCCCAGTGTGATTTTGGCTTCAGAGGCTTTTCTTCAATGGAAAGCGCCCGGAAGTTCTCATCAAATTCAACTACGCCAAAACGCTCCGGATCCATTACCTGATAGCCGAATACGGTAGCGCCCGCTTTAGACTGCGCGGCAGCTTCCAGTTTTTTCCCAAAGCTCTGGCCAAAGAAAATGTTATCGCCCAGCACAAGCGCGCAGGATTCGCCAGCAATAAACTCTTCGCCGATAATAAAAGCCTGAGCCAGTCCATCCGGAGAAGGCTGAACGGCATATTCAAGCTGAATGCCGAACTGACTGCCATCGCCTAACAGACGCTGGAAAGAAGCCAGATCGTCAGGCGTCGTGATAATCAAAATCTCTCTGATCCCTGCCAGCATCAGCACGGACAGCGGATGATAAATCATCGGCTTATCGTAGATGGGCAGCAGCTGCTTTGATACGCCACGAGTGATAGGATAGAGACGCGTTCCGGATCCGCCGGCTAAAACGATGCCTTTCATAAAATACCTTTATTTATTTAAACCCAGACGTTCACCCGCGTAGGCACCGCTCTGAACACGCTGCCACCACTCTTTATTATTCAAGTACCACTCAACGGTTTTACGAATGCCCGTTTCAAACGTTTCCTGCGGTTTCCAGCCAAGCTCGCGAGCAATCTTGCCTGCGTCAATAGCGTAGCGCATATCATGGCCTGGACGATCGGTAACGTGGGTGATTAACTCGGCAAAATGCGTCACGTTCGCAGGCTTATCCGTAATCAGCTCGTCAAGAATGGCGCAGATAGTTTTTACGACCTCAATATTTTTGCGCTCGTTGTGACCACCGATGTTATAGGTTTCACCCGGAGCGCCTTCTGAAACGACTTTATAAAGCGCGCGTGCATGATCCTCGACATAAAGCCAGTCGCGAATTTGTAAGCCTTCACCGTAAACAGGAAGCGGTTTCCCTGCCAGAGCATTGAGGATCACCAGAGGGATCAACTTTTCTGGAAAATGGTAAGGACCATAGTTGTTAGAGCAGTTGGTAATAATTACCGGCAGCCCATAGGTACGGTGCCACGCGCGGACCAGATGATCGCTCGAAGCTTTAGATGCAGAGTAAGGGCTACTTGGCGCATATGGCGTCGTTTCCAGGAACAGATCGTCTGTTCCGTGTAAATCGCCATAAACCTCATCAGTAGAGATATGGTGAAAGCGAAAAGCTGCTTTCTTATCGTCCGAAAGCGCTGACCAGTATGCACGAGCCGCTTCCAGCAGGGTGTAGGTACCCACGATATTAGTTTCGATAAACGCCGCCGGGCCATCAATAGAGCGGTCTACATGGCTTTCTGCAGCCAGATGCATTACGGCATCCGGTTGAAAATCGGTGAAGGCTTTATCAAGACCTGCACGATCGCAAATGTCGGTTTGGGAGAAAGCGTAACGCGTATCAGATGCTACGGAAGTCAGCGACTCGAGGTTACCCGCATAAGTCAGGTTATCGATAACAAGCACTTCATCAGAAGTGTGATTAATTATATTGCGTACTACAGCTGAACCAATAAACCCAGCACCACCTGTTACCAAAATCTTCATAGATATGCTCTGCAATAATTTTTGACCGGTACATCTGACCACGACGGGGTATGGCAATGCAACCATAAACCTTTCCGCAGCAGCCAGTAAAATTAAGGAAAAATTATACGCAAAAGTAGACAGCGCCAACAAATTGTAATTTTAAAAATTTAAGCTATTTTTCACATCAAAATCACAAAGTAAGAAAATTTTCCTACAGTTGAGCGATGCTTAATTAAGCAGAGATGCAATGCCCTAAATTCGGACATTTGCTTATTTCTGTTGTGATAGCAAGTTTTTGAAATTTTGCTTAAAATGCTGCGCATAATTTACGGTTTTGATACTTTTTTGTGCTCCGCACTGAGCTAAGTAAAACGCTATTGCTTAGCCGTGCAGCGAAGCCGAAATTTTTGTAAGCTCAACAGCTGTGATAAGCTGCGCGGTACAACAAAGAAGCCATCGCCCCCTAAACAGAAGCAAGAGAGTGCGTTTAAATGAATGTTTTAGAAACGAAAATTGCAGGTGTGAAAATCATTGAACCGAAAATTTTTGGCGATGACAGAGGTTTTTTTCTGGAAACTTTCCAGCGCGATCGTTACCAAAAAATTCTGGGTATCACTGAAGAATTTGTTCAGGATAATCATTCTCGATCTTCTAAAGGCGTGCTGCGGGGCCTGCATTTCCAGCGTGTTAATCCACAGGGCAAACTTGTTCGTGTTGTTCGTGGTGAGGTTTTTGACGTCGCCGTTGATATCCGTCGGGATTCGCCTACGTATGGACAATGGGTTGGCGTAATTCTTTCCGAAGAGAACAAGACGCAGTTCTGGATCCCGCCAGGTCTGGCGCATGGTTTTATCGTTTTGTCGGATTTCGCTGATTTTGAATATAAATGCACGAACTACTATGATCCGGGCAGCGAAGAGTGCCTGCTTTGGAACGATCCTGCGGTAGGCATTGAATGGCCAATGACTAATCCTTTACTTTCAGCAAAGGACCAGCAGGGCAAACTACTTTCTGAATTGCTCTGAATTGCTCTGAACGCGATGAAACATCAGGCTTTAAAAGCTTCTGTTTGGTTTTAAAGCTTTTCTGTAGTCACACTAGCAAAATGGTTTACCGGATGAAATTATTGATTGTAGGAGCTGCAGGACAGGTGGGGCAAGAGCTGAGCGCCAGAGCAAACCCCCAATGGCTGGTTAAAGCTGTAGACCGTCTTGGCCTGGATATCGCTGATGAAGTGGCAGTTGACAGACTGATAACAAATTTTGCTCCTGATGTGATTATCAATGCTGCGGCCTATACCGCCGTTGATAAAGCTGAAAGCGATGAAGCTAAAGCTTTTTCAATCAACGGTCATGGTGCTGGTTACCTTGCACAAGCAGCACATAAGTCTGGCGCAGCTTTGCTACACATTTCAACAGATTATGTATTCCCCGGCGATAAAAAAGGGGCGTATTGTGAAGATGATGCTACAGGCCCTGCTGGCGTTTACGGTGCCAGTAAACTTGCTGGTGAAGAAGCCATTATCACCCACTGTCCTCGCCATATTATCTTAAGAACTGCCTGGGTATTTGGTGAATTTGGCAACAACTTTGTCAAAACAATGCTTCGTCTGGCTAAAGATCGTGATGTTCTTTCAGTTGTCGGCGATCAGTACGGTAGCCCAACCTGGGCAGGTGATATAGCTGAAGCGTTGCTGAAAATCGCGCAGAAGATCGAAGAACATTCGGAAATAGAGTGGGGAACGTACCATTTCAGTGGCTATCCCTATACAACGTGGGCGAATTTTGCTGATGAAATTTTAACCGCTGCCGTAACGGAAGGGCTTATTGAGAAAAAACCAGTCATTCGTCCTATCACTACAGCAGAGTATCCAACGCCAGCTACTCGTCCGCTCAACTCTCAGCTGGACTGCAGTAAGATCCTGCGTAATTTTCAGATCAAGCCCAGCGAGTGGCGAGCAGCATTAAAAAATATTACTGCTTACAGCGCCTGACTTGTAAAGCAGACGATCGCCTTTGTCCGGGATTAAAGCGTCTGAACAGACGCTTTATAAATGCTCAGGGCAATGGCTAAATTTGTAACACGAGAATCATCATGGATCCGCATTCAACAAAATCTGCATCATTAATAGCACTGTTCAAAAATGTCTGGATGAACCGCAATCTGATTGTTCAGATGACCAAGCGTGAGATAGTTGGACGCTACCGGGGCTCTGCAATGGGCTTACTATGGTCTTTTATCAACCCAGTGCTCATGCTGGCGGTGTATACATTTGTTTTTTCTGTAGTATTTAAAGCCCGGTGGGGAGCAAGCAGCGTAGCTGCTTCTAAAAGCGACTTTGCTGTGATTCTGTTTGTGGGTTTAATCGTGCATACGCTTTTCGCAGAAACCCTAACACGAGCGCCATCGCTTATCATTGCCAATGTGAACTACGTTAAAAAAGTCGTCTTTCCCCTGGAAATTTTGTCTATAACCAGCCTGGCAAGCGTAGTTTTTCACTCCCTGGTTAGCCTGATAGTGTTACTATCCGCATTCTTCATTTTTAACGGGTTTATTCACTGGACGGCAATTTTTATACCCGTTGTTTTATTTCCTTTAATCCTTGTTACCCTGGGTTTATCCTGGTTTCTGTCATCCTTAGGCGTTTTTTTACGTGATGTCGGACAGACAATAGCTATTCTGATGACAATCCTGATGTTTTTGTCGCCAATATTTTACCCTATCAGCTCGTTACCGCCTAATTTTCAGTCAGTTATCATGCTTAATCCACTGACATTTATTATTGAACAAGCCCGGAGCGTTTTAATTTGGGGCAAGTTACCTGATTTTGTAGGCTTAGCCATTTATTCAGCTATATCACTACTGATATGTTGGGCATGCTATGCCTGGTTCCAGAAAACACGTAAAGGATTTGCTGATGTCCTCTAATGAAAATGCAATCGAAATTCATGGTGTCAGTAAATGTTTTCAAGTTTATGATAACCCTGCAAAAAGACTAAAACAGTTTATTGTTCCTCGCGTTGATCGTGCTTTAGGTAAGGTGCCGCGTACTTACCATAATGATTTCTGGGCGCTGCAAGATATCTCTTTTGTCCTGCCAAAAGGGCAAACCATGGGCATTGTCGGCAGGAACGGTTCAGGTAAATCCACGCTATTGCAAATTATTGCCGGAACGTTAAGTCCCACTCAGGGAAACGTCAACGTAAACGGCCGGGTTGCAGCTTTACTTGAGCTGGGAGCAGGGTTCAATCCTGATTTTACCGGCCGCGAAAATGTCTACTTAAATGCTTCTCTGCTGGGTTTAACTCGTGAGGAGACAGACAATAAGCTTGACGACATCCTCGCATTTGCGGATATCGGGCATTTTATCGATTCTGCTGTTCGCTCGTATTCAAGTGGTATGCTGGTTCGCCTTGCTTTTGCCGTGCAGGCACAGATAGATCCGGAAATTTTGATTGTTGATGAGGCGCTTGCCGTTGGCGATGCAAAATTTCAGGCAAAATGCTTTGCTCGTCTTAAAAAACTTAAGCAGAGCGGTACATCTATTTTATTTGTTTCGCATGCTACCGAGCAGATAGTGACACATTGCGATCGGGCAGTTCTGCTGGACGGTGGTCTCGCAAAATCTGTAGGTGCGCCTAAAGATGTTGTTAATCAATACCTGGATATTCTTTTCGGCAAGAAAAAGACAGCTGGTGATGCACGAGACACTGTAAATACACAGATCGCAAAGGCAGCTAAAGGTGAAAGCGAGCGTCTTGACCGTGAAATTAATAGTGATGCGAAAGCAGGTAATTTATTAAACAGTAGCTACGAGCAGCGTCCTAATTATAATCCTACTGAATACAGGTGGGGCGATGCGGCAGCAGAGATTCTGGATTTTTATCTTGAGCAAGACGGGCAGCCATTTCCAACCAGCGTGGATAATGGACAGTCTATCAAAATTCTCTTTAAGATCCGCTTCAATGAGCTGGTTGTCAGACCAATTTTTGGGTATGCGGTTAAAACTAAAGAAGGTGTAACCCTTTATAATACTAATACCGAGTGGCAATCTGTAGAGATTGTAAATGAAGGGAAACCTGGCACAGAGATTGTCCTGTCTGTTGAGATGGATAATAAAATGTACGAAGGAGATTATTTTTTATCCGTGGGTATTGCCAGTAGCAATATTCAGGGTGAAATAGTTCCTCACGATCGCCGTTACGATTCAATACATATTGTTGTTGGACCAGTGAAAAAATTTACGGGCCTGACTGATTTGAATGCGAGAATTAATCTTGAAAATTGATATTGAGAAAAAATTACGCGATAGCGGATTTGAATGCAGTACTGAGCATGGCGTATGGATTCCTCAAACGCTGACCAGTTTTGGCTATAATGATGGCGATGATGCTGAAAATTACATTTTAAAAACCATCACTGAAGCCCAGGACGTTAGCGTTGACTCAGACGAACTTGCTGAAAAAATGGTCGACTGGCCTTCGATCTATCATTTGAGTCCAAAGCGTTCAAATCTTTTACGACCTTTTGCTGAAATGTTTAAAGGCCGTCGCATTCTTGAAATTGGTTGTGGCTGTGGCGCTATCAGCCGTTTTCTGGGCGAATGCGGTGCCGAAGTTGTTTCCGTAGAAGGTAGCTTACGCCGGGCCACAATCGCCCGCCAGCGGTGCCGTGATTTAAAAAATGTAACCATCATTTCTAATCCATCAGATAAGCTGCCTGATTTAGGTCAGTTTGATATGGTTTTATTGATTGGCGTACTGGAATATGCACGGATGTTTTTGGGAGCAAATGGTGAACAAACCTTGCTCGCCGACTGCTATAGTCGCCTGACTGAAGATGGCAAGATTTTTGTTGCTATTGAAAATAAGATCGGTATCAAATATTTTGCAGGCGCGCACGAAGATCATGTTAATCAGCCTATGTTTGGCATTAACAATTCTTATAGTGAAGATAGCGTAGTCACTTTCGGTCGTCAGGAATTAATTAATGTGCTTGACGAGGCCGGGTTTACTTCTGCACAAGAGTTTTTGCCGTTACCAGACTATAAGCTTCCTTCTTCGGTAATTACTCCCACCGGCTGGAAGAGCTACTCGCCTGAATTATGCCAGCTCGCGGTTGAAAGTATTCATAAAGATCAACAGCTTGCATTTGAACATGTTTTTTCAGTAGAACAGGGTATTAGAAACGTATGGAATAATGGGCTGGCTGCAGATCTCGCTAACTCATTTTTAATGATTGCAGGCAAATCTGCAGTTGAACCACTTCTGGAAAATATAGCAGCTTTTTATTATTCAGATTCCAGATTAGCTGATTTCCGTAAAACAATTGAGTTTGTAAGCCAGCCAAATGGTGAATTACAAGTTATTACCCACAGAAAAGGGGCAAAGGAAGCAAACCAGGCTTCTGAATTCCATCGTGGGAACTCATTATGGCTAGAGTTGACCTCTATTGTAAATCATCCGAATTGGGACCTTGAACAGCTGGGTGCATGGTCACGTGCCTGGGTGTTACAACTATTGAAAAAAGCCGGGCAGGAAGATAATCTTGATAAAAATTTACCCATGCCTGCATCTTTTCAGGATGCTTTGCCTTTCAATATAATTTTTTCAGAAAGCAACGATTACTCTTTCTTCGATCTGGAATGGAGTAGCGTTAATGAACCTGTTCTGGGCTACATTGCTTTCAGGGGGATCTTTCATTCTTTACTACGGGTGACCTCTTTTAGTTATAGCCAAAATTGCAAAGTTAAAAATATTGCGGAACTAACG
Source organism: Erwinia sp. BNK-24-b (assembly GCF_047456155.1). NCBI lineage: Bacteria > Pseudomonadati > Pseudomonadota > Gammaproteobacteria > Enterobacterales > Erwiniaceae > Erwinia > Erwinia sp. BNK-24-b. Next base: position 1,474,779 of record NZ_CP179901.1, read on the forward strand.
TACCAGATCCTTAACCGCATTGGTTTTCAATGTGATGAAAATGATTTTGAAAACTATTTACAGCAGGAAGCCAGCTTTTTAGCAGGCGTACAGCACGAAGGCCAGACAAAAATTTATAACAGTTTAAAATCGTTATCAATAGTTGTGCGCGCTAATCAATTAATCAATGTTGAAATTGCAGAAGATCTTCAGCAAACCATTGCGTCTTTACAGAGACAGCTGAGCGAATTGCATGCTAAAGGTGAAACGACCACTGGCGAATTCGTACTGGAAATTTATCACCTGCGCAAAGAGTATGAAAAACTACAGGCGCAGCTGGATGTAGCCCGGCTTGAAAATGGCCAGTTGATTCAGGAGCGTGATGCAGTTTTACAGCAAAGTGCTGCCCAGCAACGACTCTTAAATCAGTACACAGCTGATATGAATACTATTCTGTCTTCTTTTAGCTGGAAAATATCTTCTCCGCTCCGTGTTATAGGTCGTAGAATCCCTGTTGGCGTTCGTTCGCCGTTTAAGCGTGTAGCCATGCACAGCTTCCGATTAATGCAACCGTTAAAAACGAAAATCGGTGTAGTCGCCCGTAAAGTCAAACTGCATCATCAAAGCAAAGGTTTGACAAAAACAGTTGAAGCTGTTGTACGTCGCGGAGCTCGTCACTGTTATTACCGCTTACCTGTTAATTACAGAAATCATGCTCTACGTGTTGGGATGAAAGTGATGCCGCGCTGGTTCGGGCATCATCCTTTCTATCATCAAACGGGTGCTATGGATAACTTCGCCGGTTTATCTGAACCAGTATTTATCCATCATGACGGTAACAAAGGCTATCAGCTGGCATCAAATCCGGATGAATATGTTTTTATTCCTGCCAGAAAACCGCATCATTATGAAGAAATAATTGCAAGATTTTCTGTGCAGCCCAAATTTTCTATAGTTGTACCTATTTATAATACACCGCTGGAATTATTGTATCTGATGGTCAACTCAGTACAAAATCAGTGGTACGGTGACTGGGAACTGATACTGGCTAATGATGCCAGTCCGTTACCAGAAGTCCTGCCTGCCTTGAAAAAACTGGCCGCGCAGGATGAGCGCATTAAAGTCATTAATATGGCAGAAAATAAGGGTATCGCCGGTGCAACCAATGTGGCTATTCAGAATGCTACAGGGGATTACATGGTATTACTCGACCATGACGATGAACTTACTGATGATTGTTTGTATGAGCTTTTAAAAAGAATTAATGAGGAAGACCCAGATTTTATCTACAGCGATGAAGATAAAATTACGCCAGAAGGCAATTTTACTCAGCCTCATTTTAAACCAGACTGGTCTCCGGATACTATGATGAGCACCATGTATACCTGTCACGTGGCTTGTATACGAATGGCGCTTGTTCACCAACTTGAAGGGTTACGGACCGAGTTCGATGGCTGCCAGGACTGGGATTTCGTACTACGCCTGACGGAATTAACCAACAAGATCTCTCATATAGCGAAAGTGCTTTATCACTGGCGCATTATTCCAGCTTCTATCGCCTCAGATATTACAGCTAAGCCTTATGTGCTGGCAGCGTCCCAGGCTGTGAGAGCGGAAGCGCTGCAACGTCGTGGTCTTGTGGGCGAAGTGGAACCATTACCGAACTATCATGGTTATTTTCGGGTTAACTATAAGCCTCAGAATAATCCACTTGTTTCTATTATTATTCCTACCAGAGATAATAAAGCGGTATTGTCCCGGTGTATTGATTCTATTAATGAATACACCGCCTATAAGAACTATGAAATCATAGTGGTTGACAATGGTTCAAAAGATCAGGACACGCTAGCTTTCCTGAATGAATATGCTGCTAACGGTAAAATTACCGTTATTCGCCACGATGTTCCTTTTAATTTCTCAGAATTGAATAATGTTGGCGTAGAGAATTCATCTGGTGAGATATTATTGTTCTTAAATGATGATACTGAGATTCTGCAGCCAGACTGGCTGGAAAGAATGGCGGGTTATGCTCAGCTTAAGCATGTGGGAGCTGTAGGCGCGAAGCTGGTTTACGCGGACAAAAAATCTGTTCAGCATGCTGGTGTTCTGAATCTGCAAAATGGCCCTAGCCATGCATTCCTGCGTCAGCATAAAGATTATCCTGGCTATTTTTTGCGCCACCAACTTGAATATAACTGGCTGATTGTTACGGGAGCCTGTTTAATGGTAGAGCGTAAAAAATATCTACAGGTCGGCGGTTTCGATGAAACCTTCCCTGTTGCTTATAATGATGTTGATCTTTGCATGCAGCTAAGTCATGACGGTTTTTACAACGTTATGTGTCAGGGCGTTTGTCTTGTACATCATGAGTCAATTTCTCGTGGTATAGATCATATGGATGAGGTTAAAGCTAAACGGCTTAAGGCAGAATTAAATCGTTTGAATATTAAGCATCCTTACTTTTATCAGTATGATCCTTACTTCAACCTTAATTTAGCACCAAATGGTTACAACTTTGAGATGATGAAATGATGGAAAAGGTGAATAAGATGGCTGGCAGTCACAAACTTAGCGAGTATGATGCCCTCACGCTCAGACACCTTGCAAAAAATGCAAAAGTTATCTCTTTTGACTTTTTTGATACTTTATATACCCGGCCTATTGACGATCCAGAAGATGTTTTCGATTTCCTGGGTCTTAATTTTGGCATTGAAGACTTCCGTCAGCTGCGCCGTGCTGCACAGACTGCTGCTTTTCGTCAGATGATTAAGGCCGGGCGCAAAGAGATCACGTTAAAAAATATATACGACAATTTTCCTCAGGCAGGAGAACGTCGTTTTGATATTGAAAAAGCGGAGTTTGAGTTTGAGCTGGCGCTGGTTGAGCCAAATGACACAATCGTTGATTTCTATAACGAAATGCTTGCCGCTGGCAAACATGTAGTGATTACCTCAGATATGTATTTTGGGGAGGATTTCTTTAAACGTGCATTAGAGAAATTTGGCATCACCCAGGTGCCCCTTTACATTTCTGCAGATCGTAATGCTACTAAACGCGACAGCGGAGAAATTTTCGACTGTATTATTGAAGAAACTGGCGTAGCGCCTGGCGAAATATTACATATCGGTGATAACCATACTGCTGACGTACAGCGTCCCGGCGAAAAGGGCTTAGTAGCCTGGCACTATCGGCCACAATATCTTGAAAAAAGAAATAAAAACCAGTGTCTGGCATCTTCTGTAATAAATGGCCTGTTCCGTTGTTATGCGGAAAAGGAAATTGCGGCAGAGACGTTTGATGAGATGGGTTTCAAATACCAGGCACCCGCTACCTGGGGATTCCTGAAGTGGATTGAACTTCATGCGGCATTTGATGGCGTAACAAAATTACTCTTTGTATCGCGCGACGGATACTCGCTTGAACGCATGGCACAGCAGTTTTTCAAAGATCGCCTGCCGTCATTTGACTATTTTTTAGGCTCACGTATCGCTTTTAACCTTGCGTTAATGACGGAACAGAATTTCTCAAGCCACCTTAGTTTTCTGATGTCTGGTTCAAACGGCCTGTCGCCAGGTGAACTATTGGAAAGAATTGGTATCGAACCGCCACGAGATGATGTAATGGAGCAGTTAGGCATATCTCCAGCGCTAATTATTGCGCCAGATAACTATGCTCTCATTCAACGTTTTTTAACCGGGTATCGTGCTGAAATTTTAAAAGTCTGCCAGAAAAATCGTCGCGGATTATTTATGTATCTGTGCCAGTTAGGTGTTAAGCCCGGCGATAAAATTGGCCTTGTGGACGTTGGGTGGAGCGGCACTACGCAAGAGGCATTTGAAAAAACAGTTAAAACCATCATGGACGTTGAGGTTGTTGGCTACTATTTCTGTCTGGCAAATACGCCGGAGAAAAAAAGCCGTGAGCCTCATCAGACCATGAAAGCTTTAATTAACAATGAGACTGTTTCTGCGCGTGTGGTTGACAAAATCTATGAAAACAGAATGGCGGTAGAGCTATTTTTCTCTGCGCCACATGATACGATTATCGGTTATGAACCTGTCAAGGATAAGGTCAATGCGGTGTCTGATATCGGCAGAGCTAAGGCGAAAAACCACAACGAGATCATTTCTTCTTTAAATCATGGCCTGGATGTCTTTAACCGTATCTTTGTTGAATTCTGTGAGCGAATGGGCATTCAATTAACGGCTTTACAGCTTTCACAACCTATTATCGAACTGGTGACGGACGAAAGCTGGCGTACTAACCCTCTGTTCCGTCAGGTAGAAAATTTTGACTCATGGGGTAGCTCGCGCAATCAGACCATGAAATTTGCTGACTATTTTAAACAGTAAATGATGACGGAAAAACGCTCTTCTGACGTTATTATTATGCTCGGCACCTACAATGGTGCCGCTTATATTAAGCAACAGCTGGATTCTTACCAGGCCCAGAGCTTTCATAACTGGGAACTATGGTGTTCAGACGATGGTTCAGCCGATGATACGCTGGCTATTCTGACATCATTTTCTCAACAAGAGTCTCGCCCGGTTAATATTGTGTCGGGCCCACGAACCGGCGTATGTGCGAATTTCCAGTCTTTGATTGCCAGTCCCTCGATCGCGGGGGACTATTTTGCTTTTTCAGATCAGGATGATATCTGGATGCAGGATAAGCTGGCGCGCGCTGTAGAGTGGCTGGAAAAGCAGGATCCATTGCAGCCAGCCCTTTATTGCTCAAGAACGCAGTTGATTGATGATAAAAATAACCCGCTGGGGCTGTCGCCAGACAATAGCAGGCCGCCATCTTTCCGTAACGCACTTTTGCAAAACCTGGCCAGTGGTAACACCATGGTTTTCAACAAGTGCGCGCGCGATATTATGAAATCGATAGCCCATTTACCCTGGGTGATTCATGACTGGGCACTCTACCTGGCAGTGACCGGCTGCGGCGGTCGCGTCTGGTTTGATAGCCAGCCTTCTGTCCTTTATCGACAACATGCGGACAATCTTATTGGCAACGGTATGGAAGTGCGGACAAGATTAAACAACTTTGTTCGTACTCATCGCGGCAATAAGGTGGCATGGAACGATTGTCATTTTCGCATGCTTGATGCACTAGGGGACCGCCTTACTCCTGAAAACAGGCATAGTCTGGACTGTTTTAGAAGGATACGTCAAAGTTCATGGTTAGGGCGCATGAAGTTGATGAGACAGTCTGGTATTTATCATCAGAAATCTATTGGTGCACTGGCGACATGGACCTATGCGCTATTCAATCGCCTGTAAAATTTGGTAGCAGAGTGAAAATAATCGCATCGTTAGTTCTTTACCGACATAGCTACGCGGATATCAGCAAAACGCTGGATTCGCTCCTGCGCGAAAAGTCCGTTGAGAAAGTGTGTATTGTCGACAATGGCGGGCACTGCGCCTGGCTTCAGGAATATGCTCACCATAAGGTTGAGATCCTTACTCTTGCCTCGAATCAAGGCTTTGGTGGGGGGCATAATGCCGTTTTTCAACGTTATGGTAAGGCCGCAGACTATTTTCTGATTTGTAATCCGGATATTTCTTTCAATTCTGGCGAAGTCGATACCCTGTATGCGTTTAGTCAAAAAGAAGGGGCAGGGCTGACTATTCCTAAAGTGATTTATCCGGATGGTAGCCTGCAGCACGGTTGTAAGCTGTTGCCTAAACCTCACCAGCTGTTCATGCGTCGATTTTGTGCCTCTCTGGCACAAAAGACTAACCATAATTATGAATTGCGAAACGCCGATTACGATAAGGTTTTCTTTGCACCGTCCCTGTCCGGTTGCTTTGTTCTGCTAAGCCAGGCTGCACTGGCGAAAACGCACGGGTTTGATGAACGTTTTTTCCTCTACCTGGAAGATGTAGATTTAAGTCGACGAGTTTGTGCTTCAGGGCTGCCTGTACGATACTGCCCTTATTCTACCGTCGTACATGAGTCACAACGGCGCTCTTATCGGGATGTTAAATTCCTTATTTATCATATGACTTCTGCTATCCGCTACTTTAATAAATGGGGATGGTTACAAGACAAAGAGCGGGATAAATTTAATCAACAATGCCTTACTGCGCTTCCCTTTACAGGAAAGGTTTGACAAAAGCACGGCTAAAAGAGAGATTGTTACCAGTAACATTTCATCAACATCTCTCTTTTTGGATAAAGATTGAACATTATCAGCAAGTTGAAATGGAAAAGATGATAACTGTGATAGGTCGCTTAGCATGATTTGTCATGTATGATAGGGCCATCATTGTTAACGTACCGAACTATCCCCAGAGGGGACCAGGCTCGTTAAGCTTCGTATTTTCAGACAGGAGTATGTAATGTCCAAGCAACAGATCGGCGTTGTAGGTATGGCAGTAATGGGCCGTAACCTGGCTCTTAACATTGAGAGCCGCGGCTATACCGTATCCATCTTTAACCGTTCGCGCGAAAAGACTGATGAAGTCATCGCTGAGAACGAAGGTAAAAAGCTGGCTCCTTACTACACCATCGAAGAGTTCGTTGAATCCCTTGAGAAACCGCGCCGCATCCTGCTGATGGTTCAGGCAGGCGAAGCGACCGATAAAACTATCGCTTCCCTGACGCCGCACCTTGATAAAGGCGACATCCTGATCGATGGCGGTAACACCTTCTATAAAGACACCATTCGCCGTAACCGCGAGCTGTCTGAGCAGGGCTTCAACTTTATCGGCACCGGCGTTTCCGGCGGTGAAGAGGGCGCACTGAAAGGCCCATCTATCATGCCTGGCGGCCAGAAAGAAGCTTACGAGCTGGTTGCACCGATTCTGGATAAAATTGCAGCACGTGCAGAAGGCGAAGCCTGTGTAGCCTACATCGGTCCGGACGGCGCGGGTCACTATGTCAAAATGGTGCACAACGGCATCGAATACGGCGATATGCAGCTGATTGCAGAAGCTTATTCACTGCTGAAAAACGCGCTGAACCTGAGCAACGAAGATCTGGCTAAAACCTTTAGCGAGTGGAACGAAGGCGAGCTGAGCAGCTACCTGATCGACATCACTAAAGATATCTTCACCAAGAAAGACGAAGCGGGTAACTACCTGGTTGACGTCATTCTGGACGAAGCTGCCAATAAAGGTACCGGTAAATGGACCAGCCAGAGTTCTCTGGATCTGGGCGAGCCGCTGTCGCTGATCACCGAATCCGTGTTTGCGCGCTACCTGTCTTCACTGAAAACCCAGCGCGTTGCGGCTTCTAAAGTACTGAGCGGCCCAACCGTGCAGACCGTTGCTGGCGATAAAGCAGAATTCGTTGAGAAAGTGCGTCGCGCGCTATATCTGGGCAAAATCGTTTCTTACGCTCAGGGCTTCTCTCAGCTGAAGGCCGCCTCTACCGAAAACAACTGGGATCTGAACTACGGCGAGATTGCTAAAATCTTCCGCGCTGGCTGCATCATTCGCGCGCAGTTCCTGCAGAAAATTACCGATGCCTATGCCGATAACGCGGACATCGCAAACCTGCTGCTGGCACCGTACTTCAAAAATATCGCTGATGAATACCAGCAGGCCCTGCGTGACGTAGTGGCTTATGCGGTTCAGAACGGTATCCCAACGCCAACCTTCTCTGCTGCTATCGCTTACTACGACAGCTACCGTTCAGCGGTACTGCCAGCGAACCTGATTCAGGCGCAGCGTGACTACTTCGGCGCGCATACCTATAAGCGTACCGATAAAGAAGGTGTGTTCCACACCGAGTGGCTGGATTAATTTCTACACTGAAATTGTCTTTTCAGTACCGCGCTAAACCCCACGTTTGTGGGGTTTTTTTTTGGCTTAACTCCATGTACCGGTTCCCTCAACCGCATCACCTTCTATCGAAGGTAACCCCGAGTAGGTGAACAGGCCGTACAGGTAGCTGCTATCGCAAAACAGAATCACTAAGTTTTGCTGCGAGGGAGCCTGATCGGCATTTGGAAAAATATGAAACTCGGTGCCAGAAGTCATCAGCTCAGCTAAATCATCAAAATCCAGCGAGCCGCTTCCACCCGTACCTGTTATATCCGGACTTAACGTATCCGGAGCCTGGCCTTTAAACACGTTAGTAAGATTGCCGGTAAGCTGGAACAGGATAGAGAGCGAACCGGGCTGATAAGTGAAAGCAACCGTAGCGCTACTGCTACTGTTCCAGCTAATATCGCTCAGATTTCTTAGCCGCTGTCTGGATCCTTCAGACCAGCCAAGGAATTTTTGCAGAACGGTTTCGATTGCCGCCGCTCGTTGTTCAGGAGAAGAAATTTTCATCACACTTCCTCTTGAGCCGCCTCCACACTGGCTGCGGATCATCTCTTATTGCATGTACGGCTTATTTTTTCAAATGCGCTGAGATGAGGGGAAGGGTAGCGAAAACTCTTTAGATAAGATTTAAGGCTAAGCACCTGAATAATGACAGCAAAACTATCTCAGTATCTCCGCTGGCTCAAATCGACAAATCCGCTGATAATCCCGCGCATCCAGCACCATCGACTTTTCCAGCAGGCCAGCGTTGAACGCAATTTCGCTATTGCGCTCGCAGAGTGTCGGATCGACCACCACCTGTAGCTCGTCATGAAAGCTAAACGGCGGGATCGCACCAAATACGCAGCCGGTTAGCCGGTCTACTTCTGCCGGACTGGCCAGCGAGGCGCGCAGACCGCCAACAGCCTGCGCCACTTTGCCTAAGTCCGCCTGTTGGTCTGCGGGCAGCACCGCCAGCACGTATTGTTTGATGCCGTTACCTTTGACGTGACAGACCAGCGCTTTTGCTCCCTGGCCCACGGCGGTGCCGCGAATCGCCGCTACTTCTTCACACTTGCCCGTCGGCTCATGCTCCATGACCTGATAACGCGCCTGGTGGCTGTCCAGTAAAGCGGTTAACTTATCGAAAGTGCTCATCCCTTTTCCTTAATAAAAAAGCCGGTTTCCCGGCTTGTCTTGATTACTTATGGCGCTGGCGCAGATTCTCTATTACCGCACTCAGGTTTAAATCCTGATCCTGAAGCAGCACCAGCAGGTGATAAACCAGATCCGAAGCTTCATTAGTCAACTCAAAGCGGTCGTTCACCGTCGCTGCCAGCGCGGTTTCCACGCCTTCTTCTCCCACTTTCTGCGCGATACGCTTGGTGCCGCTGGCGTACAGGCTGGCGGTGTAGGAGCTTTTCGGATCGGCATGTTTACGTTCGGCCAGAAGCTGCTCTAACTGATAGAGGAATGTCCAGTCGGCGGCGGCAGGCGAGAAGCAGCTTGAGGTGCCGCGATGGCAGGTTGGGCCAACCGGATTAGCCAGCACCAGCAGCGTATCGTTATCACAGTCCGGCGTAATGCTGACCACGTTCAGGAAATGTTCGGAAGTTTCACCTTTGGTCCACAGGCGTTGTTTAGTACGCGACCAAAAGGTGACCTTGCCGATTTCCAGCGTTTTCGCCAGCGCCTGCTGGTTCATATAGCCGTGCATCAATACTTCGCCGGAAACGGCGTGCTGCACGATAGCCGGCATCATGCCGTCGGTTTTTTGCCAGTCGAGTTGGGATAGCTGCTGTTCTGTTAACACGTACGAATCTCCACGCCTTTGTCGAGCAAAAATGCCTTCAGCTCGCCAATGTTGATAATCTGCTTATGGAACACGGAAGCGGCCAGCGCGCCATCCACATCGGCATCACGGAAAGCCTCATAAAAGTGCTCCATCGTGCCCGCGCCGCCGGAAGCAATCAGCGGCACTTTACAGACGGCGCGTACTTTTTGCAGCTGAGTCAGATCGTAACCGTTACGTACGCCGTCCTGGTTCATCATATTTAAAACGATTTCACCCGCGCCGCGTCTTTGTACTTCTTCTACCCAGTCCAGCGTTTCCCACGTGGTTACCCGGGTACGCGCTTCGTCGCCGGTGTACTGATTCACATGGTATTTGCCGCTTTCGCTGTCATACCAGGTATCAATACCGACCACGATACACTGCACTCCGAAGCGATCGGCAAGGCGCGTAATCAGTTCAGGATCGGCCAGCGCCGGAGAATTAATAGAGATTTTATCCGCGCCGAAGGAGAGAATTTGCGCGGCATCTTCCGCAGACTTAATGCCGCCAGCCACGCAGAAAGGAATATCGATCACTTCCGCCACGCGCGCTACCCAGCTTTTATCGACCACGCGATTAGCCGAAGAGGCGGTGATATCATAAAAAACCAGCTCGTCCGCGCCTTCCTGCGCATAACGCTGTGCCAGCGGTACGATATCGCCAATGATTTCATGATTACGGAACTGCACGCCTTTAACCACCTGGCCGTCGCGAACGTCCAGACAGGGGATTATCCGTTTTGCCAGCATGTTATCGCCTCCGAAACGTTAAATTTACCTTCCAGTAAAGCGCGACCAACAATCACGCCTTGGGCACCGCAGCCGCGCAGCGCGCGAATATCGTCCAGCGAACCGATGCCGCCGGATGACTGAAAGGCGATGTGTGGATAAAGGGCTGAAACCTCGCGATATAATCCGACGTTAGATCCCTGTAGCGTGCCGTCGCGGGAAATATCGGTACAAAGAACGTGCTTCAGGCCATACGGCTGAAACTGCTCAATCACTTCCTCCAGCGTTACGCCCGCCGCTTCCTGCCAGCCGCTGATAGCCACTTCTTTACGGTTGCTGGCATTGATACGCACGTCCAGCGCCAGCACGATCGCTTCTGCACCATATTGCCTGAACCAGTTTTGCACTTCCTGCGGCTCTTTTACCGCCGTAGAGCCGACCACCACGCGCGTGGCGCCAGCTTCCAGCAGCGCCTCTACGTCATCCTTAGTGCGAATGCCGCCGCCAACCTGCACCGGCACGCTTACGCCCGCCAGCAATTTTTTCAGCAGTGGGATCTGGCGCGCGGCCGGATCTTTCGCGCCGGTTAAGTCGACCAGGTGCAGGACTTCCGCACCCTGGGCCTGATAATCCTGTAAGCGCGGCAAAGGATCGCTGCCGTAGTCGCGCTGCTGGCCATAATCGCCCTGATGCAGCCGGACCACTTTTCCTTCTATTAAATCTAGTGCGGGAATGATCACTTACATCTCCAGAAAATTTTTCAGCAGCTGCGCGCCAGCCGCGCCGGAGCGCTCCGGGTGAAACTGTACGCCAAAGAAGTTATCTTTTTGCACCGCAGCGGTAAAAGGCTCGCCATAGTTGCACTGAGCGATGGTGAACTCGTTCACCGGCATCGCGTAGCTATGCACAAAATAGAAATACGCGCCGTCGGCAATGCCGCGAAATAGGTGGTTGCCCGCCTGAGCAGTAATCTGGTTCCAGCCCATGTGCGGCAGCGGCAGGCCATGATCGTTCATCTTCTGCACCGGCCGGTCGATAATGCCCAGCGTGGTGACGCCGTTGCTTTCCTCACTAAGCGAGCCCAGCAGCTGCATACCCAGGCAAATACCTAATACCGGCTGGGTACAGGCTTTTATCAGCTCGATAAGCTCACGTTCGCGCAGCTGATCCATCGCCGCCTGAGCCGTGCCGACGCCCGGCAGCAGCAGTTTGTCGGCTTGCAGTACTACGTCCGCTTCGCGGCTGACCTGCGGCTCGTAACCCAGTCGCTGAATCGCCCACTTAACGGAGGAAAGGTTAGCGCAGCCGGTATCGAGGATGACCACATTCATCACAGCACTCCTTTCGAGCTGGGGAGGGTATTGCCTTCTACGCGGATCGCCTGACGCAGCGTGCGGCCAAAGGCTTTAAACAGGCTTTCCACGCGGTGATGATCGTTTTTACCTTTGGTTTTCAGGTGCAGGGTGCTGGCCATGGTGTAAGAGAGCGAGCGGAAGAAGTGCTCTACCATTTCCGTGCTTAAATCGCCCACGCGCTGATAGTTAAATTCCGCCTTGTACTCAAGGTGCGGGCGGCCGGAAATATCCAGCGCGCAGCGTGCAAGGCATTCGTCCATCGGCAGGACAAAACCAAAACGGCCAATGCCGCGCTTGTCGCCCAGCGCCTTCAGCAGCGCCTCGCCCAGTGCCAGACCGGTATCTTCTACCGTGTGGTGATCGTCGATATAAAGATCGCCTTTCACTTCAATATTCATGCGGAAGCCGCCGTGCGTGGCGATCTGATCCAGCATGTGGTCAAAAAAGCCGACGCCGGTATTGAACTGGCTGTTGCCCTCGCGATCCAGCCAGACTTCGACTTTAATCTGTGTCTCTTTAGTGTGGCGATTGACCAGCGCGTGACGATCGCGTTTGGTCAGCTGCTGCTGAATCGCCGACCAGGTAAGACCATTTTGCGAATAGTGCAGGCCCTGAATACCCATATTACTGGCTAGCTGCAGATCGGTAGTGCGATCGCCAATGACATAGCTGTTAGCGGTATCCAGCGCGCCGTCCGCCAGCCATGCCGTCACCAGTTTGGTTTTTGGCTTGCGGCAGTCGCAGTTGTCTTCCGGCAAATGCGGGCAGATCAGCACGTCGTCAAACTGCACGCCCTGAGAATTTAACACCTGCATCATTAGCCGATGCGGGCCATCAAAATCGGCCTGCGGAAAACTGTCGGTACCCAGACCGTCCTGGTTGGTGATCATCACCAGCCGATAGCCCGCACCTTGCAGCGCCAGCAGGGCAGGGATTACGTCCGGCTCGAAGGCCAGCTTCTCCATACGGTCTACCTGATAATCTTCCGGCGGCTCGGAGATAATCGTGCCGTCGCGATCGATAAAAAGAACTTTCTGACTCATGCTTGCTCCATAGATGACGCGCCCGGCAGCTTTTGCAGCGCGGAAATAACGCGATCGCACTCTTCACGGGTGCCGATGGTGATGCGCAGACAGCCCGACAGCCCCGGCTGTTTATTCTGGTCACGCAGGATAATGCCCTGATCCCATAAGGATTTAAAGACCTGGCCTGAGTCGGTGAAGCGGGCCAGCACGTAGTTAGTCTCGCTGGGGAAAACCTCTTCCACGCAGCTGCACTGGCCTAGCTCGCGGATTAACTTTTCACGCGTGGCCAGCACTTCTTTAACGTGCTCCCTCATTAATGTCAGGCCTTGCTCGCTTAACGCCTGCGCGGCAATATCGGCCACCGGCGTGGCAAGCGGATAAGGCGCGATAACTTTCAGCAGCAGCGCGATAACCTCGGCGTTAGCCAGCGTAAAGCCGCAGCGCAGCCCGGCCAGCGCGAAAGCTTTGGACAGCGTGCGCAGAATAACCAGGTGAGGATATTCCGCCAGCCAGCCCGTGAGCGTGGCTTCGGCGCAGAACTCAATATAGGCTTCGTCGGCTACGACCAGCGCTTTGCCGCGCGTCATCTCCAGCAGCTGACGGATATCTTCAGGATTGACCAGATTCGCGGTCGGGTTGTTCGGGCTGCAAACATAAACCAGCTTTACGCCATCAAGCTGGTCGGCAATAGCAGGTAGATTCAGCTGCCAGCCATCCCGCGCGGCTACGGTGCGATACTCTACGCCCAGCGTTTCCGCACTGACGCTATACATACCATAAGTTGGCGGACAGAACAGCACGGCGTCTTTGCCCGGCTCGCAGAAAGCGCGCATCAGCAGTTCGATGCCTTCGTCCGCGCCACGGCAGGTTAGTACCTGATCGGGTTGCAGGCCAGCGTAAGCCGCATAGCGTTCAATGACCGCTTTGGGCTGGCATTCCGGATAGCGGTTTAGCGTCTGTTGGCTCAGCTCAAACGGCACCGCCAGCGGATACTCGTTGGCGTTCAGCCAGACGTCACCGTTGCCGCCAAGACGGCGGGCAGACTGGTAAGGCGTCAGCTGGCGAACGTTGGCGCGGGCTAAATTTTCAATGCTCATGGCTTCTCCTTCAGCGCGGCAACGCGCAGAGTGACGGCGTTTTTGTGGGCGGTAAGCTGCTCTGCCGCCGCCAGGATTTCGATAGTAGGCGCCAGATCCATAAAACCCTGTCTGGTCAGTTCCTGCACCGTCATCCGTTTCTGGAAGTCAGCCAGCCCCAGGCTGGAACAGGTCGCCGTAAAGCCATAGGTAGGCAGCACGTGATTAGTGCCGGAAGCGTAATCGCCCGCGGACTCCGGTGACCAGTCGCCGAGGAAGACCGAGCCGGCGCTGGTAATGTCGTCAACCAGATCGCGCGCCTGGCGAGTCTGAATAATCAGGTGCTCTGGCCCGTAAAGATTGCTGATTTCCACGCACTGCGCCAGGTCCCTGGCCACAATCAGACGGCTGGCAGAAAGTGCTTTGCGCGCCGTTTCCGCACGCGGCAGCTCGGCCAGCTGCTTTTCTACCGCAGCGGCAACCGCTTCGGCCATAGGTTTTGAAGGCGTCAGTAGAATAACCTGCGAGTCCGGCCCGTGTTCGGCCTGGGAAAGCAGATCGGAGGCAACAAAATCCGGCGTGGCTTCCGCGTCGGCAATCACCAGCACTTCGGAAGGCCCGGCGGGCATATCGATGGCCGCACCGTCCAGACGCTGGCTTACCTGACGTTTAGCTTCGGTAACGTAAGCGTTGCCCGGACCAAAAATTTTATCGACTTTCGGCACTGACTCGGTACCCAGCGCCAGCGCGGCAATGGCCTGCGCGCCGCCAACCTGGAAAACTTCCTGCACGCCGCACAGCTTTGCCGCATATAAAATTTCGTCGGCAATTGGTGGCGGCGAGCAGAGCACCACACGCTTGCAGCCCGCAATACGGGCAGGCGTCGCCAGCATCAGGACGGTCGAAAAGAGCGGGGCCGAACCGCCGGGAATATAAAGCCCTACGCTGGCTACCGGACGGGTAATCTGCTGACAGCGCACGCCCGGCTGGGTTTCAATATCGATAACCGGCAGTTTTTGCGCCTGGTGAAACTTATCAATATTTGCCACCGCCACGGCCATCGCCTGTTTGACTTCATCGCCAAGGCGGCCGGAAGCCGCCTCAATCTGCTCGCTGGTGACGCGCAGCGTGTCGATATCGGCTTTATCAAAAGCGGCGCTGTAGTAGCGCAGTGCGGCATCGCCTTCCGCTTTTACCTTTTCCAGAATCGCACGAACGCTGGTGGTGATGTTTTCCGAGGCGGAAATAGCCGGGCGCATCAGCAGCGCTTTTTGCTGCTCTGTGCTGCAATCCTGCCAGTTAATCGGGACCAAAGAGCTCATCGCTTACTCCATCATCTTCTCAATCGGCAACACGAGAATGGAGCTGGCGCCCAGCGCTTTCAGTTTCTCCATCGTTTCCCAGAACAGCGTTTCGCTACTGACCATATGCATGGCGACACGGCTCTTGTCGCCCGCCAGCGGCAGGACGGTAGGACGTTCCGCGCCCGGCAGCAGGGAAATAATATCTTCCAGCCGCTCGCTCGGCGCGTGCAGCATAATGTATTTGGATTCGCGCGCCTGGATCACGCCCTGGATGCGGGTCATCAGCTTGTCGATCAGCTCCTGTTTGGCGGCAGGCATTTCGCCATCGCGCTGAATCAGACAGGCTTTAGAACGGTAAATCACTTCTACTTCACGCAGGCCATTGGCTTCCAGCGTTGCGCCAGTAGAAACCAGGTCGCAAATGGCATCGGCCAGACCGGCACGCGGAGCCACTTCGACGGAGCCGTTCAGCAAACAGGATTTAAAAGAAACGCCTTGTTTATCCAGGTATTTCTTTAACAGGTGAGGATAAGACGTAGCGATACGGGCATTTTGCAGGCACTGCGGGCCGGTATAGTCATCATCAACCGACATGGCCAGCGACAGACGACAGCCGCCAAAATCAAGACGACGCAGCGTGGAGTAGCGTGGATCTTCACCCTGAGCGCGACGGGTCAGCAGCTCTTCTTCCAGCACGTTTTCACCGATGATGCCCAGGTCAACCACGCCATCCATCACCAGGCCTGGAATATCGTCATCACGCACGCGCAGGATATCGATCGGCATGTTCTCGGCGAAGGCGATCAGGCGCTGCTGTTGCAGGTTGATTTTAATGCCGCAGCGGGCCAGCAGTTCGCGTGAATCATCGCTTAAACGGCCTGATTTCTGCATAGCTATGCGTAAACGTTTATTATCTAACATCGGTGCTTATCCTTTTTCCTGTCTGTTCGATTTAACTGCTTCTCGCCGTTCATCCATTCAGGGCCGGGTGTTCGCCCATAAAAAAAGCCCCCGGAAGGCGATCTTCCGGGGGCTTTTTTTGCGTTCTGCACCACTGGAAGATCTGAATGTCTTCCAGCACACATCGCCTGAAAGACTAGTCAGGGTGATGGTGATGATGATGGTTGAACTGAACGCGTGTCATAGAAATCTCAAATTTGGTTGAATGATTATTCATTTCGTGACCAATAACCTAACCCAGGACAAATGACCGACGCAACACTTTTTTATCATTCCTGACAGATAAAAAGAGGCGGGCGATTGTTGTTGACGCAAGGCTGGCGTAATTTGAGTGACATAGTGAAAAGGTCAGGAAGCCGAAAAATGAAAAAAGTGGCAATTGTAGGACTGGGCTGGCTGGGAATGCCGTTGGGATTAGCGCTGACGGCCAGAGGCTGGTTTGTTACCGGCAGCAAAACCACCGAGGATGGCGTAGAGGCGGCGCGAATGTGCGGGCTGGCAAGCTGTCTGTTGACGTTAACGCCGGAGCTTAACTGCGACGCGGACGATCTCAACGAACTGCTTAACGTTGATGCATTAGTGATTACTCTGCCTGCCAGCCGCACGGCGCAAGGCGGCGAAAATTATCTGCTGGCGGTACAGCAGATAGTAGACAGCGCGCTGGCAGCAGGCGTGCCGCGGATTATTTTTACCAGTTCAACCTCTGTTTACGGGGCAGGTAGCACGGAGATGAACGAAGACAGCCCGCTGGAACCCGTTACCGTAGCCGGAAAAACGCTGGCCGAGCTGGAAAAGTGGCTGCATGAGCTACCCAATACCTCTGTCGATATTCTGCGTCTTTCCGGGCTGGTGGGGCCGCAAAGGCATCCTGGACGTTTCCTGGCAGGTAAAACAGAGCTAAGTGACGGGTCGCACGGCGTCAACCTGGTGCATCTGGAAGATGTGATCGAGGCTATAACCTTGTTACTGGAAAGCGGTAACGGCGGACGTACTTATAATCTGAGTGCGCCGGAACATCCGTCACGCGAAACGTTTTATCCGGCGGTTGCTCGCCAGCTGGGCCTGACGCCGCCGACCTTCCGTCAGGAAGAGAACGAGAGCAGCGGTAAAATTATCGATGGTAGCCGGATCTGTCGCGAGCTTGGTTTCACCTATCGCTATCCGGACCCGGGCAAAATGCCGCTGAGTTAAGGAATGTGTAGCTGGCAAATCATAGCGTTCAGATTTGCCAGCTAAAGCTTTAAATTATCATTGCATAAAGTCTGAGGAGTTATCAGATTTTCTCTTCGCTTTTATATATTTTGGTCTTCTTTTTACTTCTATATAGATGCGACCTATATATTCACCCAGCACGCCAATGCCAATAAGTTGAACGCCGCCAAGAAACAGAATAGATACCATGATAGAAGGATAGCCTCTAACGGCATTACCCCAAATAATTTTATCCACGATCATCCACGCGCCGTATAAAAAAGATAAGGAAGCGACTAACAGGCCGAGGTATGTCCAGATGCGTAACGGGAAGGTAGAGAAAGACGTAATACCTTCTAAAGCCAGATTCCATAACTTCCAGCCATTGAATTTAGTCGTGCCGGCAACTCTTTCATCACGAATATATTCAACAATATCTGTTTTTCCGCCAACCCAGCTAAGGATCCCTTTCATAAACAGGTTGCGTTCTTCCAGCAGCTTAATATTTTCTACGACTTCTCGTGAAATGAGGCGAAAGTCTCCTACGTTCTCTTCAATTTTTGGCGTACTTATTTTATTATGTAAATGATAAAACCATTCGGCTGTCTTTCTTTTAACATGACCGTCAGAGCTACGATCGATTCTTTTAGCAAGCACCACATCCGCGCCGTTTTGCCATTTTTCAATAAGCTGTGGAATCACCTCTACAGGATCCTGCAAATCAACATCTATCGGAATAACAACATCCCCTGTAGCATGTTCAAGGCCTGCAAAAAGCGCGGGTTCTTTGCCAAAATTGCGAGTGAAATTTATCAGCTGAACAGCATTGTCCTGCTTCATCAAATCCGCAGCAATATCGGCCGTTTTATCTACACTACCATCATTAATAAAAATGATTTCCAGAGTATATTGCGCCAGCTCTTTCTTTACCGCCGTATAAAAAACAGGAATGGCATCTTCTTCATTATAGACGGGTACAATTAGCGATATTTTCATCAAATAGCTTCCCTGAAAACAACCAGTTTTGAGTATATAAAGCCAGCAATCAGGCTAATCACTGAAAAAGCCACCAGCGTGACGATAAATGGATAATGTAATCGATCGGCAATGTATCCCGTCAGCCAGGCAAGAGACCCCATGAAAATGACAAACAGGAAATAACGGTTTTTTGTCGCCTGCTTTTTAAACGTCCATTTTGCGTTGATAATAAAACTAAAAGTGACAGCAATAAGAAACGCCACCAGATTGGCAAAGGATTGTGGGCATGCCAGCGCATACACAAGCAATGAAAAGGTCAGCCAGTGAAGCAGCGTGTTAAGCACGCCTACCGATACATATCTTGTAAATAACTGCCACATAACATATCCTTTTGCGAAATTTTAACGATCCTATCATTTCCAGCGGTTGAGGAAAATATAGGTTTGTATCAACCTTAGAAAAACAAATAGATTCGATTAGTAGTCAGATATGCATGCACAATATGCAACAATACATTGGGTATATAGTTAAACCCCCAGCCGATCCCTTAACGCATACCAGGCCGCGCCGAGGGCCGTTAAAGGTACGCGTAAGCGGCGGCCGCCGGGGAAGGGCGCATGCGGCAGGCGGGCAAAAGCGTCAAAGCGCTTTGGCTCGCCTTTTAACGCTTCACAAACCAGCTTGCCTGCCAGATGTGTCCAGGTCACGCCGTGACCACTGTCCCCTTGCATATAGAACACGCCGTTTTCCAGGCGGCCTACCTGCGGCATTCGTGACAGCGTCAGCAGGAAATTGCCGCTCCAGGCATAGTCAAATTTGATGCCGTCCAGCTGCGGAAACGTTTTTAGCAGCTTTGGACGAATCAGCCCGTCTATGTCGCCAGGCGTACGCGCGCCATAGGTGACGCCGCCGCCGTATAGCAGCCTTCTGTCAGCGGTAAGCCGGTAATAATCGAGCAGATAGTTACAGTCTTCCACGCAGTGATTATCGGGCAGTAAAGAGAGCGCTTTATCCGCAGAAAGTGGTTCAGTCGCGATAATTTGTGAACCGCAGGGCAGGCTTTTACGCGCCAGCCTGGGTTCCAGGTGCGGCGCAAGGTAGGCGTTACCGGCAAAAATCACGTACTTCGCCGCAACGCTGCCTTTAAGAGTACGGATAAGATGAGGCACGCCATAGCGAACGGCCGTCACTTCGGACTCTTCATAAATGCGGCCACCATGACGGCGAATCGCTTCTGCTTCGCCCAGCGCCAGGTTCAGCGGATGCAGATGACCGCCGCTGTAATCCAGCAGGCCGCCGACATAGCGCTCGCTGGCGATCTTCCGCCGGATGCCCAGCTCATCAAGCAGTTCAAGCTGATGGTTGCCATACTGCTGCCAGCGCTTGTGCTGCTGCTTTAAATGAGCAAGCTGGCGACGGTTGAGCGCGGCAAAAATAGCGCCGTGACGATAATCACAGCTAATAGCGTAGCGATCGATCCTGTCGCGGATAACCGCCGCGCCTTCAAACATCATGCCGCCCAGCAGTTGCGCACTCTCTTTACCGTAGCGCTTCTCAATAACGTCGATATCGCGGCTGTAAGAGTTCACCACCTGGCCGCCATTACGCCCGCTGGCGCCGAAACCAATTTTTGCGGCTTCCAGCACAACCACGTCATAACCCGCTTCGGTCAGCAAAAGCGCCGAAGAGAGCCCGGTAAAGCCGCCGCCGATAATGCAAACATCGCACTGAATATCGTCGTTAAGCTGAGGCCAGGCATCGTGTGGATTGACGGTAGCGGCGTAATAACTCGGCACATGTTCCATAAATCCCTCTCGCCGCTATAGCGTGGCTGGCGTATGCGCGCTGACAATGCGGCACGGCTGGGTGGACGTATTGGTAAAGCTGTGAGGATGTCCGGTATCAATAACGTAGCTCTGACCCGCATGAAGGTGATAGCTTTGCCCATCAACGGTCAGCGTGATTTCGCCCTCCAGCAGCGTACCGGTTTCCTCACCCGGATGACGAACCTTTTCCCCGGTTGTTGCGCCAGGTTGATAAGTTTCCAGCAGCATTGCCAGCGTGCGATCGGGCCTGCCGTTATGGATCAACCGTAGCGACACGCCCTGGCTGCCTATGTCAATCAGCTCGTCAGCCTCAATCACCACTTTCGGCTGTGTCACCTTCACCGGATCGGAGAAAAATTCGGACAGCGAAAGGTTATATACCTTTAATAGCTTTTGCAGCGTACTTACCGCCGGGCTGACCTTATCCTGTTCAATTGTACTGATAGCGCTGTGCGTCAGGCCGGAGAGTTCGGCGACGCGCCGCTGCGACAATCCCAGTTGCTGCCGGATCTCTGCCAGCCGACGTCCGGGAGCCAGGGAAACTTCATTCATAGCCTTAATTCCTTGTGATGCCTGTAGCAGGCTAAAAAAAATCCGTTAAGCGGTCGACGGGCTGCCGACAGCCGTTGCCACAATAGTACGTCAATCAATGGGTTGTTCGAAATAATGCCCGGCCGGCCTGTTCAATATATCAACCAGAAAAGCCGTCAGGAGGGCAGTCGCGTGCAATATATTGTCAATCTGACAGCGCATGCAACAATATGCAAAAGATTTTGCCGCAAAAATAATCTTTCTCATAACATTTGCCGCGCTTAAATGTTAGCGCTATGTTAGAAGAGTGGCGGTTATTTTGAGCAATGCTCAACAACTCAATACAGGCGGGCGGCATCATGACCAATATCGTCGAAGTAGAAGATTTTACCAGGCACACCGAAGAGAAACGAACCAGCGCGTTCCAGCATGAAGTAGAAGCCTATCTGGAACGCTATCCTGAAACGCAAAATGTCGATGTTCTGCTTAACGATTTAAATGGTGTTTTCCGCGGTAAGCGCATTCCTGTCGCTAACCTGTTCAGGCTGGAAAAAGGCTGTTATTTTCCCGCCTCTGTCTTTGCAATGGATATTCTGGGCAACACGGTAGAAGAGGCGGGCCTTGGCCAGGCGCTCGGCGAACCGGATAACCTCTGCGTCCCGGTTGAAGGCACGCTCACTCCCTCAGCAGCCGACCCGCAACATCTGGCGCAGGTTTTATTGACCATGCGTAATCAAGATGGTACTCCCTTTGACGTTGAACCCCGAAATGTCCTGAATCACCTTTGGCAGCAGTTGCGCAATCGGGGATTATTTCCGGTGGTAGCGGTAGAGCTGGAGTTCTATCTGGTGGATAAAAAGCGTGATGCCGAAGGCTATATCCAGCCGCCGTGCTCGCCGGGCAGCGAAGAGCGCAACCGGCAAAGCCAGGTCTATTCAGTCGATAACCTTGACTGCTTCTCTGAAGTATTAAACGACGTCGACAGGCTCGCTAAACAGCAGGGCATCCCGACCGATGGCGCGCTGGCTGAGGCCTCGCCAGGCCAGTTTGAAATCAATCTGCATCACACCCGCAACGTTCTTAGCGCCTGCGATCACGCTATACAGCTTAAGCGCCTGATCCGCCAGACCGCAGAAAATCACGGGATGAACGCGACTTTTATGGCCAAGCCATACGAGGAATATGCCGGAAGCGGTATGCACGTGCACGTTAGCCTGCTGGACGCCGCCGACCATAACGCGTTTATTACCGACGACGGAAGCGATTCGCCGCTGCTCAAGCGCGCGCTGGCAGGCATGATCGACCTGATGCCGGCCTCGATGGCGCTACTGGCACCGAATGTTAATGCCTATCGTCGTTTCCTGCCCGAAGCTTTTGTGCCGCTGCAGGCTTCATGGGGACATAATAACCGTACCGTTGCGCTGCGCATTCCCTGTGCCGAAGCGGAAAATCATCGGGTGGAATATCGTGTTGCGGGGGCGGATGCTAACCCTTATCTGGTGGTTGCGGCGGTGCTGGCGGGTATCCTGCACGGTATCGATAACCAGCTGCCGCTACCGCCAGCGGTAACGGGCAATGGCCATCAGGCGGAAGGCCTGCCCCTGCCGGTGCGGCAAAGCGACGCGCTGTATGAATTTGCGCAAAGCTATCCGTTGCAGAAGATGTTAGGTGAACGTTTCGGTTTTGTCTGGCACAGCTGCAAGCACCATGAACTGATGCATTTTGAACGCCTTATCACCGCGACGGAAATTGACTGGATGTTGAAAAACGCCTGAAAGCGTCAGCAAAGAAATGGCCAGCAAGGGGCCAAAAAACTTGTATTCTGTTTTACAGCCAGGCAAAATATGTCCCCTGTAATTGATAACCGGCGTTCAACGCGTCGGTTATTTTTTTTTGCACGAAAATTTTTAAAGAGGCCGGTTCAATACCGGACAGATACACGCTTACAGCGTCATTTTGAGGAAAGTAAAGATGGGTCAACATTTCATTACCCCGGCCGCAGCCGGTAAACATCTGCGCGACGACTACGGCGCAGCGGCAGCGAATCCCTTCACTCCTGCCTGTTTTACCCTCTCTACAATGAAAAGCGCTCGCATAAAGCGAAGTTTCCCTGTGGTTCAGCCCAGAAAGGTTGATGCTATGGGGAGGCTGAATCATGTCGCATAATCCAGCTTCTGCGCCGCAGTCACGCGCGCACCTGAAAAAAACGCTGACTCTGATGCCTGTAGTGATGATGGGCCTGGCTTATATGCAGCCAATGACCCTGTTCGATACCTTTGGCATTGTTTCCGGCCTGACCGATGGTCATGTAGCGACCGCCTACGCCTTCGCGTTGATCGCGATCCTGTTTACTGCGCTGAGCTATGGCAAGCTGGTTCGCCGCTTCCCGTCTGCCGGCTCGGCCTATACCTATGCCCAGAAAGCTATCAGCCCACACGTTGGCTTTATGGTTGGCTGGTCATCGCTGCTGGATTATCTGATCATGCCGATGATCAATATTCTGCTGGCGAAAATTTATTTTGAAGCGCTGGTGCCGGGAATTCCTTCATGGATTTTCGTGGTGCTGCTGGTTGGTTTTATGACGCTTTCTAACCTGAAAGGCATTAAAACCGTTGCCAACTTTAACAGCGTTATTGTGATACTGCAGATGGTAGTGATGGTGGCTATCACCGGTATGGTGATTTATGGCGTGGCGCACGGTGAAGGCACCGGCACGCTGGTCAGCAGCAAGCCATTCTGGTCTGAGCAGGCTCATGTTGTGCCGATGATTACCGGCGCGACGATCCTGTGCTTCTCGTTCCTTGGTTTTGACGGCATCAGCTCGCTGTCTGAAGAAACCAAAGATGCAGGCCGTGTTATCCCGAAAGCGATCTTTTTGACTGCCCTGATTGGCGGCGTGATCTTTATCGTGGTTTCCTACTTCCTGCAGCTCTATTTCCCGGACATTTCGCGCTTTAAAGACCCGGACGCGTCGCAGCCGGAAATCATGCTTTATGTGGCGGGTAAAACCTTCCAGTTCGGCATCCTGATTTTCTCCTGCATTACCGTGCTGGCTTCCGGTATGGCTGCACACGCTGGCGTTTCTCGCCTGATGTATGTAATGGGTCGTGACGGGGTGTTCCCGGAGCGTTTCTTCGGCTATATCCATCCAAAATGGCGTACTCCGGCGCTGAACGTGTTGCTGGTTGGCGTGGTGGCCCTCTCTGCTATTACCTTCGATCTGGTAACGGCGACGGCGCTGATTAACTTCGGCGCGCTGGTGGCGTTTACCTTTGTGAACCTGTCAGTGATTTCGCAGTTCTGGATCCGCGAAGGCCGTAACAAGACGCTGAAGGATAATATTAACTTCCTGATACTGCCGCTGTGCGGCGCGTTAACGGTAGGGGCGCTGTGGATTAACCTGGAAGAAAGTTCCATGATCCTGGGCCTGGTGTGGGGCGCGATTGGTCTGCTCTATCTGGCCGCCGTTACCCATCGCTTCCGCAAACCGGTACCGCAGTGGACTGAAGAGCCGATGTAATCGGCCAGTAATTTGAAAGGGCGCTTCGGCGCCCTTTTTCTTATCGTATGCCAGCGGCCGTACTGAGAAAGGGTGCTTCGGCGCCCTTTGTTATTTATCTACGCGTCAGGAGACCAGCTCGCGTGCATAGTCAAACAGCGCTTTCAGCTGCGCCATCTTCGCCTTATCACCTTCATATTGATTGAACAGCATCTCCAGCTCCTGAATATAATTCTGTACCCGCTCAGGATCCAGCGCCTCACGGCGATGCTGAAGCCAGCGCTTTTGTTCAGCTTCATCCAGCGTGCCGGGGAAATTGCGCGCGCGATAACGGAACAGCAGTTTTTCAATGCGCTTGTCGTTAAAGGTTAAGTCCAGCGCGGGCAGGTTTTCCGGTGTAGTTTGCCGGATAATATTCATCGCGCTGCGATCGGCATCGCTGAAAAAGCCGTCGTAGAGTTGAGCATCTACGTCTTCCGAAGCGGTAAAAGGTTCCGCTTCTGCAAACAGCGCGACTACTTTTTCGCGGATTTCAGGATGCTGACGCAGCAATGCCAGATTATCAAGGCATAGCTGGCGATCGATTCCCAGACGTTCGGCATCTTCCGCGCGCAGCGTGTTTGCAGGCGCTACCACAGGACATTTATTAATATGCACCAGCTTTAGTGGAACAGGAGAAGCTTCACCCAGATCTTCCCGGCGCGTATAGAGCCTTTCACGCATCGCATCCGCGTCCAGCTCCAGCAGCGGTGAGATATCCTGTGCCAGATCGCAGGTAATCAGCGCATTTTTATTAACAGGATGCCAGGCGAGCGGAGCAATCCAGCTGGTATTACCGCGAAATGCGCCAAACATGCCGGAAATATGCATCAGCGGCTTCATCTGCGGAATATCGATCAGCGTCATGATCTTTTGCTTATTACGATGGCTGAACAGGAAATCATACAGGCGCGGCTGTTTCTCTTTCACCAGCTTAGCCATGGCAATAGTGGCATAAACGTCGGACATGGCGTCGTGCGCGTTTTCATGGGCGACGCCATTGGCTTTGGTCAGATGTTCCAGACGGAAGCTGGGGAAACCGTCATCGTTTTCCGGCCATGCAATGCCTTCCGGCCTTAAGGCGTAGCAGGCGCGCATCACGTCCAGCAGGTCCCAGCGGCTGTTGCCGTTCTGCCAGCTCCAGCCGTAAGGATCGTAAAAGTTACGATAGAGCAGGTTGCGCGTAACCTCATCGTCAAAGCGAATATTGTTGTAGCCAACAATGCAGGTGTTTGGCTCGCTAAATAGCTGGTGGATACGTTGAGTAAACGCCGCCTCGCTTAACCCTTTCGCCTGCGCCAGCTGCGGCGTTATTCCGGTGATCATCACGGCTTCCGGCTGCGGCAGATAGTCATCGGCAGGCTTGCAGTAGAACACTTCCGGTTCGCCGATAATGTTGAAATCCATATCCGTACGGATACCGGCAAACTGTGCAGGCCGGTCCAGCGACGGACTTTTGCCGAAGGTTTCGTAGTCGTGGAAAAGGAAGGTGGGTTGCGAAGCATCGTGTTTCACTGACAGGCATCCAATTAGAAAATATTTTTCTAATGGTAGAGCAATTTGCAGGTGGGCTGAAGCCTTTGTCGTAAAGCTGAGGGGTAATCTTTTTTATCCAGCAACTGGCACAAGCACTGAATCTGCACCAGGTTCAAACTTCTTTATCACGATACTTGCAAGCTTACATACTCAAGCGGAGCTAAATAGTCAGGGTAATCTTAATATTTTCTTGCAATTTTTTAACGCGTTACAGCATGAAATCCCGTACAACAGGCAGGTTTTTTTTCACTGCAGATATCGAGGATTTTCCGTTGAAGAAGCGTCAGCTTGCAAGTATCAGCCTGGTTCTGGCCGTTGTTGCCGTGGCCCATGCTGAAGATAACCCCTTAGCTTTTCCCCTGACTCCGCCAGCTATCGACGCCGCTTCCTGGGTTTTGATGGATGCCACAACGGGTCAGGTGCTGACGCAGGGCAATGCCGATGAGCGCCGCAACCCGGCCAGCCTGACTAAACTGATGACCGGCTACGTGGTTGACCGCGCCATCGACAGTAAGCGCATCACGCGTGATGACATGGTCACCGTGGGCAAAGATGCCTGGGCGGCCGGTAATCCGGTTTTTAAAGGCTCGTCGCTGATGTTCCTGAAGCCGGGCGAAAAAGTGTCGGTACGCGACCTTAGCCGCGGCGTGATTATCGATTCCGGCAATGATGCCTGTGTGGCGCTGGCGGACTACGTTGCGGGCAGCCAGGCCGCTTTCGTCGATCAGATGAACCAGTATGTTCAGAAACTGGGCCTGACCAATACCCATTTTGAAACGGTACACGGTCTGGATGCGCCGGGTCAGTATACGACCGCAGGCGATCTGGCAAAGCTTTCGCGCGCGATTATCTATGGCGAGCCAGATTTCTATCAGATGTATGGTGAAAAATCGCTGACCTGGAACGGTATTACCCAGCAGAATCGTAACGGATTATTATGGGATAAAACGCTACACGTTGACGGACTGAAAACCGGCCACACCGAAAGCGCAGGTTTTAATATCATCGCTTCAAGCGTTGACGGCCAGCGCCGTTTAATCGCGGTCATTATGGGTGGCAAAAGCTCTAAAGGCCGTGAAGAGCAGGCAAGAAAACTGCTGATCTGGGGCCAGAATAACTTTGACACCATTCAGCTGTTCCATGCCGGTAAAGAAATTGGTCATGAAAACGTCTGGTACGGCAATCCGCATCAGGTGTCCGTAGGCAGCGATAAAGACGTCTATCTCTCTCTTCCGCGTGAAGACGTGAAGAAGGTTAAGGCGAAGTACGTTATCGATCGCAAAGATCTGGAAGCGCCGCTGAAACTACATGAGCAGGTCGGGACAATTCAACTGGTGGATGGCGATAAGGAACTGGCTTCCTATCCGCTGGTCACCCTGCAGCCGGTGGAAAAAGCTGGAATCATTACGCGTATTACTGATTATATTAAGCGTAAACTGTAAGCAATACCGGCGGTTCTTTGCAGGGCCGCCGATATTAATACGCTTTGTTTAAGCCGCGCTTATCATTACCCGCCATAAGATAAAAGTGACGAGCGTGGCTCGTTGTAAACAGCGAGTTAACACTAAAGGCGAAGACGGTAAAAGTTACGCTATTTCACTTAAGATCTCCCTGACTTCAGGTATGATGCCGGGCAATTAGTCACCGCCTGGAGAGTCTTGTGCGTCCCGACAAGCCGTTATCGGCCTTTGAATTCACCCTTTATCGTAACTATCGCACGGTGCACGGCATCCGCATTGCGCTGGCGTTTGTTCTGACCTTTTTGCTGATACGGCTGTTCGCTATTCCGGAAGGCAGCTGGCCGCTGATTACGTTAGTGGTGGTGATGGGGCCGATCTCTTCCTGGGGCAACGTTTTTCCTCGTGCTATTCAGCGCATTGGCGGGACCATTTTTGGATCGGTCTCGGGGTTTATCGCGTTACGACTGGAACTCTGGTCGATGCCGGTGATGCTCGCCTGGTGCACGCTGGTCATGTTTTTATGTGGTTTTCTGACGCTCGGCAAACATCCCTATATGGCGTTGCTGATTGGCATTACGCTGGCGGTTATCTGCGGTGGCGCACCGGGCGATATGACGATGGCGCTGTGGCGCGGCGGCGATGTGATCCTCGGATCGCTTCTGGCGCTGCTGTTTACCAGCATCTATCCGCAAAAAGCCTATACCCACTGGCGCATTAAGCTTTCCGACTCCTTACTGGAAACCGCAAAAATCTATCATGCCGGCTTCTCGCCTAACCTGGTGGATAAACCGCGACTGACTCGCCCTTTACAGCGACTGCTTACCGGCGTGGTTAAAATGCGTTCGTTAATTGATCCCGCCAGCAAAGAAACCCGCATACCTCGCTCGGTGTTTGAGGGTATTCAAACCCTGAACCGCAATATGGTGTGCACGCTGGAGCTACAGCTGAACGCCTGGTGGTCATCGCGTGAAAGCCATCTGATTATGCTGAATGCGCCAGCGCTAAAGCGTACGCAACAGATGACGGAAGATACGCTGCGCGCGCTGTCGACGGCGATTGTGGAAGGCAGCACGGAAAAAATTGCCGCCAACAGCGGAGAGCTGGCAGAAATTACCCGTGAGCTACGGCAGCTGATCGCGGAATCCAACAGTGACGAGCTGGTGGAAACGCCGATTCACGGTTACGTCTGGCTAAGCCTGGAGATGGCGGCCCAGCTGACAAGGCTCTCCGAACTGATGCGGCTGGTGCTGCGTAAATAAGCGATTAATAACAACTTACTGCGAAAAACGTCGGTTCGCGCTAAGATAACGCCAGTCCGACTCTACAAATTGAAAATTGCCCTCGGCCGCGGCGTGCCGCTAAGCTGAGCGCTATGATAATAATGCCTGCCACGCAGGCCTGAACAGAAGGTGTTTCCATGGAAAATGCAAAGCAATCCTTTCAGGACGTACTGGAGTTTGTGCGGATGTTCCGTCGTAAGAACAAGCTGCAGCGTGAAATTCACGATATCGAAAAGAAAATCCGCGACAACCAGAAACGTGTCCTGCTGCTGGATAACCTCAGCGAGTACATCAAGCCGGGTATGAGCGTCGAAGCCATTCAGGAAATCATCGGCAGCATGCGTAGCGACTATGAAGACCGCGTGGATGACTACATCATTAAAAACGCCGATCTTTCCAAAGAACGCCGCGAGCTGTCGAAAAAACTGAAGGCGATGGGCGTGCCTAAAGGTCAGTAAATAGCAGCGTTGATGAAAGGGCGATCGTCGATCGCCTTTTTTTATTGCTGCAAAAAGCGTTTATTCGCCCCCGATAAGCGCTGGCAAATTTTTGTGACAACCGACCTGTAAAAATTCACCCTTTTGTCAGAAAAAGATTTTGCATATCAGGCAGCCTTTAACCATCATCAGTAGAGTCTTCTCCCTTTCTGGCAGGCATTATCTTGCAAATCTTCAGAGTTTCCCCGTTACAGGCGGTCCGGCGTACGCCGTGGTATCCAAAAAGACGTTCATATCGGGTACTTTTCTGGCGAGAGATTACGCCGCTGGCGGTGCCGATTTTTTTCGAAAACCTCTGTGTTTTGCTGATGGGCGTGCTCAGCACCTTTCTGGTCAGCTGGCTGGGTAAGGAAGCGATGGCGGGCGTCGGGCTGGCCGACAGCTTTAACATGGTGATCATCTCTTTTTTCGCCGCCATCGATTTGGGTACGACGGTGGTGGTGGCGTTCAGCCTTGGTAAACTTAACCGCGAACGCGCGCAGGCGGCGGCTCGCCAGTCGCTGGTGCTGATGACCATTTTTGCCGTGCTGCTGGCGATCGGCATCGAATTTTATGGCGAATGGATTATCGATCTGATAGCGGGTAGCGCAGAACCGCAGGTTAAAGCGCTGGCGCAAACTTACCTTAATATCACCGCCTGGAGCTATCCAGCCGCGGCAATTGCGCTGATTGGCTGCGGCGCTCTGCGTGGGGCGGGCAACACGAAAATCCCCATGCTGATCAACGGCGGCATGAACATCCTGAATATTATTATCAGTACCGTCCTGATTTACGGCTGCTTTTCCTGGAAAGGCATGGGCTTTGTCGGGGCAGGGCTGGGATTGACTATCGCGCGCTATATTGGCGCAATCGCGGTAATTTACGTGCTGGCTATCGGCTTTAATCCACGGCTAAAAATCACGCTCAAAAGCTACTTTAGCAAGCTTAACACCAATATTCTGATGGAGGTGTTGGGCATCGGCGTGCCGGCCAGTATCGAATCTGTATTGTTTAACGGCGGCAAACTGCTGACTCAGGTTTTTGTCGCCGGGATGGGCACCGATGTTATCGCCGGGAATTTTATCGCCTTTTCTATCGCCTCAATGATTAACCTGCCGGGCAACTCGCTGGGCTCCGCCTCCACTATTATCGTTGGCACGCGGTTGGGAAAAGGGCAGCTCGGGCAGCCGGAAAGGCAGCTGCGGCACATTTTTTGGCTCTCAACCATTGGTCTTTGCGCGCTGGCCGCGCTGACGGTGCCTTTTGCCGGGATTCTGGCTTCGTTCTATACCCGTGATGCAGATGTTATCCATGTGGTGAAAGTTTTAATCTGGCTGAACGCGCTGTTTATGCCGTTCTGGGCCGCTTCCTGGGTGCTGCCTGCCGGGTTAAAAGGCGCGCGCGACGCCCGGTTCACCATGTGGGTTTCGCTACTGGGGATGTGGGGATGCCGCATCGTCGCCGGTTATGGGCTGGGCGTGGTGCTGGGCTTTGGCGTCGTCGGGATTTGGCTGGGCATGTTTCTTGACTGGATTGTGCGTGGTATCTTCTTTTACCGTCGCATGACCAGCGGCCGCTGGCTGTGGAAATATGCCCCGCAGCAGGCGTCACCTGCGCAAGATCTGGCGCTGTCAAAAAAATAAAAAATCAGGAAATGCTATGCAATCGCCCGCTTCCGGGGAAACAGAATCGCTGTTTCACCATCGTTCTTTTGTCGCTTTCTGGCTGGCGCGCACCAGCTCCAGCTTTGGTTTTCAGATGCTTTCTATCGCGGTGGGCTGGCAGATCTACGCCATCACCGGTCGCGCTTTCGATCTTGGCTTAATCGGGCTGGCACAGTTTCTGCCTGCGGTGCTGCTGGCGCTGCCTGCCGGACACGTCGCCGACCAGTTCGATCGTCGTCTGGTCACGCTGCTGGGACAGTTAACCGAGCTGCTGGCCATTGCCGCGCTCGCTGTACTAACGCTGCTGCATCTCACCAACGAGCTGGTGATTCTGGGGTTGATTTTTATCCTGTCGATTGCCAGAACGCTGGAAGCGCCTTCGCTACAGTCCATGCTGCCTGCGCTGGTGCCGCCCGGCATCCTGGCGCGAGCGACGGCAGCTAATGCGGCCTCAATGCAAACGGCCTCGATGCTTGGCCCGGCGCTGGGCGGCTTTCTTTATGTTGCAGGGCCAGCAGCCGTCTACGTCACCACCGGCGTGCTTTATCTGATTTCCGTTGTGATGGTGAGCCGGCTGCGTTACGACCATGCGCCACCGCCGCGCCAGCCGGCTACCTTTGCCAGCGTCTTTGCTGGCGTCAAGTTTATCCGCAATCGGCCAGACGTACTTGGCGTAATCTCGCTGGATCTGTTTGCCGTATTGCTGGGCGGCGCTACGGCGCTGCTGCCCATTTTTGCCAAAGATATTCTGCATACCGGGCCGTGGGGATTAGGCTTGCTGCGCGGCGCGCCTGCAGTCGGCGGCCTGCTGGTGGGCTTTTGGCTTAGCCGTAATTCGCTTGAACGCAACGTTGGCCGCATTATGTTTGCTTCCGTGGCGGGTTTTGGCGCAGCCACGCTGGTTTTTGCCTTGTCGAAAGAGCTGTGGCTTTCGCTGCTGGCGCTGTTTGCGCTGGGCGGTTTCGATATGGTCAGCATGGTTATTCGCGGCGCGCTGGTACAGCTGGATACGCCAGACGAGATGCGAGGACGCGTCAGCGCGGTAAACTCTATTTTTATTAACACTTCTAACCAGCTCGGCGAATTCGAATCCGGCATGCTGGCTGCGTGGATGGGCGCGGCCCCGGCGGCAGCGCTGGGCGGTATCGGCACGCTGATAGTGGTGGGGCTATGGATGGCCTGGTTCCCTGGCCTGCGCCAGCGTCAGCGCCTGCACGATCCGGCTGCGGAGCAAAACTAACCCAGCAATAAACCTCGCACCGTCGGTGCGAGGTAAAGTGCCAGCCGTACTTTAACTTTTCTGCAATCCAGCGTCGCCAGCTATCAACGGCGCTTATCTTTTTTACTGCCCTTATTTTTTCCTTTCCTGTTTCTTAAGGTCGCCTTACCCCCTGCTTTACCGCTATTCAGGCCAGATCATAGCCGCCTTTCCTTGCTAATCCCTTGAATTTATATGGCTTATGTTAAAGCCGTCCGTGGCGCCAACTCACCGGTTCGTCACCTTTTCTTATTGCAAATGAAAATTATTATCAATAAAATTGACGCCGTTCCGGTTTTACCTCTTATATAAGGCAATGATATGGCTGGCAGTTTAGAAAGCGATCCTGTTGTAGCCTGGCCGCAAAAGCCTGGCCTGGTTTCGCCTTCAATCGTGACGGAGGGCGATATTTGCACCGTGACGTTTTACTGGCAGGACCCGGCCGGTGGGGAGCTGACTTCACCGGTTAAATGGGTCTGGATCTATATAACCGGCGTGACCGATCACCATCAGCCGCGCGCGCCGCAAAGCTTACAGCGTATTGACGGCAGCGACGTCTGGCAGTGGCAGGTTCGCCTGAACGCCAGCTGGCGCGGCAGCTACTGTTTGATTCCTTCCACCAGCGAAAACGACTTTTCCGCCGCCGCGCTGCAACAGCCGCCGGATCGCACGGCGCTGCGCGAAGGCTGGCGCAAATTGTTGCCGCAGGCCATTGCCGATCCGCTTAATCCCAACAGCTGGCAGGGGGGACGTGGTCATCCCGCCTCCGCGCTGCATTTACCGCAGGCACCCGCGCAGCCGGGCTGGGACAAAAATGAAACCGAATTTACCGCGCCTCGCTGCATCCAGTGGCAAAGCCAGCGCCTGGGCAATCAGCGCCGGGTATGGCTTTTCACCACCGGCGAAAGCCCGCAGCCGCTGCCGCTCGCCATTTTGCTGGACGGCAAATTCTGGGCAGAACAGATGCCGGTATGGCCAGCGCTACAGGCGGAAACCAACTGCGGCCATTTGCCGCCAGCGGTCTATCTGCTCATCGACGCGATTGATACGCAGCATCGCGGTCAGGAACTTACCTGTAATCCCGATTTCTGGCTGGCCGTCCAGGAAGAGCTGCTGCCGCTGCTGTCCACGCAGGTTAGCTGGCGCGACGATGCCACGACAACGGTGGTTGCCGGGCAGAGTTTTGGCGGCCTTTCCGCGCTTTACGCTGGCCTGCACTGGCCGCAGCGCTTCGGCTGCGTGCTGAGCCAGTCCGGCTCGTTCTGGTGGCCGCATCGTCAAAAGACGGGCGAACCTGGCTGGCTGGCAGAGCAGCTTACCAAAGGTTTAGGCAAGGGTAGCCCGCTGCGCATTTATCTGGAAGCTGGCCTGCGTGAGCCGGTTATTTTACGGGCTAATCAACATATTTATCCGCTACTGCAAAGGGCACATCCCTCGCTGCACTATCGCCTTTTCGACGGCGGGCACGATGCGCTTTGCTGGCGCGGCGGTTTGATCAACGGCCTGACCACGCTGTGGCAACCTTTTCACTTATCCGGAGTTTTCGATGGAACAGAGTAATCCTTTCGATCGCCCAGAGGGCCCGTTTTTCATTTTGCAAAACGGCAAGCGTTACAGCCTCTGGCCTGAACACTGTACGTTGCCGGCAGGCTGGCAGCGGGTGTATGGCCCGGCTACGCAGCAGACCTGCAACGACTGGCTGGCTGGCCGCTGGCAGAACCTGACCCCGGATTGCGCCGCAGCGGAGAAAACATCATGACTATTGAAACAGGCGAAACGCTGGTGAAGAAAATAAAACAGCAGGTAATGCCGCTGGTTGCCGCGCAGCCAGGCATCTGGATGGCGGAGCAGCTTTCGCCGCAGGTCAACGCCTGGAGCGTGGCGCACTACGTCGAGCTGAACGGCGAACTGAACGAGCCGCTGCTTTGTCAGGCGGTAGTCAGCGGCATGCAGGAGGCCGACACGCTCCGCATGCGTTTTGATGAGCAGGATGGCGTGCCGGTGCAGTGGGTTGATAACAACGCTGTTTTCGCCGCGCCGCGCTGTGTCGATCTCCGTCAGGAGGCCGATCCGGTTGCTTCGGCGCTGGCCGCAATGCAGCAGGATCTCGATCAGGATTTACGCATCAGCAGCGGCAGCCCGGTTTATTGCCATATCATTTTCCGCTTAAGCGACACGCGCTGGTACTGGTATCAACGTTTCCATCATCTGGTGGTCGACGGCTTCAGTTTTACCGCGATTACCCGCCGTATCGCGGAAATTTATACGGCGCTTTGCGCAGGGACGCCGCCGCAACCAACGCCGTTTGTGCCTTTTAGCGAAGTAGTGGAAGAGTACGATCGCTACAACGCCTCGGCGACCAGGCAGCGCGATGCCGCTTTCTGGCAGGAGCAGGCCAGCCAGTTACCGATGCCGGCCAGCCTCTCGGTGCTGCCGCTGGACGGGCAAAGCGCCACCACGCGGCTAATCCGCCAGCACTTACGGCTCGACAGCAAAGATTTTCAGACGCTGCTGGCGCAGAGCAGCCTTAACGCGGCGGAACTGGCGCTGGCGCTGGTAACGGTGTGGCTTGCGCGCCTTAGCGGAAGGAGTGAATACAGCGCCGGATTTATTTTTATGCGCCGTCTGGGATCGGCGGCGTTAAGCGCGACCGGACCGGTACTGAACGTCCTGCCGATGGCGGTGCGCATTGAGCCCCACACCACGCTGCCGCAGCTGGCCGAGCGGCTCCAGCAGCAGCTGAAAAAGGTGCGTCGCCACCAGCGTTACGATGCCGAGCAGATCCAGCGCGATATTGGCCAGCTTAGCCCGCTGTTCGGGCCGGTGATCAACCTGAAGATGTTTGATTACCGCCTCGATTTTGCCGGGATGGAAGGCGTGACGCATCAGCTGGCATCCGGGCCGGTTCGCGATCTGGAAATCGCGCTTTATCTTGACGAGCAGGGCAACGTATCGCTGGAAGTGCTGGCGAACGCCGAACGCTATCAGGCACAAACGCTGCGCGCGCATCTGGACAGGCTGCCGTTGCTGCTTAACCAGTTTGCGCTCAATCCGCAGATGGACTGTGGCCGCGCAGACCTGCTGCATCCTGGTGAGAAACAGCTCTTGCAGCAGGTTAACGATACGGCAGTTGACGTTAAGGTGACGACGCTGAGCAGCCTGATTATCGAACAGGCGCGGCGCACGCCAGACGCGTCGGCCCTGGCCGATGAACACTATCATTTTACCTATCGTGAAATGCGCGAGCAGGTCACGGCGCTGGCGCATGAGCTGAAGAAAAAAGGCGTTCAGGCGGGGGATATTGTGGCCGTGGCGCTGCCGCGCTCAGTATTTCTGTCACTCTCGCTGCAGGCGATTGTCGAGCTGGGCGCCGCCTGGCTCCCGCTGGACACCGGTTATCCGACAGACCGACTGAATATGATGCTGGAAGATGCCGCGCCGCGCCTGCTGATTACCACTGAAGAGCAGCGAAGCCGCTTTGATGCTGGCGTGCAGAGCTTCTGCTATCACGCGCCGCTTGCTTTATCCGCTGGCTCCATCGAGCAGGATCTGTCGCGTCCGCACCATACCGCCTACGTCATCTATACCTCTGGCTCAACCGGCAGGCCAAAAGGCGTCATGGTCGGGCAGAAAGCGATTGTTAACCGACTGCTGTGGATGCAAAACCACTATCCGCTGGGCGCAGATGATGTCGTCCTGCAAAAAACGCCGTGCAGCTTTGACGTGTCGGTCTGGGAGTTTTTCTGGCCGTTCCTGACCGGTGCGCAGCTGGTGATGGCGCCACCGGAAGCGCATCGCGATCCGCAGGCGCTACAGGCGCTGTTTAGCCGCTATCGCGTTACGACCACGCACTTTGTTCCCTCAATGCTGGCGGCTTTCGTGGCGGCGTTGCAGGATGACGGCGCGTGCGCCTCTCTACGTCGCGTTTTCTGTAGCGGCGAAGCGCTGCCGACCGATCTCTGCCGTCAGTGGCAGGCCAAAACCGGCGTGCCGCTGCACAACCTGTACGGCCCGACCGAGGCGGCGGTGGACGTCAGCTGGTATCCGGCTTACGGCGAAGCGCTGCAAAAGGTGACCGGCTCCAGCGTGCCGATTGGCTATCCGGTATGGAACACGGGGCTGCGCATTCTCGACGGCAACATGCAGCCGGTTCCGCCAGGGATCGCAGGCGATCTTTACCTGACCGGCGTGCAGCTGGCCCAGGGTTATCTGGCGCGTCCGGATCTGACCGCCAGCCGCTTTATTGCCGATCCGCAAAGCGACGGTGAAATAATGTACCGCACCGGCGACGTGGCGCGCTGGCTCAGCGATGGCGCGGTGGAATATCTGGGCCGCAGCGACGATCAGCTTAAGATCCGTGGGCAAAGGATCGAGCTGGGTGAGATCGATCAGGCGCTGCTGTCGCTGGATAACGTAGCGCAGGCGGTGACCAACGCGTGCGTGCTGGGTAACGCCAGCGCAGGCGGCGATCAGCGCCAGCTGGTCGGCTATGTGGTTTCCGCAGCGGGCGGGCTTGATCTGGCCGTGCTGCGTGAACAGCTGAGCGAACGTCTGCCCGCGCACATGGTGCCGGTGGTGCTGGTGCAGCTGGAGGCTTTCCCACTCAGCGCTAACGGCAAGCTGGATCGCAAAGCGCTGCCGCTGCCGCAGCTGGCAAGTGCAGAAGGGCGTGCGCCAGCGGAGGGCGTGGAAACCATAGTGGCCGACGCTTTCGCCCGCCTGCTGGAATGCGAGGTGCGTTCGGTTAACGACGATTTCTTCGCGCTCGGCGGCCATTCGCTGCTGGCAATGCGGCTGGCGGTCGATCTGCGCCGCCGCCTCGATCGTCCGGTGACGGTCGGGCAGGTGATGGTTGCTTCAACCGTCGGCGCGCTGGCCGCTCAGCTCGCGCAGCAGCAAACGGAAGAGGAAGCGAGCCGTGCAGGTATGGAAACGATTTTACCGCTGCGCCGTACGGACGGCCCCACGCTGTTCTGCTTCCATCCCGCTTCTGGTTTCGCCTGGCAGTTCAGCATCCTGCAACGCTATCTGGATGCGCGCTGGTCGCTAATCGGCATTCAGTCGCCGCGTCCACGCGGGCCAATGCAGCAGGCAGATAATCTGGATGAGGTATGCGACCACCATCTGGCCACGCTGCGCCAACAGCAGCCGCATGGGCCTTATTATCTGATGGGCTACTCGCTTGGCGGCACGCTGGCGCACGCCATTGCCGCACGTTTGCAGGCCGCAGGGGAACAAGTGGCGTTCCTTGGTTTGCTGGATACCTGGCCGCCTGAAACGCAAAGCTGGGGAAGTACGGAGCAGCTGGACGAAGAGGTGCTGGCGGAAATCAATCGCGAGCGCGAAGCCTTTATGGCGGCGCAACAGGGGCTGCGTCAGTCGCTGGAAGCGGCGGCGAGCAACGATTTGTTCAGCACTATCGAAGGCAACTATGGCGACGCCGTACGACTGCTGGCCACCGCAAAAAGCCGTCATTTTGCGGGCGAGGCAACGCTTTTTGTGGCGCAAAAAACGCTTAAGCCCGGTCAGGATGCGCAGACGGCCTGGGCGCCCTGGCTGGACAGCCTGCAAACCTGGCCAGTTGAGTGCGCCCACGTCGATATTATTTCGGCGGAAGCGTTCACCCATATTGGCCCACGCCTCAACCAACTTCTTAACCAGGCGACCGGATGAAAAAACACGCTTTTATGCTCAGCCTTAGCCTGCTGAAAACGCATCCTGCTTTTCGGGCGGTATTTATCGCCCGCTTTATCTCGATCCTGGCGCTGGGCCTGCTGGGCGTCGGCGTGCCGGTACAGATCCAGGCGCTGACCGGTTCTTCGTTGCAGGTTAGCCTTGCGGTCACGCTGACCGGCCTGGCGCTGTTTACCGGCCTGATGTACGGCGGCGTGCTGGCAGATCGTCACGAGCGCCGCCGCCTGATCCTGTTCGCCCGTTCTACCTGTGGGCTGGGCTTTATTGGGCTGTGCATCAATGCCGCGCTGCCGTCGCCTTCACTGACGGTGATTTATCTGCTGGGGCTGTGGGACGGCTTCTTCGGCGCGATTGGCGTAACGGCGCTGCTTGCCGCCACGCCCGCGCTGGTGGGGCGCGAAAACCTGATGCAGGCTGGTGCTATCACTATGCTGACGGTCAGGCTGGGCGCGGTAATTTCGCCCATGGTGGGCGGCGTGCTGCTGGCTTCCGGCGGCGTCTTCTGGGACTTTGCGCTGGCGGCGGCGGGTAGCTTTATTACGCTAATCCCGCTGCTGCGTTTGCCGCAGCTCCCGCCGCCGCCGCAGTCGCACGCCAAACCGCTGCATGCGCTGCTGGAAGGCCTGAAATTTTTGTTCAGGCATCCACTGATTGGCGGCGTGGCGCTGGTGGGCGCTTTGCTGACTATGGCGACGGCGGTGCGGGTGCTCTATCCGGCGCTGGCAGTGCGTTGGGATTTGAGCGCGCAGCAAATTGGCTTTCTCTACGCGGCTATCCCTTTAGGTGCGGCAGCCGGGGCGTTAACCAGCGGTAGTCTGGCACAGCATCCACGCCCCGGGCTGGTGATGCTGCTGAGCGCTATTGTGGCTTTTGCGGCGGTAGGGCTATGCGGGCTGATGCCTTACTGGCAGGCGGGCGCGCTGTGCCTGATGCTGTTCGGCTATCTGAGCGCGCTAAGCGCATTGCTGCAATACACGCTGATCCAGAATCTGACGCCGGACGCCATGCTGGGCC
This sequence comes from Erwinia sp. BNK-24-b, assembly GCF_047456155.1. Taxonomy (NCBI): domain Bacteria; kingdom Pseudomonadati; phylum Pseudomonadota; class Gammaproteobacteria; order Enterobacterales; family Erwiniaceae; genus Erwinia; species Erwinia sp. BNK-24-b. The sequence continues at coordinate 1,513,246 of NZ_CP179901.1, forward strand.
GCATCAACGGCCTGTGGACGGCGCAAAACGTGATGGGTGATTCTCTGGGGGCGCTGCTGCTGGGTGCCATGACCACCGTCATGCTACCTGCCGCCGCTGCCAGCAGCAGCGGGCTGGGACTGGCGCTTATCGGCGTCGTACTGGCCTGTGCTTTCGGCTCCCTCAGGCGCTATCGCCAGCCGGTTCCCGAGCCGGTAGAAAGCGTCGCAAAATAATCTTGCCCTGCCAGCTTCTGCGGGCAGGGTACACGCTTAGTTTAAAGGCGCTAATACTGCGCCAGGTCGCGGCGTGAGGTTTTCCGCTTCTTTAAACTGTGATACGGCGCTTGACATCACAAAATATTTACTTAAAGTTACGCGTTGATAATGCAAATGATAATCATTATTAACCTTATTATCGCTGTGGCTGGAGGCCGATATGGAGACGCTTTGTGCTGATGACGTTAAAACATCAGTTCCTCTCTCAACCGAGAGCTTTTTCTTCGGATCCGCGTGGAAAAGCTTAATCACTCAGGGTCGCTTCGCCGAAGTCACCTGTCCTGCCGCCGACGGCGACAATTTGCAGGGCGCGTTTCAGCAACAGGTGCGTAGCGCCTTTGCAGCGGCAAAAGAGAAGGGGATCGCGCGTCCGATACTGGTTGGCGCTATTCCGTTCGATACGCGGCAGCCTTCCGCTCTGTTTATCCCCGAACGCGCGGAAACCTTTTCGCGCCAGCAGCAGATTGCCGCAGCCCAACGGGCCAGCGCTACGCCAAATCCGGTTATTACAGGCCGCCGGGCCATTCCCGAGCAGGCAGAGTTTCAGGAGATGGTGGCGCGAGCGGCAGAAGCGACCGCTCAGCCAGGTTTAGACAAGGTGGTGCTATCGCGCCTGATCGATATCACGACGGAAGAGCCGGTCAACGCCGCCGCGCTGATGAACAGGCTGGTGGCGCTCAATCCCACCAGCTATCACTTTCACGTTCCGCTGGCGGATGGCAGTACGCTGCTGGGTGCCAGCCCGGAGCTGCTGCTGCGTAAATCTGGCGAGGCCTACTTTTCGCTGCCGCTGGCCGGTTCCGCACGCCGCGACCACGGCGACAAAGAGCGGGACCTGGCCGTTGGCGAACAGCTGATGTTTTCACAGAAAGATCGCTATGAACACCGCCTGGTCACCAGCGCGATGCACGACGTGCTGAAGCCGCGCAGCAGTCACCTGAACGTGCCGGACAAGCCTGAGCTGATTACCACCTCAACGCTGTGGCATCTGGCGACCGCGATTGAAGGCAAAACCAGCTCGGCGCAGGAAACGGCGCTTTCGCTGGCCTGCCTGCTGCATCCTACGCCTGCGCTCAGCGGCTATCCGCACGTTGCGGCCCGCCAGTGGATTGAAAAGCTGGAGCCGTTCGATCGTCAGCTGTTCGGCGGCATCGTTGGCTGGTGTGACGACGAAGGCAACGGCGAATGGGTGGTGACCATCCGCTGCGGCACCCTGGCCGGAAAAAATATCCGCCTGTTCGCCGGGGCGGGCATTGTTCCGGCCTCGTCGCCAGAGTCGGAGTGGCGCGAAACCGGCGTCAAGCTCAGCACCATGCTGCACGTATTTGGACTGCAATAAGGACATTTCCATGACGATTTCCTATTCCCGCTGGCCAGCCGATTTTGCTGCCCGCTACCGTGAAAAAGGCTACTGGCTGGATCTGCCGCTGACGGACATTTTGTCGCGTCAGGCAGATAATTCCTGCACGGCGCTGATTGAAGGCGACCGCGAATACAGCTATCAGCAGCTTGAAGCGGCCAGCAGCCGTCTCGCTGCTGCCTTACAGCGTCGCGGCCTGAAGTGTGGCGATACCGCGCTGGTGCAGTTAGGCAACGTGGCGGAATTTTATATCGTGCTGTTTGCGCTGCTGAAAATCGGCGTAGCGCCGGTCAACGCGCTGTTCAGCCACCAGCGCCAGGAGCTGGATGCCTACGCCAGCCAGATTGAACCCGCCTTGCTGATCGTCGATCGGCAGCATGCGCTGTTTGCCAGCGACGACTATCTACAGCCGCTGCGCCAGCGCTATCCCTCGCTGCGCGAAGTGGTGCTGCGTAATGCCCGCGAGGATGATATCTCGCTGGAAGCGTTGATCGCTGAAGCGCAGGGCGATTTTGTTGCCGCCCCTTCAAAGGCTGACGAAGTGGCATTTTTCCAGCTTTCCGGCGGCAGTACCGGGACGCCAAAGCTGATCCCACGTACGCACAACGACTACTATTACAGTATCCGTCGCAGCGTGGAAGTTTGCCGGTTTAACGAAAAAACTCGCTATCTCTGCGCGCTACCGGCAGCGCATAACTATCCGCTCAGCTCGCCCGGCTCTTTAGGCGTGTTTTACGGCGGCGGCTGCGTCGTGCTGGCGAGCGATCCAAGCGCCAACCTCTGCTTTCCGCTCATTGAAAAACATCAGATTTCGGTTACGGCGCTGGTGCCGCCAGCGGTCAGCCTCTGGCTACAGGCGATTCAGGAGTGGGGCACCAGTCGTGCGCTCAGCTCGCTGCAGCTGCTGCAGGTTGGCGGGGCGCGGTTAAGCGAAGCGCTGGCAGCGCGTATTCCGGCGGAAATCGGCTGTCAGCTTCAGCAGGTGTTTGGCATGGCGGAAGGGCTGGTCAACTACACGCAGCTGAACGACGACGCCTGGCATATTTGCTCAACCCAGGGCAAGCCAATGAGCCCGGATGACGAAGTCTGGGTCGCGGACGAGCAGGGCAATCCGCTGCCGCCGGGCGAAACCGGACGGTTGATGACGCGCGGCCCGTACACGTTTCGCGGCTACTATCGCAGCCCGGAGCACAACGCCAGCGCCTTTGACGCCAACGGCTTCTACTGCTCTGGCGATCTGATTTCCATTACGCCGGACGGCTATATCTGCGTGCAGGGTCGCGAGAAAGATCAGATCAATCGCGGCGGTGAAAAAATAGCGGCGGAAGAGATCGAAAACTTACTGCTGCGCCACGAAGCGATTCTGCACGTCGCGCTGGTCTCCATGGAAGACAGCCTGCTAGGTGAGAAAAGCTGCGCCTTTATTGTCGGCAAGCGCCCCGTGCGCGCCGTAGAGATCCGCCGCTATCTGCGCGAGCTGGGCGTTGCGGATTACAAATTGCCCGACCGCATCGAAACGGTTGACGAGCTGCCGCTGACGCCCGTTGGCAAAGTGGATAAGAAACTGCTGCGTCACCAGCTGGCCGCGCAAACTAACTGAATTCTGGAGAAAACATGTCTATTCCTGCACTAAAAGCCTATGCACTGCCGACCGCAGCCGATCTGCCTGAAAACAAGGTGAAGTGGGCGTTTGACCCTTCGCGCGGTGCGCTGCTTATTCACGATATGCAGAACTACTTCATCAATTTCTGGGGCGAAGATTGCCCGATGATCAAACAGGTCATCAGCAACATCGCGGCGCTGCGCAGCTACTGCCGTCAGAACAATATTCCGGTTTACTACACGGCGCAGCCGAACCATCAGAGCGATAAAGACCGCGCGCTGCTGAACGATATGTGGGGGCCGGGCCTGAACAAGCATCCGGAGCAGCAGAAGGTAGTCGCCGAACTGGCGCCGGAAGAGGGCGACGAAGTGCTGGTAAAATGGCGTTATAGCGCCTTCCACCGTTCGCCGCTGGAGCAGCATCTGAAGGAAACCGGCCGCGACCAGCTGATTATCTGCGGCGTGTATGCCCATATCGGCTGCCTGACCACCGCTATCGATGCCTTTATGCGCGACGTGCAGCCTTTTATGGTGGCGGATGCGCTGGCCGACTTCAGCCGCGACGAGCATTTGATGGCGCTGAAATACACCGCCGGGCGTGCCGGGAAAGTCGTCATGACCGAAGATCTGCTGCCGGTGCCGCAGAGCATTGAACAGCTGCGCGCGCTGGTACAGCCGATGCTGGACGAGGACGAAACGCCGGAAGATGACGAAAACCTGATCGACTACGGTCTGGATTCGGTACGCATGATGGCGCTGGCGGCACGCTGGCGCAAAGCGTTCGACGATATCGACTTTGTCATGCTGGCTAAAGAGCCCACGCTGGCGGCCTGGTGGCGTCTGCTGACGCGGGAGCGCGCATGAGTTTCGATTTTACGGACAAACACGTATGGGTAACCGGTGCCGGAAAAGGCATCGGTTATGTTACCGCGCAGGCTTTTCACAATGCGGGCGCAAAGGTAATCGGGCTGGATCTGGCGTTTCCGCAGGCTGACTATCCGTTCCAGACGCACGAGCTGAACGTGGCCGATGCGCAGCAGGTCAAAGATGTTTGCCAGCGGCTGCTGCTGGAAACGCCACGGCTGGATGTGCTGGTGAACGGCGCAGGTATTTTGCGCATGGGAGCCACCGACGAGCTGGACGTGGCTGACTGGCAGGCGGTGATGGCAGTTAACGTCGGCGGTGCGTTTAACCTGTTTCAGCAGACGATGCCGGTATTTCGCGCCCAGCGCGGCGGCGCTATCGTCACTGTTGCATCAGATGCGGCACACTGCCCGCGCATTGGCATGTCTGCCTATGGCGCTTCCAAGGCGGCGTTGCGCAGCCTTAGTTTGACCGTTGGCCTGGAGCTGGCGGGTTACGGCGTGCGCTGCAACCTGGTATCGCCTGGCTCTACCGATACGGATATGCAACGCACGCTGTGGCACAGCCCCGATGCGAAGCAGCAGCGTATTCGCGGCTTTGCGGAACAGTTTAAGGTCGGTATCCCGCTGGGCAAAATCGCCCGGCCGCAGGAGATCGCCAGCACTATTCTGTTTCTTGCGTCCGATCAAGCCAGCCATATCACCATGCAGGATATCGTGATTGACGGTGGAAGTACGCTGGGGGCGTAATGCAAAAATCAATCTGGAAACGCCAGCTGAGCCTGGACGAGCTGAATCGCATGGGGGACGGATCGATGGTCGCCCATCTTGGCATGATTTTCACGCGGCTGGATGAGGTGGAACTGGAGGCATCGATGCCGGTCGATGCCCGCACGCAGCAGCCGTTTGGCCTGCTGCACGGTGGCGCTTCGGTGGCGCTGGCGGAAACGCTGGGCTCGATGGCGGGTTTTCTGACCAGTCAGGAAGGACAGTGCGTGGTTGGCACCGAGATTAACGCCAGCCACCATCGTGCCGTGACCGGCGGCACCGTTCGCGGCGTCTGCCAGCCCTTGCATCTGGGGCGCAGCCAGCAGGTCTGGGAAATCGCTATTTTTGACGAGCGGGATCGGCGTTGCTGCACCGCGCGGCTGACAACAGCCATCTTAGGATAAGCATTCGCGGCTGCTGTAGCTTCTGCGGCCGTCCGCCGTTTTCATAACGTTAATTACATGGAGAGAATATGAATTTTAATTTCAGCCGCGGAAAAGGGTATCTTCTGACGCTGGCGATGTTTGCTGCCGCGCTGCCGGCCCACAGTGAAACCACCGATCCGCTACGCCAGCCGGTAGGCAAAGGCGCTTACGAAATGGCTTACAGCCCGTCTCAGCAGGCGCTTTATGTCTCTACCTCGCAAAGCCGCCAGCTGGACAAGGGCGGCATCGTTTATCGCCTGAACCCGCAGACGCTGGCGATTACCCAGGCCATTCACAATGACCTGAAGCCTTTCGGCACCGCTATCAATACCAAAACCGACACGCTGTTTATTGGTAATACGCTGAACAGCGCAATAACGGCTATTGATGCAAAAAGCGGCGACGTTAAAGGACGTCTGGTGCTGGATAAGCGTCCGCGCAGCGAGACCTTCCGTCCGCTTGCGCCGCGCGAGCTGGTGGTAGATGAAAGTACCAATACCGTTTACGTCAGCGGCGTGGGCGAAGAAAGCCAGATTTGGGCGGTGGACGGCGACGCGTTGACGCTGCGCCATACCTTTACCGGCTTAGGCAAGCGTTCTACCGGTCTGGCGCTGGACGCGCAGGCGCACCGACTGTATGCCACGGGCGGTGATAACGAGCTGTTTACCTTCGACACCACCAGCAACAAGCTGTTATCGAAGGTAAAACTGGCCGAAGGCGAGCATTTCTTCCTGAACATCAGCCTGGATACGGCTGCGCATCGTGCTTTTATCACCGACTCTAAGCAGGCTGAGCTGCTGGTGGTAGATACCCGCGACGGTAAGGTTATGCAGAAAGTCGCCGTGCCAGAATCGCTGGCGGTCTTGTTTAACCCGCAGCGCAACGAGATCTACGTGACCCACCGCGACGCGGGCGAGGTCAGCATTATTGACGGCAAAACCTATAAGGTGCTGAAAACCCTTAAAGCGCCGACGCATCCAAATAGCCTGGCGCTGTCGCCGGACGGCCAGACCCTCTATATCACCATCAAGCAGGCTTCTTCCCGCAAGCAGGAAGCCACCGCACCTGACGACGTTATGCGCGTCGCGCTGTAACCCTTTCCCGGAGGCCTGGCTTCCGGGATTTTTCTTTCCGCGTAGTGAACAGCTCCTGTCAGCTATTGTTCCCTCGCCGTATTAGTTCCTGTTAGCGCTGCCGCTTTTGCTTTAAAATCCTCCGGTGCTTCAATCAATTGCTGTTAAAACCTGCCGTTTTAAAAAGGATGAATGCAATGAAAGAAAGGTTTCCGCAAGGCTTTATGTGGGGCGGAGCGACCGCCGCGAATCAGGTTGAGGGCGCTTATGATGAGGAAGGTAAAGGACTCTCAATCGTCGATGCCATTCCCGGCGGCAAAGAACGCCTGGCTATCGTGTCCTCTCCCGACTTTGATTTCACCGTTGATCCCTCTCGCTATACCTATCCCAACCATAAAGGCATCGATCACTATCATCGCTTCCGCGAAGATATTGCGCTATTTAAAGAGATGGGTTTCAAATGCTATCGCTTCTCAATTGCCTGGACACGCATCTATCCCAATGGCGTAGAGTTGCAGCCTAACGAAGCGGGCCTGCGTCATTATGACGAGGTTATTGACACCTGCATCGCGCACGGCATCGAGCCGGTTATCACTATCTCGCATTATGAGATGCCGCTGCATCTGGCCACCGAATTTGGCGGCTGGAAAAACCGCGACGTTATCGGCCACTTTGAGCGCTTTGCCCGCACGGTGCTGGAGCGCTACGGCCAGAAAGTAAAATACTGGATGACCTTTAACGAGATCAACAGCGCGGCGCATTTCCCGATGATGAGCCAGAGCATGACGGTAAAAACCGGCGCGCTGGATCCGCAGGCGAAGTTTCAGGCGTGGCACAACCAGTTTGTCGCCAGCAGCCTGGCGGTAAAAATTGCCCACGAGACCAATCCCGCTATTCAGATTGGCTGTATGGTGATTTTCGCTACCGCCTATGCGTATGACTGTAACCCGCTGAACCAGCTGGCCACGCTCCAGGAAATGCAGTCGTTTAACTACTACTGCGCCGACGTGCAGGTTACCGGCAAATATCCTTACTACGCCAAAAGCCTCTGGCAAAAGCTTGGCGTGAAGCTGGATATCCAGCCGGGCGATCTGGCGTTAATTAAACAGCACACGGTGGACTACATCGGCTTCAGCTATTACATGTCTACCACCATCAACAAAACGCATACCGACGCGGCTGGCACCCAGGGAAATCTGCTGGGCGGCGCGCGCAATCCGTTCCTTGAAGCCAGCGACTGGGGCTGGGAAATCGATCCGGTTGGCCTGCGTATTGGGCTGAATCTGCTGTACGATCGCTATCAAAAGCCGCTGTTTATTGTCGAAAACGGCCTGGGCGCGGTGGATAAGCCGGATGAACATTTCAACGTCGAGGATGACTATCGCATTAACTATCTGCGCCAGCATATTGAAGCGATGGCAGAGGCGATTGAGGATGGCGTAGAGCTGATGGGATATACGCCGTGGGGCTGTATCGACCTGGTCAGTATGTCCACCGGCGAGATGAGCAAGCGCTACGGCTTTATCTATGTCGATCTGGACGACACCATTTCCGGCACCGGTAACCGCTACAGGAAAAAATCGTTTTACTGGTATCAGAAAGTGATTGCCGGTAACGGCAGCGACCTGAGCTAAGACCTTTTCCTTTATTCAGCCTGCCCGGCAGGCTGAAATCGTCTTATGGCTTCGTTCAGGTCTTATAGCTTGTCGGGGCGGAAATAAATTAAGGCCTTAGCTTTCTTTTTGCTGGTCGCTGACCTTGTCCAGCGGCCAGGAGTCAAACAGATAGCCGTCAAAATCGATGTCGTCCACGTCAGAAAACTGCAGCAGGCGGCGCTTTACGTTTTCCAGATGCTGCCACATGGCAAGCTTTGCCGCGCGGGCATCTTTTTTAATCAGCGCGACCAGAATTTTTTTATGATCGCTCAGCCACTCTTTACGGTAGTGCGTATTGGCCAGATGCCGATGCAGCTGGCTCCACATGGTATTGTTCTCGCGCCACTGCCAGGACTGTTTAAACAGCTCCACCAGCATGCTGTTATGCGTCGCCTGCGCTATCGCCAGGTGAAAGTTCATATCGCCGTTTTCGGTTTCATTAACCGCGCCGGAAGCCAGCTCTCTCTCTTCCAGCTCCAGCGCCTGCCGCATTTTACGGATATCGTCACGCGTCGCCTGAATGGCGGCGAATTCGGCGATGTTGCTTTCCAGCAGCTGGCGCGCCTGTAGCATTTCAAAAGGGCCGGCATCGTTGCAGCTGCTTGCTTCATGGGCAACAGGCTCCGGCGTCATACGCTCGCCGAGGACAAAGATCCCCGCGCCGCGCCTGACCTCAATTAATCCTTCCAGCTCCAGCATGATCAGCGCTTCGCGTACCAGAGTGCGGGTTACGTTCAGCTTCTCGGCGATTTCGCGTTCAGGCGGCAGACGCTCCCCGATAGCGTAAGGTTTTTGCGCAATCAGCTTGCGCAGCATTTCGCCAACTTCCTGATAGGGACGCTGTTGAGAAGAGTTTAATTTCATCATGTTCTTATGCTGGTTAACCTGCCGGGTGCCGCTATGTAAAAGCGGACTATAACATACCGGTACGAAGTATCGGACCTGTTGCTGGCCGCGCCTTTTCTCCGGAGCGGCCGAATCAGGCTAAGATGCCGCGGCAAAATAGCGCTGCGCATTATTAAAACAGATATCCTGCACCATGCTTCCCAGGAGCTTCCTGTCATCAGGCACGCTGCCTTCCATGACCCATTCGCCCAGCATATTACAGAGAATACGGCGAAAATATTCATGGCGAGTATAGGAGAGAAAGCTGCGAGAGTCGGTCAACATGCCGACAAACTGGCTGAGCAGACCCATCTGCGCCGTCTGCTCCAGCTGGCGCAGCATGCCGTCTTTCTGGTCGTTAAACCACCAGGCGGCACCAAACTGAACCTTTCCGGCCACGCCTTCCTGCATAAAATTACCGCTCATGGTCGCCAGCACTTCGTTATCTCTGGGATTCAGGCAGTAGAGAATAGTTTTCGGTAGCTGGTTGTTGACGTCCATGCAGTCAAGCAGGCGAGCCAGCGGCAGGGCGATAAGGCCGTCGCCAACAGAATCAAAGCCGCAGTCCGCGCCAAGCTGACGGAACATCCGGGTATTGGTGTTGCGCAGCGCGCCAAGGTGATACTGCATTACCCAGCCGCGCCGCGCGTATTCACTCCCAAGCCAGACCAGTACCGTGGTGGTAAAACGCGCGATATCCAGCTCTGCCAGCGGTTCGTTGCGTCGGCGCTTCGCCAGGATGGCATCCAGCGTGGCGTCATCTACCGGCTGGGCAAAACGTAACGTTTCAATACCGTGATCGGCAGCCCGGCAGCCGTGCGCGGAAAAATGGTCGAGACGACGGAGCAGGGCGCGGCGCAGCGCGTCAAAGCTGTCGATAGCCACGTCCGCTGCGGCTTCCAGCTTTGTCAGATAGGCGGTGAATCCGTCGAGTTCAATTTTAAACACTTTGTCCGGCCGCCAGCTCGGCGCGACGTCGATATCAAAGCTATCGTCTTCGGCAATCTGGCGATGTGAGGCCAGCGAATCAACAGGATCGTCAGTGGTGCCAACCATCCGCACGTTCATCTGTCGCATAATGCCGCGCACCGAAAATTCCGGCGTCGCCAGCTTTTCCCGGCAGCTGTCCCAGATAGCCTTAGCGGTATCCGGCCCCAGCAGCGTATCGGTAATGCCAAAGGGACGGCGCAGCTCCAGATGCGTCCAGTGATACAGCGGATTACCCAGGGTTTTGGGCACGGTATGCGCCCACGCCAGGTATTTTTCGTAGTCCGTGCTGTTTTTCCCGGTGATTAACGCTTCGCTCACGCCCGCGGCACGCATCGCCCGCCACTTATAGTGATCGCCATCCAGCCAGAGCTGACCGGGATTATCAAAGCGGCGATCGCAGGCGATCTCCTGCGGATTTAAATGGCAGTGAAAATCATAAATGGGCATAGCCGCCGCGTAATCGTGATAGAGCTGGCGGGCGGGCTCGCTTTTTAACAGGAAATCGGCGTCCATAAATTTGTGCATCGTAAGGCTCTTGCGTTAAGGATTAAAAGAAAGCGCGATGGATGGCCAGTTCAACGCCGCGCACTTCCGCCAGGCCCTTCAGGCGACCAATAGCCGAATAGCCGGGGTTGGTCTTTTTCTGCAGATCGTCCAGCATCTGATGACCGTGATCGGGCCGCATCGGGATAAGATCTTCTTGTCCGGCGGCTTTACGGCGATACTCTTCGCTGGCAATCGCCTTGACGACCGCAAACATATCGACGTCGCCCGCCAGATGCGCAGCTTCATGAAAACTATTAGGATTTTCCTCGCGTTGGGTTGCTCGCAGGTGGGCAAAGTAGATTCGTGGCCCGAACCGTTCAACCATAGCGGCCAGATCGTTGTCGGCGCGGACGCCCAGCGAACCGGTACAGAAGGTAAAGCCGTTCGCCATGCTTTTGACCGTATCGATCATCCACTGCATATCGTCGGCGGTAGAAACGATGCGCGACAGGCCCAGAATAGGGCGCGGCGGATCGTCCGGATGCACCGCCATGCGCACGCCCACTTCTTCCGCTACCGGAATAATGCCGTGCAGGAAATGGCTGAAGTTTTCGCGCAGTCTGGCTTTGTCGATATCGGCATAACGGCGTAGCTGTTCGCGCAGCTGGTCAAGGGTATAGCCTTCTTCAGCGCCCGGCAGGCCAGCAATAATGTTGTTAATCAGCCGCGTTTTTTCTGCTTCGCTCATGTGGGTAAAGCGCTGTTGGGCCTGGGCGATCTCTTCGTCCGTATAGTCGGCTTCTGCGCCGGGACGCCGTAAAAGATGCAGCTCAAACACGGCAAAAGCAATCTGATCGAAGCGGAGCGCCTTTGCACCATCCGGCAGTTCCCACGCCAGATCGGTGCGCGTCCAGTCAAGGATCGGCATAAAGTTGTAGCAAACGGTTTTGATACCGCACGCCGCCAGGTTACGCAGCGTCTGCTGATAGTTTTCGATCCATAACTCACACTGCCCGCTGCGGGTTTTAATCTCTTCATGAATCGGCACGCTTTCCACCACCGACCACACCAGGCCGGCGGCTTCAATTATCGCCTTGCGTTCGCGGATGGCTTCCTGCGACCAGACTTCGCCATTAGGGATCGAATGCAGCGCCGTGACAATGCCGGTTGCGCCAGCCTGCCTTGCATCGGCAAGAGAAACGGGGTCGTTGGGGCCATACCAGCGCCAGGTTTGTTCCATTTTTTAACCTCCAGAGAGAGCGAAGCGGCGGCTAATTGCCAGCGCTCGTCGCCAGTAGAGGCAGAATCGGACACCGCCGGAAATAAGTCAACCAGAACACGTAATTTGGTTAACCACGTCACAAATGTAAAACGACGCTGGCGACCCGAAAACGGAACTGTGTTTCACTCCTGCTCGTGATGCCAGTGCTGTTTCGCTGATGTAAGTCCCTGCGACAGCTTATCCTTACGGACTGTGGGCGCATCCTTGTCCTGTCTTTTTCGATGGTGAAACGATAAATAATGACGATAGCCCTGGCTTTAAATTGGTTGACCAATTTAATCTGACCGACATGCCGGACGCCAGGCGGGGCACGCTCGTGAACATGGAGACACAGATGAACCGCAGTTTAGAAAGACAAATAAGCGCCACAGGCAGTAAACGTATTTTCCTTAACCTGCGATGGTGGGTACTGATCCTGTTTTTAACCGGCGTTACGGTTAACTATATCACCCGTAACTCGCTGGCGATTCTGGCGCCCGAGCTGAAAACCAGCCTGGGGATCACCACGGAACACTACTCCTGGATAGTGGGCGCTTTTCAGCTTGCCTATACCCTGTTCCAGCCGATTTGCGGCTGGCTGATTGACGTCATCGGCCTGAAGATCGGCTTTATGATCTGCGCGACGATCTGGGCGCTAACCTGCCTGCTGCATGCGGGCGCCGGAAGCTGGCTACAGTTAGCCATTCTGCGTTTTATCATGGGCGGCGCGGAGGCCGCGGCAACGCCAGCTAATGCCAAAGTGCTAGGCGAATGGTTTCCTAAAAAAGAGCGGCCGATAGCGGCAGGCTGGGCCGGGGTAGGCTTTTCCATCGGCGCGATGCTGGCTCCGCCCATTATCTATTTTGCCCACGCCTCATTTGGCTGGCAGGGCGCTTTCCTGTTTACCGGTTTTCTGGCGATGTCCTGGGTCGGCCTCTGGGCGCTTTTCTATCACAATCCGGCGACGCATCCCAACCTGGGCGCGCAGGAGCTGGCGCTGATCCAGCAGGATAATGAGCCGCCAGCCGTCAAGCAGAGCTTCTTCCGCGCGCTCAAATCGGTGGCAAAAAACAAACGCTTCTACGGTATTGCGATCCCCGCTTTTATGGCTGAGCCAGCCTGGGGCGTTTTAAGCTTCTGGGTACCGCTTTATCTGGCCAACGAGCTGGGGATGGATTTAAAACAGATTGCCATGTTCGCCTGGCTACCGTTTCTGGCCGCCGATCTGGGCAGCGTTGCCAGCGGCTATCTGACACGTCTTTATACCCGGCTGTTTGGCTGTACCCAGGTAAACAGCGTCGTGGCCAGTTCGATTACCGGCGCATTTTTAATGCTGTCGCTGGCGCTGGTTGCCGTAACCAAAGACCCTTATGTCGCCATTGCCTTAATCTCCGTTGGCGGCTTTGGGCACCAGATTATCTCCTGCATGCTGAGTGCGCTGGTGGTAGAGAAATTCGATAAAGGAGAAATGGCGACCGTCAACGGCATGCGCGGCTCCTTCGCGTGGATATCCAGCTTTCTTTTTTCCCTGCTTATCGGCATCACGGCGGACAAAATTGGCTTCAATCCGTTGTTTATCGCGATGGGCTTTTTCGACCTGATCGGCGCACTGTTTCTGATTGCTTTTATTGCTGAACGCCGCGCCATGCGCGCCTGAAGAGAAGATAACGATGAAAACGCTTAAGCACTGGACCTTAAACGCCTCGGACAACAATAGTATTGAACTGCTGGTGGATAACCGCCATTTGCTCACTCTGGCCGTGCTGGAACAGCAGTTGATACGGGTGACGCTTAAACGTCACGGCGAGCTGGCGCTGGACCGTACCTGGAGCATCGCGCCGAAAGAGGATGTGCCGTGGGAGGGGCGTCCGCGTGCGAGCCTGGCCGGTTTTTCCCTGCCTGGCTACTCGCTTAGTGAACAGGATGACCGGCTGGTTATCGCCACGGCGCGGCTCAGGGTCACGGTGCATCAGCCGCTGTGGCTGGAATGGCACTATCGTAACAATGACGGTGAATGGACGTTGCTGGCCAGCGATCGTCCCAGCGGTGCCTATCTGGTCAACGCACACGGCGATGGCGTTGCCCACTATCAGCGCCGGATGAGTGACGAACGCTACTATGGCCTGGGCGAAAAAGCCGGTGATTTGCAGCGCAACGGCAAGCGTTATGAAATGCGTAACCTGGACGCGATGGGCTATAACGCCGAGTCAACCGATCCGCTTTATAAGCACATTCCGTTTACGCTGACCCACCGGGGCGAAGCCAGCTTCGGCGTTTTTTACGACAACCTGAGCAGCAGCTGGTTTGATTTGGGTAACGAGCTGGATAACTATCATCAGCCTTATCGCCGCTGGCAGGCGGAAAGCGGTGATATCGACTACTACTTTTTTGCCGCTGCGCGCATTGTTGACGTGACCAAAGCTTTTGTCCGACTGACCGGGAAAACCTTTTTTGGACCGAAATGGAGCCTGGGCTACAGCGGCTCTACCATGCATTATACGGACGCGCCAGACGCCCAGGCGCAGCTGCTGAATTTTATCAGCCTGTGCCAGCAGCACGCGATCCCCTGTGACTCTTTCCAGCTCTCCTCCGGCTATACCTCGATTAACGACAAGCGCTACGTGTTTCACTGGAACAGTGAAAAGGTGCCGCAGCCGGAAGCGATGAGCCAGGCTTTCCACGAGGCCGGTCTGCGGCTGGCGGCAAATATCAAGCCCTGCCTGTTGCAGGATCATCCTCGTTACCAGGAGGTGGCCGAACAGGGGCTGTTTATTCAGGATTCAGAAAGCGACGCGCCGGAACGTTCTGTGTTCTGGGATGATGAAGGTTCCCATCTGGATTTTACCCATCCTGGCGCGATAGCCTGGTGGCAGGAAAACCTCACCAGCCAGCTGCTGGCAAAAGGAATTGATGCCAGCTGGAACGACAATAACGAGTATGAGGTCTGGGACGGTGAAGCGCGCTGCCACGGCTTCGGCAAGCCGCTGGCGATTAAAAATATTCGCCCGGTAATGCCGCTGTTGATGATGCGCGCCTCAATGGAAGCGCAGCAGCGTTTCGCGCCGGAAAAACGACCTTTTTTAATCTCCCGTTCTGGCTGTGCCGGGATGCAACGCTATGTGCAGACGTGGAGCGGCGATAACCGTACCAGCTGGCACTCGCTGCGCTATAACATTCGTATGGGATTAGGCATGAGCCTTTCCGGGCTATACAACGTGGGGCACGACGTTGGCGGTTTTTCCGGCGACAGGCCGGACGCGGAGCTCTTTGTGCGCTGGGTACAAAACGGCGTTATGCATCCTCGTTTTACTATCCATTCCTGGAACGATGACGGCACCGTTAACGAACCCTGGATGTATCCCGCCGTGACGCCTGCCGTACGCGAGGCTATTGCGTTACGCTATCGTTTGCTGCCCTACCTTTATACGCTGCTCTGGCAGGCTTATTGTGACGATGAGCCAATGCTGCGCCCGACCTTTCTTGACCATGAGCACGATGCCCAGACCTTTAATGAATGCGACGAGTTTATGCTGGGTCGCGATCTGCTGGTGGCAAGTGTGGTAGAGCCGGGACAGCGCGAGCGTCGCCTGTGGCTGCCGGATAACCAGAGCGGCTGGTATGACTTTTATAGCGGTCAGTGGTACGGCGGCGGACAGTGGATCTCACTGCCCGCGCCGCTGGAAAGGCTGCCGCTGCTGGTCCGTGCCGGAGCCGGACTGCCGATAAGCCAGCGTCTGCAACACGTTGACGTCAGCGCCGATAATTACCGCGAGCTGCGACTGTTTCCGCTACAGGGTGCCGGAACGGCCAGCGGGTCGCTCTTTGAAGATGATGGTGAATCCTGGGGCTACAAAGAGGGCAATGCGCTGCTGGTTGACTGGGAAATGCAGTGCGACGCCGACGCGGTACGATTAACACTCTCTCGTAAAGGGCATTTTAAACCGGCCTGGCAACAGCTGGCCGTTCTGCTGCCCAAAGGGGAACGGCGTCGCCTGTTTATTAACGGCGTAGAACAGGCCGCCGGGGCTGCGGCTATCGTGGCAGAACTGCCAGAAAAAGCGTGGGAAGCAGAGTAAGTTCGCTACAGAGTAAAATCGCCACGGACTTTATAAGTTCGTGGCGTTATTTTAACTATGCGGGACAGGAACGACTTCTTCCATTATCTTAGCTAAAAATAAAAGCTGGCACTGAAGCCAGCTTTTTTGTGTTCCTCAACATCCGGCGGCGATAAAGTCGCCGTTAGCGCTGACCGGGATAACGGTGGTAAATAACACCAGCGCAAACAGGATCAGGATAAGCCCGCCCAGCGTCATCGTCAGTTTTGTCAGCGCGGTCGCATACCGCGTTGCCCATTCTGCATTGGCAGTCAGTACCCATTCTCTGGCGTGATGAACAACGGTTGCCAGAATCGTAATCGATAGCGCGGTTCCCAACGACATGACCAGTACCGCAGCCACGCCCCAGCTAAACATGCCGATTGCGTTGGCAAACAGCAAAATCATCAGCGCTCCGCTACAGGGTCTGATACCAATAGTGGCAATCACCCAGAGCGCGTTGCGCCAGCCGCCGGTTAGCTCGTCGGCCGTCGGTTGATGCTTATGGCTACATCCGCACTCCGCATGATGATCCGAATGCGCACGTCGGCGCAGTAGCGATAACGGGTTAATGCCTGCCGCGCGAAAAAGTAAGGCCAGACCGAAAACCGCGATGAGCAAAGCGCTGGCTTTCTCTATCCAGTAACGGCTGCGGCTGAGATCGCCCGTTGACAGGTTAAACAGTATTGCCAGCACCACGATAAAAACGATGGCGACAACGCCCTGCATCAGGCTGCCCAGTAAGGTGATCGCTCTGCTTATTTTAAGGTGCTGGCGATGGGTAGCCAGATAGGTCGTGATAACAAATTTACCGTGTCCTGGTCCGACAGAATGCAAAAAGCCATAAACGAAGCTGCCAAAGATCAGCATCAGTCCGCCGCTTATCTGGTGATCGCGCTGTTGCAGCATGTAGAGCACCAGATAACGGTGCAGGGTGATTTGCAGCGCCAGGCAATACTGCACAACGTCGCCCCAATGACGGGCAAACAGATAAAGCAGCGCAAGACAAAGCGCGCCGCCAGCGCTGAGCAAGGCTATTTGCGGTGGCTTATTAAGAGAGTGTGCCTTCATCTTTTCCTGCTTAGCGGCTTTATGACAGCTGCGTGAAACCAATAAAAGCGGGGGCACGAGGATTGCCCCCGTTACTTCTGCCAAATTTAAACAATGAGTTTTAATAAGCTGAAATTCAAAAACATTGTTCCAGGTGTTATTCCGCCTGGCTGTTATCGGTAAAATTAATGCATAGACGGCAAGAAGCCCGTTTAAACTTCCTTAAACGGGCTTCTTAAATTCGATTGTACCGAACAGTGCGGCCCTCGTCGGTAAGCTAATCATCTAACTACCCTCTGTCAAGGCTCCTGAAACGGCCATCGTTCAGGGCCAGTGAAAAGTATATATGGCTAAAGAATTTTGGAGAAGGCTATGTCAGGCTTACAGGATAACTATCCTGCTGGTATACGCATTCAGAAAGCAAAAAGAAGAGTTATATTCGGCAGTAAAATTTATTACGCCCGCAAATAAACTATTGGATAATCATAATCTTTGCTTAATATAAGCATGCTTTTTTTTACCCTATGTGATTACGCAAAGTAATATTTGTCGGCAGAGGCCGAATGCTCTACTGTTTGATTGTACGTATGTATGCGTACTATTTAACTGAGGGTTACTTATGTTCAACGCAAACCAATCCCAATCAGTCCGACGTGGATGTCTGGCGCTTCTGGCCTTTGCTCAACTTATCATTTCACTTGATATCAATATCGTTTTTGTTGCGTTACCAGAAATAGGAAAAGGCCTCCATTTTTCCGGACAGTCGCTTCAATGGGTAGTTAGCGCCTACACGGTTTTTTGCGGGGGTTTTCTATTGCTGGGAGGCCGGGCTGCTGACCAGATTGGCCAAAAGAGAATGTTTATTTTTGCACTGTTTCTTTATGCCGCTTCATCTTTAATGGGGGCGATTGCATGGACACCGGAGATGATAATCGTCGCTCGCGCGGTTCAGGGCACAGGCGGCGCGTTCCTTTTTCCGGCTACGCTTTCTTTACTGAACCGGTTATTCACAGAGGGCTCAGAAAGAAACCGTGCCTTAGCTATCTGGGGAGGCGCAGGCGCCAGCGGGCTGACGCTGGGTTCGCTTTCTGGAGGAATACTGACGGAATATGCCGGTTGGGCATCCGTTTTCTATATCAACGTCCTGCTGGCTGGTATAGCAATTATTCTTGCCGTTGCTCTTCTGCCCGCTGATAAGAAAAGAGCGGTCAGACAAGGTTTCGATATGCCGGGAGCATTGACGGTGACGGCCGCTTCAACTTTACTGGTTTTTTCTCTGGTACAAGGGCCTGAAGAGGGGTGGCGATCGGTGACGGTTCCGTTTACCTTATCCGTGCTCAGCCTTATCCTTTTTGTCGTCATTGAGCTTAAAAGCCGGACACCTCTGATGCCGCTGACGCTATTAAAGAATCGTTATCTTCTGTCAGGTGTAGTTATCACTTTTATTTATATGGGCACGTTTGGCGCGCTGCCTTATTTTGAAACTATCCTGTTCCAGGACGTGTTGAAATATTCAGCTTTAAAAACGGGGCTCGCTTTTATCGTGCCATCCGTATTTATTTTTGCCGGTACGCAAGCAGGTGCCAGGCTGACCGGAAGCTTCGGAACGCGTAGCGCTATGATGGCAGGATGCCTGACGGGTATCGCCGGAACCTTGATGATGATGTATGGAGCAACGGTCACCGGAACATACCTGATGCTGCTGCCGGGATTGATCGTTTCAGGTATTGGACAGGGGATTGTCTGGACGACCATGTGGATCTCAGCAGCAACGGGTGTACGGCATGATGAGCAGGGGATTGCATCCGGCATGGCATCGACAACGCTAAATGTAGGCAACGCCATCGGGCTGGCGATTTTGATTGCCGTGGCGACTTCACTTTCCCGGCATAGCGGCGAAGTTCATGACGCTTTCTTTCTGGCCACCATGGCAAAATACGCATTTATGTTAGCGGCGGCGGGCATGTTTATGGCGTTTTTGATAGCCTGTTTTCTTCCTTCAAATACCCCATCTGCGCTGGACAACAAGACGTTAACGCCAGCTGACTGAGTAGAGATCCAGAGTTAAATAAGCGCCTGACGGCGCTTACCTGCTTACTTTACTCGGCACAATAGGTGGCAATTATCGAACTGGTCTGCTCATCCTGCGTAGCAGCCTTAAGAAACGAATCAAGAAGTCCAGGGAATCGCGAATCCAGATCTTCGCGCCTCAGGCTAAGAAGGTTTTCTCTTCCTGAAGGGATCTGCCAGATAATGCCGCCGTCACGGAGAGTGCGCCAGTGATGGGTAAGCGTAGATTTGGAAATACCTTTCAGCAGTGAGCCACAGGTATGTTCCTTTCCGTCTGCCAATACTTTCACCACGCTCATTCGGACAGGATGCCCAAGAGCGGCCAGAATGCTGTCCAGCCGTAGCTGTTCACGGTTTGGATGATGCTTCATCATAGAAAAATAACCTTATTAAAAGGTATACAAACAATCGTACAATCATACTATAGATTTCATGATCCGCAGTTATTCGTCATGGTGTTATTGCATCGTTTTCAAATCTGTTAGCGCTGACGCAATCGTAAAATTAACTTTCGCTCCAGTATCATCCAGCTATCAGGAAGCTTTGAAACAGATGTCAGGATAAATCTTGATAATCGTCATAATTCAAGCCAGCTTCTGCTGCTTCATAAAGGGATACAGAAGGTTTGCTCTCCTGATTCCAGGAAAAAAGAACCAGATGCCAAAGACCTGGCGCTTTTCGGGAAGGGTCTATTAATCCGTTTATGCCATATGATTCCAGACGATTACGGACTCTCCATGACTCGGGGATACTGCCCTGACTTACAGTTTCCTGCCATGGGGCAAGCGCATCGTTGATATCAATATTGGCTGCCTGCAATCCAGCTAAATTTCGTAAATCAAAAATTTTATCAGCGATAACGCTGACCTTGATAATTTCAAGCCTGTCACGCCTGGCGCCGTTATGGGCTTTCAATGCCGCCTCTACGCCTTCTGGTGATGAACTAAGATACAGCGTGGGCTGATTGCTGTCTGAATAGCGGCCCGGAACCCTTGAGCCTGATAAAGCAACATCCCGATAAAGCGGATCTATTGCCCGATAAAAAATCCCCTTAACATTGATTAAATAGTTGGTTATTTCCATGAAGCCTCTGGACTCTGTTCTCAATAATTCAATGCTTAACAATAGTTGATTATTACTCAGGTCTGCCAGTAATCTGGCGAATGATGAAAACCATCATCCACGCGTAAAACGCGCTTTATAAGCATAAATAATTACGATGTTTCGTAGGGTCGATAACGGCGCTTTATAAGCACTGATAATTACAATGTTTCGTAGGATTGATAACGGCACTTTATAAGCACAGATAATTACAATGTTTCGTAGGATTGATACCGACGCAGCAACGCTAAGATGACTCTGGCAGACTTTTCGCCTCAATCTTTTACAACAGGTAAATAAAATGACGGGATGTTACGACATCAGCAGGACCAGCTCTCAGCCATAAAATCAATAAAACAGCGTATCCGTGGAGAAAGGTAGCGGCTCGTTGGCCACAGCGCTGAAAAACTGCCTGTTTTTATGCAGTGACCGGCTAACACTTCCTGCAACGCTCCCTGATTAAAAGCTTCCCGTACCACAAAATCAGGAACGTAACTTATCCCCAGTCCTGCGGTGCTGATATGGATTACCGCTTCAATGTTATTGGCCGTTAGTACAGAGACGGGATTAAAATCGCCTGTAATACGCATCCCCTGTAGTTCCCATGGCTGAACAAGCCCCGTTGAAGGAAAACGAAAGAGAACACATTTGTGATTTTTCAGATCTTCTGGGGAGTCAGGGGAGCCGTATTCGTTCAGATAAGCGGGACTCGCGCAAAGGACAAAGCTAAAATTCCCGAGCGTTTTCGATGTTAGCCTGGAGTCGGCGATCTCTCCGCTTCGTATAGCTACATCAAACCCTTCATCAATAAGGTTTACCAGTCGATCGCTGAAGTCCAGTTCCAGTTCGATAGCCGGATAGCGGCGAGTGAACGATGGAAGAAGAGGGAGCAGCAAGCGATAGCCTATTACCGGCAGTGAAACTCTGAGTTTTCCGGCAGGCTGTTCTACGGTGCGGGTTAATTCTGCTTCGGCTTCTCTCAGCTGCTCAAAAATATGCTGACAGCGTGCCAGTAACGTGATCCCTTCTGCGGTCAGGCTGACGTTTCGCGTACTGCGGTTAAAAAGTCTTATGCCCAGCTTATTTTCAAGTCTGGCAACGTTCTTACCCACGGCGGATGCGGAAATACCCAGGGATCTTGCTGCCTGTACAAAGCTGAGTGTTTCCGCCGTCCGTACAAAAGAAGTTAACAGAGTAAAACTGTCCATAGATTATAAACTTTTTGTCGCGTCAGAAGGTATAGCCAGTCTATTTATCTTATTAAATATCCGCAATAGGATGGGCAGACATTGTTTTTAACTTCTTAAAAAAGCCGAATATCAAAGGTAATCTAATGACCTTCACCATTGCATCTCCTTCACGGTATGCCAGAGCTATTGCCGCTCTCTCAATTTTCCTGGCGGCCATGCTGTTACCGCTAAGCTTTACCGGTGGCGTGATTACCACTCCGGCTATCAGTCATGCGCTGGGTGGCTCTCCAGCAGTTCTCGCCTGGCTAACAAATGGATTTATGCTGACTTTTGGCAGTTTTCTACTAACAGCCGGCGTTACTGCTGATATTACCGGCCGAAAGCGTATATTTATTGCTGGCTTAATTACCTTTTGCTTTAGCAACTTGCTTATTGTTGTTTCTGAAAGTACTGGCGTAATCGGGCTATTGAGGGGGATTCAGGGTATCGCAGCAGCAATGACGCTGGCTGGAGGCAGTGCGGCACTGGCCCAGCTCTATGACGGAAATGCACGAACCAGGGTATTCAGTATGCTCGGCACCATGTTTGGCGCCGGATTAGCTTTCGGGCCTCTCCTGATTGGGCTGATTACCGACGCTTTCGGCTGGCGCTGGGTTTACGCTGCAATGGCAATACTTGCAGGTATCCTGATGCTAACGGGCATGGCATTTCTACCACCTTCAAAAAAGCAATCGCAACAGAAAATGGATATACCGGGCATAGTGCTTTTTACCGTGGCGCTTGTCCTGTTTACTCTGGCAGTTATGCTTATGCCAGGATGTGGGTGGTTATCATTTCCTGTGCTGGCTTTATTTATTGCCTCCATGCTGCTTATTCGACTATTTCTGACTCGCTGTCGGAAAGTAGAACATCCTGTTTTTGACCTCTCTCTTTTGCGCTATCCACGTTTTACTGGCGTGTTGTTATTACCGATAGCGACCTGCTATTGCTACGTTGTCCTGCTGATTATTATTCCGCTGCATTTTATGGGTGGGGAAGGGTTGAACGAGACGCAAAGCGCCGTTTATCTTATGGCTTTGACCGGTCCGATGCTGATATTTCCCTCGCTTGCTGCCGTACTCACCCGCTGGTTTAAACTGGGGACAGTATCAGCAGCGGGGCTAATCCTGTCTGCCGTAGGATTACTGATGGCCGGGCAGGCATTACAAAGCAGCAGCCTTAGCTTGCTTATGGTATCAATGCTTATCACTGGTACAGGTGCAGCGCTTCCGTGGGGGCTGATGGACGGGCTGGCCGTCTCTGCTGTGCCGCTGGAAAAAGCTGGCATGGCAGCCGGTTTGTTTAATACGGTGCGCGTGGCCGGTGAGGGGATTGCTTTAGCGATAGTTACAACATTTTTAGTAGAAATAAACAAACTGAATCTTGAAAAGGCAGCTTCTGCTTATAAACCCGATCTAATTAAGCAGGCTGCTACCTGGCTGGGAGGAGGGAATCTTAATCAGGCAGCAAAGGTTTTACCCAACCTTCCGCGAACGCTACTCCGTGAAAGTTACGATGATGCCTATACATTCTTATTTCAGGCTCTGGCGGTCATTACTGTTTTGTGCGCGTTTCTGGTGTGGATGACGTTAAGTAACAGCGAGGTGAGATCTCAAACCTTACCTGAATGATGACTGTTTTTGCATAGCGAGAAAAAAGTAAAAGACGGCAGGAAAGTAAAGAATAGAAGCCAATGCCCATTTAAAAATGGATATTGGCTTTCTGGTTAAAATTCATATTTTATGCTGCCGCTTCGTGTGCGGATTATTGACATGATAATATTCTTATTAATACAGTTTTCAGGTGGTTTCATGTCTGAAAAACAGCGTCTGTCTTCTTTTCCTTCTTCTTTATATCCGTCACCAAAAGCATAGATACTAATTAAAAAAGGGCTATTCTTACCTGATGGGATGTTATACTTTTCCATGATACTTTCTTTATTTTTAACCCAACATGCAATTTTATCAGATTCCAGAAAGGGCAATCCATCAACAATAATCTGTGCAGTGCTGCCGTCATAATGGGCATTAATAACAGAGACATCTTGCTTTTTGATAACCAAATAGCTAAAGAAGCATAGCAGTAACACAAGTGTTGAAATCACAAATCTACGCATTATCTTTTTCCTTCTAAATTAATTGTAGCTTCCATATTGGTCAGGAATGGCCGAAAACCAAATCTGTTAAACCTTTGAAAAATAAACCCTATTTTGAAAAACTGGAACTGATTAAACTTCTGCTTACGTATATCGCTAACGTCTAAACCAAAATGATCCTGGCCTGTAAACCTGATACTTGCTTTCCAGCCATACTCATTAACGTCAAGGCGAAGAACTTCAATTTTTGTTGCATAAACGTCATGAACGGTAATTCCCATCCCGTTGATTCTATCAAGCAGTAAGGAATCAAATTTTGGCAGGATAGAATCTTAAATGGCGCTTGTAAGATCTTTTAAGTTATTGTGAGGAAAGCCTTTGTTATTATAGTCAATAAAAAGACCAATATTCTCATGCAAAACTGTTTTTGTCTGTCTCGTAGCATAGTTTGAATACAACTTCTCACGATAAGCCGTATTCAACTGGGGATCGTGAAAGGCTGAACCTCGTGAAAACTGAAAATACCTCAGCATCCGATTGATTAAATGCCTGTGCGGGCCGATGAAAGAATAGGGTAGAGAAGTTACCTGCATTTCCTCAAACAAGAGTTGGGTACATTGCTGCACGCTTAGCTTGCCGCCACGGCTAATGCTGCCATACGCCCCGGCGAACCTTGATTGTGGATTATCAAACGTTGTTAATCGGGTTAAGGCATAGGGATCAACCATATTTGATATGTTGACCAGTCCAAACTCACTTTTTAACCTGTCCTCTGATATATCGCCATAACGCATATCATCGGTGGAAAAATCGTTAAAGCGCTTCTGCGTCGCGAAAATCATCGCTGGAAACTGAGCGTTGCTCATAGATAGTACTCCCTTACTTAGATCCATCCTTATTGAAATGCCAGACTGTCCATTTAGCGCAGTATATCGTAAAAATTTATCGTTGATAGTTATATCATACCGCCAGCAAGCACTGAGGGAACGCTTGATTGAAAGATAGAATGATGAAACGACAGCACTTCCGCTGCTGGTAATCCAGAAAACTATTTCCAATCGAGCATAGTCGTTTTGTTTATCTGAATAGCAATAATCTTTTGCACCGCAAAAGCGTGCTCACTATTCGCCTGAAGAACTGCCGGCCAGGCGGGAGGCCGTTCTTATCTGATATTTTAATATTCTGACCGGGCGCAATAATTTCTCTCACGCACGACACGCTATTGTCGGGTAGCCCAACAGCAAAAAGCCCGCTTCAGTTTCCTGAAGCGGGCTTCTCTAAATATGGCTCCTCTGACTGGACTCGAACCAGTGACATACGGATTAACAGTCCGCCGTTCTACCGACTGAACTACAGAGGAATCGTTTGAACGGGGCGCATAGTATCGAGAGTGCATGGGGAAGTCAAAGCCTGTTTGGTGTTTTTGCATCGACTGCTGAATAAAGCAGCATGCTGTTCCGTTTTTAGCAAAATAAACGGATGCTGACATCAGGGCCGAGGCGAGTACTGACAGTTACACCAGCCCCGCTTTGCGTAACATCTCGCAATTCGCTGATGTATGGCTTTTTGGCGTACAGCAACTTTCGTCAGAACGATCACGTTTGTTTCATTTTGATATTGTTTATGCTGATTTCGAAATATAAATTCCAATCAGATGCCTCATTCACCTGCAAGGAATCTCTATGAAAAAGATCAGAATCGGCTTGATTGGTACAGGTTATATCGGACGCTGCCATGCTATTGCCTATGCGCAAGCCCCTACCGTATTTGCTTTAAAGGGCGAAATAGTGCGCGAAATGGTGGCGGAAATAAATTCGGAAACGGCAAAAGCGCAGGCTGCGGCGCTGGGTTTTTTGCGTTCGACAGGCAACTGGCGCGAACTGGTGGCCGATCCTGCTATCGATGTGGTTGATATCTGCGCCCCTAATTTTTTGCATAAGGAAATGGCGCTGGAAGCGATCCGCCACGGTAAGCACGTTTATTCCGAGAAACCGCTGGCGCTCAACGTTGCTGATGCAGAAGAGATGACGCATGCGGCGCAGCAGGCCGGGGTGAAAACGCTGGTGGGCTTTAACTATATGAAAAACCCGACCAGCCAGCTGGCAAAGGAAATTATCGCCAGCGGTGAGATCGGTGAAGTGGTGCACTTTTATGGCACGCATAATGAGGACTATCTGGCCGATCCGCTGACGCCGCTGGACTGGCACTGTCAAAAAGCGCTGGCTGGCCTGGGCGCCTTAGGAGATTTAGGTGCGCATATTGTCAATATGGCGCATTACCTGGTGGGGGATATTAGCGAAGTCTCCGGTGATATGCAGACGGTGATTAAGCGGCGCCCGGATGCCAAAAATCCGGCTTTACTACGCGAGGTTGAAAACGAAGATCGAGCCAGCGCGCTATTGCGCTTTACCAGCGGCGCACAGGGCGTCATTGAAACTTCACGCATCGCCTGCGGCAGCAAGATGGGACTAACCTACGTGGTCACCGGAACTAAAGGCGCGCTCCGCTATACGCAGGAAAGAATGGCGGAGCTGGCGCTTTATCAACACGGCGATACAGTCGGACGGCAAGGGTTTAAAACAATTCTTACCGGCCCGGCGCATCCTGACTATGCGGCCTTTTGTATTTCTGCCGGACACGGCATCGGCTTTAACGATCAAAAAACGGTGGAGGTACGCGATCTTATTAACGGTATTGCTGCCAACGACCGCATGTGGCCAGATTTTGCCGAAGGGCTACAGGTATCAAAAGTGCTGGAGGCAATAGCCATTTCGGCTCTGGAACGCCGCTGGGTGGGTATCTAATGATGGGGAGGAAAAGGGTAGCAATACTGTAACCTTTGAGGTTTTTCCATCAGGATATTACTGGTTAAATGTGACAAACATCACTTTTCTGCCAGGCTTAAGGAAGGCTAATCAAAAGGGAAAAAATGATGAGTATCAGAGGCATTGAGCATATTGGCATTACGGTTTCTAACCTTGCAGAGGCAGAAAAGTTTTTTATTAACGCGCTGGATGCCAGCGTGCTGTACCGTCTGGTGCCACCAGAAGATCCTGATGCAACCATGGAGGGCAAAGATATCCATTCGGTTAACGGCTTTCCGCCAGAGATGAAGGTGACGGGCGTGGCAATGCTGCGGTTAGCCAACGGCTGCAACGTGGAGCTGTTTCAAACCAGCCCGGAAACGGCAAATGGTCGCCAGGATATCAGTCATGCGGGCGTTAATCATTTCTCCATGTACGTGGATGATATTCATGCAGCAGGTGAGAGAATGAAAAAGCATGGCGCAGAAATGTATGATGGCCCAAATGATGCGTTTTCGCAGGAAGAGGGTAAGGGCAACCAAACCTGGTTCTGTCGCGCGCCTTTTGGTGCGCTGATTGAGCTGATTACGCTGCCTTCTCCTTTGCATTACGACGCTGAAGCGACCGAAAAACGCTGGATCCCGGCGAAGTCATCGTAAAAATTACTCAGGCGTAGAAAATAGCGGTAGCAAGGCAACAGTCGGCCGCCTTGCTACCGCCTGCCACCTTAACGGAAAGGCGGCTCGTTAAAAGTTCTTAATTTACGTGAATGCAGCTTGTCGCCTTCTGCGCGCAGCAGGTCGATGGCGCAAATACCAATCTGCAAATGCTCAGAGATAGCGCCTTCGTAAAAACGGTTCGCCTGTCCGGGTAATTTAATCTCGCCATGAATCGGCTTGTCGGAAACGCATAACAGCGTGCCGTAAGGTACGCGGAAACGATAGCCCTGCGCGGCGATGGTGGCGCTTTCCATATCGACAGCCACGGCGCGGCTAAGGTTAAAACGTAGCGCGGAAGCAGAGTAGCGCAGCTCCCAGTTACGATCGTCCGTGGTAACCACCGTGCCGGTACGCAACCGCTGTTTTACCTCTTCGCCCGGCATACCGCTGACCTGTTTGGTCGCGTCGAACAGCGCGCGCTGTACCTCGGCAATGCTTGGCACCGGAATATCCGGCGGCAATACCGCATCCAGCACGTGATCGTCACGCAGATAGGCATGCGCCAGTACATAATCGCCGATGGTCTGGCTTTCGCGCAGGCCGCCGCAGTGGCCAATCATCAGCCAGGCGTGCGGACGCAGTACGGCGAGATGATCGCAGATGGTTTTTGCATTGGAGGGGCCAACGCCGATATTGACCAGCGTAATGCCCTGGCCTTCTTTCGCGATTAAATGCCAGGCCGGCATCTGGTGATTTTTCCACGCCAGGCCAGAAATGGTTTCCTGAGGATCGGGCGTGTCGGCGGTAATATAAATGCTCCCCGCGCAGGAAAGGGCTTCGTAAGGCGAATCAGGATCGGCAATCTGCTCGCAGCTCCAGCGCACGAACTCATCCACGTAGCGGGTATAGTTGGTAAACAGTACCCACGACTGGAAATGTTCCACCGGCGTGCCGGTGTAGTGACGCAGGCGGGCCAGTGAAAAATCGGTGCGCAGTGCATCAAAATGCGACAGCGGAAACTTTTCGCCAGGCTGATAAAGTCCGTCGGCGTTTTCATCGCCGATTTGCGCCAGCTCGGTAGTGGGAAAATGCTGCGCCAGACCAGCGCTCATGCTGCGATCCAGCCCCAGGCTGGTGCCGTCAATCACATAGGGAAACGGGATCTCCTGCTGTGAAGGCCGTACTTCCAGCGTAACGGGGTATTCGTTGCACAGCATCGTGAGCTGCTCGGTAAGATAATGACGAAACAGCGCGGGACGAGTAATGGTCGTTGCGTAGCTGCCGGGCCGGGTAAAACGGCCAAAGGCGCGTGACAGCTTGTGTTGTGCCGCATCGCCTTGCCAGCTAACGCGCAGCTCAGGATAAACAAACAGGCCGTCGGCGCGGCTGGCGGCGTCCGGCAGCGTACCTTCGTTAACATAGGTAGTGATGGCCTGTCGCAGTGCGCTGACTGCCGCCTCATACAATGAGTCCAGCTTGTCCAGCGCCTCGCTGACAGATAATCCTTGGGGGGCAGAAGGCTGCGTCATGGTCTCTCCTCGGGCGGTTATTGTTTTCTTAACAGCATGTTAGCTGAAATCGCGCGTACGTGCTCAGATGCGGGAGGAATTCTTACAACCTTCATCATTTTGCGCTACGCTGATAACCTGAAAGTCACTAAGGTAAACAATATGGACAAGACAGAGCCCAGGGAAAAAACGGTAGGCGTATTAATTATCGCTGCCGGTGTAGGGCAGCGTTTCAAGGCTGCGGGTGGCGCAACCGACAAGCTGCAGGCGGAATTTACGGATACTGAAGGACGGCGAAGGTCGGTATTCGCCCATAGCTTTTTCGCCGCGCTACAGAGTGGTCTGCCGATATGCGTGGTGACCAGACCTGAACAACAGGCCATTCGCCAGCTTTGCCAGCAGCACCACGTAACCACCGTGCTGGTGGAAAACACGCGCATGGGGGAGTCAATCGCTGCGGGCGTTCGGCAGATGGCCGCCTGGGACGGCTGGCTGATCCACCTTGCGGATATGCCGTTTATCACCGGCGCAACGCTGCGGCTGGTTGCAGATAAAGTGGTAGAGGACGGTATTGTCCGCCCGGTCTGGCAGGCTCGCCAGGGGCATCCGGTCGGCTTTGGCCGCCAGACCTTTAAGGCGCTCAGCACGCTGACGGATGAACAGGGCGCGCGCGGCCTGGCGCTGCATTTTCCTTTATATACGATTGAGCTGGAGGACGAAGCGGTCCTGCGGGATATCGATCTGCCTTCACAGCTGCCAGCGGGAGAAAAACATGCAGTCGCTAAATAGTCGCGTCATCAGCCAGGCGCTTGGCTGGATTGAACAGCAGCCCGTCTGGCTCTGCACCGTCATTAAAACCTGGGGTTCTGCCCCCAGGGCAGTGGGTTCGCTGCTGGTGGCTAATCAGCACGGCAACGTATGCGGCTCGCTATCCGGCGGCTGTGTGGAAGAAGATTTTTTGGCTCGCCTTCAGGCCGGGCAATATCGTCAGGCCAGCCAGGTTATCCGTTACGGTGATGGGGGCTTAGCGCCAGATCGGCCGCTGCCCTGCGGTGGTTCGCTCGAGGTGTTGATTGAATATCTGCCGTCGGACGCACAAAGCCTGGCTTATCTTCAGCGCCATGCCGCCGCGCTTGCAGACGGCAGTGCTTTAAGTAAAGGGCTAACGCTGCCCAATCGCTGCCGCATGCTGGCTGTCAGCGAAGATTCCGTCGCGACCGTTATGCGTGATGGCGACCAGCTGACGCTGACGTTTGCCGCTGCGCCTGGCGTGCTGATTGCCGGACTCTCCGCTGTCGCACTCTGCTGTAGCGAATTTGCGGTGGCGCTCGGTTTTGAAGTTACCGTCTGTGAAAACCGACCCGAAGTGCTGCGCGATTACGCCAGCAGCCTTAACGCGGCTGTCCAGCTTATCGAGCAGTTTCCGGCAAAATTTATCGAAACTCACGGCTGTCGACGTCACTGCGCGGTAGTTTCGCTGACGCACGACCCGCGTATTGACGATCTGACGCTGATGGAAGCCATTCATACCGACGCTTTTTATATCGGCGTTATCGGGTCACATCGCAGCAGCGATAAGCGGCGCGAGCGCCTGAGAACGATTGCAGAATTTACTGAAGAACAGTTGAACAGGGTGCATGCGCCGATAGGCCTGGCGATTGGCAGTAAAACGCCAGCCGAAATAGCGCTGGCGGTGATGGCAGATATTGTGATGCATAAGAACCGCGGGCCGCAGACCAGCCCGCAGGTGCTTACAGCAGTTTGTCCTGGGTAATCGGTAAGTCGCGAATACGTTTGCCGGTGGCGTGCCATACCGCGTTGGAAATGGCCGCCGCCACGCCGACAATGCCTAGTTCGCCCACTGCTTTGCCGCCCAGCACGGTTGCCAGATAATCGGGCTTGCCGACGTCGATAGTAGTCAGCTCAGGAATGTCTGCATTAACCGCCACCAGATAATCGGCCAGGTTAGCGTTGGTGATGCGGCCGTCCCTGTCGTCAATGGCGCCTTCTTCCAGCAGCGCCTGGCCAATACCCATTACCATGCCGCCAATCCACTGGCTTTCCGTCAGTTTTGGATTGTAGATACGGCCCGAGTCAAATGCGCCCACCATTCTTTTTACCCGCACTGTACCAAAATCTTCATCAACCGCGACCTCGACAAAAATGGCGCTCCAGCTGTGGGCAGAAACGCCACCTTCCGTCGGCGGCACCATCATCGAAGAGGTGCTGTCAGCTTTGTTGCGATCGTCCTCGCTGGCCGTTGTTGCAAAGGTGTCCTGATGGGCGATCAGTTTATCGTTACCGCTCAGCCTTAACAGCTCGCTAAAGCTGACGCGCAGATTGGGTTTGTCGCTTAGCCAGAGAAAACCGTCCGCCAGCGCTACCGCTGCCGGAGATTGCTGCCATAACGGCGATTTCTCGGTGCTGACGGCCAGCGTAATCAGCATATCCCTCAGCGCCAGCGCCGTTTTATGTACCGCACCGGTCAGCAGGTTGGCCAGCTGGGAACCGCCCGCGACGGGCGCTCGCGGCAGCAGCGTATCGCCAAGCAAAACGGTAATACTTTCCGGCGCGACCAGCAGCACATCCGCCGCCGTTTGCGCCAGAATGGTATAGGTGCCGGTACCGATATCCACGCCGCTGCTTTGCACTTCAAGACGCCCGTCGGCATACAATACTATCTGCGCTTCGCCAGGCGTGCGGCGCACCGGATAGGTGCCGGAGGCCATTCCCCAGCCAATCAGCTGGCGTCCTTCGCGCAGGCTGCGCGGTTCCAGAGGACGCTTGCTCCAGCCAAACGCGTCGGCACCCTGCTGGTAAGCCTCGCGCAGCTGGCGAGAGCTCCAGGGAATTTTGGCCTGCGGATCCTGCTCCGCGTAGTTTTTTAATCGCAGCGCCAGCGGATCCATTTTCAGCGCCCAGGCCAGTTCGTCCATCGCAACTTCCAGTGCAAAAGCGCTGGGATTCTCGCCCGGCGCGCGCATCCAGCTCGGGTTAACGGTATTAAGATGAATCAGCTTGTGGTGCGAAAGAAAATTTGGCGACGCGTACATTAGCGGCGTAACGGCGTTGCAAGGCTCTTTATGCACATCGTTTAGCGCGGTTTCGTTCCAGCTGTCATGCACAATGGATTGCAGCGTGCCATCCCGGCTGGCACCCAGCGCCAGCTGCTGGTGAGTGCGCGGTCTGCCACCAAACGCGGTAAAGGTTTGCGGGCGGGTTAGCGCCAGCTTCACCGGACGTTTAAGCTCGCGTGCCGCCACGCAGGCCAGCGCGCTGTGTGGCTGAATACCGCCTTTACAGCCGAAGCCGCCGCCAACGTAAGGCGAAATCACCCGAACCTTTTCGCGATCGATAGCCATCCATTCAGAAACAACCTGGCGCGCACCGCCTACCCACTGACTGGGTTCCCACAGCGTCAGGCTGCCGTCCTGCCAGTGCGCGATGCAGCCGTGCGGTTCTATTGGCGAGTTATATTCTCTGGGCGTGGTATAAACGCCGCCGATCTGCACCTCGGCCTGAGCCAGCGCCGGGACCGCATCACCCCATTCAATGGTTAAAGCATCTACCGTTTCGGGCCTGGCGTCAGGATTATCGGGATGGACAATGGCGGCCTGCTGTTCGTATTCGGTTTCGATCAGCGCGGCCGCTTCGGTGGCCTGCTCCAGTGTTTCAGCCACCACCAGCGCAATATGCTGACCGTTCCACAAAACCTTGTCGTCCTGTAATGGCAAAAAGGCCTGAGCGGCCGCGCCGCCCTGACCAAAGGTCTTTGCCGGGTGAATAATCAGGCCGCTATGATGGTTATAGACGGCAAGAACGCCAGGGGACTGGCGCGCCCGTTCAATATTCATGCTGCGGATGCGGCCATAAGGAATGGTCGACTGCACCACCACCGCATAAGCCATATTCTCCAGCGATTTTTCAATCGCATAGGTAGCCAGCCCCTGAATTTTCAGGCGGCCATCGGCGCGATCTAACGGGCTACCCAGCGCCTGTTTTCGGGTTGCAGTCTGCGCTTCTGTCATGCTCATGCCAGGCCTCCCACGGTCATTAACGCTCTGGCGACCACGCGCGGAGCAAGAATAATTTTGTGGCCGTTGTGCTGGCGAGCGATAGCGCCCTCGGTCACTTTTTCAGCCGCTTTACGTAACGTTGCTTCATCCAGCCGCTGTCCGCGTAAAGCCTGTTCAACCTGATAAGCACGCCAGGGTTTTGTCGCCACGCCACCCAGCGCAACGCGGGCTTCTTTGATCGTCAGGTTATCGTCTTCCAGCTCCAGGCCAACGGCGGCGCTGGCGGCGGCGAACTCGTAGGAGCTGCGGTCGCGGACCTTAAGATAGTGCGAGCGAGCTAAAGCCGCGCTGCGTGGCAGCGTCAGGCTCACGATCATTTCGCCATAAGCGAGCTGGTGCTCAAGATCGGGACGATCTTCCGGCAGGCGGAAAAAATCCGTTACCGTGACGGAACGCTGTTCGCCGCGGGCGTTTTGCAGATTTAACACGGCATCAAAAGCGGTCAGCGCCACGGCAAAATCGCCGGGGTAAAGCGC
Source organism: Erwinia sp. BNK-24-b (assembly GCF_047456155.1). Classification (NCBI taxonomy): domain Bacteria; kingdom Pseudomonadati; phylum Pseudomonadota; class Gammaproteobacteria; order Enterobacterales; family Erwiniaceae; genus Erwinia; species Erwinia sp. BNK-24-b. Next base: position 1,546,033 of record NZ_CP179901.1, read on the forward strand.
AATACAGCTGTCGCTGGTGCCCAGAACCGCGTGGTTATGATTCAGACCATCCAGCGCGGCGCAGCCAGAGCCGGGCTGGCGTTTATTGCAGGCGGAATAGGCCAGCGGATCGCGGAAATAGCTACAGCGGGTACGCTGCAGGATATTGCCGCCCAGCGAAGCCATATTGCGTAACTGCGCCGAAGCGGCCAGCGACAGGCTTTCCGCCAGCGCCGGAGCAAAGGTTTTTACCGTTTTGCTGTCGGCCGCCTGGCTCATTTTTACCAGCGTGCCCAGCGTCAGCGTGCTGTCGCTTAAGGTGATATCGTTCAGGCCGGGCAGGTGGGTGATATCTACCAGGGCAGCGGGGCGCTCCACGCCGCACTTCATCAGATCTAACTGCGTCGTACCTCCGGCAAGAAAGCGGGTTTCAGGCTGACTGCCCAGCGCGGTAGCGTTGGCAACGTCAGCGGCGCGTTGATAGCTAAATTCTCTCACGATACGATCTCCTGCCTGACTCGCGCGGCGGCATCCTTAACGGCCTTCACGATATTGGGATAAGCGCCGCAGCGGCACAGGTTGCCGCTCATATATTCACGAATTTCATCATCGGAATGCGCATGACCTTCTTTGATACAGGCGACGGCCGACATAATCTGGCCAGAAGTGCAGTAGCCGCACTGGAAAGCGTCGTGTTGCAAAAAAGCAGCCTGCACCGCATGCAGCGTGCCGTCTGCTTCCGCCAGCCCTTCGATGGTGGTAATTTCCCTGCCTTCCGCCTGGGCCGCCAGCGTCAGACAGCTCAGCACGCGCTCGCCGTCAATATGTACCGTACAGGCGCCGCACTGGCCCTGGTCGCACCCTTTTTTAGAGCCGGTTAAGCCAATATGTTCCCGCAGCGCGTCCAGCAAGGTAGTACGTGGATCGATCGTCAGAAGGCGAGTCTCGCCGTTCACGATTAACTGCATGGCGTGATGGTGTGTCATTGTCGTCTCCAGATTGGGGAGGTCACCGACAGCATGCGCAGCGCTATGCCAGCGACACTGTCACATTGCTTTAAAAACAGGTAAGCCTGTAAAGGGGGAACACAAGCGATCGCTTTTTTAGATGAGCGTATCGGAAAGATAAGGATAGTCAGGAACGGCAAAAAAAAGTGAAAGCGGCGTGCTTTAAGCTCGCGTTTAAAAAAGTTTCCCGCGCGTTATAAGTCCAACAAGCGGACGCATAAGCCAAAATCACGCCTGCGCTGACGAATAAATTTTTTCGGCACGCTGAATAAACCGATCTGGCAGCATGCTGACCATCAGACTAAAAAAGGGCGAAAGGGCGAGCTTCAGAAGACGACCAGAGAAGCGATACGTCACGCGGAAAGTGACGATACAGCCAGCCCCCTCGCTGCAAGGCGCAAAAAACCAGTCGCCGGAAAAGGCGGCAAGGAACGATCCGGAAACCAGCCGCAGATGCAGCGATGTATGAGGATGGAAAGTGGCCCGCGTGGTCAGGCTCAGCTGGGGAAGCTGCTGGTAGCGCAAGCCAATGCGTACCAGCTGGCTGTCATCCTGCTGGTTTAAGATTTCGACCTGGCTGCACCAGGGTAAAAACTCAGGATAGGCCGCGACATCGGCAACCAGCTCATACATCTGGCGCTGGCTAAAACTAACCTGGATACGTTTCTCAAAAGTGGTCATTTTTTTAAACCTTTCTGTTGCGACCGGAGCCAGCAGGCATCATTGGCTGATGCTAAGGAGTAACATCCGCAGGCTTATTGATCCGTCGCAACAAATTCATCATGCATCGCCGAAGGTTTTAGGCGGATATTTGCGAGCTACTTTCCACATTAGCCTTAGCGCTTTGTCACATTCATAGAATTTTCGGAAGATATTTCCAGCTTCTTTATAAAGCGAGATGCGTATCGAAAGCAGCAAGCGCATTATCCTGCACTATAGGTTTGCATCTATATAGCCTGGAAGCTATAGTGACAGGGAGTAAAGTATGTGGAAGATTAAAACAACCGATCGGTTTGACTGGTGGTACAGCGCATTGCAGGACAAGGAGCGAGCCTGCGTACTGGCAGCGCTAATGGTGCTGAGAGAAAAGGGACCTGCTGTGCGCGGCCAGAAAAGCAGGGAACGAAAAGCGTTTTTATGACGATCGCTATTGCGGATCGGGAACTGACCGATTATCTCAATAAAACACGAGGTTTATGATGAGAACACTGGAGCATATCCTGGCGGAGGAAAAGCCAGACGTTGTTGCCGAAGCGGAAGTACTGGCAGCCGAACTACGTTTGAATATCCATCTGGCAGAACTGCGCGAACGCGTACAAAAAACCCAAACTGAAATGGCGCAGGCGCTGGGAGTAAAACAGCCCACGGTAGCAGGGATGGAAAAACCGGGACGCGATATCAAGCTTTCTACGCTAAAACGCTATATTGAGGCGGCAGGTGGCAAATTGCAGCTGCGCATAGACCTGCCGGACGGGTCACACTATGGCTTTGTGCTGTAAGAATAGCGTTAATACCAGGTTTAGTCCTGGCCGTTGTGCTGAAGGGTTGCGGGTACCCGCGCTGTGTCCGTGACCCCGAATTTTTCAATAGGGTACCTTGCCCGCAAGAAGTTCCGAATCGTTAACCTGGCAGTTTTTTTATGACAAATACTGTTTGATAAACAATCCTTATATCTGCTGAATCCAGCAGCCTGTTTCTCTGAAGTGTTTAAAAACCCATCGGTTAGCGGAGCAGGAGGCAACCATGATGATTTTCAACGTTTTTGGCCGAACAATGGGGATAAAAGCGATAAATTCTGGCTGGGCGCTATATCGGGTAGATCTTAACGAAAACAAATTTTCCCGTTTATATGATTACTCTGTCCCGGCTGATTTAAGCTCCGACGAGCTGGTACAGTGGCTGGATGATATTTTCCATGAAGCGGCTACGGCAAAAAATCCTGTCGTAAAACGACTGGCCTGACGCTTTTGCCTTTACTGCCTGATTCAGGCCGTTAAACCGCCCCCGCTGACCCGCCGCCATAAAGTGTAAAAAGCTCTGCAATATCATAACGGGCTGTCTGCCCGACCACCAGGCTGGTCTTCTGCCAGCGGCATCTTGTTCATTACCGTCAGCCCGCCGTTTCTGTACCAGAAAATTCACAAAAATAACCCTAATGACGTGATCTGGCGCAAATTACCTGACATTAAATCGTTAACTTCAGAGTAACGATCGGCGTCAGGGGTTGTTTGATGGATACCCCTGCAAGGCTCATACTTTCTGCGTTCGTTATCATGCGAAACGTTAATTCAGGAGGTTAATCATGCCATCAGATCAACAAACGGCGCGCGTCTGGAACAGGCGACGCACGGAAAAGCAGCGGCGAATAGCGTCGGTTCCGGTACAGGGAAAAGTCCTCCCTACAGACGGGATGGTCGAAATGCTGGAGCGGTTGATTTCACCAGAAGATCGCGTAGTGCTGGAAGGGAACAACCAGAAACAGGCCGACTTTCTTTCCCGCATGCTGGCGCAGGTTAATCCGCAAAAAGTTCACGACCTGCATATGATTATGCCCAGCGTCGGGCGCAGTGAACACCTTGATATCTTTGAAAAAGGGATAGCGCGCAAGCTTGATTTTTCCTTCTCCGGCCCGCAAAGCCTGCGCATTTCGCAGCTGCTGGAAGATGACCAGCTCGAAATCGGCGCCATCCATACCTATATCGAACTCTACGCCCGCCTGTATGTTGATCTGGCGCCCAACGTCGCGCTGGTGGCCGGTTATAAAGCCGACCGCAAAGGCAATCTTTATACCGGGCCGGGAACGGAAGATACGCCCGCGCTGGTCGAAGCGGCGGCGTTTCACGACGGCATCGTTATTGCTCAGGTTAACGAACTGGTAGAAGACGAGTGCGACCTGCCGCGCGTTGATATCCCCGGTTCCTGGATTGATTACGTGGTGGTTGCTGATAAACCTTTCTTTATTGAGCCGCTGTTCACCCGCGATCCGCGCCTGATCAAGCAGGAACATATCCTGATGGCGATGATGGCCATTAAAGGCATTTACGCAGAGCACCAGGTCCAGTCGCTCAATCACGGCATTGGTTTTAACACCGCCGCCATCGAACTGCTGTTGCCCACCTATGGCGAACAGCTCGGCCTGAAAGGCAAAATCTGCAAGCACTGGACGCTGAACCCGCATCCGACGCTGATACCGGCTATCGAAAGCGGCTGGGTAGAGAGCGTGCACTGCTTTGGCGGCGAGCTGGGAATGGAAGAGTATGTCCGCGCGCGTCCCGATATCTTTTTTACCGGCGCAGACGGCTCGATGCGCTCCAACCGTGCTATGTGCCAGCTTGCCGGCCAGTACGCTGTGGACATGTTTATTGGTTCAACACTGCAAATTGATGGTCTCGGCAACTCCTCTACCGTCACGCGCGGTCGCCTTTCCGGCTTCGGTGGCGCGCCAAATATGGGCCACGATCCGCATGGTCGCCGTCACGCTACTCCTGCCTGGCTGGCCATGAAAAACGGCCCGGATTTGATGGCGCGTGGCCGCAAGCTGGTGGTGCAGATGGTTGAAACCTTCCAGGCGGGCGTCAAACCCTCTTTTGTCGAAAAACTGGATGCCATCGAAGTGGCGAAAAACGCCAGTATGCCGCTTGCGCCGGTGATGATTTATGGCGATGACGTCACCCACGTCCTGACGGAAGAAGGTATCGCCTATCTCTACCGTGCCGAAAGCCTGGAAGAGCGCCGCGCGATGGTCGCAGCGGTGGCAGGCATCACCGACGTTGGCCTGGGCGTAGATGCGAAGCGCGTAACCGACCTGCGCCGCAGCGGCAAGGTAGTCTTCCCGGAAGACCTCGGAATTCGCCGTGCTGACGCAACGCGCTCGCTGCTGGCTGCCGGTAGCGTTGCCGATTTAGTCGAATGGTCCGACGGACTTTATAACCCACCGGCCAAATTCCGGAGCTGGTAATGAAACGACTCGCGCCGCAATCGGTAGAAACCCGTCTGCAACAGCTGGCGCAGTGCGCGACCGATTGCCTGATTACAGAAGTGAACCTGACGCCGAAGCCGGGACTGGTGGATCGTCGCGGGAGCGGCGCGCATCGGGATCTGACGCTGGCGCTGATGGAGCGCTCTGCCCACAGCCTGACGCCAACGTTTTATGCGCTTGCCCAGCAAAGCTGGCGGCGTCCGGCCGACGTGGCGCTGCGAGAAACCGTAGGTCGTCTTGGCCGTGAAGGTGAGCGCCAGATGATGGCCGCCACGGCGGGCGTCAATACCCATCGTGGCGCGATTTGGGCGCTGGGCCTGCTGGTCAGCGCGGCCGCCATGCTGGACGGCAATGCCGGAAGCCAGCAGCTGTGCGATACCGCCGCCGCGCTGGCTCGTCTGCCCGACCAGGCCGCGCCAAAAACTTTTAGTAAAGGGCTGCGTGCGGTGCATCGTTTTCAGGTGCCGGGCGCACGCGAAGAGGCGCAGCAGGGCTTTCCGCATATTACCCGGCTTGCGCTGCCGCAGCTGCGGCGCAGCCGTCGTGCCGGGGCAGACGAAACCGCCGCCCAACTCGATGCGCTGATGGCGATCATGACTTCGCTAACCGATACCTGCGTACTGAATCGTGCAGGGCTTGCGGGCATGCAGGCGATGCGCACCGGTGCACAAGCGGTGCTGGACGCAGGCGGTTATGCGCAGGCGGCGGGTCGTCAGGCGCTGGAACAGCTGGATAACAGGATGCTGGCGCTGAATGCGTCGCCGGGCGGCGCGGCCGATTTACTGGCCGCCACGCTCTTTATCGACAGGCTGGCATCGCCACTCATTTAAGAGGTTGCTATGGAAAATATAACGTTGTCTTACCCGGCCCGCCGCAAGCTCAGCGGTAAAGCGCTGGCTGGCGTAGTAGGTTCAGGCGATATGGAAGTGTTATACACCGCGGACAGCGGCGCGGCGCTTAACGTGGCTATCACCACCTCGGTGGATAACAGCCAGTCACGCTGGGATGCGCTGTTCAGCCGCCTGGCAGAATTAAGCGACTTGCCTGCCGGAAAGCTGGTTATCCACGACTTTGGCGCGACGCCCGGCGTGGCGCGTATCCGTATCGAACAGGTGTTTGAGGAGGTAAACCATGCGTGATGACAGCAGCTTTATCGAACTGCGCGCCCGTCAGCGTGCCATGACATTGCTGGATGAAGGCAGCGCGCGCGAACTGCTCGATCCCTTTGATGGCGTCATGTCGCCGTGGCTGGAAAAGCAGGGCATTGTGCCGCAGGCCGACGACGGCATGGTGGTAATGAAAGGCACGCTTAACGGCAAGCCCACGGTGGTTATCGCCATCGAAGGTACCTTCCAGGGCGGCAGCATGGGCGAAGTTTCCGGTGCCAAAATGGCGGGCGCGCTGGAGCTGGCGGCGGAAGATAACCGCAACGGCGTGCCGACCCAGGCGATATTGTGCCTTGAAACCGGCGGCGTACGCCTGCAGGAAGCCAACCTCGGCCTGGCTGCGATCGCCGATATTCATGCGGCGATTGTCGATTTGCGCCAGTACACGCCGGTTATCGGCATTGTTGCCGGCACCGTCGGCTGCTTTGGCGGCATGTCGATTGCGGCCGCGCTGTGCAGCCATCTGATTGTAACCCGCGAAGCGCGTCTTGGCCTGAACGGGCCGCAGGTTATCGAGCAGGAAGCGGGTATCGATGAATACGACTCGCGCAACCGGCCCTTTATCTGGAGCATGACCGGCGGTGAAATCCGCTATCAGAGCGGGCTGGTGGATGCGCTGGTGAAGGATGGCGTACAGGCGATAAAAACAGCGGTGAACGATGCGCTGGCGCAAGGCGTTCCGGCACAGCATCGCAGCGAAAATTACGCTTTCTATCTGGAAAGGCTAAGCCGTTTTGATACCGCTCAACAGGCCAGCACCGACACCATTCATCAACTCTTTGCTACGGAGGAAAAATCATGAGCGCATCCAACAGCCGCGGCGATCTGTGGCTTACCAGATTAACCGCCGGTGCCGCACGTCATGATGGCCTTTGCCCTTCGGTACAGGTAGCCGACAGCGAGCTGAATGGCGAAATCGCCCGCTTTATCGCCGTGGTGCCTGATGCACACAATCGCTATCCGCGAGCGGCGCAAGGTGAAGTTGGCCTGCTGGAAGGCTGGACGCTGGCAAAAGTGGTGCAGGAAACCATTGCTGAAGATGCTGACCGTGCGGTTAAGCGCCCGATTGTCGCGGTTATCGACGTGCCAAGCCAGGCATATGGCCGTCGTGAAGAGGGATTCGGCATCCACCAGGCGCTGGCGGGCGCGGCGGGCGCCTATGCCCAGGCGCGTCTGGCCGGGCATCCGGTGATTGGCCTGATCGTCGGCAAAGCGATGTCCGGCGCGTTTCTGGCGCATGGTTATCAGGCCAACCGACTGATTGCTTTTAACGATCCGGCCGTACAGGTGCACGCAATGGGGAAAGCCTCGGCGGCGCGCATTACATTGCGCACCGTTGAAGCGCTGGAAAAGCTGGCCGCCAGCGTGCCGCCGATGGCCTATGACATTGGCAATTACGCGACCTTCGGCCTGCTGTCGTCGCTATTGGATATCGCTAATCCCGATGCGCCAGCCGATGAAGACGTGCAGCGGGTTCAGACAACCTTAGCCAACGCTGTCCGCGATGCTCGTCAAAAACCGGGCCGGAGTGCGCAAACCGCGCCCGAACGCCACGGCTCGACGCTGGTGCGTGAACGTCTTCGCGCCAGCTGGTAACCCTTAAAAAATAATTCAACCTGCCGGCTGTCAGTATGCCGGACGCTCACGGCGTCCGGCCTCTGCGGCAACTGAAAAAATTCGATACATCGCGTCTGCTTTCACTCTTTTAATAACAAACAGGTGATTTATGACTTACGTGATTCTGCACGCGCTTGCCCCGATTTTTATTATCATGCTGCTGGGGTTCTGGGCTGGCAAAGCAAAAATGGTTGATAACAAGAACGTCTCTCTACTCAATATCTTTGTGATGGATTTTGCCTTGCCCGCCGCGCTGTTCAGCGCGACGGTGCAGACGCCGTGGAGCGGCATAGTGGCGCAGACGCCGCTGATAGCGGTACTGACGTTGGCGATGTGGATCGCCTATGCGGTGCTCTATTTTGTGGCTACCGGCATCTTTAAAAAATCACCGCAGGATGCGGCAGTGCTGACCTTGACGGTGGCGCTGCCTAACTACGCCGCGCTCGGTTTGCCTATTCTTGGCAGCGTGGTGGGCGAAGGCTCGGCGACCTCGCTCTCCGTCGCGGTCTCTATCGCCTGCGGTTCAGTGCTGATGACGCCGTTTTGCCTGCTGATTCTGGAACGCGAAAAAGCGCGCGCCGCCGGAGAAACGCAGCGCTCTACGCTGGCAATGCTGCCGGTACTGATGTGGCGCTCGGTTAAAAAACCGATTGTCTGGGGCCCGCTGCTGGGCGTCGTGCTGTCGGCTATCGGCATTAAAATGCCGGATCTGGTACTGACCGCCATTAAGCCGCTTGGCCTGGCGGCAACTGCGGCGGCGCTGTTCCTTACAGGCGTTATCCTCTCTGCGCGCCAGCTTAAAATTAACAGCATGGTGCTCAGCTCTACCGTGACCAAGCTGTTGATTCAGCCCGCGCTGGCCTGGGGCCTTGTGCTGCTGTTTGGCCTGCACGGTACGGTGGCGATTACCGCTATTCTGATGATTGCGCTGTCGGCAGGTTTCTTTGGCGTGGTGTTCGGCAACCGCTTTGGCGTGCAGTCGCCGGATGCGGAAGCGGTATTGCTGCTAAGCTCGCTGTTATCCATTTTATCGCTGCCGCTGTTTATCTCGTTAACCGCAGGAATGTAAATGACCCTTCATCCGCACGATTTACTCTGGCTACGCGCTGGCGCAACGCTCATTAATATCCAGGAGAGCTGGGTGGCGCAGCAGTGGGACAGTCGGCAGCCCGTGGTGGTGCGGAGGGATGTGACAGATAACGGCAAAATCCCGATTGGCGTGCGCGGCAGGGCGCGGCATCAGCGCGCGGCGGGCTGGGTACTGGCGCAGGATATTGAGCGTGTGACAACACCAGAGGAACTGCTTGATACAGCGTTGCCGCAGGATTTTCAGGCGCACGCCACCGTGCAGGCACTGAATACCCTGACGCAGCAGCGTTGGCCATGGCGCTGGGGCGTGACCGGCAGCACCGGTTTCGCGCTGGCGACCTCGCTGCCGGTACTGCATGCCCAAAGCGATCTCGATCTGCTGATCCGCGCACCTCAACCGCTGGTGCCGGATGATTTCATACTGTGGCAGCAGCAGCTGAGCGCTTTACCGTGCCGCGCGGATACGCAGATTGAAACGCCGTCTGGCGGCTTTGCGCTTAACGAGTGGCTTCGCGGCAAAAGCGTGCTGCTTAAAACCGCACGTGGCCCACGCCTTACCGCTTTTCCCTGGGCAGAGGAGAACAGATGAAAACGATGCTTACCTTTCCCGGTCAGGGCACGCAGCGGCCCGGCATGCTGCAGGCGCTGGCTAAGGATGCAACCTGGCAGACCGCCCGCGAAGTGCTGGGCGATGAGATTAGCCAGCTTGATTCCGCCGAAGCGCTCGAGCATACCCGCGCGGTACAGCTGGCGCTGCTGATTAGCGGCGTCTCGGCGGCGCGCCGTTTGCAGGCTGACGGCGTTCAACCCGATATGGTCTGCGGCCTGTCGATAGGCGCCTTTGCGGCGGCGGTCACCTCTGGCGCGCTGGATTTTGCCGATGCGCTGCGGCTGGTGGCGCTACGCGGCGACCTGATGGAGCAGGCGTATCCGCACGGCTACGGCTTAACGGCGATTAGCGGCCTGACGCTGGCGCAGATCGAAGCGCTGGTGGATGAAAAGAACAGCTTTATTGCCAACATCAACGCCGAAACGCAGATTGTGATCGCCGGTAGCGATGCGGCGATGGAGGAGGTGGCTCGCCAGGCGCTACGCCATGGCGCACAGCGCGCGCGGCGGCTGGCGATCAGCGTGCCGTCACACTGTGCATTATTGGCGCAACCGGCACAGCAGTTGAAAACAGCCTTTGAAAACATAACGCTTCAGCGACCGCAGATTGCGTATTTGAGCGCCAGCAGCGCGCGCGTTATCTGGCAGCCTGAGCGTATTGCAGAGGATTTAGCCATGAATATGGCCCGCAGCGTGCGCTGGCACGAGTCGATGGAGGCGGCAAAAGAGCGCGAAGTGCGGCTGGTAATAGAAATGCCGCCCGGTGAAGTGTTGACCGGCCTGACGCGAAGCGTGCAGAGCCAGGGTGAATGTATTGCGCTGGAGCGCAGCGGCGTCGAACTGGCGCAGCGGCTGTTTCAGCGGCTTGCCCACGACTAAGCCATTTTGCTATTAACGCGAACCGCTTTTAGCGGCTGATCACGAGCGCTGAACTTTACCCATGATGTGAACCGCTTTTAACGGCTTGCCAGCGCGCGCTGAGCTTTTTCCTGCAGGCTTAGCGCAAACATACGTCCTTCGGCCACCAGCGCCAGCAGGTTAGGATCGAATTCGCGGTTGCGCGGAAAGACGATAGCAATCTGCTGACGCATCTGGTACGGCTCGGCCAGCCGCAGAAAAAAGAGGTCGTTCTCATACTGCTTACGCATTCTGCCCGGCACCAGCGAATAACCCATCCCCGCCTGCACCAGGCTCAGCATTGAAAAGATATCGTTGACGCGCGTAACGATATTGGGCTCAAACCCCGCAACGTGGCAGGCTTCCTGAAAACCGGCAAAGGTGGCAAACCCTTCCGCCAGTGACACAAAAGGCTGATTGCTGTAGTCGCGCAAATCCACGTTTTCTTCACCGCTCGCGCCGTCGCCATGCGGCACCGCCAGAAAAATATCATCCTGAAACAGCGCTACCTGCTCAAATACTTTGTCATCGATCTCCGCTTCGCTAACCGAAATAATAATCGCATCCAGCTGGCTGTTTTTCAGCGCGTTCAACAACAGCTCGTTAGAACCCATCGTGAGGTTCAGCTCCAGCTCCGGACGGCGTAGCTTCATCTTCATGATCAGCCGCGGCACGGTTTCCAGCGACAGGGAGTACAGCGTGCCGATACGCAGATTGCCCAGCCCAAGACCCGCCGTACGCAGGGCTTCATCAATGCCCTGGCTCAGCGTAGCCAACGCTTCGCGGCTGTACTCCAGCAGCGTTACGGCGGCGGGTAGCGGCACCAGATTGCGGCCTTTGTGCTCAAACAGCGGGCAACGCAGACTGTCTTCCAGCGTATGCAGCGCGCGGTGCACGCTGACGGTGCTGATACCCAGCGTTTCCGCCGCTCTGGCCAGGTTTCCTGTTTCCATATAGCAGCTAAAAATCAGCAACTTGCGTACGGTCAGGTCGTTATCGATAGTCAGTTTCATCGTTATCCGGCTGTCAAATAAGCGTTAAAAAGAGTGAAAGGATAAGACAACACACCAGACGCCGTACTGCATTTTTTGCGGCGTTGCGTTTCGCCATCTTATCGCACAGCTACAGAATGCCAAAACGGCCTGACTCCCCCCTTACGGTACTCCGCCAGGCGGAATTGTCTTGCCTTGTCGCCGGGGTTACGTTATTTATTTAGGAAGCGATCACTCAACAATTGGACGGGTAACGTCATGACAGAGTCTGTTCAGGTTTCACCTCGCGGTCGTCCAAGGCGCTTCAACGAAGAGCAGGTGCTGGATCGCGCGATTGAATTATTCAGTACTGCCGGTTATTCGGCCGTCGGCATCAACGATCTAGCGCGCGTCACCGGTCTTAAGGTCGGCAGCATCTATAAGGCCTGGCAAAGCAAAGAGAATTTCTTTGCCAAAGCGCTCCAGCGCTATATCGCGCTGCGCGAAACGCAGATTTGCCACTCTCCGACCAAGGATAACAATGCGCGAGCGCGTATTGCCGGGCTTCTGCATCTGTATGTTCGCCTGAGCCAGGGTAAGGATGGGGCGCTGGGCTGCATGATGGTGACCGGCATTACGGAGATCCCCAATTTTTCTTTCACTGGCGACATTCTGCGTCAGCAAATCGCCAGCCGTCGGCAATTACTCAGCGACCTGGTGGCGCTGGGCCAGCATGACGGATCTATTACCTGTACCACTCCGCCTGCCATCGTTGCGGACATTCTGATCGCGCTGCTTTACGGCATGCGGGTGTTGGGCAAAGCGGAATCCTTTATTAACGCCAGTGACGCCGATGTTTACGTCGCGGCAGCGCTCAGGATTCTGGACCAATAACGACAACACATTAAGGAAACAGCCTGTGGAAAAATTTGATCTGCCGCCTGCGCCAGCAGGATTCGAGCACCGGTTTGTTCGCGCCGATGGCCTGAGATTTCACTACGTTATTGGGGGAGCAAACGTACCGGAAACGATTGTGCTTTTCGCCGGTTTTCCTGAAACCTGGTATGCCTGGCGGCACGTCATGCCCGCGCTTGGCGAGCGGTTTCGCGTTATCGCCATCGATCTGCCTGGCCAGGGCGACAGCGACAAGCCCTTAGACGGATACGATACGCAAACGGTGGCGGAACGTCTGCATGCAGCGCTCGCGGCAGCGGGCGTAACGCGCTATCACCTTGTCGCCCACGATGTCGGTGCCTGGGTCGCGCTACCGTACGCTTTGTTGTTCGGCGATGAAGTCAGCTCGCTGGTGTTAATGGATGCGGGCATACCTGGCGTCACCATGCCGGAGTTTCTCCCGTCCTCGCCCGATAAGTCCTGGAAGACGTGGCACTTTTCCTTCCATGCGCTGCCGGATCTGCCGGAAATCCTGTTGCAGGGCCGCGAGCGGGAATATCTGACCTGGTTTCTGCGGGAAAAAAGCGCCAGTCCCTACTGCTATTCCGATGAAACCATAGAAATTTATCTCCGCGCTTTCACCGCGCCTGGCGGAGTACGGGCTGGCCTGAGCTTTTATCGCGCGGCGGCAAAGTCTGCGCAGCAAAATAAAGCGCTGCTGGCGACAAACAAGCTGGCAATGCCGGTATTAGGGTTAAGTGCAGACCAGGGATCGATCCCTGATATCGCTGCGGCGGTAAAACCTTATGCTGTCGATATCAGGGGAGAGGTGATTGCAAACTGCGGCCACTTTCAGCCTGAAGAGCAGCCGCAGGCGGTAAGCAACGCGGTGCTTAAATTTATTGATGCGGTGAACCGTCTTTAACGGCGTGCTGGAAAAATTTATCTGTCCGGCTGCTTACTGCGGGCAAACCATTCGACTCCTTTAAGCAGCCCACGCCAGTAAAAAACGGGAAGAAACCGCGTCGTTAAAAACCATGCCAGACGGCTGGGATGGCTGGGTTCTAACGGAAAAGTCGGCAGCAACCTGTTGTTATAACCATATTCTGCCAGCACGACTTTGCCTCGCTTAACGGTAAGAGGACAGGAGCCGTAGCCATCGTAATGGCTAGCCGGTTCTTTTCCCTGCATAACGTTACGCAGATTTTCCGCCACTACCACAATCTGTTTCCTGGCCGCCGCCGCCGTTTTTGAGGCCGGGGCTGAGCAGCAGTCCCCTAAGGAAAAGATGTCAGGATATTTTTGATGCTGTAACGTCGTGCTGTGTACGTCGCACCAGCCATCCACATTAGCCAGACCGCTTTTTGCTATAAAATCTGGCGCGGTCTGAGGCGGTACAACGTGCAGCATATCAAAGCGTTGCTCGACGTGGCGATCGGGCTGTCCCGGCTCAGTAATATGGAACGTGGCGAGGCGCTTTTCTCCATCAACTTTAACCAGGGAGGAAGAACAGGTGACCGTTGCCGTATAGCTATCAAGGTAAGATTTTAAGACGGGAATAAAATAAGGGACGCTAAAAATTGCTTCTCCCGCCAGGTTAAACGAAACGTTGATATCATTTAAGCGGCCTGTTTTCTGCCAGTGTTCGCATGACAGATAAAGAGCTTTTTGCGGCGCGCCAGCACATTTGAAAGGGGGTTTAGGCTGGGAAAAAATGGCATTGCCGCTTTTTAACTCTTTGACTAATTCCCAGGTGTAGGCGGCCAGGCCGGGCTGGTAATTAGAGGTCACGCCATTGCGGCCCAGCGTTTCCTCCAGTCCTGCAATACGATCCCAGCGCAGCACTAACCCGCTGGCGATAACCAAATAGTCATAGTCTATTACTCTTCCTGACTGCGTCGTCACGGCGTGTTGCTCGGGAGAAACGCTGGCAACATATTCCTGAATCCACCGTGTTTCGGCAGGAATAACTTTAGCGAGAGGTCGGGCGGTACGACTATTGTGATAAAGCCCTGCGCCTACTAATGTCCATGCAGGCTGATAAAAATGATTTTCATTCGGTTCAATGAGGGTGATATTAAGGTTTTTAACGCGCTTTTTTAAGCTGGCTATCAGGCCAACGCCAGCCGTTCCGCCGCCAATCACGACGAGATGTGCAGGTTTTTTTGCGTTGCCGGGACCCATCGCTTCACTCCTTTAAAGAGACTTTAAAAACTTATCATAGCTGGATGGGAGCATAGCGCATCCTTATTCATCGTTCGCATCCGATAGCGGGAGGTAATAAAAAGCCCCAACAGCTCAGTATTGGGGCGAAGGGAATAGCGTTATCACTTTGGAGAAGGCGGCGTTTTATTCCGCGACTTTTTCACCCGTGCCGACCACAGGTTTTTGCCATTGGGATTCCAGCTCTTCCAGCGATTTCCCCTTGGTTTCCGGTACAAATTTCCACATAAACAGCGCTGCCAGCACGGCCATTACGCCATACAGCCAGTAGGCGAAGCCGTTATTAAAATGAGCATTAAGCGTGCTGTTTTTATCCATCATAGGGAATGTCCACGACACCAGATAATTGGCCAGCCACTGTGCTGCGACGGCGACGGACATCGCTTTGCTGCGGATGCGGTTGGGAAAAATCTCTGCCAGCAGAACCCAGCAGACAGGCCCCCAGGAAATCGCAAAGGAAGCCACATAAAACAGCATTGCCCCCAGCGCCACCACGGCGGACATTTTCCCGTAGAAGGCGGTGCCCAGCGTAAACATTCCTATAGCCATTCCCAGCGCGCCGATAATTTGCAGCGGTTTACGGCCAAAATTGTCTACCGTCATAATAGCAATGGTGGTGAAAATCAGATTAATGACGCCCACAATAATCGTTTGCAGCAGCGCCACATCGGTACTGGACCCCACAGAACGAAAAACTTCCGGCGCGTAATAAAGCACCACATTAATGCCGACAAACTGCTGGAATACGGAAAGCATAATGCCAATAACAATAATGCCGACCCCAAAAGAAAAGAGCGGCGAACGGCTGGTGGTGCCGGCATTAACCGAGTGAAGAATGGTATGCAGTTCTTTCTGGCCCTGTACTTTACCCAATAGTTTTTCCAGCACGGCAGCAGCCTGCGCCTGCATGCCTTTGGCCGCCAGCCAGCGAGGGCTTTCCGGCACGACAAATAACAGCAAAAAGAAAAGCAGTGACGGAACGGCACCGGAAAGAAACATAAAGCGCCAGCCCATCGTATCCAGCCAGTTCGCACTGCCTGAAAGCGCAATGCCGTAATTAACGCAGTAAACCAAAAGCTGGCCCAGAATAATGGCAAACTGATTACAGGCAACCATGCGGCCACGAATATTTGCCGGCGTAATCTCCGCAATATACATAGGGGAAATCATAGAAGCCAGGCCAACGCCAATGCCGCCGATAATACGAAATATAACAAACTCGCTAAGGTAGCCGGAAAGATAATAAGGTACGCCGCCGTCAGCGCTGATAGCGCGATGGCCAATCTCAGGAAAAGCCGAACCTAACGCCGACAGAAAGAACAGGACGGCAGCAATCAGCAGCGTCTTCTTTCGGCCCAGGCGGGCGCTTAACGGGCCGCCCAGCATGCCGCCGATAATACAGCCGATGAGCGCGCTGGCCACACAAAAACCCAGCAGCGAGTTCGCCGCCGATTCGCTTAGTCCTCTTGGGCCGATAAAGACTTTCTCCAGCGAAGAAACGGTACCGGATATTACCGCCGTATCATAACCGAATAATAATCCGCCCAGCGTTGCCACCAGCGTGATAGAAATAATATAGCGATTGTTGGCTTTTATTTCAGTTGCTATTGCCATAACAAACCTCTTGAGAAAGGGAATGCCGGAAAGGCCCGTTTTTATCTTTAATAATTGCAGGCTGATAATTTAACGTCGCGGCCAGGAACTATGTTCGATCGTGAAAATGATTGTCGCGAGACAAAACATAATCTTCCGGATGGGCTAAGGGAATTACAATTTTTTGTAATCAATAGCGGCATTTTGCTTTTCATGATGACGATCACAGGTTGTTGTTTTTCTTCACGGCTGCGGTTAAATGCGGCTTTGTGATCGCCGTCATAGTTGGGATTTTACAGCATGGGCTTGTGAAATTTTATAATTGTCCGGGCGCCTTTGTTATCTGCATAGTGAATCTGCTTTCGTTAATCCATGAAATAAAAAATTAAGGAACGTGCTCATGGCAGATTATTTTGATGGTATCAACAAGATTGCTTATGAAGGCTGCGACAGTCAGAACGACCTGGCCTTTCATTTTTATAATCCGGATGAAATTATCCTGGGTAAAAGCATGAAGGAACATTTGCGGTTTGCTGCCTGTTACTGGCATACCTTCTGCTGGGCGGGCACCGATATGTTCGGCACGGGCGCTTTTGAACGCCCCTGGTTTAAGGGCGGTAACGAGCTGGAACAGGCGAAAGCGAAAGCGGAGATCGCCTTTGAGTTTTTCGACAAGCTTAACGTGCCGTTTTACTGTTTTCACGACGCTGACGTTGCGCCACAGGGTAGCTCCATCAAGGAATACCTCTATAACTTTGCCGTGATGACGGACGTGCTGGCGGAAAAACAGCAGCAGACCGGAGTAAAACTGTTATGGGGGACGGCGAACTGCTTTACGCATCCTCGCTATGGCGCGGGCGCTGCGACCAGCCCGGATCCGGAAATCTTCGCCTGGGCCGCCGTACAGGTTAATGCCGCGATGGCCGCCACGCAAAAACTGGGCGGCGAAAATTATGTGCTGTGGGGCGGCCGGGAAGGTTACGAAACCCTGCTAAATACCGATCTGAAGCAGGAGCGCCAGCAAATTGGCCGGTTTATGCAGATGGTAGTAGAGAATAAACACCGCATCGGCTTTAACGGTACGCTGCTTATCGAGCCAAAGCCGCAGGAGCCGACCAAACATCAGTACGACTACGACGTCGCTACCGTGTACGGCTTTTTGCGGGAATTTGGTCTGGAAAAAGAGATTAAGGTCAACGTAGAGGCAAACCATGCCACGCTTGCCGGCCACTCTTTTCAGCATGAGATCGCCACGGCGGCCGCGCTGGGTATCTTCGGTTCCGTTGACGCTAATCGCGGTGATTTGCAGCTCGGATGGGACACCGATCAGTTCCCGAACAGCGTTGAAGAGAATACCCTGATTATGTATGAAATCCTTAAAGCGGGCGGTTTTACCACCGGCGGGCTGAATTTTGATGCCAAAGTCCGTCGCCAGAGCACCGATCCTTACGATCTCTTTTACGCGCATATCGGGGGGATGGACGTAATGGCACAGAGTTTACGCATTGCCGCTCGTCTGCTTGAAGAAGGCCGGCTGCAACAGGCTTGCGCAGCGCGCTATGCGGGCTGGAAAGGTAAGCTGGGCCAGGAGATCCTTGCCGGAAATTTCTCTTTGCAGGAGCTGGCGCGCTTTGCTGAGGGATCGGCGCTCTTTCCCGAGCACCGCAGCGGCCATCAGGAGCGGCTGGAAAACATTGTTAACCAGGCCATTTATCATAAGTCTTAAGCGGAGCCAGGCCGGAGGAAGCAGCGCATGTATATAGGTATCGATCTTGGTACGTCCGGGGTTAAAGCCGTATTGCTGGATGAAAACAATCAGGTTTTAGCCAGCCATACGGAACAGCTAACGGTTTCCCGACCTCATCCTCTGTGGTCGGAACAGGATCCGGAAGCGTGGTGGCAGGCGACCGACAAGGTCATGCTTGCGCTGGCGGCGCAGCGCTCGCTGCGCCAGGTTCGGGCTATCGGGTTAAGCGGACAGATGCACGGTGCCGTGCTGCTGGGACGCCAGCAGCAGATCCTGCGGCCAGCAATTTTATGGAACGATGGCCGCAGCGCCCGGGCCTGCCAGGAGCTGGAGGAGTGCGTGCCGGATGCCAGAAGCATAACCGGTAACCTGATGATGCCCGGCTTTACCGCGCCGAAGCTGCTATGGGTCAAAGAGCATGAAGCTGATATTTATCGGCAGATAGCGCGCGTTCTGCTGCCGAAAGATTACCTGCGCTGGCGGATGACCGGCGAGTTCGCCAGCGACATGTCGGATGCGGCGGGCACGATGTGGCTGGATGTCGCCAGGCGTGACTGGAGCGACAGGTTGCTGGCCGCCTGTGGTCTCTCGCGTGAGCAAATGCCGACGCTGTTTGAAGGTAATCAGGTGACGGGGCAGGTAGCCGCGGCGCTGTGCCAGCGCTGGTCGCTTCCTGCCGGGCTTGCCGTCGTAGCGGGCGGGGGCGATAACGCAGCCGGGGCGATTGGTGCAGGGATCTGGCAGCCGGGGCAGGCAATGCTGTCGCTGGGGACGTCCGGCGTTTACTTTGCCGTCAGCGAGCGTTTTCTGAGTAATCCCGAGCGTGCGGTACACAGCTTTTGCCATGCGTTGCCCGACAGCTGGCATCTGATGTCGGTAATGCTCAGCGCCGCTGCCTGCCTGGACTGGGCGACGCGGCTCACCGGCCAGCCTTCCGTGGCGGCCTTGCTCGCCCTGGCGGAAAAGGCACGGCTCTCAGATCGCTCGCCCTGTTTTCTGCCCCACCTGTCCGGCGAGCGCACGCCCTATAATAATCCCGCCGCCACCGGCGTCTTCTGGGGGTTTACTCATCAGCACGGGCCGGAAGATTTGGCCATGGCGGTGCTGGAAGGCGTAAGCCTGGGACTGCTGGAAGGTATGGAGGCGCTGCACGCCAGCGGCATCCGGCCTTCTGCCATCACGCTGATCGGCGGCGGCGCGCGCAGCGCTTTCTGGCGACAGCTGCTGGCGGATATATCTGGCGAAGCGATGGATTACCGGACGGGCGGCGACGTCGGCCCCGCGCTGGGTGCCGCCCGGCTCGCCCGCATGAGCTGCTATCCGGGCGTCTCTCCGGCTGAGCTGTTGCCAGAACTGCCGCTGGAATCGCGCTATAGGCCTCGTGCGGGGCAGCTGGATTTTTACCGGCAGCGCCAGGCACTGTTTAAACAGCTTTATCAGCAGACCGCTGCTTTATAAGGAATGCTACCGCGCTGCTGTAAAAATGTCAGGATGCCGTACTGATTGAGTCTGTCAGCAGTCTGGGAAACCGCCCCGCGCGGTTTCTTTTTTTCTCGTTTTGTTGATCGCACCGACAGGCTTGTCTGCTGCTGCCTGCCATCCCTTGTCTTTAAGCAAAATTTCTTCATATTGAATCCATCGCGTCCGTTGCAGAGATTGATATGAAAAAAAACGACTACGCTCCCGCGAAGCGGGCAAGGATTTCGTTGCTGTTTAATGCCAACAAAGCCTATGACCGCCAGATTATTGAAGGGATCGGCGAATATTTCTATGCCTCCCAGTGCGACTGGGACATCTTTATCGAAGAGGATTTCAGCGTGCACGCCCTGAACGCGGATATTCTTTCCAGCAACGGAATTATCGCGGACTTTGATGATGAGCATTTGGCTTCCCGGCTCGGTCAGATCGCCGTGCCCGTGGTGGGCGTGGGCGGCTCTTATCGTCGCCGCGAGGACTATCCTCCGGTCAGCTATGTTGCCACGGACAATGAAGCGCTGGTGGCCAGGGCCTTGCATCATCTGATTGAAAAAGGCATTGAGCGCTTCGCCTTTTTTGGTTTGCCAGCCGGGGCAGGGAAGCGCTGGGCGCAGGAACGTGCCTCGGCATTTTTGCATCTGACCAGCGCAATGTCTTATCCCGGCGTCGTCTACGAAGGCATGGTGACGGACAGCAATACCTGGGAGACCGCCCAGCAAAAGCTGGCCGAGTGGCTAAGTTCGCTACCCGATCACACCGGGATTATTGCCGTGACGGACGCGCGCGCCAGGCACATCCTGCAAACCTGCGACTATCTTGGCATTGCGGTGCCGGAGAGGCTGTGCGTGATAGGTATTGATAATGAAGAGCTGACCCGCTATCTGTCGCGTATTTCGCTCTCGTCGGTGGTGCAGGGCACGCGGAAGATGGGGTTTGCCGCCGCCAGGCTTCTTGACGACAGGCTTTCAGGCCGCCGCGTTACTACCGAGCCGGTGATCGTTCCCCCTGAAAGCGTTATTGCCCGCCAGTCGACCGATTACCGTTCAATTATTGACGCAATGGTGGTGAAGGCGATGTGGTTTATCCGCAAGAACGCCTGCCGGGGAATTACCGTTGAGCACGTGCTTGATGCGGTTGACACTTCCCGCTCGAATCTCGATAAAAAATTTATGGGCGAGCTGGGAACGACCATTCATAAAGTGATTCAGGATGCAAAATTTGCCAGGGCAAAAGAGCTGCTGGAAACGACCACGCTACCGGTTGCCGAAATCAGCCGACTATGCGGCTACAGCACGCCGCAATATTTCTGCACCGTTTCCCGGCAAAACCTGCTGATGTCGCCAGTCAAATATCGCAGCAGCCTGGCAGGTGGACAGCGTAGCGCGGCCGATATGCGTCAGGCAGGCGAGGTTCAGGCTGAGGCAGAGTAAAGGGTATCAGGCAAATGCCGAGCGGTCAGGATCCGTTCTCTGCTTAACGTTATCCAGGTTAGCTTTTTCGACTCTGGCTGCCGGGGAATATAATCGGAAGAGATTTTATTCCGATAAGTCTGGCTGCTTTAATAAATAGCTAAACTCACAATAAATTAAAATAAGCCTGGCGCAAATGGTGAATGTGCTATGGTACTCATCAATAATGGTTAAATTCACTTATCGTTATTGCGGTATGGTGGTACGGTAAGGTTCATGCAGAACTGCAAAAAAATCCTTCTTTAAAAATTACGCTCTCCATATAGTCGCAACATTTAATACTTATGGCCACACTCTTTGTGCGCCAGATAAAACCGTTTGCTATATCATCGCCCTTTTGTTTATAAAAAGAGCCAGAGGTCTGGAATTGCACTATTTGAAAAGCGGCCTATTTAGCAATAAACTCGTTGCCAGACTAACGGGCGCCGTTCATTCTGCCTGGAGAATAACGCCCACCCAGACCCTTGATAAACAAGAAAGCCTCGTTACGCTTCGGGATGCGGATGCGGATGCGGATGCGGATGCGGATGCGCAGCCGGTTAACCGGCTGCCTTTTTTATATCTGGCCGCTATTGTATTTTTCTGGACGCTGCCGGCACTGGTTGGTCACGAGCCATGGAAGCCTGACGAGGCTTACTCATTTGGCTTAATACTCCATATTTATCATACCGGGGACTGGGTTATTCCCACGCTCGCGGGTGAGCCCTTTATGGAAAAGCCGCCAGTCTATTACATCGTGGCCGCTCTGTTTATGCGGCTGTTTTATCCTCTGCTTACCTTGCCTGATGCGGCCAGGCTGACATCGGGATTGTTTATTATCTGGACGTGTTTGATGGTCGCCCTGGCGGCCCGGCATGCGTGCCGTAAAGGCTATGGCCGCTGGGGAATTTTGATTTTTATCTCCTGCGTTGGCCTGGCCGTCCGGTCGCACCAGATGATTACCGATCTGGCGCTTCTTGCAGGCTGCGCAACGGGATTGTACGGCATACTTCTGGCAGAAAAACGCGGCGTGACCGGGGGTTTATTAACGGGAGCCGGTGCCGCGCTGGCCATGCTGGCGAAGGGCCTTCTCGGCCCTGGCCTGTTGTTTGTGAGCGCGGCAATAAGCTTCTGCGTACTCAAAAATTACAGAACGCAAAAGTTTCTGGCGTCCAGCCTGATTGCCACAGCCATATTTACGCTGATGGTTTCCCCCTGGCTTTATTCCCTCTGGCACTTGTCGCCCAGGCTGTTTTATGTCTGGCTATGGGATAACAATCTTGGCCGCTTTTTAGGGCAGAATAAGCTTGGGCCAAAGAACAGCCACTTTTTCTATTTATATACGCTACCGTGGTATGCTTTTCCGGCACTGCCGCTGTCGGTTTTTTTCCTGCTAAAAGGAAAGCTCAATAGCAGCATTCGGGTATGCCTGATTTTTTTTGCGGTGGCTTTTTGCACGCTATCACTTTCCAGCGATTCCCGCGAACTTTACGCGCTTCCTTTACTTCTACCGCTGGCGATTATTGCCGCAGGCGCAGCGCCGTTATCTGTTTTTCCTCGGGTTTCTACCTTCATACAAATTCTGATTGTCGCAATAACGTTAATCCTGCTGTTTGTCGGCATGCTGATCAATGTTCCGGAGCCTTTTCCCCTGTTTAAAGAGGCGATTAACTATTATGTTCCCGGCTATCAGCCTCACTTTCATCCGGGGCTGATAACCCTGGCCTTAGCCAGTTCTTTGGCAACCTTCTGCATTGTGCTGAATATAAAAAAACAGAGAACGCCATCCGTCCTCTATTTTGCCTGTTTGATAACCGTTGTCTGGTCATTAATGATGACGCTGGGCCTGCCGGTCATGGATTATTCTAAACGCTATTCCGATGTGTTTACGCAGCTACGTCCTTATCTCTCTGGTAAAACCTGCATCGTCAGTCAGGGGCTTGGTGAGCCTCAACGGGCGATGCTTCAGTACTATGCGGGCACGGTCACCCTGAGAACGGAAAACGGCTACGCCAGCACACAGTGTCGCTGGTTTCTGGAGCAGCATTCTCATCCCGGTCTCCGGAAAACGGCAGGGAAAGTAATCTGGAGCGGCAGCCGGCCCGGGGATAACGCAGAGTTCTATACGCTGTATGAACAGCCTTTAGATCCGTGACGTGCAGCTATTTCCTGAAACAGCAGTGGCGTAACGCACTACTGTTTCGGGACTTAAATCAGCCAATTGGCAGGGTGATA
This sequence comes from Erwinia sp. BNK-24-b, assembly GCF_047456155.1. NCBI lineage: Bacteria > Pseudomonadati > Pseudomonadota > Gammaproteobacteria > Enterobacterales > Erwiniaceae > Erwinia > Erwinia sp. BNK-24-b. Next base: position 1,568,963 of record NZ_CP179901.1, read on the forward strand.
ATAAATTTTGCGCCACCGTGACGGTTTACCTTACAGGCGATGCTGCCGCCATGCGCCTTCACAATAGCCCTGACGACAGAAAGACCGATCCCGGAAGAGGAGACGACATCCGCCGCATTACTGCCGCGTATGAACATATCGAAAATCTTTTCACGTTCGCACTCCGGCACGCCTGGCCCTTCGTCTTCAACGATAATTTCCAGCTTATCTCTGGTTGCCACACTCCTTACGGCAACGGTGCCGGGCACCGAATAAATAAGACTGTTGTTAAGCAGGGCCAGCACAGCCTGTCTGATGCGCACGGCATCTATGAAACAGGCAACGGATCCTCCGTGCAGCATCAGCGCTTTTCCATGCTGGTGGAATACGGGTAGCAAAGGGGTAGTAACCGCTTTCAGTTCCTCGTACAGATCCACCTCTTCACGATAGAGCGCCAGCTGGCCGGAGTCGGCCAGGCTGACCAGCTGCAGATCGTTGATAAGCAAAGAAAGACCTTCAATCTGCTTCATTAGCGCGTCAAGATTGGCCTGGTCTGCGGGCAGGACACCTTCAGCGATAGCCTGCACGCCGCCTTTGAGTACGGTCACGGGTGTTCTGAGCTCGTGAGCGATGGCGGCATTCCACTTTTTCATATTCTTTGATGCCACCTCAAGCCGGGATGCCATCACGTTAAAATCGTCAATCAGCTCTTTTAGGTCAGTAAAATGGATGCCTGAATATTCAGCGCGCGAGGTTAAATTACCTTCTGCTATTTCTCTGGCGCTGTACGCAATGGTTTTCAGCGGCCGGATAAGATTTTGCGCAAAGCGCCAGGAGCAGTACATGGCAAAGCAGAGCGCCAGCAAGATAGAAAATACCAGCTGCAGTATATCGTTGAGGCTGGGAAGCAATGCCTCGTTATCCTGCGTGGAGGGAAAGAGGATGACCGCTACGTAGTAAACCAGTACTGAGAGGATCAGGCTCATAAACGCGATAAAAGCGGTCATATTTGATAGCCTGCGCGTCAGGCTTTTTACCGGTGTCGTTTCCATCTTAATCACCCAGCCGGTAACCAAAGCCCCGGATGCTCTCCGGAACATATTTCAGGCCGACAGCATCCAGTTTTTTTCTGAGCTTGCTGATATGGCTGTCCACCGTCCTGTCATTGACTTCGCCTTCAGGCAGGCAGGCTTCTATCAGCTCCTTGCGGGTAAAAACGCGCTTGGGAAAGCGCACCAGATGGAGAAGAATGCGGTATTCGGTGGTGGTCAGACAAGGCGAAATATCCTGCATTGATTCGCCTATAAAAACCTGGTGCGCCGTGACGTTCAGCTCAATGTTCTTCGTCTTATAGACGGTCAGATTTTCATTAAACTGATGATGGTTCATCCTTTTAAGAATAACCAGCACTCGCGCTACCAGCTCGGATGGATTGAAAGGTTTGATCATATAATCATCAGCGCCCGTACGTAGCGCAAAAACTTTGTCGATGTCGGTATCCACAGCCGTCAGCATAAGTACGGGGACATCACTTACTTTTTTAATGGTGGACAGCACTTCCCAGCCATTTTTCTTCGGCATAGTGATGTCAAGAATTACAAACTCCGGCAGGTGCTGGCTGAAAACTTCCAGAGCCCGCTCGCCATTTTCGGCGGTTAAAACCTTAAAACCTTCTCGCTCCAGATAGGCCGAGACAATTTTCGTGATGGCTGAGTCATCTTCTGCAACCAGAACGGAGAGGGGAGCGTGCGTTTTACCCATAAAGTCAATCCTGAAAAATAATCTGCGTCTTTAATATAAAAGTGGTGCAAAAGTAACCATAAAAGCGACCATTCCAAACCGGCAGGTACGTTTACTTAACCGGGCCTGAGTTCTGGCAATCATTGTAGTGAAAGACCATTTAATCGTGCTTTCAAGATGTGCTTTTGCTGAAGATGAGTTAAACGCTTCGACAACGATTAGCAATAATATTGGTAGAGAGGGGATACAATACGCCAACGGTAGCTTTCAAGCTTTGGGCAGGATCTGCGGGCCCGGGTCGTTATCTGAAGGAGTGTATGGCCATCACGGGACGATAAAGATGAGCCAGATAAAATAATGAGTACGTAGGTTAATCCAGAAAAGTCTATTAAAATTCGCACGGTTTGTTAAATGATTACTTATTGATTTTTTTTGCCTTTAAATTTTTGCAGCGGCCTGAAATTTATGTTGCGAATTTATGGGTTTAGCCGATAAACCGCTGGATTTAAATACCATTGATTATATAATCCGCCCGCTATAAAAAGAAGCTCTCGCAAGTATTAATAAGGGTTATTTCTATTTTATTATTATGGTTTTTAATTAGTAAAAATAAAGTGATATTAAAGGTATCGCCATTAAATAAAACTTTCATCTGTGATTATCCTATTTTACAGGGCCATCTATGACTAAGCTCCCCTCTTTTACCAGAGACCTTTTTGCCCCTCGTTATTGGCTGTACTGGTTAGCCATAGCCATGCTGTGGCTGATAGTATTAATGCCTTACCCGTGTATTACCCGGCTGGGTAATCGGCTGGGAAGAATATCGCTAAAGCTAATGAAAAAAAGAAGGAAAATTGCAGAGAGGAATCTGGAACTTTGCTTTCCAGAACTTACGTCTGCTGAACGCCATAAGCTACTGGTTCGCAATTTTGAATCGGTCGGCATGGGCGTGCTGGAAACAGGCATGGCGTGGTTCTGGCCAGACAGGCGCGTCAGAAAATGGTTCACCGTTACTGGCTATGAGAATATGGAACAGGCGTTGAGCAGTAGCCGAGGCGTATTGCTGATCGGGATGCATTTTCTTACTTTGGAGCTGGGAGCAAGGATATTTGGTATTTTAAATCCCGGCATTGGGGTTTATCGACCGAATAATAATAAACTGCTCGACTGGTTACAAACATGGGGCCGTATGCGCTCTAATAAGTCCATGCTTGACAGGGGCGATCTGAAAGGGATGATTGGAAATCTTAAAAGCGGTGAAATATTATGGTACGCGCCCGACCACGATTATGGCCCGCGCAACAGCGTATTTGTTCCGTTCTTTTCGGTAAGAGAAACAGCGACCACAACGGGTAGTTATATGCTCATGCGCAGCGCCAGGCCAGCAGTTATTCCTTTTGTTCCAAAGCGGCTCGAAGGGAATAAGGGATATGAACTTATTATTCTTCCTGACATTTCAGAGGAAATGCCGGTAGAAAATAAAGAAAACTCTGCCGCCTACGTCAATAAATGTATTGAAGGAGCTATTTTAATGGCGCCAGAGCAATATATGTGGCTGCATCGTCGTTTTAAAACGCGTCCTGAGGGAATAGCGTCCAGATACCAATAGCGTTGGGGATTAAGTTAGCGTTATAAGCAAATTGTAGCGGCAGACGCTGTCGACTGGTGCGATAGAGCGTATCTATCGCAAGATATTATCAAACAATTGGACGCTTTTTTTGTTAATCCATAGGCTAAATAACGTTACCGATAAGTAACTTAAATGTTTAAATCAGGCCTAAGGACGTACTATGTCAAAAATTTTATGTGTACTGTACCCCGATCCGGTTACTGGCTTTCCACCGGTTTATGCTCGCGATACCATCCCGGAAATTCAGGCTTATCCAAACGGCCAGTCTGCACCGACTCCGTCAGGCGAGCTGGGTTTTAAACCCGGCGAGCTGCTTGGCAGTGTTTCTGGTGAACTTGGCCTGCGTAACTATCTGGAAAGCCATGGCCACGAACTGATCGTTATCAGTGATAAAGACGGCGCAGACTCGGCTTTCGATCGCCACCTTCCAGATGCCGAGGTCGTGATTTCGCAACCGTTCTGGCCTGCTTATCTCACTGCCGAGCGTATCGCCAAAGCCCCTAAGCTAAAGCTGGCCTTAACTGCAGGCATCGGCTCTGACCATGTTGATCTGAAAGCCGCTGCCGAGCGTGGCATTACCGTAGCCGAAGTCACCTTTTCTAACTCTATCAGCGTGGCGGAACACGTGGTGATGACCGTGCTGGCACTGGTGCGTAACTATCTGCCATCGCATCAGATAGCGAAAAACGGAGGATGGAATATCGCCGACTGTGTAGCCCGCAGCTACGATATCGAAGGAATGCACTTCGGCACGCTGGGTGCCGGGCGTATTGGACAGGCGGTACTTCGTCGTCTTAAGCCCTTCGATATGCAGCTTCACTACTATGATCCACACCGCCTGCCGGAAGAAGTAGAGCAAGAGCTGGGTCTCACTTACCACGAAACGCCGGAATCGCTGGTTAAAGTGTGCGATGTCGTTAACCTGCAAACGCCGCTTTATCCTTCTACTCAGGGATTCGTTAACGACGAATTTTTAGCTAAGTTCAAACGTGGAGCCTATCTGGTCAATACTGCACGTGGCGCATTATGCGATCGCGATGCGGTCGCCCGGGCATTAGCATCGGGACAGCTTGCTGGTTACGGCGGTGACGTATGGTTCCCGCAGCCCGCGCCGGTGGACCACCCATGGCGCAGCATGCCGCATAATGGTATGACGCCGCATATTTCCGGAACATCTCTCTCGGCGCAGACTCGCTATGCAGCGGGAACGTTGGAAATCCTGCAGAATTTCTTTGAGGGCAAGCCAATCCGTAAAGAGTATCTAATCGTTGACGGCGGTAGCCTGGCGGGAACGGGCGCAAACTCGTATAAGCTCAGCTAAGTTCGCTGCACAATGCGGTGGCAATGGACTGCCGCATTGTGTTTACCAGCAGGCACAACAGCAAAAAGCCCGCTTCAGTTTCCTGAAGCGGGCTTCTCTGAATATGGCTCCTCTGACTGGACTTGAACCAGTGACATACGGATTAACAGTCCGCCGTTCTACCGACTGAACTACAGAGGAATCGTTTGAACGGGGCGCATAATAACGAGGTCGACTCTGGCTGTCAAAGGGGTAATGCAAATTTTCAGTGCAACTGGCTGAAATGTGATCGCTGCCGGTTGCGCCAGCCGTCAGGAGCCTGTCACTGCGTTATTACTGACCTCATTACTGGCCCGTTTGTTGCCGATATTCGCCTGGCGTTACGCCAGCAAAACGTTTGAATGCCCGTCCCAGCGTGATGGCGGAATCGTAACCGACGCGCTCAGCGATGGCGGCAAGCGTTAACCGGGGATCGCGTAGGCATAGCAAACTCTTCAGAATGGACGATAAGTCAGTATAAATATCTTTTTAGTCATTCAGAGTCCAGCTGAAAAAGATTAGGTTAAAAGGGCATCTTTACTAACCGAAAGAGAAATCATTATGCAAAGCTATCGTCTTGAGCATTTCGGCAGCCTTGATGGCTTAAAACGGGTCGAGGAGCCGCAGCCTGTCCCTGGAGCAGATGAGGTTTTAATCAAGGTTCGTGCCTGTAGCCTCAATTACCGGGATTTGGCGATCCTGTACGGTACCGGTACGCTTTCGCCTAAAGAAGGATTGATCCCCATATCTGATGGCGCGGGCGAAGTGGTCGCGACCGGCGAAGCGGTAAGCCTGTTTGCCGTCGGTGACAGGGTAGCGGGAAGCTTTTTCCCTTACTGGTTTGGCGGTGCGCAAAATAGTGCCGCCGGACGTGGCGCATACGGCACGCAGGCCGATGGCTGGCTAACCCAGTATAAAGTGGTCAACCAGGAGGGGCTGGTCGCCATTCCTGATTATTTAAGCTGGGAAGAGGCGGCAACCTTGCCGTGTGCGGGCGTGACGGCATGGAACAGCCTGCAACAGTCCAGACCGATAAGGCCGGGCGAAACGGTACTGACACTGGGCACCGGCGGGGTAGCGCTGTATGCGGTGCAGTTTGCTAAGTTGAGCGGGGCGCGGGTTATTGCGCTGACGTCAAATGATGAAAAAGCGCAGTTGCTAACCACGTTGGGCGCGGATCACATCATTAACTACCGCCAGTATCCTGAATGGTCGGGCAAAGTACGTGAACTGACTGACGGCGAAGGCGTCTCACGAGTTGTCGAAGTTGGCGGGCCGGGTACGCTGCAACAGTCGTTGCTTTCTACCGCGCCGGGCGGAGAAATTGCACTGATAGGATTTGTTGCCGATGGCAATGCACCCATTGATTTTATGTCGTTGCTCAAAAGCAGCGTGACCGTCAGGCCTTTTAGCGTCGGCAGCCGCGCAGATTTTATTGCCATGAACCGCGCATTAAATTTCAGCAAGCTGCGGCCCGTAGTTGGCCAGGTGTTCAGCTTTGAGCAAACGGCGGAAGCCTGGCGATATTTTGACAGCCGTCAGCATGTGGGTAAGGTAGTGATTACGGTTAACGAATAGCTGCCCGGAGCATCTGACCATCATAATCGGTTTGGGCCACGATGGGTTGTGGCCCGACCCTGTTTAACCAGCAAGCGGGAAAATCAAAATAAACTGATATTCACTTAAACGCGGAAGGTATTTACCATTCCCCCTAAAGCGTGTACCTGCTCTGCCAGAGATTGCGAGGCGGTAGTGGATTCTTCCACCAGCGCGGCGTTACTCTGGGTTACCCCATCCATTTGGCCGACTGCCACGCTTATCTGGGAAATGCCCTGCATCTGCTCGTTTGAGGCCAGAGCAATTTCATCCATCGCTGCAGCCAGCTCGCTGACCTTGCCGGTTACGCTCATGATGTTTTCCGCCGTACCGTCGGCTACCGCGACACCCGCGTTAATCTGAGAAACCGCGTTTTCAATCAGGACTTTAATATCCCGTGCGGCCGTGGCGCTGCGCTGCGCCAGCGTACGAACTTCACTGGCTACTACGGCGAATCCTCGGCCTTGTTCTCCGGCCCGTGCAGCTTCAACGGCTGCGTTCAGCGCCAGGATATTAGTCTGGAAAGCGATGCCCTCAATCGTGCCGGTAATATCTTTTATCCTGGTCGCGCTGGAAGAGATGTCAGCCATCGTTTTGGTCATTTGACGAACATTTTTTTCACCGTCACGGACCAGTGCAGCCGTCTCACGGGCCGAGCTGGCCGTAAAGGTGGCACCCGCAGTGTTGCTTTTCACCGTGGCGGTTAACTCTTCCATACTTGCAGCGGTTTCCTGCAGGGCAGATGCCTGCTGCTCGGTACGGGACGACAACTCCGTATTGCCTCGGGCAATTTCATCGGAGGCCAGCGCAACTGAAGTTGAAGCATCTTTAATTTTTGATACCAGCTCACAGAGGTGACTTTGCATCCGGGCCAGTGACGCCAGCATGCTGGTGGTGTCTCCCGGACGGAGCGCTACCTGAGAGGTAAGATCGCCGCCAGCAATCGCTGCCGCCAGCTCCTGCGCCTGCACCGGCTCGCCGCCTAACTGACGCATTAGAATTCGTAAGGTCATAAAACCGGTCCCTGCGGCAATCAGCAGCGATAAGAAAACCAGAACAACCAGCAAAAAGCTGGTCCGACGGCTCTCCTCACTGCTTTTTTCTACGGCATTCTGGACATTGTGCACCTGCACATCCGTCATATCGTTAAGCGCAGCCTGCAATGCCCGTTGCGTTGGACGAGAGACATTCATCAGAAAAGGAACCACTTCAGCCTGTCGGTTCTGAAGACCAAGCTGGCCTGCTTTTTCAAAGTCGGCCATGGCGGGGCCTTCTCTCTCGATAATGGCTTTGAAAGCTTTACGTCCCGCCGGGGTAGAATCAATTTTCATTAGCTGGGCCAGCGCTTCCCGATTTTTGATAAACAAATTCTTCTGGGTTTGAACGCGTTCCCACTCAGGCTGCATCTGTTTTGGATCGGTTAGCAGCGCCAGGTTACGCACCGCGATGGAGAGATCGCGTACGCTGCCCCGCATATCAAGCGCCAGCTTATACTTCTTCATTTTGATGTTTGCCACATCATTCATGCTATCCCTGGCATGGTTCAGAGCATTAACAGCTACGCCAGCACACACGGCCAGCAGCAGCACCATGAGGCCGTAGCCGATAACAATACGCATTGATATTTTCACGATAATTTACCAGGGTAACTAATGAGTGTGTTTACTATCGGCAAAGTGAAGAAATATTTGAGTGTAAGCTGGATTAATTTTGGGCGGACTGAGGAGGGGGAATGGGACAAAAAGGTGTTTCGGATGGTGCTTCCTTTGCCTCAGCCTCACCATCAGCCTGCTGGTTATGCTCCCTGGGGATAATCTCGCCGTAAAGCCATACTGCATACCCGAAAACTAATGGTGTATTAACATTGGGCAGATGATAAAGCGTCGCGCCTGCCAGGTTGACGGAAAAATTATCAGGAACCACCATCGGGCCTTTAATATACTATTAGCGCTCTGAGATAAGAGCGCTAATATCTACTTTTTAAATTTATAGAAAAACCAAAAAAACACTATTCCGGATGATGATGCAATGGCGGCTTTTTGATATTGATATGTCGTGTTAGAACAGTAAGCCATAGCAGCCATTACTACAGATAATAATACAGAGGCTATTATTATCCTCATTACACGAGGAGTTACCACCAACAAGTGCCTCCATATAAGATGCCATTAAGACTTCCCGCCCCAAGTACGCCTGCTAACCATCCGGGGACAAAGCCTGTTCCCGGAACAGCAACGCTCCCGGCGGTTGCCCCTGATAAACCACCGCTTATAGCACCCTTAATAAAATCCCTGGACATGTCGTTCATATTACAGTTTTGCAATCCTGCACCGGATATTATGTTTATTTTATTGGGTTTCAGGGTTTTCATAATATCTCCTTTTTGTTTGCATATCCTTGCGAGACATATTAACTAAATTTACCCCTTCCATTGTGATTAATATCACATAATTAAATTGCTGGTTATTTTTGATCTCTATCAGTATCGTTGCTGTTTCTCAAGTGTAATCCTTTGCCTCTTTGATATTCCGGTAGTGGATAATTATATTGAGAACTCAGGTATCTTTTAAGACGCAATGAGCGCTTTCACAATCTCAAGGCAGGCAAGCAGGTAACTCATCAACAGAATAATGCCCTTTGCGCAATCAATCGTATGCCGGTATCCCCCAGAGTCACTAACCTGTCCGTATGGAGTAAATATCATGGTAGAGGATAATGTTGCTGATAAATTATCCATTTTTTTTTAACTAAAGTGGCCAAATAAGCCCCTTCAAAAATAGTGGGGCTTACTGTCATATATCAGCCAAACCATTCAGCCGGGCACTTCACTTAACCGTTCAAGATTGTCCGGCAGTGGTTTATTGCGGCACTAATGGCCATCAGTTTTACTTTCTATGAGTCCCAGATGGCTCCGTACGCCGCGCGGCCACGTGCCTCACATCCGTCCACCACATAGTCAGTGAGCTTGCGGTTTGCAATGCATACCACCGCTTCCGCCTCTATCCGTTCTGCTTCCTGCCAGGCAAGCTCCAGCAGATCGGGTTTTCCTTTCGCATCGGTGTCCCAGATAATGACGTCCGGTACCACGGCCAGCACCTCGTCCACAAAAGCATCGCCGTAGGTAAGGCGGGGATTGCGCGTTGACCATATCAGGCAGTGGCGCGCCTGGTTAGCCACCAGGTGGGGTAACAGAGGGCCAATCCCGCTGCCCGTGGCGACAAACACCACCGAATGAAACAGCTGATGCACACTGCCAACGCCAGGCGTGGGAATGCCGCGAAACCAGACATGGGTTGGCGGATTATCGATGAACGAACTGGTCCAGTCGCCTGCCCGTGAGACCAGCATCCGACAGCCAGGCCCCTCCAGCACCGGGATGTTAGCAAACGGGTGCCATTCACTTAGCGGATGACGGCTAATAGTCAGCGACGAGCCGGTAAAGGGATCGCGCGGCAAGTGGAAACGCAGCAGTACCGCATGCTCTGAAGGACGGGTAAAGGTCACCGGTATGCGGCGCAGATGGAACCACGGCAACAGCACACTGATGGTGATGGTGAGCAGCCCCCAGAAAGCGGGCAGCAGACAGACCGGATGTTGCGTATCACGGGCAAAACAGCTCACCTGGGCCCATGAAAGAAACAGGGCCAGCCAGCCAACGTAGCGATGAACGTGTTCAAACTGGTTATGATAACGCGCCCGCATTTTTGGCAGAGCCATCAGGCAGATTAACGCCAGCAACAGCCCCAGCATAAGGTTGAGCATGACCAGCCGCAGGGAAACACCCGGCAAATGGTGCATATAGTTCCAGCAAACGCCGGCAGTAAATAGCAGCGTCCATACCGTGGCAAATAATGCACAACCTGAATGTATTCCGCCAAAGTGATAGACTTTTGCCACATGACGTCGCACCCTCAGCGGCCAGCTTTTTGGGGTTTTCCAGACGAGGCGAAACAGCAGATTAATTAAATACTGCTGACGAATAAGCACGGAAGCTAATAAATTACCCAGCGCCATATGCGCCATTGCAGCCAGATTTAACTGCTGAGGTTGCCACCAGTTGCCGATCGTCAGGGCATAATAAAGCCACAGAAGATTAATAGACATCATCAGAATAAACAGGCGCTGATAATGGCTTAATGGATATAACTTGCTGCGCTTCAACCAGAAAATAGTTCGACTGTTGCCTGGCCAGACAGCGATCGTTCGTGACTCTTTCAAAAAATTACCCCACAGGAATGGAAGGACAGGACGCTCTGAATTTTGGATAACGCCCTGACAAACGCGGGTAATATAGGGGGTAAACAGATAAACAGGATTTGAGAATAATCTAAAATGCACGGCTGGCGAAAAACTTAGGGCCAGCCTTAGCCATAATCCATCAGTAGAAAATGCTACATCCGCTTTATGCGCAGCAGCGTGTAGCCGTCGCCGTCAACAGTAGCTGGTTGCTAAGAATACTCTGTATAAAGAACCTCACCGGCTGTTCATAAGCAATGTGCAGCCGGCTGATAAAAATATTTAATATCGGATAAAAATTTTATTTAAGCATAAGGCTATGTCGGAAAGCGCAAATTAAAGCTGGGAAGTAAAAAGTGCTGCAATAAGCAATGATGAAAAATAAACTTTGGCCCTGTCGTGATAACAACAAAATAGCGGTGCCGGATGAACAGGGAAAAAAGAATCACGGGTCTGTCAACTTTGCCCGATCATAAAATATCCTGGCAGGAGGGTGAAATAAGGCCACGCGCTTGCAGACATCGCGGCCTGGGTTTAAAAATCTTTACTCCAGGGGCATTAGCTTCATTGGCTTACCGCCCAGTTTCGGCGCAATACTTTGCTGAACTGCGACAACGGCTGCAAGCGGCCGCCATGCCATAGTTATAGCGTCGATAAGACCCGCATCGTTTAAATGTAGGCGATCCATACCGTCAATGGTGTGATCGCCAAACCTGATAGTAAAAATGGCGACAAAATCCGCCTCGTTGCGTAACAACAGCTGTAAATCAAAGGCTTCTATAGTGTCCAGCAGCTGGGTAAGCACCTTACTAACCTGTTCCTTCCCTTCGAAGGGAACAGGAATGATTGGGCTGCGGAACGTGACGTTATCCGCCATTTGGGCCATAGCGCCTTCAACGTGACGCTTGCCCAGGGCGGCAAGCCAGGCATCAAGATGTGCAGTAACGATCATGGCATAGTCCTTCTTATTCATTGATTTCAACCGCTGGCTGGCAAGGGCCAGCGCACCTTTCACGTTCATCCTAACGCCATTGACCCGGCAGCATTAACGGGGGTAGTGTTCATTTCAGAAGTGACAAAACTGTCATTAACAGGAATTTTTGGGGAGCAGGCGGTGGAAAGTTTCAGTGCGCTGGGAGGGATGGCGGTCTTTGTGCAAGCTGCACGGGCCCAGAGCTTTGCAGAAGCAGGCAGAAATCTTGGCCTGTCTGCATCTGCCGTCAGTAAAAGTATTTCCCGGCTGGAGGAGCGTACAGGCGTGCGGCTCTTTCAGCGCAGTACGCGCAGCATCCATCTTACTTCAGAAGGTGAAATGTTCTTCGAAAGGTGCAGGCGAATTTTTGGGGAAATTCAGGCTGCGGAAGATGAACTCAGCGCAATGACACAGCACCCGCACGGGCGACTTAAGGTGGGGCTGGCACTGGCGGCAGGGCTACCGCTACCCGTGCTCGCCGCATTTATGGCGCACTATCCCGAGATAGAGCTGGATTTAGATTTTACCGACCGGCTCGTCGATGTGATCGATGAAGGATTTGATGTGGTCATTCGGGGGAGTTTGCTCCGGGATTCGCGCCTGGTATCTCGCCCGCTGGGGCCTTATCGTACATGTCTGGTAGCTGCACCAGCGTATCTGAAAGAGAAAGGGATCCCGGCAAAACCGGAAGATCTTTTAGATCATGCGTGCCTGCACTACCGTTTGACGTCGGGCGGGAAAGCATACCAATGGCCGCTGCAACCCACTGCTTTTACAACGGGATTTTCGCTACCGTTAACAGTGATATGCAACAGCGTAGATGTGCTGCTTTACATGGCGCTTGCCGGACGCGGTATCGCGTGTATGCCCGACTTCGCTGTCAAAGACGCGGTTGCAGAAGGGCGGTTAAGCATCGTGCTGGCTAACGACATAATCGACGCCAGCACGCTGCATATCGTGTGGCCCAGCAACCGGAAAATGACGCCAAAGGTGCGCGTCTTTGTTGACTTTATGCTCGCCCATTTTAGCGATTACCTGGTGACTTAACGCCGTTCCTGCGGTTAATCAGCCTTGCGAAAAAGCAGTACGGGCTACCTCATTTCTCCCGTCGATCCCCGCACCACCAGCCAGCTATCAAATTCCGGTAACGCGCCGGCAGGCTGCTGGCGGATATGGCAGATCAATCTGCGCGCGGCTTCCCGGCCCATCTCATAAACCGGCTGAGCCACTACCGTCAGCGGCGGGGCCACCAGTTCCGTCCAGGGGAAATTATCATACATCACAAACGAGATATCTTCGGGCACCCGCAGACCGCGTTTTGCCAGTTCGCGCAGTAAACCCATGGCGATAAGGTTATCTGAGGCGATCAGCGCGGTAGGCGGCTCGGGTAGCATAAGCAACTCGGTCAATATCTGTTTGATATTCTCATCGTTGATGGCATTAAGCCGCACCAGTGCCGGGTCCAGTGTTATTCCCGCCGCCTGATGTGCATCGATCATCCCTTTCACACGTTGCGCGACGGGCGTTGGCCCTAACGCCATCGAGTGGGAATAGGGCGTGGCAATACGCATACTGGAAAGATAAGCGATACGCCGATGGCCGGCGTTCAGCAATAGCCGTGTGGCGTCTTTTGCTACAGCCAGAAAATTTGCCTGAATAGTTTCCACCTCCAGCCCTTCGACCGCACGGTCAAAGGTCATCAGAGCGCGTCCTTCCGCCAGCACCTGTTTCAGGTGATCGTTATCGCGTGCCAGAGAACTACAGGGCGCAACGATGATCCCGTCAACGCGCTTGTCCAGCATCACGCGTACGGCTTCCCGTTCTTCCTCCACGGTTTCATCGCTGTTACTGAGCAGCAAATGAAACCCTGCCTGGCGAGCGACGTCGGCCATACCGCGTAAGGCAAGACCAAAGTGGGGGTTTTCGATATCGCCAACGATTACCCCAATGGTATTGGAACGCCCGGTATTCATGCTGCGCGCCAGCTCGTTTGGCCGGTATCCCAGCGTTTCAGCAGCGTGAGTGACGCGGGTTTGCACTTCTTCGCTGACGGAACCATATCTGCCTAAGGCTCTGGCAGCCTGGGCTTTTGACACGCCTGCCAGCTGCGCGACATCGGCTACCGTCGGGCTTCGCAATTGATTTTTTGTTGTCATAATTATTTCGAATCACAAGTTGATAACATCGAAATTGACGCTGCTTAAAGCGTGTGCTTAATATGAGTATATCCACTTGAGACCGGTCTCACAACAAGCACCGGTTTCATTTTGACTCCCATTGAGACCGGTCTCAATTATAACTCACCGGCTCGGTGGTCCCTAAAGTTTCACCTGCAAAGACGGAAGGGCCTTATGACATCGCATAACCGTTTTACCCATCTGACCGCCGCGTTCTTCGGCGCCGCGGTCATCCTTTCAGCCAGCTTCAGTGCTCAGGCGGCTGATAACAATCCCTATGGTTTAATTGAGCCGGGCCATCTGCGTGTGGCCAGCCTGGGAGACGCAAAGCCTTATACCTTCACCGATAAAAGCGGCAATTTTACCGGTTTTGACGTCGAGTTCTTCAAAAACGTCGCCCACCGTATCGGTATCGATCAGGTCGATTTTGTTGGTCAGGATTTCTCCGCCATCCTTCCTGCCGTGGCTAACGGGCAGTACGACGCTGGCGTTTCGGCTATCGGCATTACGCCCGCCCGCGAAAAGACGGTCGATTTCTCTACGGGCTATCTGGCTGGTTATCTGACGGTGTTAACCCGCAGCGATTCCGGCGTGAAAAACGTCGAGACGCTGGCCCACAAACGGCTGGGCGTGATTCAGGGAACGCTGCAGGAAAGCTATGCGCTGCAACACTTCAAACAGACGGATCTGGTTCGCTTCCCTGATAACAACGCTGCCGTCTCCGCGCTGAACAACGGCACTCTTGATGCCATGTTTCTGGATTACGAAGCCGCCAAAGATTATGCCACCCGCTTTAAGCTGACGACGGCCGCCAATATCCCTTCTTTTGATGCACCAGCAGGGGTGGCGATAGCCAAAAACAAACCCGCTTTTAAAGCCGCGCTGGATAAAGCCATCAAAGATGCCATGCAGGATGGGACCTGGAAACAGCTCTACGAGAAGTGGTTCCCCGGTTCGCCAATGCCTGAACAGTATCTGCCCCAGCACCATTAATTCCGCGCGCTGTGCGTGTGCCTGCATCCGGTGATGGCTTCTCTCCGTCACCCGCAACAGAGAATCGGCTATGGATCTGATAACTATTCTTTCGCGTACCTTCTTTGATATCCCGGCGATGATGGATGTACTGCCGCAGCTGCTGGCAACCGGGCTGGTCAATACGATTATTATCTCGGTGGCGGCCACGGTGCTCGGGACCTTTTTCGGTCTTATCCTGGCGCTGATGGGGATTTCCCCTTCGCGCTGGCTGCGCGTGCCCGCCCGGCTTTATACCGATCTGTTTCGCGGCCTGCCTTCCATCCTTACCATTTTGCTGATTGGTCAGGGCCTGGCGCGTTTCAGTTACCAGCTGTTTGGACCCACACCTTACCCGCTCGGCATCTTTGCCCTGAGCCTGATTGCCAGCGCGTACATGGGCGAAATCTTTCGTTCAGGTATTCAGAGCATCGAACAAGGCCAGATGGAAGCCTGTCGGGCGCTGGGCATGAGTTATAACCGGGCAATGCGGCTGGTGATTATTCCGCAGGGTATTCGCCGCGTGTTACCCGCCATCGTTAACCAGTTTATCGCCATTATTAAAGACTCTTCGCTGGTCTATTTGCTGGGGCTGATGACCGGTCAGCGCGAACTGTTCCGGGTCGGCCAGGATGCGGCGGTACTTAGCGGCAACCTGTCGCCTCTGATGCTGGCCGGACTGTTTTATCTGGTTATCACCGTGCCGTTGACGCACGCGGTGAACTACATCGACATCCGTTACCGGACCGGTCGTCGACGCGCGACGGCTCCGCAAAGCGGCTTGAAAGAAGTTGATGAAGTAGATGTCAAACGCGCCGTTGCGCCCACCGTCTCCCTGACCAGCGAACAAGGACACTGATATGGCAACTTCCTCTACGTTTCACGGTGCAAGCCTTGAGCTGCGCAACCTGACGCTGGCGTATGGCCCAATCGAAGTACTGCGCAATGTATCGCTGAATATCGCTCCCGGCGCGACCACCTGCATCATCGGTCCTTCCGGGTCAGGCAAATCAACCTTATTGCGCGGTATCAACCGGCTGCATGAACCCAAAAGCGGCGATGTATTGCTGGCAGGCCGTTCGGTGTTGAAAGACAAACCCGACGCGCTGCGGCTGCGCATCGGCATGGTGTTTCAGCACTTTAATCTGTTTCCCGACCATAGCGCGCTTGAAAACGTGGCGCTGGCACCCTGGAAAGTAAAAGGCCGTTCTAAAGCCGAAGCGCTGGAGATTGCCCGCCAGCGTCTGGCCGAAGTGGGATTAGCGCAGCGCGCCGATCATCGTCCGCGCGATCTCTCCGGCGGCCAGCAGCAGCGTGTGGCCATTGCGCGTGCGCTGGCGATGGAACCGGAAGTAATGCTGTTTGATGAAGCGACCTCTGCGCTCGATCCCGAACTGGTAAAAGGCGTGCTGACGCTGATGGCCGAGCTGAGTCAGCGCGGCATGACCATGGTAGTGGTGACGCATGAGATGGGATTTGCCCGGCGCGTTGCCGACCAGGTGGTGTTTATGGACGAAGGTGAGATCGTGGAAGCGGGTACGCCAGAGCAACTGTTTGAACGCCCGCAGTCAGCCCGTTTACAACGTTTTTTATCGGAGGTGCTCTGATGGCACATCGCAAGGTTTCAGGCCCCGTTCGTACGGCTCTGGTGGGTTTTGGCGTTGCCGGAAAGGTCTTTCATGCACCGCTGATTTCACACAATAAAGATTACCTGCTGGAGGTGATTGTCAGCCGTGACGAACAGCGAGTGGCATCGGCACAGCATCTCTACCCACAGGCGCGAATTGTGCCGGACTGGTCATCACTGCTGCAGCTGATCGATAGCGGTGAAATCGCAATAGATCTCATCGTGCTGGCCACGCCACCCGCGCAGCATCTTGAGCAAGCTTTGCAGGCCAGCCAGCGCGGCATCCATCTGGTAGTAGATAAACCTTTTGCCCCGGATGTGGAAGCGGCTCAGGCGATGATTAGCGCAGCCCGCCAGGCCAATACTTTGCTGACGGTGTTTCATAACCGCCGCTGGGATGGGGATTTCCTTACGCTTCAGCGCCTGGTGCAGGCAGAGGCCTTTGGCACGGTCAGAAGTTTCGAATCCCGCTTTGAGTGGTGGCGACCTGAAGGCTTTGGCAACTGGCGTGACAAGGTAACGATTGCGCAGGGCGGCGGCCTGCTGCTGGATCTGGGGAGCCACCTGATCGATCAGGCTATACAGCTATTTGGCCCGGTGCAGGAAGCCAGCGCGGAGCTGGCGCGGCATTCGGGCAAGCAGTCCGACAGTGACGAAGACTGCTTCGTCTCACTTTTACATCAAAACGGAGTGCGATCGCGGCTATGCATGAATGGCCAGGCCGCATTAAACGCGCCGCGCTTTCATCTGCTGGGCAGCAAGGGCGCTTTTACCCGCTTCGGGCTGGATAACCAGGAGCCGCAGCTTGCCGCAGGAATGTCGCCAGCGGACAGTCGGTACGGCGTTACGCCATCTGAACAGTCTGCCCGGGCAGGCACAGTGGATGAGTTCCATGACGTTCCTCTACAGCGCGGCGACTATCCCGCCTTTTATCAATTGCTGGCCAGCGCGCTGTTGCACGGCGCTCCGCCTCCCGTAGCGGCCGATGAGGCGCTGGCTGTACTGCAGCTTATCGAACAACTCCATCGGCAAAACCGCGTGCGTATTGCCTGACCGGCGTAACTCTTTAACAGAAGGAATGAATGATGAGTGAAAAATCTGTGGCTAAAACCGTTGTCGTGTTGGGCGGTGGCGTGCTGGGCGTGTCAACCGCATGGCAGCTGGCCAAAGCCGGTGCCAGAGTGACGCTGGTAACGGAAGCGGAGCTTTGTTCTGGTGCATCGGGACGTTCGCTTTCCTGGCTTAACTCGGCCGGCGAACGTTCACAACCTTATCATGCGCTGAGAATGGCAGGGATTGACCGTTACCGCACGTTGTTTGCCCGCCATCCCGATCTCGACTGGCTGCGTTTTGATGGTGCGCTGTGCTGGGCCGCTGACGATGAAGCAGGGACGAAAGCGCGGCACGCTTATGAAAAAGCGCTTGGCTATGACTCGCACCTTGTCGATCAGACTACAGTCAGTCATGTCGATCCAAAGGTAAACGCAACCGCGCTCGCCAGCGTCGCTATTGCCAATCCGGGCGAGGGCTGGGTCAGCCTGCCGCATCTGGTCGAGCATCTTGTTCAGGAGCTAAAAGCAGCGGGTGGCGAAGTGATTGAGCATGCGGGAAAAGCGAGTGTGATAGTTACCGCCGGACGTGCGGCTGGCGTTCGCAGCGAGAAACGCGGTGAATTCATCGCAGATCGAGTGCTGGTGGCCTGCGGCCCATGGACACCCGAGGTTGTCGCGCCGCTCGGTGTACATATCGCTAACGGTTCTCCGGTTTCTATGCTGGTTACCAGCACGGTACAGGATCGTGGTTTGAAGGTGGTGATGAATACGCCACGCGCGGCGATTCGCCCTAATCCCGGCAATACGCTGGCGGTCGATCATGACTGGTACGAAGAAGATATTGTGGCGCATGCTGACGGCCGATACAGCATCGATGAAGCGGTGGTCAGTCAGTTAATGGTCGAAGCGGGGCGCCTGGTTGGCGATGGTTCACCGCTGGCGGCACAGAGCTGGAAAATTGGGTTAAAGCCTGTTCCGGGCGATGGCGAACCGGTCGTCGGGGAACTAAAGAACGTACCCGGCTGCTTTGTGGCGTTTACCCATTCAGGCGCAACGCTGGCGCTGATCCTTGGCGAACTTCTTACGGATGAAATGCTTACGGGTGCGAAGCATCCGATGCTCACCACTTTCCGGCCGGAAAGATTTAGCTAAACGTTTTTCCAGCGCCACGAGGGTTGTGGCGCTGGGTAGATATAATCATTGTAATCAACCCATGACATTTGCCGATGGAAAATATACGATTTATATATGAATCGTAACGGAGTATAGGCTTATGGGTATCGTTAAAATCTCAGACCTGCTGCATGAAGACGTCCGCGATGCCAGCAAGGCCATGTCACGTTCAGTTAACGCACAGGCTGAATACTGGATCCGCCTGGGTATGATGAGCGAGCTTTATCCCGAACTTAATTATCAGCAGATCAAGCTAATGATGTTGAAATCGGGTTCTGACCGTTTAATGGAGGTGATTGATGCCATCAATTCCCATTAAAAGCACAGATGAACTTGCTCGCCAGCGTCATGCCGGAGCATTACTCGCTTCCGTCTTTGAAATGCTGGATACGTTTATTGCTCCGGGAGTCACCACCCTGGACATCAATAACCGGGCAGAACAATTTATTGTCGAGCAGTTGCAGGCTCGCCCGGCCAGCAAAGGACAATATGATTATCCCTACGTACTGAACACCTCAGTCAATGAAGTCGTTTGTCACGGCATCCCTAAAGCTAGCGAATACCTGAAATCCGGTACTATCGTTAACGTAGACATTACCCTGGAAAAGGAGGGTCTGATTGCTGATTCCAGCAAAATGTATCTAATCGGGGATGTCTCACCGTTAGCTCGCCGTCTGGTGAAGAAAACCTGGGAAGCCATGTGGTCAGGCATTAGAGCAGTAAAACCGGGTGCGACGCTGGGCGATATCGGGCACGCCATCCAGACGCATGTTGAAAGTAGCGGCTATACCGTTGTCAGGGAGTATTGTGGGCACGGTATCGGTAAGGAAATGCATGAAGAACCCCAGGTGTTGCACTATGGCCGACCAGGGACGGGCGAAATATTACAGGAAGGAATGGTGTTCACCATCGAACCGATGGTAAATCAGGGTGCCAGCAAAATAAAAAAGAAAAAAGATGGCTGGACTGTGGTGACGCGCGATAAAAAGCTTTCGGCTCAGTGGGAACATACCGTAGCGGTGACCGCTGACGGTTTTGAAGTATTAACCCTGCGTAAAAACGAAATCATACCGGGCCATATCGCCTTGTAGTGGCTTTCACTGAAGAACAGGCTGAAATAAAACCGGCAAGCTCCTCCGGTTTCCTTCAGGAAAGGTTTCCCACAGATAGTCGAGAAAAGCAGATAAGCGGGCGTTCAGTAATCGCCTTGAAGGATAAATATCCATTCATAACCAACGCATAAGGCATAGCACGTTGACCTTAGAATCTACCGAATGGTTCAGCCGAAATGGCATTGAATGCTCCAGGGTAAAAGCCTGTTATTCCGGCTTTCCCAGGCATTTACATGATGAGTATGTTATTAGCGCAAACCTGACGGGGATTGAAGAGATCTGGCTAGCTGGAAAGACGACTTACGTTAAAAGTGGTCAGGTTACCTTATATAATCCCGGTACGATCCAGGCATCGCGCTTCGACAGTCAATGCGTGGAATTTGTTAGCGTGCACCTGCCGCAGGCTATGGTAAAAAACCTGGTTAATAAAGAAAATTTGCGGGGCGATCGTGAGGCACCGGCATTGCATGAAGGCGTCATTAACAATCCCCGGTTGTTTAATGTGCTGTGCCGCTATGCAAACTCGGCTCGTCAGGATAACGGCATCTGTCAGGAGCAAGAGCTGATGCTGCTTTGTGGTGAATTGCTGGAAAAAGATGTTTCTGTGAAGGGAAGGGATGAACAAAGAATAGAATGGGTTATTGAATATTTGCGCGAGCATAGTAACGTAAAGCCGCAGCTGGAAAGCCTTGCTCAAATTGCCGGGCTGAGCAAATACCATTTTGTTCGTCTTTTTACGCGGCATACCGGCATGCCACCCTTGCAGTATCATATGCAGTTGCGTCTGCACCAGGCGCGTAATTTATTACGCAGGAAGGTTCATCCTCTTGACGCGGCCATAGCCTTAGGATTTTACGATCAGAGCCACTTTATTAATGCTTTCCGCAAGGTAATGGGGACCACGCCCCATTACTATTTTTCACAGGTGGGATCAGGAGGTGATAAATTCCCGATAACCTGACGCGATAACATAAATGGCGAAATAGCTAAAAATGAGTGCCGAGGCAATGTAAGAGTATTTAAGCAGGCGGTGACCCAATAACTTACCGCCGAAACTCCCCACCAGACACAGAATACAGGTCCAGAATACGCCGGCGATAAAGAAGCCGCTCAGAAACCAGGCCGAGGCCGTTACGCTGTGCTGTCCCATGCGGGAAATGAGCGCGCCTCCGACCGTAGCAAACCATAAAATAGCCGTAGGGGAGGACAGAGCCAGGACTATTCCTCGCCTGAACTCACGTAGCAGAGAACGATACTGATGCGTTTTATTTACATCCAGTTCAGATGCTTTGCGGAAAGCGGCAACCAGCATTTTCCCGGCGAACCATAAAAGCAGGGCGCCCCCTCCAGTCCACAATACCCAGCGGACGGCTTCGTACTGCAGCAGCACGGTCATTCCCGCCAGCGCCAGTAGCGCATAGGCTAAGTCTCCTACACAGGTGCCGACCCCCAGCCAGAAACCATGAAAATAGCCCCGCTGCATGGCCAGCGTAATCATGGCGATATTAGCGATACCAATATCAAGACACAGCGAAAGACTGAGTAAAAAGCCGTTAGAAAACTGCATCATAAAGTAAAACCTTAATTGGCTGCTCGTGCCCAGGCATGTTCAGGTTCTGCCCAGGCGGTTAGCAAATCGGCTTTCCCACGCTGGCGGCAAGGTGAAGCATGGCCCCGGTCCGGCATTGTTGACTGCGACAGGCGTAAAAGCTTACTAAACACTCGCTCACGTTATATGTATTGGAAATAATTGCGCAGGGGAAGACGTTTGCTAATGCAAAATCATATCTTTGAAAGCAAAAAGCCCGCTTCAGTTTCCTGAAGCGGGCTTCTCAAAATATGGCTCCTCTGACTGGACTCGAACCAGTGAC
The DNA here is from genome assembly GCF_047456155.1 of Erwinia sp. BNK-24-b. Taxonomy (NCBI): domain Bacteria; kingdom Pseudomonadati; phylum Pseudomonadota; class Gammaproteobacteria; order Enterobacterales; family Erwiniaceae; genus Erwinia; species Erwinia sp. BNK-24-b. The sequence goes on from NZ_CP179901.1 coordinate 1,590,479, forward strand.
ATACGGATTAACAGTCCGCCGTTCTACCGACTGAACTACAGAGGAATCGGTTGATGCAGCGCATAGTAGCGAGGTCGCCCGGCAGTGTCAAAGAGGAAATCGCGTTTTGCCGTGCGTTCGTCTGCAAAATCAACAGCCCGCTCTGTTTTTCGCCCGTTCGGGCAAAATTCAATCTCTTGCGCCAGATCCCACTTTGCTGCGAATGGCCGCTCGATGTTAGAGGTATGTCAAAATTTTGTTATTTGGTGTTTTTAAAACGCCTGTTTCAATGCTTTTATATGTAAAGTTTCAAAAAAATAAATATGAAACAAACGAACCGATAGCGAGCATGCCTGGCGGGTGTCCGAAAGGGAAAAACAGGCATCATTAATTAACCAATTGATTTATTGCAATTAATGACAAGGAGAGACCAACGGCAGTCCGTTTTATCGATAGCTTTGCCTTTACCGAACTTTAATCAACGCGCTGGTGAAGTTGAATGAATGTAAAAAATTTCTTTCATTCAGGTCCAACCCAGCCACCAATGCCAGAAGGGCTTTAGCATGCACAAGAAGATGATCGTATCGCTGTTAGTTTTACTGCCGTTTTTCAGTATGGCCAAAGATATTCAGATCGGGGTCTCAATGGCGCTGTTTGATGACAATTTTCTGACTATTGTACGTAACTCCGTACAAAAAGAGATGCAAAAAGAAGGTGTTAAAGGACAGGTAGAGGACGCTAAAAACGACGTTTCCCAGCAGCTTCAACAGGTACAAAACTTTATCGGCCAGGGTGTGGACGCCATTATCGTTAACCCGGTCGACACCAACGCGGTCAAGCCAATTATGGCGCAGGCCAGCAAAGCAGGTATCCCGCTGATCTTTATTAACCGTCGTCCCGCAGCAGAGTTAACCGGAAAAATGGCCTATGTCGGCTCTAACTCCGAGCTGGCAGGAAAACTGCAAATGGAAGCGCTGGCAAAAGACATGAATTACAAAGGCAATGTCGCCATTCTGCTTGGCGATTTAGCTAATGAGTCAACCCGTGAACGTACCAAAGGCGTGAAAGAAGTGGTTGCTAAATATCCCGGCCTGAAAATTACCCAGCAGCAGACGGCGAAGTTTATGCGCAACGACGCCGTAGACGTTGTCAGTAACTGGCTGACCGCAGGCGATGATATTCAGGCTATCGCTTCTAATAATGACGAAATGGCCATTGGCGCACTACAGGCGCTTGGCAAAAATGAAAACCATGTGCTGGTCGCCGGAGTCGATGGGACGCCAGATGCGCTACAGATGATCAAAAACGGCAAAATGGTCGCCACGGTTTTCCAGGATGCAAAAGGTCAGGGTGAAGGCGCTGTACAGACGGCGGTGAAGCTGGCAAAAGGCGAAACCGTTGAAAAAGACGTCGATATTCCTTTCCAGCTGATCACCAAAGAAAACATGGCGAAGTTCACCAGCCTGAATCAAAAATAAGCCTGGAGATGCAACATGACTGCATACGCACTTGAAGCCGAAGGTATCAGCAAATTTTTCCCGGGCGTGAAGGCATTAAGCAACGTCTCATTACGCGTCAGGCCGGGAAGCGTGCACGCGCTAATGGGCGAAAACGGCGCGGGCAAATCAACGCTAATGAAATGCCTTATCGGTATCTATCGGCCTGACGAAGGGCTGATCCGCGTAAAAGGCGAGCCGGTCGCGTTTCAGGACACGATGGATGCGCTGCATTCAGGCATCTCCATGATCCATCAGGAACTTAACCTCGTCCCCCACATGACCGTGGCGGAAAATATCTGGCTGGGGCGCGAGCCCATGAAGTATGGCTTCGTCGATCATCGCAAGCTCAATCAACAAACGCGCGATCTGCTGAGCAAGCTAAAGATCCGCCTTTCGCCTGACGATCTGGTGGGCGACCTAAGTATCGCCTCCCAACAGATGGTCGAAATCGCGAAAGCGGTTTCCTGGAATGCCGACGTGGTCATTATGGACGAGCCTACGTCGGCCCTGACCGAAACCGAAGTGTCGCATCTTTTCGCCATTATTCGCGACCTGCGGGAGCAAGGCAAAGCCATCATCTATATCAGTCATAAAATGGATGAAATCTTTACCATCACCGATGAGGTCAGCGTTTTTCGCGACGGTAGCTGGGTCGGCAGCAACGCAACGGCAGACTATACCCGCCAGTCGCTGATCACCCAGATGGTGGGCCGCGAGCTGACCCAGCTTTTCCCGAAATTCAACAACGATATCGGCACGGAAGTGCTGACCGTGCGCAATCTTCAGCGTAATGGCGTGTTTCACGACATCAGTTTTGGCGTACGCCGTGGTGAGATCCTCGGCGTGGCGGGGCTGGTTGGCGCGGGCCGCAGCGAAGTGATGGAAAGCCTGTTCGGCATGACCAGCACCGACGGCGGCGAAATTCTAATAGATGGCGTGCCGGTAAAGATAGATTCACCCTCAACGGCGATTGAAAAAGGACTGGCATTTCTTACCGAGGATCGTAAAAAGTCCGGGCTGTTTCTGGTGCTGTCGGTGATGGAGAACATGAGCATCGTCAACATGCCGGAATACAGCAGCAAGGCCGGTTTTGTCAGCCATATCCAGATGGCGAAAGACTGCATGGAGCAGATTCGGCGACTGAATATTAAAACCCCGACGATGGACCAGATTATCAATAACCTCAGCGGCGGCAATCAGCAGAAGGTCTTGATTGCCCGCTGGCTGCTGGCGCAGCCAAAAGTGCTGATTCTGGATGAACCCACGCGCGGCATTGATGTGGGTGCCAAAGCGGAAATTTACCGTTTAATCAGCGAACTGGCGAACCGCGGCGTCGCCATCATTATGGTCTCTTCCGAACTGCCGGAAATTCTGGGCATGAGCGATCGCGTGATGGTCATGCACGGTGGCCGTATCACCGGCATCCTCAGCAAAGAAGAAGCGGATCAGGAAACCATTTTGTCACTGGCGTCTGAATAAGGACTGAAACCATGAGCGATGTAAAAATGAACAGCCAGCAGCTTTCGAAGGCGAGCCGCTTTAGCAGCCTGAAGGGAAAAATGCCGAAAGATACCGGTATTTTTATTGTCATGGTCGCCATTGCGCTGATTTTTGAAATAGCGGGCTGGTATGTACGCGATCAGTCCTTTTTGCTGAATCCTAATCGACTGGTACTGATTGTGCTGCAGGTGGCAATTATCGGCATCATCGCGGTGGGCGTTACCCAGGTCATTATCACTACCGGTATCGACCTGTCGTCCGGTTCGATTATTGCCTTAACGGCGGTCGTCGCGGCAAGCCTGGCGCAAACCTCCGACAGCCTGTCACCTATGTTTCCGTCGCTGGTGAATATGCCAGCAGTGGTGCCGATTGTCGCCGGTATCGGCGTGGGGCTGCTTTGCGGCCTGGTCAACGGCGTTCTGATCACCCGCACCGGTATTCCACCTTTTATTGCCACGTTAGGCATGATGGTTTCCGCACGCGGCCTGGCGCAGTACTACACGCAGGGGAATCCGGTCAGCTTTCTTTCCGACAGCTTTACCTCTATTGGTCAGGGTGCGATGCCGGTCATTATTTTCCTGATCGTTGCGGTCATTTTTCATATTGCGCTCAAACATACCCGCTACGGCAAATATGTTTATGCCATCGGCGGCAATATGACCTCGGCTAAGGTTTCCGGCATCAAGGTTAATAAATACCTGGTAATCGTTTATACCATTGCCGGCGGCCTTTCTGGTCTGGCTGGCGTGGTGCTGGCGGCTCGGGTAAGTAGCGGTCAGTCCAGTATGGGCGTCTCTTACGAGCTGGATGCAATTGCGGCTGCGGTCATCGGCGGCAGCAGCCTGATGGGCGGCGTTGGACGCATTACCGGCACGCTGATTGGCGCGGTTATCCTTGGACTTATCAAAAGCGGCTTTACCTTCGTCGGCGTCGACGCCTACGTTCAGGACATTATCAAAGGCATTATTATCGTCAGCGCCGTTGCGGTCGATATGTACCGTAACCGTAATAAACGCTGATCCCCCGCCATTATTGTCTGCACAGCCTGACAACATGGGCTGCACCTCCACGGTGCAGCCCGCACTCCCGGCCCGGGCTATGAGCCTTTGTGATTACGCCTTTAGAGGTAATCAGATTCTCTTATTTTACCGTCTGTTAGCCATAAACCCTGTTGATGACGCCTTAACAAGAAATTTCTGGCACGTCGCTTGCAATTCTTTCACAGCAGCAAAATGAATATCTGTTTCTTACCGCCAGCGACTCTGGCATTTGGGATCCGTGACGGAGGCAAAATGAACTTAAGACGACTGAAATATTTTGTAAAAATCGTCGATATCGGCAGCCTGACCCAGGCAGCAGAGGTCCTGCACATTGCGCAGCCCGCGCTTAGCCAGCAGGTAGCGACGCTGGAAAATGAACTGGACCAGCAGTTGCTTATCCGTACCAAACGCGGCGTAACGCCAACGGAAGCGGGTAAGATTCTTTATGCCCACGCTCGTACTATTCTGCGCCAGTGTGAACAGGCGCAAACGGCAGTTATCAATGCTGGTCAGACCTTAACCGGGCAGGTTTCTATCGGGCTGGCACCGGGCACGGCCGCGTCGTCGCTAACCATGCCGTTACTGCAAACTGTTCGCGAACAGCTGCCGGAAGTGCTGGTCTATCTGCATGAAAACAGCGGCAGTTCATTAAATGAAAAAGTGATGAATGGACAGCTGGATATGGCCGTCCTTTACGATCGTGCTCCGGGCGCTGGCGTGACCAGTATTCCCCTGATGAAAGAAGAGCTTTACCTGGTTGGCACCAGCGATTGTCCGGGACAAAACATTGACCTGGCTAACGTGGCCGAAATGAATCTGTTTTTGCCGCGCGACTACAGCGCCGTACGTAAACGCGTGGATGAGGCTTTCTCTCTCCGCCGCCTCAGCGCCCGCATTATCGGCGAAATCGAATCCATCGCCACGCTGACTGCGGCCGTTGCCAGCGGCATGGGGGTAACCGTACTGCCGGAATCTGCCGCTCGTGCGCTGGTTAGCTCCACCAATGCCTGGATGGCGCGCATTAACAGCCCAACGCTGAATCTGCCTCTGTCGCTGAACGTCTCCGCGCGTTTGCCGCTTTCGCCTTCTGCTCAGGCAGTTAAAAATATTCTGCTGTCTTTGCTGAACAAACCCGCCGTTGAAGGCCGCGAGCTGATGCTGGTCGGCTAACTCCTGCCACGGGCGCGTGCAGGCGCGCCTCGTTTCTATATCGCTAAAAAGCATATAAAACCTCTTTTTATTATTTGTTGCTATCAATCAGCCTTATTAACATGTCTGAAATGAACAAATAACAGAGGGAGGAGCGCACGTGAATTTTCAACAGCTTAAAATCATCCGGGAAGCGGCGCGCTGCGAGTTTAATCTTACCGAAGTCGCTAATGCGCTGTTTACCTCCCAGTCTGGCGTCAGCCGCCATATACGCGATCTGGAAGATGAACTGGGCGTAGAGATTTTTATTCGTCGTGGCAAACGTCTGCTTGGCATGACGGAACCCGGCAAAGCGCTGTTAAACATTGCTGAACGCATACTGGATGAAGCCGGAAAAGTCCGTCGCCTCGCCGATGTTTTTACCAATGAATCCAGCGGCGTTTTAACCATTGCCACCACGCACACCCAGGCGCGCTACAGTCTGCCAAAAGTCATCAAAGCTTTTCGCGCGCTCTATCCCAATGTCCGGCTGGAATTAAATCAGGGCTCACCGCAGGAGATCGTTTCGATGCTGGTGGCAGGAGAAGCCGATATCGGTATTGCCAGCGAACAGGTGGTGAATAATCCTTCCCTGGCCGCGTTTCCCTGGTTCAGCTGGCATCACGCGCTGCTGGTGCCGAAAGGACACGAGCTGGAGCGCGAGCAGCCCGTATCGCTGGCGGCGCTCAGTCGCTATCCGTTAATCACCTATCGCCAGGGCATTACCGGTCGTTCCCGCGTTGACCGCGCCTTTTATGCCGCAGGTCTGACGCCCGATATTGTCTTAAGCGCGCAGGATTCCGACGTAGTAAAAACCTATGTGGAGCTGGGCTTAGGCGTTGGCGTGCTGGCAGATCAGGCCTGCCAGCTGGATGCGCACTCTTCTTTAACAAGGTTAGAAGCCAAACACCTGTTTGAATCGAATACCGTCTGGCTGGGCTTAAAACGCGGGCAGCTACAGCGCAACTACGTCTGGCAGTTTCTGGAATTATGTAACGCTAATCTGTCGCTGGAAGAGATCAAACGACAGGCGCTGTCCACGCACGACGCGGTAGAGCCAGTGCTGGACTTTCAGATTTAAATTTTTTGGAAGACGGCTCGAAGATTTTATCGCTTATTTTGCTTTAAAAGCGGAGCAGAGAGCGACGCCGGTTGAGCCGCAGGTTATAAGGCCGCCGCGCGTTGTTTAGCACGCACCCACCGTGCAAAAAGGGCCGTCCTGGCCCTTTTTTAATCCACAATTGCTATTGAAAAACCGTCCCAGCCTTTTGCGCCGACGGTCTGTATCGCCGTTGCGGTCAGCCTGTCATCTTCTCCCTGCTGTTGCAGAAACTCGCGAATGCCCGCCACATGTTCATCCTGATTACCGGCATCGGCTACGCGGCCGCTGCGCACCACGTTGTCGCCAATAATAACCGAGCCTTTACGGGAATATTTCAGCGCCCATTGCAGATAAGCCGGATTATTTTTCTTATCGGCATCGATAAAAATCAGATCGAAAGGCGCGGAGTGGGCCAGCTTCGGCAGGCTTTCCAGCGCCGGGCCAACCAGGATTGTTACGCGGCTTTCCAGCCCGGCGTGGCGAATGTTTTGTGCGGCAATCCCGGCATGGCGCGGTTCAAATTCCAGCGTAATAACTTTGCCATCCTCAGGCAGCGCCTTTGCCAGCCAGAGCGTGCTGTAGCCGCCAAGCGTGCCGATCTCCAGGATGCGCTTTGCGCCCATCATTCGGGCAAAGATATGCAGCAGCTTGCCCTGATTGGGCGAAACGTCAATGGCGGGCAGGTTTGCTTCACTGTTTACGGTCAGCGCCGCCAGCAAATCCTCATCCTGCTTCACCAGCGTTTCGATAAAAAAATCATCCGTCTTGCTCCAGCTAAGCTCACTCATAATTTTTCTCACGATGGCAGGTAGACCTAAAATATAGCAGGCTCGTCAATAAAGGCCCTGCCTGTTACGCGTGCTCCCGGTCCCAACTATAACCATAGCCACGCCCGTTCTGCTGCGACACGACAGACGGTAAATCATCCCCGCAGCATAAAATGCCGTTTCGTTCGTCAAATCTTTCTGCCGCCGCATCCGGCCGGGGCTGTAACGCAGCATCCGCTGCGGCGCTTCCTTTAAAGTAAAAATAATTAACCAGAGGGGCAAAGATGATGATGCAACGCTTGAAGGAGCCGCAGCTGTTGAAGCAGCTGGCTTGTTTTGCTGGTCGCTGGCAGTCGGCAGACAATGGCGAAACGCTGCCGGTTATCAATCCGTCCAGCGGCGAAGTGCTGGCAACCATCCCCGCGCTGGGCGCGGCAGAGACGGAGCGCGCTATAGCGTTTGCCGAATCGGTACGCAAAAGCTGGGGGAAAACGCCCAACGCACAGCGGGCGCAGCTGCTGGAGAAGTGGCATCAGCTGATTCTGGCTAACGCTGACGATCTGGCCGCCATTATGACGGCCGAGCAGGGCAAGCCGCTGGCGGAAGCGAAAGGTGAAGTGCTGTACGGCGCCAGCTTTGTGAAGTGGTTCGCGGAAGAAGCCCGCCGCGTCTACGGCGAAACCATTCCGGCACCGAATGACGACCGCCGGATCCTGGCAATCAAGCAGCCGGTTGGCGTGGCGGCTGCGATTACGCCGTGGAATTTTCCCATTGCGATGATTACCCGTAAAGTTGCGCCCGCGCTGGCGGCAGGCTGCCCGATTATCGTTAAGCCCTCTGAACTGACGCCGCTCTCGGCGCTGGCACTGATGGCGCTGGCGGAGCAGGCCGGTTTTCCGCCTGGCGTCGTGCAGGTGTTAACCGGTTTGCCACAGGAGATTGGCAAAACGCTGACCGGCAGCCGCACCGTGCGCAAAATTTCTTTTACCGGCTCTACGCGTGTCGGTCAGCTGCTGATGCAGCAAAGCGCCGACAGCATTAAACGGCTTAGCCTGGAGCTGGGCGGTAACGCGCCGCTGATCGTTTTTGACGATGCCGATCTTGAGATTGCGGTGGCGGGCGTGATGGTCAGCAAGTTCCGCAATGCCGGTCAGACCTGCGTTTGCGCTAACCGCATTCTGGTGCAGCGTGGGATCAGCGAACGCTTTAGCCAGCGCCTGCTGGAAGAAGTGGTAAAGCTGAAGCCTGGCGACGGTTTTGCGCCAGACAGTACGCTGGGGCCGCTAATTAACGCGGCGGCGGTCAATAAGGTTAATGCGCATATTGATGACGCGGTCAGCCAGGGCGCAACGATCCTTACCGGCGGTATCACTCGCGGTGAGGGGACCTTTGTGGCACCAACGGTGCTGGCAAATGTGACCACCGCTATGCGTATTGCGCATGAAGAAACCTTCGGGCCGGTCGCGCCGTTGTTTATTTTCGATACGGAAGAAGAGGCGCTGTCGATGGCAAACGATACGCCTTACGGACTGGGCGCTTATTTCTTTACTGAGGATCTCCGTCGCGCCTGGCGCGTGGGCGAGGCGCTGGAATTTGGCATGGTCGGCCACAACACCGGCGCCATTTCGCTGGAGGTTGCGCCGTTCGGCGGCATTAAAATGTCGGGAATTGGCCGCGAAGGCTCCCGCCACGGCATTGAGGAATATCTGGCAATAAAAGCTTTTCATTTTGGCAGCCTGAATTAAATAGCCCTCGCTTTTTATTAAAACGCCCGCGCTTTGCAGCCGGGCTTTTTTTATGTCCTCAGAAAACTTTTATGGAAGAAATTATTTAAACGCGGTTTTGAACAGAAGGGTAACGAGCCGTAATGGTGCAAAAAGCTGTCCGTTAGCTCTGCGCTGGTGCGTTAATAATTGATAGAAAATCAGTCAGTTAAAAACAGCGGCCGCGTGCGATTTTTACCCGTAATTACGGCATAAAATTTTTTTCGCAAAGCTTATACGCATTTTTATTTTTCCGGCGGCTGGCATACTTTCTGCATAAGTTAAATTAATCCGGGACATCTTCCCATAATTAACTGACTTAATACCGCGTCACAGATGGAGTCGCCCATGCTGAGCTTCGATCCCGATAAAATTGCTTTACCGAAAGGGCACTATATTAACGGCGAGCACTCTGCGCCCTCCGGCAGTCTGTTTACCGTTCATCGTCCTTCGGATGGACGAATCGCAGGTGAACTGCCGGAAGCTGACGCGGCAGTGGTAGACGAAGCGGTAAAGGTGGCTGAGCGCGCCGCCAGGGAGAGCGGCTGGGCAAGCTGTCCGCCTCGCCAGCGCGGTGCCGTACTGCGGCGCTGGGCCGATCTGATCCAGGCCGACACCCGGCTTCCGCTGCTGGAGGCTCTGGGATCTACACGCCCGATTTATGACGTTCTCCATCACGAGATCCCTTTTACTGCCGAAGCCATCCGCTTTTACGCGGAGTGTGCAGATAAATATAGCGGCGATGTGTTACCAACGCGTGACGCCAGTTTAGGCATGCTGATCCCGGAACCCTACGGCGTGATCGGCGCGATTACCCCGTGGAATTTCCCGCTGTCCATGGCCTCCTGGAAGTGCGGCCCTGCGCTGGCGGCGGGCAATGCGGTGGTGTTAAAGCCTTCCGAGCTTACGCCTTATTCCACCATTCGTTTTGCCGAGCTGGCGGTGGAAGCCGGGTTGCCCGCTGGCGTACTGAATATCGTTCAGGGCAGCGGTGCGGTAACCGGTAGCGCGCTGGTTGCGCATCCGCTGGTGCGCAAAGTTTCCTTTACCGGCTCGACGCTGACCGGCGCGCGCATTATGAGCGATGCGGCGCATCACGGCATGAAGCCGGTCACGCTGGAGCTGGGCGGCAAAAGTCCCCAGCTGGTTTTTGACGACGCAGGCGATGTGGCAGAAGTGGCGGGACGCATTCTGCGCGGTTTTACCGCTAACGGCGGCCAGGCCTGCGTGGCCGGAACCCGCCTGATTGTTCAGCGCGGCATTGCGGATGCGCTGATCGCTCAGCTGATGACGCTCTGCCTGGGCTTTCGTCCCGGCGTAACCTGGGATGAAAACAGCCGCTACTCGCCGCTTATCGACCGCCGTCAGGCCAGCAAAGTTGAACAGGTTATCCATGCCGCCGTGGCGCTGGGCGGCGAAATTCTCATTGGCGGCCAACGCTTTGCAGGCACGGGCGATGGCTACTTCTGGCAGCCCACGCTGCTGGCTAACGTAGCGGCCGACAGTCCCGCCGTGCAGGAAGAGATCTTCGGCCCGGTGCTGACCGTGCAGGTTTTCGACACGGAAGAGGAGGGACTGTCTTTGGCTTCCCATCCGACTTATGGCCTGTGCGCGGGCGTCCACACCAAAAATCTCGACCGGGCGCTGCGCGCTATTCGGGGGATTGCCTCGGGCACGGTCTGGGTTAACCGCTATGGCCGCTCGGGCGACTTTATTATTCCTACCGGCGGCTTTCACGGCTCCGGCATCGGTAAAGATCTGGGACGGCAGGCTTTCGAAGCCTGTCAGCGCTACAAGAGTGTCCTGATCGATTTCTGACTCACCCGCTATCAAGAGGATCTATCATGAGCGTGTTTAAACCGAAATTTATCACCTTCGACTGTTACGGTACCTTGATCAACTTCGATATGGCTGGCGCGGCGGCAAAACTGTTTGCCTCGCGCATCCCTCCGGAAAAAATGCAGGCTTTTACCGACGACTTTTCCAGCTATCGCATGGATGAAGTGCTGGGGGCGTTTAAGCTCTATCCCGAAGTGGTGGCGAATGCGCTTTACCGCACCTGTAATAAATGGGGCGTGGAGTGCACAGACAAAGATTGTGCCGACGTCATGGCCGCCTGCGCCACCTGGGGGCCACATCCTGACGTCCCGGCAGCCCTGGCAAAAGTGGCGCAGGAGTTTCCGCTGGTGCTGCTGACAAATTCAACCAATGAGCTAATCAAAAATCATGTGCCGCGCCTGGGCGCGCCAATTCACATGACGATTACGGCGGAAGAGGTCGGTGCCTATAAGCCGCAGATGAAAGGCTTTGAATATATGCTCAGCAAGCTCAACTGTGGCCCGGAAGAGATCCTGCACGTCTCCAGCAGCCTGCGCTACGACCTGATGACCGCCTTCGATCTGGGCATTACCCACAAGGTCTACGTTAACCGCGGCCACGGGCCGGGCAACCCTTTCTACGGCTACAGCGAAATCAGCGGTATTGACGGCCTTCCGGCCATTGTGGGTCTCTAATCCGCTACGGGAGCAGTGCGATGAAACTGGAATCCTTCTGGCAGGCAACCGCGCCGGTTTTTACCGGGGCGGCAGGCAAGGAATTGCCCAAAACGGCGGATGTTGTGGTCATCGGCGGCGGCTTTACCGGCATTTCAGCGGCGCTGAACCTGGCGCGCAGCGGGCTGAACGTGGTGGTGCTGGAAGCGGCAGGCGTAATGAGCCAGGCGTCGGCGCGCAACGGTGGGCATTGTAATACCGGCGTATCGCAAAATTTTGCCTCGCTGGTGGCAAGCCTGGGCGAAGAACAGGCTAACCGCTACTATCGCGCCTTTGCCAGCGCCGTGGACTATGTGCAAAGCGTGGTGGCGGACGAGCAGATCGACTGCGATTTTTTGCGCTGCGGCAAGCTCAAGCTTGCCAGCAAGCCGTCGCATTTTGCCGGACTGAAGGCAACCTATGACGCGTTAAGGCGCACCGTAGACCGTGACGTGGAGCTGATAGGCGCGGATGAGATTCGGCGCGAAATAAATTCGGACGCATTTCACGGCGGTCTGATCCAGCAACGCGGCGGCCAGATGCACATGGGCAAATTTGGTATCGGCCTGGCCGAGGCGGCGGCACGCAGCGGCGCGGAGATTTATGAACATACGCCGGTCACCAGCCTGACTCGGGTGAAGGGCTATCAGCATCGGGTTGGCACGGAAAAAGGGGAGATCCTCGCGGAAAAAGTGTTGATGGCGACGGGCTGCTCCAATATCGGCCCGTTTGAATGGTTTCAGCGGCGCATCATTCCGGTCGGCAGCTTTATTGTGGTTACGGAACCCTTACCGCAGCAGCAGTTGCGCGAGCTGCTACCGGAAAACCGTACCTGCGTGACCTCGATGAATATCGGCAACTACTTTCGCACCACGGCGGATAACCGGCTGGTCTTTGGCGGTCGCGCCCGCTTCGCCATCAGCAGTCCGACTTCAGACGCGCGCAGCGGCAAGGTTTTACAGGCTGCCATGCACAAAATTTTCCCGACGCTGAAAGAGACCCGCATCGACTACTGCTGGGGCGGGCTGGTCGATATGACGGCCGATCGCCTGCCGCACGCCGGTGAACATGAAGGCGTCTTCTATTCGCTGGGCTACAGCGGTCACGGCACGCAGATGTCGGTGTGGATGGGCCGCGTGATGGCTGACCTGATAGCCGAAAAGCGCGTGGAGAATCCGTGGCAGCGCGAAAGCTGGCCAGCCGTGCCGGGCTATTTCGGCAAGCCGTGGTTTTTACCCGTGGCGGGACTCTATTACAAAACACTGGATCGGATCTCCTGAACATGACCTGAGGGCGTGCAGATGAGTAAATTTCGTAAAGCGTTCACCAGCGTAAACCCAGCGTTAACCCAGGCCATCACGGACGTGGCGATATCCCGGCGCGGCATGATGAAGCTGCTGTCGGCAGGCGCGGTGATGAGCACCGGCCTGATCGGCTTTCCTGAACTCGGCTTTGCTGCCGAAGCGCCAGTCAAAGGCGGCAAGCTGCGTGCTGCCGTCGCCAACGCTTCCGCCACCGATACGCTCGATCCGGCGAAGGGCAGCAACAGCGGCGACTACTGCCGCCAGTTTATGTTTTACAGCGGGCTGACCGAGCTGGATAAAAACCTGGCGGCGCAGCCCGCGCTGGCAGAATCGGTAGAGAGCAGCGACGGCATCACCTGGCAGATTAAGCTGCGTCCCGGCGTCACTTTTCACGACGGTAAAAGCCTGACGGCGGACGACGTCATCTGGTCGTTAAACCGCCATAAAGATCCGGCCGTCGCCTCAACCGCTATCACCCAGGCGAAACAGTTCAGCAGCCTTACCGCCGTCAGCCCGACGGAAGTGACGCTGGTGCTGACGCAGCCTAACTTCGATATCCCGGTGGTGCTGGCCACCAGCCAGTTTTTAATCCTGCAAAAAAACACCACCGACTTCAGCAAGGCGATCGGCACCGGCCCGTTTGTACTGCAAAAATTCACCCCGGGCGTCAGCACGGTCGGCACCAAAAACCCGCACTACTGGAAGCCAGGCCTGCCGCACCTGGACGAGGTAGAGCTGATGGGCGTCACCGATCAGGCCGCTCGCGTTAACGCGCTGATGTCCGGCGATGTCAATCTGGTGGCCACCATCTCGGCTAATGACGTGAAGCGCCTGCGCCAGTCCGGGCAGTTTGGCGTGCTGGAGAGCAAGTCCGGCATGTATACCAACCTGATTGTGCGTACGGACATCAGGCCGGGCAGCAACGAAGATTTTGTGCTGGGTATGAAGTATTTGCAGCCGCGCGAAATGATGGTGAAAACCGTGATGCAGGGCTTCGGGCAGGTCGGCAACGATACGCCGGTGCCGCCGTGGCATCCGCTGTTTAACAAAGAGATCCCGCAGCGCCCGCTGGACGTTGAAAAGGCGGCATTCCACTTCAAAAAAGCCGGTATGGCCGGAGCCACGGCCGAGATTATCACCACGCAAAACATTGAAGGCTCGGTGGAGGGCGGTCAGCTTATCCAACAGTTTGGTCACGCCGCCGGCATGAATTTCAAGGTCAGGCGTGTGCCTTACGACGGCTACTGGTCAACGCACTGGATGAAAGATCCGGTCGGCTACGGCTCGATCAATCCGCGCGCGACGGTAGATCTGCTGCTGTCGCAGTTTTACCTTTCCGACGCGCCGAATAATGAGTCGGGATGGAAAAATGCGCAGTTTGACCAGCTGGTCGTGGCCGCGCGCGGCGAACGTGACCAGGCGAAGCGCAAGCAGATGTATGGCGATATGCAGCAGATGATCTATGACCACAGCGGCACGCTGATCCCGACATTTATCAGCTCGCTGGACGGCCACAGCAACAAAGTCAGGGGGCTGGAAGCCTGGCCTTCGGGTCTGATGATGGGCTATCGCTTTCACGAGTTCGCCTGGCTGGCGGCCTGAATGTTGCGCGGCCGCCGGGCGTTTATCGCGCTGCCTGGCGATTTTATCTGGCCCGTTGCCCCATCCAACCGGAGAACGGCTATGAACCGCTACCTGCTTTTTCTGATTGCCCGACGCTGCGGCTCGGGCCTGCTGACGCTGCTGATCGTCTCGGCGGTGGTCTTTTTTGTCACCAGCCTGCTGCCGGGCGACGCGGCGCAAATGGTGCTGGGACAGAGCGCCACGCCGGAAACCGTGGCGGCGCTGCGTCAACAGATGGGGCTGGATCAGCCGCTGCTGCTGCGCTATCTGCACTGGCTCGGCGGCCTTTTGCACGGCGATTTCGGTACATCCTTCGCCAGCCATCTGCCGGTAGCGCAGCTGGTAGCCCAGCGCATGCCCGCTACCTTCGAGCTGGCGGCCATAACCACGCTGGTTTCGGTGCCGCTGGCGCTGCTGATTGGCCTGGCCGCCGCAATGAAGCGCGGTTCGCTGTTCGATCGCGGCCTGATGCTGGGCACCATGGCGGTGGTGGCGGTGCCGGAGTTTCTGGTGGCGACGATTGCGGTGATTGTCTTTGCGGTGAAGCTGCACTGGGTGCCCGCTATGTCGCTCGGCACGCCCGCGCTCAACTTTGCCAGCTATCTGCAAACCTATGCGCTGCCGGTATTAACGCTGTGCTGCGTGCTGGTGGCACAGATGGCGCGCATGACCCGCTCTGCTTTGATCAACCAGATGGACAGCCCTTATCTGGAGATGACGCTGCTGAAAGGCGTTTCGCCGCTGCGCGCCATGCTGCGCCACGCGTTACCTAACGCCGTCGGGCCCATTGCCAACGCCATCTCGCTTAGCCTGTCGTATCTGTTTGGCGGCGTGATCATTATCGAAAGCATTTTCAGCTATCCGGGACTGGCCAGCCAGCTGGTCGATGCGGTCAGCAACCGCGATCTGCCGGTGGTCCAGCTCTGCGTGATGCTGTTTGCCGGGTGTTATCTGCTGCTGTTGCTGCTGGCCGATATCCTCACTCTCGCCTTCAATCCCAAATGGAGAAGCTGATGAACGCACTCACGCTCCCCGGCCGTTTCTTTCTTTCGCTGACCACGGCGGGAAAAACCGGCCTGCTGATTACGCTGCTGTGGATAGCGCTGGCGATTTTTGGCTCTGCGCTGGCACCGTACAGGCTGGAGGATATCGGCGCTGGCCCAATGTTTGGCGGCTTCAGCAAGGCTTTCTGGTTTGGCACAGATTATCTGGGCCGCGACATGTTCAGCCGCATTCTTTACGGCGCGCGCTATTCGATTGGCCTGGCGCTTGGCGCGGCGCTGCTTGCCAGCCTGACCGGTACGCTGCTGGCGCTGTTAGCGGCGGTCGCCGGGCGCTGGCTGGAGGAAGTTCTGGGCCGCATTAACGACGCGATGCTGGTCTTGCCTGGCAAAATCCTGGCGCTGATGATCGTGGCGGTGTTCGGCTCTTCGTTACCGATGCTGGTCATTACCGCCGTCTTCACCTATTGGCCCGGCGCGTTCCGCATCGCATGGGCAATGGCTTCCAGCCTGCGAACGATGGACTACGTTCGCGCCTCCAGGCTGCGTGGCGAAAGCCGCTTTTATATTGCGGTACACGACATTTTGCCCAACATGCTGCATCCGATGCTGACCGATTTCGGCCTGCGCTTTGTTTATATCGTGCTGCTGCTCAGCGGCCTGAGTTTTCTGGGGCTTGGCGTACAGCCGCCTTACGCCGACTGGGGCACGCTGGTGCGGGAAAATTTGCAGGGATTGTTCGACGGCTCTCCGGCGGTGCTGATGCCCGCGCTGGCCATCGCCAGCCTGACTATCGGCGCTAACCTGTTTATCGACAGCCTGCCGGCCATGCGTCCGCTCAGCCCGGCGAAGGAGGTGGTATGACGGTCACTCCACACACTGCCCGCCCCACGGTGGCGGTAGAAAATCTTCGCGTGATTGCGCATGGCGAAGATGGTCGGGAAATTCCGCTGGTGGACGATATTCGTTTCACCGTGCAGAAAGGCGAGGTGCTGGCGCTGATTGGCGAGTCCGGCTCCGGCAAAACCACTATTGCGCTGGCGCTGATGGGCTATGCGCGGCACGGCTGTCGGATTGCGCAGGGCACCGTTCACGTTGCCGGTATCGACGTAACATCGCAAACGCCCGCGCAGCTGCGCCAGTTTCGCGGTAACAAAGTCGCCTATATCGCGCAGAGCGCCGCCGCCTCTTTTAATCCGGCGATGAAAATCCTCGATCAGGTAGTAGAGCCGGTTGTAATCCACAAAATTATGAGCCGCGCCGAAGCCGAAAAAAAGGCGGTCGAGCTGTTTCGCGAGCTGGCGCTGCCGGAACCGGAAACGATCGGTCTGCGCTACCCGCACCAGGTTTCCGGCGGCCAGCTACAGCGCCTGATGACCGCGATGGCGCTGATTGGCGATCCGGAAGTGGTGATTTTAGATGAGCCGACCACCGCGCTGGACGTTACAACCCAGGTCGAAGTGCTGAAAACCTTTCGACGAGTGGTGCGGCAGCGCGGCATGACCGCGATTTACGTCAGTCACGATTTGGCCGTGGTGGCGCAGATGGCCGACCGCATTCTGGTGCTGCTGAAAGGGGCGATTGCCGAATACGGCAGCACGGCGGATCTGCTGCGCGCGCCGCAGACGGAATACAGCCATCAGCTGCTGGCCGCGGCACAGCAAAAGATGCGCCCCAGCCCGTGGCGGCCGGAAGAGGCCGCGCTGCAACCAATGCTGGAAGTGCGCGACCTCTTTGCCGGTTACGGCCCGACTAATGCACAAGGGCAGCCGAAGATCCCCGTTCTGCACGATATCAATCTGCGGCTCTACCGCGGTCAGGCGCTGGGCATTATCGGCGAATCCGGCTCTGGCAAAACCACGCTGGCGCACGCTATCGCCGGAATGAATGCGCCCTCCGCCGGGCATATTTTGTTTAACGGCCACTATATTGCGAGCGAAATGCGTCAGCGTTCTGAAGACGAGCTGCGGCGCATTCAGTACGTATTCCAGATGGCCGATACGGCGCTGAATCCGGCGCACAGCGTGGCCACCATTCTGGCCAGGCCGCTGAAGCTGTTTCACGGCCTGCGCGGCGCGGCGCTGGACCAACGAATGGCGCAGCTGCTGGAGCTCGTCAGGCTGCCGCGTTCCGTACTGCATCGCCGTCCGTGGTCGCTTTCCGGCGGACAAAAGCAGCGTATCAATCTGGCAAGAGCGCTGGCCGCAGAACCTGATTTGATCCTGTGTGATGAAGTTACCTCGGCGCTGGATACCGTCGTGGCGGCGGCGGTGTTGGATTTGATCACCGAACTACGCCGCGAGCTGGGCCTGTCGGTTATTTTTATCAGTCACGACCTGCACGCCGTTCGCTCGGTTTGCGACCAGATACTGGTGGTGAAAAATGGCAGGATGGTGACGCAGGTGGCGCGCGCCGACTACGATAAACCTTCAAGCGAACTCTATTACGAACGGCTGAAGCGTGCCGTGCCGGAACTACGCCAGGGCTGGCTTGATGAACATAACGAGATTGCCGATGGCCTTGCTGCACCAGCTTCGCAGACGAGAGCTGGTGGCTGAAAGAGAGGAAAATATGACGATTACCACCATGAGCGAGCACTATCTCGATGAGGCCGTGGCGCTGACGCAGGCGCTTGGCTGGCCGCATCGCCGTGAAGACTGGCAGCAGGCGCTGGCGCTGGGCGAAGGGCTGGCGCTGGTTGAAAACGGCGAGCTGCTGGGCACCACGCTTTACTGGCGCTGGGGCGACTACGCGACCATCGGCCTGGTAATAGTGGCTGATAAAGCGCAGGGAAAAGGCTTTGGCAAAGCGTTAATGCAGGCCGCGCTGGCAAAGCTGGAAGGGCATCAGCTTCGCCTGCACGCAACGGTTAAAGGCAAAGGACTGTATGAAAAACTGGGTTTTGCCACCAGCGGGCTGCTGGTGCAGCATCAATGCCGAGCGCTGGCGGCGGTTGAACGTATTGCGCCTGCCGCCTCGCAAAGGCTGCGGCCAGCGCAGCAGGAAGATCTGGCACGGCTTAGCGAACTGGAAAGCAAAGCGCACGGCATGCGGCGGCCTTTACTGCTTGATAACCTGTATGCCAATGCCCGACGTCTGCTCGTGCTGGAAGAGCAGGGCAGCATAAGTGGTTTTGCCGGTTTACGCCGCTCCGGCCACGGCTATGTTATCGGGCCGATCGTTTGTCGCGATGTCGCTCAGGCAAAAGTTCTGGTCAGCGAATTATTACAGGGGCTGGAGGGGGAGTTTGTGCGTATTGATACCGATAGCGCCTACGGCCTGGCGGCCTGGCTGACCTCGCTGGGCTTAGCGGAGGTTGATGCCTCCGCCATCATGTATAAAGGGCAACCCTGGCAGCCGCAGGGCGTGCTGGCGTTTGGCTTAATGAGCCAGGCGCTGGCATGAATATTCTCTATAAGTCAGAACCCGAACGAGGGCGCATCTGGGCAGAATTACTGGCGGAGAGGGCACCGGAGGCACACTTTCGCCAGTGGCCTGACGATGGCGACCCGGCAGAGGTTGAGTATCTGGTTGTGTGGCAGCCGCCGGAAGATCTCCGGCCTTATACCTCGCTGAAAGTGCTGTTTTCGGTTGGCGCGGGCGCCGAGCAGTTCGATTATGCCGCGTTGCCGCCGGATTTGCCGGTAGTGCGCATGATTGAGCCAGGCCTCACCCAGGGGATGGTGGAATACGTCACCTTTGCCGTGCTGGGTTTGCACCGCGAGATGCCGCGCTATTTCCGCCAGCAGCGCGAAAAACAGTGGCTGGATCATTCATCACTGCCAGCCGCGCGGCGGCGTATTGGCGTGATGGGCGTCGGCACGCTGGGCGAAGCGGTACTGCAACCGCTGCTGGCGCTGGGCTTTGACTGCGCGGGCTGGAGCCGTACGCCAAAACAGATTGCAGGCGTTACCAGCTTTGTCGGCACGGAGCAGCTCAACGCTTTTCTGGCGCGCAGCGATATTCTGATCTGCCTGCTGCCGTTAACCACGGCGACCGAGGGCATCCTGAATGCCGACCTGTTCAGCCAGCTGCCGCCGGGTGCTTCGCTGGTGCAGGTTGGCCGGGGCAAACAGCTTAATCATCAACATTTGCTGGATGCGCTGGAGAGTGGACAGCTTGCTGCGGCGGTGGTTGACGTGACTTCACCAGAGCCGCTGCCGGGCGACCATCCTTTCTGGCACCACCCGGCCATCTGGCTAACGCCGCATATTGCCAGCCAGGCGCAGCCGGAAAGCGCATTAACGGCGCTGCTGGAAAACATCCGCCGTTTCGAACGGGGCGAGCCGATGCACGGGCTAATTGAGCGAGAGCGAGGATACTGATGGACGATTTAATCGCGCTGCGGCGCGATCTGCACGCGCATCCTGAACTGGGTTTTGCCGAACACCGAACGGCAGGCATCGTGGCGGACTTTCTGGCCGCGCTGGATATTGAGGTTCATCGCGGCATTGGCAAAACAGGCGTAGTCGGCGTGCTGCGGCGCGGTACGGGCGAAAAAACTGTTGGCCTGCGTGCCGATATGGACGCGCTGCCCATGGAGGATGCAGGCCTGCAGCCGTGGAAGAGCCAGCATCAGGGCTGTTGCCATGCCTGCGGCCACGATGGCCATACCGTCATGCTGCTGGGCGCGGCACGGGCGCTGGCTCAGGCAAAAGACTTTGACGGGACGGTCATTTTTATCTTTCAGCCTGCGGAAGAAGGGCTGGCCGGCGCGCAGGCGATGATTGACGATGGCCTGTTCCGGCGTTTTCCCTGTGAGGCAGTATATGCGTTACATAACTGGCCGGAGCTGCCGCTGGGTAGCGCGCAAACCCGGCCCGGCGCGATTATGGCCGCCGCCGACCGTTTTGATATCACCGTGAAAGGCGGCGGGGGACATGCCGCGCAGCCCCATCTTGCGGCGGATACCCTGCTGGCGACCAGCGAGCTGGTGGTGCAGCTGAATACCATCGTTGCTCGCGCCATCGCTCCCTGTGAATCCGCGCTGTTAACGGTGACGCGTATTCAGGGCGGCTTTTCCCACAATATGATCCCGGCAGAAGCCAGCATCACCGGCACCGTCCGTACCTTTAGCCCGACGGTACAGGACATCATGGAAAAGCGTCTGCGTGAGATAACCACGCATATTACCGCCGCCCATGGCCTGACGGCGGACATCCACTACCGGCGCTACTATCCTGCTACCGTTAACAGCGCTCCCGAAGCAGAGCTGGCGCTGCATGCGGCGCAACAGGCCGGGCTCAGTGCCTCAGTGGCGGCTCATCCGGCGCTTACCTCAGAAGACTTCTCTTTTATGCTGGCGGCTTTGCCAGGCGCCTATCTGTGGCTGGGGTCGGCAGAAAGCTACCCGCTTCACCACTCCGCCTACGACTTTAACGATGCGGTTATTCCTTACGGCGTGGGCTGGCTGTGCGAAATTGTCAGGGCAGCCCTGCCGCTAAAAATTTAATTCGTCATTTCACCCGCTTTTCAACAGCGAATGCCGCCGCCGTCGCCAATACGGCAGCCGCGGCAGGCGGCCGGTTGCGATACTTTAGCTTTCAGGCCATGAGGAAAAGAGATGCACAATTTGCTTATTGAAGAATCTGCCATTACCGATAACGTCTTATTGTTGGACGCGCGCGAAGAGCAGGTGCCGCGCGGCGTGGTGACGGCGCATCCGCTGGTGATTGCCAAAGGAAAGGGCGCGGAGGTCTGGGATGTGGAAGGCAACCGCTATCTGGATTTCGTGGCGGGGATTGGCGTGCTGAACGTTGGCCATAATCATCCGGCCGTGGTGGCTGCGGTCACCAGACAGCTACAGCAGATTACGCACGCCTGTTTTCAGGTGGCCGCTTATCCTGGCTATATCGAACTGGCTACCCGGCTTAACCAGCTGGTCGGCGAGGGCGAAAAATATAAAAGCGTCTTTTTTACCAGCGGCGCAGAAGCGGTAGAAAATGCGGTAAAAATTGCCCGCGCCCATACCAACCGTCCGGGCATCATCGCCTTTGACGGCGCGTTTCATGGACGCACGCTGCTGGGCTGTACGCTAACAGGAATGAGTCAGCCCTATAAGCAGAATTTTGGGCCTTTCCCCGGCGACATTTATCGCGTGCCGTTTCCGAATGCGTATCATCAAATCAGCGAACAGGACTGCCTGAAGGCGCTGGACACGCTATTTGCCGTGCAAATTATGCCGGAACGCGTCGCGGCGATAATTATTGAGCCGGTGCAAGGTGACGGCGGCTTTCTGCCCGCAACGCCAACATTTATGCAGGCGCTGCGCGACATTACCGAGCGTCACGGCATCCTGCTGATTTGTGATGAAGTGCAGACCGGCTTTGGCCGCACCGGCAAAATGTTTGGCTTCCAGCACAGCGGCGTACAGCCCGATCTGGTTACCGTTGCCAAGAGCCTGGGCGGCGGCCTGCCGATTTCCGGCGTGACCGGCAAAGCGCATATTATGGATGCACCGCTGCCTGGCGGGCTTGGCGGCACCTACGGCGGCAACGCGCTGGCCTGCGCGGCTGCACTGGCAGTACTGGAAATCTTTGAACAGGAAAATCTTCTGGCGCGGGCTAACCAGCTTGGCGAACAGCTTCACGCGCGGCTGGTGCAGCTGGCGGAAAAATATGCCTGTATCGGCGACGTGCGCGGCATTGGCTTTATGCGCGCGGTAGAAATTATCGATATTGATACGGGCAAGCCGGATGCCGCGCTGACGCAAAAAATCCTTGATACGGCCTGTCAGGAAGGCGTGCTGCTGATTAAATGCGGCGTACAGCGTAATACCATTCGTTTTCTGCCACCTCTGGTGACCACCGACTCCCAGCTGGAAGAAGCGCTGCATATTGTGGATATCGCGCTGGCGCGCGCGACCGGCAGGCTTGGCTAGGCGGCCTTCTTGTTGCGGTTACTGGCATAGTAAGATAACGGTATAGCAGGGCGCTGGCGTAGCCAGCAGGAAGCATGCTATACCCATCTTACTGACAAACTGGTAGCAATGAGGGGTGTTATGAACGGCTTAATGAAACTGGACCGCATCGACATCAACATTCTGGTACAGCTACAAAAGGATGGTCGTATCAGCAATGTGAACCTTGCCGATGCCGTTGGGCTTTCTCCCAGCCCTTGCCTGCAACGCGTAAAACGTCTGGAAACCGCGGGTTTTATCACCGGTTATGAAGCACATGTTAATTTACCTAAAATAACCGATTCAGTGACCGTCTTTACTGAGGTCACGCTGTCAGGCCACCGTCGTGAAGACTTTATGCGTTTTGAAAATGCTATTCGTGAAGTAGATGAACTGATGGAGTGTCACCTGATCACCGGCGGGTATGATTATCTGCTGCGTTTTATCACCCGCAGTATTGAGCATTATCAGGAAGTGATTGAAGGCGTACTGGATGCTAAGGTGGGTATCGATAAATACTTCAGTTATATAGTGATAAAATCCCCCGTTATTAAAAGTAGCGTCCCGCTGCGTTCGCTTATTTCCCGCCAGACAGTCGAGCTTTGAACTTATGCTCTGGCAGCCTGTAAAGGGTTGTCGGAGATACTTCCCGCTTAAGGTTACCCTGCTTTTATTGCACTTTCCCTTAATTGTACTGCCCCCTACATCTATTATAGCTGGTGCTAATTACGTCTTCTCTGGTCTGTATACGGGGCTTCAGAGTGGATAGAATGATTAAAAATCCTGAAGCGATGGCAGGATGTTTCCCTTGCGCCTGCGTGTGTAGCCTGGATTTTTCAGATGACGCAAAGCGTCTTGCTAAAGAAGTAAACATCAGCGAGCGAGGATAAAACCGGACATCCTGTCCCCTGGCTTTACGCAATGGCTTTAACTTCGTCAACCGTTTCCAGCGCATATTTTAAAGAGACTTCACGCTCTTTTAAATAATAGATATAGGTCTTAAGTTCCGGGAACAGAGAGTCAACTTTATAACTTAAGCTATTGAAAAAATCGAACTTATTTTTATAAAAATCGACCATGGATTCGCTGATAAGTCCAACAGCTTCGCCATTGTCTATCAGGGATAAATAGTCCGCTATATCGTCCACAATAATAACCTGCGCGGTAGGGCAGACGGTAAGTATTTTTGCGTGCGCATTTTTGACGTAGTGCTCATAAAAGCCATTGTTTGGAATGATAACCGGCACGTTTTTCATTTCGCATAAATTATAATCCGAAATTTTTTTTGAATAGAGATAGCAGGCGGCCTCGCTGAAAAAATTCATCGACAAAATACCGTTATCACTGATTTCTCGATGAGAAATAATACCGTGAATTTCGCCGGACAACAGTGATTCAACAGAGTTGCTGGTATGACATGAGCAATAGGAGACGCTTTCGGTTTTTTTTCTGGTTTTTACCAGCAGGTTAAACAAAAAGGGATTTAAATTTTCTACGCCTATCATTAATCCCCGGCGAATATTGAGATTGGTTCTTCTTTGTGAAAAATAATCTTCCAGTTCTGACATTTTATTGTAGTAAGGCATGACCTTTTCATAAAGCTCAAGACCTTTTTTGGTCAGGGTGAAATCATGGTCGGTACGGGAAAAAAGTTTAAACCCTAATTCATCTTCTAATATTTTTATGCGACGGGAAATTGGCGAAGAGGTGACAAAGAGTATCTCAGAAGCCTTTTTTAAAGACTTTTCTTTCGCTAAAACAATAAAGCATTTTAAGTTTGACGACAGAAACATAAAACCTCCAGAGCGTTTAACAACTGTTAACTTAACGTAAATTTATGAAAAATATAGCATACTTACGAAAGGTCTGGATAAGGGGGATTGACGAAAAAAAGGGCTTTTTATTTGTCTTATCATTGAGATGCTATTTTTTGCGTGTAAGCCTTAATTTTTAAAATTGTCAGCTCTACCCACAGTTATTATTCTGCCCAACCGAAAATAGCCAGTGAAAAATAGCGTTAACGCGGCGTTTTCCAGTAAAAATATTGCATATTTGTAAAATCAAGTTTGCACCTATTCAAAAAATGAAAACATCACATAATATAAAATTAATTAAGAGGATTTAAATGAGCGGTTCTAATGACAATGGCCAGGAAGATTTAACAAGTCATCAGCTTAAGTTAAATGAAGTAACCAAAAATCTAAACGTTGTTGATAAAAACGGTAAAAGTATTGATTTCGATAAAATAATATATTCCGCCGCGGGTGAAACAAGTGGGGGAAGCTTTGCCACCGTTCAGTCAATTGATGAATTACGCGCGCTGGAACCCAATGTGCACGGCGAAGTGGTAGTCGTTCTCTCTTATAGCGCAGGCACAGGCCATGGCGGCGGCTTCTTTATTTGCGATCTGAATGATAAAACCACGGCAGAAGATTTTGGCCTGACTATTGTGACGGCCGGCGGCGCCCGCTGGAAACGCTATATTACCGATAAATCTGGCGTGACGGTGGTTGACTTTGGTGCCATCCCGGATGGAAAAACCGACTGTTTGACCGCGGTTACCCGCATGTGGAACTGGACCCGCATTCTGGATAAAGCCACCAATACCCGCCCGCATGAAAATGTCGGTATTCGTTTCCCGTCCGGTAACTTCTTTCTCTCTAAATTTGATATTTCCGCTACTGAGGTCAGCCGTTTCCGTCTTAGCGGCGCGCACGTTAACTTCGGTTATTTCCCGGTTACCCGTCTCTTTTCCGACCAGAAAAACGGCGAGGTGATGTTTACCGTGAAGGCTCGCTGGACCTATATCAGCGGCCTTATCGTCAACGGTCAGGACAACACTAAAACCAAAGGCTTCTTTAAGAACATCATTGATGGCGGCCAGTTTTTACGCGTCACCGCGATGCATTTTATGAACCTGGGTGGACGGGCACTGGATCTGATCGACACGCTGGATTGTAAAATCGACCAGTGGTATGCCGGTCAATGTAGTGAAACCGTGATTTACGGCCGCTGGTCAGGCCGCACGGAAGGCGCGTGGGATCACCTTACCGCTATTGAGCTAAGCAACTTTAACGTGCAGTACGGCAGTAAAGCGCCGATGCTCGATCTGCCGCGCGCCACGCAGTGCTTTATTCACAACGGCTGGATTGAACATACCGAATTCCCTGGCGATATCTCTAACGGCCAGTGGACTATCACCGGGTTAAGTCTTGAAAATAACGGCAGCCCGTTGAAATGCTACCATTCACGTATTGTTTCTACGCAGCTGAACGTGCATGGCACGCACGGTCTGGATCGTACTGCTTCTGGCGAGCGCTGGCTCTCTGCTTATGAAGATGGCCAGCTTTTCCTTGAAAATCACGGTGTTAAAATTGAGGGTTCGCTTAACTATCAATATGTTACCGCACCGGAACGGATGGATAACCGTGCCGACCGCGAAACCTGGTACAAAGTGGGCGTAGTTGAAGTGCCGGAATGGTCGACCGTGCTGCGAATGCAGATTATTGGCTCTTCGCAAACGCTGAACGTAACCTCAACCCAGACTGACTACTCGACCCGTACGCCAGAAGGTGAAGCAAAAATTTCTATCCAGAACGTTAACGGCAACCTGGTTACCTCATGGGCGGCTGAAGGCTCCTGTCCCATTACCCGCGTTGTGCTGAAGCAGACGGCAACCAACACGGCGGAAGTTTACGTCAAGCTGGCCAAATATACCGGTTTCTGTATTGCGCTGTTGACGACCAACTGCTTTGACCGCTTCACGCGCGGCGTGCATTTCCGCTTCGTTAAATCTTACACGCAGATAACCGGCGATGAGGCCACCGCGCTGGACGCACTGCCGGATACCGCGTTTTTGCAGCACTGGGAAGGCTCTGAGCGGGTTGGCTATGGCTATAACAGCAATAACGATCTGCTGATGCGTGGCCGCTTAGTGAGCACCAGTGCGGTAGGCGCGACTAAAGAGTGTCTGCGCGTTATGGTTAACGGCCAGGCTTATGCGATTGAGCTGAAGCCAATTACTGGTTAACCATTACGAATTGTTGTTTTCTATTTAAAAAGTGTTTAATTAGCATTTAATTTAGCCATCGACTAAATTCTCGATGGCTTTTTTTTTGCCGGATATTTTAGTGGGGAAGCTTTAAGCAGCTAATGGTATTTTTCCTGCATCAATAGCGCTGCTTGATATTTTAAATTATATGGAGCAGCAAGATGGTATTTATTGCATGCTGTGATTTAATTATTGGGTTTGAGTAGTGTTATCGCGTTAATTAAAATAAAAAGCAGGGTGGTACGGCAGAGTTAATCGCTATTTGGTAGTCTGCTGAATTTTAATACGTTTAGCTTTTATTATTTTTGTAGCGACATGGGAAATATCTGCGGTTACTTTCTGCCAGGATAACAATTAACTTTAAAAAGAGGAAGATATGATTATCAGCGACAGCGGCATTCGCTTTATTAAAAATGAAGAGGGTGAAAAACTAACGGGCTACCTGGATTCAGTAGGGATACCGACTATTGGGGTAGGCCATACTGGTTGCGTAGAGGGAGCCGCCGTGTGCCAGGGCATGGCTATCAGCGAAGCACAGTCCAGCGAGCTGCTGCGCAGCGATCTGGCTACGGTCGAAAAGGCTATTGCACAGCACGTTAGCGTTCCTCTGACGCAAAATCAGTATGACGCATTGTGTAGCCTGATTTTTAATATTGGCGTCTCGGCATTTGCCCATTCCACTGTTAAAAAGAAGCTCAATGACAAAGCCTATAAGGAAGCTGCTGATGCTTTTCTGTTATGGAAAAAGGCGGGCAGGCTGGTTGACCTGCTGCTGCCGCGCAGACAGCGTGAACGCCAGCTGTTTTTAACACCGGATAAAGCTTAAAATTCATTTTCGCGTTATAAATTTACTGTTTCGCCATGCGCTTTTCACAATGTTGTCATACTCTTTCGGCAAGCTAAATTAATTATTAGCCGCGACCCGTGCGGTTTTTGTTTCTTAAGGAAAATATGATGACTCTGGTTGCCAGTTTTAGCCACGCGTTTGGTGATTCACAGCGCGCTTTTCGCCTGATTTTAAAAGCCATCAGCGAACCCGGCAGCAAAGTTGCTCTGCCACAGCTGCCCGCGTGGGGCAACGCTTCGCCAGCGGCAACGGCGGTGCTGATGACGCTGGTGGACAGAAAAACGCCTTTCTGGCTGGACAGCTCGCTCAGTGACGAAGCCATGCTGGCAGATTTGCAGCGCTATGGCGCTAACATGACGGCGGACATGGCTACCCCGGTGGCACTGCTGCATGGCGCTTTCGACATGGCCATTGAACAGTTTGCCCCCGATGACAGCCGCACCACCGTCGTTATTGAAGTGCCTGCGCTTAGCGGTGGATTAACGTTACGCCTTAGCGGCCCGGAACTGCGCGAACCACGAGCCATTGCGCCGCGCTTGCCGAGCGCTGTTTTACGCTATCTTCGCGAGCGCGCGCACAGCTCTTTACAGCCGATAGATCTGATTTTCACCTGCGGCGATCGGATGATGGCGCTACCGCACACCACCAACGTAGTAGTGTGCTGAACGATTGAGAAAGGCAACGGGCGAGGAACCTCACCCGGTTAAAGCGTTACTCAGCAACATCCCACCACATTTTATTGAGCTCGTAATAGCGGTCAGCGGGGTCGGGCTGCTTCTCCCAGGGCTTATCAATAATGTAGTGAATATTTTTCACCTCAGAAAGATGCCACATGGCAGCGTGCTGGAACGGCAGCGTTTTCAGCGCGTTATAGATATAGGGCAGCGGCTGCCAGCGCTGGTGAAAGTAGTCGTTCAGGAAATCCTGCTCGGCAAACAGATAGCGTGACAGATCGTTTAACGCCGCCAGCTTTTGCAGCATATCCGCATAAACCGCCCGATCCGGTCGCAGTACCAGGAAGCCGCCGTTCAGGTAGTTATCCACTTCATCCGGCTGTTCGGTATGCTCCAGGCCGCGACAGTAGCTGTAGAAACAGTTTTCCGGCGTCCAGCTTTTTGGATAGCTGGCAATTTTATTTGGATTGCAGCGGCAGGCGTGGCAGGCGGCGATCTGATCTTCAGCCAGCGGCATCCCGAACAGCTCATCCATATTCTGTACCACCAGCATATCGGCATCCAGAAATACAATGCGCTCAAACTCGGTAAGCTGCCAGACCGCCAGCTTGGTCCAGACTTCGGAAAAACGCGCGTTGGCGTAGTGCTGTTGCAGGTTGCTGTCGGGGCTGACCGGCTGCACTTCGCGCACCAGACAGCCTTCTTTCTCCAGAACTTCCCTGGCGTGCGCGTCGATATTTTCCGTGGCCATTACCACCAGCGGATAGCGGCTGCCGCTTTTCTTAAGCGATCTGTTTAGCGCCCTGACGCCTGCCAGGTAGCCTGGCTGCGTTAACAGGGTTGCCCATGCCATCATTGGCCTTCTCCTTCAAAAAGTTCTGCGGTAAACGCATTAGTAAATTTCTGCTGTGGATCAAGGATTTCACGCGCCTGACGGAAGGCCTGCCACTGCGGATAAATTTCCGGCCAGTTATAGAGCGCCTCGTCAAAATATTTGCCCCAGTGTGGTCGACCGCCTTCGGCCGCTAAAATCTTTTCAACCGCCTGTAAGAAGCTTACGCCTTCTTCAGAAAGCGAACCGTCTTCGGCGTAATAAACCACAAACCCAAAGAAGCAGGTATCCGCGCCATATGAGGGGCTGAGCCAGCTCTCAGAAGGCCCGGTACAGCGCAGAATAATCGGGTAGTGCATATGCGGCTGCGTTTCGCTATGCCAGTCTTTGATCTTGCGAATGACCTCACCCGCCCGTGCCAGCGGAATGCCGATCTCGACGTTGATCTGCGGCGTGGCGATACCGCGACAAAAAACCTGATAAACGTCGCCGGTAACGTCCGAAAAATCTTTAAAGCGCGTCACGGTGCGGAAAGGCTTACCGTTTTCGTCAACGATTTTGGTATCGCTGCGCATATGCTCCAGCGTTTGCTCGATGGTTTCATTCATCGCATCGCTGGTCTCTTCCTGCTTCACCAGGTCATGGTTATTCGCCTGGTACTGCGCGATTTCTTCGCTATTGGCTTCGCGCGCGGCCCAGACGTGCACCTGGTTTTCATTGGGGAACCACCAGGCTTTGCTCAGCGCATAATTATGGTTCCAGTCCAGCAGGTCTTGCTCCAGCGTATCGCCGCTGACCGCGTTTTTAAAACAGGTATAAATCAGCGATGCAGTAGTGCGCAGCGTGACCTGGGTAACGATACCCAGCACGCCCATACCTAACTGGACGGCATGAAAATCGGGATGGCTACGGTCAAAGTTCATCACCGAGCCATCTGCCAGCACCATGCGGATGCTCAGCGCCTCATCGGCGATAGAGCTTTGCTGCAGTCCCTGACCGTGCGTACCGGTGGCCAGTGCGCCCGCCAGCGTCTGCGAGGCGATAACGCCGGGCGAAGAGGGCAGCATTTTGCCTTCGGCAGTCAGGATTTCATAGATTTCGTGCATCGGCGTACTGCCGCCAAAGGTCGCACTGTTATCGTCCATTGCGATCAGGCCGCGCAGATGACGAAGGTCTAACAACGTGTCGCCCTCTGCCGTCAGCTTAAGCATGCGGCCCGGCGACATTTTGCTGCCCATCACGCGGATTTTTCCCGTGCTGGCAGCGACGAGACGGCAGAGTTCTTCTTCTGTTTGGGGGGCGCTAACGGCACGGCTGTCCGCCAGCGTGGCGTTTTGCGCCCAGTTCACTATTTTGCCTTCTTCAATGTCCGGCTTACGGCGTGGATAACCGGGATTATGGCGTGCCATTGGCAGCTCCTGGCATAAGGCCTGTCAGTAAGTGAATGCGGGGGTTCTTCAGCGATTAACCTTAATAAGCGTAGCTGAATCGCCCTGGAACAATAGCTGTTACCCTAAAAAAGTTGTACAACTTATTTGTTAATTGTACAAGATTGCACTGCTTCAGGGCACAAATAGCGCAGCGTGGCGTCGACGACCAGCTGGCGGTTACGGGCAATACTTTGCTGCTCGCTTTCATCACCGCCAAACAGGGTGTTAAAGGTGTAGCGGTTAGAAACGTTATGCGTGCAGATGCTGCTGATCAGGCGATGCACGTCAATCGTATCGGCCTGAGCGGTAAAGACACCAGCGGCTTTGCCGCGCGACAGAATCTCTTCCAGCACGTCGAGCGCGCTCTGGTTTAGTGCTTTAATCCGTGCCGACTGGCTGATATAGCGGCCGCGCATCAGATTTTCGCTACAGACCAGACGCATAAAATCAGGATGGGAAAGGTGATAGTCAAAGCTAGCCTCAGCCAGTTTCTGCATTGCCAGCCGCGGCGGCAGCTCGGACAGGTTTAGCCCGGTTTCGTGCTGGCGAATAGCCTGGTAAACCTGCTCCAGCACGGCCATATAAAGGTTCTCTTTATTGCCGAAATGGTAAACCACCATCCGCTTGGTGGTGTCGGCATGGTCAGCAATCTGTTCCATACGCGCACCCTGCAGGCCGAACTCGGCAAAAGTAGCCAGTGCACCGGCAAGAATGCGCTTTTTTAGTCCTTCAGGATCGTTTTTTCGTTTGGCGATAGCGGGCATAGCAAATCAGTCAATCCATAATCCAGAGCCTTACGGCTGAAGCCGCAAGGATACCATAAAAATCCTGAGGCGATTTCCGGCAACCTTTTCAGGGACAAGAAGTGGATCTGGCTTACAAAGCATCACGGCAGGTCCGTTTACCTTTGCCTGTCGGGAAGCGGTGCGTCGATCCGAGGTTATAAATCAGGATGCTATAAACTCTTTGTTTCTCCCTGTTACTTATGGAAACCATTTTCGCAGCACCCTAAGAAATTTAAGAAATAAAACAAAGGCTTATTTAATAATGTTTTTTGCTGATGTTGGCTGGTGGTTCTTTATCAAGTTACGCTTGCCAGTGCGGCAACGCCTGCTTGTAAATATAAAGCTGTGAATAGATAAAATGATTTATTTTGATACCTTTTGAATTTTTTAGTTTCATTTAACACACGTTTTTACTTAATATCGTTTTACTCTCGCATTTAATTGACTCTCAGCATTATTGCTGTTGGTTACTTCTGGTTATGTTTTCATGTGAAATTATTGACGGCCATATTTTCCTGAATTACTAATACAGCGCTGAAAGGCATAATAAAACGCATTGAATTATCTCTTTCCTGTACAGGAAATATAAATATATAGGTTATAAAGCGGCTTAATATTGTGCAAGCAATAAGTAAATGACAACAGCCTGTCTGCTGTTGTCCGCACCAGTGCATAATTATTTTATTTTCTGAGAAAACCTTAAATCAAGGATGTAAGAATGAGAAAAAATGCAGGCGCTATCTGCTGGTATCTGGTTATAGTTGCGTTATTAGATTTTATCGGTATGGGAATGGTAGTAGCCATATTTCCGCATATTATTATTTCGAACGCGGTATCACTTTTTCCTGCGGACTGGCAGCCTCAGCAAAAAATAGCGATGCTGGGTATTTTTCTGGGCACTTACCCCCTTGGGCAGTTTTTTGGCGCTTCGCTATTGGGCAAGCTATCGGATATTTATGGCCGTAGGAAAATTATGCTGATTACCGTGGCGGGAACCGCGCTCGCTTTTGCTACCAGCGCTTATGCCATCTTTTGTGCAGATGCCATGATGCTGCTGATCGGTCGCCTGGCGGCGGGCATGATGGCGGGAAACGTGGCTATTGCGCAGGCCAGTATGGCGGATATCAGCACGCCGGGTAACAAAACAAAAAACCTGTCGATGATCCAGACAGCTCTGGGATTAGCTTGGGTCGTTGGGCCACCTGCGGGAGGGTGGCTAACCACATTTCGGGTAGCGCAATACAGCGGTTATATTACCCCTTTCGCCGTTATGGCCGTTATCTTTAGTTTGCTCTTTATTTATACGCTGGTCGCTTATCCGGATACGCTGAAAAAGCATACGCAGGAAAAATTAAATATCTTTTCTGGCTTGTCGCAGATAGCAAAAGCATACAGCCATGGAGATTTGAAAGGGCCTTTTATTATCTGGACCATTTTTGTTGCCGGGTGGGTGTTATTTGAAGCATTTTTACCAGCCTATCTGTTAGATATTTATCATTTTAATTCGTTCCAGACTGGTAGTTTTCTCGCTTCGATGGGCGCAACCTATGCTTTATTCCAGTATATTGTGGTGAGGAATGTTGCAAAGAAAGCAAAGCCGAACAGCATGGTACGTTACTCACTGATTATTACTGCGTTTGCTGTCCTGGCGATTGTAGCTGTCCAGAGTCTGGTTCTGTTACATATTTTAATTACGCTTTTTGTTACTTCCATCGGATTTGCGCTCACCGGTTTAATTAGCGGCCTCTCCAGCCTTGTACCAGAAAATAAGCAGGGCGAGATCATGGGCTCAGTGAGTTCAATTCAGGCGCTGGCTACGCTATTAGTGATGCTGGTTGGCGGATCTCTTGACGCAACAAATGTGAAAGTTACGGTGGTGGGTGGGGGATTATTACTGCTGGCAAGCTGGCTATTGTTTGTTATTCGGCCAGGCACCAGCAAGCGCAATAACGTGCGTGAAGCATAAAGAAACAGCCATGAATAAGTAACGCCAGCACTGATTACGGGTGCCAGACCAGAGGAAATTTGTCCGTTTTTATTGATAAACAGCGTTATTATTGACTCTTTCACAAGGATAACTTTGCAATTGTGAACAAACTGGAAAGTATGACGGTATTTGTACGCGTGGTGGAGCGCGGCAGTTTTAACGCCGTTGCGGAGGAAATGCGGCTCAGCGGTACGATGGTTGGCTTACATATCAAAGCGCTGGAGCAGCATCTTGGTACTCGCCTGTTAAATCGCACCACGCGTCGCCAGAGCCTGACCGATTTTGGTCAGGCTTATTATCAGCGCTGTCGGCAGATCCTTGCCGATATTGAAGAAGCGGAATCCGTCGCGCTTACGCTGCATCAGAATCCGCGTGGCCGCCTGAAAGTGCTTTGTCCGGTTTCGTTTGGTGTGCATGCACTCTCAAGGGTTAGCGCGCTGTTTCTGACGGCCTGGCCTGAAGTAACGCTGGATATGGTGCTGAGCGACAGGCCAGTGGATATGGCGGAAGAAGGCGTAGACGTGATGATAAAAATTGGCGAGCTGGAGCATGTTAACTCGCTGGTTGCTCGATCTTTATCACCCTATCGCTCGGTTATTTGCGCCAGCCCGGCCTATCTTGCACAAGCCGGAACGCCGCTCATCCCCGAACAGCTTAGCGCTCACCGCTGCCTTGGCTTTGCCCATCCTGTGGCAGGCAGCGAGTGGCTGCTGGAGCGCGACGGTAAACTACTTAAGGTGGCGGTAAATGTGGTGATGGCGGTCAATAACGGCGAGGCGTTGCGCAATGCGGCATTAAATGGTCTTGGGATCCTGATGCAGCCGGAGGTGCTGCTGGCGGAAGATTTGCAGCAGGGCAGGCTGGTTGCCTTGCTGCCAGAGTGGCAACCACCGACTAAGCCGGTTCATATTCTGACTTTTGCCGATCGCCAGCAGCTTCCTAAAATTCGTCTGTATGTCGATTTTCTGTTGCAGCATTTTAAAGAAGGGCTAATCGGCACGGCCTGAGTATGGATAAGCCTGAAAGGTGAGGGAAGCCTTTATCTGTGTTGGCTGAAGCCAGCATTTTTACAGCACGCCTGTTGCTTTAACGTAGCCGTTAAGCGCTAAGCCGATTTCCGGCAAAAGTCGGAACAATATGGTATTTCCCTCCTGGCCGCGCCTGCGTTTAAATCTTCCCTATCGCATTCTTGTTTCGGCATCGCAGGAGAAGGTTATGAAACTGTTCGCTTCTTTCAGAAAATATATGAGTGCTGTTTCCGGCTGGCTTTCTCTGCCGGTGTCGCAGGAAGAGTATCCCGATCCCTCCCGGATGACGGAATCCCTGCTGCCCGTCAGCCAGCTTTACGGCTTTGAAACCAGCTGGCTGCGCGCAAGGAGCTATGGTGAAAAATAACCGCTATCGACTGACCTTGCGCTACAGCTACTGGAATGAACTGTGCACTTTAACCTTGCAGGCCGCGCCTTCAGCAGCGCGGCTTTGTCACTAGTGCAGCGGCCAGTTACCGGCCAGCTCAAGCGCGGCGTGACGGATTGACTCCACGCTTTGCTCAAACTCTTCTGCCGTCATCTTTTCCAGCTCGGCAAAATTCTCTTCCCGACCGTGCAGCGCGATGGCGTGTAGCGCAGGCTGCAAATGTTCCGGCAGCGCCGACCAGTCGCTCAGCTCGACGCCTCGCATATAGCCGATGCACCACTCTTCCACGATAGTCACTTCCAGATCTTCCACGCTGCTGGTGCCGAAAAGCGGTTCGAACTGTTCCGGATAATCCCTCAGGCGTTCGGCAATATCGTTCAGATGTTGCGTCACCAGCCCGTTAAAGCGCTCCTGATCGACCGTATCCCATGCCGGAAAATGATTTTCGCCCCCCCAGATCATTACCTGCAGGCGCTCAGGGGAAATGGTCTCCGGTGAAGAGAGCACGGCGGTTAACAGCCCGTCCAGCTCAGATGCATCCAGCACCGCGTCGTCAGTGCCGTGCTGCGCCAGTATATCGTCAAGCCATTCCAGTTCTTCGGCCGTGAGTGGTCCTTGTTGCATGTCATAACCTCTTATCTGTCCGTCAATTAGCGCGGGGGACGTTATTGTCAGCGTTGATGACCAAAAAAGCCATGCCCGGGTTTATCCGCAGTCTGAAAACCGCTGCGCGTCTACTCATACTCTGCAATTATGATACTTTTGCAAAAAAAGGGGGGGCCGAATTTCATCAGGCTATTCTTTCCGTCACACCATGCTTATCACCAGCGGCTATGGTTAAAGGGGCTTACCTTTTACCACGGAGAAACGGATGAAAAGCAAAGAGCTAATCGCCTCGCGGCTGACGTTAACCGCAAAGCAGCGGCAGCAAACGCGCGCCGCCCTGAAAAAAGGCGGCCAGGCAGAGCCGGATCGAGGACGCGCCCAGCGTTACGCCTTTCAGCAACGCGCCAGGCAGGGCATTATTACCGGTGAAACCAACGATCTGCTACCGATCTCCTTTTTGCAACAGGGATTGAGCGCGGCGCGGGCCGTGGCGCTGGTGCGCGAAGACGGCGTGCCAAAAGGCAGCGGCTTTTTAACGTATGGCGGCCTGTTTGTTACCAATCACCATCTGCTGCCGGAACCGCCAAAGCAGGGGGCGATTACCCTACAGTTTGGTTATCACCAGAGCGAAACGGGCGCAATTGCTGACGGCCTTCTGTACAGTATCGATCCGGAACGCTTCTGGCTGACCAGCCCAACGGAAAGCTTTGACTGTACGCTGGTCGCGCTGGGCGAAGCCCTCAGCGGCAGCGGCGAAAATCCTGTTCCTCTTAACCTGAGCGATCGCAACGATAAGCATGCGCTGGGTATCAGCCTCAATCTGATCCATCATCCCGGCGGCGCGCCGCAGCAGGTTACCCTACGCAATAACACCTTGCTGGCACGTCACGAACAGTTTTTGCACTATGAAGCCGACACCGAGGGCGGCTCATCTGGCGCGCCGGTCTTTAACGACAGCTGGCAGCTGGTTGCGCTGCATCATGGCAGCGTGGAAAGCAATGGCGAATGGCTTAACGAAGGCATCCGCATCAGCGCATTAACCGACTGGCTGAAGGGCGAACTGCCGCAGCTGGACGCCGCCATGCAGGCACAGCTAATGCAGGCGCTAACCGCTGACGTCACGCCGCTGCGTACGGTAGCCAGCGCAGCCGCACCGGACGCCAACTATGGCAATCGCGACGGCTTCCAGGCCGATTTTCTGGGCGGGCATCCGATTAACCTGGCCGACATTGTCGCTCCTCGTGCAGCCGAAGTGGCTCCGTTGCGCGACGGCAGCAAGGGCACGGCGGCGCTGCTTAACTATGAGCACTTTTCACTGATTATGAACGCCGAACGGCGGCTGGCCTTTTTCAGCGCCGTTAATATCGACGGCGCGCGCTATATCAATATCGATCGCGGAAACGGCCAGCCCTCGCTGCTACCGGAAGGGGATAGCTGGTACGAAGACAGCCGCATCGACAGCCGCTACGTCACCGGCCAGGCTTTCTATAGCGAATACAGCCGCTGGTTCGATCGCGGCCATCTTACCCGCCGTAGCGATCCTACCTGGGGAACCGCAGCCGAAGCGGTGCGGGCTAATAAAGATACCTTCCACTTTACCAACTGCTCGCAGCAGCATTACCTGTTCAATCAGAGCCAGCAGTACTGGCAGGGCGTCGAGCGCTATATTCTGGAATATGGCGTGCTGGTCACTAAAAAGCAGATCAGCGTGCTGACCGGGCCGGTATTAAACGATCAGGCCAGGCAGTACGCAGACTGGTCGGTGCCGCTGATGTTCTGGAAGGTGGTGCTGCGCATCGGCCCCCAGGGCAAGCCGCAGGCGACGGCATTGCTGGTCAGCCAGGATAAGCTGCTCGACACGCCGCGTCGCATACTGCCGCAGGCACAGGCGGAATCCGCGCCCAACGTTGATGCTTATCGCGTGACGGTCAGCTCGCTGGAAAAACTCACCGGTCTCGACTTTGCCGCTTTTCGCGACTGGGACAGCTGGCAGCCGGACGCCGCGCTGCTGGCCGATCCGCTACCGGCAAAGCTGGTTATGACCTGGGAGGATCTGCTGTAAGTCAGCACCGTACTACCGTGGCAGCCTTAGCATCTGCGGCTATAGAAGAATCAAAGTTATCTTCTGCCGTTCCGTGCTGAGTTGCCGTTAAAACGGATGGCAGAATCAGAACCTATACTTGATGTTCTCAATGCGCTGTCCGTTGTCAGCGTAAAGAAAACGACCAGGAGATTACTATGGCTGAAACCAGCAAGCGGGACCGCATGCCCTATCTGTTATTCCTTTGTGAGGGCCACATCCTTGCCCAGAATATTGATGGCCACGTCGTCGATCTGGGAACCTTTACCCGTGAAGCGGGCAAAATTTCCTGGCTAATGGATGGCAACAGCGAAAAGGGCGAAGGGCTGAACACGGAAAGCGAAGCGCTGGAAGATATTGCCGGTAAAACAGACTTCCTTTTTCTGGATGGCCAGTTTACCAGCCTGCCCGATCTGTCAGCCGACTATCAGGAGAAGCTCGCCTCGCTGCCGGCAAAAGAGATTGTCTTAAACGAACTGGACGACACGGCAACCCGTTAATCCGGCACAGAGAACCATGCCAGCGAGCAGGCTTTTCGTGGCCGGTTCGCTGGTAGCACAGACTCGTCACCGGCGGCCTTGCCGGAAAGACCGTTTAGCAGCAGATAAATCTCCGGACCGCTGTACGGGCATTAGCCGCCATCTCCTCGCCCGGCAAAATTTCTCGTCGGGACCTGAACCAAAGGCGTGGTCTGCGCAGGCATTGTGTTTTACACTGCGCGTCACGAAAATTGAGTAGATAAACGATACGGGCAGCAATGGCGATGAACGGAACGATCACAACCTGGTTTAAAGATAAAGGCTTTGGATTTATCAAAGATGAAAACGGCGACAACCGTTATTTTCATGTGATTAAGGTCGCCAATCCTGATCTGATCAAGAAAGATGCGGCGGTCACGTTTGAACCTACCACTAACAGCAAAGGCTTATCGGCTTATGCGGTAAAAGTGGTGCCGGAAAGCAAATACATCTATATCGCAGGCGAGCGCCTTAAGCTTACCGCGATCAAGTCTTTCCTGGTTTACCATGAGGAAGTTCCGGCCGATACCCGCATTGATAAAGAGAATGGGGTGCTTTCGGTAGGCGTATTGATGGGCAGCATCCGGCCAAAATCAGAGACTAAGCCTGGCGAAATGCGCTCGCTGAAAAAACTGGCGATTACCACTTTCCAGGGAACGACGTTGATCTTTTCGGAAGATGAAATTGACGTGGATGCCACGGTGAAACTGCTCGGAAAATAAGGCAGACGTGGATGTTACGGTAAAATCCCGGCCATCATGCAACAGGTTTAACGAAGATGACAAAACTTACTCTACAAGAGCAGATGCTTAAAGCTGGATTAGTCACCAGCAAAAAAATGGCTAAGGTTCAGAAAACGGCCAAAAAATCACGCGTGCAGGCGCGTGAGGCAAGAGAAGCGGTAGAAGAGAATAAAAAAGCCCAGCTTGAGCGCGATAAGTTGCTGAACGAGCAGCAAAAACAGGCTGCGCTGTCGAAAGAGTACAAGGCGCAGGTGAAGCAGCTGATTGAAATGAATAAAATCGATATTTCAAGAGGAAATATAGGTTTTAACTTCACCGACAATAACCTGATTAAAAAAATCGAAGTTGATAAGGCGACGCAAACGCAGCTGATTAACGGTCGCCTTGCCATTGCTCGCCTGGCTGTTAACGCCAGTGGCGAAAGCGAATACGCTATTATCCCTGCCAGCGTAGCCGATAAAATCGCGCAGCGAGACGCAACCAGCATCGTATTAAACAGCGCGCTGAGTCAGGAAGAGCAGGACGAAGACGATCCTTACGCAGATTTCAAAGTGCCCGATGATTTAATGTGGTAGGCAACCAACGCCGGTTTTTTTACTGGCGTTATGGTAAGTGACTTTGACGCCAGACTTCCCAACCGGCATGCTGAGCAAGAGTCCTCTCGGCGGCGGTCAGAACGGGCAGGGGCAGCGGGCTTTAATCAGCTTCCCGCTGACGGGATGCACAAAATGCAGCTCGCTGGCGTGTAACATCAGCCTCGGCGTTTGTTCCGTTCCCGGCAGCAGGCGACCGCCATACAGATCGCAGCCTAAAATAGGGTGCCCCAGCTGCTGGCAGTGGATGCGTAGCTGGTGGGTGCGCCCGGTTTCCGGAATAAGCTCTACCCGCGACAGCGGCAACAGCGTCTTATTTTCTGCCTCGTGATAAAAGCGCTCAATGACCCGATAGCGGGAGCGAGCGGGCTTGCCCTTTATCGGGCAAATCGACATCAGCGGAAACAGCGCCGGATCTTTGGCTATCGCCGCCTCTATGACCCCCTCATCGTCTTTTAAATGTCCGCAAAGCAGCGCGGTATAGGCTTTACTCACCGTGCGCTGGCTGAACTGCTGACAGAGAGCGGCATTGATCGCCTTATTGCGGGCGACGACCATTAATCCGGAGGTGCCAAAATCAAGGCGGTGAACCAGCGTACAGCCGGGAAAAAGCGCGACCAGCCGGTAATGCACCGAATCGAGGTTTTGCGGGTTTTTTCCGGAAAGGCTGAGCAGCCCAGCAGGCTTGTTAATGAGCAGCAGGTGTTCGTCCTGACAGAGCGTGACTATCTCTTCATAACAGGGCGGGGCAATAAAGGAATCGAAAAGGGTGGACATCAGGCTGCCGTCTGGAGAAGGGCTGCGGATAATACCCCATTTTCAGCGGGCTGGCGAGCTGGCCGCAGCGCTGCACGGATAACAAAAAAATAAAATAAAAGTGATAGTATTTACATCAGCCCTTATGGGCAACGGCCAAACAGACCTAAATTTCCGGGGACAGCTAATGAAAGAAGTACCGATCAAATTTTATGACATCGCAGATGAGTATTCGGCAGAATCGACAAAGCCGGTAAGCGAGTCGGAGCGTGAGCCTGTGGCGCGCTATTTCCAGCTACTGCTTGACCGCCTGGCAAATAACGAAGAGATCGACGAGGATGCGCAGCAAGAGATGGCCAGCGAAGCCGGTATCAGCGAAGAACGCATTGATGAAATCGCCACCTTCCTGAACCAGTGGGGCAACGAATAACGTACCGGGGCGGCCAGCAGGCGGCCTTTTGCGTTTTGCCAACAATTTTAAAGCCCGCTTAAGCTTTCAAGCGGGCTTTTTATCGCTTATCAGGCGGCGATTTTTTTAGTACCGCCTACAGGATTTTTTCCCGTTAAAGGCGATCTTTTCGCGTTTATTTTTTTGGCTGCTGCTGCTGAGCGTCGGCCTCTTTCTGTTTCTTTTTGGCCATGTGGTGGCCGACCGCGCAGCCTGCTGCTGCACCCGCTACGCCATGATGATGCGCAACATGACCCGCTACGCCACCCACGGCTGCTCCCTTCAGGCAGCCTTTTGCTTCAGCCTGCGCGCTCACGGTCAGAAACAGGCCGGCAGCGACAGCGATAATTGTTAGTTTTTTCATGATTTTTCCTTAAATAAATGGGCAAGGGTCGAACGCTTATAAGCGTAGTCAATCCCAACGGCCAGATCGCCAGAAATGCATGAATTTAAAACTTTTTTACCTGGGGTTACACTTTGCCAGGCGAAGGCCGAGGGCAATGCGTTGCTGAACTCTTTCGGCCCTGTCCGACGTCATTCGGACATCAACAGCGGCTTATTTAATGAAGTGTTGCAACCCTTTTGTATTTAACTAACTGATATTTAAATCCTCTCATCTGCACCGGGTGACTGGCCCGCGCAATAATCCTCTTAAAAAGCCCGCCTCCAGACTACGACGTTCTCAAAAGCAGCCTGTGTTACGTAATAACGTAACGATAACGCAGAAAAAGCTAACGTGGAGAGGGGCCATTTAGCCGTTGAGTACGCAGAAAAACTTGCTAAGGGAATTCTTAAAAAATACCGGGTCAGGTTTGGCCCGGCAATCTGTCATTGCCAGAGGGGGTAAACCGCCTCCGGCTGCGGGTTCACCCCCTAAAAATAGCGTCGGATACTGTACTAAAGTAGAGGGTAAACTCATCTTTAATTCTTATGTTTATTTTTATATTGACACATTTCCTTCATCAAAAACCTGTACCAATTTACCTGCCGTAAGGCTTTAGAGATTCTTAATTAATGCGTCGAATAAAGTACGGATTAACTCATGTTAACGTCGGTAACTGTGAGGTTTATTTATTTAAATTTATGATTTTTTATTTTTTCAGGCCGCTTTACGCCACCGGTAAGAGTTGATATGGTTAAGAAAATTTTTAGTATGTACCTTGTGCATTCCGTTATTAGTCTTTTATTTACAGGTGTTTATCTGTATTAATTTCTATGGCTATGTGTTTTATGTGCCTTTAGCGTTAATACACATAAATATTGCTGATATTTGCATTTCCGATCTTAGTTTAGATCCGTTAATAATTAAGGTGCAGGTAATGCTTTAGCGGCGGTTTCGTTTCCCAACCTGGGGTAAATGTGCATGTTGCTCGACAGACAGTCTGAGGTCATTACCAAGCAAGCATTGTATCCATTAGCTTCTATTTTTAATATTGGCGCAATGATTGATATCAGAGGCCCTCTTGACGAGCAGCGAATGCGGGCAGCCGATCGAGCCGTAAAAAGCGATCCAGCACTGCGTTCGGCTTTGTCGATGGCGGGCTGGGAACCCGAGTTTGTCACGCTTGAGCACGACACTTTGCCTCTGGAAGTGCTGGATCTCTCCAGCCACGACGATCCTTTCCAGTCCGCCATTTCCCTTATTGAGCAGCGTCTACGGCAGGTATTTCCTTTCGACGGAGAAACGGCTCTGCTGCGCCATACGCTGATACGTCTTGCAGAAGATCGGCATCTGATGGTGGGGATTTATCATCATTTAGCCTACGATGGCTGGGCAACCTCCCTGATTTATCAGCAATTAGCGGCTTTTTATAACGAGCCTGTGCTGGCTGGATCCGGGCGCGATATGTTGCCATTGAGCCATCAGGAGCAGATCGCCGATGAGCGGAATTATAAAAATTCCCGCCTGTTTGCCGCCGATCGGACGTACTGGCAGAAAAGATTAGCGGATTATGACACCGCGCTTTTCCCGCAGGGATGCCGTGATGTCGCAGCCAAACGCTATTCCTTCACGCTGGATAACGGGCATCGTGAAAAGCTACAGGAGCTTGCGCTCCGCTCCGACGGCACGCTTTTTCAGGCGTTAATCGGTATTACGGCCACCTTTCTTTTCCGCACCTTTGGCGTTGACGATATTGTTATCGGTTTACCTGTTCTTAATCGGCGGTCAGCCCGCGCTAAACAGACGTTTGGATTGTTTGCCAACGTTCTGCCGTTTCGGCTGAAAAGACGCAACAGCGACACTTTTAACTCGCTGTTAAAAAATATTCATTTCCTGCTGAAATCTGACTATCGCCATCAGCGTTTTCCGGCGCATCAGCTGCTTAAGGGAGGAATATCCTATGAAGCAAGCCTTTCTTATGAAAAGCACGATTACAGTGCGATTTATGAGGGAACGGATACCCGGCTCACCGTTTTATCCGGCTTCTCTCAGGATTACCCGCTCAAGCTATTTATTCGCGATTACGACGTCGAAAAACCGTTAAAAATTGATATCGACTACAACGTTTCCGCATTCAGTGAAATGGACATTGAGCAGGTATTTGCAGAATTTAAAAATATTCTGACCAACTCTGTTGCATTTCCCGACCGTCAGCTGCTGATTAGTCATCAGGCTAATCCGGGCAAAGCGTTATCCCTCCTGCCAACGGTGAAGACCGATCTTTGTACGCAGTTTGAGTCAGCCGCAGCGCGCTATGCCGATCGGGTGGCGATCAGCTACGAGGGCGAGCGGCTGACCTATGCGGCCCTCGACAGCGCGGCTAACGCGCTGGCCTGGCGGCTGCGCGAGCAGGGCGTCGGCAGCGGACCGCACGAAAGCCTGGTGGGCCTGAGCGTCGGGCGCGGCCCCGGCCTGCTGGTGGGTATCCTCGGTATCCTCAAGGCGGGCGGCGCGTACGTGCCGCTGGACCCGGTTTATCCCGCCGAGCGCCTTGCCTTCCTGGCTGCCGACAGCGGTATCCGGCTGGCGGTGGCCGACGACACGGGCCTGGCGGCGCTGGCCGGGCTGGACGTGCAGGCGGTAAGCCTTGCAGCGGACGGTGTTTCACACCACCAGGCCCCGCCGCGCGCGCTGCATCCGCAGCAGGCCGCCTACGTTATCTACACCTCCGGCTCCACCGGGCAGCCGAAGGGCTGCGTGGTCAGCCACGCCAGCGTGGTGCGGCTGTTTACCGCCACGGAGCACTACGGCTTTAGCGGGTCGGACGTCTGGACGCTGTTCCACTCCTACGCGTTCGACTTCTCGGTGTGGGAAATCTGGGGCGCGCTGCTGCACGGCGGGCGGCTGGTGGTGGTGCCTTACCTGAGCAGCCGCGACCCGGAGCGTTTTGCGCAGCTGCTGGAGGCGGAGTCGGTAAGCGTGCTGAGCCAGACCCCGGCGGCGTTCCGCCAGCTGACGGCGGTATCGGCCGGGCGGGACTTTGCGGCGCTGCGGCTGGTGCTGTTTGGCGGCGAGGCGCTGGAGCCGGGCAGCCTGGCGCCGTGGTTCGCGCAGCACGGCGAGCGGGTGCGGCTGGTGAACATGTACGGCATCACCGAAACCACGGTGCACGTCACCGAATATACGCTGACCGCAGAAAGCATGACGCAGGGCAGCGTGATAGGCGCGCCGCTGGCGGATTTACACGTGCAG
This sequence comes from Erwinia sp. BNK-24-b, assembly GCF_047456155.1. Taxonomy (NCBI): domain Bacteria; kingdom Pseudomonadati; phylum Pseudomonadota; class Gammaproteobacteria; order Enterobacterales; family Erwiniaceae; genus Erwinia; species Erwinia sp. BNK-24-b. The sequence continues at coordinate 1,634,074 of NZ_CP179901.1, forward strand.
GTGCTGGACCGCTACGGCGAGCCGGTGCCGGCGGGGGTAACGGGCGAGATGTACGTGGGCGGCGCGGGCGTGACGCGGGGCTATCTGGGCCGGGCGGCGCTGACGGCGCAGCGCTTCGTGCCGGACCCGTACGGCGCGCCGGGGGCGCGGCTTTACCGCTCGGGTGACCTGGCGCGCCGCCGGCCGGACGGCCGGCTGGTGTACCAGGGACGGGCGGACCAGCAGCTGAAGCTGCGCGGCTACCGCATCGAGCCGGGCGAAATCGAGGCGGCGCTGCGGGCGCAGGCGGGGGTCCGCGACGCGGCGGTGCTGCTGGATACCCCGGCGCAGGGCCAGCCGCGGCTGGTGGCCTACGTGGTGGGCGGCGAGGGGCCGCAGGCGCTGCGCGGGGCGCTGTCGGCGACGCTGCCGGAGCACATGGTGCCCGCGGTGATTATGCCGCTGGCGCAGCTGCCGCTGACGGCCCACGGCAAGCTTGATCGTAAGGCGCTGCCGAAGCCGGAAGTCACGGTATCGGCGGGTGGCGAAGCGCGTACCGGGGTGGAAAAAGCGCTGGCTACCATCTGGAGCGAGGTGCTCTCTGTTCCGGAGCCGGGCATCGACGACAACTTCTTCACCCTGGGCGGCGACAGCATCAGTTCGCTACAGGTGGTTTCGCGAGCCAGAGCAGCGGGTATTAACATTACGATAGAAGGCTTTTTAGCCGGGCAGCATATCCGAAAAATTGCCGCCGGGGCGCAAAACGCGCCTGTCGTAGCCGATGATGAAAGTCTGACACTACCTTTTAGCCTGCTGTCAGCCGTGGATCGCGCACGGCTGCCGGATAACGTTGACGATGCTTTTCCTTTATCCAGGCTACAGGCCGGAATGCTGTTCCACTCTACGCTGGCCGAAGAGGGCGCAATTTTCCATGACGTCTTCACTTTCCGACTGCGCATGCCGTGGAACGAACACGCGTGGCGTCGTGCCTTTGAGCAGCTCCCCGCTTCGCATACGCCTTTAAGAACCTCTTTCCACTGGACAGGCTACAGCGAGCCGCTACAGGTTGTGCATGCGACCGCCGACATTGATTATCAAATCGTCGATTTGCGTCAGCTGGAAACGGAACAGCGGCGGCAGGCGATTGATGATTTTATCGCGCAAAGCAAATCTTACCGTTTCGATCCGGCCAAAGGGCACATGTTTCGCGTGAGCCTGCATCGCCATAGCGATGACGAGCTACAGCTGACGCTGGATTTTCACCACGCGATTTTCGATGGCTGGAGCGTGGCTACGCTGCTCAGCAGTTTAATCCATCGGGTGACCGGCACCGAGGCAAAAACCGCACGCTCAGATACCGCAGCCAATATGGCTTTCGTGGCGCTGGAGCGCAAAGCCGAGGCCGACGAGCAGCTGGTGTCCAGCTGGCGTGAGCGAGTAGCCGACGTCGCGCCAACGTTGCTGGGTAACGATAACGTGGCTGAGCTACCGGCCACGCGACAGGTTCAGCGCCGGGCTTTCCGCCTGCCCGACGATTTAACCAGCAAGCTTAAACAGCGCGCCACGGATCTGGCTATCCCGTTAAAAATCGTCTTGCTGACGGCCCACCTGAGCGCGCTGGCAAAAGTCACCGGCGGTGAAGTTACGACGACGGGCTACGTCACCCACGGTCGCCCGGCGGGCGCGGATAAGGCAGTCGGTTTATTCCTTAACACCCTGCCGTTCAGCATGGCGTTGCCGCCGGTCAGCTGGAATGCGCTGATAAAAAGCATCGCCGCCGAAGAGCAGGCGATTCAGGCAATACGCCGCCTGCCCGCCGCGGTAATCAAGCCGCTGAACGGCAGCGGACAGCTCTATAACGTCAGCTTTAATTATATTCACTTCCATATCTATAACAGCCTGCCTGACCTGGCGGATTTCCAGGTCGTCGATGTTGAAATTTTCGAAGAAACCGATTTCCCGCTGCTGGCGCAGTATTCGCAGGATCCGTTTGACGCCTCGCTGGAGCTGACGCTGGTTGCCGATCCTGCGGTGGTTCCCGCATGGCAGGTAGAGCAGTTTGGCGAATATGTGCTGCGGGCGACAGAGGCCATTGCCAACGGTTCAGAGGGCCCATGGTATAGCAGCCTTCGCCCTGAAGCGTTACCGCGCGTACCTGACGCATCACCGGAACCCGTTTTCGACCTGTGCACGCAGTTTGAGTCAGCCGCAGCGCGCTATGCCGATCGGGTGGCGATCAGCTACGAGGGCGAGCGGCTGACCTATGCGGCGCTCGACAGCGCGGCTAACGCGCTGGCCTGGCGGCTGCGCGAGCAGGGCGTCGGCACCGGGCCGCACGAAAGCCTGGTCGGCCTGAGCGTCGGGCGCGGCCCCGGCCTGCTGGTGGGTATCCTCGGTATCCTCAAGGCGGGCGGCGCATACGTGCCGCTGGACCCGGTTTATCCCGCCGAACGCCTTGCCTTCCTGGCCGCCGACAGCGGTATCCGGCTGGCGGTGGCCGACGAGACGGGCCTGGCGGCGCTGGCCGGGCTGGACGTGCAGGCGGTAAGCCTTGCAGCGGACGGTATTTCACACCACCAGGCTCCGCCGCGCGCGCTGCATCCGCAGCAGGCCGCCTACGTTATCTACACCTCCGGCTCCACCGGGCAGCCGAAGGGCTGCGTGGTCAGCCACGCCAGCGTGGTGCGGCTGTTTACCGCCACGGAGCACTACGGCTTTAGCGGGTCGGACGTCTGGACGCTGTTCCACTCCTACGCGTTCGACTTCTCGGTGTGGGAAATCTGGGGCGCGCTGCTGCACGGCGGGCGGCTGGTGGTGGTGCCTTATCTGAGCAGCCGCGACCCGGAGCGTTTTGCGCAGCTGCTGGAGGCGGAGTCGGTGAGCGTGCTGAGCCAGACCCCGGCGGCCTTCCGCCAGCTGACGGCGGTATCGGCCGGGCGGGACTTTGCGGCGCTGCGGCTGGTGCTGTTTGGCGGCGAGGCGCTGGAGCCGGGCAGCCTGGCACCGTGGTTCGCGCAGCACGGCGAGCGGGTGCGGCTGGTCAACATGTACGGCATCACCGAAACCACGGTGCACGTCACCGAATATACGCTGACGGCAGAAAGCATGACGCAGGGCAGCGTGATAGGCGCGCCGCTGGCGGATTTACACGTGCAGGTGCTGGACCGCTACGGCGAGCCGGTGCCGGCGGGGGTAACGGGCGAGATGTACGTGGGCGGCGCGGGCGTGACGCGGGGCTATCTGGGCCGGGCGGCGCTGACGGCGCAGCGCTTCGTGCCGGACCCGTACGGCGCGCCGGGGGCGCGGCTTTACCGCTCGGGTGACCTGGCGCGCCGCCGGCCGGACGGCCGGCTGGTGTACCAGGGACGGGCGGACCAGCAGCTGAAGCTGCGCGGCTACCGCATCGAGCCGGGCGAAATCGAGGCGGCGCTGCGGGCGCAGGCGGGAGTCCGCGACGCGGCGGTGCTGCTGGATACCCCGGCGCAGGGCCAGCCGCGGCTGGTGGCCTACGTGGTGGGCGGCGAGGGGCCGCAGGCGCTGCGCGGGGCGCTGTCGGCGACGCTGCCGGAGCACATGGTGCCTGCGGTGATTATGCCGCTGGCGCAGCTGCCGCTGACGGCCCACGGCAAGCTGGATCGTAAGGCGTTGCCGAAGCCGGAAATCGCCGTGGCGCAGAACGAAGAAGGCTATCAGTCCAGCCTTGAGCGGGAAATCGCAGAGCTGTTAAGCAGCGTGCTTGGGCTGTCCGGTATCGGGCGTCATCAAAGCTTTTTAGAAACGGGCGGCGATTCCATTCTGGCGACCCAGGCACTTTTTCGCCTGCGCGAGCTGTATGGCGTTGAGCTTCCCCTGCGAACGATTTTTGAAGCGGGCACGGTTGCAGGCGTGGCCGCGAAGATAACGGCTCTGCGGCAGGAAGAACGTCACGGGGAGCGACAGACCAGCGACTCCGCACCGCTTCTGCCATCACGACGTCGTCAAAAATGAACGACCCATTTTACAAGGAGCGAGCGCGGTGAATAATTTTTACGATGATTCTGAAGCCCTGATATTTCCTTTATCCTCGGCCCAGCGGCGACTCTGGACGCTGGCCGAAATCAATGAAGCGGACGTAAGTTACAACATTCCTTTTGCCTTGCGCTGTCGCGGTAAGTTTCATTATCAGGCGCTGCGCCAGGCGCTGGCCGATTTACAGCAGCGCCATGAAATTCTGCGTACCAGCTATGGCATTATCGACGACAGCCCGATGCAGCGCATTCATCCTGCCGAAGACGATCTGGCGCTGCCGCTTATCCGTATTAACGAAGCACAGCTGGAGAAAAAACTGGCAGAGGATGCCGCCGAGCCTTTCAATTTGCAGCTGGCTCCCGTCTTCCGCGCTCGCGTTTACCAGTTAAACGATGACCATCATATTCTTTCCATGGTCGTTCACCATATTGCCTGCGACGGCTGGTCGGTCGCTATTCTGCTGCGTGAGCTAAGCCATTTCTACAATGCCCGCGTAGCCAGTCTGCCTGCGACGCTTGCCGAGCTTCCTTTACAGTATGCTGACTATGCCGAATGGGAAGAAGCGGAAGCTAAGCGGACGGCAAATCAGGCGGGCGACCCTGGAACGGCGCATCATTTGCAGCCTGCGGTTGCGTTACCCGGCTGTGAGACTGACGAAGCGGAGCAAGAGAACGCCTGCGGCATCGTTCAGCAACGTTTTGACGCCGACTTTCTGCAACAACTTAACGGCTACGCCCGCGAACGCCATACCACGCTGTTTGTCACTCTGCTGGCAGGCTTTATGGCGCTGCTGCACCGGTTAACCCAGGCTGACGATGTCTGTATCGGTTTTCCGGTTGCCAACCGAAAGCGCAGCGAGCTGGAAAATATCGTCGGCTATTTTGTGAATACGCTGGTTATCCGCGATGAAATAAGCCGGGGCGATACCTTTGACAGCCTGGTTCGCCGCTGTGCAACCAGCGTGCTGGATGCGCTGGAACACGAAGAGGCCAGCTATGAGAAATTGCTGAAGCAAACCCCGCGTGAAAATACCAACAGCGTGCCGTTTACGGCCATGTTCGCCTTCGAGAATATTTCCGCAACCGAATTTGCGTTTACCGATCTGCAAATCGAGCCGGTCGATGTTTATCCGGCCCAGGCTAAATTCGACCTCACGCTGCTGCTGAAGCAGGACGGCGAGGCGCTGACCGCAACCTTCGAATTCCGTCGCGAGCGTATTTTACCCGAGGTCGCCCGTGCCTGGATGGCGTGCTATCAGCGCTTACTGGAGGCTGAAGTGCTGACCCCGGGCCAGGCAATTGACCGGGTGAAGCTGGCGGATGCTCTTATCACACCGCCTGCATCACCGACGAAGGCTACCGATCTTTGTACGCAGTTTGAGTCAGCCGCAGCGCGCTATGCCGATCGGGTGGCGATCAGTTATGAAGGCGAGCGGCTGACCTATGCGGCCCTCGACAGCGCGGCTAACGCGCTGGCCTGGCGGCTGCGCGAGCAGGGTGTCGGCACCGGACCGCACGAAAGCCTGGTGGGCCTGAGCGTCGGGCGCGGCCCCGGCCTGCTGGTGGGTATCCTCGGTATCCTCAAGGCGGGCGGCGCTTACGTGCCGCTGGACCCGGTTTATCCTGCCGAGCGCCTTGCCTTCCTGGCCGCCGACAGCGGTATCCGGCTGGCGGTGGCCGACGAGACGGGCCTGGCCGCGCTGGCCGGACTGGACGTGCAGGCGGTAAGCCTTTCAGCGGACGGTGTTTCACACCACCAGGCCCCGCCGCGCGCGCTGCATCCGCAGCAGGCCGCCTACGTTATCTACACCTCCGGCTCCACCGGACAGCCGAAGGGCTGCGTGGTCAGCCACGCCAGCGTGGTGCGGCTGTTTACCGCCACGGAGCACTACGGCTTTAGCGGGTCGGACGTCTGGACCCTGTTCCACTCCTACGCGTTCGACTTCTCGGTGTGGGAAATCTGGGGCGCGCTGCTGCACGGCGGGCGGCTGGTGGTGGTGCCTTATCTGAGCAGCCGCGACCCGGAGCGTTTTGCGCAGCTGCTGGAGGCGGAGTCGGTGAGCGTGCTGAGCCAGACCCCGGCGGCCTTCCGCCAGCTGACGGCGGTATCGGCCGGGCGGGACTTTGCGGCGCTGCGGCTGGTGCTGTTTGGCGGCGAGGCGCTGGAGCCGGGCAGCCTGGCGCCGTGGTTCGCGCAGCACGGCGAGCGGGTGCGGCTGGTCAACATGTACGGCATCACCGAAACCACGGTGCACGTCACCGAATATACGCTGACCGCAGAAAGCATGGCGCAGGGCAGCGTGATAGGCGCGCCGCTGGCGGATTTACACGTGCAGGTGCTGGACCGCTACGGCGAGCCGGTGCCGGCGGGGGTAACGGGCGAGATGTACGTGGGCGGCGCGGGCGTGACGCGGGGCTATCTGGGCCGGGCGGCGCTGACGGCGCAGCGCTTCGTGCCGGACCCGTACGGCGCGCCGGGAGGGCGGCTTTACCGCTCGGGTGACCTGGCGCGCCGCCGGACGGACGGCCGGCTGGTGTACCAGGGACGGGCGGACCAGCAGCTGAAGCTGCGCGGCTACCGCATCGAGCCGGGCGAAATCGAGGCGGCGCTGCGGGCGCAGGCGGGAGTCCGCGACGCGGCGGTGCTGCTGGATACCCCGGCGCAGGGCCAGCCGCGGCTGGTGGCCTACGTGGTGGGCGGCGGGGGGCCGCAGGCACTGCGCGGGGCGCTGTCGGCGACGCTGCCGGAGCACATGGTGCCTGCGGTGATTATGCCGCTGGCGCAGCTGCCGCTGACGGCCCACGGCAAGCTGGATCGTAAGGCGCTGCCGAAGCCGGAAGTCACGGTATCGGCGGGCGGCGAAGCGCGTACCGGGGTGGAAAAAGCCCTGGCTACCATCTGGAGCGAGGTGCTCTCTGTTCCGGAGCCGGGCATCGACGACAACTTCTTCACGCTGGGCGGCGACAGCATCAGTTCGCTACAGGTGGTTTCCAGAGCCAGGGCCGCAGGAATCGGTATCACGCCTAAGCAGGCCCTGCTTTTCACTACTCTCCGCAAGCTTGCGGCGGTGGCTGATACGTCTAAAGGCAACGTAGCGCTACAACAAAAAGCCCGCTGTCCGTCAGGCCCTTTGCCAGCCACGCCGATTATCGCCTGGTTCCAGGCTTTAAAATTGCCCGAGCCCGCGCACTGGAATCAGTCGCTGGCGCTTGAAATAGTACGCCCCGTTGCGCCAGCTCAGCTTGCCCGCGCGCTGAAAGCGGTGGGACAGCATCACGATGCCTTCAGGCTGCGCCTGGACTACGACAGCGCGGAGAGCCTCTCCCTGGCCGACGTCATACAGGAACCTTTCCCGCTTGCGATCCGCACCGTTAACTCTCAGGCAGAGAGGGATGCGGCCATCCTTCAGGCGCAGCAGGAGCTCTCTCTTGATGACGGCCCGGTTGCCCGCGCCGTGCTGATCCAGCACGCGGGCATGGCTGATATCCTGATGCTGGTGATCCACCATATTGCGGTTGACGCGGTTTCCTGGCACATCCTGCTGGACGATCTTGACGTAGCGCTAAAACAGCTGCTGAAAGAGCAAGAGATTGCGCTGGCTCCGGTTGCCACCGACCTGGCCGACTGGAGCCGTTCTCTGCAAGCCGCAGCGGAGCGTGCCGATCCTCAGCGCTGGCTGACGATGGCGGCGCAGGGCTACCCTTCGCCGTTCCGTGATTTTGCGGCAGTGCAGGGGCTGAACAGAGAACAGGGACTAACCGTCTGTAGCCGCACGCTCTCGCTGGAAAGCAGCGCATTGTTTTTACAGCTGCTCGCCAGAGGCAGTGAAGCCCGCGCTTCCGCGCTGCTGTGTGCCGCGCTGTGGCGGCTTTTTAATGAGCAACCGCTGGCGGTCACGCTGGAACACAACGGTCGCGATGTAGATACGGATGCCGATCTCTCCCGCACGCTGGGCTGGTTCACCAGCCTCTATCCTTTCCTGTATCGCGGACAGCCCGCGCTGGCGTCGGCTGAACTGCTGGCCGGGATCGAATCCTCGCTGCTTGAGCTGGCACCGCACAAAGCCGAATATGGTTTAGTTCGCTGGCTTAGCGACGATGAAGAAGTCCGGGCCACGCTCGACGAGGCCGATCTGCCAGCCCTGAGCCTGAACTACCTGGGCCTGCTTCCCGAGCAGCAGGAAGGCGAGTTTGTACTGCGTCACGATATCAGCAGCGTCGATCGCGCTGTCGGCAACGTCAGGGCCTTTACCCTGGATCTGGTCGCCGTAGTGATTGGCGGCGAGCTGCGGTTTTACTGGAACTATTGCCGCAACGTGCTGAAACCCGAGATCGTCGAAGGCTGGGCCGATGCGCTACAGCTGCATTTACAGCAGCTTCTTAGCGAGCTGAGCGCCCGGCCGCTGCTGGTCGCCGATTTCCCGCTGGCCAACATCCGGCAGATTCAGTTTGAGGCGCTGGTCGGCAAGCAAGCCGTGACGGACGCCTATCCCTTGTCGCCTTTGCAGGAAGGGATGCTGTTCCATAGCGTCGCCGAACCCGAAAACCATGCTTACCACGAGCAGGCGGTGGCCCTGCTTGAACGACTAAATCCAGAGTTGTTTATCGAAGCCTGGAAAATATTGATCTCCCGACATGATATTTTGCGTACCAGCTTTCACTGGCAAGACCTGCCGCGCCCGCTGCAAATCGTTCATGCCACGGCCGAACTGCCGGTTACGGTAGCTGACTGGCGCGGCGAAAATGCGACCGAACGGCTTGCGGCGTTTTTACAGCAGGATGCGGCTAAAACGTTCGATTTAAGCGCGGCACCTCTGCTGCGAGTGATGCTGGCCAGGATGGACCACGACAGCTGGCGCTGGGTATGCAGCTATCACCACATTTTAATGGACGGCTGGTCGCTGCCTTTACTGATGGGCGAGCTGGTACAAATTTATGAAAGCCTGGCGGCGGCCGCACAGCCGACGCTGCCGCCGCCGGTACAGTATGGGCGTCATATTGCCAGGCTGGTGCAGCACGCCAGCGGGCAAAGCGGTAAGGTTTTCTGGCAGAACGCGCTGTCTGGCCTGCAACGCCCCACGCTGCTGAGCCCTCAACAGCAGCCGTCCGCGGATTATCACTACCTGCTGGTAACCCTGCCGCCGGAACAGGAGCAGGCCGTCCGCACAGCCGCGCGCGAGGCCGGGGTTTCGCTGGGCAACGTCTTTAATGCGGCCTGGGGAATATTGCTGGCGCTCTCCGGCCACGGCAACGACGTGGTGTTTGGCAGCACGCTTTCCGGCCGCGAGGCAGGCGTAGAGGACGTTGATAAAATGATCGGGCTTTTTATCAATACCTTACCCCTGCGTTTACGCCTGCGGCCCGACATGAGCGTGCGCGACCTGCTGCATAAAGCCCGGCAGTTTCAGGCTGATTTACAAGAGCACAGCCACGATCGCCTGGTTGACGTCCAGCGCTGGAGCGGCCTGGAAGGCGACGGGACGCTGTTTGACAGCGTGCTGGTGATTGAAAACTATCCCGGCGGCGCGCCGGAAGATAACGGTAAGGGCTTCCGGCTGGTGGAGTTTGCCTATAAGGAACACTCAAACTATCCGGTCACGCTGGCGGTACTTCCCGAGAACGGTCTGAAAATTAAGCTTGATTACAACTGCGCCACCTTTGATGACGCAGCGGCGGCCCTGCTGCTTAAGCGGTTAACCGATTTGATCGGTAAAATGATCGAGGATCCGGATCGCAAGCTGAGTACGCTGGATCTGCTGGCGGAAGAGGAGCAGGTAAGCGCCCGCCAGGTATGGAACGCAGGCGCATTCAACGCCGCTTCGCCGGTGCTGGCGCACCAGATGTTTGCAAATAGCGTTAGCCGCCAGCCGCAGGCTCCGGCGCTGTTGCAGGGCGAAACAAGATACGACTACAGCCAGCTCAATCAGAAGGCCGACGCGCTGGCCGCGACGTTACAACAGCAGGGCGTGGGGCCAGAATCCGTGGTGGCGGTCATGCTGTCGCGCGGGCCGGAAGCCGTGATCTCGTTCCTGGCGATCCTGAAAGCGGGCGGGGTTTATCTGCCGCTCGATGCCCAGTATCCGGTCGACCGTCTGGATTACATGCTGCGGGACAGCCGGGCAGTGATGTTGCTCAGCGATAAGGCGCAGTCCATAGAGAAACTGACCGCGCTGCCGGATGCACTGCTGCTGCTGGACAGCTTCGACTTTACGGCGCAGGTCCGTCCCACTGCCTGTACCAGCCTGACCGCCAACAACCTGGCCTATCTGATTTATACCTCCGGCTCTACCGGCAAGCCCAAGCCGGTAGGCGTCTCCCATGCCGGTATCGCCAATTTGCAGGCGGAAACGGCGCGGATGCTGGGGACGGATGCTAACGCCAGAGTCTATATGCAGGCTCCGCTGAGCTTCGATGCCTCGGTATGGGAAATGATGATGGCGCTGTTTGGCGGCGGCGCGCTGGTGCTGCCGGATAATGATGCCGAAGGCGACGTGCTGGCCGCGCTGAATCAGGCCGCCGAACGCCACCACTTTACCCACGTGCTGGTCACGCCAGCGTTGCTGGGACTGCTGGCGGATTATGCCTTGCCTTCTCTCCATACCCTGATTGTGGGTGGCGATGCCTCAGCGCCGGGCATGATGGCGCACTGGGCGAAAAGCCGCCGGGTTTTCAATGCTTATGGCCCATCGGAATGTACGGTGTGCGTGGCGATTGAACCTTGTGACGTAAACACCATTACGCCGCCGCTGGGGCTGCCGCTCCAGGGTATTCCAATGTATCTGCTTGATCCATGGGGGAATCCTGTTCCTCCGGGCGTGACCGGCGAGATCTTCCTGGGCGGTGATAGCCTGGCTCGTGGCTATATCGGCAGGCCTGCCCTGACGGCTGGCGTCTTTATCCCGGATCACCTGAGCGGCGTGCCCGGCGCGCGGCTCTACCGTACCGGAGACACCGCTATTCGCCTGCCGGATGGCCGCATCAAATATGCGGGCCGTACCGGCGGTTACGCCAAGCTCAGGGGCAACCGCATCGATCTTAATGGCGTAGAGCTGCTATTGCAGGGGCATCCTGCCGTGCGGGAAGCGCTGGCGATGATCCGAACGGTGGAAAACGGCCAGTCGCTGATCGCCTGGGTCGTAGCCGAAAAAGGGACCGATGCAGATGAACTGCGCGATTACATGGTGAAGCATGCGGCCGCGTTCGAAGTGCCGGGTGCCATTGTACCGCTCACCAGATGGCCATTAACGCCTGCCGGTAAGATCGACCGCAACGCTTTACCTCTTCCGACAGCCGCGCCGCGCCAGTCCGTTGATGGCAAGACGCTCAGGCCGGTGGAAGCAACACTGCTGCAAATCTGGTCGCAGGCGCTTGGCCGCGACGATATCGATCTGCACGATGACTATTTTTCGCTGGGCGGCGATTCCATTATCGCGCTGCAAATCACCTCGCTGGCCCGTCAGGAAGGATGGTCGGTGACGCCGAGAATGGTCTTGCAGCATCGCACCGTGGCGGCGCTTGCCGCTATGGCCAGCGTGCTCGACACCCATGAGCCGGAGCCGGACAGCGCGAAGGTCGAGCTGGCGCCGATCCAGCACTGGTATTTTGCGCAAAACCTGCCTGCCGTCGCGCACTGGAACCTGAGCATCCGCCTGGAGCTACAGGCGCGGATGACGCCGCAGCTGCTCCAGCAGGCGCTGAACGAGCTGGTGAAACTGCATCCGGCGCTGCGTCTGCGTTTTGAACAGGTCGACGGCGTCTGGCAGCAGCATTACAGCGCCGCTGCGGCTATTCCGCTTGAACTGCTGCCCGCCTCGCATCAGCAGGCGGCCGTCCGGGAAGCCGAGCTTCAGTCGCTACTTAATCTCTCCACGGGGCCACTCGTACGCGCTGCTTATCGCGATGCCGGAGAAACGAACCAGCCCGAGCTGGTGCTGATCGCGCATCATCTGATCATGGATACCTGGTCGTTACGCATCCTGACAGAGGATCTGGCCTCCATCTATACCTCGCTGCATAGCGGCACGCCGATCCGCGTCCTGCAGGAAGGCACCAGCTATCGCCAGTGGTCACAGTGGCTCAGCCAGCACGCCACAGACTTTACTTCACAGATACCTTACTGGCGAAACATGCTGGATGCCGGGACGCCGCCAGCGGCAATGCCCCGCAAAGGCTGTGTCGGCGATCGCCAGGTCATCTTTGCCGAGCTGGACAGGGAGACCAGCGATCTCCTGACCGGCGATGCGCACCAGGTCTACCACAGCCGTGGGCAAGAGCTGCTGCTGACCGCGCTGGCGCAGGCATGGCACCGCTGGTGCGGCAACGCGCATCTGGCCATTGAGCTGGAAACGCACGGTCGTGAAGCGTTTCAGGATGCCGCGATGGATCTCTCGCGCAGCGTGGGCTGGTTTACCGCGCTGTTCCCGCTGCGGATTGCGACCGGCAGCGGCTGGGCCGACACCGTTGATAACGTCAAGCAAACCCTGCGCCATATCCCTTCCGGCGGCCACGGCTACGGCGTTTTACGCTATCTGCAACAGACGCCTGACCTCTGCGAACCGGCGCCGCCGTCCATCAGCTTTAACTACCTGGGCGACACGGCCATGTCAGCCTCGTCCGCGATGGCTATCCGGCTTTCCCGGCGCGAAGCCGGGCCTGGCCAGGCCGCGTATCAGCTACTGCCTCATGCTCTGAACGTCACGGTAATGCTTGTGGCGGGTCGGCTGCGGTTTTCGTTGGCCTATGCCGACACCGCCGCCGATGCCGCGATGCAAACATTGCTCAACCACTATCAGCACGCCCTGCACGATTTGGCCGAACATTGTCGCCTCGCCGAGCCGGTTGACCTCCAGAGCAGCGATGTCTCCGGGGTTCAGCTCAGTGACTCAGAGTTGTCTGCCATTTTGAGCGATTTAACCGAGGACGACCAATGAACACCAGTGTGAAAGCGAAAATCCGTATTGAGAGCGCCCATAAGCTAACGCCTTTGCAGATGGGCGTGCTGTTCCACGCGATGTATGCGCCCGACAGCGCCGCCTATTTCGAACAGCTGTTTTGTCGGCTGGATGGCGATATCGATCCGCAACAGTTTGAGCAGGCGCTGGCGTTACTGGCCCAGCGGCACGCCATTATGCGCACGGGTATTGTGACCAAAGGCCAGCGCGATCCGCTGCAGGTCGTGCTGGAAAAAGTTTCCGTGCCGCTAACGGTCTACGACTGGCGCGATCGCAGCGGCGACGTACAGGAAACCGCCTTTCAGAGGCTGCTGGATGATGACCGTCAGGAGGGCTTTAACCTCAACCGACCGCCTCTGATGCGCTTTATTTTAGTGCGGTTCAGCGAGCGGGAGTGGCGGCTGGTCTGGAGCCATCACCATCTGCTGCTGGATGGCTGGTCGGTACAGCTGCTGCTGAAAGATTTTTTCCAGCTGATGACGGGCAACAGGACGGAAGCCGCCTCCAGGCCGTTCTCTGATTACCTGACGTGGCTGGAGGGACAGTCGCAGGACGCCGCCCGCGATTTCTGGCAAAGCATTCTGGGCGACCTGCAGACGCCGACGCCGCTGGGCATCGATAAGCCGACCGGTGCAGGAGAGAAAGATTTTGCCGAGCGCCGTTACAGCCTGAAGGTGCCGGAGCTGGCTAACGTCGCTTCCGCCTGCAAGGTCAGCGTCGGCACGCTGCTGATGGCGGGCTGGGCAGTGCTGCTCGGCCACTACGCGCGCAGAGATGACGTGACCTTTGGCGTAACCTTATCGGGACGTGCGATTGAGCTGCCCGGCGTCGATAACATCGTCGGGCTGTTAATCAACACGCTGCCGCTGCGCCTGCGGCCGGAGCCGCAGAGGAAGCTTGCTGACTGGCTGGCGGAAGTGCAGGAAGCGCAATTTGCCCTGCAGCGCTACTCCTACAGCGCGCTGTCAGATATTCAGACCTGCAGCGGCGTGCCGCAGGGAACCTCCCTGTTTGAAAGCCTGCTGATTATCGATAACTTTCCCGTTGGCGATCTGCGTTTAAGCGAGCAGCTGCCTTTCGAAATGAGCGGGATCGATATGTATGAGCGCACTCATTACCCGCTGGCGCTGACGATGGTGCCGAAAGAGGGCGAGGTTTCGTTAAAGCTCGGCTACGACCGCAGTAAAATTGACGACGCAACCGCCGAAAAAGTGATCGGCGATTTTGAGCTGCTGCTGAATAAAATCAGCGACCGCGCGGACGCGACCGCCGGTGAGTGGGCCGAATGCCTGGGTTCCGCGCCGTTAGCTGAAGTGCGTACAGGCGAGCAGCATGCCCAGCCCGATGGGCAGACGGAGCGGTTCTGGCGCGACTACCTGCATGGCGTGGAGGCCAGCCCGGTTGGCGAAGAGAGCACGCGTACCGGTATTCATCAGCGCGTGACCACGAAGCTCTCTTCTGCGCTGACGCAGCGCCTGTCGCAGCTGGCGGCCAGCCAGCAGGTGACGGTAAACACGCTGGTGCAGAGCGCCTATGCGGTTGCGCTGGCCCGCCTGAGCGGACGGCAGGAGGCGCTGTTTGGCGTAACGTTATCCGGCCGTCCAGCGGAGCTGGCGCAGTCGGAAAATATAGCGGGCCTGTTTAGCCAGACGCTGCCGATACGCGTCGACTGCGCGCCAGGCACCGACGTCGCCGCGTTTTTTGAACAGGTGCAGGTTTCGCAGGAAGAAATTGAGCGGCACGCCGACGTGCAGCCTGCCGCTATCCAGCGCTGGGCGGGCTTTGCTGCCGATCGGTCACTTTACGACAGCGTGCTGATCTGTGCAGATCCGGGGACAGGTGAAGCCAGCCTGAACGCTGACGCAACGGCAGAACATTCTCACTACGCCTTCTCGCTGTACGTTAAGCCGCGCGGCACGGAGCTGACGCTGGAGGCGGTATTCGATCCGGCGCGGATTGACGCGACGCGGGCAAACCTGCTGCTTGAGGGCACGCGCGGCATGCTGGCGCAGCTGGCCGACGGCGCAACCCACGTTGGCGTACTGCGGCTGACCAGCGGGGCGGAAGCGCAGGACGCTGTTTATCAGGACAGCGCGGTGACAAAAACCATTCGTCAGGGCAACGCGGCGCAGCAGGTGCAGGAAGCGGGCCTTTACAACACCACGGCGCGGCAGGAAGAGGCAGACGCGAGCCTGCCGGAGCTGTTCCGCCGCGCGGCCGCGCATGCCCCGGCGCAGAGGGCGGTGTCCGGTGCCGACCGCGAGCTGAGCTACGGCCAGCTGCTGGCGGAGAGCCGCAACTTTGCCCGCCGCCTTGCCGGACACGGCGTACGGCCGGGCATGGCGGTGGCGGTGTGCCTTGACCGCGGGGCCGACATGCTCGCCGCGCTGCTGGGCGTGATGTGGGCGGGAGCCGAATACGTCCCGGTTGACCCGACGCATCCGGCCGCGCGGCGGGCGATGATTCTGGAGGACGCCGCGCCGCAGCTGGTGGTGGTGGATGCCGCTAACGAGCGGGCCTTCGACGGCCAGCCGACGCTGCGCTACGCCAGCGACTGGCGTCAGCTGGACGGCGAGCTGCCGGGCGACGCGCTTTCCCCGCTTGCGCCTGCCTACACCATCTTTACCTCCGGCAGTACCGGACGGCCCAAAGGCGTGCGGGTCACCCACGGCGCGCTCGCCAATATCCTGCTGCACTTTTGCACCAGTCCGGGGCTGAACGCCGCCGACCGCCTGCTGGCGGTCACCACGCTGAGCTTTGACATCGCGGCGCTGGAGCTGTTTTTACCGCTGAGCTGCGGCGCGGAAGTGGTCATCGCGACCGCCGCGCAGGCGACAGGCGGCCCGCTGCTGGCGGAGCTGATAGCGCGCCACGGCATCACGGTGATGCAGGCCACCCCGGCCAGCTGGCGCATGCTGCTGGCGGCGGGCTGGCGGCCGCCGGAGGGCTTCCGCGCGTGGTGCGGCGGCGAGGCGCTGCCTCTGGAGCTGGCGCGCGACCTGCTGGCGACCGGCGTGCAGCTGTGGAACCTGTACGGGCCGACGGAGACCACCATCTGGTCGGCGGAAACCGCAGTGACCGAACCGCTGGCCGCGCCGCTGCCGGTGGGCGGGCCGATACGCCGCACCGCGCTGTACGTGCTGGACGGTGCCGGACAGCGCCTGCCCGCGGGCGTCAGCGGCGAGCTGGCTGTCGGCGGCGCGGGGCTGAGCACGGGCTACCTGCGTGACCCGGCGCGGACCGCGCGGGCCTTCCGTCCCGACCCGGACGGCGCGGAGCCGGGCAGCCGTCTTTACCTGACCGGCGACCTGGCGCGCGAGCGCGCCGACGGCCGCATCGAGGTGCTGGGACGGCTCGACCACCAGATTAAGCTCAACGGCTTCCGCATCGAGCTGGGCGAAATCGACGCGGCGCTGCGCGCGCTGCCGGGCGTGCGTGACGCGGCGGCGGCAATCCACCGCGCGGCGTCCGGCGGCCAGCTGGCGGGCTATCTGGTGGCGGCAGAAGACGCGCCGGAAGACGCGGTCTGGCTGGCGTCGCTGGCTGAAGCGCTGCCGCGCTACATGCTGCCCACGGCGCTGATGCGGCTGCCCGCGCTGCCGCTGACCGCAAACGGCAAGATCGACCGCAAGGCGTTGCCTCAGCCGCAGATCCGTAATACCTCTTATGTGCAGCCTCGCACGCCGGAACAGAAAACGCTCGCTGCCATCTGGCAGGATGTACTGGGCATGGAGCAGGTGGGCATCACCGACAACTATTTCTCTCTGGGCGGCAACTCGATCCTCAGTATCCGCGTGGTGACGCAAGCCGCCGCGCAGGGGATCCGCCTGAACATTGAAGACCTGTTCCAGAAGCTCACCATCGAACGCCTGACGGAAAGTAATAGCGCACCCGTTCAGGCCGCCGAAGCGCCGCGCATTGAAGCCTTTGCGCTGCTGACGGAAGAAGATCGCCGCGCCGTTCCGGAGGGGGCGGTGGACGGCTATCCGCTCAGCGAGCTCCAGGCCGGTATGCTGTTCCATAACGGCGCTGATGAAACGAATCGGCTCTATCACAACGTGGTCAGCTATCTGCTGGATAACCCGGCGATGGACACGGACGTGGTACGCCAGCGGATGAACAAGCTGATAGCCGTGCATCCGGTGCTGCGTACGGGCTTTTCACTGGCGGGCTACAGTCGGCCCCTGCAATGGGTTTATGCGCAGGCAGAACCTTTGATCGAAGAAGAAGATTTGCGGGAAGCCAGCGAAGTGGCTCAGCTTACCCTGATTGGTCGTGCGCAGCAGCGCCTGCGCGAAGAGAGATTCGATCTGGCTAAACCGCCGCTGCTGCGCCTGCTGTTCCAGCGCCTTGACGACAGCCGCTGGCAGGTAACCGTTGCCCTGCATCACGTCATTCTGGATGGCTGGAGCCTGGCGTCACTGTTGACTGCCTTGCTGCATGGCGAAGCCGCAGAAGCGACGGAACCACAGCAGATCTTCCGCGACTTTATTCATCTGGAGCAGCAGGCGCTGCACAGCACGCGTGACCATACGTTCTGGCAGAAGCAGCTGAAAGATCTGCCGGTGACTACCTTACCGCGCTGGCCGTTTATCGCTAAGAACGCAGAGGCCGCGCAGGCTAACTACGAAACTGCCTTGCCGCCAGCTTTATATCAGGGCCTGACAGCGCTGGCACAAGAAAAAGGCGTGCCGCTAAAAAGCGTGCTGCTGGCCATTCATATGCGTGTGCTGGCCCACTGGAGCGGCGAACGCGAAGTCGTGACGGGCCTGGTGACCAACGGCCGACCTGAAAGCGCAGGCAGTGCCGAGGCGCTGGGACTCTTCCTTAACACGCTGCCAATGCGTATCAATACCGGCGGATTAACAGGCAGCGAGCTGCTGGAAGCCGTCCGCCAGGCAGAAAGCGCCCAGCTGCCGCACCGACGTTTTGCCATGACCGAGCTGCGCCGCATGCTGCAAAACAGAACGCTGTTTGAAACCACCTTTAACTTTGTAGATTTTCACGTCTACAACGATACGGTCACCCGTGGACGCGACAGGTTTGATCCGGTGAAAGTCCTTAACGCCGCAGGCAGTCAGGCGCTGGATATACCGCTGGCAACCAGCTTCAGCGTCGATCGGCAACAGGGTACGCTGCACTTGATTTTAACCTGTGACGGCACGCTGTTCCCGGCCTCACAGGTGGAGGCTATGGGTGCCAGCTATCTGCTTGCGGCTGAAGCCCTGCTTGAGGGCGCGGAAAAGATATGTGACAGCATGGCGCTTATTTCGGCAGAAGAAAGGGACGAAATAGCACAGCGCTCTTGCGGTGCCAGCGATGTATCGCAGCCGGTGCTACAGGCATTTCAGGCAATAGTAGAGCGTCATCCGCAGGCGCTGGCGGTAGTGAGCGCCGATGGCGAGATGGACTATGCAACGCTGGATCGACGCGCTAACGAGCTGGCCGCGCAGATGCAGCGTGCCGGGCTGCGTCCGGATGTGCCGGTAGCCTTGTTGTTTGAGCGCTCGCCCGATCTGGTCGTCGCCATGCTGGCCGCCATGAAGACTGCCTGTCCTTACGTGCCGCTGGCGCCTTATCTGCCGCAGGGCAGGCTAGCGGAAATTCTGGCGGACGTCAGGCCGCAGGCGACGTTAACCGTGCAGGCGCTGCAACATATTCTGCCGGTGGCAAGCGATGCCGGCCATCTGTTTGCCCTGGATGCCTTGCCGGAAACGCCTTATCCGTTACCGGCACTGCCGCAGGCCCATCCGGCCACGCTAGCCTACCTGTTGTTCACCTCAGGATCGACCGGGCGACCAAAAGGGATTGGTATTCCGACGGGCGCGCTGGCTAACCACATGGCGTGGATGCAGCGTCGTTTCCCGCTCGCGCCGGGCGACCGCGTACTGCAAAAAACGCCGGTTGGTTTTGATGCTTCCGTCTGGGAGTTCTGGGCACCGTTAATGGCGGGCGCAACCCTGGTTTTACCTGCCGACGGTGTGCAAAACGATGCGATAGCGATGCTGGAAGCCGTGCAGCGACATGCGATAACCGTGCTGCAACTGGTGCCGGGCGTGCTGGATATAGTGACCCGATTGCCAGAGCTGGCTGCCTGTACCTCCTTGCAGCGCGTGTTTGTCGGCGGGGAGGCGCTCCAGGCCTCGACCGTTGAACGCTTTAACGACGTGCTCGGCGTGCCGCTGATTAATCTCTATGGCCCGACTGAAACCACCATCGACACCACGTTCGCCTGCTATGGTGGCGATGTCGGTGAAGTAGTGAGCATCGGCGAGCCGATCGATGGCGTCTCCGTTTACGTGCTTGACCAGTACATGCAGCCCGCAGGCGTCGGTATTTATGGCGAGCTGTGGATTGGCGGCGCTGGCGTAGCCCGAGGGTACTGGAATCGCGCTTCGGAAACGGCAGCAAGTTTCCGCCCTGATCCTTTCTCAACGCAGCCGGGTGAACGCATGTTCCGCACCCGTGATGTAGTGCGCTGGCTACCGGAAGGCGGCCTGCAATACGCCGGGCGCAGCGACAGCCAGATCAAACTGCGCGGTAACCGCATCGAGCTGGCCGACATTGAAGCCGTGCTGGCGCGCCAGCCTGGCGTGACCCGCAGCGCCGTGCGCGTCTGCGTGGAAAAACCGGGACAGCTGGTGGCCTGGGTCATGGGCCCGGCGGCGCAGGAAGCCGCGTCGCTGATTGCCGCACTACGTCACCATCTGCCCGACTATATGCTGCCGCAGCGCATTGTTGCCGTTACCTCATGGCCGCTGACGCCTAACGGCAAAACTGACTACGCGGCGCTGACGAAGCTTGCCGCCGTGACGGAGCCTGCGTCTGCGGTAGTGGCACCAGAAAGCGAGATTGAAAGCGAACTGGTGGCGATATGGCAGAAGCTCTTGCCGCACCTGACCTTAGGGGTCACCGAGAACTTTTTTGAAGTGGGTGGCGACTCGATTCTGGCTATGCAAATTGCCGCCGAGATGCGCCGTAAAGGCTGGGCGATGACGCCGCGCCATCTGTTCGAGCAGCCAACCATCCGCGAGCTGGCGGCGGTTATCGTGCCTGCGCACAACGAGCAACAGTCGGACTATACCGCGCCTGTGGGCCTGCTGCCGCTGTCACCGGTGCAGCGCTGGTTCTTTGAGCTGGAGCTGTCTGACCGGGCGCACTGGAACCAGGCGGTGATGCTTCGCGTGCCGCAGCATATTCAGCCGCACCGCCTGCAGAAAGCGCTGGAGCGGCTGGTCAGCCTGCACGAAGCGTTCCGTCTGCGCTTTGTGCAAAAAGAGACGAGCTGGTTTGCCCGGCTGGAGGAGAACGCGGGCGACTGGTACAGCAGCCTGAACGTTTCCGATCTCTCCGCCGCCGCATACCAGAAGGTCACGGATTCCCTGGTCGAAACCACCCAGCGCAGCCTCGATCTGGAACAGGGGCCGCTGTTTAAAGCGGTACACCTTGATAAAGGACTGGAGGTGGAAGGGCGCCTGCTGCTGGTTATCCACCATCTGATCGTTGATGGCGTCTCCTGGCGCATCCTGCTGAACGAGATCAACCTGCTGCTTGACGGCGTTGAACTGGCAACACCTGCACCGGGCTTTGGCGGCTGGCTGGCGTTGCAGGAGAAGTATGAGATGCCGCAGGCGGTGCTCGACTACTGGCTGGCGCAGGCGACAAAGTCGGCGGAAGAGTTTCGTGCGCCCTCTTTTATTCAGCCACAGCACAGCGGCCACTACTCGCAGGTCAGAACGATTGAAAAGTCTTTTGGCAATCCGATCGCGCAGCGGCTGACAGATCATTCACAGCTGCACCTTAAGGCCAGGCCGCTGGAGCTGCTGCTTACGTCGGTGCTTTGTGCCATGGGGCGCTGGGCGCATGAAGATCGCATCGCGCTGACGCTTGAAGGACACGGCCGCGATAACGCCGGTGACTGGGTGCTGGAACGTACGCCGGGCTGGTTTACCGTGCTCTATCCGGTGATGTTCGATCTTAAAGATACGGACAGCGAAATGACGGTGCTACAGACGGTCAAGAAGACGCTGCGGGAAGTTCCCGATGGCGGCTACGGCTACGGGCAGCTGCGCGATACTGAACAGCTGCCGCCGGTCTCATTTAACTATCTGGGCCAGTTTGAAGAGAGCGATGAGCGCGGGCTGACCGTGGTTGACGAGGCCGTTGGCGACAACGAGGACCCACAGGGTAAACGTCCGTTCCCGCTGGAGATCGTTGCCTTTATCCGCGCCGGAAAACTTACCCTGCGTTGCGTGTTTGACGACCGGGTTCCGGAAGCCGCAAACATCACGGCAATGCTCGATTCCGCCGCTGACTGGCTGCAAAAAATGCTCGCCTGTGAAGATGTTTCTGCCGCCTGGACGCTGCATGATTTTCCGCTGGCCGACGTGGAAGAGCGCGGCCTGGCGGTAGCGCTGGGCGACGCGGGCAATCATCTTGCTGACCTGTGGAAGGCCACGCCAACCCAGCAGGGCATGCTGTTTCACAGCCGCTTAGAAAACGGCACGAGCGAAGTCTACCTTGAGCAAATCGTGATGCGGCTGCATGAGGAGATGGATGCCGATCTGCTGGCGCAGGCGTGGAACAGGGTGATTAATCGTCACGATGCCTTGCGCGTCTCTTTTGTCTGGGAAGATCTCGATCATCCGCAGCAGCGGGTGTGGCGTAGCGTTCAGGTTCCTTTCGAGACGGTCGATCTCCAGGGCAATGCCGCTGAGCTTGAGGCATTCATGGCGGCAGATCGGCAGCGCGGTATCGACTTAAGCGTCGCGCCGATGATGCGGGTTAGCCTGCTCAGGAAACAAGGTAAGCCGTGGCGTCTGGTCTGGCTGCATCATCACGCGCTGCTGGACGGCTGGTCGATGGCGCTGATCTTTAACGACCTGGCCGAGTGTTATCGCGCGCTGAAGCTGAACCAGCGCTGGCCGACAAATTCTGCGCCTTCTTACGCTACCTACCTTCGCTGGCTGCAACAGCAGGGCGCGACTCAGGAGACGGCAGAGCGGTTCTGGCGCGAGTATTTCCAGGGCCTGGAGCTGGCCAGCCCGGTTGGTGAAGAGAGCACGCGTACCGGTATTCATCAGCGCGTGACCACGAAGCTCTCTTCTGCGCTGACGCAGCGCCTGTCGCAGCTAGCGGCCAGCCAGCAGGTGACGGTAAACACGCTGGTGCAGAGCGCCTATGCGGTTGCGCTGGCCCGCCTGAGCGGACGGCAGGAAGCGCTGTTTGGCGTAACGTTATCCGGCCGTCCAGCGGAGCTGGCGCAGTCGGAAAATATAGTGGGTCTGTTTATCCAGACGCTGCCGATGCGCGTTAACTGCGCGCCGGGTACCGCCGTCGCCACGCTGGCCGCTGGGGTGCAGGCTTTACAGGGGGAGATTGAGCGGCATGCCCACGTTCAGCCTGCCGATATCCAGCGCTGGTCGGGCTTTGCCGCCGGACAGCCGCTGTTCGACAGCGCGCTGATTTACGAAAACTACCCGCTGGGCCAGGGGCTGGTGGAGGCCTCTGACAGCCTGAACGCGGATGTAACCGAGGTGCTCGACCATCCTCACTACGCCTTCTCGCTGTACGTTAAACCGCGCGGCACGGAGCTGACGCTGGAGGCGGTATTCGATCCGGCGCGGGTTGACGCGACGCGGGCAAACCTGCTGCTTGAAGGCACGCGCGGCATGCTGGCGCAGCTGGCCGACGGCGCAACCCACGTTGGCGCGCTGCGGCTGACCAGCGGGGCGGAGGCGCAGGGCGCTGTCTCCCACCACACCGCGGCGCGGCAGGAAAAAGCAGACGCGAGCCTGCCGGAGCTGTTCCGCCGCGCGGCCGCGCATGCTCCGGCGCAGCGGGCGGTGTCCGGTGCCGACCGCGAGCTGAGCTACGGCCAGCTGCTGGCGGAGAGCCGCAACTTTGCCCGCCGCCTTGCCGGACACGGCGTACGGCCGGGCATGGCGGTGGCGGTGTGCCTTGACCGCGGGGCCGACATGCTCGCCGCGCTGCTGGGCGTGATGTGGGCGGGAGCCGAATACGTCCCGGTTGACCCGACGCATCCGGCCGCGCGGCGGGCGATGATTCTGGAGGACGCCGCGCCGCAGCTGGTGGTGGTGGATGCCGCTAACGAGCGGGCCTTCGACGGCCAGCCGACGCTGCGCTACGCCAGCGACTGGCGTCAGCTGGACGGCGAGCTGCCGGGCGACGCGCTTTCCCCGCTTGCGCCTGCCTACACCATCTTTACCTCCGGCAGTACCGGACGGCCCAAAGGCGTGCGGGTCACCCACGGCGCGCTCGCCAATATCCTGCTGCACTTTTGCACCAGTCCGGGGCTGAACGCCGCCGACCGCCTGCTGGCGGTCACCACGCTGAGCTTTGACATCGCGGCGCTGGAGCTGTTTTTACCGCTGAGCTGCGGCGCGGAAGTGGTCATCGCGACCGCCGCGCAGGCGACAGGCGGCCCGCTGCTGGCGGAGCTGATAGCGCGCCACGGCATCACGGTGATGCAGGCCACCCCGGCCAGCTGGCGCATGCTGCTGGCGGCGGGCTGGCGGCCGCCGGAGGGCTTCCGCGCGTGGTGCGGCGGCGAGGCGCTGCCTCTGGAGCTGGCGCGCGACCTGCTGGCGACCGGCGTGCAGCTGTGGAACCTGTACGGGCCGACAGAGACCACCATCTGGTCGGCGGAAACCGAAGTGACTGAACCGCTGGCCGCGCCGCTGCCGGTGGGCGGGCCGATACGCCAGACCGCGCTGTACGTGCTGGACGGTGCCGGACAGCGCCTGCCCGCGGGCGTCAGCGGCGAGCTGGCTGTCGGCGGCGCGGGGCTGAGCACGGGCTACCTGCGTGACCCGGCGCGGACCGCGCGGGCCTTCCGTCCCGACCCGGACGGCGCGGAGCCGGGCAGCCGTCTTTACCTGACCGGCGACCTGGCGCGCGAGCGCGCCGACGGCCGCATCGAGGTGCTGGGACGGCTCGACCACCAGATTAAGCTCAACGGCTTCCGCATCGAGCTGGGCGAAATCGACGCGGCGCTGCGCGCGCTGCCTGGCGTGCGTGACGCGGCGGCGGCAATCCACCGCGCGGCGTCCGGCGGCCAGCTGGCGGGCTATCTGGTGGCGGCAGAAGACGCACCGGAAGACGCGGTCTGGCTGGCGTCGCTGGCTGAAGCGCTGCCGCGCTACATGCTGCCCACGGCGCTGGTACGGCTGCCCGCGCTGCCGCTGACCGCAAACGGCAAGATCGACCGTAAGGCGTTAGCCGACATTGAAGTCACCAACAGAAGCGCCAGCTTCCTGCCGCCGGAAGGCCCGGTTGAAACGGCGGTGTGCGCTATCTGGCAAACCGTCTTCTCGCTTGAGCAGGTTGGGGTAGAAGACGATTTCTACGCGCTGGGCGGTCATTCGTTAATGGCTACCCAGATCCATACGCGCATCGTGCGCATCTTCCGTATCTCTCCGCCGCTGGGCGAGGTATTCAGAGCAACCACGCCACGCGAGCTTGCCGCCGTCATTTACGCCCATGCCGATAAGGATCGGGCCAGCCAAATGGCGGAAGCTTATTTACGTCTGCGCGCAATGACGCCCGAACAGCGCCAGGCATTACGTAACGAAGGAACGCTTATCACAGGAGGTTCGGCATGAACTGGGAAAAATCTGTCGCCATCGTCACTGGCGCAGCAGGGGGCATCGGCGGGACTTTCGTCCGCCAGTTGCTGAGCGGCGGCTGTCGGGTAGTGGCTATCGACAAGCAGAGCGACAGGCTGGAAGAGCTGGCGGTGGCGTGCCAGCCCTGGCGCGACGCGCTGGCCATCCGGCCCGTTGATATTACCAACGAAGCGGAAGTACGGGCGACCTTTACCGAACTGAGCATGCACTTTGGCGTGCCGGAGATTCTGGTCAATAACGCTGGCGTGCTGCGCGATGGCCTGCTGGTGAAGAAGGATGCAGACAGCTTTGTGCGCAAACTGCCTACGGCGCAGTGGCGCGGCGTGCTGGAAGCTAACCTGACCGGCACGTACCTGATGAGCCGGGAATTTGCCGCAATACGATCGCAGCAGGCGGGCGACGGCGTCATCGTCAACATCTCTTCCGTGACCAGCGCCGGTAACCCCGGCCAGTCTGCCTACGCGGCTTCCAAAGCCGGGATGGACGCGCTGACCCGCACCTGGGCGCTGGAGCTGGCCGACAGCCATATTCGCGTGGTCGGCATCGCGCCCGGCCTGACCGACACGCCGATGGCCCGCGCGCTGCCGGAGGCCGAGCTGGACGACATGCTCAAAAATATTCCGCTGGAACGCATGGCCACGCCGCTGGAAATCTGGCAGGGCCTGCGTTTTGCGCTGGAGTGCGATTACTTCAACGGTCGTATTTTGACCATTGATGGCGGTGCAGGATTCTGCTGAGTATCAGCATCTTTAACACAACCCTAACTTATCCGAGGTCGTTATGAGTGAAATTGAAAACAACGCTGTGACTTACTCTGTTGTGATGAACCACGAAGAGCAGTACTCCATCTGGCCTACGTATCGCGACGTCCCGGCCGGCTGGCAGCAGGTTGGCGAACCCGCCAGCGAGCAGGAGTGCCTGGCCCACATTGAGAAAGTCTGGACAGACATGCGCCCACTGAGCTTACGCAAAGCCATGGATGATAATCGTTAAATTTGGGATGCAGGCGGGAGAGTGAACATGAACATGTACAGGCTACTTTCTGAACGACCGCAGGGCGCGCCCCGGCTGTCAATGTTACTGGCGGCACAATCGCTGGCCGGGCTGGCCGGTGCGGGACTGGTTGCAATTCTTACACAGGCAGCGCATGCCGTTGAACAGCAGGGGAAAGCGCTCTCTCTGGTCGCGCTGACTGCCTTAACGTTGTTCATGTTCCTTTTCAGCCAGCGTTACGCTATGCGCTGTACGGCCCTGCGCGTGGAGCGTTCTATCCACAGCGTGCGCGTGCGCGTGGTGGATAAGCTGACCAGGATTGATTTGCAGACCTACGAGCAAATTGGCGAAAAGAACCTGATGGCGTGCGTGGAAAAAGACATTAAAACCATGTCCAACGCCTGCACGGCCATTATCGCTTCCGGCCAGTCGGTGATGCTGTTTGTCTGCGCGGCGGCTTATCTGGCCTGGCTTTCGCTACCGGCATTTCTTCTCACCGCAGGCGTTATCGTCTTTGGCGTCGCGCTGAATTTTATCCGCATGCGGGCCATTTTCAACGCTACGGAACAGGCGCTGCAGTCGGAAAACAGCCTGTCAGGGTTAACCAGCCACATTATCAGAGGATTCAAGGAACTTAAGCTTCATCAGAAACGCCGCCGGGAAGTCTATGAGGAACTGGTGGACGCATCCGATCAAACCGCCAGCCTGAACCAAAAGGCGTTCGGCCTGGCGACCGACCACATGATTATGCTGCAGTCGATTCTCTATATCCTGATTGGCCTGGTGATCTTCGTGCTGCCCCTGGCCGGGCAGATGCAGACGCTTTTACAGGTTCAGGTCATTGCGGTGATCCTCTTTCTGAACGGCCCGCTGAGCCAGTTTATCGGCATTTTACCGATGTACGCTCAGGCCAACGCGGCAGCAAAAAGCATTGGCGAGCTGGAGCAGCGGCTGGATGCCGCCGCCAACCGGGATCCCGATTTGCCCGACGTCGTCACCGAGCCAATGCGCAGTATTGAGCTGAGAGATGTTCGTTTTGCCTACGAGGCGAACGAAGGGCCAGCTTTTGAAATCTCTCCTCTTAATTTATTGATTTTTCAGGGTGAGGTGATTTTTGTTACCGGCGGCAACGGTTCCGGGAAATCGACTTTCCTGAAATTGCTGACCGGCCTGCGCTTTGCCAGCCACGGCGACGTGCTGCTGAACGGCGAGCGGGTCAACAAGCCGGAAAAAGTGGCGGGCTATCGCGGGTTATTCTCGGCGATATTCGCTGACTATCACCTGTTTACTAAGCTCTACGGCACGGAAGTCCCGCACCGTTCACTGATAACCGAGCAGCTTGGCAGGCTCGCCCTTGACGGTAAGGTGCGCCTGGACGGCCGCATTTTCACGCCGCTGAATCTCTCCACCGGCCAGCGTAAGCGACTCGCTCACCTGGTCACCTTGCTTGAAGATCGGCAGATCTACATCTTCGATGAGTGGGCCGCCGATCAGGATCCCCATTTCCGCAGCTGGTTCTACCGTGAAGAGCTGCCCAGGCTGAAAGCGCTGGGCAAGACCATTATCGCCGTTACCCACGATGAACAGTACTTCGAACATGCCGACCGCTGGTTCCATTTTGAGGAAGGCCGTTGCGAAGAACGTTTTTTTAAGTCAGCCGTACCCGTGCGCCTTTTTCCCGAACATGCCTGATGAATGTTGGCCCCCAAGGAGTAGCCCGATGAGTGTTAGTGGTAATCTGGACCAGAACGCCGGTTTTGACGAAGACCTTGATCTCCTTGATGCGTTGTTAGCTGACGATCTGCTGGAGCAGCAACCGGCCATCGCCGCCCGGGCGGCGAACCAAGGGCCGCTATCCTTCCAGCAGGAGCGCCTGTGGTTTCTCAGCGAATTAGATCCTGACGCCGCCGCCTATACGATTTTCAACGCCTTCCGCCTGCACGGCCAGCTTAACGAACAGGCGCTGTGCGCGGCGCTGGAAACGCTGGTTGAGCGCCACGAAGCCTTGCGCACCGCAATTGACAGCCAGAGCGGCAAGGCAGAACAGCGCATTATGCCGGGCTATATGCCGGTGCAAAAAAGCATTGATTTGACCGATTCCACAGAGGAAAGCGCGGACGAGGCGCTGCATAAGCTGCTGCTGCGTGAAGCGGCGCGTCCCTTTGTGCTCGCCGACGGCAAACCTTTCCGCGCCGTGCTGGCAAAGCTGGGGCCGGACGAGCACGCGCTGATGCTCAGCCTGCACCACATCATCAGCGATGCGTGGTCAATGACCGTGCTGATGAGCGAGCTGGCCGTGCTGTATCACGCTTATGCCCGCGGTGAGCGGCCGCTGCTGCCTCACCAGCCGGTACGCTATCTCGACTATGCTCTCTGGCAACGAGAAAGCGGCGTTGCCAGAGAGCGTGAAAACAAAGAGATGAATTACTGGCTCGCTGAGCTGCAAGGCCTGCCGTTGCTGGAATTGCCTTGCGATCTTCCGCGCCCGCAGAAACAGACATTTAACGGCGCAACAATCAGTTTTCAGCTGCCTGCTGCCACTACGCGAGCCTTGCAAACGCTGGCCCATAGCGAGCGCTCTACGCTGTTCAGTTTAATGATGGCCGCGCTGCACGTGCTGATGGGACGCCACGCGCGGCAGGCTGATATCGCCATCGGCACCTCGATTGCGGGTCGCGATAATCCGGAGCTGGAAGGGCTGGTTGGCTTCTTTGCCAATATGGTGGTTATCAGGGCCAGGCTGGAAAGCGATCCGAGCTTCCGCGAGCTGCTGCGTACCACTACCGGCAAAGTTCACGCTGCGATGGATCACGGTACGCTGGCTTACGATCGGCTGGTGGAAGGGATGAAAATCGCCCGCGATCCCAGCCGCAATCCGCTGTTCCAGGTCGCCATGACCATGCTGAACCTGCCCGCCACGCGCATGTCGTTGGGCACCCTCGAAGCCGAAAGGCTGCTCAGCCAGGAAGCCGCCCGTTTCGATCTGGAGCTGTTTTTAAGCGAGTCGGAGGGGACGCTGTCCGGCACCTTTGTTTATAACACCGATCTGTTTCTGCCAGCCTCGGTTAACCGCCTGACGGAGCAGTGGCTAATCCTGTTAGCCGATATCGCCGTTTCGCCAGACAAGCCGGTATCGCGGCTGGCGCTGGTAAAAGAGCAGGCGCCTCTGCTGTCACTTCCTCTTCAGGCTGAGCCACTGCCGTTCAGGCCGCTACACGAGCTGATTTTGCAGCACGCCGAAAAGTATCCCGAGAGGCGAGCGCTGCGGTTGGGCGAAGAGAGTCTCTCCTATGGCGAGCTGGCCGCGCAGGCACGCCGTATCGCCCACGTTTTGCTGAACGCCGGGATAAAAGCGGAAGTGCCGGTAGGGCTGTGGTTTGAACCGGGCTTTGACATGATCGCCGCGATGCTGGGGACGTGGCTGGCCGGTGGCGGTTATCTGCCCGTCGATATTCACTCTCCCGCCGAGCGTATCGCCACCATCCTGGAAGACAGCCAGGTAAAATTTATTCTGTCCGATACGGCCAGCGCGGTCACGCTGCCAGCCTTTGCCGGTACGCTGCTTTGCATTGATGAAACTGATGAGCCGCCAGCCGGTGAACTGCCGCAGGTCAGCGCCGACCAGCTTGCCTACATTATCTATACCTCTGGCTCCACGGGACGGCCCAAGGGCGTGGAGATCACCCACGCTAACGTGGCGAGACTGTTCACCGCCTGCGACAGCCTTTTCGAGTTTGACCGCAACGACGTCTGGACCTTTTTCCACTCTTACGCCTTTGATTTCTCGGTATGGGAAATCTGGGGCGCGCTGGTTCACGGCGCTTCTTTGCTGATCGTCCCGCCCATCGTGGCGCGAACGACCGACAGCTTCTACGACCTGCTGTGCGACAAGAAAGTCACCGTACTGAGCCAGACGCCGTCCGCTTTTCGCCAGCTGATGGCGGCCGAAGAGGCCAACCCGCGCGAGGGCGATCTGGCTTTGCGCTACGTCGTTTTTGGCGGCGAGGCGCTGGATATCGCCAGCCTCGCTTCCTGGATGGACAGGCACGGCGACGAAGAGCCCCGCCTGGTCAATATGTATGGCATCACTGAAATCACCGTACACGCCACGTTCCGCCTGATTAACTGGCGGGATTTAGCGCGCGCGTCCAGCAGCGTCATCGGCGCGCCGCTGCCGGATTTATGTCTTCGCCTTCTCGATCCGCATGGCGAACCCGTCCCGCAAGGCATGGTCGGCGAGATTTTTGTCGGCGGCGCGGGCGTAGCGCGGGGCTATCGTCATCAGCCAGAGCTGACCGCCGCGCGCTTTCAGCGTGATGCCAGCGGCATGCCTTTTTACCGCAGCGGCGACCTGGCGCGCATTAACGCCTGGGGCGAAATGGAATACCGTGGGCGAGCCGACTCCCAGATCAAACTGCGCGGCTATCGCATCGAAACCGGCGAGATCGAGAATACCTTACGGCGTCATCCCGCCATTGACGATGCCGTGGTGGTGGTCAGAGGGCAGCAGGAAACCGCACGGCTGGTGGCCTACGTGCGTAAGCGCCAGACCTGTCTGCCGGAAAGCGGCGCGTCTGCCGAGGACTGGCGGCCAAGCTTCGATATGATCTATGCGGCAGAGGTTGAGGATGACGAGCTGGACGTGGTCGGCTGGAACGACTCCTACGATAACAAGCCGCTGCCGCTGGAAGAGATGCGTCTGTGGCGGGATGAAATTCTGCAACGGCTGCGCGCGCTGGCACCGACCCGCATTCTGGAAATGGGCACCGGTTCAGGCATGCTGCTGCTGCCGCTGGCTCAGCAGGTGGAACGCTATCAGGGACTGGACTTTTCCGCCGAGGCCGTTGCCCGACTCTCCAGAAAGGTGGCGCAGCGTGGCTTGACGCACGTGCAGCTGGAGCAGCGCGAAGCCCGCGATCTGGCCGGGCTGGCCGAGGATTTTGACCTGGTGATCCTCAACTCCGTCGCGCAGTACTTCCCCGATGCCCGCTACTTTATTGACGTGATGGAACAGGCGATGGATCGGCTGCAGACCGACGGTCGCCTGTTTGTTGGCGACCTGCGCCATCTGGGCCTGCTGCGGCATTTTCATGCCAGCCGCCTGGCGCATCGTCGGCCAGCCGGTGCTGACCGGGCCAGCCTGCTGGCGCAGCTGGCAAAAATGGTGGAGGAGGAGAAAGAGCTGCTGGTCGATCCCGACTTTTTCTTCCACTGGGCGGCGCAACGCAACGACATCGCGCGTATCGACGTGTTACCGAAGGTCAGCGGCGGTGCGAACGAGCTTACCACCTATCGTTACGATGTCGTGCTTGTCAAAGGCGAACCGCAAACCTCCGCGCCTGCTGCACGTATGGAAGCCGCAAGCGTTGAAGCGGCGTGGCGAGGAGAGCCTGCGTTAATCTGCAATATTCCTAACTCACGGCTGGCCGCTGTCGAAGCGTTTCTGGGCTGGCTGGCTGGCGATGCCGCAGCTGCGCCAGGCGCGCAGGAGTGGGACGCCTGGTCCGACACCCAATCCGGCTCCGATCCCGCTGCGCTGGTTGACATCTGGCAGGCACGTGCGGGCGCGGCGAAGCTGTGCTGGGCCAGTCAGGGCCAGCCGGGGCAGTTCGATCTGGCCGTGGCGGCCAGCAATGCAGCGCTGCCTGCTTTTACGCCTGCCGTCAGTCGTGATACGGAGCTTACCCGCTTCTTCAACGTTCCCGTCCAGCTGAGAGAGGGAGACGCGCTGGCAACGACGCTGCGTAGTTACCTTTCCGCTTATCTTCCTGACTATATGCTGCCGGCGGTGTACGTGCCGCTGGACGTTTTCCCGCTGACCATAAACGGCAAGCTCGACTTTGCCGCGCTGCCGGAAGCGGGCCAGGAAATAAAAGAAGCCGCCGCAGAACAGGATCAGCAGTTAAGCGAGACCGAACGCAAGGTGGCAGACGTCTGGGCCGAGGTACTCCAGCTGGCCCGGCCAGCGCTGCACGCCAACTTCTTTGAAACGGGCGGCCACTCGCTGCTGGCAACGCAGGTGATTTCGCGCCTTAACGCGGCGTTTGCGGTGAAGCTGCCGTTAAGAAGCCTGTTCGATCGGCCGACCATCGCCGGGCTGGCGGCCTTACTGGATGATTTGCAGAAGAAAACCGCCTCTGCTCTGCCGCAGCCCGCCGCCATCAGGCCGGTGCCGCGCGAAGGCCTGCTGCCGTTAGCCTATACCCAGCAACGGTTCTGGTTTATGGAGCAGATAGATCAGGGGCCTGTCGGCTCGCATAACATTTCACTGGCGCTGAGGCTGCGCGGGCAGCTAGCGCCTGCCGCGCTGCGTACGGCTATCCAGGCTATCGTGACGCGTCACGAGGCGCTGCGCACCCTGTTTATTCAACATGATGGCGAGCCTGCGCAGCTGATAAGAGCAGAGTGGACGCCAGCGATTGAGGAAGCGGATTTCAGCCATCTTCCCCGCGACGAGGCCGAAACGGCGCTGAGAACATTGCTGTCCGTGCAGGCCAATACGCGCTTCAGCCTTGATGTCGCACCGCCTTTGCGCCTGAACCTGGTGCGGATGGGAGAGCAGGAGCACGTGCTGCAACTTACCCTGCATCACGCTATCTGCGACGGCTGGTCGCTGGGCGTGATGGTGCGCGAATTCAGCGAATGCTATTCCGCCTGCCTGGCCGGACGATCGCCACAGCTGGCGACGCTGCCCGTGCAGCTGGCTGACTTTGCCGTCTGGCAGCGGTCGGAGATGGCGGGCGCGCGTTTGCAGTCTATCCTGCAGCAGTGGAAACAGCGTTTGCAGGGCGTGCCTTACGGTCTGGCACTGCCTTTTGAAAGAGCGCCGCACGCCGACACGCCACAGATGGGCAAAATCATCTATTTCAATTTCGATGCGCTTCAGCTGGGTCAGCTGAAACGCTTTGCTGAAACAAACGGCGCAACCCTGTTTATGGCGCTGGCGGCAGGATACGCCGCGCTGTTGGGGCGCTACAGCGGCGTGGATGATGTGGTCATCGGCACGCCAATCGCCCAGCGTCAGCAGAAGGAGCTGGAAGGCATTGTCGGCTGCTTCCTGAATACGCTTGCGCTGCGTATTCAGGGCGAGGGCGGATTAAGCGGGCAGGCGCTGCTGGCGCACGTGCGTGAACGCGTGCTGGAAGCTTACGAATGGCAGGATGCACCGTTTGACGCGGTCGTCAGCGAGCTTAGCCCGGAACGCTCACGCGATAGCCATGCGCTGTTCCAGACCATGCTGACTCTGCAAAATATGCCGCTGGGCAACTTCACGCTGCCGGGGCTGGAGGTTGAACCTCTTCAGGGCCAGGAAGGCGTGGCGGGCTTCGATCTCAGCCTGACCTTTATTGAAACGGCTGACGCCAGCGGCCAGGCCGGTTTGCAGGGCATGCTCGAATACGATGCGAATAAGTTTTTATATGCGTCGGTAGAGCACTTCGCCACCCAGCTGAAAACGCTGCTGCTGGCGATGGCGGCAAAACCAGAGATGCCGGTCAACAGGCTGGATCTGCTGGCAGCGGACGAGCGCCAGTGGCTGCTGGAAACGCTAAACGCTACCCGCCAGCAGATCCCGCAGCTGTGCCTGCATGAACTTATCGCTCAGCAGGCCTCGCGTACGCCGGACAGCATCGCCATTCGTGATGCCGCTGGCGAGATCAGCTATGCAGAGCTGGAGGCGCGAGCTAACGCGTTAGCCTGCGCTCTGCACGATCGGGGCGTCGGGCCTGACACTATCGTGGGGCTCTGTACCGAGCGCGATCGCGGGATGGTTATCGGGCTGCTGGGAATTATGAAGGCCGGTGCCGCCTATCTGCCGCTGGATCCGGCTTATCCGACCGAGCGTCTTGATTTGATCCTGGCCGATGCCCGGCCGCCGGTGCTGGTCACCCAGACCGCGCTGACGTCGACCACCTCTTTTAGCGGGCCGAAAATTCTGCTGGAAGAACTGGGCCAGGCCAGCCGCTGTCCGGCCAGCGGCGCGACGCTCGCGAACCTTGCCTATATCATCTACACCTCTGGTTCTACGGGCGTGCCGAAAGGAGTAATGATTACCCATGGCGCTATCGTTAACTACCTGAGCTGGGCGCTGGATAACTATATGCCAGGCAGCGAGGGCAGCGTATTGATGACGCCTTCCTACGCCTTCGACGGCAGTATGACCACGCTGTTTACGCCGCTGTTAAGCGGACGCTGTATGCAGCTGATGCTGCGCGATGATGTGCTTTCCCGCATCAGAAACTCTTTGCTGGAGAGCAAAGAGCCGCTGGCGCTGATTGACTGCGGCCCGGCACAGCTGGAGGTGTTGCAGCACGTGCTGCAACCTGAACAGCTGGCCGCCAGCCAGGTCGACGCCATCGTGATCGGCGGCGAGGCGCTGCATGCTGCTACCGTAGAACAGTGGCGTCGCCACGCGCCTGCCACCCGCCTGTACAATGAATATGGCCCAACCGAAGCGACGGTAGGCTGCTGTAATTATCACATTACCGCCGACACCCCCTGGTTTGGCGCGGTGCCGATTGGTCGCGGTATCTGGAACGTCAGGATTTACGTGCTGGATGACTATCTTCAGCCGTTGCCCGTGGGAATGCCTGGCGATCTCTACGTGGCGGGTGAAGGTCTGGCGCGTGGCTATGCAGGGAAACCGGCGTTAACCGCGCAAAGTTTTATTCCGGATCCGTTCTCGGCAGGCGGGCGTCTCTACCGTACGGGCGATCGCGCCTGCTGGGGAACAGGCGGCGTTATCCACTATCTGGGCCGCAGCGATAACCAGGTTAAATTCCGCGGCTTCCGCATTGAACCTGGCGAGATTGAGGAAAAAATCCGTCTCTATCCGGGCGTGTCTGAAGCGGCGGTGAAGGTGCATACGGACGGGCAGGGCGTAAGCCGTCTGGTGGCCTGGCTGGCGGCCGAAAACCACGACGGTCTGGATGCCTGGCTGCGCGAAAGTCTGCCTGGCTTTATGGTGCCTTCGCACTATGTGCTGCTGCCGACGCTGCCCATCTCCGTGAGCGGCAAAGTGGATCGTAACGCTTTGCCGTCGCCTGCGATTATCCACCAGCCTCAGGCATCAGGCGAAAGCCGAGCGCTGAACGCCACCGAACAGCGGCTGGCGGCAATCTGGCAGGAAGTGGTCGGCCATCCGGTCAGCGATCCGCAGGCCAACTTCTTTGAAGCGGGGGGCGATTCACTGCGGGCGGTGAAGCTGATTTTCCTGATTGAGCGCGAGTTTAAACGCGTATTGCCGCTGGCGAGCCTTTTCGGGCTGCACACGCTGGAGGCGCAGGCGGCAGCGCTAACCTCTGACAGCAACGCGGCCACCGACGCGCTGGTGCCGATCCACGTACGTGAAAATGCGCCCAGCGTGGTGCTGGTGCATGATATCTCCGGCCAGATACTTTCCTATCGTTCACTGGCCGAAGAGCTTACCACGTTTGGCGTCTACGCTATCCAGGCGCTGGCCGAGCAGCACACCCGTGCGCCTTCGGTTACCGAGATGGCAGAGCTGTATGCTCGCGCCATTGTGGAAGCCAGACTCCCCGGCCCGCTGATCCTGGTTGGTCACTCCTTTGGTGCGCAGGTGGCTACCGAGCTGTCGCGCAAGCTGACCACCTTGGGCAAAACGCCGCTGCTGCTGGCGATTCTTGACGGCATAGCGGAGCCGGACAGGGAGTCTTTGCAACAGCTTCCCCGCGACGATCTGGATCTGATGGATTACATGATCCGCACCATTGAGCTTTCTATGGATAAACGCATCGATGTGGATGCCGCTCGCCTGCGCGCGCTGCCTGAAGGTGAACGTGAAAGCTGGATTACCGCCAGCATCACCGAGGCGGGCGTCGTTCCTGAACACACCTCACCGGAGCATGTTATGCAGCTGTTTACCATTTACAAAAACAACCTGGAGAGCCTGCACGGCTATCAGCCAGGCCGGGTAGCGTGTCCGGTGACGTTATGGGCCACCGACGCGCTCGCGCAACAGGGAGACGCAGGCTGGGAAAAATATGCCGATCGGGTCACTGTCTACCAGGCCAGCGGCGATCACGTCGGCATGCTTAAGCCCCCGCACGTACAGGAACTGGCCGCAAGCCTGACTAAAGCCATCAACGACGAGATGCGATAATGAGTATTCCACGTATAGTTCATCAGATTTGGTATCAGGGTGAAGACCAGGTTCCGGAGAAATACCGGCGTTACCGCAAAACCTGGCAACAGCATCATCCGGACTGGCAGTGCCTGCTGTGGGATGCACACTCCCTGCGTGAACACGTGGCCAGCCACTGGCCGCAGTTCTTGCCGGTTTACGACGCTTATCCGCAGGACGTGCAGCGGATGGACAGCGCCCGCTACTGCCTGCTGGCCACGCTGGGCGGCCTGTATGCCGACCTGGACATCGAATGTTTGCGGCCTGTCGATGAGCTGCTGACCGGCCATGAACTTATCCTTTCCGAAACCGTGGGCTACAACATCGCCTTTATCGCCAGCGCCGCCGCCCATCCCCTGTGGGAAACGGTATTGCATCACTTAACCCACAAAATCAGCGCCGATTTGAGCGACGTACCTTCCTTTATGCGGGAAAACGTGGCGATGCAAATCGCGGTGGTCTCCGGGCCGCGTTTCTTCACGCTGTGCGTAGAGGAAAGCGGCGTGCTGGCCTTGCCGGGAACGCTGGCCTGCCCTGGCGAATATTTTGAGGGCACCGCCACGCCGGGTTATGTCCACGATAAGCAACAGGACTGGATCCCCTACGGGCGGCACGACATGGATTTGAACTGGATGTCGCCTTCGGCCCGGCTGCTTTCCAGGCTGGCGCGCGGCTTCTCAACGGTAGTCAGCGGCATGCGCGCGCTCGTCAGACAGTAAGTACGGTCAATAAAACAGGGCAGGGCCAGCCGCTGCCCGTAAAGCCGTGATAACTATGTGTGCCAGCGGCGTGGCGGTGAAACAGCCGCGCCGCTTTTAGAGAGAAAAGGAGAGAGTTTCTGATGCGACTGATTTGTTTCCCTTATGCAGGCGGCAGTATGGCAATTTTTCGTGGGCTGGCGCAGTTGCTGCCTGATATCGAGGTACATACTCCCGAACTACCCGGACGCGGTTCGCGGATGAACGAAGCGGCGCACGCCTCGATAGAAGAGCTGGCCGGGCGCATGATCGCGGAGCTACGTCCTCATTTTGCCAGCCCGTTTGCGCTGTTTGGCCACAGTATGGGCGCCGCGCTGTCATTTGAAATCGTTAGTCAGCTGTCTTTGGCCGAGCGCGCCAACCTGCGCCATCTGTTTGTTAGCGCCTGTCCCGCGCCCGGTTTTGCGGCTAATCGACGCAGATCTCTACAGGGGCTTAACGATGCTGACTTTATTGAAGAGCTGCGTCTTCTTGGCGGCACGCCGTCGGAAATCCTGGAAAATGCAGAGCTGATGGCGCTGCTGCTTCCCATGCTGCGGGCCGATTTTACCGCCGTTGAAAACCATCGGGCGAAATCTGACACCGTTCTGGACGCCAGCGTTACCGCTTTAGCAGGCGACAGGGATGAAAGGGTCACTGCCGAAGCCGTTTTTGGATGGCGGCAGGCGACGCGCGGCAGCTTTGAATCGCATCTGTTACGGGGCGACCATTTTTTCCTTAAGCCACAGTTTCCCGCTATCGCTAATATCATCAATTTGCGACTGGCAGCGTAGCTATAGCAGGGCGCTTCAGGATAGCCCTGGTTTGCAAGCCCTGATTCACTCTATGGAAATCCCCGATGTCGCCGTTTTTTATTAACCGACCCATCTTTGCATGGGTCATTGCCCTGTTTATTGTTCTGGCAGGCTTGATTGCCATCCCTCAACTTCCCGTTGCCCAGTATCCGTCAGTGGCACCACCCAGCGTCAGCGTCAGCGTGACCTATCCGGGCGCTACGCCAGAGACGATGAACGAGTCCGTGATCTCACTGCTGGAGCGCGAAATTTCCGGCGTGGATAACATGCTCTATTTCGAATCCTCCAGCGACACCTCGGGCACGGCGAGTATTACCATTACCTTCCGGCCCGGAACCGATATCAAACTGGCCCAGGTGGATGTACAGAATAAACTTAAGGTTGTGGAAGCCCGCCTGCCGCAAACGGTTCGGCAAAACGGCATCCAGGTAGAGGCGGCTAACTCAGGATTCCTGATGATTGTCGGCCTGCGATCGCCCTCCGGTGCCTGGACCGACCAGGATCTGAGCGACTATTTTGCGCGTAACGTTTCGGATGAGCTGCAGCGCGTGCCCGGCGTCGGGAAAGTGCAGTTCTTTGGCGCTGAAAAAGCGATGCGGGTTTGGTTAGATCCCAATAAGCTGTTTACCTATAATTTGTCCGCTTCCGACGTTATCACCGCCTTAACGCAGCAAAACGCCCAGGTTTCGCCGGGACGCGTCGGCGATGAGCCTGCCCGGCCAGGCCAGAAGGTTACCTATCAGCTAAACGTTCAGGGACAGCTTTCTTCCATTGAGGAATTTCGTAACATCACCCTTAAGGCGCAGCCCGACGGTTCTCGCGTGCGGCTGGGCGACGTGGCCCGCATTGAGCACGGCCTGCAAAACTACTCTTTTGCCATTCGTGAAAACGGCAAGCCCGCTACGGCTGCGGCCATCCAGCTGACGCCCGGCGCTAACGCGGTCAGCACGGCGGAAGGGGTGCGGGCGCGACTCGATGAACTCTCTACGGCGCTGCCGGAAGGCATGGCGTTCTCCGTGCCTTTTGATACCGCGCCCTTTGTGAAGCTGTCGATTGAGAAAGTCATCCACACGTTCATTGAAGCGATGGTGCTGGTTTTTCTGGTAATGCTGCTGTTTTTACAAAAGCTGCGCTACACCTTTATTCCAGCCATCGTGGCCCCCGTGGCGCTGCTTGGCACCTTCACTATTATGCTGCTGAGCGGCTTTTCTATTAACGTGCTGACCATGTTCGGCATGGTGCTGGCGATTGGTATTATCGTGGACGATGCCATCGTGGTAGTGGAAAACGTTGAGCGCCTGATGGCAGAGCAAGGGATGTCGCCAAAGGAGGCAACGCGCGAGGCGATGCGCGAGATCACGCCAGCCATCATTGGCATCACGCTGGTGCTGACGGCGGTATTTATCCCGATGGGGTTCGCCAGCGGGTCAGTTGGCGTGATTTACCGCCAGTTTACGCTCTCTATGGCCGTCTCTATTCTCTTTTCGGCCTTCCTCGCCTTAACGCTGACGCCGGCTTTATGCGCTTCTTTGCTGCATCCCGTTACCACGCGCGGTAAGGACAGAAAAGGCTTTTTCGGCTGGTTTAACCGGCGTTTTAATCGGCTGGCAAACGGCTATCGTTCGGGGCTGCGGTTTAGCTTAAAGCGCAGCGGCAGAATGATGATCCTGTACGCCCTGTTATGCGGCATCGTTTTTATGGCTTACCGCACGTTACCTTCTTCCTTTTTGCCTGATGAAGATCAGGGATATTTTATGACGGCTATTCAGCTGCCGTCAGAGGCTACCCAGGAGCGAACCCGCAAGGTGGCCGAACATCTGGAATCTGTCGTGGGTAAGCGGGCCGGGATAAACGGCAATATTACCGTCTTTGGCTACGGTTTTTCCGGCTCTAGCCCGAATACGGCGCTGGCGTTTACCACCCTGAAAGACTGGGGCCAGCGCAACGGGGCGACGGCGGAAGGCGAGGCGGCGTTTGTACAGCAGGAGATGGATACGCAGCCTGATGCGATGGCAATGAGCCTGCTGCCGCCAGCGATTGCCGATATGGGCACTTCCTCCGGTTTTACCTTCTATCTGGAAGACCGGGGCGGAAAAGGCTATGCCGCGTTACTGCAGGCAGCCACAAAGTTAACGGAGCTGGCCGCAGGCAGCAGCATAGTCAGCGGCGTTTACACCGACGGATTGCCCGAAGGCGTCAGCGCCAGGCTGAATATCGATCGGGAAAAAGCGCAGGCGATGGGGGTGTCATTTGATGAGATTAACCAGACCTTATCGGTGGCGACCGGCTCTTACTACGTCAATGATTATGTCGACGACGGCCGCGTGCAGCAGGTAATTGTGCAGGCGGATGCGCCATACCGCATGCAGCTTCAGGATCTGCTTAAGCTCTACGTGCGCAACAGTAAGGAGGAGATGGTGCCGCTCTCTGCATTTATCACCACCAGCTGGACGCAGCTTCCGCAGCAGCTCAATCGCTATCAGGGCTATCCGGCGATAAAGATTAGCGGCAGCACGGCGCCGGGCTACTCCAGCGGGGCGGCAATGGCAGAGATGGAACGGCTTGCCGCCACCTTACCCAAAGGTTTTATGGCGGAGTGGAGCGGAACTTCACTTCAGGAGAAGAACTCGGCGGCGCAGATGCCGATGCTGCTGACTTTATCGGTGCTGGTGGTCTTTATGGTGTTGGCCGCCCTGTATGAAAGCTGGTCGGTGCCGTTTTCGGTGTTGCTGGTAGTGCCGCTTGGCCTGGCTGGCGCGCTGGCGGCGGTTTACCTTGCGGGCATGCCAAACGACGTCTTTTTCAAAGTCGGCATGATTATGCTGATCGGGCTTTCAGCGAAAAACGCCATTCTTATCGTCGAGTTTGCCCGGCAGCTGCATGCGCAGGGGGCGACGGTTTTCGAGGCCACCATCGAGGCGGCAAGCCTGCGCCTGCGGCCGATTATTATGACCTCGCTGGCCTTCACGCTGGGGGTAGTGCCGCTGATGCTGGCAACGGGAGCCAGCGAGCGTACCCAGCATGCCATCGGCACCGGCGTCTTTGGCGGGATGATCAGCGGCACGCTGCTGGCGATTTACTTCGTCCCCGTTTTCTTTATCAGCGTTTGCGCCGTGGTGGCGAAATGCTCTTCGGTGATTAAAAAAGGGGCGTAATAAGGGCGGTAAGCCTGTGTTTCTGACCGGCTTACCGCCACTTTTGGGCTATGCCAGCGCCACCGCGTCTTCACCAGCAGGAATGCGCAAAGGGGCAGCGGGATCGGTCGCCGCACGCCATATCGCAGCGGTAACATCATCTGCCGTAGTGACGGGCTGCGGTTGCCGCATCTGCTGCATTATCCCTTCCATCATCGGCTGATAAGCCTCCAGCAGCGTGTTTTCAATACGCGGCATCGCATTTTTAGCGAAGTCGGTTGCAGGGGCCATGCCCGGTAAAACCAGACGCACGTTAATGTTAAAAGGTTCTAATTCCAGCGCCAGCGACTCAGTAAAAGCATTTACCGCTGCCTTACTGCCTGTATAGACTGCCAGCAGCGGCAGGGGCTTAAGAGTCACTGATGAGGTGACGTTAATTATCGTCCCGCTGCGCTTCGCCCGGAAGAGCGGCAACACCGCCTGCGTCAGCGCAATAGTGCCTAGCGTATTAGTCTCAAACACGTCACGCACCGTCGACATCGGGGTGCCTTCCAGAGAGGTCAGCACGCCAATGCCTGCGTTATTCACCAGCACGTCGATATCGCCCGCTTCGGCAATGGCCTTACGGATGCTTTCGGCATTGCTGACATCCAGCGCCAGCAGACGTAAATGTTCTGAAGCCGGGAACAGGTCGGGGTCTGGCGTGCGCATGGTCGCAATGACTTTCCAGCCGCGTTGCAGAAAATAGCGCGCCGTGGCGTGACCAAAGCCGGAGGAACAGCCGGTAATCAGGATCGTTTTCATCTTTTATTCCTGCATTGTCATGGGTGAACACTCACTATAGAGTCTGCGCTCTGGACGCCCTACAATGCAGAGTCCGGTTTTCATTCGCAGGAGTCCAGAATGATCGATCCTCTCGCTGAAATGGTGTCGCTGCTGCAACCGCAGGCGGCTTTCTCCAAACGCGCCTGCGCCAATGGCCGCTGGCGCGTGCACCGCAGTGAAACCGGCGAGCCGTTCTACTGCCTGGTACTTGAAGGCCGTATATGGCTGAATATGAAAGGCTATGAGCCGGTAGCGCTTGAGCAAGGGGATTTTGTCCTGATACCCGCAGCGTGGGAGTTTTTTATGACCAGCTATGAACCACCGGACGCCGCTGCTCCTGACATGCTGCCTGAGATGCTAAGCCCGGGTGAATTCTGGATAGGCGACAAACAGCGGCCCGCCGAGACGCAAACGCTGATTGGCTATTGCCGGTTCAGTTCTCCCGACGCTGGCCTGATTGTTTCTCTGTTACCGCAGTTTATTCATATTCGCGGTGAATCACGGCTTACCACCCTGGTTCAGTTAGCAATGGATGAATGCCGTGCTCAGCGTCCGGCAAGACAGGTAATAATTGAAAAGTTGCAGGAGCTGTTGCTGATTGAAGCGCTGCGATCGCTGCCGCCAGGCCCTACCA
Organism: Erwinia sp. BNK-24-b; assembly: GCF_047456155.1. Lineage (NCBI taxonomy): Bacteria > Pseudomonadati > Pseudomonadota > Gammaproteobacteria > Enterobacterales > Erwiniaceae > Erwinia > Erwinia sp. BNK-24-b. Next base: position 1,675,938 of record NZ_CP179901.1, read on the forward strand.
GCCCCGGTATCATGCAGGGGCTGGCCGACGATCGTCTGGCGTGGGCCATCCGGGAGATCCACGCCAGGCCCGGCCATTCATGGACAGTTGCCCAGCTGGCAAAAGCTGCCGCGCTTTCACGTTCGGCCTTCTTTGTGCGTTTTCGTGATGCGGTGGGCGTTTCGCCTATGGTTTATCTGCTTACCTGGCGCATGGCGCTGGCGAAAAATCTGCTGCTCAGCAAAAAAATCTCCATCGCCGACGTCGCCGAACAGGTGGGCTATCGCTCGGCCAGCGCTTTTAGCGTCGCTTTTACCCGCTATGCGGGGCAGACTCCCGTAAGTTTTGCGGCGGGTTAGGGGAGAGGCGAGCGGAGGCCATATTTCAACATTTGTTATCAAGACTGGACTTTACGGCCTCTAACATCCTTTTTCGGATCAGGCCGCTGCCCGCGCCGCCGCCAGCCAGTAAACCGCCATTTTCAGATGCGAGGCTCTGTCCGGACAGTGGATAAAGGTTTCTGTCAGTAGTTCATATTTATTTTCAGCAAGCGGCTTAACCTGATAGCGCAGTAACAGCTTTGCGCCGCCTGGTCTGGCTGGGAGCTGATAAGCACTGGCATCAGGCACCGTTTCCAGCCCAAAATCCGCCCGCCAGAACTGTCCCCTTAAGCCATAACAAAGCTCGGATGCCGAGCGTGTTAAAAGCGTAAAGCTCTGTAATCCAAAGCTGTTAAGCGTCTCACGTGACCTGCTGCTTTGAAGTTTTTGCGGAAGTTGTCGCACTGACATTAAAGCATGAAGGACAACCTCTTTCTGGATATCGAATCCTGCTACCAGCGAAAGGATTTTTTCAGGGAATAGGGTGGTAATGACGGCCCGATGTTTCTCATGGAACTGAAATTGAGGCAGTAACGAAGGAACATCCTGCCATTCAGTCAGCGCTTTTCTGGTGACGAATCCCGGGTTTAGCATGGTGATTTCCTTTTATCCACAGAGTCCTTCTGGGGTTACTGATGCCCCGGCCTTTACGCTATCCGTAAAAATTATCCAAAAATTTCACGAAACTATCAGCGATTTATATTGAGGAAAGTGACAGGCTGGCAACAACTACTTCTGCACGATGAAAGCGCTATTTCAGCATTACGATGGAAGTCCTTGAACAGAATGAACGTGCCTGTAATTTCTACAACAAGCAAGGTATGCGGTACATTAAAGACATCATTTTTAAAACTGCTTCACAGCAGAGCATACTCAAAATCATGGGAATGCCTTTACGGGACGTCTGATTATGCATCTTGATGAAATTCCAACTTGTTTTTTACAGCACGAAAGATTTTACCTTACTGCACCTGCTATGAGCCGCACGGAAGAAATGCAATATAAGCTGAACGCATTCACTGCGCTTCATCATGCATTTTTGCTCTGGTCACCCGGCTTTCATTCTTTTGCTTCCGTTCAAAAAAACATGGCCACTGCCGTAGATAATTTTTCAAATGATAATGAAGAATATAAATTTTTAATTATTGATCGTGAGACTGACGAGCTGATCGGCTGTATAAGCTTGTTCATTCGCAACCCGACTATCCCTTTCTATGAAATTGGCTACTGGCTTGCCACAAATGCGATGGGCAAAGGAATAATGAGTGCTGCATGTCAAATGGTCACAAACATAGCTTCAGAATTTTTCCGCGCAAAAAGAATTGAAATTCGTACGGCCAGGCGTAACGTGCGGAGTCAGGCTGTTGCGTTGAAATGCGGCTTCAGGCTTGAAGCTATATTGGCTAATGAGCGACTGGACAGCGCGGGGAAGATTGATGATACCTTTGTCTACACCTGTAGCAGCTAACAGTATCATTCAAGAACTTTTATCATGCATTTAGCGCTTTCGCTGTGTAGTGGTGTGGTTGACAGTTCTGACCTTGAATCTTCACAGGCAATGCTAAGGATTACGACATGGCCACTTTTTATCAATTTACCGCCGTTAGTCTTCATGGCCAGCTCATCTCTATGGCTGATTATGCGGGCAAGCTGGTTATTGTGGTTAATACCGCCAGCCATTGTGGATTTACGCGGCAATACGCAGGGCTGGAAGCGCTCTACAAGAAGTATGCTGCCCGGGGGCTGGTGGTGCTTGGTTTTCCCTGCAACCAGTTCGGTAAGCAGGAGCCCGGCGGCTCTGAAGAAATCGCGCAGACCTGCCATATCAATTACGGTGTAAGCTTCCCGATGTTTGAAAAAATTGAGGTTAACGGCGCTGCTACGCACCCGATGTTTCGTTATCTGAAAGACGAATTGCCTGGCGTGCTGGGTGGACGAATCAAATGGAACTTCACTAAGTTTCTGATTGGACGCGATGGTAAACCGCTCAGGCGTTTTGCACCGTTTACTACCCCGGAGAAGATGGAAACCGTCATTCTTGCAGCACTTGAAGCCTGAGTTAATGCGAAGAGTCTACTTTTAAAGAGCCTTCGGCAGGCTGTTTATATCCTTGGGAGATGAATGTCCGCTTTTCACTCGTTGTGGGCGGTTTACTCCTTTTTGCCAAAGGCGGGCGTGCATGGGATACCTCTGCAAAAACGGGTGTACCCATAGATTTCGTATTCAGGCGTCCCTGATTCGGGGATGCGGCAGTGCTGCATCAAAGTGGAGAAGAGTAATGGAAATAGCAGATAAAGTTTTTATAGTGACAGGCGCGTCGTCAGGAATTGGCCTGGCAACAGCTACGGCGCTAACAGAGCGAGGTGCAAAAGTTGCACTCGTCGCACGTAGTACCGATGTATTGCAGACGTTAGCTGGCACTTTGAATGGCAGCCTGGCGGTAAATGCCGACATGACCGATATCGCCTCGGTGCGTTCAGCCATTCAGCAAATCCACGATCACTATGGTCGTATCGATGGCCTGATAAATAACGCTGGCCGCAGCTATGCAACCTCTGTTGAGGAAATAGATCCAGAGCTTTTCGATGAGATTTTCCACCTCAACGTCCTTGGGCCCATTGTGGCGATGCAGTCAGTCATTCCTGTTATGCGAGCGCAAGGAGTGGGGGCTATTGTCAACGTCAACTCGGGCACCGCCTTTATGACGATACCGGGCTACAGCGTGTATTCTGCATCGAAGCGGGCATTACTCGGATTTAGCATGACCGCACGGCTGGAATTGCAAAAAGATGGCATTGTCGTATCTGAGGTATACCCATACATCACGGCAACTAACTTTGGAAAAGCACGTATGGGTAGCCATGAAGATAAGGGGGGTGGTCCAGCCTCCGACTATGCGAACGGGGACACGCCAGAGTTTGTGGCCGGCCTGATCCTGAAAGCCATTGAGGAAGGGCAGGCACAGTACTTTGCAAACGATAAGCTTAAAAAACTGGCGGGTCAGTAAGTTAGCGATGGTTCTGTCATCATCACTGCTACAAACGCCGACATATCCTCTGATTGCATTCTGACAATATTAAATTCAATGCACGCCCGCAGCCGCGGGCTTTTTTACTATGTCTGCAATTCGCTCTGCAAAGAAACAAGTAACCAGAGTTGCCTAGTTAATTTTACGTGTAAACTGCTGCTCAGTGATAGGACTGCCCCACTGAACGCCTTCCCACTCTTTTGACAATTCAAACCCGAATGTTTCGTAAAGTCTTCTGGCCGCCGTAAGTTTATTGAATGTCCACAGCTGAACCGCAGAAAAGCTTTGTTCATCGCAAAAGTTCACTGCTTCCGCGATTAGCTTTTTGCCCAGGCCGCTGCCACGGCAACCATCGTCAAGGATGAACCAGCGTAGATGCGCTTCATTATTTCCCAGGTCTTGACCGTCGATTGCGACAGAACCGACTATGCGCTCGTTTATCATTGCCAGCCAAATCTGATTACATGGCTTATCAATACGGGCAACAAAGTCCACAAGCCCCGCTGCTACCTTCCCTTCAAAAAAAGAGCCAAAGTCATGCTCTCTTGCATAATAACTACCGTGCATTTCAGTAATACGGCCAATCATACCTGCGTGATAGCCCGTAACGATTTTAATGCTGCCACGCTCATTGATATCGGTGTTATCACGACAAGCTTGCAGGGCCCGTGCATAGGAAGAAAGACCCTGAGAAACAGCATCTTGTTTAAACGGATCCAGCTTTTTCAATGCAGCTATGACACGCTCGTCGCCGTATCTGTTTATAGCGGCCACGGTCTGTTGACCCTTTTCGGTCAGACTTAACAGTTTAGTTCTCATGTCTTCAGGGGAGACGCTTTCTTTCAGTTCTCCGGCCTCAACAAGCTTTGCCAGCATGCGACTGACGCTGGACTTTTCAAGCCCCAGAATATGTACCAGCTGAGCCGCTGTAATTGAACCTTTTGTTTCGACTTCCAGTAAGGTATGGACGGCAGAGGGAGGATAATCAGTCGCCGCAAGAGTATTGTTCATAAAACCCAGCTCCCGCACCATTAAACGAGAAGCTAAGCGTATCTCTTTGATAATTTTTGATTCTGCACTCATTCCTGTAACCTCTTGCGCTATAGTTGTATGATACAACCATATGCGACCAGATGTTGTCAATTAATTACTGATGTCCGCTTTCGTATAACAGCCTGTAAATCAGTCGTAGGGTTTTTTTTGCCGTTCGCCACAAGAACCAGGACGGGTGGTTCGGAACATATCCGTGCAGTGGCGGCATTTATTGACTCTGCCGGCGAGCGCAGTAGGAGCGTCTCCTCAGCAATGCCGGAACGCCAGAGGAGGCCTCGGAATATTGATGTTTGCTATGTGCCAGAAGTGGACATAAAAATTGTACGAATACACCACTTCAGGCGAACCTTTCCAGTGCACCTGTCAGATAACTGATGATAACGGTCGAGATTACTTATCCATAATCTATGGGTGTTGCTTGCTACATTCTGATGCACAAGAGTTTAAATCGACTCGAAATTCACCTTAAAGTTAGCCAGTTTATCCTCAGCTTTTCGCTCATAGCAGATAGTGTCTGACCAGTTGTCGCTTTGTGCCAGAAGGGTAAGTAGCTAACAATAGCCCGTGTTGATTCACGGGGAGCAGGGCATATCCGCAGAACTAAACCATATCTCATCTACAAAAAAACGAAAAATCCAGGGGGGAGCCAGCTACTGTTGGGTCATAAAAAACGCGAAAGCACAGTTCGTTACCCTGGTATTGAAGTCGATGATGTCCTTGAGATATCTGAGACGATTGAAGTTTGACTCATAGGGCTGCAACAGCAGACCTGCGCCAGTAGTAGACTAAGCAGTCGCGCAGGCTCATATGTCGTACGCGGATGCAACGCATATTCATATCTCTTAAATTTTTTTATCAGCAGGCTTCAGGGTCCCTTTGCTGTTCACCGCTATGCTTACAGCTCTACTTAATAAAGGAAACCAGCATGAAAAACAACACGCTGCGCGCGCTTGCGCTTTTATACGGATTTACAGTCATTTCTTATGCCAGCGCCGATGACGGTGTACATGCTGTCCACGCCGACTCGGCAGAACGGACGGTGAGCAACGGACAGACTCAGCCGCCGGTAAAATTTGCCACCATATGGGCTGATGGTGAAGGGGCGACGCACGTCGGACACTGCCGCTTTGAAGGCCTACAGTTTAAGAGCTATGCTCCCCCTTCAGCGCCGCAGTGGATTGGCGTTTCGCCTGATGAGGTGGAGAGCATTGCCTACGCCGTGCTTCCCCCAGGCTACGTCGGCAGCTGGCATCATGCACCGGGCCCGCAATGGGTCATTACCCTCTCTGGAAAATGGTCCGTGGAAACCACGGACGGCACCACGCTGGTCCAGGGGCCGGGCGAGGTGCAGTTCAATGCTGACAGCAACTCCCGGCCCCGCAGCGATGATAAAAGGGTGGGGCATGTGTCGCGAACGGTGGGAAGTGAGCCGAACGTGCAGCTGATTATTAAACTTAAGCCGGGTGCGCGCACCACCGGTTCCTGTGCAAACTGAGGAAAAAAATGTGTTGCCGCTTTACTAAAACGCCTTTTGTGTTGGCTCTGATGATGACCGGTTTCTCTACCATGGCGGCAGATGTGCCCGGCATAAAAATCGTTACGGAGGCGCCGCGTTTCGCGAGCTGGTAACCAGTAATGCCCGTCCGGAGCTTATTACTGACAGAGCAGTATGGGCCGAGGGCCCGATATGCACTCCCGAGGGACTGTTTATTTTCAGCGACGTGAGGCAGAACCGGGTCATGAACTGGTCAGATGACTGCGGATTTCGCGTCTGAACATCTCAATTGTCCACCTCCGAAGAATAAACTTATACGATTCAAAGAAAAGCCAGGCTGGCGATCGATTCCATACCGGAGAAGCTCGGCCTCCTTCCGGTTTGTGCCAAAAGCGGACTTTGATACGCGGTTTTGATGCTGGAGATGAGCCTGGCAAGCTTATATTGAGTAAATTTTATGTCAGCTTTGCAATGACTTCGAGAAACATATAGCCTCTCCCCGACCTACGTATGGCCCGTAATTCTCGATGCGTATGTATCCGTTTTTCTTATAAAAATTCACGGCTATTTGGTTAACATGACGGGTTTCAAGCCATAGTTCGTTATATCCCAAACTCTTTGCGGATGCTTCCAGAAAAGTAAGTAAAGCACTACCAATGCCGGGTGAGCTTCGGTCCGAATACATCCTTTTGAGTTCAGCTATGTTTTCTGTTAACGGTCGAATAGCGCCGCATCCTATCGCATTACCCTTGCGGTCCTTTGCCAACGCCCAAAGAGCCCTTTCTTCATCCATTAAGGTAATGGTGAAATTGCTTTTGCCACTATCACCAGTAATAGAAGTGAGCTCTACTGACAGTTTTTCTATTAAATAAAGAGAATCTGGAGAAAGCGGATCTGATTTTTCTACTGTTATCATGCCAGTATCCTTTCAATCATCTTTGTCAGGCTGGAAACAAATGATGATAAAGACATTATCTATCAAGTGATAATGCTAAGAAGATAGTTTGCAGCATACTAGCTTAAACGGATATGGCTTTACGTCCGCTTCTCGCTCTTAGCGGACAGTGCCCGGCCAGCTGTCCGCTATGTGCCAGAAGCAGACATAGGTATTGTAGGCAACTATAAATACCGGTAGGAGATTATGGTAATTCTGACATACAAGGGGCGATGAGATGAGTGAAATCTGCCAGAGCATGGCGGCTTCGCTGCATGGCTGATGCCAGACGACTATTGCTTTTTCTTTGGCAGGTGCATACCCACTGAATAGCGTCTGCGTTAATCAGCGTTGAATCAATCTTTAACTCACTGAAAAATAATTACTCCTTCTCAATACTCAACTTTCCTCCTCTTTCACAAGATGAAACATCTGTGATTCACCTCTTATTTACATCATTTAAACCAATCGTTAACTGGATAAAAACGCGACAGCCTCGTTATAGTAGTTTTGTAAAATAAAACACAGTTGTACACAGTGCAACAAATGCGAGGTGTTCATGGAAATCGTTACCGCACCGCATCTTGCGGTCAGAAACGAGTGGCTTGTGCTACATCGTGAGACGCCACTACAACCCGAGCTGCCCATCATTGATGCGCATCATCATCTCTGGGATCGGCAAACCGGACGCTATCTCACCCATGAGTTCAGCGACGATATCCAGACCTCAGGGCATCGCGTTTTCTCATCTGTCTACGTGCAGTGCCGTTCTATGCTGCGTCTCGAAGGGCCGGAAACGCTGAAACCGCTTGGTGAAATCGAGTTTGCCAGTGGCATAGCCGCGATGTTCGCTAGCGGAAATTATGCAAACGCTCTCGGATGTGAAGCCATCATCGGCGGCCTTAGCTTGCTGGCGGGCGATGCGATGCAGCCTGCCATCGAGAGTGCGCTGGCTTTATCAGGCGGGCGGTTGCGCGGAATGCGTAATCCACTGGCCTGGCATCCGGATCCGCGGGTAACGTCCAGCCCGGTTACGCCACCAGCAGGCCTGGCGCTGAGCGCTCCGTTCCGCCAGGGCGCTGTCTGCCTCGCGAAAAATGGATTGTCGCTTGACGTGTGGGTTTACCACACGCAGCTGGATGAAATTGCCGAGCTGGCGCGGCAAATACCAACGCTACAGATTGTGCTCGATCACTGCGGCGGGCCAGTCGGCGTAGGGCCTTATTCAGAAAGGGATCCTGACATGTTTCAGCAGTGGCGAAGCAGTATGAGAAATCTGGCGGCACTGCCGAACGTATGCGTAAAAATTAGCGGCTTTGGCATGACGGTCAGGGGATTTCACTTCGCAATGGCAGAGACACCACCTGATTCGCGAATGCTGGCACAGGCCTGGCAACCGTGGTTTGAGACGATCGTTTCTCTTTTCGGTGTGAACCGCTGCATGTTCGCCAGTAACTTTCCGGTCGACAAAGGCATGTTCAGCTACGGCGTCTTCTGGAATGCCTGCAAACGCCTGGCGCAACAGGCTTCCCCTGACGAACAGGCGCAGTTGTTCTGGCGCACTGCCGCAACCTGCTACCGGATAGCCTCTGTGGAGAATATCAATGACCAGTAAAAGCGAGTTCAAGCAGCTTACTGCGACTAAAGCGACGACAGACTCTTTGCCTCAGCACGTGGCTGAGAAACGAACGCTGACGCTGGGTGGCCTTGGCTGGGCATTTGAAAGCTACGACTCATTCCTGCTCTCATTACTATTGCCGGTATTAGGGGTAGTGTTTGGCGTGAATAAAAGCGAGCTTGGACTGTTTATCAGCGTCACTGCCGGTGGACAAATCGTCGGCGGGATCCTTTTTGGTTTTATCGCCGATAAAATTGGTCGGGTAAAAACGGCCCTGACCTGTATCGCCATCTATTCACTCTTTTCCGGACTGTTAGCCTTTACGCACGATCAACAGCATTTCGCACTTTTGCGTTTTTGTGGTGCGCTGGGTATGGGCGGAATGTGGACGTCAGGTGCGGCGCTGATTGCTGAAACCTGGCGGCCTGAACGGCGTGCGCGCGGCGGCGCTTTGATGCAAATGGGCTTACCTGTTGGCGCTATTCTGGCTATCAGCCTGACGGCAATCGTGAGTTCGGTTAACGGCGGCCTGGAGCAGGGCGCATGGCGCTATCTGTTTATGATCGGCGCGCTGCCGGTATTCATTATGAGCGTGGTGGCCAGGTTCACGCCGGAATCAGAGGTTTGGCTTGCACGGCAGCAGGGGAAAGCTAAGCACACTCAACCAGCCTCGAAGCTGGGCAAACAAAATCTGAAAGGCCTGCTGCTGGCTTTCGTCTTTATCTTTTTTATTCAGTATCTGTTCTGGGGTGTATTTACCTGGACACCAACCTATCTACGGGAAGTAAAACATCTGGATTTTCTGCACAGCCTGAAATTTGTGCTCGCGCTGCAGGTCGGGGCGATCGCAGGTTTTCTGGTCTTTTCAGTGCTGGCGGATAAATGGGGGCGTCGTCCGATGTTCCTGATTTATCTGTTAACGGGCGCCATAGCTGTTGCGCTTTACCTTGTTACTACTCAACCCCTCATTCTGATGCTGGCGATTTTCATGGCTGGTTTTGGTGTTAACGGTATTTTTGCGGGCTCGGGACCCTTCCTGGCTGAAATCATCGGAGACACGTCATCGCGTGGCTTCCTGATGGGGCTCGCCTACAACGGAGGCCGGCTGGGCGGGTTTATCGCGCCCCTGCTAATCGGCGCCGTGGCCAGCGCTGGCGGTTTCACCGCGGGACTGGCGACTACCGTGGTCGCCTTCCTGGCGGCAATGGTGGTGGTGTGGCTGGCGCCGGAAACCAGAGGCGTCAAGCTGAAGTAAGGTATGACATCTCTACATCGTTTTCCTGATAAACATAATGAAACCCTGCGAGGAAACAATGACCGATCAATTACCGAATAGCGCTATCGACAACGACGCGCTGGAAAAAGAGACCATGCGGCGGGTTATCTGGCGCATCCTGCCTTTCCTGGTCGTAAGCTATCTGGTCTCGATTATTGACCGGGGCAATATAGGTATGGCTGCGCTACAGATGAATGAGGATCTGGGCCTGAGCAAGGCGGCTTTTGGCTTCGCCAGCAGCTTATATTTTGTGGCCTACTTTATATTTGAGGTACCCAGCAACCTGGCGATGCAGAAGGTCGGCGCACGATTGTGGCTCCCGCGGATTATGATCAGTTGGGGAATGGTATCGATGTGTATGGCGCTGGTGCAAAATACAACCTCCCTTTATATCGTGCGTTTTCTGCTGGGAGCGGCGGAAGCGGGCTTTTTCCCGGGCGTGGTGCTCTATCTTACCTGGTGGATCCCTTCGCGTTACCGTGCGCGCATTATTGCCTCTTTTATGGTGGCCATTCCGCTGGCTAACTTTATTGGTTCACCGCTTTCAGGTTTGATCCTGACGCTGGATGGCTGGTTCGGGCTGCGCGGCTGGCATCTGTTATTCATTATTGAGGGGCTGCCTGCGGTGCTGCTGGGGATAGCCGCATTTTTTATCCTGCGGGACCGCCCGCATCAGGCTGGCTGGTTGAACGAGCGGCAGAAAGCGTGGCTGGAAAACACGTTAGATGCCGAGCGCCAACAGCAGAAACAGATCGGCCACATCAGCACTTGGCAGCTGTTGAAGCACCGCCAAATCTGGCTTATGGCGCTGATTTACGCCGGCGCGTCCTCTGCTGGAACCACGCTTAGCGTCTGGTCTCCACAGCTACTAAAGTCATTCCATCTTGATAACCTGACTACCGGGCTGCTTAATGCCATCCCCTATGGCCTGGCCTCGGTGCTGATGATTGTCTGGGGACGGAGCTCGGACCGCACCAATGAACGCCGCTGGCACACGGCTCTCACCCTCTTTATGATTGCGGCTGGCGTGTTCGCTGCGTTCATCAATCTGTCGCTGCCGATTACCATTGTTATTCTCAGTACCATATTAATTGGCGCTTATTCGGCGAAGGGGCCATTCTGGGCGATGGCCTCAGGCTGGATGAGCAGCACATCAGTCGCCGCGGGGCTGGCGGCAATCGGCGCGATAGCCAACCTGATTGGCGGAGTGGTGATGGTGAATGCCTACGGTATTATTAGCGAACAGACAGGAAGCCATACGCTGGCGATGCTACCACTGGCTGGCTTGTGCCTGGCAGGCGGCATTGCGGTGCTGATCATGGGGCGTCATTACTCGCAGCCTGCCGGTCAGGAAAAACCGGTCACCCATTAATAAGCAAAGGCGGGATTTTTCCCGCCTTTTCAACATACGTTATTCTTTTATACCGTAAAATTTTTCGCAGAAGGGTTTACTGGCCCCTAACTTGATCGACAGGCGGTTAGCCGTCTCCCGCATAAGCTGGCTGAGGCCGCTCTCTTTGCGGTCTGCAGTCAGACGCGATGACGGTCCTGTCAGCGCCAGTGCCGCGATGGGGTTATCGTGGACGCCAAAAACCGGCATCGCAAAGGCCGCAGTGTGCGGATCTCGCGCGCCAGAGGTATAGAACGGCAGCGTTTCTTCGTCTTCCGGCAGCGCCTCACCCAGTCCCCAATGACGTAAAACTTTGCTGATAGCGGAACCATCCAGTGGGAATTGACTGCCGGGCAGGTTGCTATGGCGTAATCCCTCTGAAGTTTCGGCGCGGAACAGACACAGGCGTTGGCCGCCCTCTATCACATACCAGCTCGCACTTTCACTGGAGGCCTGAGACAGCGCCTGCAATTCCGGTTGTACAATTCTCGCAAGCTGAAATGATTGCTCAAAAAGTTTGCCGAGATAGAGCAGACGGTGGCCGAGCGTATAGGTGCCATCGTCATGCCGGATAATGTAGTTCATACGCTCAAGCGAATTCATTAAGCGATAAACGGTGGTTTTGTGGTATCCCGAAAGCTGGGCCAGCTCAGTTAACGTCAGGCTGTCATTACCGGGACGGAAGCAATCCAGTAAAGCGAGCGCCTTTTCAACGGCAATTACGCCTTCATTCCCCATCACTTTCTCCTTTTGGCCGAACAAAATTGTACCTGAATTTTGTGATTAACTTCGTGTTTACATCACAAACAAGCTCGCAACTCTGGCGAAAAGAGAAGCAATGCTCGTATAGTTGTTTTATATAGTACATCAATGTTGTACACAGTAAAACAAATGGAGACTAACCATGCCTGCCTCACAACAGAAATTAATAAATTTGAATATTGAGCGCGTTAGCGCGGAAGAGGTCCGTCAGGCCGCCGAATATCAGGCGGCGATTCTCGCTGATGTGGCCGGACGCCGCGGCACATTACATGGACGTATCAAGCCACTGGCGCCGCACATGGCTGTGGCTGGCCCGGCGATTACCGTAGAGGTCCGCCCGGGAGATAACCTGGCTATTCACGCTGCGATGGCCGTCGCCAAACCTGGCGACGTGTTAGTGATAGACGGCAAGGGCGATCTCTCTTGCGCTTTACTGGGTGAGATCATGGCAACGCAGGCACAGGCCAGCGGCATCGCAGGTATCATCATTGACGGCGCAGTTCGCGATGCTGAAACCTTAAGTAAACAAAGCTTTCCTGTTTTTGCAGCCGGTCTCAATCCGTGCGGCCCTACCAAGTTCATTCCAGGCCGGGTCAATCATGCTATTTCGGTCGCGGGCGCCGCGGTGCAGGCGGGAGACCTGGTGGTTGGGGATATTGACGGCGTCGTGGTTATCCCCCGCGATGAAGTAGGCACCATCATTGAGCTGGCGAAAGGTAAACTGGAAGGGGAGGTAAAACGTCTGTCGGCTATCCACGACGGCGATCTTCGCCCACACTGGCTGGAGAACGCTTTGCGTCAGGCGGGTATGCTGAGCGAAGGGGAGGTATTGCCATGAGCGTTAAAAAAGTCGTACTGGTAACCGGCAGCGATTTGGCTGAAGCGGCGCTCGGCATGCTGGAAGATTATGAACTCGTATTTGCTGGTCGCCAACCATCAGAAAACCAACTAATAGAATTATGCCAGCAGCATAATCCGGTCGCCATATTAGTGCGCTATGGCAAGATTACAGCATCTGTGATGGATGCCGCTCCGGCATTGAAGGTAATTTCCAAACATGGCAGCGGCATTGATGTAATTGACGTCGAAGCGGCGGCGGCGCGCGGCGTGATGGTTCGTGCAGCGACAGGCGCTAACGCCGCGGCGGTTTCAGAACACGCCTGGGCATTAATTCTGGCCTGTGCCAAGTCAATCATTCCGCTTGACCGCCGCCTGCGCGAAGGGCACTGGGATAAATCGACGCATAAATCGCTCGAACTGGAAGGCAAAACGCTGGGGCTGATTGGTCTGGGTGCGATTGGCAGTCGCGTAGCGAAAATTGCCGGCGCCTTCGGTATGAAGGTGCTGGCTTACGATCCTTATGCCGCCACGGTTCCCCCCGGATGCGAACGTGTTGATGTACTCAAAAATCTTCTTACGCAGGCTGATGTTGTATCTCTTCATTGTCCCTTAACGCAACAAAATCGGGGAATGATAAATGCCGTTACGCTGGCACAGTGTAAACCCGGCGCCATCCTGGTCAATACCGCGCGGGGCGGATTGATCGACGATGCGGCGCTGGCAGCGGCATTAAAAGGGGGGACGTTGCGCGGGGCGGCGCTCGATAGCTTTAGCTGTGAACCATTAACCACGCCGCACATCTGGGAGCAGGTCGAAAATGTCATTCTGTCTCCGCACGTTGGTGGCGTAAGCGACGCCTCTTACGTGAAAATGGGTACAACCGCAGCGGCCAACATTTTGCAGGTGCTACAGGAGTTATCTCAGACAGAGACGACGTACTAATTTTTATTCCCTCCTGTTTTTTAACAGCTCCGGCTCGTTCGGGGCTGCTATAACTTATGCATTATTTTTTGTCACAAGAGAAAGGTCAGCTTTTCGCTCTGAGCGGACATTAACCTGCACAGAGTCCACTATGTGTCAGGAACAGACATTGTTTGCTTCATTTTGGACATCGAAAAAATAAAAGCTAACTCAGGCAAAGTAAGGTTTTAAAATTTCTTCTGTCCATTTCATAAAGGCTCTTACGCGCTGAGAAAGGCTGCGTCGGTGCGCGACGACAAAAGAAGCGGCCAGCGGCTCGGGAAGCAAACCGGGCAGTACTTCAGTCAGCGTTCCGCCTTTTATATGAGGCAAGAGAGAGGAATAACCGCCCTGGATTAAGCCTAAACCCGCCAGCCCTGCTTCATGGTAAGCTGGCACACTGTTGACCCTCACCGAGCCAGGTAACAGCAGAGTCTTGTAGCCATTGCCTGTCGGATACTCCCAGCCTTCAGGTTTAGAACCAAAATTTCGCATGTAATGCACCATCCTGTGTCCCTGGCTGACAAGATCATCGAGCGTTTCCGGAACCCCGAACCGGTCCAGATAATCCGGACTTGCCGCATTAATCATGCGCAGATGGCCCAGCGGCCGAGCAATCAGTGTTTCATCAACTATGGGCCCGAGACGGACAACGCAGTCAAATCCTTCCTCGACGAGATCAACACGGCGATCGGTACTTGAAAGTTCTATTTCCAGGTCTGGGTGTGCTTCCAGCAACTCCGGCAAAGCGGGGATTACCACGCTTTGTGCCAGTACAGCGGGCATATCAACGCGTATCCTGCCCCGCAGTGACATGCCGCCCTGAGAAAACATTGCCTGCAGTTCCTCCGCTTCGGATAACAGATCACGCGCACGCGAATAAAACGCCCGCCCGTCTTCCGTTAATTGCACTGTCCTTGTTGTCCGGTGAAGTAGGGTTGCGCCTGTCTGCTGTTCGAGCTCACGCACCAAGACTGACGCGCGTCCTTTATGAATTCCGAGACTTTCTGCAGCCCGGGTAAAACTCTTCATTTCTGCCACTCGTGCAAAAACAATCAGCGCTTCCAGATCTTTCATTGTTAACCAACCGAGTAACAGTGCGTTATTTTTTTCGTTATTTAAGGCAATACTAATACCAAATACACTGCTTTCACAACGCATATCCTCCATGACTCCGTATAAAGGCAACTAAGATGACTGAAATTTTGAAAAGACTGAAGCCGTTGTTATCTATCACTCCGGCTATGGGCATACGGCACGAATGGCGGCGGCGGTAGCTGAAGGTGCCAGTACCTCGCTGATTACTATTAACTCTGAGGGAAATATAACTGAGCAAGACTGGGTAAAACTCTGTGAGGCCGATGTCATTCTGTCCGGTTCGCCAACCTCTATGGAGGACCCAGCTGCACAATTAAGTTGAATATTTTAAAACACTTTAGCTAATTTTACGCCGGTCTGTGTGCTTATGCAGTAATACAGCACCGCTTATAAAGGATAAAGAGAAATGAATAAAGGTTATTTAATCGCTCACGTGACCGTCTCGGATAGGGTTGCCTATTCTGAATATGCCAGAGCCGCAGGGGAGGCGATGCAGGCTTTCAATCCGAAAATAATTGCCTGGTCCGGACAATATGAAAATCTTGAAGGAGAATCTCATGATAAACATGTCATATTTGAATTTGACTCTTTTGATGAGGCCAAACGTTTTTACGAAAGTCCTGAATATCAGGCTGCCAGATTGATACGGGCGGGTGCTGCAACCGGAACGTTTGTGTTGGTTGAAGGGGCAGGCCTCTAATACAATAAACTGACAGGTCCGCTTTTCGCTCAAAGCGGACGTTACTGGACGCATGTCCGCTTTGTGCCAGAAGCGGACGTTGGTTAAACTCGGTTGGGTATGCCCTAAAACAGGGCCGGGATGGTGGCTGTCTGATAAAGCCTTATGAAAGAGGATAGGTAATATCAAGATAAGCTAAAGCCAGATTATTGACGCATTCCAATAGCCAGGCGATTAAAAGCAGACATCAGGGAAATTGCAAAAGTCAGATCAGAAATTTCTGTATCACTAAAGTGAGCTTTCAGAGGGTTAAAATAACTATCCTTTCCGAATGTCTCACTTACGTTGACTAATGCCTCCGTCCAGTCCAGTGCCGCTCTTTCCTTATCATTAAAACGAGAACTTACTTTCCATCCTGAAAGCGCGTCAATTTTTGCATTATCCACACCTGCAGTCCGCAAAGACTTTGCATGCATTTCCAGACAGAAAGCGCAGCCGTTTATCTGTGATATTCGCAGGTAAACGAATTCGATAAGTTCTTTTCCTAACGTACTTTTCTCAAGCGCCTTTTTTGTAGATGCCAGGCCTGCATAGGCTTCTCCCGAAAGCGAGGTATAAGGCAAACGAAGTTGGGACATTGGATATCTCCTTAAGATGTAGGCTGAAGATATTATACGTTTCTGTCTGTCTTGAAGTGATCCAGAGTGCTCCTGAAGGAGCAGGGAAGATGCATGGATCCTGTCCGCTTTTCGCTCATAGCGGACTACACGCCTGCATCTGGCTGCTTCGTGCCAGACATGAGCCTTGCAATCATCATTGTGTTCGAATATGTGAGTAGGTTAGTTTGACCACCAGGTAGGGCTAAAAGACTGTTTAGAGCTTTTTAAGCCATTCTGAGCCGAATCATCTCAAGTAAGGACACAGCTGATATGAAAATTATTGAAAGCGGCATTCGTGGCGTAGAACAAGGTAAAAATGTGAAAGTAGTCATGCCGGTAAACATCTATGAATGTGAGCTGGGCGATGATGTTTTTGTAGGGCCGTTTGTAGAAATACAAAAGGGATGCATTATAGGCGACAGAACCAAAGTACAATCTCACACTTTCGTTTGTGAAAACGTTATCTTAGGTGAGGACTGCTTTATAGGTCATGGTGTAACCTTTGCTAACGACCTTTTCAAAAGTGGTGGTCCTGATGCTTCTGCAAAAAGCTGGATAAATATTGTATTGGGCAACGCAGTAACAGTGGGCAGTGGCGCAACAATTTTAACAACGGAAATTTGTGGTGGTGCGGTAATTGGCGCAGGTAGCGTGGTTACAAAGCCCGTGCAGGTAAAAGGAATATATGCTGGCAATCCCGCTCGGCTTCTGAGAAAACTTTAAACATTATCTCTGCATTTTCCCTAAATTCATCTTCCTTTTAGCCCAAAAGACGTCCGTTTCTCGCTCAAAACTGGCTATTGAACCTTGCATTAAGGCAATTTTGTGCCAGAAGCGGACATTTCAAAAATGTGGTGCATCAATAAGTAGACAGTTATTCATAAAAGGCTGGGGATAGACGTAACGATGCCCACTGTTCAGTATCATGCCCGTAGACCACAAACGCTGCATTTTCACTTGCAGCGATATCTGCAATTTTCCGTGTACTCCGCCTTATACCGGTCTCATCATCCATATCTGTAACGTATATCTGACGTGTAGCCGCATCTGCCATCGAATGATGCATAACAGCATCGGCTGCAAGCAAAACAACCCCTGTTTCAGGAAGTCGCAATAAAAGGGACTGGTGCCCGGGGACATGTCCGCTGGTTTCGAGCAACGTGACTCCCGGTACAAGCTCATAATCACCCTCTATCAAACGATACTGGAGAGCAGGATGATCCCATGATGTACGATTTGCTTCGAAACGGGGATGTCCACTTCTGGCCAACTCATAATGTTCTTTCTGAATGATGAATTCGGCACTGCTAAATAAATCATGATTGCCGGAATGGTCTTCATCAAGATGGGTGCATATAAGGTAGTCAATATCGGCCGGACTAACGCCGATGGCTTTGAGACGAGCAGTAACTGTATCCTCGGGCCTAATCTGAATTGTAAGATCCGGCGGATTTACAGGCGTATCTACAAAGGAGCGAGGCCAGCCAGTATCGACCAAAATATTAAACCCCTCGTCTGTTTGAATCAAATATCCTGGTACCGGTATCTCCCCTGGCTGCATAGTACCCAGGTAAAGCATGTAAAGACGCATAACATTTTTCCATAGTATGTTTAAAGGTAGATGAATATATTTCCTCCTACAGAATATCCAAAAAGATTTACCTGATAAATTCTAACTTCTGTATTTCGCTCATCGCAGACAGTGACTGTTCAACAGACCGCTTTGTGCCTGGAACGTAAGTTGTGGTCGTTATGACCTGAGTATCAATAAGCGTTGGAAAAATTAAAAGCCGCCAGCTCGCGGCTTATGTGCGGAAAATAAATTCATCTGTATTCAATAATATCAAACCCTTCGTCAAAAGATGGTTCTGAGAAGTAACTTGTTATAATCTCAAATTGTTTATCTGAAGCTGCAAAATGGTGAGTATCTTCTGCATTGCGGGCACGTAACCGGCTTTTACACACTTCATCTGGCACGTTCAGGAAATGCAGGCGATTTGCGGCACCAGACTCTTTGATGATACTCATCATCCATTCACGATTTGTTCGTGTATTTGCGGGGAAGTCCAGGACAACTGATATCCCCGCTTTGAGTAACGATACCAGATGGGGGTTCAAGGCGTTTCTGAGCCTGGCGGAGTACTGCACATAATCAGCGACTGATTGCATTTCATTTCCATAGAGTGCAGCAAGCCAACTATCCTCGTTGATAATGACCGTACGGAAGGCAGCTCCTAATTTTGTTGATAACGTAGATTTACCTGAAGCAATTTTCCCACATAACAGATGCAGAGTCGGTTTTTCAGATGATGTGGCACTGGTGATATCCATTGTTTACCTCACTGGATTGCTCCCGGTAAGGCCCACCTTACCGGCGGGAAAATGGCAAACGTTATCCCACCTTAGCCTGAAAGGTGATAATAATGAATGAATAAGACAACGCTGAGTAAGTTTTCATCGCTTTCAAACTAGCAGGTTAAGACTATAAAAGCAGCCATTGCTTCACTTTTAATTTTGCATGTCTGCTTCTCGCTTATTGCAGACAGTGACTGTTCAACAGTTCGCTTTATGTCAGGTGCGGATGTTTAAACATTAGTGTTCATCACGCTCTGTGCGAAGCTGGCTGCTGACATCAGTGAAAGAGCGGCGGCGACGGCGATAGACATTGCTTTGAAGGTTTTCATGGTTTTTATCTATAGTTTGTATGGTTGAAAGCTTGTTCGCTTTCGAGGAGGTAATAATCATAGTTACTATCGCTATGTTAACAATAAATACTGGTATTGTGATCGCCCTGACTATCTCGGTGATAAGTATTCTCAATAAGGATTTCTTCAGCATCATGTACAATGAAAAAGCCGCCTGAAGGCGGCTTTGTGTTATCAGTAGTACTTAGTGGGCCGCCTTTACTGCATCCAGACCATTCAGGCAGTGTCACAACCCTTTATCACTGGCAAGGTATTCTTCCGATCTGCCGCGCAACGCATTTGGCGTTAGCTTTAATCTCACTGAACCGACTATCCTCGGCCGAAGCAGACTCCCATGCCTGCCCACTACCGCCCCAAAGTAGACCTCTTTGAACGCGCGAAATCCACGGCTGGGTTTTGCGCAACTTTAAAGTCAGATCACGCTTTATTATCGAGCTCAGGGATACCGCTGCTTCGGTCAGCATATGCAGCCTGGAAACCCGGACGCTGTTGCCAGCGCTGCCAGTATGCGTCCAGAAACTCGAAACGTTCGTCCAGCGGCGTAGCATTTACCGGGAACTTCGAGAACGCGATCGCGGTTGCCAGCGTGATGTCGGAGAAAGTAGGCTCTTCGCCCCCCAGCAGCCATTGGCGCCCGTCGGAAAGATGTTTATTGACCAGTGCAGCATGCGCTAACGCTTCTTTGCGGCAGTGTTCGCCCCAGGCTTCGTTCTTCGTCAGTTCGAGTTTGAAGCCGAGACCGGTATGCAGAACGTGGAAAGCCGTGACGATTCGATACAGGATGTGAACCCAGATGCGGTTATCCCACATGTTGTCCAGGCCCTGCTCCAGCGGCGTATCCCCCATGATCTTGCGGCCCGGGTAGGACTGGTCCAGGTACCGGACCACAGCTGCAGTTTCGGAGATATAGCTACCGTCAGCGAGCTCAAGGGTCGGCGTCTCACCCCAGGCATTCATTTTCAGGTGACGCCATCCACGCTGTTCGCCAACCGGCGTCATGTCGTAAATAGTCTCCTTGAACTGATCTGCGATCCCTTTTTCATGCATAAACAGGCGCAGGCGCTGTGGGTTAGGGAAAGCCGAAGGCGAAGTGAAAACGTTCAGTTTGCTGGTCATTGTGTAGCTCCTAAAAGTAGGTCGAGGTGTAGGCCAAGACCGAGCACTGCTTGAGTCGCGGGGCCTTGATGCGTTGTTGCTGAAGTAGTAGACATACTTTAATGCGTAGCTTTTGGTTAATAAACCGTGTAACAATCAATTCATTTATTACAAATGGTAATCAATATGGCAACGGGTAGCCCACTTCAGCCTGGCAGCATTGAACAGTTCTGTAGAGCAGCGGAGACCGGCAGCTTCACCGGTGCGGCTGAGATTCTCGGTTTGACGCCGGCCGCAGTCAGTCGGTCGATCAGTCGGCTCGAGCAGCGCCTTGGAGTACGTCTTTTCTTGCGGACCACCCGCGCTGTCAAGCTTACAACGGAGGGCGAGCTCTATTGGAAAGAGTGTCATCTGGCGCTTGAGCAAATCGCCGAGGCTGAGCGAGCGATCACGGGTTCACAAACCATTCCTAGCGGACCGCTACGCATTAGCGTCAGTGCTGCTTACGGAACATTTCGCCTTTTACCCTTAATGCCCAGGTTCACTGAGCTTTATCCGCAGATCGATATTGAGATTAGTATCTCGGACAAAATAATCGACTTTGTTGAAGAGGGCTTCGATCTGGCAATCAGGCTAGGCGTTCCTCAAGATTCGCGTCTTGTCGCCTTCAAGCTTGAGAACGCCTCGCTTGGGGTATTCGGAACTCCGGCATATCTTGCAAAAAAAGGTGAACCATATCGTATTGATGACCTCAATCAACATGATTGTATCCAGTACATATCACCCAATACAGGGCGCCCGCTGCAGTGGCTGTTTACCGATGAATCAGGGACTCTAATCGAGAAACAGATAACGAGCAGGATGCGTGTACTTAATGATGCGTTAGGGGCTGTCGCCTGGGTTAACGCAGGCGGAGGCCTTTATCAAACCTATAGTTTTGCAGTGGGAGACGCTTTAAGGCGTGGAGACCTTGTCGAGGTCCTTCAAAAATACGGCGGCCGCTCTCGCCCATTTTCGATTCTCTACCCCCAGAATCGTCATCTGTCGGCGCGGGTTCGCGCATTTGTAGAGTTCTTGCGTTCAGCAGTTAAATCATGACTTACAGGATACGCTCCAATGATTCGGATATCGCCGGTCATTTTTACTCACAAAAGCTCGCACGCACCGTCCAGTACGAGTCCGGACTTGAACTTAATATCATGACGCGGTTGGAGCGTAGCGATCAGGTTTCATTTTATCAGGAACAACCCGTTGTTATACCGTACAGTTTTAAAGACAAACTCCGAAAGTACTATCCGGATCTGCTCGTCACCTTTAATTACCTCACGACAATGTTAGTAATGCACACTCGGCGCTGGGAATAATTTCGTACTACCGCTCCTCGCTCAAAGCCGCCGCTGCTGGTCATGCGCCCGCTCTGTCCGAAAAGCGGCCTTTAATCATCGCTAAGTAAGCTTTTCCGGTACGTGGCGAAACAGGCTATGCTTTCAAATCTTTAGAAATTATATCGCTCGTGATTTCGCAAGCCATTAAACGCCCATCGCGGTTCCAATCTTCTGGGGATAACGGAAGTTTTTTATTTCTTAGAACTGAGTTGAGAGGCAGGAATGACCAATCAGGAAGCACCTCAACAGGTTTTTATCGGCACTAGTGCTTACAGCAGCATTGCCAGCAGCACAGAGCACAATAGCAGCACATAAATTCGCGCATGCCAGACGTCCGGTATGGCGGGGGACGTTCTTCGGGTAATCAGAATACCGGCCAGTCCCGTTAAGACCAGCAAGGCCATGATCTTCAGGTTCACAAAGCCCAGGAAGCCGCTTACCGGAATTTTTTGCCATCCGTCGATTACATAAATGATGGTTCCGCACAGCGCCACCGGCAGAGAAAGCAGGGTAGCGGCGCTGATGCAGTCGCGCATAGAGTAGCCGTGCCGCCGCAGCAACGGCACCGTCATTACGCTGCCGCCAACACCGAGCAAAGCTGCGATTATGCCAATCAGGATGCCGCCGCCCGTCGCCGATGCCAGCGATAAACGACGCGGAAGGCTACCGCTGAAGAAACCTTTGCGAAGCAGGCAATCGCCAATCGTTACCAGCATATAAAAGATAAACAGTAGGCGGATCGGTTCTTCGCTTAATAGCCCTGCCAGCCATGAGCCGACCACCGCGCCAGCGGCAATAAACCACACCAGCGGCAAACATGCCTGCGTTGAGATGGCGCTTGCACGCCAGTTTCGATAGCTGATCCATCCTGCGTTAAATATCATGACCGCCGTCGAGGTGGCGACAGCTATATGCATCGCATTTCCGGCCATTTCAGGCTGGTGGCGTAACAGCTGGTAAACAAAGGGTACGACGACGAAACCGCCGCCAAAGCCAAACAGCACCGTCGTAATGCCGGTGGTAAAGCCTGCCAGCGCAATAATGAGAATATCGTTCAAGGGAATGTTCCGCAGTGGAAATGGATTGATAGCTTATCGCCTCTACACACCGCTTCCCCTTTGCGAAACACTCAATTACCCTTGCAAAACGGTCAGAGGGAGACAAAAGTGCGCAACGTAAGCATTGATGATGTCGATTTTATGCAGCGTGATGTGGTCGCGATTGGTAATGACTATGCGCAGGGGTTTTTACTGGCCTCCCATCAGCATCGCCGCGCGCAACTGCTGTATGGCGCAACCGGTCAGATGCATGTATCAACCCGTGACGGAGAATGGGTGGTACCCCCGCAGCATGCAGTATGGATCCCTCCTCAAACACTGCACGCTGTAAAGTTTGTGGGCGTAACCACGCGGAGCCTGTATATAAATCCAGAATGCGCAGCGCGGTTAAATCATGGCAGTCGCTGCGAGGTCATAAGCGTATCGCCACTTTTGCGTCAGCTACTGCTTGAAGCGGTAGATTTACCGCCGCTCTACGACAGCGATCGCGATCGTGCGCTGATGAACCTGCTGTTACTGGAACTGGCAGCCATGCCGGTGCGCGCGTTCGATATTCCGCTGCCGCAGCATCCTGCGCTGCTGGCGCTGTGCCAGGCGTTTTTGCTCGCTCCGACTATCCACGATCCAGCCGAACGCTGGGGCAGGGCGATGTTTATGAGCGCCAGCACCTTTCGTCGTCATTTCCTGCAGCAAACGGGCATGTCATTTTCCGGCTGGCGTCAGCGAGCCTGTGTGGTCAGTGCGCTGACGTGGCTAATATCGGGCAAACCGGTAAACGAAGTGGCGCTGTCTCTTGGTTATGATAACGGTTCATCGTTTGCGACCATGTTCCGCCGCGTAACAGGCCAGTCCCCCTCTTTTTATCACCCGATTTAAGCGATCCGGCCTTTAATTTCTGTTATGGAAATGGTCAGCTCCAGGCGATAAACGGACCTTATTACTACGCATTGAAAAAGTGTCGCGCCGCAACAAAAATATCGATGATTATCTAATTCCGCCTGACAAGATAGCCTGCACAATGATGAATGGCTTCGTCATCCATTCGCAGGAGAATATCAACAGCGAACCGTTAAATGTCTCGAGGCAATAAGATAAATCCCGGTTGGATTAACGGCAGTAAGGCTGACATTAATTTTTTACGTGCTTTTTTTGCCAGGCTGCAAAAAATAAAATGAAAAATTATTGCGGTGCGCATATGAATAATTAATCAATTTTTTACCGCCTTATACAGTGCATTTTTATGCAAATTGTATGCAGTAAAGCTGCATAAAAAAGATTTTTTCCATTTCTTTCAGATCTTTGAAAGGGGTCAAAAAGTGAATAGAATGTCTCCACGATGTATTGACTTTGTTACGGCGGGCGGTAAATATCATCCTCACTTAAAACGGAAGGAACAGATTGATTTAATCAAACTTCACCCGAACCCGGCATGGCTATCTATTTAATGGTCAATATCGATCGCGATATGATTAATTAATCGCGCTGATTAACTTTCCTGCCAAATACATAGATCCGTTTCGCCGATATTCCCTTTTTTCATTTCAGGAGAAATGACAATGTCTGCACGTCCACACCGCGACGATTTCGATAAATATATGGTGCCCTGTTTTTCTCCTGCGCCATTTATTCCGGTAAAAGCCAGCGGTTCGCACGTCTGGGATCAACAGGGCAAAACCTATATCGATCTGGCCGGCGGCATTGCGGTTAACGCGCTGGGACATGCCAATCCTCACCTGGCCGAAGCGCTTAAAGCGCAGATTGACCGGCTGTGGCATATCGGCAACGGCTATACCAACGAACCGGTGCTGCAGCTGGCGAAAACCCTGGTGGAGTCCACTTTTGCCGACAAGGTCTTTTTCTGTAACTCCGGCGCGGAAGCCAACGAGGCGGCGCTCAAGCTGGCACGTAAAGTTGCTGCCGACCGCCACGGCAAAGGCAAAAGCGAAATTATCGCCTTTCAGAACGCCTTCCACGGGCGCACCCTTTTTACCGTGACGGTCGGCGGCCAGCCGAAGTACTCGGCGGACTATGCGCCACTGCCCGGTGATATCACCCATCTGCCCTACAACGATTTACAGGCCGTCAGCGACCATATATCTGAACGCACCTGCGCCGTGATCGTCGAGCCGATTATCGGCGAGGGCGGCGTTCGTCCTGCCGATCCCGCTTTCCTGCAGGGGCTGCGTCAGCTTTGCGATCGCTACCACGCCGCGCTGATTTTTGACGAGGTGCAGACCGGTGCCGGGCGCACTGGTTCGCTTTACGCTTACCAGCACTATGGGGTTGAGCCAGATATTTTAACCAGCGCCAAAGGGCTGGGCGGCGGCTTCCCCATCGGCGCGATGCTGACGCGCGACGCCTGGGCGCAGGCGTTTCAACCCGGCACGCACGGTACCACCTTCGGCGGCAACCCGCTGGCCGCTACCGTCGCCAACAGCGTACTGGCGCAACTCGACAGCGCGCTGCTGGAAGGGGTGAAAGCGCGTCACGACTGGATCGTGGAGCGATTAGGCGCGCTGACCGCGCAGTTTGAGGTGTTCAGCGATATCCGCGGTGCAGGCCTGCTGATTGGTGCCGAGCTGGCAGCGAACTATCGCGGCAAAGCCAAAACCCTGACCAATCTGGCGGCGGAAGAGGGGGTCATCGCCCTGATCGCCGGGCCGGACGTGCTGCGTTTCGCGCCAGCGCTGAACATACCCTTCAGCGACCTGGAGACGGCGTTTACGCGGCTTGAGCGTGCCATCGCCCGCTTTGTCGGCTAACAGAGGAGAACTGCCGTGCTGTTTCGTCCGGTAAAAGAATCCGATTTGCCCGATATCCTGCGGCTCGCTGCGCGCGCTGGCGTTGGGATGACCTCACTGCCACATGACGAGGCGCGTCTGCGGGCGCGTATTCGCGGCAGTATCGACACCTTCGCGGGACGGCTGCCGCGCGCGCAACAGGGTTTTCTCTTTGTGCTGGAAGATCCGCTGACTGCGCGCGTAGTCGGCATCAGCGCGATTGAAGTTGCGGTCGGGCTGAACGAGCCCTTTTATAACTTCCGTATTCAGCGCAGCGTGCGCGCCTCACGTGAGATCGGCGTCTATAAAAATCAGGAGCTGCTGCACCTGTGCTATGACCATACCGGCCACAGCGAACTCTGTACGCTGTTTCTCGACCCGGACTATCAGGTCAACCGTAACGGTTTGCTGCTGTCAAAAGCACGCCTGCTCTTTATCGCCGCGCACCGCCAGCTTTTCTCCTCACATCTGTTTGCCGAGATGCGCGGGGTGGTAGATGAGCAGGGCACCTCACCGTTCTGGGACGCGCTGGGGCACCACTTTTTCGAAATCGCCTTTTCCGAAGCCGATCGCCTGACCGGCACCGGCATGAAAACCTTTATTGCCGAACTGATGCCCTCGTGGCCGATCTATATATCGCTGCTGCCCGCCGCGGCGCAGCGAGCGATTGGCGAAGTGCATCCGCGTACCGCGCCCGCCAGAGCTATCCTGGAAAAAGAGGGTTTTAGCTGGCGCGGCTCCGTCGATATTTTCGATGCCGGTCCGGTGCTAGAGGCGGAAACCGACGCCATCCGCGCTATCCGCGACAGCCGCATCGTCATGGCCGGACGGGCGGGCGAGGTGCTGGCTGAAGGCTGCGCGCCCTGCATCGTCGCCCGCGACGATTTCGAACATTTCTGTGCCGTGCTGGTGCAGCCCGCCGCCGACGGCCGCTCCCTGGTGCTTAACGACGCCCAGCGCCGCGCGATGCAGGTCGGCGAGGCTGACAAATTGCGTCTGGTTTCCCTTAATCCTGAAGAGAACTCTTTATGAGCTATGCAGCACACTTTATCGCCGGCACGTGGCGCCAGGGCAATGGCCCGCGCCTGACCAAATATTCCCCGGACGACCAGCAGATCCTCTGGCAGGCGCAAAGCGCGGATGAGGCTGACGTCAGCCTGGCTTGCGATGCGGCGCGCGAAGCATTTCCGCGCTGGGCGCGTCTGCCTGTAGAGGCGCGTATGGAGATCGTCACGCGCTTCGCCGCCTGTCTGACGGAGGCGAAAGAGCAGCTGGCCACGCTGATTTCGCAGGAGACCAGCAAGCCACTGTGGGAAACCCGTACCGAAGTCCAGGCGATGATCGGCAAATCGGCGATTTCGCAGCAGGCATGGACGCAGCGCACCGGCTTTAGCGAAGTGGCGATGGCCGACGGTAAGGCGCAGCTACGCCATAAGCCACACGGCGTGATGGCGGTGTTCGGGCCTTATAACTTCCCCGGACATCTGCCGAATGGACATATTATTCCTGCTCTGATCGCGGGCAATACGCTGGTATTCAAACCGAGCGAGCTGACGCCCGCCACGGCAGATCTGACTCTGCGTCTCTGGCAGCAGGCTGGCTTACCGGATGGCGTGCTGAATCTGGTGCAGGGCGCGAAGGAGACGGGCAAAGCGCTGCTGGAGAACCCGCAGATCGACGGCGTACTGTTTACCGGTAGCGCGGCGGCGGGCTTTCATTTCCACCGCTATCTTGCCGGCCAGCCGGAGAAAATGCTGGCACTGGAGATGGGCGGTAATAACGCGCTGATCGTCGACGACTATAGCGACCTCGACGCCGCGGTTCAGCTGGTTATTCAGTCCGCTTTTATCTCGGCCGGCCAGCGCTGCACCTGCGCCCGCCGCCTGCTGGTAAAAAGCGGTGCGCAGGGTGACGCGCTGCTGGCCCGCCTGGTAGAGGCCAGCACGCAGATCCGCGTTGGTCAGTGGAATGCCCAGCCGCAGCCCTTTATGGGGGGCGTGATTTCGTTGCAGGCGGCTCAGGCGATGCTGGAGGCGCAGCAGAGGCTGCTGGCGCTGGGGGGTAAAAGCCTGCTGGCGATGCGTCAGCCCGAGGCGCTGGCCACTCGCCTGACGCCCGGCATTATCGAAATCACCGGTATTGACGCGCCGGACGAAGAGTACTTCGGCCCGCTGCTGAGCGTGATGCGCTATACCGACTTCGACGAGGCGATCCGGCTGGCGAACAAGACGCGCTACGGCCTGGCGGTCGGGCTGGTTTCGCCTGATGCGGCGCTGTTCGAACGGCTGACAGAGACGGCGCGCGCCGGGATTGTTAACTGGAACCGACCGCTGACCGGGGCCTCCAGCAGCGCACCCTTCGGCGGCGTTGGTGCCTCCGGCAATCACCGCCCCTCCGCCTGGTATGCGGCTGACTACTGCGCCTGGCCGATGGCCTCGCTCACCAGCGATGTGCTGACATTGCCCGCCACGCCTGCTCCGGGCCTTCCTTTCTGATACTGAGGTTTCTATGTCTGGCTATGAAGCAAACTTTGACGGGCTGGTTGGCCCGACGCATCACTATGCAGGGCTGTCGGTCGGAAACGAGGCTTCGTTACATAACCGCGACGGCCTGTCGAACCCGCGCAAGGCGGCGCTACAGGGATTGGCGAAAATGAAAGCGCTGGCGGATCGCGGCTTCGTGCAGGGAATTTTGCCGCCGCAGCCACGCCCCAACATTGACGCGCTGCGTGCGCTCGGCTTCAGCGGCAGCGATACTCAGGTGCTGGCACGCGCGGCGGCGGCGTCACCGCATCTGCTTTCCGCGCTCAGCTCCGCGTCGTCAATGTGGACGGCGAACGCGGCGACGGTATCGCCTTCGGCAGACAGCGCCGATGGCCGGGTACATTTCACCGTGGCGAATCTTAATAACAAGCTGCACCGCTCGCTCGAAGCGCCGGTGACCTCGGCGATCCTGCGCGCCACCTTCAACAACGACGCCCACTTCAGCCATCACGACGCGCTGCCGCAGCAGAGCGATTTAGGCGACGAGGGTGCGGCTAACCATAATCGGTTTTGCGGCGACTACGATCGGCAGGGCATTCAGTTGTTCGTCTATGGCCGTCGCGCCTTTGGCGGCGGCATCGCGCCGCAGCGTTATCCGGCGCGTCAGACGCTGGAAGCGAGCGAAGCGGTGGCGCGCCTGCACCAGCTTCATCCTGACTACACCCTGTTTGCCCAGCAGAACCCCCAGGCCATCGACAGCGGCGTGTTTCACAACGATGTGATTGCGGTCAGCAACCGGCATGTGCTGTTTCACCATCAGAACGCCTTTGTCGATCAGGATCGGCTGCTGGACCAGCTGCGCGAAAAGAGCGCCGCGCTGGACATACCGTTTGAGAGCGTTGAAGTGCCGCAGGATCGCATCTCGCTACAGGATACCGTCGCTTCCTATCTGTTCAACAGCCAGCTGCTGAGCAAGCCTGACGGGAAAATGATAATCGTGGTGCCGGAGGAGTGTCGCCAGCGCGAGAACGTCTGGCGCTACCTGAACGAGATGACGACGCGTGCTGGCTCGCCCATCGACGAGATCCAGCTATTCGACCTGCGCGAAAGTATGCGTAACGGCGGCGGACCCGCTTGCCTGCGGCTGCGCGTGGTGCTGAACGAGGCGGAGCGCACCGCCGTCAATAGCGGCAGTCTGATGAACGACGCGAGCTATCAGCAGCTGACTCGCTGGGTGGAAAAGCACTATCGCGACCGGCTGCACAGCCGCGATTTGGTGGATCCGCAACTGCTGCGCGAGGTTCGTCAGGCGCTGGACGAGCTGACGCAGATCCTGGCGCTGGGGAGCATCTATGACTTTCAGCGCTGAGAAGGGCGAGACGATTATTGAGGCGCTGCTTAACTGTCGGCTGCGCAACTTGCGCTTTCCCGCCGCCCTGCAGGCGAGCTGGCTGGAAGAGGGGGTGTTACAGCTGCTGCCTGCGCATCCCACCGGGGCGGTGGTGATCTCCGCCGGGATCCACGGCAATGAAACCGCGCCGGTGGAGATGCTGAGCGCGCTGCTGGCGTCACTGATGGCGGGCGAACAGCGGCTCAGCCAGGCGCTGCTGGTGGTGTTTGGCAATCCGCCCGCGCTGCGCGCCGGAAAGCGCTATCTGCACAGCGATATGAACCGGTTGTTCAGCGGTCGTCACCGCAACGCCGTGCCG
Source organism: Erwinia sp. BNK-24-b (assembly GCF_047456155.1). Taxonomy (NCBI): domain Bacteria; kingdom Pseudomonadati; phylum Pseudomonadota; class Gammaproteobacteria; order Enterobacterales; family Erwiniaceae; genus Erwinia; species Erwinia sp. BNK-24-b. The sequence continues at coordinate 1,705,304 of NZ_CP179901.1, forward strand.
GGCAACGAGAGCCGTCGCGCGGCGCAGCTGGAACAGGTGACCGCCGCATTTTTCCAGCGGGTGGAGGCGGAGGGTGCGTTGCCACGCGTTCACCTTGATATGCATACGGCGATCCGCGGCTCGCGTTTTCCGCAGTTTGCCTTGATCCCTTTCCATCAGCATCGCTACAGCGCGGCGTTTTACGCGCTGCTGGCAGCCTGCGAGCTGGATGCGGTGGTGCAGCATACCGCGCCGGGCGGCACCTTCAGCCACTACCTCAGCGAAACCTTCGGCGCGCAGAGCTGCACGCTTGAGCTGGGAAAAGCGCGGCCGTTCGGGCAAAACCAGCTCGGTCGCTTCGCCGCCGTCGACAACGCCATCCGCGCTCTGTTGGCAGGCAGCGCGTTGCCGACAAGAACACAGCCGCCGATGCGCTTCTTTACCGTGGCGCAGAGCATTATCAAAACCAGCAGCAGCTTCAGGCTTAACCTTGATCCGACGGTAGAGAATTTTACCCGGCTTCCGGCGGGCTATGAGATCGCCTGCGAGAACGACAAAAGCTGGCGCGTGGACGACGCCGCGCCCTGGATCCTGTTTCCCAACGCCAGCGTCGCGCCGGGTTTACGCGCCGGTCTACTGCTAAAACCGGATCTTTTGCCTCATCACTGAAGGAATTGCCATGACCGTTAAAGAACCGCATGCGCCGTCAGCATCCTCCTCCCCACAGCTGGAGCGGGGGCTGAGCGAGCGCCATATTCAGATGATCGCGCTGGGCGGCGCGATCGGCACCGGGCTGTTTATGGGCGCCGGAAAAAATATCGCCGTGGCGGGCACCTCTATACTGATCATCTACGCGCTGGTCGGATTTTTTATGTATATGGTAATGCGCGCGATGGGCGAGGTGCTGCTATCAAAACTCGACTACCGTTCCTTCGCCGATTTTGTAGCGGATTACCTGGGGCCGAAAGCGAGCTTTTATCTTGGCTGGTCCTACTGGCTGAGCTGGGTGGTCACCTGCATCGCCGACGTGGTGGTGTGCGGCGGCTATATGCAGTACTGGTTTCCCGAGATGTCCGCCTGGATACCGGCGCTGATCACTCTTGGCGTTCTTTGTATGTTCAACCTGCTGTCGGTCAAAATGTTCGGCGAGGCGGAGTTCTGGTTTGCACTGATTAAAGTGATAACCATTGTCGCGCTGATTTTTACCGGGATTTGGATGGTCGCTACCGGCTGGACTTCGCCGGACGGGGTGCAGGCTTCGCTGCATCATCTCACCGACTCGGCGGTGTTTCTGCCGCATGGCGTGACGGGGTTTCTGGCCGGTTTTCAGATCGCCATTTTCTCCTATACCGGTATCGAACTGCTCGGCACCATGACCGCCGAAACTCGCGATCCGCAGGTAATCCTGCCGAAAGCGATCAAGGCTATTCCGCTGCGCATTATTATCTTCTATATGCTCTCAATGATCGTGATTATCGCCGTGACCTCCTGGGCGGCCATTTCGCCAGACGTCAGCCCGTTTGTTACGCTGTTTGACAAGGCAGGGCTGCCCGCCGCCGCCGCGATCATCAACTTTGTGGCGCTGACCTCCGCCATGTCTTCCGCCAACAGCGGCGTCTACTCCAGCACCCGCATGCTCTACGGCCTGTCGGTTGAGAATCATGCCCACTGGCAGTTTCGCATTCTGTCGCGAACCACGCGCATCCCGGTGCGCAGCCTGCTTTTTTCCTGCTGCTGTATGCTAAGCGGTACGCTACTGCTCTTTCTGGTACCCGACGTGATGACGCTGTTTACCATCGTCTCGACGCTGGCGGCGATACTGGTGATTTATAGCTGGGGTATGATCCTGGTGGCCTATCTGGCTTACCGCAAGCAGTGTCCTGAACTGCATGCGCAATCTCGCTTTAAAATGCCAGCGGGTATTGTGATGAGCTGGCTTAGCCTGCTGTTTTTTGCCTTCTCGGTGGTCATTATGGTGTTCGACCCCGATACGCTGGCCGCGCTGTGCGCCATGCCGTTCTGGTTCGGACTATTGTGGATTGTCTGGAGAGTAAAGGCGCGCAAAGCGCAGGCGCTGAGAGCGATTAGCAGCTCCTGACCGCTGGAAAAAAGAAAAGACGACACAAGCCGGTGCCGCCTTCGGGCAGGAAGGCGGTATCCACCAGTCTGGTGGAGAGCGTTGCATTGACCCGTTAAGCTCACAGCCGGAAGCAGATAGTCAATCTGTAAGGTCATAGTTGCATGCTGAAACAGATGACCGCTGATGTTTATTTTTTGTAATGTGTTCGAGAATGTTAAAGCCAAATGAGAGAGTAAACGTGAGCAGATTTGAGGGTAAACGCGTACTGATTACTGGCGGTTCCAGCGGTATGGGGTTGGCAGGTGCTCAGCGCATTGTCAGAGAAGGCGGTCATGTAGCCATTACAGGACTCAATGAAAAAAGGCTGGAATGCGCCCGTAATCTACTGCCTGAAACATCGCTTATTCTTAAAAGCGATGCTGCCAGCGAAGCAGATATTAATGCGCTGCAGACCGCTATTAGCGGCTGGGGTTCGCTTGATGGATTGTGGCTCAATGCCGGTTTCGCTGAGGTAAGCTCTCCGGAGTCAGTAACGGCAGAGGCCTTTAATCGTATGATGAATACTAATGTACGAGGTCCGATGCTTCAGCTGGCAGCTCTCTCCGGTTCCCTTAGTTCAGGCGCATCTGTTCTGGTAACTTCATCTTCTTCTGTGTATGAAGGTGCGGCAATGACAAGTTTATACGCAGCGACGAAAGGTGCGGTTATCGCTATGGTTAAAAGCTGGGCTGCCGCTCTGGCTGAACGCGGTATCCGCGCTAACACTCTGGTGCCGGGAGCAATTGAAACGAACTTCAGGCATTTTATGCCAGAAGAGTCGCGTCAGCAGTTTGAAGATTTTGTGGTAAGTCAGGTCCCTCTGGGGCGTGCAGGAACAGCAGAAGAAGCCGCTGCAGTTGCACTTTTCCTCCTGTCTGATGACGCATCTTACGTTACCGGCAGCCAGTACGCTGTAGATGGCGGACTGGTACATTACTGATTTTTTACCAGGGTGGCGACAGCTTCCCAGAGGCAGGCGTTTAATTTCCATCGGTAACCACCTCAATCTCGTCGTAGGTTACCAACTCGTCAGGCAGTTTTCGGGTTTGAGTGCTAAGCAAGTACTGGCGAATACTCAGAAAATCACTGCGGTTTTTTGGGGCTATACAGCCTTCAGAAATGCCTGGAGGCCCTAGGAAAGTAAAGTCGAAAATTTCCGTGTTTCACGCCGTTTATCCAGGTAAAGCCATCAATTTTTCCATCCTGCCTGTAAAGGGCAAACTATTCGCCTTTAATAACGAACTTCATACCATCGCAGGCTGAAGGACTTTAAAAAACCGTTTTGCTTATCAATATCCACGCGAAATCCACCGCCACTCACTTTTATACATGCCTGTGCACTTGTATAAAACTTGTCAGAATGCGTTTTCGGAATTTTTGGCAGGGAAAAGTGTGCTTTTCGACCGAAGACTGCAGAAATGCGCTGAGGGCGTTTCTGCGGTGAGGGCAACTGAGGTTATGTTAAAAGCGAGGACTCTGAGCATTAGAGTGTGCCGCCGGATGAGCGGCATGGAAATGAGGGAGGGACCATCAATTACTCGTTGAATGGGACTCCCTCCACTGTTTAACCATATCCTTAGTTACTTCTTTTTTGTAGCAGATCGGTGAATAACCACCAGCCTTACTCCACGCGCTGCGGCCACCACAGGAACTGCCATTTCTTGCACTATTAAAGGGGCACGCGCATGTTCCAGGATAGGCTGCTATTGATTCATCAATAATGGCCTGTTTTACCTGTGCGTCTGACACAGTTCCTTTTGCTGTGGCAATAGTGTTGAAAAGAAAAGGTACCAGTAAAGCCGATAACAGACACAAACGTATGGTCTTAAGCATTTAACGATCTCCTGGGAATGATCCTAAGAAGATTGCATTTTTGTATAAAAAATCAACCAAAATCAGTTCTTACTGCAGATGTTATGGTAAATATGAGTGAAGGGCAGATATGGAAGAGTTTTGGCCGTGGGCGTCAGCCTGCCCGTTAATTTCACTCTGCAGGTGTGATAGCATCGCCCGATTTACTGGCATGCCTGATAGCTTACAGGGAGCGTTTAATGCAATTACAGGGAACGTGTAATGCAATTGATGAGAATGACCTATGACGATCTGACAAAAGGCGGTGGCGAGGCAAAGCTGCACGTTTACGGCGTGGGGACTTTTCCGGTCTTTTCCGGCCAGAAGCCTTATACCAACGATCCAGACTGTACCTACAGGCCTAACAGTGCCATTCCGATCGGGCGCTACTGGATTGTTCCGCGCCCGGAAGGCAGTATCGCAAATCGGATCAGAGGATGGGCCGTCGACATTTGGAACAGCTCAAATCATTCAGAGTGGTTTGCGCTCTTTAATTCGGAAACGATGAATGATTCCATCTTGATCAACGGCGTTGCACGCGGCGGTTTTCGCCTGCATCCGCTTCGGCCAGACGGGTTCGGAGAAAGTGAAGGGTGTATCACCTTCGTGCGGCGTGCTGATTTCTACATGGTAAGGCAGGCGCTGCTCCGGAGAAAAAAAGTTCGCGTGCCGGGTTCGCGAAACGGCTTGATGGCATACGGCTACGTTGATGTTCAGGGAGAAAGTAACTTTGCAAACTGCAAAATTCGTTAGAAAAAAAGCGGGATTTTTCGTCTGCTTTATTTTGGCCTTTATGGCGTCACGTTACGGAATGCCGCTCTATCCGCTGACAGCGTGGCTCGTTGAACATTCTTACCAAATTTTCAGCCGTTACCAGGATGACGTATATGAAGCAGGTACGGATCCGGTGACGTTTTTTTCTCTGATGACTGTTACCGCGTTTTACGCTCTGGCCATGTATTGGCTGGTAAAAATGGCAGTTAAAAAAGTAAAACGCAGGTAGGCTGATCCGGTAAAAGGCAAGGGCGCTCTGTTTCCTTCTAATTTCGGTTCGGTAGCGGGTCAATAACATCAGGCGCTTCAAAGTAGCTTATTATAAATAGCAACCCATCATAAAGAGAGAGCTAAGGCCATGATTGCCATGCTTCACTCAGCGTTCTGAACAAGGTAGTGAGCAGCAAAGTCAGGCCTGGCTTCTGGTCCGCTATAACAACAAGCGGACGTTCTGTGTTAAGTAAAGATTTATTATGCCAACTGGACTTTCTGTAGCGATGCAATAGCGCCTTATGTTGCCGGAGACAGATTGCTTAATTCCTGCTGCATGAAATCTATGAGCGCTCTTGTTTTAGCGGGCAAGTAGCGCCGATCTGAATAAATTGCGAATAATTGCAGTGGGGCTGCGGATTGTTGAAACTCAATTTCTATTAACCGTCCATCGTTAATGTAGGGTTGGCAGGCTTGTTTCGACAAAATCGCAAACCCGACACCTGCCAGTGCAGCTCGTCCTGCCATCTCTCCGCTGTTTACCCGATAATGCCCTTTAACCTTAACCGTCTCGAATCCTCCTTTCATACTGGTAAATTGCCAGGGAGCACCTTTCAGTGCATTTACCGTTGTAATACAGGGTAATTCTTCAAACTGCCGGATATGAGAAGGGATGCCATACCGTTGAATGACGGAAGGGGCTGCAACAATGGTGCAAGGGATAGTCATCAGATGACGGGCTACATAGTCACTGTCATCCATCTGACCACGGGTAATAATGACAGCTAAATCCAGATCGTCTCGCAAAGATTCAAAGCCTGACAGATTTGTGACGCAGCTAATCTCCAGTTCCGGGTACTGACAGGCGAAATCGGCAATAACAGAACCCAGCAATGCAGGCCCTGATTCATTGGGGATACAGATGCGCAATGGACCCTTAAGTTGCATTTGCCGCAATGTTAACTCTGTTTCAGTTTGCTCAAGCGCCTCCAGTAATGGCTTTGCTCGGATATAGAGCAGGTGCCCCGCCTGGGTGAGTTTCATATGTCGGGTGCTGCGCTCAATGAGCTGAAGATTTAGTTTTTCTTCTAACTGAGAAATACAGCGACTGACGTTTGATGTCGGCATTTCAAGGAGTTTAGAGGCCCCAACAAAACTCTCTTTTTCTACCACAGCAATGAACACTTTTAGAGTATTAAAATCAAGAGCCGAACGCATCAACTATCCCATATATGATAATAGTGAGTGCCATTTTTACCATATAATAATCATCAGTGATAGCAGTTAAACTCAGATATCTTTTATCAACAGGTTGCCTGCTATGCCACCGATCGCACAAACATTTAATCATAAATCCCTTATGCGGATGGCCATTGTAATAGCTTTTGTCCAGTTCACTAATGCGCTGGAGTACATGGCGTTAACGCCTGTCTTTGCTTTTATGGCAGAGAGGTTTTCAGTGCCAGTAGCGTTTTCTGGCTATGTCTCAGGTATGTACACGTCAGGTGCCGTCATTTCTGGAATTGTCGCTTTTTATTGCATCGACCGGTTTAATAAAAAACAATTTTTATTGTGGAATATGGTACTGCTGGGAGCGCTAACATGTTTTTCTACACTCACTACTCATTTTGGCATGCTTCTGGTGCTCCGATTTTGCGCAGGATTGGTTGGGGGGACAACAATGGGGGTGGGTACGAGTATTGTGATAAATAATGTCCCAGCAAACTTACGTGGAAAAATACTGGCAACGGTGATTGCCTCATTTTCGATGGTAAGTATCGTCGGAATGCCTGCTGTATTATTTTTGTGCACGCATTACGGTTGGCCTACTGCGCTATGGTCCATCAGTTCACTTTGCATACTGTCTTTACCGTTAATAGTATTTATCCTTCCCGGGGAGAAAGTCTCGCCAGGCGTGAAGGTTAACCTGTCTGTTAATACTCAAACTTTACTTTTCGCATCTTGTACTGCACTGGTACAATTTAGTCCAATGCTGATTATTCCTGTTTTAACGCCATTAATGATGCAATATATGGGAGCACAGCAAAACCTGTTGCCCTTATTGTTTTTAAGCGGAGGTATTGCAGGCTATTTGTCCACAAAGATAACAGGTATTTTAACGACGCGTTTATCTGCTCTGATGTTGGCAACAGTTTCAACCCTGTTATTTATAGCAAGTTTGCTAATTCCTGCGATGGGGTATCATAGTGCATTTCTTTTTATAACTTTATTTCTTGCAGCCTCATATAGCCGACTCGTTTCCGCTTCTTCAGTTGCTGTCCACTATCCTGAGAACGAACAACGGGCCAGTTTTTCTTCGCTACAGACAGCAATCATGTACCTGATAACTACTCTCGCATTCTTTCTGTCTTCCTTATTACTCCCTGACCGGGGAATAACAACGCAAAATCTAAACAGACTGCTGGTTGTAAGTGCGTTAGCCGCATCTGCATTTCCCGTCATGGTCTTAATACTTCAAAAGAAGCTGGCTAAGCGTACTCCTGACCCTCTCCATTGATTAGCGATGTTTGCTTCTGGCACAGGGCTGCCCTAACGCAAGGTTTAACAGGCAACTTTGAGCGATGAGCGGACAGGCTGGCGTTTCACGTGCATTGAGCGAGTCAGTAATTTAATTGAGTCAGGTACAGATTATTATGACTGATTGATTCTTCTCAGAGGAGTATTAACCTTTTTTGAAATCCCTGTTTAGATCCCAGTTTTGATAGCAGGCGTGAATATCACGGGGTACTGTCAGCATCAGCTTGGGGATCGTTGCCCGCTCGAAAATCTTCCTGTGCCGAAGGTGATTTTCAGGCGCAACATGCACTATGTATTTAAGCATTTCCCATGTCACATTCTCCCTTCCAGTATTGAGTCCACCGATCCTGGGATTTGACGAATAACATCGGCGTATATAGCGCTGCAACGCTATTACCACTGGCACATCAAGTAAGATCAGTCCTGTGGCACGTTCAAGTCGCGGAGACAGGCACTTTGTGTAATTACCGTCCATTACCCATCTTTCTTCGCAAACTGCCTCTGCATGCAACCGATAAAAATCTTCTGGTTCACGAGGGACCCATTTTGTATCAGGCAGATGGTGCAATTGATCAAGATGGATTAAAGGTAAAGCTGTTTTAGAAGCTATGGCTTTTGCCAAAGTGGATTTGCCGCTATTTGATGGCCCCATGATACAAATGCGTGAGCCGAGGCCATCTAATGATAAAGAAATATTCACCTGCCAGCCTCTCAAACACCCTAAAAAGTAACTATAGGATATAGCCATATCAAAAGATTATATTCTCCAGCAAGCCCTGAGGTTCTGCTCTCCGGTAATGAATACTATGCGGACCTGATAACGTCCGATATGAAGAACAGGTCAGTAGCCCGCCAGACGACGGGCTACCTGAGCTGTCAGGGAATAAGTTTACTGCTTCGCATGGCTTGCAGATGCTCGATCAACACATCATCGGAGCGCCTGATCATGGCGTCAAACCCCTCCTGGCGCGCTTTAGTGACGTCAAAGATGGCATCTTTCTCAACATGAAAGATGAAATCTCCAAATCCTCCCAGCGCCAGCTTATCGATATCCTTCTCTTTCAGTTGCGCCTTGTCGGCGATGGATGACCAGAGAGGCTTGAGCCCGCCAAGACGTTCGCTAAGCGAGACAGGCTGCGCCTCGCCAACCGCTACGCCGAACCATTCAGCCAGTTTCGGCCAGACATGACACCAGCGAAACACGTCACCATTGGTAATATTGAACGCGCCAAACCTGGCATTTTCGGCAGCCCAGATAGCGCTTTGACCAAGGATACGGCTGTCGGTAATGTTCACCAGCGTATTGCGATAAGCTTCATCCGTGCCGGGGAAATGCAGATCGGTTCCCGTTTCGCGGCAAATCGTACCGTATACGCCAATCAGATTTCCCAGATTCATAGGCGATCCAAACGAGTGGCCGATGACGATATCCGGACGCAGCGCAGTCCAGCCGATGCCTTCCTCGCCAATCTTTTTTGCATAGTCCTCATGACGGAAATAGAGGTTTGGCGGAAAATGACGGCTGTCCTCTTCCCGTGCCGGGGTACGGTAAACACCCAGATGTGCGCCATAAACCTTCCCGCCCTGAATAAAGATAATGTGCTTTAACATATTGCCTGACGAGCGCACCGCACCGATCAGGTTCTCGAACATTAGCGCATTAATATCCGCCTCCACGCCTGGATTGGGATCCTGACGCAATGCCGCGTAAAAGATATGGGTCACTGTTTCAAACGCTTCGCGGTGCTGATGAAGATCCTCTGAAGAGGTCAGATCGGCGCTGATATGAGGAGAAGGATGGGGACTGTGCGAGGAACGCCCAAGAGTAGTGATTTGCCAGCCCGCTTTATGGAAGGAATCATGAGCGGCAAAGCCAACTACGCCGCTTGCACCGACCAGCAATACGTGCTTGTTATTCATACAGTTCTCCACTTGGTTTCACGTCGGCAGAAAACAGAGCTGTTGCCGAACGCCGTCATTAAAAAGTGATCTATATGGCGTAATGAGTCAAACAAAGATGAGCGAGCGAAGCGGATATCAGGTTTCTTCAATGCAGAAAAGCGATTTTAGCTATCTTCTACAACCCTGAAGCGTGTATCGCTCTGTAGAACAACTACAGCAGCGTAACTATTACCGTAAAGAAATTTATTCAGCTGCATTATTCAGGCTTTAATTAATAAGGGCCAGGCTACTGAACAGAGGAAGGCTCTTGTTTTCTGACAAATTTGAGCATTTTACTTACAGTCGCATCGTCCGGATAATTGACCTCGCGCAGATGATCGCCTTTACCTGAGATCAGCTGTATCGCATGTTGTTCTGCCAGTTCATGCATAGCGGTGTAATACGGATCTTCGCGTCCTGCCCAAAATAAGACCGGCGCTTTGACGTTAAATAAGTTTCTCGTCTTCTGCGCAGGCTTTCCTAATTCATTAAAAAAGCGTGCTGCACTTTGTTCATCATCCGGGGAAAGGGCAGAGGTGAGTTCCGGTGCTACTTCCCGCGCAAAGGACATAAAAACATCAAAAGTGAGTTTACCCATCGGCGTTTCAGGAAGTCCTTTTAAACAGTCCCAGCCTCCCAGAATCACAGAATGTAACCGGTCCGGGTAACAATGGATGAGCTCCATTGCCAGCCAGGCTCCGGCGGAATAGCCAATTAAATGCGCTTTGTCATAACCCAGCTCATCCATCAGCCTCACAATGGCTAAAGCCTGGCTCTGCCGCGTATACCATTCCTGCTTATCCAGTTTTTCGCTTGCTCCATGTCCCACCATATCGGGACAGATAACGCGGAAATACGGGCTAAATGCTGAGATTAAACCGTTATTCTCCCAACATTGCCCATTCATCAAAAGGCCGTGCAGCATGATGACTAAAGGGCCTTTCCCTTGCGTACGGTAAAAGAGTCGCGGTGTTCCTGATGTGTAAGGCATGAAGATTCCTGTGCTTTTATCGTACCTTTTAACTCTGAACCCGCTCCTGAAGAAAGTCCAATCACCATTTCCTGGTTAGATTCACCCGGTAAGAATAAATGAAAAAGTAAATTCAAACCTGATTACCAGATTAGCAGGAAGCCCTCAAAATCCACTCAGCACTGGTCGCGCAGCTTCCAGGAGAGCCATTTGTCGAGTTCCACCTCAGGCAGCGGCCGGGAATAGAAAAATCCCTGAACCTGGTCGCAGCCGTATTCCGCCAGCGCGGTGACGGTCTCCGCGTTCTCGACGCCTTCGGCCAGCACGGTATAGTCCAGCTCTTTGAGCATGCCAATAATGCTGCGGGCAATAATGCGTGACGCCGTATCGGATGAAATTTTGCTGATAAGCGTCCTGTCCAGCTTAATAATGTCCAGCGGCATACGTCGCAGGTAGCTGATATTACTGTAGCCGGTCCCAAAGTCATCCAGCGATATGCCGAAGCCGCGCAGCTTAAGCATTTCCAGTCCCTTGATGGCAGAGGGACTTTCAATAATCCGCTCCGTCTCCAGACACTCAATGCCCAGCAGCGAGGTAGGCAATTTTGCTTTTATCATCTTCATTTCCAGCACGTCGGCAAAATCCTGGCGGGAAAAGTCGTCGCTGCTGATATTAATAGTGACCGGAAGCTGAATGCCGCTGTTCCGCAGGCGCGAAAGGCGTTCGATTACGCGGTCCGTGACCCAAACCGTTAGCGCGCTGAGCAGTTCGGTTTGTTCGGCCAGCGGCAAAAACTGGGCCGGGCTAAGCTCGCCGCGCTGCGGGTGCCGCCAGCGGATTAACGCTTCCAGCCCCACCGGTTTACCGCTGTGCAGACAAATTTTGGGCTGCCAGGCAAGCCAGAGTCCATTATCTTCGCGCAGGGCGGAAGCCAGCTCGTGGATCAGGGTAAAGTCTCGGGTATGGCGCGTATCGGCGCACTGGTTGAAACGCATTGAGGAAGCCCCGCGTGCGATGGCTTCATGTAGGGCACTTACCGCGCGGCGCAATGCCTCCTGGGCAGAAATTTCGTCAGGCGTAAAGGTGACTTCACCGGTATGCGTTGCAAGGGCAACGGCGATACCTTCACCGAGATCGGCGCTGATACCTGCCAGCTTACTTGCCACCCAATCTGCGGTCAGGTGACTGTTATCTCGCGTCAGCAGCGCGAAGCGCCCGGTGGCAACGGTGTACAGCATATCGCCGGACGCAGGCCGCAGGCGCAGAGGAAGCAGCGTGGCCACATCCTTAAGCAGGCTTTCCACTGGCCCCATGCCCATTGAGCGAGCCAGCTCATAAGCGCGCGGCATATCGATGCAGTCAATCAGCACCAGCCGGCGTGGCGCAAGGTCTTCGGATGTTGCCAGAAACTGCAGGTCGCGGATCAGGCGCTGGCTGTTAGGCAGGCCGGTAACCGGATCGGTAAAGCTGGCCGCATGCCAGGCTTCCAGAAACGACGTCACCAGCGCGGCCAGCAGTTTCAGCGTAACCATCTGCTCGGCATTAAATGGATGAGGGGCGGTGTCGGTCACACACAGCGTCCCTACCACGACGCCTCCCTGATATTTCAGCGGCACGCCAGCATAAAAGCGAATATAGGGCGCGCCGGTAATAAGCGGGTGAGTAGCAAAGCGGTTGTCCAGCCAGGTATCAGGTACGATCACCGCAGTATCGCCATCCACCGCATGCCGACACAAAGAATCTTCGCGCGAGGACTGTGCGAGGGCAAAATTATGGGCCGCCTGCACGTGCTGGTGCTCGTCGTCCAGTACGGAGATAAAGCTGCCCGGAATACCCAGCGACTGGCTGGCCAGACGGACAAACCTGCGCAGCACATCGTCGCGGCTTTCATCGGGGCTGCGCAGCGCTTTCAGCGCCTGGCGATCTTCGTCGCCGGTAAAATTCATTTGCATAAGGTCCTCCGCCCCGGCCCTGTTCCGATGCGAAATTAAAAAAAGAGTGAGTAGTGGATCGTAATAACGCGCAATGTTTGCGAAGGGAAAACAATTGAAGCTTTATTTTAATGCCTACAATAGGCGATAACTGGTCTGACGTCACTTTTTATTTCTTTAATGAAATAATTAGTGAGGAACGATTCTTTTATTTCATTATGCGGTTTTTATTTTATTAATAAGACTGGCGGCTATTTGATTTAAAAAAACACATGCGTATTGATAATACAGGTAAGCAAGCGCCATACAAAGTAATCAGGATCCATACAAAGTAATAAAGTGTATTTAATTTACTACTTTTATCTTCCTTATCCTGTAGCGTGCAGCCATGTGCGCCTGCTAATGCCGAACGAACTACCTGTGCAATTTGCGTGGATGCCTGCAAAAAAATAACAGGAATCTTTGCGCCCGGGTGCCTTAAGTTCTTCCGGAGAAGGTCGATATTAGGGTAACGACATTAGCGGAAAACATTATTTTGCGGTAACTGGTGGCTGGCTGGGGTAGGGGCTTCACCTGCCTGATGCATTGCCCGCTCATGTTACGAAAAATGATAATGCGATAAGACTTTTTATCTGACCCCGCCTGTGGCAGGGCCAGGCTTTTCGGGCCTTTCTTCCGGCGGCGACACGGCAGAGTTCAGCTGTCTCGTCTGATTGAACGTGTCCCCATTTGCTGCGTCATGTCGGCTACAGCACACCATAACAAAGGGGACAAACTCTGAAACGCCCACTCTCAGACCAGGAAGCTGCCCGCCTTGCCGCACTGGCGCAGTATCAGCTGACAAACGAGCTTCCGGAAGAGGCGCTCGACCGTCTTACCGCGCTCGCAGCACGCCTCTTTCGCGTGCCGGTCGCTTTTATCTCACTGATTGACGACCAGCAGCAGCTCTTCAAGTCCTGTTACGGGCTGAATATTTCCGGCACTGCCCGCAGCGTAGCGTTCTGCGATCATACGCTGATGCAGGCTGATATCCTCTGCGTGCCGGACGCGCTCGACGATCCGCGTTTTTGCGACAGCCCGTTGGTGCACGGCTATCCTAACATCCGCTTTTACGCGGGTATTCCGCTGTCCACGCCGGATGGTTACCGTATCGGCACCGTTTGCCTGATCGATACGCAGCCGCGTCCGCCGCTTACACCGGCAGATCGCCAACACCTGGCCGACATTGCCGCGCTGGTTATGGACCGGATGGAAATCCGTCGGCTGGAGCTGCTGCGCCATGCCAGCCAGCAGCGGTTACAGGCGATATCCACGACCTCGCCAGATACCATTATCTGCACCGATCTCTGCCGCGGTATCACTTTCTGGAATCCTGCGGCGACCAGAATGTTCGGCTTTGACGCGCAAGAGATGGTCGGTCAGTACGTGGCGGATCTCATCCCCAAACGCTGCCAGGCCGATTACCGCAACGAGCTTGCGCATCTGATCAGTGACGAAGAGGCCATTGCCCGTCCGCGTACCATCCAGATTTGGGGACTGCGCCGCAACGGCGAGGAGTTTCCGGCCGAGGTCTCTTTCTCGGGCTGGCGGGAAAACGGTGAGAGGCTGGTCGGCATGATCATCCGCGACGTGACGGCCAGACATGAAAGTGAAGCGCGCCTGTGCGAGCTGGCCTCGCTGGATATGCTCACGCGCCTTGCCAGCCGCAGCGCGTTCATGGAGCAGCTTGGCCAGCTGACCGAGGCCGGCGTGCCTTATACGCTGCTGATGACCGACCTTGATGGCTTCAAGGAAGTTAACGACACCCTCGGCCACGCCGCAGGCGACGCGCTTTTATGCCATGTGGCCGAGCAGATCCGCGCGGTCTGCGAGCATGCGGTCATGGCTGCGCGGCTAGGGGGCGACGAATTCATTATCCTGCTGCCGGGCGGGAGCAGTGAGGCAACGCTGACTGCCGGACGCCTGATTGCAGCGGTACAGACGCCGTTTCGCTATCACGGTTCGCCCGTGGTGGTCGGCGCGAGCACCGGGATTGCATCTTATCCGGAACATGGACAGGATCCCTCATCCGTGATGTCAGCGGCAGATCTGGCTCTGTACCGCGCCAAAGCGTCTGGCAAGGGGTGCAGCGTTCTGTTTCTGCCAGCGTTTCGCGAGGCCGAACAGCGGCGGCGGCGTTTTGAGCGTGAACTGGAAACCGCCGTACGTCAGCAGCAGTTTGTTCTACATTACCAGCCGCGCTATGACGTCGGAAGCGGACGTCTGCTCGGCTGCGAGGCACTGGTTCGCTGGCAGCATCCGGCTCGTGGCCTGCTGCTTCCGGCCGCTTTTATCGACATGCTGGTGAAAAGTCCGCTTTCGGTCACCCTGGGCGAATGGATAATCCGTACCGCCCTGGCGCAGGTTCGCCAGTGGCAAATCCGCTGCCCGCAGCTGCGCGTCAGCATTAATCTGTTTCCTCGCCAGCTGGCCGGCAACGCGCTGGAAACGGTACTGCGCGAGTGCGTTGGCGGCGATGCGGACTTTGTTGATTTCGAAGTGGACGAGCCGTTGCTGACGACGCTGTTTCAGGATGCGCCCGCGCATTTCGAAGCGGTCCGGAAAACGGGCGCTTCTTTTGTTATCGATCACTATGGCCGCACGCTGGGTGCCATGAGCCTGCTGCGGCACGGTTTCTTTAGCGGGTTTAAAATTGACAAATCGCTGACGCACGAGCTCAGCACTAACATACATGTACAGACGATGTTCCGGGCGATGGCCGCGCTGGGCAAAAGCCTGGGCATTAACGTGGCGGCGGAAGGTGTCGAAGAGGGGATGCAGCAGGCGTTTGTGACCAGCGCGCAGTGCGACATTATGCAGGGTAACGGATTATGCCGACCGCTTACCGTATCGGACTTTGAGACGCTGCTGACGGAGGAACGCAGCACGTCGCCGCACAGCAAATTTTAATGGGAAGAAACGAATATCGACGCTGGCTGCACCGGTGGGATGGCGAAGTTACGCTGCATGCGTTTTATCTCTTCTGCCGGGGGCAGGCCAAACAGGCGTTTGAACTCGCGATTAAACTGCGAAGGACTTTCATAGCCGACGGCGTAACTCGCGGCGGCGGCAGTGATATGTTGACGCACCATCAACATCCGCGCCTGGTGCAGGCGCACCGATTTCACATACTGCATCGGCGGCATACGGGTTATTGCTTTGAAGTGAGTATGAAAAGTCGGCACGCTCATTCCGGTCTCTTTAGCCAGTTGCGTCAGCGTTAACGACTCTGCGTAGCCGGTATGGATGCGCTGGATCACTTTGCCGATTTTGCCAAACTGTCCGTGTAAGGCCAGCGCGGCGCGCATTGCATTGCCCTGTGCGCCTGTCAATACGCGGAAATAGAGCTCCCGAACCCTGGCGGGGCCGAGGATCGCCGCTTCAAGCGGATCGTTCAGGCTCTCAAGCAAGCGCAGCACGGCCATGGTTACCTTATCGTCCATCGGACTCGAGATCATACTTTGCGGTGTGGCAGGAGGATGCGGGACAGCATTCTTTTCGATCTGCAACAGGAGTTCAGCGGCCAGCTGAAAATCCAGATGCAGATAAATTGCCAGCAAGGGATGTTCTGCTGACGCGTCGGTTTCCATCACAAACGGTACCGGCACCGAAACCGCCAGATAGTGCCGTTCATCGTATAAATAGGTCTGCTGACCGAAAAAGCCGCGCTTGCTGCCCTGGCAGACAATGACGATCCCCGGATCGTAAAGCACCGGGGTTCTGGCGAGTGGACGATCGGCACGCAAAATTCGTACATCAGGCAATGCAGTAAGGTTATATCCCTCCTGCACGGCGAGTGCTTTCACTAAGGTGATCATCACGGACATCACTGCACCTCATAAGATCAGGCAAGAAAAACAGAAAATACGGCCTAAAAAAGCGGCAAGGCAGAGAATACCATTCAACTTCCACTGTTCATGGGAATTCTTTTTATGACATCTGCAAAAACACTTTTAATCACCGGCGTCAGCAGCGGGTTTGGTCGTGCGCTGGCGCAGGAAGCCCTCGCCGCAGGCCATCGGGTTATCGGCACCGTGCGCAATCACGAGGCACAGCAGGCTTTCGATGCGCTTGATGCGCAGCGGGCCTTTAGCCGCCTGCTTGATGTTACCGACTTTGAGCGTATTGATAAGGTGATTGCGGAAATTGAATCCACCGTTGGTCCGATTGACGTGCTTGTCAACAATGCCGGTTACGGCCATGAGGGCATCATGGAAGAATCCTCGCTTGCAGAAGTGCACCGTCAGTTTGACGTAAATGTGTTCGGCGCGGTAGCGATGATTAAAGCCGTGCTGCCGGGCATGCGCCAGCGGCGTCACGGCCATATTATTAATATCACCTCGATGGGCAGTTTTATCACTATGCCCGGCATCAGCTCTTACTGCGGCAGCAAATTCGCCCTGGCTGGGATATCAGAAACGTTAAGCAAAGAGCTTGCTCCGTTCAATATACACGTGACGGCCGTGGCGCCTGGCTCCTTTCGCACCGACTGGGCCGGACGATCGATGGTACGCAGCGCGCGCAGCATCCCGGACTATGACGCTTTATTTAATCCCATTCGACAGGCACGTGAGGAAAAAAGCGGTAAGCAACTCGGCGATCCCGTGAAGGCTGCACGCGCCATGCTGGCAATCATTGAGAGCCAGAACCCGCCAACACAGTTGTTATTAGGCAGTGATGCATTAAGTCTGGTGCGGCAAAAGCTCGCGGCGCTTAGCAAGGAAATAGAACAATGGGAAGAAGTGACGCGCTCAACGGATGGTTGAATAACGAAAGATAAGCGCTGCAAAATTTACACAGAAGAAGAGAAGAAAACGGGGCGAAGTTCGCCCCGTTATTATGTTGCTACAGTAAACGGAGATTAACCGATGGTCATCAGGCTGGCATTGCCGCCTGCCGCCGCGGTGTTAACGCTGAGTGAACGCTCAATCAGCAAACGCTCCAGCAGCAGATTGGTTTCACCACGGCCAAAGCCCTGTACCGAAACAATCGCGCCTTCCCGTGCGGCTACGGTTTCGCAAACGCTGCGTAGCTGATCGGCATCGCCGTGATAAATCACCGCGTCAAACTCAGTTTGCTGCGCCAGCGGACTGGCGGCAAAGTCGATACGGCTTTGCACTGTCGCAGGCAGCTTCTTCGCCAGCGAGCGATGCAGTTCATCATCCTGCCACAGCGCACGACTGCCTACGGCGGTCACGGCGGCAAGCTGCACCAGCGCATCCTGCTCGTTATCCGCAAGGCAAAGTACGCGCTCGCGCGGCAGCAGCGTGAAGGTGTTGCGCTCGCCCGTTGGGCCAGGCAGCAGACGAACGGTGCCGCTTTGTCCCAGTTCCGCGAACTGTTTGCAAATTGCCGCCAGCTCTGGCTTATCCTTCGCCCATTCCGTCAGCGTCTGATGGGTGGTCAGCAATACCGGACGCAGCGCCGCATCAACCGGACGTTCGCTGTCCTGGCGATCCAGCGTCAGCTTCAGCGCGCCTTCCGGACGGTTAGAGAGCAGACGATACAGATAAAGCGGCCCGCCCGCTTTTGGACCGGTGCCGGAAAGGCCCTCGCCACCGAACGGCTGCACGCCAACCACGGCACCAACCATATTACGGTTAACGTACAGGTTGCCCACTCTGGCGCTGGCGGTAACCTGATTGATGGTTTCATCAATACGCGTATGCACGCCCAGCGTCAGGCCATAGCCGGAGGCGTTAATCTGCTCGATAATTTTCGGCAACGTGCTGCGGTTATAGCGCACCACGTGCAAGACCGGGCCAAAGATCTCTTTATCCAGATCCGCGACGTTTTCCAGCTCAATCAGCGTTGGCGGAATAAATGTGCCGCTCTGCCACTCTTTACTGTCGTGCGCATCGTTAAAGGCGGCCTGGTAAACCTTCATCCCTTTACTGCGCATCGCCTGAATATGGCGCTCGATATTCTCTTTCGCTTCGCTGTCGATCACCGGACCGATATCGGTTGAAAGACGTTCAGGATTACCCATGCGGCATTCGGCCATCGCGCCGCGCAGCATTTGCAGCGTATGGTCGGCCACGTCTTCCTGAATACACAACATACGCAGGGCAGAGCAGCGCTGGCCCGCACTGTCGAAAGCCGAGGCGACGATATCGACCACCACCTGTTCAGTCAGCGCGGAAGAGTCGACGATCATGGTGTTCATACCGCCGGTTTCAGCGATTAACGGCGTTGGTCTTCCCTGCGGATCCAGACGACCTGCAAGGTTACGCTGTAATAGCGTTGCGACCGCGGTAGAACCGGTAAACATGACGCCACGTACGCGGTCATCGCCGGTCAGCTGCGCGCCCACGGTTTCACCCATGCCCGGCAGAAGCTGTAACGCACCCACCGGCACGCCCGCCTCATGCAGAATAGCAACGGCGGCAGCGGCGACCAGCGGCGTCTGTTCGGCAGGCTTAGCCAGCACGCTGTTGCCAGCGGCCAGCGCGGCGGCAATTTGTCCGGTAAAGATCGCCAGCGGGAAGTTCCACGGGCTGATACAGACTACCGGGCCCAGCGGACGGTGCGTTTCGTTATCAAAATCGTCACGTACCTGCCCGGCGTAGTAGTGCAGGAAGTCCACGGCCTCTCGCACTTCGGCAATGGCGTTATTAAAGGTTTTGCCCGCTTCACGTACCAGGATACCCAGCAGACGCTGTAGCTGTCCTTCCATCATTTCGGCGGCGCGAGTCAAAATTTCTGCACGCGCGGCAGGCGGGGTGGCGAACCAGATTGGGCCAGCGTTGACGGCGGCATCCAGCGCGGTAGAAACTTCCCGGGCCGTAGCGTGGCGCACATAGCCAACGATATCGGCAGGTTCTGCCGGGTTAACGACCGGCAGCTGTTCGCCGCTTTCCGTTTCACCATCGATAACCGGCGCGGCATGCCACGGCTGGATAGCGCTATTAAGCAGGGCGCTGGAAAGCGAAGCCAGACGATGCTCGTTGGCCAGATCCAGACCGGCAGAGTTCTGGCGATTGTCGCCATACAGATCGCGCGGCAAAGGAATTTTTGGATGCGGCAGGCCGATTGCGCCTTCCGTGCGGGCCAGTTTTTCGACTTCCTGTACCGGATCGGCAACCAGGTCTTCAATTTGCAGCGTGTTGTCTGCAATACGGTTAACGAAGGAAGTGTTTGCGCCGTTTTCCAGCAGGCGACGCACCAGATAGGCCAGCAGCGTTTCATGTGTGCCGACCGGCGCATAAATACGGCATGGGCGATTCAGCTTGCCGTCGGCCACTTTGCCTACAACCTGTTCGTACAGCGGTTCGCCCATGCCGTGCAGGCACTGGAACTCATACTGGCCAGGATAATAGTTGTTACCCGCCATCTGATAGATCACCGCCAGCGTGTGCGCGTTATGCGTAGCAAACTGCGGATAGATCAGGTTAGGTACCGCCAGCAGCTTGCGCGCGCAGGCCAGATAAGAGATATCGGTGTAAACCTTGCGGGTGAATACCGGGTAGCCTTCCAGTCCGTCCATCTGCGCGCGTTTGATTTCGCTGTCCCAGTAGGCGCCTTTTACCAGACGGATCATCAGGCGGCGGCGGCTGCGCTGAGCCATATCGATGAGCGCATCGATCACAAACGGGCAGCGTTTCTGGTAGGCCTGAATAACAAAACCGATGCCGTTCCAGCCTTCCAGCTCCGGCTCAAAGCAGAGTTTTTCCAGCAGATCCAGCGACAGCTCCAGCCGATCCGCTTCTTCCGCATCGATATTGATGCCGATGTCGTAAGAGCGCGCCAGCAGCGTCAGCGATTTCAGGATGGGGTAAAGCTCGCTCATCACGCGTTCATACTGCGCGCGGCTGTAGCGCGGATGCAGAGCGGAGAGCTTGATTGAGATGCCCGGGCCTTCATAAATGCCGCGGCCGTTAGAAGCCTTACCAATAGCGTGGATCGCCTGCTGGTAGGAAACCAGATAGGCTTCGGCATCTTTAGCCGTCAGCGCGGCTTCGCCCAGCATGTCATAAGAGTAGCGGAAGCCTTTCTCTTCCAGCTTGCGGGCATTGGCCAGCGCTTCCGCGATGGTTTCGCCGGTAACAAACTGTTCACCCATCAGGCGCATCGCCATATCCACGCCTTTGCGGATCAGCGGCTCGCCGCTTTTACCGATGATGCGGTTCAGAGAGCGGGAGAGGTTAGCTTCGTTATGCGTTGCCACCAGGCGGCCGGTAAACAGCAAACCCCAGGTCGCCGCATTAACAAACATCGAAGGGCTACGGCCCAGGTGCGACTGCCAGTTGCCGTTGCTGATTTTATCGCGGATCAGCGCGTCACGGGTTGGCTTATCAGGGATACGTAATAGCGCTTCCGCCAGGCACATCAGCGCCACGCCTTCCTGAGAAGAGAGTGAGAACTCTTGCAGCAGCGATTGCACCATTCCGGCGCGCCCGCCTGCACCTTTTTGGTGCCGAAGGGCGGTAGCGAGCTTGTGAGCCAGCTTTTGCGTTTGCTGTCCTAATGGCTCGGGCAGACGGGCCTGCTCAAGCAACATCGGCACTGCCTGTGTCTCAGGCGTGCGCCATGCCGCAGTGATGGCCGAGCGCGTAACCGACTGTGGCAGAATATGTTCTGCAAACTCCAGAAACGGCTGATGCAGTTCTTCAACCGGCGCCTCGTTGTTCTCCTGAGCCACCGCCTGCAAAGGGAATTCCGGCAGGGCGTCGCCTCTTTCCAGCTGTTCCAGATAGTTAAAAATAGCCTGTTTAATCAGCCAGTGCGGCGTGCGGTCGATCTGGCCTGCGGCCTGGCGAATACGGTCGCGCGTGGCCTCGTCCAGCTTAACGCCCATAGTGGTTGTGCCCATGCCTTCAAACTCCTTGCAAATAGTCAAAAATGAAACTGGCAAGCAATATCACTTAAGTTGCAACTTTGTGCAACCTTGTTAAAT
Source organism: Erwinia sp. BNK-24-b (assembly GCF_047456155.1). NCBI lineage: Bacteria > Pseudomonadati > Pseudomonadota > Gammaproteobacteria > Enterobacterales > Erwiniaceae > Erwinia > Erwinia sp. BNK-24-b. Next base: position 1,726,552 of record NZ_CP179901.1, read on the forward strand.
GTGACCCTGATTGCAGAGTGCAAAATCGCTTTTTTTAAAAGCGGCATGAATATTGCTGCAAGAATCCGGCCAGATTTGCGAAACGCCACAATTTCTGGTTTTACAGGGGTTTTTTGGCAGGTGCTACCGGTGAGTTTGTGATCCAGTGCAACCTGTCAGATCGCCGTAAACGATGTAAGGTGAAATTTATGTAACGAGTGTGTTAAACCATTCAGCGGTGTTGTACCAGCTGACGGTTTACGGCAGGATACCCCGCCTGGGATGGGGATGAGTGGCACCGCTACGTTCCGGCGGTAACGCAAATAGCCTGGCGGTTGCACATTAACAATAATAAGTGGAGAACCTGAATGACAGTAAGTACACCGATGATGGTGACCTTTTGCGTTTATATTCTTGGCATGGTGTTTATCGGCTTTATGGCCTGGCGCTCGACCAAGAATTTTGACGACTATATTCTCGGGGGACGTAGCCTTGGCAGCGTGGTAACCGCACTGTCGGCAGGCGCATCAGATATGAGCGGCTGGCTGCTGATGGGCTTGCCCGGCGCTATCTTCCTGTCCGGTATTTCAGAAAGCTGGATCGCCATTGGCCTGACGCTGGGCGCCTATCTGAACTGGAAGATCGTTGCCGGACGCCTGCGCGTACAAACCGAACATCACGATAATGCATTAACGCTGCCGGATTTCTTTGCCAGCCGTTTTGAAGACCATAGCAAAATCTTGCGGGTTATCTCGGCGCTGGTCATTCTGGTGTTCTTCACTATTTACTGCGCTTCCGGCATTGTGGCCGGTGCCCGCCTGTTTGAAAGCACTTTTGGCATGAGTTATGAAACGGCGCTGTGGGCCGGTGCGGCCGCCACCATCATCTATACCTTTGTGGGTGGTTTCCTGGCGGTAAGCTGGACCGATACCGTTCAGGCCAGCCTGATGATTTTCGCACTAATCCTGACGCCGGTAATGGTGATTATTGCCGTAGGCGGACTGGGCGACTCGCTGGCGGTTATTCAGGCCAAAAGCATTGAGAATATCGATATGCTGAAAAACCTGAACTTCGTGGCGGTGATTTCGCTGCTGGGCTGGGGGCTTGGCTACTTCGGCCAGCCGCACATTCTTGCTCGCTTTATGGCGGCAGATTCTCACCACTCTATCCGTAGCGCGCGCCGTATCGGTATGACGTGGATGATCCTGTGCCTCGGTGGCGCAGTAGCCGTCGGTTTCTTCGGTATTGCCTATTTCCAGAACCATCCTGAACTGGCGGCGGGCGTCAGCGATAACAGCGAGCGTATTTTTATCGAGCTGGCTCGAATTCTGTTCAATCCATGGATTGCCGGGATCCTGCTTTCTGCTATCCTGGCGGCGGTGATGTCGACGCTGAGCTGCCAGCTGCTGGTTTGCTCCAGCGCGCTGACGGAAGATCTCTACAAGAACTTTTTGCGCAAAAACGCTACCCAGCGCGAGCTGGTCTGGGTAGGGCGGCTGATGGTGCTGCTGGTGGCCGTGATCGCTATCGCGCTGGCTTCTAACCCCAATAACCGCGTGCTGGGACTGGTAAGCTACGCCTGGGCCGGTTTTGGTGCTGCCTTCGGCCCGGTAGTGGTCTTCTCGCTTATCTGGAAGCGCATGACGCGTAACGGTGCGCTTGCCGGTATTATCGTGGGTGCCGCTACCGTGCTGATCTGGAAGCAATACGCATGGCTGAACCTGTATGAAATCATTCCGGGATTCATCTTTGCCAGCATTGCTATCGTGGTATTCAGCATGATTGGCAGCAAGCCTTCCGCAGCGGCGGTAGCGCGTTTTGAAACGGCGGAGGCCGAGTTCCATTCGCGTTAACAGTAGGTGACAAAGCTTAAAGGTGGTGGATAAACCTTAAGCGCTTTGTTTACAAGCTAAGGCTCGCTTCGGCGGGCCTTTTTTATGCGAGGGTGGGGGCAGAATAACGGCAGGCATCAGGTTAATTATAAGGATCTTAAGAGAGCGAAAGGTTGAAACGCTACTTTTATAGGGTTATGATTGGGTCATATAACAAGGATTTGTTGCATGGACTATGGATTAGAAACGCTTCTGAGCTTGCACGGTACAAAATATGAATATGCCTGTGGCTACTGGTATGAAATTATCGCTTATCGGGTAGAGCCGGGCATTAACAGGCCACACGGCATCAGATATTCGTTAACGCTGCACGATCGCCATAATCAACGTGTTTACGGTATGGATAATGCGCATGCGCCTCACTGTCCGCAAAAAAGAATGTCAAGAGCGCGGATCCAGCGATGGGATCACGTGCACCAGACGCTGACAGATAAGGGTAAGCCTTATGATTTTGTTGATGCGGCACAGCTCATGGAACATTTTTTTACCGCTGTTGACGACATTATCGCGCAAGTGATCCAATGACGTTATAAAACAAGGGACTATTATGAAAGCACTTATTGGTATTATGCCGGAAAATGAATTTCGCGCGCGAATAATGGCGATTGTCAGAAAAGAATATGTGCCCGCTGAGGATGAGCCGAAAATCTGGTTTTCATCGCTTAATGCCGTTGCACAGATCCTCAGCCCTGAAAATCTTGAGCTGCTGGATCTCATCGATCGGGAAAAACCAGAAAGCATCTCCCGCCTGGCGGAATTGTCGGGACGGGCAAAGAGCAATCTTTCAGCCACGCTTACCACGCTGGCAAAGCATGGTTTTGTAAAAAAGGTAAAAGGTAATAACTGCATCAAACCCGTCGCTATTTTTACCGAATTTGATATCAGAACCGCCCGTTTCCCGCCCCGAAAAGCCAGCGCTGCCGCATAAGCGTTTCCCCCGTCATTGTGCGGGGCGTTCACTTCCTTCCATGTTTCGCCAGCCTGGAGGCGTAAGACCACCTCAGACAGTGAAAATAAACGGCCCGCCTCTTGTATTTCTTATGCCGATAATGATAATCGGTATCGTTTAGATTTACCCTTCTTTACCCGTTGCCCGTTCCTTCTTTGATGCCCGAGGTGCCTGTGTTTGTGCCGTTTCTGATTATGTTACGCGAAGGCCTCGAAGCCGCGCTGATCGTTAGCCTGATTGCCAGCTATTTGCAGCGCACCCAACGCAGCGAATGGTTTGGCGCCATGTGGGTTGGCGTGTTTGTCGCCGCCACGCTCTGCCTGGTGCTGGGCTACGTTATCAACGAGACCACCGGCGAGTTTCCCCAGCAGGAACAGGAACTTTTTGAAGGCGTGGTAGCGGTGGTCGCCGTCTGCATCCTCACCGGAATGGTGTTCTGGATGCGCAAAGTTTCACGCAATATCAAAGTGCATCTGGAAGGCGCGGTGGATAACGCTTTACAGCGCGGAAAGGGCGGTGGCTGGGCGCTGGTGCTGATGGTTTTTCTGGCCGTCGCGCGTGAAGGGCTGGAATCGGTCTTTTTTCTGCTGGCGGCCTTTCAGCAGGATGTTGGTATTGCGCCGCCGGTTGGCGCTATCCTGGGGCTGGCCACGGCTATCGTGCTCGGCATGCTGATTTACTGGGGCGGCGTGCGGCTGAATATGGCGGTGTTCTTTAAATGGACCAGCCTGTTTATCCTGCTGGTCGCGGCGGGCCTTGCGGCGAGTGCCGTTCGTGCATTTCATGAAGCCGGCTTGTGGAACGCGTTCCAGGGCCAGGCTTTCGATCTCAGCGACGTGCTTTCTACCAGTACGCTAACCGGTACGCTGCTGGAAGGCGTTTTTGGCTATCAGGAAGCGCCAAGCGTCAGTGAGGTCACGGTCTGGCTTTGCTATTTCATTCCTGCGCTGCTGCTTTATTGTCTGCCTGCACGGCCTTCGGCTGCGGCAATTTCACGTTAATTTGTTCGGCTTACACCTAAGGGATTTATCATGATTCACCGTTTTCGTAAGACGTCGCTGGCGGCAGCGCTGCTGGCCTGTTCTTCTGCTGCTCTGGCTGCAAATGTACCCCAGGTAAAAATCACGGTTAACGACAAGCAGTGCGAGCCGATGAACGTCACCGTCAATGCCGGTAAGACGCAGTTTATTATCCAGAACAACAGCCAGAAAGGGCTGGAGTGGGAGATCCTGAAAGGGGTCATGGTGGTGGAAGAGCGGGAAAACATCGCGCCAGGTTTTACACAAAAGCTTACCGCTAATCTTGCAGCGGGCGAATATGAAATGACCTGTGGATTGCTCAGCAACCCTAAAGGCAAGCTGGTGGTGAAAGGTGTGCAGGATAAGTCAGACGCGCAGCCGGTGCTGATGCAGCTGGCTGGCCCACTGGCCGACTACAAGACCTGGGTCAACAGTGAAGTAGCCGCGCTGGTTACGGGCACCAAAGCCTTTACCGATGCGGTTAAAGCGGGCGACATTGAGAAAGCGCAGGCGCTCTATGCGCCAACGCGCGCGCACTACGAGCGTATTGAGCCAATCGCCGAGCTCTTCTCCGATCTGGACGGCAGCATTGATGCCCGTGAAGATGACTATGAGAAAAAGGCCGCCGATCCTAAATTCACCGGCTTCCACCGCCTGGAAAAAGCGCTGTGGGGCGACAAGTCAACCAAAGGCATGGAAAGCTACGCCGACAGGCTCTATGCCGACACGCTGGAACTGCAAAAACGCGTCAGCGAACTGGCTTTCCCGCCGGGTAAAGTGGTGGGTGGCGCGGCCGATCTGGTTGAAGAGGTTGCTTCCAGCAAAATTTCCGGCGAAGAAGATCGCTACAGCCGTACCGACCTGTGGGATTTCCAGGCCAACATTGATGGTGCACAAAAGATCGTTAACCTGCTGCGTCCAATGCTGCAAAAAGCCAATCCCGACCTGCTGGCGAAAATCGACGCTAACTTTAAGAAAGTTGACGCGGTTTTATCTAAATATCGCAGCGGCGAAGGATTTGAATCCTATGACAAGTTAACCAGCGCCGACCGTACCGCGATGAAAGGGCCTGTCACTACGCTGGCGGAAGACCTGGCTTTACTGCGCGGAACGCTGGGACTGGATTAGTATGGTAAAGCGAGCTGATGACGAAGCGGCGCTGCCTTCGCGCCGCCGTCTGCTTAAGGGAATGGGTATTCTTGGCGGCGTCGCGCTGACGGGCGGCTGTCCGGCACATGGCGCGACGGAAAAATCGTTTTCGCCGGGCGCGCTGTCGCCCAATGCCCGACAGCAGACCCAGCCTTTCTTCGGCCCGCATCAGGCTGGCATCGTCACGCCACAGCAGGCGGCGATGATGCTGGTGGCCTTTGACGTGCTGGCTGCGGATAAGGCCGATCTGGAACGCCTGTTCAGGCTGTTGACCGATCGCATTGCTTTTTTGACCCGGGGCGGTAAAGCGCCGCTGGTCACTAATCCTCGCCTGCCGCCGATGGATTCCGGTATCCTGGGTGAAACGATTTATCCCGATAACCTGACGATAACGGTTTCGGTCGGCAATGCCTTGTTTGACGAACGCTATGGCCTGCAGGCGTCAAAGCCGCGCAGGTTACAGCCGATGACGCGTTTTCCTAACGATGCCCTGGATGCCAGCCTGTGCCACGGCGATCTGCTGCTGCAAATCTGTGCTAATACCAACGACACCGTTATCCATGCGCTGCGTGATATCATCAAGCATACGCCGGATCTCCTTAGCGTTCGCTGGCGGCGGGAAGGGTTTATCTCGGACCACGCAGCGCGCAGCCAGGGTAAAGAGACGCCGATTAATCTGCTGGGCTTCAAAGACGGTACGGCCAATCCCAATACGGCCGATGGCTCATTGATGGATAAAATCTTATGGGTGACCACTAAGCAGGATGAGCCTGGCTGGGCAGTCGGCGGCAGCTATCAGGCCGTCCGGATTATACAGTTTCATGTTGAATTTTGGGATCGCACGCCGCTGCGGGAACAGGAAAACATTTTTGGCCGCGTCAAGCACAGCGGTGCACCGTTAGGCATGCTTAACGAACACGATGTGCCGGACTACGCCAGCGATCCGGAAGGTACGATTACACCGCTGGACGCGCATATCCGTCTGGCAAACCCGCGCACGCCTCAGACCCAGGAAAACCTGATGCTGCGTCGTGGCTACAGCTACTCGCTGGGCGTATCTAATTCTGGCCAGCTGGAAATGGGACTGCTGTTTGTTTGCTATCAGCACGATTTGCAAAAAGGCTTTCTTGCTGTACAAAAAAGACTCAATGGTGAGGCGCTGGAAGAATATATCAAACCCGTCGGCGGCGGTTATTTTTTCGCGCTGCCCGGCGTCGTTGACGACAAACATTATCTTGGACAAGCTTTACTTCAGGCCTGATGGTTTTCAACCTTCCGTTACGCCTCGTGCGGAAGGTTGTTTTTTAATCAATTGCCAACTTTCTAACCAGTTCTCACTATTTAGAAAAAAGTGTTCCTCGATTATCAATAGCTATCTCATTGAATTTTATCACCTGTTAATTTAGCCATCGCGTACGCGTCCTGTTATTCGGTGGTTTCCTCTGCCTCGCCTGCAAATTTAATGTTGCATTATTGTGGGAATATGTTGAAATTTAATTATCAGGCGTCAGATGTTTCCAGTGTGCAACACGGAGATCGCGAATGGACAAGTCCTTTTACGGACATAAGCGTCAGACAAATATCGCATCCTTACGCGAGGGCCTCATTGCCCCGGTGACTTTCTCCCTCTTTTTTTCACTTCGTGCCGACTCTTTTCAACACCATCCGGTACCCGTATCTTTATCCCGAGTACCATTCCAAAGGCCAGCTAAGGCTTACAAGGAAGCCGCCAAAACCTCTAAAGCGTTCACGTAATCGCACCGCCTTATCGGGTGTGGGAAATGAAACCAACTGTAAGGTGCCACTATGGGAAGACAGAAAGCAGTGATCAAAGCTCGTCGTGAAGCCAGGCGTGTGCTTCGTAGCGATTCACGCAGTCATCGTCAGCGTGAAGATGAATCGGTCACCTCGCTGGTGCAGATGGGTGGGCTGGATGCAATTGGCATGGCGCGCGACAGCCGCGACCATTCACCGATTGAAGCCCGTAATGAAGCTCAGGCGCACTATCTTAAAGCCATAGAGACGAAGCAACTGATTTTCGCCACTGGCGAAGCAGGCTGCGGTAAAACCTGGATTAGCGCTGCGAAAGCGGCCGAGGCCCTGATAAATAAGGATGTAGAGAGGATCATAGTGACGCGTCCGGTGCTGCAGGCGGACGAGGATCTGGGATTTTTGCCCGGCAACATCGCAGAAAAATTCGCTCCATACTTCCGGCCGGTCTATGACGTTCTGGTTAAACGTCTTGGTTCTTCCTTTATGCAGTACTGCCTGCGTCCCGAAATAGGTAAGGTTGAGATTGCACCTTTTGCCTATATGCGCGGACGTACCTTCGAAAATGCCGTGGTGATCCTTGATGAGGCGCAAAATGTCACCGCCGCCCAGATGAAGATGTTTCTGACTCGCCTTGGGGAAAACGTTACCGTTATCGTGAACGGCGATATCACACAGTGCGATTTGCCGTCACACGTTCACTCCGGCCTCAGCGATGCGCTGGCCCGCTTCAAAGAGGACGAGATGATTGGCGTGGTGCGTTTTGGTAAAGAAGATTGCGTACGCTCACAGCTCTGCCAGCATACGCTGATGGCTTATGGTTAACAGCGATAACAATCGATAGCTTTTTATCGTCATCTTAAACAGTTGCTCTGCAAGCCCGAACGGGGAAATCCCGGTTCGGGCTTTATTTTTGCCTGCTTTACGCCTTTTTTCCTGATTTTTTCTTCGTCTGTAACTTTTTTTGCGCTGCCTTTGGCTTAAAAAAATAGTTCAGATTAGTGAATGCGTTAGCTGAAAAATGAGACGGAATTGTGCAGAAGCTTTAAAGCTCGAATAGGTTGTGCCGATAGTAGTGATTGTCAAGATAAGTGCCTGTCGCGCACCTTTCCCCCTTTTGAGAGCGTGAATAAGATGTTTAGAAACCTTTCGGTGAGTACCAAATTCGTTGCTGCTTTTGGCGTTGTCGTAGCGCTGCTTCTGCTGCTCTGCGCAACCTTTTACATTAACTTCTCGCGGATTATCGATTCAAATAACTGGAACGTGCATACCTGGCGCGTGATAGATGAAAGCCGGGGGCTAACGTTAAGCCTGGTTAATATGGAAACGGGACTGCGTGGCTACGCCATCAACGGCAAAGAGGAAATGCTGGCACCCTGGACGGAAGGCCAGAAAACGTTTTCCCAGCATGTCCAGCAAGCAAAATCGCTGACTTCAGATAATGAAAAGCAGCAGGATCGGCTAGCCCGGCTGGCCGCGCAGGAGCAGGCCTGGGAAGCGTCTTTTGTGACGCCGCTGATTGAAAGGCGCCGTGCCCTGAATGCCGGCACGCTGTCCGGGGAGGCTTTCCAGGCCGCTTTCCAGGCCAACACAGGCAAAACGCAGATGGACGCTATGCGTCAAATCATCAACGAGCTGGCGGGGGATGAGCAGGGTTTACTGGTTAAACGCCAGGCCACCGTGGATTCTACCGAAGCGCAGACCAGGCTGACCCTGCTGTTTGGCGCGCTGGCTGGACTGATTGTTGCCTCTACGCTTGGCTATCTGCTGGCCCGTTCCATTACCGTGCCTCTGCATCAGGCGGTAAACGCCGCTCGCGCTATTGCAGCCGGCGACTTGTCAACGGTGTTGGTGGCTCGTTCAAAAGATGAAACCGGCGTGCTGATTGAAAATTTTGCCGTTATGCAGACGCAGTTGAAGAAAGTGGTTTCTGAAATCCAGGATGCCGCCGCTTCTATTGACAGCGCAGCGAAAGAGGTGGCCTCTGGAAACACCGATCTCTCCAGCCGTACGGAAGAACAGGCTGCATCGCTTGAAGAAACCTCTGCCAGCATGGAGCAGCTGACCGCAACGGTGCGTCAGAACTCCTCTAACGCGCAGCACGCCAGCGGCCTTGCCTCCGATGCGTCACGCGTGGCGGAGCATGGCGGAGCGGTGGTTGGCAAAGTGGTCTCGACCATGTCTGCCATCTATGACAGTTCCAAAAGCGTGGCCGACATTATCAGCACGATAGAAAGCATCGCTTTCCAGACGAATATCCTGGCGCTTAACGCCGCTGTTGAAGCAGCACGCGCCGGTGAGCAGGGAAGAGGCTTTGCCGTGGTGGCATCCGAAGTCCGTGCGCTGGCGCAGCGCAGCGCGGTGGCGGCTAAAGAGATTAAAGCACTGATTGAAACCTCAAGCCTGCGTATTACGGAAGGCAGCGAGCTGGTGGCTAACGCCGGAAAAACGATGGATGACATTGTTGCTTCTATCGGTAACGTTTCGCAGATTATGGCCGAAATCTTCTCCGCCTCTGGCGAACAGGTAAACGGTATTGAGCACGTAAGTACGGCAGTCAGCCAGATGGATGAAGTAACCCAGCAGAACGCCGCGCTAGTGGAAGAAGCCGCCACCGCAGCAGCTTCGCTGGAAGACCAGGCCGCTCAGCTTATTCGCACTATTGCTATCTTTAAAATAGCCTGAGCCTGAAGGGCAGCGTCTGCCGATTGAAGTAACACGATATTCGAAACAAAGCATCACAGGCTATAAGTGGCCTGTGCTGGCGGGGATGGCGGAAAGATATAAGCTTCCTGAGCCATAATTCTGCTAATCCCCTGAAGCCCGAACCTGAGTTCGGGTTTTTTTTCGCGAAAATTTTGTCAACGGCGGCTGATAAGAGGGGAAGAGTGCGAAAAAAATTGCCCTGAAGCTGCCAGTACAGGAACCAGAGGCGATATCGATTCACTCAGATCCAAACCCTCACTCTCAGGTGGAATCGTTTATGTCAGTCGACAGGCTTAATCCAGCAGGTGGCATTACCCAGCCCCAGCCGTTTGATAATATGTTCAGCACGGATACTAAAAACGCAGATGCGTTCAATAATCAAAGCGTAGCGAAGCAGTCTGGCGGTGGCGGCATAAATTTCGGCATGGCTCAGCCGGGCAGCAGCAGCCTGAATTTTGGCGATCTGTCGCAGAAAAGTAATGCCGTCCAGAATAGCGGGGACGCGACTAACGCACAGAGTTCCGGCAGCGAGCTTAATCAGCAGACCACGCAGTTGCTGAACGAAGTGCTAAAGATAATTATGCAGATGCTACAGCAGTTCAACGGCGGCAGCGACAGCGATACTAAAGGTTCCGGTTCGCCATCGACTACCAGCGGCAACGGTTCCGGCTCGCCGGCAACCAGCAGCAATACCAATGGTTCCGCTTTGCCGGCAACTGATAGCGATATCAACGCTTCTGGCTCGTTAGCAACCGGCAGCGGTGGCGAAGCCTCTGCCGGGAATACTGACGAAGCGTTGCCTTCTTATCAGGAAGCGACGGCCAGTCCGCCATCTTACCAGGCGGCGACGGCTAACCCGCCTTCTTACCAGGATGCCACCGCTTCTGCTCAGCCGGAAGCCGCAGCAGCAACAGGCGCAGCGGATGCTGATGCAGCGACGGCCGGAAACACGAAAACGGCTGCCACATCGGCGGAAAGCACCGCTTCTGCCTCTTCAGCCAGCGCAACAGCGGCTTCCGATCAGGTTACAGGCAGCGGGCCACGCTCTTTTGATATTACTAACGCCGAGGATCACGATATAACCCTTGGCATGTTTGATAAGGATAATAAGCAGGTGGCCTCCATGACGCTGAAGCCGGGCGAGAAGGGCACCATGAATTATCAAAACGACTTCACGGGCGTGATTAAGCAGGCTGATGCGGATGGGAAGTTTCAGGACAGTGCCAGTCGCCTGGAATTTTATAACGGCTTCATTAATACCAGCGATATCGACGGGCGAAACGCGGCTATCAGCGCTACCGACCATAACGGATTTAATATCGGTGATAACAAAAGCATTGCTGACGGCGCGCCAGACAATATCGTTTCAACCGACTCAGCCGGAGACAAGACTATTGCAGGCTGGTATGACGGTTCAACCGATACCATGAAAGCTGGCGGAGAATATATGGAAAATCAGCTGGGAACCGGTGACACCTATATTCATCCAAACGACGACCAGCTCGGCCAGGGGAATAACCCTATGCGCCATACCGATGCGACTAAGGTCGATGTGACCTTCAGTAAGGCATAAAGCTGCCTGTCGAACCCGGTCAAGGCTTCTCACCCTTCCTTGTGGGGAACATGCATAAAAAAAGCCTGAACGTGAGTTCAGGCTCAGACTGTTAACAAACTTACTCAGCTCGTGCTTTCCGGCATTTTAACAGCAACACCGTAGCTTTCTGGCAGCGGAGGCCAACCGGATAAGCGGACCGTTTTGGCGCATGGACGCGCCAAACGAGCCTCCATGGATGGATTCACGGCGTGTCCGTGTTCCGGTTGACCTCTGCTGCTGTTCTCCGGGCTGAACGCGACCTGACGTTTAAGAGTCTGTTAACGCCCTCAGTCCCAACTGACTAAAGTCAGTTGTCGAACCCGGTCAAGGCTTCTCACCCTTCCTCGTGGGGAATATGCATAAAAAAGCCTGAACGTGAGTTCAGGCTCTTCTTTAAATATGGCGGTGAGGAAGGGATAGACTCGCTTTGCTCGCCCCGCGGGCAGTTCGTTCGCGAGCGCCCGAACTGTCCAACTGACTAAAGTCAGTTGTCGAACCCGGTCAAGGCTTCTCACCCTTCCTCGTGGGGAACATGCATAAAAAAAGCCTGAACGTGAGTTCAGGCTCTTCTTTAAATATGGCGGTGAGGAAGGGATAGACTCGCTTTGCTCGCCCTGCGGGCAGTTCGTTCGCAAGCGCCCGAACTGTCCAACTGACTAAAGTCAGTTGTCGAACCCGGTCAAGGCCTCTCACCCTTCCTCGTGGGGAATATGCATAAAAAAAGCCTGAACGTGAGTTCAGGCTCTTCTTTAAATATGGCGGTGAGGAAGGGATTCGAACCCTTGATACGTTGCCGTATACACACTTTCCAGGCGTGCTCCTTCAGCCACTCGGACACCTCACCAAATTTTTATCCATCACCCTCTCGGGCGACGGGGCGCTACTATAGGGAGTCCGGCGTTAAGGGTCAAGAAGATTTTTTCCTTTTTATTCTGGCAGGTTAAGCGGTGAACAGCATGCGCTGCCTTTCTGCTGGCGCAGCCGAAGCCTGTCACCCTTATGACACTTTCCTGACACAAAATCGTCATGGTTGTATCGCAGACTAAGCTCCTGAAATTTTTAGCAACGTTTGCTCATGGAGTTATGCAATGAAGAAAAGCCTGTTTACTTTTTCCTTTGCCGCCACGCTGTTATCAACCGCGCTTTGCGCGCAGGCCGCAGATTATAATCGCGCCGCGCAGGGCGACATCACACAGCCCGGCGGCGCTCGCCGGTTGCAGCAAGATCAGACAGAAGCGCTAAAAGCTTCGCTAAACAGCAACAAAGCAAAAAATGTCATCCTGCTGATTGGCGACGGTATGGGCGATTCCGAAATCACTGCCGCGCGTAACTATGCTGAGGGTGCGGGCGGTTTTTTTAAAGGGATCGACGCGCTGCCGTTGACCGGTCAGTACACGCATTATTCGCTGGATAAAAAGACGCATAAGCCGGATTACGTCACCGATTCTGCGGCATCGGCCACCGCATGGAGCACCGGTGTAAAATCCTATAACGGCGCGATTGGCGTGGACGTAAACGGCAAAGATCACCAGACGATCATGGAGATCGCAAAGGCCGCAGGAAAAGCGACCGGCAACGTCTCTACCGCAGAACTGGAAGATGCTACGCCAGCAGCGCAGATTGCGCACGTGACCTCCCGTAAGTGTTACGGCCCGGAAAAAACCAGCGAAACCTGCGCGGGCAACGCGCTGGAAAAAGGCGGCAAAGGATCCATTGCCGAGCAGCTGTTAAACGCCCGCGTTGACGTAACCTTGGGCGGCGGTGGCAAAACCTTTGCTGAAACGGCCAAAGCAGGCGAATGGCAGGGTAAACCACTAAACGAACAGGCTAAAATTCGCGGTTATCAGCTGGTAAGTAATCTTGAAGGGATGAATGCGCTAACGGAGGCTTCACAGGATAAGCCGGTACTTGGTTTGTTTGCCGACGGTAATATGCCGGTGCGCTGGAAAGGGCCAAAAGCGACCTATCACGGTAACCTTGAGGGCAAACCGGTCAGCTGCGAAGTTAACGGCGAGCGTCAGGCTTCTACGCCAACGCTGGCCCAGATGACCGATAAAGCTATCCAGCTATTAAGCAAAAACCAGAACGGTTTCTTTTTGCAGGTGGAAGGCGCGTCGATTGATAAACAGGATCACGTAGCGAATCCATGCGGCCAGATTGGCGAAACGGTCGATCTGGATGAAGCCGTCCAGAAAGCGCTGGCGTTTGCGCATAAAGATGGCAATACCCTGGTCATCGTTACCGCCGACCATGCGCACTCCAGCCAGATTATCGCCAACGACAGCAAAGCGCCTGGCCTGACGCAAACGTTGCAAACGAAAGAGGGCGGGCTGATGACTATCAGCTACGGCAACTCGGAAGAGGAATCGCAGGGACACACCGGCACGCAGCTGCGTATTGCGGCTTATGGCCCGCATGCAGCGAACGTCGTGGGATTAACGGATCAGACGGATCTGTTTTATACCATGAAGGCGGCGATGGAAATTAAATAAGCGGAAGGAAAAAAGCCTGAACGCGAGTTCAGGCTCAGACTGTTAACAAACTTACTCAGCTCGTGCTTTCCGGCATTTTAACAGCAACACCGTAGCTTTCTGGCAGCGGAGGCCAACCGGATAAGCGGACCGTTTTGGCGCATGGACGCGCCAAACGAGCCTCCATGGATGGATTCACGGCGTGTCCGTGTTCCGGTTGACCTCTGCTGCTGTTCACCGGGCTGAACGCGACCTGACGTTTAAGAGTCTGTTAACGCTCTCAGTCTGAACGTGAATTCGGGCTATCTTTGAAATATGACGGTGAGGAAGGGATAGACTTGCTTTACTCACCCTTCCTCGTGGGGAATATGCATAAAAAAAGCCTGAACGTGAGTTCAGGCTCAGACTGTTAACAAACTTACTCAGCTCGTGCTTTCCGGCATTTTTACAGCAACACAGTGCTTTCTGGCAGCGGAGGCCAACCGGATAAGCGGACCGTTTTGGCGCATGGACGCGCCAAACGAGCCTCCATGGATGGATTCACGGCGTGTCCGTGTTCCGGTTGACCTCTGCAGCTGTTCGCCGGGCTGAACGCGACCTGACGTTTAAGAGTCTGTTAACGCCCTCAGTCTGAACGTAAATCTGGGCTATCTTTGAAATATGACGGTGAGGAAGGGATAGAATCGCTTTACTCACCCTTCCTCGTGAGGAACATGCATAAAAAAAGCCTGAACGTGAGTTCAGGCTCTTCTTTAAATATGGCGGTGAGGAAGGGATAGACTCGCTTTGCTCGCCCTGCGGGCAGTTCGTTCGCGAGCGCCCGAACTGTCCAACTGACTAAAGTCAGTTGTCGAACCCGGTCAAGGCTTCTCACCCTTCCTCGTGAGGAATATGCATAAAAAAAGCCTGAACGCGAGTTCAGGCTCTTCTTTAAATATGGCGGTGAGGAAGGGATTCGAACCCTTGATACGTTGCCGTATACACACTTTCCAGGCGTGCTCCTTCAGCCACTCGGACACCTCACCATATTGTTGTTGCAACCTCGTTGCTAACGGCCGCTAATGTAGGGAAAAGCACTGCGCCGGTCAACTCTCTTTCTGCATTTTTCCGTTCGTTCACTCACTTTTACAGCGGTTTGCTGCTTAAAACGTCAAAAAAACGTTTAACTTATTGGTAACAACACATTCTGCGGCGCAATGTGCATAATGATCTGCTTCATCAGCCAGTAAATCGTGAGGCCAGTAGTGAATCAGATTGACAGCAGAAGCGCTGAACCGGACGGAACCCGCGCGCTCTTTTTTATCCAGATTTTTTCCACGCTCGGCTTTGCCGTGCTTTATTCCTCGCTGGTGCTTTACGCCACTAAAAAACTGGGCTTCAGCGAAACGCAGGCCAACACCATGATGGGCGTCTTTGGCGCATTTAACTATGGCCTGCACCTGTTTGGCGGCTACCTCGGCGGACGCTTCCTCAGCAACCGCAATCTGTTTGTGCTGGGGATGGTCCTACAGGTGATCGGCTGCTGGGTGCTCTCCGGACAGCAGGCGGAAGGGCTTTACTGGGGGCTGGCGATGTTCCTGACCGGCAGCGGGCTGAACGTTACCTGCATCAACATGATGCTGACGCAGCGTTTTGCGCCGGAAGACAGCCGCCGCGAAAGCGCCTTTCTCTGGAACTACGCCGGAATGAACCTGGGCTTTTTTATAGGTTTTACCGGCGCGGGCTACTTCCAGCTTCAGGAACATTATCAGGCACTGTTCCTGTTTGCGACGCTGGGAAATGCTGTCGCTATCGTCGTTTCTCTTCTGCGCTGGAAAACGCTGGCCGATCTTGATACGCCGCTGCTCCACGTCAGCGGTAGCCAGCTGCGGCTGCGCATGCTGGCGGGGCTCATTATTCTGGCCGTGCTGGTGCCGGTTTTACGCATCTTGCTGACGCATGCCGGCTTTACCGGCACTTTTGTGCTGGCACTCGGTGCGGTAATTTTTCTGCTTCTGGCCGTGCTTACCTTGCGCCATCGCCCACGCGAAGAGCAGCGCAAAATGACTGCTTATCTGCTCCTGGCCCTCAGTTCGCTGATCTTCTGGACGCTGTATCAGCTGGCACCGATGGGGCTGATGCTGTTTACCGAACACAACATCATGCTGGACGTCTGGGGTATCCGTATTGCGCCGCAGTGGGTACAGAATATCAACACGCTGGTTATTGTGTTTGGCGGGCCGCTGCTGGCTATTGGATTCCGCAACCTGCGCGAACGCGGCTGGCGCGTTGATATTCCTTTGCAGTTTGCCGCTTCGCTGTTCTGCATCGGACTGGGCATGCTGGTCCTGCCGATTGGCATTATGCTGGCGGGCCAGGACGGCATGGTGGCGTTTAAATGGATCGTTATCAGCTACGTCCTGCAAAGCATTGCGGAACTGCTGATTTCGCCCGTCGGTTACGCGATGATCGGCAGGCTGGCCCCGCAGCGCTATCAGGGCATTATGATGGGCTGCTGGATGATGGTTACGGGCGTAGCGTCGGTACTTTCCGGCTACGTCTCCGGGCTGATGCCGCAAAACAGCGGCAGTACGCCTGCGCTGACTAATCCGGGCTACAGCCATATCTTTACGCTGCTGGGCTGGGGCAGCGCGGCGACCGGGGTGATGCTGCTGGTACTGATGCCGCTGCTGCGCAGGCTGATTCAAGCGTCCGCCTCTCGCCTTTAAGCAACAACCGGAATTTTTACTTGCCACGGCTGCTGTTTTACCCGAGCCTGAAGAAAAAACAGGAGAACCTGCATGGATATCATCTTTTACCATCCTTCTTTTAATACGGAAAAATGGATTGCCGGTTTACAGCAGCGTCTGCCGCAGGCGCGCATACGTAAGTGGACAGCGGGCGATACGGCGCATGCGGATTACGCGCTGGTACGCCAGCCGCCGGTGGAAATGCTACAGGGACGTGCGCTGAAAGGCGTCTTCGCGCTGGGCGCGGGCGTGGATGATATTCTTAACCAGCTGCGCGAGCATCCGCACATGCTGGCCGAAGGCGTGCCGCTGTTTCGTCTGGAAGACACCGGCATGGGCCGCCAGATGCAGGAGTACGCGGTATGGCACGTTCTGGGCTGGTTTCGCCGCTTTAACGACTATCAGCAGCAGAAAAATGAGGCGGTATGGCAACCGCTGCGCAATCATTCCCGCGATGACTTTACTATCGGTATTCTGGGCGCGGGCGTGCTTGGCAGCAGCGTGGCGGAAAGCCTGCGCTTCTGGGGATTTCCGGTGCGCTGCTGGAGCCGTTCGCCAAAAGACTTGCCGGGCGTGACCAGCTTTCATGGCGAAGCGCAGCTGGATGACTTTCTGGCAGGTAGCAAGGTGCTGATCAACCTGTTGCCAAATACGCCGCAGACCGTCGGTATTCTTAACCGTAAACTACTCGGCAAGCTCAAGCCACAGGCTTACCTGATTAACCTGGCGCGCGGCGCGCATCTGGTGGAAGACGATCTGCTGGCGGCCATTGAGGCGGGCGAAATCAAAGCGGCGGCGCTGGATGTGTTTGTGCAGGAGCCGCTGGCGCAGCAGCATCCTTTCTGGGCGCACCCTGCTATTGCCATCACGCCGCATAATGCCGCTGTAACTTTACCGGAAGAAGCTATGGACTATATCGCCGACGCGATCCGACTGCGCGAAACTGGCGCAATGCCGTCTGGCCTCGTCGATGTGGTAAGAGGCTATTAATTCAGCGGGCAGTGGATTGCCCGTTAGCAAGGAGAAAACTATGTATCCTGTCGATCTTCACATGCATACCGTTGCCAGCACGCACGCCTACAGCACGCTGCGGGACTACGTTCAGCAGGCGCAAACCTGCGGCGTCAAACTGCTGGCGATTACCGATCACGGGCCTGATATGGCAGATGCGCCGCACTACTGGCACTTTGTGAATATGCGTATCTGGCCACGCGTAGTGGAAGGCGTAGGCATCCTGCGCGGTATCGAAGCCAATATCAAAAACGTCGCGGGCGAGATTGACTGTACCGGGCCGATGATGGAGGTCATGGATATCGTGGTCGCAGGCTTTCATGAGCCGGTTTTCGCGCCGCGCGACAAGGCGACCAATACGCAGGCGATGATCGCCGCGATGGCCAGCGGCAACGTGCATATCATCAGCCATCCGGGCAATCCGAAATATCCGGTGGATATTCCCGCTATTGCCGAAGCCGCCGCAAAGTACGAGGTCGCGCTGGAGCTGAATAACTCCTCTTTTACCCACTCACGGAAAGGCAGCGAGCCAAACTGCCGGGCGATTGCGGCAGCGGTGCGCGACGCGGGCGGCTGGATAGCCTGCGGTTCCGATTCCCATACGGCATTTACGCTGGGAAACTTTGAACACTGTCTGCGAATTATGAAGGAAGTGGATTTTCCGCAGGAACGCGTATTAAATGTTACGCCGCGCCGCCTGCTCGATTTCCTGCAGCGCAGAACCGGCAGCGCCATTGCGGAATTTGCCGAACTGTGACGTTGTCACGCCTGATATTATGGACCTACTGTTATGAATGAATTTTCGATCATCTGCCGCATCCTTGGCTCGCTCTACAATCGCCAGCCGCAGGATCCGCTGCTGGTGCCGCTTTTTACTCTGCTGCGTGAAGGTAAGCTGCAGCAGCAGTGGCCGCTGGAGCAGGATGAGTTGCTAACCCGCCTACAGCAGAACAGCGATCCGCAGGCGCTGGCGGCTGACTATAACGCTCTGTTTGTCGGCAGTGACTGCAAAGTACCGCAGGAAGGTTCCCGGTGGGAAAATGGCCCGCAGGAGAGCGCGGTTCGCGCCTTTTTGCAAAGCCGTGGTATGCCTTTGAGCGAAGCACCGGCCGACCGTTTTGGCTCGCTGCTGCTGGCAGCGTCCTGGCTGGAAGATCAGTCGCAGGAAGATGAAGTTCAGGCTCAGATCGCGCTGTTCGATGACTTTTTACTGCCCTGGTGCGGCCAGTTTTTGGGCAAGGTAGAAGCCTGGGCCGACACGCCGTTCTACCGCACGCTGGCCGCGCTAAGCCGTGAAGCGATTCAGGCAATGCGTGATGAACTGGCGGAAGAAGGCGAGCAAGGCGAGAGCTAAGCGCTCTCCTCAACCAGCGTTCGGTCGTGAAATAACGCGTACTAATGCGAAAACGGGCAGCAAATTACGTCTGCCATGCTGCCGTATCTGAACCGAGCGGCGAAGCGGAGCGCGACCAGACCAGCGGCGTGCCCGGTAGCCAAACCGGCGGATTAAGGCGCTTGCCAATGCCCCAGCGCGTTATTTCCGTCGCGGCATTTTCATCATACAGCCCCGCTGGCCCCAGACCGTCGGGCTGCACTGTGTCGGGATAAGGATGGTCTGTCAGCACGCAGGCTGTTCTGGCTAACGATAACCTTGCCGTAAAACCTGTGTTATTACGCAGCCGCAAACGCATTCCCTCCAGCGCGGCTGCTGCCATCAGGTAGCCGGTAGCATGATCCAGCGCCTGCACCGGCAGCGGAGCCGGGGCATCGCTCAACTTCCACTGGCGTCCGGTATCGGCTATACCGCAACCCATCTGCACCAGGCTGTCGAAACCGCGCCGGTTACGCCACGGCCCCGTCCAGCCCCACGCGTTCAGGCTGATATCAATCAGTCCGGGCGAAAGTTTTTGCAGACTCTCGCTGTCATAGCCCAGCGCGGGCAGTGCATCAGCACGATAGCCGTGTACGATAATGTCTGCCTGGCCCAGCAGCTGTTCAAACAGTTTCCGCCCTTCGGCAGATTTCAGATCCAGCCGCGCGCAGCGCTTACCCAGCGTGATCTCCTCTTCCAGTGCGGGTTCCTGCCAGCCCGGCGGATCCAGACGCAAAACCTCCGCACCCAGCCCGGCCAGAAAGCGTGTAGCGACAGGGCCAGCGATAATCCTCGTCAGATCCAGGATCTTCACGTTATGCAGCGGGCGCAGGACGTGCAGCCGCCAGGCAGGCAGCGCGGCTTCCGGTTGCAGCGTTTGCGCAATCAGGGCTTCTCTCTGTACGCTCTGGCCCTGCGGATGTTGTTGCCAGGCAGCAACGCTGCGCATTTCAGCCGCGCAGCCGCCAGCCTCGATCACCGCCTGCTCCAGCGAGGTTTTTTGCCAGCGTCGGACAGCGGCGGCAAGCTCTTTACGGTCAGAATGAATGCCAAGCACTTTTTCCATCGCGGCCCGATGAGGGGGCGCATTAGTATGCAGGCGGATCCAGCCGTCGTCGGTAGCATAGTCGCCAGCGAAGGCATCCCACTGCGCAGGCGCAGAACGGTTGATGGGATGAAAGCTGTGCTGAAACCAGCGCGAGGCCAGGCGCATATTAACCTGGAGCCGGGAAGGATTGTTCACCAGCGCGGCCGCCGCCTGCATTGCCAGTGCAAAGCTGGTGGCCGCCAGTTCGGTAACGGGATAAACGGAACTCAGGCGTTCAGTGCCGTTAAAGCGCACGTCTGGAACGGGCGTTGCGCTGTTGCGCAGGGCCTGCCAGAGCTGTTGCCATAAAAGCGTAGTCAACCGTTTTGCCATGGTTTTCTCCTTTTTTTAACCATAGCAATGAAGCCTGGCTGGCGCTACCGTATGCGTTTCAGCCTGGGCAGCCGCGCATGCATACGCAGATTACGTAAATTAATGACCGCAATCGCGGTGCCCAGCACCACCAGCAGCGAACCACAGATTTTAAACACGTTCATGCTGTCGCCCTGAAACAGCACGCCCATAATCACCGAAAGCACCGGGGTCAGCAGTGACCAGGGCATAATCAGGTTGACGTTATAGGTACGCAGCAGCCCATACCAGATGGAATAGGCAACCACAGAAGAGCAGACGGCGCTATAAATAATCGCCAGCCAGCCTCGCCAGGAGGCATGAACCAGGCTGGTCAGCTGGCCGCTTTCCATCACCAGCGAAGAAAAGCCGACAATGGGGATCGCCAGCAAAGAGAGCCAGCCCGTCATAGCCAGCGGCTTGATACCGGAAGATTTCTTCACAATTAAATTACTGATTGCCCATCCGGCCGCGCTGCATAACAGCAGGCAAAGCACCCACCAGGAGGGAATTGTGGGGCTTCCGGCTAACACCACAACGCCGGTTAAGGAAACAGCGATGCCCAGCATCTGCACCAGCGACAGTTTTTCCTGCAAAAAAACCATGGCCAGGACCATTGCGAAAGGCGTACCAAGCTGCACCACAATCGCGCCGGTCCCGGCATCGGTATACTTCAGCCCAAGAAACAGCAGGGAAAAGTGCATAAAGCCGAAGGTAAAAGCCAGCGGCAGCAGATAGCGTAACTGCTCGCGCGTGACGCGGGTAAAAGGCACCAGGATCAACGCTACTACCACAAAACGCATCAGCGTCAGAAAAAGCGGCGGGATCTCGCCCAGCCCCCATTTCACCACGATATTGTTAAAGGCCCACAGGGTGACGACCAAAAAAACCAGCAAAAAATGACGTAATGCCACAACGTAATCCTTTAGTGTGTTTAATCATTCGCTTATCATGGCACGAATCGCGCTTATTTTAAGCGCATCGCCCGCTTTTTTGTTTCCCCGGTTAAACCGCTATCGTTCAGCAAGGATATTTCTGACTATGAGCTTACCTGTAGCAATTATTCAGTTCGAAACGCCGCCTGAAAACGTAATGGCACGTGTGGGCGAGCAGCACCAATGGTTTGTGGCTGCGACAGGCTTAGGGCCTGACGATTATCTGGTGGTACGTCCCGATTTGGGTGAAGCGTTGCCGAATCCCGCTTCGCTTTCAGCTGCCATTCTTTCTGGCTCCTGGGCGATGGTAACGGATCATGCGGAATGGAGTGAACGTTCAGCGGCATGGATCCGTAGCGCAATGGATCACCAGCTGCCGCTGCTTGGCGTTTGCTATGGTCACCAGCTGATGGCTTACGCATTGGGCGGCGTAGTGGATGACAACCCGCGCGGTTGGGAAGGCGGGCTGCAACAGGTTACCAGGCATGCCGACTGCGCTGGCGATCCGCTGCTGACGATATTGCCCGCGCAGTTTTCCGCCTGGCTTTCCCACCGTCAGTCTGTGCTGCAACCGCCAGAGGGCGCGCGGGTTATCGCTTCTTCAGCGCTCGATGACTGCCAGATTGTGCGCTACAGCCCGCAGGCGCTTTCAGTGCAGTTTCATCCCGAATTCACGCTGGAAATTATGACCGCCTGTCTCCAGACGAGCGAGCAAGGTGATGTCCCCGTCTGGCCTCTGCGGCTGCTCCAGGCGTTTTGCCAGCAATATCATTCTGCCGACAAACGCGCGGCGTCGCTTTAATATCGTGCCGGTCACACTTTCTGTCGCGCCAGGCTGTCAAACTAAATCGTTCTGTTAATGTTAACTTAAAGTTGTTCAATTGTTAATTATCACGGAGGGACGATTATGCGCTACGCATATCCAGGCAGCAGCGACTCTTTAATAGAGCTGAAATCGCACTACGGCAACTTTATTAACGGCGAGTTTGTTGCGCCGCTTAACGGCAATTATTTCACTAACAGCTCGCCGGTTGACGGCTCGGTTATCGGCGAATTTCCTCGTTCAGGGAAAGAAGATATTGAAAAAGCGATCGACGCCGCGCATGCCGCGGCCGAAGCGTGGGGGAAAACCTCTGTCCAGTCGCGGTCGCTGGCGCTGCTGAAGATCGCCGACCGGCTGGAAGAAAATCTGGAATATCTGGCGGTAAACGAAACCTGGGATAACGGCAAACCGGTACGCGAAACCCTGGCGGCCGATTTACCGCTGGCGGTCGATCATTTCCGCTATTTCGCGGGCTGTTTGCGGGCGCAGGAAGGCACGGCGGCAGAAATCGACGAGTTTACTGCCGCCTATCATTTTCACGAACCTCTGGGCGTGGTCGGCCAGATTATTCCGTGGAATTTTCCTCTGTTAATGGCGGCCTGGAAGCTGGCTCCGGCGCTGGGCGCGGGTAACTGCGTGGTGTTGAAACCCGCCGAGCAGACCCCGCTGTCGATAACCCTGTTTGTCGAACTGATTGCCGATTTACTGCCGAAAGGCGTACTCAATGTGGTGCATGGCTATGGCCGCGAGGCGGGAGAGGCGCTGGCAGGTAACACACGTATCGCCAAAATCGCGTTCACCGGGTCGACCGCAACGGGCGGCCATATTCTGGAGCTGGCGGCAAAAAACCTGATCCCTTCTACCGTAGAGCTTGGCGGCAAATCACCAAACATCTTCTTTGAAGATATTATGCAGGCCGAGCCTTCATTTATAGAAAAGGCGGCGGAAGGCGTGGTGCTGGGCTTTTTAAACCAGGGCGAGGTCTGTACCTGTCCGTCACGTGCGCTGGTGCAGGAATCTATTTATGTCCCGTTTATGGCAGCGGTGATGGAGAGAATAAAAACCATCAAGCGCGGCGATCCGCTCGATACCGATACCATGATTGGCGCGCAGGCTTCACAGCAGCAGTTTGATAAAATCCTCTCTTATCTTGATATTGCGCGCCAGGAAGGGGCAGAAGTGCTGACCGGCGGCAATATTGAAAAGCTGGAAGGCTCGCTGGCGAACGGTTATTACATTCAGCCGACGCTGTTAAAAGGTAATAACAGCATGCGCGTTTTCCAGGAGGAGATTTTTGGGCCGGTAGTCGGCATTACTACCTTCAAGGACGAAGCGGAAGCCATCGCCATCGCTAACGACTCTATTTACGGGCTGGGCGCAGGCGTCTGGACACGTGATATCAACCGCGCCTATCGGGTAGGCAGAGCCATCAAGGCAGGGCGCGTCTGGACTAACTGCTACCATCTCTATCCGGCACACGCCGCGTTTGGCGGCTATAAGAAATCAGGGATTGGCCGCGAAACCCATAAAATGATGCTCGATCACTATCAGCAAACTAAAAATCTGCTGGTGAGTTACAGCACGGAACCGCTGGGCTTTTTCTGACCTTAGTTAACGAAGGTGTCGCCAAAATGGTTCGCCGTTTTGTACCGACGGGCAGCACCTGAGTTTAAAGTGCGGGGAAAGGAGACAACGAGCAGAGAGTGGCGCGACATGGACGTCGCGCCCCGAGCTGACAGGGATGCCGTTTTTGCGTCTTTACGACCGTACCCTGTTCGCCACGCCTGTACCGCTTCCTTAAGCTATTCCCTGTTCGCCACGCCTGTGCCGCTTCCTCAAGCTATTCCCTGTTCGCCACGCCTGTATTGGTTTCTCAAGCTATTCCCTGTTTGCCATGCCTGTATCGGTTCCTCAAGCTATTCCCTGTTCGCTACGCCTGTATCGGTTCTTTAAGCTATTCCCTGTTCGCTACGCCTGTATCGGTTCTTTAAGCTCTTTCGCTCTTTCACTATGCTTTGCGCCAGTTTCCGCAAGTTCGGCGGTGCCGGACGCTTGATACTACATATCGTTAACGTGACGTTGTCACTTGTATCAGCCTGCTTTACGTGGGGTTAACAGCGCTTTGATCTCTTCTTCCGCCACGGCGTGGGAAAACAAAAATCCCTGTAGCTGATTGCATCCCGCCTCGGCCAGCGCCTGCATCTGGCTGCTGGTTTCCACGCCTTCCGCCGTCACGGTTAACCCCATAGCCTGGCCCAGCCTGACCACCGATTCGATAATCGCCGTGGAATTTTCCGTCACGCCCAGCGACTGGGTAAAAGAACGGTCGATCTTGATTTTATCCACCGAGAAATGGCGCAGGTAGTTAAGGCTGGAGTAGCCGGTGCCGAAATCATCCAGCGCGATACGGAAACCTGCCTGACGCAGCTCGCTCATGATCTCCTGCGCGCCTTTCTCATCTTCTATCAGGACGCCCTCGGTGATTTCCAGCTCAATACGCGAAGGCTGCGTTTTCTCCTGCTTAACGATGGCCTTGACGCGTTCGACAAAACCCGCCGAACGAAACTGTAAAGGCGAAACGTTAATCGCCATAGATAAATCTGGCCAGGCAAGCGACACGCGGCACGCCTCGCGCAATACCCACTCGCCAAGCTGAATAATCAGCCCCATCTCTTCCGCCAGCGGAATGAAGTCGCCCGGAGAAATCAGGCCGTGAACCGGATGATTCCAGCGGATCAGCGCTTCCAGCCCCACCACTTTCTGGCCGGCAATATCCATCAGCGGCTGGTAATAAACCGCCAGATCGCGCTTGCTCTGTAGCGCAATACGCAGGTCGCCCGCTATCTGCTGGCGCTTTTTAACCGATTCATCCATTGATTCGTCAAAAATGCGATGCTGTCCGCGCCCCTGGCTTTTGGCTTCGTACAGCGCGATATCCGCCTTGCGCATTAGTTCCAGCCTGTCGCTGGCGTTTTGTGGAGCCGTGGCCACCCCAATACTGACGCCGATCCAGGTCTGGCTGCCTAATAAAGTAAAAGGGCGAGCCAGCGACGCGATAATACGTTCGCAAAGTTGCTCAATGACGTGCGGGGAGGTTATGCCTTCCAGAATCACCACAAACTCGTCGCCGCCCAGTCGCCCAACCGTATCGTTTTCCCGCACCAGTTCGCTGAGCCGGTGGCCTACATCGATGATCAGTTCGTCCCCGGCATGGTGCCCATAGGTATCATTCACCAGTTTGAAGCGATCCAGATCCAGCAGCAGTAACGCTATTTGTCCTTCGCTGCGCATTAGCCTGCCTAACGCCTGTGTCAGCCGTTCTTCGACCAGCGCGCGGTTAGGCAAACCGGTTAATACATCGTGAAAGGCCAGATGCTGAGCCTGTGCCTCGCTGGCGCTAAGCTGTAGCAGCGACTGCGATAGCCGCGACGAGGACAGCCATAAACGGCGGATCATTAACACGCAAATCAGCGTGATAATCAGCACCATCACCAGGCCAACAGGGCCGATGACCTGAAACATCTGCGAACCGGGCGTAGAAGGCCGCCAGCTGATATAACCCAGCGGCTCGCCTGCGACATTGGTCAGCAGATAGTTAGCACATTTGTGCAGCGGATTGCCGTCGGCGTAATGCAGGTCGCGCAGCAGGCTGCGCTGGGCGAGGGAGTCAAGATAGCTGCTGTCCAGATACTTAACGCTGACCAGGCGGAACCGGCCGTTTTGCCCGTAGCCGTTGTCTATGGCGCTAATGGCCAGCGCGGCGGGGCGTTTGTCGATCAGGGTAAAATCTACCGTTTCGGCATGGCGGCTACCGATGGCAAAGGGAATTTTCAGCTTATTCAGCAGGGAAGTGACCGGCAGGCGCAAATGCTCAAATCGCGCTACCGGCACGTTTTCGCCCCATTCCCAGCGGTAGACCGGCTGATTATGCTCATCAAGAATATAGATAAGCTGATGGTCAAACATCTCCGTCAGCCAGGCACCGACGTTTTGATTCAGCCAGAGGATATCCAGCGGCGCACGCTCCAGTCGGCTGCCAAGCGGCTGCCATAGCGCGAGGCTACGGTTCTGCTTGATCATCTCTGCCAGGCTTTGCGAAAGCGAGGTCTGAATAATGCGCTGCTGCTGTCCGGCGGCGTCGCGATTGGTTTTGGCCGTCGCCCACCAGACGGTAAACGTGGCAGCGGTAAACGTAATCAGTAACACCAGCACTAACGGGATAAGCACTTCACGAATAAAATGGCTGCGAAAACTGTCTGATATTTTCATCTTTTTATCAACCCGCTCTCCAGAACAGCAATAGATCCCCTCGCTTTGAGGCTAGCATAAATCCTGGATTGAGCAGGTTGATGGCGGAAGCTACTCCCGCTCTTTTTGCTGCCGGGCGGCTATCCGCGCCTGACGCCAGTTCAGCAACGGCGTCACCGAAATACCGTGCAGAATGACGCTGGCCACGATCAGCGTAAAGGCAATATTCGCCATCCGCGTCATCTCCGGGCCAGCGACGCCATGCGTATAGGCCCAGGCAATATAGTTAATACTGCCGATACCGCGAATACCCAGCCAGCCGATAATCAGCTTTTGCTGCCAGGGAACCTTAATGCCCGTGGTGCCCAGCCAGACCGCTACCGGACGCACCACGATAAAAAGCACCGCCGCCATCACCAGGCCCAGCGGATCCCAGTGCTGCGCCAGCGTCACGCCCAGCACGATGATAATGCCCGCAGCAAACAGGCGTTCTACCGTATCGCCAAAAGAGAGGGCGTCGCCAACTACCAGGCCAACGGAGCGCGCCGGATCGGGTTTAAAAGAGTCATGTCGAATATGCGGATTAACCAGCAGTTCAGCGGGTGGCCGATGTTCGCTGTCGTCGAAAGCATCGGCAGGCTGGCGGCTGATTACCCGCACCTCCGCGCGGCGCAGGCCGACACCGGCTGCAAACGCGGCCAGAAAGCCGGAGGCATCCAGCGTCTGAGCAGCGGCATAGCTTAGCGCAATCAGCGCCAGCGCCAGAAAGTCGTTGGGAGCAACGTCCTGATGCGCGTGGCGTAAGTGCGTTACGTATTGTCCGACAAAGCGACCAAGAACAAAGCCGATCCCCAGCCCGCCCACGATGGCCCACAGCACATCTTTTAGCGCCCAGTGGGTGAGCAATTCTGCCGACAGCGGCTGCTGCGTGGTCAACAGCGTCACGGCCAGGATCAGCAGCGGCAGGGCCGTGCCGTCGTTCATTCCCGCCTCGCTGGAGAGCGAAACGCGCAGGTTATCATCATCGCGCGCGTCGTTAACGGAAATCAGGCTGGCGAGTACCGGATCGGTTGGTGCCACAATGGCGCTAAAGGCCAGCGCGTAAGGCCACGACAGGCCAGCCAGGTAGTGGGCGGCCAGCGACATGCCGGCCACGGTCAGTAGCATTCCCGGAAACGCCAGCCGCAGCCCGAGCCGCCAGCCCGGATTACGCAGCGGCAGACGCAGCTTCAGGCCGGTAATAAACAGGGAAGCCGCCATCGCGATTTCGGTCAGGTGCGCGGTCAGGACGCTGTGGGCGGCAATATCAATATGCAGCAGATCCAGTACCCACGGGCCGCAAACCACGCCCGCTATCAGATAAAGGGTAAACGTGGTGAGCGGACCACGGTTAATCCAGCCCGATGCCAGCGACATCAACAGTAAAAGCGCGCCGGTAGCGGCGGTCCAGCTTAGAAATCCCATCTTTACTCCTTTGCAGTCACTGGCTTAATTATGGACGTTAAAAAAGAATCGGGCTGGATATCTGTTTGAAAAGGCAAATTTTTACCAGGGATGCGGTTAAGGCTGGCCTTATCCTCAGCAAAAAAGCCCGCTGGTCGGAAAAATAACGCTATAGCGGGCGATGAGAAAGCTCGGGCGAGAAGCCGGGTGAAAAGGGAAGCCGATGGCAAAGGCAGCGGGCAGGAGAAAGCCAGGCATTCTGTGCCGTTAGCCAGGGCAGGAAGATGACAGACATTGTCAGAAAGCGCCTGTAGGTATACTGTTAACAGACTTCTCCGGCGGTGCCGCTTTGCCGCTGACCATCTGTTAAACCGAGGTTGTTTTGTCCAGTCTATCCCCAAACCTTCGCCCAAGACGTCTGCGTCAGACCCCATCTTTCCGCTCGCTGTTTCAGGAATCTTCGCTCAGCATCAACGATCTGGCGCTGCCAATCTTTGTTGAAGAAGAGCTGGATGACTATAAGGCTATCCAGGCGATGCCTGGCGTGATGCGCATTCCCGAAAAGCGTCTGGCCTATGAGATTGAGCGTATCGCCAAAGCGGGCATCCGTTCCGTAATGACCTTTGGTATCTCTCATCATACCGATGCCGACGGCAGCGACACCTGGCAGGAAAACGGCCTGGTTTCGCGCATGGCGCGCATCTGTAAAGATGCAGTACCGGAAATGATCGTCATGTCCGACACCTGTTTTTGCGAATACACCACGCACGGCCACTGTGGCGTACTGCACGACCACGGCGTGGATAACGATGCAACGCTGGTGAACCTGGGCAGACAAGCCGTTGCCGCCGCGCGCGCCGGTGCAGACTTTATTGCGCCTTCTGCGGCGATGGACGGGCAGGTGGCGGCAATCCGCCACGCGCTGGATGAAGCGGGCTTTACCGATACGGCGATCATGTCTTACTCCACCAAGTTTGCCTCTTCCTTCTACGGCCCTTTCCGCGAAGCGGCGGGCACCTCGCTGAAGGGCGATCGCAAAACCTACCAGATGAACCCGATGAACCGTCGCGAAGCGATTCGCGAATCGTTAATCGATCAGGCGGAAGGTGCGGATGCGCTGATGGTGAAACCGGCGGGCGCCTATCTGGATATTATTCGTGACGTGCGCGAGCGCAGCGAACTTCCGCTGGCGGCTTACCAGGTTAGCGGCGAATACGCGATGCTGAAGTTTGCCGCGCAGGCTGGCGCTATTAACGAGCAGGACGTGGTGCTGGAAAGCCTGGGCGCCATCAAGCGCGCCGGTGCCGATCTGATCTTCAGCTATTATGCGCTGGAGCTGGCCGAAAAAAATCTGCTGTAGCAGCATGGAGAGGGGCAGGCTGTCGCCCGGCTGAACGGGCAATAGCCTCTCACCTCGCTACGGGCATATCGCTGTAGCGCGTTGTCCAGGCGGGAGAGAGCATCTCCCGCTTCATTGACCAGCTTTTCTCAATGCCCTGTCCGGCGAACCAGATTTTGCCCTTGCCGGACTGGTTCAGCGTATCTATTACCTTCATCAACGCCACGCTGTTCGCCAGCGGTTTTTCTTCGGCAAACAGGTCGTACTGCGCCACGCCTTCGCTATAAAAGTCACTGAGCATCACGCCCGCTTTCAGATAGCGTTCGCCTTCGCGCCAGATGCGGTCAAGCGCTTCGGTCGCTACGCGAATAATATCGCGCGTATCGTTTGAAGGCAGCAGCAGTCGGCCGGAAGCCTGATTGTTATAGCCGCTGGCGTTGCTGTCATACGGGCTGGTGCGGATAAACACGCTGATAAAGCGGCAGTACTGTTTTTCACCGCGCAGCTTTTCCGCCGCGCGCTCTGCCCAGGCGCAGATGGCCTGGTGCATATCGCTATAGTCCGTAATACGGTGACCAAAAGAGCGGCTGCACACAATTTGCTGTTTGGTGGGCGCAAGCTCTTCTATTACCAGACAGGATTCGCCGCGCAGCTCGCGCACCGTTCTTTCCATCACCACGCTAAAATGTTTTTTGATGGTGGGCACGGAGCTGTCGGCCAGATGCAGCGCGTTTTTAATCCCCATCAGCTGTAGCCGTTTACCGACGCGACGACCAATACCCCAGACTTCTTCAACAGGCACCAGCGGCAGCAGCTTGCGCTGACGGGCGGGATCGGACAGATCGACCACGCCGCCCGTCTTGCGCCACTTTTTTGCGGCGTAATTGGCAAGCTTGGCCAGCGTCTTGGTGGGCGCAATACCGACGCCTACCGTCAGCCCGGTGGCCTGTAAGATCGTCTGCTGAATTTCACGGCCAAACTCTTCCAGCGCGATACAGTTGCTGACGCCGGTTAAATCGATAAAGGCTTCATCGATAGAGTAACGTTCTACAGAGGGGGCCAGCTCGTCGAGAAGGGTCATTACGCGGTGGCTGAGATCGGCATAGAGCGCGTAGTTAGAACTAAAAACCTGCACCTGCATCCGTTGCAAATCATCTTTAATTTTAAAGTAGGGCTCGGCCATTTTAATACCCAGCGCCTTTGCTTCCGCCGAACGCGAAATAATACAGCCGTCGTTATTAGAGACGACAACGACCGGCCTGTTTTTTAAATCCGGCCGGAAAACCTTCTCGCAGGAAGTATAAAAGTTGTTCACATCAACCAGAGCAAACATAGTCATAGCCCAAATCAAGCCAGAGCGCGGCGGTTATCCTTGCGGTAAAGAGCCCGTCAGCCAGCGCGGGCTCTTTACCGGGAAAGCTAAAAACAGTGATTCAGCGAGCCGTTACGTAAAACTCTCGCGGCTGTTTTTTGTAGATTTCAGAATAAAAGTGACCACGCCGAAGATCTCCAGCTCTTCCGCATTGTGAAACTCGACGGGAGAATAGTGGCGATTGCGCGGCACCAGTTGCAAGCAAGGACGGGTACGCAGTTCCTTAACGGTAAATTCGCCCGCTACCGCCGCCACCACAATATCGCCATGCGTCGCCGACAGCGCCCGATCCACCACCAGCAAATCGTCATGGCCGATACCGGCCTCAATCATCGAGTCGCCGCTGACCTTAATAAAATAGGTGGCGCTGGGATGACGGATCACCAGCTTATTCAGATCCAGCCGGTCCTCAATGTAATCCTGGGCCGGACTGGGAAAGCCGCAGGGGACGCGCTCAATAAAAAGCGGCAAAAAAAGGTCGTCCATAATTTCAGCAGGAAAAATCGGCTGCATAATAGTTATTCCGGATTAGCTGTATATACATACAGTATCGCCGAACGCGGTGAGCAATCAAGACGCTAAACTGAATTTTCATAAAACTTACTGATCTTGCAGCGTTTTTAATTTTATTTGAGCGCCGGGCTTATTTTAGCCAGGGCAGAAAACAGGCGGTTAATTTAGCCGCAATCAGGCAGAGGATAAA
This sequence comes from Erwinia sp. BNK-24-b, assembly GCF_047456155.1. Classification (NCBI taxonomy): domain Bacteria; kingdom Pseudomonadati; phylum Pseudomonadota; class Gammaproteobacteria; order Enterobacterales; family Erwiniaceae; genus Erwinia; species Erwinia sp. BNK-24-b. The sequence continues at coordinate 1,757,494 of NZ_CP179901.1, forward strand.
AAGGAATTAGCGCGAAAGATAAATTCTGCTTAGCTTTTTTATGCTGATCAAGACGCCATCTGACTATTACGGCGGCAGCGAAAGATCGGGCGATGGCTAAAACCGCCCGATAAAAATGCTTTTTCCCGGCGGTATGCTATGTTTTTACGCCTCGAAAAATCAGTGCCGCATGCTGTTTTGCCAGCTTGCCTGGATCGGACTGCCCCAGGACTATCACTGGCAGCTCTGTCAAAACTGATAAACCAGCCCAAGCGCCAGCACGTCATCGGTAGCCAGTCCCAGCGGGTTATCCTTTCTCAGGAGGTTTACTTTGTACTCTCCAAACGCCACCATATTTTTATTGAAGTAATAAGAGGCACCTGCGGCGATATAGTTAATAATGTCTGTATCGCCGATACCTTCAATATCTTCTCCTCTGGAGGATACATAAGCCAGAGAAGGACGAAAACCGTTGGTAAACTGATATTGCGCCACGATTTCCAGGTTTTTCGCCTGATTGGCGAAGCCACCGCTCACCGGGATGGCGTTCTGGCTGACATCATAGACGGCGGCCAGATAGATGCTGTTTGCGTCGTATTTTAAACCCGCCGCATAATGCTGCGCTTTATCGCCTTTGCCTCTGCTCAGGCTATTCTGCGCTTCGGTGCGATCCAGACTGGCGAGGGATCCTACTACACTCACACCTGAGTCAAAGGAATAGGACATCGATAGCGCATAGCCATCGCCGTTGGAGCGCGTCACTGCACCGCTGTCGCCAGTGCGATCGTTCTTACCTTCGTACTGGGCGGCAACGTTTAGTCCCTTGAGCAGGCCAAAGAAATCGTTGTTACGCCAGGTCAGCAGTCCTGTAGACCTGCCGATGAGAAATACATCATTGTAATCGGAGTCGCTGCCGAAATACGGCAGCATATCGGTATAGCTCATTACGTCATACACAAGGCCAAAGTTGCGGCCATAGTCTATTGACCCCAGCTCACCGTACTTTACTCCGGCATAGCCAAGGCGGGTGGCGTTGCCATTTTGTGCATCACTGCCTTCAGCGTTATGCAGGCTATACTGGTAGGACCAGGTGCCGTAGCCGGTAAGCTGGCTGGATATCTGCGTCATACCGCTAAACCCGCCCTGAAGATTTGAAGAGACGTCGCCATCATTGTTCGCATCATCAGAAATAGAGTGAGAAACTTTAATTCGACCGATAAGCTCCAGCCTGTTGCCATCTTGATTATATATCTCTGCGCCGTGCGCCGGACACAGGAAAGCCAGCAGTGGCATTGCTGCCATTGCAAATGAACGCCTCATCATTATTATTTACCCTGTCTGAATATAATTATTTTCCCATAGGAGGGAGTTTATATATAAGCCATTGCCTGACGGGCGACACCCGCTATTTAATTAACTGACTTTCCTTCCACTGTTCTTTGGTTAATGTTTTCACGTCAAACTGTTCACGCGTGCGGCAGTAGGTATTTCCGCCCATACGGCCTATAGCGTCCATCAAATGCTGATCGATATGCAGGTTTTCCGGATTGATCGCATCGCTTCTGATGTACACGCCGATGACCTCGCCTAAGATAATTTCACGCGCCGCCCCAACCTGAAGCGTGGTGTGACGCCGACACTCCAGCGCTGCCGGAGCGGCCAGAATTCGTGGGCTGCCTACCATTCTCCCTGGCGTAGTTTCCAGCCCGGCAACGTCAAGCTCATTTACCTCCGGGCCAAATTTGATGGCGCAGATTTCCATCTGGCTGACCAGCGCATCATCAACAATATGAACAGTAAATTCGCCGGTTTCACGAATATTGCGGGCGGTGTCTTTAAAGCGCATGTCGTCATAATTTTCCACGCCGATGGCCACAATCGCCGGAGCGTGCGTCAATACGTTAAAAAAGCTGAACGGGCCCGCATTGGGCACGCCTTCTTTACTGACTGTGGTGACCAGTGCGACAGGGCGAGGGATGACGGTGCCAATCAAAATTTTGTAACGTTCGCGCTCGGTTAACGCAGAAAAATCAAAATAAGTGTGTGGGATAGCGGGGTTCATTTCAGGCTCCGGAAGCAATACGGTGAGTTTCAAGGGGTGTATGGTGGCTGAGATTTTCAAACCCATCATGGGTCACAACGTAGCAATCACCGATGTTACAGCCAGCCGAAAGCGGTTCCAGCCACTGGGTATGCAGCACAAACACCATGCCTTCTTCCAGCCGATCGTAGTTGTGCGAGGAAATGTTAAAGCTGTTCTGTCCCCCCGCCATGCCGACCGAGTGGCCGAGGTTGGGGTTATGAGGCCCGTGAGTTGCCGGATATACATGCATCAGCTTGCGGCCTTGTGCCTCCCAGTCGAGATCGCGCACATACTGTTGTGGGATCAGACGCGCGCTGCCGTCAGGCATCGGAGACCAGTTGTAAGGCATACTGCGCGCCTCTGGCGAAATGAGCAGACCTTGCTCAATCATTGATTCAAAGGCGGCGTTGTTGATATCGCACATCAGCGCACCGGGCCTGATCAGACGCTCAGCCCGCTTCACGCCCTCGGTACAGGCTGCCAACACTTTTTCCTGGCGTTCGGTAATCTCACCAACCGCAATCATTCGGGCTGTCTGCGCGGTGTAGCCGCGCCAGGTAACATTGGAGATATATAAATTGATCAAATCACCGGGGCGAACGACGTGTCCGTAAGGCTTGCCGCAATGGGTGCCGAATTCATTAATGCCAATCTGATAGCCGTCACCGGTTTCGCCACCAAACGCCATTTGTGCAGCGGTAAATGCGGCAAAAATCTCATGATCCGTCACGCCTGGTTTAGTAACGTGCCAGGCTGCCTGGGTGCCGATGCCGATCAGCTGAGCCGCCGCACGGAACATTTCGATTTCGCGCGGCGAACGCACTTTCTGTAAGCGGTCGAGGATTGGGTTGTCGCTAATAAATTTGCACCCCGGCAGCATCGATTCCAGCCCGGCCCAGAAGGTCAGGGCAGTCCGGTCACCGATTATCCCGATTTGCGCTTTCTTCATGCCAAAGCCAGTGAGGATTTCGCTGCATTTTTCCGCCGTTTTAAGCACTGAGTCACCGGGCCTGTCGGCGTACTCACGGCCAATCGGCCCAATCTGCCAGATATCGTTAACCAACAGCGGTTCGCCAGCGGGGGGAAGCAGCACGGACTGAGTAAAGAAAGAGAGTAGCGTCAATGGCTTATCGACATCGGTCGGGATAATTAATACTCCTTCGCGCATCCAGTCACAGAGGTAGCGCAGATAGTGGTTGGAAGCATGAAACCAGCCGACGCTGCCGGTATGAACAACCAGCGCATCGTGCCCGGCTTCAACCGCTGAACGGCGAACGCGGCGCAAACGCTCCTCAAACTCTTCCGGCGGCAACGGTAACGGGGCTGAGAAGTCAAAATCGGGCTGAAAATCGGCCAGCAGAGAGCCAATGCGGTAGCCCGCGGCCTGAGGATGAGTATTCATAATAATTCCTTTTTATTCATTTGGTTATTGATTGTTCGGGCGAGGTGCCAATACGCGTCGGGCCACCAGTAGCCCCAGCAGCGTGATGGCGATCAGGATCCCGGAAATAGCCGCAACGCGGACATCCAGTGATTCCTCAATCAGCGCAAACATGCGCAGCGGCAGAACCGTGGTGCTGGCATCTGCCAGAAACAGCGTGACGGTGACGTTATCCAGTGACTGGATAAACACCAGAAATGCCCCGGCAAGAATGCCCGGCATCAGCAGCGGTAAAGTTACCCGTCGTAAAGTCATGAACCAGCTGGCGCCCATGGTAGTGGACGCTTCTGCCAACGAAGGGTTCACTCCCTGAGCCACCACCGAGGCGGCGCGATACATTAAGGGGCCAAACACCACTACGTGGCCCAGCACGGTCAGCCATAAAGAAGGAGCAAAGCCAAAAAAGTTCGCGACAATCAGCGCTGCCAGCCCATAGACCAGGCTCGGCAGCACCAACGGTGCCAGCAACAGTGGCTCAATCGCATTAACGCTTTTACGCTTCATCCGCGTCATGCCGATGGTTGCCGGTACCGCAAACAGCAGCGAGCCCAGTACCGCCAGTCCGGCAATTTTCAGTGAGTTCCATGCAGCAATGTGCTCAGTACCGGATTTGACCGGATCTAACAACGCTTCATACCAGCGAAGGGAGAAGCCTTCTGGTGGGTACTTCAGCGTTTGCCCGGCGGTAAAGGACATCATGATGGCGATGACAATCGGTGCGACCAGATAGATCAGACACAGCGTGCCAAAGCCAAACACGAACAGTTTATAAAGCAGCGGCGGGATCGGATTTTCTCGTTGTTCAGACATGGCCACTCAGCCTCCTGTGACGGGAAATCATGGTCAGTGCAACCAGCAGACAGCCGGTAGACACCAACAGCACCACCGCAATAGCTGAAGCCAGGGGCCAGTCAAACAGCGTGCCGACTTCGCGATAGATCAACTGAGGAACATATACATTGCGCGCGCCGCCAATTACCGCCTGGGTAACGAACGAGCTGCTGGTGCTGGCAAAGACCAGGATCCAGCCCGCCAGCAGGCCAGGAAGCATCAGCGGGAGCAATATAGTCAGCAGAATACGCCACGGCCCGGCCCCGGAAACCAGTGCGGCTTCGGTCAGCGACCAGGGCGTACGGGTCATAATGGCAATCAACGGCAAAACGATCAGGGGCAGATCGATCTGGCACATTGCCAGTACCAGTCCGGTTTCGGTAAACATCAGGCTGGTTGGCATGCCGGTGATCCCCAGCGCCATCAGTGCCTCGCTGATCGGTCCCTGGCGCCCCAGAATAACGATCCACGCAAAGGTTCTGACCACATTGCTGGTCAGCATTGGGATCAGCGTCAGGAAGATGACAATCTGCCGCACGTTTTTGCCGCTGTGCCAGTAAAGCAGCGCAATCGGCATGCCCAACAGCGTGGTGGCGATAACCGTTTCTATCCCCAGCCTGGCAGTGTTGATCAGCACGTGAAAGTTGAACGAATCGCCAAAAAATCGGATGTAGTGCTCCAGCGTCACGCCACTTTTAGCAAAGAAGCTGAACCCCACTAAAACAGCGAGCGGCGTTGCAAAGAACGCCACAAAAAGCAGTAGCATGGGCATAACATAGGGAAAGCCGCTCTGTTTCATAACCTCGCCTCACCCGGCTACAAGCGTGTCGAACTCGCGGATCCAGGCATCGCGATTCTGATTAATCGCCGCCCAGTCAGGATAAACCAGCGTTGGAAGCTGGGCGCGGGTAACATAGGCCGAAATAGCTGGCGTCAGCTCCACGTTTTTGTTGGTAGGGAACATTTCTGCCGGAGGCTGTTTGAACCGATCCTGCGCCGCCTGAGAAATGGCCGCATCCATATAGGCATAGACGGCGTCGGCGTTTTTGGTGCCTTTGACCATGTGAATATTGACTGGTGCGGCTGGAGAACCGGTTGTAGGATGCACAAATTCCGCGTTCATCCCCAGGCTCTTCAGGCGTGCCACGTTGCTGGTACTGCACATAAACACGGCAATTTCCTGCTGCTGAAACAGCGTCATCTGATGGTTGGTGCTGTCGACAATGCTGGCCATTTGTTCAGGATGAGTTTTGAACAACCTGAACACCGCAGCCATATCATTCGGTCCGTTGCCATAAATTTTGGCAATTTCGGTGTAGGCCATTACGGCAGTGTTAGAAGCGAAACCGGTCCAGGAGACCAGCCCTTTATATTTCGGGTTATCAAACAGATCGGCATAGCCAGCCGGACGCGGAACAAGGTCAGGATTATAAGCAATCCCGTTGACTTCTACCGTCACGGTCGGGCCGTACTCGCCCTGGAAACTTTTGTCGAGCAGGTTCCAGTTTTTCAGTCGCAACGGGTCGATCTTCTCAATCAGATTATTTTTTACGGCGATGTCCATTTGGCCTGGCGACATCAACAAGGCATCGTAGGGCGGGTTGCCAGGGCTGGCCATCACTTTTGCCAGCTGATCCTGCGCCATCGCCGGAGCAATCGTCAGCCCAAACCCCTCTTTGCTCATTATCGGCGTCAGCACACTGCGGTAGGCATCCTCCCAGTTGCCAGGGAAAGTGGCCGCAACGGCTGACTGTTGGCTGGTAGCCATCGCCCGAAGAGAAAGAGGCAGCAGGGAGGTTGCTGCCGCGCCCACTAGAAATTGACCGAACCGACGACGACTGATTTCAAAGTCTTTCATGTTGTTCACCTCTGGTTGTAATTTACGGTTGTGGTTCAGCCGGAAAGGCATGACAGCGAGAAGTATCGATTTCAGCAAAAAGCTGTGAGCCGGGAAGGGGGATGGAGGTGCCGGGCCCACGAACCTGTGAGGCACGTAAACCGTTGCCACAGTCCAGGGTGAGCTCGTGAACAAGTACCGGCCCAAGCGGCACCGACACAGTTAACCTTACCGGCTGGCGATTTTCGCCGGGCAGATCGAACAAAATCACCTCTTCAGGTCTGAAGGTAATGACCACCTTCGAGCCGAGGGTAAAATTAAGCCTGCGTGGCAGACGAAGGGTTTTATTATCCGCCAGGCCAATCAGCGTCGTGTCGTTCTCAAAGCGCAGCACCTTACCCGGCAGCTGGTTGGTCTGGCCGATAAAGGTATTCACGAAAAGTGATTTTGGACGGTCGTAAACCGCCATCGGTGTATCAATCTGCTCAATATTGCCTTTGTTCATCAGTACCAGGCGGTTGGCGAGACTTTGAGCTTCCTCCTGATCGTGCGTCACAATCAGGGTGGTAATGCCCAGACTCTTTTGCAGATGCAGCAACTCGACCTGGAGATCGAAGCGCAGCGCACGGTCAAGTGCACCTAAAGGCTCGTCAAGCAGTAACAGCGAAGGCCGACCGGCAATAGCGCGCGCCACTGCAACACGCTGCTGCTGTCCCCCTGAAAGTTCACGGGGAAGACGGTTGCCGTATTCGCCTAAGCGAACCAGCTCCAGCATCTCCCTGACGCGTAACTTACGCTCAGCGCGAGAGATATGTTGACAGGCCAGCGGATAGGCAATGTTCTCGGCCACTGTCAAATGCGGAAACAGCGCATAGTTCTGAAAAACCATCCCAATGCCGCGCGCTCTGGCTGAGACGGTGGCCAGGTTTTGGTTGCCCAGCTCAATTTTCCCGGCTTTAGGCTGGATAAGTCCGGCAATGGCGCGCAGGACGGTCGATTTCCCGCAGCCGCTGGGGCCAAGCAGGGCAACAATTTCGCCTGGCTCAATGGTGAAGGCAATATCGCTAATCGCATTATTGCCGCCGTAGCTATGGGTAAGACCCTGGACGCTTAGCCGCTTACGTTCTGATGTTTTGGGCATAGTTGACATAGTGCTTTCCTGGTGCTGAGACGCTAAACAAAAAATCTGCGGGCAGATGACGAAAAAATTGCAAAGCACATGCCAATAAAACGCTGCGGGTTAAAAAAATGTGTAACTCCTTGAAATAAAAACGCTTTACTTTTTTATAAGTATTCGCAAATACTTTCGTAAGTTTGTGATACTTAGATTTAGAAACATAATGGTTAAAGTTAATTTCTTTTTTGGTGCGAGAGATTCATCAATTTGGTGCAAATATCGACCGATACAGAGAGGGCTGGAGCGGAAAGCTCGTGATGAAGGTAAAGCCTTCATCCGGGATATCTGGCTGAAAGCCTTATGTGACAGGGGTTAAAGCAAATCACTCTTAAAGCATAAGTATTTAAAGATAAAATTATCTACATTAAAATTTATATAAAAATATTTTTTATTAAATTATTTTATAATAAATACAGTATGTTGACAGGGTTTGCTTTACGCCTGGCATACCGCTTGCAAAGCAACATGAACACTCTTTGTAAAAAGGAATCACGTTGTGAGATTAGGCATTGATGGTTTAAAGCTTCCTGAAGCGAAAAAGCGCGGCCCGTTGGCAAGTCTTGACCACGTCACCGAACTGGGTTTGAGCGGGATCTTCTTCAGTACTTTGTTGGAGATGAGTCCCACCCTGGACGTCGGTGAGCTACGGGAGATTCGGGCCAAAGCCGACGGGCTGGGGCTCTATCTGGAAAGCGGGCTGGGCAAAATCAACCCTTATTGCAGCGCCGAATCGCCGGAACTGCGTGATGCTGGTAACGGCGATATTATTGCAGGGCTAACCCGCATGATCGAAGCTGGCGCTGAGATTGGCTGCAAAGAGTTGTGGGTATCTCCAGGAAATTTTAAGGCCGCTTATCCTGGCCGACTGGCAGTCGATCGCTTTCGTACCGATGTAACGTGGGATGAGCAACTGTTGGCGATGGAAAAGGTACTGCTTAAACTGGCCCCGGCAGCAAGGGCTAACGGCGTGCATATGAATATCGAGACGCATGATGAGATAACATCGTTTGAGATTTTGCGGCTGATTGAAGCGGTTGGAGAAGACTGCGTAGGAGTAGTGCTGGATACCGCCAATATGTTGCAGCGCGGTGAACATCCGGTATGGGCTGCTAAACGTCTGGCTCCCTGGGTTCGGCAGACGCATATAAAAGATGCCTACATTGGCCGGGCGCCTGGCGGCCTCGATTTCCAGCCGCGACCTTGTGGCACCGGCATCGTAGATTTTTCTGCCGTGCTCAGCCTGCTGGCCAGATGTAACCCGCAGCTGAATCTCTCGCTGGAGATTGCCCAGTCATCGGCAGATAAACCGCGTAAAGCAAACCCGCGCCAGTGTATTCAGATTGACGATCCTGTCTGGCGGGCAGGGCATCCAGACCTGACCCCTGAGGAGTTGGAAGCCTATTTCGCCATGCTGGATATATATCAACAGCGAGTCGTAGCGGGCGAGGTAGCAGACTGGGAAAGCTTTGAGTCCGCCAACTACGGTTATCCCGGCTACGAGCAGCAAGCCTATGGCTTTAGCCAGGCTGTCGGCTTTATTCAGCAGTCTGCTGCTCATATCCGGGCGCTCTGTGCCGGGCAGGGCATCATTCTAAATTAAGCAGTTGCGCAGGGATTGTATTATGGCGATAGTAAAGCCTGAAGGCCACGATGGGGAGCAGCGATGCTTATCGTAAGATTAGGGAGAAAAGAATGAAGACTACGCGCAGCCGGGGAGCCGCAGCGGTAAACAAAAAAGAAGCCCTCAGCGGAGAGGGCTCTGATGATGTTTCAGAACGTATTCGCGTTACCCTGGCTACGGCCATCGGCGAGGGAGCGCTAAAACCGGGCAGCAAGATCCTTGAAGAAGCCATTGCCGATCACTTTAGCGTAAGCCGTACCGTGGTACGCGGAGCATTAGGCGTGCTGGAAAGCGATCATCTGCTGGAACGAAAGCGTAATCGCGGGACTTTTGTGGCCGAGCCGGGCATTCAGGAAGCCAAAAGCCTGTTCGAAGCACGTCGTAAGCTGGAAAGTATTCTGCTGGAGTTGCTTACCGAACGCGCCACAAAGGACCAGCTTGACGCGCTGGAAAAACTCACGGATGAGGAGGAACACATTCATCAGCATGGCGATGAGAAATCTAAAACCGTGCTGTCCGGAAAATTTCATATCGTGCTGGCGGAAATGGCCGGTAATTCGGTTCTTACCGAAATGTTGTCTAAAATTGTCGCGCGGTTGTCTCTGGTGATGGCCTTGTATGAAGAGAAGCACAGCAATGACTGCGGTGCCGACCATCATCGGATGATTGTAAAAGCGCTAAAAGCTAAAGACCTGCTGAAGGCTCAGCAACTTATGGAGCACCATCTTACTGATATTGAAGGCCGGGTACATTTGACCGAAGGTCAGGGCGATCGCCACTCCTTTATCTCGGTGTTAGAAAATTTCTCCTGAGATTAACCTGCCGACGACGTCGGCAGCTGCTTAACATTCTACTCTGGAAAATCTATGATGGCGGCATATAGCTCAAGCCTCCTCATTTTAATGGCCGTAACGTCATTAGTGGCAGGCAGGGTGTTTTGTCAAACTGACAGGCTGTATTCAGACTGGCCGGACAGGCATCATTTCCGCTAAAAAAAGGCTAACCGGCGCAGTTACAAAGACTTATCAATGGCTTTTGTCACGAAAAAATGCCATAAGGGTTTGGTTTACGCTTTGCTAAAAGAGTGATGTCTGCTGAGGGATCTTCAGCTTTTTATTTTGCGGATAATAATACCTGCTTATGTTCAACTTCGACTGGCACCGTTTCCTTCTTAACAATCTTTCCATTACCTTTCTGGGCGAAGTCGTGGTACGCGTCGTATTCGCCTACGTTATCGTCTTCACCTTTCTTAAAATTTCCGGCAGGCGCGGCATTCGCCAGCTGTCGCTGTTTGAGCTGGTGATTGTGTTGACGCTGGGTTCAGCGGCTGGCGACGTCACCTTTTACAACGATGTGCCGGTCCTGCCGGTGGCAATGGTATTTGTGGTGCTGCTGGCGCTCTATCGCCTGACCACTTTTCTGACCGCGCGCAGTCCTCGCTTTTCAAAGCTGATCGAAGGCGAGGTGATTACGTTAATTCAGGACGGGCTTTATAAGCTCGACAGCCTCGACGGCCTGAATATCTCCGAAAACGAATTTTTTATGGAGCTGCGTCAGGAAGGCGTCGAGCATCTGGGGCAGGTTCGGCTGGCGCTGATTGAGCTGGATGGCGATATCAGCGCTTATTATTACAATGCGGACGAGGTGCGGCCGGGGCTTTCGGTACTGCCACCGGAGCACCGGCCTGACTTTACGCAAATGCCGTCAGACGGGTTATATGCCTGCAACCATTGCGGACTGACGCAGCGGTTACAGGCCCGGCAAAAGCTGGTTTGTCCGCGCTGCACGCGCGAGGTCTGGTCACTGGCGATGATGACTCAGCGCTCGCGCTAGCCGCACAACTTTCGCGTTTCGCGACGCGAGCGGCGAACCCGCTTTCGGGTTCGCCAGATGGTTATTTCTGCAAGTCTCTGCGCTCGTCCAGCGTTTGCTTATATTCGTCCAGAAAGACTTTTTCTGACGGATCCAGCCGGTCCATGCCGCTGGTAAAGCGGTGCCAGTAAGGATAGCGCGGAGCCGGACGCGTTACCTGCTCGATGCGTTTAATCTGCGCTTCGCTCAGCTTCAGTTCCGCTGCGGCCAGGTTATCTTTCAGGTGCGCTTCGCTACGGTTGCCGACAATCAGCGAGGTAATGCCAGGCCGCGTCAACAGCCACGCAAGGCAGACTCGCGCGGTCGAAACGTTATGCTCTTTGCCTATCTCGGTCAGCACGTCGATAACGTTATAGGCGTGTTCCATATCGTGTACGTAGGGTTCCGGCCAGCCGTTGCCCTGGCGCGAAGTCGGCGGCGTTTTGGTATTGCGCTGCACGGTGCCGGTCAGTAAACCTTCGCCCATCGGCCCCCAGATAAAAGTGCCAATATCCTGATCGAGCGCCATCGGCAGCAGTTCAAACTCCGCCTCGCGCGATTCCGGCGTGTAGTAAATCTGCTGGCTTACCGGCTTAAGGATATGGTTTGCCTGGGCATAGCCCAGCGTTTTCATCATCTGCCAGGCGGTATAGTTAGAGGTGCCGAAGTAGCGAATCTTGCCGCTGGTCACCAGGTCTTCCAGCGCGCGCAGCGTCTCTTCCACCGGCGTGACGCCATCCCAGTTATGGATCTGGTAGAGATCGATATGATCGGTCTTTAAACGTCTGAGGCTGTTTTCGCAGGACTTAATCAGGTGAAAACGCGTTGCGCCGCTGTCGTTGGGATCGGCGCTCATCGGGCTGCGGGCTTTGGTGGCCAGAATAAATCGATCGCGGTAGTCGGCCAGCGCTTCGCCCAGCGTCTCTTCCGCGCCACCCTGCGAGTAAAGGTCGGCGGTATCCACCGTATTGACGCCTTGTTCCAGCGCGATTTCCAGGAAGCGACGCGCCTGTTTAGCATCTACATTACCGGTTTTTTCAAAACCGGCCTTGCCGTTAAAGGTTAACGTACCGAGCGTCAGCTCAGAAATCATCAGGCCCGAATGGCCCAGCTTTCTGTACTTCATTGCTTTCTCCTCATTGTTAAAACCTGAGGGCAAGCATAGACCACGATCGGCCGCTCTCCGCCATTCAGAAACATTTCGTACAAATTGTTATGTGATTCAATAAGTTTTCAAAATATTTCCGCGCGCGGGTAACAGAATAAAATGGTCCTGGCGAGCAGAAAGATAGCGGCCTGCGGCTAGCGACTCCCTGAATATGCACTACGCTTGATGTGGGTTTTCTAAACCTGAATGTTGCTTTTAGCCTGCGTAAAGTACGTTGCCGCAACAGTTCAGGTTAGAGAATACCGGACAACCTGCCACAGAGCAGAACCGTAAGCCTGTTTATACTGGAGTGAGCTATGTTCAAACACGTAAAACAACTGCAATACACTGTTCGCGTAGCCGAGCCGAATCCAGGCCTGGCCAATCTTCTGCTGGAACAGTTTGGCGGACCACAGGGCGAGCTGGCCGCCGCCTGCCGCTACTTTACCCAGGGTCTGGCCGACGAGGATGCTGGACGTCGCGATATGCTGATGGATATCGCCACCGAGGAGCTGAGCCATCTGGAGATCATCGGCTCGCTGGTGGGCATGCTGAATAAAGGCGCCAAAGGCAAGCTGGCGGAAGGCACGGAAGAAGAGGGCGAGCTGTACCGCTCTATCACCGGTAACGGCAACGACAGCCATCTGACGTCGATTCTGTACGGCGGTGGCCCGGCGCTGACTAACTCCGGCGGCGTGCCGTGGACGGCAGCCTATATTGATACCATCGGTGAACCTACCGCCGACCTGCGCTCCAATATTGCTGCTGAAGCACGCGCAAAAATCCTGTACGAGCGCCTGATTAACGTCACGGACGATCCGGGCGTAAAAGATGCGCTGGGCTTCCTGATGACGCGTGAAGTCGCGCACCAGATCTCCTTTGAAAAAGCGCTTTACTCTATCCGTAATAACTTCCCTGCGGGCAAACTGCCGCCGGTTGAGCAGTACGCTAACGTTTACTACAACATGTCCGAAGGCGGCGATCTGCGCGGCAGCTGGAACTCGGACGAAAACTTCACCTATGTAGCCAACCCGCAGCCTGCGGTAGATGGTGGCGACGGGATGGCGAGTCTGGGCCTGCCGGTCGATCAGAAAGCCGATCTGGATAACCTGGCAACGCGTACCGCTTCCGATCCTTCCGTCAACCCGGTAACCGGCACCGACCTTGGTTCAGTAGCGCCGATTGAAAACGAAGCAACAGGCAAATCCGCCGTTAACATTCCTAAAAAATAATCCCCCGGCAGGCGAAACGTCCGTTTTGCCTGCTATTCTCAAAGTTGTACAACTTTTCTTAATTTGTTACCGCCAGCGGCATTTTTGCGCTAATGCGCTAACATCATTAAGGAATAATTGAACACTTTTGAATGAAGTGTGACCATCTACGCCATAAACTGTCGCAAAACAGCATTTTTTGCAAAAAAAACGCCTCGCAGAAATTTAAGATACTGTACATTACTTTGAAAGCTGTACAGGGTCGATTACGTCACCCCTTAGGGCACTTTTTCACCTGCTTAAGAGGATCCATTATGCGTCAGGACAGTTTTAACTCACAAACAGCGGAGATGAGCCTGTATTTTAGCGCTGATGCTGTGCCTTCTCATCAGGAAACGCTGGGCCAGGTAGTGATGGAGATTCTGAAATGTGGCATGACGGTAAACCGCCAGTCCATCTGTGCAAAGCTGTTAAGCCGTCTGGCAGACAGTCAGCAGGCCGATCTTGAAAAGCATCATCACGAACTTATCGCTATGCTGTTTGGTCGTGAAATCTGAGTATTTAGTCACCTTTTGTTATGCCCGCTGTTCGTCCGGCCTGTCTTTTCTTTCCGCGTCGGTTAAGGCATTCTTGCCCTGGCCGATGCGGAAAAACGATCCACACGGCATGTAACATCAAGCCAGAGAAGCCTCTATGGACAATCACCATTCCGAGAAACTAAGAGAAATCATGCTGGGAGAGGCGACCCTCGCCATTCTTGAACAGCAGCGTCCCCTTAATCCCGCTTCCCTTATTCAGGAACTCCGCCTGCTGGCGGCAAAAGATCCTGATGAAGCGCGTCGTAAAGCCTGCCTTGCCGCTATCCGGGAAATTCGTACCGCGCAGATGGCTGAAGGCGACAGAATGACGCGCCGCGCCGACGACGATAACGTCTTCCATTAGTTTTTTTCTTTTTGCGTTATCCGCGTTTGTAACTCCTTCATGCAAATATAAAAGAGGCATCTCCGGCCTCGTTAAGGTTGTTATTCCTCTCCCAAAAGCTGAAAAGTGGCTTACCCTTTTAGGCAGGACGGCCCGTTTCAGCCAGAATGTAAATAATCCGTAAAAAGAAAAATTACTGACCGCAATAGCTGAAGGTTTTTTCACCGGCGCCGATACTTGTGCTGAATGGAGGAAAAGGCAGGAGGTCAGGAGAGGCGGAATGATAATAAGAATTCAGACCAACGAATTACGTATTGGCATGTATGTGCACAAGCTGGAAGTGTTCTGGCTGAAGCATCCCCTTGTGCGCAACCATATGTTGCTGGCTACACAGCAGCAGATAGAGGTTATCGCGGAAAGCGGCATCAAAGAAGTCTGGATCGATCTGACGAAAGGCCGCGGGCCGGACCAGCAGGACGCGATTTACGAGCAGCAAATTTTACCGCAGGTGTCGGGCATCCATGAAGAAATCGCCCAGGCACAGGCTATTTGCCTGCACGCAAAGGGCCAGGTGATGAGCATGTTCAGCGATGCCAGGCTGGGCCGCACCATTGATACCGGCAGTACGCTGCCGCTGGTGGATGAGATAGGCGATTCGCTCAACCGGCATCCCGCCGCGCTGCTAAGCGTGGTCAGGCTGAAAACGCACGATGACTATACCTATCTTCACTCCGTGGCGGTCTGCGCGCTGATGGTCTCGCTCGCCCGTCAGCTTAATCTTGATGATGAACAGACGCGTCTGGCCGGTACGGCCGGGCTGCTGCACGACGTGGGCAAAGCCGGGATTTCGCTGGAGATCCTCAACAAACCCGGCAAGCTTACGAACGAAGAGTTCGACATTATGAAACAGCATCCGGTGATGGGTGAAGACCTGCTGCGTCGCAGCGGTGGCGAAGATGCCGTGCTGGACGTTGCGCTGCATCACCATGAGAAAATCAACGGCAGCGGCTATCCACACGGCCTGAAAGGGCAGGAGATTTCGCAGCTGGCGCGCATGGCAGCCATTTGCGACGTTTATGACGCCGTAACCTCAAACCGGCCCTATAAAGCGGGCTGGAACCCGGCCAGCGCCATGCACCAGATGGCAAGCTGGGAAGGGCATTTCGATCGCAAAATCTTTTATGCTTTTGTGAAAGCTGTGGGCATCTATCCGCTGGGTTCAATTGTCCGTCTCGCTTCCAAGCGCGTCGCGGTAGTGGTTGAGCCGGGTGCCAGCTCGTTGCTGCTACCCAAGGTATGCGTCTTCTATTCGCTTTCGGCTAACCAGATGCTGCGCCCGGAAGTGATCGACCTGGCTGACCGCTACTGCTGGGACAGTATTATCGGACCGGAAGAAGCGGACACCTGGAGCCACTACAACCTGACCGCGCTGTGGATGTCGCCCGTTATCTGACGCCTGGCGGATCTCTCCGCCTTTAACATTTCAACTCTATATTTCCTGTTTTTTCCAAAATTTTCACAATTTCGTATTACTCCTGGCGCTTTTTACCCACTTATTTGCCACGCTACAGGCGCAATGAACGGCTCCGCGCCGCCATGACGTCTGGCAGAGCCGTTATCAGCGTCTATACTGAATGCTGACAATTGTTACGTATGTGGCAATGAGGTGAGATTGACTGCACGTGGCGTGCAGAAAAAATGCAGAAGGAATCAGCAGCGACAACCCTCTCTAACGCATCCTCTTTCTCACTCCGGCCTGGTGCCGCATCCGCTAAAAATTTTTTTCCTCGTGCGTTGTGGGCATTGCAGACAGGTCGTCTGCTCCCGCCAGCGTCAGTCAGCCAGAGGCCGATTGACGTATCGCCGTGGCACACATAATCAGGAGGAAGAGTTGTGAACACGCTGGAATCACTACCGCCACTGTCACCAGATGGCCGTTACGCTTTTTTCTTTGATGTAGACGGGACGCTGGCTGCCATTCAGTCACGCCCGGAAGAAGTTTTTATTCCCGACAGCGTTAAAGCTTCGCTTTCGCGACTGGCTAAACAGAGCGATGGCGCACTGGCGCTGGTTTCTGGCCGTCCGGTCAGCGAACTGGACGCGCTGGTCGCGCCGCTGCGTTTTCCTCTTGCTGGCGTACATGGTGCAGAACGCCGTGACGCCAGCGGCCATATCGAACGCCTCTCCCTGCCGGACGACGTTGCCGCTTCGCTCTCTTCTTTATTAAGCGATGCCGTAGCGAAAATGCCGGACACGCAGCTGGAAACCAAAGGTATGGCTTTTGCGCTGCACTATCGCCGCGCGCCGCACTATCAGCAGGATATCCTGGCGCTGGCGGAAGAGATGACCCAACGTTTCCCGCAGCTCACGCTACAGCCGGGCAAATGCGTGGTGGAACTGAAACCGCAAGGCGTCAATAAAGGGGCAGCTATCTCTGCTTTTATGCAGCAGGCCCCGTTCGCTGGCAGAACGCCGGTATTTTTAGGTGACGATTTGACCGACGAAGCAGGTTTTGACGCGGTCAATGCCCTGGACGGCATAACAATCAAGATCGGTGAAGGCAGCACGTCAGCAGGCTATCGTCTGCCGGATGTCGCCAGCGTTTATCACTGGCTTGAAAAAACATTATTAGAAGAGACGATAAGTCATTAAGGAGTCAAGGTTATGAGTCGCTTAGTAGTCGTATCTAACCGCATCGCTGTACCAGACGGTTCCAAAGCCAGCGCAGGCGGCCTGACCGTCGGCATCGTAGACGCGCTAAAAACGACCGGAGGCATGTGGTTTGGCTGGAATGGCGAGATCAATGACACCGAAAAAGACGAGCTGGATCTGTTTGAGAAAGACAATATCACCTACGCCTCTTTCGGTATGAACCAGAACGATTATGACCTCTACTATCTGCAGTTCTCTAATGCAGTAGTCTGGCCAGCCTTCCATTACCGCCTCGATTTAGTGAATTTCCAGCGTGATGCCTGGGAAGGTTACTGCAACGTGAATACCAAGCTGGCGGAACGCCTGCTGCCGTTAATCGAGCCCGACGATATTTTGTGGATCCACGATTACCACCTGCTGCCGTTTGCCGCCGCGCTGCGCAAGCTGGGCGTAAAAAATCGTATCGGTTTCTTCCTGCATATCCCTTTCCCGACGCCGGAAATCTTCAACGCACTGCCGCCGCATAACGAACTGCTGGAAATGATGTGCGATTACGATCTGCTCGGCTTCCAGACGGAAAGTGACCGTACGGCTTTCCTGGAGTGCTTATCGCTGTTGACCCAGGTACAAAGCAGCGGCAAAACCCATGTCGCCTTTGGCAACCAGTTTGCCACCGAGGTTTATCCGATCGGTATCGAGCCAGACAGCATCAAAGAGATGGCCGAAGGGCCACTGCCGCCGAAAATGGCCGCGATGAAGCGCGATCTGGGCGATGCGAAGAACATTATCGCCTGTGAGCGTCTGGACTATTCAAAAGGCCTGCCGGAGCGTTTCCTTGCTTATGAAGCGCTGCTGGAGAACTATCCGCAGCATCACGGTAAAATCCGCTATTCGCAGATTGCGCCAACCTCAAGGGGTGACGTGCAGGCTTATCAGGATATCCGTCACCAGCTGGAGACGGAGGCAGGGCGCATTAACGGCAAATACGGCACGCTGGGCTGGACGCCGCTCTATTACCTGAACCAGCACTTCGACCGCCGCCTGCTGATGAAAATCTTCCGCCTGACCGATATCGGTCTGGTGACGCCGCTGCGTGACGGGATGAACCTGGTCGCGAAAGAGTACGTTGCCGCACAGAATCCGGAAGATCCGGGCGTGCTGGTGCTGTCGCGCTTTGCAGGCGCTGCCAACGAGCTGACCTCCGCGCTGATTGTTAACCCTTATGACCGGGACGAAGTGGCCGCCGCGCTTAACCAGGCGCTGACCATGCCGCTGAACGAGCGTATTTCGCGCTATAACGACATGATGGCGGTGCTACGCAAAAACGATATCACCCACTGGCGTCAGTCTTATCTGAAAGATTTAAAGGCATTGCCGGTACGCAATGAGGCACAGGGAGGGGCGAATAAAGTCGCCACCTTTCCCCGCCTAGCATAAGTCATGCCATTAAATTCAGGGGCGATCGCAGATCGCCCCTTTTTTTGCCCGTTGAAGAAAAACCTGTGCACAAATTACCCACAAAAGGGCCAAAAAAAAGGAAAAACAGAAAAATTAAGACTTTTGTCTAAAGAAATCAGCGATGATGCCGATACTAAGGTAGCAAGGTTAAAATTTCTGCTCAAACATTCACATTCCTTATGTAATCATTAGTTACATCTCCTGGCATGCGCCAAACACAAGCCCCGCGCGGCTTACACTAGCCAAACACTTCTTGCTATAAACCTGCATATGGTCACATTCAGACATTCCTTCCCGCCGCAGATAGTCACCTTCGGTGATTACGTTTTACACGCCATTAACATGGCTTTTTTGGTTTTTAACGCCATTTAATTGTCTTTAAGCGATATAAATAGCTAACAAGATGCAAAAACACACTATGTAGTTATTCAATCGACCTAAAAGAAACCATTTTCGTTGGTAAATGATCCCGTAACGTTAAAATTTAACAAAAAGGGCCGAAAGTGCTTAGTTAGTGAACTAATCAACAGCATTTCTGAAGGATATTTTAGTTAAAATACCCCCAAAAGTGTGATCTACGTCACACTTTATCTAAAATTTATGGTGGCCTCCGTTGTATCCGGAAATTAGAGCATATAAAGTTGCCTTGTTTTCGGAATAGTCCTAATCAAGGGCAAGATTGAGCAGGGAATGCGTCAGGAAAAAGGACGAAAACAAGGGAGCTGTAGCTGGCAAAATGAGTTAATGACTACTTTCTTCAGCGTGTTTTTTTAGGACCGACTGAAGCTTCGCGAACGTTTGGCTTCTGCCACTTAATTTTTTGCCATAAGAAGATTTACCAGCAGCAACAAAGGTAGCGGCGCAATCCGCCAACGTTTAAGTCGTGTCAGTCGGGATGGAAAAAAAATGGGTACATCAGAATTACTAAAACATATTTACGATATCAACTTGTCCTACTTGTTGCTTGCTCAACGCCTTATTAATCAGGAAAAAGCCTCCGCTATGTTTCGTCTGGGCATCGACGAGCCAATGGCCGATGCGCTTGCTCAGCTGACGTTGCCAGAAATGGTAAAACTGGCCGAGACTAATCAGCTGGTTTGTCAGTTCCGTTTTACTGACCATGCCACGATTAATCGCTTAACTCAGGAATCTCGCGTGGACGATTTGCAGCAAATCCACACCGGCATTCTGTTGTCCAGCCGTTTATTACGTAATGCTTCTGCAAAAAATGACGACATGCCGAAAAAGAGGGCGAGTTAATGAGCGAAAAAAGTATTGTTCAGGAAGCACGTGATATTCAGCTGGCTATTGAATTAATTACGCTGGGCGCTCGCCTGCAAATGTTAGAAAGCGAAACGCAGCTGAGCCGCGGCCGCTTAATTAAATTATATAAAGAACTGCGCGGCAGCCCACCGCCAAAAGGCATGCTGCCTTTTTCTACCGACTGGTTTATGACATGGGAACAGAATATTCATTCTTCTATGTTCTGTAACGCATGGCAGTTCTTACTCAAAAGCGGTTTGAGCAGCGGCGTAGATGCGGTAATTAAAGCTTACCGTCTCTACCTGGAGCAATGCCCGCAACAGGACGAAGGCCCGCTGTTGGCGCTGACCCGCGCCTGGACCTTAGTCCGGTTTGTTGAGAGCGGAATGCTGGAGCTTTCCGACTGTAAATGCTGCGGCGGTAGCTTTATTAACCACGCGCACCAGCCTGTTGGCAGCTTTGTCTGCAGCCTGTGCCAGCCGCCATCACGTGCGGTAAAAAGACGTAAACTTATCGCAGATCCTGCCGATAATATTTCACAACTGCTGGATGAACAGGTAAAACTTGCCGTTTAATGTTCACCACGTGGAGTGAATCCAGCAGCGGTTAATACCGCTGCTTTTTTTTGCCCGCGTGTTGCAACAACCTGCCTTATTCCGGTTCATCTTCAACCCACACGTCGCCAGACGTAAGGATTTATTGTGTTAGTTATATTGGGGTATATCCTGGTTCTCGGTTCAGTGTTGGGCGGCTACGCAATGGTCGGCGGCCATCTTGGCGCGCTTTACCAACCTTCTGAACTGTTAATTATCGGCGGCGCAGGCATTGGTGCGTTTATTGTGGGAAATAGCGGCAAAGCAATTAAAGCCACGCTGAAAGCGATGCCGCTGTTAATGAAAGGCTCAAAATATAATAAAGCGATTTATATGGATCTGATGGCGTTACTTTATCGCCTGATGGCCAAATCGCGCCAGCAGGGCATGCTCTCGCTGGAAGGGGATATTGAAAGTCCGAAGGAAAGTGAAATTTTTGCTAATTACCCGCGCATCCTTGCCGATAAAAGATTGGTGGACTTTATCACTGATTATTTACGACTGATGGTGAGCGGCAATATGAACGCGTTTGAAATCGAAGCCCTGATGGATGAAGAGATTGAAACCTACGAGCACGAGTGCGGCGTGCCGGCAACGGCCATCGGTGCTGTAGGCGACTCTTTACCCGCTTTCGGTATCGTTGCGGCGGTCATGGGCGTGGTACACACGCTGGCTTCTGCCGACCGCCCGCCAGCCGAGCTGGGTGAGCTGATTGCCCATGCGATGGTGGGAACCTTCCTGGGTATCCTGCTGGCATATGGCTTTATTTCACCGCTGGCTGGCGTTCTGCATCAGAAATGTGCCGAAGTCACCAAGATGATGCAGTGCATCAAAGTGACGCTGCTTTCCAGCCTGAACGGCTATGCGCCGCAGATCGCCGTCGAGTTTGGCCGTAAAACGCTTTACTCCACCGAGCGTCCGTCGTTTACCGAACTGGAAGAGCATGTCCGCAACGCTAAAGCGCCAGCGAAAGGACAGGATGCATGAAACACGACAGTCACCCCATTGTAGTCGTCAAAAAGAAAAAGCAGCACGGTCACGGGGGCAGCCATGGCTCATGGAAGATTGCCTACGCCGACTTTATGACCGCGATGATGGCTTTTTTTATGGTGATGTGGCTGATTGCGATTGCCAAGCCTCAGGAACTGGCCGGCATTGCCGATTACTTTAAAACGCCGCTGCGTGTAGCGATTACCGGCGGCACCAAAAGCAGTGAAAGCACCAGCGTGATCCCTGGCGGCGGGATGGATCCGTCACAGAAGAAAGGCGAAGTGCACAAGATCCCTGATATCGATGCGGAAAAACGCAAGCTGGATGAAATCCGCTTAAACCGCCTGCGCGAAAAGCTGGATCAGCTGATTGAAGCCGATCCGCGACTGAAGGCGCTGCGTCCGCATCTGATTATCAACATGGTAGAAGAAGGTTTGCGCATTCAGATTATCGATAGTCAGAACCGGCCGATGTTCAAAACCGGTAGCGCAGATGTTGAACCTTATATGCGTGACATTTTACGCGCCATTGCGCCGATTCTGAACGATATCCCGAACAGGATCAGTTTGTCAGGCCATACGGATGATATTCAGTACGCCAACGGCCAGCGCGGCTACAGCAACTGGGAACTGTCGGCGGACCGCGCCAATGCTTCCCGCCGGGAGCTGGTTGTCGGCGGCCTGGACAGCAGCAAGATGCTGCGCGTGGTCGGCATGGCGGACACCATGAAGTTAAAAAACCGCGGCGGCGACGATGCTGTTAACCGTCGAATCAGCCTGCTGGTGTTGAACCATGATACCGAAGCGCAGATTGAGAAAGAGAACTCTGAAAGCGACGCGGTACAGGTCAACGATAACGACGTAGCAAGTTTACCGAAAATAGTGGCGCCGTCCGTACCGGGCGACGCGGCGAAAAAACCAGACCCTCAACCCTCACAGGCTGAGCCGGTAGGTGGACAGGCAGCACCAACTTTAACACCAGCATCGCCTGCGCCAGCGGCCCAGACCGATCGCAACTCACAGCAGAGGTGATACCGTGAGCATGGATATCAGCGATTTTTATCAAACGTTTTTCGATGAGGCCGACGAACTGTTGGCCGACATGGAACAACACCTGTTGGGCTTAGATCCACAGGAACCGGATGCGGAACAGCTTAACGCTATCTTCCGTGCGGCCCACTCCATTAAAGGCGGAGCGGGGACTTTTGGGTTTACTGTTCTGCAGGAAACCACGCACATCCTGGAAAACATTCTTGACGGCGCGCGTCGCGGCGAAATGCAGCTGAGCACGCCTATCATCAACCTGTTTTTGGAAACCAAAGATATTATGCAGGAACAGCTGGATGCCTATAAAACCGCGACGGAGCCGGATGCGGCTACTTTCGCCTATATCTGTCAGGCACTGCGTCAGCTGGCCCTGGAAGCCAAAGGCGAAAGCGCGCCCGTAGCCGCTGCACCAGCCGCAGCCTCGACGCCAGCCGCCGCTGCGCCAGCTGCTGGCCTGCGCCTGGCGCTGGTTAACCTGAAGCCGTCAGAAATTCCGCTGATGCTGGAAGAGCTGGGCAATCTGGGGACGCTTTCTGACGTGACCAAAGGTGAAACGTCGGTAGAGGTGACGCTGGATTCTTCGGTCGGCCAGGATGATATCGTGGCGGTGCTCTGTTTTGTGATTGAAGAATCGCAAATCAAATTCCTGGATGCCGCTTCTGCACCGGTAGCCGTGGCGGAAGCGCCAGTGCTGACCGTAGTGGAAGAAGCCCCGGCTCCGGCGGCACAGCCTGCTGCGGCAGCGGTTGCCGAAGCTGCGCCTGCGGCAAAGCAAAGCGCCAAGAAACCGGCAGCGGCAAAGGCCAGCGAATCCACCAGTATCCGCGTGGCGGTAGAAAAGGTCGATCAGCTGATCAACCTGGTCGGCGAGCTGGTGATTACCCAGTCGATGCTGGCGCAGCGCTCCAACGAGCTGGATCCGGTTGCGCACGGTGACCTGCTGAACAGCATGGGCCAGCTGGAACGCAACGCCCGCGACCTGCAGGAATCGGTGATGTCCATCCGTATGATGCCGATGGAATACGTTTTCAGCCGCTTCCCGCGTCTGGTTCGCGACCTTGCCAGCAAGCTGGGCAAAGAAGTTGAGCTGACGCTGCTGGGTAGCTCCACCGAACTGGATAAGAGCCTGATCGAACGCATTATCGATCCGTTAACCCATCTGGTGCGTAACAGCCTGGACCACGGTATCGAATCGCCTGAAAAACGCGTGGCTGCCGGCAAATCCGGTACGGGTAACCTGACGCTTTCTGCGGAACATCAGGGCGGCAACATCTGTATTGAAGTGGTCGACGACGGTGCCGGCCTGAACCGCGAACGTATCCTCGCGAAAGCGCTTTCTTCCGGCCTGCCGGTGCATGACGGCATGAGCGATGAGGAAGTCGGCATGCTGATCTTCGCGCCTGGCTTCTCAACGGCTGAACAGGTTACCGACGTTTCCGGTCGCGGCGTAGGCATGGACGTGGTGAAACGTAACATCCAGGAGATGGGCGGCCACGTGGAAATCGCTTCTAAGCAGGGCAAGGGCACCACTATTCGTATCCTGCTGCCGCTGACGCTGGCTATTCTGGACGGCATGTCCGTTCGCGTCGCGGACGAAGTCTTTATTCTGCCGCTGAATGCGGTAATGGAATCGCTGCAGCCTCTGGCTGGCGACCTGCATCCGCTGGCCGGTGGCGAGCGCGTGCTGGAAGTGCGTGGCGAGTACCTGCCGCTGGTTGAGCTGTGGAACGTCTTTGACGTGCATGGCGCGAAAACCGAAGCAACGCAGGGCATCGTGGTGATCCTGCAAAGCGCAGGCAAACGCTACGCGCTGCTGGTAGACCAACTGATTGGCCAGCACCAGGTGGTGGTCAAAAACCTTGAAAGTAACTATCGCAAAGTACCGGGCATTTCGGCGGCAACTATCCTCGGTGATGGTAGCGTAGCGCTGATCGTCGACGTGTCGGCTCTGCAGTCTCTCAACCGTGAAAAGCGTGTGGCGGGAGCCGCAGCCTGACTTTAACCGATAAGGGTAAAACTATGACTGGAATGGCAACTGTCACTAAACTCGCTGGCGAAACCGTTGGTCAGGAGTTCCTGGTGTTTACACTGGGTGACGAAGAATACGGTATTGATATTTTGAAAGTGCAGGAGATCCGTGGTTACGATCAGGTAACCCGTATCGCCAATACGCCAGCCTTTATTAAAGGCGTGACTAACCTGCGCGGTGTTATTGTACCCATCATCGACCTGCGCGTTAAATTCGCACAGCCGGACGTGGAATATAACGAAAACACCGTGGTTATTGTTTTAAATCTTGAACTGCGCGTAGTGGGAATTGTTGTTGACGGCGTTTCCGACGTCCTGTCACTGACCACCGATCAGATCCGTCCTTCACCGGAATTTGCGGTAACGATGTCTACCGAATATTTAACCGGTCTGGGCGCGCTGGGCGAGCGCATGCTTATTCTGGTCGATATCGAGAAGCTGCTTAACAGCGACGAGATGGCGCTGATGGATACGCTGCGCAGCGCATAACGCTTAGCTTTAAATAAAGAATAAGAACACCCTGTGAGCAGGAAACTGCCGGGGTGTTTTTTATATCTTAAATCCGTTAACCAGGCTAAAAAATTAATTTACTTATTAAAGTATCACTTTAGTAAATCTGTTTGCTGCCTGCATAAAGTTCTAAAAATTAACGCCGATAAATTAAACGTTGATTCAATTTCTTCTACCAGGGGTATCCTATGTTTAAACGCATCAAGGTCGTTACCAGCCTGCTGTTAGTGCTGCTGGTATTCGGCACACTTCAGCTGCTGGCGGGCGGATTATTTATTCACGCGCTGACCAATGATAAAACCAATTTTTCTATTGCACAAAACTCCAGCGAGAACGTGGCGGCTTTTACCGATGCATGGGTATCGCTAAACCAGACTCGTATTGCTATTAACCGCGGCATGCTGCGTATACAGAGCGACACGGCAAATAATATCAACAGCGCTTCGCTGACGGATATTAGCAATCAGGGCAAAAGCCTGCTGGCCAGCGCGGATAAATCCTATGCGCGCTACCAGTCAATCCCTAATACCAAAGGGATGGATGCGGCCGTTATTGCACAGCTGGAAAAGAATTACGACAGCTATTCTAAAACGCTGGGCCAGATGCTGACGCTGATGGAAAACAGACAGCTTACTGAAATGTTCAAACTGAACATTGAGCAGAAGCAAAACGATATGCAGGATGCTTACACTACCTGGCGTGCCGCACAGAACGTGCTGACCGCGCAGGGTGCGGTAGATAACGAAAGCGCCTACGCCAAAATGCTGTGGGTGATTGGTGCCGTGATGGTGCTGGTTATCGCACTGATTTCACTGTGCTGGATTGGTCTGCGTACCGTGCTGATTAAACCACTGCAGGAAAACATTGAACATATCAGCCATATCGCCAGCGGCGACCTGACGCACGAGATCCAGGTTGAAGGCCGTAACGAAATGGCGCAGCTGGCAACCAGCCTGCGCGACATGCAGCAGGCGCTGGTGCGGACGGTCAGCGATGTGCGTGATGGTTCTGACGCTATCTATACGGGCGCTACGGAAATTGCTGCGGGTAACACCAATCTTTCTTCCCGTACCGAAGAGCAGGCTGCTTCGCTGGAAGAAACGGCTGCCAGTATGGAACAGCTGACCGCTACGGTGAAGCAGAACGCCGAAAACGCCCGTCAGGCTTCACAGCTGGCGCTGAGCGCGTCAGAAACCGCGCAGAAAGGCGGCAAGGTAGTGGATGGCGTGGTGAAAACCATGAGCGACATCGCGGGCAGCTCGAAGAAAATCGCTGATATTACCAGCGTGATCGACGGCATCGCTTTCCAGACCAATATCCTGGCGCTGAACGCCGCGGTGGAAGCAGCGCGTGCGGGCGAGCAGGGCCGTGGCTTTGCCGTGGTTGCTGGCGAAGTGCGCAACCTGGCGCAGCGTAGTGCCCAGGCGGCTAAAGAAATTAAGAGCCTGATCGAAGATTCAGTAGCGCGTGTCGATACCGGATCGCAGCAGGTAGAAAGCGCCGGTGAAACGATGGCGGATATCGTCAATGCGGTAACACGCGTGACCGACATCATGGGCGAAATCTCCTCCGCTTCTGATGAACAGAGCCGCGGTATTGACCAGATTGGCATCGCGGTTACCGAGATGGACCGTGTGACGCAGCAGAACGCCACGCTGGTGGAAGAATCCGCTACCGCTGCGGCTACGCTGGAAGATCAGGCCAGCCGTCTGACTCAGGCGGTTGCCGTATTCCGCGTACGCAAAGACCAGGGTAGTCGCGCCGCCGCGCCAGTTGCCCGTACCGTTAAATCCGCGCCGCGTAAAGCTGCTGCGGCCACTGACGAAGGTAACTGGGAAACGTTTTAATAACGAACCAGTAAAGGATTAAAAGCGGGTTTTTTAAGACCTGCTGCATAAGCCCGGTACAGCGCCGACCCAGATAAAGGGCGGTTCTGACCGGGCTTTTTTTATGCTTCTGGCAACGAAACGCGCGGCAATCGGAGAAAAGCCTCAAGGCTGGAGCAGCTGCTTTTCCCAGCGCCGATCTTCTGTCCTCGTATAAAGCTCTCGCAGATGCAGGCGGTTGTCGCGGAAGGTCAGAAATTCAATCGTTCGGGGGATAACCTGCACGCCGCCCCAGCGTTCAGGCTTTTCGATCGGCTGGCCTGCGGTTTCTTCTTTGGCCTGCCGGAGCTTTTTCGCCAGCTCGACTTCACCGCTTAATGGCTGGCTCTGCTGAAAACAAAGCGTGGTCAGCTGCGCGTCGCGCGAGCGCGTAGACCACCAGCTTTCCGACTGTTGCTCGCAGGCCCGCTGTGCCACACCTTCAACGCGCACCTGATAGCCTTTTGCTTCCCACCAGAAGGTAAGGGCGACGTTAGGGTTTTGCGCTATCTCTTTACCTTTACGCGAATCAAACCACGTACAGAAAGTAAAGCCCTGGTCATCGGCAGACTTCAGATCGACAAAGCGTGCGCTGGGTTCACCATCCGCAGAGACGGTGGAAACACATACTGCGCCGGGATGCTTCAGTGCCGCATCGCGTTTTACCTCGTCCCACCAGGTATGAAATTTAGCAAGCGGATCGTCTGACATGGTTGCTACTCCCTGAACAATAAGCGAATGAATTTTTGGCTGGCCCGGCGATGCATCAGTAAATTTCCGGGGGCTTCTACAAAGCATTATTCATCATTAAGACAGTGTAACGCACAGCAACGATTCGTCCCTTTTGGTGGCGCTGTAATGGCAGATTTCGCACCTGGCCGAATCACGCATAATCCGTGCTGTGCCTGCATAAAGTTCCCCTGGCCCTTGCCGATAACTAAACCAAATAGCCCCCCTACTGAGGTAGTTATGTTCAAGAGTATAAAAGTGGTGACCGGCCTGGTTAGCGTGCTGGTGTTGTTTGCTGTACTGCAGTTGGGAACTGGCGGTCTGTTTTTTAAAACCGTACAGAATGACAAGGAAAATTTTGAGTTCAACCAGCAAATGCGCGTCCTGCAGCAGGCAATGGGCACGGCATGGGTTTCGCTGGTCCAGGCGCGCAACACGCTGAACCGCGCCGGTATTCGCTATCTGCTGGACGTTAACAAAACAGGTCTGGGCGCGACTGCCAGCGATCTGATGACGCAGGCGCAGGCAGATCTGGCTGCGGCTGATAAAGGAATGGCGACGTTTAACGCCACGCTGAGCGAAGACGGAAAAAAGGCAGAAGACGTCCAGGCACTGCAGGCGCAATACAAACAGTTCCATGATGCGCTGGCAGACCTGGTAGTAATGATGCAGACCGGCCGTTTCAACGATTTTGTTGCCCAGCCGACGCAGAGCTATCAGGAGCAGTTTCAACAGGCTTACAACCACTGGCAGGACGTGGTTAACGGTCTGACCGCAAAAGGGGTTCAGGCTAACACTGATGCTTACCATCAGACCATCTGGCTGTTGCTGGGCGTGCTGCTGGTTTCCGCTGCGGTTATCGCCCTGGCCTGGAGCGGCATCCGTAAACTGCTGCTGCTGCCGCTGAACGCAAACATCGATCATATTCGCCATATCGCCAGCGGTGACCTGACGCAGACTATCGAGGTGGAAGGCCGTAGCGAAATGACGCAGCTGGCGCAAAGCCTGCGCGACATGCAGCAGTCGCTGGTGCGTACGGTCAGCGATGTGCGTGACGGTTCTGACGCTATCTTTACCGGCGCCACTGAAATCTCCGCAGGCAATAACGACCTCTCTGCTCGTACCGAAGAGCAGGCCGCCTCGCTGGAAGAAACGGCTGCCAGTATGGAACAGCTGACCGCTACGGTGAAGCAGAACGCCGAAAACGCCCGTCAGGCTTCGCAGCTGGCGCTGAGCGCGTCGGAAACCGCGCAGAAAGGCGGCAAGGTGGTGGATGGCGTGGTGAAAACCATGAGCGACATCGCGGGCAGCTCGAAGAAAATCGCTGATATCACCAGCGTGATCGACGGCATCGCTTTCCAGACCAATATCCTGGCGCTGAACGCCGCGGTGGAAGCAGCGCGTGCGGGCGAGCAGGGCCGTGGCTTTGCCGTGGTTGCCGGTGAAGTACGCAACCTGGCGCAGCGTAGTGCCCAGGCGGCCAAAGAAATTAAGAGTCTGATTGAAGATTCCGTGGCGCGTGTCGATACCGGATCGCAGCAGGTAGAAAGCGCCGGTGAAACGATGGCGGATATCGTCAATGCGGTAACGCGCGTGACCGACATCATGGGCGAAATCGCCTCGGCTTCTGGTGAACAGAGCCGCGGTATTGACCAGATTGGCATCGCGGTCACCGAGATGGACCGCGTAACGCAGCAGAACTCCTCGCTGGTAGAGGAATCTGCCGCTGCCGCTGCGGCGCTGGAAGCGCAGGCCAGCCGACTCAACCAGGCCGTCGCCGTGTTCCGCATTCGTAAAGAGAGCATCGCTCAGGCCGTCAGCAAGCCGCTGCCGGTAAGCACGCCGAAGAAGGCGCAGGCTGCCGCAGTTTCTAACGATAACTGGGAAACGTTCTAAGTAATCACGCGCCGTCGTCTGACGATGACGGCGCGACATTAAAGCATCTTACGCGTGAGAGGGTGTTTTTATGTCGCGGGCAGTAAAAAACAGCGTATTAACGCAATTTTAGCTCAGGAAGTTCGAACTGCTGCCGATAATCAGAGAAGCAATCTGAATGAATCGCCGGGTTAGCGCCCTCAGACAGCGTAAAACACATAACAGAACGCCGCGCTGGTAGTGGAAGCGGCAGCAGCCCCAGGCACGCTCGGGCCGCCCGGATAAGAGGTTTTTACCTTAACGACCGCGCAGGCCACAGGGAAAAATAATGACTTAACCCCTTAATCTGTACCTTGCAGGGTGGATCTGGATGAAAAAATCGACGTTGTTAGCACCGCCGGAAAACGCAACGATGCTGTCACAAATGGTGCAGCGCCTGCCGTTATCCGATACGCACTTTAAGCGTATCAGTCAGTTGATTTATCAGCGGGCTGGCATCGTTCTGGCCGACCACAAGCGCGAGATGGTTTACAACCGTCTGGTACGCCGCTTGAGAACGTTAGGTATCGACGATTTTGGTCGCTATCTGGCGCTGCTGGAGAGCGACTCCGGCAGTGCAGAGTGGCAGGCTTTTATTAACTCGCTGACCACTAACCTGACGGCGTTTTTCCGTGAAGCGCACCACTTTCCGATTCTGGCCGACCACGCCAAACGTCGCGGTGGCAGCTTTAGCGTCTGGTGTGCAGCGGCGTCAACCGGTGAAGAGCCTTACTCTATCGCCATGACGCTGGCCGAGACGTTAGGCGCGGGCCCTGGCAAATTCCAGGTTCACGCGACCGATATCGATACCCAGGTACTGGAAAAAGCGATGTCGGGCGTCTACCGCCAGGAAGAGCTGCGTACGCTGTCTCCACAGCAGCTACAGCGCTTCTTCTTTCGCGGGACTGGCCCACACGCCGGCATGGTGCGCGTGCGTCCTGAGCTGGCTAACACCATCACCTTTTCCCAGCTCAACCTGCTGGGCAATGAGTGGGCCGTGCCGGGACCGTTCGATGCGATCTTCTGCCGCAACGTGATGATCTATTTCGATAAAGAAACGCAGGAAAAGATCCTGCGGCGTTTTGTACCCATGCTGAAACCTGGCGGCATCCTGTTTGCCGGTCATTCTGAAAACTTCAGCCAGATCAGCAAAGAGTTTTACCTGCGAGGCCAGACGGTTTACGGGCTGACTAAGGAAAGATAATGGGCAAAATCAAAGTGTTATGTGTTGATGACTCATCGCTGATGCGTCAGCTGATGACGGAAATCATCAATGGTCATTCAGACATGGAGATGGTGGCGACAGCGCCCGATCCGCTGGTGGCACGTGATTTAATCAAAGAATTTAATCCTGACGTACTGACGCTGGATGTCGAAATGCCGCGCATGGACGGACTGGATTTTCTGGAAAAGCTGATGCGCCTGCGGCCGATGCCGGTGGTGATGGTTTCTTCGCTGACCGGCAAAGGCTCTGAAGTGACGCTGCGCGCGCTGGAGCTGGGTGCGGTGGACTTTGTGACCAAACCCTCGCTGGGTATCCGCGAAGGCATGCTGGCCTACAGCCAGATGATTGCCGACAAGGTGCGCGCCGCTTCCAGAGCGAAACTGCATGTACGCCGTGCGGCACCGACGCCGGTCATGCTGAAAGCCGGGCCGATGCTGAGTAGCGAAAAGCTTATCGCTATCGGCGCTTCAACGGGCGGAACGGAAGCGATCAGGCATGTGCTTGAACCGCTGCCGGCCACCAGTCCGGCGCTGATGATTACGCAGCATATGCCGCCAGGTTTTACCCGCTCTTTCGCCGAGCGTCTGAACAAGCTGTGTCAGATCACGGTAAAAGAAGCGGAAGACGGCGAGCGCGTGCTGCCGGGCCATGCTTATATCGCGCCGGGCGCGATGCACATGGAGCTGGCGCGCAGCGGCGCAAACTATCAGGTGAAACTGCACGATGGCCCACCGGTCAATCGTCATAAACCTTCGGTAGACGTGTTATTTAAATCAGTTGCGCAACATGCCGGTCGTAACGCCGTAGGCGTCATTCTGACCGGAATGGGTAACGATGGGGCCGCCGGTCTGTTGACCATGAACAAAGCCGGTGCCTGGACCATTGCCCAGAACGAAGCGAGCTGTGTCGTATTTGGTATGCCCCGCGAGGCGATAGCGCTCGGGGGCGCCAGTGAAGTGGTGGATCTCCACCAAATCAGCCAGCACATGCTGGCAAAAATTAGCGCCGGACAGGCATTACGTATCTAACGCAGCGCCCGTCCCGCGGGGCTACACAAACAGGAGTAATTATGGCTGACAAAAATATGCGGTTTCTGGTCGTCGACGACTTCAACACGATGCGTCGTATCGTCCGTAACCTGCTGAAAGAGCTCGGCTTCAATAACGTTGAAGAAGCAGAAGACGGCGTTGACGCCCTGGCTAAACTGCGCGCTGGCGGCTTCGACTTCGTGATTTCAGACTGGAACATGCCAAACATGGACGGCTTGCAGCTGCTGCAAACCATCCGTGCAGACGGCACGCTCGGCAAACTGCCGGTGCTGATGGTCACGGCCGAAGCCAAAAAAGAGAACATTATTGCGGCTGCTCAGGCGGGTGCCAGTGGCTATGTCGTTAAACCTTTTACCGCAGCAACACTTGAAGAGAAGTTAGGCAAGATCTTCGAAAAGCTGGGTATGTAAGGAGCCGAGATGAGCGAACTTCCGAAACCAAATGCCGATGCGTCCGCGCACGACATTATCTCCCGAATCGGTTCGCTGACGCGGATGTTGCGCGACAGCCTGCGTGAGCTGGGACTGGATCAGGCCATTGCTGAAGCGGCGGAAGCCATTCCCGACGCCCGCGATCGCCTGGACTACGTAGTGCAAATGACCGCTCAGGCGGCCGAACGCGCGCTGAACTGCGTGGAGGCTGCACAGCCACACCAGACAGAGATGGAGAATGGAGCTAAAGCGCTGAAAGGCCGTTGGGATGAGTGGTTTGAGAATCCTATCGAACTGGCAGACGCCCGCTCGCTGGTTTCGGATACCCGTGGTTATCTGGAATCGGTGCCACAGCATACGGGCTTCACCAATGCTCAGCTGATGGAAATCATGATGGCGCAGGATTTCCAGGACCTGACCGGTCAGGTTATCAAGCGCATGATGAACGTTATCCAGGAGATTGAGCGCCAGCTGTTGATGGTGCTGCTGGAAAATATGCCGGAACAGCCTGTGCGTCCGAAGAAAGACGCCGACAGTCTGAAAAATGGTCCGCAGATCAATGGTGAAGCGCCCGGCGTGGTGGCGAACCAGGATCAGGTCGACGACCTGCTCGACAGCCTCGGGTTCTAGTTTTTTCACTCCCTCAGGGCCGATGCTTATCGGCCCTTTTTTGCTATCAGCGAAATAACCCCCTTTTTACGCGTTTACTCGCGGCATCATCCCTGCGCGTTTTTGGCATGCTAGCCACATCAATCCCGTACCCCAGAAATTCCTTGAGGATTAGCCTGTGTCTGGTGATAGCGAAGAGGAAAAGACCGAATCCGCAACCCCCCACCGACTTGAAAAAGCACGAGAAGAAGGGCAGGTTCCGCGCTCGCGCGAGCTGACCTCGGTGTTAATGCTGGTGGCGGGCTTAGGTATTTTGTGGATGGGCGGCGAAAGCATGGCCCGCAAAATCGGTCAGCTGTTGGCGCAGGGGCTGGTGTTTGACCACTCGGTGGTCAGCGATACCAGCCAGATGCTGCACCTGATTGGCCGACTGTTTGTCCAGGCGGTTTATACGCTGATTCCGATGATGGCCGGTCTGGTTCTGGTAGCGATAGCCGCGCCGATGCTGTTGGGCGGCGTACTGATCAGCGGGAAAGCCATCAAGTTCGATATGGGCAAGATGAACCCGATTAAAGGATTAGGCAAGCTGGTTTCCGCGCAGACGGCGACGGAGCTGGGCAAGTCGATTTTAAAAGCGGTGCTGGTGGGCTGTGTGACCTGGCTGTATGTCAGGCACAACTGGCCGGAGATGATGCGCTTAATGAGCGAATCACCTTACACCGCGCTGGCCAGCTCGCTGAATATGATTGCTATGTGTTGCGTGCTGATAGTGCTGGGGCTGTCGCCGATGGTGGGCTTTGACGTGTTCTGGCAGCTCTACAGTTACTACAAAGGGCTGCGAATGACTCGTCAGGAAATTCGCGACGAATATAAGCAGCAGGAAGGTGACCCGCACATCAAAGGCAAAATTCGCCAGCAGATGCGCGCGGCAGCACGTCGACGCATGATGGCCGATGTGCCGAAAGCGGACGTTATCGTTACCAACCCGACGCACTATTCGGTCGCGTTGCAGTACGACGAGAAGAAAATGAGCGCGCCGAAAGTTATCGCAAAAGGCGCGGGTGAAGTGGCATTACGCATTCGTGAACTGGGTAAAGAGCACCGTATTCCGGTGCTGGAAGCACCACCGCTGGCACGTGCGCTCTATCGGCACAGTGAAATTGGTCAGCATATTCCCGGTACGTTATATGCGGCTGTTGCAGAAGTGTTGGCCTGGGTCTGGCAGCTCCGTCGCTGGAAGCTTGAGGG
This sequence comes from Erwinia sp. BNK-24-b, assembly GCF_047456155.1. Lineage (NCBI taxonomy): Bacteria > Pseudomonadati > Pseudomonadota > Gammaproteobacteria > Enterobacterales > Erwiniaceae > Erwinia > Erwinia sp. BNK-24-b. Next base: position 1,791,203 of record NZ_CP179901.1, read on the forward strand.
TGGCCTGGCTCCGAAAAAACCTGCTAATTTACCTGTGCCGGAAGCACTGGACTTTGGCTCTGGAGAGAAAGACTGATGGCGAATCTGGCCACACTGTTACGCTTACCGAACATGAAAGATACCCAATGGCAGATCATGGCCGGGCCGGTGTTAATCATGATGATCCTGTCGATGATGGTACTGCCATTGCCGCCTTTCATCCTCGATCTGCTGTTCACCTTTAATATCGCGCTGTCGATTATGGTGCTGCTGGTAGCGATGTTTACCCAGAAAACGCTGGAGTTCGCCGCGTTTCCTACCATCCTGCTGTTCTCTACCTTATTGCGCCTGGCGCTGAACGTTGCTTCAACCCGTATCATCCTGCTGGAAGGCCATACGGGCGCTGGCGCGGCGGGACGCGTGGTTGAGGCCTTTGGCCACTTCCTGGTGGGCGGCAACTTCGCCATCGGTATCGTGGTCTTTATTATCCTGGTCATCATTAACTTTATGGTTATCACTAAAGGTGCGGGGCGTATCGCGGAAGTTGGCGCGCGTTTCGTACTGGATGGGATGCCCGGTAAGCAGATGGCCATCGACGCCGACCTCAACGCCGGCCTGATTGGCGAAGACGAAGCGAAAAAGCGCCGTTCTGAGGTTACTCAGGAAGCGGACTTCTATGGTTCGATGGACGGTGCGAGTAAGTTCGTTCGTGGTGACGCCATCGCCGGTATCATGATCATGGTGATTAACGTCATCGGCGGTCTGCTGGTGGGCGTGGTGCAGCACGGTCTGGACGTGGGTCATGCGGCGGAAAGCTATACGCTGCTGACTATCGGTGACGGTCTGGTTGCACAGATCCCGGCCCTGGTCATTTCGACCGCAGCGGGTGTTATCGTTACTCGCGTGGCGACCGATCAGGACGTCGGCGAGCAGATGGTCACCCAGCTGTTCAAAAATCCGCGCGTGATGATGCTGAGTGCTGGCGTACTGGGTCTGCTGGGTCTGGTGCCGGGCATGCCTAACCTGGTGTTCCTGATGTTTACCGCCGCGCTGCTGGGTCTGGCCTGGTATCTGCGTGGTAAAGAAAACCAGCCGAAGGCCGAGACGCAGAGCAGCCTGGTGAAGAACATCGAAACGCCAACCAATATCGAAGCTTCCTGGACCGACGTGCAGCTGGAGGATACGCTGGGAATGGAAGTGGGCTACCGTCTGATCCCGATGGTGGATAATACGCAGAATGGCGAGCTGCTTGGCCGCATTCGCAGTATTCGTAAGAAGTTTGCGCAGGAGATGGGCTTTCTGCCGCCGGTGGTGCATATCCGTGACAACATGGAGCTGCCGCCAGCGCGCTACCGTATTCTGATGAAGGGCGTGGAAATTGGCAGCGGCGACGCCTATCCGGGCCGCTGGATGGCGATCAACCCGGGTACCGCAGCGGGGACGTTGCCGGGTGAAGCGACCGTCGATCCGGCTTTCGGCCTGGCTGCAATCTGGATTGACAGCGCGCTGAAAGAGCAGGCGCAGATTCAGGGTTATACCGTAGTAGAAGCAAGTACCGTCGTTGCCACGCACCTGAACCATCTGATTGGCCAGTACGCCAGCGAGCTGTTTGGCCGTCAGGAAGCGCAGCAGCTGCTGGATCGCGTAACGCAGGATATGCCTAAGCTGACGGAAGATTTGATCCCGGGCGTGATCACGCTGACCACGCTGCATAAAGTGTTGCAGAACCTGCTGGCGGAACGCGTTTCCATTCGCGATATGCGTACCATCATTGAAACGCTGGCAGAGCACGCCACCGTGCAGACCGATCCGCATGAGCTGACTTCCGTGGTGCGCGTTGCGTTGGGCAGGGCAATTACACAGCAGTGGTATCCGGGCAATGGTGAAGTGCAGGTTATCGGGCTGGACACCACGCTGGAACGTCTGTTACTGCAGGCATTGCAGGGCGGCGGCGGTCTGGAACCGGGCCTGGCGGATCGTTTGCTGGCGCAGGCGCAGGGTGCATTATCCCATCAGGAGTCGCTTGGCGCGCCGCCTGTGCTGTTGGTTAACCATCCGTTGCGCGCGCTGTTGGCTCGCTTCCTGCGTCGTAACCTGCCGCAGCTGATGGTGATTTCTAACCTGGAGCTGACCGATAACCGGCAGATCCGGATGACTTCCACCATTGGCGGACACTAATGAAAAAGCTGCTGCTGCTGTTAATCTGTTTGCCGCAGCTGGCGCTGGCCGGAGGGGGCGCCTGGCATGCCTCCGCACCGGGGCCGGGACTGATTAATCGAGGCATGCAGGCACCGTCGCCTGCGCTTAAGGCGGCAACGCCGGTTAACGGCGCGATTACGGAGATTAACTGGCGCTATACGCTGAATGGCCCGACGCCTTCCGGTTTTGCGGCCTGGCTTTGCGCAGAAACCCGCTGCGTGCGGCTTGAGGGTGGCAGTGGCTCCACGCGCGGGCTGACAAATATTCAGGCAGGTGGCTCGCTGCATTTTGTTTATGGCGTGCAGGGAAAAGGGCGCTTGCCACAGGCGCTGCGCGTGCTGGGTAATGAGGTGATGGTGAATTACCGTTAAGGTTGCTATCTGTACCACAGCACAAACGAAGGGGCGAAGCGATTCGCCCCTTTTTTGTTGGGCGGACAAAATTTTTGAATTTGACTACTGATTGGGTAGCGGCGTCGCTGCATGACTGGCGTATAGCGCTGGTGATTGACCTGCTGTGAATGTCGCTTTAAGCCAGGAATAAAAAATTTTTTTCTAACTGATGTAGATAGCAATTAGTTTCCAGGTGATAAAGGCCGCGTTCGAATAAAGGAAGTATTGTGGGCGCTATCACATACATAATGTTAGTGCCAATTTATAGTTTATTTAAGCAAGGAGGCCTTAATGAAATGGAAAAAGATCGTTATTTTTTTATTGATCCCTTTTTTTGCCCAGGCAGAGCAGGACATAGAAAGACGCTTATCCTCTGTAACGCTATTCTCTTTCGGCTTTAATGGTTTTGTGGCAAAAAAAATGCCACAGCAAATAATCTATGAAGATGTTTTGCATGACAAAAATTCTGTATTGATTTTCGAAAACATTATGAAAGGCGGCCATGCTACTCCTGAAGCCAGGGCTTATGCCGTATGCGGGCTTTGGGAAAAGAAAGAAATTAATAAAATTTATTTGGATGACAGCCTGAAAGAATTACAGGTGACCATTTTAAAAGCAGATATCCTTACAAAGGAGAAATTAGGAAGGCTTATCCTTAGAATAAGGTTATATGGGTGTTAATAATGGAGGTAATATATGGAAATTTTAAATTCAGAAGAGCTTAAAGAAGTTTCAGGAGCAATGAATTTACAAGGCTTGCCCCAATCTAATTTCGAAGTGTTGCTGTCAGAGATTCATTATGAGGCAGAAGAAGCTAAATAGTTTACTTTTTGGATATTAAACGACTTTTATGCGCAAAAGTGGAGAGGGAGCCGGGATTAAAATTTCAACGTTATCCCTTCGTTAACCAATAAAAAAGGCACGAGCGATTGCCCGTGCCTGCCCGAATAAACTTATCGGTGTCGGATGAGATGAAAGCTCACCCCATCCTTAATGCAGAAATTACATTCTTTCTACGGTATCAATACCCAGCGTATCCAGACCCTGCTTCAGCGTTTTCGCGGTCAGCAGCGCCAGCTTCAGGCGGCTCTGCTTTGTCGTTTCGTCTTCGGCGGCAAGGATAGGGCAATGTTCATAAAAACCAGAGAACAGCCCGGCCAGATCGTACAGGTAGGCACACATAACGTGCGGCGTGCCGTCGCGTGCAACCTGAGTGATGGTTTCTTCAAACTGCAGCAGGCGCACGGCCAGTGCGGCTTCGCGATCTTCGGTAATAACGGTCTTACCGTTGATGGCGGATTCTTCAATGCCTGCCTTACGGAATACGGAAAGCACGCGGGTGTAGGCATACTGCATATAAGGCGCGGTGTTGCCTTCAAAAGCCAGCATGTTGTCCCAGTCGAACACGTAATCCGTGGTACGGCTTTTTGACAGATCGGCATATTTAACCGCGCCGATCCCCACGCTGTTGGCCAGTTTATTCAGCTCGTCGGCTGGCATATCCGGATTTTTTTCGCTGACCAGCTTTGTGGCGCGCTCTACCGCTTCATCCAGCAGATCTGAAAGCTTGATGGTGCCGCCCGCGCGGGTTTTAAACGGTTTGCCGTCTTTACCCAGCATCATGCCGAAAGCGTGATGTTCTAAAGGTACGGATTCCGGTACGTAGCCCGCTTTGCGCACGATGGACCAGGCCTGCTGTAAATGCTGGTGCTGACGAGAATCGATATAGTACAGCACGCGGTCGGCATGCAGCGTTTCATAACGGTATTTGGCGCAGGCGATATCGGTCGTGGTGTAGAGGTAGCCGCCATCCTTTTTCTGGATGATAACGCCCATCGGCTCGCCGTCTTTGTTCTTGTATTCGTCCAGGAAGACAACGGTGGCGCCTTCGCTTTCTACCGCCAGGCCTTTGGCTTTCAGATCGGCGACGATACCTGGCAGCATGTCGTTATACAGGCTTTCGCCCATCACGTCTTTGCGGCTCAGCGTCACGTTCATGCGGTCATAAACGATCTGGTTTTGCGACATGGTAATGTCGACCAGCTTTTTCCACATTTTACGGCAATATTCATCGCCGCCCTGTAGCTTGACGACATAGCCGCGTGCGCGCTCGGCAAAAGCAGGATCTTCATCGTAGGTACGTTTGGCTTCACGGTAGAAAGCTTCCAGATCGGAAAGTGCGATCTCACCGTGCGCTTCGTTCTGCTGCTTTTCCAGAAAAGCGATCAGCATGCCGAACTGCGTGCCCCAGTCACCTACGTGGTTGGCGCGAATGACGTTATGGCCTAAAAACGACAGGGTACGCACCGCCGCATCGCCAATAATGGTCGAGCGAACGTGACCGACGTGCATCTCTTTCGCCACGTTTGGTGCGGAATAATCGACGACGATAGTTTGTGGTTCAACTGTCGTAACGCCAAGGCGAGGGGCGTTAACGACGCTGTCAACCTGAGCAGCAAGCCAGTCGGCATCCAGAAACAAATTAATGAAGCCAGGTCCGGCGATTTCAACCTTGCTGACGATACCCTGCAGGTCAAGGTGTTTAAGCACTTCTTCAGCCAGCTGTCGCGGCACTTTACCCAGTTGTTTTGCGACGGCCATGATGCCGTTCGCCTGGTAATCGCCAAACTGTGCTTTGGCTGACTGCCGTACCTGCGGTTCACAACTGGCCGGAGCGCCTGCTGCGATCATCGCCTGACTGACTTTATCTGAAAGAAGAGCCTGAATATTCACCGGATTACCTTATATGCAAAAACGCCTGCGTCATGGTGCGCAGGCTGTCATTTTGTACGAGGCCCTGTAGCAAAATTGCTGTACAGTGGCACCGCTAAAAAAGAAGGGGAAAAGTATACTGTATTTCGGATGTAGTTATCCAGGTACCTGAAGGCTCAGGAGGCGGGCTTTGCAGGAAAAAGTGGGGACAGTTTCCTGCATAGTCCGTCAGGTGCGGCGGCGGTGTGGGCGGTATGGACTGGCAACGGTCATTTTTTCGTTACGAACCTTCCAGTGACGTACCAAAGCAAACCCCATCATAACGACAAGCACTGCGACGAGTATTAACATCAGCATTTGCTATTCCTCAGTAGTAGAAGCGGAACGAATCTATAAGTATTCATAATACCCTACAAGTCAGGGGTGAGGATTTAAGAATAGTCGCATTGTATAAATTTAACTGAACGAATTTTTTGTCTTAAGACAAATTATATAGTGAAAAATGAGATCAAGAACCACCTTTTACTGGATAAAATGTTAGTTTTTTGCGTATTTTGCTGGTTTATCAGCGCTGAAAGTTAAGTTTATACAGTTTTATTGGTACGAAATTGTCAGTAATGCGCAGGATAAATATTACATTTAGTTAAGTTTTGGAAGGGGTAGTAGAATGTTTTCTGGTAATGTTGCTGAAGAACTAAGCGATTTGGTTAACAGTTCTTCTGAGTTTTTACGCTATCTTAACGATTTGGCGGCGCGTCTGGGCCTCGATCTGGTTGATTTAAAAGCCGATCATATTGCCGTGCGCTGCAATCAGCCCGCGACGGCAGAACGCTGGAAAAAAGGTTTTTTACAGCATGGCGTGCTGTTTTCAGAAAAAGAGATCAACGGGCGGCCCGTCGCTTTATTTGAACTGCATGAACCTTTAACCGTTGGGCCGTGGCAGATAAGCGTAGTAGAGCTTCCCTGGCCAGGCGAGCGTGTTTACCGCCATGAGGGCTGGGAACATGTTGAAATCGTTCTGCCGGGTGATGAAGAGCAGCTGAGCGCTCGCGCGATTGCGCTGATGTCCGATGAAGGTCTGTCAAGGCCGGGTGTTTCAGTCAAAAACAGTGCGCCAAAAGGGGCAGGCGAAAGGTTGCCTAATCCTACGCTGGCCGTCAGCGACGGCAACGTAACCATCAAGTTCCATCCCTGGAGCCTGAAGGACGTCGTGGAGAGCGAACGGGCGTCTTAACGTGTTAGCGTCTGTACCGCTTTTTCCATCCGCCGTAGCGCCTCGTGGATAAGGTCATGCGTACAGCCAAAGTTAAAGCGCACAAATTTATCATCGCCGAAATCTTTTCCCGCTGAGAATCCCAGCCCGTGCCGCTCGAAAAACAGCGCCGGGCTGGCAACGTTAAGCTGGCTGGCGTCGATCCAGGCCAGGTAAGTTGCTTCAGGCGCGGCAAGAGAAAGGCCTTCAATCGCGTTGATTCGCCGATCCAGCATTGCGCGGGAAGCCTTCAGATAAGCCAGTAGCTCATCCAGCCACGGCTGACCATCGCGCCATGCAGCGGTCGCGGCAACCAGCGACAGTACATCCGGCTGCGGCACAATACCCTGACGAACCGCGTTGAAACGCATGCGCAGCTCTTTGTCGGGAATAATGGCTACCGAAGCGCCAAGCCCGGCGATATTGAAGGTTTTTGAGGGTGAAACCAGCGTTACCGAACGCCGTTCTGCTTCTTTTCCCAGGCTGGCAAAAGGAATATGTTTTGCCCCTTCGGCAAGCAGTAAATCGCAGTGGATTTCATCAGAACAAACGATCAGGTCGTGACGTACCGCAAAACGAAGCTGGGCTTCCAGCTCTTCACGCCGATAAACCGTACCGCCGGGATTTTGCGGATTACAAAGCATCATGAGTTTTTCATGGCCGGTCATGGCCGTTTCCAGCTCGTCAAAATCTGCAATCCAGCGGTTTCCGCTCAGCCGTAGCGGGACATTGAGCTGCGTCCTTCCGGCAAGTTTAGCCGCTTTACGAAACGGCGGATAGATGGGCGTCGGCGCAAGCGTTCCCTGATGCGCTTCGGTAAAAGCGCGCACGGAAATGTTCAGGCCGCTCACTACGCCGGGCAACATCACCAGCCATTCAGGTTCGATTTTCCACTGATAGCGCGTCTGCATACGCGCTATTACCACCTCAGTCAGTTCATCCGGCGCCGAGCCATAACCAAAGATGCCGTGACTGACACGCTGCTGTAAGGCTTCGACCACGCATTCTGGTGAACGGAAATCCATATCCGCTACCCAAAGCGGCAAAATATCTTTGTCGCCATATTTTTGCCATTTCAGGCTGTCGCTGTGACGGCGATCGATTCGCTGGTCAAAATTGCATGCCATGTTAGTGATTCCCGTTACTATTATTTTAAGGTCTGTAGTCAGACTAAACAGCGAAAATCATTTACACAACCAGCCAGCAGTCATTAACAGGAGGATGGAATGTTAAAACTGGAAGTATGCTGCTACGGAGTCGATTGTGCGTTAGCCGCGCAAAATGCGGGCGCCGATCGCGTCGAGTTGTGCTCGGCACCTTCAGAAGGCGGCCTGACGCCGTCAGCGGGCAGCCTGATACAGGCTCGGGAAGCCGTGACCATTCCCGTTCATCCTATAGTCCGCCCGCGAGGTGGTGATTTTTGCTTTACGGACAACGAGTTTAATCAGATTAAGTCTGACATCGCCTTTATTCGTGAACTGGGCTATCCGGGACTGGTTATCGGGATGCTGGATGCCAACGGCCATATTCCCCTTGAGCAGATGAAGCAGGTGATGGCGCTTGCTGAAGGCATGGCGGTAACGTTTCATCGCGCGTTCGATCTTTGCCACAGTCCGTTAACCGCCTTACAGCAGTTAACCGATCTGGGCGTGGCGCGTATTTTAACCTCCGGCCAGCAGCAGAGTGCCGAAAGTGGTTTACCTTTATTAAAGGAACTAAATCAGCTGACGCGTGGTCCAATCATTATGGCTGGCGCAGGCGTTCGCCTCAGTAACCTGCAAAAGTTTGTAGAGGCAGGATTAAGCGAGCTGCACAGCTCCGCCAGTCAGAGGATTGCTTCCTCAATGCGCTATCGCAAAGCAGGCGTTTCTATGACATCGGTAGCGGAAACGGACGAGTTTAGCCGTCTCTGTGTGGACAGCGATATGGTCGAAGCGATGAAGGCTTCCCTGACGCTGAGCCCACCGATTGTTGCCTGACCCTCGATTTTGCCGCGCAGCACGCCAGTTCAGCGACGTGATGTTTGCAAGTACCAGGCCCCATCCATTTTGGTGGGGCTTTTTTTCTGCCTGTCGATCGTCATTTTTCTCATCCGCTCAGAATCCACTTACACTTAGATTTTCCCGTTGAGCTAGCGAGACTGCTGATGAACCCGATGTTGATTACCGCGTGTGCCGCGCTGCTGGCTTTGCTGAATGCTGCGCCAGCCGCCGCCGTTGAAAAATGTCCGGCCAGCGCCGCGCAAATTAATGACAGCAACAGCCTGCTGCTGTTGGGCGGCACGTCCAGAGGGCCGGTAAAGCAGGTGGTGATGGGCGAGTTTGGTAAGGATGTTGACCGGCAAAGACGCCTGCTGGGGGAGTTTGACCGCTGTGGTTCACTGCTACGTGCGGATATCAATTTTGATAAGAATGAGGGCGACCTGGTGCTGAAGATGGTACAGAGCATTACTCGCGTTGCCACCGGCTGGAAAGCTGTTTATGCCGTAGCCATATTTATCAAAAAGCCGGGCGAGCTGGTGGAGGTTAATAACAAGCAGGGCACCATCGATTTTCTGGTTGGCAAAGCGGGCACCATCACCAGCTCTTCAGAAGCTTTTTTACTTCAGGGCAAAAAAGGTTTTACTGAAACCACTAACAGCTACGATAGCCGACTGCGCCTGATAAAAAGCGTGGCGCGAGGATCGGACGCGCAGGCGAATGGCGAATCTGTCTATCAGTGGAACGATAAAAATCAGCTTATTGCCAGCCACTCTGACGACAATGAAATGAAATGGTCTTATGACGGGATGAATCGTGAGAAAGGGTTGTTTTCCATTACGCATAATCCTGATAGCAGGCTGACCACGCAGGATGAGTGCCAGCTGTGGGACGATCACGATAACTGTACCCTCAGCTATTCGCATGAAAGGGAAGTTTTTGCGCAGGGAGAAATTTCGCGGAACATCAGCGCGGCCTACCGCTTTGAGTACTGGCAGCCGGAGCAGGATAAACAGGGGCCAGATGCTCAATAAGAAAGGCGGCCCGAAGCCGCCTGGAAGCGTTATTTTACCGTCTGGCTGAACGCATCGACCGCCAGGATCGCGCTGGCAATATCCGCAGCGCTAAGGTTGGGGTTAAGATTTTTCAGCGTATCGCCTTCGCTGTTCGCCAGCTCGCCTACCTTCAGCAGGTTTTCCCAGCTCTCGTTTTCCAGATGCATCTCACGCAGCGTGACAGGCATTTTGATTGAGCGATAGAAGCGAACGTAACGCGCAATTTCCTCATCGGGACGCTGTTCCAGCACCATTTGTGTTAGCGTGCCGTACGCCACTTTTTCACCATGTGTCAGGTGATGGATGTCGCCATCAATAGCGGTAAAACCGTTATGGATAGCGTGCGCACCGGCTAATCCGGCATTTTCAAAGCCCAGTCCGGAAAGCAGCGTGTTGGCTTCCACTACCGCCTCGACGGCTGGCGTAACCACTTTTTTTTCTACGGCCTGATAAGCGCTGTAACCCCAGGTCAGCAGCGTTTTTTCGCAGGCTTCGGCAATTGCCATCCCGGCAATGGTTGGATCGCCATCCACCATCGATTTGCTGTGCGAGCGTTTGACCGCCTGCGCTTCGACATAGGTCGCCAGGCCGTCGGCAATGCCGGAAGCGAACAGCCTGACCGGCGCACGAGCGCAGACCTGCGTATCGACCAGCACCAGATCCGGATTTTTGCTGTAGAAGCGATAGCTCTCAAACACGCCGCTGTCGGAATAGATGACGGAAAGGGCGCTACAGGGCGCATCGGTCGAAGCGATAGTAGGGACAATAACGACGGGCTGTTTTAACTCGTCGGCAACCGCTTTGACCGTATCCAGCGTTTTGCCGCCGCCAACGCCGATGACCAGACGCGCGCCGTCTTTCTTAGCCAGTTCCGCCAGGCGAGAAATCTCGTTGCTGGACGCTTCGCCGTTGAACTGCTGATAGTGAAACTCAACAGCATGCTGCCGCAGCGAGTCCTGTACTTCTTTTCCCGTTAGTTTCCACACTACTTCATCCGCGACCACGAAAGCATTGTTGCCCAGTTCTGCAACATACTCACCCAGCTGCGCCATCACGCCAGCACCCTGGACATATTTACGTGGTGAAGAGAAAACAAATTTGCTCATCAGGCACTCCTTTTTGTGAAATAAAGGGTTGTACTGCTTCCACCGTAGACCTTTTGTAGCGAGAGCGTTGGTGGAAAAGCGGCATAGCAGTGAAAATGCGATTTTCGCCAGCGCAACATTTCTGTTAAAAAAGGGTTAAATTATTCCACAGGAGTTCGTTATGACCGCTTCGCTACTCGCTTTTCTTCTCACTATTACCTTGTTGACGATGACGCCGGGCTTCGATACGGCGTTAATTTTGCGTACATCGGCGGCCAGCGGCTGGAAAAAAGCGCTGGCGACCAGCATGGGCGTAAACCTTGGCTGTATGGCATGGGGTGTTGCCGTGGGCGTGGGGCTGGGCGCGCTGCTGCTGGCTTCAGAGATTGCCTATAACGCGTTGCGGCTGGTGGGAGCGGCTTATCTTTTATGGCTGGGCGTGGGGCTGCTGTTGAAGCCTCGTGGCGCTTTGACGACCGATCTGCCAGAAGCGAAAAAGCAAAGCAGCTACCGCAGCGTGTTTATGCGGGGATTTTTGGGAAATCTGCTGAATCCAAAAGTAGGGATTTTCTACGTCTCATTTCTGCCGCAGTTTATTCCGGCTGGCGGCTCTGTGGCGCTCTGGAGCATCGGGATGGCCTTTGCGCATGTGGTTATCGGCACGATATGGAACGGGATGCTGATTGCGTCGACGCAATATTTTGCGGAGAAGCTGCGTAAGCCAGCGGTAATGAAAGTGATGGATCGCCTGACCGGCTGCGTCTTTATTGGCTTTGCCGCTAAGCTGGCGCTGGCGAAGCGCTGAGGGGTTGCTGTGGCAAATGTTGCTGCACGTCGGGTGTAAAGCTGCAAGGGCAGGTCGGAACGTGGACTCGCCGTAAATACATCCTTGTAGGCTCGCCTGGCGCGTCCATGCGCCAAACGGTCCGCTTATCCGACCAGCCCTTGCTGCTGGTTGAGCGATTGAGTTGCTGTGAGAGGCGCTGCGGGAGCGGTGCAAAACATTGGCAATTGGGTTGCTGTGGAAGATCGCTGTAAGAGCTGCTACAGGATCGTAGCAGCGCATTAGCAATGGAATTGCCGCATTAAGTTCCCACAACCTTACCGAACCTGTACCAGGCCTCCATAGGTTTCCATATAGCGTGGCGCTTTCAGGTCATCGACCTGAAAGTTCACCAGCTCGAACAGCAGGCAAAGCAGGTTTTGTTGCGTTTCCCCACTGACGGAGCCGCTCATTAATACCTGCGTCAAAGCCTGGCAATAGTCGGTAAGGTTTTCAGGCTCCGTAATAAAAGGCGTATTACGGAGCGTAGTAACGTCACCTGTTGTTAATTGCATAATACGGTTATCGGGAACCGGCTCCTGATAAATTGACCGTAATTTCTCAAAGCTGGCGGTAAGCTTTTTAAAAAGCGCAAGGCGTTCCATGTCATTATCCGTCTCCATTAAGGCGGAAACGAGTCGCTCGTTATATTCCGCCAGGTCAATAAAGTCCATTCCCGCAGGAAGTGATGAAAAATTTGTAAACTCGGGGCGAGTTTGGGTAAACTGTTTCACAGCCATGATGTTACTCCGTTTAACATTGTGGTAAGAAGCTCGTCAGTGTCTCACCACTGGCGAGCTTCGCTATTTAACGCGGCCGACTTTGTTCGGCGCATGCCCACTCTATTCTTTTTATCTGCCTGGTCAATACTGAATTACCCTTTTTTCCTTCGAATAATTGATGGGATTTTTGTTATGGAAGGGTGCTCGAAAAATAGTAAGAAAACCTGAAATAAGTCGTCATTTTTTGCGAGGTGGCTCGTAATGAAAATACAAGTAACTTTTAAAGGTTAAGGCTTTTAGTAATATAGAGGTTCTGTTGTGGTTCGTTATTTTTATTGAAGGTAATTTGGTGGGGGTTACGTAAAGCGTGTCATAACAGTATGCTTATTCATAGTGTAGAGGTAGCAACAACCGCCTCTTATCGGGTGACGGAATACTCTGACTACTCAATAAAGAGGAATTATGGCGCTCTATAGCTTCATTCTGGCACTGTCAGGCGTAACGAATCAGACTAAAGGACTTGAAGACGCACTGCATGAAAGCGGCTGTGACGATGCGTTGCTATGCACATACGGAAAATCCGTCTGCGTTGAGTTCGACCGTGAAGCTAATTCTCTGAATGAGGCTATTGCATCAGCGATTAAAGATATCAAATCGGCCGGAATCGGCGCTATTGTTAAAAGAGATGACCTCACGTTTCTGGTGATAAGTAACTAGCGTCTCTTTATGTGCATCAGTGATGAACAGGTCACGGTTGTGCATTGGTTCCTGGGGAAAATGAAAAGTACATATTGAAGTAGTAACTTCAAATAATTTAGAGTGTTAGCACGAGTAGAATAAAGGAAGGTTGCTACAATGATTTGCACTAAGGAGGAACCGGAAAAAGTGTCACCTCCAAAAATGCGAAACCCCGAGAGGGACTAAAGTCTGTCTCGGGGATCTAAGTAGATTGTTGGAGGCGCTTAGTATTAACACCAGAGGGGCCGAACCAACTGCTCTGAAAAGGATTCTAAACACCTATGGCTGAAAGTCAAGTTCCTTACGATTATGCTGGCAATGAGGCCAGCCTCATTGAAAACCTGTCTAAAGAGCGCTTTGCGCCGTACTTAAAAAGTGCTGGGTTTAATACCCAGTATGCTTTCAGTTTGTATCTTTATAATGCACGGCTGTCAAAATCCTTCCTTTATCCCTTACATATTCTTGAGGTCACTCTTCGGAACAGGATGAGCGAGGTATTCAGCGTTTATTTCGATGAAAAATGGTTTGACCATAGCTCTTTCAGATCGGGATTGTCGGATGAAAGCATGGATGCGCTGGATCGTGGGATAAGAAGAGCTAAAAAGCCTAACAAGGAAGATATTATTTCAACATTAACTTTTGATTTTTGGTCAAACCTGTTTAGACCAGAGTACGACAGGTTTGTATGGCAAAAAAACATGAAGAATTTATTGCCGAATGTCTCTATGACTCGAAAAGAGTTCGAGAAAACGGTCAAGGGCATTAACGATTTTCGAAATCGTATTGCGCATTATGAACCAATACATAAAATGAACTTGAGTCAGATGCATGTTGACATATTGAATACATTGCAGTGGTTGTCAACTGAAACCAGCCTCTGGGTAAAGCATCATTCCACTGTCAACGAATGTTTACGCATGAAACCTTCGCCAAAAGGGAATGGGAGTGTTTTGATAAGCGACCGATGTGATAAGGATTTTACAGTAGTAACTCTCGATGAAACCATCAGTAAAATAAATAACTCGAAATTTACGATTTGCGTTGATAGTAAAGGTGATATAAAAGCCGTTCTAAAAAAAGAACATCTGGCTAACTATATAATGTCCCAGTCAGAAGACGATGAAATAATAATAGATCTCAAGTCTCATGACGTAAGCACTCTAATCGAGAAAATGCTTGTTAGTAATGTTAATATTTGCGATGCAGGAGATCCTTATATATGTATTGGGAAGTATTTTAAAAGCAGAGTCAGTTTTCTCGTTGTTCTGGATAAAGGAGAAATCACAGGCGTAGTAGAGAAAGCACATCGGAGATATTAATATTACATATAGTTAATCAGATTTTCTGTACCTTGTTGGTGGATATATTCATCCCTTTACGACCCCGTGCCGTAGTCCCGTTTCTGAGTGCAGTTCTTCCGAGATATATTAATAAGCCCGATCCGGATAAACCACGCCTGAATAAACCGAACCCGGATAAACCAGGCCCAAATAGGCCAGACCCGGATACCGCACAGGCGCAGTATCCGGGTTTCCACGGAAAGAACATCATCCGGACAGGACGAAATCCACTTCGGGTTGCAATCGACCTAAGGTTTTCGCGCCACCAGCACGGCGCGCAGCGGGGCCGGATAGCCTTCAACGGTTTTAGTCGGGTCGTTGGGGGCGAGGAATTCCGCCAGCGACTCGCTGGTCATCCAGTCGGTGCGGCGCTGTTCGTCAGTTGAGGTAACGGAGTAGTCCGCGATTTTAACGTCAACGAAGCCGCACTTTTCCAGCCAGTTTTTCAGCGCGCCGGTAGACGGAATAAAATAAACGTTACGCATCTGCGCATAGCGTTCGCCAGGCACCAGTACCGCATGCTCGTCGCCTTCAACGACCAGCGTTTCCAGCACCAGCTCGCCGCCGCTGACCAGCTGGTTTTTTAGCTGATAAAGGTGATCCAGCGGCGAACGGCGGTGATAAAGCACGCCCATCGAAAAGACGGTATCGAAGGCCTTCAGTTCCGGCAGCTGTTCAATCCCCAGCGGCAGCACGTGCGCGCGCTGATCGTTACCCAACAGCTTGCGCACCGCCTCAAACTGGCAGATAAACAGCTGCATCGGATCGATACCGACCACCAGATTCGCGCCGGCACCGACCATGCGCCACATGTGATAGCCGCTGCCGCAGCCAACGTCCAGAACGGTACGGCCAGCCAGCGACGAAATGTGTGGCAGCACGCGGTCCCATTTCCAGTCCGAGCGCCATTCGGTATTGATATTCACGCCGTACAGCGAATAGGGGCCTTTGCGCCACGGCATCAGATTGCGCAGCAGGCTTTCAAGGCCGCCGCGCTGGCGTTCGCTCAGGTGGCTGCTGTCGGCGCTTACGCTGTGCAGCAAGTCCAGCGTTTCCGGCACGATGACCGGCAAATGCTCAACAGAGCGATCCCAATTCTTGAAATGGCCGTGCAGCTGTTCACGCTGCCAGGCGGCAATCTGCGCCGGTAAGGTTTCCAGCCAGTGCGACAGCGGACTTTTAGCGATCAGCTGATAAAAATTACCAAAATCCATCAGTCAGTTCCTGCCTTCAGCGCAATCAGCGAGCCAAAATTAAAGCACTGGAACCACAGCTCGGCGTGCTCAAAACCGGCGGTACGCAGCCGTGCCTTATGCGTTTCCACGCTGTCGGTCAGCATGACGTTTTCCAGCATGCTGCGCTTCTGGCTGATCTCCAGTTCGCTGTAGCCGTTAGCCCGTTTAAAGTCGTGGTGCATATTAAACAGCAGCTCGCCCACGTCCGCGTCGGCAAAGCTGAATTTTTCAGAAAGCACCAGCGCGCCGCCGGGACGCAGCCCTTGCCAGATGGTATTAAGCAGCGCCTGGCGTTCAGCCGGTTCTAAAAACTGCAGCGTAAAGTTCAGCACCACCAGCGAGGCATTTTCGATAGGGATATGACGAATATCGGCTTCAATAACCTCTACCGGGGTATCGGCGCGAAAGGCGTCGATATGGCGGCGGCAGCGTTCTACCATCGCGGGGGAGTTATCGACGGAAATAATCCGGCAGCCTTCTGCTTTAATATTACGACGCACCGACAGCGTGGCGGCACCCAGCGAGCAGCCGAGATCGTAAACCTGGCTATGCGGCTGGACAAAACGCTCGGCCAGCATGCCGATCATCGAAATAATGTTCGAATAGCCGGGCACCGAGCGCTGGATCATATCGGGAAAAACTTCGGCCACGCGCTCGTCGAACGTCCAGTCGCCCAGTTTGGCAATTGGCGCGGAGAACAGCGTATCGCGGTTAGACATAGTGGTAAATCCGGAAAAACGAAAGGGCGTATTCTGGCAGAAAGCGACGCGGGCTGCATCTTTTCTGCCGCTGAATTAACGGCTGCGGCTAGTTAAGGGTAAAAACCAGATCCCAGGGAAGAAAGATCAAATTGAGAATAATCATTGTCAGCAGCGACAGCATGGTGATGATCATCCCGTTTTTACGCCATAACAGCGTGCTGGTGCGCATGCCGTAGCTGTGTAAAACACGGCCAAGGAAAAAGAAGAGTCCGGACAGATGCAGCATCCACATGTCCGCGCCGTTCATCTCCATCACCACCAGCAGCAGCAGGGCGAGAGGAATATACTCAACCGCGTTGCCGTGAATACGAATGGCCGTTTGCAGTTCATAAAAGCCGCCGTCGCCATGAGACACGCGATACTGACGGCGCAAACGCACCACGTCAAAAGAAAACTTGATAAGAAACAGTGCTCCAAGCACCACATACAGCGCGCTGACCATCCTTACTCCGTGCAGGCTAAAACGTCAGGCGCCATCATAGCGGCGAAAAGACGCGCTGTCAGCAAATGCTCCTGTTCGTCCAGTTCAGAATAAACTTTCCTGCTGCGGCCAGTCCGGCATTGCGCCAATATCCGGCACGGCTTGCTGCAACGCGGGCCAGAGGCTTTGCACCATCCCGGGCGCGAAGGCCACGTCTGGCGTATGAATAAACAGCCACGGCTGGCCCTGTTCGCGCCACTGCGGCAACTTTTTTTGCCAGGCTTCAAACCACTGTAAGTTAGCGCTGGCGTCATCGCCGCCGATAAAGCGGATCATCGGCTGGTCGGCGGTCATCACCGCATGTACCGGCAGATGCGGCTTTTTGCGCTGCGCTTCAATAATGGCCGGATTACTGGCGATAGCGGAATGTACGCCGCGGGTGTCCAGAATGACTCGATTCACGCCGCGCTGGTGTAAACCGGCATTCAGCGCCTTTTCAGCTTCGCCCTTAGCGAAAAATTCAGGATGGCGGACTTCCACGCCGTAGCTGAACGTTTTTGGCAAGCCGTCAAGAAACGACCAGAGCGCGGGCAAATCGGCTGGCGAAAAGGCGGAAGGAAGCTGTAGCCAGTACTGACCGATGCGGGAAGCGAGCGGGGCCAGCAGGCTGAAAAATTCTGCGGTCAGATCGCCGCTGTCGCGCAAGGCAGCCTTATGGCTGATGGTGGCGGGAAATTTAAAGCAGAAGCGAAAGTCGTCGTGGGTCATGTCATACCAGCGCTGCACAATGTCAGGACGCGGCAGCGCGTAGAGCGTGGTATTGCCTTCTACGCAGTTAAAGTAGCGTGCGTAGTCAGCAAGCGTTTCCATGCCCAGCTTTTTCCATTGTGGATGCTGCCACTGCGGCAGACCCAGATAAAAAGGCTTCATTGTTTCTCCTTACAAGAAAAATGGGTATGCAAAAAAAGATAACGTAACACAGACGCCATTACCGTGGAAAATCGAAAAGTCGCTAATTTTAATGGTTTTTATTTACACGCTCATTTCTTATGATATAAATTTTAAAAAAATATATGTAAGGTTAATCCTAATTGCCAATGTTCCAAAGAGGTAACCTGTTAAATAATAAAATAAATCAAATTAATCGATCTTAAAGATCATTAATTTAACTTATGAGTTATTCAGAAAGGGGTTATATATATTACATTGCTGCCAGATAAATAAACTTCTTATTAGTCATCATGCAGGATGCGGGTTTTATATATATAGAAAAATAAATTATTTCCTGCGCTTGCAGGATTTTTTATTAAGTGACAAGAAGCTATCCTTGCCGAATTGGAAAACTTATTAATTCTTCACGTAAAATTTCGATCAGGCTTAATTGCTGCTGAAACCCAACTATCTCTTTTTTAATGTTTAATTTTTTTTAAAGAGATTTTCTCTGCTGTTTAATAACTGATTTCTGAGGAGTTTACTATGAGTGCCAACCAGTCATATCTTTCTGACGGAATTTATAACTATTCTATTGTGGTAGCTACAACGCAGGAAAGCATAAATGCCACCATGAAGGATTATCTGTATACCACTAGTTTTGACAAAGTTCAGATGTACTGGAATCAGGATGACTATGGGAATCCAGTACCAATAACTAAAGATGAATTACTCAAGCAAACAGCCGGCACCGATCCCCTGACGGTGGCAAACTGGAAGCAAGGGGATACGGCATCGCAGGATATTGAAAATATATCAAACAGTAATTTTTATTTTGCTTTCGAAGCAGCGATAGGCATTCCACAAAACGTCTCTCCGGAGGCCATTCCCGATATCATAACCTTGCAGGAAAACAGCCAGTCGGTCTTGTTTAATCTTCTTTGCGCAGAGTTTACTATTGTCAGCTGTACTTTTGGCAGACATGGCATCATAAACTTTGAACGTTTCAGTCAGTCGGATAGTGACTTCTGGATTTTTACCTCTCAGGTTATATTAAAAAAAATAGAAGATAACAGTAACCTGTCTCAAACAGTACAGGAAAAACTGAATAATATTGGTCCTGATGCATTCAGCGTTCAACAGTTATTGCTTGACCTGGATAATGCGGCAAGCGAATCCACACCGGAAATCAGCGGTGTTGATAAGGGAACGATGGTCTATTCGCTTTTATCACAGGTCTTTATCGGGGCTTATTTTTCAGAAATGAAATCAAAGGGAGTACCTGTATTAAGTTATTCGTTTATACCCAAAGCAGCGCCTGTCCAAAGTGATAGTACTTTAAAAATATCTTCCATTGCAGTAGAAGTCTCACCTTACAGCGCCCCTCAGGGCACCAGTAGTGATTCGGGGCTTTCTACGCTGAATTATCTTTGCGCATTAAATGGCGATACTTTGCCTCCCTCTGTTGAATTCCGCTGGAACTGGGTAGAGGCGGCAGACAAGAACAACTTTGATGGCATTATCGCTATTAATAGAAATAGATTCGCAACTTATCTGGATGCGCAGATTGCACCAGCTATCACGGGCAACTGTTTTAAAGCCGGCGTTCGTGTCTGGTTGAGTGGTGCTTTTAAGCAAAACGTTGATTTTGATGTCACGCTGACCTCAGCACAAACACCTGTGACAACTTTTACCCCATCTGGCTCCGGACCGATAGTTGTCTCCTACGCTTATTCTTCATCAGCCTCCGACAGGGCAGGCCTGGACGGCGATATGGGGCAGGTTGATATTACCAGCAGCTATAATGCCAGCATCACTTTGACAGGGAGTCAAATTATTATTCATCAACAAATAATCATTTATGTAAAGGCCAGAAAGTTACAAACCTCTGTAGGCTGGAACGCTGTCGATAAAACATTAACCGATACCTATACGCTATCGGTGGATGAAAACGGAAAGATTGTTGTTGCAGAAAGCTCAGTCCCAACGGATAAAGCCGAGCCGATACCGACAGATAACTGGTTCGTCAATTTGTTTACCGATCTTAATCAGGCCACCAAGGCTATACAAAATCAGGTAAATAAAGTTATCGAGCCCGGTTTTAAAGATATTCCTCTTAATGTTGTGCAGGATTTTATTTTCCCTGGTGGTAAAACGTTTGTGTTCAAAGATGTGCTCTTCTCAGATGAGCAGGATCTGATCACCAGCGTAACGTATACACGTTCCTGAACGATGTAAAAATTAACCTGTGAGGTAATGTTATGAGCACGCCAAAAATCACCACCTCTGTTGAGATAATGAAAAATTTTAAACAAAATCAGATTATGTCGCCCGATAAAAAATTCGAAGCACTGCAAACGACTGCGGGAAATTCTTTATTATTTTCTGTCGGTTCAGATAATGCCTTTTATGTTACCCTAGAACAAGTTGAGCACAGCACTGGATGGCAGAAAATCAATCTTAGTACAGATCAGATCAATAAATCTTTTCCGGGTCAAAGTGGCTTAAGCTGTAAAGACTTCGATGTTGCGCAAAGTCATGTGGATGGAACTCTGGGCCTGGCAATGGTGCTGAATGACGGCAATTACGATCATCTTTTTCTGAGTCTGGGAAACTCAGGAGAGGAAACAGACTGGCTAAACAATGTAAGCTGGAAGGAATATCCTTTTGATAACCCAACTAAAAGTATCGTTATTGCTGGCGTGTCGATTAGTGAAACAGCAAATCAGACGCAGTATATTATTGTAGATATACTGCGCGATCTCACTAGCCCAACTAAATTAATTTCGCGTTACTATCTTACTAAAGACGCTACCACCGTATGGCAACCGCATGATGTAGCAACGGATATCGCCGCTGAAAATTATAGTAGCTGCCTGGGTAGGCAGCATTTCCTGAACAGCCCTCATCAGCCTCAGATTGATGGCGTTTATACATGCGGCCAAATCGGAGGAGAGGCGCAGCTGACGTTTCAGCCTCTTTATAATGAATTTAATAAAGATATAGCTGCAGCGGTATCCAGGCTTGTGTTGCCTGGTAATCTTGTTCCTGAGGCTATTGCCGCCTGCCGTAAAAAAGATTTATCAACAGATCTTTATGTTTGCAGCGATGGCGCGCTCTATTATTTCGCCAGCAGCAACCAAGGCGATAATGCCATTGGCGAGCTAATTATGACCAATGCCAGTTTTACTCATGTTAAAAAAATTTACGCCGCTCAGTCTGACAATAATAGTATTGTCTGGGGACTGAACGGTAATAATGAAATATTTTATATTTGTTGTCAGGCAGGGCAGGAAACGGCCACGCCTTCAGCCTGGAGCTATCCTTTAGCGATAGTAAACAATGTTGATGAGTTCTCACCCTATATTAATATGATCGATGATGGAAACACTTTTTTTGTCGCGGCGGGTAATGAGCTACAGAAGTTCACTAAAACGCAAGCGCAGTCTCTCTGGCGGACAGAATATATTTTACTGCCGACGGAAGATATTACTCAAACGCTGCAATACAATTCATCGACAACGCATATTCTGGTTACCGATGAGAATAACATTCCTCTGGTTGGTGAGTCCGTTACTATCAGCGCCAGCCATCGCGTTGGGGTTTATATTAATCATCTCTATTATGTGATAGACGCCGACGGTATTGAAATGAGCACTGACCAGACCGGCACACTGACCATTGTGGAATGGAATAGCGAGCTTGCCGGGACGCTGCTTACGTTGAAAGATCGGGCGGGCAATGTTTATCAGGTCGATCCCTCAGAAAAGGTGATGAATAAAATGCTTCAGCTGAACAGCCCGTCTGCGCTCAAAGCTGCAGTAATTGACGACGGCAGAGGAATGAAAACGCCACTGGTCGATTCCAACATACAAGCTACTCAGCTTCAGGACGTAGCCAGTAGTACAAACCAGTTACATGATATTTATACCTCTTTATCACCACAATCTGTGCAAAACCTGCTTCAGGCCGCCGTGCGAACACCCGTGCTTTCAAATCAGAATGCCGTTGTGGTGGAAATCAGCGATCTCTTCCGCTGGCTAAAAACAGTGCTTTCAGAACCGGTTATTGAGATTATTAGAGATGAAGAGGCCAAAATCTGGCATTTTGTAGCGCATGTTGAGGATGAAATTTATACGGCGGTACTGGACAAAACTGAAAAAGTTGTTGGCGCTATGGTATGGATTTTACATAAAATCTCTGGCGGTTTAGATAAGCTCATTAGTTATGTACAATACGTTTTTGCATATGATGATATTATATTTACTCATAGGGTAATGAAGAACGTTTATATTCAGCAGATTAAAGATATTATCATTAACCTGAACGGCATGAAGCAAAATGTACAAAATGCCTTCAGCGCCATGCAGGCAGATGTTAATCATTGGGCTGACATTAACGAATTTACTCAAACTCCACAAAATCAAATCGTAATGAGTGATGCGCAAAAAGGCTATAACTCAGCGCCTGCTCAATTTGGCATTCATCATTTTAAGGGGAACATTAACAGCACTACGGGTACGCTTGATACGAAAGTGATTACCGAGGAGATTTTTAAAGATTTATTGAACTTGCTGGAGAATGAAGGGCAGACGCTGGTAGCAACCTGTGAGGCAATTAAAACCGATATCATTGATAAAATTAAAACGCTGTCGCTATCTGATATTATTAAAAAGTTCGTGGCAATTCTGGTTGACGATTTGCTGCAAACAACCAGAAATATTATCGATGCGGCTATTGATGTTGCTTTATTGCTAACGGATATTTATCTGGCGATTATTACGGAGAAAATAGAAATTCCGGTTTTATCATATCTTTATAAAGAATTAACGAAAGACGATCTCTCCTGTCTGGATGTGATGTGCTTTATTGCTGCAATTCCAGCAACCATAACCTACAAGCTGACCCACAGTACCGCACCTTTTTTTGCTAGCGACTCTTTCTCCCAAGGATTACTTAACGCAACGGATATGTCTGTTATTCGTACCTTATTTACTCAGCAAACTACTACCCTGTTGCAATCCGGGAGAACGTCTTTAACCGATAGTGACAATATTCTTGATGGCAATCGTATGCGAGTATTTGGTACAGTAGCTGGCAGCTTCGCGCTGGTGGGATCGGTGGTAATGATCCTCAGCAAATGGGGGCTATATGCCATTGAAGATACCATGTTAATCGATACGCGGTTAAATTATTACCTTACCGCTTTTTCTGCTGTGGGAAATGTGCTTTATCTCTCACCGAACTTTGCCACTATTATTAATACTAATAGCCATAACTGGTGGGAGGTAATGAACAGTTTGCTGGCTTCGGCCTGTTTAGTTAACAGCTTGATAGCTATTCCTGTTTCTAAACCTGGTGTCGATCAGAAATATAGCAAAGCGGTTGCTCTGGCAAATACGGTCATTGCCTTGCTGACCATTATTCCGGTAAGCAAAAATATCGCCGTCAACCAGAACGATAAAAATTATCCTTCTCTTGTACCTGAGTCCATTGCCAACGTAGTCGATTGTGCCGCAGGAATAATGGATTTCCCTTTGAGCGTAACAGAAAAGGGATTACCTAAAACGGTTGCAATAGGCGTTCAGACTGGATTAGAGGCGATTTACGGCATTTGCACTCTTATTTCGGGAGGCATAAACGAAGCTGAACACTAAATGTAAATTACCCGGTCGAAATGACCGGGTAATGTGAATATGTCTGCCGACAGATCGCCAATTTACAGCGCGGCGATAATGTCGTCAGAGGTGCGAACGCGACCCAGACGAGGGAAAATATACTTAAAGCTGCCGTTATGCTCTTCCGTGCTGCCAGCGGCGCAAATATCTTCTGCCACGATCAGGTTAAAGCCCAGTTCCCAGGCGTTACGCGCGGTAGATTCTACGCCAATATTGGTAGAAATGCCGCCCAGCACGATGGTATCAATACCGCGACGGCGCAGCTGTAGCTCCAGATCGGTGCCGTAAAACGCGCCCCACTGGTGCTTGATGACTTCGATATCGCTGTCCTGTTTGCCCAGCGCTTCCGGCCAGTCCCACCAGTTGTCCGGCAGCGGGCCGCCGTGGCTGTTGTCGACAGGCTGCTTTGGTGCATCGCCAAAGTCTTTTGCCCAGCCTACGCGCACCAGGACTACCGGCGCATTGGCGGCACGGAATTTATCGGCCAGCTTTGCTGAACGGGTAACCACATCTGCCGCCGTGTAAGGGCCACCGGCGAAAGGCAGAATGCCTTCCTGTAAATCAATCAGCACCAGCGCGGTGGTCGCTGCATTTAATTCCAACATATTTGCTCCGAATGTCAGGGAAAACGGTCGAGAATACAGGCAGTCAGCCCATTTGGGCGATAACAACAATGTGAGAGACGCGTGAAATTTGTTAGCTTTTGTGAGATGCAGGATAATTGTAGCGGTTTTTGTTGGCTTTCGGCGCCGCTGGCTGGAAGCGGCACTTATCGCGCCGGGCTTTTTCCATTATAATAGCCGCCTTTTTCGCGGCGGCATCGCCCTGAACAGATAACATCAAAGATGCTGCCCGTGAGCGGCGAAGTTAAAAGGATAGCGTTATGCGTACTGAGTATTGCGGACAGATCAACCTGTCTCACGTAGGCCAACAAGTGACACTGTGCGGGTGGGTTAACCGCCGCCGCGATCTGGGAAGCCTGATCTTTATCGATATGCGCGATCGTGAAGGTATCGTGCAGGTGTTCTTCGATCCCGATCGCCAGGACGCTTTTAAGCTGGCCTCTGAACTGCGTAACGAGTTCTGCATTCAGCTTACCGGCACCGTGCGTGCCCGTGACGAAAAAAACAAAAACAGCGATATGGCGACGGGTGAAGTCGAAGTCTTTGCGACCGACCTGACCATTATCAACCGCGCCGAGCCGCTGCCGCTGGACTCTAACCAGGTTAACAGCGAAGAAGCGCGCCTGAAGTATCGCTATCTGGATCTGCGTCGTCCGGAGATGGCGCAGCGCCTGAAAACCCGTGCAAAAATCACCAGCTTCGTTCGCCGCTTTATGGACGATAACGGCTTTTTAGATATCGAAACGCCGATGCTGACCAAAGCCACGCCGGAAGGCGCGCGCGACTATCTGGTGCCAAGCCGCGTGCATAAAGGCAAGTTTTATGCGCTGCCGCAGTCGCCTCAGCTGTTCAAACAGCTGCTGATGATGTCCGGCTTCGACCGCTATTATCAAATCGTGAAGTGCTTCCGTGACGAAGACCTGCGCGCCGATCGCCAGCCGGAATTTACCCAGATCGACGTAGAAACCTCCTTTATGACCGCCCCTCAGGTGCGTGAAATCATGGAGCGGATGGTGCGCGACCTGTGGCAGGACGTCAAAGGTGTCGAGCTTGGCGATTTCCCGATGATGACCTTTGCGGAAGCGATGCGTCGTTACGGCTCCGACAAGCCGGATCTGCGTAACCCAATGGAGCTGGTGGACGTTGCCGATCTGCTGAAGGCAGTCGAGTTTAAAGTCTTCTCCGGCCCGGCTAACGACGTTAAAGGCCGCGTGGCGGCACTGCGCGTGCCTGGCGGCGCGGCGCTTAGCCGTAAGCAGATTGATGAATACGGCAAGTTTGTAGAAATCTACGGCGCGAAAGGCCTGGCGTGGATGAAGGTTAACGAGCGTGCGAAAGGCCTGGAAGGCATCAGCAGCCCGGTTGCCAAATTCCTGAGCGCGGAAATTGTCGAAGAGATCCTGACCCGCACTTCCGCCGCCGATGGCGATGCTATCTTCTTTGGCGCCGACAGCGCGAAAATCGTCGCCGATGCGCTGGGTGCGCTGCGCCTGAAGCTGGGCCGCGATCTGGATATCACCAACGGCAACGCGTGGGCGCCGCTGTGGGTGGTTGACTTCCCTATGTTTGAAGAAGATGGCGAAGGCGGCCTCACCGCGATGCACCATCCGTTCACCGCGCCGCGCGATATGACGCCTGCCGAGCTGCAAAACGCGCCGGAAACGGCTATCGCCAACGCCTACGACATGGTGATTAATGGCTACGAAGTCGGCGGCGGTTCTGTGCGTATCCACAACGGCCAGATGCAGCAAACGGTATTCGGCATTCTGGGTATCACCGAGCAGGAACAGCGCGAGAAGTTCGGCTTCCTGCTGGATGCGCTGAAGTTTGGTACGCCGCCGCACGCTGGTTTAGCTTTCGGTCTGGATCGCCTGGTTATGCTGTTAACCGGTACGGATAACATCCGTGACGTTATTGCCTTCCCGAAAACGACGGCAGCGGCCTGTCTGATGACCGAAGCGCCAAACTTCGCTAATCCGGCCTCGCTGGGCGAGCTGGGCATTGAGGTGATGAAAAAGTATCAGAAATCCTCCGACGAACAGTCAGAGAACAACTAATGGCGTATAAGCAGCCCGTTTCGGTACTGGTGGTGATCTACGCCCGCGATACCGGACGGGTGCTGATGCTGCAGCGGCGTGACGATACCACCTTCTGGCAGTCCGTAACGGGCAGCCAGGAAGAGGGCGAAAGCCTGGCGGAAACCGCACGGCGCGAAGTGCTCGAAGAGACGGGAATTGATATCAACGCCGGACAGCTCACATTAGTGGACTGCCAACGTCAGATAGAATTCGAAATCTTTGCGCATTTCCGCCACCGCTACGCGCCAGAGGTTACGCACAACAGCGAGCACTGGTTTTGCCTGGCGCTGCCTTATGAACGCGATATCACCATCAGCGAACATCTGGCTTACCGCTGGCTGGCGGCGGCAGAAGCGGCGGCGCTGACGCGATCCTGGAGTAACCGCCAGGCAATCGAAGAATTTGTTATTTAACTCCGTGGCCGACCAGTAAGCGGCCGATGGAATGGAATAAGTCAAACGTTCAGGCGTTTATCGGCGCAGCAAAGTTGTTCGCTGCCAGCGCGCAGCAACCGCAGCGTACTTCAGTACGTGAGGATTGCGAGCACTGCCAGCGGACAAAGTTGCAAGTAAGATAGCCTGTCCGATATTTATCTGGAGAAAAGATTTAATGGCTGGTCATAGTAAATGGGCAAACACTAAGCACCGTAAAGCGGCTCAGGATGCCAAACGCGGCAAGATTTTCACCAAAATCATCCGCGAGCTGGTGACGGCGGCAAAACTGGGCGGCGGCGATGCCGGTTCTAACCCGCGCCTGCGTGCGGCAATGGATAAAGCGCTGTCCAACAACATGACGCGTGACACCATGAACCGCGCTATCGCGCGCGGCGTCGGCGGTGAAGACGACAGCAACATGGAAACCATCATCTATGAAGGCTACGGTCCTGGCGGCACGGCGGTCATGGTTGAATGCCTGAGCGACAACCGTAACCGTACCGTTTCCGAAGTGCGTCACGCCTTTACCAAAACCGGTGGCAACCTGGGTACCGATGGCTCCGTAGCCTATCTGTTTACCCGTAAAGGCGTGATCTCTTTCGCACCGGGCCTGGAAGAAGATACCGTGATGGATGCGGCGCTGGAAGCCGGTGCAGACGACGTAGTGACCTACGACGATGGCGCGATTGACGTGTTCACCGCCTGGGAATCACTGGGCGAAGTCAAAGACGCGCTGACCGCAGCCGGTCTGAACGCCGACAGCGCAGAAGTCACCATGATCCCATCGACCAAAGCGGATATGGATGCGGAAACCGCACCAAAACTGCTGCGCCTGATCGATATGCTGGAAGATTGTGACGACGTGCAGGAAGTCTACCATAACGGTGAGATCTCCGACGAGGTGGCGGCGACGCTGTAATGGCGTCCTCACAGCAACAAAAACGGGGTGCGTGATGGCGATCATTCTGGGTATCGATCCCGGCTCACGCATCACCGGCTACGGCATTATCCGCCAGGTAGGTCGCCAGTTGACCTACCTGGGCAGCGGCTGTATCCGCACTAACTCCACCGATTTACCGTCGCGCCTGAAGCTGATTTACGCGGGCGTCAGCGAGATCATCACGCAGTTTCAGCCGGAATATTTTGCCATCGAGCAGGTCTTTATGGCGAAAAACGCCGATTCGGCGCTGAAGCTGGGCCAGGCTCGCGGGGCGGCTATTGTCGCGGCAGTGAATCACGATCTGCCGGTGTTTGAGTATGCTGCACGCCAGGTGAAGCAAACCGTAGTCGGCATCGGCAGCGCCGAAAAAAGCCAGGTGCAGCACATGGTGCGAACGCTGCTGAAGCTTTCCGCCAACCCGCAGGCAGACGCCGCCGATGCGCTGGCTATTGCCATCACGCATTGCCACCTTAGCCAGAACGTTAACCGTCTGGGCGAAGGCAAGCTCAATCTGGCGCGTGGCCGCCTGCGTTCCTGATAAGCTGGATATCTATCCAGCTTTTTTTATGATATAAATCCCCGCATTAACCTATTTCTGAAGGAAGCTTAAGGTGATTGGTCGTCTGAGAGGCAATATTCTGGAAAAACAGCCGCCGCTGGTGCTGCTGGAAGTCGGCGGCGTAGGCTATGAAGTGCACATGCCGATGACCTGTTTTTACGAGCTTCCCGAACTGCAACAAGAAGCGACGGTGTTTACCCATTTTGTGGTACGTGAAGACGCACAACTGCTGTTTGGCTTCAACAGCCGTCAGGAGCGGGCGCTGTTTCGCGAGCTGATCAAAGTTAACGGCGTCGGGCCAAAGCTGGCGCTGGCCATTCTTTCCGGTATGTCCGCACAGCAGTTTGTTACGGCCGTAGAGCGTGAAGAGATCGCCGCGCTGGTCAAGCTGCCTGGCGTGGGTAAAAAGACCGCCGAGCGCCTGGTGGTAGAAATGAAAGACCGCTTTAAAGGCATGCACGGCGACCTGTTCGCTGCCGATGCGCCGTTTGCGCTGACCAGCGAAGTCCAGGCACCTGCGGCGGGCAATAACGCGGAAGAAGAAGCCGTTGCCGCGCTGGTATCGCTGGGGTATAAACCTCAGGAAGCCAGCAGAATGGTCGGTAAAGTGGGCCATCCGGATGCAGATTGTGAAACGCTGATCCGCGAAGCCCTGCGCGCAGCTATTTGAGGTAAAGCATGATTGAAGCCGACCGCCTGGTCTCGCCGGGAACCTTCAGCGAAGAAGAAGTGATTGACCGCGCCATCCGTCCAAAGCTGCTGGAAGAGTATGTCGGCCAGCCGGTGGTGCGTGAACAGATGGAAATTTTCATCCAGGCCGCGAAAATGCGCGGTGACGCGCTGGATCACCTGCTGGTATTCGGGCCGCCGGGCCTGGGGAAAACCACGCTGGCCGGTATTGTCGCTAACGAGCTGGGCGTTAACCTGCGCACCACTTCCGGCCCGGTGCTGGAAAAAGCAGGCGATCTGGCGGCGATGCTCACTAACCTTGAACCGCACGACGTGTTGTTCATCGATGAAATCCATCGTCTGTCGCCAGTAGTGGAAGAGGTGCTCTATCCGGCGATGGAAGATTACCAGCTGGATATCATGATTGGCGAAGGGCCAGCGGCTCGCTCCATCAAGCTGGATCTGCCGCCGTTTACGCTGATTGGCGCGACAACGCGTGCGGGGTCGTTAACGTCGCCGCTGCGCGACCGCTTCGGCATTGTGCAGCGCCTGGAGTTTTATCGCGTAGAAGATCTCCAGCACATCGTTGGCCGCAGCGCTGCCTGCCTGGGTCTGCCGCTCAGCGAAGAGGGCGCGCTGGAAATCGCTCGCCGTTCGCGCGGTACGCCGCGTATCGCTAACCGCCTGCTGCGCCGCGTCAGGGATTTCTCGGAAGTGAAAGCCCAGGGCAGCCTGAGCGGCGACGTGGCTGCCAGAGCGCTGGATATGCTTAACGTGGATACGGAAGGCTTCGACTATATGGACCGCAAGCTGCTGTTGGCCATTATCGATAAGTTTACCGGCGGCCCGGTCGGGCTGGATAACCTGGCGGCGGCGATTGGCGAAGAGCGCGAAACCATTGAGGACGTGCTGGAGCCTTATCTGATCCAGCAAGGCTTTATTCAGCGAACGCCGCGTGGCCGAATGGCAACGCAGCACGCCTATAAGCACTTTGGCATCACGCGGGAAGAGTAAGAGAAACCGGCTACACAGCCGGTTTTTTCATCATGCTCAGCATAAACATCAGCGACGCGCCCAGCACCACCGACGGGCCGGCTGGCGTATCGTAAAAGGCGGAAAAGGTTAATCCGGCGCTGACGGCCAGAATGCCTACCACCACAGCGAAAGCGGCCATCTGCTCCGGCGTGCGGGCGAAGCGTCTGGCAGTTGCGGCAGGGATAATCAGCAGCGAAGTAATAATCAGCGCGCCGACAAACTTCATCGCCACACCAATGGTCAACGCCGTAACCAGCATCAATACCATTTTAGTGCGCTGGATATTCACGCCGTCCACCTGCGCCAGTTCAGGGCTAATCGTCATGGAAAGCAGCGCGCGCCAGTTTGCGGCCAGCACAATCAGTACCACGGCCACACCCGCGGCAATGGTATAGAGGTCGGCTGGCGTTACGGCCAGTAAGTCCCCAAACAGATAGGCCATCAAATCTACGCGCACGCCGGACATCAGGCTGACCACGACCAGGCCTAACGACAGCGCGCAGTGCGCCATAATGCCCAGCAGCGTATCAATAGCCAGATGCGGGCGGCGCTCCAGCCAGACCAGCAGCAAAGCCAGCAGCAGCGTTACGGCAATCACCGCGTAAAACGGGCTAATATTCAGCAGTAAACCGAAAGCGACGCCGAGTAGCGAAGCGTGCGCCAGCGTGTCGCCAAAATAGGACATGCGCCGCCAGACCACAAACGAGCCCAGTGGGCCAGCCGCCAGCGCCAGAAAAAATCCAGCCAGCCAGCCGGGTAACAGCAGTTCAATCACTTGTTTTGTCCTCTGCGTAAAACGATACGTCCCTGAAGGTCGTGACGATGATTATGTTGATGGCGATAAATCGCCAGCTGTTCCGCGCCGCGAGGGCCAAACATAGAGATAAACTCCGGATGTTGCGACACCGCCTCCGGCGTGCCCGAACAGCAGATATGCTGATTCAGGCACAGCACCTCGTCCGTTTTCGCCATCACCAGATGCAGATCGTGCGAAACCATCAGCACGCCGCAGTTCAGCTCGCGCCGCAGCTGATCGATCAGATCGTAAAGCGCCACCTGACCGTTAACATCCACGCCCTGGGTCGGCTCATCCAGCACCAGCAGCTGTGGCTGATTGAGCAGGGCACGCGCCAACAAGACACGCTGCATTTCACCGCCCGACAACTTTTGCAGCGGCGCGTTAACCAGCTGGCCAGCCTGAACGCGTTTTAACGCGGGCAAAATGTCGGCGCGTTTGACGCCGCCACGCAACAGCATAAAACGCTCGACCGTCAGCGGCAGCGTGGCATCCAGATGAATTTTTTGCGGCACGTAACCAATACGCAGCCGTTCATGGCGAATCACGCTGCCCTGCGTTGGCTGAATCAGTCCCAGCACCACGCGGACCAGCGTAGACTTACCGGCACCGTTAGGCCCAAGCAGCGTTAATATCCTGCCGGGTGCCAGCGCCAGAGAAACGTTGGAAAGCACGGCGCGCTGACCAAAGCTGACGGAAATTTTTTCAAGGCTAATCAGTGAGGACATAGGATTACAGTTTGCAGAAGTTTTCGAATGTTATAATATCACAATCCATCAACCTGTCACGATGGACTGAATCATTATGTTACAAAAAACCAAGCCCTTATTCGCCCTCTGTGCTGCACTGGGGTTTGCCGCTTCGCTTGCCGCACCCGCGCAGGCTGCCGTAGTCGCTTCCGTTAAGCCATTAGGTTTTATTGCCGCCGCCATTGCCGATGGCGTGACGCCGGTCGACATTTTGCTGCCTGACGGCGCTTCCGAGCATGATTATTCATTGCGCCCTTCAGACATCAAACGCTTGCAGGACGCGGATCTGGTGGTTTGGGTTGGCCCGGAAATGGAAGCGTTTATGCCGAAAGCCGTCGCCGCGCTGCCTGCACAAAAATCGCTTGAGCTGGCAGATTTATCGACGGTTAAACCGCTGTTGATCCGCGGTCAGGATGAAGATGAAAATGAGCATGAAGAGGGGAGTGAAACCGATCGCGGTCACGCCCATACTCATCACCACGGCGAATATAATATGCACCTGTGGATGTCGCCTGAGATCGCCCGGCAATCTGCGGTTGCAATCCATGCAAAATTATTGGAACTTATGCCGCAAAGCAGAGACAAACTAGACGCGAACCTGCAGCACTTTGAGGCAGAATTGGCCACGGCCGATACGCAGATAGCGACTCAGCTTAAGCCGGTTAAAGGAAAAGGGTATTTCGTCTTTCACGATGCGTATGCATACTTTGAAAAACATTTCGGTCTGACCCCAACAGGTTATTTTACCGTTAACCCTGAAATCCAGCCCGGCGCCCAGCGTTTACATCAAATTCGAACAGAGTTGGTTGAGCACAAGGCCGTTTGTGTCTTTGCTGAGCCACAATTCAGGCCGGCCGTAATTGATGCCGTTGCCAGAGGAACCTCGGTGCGTTCAGGAACGCTCGATCCGCTGGGAACGGCCATCACACCGGGAAGAGACAGCTATGTGACATTCCTCTCACAGCTGTCCAGCCAGTATACGAGCTGTCTGAAAGGAGCATAGAGGAACTAATACGTGCAGCAAATTGCCCGCGCTGTCGCTATGGCGTTTAATACATTGCCGCGAACCCACCGCGTTATGCTGGGTTCGCTCACCGTTGTCACGCTGGCCGTCTCCGTATGGCGGCCATTCGTTTATCATCCCACCGTCAGCGATGACAATCCGATAGTCAAAAGCATTGAGCTGGATAAGAGCCAGCTGCGCACGCTGCTGCCGGAAGCCAGTGAGCCTATCGATCAGGATACGCCTTCGCCTGATGATGATGTGCCGAAGGATGAACTGGACGAGGATGTACCTAATGAAGCCGGCACCCACGACTACGTGGTGTCTGCGGGAGATACGTTAAGCAGCGTGCTTAATCAGTATGGCATTGATATGGGAGATATCAACCAGCTGGTCAAGGTCGATAAAGATCTGCGTAACCTCCAGATTGGGCAGCAGCTGTCGTGGACGCTGACCGACGATGGCCAGCTCCAGCGTTTAACCTGGGAAGCGTCGCGTCGCGAAACCCGTACCTATGACCGTTCTGGCGATACGTTCAAATCCTCTTCCGCTATGCAGAAGGGCGAATGGCAGAACAGCGTGCTTTCCGGCACCGTAGACGGTAGCTTTGTAACCAGCGCCCGCAGCGCCGGGCTGAGCAGCGGTGAAATCAGCGCGGTCATTAAAGCGCTACAGTGGCAAATGGATTTCCGCAAGCTGCGCAACGGCGACCGTTTTTCCGTGCTGATGTCGCGCGAAATGATGGAAGGCAAAAGCCAGCAGAGCCAGCTGGTTGGCGTTCGCCTGCAAACCGGCGGCAAAGATTATTACGCGATTCGCGCCGCAGACGGCAAGTTTTATGACCGTAGCGGGGCAGGCCTGGCGCACGGTTTTATGCGCTTCCCGACCGCGAAGCAGTACCGCGTTTCCTCCAACTTCAATCCGCATCGCCTGAATCCGGTAACCGGCCGTGTTGCGCCGCATAAAGGCGTGGATTTCGCTATTCCACTGGGCACGCCAGTGCTGGCAGTGGGCGACGGCGAAGTGATCGTGGCTAAACGCAGCGGCGGTGCCGGTAACTATGTGGCGATCCGTCATGGTCGCCAGTATATGACCCGCTACATGCACATGAAAAAGCTGCTGGTGAAGCCGGGTGATAAAGTGAAGCGGGGCGAGCGTATCGGGCTTACCGGCAACACGGGGCGCTCTACCGGGCCGCATCTGCACTTTGAAGTCTGGATCAACAACCAGGCGGTTAATCCTCTGACGGCGAAACTGCCGCGTATGGAAGGGTTGACCGGCAAAGATCGCAGCGACTATCTGGCTCAGGTTCGCGAAGTTACGCCGCAGCTGCGCTTTAAATAACCGTTATTACTATTAATAAAGCCGACGGATGCACCGTCGGCTTTTTTCTTTGCGCGGTAAATGCCGCGGGCATTGCAAAATTGCTCGTCAACACTATCATTAGCCGCTCAAAGTTTGAGGCGAGTGCATGGAACATAAGAAAAGCAACATTGAGTTTATTCCCACCTTTCAGAAATCTTTTCTGCTACCGCGTACTGGGGGAGCTGGCTGGCTATCGGTCTGTGCGCCGGTATGGCCTGGCTGCCGGTCGGCCTGCGCGATCCTCTGCTCGGCGCGCTGGGGCGCTTCGCCGGGAAATTCGCCAAAAGTGCTCGCCGTCGCGCGCAGATTAATCTGTTTTACTGCCTGCCGGAATTAGCCGAAGCCGAACGCGAAAAGATTATTGATGAGATGTTTGCGACGGCACCGCAGTCCATGGTGATGATGGCAGAGCTGGCCATGCGGCCGGCCCATACGCGTAAGCGTATTACCTGGCACAATAAAGAAATTATTGAGCAGATCCGCGCCGAAAATCAGAACGTGATCTTTCTGGTTCCGCACGGCTGGGCGGTAGATATTCCGGCGATGGTGCTGGCGTCGGAAGGCCAGAAAATGGCGGCGATGTTCCATAACCAGCGCGATCCCGTTATGGACTATATGTGGAACGCCGTCCGCCGCCGTTTTGGCGGGCGTATGCATGCCCGCAATGACGGCATCAAGCCTTTTATCAGCTCGGTGCGGCAAGGGTACTGGGGATATTATCTGCCCGATCAGGATCACGGCGCGGAGCACAGCGAGTTTGTGGACTTTTTTGCCACTTACAAAGCAACGCTGCCTGCGGTCGGACGCCTGATGAAGGTTTGCCGGGCCAGAGTGATCCCGCTGTTTCCGGTCTATAACAGTAAAACGCACGGTCTGGATATTTATTTGCGTCCGCCGATGGACGATCTGCTGACGGCAGATGACACCACGCTGGCGCGCAGAATGAATGAAGAAGTCGAAATTCTGGTGCGGCCGAATCCGGAACAGTACACCTGGATCCTCAAGCTGCTGAAAACGCGTAAAGAGGGCGATATCGAACCTTATCGCCGCAAGGATCTTTACCGTAAAAAGTAACCTGGCTGGCCGAGGCAGAAAAACCTGCCTCAGCCGTTAGTGAAATAAAGACCTACAGCGACACGACGGTCGAGCGCCGTTTACGCTCTTTTAAAAATGCCCGCACCAGCCAGAACCAGGCTAGCCCACAAAGCAAGTTCACCGCGCTAAACCAGAAGCTGTTGCCACGAAAATAGGCGCTTTTCGCCAGCTCTATCCCCAGGGCAAAGACGATAATACTCACCATTCCCAGCATTGCAGCCACTCCGCCTTTGCCCGCGTCGCTGGAATAAAGCGTCAGGCGATAAAGACTGGCGTTAACCAGCCCCGTGCCAAAGCCGTACAGGCTCAGTCCGGCGGTCAGCCACAGGTAGCTATGTAAATTGATGGCGTTAGCCGCTGCTGCCAGCGCCAGACCGGTAAGAATAGGCCAGGCCGCCAGGCGCAGCGGATACTCAATCGGCCGCCGACCTGCAATCCGGCCCAGCGTCAGGTTGCCCGCAATCATCGCGATAAATACCGGGAGCTGGAGCAGGGCATAATCCATCCTGGTCAGGCCCTCGTCATGGATTAAAATGACCGGCGACAGCGCCACCCACGCAAGACAGGGAATCGAGACCAGCCCAATCGCCAGCGAACCGCCCATTACCTGACGATCTTTCAGCAAGGCAAGATAGCCGCCCGCCAGCGATTTAAGCGACAGCGACAGCGTTTTATCGCCTGCCGTTTCCGGCATGGTGCGCCACAGCCCAACCAGCGCCAGCGCGGCAACGCCGCCAAACAGCCAGAACATGCTGCGCCATTCGCCAATCGACAGAAAAGCCGCCCCGGCCAGCGGGCCTGCCAGCGGTGCAATCAGCGCCACGTTAGCCATTAGCGCCATCATTTTTACGGCCAGCGATTCGCTAAAGGCTTCCTGAATGGTGGCGTAGCCGACCGCGCCAATAAAACAAAGGCTGGTTCCCTGCATCAGGCGCAGCAGAATAAACTGCTCAATATTCTGTACCCAGTGCGTGGCAAAACAGGCCAGCGTAAAAAAGGCGACGCCCGCCAGCATCACCGGCCGACGGCCTGCCTTATCCGAAAGCGGCCCGAGTAACCATTGCAGTACGATGCCGCCGATTAAATAGGCGGTAAGCGAGGCGGAAACCCATTCAGGGCCAACGTGAAATTCGCTGGTTACCAGCAGCATGCCCGGCTGGATCATATCGTGGGCGATATAGCTGGCAAATTCGAACAGCACCAGCGAGAGCGGGAAAATCAGATGGCGT
Source organism: Erwinia sp. BNK-24-b (assembly GCF_047456155.1). Taxonomy (NCBI): domain Bacteria; kingdom Pseudomonadati; phylum Pseudomonadota; class Gammaproteobacteria; order Enterobacterales; family Erwiniaceae; genus Erwinia; species Erwinia sp. BNK-24-b. The sequence continues at coordinate 1,827,079 of NZ_CP179901.1, forward strand.
CGGGACAGGCTCGACACCGGAACAAATAAGGGCATTCTGGCTCCTTCCAGTAAAAAGCAAACAGGATAAAACACGGCAACATACAGCAAGAATGTGCAGGGTTAATGACTTTTTTATTGAAATAAAAAGAAAGAAGGGACGAGGAAAAGCTACCGGGCACGCTGGCCCGGTAACGCGGAACAAAACTTATTCTACACGCAGTACACGGCTGGTGTTGGTCGTGCCTGTCGTGCTCATCACATCACCCTGGGTAACGATGACCAGGTCACCGGACATCAGGAAACCTTTATCACGCAGCAGGTTGATAGCGTCGTGAGCAGCGACCACGCCATCATTGTTGCTGTCAAAATAGACTGGCGTTACGCCACGATACAGCGCGGTCAGGTTTAACGTATGTTCATGGCGTGACATAGCGAAAATCGGCAGGCCGGAAGTGATACGTGAAGTCATCAGCGCGGTGCGGCCAGATTCCGTCATGGTAATGATCGCCGTGACGCCCTGCAGGTGGTTGGCTGCATACATGGCGGACATGGCAATCGCTTCTTCAATATTGTCGAACTGCACGTCCAGGCGATGTTTGGAAACGTTGATGCTGGGGATCTTCTCCGCGCCGAGACACACTTTTGCCATCGCCGACACGGTTTCTGCCGGATACTGGCCCGCTGCGGTTTCCGCTGACAGCATCACCGCATCGGTACCATCCAGCACGGCGTTCGCCACGTCCATCACTTCTGCGCGCGTTGGCATCGGGTTAGTGATCATCGATTCCATCATCTGCGTGGCGGTAATCACCGCACGATTAAGCTGGCGTGCGCGGCGAATTAGCGCCTTCTGAATACCGACCAGCTCCGGATCGCCAATCTCTACGCCCAAATCGCCCCTGGCAACCATGACCACATCGGAAGCCAGGATAATGTCATCCATCGCTTCCTGAGAGGCAACGGCTTCTGCGCGCTCCACTTTAGAGACGATTTTCGCTTCGCAGCCGGCTTCACGAGCCAGGCGACGCGCATAGTTGAGATCTTCGCCGCAGCGTGGGAAGGAAACGGCCAGGTAATCCACGTCGATTTTGGCGGCGGTAAGAATATCCGATTTGTCTTTTTCCGTCAGCGCTTCGGCTGAAAGGCCGCCGCCAAGCTTGTTGATACCCTTGTTATTAGAAAGCGGGCCGCCAACGGTCACTTCGGTAAAGACCTTCATACCCTGAACTTCCAGCACTTTCAGCTGCACGCGGCCATCATCCAGCAGCAGAATGTCACCAGGCACAACGTCAGCAGGCAAACCTTTATAGTCGATGCCAACTTTTTCTCTGTCGCCTTCGCCTTTGCTCAGGCTGGCGTCTAACAGAAAGCGATCGCCCTGGTTAAGGAAAACCTTGCCTTCTTTAAACGTTGAAACGCGAATTTTCGGGCCTTGCAAATCACCTAAAATAGCAACGTGGCGGCCGAGTTTTGCGGCAATCGCGCGCACGTCGCTGGCACGCTGCATATGATCTTCTGGCGTGCCGTGAGAAAAGTTAAGTCGAACGACGTTAGCGCCAGCTGCGATAATTTTTTCGAGATTGTTGTCGCGATCGGTAGCCGGACCAAGCGTGGTAACGATTTTGGTTCTTCTTAAACGTCGAGTCATGGAGAGTTCCTTGTGTTTTAAAACGGCTGGTGAAGGAGTAACCCTCGCCAACGGTGCATCTGTGCGCATTTGTGCTGATAAAACAGACGTTCAGACAGTTAACGGGCCGGTCTGTTTCTCACTCTGTTTGCTCTGAAGGCGGGCGGTGAAGCCGTCAATGGATACAATACTGGCACAGCAGCCCGAAGTCATCATCTTGTCCCGCTTAGTCTCGACGAATTTATCGCATCCGGTCGGCCTGAAGGGGGGGAGCCATGCCGCATAAAAATCCTGAAGCGCTTACGCGATTAATCTGATTCGTTAGAAAATTTTATGCGCTGCAAACGTGCTGAGAGCGTCAAATGCGCTTTCATCTTCCTCAGAGCGGCAGGAGAAGCTTTGCAAGCACACAGGATTAAATGCCGCTGTTTATCTCTTTTACTGGCCAATAATAGCGGCTGTGGTGTTTTATCAAGCCATTCGCAACGCTTGCAAAATAATTATCACCAGTAATAACTATGTTTACAGTGATATTTATTATTGGTGATAGTAACCAATGTTTATTTTAAATAAACAACAGAAAAATTAATGTTGTTGACGCGTCAAAGCGAGGGTGATAGAAATTAAACAAATTATAACAATTTATTAATTATTTAGATCAGGGAAACAACAGAAAAACAACTTTTGCGAGGTTTTATGTCGTTTCAATATTACGAAGATGATGTCAAAGACCTGGACTTATATAAAGTCGCGCGGATTATCAAGGAAGGAAACGCGGATGGCCGGGTACTCTACATTATTCGCAACGCGGTAAAACCTGCGGTCTGCGAAAAAATAAAAAGTAACTTTTATGAAATTATGCAGATTAAAGGCAATCATCGCCCTGATGATGGTTTCGTAAAAACAGAACAAATCGGTTCCTCACAGTTTCATAAAACGGGACTTGAATACATCACGGCCACGGTGGAATCAGATGCTGATGTTTTGAATTTATATCAGGGTATTTCAGATCACGATGTGCAAAGCTTGTATCTGGACAAACAGCTGGAAGTTTTCTTTACGCAAGAAAAAATCGGCTATCGTCCTTCAGCTTTCAAAAGCCATCATGCTAATTTTGCGACTACCAGAAGATGGCTGGATAACGGCAATATGTCTCTGTGGCCTCATGATGACAGCGCCCAACTGAAATTTGCAGAAAAAGATGGTTATGAAATTGCAAAAGCTAAAAATGTGATTTCATCAAATCTATGTATTTGCGATGCGGCTAACGGTGGTGAACTGAAAGTCTGGAACTGTCGCCCGGACGATAATATTCGCCGGGAGTTTGATGTTGTCGACACGGGTTATCCTTATCCGCTGGAATTTGCCGATAACTTTGCCAGCTTCACCGTCCGTTTAGCCCCAGGCGACCTCTATTTCCTGAATGCCTCTTATCTGCATGGCGTAACCAGCTCTGTAGAAAACGAAAGGATTAGCTCAGGGCGATTTATTGGCTACATCGAGAATAAAGTGGTCTGGTGGACATAGAGATAAAAAATGGAAATTAATCATATTGTTCAGGATTTGCAGGGCACAGGACATGCAAAATTCAACCTCCAAAACTTCGAAGACTTCATTATTCAGGATGAAGAGCTTAAATTGCTAAAATCCCGTTTCCCTGAAATGCCGCTCGATACTTATTCGGAAGGCAACAGATTAAGAAACTATATCCAGGTGGCTTATCAGAATGATACGTTGCGTTACGGCAAGTTTGAGCCTTATCAGCAGACTAAAAGATATAATCCTGTTACCGGCGGTGTCGTAAGAGACTATCAAAATATCAGTGAAGAGATCCTGAATACCAGGCTCTTTAATGAAATCGTGCAAAAAGATATCGATATAGTAAAAAATATTGATGATATGCCGCCCGTCGAAGAGTTGATGATTGGCGTCCACTTTTTCCGCTATAACGCAGGAAAAGAGCCGGCCTACAGTTCACCTTCATGGTTGCATAAAGATGATGAAGATGTGGTGTTCATGCATCTTGTGGATGTTTCTGCCGATCTTGTCGGCGGGGAGAGCATTATCGCTAAACACCCTAAAAAGATCGACCGCGTACTCAGAATGCGAAAAACATTCGATACGCTGGTTGTGAACCATCGCTGCTTTCATGCTGTGACACCAATGAGCGTGCCTGAAGAATACGATGAGCGTAATTTCTTGCACAGGGACATTATCCTGGTGACCTTCCAGAAAAGAAAAGGTGAAGATTTTGAGTAAGAACATAGCTGTTGTTACCGGCAGTAACGGAGGAATAGGACAGGCGATAGTTAATTCGCTGCTCGATAAAAACTATAAGGTCTACGGTTTAGATCGGGAAAATGATATTCATCACGACAGCTTTGAATTTATTGAAGCAGATTTAAAAAATTTAAATGCGCTGAACGATTTTAGCTTCAATAATATCTCACTCGGTGATTATAGTCTGTTGATCAATGCAGCGGGCATCAGAGAGATTGTGCCGCTGCTGGATTTAAGCCTGGATACCTGGTCAGACGTCTTTTCAGTCAATATTACCGCACCTTTTCTGCTCTCCAGAAACTTCTGCAGAAAGCTGGTGGCGCAAAAAAGTGAGGGAAGTATCGTCAACATTGCTTCCGTTAGCGGCATGCTTGCGGAGCCGGAACGGACAGCTTACGTCTCTTCTAAACATGCTTTACTGGGTATGACTAAGCAATTTGCGCTGGAGTTTGGTCGACAGGGGATAAGGTGTAATTCTGTTTCACCCGCTATTACCCGCACAGGTATGACCGAGCACTATTTTCACGATCCCGACATTATGGAAAAAATAAATCGCGGTCTTTACGCTCCCCGCACGGGCGAGCCACAGGATATTGTTGCCGTGGTGAATTTGCTGGCCGATAAAAACTCGCAGTTTATCAACGGCGCTAATTTTGTTGTGGATGGCGGCTGGACCTGTGGGAAAGATTTGTAATTAAAACGCGGATAACCTGGTTTTTAAATTTATTGGAGAATGTCAGTGATTGAGACCGTATGGATTTCCTGGGAAGAGCAGCAAAACCTGAAGCGACTGGCCGAAACATTCAGTCTGTTTGATGACGAGACGCTTTTTTCATCGCTACCCTTATTAAAGCAAGAGGTTAAAAATATCCTCAGCCCGGAGACCTGGTCTGCTCTGAATGGATTTATGCCTGGCGACGGTAATATTTTACGCGTTAATGGCCTGCCTTTTGATTACAACATACAAGAAACGCCCTATACCGGCTACGTTGACAATGCAGATCTGCCGATTGCCAGCGTCATGCAGTTTGCCGTTTTTGCCGCCTGCGATATTTTTCCAATCTCATATCTGCGGGAAAATAAGGGGCTTCTATTCCGTCATGTGGTACCCACGCGTAAACGGGCAAAGCGAGTCAGCTCCCACGGCAGCGCGCTGACGCTGGATATGCATGTTTCAAATCCTATCCTGCCTATTATCCCCGAAGAGACCCACAACGTTTCCGGCTCGCCGGAGGTGCTCGCTTTTTACGGCGTCCGGCCCGATCCTGACGTCTTTACGGAGGTCGTGGAGCTGGACGAGGTGCTGGCACAGCTGGAACAGCACGTCATTGATGAGCTTTGCGAAAAGAAATATTTTTTCAGAATGCCGTCTTCTTTTAACGGCGATGAACTGAAAGGGCCGCTCGCCATTCTTGGTATCAAAGAAGGCATGTATTACAACAGAACGGATATGGATACTGTTATCCCGGTTGATTATCCTGCCCTGGTTAGCCTGAACGTCTTTATGGAAGCGACCAAAAAAGTGAAAAATTACCATCGCCTCCAGCTGCCACCGGGCGATATGCTGCTGTTTAAAAACCAGCGGACGCTGCACTCACGGCAAAAATTTGTGGCCAGATATAATGGTCTCGATCGCTGGATGGTGCGCCTGTACGGCAGTGCCAACATGGCCCGCCATCATGCGGCAGACGAATCAAAACGCTATCTTGGACTGACTTATTAATCATATGAAAACTTTAATTATCAGTGACACAGTCACTAATCTGAAAAAAATTGATGCCGCGCTGACCGATAACGCTTGCCTGGTAACGGGCTATTATCCTCAGGAGGCCGATCTTTCTCCTTTTGCTCTGATAAGCCCCAATCTGCATGAAGCCGTGGCGGAAAGCGAAAATATTGTTATTTCCCTGGAAAGTGATAAGTGGGATGAGGTTATTCTGGGCTTGTCAGGTATTCTGACCAGAGTTTCAGAAGAAACCAAAATAATCAGCTATACCCGACTCGCGGCAGACAAGCTTAAAATCTACTCACAGTTTTTATCCTCAAAAAATCTTGTATTTGTAGATAAATCCTGAGTGGAAAAAATGTTCGCCGGGCTTATTGGCAGAGCATGAAACGTTTTCGATCGCCTGCTTTTTTGCAGGCGGTTTTTTTAAGGAAATCAGCAATACCGGGACGATTACGGCCATAACGTTATTGTAGTCACAAGATTTTAACAGTAATATAAAAAATAGTTAAAACCAGAAATCTGGATTGGGAGTAAGCAATGCTTTCGAAAAAGTCCGCCGGTATCAAATCTTCCGCAGTAAGAGAGCTGCTTAAATTCAGCAAAATACCTGGCGTTATATCCCTGGCAGGTGGCATACCTGCGACAGACCTGATTGATGTGGAAGGTATTGATACTATCCTCAGAGATATTTTATCTCGTGAACACAGAAATCTATTTCAGTACAGCGTTACGGAAGGCGAAGAGCATCTGCGCGAACAGCTCTCCCGCTGGAATAAAGGCCACAATCTGGATGTCGACGCAGAAAGTATTATTATTACTAACGGTTCGCAACAGGCTATTGATTTGCTGGCCCGCGTGTTTCTGGAAAAGGGTGATAGGGTTCTGGTAGAGCGCCCGACATATCTGGCGGCGCTACAGCTGTTTGGCTATAGCGATGCTACCGTGGACGAGCTGCAATATGATGCAGAGGGAATTGATTTAAACCAGCTGGAACAGGCGATGGCCGCTGGCGGCGTAAAAATTGTCTATCTGACGCCTAATTTTGCCAATCCTACGGGCGGTACCATCAGCTACGAGCAGCGCGTGACTATTGCCAAACTGGCGCAGCGCTACCGTGCGGTAATTATTGAAGACGATCCTTACGGGCATCTGCGTTTCAGCGGCAGCCCGGTGCCGTCAATCTACTCCATCGCACAAAGCCTCTTCGGCAAAGATCACACTGTGTGTTACATGTCCAGTTTTTCAAAAATCTTCTCACCGGGATTAAGACTTGGCTGGTTAGCGGTGCCGGAACAGTTCCATATGGCAACGGTAGTGGCAAAACAGGCACTGGATTTGCACACCTCCACGCTGAACCAGAGTATTGCAGCCCATTATCTTGAGTCCGGAAGGATCAACGAAAGGGTGGAGATGCTGAAGGCGACCTATAAAGATCGCCGCGACTATCTGATTGAATCACTGCACGAATACCTGGGTGATGACATTACCTGGAATACGCCTGACGGCGGGATGTTCCTCTGGTGCCATCTGGCAGAAAATGTTGATGCCTCTCAGCTTTTGCAGGAATGCATTAAGGAAAATGTTGTCTTCGTGCCGGGTGAAGTATTTTTTGCACGTAACCCACAGAAGAACTCGCTGCGTTTATCCTATTCCATGCTTAATAATGATAATGCGCGCGAAGCGGGCATACGCATTGCCAGGGCCTTGAGCAGGTTAAAATAATCTGAAAGGGCATTAATCTTATTAATGCCCTGTTTTAACATTGATAAATATTCATTGCTGGTATCGATGCTGGCCGAAATTCATTCGAGCTAATTAATAAAAAAACAAAAGCGTATTCAGTAGATAAAATTTAATTATTTCAGAGGGTAGGTTATGAGCAGTCGTGGAGATTATATTCTTCTTGTAGGCGCAGAAGTTCCTTTTCGCGAGCGTACTTTTGCCGGTGCATTACGTGCTGCAAAAGGAATGGATGTATTTACCGTTACTAATAATATCCTGTCGCACACGCTAAAATATTTTGACGGTTATATTTGCGCGCCGATATCAAATCATGAAAAGGTACTGCAGGAAGTCATCCGCTACGAAGAGCTAACCGGCAGAACGCCGTTTGCGGTTATTCCTACCAACGACTTTACCGTAGTAACCGCCTCCTTTTTAGCGAATCATTATGGTTTGCCACACAATGATATGTCTGTTGTCGAAAGATGCAGAGATAAATTTATTATGCGTGACTGCCTGCTTAAAGCGGGTTTACCGGTACCGAAATATTTTCAGGTTTCGGATGTAGCGACCTTACGCCTTGCCGTGGAACAAACCGGTTATCCGGCTATTATCAAGCCACGCCTGATGGCGGGCAGCCTGGGCGTAATAAAAATAGCCTGCGAAGAAGAGCTTATCCCTGCATTCGATAAAAGCGTTGCGGATGTGAAAAGTATCAATGGCGAGGCTAACGCTGACGAAAGCTTGTTTATTGTGGAAGAATTTATCGATTTTCCCTTTGAAGTCAGCGTAGAGGTACTCAATACGCCAGATTTTAGTCGGGTAATCGGCGTTACCGATAAATACCTCGGCGCACCTCCTCATTTTGTTGAGTTAGGGCACGTTGTCCCTTCTCGCTTTACCTCCAACCGCACACTTATTGAACTTGCCGAAAAAACCTGTCGCGCATTAGGTATCAGGCACGGTATCGCACATTTTGAAGCCAAAGTGAGCGCGGAAGGTGAGGTAAAGATCATTGAGGTTGCGGCCAGAACCGGCGGTGACAGTATCATGGGACTGGTTGAAAAGGTGTACGGCTATAATCCTTATCAGCTCCATGTCTCTTCCTATATCGATCCGGAAATGGTTTTTACCAGCGATCTCGAGTCAGGGAAAGGCATTGCTGCTATTGCTTTTATGAAAGCCGAAACGGGCACTATTGCAGCAATCAACATCCCGCAAACTCTCCCGGCTAATATCCTGCACTTTAATGTGATGGCTATTAAAGGCCAACAGGTTTATCCGCTGGACTCCTGGCGTAACCGTGAAGGAATAATTGAATTTTTCTGGCCGGGCGAAATGCAGGGCGAAAAGCTTTTTACCCGGCATCTGGAGCTGGCTCAGGATCTCTCAAAACAGACATTTCAGATGGTATCTGTATAAAGGTAAGGAACTGCTTTGGCCGTCTTCAGTTTTCAAAAATTTATTATCAGCAGAGGGCTGGGCGCCCTCTGCGACCAGTTTCTGATGTTTGCTGTCCCTCTGGCCATTCTTAAGTCTACAGGGTCTACCAGCTTATCCGCTTTGTCTTTCGTGATTGAATGGATACCCCGGGTGCTTTTCTTTCCCATCGCGGGTTCGCTGCTGCAAGGGAAGAACTTCAAAAAGATATTTCTGGCGCTGGATATTTTCCGCTGCGTGGCATTACTGGCAGCTTGTCTGCTGATCAAAATAACCGGCATTTTTGGCGCGTTAACCGCGCTAATGGCCCTGATGTCGCTATGTTACGTGCTGAACTTCGTATCAATAGAATCGGTTATTCCTGCCAACGTGCCGCGTGAAGATTATGCTAAAGCACATGCAAAAATTCAGACGGTTGAACAGTTCTCGCAGATTCTGGGGCCAGCTATTGCCATCGTTATTTATTCGCATACTCAGGTTAACGGTATTTTGCTGGTGTCAGCCGTTCTTTTTTTGCTCTCCGCCATCAATTTGTTCACGCTGACAATCTCTTCACCAGCCTCAGAAAAAATAGCCAGGCCTGGCGATATCATTAAGTCTAATAAGGCCGCTTTTTCATATCTGTTTGAAGATAAAAAAATCATTTATCTCTGCGCGATGACGTGGATTGTTAATATTATTTATGGCGTGGTCCTGGCTATCTCTCCGGCTATTATCCTTAAGCATTTCAGGCTGGACTCTGGCTCGCTGGGGGTGATGCAGAGCATCGCCGCGCTGGCTTCCGTAATACTTTTTTACCTGATCCCGAAAGTCTCGTTTCGCTTTGGCGTTACCCTGGTGGGGCAGTGCTCGCTGTTAATCATATTACTTAGTGGCTTACTGCTGGGCGTCGTGGATAACTACTACCTGTGGGTTGCGCTCTATGCGCTGCTGAGCGCCTTTGACGGCGGATTCAGCGTCTATATTCGCATCATGCGCAGCACGGTTATTCCACCGGCCATTTTATCGCGCGTGATTGGCGTAGTAGGCATGCTGAATTTGCTTTCTATTCCGCTTGGCGGACTGGCGGTCAGTCTGCTTTCTGAAAAAATGGCGTTGCAGAACATTATATTAATGGCTTTTGCGTTGTCGTTTGTCCTGACAATAGTCCTTCTGTTTGTAGGGCGATTAAGGTTCGGCTATAAAAAGTATTTTCCTCAGGTGCAGAAAGAACCGGGTTAAAGGCCGTAAATAATGCCAGACAGCCAATTTATTCCGCCATTCCGGGCCTCTCTTTTTATCTGTTTTGTCGATTTCTAACAAAGGTGAAATCGATGAAGCCAGTAGCGGGTAAAAGTTTGTTTTTTATTTCTTTAACGGGCATTTTCGCCGTCGTTTCCCGCTTTTTACTGTCTGTTTGCGTAACGCGCCCGATTTGCTGAAAACAGAGGGGCGGAAAAATTAAGCACAAACTGCCTGCTTCCTGGGCGGCAAATTTTAGGCAAACTGGCTACTCTGTGCTGGAGAGGCGCTGTCAGGTTTACGTAGACCCGGCAAAAGCAGTACATTGTATTGAAAGAAAATCAGAAAAGCCCGACGGTGAGGGAATCCACCGGTCGGGCTTATCCTGCAACGAGGAGAATAGAATGGCGGTTACACAAACAGCCCAGGCCTGCGATCTGGTAATTTTTGGTGCCAAAGGCGATCTTGCACGCCGGAAACTGTTGCCTTCCCTGTATCAACTGGAAAAAGCCGGTCAGATCCACGAAGAGTCGCGCATCATCGGCGTTGGCCGTGCCGACTGGGATAAAGCAGCCTACACCAAGGTCGTACGCGAAGCGCTGGAAACCTTTATGAAGGAGGCCATCGACGAAGCGCTGTGGGATAAGCTGAGCAGCCGACTCGACTTTTGCAATCTGGACGTGAACGACGCGGCGCACTTTACCCGACTGGGCAAAATGCTGGATCAGAAGAAGCGCGTAACCATTAACTATTTTGCCATGCCGCCGGGCACCTTTGGCGCCATCTGTAAAGGGCTGGGAACGGCCAAACTGAACGCGCAGCCTGCCCGCGTAGTAATGGAAAAACCGCTGGGTACCTCGCTGGAGACCTCGCGGGAGATCAACGATCAGGTTGGCGAATATTTCGAAGAAAACCAGGTTTTCCGTATTGACCACTATCTGGGCAAAGAGACGGTACTGAACCTGCTGGCGCTGCGTTTTGCCAACTCGCTGTTTGCCGCTAACTGGGATAACCGGACCATCGACCACGTGCAGATTACCGTGGCGGAAGAAGTCGGTATCGAAGGCCGCTGGGGTTACTTCGACAAAGCGGGCCAGATGCGCGATATGATTCAAAACCACCTGTTACAAGTTTTGACCATGATTGCGATGTCGCCACCGGCAGACCTGAGCGCTGACCGCATCCGTGACGAGAAGGTTAAGGTGCTGCGTTCATTACGTCGTATCGACCATACTAACGTGCGTGATAAAACCGTGCGCGGTCAATATACTTCTGGCTTTGTGCAGGGCAAAAAAGTCCCCGGCTATCTGGAAGAAGAAGACGCGAACAAATCCAGCAACACGGAAACTTTCGTCTCTATCCGCGTCGATATCGACGACTGGCGCTGGGCTGGCGTACCGTTCTACCTGCGTACCGGCAAGCGTTTGCCAACCAAGTGTTCAGAAGTTGTGGTCTACTTCAAGAACCCGGCGCTCAACCTGTTTAAAGATTCCTGGCAGGAACTGCCGCAGAACAAGCTCACTATTCGTCTGCAGCCGGATGAAGGGGTAGATATCCAGATTCTGAACAAAGTGCCAGGGCTGGATCACAAGCACAATCTGCAAACGACCAAGCTTGACCTGAGCTTCTCAGAAACCTTTAACCAGTCGCATCTGGCGGATGCCTACGAGCGTCTGCTGCTGGAAACCATGCGGGGCATCCAGGCGCTGTTTGTACGCCGTGATGAGGTGGAAGAAGCCTGGAAATGGGTAGACTCCATTATGGAAGCCTGGGCCGCAGATAACGAAGCGCCTAAGCCTTATCAGGCCGGTACCTGGGGACCGGTTGCTTCGGTAGCCATGATCACCCGCGATGGCCGTTCCTGGAACGAGTTCGAGTAGTTTACCCTCTGCGCCGCTGCAAGGTTTACAACAGCGGCGTAAGAAAAGCGAATTATGCCATCCCTGAACTATGGAGCCTGCGTTGAACAGACGTCAGGCTCCATAGTTTTTTTTATGTCTGGCATAAGCAGCCCGGTAAGATCTTTAAACGCCGCAGGGGTTTTTACTGCGATAAAAAAGCGGCAGCGGGACAAACTGCGAGCGAGCTTCATAAATTGAACCGTTGTTTCAAAAAAACGAGCGCTTACGTGGACGAAGCCGTCCGTAATCCTGTATGGTAGCAAACGAACACTTGCGGACGCTGCACGCGTCGTTTTTGCCCGCCTTGCTCTCAACGTAAGCTGGCAGGCCTGACAGGAGAAGCAGGACGATGAGTAACTGGGAAATTAGCGCTGAACAGATTCTGAAGACTGGCCCGGTCGTGCCGGTTATCGTAGTGAATAAGCTGGAGCACGCGGTACCGATGGCGAAAGCGCTGGTTGCGGGCGGCGTAAAAGTGCTGGAGGTGACGCTACGCACGGCCTGTGCAATGGATGCCATTAAAGCGATGATTCAGGAAGTGCCGGAGGCCATCGTAGGCGCAGGAACGGTATTGAACAGCCAGCAGCTGCGGGAAGTGACTGACGCGGGCGTTAAGTTTGCTATCAGCCCTGGCCTGACCGAATCCTTGTTGAAAGCAGCCGTAGAAGGGCCGATTCCGCTGATCCCTGGTATCAGCACCGTTTCCGAACTGATGACCGGCATGGATTATGGCCTGCGCGAGTTTAAATTTTTCCCGGCAGAAGCTAACGGCGGCGTAAAAGCGCTACAGGCGATTGGCGGCCCGTTCCCTCAGGTAAGATTTTGCCCGACCGGCGGGATTTCTCCGGCTAACTACCGCGACTATCTGGCCTTAAAGAGCGTGTTATGTATTGGCGGTTCATGGCTGGTGCCTGCGGATGCGCTGGAGTCCGGTGATTACGATCGCATTACGCAGCTGGCGAAAGAGGCGGTGGCAGGCGCGCGCTAAGGTTAAACAGCGTGGGCCGTACAACGCTTTTTCCGTCAGCGCCGTAACGATTTCCTGCATCAGCCCCTTAACAGGGGCTGATTGTTGGCCGATGCTTGCTTAGCCCTGGCCGCTGACCTTCACGCCAGCCGCGCAGTTAACGGCACGCTGTACAGCATCTGCAATATTCTCACCGGTTGCCAGCGCTACGCCCAGACGGCGCTTGCCCTGTATCTCTGGTTTACCAAACAGACGGAGCTGCAGGCCCGCGCCCAGCACCGCATCTAAACTGGCAAACTGCACGTTGCTGCTTTGCAGCTCAGGCAAAATGACGGCGGAAGCCGCAGGGCCATACTGGCGAACGGCACCAACAGGCAGGCCAAGGAAAGCGCGTACGTGCAGGGCGAACTCTGACAGATCCTGAGAAATCAGCGTGACCATTCCGGTATCGTGCGGACGAGGTGACACCTCGCTGAATACTACATCGTCACCGCAAACGAACAGTTCCACGCCGAACAGGCCGTGACCGCCCAGCGCCGTCACTACCTTTTCTGCGACCTGTTGCGCACGCTGTAAGGCCAGCTCGCTCATCTGCTGCGGCTGCCAGGATTCACGATAATCGCCGTCTTCCTGACGGTGGCCGATTGGCGTACAAAAATGAATGCCGTCGACGGCGCTGATGGTCAGCAGCGTGATCTCGAAATCGAACTTCACCACGCCTTCGACAATCACGCGGCCTGCACCGGCGCGACCGCCTTGCTGCGCATATTCCCATGCCGCCGCCAGTTCGCCTGCCTCACGAATAAAGCTCTGGCCTTTACCCGAGGAGCTCATTACTGGTTTAACAATGCAGGGGAAACCGATTTCCTGCGCGGCCTGGTTAAAGTCTGCCACGTTATCGGCAAAGCGATAGGAAGAGGTGGGCAGCAATAGCTCTTCAGCCGCCAGACGACGAATGCCTTCGCGGTTCATGGTCAGACGCGCCGCGCGAGCGCAGGGCACTACGTGCTGGCCCTGTTTTTCCAGCTCAATCAGCATATCGGTAGCGATAGCCTCGATCTCCGGCACGATATAATCCGGACGTTCCAGCGCGACCAGCGCTTTCAATGCTTCGCCATCCAGCATGTTAATCACATGGCTGCGGTGGGCGACATGCATAGCTGGCGCATCGGCATAGCGATCGACCGCGATCACTTCAACGCCCAGACGCTGACATTCGAGCGCCACTTCTTTGCCCAGTTCTCCTGAACCTAACAGCATTACACGAGTTGCGGCAGGACGCAGCGCAGTACCAAGAGTTGTCATAAATCTCTACCTGATTGAGGGAAAAAACGCGCGCGCAGTATAAACGAAAACGATTGCGCGTTCATCAGTTTTTCGGGCTTGAGAAATAATGCAGGGCTGATATACTGTATAAAAATACAGTTAAACGAGGTGTGTACTATGGCTGTTGAAATCAAATATGTTGTCGTCAGAAAAGGTGAGGAAAAGATGACTTTCGCCAGCAAGAAAGAAGCCGACGCTTATGACAAAATGCTTGATATGGCTGAAGTGTTCTGCGACTGGTTAAGCGCCGCGCCGCTGGATATGGACGAAAACCAGCGTGAAGCGCTGGGTATGTTCCTGTCTGAACACAAAGATGCCGTCCAGCATATTCTGCGTACCAGTAAAATGCCAGAAGCGGCAGACGAGCGTCCTGCGGCTTCCGTTGCCGAGCTTAGCGCCGTGACGGATGAAAAAGGCGAGGAAAAAGCGGGCAAAACCGGGCGTGGCAAAGCTGCCTGAGGGGTAAAGTCCCCTGAATAGCTGAATAGCTGAATAGCTGAATAGCTGAATAGCTGAATAGCTGAATAGCTGAATAGCTGAATAGCTGAATGGACAGATAGCGATATCATTAAGCCGCCAGGTTGCCGGACATTCGCCGTGCTGCCTGCTCAGCGGCAGAAAAGCCAGCCGCCCGGCTGGCTCTGTTTTATCCACTGGCGCAAGAGCAGGTCGTGCTTAGCCAGTTAACTGACCGGCACGCTTTATGGCTTGACCTGGCCACTTAACCGACCGGTACGCTTTGTGACATGTTTAGCGAGTTAACCCATCAGCACGCTTTGCGACATGTTTAGCCACTTAACCCACCAGCACGCTTTATGGCCTGACCTGGCCAGTTAAGCGGCCAGCACGCTTTGTGATATGTTTAACCAGTTAACCCACCAGCACGGTTTATGACATGTTTAGCCAGTTAACCGGCCGGTACGCTTTATGGCCTGACTTAGCCAGGCTGGCCTGGCGTCGCCTGGGCGCAGCAGCGTTTCAGAGCATGCATTGCCTCTTTTGCCGCGTCGGCGGGCGCTCGCTGATGGAGCCCATCGTTAAAGACCTCCAGTCCCACCGGCCCCCGGTAACCTTCCGCTTCCAGGTAATCCAGCAGCGTATAAAGCGGGAAGTTTCCCTGACCCGGCAGCAGGCGATGGTGCCTGGCCGTCTGCACCAGCTGGTCACCTGACGGCAGTTCGTCCAGATCAGAAAGCTGTACCAGAAAGATTTTTTCCATCGGGATCCCGTTGAGATCGGCGATAGTGCGGTTGCGTACAAAAATATGAAAGGCATCGATAACCAAACCAAGGTTGGGTTCATTGACGCGCTGGACAAGCTGCCACGCGGCCGGGGTTGTGTTGATGTGCGTACTCCACGCCATCGCCTCGAAAGCCACCCGCAGGCCGCGTTTTCCGGCTTCCTGAGCCAGCCAGCGAATATCTTCCTCTTCTCTTTCGGCCATACACTCTTTTTGCGTGGAGGCCGGAGTCAGTATTGTTGTCGCACCCAGCGCCACGGCCGTATCCAGCATTTCCAGAGCATCGCGGCGTTTTTCCTCGCGCTGGTGGTCAGGCGCGCCGTCAAAATCCAGCAATACCTGGTAATCAGTCAGCGACAGGTTTTGCTGCTGTAGCAGGCTTGCGACATCTTTCGCCGTGCCTTTGGCCGCATCGACATCCTGCCGCCACAGTTCTACCTGGTTGAATCCCGCTTCGGCCGCGGCAGCAATTTTCTCTTCCGTCGTGCCGCCTAATAAAACCGTATTGATAAACAACGGGCTATTTTGAAAACGCATACTTTTCCCCTTATCGACTATTCTGTCTGACCTGATAAAACGTAAACGGTCTGACCTTTTGACTCTGTGATGCGGGTAAGTATAGTGGTCTGCGTAAATTTGCCAGTAACATCAGTGGGGTAAAGGTTTGCCAGGCTTTGCCTGCCTTGACGCTTCCTGACGCGTGCGTTCAGAAAACCTGAATGCGCCAGAAAGCTTTTAAACCTTGTTTTTCAACTCTTCTTCGCGCCTGCCGCTTGGCAATCACCGCCACAACTGCCACCCTTACTCTGTATAACTGATTCAGCGGGGCAAAGAATGATAAAACCACCAGTCGCCAGAAAGATTCCTTTTGAGATGACCGCTCATGGTGAAACGCGCATCGACAACTATTACTGGCTGCGCGATGACAAGCGTGAAAATCCAGACGTGCTGGACTATCTGCACGCGGAAAACGATTACGGCAAAGCCGTTATGCATACGCAGCAGGCACTGCAGGATCGGCTACTGAAAGAGATGGTCGACCGCATTCCACAGCGCGAGCAGTCCGTTCCCTACGTCAGAAAAGGCTATCGCTATCAGCGGCGCTACGAAGAGGGCAACGAATATGCCATTTACCTGCGCCAGCCGGAAAACACAGAAACCCCGGAAGAGTGGGAAACCCTGGTCGATGGCAATCAGCGCGCTGCTCACAGCGAGTTTTACACGATGGGCGGCCTGGGCATCAGCCCGGATAATCAAACGATGGCGCTGGCCGAGGATTTTCTTTCACGCCGTCAGTACGGCATTCGATTCTGCAATCTGCAAACCGGCAGCTGGTATCCGGAAGTCCTGGAAAACGTCTCCTCCAGCTTCGTCTGGGCCAGCGACAGCCGCACCTTTTATTACGTATTAAAAGACAAGCAGACGCTGCTGCCGTGGCAGGTCTGGCGTCACCGGTTAGGAACGTCGCAGCACGAGGACGAGCTGGTTTATGAAGAAAAGGACGACACCTTTTACGTCAGCCTGCATAAAACGATGTCCGAGCATTTTATTTTAATCGTGCTTAACAGCAGCACGACCAGTGAAATCCGGCTGCTTGACGCCGAATTTGCTGATGCGCAGCCGCAAATCTTTTGCCCGAGACGCAAAGATCACGAATACAGTCTCGATCACTATAACCACCATTTTTACGTTCGCTCCAACCGTGAAGGTAAAAACTTCGGTCTCTACCGTACCGATCACGTAAAAGAAGAGAAATGGGAAACGCTGATTGCGCCTCGCGAGCAGGTCATGCTGGAAGATTTCGCTCTGTTTCGCGACTGGCTGGTGGTAGAAGAACGCCAGCGCGGCCTGACCAGCCTGCGCCAGATCAGCTGGCAAACCGGCGAGGATTACGGTATTGCCTTTGACGATCCGGCTTATGTCACCTGGCTCTCTTTTAATCCTTCTCCGGATACGAGCAAGCTGCGCTACGGTTACTCTTCCATGACCACGCCGGATACCCTGTTTGAACTGGATATGGACAGCGGCGAACGGCACATCCTTAAACAGGCTGAGGTAAATGGGTTTGATGCCAGCCACTACCGCAGCGAACATCACTGGATCACCGCGCGTGACGGCGTCGAAGTGCCGGTATCGCTGGTTTACCACAAAGAGCACTATCGTCCGGGTAAAAACCCGATGCTGGTTTATGGCTACGGCTCCTACGGCAGCTGCATGGAGGCGGACTTCAGTGCCAGCCGTCTTAGCCTGCTGGATCGCGGTTTTGTTTTTGCGCTGGCGCATATTCGCGGCGGCGGCGAGCTGGGCCAGCAGTGGTATGAAGACGGCAAGCTGTTAAACAAGCTCAACACCTTCCATGATTTTATCGACGTCACGAGTACGCTGGTTGAGAAGGGCTATGGCGATCCTGAAAAGCTGTACGCGATGGGCGGTAGTGCTGGCGGCCTGCTGATGGGGACCATCATCAATATGCAGCCAACGCGCTTTCACGGCGTGGTGGCTCAGGTTCCTTTTGTCGATGTGGTCACAACCATGCTGGATGAGTCAATACCGCTAACGACCGGTGAATATGATGAGTGGGGTAATCCGGCCGACGAGCAATATTATCGCTATATCCGCCAGTACAGTCCTTACGACTGCGTGAGCGCGCAGGATTATCCGCATATGCTGGTCACGACCGGGCTGCACGACTCACAGGTGCAGTACTGGGAGCCGGCGAAATGGGTGGCGAAACTGCGGGAGTTAAAGACCGACGAAAATCTGCTGCTGCTCTGCACCGATATGGATGCGGGCCACGGCGGCAAGTCGGGACGCTTTAAATCTTACGAAGGCGTAGCGCTGGAGTATGCGTTTCTGATTGGGCTTGCGCAGGAGACGCTGAGCGCCGCCAGCGCGCGTTAATCTGCTGACAGCGCCCGTTCCATCGCGCTTTTCAGATCGGGCTTCAGATCCGGGATATTTTTTAACATCCACTTCAGGTATCCCGGATCGCGCTTCACCACATCATCAATGCGGCTACCCCGGTATTTCCCAAAGGGAAAAGTCACGCTGGAGCCGCGAACCTGCATGCGGCGCACCATCTCCGGCGCGTCCCAACCGGAAAACTCCATAATGCGAATTAACAGCGCGGCGGTAACGTAGCAGTCATACAGCGCGCGGTGAGCATGCAGATCGGCCGGAGGCGTAACCTGAAGCTGCA
Organism: Erwinia sp. BNK-24-b; assembly: GCF_047456155.1. NCBI lineage: Bacteria > Pseudomonadati > Pseudomonadota > Gammaproteobacteria > Enterobacterales > Erwiniaceae > Erwinia > Erwinia sp. BNK-24-b. The sequence continues at coordinate 1,845,712 of NZ_CP179901.1, forward strand.
ACGATTCACGCAGCGCCTGGTTGCCATATTTTTTGCCGGGCCACAGGCCGCGCGCCAGCGTCATGGTGCAGATCCATTCGCCCGGCATTTCCGGCAGCATGCGGCGGTCAAAGCTGGCATTATGCGCAACGTAATAAGCGCTGCCATGGTAGCGACCGATTGCTTCTTCAATAGTGGGTTTGCCCGCAACCATCGCTTCGGTAATACGGTGGATCGCCATCGCTTGTCGGCTGATAGGGCGATCCGGCATGATAAGGTCGCTCATGGGGTTAACAATTTGACCGTCGATAACGTCAACGGAGGCAACCTCTACCACGCCGCCATGTAATCCACAGGTTTCAGTATCTATTACGCGTAACATAGATTTTCCCTCTCAAAGAACGGCTGCCGGATGCAGAGAGTGAACTTCGCCTTGCCAGTCGTGGCCTTTGCGGCGGGCAATAATCAGCTGTTCGCCTTCGCTGCCGCTGACCACCTGCCGACCTTTTTCGTCCCAGATGGCGCTTTTACCCGCGCTTTGAAAACCGCCTGTCGGCAGAGCATGGTTGGCCATCAGGACAGCCATCTGATATTCACGCGACCAGCGTGCCAGATAGTCGCAGTCCTTATGGTAGCCGTTTTCAGAGAGCAGGACGCTGGTGGCATACAGATTTGCGCCACGGCGGGCCGCATCCCGGGCATACTCTTCAACGCTGATATCCGCGCAAACGGCCATGGCCACATGATGATGCTGGTAGCCAAACAGCGGGACGCTTTGCCCTGCTTTAAAAAACGGCTTTTCAGCCTCAACCAGATGGCGTTTGAAGTAGGTCAGCCGGGTACCGTCAGGCAGGAAGGCCATTGCACTAAGCCGGGTATGCTCGCCATCCTGCAGCGGCAGGCCGGTAATAATGCTCATCTTAAATTTGATAGCCGCTTCGGCGAAAACGTTCAGCCTTGTATCGTCCTGCGGCATCGCCAGCTCGCTGGCAAGCGCAAGCTCATAGCCGGTGATGGACAGTTCAGGAAACATCAGCAGGTCAACCTGATGCAAAGCGGCCTGTTCAACGAATTCGAGATGGCGCTTAATATTCCACGCGATATCTCCCGCACGGGAGCCTGATTGCGCTGCAGCGATACTCCAGACAGACATAAATATACTCGCGTAACGGATTTTGAGACGTTATCTCAACCGAAGCGGTCAGGAAACACAAGCAAATAAAGCTCTTTTTGCCACTATTTTTGTTTGGGCTCGTAAGGTAGACGCGACAGGCTCAGTGAAGCCTGACGATAATGCATAAGACGCTGGCGGAACCAGTCGCGCAGCGCTTCGGGCTGTTCGCGCTCTACCATTTCGGCCACAATCGGCATGTTATAACGCTCTTTAAAAGCCACGCCAGCGGCGGCCAAATCGACGTTGATTTTATCTTTTTCTTCCTGCGGCAGTTCAGCCAGATTGTAGTTCATCAGTACCTCCATTAATCCGTCGCAAAAATAAAGCAGGCGAGCGCGTTTCGCAAGCCCGACCGTGGCTTTAAGTTGTGAACGACTCGACACTTTATTTTTAGCGGAGTATTCTTGCGGCCTTGTCGCAGCTTCCGCTGCACCAAAAGGGAAGGATTCAATGCGTAGGTCAATGATTTTCGCGCTGGCGCTGAGTGCCGCCGCTTTCTCACAGCAGGTTTCTGCTCATGCCCATCTTAAAAACCAGTATCCTGCTGCCAACGCCAGTGTCGAAGCTTCGCCGCAGGCGCTGACGCTAACTTTTTCGGAAGATATCGAACCCGCTTTCAGCGGTGTGGAAGTGACGGCGGGCAGCCAGGTCGTTCCTCTTGCCAAAGCTGAACGTGCGCCGAAACAGCACAATCAGCTGATTGTACCCTTAGCGAAGCCGTTGACCAGCGGGCACTATCAGGTTAGCTGGCATGTACTGTCGGTTGACGGACATAAAACTAAAGGAAACTATACCTTTAGCGTGAAGTAATATGTCCCTTAGCTTCTTCTATATACTCTGCCGCTGGCTGCATTTTGCGGCGCTAATGACGCTTGCCGGTGGCAGCCTGTATACCACGTTGTTGGCCCCCGCGCGTTTCAGGCCTTGTCTTTCCGTACGCTTTAACAATCTGCTGACTGCCGCTGCGCTGGTATCGCTATTGACTGCTGTTTTACTACTGGCAGCGCAAACTGGCCTGATGGCAAATGGCTGGGCTGATATCGCCAGGCCAGAGATATGGCAAGCGGTATTGCAGACACGTTTTGGGCAAGCCTGGCAATGGCAGCTGTTTGCCGCGCTGGCTGGCGTAGCGGCTTTGATGGCTAAAGGTCGACCTCGACAGCAGCTACTGCTGTTAAGCGGAGTAGGGCAGCTGGCCGGGCTGGCTTTTGTTGGTCATGCCGCCATGCTGGATGGCGTAGCGGGCTGGCTACAGCGTGCTAATCAGGTCGTGCATTTACTATCTGCTGCTTTCTGGGCTGGCGGCCTGTTGCCCGTATTGATTTTAATGCGCGATATGCGGCAGCTTCCCGCCAGTTACGATGCGGTACGCACGCTGATGCGCTTTTCCCGCTATGGGCATCTTGCGGTCGCGCTGGTTATTATCAGCGGCATCATTAACGCCTTTATCCTGTTGCCGACGTGGCCGCCTGCATACGGGCAGTACAGCCAGCTTCTATTGCTGAAAACATTGTTAGTAGCGGTAATGTGCTTTATCGCCCTGTTTAATCGTTACTGGCTGGTGCCGCGCTTCCAGCGTAGCGGCCAAAATGCGCACCATCAGTTTATGCTCACCACGCTGGCTGAATTACTGTTGGCAACGCTGGTTCTGTTGCTGGTAAGCATTTTCGCCACGCTGGAGCCAGCCTGAATTATTTACCGCCCGTCTTCGGGCGTTTTGAAAGAGGTATCGTACTATCATGAAAAAACTGGCCAGCCTGATCGTCGCGCTAAGCTTTTGTTCCAGCGCAATGGCTTCAGAAATTATTACCGTCAGCCGTTTTGAAATGGGTAAAGATAAATGGGCATTTGACCGGGAAGAGGTCATGCTGACCTGCGCTAAAGGCGGCGCTCTGTATGCTATTAATCCCAGCACGCTGATGCAGTATCCGCTAAACGAGATTGCCGAGCAGCAGGTCAAAAGTGGACTGGCGAAAGGAGAGCCGATTAGCGTCATCCAGATCGACGACCCCGCGCATCCTGGCCAGAAGAAAAGCCTGGCACCTTTCATCGAGCGTACGCAAAAGCTGTGTGACTGATAGCTCTGCCGCGCTTCTGCTTATCTAAGCAGGCGCGGTAGCAGTAATTGCCTCTTCTTGCCATTCCGTCACTATTTCTGCCGTTACGATCACAGACCTGTCATATTCTGGCTGGCCCTGATGGCGCCAGCTGGAAAATCCTTGCTTCTGTACTACCTTTTAAAGGGCAAGGCTTCATAGCCTGCATAAATGCCAACTTTTAGCGCACGGCTCTTAAAGAGCCATTCCCCTGGACCAAAGACAGGACTCGTCTTTGGTCTTTTTTTGGTCAGGGTTTTAAAACAGTACATTACAGATAAATCAATCACTTAAAATTCGCCCAGTAGTACCGTATTACCCCCTGTATGAACCTATGTAGCCACTTTTTAGCGCCATTCTTGCCAGCGGATTATTGGTTACGGCCTCTTCCAGCTGGTCAGATGCAAAGTGCGCATAACGCATGGTTATACGGATATCGGAATGCTCCAGGATGCGTTGCAGTACCACGATGTTACCGCCAGCCACCATAAATGACTGGCAAAGCTGTGGCGCAGAACGTGACTCATCTGGCCTTTGGGTAAGGTTATTTCGGCCAGACGTATCACGCGGTAAAACGGTCGATAACACTCAGAGAAAAACTTTTCTTCTTTATCTTTTAGCTCGTTATACAAATCATCCCCGATAGGAACCGTGCGGTTTTTCTTCCCTTTGGTGTTGATGAAAGTAATCTTGTTTGGGGATATCTGACTTGCCTTTAGTCCTGCGGCTTTACTCCAACGTGCACCGGTAGAAAGGAAAATTCTAACTATCAGAGTTAGCTCCGGATTGCCGTGCAGTTCACAACTTACCTATAAAAAAACCAACCCCACCAAATGCCAGGGCAGTGGTAATAAAGAAAACTGGATTGGCTGCAATAACATCCCAGTATTTACTAAATAATACAGTTAGATTCACTGTCGGCTCAGGCTCGATTGTATTCAAAATAGCTTAATCGAAGGCAATGCATCAGCAAACTTAGCCTCCTTCTTCCTTCTACAGACTTAACACGTCGAAGATTAGTGCTTAAATATCTATCTCTATAAGAAAAGTACATAGATTACTTATGCTCAGCTAACCTATCTACCGCATAAGAATTTTAAAAAATTATTTTATTTGGTAAGGGATGTTCCCGATGGTCGGGTCATTTTCCACACAAAGGAACAGTAGCAGGTCAAGGGTGAGATCTCTTGCGTTTACCTTTGTAGACGTTATGCCCATCAATAAAGCCAGCGTCCCGCCTTAGCTGATTCTATCAGCATGTCAATTGTTAGCGGCTCAGCTCGCCGGTTTACAACCTTAAGCTCCTTCGAGCGAAGGAAATTAGGGATAAGACCTTTACTTGGCGGCCAATATTTAAAAAAATCAAAACCTGATTTATCTACGTTAAACCGTGAAAAATACTCAGTCATAATTTCGTCACCCGTTTCTCTCGCCCACGGATAATGACCGGTAGAAAGGCTGGTTTCAAGCGTCAGGACAGGCTTTTTTTTTGCAAACAAAGGCTTCTGATTATAGTTCTCTTCATACCAGCTCATCACACTGGCTGCGATATCATCTTTTAGTTCCATAGCTTATCATCGCCTCTGGCAATAGTGTTATAGCTGCGGGTTGCCTTCCAGGATATCTGAATAACGTCGTTCATAAGATATGCGATACCTAGCATAGGCACCCACCTTCCCACAAAAGCGCCAAGATTATTTACGTAGCTGAACCGTAGATGTTTAATGCTTTCGTTAGTCAAAGTAGGCCAACGACTCACCCGAACATTCAGCCACTGGCGAAGATCTCGGCTTAAAATGGATGTGCCATCGGTTGTGCCGCCAGGTTTTGTCCTGGTTATAAGATGAGGCTGGCCAATTATCACTAATGCAAGCGTGGCGATATCTTTAACGCCTAATTGTTTCTGCGCTTCCTCCAGAAAAATCCAGAAAAAAAGCTCACCTGCCGAAAGGTTATGAAACCCTTTATAGAAGTAAGTTCCTTTAAGCTGTTCAGTAGTATCCATATCATTCCCTTGATTTAGTTACCATGCATACCTTAACAGTAACATAAAATTCCATAACGGTTTCGGACGCCTTCAACGGCATTTTGCACGGTTTTTCATATTTCAGAATCCTGCTTGCTCTTTCTGCTTTCAACGCCTCTCAGCGCTTAAAAGAGGTGCTCTGCCATACATGTTCCCCCCTCCGCGCGCAATGCTATCCCCGCCACGCCTGCCCGCTTTGTAAGGCACTTTTAATGCATGTGCATGGGGGAAGCGCGCCAGTACTGGCACCCATCAGGTTTTTTCGTATGTGTATTCTAATGCAGATCCATGCACTCTGTACATGCATGACCCGTTCTGATGATTTCTATGTCGTTTACCGGGCGGGTAGATCAGTAGGGGATTTGAAAGGTTTGCATCGTGCTCTGCAAAATATGGGTTAAAGCGTGTCTGTCAAATTCAAGGGTAAATGACCTGTATTTGTTAATAGTGATTTCGGTTCATGGCTGGTTGACGCTGGCGTAAACGATATAAGTAATGGGCTCTGGTTATCAGGAGTAGAAGGTAAATATGATATAATGCTTTTACCGGGAAGAAAAGTAAGTGTTACAAAAAAATCAAGTTTTATATGTGGAGTAGATGAATTAGAGACGGTTGGGAAAGTAATGTTAACTATAGGTTATAACTTTTAAGATCAAGGTTTATAACTATCGTTTTAGCTCTTATACTCTGAACATGATCTGTAAGAAATATCCGTATAAAAAGTAAGGGATATAACATTACGTGAAACAGGAGAGGTTGCAAAAATATATGAATGGCGATTATTTAAGGGGTGTTAAATGATGGGTTATATCAAAGAAAAATTAGTTATGGAGATTGGCAATGCTGACTCTATTTCTGAGGCTTTAATACTATACAAAAACTTCTATCAACTTATTCCTGAATATAAATTTGTTTTTTCTTCTCCAAAGGGCCCCTACCCTGGGTTTGAGTGCAATAAAAAATTTAAACATGGAGCAGCAATAAGATCCCTTTTCAACGATGAAAATGTCGTAGTTTTTGATCCATTAACATTTGAAGAGATGTTTAGTAGTAAAGGATGTTCTACTTTTAGAATTGATTATTCTATATCCTTGGACAGTCAAGCTTTAAGCTATCTTCAATCATATATTAATGGTAAAAAGCATAACCATGAAAATGATATTGAAGAAGTGTTTAAATTTATAGTTAAAAAAGAAACGCAAGTAGATTCAATTTTATATGAAATGGAAAATCTAATGAATTTAGATAATCCAGAAAACCACCCCAAGATATTTGATAAACTCTTAGGCTATCAGTTTATAAGGAACATCAATCCTGATGTATTTGAAAGAGAAGGGGGTATTAATGCAAGTATATCAAAAAATGAACTATTCATAAATACTGATGCCCATTTTAAAAGAATGATGAAAAATTCCCAGGATCTAAGATTCAGAGAAGGTATAAAGTTTCGTCATTCACAGGTGTATATTTACCTTCTTATGATGAGTATCATACAAATAAGTTCCCCCTCTAGGTCTTTGAAGAATAAAATGCTAGAGATGTTATCTTTTGCGCATAATAAAGCTGGCTTTTTAGCGACAAGGGAAATAATGATAGCTAAAGAGTTTTTTGAGAGAGGAACAAAATTTCCTTTTTTTAGCAAAATTCATAAAAACTCAAAAAAATTATGGTCGGCTTTAAATGGCATGGTATGGGACCTGACTCATTACAGATATTTAGAACAGGCTATTACGTTTAATATGGGAAATGACGAGAGATATTTTTTTCCAGGCATCATAAGCTATGATAAGGGTTTTATAGAAGTAATGGAGCTTACCCCTTTAAAAACTGTTGCCTTTAATACTAATGGGAACATACCAATACCTTTTTATGATGTTGGGGATGGTACTAAAATAACTGGAAATATAAAAGAAATCCGGAATTACTATAATGAGCTATGTAGTGATGCAAAAAGGAAAGAGAGGGAAACTTCTCGCGAACTTCAAGATAATAACTTTGCATCCCTTATATTGGAACTTGAGAAAACGTTAGAGTCTGTAGCCAATGTGCCGCGATAAAAATTGTAGCCACTAATGCGCCATTCCCCAATCTAACTCTTTGATTATAAAGGACGTTAAAATTATTTGGTCTTATTTTAATATTCACATAAATCAATATTTTATATTCTTCGGGCCGAAAAAAGCCGAAAACTGGCTGAAGTCAGGGCTTTCTTGCATCCGCGCTTGTGAGTTTCATTACATCCGGCGATTATGCGTCGCATTAGTCGCATTAGTCGCATTAGTCGCATTAGTCGCATTAGTCGCATTAGTCGCATTCATCACATTCGGCGCATTCGCTGGCGCAGTCCTGTTTATTGTTACACAGAAAATCTGCCACGCTGGCAAATCGCTGGGTGTTTTATTTTTTTAAATCAGAAGGATGCGGGATAATTATAGCTAAAAATAAGAGGTAATATTGAATTTAAGTGATCAAGATGTTTTCGTTATGTAGATATTCAATTCATTTTAAGAGGTCACTCTTAGTGAAAAAATACCCCTGGGCTGGCAAGGGTGGTAGAATGTCTCTCCGGAATTACTTATATAAGGATATAGCGCTATGGCTTACATTGATTCTACTCTTATCAACAATGAATCTTTGCTTTATCGCGGCAAAGTCACACTATGGGCTTTATTGCCCTGGATAGTCTGGGGAGTGATTTTCGCATTGGTTACGGCAGGAGCAGGATTGTTACTGATACCTCTTGGCTACATGATTATACGTTCTAATGAGGCCGGAATAACAGATAAACGTGTTATCGCGAAAACCGGGTTAATCAAGAGAGATACTATTGAGATAGGTTTGAGTAAAGTCTCAAGCCTACAGGTTAAGCAAAGTATTCTGGGCCGTATTCTTGGTTATGGTTCTTTAACAGTTTGCGACGTAGGCACATCACGTGCACCAATAAAATATATAAAAAACCCTATGGAGTTCAGGCGGTGTTTCTTTGAATTACAAGAAAAGAATGGAATCAATTAAATCTTTATAAATTTTGATAGCCCAGCCTTAGCGCTGGGTTTTTTTAGATGAAATTACGGGGCTGTGCTAAAGAAAAGTAGTGAATTCGATAATGGTGACGATCTTCTGAAAATATTATCTGGCAATATGATAACGCCAGCATCCAGACTTTGTTCAAGCAATAGCCCGGCATTGCTGACGCTCTGTCTTTACCTTTATCTTTATCTCTATCTCTATCTCTATCTCTATCTCTATCTCTATCTCTGTCTCTGTCTCTGTCTCTATCCCAATCCCAATCCATTACAGGCAGTACATTGTATTCCCGGGCAGTAATAATTGATAGCCAACAGTTTTTTTACCTCGGATAGCACATATATAACTTACCTTTTATCTAAACTATTCGATTCATACTGGGGTCGGCAGATGCTCGGACGGTATTTACCAGCGTGCTGATGCATAAATCCGCCATTTCTCTTTTTTAAATAAGCTTTGACCAATTCATTGGTTTGCCAGTTTGTTCTGCCATTCGATGATGATTCCGCCTGCTGAGGCAGCTGATAACAAAGGAATTCACCATGAAGACACTTTTAACGCTTTTGCCGGTGCCGCGCGCGCTGGCTTTTACATTGCTTGCAGGGAGTTTCACCGTTCACGCCGCCGCGCCGGTTAAAGGGGGAACGCTGATTTATCTTGAACAGCAGGCACATACTAATCTTTATCCTCCAGCGGGCGGCTTTTATCCCAACGGGGGCATTCTCAATCAGATCACCGATAAGTTAACCTGGCAAAACCCGCAAACCTTACAGGTTGAGCCGTGGATTGCCGAAAGCTGGACCACTAACGCCGATAAAACCGAATATACCTTCAAAATTCGTCCTGGCGTGACCTTTTCGGATGGTACACCGCTGGACGCCAACGCCGTGGCCAAAAATTTCGATACCTACGGTCTGGGCAATAAAGCGCAGCGTCTCCCGGTTTCAGAGGTCATTAATAACTACGAGCGCAGCGAAGTTGTCGATCCCTTAACGGTGAAGTTTTATTTCAAAAAACCATCACCGGGTTTTTTACAGGGTACTGCGACCATCGGTTCGGGACTGGTTTCTTTAAGCACGCTGGCACAGAGTTTCGATCGGCTGGGTGACGCTCGTCATATCATCGGATCCGGCCCGTTTGTGGTCAGTGATGAAAAGCTGGGGCGCGAAGTTGATCTGGTAGCGCGAAAAGATTACCGGTGGGGGCCAAAAAGCAGCCAGCAGCAAGGCCCGGCTAATCTCGACGGCATCAAGATAATCGTGACGCCTGAAGACAGCGTACGCATTGGCGCATTGCTGGCAGGGCAGGCCGACTTTATTCGTCAGGTTCAGGCTTACGATGAGAAACAAGCCAAAGAGCAAAGCTTTCCGATTTATGCGGCACCCACGCGCGGCGTAAACGACAGCATCAGCTTTCGTCCGGATAATCCGCTGGTAAGCGATATCCGCGTGCGTCAGGCATTGCTGCATGCCACCAACGCTAAACAGATAGTAGAAACGCTTTTTTCTGCAAACTATCCGCAAGCTACCTCTGTGGTAGCCACAACGGCGGCGGGCTACGTCAATCTGGCCGACAAGCTAACTTTTGATCCGACGAAAGCAAAAGCGCTGCTGGATGAGGCGGGCTGGAAACTAGCTGCGGACGGGATTCGGCAGAAAGAGGGTCAGCGTCTGGCATTAACCCTCTATGAATCCGTGCCGCAGCCACAGAACAAGCAGGTATTGCAGCTGGTGGCGCAACAGTGGCGTCAGGTTGGCGTGGCGTTAACGATTAAAGCCGGCGATGCCGGGAGTAAAACCCTTGATAGCCTCGATCCGCAAAAAACGCCGCTTAACGTGACGGAAGTAGGCCGTGCCGATCCGGACGTAATCAAGAGCAGCTTTTATCCGGCGAACAGGGACAATCTGCTGCAAAAGGGCGGCTCCAGCGACAAGGTTAAAAGCTTCCGCGACGACAAGCTGAACCAACTGCTGGTTAACATATCTGCTGAAGTGGATCCGACAAAACGTTTACAGCTGACTGGCGATGTCCAGCGCTATCTGCTGGACCAGGCGTATGTCATTCCGATCTTTGAAGAGCCGCAGGTGTATGCCGGCGCGCCCTGGCTGAAGGGCGTGAATTTTGAAGCGGTTGGTCGTCCGGCACTGTACGGGGCCTGGCTGGAAAAACACTAAGTCGAGGTCATCATGCGCCATTACTTACCGCGTCGGCTGGCGGCAGGGCTGCTGGTTCTCTGGGCCGCCTTCACCTTATCTTTTGTGTTGTTGCAGGTACTGCCAGGCGATGCGGTACTGATTAAATTTCAGAACCCGGATCTCGGGCTTAGCCCGCAGCAAATTGCCGAAATGCGCCAGGCCTACGGCGCGGATAATAGCTTGTGGCAGCAATATCTGCATACGCTGACCGCCATGCTGCATGGTGACTTCGGTTACTCGGTTCAGGCAGGCGTGCCGGTCAGCGAACTGCTGGGCAGCAATCTGCCCGGTACGCTGCGCCTTGCCCTGGGCGGATTTTTACTGGCGGGGCTACTGGCTTTTGCGCTGTCTGCGCTGTCGCGTTTGCCCGCGCTGCGCGGCTTGCGTAATTTGCTGCAGTCCGTCCCGGCGCTGTTTATCTCTATCCCCACTTTCTGGCTCGGCATCGCGCTGATTCAGCTGTTTTCATTTCAGCTGCGCTGGATCCCGGTCATTAATCCTTCGCCCTGGCAGGGACTGATTTTGCCCATCGTCACCGTAGCTATCCCCATTTCTGCGCCGCTGGCACAAATCCTGTTACGCAGCATTGATGACGTGTCGACCAGGCCTTTTGTTGCCGTGGCGCGAGCCAAAGGAGCCAGTGAAACTTACGTACTGTGGCGACACATTTTACGCAATGCGATGTTACCCGTGCTGACCATCGCAGGTTTGCTGCTGGGCGAACTGATCGCCGGGGCGCTCGTTACTGAAACCGTGTTCGGGCTTGGCGGCCTGGGCCAGCTCACGCAGCAGGCGGTCAATAACCAGGACGTTGCGGTGTTGCAGGCGGTAGTGATGATTTCGGCCCTGGGTTTTGTGACCATCAATCTGCTGGTGGATCTGGTAATGCCGCTGCTGGATCCCCGTCTGACGCTTTCAGGAGGTGCAGTATGAGTCTGGTCGATTACGCGATGGCACGGCAAAAAAGCGTTGCTTCGTCCCGCACAATAAGGCTCCAGCCCGGATTATACCTGGCGTGGGCGGTGATAGTGGTTGCCGTACTGACCGCGCTGCTGCCCGGTTTGTTCACGCATTACAGCGCGACCGAAGGCGTCGTCGGCGCACAGCGACTGGCTCCGCAAGCAGGGCACTGGCTGGGCACCGATCAGCTGGGCCGGGATCTGTTTGCGCGCATCGTTTACGGCGCATCACATTCGCTATCGGCCGCGCTTCTGGCGGTGGCGGTGGGATTTATTTTTGGCACCGCACATGGTGTGGTAGCAGGCGCAACCGGTGGTAAAACCGAATCCTGGCTAATGCGCACGGTGGATGTGTTGCTGTCGATTCCCTCGCTGCTGCTGTCGTTAAGCGTCTTGATCTTACTGGGTTTCGGGACGTTAAACGCGGCGACGGCGGTCGGTATCGCTTCTGTTGCCAGCTTTGCCCGCCTGGCGCGTGGTGAAGTGGTACGTCTGCGCCACAGTGAATATGTCGAAGCGGCTTACGGTAGCGGCGGCCGTTTTCTTGCGGTGCTGTGGCGGCACATTCTTCCCAATACGCTGACGCCGCTCGTTGCTTATGCAGCGCTACAGTTTGGCCAGGCCATTCTGGCGCTGTCGACGCTGAGTTTTCTTGGTTACGGCACGCCGCCGCCCGCTCCGGAGTGGGGATTACTCATTGCCGAAGGACGAAATTATCTGGCGACAGCATGGTGGCTAACCACTTTTCCCGGCCTGGTGGTGGTAGCCGTGGTGCTTTCCGCCAACCGCATTAGCCAGCAGCTGGCTGGAGGACGCCGATGAACGCACTGCCTTTACTCGCCGTTGAGGCTCTCAGCCTGAGCTATCGCAGCGGCAGCGCCTGGCAACAGGTGGTACATAACGTCAGCTTCCAGCTCAAGGCGGGCGAAATGGTTGCCTTAGTAGGTGAGTCCGGCTCTGGCAAAACCACTGTCGCCCAGGCGATTATGGGGCTGATGGCGGAAAACGGGCGTCGCGATAATGGTCAGATCAAGCTCAACGGCGTCGACATCAGCTCATGGGCACAAAAACGGCTGGATTCACTGCGCGGCGCGCGGATTAGCCTTGTGCCGCAGGATCCCGGTAATTCGCTTAACCCGGTAAAAACCATCGGCGAACAGGTAGAAGAAATCCTGCGCCTGCATTTAAAGCTAACGCGTGCACAGCGCCAGCAGCGCGTGGCTGAGCTGCTGACGCGCGTAGGGCTTAGCTACCCCGAACAGCGCGTCTCGCAGTATCCTCATCAGTTATCGGGCGGCATGAAACAGCGCGTGCTTATTGCCATCGCGCTCGCCTTACAGCCGGATATTATTATTGCTGATGAGCCGACCAGCGCGCTGGACGTTACGGTGCAGAAACGCATTCTCGATCTGCTGGATACGCTACGCCAGGAATCGGGTACCGCGGTGCTGTTTATCACGCACGATTTGCCGCTGGCGGCAGAGCGCGCCGATCGCATCATTGTGTTTCGTCACGGGGAAATTCAGGAATCCGGACCTACGGCACAGATTGTTAGCGGGCCACAACATCCCTATACGCGCCAGCTGCTAATTGATGCTGCACCACGGCCGCACCAGCGAGTGCAAAAAGCAGCCGCACGTTTCTCCACGCCAGCTATTCAGGCAACAAAGCTCTGCAAAACATTTACGGCTGGCAAGCAACACAGTTTGCTGGCGCTCGATCGGGCAAGCCTTGTGGTACAACGAGGGACGACGCATGCGCTGGTAGGCGAATCGGGCTCCGGTAAAACAACGCTGGCTCGCATCCTGTTAGGCTTTGAGCAGGCGGACAGCGGTGAGGTAATGCTGGATGGCATTGTGACTGACGGCTTACGGGGCGAAGCGCTGCGCCAGCTGCGACGCAAAATTCAGTTTGTCTGGCAGAATCCGTTTGCCTCGCTCGATCCGCGCCAGACGCTGGCGCAGATTATTGAAGAACCCCTACGTAATTTTGAACGCCTGAGTCGCAAAGAGCGTCGACAGCGTGTCGAAGATGTCACGATACGCGTTGCGCTACCGCTGGCTTTATTGTCACGTAGCGCCCGCGAACTCTCTGGCGGCCAGCGTCAACGCGTCGCGCTGGCACGCGCGTTGATTTTGCAGCCAACGATTCTGGTGCTGGATGAAGCAACCTCGGCGCTGGATGTTACGGTCCAGGCGCAGATCCTTGACCTGTTGCAGCAGCTGCAAATAGCGCAAGGCCTGACTTATCTGTTTATTACGCATGATCTAGCAACGGTACGACAGATTGCCGACAGCGTAACGGTATTACAGGCCGGCAAGGTAGTTGAACAAGGTGACACTGTCACAATCTTCAGCGCGCCACAGCATTCCTATACCCGCGAACTGATTGCCGCAATCCCATCTTTTACTCCCTTTGTTGAAAAGGAGTCTGCATGACCAAACGCATTGGCTTTTTCACCCGACTGCTGGATAAGGCGCCGGCAAAAGAGCGCTACCGCCTGGCAACCGAACAGATTCAGCACGCTGAACGCTGCGGCTTCGATAGCGCCTGGATTGCCCAACACCATTTTCACGAGGCGGAAGGCGGCTTACCTGCGCCTCTGCTGTTTCTGGCACATGTCGCAGCACATACCCGCACTATTCGGTTGGGCACCGCCATTATTACGTTACCGATGGAAAACGCGCTGCGCGTTGCAGAAGACGCCGCCGTGCTGGATCTGCTGGCAAACGGACGGCTGGAGATCGGCCTTGGTTCGGGCGGCACGCCAGATTCGTTTCTGCCGTTTGGCCTGACCTTTGCCCAGCGCGGTACGGCTTTCGCCGATAATCTACATATTTTGCTCAGTGCCTGGCGAGGGGATTCGCTGGCTCATCCCAACAATCACCTCTATCCGGCAGCCGCGCAGCTCGCCGACCGCGTCTGGATTGCAACTTTTTCCGTTGAGGGAGCGGTGCGCGCGGCCCAGGCTGGACACGGATTGATGCTGTCCCGTACGCAGCCGCGTCCTTCAGGCCAGCCAGCCTTACCGCTTGATGCAATACAAAATCCCCTCATTGATGCCTATCTCGCCGCGCTGCCTGCGGGCGTTGCGCCGCGTATTCTGGCTTCGCGCACTGCCTTTGTTGCTGATAGCAGGGAGCACGCCAGGCGCATAGCCGAACCGGGCATTCGCCAGCAGGCGGAACACTATCTGGCGTCAGGCCATCAGTTACGCGGCGAGACTTTTGATGATTTGCTGGGGCAGTTTGATGCGCATATTGGCGATATTGCCGCCGTTAAGGCGTCGCTGGCGCAGGACAGCACGCTATCGCGCGTTACCGATATTTCTTTTCAGGTGCATTCAGCCGAGCCGTCGCATGCGGAAACGCTGCGCTCCATCGAATTAATCGCAGAACATCTTGCGCCCGGGCTACGAGCAGCGGGCGAGCATCGCTAACAGGAGCTTTTCATGACTCAGCCCAACGATTTACTGGCCTCGCTGGCAGACATTGCCCCCGATTCTGAACTGGCTGAGGCGCGTCGGCAACGCGACGCCGCCACGCTGCATGCTCAGGGCAGTTACGAGATTATTTTTGCTCAAAACGATGATGATTTTCCTCTCAACGAACGCTTAGCGCTGGCCGCGCAGGTGGCGGAATGGCACGGGCAGCCAGCTTTACAGGCACACTATCGGCAGCAGACTCAGCCATTAAACACTTCGGCGCGCAATACTACCGCGCTGGAGTTTGCGCATCGTCTTACCTTTGAGCCGGTTACGGCTGCGCCTTCACATCTTAAAGCGTTACAGGAGGCGGGCTGGAGCGAGCGCGGGATTGTTACGCTCGCGCAGCTGGTGGCGTTTATTAGTTTTCAAAGCCGACTACTGTCAGGGCTGCGGTTGCTTCAGGGAAAGGGCGCGCAGGACGAGTCACCGGCAGTGGTGGCTGGAAAATGGCACGATGCGCCGCAGACCGCCAGCGGTAAAAGGGCATTAACGGCCTTTACGCAGCTTGAATTAGGCTGGGAACCGTGGCTGGCAGCGAAACCGCTGACGGAATTTAACGCGGATGAACAGACAACGCTGGCGAAATTTGGACATAGCGATTCGGATTATTTTCGCCTGCTGGCGCGTAACCTGCCGCTACTGGAGCAACGTACGCTTACCGATAAAGGTATTTTCTACACGCAAGGTGGACTGCCTCGTGCCGAACGTGAATTAGCAGCGGCGGTAGTTAGCAAGGTAAACGGCTGTATCTTTTGTGCCTCTGTCCATGCCCGCAAAGCCAGTCAGCTGTCAAAAGATAACGAGGCGGTACAAAAACTGTTGGAGGTTGCGCCCGGCGGGCAGTTATCGCACGGACAATCGCCGCGCTGGCAGGCAGTCATTGAGCTTGCAGCCGCGTTATCCGTCACGCCACCCCGCGCCACGCAGCGTCAGGCAGATGCGCTGCGCGAGCAGGGGCTGGATACGCTTGCCCTGTTAGATCTGATCCAGTCCAGCGCTTTTTTTGCCTGGGCGAACCGCCTGATGCTGACGCTGGGTGAGCCTTTCTTACCTGAAGTATAAGGATAGTCATGTCATCATCTGCCGCCAGCGCTGTGGGCCTTAAAAAGGGTAGCCCGATTGTTAAAAAGAGGAAATCTTTTATGCCTGTTTCCGTTCTTCGGCCCGTAGTCGATCATGCCGTGATTAACGTGGCCGATCGGCTTGATACAGCTCGTTCTCTGTTCAGCCGTTTGGGGTTTCAGCTTACCGAGCGGGGGCATCATTCTCTGGGCTCCAGCAATCATCTGGCCATTTTTGGCGAAAACTATCTTGAACTGTTGGGGTACGAACAGGGAAAGGAAAAGCAGCGTGTCGATCTCTGGCAGGCGCCGCCGGGTTTAACCGGCCTGGTGTGGAAAACCGATAGTGCCGATAACGCCTTTCAACATCTGGAGCGGCATGATTTAGATGGCGAGCCGCCAGCCTCGTTTTATCGCCCGGTCACCTTACCGGATGGTTCACTGAGCGAAGCACACTTTCGCACGGTGCGCCTCCGTGCTTCCCGGATCCCCAATGGACGCAGCTTTTTTTGTCAGCATCTTACGCCAGAGGCGGTCTGGCAGCCGGAATGGCAGGTCCATCCTAACGGTGTGCAGAACATCAGCGAATTTGTCATTGTTGCGCAGGATCCTGCCTTATCTGCGCAGGTGTACAGCCAGCTGTTTGGTGTCGAAAAGGTTCTGGCCTGTCAGGATGGGGCGTTTGCGCTGCACGCTGGCGCGGTTACAGTGCATTTTGCTTGCGTAGATTATGTACGGCACCGTTTTGGCTCATTGCCAGCGGATTACGATGGCAGTGCGCGAATGGCGGCATTAGGTTTTAAGGCCAGCGATTTAACGAAGGTAAAAGCGGCATTATTAAAAGGTGACATTGCATTTAGCGATCGCGACGGCGCTATAGTCGTAAATGCCGGAGAAAACGTTAATCTGGCATTAAGGTTTGCTTAGCTATTTATTGCGGTCAATCATGCAGTGACCTTATTTCTTTAAGGTGGTGCGCATTTTTTGCGCGCTTATTCTTCATTTTTATCTTTTTTAATCCTTAACCTAAATTTCTTCTCGTCCCTGCCGATAAAGCCTGTGGCTGTTAAAGAAACGCTTTTATGCCTGCCCGCCAGGCAGAAAGCTTTTTTAACGGCACCATTTCACAGTTTGACAAGGAAAAGAGATGAAAAAAATTATCAAATGGGCTTTCTTTATTATTATTGCGCTAATTGTTATCCGGGTGCTGGCTGGTCCAAACGAAGAGAGTAAAAAAGCCGCTGAGGCTTCAAGCGGTGAGCAACCCGCCGATATAGCAGAAAGCGCTCCGCCGCAAAAAGAGGTATTCCGTATCTCGGCAGGTAAACTCTTCAGAGATTATGAAGAAAACGAAGTGGCCGCGGATGAACGCATGAAAGGTAAGCAGATAGCGGTAACCGGCGTGGTTCAGGCTATTGATAAAGATTTTACCGACGCCATTATTATCAGGCTGAAAACAGATAATCAGTTTATGCCCGCCAGAATGGAAATGGTCGACTCACAGAAAAGCACGGCCTTGACCCTTAAAAAAGGAAGTCAGGTAGAAGTGGTTTGCCAGAGTATATCTCGCATAATGGGTGCACCTTCAGGCAGACGCTGCGTTTTTAATTAATAGTGATGGGCTGTACAAGCCCATATTCGCTTTTTCTCATGACCTGAAAGAAATAAAACGCTGATAAGTGTGACAGGAGGAGTGCGGCCATAGCAATAATACCGCTATCCACAAAGATCAAATGCCGACCGAAGTCGACATCGCATTTATCAGCGCAAATAATTACGATTGCGGCTGCCCAACAGGGCCTGCGCCTAAGGTACCGCCCGGTACTGACTGCGCGCTTGGTGCATGAGGGCGTCCATCATTGCCTACCGCGTCGCTGCGGTGCATACAGCCTGCCAGCGATAAAACGGCCAGCAGAGCAACTAAACCTTTTGTACAATTTTTCATAGTATTTTCCGTGGGTTGAAAGTGGAACAGCATGTAAAGGATAGCGCAGCCTGCGCGCACCGCCAGCCGGTCAGCGTAAAATTTTCATCACAAAAAAGGCGCAGTTCCGTATTCCTCCCTCACAGGTAATCAATCCCCGGCTACACTTAATGGACTGGAAGCCAAAGGAGGAATTATGTCTGATAAAGAACTTAATAAAAAACGCAAAGAAGAAGGCGATGTGCATAAAGGTTTGCCAGAGGCAGCGCCTTCCGCCGGCAATGCTTATGAAGAAGACGATCATCCGGCAAGAGATAATCCGGACGAGCATGGCGAAATGCCCCGTACGCGTGATGACAGCCAGGCAGATAAAAAAGATCCATATCAGGAAAAATAATTTGTTAAATCGTTACCTGATGGGTAAAGGCGGCAATAGCTCGCCTTTACCAACGCGGATATTTTATTAACCCGTTTTACTCTCCTGTCCCTGGGGCTTATCCCGTTCTCATGAAGCTAATCTCGTTATGGCTGGTCAGAATTTGTTGCTGGCAGATGATGACGATCCTCCCTGAAAATAGACCTTTCGGTTAATTATCACGCCTGTTATCTCGTTAAAAATTAAGGGCGATTTGCAGACGATATGCCATCACATTTTTTTTCAGGCTTGTACAACCGCGAGTAAAGCTCTACGCTGCACCTGCTACCTGGGCTGCGCGATGTTCGCGTTTAGCATGCTGGCTGGAGTTATCACCATGAAAAGTACAAAAGAGATTTCTATTGACCAGTTTACCGATGGTGAAAAAGAGCTGATCGAGGCGAAGGTAAAAACGCTGACGCTAAAAAAAGGCCATGTTCCTTCCTCGAAAGAAGAAAAAGAGATTTTAAAAGAAGCCAAGCGACTGGTGATGAAAGATCGCGTAGTGAAAGAAAGCACTAAAGCAGTTGTCGCTAAAAAGCCTCGTAAGCCTTCCACGGCAAAAGAGAGTGAGGTTAAAGAGTTTAACTGGAGTGCCTCTCTGCGAAAAAATCCCCGCGCCCTGAGAAACAGCTAGTCTTTTAGCCCGTCGACAACAGCTTGATGTTAACCTGTAAACAGTAGCTGAAGTGCTTTAACCAGCACTTCAATCAGCAATATGCCGCCAGTAATTACCATCGTCAGCATCAGCCAAAACTGTTGAGCGTTTCCCATATTCTGCCGACTCCCTGAGACGTTAACAGACTATACTTTAGTGTCTGTTAATTAAACATTACGTCAACTTCCACGTAAAATTACCTCAGGGTGCGACCATAATGTATCAATATCTTAACGGTAAAGCGTGGCGGCATATCTATATCGTCGGCGACCTGCACGGTTGTCTGAACATGCTCAAAGATAGCCTGGAAACTTATCGTTTTGATGCGGAAAAAGACCTGCTGATAGCCGTGGGGGATTTGATTGATCGAGGGCCGGACAGCCCCGGCTGCGCCGAGTTGCTGAGTAAGCCCTGGTTTCGCAGCGTGCGCGGCAATCACGAAGAAATGGCCATCAATGCGTTAACAAAAGGCGAACATCAACAGTGGATTGGCAATGGCGGAGAGTGGTTTTACAAACTTGAAGGCATGAAGATGATTGAAGCCAAGCACGCCCTTAGCCGCTGTCGGCTGATGCCGCTGATTATCCACCTGCAACTACAGGATAAGCTGATTGTTATCGCGCATGCTGACTACCCGGCCGATCGCTATGCCTGGGAAGCCCCGGTCGATCCTTTCGACGTGGTCTGGAGCCGTAACCGGGTTGAACAGGCAAAGCAGGGCAGAGCCACAGCAATCAGCGGCGCGGATGCTTTTTACTTTGGCCATACGCCGCTTGCTGAAGCTCTGAGCGCGGCAAACCTGCACTTTATCGATACCGGTGCCGTGTTCGGCAACCGGCTTACCGTGGTACAGGTTCAGTGAGTCAGGAAAACAGCTTGCCGTAGTACAAGTTCAGTGAATCAGGAAAACAGCTTGCCGTGGTACAGGTTCAGTAAGTCAGGAAAACAGCTTGCCGTCCCGCACCAGCTCGCGTGGGTAGCTGTTTTTAATGCGGCTGTTCACTTTCTTCGCCAGCCCAATCGGCTGCTGCTGACAGGTGACGATGATTTCATCGGCCGGCAGCTCGCGTTCAGGATAGATATCGCGCCCGCGATACCACTCTTCAGCTTCCGCCAGCGTCAGCTCAAAACGATTTTTAGCCTGTGGCTGAGCCAGCGCAACAACCGCCTCATGCTGCCAGCGATAGCCTTTGGCGAAGGTTTCCGCCAGCTTTAAGCCGATGCGGGAAAAGCGCACCTTGCCTAACAATGGCTCCAGCGAAACAGGGAAAAGCCACAGTTCCTTATCACGCTGCCAGAGGCTATGCGTGACGCTGTCCCAGGCCAGGCCCGACTTCGCTGCGGCCATCGCTATCTCCTGCTCCTCTTTGCGTTTTACCGGAGAAAAAGGCAGCTTGCCCACTTTATAGCCGGGCAGCGGTAGCGGCGGCACGCCTGACGTTTTACGTAAGCGGGCAACAAAAAAACCTTCGCTATCAAAAAGATGTGGGAAAACGTGCAGGAAACCTTCGTCAGTGCTTGCGCTGTCGGCGCCGATAAAAAGATCGTTAAGCGGTTCAATCGTTACGGCATCAGGATAGCGCGCCAGCAGCCAGGCAATCACCTGCTGATTTTCGCTACGGTTTAGCGTACAGGTTGAGTAGATAAGCGTGCCGCCGGGCTTGAGCGCATGAAAAGCGCTGTCGATCAGGTCCTGCTGCGTCGCGGCGATCTCTGCCGTGCTTTCCGGTGACCAGTTGCGCAGCGCGTCGGCATCCTTACGGATAACACCTTCGCCGGAGCAGGGCGCATCGAGTAAAATCGCATCGAACGTTTCCGGCAAGGCCGGGCCGAAAACGCGGCCGTCAAAGTGCGTAATCGCCGTATTGCTTACGCCGCAGCGGCTGATATTGGCATGCAGCACCTTCACCCGGCTGGCAGAATATTCGTTAGCGAGCAACATGCCCTGGTTATTCATGCCTGCTGCAATCTGTGTTGTTTTAGATCCGGGCGCGGCGGCCACGTCCATCACCCTTTCCGGCTGGGGACAGCCAGCAAACAGGGCGGTGACCGGCAGCATTGAGCTGGCTTCCTGAATATAAAACAGTCCTGACAGATGTTCTGCCGTACTGCCAAGCGGAAGCGCTTCGGCATCGTCACGGCTAATCCAGAAGCCTTCGCTACACCAGGGGATCGGCGTCAGCGCCCAGTTGTAAGGCGCAACCTGCGCCAGAAAATCTGCCACGCTAATTTTCAGCGTATTAACGCGCAGGCTGCGGCGCAGCGGCTGTTGGCTGATAGCAATAAATTTGTCGAACTCTGCGGCGTCGGGCAGCAGGTCGCGCATCTGGCTCAGGAAAAGGTCCGGGAAATACACGCGTGAAGAAGAAGACACTGAAAAATTCCGCTGTAAAAAAGTAGGGCGAGTCTAGCACACTCGCCCTGATGAAAAAAAACGGGCAGTTGGGCTGCCCGTACAGATTGCTGACAAAGCTAAAGCGATACCTGCAACAAAACATCACGGGCCGTGGACGGCCCGTCACGATTATTTAGCCGGCAGCGCGGTTCCCCATTTACGCCAGTCCTGCGGCTCTTCGTTTTCCAGCAGGAAATGCTTGCCGCTGGTGGCCTGCGGTGCCAGCGGAACGGTTGGCGGCGTGGCAAACTGAATGCCGCCCTGAATAAACTGCTGGAAAGTCCCGGTTTTCACCACGCCGCCAATCAGGCCAAACTTGAAGTTGTAGCCGGATGCCAGCCAGAACACCGAGTTGTTCCTGACCAGATGCTGATATTTTTTGCTGATGCGCAGCGTGATTTGTACGCGATCCGCCATTGCTCCCAGCGAGGTTCCCGTCACCGTTCCCACTTCTATGCCACGGAACAGCACAGGTGTGCCGACGGAAAGCGAGCCACCTTCAGGCGCATCCATAATAATGTTCAAGCCATCCAGATAGCGCGCATCGGTAATGGTTGATTCCTGAAGTTCAAAGGTACGCTGGGCGCGGCCCTTGCCCGGATCAACGTTGATATAGGGCTGAAGTATCGTGTCCAGATGGTTGACGCCTGCCGCAGAAATTTCTGGTGAAACCACCGAAAAGCGGCTGCCCAGACGCGCAAAGTCCTGCACGTATTCCGGATAAAGCACGGCCTTAGCGATAACCTGATCTTTCCGGTCGTTTAGCGCCAGCGATTCCAGCTGACCGATGGTAATACCCAGATAGCGAATCGGCATGCCTGAAGAGAGCTTGCTGGCATCGAAAGTGCGCAGCGTAATCTGGCTACCTACCGCCCTGGCGGCCGTTTCCGATTCAAACAGCGTGCGCTTGTCTTTGCTGGTTAAACCGGCACCCGCACCGCTGAGGTTATCAAAGCTGATGGCGCCTTTCAGCGCACGGTTCAGTGGCGAAGCCTGCACGGTTAGCCCGCTGCCGTTCAGCTGCACGCGCGCGCCGCCTTCCGACCAGAAAACACTGTTTGGCGTCAACAGTTTGCGGTATTCCGGCTTGATATGTACGCGAACGTCAAATTCGTTGGCTCTTGGCGTTACGTCAACAATTTCACCGACCTGGAACTTACGGTAAAGCACCACAGAACCAGCCTGAATATCCGGCAGGCTGTTAGCGGTCAGCGTCAGCGTGGTAGGAAGCTGGTTAGTGGTAATTCCTTCAGCCGCTTTTTCCGCATTAGCGTAAAGCGGGTAGCTCTGTTTTGGCGCGCCTTTACTACCTGGCTCAAGGCGAATGCCGCCGTCGACCCATTCGCGCGCGCTGGCACCCAGCACCTCCATCCCGTCAATGCCCAGCTTAACGTCCAGGCGGCTGTTAATAATGAACTTGCTGTCGCCATGCACCAGCTGGCGATAATCCGGCGTGATGGCAATGATAAAACCAACGCCTTGCTCATTCAGCTTGCGGTTGACCACCTGGCCAATCTGCATACCGTGCAGCATGACCGGCTGACCCGCATCAATGCCGTAGCTTTCTGGCGCGGTCAGCTTTACCTCCAGCGTGTCGGGCCGTTGCAGCAGCGACTCGTTGCTTCGCAACACCGTAAAGCGATTTTGTGGCTCACCTTCGCCCGGCACCAGTTCAAGCGTGCTGCCGGTCAGCAGGCTGCTCAGACTGGTATCGGCCAGCGTGATTTTCGGGCTGCGCATCTCTATACGCGTGCCGCTGCGCATCAGGCCGGTAACGGAAGGATCGATAGTCAGCTCGCCTGTAACCTTACCGTCAGGTTGAAGGTTTAGCGCGGTGAGGGTGCCGACTTCCAGTCCCTGATACATCAGTGGCGTACTACCCGCCTTGAGATCTTTTCCGCCGGGCAAATCCAGCGTAATGAGCACGCCGCGATGGCTATGTGCCAGATCGGGATAAAGCTGGTAGTTATCTTCGCTTTTTGCCTGCGCGGAATCTTCCGGGGAGTCGAAGGCGATAGCGCCGTTAACCAGCGCCGCCAGGCTTTCCAGCTGCACTTTGGCCCCGCTTAAGCCAACGTCGGCTTTAACGCCGGAGACGTTCCAGAAGCGACTTCCTTTTTTCACCAGGTTGGTAAAGCGGCGCTCAATCAGGACGTCAACGGTCACGCCCTGATTGCCGGGATTAATGCTGTAATCATAAACGCGGCCGACCGGAATTTTACGGAAATAGACCAGCGAGCCGGTATTCAGCGAGCTAAGGTCGGGCGCATGTAGATGAATCAGCATTTCGCCGGTATTGACGCGGTATTTCGGCTGCGTGTCCAGCGCCACAAAATGATCCTGCGGCTTGCCTTTGCCCGGCATCATGCCGATATAGTTACCGCCTACCAGCGCATCCAGACCGGATACGCCCGCCAGCGACGCTTTCGGCGTGACCAGCCAGAACTGCGTTTTGTCCCGCAGCGCCTCTTTCATATCGCTTTTGATACTGGCTTTGATTTTTATCGTGCGTAAATCGTCGGTCATACTGATGCCCTGCACCAGGCCAACCTCTACGCCCTGATAGCGCACCGGCGTGCGGCCCGGCACGATACCGTCCGCCGTGGCGAAATCGATAGTGACGGTGGTGCCGCGCTCCTGGTAATTGGTCCAGACGAGCCAGCCCGCAATCAACAGCGCGATAAACGGTAGCAGCCAGAACGGCGAAATTTTGCGTCGGCGTTTAATGCGTGCGCTAGTCGGTGTAGTCGGCGTTTCCTGTTGCATGTGCATCCCAAAGTAAACGGCTATCCAGCCACTCAACGGCAAGGATAGTAAGAATAACCGACGCGCCAAAATAGAAGGCGGCCGGCCCCATAGTAAAAGCCAGAAGCTGATCGCGATTGACCAGCGACATAGTTAATGAAATCACAAACAGGTCCAGCATAGACCAGCGTCCGACCCAGGTAACTACCCTGAGCAGCCGAACGCGGGTTTTCAGGCCCTGCTCGCAGTTAAAATGAATGCTCACCAGCAGCGTCAGCAGCACGATAACCTTGGTGAAAGGCACCATGATACTGGCGATAAACACCACGGCCGCCACCGGAATATTGCCGGAAGCCAGCGAGAGGATACCGGAAAGGATCGTATCTTCCTGCCGTGAGCCGTTCAGATAAATGATGGAGATAGGCAGGACGTTAGCCGGAATAAGCAGCACTATCGACGCAATTAATGCAGCCCAGGACTTCTGCAGGCTGAAACGGCGCCGCAGGCGCAGCGGCGTATGGCAGCGCGGACAGCGACCGCGTTCATCGGGCAGGCCGGTATGGTGACAGTTGAGGCAAACCCGTAGCTGTTTGGGATCGACATGCGGCTGCGGCTGGGGATAAAAGCGGTGCCACAGCTGCTCAATGTTCATATGAATAAGCGTTACCAGGCTGAGTATCGCCAGCGAGATAAAGGCGATTAAACCCGGCCCGAAATTAATATCCGCATAATCTTTCACCTTTATTGAGGCGACGGCGATGCCGATAAGGTAAATATCCAGCATGACCCACTCTTTCAGCCGGTCAAGCATCAGCAAAACCGGACGCAGATTTAACCCCAGCCTGTCGCCAAAAAAGAGCCACATAACAGAAGCAACAAGGGTTGCGGGTGCGCCAATAGTGCAAAAAGCCACCATTGAAGCGGTAATCACATCGCCCTGCTGGGTCATTTGTAAAATGCCCTCCAGCAGGCTGGCGCGAATCGTGGTGCCCAGCAGGCGTATAGTGAGCAGCGGCTCGCTGAAGGCAAACGGCATCAGCAGCAGCATGGTCACCGCCATCGCCATTAACCGCGTCATCGACCAGTCGCGGCCGTTAAGGATAGTCGCGTTGCAGCGCGGGCAGTGCGCCGTCTCATTAGATTTAACATCTGGTAAGGAAAAAAGGGTATCGCATTGCGGACAACGCTGATAACGTGCCTGAGGCAGAATATGGCTAATAGCGTATATTTTCACAGGTTACCCGGATTGGCAGGGTACGGTCAGGCAAAATCGCCACGGCGAACCACTCTTCGTTTATGCTTTTAAAGCTTCAGATCAACAAGGGTATATTAACTAACGGAATCATTCACCTTGTCCGTCTGGACTTTTAATGCTTATTTTATTGGGCGAAGTCATACTGGACTTCGTAACAAGTTTCAATAATGGTTAAAAAATGACTAAAAAAGAATTCTACTCGGACCTTAATCGCGATTTGCGTGCGCTTATTGCAGGCGAAACCAGTTTTCTGGCCGCGATGGGGAACTGTAGCGCGCTGCTGTTCGAACGTCTGGAAGGCGTGAACTGGGCCGGCTTTTACCTGTTAACGGAAGAGAATACCCTGGTGCTTGGCCCTTTTCAGGGCAAAATTGCCTGCGTACGCATTCCGGTAGGCCGTGGCGTATGCGGAACCGCCGTAGCCGAAAACGCCGTACAGCGTGTAGATGACGTGCATGCTTTCCCGGGCCATATTGCCTGCGACGCCGCCAGCAATGCGGAAATCGTTCTGCCGATAAGCGTTAACGGCCAGACGATTGGCGTGCTGGATATCGATAGCGTGGTCTATAACCGCTTTGATAATGAAGATGAAACGGGGCTAATTGAGCTGGTCGAAGGCCTGTGTGAAGTATTGGCTGGCTCGGATGTCGAAAAATTTATTCACATGAAACGCAGCTAAAGTGCTGGATAACGTAGCATTTGCCGATGGTGTCATTATAATGACGCCTGTTCATGCCTGCGGCTTATTGGCTACCCCGTTGTAATCAGGAAATTTCATGGAAAATCAACCCAAGTTGAATAGCAGCAAAGAAGTAATTGCCTTTCTGGCAGAGCGGTTTCCACAGTGCTTTAGCGCCGAAGGCGAAGCACGACCGCTAAAAATCGGCATCTTTCAGGATTTAGTCGACCGCGTGCAGGGCGAAATGAGCCTGAGTAAAACTCAGCTTCGTTCCGCGCTGCGCCTTTATACTTCTAGCTGGCGCTATTTATATGGCATCAAAGCTGGTGCTACCCGCGTTGACCTGGATGGCAACCCTTGCGGCGTCCTGGACGAGCAGCATGTAGAACATGCCCGTAAGCAGCTCGAAGAGGCGAAAGCGCGCGTTCAGGCGCAGCGCGAACAGCAGCAGGCGAAGAAACGTGAAGCGGGTGAAGAAGCCGCGCCGCGCCGTCCGCGCAAGCCGGTTCGTAAACCTTCTGCCGAAGGCGAGCAGCCCCGGGCCGCGCGTGCGAAGCCACAGCGTAATCCTGGCAGCGCGCCTTCCGCAGAACGCCAGCCGCAACGCAGCAAACCCGTTACGGATACCGCAGCGCTGCAGGTAGGTCAAAACATTAAAGTCACGGCTGGCAAAGGTGCGATGGATGCAACCATTCTTGAAATTACCAAAGATGGCGTCCGGGTACAGTTGGCTTCCGGCCTGGCAATGATAGTACGCGCAGAACACTTGCAGTTCTGATACGGAGGCCAATCAGGGCATGAACAACTTTTTTAAAACCACCGTTATTGCTGCGCTGCTGTTTACCGGAAATGTTTTCGCTGCGGATACTATTACGCGCGCCGATCAGATCCCTCAGCTTCATCAGGAACCGCAGCACGCGACGGTCAGCGAGCGCGTTACGTCGCGTTTCACCCGTTCGCACTATCGCCAGTTCGATCTGGATCAGGATTTCTCGGCCAAAATTTTTGCCCGCTATCTGAACCTGCTCGACTATAACCACAACGTACTGCTTGCTTCTGACGTTGAGCAGTATGCAACGAAAAAAACCACGCTGGGCGACGAGTTAAAATCGGGCCAGCTGAACGTTTTTTACGATCTTTATAATCTGGCGCAGAAACGCCGTTTCGAGCGTTATCAATACGCGCTGACGGTGCTGAATAAGCCAATGAATTTCAGCGGTAACGATACGATTGATATCGACCGCAGCAAAGCGCCGTGGCCAAAAAACACGGCTGAACTGAATCAGCTGTGGGATGCCAAGGTCAAGTATGACGAGCTGAGCCTCAAGCTGACCGGTAAAAGCGAAAAGGAGATCCGCGAGGTTCTCACCAAACGCTATCAGTTCGCGATTCGCCGCCTGGCACAGAGCAACAGCGAAGACGTTTTCCAGATGGCGATGACCGCTTTTGCCCGGGAAATCGATCCGCACACCAGCTATCTCTCTCCGCGCAACACCGACCAGTTCAATACGGAAATGAGCCTGTCGCTTGAAGGCATCGGCGCGGTACTGCAGATGGATGACGACTACACCGTGATCAACTCAATGGTAGCGGGCGGTCCGGCAGCGAAAAGTAAAACCATCACGGTGGGCGATCGTATCGTCGGCGTCGGCCAGCCTGGCAAACCGATGCAGGATGTGATCGGCTGGCGGCTTGATGACGTTGTCGCCCAGATCAAAGGGCCAAAAGGCAGCAAGGTTCGCCTGGAGATTTTACCGGCCGGTAAGGGCACCAAAACCCGTATCGTCACGCTGACGCGCGAAAAAATCCGTCTGGAAGATCGCGCGGTGAAAATGAGCGTGCATAACGTCGGCAAAGAGAAGGTCGGCGTGCTGGATATTCCCGGCTTCTATGTTGGCCTGACCGATGACGTAAAAGTGCAGCTGCAGAAACTGCAAAAGCAAAACGTCGACAGCATTGTTATCGACCTTCGTACCAACGGCGGCGGTGCGCTGACGGAAGCGGTTTCGCTTTCCGGCCTGTTTATCCCGTCTGGTCCGGTAGTACAGGTGCGCGATAACGTGGGTAAAGTGCGCGAAGACAGCGATACCGACGGCATCGTTTACTATAAAGGTCCGCTAGTTGTGCTGGTCGATCGGTTCAGCGCTTCCGCTTCGGAGATCTTTGCCGCCGCCATGCAGGACTATGGCCGCGCCCTGATCGTAGGCGAGCCAACCTTTGGTAAAGGCACGGTGCAGCAGTATCGCTCGCTGAACCGTATCTATGACCAGATGCTGCGCCCGGAATGGCCAGCGCTCGGTTCGATTACCTACACCATCCAGAAGTTTTACCGCGTTAACGGCGGCAGCACGCAGCGTAAAGGCGTGACGCCAGATCTGCTGATGCCAACCGGCGTCGAAGCGGTCGAAACCGGTGAAAAGTTTGAGGACAATGCGCTACCGTGGGACAGCATCAATGCGGCCTCGTACACCAAAACAGGCGATTTAAAACCGCTTGAGCCGCAGCTGCTGAAGGCGCATCAGGATCGTATCGCGAAAGATATGGAGTTCCAGTACATCCTGAAAGATATCGCGCGCTTTAACGCTATGAAGGACAAGCGCAACATCATCTCTCTTAACCTTGCTGAACGCGAGAAAGAGAACCATGAAGATGATGCGTTACGCCTGGAGCGCATTAACGCTCGCCTGCAGCGCGAAGGCAAGAAGCCGTTGTCAAAGCTTGAGGACCTGCCAAAGGATTATAAAGAGCCGGATCCTTATCTTGATGAAACGGTGAATATCGCCAACGATCTGGCGCAGCTGGAACAGCAGCAGAGCGCTAAATAACCCTCAGGGCACAGCGAAAACTGTGCCCTTTTTTTACCTGAATTTTCCTGCCGTTTGCTGTCTCTCTACCTTTCCTGACACTTGACGTTTTCCCGCCTGTTAAAAGTTGCGACAAAATGTAAAGTTATGTCTTTTTAGGGAGTTAAAGACCTCCAGCGCTTGAAATGTTTTCCTGCACCCATAGGATAGTTATCCGCTGTTAGCGTTTTTTTAACCGAGGAAGAAGAAAGTTTATGATGCGTATTGCGCTTTTCCTGTTAACCAACCTTGGCGTCATGTTGGTGTTCGGATTGATACTCAGTCTGACAGGGATCCGGTCAAGCAGTGTTCAGGGCCTGATGATTATGGCGGGTCTGTTTGGCTTTGGCGGTGCGTTTGTCTCACTGCTGATGTCCAAGTGGATGGCGCTGCGTTCCGTCGGCGGTGAGGTGATTGAACAGCCGCGTAACGAAACCGAACGCTGGCTGATGCAGACCATTGCCGGACAGGCGCGGCAGGCCGGGATAGCGATGCCGCAGGTGGCTATCTATCATGCACCGGATATCAACGCGTTCGCCACCGGCGCGCACCGTGATGCTTCGCTGGTCGCGGTATCGACTGGTCTGTTGCAGAACATGAACCGTGACGAAGCCGAAGCGGTGCTGGCCCATGAGATAAGCCATATCGCTAACGGTGATATGGTCACCATGACGCTGATCCAGGGTGTCGTGAACACCTTTGTCATCTTTGTTTCGCGCATTATTGCGCAGATCGCTTCCGGCTTTATGTCGGGCGACCGCGAAGAAGGCGAAAGCAGCAACGGCAACCCGCTGGTCTATTTTGCGGTGTCGATGGTGCTGGAGCTGGTGTTTGGTATTCTGGCCAGCATCATCACCATGTGGTTCTCGCGCCATCGTGAGTACCATGCTGACGCCGGTTCGGCACGGCTGGTCGGCCGCGAAAAGATGATCGCCGCGCTGCAACGTTTGAAAACCAGCTACGAACCGCAGGAAGCCAGCACGATGATGGCGTTCTGCATCAACGGCAAATCAAAGTCGCTTAGCGAACTGTTTATGTCGCATCCGCCGCTGGATAAGCGTATCGAAGCGCTGCGCAGCGGCCAGTACCTGAAGTAACGTTTATCGAAGAAAAATGCCGGTCACTGACCGGCATTTTTTTTATCCTGCCTTTTTACCGGGTGCTGGCTGCGTCAGACGCAGAGCGCTGACCACGACGGCAACGGTCGAGAAACTGCCCGCCAGCAGCAGTGAAGCATGCGTACCCTGCTCGTTAAACAGGTTAAACATCAGCGCCACTAACGCTGCGCCACTGGTTTGCCCGAGCAGGCGCGCGGTGCCCAGCATCCCGCTGGCGCCGCCGCTGCGATGGCGAGGCGCAGAGGAGATAATCGTATGGTTGTTAGGTGACTGAAACAGGCCAAATCCCGCTCCGCAAATCATCATGCGCCAGATAATACTCCAGTCGCCCGGCGTGGCAGGCAGCAGAGCCAGCGAAAACAGACCGATGGCAAAAAACGCCAGTCCGATAGCGCCGAGCAGCCCGGCGTGGTAACGCTCGATCAGCCTTCCGGCAATAGGTGCCAGCACCATGGTAGCCAGTGGCCATGGCGTGAGCAGCAGACCGGTTGCCACTTCATCACGATGCAGCACCGTCTGCAGATAGAACGGCAGCGAGACCATCGCCAGCATCTGGGCGCAGAAAGAACAAACCGACGTACACAGCGAAAGCGAAAAGACGGGGATCCGTAGCAAGTCTACTGGCAGCAGCGGGACAGGAAGACGCAGCTGGCGGCGAATAAACACAATGCCAATAACGATCAGCGCGACGACCTCCGCCGTAATCAGTTTGCCGCTCTGACCCTGGGCGAAGCCGCTAAGCGCTGAAATCAGCAGGCCAAAGGTCAGCGCGTTCATAATGGCGCTGGGAACATCAAAGCGCTGTCCTTTTGCTTTTTGCACATTATCAGGCAGAAAGCGCCATGCCAGCAGCAGCGCCGCGATGCCTACGGGAACGTTGATCAAAAACAGCCATTTCCAGGAGGCAACTGACAGAACGGCGGCGGCGACCGTGGGGCCGGCTGCGGTTGAAACGGCGACGATCAGCGAATTGATCCCCATGCCGCGACCCAGATGCCGCTGTGGGTAGATAATGCGGATCAGCGCCGTATTAACGCTCATCAACGCTGCGCCGCCAAAGCCTTGCAGCACCCTGGCGAAAGTCAGCATTTCCAGCGAGCTGCAAAGCGCGCAGAACAGTGAGGTAAAGGTAAAAACCACCAGGCCGCACTGATAAATCCGACGATAGCCAACGATATCGCCCAGAAAAGAGAGCGACAGCAGCGAAACGATGATCGCCAGCTGATAGGCGTTAACAATCCAGATCGACGCAGCCGGACTGGCGTGTAAATCTCTGGCGATGGTCGGTAAAGCAACGTTAGCGATAGCGCCATCCAGCACGGCAACGGTAATACCCAGCGCGATGGCCAGAATTGCGCCGTAGCGCTGTGGAACGGGCAGGCCATCCTGTTGAGGAGTTTGTGGCATAAGGGATAATAGTCAGGGGAGTGAATATCACAATGCTAATCATTTTTTACCGCTGGCGCTACGGTTTACGCAGAGGTAACTATCAGCAAATGTGTCCATAGCGCGGCGAGGTTAACATTGCGCAGCCGCGACGGCAAAAAGTATACTGGAAATAGTGTTTCACTTTTTATAAAACAAAAAAGGCAGAGCAATGGCAAAGGATGAAGTGGATAAACAACCCGATTCGGTCTCTTCCGTACTGAAGGTTTTTGGCATTTTACAGGCGTTGGGCGAGGAGAGGGCGCACGGTATTACCGAGCTTTCCCAGCGCGTAATGATGTCTAAAAGCACCGTTTATCGCTTTCTGCAGACGATGAAATCGCTCGGCTATGTTGCCCAGGAAGGCGAAACGGAGAAATATAGCCTGACCCTGAAGCTGTTTGAGTTGGGTGCCAAAGCACTCCAGAACGTTGATTTGATCCGCAGCGCTGATGTGCAGATGCGCGAGCTTTCCCGCCAGACGCGTGAAACTATCCATCTGGGCGCGCTGGAAGAAGACAGCATCGTCTATATTCACAAAATCGACTCGCTCTATAACCTGCGCATGTATTCACGCATTGGCCGGCGCAATCCGCTGTACAGCACCGCTATTGGCAAAGTTTTGCTGGCCTGGCGAGAGGCGGAAGAAGTACGGACAATTTTAGCAGGCGTTACCTTTCAGCAAAGCACGCCGCGCACGGTGACCACGCTGGAGCAGCTGATGACCCAGCTGGAAAAAGTGCGGGCTCAGGGCTATGGCGAAGATATTGAGGAGCAGGAGGAAGGCTTACGCTGCATCGCCGTACCGGTCTTCGATCGTTTTGGCGTGGTTATTGCCGGGCTGAGCCTCTCTTTCCCTACTATCCGCTTTTCGCAGGAAGAGAAGGGGAGTTACGTGGCGATGCTGCACCAGGCGGCAAAAACAATTTCCGAACAGATGGGTTACAGGGATTATCCTTTTTAAAGCAGATGGCCAGCGTAAGGCTGGCCAGCCGTACCCTTAGTTATCTACTACTTCGCTGGTTTTCCGTAATAAAGGACAATCGGTAACGCCAACGATGCCGCTGTCGCTATGCAGATATTGTGCGGTCGTCACGCCTCTGGCAGTGAGATACTGGCATTGTAAACCCATGCCTGCTACGTTTTTATGGCTTCCGGCCAGCACGCCATAGCCTGTGACCAGCAGCGCCAGCCATGCCAGCACCAGTAGCGCAACGATTCGAACAAAAAATTTCATGGTATCTCCGTGTTAATGCAGACGCTTCCCGGCCGCGCCGGGGTCTGCTTACCCTTATCAACATGTTGTGGCAGTTTGGTTGAGCTTACTGTAACCCGATGCCGTTGCCTGCGCGAAGGTTCCTAAAGTTCTGTCAGGCCGCTATGAATTCGGCGATCTCCTGGTAGAATCGTGGCGAAACAAACGTAACGGTGCTAAGTAGCTTCAGGAGTATGAGCGTGTTAAACGAAGTCGTAAACGGGTCAGGTCTGGCAATCCTTTGCGTGCTGGGCGTGGCAGGGCTGCTGGTCTGGTTTTGGGTTAATCGTGCCAGCGTCAGGGCCAATGAGCAGATCCGCCTGCTCACCGCGCTGCTGGAAGAGCAGAAAGAACAGAACCAGCTGCTACAGAGGCTGGTAGCAGCGCAAGCCGGTGCTGAGCAAGCCGCTGCGGGCGGCAACGACGAGCCCGATTTTATTCGCGTTATTCCGGAGCGCTAAGCCGTTCCGGCACAAGGAGCTTTAAATGGCCTGGCAGAATCCCTGGTACGATCCGCAAAAAAGCCACCATACGCCGGAAGGCTTTCGCAATCCCGAGGCGGAACTGCGTAATAAAGGCGATTTACAGCGCTGGCGTAAAGAACGAAAGGCACAGGGATTGCCGTTTCCGCCTGCCGCAGGCTACGACGGGTTTATCCGGCAGTGGTGGCAGCGAGCGGACCTTTCCGGGCAGGATGACGCGGTCTGGTGGCTTGGCCATGCCTGCATTCTGCTGCGGGTTGCGGGAAAATATACGCTGATCGATCCCGCTTTGTCAGAGCGTGCCTCGCCGCTAAGTTTCTATGGGCCGCAGCGTAAAACGCCAGCGGCGCTGGAGATTGACGATCTTCCCTCGCTGGATTGCGTGCTGATTTCGCATAATCACTACGATCATCTGGATACGCCAACCATCAAAAAAATCCTCAGGCGTTTTCCGCATGTGCAGTTTGTCGTGCCGTTAGGGCTGGCTCCCTGGTTCCGCAAAAAGGGCGCAAAGCAGGTTACCCAGCTGGACTGGTGGGAGAAAGCGGATGTCGTCGGCCTGGAGGTCTTTGCCGTGCCGGCGCGCCACTGGAGTATGCGCACGCCTTACGATCGTAACCGCTCTTTGTGGTGTGGCTGGGTCGTAAAAAATAGTGCACTAAGCTTCTGGTTCAGCGGCGACAGCGGCTATACGGATAATCTATTGGATATCCCCCGCAGGCTAGGGCCTTTTAACCTGGCCGCATTGCCGGTAGGGGCTTATGCACCGCAATGGTTCATGCGCGGACAGCATATGGACCCTCAGCAGGCCGTTTATCTGCATCAGCAGCTGGGCCAGCCCGTGACTATACCTATTCACTGGGGCGTTTTTGAGCTGGCCGACGAGTCGCTGGACGAGCCGCCCAGCGTGCTGGCAGAGGCGATGCAGGAAGCGCAGCAGGATGAGGTGCGCTTCAGCGCGTGGAAAATTGGCGCGAAAATGGCGCTAAATAATATAATTTAAGAACATTCCTAATCGGTGAATTTAAAGGCAGGAAAAAAACGAGATGCCCGTCCGTTAATCCGGATTGATTAGTGGTACTACCGCGAATTAACAGATAGCGACTGTGCTTTTAAATGGGGCAGTTAAAATTTCATTTTCCTGATTTTGGTGCAATTTAAAATTTAATATGAACCGGCCGCTTCTTTTGTTTAACTTTTGACATGGCCGTCTTCAACTTCCAGCAGATATGATTAAATGAATTTTTTCTGGGGAAGCTTTGCCATATTTCTGCAATAAACGCGGTTAAAAATCACCGCAGACGCAGGCCCGGACGATAGACTTAAGCGCGGTAGCGGATTATGATAGAGCCTGCAAAGTATGACTGCCAGGCTAACCCTATTCGGTTTTACGCGTTTAATGTTTGAGATTCCTTTGTTAATGAGCAATAAGTGCCGACGACGTTTCAATTATGTGCGATAGCGCCGCCACTGTTTAAAAATGACTTGCCATTAATAATCGAATATGTGATAACGCTTTTGGTAAAACGGGGTACAGTTCTGTTTATGTATGGCATCTTCAGTAAAGAAGTTCTGAGTAAAGACGTTACGTTGAATACCGCTTCCTTGCCGAGCCTTAATTTTATGCCTCATGCAGTCGTGTCTCTGATTTTTCTGTACGTCACGCCTTCGGGCGAATTAACATTCTAAGGAAT
Organism: Erwinia sp. BNK-24-b; assembly: GCF_047456155.1. Lineage (NCBI taxonomy): Bacteria > Pseudomonadati > Pseudomonadota > Gammaproteobacteria > Enterobacterales > Erwiniaceae > Erwinia > Erwinia sp. BNK-24-b. Next base: position 1,880,604 of record NZ_CP179901.1, read on the forward strand.
TTGCAAAATGGCAAAGATTAAAGGTCAGGTTAAGTGGTTCAACGAGTCTAAAGGTTTTGGCTTCATCACCCCGGCTGACGGCAGCAAAGATGTGTTCGTACACTTCTCTGCAATCCAGGGTAATGGCTTCAAAACTCTGGCTGAAGGCCAGAACGTTGAGTTCGAAATTCAGGATGGCCAGAAAGGCCCTGCTGCTGTGAACGTCACCGCTATCTAATTTTCGATCTTGCCGTTGCCCGCGCGACGGATCAGGCAAGCATCAGAATAGTAAAGCCCTGCCATTAATGGCGGGGCTTTTTCCGTTTAAAACAGCGTAAGAAAGTCTCCATCAACCCGCCGCTTTCCGGTAAACTGCCGCCCTTAATCATTCCGGAGAGTTGTTATGTCCTATCTGTGCCCGCTTTGCCATCAACCTTTGTTGCCTGACGCGTCCGGCTGGTGCTGCGAAAACCGGCATCAGTTTGACCGGGCGAAAGAGGGCTACGTTAACCTGCTGCCGGTGCAGCATAAACGTTCAAAGCAGCCGGGTGACAGCGCGGATATGATGCAGGCGCGGCGAGAGTTTCTGGATGCCGGTCACTATCAGCCGTTGCAGGAAGAAGTTTGCGCCATCTTTCAGCGCATTTTGCCTTTAACAAACGTCAGCGTACTGGATATTGGCTGTGGCGAAGGTTATTACACGCATGCCGTGGCGGACATGCTGCAACGGCAGGGTGAAGCGGAAGTGCACGCGCTGGATGTATCCAGAGTGGCCGTTCGCGCCGGGGCCAAACGCTATCGCAACGTCCGCTTTTGCGTGGCTTCCAGCCACCGTTTGCCTTTCGCCAGCGGGCAGTTTGACGCCGTATTGCGTATCTATGCGCCCTGTAAAGCGGAAGAGCTGGCGCGGGTGGTCAAACCGGCAGGTTACGTGCTGACCGTAACGCCGGGACCGCGCCATCTGCTGCAGTTTAAAGAGCTGATCTACCAGGAAGCCAGGCTGCATGACGAAACGCCGGAGCAGCTGCAGGGCTTTACCTTGCAGGAACAGCATTCGCTGAATTATCCAATGAATCTGAACAGTGAAGAGTCCGCCGCGCTGTTACAGATGACGCCTTTCGCCTGGCGTGCTCGCCCGGAAGTGTGGGGCGTGTTAGCGACCACGCCATCGTTTGCCGTTGAAACCGACTTTACTTTGCGCCTGTGGCAGCGTGACGAGCAGGAAACGGGTCTGCACGACGACGAGTAAAAACAGCAGGCCTACGCGGCCTACTGTAAATGTAAGCAAATATTTTGACGAAGCCCGATGCGCTGTTTACAGTAGAACTCCTTAATTTTATCAGGAGTAACGGGCCTCAGCTCTCTCTATGGACTGTCATCGACGTCTTTTAACCATGCCACCGGGCCATCCGGCTACTGTCATCCCGCTCGCTGAGAGCATCCAGTTTCTGTCCCTGTTTCCCGAGTGCGGCGCCTGTTCGCCAGCTCGCTTTTCCTGCGCCTTTATCCGGAGTTCGTCATGGAATTTCTCTTAGACCCTTCAATCTGGGCCGGTTTGCTGACGCTGGTCGTGCTTGAAATTGTGCTGGGTATCGATAACCTGGTTTTTATTGCCATCCTTGCCGATAAGCTGCCGCCAAAGCAGCGTGATAAGGCACGTCTGATTGGACTGTCGCTGGCGATGATCATGCGCCTGGGTCTGCTTTCGTTGATTTCGTGGATAGTGACGCTGACCCGTCCGCTGTTCAGCGTGGGAGACTTCAGCTTTTCAGGTCGCGACCTGATCCTGCTGGCGGGTGGGTTATTCCTGCTGTTTAAAGCCACCATGGAGCTGCATGAACGGCTGGAAAACCGGGAGCATAGCGGCAGTGGCAATAAGGGTTACGCCAGCTTCTGGGCGGTAGTCGTACAGATCGTGATTCTGGACGCCGTCTTTTCGCTGGATGCGGTGATTACCGCTGTAGGGATGGTGAATAACCTGGCGATCATGATGACGGCCGTTATCATCGCGATGGGGTTAATGCTGCTGGCCTCGAAGCCGCTGACTAACTTTGTCAACGCCCATCCTACGGTAGTGGTGCTCTGTCTGAGCTTCCTGCTGATGATTGGCCTTAGCCTGGTAGCGGAAGGTTTCGGGTTTCATATTCCGAAAGGCTATCTCTACGCGGCAATCGGCTTCTCTATTTTGATCGAGCTGTTTAACCAGATAGCCAGGGTTAATTTTCTGCGCCACCAGGCCAGAAGGCCGATGCGCGAACGTACCGCCGAAGCGATTTTGCGTCTGATGGGAAGCCGTCATGGACAACCTGCTGAAAATGACCCCGAGAGCGACACGGCAAAAATTATGCCGAAGGAAGCTTTCCAGGATGAAGAGCGTTATATGATTAACGGCGTACTGACGCTGGCTTCCCGTTCGGTGCGCAGCATTATGACGCCGCGCGGTGAGATCTCCTGGGTCAACGCCGAACGACCGGTAGAGGAGGTGCGCATGCAGCTACTGGATACGCCGCACAGCCTTTTCCCGGTCTGCCGTGGCGAGCTGGATGAAATCATCGGGGTAGTCAGGGCAAAAGATTTGCTGGTCGCGCTGGATAACGGCGTCAATGTGGAAACCTTCGCCGCCGCGATGCCGCCGGTTATCGTGCCGGAAACGCTGGATCCGATTAACCTGTTGGGCGTGCTGCGTCGTGCGAAGGGCAGTTTTGTGGTGGTCAGCAACGAGTTTGGCGTGGTTCAGGGACTGATAACGCCGCTGGACGTGCTGGAAGCGATAGCGGGCGAGTTTCCGGATGAAGATGAAACGCCCGAAATTATTGCCGACGGCGAAGGCTGGCTGGTCAAAGGCGGCACCGATCTGCACGCCATCCAGCAGCTGCTGAATACGCAAAGCCTGGTTAAGCCAGCGGACGATCACGCGTCGCTGGCTGGCCTGCTGATTGCGCAAAAAGGACAGTTGCCGACGCCCGGCGAGGTCATTACGCTGCCGCCGTTCAGCTTTCAGATTGTGGCGGCCACCGACTACCGTATCGATCTGGTGCGGATAACGCGCGAACGTGAACTGACAGAAGAGGAACCGGCTTAACGGGCCACCATCAGCCGCCGCCGTGCGGCTGATGGTCAACCAGCCACTGCGGAAACGCTTCAAGCGGCATCGGACGAGCAAACAGATAACCCTGCAGCACGTCCACGCCTTTTTCACGTAAATAGGCTGCCTGCTCTTCCGTTTCCACACCTTCCGCGACCAGGCTCATATTCAGCCGCTGCGCCAGTGAAATCACCATATCAGTAACGGTAGCGTTAATAGCATCCGTCCCTATTGCGGCGGTAAACAGCTTGTCGATTTTCAGCACGTCCGGACTTAATGTCTTGAGATAAGAAAGCGAACTGTGTCCCGTGCCGAAGTCATCAATAGCCAACCTGACCCCTGCCTGACGCAGCTGGGCGACCACGCGGCGATCCACTTCCGGAAGAGCGTCGCGTTCGGTGAGCTCGACGATAAGCTGAGGAACAGGATTTGCCGACCACCAGTACTGCTTTAAATCCATCATAATCTGCCGATGATGGAAGTGGCTGGACGCGACGTTTATGGCGATATGAAAATCGGCTTTCTGCGGCAGTGTAGGGAGCTGCCGCACCAGTTCTTTAAGGACATAGCGCGTTAATGGCGCAATTAAATTATTGCGTTCCGCCAGCGGAATAAACAGGTCTGGCGACACCCAGCCCTGACGGGCGCTCTGCCAGCGCAACAGTAACTCAATCCCTTCGCACTCACCGCTACGGGCGTTGATCAGCGGCTGACAGTAAACCATAAATTCGCGCGCGTTAATGCCATAGCTGATTTGCCAGGCCAGACTCATACGGTTAGCGGTGGCCAGCCAGACGATATAGCCAGACAGCAGGCTCAGCAACAGGGCCAGAGGGAGCTGGCCGGGCAGCGTCGACAACGCCAGCCGTGTAGGGGCCGGGCCAAATAACGTGACCGAAAAAGGATAGCGCAGCGAAGTATTCTGATAGCTGACTTCATCTTCAGCAGCCAGCGCCGTTTCAATCATCGGGTTGCCATATTCCAGGCTGTGCGTGCCGACGTTAAATACGGCACGCTCAACCCAGGGCAACGCCGGTTCCAGCAAATAGTTGCTCATCATCTCAATATTAATGACTTGCAAAATACCGGCCCGATTATTGGCCTCAACAGGCGTCCACAGCAGCAAAACGGGCGAGCCTTTCAGTAAATCTTCGTCGGTGCTCAGCACCATGCGCTGATTATTTACCGCCAGTTCCGGATAGGTGGTACTGAAGCTGATATTGGTACTGCCGAAAATGCTGGAGCAGTACATGTTGTCATGCTGAACCAGAATAATTGACCGCACGGTTTGCAGCGAAGCCAGCTTTTCCACCAGCGGGAAGCGCACCTGCTCACAAGGCAATCCCACCAGTCCCAGCGTATTGTTTGCCGCCACGTCCAGCGGTGAAAAAAGGCGATCGAAACGCTGAATAGCCACTTTGGCGAAAGTCTGCGACTGCTGCTCAATATGTTTTTTCTCTACGACGAAACGTAAAGCAAGGGTAAGGATGAGCACCAGCGTGGCTACCACTATAGCAATCAACAAGCGTCGGCGGCGAAAAGCTCCCGTAGCTTCCTGTGACACCTGCATTAGTTACCGTCCTTAAAGCGAAACACGAACATGAAGATCCACAAGTTATCGGCAAAATTAACGTTAAGTTTAGTCGCGGGTGAGGGAAAAAGCGGGATAAAAAAACAATCACTTATCAGGCGGGTAGCAGAGGAGGGAATCAGGGGGAACAGGCAAAAGGGCCAGCGCCGTGAAGGGCGCTGGCGCAGGGATTAATCACACTGTACTTTGATCGCCAGGCCGCCGCGAGAGGTCTCACGGTATTTAGCGTTCATATCCTTACCGGTTTCATACATCGTTTCGATAACCTTATCCAGCGAGACGCGGGCTTCGCTGGTACGGCGCATCGCCATGCGCGCAGAGTTGATCGCTTTTACCGAAGCAATGGCGTTACGTTCAATGCAGGGAACCTGAACCTGGCCGGCCACCGGATCGCAGGTTAAGCCCAGATTGTGCTCCATGCCGATTTCCGCCGCCACGCAAACCTGTTCCGGACTGGCACCCAGCAGTTCGGCCAGGCCTGCGGCCGCCATTGAGCAGGCAACGCCAACTTCACCCTGACAGCCTACTTCCGCACCGGAAATAGAAGCGTTCATCTTATATAAGATGCCAACCGCACCGGCCGCCAGAAAATAGCGGATGAAAATATCCGGGCTGACGGACGCAATAAAATGGTCGTAATAGGCCAGCACGGCCGGGACGATGCCGCACGCGCCGTTGGTTGGCGCAGTAACAACGCGGCCGCCCGCCGCATTCTCTTCGTTAACCGCCAGCGCAAACATGTTTACCCAGTCGATAACGTTCATCGGATCGCTGGAAAGCTTATCGGACGACACCAGCAGCCGACGCAGCGCGGAAGCACGGCGCGGTACGCGTAGCGGCCCCGGCAGGACGCCTTCGGTATTCAGGCCGCGATCGATACAGTCGCGCATGCTTTGCCAGACGTCGGCGAAATAGCGTTCGATCTCATCGCGGCTGTGCAGCGCCAGCTCGTTCTTCATTACCATGCCGGAAAGCGACAGCCCCGTTTCGTGACAGTGGGCCAGCATCTCTTTGGCTGAATTGAACGGATAGGGCACCGACACTTCATTCAGGGTAGACTGGCCAAAGTGCTCTTCGTCAACAATAAAGCCGCCGCCGATAGAATAGTAAGTTTTACTGTAAATCATCGCCTCATTGGCAAACGCATAGATACGCATGCCGTTTTCGTGCAGGGAAAGGTTATCGCTGCGGAAAACCATGCCGCCCTCACGTGGGAAATCTACTTCATGCGCGCCGTTCGCCAGCAGCAGTCGCTGGCGCTCTTCCACATCGCGGATAAAGGCAGGAATACCATCAATATCGACCGATTCCGGCGAGGCGCCTGACAGCCCCATAACGATCGCGATATCGGTATGGTGGCCTTTGCCGGTAAGAGAAAGCGAGCCGTAAACGTCCACGGCGATACGCGTTACGTCAGTCAGCTTGCCCAGATTGACAAGATCGTCAACAAACTGCTTGCCGGCTTTCATCGGCCCCACCGTATGGGAGCTGGATGGACCTATGCCGATCTTAAACATGTCAAAAACACTAATCACATTTTGCTCCCGGGTCAGCGATTGATAGCTGGAAATTGAGGTAATGGTAGTCATCCTGCGCGCGATAGTCGCATGAAATAAACTAATCAGCAGCAGGCGAAAAAGTTATACACAGCCTTATCTGGCTGTTGGCTTGTGCACTTGTTCTGCCTGAACTTTATTAAGGCAAAGCAAGCGGGCCCGTCATGCTCCGGGCCTTCTGTTTGCGCTGCAATATAAAGGATTTACGCTGATTGTGAAGGGGGAAAGGCAACTAAAATCGCGAATTTTGACGTCAGACCGATTAATCGAACGGCTAAAAGCGCTAAACGGCGCTATTTTGTGCGGAAAAGGCTACTCTGCCACCTGTAAACTCAGCTCGCGAATGATCCCCGCCGTCATGCCCCAGATAAAATAGTTTTCAAACCATGAAAGCCAGACCCGATGGGTCACGCCGTGACGGTGAATATCTAACGGGGAGTAGCGTCCCAGACGTAGCGCTTCCTGTAGCGGCATTTCAAATACCGATTCGACTTCCGCCTCGTTGGCCTGCCAGCACAGGTTAGCAGGCAAAATGCCGACCACGGGAGTGACCTGGAAGCCTGTGCTGCTGGTCACCGGAGGTAATACGCCAATCACTTTTACGCTTTCCGGTGGAATCGCGACCTCCTCCTGCGCCTCTCGCAGCGCAGTGCAAATCAGTGACCGATCTTCGTTATCCCGCATGCCGCCTGGAAACGCGACCTGGCCCGCATGTTTGCGCAGCGTCGCGGCACGCCGTGTCAGCAGCAGGCCGGGACGTGGGCGATCGATAATCGGCACCAGCACTGCCGCCTGGCGGGTTGGCAACGAGGCGGGAGAAGCCTCCGGCTGCTGTAGCAGAAAACGCGTAATAAACCGATCCAGCAGAGGCGAGGATTCAGCCATGATAGTGCTCCAGACAGGGAAGAATACGATTCACTTTGTCGAACGTTTCCTGATATTCCGCCTGCTCGCTGCTGTCGGCGACGATGCCGCCCCCGGCGGTGCAGTAAAGCTGGCCGTTTTCCGCCGTCAGCGTACGGATAGTGATGCTGGTATCCATCCTGCCACACACGCTGAGATAGCCAATGCTGCCGCACCAGGCGTTGCGGCGATGCGGCTCCAGCTCGTCGATAATTGCCATCGCCCGGACTTTTGGCGCGCCGGTAATAGAACCACCGGGAAAGCAGGCGCGCAGCAGATCGCTGGCGGACAGGTCGGGCTTCAGCCGGGCAGTAATAGTGCTGACCAGATGATGCACGGCCGGGAAAGGCTCAACGACAAACAGCTCCGGCACTTTTACCGTGCCGGGTATCGCCACGCGGCCAATATCATTGCGCAGGAGATCGACAATCATCAGGTTTTCCGCCCGATCTTTGGGTGACCGGGCCAGCTTCTCCGCCTGGCGCCGATCGGCCTGCGGATCGTTCAGGCGCGGCAGCGTGCCTTTAATCGGGCGCGTTTCAATCTGGCCGGCGGCAATCTGGAGAAAACGCTCGGGGGAAAAGCTCAAAATGGTGCTTTCCGGTAAACGGATAAAGGCGCTAAACGGCGCGCGATTTTGCTGATTAAGCCGCTGCCAGGCCTGCCATTCGTCGCCGCTGTAGCTCGCCTGAAAGCGCTGGGCCAGATTGATTTGATAGCAGTCGCCGCTGCGTAACCACGCCTGAACCTGACGAAACTTCACGCCATACTCTTCGCGGCTCATATTTGATACCCATGAGCTGGTCAGGCGAAAAGGTTCGCCGCTATCAATCTGCTGCTGACGCAGCCAGTGCAGGCGGCTCTCTGCGTCGCCATGCGCAATTAACGTTAGCGACTGCCGATGATGATCGGCAATCAGCGTCCAGTCATAAATGCCCACGGCCATGTCCGGCGTATGCAGATCCTGCGCGGCCAATTGCGGTAGCTTTTCAAAACGTCGCCCAAGGTCATAGCCAAACAGCCCCAGCGCGCCGCCCTGAAAAGGGAAGTCTGCCGTTTCACAGGCAGTAAGGCCGCAGTTGTGTAGCGTTTGCTGGAGTAAATCAAGCGGGTCGGCAGCGCTCTCCATCACGGCTTCGCCTTGCGCAATCTGCGTTAGCTCGCCTCTGGTGGTCAGCGTGATCAGCGGGTCGGCAACCATAATGTCAAAGCGATTGTCGCTGTGCTCGGCCGCGCCGGAATGCAGCAGCATTGCCCAGGGCCGGTGGGAAACAGAAGCAAAGAGCTTCTCAAGCGCGTCAGGCGTATACTCTAGCGGATAATAAACAGGTGGCATGATGAGCAGATCGGAACCAAAACAGGCAGCAAGCCTGGCATATTTTTTCGCTGCTGGCATCTGTTTGTTACGCGTGGAATAATTCCCGCGACTGAAACAGGAGCAGATATGATTACAGGTTTACCGGCGCTGACGCTGGAACAGCAGCAGCAGGCAGTGGAACGCATTCAGGAACTGATGGCGGACGGCATGAGCAGCGGCCAGGCGATCCAGCTGGTGGCGGCGGAAATTCGTGAAAACCACACGGGCGACATGATTGCGGTGCGCTTTGAAGATGAAGACGACGATGGCGACGGCAGCGAAGGCCAGGAGCAGCACGACGACGCAGAAGACGACGACTATTAGTCATAGCAAGACGACGCGGAAGAAGACGACGAGTATTAGTCATAGCAAGGCGACGCAGAAGACGACGACGAGTATTAGTCATAGCAACGCGACGCAGAAGAAGACGGGTATTAATCATGATGGCGCACCGGCAGGCGCGCCGTTAGCTTATCTGGCCGCCACGATTTTGATTTCGACCAGATAGTTGGGATTCATCAGGCCGGCCTGCACGGTACAGCGCACTGGCGCATTGCCCGGCGATACCCAGGCGTCCCAGGCTTTATTCATCGCTGCAAAATCCTCTTTGTGCACCAGGAAAATGGTGGCGTCGAGAATGCGGCTTTTGTCAGAGCCAAGACGTGCCAGAATGCGGTCGATCACCGCCAGCGCGTTAGCCGTCTGCGCTTCGGCATTTTCATCCAGGTTTTCCGGGACGCTGGTGTAGTAGATGGTATCGTTATATACCACGGCTTCCGACATACGGGGCTCTGGATCAAGGCGTTCAATAGTCATCTGATTTCCTTTTGCTTCTTCACAATGGCCGACAGCCTGGCACAGTTGCCGTGCGCTTGTCACCCTCAATCACAGCGCTCAGCTTTTATTATCCGGACATGCCCGTGCAGAGTATTAACGAACTTTTTTCGCGCCTTTCGCGCTCGCCTTTTCGCCAGAAATTCCATCTTGGCCACGCGGAATATGTTTATTGCCAAAAGAAGGGCGAAGAGAGGGTTGCGCAACACGCGGCGGAATTTATCCGCGATCGTCTTTCAGCCGCAGAACCCGTGAACGATGGCCAGCAAACGCCCTTGCGCGGACATCCGGTTTTTATCGCCCAGCATGCGACGGCGACCTGCTGTCGTGGCTGCCTGAGTAAATGGCATTGCATCCCGCAGCATCAGGCGATGACGGCAGAACAGCAGGCATGGGTGACAGCAGTTATCGTGCACTGGCTTCGTCAGGAAATGCAGCGGCCATTACCGCCGGAAAGACCACGGCGAAAAAAGCCGATCAACGATCGTCAGCTTCCGCTGATATAAAAGGATGCGCGCCTGCATTTTGGGTGAAAAGAAATATACATTAACATATTTTATAAAATACCCGCCGCCTGGGGCTTGTGATTTTACCGGTAACATTCTAGTTTTAACTGCGGCAGTAAACTACGGTAAAAAACAGGGGTATTGATGATGAAACTTTCTAAACTCGTTGTTTATATTGAAAAAATAGGCATAGCGATCTTCGTTGTCTTATTATTTTACATGTTGATAACAGGACTGCTTTCGGCTTCAGGCTGGGAACACAGCTGGCCGTACCCACACCGCTAGAATTCGACTTTTTCATCAGGGAAAATAAAGTAACAGGCAGATTATTCAGGCGATTGCCTTTTCTCGTCGCCAACAGCCTGAGCCGCATTACTAAGCCGTAGCCCGTTCATGCTTTTTCCCGCGCCAGATTCGCGGGTGGGTTGGGTTTTCTTGTTTAACCACATGATTTTTAAGGGTTTGTATCCTTATGGCAATGCTGCCATAATAGCCTGCTTTTTTTTAACGGGCGGTGAGGATACGTGGTAAACGATTTTGCAGCAGATGGCGCGCTGGCGCAGGCCATTCCCGGTTTCAAGCCGCGCGAACCTCAGCGCCTGATGGCGGACGCGGTCAGCCAGGCCATTGATGATAAACGGGAGCTGGTGGTAGAAGCAGGGACGGGCACCGGTAAAACCTATGCCTATCTTGCGCCAGCCCTGCGTTCAGGTAAAAAGGTCATTATCTCTACCGGATCAAAAGCGCTCCAGGACCAGCTGTACAGCCGCGATTTGCCGACAGTAGCGCGTGCGCTGAAGTTTAAAGGCGTGCTGGCGTTGCTGAAAGGGCGTTCAAACTACCTGTGTCTGGAAAGGCTTGAGCAGCAGTCAATGGCGGGCGGTGAACTGGCGGCGCAGGCGATGAGCGATCTGGTCCATCTGCGCGGCTGGTCCAGCGAAACGGTAGACGGCGATATCAGTACCTGCGGCGGCGTGGCGGAAGACAGCCCGGTCTGGCCGCTGGTTACCAGCACCAACGATAACTGCCTGGGCAGCGACTGTCCTTTATATCAGGACTGCTTTGTTGTAAAAGCGCGCCGCAAAGCGATGGACGCCGATGTCGTGGTGGTGAACCACCATCTTTTTCTGGCGGATATGGTTGTGAAAGAGAGCGGCTTTGCTGAACTCATCCCACAAGCGGACGTGATGATTTTTGACGAAGCGCACCAGGTGCCGGACATCGCCAGCCAGTATTTTGGGCAGCAGCTTTCCAGCAAGCAGCTGCTCGACCTGGCCAAAGACATTAACATCGCTTACCGCACCGAGGTTCGCGACGCACAGCAGCTGCAAAAATCGGCTGACCGGCTGGCACAAAGCGCGCAGGATTTCCGCCTGGCGCTGGGCGATCCGGGTTTTCGCGGCAATCTGCGGGAGCTGCTCGCCAGTTCTAATATTCAGCGCGCGCTGCTGCTGCTGGATGACGCGCTGGAGCTGTGTTACGACGTGGCGAAACTCTCGCTGGGCCGCTCGGCGCTGCTGGATGCCGCTTTCGAACGAGCTGCACTCTATCGTGGTCGACTTAAACGGCTGAAGGACGTTTCGCAGCCCGGTTTCAGCTACTGGTATGAATGCAACAGCCGTCATTTCGTGCTGGCGCTGACGCCGCTGTCGGTATCCGATCGCTTTCGTGAAGTGATGAACGAACGCCCGGCCAGCTGGATATTTACTTCCGCCACGCTGGCGGTTAATGAACAGATGACGCACTTTGTTGAAAGGCTCGGCGTAGCCAGTGCCAAAACGCTCATTCTGAACAGCCCGTTCGATTTTGCCCGTCAGGCGCTGCTGTGCGTGCCGCGCAATTTGCCTTCGCCAAATCAACCCGGTTCGGCCCGCCAGATGGCGCGCATGCTGCTGCCGCTGATTGAAGCTAACAATGGCCGCTGTTTCTTCCTCTGTACTTCACACCAGATGATGCGCGAACTTGCCGAACAGTTTCGCGCTATGTTGACGCTGCCGGTGCTGTTACAAGGGGAGACCAGCAAGGGCGAGCTGTTAAAGCAGTTTATTGCGGCGGGCAATGCGGTGCTGGTGGCAACCAGCAGTTTCTGGGAAGGTGTTGACGTACGCGGCGATGCGCTTTCGCTGGTGATTATCGATAAGCTGCCGTTTACGTCGCCTGAAGATCCGCTGCTGAAGGCACGTATGGAAGATTGTAAACTGCGCGGCGGCGATCCTTTCGATGAGGTGCAGTTGCCGGATGCCGTTATTACCCTGAAGCAGGGCGTCGGGCGCCTGATCCGTGACGTCGACGATCGCGGCGTGCTGGTTATCTGCGACAACCGCCTGGTGATGCGGCCCTACGGCGCGGTTTTTCTGAACAGCCTGCCGCCCACACCGCGCACGCGGGATATTCAGCAGGCGGTTGATTTTCTCCGTCCGCCTTCAGCACAGTAATTTATCGCGCAGTATGCTATGCTGCGCGCCGAAATTTTCCCCCCGCCAGAGGTAAGTATGTCCACGCAAATTTTAGCTATTGATACGGCTACCGAAGCCTGCTCGGTAGCGCTGTTAAAGAATGACCAGGTCACGGCCCATTTCGAGCTGTGCGCCCGTGAGCATACGCAGCGTATTTTGCCCATGGTGCAGGCGCTGCTCCTGCAGGGAGAAACAACCTTAAACGAGCTGGATGCGCTGGCGTTCGGCAAGGGGCCCGGCAGCTTTACCGGCGTGCGTATTGGCACAGGTATCGCTCAGGGGCTGGCGTTTGGCGCGCTGCTGCCGATGATTGGCGTTTCCACGCTGAAGACCATGGCGCAGAGCGCATGGCGCCTGCAGCAGGCGAGCCGCGTGCTGGCCGCCATCGATGCGCGGATGGGCGAGGTTTACTGGGCGGAATATCAGCGCGACGAACAGGGCGTCTGGCAGGGAGAGGCCACGGAAGCGGTACTCAAGCCGGAAGCGGCTCTGCAACGTATGGCGCAGCTGGAAGGGCGCTGGGCGATGGTCGGCACGGGCTGGCAGGCTTATCCGCAGCTGAGCGCCGACAGCGCGCTGACCCTGCAGCCAACAGAAGTATTACTGCCGTGTGCGGAAGATATGATCCCGCTGGCGGCGCTCGAGCTGGCGGCAGGAAAAACCGTGGCGCCGGAGGAAGCAGAACCTACCTATTTACGTAACGAAGTGACATGGAAAAAATTGCCGGGAAGGGAGTAAACTCAGCAACTAATCGGTACGGAAGGAGTCCAAGCAGTTAGGGTCACAGGAGAGTTTTATGCGTAAAAATCTGTTGTTACGGTCAGGAAGTTTGCTGCTGGTTTCCCTGCTGCTGGCGGGTTGCGTCAGCGTGCCGGATTCGATTAAAGGTACATCGCCCACGCCACAACAGGATTTGGCGCGGGTGCTTAATGCGCCACAGATATATGTAGGTCAGGAGTCTCGTTTCGGCGGTAAGGTAGTCAAAGTTACCAACAAAGATGGCCTTACCCGTCTCGAAATTGCCGCTATGCGTCTGGACGAGAGCGGGCGTCCGATTCTGGGCACGCCTTCCATCGGGCGTATCTATGCAGATATTCATGGTTTTGCCGATCCTGTCGATCTAAATAGCCAGATGGTCACGGTGGTAGGGACGATTAAGGGCACGGAAAAAGGCCAGATTGGCCAGGCTTCCTATCAGTTTGTTACGGTCGCGGTGACGGGCTATCAGCGCTGGCGGCTGACGCAGCAGGTCGTTTCACCACAGCCGCCAATGGATCCGTGGATCTGGTACGGGCCGCCGCGCGGACGCCATCGTGGCGGTTACTGGGGGCCGCCGCCGGGCGCCATGTTTTATAATCAAGGTCCGGCAGAAGTACAGACTATCCTGACCGAATAATCGTTACGCAGTAAATTGCCAACCCGACGGCTGCCCACAAGCGTCGGGTTGTTTTTTTGCATTTCAGGACGAAATCAAATTAGTGATACGCTTCGCAACCCTAAAACAGAACCACCCGACAAACTGGTACGCTGAGTTAATATAATGTTAATTAACGGCGTGGGGCAGGGGTTGTGATGACAATAAATACAAGTTTCCGAGGAGTTTCCGTGAACAAGGTCTGGCTTAACCGCTATCCCGCAGACGTTCCGGCTGAAATTGACGCCGACCGCTTTCCTTCCCTGATTGACCTTTTTGAACATGCCGCCCAGCGCTATGCCGACCAGCCCGCCTTTATTAACATGGGGCAGACGATGACCTATCGCCAGCTGGAAGAGCGCAGCCGCGCTTTTGCCGCCTGGCTGCAGCAAGAGCTGGGCCTGAAAAAAGGCGATCGCGTCGCTTTAATGATGCCTAATCTGCTGCAGTATCCCATCGCGCTGTTCGGCATTTTGCGGGCCGGGATGGTAGTGGTTAACGTTAATCCTCTTTATACACCGCGAGAGCTTGAGCATCAGCTTAACGACAGCGGGGCCAGCGCTATTATCATCGTGTCCAACTTTGCTCATACGCTGGAAAAGGTGGTAGCGAAAACGCAGCTTAAGCACGTCATTTTAACTCGCCTCGGCGATCAGCTTTCACCGGCAAAGGGAACGCTGGTTAACTTTGTGGTGCGCTACGTTAAGCGGATGGTACCCAAATACCATTTGCCTGGCGCTATCTCTTTTCGGCGTGCGCTGCATAAAGGTGAACAATTGCAGTATGTGCGGCCTGAGATCGCTAATGAAGATCTGGCCTTTCTACAATATACCGGCGGCACAACCGGCGTGGCGAAAGGCGCAATGCTGACCCACCGGAACATGCAGGCCAATCTTGAGCAGACCAAGGCTACCTATGGCTCGCTGCTGAAAGAGGGTAAGGAGACGGTCGTCACCGCGCTGCCGCTTTATCATATCTTCGCCCTGACCGTAAACTGCCTGCTGTTTATCGATCTGGGCGGCGCCAATCTGCTGATTACTAATCCTCGCGACATTCCGGGCATGGTGAAAGAGCTGGCGAAAATTCGCTTTACCGCTATTACCGGCGTGAACACGCTGTTCAACGCGCTGTTAAATGATGAAAATTTCCATCGGCTGGACTTTTCGAGCCTTTCCCTTTCCGCTGGTGGCGGCATGGCGGTACAAAAAGCGGTCGCGGAGCGCTGGGAAAAGCTGACCGGGCACTATTTGCTGGAAGGCTATGGCCTGACCGAGTGCTCGCCGCTGGTGTCGGTCAACCCTTATGATATTCGCTATCACAGCGGCAGCATTGGATTACCGGTGCCCTCTACCGATGTCCGCATCGTGGATAGCGAAGGCAACGAAGTGCCGGGCGGCCCTGGCGAGCTGTGCATTAAAGGCCCGCAGGTGATGCGGGGCTACTGGCAGCACCCGCAGGCCACGGATGAAGTGCTGAAAAATGGTTGGCTGCACAGCGGCGATATTGTTACCGTTGATGAGGAAGGATTTATTCGCATCGTCGATCGTAAAAAAGATATGATCCTGGTTTCCGGTTTTAACGTATATCCTAACGAGATAGAAGATGTGGTTATGCTGCACCCGAAAGTGCGCGAAGCCGCAGCGGTAGGCGTACCAGAGCCGATAGCGGGCGAGACGGTAAAAATCTGCGTGGTGAAGAAAGATGCTTCACTGACCAAAGAAGAGTTAATTGCCCACTGTAAGAAACATCTGACCGGATATAAAATTCCTAAGATCGTTGAATTTCGTGATGAACTACCGAAAACCAACGTCGGTAAAATTTTACGCCGGGAACTGCGTGACGAAAAAAGCACGCACTAGCCTGGCGCGTTATACGTAACCTCTAAGCCGGTTAAGCCGGCTTTTTTAATGAACTACACTGGGGCATAAAAAGCCCCAGCGAGAGGATCACTTTGAATTACACCATGATAACCACCAACGAGGCGCTGGCGGACGTTTGCCATGCAGCCCGTCAGGTTCCCGCCGTGGCGCTGGATACTGAGTTTGTCCGCACCCGCACCTATTATCCCGGTCTTGGACTGATTCAGCTGTTTGACGGTGAAAATATTGCGCTGATCGATCCCCTGCCTGTTACCGACTGGACGCCGTTTCGCGAGCTAATCCTTGACAAGGCTGTGATCAAATTCCTGCATGCCGGTAGCGAAGATCTGGAAGTTTTCCTGCACAAATATGGCGTCTTGCCGGAACCCATGATCGATACCCAGATTCTGGCCGCCTTTACCGGCCGGCCGCTGTCCTGCGGTTTTGCTACTATCGTGGAATCTTTTACCGGCATCGCGCTGGATAAAAGCGAATCACGTACCGACTGGCTGGCGCGTCCGCTGACCGAGAAGCAGTGCCAGTATGCGGCTGCGGATGTTTATTACCTGCTGCCGATTGCGCAGAAGCTGATGGCGGAAGCCGAAGCGGCCGGAAAACTGAAAGCGGCGTTGAATGAGTGCTCGCTACTGTGTCAGCGACGTCAGGCCGTGGTTGCGCCAGAAGAAGCGTACCGTGATATCACCAATGCCTGGCAGCTGCGTCCCCGTCAGCTGGCCGCGCTGCGCCTGATGGCCGCCTGGCGGCTGGAGCTGGCGCGCGAAAAAGACATGGCCGTTAACTTCGTCGTGCGCGAAGAAAACCTGTGGAAAGTGGCGCGCTTTATGCCGGGTTCGCTGGCCGAACTGGACCATCTTGGACTGGCCGGGCAGGAAATTCGTTTTCATGGCAAAACGCTGGTGGCGCTGGTGGCGCAGGCGAATGAACTGCCGGAAAGCGAGTTGCCGGAACCGCTGGCTAACCTGGTCGATAATCCTGCCTATAAAAAAGTCTTTAAGGCGCTGAAAGCGCTGATGGCGGAAGCGGCGGAAAAGCATGGCGTTAGCCAGGAGCTACTGGCTTCACGTCGGCAAATCAACCAGCTGCTGAACTGGCACTGGAAGTTAAAGCCGGTGAAAAAGCCTGAGCTGCTCGACGGCTGGCGAGGCGAACTGCTGCACGACGATATTATGTCGCTGCTGGCGGAATACGAGGCGCTGGCCGGATAAAACAGCGAGACTGCCTGGCCGTAACCCTTTTTCCCCTGCAAAACAGCAGGGGAAAATCAGGCACGGGAAAGGTCATTTCGTGGTTTCTTCTGCCTCTGGCAGCGTCACGTTGAGTTCCAGAATAGAGATGTCATCATCTTTCTGATCCAGCTTGACGCTGAGCATCTCCGGGTCAATCTTCACATATCTACAGATGACTTCCAGCAGATCCTTCTTCAACTGTGGCAGATAGTGGGGCTCGGCGTCGCCCCTCCTGCGCTCTGCCACGATGATTTGCAGCCGTTCCTTGGCTATATTGGCTGTGCTCTTTTTTCGGGATAAAAAGAAGTCAAGTAAGGCCATGGTTTATCCCCCAAACAGGCGTTTCAGGAAACCCTTCTTCTCTTCTTCAATGAAGCGGAAGGGACGTTCTTCGCCAAGAATACGGTCGACGGTGTCAGCATAGGCTTTGCCCGCGTCAGAATCGGTGTCCAGTATCACAGGCTCGCCCTGATTCGAGGCGCGCAGCACGGACTGATCTTCCGGAATAACGCCCGCCAGCGGAATGCGCAGGATTTCCAGCACGTCTTCCATACTTAGCATGTCGCCACGGCTAACGCGGCCCGGATTGTAACGGGTCAGCAGCAGATGCTCTTTGATCGGGTCCTGACCGTTTTCAGCACGGCGGGATTTGGAAGAAAGAATGCCGAGGATACGGTCAGAGTCGCGTACGGATGAGACTTCCGGATTGGTGGTGATGATGGCTTCATCAGCGAAATAGAGCGCCATCAGCGCGCCGGTTTCGATACCGGCCGGTGAATCGCAGACGATAAAGTCAAAATCCATCGCGGTTAAATCATTCAGCACTTTTTCAACGCCTTCGCGCGTTAATGCGTCTTTATCACGCGTTTGCGAAGCGGGCAGAATATAAAGATGTTCAGTACGCTTGTCTTTGATTAGCGCCTGGTTCAGCGACGCGTCGCCCTGAATAACGTTAACAAAGTCGTAGACTACCCGACGCTCACAGCCCATGATCAGATCCAGATTACGCAGACCGATATCAAAATCGATCACGACGGTTTTTTTACCTTTCTGGGCTAAACCGGTAGCGATGGCCGCGCTGGACGTGGTCTTGCCCACGCCTCCTTTACCCGATGTAACAACAATAATGCGTGCCATATAGTAATTTCCTTAAGAAAAGAAAGGGCTCGTGAGCCTGGCTCAGTTCAGTGTCTGTATAGTCAAAACGCCGTCTTTTAAGCAAAGACGTGACGCTTTTCCAAAAAATTCAGCAGGGATTTCATCCATAATCCAGTATTCACCGGCAATGGAAACCAGCTCTGCTGACAAATTCGTACAAAAAATCTGGCAGTCGCGATCGCCGCCAGCACCCGCCAGCGCACGGCCACGCATCATGCCGTAGATATGAATATTGCCGTCGGCAATGAGTTCGGCACCGGCGCTGACGCTGCTGGTGACGATCAGATCGCTGTTTTTAGCGTAAATCTGCTGGCCGGAACGAATAGGCGTGTTAACGACCCGCGTTCTGGCTGCGGGAAGTTCAACAGGCTTCGCAGGCTCGGCGACTTCCGGCGCGGGCCTTTGCCCTTTGCCTTCTGACAACAGCGGCAGGCCGGCCCGGCTGATAACGCGCTTTAGGGATTCATCTTTGCAGCCGCTAACGCCGACAATATGCAGTCCGGTAGACACGATGGCCTGCTGCATCTGCCGCCAGTTAACGTCGCTGGTCAGCGAGGAGACGTTCAGAACGACCGGGGCGTTTTGCAGGAAAGCGGGCGCCTGATTGACCTTATCCTGAAGCGCCTGGCGCACCACATCCGCATCATGGTGGTGTAAGTGGACAACAGACAGAGTAAAACTGCTGCCCTTTAACTCAATTGGCGTTTGTGACATCTGTCGCGCTCAGTCCTGTTATTTCATATCCCAGCGAAAATATGCCCTTCAGACTGACATTTAAACGCATTAGGACAATATTCCGAAGTTCTGCAAGCATGTTATAGTTACTGCTATATTCAGGCAAGCCACCATCCAGGTTAATTCGAGTAAAAAATATGTTTTGTGTGATCTACAGAAGCCCTAAACGCGACCAGACTTATCTTTATGTTGAAAAAAAAGACGATTTTTCGCGCGTTCCGGAAGAGTTGCTTAAGGGTTTCGGGAAACCGCAGCTGGCAATGCTGTTGCCGCTTGACGGCAGCAAACGCCTGGCCAATGCGGACCAGGCTAAAGTAAAAGCCGCGCTTGTTGAGCAAGGTTACTATTTACAGGTGCCACCGCCGCTGGAAAGTCTGCTTAAGATTCACCTTGAAAAAGGTAAAAAAGATTAATTAGGAATCATCTGCACAAAAATATATCCCCGCCGTTGTTCTTCCCAGCGGATTTATTTAGCGGCGGGCGAGAAAGTAAAAGGACGTCGCATGAAGCATACCTTTCTTACCACGTTTATTTTCTCCCTGCTGCTGGCTGGCTGCGCCACTCAAAGCAGCAAGGCCCTTGAAAAAAAACCGGGCGCAACTGCCCAGCCGACAAAAACGACGCTGGCCGCCTCCGGACGCGATCCGGCAGAATTTCCCGCCTATGTCGAACAGCTGAAAAATCAGGCGCGCGCAAAAGGTATCGACCAGGCCACCCTTGACGCTGCCTTCAATAATATTCACTTTGTCGATCGTGCTATCTCTTCCGATCGTAACCAGCTGGAAAAGAAAATTACGCTGGATGACTATCTTGCACGCGTGTTGCCAGAAGCGAAAAAACAGCGCGCTCGCGAAAATTTCCAGCAGTATCAGGCAAGCTTACTGCCGGTAAGCCAGCGCTACGGCGTTCAGCCGCAGTATATCGTGGCGCTCTGGGCCATGGAGAGCAACTTCGGCAAAATTCAGGGGCGGGAAGAGGTGATTTCCGCGCTGGCGACGCTGGCGTTTGAAGGCCGTCGCGAGGCTTTCTTCACTAAAGAGCTGCTCTCCGCGCTGCAAATTATTCAACAGCAACATATCGACGCCGGGGAAATGAAAGGCTCCTGGGCAGGCGCAATGGGGCAGAATCAGTTTATGCCGTCATCTTTCCTGCGCTATGGCGCGGACGGAGATGGCGATGGCCGCATCGATATCTGGAATGACACCGATGATGTGTTTGCTTCGACAGCTAACTACCTGGCGACCGAAGGCTGGAAACCGGGCCAGAGCTGGGGGCAAGAGGTGACGCTTCCCGCAGGCTTTGCGCCAGAGCTGGGCGGGCTGAAAACCAGCCAGGCTAAAACGGTAGCGGAGTGGCAAAGCATGGGCGTACAGATAAACGGAACCGCCTTACCGGACGCTACGCAGCGTGCATGGATTATCATGCCTGACGACGCGGCCGGGCGCGCATTTATGGTTTATGACAATTTCCGTGTCATTATGCACTGGAATCGCTCTTATTATTTCGCTATCAGTATCGGCATGATGGCCGACGCCATTGCTCAACAGGATGGGGTCCGCTGACCACAACGCTAAAAGCAGGAGAACAGTATGTATCAGCATCATAACTGGCAGGGCGCTTTGTTGGATTATCCGGTGAGCAAAGTGGTTTGCGTAGGCAGCAACTATGCTAAGCATATTAAAGAAATGGGCAGCGCAACGCCGTCTGACCCGGTGCTGTTTATCAAGCCGGAAACGGCGCTTTGCGATATCCGCCAGCCGCTGTCGATTCCCAAAGATCTGGGCGCGGTTCATCACGAAGTCGAGCTGGCGGTACTGATTGGCTCTACGCTCAAGCACGCTTCAGAAGAGCATGTGGCAAAAGCTATTGCCGGTTACGGTGTTGCGCTCGATTTGACCTTGCGTGACGTGCAGGCGGGCTGTAAAAAAGCCGGACAGCCATGGGAAAAAGCCAAAGGGTTTGATAACTCTTGTCCGGTTTCCGGTTTTATTCCGGCCAGCGAGCTGGGTGCAGATCCGCAAAATATCGAGCTAAAGCTGGTGGTAAACGGCGAAGTACGTCAGCAGGGCTCAACGGAAGATATGATCCATAAAATTCTGCCGCTGATCGCCTACATGAGCCAGTTTTTTACGCTGCGCGCGGGCGATATCATACTGACCGGCACGCCAGAAGGCGTGGGGCCGATGTTCTCTGGCGACACGCTTGAAGTCTCGCTCGGCGGACGCGGCGTGGCAACTCGCGTACTGTAGAGCTTGCAACCAGGGCCCGAACTGTTTATAAGGTGCGGGCTTTTACTCAAACAGGACAGCAAAATGAACGATACCCCTTTCTGGCAGCAAAAAACGCTGGAACAAATGAGCGACGAGGAATGGGAATCCCTGTGCGACGGCTGTGGCCAGTGCTGTCTTAACAAACTGCAGGATGCCGACACGGATGAGATCTATTTCACCAACGTCGCCTGTAACCAGCTGAACATTAAAACCTGCCAGTGCCGTAACTATGAGCGCCGCTTCGAACTGGAAGAGGACTGCATCAAGTTAACGCGTGACAATCTGCCCACCTTTTCCTGGCTGCCGCCCAGCTGCGCCTACCGCGTGCTGGCCGAAGGCAAGAACCTGCCGGTCTGGCATCCGCTGCGCAGCGGCGGCAAAGCCGCAATGCATGCAGCACGCATTTCCGTTCGCCATATCGCCGTACGGGAAAGCGAAGTGCAGGACTGGGAAGATCACATTATCAATAAGCCGCGCTGGTACGGTAAGTAGATTGATCTGGAAGGATTAATTGCTTAGCTGGCGTTACTCTGGGGCTTGGGTGGGGCATACCTGATAAATCTGGCGTATAAAAGCCAATCGAAGCGGTGTGCCTCTCTGTCCCGATACTAAAAGTTATCTAAAATTATATGTGTCCCGTTCTGACTGCAGGAGACTCTTGATGAAGAAAAGTGAACTCCCAACAAAAATCTGTACGGTTTGCGGTCGGCCCTTTACCTGGCGTAAGAAGTGGGAAAAGTGCTGGGATGACGTGCGGAAATGCTCAGAGCGTTGCCGGCGTAAGTGATCGGGAGCCTCAACAAAAAGCGCAACGAGGCTGCGAGCAAAATAGTAACGGATATCTATGGCATGGAGTTACAGGGCTAACGTGCTGCCCAATAAATTGATAGCAATCAAGCGGCGGAATGGGCTGTCGCGAACGCAATAACCCGGCGGGTTACCGCTTCGCAGGCAAAGTTACCTGATAAAGTACTTAGAAAGAACGGCAATCAAAACGGTAATGACCAGAGCTAAGACTATTTTCCATGTCTGAGAATTTAGCTCTTTGTGTAAAGATTCTTTTGTTGCAACTGTTTCTTTTAACACAGCAACATCAACAGCCAGGGCTGATGTTTTTTCTTCAAGTACTTTAATTCTGTCAAGCATATCATTCCCTCCACCGTTACCGCTGCCATATTCAGGATTATGATCTTCACTGTCTGTTCGTGCAACCGGTTTATGGGTGGGGGCTAAGTATTGCAATATGTTGTCTGGCATCCTTTTAAGCCCTATAAGAGACATAGAAAAAGCATTCATTTTCAGCAGCGGGAAGCTCATTTCTTATCCCGTCTTTGCTCCTGTAAGCTTTCACTGAAATCCTGTAAATTCCTTCAACAGACAGGTCTACTCCAGATGCAATCATTGAGTAAATCGTCAGTAGTCTTGATGTTTGAGTTTGCTCATAAAATTTAGTCTCGATTAAGCCAGAGCGAGAAGGACTAGCAATAACCGACTCATCATGCCTGTAAACTCCAACCTCCATGTAATACATGCCTACTTGTTGCAGTATAAAAGCAGCTGTTACTGCCAAAGTATGTGTTCCATCTTTTGTGTCAGGAGTGATAGACAGTTGAGGCGGGTACGTTTCACTGGCTGACATTCCCTCTCTCAAAAGAGTGGGGTAAACATAAGAAATAATTTCTTCCATCATGCTGTTTTCCCTCACCCAAACGTCTCTTAAGATTATTAACCTGCTGTCAGGCCAGTCACAGCATTAACGAAACCCTGGATTAACAGTGCGAATCCAGAGAGCAAAAAAATTTTTTTATGGGCCAGGTGAAAAATGGTCATTGTCACGCACAGCACAAATATTGAAATTTCAGGTAAACAGACACGATTTCTCCTTCATTAAACGTCTTTTCCAGTTGCTAAATCGCTCTCAATGATAATCTGGGGTAACATAATGTAGATCCTGGAAATTTGAACAGACTATATGGACGCATACCTGAGCATATCTTCATACGCAGTGATACTCTGTGATGTGGTTAGCATACTGATCAGGGTGATAAGTCAGTTCGCGATCGCATATTGCAAAATACAGATCCCCCTCACATCAACTAATCTTATTAAAGATGCTATCCATCTAATCAACAGGCTACGCTGTTACGCCAGGTAGCCTGGGTGAACGCCTTTTTGCTATCAAGACAGGATAAAAATGAAGCTTATTTCCCGCACCGTCGTAGCCATTACTTTTTCTCTGCCGCTGTTTGCCTTTGCCGACGTGCAGTGTGGCCCCTTTCATCTGGCTGGTCAGACGGCAGATGGCGGTTGGGCCACCGTTGACGGCATGAAAACACGTCATCAAAAGGTTGTGTTTTTGCAGCAGAAAGGAGATAGCAATAACGTAAAAATGCACTGGACGGTTGCCGCCACTAAATTTCAGGGTGATTACGGCATGGCCTATCAGAATAAAAAGGGCGAGGCGACGCTGGATGTTGAAGTAATGCGCAGCAGCCGCAGCCAGATAAAAATCTCCGGCTCGTACGATTGCCATAACATCCGTTAACTTTGTACCGTCGCGCCGCGCTGGCGACGCATCTGCCAAACCTGGCCGTGGGCTATCCGCCTGATTTGTTTTGCTATGCTTAAATCTTTTTCCTTATCAGGAGGTAGCTCTTATGCATCGCAGAGAATTTATCGGTTCCGGAGGCGCGCTTGTCGCACTGTCGCTCATGTCTTCAACCGCAACCAGCGCGACGCTGCCTGCCAGCCCCTCAACAAAGCCCTCACGGTCCAGTCAACCGGTCTTAAAGCTTAAAAATATCGCGATTGGCGAAGGGCAACCGAAGGTAATTATCCCCACCACGGCCAGTAGCGAAAAAGAAGTTTTAAAATTCGTTGATAAGGTAGCGGGGCGCGAGGATTTTCATCTGCTGGAGCTGCGTATCGATCCGCTGGATAACGCCAGCGATGCTGGTGCAATAGCAAGGTTAACGCGCGAAGTCTCGTCCCGTCTTGATAACAAGCTGCTGCTGGTAACGTTTCGCACCAAAGCAGAGGGTGGCAAAAAGGCTATCGGCGATAAAGAGTATGCTGCGCTATACCGTACTCTGTTAACTGACGGGCAGTTCGATCTGCTGGATATTGAAATGTATCGCGACAGGGCGTTAACCGACCCCCTGATCGAACTGGCGCATCAGAACGGTAAACACGTAGTTCTCTCAAATCACGAACTGCATAGTACACCTTCTGCTCAGGAAATTGTTTCGCGCCTGCGTGAACAGCAGCAGCGCGGTGCCGACGTGCTGAAGCTGGCAGCGATGCCTGAGGATGCGGCGGATGTGCTGACGCTGTTGAACGCCACGCTGGAGATGTATCAGCACCATGCGCAAAAACCACTGCTGACGATGGCAATGGGCGATTTGGGCGTGCTGTCACGGATAAGCGGAGAACTGTCTGGTTCCGCGCTGACGTTTGGCATGGTTGGCGATGCTTCGGCTTCCGGGCAGATTGAGGTCGCCGATCTGGGACACGTGCTGGAGGTAGTGCATAACGGCATGCATTCCTGAATGATGACCGCAGCGTGCTGCGAAATCAGGATGCAGCATCGCTGCCGCATCCCTGGGGCCAGTAATAATGTCTTCTGCCCCGAGCGGAGGAAATAAGGTAAGCCCTATCCCTGAGGTTGACCAACCGGACCGCTTCCGCCAGGCGCGCCTGGCGGTTGCTGGCCGCTCGGTGGGGCTGGCGGTGGACTGTGTGTGTCATTGGCGCCCCAGTGGGCGCAGCCGGAAAGCAGCGTAACGGAAAGGGTAAATGAGAGTGCCAACATAATGTTTTTCATAGGATCCCTGTTTTTAAGCCGATGGTGCTTAAAGCGTAGCCGCTACCCTGACCTGTCGCACCTTTAGCGTGAGAAAAGATCGCGTCTTTTTTGCGGGAAAAATTGCGCCACCAGCACCGCCAGCGCCACGATAAGATAAGCGGCAAAAATCACTATCAGCCACTGCGGCATGCCCAGAGAAAATAACGACCACTGCTTTTCTGCACAGTCGCCGGTAGCCACAAATACCGAAGGCAGCCATTTATCCAGCGGCAGCCACTGAGGGAAGCGGGCAGCAAAATCACAGGTTACAAACGGATTAGGGTGAAGCTGAATCATGGTGTGCTCCCATGCAAGGCGTAAACCTTCCACAGCGCTATAGATCCAAATCAGGATGGCCACCCAGCGTAGCGGCGTTTTTGGCGCAACGGCGCCGACTAAAGAAGCCCCCAGTACCCCAAATAGCGCACAGCGTTCATAGATGCACATGACACAAGGCTTAAGCAACATAACGTGCTGGAAGTAAAGGGCAACCATTTCCAGAATAAAAGCCGTCAGGGCCATTAACAGCCAGGCACCGCGACCTTGAGAACAGCTATTTAAATATCGCAACATAATCTATCCATGTGGTTAGCGTTGAATCGGCAGTGTAAACTAAAAGGCCTGCCGTGCCAGCCAGTCTGAATCAAATTTAACTGACTGAAAACCGTGGCGGGTGCGGCGTGGTGTAAAAAAATGTTTTTAACCGGAAGGGAAAAGAGCACTGACAGAACAAAAGATTAAACAGCGCTTCACAATAAACAATTATTTTGAGCAAATGGGCGATCTTAAGCCGTTTAACGTGCCGCACAGTCTAGGTGACGGCGAAACCATCTGCTATGATGGCCGAAATTTTGCCGCCCCGAACGCAACGGAAACAATACGCTATGGTCATTAAGGCGCAAAGCCCTGCGGGTTTCGCTGAAGAATATATTATTGAGAGCATCTGGAATAATCGTTTTCCGCCCGGCTCAATTCTCCCTGCCGAACGCGAGCTGTCAGAGCTGATTGGCGTCACCCGCACAACCTTGCGTGAAGTCCTCCAGCGGCTGGCGCGGGATGGCTGGTTAACTATCCAGCATGGCAAACCGACCAAAGTGAATAACTTCTGGGAAACCTCGGGTCTGAATATTCTGGAAACGCTGGCTCGCCTTGACCATGACAGCGTGCCGCAGTTGATTGACAGCCTGCTTTCTGTCCGTACCGACATCTCTTCAGTCTTTATCCGCCGCGCAATACGTATCCATCCCGAAAAGGCCACGGAAGTCCTGCTTACCGCTCTTAACGTTGCCGATAAGGCAGAAACCTATACCGAACTGGATTACAACGTATTCCGCGGCCTGGCTTTCGCCTCCGGTAATCCTGTTTATGGTCTGATTCTGAACGGCCTGAAAGGGCTTTATACTCGCGTTGGTCGCCACTATTTCTCTAATCCGGAAGCGCGCAGCCTGGCGCGAGAATTTTATCAGCAGCTGCTGACCATTTGTCAGAATCAGCAGTTAGATAAAATTGTGGAAACCGTACGTGATTACGGCCATCGCAGCGGTGAGATCTGGCATAACATGCAAAACAGTATGCCGACAGAGCTGAACAGCCACCGCTAGCCGGCTAACTAAGCTTTGAGATAAACCGGTTCCGCAGAACCGGTTAAAGGATTAAAGCGAGGAAGGGCGAGGTGGACAGCGATCGAGGATTTCCGTACTGCCATCCTCATTTTGCTGCTCCAGATATACATCAAAACCCCACAGGCGATGCACGTGCTTCAGCACCTCGCGGCGGCTTTTATCCAGCGGTGCGCGGCTGTGTGGGACGTAGCGCAGCTTCAGCGAACGGTCACCGCGCAAGTCCACATCGTAAACCTGAATGTTCGGTTCCAGGTTACTCAGGTTATACTGCGCGGAAAGCTGTTGGCGAATGGCCCGATAGCCCGCCTCGTCGTGAATAGCGGCAATTTC
Source organism: Erwinia sp. BNK-24-b (assembly GCF_047456155.1). Lineage (NCBI taxonomy): Bacteria > Pseudomonadati > Pseudomonadota > Gammaproteobacteria > Enterobacterales > Erwiniaceae > Erwinia > Erwinia sp. BNK-24-b. The sequence goes on from NZ_CP179901.1 coordinate 1,907,350, forward strand.
CAGGAAGTTATTACGGTCGTCGTCCATCACCGTAAACAACCGGAAATCGCGCATCACTTTGGGCGAAAGGAACTGGCTGATAAAGCTTTCGTCCTTAAATTCACGCATGGCAAAATGCAGCGTCTCTAGCCAGTCGGACCCGGCAATATCCGGGAACCAGTAGCGATCTTCCTCCGTTGGCTCCTGACAGATCCGCTTAATATCCTGGAACATAGCGAAACCCAGCGCATAAGGGTTAATGCCGTTATACCACTGGCTGTTGTAAGGCGGCTGGAAGACCACGTTGGTATGGCTGTGCAGAAACTCCAGCATAAAGCGTTCGCTGACCTTACCCTCATCATACAAATGGTTCAGGATGGTGTAGTGCCAGAAGGTCGCCCAGCCTTCGTTCATCACCTGCGTTTGCTTCTGCGGATAAAAATACTGGCTGACCTTACGCACGATACGCAAAATTTCGCGCTGCCACGACTCCAGCAGCGGGGCGTTTTTTTCCATAAAGTAGAGCAGGTTTTCCTGTGGCTCGCTCGGATAGCGCGCGGCCTGGGCCTGGGTAAATTCCGCCTCGCGCCTTGGCAGCGTGCGCCACAGCATATTCACCTGGCTTTGCAGATACTCTTCGCGGCTGCGCTGGCGGGCTTTCTCTTCCTGTAACGAAATTTTTTGCGGTCTTTTATAACGATCCACGCCGTAGTTCATCAGCGCATGGCAGGAGTCCAGCAGCTTTTCTACTTCTTCCACGCCGTAACGCTCTTCACATTCGCTGATATAGTTACGGGCAAAAATCAGGTAGTCGACAATAGAGCTGGCATCCGTCCAGCTACGGAACAGATAGTTATTTTTGAAAAAGGAATTGTGCCCGTAACAGGCGTGCGCCATCACCAGCGCCTGCATGGTAATGGTGTTTTCTTCCATCAGATAGGCGATACAGGGATTGGAATTAATCACGATCTCATAAGCAAGGCCCTGCTGCCCGTGCTTATAGCGCTGCTCGGTTTCGATAAACTTTTTACCGAAAGACCAGTGCGCGTAGTTAATCGGCATGCCCACGCTGGAATAAGCATCCATCATCTGCTCTGAAGTAATGACTTCAATCTGATGGGGATAGGTATCCAGCCGGTAAAGTTTGGCAACGCGGTCAATTTCTGCCAGGTAAACATCCAGCAGATCGAACGTCCAGTCTGGCCCGTCACTGAGTCGCTGGCTTTTGGTCATGGACTCATCAAAGATAGTCGTCATAGCGCACCCCTTTTTTAAAACCGGTTTCCGATATAGCAAACGGTCCGTTTTCATGCTGGCCTGCCGTGACCTCCGACAAGCCTGGAATTGAAGCCATTAACTCAATGATAGTTCACTCTCTCCGATAGCTCCGACGAATACAATCGAAATCTTCAACAGAAAATAGAGCCGAAAGCCGAAATTCCTTTTAACGTCAGGCAAAGGCGAAAAAATAATAACTGGCGCAGGATAATATCCTGTATATAAGGGAAAAATATGGCGTAATAATATTCTGCTGCCGAAAGAGAAAAATTATTCATTTGCAATTATTTGCTGCTCTTGAAGACATTAATGCAATATTTAACTCTAAATTAACCAGCGCATCTTGTTTTTATTCCCCTCCAGGGTAAAAAAGAGAAGCAAAATCTTCGCATGTCGCTAGCTGCCTCCTTATAGCTTTTTTCACCGCAGCAGCCGCATGCATCCAGTGTATTCATCTTTTGTAAACGGCGATGGGGTAGCGATGCGAATTGTCATTCTGGGAAGTGGCGTGGTGGGCGTGGCCAGCGCCTGGTATCTGGCGCAAAGCGGGCATGAAGTGACGGTTATCGATCGTCAGCCCGACGTGGCCCTGGAAACCAGCGCGGGCAATGCCGGACAGATTTCACCGGGTTACGCCGCGCCCTGGGCCGCGCCTGGCGTGCCGCTAAAGGCGGTTAAATGGATGTTTCAGCGTCATGCGCCTCTGGCCATCCGTCCCGATGGCAGCCGTTTTCAGCTGGCGTGGATGTGGCAAATGTTACGTAACTGCGATATCGACCATTACCAGCAAAATAAAAGCCGGATGGTGCGTATTGCTGAATACAGCCGCGACTGTCTTAAAGCGCTGCGCCAGGAAACCGGTATTGCTTATGAAGGACGACAGGGCGGCACGCTACAGCTTTTTCGTACCGCACAACAGTTTGAAAGCGCCACTAAAGATATTGCCGTGCTGAAAGAGGCGGGCGTGCCTTATGAACTGCTGGAAGCCAGCCAGCTGGCCGATGTCGAACCTGCCCTGGCCACGACAAAGCATTTATTGACCGGCGGGCTGCGTTTGCCAAATGACGAAACGGGCGACTGCCAGCTATTTACCCGACAGCTGGCGGAAATGGCGAAAGCAGCGGGCGTTACCTTCCGTTTTAACACGCCGGTCGATGCGCTATTGCAGGAACATAACCAAATTGCAGGTGTAAAATGCGGTGCCGAAATCATTAAGGCTGACGCTTACGTCGTAGCCTTTGGTTCTTATTCCCGGGCGCTGATGGACGGTATTGTAGATATCCCGGTTTACCCGTTAAAAGGTTATTCGCTGACTATTCCGATCGGGGATGCCGCGGCCGCACCGGTCTCCACCGTACTGGACGAGACGTACAAAGTTGCCATTACGCGTTTTGATAATCGTATACGCGTCGGCGGCATGGCGGAAATCGTGGGCTTTAACACAAAGCTGCTTCCGGCCAGGCGCGAAACGCTGGAGATGGTGGTACGGGATCTCTATCCGCAGGGCGGTGACATTGCGCAGGCAACGTTCTGGACCGGGCTGCGGCCGATGACGCCGGACGGTACGCCGATCGTTGGCCGCACGCCGTTTAAAAATCTTTATCTCAATACTGGTCACGGAACGCTCGGTTGGACGATGGCCTGCGGCTCCGGCCAGCTGCTTTCTGATATTATCTCCGGACGTACCCCCGCCATCGCGGCGGACGATCTGTCAGTTATGCGTTATCTGCCCGGGTTCTCCCCGGCGGCGGGCCACATTCTGCACGGCGCCCGTTAGTTTGCACAAAAACAGGAGAAGTTATGTCTCGTCCTATTGTCGCAACCATTGATACCGGCGCGCTGCGGCATAATCTGGCCGTTGCCCGCCAGGCTGCGCCGCATTCACGCATCTGGTCAGTGGTAAAAGCCAACGCTTACGGTCACGGCATTGCGCGCGTCTGGCAAAGTTTATCTGCTACAGACGGTTTTGCGCTGCTTAATCTTGAAGAGGCTATTTTGCTGCGCGACAGCGGCTGGAGTAAGCCCATTCTGCTGCTGGAAGGCTTTTTCCATGCCGACGAGCTGCCGCTTCTCGATCGCTATCGCCTGACCACCAGCGTGCACAGTAACTGGCAAATTCAGGCGCTGGCGAAGGCAAAGCTCTCGGCACCGCTGGATATTTATTTAAAAATGAACAGCGGCATGAACCGGCTCGGTTTTCAGCCGGAGCAGGTTCACCAGGCGTGGCAGAAGCTTAAAACCTTGCCCAACGTCGGTGAAATCACGCTGATGGCGCATTTTGCTGAGGCAGAGAGCAGCGAAGGTATCGCAGCACCGATGATGCGCATCAACCATGCGGCAGAAGGGCTGGACTGTCCGCGCTCGCTGGCGAACTCGGCGGCCACGCTGTGGCACAGCGAAACGCATTACGACTGGGTACGGCCCGGCATTATTCTGTATGGTGCCTCGCCGAGCGGCGACTGGCAGGATATTGCCAGCAGCGGGTTGCGGTCGGCCATGACGCTGAACAGCGAAATCATCGGTATCCAGTTGCTCAAGCGTGGCGACGGGGTGGGCTACGGCGCGCGCTATCGCGCCAGCGGCGAGCAGCGCATTGGCGTCATTGCCTGTGGCTATGCCGATGGCTATCCGCGCCATGCGCCAACCGGCACGCCGGTTTGGGTAGATGGCGTCCGTACCCGGGTTGTTGGCGCGGTCTCGATGGATATGATCACGGTGGATCTGACGCCTTGTCACCAGGCGGGCATTGGTAGCCAGGTTGAACTGTGGGGCAATAACATCAGGATTGACGAAGTGGCGAAAGCTGCCGGTACCGTAGGTTATGAGCTGATGTGCGCTCTGGCACCTCGTGTACCGGTAAAAGTCGTTTAAGCCTATAGCGCGGTCAGCGTACCGCGCACTTTTTTACTGTAGTACCACGCCGTTCCGGTCAGCAATGCGCCCACGACCATCATCAATGCCAGCGCGGATTTCTCCGCCATCGGCAACGCCATCACCAGCAGGCCGCCGGAAGCGCCGCCAGCCATCTGGATAAACCCAGCCAGCGCAGAAGCCACGCCCGCCTGCTGCTGATAAGGTTCCAGCGCATAGCTGGTGGCGGGGCCAACGGTAAAGGCCAGACCGGCTACGGAAATAGCGACAGGCAACATGTATAGCGCCCAGCTGGTCTGCCAGTCGGCCGGGAATAGCGTGACGCCGCCTATCAGGGTGAGCGCGCCCAGCGCCATGGCCAGGCTGCCAACCGCCAGACAAATCGGACGGCCCACTTTGCGGATCATTTTATTCACCAGCACGCTAACCAACATAATCCAGAAGCCGTTAGCACCAAAAGCAATGGAAAACTGTAGCGCCGAGAGCTTACCTTCCGTCATCAGCACCTGGGGTGCCAGCGAAACGTAGGTCAGCACCATGCCCAGCGCACCGGCGTTGGCAAAGGCGAACGCCAGAAAGCGCGGCTGCCGCAGGATCTGCCAGTACTGGCGTAGTGGAATACCTTTAACCGCAAGCGTGCCGGCGGGGCGAGTTTCCGGTAAGAAGAAGATAACCAGCAGGGCGATAACCAAGGCGTAAGCGGTTAAAAACCAGAAGGGCGCCCGCCAGCCAAATGCTTCGGCAAGAAAGCCGCCCAGCATCGGAGCCAGCGCCGGAACAATATTCAGCGCGCCGTTCAGAAAACCATAGGCGCGAGCAGCATCGTCGCCGTCCAGGCGATCGCGCACGCCGCTAAAGGCGACCACGGCCGTACAGCAAACGGCGCAGCCCTGTACAACGCGGGCGCACAGGAACTGCGGCCATTCCGCTGCCGTAGCGGCCAGAATGCTGCCCAGCAGATAAAGGCACAGGCCAGCCAGCGCAATCGGCTTTCTGCCCAGATTATCCACCAGCGGCCCGGCGACGATTTGCCCCAGTCCCATCACCAGCAGAAACAGCGGAATAGTCGTTTGCACCGTGCTGACCGGCGTATTCAGCCCCAGCGCGATATCCGGTAGCGTCGGCAGATAAAGATCGATACCCAGCGGTGCCAGCAGCACCAGGCTAAGAAGAAGTAACGTGAATTTTTGCATCGGGCAGGCGACGTCCAGTAAAAAGCAAGCCGCACAGAGTAGTGACTGGAAGGGAAAAAGAAAAGAAAAACTTAAGGGGCGACGCTTCCGCCTTCGCCCCTTACTGGCTTAGTATGCGCCGTCGCGACGCAGCACGACGCCAGCCGTTTTAAACAGAATAGCGATATCGGTCCACAGCGCCCAGTTTTTAACATACCAGGAGTCAAAGTAAACGCGGGTATCGTAGTCGATATCGTTACGGCCGCTAACCTGCCACAGGCCGGTCATGCCGGGTTTGGCCATCAGATAATAATCGACATCGCCCGCATAACGCTCCAGCTCGGCTTCGATAACCGGACGCGGCCCAACCAGGCTCATCTCACCGCGGATAACGTTCCACAGCTGCGGCAGCTCGTCCAGACTGGTTTTACGCAGGAAAGCACCGATTTTAGTGACGCGTGGATCGTTCTTCAGCTTGAAGTCTTTATCCCATTCTTCACGCGCTTCTGCGCTGGTTGCCAGCAGCTCTTCCAGCACCTCTTTCGAGTTGGTGACCATTGAGCGGAACTTCAGGCATTTAAACTTCTTGCCGTCCTGGCCTACGCGTTCATGGCCATAGATTTTATTGCCGCCGTCACGGCCAACCAGCCAACAAATAAGACCAAACGCGGGGGCAAGAAACAGCAGCAGCAGCGAGGCCACCACCACATCAAATACGCGCTTGAGGAAGCGGGAAGAGCGTTTCGCCAGGTTATTGCTCACGCGCAGGATCATCACTTCATGGCTGAAGATAAATGACATATCGGTGCCGTACAGCGGCACGCCGCGCAGTGTAGGAACAACGGAGACGGAACGGCATTTCTTTTTCGACAGCAGCTTGAGCCACTTATCGCGCATCGCCTGCTGCTCGTACTCCATCGCCACGATGAACTGGGTGTTTTCCAGATCGACCGTGTCCCAGATAATATCTTTTGCCGTAATGACCGGTACGCCGTTAAGGCTTTGCGCGCCGGTATGGCCGTTAGAAGCCACAAAAGCTTTGACCTCGTAGCCAAGGATCTCTTCGCTTTGCAGCGCGGCATAGGCCTCACGGGCGTTTTTACCGGAGCCGATAATGATAGTTTGTTTCTGCCACTGACCCGCTTTCAAAATGGCATGCTTGACGCTGGAACGCAGGAGCGGCACCAGGATTAACGCATAGGCCCAGGTAAAGCTCCATAACAGACGGGAAAAGTCCCATTTTGAAAAGGCAATGAGTGCCAGATCGAGTAAAGAAAAAATAACCAGCGTTTTGATGATTTCTTTCAGCTCGAACCAGAAAGGTTTGCGGTAGGTGTAATGGCGCAGCCGCATCCAGAACCAGGCGGTGCAAACGATCGACATAACGAACTGCGCGGTAAAGCGAATCTGCACTTCCTGCGGCGGGAGGAAAACGTCTAAATTCCCCCAAATAGCCCTTACGGTCACCGCGGATAAAAACAGGGCCAGATTAATTGAGATTAAATCGCTAAGACTTAACGTTACTTTGGCAATAATATTTTTTCGGGTGCCGCTAAATGCGCGGCGACGGTCATTGAGTACCAGAGTACTTGCCATATGCCTGCTCTCTTTTCATAAGGGATTGCTGACCTGACGAGGATCAAGCACGCGTTCAGGGGTAAACCTGCTGAAATTAAGCCTTTAATTTCAACGGGCTGTCTATTTAAATCGTTAGTGTGTTTCGTAAGAAATAAATGAAACACAACCAGGCTGTTTCATCTTGAATCAGTAAATCGAGTATGCAGGAGATAGCGCGGTTAGTTAATACGGGATATTCCGAAAAACGCAGAAGTGCTTTTTAAAAAAGAAGGGGAAATATGAAAGGCTGAATTAAATTTCAGGGCGAAATTTATGAATTTTGAATAACAGTTATATGACGAATATAATAGCTCGCCGCCGCGAGTGAACGCAGCGGCGAGGAATTGAGTAGAAACGCGATTCAGGCAGGTTTTTTTAGTACCCATTGATCCTGTTGCGTATCGTAATGGCCAATAGCCAGATCGACAGGTTCGCCATCAATCCAGGCAGGTACGCTGGTCTCATTATCCCACCCGTCGAGCTGATAGCTCAGGCCCGGGTTGGTCTTGCAGGGAATAGTGACCGTATCGACGTTCTGTGCATCCAGCTCTGCGTCGATAATTTCATAGCGACCAATCTTTACGACATGACCCATGATATTCTCCCTTGTGGACTGACACGAACTTTAAGGGTAGTCGCTATTTCGCAGAGATCGAGCGAAATAAGGCCAGGATTATTCTCGCTCTTCAGCCATGCGCACGCCGATTTTCAGAATTTCGTTATCCTGCTTCTCCGCTACGGTCCAGATCATCTCTTTCCATTCCACCTGATCGCCCACTACCGGCGCGCCACCAATCATCCCGGCAACCAGCTGGCCAAGCGTTTGCTGCATATTAACCTCTTCATCCAGCTCAATGCCGTAAATTTCAGAGATATCGTGCAGACGGGCGTCGGCCTGCAGAATAAAGTCACCAAAAAAGCGCTGATCGAGCGAAACCGGCGGCGACTGGCTAAACAGCTTGCCAAGCTCCGGCAGATCTTTCTCGCGTCCGATAACGCAAAGCACATCACCTTCACGCAGGCGCGTATTTCCTGTTGGATGCAGCAGCAGGTTGTCGCGAAAAAGTGCAGCGATACGCGTCTCTCTCGGCATTTTTAATTCACGCAGCGCGGCACCAATGCACCATTTATCTCCGCCCAGCTGGTAAACAAACTGCTCCCAGGGATTTTCAGGATGAATATCCAGGCCAACGCGTGAAATGGGCGAGGCGGTTGGCGGAACGATAACCCTGGCTTTGCGCGCGGCGTAGCCCAGCGAGGTTCCCTGCACCATCAGTGAAACCAGCACCACGAAAAAAGCGATATTAAAAAACAGCGAAGCGTGCGGCAAGCCTGCCATCATGGGGAATACGGCCAAAATAATCGGCACGGCGCCGCGCAAACCGACCCAGCTGATAAAGAAGCGTTCGCGCGTAGTGAAACCGCGAAACGGCAGCAGGCCAACAAACACCGAAAGCGGGCGAGCAAATAATATCAGCCAGAGCGACAGCAGCATGGCGGGCAGCGCGATATGCCAGAGATCGGCGGGGTTGACCAGTAGCCCCAGCACCAGGAACATGCCTATCTGGCTCAGCCAGGCCATGCCGTCAAAGGTTTGCAGAATGCCGTGCCGGTTGCGGATAGGGCGATTGCCCAACACAAAACCACACAGGTAAACCGCCAGAATGCCGCTGCCTTCTAATACGGTCGTCAGAGCAAAAACCAGAATGCCGCCGCTAACGGCGAGCAGCGGATACAGCCCGCTGGCCAGCGAAACGCGGTTTATCAGCTGTAACAAAGCCCAGCCGCCGCCCAGGCCCAGCGCTATTCCCAGACCAAACTGCTGGATCAGGTGCACCACAAACATCCAGCTCAGGCCGGTTTGCCCCTGCTGGATCATCTCAATCAGAGTAATAGTTAAAAATACCGCCATCGGATCGTTGCTGCCGGATTCAATTTCCAGCGTGGCGCTCACGCGCTCGTTCAGCCCTTTACCGCCAAGCAGTGAGAAAACGGCAGCCGCATCGGTTGAGCCTATGATGGCACCCACCAGAAAACCTTCGATCATATTGAGGTTAAACAGCCAGGCGGCGGCCATGCCGGTCAGCCCTGCGGTAATCAGTACGCCAACGGTGGCGAGCGAAAGCGCGGGGCCGAGCGCTACTTTAAAGGAGCTTGCCTGGGTACGCATGCCGCCATCCAGCAGGATAACCGCCAGCGCCAGGTTACTGATCAGATAGGCGGCAGGGTAGTTATCAAAAGCGATGCCGCCGATGCCGTCTACGCCGGCCAGCATGCCCAGCGCAAGGAAGATAACCAGAATAGGGATGCCAAGCTTAGAAGAGAACGAACTGAGCAAAATGCTTGCCGCTACCAGCACTGAACCGATGATAAACAGACTATAGATAGCACTGGCTTCCAATGGGGCAATCTCCTGTATCAGATAAAAAAGTGTCTCAACCAACCTGCTGTAAGAATACCCTGAATGTCAGAATTTGGGCAATTTTGTTTCGCCGGGGCTGTTTCGCGGTGTTTTCTATAGAAGTCGTGAACAAGTCTATGATAAAACAGAAGTTAAAAGGGCGATCGGGTAAACAATAGTAACAAATAGCCTCTGCTTTTGACATCAGAATGCAAAGAATGTAGTCGAAAGCAGAGGACAGGATGGAAAAAAGAGGAATGAAGCGACGGAAAGCAGAAAAATTACGTGTGCGTCAGCCGCCGTATAACCCGAAATGAGAGCCATCCGCGCCCCCGGGCTCGCCAAACTCGCTGACAAGATATTGATGAAGATAATTGATGCTGTCGAACCGTCGCCTGAGCCTGGCCAGACCAAAAGTAAAATGGTAAATATTGTTCAGGAGCATAAGCCTCCTGAGCATATGGGCATGGTCGCTGAACTCATTCTCAAGCCGGGTGCATCGCTGCCAGCCTGTTAAATTAGTGGGGAAATAGTGGATAGCCTTGACCTTTACCGTACTGGTCGCGGGCATCTCAGGATAAATCAGCACATGAGGTTTGGTGGCGATAAGGATGCTGGACCAGCGGTAGGCGGGCGCTTGCCTTTTAAACTTATCAAAGTGAATAAGCTCATTAAACGCTTTTCCATCTTCTGAATCGCTGCTTTTATTCAGCAAAAGGTCGGCCAGCAGATAATTTTGCTCACGGCCATCCACGAGCTGCATCTCACGGTGTAATCTGGTGTGAAATTGGCTGTCTTCAGTATGGGTGCCCAAAATATTTTGTACGGGTACGTTGAGCTCCAGATTGATATGGGAATTTTTCATCAAAATATCAAAGCCTGGATTACATCTGGCCTGATAGTTATTTACCAGGCTGGCGGAGATAATATCCGGCCCGGCAATAATTTTAGCCGAAGGCTCTTTCACAAATGACATCACCAAAGGCCGCAGCTGTCTGGCATGTCTTCCGCCGATAACCAGCGGCAAAGCCAGCGAATCTTGTCGTTCAAGTGCCATTTTCCAGGAGTGTAAAATCAATCTTTTTTGCATAGCCGCAAAGTTTTTCTCGGCGGATTCAGCAAAATAACGTGGGGCGTTCTGACGCAGTTGCCTTCTGCATGTGCGCCCTAAAGATATTTTAAACATCTGTCGTGCTCCTTTTTGACTAAAAAAAGCCTTGCGTAAAACACAGGAAGCTAGTCAGAAAAAAGAAGGGACACAATGAAATACGGCTTAAGCCAGGCGGGATTAAAAGCATGAAGCCAGAATAATTAAAACATAAAACCAGTGTAGAAGAAGGTAGGCGGATCGGGAAGAAAATCAGCCAGCGGGTATGCTGACTGATTATTGAGGTTTTTCAGGCATTTTCAGCCTGTCTGTGAAACAGCTCGCGGAATACAGGGTAAATATCTTCCGGCTCGCGAATATGCTGAATGGCAAAGTTATCAAACATGGCCTGTAAATGTTCATACTCGCGCCACAGCGTTTGATGGGCACGGCGGGTAATTTCGATATAGCTGTAGTAACGCACGACGGGTAAGATATTTTTCGCCAGAATCTCGTGGCAAAGCGGCGAATCGTCGGCCCAGTTATCGCCATCGGAAGCCTGGGCGGCGTAGATATTCCATTGGGCCGGATCGTATCGCTCTTTCACCACTTCATCCATCAGCTTCAGGGCGCTGGACACGATAGTCCCACCGGTTTCCTGCGAGTAGAAGAACTCCTGTTCATCGACCTCTTTCGCCTGCGTATGGTGACGAATATAGACGACATCAACGTTTTTATACGTTCTGCTCAGGAACAGATAAAGCAAAATATAAAAGCGCTTGGCCATATCTTTGGTGGCCTGATCCATGGAGCCTGAAACGTCCATCAGGCAGAACATCACCGCCTGGCTTGAAGGTTCCGGCCGCTTTTCAAAGTTTTTATAGCGTAAATCGAAGGTATCGATAAAAGGCACGCGCTTGATGCGCGCCCGGAGTTCGGCAATTTCTTTACGCAAACGCTCTTCTTCCAGCAGCTGCGCAGGCTCTGCCTTTTGTACCGCTTCCAGCGTCTCTTCAAGCTCGGCCAGCATTCTGCGTTTTCCAGCGGTCATTGCCGTACGACGCGCCAGAGAGTTTTGCAGGGAACGAACCACGCTGATATTTGCCGGTACGCCGTTGGACGTGAATCCGGCACGATGAACCTTATACTCATTCAGCTGGCGATGCTGATTCTTCTTCAGGTTAGGCAGGGCGAGATCTTCAAACAGCAGATCCAGATACTCATCTTTAGAGATGTTAAAGACAAACTCGTCCTGGCCTTCACCATCCTGGCTGGCGTTGCCCTGACCACTGCCACCACCGCCACCGCCACCTTGTGGACGTTCAACCCGATCGTTTTGCACGAAGTGGTCGTTACCAGGGTGGACACGATGGCGCTGGCCGCCGCGTCCCTGATGAAATACCGGCTCGTTGATATCATCAACGGGAATGGAAACAGATTCGCCGCTCTCAATGTCGGTTACCGAACGCTTATTAATGGCCTCGGAAATCGACTGTTTGATTTGCGACTTATAACGGCGCAAAAAGCGCTGGCGATTAACCGCGCTCTTATTTTTACCGTTAAGACGCCGATCGATAAAATAGGCCATAGCTCCCCCAAACAACGTTGCCGTCGGGCCAGGTTTTCCTGACCCACGGGAATGGACTTACGAGGTTATCAGGATGATTTTCTCACGCGCAGATACCACTCGCACAGCAGACGAACCTGCTTACGGGTATAGCCTTTTTCCATCATACGGTCGACAAAATCGTCATGCTTTTTCTGTTCGTCGGTGGACGTTTTGGCATTAAACGAAATAACCGGCAGCAGCTCTTCGGTATTAGAGAACATTTTCTTCTCAATGACCGTGCGCAGTTTTTCGTAACTGGTCCAGTTCGGATTACGACCGTTATTGTGGGCACGGGCGCGCAGCACAAAGTTGACGATTTCGTTACGGAAGTCCTTCGGATTACTGATCCCGGCAGGCTTCTCAATTTTTTCCAGCTCCGCGTTCAGCGATTCGCGGTCAAACAGCTGACCGGTATCGGGATCGCGGTACTCCTGATCCTGAATCCAGAAGTCAGCATAGGTCACGTAACGATCAAAGATGTTCTGACCATATTCTGAATAGGATTCCAGGTAAGCCGTCTGAATCTCTTTGCCGATAAACTCGGCGTATTTCGGAATCAGGTAGCCTTTCAGGTGTTCCAGGTATTTCTCTGCCTGATCCTGTGGGAACTGCTCGCGCTCAATCTGCTGTTCCAGCACGTAGAAAAGATGCACCGGGTTAGCCGCTACTTCGACATGGTCGAAGTTAAAGACGCGGGAAAGGATTTTAAAGGCGAAACGTGTAGAGAGACCGTTCATTCCTTCGTCCACGCCAGCGTAATCACGATACTCCTGATAGGACTTGGCTTTTGGATCGGTATCCTTCAGGCTTTCGCCGTCGTAAACGCGCATTTTTGAATACGTACTGGAGTTCTCCGGCTCTTTCAGACGAGAAAGAATCGAGAAGCGCGCCAGCGTTTCTAGTGTTCCCGGCGCGCACGGCGCGTGGGTCAGCTCACTGTGGTTCAACAGCTTGTCGTAGATTTTGATCTCTTCCGACACGCGCAAGCAATAAGGCACCTTAACGATATAAACACGGTCAAGGAACGCCTCGTTGTTTTTGTTATTACGGAAAGTCACCCACTCTGATTCGTTGGAGTGCGCCAGGATGATACCGTTAAACGGCAGCGCGGAAATACCTTCCGTACCGTTATAGTTACCTTCCTGAGTGGCAGTCAGCAGGGGATGCAGCACCTTGATAGGGGCTTTAAACATCTCTACGAACTCCATAATCCCCTGGTTAGCACGGCACAGCGCGCCGGAATAGCCGTAGGCATCCGGATCGTTTTGCGCGTGGTTTTCCAGCTTACGGATATCCACTTTACCTACCAGCGCGGAAATGTCCTGATTGTTTTCATCACCAGGCTCGGTTTTAGCGATAGCGAGCTGTTCCAGAATAGAAGGCCAGACTTTCACAACCTTAAAGCGGGAGATATCGCCGCCGAAGTCGTGCAGACGTTTTGCTGCCCACGGCGACATAATCGTGCCGAGGTAGCGCCGCGGCACGCCATACTCTTTTTCCAGAATATTGGCATCTTCCTGCGGATTAAACAGGCAAAGCGGATGGTCATTAACCGGGCTACGTTCGCCATCGGCGCTGAGTACATAGATAGGCACGCGCTGCATCAGAGATTTCAGACGTTCTGCCAGCGAAGATTTACCGCCACCTACCGGCCCCAGCAGATAGAGGATCTGTTTTTTCTCCTCTAAACCCTGAGCGGCATGCTTTAAGTAAGAAACGATTTGCTCGATCGCTTCCTCCATGCCGTAAAACTCCTCAAAGGCAGGATAGCGAGCAACAACACGGTTGGAGAACAGGCGGGAAAGACGTGGCTCCAGAGCGGTATCGACCATTACTGGCTCACCGATAGCCATTAATAGCCTTTCTGCCGCGTTAGCGTAGGCACTACGATCTTGCCGACAAACGGTAAGAAATTCCTGCAGTGTGAACTCTTCGTCCTTGGCAGCTTCATAACGCTGACGATAGTGATCGAATATATTCATAGCGATGCCCGTCCTTTCATTTTTAGCACAGGTACCAGGAGCCTAATGCGGACCCCTGAAGGAACTTATAATGAGTACAGCAACCCTTATGCCAACCTGACTTCTAATCGGGGTACACAAAATTTACGGTTACTCTGCTCTACAAACTTAGCGTCTTCATTTAAAGCTTAGTTGGCATTTAAGAAATTTCCTGAACCTCCTTGCTTTTCTAATGCAATTTCAATAACAAAGTTATAATTGATCTAAGCGCTTGCCCTTGTCTGATGCGGGCTGGCGGGATTTTGTAAATAAGCCGCCGCGGTGATATCACGCCTGAAGGCAAGACAAATTGATTCTGCGTGCTGCAAGATTTTTAAAATTTAAAGAAATGACGCAGGGCTGATAAACTCTCTGAGCTGATTGTTATATTTATGGAAATAATTAATTGTGAACTATTTCAAAATTAGCGCGCTGGCCGCGTTTTTACCTTTGTGTTTTTCCGCTGCTGTAGCACAAGCTAATCCTCTGACCCTGGGCGCCTCGGTTGTCTACAGCCAGAGCCCTTACAAAGGCGGAGACGATCGTTACTACCCGGTTCCGGTCATTAACTACGAAGGCGATAATTTCTACGTGCGCAGCCTGTCGGCAGGGTATTACCTGTGGAAAGACCAGCAGGACCAGCTGTCGCTGACGGTGCTTGGCTCACCGCAAAACTTCGATCCGGATCGGACTAACGATAAGCAGCTAAAAGCGCTGGATAAGCGTCACATGACGCTAATGGGCGGATTGGCCTATCGCCACACGGCTGCCTGGGGAACGGTCAGAACGGTGCTGGCAGGTGATATGCTGGACAACAGTGACGGCTTTATCTGGGATCTGACCTGGCTGTATCCTTTCCAGTTTGGCGACTTTAGCCTGACGCCGGGCATTGGCGCGCTCTACAGCAGCGCTAACCAGAACGATTACTACTATGGCGTTTCTAAAAGAGAATCACGCCGCAGCGGCCTGGGCAGCTATGACGCTGACGACAGCTGGAATCCCTACCTGGAGCTGACCGCCGCGTGGAAAATCAGTCAAAACTGGAATGCTACCGTTGCCGGACGCTATACGCGCCTGGGCGACGAGATCAAAGACAGCCCAATGGTGGATAAAAATTCCCAGGTTTCGCTGTGGACCGGCATTGGCTACACATTCTAAGCAGCCATAGTTGCACTAAATAAGGGCGCTCTGCGCCCTTTTGTCTGATTATGGTGACCTGAAACGGTGCAGGAGAACATGATGACAAAAACGGTAAACTTTTCTGGTAATAGCCTGCTTCCCGCCATTGGGCAGGGCAGCTGGTATATGGGCGAGGATCGCACCCGGCGCAAAGAAGAAGTGGCGGCTTTGCAGGCTGGCCTTGAATACGGCCTTAAGGTAATCGACACGGCAGAAATGTATGCCGACGGCGGCGCGGAAGAGGTAGTAGGCGAAGCGCTACAGGGGCGTCGGGACAGTGCCTGGCTGGTCTCTAAAGTTTATCCATGGAACGCGGGCAGAGTGGATGCAGTAGAAGCATGCGAGCGCAGCCTGCGCCGTTTAAAAACGGATTATCTTGACCTCTATCTGCTGCACTGGCGCGGCAATGTACCGCTTGAAGAAACCATCGCAGCGATGGAAAGTCTGGTACAGGCCGGGAAAATCCGGCGCTGGGGCGTTTCTAATTTTGACAGTAGCGATTTAAAGGAGCTGCTGGCGGAAGAGGGCGGAACAGCGTGCGCGGCTAACCAGGTGCTTTATCATCTGGCCTCACGGGGAATTGAGTACGATTTGCTGCCTGAATGCCAACAGCTGGCGATGCCGGTGATGGCTTATTGTCCGCTGGCACAGGCCGGGCGTTTGCGGCATGATTTGATGACCCATCCGACGCTGGTACAAATTGCACAAAAAAAGAGCATTACGGTAGCGCAGCTGCTGCTCGCCTGGGTTATCCGTAAGGAAGGCGTTATCGCTATTCCTAAAGCCGGTTCGCTGACGCACGTCGCGGAAAACGCTGCGGCGCTGGAGATCGTGTTAAACAGTGAAGAGCTGGCCTTAATCAATCAGGCCTTTCCACCGCCAACGGGGAAAACGCCGCTGGATGTTGTTTAGCCTCGTTACAGGCGGGCGCGATGCCCGCCTCGGCTGGTTAGCGGCTGCCCAGTCGAATAGTGGTTGCCAGGCGTGCAGGTGATTCTCCGGCACTGTGCATTGGTTTAGTAACGTGTGCAGTTTCGACACAGACCATACTCTTATAGCCCTCGTTGGCCATATCGCCCATGCTGCAGGAAAGTTCAGGCCCCGGATTCCAGGTGACAACGTCACTGTGATAATGGTGATGAACTTCAATCGTTCTGTTACCGACCTTATCCTTAACCACGCTGCAATCTTCAGGCTGCGTATAAATGCGGTCAACGCGATCCGGATAAGTTTGTTTGCCGTCTGCTGACTCGCCTGGCGCATTGTCTTTTACTTTATCGATATAGTGTCGACCCAGTCCGCTCACTTCAACGCCAGCGATATCTTCTACAGCAAAATAGCTGTGCAGTGCCGCAGTGGCGGTAAAGTCACCGTGTGCTTCCAGCTCGATCTCACAGCGGTCACTGAAGCGGAAGCGGGCAAACAGGGTGAAATCGTGCGGCCACAGTTTCTTCGTCTGCTCGCTGCTTGCCAGCTCCAGCGTAAGCATCACGCCTGACTCGTTTTCATCATGCGCGGACAGCGTCCAGGGCAGCGTGCGGGCAAAACCGTGAGCCGGTTCGCCTGCCGGGCCGAACCACGGCCAGCAGATCGGCACGCCGCCGCGAATCGCTTTGCCGGTGGTCCATGCCGTTTTTTCACTGAGCCAGATAACCGGTTTTTCACCGCTGGGCTGCCAGGCTATCAGCTGCGCGCCTTGCAGCGTTACCGCTGCGCGAACCTGCGGATGGACGATAACAACCACGGGCAGATCGCCGACCTTACGCAGGGAGATATAAGGCGTGATCTGGTCAATCACGGGCAGCGAAAAAAGTTTTTCGTTCATCGGAGCTCCTGTGTGTTCAGCAAAAAAAAGGGCGACCGCAGTCGCCCTCTGGATTAGCTTATCGCTATTACTTCGCGATATGAGCAATCAGATCCAGTACCTTGTTAGAGTAACCGGTTTCGTTGTCATACCAGGAAACCAGCTTAACAAAGGTGTCGCTCAGGGCGATACCGGCTTTCGCATCGAATACGGAAGTCAGTTTTTCGCCGTTGAAATCGGTAGAAACCACTTCGTCTTCGGTGTAGCCCAGAATACCTTTCAGTTCACCTTCTGCTGCGGCTTTGATTGCTTCACAAATTTCTTTGTAAGAAGCAGGCTTAGCCAGGCGAGCAGTCAGGTCAACCACGGAAACGTTAGGCGTAGGCACGCGGAACGCCATACCGGTCAGTTTACCGTTCAGCTCAGGAATAACTTTACCTACTGCTTTCGCTGCGCCGGTTGAAGATGGGATGATGTTCTGAGATGCGCCGCGGCCGCCGCGCCAGTCTTTGTGAGACGGGCCATCAACGGTTTTCTGCGTAGCGGTAGTCGCATGCACGGTGGTCATCAGCGCTTCAACGATACCGAATTTGTCGTTGATGACTTTAGCCAGCGGTGCCAGGCAGTTAGTGGTACAGGAAGCGTTAGAAACGATTTCCTGACCTGCGTAGGCCTTGTGGTTCACGCCCATAACGAACATTGGGGTGTCATCTTTAGAAGGACCGGTCAGAACGACTTTTTTCGCGCCAGCCTGAATGTGTTTACGAGCGGTTTCGTCAGTCAGGAAGATGCCGGTCGCTTCTGCAACCACGTCAACACCTGCTTCGTTCCACTTCAGGTTAGCTGGATCTCTTTCAGCGGTAACACGGATGGTTTTGCCGTTAACAACCAGATGGCCATCTTTTACTTCTACGGTGCCGTCGAAACGACCGTGCGTAGAGTCATATTTCAGCATGTATGCCATGTACTCGGCGTCCAGCAGATCGTTGATAGCTACGATTTCGACGTCGGAACGCTGCTGAGCAGCACGGAATACGATGCGACCGATGCGGCCAAAACCGTTGATACCTACTTTGATAGTCATATATTCCACCAGCTGTTGTTAGTGAATAAAAGGTTGGCTGTAAAATTACAAAAACCTTATCAGGCGTCAAGCGGAATCGCTTCAATAGTTGCGACAAATCAAACCCTGGAGCTGGAATAATTGCCATAAAGCGCCTTCCGCGACGGGAGCCTTATCCCTAGTTTGGGGCATCCGACCCGAATATAAAGGGGTCGAAATTTCAAAGAGTGACCTGAGTCACAATTTTGCCCGCGTAGCACTTTCAGACTACACCTCAACGGAAAAAATCCCCTGAGGTTGTTATGTATTTGTTAGAATGTTAGCTGAAAACTTCAGAATCACTTTGCCAGAGACGCTTAAAATGGCCGAACGCCCACTGAAACCCGAAACCGATCTTAACGAAATGCAGCATTACGTTACCCAGCAGCGCGGCACGGAACCGCCTTATTCCGGCAAGCTGTTGCATAACAAAAACGAGGGGCTTTATCACTGCCTCGTTTGTAACGCTCCGCTGTTTCTCTCTGAAACCAAATATGATTCCGGCTGTGGCTGGCCAAGCTTCTATCAGCCCTACAGCGACGAGGCTATTCGCTATCTGGAAGATGACTCGCACGGCATGCAGCGCATTGAAATCCGCTGCGGAACCTGTGACGCGCATCTGGGCCACGTTTTCCCTGACGGCCCACAGCCTACGGGCGAGCGCTACTGCGTTAACTCGGCTTCATTAAGCTTCACCGATGAAGATGGCACCCAGATTAAAGGATAGTCGCTATGGAGCTTGATGAGGTTATTGCTGCCATGACGCCAGATATTTACCAGCGTCTGGCTACGGCAGTCGAAACGGGGAAATGGGCCGATGGCGTCGCCCTGACGCCGGAACAGAAGGAAAACAGCCTGCAGCTGGTTTTGCTCTGGCAGGCGCGTCACAACGACGAGCCGCAGCACATGAGCGTAGGCAAGGGCGGCACAATGGTGATGAAAAGCAAAAAGCAGCTCAAGGAAGAGTTCGGCATTGATGACGACGTCACGCAAATCAGGCTGCAATAAATTATTCCTGCAGGAATAATTCGCCCGTTATGCCGTATGGCCTGCCTGATGAAGGCAGGCCATTATTTCAGCGTATTGTTGCGCCCTGCGCGGCCATTTCCGCCAGCGCCTTGTCACCATCGTCTGGCGAGAGATTCACGCTGCGACAGCCTGCGCTCACTACCTCGACCCTGTAGCCCAGGGCAAGTGCATCCAGTACGCTGTACTTTACGCAGTAATCCGTTGCCAGGCCCATGACCGTTAGCTCATTGATACCGCAGCTTTGTAGCCAGCTGTGCAGTTCCGTTTCACTGCGGCGGCCGTTATCAAAAAAGGCGCTATAGCTGTCCACGTTTGGCTGCTGGCCTTTATACACTCGCTTCGTCACGTATTGCTGCTCCAGCGCCGGGTGCAGTTCCGCCCCGTGGCTATGCTGCACGCAGTGATCCGGCCACCAGACCTGCGCCAGACCGTCCAGATCGCCGACCGTTCCCTGTGGCTGACCTGAACGGGAAGCAAAGCTGCCATGACCGGCGGGATGCCAGTCCAGCGTCGCTATCACCGCTTGTCCACGCTGATAAAACTCTGCGGCGTAGCGGTTAGCAACGGCAATCACCCGATCGCCTTCGCTAACGGCCAGCGCGCCGCCAGGACAGAAATCGTTTTGCAAATCAATCAGGAGCAGGGCGCTGGCGTTCATGGCTTACCTCACTTTTCGTCTGGCGTTAGTTCGCCGCGCAGATTAATCTGCATTTTCTGGCGAACCTCATCGCTGGAAAGATCCTGGCTGAGCAGGAAGTGCAGTTTGGTCAGGGTGGCCTCGACGGTCATATCGTAACCGCTCACTACCCCGGCCAGCGCCAGGGCATTGCCCGTCGCATAGCCGCCCATATTCACTTTACCGGACATACACTGCGTCAGGTTAACGACTACGATCCCGCGATCGGAAGCCTCCTTAAGCTCTTTAAGGAAAGCCGGGTTTTGCGGCGCATTACCGACCCCGTACGAACGCAGGATTAACGCTTTTACCGGCTGGCGCAGGAAGTTGCTCACAACATCCGCAGAAATGCCGGGATAGATAGTCACTACGCCAACCGGCTGCGGCGTTATTTTTCTGACGATCAGGTCGCCAGTACCGTTAGGCGCTGGTGGCGTATTCAAACGACGAATGTGGATACCGGCTTCCAGTAGCGGTGCCAGATTTGGCGAGGCAAAGGCATTAAAGCCGTCCGCATGGGCTTTGGTGGTACGGTTGCCGCGATAGAGCTGATTATTAAAGAATAAGGCCACTTCATTTATTGGATAGTTAGCGGCAACGAACAGCGAGTTAAGCAGGTTTTGCTGACCATCGGAGCGCAGTTCCGCCAGCGGAATTTGTGACCCTGTCACAATAACCGGCTTTGCCAGATTTTCCAGCATAAACGAGAGGGCGGAAGCGGTGAACGCCATGGTGTCAGTACCATGCAGGATCACAAAACCGTCGTAGTTATCGTAGTTAGCCCGAATATCGTCCGCAATCGATTGCCAGTCCTGCGGCGTCATGTCTGAGGAGTCCATCAGCGGCTGGTACTCATGAATAGTGAAATCCGGCATTTCGGCGCGATGAAACTCTGGCATATTGGCCAGCTGATTTTGCAGATGCCCCGATACGGGGATATAGCCATGCTCGGAACGCTGCATGCCAATGGTGCCGCCGGTATAGGCCACGTAGATGGATTTTTTTTGCATGTGATTACTCAGGCTGGAAAAAAGAGGCAGTATAAGGTGAAAACAGGGGAAAAGCAGCCCGACCAGCGGGCTGCCTGCGTTATTTTACCTGGCTACAGGTGAGACAGAATGCGTAGCGATTTTGCGGATCGTTCATATTATCGAACAGCCCCGGCTGATTTTTCATCGCGGACATCACGTCAAACATGGGCGCAGGAAGATAAGCTTTGATTGCCGAAGGCAGTACCGCCTGGGCAGAAGCGCTCACCTGACTGAACAGTAAATCCATAAAGCCCGGATCCTGTTGATACCAGTTCAGCTGCCATGTCTTGATATGGGCCAGCTCGGCTGCTTTGGCTACCGCATCGTCGAAGTCGCCAATGGCATCAACCAGGCCGTTGTTTTTGGCATCGCTGCCTGTCCAGACGTGACCTTGTGCTATTTGGTCAATCTGTTCCGGCGTTTTACCGCGCGAGCTGGCGACCAGGCCCAGGAAGTTTTTATAGCCATTTTCGATGCTCATTTGCATCATCTGCTGCACTTCCGGCGGCAGCGCTTTGGTGGTAGCCACATCGGCCAGCGGCGACGTCGACACACCATCCGTGTGCACGCCAACGGCATCCAGCGAGTTTTCCACCGTATTAATCACGCCAAAAATACCGATAGAGCCGGTGAGCGTGCTTGAGCTGGCAATAATGTAATTGGCTGGCGTCGAAATCCAGTAGCCTCCGGAAGCGGCCATGCCGCCCATCGAAACGACCACCGGCTTGCCGGCTTCTTTTGCTGCAGCCAGCTCTTCACGAATGGTTTCGGAAGCGGTAACGCTGCCGCCAGGGCTGTTCACGCGCAGAATGATGGCTTTGACCTTATCATCAAGGCGCGCCTGGCGAATTGCCATGGCGGTGGTATCGCCGCCGACGTTGCCCGGCGTTTCATCGCCATCCATGATGGCGCCGTTAGCCATGATCACCGCAATATTGCCGTTGCCGGTCGGCTTATCTTTCAGATGGTAGTCATAGATACTGGTGCCGTTGAAATCCTGCGCCTGTTTGTCCCAGCCGAAGATTTTGCCAAACTGCTGATCCACTACCGAGCGGGATGCCAGTTCATCCACCAGCTTGTTGTCTTTTGCATAGCGAGCGGTGTCGCCCCCCACTTTTTGCAGTCCGTCGAGCACGCCCTGTGCGCCAGGGAACAGCTGCTGTGGCGTAATCTGGCGATTGGCGGCGATTGTACCGAGATAGTTCTGCCACAGTTCGCCAATCCAGCGGCTGTCGGCATCACGCGCGGCCGGGGACATATCATCACGCAGGAAAGGCTCTACGGCTGATTTGTAAGTCCCCACGCGGAACACGTGTGAGTTAACCTTCAGCTTATCGAGCAGCGTTTTATAATAAAGTCCGTTGGTGGCAAAACCGTGCAGATCTACCGTACCCTGCGGCGACAGGTAAATCTTATTGGCGAAGCTGGCAAGATAGTATTGTGCCTGGCTGTAGCTGTCGCCGGTGGCGTAAATTTTCTTGCCGCTGTCGCGGAATTCATGCAGCGCTTTACCAATATACTGAAGCGAAGGCTGATCGGCTCCGGCAAAATCGCGTAAATCCAGCACCATGCCGGTAATATTAGCGTCGTCTTTTGCCTGGCGAATGGCGTCAACCACGTCAAACAGGGAGTTTTCTTTCAGGCGGTCGCTGTTGCTGCCCAGCAGCTGGCGGCCAATTTTACTGAGTTTGTTGCTGACGGATGGCTTGTCCACAATCACGCCGGTTAAATCAACCACCAGCGCACCTTTCTGTGTTTCTACCGGCGTGGAGGATTTAGAAAACTGGAAGTAAACGCCGACACAGATCAGGATCAGCAGCACCAGGAACAGGTTAAGAATAAATTCCCGAATAAAATTGAGCAGGCGCCAGGCCCATTTAAAAACGCCAGCGATCGCTCGCCATAAAGTGCGCATAGTCTCTCCATAATCGCGAAAAAAAAGCCCGTGCAAACGGCAGGCGGGTCAGTATGGTGACATCCTAAAGAGCAGGGGCAAACTTGTCAGCAGGAAAAAGCGGAATGCTGTAACAAATCATCATCCTGTGCTAGCTTCAGCCACTCAGCTTTTTTATCAGGAGTAAGTTATGGACGCACTGGATCTGGTAGTTAATCGTCGTTCCGCCTCACGCTTAAGCGAACCTGCGCCAAAAGGTGAAGCGCTGGAAAATATTATTCGCGCCGGAATGCGTGCGCCCGATCACGGTACTTTGCAACCGTGGCGCTTCATCGTGATTGAAAATGAAGGGCACGAGCGCTTCAGCCAGCTGCTGGAAAACGCCGCGCGTAACGACAATATGGAAGAGAAAGCGATTGAGAAAGCAAAGCAGTCGCCGTTTCGCGCGCCGATGATTATTACCGTCGTGGCGCACTGCGAAGCGCATCATAAGGTTCCTCGTTGGGAGCAGGTGGTTTCAGCAGGCTGTGCGGTAATGGCTATGCAGATGGCGGCGCAGGCGCAAGGATTTAACGGCATCTGGCGCAGCGGTGCCTGGACCGAACACGAAGCCGTGCGACAGGCATTTAACTGCCGCGAGCAGGATGCTATCGTCGGTTTTCTTTATCTGGGTACGCCGCAGTTAAAATCCTCCACCACGCTGGTTCCGCCCGATACGGCACCTTTTGTCAGCTATTTCTGACAGACAAAACGCATCAGGAACGGCAGCATAGTCGCTAATTGCGAATTTTGCCGGGATAACAGGCAAACGGACGAGGAAACACTTATCACCGTCTGACGAAAACGCTACCATCTTTATCCTCTATTTCCTGAAGGAAGCCATCGCCGGATGCGTTTGTTTATTGCCGAAAAACCCAGCCTTGCCCGCGCGATTGCGGATGTATTACCTAAGCCGCATCGCCGGGGCGACGGCTATATTGCCTGCGGCAGCGATGACGTGGTGACCTGGTGCGTCGGCCACCTGCTGGAGCAGGCGCAGCCAGACAGCTACGATAACCGTTACGCGCGCTGGTCGCTGGCCGACCTGCCTATTGTGCCGGAAAAATGGCGGCTTCAGCCGCGTCCTTCCGTGGCGAAGCAGCTTAACGTCATCAAAACACTGCTGGAAAAAGCCAGCGACGTTATCCACGCGGGCGACCCGGATCGTGAAGGTCAGCTGCTGGTGGATGAGGTACTGGATTATCTGGCCTTGCCGCCGCAAAAGCGCGCCAGGGTACAGCGCTGCCTGATTAACGATCTCAATCCGCAGGCCGTAGAAAGGGCCGTCGGACGCCTGCGCGAAAACCGTGAGTTTATTCCGCTTTGCGTTTCCGCCCTCGCGCGTGCGCGTGCGGACTGGCTCTACGGCATTAATATGACGCGGGCCTATACGCTGTTAGGCCGTAACGCCGGCTATGATGGCCTGCTTTCGGTTGGGCGCGTACAGACCCCCGTGCTTGGACTAGTGGTGCGGCGCGACGAAGAGATCGAAAATTTCATTCCTAAAGATTTCTTTGAAGTCAAAGCGCATATCGTTACGCCAAAAGATGAGCATTTTGTGGCGCTCTGGCAGCCGAGCGAAGCCTGTGAACCCCATCAGGATGAAGAAGGCCGCCTGCTTAACCGTCAGCTGGCCGAACACGTGGTGGCGCGCATTGGCGGCAAGCCCGCGCTGGTCACCAGCTATAACGACAAGCGGGAAAACGACACCGCGCCGCTGCCTTTCTCGCTTTCGGCTTTACAAATCGAAGCCGCCAGACGCTTTGGCCTGAGTGCGCAAACGGTCCTGGACACCTGCCAGAAGCTGTACGAAACCCACAAGCTGATTACCTATCCGCGTTCTGACAGCCGTTATCTTCCCGATGAACATTTTGCGGGTCGGCATTCGGTGTTGAAAGCGATTGGCGTCCATCAGCCAGACCTCACGCCGCCGGCCGACTTTGACAGCAGTCGCCGCAACCGCTGCTGGGACGATAAAAAGGTTGATGCGCACCACGCGATTATCCCAACGGCGCGTAGCACCCAGACCAGGCTGACCGAGAATGAAAACAATATTTATGGCCTGATCGCCAGACAGTATCTGATGCAGTTCTGCCCGGACGCGGTCTACCGCAAATGCGTGATCGAGCTGGATATCGCTGGCGGCAAGTTTGTGGCCAAAGCGCGTTTCCTTGCCGAAGCGGGATGGCGCGCGCTGTTAGGCAGCAAAGAGCGCGATGAGGAGAACGACGGGACGCCGCTGCCGGTCGTGGCGAAAGATGATGAGCTGCTGTGCGAAAGCGGTGAGGTTGTCAGCAAGCAAACGCAGCCGCCGCGATCCTTTACCGATGCGACCTTGCTTTCAGCAATGACGGGCATCGCCCGCTTTGTGCAGGATAAAGATCTAAAGAAAGTGCTGCGAGCGACCGATGGTTTAGGCACAGAGGCAACGCGCGCCGGGATTATTGAGCTGTTATTCAAACGCGCCTTTTTAGTTAAAAAAGGGCGTTACATTAACGCCACGCCCGCTGGCCGCGCCCTGATCCACTCGCTCCCCGAAATGGCGGCGCGCCCGGATATGACCGCGCACTGGGAATCCACGCTGACTAAAATCAGTGAAAAGCAGTGTCGCTACCAGGACTTTATGCAGCCGCTGGTGGAGACGCTCTATACTCTGATCGATCAGGCTCGTCAGCAGCCCGCTGCGCACGCATTCCGTGGCCTGCCTTCGGAGGCGAGTAATCGTAAAAAGCCGCGACGCAAGGCGGCAAAAGCGAAGGAAGCTTAGATGAAAACTGCATTAATACTGACTGGCGTACTTTTATTAAGTACATCGCTTTTTGCAGCAGCCGATATGCACATCAGTACGGGGCAGGGCAGCTATCAGCAGCCGCAGCCCAGCAACGGCGCTAACGCAGAGGTGATGGTAGATATGCCGCCGGAAGCCTGGACGCAGGGGCAGAACAATAACCAGCCTCCGTGTCTGCGCTGCTGTACTTATGAAAACCGCAGCTACACGGAAGGCTCGGTAGTGAAAATGGAAGGCGTGCTGTTGCAGTGTGGCCGTGACGAGAAGTCTTACGGCACCAACAATCTTATCTGGAAAACCATCAGGTAGCTTTGTTGAGCCAGGCCGCCAGTAAGGGAATATCCGCTGGCGCCAGGTCATAGCTCTGCGCTTCTTCCGGCAAACACCAGACAAAGGCCTGGTGGCAGTTAAGCTGAAGATCGCCGGTAAAGTCGGTAACCAGCCAGGCGTGCAGATGGATCTGTCGCCCGCTTACCGTCCGGCTTTCGCTGGCAATATAGCTGCCGATGACGGCATTGATGCCCAGCTCTTCTTTTAGCTCTCTGTGCAGCGCCTGCGGCTGGCTTTCTTCCGCTTCAACTTTACCGCCGGGAAACTCCCACAGCCCAGCCTGATCGCCAGACTCTCCGCGCTGCGCCAGCAGCAGTTTGCCCTGACGGAAGATGAGCGCGGCGACTACCTCAATTTCTTTCTGCATCAGAAGCTGAATTCAGCCCAGACGGGCGCATGATCGGAAGGCTTTTCCATACTGCGAATAGCATAATCGATACCGGTCGCTACACAGCGTTCGGCCAGCGGCTGGCTGGCGAGCAGCAGATCGATACGCAGGCCGCGGTTGTCATCAAAGCCTTTCGAACGATAGTCGAACCAGGAGAAGCGGTCGTTAATATCGGCATTTTGCGCGCGCCACGTATCAACCAGACCCCATTTCATCAGGCGATCCATCCATTCACGCTCTTCCGGCAGGAAAGAGCATTTACCGGTGCGCAGCCAGCGCTTGCGGCTGTCTTCACCAATACCGATGTCCAGATCGGTCGAGCTGATATTCATATCGCCCATAATTAACACCGGGTTGGTCGGCTGCTGTTCCTGCTCCAGATAGTTTTGCAGATCGCGATAAAACTTCTCTTTCGCCGGAAATTTTGTCGCGTGATCGCGGCTTTCACCCTGCGGAAAATAGCCGTTGATCACGGTAATGTTGCCAATCGGGCTGGCGATATCCGCCATGATCAGACGACGCTGGGCATCCTCGTCATCACCGGGAAAACCCCTGCGTACCATCACGGGTGGGGTTTTGGTCAGCAACGCCACGCCGTAATGGCCTTTTTGACCGTGATAAAACACGTTATAGCCAAGGCTGGCTACGTCATCGAGAGGAAACATGTCGTCGTGCACTTTGGTTTCCTGCAGGCCGATAACGTCAGGCTGGTGCTGCTCAACGATGGCGGCAAGCTGGTGAGGACGGGCGCGTAGCCCATTGATATTAAAAGAGAGAAATTTCATCATAAGGCCCGGTGGCGGGAAAAAGAGGGCCGAATGGTAGCAGAACCTGGGACGGGCTGTCATCTTTGAGTGGCAGGGGAAACATGAACAAGAGTATGGGTCAAACCTTCGAGGTCGAAGCTTCTCATCCTTCCCCATGGGGAACATGAATGAAAGTGCGCTAACGCTGAGTTTGAACAGGTCTGAAATGGTGAGCTGGACTGTAGAACCGTGCGGGAAGGATTCACGTCGCTTTGCTCCGTGCCCTTCGGGTCAAACCTTCGAGGTCGAAGCTTCTCATCCTTCCCCGTGGGGAACATGAATGAAAGTGCGCTAACGCAGGATTTAAATAGGTCTGAAATGGTGAGCTGGACTATAGAACCGTGCGGGAAGGATTCACGTCGCTTTGCTCCGTGCCCTTCGGGTCAAACCTTCGAGGTCGAAGCTTCTCATCCTTCCCCATGGGGAACATGAATGAAAGTGCGCTAACGCAGGGTTTGAATAGGTCTGAAATGGTAATGCTTACTTCTGATATTGTGCGGGAAGGATTCACGTCGCTTTGCTCCGTGCCCTTCGGGTCAAACCTTCGAGGTCGAAGTTTCTCATCCTTCCCCATGGGGAACATGAATAAGAGTGCGCTAACACGGGATTTAAATAGGTCTGAAATGGTGGTGGGGGAAGGATTCGAACCTTCGAAGTCGATGACGGCAGATTTACAGTCTGCTCCCTTTGGCCGCTCGGGAACCCCACCAGGGTAAGCGTACTACGTTTGATTTGTGACAGACCTGCATAAGTCTGAAATGGTAATGCTTACTTCTGACATCGTGCAGCAAGGATTCACGTCGCTTTGCTCCGTGCCCTTCGGGTCAAACCTTCGAGGTCGAAGCTTCTCATCCTTCCCCGTGGGGAACATGAATAAGAGTGCCATAACGCCAGACCTGCACAAGTCTGAAATGGTAATGCTTACTTCTGACATCGTGCAGGCAGGATTCACGTCGCTTTGCTCCGTGCCCTTCGGGTCAAACCTTCGAGGTCGAAGCTTCTCATCCTTCCCCGTGGGGAATATGAATAAGAGTGCCATAACGCCAGACCTGCATAAGTCTGAAATGGTGGTGGGGGAAGGATTCGAACCTTCGAAGTCGATGACGGCAGATTTACAGTCTGCTCCCTTTGGCCGCTCGGGAACCCCACCACTGGCCTTGCTTGCGCTTGTTAAAGCGGGGCGCATCATAACAAATGCTCTGCCGCTGTAAAGCCCGGATTCGGCGTTTTTAGCGCGTTTGCCGGTTTTTTGATCGGGCTGCTGCTTTGTGCGGCAAAACAACAGCCCAAAAGGCTTACAAAATGATCGTGCGGTTACCGTAAACAAATACGCGCTGCGCCAGCGCATGGTAAAGCGCACGGCTCAGCACGTTTTTCTCAACGTCACGGCCGGCGCGCATCATGTCTTCAGCGGTATAGTTATGATCGACGTGAATAACGTCCTGCATGATGATTGGGCCTTCGTCCAGATTATCATTCACGTAATGCGCCGTGGCGCCAATGATCTTCACGCCGCGCTCATAGGCCTGATGATAAGGACGCGCGCCAATAAAGGCAGGCAGGAACGAGTGGTGAATATTGATAATCTGGTTAGGATAGCGCTGCACAAAAGCAGGCGTGAGCACGCGCATATATTTGGCCAGCACGACGTAGTCCGGCTGGTAGCGGTCGATTTCCGCAGCCATATTATTGTCATGCTCTTCGCGCGTCAGGCCTTCGTGGCTGACCAGCGTAAACGGAATGTCAAAGCGTTCTACCAGCGTGCGCAGCGTATCGTGATTGCCAATAACGGCGGCAATTTCCACATCCAGCCCGCCATAGGTGCTTTTCATCAGCAGATCGCCCAGGCAGTGCGCTTCTTTTGTCACCAGAATAACAACGCGGCGGCGACCTGCTGGATTCAATTCACGAAACGAACCGGCTGGCAGCGCGCTGTCCAGATCGGCCAGCAGCGTCGTATCGTTAAAAATGCCTTCCAGTTCGGTGCGCATAAAGAAGCGGCCGGTACGGTGATCGACAAACTCATTATTCTGTACGATGTTCAGCTCATGCTTGTAGCAGATGTTAGTGATCTTGGCGATCAGGCCCTTGGCGTCCGGGCAAATGGTACGTAAAACTTTACGTTGCAGTGTTTGCGCTTGCATTACGATGGTAGTCCTGTCCAGGCAATTCTCAGAGTCAGGCTGCGGCCGTTACTGGCCACAACATTTTTTAAATTTTTTGTCGGAGCCGCAAGGGCACCGCTCGTTTCGCCCCGTTTCAGGGTAGGTTCCGTCGATATAATACCAGCGTTGCGCCAGTCGAAGAAAGCGCGAACGCTCATGGATAAAGTTGACCCGCTCATTTTCCGTATAGTGGGCAAAGAAAGTCACAAAGCCTTCTTCGCTATCCCCTGGCGCTTCGGCGGCAAGAATATGTAAACTTAACCAGTTCGTGGAGGCAAAGCTCTGCTGCAGGCTGTCGCGAAAACGGTCGGCATGGCAATCAGGATGCCAGGTCGCAACAAGATAATCTGCGTTGCCAAGGGCATAGGCCGTATAGCGAGAACGCATCAGGGCTTGCGGCGTCGGAGGAATACCGTCACCATTGAGCCAGGGCTGACAACATAAGCTATACTCCAGTCCGCTACAGCAAGGGCAAAGTTCCGACACGTTATCTCCAGAAGATACTATAAGGCTGAAAAAGTTTGGGCGTCATGGTAACCGAGCTACGTGAATGGCGCCATTGGTTCGTTAAGCAAATACCAGAGGTGGAATGAGACAGGTTAAGATTGGGCTGGCACTGGGATCGGGTGCAGCCAAGGGGTGGGCTCATATCGGCGTGATCGAAGCGCTGGAACGAGCCGGCATCAGGATTGATGTGGTGGCAGGTTGCTCCGTGGGAGCGCTTGTCGGCGCCGCTTATGCCAGTCGTCGTCTTCCTCTGTTGTCCGGTTGGGTCCAGGGTTTTAGCTACTGGGAAGTGCTGCGGTTGATGGATCTGTCATGGCGTCGCGGCGGCCTGCTGCGCGGTGAGCGAGTTTTCAGCCATGTTCGCCGTCTGCTGCCGCACAATCATATTGAACAGTGTGGCCTGCCGTTTGGTGCCGTAGCGACTAACCTCAGTACAGGACGTGAGCTCTGGCTGACAGAGGGCGATCTTCACCAGGCAATCCGTGCATCCTGCAGCATGCCGGGTTTACTGGCCCCCGTTGAGTGGCATGGTTACTGGCTGGTGGATGGTGCCGTAGTGAACCCCGTTCCCATTTCTTTAACTCGTGCGCTTGGGGCCGATATCGTCATCGCCGTGGATCTGCAACACGATGCCCACCTTATGCAGCAAAACCTCCTGTCCGTTACGCCGCAGTCCGTTGTGCTACCAGAGTCGGCCCAGGGCTGGCGAGGCAAGCTCCGGCAGCGCCTGAGCAGAGCAGGTGATAAAAAAACCAAACAACCCCCGGGAGCGATGGAAATTATGACCACCTCTATCCAGGTACTGGAAAACCGGGTCAAGCTTAACCGGATGGCAGGCGATCCGCCTGACGTGCTGATACAGCCTTTTTGTCCACAAATTTCTACGCTGGATTTTCACCGGGCAGGAGAGGCGATAACGGCAGGCAGGCTGGCCGTTGAGAAAAAAATGGATGAATTGCTTCCGTTGGTTCGTCAGTTATGAATTGCCGGAGAGAGAAATGACACCACTTCAGGCAAATCTGAGATGCGCAATTGTGGTTTTTGAGCCACTATTGACTTATCCGGCGAACAAGGGGGGATAATGGAGAAGCCATTAAACGGGAAACAGGTATTAATAGTTGAAGACGAAGTCGTTTTCCGTTCTCTGCTGGATAACTTTCTGGGAGCATTGGGAGCCACAACCGCGCTCGCTGATGACGGTATTCAGGCTCTGGAAAAAATGCAGCAGGGTAACTTCGATCTGCTCATTTGCGATCTGGCGATGCCGCGCATGAACGGCATCAAACTGGTTGAACATCTGCGCACTCGAGGCAGCACCATTCCTGTGCTGGTGATTTCCGCGACGGAAAATATGTCGGACATTGCGCATGTCCTGCGTCTGGGCGTTCAGGACGTGCTGTTAAAACCGCTGAAAGATTTGGAAAGGCTGCGCGAGGCAGTCTATGAGTGCCTCTATCCTTCTATGTTCACTTCTAAAGTGGAAGAAGATGAGCAGCTCTTCCAGGACTGGGATGCGCTGGTGCGCGATCCGCAGGCTGCCGCAAAACTGTTAAAACAGTTACAGCCGCCGGTACAGCAAGAAATAGCCAACTGCCGCATCAACTACCGCCAGTTAACCATGGCGGAACAGCCGGGACTGGTGTTAGACGTGGCCGCCTTGTCCGATAAAGATCTGGCGTTTTATTGTCTGGACGTGACTCGTGCAGGCGATAATGGCGTACTGGCTGCGTTATTGTTAAGAGCATTATTTAACGGCCTGCTGCAGGATCAGCTTTCCGGTCAGGCACAACGTTTGCCGGAATTAAATAGCTTGCTTAAACAGGTTAACCTGCTGCTACGCCAGGCAAACTTGCAGGGGCAGTTTCCTTTGCTCGTTGGTTATTACCACCAGGGTTTAAAAAATCTTATTCTGGTTTCTGCGGGATTAAACGCCACGCTCAATATTCATTCGCATCAAATTCAGCTCAGCAATGGCGTTCCTCTTGGTACGTTAGGCAGCACGCATCTTAATCAAATTAGCCATCGCTGCGACGAGTGGCAGTGTCAGGTCTGGGGCGCTGGCGGCAGGCTGCGCCTGATGTTGTCCACCGATTAACCTGTCCGCTTTATTTATATCGCTGCGCCCCAACGACAGGGCCAGCGATAAGCTTTACACTTAGGTAATTGTCTTAAATTCAATGGAAATGGTTTAACCAGGATAAATCCAGCCCACTTCAGCTGGTATACTCACCTCGTTTTTTAACTCGACATATCAAGTAATAACTTGAACGGCCTAAAGAGAGGTACTTAGATGTCTGCCTATAAGTCTAAAGTAAAAAAAGCGGTTATCCCTGTTGCAGGTTTGGGAACCCGTATGTTACCTGCCACCAAAGCTATTCCTAAGGAAATGCTGCCGCTGGTTGATAAGCCGTTAATTCAGTATGTCGTTAACGAATGTATCGCTGCCGGAATCAACGAGATTGTGCTGGTAACGCACTCATCTAAAAACTCTATCGAAAACCATTTTGATACCAGCTTCGAACTGGAAGCCATGCTGGAAAAACGTGTTAAGCGTCAGCTGCTGGAAGAAATCCAGTCAATCTGCCCGCCACACGTGACCATCATGCAGGTTCGTCAGGGTCTGGCTAAAGGTCTGGGTCATGCGGTTATGTGCGCATACCCGGTAGTAGGCAATGAACCTGTCGCGGTAATCCTGCCGGACGTTATCATCGACGAGTACGAATCTAACCTGGCGCAGGATAACCTGGCCGATATGATGCGTCGCTTCGATGAAACCGGTTACAGCCAGATCATGGTTGAGCCTGTTGCAGACGTTACCGCATACGGCGTGGTTGACTGCCAGGGCGCAGAGCTGAAAGCGGGCGACAGCGCACCAATGGTTGGCGTGGTTGAAAAGCCTAAAGCTGACAAAGCACCTTCTAACCTGGCGGTTGTTGGTCGTTACGTGCTGTCTGCCGACATCTGGCCACTGCTGGCGAAAACGCCTCCGGGCGCAGGTGACGAAATTCAGCTGACCGACTCTATTGCCATGCTGATGGACAAAGAGACGGTAGAAGCTTATCACCTGAAAGGCGTGAGCCACGACTGTGGTAACAAACTGGGCTATATGCAGGCTTTCGTAGAGTACGGCGTACGTCACAACACGCTGGGTGCTGACTTTAAAGCATGGCTTGAAAGCACCGTTGGCAACGAAAAATAAGATTAATTTTTTAACCGGGACAATTCAATGAAAGTCACCGTATTTGGTATCGGCTATGTTGGTCTGGTTCAGGCTGCTGTTCTGGCCGAAGTCGGACATGACGTTCTTTGTATCGATGTCGACGCGAACAAAGTCGAGAATCTGAAGAAAGGGATCATTCCAATTTTTGAGCCGGGCCTGACGCCGCTGGTGATGCAGAACTATGAGGCGGGCCGCCTTAAGTTCTCCACTAACGCGGAAGACGGGGTAAAACACGGAACCATGCAGTTCATCGCCGTAGGTACGCCTCCGGATGAAGATGGCTCTGCGGATCTGAAATATGTTACCGCCGTAGCTCGTACTATTGCACAGCACATGACCGATCATAAGGTCGTGATTGATAAATCAACCGTACCTGTAGGCACGGCAGACCGTGTTCGCAGCGTCATGAACGAAACGCTGAAGGGCCGCGGCGTCGACGTCAATTTTGATGTCGTCTCCAACCCGGAATTCCTGAAGGAAGGCGCGGCGGTTAACGACTGCATGCGTCCGGAGCGTATCGTTGTAGGCACGGATAACGACGACGTTGTGGAACTGCTGCGTGAGCTTTACGAGCCGTTTAACCGCAATCACGATCGCATGATCCTGATGGATATCCGTAGTGCTGAGCTGACCAAGTATGCGGCTAACTGCATGCTGGCAACCAAGATCAGCTTTATGAACGAGATCTCTAACCTGGCTGAACGCCTGGGCGCAGACGTTGAGAAAGTTCGTCAGGGTATTGGTTCCGATTCTCGTATCGGTTACTCCTTTATCTACCCGGGCTGCGGCTACGGCGGTTCCTGCTTCCCGAAAGACGTGCAGGCGCTGATCCGTACTGCCGAGCAGATTGGCTACAAGCCACGTCTGCTGCAGGCCGTAGAGGACGTTAACGACTCGCAGAAACACAAGCTGCCGGGCTTTATCAAGCGTCACTTTGGCGACAATCTGCAGGGCAAAACCTTTGCGCTGTGGGGCCTGTCATTCAAGCCAAATACGGACGATATGCGTGAAGCATCCAGCCGCGTGCTGATGGAAGCACTGTGGCAGGCTGGCGCCTCCGTACAGGCTTTCGATCCGGAAGCCATGGACGAAGCGCAGCGCATCTACGGTCACCGCAGCGATCTGAAGCTGATGGGCACCAAAGAGGCAGCGTTGCAGGGTGCAGATGGCCTGGTTATCTGTACCGAATGGCAGAACTTCCGCGCGCCGGATTTTGACGTCATTAAAAATGCTCTGAAAGAACCCGTGATTTTTGATGGTCGTAACCTGTATGATCCAGAAAGAGTCAGCAAACGCGGTTTCGTTTATTATGCAATCGGCCGCGGAGCTTCAATCGAAATTGCATAGTTAACGAGGGCAGTATGAAATATCTGGTTACCGGCGCGGCAGGATTTATTGGTTTTTATGTTACACAACGCCTGCTCAGTGCCGGTCACCAGGTTGTCGGTCTCGACAACCTGAATGACTATTACGATGTAAAACTCAAACTCGCCCGTCTGGATTTACTCAAGCCTTCTCCCGCCTTTTCTTTTATTAAGCTTGACCTGGCTGACAGGGCAGGAATGGCGCAGCTTTTTGCCGACGAACGCTTTGACCGGGTCATCCATTTAGCGGCTCAGGCCGGCGTGCGTTACTCGCTGGATAATCCTCTGGCTTACGCTGACAGCAATCTGATTGGCCACCTGAATATTCTGGAAGGATGCCGCCATAATAAGGTGGGACATCTGCTTTACGCTTCTTCCAGCTCGGTATATGGTCTGAATCGCAAAATGCCTTTCTCGACCGATGATTCTGTTGACCATCCTGTTTCCCTTTATGCCGCGACGAAAAAAGCCAACGAGCTGATGTCGCATACCTATTCTCATCTCTATGGTATTCCAACCACGGGCCTGCGCTTCTTTACCGTATACGGTCCCTGGGGACGTCCTGATATGGCGCTGTTTAAGTTTACCCGCGCTATGATTGCGGGTGAAAAAATAGACGTCTATAACAATGGACAGATGCGTCGCGACTTTACTTATATTGATGATATTGCCGAGGCCATTGTCAGACTGCAGGATGTTATTCCTCAGGCGGATGCAGAATGGACGGTAGAGACCGGCAGTCCGGCGACCAGTTCGGCACCTTATCGCGTCTATAACATTGGTAACAGCAATCCGGTAACGCTGATGGCCTATATTGAGGCGCTTGAAAAAGCTCTTGGCATGACCGCCGATAAAAATATGCTGCCAATGCAGCCTGGCGATGTACTGGAGACCAGCGCAGATACGGCAGCGCTGTATAAGGCGATTGGCTTTAAGCCTCAGACTGGCGTGGAAGAGGGCGTCAGCCGTTTTGTCAGCTGGTACCGATCCTTCTACCCGTCATAATAACCCGCATAAAAAAAGGAAGCCTGAGCTTCCTTTTTTTTACCGCATCGGTGACCACTGCGGCGGCTGTATGTTCTGCCAGAGGCTATTACAGCATGAAGTCTTCGAGTTTCTTACCCTGTTCTTCAATGGCTTTCTTAATAACTGCTGGAGTACGGCCCTGGCCGGTCCAGGTTTTGGTTTCGCCGTTTTCGTCGACGTATTTATATTTGGCCGGACGAGCTGCGCGCTTTGCTTTACCTGCGCTTTTTGGCGTGCCCACTGCGGACAGCAGATCGCTTGGATCGATACCGTCAGCAATCAGCATTTCGCGATACTGCTGCAGTTTGCGCGTGCGTTCTTCGATTTCGGCCTGAGCGTGGCTCTCTTCATCACGGCGCTCGTGGACAACAACTTCCAGCTTCTCCAGCATCTCTTCCAGCGTTTCCAGCGAGCATTCTCTGGCTTGCGCACGCAGAGTACGGATGTTGTTCAAAATTTTAAGTGCTTCGCTCATTGTTCTGTTCTCAAAAATTTATAATGGGGGAATGTTCTGCCTGATAATAATAGAGTGCGCCCTAATGAACTGCAATAGTTAATTGTGTAAGAAAAGCAGAATAAGTTAATGCGCTGATACTGCCACACCGTTATTAATGGAAAAGCTAATTAAATTGTCGTGAATAACCGCCGGGCTGCTCCTTAAACTGTAACGGATTACGAGTTTAAGTTACGCTATTACCTGGCTTAATCGCTCAGCATCATTTTTTTTAATCTGCACAAACAGTTAACGCGCGGGAAATTTGAAAGAGAACGGCAGCATTTAAAGCGTTTTTTTAATCGTCAGCTGCAAAATAATAGATATGCCAGGATCTTTAAGGCATAAAATTTTAGTTCGTCAACCCTGGACAATAGTACAGGGTGCGGTAGCCAGATTTTAGCACCCAGAGATAAAGTAGCGGCCACCCTAACGCTTCGGGCGCCGGCCGATGTGGTACAATAATGCAAAACCGTTAATTTTTTATTCGGAGTGAAGCCCAATGGCTCAGCTTTATTTTTATTATTCCGTGATGAATGCAGGTAAATCAACTGCGCTACTGCAATCATCTTATAACTATCACGAGCGCGGAATGCGTACGCTGATCTATACCGCCGAGATCGATAACCGTTTTGGCGTTGGTAAAGTGAGTTCACGCATTGGCCTTTCTTCTCCAGCAAAATTGTATAATAACGACACGGCACTTTTTGATGAGATAAAAGCAGAACAGCAAATGGAATCGGTTCACTGTGTTCTGATTGATGAGTCGCAATTTCTTACCCGTGCCCAGGTAAAAGCGTTGTCAGACGTGGTAGATAATTTAGATATTCCCGTACTTTGTTATGGATTAAGAACCGATTTTCGCGGCGAATTATTTAGCGGTAGCCAGTATTTGTTAGCCTGGGCCGACAAGCTGGTAGAATTGAAAACCGTTTGCCACTGCGGAAGAAAAGCGGGCATGGTACTACGCGTGGATGAAAATGGCGCGCCCTATAACGAAGGTGAGCAGGTGGTGATAGGCGGTAATGAGCGCTATGTTTCTGTCTGCCGTAAGCACTATAAGGCGGCGATTGAACAGCACTGCATGGCGGCCGTTTATGGTGAAAAAGGGCGCAGGCCAGCCTGATCCACAGACAAATATCTTTAGCGTTTTTTAACAACCTGGCGATGCCCGGCTGCCGTGCCGAGATTAATTTTTCTTAATAAAAAACGCCCTGTCCGCATAGTGCTCACAGGGCGTTATCATTTATTTACTTTTAGTGTTCAGACGAAAAGCTTATGCCTTTTTCATTTTTTTACGGTCAATCGGCTGTGCGGCTACCGCTTCGGCAACAGACGTAAATGGCTCAACGTATTCACGACCGTAGAAGGTATCCAGCATAATCTGTTTCAGCTCAGCAATTAGCGGATAACGTGGGTTGGCTCCGGTACACTGGTCGTCAAAGGCATCTTCCGCCAGTTTATCAACCTTCGCCAGGAAATCGGCTTCCTGTACGCCCGCTTCGCGGATTGATTTTGGAATACCCAGTTCGGTCTTCATTCCTTCCAGCCACAGCAGCAGTTTTTCAATTTTCTGTGCGGTACGGTCGCCCGGCGCGCTTAAAGCCAGATGGTCGGCAATTTCAGCATAGCGGCGACGGGCCTGCGGACGGTCATACTGGCTGAACGCCGTTTGCTTGGTCGGATTATCGTTGGCGTTGTAGCGAATAACGTTGCTAATCAGCAGCGCGTTCGCCAGGCCGTGCGGAATATGGAATTCAGAACCGAGTTTGTGCGCCATAGAGTGACATACACCCAGGAAGGCGTTGGCAAAAGCGATACCGGCGATGGTAGCGGCATTATGCACACGCTCGCGCGCAACCGGATTTTTTGCCCCTTCGCGATAGCTGGTCGGCAGGTTTTCCTGCAGCAGTTTTAACGCCTGTAGCGCCTGGCCGTCAGAATATTCGTTAGCTAACACGGAAACGTAAGCTTCCAGCGCGTGCGTTACGGCATCCAGCCCACCGAAAGCACATAGCGACCTTGGCATATTCATTACCAGGTTGGCGTCAACAATCGCCATATCCGGCGTGAGTGCATAGTCCGCCAGCGGATATTTCTGACCGGTGGCGTCATCGGTCACCACGGCAAACGGCGTGACTTCAGAACCTGTACCGGACGTGGTAGTGATGGCAATCATTTTCGCCTTCACGCCCATTTTCGGGAATTTATAGATACGTTTGCGAATATCCATAAAGCGCAGCGCCAGCTCTTCAAAATGGGTTTCTGGATGTTCATACATCACCCACATGATTTTCGCTGCGTCCATAGGGGAACCGCCGCCCAGTGCAATAATGACGTCCGGCTTAAAGGAGTTCATCTGCTCTGCGCCCTTGCGGACAATGCTCAGCGTCGGATCCGCTTCGACCTCAAAGAAAATCTCGGTTTCAAGGCCATGGGACTTCAGCACTGACACGACCTGATCCGCATAGCCGTTATTAAACAGATAGCGGTCGGTAACGATAAAGGCGCGTTTGGCACCATCGGTGGCCACTTCTTCCAGCGCGATGGGCAGAGAGCCGCGACGGAAGTAGATAGACCTGGGAAGTTTATGCCACAACATATTTTCTGCTCGCTTAGCCACGGTTTTCTTATTGATCAGGTGTTTAGGTCCGACGTTTTCAGAAATGGAGTTACCGCCCCACGAGCCGCAGCCCAGCGTCAGTGAAGGAGCCAGCTTAAAGTTATACAGATCGCCAATGCCGCCTTGCGAAGCCGGAGTATTAATCAGAATACGCGCCGTTTTCATTCTGTCGCCGAAGAAATTGATGCGTTCACGCTCGTTATCCTGATCGGTATACAGGCACGAGGTATGGCCAATACCGCCCATCGCCACCAGTTTTTCCGCTTTGCTGACCGCCTCTTCGAAATCTTTCGCGCGATACATCGCCAGAGTAGGAGAGAGCTTTTCATGGGCGAAAGGCTCAGTTTCATCCACCAGTTTTACTTCGCCAATCAGAATCTTGGTGTTGTCCGGAACGTTAATACCGGCCATTTCGGCAATTTTAACCGCCGGTTGGCCGACGATAGCGGCGTTCAGCCCGCCGTTTTTCAGAATGATATCCTGCACGGCTTTCAGATCTTTGCCCTGCAGCAGATAGCCGCCGTGGCTGGCAAAGCGTTCGCGTACCGCATCGTAAACGGAATCCACCACAATGACGGACTGTTCAGAAGCGCAAATAACGCCGTTATCAAAGGTTTTTGACATCAGGATGGACGCGACCGCGCGCTTGATATCAGCCGTTTCATCGATAACAACAGGGGTATTACCCGCGCCCACGCCAATTGCCGGTTTACCGGAGCTGTAGGCGGCTTTCACCATGCCAGGGCCGCCGGTTGCCAGAATGAGATTGATATCAGGATGGTGCATCAGCTGATTGGACAATTCGACAGAAGGCATATCGATCCAGCCGATAATATCTTTTGGCGCACCGGCGGCAATAGCGGCCTGCAGTACGATATCGGCTGCTTTATTGGTGGCGTCTTTAGCGCGTGGGTGAGGAGAGAAGATAATGCCGTTACGCGTTTTCAGGCTAATGAGCGCTTTGAAAATTGCTGTAGAAGTGGGGTTAGTGGTCGGGACAATCCCGCAAATCAGGCCGGTAGGCTCTGCGATAGTTATGGTACCAAACGTATCGTCGGTAGCCAGTATGCCGCAGGTTTTTTCATCTTTATAAGCGTTGTAAATATACTCTGAGGCAAAATGATTTTTAATCACTTTATCTTCCACAATACCCATGCCGGATTCGGCAACGGCCATTTTCGCCAGCGGGATACGGGCGTCGGCGGCGGCTAATGCGGCCGCACGGAAGATTTTATCGACCTGCTCCTGGGTAAAGTTTGCATATTCTCGTTGGGCTTTTTTTACGCGTTCAACCAGTGCGTTAAGCTCGGCAACATTGGTAACGGCCATAATGCTCTCCTGATGAAAGTTAAACTCTGTTAGTAAACGAGCCAGAACAAACAAT
The DNA here is from genome assembly GCF_047456155.1 of Erwinia sp. BNK-24-b. NCBI lineage: Bacteria > Pseudomonadati > Pseudomonadota > Gammaproteobacteria > Enterobacterales > Erwiniaceae > Erwinia > Erwinia sp. BNK-24-b. The sequence continues at coordinate 1,947,212 of NZ_CP179901.1, forward strand.
TATAGACAAGGTGTGCTTATTATTTGCTCAATGCGCTTGCTTTATGGCCTGCAAGTTCTGAAAGTTTACTAATAGAGTCTGTTATTCATGGCGGTGACAGAAGGAAACCGTCGCCGCGTGAGATCCCTCTATTGCCCCCAATATACGCACGGTACGCGCCAGAGATTTTGATGCAGGTCAATATTTATCCATGCTGACACCTTTCAGCTAACGCGGTACGGCAATCTTGCTATTCTGTTTATGGTAGAACGACATGGAATACAGTAGATTAGTAGTTTAATACTCTGATTATTCTGGTTTTATTAGCCTGAATATCCGGGGGACAGGGTTGATTCTGCAAAGTCTGCGTGCGCTGATGCTAAATTAACTGTAGTGAATATTGTATTGCTGTTCAGGAGAAAAGCGTGAATCCAGCCATCCTCGATCTGTCAGGCTATATTAAATTTTTCGTCGGGCTTTTTGCGCTGGTCAATCCGGTGGGCATTATCCCGGTATTTATCAGTATGACCAGCTATCAGCTCCCGGTTGCCCGCAACAAAACCAATCTGACGGCCAATCTTTCCGTGGCCATTATTCTCTGGACCGCGCTGTTTTTAGGCGATGCCATCCTGCATATCTTTGGGATCTCTATCGATTCATTTCGCATCGCCGGCGGCATTCTGGTTGTGACCATTGCCATGTCGATGATCAGCGGCAAGCTGGGAGAGGATAAGCAAAACAAGCAGGAGAAATCAGAAACGGCGATACGCGAAAGCGTGGGCGTCGTGCCGCTGGCGCTGCCGCTTATGGCGGGGCCGGGCGCAATCAGTTCTACCATCGTCTGGAGCACTCGCTATCACAGCTGGCAAAATTTGTTAGGCTTTAGCGTAGCGATCGCGCTGTTTTCTTTATGCTGCTGGCTGTTGTTCCGGGCTGCACCATTAATGGTCAGGGCATTAGGACAAACGGGTATCAACGTGATAACCCGTATCATGGGGCTGCTGTTAATGGCCTTAGGGATTGAGTTTGTGGTGACGGGCCTCAGAGCCTTATTTCCCGGACTGGTCACCTGAAAGCTTGCTGAAAAATGAGGTTTAAAGCAGATAATCTGCGGTTGTTTCGCGGCTGAAACAAAATTGCGCACCAAAATGATCCTTCTCAAACGTTAATTGCACCAGTGAGGTGCAATTATTCGTTTGGCTTAACAGAAGCCGCCCCATATTAATGTAATTACTGCAAAAGCGTGTTTTATCAAAAGGTAAGCAGTAAATGTTATTTAAATAACATGCCAATGTGCTGCCATACTGGTTTCTTATCAGCAGTTAAAACTAATTACTGAAGCGATAATAGCGTATATGACCGGAAAATCGCCGTCACGACGAGATTTGCGGTTTTATCTTCATTTAACTTTGTTAAAACATTTCTGCAACCATGGTTTTCTTATTTTTGGAACTAAATCAATAACTTAATTTTATTTTCTGCCGAAAAAGAAGTGCGCTGCGGGAAATTTTTAACGCCATAAAAGAGAAATGGTTAACATTTCCATCATTTTGCTGTGGAGCATGAAGTCGCCTTCTGTTAGGTTTTTCTGCACTGAGCAAACCTGGCATCGGATGTGCAATGCATTTTAAACGCGCTTCGACAATCGGCCAGAGCTCCACAGAGGTAATCACTGATTAATGAAAAAACTGCATAACCTGGCACTGGCCTGTATAACCTCTGTGTCGCTGGCCAACGCTGCAACTCCGCCTGAAGGGATTGCGCTGGCCGCACAACAAAAAATCACCATTAATAACGGTAGCGAAGTCTCTACGCTGGATCCGCAAAAGATTGAAGGCGTACCGGAAAGCAACATTGTCAGTAATCTGCTGGAAGGGTTGGTAAACACAGATAATCAAGGCCATAGCGTACCGGGCATGGCGGAGAGCTGGAGCAATCAGCAGTATAAAACCTGGACGTTTACCCTGCGTAAGGCGACCTGGAGTAACGGTGAGCCGGTCACGGCAGAAGATTTTGTTTACAGCTGGCGGCGGCTGGCCGACCCGGCAACCGCGTCCCCTTATGCCAGCTATTTACAGTATGCCCACATCGAAAACGTCGATGAGATTCTGGCAGGTAAAAGACCCGTCGAAAGTTTAGGCGTTAAGGCTCTTGATGATACCCATTTTCAGGTTACGCTCAGCGAACCTGTTCCCTGGTTCATTGCGCTGGCTACCAATGCCGCGTTAAAGCCGGTTAACCGGCAAGCCGTGGAAAAGTGGGGCGACAAATGGACGCAGCCGGAACACTACGTCGGCAACGGCGCCTATACGCTCAGCGACTGGGTTATCAATGAAAAGATCGTGCTGAAGCGTAACCCTCGCTATTGGGATAACGCGCATACCGCGATTGAAACGGCCATTTTCTTGCCCATCACCTCCGAATCTACGGACGTAGCCCGTTATCGTAGCGGCGAAATCGATATCACCAACAGCGCGCTGCCGCCCGACCTTTTTCCCATGTTAAAGAAAACGCTGGAGACGCAGGTTCGCGTCAGTCCACTTTTGTGCACGTTTTATTATGAGCTGAATAACAGGCGTCCGCCTTTTGACGATGCGCGCGTGCGCACGGCGGTGAAACTCACGCTGGACCGCGACATTATCGCCAACAAAATTATGGGGCAGGGGCAGATCCCCGCTGGTGGCTTTACGCCACCCTTTATTGATGGTGCCCGGTTGCAGCAGCCTGCGTGGATGCAGCTAACGCAGCAGCAGCGTAACGAACAGGCCAGAAAGCTGCTGGCTGAAGCGGGCTATAGCCAAGAAAAACCCTTGCGTTTCTCGCTGCTTTATAACACTTCTGACCTGAATAAACGCCAGGCGATTGCCGCCGCGTCCATGTGGCAAAAAAACCTGGGCGCAAAGGTCACGCTGGATAACCAGGAATGGAAAACCATGCTTGATACGCGCCATCAGGGCAACTTTGACGTAGCCCGCGCCACCTGGTGTGCCGACTACAACGAGCCTTCCAGCTTTTTAAACACAATGCAAAGCCGCTCATCTAACAACACCGCTTTCTACAAGAGCGAAGCCTTTGACCGTCTGCTGGCCAAAACTCTTTTTGCAGCGGATGCCGCAGAGCGCGCTGCACTTTACCAGCAGGCCGAGCAACAGCTCGATCGTGATTCCGCCATCGTGCCGGTTTATTACCGCGTCAGCGCCAGGCTGGTAAAGCCCTGGGTTGGCGGCTTTAGCGGTAAAGACCCGCAGGATCAGCCAAACGTGAAGGACTATTACATTATAAAGCATTGATTAGAAAGGAAGGTAATAAGTAAAAGGATGATAGCAGCCAGGGGAAATAAAAACACGCCGTGACGTCTTCGTTCCGCGCCACGAGCAGCAAACCCGGCAAACCGAAACGCCCAAAGCGTTTCAGTAATAATAAAAAACTGGAGTAGCAAAATGACCAACATCACCAAGAAGAGCCTGCTGGCGCTGGCCGTCATCGGCGCGCTGGCGGCCAATCTGGCTACGGCAGCAACGGTCCCGGCTGGCGTGCAGCTGGCGGCGAAGCAGGAGCTGACTAAAGGCAACGGCGACGAAGTCCAGTCGCTGGATCCGCATAAAATTGAAGGCGTGCCGGAATCCGCCGTCAGCTACGATTTGCTGGAAGGATTGCTGATTAACGATCCGAACGGTCACCCTATCCCTGGCGTAGCGGAGAGCTGGGAAAACAAAGACGGCAAGGTCTGGACTTTCCATCTGCGTGCTAACGCCAAATGGTCCAACGGCGAGTCTGTAACGGCTCAGGACTTTGTGTATAGCTGGGAGCGTCTGGCCGATCCGAAAACCGCTTCGCCTTACGCCAGCTATTTGCAGTACGGCCATCTGGAAAATATCGACGACATTATCGCCGGTAAGAAAAAGCCTGACCAGCTGGGCGTGAAAGCGCTGGATGCGCATACGTTGCAGGTTACGCTAAGCGAATCCGTTCCTTATTTCTATAAGCTGTTAATTCACCCTTCAATGTCGCCAGTTTATAAACCTGCCATTGATAAGTTTGGTGAAAAATGGACGCAGCCGGGTAACTGGGTAGGCAACGGCGCTTTCAAACTGCAGGAACATATTATTAACGAACGCATCGTGCTGGTTCGTAACCCGCAGTACTGGGATAACGCCAATACCAAACTGGAGAAAGTAACCTTCCTGCCTATCCCTTCAGAAGTTAACGACGTTAACCGCTATTTCAGCGGCGGCAGCGACATGACCTATACCAATCTGCCGATTGAGCTATTTAAAAAGCTGCAAAAAGATAACCCTAAAGAGCTGCACGTCGATCCTTACCTCTGCACCTATTATTATGAAATCAATAACCAGAAAGCGCCTTTCAACGATCCTCGCGTGCGCACCGCGCTGAAGCTGGGTCTGGATCGCGACATCATGGTCAATAAAGTGCTGGCGCAGGGCCAACAGCCCGCGTGGAGCTATACGCCACCCGCCATCGACGGCGCAGAGCTGGTCAAGCCGGACTGGGTGAACTGGTCGCAGGAAAAACGTAACGAAGAGGCGAAAAAGCTGCTGGCCGAAGCGGGCTATACGGCGGACAAGCCGCTAACTTTTGAGCTGCTATACAACACTTCCGATCTGCATAAAAAGCTGGCCATTGCCGCTACGTCAATCTGGAAGAAAAATCTCGGCGTGAATATCAAGCTGAATAACCAGGAGTGGAAAACGTTCCTGGATACTCGTCATCAGGGCAACTTTGACGTCGCGCGCGCGGCATGGTGTGCGGACTACAACGAACCGACCTCGTTTTTGAACACCATGCTCTCTAACAGCAGCAATAACACCTCGCACTATAAATCAGCCGCATTTGACAAATTTATGGCGACGGCGGCAACAGCCAGCGACGAGAAAGCGCGCAGCGCCGCCTACACCCAGGCTGAACAGCAGCTGGACAAAGATTCGGTTATTGCGCCGGTCTTCTACTATGCCAACACGCGCCTGGTGAAACCTTATGTAGGCGGTTACACCGGCAAAGATCCGTTGAACTACCTCTACGATAAAGACATTTATATCATCAAGCATTAATTGGTTGGGGAAAGGGTTGCCTTTCCCCACGCGATTCTTTTAAGCAGTGCTGAAGCACAGGCCAGCAGGTACGGGCAATGTTAAAATTTATTTTTCGTCGTTTTCTGGAAGCGATTCCGACGCTACTTATCCTTATTACTATCTCCTTTTTTATGATGCGTCTGGCTCCGGGCAGTCCTTTCACCGGTGAGCGCACGTTATCGCCGGAAGTGATGGCGAATATTGAGGCCAAATACCATCTGAACGATCCTATCTGGAAACAGTACCTGAGCTATCTGAGCCAGCTGGCGCACGGGGATTTTGGGCCTTCGTTTAAATATAAAGATTATTCGGTTAACTATCTGGTCGGCCATGCCTTTCCGGTCTCGGCAAAACTGGGCCTGGCGGCGTTTATTCTGGCGATTGTGCTGGGCGTGACGGCGGGAGTGATTGCCGCACTGAAGCAGAACAGCAAATGGGATTTCCTGGTAATGGGTGTCGCGATGACGGGCGTGGTGATACCCAGCTTTGTGGTGGCACCACTGCTGGTGCTTATCTTCGCCATCGTGCTGAAATGGCTACCGGGCGGCGGCTGGAACGGCGGGGCGATTCAGTACATGATCCTGCCGATGGTCGCGCTGTCGCTGGCCTATATCGCCAGCATTGCGCGCATTACCCGCGGCTCGATGATCGAAATACTGCATACCAACTTTATCCGGACGGCCCGGGCAAAAGGCCTGCCAATGCGTCGCATTATTTTGCGCCACGCGCTGAAGCCAGCGATGCTGCCGGTGCTCTCCTATCTGGGGCCAGCTTTTGTGGGCATCATTACCGGCTCTATGGTTATCGAAACCATCTATGGTCTGCCGGGTATTGGACAGCTGTTTGTTAACGGTGCCCTGAACCGCGACTATTCGCTGGTGCTCAGCCTGACCATTCTGGTGGGCGTGCTGACCATTCTTTTTAACGCGATTGTTGACGTACTTTATGCGGTCATCGATCCGAAAATTCGCTACTAGGAGCTTGTGATGTTAACTAAGAAAAACAGCGCCGCTCTTGATGCCTTTAGCGAACAGCTTGAGGTGGAAGGGCGTAGCCTGTGGCAGGATGCGCGCCGCCGTTTTATCCATAACCGCGCGGCGCTGGCCAGCCTGACCGTGCTGGTGTTGATTGCGCTATTTGTGGTTTTTGCACCCATGCTCTCTTCGTTTACCTATGACGATACCGACTGGGGAATGATGTCGAGCGCGCCCGATATCGCCTCGAAACACTATTTTGGTACGGACTCGTCCGGCCGTGATTTGCTGGTTCGCGTCGCGATTGGCGGTCGCATCTCGCTGATGGTCGGCATCGCCTCCGCGCTGGTAGCGGTGCTGGTAGGCACGCTCTATGGCTCGCTGGCGGGCTATCTTGGCGGCAAAACCGATTCGGTGATGATGCGCCTGCTGGAGATCCTTAACTCCTTCCCGTTTATGTTCTTTGTCATTCTGCTGGTGACCTTTTTTGGCCGTAATATTCTGCTGATCTTTGTTGCTATCGGCCTGGTTTCCTGGCTGGATATGGCGCGTATCGTGCGCGGCCAGACGCTAAGCCTCAAGCGCAAAGAGTTTATCGAAGCGGCCCACGTTGGCGGCGTTTCTACTGCCAGCATCGTGCTGCGCCATATCGTGCCGAACGTGCTCGGCGTGGTGGTGGTTTACGCCTCGCTGCTGGTGCCGAGCATGATCCTGTTTGAATCTTTCCTGAGCTTTTTAGGTTTGGGTACGCAAGAGCCACTCAGTAGCTGGGGCGCATTGCTCAGCGATGGCGCAAACTCAATGGAAGTGTCGCCGTGGCTGCTGCTGTTTCCGGCCGGTTTTTTAGTGGTTACGCTGTTTTGTTTCAACTTTATCGGCGATGGCCTGCGTGATGCCCTCGATCCGAAAGACCGCTAAGGAGTTTCCCGATGAACGTGACCCAACTCAGGCCAGCAATGGCGCAACAAACGGGCGAGCTGCTGCTGTCGGTAAAAGATTTACGCGTTACCTTTGCCACGCCTGATGGCGACGTTACCGCCGTCAACGATCTGAATTTTGACCTGCGGGCAGGTGAAACCTTAGGCATCGTTGGCGAGTCCGGTTCCGGTAAATCGCAAACGGCCTTTGCGCTGATGGGCCTGTTGGCCAGCAACGGCCGTATCGGCGGCTCGGCCAGCTTCAATGGTTCAGAGATCCTCAACCTGCCGGAAAAAAAGCTAAACCGGCTGCGTGCTGAACAGATTGCCATGATTTTTCAGGATCCGATGACCTCGCTCAATCCCTATATGCGCGTTGGCGAACAGCTGATGGAAGTGCTGCAGCTGCATAAAGGCATGAGCAGCGCGCAGGCGTTTGAAGAGTCGGTACGCATGCTGGATGCGGTAAAAATGCCGGAGGCCCGCAAGCGCATGAAAATGTATCCGCACGAGTTCTCTGGCGGTATGCGGCAGCGCGTAATGATTGCGATGGCGCTGCTCTGCCGGCCTAAGCTGCTGATTGCCGATGAACCCACTACCGCGCTGGACGTTACCGTGCAGGCGCAAATTATGACGCTGCTTAACGACCTGAAAAGAGAATTCAACACCGCAATCATAATGATCACGCACGATCTTGGCGTGGTAGCGGGGATCTGCGATCGGGTGCTGGTGATGTATGCAGGCAGAACGATGGAGTATGGCAAAGCGCGCGATATCTTTTATCAGCCTACGCATCCTTATTCGATTGGCCTGCTGAATGCCGTTCCGCGTCTGGATGCGCAGGGCGAAACCTTGACGACTATCCCCGGTAATCCGCCTAACCTGTTGCGGCTGCCAAAAGGCTGTCCGTTCCAGCCTCGCTGTCCTCATGCGATGGAAGTTTGCGCCACCATGCCGCCACTGACGCCTTTTGGCGAAAGCCGCCTGCGCGCCTGTTTTAAACCTGCGGAGGAGCTGGTATGAACGCTGTAGCTGAAAAAAGAGTGCTGCTGGAAATAGCCGATCTTAAAGTCCACTTTTCGATTAAAGACGGCAAGCAGTGGTTCTGGCAGCCGCCTAAGACGCTGAAGGCCGTGGATGGCGTCAGCCTGCGCCTTTATGAAGGTGAAACGCTGGGCGTGGTAGGCGAATCCGGCTGCGGAAAGTCGACGCTGGCGCGCGCTATCATTGGCCTGGTTAACGCCACGGCGGGCCGCGTCGCCTGGCTTGGCCGCGATCTGTTGGGGCAGAGCGAGGAGGAGTGGCGCAAGGCGCGCAGCGATATCCAGATGATTTTTCAGGATCCGCTGGCCTCGCTGAATCCCCGGATGACCATCGGCGATATTATTGCCGAGCCGCTGCGTACCTATCATCCCCGAATGGCGCGGCAGGAGGTCAAAGAGCGGGTCAGGACGATGATGATGAAGGTGGGGCTGTTGCCGAATCTGATCAACCGCTATCCGCACGAGTTTTCTGGCGGCCAGTGCCAGCGTATCGGCATCGCCCGCGCGCTGATCCTGGAGCCAAAGCTGATTATCTGTGACGAGCCGGTTTCCGCGCTGGACGTTTCCATTCAGGCGCAGGTCGTCAACCTTTTGCAGCAGCTACAGCGGGAAATGGGGCTTTCCCTTATTTTTATCGCGCACGACCTGGCGGTAGTTAAGCATATTTCGGATCGCGTTCTGGTGATGTATCTGGGCCATGCGGTGGAGCTGGGCACCTATGACGAGGTGTATCAGAATCCACAGCATCCCTACACGCGCGCGCTGATGTCCGCCGTGCCGATCCCCGATCCCGATCTGGAAAAAAACAAGGTCATTCAGCTGCTGGAAGGAGAGCTACCGTCGCCAATCAATCCGCCGTCAGGCTGCGTTTTCCGCACGCGCTGTCCGATAGCGGGGCCGGAGTGTGCCGTGACAAGGCCGCTGCTGGAAGGCAGTTTCCGTCATGCGGTTTCTTGTCTGAAGGTAGATCCGTTATAAGAGGGTTAAACCGCAGCGTCTGGCTGCGGTTTACGGTTACTCACGCCACAGGATATGGCAAAGCTTGTGGTCTTTTTCGCGGCACAGCAGCACGCGAGCAAAAATGTCGGTGACCGGATCTTCTTCGCTCTCGCCCAGGCCAATAACCACTTCGGCAAAAAAGTCCGGGTTGAGATCGAAATCCACGTGCTCGGCCCAGTCTTCAGCCGGATCGTGTAGCTCTGCGCCGCCACGCTCTTCAAACTGAAGATTGAACAGGATGATATCGGCCGGATCGAGGTTATCGCCCGCCAGCTCAAGGAAAATATCATAAGCCTGTTCCAGCGTTTCATCTTCGGTAAGGCGGTTATTCAAATCCATAAAGTTTCCCATAATGCCCTCAGGGCGCTGTGCAATTCCGCCCGTTTTACAACAACGGACTAAAGAAGTAAAACAGTCGTTCAACAATTCGCTGCCAGTAAGCGCGCTGCAGCCAGCGTTTGGCGTCAAGCAGCTGCGAACGGGCGATATAGTCGTCCTGGACCCTGGCCAGATCGCTACCGAAACCATCGTCATCAATCACCAGGGTAATCTCAAAATTTAGCCACAGGCTGCGCATATCCAGGTTGACCGTGCCGACCAGGCTAAGCTGCCCGTCGACCAGCACGCTTTTAGTATGCAGCAAACCATCTTCGAACTGATAAATTCTGACGCCTGCTTCCAGTAACTCTGCGAAAAAGGAGCGGCTCGCCCAGTCCACCAGCAGCGAATCGTTATGTTTGGGCACGATAATACTGACCTCTACGCCACGCTGGGCGGCGGTGCAGATAGCGTGCAGCAGATCGTCGCTCGGTACAAAGTAGGGCGTGGTCATAATCAGCTGTTCGCGGGCTGAATAGACCGCCGTCAGCAACGCCTGGTGGATCAAATCCTCCGGGAAGCCTGGCCCGGAAGCAATAACCTGAATCGTATGGCCGCTTTCTTGTTCAAAAGGCATAATCGTACCGTCGGGCGGCGGCGGTAAAATGCGTTTCCCGGTCTCAATTTCCCAGTCGCAGGAGTAAATAATGCCCATCGTGGTGGCGACCGGGCCTTCCATACGCGCCATCAGATCGATCCACTGGCCCACGCCCGCATCCTGCTTAAAGTAGCGCGGATCGACCAGATTCATGCTGCCGGTATAGGCAATATAGTTATCAATCAGTACCACTTTACGATGCTGACGCAAATCCATGCGGCGCAGAAAAACGCGCAGCAGGCTAACCTTCAGCGATTCAACCACGTCGATACCGGCATTGCGCATCATCGCGGGCCAGGGACTACGGAAGAACTGCACGCTGCCCGCAGAATCGAGCATCAGGCGACAGTGAACGCCGCGCCGCGCCGCCGCCATCAGCGTTTCCGCCACTTCATCCGCCATGCCACCGGGCTGCCAGATATAAAAAACCATCTCAATATTGTGGCGGGCGAGCTGGATATCGCGGATCAGCGCCTGCATGGTATCGTCCGTCGAGGTCAGCAGCTGTAGCTGATTGCCCTTAACGCCCGCGATGCCCTGACGGTTTTCACAAAGTTGAAACAGAGAGCGGGCCACGTCGCTGTTGTCCCGGGCAAAAATAGAGTGGCACGACTTCAAATCGTTAAGCCATTTGGCGGTGGAAGGCCACATGGTACGTGCGCGCTCGGCACGTCGCTTTCCCAGATGCAGTTCGCCGAAAGAGAGATAGGCCACAATGCCCACCAGCGGCAGAATATAGATGACCAGCAGCCAGGCCATCGCAGAAGGCACCGTCCGCCGCTTCATCAGAACGCGTAGCGTCACGCCGGCAATCAGCAGCCAGTAACCAAAAACCAGCAGCCAGCTGACAAAAGTATAAAAAGTCGTCATAAAAGTGGAAGTCCCGTTCACCTCTGATTACAGGAGTTTACGTGCAGATGGCGGCGGACGAAACCTTTTCCTTAAGCAATCGGACTTGGCCTGACGGCAAAAATCTTTATAATGCGGCGCGAGTTTTTGTTAGCACAGAGGGTGAAATGAGACGGAGTAGAAATGAAGTCGCACGCTGGCGGATGTCGCGCCAGATTCAGCGCCGCCGGGCACGCTGGCTGGAAGGCCAGTCCAGACGCTATGGCCGCATGCATGCTATTCGCCATCAGCTGAGCCAGCAGCAGCGGCGTTCTATTCTGTTTATCACCCAGCTGGTCTGAAACAACAAACCCGCCGGTTAGCGGGTTTTTGTTGTTAACAACGTGCAGGCTCCCGTCGCTTCAGGGGGGCAGCAGCCTGAACCCGCCGGTCGGCGGGTTTTCCATTTCTGGCCCGTTGCCGGTATTTATGCGCCCGGCATCCATGCGCCGCTGGCGATAAACCAGACCAGCAGCACCGCGCCAGCTATCCCGACCGCAGCGGGAAAAAGATAGCCAATTTTCATTTAGTCATCTGGTAGTAAGGGTTAAAACGTTTTCTTGAAAGGCTTAACGGCAACCTGCTTGTAAACGCCTGCGGCAACGTAGGGATCGTCCTGCGCCCAAGACTGCGCCTCTTCCAGGGAGGTAAACTCAGCAATAATGGTCGATCCGGAAAAACCCGCCGCGCCAGGTTCATTGCTGTCAACGGCCGGCATCGGCCCGGCAATAATCAGGCGTCCTTCATCCTGCAGCAGCTGCAGGCGCGCCAGGTGAGCAGGGCGTACGGCTTGACGCTTTTCCAGTGAATCTGCATTATCTTCCGCATAAATTACGTAGAGCACGTTAACTCCTGTCGGTGTCGGTAAAAGTGGACTTCACGTTAAGTCATCGTTCGCTATTCTGCAAATGAAAGATGACGAAGCGAACCAGGCGACGGCAGCCAACACCTTTTCTGACAAAATCGCGCCGGAAATGAGGTGGGTTGTTGAAACTGATTGCTATTTGCATTTACACTTACGCTTCAACTTTTATCGCAGAAAGATTATGACGACGCTGACCGAAACTTCTTTTCCACGCCGTATTTCACTGCCGACGCTTTTTTCCCTGGGGCTGCACGCCGTGGTGATAGGCGGGATACTCTATGCTTCATTTCATCAGGTGGTGCCCGTACCGAAAGCGTCTCAGCCCATCAGCGTCTCTCTGGTCGCGCCTGAAGTGCAGCCTGAACCCCAGCCAGCGCCTCAGCCTGCTCCCCAGCCGGTAGCGGAACCCGAGCCGGAACCGGAACCTGTGCCAGAGCCAGAGCCAGAGCCGCCAAAAGCGGAGCCGGTGCCGATCCCCAAACCTGTTCCCAAGCCTAAGCCCAGACCAAAGCCAAAGAAAGAGGTGGTGAAGCATAAAAAAGAGGTGAAACCGCGTGAAGAGCCGCGCCAGGCCGCGCCGTTAAATAACGACAAAACGGCAACGGCAACCAAACCCTCTACCGCGCCAAAGACCTCTAATGCGCCTTCTGCTTCTACTGCCGTTGCAAGCGGGCCAAAAGCGTTAAGAGTAGATAAGCCGATCTACCCACCGCGAGCTTCTGCTTTACGGATTGAGGGCCATGTGCGTATTAAGTTTGATGTCGATGCTTCCGGTCAGATTGATAATCTGCGTATTATCGAAGCTCAGCCGCGCAATATGTTTGAACGTACAATAAAAGAAGCCGTGAGGAAATGGCGATATGAGCCAGGCAAACCTGGCAAAGATCAAACCATGAACATCGTTTTTAAAATTAATGGTGGTTCAAGCATTGAGTAAAGCTCACGCCAGCGCGCTGAAGACCGATCTTTCAGCGCGCCGGTGAAGGTTACGCTTCGCTAAAATGGCTTTTATCAGCCGGAAGCGGGCGGGCTTTACCTTCGCCGTCCACGGCCACATAGATAAAGACCGCTTCGGTCGTGCAGTAGCGCTGACCAATCGGCTCGGAAGAGACTTTCTTAATCCATACTTCAACATTAATGGTAATAGAGCTGCTGCCGGTTCGGATACAGCGGGCATGACAGCTCACCACGTCGCCAACCGCCACCGGTTTCAAAAAGGTCATGCCGTCCACTCTGACCGTCACCACACGGCCATTGGCAATCTCTTTCGCCAGAATCGCGCCGCCCATATCCATTTGCGACATTAGCCAGCCGCCAAAGATATCGCCGTTGGCGTTGGTATCCGCAGGCATCGCCAGCGTTCGCAGCACCATTTCGCCCTGCGGGAGTCGTTGTTCTTCGCTCATTATTTGCTTCCGATAAAATTAAAGGCCCGATTTACCACGGGTACTGAATTGTTTTTCTGAAAAACTGCCTGGCCGTTAGCTAAAAAGTGCCGGGTTTTTGTTGTGCTGTTAACTGATTATATGCGGTTAGCGCATTGTTGTGCCGCATCTTATTTTAACCCGAAAGGCTTCTGTACACACTTTTTATACATTAACAGGCGCGCAAACGAGCCAATCAAAAGGCCGGGCACGAAGCAGGGATAGCAGGAGGCACGCTTCTGTATAACAATAAAAGCGCATCTTCAGGGTTCTGGTGAGAGAGTACTGAGGATATATCCGTATGAAACTGAGTACCGGGATGGTGTCCTCCCTGACAATATCTCCGGCCGGTACACGCTTTCGCGCGACCTGTGAGGTCATCTTTCGCTATCGTTTTCCGGCCAGAGCCGGACTACGTCCACTGGCGTTAGTTCTTGTCTTCGTTCAGGCTTACAAAATTCTGCAGGTACGGCACAGGCTGCCTGGTGATACCCGGCGTGATGAACGTTCTTAGCCAGTTCCGGGCTTCAGAAAGCTCAAGCAAACGCGCGTCACCGCTGTGATCTACAGCCATGCGTCCAAGCTCGGCGATAAGAGACATAACGGTAATCTCTTTTTGAGCCAGTGCCAGGTGCAGTGCCGCTTCGCCAATAATGACGTGGCCTTTCTCGTCGTCTTGAAAAAACACGGTAATTCCTCCATTTGAACGATTGATGAAAACCTCACCCCTGACTGTAGTCGCTCAGAGGGAAAATGCCCGGATAATCCTCTGAAACATTAGAAACAGATGATTATTGGCTACATTCTGGTCAGCAGGAGGTCGCTATGCGCAAGAAACAACGGTTAAAGGTTTTTGATTATAAATGCGGATTGAAGCGTGACTGGCCGCATTTGCAGACAGCGGGAAGGAGATGCTGTACTGTGTATATATCCACTAAAAGGGGGCGTATTGAAAAAACATGAATCCGGTACTTCAGAAGAGATATTTAATTTCGTCGGTAAGGCTGTAAAACAGCTGCTGACGCCTGATAAAATTTTGCAACCGCACGAGCTTGCTGAAGCTCTTTATCACCTCAGTGAGGAGACAGACAATCCTGAAACGCGCGGTAGCTGTCAGGAAGTTATCAAAATGCTTATGCGGAAAATGCACTGAAAGGACAGGGCGTGGTGCAGAGGACACCTGCAACAGAGTTGTCACTCGACAGTTTTACTCAGGCCTAAAAGCAACTCCAGACAGTTACGCAGAACGTCTATTCTTACAACATCAGTCGTGTTCTCTAATTCGCTAACAAAATAGAAAAGAATCGATTTGCGAGACACGTTGCCTGACGCGGCCAGTATAGCCCTTGTGGCTTCACTGAAGGCTAACTTTTCATCCTCATATCTTTCATCGATATTTTGCAGCTGGTGGGCCAGGACCGGGATCGCTTCTACACTGTTTTGCTGCATCATTGCATTACCTGTCTGATAGTGTTGTTTATGCCAGCTGCTGTACCCACTCAGGCTGTCGCTTTCGGCAATCGTAGTTAATGTTGGGTCGTGTCGTCGCTATCATTTGCCGCAGGGATATTGACCAAATGTCCAGCATGACCGGGCTCGCGGCGGCGCATCTCTTCTTTAACTTCTTTTATAGCCAGCATAGCCGCGTGCGTTTTTTCACTGTCCAGCCCGGAATTTAGCGTGGCTTCAAGTTTTTCAAGCACGGCATGCCACGAGACGGGCAATTTTTCACTCAGGAGACCGAGGACTGTTTTACCGATAAGGATATCCCGCAATCTTTCATAATTCTCTTTCATGTTTTTCTCTGAATAAGATTTTCAGGCCGGCAGTCTTGTCTGTATCCGGCTACAAAATCTGCTCAGAAACAGAGCGTTACTCGCAAAAAAGAAGCTTAATCAATTCCTGGAGATGCTGTTCTTCTTCAGGCGAAGATGCTTTATCGATACGTGTTAACAGGCGCATACAGATAGCTTTACGGTTCAGAGTGCGCCCTGAACGCAGGACTTCTACGACCACCGAGCCCAGCGTTTCCTGTTGCGAAGGCAGAGCTGCGCGAGCAAAATATGCAGAGATTGTGCTGTTGATACCAGCCTTTTGTGCCGTCTGTTGCATTCGAAGACTCCGTTATTGTCAGGTGAGCGATGATTTGTTTGCTAAGTTATACAAAAAATCGAAAGCTGTACAGGTTTATTTGGCGAAAACCTGAGCCGCTTTCCGCGCTTTACGAAGCAGGTATGAGAGATAGCTCTGTTTGCTGTGATCTTTCTTGAGGGAGACAGGGGCTAATCTACACCGTGCCGTGGCTCATTATGTCATACATAATTATTTGATATTAAAGCTGTACCACTGGCTGGATGCTGTGCGGACTGCGTATAGCGGAGTGACGAGGTGTATTGAATCAGTTTTAGCGAAAACACACTTTTATTAAAGAGCCTATAAAAGTGTGTTTTGCATGATAAAAGCGCTTTTCCGATTTAACGTGCTGCGGTGATTACTTTTCGTCCTGCGGCATCAGGCGATAGATATATACGCCGCTAAGCAAGGTAAAGAGCAGCGTCAGGACGGTTAAGCCAAATACCTTAAAGTTAACCCAGACTTCCTGAGGCAGCCAAAAAGCCACGTAAATATTGGCGAGGCCGCAGGCAAAGAAGAACAGTGCCCAGGCGACGTTCAGACGACGCCAGGCGGCATCCGGCAGCGTCAGCTCTTTACCCAGCATGCTTTGAATCAGCGTCTGCTTCATCCAGAACTGGCTGAACAGCAGCGCGCCAGCAAACAGCGTATAGATTACCGTGACCTTCCACTTAATAAATTCGTCGTTATGGAAAACCAGCGTTAGCGTGCCGAAAACGGCGACCAGTACAAAGGTCACAATGGTCATTTTTTCCAGCTTGCGATACAGGAACCAGCTGGCCACCAGTGCCAGCGCAGTAGCCGCGATCAGCGCGCCCGAAGCGACATAAATATCGTAAAGCTTATAAAAGACAAAAAAGACCACGAGGGGAAGAAAATCAAGTAACTGCTTCATAGAGGTTTCCGGTTATCAGGCCAGTAGGGGCTGCACGCCAGCAGGCGTGCAGCGACTGATTAACGTAACAGCATATAAAGGCGATAGAGATAGATAATCAGTATCGCCGAAAACAGGTTGCTCAGCGCGTTCATCAGCACGGAGGCGACGTTAGCGGGCAGCACGGTCAGCGACGAAGCCAGCAGCAGCACCGCCATTTTTGCCAGCAGCCACACGGCAATAGCCGGGGCCACGACCTTAACCTGACTCCAGACCAGGCGCGTACTGGCGCGCATGGCGGCAAAAGCGCCCACGTTTTCTTTCGCCTGAATAATTGGCGACATTGCCAGCACGGTGGCGAGAATAAAGCCCGGAGCGACCAGCGCCATAAAGCCCAGCTGCACAATCAGCGTCATAAAAAATACCAGTATCAGCAGACGGGGCAGAGAGGGTGCAGCAACGCCGATAGCGCGTAGCGCGCTAACGCGTTCGCCAGCGGAAACCATCGGGATCAGGCTAAGCATCGCACCTGCCAGTAGCGTATTGCCTACCAGCGAGGCAAAGGTGCCAGCGGCAGAAGCGTGTAGCAGAACACGCTGCTGTTCCGGCGTTAGCGTTCGCACCCATTCCAGCAGGCTCATCGAGGCGTCGTCTTTACCCGCGAGCGTGGCCATATCGGGTGTTAAAGCATGGCCGATTAAAACAGTAATAAATGAGGTCAGCAAAGCGATCAGCACAATAGTAATCAGCTGATGGCGAAAAAAATTTCCCGTGTCACGGTATAACGAAGCCGCCGTGAATGACATGTACACTCCTTGAGAGCCGAATTTAGCGATCCGGCGATTGTACATGGTCTTAAGCCAACCTGGCACCCCGACTTACACAACTTTCCGTTTGGCTAAGATGCAATCCGTTATCGCTGGTCATCGCCGTCTTCCTTCTTTGTACCGCTAGCTTAGTGCAGGTAACCCATCATGCTTTTGTTGGGCCGCTCTCGCGTTGACCGCGGCCTGCCAGACAGTACCCGCTTTAAATTACATCACTTTTGTTAATGTAATTAACATATTTTGATCCAGATCAATTTTTGCTGAATTTACTGCCGCTTTCGCTTTTATTAGGGTGATCTTTATGAAAATAAAGCTAAAATCTTCGCGTTAAAAAAAAGAAGACAACATTGCGCATCTTTCACCTGACAAAGGAGTGGTTATGAAAATTTCAGTATTAGCGTTATTGGTGGCGGCCTGTGCGCCGGTAGTGGCATCTGCACATCAGGCCGACGATTTCTTTATGCGTGCCGGTTCTGCAACGGTGCGTCCTACCGGCGGTTCCGATAACGTACTGGGGTTAGGCGAGTTTGATATCGATAACAATACCCAGCTGGGACTGACTTTTACCTATATGCTGACCGATAACGTCGGCGTCGAGCTGCTGGGCGCAACGCCGTTTCGCCATAAGGTCGGGTTAGCTTCTACCGGGACGCTGGCGACCGTTCATCAGCTACCGCCAACGCTGATGGCACAATGGTACTTTATGGGAAATAACAGCAAGCTCCAGCCTTATGCAGGCATCGGCGTCAACTACACGATGTTTTACGACACGGATTTCAACCAGACCGGGCGTGATGCGGGTCTGAGCAATCTCAGCGTAAAAAACAGCTGGGGCGTGGCGGGTCAGGTGGGGCTGGACTATCAGCTGTCGCCACAGTGGATGCTGAACGCCTCCCTGTGGTACATGGATATTGACACCAAAGTCCGCTTTGATGCCGCAGGCGCGGGACGACAGAGTATCGATACCCACATTAATCCCTTTGTCTTCTTCTTCGGGGCTGGTTACCGCTTCTGATCTGTAATACACAGCAAAAAGGCGCATCCGCGCCCTGACAACGGTAAAGTCGCGATCTCTGAAATGCCGACCAGCTGGCAACTGAAGCCAGCAGCTGGACTTTAAAAAACGGGAGAAGTTTCTCCACCCGCATTTTCCCGTTTTTCAGTAATAACTCACGCAGTTTTAATCTATTTCAGCGCATCCTCAGCTCATGCCCCATGAGGTCAACTCATTTCAAAAATTAATAAAAATTGTTTTCTTTTTGTTCACCTGAGCGGATAATACGCAAAACTTACACAGTCTTTACATTATTTGAACTATTTATTCAGTGAGATGGCGCCTTTAACAGGGTTTGAGTTTACTGAGCCTGGGAGGCTCAGTTGTATTAATGGTAAACCGCGCTTTTCATTTCCCGCTGCCATCTGTTTAAAACAGGCAAGGACGCCAGATGCTAAAAGATCAAAACTGCACTCGTTCCCCTTCGTCCACTCAGCAACCGGATACGGGATTGCTTTGCCTGGCAATGATTGCCAGATTTCACAATATAGCCCTGTCAGTCGAACAGCTCGCGCATGAGTTCTCTGCCGCAGAGCAAGGTGTCACCCTGCAAGAGCTGCTGCTGGCTGCCCGTAAATCGGGGCTGAAGGCCCGGGCAGTTCATACCAGCATTGCCAGGCTTCAGCACTCGCCATTGCCTGCCATTGCTATTGATCGTGATGGAACGTTTTTCATCCTCGCCAGGGTGGATAAGGAGCGGGCCCTGATCCAGGATCCTCGTTCAGCGCGTCCCGAAGTTATCGGATTTGATGAACTTGAGCGACGCTGGGCCGGACAACTGGTTCTTGTGCGTTCCAGTAACGCAATTTCCGGTGAGTCCTCACGTTTTGACTTCACCTGGTTTGTCCCGGCGATCGTCAAATACCGCAAGCTGTTAGGGGAGGTTTTACTGGGATCTTTTGTCCTGCAGCTGTTTGCCCTGGTCACACCCTTGTTCTTTCAGGTGGTTATGGACAAAGTCCTGGTACACCACGGTCTCACCACGCTGGATGTTATCGCCGCCGGACTGCTGGGCATCATGCTGTTTGAATCCCTCCTGAGCGGCTTACGCAGTTATGTATTTATCCATACGACCAGCCGAATTGATGTGGAGTTGGGCTCTGGCCTGTTCCGGCATCTGATCAATCTGCCGCTGGCTTATTTTCAGGTAAGGCGAGTTGGTGATTCTGTTGCCCGCGTACGCGAGCTGGAAAATATCCGCAGTTTCCTTACTGGTAACGCCATCACCTTACTGCTTGATGTGCTTTTTTCGCTGGTCTTTATCCTTGTGATGCTCTGTTACAGCGGCTGGCTGACTTTAGTTGTGTTGGTGTCATTGCCGCTCTATGTATTGATCTCAGTGCTGATCACGCCTCTGTTGCGCAGGCGATTACAGGAAAGTTTTACACGTGGTGCCGAGAATCAGGCATTTCTTGTCGAAACGATCAATGGTATCGACACCCTGAAATCAATGGCTGTGGAACCGCAGGTCGTTCGCCAGTGGGATAATCAAATGGCGGCTTATGTTGCCGCAGGATTTAAAACCCAGACCTTGTCCACTGTTGCCAATGAAAGCGTCTCTTTGATTGGCAAACTGGTGACGGTCGCTACTTTGTGGATTGGCGCCCGTCTGGTGATCGAGGGGGAGTTGTCGGTCGGGGAATTAATTGCATTTAATATGCTGGCTGGCCGTGTCAGCGGCCCAATCATGCGGCTGGCGCAACTGTGGACCAGCTTTCAGCAAACCGGTGTTTCTATACAGCGTCTGGGTGACATTCTTAATTCTCATACTGAACTGGCGCAGGCCACACGCAGCACGATGCCATCCCTGAAAGGGCAAATAACGTTCGAACAAGTGTATTTTCGCTACCGGCCTGATGGCAGTGAGGTGCTGCGCAGCGTCAATCTCGTCATTGGTGCCGGTGAGATCATCGGTGTGGTGGGCCGCTCAGGTTCGGGAAAAAGCACGCTGACTCGTTTGCTGCAACGACTCTATGTGCCTGAACGTGGACGAGTAATGGTTGATGGCATGGATCTGGCGCTGACTGATGTTTCTTCGCTTCGTCGGCAAATTGGCGTGGTACTGCAGGAAAACATGCTGTTCAACCGTAGCATTCGCGAAAATATCGCCTTAATCGATCCGGGTGCACCGCTTGAGGTGGTGATGCATGCTGCCAGCATGGCCGGTGCTCATGAATTTATCCTGGAATTGCCAGAGGGTTACGACACAGTGGTTGGAGAACATGGCACATCACTTTCCGGTGGGCAGCGGCAACGGGTAGCTATTGCGCGTGCTTTGATCGGCAATCCCCGCATTTTGATTTTTGACGAGGCAACCAGTGCGCTGGATTATGAATCTGAACGTGTGGTACAGCAAAACATGAAAAGCATTTGTCAGGGCCGCACGGTCATTATCATCGCCCATCGATTGTCAGCGGTGCGCGACGCCCATCGTATTCTGGTTATGGATCGGGGCGAAATAGTTGAACAAGGTGCTCATGCAGAGCTACTGGCAAAACAGAATGGCCACTATTCACGACTGTATCGTATGCAGCAGGGCTGAGAGGCGGCCTTTATTCAGATGTTAGAGGCTGAGTGCTGGCTGACCTGACAGGAAAAATTGACCCTGATTCAAGGATGAGAATCACTTATGAGCGACATGCTTTCTTTATTGCAGCGCTATCGGAACGTCTGGAGTCAGTCCTGGCGTCAACGCAAAAACATGGACGTCCCGGCGCGGCTTGCCCATGAACTGCAATTTTTACCTTCGGCACTGGAATTACAGGAAACACCGGTGCATCCGTCACCCAGAATTTTCTGCTGGGCCATTATAGGTTTCGCTACGCTGGCATTGATCTGGGCCTGCACTGGCAAAATCGAGGTGGTGGCGGTTGCGCCAGGGAAAATTGTTCCCAGTGGGAAAACCAAACTGATTCAATCCAGTGAAACAGCGGTGGTCAAAGCCATTCACGTCAGTGATGGTCAGATAGTAAAGGTTGGTGAACTGCTGGTTGAGCTTGACCCGACGGCGGCAAACGCCGATGTCAGCCGGATCGAGAGTGAGTTACTGGCTGCCCGTATTGACAGCGCGCGGGGAGCAGCGATGCTGGATGCGATTAACCAACAGCGGCCGCCGCAGCTGGTGGAAAGGACGATGACTCATGCCAGCCCTGAACAGATTATAAGCGCCAGGCGCTGGCTTCAGGGACAATATCAGGAGTACCAGAGCAGCCTGGCGCTGGTCGATGCCGAAATCCACCAGCGCAGTGCCGAAATCCAGTCAGCTCAGGCCCAGGTGGTCAGCCTGCAACAAGCGGTACCGATTGCTAAGCGACTGACCGCAGATTACCAAAGATTAGTTAAGAAAAATTATGTCTCGCAACATGAGTATCTGGAGAAAGAACAATCCCGGCTGGATCTTGAACGGCAGTTGAGCATACAGCAGGCCAGTGTTTTGCAGCATACCGCAGCTTTGGAAGAAGCCCGACGCCGTCGCGAGAACGTTATTGCACAAAACAGACGAGCGATGCTTGACCTGTTACAGGAAGCCAGGCAAAAGGTGGCTGTCCAGGTACAAGAGTTGGCTAAGGCCCGTTATCAGGAAAACCTGGCCAGCCTCACGGCTCCGGTTGCCGGCACGGTGCAGCAACTGGCGGTCCATACCGTGGGTGGCGTGGTCACACCTGCACAAGCGCTGATGGTTATCGTTCCTGCAAATCAACCTGTAGAAGTGGAGGCCATGCTGGAAAATAAGGACGTGGGCTTCGTTCATGTCGGACAAGCGGTCACGGTCAAAGTCGAGACTTTCACCTTCACCCGTTATGGTACCCTGGCCGGCGAAGTGCTTAACGTGTCTGAAGATGCCATTGAGGATGAAAAGCGTGGGCTCGTCTATAGCAGCAGAATTCGGCTTAAATCAGATCAAATAAAAATCAATGGCCGCCAAGTTGCGTTATCGCCTGGAATGTCAGTTACCGCAGAGATAAAAACCGACAGGCGTAGGGTGATTGATTACGTCCTGAGTCCATTGCAACAGCATATTGATGAGAGCATGAGAGAGCGTTAAAGATCAGATTAAATAATGGAGATAAAAGATGGAAAAAACAAAAGGTATAGACAGGCTATACAAGGTTTTGATATTTTTTGTTTTTATTACTTTTTTATGGTCTGTATTTCGCGCCAGGCCAGTAAATATTATTGAGCCTATAATACAGGCACGGGCTGGGCGTTCGGCACAGTTAGATTTTGAAATCAATAAATCCGGACCTTATCAATTTTCTCTTTTGTTTTCTAAAGGCTATAACAGTAAGGATGAAGTTGAATTAAGAAAGAAACTGACACTATTTGGCAGTATCAATAGTGCAGGTAAGATGATACCTGTCTCACTGCGTCTGATCAAAGACGGCAAAATGGTTTTCGATGAAAAAATAGAAACGGTGGGGACCGTTCGGGAGCATTCCTTTTATCGCAATGAGTCAAATATACGTGCAATGGTGCGAAATATTAAGATCGCCTACTTACCCCCAGGGCGTTATTCTTTAAAGATTACCCTCCTTAAGGATATGGCTGATTTTGATAGAATCCCGATTTATGCCCACGCCATCTATTTTACGCCAGAAAACTTAGCCCGTGTCGAAAATGAGAGCCGGGAGATGGACCGAAAAATGAATTCTTATTGGTACAATGGCTGGTTATTTACCCGGTTTCTGGTCAAAAGTCTCTGGTGTGTGAAATTTTGTGATGATCCTCTCCATCGGTATAAATTATTAGATGTCACGCATGCTGGCCAGTCCGTAACTATTGATTTTGAGATCAAAAAGGATGAATACTATAAATTTACTTTACTGTTTGATCAAGGAGGTACTTCTGAGGAAATACACAAAAGGACAGCATTATTTGGAGATGTATATAAGGGGGGCGTTACTGTTCCCATTTCACTGAGCCTGATTAAAGACGGAAAGGTTTATTATGAAAACACCTTAGAGACTAATGGATATTTTAGCAGTAAAAACATCCGTGATGAAGAAAGGAAAAAAACTGTATATGTTGCTGAGCGACTGGTAAAAATACTTGAATTACAATCTGGTTATTACTCTGCCACCTTCACTATATTGACAGATAACCCCGCTTTAAACGGAATTTCTGGTTTTGCCGGAGTTTCTTACTATATGTCTCATGATAAGTTCATTTTCTGATAAGGAAATTTAAAAATGGAAGGAAAATACACGGTAACATATAAAGTCGCCACAATAGGGTCAGGTTATATTCCTTATGACGATAAGGGTAATAGGCTAACTGATGAAGAGATTGGTAAATCCAGTAGTGGTCATATGTGGTATTCTTTAAGTGATGGTAGCGGGAAAGAGTTTAGTTATGGTTTTGCGTCAGAAAACTACAAACCCTTTGATCAAGGACGCGTGGTTAACTCTGATAATTTGGCCTATCAGCGAACCTCTACTGAAATTACTGTATCATTGACTAAAAATCAGTATGATCAATTGTTGGATTTTTCTAAAAATTCTCAAAAATATGGTTTTAATGAAGATAAATATAATGTTCTCACTAATAGCTGCGTGGATTTTGTTTATAAATCACTGAATGTTATTGGATATAATGATAAAGATTTCCAGGGTAACCTAATCCCGACAAACAATATTTTTGCTTTGAAAAACATGTTGTATAACGAAGGCGCTCAAATCATTCGCGATAATCTTATGCGTAATGATGATTGCTATCTTGATAAAAATACGGGCGTTTGTAAATGGCTTTCCCCGGAAGAAAGGGTTTCCAGTCAGGATGGAACCAGCCTGATTAACATCAATATCAACTCCTCGCCTGTACCTCAAACATCCATTCAGGGAGAAAGTCAGGCGCAGCAGGATGCCGCCAATGGCTATATCGTCAATGCCGCTACGCATAAAATTTACACCTTCGACGATTTGCTGAATAAAACCGATTTTACCTCCTCTCAGATGGCCAGTCTGGCCTCTGGTGGGATTCGTCCCGGCGAACTGCAGCTCGATCCTAATGCCCGTCCTAACAGCTGGCTGTCGGAGTTTTACAAAACCCCAGAAGGGACTGACTCTTACTTCAACCTGCTTAACGCCGCAACGCTTAACGGATTGTCGGCAATGACCACCTTCAATACCTATGTCGATCCGCTGTTGCTGGATTTAAGCGGCGACGGGGTGCATATGACTGACATCCGTGATGGCGTACTTTTCGATATGGACAACAGTGGCACGCTGAAACGCAGTGGTTGGGCAGATCGTACTACTGGGATGCTGGTCATAGACGATGGTAGCGGTCAGATAAAAGACGTCAGCCAGATGTTCTCCGAATATTACGGTGGCAAAGCAGGTACTGACGGGGACGCGGGCGAAACAAAATTCAGCGATGGTTTTTCCGCTCTTGCCAGTGAAGATAGCAATAAGGATGGAGTAATCGATCGGCGTGATGCCATCTGGAGCAAGCTGCGGGTCTGGGTTGATGGTTCACATGATGCACAGGTAAATGCCGGTGAACTGAAAACGCTGGATGAGCTGGGCATTACCCAAATTAATGTCCGCGCGACGAACAAAGAAGAAGTTCGTGATGGTAACAGAGTGGTTGCCAGCGGATCTTTCACCATCAACGGCAAAATTCAGGAGGTACTGGCCGTCGATTTTCTTGGCGATCCCATCAGCAATACCCTCAGCGCTCAGGGAAGCGGGACACGAGTCACTTCTACTGCTAACGGAATGACCACCACGGCCTGGGCCAGCCAGAGTCAACACAACGAAACCCTGGATGCGGATAAGCTGGGCGTAAGCAATGTGTACGGCGGAAGCGGTAACGATACGTTGATTGCCGCAAAAACCGGCAGCTGGCTGGTTGGCGGCGCGGGGAGCAACACTTATGTTGGCGGCGCAGGCGATGACGTTTTTGTTATCAGCGCCTCTGATGATGCTAAAAACATTCATGGCAATGGAGGCCGCGATACGGCGATCGTTGTAGGCAGTAAAGGTGTGGAGCTGAACATGGCGCAGGCAGGTTTAACCCTGGCTGAAGGCGGAGACGGCAATGACATCATCAGGAGCGGCGGGGCCAATGGCGTCTTTATTAAGGGCGGCTCTGGTGATTCAACGCTGGTCGGAGGAATGGGAGACGACGTGCTGGTTGGAGGTAGCGGCCACAACGTCATCATTGGCGGCAGCGGCAAGGCAGTTATTTATGCTGGTACTCAGGGCGATACGATTTATGCTTCCGGCGGGGGCAGCATCATTTATGCTGGCGGCGGCGATGATAAAATTTTCGGCGGCGCCAGTGATGACGTGATTGAGGCCGGTCACGGCAATGCCACGATTGACGGAGACGGCGGCATCAATTTGGTCACGCTGCACGGTAATCACGGCGACTATAGCATCACCCGTACCGACAGCGGTTATAGCGTTGCCGATAAGGTCGTCGGGCGTGACGGCACGTTAACACTAAAAAATATCCAGAAACTGAATTTTGCGGATATTTCGGCGGTTGATTTACAGCTGCCGAACGCCATGCCGGTTGAAGATGTTCTTACGCGTGATAAAGAGGGAAAAGCCTTCGATCATATTCAGGCTCACCTTATTTCTGCCGATAGTCTGTTGGCCAACGATTGGCGCCTTAACAGCCAGGGAGCACTACGTATTGCGAATGTAGGGGATGCGACCGGCGGTACGGTGAGCCTCACCGCTCAGGGCGACGTTCTGTTCACGCCGGATACCAGTTATACAGGCATGCTTAGCTTTAAGTACGGCGTTATTGATGCAGCCGGTAATCTTTCCGCTTCGGTAGTGGATCTTAATAGCGGACAGACAGCGCCGATGCGGGCTGCCGTCACCCTGTTAACGCCGGATATGCCGCTCGATCCTTTAGCCGCGCAGCAATGGTATCTGAGCGAGACTAATATTCTGCAGGTCTGGCAGGACTATACCGGGAAAGGCGTTCGTATTGGACAGTTTGAGCCGGGCGGCCAGTTTGCTACCGCGCCTGAAATCTTTGATATCGATCATCCTGACCTTGCAGTAAATGTCGATCGGGCCTGGCTGGAATCTCAACGGGCCAGTGGTACCTTGCCTGGTTTGGTTTCTAACCATGCCACAATGGTGGCAGGAGTGATGGTCGCAGCCCGCAATGACAAAGGTGGTGTTGGTGTAGCCTATGACGCTACGTTAGGCGGCTATAGCCTGGCTAATGACGGTGCCGACCTCGCCGGGCTTGGACACATGGTCAGTTTTGACATTGCCAATAATAGCTGGGGCTTCACCCATGACTTCGCACAAGGTAATTTGCAGGGCAGTGCTGTTAACACTGCCAGTTCTCTGGGTATGAATACGCAGTATGCAGCAGCTAATGGCCGGGGTGGATTAGGGACGATTATTGTTACGGCTGGCGGCAATGCCCGTGCGGCTGGCGGTAATGCGCAGGGATCGCTGACCAGTAATAATCGCTTCTCGGTTGAAGTAGGGGCAATCAATGCTCAGGGTGACTTATCGACGCTGCAGATTGCTTCTTCACCGTTCTCAAGCCCGGGTGCCAGCCTGCTGGTTTCAGCGCCGGGCAGCAACATTGTCTCAACCAGCCATATGCTGGAAACGGATCGTGGCTCGACCTTTGGCAATGACTACAGCAGCATGCAGGGAACCAGCTTTGCCACGCCAATCGTCTCCGGTATTGTTGCGTTAATGCTTGAAGCCAATCCGAATCTTGGCTATCGCGATGTCCAACAGATCCTTGCGCTCTCTGCCCGCAAGATTAACGACCCTTCTACCGACTGGAGTGACAATAGCAGCCGCAGCTGGAACGGTGGCGGGATGCATACCAGCAATGATTACGGGTTTGGTGAAGTTGATGCACGGGCCGCTGTTCGACTATCCGAAGCCTGGATGACTCAACATACGGCTGCCAATGAGTATGTCTACAGCGCGTCCAGCGGCCCACTTGGTCAAAATGTGGTGGCAGGAGCAACGCTGACGTCGTCCATTGTGATGAAGGCTGGTCTGAATGTTGAGCATGTTGAAATTGACTTTGATGCAGACGTGGGGCGTCTGGGTGATTTGACGCTCAGGTTGATCTCCCCTGATGGCACGCAAAGCATACTGCTTAACCGTCAGGGCAAGATCCCGGAAGGTATGCCGGGTGCGAGTGAGGCTGACCAGGGCAGCAGCCGGTCAGGCTCATTTAAATATACTTTCATGACCACCCACGATTTTGGTGAATGTTCGGCAGGTAACTGGACTTTGCAGGTCAGCGATGCGAACTCAGGTTTGCCAGTCACATTAAATACCTGGTCCTTACGACTTTATGGCAGCAAAAGTAGTCCAGACGATACTTATTTTTATACCGATGAATATATCGACGCCGTAGTCCGTCAAACCACCCGAGCGGTGTTGGATGACTCGGTCAATGGCGTTGCCGGAGGGCGTAATACACTCAACGCAGCGGCCGTTTCGCGCAACACTACGGTTAACCTGCTGAGCGGTGTTGCCAGTATTGGCGGTGCTGCACTGACGATTAAAAATCCGTCTGCTATTCAGAATATTGTCACAGGCGATGGAAACGATACGCTGGTTGCAGGGAAGGCTGATGCATTACTGGATGGCGGACGCGGAAACAACACGCTGACCGGCGGTGCGGGTAAAGAGTTCTATGTCGTCCATCGCCGTGATGCGGGCAACGATGTTATCAATAACTTTGAGGCTGCACGAGGCGAAACTATCGATTTGGTAGGGTTCTCCGGAAAAACATTTTCCGATCTGAAGCTGACACAGCAAGCGGCGGATGTCCGGGTTGAGCTGGGTAAGGGCCAGAACATCGTTCTGAAGAATCAGCAACTCGCCGGGATCGGTGCGGGGAACTTCCTTTTCCAGGATACGTTTATCGCGCCTCAGAGCTACACCAGTAGCGACACCTCTACACATCAGCCACAGCAAGGCCTCGGAACCGTGATCCTTAACGGCGGTGGCAGAGGCGTTATCATGAGTAGTGATATTCAGGGCAATTTCACTTTCACGCTCAATGGGACTGTCTACAGTCATGATAGCGCCTCGTCAGACACATTTGTGGTGGCCGCCCAATCCGGAGTGACGAACTACCAAAATGCGTTACGTGGCTTCCGTCACGGCACGGATAAAATTGATTTGCGACAAACCGGCATTACTGATTTCAGCCAGCTTTGCATTACCCAGAGCAATCGCGGCACCATCAATGGATTATCTCAAATTCATGGCGTTAACGTTATCTACAATGGTGCTGAGGGTACCAACGTCAATCTGCTCTATCTGGACACACTGGAAACCTCTCAGGTTAGTGCGAGCGATTTCATTTTTGCGGAGTACTCGCCGGATCTGGTTCCTGCGGTCGATATCGGAATGCCACCATCGCATGAACAACCTGCAGTAATTGTTCCGGATATATCAATTCCACCAGTGCCGCCCTCATTACCTTCTGCATCTGAGGAGGCTAAGCCAGGTATTCCTGACCTCAACACCATAACGATCGATAAAACTTTCGCTAAAGTCACACTGGATGACGAAAGCAGAACCATCAATGTGGCAGGTGTTTTTAACACGGTGGTGGCTGGGAACGGTGACAACAGATTTAATGTGACGGGGAAAAAAGCCAATATTACGGCAGGCAATGGTAATAATGTCATCGTTGGTGAGATTGATCATCTGACAGTTGGAGATGGCGAGAACACTATTGAGGGAAATATCTCAACGGTGAAACTGGGTGAGGGTAATAATCATGTGGTGGTCAGCGGTATCATGTCGACCGTAAAAGTGGGACACGGCGTTAACGAGCTGGAATTTAGCGGCTCAATGGGGAGGCTGGTATTTGGCAGTGACATCAGTCCAGACTTCTTATGGTTCCAGCATA
Source organism: Erwinia sp. BNK-24-b (assembly GCF_047456155.1). Classification (NCBI taxonomy): domain Bacteria; kingdom Pseudomonadati; phylum Pseudomonadota; class Gammaproteobacteria; order Enterobacterales; family Erwiniaceae; genus Erwinia; species Erwinia sp. BNK-24-b. The sequence goes on from NZ_CP179901.1 coordinate 1,976,130, forward strand.
AAGAGCAGGATCTGCAAATTTCAGTGACAGGCAGTAATCAGCTGGTCACCCTGCATAACTGGTATGCCAACATTGCCGAACAGCCCTGGAATATTACGGCGGGTAACGGGTCCAGACTGTTTTACAAAAATGTTGAAAACCTTGTCCAGGCGATGGCTGCCTTTGCACCGCCAGCGTCTGCAACCGCTATGTTTGCCGATGCAGAGCTTCAGCGGCTGCAACCTGTACTGGCTGCCAACTGGCGCTGAAAGTAAAAGGGCGGAATAAATACCGCCCTCAAACTGCTGATAAAGTTCTGACCGTAAGGCCAGCTTACTTAATCTGCATATTATTTACTACCGACTTCACACCTTTCACGCTGCGGGTGACCTGCACGGCGCGGCTGGCCATCTGTGCTGAGCTAACGAAACCGCTCAGCTGCACGCGTCCTTTAAAGGTTTCTACGTTGATTTCACGCGACTTCAGCGCTTCGTCATTCAGCAGTTCCGTTTTAACTTTAGTCGTAATGACCGTGTCATCAAGATAACCACCGGTGCCTTCCTGCTTTGCCGTTGGCGCGCAGGCGCTGACTGAAACAGCCACAACGGCTGCGATAACCATACCCGTCAACATTTTGAACAGCTTCATGGTAAATCTCCCTGTTATTTACGAATGGCCTTGGCCGTTATTACAGATTCGCTCTGTAAAAGAAGCGTAGACCTGGCCGGCGATTTTTCCATGCTCGGACAGCAAAAAGGGCGAAAAAATAGCGCCTTATCAGAACAGAATGAAGGCAGCGCAGCAAAAAAGTTGGTGTAGGTAAAAACGGTCGGGAAAGCGTCATGAAATTCAGCTAACCGTTACTACCTTTGGCATACAGTGAAAACGAATGTCCAGAGCAACTGAGCATGAAGTCGGGATGCCTTACCGGGGGGATAAGGCATCCATAAAGCGGTTAACGCGTTGCGGCTTTCAGCGTGGCGACAAAATTCTGCAATTCAGCCAGCATCTTCGCTGGTTCATTGTGATGGCGCTCAATAATTTTTACGATTGCCGAACCGGAAATCGCGCCCGCCGCGCCCGCAGCCAGAGCCTCTTTAACCTGAGAAGGTTCAGAAATACCAAAGCCCTGTAACGGCGGCGCGGCGTGATATTCGGTCAGCTTGTTAACCAGATGCTGCAAAGACTGGCTGACTCCGCGGCTCTCTGTTCCCGTCACGCCCGCACGTGAAAGCAGGTAGGTATAACCACGACCGTGCGAGGCAATTTCACGCAGCAGATCGTCGCTGGCGTTTGGCGGACAGATAAAAATTGGCGCAACGTTATGGCGCATCGCCGACTGGCGGAACGGTGCAGACTCTTCAACCGGCACGTCTGCCACCAGCACCGAATCCACACCTACTTCCTGACAGCGTGCGTAAAAATTGTCGATACCGTTTGAGAAGACCAGGTTAGCGTACATCAGCAGGCCAATCGGTATTTCAGGATACTTCTGGCGAACGGCTGCCAGCAGCTCAAAGCACTGCGCAGGCGTTACGCCAGCCGCAAAGGCGCGCAGCGTCGCGTTCTGAATAACCGGGCCATCCGCCAGCGGATCGGAGAAGGGGATCCCCAGCTCCAGCGCATCGGCACCGCCAGCAATCAGCGCATCGATAACCTGTAGAGAGTGCTCGGGTGTTGGGTCGCCCAGCGTCACAAAAGGGACAAAAGCGCCTTCTTTGCGTGCCTGCAAACGCTGAAAAAGCTGTTCATAGCGTTCCATCAGATCTCTCCCTTAGCAGTCAGAATATCGTGAACGGTAAAGATGTCTTTGTCGCCGCGGCCGGAAAGATTAACGACCAGCAGCTGCTCTTTTTCCGGCGCTTCACGCATCATCTTCAGCGCATGAGCTAACGCGTGGGAGGACTCGAGGGCAGGAATAATACCTTCGCTGCGGCAGAGAATTTTAAAGGCATCCATCGCTTCGTCATCGGTGATGGAGACGTATTCCGCCCGGCCAATGCTGTTCAGGTGGGCATGCTGTGGGCCAACGGAAGGGAAATCGAGACCGGCGGAAATAGAGTAAGACTCTTCAATCTGGCCATCTTCCGTCTGCATCATCGGCGCTTTCATACCGAAGTAGATCCCCACGCGGCCGTGCTTTAACGGCGCGCCGTGCTCGCCGGTTTCGATACCGTGGCCGGCGGGTTCAACACCAATCAACCCTACGGAAGCGTCATCAATAAAGTCTGCAAACATGCCGATAGCGTTAGAGCCGCCGCCCACGCAGGCGATGACCGCATCCGGCAAACGACCTTCCTGTTCCTGCAGCTGAACTTTGGTCTCTTCACCAATCATCCGCTGGAATTCACGCACGATAGTCGGGAAGGGATGCGGGCCAGCCGCCGTGCCGAGCATATAGTGGGCGTTTTCATAGCTGCCGGACCAGTCGCGCAGCGCTTCATTACAGGCATCTTTCAGCGTGGCCGAGCCGCTGTGTACCGGGATCACTTCCGCACCCATCAGCTTCATGCGAAAAACATTCGGTGACTGGCGCTCAATATCTTTTGCACCCATATAGATGCGGCATTTCAAGCCAAGCAGCGCGCTGGCAAGGGCCGAAGCAACGCCGTGCTGGCCCGCGCCGGTTTCGGCAATAATCTCTGTCTTGCCCATGCGCTTTGCCAGTAGCGCCTGGCCGAGAACCTGGTTGGTCTTGTGCGCGCCGCCGTGCAGCAGATCTTCGCGCTTCAAATACAGACGGGTTTTGGTGCCTTTGGTCAGATTTCGACACAGCGTCAGGGCTGTAGGGCGACCGGCGTAGTTTTTCAGCAGGCCAATAAATTCTGCCTGGAATTCAGGATCGCGCTGGGCGCTGACAAAAGCCTCTTCCAGCTGCTCTAAAGCAGGCATCAGGATTTGCGGCACGTACATACCGCCAAACTCGCCAAAATAGGGATTTAATAAAGTCATATCGCTTCTCTTCTCGCAAAGGCGCCGCATGAGCGTCGCCCGATCAGTAGGCTCTCAGCGTACGAAACACCGAGGCAATTTTTGACGCGTCTTTCAGGCCGGGTGCGCTTTCAACGCCAGAGTTAAAGTCCAGACCCGCACAGCCTAGCTGCGCGGCAGCCACGCAGTTGTCCGCGCCCAGTCCGCCGGCCAGCAGCACGTTATCCAGTTTTTGCCCGGTCAGCAGCGTCCAGTCGAACCGCGTGCCGCTGCCGCCTTTGCCGCTATCAAACACGTAGCGATCGATATGCGGCCAGTCGCGAGCGGGAAGCGCCTCTTTAATACTGAATGCTTTCCAGATTTTTACCGCTGCAGGCAGTTGGCTACGTAATTCAGCCACGTAATCGCGATCTTCATCACCGTGAAGCTGCACCGCAGCCAGCTTTAACGCGCGGCTGGTAGTGACAACGTCACCTATAGCGTTATTGCGGAAAACGCCGACGTAGTTAAGCGCCGCGCCAGCCATCACCGTTTTCGCCTGTTCAACGTCAATGTTACGCGGTGAACCTTCGGCAAAAATCAGGCCGCCGTAAACGGCACCTGCTTCCAGCGCGGCATGCGCATCTTCTGCACGCGTCAGGCCACACACTTTGTTCTCGCCAATCACTACCCGGCGTACGGCTGAGGAAAGGTCATCTTCCGACATCAATGCCGAGCCGATTAAAAAACCGTTGGCAAAATGGCTCAGCTCGCGCACCTGCGCATAGCTGTTAATGCCGGATTCGCTGATGACCGTCACGCCATGGGCAACTTTTGGGGCCAGGCGGCGGGTGCGATCCAGATCGATAGAGAGGTCGCGTAAATCACGATTATTAATGCCTACCACCTTCGCGCCCAGTGCGGTAGCACGCTCCAGCTCCTCGTCACTGATCACTTCCGTCAGCACACCCATATTTAAACTGTGCGCTACCGCAGCGAGCTGGCGGTACTGTTCATCATCCAGCACGGAAAGCATCAGCAGAATAGCGTCGGCCTGATAATGGCGCGCCAGATAGATCTGGTAAGGATCGATAATAAAATCTTTGCACAGTACCGGCTGGGTAATAGCGGCGCTGACGATGGGCAGAAAGTCGAAGCTGCCCTGAAAATATTTCTCGTCGGTCAGCACCGAAACGGCCGAAGCATGATGCTTATAGATGCCAGCGATAGTGGCCGGATCGAAATCCTCGCGGATTAAGCCTTTTGAGGGTGAAGCTTTTTTACACTCCAGAATAAACACGGTCCTGGCGCCGGCCAGCGCGTGGTAAAAACTGCGCGTGGAAGGCTCAATCTCGTTTTGAAAAGAAGCCAGCGGCTGCTGTTGCTGGCGCTGCGCCAGCCATACCGCTTTATCCTGCACGATTTTGCTCAGTACGGTTTCCATATTATCCTCTTGCTGCCAGCGCGACGACGCGCTCAAAAGCCTGGCCACTGCGGATGGCGCGCAGCGCCTGTTGCGCGTTTTCCCGTAAATCTTCCTGGCCGAATATTTTCAACAGCAGCGCGACGTTAACGGCCACGGCCTCTTCATGCGCCTGCTCGCCTTTACCCTGGAGCAATCGCGTCAGAATGTCACGGTTTTCTTCCGGCGTACCGCCTGCCAGCGCTTCCTGCGGATGAAAGCTCAGGCCAAAATCTTCCGGCGTCAGCTGATAGCTGGTGATTTCGCCGTCACGCAGTTCCGCCACGTGCGTAGCGCTGTGTAACGCTACCTCATCCATACCGCCACCGTGCACAACAGCCGCGCGCTGATAGCCCAGCACCTTCAGCGTGTGGGCAATGGGCAGCACCAGCTCCGGGCTGTAAACGCCAATCACTGCCAGCGGCGGACGTGCAGGGTTAATCAGCGGGCCAAGCACGTTAAACAGGGTACGGGTTTTAAGCTGCTGGCGTACCGGCATTGCATGGCGAAAACCAGTGTGGTACTGCGGCGCAAACAGGAAACAGACGTTCAGCTCGTCCAGCGCCTGGCGCGCCTGCTGTGCAGGCATATCCAGATTAATACCAAAAGCCGCCAGCAGATCGGAAGAGCCGGACTTGCTGGAGACGCTGCGGTTACCGTGTTTGGCTACTTTCAACCCGCAGGCGGCCGCAACAAAGGCGCTGGCGGTAGAAATATTAATGCTGTTGCTGCCGTCCCCGCCGGTGCCGACGATATCGGCAAAGGCGTAGTCCGGACGCGGAAAAGGTTTGGCGTCTTCCAGCAGCGCCGTAGCGGCTCCGGCAATCTCTTCCGGATGTTCACCACGGATCTTCATCGCAATCAGCGCGGCCGCGAGCTGGGTCGGCTCAAGCTTGCCGGTGACGATAGCGGAAAAGAGCTGGTGGCTTTCCGCACGGGTCAGGATTTGCGCCTGGTACAGTTTTTCCAGAATAGCGTTCATCTTTTTCTCCTTATTTTGCCAGCGCCCAGGCAAGCGTCTGTTCCAGCAGACGTGCGCCCTGAGTAGTCAGAATCGATTCCGGGTGAAACTGGAAGCCGCAAACGCGGTCGGCGTCGTGGCGAACGGCCATCACCATGCCGTTAAAAGTAGCGTTAACCGTCAGCCCGTCCGGCACGTTACTGCCAACCAGAGAGTGATAGCGCGCGACCGGCAGCGGATTGCTCAGTCCGGCAAACATCCCCTGGTCATCATGGGTAACGGCAGAAGCCTTACCGTGCAGGATTTCGCCAGCCTGGCCGACATGACCCCCGTAGGCTTCCACAATCGCCTGATGACCCAGGCAAATGCCGACAATGGGCAGCTCACCGCGCAGGCGTGCTAACAGTTCAGGCATGCAGCCTGCGTCAGCCGGTGCGCCAGGGCCGGGAGACAGCAGCAAAACCGGATTTTCCATCTGTTGCAGACGCGCAATCAGCGTATCGGCGGGCACGTTATTACGATAAATAACCACGTTATGGCCGAAAGCGCGCAGCTGGTCGACGAGGTTATAGGTAAAGGAATCAATATTGTCGAGCAGCAGAATGTCAGCCATCAGAAAATCTCCTTGCAGTGGTGCGCGGTGGCAATGGCGCGCAGAACCGCGCGGGCTTTGTTACGGCTTTCATCGGCTTCCGCCTGCGGATTTGAGTCCAGCACCACGCCTGCGCCAGCCTGAACGGTAGCGACGCCGTCTTCAACATAGGCTGAACGAATCACGATGCAGGTATCCAGATCGCCGCTGGCGGTAAAGTAGCCTACCGCGCCGCCGTAGCTGCCGCGCCGCGTGCCTTCGGCTTCAGCAATCAGGCGCATAGCGCGAACCTTCGGCGCGCCGCTCAACGTGCCCATATTCATGCAGGCGCGATAGGCGTGCAGCACATCGAGATCCGCCCGCAGCTTGCCCACCACGCGGGAAACCAGGTGCATCACAAAAGAGTAACGGTCAACTTTGGTTAAGTCGGCAACATAGCGGCTGCCCGGCTCGCAGATGCGTGCCAGATCGTTGCGCGCAAGGTCGACCAGCATCAGATGCTCGGCCAGCTCTTTGTGATCGGTACGCATCTCCAGCTCAATGCGGCTGTCGAGGTCGCGATCCAGCGAGCCATCGGCGTGACGACCGCGCGGGCGAGTTCCGGCAATCGGATAAATTTCAATCTGGCGGTCAAGGGCAGAGTATTTCAGCGAGCTTTCCGGTGAAGCGCCGAACAGGCTGAAATCTTGATCCTGCATAAAGAACATATAAGGGCTTGGGTTGCTGTTTTTCAGCGTCTCATAAGCGGCCAGCGGCGACGGACACGGCAGTGAAAAACGGCGTGAAGGCACTACCTGGAAAATTTCGCCAATGCGGATCGCTTCCTGCATTTTACGCACGACCGCGCAATATTCTTCATCGCTCTGGCTGACATTCAGGGCCATCTTTTCTACCGACTGCACCGGCAGTGCAGGGGCAGGTTGCAGCATCTGCGCGTGTAGTTGTTCTATCCGACGCTGCAGGCGCAAAAACTCGCCGGGCGCGGAGGTAAACAGGCTGGCCTGAAGACGCGCGCTCTGGCTCTGATGATCGATAACCAGCAGCGTTTCTGCCAGGTAGAAGCAGTAGTCGGGACAGCGCTGTTGGTTATCCAGCTGCGGCAAATCTTCAAAGCCTGCCACCAGGTCATAGGCGAATAAGCCGCCAAGCAGCATGGCTTCGCGCTCTTCTGCCGGGCTTTTTAACAGGTGCGGGATCAGGCGCAGCGCGTCAAAAACCGACAGCGATTTCAGGCGAGAATCCTCATCCTGAACCTCGCTGTTTGAGATGAAGCGCAGCTCGCGGCCGTCGGGGCGAACCGTATTAATGACCGAAGGAGGCAGAGCGGCATCGAGTAATGGCAGCAGCGCACGACCGTTTTCCGACAGCGCCTGTAAGGTGACGGTATCGCCGAGTGCGGTAATCCGCAGCGCGCTGTCAATAATCAGCAGGCTTTTCAGATTGCGCTTGCTGTCGATATCGGCAGATTCAAGCAGCAGCGTAGCGGGACGCGCGCCGCAAAGCTGATGAAAAACCGCGGCCGGATCTTCACGGTAGGGCGCGCTGCCGGTAATTAACTTCACTGTAGAATTGGCATGATGCATAAGGTTAATCTCTGAAATTGGCTAAAAAAAAGGCCCGCTTGCGGCGGGCCTGGGTAGCTGTACAACGACGTGCACGACTCCTTCGCCCGATCAGGGAGAAGTATGCCACCAGCCGTTCGTTGCTTTTGTCATTTTCATTATGTCGCTACCTTTGCCTGTGAACTTGCGTACTAGTTAACTGGTTCAGCAGGAAAAAGTCAATACTCTTTTTCTCTCCGTCGGGATTACGGGTATCATTGCAGAAAATTTTCCGCGCTTTACGGAGTCGTTTTGTCCTTAACCCCGCTTAATCCCTGGCCCATCTACGATTTACACAGCCACACGCGTGCCTCTGATGGCCTGCTCACACCTGAAGAGCTGGTGTTACGTGCGGTCGAGCAGCGCGTTGGCGTGCTGGCTATTACCGATCACGATTCGGTCGACGGCGTTCAGCCCGCGCGTGACGCCATTGTCAGGCATCAGCTACCTTTACGGCTTATCGCTGGCGTGGAGGTCTCTTCCCTGTGGGAAAACCATGAAATTCATATTGTCGGGCTTGGCGTCGACTGCCAGCATCCTGTTTTGACGCAGTTTCTTCAGGGGCAGAGCGATCGCCGGCTGGCGCGTGCGCAACTGATAGCGGAACGTCTGGAAAAAGCGCACATTCCCGGCGCGCTGGAAGGCGCACTGGCGTTAGCGGACGGTGGCGCAATCACCCGTGGCCATTTCGCTCGCTATCTGATAGCGCAGGGAAAAGCCGATAATATGGCGCAGGTGTTTAAAAATTACCTGGCGCGCGGTAAAACCGGCTACGCGCCGCCACAGTGGTGTACAATCAAACAAGCCATTGATGCTATTCATCATTCTGGTGGACGTGCCGTACTGGCCCATCCGGGCCGCTACGGGCTTTCTGCCAAGTGGCTAAAGCGCCTTATCGCTCATTTTAAAGAAGAGGGCGGTGATGCGATGGAAGTGGCGCAGTGCCAGCAGCCGCCCAATGAGCGTACGCAGCTGGCGCGTTATGCGCAGGATTACCAGCTGGCCGCGTCGCAAGGATCGGATTTTCATCAACCTTGTCCGTGGATCGAGCTGGGAAAAAAATTGTGGCTTCCGGCTGGCGTAGAAGCAGTCTGGCTACGCTTCCCTGAAATTTAAATCCGTTCGCCCGTTGCGCGACGGAGATGAGGTTAACAATGAGTCAGTTTTTTTATATACACCCGGAAAATCCGCAGCCGCGCCTGATCAAGCAGGCCGTTGAGCTTTTAAATAAAGGCGCGGTGATCGTTTATCCTACCGATTCCGGCTATGCGCTGGGCTGTAAGCTGGAAGATAAAAGCGCGATGGAGCGTATCTGCCGCATTCGCCAGCTGGACGGTAATCACAATTTCACGCTGGTTTGTCGCGATCTGTCTGAGCTTTCCACTTACGCTCACGTCGATAATACGGCTTTTCGGCTGATGAAAAATAATACGCCGGGCAACTACACGTTTATTCTGAAGGCGACCAAAGAAGTGCCGCGTCGTCTGATGAACGACAAGCGTAAAACTATCGGGTTGCGCGTGCCGTCTAATCCTGTCGCGCTGGCGCTGCTGGAGGCGTTAAACGAGCCTTTAATGTCGACGTCGCTGATGCTGCCGGGCAACGATTTCACCGAATCCGATCCGGAAGCGATTCAGGATGAAATTGGCAAACAGGTGGATTTAATTATTCATGGTGGCTATCTGGGGCAGCAGCCGACAACGGTTATTGATCTTACCGAAAATACTCCGGAAGTGGTACGCGAAGGCGTAGGCGATATTAAACCTTTCCTTTAACGGGCTGGTGGCTCGCCGTGGTGACAGGCGAGCCTTTCCCAAAACAGGCATTCCTTTTCTCCTTCCCTGATTTAAAACTAAGACAATATTAAGTTTACCTTAAGGTAATACCCCTGATGCTGTCTTTATTTACTTTCAAAAGTTCACTAACAGGAAAATTTGCTTTAAGAAGTGGTTTTTTGTAGCCAGTCCTTAAAATCTTCGTAAGGAATATAAAGCGAAACGTCTTTTAAAGGCACGTTGCTGGCTTTATGACGCTTAATTTCATTAGTGAAGCCGACAATAACGCCGCCGATAGTGTCGTCGCTGTTATAAACCGCGCCGCCCGACATACCTTTTACTACGCCCGCATTGGAAGCCATTGCCACGCAGGGACGTTTATTCCACTCGTTACGAATGCCGGTCAGGGCCAGATTGACACCGGAAGATTCCACCGGCATTGCGGTAATAAAGCTATAGCCATACATTTTTACCGACTCGCCAATATCGCCCTCGCGGAATTTCGGCAGGGTCTTCATGTCGTTTTTGTGGTAAATGATCGCCAGATCGCAGTAAGGATGATAGGCCTTAACGCGCTGGACGGAGAGCTTCGCCACGTGGGCAGCGGTCAGGCTGTACTCAGGCGTAATCGGAATGCTGGTGCCGAGCGAACCTACACCCAGAATGGTAGGAATGCCGGTAAAATTCATGTCCACACGCTTCAGCGCTTCTTTGCTGTACTCATATTTACCGACAGAGCAGCCGGTGAGCGTCAGCAATGCCAACGCCGCTAAGGGAATTATTTTTTTCATCATCGTTACACTTTGTCGGACACGTCGGAAAATCCCTGGTGAAGATTAATGACGTGTAAGGCCGATGCTGACCGAAATCAGCGGTATAAAGGGAGCTGCGCCCCCCGTTTTTTAAAACCAATTTCTATTTAAAATTTATTTGTGACTTAACTAAAATTTATTATGACTGGTAACCAGTTCATTAATGTGGCTCTTTATGGCCTGAGTGAATTCTACACAAACTTATTAGCCGAGCAAACAAATTAAGCAGCGAAAATAATAATAACCCGAATAGTCAGGAATTAACTCAATCTGCAATATATATCGCCTGCTTATTTTGGGGGTGATGTACCGACGCTTTTATTAATTTGCATTAAGTCAGCCTGATTGACTGCCTTGCAGGAAAAAGCTGGTTTTAACATCTATAAAACATTTTGCTTAACTGATTCAGCCTCTGTTTTCGTATTAATTTGCGTTTGTTTTCAGCTAAAACCAGTAATGGCGCAGTATCGGCAATTAAAAGGCTAACTTTAATTTATAAAATATTAGCGTGATAATGATTAACAATTAAATAACACTGAGCTTTTGTTGCGCGGTTGCGGACGTCGTTAAATTGGCTTAGGGCAGGCGCTTTGTTAAGAATAAGGAATGAGTAAACGATAAGATTATCTGTCGGGTTAGCCGCTAACCTGTGTCGCGGACAGCGCGTGACGCTTTTCCCATGCAAACGACCCGGTAGCGTTATCAATAGCAGATAACTTAGTGTAGAATGCGCTTCCCCTGAAACAGGGGCGAGCAAGCCACCGCGCATTCGCCTCTCAAGTCACGGGCCAATTCACTTAATGACGCCTGGGAAGGCGACACAGAGGCAGCGCCATGAGCGAAAAATTACAGAAAGTCTTAGCGCGCGCCGGGCACGGTTCCCGCCGCGAGATTGAAACCATGATTTCTGCCGGACGCGTCAGCGTGGACGGCAAAATAGCCACGCTGGGCGACCGCGTAGAGCCGAGTAAAGCACTAAAAATCCGTATCGACGGCCATCTGGTCTCCGTCGCAGAATCCACCAGTGAAATCTGTCGCGTACTGGCTTATTACAAGCCGGAAGGCGAGCTGTGCACCCGTAACGATCCGGAAGGCCGTCCTACCGTATTTGACCGTTTGCCAAAGCTGCGCGGCGCGCGCTGGATTGCCGTAGGCCGTCTGGACGTGAATACCTGCGGCCTGCTGCTGTTTACTACCGATGGCGAGCTGGCTAACCGTCTGATGCACCCAAGCCGTGAAGTAGAAAGGGAATATGCCGTTCGCGTCTTCGGTCAGGTGGATGATGACAAGCTTAAACAGCTAAGCCGAGGCGTACAGCTGGAAGATGGCCCTGCATCGTTTAAAACGCTGAAGTTTACCGGCGGTGAAGGCATTAACCAGTGGTACAGCGTAACGCTGACCGAAGGGCGCAATCGTGAAGTCCGTCGTCTGTGGGAATCCGTAGGCGTGCAGGTCAGCCGTCTGATCCGTACACGCTACGGCGACATTACCTTACCAAAAGGTTTACCGCGCGGGGGCTGGACTGAACTGGAGCTGCCGCCAACCAACTATTTACGTGAGCTGGTCGGCCTGCCGCCAGAAACCACCAGTAAAGTTGCGGTAGAAAAAGATCGTCGTCGTACCAAGGCTAACCAGATCCGCCGCGCGGTTAAACGCCATACGCAGGTCAGCGGTAATCGCCGCCCGGCCAGCAAGCGTTAACCGACGCAGTCGGGTGCCAAAACGGCCCACTTATCCGGTTGGCCTCCGCTGCCAGCAGGCCAGGGTGGTGCTGTATAAAATGCCGGAACGTACGGGCTGTAGGTCTGGCAACCATCTGAAGGCGAAGTGATTCGCCTTTTTTTTATCTCTTGTTACCAGTCAATTCCCTGTTGCGCCTGTATACCTGCATCAAACGCATGCTTTACCGGCCGCATTTCAGTCACGGTATCCGCCAGCGCCAGCAGATCGCGGTGACAGCCGCGCCCGGTAATAATGACGCTTTGCTGCGCCGGGCGATTACGTAGCGCTGCGATCGCTTCTTCCAGCGGCAGATAATCAAAACTCACCATATAGGTCAGCTCGTCCAGCACCACGAGATCCAGCGAAGCATCCTGCAACATCCGCTTAGCATGCTCCCAGACCGCCAGGCAGGCTGCCGTATCCGTTTCCCTGTTTTGCGTGTCCCAGGTAAACCCTGTCGCCATCACCTGAAATTCCACGCCGTGCGGCTCCAGTAAATTGCGCTCGCCGTTAGGCCAGTCGCCTTTAATAAACTGGATAACGCCTGCGCGTTTCTGGTGACCGACCGCGCGTGCAGCGGTACCGAAGGCAGCGGTGGTTTTTCCTTTGCCGTTGCCGGTAAAAACCATCAGGATGCCGCGCGTTTCGGTAGCCGCCGCAATACGCGCATCAACTTTTTCTTTCAGCTTTTGCTGGCGCTGCTGGTGGCGGTCATCCATTACTCTGCCGCTCCCGGTTTACGCCCCGGCTGCGCGTCAAAGCTTTGCCCTGACTGCTGGCAATCTGCGCCCATCACATAAAGATAGGTTGGCATAATATCCGCTGGCGTTTTCAGCTTGTCGGCGTTTTCCTCTGGAAAAGCGCTGGCGCGCATTTTCGTGCGAGTGCCGCCAGGATTGATACAGTTAACGCGTAACTGACCGCGATACTCTTCGGCCAGCACCTGCATCATACCTTCGGTAGCAAATTTAGAGACGGAATAAGCGCCCCAGCCTGCGCGCCCCTGGCGGCCCACGCTGGAAGAGGTAAAGACCAGTGCGCCATGAGCAGACTTCAGCAGCAGCGGCAGCAGAGCCTGGGTCAGGAAAAAGGTGGCGTCGACGTTTACACGCATAACCTGCTGCCAGACCACAGGATCCTGCTGCGTCATTGGTACTACATCACCTAACAGGCCTGCGTTATGTAACACGCCGTCCAGCCGGGGAACATGACGGGCAATCTCTTGCGCCAGCTGCTGGCACTCCTGCGGCGTTGCGCTGTCTAAATCCAGCAAAAATGAGAGAGGAGCAGGTTTACCCGTTGCAGCAATCTCGTCGGCAACGGCGCTGATTTTCTGCTGGTTACGCCCCAACAGGATAACCTGCGCGCCAAAACGGGCATAGGTCAACGCGGCTTCGCGGCCAATACCGTCGCTGGCACCGGTAATAAGAATAATATGGTCGGTCAGCAGATTGTTGTCAGGTTGATAATCCATAATTGCGCCTTTGAAAAGAGAGGTAACGACAAGGGCGACAGGGTAACGCTGCTCATCCGCCGACCGCAACAGATAACGGCCTTTCTCTGGACGGTTATGCGTAATGTTACGCAAAATCTACCTGAGGCGGCGGGAATCTGAGGACGCGACCTGATGACTCGGCTACACTAGCAGCTTTCCTAATTGGATGTTAAATAAGGTGGAATGAGTGGAACTACTCTCTTACTACGGGCTTTTTCTGGCTAAAACAGTCACGGTAGTTATCGCTATCGCGGCCATTGCGATTCTGATAACCCACCTGACCATGCGCAAACGCACCCAAAGCGGGCAGCTCAAGCTGACCCGCCTGGATAAAGAGTATCAGCATATAAAGGATGAAATGCAGCTGGCCAGTATGCCACCACAGGAGCAGAAACGCTGGCATAAAGAGCAGAAGAAGAAAGAAAAACTAGAGGCAAAAACGGCAAAAAACCAGGCCAAACAGGGGATTAAACCGGCTGAAGGCAAGCCCGTGCTCTACGTGCTGGACTTCAAAGGCAGCATGGACGCACACGAAGTCTCCTCACTGCGTGAAGAAGTGTCTGCGGTTATGGCGGTAGCAAAACCTCAGGATGAAGTGCTGCTGCGTCTGGAAAGCCCCGGCGGCGTAGTGCACGGCTACGGCCTGGCTTCATCACAGCTGCAGCGCCTGCGCGATAAAAACATTCGCCTGACCGTGGCCGTTGATAAAGTAGCGGCCAGCGGTGGCTATATGATGGCCTGCGTGGCGGACCATATTGTAGCCGCGCCGTTTTCTATTATTGGATCCATCGGCGTTGTCGCGCAGATCCCTAACTTCAACCGCCTGCTAAAGCGCAACGAAATTGACGTTGAGCTGCATACGGCCGGGGAATATAAGCGCACGCTGACGCTGTTTGGTGAAAATACGGAGCAGGGACGTGAAAAGTTTCGTGAAGATCTTAACGAAACGCATCAGCTGTTTAAAGAGTTCGTGCACCAGATGCGTCCGACCCTGGATATCGACAGCGTGGCGACAGGCGAGCACTGGTTCGGCACACAGGCCCTGGAAAAAGGGCTGGTGGATGCTATCGGCACCAGCGACGATTTAATCATCGATCAGATGAACCAGCGTGAGGTTGTTGCCGTTCACTACGTGAAGCGCAAAAAAATGATGGATCGCTTTACGCAGAGCGCCAGCACCAGCGTCGAACGCCTGCTGCTGCGTCTCTGGCAGCGCGGTAAAAAACCGCTGCTGTAAGGTTGAGCACGCCCGCCTGGCGGGCGTTATTCCAGATGGTAAAGCGGCGACAGCTCGGTGGCCAAAAATTTAAAAACGTTAAACACCACCGTGCTTTTTTTGCCCGGTAATCCCTGATCATCAAGAAAATAGTCGCCGCGAAACACCAGCACGTCGCCTTTTTGCTCAACATCGGTGGCGACAAGTCCCGGGAAAAAATCCTCGTGACTGCCGATCATCTCGTTCGCTTTCTGTAACAGACTGGTTTTATCAATAGCCTGAGTAGATTTCACAGAATTCTCTCCTTTATAGATGCGATTACCGGGCAGTATATTACGCTGCGTCGTAACAAAATCTCAATGCTCCGGGCAGCTACCTTCACCAGCTCTTTTTAACGTCCGGCTGGCGTAAAACGGTTGCGGGTGCTAATTAAGTTGCGTATCAGATTTTATCAGGTAGAGTGTGGGCGTTTCGGGTTCCGGGCGTAAAACAGACTTTACGCTCTGTTAGAGATTCGCTTAACAGGTTGTAAAAGGTGTCTTTAATCAGTGGGTTGATGCCCTGGTAAGGACGCGTTAACAGGGAAAGTGCCGGGGTGCTGCCGTCGGCCGTAATCGTTTTAACGCGCTGGATGGCCCACAGGCTTTCGGCACAATTTACTCTCGGATGTTTCAATCAGGTAAAGGTAAATATGGGTAAAGCTCTCGTAATAGTTGAGTCCCCGGCAAAAGCCAAAACAATCAATAAATATCTTGGAAATGACTACGTGGTGAAGTCCAGCGTCGGTCATATTCGGGATTTGCCGACCAGTGGATCAACGGTTAAAAAGAGCGCTGACTCTACAACCAGTAAAGCTAAAAAAGTGAAAAAGGACGAAAAGGCGGCGTTGGTTAGCCGTATGGGCGTCGATCCTTTTCACGGTTGGGAAGCGAACTATCAGATCCTTCCTGGCAAAGAGAAAGTGGTTTCCGAGCTAAAAGCGCTGGCGCAGAACGCCGACCATATCTATCTCGCAACCGACCTTGACCGCGAAGGGGAAGCCATTGCCTGGCACCTGCGGGAAGTGATCGGCGGCGATGATTCGCGCTTCAGCCGCGTGGTGTTTAACGAAATCACCAAAAATGCGATTCGTCAGGCTTTTGACAAGCCGGGCGAACTGAATATCGACAGGGTAAACGCCCAGCAGGCCCGCCGGTTTATGGACCGCGTAGTGGGCTATATGGTTTCGCCGCTGCTGTGGAAGAAAATTGCGCGCGGCTTATCCGCCGGGCGCGTTCAGTCGGTCGCCGTGCGCCTTGTCGTTGAGCGTGAGCGCGAGATCAAGGCTTTCGTTCCGGAAGAGTACTGGGAGCTGCATGCCGATCTGAACACGCCAGAAGGAACGCTGCTGCCGATGGAAGTTACCCATCAGCACGATAAGCCTTTCCGCCCCGTTAACGGCGAGCAAACTCAGGCTGCTGTAAGCCTGCTGGAAAAGGCGCGCTATCAGGTTACCGATCGCGAAGACAAGCCAACCAGCAGCAAGCCTGGCGCACCTTTTATCACCTCCACGCTGCAGCAGGCGGCCAGTACCCGTCTGGGCTACGGCGTGAAAAAAACCATGATGATGGCGCAGCGCCTGTACGAAGCTGGCCACATTACCTATATGCGTACCGACTCCACTAACCTGAGTCAGGACGCGGTCAGTATGGTGCGCGGCTTTATTGAAAATGAGTTCGGCGAAAAGTATCTGCCAAAAGCGGCCAATACCTACGCCAGCAAAGATAATTCGCAGGAAGCGCACGAGGCAATCCGTCCTTCTGACGTGGCCGTGCAGGCGGAACAGCTGAAGGATATGGAAGCCGACGCGCAAAAACTTTATCAGCTGATCTGGCGTCAGTTTGTGGCCTGTCAGATGGTACCGGCGCAGTACGACTCCACAACGCTGACCGTGACCGCCGGTGAGTTTAAACTTAAAGCGAAAGGCCGTACGCTGCGCTTTGACGGCTGGACTCGCGTGATGCCTGCGCTGCGTAAAGGTGATGAAGACCGCACGCTGCCGCCGGTAGAAGTAGGTAAAGACCTGGCGCTGCAACAGCTGAAACCAAGCCAGCACTTTACCAAGCCACCTGCGCGCTTCAGTGAAGCTTCGCTGGTTCGCGAGCTGGAAAAACGCGGTATCGGGCGTCCTTCTACCTATGCTTCGATTATCTCCACCATTCAGGATCGTGGCTACGTGCGTGTCGAAAGCCGCCGTTTCTACGCGGAAAAAATGGGTGAGATCGTTACCGACAGGCTGGAAGAAAACTTCCGTGAGCTGATGAACTATGACTTCACTGCGCACATGGAAAACAGCCTCGATCAGGTCGCTAACAACGAAGCGCAGTGGAAAGGCGTGCTGGATAAATTCTTTGCCGACTTCAGCCAGCAGCTGGAGAAAGCAGATAAGGATCCGGAAGAGGGCGGCATGCTGCCAAACCAGATGGTGCTGACCTCAATCGACTGTCCAACCTGCGGTCGAAAAATGGGGATCCGCACGGCCAGCACCGGCGTTTTCCTGGGCTGTTCCGGCTATGCACTACCGCCAAAAGAGCGCTGCAAGCAGACCATCAACCTGATCCCTGAGAATGAAGTTTTAAACATTCTTGAGGGTGAAGATGCAGAAACCAACGCGCTGCGCGCGCGCCGCCGCTGTGCCAAATGCGGTACGGCAATGGATAGCTATCTGATCGATAACCAGCGCAAGCTGCACGTCTGCGGCAATAATCCAGGCTGCGACGGTTATGAAATCGAGCAGGGCGAATTCCGCATCAAAGGCTATGATGGCCCGATTGTGGAGTGCGAAAAGTGCGGTTCTGAAATGCACCTGAAGATGGGGCGTTTCGGCAAATATATGGCCTGTACCAACGACGAGTGTAAAAACACCCGTAAGATCTTGCGCAACGGCGACGTCGCGCCGCCGAAAGAAGATCCGGTGCCGTTGCCCGAGCTGACTTGCGAAAAATCAGACGCTTACTTTGTTCTGCGCGACGGCGCGGCTGGCGTTTTCCTGGCGGCCAACACCTTCCCGAAATCAAGGGAAACGCGTGCGCCGCTGGTAGAAGAGCTACAGCGTTTCCGCGATCGTCTGCCAGAGAAACTGCGTTATCTGGCCGATGCGCCTGTAGCGGATGAAGAAGGCAATAAGTCGGTCGTCCGCTTTAGCCGCAAAACAAAGCAGCAGTACGTCAGTACAGAAAAAGAAGGTAAAGCCACGGGCTGGTCGGCGTTTTACGTTGACGGCAAATGGGAAGTTACCGAAAAAGCCGCTGCTAAAGCCGCGAAAAAATAAGCTCCCGGGCCAGCGTTCTGCTGGCCCATTTTTTTCCTTCCGCATATACATTCCGCCCAGCTTTGGTATGATTGTTATAGATATACCTTTTCTTATTATAAAATCGCATTAGGCCGGGGTGCTGCGTTTTTGCGCGCGCAGATCGTCGGCGCGTGGCGCCAAACGGACGGAACAAAAATGAAATTGCAGCAGCTGCGTTATATCGTTGAAGTGGTGAACCACAATCTGAACGTTTCATCCACGGCGGAGGGGCTTTACACTTCCCAGCCCGGCATCAGTAAGCAGGTTCGCATGCTGGAGGATGAGCTGGGCATCCAGATTTTCGCACGCAGCGGCAAGCATCTTACGCAGGTTACGCCAGCGGGCCAGGAAATCATTCGCATTGCCCGTGAAGTCCTGTCAAAAGTTGAAGCGATTAAATCGGTGGCTGGCGAGCATACCTGGCCGGATAAAGGCTCGCTTTATGTCGCCACTACCCACACCCAGGCCCGCTATGCTTTGCCAAACGTGATCAAAGGCTTTATCGAGCGCTATCCGCGCGTCTCGCTGCACATGCACCAGGGATCGCCTACGCAAATCGCAGAAGCGGTGTCTAAAGGGAACGCCGATTTTGCCATCGCAACTGAGGCGCTGCACCTTTACGATGATCTGATTATGCTGCCTTGTTACCACTGGAACCGCGCTATCGTCGTGACGCCAGACCATCCGCTGGCGGGCAAAGAGAAAGTCTCTATTGAAGAGCTGGCAGAGTATCCTCTGGTTACCTACACCTTTGGCTTTACCGGGCGTTCAGAACTGGATACCGCTTTTAATCGCGCAGGCCTTTCACCGCGCATTGTCTTTACGGCTACTGACGCTGACGTCATTAAAACCTACGTTCGCTTAGGGCTGGGTGTAGGCGTGATTGCCAGCATGGCGGTCGACCCGGTTTCCGACCCTGATCTGGTCAGAATCGAAGCTACCGACGTCTTTACCTACAGCACCACTAAAATCGGCTTTCGCCGCAGCACCTTTTTGCGCAGCTATATGTATGACTTTATCCAGCGTTTTGCGCCGCACCTTACTCGCGATGTGGTTGATACGGCAGTAGGCCTGCGCTCGAACGAAGATATAGAAGCAATGTTTAAAGATATTAAGTTACCAGCCAAATAATTCCCCGCCTTACCATCGTCAGTTCAGGGCTGCAAGCCGGCCCTGCTAAAAAGATTGGTCCTGCCTGTTGTTGCGATTGATAAAATCTTTTTATTCTTTTTCGTAAATGAAGCATTCATCACATGTTTTTCCATTGTTATTCATTAAATGCGAAACAGTACACATTTTTTAGTGGGCAACTTTGCACGCGCCTAAGAAGATTCCCATACTCTGATTTAACAAAGCGCGATACGGCGCGGTTTAACGGGGGGGATCGAATAAATGCTGATTTATCAATGGTGCGGAAAAGGTGTTATTAACGGCCAGTTTGGCTTAAGTAATCATTTGTCATCCAGATTTTAGTTAAGGGCGATTACCTGGTTTCTTAAACTTTAATGAATACTATTAATCGTTCTGCGTAATAAAAATGTCTGGATTTCGCGCCATAAAATGTTTAGGATTCCTCCTAATTTCTGATTGCTCAAAACAATCGTTTCAATGAGAGTGATTATCAAAAACTATGGCTAGCAGAATAACGGTAGAAACTGACTTCGGTCACAAAGCTCTGAAGGTTCGGCGGAACAGCAATCTGAGACGCAAGGCCTGGTTAGCGGTATTCGCGGTATCAGTACTGTTTTGGGGAGCGGCTGCATCACTGATTTGGCATATATGGGGGTAACGATGTACCTGCAGTATTTGAATCAAAAGACACAGCAAGTAAGCAAAATCAAGAAAGTGAGTTGCAAAAGTCAAAAGCCAGAAGTGGTTATCCCGGAAAGCTGGGGACTGAGCGAAGTACAGCGCAACTTTATCGATTTCATGACGGACAAAAGTAACAAATCTTAAGTATTAAAGTTATATCTGCAACATTAATTGATTACTACAAATATATAAGTAAATAGATTTTAACAGGCCAGCTATTTCTGGTCAGGGCACACTGTTGCTCACCAACGGGAAAGTATTGATAAAACGGTAAAACTTTTCGCAAGCGCGACGGGTTTTGAAGTAATACTGTTTGGTCGCCAAGACCTGAGAGAGGTTATAAATGAATTTAACTCAAACGACCTGGTTTAGTATCTGGATGTTTTCAGGCTTATTCTGGTCCAGTCTCCTCTGGTTAAGCATGGTCATGCGTTAATAATGCATGCATAAACAAAGATTAATAGCGCCTCGCTGAGCAATCAGCGGGGCGTTTTTTTTTGCCTCAGGTCTGGTGCGCTTCTGGTTATGTTATCAAAACGTTACGCTCAGTTTGTACTATCTTTAAATCAGACCCTGCAATTACTCAGGTTATGACCAGATAAATAAGGAGGAGTAATGTCGTCTACCCTACGTGAATTAACGAAAGACGCGCTGGATGTAAAAGGTCAACACTATCATTTTTACAGCCTGGCCAAAGCCGCCGAGCATCTTGGCGATCTGTCTCGTCTGCCTAAATCCCTGAAAGTCCTGTTAGAAAATTTACTGCGCTGGCAGGATGAGGATTCCGTTACCGCCGAGGATATTCAGGCGCTGGCAGGCTGGCTTAAGCAAGCGCATGCCGATCGTGAAATCGCTTACCGTCCTGCACGCGTACTGATGCAGGACTTTACAGGCGTGCCTGCCGTGGTCGATCTTGCCGCCATGCGCGAGGCCGTAAAAAGGCTGGGCGGCGACGTGGCAAAAGTAAATCCGCTTTCTCCTGTCGATTTGGTTATTGACCACTCGGTAACGGTAGACGAGTTTGGCGACGACGATGCCTTCGAAGAAAACGTTCGGCTGGAAATGGAGCGCAACCACGAACGCTACGTTTTCCTGCGCTGGGGACAAAAAGCCTTTAATAAATTTAGCGTAGTGCCGCCGGGCACCGGCATCTGCCATCAGGTGAATCTGGAATATTTAGGTAAAGCTATCTGGCATGAAACGCTGGCAGGCGAAGAAGTTGCCTATCCGGATACGCTGGTCGGTACGGATTCCCATACCACCATGATTAACGCGCTGGGCGTGCTGGGGTGGGGCGTCGGCGGTATTGAGGCGGAAGCGGCCATGCTGGGCCAGCCTGTTTCCATGCTGATCCCGGACGTGGTCGGCTTTAAGCTTACCGGCAAACTCAAGCCGGGCATTACCGCTACTGACCTGGTACTGACCGTTACGCAGATGCTGCGTAAGCATGGCGTGGTAGGGAAGTTTGTTGAATTTTATGGCGACGGTCTTGATGACTTGCCGCTGGCCGATCGTGCCACCATCGCCAATATGGCACCGGAATATGGTGCGACGTGCGGCTTCTTCCCGCTGGACGACGTAACGCTTGGCTATATGGCGCTGACGGGACGCAGCAGTGAACAGGTCGCGCTGGTTGAAGCCTATGCGAAAGCGCAGGGGCTGTGGCGTAATACGGGCGATGAGCCGGTATTTACCAGCTCGCTGGCGCTGGATATGGCTACCGTTGAGGCAAGCGTTGCCGGGCCGAAAAGACCGCAGGATCGCGTATTGTTAGGCGAGGTGCCGCAGGCTTTTCAGGCCAGTAACGAGCTGGAAGTAAATCACGCGCAAAAACAGCATAAGCCGATCGGCTATCGCGACAGTAAAAAAGGTCAGGAACATCAGCTGGAAGATGGCGCCGTCGTTATCTCGGCTATCACTTCCTGTACCAATACATCAAATCCAAGCGTTCTTATGGCAGCGGGCCTGCTGGCTAAAAACGCGGTGACGCTTGGACTTGACCGTAAGCCCTGGGTTAAAGCTTCTCTGGCACCGGGATCGAAAGTCGTTTCCGATTACCTGGCAGCGGCAAAATTGACGCCTTATCTGGATAAGCTGGGATTCAACCTTGTTGGCTATGGTTGTACAACCTGTATCGGTAACTCCGGGCCACTGCCCGATGAAATTGAAAGCGCAATTAAAGAAGGCGATTTAACGGTGGGCGCGGTGCTTTCCGGAAACCGCAACTTTGAGGGCCGTATTCATCCATATGTAAAAACTAACTGGCTGGCCTCGCCGCCGCTGGTGGTCGCCTATGCGCTGGCCGGCAACATGAATATCAATTTGCAAACGGAGCCGCTGGGAACCGACAAAACGGGTAAACCCGTTTATTTGAAAGATATCTGGCCATCGCCAGAAGCCATTGCTGAAGCTGTGCAGCTGGTTTCTACCGACATGTTCCATAAAGAATATGCCGAAGTATTTGAAGGCACGCCCGAATGGCAGGAGATCAAGGTTAGCGAAGCCGCCACCTATGACTGGGATGAAGGTTCTACCTATATTCGGCTTTCGCCGTTCTTCGACGATATGGAAAAAGAGCCGAAACCGGTTGAGGATATCAAGGGTGCCCGTATTCTCGCTATCCTTGGCGACTCGGTGACCACCGACCACATTTCTCCAGCGGGCAGCATTAAGGCGGAAAGTCCGGCCGGGCGCTACTTGCTGGCTAACGGAGTAGAGCGGGGCGACTTTAACTCCTACGGTTCTCGTCGTGGTAATCATGAAGTTATGATGCGCGGTACCTTCGCCAATATCCGTATCCGCAATGAGATGGTACCCGGCGTGGAGGGAGGCATAACCCGCTTTGTGCCAGGCGACGAGCAGCTGGCTATCTACGACGCCGCCATGAAATATCAGCAGCAGGGAACGCCGCTGGCGGTCATTGCCGGAAAAGAGTATGGCTCCGGTTCCAGCCGCGACTGGGCGGCAAAAGGCCCACGCTTATTGGGCATTCGCGTGGTGATTGCCGAATCGTTCGAGCGTATTCACCGTTCTAACCTGATCGGAATGGGCATTCTGCCGCTGGAGTTCCCGCAAGGCGTGACGCGTAAAACGCTGGGCTTAACGGGCGATGAGCAGATTGATGTAGCCGATTTAACCCAGCTGAAGCCCGGCGGCACGGTTAAGGTTGTCCTGACGCGCGCGGACGGCAGTCAGGAAGAGTTACAAACCCGTTGCCGTATCGATACCGGTAACGAACTGACCTACTACCGCAACGATGGTATCCTGCACTACGTAATCCGCAATATGTTGGGTTAATCACTCAAGCTGGCAGATAAAAAGCGCCCCTGAAAAGGGGCGCTTTGCTGTGCTGGCGATAAAATAATGCTTCCGATAACCGACCTGAGGGTGTGATGTACTGGGTAATCATTAAATATGCTATTACGGCCGGTATGGTAGTGCTGATATCCGAAGTAGCAAAACGCAGCGACAGGCTTGGCGGGCTGGTCGCGGCGCTGCCGCTGGTCACGGTACTGGTGCTTATCTGGATGAAGCTGGAAGGGCAGAGCCAGGCAAAAATCGCCAGCCATGCCTGGTATACCTTCTGGTATGTAGTGCCTACACTGCCAATGTTTGTGCTGTTTCCCTTTCTTTATCAGCGCTGGGGATTCTGGCCAACGCTTGCCGCCAGTTGCGCGCTAACCGTGGTTATCTTTTTACTGTGGGCAGGGGTGCTGCGCCGTTTTGGCATTGTATTAATGTAGGAAAATTGCGACTGACGGGTGCAGCCGGAGCCAAAGCGCATCACTTTCAGACGCGCTTTGGCTCCGGTAGCACCCGGCAAAAAGGGAGATTTACTCTTTTGACAGCAGGTGGCCCATTTTCGCGGCCTTGGTATCCAGATAGTGCGCGTTTTCAGGATTACGCCCGACAATCAGCGGCACGCGCTCCACGATATTGATGCCCGCTTCGCTAAGGATTTCGACCTTACGCGGATTATTGGTCAGCAAACGCACTTCATTTACGCCGAGCAGTTTGAACATATCCGCGCACAGGGTAAAGTCGCGCTCGTCGGCAGCAAAGCCGAGCTGGTGGTTAGCCTCTACCGTATCAAAGCCTTTGTCCTGCAATGCATAGGCGCGGATCTTATTCAGCAAGCCAATATTGCGTCCTTCCTGGCGGTGATAGAGCAGCACGCCGCGGCCTTCTTCCGCAATATGATTCAGCGCCGCTTCCAGCTGAAAGCCGCAGTCGCAGCGCAGGCTGAACAGCGCATCGCCCGTCAGGCATTCTGAATGCACGCGGGATAAAACCGCTTCGCTGTCCGTAATATCGCCATAAACCAGCGCTACGTGATCGTGACCCGTCGCCAGTTCTTCAAAACCAACCATAAGGAAATCTCCCCACGGCGTGGGCAGTTTGGCTTCTGCTACCCTTTTAAGCTGCATGTGACTCTCCAGAAACATCAGGGTTTGCGCTAATTTTGCGCCGTCAATAAGCTGACATCATTCATAATAGTTATATTGCCATAATCGGCACCGGGACAGGTAATCTCTTCGAGCGATTGTTTTCATCGCGTGCGATTAACCGCATTCCAGTCAGTATGTTATTATTTTTTATCATAATGTCGTATGAAAGGCATTTCATCGTAAAAACTCAGGGAGCGCTATGTTCGACATCGCTAAACGTACTACGCTGGCGGCCTTGCTGCTGCTGATCATGCCCGTAGGCATTCTGCTCTCAGGCTGGAAGTGGCAACCAGGTGAAATCGGCTTTGGCCACAAGATGCTGTTCTGGCTAACCGAAACGGTAACCAGTCCCTGGGGAGCGCTAACCAGCGCCGTGCTTTGCGCCTGGTTTTTATGGTGCATTCGCTATCGGCTTAAGCCTGCCATTGTGCTGCTGCTGATTATGGTTGCGGCCATTCTGGCCGGGCAGTACACCAAAACCTTTATCAAAGATCAGGTGCGGGAACCACGCCCCTACGTGCTGTGGCTTGAGCAACATCACGGGCTGAATGAACAGGCTTTTTATGAGAAAAACCGTCGGCAGCGTAGCGTGGAGGTGCGTGAAGCTATTGCCAGCGATGCTCGTCTTCCTGACTGGCTTAAAAAACACTGGGAATTTGAGACCGGCTACGCTTTTCCTTCCGGGCATACCATGTTTGCCGCCAGCTGGGCGCTGCTGGCCGTCGGATTGCTCTGGCCACGCCGCCGCATCGTAACCATGTTTGTGCTGGTGGCCTGGGCCATTGGCGTCATGGGGAGCCGGCTGGCGCTGGGGATGCACTGGCCACGCGATCTTATCACCTCAACCCTAATCAGCTGGGTTCTGGTCACGCTGGCAACATGGCTGGTGCAGCGCTATTGCGGGCCTCTGACCGTGCCGCCGCAGGAAGAGCACGAAATAAGCGAACGCGACGAAGCATGATTGTGTTGCGAATATTTGCCCCCATAAACTTAGCCTGCGCGGTTATTTCATGCGCCCCTGACGTAACAGGCAAGCAACAGGGCTAATTTTTTGGCATAATTCATCTGGTTATCACCAGACTATGGGACGGACTGTGAAATACTTGCTGATTTTTTTACTGGTTTTAGTGATCTTTATTATCTCCATCACGCTGGGAGCGCATAACGATCAGGTTGTCACCTTCAACTATCTGCTGGCGCAGGGGCAATATCGGGTGTCGACGCTTCTGGCAACGCTGTTTGCTGCGGGTTTCCTGATCGGCTGGGCAATTTGCGGTCTGTTCTGGCTGCGGCTTCGCGTCGCGCTGGCCAATTCGCAACGTAAACTGAAACGTCTTCAGCAAAAGCTGGGTCAGGCAGAAGAGTCGGCGACGCCGCCTTCCGTGCCTGCCGTTAAGGAATAACACCCTATGTTGGAACTGCTGTTTCTGTTACTGCCCGTTGCCGCAGCCTATGGTTGGTATATGGGACGCAGAAGCGCACAGCAGGAGAAACAGCAGGAGGCGAGCCGCCTGTCACGCGATTACGTGGCCGGGGTTAACTTTCTGCTCTCCAATCAGCAGGATAAAGCGGTCGATCTCTTTCTGGATATGCTGAAAGAAGACAGCGGCACGGTTGAGGCGCATCTGACGCTGGGCAACCTGTTTCGCTCGCGCGGGGAAGTTGACCGCGCCATCCGTATTCATCAGGCGTTGATGGAAAGTGCCTCGCTGACCTATGACCAGCGCCTGCTCGCTATTCAACAGCTGGGGCGCGATTACATGGCCGCCGGCTTCTACGATCGTGCTGAAGAGATGTTTAGTCAGCTTACTGACGAAACGGATTTCCGCATTAGCGCGTTGCAACAGCTGCTGCTGATCCACCAGGCGACCAGCGACTGGCCAAAGGCAATTGAAGTCGCTGAAAGGCTGGTGAAGCTGGGCAAAGAGAAGCAGCGAATGGAGATTGCCCACTTTTATTGCGAGCTGGCGCTACAGGCCATGGGCAGCGACGATCTCGATCGGGCGATGGGGCTGCTGAAAAAAGGGGAGGCTGCCGACAGGCAGAGCGCGCGCGTCTCCATTATGATGGGGCGCATCCATATGGCGAAGGGCGAGTATGCCAAAGCCGTAGAATTCTTGCAGCGCGTGATTGAGCAGGATAAAGAGCTGGTCAGCGAAACGCTGGAGATGCTGGAAACCTGCTATCAGCAGCTGCAACAGCCGCAGGCGTGGGCGGAATACCTGCAGCGCTGCGTGGAAGAAAACACCGGTGCCGTAGCTGAGCTTTACCTCTCCGATATTATTGAACACGACGAGGGTGGAGAAGTCGCCCAGCTTTATATTAACCGCCAGCTACAGCGTCATCCGACCATGCGCGTGTTCCACCGCCTGATGGATTATCACCTTCACGAAGCGGAAGACGGCAGGGCAAAAGAGAGCCTGATGGTGCTGCGCGACATGGTTGGCGAACAGATCCGCACCAAGCCGCGCTACCGCTGCCATAAGTGCGGTTTTACGGCCCATGCGCTTTACTGGCACTGTCCATCCTGTCGCGCATGGTCATCGGTCAAGCCTATCCGCGGGCTTGATGGCCAGTAGTAACCTAAGGCCAGCGCCAGCGCTGGTCTTTTTAATCGCCGCCAAATAGTTACAACATACTAAATAACCTTTGCCACAATCTCTTCGCCTGACGCATCTGTGTGGTCTAAAGCCAGCCAGGGCCAGAAAGGAAAAAGCGCGGGCTAAACTGTGAATTTAATGACGCCGCAGGTAGAATGCTTGCCGTTTGTCTTTCGCACCTGGCGGTGCTCTATTTCAGAGGGTTTTACTATGCAATCACCTCACGGCTCCCGGATCCTGGTGGCACTGGACTATGCTAATCACGCCAGCGCCATGGCATTTGTTGACCGCATTGACCCAGGCAGCTGTCGCCTGAAGGTAGGCAAAGAGATGTTTACGCTGTTTGGTCCGCAGCTGGTACGGGATCTCCAGCAGCGCGGCTTTGAGGTGTTTCTCGATCTGAAATTCCATGATATTCCCAATACCACCGCGCACGCCGTGGCGGCCGCAGCCGATCTTGGCGTGTGGATGGTTAATGTACACGCCAGCGGCGGCGCGCGTATGATGACGGCCGCGCGTGAGGCGCTGCTGCCGTTTGGCAAAGATGCCCCCTTGCTGATTGCCGTCACCGTACTGACCAGTATGGAAGCAGAGGATTTACGCGGCATTGGTATCGAACTTTCGCCAGCCGATCATGCAGAACGTCTGGCGCGTCTGACCCAACAATGCGGCCTGGATGGCGTAGTCTGTTCAGCGCAGGAAGCCGCTCGCTTTAAGCAGGCGCTGGGCAGTGATTTCAGGCTGGTTACGCCCGGAATTCGTCCGGCCGGCAGCGAAGCGGGCGATCAGCGGCGCATTATGACGCCGCAGCAGGCTCTGCAGGCTGGCGTGGATTATATGGTGATTGGTCGTCCGGTGACCCAGGCTGCAAACCCTGCCGCCGCGCTGAATGCCATTCTGGCATCTCTTCAGGAGGCATAATGGCCGATAACAATAGCCGTCTGGTTTATTCCACCGAAACCGGACGTATAGATGAACCAAAAGAAGCCGCACCGCGCCCGAAAGGTGACGGTATCGTGCGTATTCAGCGCCAGACCAGCGGACGTAAAGGCAAAGGTGTCTGCCTGGTTACCGGACTGGATTTAGCAGATGCAGAGCTGGAAAAACTGGCGGCGGAGCTGAAGAAAAAATGCGGCTGCGGTGGGGCAGTGAAAGAAGGCGTCATTGAAATTCAGGGCGACAAACGAGATTTGTTAAAGACGCTGCTGGAAGCAAAAGGCATGAAGGTAAAACTGGCCGGGGCTAGCTTACAGGGCCGCAGTGAAGTACTGCGGCCCACTCTACGCGTTAGCGGCTGATCTGATGGCCGATAATCCCACCTACCGCCGCGCCACCAACCGTGCCCAGTCCGCTGCCGTTAGACAGAATTGAACCGCCAATTGCACCGGCGCCTGCGCCGATAGCCGTGTTGCGATCGCGCTTTGACCAGTGCGAACATCCGCTCAAAGAAAGCGCCAGCGTGGCGGCCAACAGGCCAGCGGTAATACGTTTCATTGTTACTGTCATAGTCACTTCTCCATTCATTGCTGCTGCAGGAATAGCATTATAAGTATAGTGGCGAACCCGCTCTTTCGACCCGCGAACGGACGTATCATTAGTGCTTTATCTCACGAAAACGTAACAACGCCGTAAAATATCGCGGGCAGGGAGCGCCGCTTTTCATCTTATACGTACGGCAATACCGTCACATTTGTTAAGTTTAAGACTTATTTCTGTAAAGATATTGCTGGCACGTATTCTAAGCATAGCCGATTGTCTTCACAGGTAAAAAATCTTAATTTCCAGCGGTAAATAAAGTACCCAGCCAGTTTCTGCCACACATCCAGCGATCGCCTCCATACCGCGAATAAGCGCCTGCGGGGACAATGGTGAAAAAAGTGGAGGAAACAATATGCTGGAAGATCTGAAAAAACAGGTGCTGGAAGCCAACCTGGCGCTGCCTCGCCATGGGCTGGTGGTCTTTACGTGGGGCAACGTCAGCGCTATCGATCGCGAAAGCGGCCTGATGGTGATCAAACCTTCCGGCGTCAGCTACGAGGCAATGAAAGCTGAAGATATGGTGGTCGTTGACCTGGAAAGCGGCGAGGTCAAAGAAGGGCAGCTGCGTCCTTCTTCCGATACCGCTACGCACCGCGCACTCTATCTCGCCTGGCCTGAAGTAGGCAGCATCGTCCATACGCATTCGCGCCACGCCACTATCTGGGCACAGGCAGGCAAAGAGATCCCTGCATGGGGCACCACGCATGCCGATGACTTTTATGGCGCGGTTCCCTGTACACGCCAGATGACGCCCGCAGAAATTGGCGGGAAATATGAATGGGAAACTGGCCAGGTAATTATCGAAACTTTTCGGCAGAAAGAGCTGGATCCGCTGGCAATTCCCGCCGTGCTGGTCAACTCTCACGGGCCATTCTGCTGGGGAAAAACGCCGGAGCAGGCTGTGCACTCCGCCGTGGTACTGGAAGAAGTTGCCTATATGGGGATTTATAGCCAGCTCTTAACGCCTGCGCTACCCGCCATCCAGCAGCCGCTGCTGGACTGTCACTATTTGCGCAAGCACGGCAGTCAGGCATGGTATGGTCAGGCAAAGTAAATAAATGAAGAAAAATAATATAATCTTTATCCGGGTTTAACGGTGGCGATATTCTTAATTTTCCTGGCGAATTAGCCGTTGTACCGCCGGTAAGGGAAATAATTAACCTTAAAAATCAATAGAAAGTTTAGCCTTCTCAGACTCTGCATTACGCTTGTGGCGCGCTTAAGCGCACCCATAAACAGAGGATGAGAATATGACCGTAATTAATCAAACTACCTGCAGGCTGTTTAGCGAAGCTGGACAAACAACTCAACTTTCAGCCTACTACGAGGAAGGAAGACGCACATTATGGATGATGCTGCGCGCACAGCCGCGGCCCAGCTTCAATCACGAGCTAATCGAAGAGATCATGAATCTGAGCTATGCGGCCCAGCGTTCCGGTTTACCGATAGACTTTTGGGTAACCGGCTCGCTGGTGCCGACCATGTTTAACGCGGGCGGCGATCTGCGTTTCTTCGTGGAATCGATTAAAAATGGACGGCGTGAAGCGCTGCGTGCCTACGCACGCGCGTGCGTTGACTGCATACACGCAGCGGCTAAAGGTTTTGATACCGGGGCCGTGACCATCGCTATGATTGAAGGTAGCGCGCTTGGCGGCGGTTTTGAGGCTGCCCTGGCGCACCATTTCATTCTGGCACAGGACACGGCGCGGATGGGCTTTCCTGAAATCGCCTTTAACCTGTTTCCGGGCATGGGCGGCTATTCACTGGTCGCCCGTCGTGCGGGTATGAAGCTGGCGGAAGAGCTGATTTGTGAAGGCGAGTCGCATTCGGCGGAATGGTTTGAAACGCGCGGTCTGGTCGATCGGCTGTTCCAGCCGGGCGAGGGCTATCAAACCACCCGTACTTTTATCGATACCATGAAGCCTAAACTCAACGGCGTCAGGGCGATGTTAAAAGCGCGTCAGCGCGTACTTCAGCTGACGCGGGCGGAACTGATGGATATTACAGAAGACTGGGTAGATTTTGCCTTTTCTATCGAACCCAAGGATATCGCCTATATGGAGCGGCTGGTTCAGCTGCAGGATCGCCACAGCGCGCAGGTCATGCGTAAAGCAGGCTAACCGTCACGTTTTGCCAGCCACTGCTCCAGCTCGGCTGCGGGCATAGGCCTGGCGTATAAAAAACCCTGGCGAGCATCAACACCGCTCGCCAGGATAAAGGCTTCTTCCTCCAGCGTTTCAATTCCTTCAGCGATAACCTCTAAATTCAGCGCTTTGGCCACCGCCACGATAGCCCGTACCAGCGACTGGGAAACGGGTTGCTCATTCACATCGCGAATAAAGCTTTGATCGAGCTTAATGGCGTTAATCGGCACGCGCGCCAGCTGGGAAAGTGACGAATAGCCTGTGCCAAAATCATCAAGGTGAACCTGCGCGCCCAGCTGTTGAAACTGCTTCATTAACGTCAGCGCCTGCTTTTCGTTTTCAATCAGACAGCTTTCGGTTAGCTCAATATCGACAGGGCAGTCTGTCAGTCTGGCTTTATTGAGCGCCTGTTGCAGATCGGTATAAATAGATTCATCGATAAGCTGACGCGGCGAGACGTTAACGGCCACGCGCAGATCGATGCCTTTTTTGCGCCACGCCAGAATCTGCGCCAGCGCCGTCAGCATTACCCAGCGACCAAGCGGCACAATCAGGCCGGACTCTTCGGCGTACGAGATAAAGTCGGCTGGCGAGACCAAGCCCCGTTCCGGCGAAATCCAGCGAACCAGCGCCTCGACGCTGTGCACTTCACCCGCCTTATTCAGCTTGGGCTGATAATGGATAATCAGCTGATCCTGCTCCAGCGCCTTACGTAAATTGGTATCCAGCCACAGATACTCGAACACGCGCTTATTCATTTCCGCCGCAAAAATACAGAACTTGCCGCGGCCGCTCTCCTTCGCGGTATACATGGCGGTATCCGCGTTGCGGATCAGGCTTTCGCGATCTTCGCCATGCTGCGGGCTCAGCGCGATACCGATTGAACAGCCGGAATAGACCTCAATCAAACCGATGCGGAAAGGCTGCTTCAGCCGGTCCAGGATGCGGGTAGACATCGCCTCCAGCTCGGCCTGCGTGGTGCCAATAGCCAGCACCAGAAACTCATCGCCGCCCAGCCGCGCCAGCGTTTGGTCTCCGCCAAGACAGCTGAGGATAGCCAGCGAAACGGCTTTAAGCAGCTGGTCGCCGAACATGTGGCCGTAGGCGTCGTTGACCTTTTTAAAATTATCCAGGTCGAGATAAACAATGCCGATCTGCTGCGGCGTTTCCTTCTCCAGCGCCTCGGCGATGGCGTTATTGATGGCGTTACGGTTAGGCAGGCCGGTAATGCTGTCGGTATTCGCCAGCACGCGCAAACGCTCCTGCGCGCGGCGCTCTTCCGTAATATCCGTGCCGGAGCAGATGAGATAAATTTCATTCTTGCCGCTGCCGCTGTGCACAAACTTGTTTCTGAACAAAAATAAACGCTGACCCTGACGAGTTTTTACCCAGCGTTCGACCTCATAGGAGTTGCCGTCGCGGTAAAAACCACTGATGTTGCGGCGCGACGACGCCGCTTCCTGACGAGTCATAAACAGCTGAAACACGTTACGACCAATCACTTCCTGCTCTTTCAGGCCGGTATACTCTTCACTCTTACGGTTAAAGCGCTGGATATTGCCGCGCTGATCGAGGATCACAATCACCGAATTGGCTTCTGATACTACCTGTTCAGCAAAAGAGAGGCCCAGCGCCAGATCGCGCGCCACGCTCTCGGTATCGCCCCAGGCAGAAGCGCTACCGGCCCATTCCGTCTGGTTGACGCGTCGCCCGACCAGATGCATGGACTGAGGCTCACCATACAGGTAAACCGTAAGATTCACGCTGGAGGTAATAACCGTCATCGCACGCAGCTGATTAGCCTGTGACGACGTTAAGGGGATAACTACGTGTGTGTCAGCCGATTCATCCTCAGCAAAT
The DNA here is from genome assembly GCF_047456155.1 of Erwinia sp. BNK-24-b. Lineage (NCBI taxonomy): Bacteria > Pseudomonadati > Pseudomonadota > Gammaproteobacteria > Enterobacterales > Erwiniaceae > Erwinia > Erwinia sp. BNK-24-b. The sequence continues at coordinate 2,008,389 of NZ_CP179901.1, forward strand.
AAAAGAGCGTCACTGTCGGACTTTAAACGCCAATGAGGGCTGTTAGTACCAAACCAGGTATAAAGTAATGATTGCCCTTGCTCATCGGTCATCAGATTTCTCCCTGGAGAATGCAATACAGGCTGTATCTTCTTATTTTAGCAACAGTATTCGGCAAACAGCAGAATCTCAAGCGCAATGTTGAAGATATTTTTTATGCCGTGAATTAACCGGGACAAAAACGCCCCCGATAGCGGCATCGGGGGCAATAGTTAACAGGGACATTTACCTAACTTTCCTGCCTTGCCAGGAAAGCGCGCCTCCAGGCAGTAACGGTGAAACTCTTTCTCCGTCATAGGCTTAAGATGGCTCTGGCGCTGCTGCATATGGCGTAAATAATTTTGATAGTCCTGAACGCCAACCATCAGACGAAAACATTGCGCCACGCGTGTTAACAGCAAACGTAATGTTAATGTTTCTTTTGTTACAGCCGCTGACAGAGGACGACAGCGCTGGATACGCAGCGGACGTTTTATTCGACAGGCAAAAACGTATTCAGACACGATGCACCTCATTTCTCAAAGAGATTTTCGCTTCATGCACGCCAGGCAAAGGATTTTTCAGCGCGCGCCGAATCACAAAGAAAGCCGCGACGAGCATGGTTACCGCAACCAGCATAAAAAAGGCGCAAAGCGCTGCGTTAATTTGATTGCTGAGCACAATGGTCTGCATATCCGCAATGGATTTAGCTGGCGCGATAATCTGCCCATTTTCAATGCCCAGGGAAAATTTCCGCGCCTGAGCCAGAAAACCGATAGCGGGTTTTTCATGAAAAATTTTCTGCCAGCCCGCATACATTGAAGTAATAAAGAGCCAGGCCGTAGGCAGAATCGTTACCCACGCGTAGCGCTGCTTTTTCATCTTAAACAGCACCACGGTGCCGAGGATCAGCGCCATTGAAGCCAGCATCTGGTTACCAATGCCAAACAGCGGCCACAGCGTATTGATTCCGCCAAGCGGATCGACCACGCCCTGATAAACAAAAAAACCCCAGCCGGCGACGGCGACGGCAGTGCCCGCCAGATTGCCGAGCCAGGAACGATTATTCGCCAGCGATGGCACGACGGTACCTGCCAGATCCTGCACCATAAAACGGCAGGCGCGCGTTCCGGCATCGACGGCGGTCAAAATAAACAGCGCTTCAAAAAGAATGGCAAAGTGATACCAGAACGCCATCATCGCGCGGCTGTTAAACACATCGGTAATGATATGCGCCATACCCACGGCGAAGGTTGGCGCGCCGCCAGCACGAGAAAGAATAGTCGCTTCGCCCACGTCTCTGGCAATGCCGCTCAGCATCTCTGGCGTAACCACAAAGCCCCAGCCGTTGATGGCCTGCGACGCGGATTCAACGGTCGAGCCAATCAGCGCCGCAGGCGAGTTCATGGCAAAATAGACGCCGGGCTCAATCACCGAGGCGCAGATCAGCGCCATAATGGCGACAAAGGACTCCATCAGCATCGCGCCGTAGCCAATCATGCGAATATGGCTTTCTCGTTCAATCAGTTTAGGCGTGGTACCGCTGGACACCAGTGCATGAAAGCCGGAGATAGCGCCGCAGGCGATAGTAATAAACAGAAAAGGGAACAGGCTGCCGGAAAAGACCGGGCCGCTACCGTCGATAAAACGCGTGACGGCGGGCATTTTCATTTCAGGCATGGCAAACAGGATGCCTATTGCCAGCCCGACGATAACGCCAATTTTCAGAAAGGTAGACAAATAGTCGCGCGGTGCCAGCAGCAGCCAGACCGGCAGAACGGAAGCGACGAAGCCATAAACCACCAGCACCCACGTTAGCGTGGTACCTTTCAGCGTAAAAAAAGGCCCCCAGAACGGATGCAGCGCGATATTGCCGCCGTACAGAATAGCGGCCATCATCAGCACAAAGCCAATCAGCGAAACCTCAGCGATTTTACCGGGCCGTAAAAAGCGCATATAGACGCCCATAAACAGCGCAATGGGAATAGTCGCGGCAATAGTAAATAATCCCCATGGACTGTTGGCCAGGGCCTTAACGACCACTAACGCCAGCGCAGAGAGAATAATAATCATCACGCCCAGCGCGCCGAGCATGGTGACAACGCCCGCAAAAGCGCCCAGCTCCTGTTTTGCCATTTCGCCCAGCGAACGTCCGTCGCGCCGGGTAGAAATAAACAAAATCAGGAAATCCTGCACCGCGCCTGCCAGCATGACGCCGATCAGGATCCACAAGGTTCCGGGCAGAAACCCCATCTGCGCGACCAGAATTGGCCCGACCAGCGGCCCCGCCCCGGCAATGGCGGCAAAATGATGGCCGAACAGCACCCATTTATTGGTAGGCACGTAATCCAGACCGTCATTTAACCGCTCGGCAGGCGTCAGGCGACGGTCATCCAGCTCAAACACCTTATCGGCAATAAAACGGCTGTAGAAGCGCCAGGCGATGCTGTAGCAGGCAACGGCTGCCACCACCAGCCATAGCGCGTTAACGTGTTCGCCGCGGCTCAGCGCCAGCATGGCAAATGCCCCCGCGCCGATAATGGCCACGCCGGTCCAGACGATGGCCGATTTAACTTTGCTCATGACAAAATTCCTTGTTATCTCCCAGAGAGGTAACGTAGAAAGTAATGTTGATAGTTTGTTAGTGAAAGCGGGGCGAGAGAGAAGTGTGAGGCAGACGGTTTTTTCGCGGTTGCGCGGCCTCAGCCAGAGAGGTTGTGCCGAAAATCATCGACGTGTTTCAGCAAGAAAATCTACGAAAGCGCGCAGCGGTGCAGACATAAAGCGACTGGAAAAATAGAGCCACGGGCCTTCAAATTCGGTCCACCATTCGGGCAGCACCGCTATCAGATCGCCGCTTTGCAAGTGCGGCTGCAACCAGTTTTCAAAGGTGGCGATTACGCCATTGCCGCTGCGCGCCAGGTCAATAGCGGCGGCGGCCCCGTTGACCCCAATCGTTAAGCGGGCAGAAGGATTGATGCTGACCGTTTTACCGTTTCGCTTAAAATCCCAGGCGACCAGCGCGCCGCTGGAAAACCTCAGGCGTATACAGTCGTGCTCAAGCAGATCCGTAGGATGCAAAGGCAAGCCGCGTACGGTCAGATAAGCGGGGGAAGCGGCCAGCGCCAGGAGCTGCGTTCTGGGGCCGACGGGAACGGCGATAGTATCCTTGGCCAGATGTTCGCCATAGCGAATGCCCGCGTCACAGCCTGCGGAAGTCACATCAACCAGCCGGTCATCGACCATAATTTCTACCTGTAGCTGCGGATGGCTTGCAAGAAAGCGTTCCAGCAGCGGCGGCAGAATGTCAACCATCACCGCGCCCGTCACGTTTAGCTTCAGCACGCCACGCACGCTCTGCTGTGAACTGGCTACATCCTGTAGCGCCACGCGCATTTCGGACAGTAGGGGAGAAACGCGATCTGCCAGCGCGCGTCCTGCGTCCGTTGGCATTACGCTACGGGTAGTACGGATCAGCAACGGCACGCCAAGACTCTTTTCCAGTGCGGTAATCCTTTCGCTAACGGTCGACGGAGAAAGGTTCAGCTGTCTGGCCGCCGCCCGAAAACTCTTCTGTTCGAAAACCGCGAGAAATACCGTTAAATCCTGCATGCCAGCTCAATCCTTATTGTTCGCCACAGCGATCAGGCTATTCGCTTTTGCCCCCGTTATCAAACAGTGCCGCGCAGGCTATAACGTTAAGACCAGGGGACAGCACAGCGGGCAGAGGGTGCAAAGCGCCTCATAACATCATCGTGGAGACTGAAATGAGCAAAAAAAATGTTGTCATCACCGGCGCAAACAAAAGCATCGGCTTTGAAACGGCCCGGCAGCTGGGGCAGCTGGGCTACCATATCTGGCTGGGAAGCCGCGATGAAGGCCGTGGCCGCGCTGCGGTAGCCAGCCTGACGGCGGAAAATATCGATGCCCGGCTGGTGGTGGTGGATGTTACGCAGGATAACAGCGTGAGGGCAGCGGCTGAGCGTATCCTGAACGAAGATGGCCGGCTGGACGTTTTGATTAACAACGCCGGTATTTCGGGCGCACAGCCCGTATTGCCCAGCAGGCAAAGCATTGCGGATATTCAAAGCGTTTACGAGACGAACGTCTTCGGCGCAATACGCATGACCCAAACCTTTTTGCCGCTGCTTAAAGCGGCTGGCGATGCCCATGTCGTCATGGTCAGCAGCGGCTTAGGTTCGCTAAGCTGGGTTACCGATCTGACGCATCCTTATGCCAAAGTTGAGGCAATGGGCTACACCAGTTCGAAAACGGCCCTGAACGCGGTTACCGTCGCCTTTGCTAAAGAGCTGGCACCGTTTGGCATCAGCGTTAACGCTGTCGATCCCGGCTATACCGCAACCGATTTTAACGGGCACACAGGCTACAGAACCGTTGCCCAGGCCGCTGCGGGTATCGTCTGGCTGCTGGATCCTGAACATGCTGCGGGCACTGCCGGGTTTTATTTTGACGGCGAGCGTGCGCCCTGGTGACAATTTACTGTCGGGACGAAGGTAAAAGGGGAAAGCGAAGGGGGATTAAGAACGTGACGAGGGAAGAGAACAGGCGGGAAAGTGCTCCCGCCTGTTTAAGCTATCAGGCTACCGGACGCGCCACGATGCTGCGGGTTTCCATACGAACTTCCGCAATAGTGACTTCGATCTGGTCGGTGACGCGGTACACCACTTCACCTTTGATCTGCACGGTGCCGTTTTCCTGACTACACACCAGCTCATCACGCACCGCGTGAATGAATGGCGCAGGGATAAAGGCGACGGCGCCATTATCGGTCAGGCGAACACGCATACCGCCGCGAGAGACGTCAATGACTTCTGCCGCAAAACGCTGGTCGGTGCCGGCCGCTTTCTCCAGAAAACGGGAGTAGAGCCAGTCGCCCACGTCACGCTCTGCCATACGGTTCAGACGACGACGCTCGCTCATCTTCACGGTAATCTCGTCATGCGGACGCGTGGCCGCTTCGCCTTTGATCATCGCTTTCAGCAGGCGATGGTTAATCATATCGCCATACTTACGGATCGGTGAGGTCCAGGTCGCATAGGCTTCCAGTCCCAGACCAAAGTGCGGGCCTGGCTCAATGCCGATTTCGGCAAAGGACTGGAAACGACGAATGCGGCTGTCGAGGAACTGGGTCGGCTGCGCGTCCAGCTCGCGACGCAGCACGCGGAAGCCTTCCAGCGTTGCGATGGCCTGCGGGTCGACCTTCACGCCGTGGTTTTCCAGCACGCTGGCGGCCTGTTCAGCATTCACCAGGTCAAAACCGTGATGAATGTTGTAGATACCAAAGCCCAGCTTGTCACGCAGCACGGTGGCGGCGCAGATATTGGCGGTGATCATCGCTTCTTCAACGATGCGGTTAGCGATGCGGCGATGCTCGGCAATAATATCCAGCACTTCGCCTTTCTCGCCCAGCAGGAAGCGGAAGTCCGGACGATCCTTAAAGACCAGCGCATGGGTTTTACGCCATTCGCTGCGCGCCAGGCACAGCTGGTGCAGCAGGCGGATCTGCTCAGCAATCGCTTCGCTTTCCGGCTGCCACTCGCCGCTGTTTTCCAGCCAGTCAGAAACGTTGTCGTAGGCCAGTTTGGCTTTAGACTCGATCCAGGCCGCAAAAAACTGGGTATCTTCGCCCAGCGTGCCGTCGGCTGCCACGGTTACGCGGCAGGCCAGCACCGGACGACGCTCGTTTGGTCGCAGCGAGCAAACATTGTCAGACAGCTCGCGGGGCAGCATCGGGATATTAAAGCCCGGCAGATAATTGGTAAACGAACGCTCGGCGGCGATAGCATCCAGCTCGCTGTCGGCAGCGACAAAGGCGGTAGGATCGGCGATAGCAATGGTCAAACGCAGCTGGCCTTCCGGCAGCGCTTCAACGTAGAGCGCATCGTCCATATCTTCAGTGCTGGCGCTGTCGATAGTGACAAAATCCAGCCCGGTCAGATCTTCCCGTTCCAGCTGCTCATCCAGCATTTCGCCGGTAGCCGCCTGCGGCGCTTCACGTTCCAGGTTATGACGAGAAAGCGTGACCCACCACGGCGCCAGATGGTCGTCAGCGTTGGTGATAAACGTGGTCAGCTCGGCATAGAAAGTGCGGTCGCCTTTCAGCGGATGGCGTTTCATCTCCGCTACGGCCCAGTCGCCAGCCTGAAAATCATGCTTGCAGTTACGATCGGGACGGCACTGGATAGCGTCTTTCAGCAGCGGATGATCGGGAACGATGGAAAGACGGTCGTCTTTCTTGTGCACGCGGCCCACAAAACGCGTCAGAAAAGGCTCAACGAGTTTTTCCGGATCGGCGACTTCACGATCCTTATCGGTTTGCAGCACCGCAATAATACGGTCGCCGTGCATGACTTTTTTCATAAACGGCGGCGGAATAAAATAGCTTTTCTGTGCATCGACTTCCAGAAAGCCGAAGCCTTTTTCGGTGCCTTTTACCACACCTTCAACACGCGGCGTCTGGGAGTGGAGTTTCTCTTTGAGCTGCGCGAGCAGCGGGTTATCCTGGAACATAATCTCAACGTTTTCGTGGCCTAAGAGCGGCAGACAGTTTTACGCGATTAACCGTCTCGCGGCAAGTAAAAAGCCGGATTGGGAAATCGGGATAAACAGCGTCAAAAGCTTTTGGCGCTCTGTGATAAGGGTTACAATTTATCAGGATAAAAAGCCGGAAGCGTGAAGGCAGCAAAAGCAAAACGTGCCTCCGGCAGGGCGGCTTTGGCAAAAAGGGTTGCCTGAGCTGCTGCTTTATTATACACAATGGGGCAGCAGGCCAGCCTGTAGCCGGTTGTGATGTTCTATACTTTAGAAAAAACGGTCCGGCTCTCTTTTTCCGGGACTGATTTAAAAGGATTTTTTAAATCTTGTACTACGTTATAAAAGCAGGGAGGTTTTTATGTCCGTGGCGCATAAATTATATGGTACAACAGCAATGTTTAGCTCAAAAGAAAGATTAACCAAGGCTTTGAAAGATAACCGTAACAACTACACCATCAGCCGGGATGGTTACGTTTCTCTTAATATGAATAACGCCGACGTTGTCAAAGCGCTTGAAGAGCAGATCAAAAAAATGGCTAACATACAGGAAGAGCCGCAGCGACAACGGAACTAGCTGATGAACACTATCATCGTGGCGATTGTGCTGATTAGCGGCTACCTGTTTGTGACGCAGTCCGTTCCCTCCAGATATATCTTTAAGCGTTCCGCAGGCTGGGACGCTTATTTTTATGTGGCGGCCTGGGGCGTGCTTTTTACTATTTCCGCCTGGCTGATTTGCTCGGCGCTGAGCATTGTGGGTGCCTTCCGCTGGAGCTATAGCTTTCTTCTGTCCCACGGTATTATTGATAAAACGATACTGAACCGCGTTTTTCCTCTCTCTCCGGCGCTGGAATTTAAGTTTGCTGATTTAAAGTTCGCCTTCTTTGGTATTATCTCGATGCTGCTGGCGTGGTGTGTGGGTAGGCTGAAGCAGTGGTGGGTATACAGAAAAGAAGATCGCTGGATTGATGCGCTAGTAAAAGCCGTCCATCACGATCCGCTTGAAAGCCTGCTGATTGAAGCCGCCGTACGAAACTTTCCCGTTATTATCACTCTTAAATCCCGTAAATTTTATGTCGGCATCGTTGAATGTCCCCGCTTTGAACACGGCAAGGCCGATTTTTTGCAGTTGCTGCCTCTGTTAAGCGGCTATCGCAAAGAAGATACGCTGACTATTCACGTCACGACTAACTATAAGCGGCACTATATTGATAACGGCATTATCGGTGGCGTTAGCGGTTCTGCCGTTACGCTGGATGATTTCAGAACGCTTATTCCTAAAGAGGAAGTAGAAGGGATATCGTTATTTGATACGGATACCTATACAAAATTCAAAGAAAAAGAAAAGGAAGATAGCGCCCGCAGCGATACGTTAACTCCTTCTCCCACCGACGCGGAACCCGCCGATAAAAATTGAAGATGAGTTTGTTAAAAGCGAAAAGCCGGGATTGCTCCCGGCTTAGTTTACTCTGACCGCGTTGTTAATCAGGCAATGCGCAGGCCTGCTTTCGCCTCGGACAAGGTGATTTTTACCGGTACGGATTTTGACGTTGGCGTACCGCTGCCGTCACCAAAGCTGGAAAGGGGAACCAGCGGGTTCGTTTCCGGATAGTAAGCCGCCAGGTTGCCTTGTGGAATGTTGTAAGGCACCAGCTTAAAGTCGGTAACTTTACGTGTGATCCCATCGTTCCACAGCGTTTCAATATCCACGTTGTCGCCCGCAGAAAGGCCCAGCTTCGCCATGTCATCCGGATGGATAAACAGCACTTCGCGCTGGCCGTACACGCCACGGTAACGGTCATCGAGGCCGTAAATCGTGGTGTTGTACTGGTCGTGTGAACGCAGCGTTTGCAGCGTAAACGGCACTTCCACATCCAGCTGCGGGAACAGCGAATCCGGCAGGCTGGCGGCGCTGAACTGCGCTTTGTTGTTTAACGTATTGAAACGGAACTCCGCCGCCGCGTTGCCCAGATAGAAACCACCTTTGATTTCACACTTCGCATTAAAATCGGCAAAGCCCGGAATGGTTGCGGCGATATGGTCACGGATCAGATTGTAATCCGCAGCCAGGCCCAGCCAGTCCACTTTCTCTGAACCCAGTACGGCGTGCGCGATACCGGCAACGATAGCCGTTTCAGAACGCTGAGTATCAGCAATAGGTTTACCCACGCCTTCAGAGGCGTGAACCATGCTGAACGAGTCTTCTACGGTAATAAACTGCGGACCGCTGGCCTGAATATCCTGTTCGGTACGACCCAGCGTTGGCAGGATCAGCGCATCTTTCGCGCCGGGGCACAGGTGGCTACGGTTCAGCTTGGTGCTGATCTGCACGGTCAGGCCACAGCGCCTTAACGCTTCTTCGGTACGTGGGCTATCAGGCGCAGCAGCGGCAAGGTTACCACCCAGCGCAATCAGCACCTTGATTTCATCGCGCAGCATCGCTTCCAGCGCTTCTACGGTGTTATGACCGATTTCGCGCGGCGGCTCAAAGCCAAAGTGGCTGCCCAGGCTGTCGAGAAAAGCTTTAGATGGCTTTTCATCGATACCCATGGTGCGGTTACCCTGAACGTTACTGTGTCCGCGCACCGGGCAAAGGCCTGCGCCTTTTTTACCCAGCTGGCCAAACAGCAGCTGCAGGTTAACGATTTCACGCACGGTATCCACAGAGTGTTTATGCTGCGTAACGCCCATTGCCCAGGTACAGATTACGCGTTCTGCGCTCTGGTAGATGGCGGCGGCTTCGCGGATCTGCTGCTCGGTCAGGCCAGACTGCTGCACAATGTGCGACCATTCCGTAGCGGCAACGGCGGCAAGGTATGCCTCCATCCCCTCGGTTTTTGCATTAATAAAGACTTCGTCAAACAGGCCCGGCTCACCGGCGGCAATGCGCGCAAAGTGGGTTTCCGCCAGCGCTTTTACCATACCGCGCACCGCTGCCATATCACCGCCTAAATTTGGCTGATAATAGGTAGAGCTGATGGTGCCCGCTTTGCTGGTCACCACTTCCAGCGGTTTTTGAGGATCGGCAAAGCGTTCCAGACCGCGTTCGCGCAGGGTATTAAAGGTAACAATTTTTGCGCCGTGATCGGCAGCATGACGCAGGCTGTGCAGCATGCGTGGGTGGTTAGTACCCGGGTTCTGTCCGAAAACGAAAATGGCATCTGCATGATCAAAGTCATCCAGACGGATGGTGCCTTTACCTACGCCAATGCTGCGCTTCAAGCCGGTACCGCTGGCTTCGTGGCACATATTAGAGCAGTCAGGGAAGTTGTTGCTGCCGTTCATGCGGCCAAACAGCTGGTAAAGCCAGGAGGCTTCGTTACTGGCGCGACCAGAAGTGTAAAGCTCCATCTGGTCAGGGTTGTCCATCGCTTTGATATGGCTGGCGATCAGGGCAAACGCATCGTCCCAGCTAATCGGCTCATAATGGTCGGTTTCGCGGTTGTAGCGCAGCGGCTCGGTCAGGCGACCCTGGTATTCCAGGAAGTAATCGCTCTGCTTATAAAGTGCAGAAACGCTATGTTGTGCAAAAAAGCCGGCATCAATAAAACGGCGCGTCGCTTCCCAGGTCACGGCCTTGGCGCCGTTCTCACAGAAGCTAAACGTACTTTTATTATCATCGCCCCAGGCGCAGCCGGGACAGTCAAAGCCTTTTGCCTTGTTCATACGCATCAGGTTGCGCATATTTTTCAGAACTTGCTTGCTGTCAAAAACGAAGCGGGTCGTTGCTTCCAGGGATCCCCAGCCGCCCGCCGCCGCCTGGTAGGGTTTGATTGCAGTTTTAAATTTCATATTGCTTCGCAGGTGATGTGAATGTTTTTGTCTTGTTAAGAAGTTATTGCTTCTTTTATCGGCACAGTCTGTGACTTCTTAAAAAAATTGTCTAATTGATTACTTTAATCATGCGATAGCTCTGGTTTATCGCTAAAGCGTGAGCTAAATCAAAGAACAGAATGGAACAGGGCAGTCATGCCTCACGGGCCTGCCGTGATGGCTAATAATGAGGTTTTCCGTCCACGATGGAGCCGCCCGTGAAAGAGTTCGTCAGCCTTATCCACGCCTTCGGCAAAGCTCTGATGATGCCCATCTCCGTCATTGCCGCTGCCGGTATTTTTCTTGGCGTGGCGGCGGCCATGCAAAACCCGGCTATCACCGGCGAAGCTTTTGCCAGCCTTCACGTACCACAGCTGATTATCGGTTTTATTCGCAAGGTCGCTGGCGCGCTGTTTGCCAACCTGCCGCTCTTTTTTGCCGTTGCCAGCGCAACGGGACTGGCGAAAGCAGAGAAGCCGACCGCCGCCTTTGCCGCCGTGATTGGTTTTATCGCTATGCACGTTGGCGTCAGCGCCACGCTTGCGGCTCAGGGATTGACGGCGATGACCACCACCCCAGAAGCCTTGCAGGCCAAAGGCATGGCGCAAACGGCCGCCATGATGACTTCGGCGGAATATATCCAGATGCTGGGCATTTTTACCTATAACATGAGCGTGCTGGGGGGCGTCATTGCAGGTCTGGTTACCGTGGCAATCCATAATCGCTGCTATACCACCCAGTTGCCCACGGCTATCAGCTTCTTTGGTGGACGACGTTTTGTACCCATAGTCACCGTACTAGTGTTGCCGCTGGTGGGTGTACTCCTGGCGGCAATCTGGCCAACCGTGGGAGCAGGTATCGCCTGGGTTGGCGAGTTGATCGGCAAAAGCGGTCAGTATGGCGCTTTTCTATATGGTGCCAGCGAAAGACTGCTTATCCCCACGGGCTTGCATCATATCCTCAACGAAACGGTGCGCTTTACGCCGATCGGCGGGATCGCCACGGTCGATAACCAGACCATTGTTGGCGCACTCAATATTTTTAATACCGCGCTCACGCATCCTGGTTCAGTACCGGATGCCATTATTCGCAACGCCACGCAGTTTCTGGCTCAGGGCAAGATTCCGGTAATGATGTTTGGCCTGCCTGCCGCAGCGCTGGCGATCTACCACTGTGCCAGGCCAGAGCATAAGCAGCGCGTGAAAGCGTTGATGATGGCCGGTGCGCTCACCTCGTTTACTACCGGTATCACGGAGCCGCTGGAGTTCTGCTTTATCTTCGTTTCGCCCGTACTTTATTTACTGCACGCTTTTCTCAGCGGCCTCTCGTTTATGTTGATGTCCATGCTGCATCTGATGATTGGCAATATTCAGGGCGGCGCTATCGATCTGGTGGTCTTTGGAATTCTGGGCGGCAGCAGGACGCAGTGGTGGTGGACGCTGGTGCTGGGCGCAATCTATGTACCAGTTTACTATTATGGCTTTCGCTTTGTGATTTTACGCATGCGCGTAGAAACCCCGGGCAGGGAAGCAGAAGAGGTGGAAACGGAAAAAGCGGTTGCGGCTGATGAACGTGTCCGCGTCATTATCAGCGGGCTGGGTGGAAAAGAAAATATTGAGGATGTTGACTGCTGCTTCACCCGTTTACGCGTGCGGGTAAAAGAGATGAAAGAAGTTGTCGACCAGACGTTAATGACCACCGGTGCTAATGGCATCAACCACGTCAGCGATCGCGATATCCAGGTTATTTACGGCCCGCAGGTCGAGAAGATTGCCATTGAGGTTAAAGCCGCTCTAGGGATGGGGTAAACGGCAAACCCTGTTATTTTACAGGGTATATTGCTTTGTCGGGATAATAAAATTCATCACGATAAACATCATTATATAAGCGGAAAATAAATTTTACATTTTACGGCTTCGCTTATTTTTCTGTGTGGCGCGCTAACGCCTTGATATTTCTTTCAGTAAAGATGAGGGTGGATTTTTATTAAAAAAACGAGGCCGGTTTCTTGAAAATAAGCTGAGCCTGGCTATAGTTATTCATGCACGACGTTCACCGGCGTTCGGTAAAAAAGCGTTAACCGAGCTACAGATTATCCGGTGAGAAATTTGATACACGAAGAGGAAGCTATTATGACTCAGCATCGTGGAAATTCCGGCAACTTTGCCGAAGATCGTGAAAAAGCATCAGAAGCAGGTAAAAAAGGCGGACAGAGTAGCGGCAGCGGCAGTTTTAAAAATGACCGCGAAAAGGCCTCTGAAGCTGGCAAAAAGGGCGGGCAGTCAAGCCGCCGCAGCTAGCGCGCTTTATACGGGAACAGAGTGATCTCATCTGTCCGGTAAAGCAAATTACCATTGCTGAACATAACGGGTAATTGTTTTTCGTAATTATGCCGTTACTAAACCCGCTTTCCTCTGTGTCAGGAACGGCGGGTTTTTTTATGTGGCTGATTAAATGTATTGTTGGGCATTTTATAACGGCAACAGACCAGTACTATCATTGGGCGGCAGGGCGCTATTTAATAGTAACAGAGGCAATAAAACTCATATCGCGATTGATAGTTTCTGATGGTGATTTATTTTTGGCTATTCCTGCCGCTTTTTCCCTTTCATTACCCTCGCTCTCGCAATTAACCTACTTTAAAGCTTGTTTCTGCCTGAAAAGTCTGACAAAAGTAATGTTTTAAACTTGCGGATTAAACAATGAGCGTTTCCTCAGTTTCAATTGGCCTGTTACTTTTCCCCGGTCTTACCCAGCTCGATTTAACGGGTCCCTTCGAAGTTTTCGCGCGCGCGCCAGCTGCCGAGGTGCATCTTATCTGGAAAACACTTGATCCAGTGGTTTCGGATCGGGGAATGGCCATCTTGCCTACGGCAACTTTTGCTACCTGCCCGGCGCTGGACGTCATCTGCGTTCCGGGAGGGCCGGGACAAATTGCATTAATGGAGGATGCAGAAACGCTGACGTTTATTCGTCAGAAAAGCGAGCAGGCCAGCCTGATTACCTCTGTTTGTACCGGTTCGCTGATATTGGGGGCCGCAGGGTTATTGCAGGGGTATCGGGCTACCAGCCACTGGGCTTCACTCGATCAGCTTGCTCTGTTAGGGGCGCAGCCGGTTAGTGAACGAGTGGTACAGGATCGCAATCGTATAACGGGCGCAGGGGTAACGTCCGGTATCGATTTTGCCCTGAGCGTGGTCGCTGCGCTCTATGGCAATGAAACTGCACAAAATATCCAGCTGCATATGGAGTACGATCCCGCTCCGCCTTTTTCCTGCGGTTCGCCCCGGCAGGCGTCGCCAGAACAGCTGCAACAGGCGAAAGCACAGGCCGCGCCTTTTATTGCCAGAAGGTTAGAGGCAACCCTGAAAGCAGCGCAAAAATTGTAAAAGGTGTAACCGTACTGTGCAAAAGTAGCTGGAACGAATAAACAAAAGTCTCATCAGCTATCGATAAAAGCGGTACGCAAAAAATAATAAACCAGCATAAATAAGCAGTTGCATCACCCGATCGAAAAACGCAGAAAAGCAGGGCTTAAAGCTAAATTTTTATACGCGCAGGCCGATAACCTTAGGCGAAGAACAGGGGTACCATTTTTTCATAAAAATTGTCGGGTCTGAGGTATACATGACTATCACGCAGCGTTTATTTTCAACATTTACCTTATTAGTTATGGCGTTATGTACGCTGTCTGTTGTCTCTTTAACGATCATATCCGGTTTTCAATCCCGCTTTGAATATGTGCAAAACAACTCTATTCCCAGCATCAAGGATCTGAATAAATCACTAAGCGCAGCAAATAACTTAGGATTGTCTCTTTACAAGTATCAGTCAGTGACGGATGACACCCAGCACCCGGCCATCGAATTAAAAATCAATGCCGTTCTGGATGATTTAAAAAAATCAGCCGACAATTATATGGCAAACGATATTTCTAATGATGAAGATCGTGGCATGACAGAGCAGATATATCACGATATTGATGCAATCCGTGCCTCGCTACCTGATTTTCTCAGTGCCGCACGTGCCCATAATAATAGTTTGTCGAACTCCCTGCTGCAGGGTGATGCGGGGATTGGTAAGAATGGCCGTAAATTAACGGACGACTTAAATAAGCAGATTGAATTTAATGTTAATATTGGCGATAACCTGAAGCTGATTAATGAAAGTATCTATAAGAAAACCATCTGGACCATGTCGATAGCTATCGCCTTCATTATTATTATTTTGAGCTTCTTTACCATTAAAACGATATTGAATATCAGAAAAAGCTTGTCCAGCATGGAAAGAACGATGATCGGTGCCAGCGAAACGCTGGATCTTACCTGTCTGGCAGATGAAAGCCGTGCCGACGAGGTGGGTAAAACCGCCGCAGCTTTTAATAAGCTGTTAGCTAAATTCTCCGAAACCTTGTCTGCGGTACACAGTTCTTCACTGTCGGTCAGCGCGGGTTCGTCGCAGATTGCAGCAGGGAACGAAGACCTGTCTTCACGTACGGAAGAGCAGGCAGCATCCCTTGAACAAACTTCAGCCAGCATGGCCACTTTAAGTGACGCGGTTAAAACCAACTCCTCCAGCGCCAGCCGGGCAAGTGATTTAGCTGACAATGCCAATAAGCTGTCTGCTGAAAACGGCAGATCGGTGAAAGAGATGCTGTTAACGATGGAAGATATCCGCACCAGTTCCGGAAAAATTTCTGAAATAACGGGCTTGATTGAAGGTATTTCATTCCAGACAAATATTTTGGCACTCAATGCCGCAGTAGAAGCTGCCAGAGCCGGTGAGCACGGACGTGGTTTTGCCGTTGTGGCAAGCGAAGTGCGTAATCTTGCCCAGCGATCTTCGTCAGCCGCGAAAGAAATTAAAGAACTGATCGTTGCCTCTGTGCAACACGTTGAAAGCGGTACGCTGCAGGCGGCAAACGTGGGTGAAAATACAGAGAAAGTGACAAGCTCAATTAATCAGGTCGCGACCATCGTTAATGAAATTGCCACTTCTGCCGCCGAGCAAAGCCGCGGGATTGAGCAGGTGCATCTGGCTATGGGGCAAATGGATGAAGTGACCCAGCAGAACGCCGCGCTGGTCGAGGAAGCTTCATCGGCATCCCGATCTTTACAAGGGCAGGCGGAGACGCTCAGCGCGCTGGTATCCGCGTTTAAGCTAAGTTCAGAATCAGGCAGTAAAAAGAGCGATCGCTTTGTTAAGCAGCCCGTCACGCGTCTCCAGCCGCAGGAAGCAGTCAGCGCGGCAGGAAACTGGGAAAGTTTTTAATCTCTGACGACTATTGCCTCCGGAATCGGGGGCAATAAGTAGCAAAAAGTTCTATAGTAGCTGAGTAAAAAAGCCTGCGGAAAACCCTGAACAGTACGGCAACTCGGCTCTTCAGCCCACCTTGTCCTGCCTTTTGTATAGTCATAACGCATTCATTACTAAGTATAATGTGTGAAATCTGGCACGATATCACTCTTCATCCGCAAAGCGGCAGCGCGCCTGGCAGGTAGATTTTTATTTAGTACATCATTAAGTACACACCATCCGGTTTGGCCGCGATCCACAAAGTCAATACATTGAAAAATAAGAAAAATGGATATAAAACAGCTTATCTACCTGTGCAATCTTGAACGCGAACGCCATTTTGGTCGTGCGGCGGAGGCCAGCTTTGTCAGCCAGCCGACGCTCTCTATGCGCCTGAAAAATCTGGAGCGCGAGCTGGGATTATCGTTAATTAATCGCAGCAATAATTTTGACGGTTTTACCCCTGAAGGCGAACGCGTATTGACGTGGGCGCGAGAAATCGTTTCGGTATATCAAGGGCTCAAGCTGGAGGTCGAATCGCTTAAGCATGGCGTCTCCGGCACGCTGCGTATTGGCGTGGTGCCGCAATGTAGCATCTCTTTGACGGTAGTACTGAAGGGCATTCAGGAACGCTATCCGCAGCTTGACTATCGCGTCTCTGTACTGAGCGCCGATCAGCTACTGGATGCGCTTAATAGCTATACGGTGGACGTCGGCATCGGTTTCTTTGAGCTGGCCACGCTACGCGAACTGCATTTTCAGGCCGAGCTACTGCAGGATGGCGGGGTTGAAGTGGTCTTTCATCCCGATCATTTTCCTCAGCTGGCGGGGGATGAACCGCTTGAGCTGAATGCACTCACTGAGATCCCTTTTTGCCTGGCAGAGCAAACGCGTTACTTCCGGCGCTATCTGGACAGCCATTTCCGCGAAGCCGGTATCCATTTACGGGTAATTCTGGAAACAACTTCTGTTTTCCTGCTGACCCAGGGCGCACAGGTCGGTTTAGGCTGCCTGATTTCGCCGCGAGGGCATTTGCTCCCTTCCATGACGCCGGAACTGCAGGCACGTCCGCTGGCGATTGCACCAATGACGCGTCAGGCCGCTGTGGTTATTGCTGAACCGGGGCGGGCCACGCCGCTGGCGCAGCACTTTTTTGACGAGGTGCGCCGCTGGTTAAGTCAGCGGTGAACTGGCTCTGTTATCTTCAGGCCTGAGGGGAAACGGGCTAGGCAGTTTCTCCGCAAGCCTGCGCGACGTGCGTTTAACCTGTGCCGAGCGACTGCATCAGCCGGTTGTTCCAGGCCGCCAGGGCCGTACTGAAAATAACGTTGAAAATTTGCGGCTGCGAAAAGCCTGCTTCCGTCAGCGGCTGTAAATGGGCTGCGCTAAAACGCTCCGGCGAACGGGTGAGCTGCGCCGCTGCCTGAATAATAGCTTTATCCTTTGCAGAAGCCGACGCGGCCGCTTCTTCAATCCCCGCCTGCAACAAATCGCGCAGCTTCTCTGGCGCATAGCGATAAAAGCAAACCGGGCTGCCGTTAATGCGGGCGGCGACAGCGGCGGCAAGCTGGCCTTCCGGCGAGGTAATTTTCCCTTCAAGTTCGTTAATCAGCTTGCTCCAGCCATACAGCGCATCGCCATCGTGTGCCAACAGCCAGGCGCTTTCGCTCACCGCTCGCTGCGGCTGGCAAAAGGTTAAGGCTTCCAGCTGGCTGTCAGAGGCATAGCGCAGTTCAACCGCCGACAGTCTGGGGCGCCAGGCCGGCCGCCGTGCAAAGCAAAGCGCTTCTGCATCCGGCGGGATAGTTACGCCGGGTATCCAGCGTACCGGCAGGCCGAGCAGCGCATGGATGCCAGCCGCCACGCGCGCCTGGTAACAGACAAAGCCGATGACCTGGCTAAAGGTAATAATATCGGGGGCGGTCAGGCCTGCTTCATCCAGTCTTTGCAGCGCCGCTTCGTCAATCAGCGTCGGCTGGGTAGCCAGCTGGCGAGCATACTCGGTAATTTGCGTGAGGCGACGATTGCTTTCCCGCGACGAGTCCGGGCCGCTTAAAGGATTCAGGCGAGCGGCATAATGGTTGCACAGCCGCTGCACGCCGGTCACCTGCGCTACGGTCAGCGCGGTGCTGAGCCGGTCGTACAGCGTTAGCGTATGCGTTAAAGAGGTAACAAGATCCTGAGGAAAAAGCAGCTGGTAAAGATCTCTGGAGGCCAGCAACGCAGGCTGGGCGGCCTGTAGCGTTTCCTGCAGATCATTTTTGCACAGCGCTGCCAGGCCCAGTAAAAAGCGATCTTCAATTTCGGCGGCCTCGGGAACCAGCGGCTGTGCCTGAGTGGCACGGGTAGACTGTGTTTCGTGATACCAGTGGCTGTGGCTTTCTGGCCGACGCTGTTCCATAGTCATTCCTTCTAGTATTAGCTGTGCTTATCCTCGCGCAAGCTAAAAGGCAGACAAAAGACCAATAGGTGCTAATAAATAGCATAAAAGCATAAAGAGAGGGAGTTCAGCGTATTATGTGGAATAACCGCTTATTCATGGCAGAATAAACGGTCTGGGGAGAAGGATTTACCGGTCTTTGCGCCATGCGTCGGCGGTCAGCGCTTCGCCAAAGTGGCTGTTAATCAGCCGTTTGGTTAAATCGTGCAGCGGAGAAGCCAGCACGTCGGCGGTACTGCCGCGCTCAACCACCTCGCCCTGGTGCATCACGATAACCTGATCGCTGATGTGTTTCATCATGCCCAGATGCTGCGTCACGTAGATATAAGCAATACCGTGCTTATCCTGTAGCTCCAGCATCAGATTGATCAGCTGCGAGCGCATTGACATATCCAGCGAGGCCAGCGCTTCGTCGGCGACGATCACTTTTGGCTGTAAAATCAGCGCGCGCGCCAGGCCTACACGCTGTTTCTGTCCCGGTGCCAGCATATGCTGATAATAAGCGGCGTGGTCGCGCAGCAATCCAACCTGGCGCAGGGTGGCGATAATGCGTTTTTCCCGCTCTTTAGCGGAAAGATCTGTATTCAGCCGCAGCGGGAAATCCAGAATTTGCCCAATACGCTGGCGCGGATTAAGCGAGGTAGAAGGGTCCTGAAAGATCATGCGAATGCGCTGGCTGCGGTAGCCGTAATCGCCATATTCCAGCGGATGGTCGTCGATTAAAATATTGCCCGCGCTCGGCGCAACCATGCCGCTAAGCATTTTGGCCAGCGTTGATTTCCCGGAACCGTTTTCACCAATAATCGCCAGCGTTTGCTTTTCCCGCAGCGTAAAGCTGACTTCCTTTACCGCTTCCACATGCTGTCGCCGGAAAAGGCCGGTGCGGTAGCGGTAGGTTTTACTGAGGTTACGCACTTCCAGCAGCGTTTCTATCATCACTGGCTCTCCATATTGAGCGGGAAATGACAGGCAAACAGATGTGATTTGCTACCGGTCAGACGGGGCGTTTCAATACACTTTTTCTGTGCATAGGGACAGCGCGGCCCCAGCCGACAGCCTATAGGCAAATGCTCCAGCGAAGGGATAGCGCCGGGCAGCGTGTTCAGGCGGCTTTTATGCGGCAGCGAACGGCCAAAATCGGGCATGGCCCTGATGAGCGCCTGGGTATAAGGATGATGCGGCGTACTAATCAGATCTTCACTAAGCGCCGTTTCAACAGTTTGTCCGCAATACATTACGTTGATGCGGTTTGCCCAGTGGCTTAGCATCTGCAGGTCGTGGCTAATCAGCAAAATAGTCGTATTGTTGTTCTGGTTAAGGCGTGAAAGCAGGCGGAATATTTGCGCCTGGGTAGTCGGCTCCATCGCATTGGTCGGCTCATCGGCAATTAACAGCCGCGGCTGGTTGGCCAGCGCAATCGCGATCATCACTTTCTGGCATTCGCCTTCAGTCAGCTCGTAAGGAAAGCTGCGCATAATATCTTTATGATCTTTAATCCCGACGCGGTGTAACAGCTCGATAGCGCGGCGATGCCGCCAGCGAAAGCGCTGATACCAGCGGCCTTTCCAGGTCCAGCGGGGGATAGCCTGCCGGAGCTGTTTGCCAATGCTTTCGGAAGGATCCAGACAAGACTGCGGTTCCTGAAAAATCATTGAGACATTATGACCGACCAGCTTGCGTCTTTCGCGCGGTGAAAGCTTTAGCAGGTCGATATCGTCAAAGCGCATACGATCGGCCGTCACGCGCCAGTTTTCTTTGGTGACGCCACAAATGGCTTTGGCAATCAGGCTCTTGCCGGAACCAGACTCGCCAACCAGCCCGCGGACCTCGCCTTCGCTCAGCGTAATACTGACGCGATCGACTGCTTTTACCGGCCCGTCGGCAGTCATAAATTCAATGGTCAGGTTACGTATATCGAGCAGCGGCATTTATTCAACTCCCGCAACAATGGCCCGGCGAATGCCGTCACCTAACAAATTAACAATCAGGACGCTAAGCATGATGGCCGCGCCGGGCAGCATGACAGTCCAGGGCGCGACGTAAATCAGTTCCAGCGCATCGCCAAGCATGGCTCCCCATTCAGGAGAAGGCAACTGCGCGCCAAGATCCAGAAAGCCCAGCGCGGCGATATCCAGAATGGCCATTGACAGCGCGCGGGTGAACTCCGATACCAGCAGCGCCAGGATATTGGGGAAAATGGCGTAGCGCAGAATATTCATGCTGCTGGCCCCATCCAGTCGGGCGGCGGTTACATACTCTTTTTCCAGTTCATCGTGCACGGCGGTATAAACAGAACGCACCAGGCGAGGAATAATGGCCAGGAAAACCGCAAGCCAGGCGTGGCTGAGTCCCGGCCCAAAAAACGCCACCACGATAATCGCCAGCAGCAGCGAGGGGATGGAAAGAAACGTATCCAGAATATGATTCATGACGGCAGAACGCAGCCCGCGAGTCAGACCGGCAAATACACCCAATATCATGGCGCACAACGAGGCCAGCAGGGTAATAACCAGAGCCGAACCTACCGTAGGCGCCGCGCCACTCAGCAGCCTGCTCAGCAAATCGCGGCCTAAATCGTCCGTGCCGAGGAAAAAGGAAACGTCACCGTATCGGGACCAGGAGGGCGGCAACAGCTGGTAGCCTAAAAACTGCTGGTCAAGATTATAGGGAGCCAGCAGTCGACCAAAAAGACACAGCAAAATCAGCGCGATAAAAGTGTAAAAGCCGATCATGGCGGACGTGTCGCGATAGAACAGCCGCCAGGCATTGCGAAACGTGCTGGGTAGCCGTTTTTCGGCGTAGATATTATCGGAGGGCATACGATATCGCTTTGTGTTGTTTTAGTGTGTTTAGAGTCACTTCACAATTTACCATATTATCAGTGATTTAATCTCTTTTTGTGTGCCGGAAAGGTACAACCTTACCACTTAGCATAGGCGATTATCCTTCGATAACGCGGTCTCAGGCAAGGAAACGCGGGCAGCAATTTCGAGCCTGGGTTAATGAAGGTTACGATTTGACCTAAGAAGTCATTCAGGACAGATAAAAAGCAGGGAAGATTATGCAGGAATACCCTTGTGATGACACTATGTCCGCGTTTAAGCAGCGTGGGACGGGAACAGGGCAGCAGCGCGAGGAAAAGTCAGGTGCACAAAATTTTATTGCCTTGCTTGTAGACGACCGGTCTATTAGGTGCTAACTTAAATACTGAGTTAGCGCATAGCTGATAGCAAAGCAGATAACCTGACACGAATCTGGAATGCTGGTAAAAGTAATTTTACATCAACAGGCTCTTTATCAGCCGCACAGGGCACGGGAAAACAGAAAGGCGTTATATAAACCGACAGTAGGTCGACTTTTTTTATAAGATTTATAGTCGACCGGTCTAATATAAATCAATGATACAGGCAGGAGTAAAACGATGAAGATCCTTATGGTACTGACCTCACACGATCGACTGGGTGACACCGGCCGTAAAACAGGTTTCTGGCTTGAAGAACTGGCCGCGCCTTATTATGTCTTTAAAGATGCGGGCGCAGAGATCGTGCTGGCCTCGCCGCAGGGTGGAAATCCGCCGCTTGACCCGAAAAGTAACGAACCCGATTTCCAGACCG
Source organism: Erwinia sp. BNK-24-b (assembly GCF_047456155.1). Classification (NCBI taxonomy): domain Bacteria; kingdom Pseudomonadati; phylum Pseudomonadota; class Gammaproteobacteria; order Enterobacterales; family Erwiniaceae; genus Erwinia; species Erwinia sp. BNK-24-b. Next base: position 2,030,124 of record NZ_CP179901.1, read on the forward strand.
CACTCACACATCGCTTTGAGGCAGATACGGCGGCAGTAGCACAACTGGCTGCCACCGTTCGACTCGACACTGTTTCACAGGCTGATTTTGACGCCGTTTTCTATCCTGGCGGCCACGGCCCGCTATGGGATCTGGCGGAAGATAAGCACTCTGTCGCTCTGATTGAAGCTTTTATCGCTGCCGAAAAACCCGTTGCGTTTGTTTGTCATGCGCCAGGCGTTTTGCGCCATGTAAAAACACAGGAAGGCAAAGCACTGGTAGAAGGCCGTAAGGTCACCGGATTTACTAACTCGGAAGAGGAAGCAGTAGGGCTGACTCAGGTGGTGCCGTTTCTGGTAGAAGATGAGCTGATTGCAAAAGGCGGTCTTTATTCAAAAGGCCCTGACTGGAGTTCATACGTGGTCACCGATGGTCAGCTTATTACAGGCCAAAACCCGACCTCTTCTGCGGCTACGGCCGAGCAGTTACTGCATAAACTGGCTCAATAAATCATGCCTGAACCTCTGAGGTGGCGATAAATTCGCTGCCTCAGCTTTGATAATCCGCACCATTAGAGCGCTGCCTTGACAGAGGCAGAATGAGAATATTTAAAGCTCACAATCTTAATAAGCTTTTTTTCTTTCTGTAAGCTGCATCTGACGCTCTTCCTGAGGGCATTGCCACACGCCATTTCGTAGACGACTGGTCTGTTTGTTGATAGAGTAAGCGAATGAAAACAGTGACGCAGCAGCACAACCAGCAAACTCGCGAACATCTTCTTGCCACGGGCCAGCGCATCATGGCGGGCAAAGGGTTTTCGGCGGTCGGTCTGAAAGAAATTCTGGATGAGTCCGACGTGCCTAAAGGGTCATTTTATTACTATTTCACTTCAAAAGAAGCTTTTGGCGTTGCGATGCTGGAAAGCTATTTCGATGCCTATCTTGCTGAACTTGATGAAACGCTCAACCAGTCAGGGATTAGCTATGCCCAAAGGCTAATAAACTACTGGCGTAACTGGCAGGAGTCGCAATCCTTCTATGATTGCCAGGGCAAGTGTCTTGCCGTCAAGCTGGGCGCTGAGGTAGCCGACCTGTCCGACAAGATGCGCGTGACGCTGATGCGCGGCACCGCAGGTATTATTTCTCGTCTGGCTGCTGCGCTTAAAGCTGGTGCTGCAGAAGGGTCCTTAACGCTTGAAAATGAAGCGGAAGAGGTGGCTGAAAGCCTTTACCAGCTCTGGATGGGGGCAAGCGTAATGGTAAAAATCGTTCGGACGACCGCGCCATTTGATTCTGCACTGAAAACGACACGGCAAATTCTGCACCTTTCCCGGTAAGCATCCCTCTGGCCCGGATTTCCAGAGCTTCTGCACGGGTCGGTCATAGATTAACCCTGAAGACCGGCAGCCATTTCAGGAGAGTTTTGCTGTTTGAAGCAGATAATAGCCAGAAATACGTTTTAATAAAGAGTGTTTCTGGCATTCTTTGGCCGCTTCTACGAGACCTTCAAGTTATTCACTCCCATACTTAGCATGGCCGCGCTAGCGCAGCGCATACCATTCCTTATGCTTAAGCGGTGTTGTCAGCGCGCCCAGAATATCGGCCAGCACGTTTACGGTAATCACCAGGCCGCCGACCATCATCACGCCAGCGGAGATGGCCGCGTAATCCTGTTGCCGAATAGCATCGACCAGCCAGCGGCCCAGCCCAGGCCAGCTAAAAACCACTTCCGTAATCATGGCTAGCGTGAGCATGGTAGAAAACTGTAATCCCAGGCGTGGGATAACAGGTGGTAACGCATTATGCAGCACATGGCGGCGAATAACCGCCAGCCTTGAAAGGCCACGCGTTGCCGCTGCCTTAATATAGTTTTGCTCCATAACTTCACGCGTGCTGATACGCAGCAGGCGCACCACCTCTGTAGTGGGCGCAACCGCCAGCGCCGTCACGGGCAAAATCAAATGCAACAGGGCACTTTTCATCATTTCGTTGCGCCAGGGGGAATGGCTAAGCCACGCATCAATCAGGCCGAATCCGGTAACCTGCTTAACCGGATAAAGTAAATCGAAACGGCCGGAAACCGGCAGCCAGCCTAAATCCAGCGAGAAAAAGAGCGTCAGCAGCAGCGCCAGCCAGAAAACCGGCATAGAGAAACCCAACAGCGCCAGCACGCTGATGGTTTTATCCTGCCATTTATTGCGCATCACGCCCGCCGCAATGCCCAGCGGAATCCCTGTTGCCATCGCCAGGCCAAAGGCCAGGATGCAGAGTTCCAGCGTGGCCGGGAAAACCTCCAGCAGCTCTTTTGCAATAGGCTCGCCGTTAATGCTCGAGACGCCAAAATCGAACTGTAGTAATCCCTGATACCAGAATATCAGCGCGTCAGTAAAGGACGCGCCCTGCAGCGGCGCATGCGGCGTAAAATAGCTCAGGCTAAAGCCCACCAGCGTCAGCAGGGCAAGCGTTACCAGCCACAGCACCAGTCTTCTTAAGGTATAAATAATCACGGTTATTTACTCTCCCGATCGCGGTACACACCAGCAAAAGAGGCGTTGCCGAACGGGCTAAGCACCAGCCCGTGAATATCATAACGATAAGCCTGAAGTCGAAGCGAATAGGCCAGTGGCAATACCGGTAAAGCCTGCGCCAGCATGCTTTGCGCTCTGGAATAATACTCAATCCGCGATGCCAGCTGTTGTGACAGCAGCGCTTTATGCAGCGTGTCGTCAAACTCCGTATCGCACCAGTGCGCGTAGTTGGTTTGTGAACCAATTGCGGCACAGCTCAGTAACGGACGGAAAAAGCTGTCAGGATCGTTACTGTCAGTGGCCCAGCCGGTGAGCGTCAGGTCGTGATGCATCTCCATCAGGCGCGCTTCCTGAAAACGTCCTTCTACCGGCACAATTTTCACCGTGACGCCGACCTGCGCCAGATCTGCCTGAATCAGTTCGGCGGCCTTAAGCGGGCTGGGGTTCCACGCCTGTGAGGCGGCAGGCACCCATAGCGACAGCTGCAAATCTTCCACCCCCAGCGCTTTAAGCTGCTCGCGCGCTTTCGCAGGATTGTATTCCGTTACGCGGGCCTCATTGTTATAGGCCCAGGAAGCACGCGGCAGTATTGAGGCCGCCGTTTCCGCCGTACCATAATAAACCGACTCCATTAGCCGCTCGTTGTTAATCGCCAGCGCCAGCGCCTGGCGAACCTCCGGGCGATCCAGAGGCGGCTTACGCGTATTAAAAGCAAGGTAGGCGATGTTCATACCGGGTCGCAGCGTCAGCCTTAAGCGCGGGTCGTCACGCAGCACGGAAATCTGGCTGGCGGCCGGATAGGCCAGCACGTCGCACTCTCCCGTCAGCAGTTTGGAAAGTCGTCCGGTGCCGCCTGCGCCCATATCAATAACTACCTGCGACATACGCGGCAGGCCTTTCCAGTAGTCAGGGTTACGTGCAAGGCGAACAAACTGACCGGCGCGATATTCACTGAGAAGAAAAGGGCCGGTGCCTACAGGCTGACGGTCCAACTGCTCCTGACGATCCTTTTTGGTCAGGTTTGCAGCGTATTCGGCAGAAAGAACCGGCGCGTAGTGCGTCGCCAGATGCCAGAGAAAGGAAGCATCCGGGCCATTCAGGCGGATCTCTACCGTATCGCTGTTAATTTTTTTCACGCTGGTGACGCTGTCGGCAAACTGCAGGCTGTCGAAATAGGGATAGCTGCCGCCGTTCACGTTATGCCAGGCAGATTTACGGTCAAAAACGCGTTGAAAGCTGAACACCACGTCATCAGCATTCATTGAGCGCGTGGGCGTGAACCATGCCGTTTTCTGAAAGGCAACGTTGTGGCGCAGGTGAAAACGATAGGTTGCGCCGTTATCCAGCACTTCCCAGCTTTCAGCGAGTTCAGGAATTAATCGATAAGTATAAGGGTCGACATCCAGCAGGCGGTCGTAAAGCTGCGCGGCCAGCGTATCCACCACCAGGCCGCCGCTCGCCATCTGCGGATTAAAGGTTGTCACCGAGCCATTAACGCAATAAACGAATCCGCTCTGGCGAATATCGTCTGGCGCTTTGGCCGCCACCGAAGCGCTAAACAGGCTAAGTGCCACAAGAAAAGTACGGAATAATGTGCGCATAAGTCATCTGAAATATCAGGCAATAGGGTGAGTGTACCGCACTCTGCGGTCACCCCCAAAGTTTGCCGGGACAACTGGCGCTTTTTCATGCTGACGCATCGTCTCGATGACCGCTGTCAGCCTTATGGTTTATGTTAATGGCGCTATCAGGGCCTGATAAGGCTGTTTGCGGAAGAAATCGGCTATCGCGTTGCCCGAACAGGCCTGATCTTATTGTGGTAATGAGAATTATTATCAACAAAAAGCTTTACAAGCGAGAGTGCGAATGATTATTATTCTCCTGCGCTTCAACGGTGGCTCTACCGAAGAAGAGCACGACATTGCTCACATTGCTTCCAGTATTTTTAGCCCGCCTTGCGCGGGCTTTTTTTTGCGTCAGAAACGCCGCGTTTACCGATTCTCCCGTACGGCAAAACCAGGTCAGCCAGCTATACTGACAGACACAGGAGGCGCTTATGTCAGATAAAATCAAGCTGTTACAAGGTGATATTACGAAAATAGCGGCCGAGGCGATCGTTAACGCGGCCAATTCTTCCCTGCTGGGCGGCGGAGGCGTAGATGGCGCGATCCATCGGGCCGGCGGGAAAACGATTCTGGCGGAATGTCAGACTATCCGCGATCGTCAGGGTGGCTGCAATGAAGGCGATGCTGTTATCACCGGCGCTGGCAATCTTCCTGCCCGGTACGTAATTCATACCGTTGGACCAGTCTGGCACGGCGGGCAAAACGGTGAGCCTGCCGTCTTGCGCAGCGCTTATCATCGCTGCTTTGATCTAACAGACCAGTACGCCATCAAGACACTCTCTTTCCCAAACATCAGTACCGGGATCTATCGTTTTCCTAAAAAGCTGGCGGCGCAGATTGCCGTAGAAGTTATTCTGGAGAGAACCAGTGCCGATATTGAGGCCGTAAACATCGTCTGCTTTGAGCCGGAAAACTACGCTATTTACCGTGATTTATTGGATAAGCTCTAGAAGCCTTCCGGACAGAGTCTCGACGCGTTAAGCAGGGCATAAAGTCGTAAATTAATCATCCGTCTTTATCTCAACGTTATGCTTCTTCATCATGGCCCGTAGCTGGTGGTAGGTGACGCCAAGCAGATCTGCCGCCCGCCGCTGGTTAAAGCGCGCCTGATGCAGACTCTTGTGCAGCAAATCTTTTTCCTGCTGATGCTGCCAGCGGCGTAAATCCAGCGGCAGCGTCGGCTGCTCACTGACGGCTTCAGTGGGACCCGGGGCATAAGCGCGCTGGAACGGATCGATAACAATGGCATCAAGTTCCTGTTCCGTGTCGCTATGGCGATAGACAGAGCGCTCTACCACGTTTTTTAGCTCGCGCACGTTGCCTGGCCAGTGATGAGCCAGCAGCGTTTGCCGCGCACGGGGGGAGAAACCAGGAAAAAAAGGCAGGCCCAGCTCGCGGCACATCTGAATAGCAAAATGTTCCGCCATTACCAGAATGTCGCTACGGCGCTCGCGCAGCGGCGGTAGCTGGACGACATCAAAGGCGAGCCTGTCTAACAGGTCGGCGCGAAATTTTCCCTCTTCAGCCAGGCGCGGCAAATCCGCATTAGTGGCGCAAACCAGCCGGACGCTAACCTGCAACGGCTGACTGCCGCCAACGCGTTCCAGCTGACCATATTCAATTACCCGCAGCAGTTTTTCCTGCACCAGCATCGGTGCCGTAGCCAGCTCGTCCAGAAACAGCGTCCCGCCGTCGGCGCGCTCAAAGCGGCCAAGATGGCGTTTTTGTGCGCCGGTAAAAGCCCCGGCCTCATGGCCGAAAAGCTCGGAGTCCAGCAGGTTTTCGTTTAATGCCGCGCAGTTTAGCGAAACGAAAGGGCCTTGCCAGCGCTCGGAAAGATAGTGCAGACGGCTGGCGATCAGCTCTTTACCCGTCCCACGCTCGCCGATAACCAACACCGGCTTATTTAGCGGCGCCAGACGAGAAACCTGCTCCAGCACTTCCAGAAAATTGTTCGACTCGCCCAGCAGTGTCTCTTTTTCCATTAATTTCACCAGGTGTTAGTTATTTACACCACCTTAGACAAGAAGCTGCGAGATGTAAATCAGTTAATTTACACAAAATCAACAAGATAAAAGTTGGCACGCCGTTTGAATAGTAGTTAGCAGGTCACCAATAATAGTGAATGAAGAGGATTGTGATTATGGGTATTTTTTCTCGTTTTGCCGACATCGTGAACGCCAATATCAACTCGCTGCTGGAAAAAGCGGAAGACCCGCAAAAGCTGGTGCGCCTGATGATTCAGGAAATGGAAGATACGCTGGTGGAAGTTCGCTCTACGTCGGCGCGGGCGCTGGCAGAAAAGAAACAGCTGTTGCGTCGTATTGAGCAGACAGAAGTTCAGCAGGCTGAATGGCAGGAAAAGGCGGAGCTGGCGCTGCGCAGAGATAAAGACGATCTGGCTCGCGCTGCCCTGATCGAAAAACAGAAGCTGAGCGATCTGACCACGTCGTTAACGCGTGAAGTTGAACAGGTAGAAGAGACGTTAAGCCGCATGAAGGGTGAAATCGGCGAGCTGGAGAAAAAGCTAAGCGAAACCCGCGCCCGCCAGCAGGCTCTGACGCTGCGCCACCAGGCCGCTTCGTCCTCTCGCGATGTGCGTCGCCAGCTGGACAGCGGCAAGATTGATGAAGCGATGGCTCGCTTTGAATCTTTTGAACGCCGCATCGACAGTATGGAAGCCGAAGCGGAAAGCCACGGTTTTGGTAAACCAAAAACGCTGGATCAGCAGTTTGCGGAACTGCAGGCCGATGATGCTATTTCTGAACAGCTGGCCGCGCTGAAAGCAAAAATGAACCGTAGTGAGTAACTGTTACCCGGTGGCATTCTGTGGAATGCCCGGTTTTATGCAAGCAAGGAGAGTGAATGAGCGCGTTATTTCTGGCGATACCGCTGACGATATTTATGCTGTTTGTGGCGCCGGTCTGGCTATGGCTGCACTACAGTAACCGTCAGAACAGTGATGCCACACTGTCGCAAAGCGAACTGCAACGGCTACAGCAGATGACTCAGGATGCTCGCCGCATGCGGGAACGTATTCAGGCGCTGGAAGAGATTCTGGATGCTGAACATCCCAACTGGAGGCAGCCATGATAGCGAACGGCAGTAAAAAACTTTACCGCATTCCCGCTCGCGGTAAGGTCAAAGGCGTTTGCGCCGGTATTGCCGACTATCTGGATATCCCGGTGCGGCTGGTGCGGGTAATTGTGGTGCTGTCGATGATTTTTGGCCTGTTTATGGTCACGCTGGTGGCCTACTTTATTCTGGCGTTTGTGCTGGATGAAATGCCGGAAAGTGAAGAAAAAAGCGAAAAAGCGCCGACGGCACACCAGCTGCTGGACAAGCTCGAAGCGGAGCTGCAGGGCGGAGAAGCGCATCTGCGCGATATTGAGCGCTATGTAACCTCAGAGACTTTCAGCGTGCGGAGCCGATTTCGCCAGCTGTAAGGACGTTAATTTACCGGAGAACTGTTATGCGCAACTGGCAATCTGCTTTACAACGTAACGCCGCGCCCACGCTAAAAAAGGCCGGTAAATTTGTCCTGCTGGGCGTGCTGAGCTACGGCCCGGCTGGCTTAACGGGTTGGGCGGTGAAATCCGTGGCCCGCCGCCCGCTGAAAATCGTGCTGGCCTGGGCGCTGGAACCTTTAATTCGTCGCGTGCTGCGCGGCGCCACGGCACGCTGGCAAAAACCCTGATCGTCGCGGCTATGCTATTCTGAGCCGCAAAACGGAGCGGTCTTAAGGATACTGACCAATGAAACGACTTCAGACAGAATTGCTGTCGCTGATGAACAGGGGCGCAGATCGGCATCTGCGCCTGGCCGTTACCGGCCTGAGCCGCAGCGGCAAAACCGCCTTTATTACCTCGCTGGTCAACCAACTACTTAACGTCAACGCCGGTGCGCGCCTGCCGATGTTTTCCGCCGCGCGCGAAGGCCGTCTGCTGGGCGTAAAACGCGTGCCCCAGCGCGATATGGGCATCCAGCGCTTTACCTATGACGAAGGGCTGGCGCAGCTCTATAGCGATACACCTGCCTGGCCCACGCCCACCCGTGGCGTAAGCGAAATGCGTCTTGCACTGCGCTACCGCTCGCGCGAGTCGCTGCTACGCCATTTTAAAGAAACCTCCACGCTCTACCTGGAAATTGTCGATTATCCCGGCGAATGGCTGCTGGATCTGCCGATGCTGGCGCAGGATTACCTGAGCTGGTCGCGCCAGATGACCAGCCTGCTCCAGGGCGATCGTGCGGACTGGTCGATGACGTGGCGCAAGCTTTGCGAAGGGTTAGACCCGCTGGCGGCGGCTGATGAAAACCGGCTTGCTGAGATCGCCGCAGCCTGGACCGATTATCTGCTCAAGTGTAAAAAAGAAGGGCTGCATTTTATCCAGCCGGGCCGTTTTGTTTTGCCTGGCGATATGGCTGGCGCACCGGCCTTACAGTTTTTCCCGTGGCCGCAGGTCGAGGAAATGGGCGAGTCCAGGCTGGCGCAGGCCGACGCCAGCAGCAATATCGGCATGCTGCGCGCGCGTTACAACTATTACTGTCAGCATGTAGTTAAAGGTTTTTATAAAAATCACTTTCTGCGCTTCGACCGGCAAATTGTGCTGGTCGACTGTCTGCAACCGCTAAACAGCGGCCCGCAGGCTTTTAACGATATGCGGCTGGCGCTGACGCAGCTGATGCAAAGCTTCTCTTACGGTCAGCGGACGTTGTTCAGGCGTCTGTTTTCACCCGTGATCGACAAGCTGCTGTTTGCCGCCACCAAATCCGATCACGTTACCGGCGATCAGCATGTCAACCTGGTTTCGCTACTGCAACAGCTGGTACAGGATGCCTGGCAAAATGCCGCTTTCGAAGGCATTACCATGGACTGTCTGGGACTGGCGTCGGTACAGGCAACGCAAAGCGGGCTGGTCGACCATCAGGGTGAAAAAATCCCGGCGCTGCGTGGCCATCGTCTGGCCGACAACGAACCGCTGACCGTCTATCCGGGAGAAGTGCCGCCGCGCCTGCCGGATAACGCGTTCTGGCAGCAGCAGGGATTTCATTTTGAACAGTTCAGGCCGCAAAAGGCGGAAACCGATCGGCCATTACCGCATATTCGTCTGGACGCGGCGCTGGAATTTTTATTGGGAGATAAACTGCGATGAACGCACCGCTTAAACCACGTATAGATTTCGCACAGCCGCTGACGGAAGAAAAAACCGAGACCATTAAAGCCGCGCGCTTTTTTGCCCAACAGGATGAACGTTTTATCGCTGTCGATCCGGAGCAACAGCCGGAAGAAGAAGATGCGGGCGAAAAAGCGGTGGAGGCAGCGCTCAGGCCGAAACGCAGCCTGTGGCGCACGCTGGTAAAAACCGGGCTGGCGCTGTTTGGCGCAAGCGTAGTGGCGCAAGGCGTGCAGTGGACTTATCACGCCTGGCAGGCTCAGGACTGGATTGGACTGGGCAGCTGCGCGGCCGGAGGCTTAATAGTGGTCGCCGGAGCAGGTTCGTTAATCGGCGAATGGCGACGGCTTTATCGCCTGCGCGAGCGCGCCGAAGAACGTGATATTGGCCGCGAGCTGTTAGCCAGCCAGAGCATGGGCAAAGGCCGCGAGTTTTGCGAAAAGCTGGCGCGGCAGGCGGGACTGGATCGTAGCCATCCTGCTCTACAAAGCTGGCATGCGGCGCTGCACGAAACCCATAACGATCGCGAAATCGTGGCGCTCTATGCGCAAATAGTGCAGCCGGTGCTGGATAATCAGGCCCGTCGTGAAATCGGCCGTAGCGCTGCAGAATCGACGTTGATGATTGCGGTCAGCCCGCTGGCGCTGGTTGATATGGCTTTTATCGCCTGGCGCAATCTGCGTCTGGTCAACCGTATTGCCGCACTTTACGGTATTGAGCTGGGCTATTTCAGCCGTATCCGCCTGTTTCGTCTGGTGCTGTTGAATATTGCTTTCGCGGGCGCTTCGGAACTGATCAGAGAGGTCGGCATGGACTGGATGTCGCAGGACCTGGCCGCGCGCTTTTCTGCCCGCGCGGCTCAAGGGATCGGGGCTGGCTTGCTGACCGCGCGTCTGGGGATTAAAACGATGGAGCTTTGCCGTCCGCTGCCCTGGCTTGAGGGTGACAAGCCGAAGTTAGGCGATTTCCGCCGCGATCTGGTGGTTAAACTTAAAGAAACGTTGCAGAAATAGCCGACTGTCAACTTTTGCTTCCGCAACGCTTCTGACCCCTGCGTCAATGGGGTATTATCAACGTTCGCCCGGAATTGATAAAGGTTTACACATGCGTCTGGAAGTTTTTTGCCAGGACCGACTTGGTCTGACTCGCGAACTGCTCGATCTGCTGGTTGAAAGAAACATTGACCTGCGCGGCATCGAAATTGCCCCTATCGGGCGCATTTACCTGAATTTTTCCGCCGTGGCTTTCGAGCAGTTCAGCCAGCTGATGGCGGAAATCCGCCGTATCCCCAGCGTGACGGATGTCCGCACTATCGCCTTTTTGCCTTCCGAGCGCGAGCACAGGGCGCTAAGCGCGCTGCTGGTAGCGCTGCCGGAGCCGGTTTTCTCTATCGATTTAAAAAGTAAGGTTGAACTGGCCAATCCGGCGGCGCAGGCACTGTTTTCACTTAATGAAGAAAAGATGCGCAACTACGGCGCGGGCGCGCTAATCAGCGGCTTTAACTTTCTTCGCTGGCTGGAAAGCGAGCACAGGGAACCGCAGGCGCATCACGTTGTTATTCAGGGCCGCGACTTTTTGATGGAGGTGACGCCCATTTTTGCCGCCAGCGAAAACGAGCTGGCGGGCGCGGTAGTGATGCTGAAATCTACGGCACGAATGGGCCAGCAGCTGCAAAACCTGGTGGTTAACGACGACAGTGACTTCCAGCACATCGTCGCGGTAACGCCGAAAATGCGGCAGGTTGTCGATCAGGCGCGCAAGCTGGCGATGCTGGATGCGCCGCTGCTGATTGTTGGTGATACCGGCACCGGTAAAGATATGCTGGCTCGCGCCTGTCATTTACGTAGCGCGCGCGGCAAGAAACCGTTCCTGGCGCTGAACTGCGCTTCGTTGCCGGACGACGTGGCCGAAAGCGAGCTTTTTGGTCACGCGGCAGGGGCTTATCCCAACGCGCTGGAAGGTAAAAAGGGCTTTTTCGAGCAGGCCAACGGCGGCTCGGTGCTGCTGGATGAGATTGGCGAAATGTCGCCGCGCATGCAAACCAAGCTGCTACGTTTTCTTAATGACGGCACGTTTCGTCGCGTTGGCGAAGAGCATGAAGTGCACGTCAACGTGCGGGTTATCTGCGCGACGCAGAAAAACCTGACGGAAATGGTGCAGCGCGGCGAGTTTCGTGAGGACCTCTTCTATCGGCTTAACGTGCTGACGTTAAACCTGCCGCCGCTGCGCGACCGTCCGCAGGATATTTTGCCGCTGGCAGAGATGTTCGTTGCGCGTTTTGCTGACGAGCAGGGCGTGCCAAGGCCGAAGCTTTCTCCGCAGCTTAACGCCTTTCTCAGCCGCTATACCTGGCCTGGCAACGTGCGCCAGTTGAAAAACGCGCTTTATCGGGCGCTCACGCAGCTGGAGGGCTACGAGCTGCGGCCGCAGGATATCATTTTGCCCGAATCTACCATGGCGATTCAGCTGGGCGAAGAGGCGATGGAAGGTTCGCTGGACGACATTACCAGCCGCTTTGAGCGTTCGGTATTAACCAAACTCTATCTTTCCTATCCCAGTACCCGCAAGCTGGCGAAGCGCCTTGGCGTTTCGCATACCGCTATCGCCAATAAGCTGCGCGAGTATGGCTTGAGTAAAAAAGCGGACAGTGACGAAAAATAGCGTGCAGCCAGGGTACGCATGCTACCGGTAGCGTACCCATCAATAAAAAGAGAAGCGGTTAATGAAAAAAGACGCTCACGTCATCCAGAAATACATTGAAACGGAGCTGGCCCGTTTTGGTAACTTTAGCTGGGCCTATGTCGTTTTAGAAAAGAAAAGCATGGTGTTAAATTTCTACGCCACTAACTATCCGCAAGAATGGGTACAGCACTATTTTGATAATAACCTGCAGTGTACCGATCCGGTCGTCAGTACCGCGCTAAAAAGTGTGACGCCCTTTGCCTGGAATGAAAACATGAAGTCGGGCAACTATCATCATGGCGATGACGTGTTCGAAAAGGCGGCAGGCTACAATATTCGTCAGGGTTATACGTTTGTACTGCATGACTACAATAATAATCTGGTTACGCTGACGCTAATTAATGACGGCAACGTAGCGGAAGAAATGGCGCATATCATTAAGTTTCATAAGGGCCGACTGAATCTGTTTCTGGCGAGCCTGCATGAAAAATATCTGTCGCTGGCTTCGTCAGTTGAAGAAAATAAAAGCTCCCCGCTGGCGCTGTTTACTAAACGAGAAAATGCCGTCCTGTACTGGGTTAGCCTGGGGAAAACCTATGACGAAACCGGAACGATTTTAGGTATTAAAACCACCACAATAAAATTTCATATTGCCAATATCGTTAAAAAGCTCGGCGTTACCAATGCCAGACAGGCGATATGTCTGGGCGTAGAGTTACAGCTGGTAAAGCCTGCGGATTAAACATGCGACAAGGGCCGATACCCGATCGGCCCTTAAAAATTACTTCAGCGCGGCTAATGCACTGTCATAGTCTGGCTCGGTAGCAATCTCATCCACCAGCTGGCTGTAGAGAACCTTATCGTGCTCGTCCAGCACGACCACCGCGCGGGCAGTCAGGCCTTTTAACGCGCCTTCGCTAATGCCCACACCGTAATCCTCTTTAAATTCATCGCCGCGCAGCGTGGACAGCGTGATCACATTGCTTAGCCCGTCTGAACCGCAAAAGCGTGACTGGGCAAAAGGCAGATCGGAAGAGATACAGAGTACCACCGCGTTATCAATTTCACCCGCCAGCTGGTTGAACTTGCGCACCGATGCGGCGCAGACGCCGGTATCCACACTCGGGAAAATATTCAGCACCTTGCGCTTGCCCGCAAAGTGAGAGAGCGCAACATCAGAAAAATCTTTGGCAACCAGTGAAAACGGCTTTGCCGTCTCGCCTGGCGTCGGCAGCTGGCCCGTTACGGCAACAGGGTTGCCCTGGAAATGTACGGTCTGAGTCATAATCTTTCCTTATAAGCGCAGTAAACATTGTCTTGAGTGTAAGACATGGCGCTAAACTCCAACAGATAAAAGCGCAACATTTCGCGCTTTATTGTGTGTCCCACATGGAATGACTATGGTGTTGGGTAAAGATGTTCTCTGCCAAAAGGAACCGCTAATGAGAAGAGTTAAGGTCTGGCCGGAAAGCTGGCCGTTACGCACCTCTTTTATTATCGCTCGCGGTGAGCGAAATGAGGCGGGCGTGGTGGTGGTTGAGGTGGAAGAAGAGGGCATTAAAGGCGTGGGCGAATGTACCCCTTATCCGCGCTATGGCGAAACGGCTGCATCGGTGCAGGCGCAAATTGCCGGACTGATTAGCGAACTGGAGCAGGGAATGACGCGGGAACAGCTACAGCAGGCCCTGCCGGCAGGCGCTGCGCGTAACGCTATCGACTCGGCATTATGGGATCTTCAGGCTCGCAGGCAGCAAAGCGATTTATGGCAGCTTACCGCAATGGCTCAGCCGGATACGATTGAAATGGCGCAGACGATAAGCCTGGAAGCGCCAGAAGTGATGGCAAGCAGCGCGCTGGCGCTGTGGCAGAATGGTGCAAGATTGCTCAAAATCAAGATGGACAACTCGCTGATTACCGAGCGGCTGGTGGCGATACGTGCTGCCGTGCCGCAAGCGGTGCTGGTGGTAGATGCCAACGAATCCTGGCATAGCGAGGGGCTTGCGGCACGCTGTCAGCTGCTGGCGGATTTAGGCGTCGTGATGCTGGAGCAGCCGCTGCCTGCTGACGATGACGCCATGCTGGAAAACTTTATCCATCCGTTACCGATCTGCGCGGACGAAAGCTGCCATACGCGAGCAACGCTGCCCGCGCTGGCGGGACGCTACGAGATGATCAACATCAAGCTGGATAAGACAGGCGGCCTGACCGAGGCGCTGGCGCTGGCGGCGGCGGCAAAAGAGGCCGGGCTGGAAGTGATGCTGGGCTGCATGCTTTGCACCTCCAGGGCTATCCGCGCCGCGTTGCCGTTGGTTAACCTGTCGCGCTTTGTCGATCTGGATGGTCCAACCTGGCTGGCTGGCGACGCGGAGCCAGCACTGCCTTTTTGCTGCGGCGGGATCAGGCTGTCAAATGCCGTGGCTTAGCAAGGCCACCAGCGCATCCAGATATTTTTCGCTGGCCTCGTCGGCTGAAACGGGCGGTAGTTCTGTGGTAATCACCGGCAAATTCAGGTCAGCGCACCAGCTGCCAAAAGAGCCGGGCGTAGCGTAACCAACCGAGGTGACCAGCGGCAAAGCCATTCTGGCCGCCAGCCAGTGGCCCAGCGGGCTGGCATGCGGATCTTCAATACAGGCCAGCGGTTCATGGAAACTGATAACCCAGGCGGGCTTGAGCTGGTGAACCAGCGCGCACAGCGCCTGCGTTTCCGGCTCGGAACCGGCGCTTTCTCCCGCCGACAGCGCCACGTCCCGCTCCTCCGCCACGCTGTTCCAGCGGTAGACCGTTTCGCCTGCGCGCCAGTTCGCGGCTGGAAAGTTACGGTTTAGATCGACGCCCCGCGCATTTGAACGCAAGCCAAGCTGGCAGCCATCCGGGTTAACGGCCAGCACTACATGGTGACGGCGATGCATATCCTGCAATGTTCGCATCGCACATGAAAGCGTAATAACGGCGGCCGTTTCGTCACCGTGCGTGCCTGCCAGAATCAGTCCGCTTTCCTCGTCTGCCTGTGGCGCGGGAAACCACAACAGGGGCGCGCCCAATACACTACTGCCATAACGCTGAAAGGGCGCATTCAGTTTGCCGCGCTGCGGGCGTGGATGATTTTGAGGCATGGTGACTCCGTTCTGTTTCGCCAAAACCTTTTTATAGCAGAGGAAAGCGCAGGAAAGAGAATTAATGCTCAATCTTGATCGCATAAGAGCCGGAAAATGCTGTAGTAATGGCAATAATTTGCGTTAGAGTTCACAGATATTTTCACTGCTCCGATCGAGGTATCCTGATGAGGACTGCTTTTCGTTGTACGCTGACGCTGCTGGCACTGGCCGTTAGCGCTTCTCTGTATGCTGCTGACGTACCGCCCGGCACCGCGCTGGCCGACCGTCAGGAAATTGTCCGGCATATTAAAGATGAACCCGCCTCGCTCGATCCGGCAAAAGCCGTCGGCCTGCCGGAGATACAGGTAATCCGCGATCTTTTCGAAGGGCTAACCAATCAGGATGCTCAGGGCCGTATCGTGCCGGGCGTCGCGACGCAGTGGCAGACAACGGATAATAAAACCTGGATTTTTACGCTGCGTAAGGATGCTCGCTGGTCTAACGGTGATGCCGTCACGGCCCGCGATTTTGTGTATAGCTGGCGACGTCTGGTCGATCCGCATACCGCTTCTACCTTCGCCTGGTTTGCCGAGCTTGCGGGTATCAGTAATGCGGCGGCCATCACTAAGGGAGAGATGCCGGCCGATAAGCTTGGCGTAACCGCGCTGGATGACTATCGCTTAAAAGTCACGCTGGACAAACCCGTGCCCTATTTTGTTAGCCTGACGGCAAATTTCAGCCTCTATCCCGTGTCCGGGAAAGCTATTGCTAAATGGGGTAGTGCCTGGACGCAGCCGGGAAATCTGGTGGGCAACGGTGCCTATAAATTGCAGGATCGCGTTGTTAACGAAAAGCTGGTGCTGGTGCGTAATGAAAGCTACTGGGACAATGCGCACAGCGTCATTAATAAAGTTACCTTCTTACCGATTAATGAAGAGTCGAGCGCCACCAAGCGCTATCGCGCTGGTGATATTGATATCACCGAATCCTTTCCCAAAAACATGTACGGCCTGCTGAAAAAGCAAATCCCGAATGAGGTCTATACGCCGGATCAGCTGGGCACTTATTACTATGCTTTCAACACGCAAAAAGGCCCGACGGCAGATGTCCGCGTACGTCAGGCGCTGTCGTGGAGCATCGATCGGCGAATCATCGCTGAAAAGGTGCTGGGCACGGGTGAAAAACCTGCCTGGCATTTCACTGCCGATGTGACCGCTGGCTTTAAGCCGACGCCTGGCCTTTTGCAGCAGCACAGCCAGGCCGAACTGAACGAGCAGGCCAAAGCGCTGCTGGCGGCCGCGGGCTATGGGCCCACGCATCCGCTTAATTTGACGCTGCTGTATAACAGCTCGGAAAACAACCAGAAGATCGCCATTGCCGTGGCCTCTATGTGGAAAAAGAATCTGGGCGTTAGCGTAAAATTGCAAAATCAGGAATGGAAAACCTACATCGACAGCCGCAACAGCGGCAACTTTGACGTTATCCGTGCCTCATGGGTGGGTGACTATAACGAACCGTCCACCTTTTTAAGCCTGCTGACTTCCAGCCACAGCGGCAATATCCCGCGCTTCAAGGATGCGGCCTATGATGACCTGCTGCAGCAGGCCAGCCGCGAAACAAACAGCGAAGCCCGCAATCAGGACTACAATCGCGCCGAGCAAATTCTTGCCGATAAAGCGCCAATCGCGCCCATCTATCAGCTTTCCAATGGGCGACTGATTAAGCCGTGGGTAAAAGGCTATCCGATTACTAATCCGGAAGATGTCGCCTATAGCCGAACGTTGTATATCGTCAGGCATAACTGAAAGAGGGCGGGAAGAGAAAGTTGCAGCCTTCCAGGGAGGACGGCTAACGTGCAATAAACCAGCAATTAGTGCCGATGCTTTGCGCATCGTTATTTATCTGGTGGCGGATAATGACCACCAGAGACTTCTCGTTATCAGGTGCGTTATGGTTAAAATCGGAGTAGTGCTGTCTGTTTTACTGCTTTTATCCGGCTGTGCGTTAAAGCAGTATCCTTCCTCGCCACCGGTCAGCGAGGTGCAGAAAACCACGCTGGACTGTCCGGCCATTGAGAAAGAGATTGCCAGCCAGCAGCAGGTACAGAGCCAGATAGACAAAACCGGGCAGTTTGACGGGCTGACCGTATTGGGCTTTATCGGCGATTTCGGTATCGGTAACGGCGTGGCAAAAAGCCTTGCGCAGAAGCATGCCGACAAACGCATGAATGAGCTAAAAGCGCTGGAAAAAACGAAGTGTCCAACGCTGCTGCATAGCTGATTTCATTACAAATTTCGAGACATCTCACACTTCTTTGCGTAGAGCCTTGAGCTGTCCCCGCAATAGATTAAGGTAGCGTCTGGATTGCTACTGCTTCTTTGCAGGCAAAACCCGATCGCCGGAGCTTTCCGCGATCGGGTTTTTTTATTTGCGGGCCATAAGATGAAAATCAGCAAAATAGTCAATAATAACGTGGCGATCGTGCATGACGATCGAGGAAAAGAACAGGTAGTTATGGGGCGTGGTCTGGCGTTCCATAAACGCGTCGGTGATGTGCTTGATGCCGCTCAGGTTGAAAAAGTCTTTGCCTTGCAGGACAACACCCTGACGGGCAGGCTGGGCGAGTTGCTGCAGGAAATCCCCGTGGAGGTTATCGCGGTCAGCGAAGCCATTATCGCACTGGCCCGAACCTCGCTGACCAATCAGCTACATGAAAGCCTGGTGATTGGCCTGACCGATCATATTAATTTTGCGCTACAGCGCCAGCGGGAACAGATGCCCTTGCGTAACGTACTGCGCTGGGAGATCCGCTCGCTCTATCCTCAGGAATATGCCATCGGGCTGAAGGCGCTGGAGATCGTCGCACAACAGCTTAGCGTGCGTCTGGAAGAAGATGAGGCCGGGTTTATTGCCCTGCACCTGGTTAACGCGCAGCTGCACAGCGATATGCCAGAAGTTCTGTATATTACCCGCTTTATGCAGCAGATCCTGGATATCGTAAAATATCAGCTGAAAATCGAGTATCAGCCTGATTCGCTGAGCTATAACCGTTTTGTCACCCACCTGAAGTTCTTCGCCCAGCGCATGCTGGGAAAAAAGGGCGTTGCCAGCGATGACCGCTCACTGCATGACCTGGTGCGCAGCCGCTATCCACAGGCCTATCGCTGCGTAGAAAAGATCGACCGGCACGTCGTCAAGCATTACGCCTATACGTTGGGGACGGAGGAGCGCATGTTTTTGACTATCCATATAGAGCGCGTCAGAAAAGAGGCGCTGGCGCTGGAGGAGCAGGAAGACGAAGCCTGAGAGGCGCTGACACTGGAGGAGCGGGAAGATGAAGCCTGAGAAGGGCTGACGCTGGGGGAGCAGGAAGATAAAGCCTGAGAGGCGCTGGCGGACCAGAAAGATAAAGCCTGGGAGAGGCTGTAGGAGCAGGAAGACGAAGCTTGAGATGCACTGGCGGAGCGGGAAGATAAAGCCTGATGGCTGGCAGCCTGCGCTGAAAACCAGCAATATAGGGAGCCCGCGCTGAGAACCTGAGAACCATCAAGCTCCCGATCGTCAGTAAACGCTTTTTTACCCATGCTGTGTTGCCCTGCCAGGTTCTGAAGGCGAGCCGCATGCACTCGCCATTCCAGTACCAGTAACGCTTGCCTTAACGAATGTTTAGCCAGATTTTGCCTGTTTCAAACTGGCCCCCTGGGTTTTTATCACTTCCTGATACCACCAGAAGCTTTTTTTACGGCTGCGGGCAAGTGTACCCTGGCCTCGATCGTCGCGGTCGACGTAAATAAAGCCGTAGCGTTTGGAAAACTCCGCTTTAGAGGCGCTGACCAGATCGATCGGGCCCCAGCTGGTGTAGCCCCAGACCTCTACGCCATCTTCTATTGCCTCCCTGACCTGAACCAGATGGTCGTTGAGATAGGCGATACGATAGTCATCATTGATGGCACCATCCGCTTCTGGTTTATCTCTGGCACCCAGCCCGTTTTCGACAATAAACAGCGGCTTCTGGTAACGGTCATACAGCTCGTTCATCAATAGACGCAGACCTTGTGGATCGATCTGCCAGCCCCATTCAGACGCGGGAAGATGCGGGTTAGGCACCATATCCAGGATATTGGCGCGGGCCCGATCCGACGTTTTATCCGCCGTCGCGCAGCCGGTCATGTAATAACTGAATGAGATAAAGTCTACGGGCTGGCGCAGCTCGGCACGATCCTGTTCAGTGATGGCCAGCGTAATCCCTTGTTGCTTAAAGAAACGCGCCATATAGGCCGGATAAGCGCCGCGCACCTGAACATCGCCAAAGAACAGCCATTCGCGGTTCTTTTGCAGCGTCTCCAGCATATCTTCCGGCCGACAGGTCAGCGGATAAAGCAGGCCGCCTAACAGCATATTGCCAATTTTACCTTCGGGCACAATCTCGTGACAGGCCTTAACCGCGCGGGCGCTGGCGACCAGCTGATGGTGAATTGCCTAGTAGACGGCCTGCTTATTGCTCTCTTCCGGCAGGCCAACGCCGGTAAAAGGCGCATGCAGCGACATATTGATTTCATTAAACGTTAGCCAGTATTTCACCTTGTGCTGATAGCGCTGAAATACCGTGCGCGCATAGCGTTCAAAAAAGTCGATGGTCTGGCGATTGCCCCAGCCGCCATAATTTTTAACCAGCCCATAAGGCATTTCATAATGGGAAAGGGTGACCATTGGCGCAATATGGTATTTGGCCATTTCATCAAATAAGCGATCGTAAAAAGCCAGTCCCGCTTCGCAGGGCTGCGTTTCGTCGCCCTGAGGAAATATACGCGTCCAGGCGATAGAGATGCGCAAGACGGTAAAACCCATCTCCGCAAACAGCTTAATATCTTCCGGATAGCGATGATAAAAGTCGATAGCGACATCTTTAATATTGAAATCACCGGGCTGCCGCTCCACGCGTGCGCCAAAAATACCCTGTGGCTGAAGGTCGGAGGTAGAAACGCCTTTGCCATCCTCTTGCCAGGCACCTTCAACCTGGTTAGCGGCAACGGCGCCGCCCCAAAGGAAAGTCTGTGGGAATCTGTTCATAGCGGGTTCCTTGTAGAAGTTAAACAATCAGACTTATTAACGCCTTATTTTCTGAAACATATTCCTGCTCGCTGGCGGGCAGAACATCCAGATAATCATCGCTGTTGGTCACGATGACCGGCGTCGTCAGGTCATAACCGGCCTCGCGCAGGGCAGGAATATCAAACTCAATCAGCACATCGCCACAGCGTATCGCCTGCTCCTGTGTCACATGCGCGGTGAAATGTTTGCCGTTAAGCTGCACGGTATCCATCCCTACGTGGATCATGATTTCAATGCCGTTATCAGCAATAAGCCCAACCGCATGGCCGGTACGAAATATGGAGGCAACGGTGCCGTCCACGGGTGAGATCACGCGGCCTGATTCCGGAATAATAGCGATGCCTTTACCCAGCAGGCCGCTGGCAAACGTTTCATCCGCCACCTTTTCCAGCGGAATAACTTTGCCGCTCAGCGGGCTGTTTAACGTCAGCGTTTTTATTAGCGGGGCCTGCTCCGGCGTAGCGGCTTCTGCGCTTTTTGTTACCGGCGGCGTAGCCTGGTTCAAACCAAAAAAGTAAGAAGCGAGAGCGGCAAAAACCAGCGAAAACAGTGAGCCGCCCAGTACAGCAAAAACGGTCACGTCGATCCCGGTTTTAGGCACGCTTTGAAAAAGGGTGAAGATGCTGGCAAGGCCAAAGGAATAGGTGCTGGCGTGATAAAAACCGATAAGCGCGGCACCCAGCGCGCCACCGATACAGCCAAAGATAAAGGGGCGACGATGGGGCAGCGTCACGCCATAGACCGCCGGTTCCGTAATGCCAAAAATGCTGGCGCTGAAGGCGGAAGCCGCAATGCCTTTTAATCTGGCGTCCCGCGTGCGCAGCATAACGCCCAGCGTTGCGCCGCCCTGGCCCATTACCGCCGCAAGCAGCAGCGGCAGAATAGAATCCTGACCGTAAATACTGAGGTTATTAATCATCAGCGGCACCAGGCCCCAGTGCAGGCCAAAGATGACAAACACCTGCCAGAACCCGCCTAAAAACAAGCCTGCCACCAGCGGACTCAGGCCGAAAATCCACAGGTAGCCGTTTGCCAGCAGTTGGCTGAGCCAGGTGGCGACCGGGCCGATAACCAGAAAACTTAGCGGTACCACCACGGCCAGGCAAACCAGCGGCGTAATGAAATTACGGATGGCGCCAGGCATGCGTGGATTCATCCAGCGTTCAAGCAGGCTGGCAAGCCAGGCGGCAAGGATAATGGGAATGACTGACGAAGCGTAATTAATCAGAATGACCGGGACGCCGAAAAAATGCATTGAAGCCTGGCCAGCCTGCTCCTGGGTAAAAGCCTGTAACATGACCGGATGCACCAGCGCAGCGCCAATCGCCATTGAGACAAAAGGATTGCCGCCAAATTTTTTGCCCGCACAGTAGCCCAGCACTATCGGGAAGAAGTAAAACAGGGCATCGCTGGCGACAAACAAAATCTGATAGCTGCCGCTTTGCTCTTTTAAAAGGCCTGCAGCCAGCGACAGCGCCAGCAAACCTTTTAGTATGCCCGATGCGGCCATTACGCCGAGAAATGGCGTAAAAATACCGGAAACGATATCGATAAACCGGTTAAACAGCGGCTGCTTTGCTGCCGTCGCCGTCGATTGCTCGCCTTCGCTCAGGCCTCCTTCTGCCAGCAGTGCCTGGTAAACCTCCCCTACGTGGTTGCCAATCACAACCTGGTACTGGCCGCCGCTTTCCACGACAGTGATAACACCCGGGTTTTGCTTCAGTGCTTCGGTATCGGGCTTTGCCAGTGAGTTAAGCTTAAAGCGCAGACGGGTGGCGCAGTGCACCAGCGACTGAATATTTTCCTTGCCCCCAACGCCCTTGAGGATCTGTTGGGCCAATGGCTGATAGTTCATAAATTAGCTCCCTTAATGCCATCGTTGGCGAAAAGCCAAAAAAAACCTGAACCGCCTGCACCCGTAAAGGGATAAGCGGTTCAGGTTTTGCCTGTTTGAACAGTAACAATCCTGAATAGACAGACAGAAAATGACCTGATAGCGGCCAGATAACAAGAGAGGCTGCGCAGCAATTACGCGATTCGTGAACCTCATCGCAATTTTATTTGCAGAATGACATGCTTTTTAACGCGGCGGGACAGGATCGCTGTTTTGCAGCAGCAGCGGCTCAGGCTACACTGCATCGTATTGATTATGCTAATTGTGGAGCAGCTGTGGACGTTATAGCAGGCAAAGCCTTACAGGTATCGGATGCCATTATTTCCTGTCAGCTGGATGGAAAGGGCGGATTAATTCCGATTGATGACAAAGATGTGATCCATTGCGACAAGCCCTGCTGGCTGCATCTTAACTATACGCATCGCGAAAGCGCGGAGTGGCTGATCTCAACGCCACTGCTTCCGGATGCGGTACGTGATGCGTTGGGCGGCGACAGCATGCGCCCCAGAGTCAATCGGCTGGGCGACGGTACGATGATTACCTTGCGCAGCGTAAATCTGAACAGCGAATCGCGGCCGGATCAGCTGGTTGTTGTGCGCGTATTTATTAACGAAAAGCTGATTGTTTCAACGCGTCAGCGCAAGGTTTTCGCCATTGACGAGGTGTTAACCGACTTGCAAAACGGTAACGGGCCAACCAACGGCGGAAGCTGGCTGGTGGACGTGTGCGACGCGCTGACCGACCACACCAGCGAATTTATCGAAGAGCTGCATGATAAAATCATTGAGCTGGAAGATGCCGTCGTCGATCAGCAGGTGCCGCCAAGAGGCGAGCTGGCGTTAATCCGCAAACAGTTAATTATCATGCGGCGCTACATGGCACCGCAGCGCGACGTATTTTCACGTATCGCCAGCGAACGTCTGCCCTGGATGAGCGACGATGACCGCCGCCGCATGCAGGACATTTCAGACCGGCTGGGAAGAGGGCTGGACGATCTGGATGCCAGCGTAGCGCGAACGGCCGTGCTGGCGGACGAAATCAGTACGGTGATGGCGGAAGCGATGAACCGTCGCACCTATACCATGTCGCTGCTGGCGATGGTTTTCTTGCCAACCACCTTCCTGACCGGCCTGTTTGGCGTTAACCTGGGTGGCATTCCGGGCGGTAACTGGCATTACGGTTTTTCTACCTTCTGCTTTTTGTTAGTGGTACTGGTGCTGGGTGTTGCCTGGTGGTTGCGTCGACGTAAATGGCTGTAACTTATCACGACTCTGCGGCGATAAAGCGCGAAAAGGGCGCGCAAAGCTGATCGATATCAATAAAAATTGTCGATGGCTGGGGCAAACTCTCTTTCGCAGGTGAATGCAACGTCAAGCGATGGGCGTTGCGCTCCATATTGTCTTACTTCCTTTTTTGAATTACTGCATAGCATTTATAATTCATACAGGCCGGCGCAAGCCGGCTTTTTTTTATGCGTTTGCCAGCGCGGTGGGTGGTGCCTATGCTTAAAGTTCACCTTAAGTCTGAGGAGGAAGATATGTTGTTCAACAACGTAATGGATACACCTCTGGCGTCAGACCCGATGCCGACCGATCCGATTCCGACCGATCCCGTTCCCATTCCGGACCCGATTCCAACACCGCAGCCGATGCCCGATCCGCCGCCGGATGTGCCAGACCCGATTACCGATCCGCCACCGCACATGTAAAAAGTTGGCCGGTTGATGAAACCGGCCATTCCGTCCGCTTGCCGAATATTTCCACCTCTGTGAAAAACCCGTATAATCCGCGCCAGACCAATGCCCAACCAGGAATTCGCCTGAAGGTTCACCTTTTGGCTTAATAAGTATTTATGAATCAGACTGATACAAGAAAAGAGACGCTGGAGTTCAACAAGCTGCAAAAGCGGCTCAGAAGAAACGTCGGCAACGCCATCAGCGACTACAACATGATCGAAGAAAACGACGTGGTGATGGCCTGCATGAGCGGCGGCAAAGACTCCTTTGCCATGTTAGATATTCTGCTCGGTTTGCAGAAGGTCGCGCCGGTAAAATTTGAGGTGGTTGCCGTTAACCTCGACCAGAAGCAGCCTGGTTTCCCTGAACACATTCTGCCGGACTACTTTGAAAGCCTGAATATTCCTTATTACATCGTTGATAAGGACACCTATTCCGTAGTGAAGGAAAAAATTCCGGAAGGAAAAACTACCTGTGGGCTTTGTTCGCGGCTCCGTCGCGGCACGCTTTATTCCTTTGCGGAACGTATCGGCGCGACAAAAATCGCGCTGGGCCATCATCTGGACGATATCGTTGAGACGCTGTTTCTGAATATTTTCCACGGCGCGCGCATGAAGGCGATGCCGCCAAAACTGCGCTCTGACGATGGTCGCAACGTGGTTATCCGCCCGCTGGCTTACTGCCGCGAAAAGGATCTGATTGCTTACGCGGAACAGAAAGATTTCCCGATAATCCCGTGTAACCTGTGTGGATCCCAGGAGAATCTACAGCGTCAGTCAATCAAAGCGATGCTGTCAGAGTGGGATAAAAAAGAGCCGGGCCGCGTCGAAAGCGTCTTTAAATCGCTGCAAAACGTCAGCCCAAGCCAGCTTGCGGATCGTAACCTGTTCGATTTTGTTAATCTGCCGCTGGATCGTGAAGGGGAAAGAGAAGAGTACGCCTTTACCGAAGCCACCGTTTCTTCTACCAATATTGATAAGTCGATGTTTATCGACGTCACCAATATTTGAAGCAAAAGGGGAGTTGCGCTCCCCTTTGTTTACGATACAAACGCGCGGTTGACAGTAACGACCGTCCGCGCTTTTCTGTTACACTCAGCGTCAATCCTCCCTCCGGTTTTTCAGAGAGTAATTTGTGAGCGCTTTTTCAACCCTGACTTCCCTGCCAGCCAGCCAGATCGCTAATCTTAACGAGCTGGGCTACTACACTATGACTCCCATTCAGGCGGCGGCACTGCCCGCAATCCTGGAAGGGCGCGACGTTCGTGCGCAGGCAAAAACGGGCAGCGGCAAAACGGCTGCGTTCGGCCTTGGCGTAATGCACCGCATCGATGCCGCGCAGTTTGTCACCCAGTCGCTGGTGCTGTGTCCGACACGCGAGCTGGCCGATCAGGTGGCCAAAGAGCTGCGCCGCCTGGCGCGTTTTACGGCCAATATTAAAATTTTAACGCTGTGTGGCGGCCAGCCAATGGGTGCCCAGCGCGATTCGCTGGTACACGCCCCGCACATCGTTGTCGGTACGCCGGGCCGTATTCTTGACCATCTGAAGCGTGAGACGCTTAAGCTGGACGGTATTGCCACGCTGGTGCTGGATGAAGCCGACCGCATGCTGGAGATGGGCTTTCGCGATGATATCAATGCCATCATCAGCCACTGCCCGACAGCCCGGCAAACGCTGCTGTTTTCCGCCACCTGGCCACAGGATATCGCGCAGATCAGCCAGCGCATCCAGCGCGATCCGCTGAGCGTGGAAACGGACGTAGTCAGCGATCTGCCTTCAGTCGAACAAAAGTTTTATGAGGCCGGCGGGCGTCAAAAATTACCGGCGTTAATTGGCTTACTTAGTGAAAAGCAGCCCGCTTCCTGCGTGGTGTTCTGCAATACCAAACGTGAATGTGACGATATTGCGGGTGAGCTGAGCCATAAAAATATCAGCGCGCTGGCGCTGCATGGCGATCTGGAACAGCGCGATCGCGACCAGGTGCTGATTCGTTTTGCCAACGGCAGCTGTCGCGTGCTGGTGGCGACGGACGTTGCTGCTCGCGGGCTGGATATTAAAGCGCTGGAAATGGTGGTGAACTACCAGCTCTCTTACGATCCGGAAGTGCACGTACACCGTATTGGCCGCACGGCGCGTGCGGGCGCGGAAGGGACGGCCATCAGTCTGGTTGCGCCGGACGAGATGATCCGCGCACACGCGCTGGAAGATTTTTTGCAGCAAAAGCTGAGCTATCATAACGTAGCGGAGCTGACCGGCATCGCTGCGCGTCCGCTGCCGGCAGAAATGGTCACGCTGAGTCTCGACGGCGGCCGCAAGGCAAAAATCCGGCCCGGAGATATTTTAGGCGCATTGACGGGCGAAGCAGGGCTAAGCGGTGACGCTATCGGTAAAATTGATATTGGCCCGACCCAGGCCTATGTAGCTATCCGTCAGGAGAGCGCCCGACAGGTAATGAAACAGCTTCAGCAAGTGAAAATTAAAGGCAAAACCTGCCGTGTCAGATTGCTGAAGTAAGCCCACAGGCCGCGGGTAAACCTGAAACGCTTTGTCCGCGGCCTCGGTTTTTTAGAATTTATGCACTTCCGGCGGCTGCGCCAGCAACGGCTCGGCTTCTGCCATCAGCGTTTTAAAATGCGGTTGCTCGCCGTGAATCGCGACGGCGGCTGCATCTTTCCAGGTTTCATGGAATAAAAACACGTTGCCGTCCTCTACGCTGCGGTACAGATCGTAATGCACACAGCCTTCTTCCGCGCGAGCTGGCTTTACGCCTGCGTTTAGCACTTTTTTCAGATCGTCTGCTTTGCCTGCTCTGGCGGTAAATTTTGCCACGATGCGAATATTGTCGCTCATTCCTTTCTCCTTCGATTTATGTTGCCATTAATGATAAGACTTTATCGCCTGCGCCGATAAAAAGCAGGGGAAATATGTGCTGTTTAAAATCAGTGACGCCGTCACATTCAGGCAGGTTATTCTCAGTCAAGTCAGAGCATTACTGAAGTGACGCCGTAATAGTATCAGGCAGGAAAGTGAAGAAGTAACAAAATAAGACCAGCGGCTATTGCTATTTATCGTTTTAATTTTGGTAAATATTCGTGACGGCACTCGACCCTGGCCTGAACGTAGCTTATGCTGACCCACGCCCTATTACCTGTCCCGGAGTTTCCTGATGAGAGCAGCGACCTTTCTGTTTGTGGGTTGTACACTGCTGGCTGGCTGCAGCAGCAATACCGACAACGAACCGCCGCAACAGGCCACCAGCGCCCACGTTCAACCTAAAGTAGAGATGTCTGATTTGGCGGCCAGCGCCTGTTCAGGGGCCGGAGGGACGCTGGCGTTTTCACGCCAGCTGGATGGCAGTTCTGTCGGCATGTGCCAGTTGGCCAACGGCCGTCGCTGTGGCGAAAGCGCGCTGGCCAGCGGCAGCTGTATCCGCTAGCCGGTTAGGGCGTCGGCCGTCGGCAGCTGTATCCGCTAGCCGGTTAGGGCGTCGGGCGTCGACAGCTGTATCCGCTAGCCGGTTAGCTCATTGGCCGTTGGCAGCTGTATCCGCTAGCCGGTAAGCGCGTCGGCCGTCGGCAGCCGTATCTGCTAACCAGTAAGCTCGTTGGCGCAGGGCTCACCCTTTGCAAGCTGACTGAGGTTTTGTAACGTTGTCTCGGCGATGCTGGTTAACGCCTCCGCCGTCAGAAAAGCCTGATGACCGGTAAACAACACGTTGTGGCAGGCGGAAAGGCGGCGGAAAATATCGTCCTGAATAACGTCGTTAGATTTATCTTCAAAAAACAGGTCGCGTTCGTTTTCATAAACGTCCATGCCCAGCGAGCCAATTTTCTGCATTTTTAACGCATCGATGGCCGCCTGTGAATCAATCAGTCCGCCACGGCTGGTATTAATAATCATCACGCCATCTTTCATCTGCTGGAAGGCGGCCATGTTAAGCAAGTGGTGATTTTCAGGCGTTAACGGGCAATGCAGCGAAATAACGTCAGATTCTCTGAACAAGGTTTTAATATCAACATAGCTGGCGCCCAGCTCCAGAACCTGCGGGTTAGGGTAAGGATCGAAGGCGAGCAGCCGCATGCCAAAGCCTTTGAGGATCCGCAGCGTGGCAAGACCAATTTTACCGGTGCCGATAATCCCGGCTGTACGGCCATGCATATTAAAGCCGATTAGCCCTTCCAGCGAAAAATTGGCGTCGCGGGTTCGCTGATAAGCGCGATGGATGCGGCGATTCAGCGTCATCATCAGGCCAACGGCGTGTTCGGCTACGGCTTCGGGAGAATAGGCCGGTACGCGAACCACTTTGATCCCCAGCTCTTTCGCCGTCTCCAGGTCGACGTTATTAAAGCCTGCACAGCGCAGCACGATAAATTTAATGCCCAGCTCCGCCAGCTCTTTTAGCACTTCGCGACTGCCGTCATCATTAACGAAAATGCAAACGCCGTCGCAACCGGCCGCCGTCTTCGCCGTGCGTTCCGTCAGCAAAAAGTCGAAAAATTCCAGCTCATAGCCATAGCCTTCATTAACCTGTTCAAGGTACTTTCGGTCGTACTGTTTTGTACTGTATACCGCAAGCTTCATACCGTCTCTCCCGTGACTTTCAGATAACCTAAGCATAACAAGGATTAGTCCCGGAAGGTGAGCTAACAGTTTATCCCCGTGATATTTCCTTCGTGACAGAAGTTTTAAGGCTAAAATCTTTTCGCGGTGCGTTTTGCGTGCCATCATTCACGCTTATTTATCGAAGGAACGCACCGAGGATATGACCCGAGGCTGGAAGCTTTTCCTTATTGTGACGGCTGCCGCTGTGGTTTTGCTCGGCTCCACGCTGTTGACGCTGAGCTGGTGGCTGCCGCGCCTTGCCGGATTCTGGCTACCCGCCGCCACGACCATCAGGCTGGATGGCAATCCTCGCTGGCAGGCGGGTTCGCTCTATCTGCCCGGTATTCGCTACCGGCTGGGTGACTGCGAGCTGGCCACGGTGAAAGAGCTAAGCCTGGGACGTCAGGCCGGACGCTGGGCACTGGCGGCAAAGCGGGTACAGATAGACAGCGCCTGCTTTAGCCAGTTTCCCGCCAGCAGCAAGCAGCCCGCCGCGCCGCGCTCGCTGGCAGAATGGCAGGCCATGTTGCCGAAAGCGCGGGTCAGCATTGCGCAGCTTATCGTCACGCCCTGGCAGCAATGGTCCGGTTCTCTGCGGTTGGATCTCGATTCCCGGCAGCAGACGATAGCGTATCAGGGCGAAAGCATCGCTCTGCAAGGTACGCTTCGTGGGCAACAGCTGGCTATTCAGTCCCTCACTTTTAACGCGGCAAGCTTTACGCAGCCGGTCACCGTCACGGGCCAGCTGGTGCTGCCGAAAATTCCCGACGGTCTACCGGATAGCGGGACATTGAGCGCAGGCTTACGGTTACAAACTATCCCGGAGCCGCTTCAGGCCAGCCTGAGCTGGCAACAAAACGGCGGTACATTGACTATTAAACCGCAGGATGCAGAACCCTTAGTGAGTTTGCCCTGGCAGGTTACGCCGCAGCGCATCACTTTCAGTAATGGCCGCTGGCGCTGGCCTTATGCTGCACAACCCTTAGCGGGCGGGGTTACGCTAACCCTTGATAACTGGCAGCAGGGTATGGCGGCAACAACCGTCACGGGCCGCCTGAACGTGCTGACCCAGGGGCGCGGCGGCAAAGGTAACGTCGTGCTGTCGGTTGGGCCAGGTCATCTGGATGCCGCCAACAGCCGGCTGCCGTTTCGCCTGACGGGTGAAAGCAAGCTACAGCAGCTGCTCTTTTTCGCGGCTATTCCGGGTGAGCTACAGGGAGCGGTACTGGATCCTGTTTTGCGGCTGGAACCGGGCGCACTGCTGCGTATGCGTGGACGCCTGCTTTCCACGCTGGAAGTGGACGAGGCGCGCTGGCCGCTTTCCGGGCTGACCTTATCTTCAGAAGGTATCAACGGGCGGCTACAGGCCATCTTATCCGCCCACAATCCACAGATGGGGCAGTTTCGTCTGCATCTTGACGGCCGCGCCACCCGGTTCTGGCCGGATAAGGGGGAATGGCGGTGGCGCTACTGGGGCAACGGCGTGATGAAGCCGCTGGCGGCAAAGTGGGATGCTAAAGGCCAGGGATGCTGGCGCGACAGGCTGCTGGAGCTGACTTCATTATCGACCGGCTTTAACCAGATTAATTACGGCAACATTAACGTCCATACGCCGAGGCTGCTGCTTACCGCGCCGGTTCGCTGGCAGCGTGATAAAGGCCATCCTTCTTTTAGCGGCGAATTTAACCTTAATACCCAACGCACCGATTTCAGAAGCGGTGGTTATCTGCCGCCCGCCGCCTTAGCGCTCGCCATCACGGGCAGCGATCCCGCCGCTTTTCAGTTGAAAGGGAGCCTGGCGGCAAATCCTGTCGGACCGATAACGGTGCGCGGCCGCTGGGATGGGCAACGGTTGCGCGGACAGCTCTGGTGGCCTTCGCAGCCGCTGGATGTCTTTCAGTCACTGCTGAGCGATAAGCTGGAGATAAAAATTCGCGGCGGCACGCTGAGAGCGCAGGTGGCTTTTTCTGTTGCCAGCGGGCAAGGGCTTAGCGCCGGAGGCAACTGGGTGGTCAGCGACGGCAGCGTCCGGATGCCGGATAACGATATCAGCGGCATCGATTTTTCACTGCCGTTCCGGCTGCAAGAAAGCCAGTGGTATTTTGGAGCGAAAGGGCCGGTTTTACTGCGCGTTAAGCAGATAAAGAATCAGTTTTTACTGGAAGATCTTCGGGCTGATTTACAGGGCTACTACCCGTGGAGCCGGACGCAGCCATTGCGGTTAAGCAACGTCGGCGTAGCGGTTCTGGGCGGTGAAATAAGCCTGGTTAGCTTACAGATGCCGCAAACGGAAGCGGCTACGCTACGGCTGCGCAATATCAATATGAGCAAGCTGGTTACCGCGATCCAGCCTAAGAAAATTGCGCTGTCGGGCTCGGTTAACGGCGCACTGCCGCTGTGGCTGGAAAACTCGCCCTGGCTGGTCAAAGAGGGCTGGATAGCCAACAGCGGGCCGCTGACGCTGCGGCTGGATAAAGATTTTGCCGATGCGCTGGCAAAAGGCAACGTGGCCACGGGTGCGGCAATGTCCTGGTTACGCTATATGGAAATATCACGCAGCTGGGGAACGCTGAATATTGCCAGTAATGGCGAGATGGTTTTACAAGCTCAGGTCAACGGCCTCAGCCGCTTCAGCAACAGAAACCAGCGCGTATCGCTGAACTATACCCAGCAGGAAAATCTCTTTCAGCTCTGGCGCAGCTTGCGCTTTGGCGATAATTTGCAATCCTGGATTGAGCAAAACGACGCTCTGCCAACGCAAGGAAAAAAAGAATGAAAACAGGTCTGCCGATGCTGGCCGGCGTGCTGCTGCTCAGCGGCTGCGTACCGCGTATTGAAGTGGTTGCGCCAAAAGAGCCGATTACCATTGATATGAACGTTAAAATTGAGCACGAGATTAAGATTACGGCGGATAAGAATGTGCAGACGCTGCTGAAAGATAATCAGGATGCGGCGGGTCATTAACGCTGTTTCGATACTGGCGGGCTAAAAAAACGGCCCGCGTCAGTAAAGACGCGGGCCGAGAAATCATTATATGCTTGCGTGGCCGTTAAGCCGCAACCAGCTGCTTCAGCGCGGCTTTAGCATCGTCGGTTGCTTTGGTAGCGACTTCCGGACCGTAGGCGATGCCTTCAGCAAAGACAAACTGCACGTCGCTCATGCCCAGGAAGCCCAGGAACAGCTTCAGGTAAGGAGTCAGCAGGTCGCTTGGGGTATCTTTATGGATGCCGCCACGGCTGGAAATCACTACTACTTTCTTACCGGTGATCAAACCTTCCGGGCCTTTTTCGCTGTAGCGGAACGTGACGCCAGCGCGGGCAACCAGGTCGAAATAGTTTTTTAACTGGGTTGGGATATTGAAATTGTACATCGGCGCCGTAATAACAACGGTATCGACAGACTGAATTTCAGCAATCAGCTCGTCGGACAGCGCCAGCGCTTCCTGCTGACGTGGCGTAAGCGTAGCGTCTGAAGGACGCAGTGCGCCAACCAGCTCGCCGTCCAGCACTGGAACAGGATTTGCTGCCAGGTCGCGAACAATGATTTCGTCGCTGCCGTGCGCTGCTTTCCACTCTTCTACAAAGTGATCGGCCAGCTGGTTTGACTGCGAGTAACCGGCAAGGATACTGGATTTCAGTACTAGAACTTTGCTCATGATAATTTCCTGTATGTTATGCGGGGACGTTTCCGCTCAATGATTTACACTCTATGGGTAAACCCGCCGCAGAGATAGTGCAATATTCTGAAGCCCGTGTTCGAATTTACTGAACAAGCTTATCGTGATGTCATCAGAGCTAAGTGTTTGTCTGGGTTGGACAAGATTTTGTCCCGCATCTGAGTCATTCTCGCTGCAAACCTTTGGAAAGGCGAGAGGATTTTATGATTCACTCAATCGAAATCGGGAAAACTGGCAATCACGAGATACGCCTTCGCACACTGGAAAGTGTTTGAATCCAAAGCAAATTAAAAATGTGGGGACGCTGGGCTATGTACAGCGATATGCCTGAGGCAGTAAACATGTTTAAGCGTGTGCTGGCCAGCGGTAAGGTGACACAGGAAGATTTAAAAAGGGCATCGATAAGCTCCGCAAGTCTGGTTGTAACAACAAAGAACTTGAGGCTTGGATTTTGAACTATACCAAGAGAGTCGCCAAAACCGACTTGTATTCTGTACGGATCAAGAGGGAGCGCGTATGGATCGGGTGATCAGCGAGACTTTACGCAAGTCACCTGGTTTGCTTAATGTAGTTAAGCAGCGGTATCAGGGGCGTGGTACAAGCAAATCTGAACTGGCCCGTGAACTCAATGAGGTGCGGCCTGAATGGTCATTCAAAACCTGCCAGCGCAGAATCGATTTATGGCTCAGTACGGCTGAGTTCTCGTTATACCTTCCCATGAACGATGCATTTAAGCTCTTTCCCGACAGATTTTATCCGACAGATACGCTCAACTAAATAACTGGTTGACAAAAACAAAAAAAACCGAAAAGATATGGTTTACTAATTCACGATATGGCGAAAAGATTATGTCAGCGTCTTCGAAAAATTTAAAGCCTTGCTTTGCTATCAATTCAAATCTGGACCAAGCATCTGTTGATATCCTACTGTCTGGTATCGCTGATGTGCTGGGTCAGTTATGGGCTAACAAGCATAAGCTTGACTCTAATTGGATCACTGGATGCCGTGCGTATGGTTGGGTTAAGGAGTTCATCGAACAAAACTACCAAACTCTACCGGGTGTGGCAGTTGTGAGCACAGCGATGGATTTCGTCTTTTCGCTTAATAAAGTCCCATTACAATTTGTCACTGACAGGTTGGATCGCCCAAGAAAGCGCCACCGTCTTCTGCGTAATGAAAAAGAACAGCGTCAAATATCTATTTTCGATGAAGAAGATACTAGCAATAGTTTAATCTGGCGTATTTATGCTGAAAGATTTATCGATGATGTGACAGACCAAGAGGCGCCACCTACTTGGATAATCACGATGGTTGGTTTGGATGAAAGTGGACGCAAGGTTAGTCTGTACGAACACGTATCCAAAGTAATCACGCCTGTTTCTTCAGCACCTAATGATACTAACCTAAAAGAAAGTAAACCGCTTCCAGCGCCAAATGAGACACCACCGATGAAACTCAAGCGCAGAGGCAATAAAATCGATAAAGACCAAAGTGGTAAAAATGGAACTATTTGACTCTCTCACTCATTACCGTGGTGACCGCCTTAAATTGGCGCGGTTAGCTAAAGGTATGTCCGGAGAGGATGTGGCTAATGCACTTGGTGTTACCAAACAATTTATTTCGAAGCTCGAAAGAGGCTATCCGCCTGCGGATGCGATGGTATCACAATTAGCATCCGTACTTAATGTGTATGATTCATTTTTCTATACGCCTCGTCCTCATCCATTAGATGGTGAGCATTGTCATTTTCGCAGTAAGCGTTCAAGAACGCAGACGCTGGCAAATACTGTCATGGCAAGGGCAGAGATTCTGGATGAATTTATTCGCAGGATAGAACTTGATGTCGAGTTTCCTGTTCTAGATCTTCCAGATGTCTCTGCGTTGCCTTTACAGTCACCATCGGATATTGAGCGTATAGCTGAGGAATGTCGTCGTTACTGGGATCTTGGATTGGGCCCTGTTAACTCAATGTCCAATTTTGTCGAAAGCATAGGCATCGTAATTGCCCATGTTTCTGACGTGGATGACAGAATTGACGCTTTTACCGTTAACAATGTTCGCCCGATTATTATCCGCAATAACGCTAAGAAAAGTATCTGCCGTTACCGTTCAGATATTGGACATGAGTTAGGTCACCTTGTTCTGCATGAGGGGGTTATCACTGGCGATAAAGTCACAGAGAATCAAGCCGATCATTTCTCAAGTGCTTTCATGGTTCCTCGAGTTTCCTTCATCAATGAGTTCCCCAAGATGCGAGGATCTCACCTGGACTGGAATGCGTTAGAGGAATTTAAGGTCCGTTGGAAGATAAGCCTTCGCATGTCCTTATATCGCGCCTGTATTTTAGGGCTGATTACGCCAGAAAAAATGAGAACAGGGTTTATTCATTTAAACTCAAAAGGTTTTGTTTCTACTGAAAAAGGCGATGATCGTATAACAGATGACTCTCCGGGAATGATGCAGCAAGCAATTAGCATGCTGGATAATTACTCATGGGAATCTGTATTGCAGGATGCAATGATTAAGCCTGAATTTGTTCGCGATAACTTTAGTATAAATAGGCCGATAATCTCTGAGGGAGACAATTTGGTTTCAATTTATAAATATAAGAATTTTGAATAGAATACTGCCAGGCAGAAAAATTTGTTGTAATTTGTCCAAGAAACTGGTTTAGTAACGGTATGCTTCGCAGAGCTTTACCGCGAGGCGATACAACAGACACTAATAACCCGCCACTGTGCGGGTTTTTGCGTTTCTGGGCCAGAGAAAAGCGTACTTCCTTACGCCGGAGCCAGCGGGTTCGCCTGGAAGGCATGGGATATAAGGGAGTGCGCTTCTTTGTAGTGAATGCGCAGGCTGATATGCAGAAACACATGCCCCATAGGTACACGAGACGAAATCACCAGACGGGTAAAGCCGCTTGTCGCCGGGACCGATACGCCGGAGATCAGTGCTGGCCACCACGTCAAATGCAAAACGTTGAATTTATGCTCAGAAGCGGTGCGGGATAACAGCGCCGCTGCGGTGAATCCCTCTGTGCGGTAGGGCTAAGCCAGGTCGTTATCATTGAACGCGGGTGTGAAATGCGTAATTGCTCGGTAAGGCGGGTCAGGTTCTGGCTTTTCTGACCCACCGGCAGGCACCCGGCACCGCAGCCGTTTCATATTTCTTGTCGTAGCTGGCTCACGTGTTTGGCTGAGCATTTTGGTGTTCCTTCCTTTATATCCTTAGGCCCTGCTTGTCCTGCAGGGCTTTTTTTATGGTGCCCATCACTGATGAGGCTAACAAACCATACGCCGGTTTAGCTCAGATGGCAGAGCGCCTGACCTGTAATCAGGATATCGCGGGTTCGAAGCCTGCAACCGGCACCAAATAACACGCCAACGCTGCGGGTAACGCACGCACCATTCCAGGACTCGCTTCGGCGGGTTTTTTTGTTTTCTGGCTTTAAAAAATGTAAGCCTAAGGTTAATACTGGGAATGCTCTAATCGTTAAGATTTATTATTCGTAATTAATATAAATGATTCGCCCCATAACGTCTTTTCCTGAAATAGAAAAAAGTACCTTTGCGACCTTAATTACATTTCGATTAAATTTATTTTGTTCAGATAAATTAAAGAGTGTTCCTGAAGTTGGCTTGAGAATTCTAGCTGCTAACTCCTTCGCTTGTTCAAAGCCATCCAGTTTAGTATTGAAGGATTTTTTGTCGTGGCGTTTTCCGTCTATATTCCATGCAACGCCTTTAGCCTTTTTTTTGCCTTTCCAGATATGGATATGCCTTTTAGTTCTTGCTCCTTCGTTTTCTGGATCAACGCGATAACTAAAGCCTGATTGAGCATCATATTTAGTAAGCGCCTCCATTGCGTGAGGGTAGTCGACAGGAAGCGAAATAATAATTAAAATATCATCTTCTTTATTTTCATTTTTCACAAAGAACCATCCTTTCTGCAATTATTGAAATAACAGGTGCCGGAATTACAAAGAATTTATAGCAGCATTCTTTTAAGTTCATCGAGGCATGAAAGTCAAGATTAATTTTAGAAAGGTTTTCCTGTAAGAGATACTTCAAACGTTAGAGCTTTTGTCTGACACAAGCATATCGACTTTTTTATTAAGGATTTATATGGAAGAACCTTTAACACTAACGGCTGGTGCAACTACCGGTATAGTAGTTGGGTAGAGGGCAGTCACCTGAGCATTGATCGGGTTTGCAACCACTGTTGATTACTCAGTAGTATACGGCACGTTTGCTGTATCGATGTCTTTTATTTTAACGGAGCTCAGGTTTTCGCGCTGGCAGCAGAATGTAAAATTAAATAGAATTATGCTGGCGAGGTATTCAGAAAGCTAATCCGGTAATGTTCAACCACGAAAAAAGGGGGATATTACCCCCTCTGATTTTTGAGGGCGCTTACATATCAGCGTACTCCAGAATTTCTTCACCCATTAACGTGCAATCACCGTCCACGTAGTATGTAAAACGCATACGATATTTACCTTTATAGATACCTCCCCAGGTCTCCAGAACATCAAATTTTTGAGTTCCCCCTTGTGGGTTTTTTATTCTTGGTAAGGGGGTTACTTTGTCGTCAATCATGATTCTGTCGTCATTATCCCGATAGAATGACAATAGTTTTTTAGCATCTTTAAGCGCTGAATCCTTACACGTCAGGGATGATTTTTCCGCAGCACCCCATGAGTTGAATGCAGCCAATATCAAACTTAATGCAACAACATTTTTAATTTTTTTCATAGACTTATTCCCATTTCTTTTTTGATACGAGCAAGTGCCAGTTTTCTTTGAGGAAAGCCATTCAAACCACCATTAACAAGTTTAGTGACTGCCGTTAAATTGTCCTTATCTGCATGGGAGTTAACTGACCGTGCGAGCCAGAATTCGCATGCTGTTCTGACCGCAATGTCAGGATCCGCAGCCACGTATTCGGGATGATTAACCAGATCCTTATGAAGAATTTTGCCATAATGATCATAATTTTCTCTGCCAGTGAGATGCAGCATTCCGCGGCCAATATATTTGGGGCCATCTCCGGGGAATTTGTTGCCAACAAAATGGCCTGCTCTTGTATTTGGCTCGTACTCTTTACCGCCATATCTGGCTCTTTCAATAAGTGCAGAAAAACTGTCTGTTTCAACGCATGACTGGGCAAGAAAGTGTGCTATTCGGAGATCAGTGTTGATCTTATAAAAATTGAACCAACGATCTATAGGGGTTGCCAGAGCAGCCATATTGCTTTTTTGAATATTCAAAAGGCTTTTATTACTCAGGTAATGCTGAGAAATTTTCCATAAAAAATGAGGGGTAATGTTGAACACTTATACGTTCCCTGGAGCTATGCCATAGTCTGATTTGTTATAAATGTGTATCGTTTGTGAAAGCTAAGGATAATTCATTAAGAAAAAAATCACAAAAACAAAAAATGTAACTTTATCCGAAAATGGACTGGGTTGTTTAAATAATGTTCGCTTTATGAGAGTGATACTTGACGCACTAACCTCAATATATGCGCTAATCAGTATTGGCTTTAAAAGCAATGCGATTGAAAACCCCAGGCGGTAATCAATAAGGGTTTATTAAAGGCTCCCTTCGATGGGCCTTTTTTATTCCTCTTTTAACACAACCCCCGCTCAGGGAGATGGAGCTATGAAAATGCCAAATCGTGATCCCAGCACTTACGGCCTGCTGGCTTGGGCGCTGATCCTTGCTATGTCAATCTGGGGCGGCCTGGTGAAATAAATCGTCGAGGTGCGCCGGAACAATCAGGCGTGGAGCTGGGTAGCAGCACTGGCCCAGGTTGTTGTATCCGGGTTCGCTGGGCTAATCGGTGGCCTGCTCGCGATAGAGTTGTAAGCATACCCGTTTTAGTTCCGCGCACTTTTTGAGACTTCCGTGTTTTCAGCCATCAGCCGGTACTCTTCCGGCGTCAGGTTGTTTAGCGATTCGTGAGGGCGTTCGCTGTTATATTCCCTCAGCCAGCGCTCTGTGATTTCCCGGGCCCCATTCAGTGTTCTTAACAGGTAAAAATCCAGGATTTCTGTCCGGTACGTCCGGTTAAACCGTTCGATGAAGGCATTCTGTGTCGGCTTGTCAGGCTTGATAAATTCCAGTAACACACCCTGTTCTTCAGCCCACTGTGCCAGCGTCAGTGAGACCAGTTCTGGTCCGTTGTCCATCCGCATTTTCAGCGGGTAGTCACGGTTTGCTACGATCCGCTCCAGTACCCGGACAACACGTTGAGCCGGGATATTCAGGTCGATTTCTGTCGCCAGGACTTCCCGGTTAAAATCATCCACCACATTGGAGGTCCGAAAACGCCTTCCACAGGCCAGTGCATCATGCATAAAATCTATGACCAGCTTTGGTTTAACGCTTCCGGCGTTACCAGTGGCGCCGGGTTACGCACGGGCAGACGCTGCTTTCCCTTGCGACGAAAATTCAGTTTCAGCAGGCAGTATATCCGGTGAATACGCTTATGGTTCCAGGTGTTACCCTGCCTGCGCAGCAACCGGAAAAGCTTCTTAAAACCGTATTGCGGATAGCGCTCTGCCAGTTCAGTCAACGCCAGGAGCACCGGTTCGTCGCGCCGGGTATCGGGCTGATAAAAATACACCGTCCTGCTTAGCGATAATGTCCTGCACGCCTGGCGGATGCTCATGGCAAATTGTGCCGTCAGATAGCTGACGAGCTCCCGCTTTATCGCTGGTTTTAAAGCTTTTTTTCGATAACGTCTTTCAGGGCCCGACATTCAAGGCTGAGATCGGCAAACATCTGTTTGAGACGACGATTTTCGTCCTCAAGGTCTTTCATCTTTTTAATATCAGAGGCTTCAGTACGGTAATGATCTGGTGCCCGGTGAATCGGGCTTTGCGCATGGCGATCTCCTCAGGGGACATAATCAGTATGTCGGAAGATCTCTAAAAGTGAATGGTTCGGATTACAGGGATACTTACAGGGTGATAGTGAGGGGATTAGTAACGAGCAACTTTCTTATTATTCGGTGGTGTAATTAATCGACAATAAGGGAAGGGTTATGGAAACGGATTTCACAGAACAGGCGTGTGACGCTGTATGCATGCTACTGGGCGAGGCGGTTTATCAGCTTGTGGCGACAGGGAAACCGGTTACGAACGAGGGTTTGGTAGTAGCAATAGGGGAACTTTCAGGCGACAAACCGGACTTAGCAGAAGATTTCGCGCTACAGCTATTAAAGTAGCACCAGGCCCGGCTTGTGCCGGGCTTATTTTTTTCTACGCGGGTAAAATATACTTACGCAAATAATAAAAATGAGATAACAGACGGTAGAACCCCATGCATAAGAAGGCCATAAATTTATAGCTATACAAAAGAAAAGAAATACACTAATAAATGGCAGGTAAATTCCGAAAATATCATATAGAAAATCACGCCACCAGTTGATAAATATTTTTTTCATCTCCCAATCAACCTCAATATTCGCTGAGCTATATCATAATCTGTTTGTATTTTTGCATTATCAATAGACGAGTTTCTGGTTAGATCTTCAATTAAAAAATATAACATTTCCAGGTCAATATTATAAAGGCTGGCATAATAGATAAAGTTTCTTTGCTTTAATCTTTCAGCAGCCTCGCTTGCAATCTGTACATATCCATAGAATCCTAATCCAGTAACCCCAGTAGAAACACCCTTAGTTAGAAAACTATTTAGCGTAGCTCGCATAGCGAAACTAGAGTAAATTGCTCTGGTTATCGTGTAGCTAAATGACTTGTTAGTAAGTGAATTTGTGGCATAGGCCGCACTAAATTTAAAAAGATAACGTTCGATATTTCTAATTCTCTCTAATGATAGATTGTTTGTAAAGGTATCAACGTAAACCTCTATCATCTTAAATAATACATCATCCCCTTTAACTAGTAGAGTTAAAACTTTTCCAAAGCGTACATCTTCAATTTTCATGCGGTCGCAAACATCTTGATAATTTTTAAAAAAGCAGGATGAATACCAACTTAATCTCTCAGCACCTTTATATATAATGTTGGCGTGCTTGATTGATTGCTTTGCCACCTCATTAACGCTTTTATCAAGAATGGTAGCCAGATATTTTTCTGCTTCCAATTTTTTTAAAATCAATGTGTTGTATGACATATTCACTCTCCATGTGTCAGGGCGGCTAACCGGGCCATAATGCAGATCAGGAAGGTATGGCTTACCGATTAGGCATACATAATATGCATTTAGCTGTACGTTAAGTAAACACATTATTGCTATGCGTAACGTTTTAACTCATGCTTACTACTGTTAACTAGTTAATCGCTGGCGTAATTCATCTTCATCGTGCTTTTCATCAAGCCAGTCTGCCCACCACTGCATGATCTCTCGGCGCGTACTCAGATATTTTGCATGATTATAGATACCACGAGTTTCTCTTATGACGTGCGCCAGCTGGACTTCAATCGCATCATGATGCCATTTATATTCGTTCATTACGGTGCTGAACTGATGGCGAAAACCATGCCCGCAAGTGAGTCCCTTAAAGCCTGTTTTAGTGATTACTCCAAGGATGATGTTACCACTAACGGGATTATGTTTTTTTGATTTACCGGGAAACACCAGTTCATACTGACCTGTTAGAGGTTTAAGCGAGTTCAGCAGAGTAATAGTCTGGCTGGACATGGGAACAACGTGAAGTCTGCGCCCCTTCATTACTGCGGGGTCAATCTGTATTAATCGATTATCAAAGTCTACATTATCCCATCGCAATGTACGAAGTTCTATAGTTCGCATCGCCGTATATTGTAAAAGCTGTGTAGCTCTTTTGTGTAAGAAACTGCCATCAAATTTGTTAAGTGCTCTGTTAAATTCGTGGATTCGCTCCATTGGCAGAAAAGGATGATTTTTTCTTGAATATCCTGCTAAGGCGCCTACAAGGTCTGGTGCCGGATTGAATTTGGCCCTGCCAGTTACTATTGCATAGCTAAAAACCTCCCCGCATCGGCGCAACGCTTTTTCAGCAGTTGCCATCGCTCCCCTGGCTTCAATATCCCTGATTGCGTTGAGTAGAACCATCGGCTCAATTTCAACCATGCGCAAATGCCCTATAGCTGGCAGAATATCCTTTTCAAACAAGCATGACATTTCATATCTATACCTGGGCGCCCAGGTTTGAGATTTATGTGTGCTACAATACGCAAAATTTTTAACATAACTTTATTTTTTCTGCCAGCCTGCTGGCGATTAGCGAGCTTCTTTATGTCTGATATACCCCATTCGCCCCTGACGACGCTCATTCCGCGCCTCAATACGCTGATGCTCAGAGATCGCCAGCGGCTGCAAAAACGTCTGCACGGCGCGAAAAAAGTCAAAAATCCCGCAGCCCAGCAGGCTATTGCGCAAGAGCTGGACAACGAGATTACCGTTGCCGAGCAGCGTGTTGCCCGACGCCGCGCGGCCGTACCGACCATCCGCTATCCGGAAAATCTGCCGGTCAGCCAGAAAAAACAGGAAATAGCCGACGCTATCCGCGATCACCAGGTCGTGATTGTTGCGGGCGAAACCGGCTCGGGGAAAACCACGCAGCTCCCTAAAATCTGCATGGAGCTGGGCCGAGGCATTACCGGGCTGATAGGGCATACGCAGCCGCGCCGCCTGGCAGCGAGAACGGTTGCTGACCGTATTGCTGATGAGCTGGAAACCACGCTCGGCGGCTGCATTGGCTACAAGGTACGTTTTAACGATCAGGTCAGCGAAACCACGCAGGTCAAGCTAATGACCGACGGTATTCTGCTGGCGGAAATTCAGCAGGATCGCCTGCTGATGCAGTATGACACCATCATTATCGATGAAGCGCACGAGCGCAGTCTGAATATCGACTTTCTGCTGGGCTACCTGCGGGAGCTGCTGCCGCGCCGTCCGGATCTGAAAGTAGTCATTACTTCCGCCACCATCGATCCGCAGCGCTTTTCGCGTCATTTCCACAACGCGCCGGTTATTGAAGTGTCTGGCCGTACTTATCCGGTTGAAGTGCGTTATCGGCCGATTGTAGAAGACGCGGACGATACGGAGCGCGATCAGCTACAGGCAATTTTTGATGCAGTGGATGAATTGGGGCAGGAGAGCCGTGGCGATATCCTGATCTTTATGAGCGGCGAAAGGGAAATCCGCGACACGGCCGACGCGCTAAATCGTCGCGATCTGCCGCACACGGAAATCCTGCCGCTGTACGCACGTCTTTCCAACGCCGAGCAAAACCGCGTGTTTCAGTCGCACAGCGGCAGACGTATCGTGCTGGCCACTAACGTGGCGGAAACCTCGCTGACCGTACCCGGCATCAAATACGTGATCGATCCGGGTACGGCGCGTATCAGCCGCTACAGCTTCCGCACCAAGGTACAGCGCCTGCCGATTGAACCGGTTTCTCAGGCATCGGCAAACCAGCGTAAAGGACGCTGCGGACGCGTATCCGAAGGGATCTGTATTCGCCTTTATTCAGAAGAAGATTTTCTGAGCCGTCCGGAGTTTACCGATCCGGAAATTCTGCGTACCAATCTGGCCTCGGTTATTTTGCAGATGACCGCGCTGGGGCTTGGCGATATTGGCGCTTTTCCTTTTGTCGAAGCGCCGGACAAGCGCAATATTCAGGATGGCGTCAGGCTGCTGGAAGAGCTGGGCGCGATTACGCTGGATAATGAGCACTACAAGTTAACGCCTTCTGGCCGCTCGCTTGCTCAGCTGCCGGTCGATCCACGCCTGGCGAAAATGGTGCTGGAAGCGCAGACGTACGCCTGTACGCGTGAGGTCATGATTATCACGGCGGCGCTGTCTATTCAGGATCCGCGCGAACGTCCGGTAGAAAAGCAGCAGGCTTCCGACGAAAAACACCGGCGCTTTGCCGATAAAGAGTCGGACTTCCTCTCTTTTGTAAACCTGTGGGACTATTTGCAGGAGCAGCAAAAGGCGCTGTCGTCCAGCCAGTTCCGCCGCCTGTGCAAAACCGACTATCTCAACTATCTGCGCGTACGTGAGTGGCAGGATATTTACACTCAGCTTCGTCAGGTCGTGCGCGAGCTGGGGATTCCACTAAACAGCGAACCGGCAGATTTCAGAGGCGTGCATACCGCGCTGCTGACCGGTTTACTGTCGCATATTGGCCAGAAAGATGCTGATAAACAAGAATATACCGGCGCGCGCAACGCCAGGTTTTCTATTTTCCCTGGCTCCGGCCTGTTTAAAAAGCCGCCGAAATGGACCATTGTTGCCGAACTGGTCGAAACCAGCCGCCTGTGGGGCCGCATCGCGGCACGCATTGAACCTGACTGGATCGAGCCGCTGGCGCAGCATTTAATCAAGCGCAGCTACAGCGAACCGCACTGGGAAAAAGGCCAGGGCGCGGTGATGGCCAGTGAAAAAGTGACGCTGTACGGCTTGCCGATCGTGGCGGCGCGTAAGGTCAACTATGGTTCGATTGATCCTGCACTATCGCGTGAGCTTTTTATTCGTCATGCGCTGGTTGAAGGCGACTGGCAGACGCGTCATGCTTTCTTCCGCGCTAACCTCAAACTGCGTGAAGAAGTCGAAGAGCTGGAGCACAAGTCGCGCCGTCGCGATATTCTGGTCGATGACGAAACGCTGTTTACCTTCTACGACGAGCGTATCCCGCACGAGGTCGTCTCCGCGCGGCATTTCGATAGCTGGTGGAAAAAGGCCAGCCGCGAACAGCCAGAGCTGCTGAACTTTGCTAAAGAGATGCTGATTCGCCAGGGCGCGGAAAACGTCAGCAAGCTGGACTATCCCAACTTCTGGCAGCAAAACAACCTCAAGCTGAAGCTCAGCTACCAGTTTGAGCCGGGTACGGATGCGGATGGCGTTACGGTACATATTCCCTTGCCTTTGCTTA
The DNA here is from genome assembly GCF_047456155.1 of Erwinia sp. BNK-24-b. NCBI lineage: Bacteria > Pseudomonadati > Pseudomonadota > Gammaproteobacteria > Enterobacterales > Erwiniaceae > Erwinia > Erwinia sp. BNK-24-b. The sequence goes on from NZ_CP179901.1 coordinate 2,074,117, forward strand.
ATCAGGTCGAAGAAAAAGGTTTTGAATGGCAAATCCCTGGCGTGCGCCGCGAGCTGATTATCGCGTTAATTAAATCCTTGCCTAAGCCGTTACGCCGTAACTTTGTTCCGGCCCCCAACTATGCCGAGGCCTTCCTGGCGCGCGCCGTGCCGCTGGAGCTGCCGCTGGTAGAATCGCTGGAGCGCGAGTTTCGTCGCATGAGCGGCGTGACCATCGAGCGCGAAGCCTGGCAGTGGGATCAGGTGCCCGATCATCTTAAAATGACCTTCCGCGTAGTGGATGAACACAACCGCAAGCTGGCCGAAGGACGCGACCTTAACGCCCTGAAAGAGCAGCTGAAAGCCAAAGTGCAGGAAACGCTATCGCTGGTGGCCGATGATGGCCTGGAGCAGAGCGGCCTGCATATCTGGAGCTTTGGCAATCTGCCGGATCATTTTGAGCAGAAGCGCGGTAGCTATAGCGTGAAGGCCTGGCCTGCGCTGGTAGATGAAAAAGAGAGCGTAGCGATTCGACTGTTTGATTCCGAACACGAACAGAAAAAAGCGATGTGGCGCGGCCTGCGCAGGCTACTGCTGCTGAATATTCCTTCGCCAATTAAATACCTGCATGAAAAACTGCCGAATAAAGCCAAGCTGGGACTTTATTTTAACCCTTACGGCAAGGTGCTGGATTTAATCGATGACTGCATCGCCTGCGGCGTGGATAAGCTGATAGCGGAATTTGGCGGCCCAACCTGGCAGGAAGAGGGTTTCCAGCAGCTGCATGAAAAAGTTCGCGCGGAACTGAATGAAACCGTGGTAGACATTGCCAAAAAAGTGGAGCAGATCCTGACGGCCGTATTTAACATCAACAAGCGGCTGAAAGGGCGCGTGGATATGACGATGGCGCTGGCGCTTTCCGACATTAAAGCGCAGATGAACGGTCTGGTCTATCGCGGTTTTGTCACCGGCAACGGCTGGCACAAACTTGCCGATACGCTGCGCTATCTGCAGGCGATTGAGCGACGACTGGAGAAATTACCGGCCGATCCGCACAGCGATCGTGCCAGGATGGTAAAAGTAGAGAAAATTCAGCAGGCCTGGCAAAGCTGGTATAACAAGCTGCCGCCGGTACGCCGTGATGATGCAGATGTGCAGGAGGTTCGCTGGATGCTTGAAGAGCTTCGCGTCAGCTATTTTGCCCAGCAGCTGGGCACGCCTTATCCGGTATCGGAAAAACGTATTCAGCAGGCGATGGATGAGATTGTGGATTAGCTTATCTTAATACACATTGATACTTACAATGGTTGTAAAAACAGGATTAAAGTATGCAGCGTAATTTTTGCATACTTTAATCAGGAGAATGAACGAGACGTCGTTTTAAGTTCATTCGCGAATTTGGCCGGAGTATCAAACGGGTTTCAGATTATAAAGACGTAACTGAGCGTGGTCTGCTGGGTTACGTCTACTTATAAACATACCACTGCCTTTCTGTCCTCTAATTAACAAGAAGGTTATTTGCATTTCAATTTCACTTTTGTATCGATCTACACACAAAACTTTGAAATCTTCAGTAATGATATTATTAATTTTACCGGCTGCAATAAATTTTATCTCCCCAGAAGTGTTAATATAAATAGATAATGTATTGTTTTTAGAGTCAGTCGATACCATTTTTAACGGTAATTTTTCTCTCCTGGCAGTTTCCCAATAATTTATTGAGTCTAAAATATCAACCATCAGGCCTTGATGCAGGATTGTAGAAAGTAAAGGGAGATGTTCATCCAGCCAGCCAGCATTGAGTTGCTGCGCGGTCAAAATAAATTTCTCTAAGCTTAATTCTTTACTGTAAGGCACACATACAGGCTGTCCATTTATAAAATAATTTATTCTGTTTAAATCGCATTTCATCGCTTCATTGATTTCGCCGGATGAATAGTTGAAGCTACTTTCAGAAATAGTCTTTTTAAGACGACGCTCAAAAGATTCGAAGAATTGCACCTGGTTAACAGGAGCATTTAATGTTATATTTCCGTCCCACTTAAAAGGCTGGGGGGGCGTGCTGTTTCGGAATGGTTTAAACAAAATTCCCTCTCTTTTAAATATTTGCTCAAGTCGAAATTTTTATAATCATATATTGGTTTGGCGCTGCTGTAAAAATGCTATAAGCAAGATGTGGTGATAATTGCTTAATTCACCTTATACCGTGTAGGTTATGAGAAAAGTAATGGTGGTTCTGGTTTATTTACTATATCTGGTGAAAGAGTGGAAATAAAATTTAAAATAAATTTAATTCTCTTAATTAAGATGCTGTACAGCCAGGAGAGGATTGCCGATTTTCTCTGTTTATTATTTCAGATAAAAATGGATGGTGTGATATAAAAAAGGGAGCTGATTCGTACTCCAGTTAGCAACTGCCTGGCTGGAGTACGATAGTGTGCCGACAAGCTTAAGCTGTGCCGTAAAAACATTTACCGATCATCATTGCGCCAGCGCTTCCAGATTATCGCGAAAGGCGGTAACGGCAATCGCCCGATTGTCGGCTTCGTAGCGATCTTTTGCCGCCGGCGCTGAACTCTGCACGCCAATCAGCTGCCAGCCGTTATCGCTTTTTAACAGCAGCGGTGAACCGCTGTCGCCTGGCAACGTATCACACTGGTGCGACAAGACGTTTTTCTGTGCCCATCCCGTGATCAGGCAGTTAGTGTGTGAGTAAAGCGTATCCAGGTGATCCTCGGGATAGCCGGCCTGGGTCACGCGACGCTGCTGCGTTTTCAGCGCGGCGGTTAATTCGCTGCGGCTGCCGTCAAACAGCGGTACGGGCGTAATGCCGGAAGGAGGGTTATGCAGAATAACCAGGCCGTAGTCATAAGGCGCGGCAGAAGAAGGCACGATCCAGCCGTCGCCGTCAGCCTTGAGTTTTTTGCCTAAAGCGGGATCGACTCGCGTTTCTACATCATGAATTTCATAGCGCCAGTTGCCGTTATGGGCAATAAAGCGTATCGCAATAACCTTATCGATCTTGCCGGGCGGTGCCAGCAGACAGTGTCCGGCGGTCAGGGCCAGATGGGGAGAAATCAGCGTGGCGCTGCACAGATTGCCGCTGGCGGTTTCCAGCTGGCCAATGGCTTCCCACGGCTGGCTTGCTGTTTCGGTTACCGGCTGGCGATCGTCCTTGCCAAAAAATAGCGTGGTGACGTCCCGGGCGCTTTCAGCATCATCAGCGTGGCTACAAAATGAAAAAGCTAAACATCCTATTAAAAAAACAGCTTTCAGGCGCATATCTCTCTCTGAGTGGAGGATTTTAAGGACGGTGCAGGGGGTAATAACCCAGTAACTATAGACGGATAGTGCTAAAAGGGAAGTTCAGACTGCGCCAGTTACAGGTAAAAACTGAAGGCGATCAGGCCACAGATGATCATAAAACCCAGGATAATTTCGAATAAATAGCGCCGCACCATCATTCGATACTCCAGAAAAGAAACACCCGGACGTACCGGGTGTTTGTGTTAACAGACTAAGGTGAAGGCCCGTTTAAACTCTTATTTAGCAGCTTTCTTAGCGGCTTTTTTGTGGTGCAGTTTTTTAGCAGCCTGTGCTTTCTGTGCAGCAGGTTTTTTGTGGTGCACTTTTTTAGCAGCCTGAGCTTTCTGCGCTACGGCTTTCTTGTGGTGCACTTTTTTAGCAGCCTGAGCTTTCTGTGCAGCGGCTTTCTTGTGGTGCACTTTTTTAGCAGCCTGAGCTTTCTGTGCAGCGGCTTTCTTGTGGTGTACTTTTTTAGCAGCCTGAGCTTTCTGTGCAGCGGCTTTCTTGTGGTGTACTTTTTTAGCAGCCTGAGCTTTCTGCGCTACAGGTTTTTTAGCTGCTTTTTTGTGCTTTTTGGCAGCCTGCGCTTTCTGAGCCGCTTTTTTATGTGCTTTGTGATGCTTGGCAGCATGAGCTGGCGCAGCGGTAGTAGTAGCAGCTGGTGCAGTAGTGGCTGGCGCGGCGGTGGTTTCAGCAGCGAAAGCAACTGAAGAGATACCCATAGCAGCGGCTACAACCAGAGCGAATAATTTTTTCATTGCAAAACCCTCAAAGTTTATTTTCATTGTCAGCCCACTGCGGGGCCGGTGAAGAGACTATAAGGGAACGGCGCACGGCTTTCCGTGAGTGATTGGTATCGGCGTGTTACCGATTGTACAAAGGCCCGCTACATAACGGAGCGGGCCTGACGGGACGGGATCAGTCGGCCAGGTAGCGGCTTTCTAAATGCTGACGGAAAAAGGCCGGATTAAGTGCCTCACCCGTAGCGTTTTCAATGAGTTGGCTTGTGCTGAAGCGGCTACCGTGCTGCCAGATATTCTGCTGTAGCCAGTCGAAGATCGGCTGCAAATTGCCTTCACGCAGCTCGCTCTGAACCTGCGGCAGCGCCTTTTTCACGCTCTGAAAAAGTTGCGCCGCGTACATTGCGCCCAGCGTATAGGTAGGAAAATAGCCAAAGGCACCGTCGGTCCAGTGGATATCCTGCATGCAGCCGTCGCGATAATTGCCGCTGGTATCCAGCCCCAGCAATGCCTGCATTTTTTCCTGCCACAGCGCCGGGATGTCGTCCACTTCGATGTCGCCTTCGATCAGCGCGCGTTCAATCTCATAACGTAAGATAATATGCGCCGGATAGCTTACCTCATCCGCATCAACGCGGATCAGGCCTGGCTTAACGCGCTGGTTGAGCGCGATAAAGTTCGCCTCTTCCAGCGCGGGCTGGTCGCCCATCAACGTTTTTACCTGCGGCAGCAGCAGGCTCAGGAACTCCCGGCTGCGACCCAGCTGTTTTTCAAAAAACAGGCTTTGCGACTCGTGAATGGCCGTTGAGCGGGCCAGCGCGACGGGTTGACCAGCCCACTGCTTTGGCAGGTTTTGCTCGTAGCAGGCGTGACCGGTTTCATGGATGACGCCCATCATCGCGCTGATAAATTCGTTGGCATTGTAACGCGTGGTAATACGAACATCTTCCGGCACGCCGCCGCAGAAAGGATGCGCGCTGACGTCCAGACGACCGGCGTTAAAATCGAAGTTCAGCAGCTTCATCAGCGTCTGGCCCAGCTGCTTTTGCGACTCAATGGCAAAAGGTCCAACAGGCACGTCAACAGGCTGTCTGGCCTGCTTTTCAACAATGCGGTTCAGCAGCGAAGGCAGCCACTCTTTCAGCTCGCCAAACGTGGCATCCAGCTTAGCGCTGGTCATTCCCGGCTCGTAAAGATCCAGTAGCGCATCATAACGCGAGCAGCCGTTCGCCTGCGCACGTAGCTCCGCTTCCTGGCGGCTCAGCCTGACTACTTCTTTCAGATTAGCGGCAAAACCCTGCCAGTCATTGGCCGGGCGCTGCTCCCGCCAGGCGTGTTCGCAGCGGGAACCGACGATGGATTTCTCTTCGACCAGCGAAGCCGGGAGCAGCGCGGCCTGCTGATAAGCACGGCGCATCTCTAGCAGGTTTGCCTGCTCAACATCATTCAGATTCTCGCTGGCGGCCGCCTCCAGCCACTGCGCCACTTTTTTATCGGTCAGAATTTCATGTTTAAGTACGCTCAGCTCGGCCAGCGCCGCGCCGCGTGCGCTGCTGCCGCCTGGCGGCATCATGGTCATCATATCCCAGCCGGTAATCGCGGAAAGATGGCTAAAGCGGGAAAGCCGGGTAAATGTGCGGGTCAAATCTGCATAAGCGGATGACATAGTGATCCTTTACGTTGTCGTGGCGCCGTCAGGCAGCGCGGGGAGAAGATAAGGGTAAATCAACCGGCCAGCAAAAGCGAACGCTGGCGCCGCCCAGCGGGCTGGTATCAATCAGTACATAGCCGCCAAAGGCCTGCGCCACGGAATGAACAATTGCCAGCCCAAGCCCGCAGCCGCCGGTTGCGCGATCGCGGCTGGGATCCAGACGGACAAAAGGCTCAAATACGCGCTCGCGCTCGGCTTGCGGAATGCCGGGGCCGTCGTCTTCAACCTGTAGGCAGGCCGTATTGCCATCAAACCAGAGTCCAACACGCAGGCGCCGGTCGGCATAGCGCAGCGCATTATTCACCAGATTATCCAGCACGCGCTCCATCAGTCGGGTATCCGCCACGCCCATGTTTTGCCGTTGTGGCGTATCCAGCTCGACGGTAAAGTCAGGATGCACCGAGCGGATATCATCCAGCCTTTCGCTCAGCCACGCGGCCAGATCCAGCGACTGCAGGTTCAGGTCGACTTTCGGCCTGTCCAGGCGGGCATAGGTCAGTAGCTCTTCAATCAGCGACTCCAGCTGACCAATGTCCCGGTTCAGCGCGGCGGCTTCGCTGTCGGTAAGGTTGTCGCTCATCTCCAGCCGGTAGCGCAGACGCACCAGCGGCGTTCTCAGCTCGTGCGCGATGCCGTCAATCAGCTGTTTTTTGCTGACGACCAGCGTATTGATGTTATCGGCCATCTGGTTAAAGGCAACGCCAAGCCGAAACAGGCTGGAGGCGCTGTCAAAGTGAATACGCTCGTCCAGATGCCCCTGACCAAAACGCTGCGCGGCCGACTCCAGCCGCAGCATCTCTTTCCAGTGGGGCCGCATCCAGATAAACACCGGCAGCGCCAGCGATATACCGATAAAAGCCAGCAGCACGATATCCAGAATGCGCATTTCATGCAGAAAAAAGAGGTAGGGGATAGGCCCGACGGCCAGCACATAGTGACTGCGCGGAATATGCTGTAAAAAGGTGTATTCGTCGTCCAGCGCGACAATACCACCAGCGCGTAAACGGCGCATAGTGGCGGGGTCGAGCTGATACTTGCTCATCGGCTCTATATGCAGCTTAAAAGAGAGATTAAGATCCAGGTTATCGATGGTCTTATCCCAGTCGCGCGGAGGAATTTCACGTAGTTCGCTGCGCATTAAATAAAGCGAGCTTTTCATCAGGTCATCCATTGACTCACGACCAGCGCGTTCGGCGGTGAATTTATAGACCAGCCCAACCAGCATCGCCATCACCAGAAAGCAAACGAACAGCAGCAGATAAAACTGAATAAAAAGCTTTCGCATGAATTGTTACCTGAAATCAATAAATTAACTATCCTGCCCTGGACATCAGGCGCACAGTTCCCAAAATTCTCACATTGATATGTTCTTATATCACTTAAGCAAGTATTGATTTTAAAAAAATTTAGAGGTGACGCAGGCAGCGGCTGGAGCGGGGCAGCATTAAAACAGCTAACTACAACATTCTGGAATTTAAAGCTGATGGCAACCCTTCACCATCAGCTTGTAACCTGCAAAAAAGCGTAGTCTTACGCCTTGTGCACTTTCAGTCCGGCTACCGTCTGGGCAACCGGCATCATCTCCAGCGTATTGATGTTTACGTGTTTCGGCAGCGTAGCAACCCACCAGACCGCTTCGGTAACGTCTTCGGCGGTTAACGGCTCGGTGCCGTCATATACGCTGTCTGCTTTAGCATCATCGCCTTTAAAACGAACGTTAGAAAACTCTGTTCCGCCTACCAGGCCCGGCTCGATATCGGTCACGCGCAGTGCCGTGCCGTGCAGATCCGTGCGCAGGTTCAGGCTGAACTGGCGTACAAAAGCCTTGGTAGCACCATAAACGTTGCCGCCCTGATAAGGCCACAGACCGGCAATGGAACCCAGGTTAATAATATGGCCGACATTGCGTTCCACCATGGCGGGCAGTACGGCGCGAGTCATATAGACCAGGCCTTTATTATTGGTATCGATCATCGCATCCCAGTCATCCACGCTGGCTTTATGCGCCGGTTCAATACCTAACGCCAGTCCCGCATTGTTAACCAGCACGTCGATATTGCGCCATTCCGTCGGCAGCTGCGCCAGCGCTTCTTCAATGGCGGCGCGGTTGCGCACGTCAAGCTGCAACGTATAAAGGTTAGCGCCCAGCTCTTCTTTCAGCTTTTTCAGACGCTCTTCACGGCGACCGGTAGCGATTACCTTATGGCCTTCAGCAATAAAACGACGGGTAATGCTTTCGCCGAAACCGGCAGTGGCTCCAGTAACAAATACAATCATCTCACTGTTCCTCAACGCTTTTTGGGTTTAAACCACCATAACATCTCGGTGCCGTGCTGATAAGTCGGATTAATTCTGATTAATAACTTAATCTGCACAATGTTGGCGCGTCCTGCGGCAAGGTTGCCTGAAAAGGGTGCAGGCAGAAATGACTGGCAGAAAGTAAAAAGTAAAAAAGGCGCTGAAAAATGGCAGGCAAACGATTGCTAATTTTTGCAATCGTTTGCGCATACGATTGCGACTCTTTATGAACGTGTATTTGCGCGCTCTTTATTTAATTCATTGAAAATAAAGCAATATTTATATGTTCCCGACCTGGCATAACAATTGCTATTTATTTCTATAATTAATTGTCAGCCGTCCGTCGATAAAAGGAAGCGCTATGTTACCCACCTTTACCCGTGCCGTGCGCGGCAGCTTTTTTGATATTACCGCGACGGTTAGCGATCCGCAGCAGCTGGCTGAACGGGCTCGCTATATTGAAGACGGATTACTGCTGCTGAACGAAGGAAAAATTGTTTCGCTACAGGCCTGGGAAGAGGGGCGTCACCAGCTGGGCGATGAAACGGCGGTAGTCGACTATCGCGGTAAGCTTATCGTTCCGGGCTTTGTTGATTGTCACATTCACTACCCGCAAACGGAAATGATAGGCGCGTACGGCGAACAGCTGCTCGAATGGCTGCAGCAATATACTTTCCCGGTTGAAAGTCAGTATCACTGCCCGCTGCATGCGGCAAAGATGTCCGCCTTCTTTTTACATCAGCTGTTGAGCAACGGCACCACAACCGCGCTGGTATTTGGAACGGTGCATCCCCAGTCCGTAGATGCCTTATTCAGCGCGGCAGAGGGGCTGGGCATGCGGCTGATTGCCGGCAAGGTGATGATGGACAGGCACGCGCCGGATTATCTCACCGAAACGCCGGAACAGAGCTATCAGCAAACGCGTGAGCTGATTGAACGCTGGCATAACCGTGGCCGCCTCAGCTATGCGCTGACGCCGCGTTTTGCGCCAACGTCTTCTCCCGAGCTGCTGCAAAAAGTTCAGCAGCTCAAAAAAGAGTATCCCGATACATGGCTGCATACCCATCTGAGCGAGAACCCGCAGGAGGTCGCCTGGGTAAAAGCGCTTTTCCCGGAGCGCAGCGGCTATCTGGATGTTTATCACCATTATCAGCTGACCGGACGGCGCAGCCTGTTTGCCCACTGCATTCATCTGGAAGAAGAGGAGTGGGACTGCCTGCACGATACCGACTCTTCCGTAGCGTTTTGCCCGACCTCCAATCTGTTTTTAGGCAGCGGGCTGTTCAAATTAAACCACTGTTGGGAAAAAAACGTGAAGATGGGCATAGGAACAGATGTGGGGGCCGGAACAACTTTTAACATGCTGCAAACCCTGGGCGAGGCATACAAGGTCGGCCAGCTCCAGCACTATAAAATGGCGGCCAGCGAAGCTTTTTATCACGCCACGCTGGGCGGCGCGCAGGCGTTGGATCTGCATCAGCAGATCGGCAATTTCAATCCGGGTAAAGAGGCCGATTTTGTGGTGCTCGATCCCGCTGTTTCCGCACTGCAAAAAATGCGCTGCGCCAACAGCCGTGACATCTGGGAAAAGCTTTTTGTATTAATGACGCTGGGCGACGATCGCAATATCGCCAGCACCTGGGTAAACGGCAAACGCGTCTGGCAACAGCATAACGAGGAGAAAGCACATGATTCAGTTTTTGCTTAACCAGACGTTGATTAGCGAAACCTCGCTCGATCCCGACACTACGGTACTGAACTATTTGCGCCAGAACAAACGGCGCTGCGGCACGAAAGAGGGCTGCGCCTCCGGCGATTGCGGGGCCTGCACCGTGACGCTGGGACGTGTTGAGGACGGGAAGATGGTCTACGAAACCGCCAACAGCTGCATCACCTTTGTCAGCAGCCTGCAGGGCAAGCAGTTGATTACGGTAGAAGATTTGCCGCAGAACGGTGAACTGCACGGCGTACAGCAGGCGATGGTTGATTGCCACGCTTCGCAGTGCGGGTTTTGTACGCCAGGTTTTGTTATGTCGCTGTTTACGCTGCAAAAGAACAGTGATGGCTGGCAGCAAAAAACGGCGGAGCAGGCGCTGGCGGGCAATCTCTGCCGCTGCACAGGCTATCGGCCAATTGTTGATGCGGCACGTCAGGCTTGTCGGCAGCCGCAGCAGGATGCTTTTACGCAAAATGAAGCGCAAACGGTTCAGCGTTTAAACGCGCTGCAAAATCAAGAAATACAGGAGATAGCGCTCAACGGTAAGCGCTGCCTGTTACCAAAAACGTCTGAACAGCTGGCAACGTTACTGGCCGAACATCCGCAGGCGAAGCTGCTGGCGGGCGGCACCGATCTGGCGCTTCAGGTTACGCAGCACTACAAGTCGCTGCCGCTGGTTATTTCCCTGGAGCAGATAACGGAACTGAAAGCGTGCCACATTGGTGATAAAGAGATAACGCTGGGCGCGGGCGCTTCGCTCCACCATTGCTATCAGATTCTGCAACGCCATATACCTGCCTTTGCGGAGATGCTGGAGCGCTTCGCTTCTTTACAGATTCGCTATCGCGGCACGCTGGGCGGCAATATTGCTAACGGTTCGCCAATCGGTGATACGCCGCCGATGCTGCTGGCGTTAGATGCTGCGCTTGAGCTGCAGTCGGGCAGTAAGATTCGTCGCCTGCCGCTGCAAAGCTTTTTCCTGGGCTACCGTAAAACGGCGCTGCTGCCCGGCGAATTTATCCGCGCTATCGTGATTCCTGAGGTGACAGCGTCACAACATTTTCAGGCATGGAAAGTTTCCAAACGGCTGGAAGATGATATTTCGGCCATTTTTGCTGCTTTCATGCTGGAACGGGACAGCGACGGCATCGTTACCAGGGCGCGTATTGCTTTTGGCGGCATGGCGGCAATTCCTAAAAGAGCGACCAGATGTGAACAGCAGCTGGTTGGCCAGCCCCTGACCACCACCTCACTGGAGCTGGCCTGCCGCGCGCTGGAACAGGACTTTACGCCGCTGAGCGATTTTCGCGCCAGCGCAGGCTACCGCATGCAGGTTGCCAAAAATTTGCTGCGCCGCTATTACGTTTCGCTTGCCGATAAATCCACGCTGTTGGAGGTAGCAACCTATGTCCAGTAATCGTCCTGTAGTCGCGGAAGAGGTGATCGCCAGGCAATACGCCGAAGGCATTCAAAGCGGCGTTGGCAAAAGCAACAAGCACGAAAGCGCGGCAAAACATGTTTCCGGCGAGGCGCTCTACATTGATGACAGGCTTGAGCTGCCGGGCATGCTGCACCTTTGTCCACGGCTCAGCGAACATGCGCACGCCCGCATTATCAGTATTGATACGCAGCCTTGCTACAGCGTTCCCGGCGTGGTTAGCGTACTGACCTGGCAAAGCGTGCCGGGAGAAGGCGATATTGGCCCGCTCGAGCCGGGCGATCCGCTCATGGCAAAGGATCTCGTTGAGTATGCCGGACAGGTGATTCTGGCCGTCGCGGCTGAAACGCCGCAGGCCGCGCGGCAGGCGGCAGAGTTGGCGGTAATTGAATATGAACTGCTGACGCCAATGCTGGACGTCAAAGAGGCGCTGGAAAAAGAGCATTTTGTGCAGCAGCCCCACGTTCACCAGCGCGGAGACGTTCAGGTCGCGCTGGCCCGTGCCGATCGCCGTCTGCAGGGCGAATTTCATATTGGCGGCCAGGAACACTTTTATCTGGAAACGCAAATCGCGCTGGTGGTGCCCGGTGAGGATCGTTCGCTACAGGTCTTTTCTTCTACGCAAAACCCGACGGAGGTGCAGAAGCTGGTGGCCTCGGTGATGGGTCTCACCATGAACAAAGTCACCATTGATATGCGGCGCATGGGCGGCGGCTTTGGCGGCAAAGAGACGCAGGCGGCTGGCGTAGCCTGTTTATGTGCGGTCGCGGCGCAGCAGACGGGCAGACCGGTAAAAATGCGTCTGGCTCGCCGTGACGATATGCGGATTACCGGTAAGCGACATCCTTTTTATATCCGTTATGACGTGGGCGTTGATAAAGAAGGGCGTTTCAGCGGCGTAAAAATCGAGCTGGCTGGAAACTGCGGCTACTCGCTGGATCTCTCCGGTTCTATTGTCGATCGAGCCATGTTTCATGCCGACAACGCCTACTACCTGGGCGATGCGCTGATCGTCGGCTATCGCTGCCGTACTAACACGGCATCTAATACGGCCTATCGTGGCTTTGGTGGGCCGCAGGGAATGGTGGCGATTGAGCAGATCATGGATCACATCGCGCGCGAGCTGAACCTCGACCCGCTGGAGGTGCGCAAACGCAACTACTACGGCAAAGAAACCCGCAACGTTACGCATTATCATCAGCAGGTTGAGGGAAATCTGCTGGATGAAATGACCGCACAGCTGGAAGCAAGCGCGGATTATGTGGCGCGGCGCGAAGCGATTACTGCTTTTAACCGCAGCAGCCCGTTCCTGAAGCGTGGCCTGGCGCTGACGCCGGTTAAATTCGGCATCTCTTTTACTTCCAGCTTTCTTAACCAGGCGGGTGCGCTGATCCTGATCTATACCGACGGCACCGTGCAGCTCAATCACGGCGGCACGGAGATGGGCCAGGGGCTGAATACCAAAGTCGCTCAGGTAGTCGCGGAAGTGCTGCAAATCGACGTGGATCAGATTCAGATCACCGCTACCGATACCGGAAAAGTGCCGAATACCTCGCCGACCGCGGCTTCAAGCGGTGCCGATTTAAACGGCAAGGCAGCGCAAAACGCGGCGCAGATCCTGCGCGACAGGCTAACGGAAATGCTTTGTCGCCTGCACAACTGTCCGGCGGAGCAGGTCAGCTTCAGCAACGGCATCGTTAAAGTTGCCGAAAAGCACTTCACCTTTCCGGACGTGGCGCAAATGGCGTGGCTTAACCAGGTCCCGCTGTCGGCCACCGGTTATTACAAAGTGCCGGGTATCCATTACGATCGCGAAGCGGGGCGCGGCACGCCGTTTTATTACTACGCTTTTGGCGCGGCCTGTTCAGAAGTCATCATTGATACCTTAACCGGCGAGTATCGCCTGCTGCGCGCCGATATCTTGCACGATGTTGGCGCATCGCTGAACCCGGCCATTGATATCGGCCAGGTGGAAGGCGGTTTTGTGCAGGGCGTTGGCTGGCTGACCTGCGAAGAGCTGGTGTGGAACGCGCAGGGCCGCCTGATGACCGATGGCCCCGCCAGCTACAAAATCCCGGCGATTGGCGACGTACCGGCGGACCTGCGCGTCACGCTGGTGGAAAACCGTAAAAATCCCAAAGAGACGGTTTTTCACTCAAAAGCCGTTGGCGAGCCGCCGTTTATGTTAGGGATTTCCGCGTGGTGCGCGCTACAGGATGCGGTTGCCAGCGTCAAAGACTATCAGCAGCATCCGCTGCTGGACGCGCCAGCCACGCCGGAAAGAGTGTTCTGGGGCGTGGAGAAGTTGAGGGAAAGCGTATGAGTCCTGACGACTGGATTACGGTGCTGGCGGCTCTGAGAGAAAAGCGCCAGCCTTGCGTGCTGCTCACCGTGCTGGAAGAAAAAGGCTCGGTACCACGCGATCGCGGCAGCAAAATGGTGGTGACGGAGGAAAAAAGCTTTCTCACCATCGGCGGCGGCCATCTGGAATATCAGTGCATTGCCATTGCGCGTGAGATGCTGAAAACCCATAGCTGCGAGCCGCGCAGCGAGCATTTTAATCTGGGGGCGCGGCTGGGGCAGTGCTGCGGCGGCATGACCACCGTCCTGTTTGAGCCGCTAATCCAGGCGCAGCCGCAAATTGCGGTGTTTGGCGCGGGCCACGTGGGGCAGGCGCTGGTCAATCTGCTGGCAACGTTACCCTGTCACGTTTTTTGGGTAGACGAGCGCCAGGAGCAGTTTTCCAGCGTCCCGGCTGGCGTCACGCTTTGCTGTCAGGAAGATCCCTGCGACCAGGTCAAGCTGATGCCGCCACAGAGCTACTACGTGGTGATGACCCATCATCATCCGCGCGACCTGGCGCTGTGCGAGGCGATTCTCAAGCGCGGTGACTATCACTACTTCGGCGTTATCGGCTCGCAGACCAAGCGACAGCGCTTTGACTATCGGCTGGCGGGCAAAGGCTTTAGCCCGCAGCAGCTGGCAACCATGCGTTGCCCGATTGGCCTGCCGGATGTAAAAGGCAAACTGCCTGCGGAAATTGCGGTGGCGGTGGCGGGAGAAATCATCGCCAGCTACAGCCAGGAACGGCCAGCGTAGGCTGGCCGGATTTCAGGTCACGCGATAGAAATTAAGGGTCACGCCGTGCTGCGTGCGCTGGCCGGTGCTGATAAAGATTGACTCTTTTAGCCAGTTCAGGCGCGCATCATAAATTTCAAACTGCGGGACGGTGCGGAAATAGAGCTCCTGAGGCGCAATCGCATCGAAAAAACGCATATTTTCGCCAAACAGATCTTTCCTGAAGGCTTCCGGAACGCGACGAATACCGTTGTTTTCTATATAGACCTTGCCCTGATCGGTTTGCAGCGCATAGCGAGCCGACAGACGACACAGTCCATCCGGCTCGATAATCTGGCTGTCGATACCGCCGGGCATCACTTCCCCCGTCAGCCTGCCGCTGACCACGCCCTGGTTGATGGGGATTAGCTGTCGCTTGCCGCTTTCGCGACTGTTTTCGACCACAATCGGCTGTTCCACCACCACCTTCACCGAAAAGCTGAATTCCAGTTCCGGCCTGACTTCATCCTTTGTCTCCACAACACCCCCTCGCGCTTATCCGTCTCTCTCTGATTTATTTCAGATTATCAGGAAAGTTGTCCGGCAGCTCGCTTGCCGCGCAGGCAATGACGCTCTCGTTATCCCGGCCGCAGTCGCGGACAAAAGTGATAGTGGCAAATTCGTCGATCACCTCGGTCGGATAAGCCGGGCCGGCGGCGCGATAGCTTTCCATCTCGGCAATATGGTCATTCTGATAGCAGACGGTTTTCTGCGGGGTATCGATTACCCAGCGCGGGAAGAAGATGGTGCCATGGAACAGGCGATCGCCCAGGTTAACGGCAAGGCTAACGTCGGTGCCGGTCGGCTCGGTCCAGGAAATTTTATAGATATCTTTGCCCAGTCGAACGATATAAGCCCGCTGATCTTTTACCCATCGATTGCCCACCAGCCCACTGTGAATACGATAATCCAGCGTCTGCTCGTTCTTCACATAAATTTCGTAATTCCAGCCGTTGTCATAGGTATAAACCAGGTGTTTACCGACAAAATTGCTCAGATCGTGTTTATCAAAAGTCATCATTTCCTCCTGTTTTTTCTAAAGCTATCAGTTAACTTTTTCGATAAAAAGCGCTACTTTTAGATGAAACCTATCGAAAAATTACATCAATCATGCTGAAAACGACGCTGGAGCAGTGGGAGCTACTGGCAAAGGTTATTGAACTGGGTAGCTTCGCCCGTGCAGGAGAGGCGACCAGCCGTAGCCAGTCTTCGGTAAGCTACAATCTTGCTCTCCTGCAAGAGCGGCTTGGCGTCGCGCTGCTGGAGCCGCAAGGGCGTAAAACTGTCCTGACGCCTGCGGGCGAGCAGATGCTGACGCGGGTACGGCCGCTGCTGAAGGATTTTTACCATCTGGAAGCGCACGCTGCCTTACTGAAAGATGGCGTACGCACGCGGCTGGATCTGATGGTCGATACGATTTTCCCGCGTGAGCGCCTGTTTGCCGCGCTAAAGCAGTTTCAGCAGCAGCATCCCCATACTCAGGTTCGGCTGACCGAAGTACTGGAGAGCGCCAGTAGCGATACGGCTGAAGCAGACGTCATGGTGCTGACGCGCCGTCAGGATCTTATGGGGCGGGGCGAATGGTTAATGAATATCGATTTTGTGGCCGTAGCGCACAGCGACCATCCGCTTCAGCAGCAGGCAGAATCACTAAGCGAGGAGAGGCTGGCCGCGTATCCGTTGATTTGCATCGCCGGACGTGAAGCCAGAGCCGACGACGCCAGCTCGGCGTTTGCGGAGTGCTGGACGTTCTCTACTATTGAAACGGCGATAGAAGCCGTGGTCAGTCAGGTCGGCTACGGCTGGCTGCCGGAGGAGAGGATAAAATCTTATCTGGCTGACGGAACGCTGAAAATTCTTCCCATGACGCATGGCGTCAGACGTGCTACACCCTTACATCTGATCGTGAAAAAAGGTCTTGCCGATCGCCAGCTGCAGACGCTGACTACCTTGCTCAGACAAAACGGCTAACGATGCGCTCGTGCCGAATCCATTAAGGAGAAATGCTATGCAAAATCCCTTCAGCCAACCCAGTTCGCTGCCGTTTCAGGCCCCCCCTTTTGATCAAATTACCGAAGCGGATTACCGTCCCGCGCTGGAAGAAGGTATACGGCAAAAGCGGGAAGAAGTGGAACGCATTGCCACCAACCCGGAGTCGCCCACCTTTGCTAACAGCTATCAGGCGCTGGAACAGTGTGGACAGCTGTTAAAACGCGTTGAAAGCGTTTTTAACGGTATGACCTCAGCCAATACCAGCGATGGATTACAGCAGCTGGATGAGGAGATGTCGCCAAAGCTGAGGGCGCTGGAGGATGATATCCGGCTTAACGGGCAGCTTTTTGCACGTCTGGACAGCGTCTATCAACAGCGTGAAAGTCTGGGGCTGGACAGCGAATCGCTACGGCTGGTAGAGGTGACCTGGCAGGCATTTCAGCTTTCCGGCGCCAGCCTGAATGATGATCAAAAGGCGCAGCTGAAGGTGTTAAATCAGCAGGCCGCCACGCTCACCACGCAGTTCACCAACAAGCTGCTGGCCGCTACCAAAGCGGGCGGACTGGTGGTCGAAGAGCAGGCCGCGCTGGCGGGCCTGAGTGATGCAGAGCTGGCGGCGGCGGCCGAAGCGGCCAAAGAAAAAGGGCTGCAAAACCAGTGGCTGATCGTATTGCAAAACACCACGCAGCAGCCCGATCTGCAAACGCTCAGCAATCGCGACACCAGAGAGGCGCTGTTTAACGCCGCCTGGAACCGCACGCAAAAAGGCGATGCCAACGACACGCGCACGCTGATTGCGCAGCTGGCCAGCATTCGGGCACGTCAGGCTAAGCTGCTGGGTTTTGCCAGCTATGCCGAATGGAAACTTCAGGACCAGATGGCGAAAACGCCGCAGGCCGCGCTCGACTTTATGCGCGAGATCGTACCGGCGGCCACCGCACGCGCCGGTCGTGAAGCGGCGGATATTCAGGCGGTGATCGATCGGCAGCAGGGCGGTTTTACTCTTCAGCCCTGGGACTGGCTCTTTTATGCTGAACAGGTGCGTAAAGCCAGTTACGATCTGGATGAAGGCCAGATCAGGCCGTACTTTGAAATCACCAACGTGCTGGAAAACGGCGTCTTCTGGGCCGCAACGCAGCTTTACGGCATCACTTTTAAAGCCCGCAGCGATATCCCGGTTTATCATCCTGACGTGCGCGTCTACGAAGTAACGGACGTCAACGGTGAACCGCTGGCGCTGTTTTACACCGACTACTTCAAGCGCGATAACAAAGCAGGCGGCGCCTGGATGAGTAACTTCGTCGACCAGTCAGCATTACTCAGCACCAAACCCGTTATCTATAATGTTTGTAACTTTCCGAAGCCCGTGGCGGGCCAGCCAGCCCTGCTCGCCTGGGACGATGTGATCACCATGTTCCACGAATTCGGCCACGCGCTGCACGGCATGTTCGCCGATCAGCGTTATCCGAGCCTGTCCGGTACCGCAACACCGCGCGACTTTGTAGAGTTTCCTTCGCAGTTTAACGAACACTGGGCGAGCAATACGCAGGTGTTCAAAAACTTCGCCCGTCACTATCAGAGCGGCGAGCCAATGCCCACCGAGCTGCACGATAAAATCATTAACGCCAACAAATTTAATAAAGGTTATGACATGACCGAGCTGCTGGCGGCGGCGCTGCTGGATATGCGCTGGCACAGCCTTGCCGCCGAGCAGCCGGAGCAGGACGTGGCGAGTTTTGAACAGCAGGCGCTGGCGGCAGAAAAGGTTAATCTGCCTGCCGTTCCGCCGCGCTACCGCTCAAGCTACTTCCAGCACATCTGGGGCGGCGGCTATGCCGCGGGCTACTACGCCTATCTCTGGACGCAGATGCTGGCGGATGATGGCTTTGAATGGTTTGAGGAGCATGGCGGCCTGACGCGCGAAAACGGCCAGATTTTCCGTGAAAAAATTCTCTCACGTGGCAACAGCGAAGATCTCAAAGCGCTGTACGCGCGCTGGCGTGGCCGGGATCCGGAAATTGAAGCGATGCTGATCAACCGGGGATTAAAAGAGGAATGAGTGTTTCTTTGCAACGTCGACGGCTGCTGTTAGCAGCCGTGCTTTCGCCGCTGGCGACCAGCCTGTTGCCCTTTACGGCGCGGGCAGAAACGGCCAGCCTGCACCAGCAGCTGTCTCAGCTGGAAAAGACAGCCAACGGACGCCTTGGGCTGGCTTTACTGGATAGCGGAAACGGTAAGATTTTGCAGTATCGCGGTGAGGAGCGTTTTCCCCTGTGCAGCACCTTTAAAGTGCTGGCTGTTGCAGCCGTATTGCATAAGTGCGCCATACGGCCAGAACTGCTGCAAAAGCGGCTGCGCTGGCAGGCGACGGAGGAGCTGGCATGGATGCCGGTGACCGCTAAACATCGCGCAACGGGAATGACGGTGGCGGAACTTTGCGCCGCCGCTTTGCAATACAGCGATAACCTGGCAGCGAACCTGCTGTTAAAAGAGCTGCATGGCCCGGCCGGACTGACGACTTTTCTGCGGCAAAAAGGTGACAGCGTCACGCAGCTGGACAGAAATGAACCAGAACTCAACACGGCGATACCAAATGACCCGCGCGATACCAGTACGCCGTTGCAGATGATGCACAATCTGGCGCGGCTGGCGCTGAGTGATGGAAACCGGACGGGGAACGCTCTGGAGCTGGCAACCGAACAGCGCCAGCAGCTTACAAGGTGGCTAAAAGGTAACACCACGGGTAAAAAAGCGATTGCCGCCAGCGTGCCTGCGAACTGGATCACGGGCGACAAAACCGGCAGCGGCGATTACGGCACCACCAACGATATTGCCGTGCTGTGGCGTCCGGCTGCACCGCCGCTGGTTTTAGCGCTCTATTTTACGCAGCACGAGAAAGCGGCAAAATCCCGTCAGGACGTGCTGGCAAGCGCCACGGCTATCGCGCTTGCCGCTTACGCCAGCGGCCCGCCCTGAATGGTATCCAGCATGCCGTGGATGATGCGTTCGCCGGTCTCGCTGCTCAGCTCCTGATACCACTGGCGGGTTACCGCCATCTCTTTTCCGTGCGTCACGTCGCAGCGTTTGCGCGCTTTTAAGACCAGATCTTTCACTCGTTCAGCGCGCTTGTGCTGGTAGCGTAACAGGGCATCTTCGATACCCAGCGAATTGGTTTGCAGCGCGTGCGCCAGTACTACGGCATCCTCCATTGCCGCGCAGCCACCCTGGCCGATATCCGGCGTGGTACTGTGCGCCGCATCGCCCAGTAGCGCCACGCGGCCTTTAACCAGCTGAGCAAAAGGTTCGATATCGTGGATCTCAATTCGATTGGTCGTTTCCGGATCGATCTGTTCGATAAGCTTTTGCACCGGCGCGGCCCAGCCGCTGAAATAGCGCTGTAAATCTGCGCGGAGAGTCGTGCGATCTTCCGCCAGCCCTGGAGGCAGCGGCACGTCAAAAAAGAAGTAGAACCGATTACCGGCAACCGGCATCAGCGAAACGCGTTTGCCTTCGCCCACAAAGGTTGTCCACTGGCTGGCAGGGGCAATGGTTTCATCAATCGTCACCAGCCCGTTCCAGTTAACATAGCCCGCATAGCGCCGCTCAACCTTTTCACCCAGCACATAAGGACGGATGGCCGAATGCGTACCGTCACAGGCAATCAGTAAATCACCTCGCGCCTCGCTGCCGTCGGTAAAGTATGCCGTTACGCCGTGAGCGTCTTGCTCTACGCTGGCAACGCGCTTACCAAACTGCACGTCAGCCCGGCCATAGCCATCCAGCAGCATCGCCTGCAATTCGGCCCGCGCAACGGGATAAGGATACTCACCGGCTTCGTTTACCAGCGGTTGCAGGCTGAACTGCGTTAGCACGCTGCCAGACTGAAAATCGCAATAGGCCATCGAGCGCATCTGGCCGCCCAGCGCCCGCAGCGGCTCTTTCATCCCCAGATAGTTAAGGCATTTTACGCCGTTAGGCCAGATGGAGATCGCGGCACCAACCGGTTTTATCTCTTTAACCGCCTCAAAAACCTCGGTTTCAATACCGCAACGCTTTAACGCGATCGCCGTACACATGCCACCAATACCTGCGCCAATGATTATCGCTTTCATCTGTTTCTCCTTGAGCTTTATCACTGGTGCTGCAACTTTTGTACCAGGAATAAATAACCGGAGAGCGGCGTGAAACGGGTAATCGGCACGCGGTGAAACAATAGTTTCTTCCCGAGCCTGCCTCATAGTGAGGCATTGCACTTTTTTGGTGAGCAAGCTGAAGCCGCCGGGTTAAAAAGTTGGCAATATCAGGAAGAATTTGCCACAGTGATCGCAAATCTGTTTCCGGAGAACGCAACATGGCAACGATAGCCTGTCTGCATGCGGCAGAAAGTAATATAGCCCGCTTTGAGGATGCGCTTCAGCAGCTCGATTTTGATGAAATTCAGCTGCTGCATCGCGTGGAAGATAAACTGCTGAGCGAAGTCATCGAGGCGGGCGAGGTCAGCGAAGAGATGACGGCTGCGGTGCGCGCTATTATTGGCGAGATGGCGCAGCATGCTGACGCCGTTATCATTACCTGCACCACGTTGGGCGCGGCTGCGCTGGATACAAAGGCGTTCAGCAAACCCGTTATTCGCGTGGATGCGGCGCTGGCCAAAGCGGCTTCCCACTATCAGGGCGCGGTGCTGGTGCTCTGTACGGCACACTCAACGCTGGCCATGACCACTCGCGTCTTTGAGGCTTTTATTCCCGGCAGTCGGCTGGCGGTGGAGCTGGTGCCGCGCGCCTGGGCCTGTTTTAACCAGAACGATATTGTCGGTTATCACCAGCAAATTGCCGGGTATATCCAGCAGCGCCATGAGTGCGCGCTGGGCTGTATTGTGCTGGCGCAAAGCTCTATGGCGGGCGCAGAAAAATATATCAATACCACGCTGTCGGTGCTGACCGGCCCGCAAACCAGCCTGCAGGCCGCTATCGACGCAATTTTTTAAACGCGTAAACAGAAAAAAACCAGACCGCAACGGCAAAGCGTTTTAAGATGTAGCCTTTTCCTTACAGGAAAACACTATGTTCGATTTGACGTTGTTTATTCTGCTGTTTCTGGCGGCTCTCAGCTATTTCAGCCACAACCTTACCGTTGCCATGGCGCTGCTCGCGCTGATTGTGGTACGCATGACGCCGCTTAATACGCTGTTTCCCTGGATAGAAAAGCAGGGCGTTACCGTTGGCATCGTGATTCTGACCATCGGCGTTATGGCCCCCATCGCCAGCGGCGCGCTGCCAACCAGTACGCTACTGCACTCTTTTATGAACTGGAAATCGCTGCTGGCTATCGCGGTAGGGATATTCGTGTCCTGGGTAGGCGGCCGCGGCGTCAGCCTGATGAGTTCGCAACCTACTATCGTCGGCGGTTTGCTGATTGGCACCATTATTGGCGTTTCGCTGTTTCGCGGCGTGCCGGTCGGGCCACTGATTGCGGCCGGGCTGGTTTCGCTGTTTCTCGGCAAAATGTAGCGGCTCGCTGGCCGCTTCCCTGCTATGATTGCGCTCTTTTTTTTCGCCAGGAGAAACCGGTGAGCAATAAGCAGGACAAGCGCAACAAGCGCGCCAAACTCAAAGCTAAACAGGCTAATAACGCTCGTGCGCGCGGTAAGCAGCTCGATGCGGTCGGGCGCAGTAGCTACATCGCCACGCCGGAAATGGTCGAGCTGTTTACCGGTCTGCCTCCGCTAAGTGAAGATGGCGCCATGCCTTTCGTCGCTGACGTTTATCGCTGGTGCGACGAAGAGTATGGTTTTGACGGCAGCGATGCAGAAAACGAAAAGCTGCAGGTTGCGGCGCTGTGCGTGCTCTATATCCACTGGCGCACCAGCGAAGGGGCAACTTCGCTGATGCAGAATGAGATGATTACGGCTGCCATCCGCCTGACGGAAGAAAACGAGATGTTCAACGCGGAATATCAGGCCGCCGCCCTTTGATTAAAAGCCCACGCTGCGCAGATAACGCAGGCTGGCGGTAACGTCAGCCAGGCTTCCCGCCACGTCGCGCGGATCCCGCTCTTGCTCAATGGTTATCCAGCCGTGCCAGTTCAGCTCGGCAAGCAGGGCTTTAATCGCCGGGTAATCGATAGCGCCCGTACCCAATGGGCACATCACGCCTGCCGCGCAGGCGCTGAAAAAATCCAGATCTCCGGCAATTGCAGCGTCATAAACGCTTTTGTTTACATCTTTAAAGTGCAGGTAGTCCAGGCGTGCAGCATGACGTCGTAGCCAGCTGACCGGATCCAGTCCGGCGTAATAAAGATGGCCGGTATCCAGACAAAGACCGGCTTCTTCGGCAGGAATAGCCTGCGCCAGCCGGTCAATCTCGTCGCCGAATTCGATAAATCCACCGGCATGCGGATGGATCACCGGCCGCACGCCATATTCGTGCCGGGCGATGCGGCTCAGTTCACGGATATGACCAATCATGCGCTGCCAGTCTGTTTCATCCAGCCGTTTTGCCCGCTCGGACTGGCCTGCCCAGCGGGCGCGTTCCGCGTCGCCAAAATCGATAATCACCAGATAGGGCGGCGGCACTGCACCTTCGGCCACGGCAACCGGCACCTTTTGCAGGTTAGCGCAAATAGCGTGCGTCATGGCTACCATGGCGGGAAAATTGGCTTCCGATACCAGATCGTCGAATAGCGTACCCGCCACCAGCGACAGTTCGTGGCTTTCCAGCGTCTGCCGCAGGATGTCCGCATCGGTCGGCAGATAGCGCCACGGCCCCAGTTCAATGCTGTGATAGCCAGCCTGACGCGCCTCGCGCAAAACTTTCTCCCACGGCGGCAGGTAAGGATTGTTCGGGTCGTCTACTCCCCAGCTACAAGGTGCATTCGCTATTGCGTACATGGCAATTCCTCCAGGTTTGATGGTGATGTGCGCCCGGGATTAGCGACGCAAATGGGACTGCCTGAGCCGCAGCAGATCCTGATGCTCTGTGGGCTGGATTGTTGCGTCTGAAGTCAGGCGATGGATCGCATCTTCCAGCATGGCGCGAAGCGGCTGGGCGTGCGTGGTTAACTGATAGCGAGGCGAGGCGGCAAGTTCAATATCGTCATAGCCGACAATCCCCGGATGATGTCCCGGTGCCAGTGCGGCCAGGGCGTCCAGCGCGCCGACAGCCAGAATATCGTTTTCGCAAAACAGCGCATCCAGCCAGTGGACCTGGGGAGTTTGTGTGAGATAGTCGCTGAAAGCACGCTCGCCGCTGGCGCGGTTATAGTGATTGGCTTTGAGTAAGACAATATCCTGCTGCGGCACGCCGGATTCACGCAGGCGGTCGCAGTAGCCTTCGTAGCGCAGGAGCTGCGTCGATTCCGTGTCCGGGCCCTTCATATAGCCAAATTTTTGATAACCCTGCTGATGTAAAAGCATGGCCGTTTGACGGCCAGCCTGATAGCCATCGGTGTTGATCGTCTGGATATAGGGATTGTCGTCATTGCGGCAAAGCTGTACCAGCGGGATTTGATGAATATCGCGTGCCAGCGCTATCAGCCTGTCGCTAAGCAGCGTGCCTAAAAACAACAGGCCATCGACCTGGAGCTGATCGGCCATGGTCAGCATCGCTTCTTCCGAGCCTTGCGTGCTGATATTGAGCAGCAGCGCCGTATAGCCCTGGCGCTGAAGCAGGCTGGTCGCCTCATCAAGCAAGGTCAGCAGGTTGGGATTTTGCATCTCGTCTACCATGACGCCGATCAGCCCTGAATTTTGGCGGGCCAGCCCTCTGGCCAACAGGTTAGGGCGATAGCCTAGCTGCTTAGCCGCCTGCTGCACGCGGGCCAGCGCCTGTGCCGAGATTGACGCGCCGTCGGTAAAGGCGCGTGAAACTGTCCATTTAGACACGCCGGCCAGCTGGGCCACGTCGCTGGCGGTAATCTTGCGGGATGAGGGCTGCGGGGGTGATTTTTCGTTCATGCTGGTGACCGCTAACAGGAAAACCCTGAGTGTAATGCATAAAATGTTCCGTGTAATGCAACCGGTTGCAAAAATTATTATTGTTGTGATCTCGCGGGTAAAAAAGCGTTAGATCAATTTGACGCAGGAGCAGATCTCTCTGAAAGTCTCCTCAGCTTCACGCTATTACCAAAAAATTTGCAACCGGTTGCAATGCCGGTCCCCGATAATACTGAACACGAGGTAGCTATGGTAAATGGAGAGAGAAAAATCGCGCGCCCGTTACGTTGGGCAATGGTTGGCGGCGGCAGGCTAAGCCAGGTGGGCTATAAGCATCGCAGCGGTGCATTACGCGATAACACGGCTTTTCAGCTGGTGGCGGGCGCGTTTGATATTGATGCTGAACGCGGTCGCGATTTTGGCGTAAACATTGGCGTGGAAGCCGGGCGCTGCTATGACAATTACCAGCAGCTTTTTATGCATGAAGCGCAGCGTGCCGACGGAATCGAAGTGGTCACAGTCGCCACGCCTAACGGCACGCATTATGAAATCACCAAAGCGGCCCTGGAAGCTGGCCTGCACGTAATTTGCGAGAAGCCGCTTTTCTTTAGCAGTCAGGAGGCGAAAGAAATTAAAGCGCTGTCGGCAGAGAAGGGACGTATTGTCGGCGTAACCTATGGTTATTCAGGTCATCAGATGCTGCTACAGATGCGGCAGATGATTGCCAGCGGCGATATTGGCGAGGTGCGTATGGTCGAAATGCAGTATACGCA
This sequence comes from Erwinia sp. BNK-24-b, assembly GCF_047456155.1. Lineage (NCBI taxonomy): Bacteria > Pseudomonadati > Pseudomonadota > Gammaproteobacteria > Enterobacterales > Erwiniaceae > Erwinia > Erwinia sp. BNK-24-b. The sequence goes on from NZ_CP179901.1 coordinate 2,099,120, forward strand.
CGGCTTCAGCGCCAGCGACAACGCGGACAAGTTTGAGGCGCAAAAGTGGCGTGTCGATCCGCAAATTGCCGGGCCAAGCTTTGTGCTGGGCGATCTCTCCACCCATACTTTTTATATTTCGCAGCTGGTTTTACCCGAGCTAAAACTGAAGTCGCTTCTCTGTGACCGGCAAAGCTTTATTCCTTCGCGCGCGCCACTGGAAGACAACGCCATGGTGCTGATGCACTACCACGGTGGCGCGGTGGGCAGAATGTGGACGTCGTCGATTAATGCAGGCTGTATGAATGCCCAGCAGATCCGCGTGATAGGATCTAAGGCAAGCTTGCAATGGGCAGACTATCAGCCGAACGAACTGAAATATGAGGTGCAGAATCAGCCCGCGCAGTTACTCCATCACGGCATGCCCTACCTGAGTGAAACAGCGCTGACGGACGATCGCCTGGGGGCACTTCATACGGAAGGATTAACGGATGCCTGGTCCAATATTTATCTCAGGTTCGCACTGGCTATAGATGCTAAAAACCGAGGTGACGAAGCAGGCCTGGCCACGCTTATTTATCCGGATATTAATGCCGGACTGGAAGGGGTGCGCTGGGTAGAGAACTGTGTCCGTTCCGCCGATGGCGGGGCCGTCTGGGTTAATTATGAGTAAATGCTTTGTTGCGTGTGGTAAAAAAATGAAAGCGTTTTATTAAAACCAGTAAAATAATAACAGACGACCGGCAGCGGGTTTCTCCGTGCCGGTTTTTATTTGCTTGCGAAATAAATTTTCAGGCATATTAATCCTTTTGCTTAAGAAGATAGCCATTATTTTTAAGAACAGGATGCTTTAATATGATACCTTTCGTTTTATTGCGGATAACGATAATTTATCTGGCTGCCCTGTTTTAAAAGCATAAAATTAATGAGTCCTTCCCAATGGATATAACAAGAGGTGACTATGGATAGTGCTGCGCCACAAGCAAACCTGGGCACGGAAGATATTGGCATAGGGCTGTATGGCTTATTAAGCCACCTTGACAGCACAACGCTTACGGGAGCCATTGCCGGAGCCGTGGTGTTTGTTATATCGGCTAACGATTTTCACTGGTTAAAGCGCTTGCTGCTGGGTTCAGTGGCGCTGGTAAGCGGCTATATCTGCGCGCCTGAAGCCACCGGACTGATAAAAGCCCTCTTGCCAGCGGGGAGTGAAGTTCATAACGGAGTTGGCGCGGTGTTTTCGGCCGCGATGATAGTCAGAATACTGCTGGCCGCCAGTGGAAAAGAGGGAATCGCATTTTTGTCTCGTTTCAGGGGAGTAAATAAATGACGCGGATGGATGGCATATTGCTGAGCGTTAATGCAGTAATCTGCACCATAATAGCCATTAAGTTAATTATTTTCGAAAGGAAAAAGTTCAATTATGCTCACAGCTGGTTCTTTGCAGTTGTCACCTATATGCTGATCCTTAGCAATGCCGCGATAGTGATGCGCATTTTGACCGGAGAGGTCAGGCATATTGACTGGAGCTGCGTGGTTAATAATCTTTTTATCTGTATTGCGCTTCTTACGCTCAGAGGCAACGTTCGCCCATTTTTTGGTAAGCACAGCGAGAACACAAAGGAATAACAGAGTGGCGATTCCGTTTTGCGTTGGGTAAAACCTGAACGCATATAATCGAGACTGTCTTATAGGGGCAATAAGGAAATACGATGAGAAAATATAAAGGGAAATCTGTACGACTAAAAACAGCAATAGCGTCTGCCATATTAATCCTTGCCGGGTGTTCAGGCTCAAACGTGGCAACGGAAGCAGCAAAAAGCATGAGCGATCGAGGCGACTATTATGCCGATAATGCAATTTCAGCCGTTAGCCAGGACAGCCGTGCAAAATTTCTTATTCTGCATTATACGGTTGAAAACGATGTCGACTCGCTGAAAACCTTATCAAAAAAGGGCGTCAGCGCGCACTATCTGGTCACTACCTTGCCTGAAAGCTATAAAGGAAAACCCGTGGTGACGCAGCTTGTCCCTGAAGATCGCAGAGCGTGGCATGCGGGCGTCAGCAGCTGGCAGGAACGAACCAGTCTTAACGACAGCTCCATCGGTATTGAAATCGTGAATAAAGGATTTACCGATAACAATGGCGTAAGAAGCTGGTACCCCTACACGGAAAGCCAGGTTGAGGCCCTTATCCGGCTAACGAAAGATATTGTAAAACGCCACGACATTAAGCCAAATTACGTGCTGGGACACAGCGACATTGCGCCATTAAGAAAACAGGACCCGGGCAAACTCTTCCCGTGGCAGCGCCTGGCTGAAAAAGGCGTTGGCGCATGGCCTGATGCCGAAACGGTCAATAAATATCTTGCCGGACGATCGCCGGAAGCGGCGGCTGATGTGCTTACTCTGCAAAAAACGTTAAGCAGGTATGGCTATAGCGGCATTCCGCTGACGGGGATTTTTGATAAGGCCACCCAAACAACTATTGCCGCGTTTCAGATGCATTTTCGGCCAGCCAATATAAGCGGCCAGGCGGATGCGCAGACGGAAGCGATTGCCAAAGCGCTGGTAGAAAAGTATATCGATAACCCGTCTTAGCCAGCGCGCCGGTTATTTAATCGCCGGGCAGGGGTAACGATTCTGTTCAGGATGCCTTGCACTGTAAAAAAACGCCGTTTTTAACAAGCGGCGTTTTTTGTATGGAACTCAGGCGCGGCCGGTAACGATTGCACGTCACGATACAGCAACGTTGTGTTGCTTACCGGCCATTGTTCCTTGTTAAGACTAACGAGCTAGCCCGGATAAATACCGCGATCTTTGCGCGCCATCAGAATACGCTCGCAGGCCACGATATAGGCAGCGGTACGCAGGCTGCACTCTTTTTCACGCGCCTTTTCCCAGATATGAATCATCGCCTCGGACATAATCTTGTCCATACGCTCGTTGATTTCGCTTTCGCTCCAGAAAAAGCTGGCCATATCCTGAACCCATTCAAAATAGCTGACCGTTACGCCGCCCGCGTTACAGATAACGTCAGGCACCACGGTAATGCCGCGCGATGCCAGCATATCGTCCGCATCCGGATAGGTTGGCCCGTTGGCGCCTTCCAGAACCAGCTTACAGCTAAGTTTTTCCGCGCGTTCGCGCGTAATCTGGCCTTCCAGCGCGGCAGGGATCAGGATATCCATCTGCACCTGCCAGAACTCCTCACTGCCAATTTCGCGCGCGCCGCTGAAGCCAGCAATCTTCTTATGCGCGTTTTGCCATTCGGTTAAGGCGACGAGGTCAATCCCTTCAGGATTATAAAGCGTAGCGGAGTGATCCTGTATAGCCACCACCATCGCGCCCGCGTCGACAAACAGACGAGCAGCTTCGCTACCTACGTTGCCGAAACCCTGAACCGCAATCCTGGCGCCGTCCGTTTCAATATTTAGCCGACGGGCGACTTCTCGTCCGGTAATGTAGACGCCGCGTCCGGTCGCTTTTTCTCGCCCCAGCGAACCGCCAAGGTGCACGGGCTTGCCGGTCACGACGCCGGTAATGGTCGTGCCCTGGTTCATGGAGTAGGTATCCATCATCCAGGCCATCACTTTCGCATTGGTGCCAACATCCGGAGCCGGAATATCTTTTTGCGGCCCGATAATTAAACCGATTTCGCTGGTGTAGCGGCGAGTCAGGCGCTCCAGCTCGCCTTCGGAAAGCTTAAAGGGATCGACGCGGATCCCGCCTTTCGCACCGCCATAGGGAAGGTTAACGGCCGCGCATTTGACGGTCATCCAGGCCGAGAGCGCCATAACCTCATTGAGATCTACATCAGGATGATAACGAACGCCGCCTTTGCCTGGCCCGCGCGACAGGTTGTGCTGCACGCGAAACCCTTCAAAATGGCGAATTGTGCCGTCATCCATCTGCAACGGGATATCGACGATGAGCGCGCGTTTGGGACGACGCAGTGTATCAACCCAGCGGCTTAATTCGCCCAGATAAGGCGCAACGCGATCGATCTGCTGCAAGTAGGTGGACCAGGCGGTACCAGGGTTTGCTGAAGCGTAAGATAGCTTATCCATATCAATGCCTTCCTGACAGTGAGAAATGCTAAGAAATATTGAGGGAGCCAGTGCTTATGACCGGAACGCGGAATAATCTAACATTATCGGATTGTTTTTAATTAATTAAATTATTGTTAAAAACCGCCGGTTACGGCGAGCCGATGCGAATAAACCGCATAAATAATTAATGTTTTATAGCGAAGATTAAAAAGGCGTTGTTGCTGTCGCATAACTATTCACCTTTCATGAATAGGGGTTTTTTGCCTTTATTTATCAAAAGTTTGAAAGCGATCAACTTTTCAATTTGCAGGCACGAAACGAACGCGCGCCGCCAGATTTATCGAAAAATCCACTTTTTGTTACATTATAACGTGATGTTTTTCAGTGCCAACGGTAAACTTACGCTTCTTTACCTTGTCCTAGCTGTTCTCACCTGAAAAATGAGACAGCCGGTTTGACCGGAGATGACCTTCACCTTTCACCATAACGACGAGACAGATGAAAAAACTGCTTTTTTTGACGCAATATCGGGTTTGCTGCTTTATCGCTTTTTACCTGGGGATTTTATTAAACCTGCCTGTTTTCCTTCGCCGCCTTCACCATCTTCACTCTGATGCGGCCCTGTCCGTCACGATCGAAATCGTCGCGGCTTTTGCTCTGGTTATGTTTACCACGCTGCTGGCCTCGATGGCCGGTCGGCTGCTGTTCCGCATTCTGACCTCGCTGCTGGTAGTGTTTTCCGTTGCGGCCAGCTATTACATGATCTTTTTTAACGTGGATATTGGCTACGGTATTATTGCTGCCGTCGTGACCCCCGACAGCTTCGATCTCTCAAAAGAGTCGGTAGGGTTAAACTTTGTTTTCTGGCTGGTTCTGGTCAGCCTGCTGCCCCTGTTAATTCTGTGGCTGGCACCGCTGCCGGAAGCGGCATTGCACAGACGTAACCGTGGGGCAATGGCGCGCAGAGCGGGCGTAATGATTGCCGCCGGACTCTGCTGCTGGCTGCCGCTAAAGGTGATGGGCGAACATCAGGATAATCTCGACCGTCAGCAAAACCGCATGATGGCCAGCTATGGTGGCGTAGTGGCCGGCACCTATTCGCCATCCAACTGGCTGTCGGGCATGGGGCTGTTAGCTTACAGCAGCTGGAGCCAGGCGGAAGACAGCCGTAATCTGTTCGATCCTGCCGCGCACTTTACCTACACGCCGCCAAAGGATGCCGACAGCCTGTATATCGTTTTTGTGATTGGCGAAAGCGCGCGACGCGATCACATGGGCGTTTACGGCTATGAGCGTGACAACACGCCTTATCTGGATAAAGAAACCAATCTGGCCGCGCTACAGGGCTACTCCTGCGATACCTCAACCAAGCTTTCGCTACGCTGCATGTTTGTGCGGGAAGGCGGCGCGTCCGAAGCGCCGGAAAGAACGTTAAAAGAGATGAACGTTTTCTCCGTCCTGAAAAAGCAGGGCTTTTCCTCGGAGCTCTTCTCTATGCAGAGCGAGGCGTGGTTCTACAACAAAGCGCTGGCCGATGACTATGCGCTGCGCGAAACCATTCAGTCGGAAAAACGCAACGTCGGCAAACCGATTGACGATATGGCGCTGGTTGCCGAACTGAAAGATTCTATTGAGCGTCATCCGCAGGGCAAGCACCTGATCATTCTGCATACCAAAGGCTCACACTATCTTTATACCGAACGTTATCCGCGTTCTTTTGCCCGCTATCAGCCGGAATGTATGGGAATTGATGACAACTGTTCCACGCAGCAGATGATCAACTCCTATGACAATAGCCTGCTCTATACCGATTACGTGCTTGAGCAGGTCTTTAACCAGCTGCGCAACCGTAATGCCATCGTCTTTTACGCCTCCGATCATGGCGAATCGATTTCGCAAAATATGCATTTCCACGGCACGCCGCGTAATCAGGCACCGATGGCGCAGCGCACGGTACCGATTATGGTATGGGCATCAGATAAGTTTTTACAGCATCCCGATCATGCTGCCGCCTTTAATCAGCTCAGGGAAATGGCAAAAGATAAAACGCCGGTTTTCCACGAAAAACTGTATGACAGCGTGCTGGGCTGTGCCGGTTTTACCTCGCCGAACGGCGGGATTAACGAGCTGCGTAACTGGTGTCACGTGAAGTCTTAGCAATAAAGGCCAGGGAGACAGGTTCTCCCTGGCTATCTCCCGGCCAAAAAATGTTTCAGCCTGGCCGTCGCCGTGTTATTACGCATAAATTATGCGCAAAGCGGTCGTGTTAAAAGCGCCCGAAGACAATAAGCGACTGCCAACTTTGCCTGAAGCGCCACAAGCAGGTATTCTACTGCCCATATTTAATAAGGCAGTGATTGAGGTCGACATGATTATTAAACCACGCATTCGTGGCTTCATCTGTGTTACCGCCCATCCGGCGGGTTGTAAGGCTAACGTAAAAAACCAGATTGATTACGTTACGCGTCAGGGCAAAATTGCCAACGGCCCGAAAAAAGTGCTGGTGATTGGTGCTTCCACCGGTTACGGCCTGGCGGCGCGTATCTCTGCTGCTTTTGGCTGCGAAGCCGACACGCTGGGCGTGTTCTTCGAGCGCGCGGGTGAAGAAACCAAACCGGCTACCGCTGGCTGGTATAACTCTGCGGCTTTTGAAGAGTTTGCGGAAGAAAAAGGCCTGTATGCGAAAAGCATCAACGGCGACGCCTATTCTGATGAAGTTAAGCAAAAGACTATTGAGCTGATCAAACAGGATCTGGGTCAGGTTGACCTGGTCGTGTACAGCCTGGCCGCGCCGCGCCGTACCCATCCAAAAACCGGCGAAGTATTTAACTCTACGCTGAAGCCAGTGGGTAAGACCCTGACCACGCGCGGCCTGAACACCGATAAAGAAACCATCACCGATATCACGCTGGAGCCTGCTTCTCAGGAAGAGATCGACGGCACCGTAGCGGTAATGGGCGGCGAAGACTGGCAGATGTGGATTGACGATCTGAAAGCGGCAGGCGTCCTGGCTGACGGCGCGAAAACCACCGCCTTCACCTATCTGGGCGAGAAGATCACTCACGATATTTACTGGAACGGTTCTATCGGCGAAGCCAAGAAAGATCTGGATAAGCGCGTGCTGAATATCCGTGAAACGCTGGCTGAAAAGGGCGGCGACGCGCGCGTTTCCGTACTGAAAGCCGTGGTGACCCAGGCGAGCTCCGCTATTCCGGTAATGCCGCTTTACCTGTCACTGCTGTTTAAAGTCATGAAGCAAAAAGGCACGCACGAAGGCTGCATCGAGCAGGTCTACGGCCTGTTTAAAGATAGCCTGTACGGCGCTTCACCGATTCTGGACGAAACGGGCCGCCTGCGTGCGGACTATAAAGAGCTGCAGCCAGAAGTGCAGGACGAAGTGGTTAAGCTGTGGCCGACCGTCACCAACGAAAACCTCAACGAACTGACCGATTTCGTCGGCTATAAAGCTGAGTTTATGCACCTGTTCGGCTTTGGCCTGAACGGCGTAGACTATGACGCTGATGTGAACCCGGACGTGAAAATCAAAAATCTGGTACAGATGTAATCATCTGACCAGGAGTATTTAAAAGGCGTCCTGCGGGGCGCTTTTTTTTTGCTGTTCTCGCTATGCAACTCAGGTCGCCAGGCTGCGGGAAAACGCGCTGAGGATAGTTAATAAAAAAGCCGGTAATTTTCATTACCGGCTTTTTCGTTCTCGCAAAGAAAATTACGCGAGTGATTCAGCGGTGCGCTCAACCAGCGCCAGCAGAAGCTTGATATCTTCCAGCGTAACGGTTGGGTTCAACAGCGTCATCTTCAGGCAGGTTATGCCGTTGTGCTCGGTCACGCCGACGTTGGCACGACCGGAGTCCAGCAGCGCATCACCAATTTTCTGGTTAAGCAGGGCAATCGCCGCATCGTCACCTTGTTGTGGACGGAAGCGGAACAGCACGCTCGCCAGCTGTGGCTCCATCACCAGCTCCAGCGATGGCTGGGCGGTCACGTAAGCCGCAACCTGTTGCGCCAGCGTCACGCCGTGGTCGATGATTTCGGCATACTGCTTCTGGCCCAGCGCTTCCAGACCCATCCACATTTTCAGCGCGTCGAAACGGCGGGTAGTCTGTAGCGATTTAGACACCAGGTTTGGCACGCCAGCCGCTTCGTCGAACTCGGAGTTCAGGTAAGCCGCCTGGTAGCGCATCAGCTCGTAGTGACGCGCTTCCTTCAGCAGGAAGGCGCCGCAGCTGATGGTCTGGAAGAACTGCTTGTGGAAATCCAGGGTAATGGAGTCCACCAGTTCAATGCCGTCCAGATAGTCACGATATTTTTCCGAAAGCAGCAGTGCGCCGCCCCATGCTGCATCAACGTGCAGCCAGGTTTCATACTCTGCAGCAATTTTTGCAATCGCGCGCAGCGGATCGATAGCGCCTGCGTCGGTGGTGCCAGCCGTTGCGACAATCGCCAGAACCTGCTCGCCGTTGGCTTTCGCCTGCGACAGCTTCTCGGTCAGATCGTTAACGTCCATGCGCGCAAAGTTATCGGTTTTCACCAGCGTGACGGAGCGGTAGCCCAGACCCATCAGCGCCATGTTCTTCTGCACGGAGAAATGCGCGTTTTCAGAGCAGAATACCTTAATCTTGCTCAAATCGCCCGGCAGGCCATCCTGCTGTACCGAATGCCCCAGACGCGCGAAGAAAGCGTCGCGCGCCAGCATCAGGCCCATCAGGTTACTTTGCGTACCGCCGCTGGTGAAAACGCCAGCGTCACCGGCCTGGTAGCCAACCTGAGCGCGCAGCCATTCGATCAGCTTCATCTCAATGATGGTGGCCGACGGGCTTTGATCCCAGGAGTCCATGCTCTGGTTGGTGGCGTTGATCAGGACTTCCGCCGCCTGGCTAATCACCAGGCTTGGGCAGTGCAGATGCGCCACGCACTGCGGGTGATGCACCGACAGGCTGTCTTTCAGGAAGTATTCGATCGCGCGCTCAATGGCGGCCTGGTTGCCCAGGCCCTCCGCATTGAAATCCAGCGAGATGCGCTCGCGCAGCTCGGCAACGCTTTTGCCCTGATACATTTCAGGCTGCTGCAGCCACTGCACGACGGCCTGGCTGGTTTGCTCAATAGCCTGCTGGTAGGCTTCGGTGCTCTGCGCCGAAGCTGCCAGAATAGGGTTGGACCTGGACATCAACTTACTCCGCAGAAACAGGTTTAACGCCGGCAGCCACCATGGCGCCTTCAAATTTATCCAGGAACACGCCCAGCTCTTCTTTGCTGATCAGCAGTGAAGGCAGCAGACGCAGCACGCAGCCGTGACGACCGCCGCGCTCCAGGATCAGACCCGCTTCGAAGCATTTTTTCTGCAGCAGGGCAGAAAGCGCGCCATCGGCAGGGTAGCAACCCATGTGGTCCTGTGGCTGATCTGGCTTCACAATTTCAATACCCAGCATCAGGCCCAGGCCGCGAATGTGGCCGATAACCGGATAACGTTTTTGCAGCTCGGCCAGCTGGCCTTTCAGCCACTCGCCTTTTTCAGCAACGCTGGCTGCGATGTTGTTATCTTTCAGGTGGCGCAGCGTGGTCAGGCCGGTAGCCATTGCCAGCTGGTTACCACGGAAGGTACCGGTATGGTGACCTGGTTCCCAGGCGTCAAACTGCTTCTTGATACCCAGTACGGCCAGTGGCAGACCACCGCCTACAGCTTTAGACATCACGATGATGTCTGGCTCAATGCCCGCATGTTCAAAGGCGAAGAACTTACCGGTACGCGCGAAGCCAGCCTGCACTTCGTCCAGGATCAGCAGAATGCCGTGTTCCTGAGTCACTTTACGGATGCGCTGCAGCCACTCGACCGGAGCCGGGTTCACGCCGCCTTCGCCCTGAACCGCTTCCAGAATAACGGCCGCAGGTTTACGCACGCCGCTTTCCACGTCGTTGATCAGGTTTTCAAAGTAGTAAGCCAGCGCGTCTTCACCCGCTTTACCGCCGATGCCCAGCGGGCAGCGGTACAGATGTGGGTAAGGCATAAACTGAACTTCCGGCATCATGCCGTTAACCGCTTCTTTTGGCGACAGGTTGCCCGTAACCGCCAGCGCGCCGTGGGTCATGCCGTGATAACCGCCGGAGAAGCTGATCACGCCGGTACGGCCGGTGTATTTTTTCGCCAGCTTCAGCGCGGCTTCGACTGCATCCGCACCGGAAGGGCCGGTAAACTGCAGGCAGTACTCTTTGCCCTGGCCCGGCAGTAAAGAGAGCAGGTAAGCGGAAAACTCGTCTTTTAACGGCGTTGTCAGGTCAAGCGTATGTAACGGCAAGCCACTGGTAATGACATTTTGGATGCTCTGCAGCATATCAGGGTGGTTGTGGCCCAGCGCCAGCGTACCTGCACCGGCAAGGCAATCAAGATATTGATTATTCTCAACATCTGTAATCCATACACCCTGTGCTTTAGCAATGGCGAACGGCAGTTTGCGCGGATAGCTCCTGACATTCGATTCATATTCAGCCTGTCTGGCCAAAAACGCTTCATTGTTTCCTGATGAATTCGCAGCAAAATTATCAATACGGACTTTATCCGTCATCATATCTCTCCTACAACCAGGGGTGTTGATAACGCCGTGGTTGAATAAGTTGAATAAAAAGTTATGCGCTGTAAAAAAGCGCGGCCAATATAGGACTTTTCAGCCCGCGACTCAATGATTAATTTTGTTAAGATTTACTTACTATTTTCCTTTAATAATCAATAAGTTGTTGATTTTGTGAGCGACAGCAAAGCTGTCATTGCTTTAACAATTCAACAACAAAGCACAAAAAAGGCCGGTTTTTGTCGTGTGGCCACTGCCAAAGCCTTTAATGGCACAGGTTAAGCGCTACCTGTTAAACCCAAATAAGCGCTGACTAATGGCAAATTTAAGCGCAGCGGGAAAAGCGACAGGCATTAATTAAGCTTAGTGATAAAATGGCCCGTTTAATAACCGCTTCGCTTTAAATATCTGTCGGGATTAATCTTAAAAAAAGGCCAGCCTTTAAAGCTAACCTGCTGTTTTTAATTATAGCCCACCCTGACACCGCGTGATAATAAAACAATTTTCTCGCTCCGAGCTAAATCATAGTCTGTACTCAGGGTAGCTATTCTTTTCTTTCCATCAGCAGGGGATAAGTATGAGCAATCTGTTAAATATTAAGGCTGATGAAATCCTTACTCTTTTCCGTAAGCATTTCCCTGAACTTCCTGATGATATGGAGCAGAAAATTAGCGCCATTCTGACCACCGAGCCGCCGCCAGAGCTGAACACGGAAATTTCCCTTTCTGAAACAGAGCAGCCACAGACGCTGCGCTGCGCCATCATTGAAGGCTATAACAACGTTTGCCGCGGCAGCCTCGAACCAGAAACCCTACCGCACCATCTGGCCAGTACCGGCACGATTGCCAGCGCGGATTACGACAGGTTGTTTAGCGATACTCGTCATCTGTTTGTGGCTGCGAACCTTGCCCTGACCGGCGTGCTTTTTTATGACGACGCGCAGCAAGACCTGCTGGGGATCTATACCGGCTCTGCCATTGCCTCCGACGATCTTTTTTCTTTTACGCTTAAAGGCGACTGGGATAGCGCGGGTGATCCAAAGGAGCGTTAGTCACACTTTTTATTTTTTCCTTACATAAAACGGCTGAAATATTGCGTGACTGTTACAAATTCTGTTAAATTATGGCCCTGTTTTTTTTAACATGGATGCTGGCGCCTTGATTTACGACTGCTTTTTATACTATGACGAAGATATGCTGCTGGAAATTCGGCTGAATACCTTGCATAAATACGTCGACAAATTCGTTATCGTTGAGTCGCTTTATACCTTTACCGGTAAAAAACGAGAGCGCCTGCATTTTGATATTGAAAAATTTTCGCATTTTAAAGAGCAAATTATCTATGTTGTTAACGATCGTAAGCCGAAAATTCATCAACAGGCTTTTCTTTCAAATGGTTCAACAGTAAACGCTGGTGAAACCGATCCATGGTTCAACGAAGCTTATGCACGTAACTTTATTATGCAGGGGCTGGTCGACGCAAAAGATGATGACATTATTATAGTGTCTGATGTTGATGAGATCCCGCATCCTGATGCGATTAAGCAGTTTGGCCGCTGGCATCTTTGCACCACGATTTACCAAAATTTTTATAATTTTAAATTTAATTTACAGGTAATGAATGACAACGGCACTCCCCGGTTATGCAAGCTGCCGAAAATGGTGACGTACAGGAATTTAAAAGGATTTTTTCTTGCGCAGCCCGAGCTGCTAAGAAACGTGAAACGTAAAGGAACCCCGATCCGAGATAGCTGGCTACGCTGGACCTTACTAAAATACTGCACCAAAGTGGTTAAAAACGGCGGCTGGCATTTTTCCTGGGTAATGACGGATGCGCGGATTAGTGAAAAAATGTCGACTATTTCCCATACCGAACACGACCTGCCGGAGTTTAATAATCCGGATCATATTCGCCGCTGCGTAGAAAACAATATTGATATCTGGAACCGTCCCAGAAAAATGAGAATTGTTCCTGTTAATGAACATGAGCTACCCGCGTGGCTGGTGGAGAACAAGAACCGTTTTCTGGAATTTATAAAAGAGTAAGCGGGGCAGGTAAAGACCTGCACCGCATCAAAAATCAGTGTGGCTGGCTGGTGGGGCGATAAAGGATTTCGTTAATATCTACTTCTGCTGGCTGGTTGATAGCAAACTCGACCACGCGCGCAAAAGAGTCGGCGGGAACGGCGTGGGTTTTATAAAAATCCTGCATACGCGTACTAATCTCTTTATCCGAAATATGGTTGGTCAGCTCGGTCGCTACTGCGCCAGGCGAGATAATCGTAGTGCGCAGGTTCCACTCTTTCACTTCCGAGCGCAGTCCCTCACTGATAGCGCGGACGGCATGCTTGGTCGCGCAGTAAACCGATCCGGACGGCGTAACCTTATGGCCGGCTACGGAAGAAACATTAATAATATGACCGCTTTTCTGCGCCTGCATAAAAGGCAGCGCGGCGGCGATACCGTACAGCGTGCCTTTAATGTTGACGTCAATCATATTCTCCCATTCATCCGTTTTCAGACTGTCCAGCCGCGACTGCTGCATCAGGCCTGCATTGTTCAGCAGCACATCTATACGGCCAAACTTATCAACGGCGGTTTTGACCAGCGCTATCACCTGCTGCTTGTTCGTCACGTCGGTAGTGACCGCCAGCGCTTTGCCGCCGTTGCTTTCCAGCTCTGCCACCAGCTTTGCCAGCCGATCGGCACGGCGTGCGCCCAGCACCACTGTTGCACCCAGCGCGCTCAGATGCCGCGCGGTCACTTCGCCCAGGCCGCTACTGGCACCGGTAATCACAATGACTTTTCCTGCCACGTTATTGCTCATGCTTTTTCTCCGTATTGTTCATCGGTGACTTTTTCCAGCCATTCCACAACCTTGCCATCCTGGGCTTCCTGAATAGCGATATGAGTCAGCGCAGTCGTTGTGCTTGCGCCATGCCAGTGCTTTTCGAAAGGCGGGATCCACACCACATCACCGGGACGGATTTCACGAGCTGGCTCACCCCAGGTTTGTACATAGCCAAATCCGCTCGTCACAATGAGCGTCTGCCCAAGCGGATGCGTATGCCAGGCGGTACGTGCACCAGGTTCAAACGTTACGCTACCGCCGCTGGCACGAGCAGGCTCACTGGCGGGGAAAAGGGGATCGATGCGCACAGTACCGGTAAACCAGTCCGCCGGACCGGCATAAGAAGCCCGTGAGCCGCATTGATAGATATCAGTCATAATTTGCCCTTGCATAGGAAGACCTGAACGCTGCGTCCGCAGCCAGGCAGAATGTACTGATAGAAGGTTAGTTGAAAAAGAGAGGTTGATTAAGCCCGTCAGACTAAACGGGCTGAGGAGTGAGGTAGATTAATTGCGCGCTTTTTCGGCTGATGACCATGCAAAGTTGCCGCGTAATGCAAACAGCAGTCCCGCCGCTAAGATAAGCGCAGCGGCAACAGCAGCAAAACCCGGCGAAGCCAGAAACGCTAACAGCGCTACCGGTGCCGAAGGATGGTCATCGGTGGTGGTGCCGGTTTGCCATGCCGCCAGGCAGTAAAAAATCGGCATAACCGCGACTGCTACCCATAAAATATGCAGGATATGGGCGATGCGCCAGGAAAGTGCGACGGGAATCTTAAAAATATTTAATCTTAAAAGCCAGAATGCCACCCCGCCAGCGGCCAACAGAAAGAAGGTGTGGAGCAGGGACATAAAAAGCATAACGCCGTGCATAGCATGTGTCATAAGAAGTATCCTTCAAAAAAGTAACGAAAGCAGACTAATAAGCATAGTCGTTGAATGGTTATTATTGAGAAGAATTTCTTACTAATTATCCTGACTTAAGCAGAACATGATGCGTAAAAAGCAATACCGCACAAAAGGCGATAATTTTTCTGCTTAAAATACAACCAGTTTGCGCGTTTCAGGCCGCTTTTAAGGCGTTTTTAAACAAGTTTATTATGTTAATCATTTAGTTAGGTCATTAATAATTTGTAGTACTAATTGACGGGCGCGCATAACGGGCTTCTGGCAGGATACGCATCCACGCAGTGTGCATCTGGTTTAAAAATTTCCATGAAGTGGTTTACCAAAAACGCGGTACTCTTCTCCGCTAAAACCTGTCTGGCCGCCTTTCTGGCACTTTATATCGCACTTGAGCTCAATTTTGAAAAACCCGCCTGGTCTCTGACAACCGTCTTTGTGGCATCGCAGCTCTATAGCGCGTCAACGATCTCCAAGTCAGTATTTCGCCTGATGGGCACGCTGCTTGGCGGGCTGTTTATCTTTCTGATTTATCCGGAAACGGTGCAGTATCCGCTCCTGTTCAGCCTGTGCGTCTCGTTATGGGTTGCGGTATGCCTTTATCTTTCTTTGCACGACCGCACGCCCAAAAGCTATGTCTTTATGCTGGCCGGCTACAGCGCTGCGATTATGGGATTTCCCGGCGTGGTATCACCTTTTTCGATCACCGACATCGTCGTGTCACGCATAGAAGAGATTACCCTGGCCATAATCTGTAGCAGCCTGGTACACCAGCTGATCCTGCCGGTATCAATGAAAAGCCTGCTGGAGCAGAGCGTCAGCATCTGGTATCAGAATGGCCGGAAACTGTGCGCCGAGCTGATTACCGTGCTGCCAAAGGATAAGTCGCTGGAGCGGGAAGATATTCTGATCCAGATGGCTAATTTTCCGCTAAACGTCGAAACGTTGATTACCCACTGCGTGTATGAAGGTGACGCGGCGCGAAAACTGATCCGGCTGGTCAGCGTGCAGTATCAGCACCTTTCTTATTTGATCCCCACGCTGACCGCGATTGAAGCGCGGCTGGGCGTGCTGAGCGAACAGCAAATTCGCTTTCCGCAATGCGTGGCGGATGTTTTTAGCGAGTTTCTGGTGTGGCTGAACGGTGGGGAAACCAGCGAACCGGTGGTCATGCAGCAGCGACTTAGCGCAACGCAGGCGCAGCTAAAGCAGATTTGGCAAAGTGGGGAGCTATCGACCGAAGAGAGCATTTTGCTGATTGGGCTGCTGGAGCGGCTGGCGGACTTTGTGCGTATTGCGGGCGCTTATCACAGCGTTAGCGTGCTGGTCAGCGATCTTTCCGGCGATACCAGCCTGGCGAAAGATACGCGAGCGCATCGCCATATTGATAAAGGTTTGCTGCTGCTGTCGGCCACGACGGCTTTTCTGGCGACGTTTATCTCCTGCCTGTTCTGGATTGGCAGCGGCTGGGCAGACGGCGCCACCGCGCCCATGATGGCGGCGATTGTCGCTTCGTTCTTTGCCGGTATGGATACGCCGCTGGTGCCGATGAAGCGCTTTATTAAGGGCGTGGTAATTGCACTGGCGATCAGCCTGTTTTATATCGCTTTCCTCATCCCGCAGGCGAATACTTTTGAAGCGCTGTTGCTTTGCCTGACGCCGGGACTGCTGCTGCTTGGTCTGGTGATTGCCAGACCGTCGACCAATCTGATCGGCATCAGCGTGGCGACGCAGATCCCCGCTTTTCTGGGCATGAGCCACCATTTTACGCCTAATCTGACCTCGCTGATTAATACGGCGATTTCATCGATGGTGGGAATTATCGTGGCGGTGGCTATTACCGCAATTATCCGTAATAAGCGTCCAGCCTGGACGGCCAAACGCGCGCTGCGCACGGGGCTGCGCGATCTGCTGCGGCTGGTGAAGGAAATTGAACGTAACGGCTCTTCGCTGCTGGCACGTCAGCAGTTTATCGCCCGCACCCTGGACCGCGTAAATATTATTCTGCCCAGAACGCGGCTCGATCCGCATCCTGACCTGCTGTCGGGCGGTAACCTGCTAACGGAGGCCTGGCTGGGCGCAAACTGTTATGACTACTACGCTCGGCAGCGGCAAATACTGGAAAAGTACAGCATCGATAGCGGGCAAATGTTTCACGAGCTGGGCCTGTATCTGAAGCGGCGTATGAAATCGCTGCAAACTCAGCCGCATAAAGATCTGCAGGACGAGCTGGACCTGCTGCTGCTCAGGCTGGAAGCCCTGGCGAGACAGGATGAAGCCGTGTTTGCACCGCTATTTTATCTGTTTAATATTCGTCTGTCGCTCTACCCATTACAGCGCTGGCCGGATAAATCGCTGCTGATTACTATCAGGCGCTAATCGCTAATAGAGCAGGTCCAGCTGCTCAGGCTCATTGATTAGTTACGATAGCGGGCGTTATCGGCATGACAGAAAAAGCTGGCAGTTAAGATAAGCAGAGAAAGGCTAAGGGTTGCGAGCCGCATTCAACATCCTTTTAGTTGGTTATCGCAGGGTTTTAAACGTCAGGCCTGATTTTATAAGTACGGAAAGCTAACCCAAAGTAAAAATATTTGCCGGGCCAGCATACAGCAGCGGCAAGACGTTTTAGCCACAAAATCAGTTTGCCGCAGCAGGATTGCACTACGCTTGTCTTTGCAAAGTCCAGTCGACTGAAAGAGGAAAAGCTATGGCGGGTAAATGCATCATTCTTGACGATTACCAGAACGTTGCGACAAAAATGGCCGACTGGCAGACGCTGGACAAATCCCTGACGATTGAGTGCCTGCATCATCATCTCCGCGATCGCCACCAGTTAGTCGAGGCTCTACAGCAGGCAGTGGTTATCGTTGTCATGCGCGAACGTACCGTTATTGACCGCGAACTGTTGGCTCAGCTTCCCGGCTTGCGGCTGATCGTCACCAGCGGGATGCGCAATGCGGCTATTGATATTGCGGCGGCGAAAGAGAAGGGCATCACCGTCTGCGGCACCGCCAGCGGCAGCGAACCACCGGCGGAGCTGACCTGGAGCCTGCTGCTGGCGCTGGCAAAAAATCTGCTGCCCGAACAGCATAATCTGACCGGTAATGGCCCGTGGCAGTCTTCGCTCGGCACTACGCTGGCCGGAAAAAACATCGGGATTATCGGACTGGGCAAAATTGGCCAGAGGATTGCCCGCTACGCGCAGGCTTTTGAGATGAACGTTTACGCCTGGAGCCCTCATCTTACCGCGCAGCGTGCGCAGGAAGCGGGCGTAACTTTCGTGGCGGAAAAATCGGCGTTGCTGGCCCAAAGTGACTTCGTCACGCTGCATCTGGTCTGCGCGCCTGCCACGCAGGGGATTATTGGCTGGAACGATCTGCAACAGATGAAGCCCTCGGCTTACCTGATTAATACTTCACGTGCGGCGCTGATCGAGCAGGGCGCGCTGCTGCGGGCGCTGGAAAATAACGTTATCGCTGGCGCGGCGGTGGACGTCTTTGAAGAGGAGCCGCTGGCAGCGGACTCCCCGTATCGTCAGTCTCATCATCTGCTGGCAACGCCGCACCTGGGCTACGTTAGCGACAGTAACTACCGCACTTATTTTACTCAGGCGATTGAAGATATTAACGGCTGGCTCGCCGGGAAACCGGTGCGGGAGCTATAGCGCGCGTCGGCCTTCTGCCAGATAAGCCTGCATCTCTTCTTCCGGCACCATGCCACCGCCCGTGGCCCAGACCAGGTGCGTGGCCTGCGCCATTTGGTCTGGCGTCAGCCCGTGTTTTAGCTGCCAGGTCTGGCTGGAACATATGCGCATCGGCCCGGCCATTCCGGCCAGCGCGGATGGCTCCAGCTGAATATTTTCGCTGCGATCCAGCGCGGCGAGCATTCTGTACATCGTCTTGTCGCTAAGCGTATAGCAACCGTCAATCAGCTTTGCCATCGCCCGCCCCACAAAACCGGAGGCACGACCGACGGCAAGGCCATCCGCCGCCGTTTTATTATCAATACCGATATCCGTGACGGCAATAGCGTCGTGCAGCCCTGTACTCATGCCCAGCAGCATGCAGGGAGAATGGGTCGGCTCGGCAAAAAAACAGTGCACGCTATCGCCAAAGGCGAGCTTCAGGCCGAAAGCGACGCCGCCGGGGCCTCCGCCCACGCCGCACGGCAGGTAAACAAACAGCGGGTGCGCGTCGTCTACCTTAATCTTCAGTTCGTTAAACTGCGCGCGCAGACGTAGTCCGGCCACGGCATAACCTAAAAACAGCGTGCGGGAATTTTCATCATCAATGAAAAAGCAGTGGGGATCGCTTTCGGCCGCGCGGCGTCCTTGCGCCACGGCAACGCCATAATCCTCTTGATACTCAACAACCTTAACGCCGTGGGATCGCAACTTCTCCTTTTTCCACTGGCGCGCGTCAGCGGACATATGCACGGTCACGTCAAAGCCTAGCTTTGCGCTAATGATGCCGATAGAGAGGCCCAGATTGCCGGTAGAACCGACGGCAATGCGCCGCTGGCTAAAAAATGCTTTACAACGGGAAGTGAGCAGCACGCTGTAATCGTCATTTCTGGCGATCAAACCAGCGTCAATCGCCAGTTTTTCTGCATGCGTCAGCACTTCATAAATACCGCCGCGCGCTTTAATTGAACCGGAAATGGGCAAATGGCTGTCTTTCTTCAGCCATAAAGCGCCGGTAAGCGGCTGCTTATCCTCTTCTTCCAGCCACCGCTGCATGGCGGGAATGGCAACGGTCGGCGATTCGATGATCCCGTGCGCGGCGGCAGTTTCCGGAAAAGCCTTAGCCAGCAGCGGAGCGAAACGCTCAAGTCTTGCTGCGGCCTCGTTAACGTCAGCCAGCGACAGGCTAACCAGCGCTAAACCTTCTTCGGCGCTGGCAGCGTCAGGGTTCAGCCAGAATGTTTCATTAAGCGTTTGCAGTTGCAGAACAACGGGGTGATCAAGGGCCGCCATAAGATCTCTTTTTGTAAAAATGAGGTAAGTCATTATTTGCAGGATACACTCTGTAAGCCAGCCGGACACTATGCCAACGGAGAAACAATGCGCCTTGCTTCCTTATTACTGCTGTTGGTCAGTCTTGACGTCTCAGCCAGCAATTTTGTTATTAATCAGCGCGTGCCGCCAGTCGGCGTCGGCGTACAGGGCGAACTGCTTGTTAATCACCATACCCTTTCAACACGGCCCTGGAATAGCGCGCAGCTACACGGCAAAATTCGCGTTTTGCTGCATATGGCAGGCAGAATTTCAGCAAAAGATGAAAACGCCGCGCTGATTGAGATGTTAAGCAAAGCCGATTTGCCGCATGACCGCTATCAGACTACCACTATTGTTAATACCGACGACGCTATCCCGGGTAGCGCAATCTTTGTTCGCGCCAGCCTGAAATCGGCCAAAGAGGCGTCGCCCTGGGCGCAGTTTATTATCGACGGTCAGGGCAGCGTCAAAAAAGCCTGGCAGCTTAAAGCGGGCGGCTCGGCGGTCGTGGTGCTGGACAGCCAGGGGAAGGTACGCTTCGCCCATGAGGGCGCATTAACCGCGGCTGAAAATCAGCAGGTAATGGCGCTATTAAAGACGCTGCTGGAGGAAGGCGTTTCCTGAACAAAGAGCAATCTCATTTTTTTCTGGCACATAATTGCCCCGGCGAACAGCCGATAACGCGTTTAAACGCCTTTGCAAACGCGCTTTCTGATTCATAACCCGATGAGAGTGAAATCTGTTGAATAGAATCGCCTGAATTTTGTAAGCGGTCACAGGCCAGCAGCATTCTCCACTGAGTGAGATAGTCGATGGGGGCCGTGCCTACCGTCACCTTAAAATGTTTTGCAAACGCCGAGCGAGACATTCCTGCCTGACCAGCAAGTTTTTCCAGCGTCCACCTGTAGCCGGGCTGGTCGTGAATACAGGCCAGCGCGGCGCTCAGCTGCTTATCCCGCAGAGCAAAAAGCCAGCCCACGCCCGTGCCGGGAGTGTCGTTGATATGCAGTCGTAAAGCCTGAATCAACAGCATAAAAGCCAGCTGCTGCATAATCAGCCCGTTGCCAGGCTGGGCGGTTTGCACCTCCTGCACCATGCGATCGAGCGCCCAGCGCATAGCGGCTTTATCGGCTTCTTTACGAATATGTACCACCGGCGGCAGCGAGCTTAACAACATGCTGGCAGGGCGGCCAGCCAGAAGAAAATGGCCGCCGACCAGAAAGCAGCCGGGGTTTTTATGCATGTTTACCGCTATATCTGTCACCATCGACGTGCGGACCTGCTGAAAGTCCACGGGTTCCGACATCAAGTCTGTTGCCAGCCGGAAAGGTGGGCCGGGCGGCAACAGATAACAATCTCCCGCGGTAAGCCGCAGCGGTTCGGTAACGCCCTCAACCGATAGCCAACACTCTCCAGATACCACGGCGTAACATTTAATCCCGTCATGGAACGGCCACTGAACGGCTGATCCCTGAGGCAGCAGGACGCCGCCAGACGCATAGCTTTCAGGCTTCAGCAACGATAGCAACTGCGAGAGCGGATCCATAATCACTCCGGACGATCGGACATAAAACAGCGACTTTACAACATAGATCGTATCCAATAAAGCCAATACAGTGGCGGTTCAATAAGGCCGTAGCGATCGCTACTTTCTGAGGGTTCTGTTATGCGTATTTTTCTTACCGGCGCGACCGGATTTATCGGTACAGAGATTGTCAGCCAGCTACTGGCGGCCGGGCATCAGGTCGTCGGGCTGACCAGAAGCCAGCAGGGTGCTGACGGGTTAAAAGCAGCAGGCGCCGAGGCACATTTTGGCGATATTGAAGATGTTGATAGTTTGCGGCGGGGGGCGGAGGCATGCGATGGGATAATCCATACCGCATTTAACCACGACTTTTCTACCTTCGTGGCGAACTGTGAGCAGGACAGGCTGGTTATTCAGGCCCTGGGCGACGCGTTAAAAGGCTCGCAGCGGCCTTTAATCATTACTTCAGGCGTGGGGATGGGGGCGGCAGGGCCAAATCAGCTGGCCGTGGAGGATCATTTTAATCCTGCGCATCCTAATCCACGTAAAGCCTCAGAACTGGCAGGCGAGGCTGCGTTACAGAAAGGCATCAACGTTGCTACGGTTCGTCTTGCACAGGTGCATAACCCGATTAAGCAAGGACTTATCACGCCATTAATTGATGTCGCCCGGCAGAAGGGTATTTCAGCCTGGGTTGAAGAGGGGCAGAACCGCTGGTCCGCTGTCCATCTCCGCGACGCGGCACGGCTTTATGTGCTGGCTCTGGAAAAAAACAATCCGGGAAGTCGATATCATGCTGTTGCAGAAGAAGGCGTTACGCTGCGGCAGATTGCCGAAACGATTGGGCATGTTTTAAATCTTCCCGTCACGCGCCTTGACGCTGTCGAAGCCTCTGCACATTTTGGCTGGATGAGTAGATTTGTTGCACACGATATGTCTGCGTCAAGCCTATTGACCCGGGAACGTCTTGCGTGGCGGCCGACAGGGCCGGGACTGCTTGCCGACCTTGAGCAACTCCCGCCGATAACGCGCAATTAAGATACGCTACCTCGCCAGCGTCTTTTTTTATCTTTATGTTTTTTAACATGAAAACAGGGAAGCACTCTGGCGAGTATTAACATCCTGAAAACGCCGTCTCAAAGGTAATTTATTGTTTAATGGTTAAATTTCCATAATTTCTGTCTTTTTGTTAAGGATAATCTAGGCTTAACTGAAACAACGTTAGTTTTCACGAGTAAAACCGCTCTCGACCGGCCTGTTGCGCTGCGCCGGGCGAAGCAAGCCAGAAAGGCTTTACGGCAACGGCGACCTCTCTTTTTTACTCGTTATGATGGGAAAACCAGTGACGGCAACCATGACCAACGCTAAAGAATTATTGAGTCAGGAAAGCGAACTGCGCGCGTTGCGTGATGCGCTACATCGTCGGCTCGACCAGCTGATACCCGCTGGTGGCGAGCGCGATCGGGTCAGCGCGGCAATGCGTGAAGGCGCGCTGGCACCGGGCAAGCGCATTCGTCCCTTGCTGCTGATGCTGGCGGCTTGCGATCTCGGCTGCGACAAAAACCATCCGGGCCTGCTCGATCTTGCCTGTGCTGTGGAAATGGTGCATGCCGCCTCGCTGGTGCTGGACGATATCCCCTGTATGGATAACGCGGCGCTGCGCCGTGGCCGACCTACCATCCATCGCCAGTTCGGGCAGGATGTGGCGATCCTTGCGGCAGTGGCACTGCTCAGCAACGCTTTTGGCGTAGTGGCCGCTGCCGAAGGGCTGTCCGATGCCTGTCGAGCCCAGGCCGTAGCGGAGCTTTCCGCTGCCGTTGGGCTACAGGGGCTGGTTCAGGGGCAGTTCCGCGATCTGAATGAAGGCAACGTAGCGCGCAGTGAAGAAGCGATAGCCGATACTAACGAGCTGAAAACCAGCATGTTGTTCAGCGCAACGCTGCAAATGGCGGCGCTGGCGGCAGACGCATCGCCTGAGATACGCCAGAAGCTCGGCTTTTTCGCCCGCGATTTGGGACAGGCCTTTCAGCTGCTCGACGATTTAGCAGACGGTCACAGCGGTACAGGTAAAGATCTTAATAAGGATGAAGGCAAATCGACGCTGGTAGCCCTGCTGGGGGTTGAAGCAGTACAGCAGCGCCTGCATGCGCATCTGCACAGTGCCGATCAGCATCTCTCATGGGCCTGCCAGCACGGTCTGGCAACGCGCCGCTTTATGCATAGCTGGTTCAGTCAGCAGCTGGCAACCTTTAGCTGATTGTTGAAATGCGGAGAGTGAATGAAGGACGCGAACCTTGTACAGCGTAAGAACGATCATCTTGATATTGTCCTCAACCCGGCGCTCAACGTGCCTAAAGCCCGAACGGGGTTTGAACACTGGCACTTTGAGCACTGCGCGCTGCCAGAGCTGGACCTGGACGGCATCGATCTCAGCAGCACGCTGTTTGGTAAAAAGCTGCAGGCTCCGCTGCTGATTAGTTCGATGACCGGGGGGGCCGCTCGCGCTCGCCATATCAATCGACATCTGGCACAAACCGCCCAGCAGTTAGGGCTGGCGATGGGCGTTGGCTCGCAGCGCGTGGCGCTGGAAAGCGAGGCCAGCTTTGGCCTGAACAGCGAGCTGCGGGAAATTGCACCCGATATCCCTTTATTAGCTAATCTGGGCGCGGCGCAAATTCGCGGCGCGCGCGGGCTGGACTATGCCCGGCGTGCGGTCGAGATGATCCATGCCGACGCGCTTATCGTGCATCTCAATCCCTTACAGGAAGCCCTGCAAACCGGCGGCGATCGCGACTGGCGCGGCGTGCTTGATGCTATTGGCCAGCTGGTTAAACGGCTTACGGTGCCGGTAGTGATCAAAGAAGTCGGCGCAGGGATTTCAACTAACGTGGCGCGGCAACTGAGCGAAGCCGGTGTTGCCATGATTGACGTGGCGGGCGCTGGCGGCACCAGCTGGGCGGCGGTCGAAGCGGAAAGGGCGGAACATCCTGCGCAGCGGCGTATTGCGATGGCCTTTGCCGACTGGGGCATTCCTACATCTGAAACGCTACGCGCTATTCATACCGGGTTACCCGCGATGCCGTTGATTGCTTCCGGCGGCATTGCCGATGGCATTGATGCGGCTAAAGCGCTGGCGCTGGGAGCTAGCCTGGTTGGCCAGGCGGCCGCCGTGCTTAACAGCGCTAGCGCGTCAGCCGAGGCAGCCGTTGAGCATTTTCGTACCTTAATCGAACAGCTACGCATCGTCTGTTTCTGCACCGGTAGCGCCAACCTTAGCGAGCTTCGTCAGGCAAAACTGCACTATACCAGGAGCGAGGGATGAGTCACTACGCGGTGATCGCGCCGCCGCTTTACAGCCACTGGTATGCTTTACAGGCGCTGGCGCAGGAGCTGATTGAGCGCGGTCATCAGGTGACCTTTATTCATCAGGCCGAAGCGGCCGAGCTGCTCAACGATAAGCGTATCGCTTTTTATGCCGTCGGCGCGGCTTCGCATCCGCCCGGCTCGCTGGCCCGCACGTTAAAACTTGCCGCCAGGCCCGCCGGTTTTTCGCTGCTGGCGCTGATAAAAGATATGTCCCGCACCACCGAGATGCTGTGCCGTGAACTACCCGCGGTGCTGGACAAGCTCAACGTTGATGGATTAATCGTGGATCAGATGGAAGCCGCTGGCGGCCTGGTCGCCGAAGCGCTAGCGCTACCTTTTGTCTCGGTAGCCTGCGCGCTGCCGGTTAATCGCGAAGAAGGACTACCGCTGCCGGTAATGCCTTTCTCTTACGGCACGGACGAGGCGGCGCAAAAACGCTTTCGTACCAGCCAGCGCATTTATGACTGGATAATGCGCAGCCACGGACGCGTGATTGCCCGCAACGCCGCAAAATTTGGCCTGCCGCCGCGCCAGAGCCTGCACGAGTGCCTTTCGCCGCTGGCGCAAATCAGCCAGACAGTGCCTGCCCTCGATCTTCCTCGTCGACATCTGCCTGCGCATTTCTACCAGGTTGGGCCGCTGCGCCCCGGGAAAACGGAAGATCGCTTCTGGCCGCTGTGGTCAGCGCGGCCTTTTGTCTTTGCTTCGCTGGGCACGCTGCAGGGACACCGTTTTCGGCTGTTTAAAACTATCGCTCGCGCCTGTAGCCGTCTGCACGTACAGCTTCTGATTGCCCACTGCGGCGGTTTATCTGCCAAACAGGAAGCGGAGTTAAAAGCCTGCGGCGCTTACTGGGTAACAGACTTTGCCGATCAGCTTAGCGTGCTACAGCAGGCCAACGCGGTCATTACCCACGGCGGATTAAATACCGTTGCGGATGCCGTCAGTACATCAACCCCCGTACTGGTCGTACCAATCGCTTTCGATCAGCCCGGAGTGGCGGCGCGCGTGGCGTGGAACGGCCTTGGCCGTCGCGTTTCCCGTTTCGCCAGCAGCAAAAAAATGGCGCAGAATCTGGCGCTGCTGCTGCACAACCAGGACAATTCATCCGCCATGCAGACGGCGCAAAACCAGCTGCGGCAGGCGGGCGGCGCGCCGAAGGCGGCAGATATTGTGGAGCAGGCACTGGCCGCAAAGGCCTTCAGGCCTGGAGCGGCGGGATGAAAAAATGGGATCTCATTCTGGTCGGCGGCGGCCTGGCTAATGGACTGATCGCCTGGCGGCTACAGCAGCAGCAGCCTTCGTTAAACGTGCTGGTGCTGGAAGCGGGCGAGCGGGCAGGCGGCAATCACACCTGGTCCTTTCATCAGCACGATTTAACGTCAGAGCAACATGAATGGCTGCGGCCAATGGTGGCGCATCGCTGGCAGGGTTACGACGTGCGTTTCCCGCGCTTTCGGCGCACGCTGCCCGGTGACTACCTGAGCGTGACGGCGGAAAGCTTTGCTGCACCGCTGGAAAAGGCATTAGGAAACAAGCTGCAAACGCTGATTAAAGTGAGCAAGGTCGGCGTGCAGAGCGTGACGCTAAGCGATGGCCGGACGCTGCATGCCCGAGCGGTTATTGACGGACGAGGCTATCAGCCCAGCCCTTATTTAACCGTCGGCCTGCAGGCATTTTTAGGCCAGCAGTGGCAGCTGGCGGAGCCGCACGGGCTGACGCGGCCGATCCTGATGGATGCCACGGTAGACCAGCAGCAAAGCTACCGTTTTGTCTACACGCTGCCGCTTTCTGCCGATACGCTGCTGATTGAAGATACCCACTATCAGGACAGCAGCGTGCTGGACAGCGAAATGGCGCGGCAGCGCATCGCCGATTATGCACAGGCGCAGGGCTGGAAGCTGGCACATTTACAGCGCGAGGAGCAGGGAAGCCTGCCGATTACGTTGCAGGGGCAGCCAAAAGCGTTTCGCCAGCAGCAGGGCGAACGCATTTATAGCGGCCTGCGTGCCGGATTGTTTCATGCGACAACCGGCTATTCACTGCCGCTGGCGGCAACGCTGGCTGATAAAATCGCCGCTACGCCCTTAACCTCGCACCGACAGCTGCAAGAGCTGATAGCGCAGTTTGCCGCCCGCGAGTGGCAGCGCCAGCGATTCTTTCGCATACTCAACCGCATGTTATTTCTTGCCGGTCGCCCGGAACGGCGCTGGCAGGTTATGCAGCGTTTTTATCAGCTGGACGACGGGCTGATCGCCAGGTTTTACGCCGGCCGTCTCAAACCTACAGATATGGCACGGATCCTTACAGGCAAGCCCCCGGTACCGGTCGGCGAGGCATTGCTGGCCGTGCTCAAAAAAACTCCCCGGCTGCGAGCTTTCTGATGAAAAAAACAATTGTAATTGGTGCCGGTATCGGCGGCCTGGCTTTGGCTATCCGTCTTCAGGCCGCGGGCATTCCCGTGCTGCTGCTGGAAGCGCGCGACAAGCCCGGCGGCCGCGCTTATGTCTATCACGATCGGGGGTTTACCTTTGATGCAGGCCCAACGGTGATTACCGACCCGTCGGCAATCGAAGAACTGTTTACGCTGGGCGGGAGACGTACCGCCGAGTTTATCGATATGCTGCCGGTCAAACCTTTCTATCGGCTGTGCTGGGACTCTGGCGAAGTCATGGATTACGACAACGATCAGCAGGAGTTAGAAGAGCAGATCGCCCGTTTCAATCCTGACGACGTGGCGGGCTATCGTCGCTTTCACGCCTACTCGCGCGAGGTGTTTAAAGAGGGTTACCTGAAGCTTGGCAGCGTACCTTTTCTTTCCGTGCGCGATATGGCCCGCGCCGCGCCACAGCTGGTGCGGTTACAGGCCTGGAACAGCGTTTACAGCATGGTGTCAAAGTTTATTAAAGATGAGCACTTGCGCCAGGCTTTCTCCTTTCATTCGCTGCTGGTCGGCGGTAATCCTTTTGCCGCCTCGTCTATTTACACCTTGATCCATGCGCTGGAGCGCCAGTGGGGCGTCTGGTTTGCCCGCGGCGGTACCGGCGCAATGGTTCAGGGGCTGGTAAGGCTTTTTCGCGAGCTGGGCGGCGAAATCGAGCTAAACACGCCGGTCAGTAAGCTGGAAACGGAAGGCGATCGTATTACCGCAGTACGCACCGCGGACGGGCGGCGTATTGAAGTGGAAGCCGTGGCCTCTAATGCTGACGTAGTGCAAACCTATGACAAGCTGCTTGGTCACCATCCGCACGGCGCAGCGCAGGCCAAAGCGCTCAAGCGTAAAAGCATGAGTAATTCTCTGTTCGTTATCTACTTTGGGCTGAACAATCCGCACAGCCAGCTGGCGCACCATACGGTCTGCTTTGGGCCGCGCTATAAAGAACTGATTGAGGATATCTTTCATCACGACAAGCTGGCTGATGACTTCTCGCTTTATCTGCATTCGCCCTGCGTCACCGACCCATCTCTGGCGCCGCCAGGCTGCGGTAGCTTTTACGTGCTGGCACCGGTACCTAACCTGGGCGTGGCCGATATCGACTGGGAAGTGGAAGGGCCAAAGCTGAAAGATCGTATTTTTGCCTATCTGGAAGAGCACTATATGCCGGGCCTGCGCGAGCAGCTGGTGATGGAAAAAATCTTCACGCCGTTTGATTTTCGTGACGAGCTGGGCGCGCATCTGGGTTCCGCTTTTTCCGTTGAACCGCTGCTGACGCAGAGCGCCTGGTTCCGCCCGCACAACCGCGACAGCAAAATAAAAAATCTCTACCTGGTCGGCGCGGGGACGCATCCTGGCGCGGGCATTCCGGGCGTGATTGCTTCTGCCAAAGTGACCGCCAGCCTGATCCTGGAGGATATTATACGATGAACGAGCCGTTGCTCAGTCACGCCACGGAAACAATGGCGGTGGGGTCCAAAAGCTTTGCGACGGCGGCGAAGCTGTTCGATCCGGCAACCCGCCGCAGCGCGCTGATGCTCTATGCCTGGTGTCGCCACTGCGATGATGTGATTGACGACCAGCAGTTAGGTTTCAGACAGGAAAACAGCGCGCAGACCACGCCAGAAGCACGACTGCAAATGTTAAAGGCGCTGACTATTCGCGCCTGTATGGGCGAGTCGATGAGCGATCCGGCCTTTGCCGCTTTTCAGGAAGTGGCTCTGGCACACGCTATCCCGCAGCAGCAGGCGTTCGATCATCTGGAAGGTTACGCCATGGACGTGCGCGGCGACCTCTATTACAGCCTGGATGATACTTTGCGCTACTGCTATCACGTTGCAGGCGTGGTTGGCCTGATGATGGCGCGGGTGATGGGCGTGCGCGATGAGGCGGTACTGGATCGCGCCTGTGATTTAGGGCTGGCTTTTCAGTTGACCAATATCGCTCGTGATATCGTTGAGGATGCCCAAACCGGTCGCTGCTACCTGCCGATCCACTGGCTGGAAGAAGAGGGGCTGACGTTGAAAAACTATGCTGAGCCAGTCAACCGTGAACGGCTGGCGCGCGTGGCCGAGCGGCTGGTGGCGGCCGCTGAACCTTACTATCTTTCGGCGGATGCCGGGCTGGCGGGCCTGCCGCTGCGTTCGGCCTGGGCTATTGCCACCGCGCGCGGCGTCTATCGGGAAATTGGCGTAAAGGTTCGCAAAGCGGGAACCGCCGCCTGGGAGCGGCGGCAGGGCACCAGCAAGGCAGAAAAGCTGGGCCTGCTGGCGGCGGGAGGATGCAAGGCTATCGCTTCACGACTGGCTGCGTCTGCTCCGCCTCGTCCTGCGGCGCTGTGGCAGCGTCCGCGCGCTTACGACGGCCATGTCGCTGGCGCAGCGTTGCCTGAAGTTTAGCGACCGGCGGCGCATAGAGAAAACCAAAAGAGACGCAGCCTTCGCGGCCGCGTACGGCATGATGCAGCCGGTGCGCTATATACAAACGTTTCAGATAGCCTTTGCGCGGCACATAGCGGAACGGCCAGCGCTGGTGAACCAGACCATCGTGCACCATAAAATAGAGCAGGCCGTATGCCGTCATGCCCGCGCCGATCCATTGTAAAGGCCAGTAGCCGATGCTTCCCAGATAAATCAGCACGACAGAAAGCACCGCAAAGACGACGGCGTAAAGATCGTTGACTTCAAACCAGCCTTTGCGCGGTTCATGGTGGGAGAGGTGCCAGCCCCAACCCCAGCCGTGCATAATATATTTATGCGAAAGCGCGGCGATAAGCTCCATCGCGGCAATAGTTCCCAGCACGATCAATGTGTTGTACAGCCACAGCATAATTTTTTCCATCTTGCTAACAGGTGGCTTAAGCGTAGTTCAGCACGCTTACTCCTGCACTTCTAACAGGTTTACCAGCGCTCGTAGATTGGCCGAGCCGCCGCCCTTGCGCCAGATTAGCCAGATGGCCAGCTTGCCCATGCTATCCGCCAGCGGCCAGGCGCTGACGCTGTCTTTGCCCGGCATATTTTCCAGCATGCTTTTGGGTACCAGCGCCAGTCCGGCTCCGGCGCTAACGCAGGCCAGGATGCCGTGGTAGGACTCCATCTCAAAAATTTTGCCCGGCGCGGCGTTTTCACGAGCAAACCAGTTTTCGAACAGGCGACGGTAGGAGCAGTTAGCGCGAAAAGCGTAAATGGTCGCGCCGGAAATGGCTTTGGCGCTGGTAACGGGTGGATGGTTCAGCGAGGAGATCAGCACCAGCTCTTCGGCAAAAACGGCAATGCCTTCCAGCTGCGGATGTTTCGGCGGCCCGTCAATAAAGATGGCGCTGTAGTTGCCGGCCAGCAGCCCATCGATCATCTCGCCGGAAGGGCCGGTTGAAAGACCCAGCTCCACCTCAGGCCAGCTCTGATGGTAACGCGCAATCAAGGGAGGAAGCCGAACGGCGGCGGTGCTTTCAATTGAGCCAAGCGTAAAAACGCCTGCCGGATGCTGGCTGGAAACCTGGATACGCGCTTCTTCGGTCAGCGCCAGAATGCGCTGGGCGTAATCGAGCAGCGTGCGGCCTGCATCGGTGATATGCAGCCGCAGCTTTTCCCGGCTAAACAGTTCCGTGCCCAGCTCTTCCTCCAGCTGGCGCAGGCGCGTGGAAATATTAGAAGGAACGCGGTGCAGCTTTCCGGCGGCGGCAGTAACACTTCCTTCTTCAGCAATAGCGCGGAAAACTTCCAGCTGGGTCAGATCCATGTACATTCTCTTTTTGAGCAGGATATTTTCATTATTATTCATTTTTCAGGAAAGGTGTGCAAGGCTATGATGTTACCAACAACGAACAACACGCTAAGCGAAAACGCTTTACAGGAGAATTTATGACGATTTCATCTGCTGCTCAGGCGGGCGCTGTTTCCCGCAATCCTTTTACCGGCGAAATTATTCGTCAGACGCCGTTTGCCACAGCGGCTGAAGTAGAAACCGCGCTGGCACAGACCGACCGTGCGTTTCAGGACTGGCGTCATAGCGACATCCATACCCGCAGCCAGCTGTTGCAGAACGTTGCTGGCAGCCTGCGTAAACACGCCCGCGCGCTGGCGGAAATGATGACCGACGAAATGGGTAAGCCGATTACCCAGAGCCTGGCCGAAGTAGAAAAAAGCGCGCGTTTGTGTGAATGGTATGCAGAGCAAGGCCCGGCGTTTCTTGCGCCAGAAGCCACCATGGTTGAGAACGAAAAAGCTTACGTTAACTATCTGCCGATTGGCGCAATCCTGGCCGTGATGCCGTGGAACTTCCCGGTATGGCAGGTCCTGCGCGGTGCCGTGCCGATTATCATGGCGGGTAACAGCTATCTGCTGAAGCCAGCGCCGAGCATTATGGGTAGCGCGCTGTTGTTGCAGTCGGTGCTGGCGGAAGCTGGCGTGGCGGAAGGGCTGTTTAAAGTTCTGAATGCGGATAACGATGCGGTCGCTACCCTCATTAAGGATCGTCGTATCGCAGCCGTAACCCTGACCGGCAGCGTGCGGGCTGGCGGAGCTATTGCGGCGCTGGCCGGGGCGGCAGTGAAAAAAAGCGTGCTGGAGCTGGGTGGTTCCGATGCCTTTATCGTGCTGGCCGATGCTGATATCGACGCAGCGGTTAAAGGCGCGGTTGCGGGGCGCTTTATGAACGGCGGCCAGGTTTGTCTGGCGGCGAAGCGTATTATTGTTGAAGAGAGCGTGTTTGCCGAGTTCCGCGATAAATTTGTGGCGGCAGTAAAAGAGATGGTGGTTGGCGATCCGCGTGATGAAGCGACCTATATTGGCCCGATGGCGCGTTACGATCTGCGTGACGAGCTGGATACGCAGGTGCAGGCAACCATTGCCGAGGGCGCGGAATGTTTGCTGGGTGGTCATGTGATTGAGGGTACAGCGAACTTTTATGCACCAACCGTGCTGAGCAACGTGAAGCCAGGCATGACCAGCTTTAAGCAGGAGCTGTTTGGCCCGGTGGCTTCATTGATCGTGGCGAAAGATGCGGACGATGCCATTGCCATGGCGAACGATTCCGAGTTCGGTCTGGGCGGTAGCCTGTGGAGTAAGGATCTGCCGAAGGCGCGGAGGCTGGCTGCAAGAGTGGAAACCGGCGGTATGTTTATCAATACGCCGAGCTTCTCCGATCCGCGTGTGCCGATTGGCGGGGTAAAACAGAGCGGTTACGGTCGCGAGCTGTCCCACTTTGGCATTCGGGAATTTACTAACGCGCAGACGGTGTGGGTCGAGTCCTGATTTAAACTGTCGTACGGTTTGCATGTGCTTAACCCCTTCCAGTGGAAGGGGTTTTTTGTTTGTGGGGAAAGTTGTGGTGCGATCGGCGTAAAGCATCAAGGGCAGCTCGAAATACGGACTCGCCGTGAAATCGTCTCTTATGGCTCGGTTGGCGCGTCCATGCGCCAAACCATAAAGCCACATCCCGATCGCAGCTTACGTTTCCCAGGCATGGGGCGCGAATAAATAGCCCTTGTTGCGGATAGTTTTAATCCGGTAAGGCTCGGTAGCGCTATCCAGCAGCTTTTTGCGTAGCCGCGAGATTGCCACGTCGATGCTGCGATCCATTCCGTCATAACTAACGCCGCGCAGCGTTTTCAGCAGGGCGTCACGGTTCAGGATAGAACCAGCATGCGTTGCCAGCTCCCACAGTAAATCGAAATCGGCCGTAGATAAGGCGATAATCTCACCGGACAGCGTGACCTGGCGGTTAACCGGATCGACCGAAAGCGTGCCGAAGCGCAGCGCTTTTTGCGCACTGACGCTGGCGGTCACAGGGGCTTCTTCGCCGCTCTGCGTGGCGGCCTGACGTAGATGGAGCCGCAGGCGAGCGAGCAGCACCGCAGGCGGCGTGGTTTTTAAAATATAATCGTTAGCGCCCATCTCCAGCGATAAAATATGGTTCATATCGCTGTCCAGCGAGGTTAGCAGCACGATAGGGCCTTTCCACTGCTGGCTGGTACGCAGATCGCGGCAGAGCGTCATCCCGTCTTTTCCCGGCAGCATAATATCCAGCATCACCAGGTCGGGCATGGTCGCTTTGATGACTTCTTCGGCACGGTCGCCGCGGCTTTCAACAATAACTTCAATATCATGACGGCTCAGATAGGCGGCAATCAGTTCGCCAACATCCTGATCGTCCTCGACGAATACGATTTTATTCATAGCCACATTTTTCAACGAAGGAAAAACAAGATTACCGAATGTTTACGCGAACTACTATGAGTTCGGGCTAAATAACTCTCGATGTATAGTATAAATGGCGTAAAATATGCCATTATGTTCATCAGGGTTGTTACCTGACGGCATAGCGCGTTGTTTAACGGAGAAAGGAGAGAAAAGGGTGACTGATAAAGAGCTGGCTTTGAAGGAAAGGGATAGCTATATCTGTCTGAATTACATTGATTTTCTCTCGTCATCCTGCAAAAAACGCTGGAGCTTTGTTGACGCTATTTACGGCGTAATGCCTATCTTTGGCATGGTGACTAAAAACTCGCCGGATCTGCCGACCGCCCCTTCAGAAAGACTCAAAGCGCTGGCGCTTCAGATTATTTCTACCCAGGTCAGCGACGAGATAAATATTGCCCGATTGATAACGCTTGCTGAACAACAGCATATCGAACGCTTTGAAATTTTGCTGCCTTACCCGCTTTCGCAGCAGCAGCTTGACGTGATTCGCGAAGAGTACGTCAAGCCGCTGACGCTGGAGCAGCATGACGACCGTCTGGCCGTCAGCATGTTAGCCTTTTCCCACTAGCGCAGCAGTAGCCACATTGCCGGGCCGGAACCGGCAATTAGCGCCGCCATACCCATCTTTTCTATGCCGTTAAGCTTGCCACTTCCCTGGTTTTTGCGACGCGCCCATAAAAACAGCAGCATGCCCGGCGCATAAAGCACCACAGAAAGCAGCAGATGCAGCGGGCCGGAAGCGTACAGCAGCCACAGGCCATAAGCGCTGGCGCCCAGTGCAATGACCAGCGCGCCTGGCTTATTCATCTTGCGCGCGACCTTAAACAGATAGGCGCCAACCAGGAAATAGGGCACCAGCACCATTTCCGAGGCGATAGTCAGCAGCGTATTGTAATCGGAGCCGGTCAGCCAAATCATAATCAGACAGGCCTGCACGCTAAGATTGGTCAGCCACAGTGAAGCAGAAGGCGCGCCGCGCTCGTTCTGTCTGGCAAGCGAGCGCGGAAAGGTACCGTGTTCGGCAGCCAGCATTGGCACTTCTGCCGCCATAATCGTCCAGCTAAGGTAAGCGCCGCTGACGGAAACGATCAGGCCCAGCGCAATCACTACGTCTCCCCATGAACCAATCAGGCGATCCAGCAAACCCGCCATAGAAGGATTGCGCATCTGCGCCAGTTCCGCTCTTGGCACAATGCCCAGCGACAGCAGCGTAACCAGCAGATAGACAATCAGCGCGGCGGCCACGGCCAAAAGCGTTGCGCTACCCACATCTTTTTTATTGCGCGCGCGCGCCGAAACCACTACTGCGCCTTCGACACCAATAAAGACCCACAGGGTGATTAACATGGTGTTTTTAACCTGTTCCCAGACCGGCACGCCCAGCTCAACACCGGAAAAATCGAAGCGGAAACGGTCGAGGTTAAAGGCGGCAATAGCCAGCACGATAAACAGGCCCAGCGGCACCAGCTTGCCCAAAGTGGCCACCAGATTGATGCTCGCCGCCGTCTGTACGCCGCGCAGCACCAGCCAGTGTACCAGCCAGAGCAGGACGGAAGCGCCCAGAACCGCCTGCCAGGTATTACCGTTGCCGAAAACAACGTGCCCCGGTGAATCGGTGAAAAAGCTCAGGGCGGAAAACACGATCACCAGATAAGACACGTTGGCAATGACCGCGCACAGCCAGTAGCCCCAGGCGGAGCAGAAACCTGTCAGCTCGCCAAATCCGGCGCGCGCATAGGTAAAAATACCGCCGTCGAGTTCCGGTTTAAGACGGGTTAACAGCAACAGCGCCAGTGACAGCATAATGATGCCGACGCCGGTAATGGCCCAGCCAATCAGCAGCGCAGCCGGACCGGCAACCAGCGCCATATTCTGCGGCAGGCTGAAAACGCCTGCGCCAAGCATTGAACTCAGTACCAGCGCCGTCAGGGCGGTAAGACCTAATTTTTTGTCCAAAAAAGCATCCCAAAACCAGAATAAAAAACCATGACAGGGTGAGTTGTTCGCAATTTGTACGCCTGCGACGTCCCAATTCGAAAAGATCTCCTGAAACCGGCGGCGATTTTACGGAGTGATATGGTGAGATGCAATGCGTAACAGGGCGAAAAGTGATTGGCTATGCAAAGAAAGGCGGGGTGTTATGCAAGGAGGAGACGGCCGAACGCCGTCTCCGTGCTGCTTACTTAAACAGATCGGCAGAGACGGTCAGGTTGCCGCCGCTCTGGTTAGACCACTGACGGGTAATGTGATAATACTTCGCGCCTTTCTCAATGGCGGCGCGGCCGACGGCATCAGACACTTCCGTTGGCGTGCCGAAGTGACCGGTAAAGGTCACGCTGTCAAACGGCTGCATCTGCGCAGCGGTAACTGCGCTGACTTCCTGCACGCTTTTGCCTTCCGGCGTTCTGACCGTATAGCGCTGGCCAGTGGAGGACTGCGTCTCAAAGAAACGGCCAACTTTCGCGTCCGGCGTTTCGGAAGAGGCTACGCCCGGGATCTGCACGGTTTTCGCTGCTGCGCCACCTGCGGCCAGGGCTGCTTTACCTGCCTGCGAATCCGCCGGGATCAGATCCGGTGACTGCACCTTGCGTTCTTTGGCATCGGCCTTGTAGATATAGGCGGTGATGTACTGGTTGCCGCCGCTGTTGGCGTCAATCTGGCGAATAATAAAGAACGAGGCCGCGCCTTTCTCTGCGGCTTTTTTAGTGATGGCGTCGTTAACATCCGGCTGGCTATGGTAGAAACCGCTAATGGAAACCGTATCGAACGGCTCCAGCTTATAGGCTTCCCCTTTAGTCAGCTCGCGCACGCCGTTGATCACGCGGTCTTCATGCTTTGGCGCTGGCGGCGCATCGTCCCGATAGAGATCGGCGACCACGCGCCAGTTACCGCTGTTACCATTGCTGTCGTTAATGCCCTGTACGTAATAAGCCTTAGCCCCCAGCTCGTCAGCACGTTTTGATATGGCGTCGTTTGCGTCGCCAATGGCGTTAAAACGGCCGGTAATACTGATGCGATCAAAGGGTTTCAGCGATGCCGCTTTTTCGGGCGTCAGTTCCTGAGCCGCATAAGCGGAGAGAGAAGTCAGTGACAACAGGGCTGATGCCAGAATGGTATTCTTAAGCTTCATAAAAATAATCCTTCGCCTTGCGCAAAAAATGAGTACAAAAACGTGCTGGACTCTTGATGTGTAACAGATTAGCTGTCGATTATTGCATGTAATAATGGTTTCTGTCTCAGCCATTTTACGCCCCGTCCGGCAGGACAAAGCGCCACGGCGCGTCAGGTTATTAAAGAAATGTTAAATCATGCGCCTGGCGCTGGCTTTACCACTTAAGCCACTAAATATTATCGATAATAGGATTAAGAGATTGTTAAATTTGGACTTTTATTGCGAAAGTATCACTGCTTTAATCCCTTTTCTTAGCGAATTATTCTCGGGCAGTAGCCGGATAAACGCTTAAAATCATATTTTTGCCAGACGTATCGAACTTTTCAGATATAAAACTGCAAAATGGCCCGGTAACAGTAGTATGGCAGCGCTGTTTTCAGTAGGTTATAGGGCAGACAGATAAAGGGTAAAGGGCCTGGCCTTTTGCCATATAAACGGGATCATCTCACCTCTGATGAAAGGGAATACTATGCTGATTGGAATTACCAAAGAGCGGTTGCCCAACGAAACGCGAGTCGCCGCGACGCCGAAAACGGTTGAGCAGCTGCTGGCGCTGGGCTTCAGCGTGGCGGTCGAGCAGGGCGCAGGCAAGCTGGCCAGCTTTGATGACGCGGCTTATGCTGCCGCAGGGGCCACGCTGGTGGATAACGCTGCCGTCTGGCAGGCGGATATTGTGTTAAAGGTTAACGCACCGCTGGACGATGAAATCGACCTGGCGCGTGAGGGCACAACGCTGGTCAGCTTTATCTGGCCTGCGCAAAACCCGGCGCTGCTGGAAAAGCTGGCGGCACGCAAAATTACCGTGATGTCGATGGATGCGGTGCCGCGTATTTCCCGTGCGCAGTCGCTGGATGCGTTAAGCTCCATGGCCAATATCGCTGGCTATCGCGCTATCGTTGAGGCCGCTCACGAGTTTGGCCGCTTCTTTACCGGTCAGATTACCGCCGCGGGTAAAGTACCGCCGGCAAAAGTGATGGTAATTGGCGCGGGCGTCGCCGGTCTGGCTGCTATCGGCGCGGCCAACAGCCTTGGCGCTATCGTACGTGCCTTTGATACCCGCCCGGAAGTGAAAGAACAAGTGCAGAGCATGGGCGCGGAGTTCCTCGAGCTGGACTTTGAAGAGGAAGCGGGCAGCGGCGACGGCTATGCCAAAGTGATGTCCGAAGCCTTTATCAAGGCCGAGATGGCGCTGTTCGCTGCCCAGGCGCAGGAAGTGGATATCATTGTCACTACCGCCCTGATCCCCGGCAAACCGGCACCAAAGCTGATCACCGCCGAGATGGTGGCTTCGATGAAGCCGGGCAGCGTGATTGTCGATCTGGCGGCGCAAACCGGCGGCAACTGTGAGCTAACCGTAGCGGACAAGGTCACCACCACCGAAAACGGCGTAAAAATCATTGGCTACACCGATTTGCCGGGCCGTCTGCCAACGCAATCCTCCCAGCTCTACGGCACCAATCTGGTCAACCTTTTAAAACTGCTCTGCAAAGAGAAAAACGGCGAAATCACTATCGACTTTGACGATGTGGTGATCCGTGGCGTTACCGTCATTCGCGACGGCGAGATTACCTGGCCTGCGCCGCCTATCCAGGTTTCTGCAGCGCCGAAAGCCGCTCCGGCAGCGGCAAAAGCGCCCGAAAAAGCACCGGAAAAACCTGCTTCGCCGTGGCGTAAGTACGCGCTGTTCGCGCTGGCGATTATCCTGTTCGGCTGGCTGGCTAACGTCGCGCCGCCCGCTTTCCTGACGCACTTTACCGTTTTTGCGCTCTCCTGCGTGGTGGGTTACTACGTGGTCTGGAACGTCAGCCATGCGCTGCATACGCCGCTGATGTCGGTCACCAATGCCATCTCCGGCATTATCGTGGTCGGCGCGGTGCTGCAAATGGGTCACGGCGGCTGGGTGAGCTTCTTCTCCTTTGTTGCCGTGCTGATAGCCAGCATCAATATTTTTGGTGGCTTCACCGTAACTCAGCGCATGCTGAAAATGTTTCGTAAGAACTGAGGGATAATCAATGTCTGGCGGATTAGTGACTGCAGCATACA
Source organism: Erwinia sp. BNK-24-b (assembly GCF_047456155.1). Lineage (NCBI taxonomy): Bacteria > Pseudomonadati > Pseudomonadota > Gammaproteobacteria > Enterobacterales > Erwiniaceae > Erwinia > Erwinia sp. BNK-24-b. The sequence continues at coordinate 2,137,219 of NZ_CP179901.1, forward strand.
TTGTTGCCGCAATTCTTTTTATTTGCAGCCTTGCGGGGCTGTCGAAACATGAAACTTCTAAACAAGGCAATCTGTTTGGCATCAGCGGCATGACCATCGCGCTGCTGGCAACCATGATGGGGCCTGACAGCAGCAAAATCGGCTGGGTGCTGGTGGCCATGGTCATCGGTGGCGCTATCGGTATTCGTCTGGCGAAAAAGGTTGAGATGACCGAAATGCCGGAGCTGGTGGCGGTTCTGCACAGCTTTGTGGGGCTTGCCGCTGTTCTGGTTGGCTACAACAGCTATATCGATCACGTGCCGGGTACAGATGTGGTGATGGAAAACATCCATCTGACCGAGGTCTTTATCGGCGTGTTCATTGGTGCCGTGACCTTCGCCGGCTCGCTGGTCGCCTGGGGCAAACTGTGCGGGAAAATCTCTTCTCGACCGCTGGCGTTGCCGCATCGCCACAAGCTTAATCTGCTGGCGCTGGTGGTGTCGCTGTGCCTGCTGATTATCTTTGTACGTACCGAAAGCGTGGGCGCACAGGTCTTTGCGCTGCTGCTGATGACCGTTATCGCGCTGGCGTTTGGCTGGCATCTGGTGGCTTCTATCGGCGGTGCAGATATGCCGGTCGTAGTTTCAATGCTTAACTCCTACTCGGGCTGGGCAGCGGCAGCGGCTGGTTTTATGCTCGGCAACGATCTGCTGATTGTGACCGGCGCGCTGGTGGGGTCAAGCGGCGCAATTCTGTCTTACATTATGTGTAAGGCGATGAATCGCTCCTTTGTCAGCGTGATTGCCGGTGGTTTCGGTACGGACAGCAGCTCTGGCGGCGAAGAAGCAGAGCAGGGCGAGCACCGCGAAATTGACGTGCAGGGCACGGCCGAGATGCTGAGAAATTCCAGCAGCGTCATTATTACCCCCGGCTATGGCATGGCGGTAGCGCAGGCGCAGTATCCGGTTGCGGAAATCACCGAGAAGCTGCGTGCAAAAGGCATTAAGGTGCGTTTCGGCATCCATCCCGTCGCCGGACGTCTGCCTGGCCACATGAACGTCCTGCTGGCTGAGGCGCGGGTGCCTTACGATATCGTGCTGGAAATGGACGAAATCAACGATGACTTTAGCGAGACGGATACCGTGCTGGTGATTGGCGCTAACGACACCGTTAACCCGGCGGCACAGGAAGATCCGCGTAGTCCGATCGCGGGCATGCCGGTGCTGGAAGTCTGGAAAGCGCAAAACGTGGTGGTGTTTAAGCGTTCAATGAATACCGGCTACGCTGGTGTACAGAACCCGCTGTTCTTCCGCGAGAACACGCAGATGCTGTTCGGTGATGCGAAAGCGACCGTAGATGCGATTCTGAAAGCGCTGTAGTCGTTGAATTTTTAGCGACGCAATAAAAAGGCCGGGATTTCCCGGCCTTTATTGTTCATGACCTCTGGCTAATCCTCTTCGTCTGTATCCAGCTCAATCGGCGAGACAAACCCTTCCGGCTTGATGGCCAGCAGATCGCAGCGCAGATGGTCAATAACCTGCTCAGCCGTATTACCGAGGAAGGCAGCCGAGAGGCCGGTACGGCCAATGGTGCCTAATACCACGACACCCGCGTCAAGCTGCTCGGCCAGGTTTGGAATGACCTCTTCCGGCAAGCCTTTATCAACATGGGTGTATTTTTCGTCGATACTGAATTTTTGCCGCAGCGCCTTCATCGCCAGCAGATGCTGCCCGCGAATAGCGTCGTTATAGACGCCGGGATCGAAATCCGGCAGTTCAATGGCGATATTGATTGGGGTAATGGGATAGGCACCGACCAGATGCACCTCAGTGTGGTTTACCTGTTCGGCCAGTTCCAGCGTCTCTTTCACCAGCAGCGTGTTAAGCGGATCGTGATGCGGTTCTTCGCTGGCCAGGTTCACCGCCACAACGGCTTTGCCGCCTTCCGGCCACGGCTGGTCTTTAACCATCCACACCGGGCAAGGGCATTTACGCAACAGGTGCCAGTCAGTCGGCGTAAACACCACCGCCTGCAACCTGTCGTGCTGGTGCGCCATCTTCAGCAGCAGATCGTAACCGCCATCCAGCACTTCCTGAATAATTGCTTCATAGGGGCGATTATGCCAGACCACTTTGATATTGATGTTAATGCCCGCGGCAAGATAGGCTTTAGCCTGTTCGCGGATCCATTCGGTACGCTGGCTGACCACGCCTTTACGCATGGTCACCCGTTCATCAGGCGACAGTAACGTCGTCATTTCATATGAAAAATCATAGATTGGCAGAAATGCCGTGATCTGACCACCGAGACGCTGATTGAGATAGACAGCACGGCGCAGCGCTGGCTGGTCGTCCTGTTGCGCGTCGATCGCCACAAGAATGTTTTGATACTTAGCCATAACGGATCCTCCTACGCTGAGTAGCTTAAAAGATAGCCCAATCATCGTCCGGAAAAAAGAAAAAAGTTATTGCCAGATCAACCTTTTAACAAATACGGCGGCGGGACTGCGTGGACAGCAGAAGAAGCGTCATTAAAAGCGCAACATATAAAGGACGTGAGGAAAGGCCGGACAAAGCCGGCCAGCTAAAAATCAGGCGATAGCGCGGCTTTGACCGGCAAGCTGCGACAGGACCTCATGATTTTCAATGGTGATGTACTTGCCTTTTACCGCCAGCATGCCGCTTTTCTGGAAGCGGCCCAGCAGGCGGCTGATGGTTTCTACCGTCAGGCCTAAGTAGTTGCCGATATCGCCCCGGGTCATGGTCAGACGGAACTCGCGCGGGGAAAAGCCGCGCTCGCCAAAGCGGCGCGATAGCCCATAGATAAAGGCCGCCAGCCGCTCTTCGGCATTTTTCTTTGACAGCAGCAGGATCATCTCCTGGTCGCCCTTAATTTCGCCGCTCATCAGGCGCATCATCTGCTGGCGCAGGCTGGGCATTTTACCAGAAAGGTCATCAAGAGTTTCAAAAGGGATCTCGCAGACCATTGCGGTCTCCAGCGCCTGCGAGAAGCTGGGGTGCTCGCCCACGCTGATGGCGTCGAAGCCTACCAGGTCGCCAGCCAGGTGAAAACCGGTAATCTGCTCGTCACCCTGTTCGGTGATGGTATAGCTCTTAATGCTCCCGGAGCGAATGGCGTAGAGCGACTTTAGCTCATCGCCTGCTTTAAACAGCGTCTGGCCCTTTTGGATAGGTTTTTTGCGCTCGATAATATTGTCCAGCTGATCGAGTTCATGCTCGTTCAGCGTGAAAGGAATACAGAGCTGACTGATGCTGCAATCCTGACAATGAATGGCACAACCGCCAGACTGGATACGTCTGTTGATAACACGCTTTTCCGGGATCATAGTGTTGGCTCGAGTGATTATTGATTGAGGTCAATTTTAACATTTTTTGCGCGATGAAGGGAACTCATGCGGAGAAATTTAGCCACATAAAAAACAGGGATGTCACTTTTGGTGACCTCCCGTTTATAAAGCGTCAAAAATCAAACTGGCGTTTTATCTGATGTCGCGGGCTTCGTAGCGTAGTGATTGATCCTTTTTTCTGCTACTTTTCTGGAAGGTTGCTCTACCCGAATAATCAGCGTTAACACGCCCGCAACGAGGTAGAGCGCAGTGTAGGTCCAGACCACGCCTTTGATGTCAAAAAAAGGTAAAACCAGTGAAGCAATAGCGGGCGCGAGGAAGTTACTCAGCCCTGCTGACAGGTTATAAATCGAGATTGCTGCCCCTTTATGCTTTGGCTCTAGTACCGGGAATACCGCTGTCATAGGCACAAAGGCGGCAACGGTAATCCCCAGCATAACGGCTGGCACCAGCGCGACCCAAAAGTTATGCCCAAAGGTTACCGGCAGATAATAAAAGGCCAGGCTGGAGAGCGCGCAGCCCAGGCAGCCAAACCAGCGTACCTGACGGATCCAGCCGATATATTCTCCCAGCACGCCCCACATAATATTGGTAAAAATGGTGACGAAAAAGAACACCGCCCAGATTTGCAGCCACTCCGACATGCTGAAACCTAACCGGCCAACGAACAGCATTGGCATCACCACCGCAAAGCCAAACAGCGAAAGCGTGTTGATAATGCGGATCATGCAGGCGAGAAAAATATTACGGTTGGTAAAAAGAATGGTAACGGCACGCGATAGCTCGGTCATTTTTTCACGGGTCGAAAGCTGCGCTTTTTCACTTTCGCCGCCGACATTACGTAACAGGAACATCGCCATCAGGCCGCCAGCGGCAACCCAGGCAATGGCAAACCACAAGGTGCCGGTTTCACCCATCCACGGGATGGTAAAGCTGGGCAAATAGCTGCCCACACAGCCAATGCCAATGGAATACATGGCCCAGAACCAGCCCATAGCCGAAGAAAGCTGCTGTTTGGGAACGTTTTGCACCACCAGCATCACAAAAGAGTAGATAAACAGCGGATAGGCGAGACCGCGAATGCCGTAAAACAGCAGCATCAGCGGATAGTTGCGCAGGCCCAGTCCCAACGTCATAAACAGGACATGCATAACTACCCACAGTATGAAGCCGATACGCATTGCGCGCTGCGGCGTGATAATTTCCGCTACCACGCCAGAGCTCCATGCGGCCAGCGCCGCCGCGCCGCCATAAAGCGTAAACACCAGAGCGGATTGCGAAGGGGTGAAACCGAGATCGGTAATATGTTTTGACAGGAAGGCCATTTCAAAGCCGTCCCCGCTCATAAATACGGCGATGGCGATATAGCCCCAGAGTAAAGGCAAGGGGAGGCCGAACCAGTTAGTGGCTGATTTCATCATAATTCCTCTGTTGTCAGGTAACGGACGCCCGATGCGCCCGGTTTATGTCTCAGAAAGCGCCGCGCGCTTCTCGCTGCTGTTGATAAAGCAGCCGGAAATAATCGAGCCGCCGCTGTAGCTGGTGATGGCGAGTCGCGTCAGGCAGGTAGCGTTTGAGGACGGCCGGTTTTTGACAGACCTGCTGCGGCTCGCCGCCATCGGCCAGCCAGCCCAGGCGTGCCGCACCCAGCGCACCACCGGTTTCTCCTCCCTGGTGGGTCACGATGGGTAAATCGAGCGTGTCCGCAATCAGCTGCGCCCAGAAGGCACTGCGTGCGCCGCCGCCGGTCAGGGAGCAGCAGTCCAGTTCCGTCCCCGCCTCGTTCAGCGCTTTCAGGCCGTCTGCCAGCCCAAAGGCAACGCCCTCCAGCACGGCATAGGCAAGCGCGGCGCGCTGCGTGGACAAAGTCAGATGATGAAAAGATCCACTGGCCTGCGGATCGTTATGCGGCGTGCGTTCGCCAGCCAGATAGGGCAGAAACAGCGGTGCGGTACGCTGCGCCTCTTCGCTTAAAGCAGCCACTTCCGCCAGCAATTCGCTTTCAGACGCGTTAAGCAGTTCGCAAAGCCAGCGCAGGCAGGAGGCAGCCGACAGCATTACGCTCATCTGATGCCAGCGTGCGGGCAGTGCATGGCAGAAAGCATGAACGGCTGAAGCCGGCGCAGGACGAAAGCGATCGTTGACGGCAAACAGCACGCCGGAGGTACCCAGTGAAATAAAGGCATCGCCGGGTTCAACCGCGCCCAGCCCAACCGCGCTGGCCGCGTTATCGCCACCGCCGCCCGCAATAATAATGCCTTCCGGCAGGCCCCAGCGGTGCGCAACGTCGCTTTGCAGTTTGCCTGCGGGCTGCGAACCTTCCGTTAAGCGCGGCATCTGATCTCTGGTCAGGCCACAGGCTGCCAGCAGGCTGTCTGACCAGTCACGACGCGCAACATCAAGCCAGAGCGTCCCGGCGGCGTCCGACATGTCGGCGATTTTTTCTCCGGACATACGCCAGCGCAGATAGTCCTTGGGCAATAACACCGTGGCGATGCGGGCAAAAATCTCTGGTTCATAACGCGCTACCCACAGCAGTTTCGGTGCCGTGAAGCCGGGCATAGCGAGATTGCCGGAGACACTGTGTAAATCGCTGGCTTGTTCAGTGAGTTCGCTGCACTCCGCCGCGCTGCGGGTATCGTTCCATAAAATGCAGGGGCGCAGCACCTGATGGTGGCTATCCATCAGGACGGCACCGTGCATCTGGCCAGAAAGCCCGATAGCGCGAATAGCAGACCAGCGCTCGCCCAACGTCTGGCGCAGCTCACCAATAGTCTGCTCAAGGGCCTGCCACCAGTCCTGCGGCGCTTGCTCCGCCCAGTGAGGATGCGGGCGCTGCACGCTCAGCTTTGCGCTACAGGTTGCCACGATTTCGCCTTCGGCAAGCACCAGCGCTTTAAGTTCAGAGGTGCCAAGATCGATACCCAGATACATATCTTGCTCCTTATTCATTTACCGGCTGCGGCACTTTTGCCCACTGGCCCAGCGCAGAAACGGTTTCGGTCAATAGCGCGGCAAACCTGGCGTCTTTAGCCAGCGGGCCAAACAGCGTCTCGTTAGCGGCATAGTTTGCCAGGGCGTCTGGCTTCGCCATTACGGCGTGCCAGCCTGCAGCGTCCAGCGCGCCGTCCTGGTAAGCGTACGGAAGTTCGTCCTGATGCCAGCGCTGCAAAAAGAGAAAGAACAGGGCAGGAAGAACGGCGGTTGCCCGTGGGATATCGCCGCGCGCATAGCTTTCTGTCAGGGTCGGCGTAATAAATCCGGGGATCTTGGAGAGGCCATCCGCCGCGACGCGTTGATTAGTGTCGCGGATAAAAGGGTTGGCGAAGCGCGCCAGCACGACGTCGCGATACTCCTGCAAATCGAGCGGGCTGGGCGAAAGCGAAGGGATCACGTCCTGAGTAACATACTCCCAGGCCATCTCTTTGATTTCCTGCGTGCGGGTGCTCTGATGAATAAAGTCCTGCCCGACCAGGGTTCCGGCCCAGGCGATGCAGCTATGGCTGGCATTCAGGATGCGAATTTTCGCCTCTTCCCACGGCAGGACAGAATCGACCAGGGTGACGCCCACCTTTTCCAGCGCCGGACGGCCTGCGGCAAAGTCATCTTCCACCACCCACTGAATAAAAGCCTCGCCCATCACCGGTGCGCTGTCTGCAAAACCGGTTGCGGCCAGCACGCGCGGGGCAATATCGGCTGTAGGACGCGGCGTAATACGATCGACCATCGTATCAGGGGATTTCGTCTGCTCAGCTACCCACGCCAGCAGCTTTTCGTCGCCGCACAACTGCAAAAAGGCCAGAAAAGCCTGACGAAAGCGTTCGCCGTTATGCCGCAGGTTATCGCAGCTCAATAGCGTAACCGGATCGCCATGCGCTTCAACTCGCGCCTGCAAAATACGCCTGAGTGCTCCGTAAAGCGTACGCGTCTCGCCGTTTATATCGGCCTTGATATCCGCATGTTGCTGATCGAGTTGGTGCTCGCTGTCCAGGTAGTAGCCGCTTTCGGTAACGGTGAAGGCGATAACCCGCGTTGCCGTCTCTGCGCCTCTGGCCGTCAGCGCCTTCAGCTCCGCGTCCCAGGGAACAATATGTTTGATCGAGGTGATTTTTTCATACTCGCGCTCGCCTTCAGGCGTGACGGTCTCCAGCACGTACTCGCCGTTTTGCGCGGCAAGGGCCGTCAGTAAAGGCACCGCGTCGTTACGAATGTTGCTAAGGGCAATTTCCCAGCGCGTATCGCCCTGCTGTAACAGACGGTGCAGATACCAGGCCTGATGCGCGCGGTGGAAAGATCCTGCACCGATGTGCAGCCAGACTGAGGCAGAAGAAGCGGTCATGGTGGTCTCCAGTATTTGGGCTTTTGCTCTTTGTTAGGGCTTTTGCTTGAGTGTGTTACAGCCTGGTGAAATTACGCGCGACTGTCTGCGGGAGCGATCACAAAATTTGCTTTTGCTCGGCGGTCGGGCAATTATTCACAGTAAGCTGTGCAAAACAGATGGGCAGGATGATGAGCAAGCACGACAGAAAGTTAGATCAGGCAGCGCGGGCGGCCTGGATGTATTACGTTGCCGGTGAAACCCAGCACGATATTGCCGACAAGCTTGGCGTTTCTCGCCAGGTGGCGCAGCGGCTGGTGGCGCTGGCCACAGAGCAGGGGCTGGTCAGCGTGGCCGTCAATCATCCGGTAGCGGAATGCATGACGCTGGCGCAACAGCTACAGCAGCGCTTTGGCCTGGCGCTTTGCCAGGTTGTCCCTTCTGAGGGGGTAGAAGCCGTCGGACTGCAGCAGATGATCGCCGTGGCGGGCGCGGAAGTTATGGCGCAAACGCTAAAAAATCCACAGGCACAGATTATCGCTGTCGGCTCCGGCAGAACATTACGCGCAACCATTAGCGAGCTGCCGGAGTTTGAGCGGCCGCAGCACAGCTGCGTCTCGCTAATAGGCGCTATCGCCAGCGATGGTTCCTGTACCCGTTACGACGTGCCGTTATGGATGGCGGAAAAAACCCAGGGGCGCTATTTTATTCTGCCCGCGCCGCTTTATGCCGACAGCGCCGCAGACCGCGATCTCTGGTGCAATCATCGTATCTACCGCACCGTGACGGAAAAAGCGGCGCAGGCTGACGTAATGTTTGTGGGCATCGGTCAGGTTGCGCCAGGCTGCCCGCTTAATGCGGACGGTTTTATCAGCGACGCGGAGGTGGCCACATTAATGTCGCAGCAGGTAGCAGCAGAAATGATCGGTCACTTTATCGATAAGAAGGGGGAACGGGCAGCAAGCGAGCTGGACGAGCGTCTGACCAGCGTCAGGCTGACGGCGCATACCCGGCGGCAGATTGTTGCCTTCGCGGGCGGCCACGAGAAGCACCAGGCTATAGCCGCCGTATTAAAGGGCGGCTGGATCAGCGGCCTGGTGACGGATGAAGCCAGCGCGCGTTTTGCGCTGCAACAGGAAGAATAGCGTTTAACCCCGGTGAATTTTTGCCAGACCAGCCCGGTGGAGATACCATTACATCATTATCTATGCTGCCACCGGGGAATTCGCATGATGAACTTTAACGATGAAGACCTGTTCAAAGACGCGATGGAAGACGTCACGCCGCTGAAGGACTGTAGCAATATTCTGTGGCTAAAATCCCCTTCCACCAAATCCCCACGCCAGCGTCAGGAAGAGTTGCAGCTGGATAATCCGCTGACCAGCGGTTTTTTAACGATTATTCCGCGTGAAGTGCCGCTGGAATATAAAGCCGAGGGGATCCAGCAGGGCGTGCTGGATAAGCTGCGCCTGGGCAAGTACCAGCCGAACGCCAGCCTGAATCTTCTGCGGCAGCCGGTCGAAACCTGCCGCCAGTCCTTATACAGCTTTATGTTGCAGGCAGAGCATGAAAACTTTCGTAATCTGCTGATTATTCACGGCAAGGGTAAAGAAGATGATGCGCACGCTAATATCGTGCGCAGCTATCTGGCGCGCTGGCTTCAGCAGTTTGAGCAGGTACAGGCGTTTTGCAGCGCCCAGCCGCATCATGGCGGCAGCGGGGCCTGCTACGTGGCGTTAAGAAAAAGCGAACAGGCGCGGGCAGAAAACCGTGAGCGCCATGCCAAACGCAGCCGCTAGCCGGAGTGCGACTTACGGGTCACGGCCATTAGCAGCTCCGCGCTGCGGCTGAGGGGAGAACCGGAGCGGGTAATAATGCCTACCGGTTCGCCTGCGCCATGTGAAGCAATGGGTAAAGCCGCCAGAGCGTTATGCAATAAATCTTCTTTAATAGCGCCGGACGGCACAAACCAGACGTAGTTACAGCGCATGGCCAACTGGCGCGCCAGCGAAGTGGCTGAGGTTTCCACCAGCGTATCGGGCAGCTGACAGCCGTGTTCCTTTAGCATTGCATCGGCAATCCGTCTGGGGGCCGTGCCTTCCGGTGATATTACCACTGGCCAGGTCAGCGCGCGCGACAGGGTGACGTTGTCACTTAACAGCGGGTGTTGGGGATGGACGACCAGCCGTAAAGACTCCAGAAAAAGCAGCTCATAATTCAGCCCGGTCATCATGGTGGCGTCGGCCATGCGGCCAATGCCCACTTCAAATTCGCCCGCCCGCAGCCCGGCAATCAGAACGTTATTGTGCAGCGTGGCAACCTGTACCACGGTTCTTGGCTGCTGCTGGTGAAAGCGTTCGAGGATAGAAGGGAGCATGCCAAGCGCCACCGTAGTCAGTACGCCTATGCGCAATACGGCGGGATCCTTTTCGGCGACGGGACTGAGCGACTGGCCCGCGTGGTTAAGCGCATCCAGAATACGCACCGCGTGAGTCATAAACTGTTCACCAGCGGTAGTAAGCTGGGCACCCAGGCGGCCTCGCTCAAACAGCCTGGCACCGGTCATCTCTTCCAGCTCGTTTAGCGTTTTCGATAACGCTGGCTGACTAAGCGACAGCACTTCGGCGGCGCGCCCCAGCGTACCTTGCTGGGCCACGGCGACAAAAGTATGTAAATGACGCAGACGAATGCGCTGATTAAACAGATAATTTTTTTCCATAATCCAGCGTAGCCAGCAAGGCTATTGTCAGGCAAGCCCCGCTCAAGATAATTGTTAACCTTATTGCAAAATTTAATTAACATTAACCCGCTTTTCCATTACTTTCCGTTGGGCTATTGCCTGCCCGATATCAGTTTTTCTGATAAAAGCCCCCATTTTCCTTGCGGATGCTTGCTTTTTCCGTGAAATTCGCTACAGAAAAGCAACTATTTTGCTGGGTCAACCGCATGGCAATCCGTTATGATAACCGACACTTTTTTTTCGGAATCGATGCCAGCCTGTGAAAAAAACGCTGGCCATGGAGCGCTAACGTGGAGAGTATCGCTGCGACAGACGTGCGTGCCTTAATTAACGAAGGCGGCATTACTCGCTATCAGCAACGTATTATTGCCCTGTGTTTTGCCGTGGTTGCCATGGACGGCATGGATATCGCCCTGATGGGCTTTATTGCGCCAGCGCTAAAGGCAACCTGGGGCGTCAGTACCCAACAGCTGGGCGCGGTGATCAGCGCCGCGCTGATTGGCCTCGCGCTGGGGGCGATGTTTGCTGGCCCGCTGGCCGACCGCTTTGGACGCCGCGTAATTATTATCAGCAGCGTCTTTTTCTTTGGCCTGCTGACGCTGGCGACCGCCTTTTCACAAAGCGTCGATCAAATGCTGCTGTTCCGCTTTCTTACCGGGCTGGGTCTGGGCGCGGCGATGCCCAACGTCGGTACGCTGGTGGCGGAATATTCTCCTGAACGCAAACGCGCCTTTATTATTACGGTGGTTTTTTGCGGCTTTACCTTTGGTGCGGCCGGCGGGGGGTTTGCGGCTTCGTGGCTTATCCCTAATCTGGGCTGGCACTCCGTGCTGGTGGTCGGCGGACTCCTGCCGCTGCTGATTGTCCCGATGTTACTGAAATGGCTACCCGAATCCGTGCGCTTCCTGCTGTCGCGTCAGGCGCCCGTGGAGCAAATTCGGCGCATCGTCGAAAAAATGGCGCCGGGCCAGCTACCGCAGGGTAGCCGTTTTGCTATGGATGAAAAAGCGCAGCGGCACGGGGCGGTAAAGCTGGTGCTGACGCGTCCTTATCTCTCCGGCAGCGTTCTGCTGTGGGGCAGCTATTTTATGGGGCTGTTCCTGGTGTACCTGATCGGCAGCTGGCTTCCGTCATTAGTCAAAGACATGGGGATGACGGTAACTCAGGCGGCGCTGGTGACGGCAATGTACCAGGCGGGCGGCACGATTGGTTCCCTGTTTGCCGGCTGGATAATGGATCGCTTTAATGCCAACCTGGCGCTGGCCGCCATCTACTTTACGGGGGCGATTGCCACAGTAGCGATAGGCTATGCGCCCGCAGATACGCTGATTTTAGGTACGGTGGCTTTCTGCAGCGGTTTTTGCCTTAACGGTGCCAATACGGGCATGAATGCGCTGTCCGCCAGCTATTATCCTACCCATGCGCGTGCGACGGGGTCGAGCTGGATGCACGGCGTAGGGCGGATAGGGGCCATTCTCAGCGCTTTTGCCGGTGCGCAAATGTTAGCGATGGGCTGGCATATTACGGAAGTCTTCTCCAGCCTGGCTATTCCGGCCGTGCTGACTTCGCTGATGCTGGTTGCCAAGTTCCGTTACGGTCATTGCCGCTCGCAGCAGTAGCATCACTTCTTAATTTCCCCACGCCTGCTGGCTTTTCGACAAGGGCCAGCAGGCGCAGCGCTTTATCCCACGCCGCTTTTCCCGGCCAGTAACCAGGCGGGTCTTATTTTCTCTCCTCTCAATCGTTAAGAAATCGTAAGCATTTTCTGTAAATTAAGCGCGCCAGTGGACAGAAATTGCGCCAGTGCAAATAATGAGGGCAGACTCTTCAGGACGCAGCGATGAAAAACGAACGTGTGGTGAGGATCAGGACAGCAGAAGGAACGGTACGCGGAAGTGTAGAAAAGGACGTGTTTGTTTTCAGGGGAATACCCTATGCCGCACCACCCACGGGCACCAGGCGCTGGCAGCCGCCAAAACCGGTGCCGCCGTGGCAGGATGAAAGGGATGCAACAGCCTGGGGCGCGGCCATCTGGCAAAACCGGCAATACTGCATGGCCGTCGGCGGCGGCGACCCCGGCGCGTTCAGCGAAGACTGCCTCTATCTGAATATCTGGACGCCGGAAACGGCACCCGCAAGACCGCTGCCGGTTATGGTCTGGATTCACGGAGGTGGCTTTACCATCGGCGCAGGCGGCCTTGCGCCCTATATTGGTCAGCCGCTGGCCGCGCAAGGCGTGATCGTGGTCACGCTTAACTATCGTTTAGGCCACCTGGGCTTTTTTGCCCATCCGGCGCTGGATAAAGAGTATCCGCCTGGCGAAGTGGTCAATAACTTTGCGCTACTCGATCAGATAGCCGCGCTGCAGTGGATACAGCGCAATATTGCCGCTTTTGGCGGCGATCGCCATAACGTGACTATCTTTGGCGAATCCTCCGGCGCGCGCAGCGTACTGTCGCTGTTTGCCTCGCCGCTTTCCGTTGGCCTGTTTCACAAGGGCATTGCGCAGAGTCCTTATGCGTTGCCTGATATTCCGCGGGAAAAGGCGCTGGAGAACGGCATAAAAATCGCTCGTCATTTTAATCTTGCTGACGCCACGGCAGAACAGCTGCGCGCTTTGCCGGCGGATGCCTTTTGGCCGCTGGATACTTCGCTGGCCAACGGCCCGGTAGCCATTGCGGGTGACAGAGTGCTGCCGCTGCCGGTGCTTACCGTTTTTAACAGCGTCAGGCAGCATAAGCTGCCGCTGATGATTGGCAGTAACAGTGATGAAGCCAGCGTGCTTAACTACTTTGGCGTCGAACCGGCGGCGATTATCAAACAGCTGCGTAACACGCAGCGAATCGGCATCCGCATGAAGATGATCCGTCTGCTGTATGATGGCATCTATGACGATGCAAAGCTGGGAAGGCAGGTCGCTCGCGACATGACCTTCACCGCGATGGGCTATATCGCCGCGCTGTCACAGTATCGCAATGGCGTACCGGCCTGGCGCTACTACTTTGATTACGTTTCGGAAAACTCCCGCGATCTTTATCCCGATGGTACCTGGCACGGCAATGAAATTCCCTACACGCTAAACACGCTGGATGAGCTGAGCGAGCAGATGGGCAAGCGTCCTTTCACCGCTACCGATCGCGAATTCGCGCAAAAGGTCAGCGGCTACTGGGTGAACTTTGCCCGTTACGCCAGCGTTTTCTCACAACAGCTGGAAGGCGAGATTAACTGGCCCGCATGGCAACCGCGCGCGGATAACGTGATGCGCTTTGGTGAAACGGGCCCCGTCCTTAAGCTTGAAAAAAACTTTATGCGCAGGCGAATGCAGCTTTTCCGCCTGTTAATGAAGGGAATGGTGCGGTTAAGAAAATAAGTTTTTAACAAAATAGTTTCATTTAGCGACCGGCGTTTAATAAAAAAGCGTTACAGAGCAAAAGGTTAAGGTGGTGTTATTTTTGTAACATCCTGAATTAATAAGAAAATAACTATTCATGTTCCCGCCAGCGATGCCGATAACTCAGTCAGACGTCCACCTCTCAGGACGAGCCAACTGATTCTCACATCGTTACGGAGTAGTTATGAATGTGCTAAAAAACTTTACCATTCGCAGCGTTATGCTGTGGAGTCTCGGCCTTTTTTGTCTGTTGTGGACGGCAGTCGGTATCTATAGCGTTTGCGCACTGAACTCGGTGGGTAAAGGCAATGAGGTCGATCGTCAGCTGGTTAACCAGATGACGACGCTCAGTAAAGGTAACGATCAATATTTTCGTTTTATTACCCGCCTGACCCGCGCCGTTGAGTCACGTCAGGCAAACAGCCCGACGGCCGCAGCCGATATGGCTTCCGTGCAAAAAGCGCTGGATAACATGACGAAATTGCTGGCGGATTTTAAAGCTGAAGCGCCGGGCCCGATGGAAGCCAGTTATGCCAACGCGGTAATTGAAAGCTGGCAGAAGCTGCTGGATGAAGGCGTTCTGCCGCAGATGCGCCTGGCGCAGCAGCCGGTACTGGACGATTTTCGTCGCCATGCCGCTAACGTTACGCCGCCGCTTAGCCGTGCCTTTGGTGCCAGCGTCGATAAATTTAACGCGGCGGCAGGCGACAAGCTTGATGCCACGCGCGTCACCGTCGATCATCTGACCAATATGACCAAGGTAATTATCGTTATTGCGGTCATTGCGGGCCTGCTGATTTTGCTGTTTACCGACCGTTATCTGGTGAAAATGCTGGTTCGTCCGCTCGACGGCATGCGTGAGCATTTCCGCCGTATTGCCGAAGGCGATCTCAGCCACCCGCTGGAGGACATTGGTCGTAACTGCGTCGGTAGACTGGTTCCGCTGTTACGGGCCATGCAGGACAGCCTGCGTGAAGCCGTTAGCGCTATTCGTAGCGGCACCGATAATATCTATCGTGGCGCGGCGGAAATTTCTTCCGGCAACAACGATCTCTCTTCCCGTACCGAGCAGCAGGCTGCGGCGCTGGAACAAACGGCGGCCAGTATGGAACAGCTGACGGCCACGGTGAAATTTAACGCCGACAACGCCCGTCAGGCCAGCGACCTGGCGCAAAGCGCCTCTTCAACGGCCAGCAAAGGCGGCAAGCTGGTCAATGACGTGGTGAATACCATGCAGGGTATTTCCGGTAGTTCACAGAAAATTGCGGAGATCACCAGCGTCATTAACAGCATCGCCTTCCAGACCAACATTCTGGCACTCAACGCTGCAGTAGAAGCGGCGCGTGCTGGCGAGCAGGGCCGTGGTTTTGCCGTGGTGGCCAGCGAAGTCCGTAATCTGGCGCAGCGCAGCGCAGGCGCAGCCAAAGAGATCGAAACGCTGATTGCGGATTCCGTTACGCGCGTTAACCAGGGCTCTAAGCTGGTGAATGAGGCGGGCAGCACGATGGACGATATGCTGAAGGCCGTGGCTGAAGTGGTCGAAATCATGAAGCAGATTGCGTCCGCTTCTGAAGAGCAGAGCAAAGGCATCTCGCAAATTGGTACGGCGATTACGGAAATGGATAGCGTGACGCAGCAGAACGCCTCGCTGGTGGAAGAAGTTTCCACCGCCGCCAGCGCGCTTGAACGCCAGACCGAAGAGCTGACGCTGTCCGTCTCTAAATTCCGCCTGTCACCATCAAGCGCCAGTCCGTCGCCGGCACCTTACAAAGCTGCCCCTGCGGCCAGACCGGTAGCGGCAAAAGCCACGGCCTCTGCCGATGACTGGGTTTCTTTTTAAGCGGGAAAATTGATCTGAAGCGCCGCTACCCGGCGCTTCATATTGCTGCTGTTCACCCGCCTGAACGCGATCTGATGTTTAAATGTCAGTTTGCTAAAGACCTCAAGCGCCGCTACCCGGCGCTTTTTTTATGCCTGAGACGCGGCCAGCAGGCACAGTTCCCGGGCAACCTGATAAGACTTTATAAAAGAGGAAACTGGCAAAAACTCAAAGCGTGAATGGAAATTATGCGCGCCGGTAAAGAAATTGGGCGTCAGTAATCCTTTGGCCGACAGCGCTGCGCCATCGGTGCCGCCACGCATTGGCGTAATTTTGGGAACGATATCCAGCTTTTCCAGCGCGCTCAGCAGCAGATCGATTGCCCGCCGATCTTCGCCAATAGCGTTGCTGATATTACTGTAGATATCGCTAAGGGTGACCTCGACCTTGCCGGTTGGATACTGACTGGTAATCAGCGAAGCGACTTCAGCAATCTGCTGTTTTCGGCGGCCAAAACTGGCCAGGTCAAAGTCGCGGACGGACGCTTTCAGGCGGGCTTCGCTGGCGTTGCCCGTCATCTCATTAAACCAGGTATAGCCCTCTCGTCCGGCGGTATGTTCTGGCGTCTGCTGGCGATCGAAGTGGCTGATAAAATCCCAGGCCATCAGTAGCGGATTGACCAGCACGCCTTTTCCCGACATGGGATGGGCAGGCACGCCTTTAAAAACGATCTCCGCCGCCGCCGCGTTAAAATTCTCGAAAACGACTTCGCCCAGCTCGCAGCAGTCAATGGTATAAGCAAAGTCCACGTTAAACCGTTTCTCGAGATCCAGCGCTTTGGCGCCGCGCAGGCCGATTTCCTCATCGGGTACAAAAGCCACCACGATATCGCCATGATCGCCTTTAAGATTTTCCAGCAGCGTCATCACCACGGTAACCGCGGCTTTATTATCCGCGCCTAAGACGCTGGTGCCGTCGCTGAAAAGGATCTCTTCGTTCTGATAAGGAACAATTTCAGGGTGGTCAGCCACCCGCAGCCAGATATCCTGCTGCGGATTAAGGCAAAGATCCTGCCCTTCAAAGCGCAGCAGCTGCGGATGAATATGGGGAGAAAGCCCAACGTCAACCGTATCGATATGGGTAATAAAGCCGATGCGCGGTGCGCCGGCGCGGGTGCCGGGCAGGGTGGCCGTGACGGTGGCGCAGTCGTCAATCACCACATCCTGAAGCTGCATGGCGCGCAGTTCGGCTGCCAGCAGAGCCGCCATTTCGTGCTGGCCTGGCGTGCTGGGCAGGCTGGTTGCGGCCGCATCGCTCTGGCTGGTGACGGCAAGATAGCGAAAAAAACGGTGGGTAAGCTGGCTGGCCAGTTGCTGATCCATTTTTGCTCCTTTTTACGTGGGTGCTTTTTAAGATCAGCAGACGCCGAAATCACCATCTTCGTGATAAAGATTGACCGAGCTGGCAGGGACTTCAATCTCTTTTTGCTCTACGTCATCTACCCTGGCGCAATACAGCGTTTCGCCTTTAACCTGTAACACAACCATTTTGGGCCCGCCGGTTTTACTTTGCACAACGTCGTCAGTTTTAAACATAGGTTTCTCCTCTTTGCCTTTTTATTAATGGTCAGTAACTAAGCATTTGCAAGCCGGTCGCCAGCAAACCGCTGAAAAGCCACTATACTCAAGGCACACCACAAGTAAACGGGAGGATATTAATGACTATTCATAAGAAAGGTCAGGCACACTGGGAAGGCGATATTAAAAAGGGTAAAGGTACCATCAGCACCGAAAGCGGCGCGCTGAAAGAGCAGCCTTACGGTTTTAATACCCGCTTTGAAGGCAAGCCTGGCACCAACCCGGAAGAACTGATTGGCGCGGCGCACGCTGCCTGTTTCTCGATGGCGCTGTCGTTAATGTTAGGTAACGCAGGTTACGTACCGGAAAGCATTGATACCACCGCAGATGTCTCGCTTGATAAAGCGGGCGACGGTTTTAAAATCACTAAAATTGCGCTGCAAAGCCAGATTAAACTACCGGGCGCGGACAGCGCTAAGTTTGATGAAATTATTAATCAGGCCAAGGCCGGTTGTCCGGTGTCCCAGCTGATGAACGCGGAAATTACGCTGGACTATAAGCTAAACTGATTTCTTGCCATTCTACCCTGCCGTCTGGCAGGGTATTATCTTTGCCAATCCACTCATCCTGATTAAATATAAAAGCAAGCGACCACGTTCTGCGGAAAAAGGTGGGCTGCTCCTCTTTTAAACTCAGGAGAAGGCAATGAAGCAAAGGGCATTGAAAGGAATGATTGCGGCTTTGATAGCCACAGCGAGCATGAGTGCAGCAGCAAAAACGCTGGTGTATTGTTCGGAAGGTTCGCCAGAAAATTTTAATCCTCAGCTTTATACGTCGGGTACCAGCGTTGATGCCAGCGCGGTAACGATCTATAACCGCCTGGTCGACTTCAGGAACGGCACCACAGAACTTATCCCGAGCCTGGCCGAAAGCTGGGATATTAGCGCCGACGGCACGGTTTATACTTTTCACTTACGCAAGGGCGTAAAGTTCCAGAGTAATAAAGATTTCCACCCTACGCGTAATTTCAATGCCGATGACGTCATTTTCTCTTTTATGCGCCAGAAAGATCCGCACAATCCCTACCATAATATCTCCAACGGCACCTACGCTAATTTCGACAGCCTCCAGTTTGGTTCGCTGATCAAGAATATTGAAAAGCTGGATGATAATACGGTGCGTTTTACGCTGGCCCACGCCGAAGCGCCGTTCCTTGCCGATCTGGCCTGGTATTTCGCCTCTATTCTCTCGGCGGAATATGCCGATAATATGCTTAAAGCGGGAACGCCGGAAAAAGTCGACAGAGAGCCTGTCGGCACGGGGCCGTTTGCGCTGGTGCAGTATCAGAAAGACGCGCGCATTCTTTACCGGGCTTTTCCGGATTACTGGCAAGGCAAAGCGAAGCTGGACAGGCTGGTTTTTGCTATCACGCCGGATGCCTCGGTGCGCTTTGCCAAACTGGAAAAAAACGAATGTCAGGTTATGCCTTTTCCTAATCCTGCCGATCTGCCGCGGATGAAAGCCAACCCCAACCTGGTGGTGATGCAGAAAGCGGGGCTGAATACCGGTTTTCTGGCTTTTAATACGCAAAAAGCGCCGCTGGATAACGTGATTGTACGGCGGGCGTTGACGATGGCTATCAACAAGCCAGCCATCATGCAGGCTATTTTTCAGGAAACGGGCACCGTTGCTAAAAACCTGCTGCCGCCAGATGTCTGGAGCGCCGACGGTGAACTCAAGGATTACGGGTACGATCCCGATAAGGCCAAAGCTCTGCTGCAGCAGGCCGGTATTGCCAAAGGCACCACCATCGATCTCTGGGCGATGCCGGTGCAAAGACCTTACAACCCGAACGCGCGCCGGATGGCGGAAATGATTCAGGCCGACTGGCAAAAGGTGGGTATCAACGCGCGCATTGTTACCTATGAATGGGGTGAATATCTTAAGCGGGTAAAAGAGGGCGATCATCAGGCAGCGCTGATGGGCTGGACGACCGCAACGGGCGATCCGGACAATTTCTTCGGCCCGCTGTTTAGCTGTACCGCGGCTGAAGGCGGCTCGAATTCTTCAAAGTGGTGTTACAAGCCCTTTGACCAGCTGATTAGCCAGGCGCGGGCCGAGCAGGATCATCATCGGCGAGTCGAGCTTTATCGCCAGGCGCAGCAGATAATGCATGACCAGGCGCCAGCGGTGATGATTGCGCACTCGACAATTTTTGAGCCGGTACGCAAAGAGGTCATCGGCTATCAAATCGATCCTTTCGGTAAACATGATTTTTATCAGGTCGATCTGAAATAGGCTTATCGAAAGACTAACCGGCAGCCCTTATGAAAGTGAAGGCTGCTGGTTTTCCGGATCTTCCGCCGTTACCGCTTTCTCCAACTGCTCACAAACAAACTGAAGAAAAAGATTCAGCGCCGCCGAGCGCTGGCGGCCTGCGACCGTTTGCACCTGTAGCGTACGCTGCGTCAGCCGATCGACGCCTGCCGAACGCAGCGCCAGGCCAGAATCATCATGGTGATACAGCACGCTAAACCGGCTGCACAGCGTAACGG
The DNA here is from genome assembly GCF_047456155.1 of Erwinia sp. BNK-24-b. NCBI lineage: Bacteria > Pseudomonadati > Pseudomonadota > Gammaproteobacteria > Enterobacterales > Erwiniaceae > Erwinia > Erwinia sp. BNK-24-b. The sequence continues at coordinate 2,156,965 of NZ_CP179901.1, forward strand.
CTAACGGGTTTTGCTGTAAAAAAGCGTACAGCGTGCTGAAGTTATTGCAGGTCAGCACCGGCTCAATAAAGATACCGTTCATCTGGCAGGAGAGATCGAAAAGCTGTCGAACCGTGGTGCCGCTATCGGGTAGCGCCATCGGGTAGGCGGAGAGATCTTTCAGCTGCGCGGGCCTTTGCGCCAGAGGATGATCTCTACGCATCACCAGCAGAACGGGCGCGGGCCACGACCCCATCACTTCAACCCCCTGTTCGGGATGCAGGCTAAACTGCAAAGCGACGTCACATTCTCCCTGATGCAAAGTTTCCGCTACTTCCTGAGTGCTTCCTACAATCACTTTAAAGCTGACCGCAGGATAAAGCTGGCGAAACTGCGAGCAAAGCGTAGGCAGCAGGCTAAAAGCCATGCCGTCGGTACAGGCCACCCGCAGCGCCGTGCGCCGTATCGCTTTTAAGCCCTTAATTTCCGCCCGCGCCTGTTCCATACCCAGCAGGCTACGCCGCACGTGGCTTTCAAAAATCTTCCCGGCTTCATTAAGCGTCATGCCGCGCGCGTGGCGCTCAAACAAAGGCGCGCCTATCTCCGCTTCGAGCCGCTGAATCTGGCGGCTGATGGCGGAAACGGCCACAAACAGCTGCTGACTGGCGGCGCTAAGCGAACCGGTACTGGCAACGGCCAGAAAATAACGAACTTCAGGACTCAGCATTGATCTGCCCTTATCTGGTGCATGCCGCTTAATTGTGCAACGGTGCTTTGCTTTAAAAGCAAAGAGGCTTTGATATTTTTATAATTGTGGCAAAGGAGGATTTTAGCTTAGATGGTTGCCATAACAACATAAATGGCAAACACAGGGGATCTTATGTCTATCAACGAAGTATTAACGCGGGCGGATGCCTGGTTTGACAGCGGCGAGTTCAAACAAATTCTGGCACGTCGCATCGCTATTCGTTCCGAAAGCCAGCGTGACGACCGCGAAAGCGAGATCCAGCGCTACCTGCACGAGGAGATTGCTCCGGCCATGCAGGCACTGGGTTTTGCACTGACAGAGATTGCCAACCCCCAGGCTCCGCTGCGGCCGTTTTTGCTGGCGACGCGTATTGAAAATAGCGCGTTGCCGACGTTGCTGTGTTATGGCCATGGCGATGTAGTGTTTGGTGATGATGAAAACTGGCGCGCAGGCCTGGATCCCTGGCAGCTCAGGGAGGAGGGCGATCGCTGGTATGGTCGCGGCAGCGCCGATAATAAAGGGCAGCACGCCGTGAACATCGCCGCACTGGAGCAAATTTTTGCGGCGCGAGGCGGCTCGCTGGGGTTCAACTGCAAGTTTCTGTTTGAGATGGGCGAAGAGATTGGCTCACCGGGCCTGGCACAAATTTGCCGTGAAAATCCGCAGCTGCTGGGCGCGGATATTTTTATCGCCTCAGACGGCCCGAGGCTAAGTGCAGAGCAGCCTACGCTGTTTTTAGGATCGCGCGGTGCGGTAAACGTCCGGTTAAGCATTGAGGCGCGGGATCGCGATTATCACTCCGGCAACTGGGGCGGGCTGCTTTCCAACCCCGGCACGCAGCTGGCTAATGCCGTTGCCAGCCTGGTCAACCAGCACGGTCAGCTTCAGGTCAGCGCGCTCAAACCTCCGGCGCTGACTGAAGAGGTGCGCACCATCCTCGGCGAAATTGTTTTACCGCCGGACGCCACAGGGCCGCAAATTGATGCGGAGTGGGGCGAAGCGGGCCTGACGCCGGTTGAACGCCTGTATGGCTGGAACACGCTGGAGGTTCTCTCTTTTTTAACCGGCAATCCGGCGCGCCCGATGAATGCGATACCGGGCAGCGCGACGGCCGTTTGCCAGCTGCGTTTTGTGCCGGGAACCGACTGGGAAAATATTGCCGACCATCTGACGGCACACCTTGGCGAACGCGGTTTTCATCAGGTGAAGGTCGAGATGCTGCGCGGCACGCCTGCAACCAGACTCGATCCCGGTAATCCGCTGGTAGGCTGGGCGCTGGAAGCCATGCAGCAGGCCAGCGAAAAAAAACCGGCGCTATTACCCAACCTGGGCGGTTCACTGCCTAACGACGTCTTTGCACATATTTTAAATCTGCCGACGCTTTGGGTGCCGCATTCTTACCCGGCCTGCGGTCAGCATGCGGCCGACGAGCATCTGTTGATATCAATCGCGCGCGAGGGCCTGCAAATCATGACGCGCCTGCTGTGGGAGCTGGGCGAAAAGGGCAGCGAGCTGCTTGCCAGCCATCGTCACTATCAGCAGCAAAAAGGGGCCAGGCCATGAGCGCCGTTATCGAACGCCAGGCCACCGCCACCGTGCCCAGCCTTTACAAAACGCTGTTTGCTACCTGTATCGGCAACGCGCTGGAGTGGTTTGATATCGCGGTTTACGGTTTTTTCGCCAGCTATATCGCCCACGCTTTTTTCCCGGTTGCCGATCCTTCCGTCTCGCTATTGCTAACCTTTGGCAGTTTCGGCGTTTCGTTTTTGATTCGGCCGCTGGGCGCGATTGTGTTAGGTGCTTATGCCGACCGCGTGGGCCGTAAAAAAGCGTTGCTAATGTCGATTTCGCTGATGATGCTGGGCGGTGCCATTATCGTATTTATGCCCGCTTACAGCACTATCGGCCTGGCCGCGCCGGTAATGATCCTGTTAGCGCGCCTGATTCAGGGCTTTTCTGCCGGTGGCGAGTTTGGCAGCTCCACGGCTTTTCTGGTAGAGCATTTCCCACAGCGCCGCGCCTTTATCGCCAGCTGGCAGTTTGCCACGCAGGGGGCCAGTACGCTGATGGCGTCGGCTTTTGGCTTGGGCTTAACGCACTATTTAACCGAAGCGCAAACCGAGGCGTGGGGCTGGCGCATCCCTTTTGCTTTTGGTCTGCTGATCGGGCCGGTCGGGCTTTACATCCGTCGGCACGTCCATGAGCCAGCCAGCTTCGTTGCCAGAGAAAAGGTGCATTCGCCGTTAAAGCATCTGGTCGCCAGGCAAAAAAGTTTGATGCTGTTGGCGATTGGCCTGATGATTATTTCTACCGGCATCAATTATATGCTGAACTATGTGCCCACTTACGCCACCAAAACGCTGCATTTACCCGGCTCGGCCGCCTTCAGCGCCACGCTACTGGCGGGGATCATCTTAACGCTTGTCACGCCCGTAATGGGGCTGTGGTCGGAAAAGGTCGGCCGAAAACCGCTGATGTGGGGATCGTTAATCCTGTTGCTGTTAACCATTTACCCGGCTTTTGCGCTGGTGGTTAATCATCCTACGCCGGGAAGGCTGCTGATACTGGTAGGCTGGATGGCGCTATTAAAATCAATTTACTTTTCAACCGTGCCGTCGATGATGGCGGATCTGTTTCCCATCACCACGCGAGCCAGCGGAATGGCTATTAGTTACAACATTGCTGTAACGGTGTTTGGCGGTTTTGCACCGTTGATCTGTACATTGCTTATCAGCGCCACCGGCAGCAGCCTGGCACCGGGCTATTACCTGATGATGCTGGCATTGATTAGCGGAGTCGCGCTGTTGAAAAGTCAGCGGCGCTTACAGGAGCCATAAGTAGGGCGCATCGTTTGAAAAACGTGTAGCCGCCTGTCCCACACTATTTCAGCATGGAACAGGCGGCTCTTAATTCGTCAGCCGTAACGCCACCCGGGACGCTGGCTTAGTGAGCCTGCAAATAAACGACGTGCGTTTGCAGATATTCTTCCAGCCCGTGGCGGCCATCGGCACCGCCGATCCCAGATTTGCGCCAGCCCGCATGAAAACCCTGCATGGCTTCAAAATTTTCCCGGTTAACGTAAGTTTCGCCAAACCTGAGTTTTTTCAGCGCCTGCATAGCGGTGTTTAAATTCTCGGTAAACAGGGAAGAGGTCAGACCGTATTCGCTGTCGTTTGCCAGAGCGATAGCTTCGTCCAGCGTGCGGAAAGCGATAACCGGCAGGACTGGCCCAAAGGTTTCCTGCTGGACGATAGCCATTTCCTGGTGAACGTTGGTCAATAAGGTGGGTTCGAAAAAGAAGCCACGGCTGTCTTTACGCTTGCCGCCGGTCACTACGGTCGCGCCTTGCTGCACGGCCAGGGCAACCTTATCCTCCAGTCGTTTCAGCGCGTCAGCAGAAATCAGCGGCCCCATATCGACCGTCTCGTGCAGGGCCGGATCGCCGCTGGTGACGGCCAGAAAAGCGGCGGTAAGGCGCTGGACCACTTCATCGTAAACGCCTTCCTGCACGTAAAGGCGCTCGGTGCAGTTACAGACCTGACCGGTATTGATCATGCGTGAAGCCACAATGGCCTTTACCGCCAGATCCAGATCGGCGTCGTTCATCACAATAGCGGGCGCCTTGCCGCCCAGCTCCAGCGACACTTTAGTGACGTTTTTCGCGGCCGTCTCCAGCGTGGCAATCCCGGCACCGACGCTGCCCGTCAGGCTGACCATGCCGACTTCCGGACTGGCGGCCAGTGCCTGGCCTACTTCTGGGCCAAAGCCGGTAACCAGATTAAAGACGCCGGCCGGTAGGCCAATCTGGTGAGCGATATCGGCAAAAATCATGGCGTTAGCGGGCGTTAATTCGCTTGGCTTAATGACGATAGTGTTGCCGGTCAGCAGCGCCGGGGCGGCTTTGCGCGCAATCAGGAAGAAAGGAAAGTTCCACGGCAAAATGCCTGCCGTTACGCCGATAGCCTTTTTGAACACCATAATGGTTTCGTCGGCGCGATCGCTCTGGAGAATTTCACCCTCATAGCGACGCGCCCATTCAGCCATGTAGTCCAGATAATCTGCGGTAAACAGCACTTCTGTCTTGGCCAGCGGCTGCGTTTTTCCTCCTTCCGCCACAATTATTGCCGTAATTTCTGCCGCGCGGCTACGTATGCCTGCGGCAAGCTGACGTAGCCAGCTGCCTCGCTGCACGGCCGGCAATGCCTCCCAGCCCGGCTGAGCGATTTTAGCGGCGGCAATAGCGCGTTCGGCATCTTCTTTACTGCCTTGCGGGATCTGGTAAAGCGTCTCCTCCGTGGCGGGATTAATCACGTCGATCCAGCGACCGCTCTGGTTTTCAATAAATTGACCGTCTACATAGCAAAGGTACTGGCGCAGGGACATAGTCGCTTCTCCGGAGGTTATTTTGATTTTAAGTTAACAGGATGTTGCGTGTATGCTGCTGCAACGGCACGGCAACTGCCTTTCTGTGAAGGTCAGCGGGCGGTGAAAAGTGGCAAAAAAACCAGCATCGGGACAATGAAGCAACCCGGAAAGGTCGGGCGAGGCAGCGCTAAGGTGCTTTATTACGGCTGGTTTTAAGGTGAACGCGAGAAGAAAAGATATCTGTGATCGCAAACAGGATAAGACGCTGAATTTTGCCATTTTAAGACCGGGCAGGGCAGCCAGGCTAAGGTGGGGTTGAAAGCTTCCTTCGTAGACTCAAGCCTTAACCCCTATGAAGGAAAACAATAAATGAGCCAACTCATCTTTTCAGGCATTCTCTGGCATCTGGTCGGCGCGGCCAGTGCAGCCTGCTTTTATGCTCCCTTTAAAAAAGTACGTCACTGGTCATGGGAAACGATGTGGTCCGTCGGCGGCGTAATGTCGTGGATTATCCTGCCGTGGGCGGTCAGCGCCGCGCTCTTGCCAAACTTCTGGGCTTTCTACAGCTCCTTTTCCCTTGCCCAGCTGCTGCCGGTTTTCCTGTTCGGCGCGATGTGGGGGATCGGTAACATTAACTACGGTCTGACTATGCGCTATCTGGGGATGTCGATGGGCATTGGCATCGCGATTGGCATCACGCTGGTGGTCGGTACGCTGATGACGCCGCTGCTGCAGGGCCGTTTTGTCGAGCTGTTTAGCTCAACCGGCGGCAGGCTAACGCTGCTGGGCGTGCTGGTGGCGCTGGTGGGCGTGACTATTGTGTCCCGCGCGGGCCTGCTGAAAGAGCGCGCAATGGGGATTACGGCCGAAGAGTTCAACCTGAAAAAAGGTTTGCTGCTGGCCGTTTTCTGCGGCGTTTTTTCTGCCGGGATGTCTTTTGCGATGAACGCCGCTAAACCTATGCAGGATGCGGCGCTGGCGCTGGGCGTCAACCCGCTCTATTCGGCGCTGCCGAGCTATGTTGTCATCATGGGCGGCGGCGCACTGGTTAACCTCGGCTTCTGCTTTATCCGTCTGGCAACCAAATCAACGCTTTCTGCCAGGGCGGATTTTTCCGTGGGCAAATCATTGCTTATCAGCAACGTCCTGCTTTCGCTGCTTGGCGGCACCATGTGGTATCTGCAATTCTTCTTCTACGCATGGGGTCACGCGCGTATCCCGGCGCAGTATGACTTTATCAGCTGGATGCTGCACATGAGTTTTTATGTCCTGTGTGGCGGACTGGTGGGGTTACTGCTGAAAGAGTGGAAAAATGCAGGAAAGCGTCCCGTCAGCGTGCTGTGCGGCGGCTGCTTTGTGATTATTCTTGCTGCCAATATCGTTGGCCTGGGCATGATGTTCTGATGCATAAAGCCACGGAATGTGGCTCTGCCTTATAGCGTCATCGTTTTCCGCTGCCTGTGCTGTTCAAACTGCTGGCGGAAAGCGCTGGGCGTCAGCCCGGTTTCACGGGTAAACACCACCGAAAAATAGTTGCTGTCATCAAAACCGCATAGCGCAGCGACGTCGCCAATCAGGGAAGGCGTGCTGCGCAGCAGAAATTTGGCCCTGCACATGCGAAGCTGCCGTATATACTGGCCGGGCATCATGCCGGTTTGCTGGCGAAACAGCTGCTTGAGCGCGCGTTCAGACAGCTGATGCTGACGACAAAACTCCGCTAAATCAAAATGGCTGGCCAGCTGCCCCTGAATGGCCGACATCAGTAAGTCCAGCTGTTCGCCTTCCGGCAGCTGCCACGCTTCGTTAGCCGCATAGCGATGGCGCTGCAAAATCATCAGCAGTTGTAAAAATAGCGCTTCCGACAGCTGGCGCGAGAGCCTGTCGCTTTTCGTGCTTTCCTGCGTCAGCTGTTGAATTACGCTGCGCGCCAGCGCCATTCCTCGCGTGGTTACACGCCACGCGGCGCTTTCCTGCGGCAAAAACTGTGACCAGTCCACGCCAAGCCGGAAGCGTTCGGGGCAGTAGATGATATTGTCCAGCACCAGGTTATTGACCGATTCGTAGCTGTGGCAATCTTCCGGCCTGATATAAAACAGATCGCCGCAGGTAATGAGCCAGGGACGATCGTTCATAATGTGCAGGCCGTTACCGCGCCAGACAATCACCAGTTCGCTGAACTCGTGGATATGCGATGGAAAAGTTTGCTGCGGTGCGCGGTCGGCGACGGCGACCGGCAGCAGTTCAGACGGAAAATAGTCGGTCTTTGCCAGACAAAGCGGCTTGCTCACGTTGCACCTCACAGATCATTTTGCCTGATGGTACGCGGAGATAAGCCAAATTCACGCTTAAAGAGGGTGGAAAAGTGATTGCTGTCACCAAAACCGCAGTGGTAAGCGATGTCGGTGATGCGCATCTCGCTGTGGCGTAACAGATGTCGCGCCTGCAGCAGGCGTAAGCGGTTCAGATAGCGCTGCGGCGTGCTGCCCGTTTGCTGCTTCAGCTGGCGATGCAGGGTACGCAGCGACAGCGAAAACTTATCCGCCAGCGCCTCCCAGTCAATTTCCTCGCTATAGTGTTCTGCCAGCCAGTCCAGCAGGCCGCGCATGCGGCCATCCTGATCGTCGCCCGGCTGTTCGCTGCATCCGCGACGAAGCAGCACCAGCAGCTGCATAAAACGAAGTTCCTGCTCTGCCCGCGCTTCCACAGGCGAAGGCTCAGCAGAAAGCTCCAGTCCTTTAATCAACGTTTTAGCCTGCTCCATCACCCGGGTGCCGATGCGCCAGTGAGAAGGGTAGTTACCATTTTTTTCTTGCGGCAGCAGCGACTGAAAATTGGTGATAAAGCGGAAAGCTTCCGGCCCGCGGTACAGCACGTTAGTCAGGATTAGCTGTTCCGTTTTTTCATACATGTGGCGGTCGTGATTACGCACGAAGCAGACGCAACCGCCGCACAGCGTGCGGGGTTCGCCATTAAAAATATGGATACCGGCACCCTGTTCGACCAGCACGATTTCATGGAAATCTTCGTGGTGGTGTTCAGGAAAAGCGCTCTGCGGCAGCCGCGGTTCTATCGCGACGGGCAGGCCGCCGACGGGGAAAAAGTCCACGCTGTGTAATATGGTCATTATCCACTCTCCTGCTAACTTTCCGGGCAGTCTACCGCCGCCTTCTCTGCGCCTGCCTTAATTTTTCGACATTAAAACGCACCGATGCCGCTTATTTTTCAAGAATATGCGTGGATTAGACGGGAATTGCGCCATGCGTCACATCCCCGTCCGACAGCAGCAAACGGGGATTTGTGAGCTGCTTCACGTTCACCTTTGCGGGATTGCCAGCAGGCTCCGGGCGCTGGCACTGGCAGGAAGGCGCCGAAAACAGCGGCTTTTAGACTGGAAGCCTGAAACTGACAGGAAGCCAAAGCCATGAGCATGAACTGTGTTGCCATTGATCTGGGCGCATCCAGCGGACGCGTGATGCTGGCCCATTTTGATGCCGAAAGCGGCAAACTGAGGCTGGATGAGGTCGCGCGCTGCGTAAACCATCTGGTGGTGAAGGAAGAGCGGCAGTGCTGGGATGTCGACGCGCTGGAAAGCTTTATCCTGGACTCGTTAAACAAGCTTCAGCTTAAGGGGATCGCCGCCGACAGCATCGGAATTGATACCTGGGGTGTGGATTATGTTCTGCTGGATAGTCAGGGCCAGCGCATCGGGCTGCCGGTTGCCTATCGCGATGATCGTACCTGGGGTTTGATGCAAAAAGCCGCCTCAGAACTGGGCCGTGAGGCTATTTACCAACGCACCGCTATCCAGTTTTTACCCTTTAATACGCTTTATCAGCTCCGCGCGCTGTGCGACGGACAGCCCGAATGGCTGAAGGATGTCCGTCACGCTTTGCTGATCCCGGACTACTTCCACTATCGCCTTACCGGCAAGCTTAACTGGGAATACACCAACGCCACCACCACGCAACTGCTGAATATCAACAGCAGCAACTGGGACGAATCGCTGCTGCGGTGGACAGGGGCCGATCCTGCCTGGTTTGGTAAACCTTCCGCGCCGGGCCGCAAAGTGGGCGACTGGCAAAGCGCATCCGGCACTGCCATACCCGTTATTGCTGTTGCGACGCACGACACGGCCAGCGCCGTATTGGCCGCGCCGGTTATGCAAGCGGATGTCGCATGGCTGAGCTCTGGTACCTGGTCGCTAATGGGATTTGAGAGCCCGCACCCCTTTAACGATGCAGCGGCGCTGGCCGCCAATATCACCAATGAGGGCGGCGCGGAAGGGCGCTACCGCGTTCTGAAAAACATTATGGGCCTGTGGTTGCTGCAGCGGATCTGCGGCGAGCTGGATATCACCGATCTGGCCGCGCTGGTAAAAGACGCCGGGGCTGAGCCAGCCTGTCGTTCGCTGATCAATCCCAACGACGAACGCTTTATCAACCCGGTCAATATGGTACGCGAAATTCAGGATGCCTGCGCCGCACAAGGCATGCCGACGCCAGCGACGGCCAGCGCGCTTGCACGCTGCATTTTCGACAGCCTGGCGCTCTACTATCGCTTTGTGCTGGAAGAGCTAACGGAAGTCCGCGGCAGGCCGTTCAGCCAGCTGCATATCGTTGGCGGCGGCTGTCAGAATCCGCTGCTGAACCAGCTTTGCGCCAACGCCTGCGGCATTCCGGTTATCGCCGGTCCGGTCGAAGCCTCCACGCTTGGCAATATTGGCAGCCAGCTGATTGCCCACGGCTGCGTGCGGGACGTGCCGCATTTCCGCCAGCTAGTCGCCCAAAACTTTCCTTTAACAACTTTTACTCCCCACTTCAGTGACGCATACAGCCGCAGCTGGCCACTTTTTCAGTCACTGACCCACACCGCTAAGGAGCTATGCGTATGACCCGAACAATAGAGCAAGCGTTTGAACTGGCAAGGATGCGTTTTGCGGAAATCGGCGTGAATGTCGATGCCGCAATGGCCCGGCTGGACAAACTGCCTGTTTCCATGCACTGCTGGCAGGGAGACGATGTTCGCGGTTTCGAAAACCCGCAGGGTGCGTTGACCGGCGGCATTCAGGCGACGGGAAATTATCCGGGACGAGCCAGAAACGCCACGGAGCTGCGTGCCGATCTTGAACAGGCTTTGTCGCTGATCCCCGGCCCCAAAAGGCTAAATCTTCACGCTATTTATCTGGAAAGCGATACGCTGGTAGGGCGTAACGAAATCGAACCCCGGCACTTTGCTAACTGGGTAGAATGGGCGAAAACCAACGGGCTGGGACTGGATTTCAATCCTTCCTGTTTTTCGCATCCGCTAAGCGAGAACGGTTTTACGCTTGCCTGCGCCAACGACGAAATTCGCCAGTTCTGGATCGATCACTGCAAGGCCAGCCGCAAGGTTTCCGCCTGGTTCGGCGAACAGCTGGGCACGCCTTCCGTGATGAATATCTGGATCCCGGACGGCATGAAAGATCTGCCTATCGACCGCTTCGCGCCTCGCCTGCGCCTGCTGAACTCGCTGGATGAAATCATCAGCGAAAAACTCAGTCCCGCACACCATATCGATGCGGTAGAAAGCAAACTGTTCGGCATCGGCGCGGAAAGCTATACCGCAGGCTCCAATGAATTCTACTTTGGCTATGCCGCCAGCCGCCAGACGGCGCTTTGCCTGGATGCCGGTCATTTTCATCCAACCGAAACCATCTCCGACAAAATCTCCACCGCCATGCTTTATGTACCAAGGCTGCTGCTGCACGTTACGCGCCCGGTACGCTGGGACAGCGATCACGTTGTGCTGCTGGATGATGAAACGCAGGCCATCGCCCATGAGATCGTGCGCCAGCAGCTATTCGATAAAGTGCATATCGGTCTCGACTTCTTTGATGCTTCAATCAACCGTATTGCCGCCTGGGTTATCGGCACGCGCAACGCCAAAAAAGCGCTGCTGCGCGCGCTGCTGGAGCCGGTAGAACAACTGAAAACGCTGGAGCAGGAAGGCGACTTTACCGCCCGCCTGGCTCTGCTGGAAGAACATAAGTCGCTGCCGTGGCAGGCGGTTTGGGAAGCGTATTGCCTGCGCCACGATGTCCCCGCAGATGCCAGCTGGCTTGAAGATGTACGCCATTACGAAAAACAGACTCTCAGCAAACGCTAAGGATGCAATATGCAACATATTCTGACTTCATGGTTCGTCCAGGGAATGGTCAAAGCCACCGCTGACATGTGGCTGAAAGGATGGGACGAGCGCAACGGCGGCAACGTCAGTTATCGCCTGCTGGAGGAAGAAGTCCAACCGTTTGCGCAGGACTTTTACCCTGAGCCGCGAACGGTTGAGCTGACTCAGCCCGCCCCTGAACTGGCTAACTGCTGGTTTCTGGTGACGGGTTCCGGCAAGTTCTTCCGCAATGTGCAGCTGGATCCGGCGGACAGCCTGGCGCTGCTGCGCGTCAGCAATGACGGCAGCGCCTACAGCATCTACTGGGGCCTGGCCAACGGCGGTTTGCCTACTTCCGAGCTGGCTTCGCATTTCCAGTCCCACAGCGTAAGAATGAAGGTCACTAACGGTGCCGATCGCGTCATCATGCACTGCCATGCGACTAACTTTATGTCATTGAGCTACGTGGTCGAGCTGGATCCTGCGCTGTTTACGCGTCTGCTGTGGGAAGGCAGCACGGAATGTCTGGTCGTGTTCCCGGACGGTGTTGGGATTGTGCCGTGGATGGTGCCCGGCACGGATGAAATCGGTGAGGCAACGGCGCAACAAATGGCCTCGCACAGCCTGGTGATGTGGCCTTTCCACGGTATTTTTGGGGCCGGGCCGACGCTGGATGAAACCTTCGGCCTGATCGATACCGCCGAGAAATCTTCGGAAGTGGTGGTTAAAGTGCTGTCGATGGGCGGCATGCGTCAGAGCATCACTACCGCAGAGCTGGTGGCGTTGGGCAAACGTTTTAACGTTAAGCCGTGGCAGGCGGCGCTGGATGCAGGCCACCCCTATGTTGCGTAAAGCTTTTGTTATGCAGGTGCATCCCGATAAGCATCAGGAATACCAGCAGCGGCACAATCCCATCTGGCCCGAACTGGCGCAGACGCTGAAAGAGCACGGCGCACACCACTACAGCATTTTTCTGGATGCGTCGCGCAATCTGCTGTTTGCCACGGTAGAAATTGAGTCAGAAGCGCGCTGGAATGCCATCGCCAGTACCGAGGTCTGCCAGCGCTGGTGGCGATCGATGTGCGAACTGATGCCCGCAAACCCGGACTCAAGTCCGGTTAGCGAGGAGCTAAAAGAAGTTTTTTATCTGCAATAAAGAATAAGGCTCATCATGCGATGAGCCTTATTCTTAGTTAATACGTAGCTGCGGATAGCGCTTCATGCTCCATGCGCACCACGCCAGCGCCAGCAAACCGATAGCGCCGCCCGCATAGCCGATATACTCCATGCCGAGAAAGAGACTGACCTGATTGCCCAACAGCGCGCCTGCGCCAATACCCAGGTTATAAATCCCCGACATCAGCGACATGGCCACATCGGTGGCATCCGGGGCCAGCGTCAGTACCCGTACCTGCACCGCCAGGCCAATAATCATCATCGCCATCCCCCAAATCACGCAGAGCGTTGAAATGGCCAGGCTGTTTGTCGCGGCCACAAACAGCGCCAGCATGCAGGCCGAAACCAGCGTAATAGCGCCGAGCAGGAACAGGGCGGGAAACTTATTGCCTAGCGAGCTAAACAACAGGCTGCCAATAATGCCCGCCGCGCCAAAAATCAGCAGCAAAAAGGTGGTGAAATTGCCGCCCATGGTCGCCACTACCTGCAGGAAGGGCTCGATATAACTGTAGGCGGTATAGTGTGCGGTCACGATAGTCACGATCAGCAGATACAGCGAAACCAGAGCAGGGCGTCTGAACAGCATCGGCACGCTTTTCAGCGAGCCGGTATGCTCGCTGGGCAGTTTTGGCAGCAGTCTGGCCAGCGTTAACATCGTTATCAGCGCCACTGCGCCAATCACGCCAAAAGTGATGCGCCAGCCAAGATATTGCCCAATCAGGCGGCCAATCGGCAAGCCCAGCACCATGGCCAGCGCGGTGCCGGTCGCCAGCATACTCAGCGCCTGGGTCTTCTTGCCCGCTGGCGCGACGCGAATCGCAAGGGAAGCGGTGATTGACCAGAAAATTGCGTGCGACAGCGCGATACCGATGCGAGAAACCACCAGAATATTAAAGCTCCACGCAAAGGATGAAAGCACGTGACTGGCGATAAACAGCAGAAAGATAGCGATTAACAGAAAGCGCCGCTCCACCTGGCGCGTCAGCAGCATCATCGGCAGAGACATCAATGCCACAACCCAGGCATAAATTGTCAGCATCAGCCCGACCTGTGCCGTGCGCATAGAGAAGCTGGCGGCAATATCAGAAAGCAGGCCCACCGGCGCGAATTCGGTAGTGTTAAAAATAAACGCGGCGATGGCCAGCATCACGACGCGTAGCCATGCGGTCTTACGTGAAACGGTAGTTGATTGCATCAGAATTAAGGACTTGTTGTTAGAGAGACTCTTCGCCAGGCGAAACCAGGAATACGTATTGTGTTTTATTTATCCGGCAGATGACATCAAAAAGCGGCGTTTATTGCTAAATCAGAACAATCAGCGCGACCAGCTCGACTTTCCTCTCTGGGTTGTTGATTTAAGAGCAAAACATCTGTCGGCTGCTGAGTATAACGCTATTTATCGGATGCGCCAGATTTGTTGATTCGCCCCTCTGCTTTGTGACGCTGTCACTTATTATCCCCGGCAAACGCAGCGGCGGTCATTAAAGCATGTCAGGCCGAAATTGCGAGCGGCGGCTCAGGTGTTTGCCGGAGAGCATAAACTCGCCGTCGCCGCAGTAGTGCACCGTTTCCGGATGCCGGGGCGAAGGCGCGACGTGCGCTTTGACCACTTCAAAAACAAAGAAATTAAGCTTATTTACCAGCGAGTCGTCGTAAATCCGGCACTCAAAGCAGGCATGGCAGGCCGTCAGCAGCGGGGCGGCTACCTTGATAGCGGGTTCTGTCGCCAGAGAAAATTGCTCAAATTTATCCGTTTCTTCGCCGCTACAGTTGCCGATAGCGACTACCGTATCCAGCAAATCTGAGGTCGGCAGATTAATCACGCACTCGCGGCTTTTTTTGATCAGCGCATGGCTATGGTTTCCCGCCGAAATCATACAGCCAATCAGCGAGGGCGAAAATTCCAGAACGGTATGCCAGCCCAGCGTCATGACATCCTTTTCTGCACCGTATGCGGACGACACCAGCACCACCGGGCCAGGCTCAAGAAAATGACGAACGTTGTGTACGGGAAAGTCGGCTTTTCTGGCTTGATTCATCGCTTACTCCTGCAAATATTCATACCTTTTTACGTAATCTTTAGTGTAATCGCTGCGCGAAAATACACATTTGTCCTCACATTGCGCTACCCTGGAAGTTGACGGCGGCACGGGTCGCCATTCTGTTTAATCAAAAGGATACCAATATGAATCAACGTCCCTCTGTAGCGGTATTGGGATTGGGCGCGATGGGCCATGCTTTCGCCGCCAACCTGCTGAAAAACGGTTTTGACACCTGGGGATGGAACCGTACCAAAGCGCGAGGTGAGGATTTGCAAAGCGCCGGACTGCAACTGGCCGATACGCCAGAGGAGGCCGTCAAACAGGCTGACGTGGTGATCAGTATGCTGGCCAATGCAGAAATCACTCAGGAGGTATTGCAGAAGGCTCAGGCAGAACTGAAACAGGGCGCGGTGGTTGTGCAGATGGGCACCATTGGCGTGGAAGCCACGGAAAAGCTGATAGCGGATTTTGCCGAACAGCGTCCGGATATTGTGTTCCTTGACGCGCCCGTGTCCGGCACCAAAGCGCCAGCGGAAAATGCGCAGATTTTAATCCTGGCCAGCGGCGATCGTGAGCGGGCGGAAAAGGTTGAAGCTGTGTTCGCTGCGATTTCGAAAGGGGCCAAATGGTTAGGTAAAGCCGGTGCGGCTTCGCGCATGAAGCTGGTGGTGAACGCCTGGCTAATCTCAATGGTGCAGGGCCTGGCGGAAAGTACGCAAATGGCGGAAGAGTTTGGCTTCACCCCCGATCAGTTCTGGGATGTGCTGGACGGCGGCCCGCTGGCCGTACCTTATGCGAAATCGAAGCTGGGTATGATCAAAGAAGATGAATACGAGCCGCAAATGCACCTGACATGGGCAGTGAAGGATGCCAGGCTGGCGCTTGCCGCCGCCGAAAAAAGCCATCTTCCCGGTCTGCAGCAGATCGCTGGCCTGTGGCAGGAAGCCGTTGATGCGGGATATGGTGAGAAGGATTTGTCAGTGATTTATCGTTACCTGAGCGATAAAAAGCAGTAAAAACAGCATAAAAACCGGAAAACAGAGAGGAATAATCCCTCTGTTTTTCAGGGTTATAGCGTAAATAGCAGGAAGTGCTTAACGCTATTCTTCTAAAATGCAACACTATTTGTTATATTAATTATCTCTGTACTTTTATAGTTGACTGATTTTTAATGCTTTTTATCACCACCGCTGAAACGGTGAGGTATCGCTAAAAGCAAGGATCTGAACATGCTTGATATTCGTTTTCCTACGGCCTTACAAATGGTGCTCTGCGTGGCCCAGGCGGAGCGGGAAGGTAAACGCAGCACCAGCAAAATTCTGGCTACGGGCCTTGAAGCTAACCCCAGCTTTGTCCGTAAAATGATGGTGCCGCTGACCCGCGACGGCATTATCGTATCGACATTAGGCAGGGCCGGGACTATCCGGCTGGGCCGTCCGGCGGAAGAGATCACGCTTTGTGATATCTACACTTCCGTACTGGAAGATAAGCCGCTGCTGGCAGGCCGTCCGGAAGTGCCGGCGCGCTGCCTGGTCAGCGCCAATACCTGCTGGTTCTTTAAGGAGCTGGCCCATGAGGCCGAGCAGGCTTCGCTTAGCGTTCTGGCTAAGCGTACCGTAGCCGACGCGCTGCGCGAAATTTACGAGCGCGACCGGCGCTATCCGGAAGGAAGCTGTGAAGCCATGAAGGCGCATGAAAATGCCGATACGTAACAATAAGGCAAAGCGCAAACGGGCCGGGCAAACTTCTGTCCGGCTTTTTTGTTTCTACAGCATTGATGGTTTCTTCTGGTTCGAAAGCGGTAAGAACGCCTGGCGTTAGCCTACGCCGCTCTCCCTGTTTTTTGATACTGCTCGTGAGCATCCTGCGTAAACCAATCGCATTTAATGCAACAATTAAACTTGCATTAAGCGGGCAGGTGCTTTACCGTAAATAAGTGCACTCATTAAAGTTACCTTTTACCCCGCGCGGCGGAAGAGGTCAACAACAAGAGCAGGTTAAAATTCTAAGGGGAAGACAATGAGCCATGACGATTTTATCAGCGATCTGGTAACGTGGATTGATACACATATTGAAGGCAAGATGGATTTGGATACCGTAGCCCGCCGCGCAGGCTATTCCAAATGGCATCTGCAGCGCATGTTTAAACAGCATACCGGTCATGCGCTGGGCGAATATATCCGCGCACGTCGTTTGAAAAAATCCGCTGAGCGCCTGGCGAAGGGCGGTGAACCTATTCTGGACGTGGCTATCTCATTTGGATTCGATTCCCAGCAGTCTTTCAACCGCAGCTTTAAGCGTCAGTTCGGCCAGTCTCCGGGCGCATGGCGCCGTCAGGTTCAGGTTAGCGCCTGAATTCGCTGCGACAGCGGGCGTAACGGCCCGCCGTAGCCGCTGTAAAAACACCCGATAACGCTATTTTCACTCAACAGGTGGGGTAAATCGCACCTGAAAGTGGGCAAGGGATTGTATACTGTCTGAATTGTAATGCTTTTTGGCGTCTGACAGACAGGAATCCCCATGGAGTTACGGAATTTCAAAAAACAGAATATGTGCGAAGCCGTCAGCTATCTGCTGATTTTTTTTGCGCTAATGCTTATTTTCCCTTTGCGCCTGCTGCCTTGTTTCCTGGCCGGATTTATCGTATATGAAACCATTCTGGCGTTAACACCGTGGGTGGGACGTCTGGTGAAGGGCCCGCTGGCCCGCTGGATCACTATTTTTTTCCTGGCGGTTATCATCGTGCTGGCGCTGGCTGCCGGTATCACCAAGCTTATCGGCTTTCTCCTGCATGATTTTCATAGCACGGCAGCTTTTCACGCGGCGGCCAGCAAGCTGCTGGAAGATGCGCAGAATACGCTCTCGCCGGTTGTCGCCCGCTACCTGCCAGCGGATATCGATGAATTGCAGCATCAGGCGATGGCCTGGCTGCGTGAGCATCTGATTATCGTACAGACGCTGGGCCGCACCGCCGCGCATACCGTGGCAACAATGCTGATAGGCATGCTGCTGGGCGCTATTATTTCATTGCGCATCAGCGACAGCGATAATAACGATGCGCCGCTCAAGCAGGCATTATTACGACGCCTGTCGCGGCTGGCCGCGTCTTTCCACGATGTCGTTTTTGCACAAATCAAAGTGGCGCTGGTTAACACGCTGCTGACCTGCGGCTTTTTATATGCCATTTTGCCGATGTTTGGGCTGCATTTTCCCTTCGCCAAAACGGTTATCGTTCTGACCTTTATCGCCGGACTGCTGCCGGTTATCGGCAACCTGATCTCCAATACGGTGATTTTGCTGATCGGGCTTTCCATCTCGCTGCAGGCGGCGCTGATCGCGCTGATTTTCCTGATCCTGGTACACAAGCTGGAATACTTTATCAATGCACGAATTTTCGGCACCCGCATTAATGCCAAAACCTGGGAAATCCTGCTGGCGATGCTGGTGTTTGAATCCGCGTTTGGCCTGGCGGGCGTGGTCGCCGCCCCGGTGTTCTATGCTTATCTGAAGAGCGAGTTGCGCCACGCGCGGCTGATCTGATCCCGACAAGCTCTTTTAGTCAAACCTGACGGCTCCTCACGGAGCCGTTTAAACTTCAGCCTGTAAACTGCCGGTAACGCTTCCTGAAGGACCTGAAATAAGGTGCTATCAAAACTATTGCAATGGCCGTTCGCTGCCAGTTCACATTATTTTATCTCAAAAATTATTTTCCCGATGCTGGTTTATCAGGAAAGATGAGGCTTTCAGGTAAATAGCGCCAGAAAATATGGTGTAAAGCCGTGGTGCGATATTAACTTTTGATAGTGTTTATTTACGACCAATCTTGGGCGTTTTATTTCAAGCGGACAAATAATTAAACGAACCCTCTCTTTACATTTCGTAATAAGATTAATTTTTGGATCTTCCTTACCAATAATTACGATGTGTCCCTTCCTTATTTACTGTTAGCATTTTTCCGCTACAAAAATAATCTATAGAGAGGGAATGATGGCAACGGTAACGAAAAGCAAACAGCTTTATACGCTGCAAAGACCAACATGGTTTGAGGCGGCGAATCTGAATATGGGCATACGGCATGACAGACAGCATCTGGGCATTATTCTGGCTAAAGGCCAGACTATCCGCATCCGCCAGAACAACCCGCTGGCGGGACCGGTAAATTTACGTTTGATGAATGATTACTGTGGTACGGAAATTTCCGCAGCGGTTGGCAATGCCTGGGTAACGTGCACGGCAAGCGCTGCGTCTGTTCCCTTTATCGATACGCTCTATGACAGATCTGAGCCGATTATTGAGTTTCAATATGACGATTCGGCTAAAACTTTACCCGTGTTTAACTCTGGCGATAGTGAGAGTGATTTCTTTAAACTGTGGGATAGCCAAAGCGCTGAATTTGCGCTAATTGAATCACCTTATATTAATTTATTAGTCCCTGCTGTTGACAAACAAGCTTTAAGAACGCTCTACGCAACCAATCCCGTCGAGGAATTGATTAAGGTTTATAACGAACTGTTTGAGTTTTATAATGACATCGCCGGCATCTCGTTTAACGCTGAAAGCGCAACAGATCGTAATATACCAAGCCGATATTTTGCCAGAGCCGATAAAAACGGGGCAGGCGGCGGTTATTACGGTTTAAACTGGATAGCTGAAAGTACGGCTTCAATTGCGGGTTTTTATCTGGATTGCAATCAGTACAAGGAATTAGGCTGGGGTGGGCTGCATGAGATTGCCCATGGTTACCAGGGCCATTTTATGAATGAAAGCGTTTCTGAAGTCTGGAACAATATTTATTGTGCCTGGTACCAGCATACCAGAATGGGCGAGCGGCAATATAAAGAGGGCTGGCTCTATGGCCGTCAAAGCGTCATTGAGGGGCGAATTAACGACGCGATCAAAAACAATACGCCGCTAAATTCGCTGGATGTTGCCTGCCGACTCTACTTTTATATGCAGCTGATACATAAAGGCGGGATCGAGTGTTTTACCCACTTTAACCAGCGCTATCGCCAGCTGGCAAATACTGACGGTTTTATAGCTTCAAACTATGTTTTGCCAGACCTGCTGTCAGAAAGTTTTATGACCGGTGAAAAGGGTGTTGACGTTACGCCTTATATGCAGCTGCTGGGCTTACCGATTACCGAAAGGCAGTGCATGATGAATCAGTTCAGCGGTAAGAAGGCCGTTTATCCGCTCAACCAGCTGGTGAGTGCAAGCCAGGTAAGTTCCGTGCAGTCGCAGCTGCGCTTGCAAAGTCCACTTACGCTGGTGGATTGCCAGCAGCTGAAGAGCACGGGGCTCAAAAGCACAATGACGCTGTCGTTTACCCTCGACGACTTTGCTCAAATCCGTGGCGAAACGCTGGCGCTGCTGGATGGCGCAACTGTCGTCCGCCAGCTGAAAATTACCAGCCAGCAGGTGACGCTCAGCGATATGCCCATCGGCGTATACGCGTTACGTCTGCCAACCGGGAAAAGTAAAAAATATACGCCGCAGATCAATTACCTGGTAGTCAAAACCGACAGCAAGCTACAACAGATAAGCTTTACACGTAAAGCGGCACCGGCCGTGATAAATCAGACGCTGACTTTTTTAGGCATCTCCGATAAGGCGTTTGGGGCCGCTACTGTGGAATACCAGAACAGCCGTATCCATGTACAGCTAACCGATGAAACGCCTCACTCTTATTTTCCAAATGAAAATTATGTTGAGATAATTATTCGCAATAAAAGCAATGCTGAGCGCTACAGGAAGTTAATCAAGGGTACGAATAACACCATGTTTTCAGACCTGATTGACTTTACGCTAGGCGATACAATAGAAATTATCCATCAGGAACCTTCGCGCTTACGCGTTTCCTCTGCCAGTAATGACATGGTTGATACCAGTAGCAAAAGCAACGTCTATGAAATTACCGCCTGGGGCCTGAGAAACAAGCGGACAAACAACGATCCGAAGAGTGACCTAGTGGCAAGAATTGATGCCGCGGCGCAGGTCGTTGCGCGCAATGTAGCGATGGTAGAGGCCGATTACGCCACCCTGAAAGACGATCTGTATCTGGCGATAATGGCTCTGGATAACCCTCAACGCGATACGTTACGCGCGCAATATTACCTTTACCTGTCGGCACATAATACGCTGTCGGACGATCCAGGTGAGCCGATAGAGCCGGTTGAACCCGTAGAGCCGGAAACGCCGGATGAGCCAGTAGAACCAGAAACGCCGGATGAGCCAGTAGAACCAGAAACGCCGGATGAGCCAGTAGAACCGGAAACGCCGGATAAGCCAGTAGAGCCGGAAACGCCGGATGAGCCAGTAGAGCCGGAAACGCCGGATGAGCCAGTAGAACCGGAAACGCCGGATGAACCTGTAGAGCCGGAAGCGCCATATCCTGCCTGGTCGGCAACCAAAACCTACAGTACCTACGGTGAAAAAGTAACGTATAAGAGAAAGGTTTACCGCCAGAACTTCTATTCAATCAATAAAGCGCCAGATACCAATTCTGCGCCTTTTGGCGAGCCATGGGTTTATCTGAACGACTATTGACTGGCTGTTTAGCCAACGCTAAAAGCGATGTTTAAACGGGGAGGAACAGGCAAAAAAATCCCGGCTTATCGCCGGGATTTTTCCCTGTAGCTTTGCCATTCGCTGGCATAAGGATTAACGGCTGTCGACAAAGCGGCGCTGCGTTAGCCAAGCTGTTTTAAGATAGCCGCAAGCTGCTCGCGGTGTTCGGCATCAATCTCACGAGCGGCAGAATAGCCTGCGTTGAGCATAATGGTTTCATTCAGCCCTACCAGCCAGTCATAGATATACCAGGCCGCATAGTTATTCGGCTTCAGCGACAGGCGGGTGAGGCGCTGGGTTGGCCCAAGACTCGCCGCCTGCGTTTCCGGGCGGGCAAAAATTTTCTGTCCGCGATTAATTTTGCTGTCCGGACGTTCGGCTTCGGGCAGATGTTGAAAGCCTAGCCACGCGACGAAGTCACCTAGCACGCTTAGCGCACGGGAAACCTGGCGATCTGCCAGCAGCTCGGCAGGCGTATTGGCCGCATCCTGATCGGTCAGGATCTTCACCAGCGCGTCTTCAATGTTCAGGCGAATACTGGCGGTGGCCAGCTCTTCCGTCAGCATTTCCAGCGTAGGGCGCGTGACCCCTAACAGCTCCAGCAAGGCGGCCTGTTCAGGCAGCTGCACCAGCAGATTAATCCAGTAACGGTAAACCAGCTGCGCAAAGCCCGCTTCTGCCTCTTCATCCTGCGTATCCTGCGGAAGGGTCTGCAAAGCAGGCAGCGGCTCGTTGCTTAACAGATCGATGCTGATGCCAATACCAAAAGGATCTTCTTCCGTCAGCGCAAATTCTTCGCTGGCGCGTCGCTCGGCAGGATGCTGCTGCTGCATAAAAAGATGGCGCAGCGTCTCGCGCGTTGGCAATAGCCGCTCCAGCAGTTCACCATGCACGCCGGTTCTGGCCTGTAGAGCCTTCAGCAAACTTTCCGCAATACGCAGGCGAGCCTGCGGCTCCTCTTTTTCGGCGGCCAGATACCAGCGGCCCAGAAGGTTGTCGCTCAGCTCGCGGCGGATTTCGTTAAGCTGCTCCTGCAAACGCGCCGTTTTACCTTCGCGCTTGACTTCGGTCGTCAGCCAGCCCGCCATACGCTTGACGCCTTTATCGTCCATTGCCAGCATGGTCCCCCAGGTGTCGCCCGGATTACCTACGAAACGCTGGACGGCGGCATCGTGATTCTGACCGCGGGTAATGCGCTGGTCGAAGGGCGTCAACGCCCAGATCAGTCCTGGCTTGCGTCCGTTGCGCAGCTGGGTGTTTTCGCCCTGGGTCTGTTTTACCCAGTTATCCAGCACGCGGCCCACGGTTTGCGCATCGGCACGCTGGCCGGAAGCATTACAAACCATCAGCAGATCGACATCCTGCCTTTCGGCGGCGCGGGTCAGCAGAAAAGGGCGTTTGGCAGTGGTAAATGCCAGCGCCAGTTCATGGTAAGGATCGTCCGGCAATATTGACGGCTCTTCAAAACCCGGATAATCGAGCAGATCAACCTGTTCGAACAGGTTTTCTCTCGGCGCGCTGTAAAATGGCAACAGCACTTCACGGCTAAGCAGGTTCAGCTCGCCCAGCGCCAGCGTGACCGGTTTCAGGCTGCGGCCGTTATGCTGCGGCACCACCTGAATCACCCGGTCGGAAGAGGCGTTAAAATAGCGCAGGCTGCTGCTGTTCAGCACGCTAAGCCCGGCATCGTCAATGACGGTAATCGGTGCCAGCACGCGACGCACGTTAGAGAGATGATGCAGCACGTGCGCCAGCTGGCGATAAAGCGCGGAAAGCTCGCGATCTTCGTTCCACAGCAGCGAAAAAAGCCGGGCGCGATCGTCCACGCCTAAAAACGGCGCAAGCTCCACGGCCTGCGGCCAGAAATGGCTTTCCAGCGCCTTGCTGCGGCAAACCTGCGCGTTATTCAGACGCTGCCAGAGCGCCACCACGTTATGACTGTTCATGCCGTCAACGGGCTGCGGCTGACGGAACACGGCAACGTTTCTCATGCGCTCGGCGATCTGCTGCTCGTCCATTACCGGTTTGCCGCTGCGCTTTGCCCAGATATCGGCGATGACGCCGACAATCTCTTCCTCACTCATTAGCGCCAGCTGCACGGGCCACTCGTTATCCGTACGGGTTTGCTGGCCGCTAAATCGCATCACCAGCGTTGCACTCTGCTGCTGAGGGTTGAGCTGGGAATAGTCGAAGGTTGCATTGCCGATCGCCAGCTCCATACGGCCTTTTTCACTGGCGGCCAGCGCGGCAATCAGCCACGCTTTGCCCGCCTGGGCCAGGCCAAAAAAGCCAACTGCACACTCTTTGCCCGAGGCTTCAATTAGCCAGCTGGCCTTGTTGTGCTGAGACTGAAGCCTGGTGCGCAGACGGTCTGCTTCCATATCAAGGCGCGGCGCATTCTGGCGAGCGCTCTCCAGCCACAGCAGTGACCGGTCGATGCCTTTTACCACGCTCTCCAGTTTTTTGCCGAACTGTCCCGACAGCTGTTTAGGCGTCAATGCTTTCATTTCTTGTATACGCTCCCACTGTCAATCCAGTAATGGGTCAGGCCTGAGCCGCTGCTGGCCAGAGTATTAAGTTTTAACCGCAGATGCTCCAGCGGAACGCGGCTGCCGTCGTCCAGCGTCGCCTCGGCAATTTCAAATCGTTCCGGTCCGAATTCACCCTCGGTTTTTGCCACTGCCAGCCTGATTTTCAGCACCTTGTCCCCGGCAACGCTGCGCGCCAGCTGTGGATCGGCAATGGACAGCGTATACAGTGGCGAAGCGGGCCAGCGATCGTTATCGAGCTGGCGGAAGCCTAAAGTTAGCGCACCGCGAACCTGAAAACGCTCGCGCGAGTCCAGCTTGAAGCGCTCGTCGTCCAGATCGATATCGGCGTACCAGACGTTTTCAGCGCTGAGCGCGCCGTTGCCGTCCAGCATGCCCAGATAGCGAATAGTGGAGTAAGGCTGGAAATCGCCCGCCTTAAACCAGAAGTTAGCCAGCCTTAAATCCAGCGACAGCAGGCACAGCATGGCACCCACTGCGGCGGTAGATTTCGGATTTTCAATACGGCCCTGTTTGTTAAAAGGATACCAGTCGTTGGTATGATAGCCATCCAGCGAAAGGATACGGCTGACCGGCAGCGGTTGCAGATGGCGGAACAGCGCCTGCACGCCAGGAAAACGCGAAGGACGACCCGTCAGCAGCAGGACGTCGCAGTCGTAAACGGCGACCACTTCCGACATCGAGCGCAGGCTTTGCGTAATATTCATGCGTGGCGACAGGAACTCGGCGTGCAGCTTGCCGAGCTTAACCACCAGCGGCACGCGTAAAATATCGAAAGCTTCCGCTTCGTTCGGCAACTCGCGCTGAATTTCACGGTTGATATACTCTAACAGCTTCTGCGTGGGTGCCTGCGCCAGCAGCTCTTCAAACCGCGCATCCACTTCGGCATTCAGCTCCAGCGGGTCGAATCTTTCGTAGGCTTCGAGGATCGCCTGGCCGACCGGAATAAAAATCTGCAGCGTAATCTGCTGGCGCAGCGTCGAGTGCCCGTCAAGCCTGCCTTCGTGGCCAAACAGCCGCGTCATCACGCCTTCCGGATTAACCATGCCCGCTTCTTTAAACGCGTGTTGCAGCGCGGGCAGCACGTAAAGCTGAATGACGTCCAGCAGGATATCGTCACCGGCCAGCTTAAAGCCCTCGCGGAACAGCAGGCGCGGCATGATTTTAACGTTGTTGCCGACGCCATCATCCAGGCGGTATTGGGTAATCGCCAGATCGGTGGTGCCGCCGCCGATGTCGATGGAGGCAATGCGCAGCGTTTTACCCACGGGTTCATCCGGCGCGCGAACGCGATCCGGACGCGCCATGCTGATAAAAAAGGCTTCGGCGCGACCGCCAAAGTTCACCTGGGTTTCGTTATAGAGATAGACCATTTGCCCGCAGGTGGCCTCGTCCCATTCCATCTGCACTTCCGGCACCGGCACACTGCTTTTCGCTTTGTCTTTGGCGCTGGTAAAATCGTCGTCGGCCGGGTGCCAGCCCATGGCTTTCCAGACCAGGGCAATCGCCTCCATCATGCGACGGCGAAAAATCTCGCGCTCGGGCTTGGGCATCGCGGACGGCAACGTCAGAATAATATTGCGTAGCTGACGCGGCGCGCTGCTGTGCAACATTTTCTGGCGCTGCGTTGCGCTATTCATTTGCATCAGCGCCTGTGCCAACAGTTCGCCGAGCATAAAGGTCATTACGGAGCTGCGGCTGTACTGCGGGGAAAACACCGGCAGCCTCTCTTCCAGCGGCTGATTGTAAAGCGGCTCGCCTTCATCGTTAACCAGGTTGGTCAGCGGCGCGGCGGTAGCCAGCGGCTCCTGTGCGGCGTTGCCTGGCGTACGGCTAAAGCGCCAGCCTGGCGTATAGGCTTCTTCATCCCACAGATAGCGGCGCGGGCTGGAGATGCCGGTTGCGCCTTCGGTGCCCAGTCGCTGCAGAGCCAGATGGCTGGCCTCGCGACCGACGCGCGTAATAGATGGCCAGATAAAAGCGTCATCGCGACCGCTTTCCACCGAGAAATTTTGCTTGCCGAAAGTGGCCTGCGCAAACTCTACGCGACTTTCAAACAGTTCGTTGTAAAGGTACTGCGGTGAAGTCAGATCGCGTAGCTGTAGCTCATAGGTATGCTTCAGGCCGTGGTGATCGTCTACGTGATCTTCAACCATGATGCCGCAGGTGTGCGAGTTGCCCACGTCCAGAATCAAATCAACGGGAATAGCGGGTTCCTGTAGGGTGGCCGCGCTGATTTTCAGTTCCGGCAGCGCCAGCTGGTGGCCGAGCATGTGCAAAATGTTCAGATAATGCGCCTGGTACTCGAACTCACGCAGTGCGGTACGAATGTTTACCTGCGGACGCTGTTCGACCGTGGTGGCCTGCTGGCTAAAAACTTCCCGCAGCCAGCCGTCAATCCACGTGTGGTCGAGAAATTCGCCCAGCTCGTTGCTGCGGTAAGCCAGCGCGAAACTGACGCCATTTTTCACGTCGCTCTCGTTCAGCGCCAGCGTTTCATCTTCGCCTTCGGCCCAGGTGCGGGTTTCAAACGCCAGGCAAATACGGTGCGTTTTGCCGTTTTGATCCGGGCTATCCAGCTCGACAATCTGCACGCGCGCCCAATTATCGGGGCCGCCAATAAAAGTGCGCGGCGGATTAAAACGTAAAAAAGGCAGCGGCAGCCAGACGCCGTTCAATAATGCCAGCGACTGCGACAGCGGAAAACTGAACTCAGGCTTGACCACTTCCGGCATGCCGCCCACGGCGATGGGCAGCAGATACTTGCCGGTTTGCGCATTAAAATTCAGGCGCAGCAGCGGGCCGTTAGCCGTCTGGCGCACAAATTTTCCGGGCAGATCGTTCTCTGGATCCGGCGTCAGGGCAAAATCGAGAAACTGAATGCCGCTGTTTTGAATCAGCGTCATCGTCGGTTTTAAATCAGCGATAGTCGCCAGCATCATTGTTTACTCTCGCGCTTCATCGTCATCGGTAATACGGTTTCGGCATCGTACTGGCCGTTACAGGCGGCGGCCGTGCCTTCGGCACCCTGAACGCAAACCAGTTCCGGCATTTTGTAACGTGACCCGTCGCTGCATTTCGCTCTGGTACGGCTGTTAATCACCAGGTTGCCGGATTTCATCAGGCCGGCATAAACATCCACGCGGCAGACGGTACCGTCGCCCTGGGTCATTTGCGCCTGGCCTTTACCATTGCGCAGTTGATAGCGCAGCACGGGTGGCTTGCCGGTCAACGGCGTTTTAATGCCGACAATCACACGCCAGTTACCGTTAAGGAAACGTGTGGAGCCAATTTTCACGGCGTCAGCTGGCAGCACTAAATCATCTTTTCCGGCCGGAACAGCAGGTTGTTCGGCAACGGCTGGTGCTGCTGCTGGCGTTTCGGTTACCGGCTCCTCGGCTGGTTTATTTGCCGTGGAAGCAGCAGCAACGGTGGCTGGCGTTACCGGAAGCTTAGTGGCCTGATGCGCCACAGAGGCTGTTTCCTGTAGCGGCGCGGCAGATGGCTTAGCCATTTCCTGCGGCGCGGATGCGGATTCTTTTACCGGTTCGGCTGGCGTCGGCGTTGGCTGCGGGTTAGTTACCGCAGCGGAAGAAGCGGGCTTCTGCTCCGGAGTAGAGAAAGAGTTTTTCATCTGCACACCAAAAACAACCAGCAGCGCGGCGGCAGGGACTATCCAGCCATAGCGCAGAAGATTGCGTTTGACAGAACTATTTTTGACCGGTGCAGGCTCTGGCTTAGCGGGTTCGGGCGTAACCTCAGCTTTAGTTTCCGGCTCGGGTTGCGGGGGCACTTCCGGCGCAACGGGCTCCGGCTCGGGCTGATAAGCCGCAATGGCAGGCGAGGCGGTTACCAGCGGCGCGACGGCAGTCATTTTCGATAGCGTCAACGGCAGCTCTTCTTCCACCGCACGCAGGCAATCCAGCGGATCCTGCTGCGTCTTTTTATCCAGGCTAACAAATCCCCAGAAGGTCAGTACCGGCTTGCCGCCAACCAGATAAACAAAGTTCTGATCGGGGAACTGCAGCGCCTTGGCCAGCAGTGCGCCAAATCGTTTCTGACTGGTTTTTTCGGACTGCTGCGCGCGCTGGCAGATCTCCGCAACCGTCTGCTGACAGGCAATAAGATGATTTAATGCATGAGTACGGGCGCTGTCGCTGGCGGCGGCCCAGGAGGTGATTTTGCCGGAAACGGGCGAGTACCAGTCCAGGCGATCGCCAGCATCGTTGGGTTGAGGAATAGCCAGGCAGTCAGCAATCTGCTGCTGCTTGCGCAGGCGCAGCGTCTCGCGCAGCTGCAGGGCTGACAGGTAAACGGGTTGACCGTTCTCGCCCAGAGGCAGAACCGCGTCCAGGCTTCCGCTGCGTAGAAATTGTTTAGCCACTAAATCAGACCTTTTTAGTCAGGATTCAATAAGTTTTAATCCAAATTTCTATTTACTGTAGTCGAGTGGCCTTAAATCAAATGCGAAAATAAGAGGGTAAAGCGGGGTTTGCTTACGCCATGAAGCGGCAAAAAGTCAGGAACACATTAAAATCAAAGGAAAAATGGCGAAATTTCAGGCAGCGGAAAAAACTTACCTCTAATTTTCAAAATTGCGGGCCGCCAGAACTTTTGTGACTAATATCCTATTCAGGCCAAAAGGTTACGGCATACGCCGACAGGCTTTCGTCAGGCTGGGTTAATAACAGGCAGATTGCAGAAGGTCTGAGCAGAATTTACATCCTGATACACTCCTCAACGGTGATGGCCCATTTCGCTGCCAGGGTGTTCTCGCAGCTTTGCTAAACTCAGACGGTTATTGAAATCTGAGGTAGAAGAATGAAAATTAAAAGTTACGCAGCAATGGAAGCCGGCAAGGCGCTGGAACTGTATGAATATGACGCGGCTGAGCTGAGCGCGGAAGAAGTCGAAGTAACAGTGGAATACTGCGGCGTATGCCATTCCGACCTGTCGATGATCGATAACGAATGGGGTATCTCACACTATCCGACCATTGCAGGCCACGAAGTCATTGGTCGCGTATCGGCACTGGGCGAAGCGGCAAAAACCAAAGGGCTGTCGATAGGGCAGCGCGTGGGCATTGGCTGGACGGCCAAAAGCTGCCAGCACTGTGATGCCTGCATCAATGGCGAGCAGGTTAACTGTGAGCAAGGCTCTGTCCCAACCATCCTGAACAACGGTGGCTTCGCCGAGAAGCTGCGCGCCGACTGGCAATGGGTTATCCCGCTGCCGGAAAGCCTGGATGCCTCAACGGCGGGCCCGCTCCTGTGCGGCGGCATCACCGTATTTAAACCATTACTGATGAGCAACATCACGGCGACCAGCCGTGTGGGCGTTATCGGTATCGGCGGCCTGGGCCATATCGCCATCAAAATCCTGCGCGCGATGGGTGCAGAAGTAGTTGCTTTCAGCTCAACGCCGGATAAAAAGCAGTCCATTCTGGAAATGGGTGCGGACGAAGTGGTTAACAGCCGCGATGCGGAAGAGCTGAAAAAGCAGGCTGGGCGTTTCGATTTGATCCTCAGCACCGTCGCGGTCGATCTGGACTGGAAACCTTACTTTGACGCGCTGGCACCAAAAGGTAAATTCCATACCGTGGGTGCCGTAATGAAGCCGTTTGAAGTATCTGCGTTTCAGCTGATTATGGGCGACAAAGCGTTGACCGGTTCTTCTACCGGATCGCCGGGCCAGCTGCGTTCGCTGCTGAAACTGGCTTCGCGCCGCGATATTGCGCCGAAAGTAGAATATTTCCCCATGTCGAAAATTAACGATGCGCTGGATCATGTCCGCGCCGGTAAAGCTAATTACCGTGTGGTCTTGAAAGCGGATTTCTGATTTATCGCTACGGAATTTTCTAAGCCCTGGCTTTTAAAGCAGGGCTTTTTTTGCAAGGAAAGCAGCCCGATCTCCCCCGCGTAATAAGTACGATATGATTAAAAAGGCGATCGCATCGATCGCCTTTTTTTCGTTAACTCTTTAGCGAACGGTTAACCCTGTTTCGCATCGGTCTCGGTAAACGCCGGTTTGTTTTTGGCCGTGGAATAGGCAACCTGTTTTACCTTATCCGGTGCAGTTGTCACCTTCACTGCCGGGATAGTCACGCGGCCAAAGCCGAGCAGGGTAGGGACGTAGCCACCCACCTGGTGCTCGCCAGCCGGCAGGTGAAGCTGCAGGCTCTGACCACGGATCAGCGCGCCCGCATCTTTACCGTCGACGGTAACGTAAACAGGGGATCCATCGTCGGTGCGGCTAATCTCGTGCGACACGTTGACCTGAGTCGGTCCAGTCGAAAAGTCTTCCGCTGAAATCTCTGCCGGGCCCTTAAATAAATTAGCGGCCGAAGCGGTGATTGACGACGTGGATGCCGGCTCGTCTTTTTTATGGGCGGCGCAGCCGGTCAGGGTTATGGCGGCCATCGCAACGGCCAGGGTGAAACGACAGATCATTATACCTCACTCTACAAGCGGCTTTTAATACGCTATTTTAGCGCCTCCAGGTCGTCAAAAACAGTCAGGTCTCATCTTAAAAATGTTTCCACGCGTTATTTCGCATGGATTGCGTAAGGGGGAGATGTTTCACGTGATTCAGTATTGTGGTGTAGCAATGCTGCACTTTAGTTACATCATACTAAATAGACTAACGGTAAAAGTAACCTTTAACATTGGCGATAGAATTGGCCAATCAGCAAAAAATGCACCGGCCTCTGTTTTCGCTACCCAAAAGGAGCGGGCGGGCGTCAGCCAATCGTCCGATTTCTGCCTGCCAGCGGCGCAATAAATACCTGGAGCAGGCTCATTGCTATCAGTACCAGCAATGGAGTTGACCAGTTATTAAAGTGCTCATGGATCATGCCAAAAGCCAGCGGGCCCAGCGCGGCCAGCCCATAGCCTACGCACTGGCCCATGCCGGAAAGCTGCGAAGCCTGCCGATGATCGCCGGAGCGTAAACCAAACAGCGAAAGGCAGATTACCATTGAGGCACCTGCGCCAAGCCCGGCCGTTATCAACCACAGTATGGCCAGTGCCGGAAAACAATAGAGACCACCCAGCCCGATAAAAATAGCCAGCGAAGCCAGAAACCCGATGATGCGCTGATCGGACAGCTTTTTTAACGCGACCATACAGCTCAGGTTCGAAACCACGGCAACAATCTGATAAACAAACAGCAGCCAGCCTGCAGACAGCTGGCTAAAACCCTGTGCCTCAGCCCAGGGCGTAAACCAGGCGATAAGCGTATAGAACACCATTGACTGCAATGCCATAAACAGCGATACCTGCCAGCCCAGCGCGGAACGCCATGGCGACCGTAGTCGGGAAGCGGCATTTTTATTATTGCTCGCGCCTCGGGAATATTTTAATAGCGGTAGCCAGGCTACTAACGCCACTACAGCCGGGAGCAACCATATGCCCAGCGACAAAATCCAGCCGGTTTTCGTTGCCTGGGCCAGCGGAACGGCAACCCCTGAAGCCAGGCTAGCAGTCACGGCCATCACGCCAGCATAAAGGCCAATATAGCGTGCGGTATGCCCGGCAAAATCTCTTTTGATCAACGGCGGTAGCAATACGTTAGCCGCCGCAATACCTGCGCTTAACAACAGCGTCCCCAGCCACAGACCCGTTACGCCGCTGCCCACACGCAGTAGCGATCCCAGCATAATCAGCCAGACGGCATACCAGAGCGTTTTCTCCAGGCCAAAGCGGTTACCAGCCCAGGCTGCGGGCGGCGCAAGCAGGGCGAACATCATAAGCGGAATAAAATTGAGCAGGCCAGCAGCGCTGGCAGACAGGTTAAACGTGGCGCGAATATCTTCCAGCACCGGCCCGATTGCCGTTAGCGGCGCGCGCAGACTGGCAGCGGTGGTGAGCAATACAAACAGGAAAAAACCAGAACGGGCAAAAAGAGAGCGTGGGTTCATAAGCATTAAATATCGCACCGGAGCAGGCACGGCCTGCTGAAAGTGCGTTGGTTGACGTTAACGCTTACGCAACAAAGCCGGGCTTTGCTGTCTGGACGTTATGTTAACGGCGTTGGCCGCCAAAAGTAAAGGCTAACGACAAAGTCATAACAACCCAACGTAAGAGGAGCCGGTCAGGCCATTTTTTTACGTTGCGCATCATCTCCATACATGACTTACAAAATCCTGAAAAGGTCATTAATAGTCTTTTACATGTTAAATAAAAAAAATTATAGTTCTCATTCTCATTTGTATACAGCCGTTTCATAGCGCTTAAAAAGCGACCTGTGGCGGCGTTCCGCAGTGCATCACAACAGTGGCTGAACAGCGTTGCCTGTTCATAAAAAACATAAAGATCGAGGTCAGGATGTCTTTTGCACAACGTTTTAACAGGGAAAAGGGCGCTGCCCGTATCAATACTTCTTATACGGTCGTTGCCGCACTGGTCGCGCTGGCCATTCATATCCCGCAGGCTCACGCGGCGGATGCAGCGAAAGAACAAACGCTGACGGTTAGCGGCACCGCCGAGAGTGCTGACAGTACGGCAGCAACGGATTACAGCGTCCCCGTGACTAATGCGGGAACCAAAATGTCGCTGACTTCCCGTGACATTCCTCAGTCGATAAGCATCACCAGTAAACAGCGTATGGAAGATCAGCAGCTGCAATCGCTGGGCGACGTGCTGAACAATACGACTGGCGTTATGGAAAACGTAGCGGATATGGATCGCCGCACCTATTACTCACGCGGTTTCCTGATTGATAACTACATGGTCGACGGCATCCCGACCACCTTTCAGGGACAGTGGAACCTGGGCGATGCGCAGTCAGATACGGCTCTTTATGAACGCGTGGAGGTGGTGCGTGGCGCAACCGGCCTGATGACCGGCGCGGGCAACCCATCTGCCTCCGTTAACATGGTACGCAAGCACGCCGACAGTAAAGAGTTCACCTGTAACGTATCGGCGACTTACGGCAGCTGGAATAAGCAGCGCTACGTCGCCGATCTCTCTGCGCCGTTAAGCGAATCCGGCAACGTGCGCGGCCGCCTCGTGGCTGGCTATCAGGATAATGACAGCTTTGTTGAGCGTTATAGCGCAGAGAAGAAATTCTTCTACGGCGTGGTTGATGCCGATTTGACGGACTCGACCACGCTTTCTGTCGGCTATGAGTTTCAACAAACCAATGCCGACAGCCCAACCTGGGGCGGCCTGCCGCGCTGGTACACGGACGGCAGCGCAACCAGCTATCGTCGCGGCTTTAACACCGCGCCGGACTGGGCCTATAACGATAAAGAAAGCAAAAAGCTGTTCGTTAACCTGAAGCAGAACTTTGACAACGGCTGGCAGCTCACGCTGAACGGCACCCATAACGAAACCTTCCTCGACAGCCGCCAGCTCTATATCAGCGGCTACTTTGATAAAAACACCGGGGCTGGCGTATCGCCATACGCTGATTATCCCGTCGTCGGCGGCACCGGTTACAACACAGGCAAGCGCAAGGTCGACTCTGTTGATACATTCGCCAGCGGGCCTTATCAGCTGTTTGGTCGCCAGCATGAGTTAATGGCAGGCGTGAGCTACAGCAAACAGCAAAATACCTATTACGGTACCTTTGCCAATATCACGCCTGAAGAGCTGGGCGATTTCAATGCTTATAACGGCCAGTATCCCGAAACGGACTGGGGCGAACGCTCGCTGTCGCAGCGTGACGTTACTCGCCAGAAGTCTGCCTATCTCGCCACTCGCGTGACGCTGGCCGATCCGCTGCATCTGATCCTGGGCGCACGCTATACGCGCTGGAGTACCGATACGCTTACGGACAATATTGAAAAGAACAACATTACGCCTTATGGCGGACTCATTTACGATATCAATGAAAACTGGTCGGCCTATGCCAGCTATACCTCGGTTTTCCAGCCGCAGTCCTATCGTGACGTCAACGGTAGCTATCTGGCGCCGGTTGTCGGGAAAAACTATGAGGCTGGCCTGAAGTCAGACTGGATGAACAGCCGCCTGACCACGACGCTGGCCGTGTTCCGTATTGAACAGGATAACGTGGCGGAAAGCACGGGCCGCAGCGTTGCGGGTTCAACCGATACCGCCTACGTAGGTAAGAACGGAACGGTAAGCCGTGGCGTCGAGTTTGAAGTAAACGGCGCGTTAACCGACAACTGGCAGATGACCGTCGGCGGCACGCGTTATATTGCTGAAGACAGCGAAGGCGAAGCGGTTAACCCGCAACTGCCGCGTACCCAGCTGAAGCTTTTCACCAGCTATCGTCTGCCAATGCTGCAACAGCTGACCGTGGGCGGCGGCGTCAACTGGCAAACCAAGGTTTGGGATGAGGTTGGCGCACCGGAAGGCAATGGCACCTGGCATGCAGAGCAGGGCAGCTATGCGCTGGTTAACCTGTTTGGCCGTTATCAGGTAACGAAACAGCTAACCATTCAGGGTAACCTGAATAACCTGTTCGACAAAGAATATGACACTAATATCGGCAACTATATTGTCTATGGCGAACCGCGTAATTTCTCGCTGACCGCCAGCTATAGCTTCTGATTTCGCTGGCCTGCATGAATAGCGCCTGAGGGCGCTATTTTTTTCGAGAAAAATCAAGCGTCATTCTGAGTAAGGGAAACTGTTATATATTAAAGTTACTTTTAACGCTTATTGGCATTGATTTCTTAAAGGTATAAAAACTACCAGTAGCCAGTATTTAAGGGCTTTTTGAAGTGACTTTTCTGTCAACCTGAGAAGTTAATTTCTAACCGCTACCAGTGCAATACGAACTTCAGAATCTCACTTTCCAGCACTTCTCATACCTCATTCTAAAGTCTTAGACTCTTTTTAATTGTTTCACCCAATGGGGAAATATAAATAAATAGTGTGACCTGATTAATATAAATCAATAACTGACCATATATAATAAAGTGTATCAATGGTGTTGGGGTCGTTATAAAAATATTATCATGGGCGGAGGCTTAAAATGGATAAAATTGATTTGCACATTCACTCATCTTATAGCGATGATGCGGATTTTCCTGTGGGCGAAGTTGTCGATATTGCCAGGGAAAATGATTTGGCAATCATTTCAATTACCGATCATAACTCATCACAATCAGCATCAGATGGCGTAAAATTTTGTTCAGACAGAAACATAGGGTTCATAACTGGCATTGAAATAGATTGCTCTTTCAACAAACGAAACTTTCATCTGTTGGGCTATGGTTATAACAAAGATACGCGTGACTTCCACTATATTCAAAGCGAATTTATAAGAAAGCAAAAAGAAGCTATGCCTGTGAAAATAAAACGACTAAAAGATATGGGGTTCTTTTTAGAAGAAGATTTTCTCTATGAAAATATCAAGGGTGCCGTTCCTCAAGAATATAGCAATAAGGAATTAATAAGTATAAGGCAATTCATCGATCGAGTAAGAGTTTACTGACGGAGACAGAGAAATCCCGGCCAGCGGCCGGGACAGCTAATCAAAAATTATAAGAAACATTCACTTCATAATTACGCGGTGCGCCATAAACCACCGAATCGCTCAGCCAGGTATAATAGGTGCGATCGAAAAGGTTGTTGACGTTGGCCTGTACCGCCAGCTGCTTCGTAACCTGATAGCGTGCAAACAGATTAGCCAGTGGGTAGCTGCTTTGATACAGGCGTTTGGTTTCTCCATCTGGTGCGGTCGCGTCCTGGAACGTACGGTTTTGCCAGTTAACGCCGCCGCCCACGGTCAGCTGCTGCAGCATCGGCAGGCGATAGCGCGTAAACAGTTTCAGCTGCGTTTGCGGCATCTGGCTGTTATAACGACCCGTCGAATCCGTTGCCACAAAGCGCGTTGCCCCAAAGGTCATCTGTAAATTATCCGTGACCGCGCCGTTCAGCTCAAATTCCGCGCCTTTACTGGTCGCGCCTTTGGTGGCGACGTAAGCCTGCTCGCTGGAGTTATTGACATAATTGTCGCCGTCGCTCTCGGCTGCGTTTTCCTGCTCGATACGGAATACCGCGATAGTGGCGGTCAGACGACCATCGTCCCAGGCGGATTTCAGCCCGGTTTCATAGCTTTTACCGGTAACCGGTGCCAGATAGGCGCCGCTTTTAGTGCGGTAGGTCTGCGGCTGGAAAATGGAGGTGTAGCTGGCATAGGCTGACCAGGTATCATTAATGTCATACACCAGGCCACCGTATGGCGTGACGTTATTCTTTTTCTCGTTGCCGCTGCTGCCCATGGTGCTCCACTGGGTATAGCGTGCGCCAACAATCAGCGACAGCGGATCGGCCAGGGAGAAGCGTGCTGCGCTGTAAACTGCTTTTTGCCGGACTACATCGTCCGCATTCTGATACCAGTCACCCCATTCCGGTTCGGCTACGTCGCCGTCCCAGCTATCGTGGAAGCTGCCCATCTGGCCTTCGTCATAAGCACCATCCGAGCTATAGGTAGCATTATGTTGACGGCTGTAGCTCACGCCGGCCACCATCTCATGCTGGCGGCCAAACAGTTCAAACGGGCCGCTGGCATAGGTATCAATCGAATCCAGCTTGCGCTTGCCCCTGTCCTTGCTGCCAATACCTAAGGTACCTTCGCCCGTTTGCTCATCCGGTGCGTCTGACAGATAGAGTAATTTGTCGTTAAAGGTTTCTTCACCATGTGTACCGTTGACGCGGAACGTCCAGCCGTTATCAAAGTTGTGCGTAACGTTAGCAAACACCTTACGAGAAGTGACGTTGTAACGCGTCCAGTCTGCTGCATCACTGGTGTTACGGCTGTAGTGGGTGCGTGTGCCGTTGCTGTACCAGGTGGGCAGGCCGCCCCAGGTAGGGTTGCCGGTATTGGTTTGCTGATAGTCATAGCCCAGCGAAACCGTCGTGCTGTCGTTCAGGTCAGCGTCAATAACGCCGTACAGGAATTTCTTCGTTTTGTGGTAGCGATCCAGCCAGCTGTCCTGATCCTGATAGCCCGCTATTACCCGGCCGCGCACGTTGCCGGATTCGCTCAGCGGGCCGGAAACATCCATGACATAACGCTGCTTGTTCCAGCTGCCATAGCTGGCGGAAACGTTGCCGGTAAAATCCTTGCTGTCGGCATGCTTGCGCACCATGTTAACGGAAGCCGCCGGACTGCCCGCGCCGGTCATCAGGCCGGTGGCACCACGGACGACCTCGATACGATCGTAAATTGCCGTATCTTCCGCTGCGTCGCCAAAGTTCCAGGCATCGCCAGCTGTCGTGGGGATATCGTCATAGGTAAAGCTGGTAATCTGAAAACCGCGGGAATAGTAAGCCGAACGTTCGCTGTCATAAGATTCCGACGCGATGCCGGTGGTGTTATCCAGCACCTCGCTGACCGACTGAAGATTCTGATCCTGCATTCGCTGCTTGCTGACCACGCTAAGCGATTGCGGCACGTCGCGCGGCGTCATCAACATTTTGGTTCCGGCCCGCGTAGTTTTAACGCTGTAATCCTGTTGCTCGTTACCGTCGCTGGCAGTGGTCGCGTCAACCACCATATCCTGCTCGGCTGCCTTGTTGGTTTCTGCGGCAACAGCAGGATTGAACTGAGCATGAATCGCCAGCGCCAGCAGCGAGACGGTAAATGTTTTTATCGGCGCACGCGCGCCGTTTTCCCTGCGATTAAAAGACATAAAGTTCTCGAATAGGCATTTCTTGTTATTGTCCTGAAGAGGACGCGCATTCTCGACGACCCGGCCAAAAAAGCTTATTAACAGGCAAGAGGGGATCGCAGTGAGAATGTTAATGATAAGTATTTGCTTTTAACGAGTCTCTTGCTGTATGCGCCACAAAGTGTAACAACTTGTTAATTTCTCCGGGCAATCGGCAGCGCAGCGCCTTGCCGCATAGCGCATGCAGATTTACTTCGCGCATGCTAATGCGTATGATTCTCATTCTTTTTATCGGCTATGCGCCGTTTATCCATTGATGGAGTGCTGCATGAAATCTTTACGTCCGGCCGCCCTGGCGGTTGTTGTTGCTCTGGGGCTGGCTGGCTGCCAGGCACCTGCTAAAAAACCTGAAGCCCCGGTCAACACTGCCGCAGCGGCAACGCCAAACACCCAGCTCAACCAGCGCGAGTTAGGTGACGGCCTGTATGAAATGGCCTGGACGCCAAAAGCGCTCTACGTTGCCAGCGCGCAGTCTTTCAAAGACGTTAACGGCGGGGTGCTTTATCGTCTTGACCCGACCACGCTGGCGACAACTGGCGAAACCCATACCGATCTGAAGAACTTTGGCATGGCTGCCGATCCGGATGGCAAGGTGTTTTACACCACGAACTCGCTGGATGGCGGTATCTCGAAAGTGGATGCGCAGAGCGGTAAGGTGCTGGAACGCCTGAAATTTAGCGAAAAAGGCAAAGATGGTTCGCCTTATGGCGCGCGTGAGATCCTGTGGCATGAAGGGCAGCTTTACATCGGCGGCGTTGGCGAGCCTGGCGTAATCTGGGTAGTGAATGCCAACACCATGAAGCTGGTTAAAACCATTAAAAATGCAGGTAAGTGGGTAACCGGCATTATCTGGTCCCCGGTCACCGATCGCATTTATGCGGCCAACGGCGGCGGCGAAGTGCTGGTTATCAATCCGCATAATCATAAAATCGAAAAACGCTGGACGGCTGGCGACGGCAAAGAGTATCTGCTGCTGAATATGGCAGAAGATCCGGCAACAGGCCGCCTGTTTGTCACCGATAATTCCAAAGCTAAAACCACGCTGGTGTTCGATGAGCGCAGCGGAAAAGTGATTAAGCGTATTGAAGGCGATGCGCTGGGCATAAAATTCAACGCGAAGCGCAATGAAATCTACATCAGCCAGCGCGAAGCGAAGAAAGTGCTGCAGCTTGACGCCACCAGCTACGCGGTGAAAAACAGCTGGTCGTTCGACAGTAACCCGAACAGCCTGCTGGTTTCGCCAGATGGGCAGACGCTGTACGTCACCGTTAAGCAAGCCTTTAATAAAGATGATTCCACCAAAGGCAAAGACAGCGTGGTACGTATTGCGCTGAAATAAGCACAGGGCTGCCAGCAGATTATAACGACGGCCTTTACGCCGTCGTTTTTATATGTGAAAGCTCTATCGCCAGGGAAGAATTCTCCCACGGCGTTACACCTGCGCCATGCCGCCATCAACAAACAGCTCGGTTGCGTTAATAAAGCTGGCAGCGTCGGAGGCCAGAAAAGCCACGACTTTAGCAATTTCCTGCGGTTCGCCCAGACGGCCCAGCGGCACCTGCGCGGCCAGATAGTCAAATAATCCCTGACGTTCCTCTTCGCTGGCCAGACCGCCAAGGCCTGGCGTTTTCACCGGGCCAGGGCTGACAACGTTGATCCGGATGCCGCGATCTTTCACGTCAAGCGCCCACGAGCGCGCAAAGTTTCTGACCGCCGCTTTGCTGGCGCTATAAACGCTGAAGCCTGCCGTACCCTGGACGGAAGTGGTGGAAGCCGTCAGAATGACCGACGCGCCATCTTTTAACAGCGGCAGCGCTTTTTGCACCGTAAACAGCACGCCACGCACGTTAGTACCGAATATGCGATCGAAATGCTCTTCGGTGATCGCGCCCAGCGCCTGCATATCGCCGCCGCCCGCATTGGCAAACAGAATATCAAGGCGTCCTGCGCTTTTGGCTATTTGCGCGTAGACCGTATCCAGATCGGCAAGGACAGAGGCATCGGCCCGAATACCTGTTGCCGCCGCACCAATAGCCTCAACGGCAGCATCCAGTTCCGGCTGGCGACGGCCAGTAATAAATACTTTCGCGCCCTGAGCGGCCAGTTCATGTGCCGCTGCCAGACCAATACCCGATGTGCCGCCGGTAACCAGTGCGATTTTGCCATTAAGTGAAGTCATTTTTTCTCTCCGATAGGGCCCGGCGTATCCGGGCATGAATTCACTGTAGCGGCACGCCATTTGTTGATAAATACTGTAAAATGGAAATGACTATTCACAGCCATGTATAATTAACGATACCGGAGTGATGTATGGATCAGCTGGCAGCAATCAGAGCTTTTGCGCGCGTAGTGGAAGCAGGGAACTTTACGCGCGCGGCCGACTCGCTCTCTATGCCTAATGCGACGCTAAGTAAACTGGTGCAGGAGCTGGAAGCGCATCTGCATATCCGCCTGCTACAGCGCACGACCAGACGCGTTACGGTGACGCCAGAAGGGCAGGAATACTATGAGAAAACCGCCCGCATCCTCAAAGATCTGGAAGATATCGATACCTCTTTCAACGCCGTACGCGGTCAGCCGCACGGGCATTTACGTATTGACGTTGGCGGATCGACCGCGCGCGATGTACTGATCCCAATGCTGCCCGATTTTATGGCGCGTTATCCGGATATTCGTATCGACCTGGGCGTGTCCGATCGCAGCGTCGATTTAATCGGCGATAGCGTTGACTGCGTTATTCGCGGAGGCCCGCTTTCAGATTCTTCGTTGATTGCCCGCCAGATCGGTTTTGCGACGTTAATTACCTGTGCCACGCCACAATATCTGAAGCTTTTTGGTGTACCGGCTTACCCGCAGGAGTTAAGTAATGGGCACCGGCTGGTCAGCTATCTTTCTTCGCAAAGCGGCCGGGGTTTTCCGTTTCGCTTCCAAAAAGATGGTGAAAAGCTGGAAATTAAAACTGAACATCGCCTGGGCATAAACGAAAGCAATGCGCATCTGGCAGCGGCGCTGGCCGGGTTAGGCATTGTGCAAACCTTTACCTATGCCGCCAGAAGCGCGCTAAAAAAGGGCCAGCTTGTGGAAATATTAAAAGAGTGGCGGCCGGCGGCTTATCCTTTTCACCTGGTTTATCCACAAACTCGTCACGTTACGCATCGCCTGCGCGTCTTTATTGACTGGCTGGTTGAAAAGTTTCCGGCACGTGTTGCCGACGCGGATGATTAATATTTAACCATCAGGTTGCGAGCCGGGCCGAAGAATATATAAGGTGTTATCCGACTAATCCGCAGAGGGAAGTATTGAATAAAACTAACTGATAAAAAGCAAAGTCTGAAAATTTCCGGGGATATATAAAGAGCAATTTGAATTTTGCTCAACAATAAGCACCGCGATCCGTTTTCTGCCATCTGATAAAACGGCAGTAATACGAAATTATATCAGGTGATAGCGCGGCAATTGCTTTAGAATCGCCGGCACTCTGTCATTTGTTTAGCTGGGAAATTATGAAGGATAGTGCATTGCAACGTCGGCCTTCCGTTTGGTGGGGCGCGATGATCATTTGCGGTACCGTGGTTGGCGCAGGAATGTTTACGCTGCCGGTGGTGATGGCGGGCGCATGGTATGGCTGGTCGTTGCTGATCCTGCTGGTAAGCTGGTTTTGTATGCTGCTGTCAGGGCTGCTTTTTGCCCGGGCCAGCCAGCATTATCCGCTGGGCGCGGGTTTTGATACCATCACGCGCGACCTGCTGGGACGGGCCTGGGCAGCCATCAACGGCGTGAGCATTCTGTTTGTTCTCGGCATCCTTACCTATGCCTATATTTCTGCCAGCGGGCCGGTTTATCAAAGCTCGCTCAATCGCGCTGGCCTGCATCTTTCCGTGGCGGAAGCGAAAATCATTCTGACGCTGTGCGTAGCGGTAGTGGTCTGGCTGGGTACGAAAGGCGTAAGTCGGCTTATGACGTTTTGCGTGCTGGCAAAAATTTTGCTGCTGGTGACGCTCTTTGGCGGACTGTTGACGCAGCTGAATCTTTCCACGCTGCTGAACAGCGGCGTATCAGGGCAATCCTACTGGCCCTATACGCTTGCGGTGCTGCCGTTTTGTCTCGCTTCTTTTGGCTATCACGGCAACATCAGCGGACTGATTAGCTATTACGTCGGCGATAAAAAGCAGGTCAATCGCGCGCTGATACTGGGCACCTTTATGGCGCTGGTGATCTATCTGTTCTGGATGACCGGCACAATGGGAAATCTGCCGCGCGCTTCGTTTCCCGCCATTATTGGCGCTGGCGGCGATATCGAAGCGTTAATGTCCGCGCTACGCCACTACCTGCACGTTAGCGCGCTGGCGTTTTTAATGGATCTCTTTTCGCATTTTGCGGTGATCTGTTCTTTCCTTGGCGTAACGGCGGGGCTGTTTGATTTTATTGCGGACCGGCTGAAGATGGCCGACACGCGTGCGGGCCGTTTCAAAACCGCTTGCCTGACGTTTTTACCTGCTTTGTGCGCCTCTCTCTGGTTTCCCAACGGTTTTATCGCGGCGATCGGCTTTGCCGGACTGTTCGCCACGCTGTGGGCCGTCTTCGTTCCTGCCTTGCTGGCGTTAAAAGCGCAGCACAAATTCGCCGATCCCACCGTGCATACTGGCAGACAAAACGCCGCTATTGCGCTGGTTATGCTGTTTGGCGTGCTTAACGTCCTTGCATGGTTCCTTAGCTGGCTGGGCTGGCTACCGGTTTTTCAGGGGTAAAAGATAAAAGCCCGGTTTTCGACCGGGCTTTTAGACTGCGCTATTTGGCTTTTTGCAGTAAAACCTTAGCGCCGCCCGGCGTCGTTTTCTCCCAGAAACCAGTACCACAGCGGAATGGAAAGCAGACCGGTAAAGACCATGGAGTAAACGGCGATCATAAAGAGCTGCGTCACCAACATTTCTGCCGACCAGTGGTGCAGAGGAATATGATATTCGTCGATAGCGCCGCCAATCATTGTTTTACACATCACCGTCAACGCAATTGCCAGAACGACAAGAACCGCCGCGATAAACTGTTTTTTCTCTTTCCGCATCACGGAAGATGTTTTCATAGCGTTAAACCCTTGCTTCATTCGCTGTGCGTGGCGCTGCCCGCGTACAACATCAATTAATAAAAAGACGAGCAGGCTAAGGCCCATCACCGGTAGCGCATAGCCGAGCAGCAGTGCCGCCAGCCCGCTGACGATTTTACCCGTCGGCGAAACGGCCTGCCAGGCTGCCAGCAGCGTTTGGGCAGAGGCCGTCACGGCGGGACGGCGCAGCCACCATAACCGATAGCCCAGCACGATCATTACACACAAACCCAGCCCGAACGCCGCCAGAATCAGCTGGTTCGGCAGGCCAAACAGCACGCCCATATGCGCATCTACGCCCCAGCGGGTCAGTTTCGCCACCAGCGGGAAAGAGGCAAACTGCACCCGGTCAACAATGCCAAAGCCATGCGGATCGACCGAAACGGCATCCACGCGAGTCGGCCAGCTGCGGTCGATCTCGCTTACCGTCCAGGCCTTACCAGCGGCTTTAGGCTGACGCAGTTCAACTTTCGCTGCGGTAATGCCGTTAGCTCTTGCCGTCTGCAATACCCGGTCCCAGTCGCCGTTCGCCGGATTCATTGCCGCTGCCGAAGTATGCGCCCCCATTGCGGACATATCCATAGCGGCATGATCTGCATGGGGATCGGGTCGTGCATCAGAAGAGGCGTTCAACGAAGTATTGACCTGCGGCGTCAGCCAGTTAAGCTCGCTGCGCATCTTATCGATATTGCTGCCTGCCCACTGCGACCATGTCAGGCCGGTTACGGAAAAGAACACCAGCCCGCCCAGCAACACCAGGCCCAGCGTAATGTGCCAGTGACGCGTAACGGCAAATTTCCCAGCCGGCTTTTTATTACGGCGAGAACGCTTTCCGGCCCACAGCGCGACGCCGCCGAGTGCGGCAACCCACAGCCACGAGGCCGCCAGCTCGCTGTAAACACGGCCTGGGTCGCCCAGCAATAGCCCACGATGCAGCTGATCCAGCCACATTCTCAGCGGCAGCACGCCGGAAGTGCCGTAGACCGTCATATCACCTTTAACCCGTAGCGTATAAGGATCGATAAACACCGAACGGGATTCAGAAGCGCCCAGCGCCGGATCGATAAACTGCACGCGCGTGGTTTCCGTTTCGCCAGCGGCGGGACGCACGGCATAGATCCTGACCCTTTCCCCCGCGTGGTGACGCGCCGCATCGATTTGCGCCGACAAGGGTTTCGCTATCCCCTCTGGTTGCGCCGTCAGGGCATCGGCATAGAGGGCATTCTCAATTTGCGGCGTCAGGACATATAGCGTCCCGGTAAGCGCGGCGACAAAAATAAAAGGAGCAATAAAAAGGCCGATATAGAAATGCAGGCGACGAACAAGATTCATTACCGCGCCCGTGACAGGGGCAGTATTTACGGCATGAGATGACATAAAATTTCCGGTCTACTGTTAAAAATGATGGCGCTTTATGCAGGTGAGGGCCTTATTTAAGGCGAAGCAAACCCTGCGCAAAGCACATATTTATTTTCAAAGGTTATCGCTATACAACCAGGCGATGGCCAGGGAAATAAATTAACAGACGGGTGGGGCACGCGGCTGAGAAACGCCGGGAAATAACCTGACGGGCGCGACGGGAACATAGCGAACGAGCCGGGAGCGGGAAACAGTGAACAGCAGCAGAATAACGGCAAGGACAAGCCATATCAGCACCGGGAAATGCACCAGCAGCTGGCAGTAGCCGCAGGCAATATCGTCCATGGTTCCCATGCCTTCGGACATCGCCGGAGCTTGATGCATGGCGGAACGATCGCCGTCATCCGGCATGCCGTGATGCGCTGGCGCCATATTCATTCCCGGCATCACCATTTCAGCCGCGGTTCCCTCCAGGGCTATCTGCCTGTGCTCCAGCGTCCTGGATACCCAAGGCGCGATAAACAGCAGCATAATTGCCAGAAAGGCAATCAGGGCTGGTATACGGCGTTGAGACAGGCGATGCAGCGTTGGCAAAGGGGGGATTCCAGTGCAGAAAAAAGAGAGCTTAACAACTTTTACCGCAAATGTTAAAAAGTTATTCGCGCCGTTTAAGCTGGAGTCATCGTAAAGCGACTAAAAACCAGAAGCTTCCGTGCTTCTTTGGCCCGCGCCTTCCATAGCGCGAGAGGTGCACTATGCCTTAGACGGTTGTGGCCTTGGGGCAAGAACAGCTTTGCCCATGCGGATCCCGCTT
Organism: Erwinia sp. BNK-24-b; assembly: GCF_047456155.1. NCBI lineage: Bacteria > Pseudomonadati > Pseudomonadota > Gammaproteobacteria > Enterobacterales > Erwiniaceae > Erwinia > Erwinia sp. BNK-24-b. The sequence continues at coordinate 2,201,457 of NZ_CP179901.1, forward strand.
TTCTCAACAAAATTATAGAGAAGGGTGGAGATCAGATAGACAGGTGGAATAACCAGCAGGCAAACGATGGCAAAACGTACCGATGGCGCATAGTGAATCAGGTTCCAGTTTTGCAGCAGCAGCGCGATCGCCGGGATAACAATCAGCAAATGAAGCAGGTAAACCGAGTAAGAAACGTCGCCCAGCCAGGCGTTAAAACGGTTATTAAGCATTTTACGTGGCCACCAGATTAACGATGCCATTTTGCCGCCTTCCGGATATTTCCACAGTACCAGCGCCATGCCTAAAATCATCAGCACATCCATAGGGATTTGATACTTCATCATCCCCAGGCCAATCACAAAACTCGCCGCCGGGCCAGCCTGCGCCAGAAGGATAAAGAGCAGAGACTTTCTGCGCACGGCCTCGGCCAGCAGCATGCCGGAAATAAAGATATTGAGCTTAATCAGAATCAGCGACGGCATGCTGAACGCTTCGTAATAATTATGGAAAACAAACCTGCCGATGCAGCACAGCACCATAATAGCCAGCAGGCTTTTGCCATAACCAAAACGCGCCGTTATTAACATAATAAAGGGGAACAGCAGATAGAACTGCATCTCCAGCCCAATGCTCCAGTCAGGCAGCACGGTATTAAAAGCATAATGGGGCAGAAAACCATAAACAAAGGTCACATGATTGACAATGTTGGCTAAAGACTGGTCGGAATAGCGTGATGCTTCAGTAGCCGTTTTGGGGAAAAACTGCGAGATAATATCTCTCATTTCGCCAAACCACGGGCCTGCCGCTATAGCGACAATCAGCAAAATATAGTAAAGCGGCGCAATGCGAAAAAATCGACGTAACCAGAATTTTTTAATGGTTGTGGCGTGATCCCAGGGCTCTACATCCCGACGTTCGATATAGTTTTTTGCCATTAAATAGCCGGAAAGAAGAATAAACAAATCGACGCCAATGCCCGGTGACGAAATAAGGGGAATATGACAATCCGCCAGGATACAGATATGTCCCAGCAGAACCCAGAGTGAAGCCAGCCCTCTCAGGCCTTCCAGCTCCTTTGACCAACCGCGCGATGTTGCCATCTTAATCCTCCAGTGCAGCTTTTTGTAAACGATGTGCGGGCGGAGGGTAAAGGATTTGTAAGCGCATTAATATCGGATAACTGACTTAAGTGGAAATTATAGGAATATACTCAATCCCTTATCAGGGCTAATGCTGTGAGATAAATCAAATTAACAGATGATGCCGCACATTGATAAAAATATCATATTAATCAATAGATTAACAATTGACAGCCCGGCTGTTCGGCCTGAGTCATCCATCGATATGAAGCGGATCTGATGTTTTGTGGCGGGGAAAAGCTTATAAAAGCAGAAAAGCTAAAGTGACCGTTTTGGCAGAGGAGAAGCGCGTATATGAAGAGGCCACTAAAAATTATGCTGGCCATTCTGGTGATATGCGTAATGGGCTTTTTTTAGGGCGTGCAATATCTCAGCATGGAATTCGCTAACGGTGCTTACCTGGAAAAAAGTGAGTATAAAAAAACAGAAAGGTGCAATATCAATCGGGGCTGCTGGATCGGCAAAGATCCTAATATAACAATATCGGTGGGTATTGATGAAAACCTGAACGCCATTCGTGTTGCGATGGTCGATAAAACGGGGTAAACGGGCTATCGATAGCGATAGCCCAGAAATCTACTTTAACTGATATGGTGTAGCGCTTCGCCCACGGCGTCAAACAGGCGATCCAGCTCGGCCGGTTCGGTGTTGAACATTGGGCCAAACTGCAGCGTATCGCCGCCAAAACGTACGTAAAAACCGGCTTTCCACAGCGCCATACCGGCATCAAATGGCCGGATGGTGGCGTCGCCGTCGCGCGGGGCCAACTGAATAGCACCCACCAGCCCGCAGTTGCGAATATCAACAACGTTTGGACAATTTTGCAGGCCGTGCAGGGTGCGCTCAAAATGCGGAGCCAGCGCCGCCGACCGCTCGATCAATGATTCTTCCTCCAGCAGATTTAGCGTTGCCAGACCTGCTGCGCAGGCGACAGGATGCGCGGAATAGGTATAGCCGTGACTGAATTCTACCGCGTGTTCCGGCAGCGACTGCGCCATAAAAGTCTGATAAATTTCGCTGCTGGCGACCACGCCACCCAGCGGGATCGCACCGTTGGTCACCTGTTTGGCAAAGTTAAGGATATCCGGCGTCACGCCAAAATAGTCCGCGCCGCTCCAGCGACCCATACGGCCAAAACCGCTAATCACTTCATCAAAAATCAGCAGGATGTTGTGCTGCGTGCATATCTCGCGCAGCCGCTGCAAATAGCCCTGCGGCGGAATAATTGCACCCGCAGATCCGGAAAGCGGCTCGACGATCAGCGCGGCAATATTCGAGGCGTCATGCAGCTCAATCAGCTTGAGCATCTCATCAGCCAGCGCGACGCCACCAGTTTCCGCCATGCCGCGCGTAAAGGCCATGCCTGGCTGTAGCGTATGCGGAATGTGGTCGACATCCATAAACTGACCAAACATCTTACGGTTTCCGCCGATACCGCCAAGGCTGGTGCCCGCGATATTCACGCCGTGATAGCCACGCGCACGGCCAATCAGTTTGGTTTTGGCGGGCTGGCCTTTGATCCGCCAGTAGGCGCGGGCCATTTTGACCGCCGTGTCTGCCGATTCAGAACCGGAACCGGTAAAAAATACATGATTAAGATCGCCCGGCATTTTCTGTGCGATTTTATCTGCCAGCTGGAAAGAGAGCGGATGGCCATACTGAAAGCCCGGTGAATAATCCAGCGTGCCCAGCTGGCGAGAAACGGCGCTCTGAATGTCGCTGCGCGTATGCCCGGCACCGCAGGTCCACAGGCCGGAAAGGCTGTCAAAAATCTGGCGGCCTTTATCATCGGTCAGCCAGCGGCCTTCGGCAGCAACGATAAAGCGCGGATCGCGCTGAAAATTTCGGTTGGCGCTAAAAGGCATCCAGTGCGCCTGCAAATTCAGCTCGGCAGTATTGACTTGGGACATGATATTTCCTCCAGACGGTGTGTTAAGAGTTTGCATTCATCCGTTGGGTAAGTTAAATGCTAATTAACTAACATTTACTTGTGGAAAAACTCACCTGAATGAAAACCAAATCATTAGCGCAGGTAACGGACTTTGACCTGAAGCTGTTACGAATTTTTAAAACAGTAGCTGACTGCGGCAGCTTTTCCGCAGCGGAAAGCCTGCTGGGCATTACGCGTTCCGCTATCAGTCTGCACATGAGCGATCTGGAAAAACGGCTCGGCATGCGCTTATGCCAGCGAGGGCGGTCAGGGTTTGCCTTAACCGATGAAGGAAGGGAAATCCTTCGCCATAGCGAGACGCTGACGGCCGCGGTTGAAACTTTTCGTCAGCAGGTGAACCAGATGCACAAGCAGCTGCGCGGCGAATTTAACATCGGCATCATTAACAACCTGGTGACGCAGCCGATGATGAAAATCACCCATGCGCTGGAACGGCTACGTGAAAAGGGGCCGGATATTCGCCTGAACCTTAGCATGACCACCGCCGCAGAAATTGAGCGTGGCCTGCTGGATGGACGCCTGCATGTGGGTGCTCTGCCGCTGACCTCACCGATTTCAGGTCTGGAATATCAGACGCTTTATGACGAAAAATCATATCTTTACTGCAGCAACAAGCACCCGCTTTTTGACAGGGATGGCGAACCTGATGACGACCAGCTTATCCACTACGATGCGATTGCGCCGTCTTTTCGCATGACGGCTGAAACCATCGGTATGCATCAGATGCTGCACTGCACCGCAACGGCGTCTGACCGCGAGGGCATTGCGTTTTTGATCCTCACCGGCCGCTTCGTAGGCTTTCTTCCCGATCACTATGCCAGCCAGTGGACCGAGAAAAAGATGATGAGGGCCATCGCGCCTCAGCGTTTGTTTTACAACAGCAATATTGCCGTCGTCACGCATAAGGGTCGCCGTTCTAATACCATCCTTGATCTTTTTCTACAGGCACTTGCCGTCTGATTGCGCTTAATCCGGGCTTTTTTACCTCTGTTTAAAGCACCGTAATGTGTTGACTGGTCAGTAACTGGTGCATTTCGTCATCCAGATCGCAATCAACTACCAGGGTACTGGCTAAAGCGAGCTCACCGATGGCGAAAGCCGAGGCAGAGTTGATCTTTTCCTGCGAAGCCATCACCACCGTTTCTGCGGCTCTTTCCGATAAGGCTCTTTTCACACAGGCTTCTTCGTAATTTCCGGTCGTGAACCCGGCGCTCTTGTGCACGCCGGTGACGCCCATAAAAAAGAGGTCGGCATTGATTCTGCGAATAGATTCGGTCATTGCAGCGCCGACCGTTACCACGGAATGCTTATAAAGCTGGCCGCCAATAATAATGACGTCGACCAGAGGCAGATTAAGATGCGAAATTCCCGGCCATGGCTACAACGGTAGTGTTGTCTCCTCATCCGGGTTTTTTATACGGCTTTGCAAAAAATCGATAAACAATCGCACCTTTTTGGGAACGTGACGCGTATTAGGGTAGAGCGCATAAATGCCCTGGCGAGGAAACCGGTAATCAGGAAGAAGCTTAACCAGATCGCCTTTAGCAATATCATCCTGCACCAGCCAGGCGGGCAACAAGGCTACACCAGCGCCATTCCGGACAAACGCCAACAGCGAAGCGGCGCTATCCGCCATCAGCTCTGCCGGGTGGCTTACTTTGAAAAGGAAGTTATTGCCTGCGGGCGTCAGAATCTGCCAGCTTAAAGGCGTTGTCAGGCGACTATGGGCAATCCAGCGCGCGGACTGAAGCCGTTCCGGATCGTCTACTATCCCATCCGGGTGCCGCGCTAAAAAGCTCTTTGCAGCAACGGGAAAAATATCAAAACTGTCGATAAGTCTGGCATGGTGAGTTGAGTCGGCCAGCTGACCAAGACGAATCGCTACATCTAAACGTTCTGCTATCAGATCGTCATTTCTGGATGAGGAAATATGCTGGATACGCAGTTGTGGATGAAGGCTGGTAAAAGCGGCAAGGGCGGGGACAACGACCTGAGCGCCATATTCTGGCGTAGTAGTGATACGCAGTGTACCGCTCAGGCCTGAATGATCGCCACGTACGTCATCGAACACTCTTTCTGCATCCTGAAGAAGCTGCAAACATTGCAGATAAAAGCGCTCGCCGGTATCGGTGACGGCAACTTTACGGGTGCTACGCGTCAGTAACGATACGCCAAGCTCTTCTTCCAGCTGTTTGATATTAAAACTGACGACGGCTCTGGTCATACCCAGCGTCTGGGCTGCGCCCGTAAAGCTCCGCGCTTTTACCACGGCCACAAACATCTCCAGCCGCTGCATATTTAACATAATTCTTTTATCCTGCTGATTATTGTCAAAATAAGTTTGACAGTATAGCGACAAAAAGGGGATTTATCGCCGGTTTTTCATTCCCTATACTGCGGCCATAATATTGTTTCTTATGGAAAAAGCATGAATTATCGAATGCGTGTTGCCACGATTTATCTGCTGGGGTTCTTTATCGATTTGGTTAACATGTTTATCGCTAACGTGGCTTATCCTGACATAAGTCACTACTTTTCTGCCTCGGTAAGCCAGCTGGCCTGGATAAGCAACGGTTACGTTTTGGGGCTGACGCTGGTAATCCCGCTCAGCAGCTGGCTGGCGAAGCGTATCGGCACGAAACGCCTGTTTATGCTTTCGCTGGTTATTTTTATTATCGCTATCATTGGCGTAAGTAGCGCTGCCTCAACAGAGCAGCTGATTAGCTGGCGAGTGATACAGGGATTAGGTGGCGGCCTGTTAATTCCGGCAGGACAAACAATGACGTATGCTCTTTATCACAGCGACGAAAGAGCGAAGCTTTCCGCTGCGGTGATGCTGGTGGGGCTGCTGGCTCCGGCACTGTCGCCGGCTATTGGCGGCATGCTTGCCGACAGCCTTAGCTGGCGCTGGGTGTTTTTAGTCAGTCTGCCGGTGGCTTTTATCACATTACTGCTGGCGGGCCGCTGGCTAAAGCCGGATCGGCAAAACAGAAGGGCTACACGGCTTGACCTTAGCGGGCTGATTTCCAGCTGCTCGGCCTTGACGCTTATTTTATTGGGGCTGACCGCTTTGGGAGAAGATGCGTCAGGCAAAGCAGCGCTGTTGCTGGTGGGCGGAATAGCGCTGGCGTCATTCTATACGTACGGCGCCTTACGTAAGCCCGAGCCATTACTGAATATACGACTCATTAAAGAGCCTGTGCTGCAAACGGCCATGTTGATCTACCAGTTTATTCCCGGCGTGTTTACCGGGGTAAACCTGATTACCATGCTTTATCTACAAAACCAGCTTGGTATGTCAGCAGCCAGTGCTGGCGCAATGATGTTTCCCTGGGCGGCAGCGGCCTTTGTTGCTATCAGCCTGACCGGAAAAAAGTTTAACAGCACAGGGCCGCGCCGGTTATTTATTAGCGGCAGCCTGGTGCAAGGGGCAGGTATAGCCTTGCTGACACAAATCGACAGCGCCAGCGACAATGTGATTGTTGGTGCTGCTTTTGTTTTGATGGGGTTCGGCAGTAGCTTATGCAGCAGCACGGCGCAGAGTTCAGCCTTTATTGCAATAAACAGCAGAGATCTGGCTGACGCCAGCGCTTTATGGAACATCAACCGCCAGCTCAGCTTTTGCTTTGGCGTGACGCTTATCGGTCTGTTGCTCAATGTGTTTTTAAATTCGGGTCTTGCGCCAGGGCAGGCTTATCGACTCTGTTTTATTTTAGCGGCCGCCAGCGTGGTCATTCCCATTATGTTCAGCTTTCGCCTCGCCAGGCGCAGCGGGCGTTACGCAATCAATCAGGAGAAACGATGAATATCTATTTTCAGGAAATATTAGACGCTCACCAGCTTATCCGTCGCTGGCTGGGCGACGCCAGTACGCCTGATGCCGTTTGTGAAAATCTGCTGGCTCGCTTTAGTCCAGCTTATTCCATGGTGACGCCAGGCGGCACGCAGCTTAACTACGCCACGTTGTGCACTTTTTTTCGTACGCAACGTGGCGCAAAAGCCGGATTAGAAATTGAGATTGAGAACATGCAGATTATTGCTGAAAGCAGCGCAGGTGCAACGGTAACTTATCAGGAAAGACAGCAGCTTCCCGGTCAGCCTGGCACACTGCGTTTCTCAACTGCTGTTTTTGAAACGGGAAGTGAAGGGCAGGTGAGATGGCGTCATCTGCATGAAACATCCGGGATATTAACTTTATAAATCATTATTTTTGCAGCGATTCCGCGGGGATACGTGCAATAACCTTGATTTCAAAATCGAATCCAGCCAGCCAGGTAACGCCAACAGCGGTCCAGTTTGGGTAAGGGGGATGCGGGAAAATTGACTGCTTCACCTGCATGATGACGGGAAACTGGTTTTCTGGATCGGTATGAAAAGTTGTGACGTCAATCAGGTCGTCAAACGTACATCCAGCCGCGGCAAGAGTCGCACTCAGATTGTCAAAAGCCAGCTGCACCTGGGCAGCAAAATCTGGCTCTGGCGTGCCATCCGCGCGGCTGCCGACCTGACCGGAAACAAACAGCATATCGCCTGAACGGATCGCGGCAGAATAGCCGTGCTCCTCATAAAGAGCATGGCGGTTAGCGGGGAAAACGGGTTTGCGTTGGGTCACAGGAGTACCTTTTTGTGTATATCGGTTAAAATTCAGACAGCAAGGCGCTTGCAAATCATCTAATATACGTCGCGTATGTGTAATTATTATGGCATACGCGCCGTATGTCAATTGAGATACGCAGCGTATGTAAAAAGAGAGAGCTATGACTGCCAAACGCCGCGTCGAGATGATGCAAGAAAACCGTTCCAAAATGATCGCTGCAGCACGTAAATCCTTCGCTGATAAGGGATTTGCTGGGGCATCCATGGATGAACTGACCGCAAATGTAGGTCTGACACGAGGGGCGCTATATCACAGCTTCGGTGATAAGAAAGGACTGCTCGCTGCGGTCGTTGCGCAAATAGACGGCGAGATGGCACAGCGCGCGAAAGCGGCTGCGGCCACTATCGACGATGACTGGCAAAGAATGCTGGCTGAAGGCGTTGCCTATATAAAGATGGCGCTTGAACCGGAAGTGAGACGCATTGTTCTGCTTGATGGTCCGGCTTTTCTTGGCGATCCCACACAATGGCCCAGCCAGGGCAGTTGCCTCGAATCTACTCGTCAGACTTTGGAAAAGATGAGTGAACGCAACATACTTAAAGAAGTAGATGTGAAAGCCGCTGCCCATCTGTTAAATAGCGCAGCGCTAAATGCAGCATTGCTGGTAGCAGCCAGTGAGGATCCGCAGCAGACGCTGCCACAGGTCATTAAAGTGTTTACGCTCCTGGCAAGCGGATTGCGTAATGAGTCCTGACAAGCCTCATTTCAGAAGATGCTCAAAGATGTTCTTATGCAAGAAAGATTTGCCGAATGTTATCCCCAGCCTTAAAGCCGGGGATAACCCTTCAAATGAGTCCTTTTTGGGTGAAAGTGATGCGGGTTGCTTCATTTAAATCCATGCTATTTAAAGTTTCAGGTGGTACCCAGATAATTTCCTGAAATTCTTCGTTAAATGTGATATCCCGATTACTACTAACGCAATCAAAAATAAGGTAAACCATATAAATATCTTCGGTGGTACCATCTGGAAACGTTTTAGTACGAATATCATCACGAAAAGTCCACGGCTTGATATCAGTAATAAGTAGTTGATCGCCTAACTCTTCCATGATTTCGCGCCTGAGAGCGGCTTCCATTGTTTCCCCTGGTTCCATACCTCCACCAGGCAGAGCCCACTGGCCCGGGAAAACGCCACGATCGGAAGCCATTTTACAGAGTAGAAGCTCACCGTCATTTTGTATAACAGGGCAGACGATTATTCTCTGACGCATCTTACCTCCTTAACAACATTGCTTTCTGGATTACCATATCAGAAAAGGAATCAATCTTATCAGGATGATTACAAGTCATCACCCGTTGGCGAAGATATTCCGGGAGATTATCAATAAAATGCTGGTATTCTGCATGCCAACCTTTTATCCATTTTACTTTCGTATCCTCGTTAATAAACTCACGGGGTCGGATACCATACTTTTCGTCATTCTGGAGATGGGTGAGGGAATAATTTACAGGGTAATCAATAAAAACTATAATATCAGGCTCGATTAGCAAATCGTTGATTCTTTCCCAAAGATTAATATATGATTTATACTGAGTTTTGCTAATGTATTCAGCCTTAAACATAAAATTGATAAAAATATAATCTTCCAGATGAGAACGTTCCATTACCAGGTTGAAACCCTTGCCCAACCAGGATTTAATGATAAGTGCGCGCTGAATCATGAAGTTGAGTTGAATAAGATACCCATAGTTAGCCGTATCATCGAATAAATAAGGAAGAAAGGGGTGATGAATGCTTTTTTCGTCTATAGCGATAGTATGTGAATCCTCGTTAAATAAACGTGCAGACAACCGCTTCAGAAGAGTACTTTTACCTACTCCTGTGTTTCCAGAAAGGCATATGTAAATAGGAGCTCGTACCTTATTACATTCTTTTTTATCTGCTGACCATGGTTCCATATAAAGATAGTTATATCTCATGATGTAAATTCCCTTTCCTCAAGCCAGAATCGGTTTTCCTCACACCTTTTCATTATTTCATTGTTTCCTAAAATAGATCTTGCAATTTCTTCAGGGGAATCTGTTAACATATTTCCCAAGAGAGTGTAGTTTTCACCATCAGGAATAATGATGTCAAAATTTGGCTCCATAATAACGTTGGCTTTGTCCCTTTCTTTGAACGTTGCCCAGCTAATGGGCATGTATGGATGTCGTTTTTTCAGTACGTCCATTTTAGATATGAATAAATCTGTACTAATTTCTAATTTGTCTCTTTTTTCTTTACCTACCCCTAGTGGACAGAATTGGTAAAATCGCCAGGCCTGTATATTACAGGGGAGACTTTCAACCCAGCGAACAATATCACTCAACAAATTAACATTTGATTGCGAAACTACTGTGGTGAGCTTTATATTTATACGGTTATTATTACCAGCAAGCCATGTTAGTATACTTTCAATAACTCTATGCTGATTACCCATTTTATTACTACGAATATTGGTATTTACATGCCTGTCAATCCCGTCGATTGGCATTCCTACCCAGTCCAGCACCGAATTTAACCGCTCATGATCTATAATGAAGCGGTGTCCGACCGTGGAGAGATAGGTCATAAAGCCCATTTGTTTTGCATATTCAATTAGCTTAATGTAGTCCGTTCTGGATGTCGGTTCGCCGCCAGTAAAACCTATACGACGGAAACCCATTTTATACATACGTTCAATGACGTTAAGGGCACTTGATAGAGAAGAATCTTTTATGCCAGGGTTGCGAAAACACAGATTACATCCGAGGTTACAATGTGACGTTATTCTGAAATCAAGAAGCAGGTTGCTAATATCCATTACTAGTTCCTTTAGCCGTTGAATTTAATATCCATACCCATAATAAAAAAGTGGGTATAACTCCACCATACGCTCACGCTGGGCATGTTTAAAGCTTAAATGTTGTATGGTTTTTGTATGTTCTCAGATCCACTTAGCAGCAACGCATAACGGCTTCCGGTTCAGGCTGCCTTTATGACAAAGGTGCGCATAATGTATATTATGTTAAATGAGGTATGGATGTGCAGGAGTAGCTTTAGCACTTACCACGAATCCACTACGTTGAGCCAAATCCGCCAGGCTTAGCCCCATCCCCTGCTAACTCCTGTCGCTACGGCAACACGTAAACAAAACTCGTCCAGCGCTGATCCTTGCTGTACTTTAACAAAAGCAGCCTGTTCTTCTTCCCGGCGCTAACAAAAACGATCGCGCTACGTGAAATCTGTTGCATCAGCAAGGGCTGAGCCTTGCAGAATTCACGTAGCGTTGTCTCTTCAGTATGCTGGCAACATCAGGAGCCGATATCCCGTAACGCCTTTCCTTTCATAAGGTTACGTTCAATATGCTCCAGCGTGACGTGTTTGGTTTCCGGTACCAGCCAGATGGTCAGCAGGATAAACACAAGGTTTAGCGCGCCGTAGAACCAGAACGTATTGGCGTTGCCCAACTTTTCCAGCATGGTCAGGAACGTTGCGCCAACAATCATGTTTCCTACCCAGTTGGTAGTTGTAGATGCCGTGATGCCAAAGTCACGCCCTTTCAGCGGCTGGATTTCAGAGCACAGCAGCCACACTACCGGACCAGCAGCCATTGCAAAACCAACAATAAAGATCAGCAGCATCGCAATAGCGAAATACTTACGGAAATCGGTTTCGACCCCGAGATGCAGTAACGTGCCTAAAACGCCCATCCCAATCGCCATAACCAGGAAACTGGTCGTCAGCATAGGTTTACGTCCCCAGCGGTCGACCAGACCAATGGCAATTAAGGTTGCCAGCACGTTGACCAGTCCGACAATCACGGTTCCCCACATTTGCTCGCTGGTGCTGGAGAAACCGGCGATGCCAAAAATTTTTGGCGCGTAATACATGACGATGTTCATGCCGGTAAATTGCTGCATCAGCTGTAGCAACATTCCCAGCCACACCGCACGGCGAAAGTTGCTGTTGTTTCTGAACAACGACCAGCCGTGTTGTTTAACCATCAGGCTTTCACGGATTTCGTCCAGCTCCTGCTTTGCCTGCTCGCTGGTATTGCGCAAACGATCGAGCACGCGCTGCGCCTCGTTAAAACGCCCGTGCGAAGCCAGCCAGCGCGGACTGTTGGGAAGAAACAGTACGCCAACAAACAGGATCCCTGCCGGAATAGCAATAACACCCAGCATCCAGCGCCAGCTGCCGCTGTAGCTGAAGGCGGTATCAGACAGATAAGCCACCACGATGCCGGTCGTCAGCATCAGCTGATACATAGAGATCATGGAGCCGCGAATGCGTTCCGGCGCAATTTCTGCCAGGTACAAAGGCGCGGTATAGGATGCCACGCCCACGGCCAGGCCAAGCAGAACGCGGGAGAAAATCAGCGACTCCACGTCCGGCGACAGCGCCGACCATAGCGAGCCGATAATAAACAGCGTGGCTCCGGCCAGCATACTTTTCTTGCGGCCCAGCTTTGATGACATCCAGCCCGCGGCCAGTGCACCAATGGCGGCACCAAACATCATCGAACTGACTACCCATTCCTGCTCGTGATTACTGATATGCAAATCTTTCGCTAAAAAAGGCAGCGCGCCTGCAATAACGCCAATATCAAGCCCAAACAGCAGGCCCGAAAGCGCCGCCATCATACAGACGAACCACGTAAATTTATTCCCTGAAACTTTATTGGCTTTCATGCCGTCTCTCCTCGCCCTAAGTCAACTTTCATCAAGAATTTTAACTTTATGTAAATAAGCGAGATTTCGATGCGTTACCGGTCACATTTCAGATACACCACGTTACGCGCATCAGCGGATCATGCGGGGTCGATCACAGATAAACGTGCCCTTTTCTGCTTTATTCCTCCCTTTTCCCTTTCCAGTTGGCCCACGGGTGGTCGACAGAAGGTTCAGGTTTGGCGGGCACGGCATCGCTCAGCGATGCAATATAGAGTGCCTCGACTTCTGCACGCGCCCACGGCGTACGGCGCAAAAACTTCAGGCTGGATTTAACGCTGGGATCGCTTTTAAAACAGTTGATATTGACGCGTTTACCCATCTCATCCCAGCCGTAGCGTGCGACGAGTGCGTTAATAATGGCTTCCAGGGTGACGCCATGCAGCGGATCTTTTGAACCAGGATTACTCATTCTTTTTCTCTCAGCAAAAATAATGGCGTTACCATACTGGCTGACGTACTCAGGTGCAAACCGGGAGTGTTTACGGAAAGGAATAATCTTTTACAGGCCGCTTTTTCACGGCCTGTCTCTTAAGCAAGTTTTGCTAAAGATGCCTGCAAACGCAGGCATGCCTGAGCCAGCAAATCATCCGCTACCGCATAGGCAATCCGCAAATAGCCCGGCGCGCCAAAGGCCGAGCCGTGCAGTACCGCTACCTGTGCATCCTGCAGCAGCCAGCTGGCCAGCGCCTGATCGTTCAACAATATTTCTCCCTGGGGCGTCTCGCGGCCCAACAGTTTCTGGCAATTAGCAAAGATATAAAATGCACCCTGTGGCGCGCTGGCGCTTAATCCACTGCCGTCGGCAATCATTGCCAGTACCTTCCGACGCCGGCGATCCAGTATTTCAAGCCAGCCCTGAAGAAATTCCGCAGGCTGTTGCAAGGCGACGATTGCGGCAGCCTGGGAAATACTGCTCGGATTGGAAGTGCTTTGCGATTGCAGAATCTGCATAGCGTCAATTAGCCAGGTCGGCCCTGCCGCGTAGCCAAGACGCCAGCCGGTCATCGCATGGCTTTTCGATACCCCATTTACCGTTAGCGTGCGCTCGGCCAGCTGCGGTGCAACCTGAGCAAAAGTTCTGAACGGCGTCTGGTCATAGCGCAGCGGCTCGTAGATATCATCCGCCATAATCAGCACATTCGGATGATCGGACAGCACATCTGCCAGCGCCCGTAACTCTTGTTCGCTGTAGACCGCGCCGGTTGGATTGCCCGGCGAGTTGAGAATCACCCAGCGCGTGGCGGGCGTTAACGCCGCGGCCAGCTGTTCCGGACGCAGTTTCCAGCCGTGCCGCTCTTCGCAGGAAACCATCACCGGTTCGCCTTCCGCCAGGGTGACCATATCCGGATAGGAAACCCAGTATGGCGCGGGAATAATAACCTGCTGACCGACATCCAGCGTGGCAAGCATCGCGTTGAAAATCAGCTGCTTAGCACCGCTTCCCGCAATAACCTGTTCCGGAGAAAAATGAAGCTGATTGTCACGCGCAAACTTGCTGATAATCGCAGCTTTGAGTTCACGCGTGCCTGCTACCGCCGTGTATTTCGTCTGCTTTTGCACAATGGCGGCGATCCCTGCATAGCTAATCGCCTCCGGGGTAGCGAAATCCAGCTCTCCCTCGCCCAGGTTAATCACTTGTTTACCTTCCGCCTCCAGTGCGCGTACCCGATCGGAAATGGCGGCGGTTGGCGAAGGCCGCACTCGCTGCATACGTCTGGCCAGTTGCTGACTATTCATAAATCCTCTTTTGTATTTATTGATTCAACCAATACAATTAATGTCCCAACAACAGCAGGAAAATTGCCGTGTTACCTACTTTCATTCTCGATGATGCTCGCGTTCCGGCGCGCTTCGGTCTGCTCGCCAGCCTGTGGGCGAACCGGCATGCACTGCCGTTATGGAGCCTGCGCCCGAGCTTTCCGGACGATTTTCCCGATAGCTATCAGCACGTGGCGCAGGCTGGCTATTGCGTAACCAGTGGCCTGTATCGCAGCGATACTTTGCAGCACGAGGTCAGCGACGTCGATCGGCTGCCGACTCGTGATGCGGTCATCGTGCTGGCGCTTGCCGATGCGGCAAGGGTTGCGCATCTGCCCGGCCCCCGGTTGTACAGCCATTCGAACAACCTTCCTTTATATTTGCAGGAAGGTGAAGCTACGCTGCTCGAGCACAATACCAGCCATCCGCTGCCCGATGGCCATGTGCTGCGAATCGGGCTAATTGCGCGTGAGCATGATCAGCGCGACGCTTATCCGGCTACTCTTGATGCCTTAAACACGGCCGCGGCCAGGCTGAATTTATCGCTCGATATCCGTTTTTTTTCGCCTGGCGAGCTGTCCACGGATTTGCACGAACTCGACGAAGTACAAGGCGTGGTGCTGCCGGGCGGCGCTTCAATGGCGGCGGTTGCGGGGCAAATTGCTGTTGCGCATGCCAGCTGGCAACGTAACATCCCCACTCTTGGCCTGTGCCTGGGTATGCAAAGCATGTGCACCGCTGCGTTACAACGTCACGCCGGGTTTGAGCAGGCAATGCTGGCGGAAGTGGCTCCGGAGGCGCCGATTCACAGCTTCATTCCCTTTGCCGATCGCTGCCATCGCTGCGGTTTGCTGCCCTTTCCTGCCGCCGCACCGTTTAACCGGATGCCCTATAACCATCGCTACCGTTTTAATCCGGCTTTGCTGCCGTTGCTGCTGGCCAGCGGCGTGCAGATCACTGCGCAAACCGAGGACATCATCGAAGGTATTTCCCTGCCCGACTGCCGTTTCTGGCAAGGTGTTCAGGGACATCCGGAACTGCTGTCGCGTCCGGATGCCCCGCACCCGCTATTTATGGCGTTTTTACAGGCGCTGCCAGGGTAACGCCGCTGCGCTTGTTGCTGGCCAGCCGTTGCATCACGCTGGTCAGTTCCGTAAGCGCCTCTTCGGTGATGGGCCGTAGCGGCGCACGTACCGTACCGCCGTTGAAGCCGCGTAGCGCCATCGCCGCTTTTACCAGTTGCGGCTGACCGTGCTGACGTGCCAGCGTGCGGTAATCAAACCACAGCTGATGCAAATCGCGCGCGGTGGCGGCGTCTCCCTGCTCCAGCGCCCGATAGGTAGCAAGGATCAGTTCCGGTAAAGCGCCGCTGTTGGTGGTGCTGATGCCGTCAAAACCGGCCATCATCGGGCCGAGAAAAGCCAGATCGGAGGCGCAGAACAGCCGCAGCTTGCCGCGTAACCGATTAGCGATCTGGTCAATGGCGGTTGGATTAAGATCGCCCTGTTTAATGCCTACCACGCCCGGGATCTCCGCCAGCTTTTCCAGCAGTGCCGGTGATAGCGTGATGCCAATGCCCGGCGCGTTATAAACCAGGATGCCGGTTTTAGACAGCGGTGCCATTTCCCGGAAAAAGGCAAGGATCTGCGAGTCGGTGATTTCACTGACGAACGGTGCCGTTACCATCGGCAGGCCGCCGAGATCGCCTGCCAGCCGGGTCAGTTCACGTGCATCACGCGGATCGGAACTGGCGCTGCACAGCATGACGGCGACGCGATCCTGCACGCGCTCCATAACCGCGTTAAACAGCTCGCGGCGTTCGGCCAGCGACATTACGGGAAATTCACCGTAGGTGCCGCCAATCAGCAAACCGTCGTAGCCAAGCCCGATCGCGCGCTCAATATTTTCGTACAGCGCCGGGAAGTCGATCTCGCCCGCGGCGGTAAACGGCGTCACGGTGATGTTGAAAATGCCGCGCAGGCGTTCACGACATTCGTTGATATCTTTCATCTGTTTTCCTTATAAAAGTGTTAAAGGGCGAGCCAGGGTACCGAGCTGGCGATAGCCAGTTTCGGTCACGACAACGGTTTCGCTGACGCCGACGGTAAATTCGCCATAGATGCGCAACGCAGGCGGAATGTGAAAGGTCATGCCCGGCTGTAGCTCGGTAGTCACGCCGCTGTAGAGGCTGAGAATGCCGCCTTCGCCCCAGTCCGGCGCAAAGGAAACGCCGATAGAGTAGCCGGTACGTTTTTTGAAGTTATCGGTGAAGCCCGCGCGATCGATGACCCGCTGACAGGCGATATGCGGTTCCGCACAGGTTGCACCCGGACGAATCGCATCCAGCGCGGCCTGTAAAGCTTCCTGGCATACCTTCTCCATTTCCAGCGCAATCGCCGGTGGTCGGCCAATCCACGCCGAACGCATCAACGCTGCATGGTAGCGATCGTGCGAGGCGGCCATTTCCAGGAATACCGGGTCGTTATCCTGCATCACTCGCCGACGCCAGGTGCCGTGCGGCACGCCGCTGCGTGGGCCGCTGGAGACCAGCGGTTCCATGCCGACATATTCCGAACCGGCAGCAATTGCCGTGCCCATCATGGCAGAAACAAGCGCATTTTCATCGGCCCCGGTGCGGATTGCGGCCATACCGGCCCGCATACCGGCATCGACATAGCGTGCGGCGGCGGCGATCTTCTCTACTTCTGCGGCAGACTTCACGGCACGCAGTGGCTCAATAACTCCGGCGGTATCGGCAATGTTGCCAAGCTGGCTTTGCAGCGCTTCGTATACTGCAACCGGCAGGAACCAGCCGCGTTTATCCAGCCCGATACGCTTATTCAGCCAGCCGCGCTGTTGCAGCATGCCGACAAGAAAGTCGACCGGATTGTCACCGTCCTGATAGATAGCGGCGTCGGCAATATAGGTGTTGGCGATAAAGTTAAAATATTCGAGCTGGCGAATAACAAACACCGGCTCCCCTTCGACCGGCAACAGCAGCGCCTGAAAGGTGTAATAGCCCGGCGTTTGCTGGCCGGTCAGCCAGAAAATATTTTCCGGGCCGGTGACGATCATCACATCCACGCCCGCCGCGTTGAGACGTTCACGCGTGCGATGGATGCGTCCGGCGTACTCTTCCTGATGAAAGGCGGACTCGCTGCCCTGAATAACGTTATTCAGCTGTTGCATGACTAAACTCCTGGAGGAAAATGGCGCGCGCGGCATCGAAATGCACGCCCAGGCCGTGAGAATCAGTAACGAAAATTTCGCCGTGTTGATAGGTTAAGCCGCTGACCGGATCGTCGATCAGGCCGTCTGCGCCATACAGTTCGGCAAACGCGGGCCGCAGCACACGGCACAGTTGCAGAGCCGCTGCCGTCGCGGCATGCCCTTCATTCATCTGGCCGATCATAAAAGGAATGCCCGCCGCCTGGAGACGCTGTGCCGCCGCAAAGGTTGGCGCAATGCCGCCAAGCTTGACCAGTTTGAGATGGCCCCACAGCGCGCCGTTAGCGGTAATCAGCCGTTCAATGGCCGCCGGGCTGTTGAGGCTTTCATCCAGCATAATGGGTACGCCGTATTCGCTGAGCTGTGCCAGCAAACCATCGTCCGCCACCGCCAGCGGCTGCTCGACATAGCTCAGGCCAAGCTCGCGCAACAGCGGGAAAACAGAGTGAGCCTGCTGAAGCGACCACTGGCCGTTGACGTCAATAGCCAGCGAAACGGTGTCGTCAAACGCGTCACGAAGCTTCTGCAAACGTGCCAGATCGGTAGCGATATCCGCTACGCCGGTACGCAGTTTCAGGTGGGTAAAGCCGCGCCTGACGTAGCCTTCCGCCTGTGCCAACATTTCCGCTTCGCTGGCCCAGAACAGCGTCTGGTTAGTACGAAATGCAGGTGTGGAAGCTGGTGCGCCCAGCCAGTGCGCCAGCGTGGAACCCGCGCGCTTTGCCAACAGATCGTGCAGCGCCATATCGATCAGCATGCGCGTTGGGGCCAGCAGCGTGGAATCAACGGTATGCACGCCTGAGAGCATGACCTGCGGCGGCAGCGACCAGTCCTGGCGCGCCAGCGTCTCAGTAACATTATCCAGCACCTGCTCGACGCTGTAGCCATGCAGATACTGAATATTCAGCCGGACTTCGCCGATACCTTCAAAGCGGCCATCGTCCAGCTGTAGCCACAGCGTATCCAGCGCGTTAACCGCACCCGAAGCGGCGGTATGCAAAGTCACCCCGTCGTAGTGCAGACTGCCGCGCCACAAAGTTGCTTTCACGCTGATTTCTCCTGCGGCAGCATCGCCAGCGCGATATCAAGATAGATGGCGGCGGCGGCGATAAACTCTTCTACCGGCACGAACTCATCCGGCTTATGCGCTACGGCCAGGCTACCGGGGCCAATGACCACGCCTTTTGCGCCCAGCGTACGGAAATGCACCAGGTCGCAACCACCCTGAAAGCCAAACGGGCCGGGTTCACTCTGCCCGTGACGATGACAGGCTGCCAGGCTGTGCTGCACAATCGCTTCGCCGCTGTCGGTTTCGGTTGCGCCGCCGGTAGTCGGCTGCCAGGCGATGATTTCAGCCTCGACGCCGGATGCAGCCTGCGCATGGTCAAGCAGCTGTTGCAGCTCTGCTTTCACGACGGCTTCATCTTCCCCAGGCACCATGCGGCGATCGAGCAGCAGTTCGCAGCTGTCCGGCACCACGTTGTCGGCGTGGCCGCCGTGGATACGCGTTACCGTCAGGCTGGCGTTACCGACCAAAGCGTGACAGCGGCAGCGCACCTGTTGCTGATGCGATTGTTCAATCAGGCCCAGCAGTTTCGCCGACTGATAGATGGCATTAACGCCCAGCTCTGGCGTGCCGGAGTGCGCGGTCACGCCTTTCACTCTGACGCGCGGTCGCAGACTGCCTTTATGCGCCGAGAAAGTTGCGTTGGAAGTGGGTTCACCAATCACCGCAAAATCAATCGTAGGCGGGGCATCTTTGACGTAGAATTTTGCGCCCTCGCTGGCGACCTCTTCATCAGCGGTGAAGACGCCCATTAGCGTACCGGACCAGGCGTGACGCAGCGCCGCCAGCTGGCGTAATGCTTCGACCATCGCGACCAGCGGCCCTTTAGCATCGCACGCGCCGCGTCCGTATAGCCGCCCTTCACGCTCGGTCAGCGTAAAAGGATCGCTGCTCCAGCCGCCGCCAGCCGGTACGGTATCCAGATGGGTATTAAAGGCAAAAACGGGGCCTTGACCATTTTTCAGCACCGCAATCACGTTGGTACGTCCCGGCGCATATTCGCTGAACGAAAGATCGAAACCCGCGTCGCGCAGCCAGCCCGCCACGCATTCGGCAGCCTGGCGCTCCTGTCCCGGTGGGTTTTCAGTGTTAATAGCAACCAGCATCGCGAGATCGCGCTTCATGCGTACGCTGTCAATCGGGTAAGTCGTCATAGCTACTCCGCAATCAGTGAAGGATTTGGTCGAGAAAACGCCTGGCGCGCTCGCTGACCTGGCCGGTAAAAAAATCGTCGGCGCTGGCGCGTTCAAGGATCTCGCCCTCTTCCATAAACAAAATTTGATTGGCCGCGCGGCGTGCGAAGCCCATTTCGTGCGTCACGACCATGCTGGTCATGCCTTCAGCACTCAGCTCGGCCATGACGTCGAGGACTTCGCGGATCATTTCCGGATCGAGCGCCGAGGTCGGTTCGTCATACAGCATCAGCTCCGGCTTCATCGCCAGCGCACGAGCAATCGCCACGCGCTGCTGTTGCCCGCCGGAAAGCTCATCGGGGAAATGGTCAGCGCGATCCGGCATACGTACCTTTGCCAGCAACATTTCCGCCTGTTTACGCGCGTCGATGCGGTTCACGCCCAGCACCGTCATCGGTGCCAGCATGATGTTTTCCGCCGCGGTCAGATGAGAAAACAGCTCGTAGTTTTGAAATACCATGCCAATACGCTGACGCAGCAGAGGCGGCGGGACTTCGCCACGGCTGATATTTTGCTGCGTAAAAAACACATCTCCGCTGTCGGCGGGCGACAGAAGATTGACGCAGCGCAACAGCGTCGACTTGCCAGAGCCGGAGGGGCCAATCAGCACCACGGTTTCACCGCGCTGCACGCTGAGCGAGCAGTTTTTCAGTACCTGCTGCCGCCCAAAGCTTTTGTCGATGCCGATCATCTCCAGCAGGCGATTTTTCTTATCGTTCATGACAGGTCTCCTGCGGCTTTCCCCGGTTTCGCCAGCTTGCCCTGGCGCGAGCGGACTTTTTGAAATTTGCTGCGGCGCATTTTTGGATCCAGCGAGCGCTCCAGCCATGACTGGAAGACCATAAACAGACTGGTCAGCAGCAGGTAATAAATGCCCGCGGCACAGAGCGCTTCGAAGTAGCGAAAGCTGGCGCTGGCGGTCTGATTCGCGACCAGCAAAAGCTCCTGTACGGCAATCACCGAGACCAGCGCGCTGGACTTCAGCATGCTGATCATCTGGTTACCCATCGGCGGCAGGACAATGCGCGCCGCCTGCGGCAGCACGATTTTGCGCATGATCTGCGAATTGGTCATGCCTAACGCCATTCCCGCGGTGCGCTGCCCGCTTTTTACCGCCTGCAAACCGGAGCGCAAAATCTCGGCCATATAGGCACCTTCATTGAGTGAAAGCGCCATCACGGCACAGGTAAATGCGGAAAAGCGCAGACCGAAACCGGGCAACACGTTGTAAACAAAGATGATCTGGAACAGCACGGGCGTACCGCGAAAGAGCCACAGGTAAACGAACGCCAGTCCTTTACCGGCACGGAATGGCGCTTCCTGTAATAGCGCCAGCACCAGTCCCAGCACCACGCCGCACAACAGCGAGCACAGTGTGATAAGCAGCGTCATCCATGCGCCTTGCAGGAACTCGGGTGAGATGACGTACTGCCACATTAAATCGATCGACATAGCTTTCTCCGGTCAGCAGGTTAAAAAAGGGCAACGGAGGCCGGGAAATTCCATTTCTCAATCAGTTGCCGGTAGGTGCCGTCTTTCACCAGGCTTTGCAGCCCTTTCTCCAGCTGTGCTTTGGTTTCGCTATCGCCTTTACGTACCGCGAAGGCGATATGGGTGTCTGCTTCAAACTCTGCGCCTGCCGCTTCGAACAGGCCGGGTTTTTCACTAAACAGCGCTACGGCGCCCGGCGTGGAAAGAAATTCAGCATCAGCACGGCCCTGTGCAACGGCGACGGCAGAATCGGTCGCCGCTGGAAAGGTCAGCACGTTGATAGCGGTCTTTTTGGCCGCGAGGCACTTCTGGTTGTCAGCACGCGCCTGGCTCTCTTCAATGCCGCCCAGCGTTACCGCTACGTTTTTGCCGCACAGAGACAGATCGCGTCCGGTAATGCCTTCCGGGTTACCCTTGCGCACAACCACGCGGCTGCCGATTTTCAGATACGGCACAAAGTCCACCTGGGAAGCGCGGGTTGGATTGACGTACATTGCCGAGTTAATGATGTCGAGACGTTTACTTTGCAGCGCCGGAATCAGCCCTTTGAACTCCATCGGCATCGGAGCCGGTTGCAGGTCGATAGCTTTACTGAGCGCGGTAATCAGGTCGATATCAAACCCGGTCAGCTTGCCGTCCTTAACAAACTCAAACGGCATAAAGGTGGCGGCGGTGCCATAGGTTAGCTTGCCGGCCTCAACGCCTGCCGGAGCCGCCTCGCTGGCAAATGGCATAGCGGCAAGGGTGGAAACCACGCCCAATAAGCGAAACATGCGCAGGGAATTACTCATCATCTGGCTCTCCTGGTTTGAGTTAAATTGATTTTTTTGAATCAAAAAATACAATAATGAAAATGGAAAATTGCTCCCTTCTGGTGCATCCTGCCCGGTCACTGTGCAACTTTTGCCTGGTATCGCGGCAATCTGCAGTACGTGTTATTGTATATTTAGCTCACAATAATACTTTCAGAGAATCCTTCCCTATGCAGACTGACTCTTCTGCCAGCCGCCGCCGCATCGCGCGTCGACTGCTTGACCTTATCTTTGAAGCAAGATTCGATCCAGGTCACCATTTACGTGAACAACATCTGGCCGACGCCCTTGGCGTTTCGCGTACGCCAGTGCGTGCCGGACTGCTGGAACTTACCCGGCTTGGCGCGGTAGAGGCACGGCCCAATCAGGGCTTCTTTATGCTGAAAAGCGTTGAAGAGCTGCGGCACCTTGAGATAGAGCCGCCCCAGAGCAACGATCAGACGCTGTATGAACTGCTGGTGCGCGATCGCATTGCTGGCGTCCTGGCGGAATCGTTCACCCAGACAGAAATCAGCCAGCGCTATGATGTGGATCGCGGCGTGCTGACGCGTACGCTGGTAAAGCTGTCGGAAGATGGCTTAATCGCGCGTAATGCCGGGCACGGCTGGCGTTTTCAGCAGACGCTTAATTCCACGGTGGCGCTGCGCAACAGCTACGGTTTTCGGCTGATGATTGAGCCTGCGGCGCTGCTTAGCCCGCAGCTGCGCGTCGATCGCCAGCTGTTAAAGCGTCTACGCGCGCAGCATTTGCGGTTAATTACCCATACGGATATTACTCAGGTTCCGGCGAAGGAAATTTTCGAAACCGACGCGGCATTCCATGAAGTCCTGGCCGAGGCCAGCGGCAACCTTTTTGTACTACAGGCGATTGTGCAGCAGAATCGCCTGCGCCGCCTGCTGGAGTTCGGCAGCTATCACAATAAGCGTCGTGTTAAGGAATGGTGCGAAGAGCATGTCGCCATCATTGATGCACTGCGCGAAAACGATGTGCAGCGGGCCGCAAATTTAATGACCGCGCACCTGCAATCCGCCTTCGATCAGGTGCACATCCGTAAACCCGGTGCATAGTCGGCACCGTTTTTGCACATTCAGATCCTGAAAATACAATCAGGAGAAAAGAATGGATTTGCAAATAGAAGGTCGGGTGGCGCTGGTATGCGGTGCTGGCAGCGGATTAGGTCAGGCGATGGCCGTTGCGCTGGCGCAGGAAGGATGCCGGGTGGCGGTTACCGGGCGGAACATGGAAAAACTGCTGGCAACGGTTGCGTTGATCGAAACCCAGGGCGGCGAAGCGCAGGCTTTTCAGCTGGATCTGGCCGCGCCGCAAACTTTTGATGCGGTGCTCAACGCTATTCGCCTGCACTGGGGCGATGTGGATATTCTGGTGAACAACTCAGGCGGGCCGCCGCCTGCTCAGGCCCAGGGGACGGAGAGTGCCGTCTGGCAGCAGCAGTTTTCCGTGATGGTGGCGTCGCTTATTCAACTGGCCGACAAGGTATTGCCCGCTATGCGCCAGCGAGGCTGGGGACGGATTATTACGTCAACCTCCTCCGGGGTTATCGCGCCGATAGCTAACCTGGCGTTGTCTAACGCGCTGCGGATGAGCCTGCTCGGCTGGTCAAAAACGCTGGCGGCAGAGGTTGCGGCAGACGGGATCACCGTCAATGTGCTGGTGCCCGGACGCATCGCCACCGATCGCGTTAGCCAGCTGGATGCTATCAAGGCTACGCGCGAAAACAGTAGCGCCGAAGAGGTCGCGAACAAAAGCCGCCAGGCTATTCCTGCCGGACGCTACGGCGAAGCGCGAGAGTATGGCGCTACCGCAGCCTTTCTGGCTGGTCAACCTGCCAGCTATATCACCGGCAGCGTGATCCGCGTGGATGGTGGTTTGATCGGTTCTGTTTAAGTGACAAGGCGGGAAAGGTTTTATCTTTCCCGCCTGTTTTATGCACGGGCGCTTTACATCATCTGTGGTTCACGTATGGCATTGCCTTTGGCAAAACGCGCCAGGCGATAAGGCGTAACATCGGTAAACGGCTGGTGGTTGTTAACCAGCTGCGCACAGAGCATACCCGCGCCGGGGCCAATGCCAAACCCGTGCCCGCTAAAGCCCGAGGCAATAAATAAGCCGGGCAACGTCGCCATTTCATCAATGATCGGCACCAGATCCGGTGTGGTATCAATCCAGCCGCCCCACGCATGATCGACCGCAATCCCTTTCAATGCCGGAAAAGCAGTGACCAGCGTGCGCAGCGCATTATCCACAATCTGCTGCTCCGGATTGGGATCGAGCACGCGGATTTTTTCAAATGGCGATACCGCATCAACGGACCAGCGGCCTGCCGCTTCCGGCCCGTTAAAAAAAGAGCCGTTGAGACGAATCTTTAGCTTTTTGGCGATTTTGCTGCGGTACATCGGGTAAAACTTCGCGGCGTAGCGGATGTTTTGCGGCGCCAGGTCGAGCCTGCCCAGTCCGGGAACGGCGACGGTATAGCTCCCATCCAGCCTGCGGCGTATGCAGAGTTCCGGTATGCTCAGGCAGCCTTTGATCACTTCCGGTGCGGCCGTGGTTTTAAAGGCGGTACCAAGGATGTTAGCGCTGGGCAGGTCAATACCGTACTGCTTACAGAAACGTGAGCTCCACGCGCCGCCACAGCAGATTACCCGGTTTGCCCGCACGCGTCCGCGTTCGCTCCAGACGCCGGTTATTCTGCCGGCACTGATATCCAGGCCCCGTACGGCGCACTGCTGATGGATGGAAGCACCAAGTTTTTGTGCGCCGGTAGCAATGGCCGGGGCGGCCAGGCCTGGCTCCGCGCGTCCATCCGTTGGCGACCAGACGCCACCCGTCCAGCGCGTGCCGTTTCCCAGCCGCTCCTGCGCTTCTTTAGCCGAAAGCAGATGACTGGTAAAACCCACCTGTTTTGCCTGCTTCCCCCACTTTTCCCAGCGCGCCACGTCTGCTTCGTTTTGCGAGCCGTACAAAATGCCGCTGCGGCGAAAGCCAAGATCCATGCCGATCTCACTACCCAGCTCTTCCCAGCGTTGCAGACTGCGCATGGCCAGCGGCAGCTCATAGAGATCGCGGTTTTGCTGTCTTACCCAGCCCCAGTTGCGCCCGGACTGCTCGCCGCCGATAACGCCTTTTTCAAGCAGCGCGACGGTCACCCCCTGCTTCGCCAGCTCATAAGCCACCGACGTACCGATAATGCCGCCGCCGATGATAATGACATCAACCTGTTCGGGTAACGTGGGGCTGTCGATAACGCTGTTAATTTTTATGCGCATAGAGAAAACCTTTTAAATGACAGAGTATTCAAAGATGCTGCCCGGGCGAAATATGCATGATCCACAGCACCCTGACGTCGTTATCCGTATGGTTAAAAATAGTGTGCGGCAGATGGCTTTTAAACTGAAAGCTGTCGCCGGTTGCCAGGGAGAGCGTTTCCCCCCGACTTCCAGCGTCAGCTCGCCTTCAATCACGAGGCCGGCCTTCTCTCCCTGACCAATCAGCATCTCGTCGGAGCGAACGCCGGGCGGAATGCGGATATACATAAACTGCATATCATGATCGCCCGAAGGCGACAGCATCTCTTTGGCAATGCCACGCTTGCCCACATTAAAGTGCGGCCTTTCCTCACGCCGACGTACATAGTGCTCAGCGCCGCGCAATAAGAAGCGATCCTCTTCCAGAAAGGCCGACAGCGGTACTTTTAGCACGAGCCGGAGCTGCTCCAGCATCCGCACGGTGGGATTGGTCAGGTTCCGCTCTATCTGGCTGATAGCGCCAGCAGAAACGTTTGCCAGCAGCGCCAGCTCGGTAATGGTCAGCTTGCGCGCTTTACGCAGCGTTTTCAGGCGCGATCCGATATCCGTTTCGGCGATGTCTTGCTCCGCCTTGTTTACTGCTCCTTTTTTCACAGGCTGTTCCTTTGCTATCGCGCCTGCCGTGCGGCTCACGGCATTCCCCACTTGGTTTTAATGGTCTGCAGCGTCCCGTCCTGTTTCATGGACGTTAAGGCGCTGTTAATCTCCGCCAGAAGTTTATCGTTGCCCTTTTTGACGCCGAACGCCATCGGTGAAACATGTTCCGGACGGTAGCCTTCAACAACATGCATTCCTTTCATCCCGCCCGCCTTTTGCTGGGCCATGAGGATAGGATAATCATTCATGCCCGCTGCGATACGCCCCAGCGACAGATCGCGCGTCATATCCGCCGGACTGTCGTAAACCTTAACCTCTTTGGCGATGCCGCTCTGCATCAGGCTTTGCGTATAGTCCGTGCCTGCCATAGAGCCAACGACCTCCCCCTTGAGATCTTGCCAGGAGTGATAAGGTTTCTTGTTGTCGTCACGCACGACCAGGCCCGCGCCGAAAGCGGTTACTTCCTGCGAAAAGCCAATGCGTTTGGCACGTTCAGGGGTAGGCGTCATGCCCGCCACAATCATGTCGATCTTTCCGGCAATCACCGACTGGATGAGAGTGGCGAACGGTACGGCGGTAAAATTGACGCCCAGATGCTGACGTTTCGCGACTTCTGCCGCCACGTCAGGCATAAAGCCTTCAATTTTTCCGTTTTGTGTGTTCAGAAAAGTGGTCGGTGCGCTGGAAGGTGGCGAACCGGCCGTCAGCATCGCCGCCTGCGTTTGCGCGGCAAAAGCTGTCGTCAACATCATCGTCAGAGAGAGATTTAAAAAGAGTTTGCTACGGGCAAAGGACATAATTCACTCCTGTATCAGTCAGAAAAGGGCGAACGGTGTTTTCACTATAATGAAATTAACGCGGCAGCTGTCAATATTTAATTTTAAATCACCTCAATTTATTTATAATTGATTAACTCTCCTTTTCATTGAGCGCGCAGCAATAATAAATGCTTATGCCGGTAATAACTATTCGCTATCTTTGTCGTCATGGTAATTATTGACAAGGCTTCGCCATTAAAGATATTCATTATAATGAAATTCCCCGCCCCGATCTGCGTTGCGCGGCCTGATGAGGAGCTTAAGATGGACTGGAGCAGCATTCATACCTATCTGCCCTTTTTGCTTAAAGGGGCCGAAATGACAATTGTTATCACGCTATTATCACTGGTCATCAGCACCCCGCTGGGTCTGTTATTTGCGGCGGCAAAAATGTGCCCATGGAAAATTATTTCCTGGCCCGTTGCGGTAATTATTAACATTACGCGTGGCCTGCCGATGATCGTGGTGCTTTTTTATATTTACTTTGTATTTCCTGATATTGGCATCACGCTGAGTTCTTTTCAGGCCAGCGTGACGGGTATCGCCTTCTGTTTTTCGACCTATATCGCAGAAATTTTTCGATCCGGGATTGAATCCGTCGATCGCGGCCAGCTTGAGGCAGCGCGCTCCATGGGGATGAGTTTCACTAAGGCTATGCGCCGCATCATTCTGCCGCAGGCTTTTCATGTTGCGTTGCCGCCTTACAGCAACACGCTATTGATGATGCTGAAGGATTCCGCGCTTGCCTCAACCATCGCCGTAACGGAAATGACCCGTCAGGGGCAGCTTATCGCCGCCTCTACCTTTGATAACACCACTGTGTATACCCTGGTGGCCATGCTTTATCTGCTGTTGTGTATGCCACTAATGGCCCTGACCAAAAAGCTGGAAAAACGCCAGATTAAAGGAGCCTGAGATGATTGAGATCCGCGACGTACATAAAAAATTTGGGCGAGTTGAAGTGCTAAAAGGCGTCAGCTTCAGCGTTGAGCCTGGCGAAGTGGTTTGCCTGATCGGACCGTCAGGCTCTGGTAAATCGACGATTTTACGCTGCATTAATGGCCTGGAAACCTACGAAGGCGGAGAGATTGAAGTGCTGGGCCAGCGCGTGAACAATCGCCATAAAAACATTAACGATTTGCGTCGGCAGATCGGCATGGTCTTTCAGCGCTTTAACCTTTTTCCGCATCGTAGCGTGCTGGAAAACGTGATGGAAGGTGCTATCCACGTTAACGGCGAGCCGCGCAGCCAGGCTGAAAAGCGCGCCAAATCCCTGCTGGCACTGGTCGGTCTGGCGGATAAGGTTAACGCATGGCCGGGGCAGCTCTCTGGTGGGCAGCAGCAGCGCGTGGCGATTGCGCGCACGCTGGCGTTACAGCCGAAGGCAATCCTGTTTGATGAACCTACTTCTGCCCTCGACCCGGAACTGGTTGGTGAAGTGCTTCAGGTAATGCGTAACCTGGCGGATGAAGGCATGACGATGATTGTGGTGACGCATGAGATGCAGTTTGCTCGCCAGGTTGCCGATCGCGTCTGCTTTTTACACAGTGGGCAGATAGTAGAGCAAGGCCCCGCTGAGCAGATCCTGTTGCAGCCTCGGGAAGCGCGGACTCAGGATTTCCTGCGGCGCGTGCTGGGCGATACGGATACACGATGCTGCGCACAATGCCGTGCTGCATTTTAGCACCGTGCCACTGGCGGCCTTTTGCTCCGTCAGGCTTTAGCCTGTGTAATCAATCATCTGAATAACCTGCCTTACGGACGCGTTTACACGCGGTCACACATTTACATATTTCTCTCAAACTTTTGGTTTTTTTGCCGATATCTGGAATATGGACGGGCTTATTGGCCTGTCCCTTTATTTTTTATACATCAGGTAAGTTAAAGACAGTTCCCGGCCCGCGCACCCGAATGCGTAAAGAGAGGCTGTCATCCGTACGCGGATGATAAAGCGTCCACAGCCGGAGAAATTATGCGGCCCGTCAGGGTTACTGTACAAATTCAGCTGTCGTGGCTCAGAGCGAAAAGCTGCCCGTCGTTGAATCAATGAGAGAGTGATAACTTCCTGAGGTTTCTATGTTTGGTGTGAAAAAATCGAATCTTTCTCTGCCTTTATCCAAAGGCAACGGCATCGTTAAGGATATCAATGCCATTAAACAACATGTGGCATGGATTGAATTTTTGCCTGATGGAGAGATTCTCAGCGCCAATCAGCAGTTTCTGGATGTGACGGGCTATTCGCTCAGTGAGATTCAGGGTAAGCACCATCGGATCTTCTGCGATCCGGAATATTGCCGCACGGCTGCCTACAGCAGTTTTTGGCAGACGCTGGCTACCGGCGAATCGGTGACGGGCATTTTTGAGCGCTTTAGCAAAAACCATCAGCGTTTCTATCTTAGTGCCACCTACTTCCCGGTCTGCGACGATAAAGGCAAGGTTTATAAGGTTATCAAGATCGCTACTGATATCACCGAGCGCCACCAGGAGCTGGAGAGTAAAGAAGCCGTGATTACCGCCCTGGATCGTTCGATGGCGGTTATCGAATTCACCACCGACGGTAAAATTATTACTGCAAACAATAATTTTCTGACCCATATGGGCTATGCGTTATCTGATATTGTCGGGCAGCACCATCGCATTTTCTGCTATGACACCTTCTATCGTGAAAATCCCGACTTCTGGCAGAAAATCAGCAAGGGACAGCACTTTGTGGGCCGCTTTGAACGCAAAACCGCCAGCGGCGAACGTATCTGGCTCGAAGCCAGCTATAACCCGGTTTATGATGCCGATGGCAGAGTCTGCAAAGTCATCAAAATTGCTTCTGATATTACTGCACGCGTTGAGGCAGCCAAACGCGTGGCGGATATTGCGGTCACCACTTCGGAAGAAACGTCGCAAATTACCCATAATGCCAATGAAGTCCTGGATGAAACCGTACGCAATTCCGGGCTGGTTTCCGGTCAGGTAACCACCGCGGCGGCGATTGGCGAGCAGCTGAACGCGTCGGCAAAAAGTATCCGAGAAGTCGTTGAAACTATTAACGTCATTGCTTCACAAACCAATATCCTGGCGCTGAACGCAGCGATAGAATCAGCCCGTGCTGGCGAGGCCGGACGCGGATTTAGCGTAGTGGCGGCGGAAGTTCGCCGTCTGGCTGCCTCCACCGCCACCGCTACGCAAAAAATTACCTCTGTGGTAGAGGTCAATACGCAGTTGATTCAGCAAATGCACGAGCAGCTGGATGCGGTAAAACAGTTTGTGGTTTCCGAACAGGACAAAATTAGCGAGCTTTCGCGCAGCCTGCGGGAAATCAACAGCGGTGTGCATCAGTTTGTCAGCGTGATCCATCGGCTGGATGTCTAACAACCGGAACGGGGGAGCGCTAAGGCTCCCCTTGCCTTCCGGGCGACATAAACATCTTTAATCCTGCTAAGCCTGATATTTATTTGCCAATGCAGATGTAACCTTTGTTTATATGATTTGATGTTGTATGTTGTAACTATAAGCACCCGTGCTCGATAAGAAGTCGCTCTATTTTTTATCCAGAGTGAGTGCGTCCTTTCTCTTATCCCCCTCAGCTAATGCGCTTTCTGCAATTTCACAGTGATTTTAGTTAGTAGCCATCCATCATCATCGCTGGCAGGGTTTTGATATCTGATAAAAAAAGGTATCACCTATGTCCGCTTCACCAACGCTCTCTTTACCCGTCATAGATTGCGCCGGATTACGGGAAAGCAGCCCGCTGCGCCACGCTACCCTGAATAAGCTTAATGAAGCGGCGCGCGAAACCGGCTTCTTTTATTTGATTAACCACGGTATTGAACAGGGCTTGCTGGATGATGTGCAACGTGTTGCGCATCAGTTTTTCGCCTTGCCAGAGCAGGAAAAGTGGCAGGTCAGAATGGAGAATTCGCCGCATTTTCGTGGTTATAACGTTGCCGGTTCAGAAATTACCCGTAACGCACCGGATTATCGTGAGCAGTTCGATATCGGCGCAGATCGGCCACCGCTCCCCGTTGACCCTGCTCTCCCCTGGCAACGTTTACAAGGGCCTAACCAGTGGCCTGACGCGCTGCCGGAACTCAAGGTGGTGATAACTCGCTGGCAGCAGCAGATGAATCAGGTAGCGCTGACGCTATTAAGAGCATTTGCTGAATCCTTGCAGCTGCCAGCCACGGCTTTCGATCCGCTATACGGCGAGCTGCCTAACGAGCATGTGAAGCTGATCCGCTATCCCGGTCAGCCAACGGAAGGTACACGTCAGGGAGTAGGTTCGCATAAAGACTCCGGTTTTCTCAGTTTCTTGTTGCAGGATAAGCAGCGTGGTCTACAGGTGGAAGTCCAGCCTAATCGCTGGGTAGATGCGCTGCCTCTGCCCGGTTCGCTGGTCGTAAATATTGGCGAACTACTGGAGCTGGCTACCAATGGTTATCTGCGCGCGACCGTGCACCGTGTGCTCTCGCCGCCGCCCGGTACTGAGCGACTTTCCATTGCCTTTTTCCTGGGGGCCGAGCTCAGCGCTACGGTACCCGTTTATCCATTGCCGCCAGAACTCGCCCAGCTGGCACACGGCCCGGCGAGCGATCCGCTCAATCCTTTGCTGCGTGACGTTGGATTTAATTATCTGAAAGGACGACTACGTTCTCATCCAGACGTTGCCCGGCGTTTTTATGCCGATCTTTAATTCCATCCGAAAAAGGGAGCATTAAATGCGTAAATCTGCACTATTTTTGGCCGGGCTGTCTCTGTTGGTCTCACATTCGCTGCTGGCCGCCCCGCTACGCGTTGCTGCCGATCCGGTACCCCATGCCGAAATACTCAATTATGTGAAGAAAATAGATCCGGGGCTTGATTTGAACATCGTCGAGCTTACCAGCGGCGTAAATGCGAATGAACTGCTGGCGGCTGGCGATGTCGAGGCGAATTATTTTCAGCACCTGCCCTATTTGCATGACCAGGAAAAAGCGTTGCATAAAGAATTTGTCGTGGCGGCAGCTGTACACATTGAACCGCTGGGCATTTATTCTCACAAGTTCAAAACGCTGAATGACTTGCCGCAGGCAGCAACGATTGCCGTGCCCAATAATGTTACAAATCTGAGTCGGGCGCTTTGGTTACTGCAAGACCAGGGACTGATTAAGCTGAACGGCACTCGCTCCGCCGAGTCTACGCTGGTCACGCCAGCCGATATCAGCAGCAACCCGAAAAAAATCAAAATTATCGAGGTGGAATCACCGCAAATTCCCCGCTCGCTTGATGATGTAGATGCAGCAGTGATCAACGGCAACTACGCGCTGGAAGCGGGACTGGAACCGGCGAAAGATGCGCTGGGTCTGGAGGTCGCACTGCATAATCCTTATGCAAACCTGCTGGTCACGACGCCTGAGCTGGCAAAAGATCCTCGTATTTTACGCCTCGCCAAAGATCTGACCTCGCCTCAGGTTGCCAGCTTCATTCGCCAGCAATACCACGGTTCGGTGATACCTGCTACGGATAAGCGACATGATTAAAATTGAAAAGCTCACTAAAAGTTACCCGGGCGCTTCGTCTCCCGCCCTGAACAACGTTTCTCTGACCATCCCTCAGGGTGAAATCTTCGGTATCCTTGGCCGTAGCGGTGCCGGGAAAAGTACGCTGCTGCGTTCACTGAATCTGCTGGAACGTCCTTCTTCAGGACATATCTGGATTGATGGGCAGGATATCACTGCGCTCGCACCCGGCCAGTTACGCCGTCAGCGCCAGCAAATGGGTATGATATTTCAGCATTTCAATCTGCTTCATTCGCGCACGGTTGCGGAGAATATCCAGCTGGCGCTGGATATTGCCGGTATCCCGGCCGCCCGGCGTCGGCTGCGGGTAGTGCAATTGCTGGAACGCGTGGGACTGGCCGACAAAGCAAACGCCTGGCCTTCACAGCTTTCCGGCGGCCAAAAACAACGTGTGGGCATTGCACGTGCGCTAGCCGCTGAACCACGTTATTTGCTATGCGATGAAGCGACCAGTGCGCTTGATCCAGAAACAACACTCGCTATCCTGGATTTACTGGTCGAACTGCAGCAGGATTTGGCTATCACCGTAGTGGTGATTACGCACGACATGGCCGTAGTAAAAAGAGTCTGCCACGGCGCAGCGCTATTGGATAAAGGGGAACTGATTGAAAGCGGCAGTCTGGCAAACATTATGGCCAACCCTCGTTCATCCTTGCGACAGCTGCTGATTGAGGACGGTGAGACCGAGCGCATTTTTATGCAAAAATATAGCGTGGGACAGACAAAATGCGTGGCGTAGCATGGGCGAGCTTTCAGGAATTAATGGTTAACGCTACGCTTGAGACGCTTTATATGGTGTCAATAGCCGCGCTGTTTACCACATTAATTGGTTTGCCTGTTGGCGTTGCGCTGTTTGTCTGCCGCCAGCAGGGGCTTTTTCCTAACCGTGCCGTCTCTGGTGTATTAAACGCGCTGGTCAATATTGGACGAGCGTTACCCTTCGTGGTGTTACTGATTATCGCCATCCCTTTCACACGTTTGCTCGTTGGCACTACGCTGGGTAGCACTGCCGCTATCGTGCCGGTGACGCTTGGTGCTTTTCCCTTCTTTGCCAGGATCGTTGAAAGCGCACTGGCAGAGGTTGATAACGGCCGCGTGGAGGCTGTCGTATCGATGGGCGGCACCAGCTGGCACATTATTAGCCGGGTGCTGTTGCCAGAAGCGTTACCAGCACTGCTTGCTGGCGTCACGTTGACCATCGTGATGTTGATCGGTTTTTCTGCCATGGCGGGCGTTATTGGCGGCGGCGGGCTGGGTGATTTGGCGATCCGCTATGGCTATCAGCGTTTTGATAATCAAATTATGGTAGCCACGGTTGTTGTTTTGCTGCTGCTGGTGTTTCTGGTACAAAAGTCGGGCGATATGCTGGTTCGCCGCCTGGCCCACCGTCGCTAAACGCCTCAGGCCAGCCAGCCCGTATCTGCTCCGGCTGGCCTGAATCACTCTCTTACACCAGCGCCCAAATCAGCCAGATTAGCGCAAAGCCGGTCAGGCCCATAATGGTGGTCAGCACGGTCCAGGTTTTCAGTCCGTCGGCTACCGACAAGCCAAGATAGCGCGTTACTACCCAAAAGCCTGCATCGTTAACGTGCGACAGCCCTAACGAGCCAAAACAGGCGGCCAGCGTAACTAACACGCGCTGGATGTCACCTGCTCCGCCAACAGCAGAAGTAAGTAAACCGCTGGTCGTCAGAATCGCTACGGTAGCAGAGCCCTGTGATGCACGCAGCGCCAGCGACAGAATAAACGCGGCCGGAACCAGCGGCAGATGGAGCGTTTCCAGCGCGGTTGCCAAAGCTTTACCCACGCCGGATTCCACCAGCACTTTACCGAACGCGCCGCCCGCTCCGGCTACCAGAATCACGCTTGCCGAGCCGGGGATCGCCCGGCCAGTCAGATCTTCCAGCTTATCCTTGCTCCAGCCGCGACGTACGCCCAGCAGCCACGCGGCCAGTCCAAGCGCAATCAGTAACGCAATTGGCGGCGTGCCGATAACCATCATGATTTTGCGCAGCACGCTCTCTTCCGCCAGCAGCGAATGCGCCAGCGTCCCCAGAACGATTAACGCGATAGGTACGATGATCAGGCCGGAAATGGTGAGCGCGCCCGGCGGTGCAGGTTCGTTCTTCTTCTCTGTGCCTTCCGGCTTCGCCATCTGTAAGCTTTCCAGCACCTCTACCGAAAGCTGGTAGCGACGCTTATTCATTACTTTCGCCACATAGTAGCCCACCACGCTGACCGGTACGGAAATCACCAGGCCCAGCAGCATCAGCCAGCCCATATCGCTATGCAGAATGCCCGCCGCCGCCGCTGGCCCCGGATGAGTAGGCAGTGCCACATGCACAGTTAGCATCACGCCCGCCATCGGCAGGCCAAACTTTATCGGCGAAACGCGGGCAACTTTGGTAAAGCCATAAATCAGCGGGATCACGATAATAAAGCCGACTTCAAAAAATACCGGGATCCCGAGAATAAACGCCGCCATCGTCAGCGCCGCAACGGTACGCTTCAGGCCCAGCGTTTTGCTGAAGCGCTGGGCCAGCGACTCCGCGCCGCCGGAAGCTTCGATAACCGCGCCCAGCATAGCGCCCAGCACGATAATAATGGCGATATGGCCAAGCAGGCTGCCCATCCCGCTCATAATCACTTCCATGATTTTTTCGGACGGAATACCGGTAGCCACCGCGACCAGCAGACTGACAATCAATAGCGCAACAAACGGATGGACTTTGGCTTTAATAACCAGCAGCAGCAAAATAACAATGCTGGCGGTCGCGATAGCTAACAGCAAAGCGGTGGACATAGTAAGCCTCGGATAGTTTTTATCTTTTTATCGGGAGGGTGCAGGTAAAGCCGGTGCCACAGCACCGGAAACAGGATCAGGCATGTTTAGCCCAGGGTTTAAACCAGCCAAGGCCTTCCAGCGTACCGTTGCGCGGAATATATTCGCAGCCGATCCAGCCGTCGTAGCCCACTTCGTCCAGCAGGTTAAACAACCATGGATAGTTGATTTCGCCTTCATCAGGTTCGTGTCGGTCTGGCGCAGAGGCAATCTGCACATGACGATAGCGACCGACATTGTCGCGGATTAGCTGACTAAGGTTGCCGTCAACCAGCTGCGCGTGAAAAAGATCGAGCTGCGTAAAGACGTTTGGCCGATCGATTTGCTGCATCATCTCCAGCGTCTGATGCTGACTGGCATAGAGGTAGTTTGGTTTGATCTTCGGGCCAAGCGCCTCCAGCAAGATATTGATGCCGTGTGGTGCAAAACGATCTGCTGCATAGTGAATATTGCTGATAAAAGTATCCACGTAGGCCTGACGATCCATCCCTTCCTGTACCACACCGGCCATGATATGGACCTGCGGCACGTTCAGCGCCAGCGCGTATTCCAGCGCGCTGTCAATATCTGCCCGTGCATCCGCTTCACGGCCCGGAATGGCGCTAACGCCCCACTCACCGGCCTGAACGTTACGCGCCGCCGTATTAAACAGCACCAGCTTAAGCTGATTATCATCCAGCAGTTGTTTCAGCTGCGCCGCGGGATAGTCATAAGGAAACAGAAACTCTACCGCTGTAAAACCGGCGCTAGCCGCAGCGGCAAAGCGCTCCAGAAAAGGCACTTCGTTAAACTGGGTAGACAAATTTGCGGCAAACTTCGGCATTATCGACTCCTTAATTCTGTAACTTCGGCATCGCTGAGGTAACGAATGGAGCGATCGCCAAGCGTAAAAATCAGACGAGCCGTTTCTTCCAGCTCTTCCGTGTTATCGGCCGCTTCCCGCAGTGATTTCCCGACGACGACCGAGCCGTGGTTAGCCAGCAAAAAGCCGCGATAGCGACCGGCCAGCTTAGCCAGATCTTCCGCCAGGCGCATATCGCCAGGTTTGTAATAAGGCACCACAGGTACATCACCGACGCGCATCACCACGTAAGGCGTGAAGGGACGAATGCAGTTCTGCTTATCCAGCCCTTGCAGACAGGAAAGCGCGGTAAGGTAGTGGCTGTGCAGATGGACTACCGCTTTACACTCAGGATCGTTTAGATAGAGCGCGCGATGAAAAGCGATCTCTTTAGAAGGTTTATCACCGGAAAGCCATTCGCCTTCCGGCGTCACTTTCGACAGACGGTCACCATCCAGTTCGCCCAGACAAGAGCCGGTAGGCGTGGCCAACAGATTGCCGTCTTCTAGCAGCAGGGAAAGGTTACCCGCCGAGCCGGTTGCATAGCCGCGTGTAAAAAATGAAGCGCCCAGCTTTACCATCTCCTGCCGTGCTTGCTGTTCAGTCATCATGAAAACTCCTGTGCACGGCGAAAGAACTGTTCGTCACCGAAGTTGCCTGACTTCAGCGCCAGCGATAACGGCTGGTGGATATCGCGCACCCACGGAACGCCGGGCGAAATGGTCGGCCCAATATGAAAAGCGGTTACCTCAAGGCTTTGCGCCACCACGCCGGACGTTTCGCCGCCCGCTACGATAAAGCGCTGCCAGCCACGCGCTTTAAGTTCACGAGTAACCAGCGCGAACAACTCTTCCACCGCTGCGCTACTACGCTGTGCGCCATATTTCTGCTGAATAGCCTGTAACTGTTGCGCGTCGGCAGTGGCATAAAGCAGCGGGGCCAGCGGCTGGTCACTGTTATCAGCCACCCAGTCGCATAGCTGCCCTGCATACGCCTGCACATTCTCCAGACAGCGCGTCACCTCCACTTCACAAGATGGTGCCAGCTGGCGATAAGCGTTAACCTGCCGGTTAGTCATTTGCGAACAGGAACCGGAGATAATGATTGCGCGATCGCCACGCGGCCGCCCTTTTGTTTCGGCATCTTCTTGCGTAGCGGATGTTGCCCACTGCCGCGCCAGTCCTGTCGCCAGCCCGGAACCGCCGGTCACCAGACGCATATCGCGCAGCGCTTCGCCCTGGACGAGTAAATGCTGCTCGTTAAGCGCATCCAGCACCACGTAATTCACACCCTGACTGGCAAGCTCATTCAGTTTTGTACGGATAGCCTCCGCGCCTTGATCCTGTACCGCAGCGGCAATCAGGCCCGCTTTCCCCTGCGATTGTCGCTCCATCAGACGCAGCAGGTTGCTGTCCGTCATCGGCGTAACAGGATGGTGACGCATACCGGAATCTGACAGCAGCTGCTCGCCGACAAACAGATGGCCCAGATAAACGGTTCGGCCGTTTACCGGCAGCGCCGGACAAATAACCGTTTGCGTTTCGCCAAGCTCAGCCAGCAGCGCGTCGGTTACCGGGCCGATATTGCCCTGTTCCGTACTGTCAAAGGTTGAGCAATATTTAAAGTAAAAACGATCGCAGCCCTGCTCCTGTAGCCAGCGCAGCGCGGCCAGCGACAGGTCGATGGCCTGATCCACCGGACAGGAGCGGGATTTCAGGCTGACCACGATTGC
This sequence comes from Erwinia sp. BNK-24-b, assembly GCF_047456155.1. NCBI lineage: Bacteria > Pseudomonadati > Pseudomonadota > Gammaproteobacteria > Enterobacterales > Erwiniaceae > Erwinia > Erwinia sp. BNK-24-b. Next base: position 2,239,134 of record NZ_CP179901.1, read on the forward strand.
CTGCGCGCCCGGCGTCTCCTGCTGCTGAGGCACGCCGTTGAACTGAATAGTCGCCAGCCCGTTTTGCACCAGAAAACTGGCGATATCGGTCGCGCCGGTGAAGTCGTCGGCGATAACACCTAAACGCGTCATGCTTGCTCCTTGCCTTCCGGCAGCGTGATACCGCTAAAAATTTTGATCACTGCGCTATCGTCTTCCCGGCCATAGCCTGCGTTGCTGGCTTCGGTAAACATATTCAGCGCGGTTGAAGCCAGCGGCAGCGGGAAATGCAGTGATTTTGCCGTTTCGCTGACCAGGTTGAGGTCTTTAACAAAAATATCGACGGCAGATTTTGGACTGTAGTCACCATCCACAACGTGCCGCATGCGGTTTTCAAACATCCATGAATTGCCTGCCGCGTTGGTGACAACGTCATACATCGTCTCCAGCGGGATACCGGCACGGGCCGCCAGCGCCATCGCTTCTGCGCCCACTGCGATATGCACGCCGGCCAGCAGCTGATGAATAATTTTTACGGTAGAACCTAACCCGATTTCGCTACCTACGCGATAGACTTTGGCGGCAACCGCATCCAGCACCGGCTGTAAACGTTCAAATGCGGCGTCGCTGCCGGAGGCCATGACCGTCATATCACCGGTAGCCGCTTTTGCCGCACCGCCGGAAACTGGCGCGTCCAGCATCAGCAGCTGGTGCTGCGCTAATTTCTGCTCAATCTGCTGCGCATCCCGGGCGGAGATAGTTGAAGACACCATCACCACCGTGCCCGGCTTCAGTTTCGCGGCCAGGCCGTTATCGCCGAACAGGATTGCGTTCACCTGAGCGGCATTTACCACCAGCAGCAGCACGGCTTCAAGGTTACCGACAAAGCTGTCGGCAGACGTCTGCGCATCACGTGCGCCAGCCTGACGCAGCGTTTCCAGCGCGGCGGGATTGAGATCTACTCCCCAGGTATTCAGACCTGCACGAATGCACGACGTCGCCGCGCCCATACCCATAGAACCTAAACCAATCACACAAACGTTTGAAAGTGGCACGCTGGCCTCCGGTGTTAAATTAAGTGATTATTTGTTCGATGTTGTTAATCTTGCCAGCCTGGCTGCTGAATAAATGTGCCACGCATCACAAAAATGATTCTGCGTGTGATAGCGAACAAATTTTCACATCCGCACCAGTCCTGAAACGGCACGCGTTTCGCCACGCTACGCACGCTTTTTTTTATTCGCCTGCTGCTGCATTTCCATTACAATGTGAAAAATTGATAAATTTCACAGGAGTGATTGTGATCCCGGTCGAACGACATCAACAGATCCTGGCGCTGGTTGCCGAGCGCGGCGTAGTGAGCTTTAGTGAACTGACGGAACGGCTCGGCGTTTCCCATATGACCATTCGCCGTGATGTACAGAAACTGGAAGAACAAGGCGCGCTTCTTTCCGTCTCAGGGGGCGTACGCTCTGCTGAAAGGCTGGCATCGGAACCTTCGCATCTGACCAAAACTGCCCTGTACAATGCGGAAAAGAATGCGATTGGCCGTTATGCCGCACAGCAGATCCCGCGCAACAGCTGTATCTATATTGATGCAGGAACAACGACGCTGGCGCTGGCGCGTGAGCTGGTTGACAGAGAAGATCTGCTGGTGGTGACCAATGACTTTATGGTGGCTAATCTGCTGATGGAATCCAGCGGCTGCCGAATTATTCATACCGGCGGTACGGTCTGCCGTGAGAATCGCTCCTGCGTAGGTGAAAATGCCGCACGCAGCCTGCGCAATCTGGCGATCGACATCGCCTTTATCTCCGCCTCCTGCTGGGGGCCGCGCGGGCTTTTTACGCCGGACGAAGATAAAGTGACGGTGAAACAAACAGTCTGTGAGGTAAGCAGCAAACGCGTGCTGCTTAGTGACAGCTCCAAATTCAATAAAATTGCTACCTTTCTGGCGCTGCCGCTGAACTGCTTTGACAGCATTATCACCGATACCCAGCTTGGTAAAGCGGCCCAGGAAGCGCTGGGCGATGGAAGCTGGACGCTGGTCCTTGCGCCCTGAAGGGCCGCCCTGGCACCCTCAAAAGAAGCGGTTTACTCTCTTAGCGGACGATGCCCCTTCTTTTTTGTAAGAAGCGGTCTATTTCCTTTGCTAACTCTAAGGTATTTGCAGGCATCTGGCAGGGTCTGTCATGTGTAAAAAAACCTTTTTGCTGACCGCTTCCTGCAATCAAAACATTCGCGGCAAATCGTGAGCAATTATTAGTGAAAATCTTAAATTTATTTACCGATGCAAATTCATTAATATATTGTTCCATGCTGATAATATTCAGACCGCCGATATAAACCACATTTGACATTTTTATTGTATCTTTCCAGCCGGTCGATTCCCTGTATATTATATCCACCAGCTGTTCATGACATAAATCACCATAGTATACCACCCCATCGCCATATGCCGAAACAATACTCCAGGTATCTCTCTCGCAAAATATTATTGCACTATGCCTTGCTTTACAATAAGTTAACAGGGCGACATTTTTCCCTGATGAAGACATTTTATTTATCACCTCCGTAATGCGCTCACAGGTATTACTGTCAGGGTGTATCCTGTGCTTATGGTGGAAAAATGAAGAAACATAGCATCGCAAACCGCGTAATGCTTTATGTTTCTTAATGTCATCCGGCGTTTTATTATGCTTTAATGTATAAGAATTCTTTTTCAAATCTATTTCCCGCTGCGTGTGTCGCTTAAATATAAAAAAGGACGTTTGATATTATTCGACTCAGGTGGAAACAGGTTGATTAGCATCAAGCTTCAGTGCGTTGCCCCACAGAGGCAACGCTCCCCGCGCAATAGTCTATGATTTCATCAAAAGCTTGCATCGCCGGAAAGGCCGCGCGGTGCCTCACGCTGTGATAAACGAGGCTATGGAATGGGATCAACATTTAGCAAAACCTGGGGCGCGGAGTACGTGGCCGCCGACACGGTCCGTTTTCGTTTATGGGCAACGGGACAACAAAGCGTAAAGCTACGGCTCGCTGGCCACGATCGCGAGATGACCCGGGATGAAGACGGCTGGTTCACAGCAGAAATAAGCGGCATTGCGCCGGGCACCGAGTATAACTTTGTGCTTCCTGACGGCATGGTGATACCCGATCCGGCCTCGCGTGGCCAGAAAGCGGATGTTAATGGCCCCTCGTTAGTCATTAACCCGGAAAGTTATAGCTGGCAGCACCCGTGGCAAGGTCGCGCGTGGGAAGAGTCCGTCGTTTATGAAATGCATATCGGCACCTTCACGCCGGAAGGCACTTTTAAGGCTGCCATTGAGAAATTACCTTATCTGGCCGGGCTTGGCGTTACGATGCTGGAAGTGCTGCCCGTCTCGCAGTTTGGTGGCAATCGTGGCTGGGGTTACGATGGCGTGCTGCTTTACGCACCGCATTCCGTCTACGGCACGCCGGATGACTTTAAAGCCTTTATTGACGCCGCGCACGGTCATGGCCTGTCGGTGGTACTGGATATCGTGCTCAACCACTTCGGACCGGAAGGCAACTATCTGCCGCTGCTGTCGCCCGACTTTTTCCATAAGGAGCGCGTCACGCCCTGGGGAGCGGGTATCGCTTACGATGTCGCAGCGGCCCGCCAATATATTGTGGAAGCCCCGCTCTACTGGCTAAAAGAGTTCAACCTGGACGGCCTGCGCTTTGACGCTATCGATCAGATTGAAGATATTTCAGCAAAACACGCGCTGATTGAAATCGCCGAGCGCATCCGCAGCGAAATTACCGACCGGCCAGCGCACCTGACCACCGAAGACAGCCGCAACGTCATTTTCCTGCATCCGCGTAAGGAAGACGGTTCTGCGCCGTTGTTTACCGGCGAATGGAATGATGATTTTCATAACGCTATACACGTTTTCGCGACTGGCGAAACGCATGCCTACTATCAGGACTTTGCCAGAGAGCCGGAAAAACTGATTGCCCGTATCCTGACGGAAGGTTTTGCTTATCAGGGCGAAGTCTCGGCGCAGTCCGGCGAAAAACGCGGCGTAGCCAGCGCGGGCCAGCCGCCGGTCGCCTTCGTCGATTTTATCCAGAATCACGATCAGGTCGGTAACCGCGCGCAGGGGGAAAGGCTGATTCAGCTCGCCGGTGCCGAACGTACCAGAGTGTTGCTGGCCACGCTGCTGTGCTCGCCGCATATTCCGCTGCTGTTTATGGGCGAAGAATATGGCGAAACCAACCCTTTCCTGTTCTTCACTGACTTCCATGGCGATCTTGCCAGAGCGGTACGCGAAGGCCGGGCCAGAGAGTTTCAGGGCCATGCGGGACATGAAGATGAAAGCGTGCCCGATCCGAACGCGGAAAACACTTTTCGTCTCTCAAAGCTGGACTGGAACAAACTGCAAAGCGAAGAAGGCAAGGCCTGGCTGGCCTTCAGTAAAAGCCTGTTGACGCTGCGCCAGCAACATATCGTTCCGCTGCTGGCAAACGCTGGCGGCCACAGCGGTAAGGTAATTAATACCGCGCCGGGCTTCTTCGCCGTCAGCTGGACTTTCCCCGATGGTACGCTTTCTCTTGCGCTGAATATCGGTGAAAAAACGCAGCCGCAGCCTGAATTGCCGGGCGAGACTCTGTTCAGCTGGCCGCAGGAAGCTAAAGAGCTGGTGCAAAATTCTATTATTGTTCGTCTTGCCACGAGAGAGCCAAAGTGAATATTCCCGCAGCGACCTACCGCATTCAGTTTCGTAACGGTATGACCTTTGATCGTGCCGCCGCGCTGGTGCCTTATCTTAAGGCGCTTGGCATCAGTCATCTTTATGCTTCACCCATCTTTACGGCGCTTTCCGGCTCCACGCACGGGTACGATGTCACCGACGCCAACGAGATCGACCCCGCCATCGGTGGCCGTCAGGGCTTTGAGCGCATGGTAAAAGCCCTGAAGGACGCCGGGCTGGGCCTGATTTTAGATATTGTGCCAAACCATATGGCTTCTTCGCTGGAAAACGCCTGGTGGCGCGACGTGGTTGAGTATGGTGAAAAAAGCCGTTACGCCCGTTACTTTGATATCGACTGGTCGCGCCGCCTGACGCTGCCGTTCCTTGGCGATGACTTTGCCACCGAGCTGGAAAATGGTGCGATCACCGTTCGGCCCGATCCGCAAACCGGCAAACCGGCGCTGGCCTATTACGAAACGTTTTATCCACTGACGCCCGACAGCTGGCAGGGTCGTGAAGAAGAAGTGCTTCAGCTGACCGACAGCGCAAAAATAGCGGAGCTGCACGAGCAGCAGCCCTATCAGCTGATGAGCTGGCGTGACGCGCCGCGCGATCTTTCTTATCGCCGCTTTTTTGAAATAACCGGGCTGGCTGGCGTGCGGGTTGAAGACGAAGCCGTGTTCAACAATGCGCATCGTCTGGCGCTAGAGCTGGTGCATTCCGGGGCGGTTGACGGGCTGCGTCTCGATCACGTCGACGGCCTTGCCGATCCCAAAGGGTATCTGGAGCGTTTACGTCAGGCCGTGGGCCCAAATTGCTACCTTACGGTCGAAAAAATTCTGGCCAAAGATGAGCAGCTGCCGGCGGACTGGCCCGTTTCCGGCACCACCGGCTACGAGTTTATCGCCACCCTGGCGGAAGCGCTGGTGGATGGCGACAAAATCCGGACGCTGCGCAAAACCTATGAAGAGATTCTGGGCAAGCCGGTAGATGTCGATGCCGAACTGCGCGCGGCCAAAATGTTGATGGCGACGCGCAATTTTGCCGGAGAAGCAAACAGGCTATTACAGCTGGCGCTTTCCATTGCCCGTCGCGATAACGAAAGCACGGATGAAAAAGCCTTGCTCTCAGCGCTGCGTGAGCTGCTGGTGGCCTTCCCTGTTTATCGTACCTATGGTACAGCCGAAGGGTTACCGGCGGCCGATGCCGATCTTCTGCTGAAAGTCGTGGAAAAAGTACAGACGGCCGATGGTGAAACGCTGGGCTTCCTGACGCGCGTGCTGGCTGGCGAAGTTTCAGCGGCGGCACAGCAGGAAGCCGCCGTTTTCCGTACGCGCTTCCAGCAGCTGACCGGGCCGCTGATGGCAAAATCGGTCGAAGACACGCTGTTCTTCCGTTTGCATCTTGCGCTGGCGCTGAACGAAGTGGGTGCCGAACCGATGCCGGATACCTTTTCGCTGGCACGCTTCCATGCGGAAATGCAAACGCGACTGGAACGGCAGCCGGATGGGCTTTCCGGCACCACCACCCACGATACCAAGCGCGGCGAAGATGCCCGCGCACGGCTTTATACGCTGACCGAAGCGCCGGAGAAGTGGGCTGAACACGTTAACCGCTGGCGGCAGATGAATCACGTTAAGGTGATGAAACTGACGGACGGCCCGGCGCCTAAACCGGCGGTAGAATGGATGCTGTATCAGGCGCTGGCCGGCGTCTGGCCACCTCAGCTTCAGCCCGATGACGCCGCAGGATTAAAAGCGCTGGAGGAGCGATTCCTGGGCTTTGTCGAGAAAGCGCTACGCGAAGCGAAGCTGCGTACAGACTGGGCAGACAGCAACGAAATTTACGAGAATGCCGTGCTGGACTATGTGCGTCACCTGCTCTCGCCGGAAAATAAGGCTTTTCTGCTGGATTTCACATCGGCGCTACAGCCGTTTATTCACGCGGGCCTGGTTAACGGCCTTGCCCAGACAGCCATAAAGCTGACGGCGCCTGGCGTGCCGGATATTTATCAGGGAAGCGAAACGCTGGATTTCAGCCTTGTCGATCCTGACAACCGTCGCGAACCCGATTTCGCCGCGCTGGAGAAGTTGCTGCAAGATACCGCATCCGTAGACTTCAGCCGCGAAGAGCACTGGCTGGATGGCCGTTTGAAGCAGCATATTATTGCCAGCGTGCTGCCTTTACGTCATCAGCAGCCGGAACTGTTTCGCAAAGGCGCTTATCTGCCGCTGGCGGTAAGCGGCATCCGAGCTAAGAGCGTGGTGGCGTATGCGCGAACGGGTGATGATGCCGCGTTAATCGTTATTACGCCAAGGCTTGTGCTGGATTTAATGCAGCAAGGCCACTGGAAGGATACCGACATCGCGTTACCGTCACAGCTTGCCCATCGCCGCTATTACAATGTTATCAGCGGCGAAGAGCTGGCGCTGGAAAGCAGCATTAATTTGAACGGTCTCGACTGCCGCTCGCCGCTGATTTTGCTTAGCCGTTAACTCAGACGCCGGTCTTTGCAGACCGGCATCATTTTACCGTACGTCCGGCCCCGCTTTTTGCCTTTCAACATAGCGAAGTAATTTAACAATACCGCCCTCTGTAGTTATTGCTGGCATCCGTGCGCAGAGCGTGAAAGCGCTATTGTTGGTAAGTTATGTAACAGTCAACCCACCAGTCGCCCGTCATTTGTAACTAAATTAACTTAAATATGACATTTTTTAGTTTTGTAACTAAAAACAGGTGCCATTCGGCATAACAATATTTTAATATTTACAACCACTTTTTAACTAATGTCAAATTCCGACTTGTGACCTGCCATGAATAAATCAAAAAAGCTTCTTACATCGCTTTCGCTGTCAACTTTACTGATTTCTTCAGCGATCCACGCTGAAACTACACCAGAGAAAACCGACGTCCTGCTGATCGGCGGCGGCATCATGAGCGCCTCGCTGGGTACGATGCTGGAAGACGTGCAGCCAGACTGGAAACAGATCATGGTGGAAAAACTGGATGCCGTGGCGCTTGAGTCTTCCAACGGCTGGAACAACGCCGGTACTGGCCACTCTGCCAACATGGAACTGAACTATACGCCTGAGCGCGCCGACGGGACTATCGACGTCAGCAAAGCACTGGAAATCAATGAAGCCTTTATGATTTCCCGCCAGTTCTGGACTTCTCAGGTGAAAAGCGGCGTGCTGAACAACCCGCACTCTTTCATTAACTCGACGCCACACATGAGCTTTGTCTGGGGCGACGACAACGTTAACTATCTCAGCAAGCGCTACGCCGCGCTGCAAAAAACCACCCTGTTCCAGGGCATGAAATTCTCTACCGATCAGGATCAGATCAAGCAGTGGGCACCGCTGATTATCGAAGGCCGCGATCCTAAGCAGAAAGTTGCCGCGACCTGGACGCCAGTCGGCACCGACGTAAACTACGGTGAAATCACTCGTCAGCTGACCGCCAGCCTACAGAAAAACAGCAACTTTAAGCTGGAAACGTCGTCAGAAGTGACCGATTTCAAACGTAACGGCGACAACTCCTGGCACGTCACGATCAAAGACGTGAAAAACGGCAGCGAGCGCGCTATCGACGCGAAATATGTCTTTATCGGCGCTGGCGGCGGCGCGCTGAAGCTGTTACAGAAAACCGGTATTCCGGAAGCAGACAACTATGCGGGCTTCCCGGTTGGCGGTTCGTTCCTGGTCACTGAAAACCCGGCCATTACCAGCCGTCACCTGGAAAAAGTTTACGGTCAGGCTTCCGTAGGCGCGCCGCCAATGTCCGTACCGCATCTGGATGCGCGTAACCTGGACGGTAAGCGTGTAGTGCTGTTTGGGCCGTTCGCGACCTTCTCTACCAAATTCCTGAAAAACGGTTCGCTGTTCGATCTGCTGGGCACCACTACCACCAGCAACTTTATGCCGATGACGCACGTTGGCCTGGATAACTTTGACCTGGTGAAATACCTGATCGGTCAGGTTATGCTGAGCGACGACGACCGTTTCGCTTCGCTGAAAGAGTACTATCCGGACGCGAAGAAAGAAGACTGGAAGCTGATTCAGGCAGGTCAACGCGTACAGATTATCAAGAAGGACGCGGATAAAGGCGGCGTGCTGAAGCTGGGAACGGAAATCGTTACCGACCAGCAGAAAACCGTTGCGGCCCTGCTTGGCGCCTCGCCGGGTGCTTCTACCGCGGCCCCTATCGCTATTAACGTGATGAAGAAGCTGTTCCCGGAGCAGTTTAACTCACCTGAGTGGCAGGAAAAGATCCATAAAGTTGTGCCGACTTACGGCCAGACGCTGAACGGCAACACCGCGCTGACGCAGAAAGTCTGGGATGACACGGCAGAAACCTTACAGCTGACCAAACCACCGGTCATCAACATGCCTGCTCAGGAACCTGCACAGTCAACCATTACCGGCCAGGCGGAGAAAACCCCGGCCAAACACGATATGGCGCTGTAAGCTTCGCTTTATACGTGAGAAAGCTAAAAATAAAGGGCGGCTGGTAGCCGCCCTTTTTCTTTTGCACCCGCGCCTGAAACGAGCTCCCTGTATAGAAAACGTTCCGCCCAACAACGCGGTTACCTCTGTTCCCTTAGCGTAGCGTCCCCGACGTTTCCGTTGCCTCTGCATGCTCCAGCACAATCGGAATGCTTTTATAGGCAGGGATCCCGCTTTCGGTGTCAAAGCTGTCCAGCGGCACCATCACGTTAGCTTCCGGATAGTAGGCGGCGACCGAACCCGGTGCCATGTCGTACACCACTATCGTCAGGTTATCCAGCCGTCGCGAAGTTTTGTTGCCGTCCGGATCGAGCGCAACCATATTTACCTTATCCCCCACGCGCAGCTGGCGGCTTTCCGCCTCTTCAGCAGAGATAAACAGAACATCTCGCCTGCCGGTAACCCCACGATAGCGGTCGTTTAAACCATAGAGCGTCGTGTTGTACTGGTCGTGGCTGCGCAGCGTGGTCAGCACCAGATCGTGGCATTTCAGCGAGCGAGGATCTTCATTGATGCCCTGCATCACCTTAAACTCCGCCCGTCCGGATGGCGTCAGCCATTTACGTTCGGACGCCGCGTTATAAAGCCTAAAACCACCCGGTTGCAGGATATTGCGATTAAAGTCCTTAAACGCCGGAAATACTGCTTCAATGGCTTCGCGAATAAAACTGTAATCGCCGATCATTCTGTCCCAGTTCACCTTAGTGTCAGGCAGCGTTGCCTTCGCCAGCCCGGCCACGATAGCGGGTTCTGACTTCAGCCATGGCGAGGCGGGTTTCAGCGATCCGCGGGAAGCATGCACCATTGACATAGAATCTTCGACGGTGACGCTTTGTTCGCCAGAAGCCTGTCGGTCAATTTCGGTACGGCCAAGCACCGGCAGCAGATAGTTGTGTTTACCCAGCAGCAGATGTGAACGGTTCAGCTTGGTCGCCATATGCACGACCAGGTCGAGCTTGCGCATCGCTGCGAACGTCTGCTGCGGATCGGAGATAGCCTCCGCCAGGTTACCGCCGAGGCAAAGCAGCGCTTTCGAACGACCGTCGCGAATCGCCTGAATCGCCTGCACGGCACCGTGACCATGGTGCTGTGGCGGCTTAAAGCCGAAGACCTTCTCAAGGCTGTCCAGCAGCGTCTGCGGCGGAATTTCGGTAATGCCGACGGTACGATCGCCCTGCACGTTAGAATGACCGCGCAGCGGGCAAATTCCGGCGCCTTTTTTCCCGATATTGCCGCGCATCAGCAGCAGGTTAGCAATCTGCTGAACGTTTTGCGTGCCGTACTGATGCTGCGTAATCCCCATGCCGTAGCAGATAATGGTTCTCTCAGAAGCGGCATAGAGGCGCGCAATTTTTTGAATTTCTTCAAACGACATCCCGGAAACTTTGAAGATATGCTGCCAGTCGGTGCTCTCCAGATCGGCTTTTAGCGCTTCAAAGTCCTGCGTGTGCTCATTGATAAACGCTTCATCCAGCACGCCAGGCTGACCGGCTGCCAGTGCTTTATCGTGCATGCTAAGCAGGCATTTCATGACGCCTTTCAGCATCGCCGCATCGCCACCTACCCGCACTTTATAGTAGGTGGAAGCCAGCTCGGTGGAGCTGAGCGAAAGCATTTCAACCGGGCTTTGCGGCGAGGTGAAACGTTCCAGACCACGCTCGCGCAGCGGGTTAATTGCGACGATAGTTGCGCCACGCTTAGAGACTTCCCGTAGCGTGCCCAGCATCCTTGGATGGTTGGTGCCGGGATTGTGGCCAATGCAGATAACCAGATCGCAATGGTCAAAATCTTCCAGCTCAATGGTACCTTTACCGATGCCGATTGACTGCGGCAGGCCCACGCTGGTCGGCTCGTGGCACATGTTGGAACAGTCCGGGAAGTTATTGGTGCCGTATTCGCGCGCAAAGAGCTGCCACAGGAAGGCCGCTTCGTTGGAAGCCCTGCCGGATGTATAAAACTCCACGCTGTCCGGATCGTCATAGCTTTGCAGCTTTTCGCCTATTTCACGAAAGGCGGTTTCCCATTCGATGGGCTGATAAGTGTCGGTTGCCGCATCATATTTCATGGGATGCGTCAGGCGGCCTTCGCCTTCCAGCTCAAAAGCGTTGCGGTGCCACAGTTCACTGACGGTATGGGCAGAGAAAAATTCGGGCGTGGTGCGCTTGCTGGTGGCTTCCCAGGAGACGGCCTTCGCGCCATTTTCACAAAATTCGAAAGAGGAGCCGTGGCGAGGATCGGGCCATGCACAGCCCGGACAGTCAAACCCCTGCGGCTGGTTAACTTTAAAAAGCGCAATGACATCCTGCTTTACAGACATCTGGCCACGCAGCGCGTCGGCAACGGCTTTCAGTGCACCCCAGCCGCCGGCTGAACCGCCATAGGGCGCAATACCGATTGTTTTATTTTCCTGTTTCATACCACTCCGCGTCACATTTGCTTAATCCAGCTTTTAGCTTAGAACAGGCTCCGGCGGTTGCGCGGTAACAAATGTAAGGCAATCTGTTTGTCGACAACTTACGAAGGACTTGCACTGTTTTCCTGTGCCAGTAGTTGTTGCTGTCTGAGCAAATAGAACGCGGTCAGCGCATCCAGACGCTCTGCTATCTGTTGCAGCTGGGCCAGGGATCCTGCCTGTTGCAACAACTGCTCCGGCAGCGGCCCGGCGCTTTCCAGTTCGCGACGCAAAGTCCAGGAGATGCTTTTCAGTTCTGAAATGGTGAGATAACTTCCCTTTCGCTGTTCTGCGGCCAGAAGCTGCGCATCCAGCTCATCCAGCCTGGCGAGAACCCGACCGTAACCTGCCGTAGAAGGCAGGCTGGCCGCTCTCTCCTGTAACAATTGTTGCCACCGCTGGCTGGCTTCATTGTTTGGCCAGATCAGCGCCGGGCGCTGAACAAGCGCATTGTCCTGTAGCCCCTTCACGGGTTTATGCATTAGCGTAACGGTCAGCAACGTTATCGCTACGCCGCTGGCCGCACCGGCAAGAGACCAGACCAGGGCGTCACGTCGTCGTCGAGGCTTGCTGGCATCCTCTTTTATCGCTGGCTGTTCAGGTTGCACGGCTGGCGCGGCTTCCGCCGCAGGCCGCTGCCCTCGAATTTGCAGAAAGTAGTGAATGTTGCGCAAAGCATGGCGACAGCGGGCGTTGGCTTTCTCTGCCTGTGCCTGAAGCTGCGCAATATCCTGGGCAATCAGCTTAAGTTCGTCGCCTGCAACCTCGCTTTCCAGCGTGTAAATACGGGTAACGACATGGCTGTTAAACCACTCCAGCAGCAAGACACGCATGTCATCACCCGCAGGCCAGCAGCTTCTGCCGTCCGGCTCACTCCAGGCCCAGACCAGCAGAGATAAAGCCTGGGCCAGCCCTTGCCAGCCATGCTGCTGTAAATTAATCAGGCAAAACCAGCAGCCGCTTTGCAGGTCAAACCCGTAGTGGCGAAGATGCTGCTGGTACGTTTTTTCCAGCGCCTGCCAGTCTTTTTCGCCAGACGGGAGCCGATCCGGCGTATTCATTACCTCGCTTAGCGCCAGAAAAGCTCTGCTCCTTCGCGGATCGTTGCCGTTGATCCTTAACGTTTTTTTATTGAAAAGCTCATTCATCCTTGCCCCTTTTTGCACGCTTATTCAGGACCAGCCGCTGCCCGGAAACCGTTGCGCGAAGATGCAGGTCATCATCGCCTGCACTGAGCACCCGATCGGTGAGTAACGGCAACAGTTCTCTCGCCAGCACCGCATCAATGTCGCGCGCTCCGCTCTGCTGAACGTGGCAACGATCGGCCACATAGCTGATGACGCTACGGCTATAGCTCAGCGAGCGATGGCGGCGGGCACCGGCGAAGCGCTGGCAAAGTTTGCCCAGCTTAAGCTCAATAATCCGCTTCAGCGTTTCACCCTGTAATGGCAGGCAGGGAAGCAAAGTGAGTCGGCCCATCAGCGCAGGACGAAACACGCGTTCAAACTCAGGGCGAATAAGTCTGGTGAGCGCCACGCTATCCTGGTTATCCGGTGCGGCCATCAGCAGCTCGCTTCCCAGGTTGCTGGTTAAAATAATCAGCGTGTTACGGAAATTTATTTTTTGCCCTTCGCTGTCTTCAATCATGCCCTTATCAAAAATCTGATAAAACAGCTCCATGACGTCCGGATGGGCCTTTTCCGCTTCGTCCAGCAGCACCACGCTATAAGGCTGACGGCGCACCGCCTCGGTCAGTACGCCTCCCTGACCGTAGCCCACGTAACCCGGAGGCGATCCCTTGAGTCCTGCGACCGAATGCGCTTCCTGATATTCAGACATATTTATGGCGATCATATTGCTCCTGCCGCCATACAGCAGATCGGCCAGCGCCAGCGCCGTTTCTGTTTTCCCCACGCCTGACGGCCCGGCAAGCATAAATACGCCACAAGGTTTTTCCGGGTCGCCCAAATCGGCTTTACTAATACGGATCTGCTGCACGATGGACTCGATAACGTGCGATTGCCCGATAACGCGCTGTTCAAGCTGCGCCGTCAGGCAGTCGAGCTGTTGCGACGCTTTGCCGAGCATATTTTTGGCCGGGATCCCTGTCCAGCCGGTTATGATCTCCGCCACGCAAGGCGGATCGACCCGTTCGTACACCAGCGTGCTGTCCTGATGCATTGCCGTCAGCTGCTGGCGCAGGCTGCGTTTTTCTGTTTGATCTTCACAGGCGAGGATCTGCCTGACCAGCTCGTGCTGGTTTTGCCAGATGGGTGCCAGCGCGGCCAGATCTTGCCTTATTTGCGCCTCGTGTTCTGCAAGCTCATCAAGCCGCGTCGCGCTTTGCGGCTCGTCGGCGATACTCTGACGTTCCAGCGCGATGTTGTGCAGCAGGGTATTAAGATTTTCAATTTCCGGCGGTTGATGGCACTGCGATAGCGACACTCTGGCGCAGGCCGTATCCAGCAGGCTTATAGCCTTGTCGGGAAGCTGCCTTCCGGTGATATAACGCTGCGACAGCTCTACCGCCGCGACAATAGCGCTGTCCGGTATCGGTACGCCGTGATGCTGGCTGATGCGGCCCGCCAGAGAACGCAACATGGTGATGGCCGTTGGCGTATCCGGCTCTTCAACCTGAATACGCTGAAAACGCCGCGCCAGCGCGGCATCTTTTTCAAAGTACTTTTTATATTCAGCCCACGTGGTGGCCCCAATCAGACGAATTTCGCCACGCGCCAGCGCCGGTTTTAACAGGTTGGCCGCATCATTCTGTCCAGCCTGCCCGCCCGCACCAATCAGCATGTGGGCTTCATCGACAAATAAAATAACCGGTGAAGCATAAGCCCTTACTTCTTTCAGTACGGCCTGCAGGCGCTTTTCAAATTCGCCCTTCACGCTGGCACCCGCCTGCAGTAACGTTAAGTCCAGCGCCAGTACCGCCATATTTTGCAGCCGTGGCGGCACATTGCCGCTAACGATAAGCTGGGCGAGGCCTTCTACCAGCGCGGTTTTACCGACGCCAGGATCGCCAACCAGTACCGGGTTATTCTGCCGACGACGCAACAGCACATCGGTCATCTGGCGAATTTCATATTCGCGCCCCGATACCGGATCGAGCTTTCCTTCACGCGCGCGCTCGGTAAGGTTGTGGGTATATTTTTTTAACGCCGTATTCTCCTGAGATGCATTGACGGCAATCTGACCGACGCCGGTGCTTTTCGCGGCGGCAGAGAGCAGCTCGTCGGCCAGCTCAGCATCGCATTGCAGGGCCGTGCTCATAGCCTGCGCCTGTGCAAAGGCATGATCGGATCTGTGGGCCAGCAGGCAGGCAATAAAAGCGGAGGCGGCAAGCCGCTCGTGCTGCCAGACAACGCTGGCATGCAGCCAGGCCATTTCCAGATAGTTAACTAATGAGAGCGAAAAAACCGGCCCGCTGGTGTTACCACGACGCTGCTGTTGCAGCGTAAGCTGCAGCGCGTCAACCAGCCGATCGCCGCGCAGTCCGGCTTTAAGGCAAAGCTCCTCGACCAGCACAGGCTGCGCCGCAAGGGTGCTAAGCAACAGATGTTCAATGCCGACCTCATGGTGGTTATGGCTAACGGCCAGGCTGACCGCAGCATCCAGACACTGGCGGCCATCGCTGGTAAGTAATTCGACAATTTTCTTCAGATAGTGACTCATGGTGTTTCCTGGCGAACAGAGGAGAAAGAGTGCTGGTGACAAGCTGCAATGGTCACCGGCAAAGCGGATAAATCTTCTTTTTGGTTTTCATCATCAAAAGTTTCTTGAGCAAGATCGTACCGATCGGTGACGTTGTCACGTAAAGCCTGCGCCGTTTCCTGCCATTGCTGCCAGAGATCTAATACTTCATCCAGCGGCCCGGCCTGGTAGCGCACCAGCACGGTATGAATGTTTTGCGCCCGTAAAAAATCGGCCTGCTCAGGAAAGTCATCGGCACTGTAGCTATGCTGCCCATTGGCGATAGCGTTTAAAAATTCCGGCCATGCGCCGTCGCCTTTATAGTGATAAGCAAGCTGAAAGCCGGGGAATTTGATAGTTTGCGTGACCCGCTGACAATGGCCGGGACGCCAGAGAAAAGTCGCCCGGTCGCTGAAATTCATACTGTCCAGCGACCATTGTCGATCGCCGCAGAAGAGCGTCAGCGTGGTGCCTGTCGGCATCAGACGTGCGCCGCCGGGAATAGTCGCCGGCAGGCTTTGTAACGTCAGTTCGGCCGAGCGGGCCTCCAGCGCCGCCTGTTCTTCTTTTAACACTTGCTGTTGTTCCCGCAGCCGCGACAGCCTTGCATCCAGCTGGAGAGACTGACGTTCAGGCAGCGCCAGCAGATCATCGGGTCGTAGCATTTCGTTGACTAACAGTAAAAACGAGGGGGTCAGCGGCACCTGCTGTTCTGCATAAGTCCCGCTTGTCACCCCGCGACTGTCGGCTACCAGCACCTCTTTCGCCGGGCCACGCATAAAGGCTGACAGGTAAAGCCGGGAACGGTCTTGCAGTTCATCGTACGACAAGCGCGACTTCAGCTTATCGAGCGGCCAAAGCACGGTTTTTTCCCACTGCTGCTGTAGCCAACAGCCGGTTTGCTGCATGGCATGCGCCACCAGCAGCCGCTCTTCCAGTGCATACAGAAGCCAGAACCTGTCGGTAGCCGGGTCAGCAATCAGGAGTTCTTTGCGCAAGTTGTTTTGCGGCAGGCGAAGCGCCCGCAATGGGTTTTCGGCCTTGTCTGTAGCACTCTAGAAAAGTCCTGCCGTCAGGAGTGTGTTTGCAGGCGCACCCAGCGCAGCAGACACGGCAAGCTGAGCGCTTTTGCGCCAGGCATGCCAGGCCTCCACTTGCGCAATGGAAATCCCTGGACTGGCTTGCGGTCCGGTGATCTTTTGACGCAGCTCGCTTTCCAGCAGGCTTTTCTGCCGCAGCCATTTTTGCAATTTCGCCGTGGTCTGCACCTTACTCAGCCGACGAAGCTGCCTCAGCCAGGGCGCGGCCTCCTGCGCGCTGATATCGCTAAGCTGCTGTTCTGCAAGGGTAACAAAGCGCAGCGCTGGCCCTTTTTCATCACCAATCGCCAGCAGGATATCTGTCCATTGCCCGGCGCTATAAAAAGGGATTGCCTGTCGGGACAGCTCAACCATAAATTTCTGCCAGGCCGCCTGTCTCAGCGCGTTATAGTGCTGTTCAAACTTGTCCAGCGCGGGAAGCCGTTCACCCGCCGCCATGCGGATTTGCTCCAGCCAGGCCTGCAGCTGCTGGCGTCCCTGCACTGTCCAGCTACTTTCAATAACTATCGCATTCGTAGTTGCGGGTAAAAAATCCGCCAGGCGAATAGCCGGTAGCTCAGCGACGGGAGCAAGCAGCCACTGCCATTGCGGATCGCGATTAACCAACAGCTGCAACAGCTGACGCAGATGCTGAAGCTGCGCGGCGCCCTGTGGCCCGTTCAGTAAAGCACGCTGTACAATAAGGCTATGTGTGGGTGAGAGCGGACCAGAGCTTGCAAACATCGTCAGCGAAGGTAAAACCGGCGCAAGAGAAGCCAGCGGAGCGTTGTTACGCATCGCTTGTTTGCTGGCTATCGCCTCAGCCAGCGCGATAATCAGCTTGCGCTGTTGTTCGGCACTGGCTTTGTCAAACAAGGACGTGTACTGCTCTGTCGCTTCGTTAATATCAATGGGCCGTACAGCAGCGGCAACCACAAGCTTTTCTGCAAGACGCTGCTGATGATGGCTGAGCACCATACGGAACGGCAAATAGCGGAAACGATCGGCACTGGCCTCGATGCGCAAAAGTTGGCTAACGTCATCCTTCAGGCTGTTGCTGTCGCCAGTAATCAGCTGTAGCGTACTGCCAGCGCTGGCCAGTAACAGTGTCAGCACCAAAGCGGTAGCGGCCAGGCCTCCCCAGCGGGCATAGCGTCGGTAGTAACCGCTGTATACCGGCTCCCGCTGCTGGCTTAATTCAGGTATCAGCGTCAGCAGTTCATCCATAAAGTAACCGCGCAGGCGGTTTGGGCCGTCCGGCAGCGCGGCGGTAAACCAGATTCCTGCCAGCTGCCCTGACGCTGAGAAGGAGTCCGTGGCGCAAAGCGTGGCGACATAACGCTGCACGGGCTGCTGCAGGCGCATCATTTCCTCAGGAAACGCCAGCAGATCGGGCAGGCTTTCATCGGCAACCTGCCCCGACAAGTGACCGAGACGCGCTCTGTCCAGCCCCTCTTTAAGCGGCAGAAACAGCGAATCCAGCAGGCCCGGGTCTTTCTCGTCTGGCAGCGGTGACTGCCGCCAGTGGCGTCCCAACGCCTGCTGTTGCTGTAGCGTAGAAAGTTTTTTTACCCATGAGCTAAAACCAGCAAGCCCATCGCAACCAGTCACGATCACATAAACCGGCAGTCTCCTTTGTAACTTTTTCAATAGCGGTGCCAGCTGCATCCGTACCAGCTGGGCCAGCCTTTCCGGCTGCGGCTCGCCGCAGAACAGCTCCCCGGCGGAAACCGTCACGACGATACCGGCGGGCGTAGGTGCCGAACGAAGCCAATCCACCAGGCGCGGCCAGCTGGTCGCTAACGGATTGCCAGCAATCAGAAAGCGGCTGGATAGCTCCAGAAAAGCCGCGTGACGAAAGTGCCACCATCGCACCGTGCGCGTGGGCAGCACGTTGTTTTCGAGGTTGTCCAGACACTGCGCCATGCCGGCGTGGGTCATCAGCGTTGATTTACCGCTGGCGGAGCCGGTTAATATCAGCCAGGGAAGCTGTTTTTTCTTATAAACCCGCTTTACCAGGTGCAGGCCTTTCTTCCACTGCCCAAACAGCAGGTGTTCCGTGCGGGTAAACGCGTGCCGGGGCAGTAGCTTACCGAGCAATTTTTTTTCATTAACAACCGTTAGCGCTGCTCGAATTAAAAAGAACAGGCAAAGGATCACAATAAAGAAAAGCCAGAGCAACGCTGCTTTAAGCAGGCCCTTTCCAGACCAGAGCGCAAAATAAAAGCAAAGAGAAAAAAGCAGGCACAGAAAAAAAGCCCACGCTAATAAACAGAGTGCTTTTTTCAAAAGATCAGACTCCCTTCAACAGATATAAGCCTGACATCACCATTATCAGGTAAATAAAAATAACGCTGCCCGCGAGAACGGGCTTGTTCAGAAAAAAAGCATAACGCGTCAGGCGTGACTCACCTTCGCTGGCGGTAACATTTATCAGTCGGGTTGCGCCGGCGTCTTGCCACTCCTCAGGAAAACAGTCACACTCTGCCGCAATGCGCTGTTGCAACAGGTTTTTATCTTGCCAGGCATAGATGCCTTTAAACCCCAGCAACAGGCAAAAAAGATAAACCTGGCGCAGCGGCCAGTTTTTTTTATTGATTTTTTCAAGGCGGGAAAAAAACTCACTGCCGCCAATGGCCGTATCAAATAATCGCGTTTGCAGAAGATTCCTTCGCCAGCTGTCAATCCATTCTGGCGATGACTGCAATACCAGCTCATCAAACCAAACCACCACGGCAAAACAGGCACTGCGGCAATCACCCTGAGCAAAATATTGCTCAGCCGCAGCCATGGAGCGGGAAATATCCGTCATTATCTGCTGCTGGAAAAGAGTAAATTCAGGATGTTTTTCCGGCGCTAATTTAAAACTTACGCCCGTTTTAAAAACCGGCAAATAGTAGTTCAGTAACGATTTCATTCGCCCTCCATACAGACAAGCTGTACCAGCAAATCATCAGGCATATCGGGGGAGTAAAAGGCGATGCTGCGGTTCGTTTCGACCTGCTGCCAGAGTTCGCCATCGCGCCGGATAAAATAGCAGGCGGTATCGTTACGGTTTGGCACGCCATGAGGGATTTCCGCGCAGCGCGTAATCGGAATACCCGGTAGCGCATGCTGGATGAGATCGTCAATGGCTTCTCGTGCAGCAAGCTTGAAATTGCCCGTCTGGCTGAATCGTTTATCATCAAAAGCAATCTGCGAGGATCGCAGCATCAGCAAAATTTGGCCTTTTTTACCTGCTGCGACCTCTTCCAGCGTGCTGCTGTAAATGCCTTTTTCGTGACCCAGCCTGATATAAGTGTTGTTTTCCAGTACCAGATCGTTGATCAGCGCAAGCAACGTCTGCCGCACGCGGCTGAAGCTATGACAAAGCTGATAGTGATCGTAGCGCAGCGCTGCGTGCTCTTCTCCCCGCCATTCTCCCAGGCAGGAGCAGCTGTCGCTGAAAGAAGAGAGATCGCCCGTCAGCTGGCAAAGCAGGTTGTAGATTTGCCACGGATGAACCTGCTGCGCCTCAATATAGTTTTTTAATATCGGCAGCGCCCGGTTCAGTGAACGGATGGCGAGCAGCTGGATTAGCTGATTACCGCTTTCACGGCGGCTATTGAGATGCGCGGTGCGCTTATACTCCTCCAGCTTTTTGGTGCGGGCGCTAATTTCAAAATAGAGTGAATCGATCAGGTAGGCGAGCGTGGGCGATCCGCGTAGCGTAACGGCCGGGGCCGAAAAGTCGGGATCGCAAATCACTTTTTCACCGTCGTGGCTGAGACGGATCAGCGGCAGATATTCGCAGTCCACCGCGCTCTCTTTTTCCGCATCCGTCAGCAGCTGCACGTTATAGCTCAGCCGGGTGACTGCCGCGTCGGGCGCGTGATCGTAAACATCCTTCATCATCGTGGCTTCGCCACCGCTCAGCCAGCGCGTACCGGCACGTTCGCCCTCCTTTCCCGGCAGGGTTACGTTGCGATGCACGGGATCAAAACGCTTCAGGGCCAGCCAGAAGGTCAGCGGCCGATCGCGATGTTGCCACAGGTCGCGGAAGTCCCTTTTTGCTATCTGACAGTTGCCCGGATACTGTAGATAATCGCCGCCAGGCATCAAAAACCGAAGATTATCAACGCTCAGGACGGCGTCTTCCAGCGCCACGCTATTTATAGCCACCTCGATAATCCCCACGTTATAGGGTCGGGCCAGCTGGTTGTAGCGGGCGTGCAGCCAGGCATTATGCAGGTCTAAGGACTGAAAATGCTGTGGCTGTAAATAAAGGCCTGAGTGCCAGTAAATTTGCTGCTGTTCCGGATACATTACTGCTCCTTGCCGTGGCCCGCCGGGCTGATTATTTCATTACGCAGAATGCTGCGGCTGCCCAACGTGACAGAAACGGTAAGCGGCAAGAGTTCGGCATGCTTCACTTTTTGCCACCAGCCCGTGGTGTAAATGCGCTCGGGAAGAGTAAAAGTGACGGCGTGCTGCCTGTTGGGAAACGGGTAATAGCCTGCGACCAGCGCAATATGTCGGGCGTTCATTACCCTGTCGATATGCAAGGTGGCGGTCTGGCCCGGCATCATGACGTAGCGGTCAATGTTCAGCAGAGCCTCACCGGCATCGGAGCCCATAAACAGCCCTTTCAGCGTGGCGGGGTTTTCCAGTACCTTATGTAAGGCTGGTTCATCTGCTGCTTGCAGAACCAGAACGGTACAGCTGGTGGCCAGCTCGTTAACCTTATTTAAATCGGGGCGAGCGTTTAGCTTTATCGTAATAGCACTGCTGGCAAAAACGGCGTCTGCGACCGGCGGCGTAGGCTCCGGCTTACTGGCACAGCCGGACAGCGCCAGCAGCAGTAAAAGGTTCAGCGGGAAGTTAATGCTCATTCTTTTTCCGGCCCGGTTAAAACGTTATGAATAGTTTGCAGCGTGCTGTCGTCCCGCAGCATCTCCTCTAACCATTCGGTCAGCGTCATATTTGCCCAGCGCGCCGCCCGCTCCATCAAAAAAGGAACGGGACTGGAAGGCTCCGTCTGGCGAAAAAAATGGGCGATGGTTAACATTTGTGTGATAGCAAGATCGCGAGACATTTTCTGGCTGGCAACGCTCCCGGCCAGCGGTACCGCGCGATTCTCTTCACCGCTGGCAGCCAGTACGTTCTGCTGCATGATGTCGTCAATGTCAGCGTCATCGGTAACGGGGGCAACATGCTTATAGAGTCGTCCCGTCAGCGCCTGTAACTCTTCAAGGATCTGGCACATGTGCGGCATGGCGGCGTGTTCCAGCCTGCCGACATGCTGATAACTGGCGATAAAATGGTGCAGCCCATCATCAAGCTGGTGAAGATCTGCATCCAGCGCGGCAATCTTTTCCGGCGAAAGCTGGCTTACCCACCGCTGGTAATTCTCCATCGTATAATCATCATCATCCTCCTCGTCACTTGCCTCTTTCAGCGTCATCAGATGCTCGTGGGCCAGGACCTTCTGCCAGTACTCGAGCGAGCTTTCTGGCTTTTCCAGCAGTGGTCTGGTGACCAGCATTTGCGCCAGCTGCCGGTCCAGCCGACTGAAAATAGCGTGGCGTATCGCCATGTTATCCTCGCTGTTTTCCGGCCAGCCGCTCTCCCAGTAGCCTTCGATAAAACGCGCTAAAAAGTAAAAGCCGCGCGCCGCACCGGCAATCCCGTTTTGTTGCGCCAGCCCTTCAACCAGCCAGCAGGCCACCTGCATATCCTTGCTGCTGTCGCGCAACACCTGGCTGCTGAGCCTGATAACTTTTGGCCAGTCCGCCTTACGCAAGGTGGTGCTCCACTCATCCTGCGGTAAATAATCGGGATCGCTTTCGCGCGCCTGGCGAATGTCTTCGTATACCTGCTCGTATTCAACATTTATCCCTGCCGGCGCACTGCCCGAAACGGGGGCCAACAGTAAATCCAAATCGTTATTCATTAGCGGTCCATCAGGAGATCAGTACGGTTGGGCAGCCAGCGACAATGGTGCCGCCGTGCGCACAGCTATCGCCCATGCGGGCTGCGGGTTTGCCACCGATAAGCACCTTAGCGCTTCCGGCAACAACGCTATCGGGCGGCCCAACGCAAACCGCGGCCGATCCCATACCCGCTGCCGGTACACCGCCTATCAGCACGGTCGGCGACGCCGGGGCGAGAATGGGCCCGCCGACGTGTGGAATGGGCGGGACGCCTGGCGTCATCATGGGGCAAACGTGCATATCGCCGACTCTGGCTGCAGGAAGTCCCATTACGCTACCTCCATGTTATAGCCACGGGAAAAAAGCAGTTTTGCCCCTGCAACCGGTGGATTATCTGCGGCAAGTGAAACGCTGAGTAGTTTGACTGCGGTGCACAACATTAGCGGCGCAAGGTGCTTTTCGGCATAGACCGGTTCGCATTCCGGTGGCGTCAGGCTGCCGTCCATCCAGAACAGCGCCAGGCCGATGGCGCCCAGAGGCGTCGCAAAACCTAACGATTCAGCCTGCTCAAAAATATGACGGCGAGCAGCATCATTGCGCTCCTTCAGCCAGCCGCGAATAGCGTTGACGCAGATCTGCTCTTCGCTATCTGCGCTATCCACAATAATGGGCAAGACTTTTTCGAGCAGCTCTTGTACAGGCACATTCTCAACCCAGTATGCCAGCGCATCTTCCCAGCGCCGGGCCGAAAGCAGCACGGCAATGTTTCCTTTAAAACCGGCCGCATGCTCAAGGAGAGCAAGCCCTCCGGGTGATATCATCGTCATCACGCTCTCCTTAACCAATCATGACCACGCCGCCTTTGACCTGAGTCATGCCGCTTCCTTTCACCGTGACCATAGCTCCCCCAAGCTCCGCCGTGCCTTTGCCTTCGATTTTGAGTACGGTGCCGCTCAGCGTAATGCCCGCGGGCGTAATAGATATCTTGTTACTGCCGACTTTTAACTCGATGGACTGCGTTGATTCAATCACGCAGCTTTTGTCTGCTTTAACGGTGCTGCCGCCGCCGCTAACGTTCAGACTATGATTGCCGCCGCTCAGGCTCTCTTTCTGGTTGCCTTTCACCTCCAGGCTGTAGTCCCCCTTCTCCAGCTTCAGGACCATCTTTCCTTGCTTGATCTCGGTCGAGAGATTCCCCTGTTCGAGCGTCAGCTGATGGTTTCCCTGACATAGCGTCAGGCTTTCATCGCCCTTGCTGATCTCCGTAGTACGGCCCGCACCGATAGTGTTTTTGACCTCGTTAGCGATTTCTGCGATCAGATCGTTTTTGATCTTTAACAGCAGATCTTTTTGCGAAACGATCAGCAGCTTTTCCTCACCTTTGCTGTCATCAAAGCGCAACTGATGTCCCTCTTCTGCATTGCCGTCCAGGGAACTACGTGAGATGAAGCCGGCCTGGTTTTTCTCCTGCGGTAGCGCCAGAGGCGGCTGGTTTTTGCCGTTGTAAACCGTGCCGGTCACCACCGGGTAATCCGGATTACCGTGTATAAAACCGATCAGCACTTCGCTGCCGATGCGCGGAATAAACAATGCCCCAAAGCCGCTGCCGCTCCAGGGCTGAGATACGCGAACCCAGCAGGAGCTGCTGTCGTCATAGTTGTTATCAGCGTCCCAGGGAAACTGAATTTTGATGCGGCCATATTTATCGGTATGAATCTCTTCTGCCGCCGGGCCCACCACGGTCGCGGTAAGCACGCCAGCGATTTGCGGCACGGGCGTCTGGCAAGGTGGACGCCAGGTCAGCGAGCTGTGAAAAACCGTGGCGTGACAGTGCAGTCTGTGGGTCTGGTTTTCCAGATTATTGCTGACCGACAGCCAAAGGCTGCTGATGTTGAATTCGCCGTTGACAGAGGGATGTCCGACCGGGGAGATTTTTTCACCGCAGCTCAGCCACCAGGCCTGAAGCTGGACTTCGCTGTGCTGGGTTTGCGCCTCAAGCTGTTCCATCTTCAAACGTGCGGCGGCCTGCAGCTCATCGCGTTTGCTCAAACCATGGGCATCAATAAAGCTGACGCCGTCAACGCCGTTTTTATTGCCCTGGCATTCGCCCTCTACCGCTTTTGCCTGCTCGACATTAAAAGATTTGTACTGTACACAAGCCGCCGTTAGCGACATTGCGCCTTTCCAGCTAAGGATACCGCCGTTATTCTCGCTCCCTGCGAGTTGATGCCAGGGCAATGCGGCGATGGCCGCGGCGTGATGGCCGGAGGGGTGATCGACCAGAATTAAGGTATGTTGGCTGGCCGTATGGCTGAAGAAGTAATAGATCCCTTCCGATTCCAGTAAGCGGCTGATAAAAGCAAAATCGGATTCACGATATTGAATACAATATTCGCGGGGCTGATAGCTTGCCTGCAGGCGTAGCTCAATATTTTTAATATTATTGCGGCGCAATATCTGGCAAACCAGGTCGGGCACGCTGATATGCTGAAACACGGCCAGATTACAGCCATGCTGCAGCAATGCTAAATGCGGCTGTAGCGTTGCGCTATACAAACAGGCCGCCTCATCATCGGTAACCATCGCCAGATCGGTAAGCACACCATGCAGATAACGGGTCTGGTTGCCTTCGCCGATCTGACAAGCCAGTTCGGTGCCTAAAAGCGCTTTAGTCTCTTCCAGCGACAAGGCGGAATAAAAACTGATTCGCCACTGATAAGGCGTTGCAAGCCGCTCTTCTCCTTCCGCAGAGAGAATGACCAGTGACTGTGCCTTAGCGCTGCAAAAGCGCAGAAAACGATCTTTTGCCATTAATGACATTTTTGCTCCTTTTCCTGCCAGGCAGGTAAGCGAATACGGTGATAGCCTGCGCCAGGCTGGCCCAGGCAGAGATCCCGTCCGAGTTGTCCGTTTCCCGGCCCGATGCTGTTTTGCCTTCCACCTTCAATCAGCACGTCGATAATAATTTTCAGTCCCGGACCGACGTAGTCCCGGATGCTCTGCCACAGACTGTTGTAGCGGTCACCTTCCGGTAAAAACCTGTCCGCATCGCGTAGCGGTCCCAGCGTGACGGTGAAGCTGGCCGCCATATCCAGACACACCCTGCCGATCATCGGGGCCTGCCCCAGCGTTTGCTCAGGACGGCCCAGGCAGCAGCACTGCTCTGGCGACATTTCTTGCCAGCCACCGGTAAAAGGCGTCACGCTGACCGGCACGGCATAACGCGTGCTTAGCCAGTTTTCCAGATGAACCAGCGAACGCAGCGGATTAGCAAAAAAACCGGCAAAGGCCTCCTGCTGAAGCGTTGGCGCAGACTGCATAACGCCAGCCAGCCCGCGGATCGCTTCGCTTAACGGCAGCCGATCGCTGTTTTCGTAGCTCGCGCAAAAGTGATATTTCAGCCAGGCCTGATAACGCAGCTGGTACAGGCGGTTATTGAACATATCCAGGAAGGCTTTAGCCGCCGTGTCGCCGTAGCGGTAATAACGTCCGATCAGCCATTCGGTATAAACCGCAGGCAATGCGCCCAGCGCGCCAGTCAGTCCGTGAACCTGCACTTCAACCTGCCACAGACCATCCACTGTTTTCGTTATTGCGCCTGTTTCACCTTCCGGCGCATCCAGCGACAGCGGCGACGTAAACCAGAGGCGGCTTTTTAGTGCCGCCAGGCGTTGCGAACCTGCACCGGGAGAAAGCTGGCGTAACATCAGGCGCACCTGCTGGCAAAAGTGGTGCTTACATAAGACCTGGCTTAAATCCACGAAAGCCTCCCTGCACGTACGGGCCAGCAGCGCCGGAAATCTTCATGATGTTCGATAGTGGTAATGACTTTAGAAAAGCTATTGACCGGCGCGTAGAGAGCCAGGAAATGCTCAATAAAACGGCAAAACAGGAAATATCCCAGCTCATCCGCTGCCGCTCGGTAGAAAGTAACTTCGATTTCAATCCCACGGGCCAGCGATCGCGGATCGTGACTGATTAGCCGAGCCATCACCGGCGTAACTTCTATCTGCTTAATCAGGTCAATGAGCCGATCGTTATCGGGATTGGCACCGGCGCTGTAGAGCGACAGCGTTTCTTTCAGCACCGCTACGCCGTTTGGACCGCTGATCAGCATATGGTTGAGTGATAAATGTGAAATTAACCGCCAGCGCGAAGCCTGCTTTAACGGCCGGGGAACAGAAAGCGTAGGCCGGGTTAAGGCGACAATTTTAACTGCCGCCACCGGCAGTTCAGCATCAAAATCGCCCTGCGGATGTCCATTTTTCATGCTGGCGGGAATATCCTGGTCATAACAGGTTAATTCCAGCCCAATTAAATCGCTTTGCGGCGCAAGCGGACGCTCGCTGCGGTCGGAAAAGGCGATAAACATTGCCGAAGCTTCGCCTCTGTTCGTCAACGTCTGACGCTGGATGCTTTGCCAGAAAATGTCTGGTTCCCTGTCGCTGGCAGAACGATCCAGGCCATATAACGGTGCGATGCGTCGAGGCAGACTTTCATTGCCCTCTTTATGCATGGCGGAAACGTTATCGATTGACCACACGGCAACTTTATCGGCACAGCGTACATCGGGAATAACGGGATATTCAGCATTCTGTAGATGCGGAATAATCGGTTCAGCACGCAAGGAGAAAAGGTTGACGGCTGGCGTACAGTGCAGGCGGAAAAAGGTTTTATCGATAGCGGGCGCAATGTTTTCTGGCTTGTGGCGCATCGCGTCCTGGCGAAAGCGAAATGACAGCGTTATCGTTTCCTGATTGCCGGCAGAGAAACCAGAGGGTAACCTGAAATCCAGAAAATGAAATTTTTGCGGATATAAAAAATAGTCCTGCAATAATGTATAAACCGGTGAAATGCCCGGATCGGCTTCAAGAATACCCTCGCCTTTTTGAAAACCCACGGGCTGAATATCCGCCGCGCCAAGTGGAAAATAACGCTCAGCACACAGCAAAGAAAAATGCTCTACGCCATCGCACAGCAGACTATAAAGAAGGCTGACGGCCATATTGCCGCCATGCAAAAAAAGACGAAAAGAGGATGCGTTAAAAGTTGCGCCGGGCCAGACTTTAAGACGCAGCGTCAGATGCCACTGCATAGTATGGGTATCATACTGTAACGCCGCCGCTTCGGTCGTTAGCGGTTGCAGCATAACGGGATATAACGTTTTAAAACGACAGGTGTGGCCGCTCGTATCACGTGAATACAACAGGGTTCCGGCGGCTAGCTCGCTACCGGTTTTCAGACCGCTGGTTTTGCTGTCCGCGTTCATTTGCACAATACAGACAGACGGCCAGGGACGAAGAAACTGCGGAGCCAGGGCGGTTAAAAGCGCTTCCGTTACCTCCGGCATATCCTCATCCAGCTTCTGCTGAATTTGCGCGGTCACTAACGCAAAAGATTCAATGATGCGTTCAACGTGAGGATCTTCAGAATAGCCGCCGGACAAACCAAGCCTGCGCGCAATCTTCGGAAAATGGCTGGCAAAGCGTTCACCATATTTGCGCAGATAGCTCAGTTCGTTTTGATAATACGAAAGCAGTTTTTTCGCCAGCATCTTTCTTCCTGTTATGCACGTATTGAAAAGTTGCCGAGCAGATCGTCCCACTCAAGAGGTAAGTAAACGCCGTCACCATTCATTTCTGCAGTAATAATAAAAACGCTACAGCCCTGGTTTTCATCTCCCTGAGTTACGGAAATATTTTTAAACCTTGGTTCAAAAAGCCGTAGCGTTTTAAGCAGACGGGCCTGCATTATTGCAACACGTTCTGTTTTTGACAGGCCATCAGGGAAAATATCGCTAATACCATAATTAATGACTGAACGGCACACTTCAGGCAAATCATTGACGTGATAATCACGCGGGCGGCTCGATAAAAGCATCAGGATTTCTTCTGCTAAATCCAGCTTTGGACCGGATTCATGCGTACTCTGATTTTTAGGATCGTTATCCGCCAGCATACTTAACAACATAGAATGCCTTTTGTGCCCTCAGCCGTTAATTATAATGAAGTATTCGCTACGCGGTCCCAGCCTACAGGTCCCTGCTTGCCAATCTTACCGTCTGATTTTGCCATGTTGGTTTCATATTTAATGGTGCCGTAGGCAAAAACCAGTGACTCAGAACCTGTTCTTCCCGTATTTCCCACGTCAATGTTGTGAGAGCATATAACACAATTTTCAATGGTAATACGCATGCTTTCACTGCGTTTCTCATTGATTACCTCGGTGTGTACAAATACAATCTTTTTAATATTTGTACCTTTAGGGACACTGGTAAAAAAGGAAGTAGACGTCGCATCAATCCCTTTACTGATGCTGATTGGCGAAAAATAAGGGTTACTCCCCTTCATTTGACCACTGGCCGTCTCAATATTAGATTCATTCATTGACTGAATGCTGAAGTTTTCAATAACAATCCACTCTTTGTAATCCTTATCGCTACAAGATCCTTTAATACCGTCAACCTGCATAAATAAATGATTAACTTCTGACATCGCATTTTCCTTTTAAAGATTATTAACTACCTGCGGACAGGGATACGGATACTACCTGATTAAAACAGTTTAACCGCCAGCGGAAGCAGGCAACTCTGCAACCAGACGAAGAGACATGCCCAAACCTTCCAGCTGGAAATGGGGACGCAGATAAGCGATTGCTCGATAAGTTCCCGGACTGCCAGGCACTTCAACCACGTCTATTCTGGCTTCGCGTAATGGATGGCTGGCTTTAATATTCATACCAACATTGTCAGAACCAACAACATACTGGTTTATCCAGGTTTGTAAAAATTGCTGACATTCCGTTCGGGACATAAAGCTCCCCACTTTATCCCTTACTATTGCTTTTAAGTAATGGGCAAAGCGTGAAGTGGTTAAAATATACTGAAGCTGGCTTGAAAGACGCGCATTAGCGTTTGCCAGATCGGAATCATATTTGCGCGGTTTGTTAGCCGACTGTACGGCAAAGAAAGCAGCGTAATCGGTTCCTTTGCAGTAAACCAACGGAATGAAACCTAACTCCGCCAGCTCTTTTTCCCGGCGGTCGGAAATAGCGACCTCCGTCGGACAGTGGGTAATTTTTTCTCCGGTACGGGAAACATAATTATAAACCGGCATGGACTTCACCAGGCCACCGCCTTCTACGCCGCGAATCGCCGCTGACCAGCCATACTCTTCAAAGGCGCAAACAATGCGGCCCGCCAGTTCGTAGGCGGCATTTACCCAAAGATAGCTGGCTCCCTGACTCTCTTCATCAATTCGCTCCTCAAAACAAAACGTTTCAACCGGCGTAGTTTTAGCCCCGTAAGGCAGTCGTCCGATAACACGAGGCAGCGTAAGTCCGACGTAGCGAGCATCATCGCTTTGCCGGAAAGAACGCCAGCGAATATAGTCCGAAGTATCAAACATTTTGCCAAGATCGCGCGGACGAGGCATCTCCTGGAAGGAGTTCATGCCAAACATGCCGCTGGAAACCGCCGTCAGAAAAGGAGCATGGGCGGCTGCCGCCACGTGTGAAATTTGCTCCAGCAGATAGAGATCTTCCGGCATGGCATCAAATTCAAAATCACCGACAAAAGCCGAATAAGGTTCGCCGCCAAAGGTACCGTACTCGCTTTCGTAAATACTTTTAAATAAAACGGACTGGTCGAAATCTGAAGCTGTTTTGAAATCCTTAAGTAGCTCCTTTTTTGAACAGTTAAATAAGCGGATACGCGTATTTTCCGTTACGCTGGTTTGTACCAGCTTATGTAAGCCACGCCAGGAAGACTCCAGTTTTTGGAACGCGCTGTGCTGCATAATCTTGCTGATCTGCGCCGACAATATGTCATCAATGGCTGCAATACGGCTTTCAATGCTGCCAACCAGATCGTTACTGACAATCACGGCGCCTGAAGCAACTTCCGTCAAAAAGCTATCAAGCTGCGTTTTCAATTTATCGCGGTCAGCTTCACGGCGAACGGCCTGGGTACGGTCGATAATTTGATCGAGATAATCGGCATTGCCCGCAGCAGCGGCGCTTTCCTGCATTTCCTGAACGCTCATTACTCTTGTCCTTCTTTATTATCCAGGTTTTCCGGTTGCTCTGCCGCCCGGCTCGCCAACAATTCCGCCAGCTGTTCCTTCAGGCGATCGTTGCTGGCCGTACGGTTGCGTAAATCGCTTAATTGCTCACGCAGCGCCAGTAATTTCCTGAGAGGTTCAACCTGCATGGCAACGCTTTCCGGAGAGAAGTCTTCCATTGAATTAATATTAAGCGCGACGGCGAGCTTGCCTTCCTGGTCATTAAGTTCATTATCCACCAGCATTTCCAGACTTAACGTCATGCCAGCCATCACCTCGTCAAAATTATCTTTATCAATATGAACAAATCGCCGGTCACGCAGCGGTGTTTCATCCTGCGAAAACTCGCCAACGACACCAATCACCAGCGGCAGCTCTTTTTGCGATTGCGCGCCGCCAGTTTCTACGTCATAGGTGATTTGCACTCGCGGAGGCCGTGCTTTTCCCAGTTTATGTTGGGTGTTATCCATTTTCTTTTTTCCAGATATGAGTTGATGGCAAATGTCTGGCCGGATAATTGCTAATGCCGCGCGAGAATCTGTGCAACACTGAATCCCGAAGCACAGAAACGACAATATTTTTTATTGTCTGCTTTAATCTCCGGCCTCTGGCTTTCCAGCCAGCTGAAACGCAGTTGTATTACTGCCTGGGTGATATCTATTGTGGTATTAGCTTCTTTGAAAAGAGGGTTAATGTCTATAATTTTAATCTTTAGCTTTATAATTTAAATGAAGTTTTTATTTTCTGATATTTTCAATACGACTTAAGATAGCGATTATATTTAATTAAAAAATTAAACGCGCATACTTATAAAGACAAAAATAACTTCAGCCCGATCGTCACAGCATAACTTAAAATCTTACAGCCTTTTCTTTATTATCTTTTAAGCACATCAGTGAAAATTTAATTAATATTTTTTCCTGCGCGGACATTATCGCAAAGCTTGCCCTCTTTGTGGCGCTGCGTTGTAAATCAAAAGTAAATGACGTATAACACTCACCACCGAGGGGTGTCCTTTAACGGGCTGAGATGGCGCAAGCCGAACCCTTTGAACCTGATCTGGGTCATGCCAGCGAAGGGACGGACTGGTCTCCACATCGCCAGACAACGCCTGTTCCCGCGCCTGCCCGGATCTCCATGTTTAAGGAGGTTCCGTGGATTTATACCAACGATTACGCCAGCAGGCTGGTGCTCACTGGCAGCACTATGTCGCTCATCCTTTCCTCCGTCAGCTGGCTGACGGCACGCTTCCCGCCACCGCGTTTCGCCGCTATCTGTCTCAGGATTATCTGTTTCTCATCCACTTTGCGCGCGCTTATGCTTTGCTGGCCAGTAAATGCCATTCGCTACCCGAACTGCGTGCTGCCAGCCGTTCTCTTAATGCCATTATTAGCGAGCTGCCCTTACATGTAAGCTATTGTGCGAGCTGGGGAATTCCTGAGGAAGAAATGGCGCAGGAAACCGAAGCGCCGGAAACGCTTAACTACACCCGTTATGTGCTTGATATCGGCCATTCTGGTGATGCGCTAGAGCTACTTACCGCGCTGCTACCCTGCGTGGCGGGCTATGCAGAGATCGGCGCTGGTTTACTGAACGACAAAAAAACCGTCCTTATTGATAATCCTTATGCGCCATGGATTAAGAATTATGGCGACGTCGAGTATCTGAACGGCGTACAGGCCTCGCTGGCGCTGTTTGAGAAACTGGCCGTTGAGCGTGGAGGGGAAAGCCGCTTTCCGGCGCTGGCAGAGATTTTTACCACGGCAACCCGTCTGGAAGCGGCGTTCTGGCAAATGGGCCTGAACGCCTGCGCTTCGCCGGAGCAGCCATGACGCCCGGCATCATCGTAAACGACCTTAGCTTGGCCTTTGCAGGGAAAACCGTCTTTAGCAATCTGAATTTTACTGTCGCTGGCGGAAGTTTCGTGTCGCTGCTGGGTGCCAGCGGCGTGGGAAAAACCAGTCTGCTGCGGGTAATAGCCGGACTCACCGCGCCAACAGCCGGAACGGTCATGGGTAGCGACGGTCAGCCCATTGTTAAACGCATTGGCTGGATGGGGCAAAAAGATCTGCTCTATCCATGGCTGAACGTTATCGATAACGTGACCGTGGGCGCACGTCTGCGCGGTGAAAAAGCCGATCGGCAATGGGCTGAGCATTTGCTGGAGCGCGTAGGCCTGGCAAACCTTCACCACGCCCGACCCGCGACGCTTTCCGGCGGAATGCGCCAGCGGGCCGCGATCGCCCGCACGCTGTATGAGCGCAGGCCAGTTGTGCTGATGGATGAGCCTTTTTCCTCACTGGATGCCATTACCCGGGCTGCCGTTCAGGAGTTGGCTGTCGAGCTTCTCGCGCAGCATACCGTTCTGCTAATTACGCACGATCCTGCCGAAGCCTGTCGACTCAGCCATCGCCTGCTGGTGCTTTCCACCTCCGGCCTTAACGAGGTACCACTGAGCGCCGACGAACTCCCCCGTTCACTTGATAATCCTGCTTTATTACAAAGTCAGGCCGCGCTTATGCAGCAGTTAACAGAGACGACCAGATGAAAGCCTCATTGCGTCGCACCCTGACGGTATTCGTCGGCTTGATAACCCTGTGGTGGCTGATCACGCTCGGCACTATTCCCGCTTTTTTACTGCCTTCGCCAGCCTCCGTGGCCCGGGCGCTATGGATTAATCGGGACTATCTGGCTTATCACACCATGACTACCGCAGCGGAGATCGCCTGCGGCATGGCAGTGGGCGTCGCCCTTGGCTCTCTGCTGGCGTTATTAATGATCTTCTCGCCTCGTCTGCAGCGCTGGCTAATGCCGCTGGTGTTAACCAGCCAGGCCATCCCCGTCTTTGCACTCGCGCCGCTGTTGGTACTCTGGTTCGGTTTTGGTATGAGCGCCAAAATAGTAATGGCCGTGCTGGTGATTTTTTTTCCGGTCACCTCTGCCTTTTTTGACGGCTTGCGGCGGGTCAGCCAGGACTACCTCGATCTGGCCAGCACCATGGGCGCTTCCCGCTGGGCGATACTGCGCCATGTCCGACTCATGGCGGCACTACCCGCTTTCGGTTCCGGCTTGCGCATGGCCGCGGCGGTAGCGCCGATTGGTGCCATTATTGGCGAATGGGTAGGCTCCGCGCAGGGGCTGGGTTTTGTGATGCTGAATGCCAATGCTCGTATGCAAAGCGATCTCTGCTTTGCGGCGCTGCTGATTTTGATTGTGATGACGCTTTCGCTTTGGGCGGCAACGGATGCTTTACTGCGGCGGCTGATTGACTGGACGCCCGAACATAATTAAACGCTAAGGGAAACAATGATGAAAAAAATCGTTCTGTCTTTACTATTGCCCGGTTTCGCGTGCATCGCTCAGGCAAACGCGGCGGAAAAACTCACGCTAATGCTCGACTGGTACGTTAATCCCGACCATGCACCGATTATGGTCGCACAGCAAATCGGAGCTTTTAAAGCTCAGGGGCTGGATATTGATATTATACCGCCCTCGGATCCGGCCTTGCCGCCCCGGTTGGTGGTAGCGCATAAGGCCGATCTTGCCGTTACCTATCAGCCGCAGCTGCATTTTTTTGCCGAGCAGGGACTGGGGCTGGTACGAGTAGCAACATTAATAAACTCACCGCTTAATACGTTGATGACGCTGGATAAAAATGTTCACTCACTGGCAGATCTTAAAGGAAAATCCGTGGGTTACTCCGTAAGCGGCATTGAACAAGCTACGCTCGCCACTATGCTTGAGCACGAGCACCTGAAAGCAGACGACGTAAAGCTGGTGAACGTAAATTTCCAGCTAACCAGCGCGCTGCTGACGGGCAAAGTCGATGCGGTAATTGGCGGCTACCGCAATATAGAAGCACTGGAGGTAAAGTTACAGGGTCACGAACCGCATGTGTTTAACGTAGAAGATTATGGTGTGCCGGCCTACGACGAGCTGATTATCGTTGCAAGGCGTGATGAGGTCGCAAGGCCCGCGATCAAAAAGTTTCTGGCAGCTTTAAAGGAAGGTAGCGACTATTTGCAGGCGCATCCGCAGGAGAGCTGGCTGGCTTTTGCCAAAGCGCACCCTGAACTTGATACCGAGCTAAACAGACAGGCATGGGTGAAAACACTACCGCTGTTTGCCCGCGATCCGGCCCGTCTGAATCGGCAGCGCTATCAGCACTATGAGCAGTTTCTGTTTACCAACAGGCTGATCAAGAAAATCACGCCGGTTGATGACTATACGGCTGAAATTCAGTGAGTATTTGCACTGACTTTACCGTTGATTTGAAAATACGCTGGACAACCCTGCAAACTCTTCTGGTAAGGTATGCAACAATTAGCACATATTCTGGAAACCTCGATGCTGTCAACAATCATCTATCGTAGCCATATCTCTGATGAAGTCCCTCTGAAGACGCTGGCGAAGCTGGCAGTTGAGGCCAATAAAGTCAACGAATCGCACAACGTTACCGGTATTTTGCTGTTTAACGGCACGCACTTCTTTCAGCTACTGGAAGGACCAGAAGACGCCGTGCTCGCAATCTATGACGGTATTTGCCGCGATCCGCGCCATCACAACCTGGTTGAACTCATGCGCGATTACGCTCCGGCCCGCCGCTTCGGCAACGTAGGCATGGAGCTTTTCGATCTGCGTGAGTATGACCAGGCGAAAGTGCTACAGGCCGTGCTGGATAAAGGAACTTCAAAATATCAGCTAACTTATGATGACCGGGCTCTGCAATTTTTACGCGTTTTCGCTGAAGCGACGGAAAGGGAAAATTATTTTGAAATCCCGCCTGGTGATGCCTGGGAGTTTATCGCCGAAAGCAGCAAAAAGAGCCTGAAAGAAGCCGTTGCGGCCACGGATGATTACAGCTTCGTCTTTCAGCCTATTATCGACCCGCTCTCTCGTCAGGTAGTATCACTGGAAGCCATGATGCAGCCTGCCAGCGGCGTTTCATCGTCTGAGTATCTGGCGCAACTTCCGCGTGAAGAACGCTATGAAGTCGATCTTAAGTCGAAGAAACTGGCTTTCGCGCTGGCGAAAAAATTGGGCATTGATGGTCTGACGCTGTCAATCAATCTGCTGCCGATGTCGCTGGTAGTAGTGCCAGAAGCGGTCGATTTCCTGCTGCAGGAGATCCACGCTAACGGTCTGGTACCGGAACAAATTGTGGTTGAAGTAACGGAAAATGGCGCAATTGCCCGCGCCGACGAGTTTGCCGCCGCCATCAGGAAGCTAAAAGCCTCCGGTATTAGCCTCGCCATTGACGACTTTGGCGCTGGCTCTGCTGGCCTGCTGCTGCTGGCGCAGTTTCAGCCGGACAAAATTAAAATTGACCGCAATATCATCCATGATGTGCATAAAAGCGGCCCGAAGCAGGCTATCGTCCAGGCTATTCTTAAGTGCTGCTCTTCCCTGCAAATTACCGTGATTGCCGAAGGCGTAACGAAACCGGAAGAGTGGATGTGGCTGGAGTCAGCAGGCGTCTGTCACTTCCAGGGGGCATTATTTGCCGCACCGGAGCTGAACGGTATTCCTGCGGTCGCCTGGCCTGAAAAGGTTGAAGCCTGGTAGAGTATGAAGTCGGTATTCCAGAAGATGCCAACGGGCGGCAGCATCAGGCCGCCCGTTGGCTGCGTAGCTAATGACAGATCTGCTGCAGATCTTGCTCGGACAGGCCGGTTAATTCTCTCACCGCAGCGATTTCGAAGCCCTTAGCCAGCATGTTGCGGGCAATTTTCGCGCTGGCTTCGCGCTCGCCAAGCTGGACGCCTTGTTCGCGTCCTTTCTCTATGCCCTGAACCATGCCCTGAGCCATGCCTTCCGCCATGCCTTTTTTCAGGCCCTGTTCCCGGCCTATCTGCTCCAGTCTTTTTGCCATTGTCATCAGTTCATCCTTATGCTGCGGCATTTGCCGTGCCAGTTCGTGAATAAAGCCTTTCACATTCGGCGTTTCCCCCGCCTGAAGCATATAGTTTATCAGTGCAGTTAACTGTTGTCCGGTAATAAATTCCGACAGTAATAGCGTGATCAGGCGATCTTTTAACTCCTGCATATCACGCTGTCGAATGTGCTTTTGCAAATATGTCAGCACGGCCATAGTGCGATGCTTCATGATTTCATCATCAGAGATAGTCGTGATATCGACAAGAGGAAAAGCGCCACCGTACAGGCGGGCGGCCAGCTCGGGTTCGCTAAACAGATCCAGCCAGTTCAGGCTATAAGGATAAGGGCTTTTCCCTCCCTGATAAAACAGTACGGGCACTACCAGCGGTAAAAAGTCATGCCCGCTATCCAGATGGCGTTGCATTGCGGCAACAGAATAACGCATCAGGCGAAAAGCCATTAACTTATCCGGCTTGCTCTGGTGCTCAATCAGAACGTAAATATAGCCATCGCCTTTCGTCGTACGTAACGAATAGAGCACATCGCTATAGTAAGGCCGCAAATCCTCCTCAATGAAGCTGCCTGACTCCAGCTTTAACGTATTGAGGTCGCAGATTTTCAGCAGGTCAGGCTGAAGATGTAATTCAAGAAAATCTCGCGCGGTTTGCGGGTGCGAAAGAAACGTTTTAAACACCGCGTCGTGCGGCGTAGGGGTACTGGTTTTCATCGTGGGCCTTCCTGTGCCTTGGTTATTATCAACGACCAGATGCTGACACAGAAAAGAGCGGCGATCAATAAATTTTACTTATACATCAACACGTTAAATGAACAGGTTATTGCACAGAACGGCCGTTCCCCTTTGCGTGACGAGAGCAAATAGTACGCGTAAAGAGGCATCGAACGTCATAAAACAGATCCAGGTAATGCCGCCAGCATATTTCCTGGCTGAAATGCCCTACGCCACCGCACGGTCATGCTCTAATAGCGCCAGAATACGACTGCGTAATGCAATAAGCAGGGCATCATCGCGGCGACGTGGGTAAGCCGAATTGACGGTAATAATATCCAGCACGCGTGCCGGGCGTGGACTAAAGACCACCACGCGGTTCGCCATGATCAGCGCTTCCTCGACGTCGTGCGTCACCATTAGCGTGGTGAAACGTTTTTCCTGCCATAAATCGACAATTTCCTGCTGCATGCGCAGGCGCGTTAATGAATCCAGCTTACCCAGCGGCTCATCAAGTATCAGCAGGCGCGGATGGTTAATTAAGGCCCGAGCCAGCGCAGCGCGCTGCGCCATACCGCCGGAGAGCTGGTGCGGCCATGCACGGGCAAACTCGCGCAGCCCAACACGGTCGAGCATGGCATGAATTTGCCCTTCTGCCGCTTTTTTGCTTTCGCCACGAATTTGTAATCCCAGCCCCACATTGTCGTAAACCGTACGCCACGGATAAAGCGTCGGATCCTGGAAAACCACCACGCGTGAAGGATGCGGCGCGGTTATAGCCTGGCCTTCTTCGACCAGCGCGCCGGTTGCCGGTTGCTCCAGGCCTGCCAGCAGGCGCAGTAGCGTGGATTTACCGCAGCCGGATGGCCCCAGCAATGCGACAAATTCACCTGCCTCCACCTGCAAATTAATATTTTCCAGTACGGCAAGTTCACTGCCTTCTAAAGTGAAATGGTGACTGACATTTTCAATGGCAATATTGACGCCAACGTCTTTACTCATGGTTTTATCCTCCTTAAAACCTGCAATTTATACTCATAAATAACACGCAGCGATAAAAGGAAATATGCGAATAGCGGCAACCAATTTCGCTAAAAGACATAAGTAAATACTGCATGAACTCATACGCATTTGTTATTTGGCCGTATGAAGCCTCTTTGCGATAGTGCCATAAAATTCGGGCAGGGAGACAAGCATGGCCAGTGAAGTTCTGTTATTACGCCGTTCTGGCGCCGCGCGTCGTATTGCGCCTGCGCTGTGGGGAGCAATATTTTTCTGGTGGGCGCTGGTCGCGCTGATGGTTATCGTACCGGATAAGCCGCAAGGTTTTGCCGCACCACGCTTTGTACAACAAACCCACGAGCTTTTTGCTGGCCTGGCTACGCTGCTTAGCGTACTGGCACTGGGTTCCAGCCTGACGCCAAATC
The DNA here is from genome assembly GCF_047456155.1 of Erwinia sp. BNK-24-b. Lineage (NCBI taxonomy): Bacteria > Pseudomonadati > Pseudomonadota > Gammaproteobacteria > Enterobacterales > Erwiniaceae > Erwinia > Erwinia sp. BNK-24-b. The sequence continues at coordinate 2,277,572 of NZ_CP179901.1, forward strand.
TGGCCGTGTGGCAGCCGCTAAAACGCAGCGGGCGTTGGCTAATTGCGCTGGCGATATTGATCGGTCTTTGGGAATACGTTACCGCCAAGCTGGCGCTGCTGCCCGCTCCCTTCTTTGCTCCACCTCGCGCGCTGATAGAAGCTTACGCGACCGACTGGCCGCGGCTGCTGGACAGCGTACTTAATTCTCTTCGCCTGCTGGCGTTCGGTTTTCTGTTTGGCAGCCTGGCGGGATTTATCACCGGTGTGGCGATTGGCTGGTCGCGCGGTTTAGGTTACTGGGTTCATCCGGTCCTGCGGTTTCTTGGCCCGGTGCCCTCTACCGCACTGCTACCGCTGTCGCTCTATTTCTTCCCTTCGAGCTTTTCCGCCGCAATATTTCTGATTGCGCTGGCAACCTGGTTTCCGGTAACGGTATTGACCTGGTCAGGCGTGTCCAGCGTGGATAATCGCTATTACGACGTGGCGAGAACGCTGGGCGCAAATTCACTGTTTCTGGTTCTGCGCGTGGCCGTGCCCGCTTCGCTACCGCATCTGTTTGTCGGGCTGTTTATGGGACTGGGTGCTTCCTTCTCCGTGCTGGTTGCGGCAGAGATGATGGGCGTGAAGTCCGGGCTTGGCTGGTATTTGCAGTGGGCGCAAGGTTGGGCAGCTTACGCCAATATGTATGCCGCATTGATTGTCATGGCCGTGCTGTTCTCGTCGCTGATTACGCTGCTGTTTATTTTGCGTGACCGTACGCTCGCCTGGCAGCGCAACGCGGTGAAATGGTAATTCCCTTTCTTGTGGGCAGACCGCCCGCCTTTTTTAGAGGTATCGCTTATGGCCGCATCTATCTATGGCTCGATTGCTGAACTGATCGGCCAGACGCCGCTGTTACGCCTGTCGCGCTTTAGCCAGCAACAACATCTTGAGGCTGACTTAATCGGCAAGCTTGAGTTGTTTAATCCTAACCACAGCGTAAAAGACCGAATTGCGCTGGCCATGATTGAACAGGCTGAACGCGATGGCCTGCTTAAGCCTGGCGATATTATTGCCGAAACCACCAGTGGCAATACCGGTATTGGCGTGGCGGCATTTGCGGCGGCCAAAGGCTACCGTTTTCGCGTTTATATTAACGATTTTGTCAGCATTGAACGCAGCAAAATCATTCAGGCTTACGGTGCCGAAGTCGTACCTTTCAGCACCGTGCCGGGCTTTGCCGAGTTCTATGAGGCCAGCGATGGCGACTTTGTTGCCGGCACGCGCTGGCTGGTTGCCCAGGTAACAGAGGCCGAACCGCACGTTCATTTTTTGCAGCAGCTACAAAACCCGGCAAACCCACGGATACACGAACTGACCACCGGGCCAGAAATCTGGCGTGATACCGACGGTGAACTGGATATTTTTGTCGCGTCCGTCGGTACTGGCGGCACGCTTTCCGGCACCGGCCGCTATCTGAAAGCGCAAAATCCGGCGATCCGCATTGTGGCAGTGGAACCGGGAGTTGATTCGCAGCCGAGCGAGCGGCAGCCGGAGCCGCTGGAAATAACCGGCGTCCACGCCTTCAGTAATCAGCCGCCAGAACGCGTTCCGCCTAATCTGGATGCGCAGATCTGTGATGAAGTTATTGCAGTGGAAACCTGGCAGGCTTATCAGTCAGCACGGCAGTTTGCGCTGGCGGAAGGCGTACTGGTTGGCGACTCTTCCGGTGCGGTGCTCTGGGCCGGGCAACAGCTGGCGGCAAGGCCAGAAAATCACGGTAAGCGGATTGTTCTGCTGCTGGCCGACGGCGGCGCAAACTACCTTTCCACCGATCTGTTTAACCATCAGCGGCCTGTGGAAGAGCTGAAAAATGCCACCGCTGTGCAAACCTCTCAGCAGCTTTTATAACCCTTTCCTGATGATTAGTCTGGCGCATCCATGCGCCAGACCTTCCATTACTGCCTGACTGAACAGCTGTTACACCAGCACATCCGCAGTAATGCCTTTGGCAAACAGCAGCGGGTCGGTTTCCGGGCGCAGCACGTTAATGGCTTTCAGGTCATGTGCGTAAATATCAATCTCTTTTACAAAAGCTTCGCCCACCGAATAGTGGCCATGCGTATGCGTTTTCAACACGCTGGCTATCTCCTGTGGATTTGTATTGAGCGCTTTACTGTTAAATTCCTGGCCGATCGCGTCAGGATGCTGAGCAGCAAAGGCGTGCGCCTGCAAAATAGCGTGGGTGATGGCCGCCGCTACTTCCGGCCTGTCGCGAATTAAGCTGCCGCGTGCGCCAATAACGCAGCAGCTAAGGTGCGCGTAGGTATCGGAAAGATTAGTAGCAACCTCACGATAGCCCGGCTGCTGCGTCAATCGCCACATCACCGGATCCGACCCGCTCGCTGCCTGTATTTCTCCTTTTTTTAGCACCATCGGCAGTAAATCCTGCGGATAAACGCGCCAGCTAACATCGCTATTGGGATCGAGACCGTGCCGCTTTAATAACAGCGAAAAAAAGTTCTTATCTGCGCCAGCCATATCGGTGACGCCAATTGTTCTACCTTTCAGCGCCTCCAGCGTAGCGGGGCCGTTATCAAGCGTTACCAGCCGCATACAGCCGCCGTGCGTGCCGGCGGTAAGCTTCACGTCAAATCCCTGCTCCAGCGCCTTGAGCCAGCGTAGCGCCATGCCAACCGCCGCTTCCGCTTTGCCGGTGGCGATAGCCTCCAGCAGTAATTCGGTGGAATTGCCAAAATTCACAAACTCCACGTCAAGATTGTGCGCTTTAAAAAACTGATGTTGGTCAGCTACGATAACGGGCGCGAGGCAAATAGCGTTCAGGTTAACCGCAAGCCGCACTTTTGTTGGCTGCGCCAAAGCCCATTTTCCCGCCCCGCCCTGTACTAAATCGCGCGGCATCGTCATATCCGGCATCGCATTTGCAAACAGAGCCGGAGAAAATGCGCCTGTCGCCAGAGCGGCGGCAGAATAATGAAGAAACCGACGACGTGATAAACCTGAATATAGAGTCACACTACCCCCTGAAATAAATATTCTTTTTAAAAAAATAAGGAATGAGGCGAAAGCTGAGTAATAGTAATTAACACGGTAACCGGTCGGTAAACTATGCCGATTTCGTCTGAAGATATCTGCTTTATTGCTTTTACATTAGAGGACCAACAATGAAAAATCATGGCAGTCAAAAACGTGCTGGCGCGTAGTTATCGCGCATTAACTGGAGAAAGAATATGGCGCTTACGCTATTTCTGGATGAGCTTTTGCCTGCTGTTAGTCAGGCGCTGGCGGAAAATGCGGCAGAGGTCGACCGGCTGGGCAAATTTCCCTGGCGCAATTTTGCTCTGTTGCATCAGCACGGTTTGTTAAGCCGCGCCCTGCCCGTTGCCGCCAGCGGCTTTGGAAGCAGTCTGGCAGAATGCCGCGCTATTATCAGCGCTATCGCGCAAAGCGAGCCGTCCACCGCGCTGATTCTGGTCATGCAGTATCTTAACTCACGCCGTCTTGATAAGAATTCTGGCTGGCCTACCGCCGTTTATGAGCGTGTCGCACGAAGCGTGCGGGAGGATGGCGCGCTGATTAATGCTTTACGCGTGGAGCCAGAGCTTGGTACACCAGCACGCGGCGGCCTGCCAAAAACCATAGCGCGTAGAGAGGTTGACGGCTGGCGCATCAGCGGTGAAAAAATTTACTCTACCGGCAGCGTTGGCCTGAGCTGGTTTCTGGTCTGGGCGCGCAGCGATGATACCGACCCGCTGGTGGGTAGCTATCTGGTACCCGCTTCCGCCCCCGGCATCCGCATTGTTGAGGAATGGGATCATCTTGGTATGCGCGCCACCTGTAGCCATCGCGTAGTGCTGGAGGACGTCTGGATCCCTCGGGAAAATGCCGTCAAGGTAAGCCCATGGAGTGAGCCACGCCCGACGCCCGATGATGAAGATATTTTGTGGACAAACGTGCTTCTTGCGGCGCTCTACGATGCTATTGCACGTGCGGCCCAGCGCTGGTTAATTACCTTTTTACACCAGCGTACGCCTGCAAACCTGGGACAACCGCTGGCGACCTTGCCGCGCTTTCAGGAACTGGTCGGCCAGATCGAGACGCTGCTGTTCACCAGCCAGACAATGCTGGATGGAGCGCAAGCTGGCCTGATTTCCGCAGAAGACGCCCCAAAGTTAAAGCAGGTTGTAACGAACAACGCTATTCGCAGCGTTGAGCTAATGGTGAAGCATATTGGTAACCACGCGTTAACACGTGCGAACCCGCTCGAACGACACTTACGCAATGTATTGTGCGGCCGCATTCATACGCCGCAGGATGACGCTGTTTTCACGGGTGCCGGAAAAAAGGCGTTGGCCGCACATTACGACAATGAATTAAAGTATTCCATAACTGCATCATCTTCCCTCGCTCCGGATGGGTTGCCCACCAGCGCGCTAAAACAGCCATAGCATTTTCAAATTAAGCGGCTCGCCATAATCGCAAAGGCATACAGAGCAATAGCAATAATGCTGATACAGGTACCGCAGGAAATTGCACGCGCTGAACGGCTCGTCTTAATATCCTGCGTCGTTTTGCCGATAAACCAGCCCATGATTAAATAGAGAAGCGGGAAAAAAATAGTCACTGCTTTTCCTTAAGATTATTTTTATAACCGAGGCTATGCCCTTTGATGCTGGACCGATCAACAAGATATGCAAAGGATAAGTTTGACTCTGCATCAGATAGCAGCAGTCAGCGATCGGGCCAGCGATAACCAGAGTAAAAACCTGTAAAAAACCGACCAGTCCACGGGCATTTCTTATATATCATTAATGTAAAATAAATGTAAACACCCTATCAGGCAACATCTTCAGCCGCATAGAAATATCAAAACTTCTACAAATGTAATCAAATGCGATATTTTCCCCTTCTCGCCTTTCAAATGTGACTGAAGTTTTCTTCGGGCCGAATTAGCAGTAAAAGCTAAAAGCCCGGGCGCAAAAAGGTATTTTATTACCTCGTGGTTGTTACTTTTATTTAACAACTGATGATAATTATCAACAAGCGAACCGGCCAGCCGCGTCAGCCGGGACGGTTTCTATTCATGAGGAGTGAAACGATGAAAGCACTGGTTCAGGATGTTTTATCTATATTTTCACCTAAGTCGATCGAGCCGGTACTGGTTCGTTCCGGGCTGTCTCATCGTGAAAAAGCCTCAATCCAGCCTGTAGGTATTATGTCTGTCAGCTGGGCGACTTCGCTCGAAGAGCTGCACGATGCGCTGGTTCAAAAGGCACTAGCCGCAGGTGCCGTCGGCTACCACATCACTAACGTGGAATCTCATAAGCCAGGCAACGATGAGCAGTCAGTACTCGCTGCCACCGCCACACTTTATAATATTAATGACAGTCTGGCTTATGATGACTGGCCGCTTTAATCATTCCGAACATTGTCACCTTTAATTACCCAGGCATTGCCCATTTTTAAAGGCGCGCCAGCAAGGAATTTTGATTTTCTATGCCGTTGCCAAACGCAGCGGCACGTTTATCCCTGACAAAGCTTCAGGAAAAACGATTTTATCTGCATAAAGCTGTTGTTGCTTTGCCCCCTTCAGCCATACAAAAAGCAGATCCCTCGCCATTGTGGCTGACAATCCTCTAAGTTACTTTTTTAATTACCTTTTTCGCACAAGGTTTACTGGAATGCAGATATAGCTCTTTCATTAATCCTGATAGCATCCTTATTATCAAAGCCTGTCTCAGGATCAAAACTATGACTAAACATATTCCACAACTAACGGCCTATCTGCGTGAAGTTCGTCACCATCTGCACCGTTTTCCTGAACTTTCTAATCAGGAATTTGCCACTACGGCTTATCTTCGTGAACAGCTGGCGCGAGAAGATATTGCCATCCTGGATCTACAGTTGGCTACTGGCCTGGTGGCGGAAATTACCGGCGGTAAACCCGGTCCACTGGTGGTGCTGCGCGCCGATATCGATGCCCTTCCTATTGAAGAACAGTCCGGCGTGGCGTTTAGTTCGCAAAATCCAGGCGTCATGCACGCCTGCGGCCATGATTTTCATGCATCGGCCGCGTTGGGTGCGGCAATTTTTCTTCAGCGGCAGCGCGCAGAACTGGCAGGACGAGTACGTATTCTGTTTCAGCCTGCCGAAGAAAATGGCAACGGCGCGCCAGCGGTACTGGCAAGCGGCGCGTTACAGAATGCCAGCGTCATATTCGGTCTGCATAACGACCCGGGTTTACCCGTTGGCGTAGTCGGCAGTAAAGCAGGCGCGTTAACGGCAGGCGTCGATCGCTTTGCTATTCGTATTAAAGGCACCGGCACTCACGCCGCGCGTCCTCATGAAGGTAACGATCCTATTATCATTGCCGGACAGCTTATCGCCTCACTGCAAACGCTTATTGCGCGTAATCTGCCTTCCGATCAAAACGCGGTGGTATCCATAACCCAGGTTCATAGCGGCACAACCTGGAACGTCATTCCCGAGGAAGCCTGGCTGGAAGGCACCGTGCGTACCTTTAATGCGGCAAGCCGGGATCTTCTGGAAAAACGACTGCGCCAGCTACTGGACGGCCTGGCTATCTCCTTTAACGCCTCTGTAACGCTCGACTGGCAGGCCGGGCCACCTTCCGTATATAACGATGAACGCTGGGCCGCTTTTGCTCTTGAGCAGGCCAGCGCCAGCGGGCTGGAGGCGCGAACGGTAGAAGCCAGCCCAATCGGGGAAGATTTTGCCTTTTACCAACAGCAGGTTCCCGGCGCTTTTGTCATGGTTGGCTCTGGCGGCCCGTGGCCTTTGCACCATCCCCAGTTCCGCGTTGACGATGAGGCGCTGTTACCTGCGGCTCTCTATCTGGCAAACCTGGCGCTGGCAGCGAGTACGAAGCTGGCATCTGCGGCATAAAAAACGATCTGATAAAGCTTGCAAATGGCGCAGAGAAATCCGCGCCATTATCTGTACAGGTGTCCCCAACGCAGGCCGTTAATCGATCCAGTTAAGATCGCTTATCATCCGCTCTACCTGCTTCCTTTCTTCTCCGCTTATCGTCCGCAGGGGAAACGGCAATGAAGGCGAAGAGATGGTGCCCATAAGCTCTGCCATGGTGGCGATCGTTCTGAGGCTACCGTGACGACGGAAGAAATCCCATAGCGGACTAAGGGCAGCATCATGCTCAAGCGTTGCTTCTTCATCCCCCGACAGGGCCGTTTTTGCCAGCGCCAGAGAAAAATGTGGGAAAAGCCCACCGAGCACGGAATACCAGCCTTCACAGCCAGCAAGCAATCCATGCAGCGCCTGGGTATCGCCGCTGATTCCCAGGCTTACGCCTTCAGGCAGGTTATCTTTCAGTTTTGTGATTCTTGCTGCGGCTTCGGAAGGAACCGGCGAGAGCGCGCCGAGTTTGATTGCCCCCGTGCCCGGAAGATGGGATAAGGCGATTAGCAGCTCGTCGGTAAATTGAAAGCCAGTGGTGATGGCATTGTCATAAATACAGAGAGGCACCGACAGCTCGCGCATTATACGCTCATAGAGATCGTAAACTTCCTCGCTATTTAACCGCTGGTAAGAGACCGGTGCGAGAAGAACCGCGCTAACGCCAGCCTTCTGAGCATCCTCTGCCAGCTTTAGCACCTCTTCGCTCCGTACTGCGCCAATGCTGGTCATCACCGGAATGCCTGCGGCGGTCTGTACCGCCAGTTGCGTTGTGCGATAACGCTGTTGACGCGTCAGATAAGCGTAGCTTCCCGTTGAACCCAGCGCGCCAATGGAATCAACACCTGCATCGACCAGGCGGTCAAGGAGTGTAATAAACGATTTTTCATCAACTTCTCCATTTATCATGGGCGTAAGAGGAAAAGCGCTAAGACCTTTAAACATGATTATTCCTTTAGTAGAACAGCGTAACAGGTGAATTTAACGGGCAAATTTGCGTGAGCCTGCCACGCACAAAATGACGCCAAACGTGGTTGCTACCGTTAACGAACTGACGGCTTCGTGCAAAAACAGCGCAGAAAGTGCCAGGCCTGAAAACGGCTGTAATAGCTGCAACTGGCTAACGGTCGCGACCCCGCCTTTCGCCAGTGCTTTGTACCAGAAAATAAAGCCAATCAGCATGCTGAAAAGTGAAACGTAGCCGAGCGCTATCCAGGCGGGAAGACCGACATTATTCAATGCTGGCGGTAAGGTAATGAAAGAGGCAATCAGCATAAGAGGCAGCGAACCAACCAACGCCCAGCCGATTACCGGCCATCCGCCCAGTTTCCGCGACAGCCTGGCGCCTTCTGCATAACCAAGGCCGCAGACCGCTACGGCTGTCAGCATCAATATATCTCCCGTAAAAGATAACGACACATTTTGCGTCAGCGCAAATCCGACGACCAACAGGCTACCTGTACAGGAAAAAATCCAGAATGCCACAGGCAGCCTTTCACCTCCTCTTATTACGCCAAAAATGGCCGTTATCAGCGGGAGAAGCCCTAAATAAACCATAGAATGCGCAGATGTCTCATGCTGTAGTGCCATTGCACTAAGCAACGGGAAGCCAATGATTACGCCAAAGGAGACAATACTCAGTGAAAAAATCTGCGAGGTCGCAGGACGCTTTTCCCGTAAGCCGATAACCAGAAACAATGCTAAAACCCCCGCAATGGAGGCCCTGGTAAAGGTTAAAAAAAATGGGTCGATAGCCAGCACGGCCACGCGCGTAGCCGGTAAAGAGCCGCTGAAGATGACAACGCCGAACAGACCGTTTAACCAACAAGATAACGGCGTTGACGTGGTGAGTTTCTTGCCAGCTACCATGAGCTTCTCCCGAACAGAATAAGTGAACGTCTTTGTCTTGACCGCTCGCATCATAAACGGCAGGATTTATGACAATCAAAATATTGTCATGGATACATTTTGAAAGCGCGATATAAAACTATTGTCGACAGGTATGCCGATGCGATTCGTGACGGTAGCCTTTTACCCGGCACGCGTTTGCCGACCCATCGTGCCCTTTCCGCTGAAAATCACATTTCGCTGGCAACGGCCACGCGTGTTTACGCTGAACTTGAATCAATGGGTTTGACCAGTGGGGAAACCGGTCGCGGTACATTTGTCAGGGAAATTTCGCTGCTGCCTGGACTGGGGATCGATCAGGTTGTCATCTCCGCGGATATTGTTGATCTCAATTTTAATTATCCGGCTCTGCCGCAACAGGCTGATATGCTGCGTTAGGCGCTGCGTCATTTAAGCACCTCCGGCGATATCGAATCGCTGCTACGCTATCAGCCGCATGCAGGAAAACTGAGCGAGCGTGAGGCAATAGCCTCCTGGCTTTCTGGCATGGGATTTACACCATCTGCAGAAAATGTATTGATCGTAAATGGCGCACAGCATGGCCTTGCGATAACAGTGATGGGGCTTCTTAAACCAGGAGATGTTATTGCCGTTGATGCCTTGACCTATCCTGGCTTTAAGGCGCTGGCAGATTTATATCGGCTAGAGCTGGCTCCCGTACCCGTTACGCCATCAGGACCAGATTTTGAGGCACTGCGGCAGCTTTGTCAGTGCAGACACGTGCGCGCAATTTACACTATGCCAACGCTGCATAATCCACTCGGCTGGGTACTTAATAATACCCAGCGGCACAAGTTGGTAAAGATTGCCAGGCGGCACGACCTTCTAATTATTGAGGATGCTGCTTACGCTTACCAGGTTCGCAACGCACCTTCGCCGCTGGCTTTTATCGCGCCAGAAAGAACGGTTTACGTAACCGGCTTCGCCAAAAATATTGCGACGGGTCTCAGGGTTGGTGCTGTTGTCTCCCCAGCGCCCTTCCGGCAATCACTGGAGCATGCGATCAGGGCAACTACCTGGAATACACCTTCTGTAATGACGTCAATTGTATGCGGCTGGCTACAGGATGGCACAGTTAAAAGGCTGGAAGGACTTAAACGTCGGGAGGCGCGCCGGCGTCAGGCTGTAGCACGAGAGCTATTAAGCCCGCTCAAGTTTATAAGCCATCCCGGAGCCTGGTTCCTCTGGCTTCCTTTACCAGAAGAAATAAGAGCCGAAAATATCGTCCGTAAACTGGCAGAGGAAGGCATCTCGGTCTCTACGGCTGAACCGTTTTGCACTACGCAAAATGTCCCTCATGCAATACGGCTTGCGCTGGGCTCGGTGAGTACGGAGAAGCTGCGGCTCGCGCTGATAAAAATCAGGGAAGTTATTGAATACGAGCGGGATCTTTATTGATAATAGAGATAATAATGATATTCATTATCGTTTAGTTGCGGTTTAGATAGCGTTGTCTATTGTTACCATCCGTTAACAACGATAACTTTAAAACGGAAAATAATAGTGAATATCAACGCAATCACCCTGGCGCTTCTTTCAACCTTTACCGCCTCTGCTTTCGCCCAGGATGATATGGTGGTTACAGCCAGCGGCTATGAACAAAAGCTTACTCATGCGCCTGCTTCCGTTTCCGTCATTAATGACAAAGAGCTGCAGGAGAAAAATTATACTGACCTGGGTCAGGCATTAAGCGGTGTAGAAGGTGTTGACGTGCGTGGCGGAACCGGTAAAACCGGCGGGCTGGATATCAGTATTCGCGGTATGCCAGGCAGCTATACGCTAATTCTGATTGACGGCGTGCGCCAGAATGCCAGTGCAGACGCCACGCCAAACGGATTTGATACGTTAAATACGGCCATGATGCCGCCGCTATCGGCTATTGACCATATAGAAGTTATTCGCGGCCCCATGTCTACGCTTTATGGCTCAGATGCGATGGGCGGCGTAATTAATATCATTACCAGAAAAAATACGAACGCCTGGCACGGCGGTTTGAATCTCTCTCATTCCGTGCAGGAACACAGCAAATGGGGCGATAGCTCTACGCTTGGCTTTAATACCAGCGGACCGTTAATCGATAAAAAGCTGAGTCTGGCTTTGCGGGGCAATATTCAGCATACGCAGGGTTCCAGCGTTACCAGTCTTAGCGATAGCGGCAGCAATACGCGCATACCCTATCCGACCAGAACGGAGAATTACACTCTTGGCGGTCGTCTTAACTACCAAACCAGCGAACAAAATACGTTATGGATTGACGGTGAAGTTTCTCGTCAAACCTATGACAACAGAAATGGCCAGCTTGGGCCAGTTGGCACCAGCGGCGGTGGCTATCGCAATGAACTTCGCTATCAGCGCAACAAAGTAGTTATAGGTCATGATACCGATTTAACTTTTGGTCGCTGGAGCTCCAGCCTGTCATGGGCAGAAACGGAAAATAAAGGCCGTATTCTGACGCCTCGTACTCTATCAAGCGCTAATCAGAACCTGAGCGGTAAAGATCGTATATTGAAAAATACGAATACGATTCTGGATACCAGTCTGGTCACGCCGCTGAACGAAGATCATCTGTTGCAGGTTGGCGGACAATACTGGGACGCGCGGTTAAAAGACGGCGTCGTTCTGGCCAACAGCGGTGAAACCTTTCAGCAGCAAACCTGGGCGCTATTTGCCGAGGACGACTGGCAGCTGCTGGATCCGCTATCGTTAACCTGGGGCGCGCGTTATGAAAAACATGATAGCTTCAGCGGTCATATCAGCCCGCGCGCTTACCTGGTATGGAGTATTAACGACGACTGGACGATGAAAGGCGGCGTGAGTACCGGCTATAAAACGCCTTCGCTCAGCCAGTTACATAACGGCGTCAGCGGCGTTGCAGGCAACGGTTTGGTTACCACTATTGGTAATCCAGACCTTAAACCGGAAACGAGCGTCAATTATGAAACAGGTCTCTACTATGATAATCGTGACGGCGTTAAGGCGAACGTTACTGGTTTTATCAATGATTATCGTAATGCGATTGAATCAGAGGCAATTGATGATTCAACAAATTCTTATCGCAATGTTGGTAAAGCGATTACGCAGGGGATTGAGCTGGCGACTTCACTGCCGCTGGCGGCCAATGTCGCCCTTAATCTGAATTACACCTATACCGATAGCAAACAGCGCGGCGGCGATAACCCGGGAGCGCCATTAACTAACACTGCGCGTCAAATGGCTAATGCTCGCCTGAACTGGAACATGACGCAAGATTTGAGTAGCTGGATGGCAGTGGAATACCATGGTAAAACCCCAAGGTATACCACCAGCTATAATAATTTGAGCGCAATTGAAAAAGTTGTGGCGGACGAGCGCGGCACTTATCTCAAAGCATGGACGGTTGTTAACATGGGCGCATCGTTGAAACTCACGTCACAGCTGACGCTTAACGGCACCATTAATAATGTACTGGACAAAGACTTTTCTAAAGTATCGCTGTACCGCGCGGGTAGTAGTTCGATTTACGCTGGCGATTATTTTCAGACGCTTGCGTCTACCACAGGATATATAACGCCCGGGCGGAATTACTGGCTGTCGCTGAATTACACATTCTGATATGAGTCATCATAGGTTTTAACCTATTTTGTGAAGCTTTTAAAACTTTTCAGCCTGATTTTTCCATAAAATCCCTCTGTCCTTAATTATTGCCTGGATGGCAAGGAAAATACGTATGGAAACAGAGGGAACTCATCACGGAAGTCAGATCGTCACGCCGCACGATTCTGTGTTTAAACAATTTTTGACGCACCCGGAAACTGCCCGCGATTTTTTGCAGATACACCTGCCGCCAAAGCTACAGGCTATTTGCGATCTCACCACGCTTAAACTGGAGTCGGGCAGTTTTGTTGAAGAAAGTTTGCGGCCCTATTACAGCGACGTGCTTTACAGCCTGAAAACGTCGGAGGGAGACGGCTTTATTCACGTGCTGATTGAACATCAGTCTTCGCCGGATGAACATATGGCTTTTCGACTGTTGCGTTATGCGATAGCGTCAATGCAGCGCCATATAGACGCCGGATATAAAAAACTACCGCTGGTCATTCCAATTCTGTTTTATGCCGGTAAGCGAAGTCCGTACCCCTATTCTACCTGCTGGCTGGATAGCTTCGTCAATCCGGCTCTGGCCGAAGAGCTTTACGCAGGGCCTTTCCTTCTGGTAGACGTCTCCGTTATTCCCGATGATGAGATTATGCATCATCGCAGTATGGCAGCACTGACACTGTTACAAAAACATATTTACCAGCGCGATATGACCAAATTTGTGGATAGGCTTGCGATAATATTAAACGCCGGGCAGTTAACGAGACAGCAAATGCTTTCATTGTTAGAATACCTGGTGCTTATGGGAGAAACCCCAAATGCATACGCCTTTGTCAACAGACTGGCACAGCAGGTGCCAAAGCATAAGGAGGAACTGATGACTATTGCACAACAGCTTGAGCGTAGAGGGATGGAAACAGGCTTAGCAAAAGGTATTCAGCAAGGGATGGAAAAAGGCATCGAAAAAGGCATTGAACAAGGGCTGGTCAAAGGCCATATCGAAGGTCGTCTGGACGTGGCTCGTAGCCTGTTAAAAATGGGTATCTCACGCGAAACCGTGCTGGAAGCTACCCGCCTGACGGAAGAAGAGCTGGCACAGATTCACCATTAATTGCCCCGCCTGCCTCCGGGAAACCGGGGGCAAAAAAGAAATCGCAATAAAAACCCAAATTATTTTTTTACGGGACCGAAACTTTTGCCACGCATTCGGCGAACTTCTCATTGAACGAATAAAATTACTGTACTCGTCGCCTAATGGAGAAATGAATGCGTATGAAAAAAAATCTGAAAACTTTGGCTGCTGCAACTCTTCTGGCTCTCAGTCTGCCCGCCACCAGCGCCTTCGCTGCGCTTCAGATCGGCGAAAAAGCGCCCGACTTCCAGCTTTCAGCCTCGCTGGCCGGAAAAGCGACCACTTTTTCACTACAGCAGGCGTTACAGAAAGGTCCGGTAGTACTTTATTTCTTCCCGGCGGCATTTAGCGCAGGCTGTACGCTGGAAGCACACGATTTTGCCGAAGCTACCGATGAATTTAAAAAACAAGGCGCGACCGTGATCGGCGTAACGGCCGGCAATACCGATCAGATTGCTAAATTCTCGCAGCTTGAATGTCGTGATAAGTTTACCGTCGCGGCCGATCCGGGTGCCAAAGTCGCTGCCGAATATAAAAACACGCTGCAAATGAAAGGGAAAACTTATTCTGACCGCACCTCCTATGTAATTGCGCCAGACGGCAAAATTCTTCTTAGCTATACCGATAAAAATCCGGATGCCCACATTCAAAAAGCAATGGACGCGGTAAAAAAATATCGCCAGGCCAATCCGGCTTGATTTGAATCCGTCAGGCTTATAATGCTGACCGCTTCGCCGGTCGGCATTTTCCGCAATCTTTTTAATCAGGCAGGTTTATTATGTTGACTGCTATTGCTGCCGCCTTTCTGGGCGGTATCATTCTTAACCTGATGCCGTGTGTATTTCCGGTTATTTCACTTAAGGCGCTGAGTCTGATCCGCCATCATGATAAAACTGCCCATGCCCGCGCTGAAGGCCTGGCGTTTCTGTTTGGGGTAGTGGTAACAATGGTTGTGCTGGCAGGCGCGCTGCTGCTTGCCCGTGCTGGCGGCACGTCGGTCGGCTGGGGGTTCCAGCTACAGTCGCCGTTGGTTATTGCTTTGCTGATCCTGGTGATGCTCGCGTCGGCACTGAATCTGCTGGGCCTCTTCGAATTTGGCCTTTTTGCCCAGCGAATCGGCGGCGTGGGCAGTCAACGAGACGGCCTGGTCGGTTCTGCGTTGACCGGCGCTTTAGCCATCATCGTTGCCACGCCGTGCAGCGCGCCATTTATGGCCAGCGCCATCGGTTATGCGCTTACCCAACCGCCTGCCATCAGCCTGGTAATCTTTATTTCTCTGGCGTTAGGGTTTGCGGCACCTTTTACCCTGATTGCTTTTTTCCCGATTCTGGCACGCGTGCTGCCTGCGCCCGGAGCCTGGATGAACACGCTGAAACATGGTCTGGCGTTCCCGATGCTCGGTGCGGTTGGCTGGCTGATTTGGGTGCTGGAGCGTCAGGCAGGTTCAGCTGCGCTGGCGGCCATTCTGGCCTGCTGCCTGCTGTTAAGTTTTTCCGCATGGCTGTATGGCATGGCGCAAAAACGCCGTATGATGGGCAAACGCCACCTGGCTTTACATGTTGCTACCATAGCTTTTCTGCTGCCGGTACTGGTACCGCTGGCAAACCTTAAAGCTACCTCCGGTTCACCGGAAACAGCAGAAGCTGTAACGGCCGCGGTGGCGGTCGCCTGGACCCCGCAAAACGTGGATGCCATTAAAGGCCAGGGTAAACCGATTCTGGTGAATTTTACCGCATCGTGGTGCATTACCTGTCAGGTTAACGATCGTACTTCACTGTCAACACAGGCGGTTAAGGCGGCGATGGCGCGTACCAATACCATTTATATGGTAGCGGATTCCACCAAATATAATCCTGATGTCGAGCAGGCACTGAGCGATTTCGGCCGTGGTGGCCTGCCGTTATATGTGGTTTACCCGGCTAACGGCGGCAAGCCAACGGTGCTGCCGCAGGTTTTAACACCGCAAATCGTTATTGCCGCGCTTGATCGCGCAACCGGAAAAAAAACGTGAACAGACAACGTGACTCTCTTTGCCATGCTTTACACAGATAATGACCGGCGCTGAAGCAAACGAACGCTGGCCCGCGCTGATGGCCCGTGCGCAGGCTGGCGATCGACAAGCTTATAACCAGCTTCTGAAAGCGATGGTGCCAGCCATTCGGGCTTTTGCGCGTAAAAAAATCAGTGATGAAGCGCTGATCGATGATGTCGTGCAGGAGACGCTACTGGCAATTCATCGCGTGCGGCATACCTACGATCCCCAGCGTCCGATGCTGCCGTGGGTAGCAGCCATTACTTCTGCCAGGGCAATTGATGCTTTACGGCAGCGCGGTCGAAACCAGGAAGTTCAGGACGACTTTGCGCTGAATTTGCATCCTGCCAGAAACGACGATTCAGATAGCCAGGCTGAAATAACAGGTTACCTGGAAAGTTTACCGGCGCGCCAGCGCGAGATTGTGGAAACAGTTCACCTGCGCGAGCAAAGTCTGGCGCAGGCGGCAGCGGAAACTAACCTGTCCGTTGCCGCCGTTAAATCCCTTTTGCATCGTGCGATGCTTAACCTTCGTAAATATGGAAGCGGTAATCATGAGAAATCATGACCAGTTTATAGACCGGCTCAGCGCATCCGCGCAGCCGGTAAAGCGTCTCTGGCCAACGACCTGGCGCGTTATTGCGTGGGTGGCGGCCGTGCTGCCGAGCGGCATGCTAAGCAGTTGGGCTCTCCATGGCCGGTTCACCGACTGGTCCCAGCCGGGCGCCTTGTCCGCGCTGGTTACGCTCCTGCTGGCTTTTATTATTGGCAGCGGTGCTATTGCCGCTGCGTTTACTTTAAGCATAGCGGGCCGCCAGCCTGCCAGCCTGAAATGGTCTTTATGGCTGTCGCTGGCCTGGCTGATACTCAACCTGAATAATATGTCATTTACCAGCTCGCCTGCGGGTTCGCATCAGTTCGGCGAAGGCATTCACTGCTACCTGTTTATGCTTTCCGCTGGCTTACCGATGGTGGTGATTTCTCTTATCGGCCTGCGGCGCTCGCGTTCACTCTGGCCTGCAAAAAGTTTGGCGCTGGCAGGATGTGGCATAGCCTTTATGTCTTCTATGCTGCTTTCGTTATGCCACGACACACATCTTCATCTGCTCGATTTTGCCATGCACCTGGCGGCGGGCGTAACCCTGATTGTGGTTACCATACTGACAGGGCGTCGCTGGATTCGGCTTTAAACAACCTTTATAAAAAGGCGAGCGGCACGATGCGCTTGCCGGTTCGCTTGTTACCGATGGCTGTCTCTGCTTTTACCTGCATGAATCATTCACAGGATTTTTCTGACGGTAAAATAAGCACGCCTGTTTCATTAAATTTCCAAATAAATCCGAAAAAAATAATTTTTCCTTCCCTTCCGTTATAATTACGCTACAGGAAAAAAGAGGGGGATGCCCAAATGACTAAGGACCCAATTTTTGAACGTAAAAAAAACCGCGCGATAGAGATCATGGCGGGAAAAGGCATGTGGCGCAGCAATTACGCCCCGCCGTGCCATGTGTTCTTATGGAAAATGGGCATCCACGTTCCACCGCCGCCTTTTTCTCATTTCTGGACGAACTTTTTCAGCTTTGCCGCTATCTATACGCCATTCTGGGGCGCGGTAATGTGGTTTATTTTCTGGAAATCCCAGGGTGAAAGCGCTATTTACGCTCTGGTAACAGCCGGGATTGCCGGTTTTGTTTTTGGCATCGCGATGGCCGCTTTCCAGCGCTGGCGGAAAAAAGCCAACGACCTTCCGGAATGGGAGCAGCTGTAATATAACCGCGTATAAAGTTGATTGCGGACGTTTTTGCCGTAAGCACGGTATAGCATTCAACAACTCCCTGAAATGGCCGCGCCTGCGGCCATTTACCAACGTATAGCACAACCCTGAAATTGAGTATCCTCCTCCTCCTTAAAACACTCCGTTACGGTAACTCCATGCGCAGCAGAGCCTTTGGGATACCGTGCGTAGCAATATCATTTTATCACGGTAAGGTTTTTAACCTGTTGACATAGCAGAGAGTTTTAGAGAACATTGAATTTTACTCAACCATGAGTATTCGTTGTGACAACTCATTCCGCAGCCCACCTTTCCCGTAGCGATCTAGCTGATTTAAATGCCTTTCGCGCGGTTGAGCGTCAGCGCAGCTTTACTAAAGCGGCCGTAGAGCTTGGCATTACCACTTCTGCCCTTAGCCATGCCATACGTAATCTTGAAACGCGCCTTGGCGTCAGGCTATTGAACAGGACCAGCCGCACCGTTTCACCCACGGAAGCGGGAGCAAGCCTGGCCTTGCGGCTGAATATTGGTTTCAGAGAAATCAGTGAAGCGCTGGATAACGTTAACCACTTACGCGTTCGCCCTGCCGGCCGCCTGCGTCTTAACGTACAAAGGGATGGCGCAAGCCTGATTATTGCGCGTTATTTACCTGAATTTTTACGGCGGTATCCTGAAATGGAGGTCGACATTAGCGTTAGCGACCACATGACCGATAGCGTAACGGAAGGCTTTGACGCAGATATTCGTTCTGGCAGTAACATGCCGGGAAATATGGTGGCGATAAAGCTGGAGAAAGCATGGAGAAGAGTTGCAGTCGCTTCGCCCCGATATCTTTATTACCACTCGCAGCCTGAACAACCAGAAGATTTGAGAACCCACGCCTGTATTCGGCTACGTACGGGCCAGGGCATTATTCGTAAATGGCACTTCAGCAAAGACGGCGAGCGCCGGATTATTGATGTACCGGGGCAGATCTGCGTCAATGACGCGACGCTGGCGATAGCGCTGGCTCTTGCCGGAACGGGCATCGCATGGTGTCTTGAACAACAAGTTTCTCAGCATCTGGCCGAAGGAAGCTTGCGTACCG
This sequence comes from Erwinia sp. BNK-24-b, assembly GCF_047456155.1. Classification (NCBI taxonomy): domain Bacteria; kingdom Pseudomonadati; phylum Pseudomonadota; class Gammaproteobacteria; order Enterobacterales; family Erwiniaceae; genus Erwinia; species Erwinia sp. BNK-24-b. The sequence continues at coordinate 2,295,995 of NZ_CP179901.1, forward strand.
TTCTTTCCGACTGGTCGCCGGTTGAACCTGCCCTGCATTTGTACTATCCCGGAAACCGGGCAATGCCACAGGGACTAAGCGAATTAATCGAGCTGCTGCGTGAAGAAACAGATACCGGGGAAAGACATTTACAGCAGCTTTGCAGTAAAACGCTGCCTTTCCCCGTTTTTTCCGGCTCTTTTTAATCAGCCGTTTTAATTGCTACGCCACGATAAAAGGTAGGTTCAACCTGCAAAGGGCTGGCGATTAGACCCTGCTGGTGATAAAAATCGGCCGTAGCCTGCTGCTGGGCTATCGTTTCCCGATCGATAGCCTGCCAGTGCGATTTTCTGCGGCCAAAGGCAAGTTTGACCGCCTGCTGAGGGAAACCGATAATCTTTGCCAGTACCAGGGAATAAGCATCGGGACTGGCATAGGCCTGCCGCTCTGCCCGAGACAGCCGATTAACATAATCCTGCAGGGCTTGCCGTTTTTTATCATCGCCAAGCGCGCTATCGGTAGCGGCCAGAAAGCTGTTGCCCGATATCAGCCCTCGTCCATTTATCAGCACGCGCCCCGTGCCGGAAGTTTCCGCCAGCGCGGTATAAGGATCCCAGGTTGCCCAGGCATCGATTGCGCCACTTGCTAAAGCAATTTTCGCATCGCCGGGCGTTAAATAGCGAAAATGAACCCGATCCGCTTTAACCCCTGCCTGCTCCAGCGCCTTCAAAGCAATAAAATGCCCAATCGAACCGCGACCGGTGCCAATACTTTTGCCTTTTAAATCGCCAGCGGTTTTTAACGGAGAGTCTTTATTCACTACTATCGCGGTACCAACCGGATCGGATTTATCTACGGCAATGGCTTTTACCCGGGAACCCGCTGCGATTGAAAACAGTAGCGGTGCATCACCTATAATACCCGCATCGACGGCACCCGCATTGAGCGCTTCCGCCAGCGGCGCGGCGGCAGGAAATTCGGTCCACTCAATACGGTAAGGTAAATTATTCAGTAGCCCTGCAGCCTCCAGCTGGGCATGCATATTGCCTTTTTGATCGGCGATTTTTAACACTACACTATCATCCGCCTGCACCACCCAACTTGCCGCCAACAGCACCAATACCGCTCTTATCACAATCTATTCCTCTGAATAATGATTCAACTCTACGCGCGCCACTTCATCCGGCATGCTGAATTAAAAGTAAATTACGAGCCAAGCCTGCCTGGACAGCTTCTTTTACGAACTACATATAAAATCCCGTACAAACATTATCTTATTATTTTAATCAATGTTAAGCGGATTAATTATGCTGATAACTGCTTACCATATCTAAATAACGTTTTACCGGACGGAAATGCTTACCCTTTATTTCTCTTTTTTTAGCCACTTAATTGCCTAAAAAGCCGTTTTTTGGAAGAATGCACAACAATGAGAGCGGCCGCAGCTGTTTTGTCCATATGACGTCATCAACCTTGCTAACAGACCCTGATACTTACGCTTTAACCAATTATTTATATTTATAATCAATTGCTTAACAGGTAAGCTAGCTTACCAAAAGCATGGTCGTTATTTTGACCATCACAACCTGATGCCCAACCATCTTATCCACAGAAAATGGGGATTACCTGTGTATAAAAAAGTATAAATCTGCCGATGCGTACTTACCGTTGCGCTGAAACGCACTAATTTTATGGTAGATTTTGTCAGAAAGGCACGCGGGTCGAGTAAGCGAAGCGAAAAAATGGGCGTAGCAAGGGGCTGGAAGAAAATAGTGACCATGCCAGCGTTGACAGGCATCGATACGTAAGGGTTTTGTTATGCCATTTAGCACGCAATTTTTGATTAAACGGCTGGCGAACAATCCTTGTTGCGAAACTAAAGGTTTGTTGTATTACACTATGCCGCGCTGGTAGAAAAATACCGTTTAGTGAACAAGGATTTTAATTAAAGGAGCTGTGGATGCAGTCAGGAAGAACAATGAACGGTTGGTTACTGGCAGTAATTTGCTCGCTGGGTCTGGCCAGCTGTTCACATAAGCAGGAGCCCGAGATAAGGCATCAGCTGGTGCCGGTAGTAAAGAAACCGATAACAGAACCCATAGTTACGGAACCCATGCGGGGGATCTGGCTGGCTACGGTATCCAGACTCGACTGGCCGCCGCAGGCCTCTCTTCAGGCATCATCAGAAACCGAGCGAATCCGTCTACAAAAGGAATCTTTGATAAAGGCACTGGATGAGCTGAAGGAGAGCGGAATTAACACTCTGTTCTTTCAGGTGAAGCCGGATGGCACGGCATTGTGGCACTCCGCTATTTTGCCCTGGTCAGATATGCTGACGGGCGTTATCGGCGCAGATCCCGGTTATGATCCTTTAGCTTTTGTGCTGCAAGAGGCGCACCGCCGTGGAATTAAGGTACATGCATGGCTTAATCCTTACCGGGTTTCGATGAATACAAAGCCAGAAACAGTCAGGGCGCTGCACGCTACCCTTTCCTCATCGCCAGCCAGCGTGTTTGTGCTACATCCTGACTGGATACGCACGGCCAGCGATCGCTTTGTTCTCGACCCGGGATTGCCTGAAGTACGCGACTGGATTACGAACGTTGTCACCGAGCTGGTGAATAATTACGATATTGATGGCGTGCAGTTTGATGATTATTTCTATTACGAAACGCCCGACTCCCCGCTAAAAGATAACGCTACCTGGCGACAATATGGCAGCGGATTCGCCGACAAGGCCAGTTGGCGAAGAAATAACACGCTATTACTGGTCAAACAAATTTCTGCCGCAATTAAAAAATTAAAACCGAATATTGAATTTGGTATCAGCCCGGCAGGCGTCTGGCGTAATAAGGGTGAGGATCCGCTTGGCTCTGCTACCCGAGGTGGCACAGCTTATGATGCGTCTTACGCCGATACACGTCAGTGGGTAAAGCTGGGGCTGCTGGATTATATCGCCCCCCAGCTTTACTGGCCGGTCGCCAGGAAAATTGTTCGCTATGACGTGCTGGCCCACTGGTGGGCAGATGTGGTGAAAAATACCGATACCAAATTATATATCGGTATCGCCCTGTATAAGATTGGTATGCCTTCAGCCGCTGAACCGGACTGGACGATTGCAGGTGGCGTACCTGAACTGCAGAGGCAACTGGACATTAACGATGCCTTGCCAGAAGTGAAAGGTACCATTCTTTTTCGCCAGGGCTTTCTGAATCAGCCGCAAACGGCCGAAGCAGTACACTATCTTCAGAACCGCTGGCGCCCGAAAAAATAGTTCCCTTTCAGGCCCTTAACCGGGCCTGTCTCCCCTTCCCTTTCGGTCAGAGGTCACCAGAATTTTCCTGCTGAGCCATAAAATAACCGTTGCCGAAATTCAGGATGTTATTTTAACTTATCGCATGTTGTAACTATTACTAGTTACAGAAACAGGAAACCGAAAGCCTCTGCGGTTTCCTGTTTTATAGCGTGAGTCGACTAGCGCCAGCCCAGTTCTGGTGCGACGTGCTTCAGAATTGCTTCCAGAACGTGCGCACAGTAATCCACGCCAAGCTGGTTAGGTATGGTCAACAGCAGCGTATCTGCTTCGGCGATGGCTTCATCTTTCGCCAGCTGCTCAATCAGCCTGGACGGTTCCGCCGCATAGCTGCGCCCAAAAATCGCGCGCGTTTTTTCGTCCAGATAACCAATCTGATCGCCGCCCTGCCCGCTACCGCCAAACCATGCGCGATCCTGCTCGTTAACCAGAGCAAAAATGCTGCGGCTGACCGAAACCCGCGGCTGATGCTGATGCCCTGCCTCTTGCCAGGCCGCACGATAAGCGCGGATCTGCTTTGCCTGCTGAATATGGAAAGGCTCGCCGGTTTCATCATCTTTCAGCGTGGAGCTTTGCAGATTCATCCCCAGCTTCGCCGCCCAAACGGCCGTGGCGTCAGAACCCGATCCCCACCAGATGCGCTCGCGCAATCCCTGAGAAAAAGGCTCTGGCCTTAATAAACCCGGCGGGTTAGGAAACATTGGCTGCGGATTCGGCTTTGCAAAACCTTCACCACGCAGCACTTCCAGCAACGCTTCGGTATGCCGCCGGCCCATGTCCGCGTCGCTCTCGCCTTCTTGCGGGTTATAGCCAAAATAGCGCCAGCCCTCAATCACCTGCTCAGGTGAACCTCGACTGATGCCTAACTGCAGTCGCCCACCGCTAATCAGGTCGGCTACGCTCGCCTCTTCCGCCATATAAAGCGGGTTCTCATAGCGCATATCGATAACGCCAGTGCCGATTTCAATTTTGCTGGTGCGAGCAGCGACCGCCGCTAATAGCGGGAAAGGCGCGCTAAGCTGGCGGGCAAAGTGGTGTATGCGAAAATAAGCGCCATCCGCGCCCAGTTCTTCCGCCGCAACGGCCAGTTCGATTGATTGCAGCAGCGCGTCTGCCGCCGAACGCGTGGCTGACTGGGCGGAAGGCGTCCAGTGTCCGAAAGAGAGAAAACCAATTTTTTTCATTATTAAAACTCCGAGGGTTCGCCCGGCAGCGGTTCAGAAAGCGGCATACCTTCCGCACCCGCATAAAAGATAACCATCTCCGCCGCCTGCTCTGTGGTGTAGCCGCGATGGATATCGCCTGTGGATTCGTTTAGCGCTTCGCCAGCGCTGACGAGGTGCTTCCTGCCCGTTTCTCGATCCTCAACGGTCAGCTCGCCAGAGAGAAGATAAGCGATATTAGGCATCGGATGCGAGTGCCACGGTAAGAAAGAATGTGGCGGTATGGTCATTTTCATTAGCGTCAGCTGCGGCTTTCCTTCGGGATACGCCTCGTAGGGCGTACCGTTCCAGGCCTCGCTGGTTTGCAGCAGCATTGAAGATTCAATCTCTTGCCTGGATTTATTGTGTTCCGACACGTTACCTCCTTTATATAAGACTGCAAAACAGTATAGGTTCTGGCGCAGTAAGTTGACGAGATTACGCCTTCTTCCATGACGAATTCATCGTCAGCTGCCAGGCTGTTGTTACTATTTTGTATCAGTACGACACAATTTCAGACAACCTGGAGTCATGATGAAAGGAACTTTACCTCTGCTGGCGCTGCTGCTGTGCGGCTGCGGCGCACATAATTCCCCTTCCAAAGTTACCGCGCCTGGCGCACCCACCTCTACGCAAAAGCAATTGCTGGATACCGGCGCGGCAGCGCTACAATCCCGGCCGCCCATTGACGCCATTAATGCTTATCTGGATGGTTTTCACTTTTACAATGGCGATCATAATGGCCAGATGGAAGCGCACCACTACGTGACTATTTTAAACGATGATGTGATGCAGGCGGTTATTTATGATGGCAATACCCGTGATGCAAAACTTATGGGCGTTGAATATATCATCAGCGAAAGGCTGTTTAAGACGCTGCCGCCGGAAGAGAAAAAGTACTGGCACAGTCATCAGTATGAGGTGAAATCAGGCACGCTGATAGCGCCCGGCCTGCCGCCGGTTGCGGAGAAAGCGCTGATGAAGCGTATCGTTAATACCTACGGCAAAACCTGGCATACATGGCATACGGATCGCGACAAAACGCTGCCGCTCGGCATTCCGGCGCTGATGATGGGCTTTACCGCCGATGGGAAGATGGATCCGCGTTTGCTAACCGATCGCGATAAGCGCTTTGATGTGGATAGCAAAAAAATTCGGGAATCGCGCAAAGATATTATTGCGCATCCGGTGGCGGCCGGTGCCAATGCCTGGGAAAAAGGTGACACCGTACAGTTAAAAAGCGTTAAAGGCGGGGGCGATATTGCACACGGAGAGACGCGTTTTACCACTTCGGAGCAGACCCGTAGCGGCAAGCTCTGAATGATACGCTGGCCATTAGAAATAGTGGCCAGCGCTGAGGATTATTAAAGAGATCCACCCGCCATTAAAGTTTCTTCCCGGCATGCTGATAAAGTTTATCTCTGGCCAGGTTTTTCATTTTTACTTCACACATAATATCGAAATCGCGAAAAGACAAAGCCCAGTCGTTCAGCGTGTCGTTAAAATAGTAATCAGAATGCGCGCGCAGTTTGGTCCGCGCTACGCTTAATTCACGTTGATCGGGAAATCCCGTCTCAGGAATAATACCTTCCTGCGAGACGGAATAGTGTAATACCGGGCGAACGCCGCGCCAGGAAGCGATGATTTGCGCAATGCGCGGATCGTCCGGCTTGATAAACTCATTCTCTTTTACCCAATGGTGATGAATATCCAGCACTATCGGACAGAGATCTTTTGCCTGTAAAACATCATCCAGTGAACAGGATATTTCATCGTTTTCCACCGTCAGCATATTTTTAGCCTGCGGGCTAAGCTGCTGGAAAGCGGCTTTAAAACCTTCAAAGCCCCCTTTGCCATTCATATGGATATTGATTTTGAAATCCTGAAAATGCTTACCGTACCCCATCAGGCTGGCGCACAAGGCGTGGTATTCCACATCTTCAATAGCGCGCTCTACCACCAGCGGATTATCGGACGCCAGCACGGAATATTGGCCGGGATGGAAAGAGAGTCTGATAGCATTATCCCTGGCAAAGTCGCCACACTTTTTAAACAGCGGATACAGATCCGGCAAAAACGCTTCGTACAGTTCCCCGGCTTCCGGGACCGTATATAAAGGCAGCAGATCGCTTCCCAGACGCATCATTCTCAACGCCTCCGGCTGCTGCTGCAGCGCTTCCAGCGTCAGATAAAGATGGTTTAAATTATTATGCGAAATCTCGCTGATAAGCCTGAGCCGCTCTTCTTTATTCAGGCTCAAAAATCGGGTGCGCGTGGTGGCTCTGAATGGAAAAGGCTGTTTAGCATCAGCGTTAAAAAATTTACAAGCAAAGCCCAGTTTCATGATTTCTCCTGTTGATACACCAGTATTGAGTGTAACAACTCACGGAGAATTTGCGGGCCGAAGCCCGCCGGACGCGCGGTTTTTCGCCAGCCTTCAACGCCTCAGGCGTCTTTATCAGCTGCTTAGTAATAGCAAGGGCTGCTCGAACAGGCGGACAGTTTGGCGCATGATTGCTTCACCGAGCCGTCAGGAATGATTTTACAACGAGTCCCTGTTTCGAGCTGCCCTTGATGTCTTACGCCAGGCCCACAGTAACTTTCAACGTCGCCCTCAATGCGCTGGCATCTGCGCTGGCATATTTAATACTTTCCGTTTTCCAGCCACGGCTTCCGGTTTTACCACCGATGCCGCATTGCCCCAGCTGTTACGCAGATATGTCGCCGCGGCTGCTACCTGCTCGTCCGACAGCTTCCACGCAAACGCCGGCATCGCGCCGCTGGTCGGGTTGCCCTCGGTCACCGCGCCGCGCCCGCCCTGCAGGATGGTAGAAATGATTGAAGAGGCATCTTCCGCCTGCAACCCAGGGTTTCCGGCAAGGCTGGCGGCCAGATTCGGAATACCTTTTCCGTCGCTGTTATGACATGCCGCACAGTTGGCAGAGTAGACGTTCGCGCCCATCTTCATTTGCGCATCGTCAGCCGCCAGCGGCTGAGGTTTTTGCGTCCCTGAATCTGGCTGCGACTTCAGGTAAACCGCTATCGCCTGCAGATCTTCCCTCGTCAAATGCTGCGTCGAATTGGTTACCGCCTCTGCCATGGGCCCGGAAGCGACAGCGACATGGTTGCTGCCCAGCTTAAGGTAATCGGTAATCTGATCGACACTCCAGCCGCCAATGCCGGTATACCTGTTGGACGTAATATCCGGCGCATGCCACTCTGACAGGTTACTGCCCTGTAGCCAGGCATCACGGTCGCCGCCAAGCAGGTTTTTCGGCGTATGGCAGGCACCGCAGTGTTCCAGTCCTTCGACCAGATAAGCGCCGCGATTCCACTGTGCCGAACGGCCCGCATCAGGCTTAAAGCCGCTGTTCTTATAAAACAGCAGGTTCCAGCCCATCATTGCCAGACGAATGTTATATGGAAAGCCCAGATCGGTTTCCGGCACCGCATAGTGAACCGGCTTAACAGAACGCATATACATCCACAGATCGTGCATGTCCCGGTCGCTGACCTTTACATAGGCGTTATAAGGCATAGCAGGATAAAGATTCTCGCCCTCTTTGCCCTTTCCGTGGCGCACGGCGCGATAGAAATCACGCTCGGTCCAGTTGCCGATCCCCGTTTCCTTATCCGGCGTAATGTTACTGGCGAAAATGCCGCCAAAAGGCGTACTGATTGCGTAGCCTCCGGCAAACGCATCTTTACTTTCCGGTGCCGTATGGCAGGCAACACAGTCACCGGCAATAGCGATATACTTCCCACGCGCCACTGCGTCAGCATCGGCCGCGCCCGGCGGCTGGCTGGTCAACGTCTGGTTATCTGCCACATCATCCGCACTGGCGTCCCCGTTCTGCCACAGCAGGCCGGCCGCCACGGCAGCGGCGATAAACGCCACGCCGCCCAGCATTGTTGTCTTTTTCATCTCACACCTTTACCAGCGGGCCTGGATTTTTCAAATACTGTTCAATAATCGCTTTTGCCGTCCACAGGCTTAGCGCGCCTATGGTGCCCGTCGGGTTGTAGCCCGCGTTGTTTGGGAACGAGGAAGCGCCCAGCACAAACAGATTGTGCATGTCCCAGCTCTGCTGATAGCGATTCAGTACGCTGGTTTTCGGATCGGTGCCCATGACCGCGCCGCCGATGGTATGGTCGCTGGCGAAGTTATACGGCGAATAGTTGCCGGAGGCGGAATTGGTGCCGATCACCGTTTTGGCGCCCATCGCTTTACCCAGCTCCACGCTTTTCTCTTCGATAAACTTCGCGGAACGGCGGTCGTTCTCGTTGTAATCGAAGGTCACGCGCAGCAGCGGATTACCGTTGTCATCAACGTATTCCGGATCCAGGTCCAGGTAGTAATCTTCATGAGAAAAACTGGTTCCCTGGCCAAAAATGAAGGTGCCGTTCTGGAAAGCATGCGTATAGGCTTTTTTCCACTCTTTGCCCCAGCGCGGCGTACCTGGCGGCAGCACGTCGGCGTTACCGATCGGACGAGCCCCGCGTGCTACTACCAGAATGCCCGCGCCGCCGATAAAGCCCATACCGCTATGGTCAAAGTTGTCGCCGTTGAAATCGTCAACCTGCTGAGAAAGCGCACCGGCACCGATATACTGATTCAGATACTCATTTTCAAAAAACAGACTTGCACCAGAAACGGTCTGGAAACTGTAGGCACGTCCTACCACGCCGGTTTTGCTCACCGGATCGTAAGGCTTGCCGATTTTAGAAAGCAGCAGCAGGCGCACGTTCTGCATCTGGAAAGCGGACAGCACCACAATATCGGCTGGCTGCTCCCACTCTTTTTTATTACGATCGATATAGGTTACGCCCGTTACCGTTTTGCCATCTTCCGCTTTATTGACGCGCACGACCGCAGAATCGGTCAGCACGGTAAAGTTTTCACGCTGCATCAGCGCCGGAATGACGCAGGCGTTCGGGCTGGATTTGGAAAAGTTGCCGCAGCCGTAATAAAGGCAGTAGCCACAATAGGTACAGGGCCCCATCCGCACGCCAAGCGGATTGACGTAGGCGCGGGAAGCCTGCCCGGCCGGTACCATAAAAGGATGCTGGCCGAGGGATTTAGCCGCGTCGCGGAAAATATCCGTCAGGCGCATGCTTTCCAGCGGCGGTAGCGGGTAATCACTGCTGCGGTTGCCTTCAAACGGGTTACCGTCCGGCACGACCTCGCCGTTTAGCTTGCCCGCTTTTCCGGAAACGCCGGCGATTTTTTCAAAGCGATCGTAGAAAGGCTCCAGCTCGTCATAGGTGACGCCCCAGTCCTGTAGGATTAACCCTTCGGCAATCTGTTGTTTACCGTAGCGCTCGACGGTCTGGCTATAGGGCTGAAAGTCCCATGGCGTAAAGCGCCATGCCATACCTGCCCAGTGCGTACCGGAGCCGCCAACGTTGTAACCCAGCTCGTTCAGGTTCCAGTCGCGGGTCGGTAGCGCTTGCTGAGTACGATTATTACGGAAAGTAGTGGTTTCTACGGCAGGGGGCAGTAGCATGCTGCGGCGAGTATCCCAGCGCAGTTCATCTGTATCTACAGAAGGCGGGAAATCGGTCGCGGTTTCAAACCACGGGCCGCGCTCAATGGCTACCACATTTAATCCGGCGCGGGTCAGCTCTTCAGCGATCAAAGAGCCGCACCAGCCCAGGCCGACGATAACAACATCAGCTTTTGGACGTACATTATTCATTTATTAACTCTTAATTCAGAGGGTGTTATCAATCAGGCTGGTGGGAATAATATTCAGCTTCTTGCCTTTCTTGCTCAGCATGTCGCGGAAATCATAGCGCGCGCCGGGAAAGCCGATCATCTTCCAGCTGGTCATCTCTTTATTTCCGCCGTAAATCGGATCGGAAAGAAAACCTTCCCGAACGTTTTGCAGCAGCAGTTCAAAAAAGACTTTAGTATCCACCTCTTTTCCCATATCGAACTTGTCCGCTTCCATCGCGTGCAGAACGGTTTCCTGCATATCCGGCGCAAGATCGATAAAGTTTTTGCCGTACTGCTTTTGCGTTGCGCTATCCAGAGCAGCAAGCCCCTGACGATAACGTTCCGCAGGCGTCAGCGGTGACTGCGTCCCCTGTTCCGGCGTTCCTTTGACAAAGCGCCCAAGCCGATAAAGCGCGGCGGCACGACCGTAATCACCGGCCAGCTGCCTGTCGATAAAGGTAGCGCAGCCCGCATCCTTTCCGCTCAGGCTGCTTTCGTCTGCAGGAATAAAGCGTTCAGCAATAGCGCCCACGGTAGCGAACTCGTGCGGAGTAAAGTATTGCAGGCCGCCCTGTTTTGGCGGGGTTGGCGGAGTATGAACTTTGCCCGGCTGCCACGGTTGGCCGCCGCTAATCACCTCGGCCTGTGCGCGAGGTATAGATGAGGCTACGCCCAGCGCAACCACTGAGGTAAGGAACTCTCTTCTTTTCATAAATTCCCTGCGGATAAGTTGATCACATTGCGATATCGTTTTTAGAATAATTTTTTTTGATAATTGCTTAATGTAATTATCAAATCAGAGGCTTTTTGTTTACACGACAAGAATGTATTTAATAAATAATTAACATCGGCGGCAGGATAATTTTTTGCAGCAGCCCAGAAAAGGATTGCGTTGATGGTTTTACATCATATTAAGATGAGCGTCTTATTTTTCAGCAAAGCGTCGTTTTCTTCACCGTAATAGCGCAAAGAACCGCGCCCTGCCTGCATTCCGTCCGGTGCGTTAGTGACAATAAACGGAGTCCGCTTCCGGTTTTTTCCAGCTTGCCAGAAGCGTCAGGCTGCGCATACTATGCCGCCGTCCGCAGCGTGCGGACAGGAACCGCTGATGGGTGGACGATGAAGAAGTTAACATTACAGATGCTGGCCGAGCTGGCGGGCGTTGGCGTTGCCACCGTCGATCGGGTACTCAACGATCGTGGCGGCGTATCGCCTGCTACCACGCGCAAAGTTTTACAAGCTGCGCGTGAGGCTGGCCTGAAGCGGCTATTACCGGAAGAGTATCGCCAGCCCTGGCAAATTGAGGTCTTTCTCAGCGGCAATCCCTCTTTTTTCTTCGATACGCTGGCCAGCGATTTCTCTACGGTAGCAAGCCAGCTGGGCTATCAGCGCCTGACGCTACACCGTACCTATATCGCAGAATCACAGCCTGAAAGGCTGGCGCAGCGTATGATGGACGCCTGTGAAAACCGCGACGGCCTGATTGTTTTTGGGCACGATTATCCGGCGATCCACGATGCGCTGGCCTGCTGCCGTGCCAAAGGCGTACCGGTAATCACGTTAGCAACCGATATTCCGCAGGCGCAGCGCCTTTGTCATGTTGGTATCGATCAGTATCAGGCAGGCAGAACCGCAGGTTTGCTGATGAGTAAATCGCTGCACGACGCCGGAGAAGTCATTATGCTTAGCGGCCGTATTGATTATCGCGCCCATCGCCAGCGTATTGAAGGCTTTCGCCAGGCTATGGCGCAACGCGCGCCGCAAATTCAGTTGAAAGAAGTGCTTTCCGGCCACGATCGGCGCGAAGTTATTCGCGTTTTGTTTGAACAGGCATTGCGTAAAACGCAAAACGTGGTGGGTATTTATAATACGGGGGTCGGCAATAGCGAAATTAAAGCTTTGCTACAACGTCATAATTTACGCAGCACGGTTATTACGCACGAACTTTATTCTGTCACCCGGCAGATGCTTCAGGCCGATATGGTTTCTTATACCCTTGATCAGAATGCGCCCGCGCATGCAAGACTGGCGCTGGATTTATTACTTCGTCATCTTGAAGTAGGTTATCAGCCCGATCTTTATCAGGATGGTAACGTCGCTTTTAAAATTATTACCGCTGAAAATATGGGTACATTTTCTGCAATGTAAAATAAACTGTTGTAACAATATAAAAAGCCCACCCTTACCAGGAATAGTCTTAAAAAAGTAACAGAGCTTTTAAATCAGCCGGTTATTATATAAATTCGGGAATAATCTGACCGTAAAAACTGGAGGAACGCCCTTGCAAGACGGTCTGCTCATCAGCGTTGGCGAACGCGTTCGCCTCTATCGTAAACGTAAACAGCTGAGCCAGGTTGCTCTCAGCGAACGCAGCGGCATTGATCGAACCTACCTCAGCGATATTGAAAACGGCAAACGGAATATCAGCCTGCTGACGCTAAATAATCTGGCTAATGCGCTGGATGTCCCGATTGAAATGTTAGTTTCTCGTCCGCCTGTGGTGTTTTAACGGCCAGCTTTGTTCTGCGGAAATTCTTATTTTTGCTCCTTTACGGCCTTTCATTCTTTAACGCATTCTTCTCCTTCCCTGCGTAACGCCAAACTTTACCTATACTTTTCAGTCAGCAGCCTGATTAATCGATTCAGGCTACGTCTTTCCATATATAACAAGGGACGTTGAGTGAAAAATAAAACCTATCATTCCCCCGTGCGCAAAGAAGGTTTTGCTGGTCTGGGCGACTATGCCGCCATCGGTGAAGGACGATCTGTTGCCTTAATTGCGCCAGACGGTTCTATTGACTGGTGGTGTGCGCCTAACCTTGATTCGCCACCGCTTTTCGATCGTATTCTGGATCCCGGGATCGGTGGCTTTTTTCAGCTGGAACCTGAGGACGACTACAGCGTTAAGCGTCATTATCGCGAAGACAGTAACGTGCTGGAAACGGTTTTTACTACCGAAACCGGCTCGGTGCGGCTCACTGAATCGCTGAACAGTTCGGCGGCCGGGCGTCTGCCCTGGAGCGAGCTGGCACGTCGCATTGACGGCATTGATGGCAAAGTTAAGCTGAAGCTGCATCTTAAGCTTGGTACCGTAGCGGAAACCCGTTCGCCATGGGCAGCAGATACGAATCAGGGTACGGTTTTTCATATTGGCGATCTGATGACCATGCTGCGTACCAGCGAGGACGTTAAGATTACCCATCGTTCCGATGAAGCTATCAGCGGCCGGTTAACCACCTCGCCCGGTTCACATTCGATGGTGGCGCTGCTGGCAAGCGAGAAAGAGCCGCTGGCCGTGCCTAATCTGGCCGACATCGACGACAGGATTGAAACCAGCCATGCCGCCTGGCGCGACTGGGTTGGTCACCTCTCTTATAAAGGTCTTTTTACGCCGCATGTAAAACGTTCCGCCCTGTCACTCAAGTTCCTCTGGTATTCACCAACCGGCGCGCTGGCTGCGGCGGCAACCACCTCACTGCCCGAAGGTATTGGCGGCGAAAAAAATTACGACTACCGCTATGCCTGGGTACGCGACGCCTGCCTGATTATTAAATCCTTCGTCTATCTTGGCGCACTGGAGGATTGTAAAGCCGCCTTCTCGTGGCTGACCCACACCATTATTCGCCACGGCGTCAAACTGCGCGCCTGCTACACGCTCGAAGGTGACGTAGTGCCGGAAGAGACTTATTTGCCGCTGCGTGGCTATGAGGATTCGCTGCCCGTACGCGTGGGTAATAATGCGCGCGATCAGGTTCAGCTCAGTATGTACGGCGACATGCTCGCCACCGCGCTCCTGTTTATCGAAGCGGGTCACGTGCTGGATATCGCCACCTCGCGCATGCTTGGCGAGCTGGCAAACTGCTGCGCCGACAGCTGGCGCCAGAAGGATTCCGGCATCTGGGAACTGCCGGAAGAGCAGCACTATACCCATTCGAAAATGGCCTGCTGGCTGGCGCTGGATCGGGCCGTAGCGATGGCCGATGGCAAACATATCGAACCGACCTGGGTTGATCGCTGGCAGCGCGAGCGCGATCGAATCCGCGACTGGATTGAAGACCACTGCTGGTCCGAAGAGCGCCAGGCCTATCTGTTTTATGTCGGCAGTGACGACCGGCTGGATGCCTCGCTGGCGCTGGTGCACCACTACGGTAATACCGTAAACCCTAAACGCATGCTGGCAACCTATGACGCCATTCATCGCGAGCTGGGCCACAATAGCGCCATGCTCTATCGCTACAGCGGCGTAGAGCAGGAGGAAAGTACTTTTGTCGCCTGCTCGTTCTGGCTGGTGGAAGCCTGGGCCTCAATGGGCGAAACCAAAAAGGCCGAAGCGGCGATGAATGAAATTCTGGAAGGCATCTGCGATCGCGGCAACGTCGAAATCTTCAATGAAATGTTTGATACGCGTACGGGCAGCTGGCGCGGTAATTTGCCGCAGGGGCTGAGCCATCTTGCGCTGGTCTGCGCGGCGCAGGCTTTGACTGTCGCTAACGAATAAGGAGGTTCTGTGAGCAATAAACCATTAAACCTGACGCCGGACGAACGGGCCGAACTCGTTCTGCAGGCGATGACCACCGAGGAAAAATTCGCCTGGCTTTCGGGACCGATGGCGATCCCTCTGGGCGACGAGCCGCTGCCGGAAGGCGCTATCGGTTCAGCCGCTTACTACCCTGCCATTCCCCGCCTGGGCATCCCCGCGATGCAGCAGTCGGACGCCAGTCTTGGCGTTTCGGCGTTGGGCAACATACGTCCCGGCGATAATGCGACCGCGCTGGCTTCCGGCCTGCTGCTGGCCGCAACCTTTAACCCGCAAATGGCTGAAGAAACCGGGAAGCTGGTTGGACGCGAAGCCTTTGCTAAAGGTTTTAACGTACAGCTTGCCGGTGGCGCGAACCTGATCCGGGAACCGCGCGGCGGCAGAAACTTTGAATATCTTTCCGAAGATCCCTTGCTGACCGGCATCATGGCCGGGCACTCCGTGCGCGGTATCCAGTCTGAGCACGTGGTATCGACCGTTAAGCACTTCGCGGTCAACGCGCAGGAAACCGGCCGCGTGGTGGTCAGTTCAGATCTCAGCGAGGCGGCAATGCGTGAGTCCGACCTGCTGGCGTTTGAAATCGCCCTGGAGATTGGTCAGGCTGGCGCAGTGATGCCGGGATATAACCTGGTGAACGGCACGTGGGCGTCGGAAAACGACTTTCTGCTGAATAAAGTACTGAAAGGCGACTGGGGCTATCAGGGCTGGGTAATGTCCGACTGGGGCGCTACGCACTCGGCGGCCAAAGCCGCGCTGGCGGGACTGGACGTACAGTCGGGCGCCAATCTGGATAAGCAAGCCTGGTTTGATAAACCGCTGCGCGAGGCGGTGGCATCCGGAGAAGTGCCTCAGGCCCGCATCGATGATATGGTGCGGCGCATCTTACGCAGCCTGTTTGCCGTGGGCGCAATCGACTATCCCGCCAGACCGGGCGGAGATATTGATTATATGGCACATCGGCTGCAGGCACAGCGCGAAGCGGAACAGGGAATTGTACTGCTGAAAAACGCCCGGGCACTGCCGCTGCCCAAAGGTGCCAAACGGCTACTGGTGGTGGGAGCCCACGCTGACGCTGGCGTACTGGCCGGAGGCGGCTCCTCTTCCGTGACGCCTGTAGGTAGCCTCCGTTTGCCTGGCGTTGATTTTATGGGAATTGCTACCGATAAAATTTATCATCCTTCGTCCCCTCTGCACGCAATCCGCGCGGAATCAGGCGCGGCAGAGGTCGACTACGCCAGCGGCGAAGACGTCAGAAAAGTGACCGAGCTGGCACAAAAAGCCGATGCGGTTATTTTCTTTGCCGAAGAGTGGCGTTCCGAAGCGCTTGACGCTGAGGGGCTGGCGTTAAGCGACGAGCAAAACCAGCTGATTAGCAAGCTGGCCGCCGTTAATAAAAACACGGTCGTCGTTCTGGAAACCGGCGGCCCGGTAACGATGCCGTGGCTTGACGAAGTGGCGGCGGTACTGGCCGCCTGGTATCCCGGCTCTGGCGGTGCTGAAGCGATTGCTGGCGTGCTGTTTGGGCGCGTCAATCCATCAGGTCGCCTGCCGGTAAGCTTCCCCGCCAGCGAACAGCAGCTGCCCAATCCTGAACAGCTGGATCCTGCTACGACCACCTCAATGCCTGGCGTACCGGTTAAAGGCGATATCGTGCATATCAATTATGATATTGAAGGCTCGGACGTGGGCTATCGCTGGTATTCGCGCACTCAGCAACCCCCCCTGTTCCCATTCGGCTTTGGTCTGAGCTATACCACTTTTGACTGGCGCGATCTCAAGGTGACGCGGAATGCAGCAGCAATCGAAGCGTCGCTCACCGTTACCAATTCCGGCGAGCGTGGCGGTGCCGATGTGGTACAGCTTTATATTCAGCCAAAAAACAAAGCGTATGTGCCGCGACTGGTCGCTTTTGCGCGCACGGAGCTGGCTCCGGGCGAAAGCCGGGTGGTGACGCTAACGCTGGAGCCAAAAGTGATTGCCTGTTGGGATACGACGCAATCCGCCTGGCAAATTGCCCAGGGCGACTATGACATCGTTGCCGGCCGCCATGCGGAAGATGTTCGCCTGCAGGCTGACCTGACGCTGGCGGCGCAGCAGTTCAGTTATTGAGCCGCCCTGAAAACACCTTCTGACGCCGAAGCGTGTCTTTGACCCCTTCCCGTCAATATTGTGATAAATATTGACGGGCTTAACCTCATGCCGTCAGGCAGCCTATGGTCGCCCTTCATAACCGTCCCGATAAACAGACGCCATTGCCTCCGTCAGAATTTTACGTTCCAGCGCTGGCTTATCCGCACTGTAGACCTGCTGCAGGAATCGATGCTTGACCGTTTCCTCCGGGAATTTTTCCGGGTCGAGATAGCTGGCTACCTTCTCTTCCATTTGTGCCCTCGATAAACCCGCGGCACGATCTTTTACCCCCTGATCGTAGACGATTTGCAGGCATGGACGCATCTGGCGAATGCTGTCAGCCAGCAGCAGACGGGTATGGGGATCGAAGTTAGCTTCAGAGAGCTGATGCGCGACGTGGACCGCGTGCCGATCGACGCTGCTTTGTGGGGCACAGGCGTTTAAAAACAGCACCAGCAGACAGAGCCATAAATAGGGTAAAATCATTTTCATTATTCCTTCCTTGTTTAATTATTCCTTGTTTTTCAGCGAACCGATTTAAATAAATACCGTCGCTGAGTCTTATTATTTCATCTGTTTCGCACGCCTGGCCTGTTGATTTTGGTTAAAATGTGAGCTCTCTCGATAATTTTATTTACCCTGGTCCTGTTTGCTGAAGGTAAGCCGCTGCTTTTATCTATGAGCTGAAAATAGCAACGGCAACGGTCCGCATAACATTTTCAGCTAAGTTTATGCCTTTTACTCGCTAAGCCAATGCGTAACGATTTGCTATGTTGCCCTGACTGATTTTATTTACGGGGAAAAGCATGAAAAATTATCTTGTTAGCGGCGTTGCCGCTTTGGTACTTGCGGCTATTGCTCAACCGGCGCTGGCAGAAACTCAGCCGGAGACCGTCAATATTGGCTATCAAAAGGCCAATATTTTTGCCCTGCTGAAATATCGCGGCACGCTGGACAGCGAATTTAAAAAACAGGGAATCAGCGTGCGCTGGGTAGAATTTCCCGCCGGGCCGCAAATGCTGGAAGGATTAAACGTGGGCAGTATCGATCTGGCCGCTACGGGTGACGCGCCACCCGCCTTTGCTCAGGCCGCACAGGCCGATCTGGTTTATCTGGGGCATTCGCCTGCCAATCCACAAACGGAAGCTATTGTGGTGCCGCAGAATTCAACAATTAACACCGTGGCCGATCTGAAAGGCAAACGCGTGGCGTTAAATAAGGGTTCGGACGTTAATTACCTGCTGATCGCCGCGCTGGAAAAAGCGGGATTAAGCTATAAAGATATCAAGCCGGTCTACCTGCCGCCAGCCGACGCCCGTGCGGCCTTTCAGCGCGGCGCGGTCGATGCCTGGGTTATCTGGGATCCCTATTATGCCGAAGTTGAAACCAATGCTAAGGCCCGGCTGGTAAAAAATGCTGAAGGTCTGGTGCCGCACTACACCTTCTACCTTGCCAGTCGTAAATTTGCGGAAGCACACCCGCAAACGGCGGAAAAAGTATTAACCGAGTTGGGCACGCTGAGCGACTGGGCCAATAAAAACCCGCAGGAAACGGCAAAAATCTTGTCCGCCTCTACGGGCCTGCCGCAGCCTGTCTGGCAGCGAGCGATTGCCAGAATGCCCTTTGGCGCAGAAAGAATGACGCCGGAAGTGTTTAAAGAGCAGCAGGCGCTGGCCGATAAGTTCACGCAAATCGGGCTGCTGCCGGTAAAAATAAACGTTAACAGCGCCACCTGGTCGCTGGATAAAAAATAAACTCGTTTACCATTTCAAGACCAGTCGATAGCGTCAGTACTGACTACCCTGGCATAAACTCCAGGTGACAGTGTCACTTATAGCGTTCGCTTTCTGGTTCCGACCTGCATCATGGACGATGCAAATGACTGTTCACAGGCTATCGCCCCAGGACAAGGATTCACGCCAGCACGCCCGGGGATCAACAGCAATAGCAGCGGGCGGCGCAAGGCCACCCGTGATGTTTTTTGATGCACGGCGTGCCGTTATTTAACTTCAGCGAGTTCCGGCGCTTGTACCGCATAGCGGTTAGCTTTAAACGGAATGCCTAAGCGAGCACGCAGCGTTTTTTCGTCTGACGGTTGCCAGTAGCCGCGTTCCGCCAGCACGGGCAGCACGTAGCGCGTAAAGTCGTTAAATGCCTCAACCAGTACCGGCCCGCTGATGATAAAGCCGCTCGCGCCGCCCTGTTCTACCCAGGTGATCAGCGCGTCGGCAACCTGTTCCGGCGTGCCAAAAAATTCCCCGCGCGGTAACGTGGTTTCATAAGCAATCTGGCGCAGCGTCAGGTTGCCTTCCCGCGCGCGGCGCTTGATGCTGTCGGTAGTGGAACGGAACGTATTTTGCCCCAGCTCACCGATTTCCGGAAACGGTCCATCAGGATCGTACTGGCTAAAGTCGTGATGATCGAAGAAACGGCCTAAATAGGCCAGCACGTCATCCAGCGAGAGCAGCGACAGCAGATGCTGATATTTCGTTTCGGCCTCTTCTGGCGTCCTGCCGATTATCGGACTGATGCCCGGGAAAATAGCCGCCGGATCGCGGCCGTTGCTGGCTGCGCGCAGCTTGCGTGCGTAGGTTTGCGCTTCTGCCAGCGCCCGCGCGTTGGTAAAGACCGCATCGGCGGATCTCCCGGCCAGCTCAATTCCTGTATCGGAGGCGCCCGCCTGAAAAATAACCGGCTGGCCCTGTGGTGAACGCTGAATATTTAGCGGACCATCGACCGAGAAAAATTTGCCGTGATGGTTGAGCTTATGCAGTTTGGCAGCGTCAAAGAACACGCCGCTGTCGCGATCGCGGACAAAAGCATCATCCTCCCAGGAATCCCACAGGCCCTGCACCACGTTGATATACTCTTCGGCGATTTCATAACGCAGCGAATGCGCAGGATGAACCTTGCCAAAGTTTTTTGCCGACCCCTCCAGCGGCGAGGTCACCACGTTCCAGCCCGCACGACCGCCGCTGATATTGTCCAGGGTTGCCAGCTGACGGGCAACGGTAAAGGGATCGCTGTAAGAGGTCGAGATGGTTCCGGCCAGCCCTATCTGCTGCGTCACCGAGGCCAGCGCCGACAGCAGCGCGATCGGCTCAAAACGGTTAAGAAAATGGGGCAGCGATTTTCCATTGATATGCAGACCGTCGGCGACAAAAACAAAATCGAAACCGGCCGCTTCTGCACGCTGTGCTAAATCGGTAAAGTAGCGAAAATTGACGCTGGCATCGACTGGCGCGCTGGCGTGACGCCAGGAATTCATATGGCCGCCCGCGCCTTGCAGCATCAGGCCAAACTTAATGGATTTGCTCATTCGATCTCCTTATTGCTGGCCTGCCAGCAGAGTAATGGAACGCAGACGCCGATCGGGATTATTTAGCGGCGTATGCAGAATAAATTCATCCACGTTCAGGCTTTGATGCAGCGCGGCCAGCTTCTGGTGAACCGTTTCGGCGGTGCCGTGCAGCACGTTCAGCGCCTGTTTTTCGATGCGGTAATCGACCGCGCCCGCCTGACGCACAAAGGCCTGCGCCTGCGCTTCGCTGCCGACGGTAACGTGTCTGTCGCCAAGGATGACGCGGTAGTTGTGCTGCTCGGCCAACAGCGAGGCGGCCTCCTGTTGCGTATCCGCCGCCACCGCCGCCAGGCTAATCAGCGCCTTGCCCTTGCCATACTCCTGAAAGGTCAGCACCGCTTCGCGCATCGTCTGTTCATCAGCGTTGATAAAACCGGCGTACACAAAATTCCAGCCCAGCTGCGCAGCCAGCCTGGCGCTTTCCGGGCTGGCACCCAGTAAAAAACGCTGCGGCTGATGGGGCGGCACCGGAAGCGCTCTGGCCACTTCGCCAGCAGACGGAGACGCGGCGGCGTTCAGATAGTCGGTTAATTCCGCCAGCTGCGAGACGAAGTCTTTTTTCCCGGCCAGCGCACCCTGTAAGGCTTTAGTCGACAGCGGTAATCCGCCCGGCGCTTTGCCGACGCCCAGGTCAACACGGTCATCAGCCAGCGACGCCAGCAGATGAAAGTTTTCCGCCACCTTATACGGGCTGTAATGTTGCAGCATCACGCCGCCGGAGCCGATGCGCAGACGGCGGGTATGCGCCAGTAGCCAGGCTATCAGCACTTCCGGCGAGCTGCCCGCCAGACGCTCGTTGTCGTGATGTTCTGAAACCCACAGCCGCCGATAGCCAAGCCGTTCCGCCTCGCGGGCAAAAGCCAGCGTGGCCGCCAGTGCGGCCTGCGGCGTTTGTCCTTCCGCGACCGGACTTTGATCTAAAAGACTTAATTGATAAGGCATAATAAATTCCCTCTGGATGCTTACAGCGAGAATTTCATATAAAAACGGCAGGGCTAAATATTAAATACAGCTTTGCATTTGCATTATTTAATATTAGAAAGAAAATTATCGCTCCTTTTAATCTCGCCATAATCAATTGTTATTTCCCGCTATCTTTATTTGTTTTTGCTGTTTTACTTCAATTCCGCCATCCGCAATAGTGCACAAAAAACACATCGCAGGGAAAAAGGATGAATAGCAACCGCTTAACCACGCTGGCATTTTTGCTGGGCCTTAGCCTGAGCGCGCAGGCCGCGCCGGGTATCGACTTGATTGCCAATGAAAAACCTGTTCATGCCCCGTTAAATCCGCAGGCGGCTTCCCTGATCCCGGCTGATTATAAATTTGTGACGCCCGGCACGCTGACGGTGGCTACGGCGGTATTAGGCAGCGCGCCGCCGTTTGGCCTGTTTGCGCGCGATAATAAAACGGTGATTGGTAGCGAAGCGGATATTGCTCGCCTGGTAGCGGATGGACTGGGATTAAAAGTGAAAATTGTTCCGGCCGCCTGGGAAGACTGGCCGCTTGGCGTGACTTCCGGAAAATATGACGCGGCTATTTATAATATTACCGTGACTAAAGATCGCAAAGCGCGCTATGACTTTGCCACCTATCGTAAAGATAACATCGGTTTTTACGTTAAAAGCACCAGCAAAATTACCAAAATAGATTCCGCACCGGATATCGCCGGGAAGCGCATTATTGTTGGCTCCGGCACTAACCAGGAAGCGATTTTACTGGAGTGGGATAAAGAAAACCGCGCTAAAGGCCTCGCCGCCGTGCAGCCTCTTTATGTCACCGACGATGCTGCCGCCACGCTGGCTCTTCAGTCCGGACGTGCCGACGCCGCTTTCGTTCCTAACCCAACCGGCGCCTATAAAGCCAAGCTCACCGGCCGAACCAAACTGGTTGGCGTGGTGGCGGGCGGCTGGCCAAAAACCGCTAACGTCGCCGTGACGCTGAAGAAGGACGGCGGCCTGGTGCAGGCCGTGCAGGCTTCGCTGAACAGTGCTATCGCCAACGGCAGCTATGCCCAGGTGCTGGAACGCTGGGGCGAGAGCGTCGATAAAATTGAACGTTCAGAAATCAACCCGCCGGGCCTCGGCGACTGATTTCGGGAGCAGCAGATGATTGAAGATACCTTTATCCATACCACGCCGACCGACCCGCTCATTGAGCCAATTATTGATGGCTTATTCCAGGAATATCGTGACCGCTATGGCGACTATTTTGGCGAGCAGGAAGAGGAACCACTGGATCTCTATGCACCACCGCATGGCGCTTTTATCGTACTGTTGCGCCATGAAACCCCCATTGCGATGGGTGCCTTCAAGCGTTACAACGTCACTACTGCCGAACTGAAACGTATCTGGACGCACCGCAGCATGCGCCGTCAGGGTCTTGCGCAAAGAGTGCTGGCGGAACTTGAGAGGCTGGCCACGCTGCAAGGTTATGAATCGGTATTTCTGACTACCGGCTTTCGCCAGCCGGAAGCGGTCAGGCTTTATCTGTCGCACGGCTACCAGCCGCAGTTTGACACCAGTGTCGATCCGGAACGCTATTCACAACCGCCTTTCGATGGTCGCTTACCTTTTACCAAAACGCTGCTCAGGCAGCCGGTTAAACGCAGCGCGTAAGGAAAGCGATGAGAAATCCCGATTATGATGCAGGCCGCGCTGAACCTCACGTCCACGCCGAGCACGCTACCTTAAGAGTTGTTCCGGCACGCTATCCGTGGCGACTGGTGGGCGCGCTGTTTGCGCTGTTTATCATTGCCGGAATTGTGCAGTCAGTTGCCACCAATCCGCGCTGGGAATGGAACGTATTCGCCCAGTGGTTTTTCGATCCGGCTATTTTAAGCGGGCTAGGCAAAACGCTGCTGCTAACGCTTTTTGGCACGCTGTTTGGTTCGGTTCTTGGCACCGGCCTGGCGCTGGCACGGCTCTCCAAATCCTGGCTATTAAAGACGCTGGCCTGGGCCTATATCTGGCTGTTTCGCTCACTGCCGCTGCTGCTGGTTCTGATTATTCTGTATAACTTCTCTTACCTGTACGATAGCCTGTCGCTGGGTATTCCTTTTACTTCTCTGGTGTTCTTTACCCACAGTACCACCGACCTGCTGGATCAGTTTTCGGTTGCCGTACTGGGGCTGTCGCTGGTTCAGGCGGCCTATACCGCGGAGATTATTCGCGGTGGTATCGCCGGGGTCGATCCAGGCCAGCATGAAGCGGCTGCCGCGCTGGGATTGCCACCGCATCGTCGTACTTTCCGCATTATTCTTCCCCAGGCGTTGCGTGCAATCTTGCCGACCGGCTTTAACGAGGTGATTAGCCTGGCTAAAGGCACTTCAATTGTTTACGTGCTGTCGATGCCGGAACTGTTTTATACCGTTCAGGTTATCTATAACCGTACGCAGCAGGTTATTCCACTGCTGATGGTCGCCAGCATCTGGTATCTGCTGATCACCACCGTGTTATCCGTGCTGCAACACTATGTCGAACACTATTTTTCGCGCGGCGTAGTGCGGCAGGTTTGCCCCGCTCGCTTTCCGTTTTTTCGCCGCGCGGTGCCCAACGCTGAAGGAGAATCGTGATGTCAGAAGCGCTTGAGTTATATCCACGTACCGCATCGGCACAGGCCAGCGTGGGAAAAATTGAGATCGCCAATATCAGCAAGCGTTACGGCGCGTTTACCGCGCTGGACGACGTTAGCCTGACTATCGAACCCGGCACGGTAACGGTGATCCTCGGCCCTTCCGGCTCCGGTAAGTCAACGTTACTGCGCACCATTAATCATCTGGAGCGCGTCGATGAAGGCTTTATTCAAATTGATGGCGACTATGTCGGCTACCGTCGTAAAGGCAACAAACTGTATGAGTTAAAAGAGCGGGCGATTCTGAAACAGCGCATTCAGGTTGGCTACGTGTTTCAGAATTTCAACCTGTTCCCGCATATGACCGTGCTGGATAACATTATTGAAGCCCCCATTGTTCACGGGCTGCTGACGCGGCGTGAGGCTATCAACAGAGCTTTTGAGCTGCTGGATACCGTTGGCCTGCGTGAAAAAGCGCACGCGTGGCCGCGCCAGCTCTCCGGCGGCCAGCAGCAGCGTATCGCTATCGCCCGCGCGCTGGCGCTGAACCCTAAAGTCATGCTGTTTGATGAGCCAACTTCCGCGCTGGATCCGGAGCTGGTTGGCGAGGTGCTGGAAGTGATTAAAAAACTGGCCAACTCCGGCGTCACGCTGGTGGTGGTCACGCATGAAATCGGCTTTGCCAGACAGGTTGCCGACCGCGTGGTGTTTATGGTCGACGGCAAAATTGTTGAAAGCGGTAGCGCCGATCGGGTGCTGAATCGCCCTGGTCACCAACGTACAAAACGCTTTCTGGAACGCGTCCTGTAGGAGGAAAAGATGGATTTTGAGCAGCAGTTAATTGCCTGGCGGCGGGAACTCCATCAGCATCCGGAGCTGTCCGACAGGGAATTTGCCACGACGGCCCGGATCCGCCAATGGCTACAGCAGGAAAACGTTCGCGAAATCGATTTTGGTCTGAAAACGGGCGTAGTGGCAGAAATGGGTTCAGGTGAACCGCTGATCGCGCTGCGTGCCGATATTGACGCGCTCCCTGTCGAGGAAGCCGTTTCCTCATCGTTTAAATCGGTCAATACCGGTGTGATGCATGCCTGCGGCCACGATTTACATACTTCCGTTATGCTGGGCGCGGCACGCCTGTTGAAGGCCAAAGAGCAATCGCTACCGGGCCGCGTGCGCATTCTGTTTCAGCCTGCCGAAGAGATTTTTACCGGGGCTAAACAGGTGCTGGCCGCTGGCGCATTAAAAGGCGTGCAGGCCATTTTCGGTATGCATAACGCACCTGATACGCCGCTCGGTACGCTGCGCACGCGCGGCGGCGCTTTTTATGCCAACGTAGACCGCTTTACCATTCAGGTTACCGGAAAAGGCGCGCACGCGGCTCGTCCGCAGGAAGGCATTGATACTATCGTCACTGCCAGCGCCATCGTTACCGCACTGCAAACCCTGCCCAGCCGTACCTACAGCTCGCTGGAATCAGTAGTGGTCAGTGTTACGCGCATCAGCGGCGGCAATACCTGGAACGTGCTGCCGCAGTCCGTTGAGCTGGAAGGCACGGTACGCACCCACAATGATGCTATTCGCCAGCATATTCAGCCACAGATGCGCCAGCTTATTGCAGGCGTGGCCGCCTCAATGGGCGCAGAAGCGGAGCTTATCTGGCAGGCTGGCCCGCCCGTGCTAAACAATACGCCGGAATGGGCAGAATTTTGCCTGCAGGCGGCGGTAGAAAGCGGCTACCACGTTGAGCCCATCGGACCGCAAATGGGTGGCGAAGATTTTGCCTTCTATTTGCAGCAGATCCCGGGCGCTTTCGTCAGTATCGGCAGCGCCAGTCACTATGGCCTGCATCATCCGGGCTTTGCGCCAGATGAAGCCATCCTTGCGCCTGCCGCTCATTATTTCAGTGAATTAGCCGTGCGCGCGCTGGAAAAAGTTTCTGCTTCCGAGCGACAGCCTGTCACGGTTTAGCGCTCTTTATCATCGGCAACACAAGGAATTAACCATGGCCGACGCTTTTTTCTCACGCCGTTCCTTTCTGCAAAAAACAGGGCTAATCATGGCCGGCACGGTGCTCGCTCCAGCCTTTTCTCTCCGGGCGGCCGAGAGCGACAAATTAACAACCGTCAAGCTTGCCTGGGGACAAACCGCCGTTTGCCAGGCGCCCATTTCCGTAGCGCTAAAACAGGGCTTCTTTAAAAAATATGGCCTGAACGTCGAACCGGTGAATTTTAGCGGGCCAACCGATGCGCTATTGCAGGCCATTGCGACCGGCCAGGCAGATGGCGGCATCGGCATGGCGCTGCGCTGGCTTAAGCCGCTGGAACAAGGCTTCGATGTCGATCTGACCGTTGGCACACACGGCGGCTGTATGCGGCTGCTGGCCCCCTCTTCAGCCGGTATCAACAGCGTGCAAGACCTGGTGGGAAAAAGCGTGGCGGTCACCGATCAGGCCAGCCCGATCCGCAATTTCTTTGCTATTAAGCTGGCAAAATTGGGTATCGATCCTGATAAGCAGGTGAACTGGCTACAGTATCCCGCCGACCTGTTTGGCGAAGCGCTGCGTAAAGGCGAAGTTCAGGCGCTGGCAACGGACGATCCGCAAGGCTGGCTGATCAAGCATCGTGACGGCCTGATTGAAGTGGATAATAACCTCAATGATGACTACCGTCAGATGACCTGCTGCGTGCTTGGCCTGCGTGGATCGCTGGTGCGCGATAATCCTGAAGTAGCCCGGGCCATTACTCAGGCGATTGTGGATGCCCAGCAGTGGACGGCCGATAACCCGGCGGAAACGGCGAAGATCTTTGCGCCTTTCGTGCCGGGCCAGGTGCCGATTGCTGATATCACCGCCATGCTTCGCGAACACACGCATCAGCACCATTCCACCGGCGAGCAGCTGCGTAAAGAAGTTGCCGTCTACGTTGACGAGCTGAAAACCATCAACGTTATCCGCCCGGATACCAATGCCCGCCTGTTTGCCCAACACTATGTACCGGACCTGCTGCCTTCATCACATTCACAACATCATGCTATGGGCTAACGACTTTAAAGCCGTTAGCGCTAAAAAACGAACGCGTTTAACTGCGGTGCAGCTCCGCAACGGACATAGTGAAAATCAGGGTCTCTACGCCCTGATTGGCATAATGGTGCGCCGTGTCCGTTCTGGCGACCGCCGAGCAACCCGCTTTAATTGTCAGTATAGCGCTTTGGGTTTGCAGGCTTAGCGTGCCCTTTTCCACATGCAGCAGTTCCAGCGTTCCCACCGGATGTCCCGGCGAGGCAAAAAGTTCACCGGGATACATTTCCCAGCGCCACAGCTCGATCATATCCGGTCCGCTGGTGCCGGCCAGCAGCCGCGCCGATCCGCCTTTTTCGCCTTGCCATAGTGTCGGTATCTCTTCGCTGGCAATCAGCCATGCAGAAGGTGAATCGGTCACGTTAACGATATCTGCTACCGACAAACCAAGTGCAGCCGCAATTTTACACAGAATGGCGATGCTGGGATTTGCCGTGCCCTTTTCTGTCTCCACCAGCATCCCCTTACTGACCCCCGCCCGGCGAGCAAGCTCGTCCAGCGAAAGCTTTTGCGCTTTACGGTGGGTTTTAATGCTGCGGGAAACGGCGGCGCTAACGCTGTGCAGATCGGCCCCCGCCTCGGTCGTTTTATTGACTTTTTTGGTCATTGGTCACTACTATAGGATAAATTAGTCACTAAAGGATTATGGAATGTTTACAGTTACGCCGTCAATCGATCCCGCTGTCGCCGAACTGGCTCCCGGGTTTCGTGCCTTAAGTATTGTGGTAGAAGCCGCGCCGGTCTCTCGTCCGCAAGTGGCCGCCGAGTTTCTCGCGCTTGCCTGCGGTGCGGTTACTGCCGATAGCATTCCCTGGGCCGAAGCCCATCTGGCAGACTGGTCATCAACCTTTAAAAAGTTTGGTGCTAAGCCAAAACGCACCCCCTGTTCCGCCGAAGCGTTGCGTAAGCGCGTGCAGCGCGACGGTACGCTGGCGGCTATCGATCCCGTTGTCGATCTCTACAACGCCATTAGCCTTCGCTATGCGATTCCGGTTGGTGGTGAAAACTTTGCCGCCTATATCGGCCAGCCACGGCTGCTTCTTGCCGACGGCAGCGAACCGTTTGATACCCAGAAAGAGGGAAATATTGTCTGTGAATCGCCCGAACCTGGCGAAGTTATCTGGCGCGACGATCGAGGCGTGACCTGCCGTCGCTGGAACTGGCGTCAGGGTATCAGAACCCGGCTGGATGCCAACGCGCAACGGATGTGGTTTATTCTGGAAAGCCTGCCGTCGATGCCGTTGGAAGCGTTGCAGGAAGCGGGTAACGAACTGATTCGCGGTCTGGAATTGATGATGCCCGGCGTCAAAACGACAAAAAACCTGCTCGGTTTTGGCGTGCCTTAATGTAAGTTAAGCCTCGCAATTCACACAA
Source organism: Erwinia sp. BNK-24-b (assembly GCF_047456155.1). NCBI lineage: Bacteria > Pseudomonadati > Pseudomonadota > Gammaproteobacteria > Enterobacterales > Erwiniaceae > Erwinia > Erwinia sp. BNK-24-b. The sequence goes on from NZ_CP179901.1 coordinate 2,324,262, forward strand.
AAGAAGCGAACGCGATGAACCGTACCGAACGTTTATTGACCCTGATTCAACTCCTGCGCAACCATCGCTATCCGGTCACGGCAGCCTTTCTGGCGGAAAAGCTGGACGTTAACGTTCGAACGCTTTATCGCGATATCGCCAGCCTGAAACAGCAAGGTGCCTGTATTGAAGGGGAAGCAGGCATGGGCTATGTGCTGCGTGAAGATTACCTGCTGCCGCCGCTGATGTTTACCCGTATGGAGATCGAAGCGCTGATGCTTGGCCTTCACTGGGTACAAAAGCGTAGCGATACGGAATTAACGGCGGCGGCCAGCGCTGCGCTGGCAAAAATCCATAGCGTTATTCCTGCCTCGCTAAAACCTGCCATTGAGAATCAGGCGTTGCTGGTCGGCCCCGCAGAACGCTTCTTTCCGCAAACGCATCTGGCCGAACTGCGTCGGGCTATCCGCCAGTGTAATAAAGTTGAAATAGCCTATGAAAATCTCCAGGGAGATTGCTCCACCCGCATTATCTGGCCCATCGCGCTGGGTTATTTCGATACCGTGCGCCTGCTGGCGGCCTGGTGCGAACGTCGTCAGCAGCTGCGGCATTTTCGTACTGACCGCATCCGCCAGCTGTCGATATTACCGGAGCGCTATCCCCGTCAGCATCATGAACTGCTGATGGCATGGAAAAAGCAGCAGCAAATAACCACCTGACGTGAGAAAGGCGTAAGGCTACTGACAGAAACTGTCACTCGATAATTTTATAGTGCAGAAAACTACTTAACCCCGAAAGGAAAAAAGATGATTTCTGCCACTATGACCATCCTGTACGTTGCTAATCCCGTTAAAAGCGCACGCTTCTATGCCGACCTTTTTCATCTTCAGCACGAAGAAGCTTTTCCCACCTTTTGTCAGATAACCCTGCCAGGCGGCTTTCAGTTGGGACTGTGGTCAAAATACACCGCCGAGCCGCTGGCTCCGCAGAGGCAGGAAAGTTCTGGCGAGCTGTTTATTACGGCAGGCAGTAGACAAGAGGTTGATGACACTTTTATCGAATGGGGAAACAAGCTGGTTACGATGATTCAAAAGCCGGTTGCGCTGGATTTTGGCTATACCTTTGTGGCTATCGATCCCGATGGGCAGCGGATTCGGGTTTGTTGTCTGGAATAAAAGTGCGTTAAAGATAACGCGGGCAGGATAAAAAAGGCCGGTTTCCCGGCCTTTTTAAAACAATCAGTTATTAACCGGGATCACCGCGCCTTTATATTTGGTGCGGATCCAGTCCTGAATCTGTTTAGAGTGCAGTACGGTTACCAGCGCTTTAATATCCGGCTTGTTCTCATCGCCGCGATGCACGGTAATGATGTTGGCATACGGGTTGTTCTCACCGCTCTCTACTGCGATAGGATCTTTTACCGGATCCAGACCCGCATCAATGGCGTAGTTAGCGTTAATCACCACCGCGTCGCCTTCGTCGTTGTTATACATCTGCGGCAGCAGAGCGCCTTCGACGTTCGCCAGGAACTTCAGGTGTTTCGGGTTTTCAACGATATCGCTGATACGCGCGTCAACTTTGCTTACGCCAGGCTTCAGCTTGATCACGCCTGCTTTCTCAAAGATAGAGAGGATACGGCCTTCTTCAGCTACCGCGTCGCGCATAATGACCTTGCCGTTTTGCGGCAGGTCTTTCAGCGACTTGTATTTCTTAGAGTAGATACCGATTGGCTCGATGTGGATAGCGCCCGCGCTGACAAAGTCGTAGCTCTTGTCGTCAGCGTGATCTTTCAGCACGCTGTTAAGATACGGCACGTGCTGGAAATAGTTGGCGTCGATATCGTGGCTGGCCAGCGCGGTATTTGGCAGGATGTAGTCCTGGAAAGGTTTAATCTCCAGATCGATGCCCTGCTTAGCCAGAATCGGCTTCGCCTGCTCCAGAATTTCCGCGTGCGGCACGTTAGATGCGCCAACGGTTAGGGTATCAGCCCATGCGCTCAGGCTCAGTGCGCCCAGCGTTGCCGCAGCCAGCAGCGTCAGTGTTTTTTTCATTATTTAATCCTTCAAGTGTTAGCGTTTATCGAGCCGTGTTGTGATGAAATCGCCCAGAAACTGAATAATAAAAACGATGACCAGGATCATAACCGTCGCCACCAGCGTAACGTCGCTGTGGTTACGCTGGAAACCTTCCAGATAAGCCAGGTTCCCCAGACCGCCTGCACCAATAACGCCAGCCATTGCGCTGTAGCTGACCAGCGCGATCAGGGTTACCGTAATACCGGAAACCAGCGCCGGAGAAGATTCCGGCAGCAGAACGCGGAAAATCAGCGTGCTGAGCCGTGCGCCCATCGAGCGAGAGGCCTCAATAACGCCTTTATCCACTTCACGCAGCCCAATTTCCACCAGACGCGCATAAAATGGCGCCGCGCCAACAATCAGCGCCGGGAGCGCCGCGTTCGCACCCAGGATGGTGCCGATCAGCGTTTTGGTGAACGGAATCAGTAATACGATCAGGATAATAAAAGGAATAGAGCGGAAAACGTTTACCAGCACCGAGATCACGGAATAGACCGCGCGGTTCTGAAACAGTCCACCGCGCGCGGTCAGGAACAGCGCCAGGCCAAAAATAATCCCCAGCACAAAAGTTGCCACGCCGGACCACGCGGTCATGTACAGGGTTTCGCAGGTTGCGTCCCAAAGCTGGTCCAGCTTCAGGTGTGGAAAAAGAGTCTCAATCATGAACCACCTCGGTCGTAATGGCGTGGGCGTGTAAATCGGCCAGGATAGCTGTCAGCCTGTCGCCGCTGGCGGCAACCTGTAACCACAGCTCGCCAAAGGTGCCGTTGGTGGTTTGCGTCATCTTGCCGTGCAGGATATTAAACGGCAGTCCGTACTTAAGCGTCAGCGCGCCAACAATCGGCTGCTGCGTGTTCTGACCCACAAAGGTCAGCTTCAGCACGCTGCCCGCCGCACGGTCGATCAGCTCAGGATTGAAAGGCGTATCGGCGTTGCTGTATTCCGTCGTCTGCTTAACAAACTGGCGGGTGATCGGCTGCTGCGGATGGGTAAATACCGACAGCACTTCGCCCTCTTCCACAATTTTGCCCGCTTCCATTACCGCCACGCGATGACAAATTTTGCGCACCACGTGCATCTCGTGCGTGATCAGCACAATAGTCAGCTGCAGCTTGCGGTTGATATCCAGCAGCAGATCGAGGATAGCGTCGGTCGTTTGCGGATCCAGCGCTGACGTTGCTTCATCGCACAGCAGAACTTCCGGGTTATTCGCCAGCGCGCGAGCGATGCCGACGCGCTGCTTCTGTCCGCCGCTGAGCTGAGCAGGATAAGCGTTTTCTTTACCTTTCAGGCCAACCAGCTCAATCAGTTCCTGCACCCGCGTTTTAATTGCGGCTTTTGGCGCACCGGCAATCTGTAGCGAAAACGCGATGTTTTCGCTGACGGTACGCGACCAGAGCAGGTTAAAGTGCTGAAACACCATGCTGATCTTTAACCGCGCCTGACGCAGAGCTTCGCCTTTGGCCTGCGCGATATCTTTATTGGCAATGACCACGCTGCCGGAGGTCGGTTTTTCTAAGCCGTTCAGCAGGCGAATAAGCGTGCTTTTGCCCGCGCCGCTGTAGCCAATAATGCCGTAGATCTGACCTTGCGCCACCTGCAGGTTGACGTTATCAACCGCCGTCACAGGGCCAGTAGCGGCATCAAAGGTTTTGGAAACATTACGCAAGACTATCATTTGTCGCCTGTTTTTTCCCGTGTTGTTCAGCCTTTAGCTGAGTAATAAACTGACTATTTTTTAATATATTATTGGTGAAGCGTATAATACGTGATGCGGGTTAGCCCGTCCCGGATTGTGCAAGATTCAAATCTCATGACATATAACCAAAAGGAATTGATTAGAAGTCTCCTGCCAAAAGTGGCGCTAACCGACGCGCAATGTTACCAGTAAATCGTTTGCTTTGTAGGTTATTGCCATCCGGACGGCTATCAGTTGGGCAGAAATGCGTCATAAGTGGCTTAAATGCCGAAAAAACCGCCACGTAAGTGCTCAGGGTGCTGACTTACAGGCAATGTCGCTATGAAGATAATCTTTGTAGTGCAGACGGCGCGGCTGAACAAATGGCGTTCGGCCATAAATGCTCATCTTGACTGCATCCACGCCCGCCACCATTCACTCTCTATCAACGGCCTTTAACGTACCGTAAAATTTTGAGACAATAATCTTTACAGAATATCTTATTGATTTTTAGCTATTTTTTTTCAAAAACCCGACTATTTGCCGCCACGTAACTTTGCAAATCTTTTCACGCTATATCCTTGATTTACCTGTAACTCATTAAATAAGACGCTATGCAAAAAAATTCATGGTTTTCGTGGCCATCCGTTACCGGGGTTGTGGTCGGCCTGTTTGGGCTGGCCTTTCTGATCCTCGGCGGCTGGCTGGCGGCGCTGGGCGGCACGCCCTGGTATATAGTTTTTGGTGCCGGTTTCTTCCTGAGCGGCATTTTTATGGTTAAACGCCGCCCTGCTGGCCTGTGGCTTTATCTGATTTCCTTCCTTATCTGCGTAGCCTGGTCACTGTATGAAGTCGGTATGGACGGCTGGAAACTGATGCCGCGTCTGTTTGCGCTTGCCGTGCTGGGCGTCTGGTGCAGTATGCCGTGGATTGTTCGTCCGGTTATGCATGGACAACGCCGTGCCGCAACCCTCGCCGGCATTGTTTATTTGCTCGCCATCGTTGGCATTTTCTGGTCTGGCTGGCACGTTACCGCCACTCGTTTTGTGCATCACGAAGCCGTACCGCAAGCAACCGGCACAGCAACAGCGGATACCAGTAACGACTGGCTGCATTACGGCCGTACGACCGAAGGCCAGCGCTTTTCGCCGCTAACGCAGCTTACGCCCGCCAATGTCAGCAAGCTTCAGCCCGCCTGGCAGTTCCATACCGGCGACACCATGCGTAAAGGTGAAGACAAAGCGGGCCGTGAGTTCAGCTTTGAAGTCACGCCGATTAAGGTAAACAACACTCTCTTTATCTGTACGCCGCACCGTGAAGTGATAGCGCTTGACGCCACCACCGGCAAACAGCGCTGGAAGTTCGATCCTAAAGTCGATACTTCGGCTAATGAATACCTCGCCTGTCGTGGCGTGGCCTACAGCAAGGCGATAGATGACGCCACCTGTCCGGAAAAAATCATCACCACCACCAGCAATGCGCGGATGGTGGCGCTGAATGCGCAGACCGGTGAGCCTTGTGCTTCCTTTGGCGATAAGGGCTACGTGAGCCTGACCGATCATATGGGCCAGGTGCCACCGGGCTTCCACTTTATTACCTCGCAGCCGATGGTGATGGATGGCCGAATTGTGCTGGGCGGCTGGATTTATGATAATCAAACCACCGGCGAACCGTCCGGCGTGGTGCGGGCTTATGACGTAAACAGCGGCCAACTTTCCTGGGCATGGGATTTAGGCAGGACGCCGCAAAATGCACCGCTGAAGCCGGGCGAAGAGTACACGCACGGCACGCCAAACGGCTGGGGCACCTATACGGCTGATGAAAAGCTGGGGCTGATCTACATTCCGCTGGGCAACGCAACGCCGGACTATTACGGTGGCAAACGTCGTCCGTTTGACGAGAAGTACTCCACTTCGCTGGTGGCGCTGGATATCCACACCGGCCAGGAGCGCTGGCATTTCCAGACCGTGCACCATGACGTATGGGACTTTGATTTACCGATTGGCCCGACGCTGGTAGACCTGCCGGGTAAAAACGGCGAAACCGTGCCGGCGCTGGTGCAGACCACTAAAATGGGTCAGCTGTTCCTGCTGGATCGCCGCACCGGAAAACCGCTGGCGCAGGTTAATGAGAAACCAGTTCCGACTTCGCCTTCCCTGCCCGGCGAGCACCTTTCCCCCACCCAGCCAGACTCTGTCGGCATGCCGAACCTTTCGCCGCCGAACCTGAAAGACACCGATATGTGGGGTGCCACGCCAGTCGATCAGCTGGTGTGCCGTATTCAATTTCATCGCTATCGCTATCGCTATCAGGGGCAGTATACGCCGCCAGCCGAAGGTACCTCTATCGCCTATCCCGCTTTTGACGGCGTGATGGACTGGTATGGCGCATCGGTAGATCCAGAGCGTCACCTGCTGATTGCCAATACCAGCTACATTCCTTTTCTTATGGAGATGATGACGCACGATAAGGCTATCAAACAGGGGTTAATGAAGCAGTGGGCTGGCTGGGCCAGCGGGCAGTCCTATCCAAAACCTAAAGAGTTTGCTGTCGGCCCGCAGTATGGCACCGGCTGGGCTGCGGTAGTCAAACCCTGGCTGACCGCACTGGGCGCGCCTTGTAGCGCACCGCCGTGGGGCAAGCTGGTGGCTATCGATCTTAACAGCCGTAAAATCGCCTGGGAAAGACCAGCGGGCACCACACGGAATATGAATATCTTCGGCACGCATACCAACGCCCCGCTGCCGACCGGTATCTTTATGATGGGTGGCAATATTATTACCCGTAGCGGCCTGATCTTTATGGGCGCAACGGCGGATAATTACCTGCGCGCCTTTGACGAAGCAACCGGCAAGGAGCTGTGGAAAGCGAAGCTTCCTGCGGGCGGCCAGGCAACGCCAATTACCTATACTGGCAAAGATGGCCGTCAGTATGTGGTCATTGCTGCGGGCGGTCATGGTGGCCTTGGCACCACCTCGGGCGATGCGCTGGTCGCCTATGCGCTCCCGAAAAGCTGATTATTAATCAGGGTGAAGCTTCCCGATGGAGAGCTTAGCTTCGCAGGCTGACCGCGCATGTTGTCTTAGGTCAGCCTGTAATAAACCCGAAATGCAGTAGTAACTAAAACCTCACTTTTTACGTGAGGTTTTAGTTTTCAAAGGGGGATAAAGCAGAATTGCTCATAAACCGCACAACAAATTTTTGCAGCTAATGCCAAACGCTACCGATAGTAAGTTTAGCGGACGACATAAGCTATACGAAACCTACTGCGCCTGCAGGCAGGCAGGCAGGCAGGCAGGCAGGCAGGCAGGCAGGCAGGCAGGCAGGATGTTGTAGCGGCTCTGGCAAGAAGACAAGATGACTGGCTGCTATAGCCTGCTTTTTCAGGTATAGCCTGGCTGTTACTCAACGTGATGCTGGTCTTTGTCGTCAAGCGGTGTTTTACGCGTGTGCCTGAGCATTTCGACATGACGGGCGAAGTCTTCATGCACCTCGGCGCTTTGCAGGTTTACCGAGGCGGCACCATCTTCATCAATCAGTATCCGCTCGCCATCATCCTTCGCTTCCTGCATATCGTTCCGCGACATTACGTTCAACAACCTCTCCGGGCTGGCAAACAGGCTGGCGATCATTTTCAGCATTCTGTGCTCCTTGTTTCAGGGCCTGATAGTTGCCCATATTTCCTCGCGCTCTGCTCTGCGCACTTAATAGCATGCGAAGTATAGCGTAACCTGGCGAAAACGAAGCGGCGGAGGCCGGGCGCTAACCCAAGGGCTGCCCGGGTAAAGTGCGTTCAGGAGAAAGAGTAAAGCAGGCTACAGCGTCGGTCATACAGAAAGAATTAAGCATGCAACAGAGCAAGTCATGCAACAAGAATTAAGCATGCAACGGAGCAAGTCATGCAAAAAAATTAAGCATGCAGCAGAGTGAGTTATGCAAAAATTAAGCATGCAATAGAGTAAGTTATGCAAAAAAAATTAAGCACGTAACAGAGTAAGTGATGCATAAATAGTGAAACATGTGACAGAGCAAGCCATGCAGGAAGAGCGAAGCATGCAACAGAGCGGATTCTGTAGAAAGAGTGTGTCGAATCGAAGAAGTAAGCCGGATAGCAAATGTGAACGAGCAGACGAATCAGGCCAGGAAAATGTGGCAGAAAACGTTGAGGGAAACCTCTTAACCGTCATCGCGTGAGAGTCACGCGATGACGGTGAGCCTGCCCGCTGGCAGGCGCTTTACTCTTTAGCTGCGATGGCTCTTCTCGCCACCTTTTTTACCGGCTTCAGACGCTTTTTCACGGTCATTTTTGAAATTACCGCTACCGCTGCTCTGTCCGCCTTTTTTACCAGCTTCTGACGCCTTTTCACGATCTTCAGAAAAATTACCCGAATTTGAATTACCACGATGCTGAGTCATACATATGTCCTCTTCGTGTTAAATAAACCCACTGATTTCTTTTAAAATAAATCCCACAGGGAGTTAAATATCAGTGAACGTCTTGCGTATTTAAATCTAGCAGTCGCGCTTATAAATGCAAGGAAACGGCAGAAGAAATATAAGAAAAAATTATCTCCACCCAACCCATTGATAAGTATCATATTAATGGAATAAAATCACATGGAGACTATTTTATTAATACAGGCAAACTCTAATTTGTTGCTTTATATATTAGCTGAATAACTATTTGCTTAAATAAAGATTAAGGAGAGCAAGCGCTGCCGCTTCGTTATAACCCCTTGCCGCTTCGTCATTTTTTTATTTCCTGCGTTTTTTAGGCAGTTCAGGCAGCGTAATTAAGGCCATAGAAATGTTTTCAGAAATTTCCTGAAACTGATAAAAACCTCACAAACAGCTGGACTTGATTAACGTCTTCTTACACTATCTTCGCCATACCGCATGCTGGCCTCTGGCCAGCCGAACAACGACTTTTGCTCTTTTTCACCGGCTTTGCCGGCTTGCTCCAGGGAATAGCGACGCTGACCTCGGCATTTATTGCTTTGAGGCCAGTCCCTTAACTGTGCAGAAGCTGGTGAAGCATGGATAAAGAGCGCTTTTTTACCCTGATGGGCAAATGGCCTAAAATCCGGTTTACAGACCTTTGTCTGATTCCTTCTGGAAATACTGGTAAACCCTACCCCGAACTCTATGTGCGCGATAGCGCCGATCCCCCCTGCTGGCTTTTTGTAGGCTCCGTGCCTGTCGAGGAGAGTGAAGCGGCGCTTGCCCGTTACAGCGTCTGGCTAGCAGAATTTCAGCGAAATTATGGGTTTCCGTCACGCGAGCTACAGGAAACCGAGATTTTTCTGCCTGAAGAATGGCTTAGCCTGGAGCCGAGGAAAACGGCGGGATTGGTTACCTGAAGCGCATTTTGCCCTATACCCGCCAGGGATATCAGAAAAATTTATCTATACTTTTTGCGTACGCTGAACTCATCAAGACCAAGTGGGGGGATTTGAGTGAATAAGGAACTGGTAAATGCAGCCGAAAAGCTCGGCGAACTATTGCGAGAAAAAAACGTTTGCGTTGCCGCAGCCGAGTCCTGTACTTCTGGCCTGGTCAGCTCCGCTTTAGGGGCGGCAGGCGACAGCAGCAGCTATTTCACCAGCGGATTCGTAACCTACACGAACAGCGCCAAGCACCGCATTCTGCACGTTAGCGATAAAACGCTACGGGTCCATACAGCAGTCAGCGAGGCCACCGCTCGGGAAATGGCGACGGGGGCAAAAGAGGTATCAGGTGAGGCCGTCAGTATAGCGGTGACCGGCTATGCCGGCCCTGACGGCGGCGAAGACGGCACGCCGGCCGGTACCGTCTGGTTTGGCTGGGGCTTGCCTGACGCGAAAGTTTACAGCTTGCAGCGCCATTTTACCGGCGACTGTGAAGAGGTCGTCAACCAGGCCGCCCTTTTTGCTTTAGAGCATCTCACAGAACTGCTGGGCGGCAATAATTGCCAGTAACAGAAAATGTTTTCACAGATGACAAGGCGTCTATGTTCCAGACTGTTGCCCCAAAATTAAGGCGAACCCGAAGGTTCGCCTTTTAGCTTTAAGCAAAAACCGATGACGGCCTTAAACCGCCCTCTTATGCCCCGATCAAGGATCGCCGATCTCTTTCACTGCCACTTCGGTATGCTTGCCTTTGTGTTTCACATAACCGCTGACGCGAATCAAATCTTTGGCATCATATTTTTTCCCGCCCCAGGCGGTATCGGGGATCACCAGGTTAATCTTTCCTGATTTATCCTGGAAGGCATAGGTATTACCCGCCACCTTCTTAATGACGTTACCTTCCAGCGTCACCCACGACCCATCTTTTAGCGCATGGATCTGTTTAATCTGGCTCTCGTTAGTATCTTCAGAACCTTTATAACCCGCATCCTGCTTGTGCGGCGGCGGCGGCGTCTCTCCCGCTTTAAAACCACCTTTATCTTCTGCCATTACGTTCAGGCTCAGGGCAAGCAGTGCGGCCAGCGTAAGCACTTTTTTCATCGTAACTCCTTTCTACATGACAATCCGATTAAACCTTTCATGAGATAAGCCTGGCAGAAAGCAGCCAATTTTCTGGTAATAAATGAAAAAAATTGAAATTAATCAGGTTTTATCAACCGGATAGCGTGCTCCAGAACCTTCTGTTCATCGCGATCCGCATCGGTACGATCGTGGCGTGTTCTGACCAGCAGCTCCGCCAGCACGTCCCGGCTGGTGTTATAGCCGCTTTCCGACAGCACGATAGCCGCATCGCCAATTACCCGACAGACTTCGTCATAATACTCTTCACTTAATACGTCACGTTTCATAGCGCCTCGCTGAATTTTACCTTCGTGGTTCCCTTAGCAGAAGAAAACCAATCAAAAGTATTGCGCCGGTGAAGCAATGCCGCCATCTGCCAGCCTGACTGCGCCTGCATGGTGTGAGGCAGATCACATCTTCAGCTGGCGATAGCGGAGGCCGTTATTTAAATAACGGCTTCACAACCATAAAACTCAGCGATTATAGAAAGGGAAAGCGCCGAAAAGTAAGCCCCCGGCCAGCAGAGCCATACTGACCAGAATCCCCCATTTGATGGCAAAGCGCTGGTGATCGCCAATATCCACTTTTGCCAGCCCTACCAGCAGGTAGACCGAGGGCACCAGCGGACTGAGCAGGTGAAAAGGCTGGCCGATAATCGAAGCGCGGGCAATTTCTTCTGCCGAGATACCATAGTTTGCCGCCGTCTGGGCAATAACCGGCAGAATGCCAAAATAGAAGGCATCGTTAGACATAAAAAAGGTAAAAGGCAGGCTAACCAGCGCGGTAAACACGGCCAGATAAGGGCCGAAACTGTGAGGGATAATCGCCAGCAGGCTTTTCGCCATCGCATCCACCATGCCGGTCCCGGACAGAATGCCCGTAAAAATACCGGCGGCAAAAATCAGCGATGTTACCGCCAGTACGTTGCCCGCATGCGTATTGATGCGCGCTTTCTGCTGCTCCAGCGACGGATAGTTCAGCATCACCGCTATCGCAAAAGCGAGCATAAACAGAATCTGAATTGGCATCAGCCCAATGACTAACAGCACCAGCAGTACCGTTGTCAAAATAAAGTTAGGCCAGAACATTTTTGGCCGCCGGTTGGCTGCGCACTCTTGCGCATCGCCCAGTCCCAGCTCAATATTTTCCAGATGCTGGCTATCAAGCTTGATCACGCCCAGCCGTTTGCGCTCGCGCAGGCCAAACAGTACTGCCATACCCACCAGCGTCATACAGCCAAGAAACATGGCTGGCAGCATGGGAATAAAAATATCCAGCGCATCGATCCGCAACGCGGCAGCCGCGCGCGCCGTTGGCCCGCCCCACGGCGACAGATTCATAATGCCGCTGGCCAGATTCACCAGGCAAGTCATCGCCAGCACGTTCATCCCCAGCTTGCGGTACAACGGTAAAAAAGCCGCCACGGCAATCATATAGGTAGTGGAACTGTCGCCGTCCAGTGAAACCAGCAGCGTCAGGATTGCCGTTCCCACCAGTACCTTAAGCGGATCGCCACGCACAATTTTCAGGATAAAACGTACCAGCGGATCGAACAGGCCGGCATCAATCATCAGACCAAAATAGAGGATAGAAAAAGTCAGCATCACTCCTGTCGGCGCCAGCGCTTTTACGCCGTTCAGCATCATTTCCCCGAGACCGTGATAAAAACCTGCCGCCAGCGCAAACACCGTCGGCACGATGATCAACGCAATCAGCGCCGACATACGTTTGGTCATAATCAGGTACATAAAGCAGGTTACCATCGCAAAACCCAGTATGGTCAGCACATTACTTCCCCTCTTGCGGATGCTCATAAAATCTGCCGACCTGGTTACCATCAGTAAAAGTTATCGGTCAGACGTAATAAGATGTAAAAACAAACGGCTTCTGTTACTTCCTTATCAGGTAACGCCTTGTTTTAAGGCTCTACCCTGTAAAACCTGATAATAATCTGTAATAAAATTTCATCATTTTTTTAACAAAGAAGGGTGATGTGGATCGGCTTTCTACGTCGCCAGAGCCCGTTATTGTGATAAGGATCAACAGCGACGTCGTTAACCCCGTAACGCCCTCCCAGCTCATCCGTGTTAAACCCCCTCTGCGACGGCGTCATCGTTGCTTAAATCCCTGATAATACGTAATACGCAATATATTCTTCTGCTTAACACGCCGTCTGGCTAAATCTTTGCCGCAATATGCCGATAGACAAGGCATCAAATCCCCTTTTAAGGTTCTTAAGATGTCGTTAAAAAGATCATCACTGCTGGTGCTCTCATTCCTGTTTGTGATTTTTTTCGCCAGCATGATTGCCAACGTCTGGCTGCTGACGCGCAGCAATACGTCGCTTGATGCGGTGAATAAAGAGATTCGTGTTGTGCTTTCCATCATCGACCCTATCAACCACAGCCGAACGCTGCGCGTGCGTTTGATGGAATATATGAAAACGATGGAAAACAGCGGCAACCTGCAGTCTGAACAGACTATGAGCGGGCTAAACGAGGTGCTGGGCAAAGCGGATAAAGCTTTCCAGGCTTATCTGGCCGCGCCAAAACTGGCTGACGAGGCTGGCCTGGCTGATGAATACCGCACCACTTATGAAGCCTATCGCCATCAGGGTATCGATCCGATGATGGACGCCGCCAGGGCAAACGATCAGCAACGCTTTAAGGCGCAGATTCCTGTTGTGATTAGTCTCGACAGGCAATATGAAATCGTGCTCGACAAGGTGCTGGCGCTGCATGAGCAGTATGCAAAACGCCTGAACAGCGAAGCACAAGAGCATTTTACCTTCGGTATTGGTCTGATTATCGCGTTTGGCGTGCTGTTTCTGGTGGTCATCGCGGGCGTGCTGCTGTTCCTGAAACGCTATGTGCTTAGCCCGCTCGACAGCGCCAAAACGCACTGCAGCCAGATTGCCCAGGGCATTCTGGATACGCCGGTGCCGGTGCAGGCCTCCTCCCGCAGTGAAATTCAGGATCTGATGCGCACTATGGAGCAGATGCGCCGTTCGCTGACCGACATTATTAGCCAGGTACGTAACTCTACACTGACCGTGGCCCATGCTTCGCAGGAGATTGCGGCAGGTAACGTTGATCTCGCATCCCGTACCGAACAGCAGGCGGCCGCGCTAACGCAAACCGCTGCCAGTATGGAAGAGCTGGGCGCAACGGTTAAGCAGAACACTGAAAACGTCTTTGAAGCCAGCCGCCTGACCAGCGAAGCGGTGAAAAATGCCAAAACCGGTGAACAGGTCGCGGAACAGGTTATCGTCACCATGGGGCTGATTAACAACAGCTCGAAGAAGATCGAAGACATTACCGGCGTGATCAACAGCATCGCTTTCCAGACCAATATCCTGGCGCTGAACGCGGCGGTAGAAGCGGCGCGCGCAGGCGAACAGGGACGCGGCTTTGCCGTCGTTGCTGGTGAAGTTCGCAACCTGGCGCAGCGCAGCGCCGTGGCGGCCAAAGAGATCGAAAACCTGATTGCCGAATCGGTCATTAATATCAAAGCGGGTTCGCAACAGGTCAGCCGTACGGGCGAAGCCATTGGCGCAATTATCGCCTCTGTTAGCCAGGTTGACGTACTGATGGAACATATCTCTACGGCCTCTGACGAGCAGAGTCGCGGTATCAGCCAGATTGAACAGGCTGTCACCGAGATGGACAGCGTGACCCAGCAAAACTCGGCGCTGGTGCAGGAGTCGGCAGCGGCTTCCGCCTCGCTGGAGGAGCAGGTTCATCACCTTAACCATTCGGTTTCCACTTTCCGCCTTGCCGACGCTTAATTTTACCTGCCCCGGCAGAGCATCGCCGGGTACTGACTATAACAACAGGCTCCGCTCGTCACGGGCCATCTATTTTAAGAGACCACCATGGCTAAACTGTCTGATTTCTGGAACGCTCTGATTCCGAAAAGAATCAATCCACTGGCTGCCCGACCAGTCAGTAAAACCTATGACTGCCGCGAGCTGCCAACCTCTTTTGGCAAGCTGGGCGCGGGTGCGGGAAAAGGCCTGATGATGGTCTTTGTCCCGCCTGAAGCCAACTTCGCCAAAGTGAATGATGCCTGGCAAAAGCTGAGCGCGCCCGGTCGTACCGTTATGGCTATTTCCTCTACCGGCGCGCTTTGTGCGCAGAAAGGCCGCTCCGCCTACTGCGCTACCAATGGCCCGCAGGGAAGCTGGCTGTGGCTGCCGGAACAGATCGTCGCCCGTCATGAGGTGCATATCATTGACCTGCAGGCCCCGCGCGGCGCGGGCGTCAGCCAGCGTATTGCCGGGATCCGCGCTCAGCTCGACCGCCTGCAGGTCAGTATGCCGCTTTCCGCAGAGCAGACGTTTGCCATGATTTATTGCGATGGTCTTTCCTCTTCAGAAGGCTTTTTAATGCAGGCCTGGTATGACAGCGGGCGCTTCCCTTGCCTGGCCATTGGCGGTTCAGCCGGTGGACGCACCGATTTCCAGGATACCTGGATGGCGACGGGTAACCAGCTGCTGCAAAACAAAGCGGTCATCGTTTTCTGCCAGATGGCGAAAGGGAAATCCTTTGCACCCTTTAAAAGCCAGAACTTCCAGCCCACTTCGCAAAGCTGGCTGGTGGCGGAAGCCGATCCGGTCGCACGTACGGTAAACTCTTTGTTTGACGCTAAGGGCCGCCAGCAGCCGGTCACTAAAGTTCTGGCAGAATACCTGCGCTGCCAGCCGGAACAGCTGGAGCAAAAGCTCAAGGGTAAAACTTTTGGCGTGAAGGTCGCGGACGAATATTTTATCCGTTCTGTTGCCAAAATCGATGCGGATAGCCTGTCGTTCTTCTGTGACCTGGAGTTCGGCGATCGCCTTTACCTGCTGGAAGCGGGCGATTTTGTTGCCGCCACGCGTAAAGACTGGGATAAGTTTGTGGCGAAACAAGGGAAACCTGTGGGTCTGCTGCTCAATGACTGTCTGCTGCGCCGACTGAACAACCCGGAAAGCCTGCCTGCGGCGGAACTGTTCGACGGCGTACCGGCTGCCGGTTTCTCCAGCTTTGGCGAAATTTTTGGCGTGCCGATCAACCAGACGCTTTCCGCCCTCGCCTTCTTCGACCATGACGTTAAGGCTATGAGCCGCTTTCCTATTGAGTATGCGGACTACGCGGGGCATTACGCCCAGCGCTCTCTGCGCCGCTGGGAAGCGTTACATACGCTACAAACAGAAGTTATTGATAAGGTTATCGACTATCAGCAGGAGATCAGTCCGGTTATTAAAACCTTCCCGCTGCTGGAAAAAGCCACCAGCCGTCAGAGCGAAGCGCTGGATATGGCCGGGATCAATATTGGTGAAATTGGCGATGCGGCTACGGTGACGCTACAGGCGCAAGACGAGCTGGGCTGGGAAATCGGCGAGCTGGAGAAGATCTCGCACGGCATTACGCAGATCACCAGCGGTATCAGCACCATTGCAGACCAGACTAACCTGCTGGCGCTGAACGCAGCGGTAGAAGCGGCACGCGCCGGTTCAGCCGGACGCGGCTTTGCCGTGGTGGCGGAAGAAGTTCGTCGCCTGGCCCGCTCGTCGAAAGAGCAGGCTGACGCCACCCGTGCCAGCATCAACGAAACGGTCGCCACCATCGCACGGATTAAAAAAACGGCGTCTAAAACCGTTGCGACTACCGAAGATATGGCGCAAAAAAGCCTTTCCGCTCGCGGCCAGATTGCAACCCTCAGCGAGCAAAACAGCGCCGAACGTAACGGCATGGCAGAGAATATCGATCGGTTAAAGAACGCCGCCGACGGTATGGATGCGATGCACAGAGCCGTCGCGCAGCTGACGGTTCTTCAGGAGCTGGTTCGTTCTTGATGCGTTAAGGATGAGATGACCGCGTATCAGGTTATGATATGGGATATGAAAAAGGCCGCGTAGCGGCCTTTTAAATCAGGAATTATGCAGATTTAATCGTCGTGGACGCAGCGCTAACGTAGAAACATTTTCTCCCGTACGCCCAACACCGCCCGCTTTCACAGCAGCAGACAGCGCTATCATCCCTTCCCGACGCTCAGCAAGCGCAATGCGTAATATATCATCACGCGTTAACCCGTTGGCGGTTACAGGAACTACCTTTTCAAGTTTCAAGGACATAGATTGAGTACTCCTTCCAGGATTCATTGTAATGATAACCCAGTGATAATGAATATTCGCGCATAATTTCATCATAGAGCTTACCCAGACCGGGTCGCGTGGGAATAGCCACAATCGCATGGGGATGCAAATGTTGAACAAAATGCTGTATTGCGCTTCCAATACCAGCGACCAGCAACTCATACAGTTCATCCAGGGTATAACTCATAGAAGCATCTTTACCAAATCGATCGACAACCTTGTGTAATTTGTTAAGAGGAAAAAAGTCCGTCAGGTAAAAATTATGTCGAATATCATTTACATGATACTGGTCGATAAAAATCCCGTGCAGACCAGGTGGAAGGTGATGGATACGAACAACATACTGGTTTTGCTCGCCTGATGCTTTAGTAACGTCGACCAGATAAAAATATCCAGGCAGATTGCCAGGCGGCTGATAAGTATTAACATTTATCTTCAAAGAGGGCTCTCCATTTCCCTGAGTTAATTTTGTCCGATAATAACACCGCGTGATTGTAATGGCTTTCCCTGTCTTTTAGATCGGACGGATTTCAAAGGATATTATCTGCAAGCCAGAATGATTTACTCCCCCTGCTGCTGGCCAGGCATATTGGTTTTATTCCGACAATCTGAGGCCGTGTTTCAATTTCACCCCGCATTTTTATACTTTTTTTATATTCCCTCCTTTTATTTTTACAACATCTTTGCAGCCCGATTTTTACACTCGCCGGATGGTTTCTAATAATGAGGTGAACCGTGAGTGCTGAAGTAATCATCGGCGTCCTGCTGGTAGTAACGCTGCTGGCCTATCTGATTTATGCCCTGATTTATGCGGAGGCCTTCTGATGGCGGCTTCCGCATTTTTACTGGTGGCCAGTTATCTGCTGCTGCTGTTGCTGCTGGCCTGGCCGCTGGGACGGCTTATCGCCCGGCTGGTGGACGTCAGGCCGCTGCCGCTGCTGGGCCTTATTGAAGCCGCTATCTGGCGCATAGCTGGCCTGCGCGGTGAGATGCGCTGGCAAACTTATCTGCTGGCTGTTCTGTTGTTTAACGCGCTGGGTTTTCTGCTGCTGCTGGCTATTTTGCTTTTTCAGGGGAACCTTCCGCTCAATCCACAGCATTTTCCCGGTCTGAAGTGGGACCTGGCTCTGAATACCGCCGTTTCGTTTATCACTAACACCGACTGGCAGGCCTATGCGGGTGAGTCGACGCTAAGTTATTTCAGCCAGATGGCCGGACTTACGGTACAAAACTTCTTTTCGGCCGCCAGCGGCATTGCCGTTGCTTTTGCGTTGATGCGCGCCTTCTCGCGCCAGTCGGCCACTACGCTGGGCAACGCCTGGCAAGATCTGGTGCGCATTACGCTGTGGTTGCTGTTGCCGCTTTCGCTGCTGTTTGCGCTACTGCTTATTCAGCAAGGCGTTATCCAGAATTTTTCTGCCTATCTTTCCTTCACCAGCATTGAAGGCGCACGCCAGCAGTTGCCAATGGGGCCGGTGGCTTCGCAGGAGGCGATTAAACTGCTGGGCACTAACGGCGGCGGCTTCTTTAACGCCAACTCTGCTCATCCTTTTGAAAACCCGACAGATATTAGCAACATTATGCAGATGCTGGCGATTCTGCTGATCCCTGCCGCGCTCTGCTTTGCCTTTGGCAGAGTGGTGAAGGATATACGCCAGGGCAAGGCGATCCTCGCGGCCATGACCATTATTTTTGTTGTTTGCGCCGCCGCCATCTTCTGGGCCGAAAGTCAGGGCAATACGGCGCTGGCCCAGGCTGGCGCGGTAAATATCAACATGGAAGGGAAAGAGAGCCGCTTTGGCATTCTTGCCAGCGCTTTTTATGCCGTTGTGACCACGGCGGCCTCCTGCGGTGCGGTCAACGCCATGCACGATTCGCTGACCGCGCTGGGTGGCCTGCTGCCGATGTGGCTGATGCAGACTGGCGAAGTGGTGTTTGGCGGCGTTGGCTCCGGCCTTTACGGCATGCTGCTGTTTGTCCTTCTGGCGGTATTTATTGCCGGACTAATGATTGGCCGTACGCCGGAGTATCTGGGCAAAAAGATCGACGTCCGCGAAATGAAAATGACGGCGCTGGCGATCCTGGTCACGCCCGCGCTGGTGCTGTGCGGCAGCGCGCTGGCGATGATGACCACTGAGGGGCGTGCGGGCATGCTCAACCCCGGCGCGCACGGCTTCAGCGAAGTGCTCTACGCCCTTTCCTCTGCCGCCAACAACAACGGCAGCGCCTTTGGTGGGTTGTCTGCCAACACACCGTTCTGGAACCTGCTGCTAGCGTTCTGCATGCTGGCCGGCCGTTTTCTGGTGATTGTTCCCGTGATGGCGCTGGCCGGCTCGCTGGCCGCGAAAAAACATCAGCCCGTGGGCGCCGGTACGCTGCCCACGCACGGCCCGCTGTTTATCGGGCTATTGGTTGGCACCGTGCTTTTAACGGGCGCGCTGACTTTTATTCCCGCGCTGGCTTCAGGCCCGATTGCGGATCACCTGCTGAATACGGAGATTGTTCGATGAGTCGTCAACCAAAGGCGCTGCCTGAACCTGCGATGCTGCGCCGGGAGCTGTTTGATGCGCTGCGTAAGCTCGACCCGCGCGCGCAGTGGCGAAATCCGGTGATGTTTATCGTCTGGATCGGTAGCGTATTGACCACGCTGCTGGCCGTGGCTATGGCCTGCGGCATGGCTGGCGACGCCGTTTTCACCGCCGCCGTCAGCGTATGGCTCTGGTTTACCGTGTTGTTTGCCTGCTTTGCCGAAGCGCTGGCGGAAGGCCGCAGTAAAGCGCAGGCCAGCAGCCTGAAGAGCGTGCAAAAAACCTCGTTTGCCCGTCGCTTAAAGGAGGGCCGCCATGACGCCCCTTCTGAACAGGTTGCCGCCAGCGATCTGCGTAAAGGTGACATCGTGCTGGCCAGCGCGGGCGAAATTATTCCCTGCGACGGCGAGGTTATAGAAGGTGGCGCATCCGTTGATGAAAGCGCGATCACCGGCGAATCGGCTCCCGTGATACGCGAGTCCGGCGGCGATTTTGCTTCGGTGACGGGCGGCACGCGCATTCTCTCCGACTGGCTGGTCATTCGCTGCACCGCTAACCCCGGCGAAACCTTTCTGGACCGCATGATCGCGATGGTCGAAGGAGCCAACCGCCGTAAAACGCCTAACGAAATCGCGCTGACTATTTTGCTGATTGCGCTGACGGTGGTCTTTCTGCTGGCAACGGCAACGCTATGGCCTTTTTCCGGCTGGAGCGGAACGCCGGTCAACGTCACGGTGCTGATTGCGCTGCTGGTTTGCCTGATTCCCACCACTATCGGCGGCCTGCTGTCGGCTATCGGCGTGGCCGGAATGAGCCGCATGCTCGGCGCTAACGTTATCGCTACCAGCGGTCGCGCGGTGGAAGCGGCAGGCGATGTGGATATTCTGCTGCTGGACAAGACCGGCACCATTACGTTGGGCAATCGCCAGGCCTCCGACTTCTTTCCCGCGTCAGGCGTGGAAGAGCGACAGCTGGCCGATGCGGCCCAGCTGGCCTCGCTGGCGGATGAAACGCCGGAAGGCCGCAGTATCGTCATCCTGGCGAAACAGCGCTTTGCGCTGCGTGAACGCAACCTGGAGCAGCTACAGGCTACTTTTATCCCCTTTACGGCTCAAACGCGTATGAGCGGTATTAACCTGCCGGAGCGCAGCATTCGTAAAGGATCGGCGGACGCTATTCGCCGCCACGTTACCGCTAACGACGCCTCCTTTCCGGCAGAAATTGACGAGCTGGTTGAGCGCGTTGCCAGCCAGGGCGGTACGCCGCTGGTGGTGGCGGAAAATTGCCGCGTGCTGGGCGTTATTGCTCTGCGGGATATTGTTAAAGGCGGCATTCGGGAGCGCTTTGCCGAACTGCGCAAAATGGGTATCCGTACCGTGATGATCACGGGCGATAATCCGCTGACCGCAGCCGCTATCGCCGCCGAAGCAGGCGTGGATGATTTCCTGGCCGAGGCCACGCCGGAAGCAAAGCTGGCGCTAATCCGCCAGTATCAGGCCGAAGGTCGGCTGGTCGCGATGACCGGCGACGGCACCAACGATGCCCCGGCGCTGGCGCAGGCGGACGTGGCGGTAGCGATGAACTCCGGTACGCAAGCCGCCAGGGAAGCGGGCAACATGGTCGATCTGGACTCCAGCCCGACCAAGCTTATCGAAGTGGTGCATATCGGCAAACAGATGCTGATGACGCGCGGTTCGCTGACGACCTTCAGCCTTGCCAACGACGTAGCAAAATACTTTGCCATTATTCCGGCGGCGTTTACCGCCAGCTACCCACAGTTCGCGGCGCTGAACGTGATGCATTTGCACTCACCCTCCTCGGCTATCCTGAGCGCGGTGATCTTTAACGCGCTGATCATTATCTTCCTGATCCCGCTGGCGCTTAAAGGCGTCAGCTATAAACCGCTTAGCGCCGCTGCGCTACTGCGCCGTAACCTGGCAATTTACGGTCTGGGTGGTCTGGTGGTGCCGTTTGTCGGCATTAAACTTATCGATCTGCTGCTACAGCTATAGGGAGTTTTCCATGACGCAATTACGTCCTGCATTGATGGTTATGCTGTTGCTGGTGCTGCTGACTGGCGGACTCTATCCGCTGCTTACCACCCAGTTGGGCCAGTGGTTTTTTCCGTATCAGGCTGGCGGCTCTTTGCTGGAGCAGCACGGCATTCGCGGCTCGAGCCTGCTCGGCCAGGCCTTCAGCGAAGCGAAATATTTTCACGGCCGCCCTTCTGTTACCGCCGATAGCCCGTATAATCCGCTGGCAAGCGGCGGCAGTAATTTATCCGTCGGCAATCCGGCGCTGAACAGAATGATTGCCGAACGCGTCGCCCGCGCCCGCCAGGAGAATCCGGATGCCGTTGGTCGCGTACCGGCCGACCTCGTGACCGCTTCCGCCAGCGGGCTGGATAACGGTATCTCGCCTGAAGCGGCTCGCTGGCAGGCGGCGCGCGTGGCGCAGAGCCGTCAGCTGACGCCAGAGACACTTAACGGCCTGATCGCCGCCCATACCCACTATCCTTTGTTCAGCTTCAGCGGCCAGCCTTTTGTCAACGTAGCCGAGCTGAATCTGGCGCTGGATACGCTCCAGGCAAAATAAGGAACCGGCATGGCTGATACGCTCCGCCCCAATCCCGACAGGCTATTGCTACAGACCGAGCGCCAGCGCGGCAGGCTAAAAATTTTCTTTGGCGCCTGCGCTGGCGTAGGGAAAACCTGGGCAATGTTACAGGAAGCGCAGCGTCTGCGAGCGCAACAGCTGGACGTGTTAATCGGCGTAGTGGAAACCCATGGCCGCCAGGAAACGGCGGCGTTGCTTCAGGGTCTGCCCCACCTGCCCGCCCGGCAGCACCTGTACCGTGACCGCGTGCTGGAAGAGTTTGACCTTGATGCGGCGCTGGCTCGCCATCCTGCGGTGATGTTGATGGATGAACTGGCGCACAGCAACGCACCCGGTTCTCGTCATCCCAAACGCTGGCAGGATGTGGAAGAGCTACTGGCCGCCGGGATTGACGTGCTGACTACCGTTAATGTTCAGCACCTGGAAAGCCTCAACGATGTGGTCAACGGCGTAACCGGCATTCAGGTTCGGGAAACCTTGCCCGATCCGGTTTTCGATGCGGCAGATGAAGTTATCCTGGTCGATTTACCGCCGGACGATCTGCTGCTGCGTCTTAAGCAGGGCAAAGTCTACAGCGGCGAACGCGCCGACAAGGCCGCCGAAAATTTCTTTCGCAAAGGAAATCTTATCGCCTTGCGCGAGCTGGCTTTGCGGCGAACTGCCGAACGGGTAGATAACCAGATGCAGGCCTGGCGCGATGAGCGCGTGCAGGACAAAGTGTGGCATACGCGAGATGCCATTTTACTCTGCGTCAGCCATAGCCAGGGCAATGAAAAGCTGGTGCGTACGGCGGCGCGACTTGCCGCGAAGTTGGGCAGCGAATGGCATGCGGTTTGCGTTGAAACCCCTGGCTGGCGGCGTTCGAGACACCAGCGCAGCAACGCGCTTGATGCGCTGAAGCTGGCCCGCCAGCTCGGTGCGGAAAGCGCCGTGCTGGCCGATACCTCTGCGGACAAGGCGATAACGCGTTACGCACGCGAGCATAATCTTGGCAAAGTCGTTATCGGGCGCGGCGGCACACGCTGGTTCGAACTTTCGCTGGCCGAACGGCTGGCGTCCCGCGCGCCCGAGCTGGATTTGATCGTCGTTGCACCCGGCGAGAAAACGGTCGATTCGTCCGGCTTAAAAAATACCGCAAGCACGGCCCAGAAATGGCAGGAAGGGATCCGCGGCTGTCTGCTGGCGGTGCTGCTCTGCGCGTTAATAACCTTTGTCGCCAGCCGGTGGCTATCCGCCTTCGACCCCGCCAACCTGGTAATGCTCTATCTGCTGGCGGTAGTGATTGTGGCGCTGCTGGCCGGTCGCTGGCCATCGGTATTTGCTTCGCTGATCAACGTGGCCAGTTTCGATCTCTTTTTTGTCTCGCCAAAAGGCACGCTGGCCGTATCTGACGCACAGTATCTGCTTACCTTCGGCGTGATGCTAAGCATCGGCCTGATTGTAGGGAACCTGACGGCGGGCGTGCGCTATCAGGCCCGCATCGCCCGCCATCGGGAACGACGCACCTGGCAACTTTATGAACTTTCCAGCTCGCTGGCGAAAGCGCGTGCGCCGCAGGCTATCGCCACGGCAAGCCAGAAGGCTATCTATACCCTCTTTCAGGCCACCAGCGAACTGCTACTGCCTGATGAACATGACCGTTTAGTGCCGCAATCGCCGCCTTCCGATCTGCAATGGGATGAGGGTATTGTCCGCTGGAGCTATGAGCATGGTCAGCCAGCCGGGGCGGGAACCGACACCCTGCCCGGCGTCTCTTATCAAATCTTGCCGCTGCGTGCGGAGGGAAAGACCTTTGGCGTGCTGGTGATTGAACTGAAAAGGCAGCCGCAGCTGATCCCGGAACAGATACGGCTGCTGGATACAGTTATCCTGCTGACCGCCAGCGCGCTGGAGCGATTACAGCTCACCGCCAGCGAAGAGCAGGCGCGCATGACCGGTGAACGTGAACAGCTGCGCCATTCGCTGCTGGCGGCGCTCTCACACGATTTACGTACGCCGCTGACCGTACTGTTTGGCCAGGCGGAAATTTTGACGCTGGACTTGGCCGCTGAAGGCTCTGTTCACGCCAGACAGGCCAGCGAGATCCGTCAGTACGTGCTGAGGCTGACGCGCCTGGTTAACAATCTACTGGATATGGCACGCCTGCAAACGGGCGGCATCTATTTGCGCAAGGAGTGGCTAACGCTTGAAGAGATGCTGGGCAGCGCGCTGGCGACGCTGGATCCGGGCCGCAGCAGCCATAACATTGAACTGGAGATGCCCGACCCGCTGGCGCTGATCCACGTTGACGGGCCGCTGTTTGAGCGTGTTTTACTGAATCTGCTGGAGAACGCGCTGAAATACGCCGGGCCACAGGCCAGCGTGGGTATCAGAGGCTATACCCGCGCGGGCGAGATGCAGATTGAGGTGTGGGACAGCGGCCCCGGCCTGCCGCCGGGACAGGAACAGGCGCTGTTTGCAAAATTCTCGCGGGGCGATAAGGAATCCGCGATCCCTGGCGTCGGGCTGGGGCTGGCAATTTGTCAGGCAATCGTAGAAGTACACAACGGCACTATTGTCGCGCATAATCGACCCGAGGGCGGCGCCAGCTTTGTGGTTACGCTGCCGCAGGAGCCGCTACCGGAGTTTGCCAGCCCAGGTGAAGAACTGTGACAACCATTGTAATTATTGAAGATGAAAAAGAGATAAGCCGTTTTCTGCGCATCGCGCTGGAAAATGACGAGATGCGCGTCGTTGAAGCGCCGACCCTGCAGCGTGGCCTGCTGGAAGCCGCCACCCGCAAACCCGATCTGGTCATTCTTGATTTAGGCTTGCCGGATGGCGACGGCCTGACTTTTATCCGGGAATTCCGTCAGTGGAGCCAGCGGCCAGTGATTGTTCTGTCTGCCCGCAGTGACGAACAGGATAAAATTGCCGCGCTGGACGCTGGCGCAGATGACTATTTGAGTAAACCTTTCGGCATTGGCGAGTTGCAGGCCAGGCTACGCGCGGCGCTGCGCCGCACGTTTTCCGATACGCAGGACCCGCTTTATACTTTCTCCGATGTGCAGGTTGACCTGGCCGCACGGCGTATTACTCGCGCCGGGCAGGTGCTACATTTAACACCGACCGAATTCAGGCTGCTAACCGTCTTGTTAAATAATCATGGCAAAGTGTTGACCCAGCGCCAGCTATTATTACAGGTCTGGGGACCTAACGCGTCCGAACACAGCCACTACCTGCGTATTTATATGGGCCATTTAAGGCAGAAGCTGGAAACCGATCCGGCAAGGCCGCGCCATTTACTTACGGAAACAGGCATAGGCTATCGCTTTATGCTTTAGCATCACCTGCTATTGTTACCCACAGCAATACAAAGAAAAAATAATATTGGCTCGCCATCACACTTTATATTAACGCTTCAATGCTACTCTTTTGCACCCGAAACTGGATGCTAAAAAAGAAGTCTTTAAGGATTAATATGAAATGGAAAACAACCATAGCGACCATCTCCGGCCTTATCCTCACTTTTACCTCCGTCGCCAACGCGGCACTTTCCTTCTCGCAACGAACGGATATTAAACCTGCCAAATTTACGCACGCCCGAATAATTTTCAACGGTTCCATCGAAGCCGATAACTCTCTGGAGCTGATTGAGTCGCTTGAAAAACTGAACCACAACTATCCGGCGCTCAAGGATATTACCCTTTACATCAATAGCTATGGCGGCGACATGGACAGTGGCTATATGCTTTTTCAGGCCGTTAAAAGTTCCGCTATTCCAGTTGTTACCGTAAACCTGTCAATGACGGCCTCCGCCGCCACGCTGATGTACTGTGCAGCAAAGCAGCGTCTCGTGATGCCTGCTGCTATGTTTTTACTCCACCCGGCTTCGGTAGAAAATATCAACCGGCAGTATTTGAAACCTGATGAGCTTGCGCGATTAAAAGAAATGAACGATCGGAGCAACCAGCTGTTCAAAAGCGTTTATAAGAAGTGTACTAATTTAAGCGATAGCGAAACAGATGCTTTGGTTTACAGCGAATCGTCAAGCGTCCTGTTAAATGCCAGACAGGCTATAGCAAAGAAAATGGCTACCGGCATCACGGACGTTTTAAAACAGGCAGATATTTCGCTCACCATTAGCGATGAAAAAAAATAACTCTACGTTCAGATAAGGATAACTGAATGAAATGCTTCTTTTCCGTCATAGTGTTTACCCCTTGGCTGTTTTCCGGCTGCGCTATAGAAAATTTTAAGCCGGAAAGCGTACGGCCAGGCTCTCCACCTTCTCAGCCAGTCATTAACGCCAAACCCAGCAAGCAGCAGCGTGAAGCTATTATGTCGGGCGGAAAGCCGGACTGGAGCGAAGTAACCATCCCTGGCAGATCGCGACCGCTTAAAAAGTAATATCTGGCACTAAACAATCGCCGATTCGGGTAGCCGGATAACGCTGTAGCGCGCTCCGGCTTGCCGTACCTGCCGAAGAGGACAGCCTGTTTAACGTATAACCCTAAAGAGGACAGGCTGTTTAACGTATAACAAAGCGTATCCTTATAGCTTGTGCTGATGCTCCCAGCCGAGCCCATATCCTCGTGGGAAAGCCACGGTGCCACTGCCGGTTGCTGCATCCCATTCTTTCCACACGGTAACGGGCAGCCTGCCCTGCGGCTCGCGCTTTCCCGTCAGGATTTCAGCCAGCGAACGCATGGCCGGGCCGCGCCAGACGCCGTTATCCAGTCCATAGAAAGAATAAACCGCCAGCGCGGCATCCACTCGATCGGCATAGTTAGCGATATCGTAAGGCGCGCGTAGCGAAAGATGGACGCATTTTTTGTGCTGTTCCGCAGCGTAATTCAGCCAGCCGGACACGCCGTTACCGCCCGCGTTGATACGATCGGCACTGGCTTCAACCGGCGTATAGCTGGTTGACAGCGTGCCAAACAGAAAGACGTCACACCTCGCGATTTGCGCTCTGATATTCGCCTCGTTCAGGCTGCTGAAGTCCGCTGCCGTCACCTGATAACCCTGTTCAGCCATGACGGCAGCAATGCCTGCGCCTTGCTCCTGCGCGGGCGTAAGAATAAAGCAGCGCTGCGTCGGCTTTAGCGGCAGGGCTGCTTGCTTATTGATTACCAGCGTAATAGCGCCATCGGCGATCTGCTTCTCCAGCTCGCGACCCTTATTGCCATCAACGCCCCGCGACGTTTTTTCATCCGCCAGCAGGCCATAATGCTGCTTTAAGGTCAAAATCCTCTCAACGGAACGGTCAATCTCCGCCTCGCTAATCACGCCTTCATGTACTTTTTTTATCACGCTGGCGATTAACGCCGTCAGGTTTTTTGCCTGCTGAGACGACGTCACGCTCACGGGCATGAGAGCGATATCCACCCCTGCGGCAAAAACCTTCAGCAGCGCGTCCTGCTGATTAAAATTATCTGCGATCGCTCCCATGTTCAGCGCATCAGAAACGGTTACCCCTTGAAAACCCAGCTGGTCGCGCAGGATAACGGTTTGAATCTCTCTGGACATGGTGGCCGGAACAATAATTTTCTCGCCGTTCTGGTTTGTGACCAGATTGTTATCAAGCGCCGGATACTGGATATGCGCCGTCATAATCATATCCGGCGGCGTAGCAGACGCTATCGCCTGTCTGTAAGGGGCAATATCAATAGCCAGTGCGTCTTCCCGGCTGCGGTTGACCCGCGGTAGTGAAGTATGGGAATCGGTTGCGGTATCGCCGTGGCCGGGGAAATGTTTATAAGCCACCATTAACTGCTGCTGCTGCATGCCCGCAGCTACCTGCTGTGCCAGCGCAGTTACCTGTGACACACTATCACCGAAGGCGCGCACGTTGATAACCGGATTAGCAGGATTGCTGTTCACGTCCGCTACCGGCGCAAAATTGGTATTAATATGCAGCGACAGCATATCCCGGGCCATACAGGCTCCCTGCTCAAATGCCAGTTTTTTCTCTGTACAGCCCTGCACAGCGGCCAGCGCCATATTACCGGGAAAGGAAGCGTAGTCGCTGCGAGGCAAACGAAAAACGGCACCGCCTTCGTTATCGGTTGCAATAAACAGCCGGATCGCGCCAGCTGTTTTTAACGCGGCATACCAACCGGTAAGCGTGGCTATTTGTTGTTTATTTATCAGGTTATCGGCAAACAGAATGATGCCACCGATATGATGATCAAGAAGAATAGCGGCGATATCCGCTTCCGGTTGCGTCATTGCTATCGGCACGTGAGCGGATGCGTTCCAGCAACGAAAATCCAACATTATTTTTTGTCCCAGCTTCTCTTCCAGGGACATAGCCTGCACTCTTTCTTTAATATTCATTTCCGCTATCCTTTTCATTTAGCAACCATCCTCCAGCAGCCAGCATGGAAGAAGTCATCCGGTTATTTAATAATGATTCTCTTTTACATAAAATTGCGCTACCGTTCGATAAACCCACCTGCAAACGCTAACATTGCTGGCGAAATAAATTAATATAAAATTAAATCAATAAGTACAAACAGCATATAAAGTGAAGAAACCAAAATAACCAGCGAAGGGATAATACCAAATAAACCCTTGATTCTGAATGTTAATCTTTTGATATCCAGACAACAAAAAGCCAGTAGCGTTAACGCTATAACTAACGTAAGAATAACAATGGTCAGCGGTAAAAGGAACGCGTCACTGTAGGTTATGTTATTCAACACACTAAATATCGCAACAAAATGAACAATAAGATTAAGCCAACTTAACAAAATAGTGAGTGAGCGCGCAGCGGCGTCGTCAAACCCCGGGTTATCCCTTTTTTTGCAATCATACATTTTTAACCTGGAAAACCTGTCTTTAGCAAAAAGTTAATAATAGTTAATAGCGGGTTGCCATTAGTGAAATATAAGAATTTTTTTATTTTAGGTTTACTAATCCGGCGGGGATATTACCAGAAAACGTTACTTTAAAAATATAAATTACAGCAAAAACATTTTTTCCCTTTTGATTTTTTTCGTTGTCTAACGTGACAACCATCACATTTGTGCCAGGCTTGTTGAGTGAATTAACCAAGATGAAGGAGCACATCATGAGCGAACAAACAAAAAAATCGTTACTGACCGTTGATTATCCGGCACCTCCGTTCCAGGAACAGCCGCAGCAGGCTCCAGGTCTTGCCAGTAAAATGATCCCACAGCCCGATCATGGTGAAAAAACCTATCGTGGCTCCGGCCGCTTGCAGGGTCGTAAAGCGCTGATCACCGGTGGTGACTCGGGTATCGGCCGTGCGGTGGCTATTGCCTATGCCCGTGAGGGTGCCGACGTAGCTATTGGCTATCTGCCTGAAGAAGAATCAGATGCGGCGGAAGTGATTAAGCTGATTGAAGCAGAAGGTCGTAAAGCCGTTGCGTTGCCGGGCGATATCCGTTCCGAAGAGTTTTGTAAGAAGCTGGTCAGCGATGCCGTAAGCCAGCTGGGCGGCCTTGATATTCTGGTGAATAACGCCGGACGCCAGCAGTACAACGAATCGATCCGTACCCTGAGCACGGAAGATTTTGACGCTACGTTTAAAACCAACGTTTATGCGCTGTTCTGGATCACTAAAGCAGCCGTAGATCATATTCCACGCGGCGGCGCTATCATCAATACCTCTTCCGTACAGGCTTATAGCCCAAGCGCTATCCTGCTGGACTATGCGCAGACCAAAGCTTCTATTGCCGCCTTTACTAAAGCGCTGGCGCAGCAGCTGGGTGAAGAAGGTATTCGTGTTAACGCCGTAGCGCCAGGTCCATACTGGACGCCGCTGCAGTCCAGCGGTGGTCAGCCACAGGAAAAAGTGAAACAGTTCGGCGGTACTGCTCCGCTTGGCCGTCCTGGCCAGCCAGCCGAAATCGCTCCACTGTATGTAACCCTTGCTTCGACTGAAAACAGCTACTCTTCTGGTCAGGTATGGTGTTCCGATGGTGGTACCGGCACGCTGTAATTTAGCGTAGCTGCATACCCTATTGCTTTAGATTTATAAGCAGTTTGAAACCCCCGGCTTGCCGGGGGTTTATTTTTGGTTATCTGCTAACTATGCCTGATTTATAACGGCAGAACGTTCTGCGCTCCCCCGCAGCGCTTCTACCGCGCGTGCAAAAAAGTCTTTTTCACCAAAATTTCCCGACTTTAGCGCTAGCGCCAGCGGCTTATCGCCTGGTGAGACCATCGCCGGTACGCCAGTATCAATTTCTTTGCCAATCATTAACGCAACCAAACCTAACGCGCTGACCACCGCACCCGACGTTTCACCGCCGCCAACCACGATACGGCGCGTGCCCTCGGCCACCAGTTTTTGCGCCGTCTTGCCAAACAGGTTGTCCAGCGCCTCAGCCACCTTTTCACGGCCATACTGTTGCTGAATGCTCTGTACGGCAGCCGGATCGCCAGATGAGTAAACCAGCGGCGCGTTACCCTGATGTTGATGAATAAAAGCGGTTAGCTGCTCCGGCCCGACGTTGCCTTCCAGTACGTCTCTGACCTCAATTTTCATGACCGGATGGGCTTTTTGATGCTCAAGGATCTGTTGCCGGGTTGCGCCGGAACAGCTGCCAACCAGAATGGCTTCAGGCCCTTCAATAAGCGGCGCACGGGCTTGTTCGCCAGAGGCTCGTCGCTGCGCAATAAAATTATGGGGAAGCGCCAGCGCAATTCCTGACCCGCCGGTAACCAGCCTGGCGCCCTTACAGGCCCGCCCAATCGTCGTAAGATCGTGCTCGCTAATGGCATCAACCACCAGCAAAGTACGCACCGGCTGATCATTAAGCACTTTTTGCAGCGCGGCACTGCCAGCAACCACCGTTTGCCACGGAATATGCGCAACGCGATTGACGCTTTGCCGTTGCAGTACGCGCCGCACGTCCGCATCCTTCATTGGTGTTAGTGGATGATGTTCCATCCCGGATTCGCTAAGCAGGCGATCCTGCACAAACAGATGTCCCTGATACAGCGTACGGCCCAGAGCCGGGAAAGCCGGGCAGATGACCACACTCTGTACCGCCAGCAACTCGGCCAGCGCATCCGTCACCGGGCCAATATTGCCGCTGTCGGTAGAGTCAAACGTGGAGCAGTATTTGAAAACGATCTGTTCACAGCCCTGCTCCAGCAGCCAGCGACAGGCGGCCAGCGCCTGCTCAACCGCGCTGCTGGCCGGAATTGAGCGGCTTTTAAGCGCGATAACGCCTGCTTCAACGTCGGCTGCTGCGGGTTCACAGGGAATACCCGCATACTGTGTGGTTTGCAGGCCGCCCTCGCCGGGCAAGCCTTTTGCCAACGTTACGGCAATATCGCTGGCACCGGTAAAATCATCTGCTATTACGCCAATCAACATAGCTTACCCCTTTGTAGCCAGCACGCTGGCCTTCATTCTTTTTACCGCCGCGTGCGGCGCGGTCAGTACCGGAATATCAACCAGCTGGCGCACGCTGGCCGCCGCGCGCGAGGTAGAGAAATGGGCCAGCATAATGACATCACAATGCTTCAGCTCACGCGCGCGGGCTGCAACCAGACGGTTATGGCTTTCTGCATCACCTTTCTTCAGCAGATCGATAGCGTCGGCCACCAGCAGCGTGGTGAGTTTTGCCGGTGAGCCGTGCTGTGCAACATAGTCGTTAAACTCCTCGGTCATGGTTTCCACCGCCGGGCCAAAGGTTGCGAGCATGCCGATATTTTTCCCCTGGGCTACCGCCTCCATAAACATCGCTTCATTTGGTTTATGTACGGCAATCGGCAGCGTCTGTGCCAGTTGGTCAATGGCTGGCCCAAAAGCGGAACAGGTCACCAGAATACCCTGTGCCTGCATTTCATAGCCGTAGCGGCCCAGCCTGACAAAACGATCGATCATCCCCTCAGAGAGCGTGCTCTCTTTCGCACGATCCAGAGAGAGCCCGTCATCCAGCAGGTTAACGGTTTCGGCCTCGGGCCAGACCTCGCTGAAGGCGGTATGAATAGGCGCCATCGCTACCGGCGTGGCGTGGAGTAATACAATTCTGCTCATCCTGATCTCCTGAAAGGCATATGCCCGATGAAGTTCAGCAAACGGGCTGAACGGTTATACTCAAATGTAAGGGCTTACAAATGCGGTTGTAAAGTGAAGTTGATCACAGAAAACCGTTCTGTGCTGGCCGAACTGTTATTGAAATGTTAGAAGGTATTAGCCATGATTGAAAGCGCTTACAAAATAAAGTGCGTTATTCGTCATGCTTATTCATGGCGCTGTGTGTTAACCCCTCTACGGAAGCGAGAACGCCTATGACTTCACCTGTTGATTCTTCTTCACTGCACGCCATACCCGGCGCGGCACCGACCGTGGGGAATCCCGCGTTGAAAAAAGTACCGCGTCATTTTCGCGATCTGCTGGCGCTGGACGATTTTGAACGTCATGCTCGTCGCCGGCTGCCGGAGATGATCTACCAGTACGTAGCTGGCGGCGTCGAAACGGGACGCGGTATCGCGGGTAATTTTGAAGCCTACCGTCAGTACACTTTTGTCCCGCGCATGTTCCGCGACGTTTCAGGCCGCGATCAGCACACCACGCTGTTTGGCCACGCTTATCACCATCCTTTTGGCGTTGCCCCGCTCGGCGGCGCTTCTTTTGTCGCCTATCAGGCGGATATTGCACTGGCAAAAGCGGCAAAAGCCATGAACGTCCCGATGATCCTTAGCGCCTCTTCGCTGGTAAAACTGGAAGATGTCCACGCGGCCAATCCTGACGCCTGGTTTCAGGCCTATCTGGCGGGCGATCAGCCGCGTATCGATCGCCTGCTGGATCGCGTTGCCGCCGCGGGTTACAGGACGCTGGTGGTCACTGGCGACACGCCAATGCTGGGCAACCGCGAACACAATACCCGCAGCGGCTTCAGCATGCCGATTAAGATCACGCCTAAAGTCGCACTGCAAAGCGCAATGAACCCGCGCTGGCTATTGGGCACGGTGGCGCAAACTTTCCTGCGTCACGGCGCGCCACACTTTGAAAATACCGATGCGGAACGTGGCCCGCCGATGATGTCGAGCAAAGTACGCAATACCAACGCGCGTGACAAACTCAGCTGGAAACATGTCGAGGCGATTCGCAAAAAATGGAAGGGAAACCTGGTCGTTAAAGGGCTGATGTCGCCGGAGGATGCCTTTATCGCTCGTGATTTGGGCGCGGACGCGGTGATTCTTTCTAACCACGGCGGACGCCAGCTTGATCACACCGTGCCGCCGCTGGTGACGCTCCCTGAAATCGCAGCGAAAAAAGGATCGATGAAGGTCATCATCGATAGCGGCATCCGGCGCGGTACTGACGTAATGAAAGCGATGGCGCTGGGTGCGGACTTCGTTTTTCTGGGCAGGCCTTTTTTGTATGGCGCGGTCATTGGCGGCCAGGCTGGCGTGGAACACGCCATGCATATTCTACGTGACGAGATCGATCGCGATCTGGCGCTGATTGGCGTGCGAACGCCGGGCGAACTCGATGCCAGCTACCTACGAAAAATAAGCTAAAAGGAAAACGTGATGAAAGAGAGTACACTCCGCCTGTTTAGCGTACTGGCGATACGCGCGCCCTTTATCGGGCTGGAAAAAAACTGGCAAAGCACACACGGCAACCTGCCGCTGGCTATCGACTGGAATCCGACCTCCGTGATTGAGAAAAAGATTGCCGCAGGTGAAACGGCGGATGCCGTAATCGTGACTGCTGAAGCGATGGACAAACTGATTGCAGGGGGTTATGTCGCGGCCAGCAGCCGGGTTGAGCTGGTGGACTCGCCGCTGGGGCTGGCCATGCTGCGCGATGCCGCCGCGCCCGATATCAGCAACGTGGCCGCTTTTAAGCAGGCATTGCTACAGGCAAAATCCGTGGCCTACTCGCTGGGCGGCGCAAGCGGCATCTATTTTCAAAAGCTGTTGAAAGAATTGGCTATTGAGCAGGAGATCAACGCGCGCGCCACTACCATTAACGAAGGTTTCACTGCCGCTCAGCTGCTGGATGGAACAGCGGATATTGCCGTGCAGCAGATAAGCGAACTGCTGATGGTCGAAGGCATCAAAGTCATCGGCCCGCTGCCGGAAGGCGCGCAGAAAATACTCTCTTTTTCCGGCGGCGTCTTTACCCGGGCAGCAAGGCCACAGCAGGCTGCCGCCCTGCTCGATTTTCTGCGTTCGCCGGAAGCGATGCAGGCTTTTAACGCCTGGGGGCTGACGGCGCGCGTTTGATTAGCGGATGGCGGCACGGGGCGCAGAGCCGGTGCTGCCACGCACGATCAGTTCCGGTTGCAGCAGCGTCTGCCGCGCGGCGGGCTCGCCATTGAGCGTGGCCAGCAGATAGTCGGCGGCAATCTCGCCAATACGATCCAGCTCCACCCGCATGGTGGTCAGAGGATGTTCCAGATGTTCGGCATATTCATAGTCGTTGAAGCCGGTAATCGAAATATCGCCAGGGATACGCAGATAGCGCTCGCTGGCCGCACGCATCGCTCCAAACGCCAGCAGATCGTTACCGCAGATAACCGCCGTCGGCGGATGCGGCCCGTCCAGCAGCCGGAACATCGCCTGACGCGCCTGGTTCATGGTAAACGCGCAGTTAATGAGATTGGCTTCATGCAGGTTTAGCCCGGCTGCTGCCAGCGCCTGCCGCGTGCCGGTCAGGCGATCCGAAACGCGATCGTTTGATGGCGGCGTACCGACAATCACGCCAAACGTTTTATGACCCAGCGCCAGCAAATGCGACGTTAACACGCCTGCGGCCTGCTCGTTATCGTAGCCTACGCCAGGGTAGCGCTCATCCACGGAAAACGTCTGTATACAGGGAATAGCCTGCTGCTCAATCCGCTCCCACAGGCGCGGATGGTGGCTGTTGCCCACCAGCATCAGCGCATCAATACCGTACTCCACCAGCTTGTTGACTTCTTTCAGCTCGGTATCGGGATCAAAATCTGAATTTGCCAGCAGCATGGTATAGCCAGACTGGTGGATTTTCTGCTGGAAGGCGGCCAGCGGGCGGGAAAAGGTTTCCGTCGCCAGCGTTGGCACCACTGCGCCAATAGACATACTACGGCGCGAAGCCAGTGTGCGGGCAGCCCGGTTAATCACATAGCCCAGCTCTTCACAGGCTCGTTCTACCGCCTCCCGGCGCGACTGGCGCACCGTGGCGCTGCCGTTCAGCACTCTTGATACCGTGGCGGTGGATACGCCCGCCAGAAGGGCAACATCTTCCAGCGATACGCGGCCAGACAGCGCAGGCTTATCGGACATCTTCAGACTCCAGAGTGAAATTAGTGATACCGCCCACAAAATTCGCAGACAGATAAAAAGCCAAATTGAAAGCGCTTACTTTTTACTTGACTGAATTTTGTAATCGCTTACTTTTAACATCATATTATCAGAAACCGCAGAAATTTTACCAAACCATAACAATCGCCCGGACCTTGCCGTCCGGAAAAGCATCGGGATAATAAAGGAATTCAGTATGCGTAGATACCCACGAATCCGCTGGCTGATGATAGCGTTCTGCTTTTTTGCTATCGCCATCAACTATATCGATCGTATTAATCTGGCTATTGCCGCGCCCCATATTAAAAAAGATCTTGGCCTGGATGACACCAGCATGGGGCTGATTTTAGGCGCTTTTTTCTGGACCTATGCGTTAATGCAGATCCCCGCGGGTCGGCTGATTGACCGGATGGGCGCGCGCGCTGGTCTGGCCATTGCCGTTGGCTGGTGGTCGCTGTTCACCGTCTTTACCGCCTTTGGTCGGGGCTTCACCTCTATATTCCTCTCGCGCCTGATGCTGGGGCTGGGCGAGTCGGGCGGTAATCCGGGCTGTGCAAAAGTGGTCTACTCCTGGTTTGCGAAAAAAGAGCGAGCTACCGCCAGCGGTATTTTTGATGCCGGGCCGCGCGCGGGCAGCGCCCTTGCCCTGCCGCTGGTCGGCTGGCTAATCAGCACCTGGGGATGGGAAACCTCTTTTGTCGTCACCGGCGCGTTAGGCCTGGTCTGGGTAGCCATCTGGCTGCTGTTCTACCGCGAACCGGAAAAAATGAAAAATGTGCAGGAGGATGAGCGTCAAAACCTGCTGGCCGACCGTGGTGCGCAAGCGCAGGGTAAAGGCGAAAAGGTTAATATTCTCGGCCTGTTCCGCTACCGCACAGTATGGGGAATGATGATTGGCTTTTTTTGCATGAACTTTGCCACCTACTTTTTTGTGACCTGGTTCCCGACCTATCTGACCATGGCGCACGGCTTCTCGCTAAAAGAGCTGGGCACGCTGGGCGCTATTCCCGCGCTGATGGGTATTCCCGGCAGTCTGCTGGGCGGTATCACCTCGGACTGGCTCTATCGCAAAGGTTTCTCGCTTACCACGGCCCGCAAATCCTGTTTAATTGCCGGGATGCTGCTCTCCTCCGTGATCGCCTTTGCGGCCTTTACCAATAGCGTCGCGCTGATCCTGACGCTTTTCTCACTGACCTACGCTGGTCTGGCCTTCACCGCCGCCAATATCTGGACGTTGCCGGCGGATGTCGCGCCCCATTCAGGCTATGTCGGCACGCTCGGCGGCATCCAGAATTTCGCCGGTAATCTGGCCGGTATCGTTACCGCTTCCTTTACCGGCCTGATGCTGACCCTCAGCCACGGCTCTTTCGTGGTACCGCTGCTGGTGGCCGGCGGTATCTGCCTGTTCGGCGCGCTTAACTTCATGTTCATAATGGGTAAAGTTGAGCCGCTGGCGATCAAAGAAGTGAATACGATTGGCGCAGCCGCTGCCGATTCTGATGTTTAACGCGAGTAAGCCGGAGAGAAAAATGGAACAACAGCTACGCGAAGAGATCTGTCAGGCGGGCCAGAGCCTGTATGCACGAGGCTATACCGTCGGCACCGCCGGAAATATCAGTGCCCGCCTGGAGGATGGCTGGCTGATTACGCCAACCGACGCCTGTCTGGGACGGTTGCAACCACAGCAGATTGCCAAGGTCAGCCGCACGGGCGAGTGGCTGTCCGGCGATAAGCCATCCAAAACGCTGCTGCTGCACCGCCAGGTTTACGATCGTAATCCGCAAGTTCACGCTGTGGTGCATACTCATTCCACCAACCTGGTGGGATTGACGCTGGAAGGCGTCTGGCAAGCAGACAGTATCCTTCCGCCGATCACCCCTTACCAGGTGATGAAAGTGGGTCGCATTCCGCTGATTGGCTATTGCCGGCCCGGCGCACCGGAGGTTGCACAACAGGTCGCCACGCTGGCCTGCGAAGTTCGCGGCGTCATGCTCGAACGGCTTGGCCCGGTGGTCTGGGGGGCTTCTGTATTGACCGCCTGTTTTGCGCTGGAAGAGCTGGAGGAGACCGCCAGGCTATGGCGGCAGGCGGTAAGCAAACCCCAGCCGCTGGCGGATAGCGATGTAGCGGAACTTTGCGAGGTCTTTTCCACCCGCTGGTAACAAACTTCTCTCCCCTACAAAGGAAATAATAATGAAAAAAATCTGTGGCATGCTGCTCTCGCTGGCGGCTTTGGCAGGCTCGGCAGAGGCGCAAAGCCTGGTCTATGTCTCTAACGCCGACAGCGGCACCGTTACCGGCTACCAGCTGGATAAAAGCAAAAAAGCGCTGGTGCCGATTGGCAGCTTTCCAGCTGGTGCAAAAGCAATGTCTTCCGTGGTTTCACCCGATAAAAAAATGCTGTATGTCTCCGTGCGCAGCAAACCTTATAGCGTCGTGGCATATCATATTCAGCCCGACGGGCAGCTGGTCAAAGCCAGCCAGTCGCCGCTGCCGGAAAGCATGGCTTACCTTTCTACCGACAGACAGGGACATTTTTTACTGAGCGCGTCCTACGGCGGCGATCTGTTTAGCATCAACCGCATTGATAGCGACGGTAAAGTTGAAGCCAAACCGGTGCAGATTGTCCATACCGGTAAACGCGCGCATGCGATTCAGGTCGATCCCTCTAACCACTTCCTGTTTGTCACTTTATTGGGTGCCGATCAGCTTTTGCAGTATCGCTTTGATGCGGCCAGTGGCAAGGTAACGCCAAACGATCCGCCGTTTGTAAATATTCAAAGCGAAGCCGCAACCGGCCCACGACACTTTGTTATTGCGCCCAATACCGATAAACAGGGTAAACGCAGCGTCTATATTTTGACGGAGATGGCGGGCAACATCAGCCAGCTGACGCTCAACGCTAACGGCACCACGACGCCAGCTGCCGTAGTCAATTCCGTTTCGCCACAGGAAGATATGCAGCGTGGTGAAGCACGACCGTTAACCGGCGATGACGATTTGCCGCCTTCGCACAAGCCGCGTATCTGGCAGGCGGATATCCATCTCACCCCGGACGGGCGTTTCCTTTACTCGACGGAGCGCACCAGCAGTACCCTTTCCTCTTTTTCCGTCAGCCCGGACGATGGGCATCTGACCTGGCTGAGCAGCATTAAAACAGAGCAGCAGCCGCGCGGCTTTGCCATTGATAACAGCGGTCAGTTTCTGATTGAGTCCGGACAAAAATCAACGCAGCTTTCCCTTTATACCATTGATAAATCAACCGGCGCGCTGTCGCTGGCGGGCCGCTATCCCACCGGAAAAGGCGCTAACTGGGTGACGCTGGTGGAGTAATTTAATGCCGGGCCGGATGGCCCGGCCTGGCAGGCAATAACTGGAGACTTTATGAAACGCACACACCCCCTACTTTCCGTGCTCTGTGCCACGGGCCTGTTCACGCTTGCGGCTTCCCCTGCGGTCAGCGCGGCGGAAAAAGTGGTCGCAACTAATCTGGAGCCGCTGCATCACGTCATCCTGGAAAACCAGTACGTTACCGTCATGCGCGTAATGATCCGTCCGGGCCAGTCCACGCTGTTCCATGAACAGCATCTTGACTATGTGAACACCCATATCGACGGCAGCCTGGTACGCAGCGCCTATCCCGATAAACCGGCTAAAGATTCCGAGATGAAAAGCGGCAACGTGAAGTTTGGCGCGCATCAGGATAAGTCCGAAACCGATAAAGTCACCAATACCGGCACCACACTGAATCATCAGGTCGCTTTTGAAATCAAGCAGCATGGCCCGCAAAACTTCGGCGGCGCGTCTCGTCCCGCTAATGCCGCCTTCCAGCAGGTGCTGGATCAAAAAACGGTCAAAGGCTGGAAGGTTACGCTGCAACCGGGCGAAAGTACCACGCTCTACACCCAACACGGACCTGGCGTACGGGTTTTCTTTACCGAAGGCCGCCTGCTGACCTCGATTCCCGGCCAGCCGAACCGCAATAAAGAAGTCTGGCTGCATCGCGGCGATGCCGTACTGACCCAGCCAGGCGAAGTCGAGTTGACCAACGGTGGTGAAACGCCGCTGATTTTCAACGATTACGAACTGCTTTAAGGCCAGCCCCGTAGATTAAGCGCCGGACTTATCACTGTTACTCTTACAGGCCGCCTGCCAGCGGGCGGCCCGCCCGGGATTTACCCATGGATGCGGCTTTTTACATTATAAAAATAACTTTTCCTTTATTTTACAGGAGCATGTCAAGTGAGACGCTATTGTCGATCCTGGACGATGAGCCTGATCCTTATGACCGGAATGGCGTCCGCTACCTCGCCTGATTCCGCTGATAAAGATCTTATCGCCGCGGGAAAATATCTGGCTACGGCTGCCGACTGTGGTGCCTGCCATAGCTCGCCTCTTCAGGGCGCCCCCATGGCCGGCGGCTACGGCATCCATTCTCCGCTGGGCACTATCTATGCCAGCAATATCACGCCTTCGAAACGTTATGGCATTGGCGATTACAGCGAACAGGAATTTGCGCGCGCGGTCAGGGAAGGCATTGATAAGCATGGTCATCATCTTTACCCGGCTATGCCTTATACCGCCTATAACAAAATTAGCGATAAGGATATTCATGCGCTTTATCGCTATTTTATGCAGGGCGTCGCGCCGGTGGACGTTGCCGCGCCGCAAACGCATCTGCCTTTTCCGTTCAGCATTCGCGCTTCTATGGCGGTCTGGAATCTGCTGTTCGCTGACGACCAGCGCTTTGTGCCTGCAACGGGCAAATCGGCTGAGGTTAATCGTGGAGATTACCTGGTTAATGCGCTGGCGCACTGCGATACCTGCCACACACCGCGTAATTTTCTGATGGCTCAGCAAAACGATCGCGCTTTTTCCGGTAGCAGCCTGGGCAGCTGGTACGCGCCCAATATTACGCCAGCACAAAACGGCATCGGCAGCTGGAGCAGCGCCGAGCTGGTGCAGTATCTGAAAACCGGCCATATCGCGAAAGCTCAGGCCGCCGGGCCAATGGCGGAAGCCGTTGAGCACAGTTTCCAGTACCTGAGCAATACGGATATCCAGGCAATGGTCGCTTACCTGCGCCAGTTACCGGTCGTCAACACCGACAGTGCCCGGCCACGCGATGGTTTTGGCCAGGCCTCCGATGCCGAACAGCGGCTACGCGGACAGACGGCAGAAACGGACGCAGGCTGGCAGGTGTTCAGCGGCAGCTGCGCCAACTGCCACCAGCCCGAAGGTCAGGGCAATACGCGCTACCCCTCTCTGTTTCATAACAGTGCTACCGGTGCCGGGCAGCCCGACAACCTGGTTGCCGCTATTTTATTTGGCGTGCAGCGTACGGTTAATGGCGAGAGCGTAGCCATGCCTGCTTTTGGCCCGGACGCCGATTTCGCCAACCGGCTAAGCGATCGGCAGATTGCCGACGTCAGCAACTACGTCCTGAAGAATTTTGGTAATCCGGCCGTTACCGTTACCGCTGAACGCGTCAAAAAACTGCGCGAAGGTGGTGATACGCCGTTGCTGATTAAGCTAACGCAACCCTCCGTGCTGATTTCTTTCGCTGTCATCATTGTGATAGCGCCAGGCATCCTCTTTATCCGCCGAAAAAGGAGGCTATATGCAGCCAGATAACCTGAGCCGTCGCCGCTTACTTAAAGGCATGGCGGCGCTGTCGGTAAGCGCCCTCTGCGCCACCTTATTCCCCGGACGGCTGGCCGCTCAACCCGTGGCATCTGCGGATTTTACAGCCGTTTCTGAGTTTCTGGTCAGCCGTGCCGTCAGTGCGGTACTCAGCCAGCGTTATTACGCCGCCTTAGCGCATCACCACGCTGATTTTCCGCAGCGACTGGCGGCACTG
Organism: Erwinia sp. BNK-24-b; assembly: GCF_047456155.1. Classification (NCBI taxonomy): domain Bacteria; kingdom Pseudomonadati; phylum Pseudomonadota; class Gammaproteobacteria; order Enterobacterales; family Erwiniaceae; genus Erwinia; species Erwinia sp. BNK-24-b. Next base: position 2,364,903 of record NZ_CP179901.1, read on the forward strand.
GCAGATTATCTGCGCGCGCAACGTTTCCCGCATGTTGATGACTTTTTGCAGGCGACAGCCATGGCATCGCCCTTGTTCCAGACCGCCTCGCTGATTATCGGCAGCTGGTATACGGGCGTGGTCGGCGACGGTGCCAACAGCGAGCTGATCGCCTACGCCGACGCGCTGATGTATCAACCTACGCGCGGCATTCTGGTCGTGCCCACTTATGGCAGCGGCCCGGATTCCTGGGGCAACAATCCCGACACACACCCTTCAGGGAGGTCAGTATGAAAGTGGATGCAGATGTGATTGTTATTGGTTCTGGCGTCATGGGTGGACTGGTCGCCACGCAGCTGGCAAAAGCGGGAAAATCAGTGATTATTGTGGAAGCCGGGCCGCGTATCAAACGACAGGATATTGTTGAACGCTTTCGCAACTCGCCTTTTAAGATGTCCCTGACCAATATGAAACTGCAGGGCGTTGGCTCGCCCTATCCCGACCTGCCGCACGTGCCCTCTACCTATGGCGACTATCTTCAGCAAAGCGGCCCGGTAAAATATCCTACAAAATATCTGCGCGTAGTGGGCGGCACAACCTGGCATTTTGGTTCCGCTTTATGGCGCATGATCCCAAACGATTTCAAACTGCAAAGTCTGTATGGCCGTGGTCGCGACTGGCCTTTTGGCTATGAGGAGCTTGAACCCTGGTATGGCAAAGCGGAGCAGGAGTTGGGGGTTTCCGGCATGGATGGTCAGGATGAAAGCGGACACGGCGGCGAAGCCTGGCCACCGCGCTCAACGCCGTTTCCGATGAAAGGTCTGGAGCCGAGCTATCTGTTTAAAAGGCTCTCTGAACTCCTGGGCAAAGGCGGCTATAACCCGGTAATGGAGCCTAACGGCCGGGCAACGCGTCCTTATGGCCAGCGCCCGGCGTGCGCTGGCAACAATAACTGCAACCCGGTCTGCCCGATTGCCGCTAAATATGATGGCTCAATGCATATTGATGAGGCAGAAAGGCACGGCGCAAGATTACTGGATAATTCGGTGGTTTATAAAATTGAAGCGGACGACAGCGGGAAAATTAGCGGCATCTGGTATCGCAAACCCGACGGTTCTGACCATCATCTGACCGCTAACTATTTTGTGCTGGCTGCCTACGGCATTGAGTCGCCCAAGCTGCTGCTCATGTCCAGCTCTGAACGCTATCCCCGCGGCGTGGCGAATGGTTCCGATCAGGTGGGCCGCAATCTGATGGGCCATACCGGTATCAGCATGAACGTCATGATGAACGAAGACGTCTGGCCTGGCCAGGGACCTACCGAACTGCTGGTATATCTGAATAATCGCGATGGTGATTTCCGCAAAGATTTCCCCAGTTATAAAATTAAGGTACGTAATACAGTACCGACTGCGGATTATGCCGCTTCATTAATTGCCAAAGGCGTATTGGGTTCCAGGCTGGATGAGCAATTAAAGCTGATGTCAGCCCGATCGCTTAATTTTGCCATCGACTTTGAAACATTACCTTTAGCAGAAAACCGCATTATCCCCAGTAAAAATAAAAAAGATGCGATAGGCCTTCCGGTACCGGAAATCTATTATAGCGTAACCGATTACTGGCATGCCGGGAAAGCTCAGGGGTTAAGAGACTTTGATAATTTCGCTCAATTGCTAAATGCAAAAATATCAAAAATTGATACGAGCTATCAGGATCGACAGCATATTATGGGTACCACGATTATGGGTGACAACCCGAGAGATTCGGTCGTTAACCGTCATTGCCAGAGCCACGATCACCCTAACCTGTTTATCGCCGGAACCAGCGTGATGCCCTCCGCATCCTGCATGAATCCTACGCTTACCGGCGCGGCGTTAAGCCTGCGGCTTGCTGACTATATGCTGAAAACAGTTAAAGTTTGATGTTACGCATTAGCGTTATCGCTATTCATTTCGGCAGGCGAATTTTTGCCTGCCTTTTTGTTATTCTCTTTTATTTTTATTACGCGTTCGCCTGGTATAATTATGCGATGCATCTCTGAAAAAAAATGCAACTTACATAAAACTAATGCCAGGCTGGAACGAGCTTCAAATACTCGAAAATAAACCCCCGTTTTCATGCCGCGATCGTTCTTTTCCTGTTTTTTTTCTCACCGCAGCGGCGTAATATCAGCCGCAAGGAAGAAATGGAGTGTTGTCTATGTACCAGGAAAAAAGTCTGCAAAGAAACATGCCGCCCTTTTCTGGCCAGGAATTTATCGACAGGGCTAATAGCGTCAACGGGAGAGTAGCGCAAATGGATAAAAGGATTAACCGTTTTGAACGGCTTGCACAGGATACGCATCAGATAAAGATCGATCTGGCCGTCCTGACCACTCGCTTTGATTCACTGGATAGTCGGGCGGATACCTTTGCAACCAGAAACGATGTCGTTGAGCTGACGGCGCGTCTGGATAACTGCACGACGAAAAGCGATGTTAATGAGCTGGCGGCGCGTCTGGATAACTGCGCGACAAAAAGCGATTTTAATGAGCTGGCGGCGCGTCTGGATAATTGCGCGACAAAAAGCGATTTCACTGAGCTGGCGACACGTCTGGATAACTGCGCGACAAAAAGCGATTTCGCTGAGCTGGCGGCGCGTCTGGATAATTGCGCTACCATCGCTGCCTCAGCTGAACAGAGCGCGCGTATCGATGCACTGAATGTCCGGGCAGACACCTTTGCGACCAAAAGCGACCTTCTTAAGCTGGAGCTGACTACGCGTGAAGAAGTTAGCGCGGTCAAAAATGAAGTTATGTCTTTACGGGTTGAGCTCTATAAGGGACTAAGAAATCAGATTGTATGGTCAACGGCAAGCATGTTTACCGTAGCGGGTCTTAGCCTTGCAGCCGCAAAAATGCTTTTTCCCTGACGCCTTAACCAACGGTGACAGATGCTACAAAACCGTAACCTCACGGCTTTCATACTTAAAAACGTTATAAAGGTCTTAAACGTCTTAAACGTCTTAAACGTCTTAAACGTCTTAAACGTCTTAACAGCGGACGGCATCCTGCCGCCCGCTGCAAGGTTTACTTCAGGCGATAAGCAATAACGCTATCCCCCTCTTTGGTGCCTAACGAGCCGTGACCGCCCGCTGCGATAATAACGTACTGCTTATTATCAGCACCCATGTAGGTGGCAGGCGTTGCCTGACCGCCCGCTGGCAGCTCGGTTTGCCACAGCAGCTTGCCGCTGTTGATATCGTAAGCGCGGAAGAAGTTATCCGCCGTTGCGCCATGAAACACCAAATCGCCAGCCGTAGTCAGCGGGCCACCGTGCGCGACCATCCCCATCGGGAAACCAATTGGGAAGCGGCCCGGCAGGAAGGTGGTATTCAGGTTTTTGGTCGTGCCAACCCGGCGCAGCCAGGCGGTTTTGCCAGTGGTCAGATCGACGCCAACCATGCGTCCCCACGGTGGTGCAATGCAGGGAATACCCAGGCCAGAGGCAAACTGCTGGATATGAATCGCATAGTCGCCTTCAAAGTTCTCATTCCAGTAAGGCGTACCGTCTTTGGTGAACAGGCGCTTATCCTCGGTCTGAGGGGTGCGCTTAATCAGGTTATATTTGTAGGCCAAACGAACCGGTGCGGCGATTAGGATCTGCCGTTCAGGATCGACGGCTACGGAGCCCCAGTTAAAGACGCCGATATTGCCAGGGAACACGATGGTGCCGCCCTCGGTAGATGGCGTCCACGGGTTACCGTCATAGCGCATTGATTTAAACGTAATCCGGCACGCCATCTGGTCAAACGGCGTCAGGCCCCACATCGATTTTTCCTTCAGCGGCTCCGGAATAAAGTTCAGCGCGGAAACAGGCTGGGTTGGCGAGAAGGTTTCACCCGGCACGCCGCCTTGAGTAGAAACATCCTGCTGATTAACAGGATAGACAGGCTGACCGGTTAGTCGGTTCAGAACGAACAGGTTACCGGTTTTGGTCGGCAGAATAACCACCGGCTGGCGGCTACCCTGATAATCAATATCCAGCAGCGAAGGCTGCGAAGGGTTATCACGGTCCCACAGATCGTTCCTGGACGACTGGAAGCGCCATTTAAAGGTGCCTGTTTTTAAGTCCAGCGCGACCAGCGTGTCGCGGAATTTCTCGGTATTGCTGTTCGCATCGCGTTGACGGCCAAGCTCGTCCGGCGAGGCGTTACCAAAAGGCACGTAAACCAGACCATTTTTCAGATCGGCACTCAGGGTACCCCAGGCAACCGGCGTATCCTGCGGATAGGTTTTACCTGCTGGCAGCGGTCGGGTGTCCTGCGGATTGGCAGGATCGAAGTTCCATACCAGCTGGCCGGTGGTAACGTCATAAGCCCGAATGACGCCGGAAGGATTGCCGCTGTTATAGCCGTTATCCATTACCGAGCCACCAACGATAACCAGATTACCTGCCACCAGTGGCGCAGCCGTCTGCATCAGCGCGTGCGGGCGAATATTCCCCATACCGGCGCGTAAATCGACAATACCGTGGGTGCCGAAATCCTGGCACGGTTTGCCGCTGTCAGCGTCCAGCGCGACCAGTTTTGCATCCGTAGTCGCGTTAAAGATACGTTTCCGGCAGTAGGCTGGCGCGTTGGCAGAGGATGCTGTAGCCGCGCTATCCGGCGCATAATAGCTCACGCCGCGACAGGTCTGATGCTGCTGTAAATAAGAACGATCTTTAGCTGGCTGATATTTCCATTTCAGCTCGCCCGTTTCAGGATTAAGCGCGTGCACTTCGTTATGCGGCGTACAGAAATATACGGTGTTATTTACTTTTAATGGCGTAGCTTCAAACGTGTACTCCGTTGCGTCCTTATCATTTTGCAGATCGCCCGTGTGATAAGTCCACGCCACTTCCAGATTGCTCACGTTATCGCTGGTAATCTGCTTGAGATCGGAAAAACGCAGCCCGTTAGCCGTGCCGCCATAGGCAGTCCAGTCGTTGCCGGCTACGCTGGTTTCAACCGGGCTACGTTTATTGCTCAGCGTGCCTTCCTGCGGCAACGGATCGTAAAAGGTTAATCCGATAACGATGGCGATAATAACGATAACCGTGGTGCCCAAAAAGGGATGGAAGCTGGCGGGTTTCGCCGGGTTATGCGCCCTGGACAACGGACGAACAATCCAGGGTAGCGCCAGCCAGACACCGATCAGGCCAATAATATCGCCACGCGGTATCCACTGCCATTTATCAAGCCCGACCTCATACAGCGTCCAGCCGACCACCAGCCACATCAGAATGGCGTAAATGGACAAGGCGATTTGTTTCTTTTTGTACAGCGCCACGGCCGTAAGCAGTAAGCCAATAGCCATGACGACATAAAACGGTGAGCCGCCTAATAGCAGCAGTTTTCCACCCATGTAAAGCATAGCGAGGCCAATAATCGCTATAACGATACTCGTTAATTTTGTCATTTTAGTCTCTCGAATTAGACAACGGATTGTGAACTTCTTTTATCAATTACAATTTAACAACATAAAATTAACTAATTTTTACATGAAAAAAAAGAGCATTTAATTTATGTATTTTGGGTGATTATTTCGGGAAGAAAGAGTCAGGCCGCGAATATCCATCAGGAGAGCCAGAAAAACAGAATAAGCGCGTGGAAATAGCGGCCAGAAGGCAGAATAAGCGTAAGAAGTGACGGGTTAAAAACGCATGGCGACCGTGAACAAGCATGCACAATGGCGGCACGCCGGAAAGAGAGAATAAAACAAACGGCCAGGCATACGAATGTACGCCTGGTCATTGGCTCATGCAGATGTCTGACGATTTACTTATTGTAAAGCGCTCTCAGTTTGTCCTGATAGACTTCTACGTCATGTTCGTTTTTGATTCTGGCGATAGAGGCGTTGGCTTTATCAACGATCTGCTCTGGGTTCTGAATAATATCCTCGATGATGGCTTTCATCTGGTCGACAGTCTTTCTACGCACCGAATCACGCTGTTCGAAAGAGGTGACCGCATAATCACAGTCTTCGTTTAGCTCATGCTTAACCAGCCAGCCTGCCTCTTGCGGATTGATCTCCGGCAGCGCACGCACGTTGGTGGTGATAACCGGGCAACCACAGGACTGCATCTCCAGGACGGAGAAACCGTATGTCTCAGCCCATGTCGGTAAAAGACCGACATCCGCTTCCTGCAACAGCTGCATAACTTTATCGTTAGGCATAACGCTATGATGATCAAAAAGAGAGTAACGCGCGATAGCGGCCTCTGTTTCTCTGGCAAAAGCCGCGTCGTCCTGATATTTACCAAAGGCATAGTTATTGGTTTTATTGAGATCGCCAATTAACGTTACCTTGATCTGCTCCGGACGAATTTTTTTCTCGTTCAGCAGCTCATCAAAAGCACGGACTATCTCTCCGCCGCCCTTACGATAAAAATCACGTCCTACAAAGACAAAGTGAACAGGATTTGCAGCGTTGCGCGGCTTGCGTTCTTCTACATAGAGCTTCTGCGGGGGGTGTAACACCACCAGCTTTTCGCGCAGCGTACGTAAAAGCTCCGGATTATCCTGAAACAGCTTCATTTCCAGGTTATAAGCCGCACCGGAAAGCGCAATCAGCGCCAGGCAGTTTTTTTGCATCAGCGCGGCTGAATGACGTTTCAGCCTTGCGTCAAAGCTGTCGTCGCTGGCATTTTTCCTTGGCAGGATACGCGGCAACTCGGTTTCGAAAGTGACTACCCACTTACGATCCGTAATAGCTATCTCGTTGAAAACGTGGAATATATCAATATTTTTTTCCTGTGAGCCCATCAGCGGACGAAACAGAAAAATCTTATTCTTTTTAAAAAACTTCATATTCAGAAGATTAATATAAGAGTAAATATTCTTCTTTTTGAAGTTCACGTATTCCACGCCAGCATCAACAATTATTGTTCTTTTTTCTGGATAGTTATCGTTTGATACGCCGACTCTCATACCGCTACCTCATAGAAATTAATGCTAACTGCACTGAGTAATGTTATTAAAATTCAAATTTGCCCTGGTCTTCATTCCATGATGCCCCGGTACTCCACCACATCAGCTCCAGCAAGTAAATACAGACATATTCTTAATATGCGCCAGTGTGGGGTAAAAGGTTTAACCCTTATCGAAAGACACAGCAGGAAAAGTTAATATAACGTTAAAATTTGGAAATAAATTGCTACGGTTTCATTATTAAATTTGGTATCAATTTATTAAATAAATTAACACCATTAGCAATGATTACTTACAATGGACGCCTGGTTTGTCGCTAGCTTGAGCCACAAAGCCAGTAAATACGGCATCCCTGGCGGAAATCGATAAAAAAGCGTACGATAACAGGCCAAAAAGCAGGGCCATTTTTTATCAGGCAAAAGTAAACGAATAGTTAAAATAAAAGCCATTCCAGGCGAAATGCTTAACGATAGCTAATATAATACGCAGCAAATTTTTCAGCGGTAAAATCCTTTTTTTATGCAAGGTTTCAACTATTAATTAGTTCAGTAGCATTAATGAGTTACCGAACGTATCAACGCCGCTCTTTTTATTAAAAAAAGCAGAAAGAAACGCGCATTTGTAATTAAGATATATCTGTTTTTACCGGCTAGATCTTTTGCGTTTTAAATAGGTCTAAAAACAGCCCGAAGGTTAAAAACCCGCTTAATTGAATAAGAAATATCCTATTAAGAAAGCACCTGCAATCAATTCGAACAGGCGCTAAGGCCTTTCGGACAGAGCCAGTTTTCACCAGACGCCGGATCAGAAACTATATGGAAGAAAGTGAAAGGGAGTTAACCGTGCTGCGCGAATTACGCGATTGGCCCTGGGCCGAAAGCTTTGCAAAGGTTTCAAAGCGGTTCGTTACGGTGAAAAGTAGCCCGACAGTAAGTCGGGCCTGAAGCTTATCTGGCTTTTAGTTTTACCGTCAGGGAACGTCAGAAGGTTTCCCAGTTATCCAGCCCAGCCACCGCTGGTGTACGGGCTGGCAATTTCCTGGCAACCTGCGGACGGGCGTTCTCCGGGCTATGCGAACCAACACGGAATACCGCAACAGCGGCATTGAGCCTGGCGGCCTGCTCCTCCAGCGTGGTTGCAGCGGCCGAAGATTGCTGCACCAGCGCGGCATTCTGCTGCGTCACCTGATCCAGTTCCGATACGGCAAGGCCAACCTGATCGATGCCGCGGCTCTGCTCCTCCGAAGCCGAAGAGATCTCATCCATAATATCGCGAACCTGCTGCACCGAGCTGAGAATGCCCTGCATTGATTCTTCAGCCTGCCCGGCCAGTCGCGATCCGTTTTCCACCCGTGAGGAAGATTCGGCAATCAGCGCGTTAATATCTTTTGCGGCAACGGCGCTGCGCTGCGCCAGGCTGCGCACTTCTCCCGCTACCACGGCAAAGCCACGGCCGTTTTCACCGGCTCGCGCAGCCTCAACCGCTGCGTTCAGCGCCAGGATATTGGTCTGAAAAGCGATGCTCTCGATCACGCCGGTAATTTCAGCGATTTTTTTCGAACTCTCCTGCAGGCCGAAAATGCTTTTAATGACGCCATCGACGATAGTACTGCCCTTCTCTGCCGTCTGCGCGGCCGAAAGCGCCAGCCTGGCCGCCTGATGAGAGTTATCCGCGTTCTGCTTCACGGTAGCGGTAATTTGCTCCATGCTGGCCGCCGTCTGCTCCAGCGAAGCGGCCTGCTCTTCAGTACGGGAAGAGAGGTCGTTATTGCCCGTGGCAATTTCACTGACGCCGGAAAGAATAGTATCCGCGCCATGACGTACGTTACCGACGGTTTTTGCCAGCGACTGCTGCATCACAGCCAGGCCAGAGAGCAGGTGGCCCATTTCATTGCGCGCGCTGCTGTCGACAGCAATTCGCTCAGTTAAATCGCCTTTCTCAATGGTATTAATATGCTCCAGCGCACGATTCAGCGGCTGAATAAGGACGCTTTTAATCACCGACCAGCTCACCAGAATACAGGCGATAACAACCAGCATAATGGTGCCGATGAGCCACAGCATGTTGCCAAATACCCGCTGGCTTTCTGCCGAGGTATCTTTTGCCAGCTGGCTTACCGCCGCGCGCCAGCGATCGTAGTCGCCCTGCATAATTTGTTGATTATTGGCAACGTTAATGGTGAACAGGCCCGGCATATCACGGCGAGAAGCGATATCCATCAGCTGCGTCAGCTGTCCGGCATAGACCTGATAGCTTTTGGCCAGCCGCTCGTTAAGCGCCGGATTAAGACCGGGAATGGTCGGCCCGGACTGATATTTTTTAAAGTCGCGATCGGCTAATGCCAGCTGCTCTTTGCCATGCTGCACCATACTGCCGACAACGCCGCTGGTCGGCCCTTCCTTCTGCAGCCAGATAAGTACACGGTTGACGTCTGCGCGCGCGGCATTGAGCTCATACCAGGCATTGGTCAGCGCGGTAACCTGGTCGCTGGCGGTAGAAGCGCTTTCAAAGCTGTCTTTATTATGACCGAGTGCGTTCAGAAAAAGGATGCCAGCAACAAGCTGTAGCGCGCCAAAGGCGATAATAGTGCTGAGCAAAAACGAGGAGGTTTTGATACGAGTAAAGACGGACATAGCCACACCTGATTATTGATTCAGAAGTGTCTTGTATCGGCAGAGTTACCGGTAACATTAGTAGAATTTGATGGCACTGCGCTTTTGAAGGTGCGTTAAGGATGGAAGGGGCCAGCGCCTGGCGTTAACTGCGCTCTATTTTGCGAGCGGCCTCGTCCAGCGCGTCAATAATATCGTAAAGGGTTTGCTGAGGAAGACTGGCCTGAGAAAGCCGCGTATTCAGCGCCGTACGCATATTGTTAACGGCGCGTTCAACCTCCGGAAGGCTGCGGTTATTGACCAGCACCGCCATCGAACCGAGCCGGCCGATAATGGTTTGCAGATTGGGTTGATATTCAGCCAGCTGGCGCTGGCCTTCTGCCGTCAGGCTATAAGCTTTACGTGACGCCTGCGCATCGCGTATTTCAATGCACTCCATCTCTTCCAGCAGCGTCAGGTTGGGATAGATAATGCCGGGACTTGGCGTATATTCGCCTCGGGAAAGCTCTTCAATTGATTTGATCAGCTCATAACCATGCGCGGCACCCTGCGCAATAAAATGCAGCAGCAGCAGACGGACATCGCTGGCATCCAGCATTTTTTCACGGCGTTTTTTACGCATACCGCACGCGGCCCCGCCAGGAAAGTCACGTTGAGAAGAGTGCTGAGGTTTCATTATCCGTCCGGGCCGCTGTTTTTTGGGAAAAGGATAGTAAGGTAGCGTTAGCGAAAATACAACCTGACTACTTATGGTGCCAGTAGGCTACCGCGCGGACATAGTCTGCATCGCGCTCGCGTTGGGTAATAAAGTAGTCGCTCAGCTCTTTTACCGCCGCGCCCTCGCCCGTTAGCCAGATAAAATAGTCTTCATCAGGCAGGGTAATTTCCTGCAGCTGTGCAATCAGACCAGTAACGCTTTCACGCATTTTGCCACTGCCCAGCCAGTGAACCTCTACGCCCTGTAGATCGTCAAGGTAAGCCTGACCAACGCTTTCATCAACGAAAGCAAAAAGCTTGATATGGCGGTCAGAAAGCGTGGACAGACGGCGCTTAAACGCGGGCAGTCCGGTTTCATCGCAAACGTAAAGCTGAAAAGCATACTCTTCCGGCACAATCAGCGAACCGCGTGGACCGCCGATAGCTAACCTGTCACCGGGGTGCGCGGTGGCGGCCCAGTCGCTGGCGACACCAGCTTCATGTACGTAAAAATCCACCGTCAGGCGCTGTTTTTCAGCGTCAAAACAGAGCGGCGTATAGTCACGCGACAGTGGACGAATACCGTCTTTCCACACGATACCCTCTTCGGTCACTTGCGGCAGGTAAAGCTCACCCGTGGCAGGATCGGGGAAAAAGACTTTGATATGGTCGTCAAAACCTGGCGAGTTAAATCCCACCAGCGCTTCGCCGCCAAATTCGATACGGTAAAAACTTTTGGCGATGCAGGTTTTGGCGATCACTTCCAGCGGGCGAAAACGCAGCTCATTTTTGACGCGATACGGCGCGCGAGCTTTTTTCTCGGTCAAAACAATTCTCCTGACGGGGGATACCCGTAATAGACATCGAAAGCACTTTTAACGACATAAAATATATCTATGATATATTTTCACCGCAAGCGGATTTTGCTGTTAGCGCTAAAACGGCACAAATCGTACACGCCAAAGATTAAGGAAACATAAGGACTCGCGGCAGTGATGACCTGCAAAACCGACAAAAAAAACCGCCTGGCTTCTGCACAGGCGGTAAAGGCAATGAGGAATGGTGCGGCGAACGACGTTATGGCGCATCCGCACGGGTGACGCGCCAGACTACGTTTGCGCCATCATCAGCAAACATTAGCCCACCCTGCTTGTCCTCTGTCAGGCCAACAGGTAAACCGCGTACGCTTTCCTTGTCGTCCGTTAAAAAGCCGGTCACCACAGGGAGCGGTTGTCCCTCCGGCTTGCCGTTGCGAAACGCTACCCAGACAACCTGGTAACCGTTTAGCGGTTCGCGGTTCCAGCTACCATGCTCGCTGATAAAAGCGCCGCCGCGATATTTGTCGGGCAGGCCGTTGCCGGTATAGAACCACAAACCCAGCGGCGCAACGTGCGAACTTAACGCATAGTCAGGGCGAACAGCTTTTTTGACCAAATCTGGCCGCTGCGGCTGCGCGCGTTCGTCCACGTGCTGGCCGTAATAGCTGTATGGCCAGCCGTAAAAAGCGCCCTCCTGCACCGAGGTCAAATAGTCCGGCACTAGATCTGCGCCAATCTCGTCGCGTTCATTAACAACCGCCCACAGCTTACCGGTTTGCGGCTCCCACTGCAGGCCAGTTGGGTTACGCAGTCCGCTGGCATAAATGCGGCTGGCGCCCGTTGCCGCATCAACTTCCAGGATATCGGCCCGGCGATATTCGGCGCCGATGCCGTTTTCGGTAATATTACTGTTGGAACCGACGCCGACGTAGAGCTTGCTACCGTCCTTGCTGGCCAGCAGGGATTTTGTCCAGTGATGATTAATCGGGCCGCCAGGCAGGTCGGCCAGCTCCGTACCGGGATCGGTAATTTTGGTCGCGCCGCTTTCATAGTGGTATTTCATCAGTGAGTCAGCGTTAGCGACGTAGAGCGTATCGCCCACCAGCTGAACGCCAAACGGCGAACGCAAATGACTTAAGAACGGATATTTTTGCCAGCTTTTACCGTCGCTGCTTCTTAACAACGTAATCCGATTGCCGCCGGGGCTGCTCTTACCGGAGGCGTCTTTAATAAGATCGGTAACCAGTTCTTTGGGCTGGCTGGTGGGGGCTTTCGGACCGCTGGCCTCCACTACCAGGATATCGCCGTTAGGCAGTGTATAAAGCTGACGCGGATGCAGCAGGCCGTCCGCAACTTTCTCAATCTTTAGCCCTTCGGCTACCCTGGGTTTTTCATTTTCTTTCCACGGCGTACCGCCCGGCACCTTCATCGGCGGTATCAGGAAATTTTTAGCGGCTGGCAGTTCAGGATTAGCGCCAGTTTGCTTTGCGGGATCGATCTTTGCGCCGTCATCACAGCCGCTCAGCAGTAAAGATACCGCAACGGCCAACAGCGACAGCGTTGATGAAGTTTTCATAACTCCTCCTTAAGCGGTGCGGTCGCGCACGGCAAGCTGTACATTAGCGAACAGCATCAAAATCACCGCCAGCGTAGATAAAATGACGCCAGCAGGCACCACGGCGTAAGCATCCCGGCTATGGATAAAGGCATTAAAAATCTCCAGAACCATCGCCAGCAGGTATGCCCAAAAATGCACTTTAACCGCCGAACCCTGCGGATAAGAAACGCCAACCCAAACCTGCACCAGATTGATTAGTCGCGGAAGAATGGCGATAACCAGGCCAATGGAGATTAGCCAGCTGGCAGCGCGCGTCCATAAAATTTCAGTGCTGGAAACGTAGATGAGGTCAAAGATCCAACCGGCGACGAAAAAGCCGAGCGGAACGGGATGGAGTAAAGAGTAAATGGCCACCGCAAAAGTTGAATGGCGGGATGTTGCCTGGGATGTCATTGAACGGCTCCTTAAACAGGGTAAACGTACGCGGCACCAGAACACCGTCCACGCAGACTGTAAAAGGTTAGTAAATTTAATAACATCTTGTTTGAAAATATGAAGAAAAATAAACAAGGTGGTCAGCGGGCCACCCTGCTGTGGGTCTTACTGCCTTTGCGGTGGCAGGTTTTTTACGCTTACCTTGTTAGCGGTCAGCTCCCTGCTGACGTAACACGCTCAGCGACTGGCGCTGCGTTCCGTGCTCATCAAAGTTACTTTCAGCCAGCCAGCGCACGAAAGCCTGACGCAAAGTAGGCCATTCGCTATCGATAATGGAAAACCATGCCGTGTCGCGAGTGCGGCCTTTATACACAATTGCCTGGCGAAAAAGCCCTTCATAGCTGAACCCCAGACGTTCTGCCGCCCGGCGCGACAGAACATGCAGGCTGTCGCACTTCCATTCGTAACGGCGGTAGCCAAGCTGCTCAAACACATAGCGCATCAGCAAAAAGTGGCTTTCCGTCGCGGCGGCCGTACGTTTTAATGCGGGAGAAAAAGTAACGTGACCCACTTCCAGCACGCCGTGGGCAGGCTCAATACGCATTAGCGCCAGCGTTCCCACCGCCTGGCCGCTTTGCCTGTCGATAACGGCGAAATGTAGCGGATCGCGGCTGGCTTCGGCCTGAGCAAGATAAGCCCGGAACCCCTCGTCTGTAAAAGGGCCGGAAAACAGATAGGTCCAGTCCCGGCCATCTTCCGCTTTACGCCATGCGGTCAGCAGCTCGTCACCGTGCCGCAGGCTCTCCAGCGGTTCCAGTCGACAAAAACGTCCCTGCAATGTAACGCGTTCAGGGTAAGAGCGCGGCGTCCAGTCCGGCAACGGCTCGCCAACCGGCTGTTGATACTCATTCAGTCTGACGGACACAGTTCATCTCCTTTACCAACGTGAACTGACATCCTGAATGAAAAGAGGAGATGAAACCAGCGCTTACTCTCTGTCAATAAACCGTCCCGGATAATCCGCCTGCGGCTTCTGGCAGGCATCAAAGCGGCCGAACAGCCTGTAGCGGTTTTTAGCAATGAGGTTATAGCAGCGGTCGCTGATAAATTTTGGGAAAAAACGCAGCACGGAGAACGCCCGCCACGGCCACGGCATCTCTTTCATTACCCTGAAAATCGCTTCGGCGCGCAGGTAAACCTGTCCGCGATCGAGCAGCACAATAGTGTTGATTTCATCCGGCGACATCCCGGCGGCTTCAAGCAGTGCTTTACCTTTGCTGGTCTGCACTGCGGCCAGACGTACGCTGCGGGTTTTGTCGTAGCGGAGAAGAAAATTGACCCAGCCGTTGCAAAGTTTGCAAACGCCATCGTAAAGCACGATACGCTGGTCAGAGGGAATGTTATCAGCCATCGGTCTACCCATATTCGCCACAAGCACCTGCGTCGGTAAAAGGTACGCAGGAAGAGTTAACAGCTTAGCCTGGTTGCACAAAAGCGAGGCCTGCTCCATCCCCGCGCGGTTTACAGGCTGGTCATGGAGATGGATAAAGTGGTGGTCACGCCTGCTCCGTGCGCGCACGGTTTATAGCCGATCAGGATAGTCAAATAGCTGCGGGCGCTGGCCTGCTCCGTGCGCGCACGGTTTATAGCTGGCTCATTAACCGGTCATCATCTTTAGCTGGCTGATATATCCGATCGTTGCCCGGTATTATCCTCTTCCCCAGCCCGCAACGATAATCAACATGCCGCAAAAAGCGACGGCCGCACCGATCCAGTCGTAGTGGCTTAACTTCACGCCATCAACAAAACGCAGCCACAGCAGCGCCGTCACCACATACACGCCGCCATAGGCCGCATAGACGCGGCCGCTGGCTGCCGGATGCAACGTCAGCAGCCAGACAAACAGCGCCAGACTGACTGCTGCGGGCAGCAACAGCAGAACCGACGCCCCTTTCTTCAGCCACAGCCAGGGAAGAAAACAGCCGATAATTTCAGCCAGCGCCGTCAGAAAAAAGAGCATCACGGTCTTGAGCAGCATATTTCCTCTCTGCTGGTTAAACGACGCCATAAGTCAGGTAGTTAGCCCACCGGCGCAGATGATATACTAGTTGCTGCGTTCGACGCAGCCATGCGGCTGTAAATGGTTATTTGAGGAGCAAAAGATGAAGAACACCTGGCAACAACAGTTGAGCAAGGCCGCTCTGCCGCTGGTCCTTTTTGGCGCGCTTTTTTCCTTTCAGCATCATGCCCAGGCAAAAACGGACAGGCTGATTATCCAGGATGGCGACAGCGCCCTGACCAACGAGCAGGCGCGTCAGCAAAAAGAGCAGTGGGATGAGAACAGACGTTTGCGCCTTAAAATGAACCAGCGCGACGAGAAAAATTTCGACAAAGGCGATCGTGCAATCGATACGCGCGATGCCTGTGACCAGAGCCTGAACGTTAACGCTTACTGGGAACCTAATACGCTGCGCTGCCTTGACCGCCGTACCGGTCGCCCCGTTATGCCGTGATAAAAAATCGCTGCTATAATCAGGATAATTTTCAGGACAAAAGGAAAGGATGATGAAAGCGATGAAGTGGATATTACCTGCACTGATTATTGCCGCGCCTCTGGCGGCACAAGCTTCCTGTGAAACGGTAAAAGCGGATATTAACCAGAAAATTATTAATAACGGCGTGCCTGCTTCCGGCTTTACGCTGGATATCGTGCCTAACGATCAGGCCGATAAGGCTGGCGGTCAGGTTGTTGGACACTGTGACAACGACACGCAGAAGATCGTTTACAAGCGCGGTCAGGCTGACGACAGTGAAACGGTGCCCGCCAGCGCAGGAACGTCACAGGATGCGCCTTCATCCTGATAAAAAAGGGCCGCTTTTGCGGCCTTTTTTGTTATTCCAGCCGGGGTTATTCCGGCCTTTTCTTTGGCATCATCCAGGCAACCGCCAGGCTGGTAAAAGCCACCCCTACCGAAACGGCAAATACCCAGTGCAGCGAGGCAGCCACTTCATTCAACAGCTGATGTAAGCCTTGTCCGCTTAATGCTTCCCGCTGGTCTTGTGACATAAGCTGCTGTACCGGGTCGCTATGCCCCGGCAGCCGTACCATCAGGTTATAGTTCAGGACGGCACCCATGATAGCGGTTCCCAGAGCGGAACCCAGCAGCCGACTGAACATGACCGAGGCGGTACAAATTCCCCGAACCGAGAATTCCGCGCTGTTTTGCACCGCTATCAAAAAAGTGGTGCTGGTCATCCCCATTCCGCAACCAATGATGAAAGCCGCGCCGCCTGCCTGCCAGATGGAGCTGTCGGTTTGCAGCGTTAACAGCAGCGCGGTCCCTGCCACCAGCAGCAGTGAACCCAGCTGTGCGGTAAAACGGTAAGAAGTGCGCAGCATCAGCCTGCCGCTTAATGTACTGGCCAGCGGCCAGCCGATAGACATCATCGCCAGCGCGCTGCCCGCCTGCAGCGGCGTTCCGCCGCTTACCCCCTGGATCCACGTTGGCAGAAACGCGCTGATCCCCATCATTGCCGCGCCAATAATCAGATTGCCCGCGTTACCCGCACTGATTGTCCGGTTCTGCCACAGCACCAGCGGAAACAGCGGCTCTGACGATCGTTTTTCATGTCTTACCAGCGCATAGCCGCTCAGCAGAGCAATAAAGGGCAACACGATAGCCCAGTAACCCAGCGCCTGGGCCTGTAGAAGCGCCGTGAGCAGCGCGCCGAGCGTTAACATCAGCAGGCCGCTGCTGGCAAGATTGAGCTGCTGCCGCTTTTCGCTACGCGATTCCGGGAACCAGCGCGCCAGCAACAACATTGAGATCAGCCCAATGGGTACGTTAACCCAGAAAACCAGCGCCCAGTTAAAATGCGCGACCAGCCAGGCACCGGTTAATGGCCCAACGATGGCCGCCACGCCCCAGACGCTGGAAAGCCAGCCCTGAATAGCGGCGCGCTCTTTTGGCGAATAGACATCGGCAATGATAGTAGAGGTCAGCGGCATAATCGCGCCAGCGCCCAGCCCCTGCAGCGCGCGAAACAGGATCAGCCAGCTCATCTGCCTGGCGAAACCGCAAAGCACGGAGCCAATCAGAAAAAGCAAAGTGCCAATAAAGAATACCCGTTTACGGCCCCATAAGTCCGCCAGCCTGCCGTACAGCGGTACGCTCACCGCCTGGGTCAGCAAATAGACGGAAAAGACCCAGCCAAACTGGGAAAAGCCGCCCAGCTCGGCAATGATGGTTGGCATAGCCGTAGCGACAATCGTTACTTCAATGGCGGCCATAAACATCGCCAGCATTACGGCGATAAGGATCCAGTGGCGATGACTCGCTCCGGTTTGCGCTGTCTCTGTCATAGTGCTCCCTGTTGCAATTCTTCTTATTCTGGCCTGGATTGCGGGCGGAAGTTTCCTGATTGTGCGCTGAAGAGTCAAAAAGTTTCAGAACAGGCTGGCGTAACGAGAAGAATGAGGGAAAAACGAGCGGCAGCATGGGCTTGCCGCCGACAGAAGAATTAGCGCAGCGTACTCAAATCAAGGTAGTGCGCCAGCTCTCTTTGTTCGGGCCTGGGCAGATAGGGAAATTCGCCTAACAGCGGAGCAGGAATTTTCTGGCTCAGCACGTCGATAATTTCCGCATAGTGGGCCAGCCCCGGATTAATACGGTTTGCCACCCATCCCAACAGCGGCAGTCCGTCATTGATGATGGCCTGCGCCGTCAATAGCGCATGGCTGACGCACCCCAGCTTAATGCCCACCACCAGCACTACCGGCAGCTGTTCATCTACGGCCCAGGCCGACAGCGGGCGCAGATCGTTCATCAGGCTCTGCCAGCCACCGGTTCCCTCTACCACTACGGCATCAACCTGTTCGGAAAGCGTCCGCAGGTGAGCGCTCAATACCGGATAGTCGATCACCACATCACGACTGGTGCTGATCTCATCATCCACCAGGGTGAGAGGATTGATCGCGGAATAAGGAAGAGTCACCGATGAAGAAGCCTGCAGAACGAGCGCGTCTTTGTTGCGCAGCCCCTCCTCCGTTTGCTGGCTACCCTTCGCGACAGGCTTAAAGCCGGCAACGCGTTTGCCGCCTTCGGACAGCTTTTGCAAAAGCGCGCGGCTGACCACTGTTTTGCCTACTTCCGTATCGGTACCAGTGACGAATAAACGCTGTAACATAGCCTCTCCACGCTCCAGTTGTTGCGATAATTTATAAACAATAATTAACAATTAAGACGCAACATCTTAGAAGAGCGGCCAGGGATGAGGCTTGCGTTAGCGCAAGGTTTTGGCAATAAGGGCCTGTTCAGCCCTGTAACAGTTTGACCAGCAGCGTACCGTTATACAGCGCATCTTTGACCAGCGCCGCGCCCGGCATAGTGCCCTGGTTATAGAATTGCGTGGAGGCAATGGCCACCTGGTGACCATAAACCGGCAGCGACTGGCGACGTACGCAGTCGGCAATCGCAGGATAAAGAATGTCGCTGGCGCGATTGAGCGGCGAGCCAATCACGATTTTTTCCGGATTAAATAAATTAACCATAATGGCCAGAATACGGCCTACATGATGACCCACGCCGGTAATAATATCTTTAGCTAACGGATCGCCCGCCAGCGCCGCATCACAAAGCGACGAAATCGTCAGGGGCTGCTGATGCAAAAGACAATCCGGCGCGGCCTGCATTTTTTGCGCGGCCAGTTCCAGCACGCTTTCCATGCTGGCAACCGTTTCCAGGCAACCATGGTTGCCGCAGTAGCACTGTTTCCCCCAGGGCTCTACCTGCGTGTGGCCAATCTCTACCAGCGTACTGCCGCCGCCGTGCAGCAGCCTGCCGTCCGTAATCACGCCTGCGCCAACGTTATGGTCAATCACTACCTGGATAACATCATTAAGATCGCGTGAAGCGCCAAACAGGGCCTCGGCCATGGTCCAGGCACAAATATCGTGTTGAATAAATACCGGCAGGCCGGTACGCGCTGAAAGCGCCTCGCTTAACGGCATATCGCTGACGGAATAGAACGGCATCCGATGCACAATGCCCCGTTCAGCGTTCAGAATGCCCGGCAACGTAATGGCAATAGCCGTCAGCCGCTCCAGCTTTTGCTGATGGCGGATGAAAAACTGGTCAACTTCGCTAATAAGACGGGGTAAAAGCGGGTCTGGATGGTCTACGGGCAGCGGGCGCACCTCTTCCACCACCAGATGGCTGCTCAGATCGCGCAGCGCCAGCGTTATCTCGCCGTTGCCAATTCGTGCAGAAAGATAGTGCCAGGCCTTGCTGTCGACAATCAGTCCGACCGCCGGTCTGCCCCGGCTTCCGGCTTCCTGAAATTCAGTTTCCTGAACCAGGTGGGCATCCAGCATTTCACGCACTATTTTAGTAATGCTGGCTGGCGCAAGCTGCGCCTTTTTTGACAACGCAATACGTGATATTGGGCCGTATCTGTCAATCAGGCGATAGACAGCGCCCGCATTCGTCTGTTTAATCTGGTCAATATGGCCAGGCTGGCTCTCCGCTATCACCTTTGTACCTTTATTTTCACGCTGCAAAATAAATCTTTAACCATGGTGAAACAGTTCCGCTGATGCGTCAACGCTTTGATTTTTAGTGTGATTAACTGCACATAACAATCTATATTTTCTTGCTTATTTTTCAGAGTTGGTTCTGAGCATCAATGCCAGCATGTGTTGGGTCAGTGCGCTCAGCTCGCCGCCCTTTTTCCAGACCAGCCAGACCTCGGACCAGGCATCCTCCTCCTCCAGCGCCAGCCAGCTAAGCTGCTCCAGACGCGCTCGCCGAAAGGAGGCTGGCAGAATGGAGACGCCCAGGCCAGTCGCCACCAGCCCCAGAATAGTCATCGCCTCGCCCACTTCCTGGGCAATATCAGGCCGCACGGCATAGCGCTCCAGCAGCGCCAGAATTTCGCTGTACAGCGCGGTCCCCACCTGCGGGTCAAAAAAGACGAAAGGTTCCGACGCCAGTTCGCTAACGGAGATGGTGCCGCGCTGCGCAAGACGATGCGCATGATGAACAACGGCATAAAGCGGTTCACGCAGCATAAGCTGGTGGCTTAACGTTTCCGGGAGAGGTGTATTGCGCATCACGCCAAGATCCAGCCGTCCTTCATTTAAAGGAGCCAGCTGCTGGCGGGTATTTATTTCCTGCATCTGAATATGTACGTCAGGATAGCGTTGCCGAAAGGTAAAAAGCGCATCGGATACCGTGGTAATAAAAGGCGCTGACGAGGTAAAGCCAATTCTTAGCGCACCCTCTTCTCCCCGATGAAGCCTTGCCGCTCTGGCTGCTGCCGCCGCCACGTCCTGCATAATCTGCCGCGCATCCTGTAGAAACTGCTTACCCGCAGGCGTTAACTGCACGCTACGGTTAGTCCGGGCGAAAAGCCGTGCGCCAATTTGTTGCTCAAGACTTTGAATTTGCTGGCTAAGCGGTGGCTGAGAAATGGCCAGCCGCTGCGCTGCCCGCCCAAAGTGCAGCTCTTCCGCTACGGCAATAAAATAGCGCAAATGGCGAAGCTCGATATTCATATCTTAAAAGTATCATTCAAGATTATTAATAGATTAGACAACATACTCTTGTTTACATAAAGTTAACAACATGTTTTTCATAGCAGAAAGGATAAGCAGTGAATACCTCTTCGCGGGTTGCCGTACCGGATAAAAGTCTTGAAACCCCTCAGTCTGGCAGCAGCCATATCAAACGCGGCACGCCACAGTTTATGCGCGTTACGCTGGCTCTTTTTTCTGCGGGCCTGGCGACTTTCGCGCTGCTTTACTGTGTGCAGCCTGTTTTACCGGTGTTGTCGCAGGAGTTTGGCGTTTCACCCGCGACCAGTAGCCTTTCGCTTTCCGTCGCCACCGGCATGCTGGCCCTGGGGCTACTGGTGACAGGGCCGCTTTCAGATGCGATTGGCCGCAAAAGAGTGATGGTGACGGCGCTGATGCTGGCATCTTTATTCACGCTACTTTCCGCTACGATGACCAGCTGGCACGGTATTCTGCTGATGCGGGCATTAATTGGCCTGTCGCTAAGCGGCGTAGCCGCCGTAGGCATGACCTATCTGAGCGAGGAGATTCATCCCAGCGTGACCGCGTTTTCGATGGGCCTCTATATCAGCGGTAACTCTATCGGCGGTATGAGCGGTCGTCTACTGAGTGGCGTGATCACTGACTATACCAGCTGGCGCATTGCGATAACGGCTATCGGCTGTTTTGCCCTGGCATCGGCGCTGATGTTCTGGAAAATATTGCCCCCTTCCCGCAACTTTCGCCCCGCCTCGTTAAAGCCGCGTAGCCTGGCGATTAACTTTCGCCTGCACTGGCGCGACAGCGGCCTGCCGTTGCTGTTTGCCGAAGGTTTTCTGCTGATGGGCGCTTTTGTCACCCTGTTTAACTATATTGGCTATCGCCTGCTTTCGCCGCCGTGGTCGCTCAGCCAGGCTGTGGTAGGACTACTTTCTGTGGTCTATCTGACCGGGTCGTGGAGTTCGCCCAAGGCAGGGGCGATGACGGCAAAATATGGCCGCTCCGCCGTGCTGCTATTTTCTACGGCGATAATGATAGTGGGCGTAGTCATTACGCTGTTCAGCTCGCTATGGCTGATTTTTCCCGGAATGATGCTGTTTACCGCCGGTTTTTTTGCCGCGCACGCGGTCGCCAGCGGCTGGATTGGCCCACGCGCCAGACGCGCCAAGGGCCAGGCTTCTTCGCTCTATTTATTTAGCTACTATCTGGGATCGAGTCTGGCAGGGACGCTGGGCGGCTTTTTCTGGCATAGCTTCGGCTGGCACGGCATCACCGCCTTTATCGTGATGCTGCTGGGACTGGCGCTGATAGCAGGATGGCGGTTACGTAGTAAAAAGCTGTAAAAGTGGGACGGCGACGCAGAAGCCTCACTGCCTTACATTGCTACTACAGCGCCTTTAAAGCCAAAGTTGCAATCGACAGCGGATAAAAAAAGCGGGCTCCAGGCCCGCTTTTAAAACACTACTTATTTAGTCTGGCTGGCGTAGCGTTTACGCAGCTTTTGCAGTTTCGGTGGGATAACCGCCATGCAGTAACGGTTCTCCTGTCCTTCGCCTTCCCAGTAGTTCTGGTGATAATCTTCCGCCGGATACCATTCGCTGGCACCTTCAATTGTCGTTACCACCGGCTCGTTCAGCTCTGCCTGAGCGCGTGCGATTGCCGCTTTCGCTTCTACCGCCTGCGCTTCGTTCAGCGGGAAAATTGCCGAACGGTACTGCGTACCAATATCGTTGCCCTGACGGTTCAACTGCGTCGGATCGTGCGTGGCAAAGCTGATGTCCAGCAGTTCGCCATAGCTGATTTTTTCCGGATCGAAACCCAGGCGAATCGCTTCCGCATGGCCGGTTTCACCCGTGCAAACCTGCTTATAGGTTGGATGGGCAACATGGCCGCCGATATACCCGCTTTCCACGGACTCCACACCATTAATCTGTTTAAAAACCGCTTCGGTGCACCAAAAGCAGCCGCCGGCGATAATTGCATATTCGGTCATCATTATTCCTCATTCTCGATGCGAGATCCGGTAATCATTGCAGCATAAGTTTTTCATTAATGCTACGCGCTTGCCGCTCTCCCAATTAACTTTTCATGCGCAAATAAATAAACCACAAAAACTGTAAGACTTAATTCCGCAACACCGATGCTACAATTATTTTTAATTGAATGCTCAATCAATAAAAACTATGATGCTAAGCTCATTTTTTAACACAAACGCTACGGAGGCGAGAACATCACTTTTTAAAACTGTAAAATCAGTATGATAAATGACTCCCGGTCTTTTCCCCAGTGTAGTTAGCGGATATGCGGCGGACGTTTCCCAGTATGCGCTAAGGCACGCTTTGCGAAAATCGGGTTTATTTCTGAGCTATTTTTCGGAGAATCTATGCCGACCACTGAAATACCAGCAAAGCCGCAAAAAGACACCATTAATCCGGTGGTCTTTTACACCTCTGCCGCCCTGATCCTGGTTTTTACTGTCACCACGATCTTTTTCACCGACCTGTCCGATCGCTGGATAAACAATACGCTTGAATGGGTTTCTAACACCTTCGGCTGGTATTACCTGCTGGCCGCAACCGTGTATATCGTCTTTGTGGTGCTGATTGCCGCCTCGCGCTTTGGCTCAATCAAACTGGGGCCGGAACAATCTAAACCTGAATTCAGCCTGATGAGCTGGGCCGCCATGTTGTTTGCGGCCGGTATCGGTATCGACCTGATGTTTTTCTCGGTTGCTGAACCCGTCACGCAGTATATGATGCCGCCAGAAGGTCACGGGCAGACCATGGAAGCCGCGCGTCAGGCAATGGTCTGGACGCTGTTCCACTACGGGCTGACCGGCTGGGCCATGTACGCCCTGATGGGTATCGCGCTTGGCTACTTCAGCTATCGTTACGGCCTGCCGCTGACTATTCGCTCCGCGCTCTATCCTATCTTTGGCAAACGTATCAATGGCGCAATTGGCCATTCCGTAGATATCGCTGCCGTTGTCGGAACGATTTTTGGTATCGCCACCACGCTCGGTATTGGCGTGGTGCAGCTTAACTATGGGCTAAAAGTCCTGTTCCACGTGCCGGAAGGCTTAACGGCGCAGGCTGCGCTGATTGCGCTTTCGGTGATTATGGCCACAATTTCGGTGACCTCAGGCGTCAATAAAGGCATCCGTATTCTGTCGGAGCTAAACGTCCTGCTGGCGCTGGGCCTGATTCTGTTCGTTCTGTTTATGGGTAATACCAGCTTCCTGCTTAACGCGCTGGTGCTTAACGTCGGCGACTACATCAATCGCTTTATGGGCATGACGCTGAACAGCTTCGCTTTCGATCGTCCGACCGAATGGATGAACAACTGGACGCTGTTCTTCTGGGCCTGGTGGGTTGCCTGGTCACCGTTTGTTGGCCTGTTCCTGGCACGTATCTCACGTGGCCGTACCATTCGCCAGTTTGTCGTAGGAACGCTGACAATTCCGTTTATCTTTACGCTGCTGTGGCTGTCGATCTTTGGTAACAGCGCGCTGTATGAAATCATTCACGGCAATACCGCGCTCGCCCAGGAAACGCTGGCGCATCCGGAACGCGGCTTCTATAGCCTGCTGGCGCAGTACCCGGCCTTTACCTTCAGCGCTTCGGTAGCCACCATTACCGGCCTGTTGTTCTATGTGACCTCGGCGGATTCCGGTTCGCTGGTGCTGGGCAACTTTACTTCAAAGCTGAGCGACATCAATAACGATGCGCCTAACTGGCTGCGTATCTTCTGGTCGCTGGCCATTGGCCTGCTGACCCTGGGTATGTTGATGGTCAATGGCGTCACGGCGCTGCAAAAAACCACGGTAATTATGGGCCTGCCCTTTAGCTTCGTGATTTTCTTCGTGATGGCAGGCCTTTATAAGTCGCTGCGCGTTGAAGATCACCGTCGAGCCAGTACTATTGTCAGCACGCCGCCTGCCCCGGTTTCCCGCGAAGATCGCCTGAACTGGAAACAGCGTATTTCGCGCGTAATGAATTATCCGGGCAGCACGCACACTAAAAAGATGCTGGATAACGTTTGCCGACCGGCAATGGAAGAAGTGGCCCTTGAGCTGGAACGCCGTGGCGCGAAAGTACAGGTTAGCGAACGGCCGCCGCTGGAAGATGAGCGTCTGAACCATCTTGAAATGGTGGTTAACCTGGGCGATGAGCAGAGCTTCCTTTATCAGATCTGGCCGCAGCGTTATTCCGTTCCGGCATTTACCTATCGCGCCCGCAGCGGCAAGTCAGACTATTTCCGTCTGGAGACTTTCCTGCTGGAAGGCACCCAGGGGAACGATTTGATGGATTACACCAAAGAGCAGATCATTAATGACATTCTTGACCAGTACGAACGTCATTTAACATTCCTGCATATCCATCGCGAAGCGCCGGGCAGTACGATGCCATTCCCGGAAGTCTGATCCCTCTGAGCCGGATATTAATCCGGCTTTTTCCCCTCTTCTTTTTGCTCCGCTGTATTATGCACCCGTTTAGCCACCCACTTTGCCAATAGCGGCCCGGTTAATAACACCACGATAAAGCGCCCGGTTTGCATTGACATCACAAATGAGAGATCGACATGGCTTGAGGCGGCGATAATGGCCACGGAGTCGGCACCACCTGGGCTGGTTGCCAGATAAGCCGTTAGTGGATCGACACCGGCAAAGCGCACCAGTAAAAAAGCCAGACCGCAGCAAACGGCTACCAGACTAAATATGGACAGCAGAAGCCGGGGTAACGCTTTAGCCGCATAAGCCAGGATAGCGCGATTAAAACGCAGCCCAATACTCCAGCCGATAATGGCATAGGCGACCATTAACAATGCCTGCGGCAATTCCAGCTTCAGCCAATGCATATTTTGCGCAATAAGTCCGCCAGCCAACGTTAATAATAGCGCGCCAGCAGGCAGACGCAGTAGCCGGCTTATTCCAACACAGCAAAGAATAAGGGCCAGCGTGAACGCGAAAGAGGGCCAGTCAACCGGCTGCATAATAGCGAAACTGGAAGGCGCAGCAGAGGTGACTGGCGTCCAGATGCGCGCCACCAGCGTGGCCAGCACGGCGACGATAACCACGCGCATATATTGCATAAAGGCGACCAGCCTGACATCAGCACCATAACTTTCTGCCATCAGCGTCATTGCCGTGGCCGCACCGGGCGACGATCCCCAAATAGCGGTAGAGCCGGGTAATACCTGCCAGCGAGTAAGCAGCCAGCCAGAGAGCGTACTGGCAATAATCACTGAGCAAATAGTTGCGGCAAAAAGTAGTCCATTGCTGGCTATTTCAGAAAATACCGTGGGCGGCATAGAGCGGGCAATCATGCACCCTACTACGCCCTGCGCCAGGTAAAATAAAGGGCGAGGAATAACCAGGGGCTTATCACGAGCGGCAAACATTATCGCCACCAGCATCGGCCCCAGCAGCAGTGCGGCGGGCAGGTGAAACTGTTCAAGACCAATAACAACAAGCGCAGAAAACAGAATCAGCCCCGTCCAGCGCAAACCGGCGATTTTCATTATTAACTCCTGGATAATTAGCCCTTCTATTCTGGCACAGCAACAGGTCACTCACAAAAGTGGGTCCTTTAACATCCTGAAGAAAAAGCATTTTTAGTACGTTATTACCGCAACCTTCGTGGCGTAATAATGCTCGGGCTAACCGCAACGCTACGCTGGTTTTAATAGTATGTTGTAACTATATACCGACATCTGTAACGCCTTCTTCTTACTGTTATCTTTACCCGGCACGCCTGCCATTAATAAGTTCCCCGGATAACGACAAAAAAAATCCTACAAACGGCTAAAGAAACGCTTAATGATTTTCTTACTTAAACTTTATTGAGTTTGTACATGTCAGGTGTTAATGGATGGAATAGTCTGCTTCGTCATCTGAAAAAATGCGGCAGCGTAAAAAGTGAAGATAAGTTATAACCCGACAGCTTTCGCTGAATTTATCATCGCCATCGACAGAGCGGCATGCATTTGTCAATTTAAAGGTCGCACATTAAGCTAAGATTTTTCTCATTGATAAGAAATATATAGGCTGGCGCCCGGCATTATTTTGCAAAAAAAAAGAAAAAGTCTCTCAATAAACAATTTTTTTCAGATTTACTGTTTTGCACTACTGCATTTCTATGTACACTGTTCTACGATACATACACCGATAATTTTTAAACTAACTCAACGCTACGGATTCCTTTATGAGCGAAACTCTGAAAGTATTAAATAACATTCGAACTCTTCGTGCGCAGGCTCGTGAAGTTTCTTTATCTGAACTGGAAGAGATGCTGGAAAAACTCGAAGCGGTGGTTAACGAACGCCGTGACGCCGAAGCCGCTATCGCTTCTGAAATCAAAGAAAAAGAAGAGAAGCTGGCTAAATATCGTCAGATGCTGCTGGACGACGGTATCGATTTAAGCGAGCTGACCGCTGCTGAAAATAACTCTGGCAAATCCCGTGCTAAGCGCGCGCCACGCCCTGCTAAATATCAATACACCGATGAAAACGGCGAAACGAAATCCTGGACTGGCCAGGGTCGTACGCCAGCGGTGATTAAGCAGGCGCTGGATCAGGGTAAAAAACTGGAAGATTTTCTGATCTAAATCTTCAGCCACGCCGAACTCTCGGCGTGGTCGTTTTTTATTTCCCTCTCTTCTTGCCGCTCGTTTTGTTTATTTCCGCTTACTTCTCTCGCGCTTTTTCTTCTGCTACGATTACAGGTATGTTGTAATTAAGGATGATGTATGAGCCGCTACGAAGCCGTTGAAAACCTTCATCGTACCGCCGGAGATCTGCAGGCCGCTCTGAACGAGCTGACTAGCCGACTGGCTGCGCAGCGTCTACTGGCCGCGCGCGTGTTTGAACTTCCGCTTATTCAAAAAGGTCAGGAGCACGATCCGGTAACTGAAATTGCCGTCGTGCAGCATCTTGCTAAACCCGCTCTTGCAATGGCGCTTGCCCACTACGGCCGTCTTTATATGCAGCATCAGTCAGAAACCGTCAGCACTAAAGCTGCGGTACGCCTGCCTGGCGCAATCTGCCTGGAAGCCACGCCGCAGGAAGCCGAAGCGATCCAGCAGCAGGTAAGCCTGGTGAATACGCTTAAGCAACGGCTGGAGCAGATTATTACCGTTGAATCAGGCGTGCCCAGCGAAGAGCGCTTTGAATTTGTTCACAGCCATTTGCGCGGGCTTATTACGCTTAATGCTTACCGTTCCGTAACCTTGCTTGACGCGCCCGACTCCGTACGTTTTGGCTGGGCAAATAAGCACATTATTAAAAATGTCAGCCGTGATGAGATTATCGATAAGCTGAAAAAAAGCCTGCGCGCCGGACGAGCGATGGCTCCCTGGACCCGCGAACAGTGGGGTGAAAAATTGCAGGATGAAATAGCCATGCTTAATTCGCTTCCCGCTACGGCTAAGCTAAAAATTAAGCGGCCCGTTAAGGTTCAGCCGATTGCCCGCGTATGGAATAAGCAGCAGCAAAAACAAACTCAGCTTGCCTGCCCTTCTCCTTTATTGGTGCTTTGCCAGGATGCTTTATCCGTGCCTAAGCTGGGGGAATTATTAAATTACGATGCAGGTAAAGTTGTGCATCGTTTTAAGCCGGAAGCGGCCAGGCTTTTTTCGCTTATTCCCCGCCTGCATCTCTACAGTGACCGACTGGCCTGACGCAGAACAAAAAAAAGAGCGGCCAGAACGCCGCTCTTTTTCTTTTTTGGCAGGATTACGATTTCATACTGCCAACCATATCTTCCGGACGTACCCAGCGGTCAAACTCTTCTTCGTTAAGATAGCCCAGCTTCAGCGCCGAAGCTTTTAGCGTCAAACCTTCCTTATGCGCTTTCTTAGCAATTTCGGCCGCTTTATCGTAGCCGATATGGGTATTTAACGCCGTCACCAGCATCAGTGACTCATTAAGCAGTTGTGAAATACGATCGTGGTTCGGTTCAATACCTACCGCACAATGATGATTAAAACTGTCCATCCCGTCGGCCAGCATACGCACGGACTGCAGGAAATTATGAATAATCATCGGGCGATAAACGTTCAGTTCAAAATTACCGGAAGCGCCACCCATATTGACGGCGACGTCATTGCCCATCACCTGGCAACACAGCATGGTCATTGCTTCACACTGCGTCGGGTTAACTTTACCCGGCATAATTGAGCTACCCGGCTCATTTTCAGGAATAGATATTTCGCCAATACCACAGCGGGGGCCGGAAGAGAGCCAGCGCACGTCGTTAGCAATTTTCATTAATGAAGCCGCCAGGCCTTTTAGTGCCCCGTGAGCATGAACCAGCGCGTCACAGGTCGCCAGCGCTTCAAACTTGTTTGGCGAAGTAACAAAAGGCTGGCTGGTCAGTTCCGCCAGCTCTTTTGCCACGCGTACAGCATATTCAGGATGTGTATTCAGGCCTGTACCTACAGCCGTACCGCCCAGCGCCAGTTCTGCAACGTGCGGAATACTCTGCTCAATATGGATCAGGTTATGCTTCAGCATGGCTACCCAGCCTGAAATTTCCTGGCCCAGCGTCAGCGGCGTCGCATCCTGAAGATGTGTACGGCCAATTTTAACGATGTCCTTAAACGCTTCAGCTTTCTCATCCAGCGTTTTCTGCAGTACCTGCAGCTGTGGGATCAGATGCTCTTTCAGTGCAATGACGGCGGCAACGTGCATGGCGGTAGGAAAAACGTCGTTTGAGCTTTGGCTCTTGTTAACGTCATCATTAGGGTGCACCAGACGCGACATGCCGCGCTCGCCGCCCAGAATTTCGCTGGCGCGGTTAGCCAATACTTCATTCATATTCATATTGGTTTGCGTGCCGGAACCGGTCTGCCAGATTGCCAGCGGGAACTCTGCGGTATGTTTGTTGGCCAGCACTTCATCGGCGGCCTGAATAATCGCCTGAGCGCGCTCGTTCGGCAGCAGCGCCAGATCGCTGTTTACCTTTGCCGCAGCACGCTTGGTCAACGCCAGCGCGTGTACCAGCTCAACAGGCATTTTTTCGCTGGAGATACGGAAATGTTCCAGCGAGCGCTGCGTCTGTGCGCCCCAAAGTTTATCAGCCGGAACGTCGATGGAACCCATTGAATCTTTTTCAATGCGGTTGGCGGCCATATCTTTCTCCTTTAATGGTTAATTAAACCCGCTTGCCCATCCGGGCAGTGATTGTGGGCTACAGTATGACATACAATAATTTAACATTTAACGCGCCGGGCGTCCTTACCCCATTTCACCCTTTCGCGTTACCCGCGTCGTAAATCAGATTACGGCTGACGCCGACAGCCGCAGTTGCTATCATAATTAACCTGTTAAACTTAAAACGCTTTTATAGCCGGATTGGGCTGGATGCTGTTATTGGCATCGCTGACTTACAAAAGGACGACTTTACAGATGAAGAAAACAAAAATAGCCGTGGGCGTCATTGTCGCCCTGGGCGTAATTTGGACCGGAACCGCCTGGTTTACCGGTAAACAGCTGGAAAAGAATATGGATCAGCTGGTGCAAAACGCGAATACGCAAATGAATGCGCTAGCGCCAGACAGCCGGCTTAAGCTGAGCTATCAGGACTGGCATCGCGGCGTGTTCAGCAGCACCGTTCGTCTGGTTCTGCAGTCCAGCTCACAAACGGAAGATAATGCGTTACTGAAGCCAGGCCAGAGCGTGGTCTTTAACGAAAAAATCGACCATGGCCCTTTCCCTTTCGCACAGCTGAAAAAGTTTAATCTGATCCCCTCTCTGGCCTCAGTGCACACCCAGCTGGAAAATACCGATGCGGTACAAAAACTGTTTGCCATGACCAAAGGCCAGTCGGTCATCCAGGCCGATACGCGCGTGGGCTATAGCGGTGCGACCGCTTCCGCCATTGCGCTGCTGCCGATGGATTATAACAACGCGCAGACCGGCGAACGTTTTGCTTCCAATGGCGGCACCGTTCACATCAAAGCGGATAAAAATGGCGATAAGGTCGATTACGACGGCAACCTGGACAGCCTGGTGTTAACGGCTCGCAACCAGCTCAACATCCCGATTATGTTTACCGTTAACGGACTGAAAATCAGCGGCGATACCCACCTGAACGCGCAGGGCCTGCGCATCGGCGATCAGGGCCTTGACCTGCAAAAATTCACCGTCTCCGCCAATGGTCAGCAGGCCGTGGTGATGGAAGGAATCAATGGAAAATCGTCCTTTGACACCGTGAAAGATCTGGTTTCCGGCAATATCGATTACACGCTGAACGCCCTGAAAATTCAGGATCAGAATTTTGGTCAGGTTAAGCTGGGGCTCAAGCTTTCCCAGTTTGATGCCAACGGCATGAAGGCGTTCTCCGACAACTATAATCGTCAGGTTCAGGCGGTGATTAACGAGCCGGGCTTTGCCAGCAACCCACTGCTTTATCAGCAGCGCATCCACGACATATTAAGCGCTAACCTGCCGCTGCTGTTAAAAGGTAATCCGGTTGTTACCATTGCGCCACTGAGCTGGAAAAACGATAAGGGTGAAAGCAGTTTCAACCTTTCCGTTCACTTTAAAGATCCGGCCGCAGGTGCCGCGCAGCCGCAAACCGTGACGCAGGCGGTTGATAACGTGCTGAAGACGCTGGACGGTAAGCTATCTGTTTCTATGCCGATGGCAACAGAGGTCATGACCCGCGTGGCAATGGCGGAAGGCTATAAGCAGGACGTAGGCGCTAAGCTTGCCGATCAGCAGGTGAAAGGCGTGGCCGCGATGGGGCAGATGTTCCGCCTGACTAAGCAGGAGGACAACAATATCGTTACCAGCCTGCAGTACGCTTCTGGCCAGGTGACGATGAACGGCGAAAAAATGACGCTTGAGCAGTTCCTGGGCCGCTATATGCTGGGCGGTGAGGCACAGGCGCCAGCGCCGACTCCAGCTCCTGCTCCAGCTCCTGCTCCAGCTCCAGCTCCAGCTCCGGCTCCAGCTCCAGCTCAGCAGTAAATTTTCCCTCTGCATAAACTGCAACCGGCAGGCGACAAGGTGTTACGTCCCTCGCCGGTGCAGTTTTTTAACCTCTTAAACGCCATTCCTTCTCTCTTTCAGGATAAATAGTCACCGATTAACCCGCCTGTTGCGCAATTCGCTGGCGGAGTTGCGCAAAATGTTTTTATACTACTCTGCACTTTAACCACGACAGAGTGCACCGACATGATTGATTCCCGCATCCCCCTTACCGATATCCACCGTCATCTCGACGGCAACATTCGTGCACAAACCATTCTTGATTTAGGCCGTGAATTTAACCTGACGCTGCCCGCCACCACGCTGGAAACGCTCAGGCCGCACGTTCAGGTAATGAAAAACGAGCCGGATCTGGTCAGCTTTTTGCAGAAACTCGACTGGGGCGTCAAGGTGCTTGGCTCACTGGACGCCTGCCGCCGCGTGGCGCAGGAAAACGTCGAGGATGCTGCCCGCGCCGGTATTCACTATGCCGAACTGCGCTTCTCGCCGGGCTATATGGCGATGACCCACAACCTGCCGATCGCGGGCGTGGTGGAAGCGGTGATTGATGGCGTCCGCGCCGGTTGCGAAAAGCATAATATTACCGTGCGCCTGATTGGCATTATGAGCCGTACCTTTGGCGAAGAGGCCTGCTTACTGGAGCTGGAAGCGCTGCTGGCACACCGCGAAGGGATCACCGCGCTGGATCTGGCCGGTGACGAGCTGGGCTTTCCCGGCAGCCAGTTCCTGAGCCACTTCACCCGCGCGCGCGATGCCGGTTTGCGCATTACCGTACACGCTGGCGAAGCCGCAGGCCCGGAAAGCATCTGGCAGGCGATCCACGAGCTGGGTGCAGAACGTATCGGTCACGGCGTCAAGGCGGTGGAAGATGCGAAGCTGATGGATTATCTGGCCGACAAGCAGATTGGTATTGAATCCTGCCTCACGTCAAATATTCAGACCAGCACCGTCTCTTCACTGCCGCATCATCCGCTGGCAACCTTCCTTGATCACGGCATCCTGGCCACGATCAACACGGACGATCCGGCCGTACAGGGCATTGAGATTGGGCATGAATATAAGATTGCCGCGCCGCAGGCGGGCCTCAGCCAGCAGCAGATCCGCACCGCACAGGAAAACGGTCTGAAAATTGCTTTCTTAAGCGAAGCAGAAAAAGCGGCGATTCGCGCCAGCGTCGCGGCCTGACGGCTATTAACAGCCCATGGCTGAGTTGCCAGGGCTAACGCGTTTCGGGTTTGTCAATCGTCCAGAGTGCCCGACCACGGTCGGGCACTCTTCTATTTCAGTGACAGCGTCTGGCGCTTTTCTGCCGATTGCAGCCCCAGCTCAATCAGTTCCATTACCTGAATCGCCTCCTGCGCCGTGACCGGGTTTCCGCCGTCGCCATTAATCGCATCGCGAATACCGGCGTAATAGGCCGGATAATTGCCTGGCGTAGTCAGCAGCGTCTCTTCCGCCATCATCTCGCCGTTTGCCAGCGTGACCACGCCGTCGCGCATATCGTAGCCCCACTCTTCCTGCGGCGGACGCGCGCCTGCCTTCAGGCTATCCTCCTGCGGATCCAGACCAAATTTCACATAGCTGCCGCGCGTGCCGTGAACCTGATAGCGCGGCGACTCGGCGGCGACCAGCATACTGGCATGCAGCACGACGCGACGTTTTGGATAGGTCAGCACGGCGTGAAAATAGTCGGTGGTTTGCGCGCCGGGACGCAGTTCCGCCATATCCACGTTAATTGCCACCGGCGAGCCGAATAGCTGTAAAGCCTGATCGATTAAATGTGGCGCTAAATCGTACCAGATACCGCTGCCTGCGCCTTTCTGCTCGCGCCAGCGGTTGCGCACTTCAGGACGGAAGCGATCGAAGTGCGATTCAAAATAGCGGATTTCGCCCAGCGTGCCCTCGTTCAGCAGCGCTTTTAAGGTCAGGAAATCGCTGTCCCAGCGACGGTTGTGGAAGACCGACAGCAGCAGCCCCTTCGCCGTCGCCAGCGCTTCCAGCTCGCGCGCCTGTGACAACGTCACGGTGAACGGCTTGTCTACCACCACGTGTTTGCCCGCGTTTAGGGCGGCTTTCGCCAGTGGAAAATGCGTGTCGTTTGGTGTGGGGATAACAATAAGCTGGATCGAGGGGTCGTCGAACAGCGCCTGCGGATCGGCCACCACGGTAGCAGCAGGCCAGTCGGCGTGTACCTTGCCAGCGTCGCTGCTGGAAATGGCCGTCAGCTCCAGGCCCGGCGTCCCGTTAATCAACGGCGCGTGAAAAGTTTTGCTGGCAAAGCCGTAGCCGACCAGGCCAGTACGAATAGTGTCGTTCATTGCAGCTCCTTTTGTCTTTACCCGATTGATTTAAGACGATCGACCGGGTAAGGACAAGCCGGATTGTGCTGAATGTTAAAAGATAGTTACTGACTGGCGCGCAGCAGATCCCAGCTTTCGCGAGTCACCAGCGTATCGGCATCCAGCGAACGGCGGCGGAAATCACTGGGGCTGACGCCCACGCGCTTGCGGAACACGCGGGAGAAATAGAGCTGATCGTCATAGCCCACAATACGTCCTACGGTCGCGATAGGCTCCTGGGTGGTTTGCAGCAGTAGCCTGGCGCGGATAATGCGCTGGTCTTCACGCCAGCGCAGCAGGTTGATGCCCATCTGCTCGCGAAAAAGATGCGCCAGCCGCGAAGGCGACAAGCAGACGTGGTTCGCCACCTCGTCGATTTTCAGCTCGCCCGCCAGGTTGTTAGTGACGTACTGGCAGGCTTCGATAATGCGCGGATCGCGAATTTGCTGATGCGAGCGCGGATCTTCTTCTACCGCGCGCAGCAGCAGCCTTTCCAGCAGGTTCATCGCCAGCTCCTCGGCAAAACGCTTGCCGGAAGTGTGCGTCTGCTCGATGGTGGTAAACAGCCGCTCAAACTCTCCCCAAAGCCGCTCCGGTAGCCGGAGCCTGCCCACGCCCTGCACTTCGTCCTGCCAGACCAGCCAGCTGCTCCAGTAGGCGCGTGGCCGAAAGTAGATCCAGCGATGGTGCCAGCAGTCGCTCTGCGGTGAACGGCCATAATAGTGTGAGGTTTTTGGCTGAAACAGCAGCAGATCGCCAGGTTCGCATTCAAATGCCGCATCGCCGCTGAAAACCTGGCCGCGCCCGCGAATAGTCAGGTTAATAATGTAGCCTTTCATCCCGCTGGGGCGGTCGATAAAAAAGTCGAGCGGATCGCCAGCGTTGATCGGCGTGAGTCCCGCGACCAGCCAGGCATTAAACGGATAGCCGGGCAGCAGCGGATTGGGCTGCGCAACGGGCGCCAGACGATGATACATAACGCCTCCTCAGGCCGTTTTGGCTTTTTGTTTGTAGCGGTCGAAAATCACCGCCGCTAACAGTATCAGACCACGTACCACATATTGTGAAAACGGCGAGATATTCAGTAAATTCATGGCGTTTTCTACCGTGCCGAGGATCAGGACGCCTGCGACAACATAGGAGATTTTGCCGATGCCGCCCTTCAGCGAAACGCCGCCCAGCACGCAGGCAGAGATAACGATTAGCTCATAGCCCAGCGAGGTCATCGGCTGGCCGCTGGTCATGCGTGAAGCCAGAATAATCCCGGCGGCCGCCGAAACCAGCCCGGAAAGAATAAAGATAATAATGCGCGTGCGCACCACCGGCACGCCAGCCAGCCGCGCCGCTTCTTCGTTACCGCCAATAGCCAGCGTGTTGCGGCCAAAGGTGGTTCTGTTCAGCAAAAAGCCAAAGATGAGCATAGTGCCGATGGTCAGCCAGACCGGCGCAGGCACGCCCAGCCAGTTAGCATAGCCCAGCGCGAAAAAGCGCTCGTCCTCAATGCCCACGGCTTTACCGTCAGAGAAAATATAGGCCAGGCCACGCACGATCTGCATGGTTGCCAGCGTGGTGATCAGCGCATTAATCTTAAGCTTCGCAATCACAAAACCGTTGATAAAACCGCAGGCCACACCGAGCAGCAGCCCGGCCGCGATGCCGATCCACAGGCTTTCGGTCATATTAATAACCACGGCGGTAGTGACGCCCGCGCAGGCAATAACCGAAGCCACGGAGAGATCGAAATCCCCGGAGGCCAGGCAAAACAGCATACCGCAGGCGACCATGCCGGACATCGACATCGCCAGGCCCAGCCCTTTCATATTAATCAGCGTGCCAAAGTTTGGCACAAAGAGAGTACAGCCGATAAACAGCACGGCGAACACCACCAGCATGCCGAAGTTATCCCAGATGCGGCCCAGGTTAACGCGCTTTGCTGGCGGCGGAGCGGAAGAGGTCATAGACATGGTTACTCCTTAGATTAAGCGGCAGCGGTATGCTGAGTGGTTTTTGGCATGGCAAGCCCCAGCGTCAGGGCTTCGGTCGCTTCGTCATGGCTGAGCTCGCCGGCAATGGCACCCTCGCGCATCACCAGGATACGGTCGGCCAGCCCCATGACTTCCGGCAGATCGCTGGAGGCGAA
Source organism: Erwinia sp. BNK-24-b (assembly GCF_047456155.1). Lineage (NCBI taxonomy): Bacteria > Pseudomonadati > Pseudomonadota > Gammaproteobacteria > Enterobacterales > Erwiniaceae > Erwinia > Erwinia sp. BNK-24-b. The sequence goes on from NZ_CP179901.1 coordinate 2,400,975, forward strand.
CAGCACGGCAATGCCCTTCTCCGCCAGCGCATAGATCAACCGGTAAATTTCATTTTTCGCGCCGACGTCGATGCCGCGCGTCGGCTCATCCAGCAGGATCACCTTCATCTCTTCCGACAGCCAGCGTCCCAGGATTGCCTTCTGCTGGTTACCGCCGGACAGGTTCATAATCAGCTGATCGGCGGAAGGCGTCTTGATATTAAGCGAGCGGATATGGCTGGCGGCGTTGTTACTTTCCCACTGGTTATTAATCAGGCAGCCTGCCGTCAAATTGTTACGACGAGCGCTGATATTGATATTGTCTCGCACGGAATGCACCGGGATGATGCCGTCCGCTTTACGATCTTCCGGGCAAAGCAGTACTCCGGCGCGAATAGCGTCAGAAGGCTCACGGATAGTCAGCGCCTGGCCATCCAGCCGCACGGTGCCGTCGCTGATGCGCGTGGCGCCAAACAGCCCTTTCAGCAGTTCGCTACGTCCCGCCCCAACCAGCCCGAAAAGCCCGACGATTTCACCCGCGCGTACTTCCAGCGAAACAGGCGTACGCACGCCTTTCGCCTGCACGTTATCCAGCTCAAGACGCACTTCACCGGTTTTTCTCGGCGCGTAGCCGTAGATATCGCCAATATCGCGTCCGACCATGGCCGCCACCAGCTGGTCATGGCTGGTTGACGCCACGTCCTGGAAAGTACGCACGTAGCGGCCGTCTTTAAATACGGTGATGGCGTCGCTAAGCGCAAAAATCTCTTCCATACGGTGCGAAACGTACAGCACCACCTTTCCTTCATCCCGCAGCTGGCGAATAACGCGAAACAGATGCTCAATTTCGCGGGCGGAGAGCGAACTGGTCGGTTCGTCAAACGCAATAACTTTGGCATTTCTTGCCAGCGCTTTGGCGATCTCGACCATCTGCCACTGGCCCAGCGACAGCGACTTCAGCGGCGTATCGGGGTTGATATCCATCCCTAAATTTTTCAGCTGGAGACCGGCTTCGTAACGCAGCAATGAACGGTTCACAAAGCCCGCGCGCTGCGGCAGCTGCCCGAGATAGATGTTTTCCGCTATCGACATTTCCGGCACCAGATGCAGTTCCTGGTAGATGATAGCGACGCCCGCGTTCAGCGCGTCGAGCGTATTGTTAAAGTTAACCGGCTGGCCTTTCAGGCGGATTTCGCCGCTGGTTGGCTGATAGCTGCCGCTAAGGATTTTCAGCAGCGTCGATTTTCCCGCGCCGTTTTCGCCCATCAGCGCGTGAATTTGTCCGGCCTCACAGTCGAAACTGATATCCGTCAACGCCTTTACGCCGGGAAAGCTTTTGGCAATGCCGTGAAAGCTCAGATACGGAGATGGCATGGTTGTTACTCCGACAAGGGTTGCGTTGGGGCCGCGCACGGCCCTGCTCTGCTACATCAGGCCTTTTTTAGCCAGCTCGGTTTTAAAGTTGTCGCGGGTGATTAACACCACGTCGGTCACTTCGGTGAACTTCGGCGGCTCGGCGTCTTTGGTTACCCAGTTGTAGAGCATCTGGATACTTTTATAACCGTGCACGTCCGGGCTTGGCAGCAATGAACCATAGAAGCCGGTTGCCTGGCCTTTTGACAGTTCGCTAATCGCATCCACCCCGTTAATGCCAATGCCGATAACGTCCGGCGCTTTAAAGCCCTGGCCTTCAGTCGCACGCACGCCGCCCAGCACGGTGTTATCGTTCATGCCGACAATCAGCCAGTGTTTTACCTGCGGATGCTGAACCAGCAGCGAGTTACCGGCATCAAAAGCGCCGGGAATGTCGTTTGATTTGGTCGGGACTTTATAGATTTGTGCCGCCGGGAAGCCTGCCGCTTTCAGCGCGTCCATCGAGCCGGAGGTACGGCGACGGGCGGTGTCCAGCTCGTCGGCCGTAATCGCCATTACGCCGGTATCTTTCGCTTCCCAGCCGCGCTTTTTCATCTCCTTATAGAGTTCCTGGCCCTGACGCTCGCCGATTTTTGTCGCCGCCATCATCACCAGCGGCACGGTATCCATCGGCTTGCCTTTGGCGGTGACAAACTGATCGTCCACGGCGATAACCTTGAGATCGTAGCTACGTGCTTTAGCAACGATAGCGGAGCCCAGTTTGGGATCGGGCGTGCAGATAACAAAACCTTTCGCGCCGCTGGCCGCCAGACTATCGATAGCGTTCAGGGTTTTTTCGCCGTCGGGAACAGCAATTTTAATTACCTCAAACCCCATTTCTTTGCCCGCTTTATCGGCAAATTTCCATTCGGTCTGGAACCAGGGTTCTTCCGGCTGCTTTACCAGAAACCCCAGTTTCATCGTGTCGGCAATAGCTGAATGTGACATAACGGCGGCGAGGCCTGCGATGGCTAACGCCTGAGTGATTTTGTGCATGAGGCTCTCCGGCTCAGTGCCCGCTTTTTAGCGGTTTAGTGTAAACGGTATCAGTAACGGCTTACGGCTTAGAAACGCCAGTATGTACAGCGCGACAACATCTTATCTGCGCCGGGTAGCGCTAGTTGTATAGCGAAAAAGAGGGAGAAATAGAGAGCGTTATCACACCCTGAGTTATTAGCAGATTGATCCATATATTTAGCAAATTTAACACAAATCAAACATTTGAAGCCGGTCACAAATCGCCAGCTAACGACAGAAAAGTACATATTTGCAGCGGGCATAGCCTAACCCCCTGGCCAGCCGATTTCTTAGGGTAGTCATAACATTGTTGACCGCCTGGAGAGAAAAATGCAGTTGGAAGCCATCACCATAGGTCTGGACTTTGGCAGTGATTCGGTGCGCGCGCTGGCCGTAGAGTGTGCCAGCGGCAAAGAGCTGCAAACCGGCGTGGTTGCCTACCCGCGCTGGCAGGCCGGACATTATTGCCAGAGCCGTCTTAACCAGTTCCGCCACCATCCGCAGGACTATATTGACGCTTTTGAGCAGGCCATTCGTGACGTTGTCACTAAATTAACTCCCGCACAGCGTGCCAGCGTTGTTGGTATCGGCGTCGATTCCACCGGCTCAACACCCGCGCCGATTGATCGTGACGGCAATGTGCTGGCGCTGCGCCCTGAGTTCAGCGAAAACCCCAACGCCATGTTCGTCTTGTGGAAAGATCACACGGCAATAAAAGAAGCGGAGGAGATAACTGCCCTGTGCCACAGCGGAAAATTTGAGGACTATTCGCGCTTTATCGGCGGCATCTACTCTTCTGAATGGTTTTGGGCAAAAATCCTGCACGTCAGCCGTGAAGATCGTGCGGTACGCGAAGCGGCAGTTTCATGGGTAGAACTTTGTGACTGGGTACCGGCTTTGCTTAGCGGCACCACCAAACCTGAAGCCATTCGCCGGGGCCGCTGCGCCGCCGGTCATAAATCACTGTGGCATCCCGCCTGGGGTGGCCTGCCTGGCGCGGAATTTTTCAACGCGCTGGACCCGGTACTGACGGAACATCTTGATACCCCCATGTTCACGGAAACCTGGACGGCCGAGCAGCCCGTTGGCCAGATTACCGCTGACTGGGCGGCACGCCTTGGCCTGCCGACTACCGTCATGATCTCCGGCGGCGAGTTCGACTGTCATATGGGCGCGGTCGGCGCTGGCGCAACGCCTTATACGCTGGTGAAAGTCATCGGCACTTCTACCTGCGACATCCTGATTGCCGACGTCGAACGCGTTGGCGATCGCGCTATTGAAGGGATCTGCGGTCAGGTTAACGGCAGCGTCGTGCCGGACATGATCGGTCTGGAGGCGGGCCAGTCGGCCTTTGGCGATATGTATGCCTGGTTCAGCCGTCTGCTTAGCTGGCCGCTGGTGCAGGCCGCCGCGCAGCAGCCGCATTTGCAGCAGGAGCTGCAAAACGTGCAGAAAAATTTACTTAACGAGCTGACCAAAGCTTGGGCAGCCGATCCGCAGTTAGACCATTTGCCGGTAGTGCTCGACTGGTTTAACGGTCGCCGCACCCCTTTCGCTAACCAGCGCCTCCAGGGTGTGATTACCGATTTAAATCTGGGTACCGATGCGCCGACGCTGTTTGGCGGCTTTATCGCCGCGACCGCCTTTGGCGCACGCGCCATTATGGAATGTTTTGAGCGTCAGTCTATTCCGGTAGAAAACATCCTGACGCTGGGCGGTATTGCCCGTAAGTCCCCGGCCATCATGCAGGTTTGCTGCGACGTGATGAACCGCCCGCTGGATATCGTCACCTCAGATGAATGCTGTGCGCTTGGCGCCGCCATTTTTGCCGCCGTGGCCGCTGGCGTCTATGCCGACGTACCCGCCGCCCAGCAAAAAATGGCCAGCCCGATTGCCGTTACGCTGCAGCCTGACGCCAGCCGCGTCGAGCGCTATCAGCAGCTCTATCAGCGTTACCTTCAATGGTGCGAAGTGGCCGAACCGCAGTTCGCCCCGCGCCAGCTCAACAGTTAAGGAGAAATTATGGCTCAGCTCAACGCGCTCAGCGTCTGGTTTGTTATTGGTACTCAGCATCTGTACGGCGCGGAAACGCTTCGTCAGGTGGAGCAGCACGCACAGCAGGTAGTGGACGGGCTTAACCAGCAAGGCAATCTGCCTTTCCGGCTACAGCTGAAGCCGCTGGTAAAAAGCCCGGACGAGGCGCTGGCGCTCTGCCGCGAGGCCAATTATGCCGAAGAGTGCCTGGGGATTATTACCTGGCTGCACACCTTTTCGCCCGCCAAAATGTGGATTGGCGGCCTGTCGGTGCTGAACAAGCCGCTGTTGCAGTTCCATACCCAGTTTAACGCGGAGATCCCGTGGGACAGCATGGATATGGACTTTATGAACCTGAACCAGACGGCGCACGGCGGCCGGGAGTTCGGCTTTATCGGCGCGCGGATGCGGCTGCCACACAGCGTCATTACCGGCCACTGGCAGGACAAAACCGCGCAAGAGCGCATAGGTAAATGGATGCGCGCCGCCGCCGCTAAACAGGCCAGCGCACAGCTGAAGGTTGCCCGCTTTGGCGATAACATGCGGGAAGTGGCGGTAACGGAAGGTGATAAGGTAGCGGCGCAGATTCAGTTTGGCTACGCCGTCAACGGCTGGGGCGTGGGCGATCTGGTTGAGGTCATTAACGGCATCAGCGATGGCGACGTCAACGCTCTGGTCGATGAATATGAAAGCCTGTACGACTTCACGCCTGCGGCCGCGGTTAACGGCGATAAGCGGCAGAACGTGCTGGATGCGGCCAAAATTGAGCTGGGCCTGAAAAGCTTTTTACAGGCTGAAGGCTGCATGGCGTTTACGACCAACTTCCAGACCCTGCACGGCATGACGCAGCTGCCGGGCCTGGCGGTACAGCGCCTGATGGGCCAGGGCTACGGCTTTGCCGGTGAAGGCGACTGGAAAACCGCCGCGCTGCTGCATATTTTCAAAGTAATGGCGACCGGCTTACCGGGCGGTACCTCTTTTATGGAGGATTACACCTATCACTTCTCGCCAGGTAACGAGCTGGTGCTGGGATCGCACATGCTGGAGGTTTGCCCTTCTATCGCCCGCGAAGCGCGTCCACTGATTGATGTACAGTATCTGGGCATCGGCGGCAAAGCGGATCCGGCACGCATGATTTTCTCTACGCCAGCCGGCCGCGCGGTAAACGCCAGCGTTATCGACATGGGCGACCGCTTCCGCCTGCTGGTCAACGCGGTGGACGCGGTGGAACAGCCGCAGCCGCTGCCTAAACTGCCGGTTGCCCGTGCACTGTGGCGCGCGCAGCCATCGCTGGCTACCGCCTCAGAAGCCTGGATTTTGGGCGGCGGCGCGCACCATACGGTATTCAGCCAGGCCCTGACGGTGGACGATATGCGCCAGTATGGTGAAATGCACGGTATCGAAGTGGTAGTGATTGATGAAGAAACCACGCTGCACGGCTTCAAAGACGCGCTGCGCTGGAACGAGGCTTATTACCGGCTGAATCAGCGTTAGACGCGGGTTCGAACAGACGGAAGCTGCCGCGGTTAACGCGGCGGCTTAGTTTGCTAAAGAAGTTTGAGCCTCATGCTATAACACCGCAGCCATAGAAATCCCCCCATTACGCTTCTTTCTTTCATTCCCGTATTAAAGATACTGACGAGAATGACCTTCTTCTTATTATCTCGGGCAAGTAAAACTGCCGAAGGCAAAGCCGAATATAAAATTTCGCGCTAGCCCAGACGTCTTACCGGTGCGTTCTGCTGGCGATCCCAGATTACCGTAAAGAGTTTTTGCAGCGCGATAAAGGCGAACAGCAGAATGCCGATGGCAATTTTGGTCCACCAGGAGCTGAGCGTGCCGTCAAAGTTGATCCAGGTCTGGATCAGTCCCTGAATCAATACTCCGAACAGCGTACCGAGTACCGTACCCACCCCGCCGGAAAGCAGCGTGCCGCCGATAACGACCGAAGCGATGGCGTCCAGCTCTACGCCCATGCCCGCCAGCGCGTACCCGGCCGAGGTATAGACAGAAAAAACAATACCCGCCAGCGTTGCCAGCGCCGAGGAAAGCATATAGATGCGTATCGTGGTGCTGCGCGTCGAAATGCCCATCAGCCGTGCAGAAGTCGTATTGCCGCCAATAGCATAAACCTGATTGCCAAAGCGGGTACGGTGTGCCAGAACCATGCCCACGATCACCACCAGCAGCATGATGACAGCCAGCAGGCTAAGCCGCCCCCCGCCGGGAATTTTCCAGGCCAGCGAGGAGAGCGTCCCGTAGAGCGGATGGTCGATCGGCACCGAGCTTTCCGACACCAGATAGCTGCTGCCGCGCAGAAAAAACATTCCGGCCAGGGTGATAATAAAAGCCGGTATTTTCAGCGCGTCAATCAGCCAGCCCATCAGCGCGCCGAAGGCCGATCCCATCACCATCACCAGCGCAAAGGCCAGCCAGGGATCGAGATGAAAATCACCGATAGCGCGTGCCAGAAAGACGCCGGTAAAAGCGATCACCGCGCCTACCGACAGGTCGATGCCGCCGGACAGGATCACAAAAGTCATGCCGACGGCGATAATGCCCAGAAAAGCATTATCGGTCAGGATATTGGCGATAACGCGTGTGGAAGCAAAACCGGCATACTGCGTCAGGCAAAACAGATAGCCCGCTGCAAAAACCAGCAGCGTAATGGTTAACGGCAAATGGCGTTTAATCACGGGCGGCCTCGTTTAAAAAGTTGTAGAAAAGCAGGCGACTGGATCAGCAGCACGGCCATGACCACCACGGCTTTGACTACCTGATTCAGCTCTGGCGGAAAGCCGGAAAGCAAAATGCCGGTATTCATCGCCTGAATAATCAGCGCGCCGAGCAGCGACAGCAGCAGATTAAAGCGGCCGCCCATCAGGGAGGCGCCGCCAATAACCACCGCCAGGATGGCATCCAGCTCCAGCCACAGTCCGGCGTTATTGGCATCCGCGCCGCGAATATCCGCCGCCACTATCAGACCGGCCACCGCCGCACACAGTCCGCTAATCAAATAGGTCGTCATCACGACGGCCCAGCCGTTGACGCCAGCATTGCGGGCAGCGCGCAGGTTGATCCCGACCGCTTCGATAAACAGGCCAAGCGCCGTTTTTCGCACCAGCAGCCAGACCAGCAGCACCATCGCCAGCGTCAGCCACACCGGCACCGGCATCAGCGCAAGCGTGCCGCTGCCCAGCGTGGCCAGCGCCGCATTGTCAAAGGTGACAATCTGTCCCTGGGTAATCAGCTGCGCAATGCCGCGCCCCGCCACCATCAGGATCAGCGTTGCCACAAAAGGCTGGATCTTCAGCAGCGCCACCAGCACGCCGTTCCATAAACCACACAGCAGGCCGCTGCCTAAGGTAGCCAGAATGATAGTCGCCAGGCCGTGGCCGGAAACCGCCAGCGTGGCCGCCGTTGCGCCAGCAATCGCCATTACCGCGCCGACCGAAAGATCGATGCCGCCCGTGGCGATAACCAGCGTCATGCCTATTGACAGCAACGCCACCGGCGCCGCGCGGTTAAGAATATCGATGGGGCTACCGAACAATCTGCCGTCCTGTAAATGCACGGCAAAAAAGTTATGGGCCACCAGGCTGTCGACAATCAGCACCAGAACCAGTGCGGCAATCTGCGGCATTCCCGGTAATCTTTTCCGTCCGGCACTCTTTTTCATTAGCTGCGTCTCAAGCATTTGCGCCTCCCGCCGCTATGGCTTTCACCACGGCCGAAACCGAAAGCGATGCCAGCGGAATTTCCGTTATCTGGCGACGGTCGCGCAGGATAATTACCCTGTCCGCGTAGCCAACCAGCTCTTCCAGTTCGGAAGAGATCACCAGCAGCGCCAGGCCATCGGCGCAGAGCGTTTCAATCAGGCGAATAATTTCGGCATGCGCGCCCACGTCAATGCCGCGGGTTGGCTCGTCGAGGATCAAAAACTGCGGTTTGGTCACCAGCCAGCGCGACAGCAGCACCTTCTGCTGATTGCCGCCGGAAAGCAGTTCAACCGGCTGCCCGGCGTGCGGCGTGCGGATGCCTAAGCTTTTGATATAGCGGTCGGCTATCTGCTGCTGCTCTCGTTTGCTAATCGGCCTCAGCCAGCCGCGCTGCGCCTGAAGCGCCAGAATAATATTTTCCTGTACGGAGGCCGCGCCGATAATGCCGTCGGTTTTACGATCCTCCGGGCAAAAGCCCATACCGGCGCGCGAAGCCTGCGCGGGCGTGCGGATGGCGCGTTTTTTTCCGCGAATAAAAGCGCTGCCGCTGTCGGCGCTCTTAATGCCAAACAGCAGTTCTGCGGTTTCCGTACGGCCAGACCCCAGTAAACCGGCCAGGCCCACGGCTTCCCCCGGACGAACGCTAAGGCTGAAAGGCTCTATCGTCCCTTTTCTGCCGTAGTCTTTGAATTCCACCACCGGCTGGTCACTTTTTAAAGTGCTGCCCGCACGCTGTAGCGCTGTCTCCAGCAGTTCACGTCCCAGCATCAGCTTAATCAGTTCAATTTGCGGCAGATCGTGGGTTTCACGCGTGGCGATAAACTGGCCGTTGCGTAATACGGTAATGCGGTCGCTGATTTTATAAACCTGATCCAGAAAGTGGGTGACAAAAATCAGCCCCATGCCGCGCGCTTTAAGCTGACGCATCAGCGTAAACAGCATTTCTACCTCGCTGGCGTCCAGACTGGCGGTTGGCTCATCCAGGATCAGGATTTGCGCCGACAGGTCGACCGCGCGGCAGATAGCGATAATCTGCTGCATGGCGACCGAATAGTGGCCAAGCGGCCGCGTCACGTCCAGCTCAAAGCCGTAATTGCGCAACAGCTCACGGGCATTTTTAACGAGCGTACGGCGATCGATCATCCCCAGCCGTCGCGGTTCCCGGCCGATAAACAGGTTATCCGCCACCGACATATTGGGCAGTAAGTTCACTTCCTGATAAACGGTGCCGATACCGGCGCGCTGGGCTTCAGCCGTGCTGTGCGGATCGATAGCCTTACCGGCCAGCGAAAGCGTCCCGGCATCGCGTCGGTAAACGCCGGTCAGTACTTTAATTAGCGTTGATTTTCCCGCGCCGTTTTCGCCCAGCAGCGCCATGATTTCGCCGCTTTGCACAGAAAGCGAAACGTTATCAAGCGCCTTAACGCCGGGAAAGCTTTTACTTAAACCGCTGATGCTGAGCAGCGGCGCAGAGAGAGAAGAGATGGTCATGTTGCGGCCTCGCCGAAGAGAAACCGCCCGGCCAGCGGGCGGCAGATGATCAGTAGCCCATGCCCTTTTTCTTATCCAGCTGCGCCTGCGCGTCGGCCGGAAGGAAAAGTCTCGATTCGGTTTTAATGATTTTTGGCGGCATGGTGCCGTCTTTGCGGAATTTATCCAGCGCGTCAAAGGCCGGGCCGGCCATATCTGGCGTCAGCTCAACGTTGGCATTGGCTTCACCGGCCAGCATGGCTTTATAAATATCCGGTACGCCGTCGATAGAGCCGGTAAGAATATCTTTACCCGGTTTTAATCCGGCTTCTTTAATAGCCTGAATCGCGCCGATGGCCATATCGTCATTATGGGCATAAACCATGCAGATATTTTTGCCGTTATTTTCCGCCTTGATAAAGCTTTCCATCACCTCTTTACCTTTGCTGCGGGTAAAATCGCCTGACTGTGAGCGGACAATTTTAATACCGGGCGCATTACTGATAGCTTCGGCAAAACCTTTTTTACGATCTATTGCTACGCTGGCACCCACGGTTCCCTGCAGCTCTACGACGTTACAGGGTTTGCCCGCGCGCTCTTTCACCAGCCAGTCGCCTATCAGCTTGCCTTCCAGCACGTTATCCGCCGTCACCACGGACATATAGAGCGATTTATCTTTGACCACGATGGCGCGGTCCAGCAAAAAGACCGGGATCTTTGCTTCCTTCGCCTCTTCCAGCACCGGCTCCCACCCTGTCTGCACTACTGGCGCAATAAAAATAGCGTCGACCCCCTGAGCAATAAAGGATCGTACAGCTTTAATCTGGTTTTCCTGTTTTTGCTGGCCGTCGGCGATCTTCAACGTAATACCGCGCTTTTGCGCCTCGCTTTTCGCCATGCTGGTTTCCGCCGCGCGCCAGCCCGATTCTGAACCTACCTGAGAAAAGCCCACCGTCAGGCTTTCCGCCAGGGCGGTGCCGCTCAGCGTTGCGCCGATAAGCGTGGTTAAAAGTAAACGTTTCCACATAATGTCTGTTCCTCTGACGGGCGTTATTAACCGGAGTGTGTTTCCGGCTAATCGTGGCTCAGCCGCAAAAAAACATTTTCGACAATGCTCACAAAACTTAGCAAATAAAGGCGCTTATAAAATTCTCATTGCGCGAAGCGTTTGAAGAATATGGATAAAACCTCTGCGGCCGCTGGCCCTTCTTGTTAAATAAATGTAATAAACATAAGCGCTTATCGCTCGGCAATATGAAAGCGATTACAAGCAATGGGTGACTATCTGTCACGGCGGATAAGCGGGGACGGCAGAAAGCAAAATGCTAATTTGTGAGCCGGAACACATTAAATGCAACCAACAATTAACATTGCTTCCATTCGATAACAATTGACGGGTAAATGATATTTAAAGTCGACAAAAGCGGGTATGAAAATACGGAAATACCTTACTCTTTATTCTGAATTTACTGCTATTTTGCATTTTCTACTATAGACAGCATGCCGCCTGGTCATATACTAAAACCTCGTAATTCTTACATAATGGCAACCATGACAGTTCAAGATTATCTGTTGAAATTTCGCAAAGTGAGTTCTCTGGATACGCTGGAGAAACTTTTTGACCATCTCAATTATTCCCTGACGGACAGTAAAGAGATTATGGATATGTATCGCGCCGCCGACCATCGCCGTGCTGAACTGGCATCCGGTGGCCGTCTGTTCGATCTTGGCTGCGTGCCAAAATCCGTCTGGCATTATGTGGTTTAAATTTTTCTCTCCTGACTCTGCTCCAGACAAACCGGTTTTCTGCAACGCCGGGCCGTTCCCTGGCCCTCACGCTTAAAAATCCGCGGTATTTTTTTATTCAGGCGGGCTGCCTGCTGTTGCGGCTCGCCTGGCCGACGTCCCGCCACCCGTTTCGGTTTTCTGCCTGAACCTTCAGTGACTTCTCAATTCATTACCTATCGACAAAACAAAACCTGATGCATGGGATGACCGCTGCACGGCGCTGCTTCCTCGCTTTTAAGGTTTAAAAGTAAACAAAGATTTAATCCCCTGTGCGGTCACTGCCCCGTCAGGGCGCGCTGATGTTGTCCTCAGGCCGCGAATGACCGATAATAAGCGGCTTCTCTTTTTTTCAGGCGTAGACATGACCAACTATCTGCTTCTTTTTATCGGTACAGTGCTGGTGAATAACTTCGTTCTGGTGAAGTTTCTCGGCCTCTGTCCCTTTATGGGCGTTTCCAAAAAACTGGAAACGGCGATTGGCATGGGACTCGCCACCACGTTTGTGATCACCCTGGCCTCGATCTGCGCATGGCTGGTGAATCACCTGATCCTGCTGCCGCTCGACCTGGTTTACCTGCGTACGATGGCCTATATCCTGGTGATTGCTGTTGTCGTGCAGTTCACCGAGATGGTGGTACGTAAAACCAGCCCGGATCTCTATCGCCTGCTGGGAATTTTCCTGCCGCTGATCACCACCAACTGCGCCGTGCTAGGCGTGCCGCTGCTGAGCGTCAACCTGAACCATACCTTTTTGCAGGCCGCGCTTTACGGCTTCAGCGCTTCACTGGGCTTTTCACTGGTGATGGTGCTGTTTGCCGGTATCCGCGAACGGCTGGTGCTGGCCGACGTGCCCGCACCGTTTAAAGGCTCCTCTATCGCGCTGGTAACCGCCGGGCTAATGGCGCTGGCGTTTATGGGCTTTAGCGGTCTGGTGAAATTCTGATGAGCGCCGTCTGGATTGCTATTGCCGTATTAAGCGTGCTGGGCCTGATTTTTGGTGGCCTGCTTGGCTACGCCTCGCGCCGTTTTAAGGTAGAAGAAGACCCCATTGTCGAGCAGATCGACGCCATTTTACCGCAGAGCCAGTGCGGCCAGTGCGGCTATCCGGGCTGCCGTCCCTATGCCGACGCGGTAGGCAACAACGGCGAGCAAATCAACAAGTGCGCGCCGGGTGGCGAACAGACCATGCTGAAGCTGGCCGCGCTGCTGAACGTTGAGCCACAGCCGCTGGGCGACGAAGCCGCGCGCGAGCCGGAGCGCAAGGTCGCCTGGATCGACGAAGAAAACTGTATTGGCTGCACCAAGTGCATCCAGGCCTGTCCTGTGGACGCTATCGTTGGCGCGACCCGCGCTATGCATACCGTGTTAAGCGACGTTTGCACAGGCTGCGATCTGTGCGTTGCGCCCTGCCCGACCGACTGCATTGAGATGCGTCCCGTTGCCGTCACCACGGCCAACTGGAAGTGGGATCTACAGGCCATCCCGGTCAAAGTCATTTCTGTGGAAAGCCATGCGTAATCTGTTCAAGCTGTTTAAAAAAGAGAAGCTGTGGGATTTTCAGGGCGGTATCCATCCGCCTGAGATGAAAACCCAGTCTAACGGCGTGCCGCTGCGCCAGCTGCCGCTGCCTGCCCGGTTTATTATTCCGCTTAAGCAGCATATTGGCCATGAAGGTGAAATCCTGGTTAAGCCGGGCGATAAAGTGCTGCGCGGTCAGCCGCTGACCTTTGGTCGTGGCCGGATGCTACCGGTGCATGCGCCTTCTTCCGGTACCGTTGAAGACATTGCGCCACACATGACGGCGCATCCTTCCGCCCTGTCGGAGATGTGTATTTTTATCTCGCCCGATGGTGAAGATCGCTGGATTGAGAAAAGCCCGCAGGCCGACTACCGCAGTCTTCCTCGTGCGGAAATCGTAGAACGCATTCATCAGGCTGGCGTAGCGGGTCTGGGCGGTGCGGGTTTCCCTACCGCCACCAAACTGAAAGGCGGCCTGCGCGGCGTCAAGACTTTGATTATTAACGCGGCGGAATGTGAACCCTACATCACCGCCGACGATCGCCTGATGCAGGACTGTGCAGAAGAAGTGCTTGAAGGCAGCCGCATCCTTGGCTGGGTTTTGCAGTCCGAGCGCGTATTGATTGGCATTGAAGATAACAAGCCAGAAGCGATCGCCGCGCTGAAGAAAGCATTGGGCAGCGCGCAGGATCTGCAGATTCGCGTGATCCCCACTAAATATCCTTCCGGGGGCGCAAAGCAGCTGACGCAAATCCTTACCGGCCTGGAAGTGCCGCACGGCGGGCGTTCAACGGATATTGGCGTTCTGATGCAGAACGTCGGTACCGCTTACGCCGTAAAGCGCGCCATTATTGATGGCGAGCCGCTTACCGAGCGTGTGGTTACGCTGACCGGCGAGTCCGTGAAAAAGCCCGGCAACGTCTGGGGACGTATCGGCACGCCAATCAGTCACCTGCTGCGCCAGGCCGAGTTTACGCCAGCACAGGGACAGATGGTGGTGATGGGCGGCCCGCTGATGGGCTTTACGCTGCCCACGCTGGATGTCCCGGTGGTGAAAATTACCAACTGCATTCTGGCCCCTTCCGCCAGCGAAATGGGCAATAGCGAAGAAGAGAAATCCTGTATTCGCTGTAGCGCCTGCGCCGATGCCTGCCCGGCCGCACTGCTGCCGCAGCAGCTTTACTGGTATAGCCGCGGCGGCGATCACGATAAGGCGCGCGAGCACAATATCAACGATTGTATTGAGTGCGGTGCCTGTGCTTACGTCTGCCCAAGCAATATTCCGCTGGTACAGTATTACCGGCAGGAAAAAGCGGAGATCCGCGCTATTGACCTGGAAGCGGAGCGTACTGCTCAGGCAAAAGCGCGTTTTGAGGCGCGCCAGGCTCGTCTTGAGCGTGAGAAGCAGGCGCGCGAAGCGCGTCACCAGCAGGCGAAACGCACTGTTGGCCAGCGCGACCAGGGCGAAATTGACGCCGCGCTGGAGCGGGTAAAAGCGAAGCAGACAGCCAGTCCGGCGGCTGACGCTCAGGAAGCCGACAGCGCCGCAGCGGTTGCGCAACGTGAAGCGCGCCACGCGCTGGCCCGAGCGCATCAGGCAGAGACGCAGTCTGAAACCGAACCCGCTACGCGTCAGGCGGAAGATCCGCGCAAAGCGGCTGTGGAAGCCGCCATCGCGCGGGCTAAGGCGAAGAAGGCCGCTGCGCCAGTGGAAGCAGCAGCCGAAGCACAGGCGGCGACACCAGACGCACCGGCCAGCGCGCCTGCTGACCCGCGTAAAGCGGCTGTCGAAGCCGCCATTGCGCGAGCTAAGGCGAAGAAAGCGGCAGCGGCAAACGCTGCGCCAGCTGCGGCCGAAGCGGAAGCGCCAGCCGAAGCACAGGCGGCGGCACCAGACGCATCGGCCAGCGCGTCTGCTGACCCGCGTAAAGCGGCTGTCGAAGCGGCTATCGCGCGGGCTAAGGCGAAGAAAGCGGCGGCGGCAAATGCAGCGCCAGCGGCGACCGAAGCGGAAGCAGCAGCTGAAGCACAGGCGGCGGCACCAGACGCATCGGCCAGCGCGCCTGCTGACCCGCGTAAAGCGGCTGTCGAAGCCGCCATTGCGCGAGCCAAGGCGAAGAAAGCGGCAGCAGCAGCGGCAAACGCTGCGCCAGCGGCGACCGAAGCGGAAGCGCCAGCCGAAGCACAGGCGGCAACACCAGACGCATCGGCCAGCGCGCCTGTCGACCCGCGTAAAGCAGCTGTCGAAGCCGCCATTGCACGGGCTAAGGCGAAGAAAGCGGCGGCGGCGGCAAACGCTGCGCCAGCGGCGACCGAAGCGGAAGCAGCAGCTGAAGCACAGGCGGCGGCACCAGACGCATCGGCCAGCGCGCCTGCTGACCCGCGTAAAGCAGCTGTCGAAGCGGCTATCGCGCGAGCCAAGGCGAAGAAAGCGGCAGCAGCAGCGGCAAACGCTGCGCCAGCGGCGACCGAAGCGGAAGCAGCAGCCGAAGTGAAGGCGGCGGCACCAGCCGCACCGGCCAGCGCGCCTGCTGACCCGCGTAAAGCGGCTGTCGAAGCCGCCATCGCGCGGGCTAAGGCGAAGAAAGCGGCAGCAGCAGCGGCAAATGTTGCGCCAGCTGCGGCCGAAGCGGAAGCGCCAGCCGAAGAACAGGCGACGGCATCAGCCGAAGCACAAGCGGCGACAGCAGCCGAAACGGCCAGCCCGGAACATATACCTTCGTCAGAGCATGACGATCCCCGCAAAGCGGCAGTGGCGGCGGCCATCGCTCGCGTTAAAGCGCGCAAGGCGCAGCATTCTACGCAAGAGGATTAAATGGCTTTTCGCATCGCTAGTTCGCCCTACACTCATAACCGCCGCAGCACCAGCACCATCATGCTGCTGGTGCTGGTCGCGGCCATTCCGGGGCTGGCCGCCCAGTGTTACTTTTTTGGCTGGGGCACGCTGATTCAGGTTGCTATTGCCGCCGTCGCGGGCCTCGCTTCCGAAGCGGCCATCCTGAAGCTGCGTAATCTGCCGCTGGGTAAAACGCTGGGCGACAATTCCGCTCTGCTGACCGCGCTGCTGCTGGGTATCAGTATTCCGCCGCTGGCCCCCTGGTGGGTTATCGTTGTCGGTACCGTGTTTGCCGTCGTCATCTCTAAACAGCTTTACGGCGGCCTTGGGCAGAATCCGTTTAATCCGGCCATGGTTGGCTATGTAGTACTGCTGATCTCTTTCCCCGTACAGATGACCAGCTGGCTGCCGCCTGATTCGCTTCAGTCCATCACGCCCAACTTTTTTGACTCGCTGAACATGATCTTCCATGGCATAACGCTCGACGGTCACAGCATGCAGCAGCTGCAAACCGGCATTGATGGCGTCAGCCAGGCCACGCCGCTGGATACCTTTAAAACCGGGCTGCGCGCCGGACACAGCGCGCAGCAGCTGCTGGCCCAGCCAGTCTACAGCGGCGTCATTGCCGGACTGGGCTGGCAGTGGGTCAACGTTGGCTATCTGCTCGGCGGCCTGTTTTTACTGTTTACCCGCAGCATCCGCTGGCATATTCCGGTCAGCATGCTGGCAGCGCTGGCGCTCTTTGCCACCGTGGGCTGGTTCTTTTCACCAGAAAGCCTGGTTTCGCCTGCTATCCATCTGTTTTCCGGCGCAACCATGCTGGGAGCCTTCTTTATCGCGACCGATCCAGTAACGGCCTCTACTACCAATAAAGGCCGCCTGCTTTATGGCGCGCTGATTGGCCTGCTGGTGTGGCTGATCCGCAGCTTTGGCGGCTATCCGGACGGCGTGGCTTTTGCGGTGCTGCTGGCCAATATCACCGTGCCGCTGATCGATTACTACACGCAGCCGCGCGTTTACGGCCATCGTAAGGAGAAGTGATGCTGGATGCGATTCGTAAAAACGGCGTAACGCTGGCGGTGTTTGCTGCCGTGACCACCGGTTTGACGGCGGTCATTAATACCGTTACCAAACCGACTATTGAACATCAAACGGCGGTACAGCAAAAAGTCCTGTTAGATCAGGTTGTGCCGCCAGAGCTGTATAATAATCACATTCAGCAAGAGTGCTACCTGGTGACCAGTCCGGCGTTAGGTAGCGGCGTTCACCACCTTTATCTGGCGCGTAAAGATGATAAGCCAGTGGCGGCAGCGGTTGAGACAACCGCGCCCGACGGCTATTCTGGTGCTATCCAGATGATTGTCGGCGCGGATTTTAGCGGCAAAGTGCTGGGCGTACGCGTGGTTGAACACCATGAAACGCCGGGCCTCGGCGATAAAATTGAGCTGCGTATTTCTGACTGGATTGAAAGCTTCAGCGGCGTAAAGCTGCATGGTAAAGATGATCCGCACTTTGCGGTAAAAAAAGACGGCGGCGATTTCGATCAGTTTACGGGGGCGACCATCACCCCGCGCGCGGTAGTCAACGCTGCAAAACGCGCTACGCTGTTTGCTGAAACCTTGCCGGCGCAGCTCGCCTCGCTGCCAACCTGTGGAGACTCCAATGAGTGAAGCAAAAACCCTGCTAATCGGCGGGCTATGGAAAAATAACTCGGCGCTGGTACAGCTGCTGGGCCTTTGTCCGCTGCTGGCGGTGACCTCGACCGCCACCAACGCGCTGGGCCTGGGCCTGGCGACCACCATGGTGTTGACCTGCACCAACAGCGCCATTTCCGCCTCGCGCCGCTGGGTGCCGGCCGATATCCGTATTCCGATTTACGTGATGATTATCGCTGCCGTGGTGAGCTGTGTGCAGATGCTGATCAACGCCTATGCTTACGGGCTGTACCAGTCGTTAGGCATCTTCATCCCGCTGATTGTGACCAACTGCATCGTGGTAGGCCGCGCCGAGGCGGTAGCCTCGCGCAGCAGCGTGCCTTTGTCCGCGCTGGACGGCCTGGCTATTGGCCTTGGCGCCACCAGCGTGATGGTAGTGCTGGGATCGCTGCGTGAAATCATCGGCAACGGCACCATCTTCAACGGTGCCGATCAGCTGCTTGGCCCGTGGGCAAAAGTGCTGCGTATCCAGGTGGTGCATTTTGATTCACCAATGCTGTTGGCTATGCTGCCGCCGGGCGCGTTTATCGGTCTGGGCATGCTGCTGGCCGCCAAATATATGATCGATAAGAAAATGAAGTCGCGTGCGGCTTCTAAAGCAGCTCAGGAAAGCCTGCCGAAGGGAGAACCGAGTACGCTGTGAACAAGGAAAAGCGCCACGAAATTTTAGTCCGGCTGCGCGATAACAATCCGCATCCCACCACGGAACTGGTCTATACCTCACCTTTTGAACTGCTGATCTCCGTGCTGCTTTCCGCGCAGGCCACGGACGTCAGCGTCAATAAGGCGACGGCAAAGCTCTATCCGGTCGCCAACACGCCCGCCGCTATTTTGCAGCTGGGCGTGGACGGCGTGAAGGAGTACATCAAAACCATCGGCCTGTTTAACAGCAAGGCGGAAAACGTTATCAAAACCTGCCGTATTCTGCTGGAGCAGCACGGCGGCGAGGTGCCGGAAGATCGCGCCGCGCTGGAAGCGCTGCCTGGCGTAGGCCGCAAAACGGCTAATGTGGTGCTGAATACGGCGTTTGGCTGGCCGACTATCGCCGTCGATACCCATATTTTCCGCGTCTGTAATCGGACGAATTTTGCGCCCGGTAAGAATGTCGAGCAGGTTGAAGAGAAGCTCCTGAAAGTGGTGCCGAAAGAGTTCAAGGTCGATTGCCACCACTGGTTTATTCTGCATGGCCGCTACACCTGTATCGCCCGCAAGCCGCGCTGCGGCTCCTGCCTGATTGAAGATCTGTGCGAGTATCGCGAAAAAACGGATTAGGCTGCGCAACGGCTGCCCCGTTTTTTCAGCCATCGGAGATTGCCAATTTCGCTAAAGCGGTTTAGCTTACCGTAACTATTTACGGGAGGCGCAATGAAGAGAGTCTGGGTTTTAGGTGATGCGGTGATTGATTTACTGCCGGAAAGCGACGGCCTGCTGCGGCAGTGTCCCGGCGGTGCACCGGCGAATGTTGCGGTTGGCGTAGCGCGCCTGGGTGGTAACAGCGGTTTTATTGGCCGGGTGGGCGGAGACCCTTTTGGCGCGTTTTTACAACAGCAGCTGCAGGAAGAGCAGGTTGATATCAGTTTTATGCGCCAGCTACCGGCACAGCGTACCTCTACGGTGGTGGTCGGCCTCGATCGGCAAGGCGAACGAACCTTTACCTTTATGGTGCGCCCTTCTGCCGATCTTTTTTTAACGGAGCAAGACCTTCCTGATTTTTCTCACGGCGAAGCCCTGCACTTTTGCTCTATCGCCCTCAGCGCCGAACCTTCACGCAGCGCGGCATTCAGCGCCGTTGAACGCATTCATGCTGCCGGGGGCTGGGTAAGTTTCGACCCTAACCTGCGCGAGGATTTTTGGTCCGATCGGCAAGAAATGCAGCGGATAATGGACAAAGTGCTTAGCGTAGCGGACGTGATCAAGCTTTCTCTGGATGAGTTACAGCTGCTGACCGGCGAACAGCAAACCGACACGGCGCTGGCGGCCTTTAGTTCGCGTTTTCGTCCGGCGCTGCTGCTGATCACGCTGGGTCGCGAAGGCGTTATCGTCTGGCATAAGGGAAAAACCACGCATTTTAGCGCCTCTCCGGTTGAGGTGGTTGATACCACGGGCGCAGGCGATGCCTTTGTCGCCGGATTGCTGACGGGCTTAATGCGTGAGAAAGCCCCTCTGCAACCGGAAAACCTGACTGACGTGATTGGCCTGGCGCAGCAGTGCGGCGCGCTGGCGGTGACGGCAAAAGGGGCGATGACGGCCCTGCCGCGCGTTGAGCAGCTGGAAAAGTGCTAAGCAGTTCACATTTACTTAACAGCAAAGCAGAAACTGATTGAAAGCGCGGAGTCAGTTTCTCTATTCTCCTGATCGAACCGGTTTAGCTAAACGGGCAATCCTCTGGAGAATAACTAATGAAAGTCACCCCTCTTGCGCTGGCCGTCGTGGCGGCGCTGTCGGTTTCCGGGCAAAGTATGGCGGAAACCGACCTCAGCACCATTGAAAAACGACTAAATCAGCTTGAAGCACGCGTGAAAAAAGCGGAAACGCGGGCAGACCGGGCAGAAAAACGCGCTCGGCTGGCGGAAGAACGGCTGGCACAGGCGCAGCCAGCCGTAGCCGCACCCTCTGCTTCAGCCCCTTCTTCGGCGCAAACCTCAGCTCAGGTAGCATTACCCACTGGCCCACAACCACCGGTTGCGCCTTCAGCAGAAAAACAGCGGGCCAAGGCTGCCGCTAAACCGGTTTCAGAGAAGACGCTGGCAGACGGCTTTGAATTTCACGCCTATGCCCGTTCCGGCCTCATTATGAATGATTCCGCTTCCTCAACCCAAAGCGGCCCTTACCTGACGCCAGCGGGCGAAACGGGCGGCGCGGTCGGTCGTCTGGGCAATGAAAACAATACTTACGTCGAAGTTAACCTTGAACATAAAACAGAGCTGGCAAACGGTGCGACCACGCGCTTCAAGGTCATGCTGGCTGATGGACAGAGCGACTATAACGACTGGACGGCAGACAGCAGCGATCTCAACATTCGTCAGGCCTTCGTTGAACTGGGTAATCTGCCCACCTTTACCGGCATGTTTGATAACACCACGCTGTGGGCCGGTAAGCGTTTTGACCGCGACAACTTTGATATTCACTGGCTTGATTCCGACGTTGTGTTTCTGGCCGGAACCGGCGGCGGGATTTATGACCTGCACTGGTCAGAAAACGTCAAAAGCAACTTCTCTGTATATGGCCGTAACTTTGGCGATATCGAAACTCTCGATAACACCATTCAGAACTACATCGCTACGGCCAACACCTTTAGCGGCCCTTTGCAGTTCATGCTCAGCGGGCTGCGCGCCAAAGATAATGACCAGCGGATCAACAGCGCGGCACGTAGCGATAACGCGGGCGACAGCGGCGTTCACGCCATGCTTGCCTGGCACGGCGACAGCTTCTACGGCCTGCGTGAAGGCCAGTCGAAAACCGCGCTGCTCTATGGTCATGGCCTGGGCGCGGAAGTGAAAGGTATCGGCTCAGACGGTAACCTGACGGGCAGCGCCAATACGTGGCGGCTGGCTTCCTACGGCATGACGCCGTTGAATAAAACCTGGAGCCTTGCACCCGCGCTGCTCGCCCAACAGAGTAAAGATCGCTATATCCAGGGCGACGACTATCGCTGGGTAACCGCCAACGCCCGCGTTCTGCAACAAATCAACGAGAACTTTATGCTGGCCTACGAGGGCAGCTATCAGTATATGGATCTCAATCCTGAAGGCTTCAAAAGCCGACAAAACGTTAGCGGCGGTTTCTACAAGCTGACCTTCGCGCCCACCTTCAAGCCCGGCGATATCGGCGAATTTTTAAGCCGACCGGAAATCCGCTTCTTTGTCAGCTGGATGGACTGGGATCGCGCGTTAGACCGCTACGCCAGCGATGACGCTTTCGGCACCAGCGGCTTTACCGCCGGCGGCGAATGGAATTTTGGCGTTCAAATGGAAACCTGGTTCTGATCGAGAACCTTTTAACCCGGGGTATAAAATGAATTTTGATAAAATTGCCAGCGCGCTACTGCCGCTGCTTGGCGGTAAAGAAAATATTGCTTCCGCCGCGCACTGTGCCACGCGCCTCAGACTGGTGCTGGTTGACGACAGCCTTGCGGATAAAAAAGCGATCGGCGAGCTGGAAGGCGTAAAAGGCTGTTTCCAGAATGCGGGTCAGATGCAGGTCATTTTTGGCAGCGGCATCGTTAATAAAGTGCATGCTGCTTTTATTCAGATCGCCGGTGCCAGCGAAGCCAGTAAAAGCGAGGCAGCAGCGGTGGCGGCCCGTAAACTGAATCCGGCGCAGCGCATCGCCCGGCTGCTGTCCAATATTTTTGTGCCGATCATTCCCGCCATCGTTGCTTCCGGCGTGCTGATGGGCCTGCTGGGCATGATGAAAACCTATGGCTGGGTAAATGCAGGCAGCGCGCTGTTTGTGATGCTGGATATGTTCAGCTCGGCGGCCTTTATCATTTTACCTGTTCTGATTGGCTTTACCGCCGCGCGTGAATTTGGCGGCAATCCTTATCTGGGGGCAACGCTGGGCGGCATCCTTACCCATCCGGCGTTAACCAATGCCTGGGGCGTGGCGGGTGGCGTAAAAACCATGAGCTTATTCGGGCTGGATATCGCGATGGTCGGCTATCAGGGAACCGTTTTCCCGGTGCTGCTCGCGGTCTGGTTTATGAGCATGCTGGAAAAAAGATTGCGGCGAATGGTGCCGAACGCGCTGGATATTATCGTTACGCCATTTTTAACGGTGATTATTTCCGGCTTTGTGGCGATGCTGATCATCGGCCCGGCCGGACGCGCGCTGGGCGACGGTATCTCGCTGGTGCTGAGCACGCTGATCGCCCATGCGGGCTGGCTGGCCGGGCTGCTGTTTGGCGGACTTTATTCGGTGATTGTGATTTCCGGCGTTCACCACAGTTTTCATGCTATCGAAGCTGGCCTGCTGGGCAATCCCCATATTGGCGTTAACTTTTTGCTACCCATCTGGTCGATGGCAAATATCGCTCAGGCCGGTGCCTGCCTGGCCGTGTGGTTTAAAACCCGCGACGTTAAAATTCGCAGCATCGTCCTGCCCTCCGCGCTATCCGGCATGCTGGGCATTACCGAAGCGGCCATTTTTGGCGTAAACCTTCGTTTTATGAAGCCCTTTATCGCCGGTATTGTCGGTGGGTCAGTCGGCGGCGCTTTTGTCGTGCTAATGCACGTGGGCATGACGGCGGTTGGCCTGACCGCCCTGCCCGGCATGGCGATTGTACAGCCCGGCTCGCTGCTCTCCTATATCATCGGCATGGTTCTTGCCTTCAGCGTCGCTTTTACGCTGTCGCTGCTGTTGAAATATAACGTTGAGGAAAAAGCATGACGGAAGCGCAACTGCTTAACCGCGCGCTGCAAGCGGTAATGAACCGCCATACGGGCGAAGATCCGCATCGTCCGGCTTGGCATCTTTCGCCTCAGGTCGGCCTGATGAACGATCCCAACGGCTTTATCCAGCTTGCCGGCGTCTGGCACCTTTTTTATCAGTGGAATCCGCTGGCCTGCGCGCACGGAGCAAAGTTCTGGGGACACTGGCGCTCGGATAACCTGCTCGACTGGAGCCACGAGCCGCTGGCGCTGGCTCCCGCTGAGGCCTATGAAACGCACGGCTGCTATTCCGGCTCGGCAGTATCAGATAACGGCACCCTCTCCCTTATTTATACCGGCAACGTTAAATTTAAGGATGGCCGCACCGCCTGGCAATGCCTGGCAAGGATCAACGCCGCAGGTGAGGTAACGAAAGCCGGTCCGGTAATCAGTCTGCCGGAGGGGTATAGCGGGCACGTTCGCGATCCCAAAGTCTGGCGACATAACGATGTCTGGTACATGGTGCTGGGCGCGCAGAATCTGGCCCGGCAGGGCAAAGTACTGCTTTATCGCGGGCAGACGCTACAGGAATGGACGCTGCTGGGCGATATGGCGGGCGCACATCTTAACGGCCTGGCGGATTTTGGCTATATGTGGGAGTGTCCGGATCTTTTTCCGCTGGATGACAAAGAAGTACTGGTAGTGTGCCCACAGGGGCTGGCCGCGCAGGAGAAAGCATGGCTGAACACTTACCAGAGCGGCTATTTTATCGGCAGGCTGGACTATGAGGCGGCCAGCTTCAGGCATGGCGACTTTGCGGAACTGGACCACGGCTTTGAGTTTTACGCGCCGCAAACCACGCTAAGCGACGACGGACGCAGGATGCTGGTGGGCTGGATGGGCGTGCCGGATGAGGATGAGTTTTATCAGCCGACTATCAGCCAGGGCTGGATCCATACCATGACCTGCCTGCGTGAGCTGACGCTGGAACAGGGCAGGCTACGACAGCGTCCGGCCAGAGAGCTACAGCAGCTACGCCAGCAGCATGCTGGTTTACAGAACGTGGCCGCTTTGCTGCCTGAGCTGGCGATAAGCCAGGCGGAACTCAAAATAACCCCGACAGGAAACTGGTCAGCCTGCTTCGGCAACCTGCTCTGGCTACGGTGCAGTGAAGAAGGTCTTCAGCTTAGCCGACGGAACCGGCGCAGCGGCGAGACCGAGCACCGCTACTGGCAAGGTAAGGTTGTGGCGTTAGAGATTCTTTGCGATCGTTCGAGCATTGAAATTTTTATTAACGATGGCGAAGGCGTGATGTCGGCGCGCTATTTTCCCGCTGGCCCACCCACGGTGGTCTGGCACGGAGAGGCCACGCTAAGCGTTGATTACTGGCAACTCAGGTCGTGCATGGTAGTATAACGCGCTCAGCCATCACCGTGAAAAGACCGTGAATAAGCCTAAACGCGTAACCATCAACGATATCGCCAGCATGGCCGGCGTCTCTAAGTCCACCGCCAGCCTGGTGCTTAACGGCCGGGGAAAAGAGCTGCGCGTCGCGGAAGCAACTCGCCTGCGGGTAACCGAAATTGCCCGCATGGCGAACTATCAACCCAGCATCCACGCCCGCGCCCTTAATGCCTCCCGCAGTCATACCCTTGGGCTGGTGGTGCCGGAAATGGCGAACCACGGTTTTGCCACTTTTGCCTATGCGCTGGAAACGCTGTGCCGCGACGCGGGCCTGCAGCTGCTGATCGCCTGCACCGATGAGAACAGCAGCCAGGAAACGCTGGCGGTGAATAATCTGATCCAGCGTCAGGTCGACGGGCTGATTGTCGCTTCCAGCCAGCTTAACGACAACGAATATCAGCAGCTCACTAAGCAGCTGCCGGTGCTGCTGTTTGACCGCCATCTGGGCGAATCGGCCCTGCCGTTAGTGATTTCAGAATCCATCGACTCCACGACAAAACTGGTTGAGCCGATAGCCCGTGAAGTGAGCGAATTCTACTTCTTCGGCGGCCAGCCGCGCATTTCCCCTACGCGCGACAGGCTGGCGGGTTTTCGTCAGGGGTTGCGGCAGGCGGGGCTGGAGGAAAAGCCGGAGTGGATAATGCACGGTCACTACAACGCCAGCTCGGGTTATGAGATGTTTGCCGAACTGGTCATGCGGCTGGGTCGCCTGCCGGAAGCGCTCTACTGCGCGGCCTGCGGTCTTCAGGAAGGCGTCTTACGCTATCTCAGCCAGCATCATTTGCTGGCTGAACCGATCAGGCTATGCAGCTTTGACGATCACTATCTCTATGACGCGCTGTCGGTAAAAATCGATACGGTAATGCAGGATAATCGCCAGCTCGCCTGGTGCTGTTTTGAAACCATGACCGCGCTTATCGACGGCAAGCCGCTGGAAAAACCGCAAATTTATCTGCCTGCGCAGGTGAAACGACGGGCGAAGTAAGCGTGAACCGTGTCGGCAAGTTTTAGCTATAGTAAATCCATCTCTGTTCCACTGATTCTGGAGTATTGCTGCCCATGCCCGACTACGCCGACACGCTGAAGGAAAACGCCACCAGAGAAACGCCCGCCAGGCGTGAGCAAAACGCCACGCGAATTATGTTTTTTGTGGCGGGCTTCGCCACCGCTGGCTGGTCCGCGCTGGTGCCCTTCGCCAAAATGAATACCGGGGTTAACGACGGGACGCTGGGGATGCTGCTGCTCTGCCTGGGGGTCGGCGCGCTGGTAGCGATGCCGCTGACCGGCTATCTGACAACCCGCTTTGGCTGCCGGGCGGTAATGACTCTCGCCACGCTGGCTTTCTGCCTGATGCTGCCTTTGCTGGCGATCCTGCCCAGCCCCGCGCTACTGGCGCTGGTGCTGCTGATTTTTGGCATGGGCGTAGGCACCACCGACTGCGCGATGAACGTGCAGGCGATCCTGGTAGAAAAAGCCGCGCCGGTGCCGATGATGTCCGGCTTTCATGGTTTTTACAGCCTTGGCGGCATTGCGGGCGCGGGTGCGGTCAGCGGCATGATGTCGAGCGGCCTGACGCCGTTCGGGGCCAGCATGGTTGCGGCTATCTTTTCGCTGCTGCTGTTGGCTTACAGCTTTCGTGGTCTGCTTACCTGGGCTAATCCGCCGGAAGGCCCGGCCTTTGCCTTGCCAAAAGGCGCGGTGTTGACCATTGGCGCCATCTGTTTTGCCGTATTCCTGGCGGAAGGCACGGTGCTGGACTGGAGTGCAGTGTTCCTGACTGAACATCGCGCCATGCCGGAAACCCTGGGCGGGCTGGGCTTTGCCTTTTTTGCTACCGCGATGACCGTTGGCCGCCTGACCGGCGACCGCATCGTCGCGCGCTTTGGCCGTGAAAAAGTGGTGTTGCTGGGGGCGCTGACTGCCGCTGCCGGTCTGGCGCTGCCGGTAGTAATCCCTTCCTGGCAGTTCGCGCTGGTCGGCTACCTGCTGATCGGTATCGGCTGCGCCAACATCGTGCCGGTGATGTTTACCGCCATTGGCCGTCAGAAAAGTATGCCGCAGGCCACGGCCGTGCCTGCCATGACCACGCTGGGCTATATCGGCGTGCTGGCTGGCCCCGCCAGTATCGGCTTTATCGCCCACGTCAGCTCGCTGCCCATCGCCTTTCTGATGGTGACCGCGCTGCTGCTGGCGGTGGCGCTGCTGTCACGGCGGGTCAGCATGTAGCCCCTTCCGAACCTAACGGCGATTCAGCCTTTTAGAGAGGCGGTCGCCGCAAAACTGCAGCACCGTGACCAGCGCCACCAGCACCACAATCACCGTAACCATTACCTGGGTATCAAAACGCTGATAGCCATAGCGATAAGCCAGGTCGCCCAGCCCACCTGCCCCGATAGCACCCGCCATCGCGGAAGCGTTGATCATGGTAACCAGCGTGATGGTAAACCCGCTGATAATGCCCGGCCGGGCTTCCGGCAGCAGAACGTGCCAGATAATATGCCAGCGGCGAAAGCCCATCGCCTGCGCAGCCTCGACTAACCCTTTGTCCACCTCGCGCAGGCTGACTTCGGCAATGCGCGCAAAAAACGGCGTGGCCGCCATCGTCAGCGGCACCACGGCTGCCCAGACGCCATAGCTGGTGCCGACAATCAGTCGGGTAAAAGGGATCAGCGCCACCATCAGGATTAAAAAAGGCACCGAGCGAAACAGGTTAACCCCCCAGCCCAACACGCGGTTGAGCAACGGGCTGGCGAACAAATTTTTCCGGTCGGTGATCACCAGCACCACCGCCAGCGGCAGGCCAAGCAACAGCGCCGCCAGCGACGAAGCGCCGACCATCATCAGCGTCTCCTGCACGCCCTGCCATAAACGCTCAATTTGCAGTGACATAGCCCAATACCTCCACGCGATCGGCCAGCTGTGCCGGAATTTTTTCTACTCTGAACGGGCTGCTGTCAGTCTTGCCCAGCAGCACCAGACGGCCGATTTGCCTGCCCTGAATCCACTCCAGCGTGCTTTCAACCAGCGTCAGCTCGTCGCCCAGCAGCGCGCTTAGCTTTGCCAGCTGCGGCAGTGCACCGCCGCCGCGATAGCCCAGGCTGATTAAAGGTCGCGATTGCCCGGAAAGCGGCTGTGCGGTCAGACGGCCCGGTAGCGCGACCGTTTCCCTGCCCGGATTCAGCAGCTGGCGCGTGGTCTCGTGCTGCGGATCGCCATAAACCTGCCAGACCGGCCCCTGCTCTACAACCTCGCCTTTATCCAGCACCGCAACCTGATGGCAGAGATCGTGGATCACCGCCATTTCATGGGTAATCAGCACGATAGTAATCCCCTTTTGCCGGTTGATTTCGCGCAGCAGCGCCAGCACCGAACGGGTCGTTTCCGGATCCAGCGCCGAGGTCGCCTCGTCGCACAGCAGCAACCGCGGATCGTGCACCAGCGCGCGGGCGATGCCGACGCGCTGCTTCTGGCCGCCGGAAAGCTGCGCGGGCCAGGCCGTCGCTTTTTCAGTCAGCCCGACCAGCGCCAGCAGCTCGTCGGCTTTTTGCCGCCGCTGCGCCTTTGGTACGCCCGCGACCCGCATCGGTAACTCTATATTTTCCCTGACCGTTTTCGCCGACAGCAAATTAAAGTGCTGGAAAATCATGCCGCTACTGCGTCGCCAGTTCACCAGCTCGCTTTCCGTCAGGCTGCCGATATCCACGCCGTCAATCACCACGCTGCCCGCCGTCGGCTCTTCCAGCCGATTAAGGCAGCGGATCAGCGAAGATTTGCCCGCGCCGCTGCGGCCAATGATGCCGAAGATGGTGCCGCGCTCAATTTGCAGCGTAACCTGATGCAGCGCGTCAACCTGCTGGCCCGGATAGCGCTTGCTCAGCGCGGTGACCCTGACGTGCTCATCCACCGCCGGCTGCGGCGCTTCCTCCTGCGGCCAGTTTAGCATCGCCATCACTGACGCCAGCCCGGCTGATAAAGCTTGCCGTAGAAGCGGTCAAGGCTGGCGCGAACGACCGGCGAGTGCTGATAAATCGCGACAAATTTTTCCAGGCGCGGATCGTTCTGATGTCCGTCGCGGATGACGAACTGAATAACGTACTCGGGATGCTCAAGGCCATCAAATAGCAGCGCCTTATTGGGATCGATAACGTCCGAAGCGCGCAGGTAGTGCGGATAGCCCTGCGCCAGATCCACCTCTTCCAGCGAGCGCGACAGCTGCACCGCTTCCACCTCAAGAATTTTCAGATGTTTTGGATTCGCCACAATGTCATCTACCGTCGACTTCAGTCCCGCGCCCGGCCGGAGCTGAATCAGCTTCGCTTTCTGGAGCAACAGCAGGCCGCGCGCGCCGTTAATCGGATCGTTAGCAATGGCAACGGTGCCGCCGTCCGGGATCTGCGTCAGGCTGCCGTGTTTTAGCGAATAAAGCCCCACGTTGTTAATAATGGCTGGCGCATAGCTCACCAGATGAAAACCGCCCTGCTGGTTAGCGTTATCCAGAAACGGTTGGTGCTGGAACAGATTGACGTCGATATCGCCGTTTTCGACGCTGACGTTGGGCGCTGTCCAGTCGCTGAACTCGATCAGCTTAACCTCAAGCCCCTGTTTTTTTGCTTCCGCTACCGCCGTTTCCAGCGGCGGCGCGAAGGCTGAAGTGGTGCCCACCTTCAACGGCCCGCTGTAGTCTGCGGCGGCGGCCAGCGTGGACAGGCCCAGCAGGCCAGCCAGAATCAGTGCTTTCATCGTTTGTCCTTATGGTGAGAGGCAGCATCCACGCGCCAGCGAGCCGCCGGATGGCGCTGCGGCAGGCGGGAACCGCCGAAAAGTTTACTTCTGAGCGGGCCGGGCTGATAGGCCGTTTTGTAGCGTCCGCGCTGTTGCAGCTCCGGCACCACCAGCTCAATAAAATCGAGATAGCTTTGCGGGTTGAGGATGCGGGTCAGGTTGAAGCCGTCAATATCCGCCTCGTCCAGCCAGCGGATTAGCTCGTCCGCCACCTGTGAGGGATCGCCAACAATGACCGTATAGCGGCCGCCCAGCGCGTGCTGCTCCAGCAGCTGCCGCCGCGTCCAGCCGTCATAGGCTTTGCTGACCGATTCAATAGCGCGCGTGGCGCCACCACCAATCGGTTCGTCCAGCGCGAACTGCGCCAGATCGACGCCGATCGAGCTGGAGAAGTGGGCGATCCCGGCCTCCGGGCTGGCGTAACGCAGGTACTCGCGGTATTTCTCCTGCGCTTCTCGGGCCGTGGCCGCGACGATAACCGAAATACCCATAAATATTTTGATGTCATCCGGCTGGCGACCTGCCGCTGTCGCTGCCTGCCGTAATCTTTCTGACTGCGCCCGCATCGCCTGCGGCGTACTGCCGTTAACAAAGGTGCATTCCGCATGGCGAGCGGCAAAATCAATCCCGCGCGCCGAGCTTCCGGCCTGAAACAGCAGCGGCGTGCGCTGGGGCGAAGGCTGTGACAGATGATAGCCATCCAGCTGATAAAACTCGCCGTGATGGTGTATCGGATGAATTCTGGCGGCGTCGGCATACCGGCGACGCTCCCGATCGTTGACGACGGCATCCTCCTCCCAGCTCCCTTCCCACAGCTGATAGCTGACGTCGAGAAACTCGTCGGCGCGATCGTAGCGGCGATCGTGTGCCAGCAGCTCGCGCTCGCCCGTGGCTCTGGCCGCGCTGTCCAGATAGCCGGTCACGATATTCCAGCCGATACGGCCTTTGGTCAGATGATCCAGCGTGGAGAAACGTCGGGCAAAGGCATAGGGCGTTTCGTAGCTGAGATTGGCGGTGACGCCAAAACCCAGGTGATCGGTCACGCTGGCCATCGCCGAAACCAGCATCAGCGGATCGTTGACCGGCAACTGAATCGCTTCGCTGGCGGTCAGCATAATGCCCTGCTGGTAGACGTCGTAAACGCCAATAATGTCGGCAATAAACAGCCCGTCAAACAGCCCTTTTTCCAGCGTTTTTGCCAGCTCCAGCCAGTAGCCGAGGTCGTTAAAGTCCGTTGAGCGATCGTCGGGATGCGTCCACATGCCGTGGTGGATATGGCCAACGCAGTTCATATTGAAGGCGTTAAGCAGGATCTTTTTGGCCGGTTTCATATCGTTCCCCTGCGCGGCGGCAGCACGCCGTTCAGAACATAGTTGCCGATAGCCGGATATTTCCAGCGCACCGGATCGTGCAGCGTATGCGTGCGGGCATTGCGCCAGTGGCGGTCAAGGTTGTGCTCAGTCAGCGCGGCACGGGTGCCGGAAAGCTCAAACAGCAAATTGGCCGCCGCCAGCGAACACTCGGTGGTCCAGGCTCTGGCTGCGGCAACCTTGATGGATGCTGCGGCCACGCGCTGTGCGTCCGGCTGCTGCTGCGCCTCGTCCGTCGCATAACCCGCCTCTTCCAGCAGCGCTTCGCCTGCCTGCAGACGCGCCGCCATCTGCCCTACGCGGTCAATCAGCAGCGGATCGTCGCTGGCTTTCTCTACGCCCGAGTCCGGCCACGGCCTTGCCCTGGTACGAATAAAATCGAGCATGTCGTTAAACGCCGCGCGCGCAATACCCTGATCGATAGCGGCGTGCATAATCTGCGCCACCGGCCCAACCGTGGTTGGCCGCTCAAAAGCGCTTTGAAAAGGCACGATATCCACTTCCTCGACGCTGACATCCTTAAACGTCACCGTGCCGCTGCCGGTCGTGCGTTGCCCAAATCCGCGCCAGTCATCGCTGACGTCAGCCTGCTGGCGCGGCACAAACACCAGCTGTTCTTTGCCTGCGGCATCGCGCGCGGCGGTGGGAATGCGATCGGCAAACAGCGCGCCGGTAGCGTAAGATTTTTGACCGTTGAGCCGCCAGCCGTTGCCGTCGTGCAGGATTGATGTAGAGCGAAGATGCGCGGCCTGCGTGCGAAATTCCGCCAGCGCGTTGCCCAGATGAACGCCCTGCAATACCTCCTGATAAAGGCGCTGCTGTTGCTGTTCGCTACCGTTCACGCGCAGGACTTCCAGCGCATAGAAGTGGTTTTGCGGGATTTGACCGATGGCGGCATCCGCTTCGCTGAGAATAGCGATAACCTGTGCCAGAACGCTGGTCGATACCGCCGCGCCACCGAAGCGGGCTGGAACGGTAATCGCGCCCAGACCGGAGGCGAACAGCGTCACCAGCTCCTCATGGGGAAGCTGCCGTTCGCGGTCGCGTTGGGACGACTGTTCGCGGAAATGCTGCGCCAGCTCGCGGGCGACGGCAAGCGCCTGGGCCGCAGAAACCAGTCTGGCGGCGGGCCGTTTAGGGGTTACCTGACTCATGACTTCTTCCTTAAATCCAGGCATGGCGCGCCGGGAAGATCGCATTAAGGTAATAGTTGCCGATAGCGTGATATTTCCAGCGCACCGGATCGTGTAGCGTATGGGTACGGGCGTTGCGCCAGTGGCGGTCAAGGTTGTGTTCGCTTAACGTGGCGCGGCTGCCGCCCCATTCCAGCAGTTTTTCGCTGACCGTTAAGGCGGCGCTCGTCGTCAACACTTTCGCCTCTGCGACGGCGATGGAAGCTCGTGCGGCGGTAGCCCCCTCCAGCGGCTGCAGCGCGACCTCATCCAGCGTGGTAGCGGCCCGGCGCAGCAGCGCTTCCGCTGCCTGTAACGCCGTCCAGACACGCCCTACATCCGCCAGCAGTTGCGCGTCGTCGGCGTTACGCTCCACGCCTGCATCAACCCACGGACGCGAATGAAGACGGATAAATTCACAGGCTTCGGTAAAGGCACCGCTGGCGATCCCGGCATCGATAGCCGTCTGGATCAGTTGCGACACGGGGCCGCGCAGTGAAGGTTTATCCGCCGAAGGTAGCTGCACCACCCGCGCCGGATCGACCGGCACAGCGGTCAGACGCACCGTGCCGCTGGCCGTGGTGCGCTGCCCCATTCCCGTCCAGTCGTCAACGATCTCCAGCCCCGGCGCGGTACGTGGCATAAACGCCATCACCGCTTCGCCCTTGTCATCAACGGCGGTGGTTACCACGATGTCGGCGAAAAGCGCCCCCGTGGAATAGAACTTTTCACCGGTTAAAAACAGCCCGTCCACGCGTCTGGCAAGGCGCGCCTGCACGTCGCGGGTATGACGGGTATGCTTCTCAGGGCCGCCGTTACCTAACCTCTTGCCTGCCACTATTTCTGCAAACAGCGCCCGCTGCTGCTCTGGCGTGGCGGCATCGCGGAGAAACTGAATAAGGCCAAAATGATTTTGCGGAATTTGCCCCAGCGACGGATCGGCGGCGGAGATCAGCCGAAAAACTTCCGCCACGGTGCGGTACGGCAGCCCACCGCCGCCGAATTCACGAGGTATGGAAATGCTGCCCAGCCCGCTGCGGCTGAACAGCGCCAGCGCTTCCAGCGGATAGCGGCGCTCTCTGTCGCGATGTGCGGCATCGGGTAACGCCAGTGCCGCCACCTCCCTGGCTGCGGCCAGCGCGTGCGCTTCGCTGGTTATCACCCCCGCTGGCGCCCGGTCATTTTCAGACACGCTCATACTTTGCTCCTGCGGCTTCAGCCGCCGTTACCGATCTGCCAGATAAAGGTTGGATCGTTGCCGTTCACTTCCCAGTCGCCGACGTTGCGTGCCTTATAGATAACGGGATTGTGTGAGGCTACGGTGCGGGCGTTGCGCCAGTGACGATCCAGCGCTTTACTGACGCGGGTATCGGAAGCGCCCAGCGCGTTAAACAGCTCGGTAGCGGCACGCGGCACCAGCTCGCTGGCGATAACCTGCGCCTTAGCCGCTTCCAGCTCGGCCTGAATATTGGCCTCATGCAGCTGCTCTTCGCTAACGTTCAGCCAGCGCGCGTCAAAAGCCTTTTGTAACGACAGGCTGGCCCGCTGTACTGCGGCTTCCACCGCAAATACCTGGCTGGAAATTTGCCCGACAACCTGTAGAACCTGCGCGTCCTGTTTGACCAGCGGCGCGTTGCCGTGGCTGTAGATCCTTTTACGCTGCGCCACGGCCTGCGACACGTCGCGGGTTACCGCGCGGCCAATGCCCACCAGCACCGATAAGAGAACGTGCTGATAGAAAGCGGTTTGATAGCGAAAGCGTTCGCTGAAGTCATAAACGTTTTCCTGTTCAACCGTCGCCTGGCGAAAGCGCGTGGTGCCGCTGCCGGTCAAGCGTTGCCCAAAGCCGTCCCAGTCGTCGTCGCGCTCCACGCCCTGCTGATGCGTGTTGACCAGCGCAATGACGTCGCGGCCGTTGTCGGTGCGCTGCGCGTACACATCAATCCAGTCGGCGTAAAGCGTGCCGGTGCTGTAAAACTTTTCGCCGTCAAGCAGCCAGCCTTGCGCCGCGGGCGAGACTTTTGTTAAGACTTCGCCCAGCTTCAGATTGCCGATTTCGCTCCAGCCGCTGCCGACCAGCTCACCGTCTGCAAAGCGGCGGAACCAGCGGCGGCGCGATTCGCTGTCCGGCTGGTTAAGCCGGTCTTCGACAAAGGCAAAGTGCGCGCGCAGCGCCTGCGGCAGATTTGAGTCCGCCTCGGCCAGCTCGCTCAGCAGTTGAAACAGCTCCGGCAGCGTCGCGCCCAGGCCACCCTCTTCACGCGGGATGCGTAAAGAGCCAAAACCCGCCTCTTTCAGCCAGCGAACCGGCTCGTATGCCAGTTCACGCTGTCGTTCACGCCCGACGGCACCTTCGGCAATACGGGCAAAAATCGGGCGGAAACGCGCCGCCAGCGCAGCATAAGTAGATTCAGACATGCGGTTCTCCGGATGTAGCGTTATCGTCGATGTCCTGACGCGTCGGTTCAAACCGCACGATAATCAGGAAGAAAATGGGAATGAGGGCCGCCAGCGAGACGATCCAGAACATATTGGTGCCAAAAGAGGCCTGCAGGATTGGCAGGATAAACAGCGCCAGCGCGCTGCCGATACCCGACAGCGAACGGCCAAAGCCGACGCCGGTGGCGCGGATATGCGTGGGATAAGAGAGCGCCGGATAGATCATCATTTGCGCCCCCGGCCCGAAGCCTTCGGCAAACAGCCACAGGCCGAGCATCAGGATGGCGAAGACCACGCCAGCGACCGCCTGTGGATGTCCCACCAGTGCCAGGGAGATCAGCGCAATAAACTGCAGGGCGAAACCGGCAATCGCCACGTGACGCGACGGAAATTTCCACGCCAGCCGCATGCCCAGCAGCCCACCGGTAAAGGCGAACAGCGCGTTTAAGCCCAGTGAAGCGGAGATGGTTTCAAAGACGCCCGCGCCGAGAAACTGCGCCAGAATAGACGGCAGGAAAAAGGCGATAGCCGTGTATTCAAACGAGATACAAACGTTCATTACTGCCGTAACCAGCGTGCGCTCGCGGTAAGGCTTTTGAAACAGAACGCGAAAGCTAACCTTTGGCGGTGCTTTCGGTTTCTCTGCGGGTTTTTCTTCGTGCGCGGTAATGCCGTAAGAGTCACGCAGGATCCTGACCGCGCCGCTCAGATCGCCCTGGTTAGCGGCCCAGAGTGGCGATTCATTCATAAACTTGCTGCGTACCGCAATAATCAGCAGCGCCGGCACCGCACCAAACAGCAGCGAAGCGCGCCACAGCCAGTCGATATGCTCTTTCGGCAGCAGAAAATAGAGCGCGAAAATGATAAAAAAGCAGGCCGACGAGGCCGCGTACCACATTGGGCACCAGGCGGCCAGCCGCGCGGCCTTATTGCCCTTACCGCTGAACTTAGAGAACTCGGCCAGATAGGCCATCGCCACGGGCAGATCGATGCCCACGCCTATCCCCATCAGAAACCGGGCGCCAATCAATACCCAGACGTTTGGCGCAAAGCCAGCCACAATCGCCGAGACCACAAAAAACAGCATATCGGCCATAAACACCGAGTAGCGGCCATACTTGTCGGTCAGCCAGCCGCCGACCAGGTTGCCGATAATGGTGCCGAGCATGATTGACGACGTGACCAGTCCGGTGAGCGTCGGCGTCAGGCCAAACTCTTTTACCACGTCATCAATCCCGTAAGAGAGCGTGGTGAGATCGTACGCGTCCAGAAAAACGCCGCCCAGCGCCAGAAACACGATCCAGCGCGCGTAGCTGTTTTTGTTGCCTCTGCTGTTGATTAATTGCGCCACGTCGCTGACCGAGCGTACCGGTGCCGATAGCGGCGGCGACGTGATGTCGTCGTCCAGGTTAATTGAGCTCATTATTGCCTCGTTATTTTGCAGGTGTTCGCCTGTTATAAGACGAAACCAAATGATGTCAAAACAACAAAAAATTCCGCCTAAATGCCTTTTTATTCAATTGGTTGTAGTGTTTTTCAGACAGCAGAAAATGCCAGAGCGGCGCACGGCTACCCCGGTAAAGGCTATTAACTGACGAAACAGAAATAGCGCGGCGCGGACAACGTGACAGCGTCACTTACCGGCCGCACTACGCCTTCTTCGATTTTAAGTACGTTACCCTTCTGCGCCCGTAGCCTGGCTTTGCCAGCGCCCGTTTTGCCTTCGCTGCGCCAAAGCTTATTCGGTGGCAAACGCGTTTTCGGCGATGGCCGTTTGCCCGTGGCGGCGATAGCCCGTTCCCGGATGCGGTTCACTCAGGCGCGGTCCCTGACCAAAAAGCTTGTCACGCAGCGTGCCGGGCTGATACTCCTGCTTGTAGACGCCGCGCTTTTGCAGTTCAGGAACCAGCAGCTCGACCACATCGCTAAAGGTTTCGTGCGTGACGGCATAGGCCAGGTTAAAGCCGTCGACGTCGGTTTCCTCTACCCAGCTTTGCAGCTCGTCGGCCACCGTGGTCGCGCTACCCACCAGCAGCGGCCCGAAACCGCCAATACCGACCCAGTCCGCCAGCGCCTGCACCGTCCACTGTTTGTCAGGATCGGCCGTAGAAAAGGTCTCTACCGCCGACTGAATGGCATTGGTATGCAGATGCTTCAGTACCTGTTCAGGCTGATACTGACCAAAATCGATGCCCGTCCAGCCGGAAATCAACGCCAGCGCGCCTTCATAGCTGACGTAGCTTTTATACTCCTGCCATTTGGCCTGCGCGGCCTTATCCGTTTCTCCCACAATCACCGTTTGCAGATTAAAAATCAGTACGCTGCGCGGATCGCGTCCCGCCTCGGCTGCCCGACGGCGAATATCCGCCACCGTTTTCTTCAGCAGCACTTTTGACGGCGCGGCGACAAAGACGCATTCGGCATGTTCGGCGGCAAACTGTTTACCCCGGCTGGACGCGCCAGCCTGATAGAGCACTGGCGTACGCTGCGGCGACGGCTCACACAGGTGAATACCCGGCACCTGGAAGAAGGTTCCCTGATGATTGATGGGATGAATTTTGCCGGGATCGCTAAAGATACGCCGCTCGCGGTCGCGCAGGACGGCCCCCTCTTCCCAGCTTCCCTCCAGCAGCTTATAAACGACCTGTAAGTACTCATCGGCATAGTCGTAGCGGGCATCGTGGTCGGTTTGCGCCTGAAAACCGATATTACGCGCGCCGCTCTCCAGATAAGAGGTCACGATATTCCAGCCGATACGCCCTTTGGTCAGGTGATCGAGCGTGGAGAGACGACGGGCAAAGGGATAAGGATGTTCAAAAGAGAGCGAGGCGGTCAGGCCAAAGCCCAGATGTTCCGTAACCAGCGCCATCGGCGTAATCAGCGCCAGCGGATCGTTGACCGGCACCTGAGTCGCATGGCGAATGGCGGCGTCGTTATTGCCATTCAGCACATCGTAAACGCCGAGGACGTCGGCAATAAATAAGCCGTCGAATTTCCCCTTCTCCAGCAGGCGGGCTAAATCCGTCCAGTAGGCTAAGTCTTTATATTGCCAGGAGCGGTCGCGCGGATGCGCCCACAGGCCGGGCGACTGATGGCCCACACAGTTCATATCAAAAGCGTTCAGTCGAATTTCACGTTGCGGCATAGCGGTCTCCATAGCCGTCACTTGCGGGCGTAACGGCATTGATGCAGATAAAGCGCGGCCTGTCGGCAATAGCTATTGCCGACGGATCCGCGATTGAAGTATTAACGGGAAGCGTGCAGTGAAGGACAACATCGCGGCACCGGCGGCGATGTGTTAAGCAACTTTTCAGCCAGCGCTTCGGCATGTTCCGCCACCTGCGGCAGGCCCATCAGTTCGCCAAAGCGCCCACGCGCCGCCGGGCCGACGACGTGCAGATGCGGGTTGGCCGTGCCGCTGCGGTTCAGGGTTTGCGACCGCGCGTCAACCAGAATGCCCAGCCCCAGCGGATCGGCCTGAATAAGCCCCTCGGCGGCCAGCTGGCCCAGCAGGCTGTCGCTGCTCAGCAGTGAACCGTGCGCCGGGCCGGTGGTAACAATCAGTTTATCGACGACGAGGGTGGTTGCCGTACCTTTACGCGGCTGTAGCCTCAGCGCAATTTCTGCACCTTCGCTGTTGGCCGCTACCAGCCTTGCCGCCAGCACGCGCAGTTGACCGCTGTGCTGCCCCTCTTCCAGCGCTTTGCTGACCTGCGGGGCGATTCGATAGCGATGTACGTCCCACCACGGACGCAGGTGGCGTAAAAAACGCCGCTGCTCTTTTAAGGCCATTTGCTGCCAGATTTGCTGGCCATGAAAGCGAATATCGTCCAGCACCAGCTGCCACGGCACGCCTTCTTCTGCCGCCTGCGCTACCTCTTGCCTTACGCGTCGTAGCCAGCCGCGAGCGGTTACTGGCATGTGGTGATAATCAAGCGGACGGGCGTCATAGTCGCCGCTGACGTTATTGCGTGGCAGCTGGCCACGGCGTGAAAAAGCGGTTATCGGGCCACGATGACCCTGTAGCTGAAGAGAGGCGACCACATCGGCCATCGTCAGGCCAGAGCCAATAATAGCGACGCGATCTTCACTGCCCACTTTCGCCAGCGCCTGCGGCAGCCACGGATTGGCGATCAGGCCCGGATGCTCCGCCAGCGCCTGCTGCACGAGGCGCGGCAAGGCGGGCGGCGGATGGCTGATTGCCAGTACGACCTCGTCTGCCCGGTAAGCGCGTCCTGCTGCCGTCAGAATTTGGCCTTCCCGCAGCGCCACGGCGCGATCCTGAACGTGAACCAGCCTGACCTGCAAACGGGCGGCTTCGGCAAACTGCTCTGCCACATAAGCCCCAAACTGCGCACGCTGCGGATAAAGCTTGCCGTCCTGCCAGCGGCTTGCCGCATCATTCTGATAAGCGGCAGAAGCGCGATACCAGCGTTCAAAGTCGCCTTCCTGCGCGGCACAAAGCTGCATGCGCGAGGCCGGAACGTTAATGCGGTGTGCCGGATCCTGCGTGCTATAGGCAACGCCCTGTCCCAACTGCGCGCGCGGTTCAATCACCGTGACCGTCAGGCCTGCGGCTCCCTGGCGTGCAAGGTGGATTGCCAGCGCCGTGCCGGTAAAGCCGCCGCCGATAATCACAATATGCCGCTCAGCCATGGTGCAGCTCCGGCTGCATCTGCCGCTCCAGTTCGCGTACCAGCGGGATCACTTCGCGGCCAAAGAATTCCACCTCTTCCTGAAAATGCAGGAA
Organism: Erwinia sp. BNK-24-b; assembly: GCF_047456155.1. Classification (NCBI taxonomy): domain Bacteria; kingdom Pseudomonadati; phylum Pseudomonadota; class Gammaproteobacteria; order Enterobacterales; family Erwiniaceae; genus Erwinia; species Erwinia sp. BNK-24-b. Next base: position 2,439,810 of record NZ_CP179901.1, read on the forward strand.
GCCCAGCAGCATGAGATCGACCCCCGCGTGCTTCATGGCGATGATCCTTTCGGCTATCTGCTGCGGCGTGCCGATCAGATTGGTTTTGAAACCGTCGTTGTATTGCACCAGATCTTCCAGCGTGGAGCGTGCCCAGTTACCTTCGCCTTCCGGCGAGGCGCTGCCCGCATTTTTCACTTCATGCTGAAAGCCTTTTACCGCGTCGGGGTTCGCGTGATCCAGAATCTCCTGTAATACCTGCTGCGCTTCCTGCTCGCTTTGCCGGGCAATGACAAAGCCGTTGACGCCGATTTTAACCCGGTGCCGGTTCTCTTTGGCTTTCTGCTGAATGTCCTGCACCTGCTGGCGAACGCCCTCCAGCGTGTTGCCGTTGGTGAAGTACCAGTCGGAAACCCGTGCGGCCATATCACGCGCGGCACGCGAGCTGCCGCCCTGGAAGATTTCCGGCTGCGGCATCAGCGGCTTTGGCTTTAGCGAGTAGTCGCGGTAGCGGTAGAAGTCGCCGGCAAAGCTGAAGCTCTCCTCCTGCCAGATACCGCGCAGGCAGCGAATAAACTCTTCGGAACGCAGATAGCGCTCTTCATGATCCAGCCAGGGTTCGCCAATCGCTTTAAATTCGCCGCGAAACCAGCCGCTGACGATGTTGACCGCGATGCGGGCATTGCTCAGATGGCTGATGGTCGCAATCTGTTTGGCGGCAAGCGTTGGATTCCACGGGCCGGGCAAAATAGCGGCAATGACCTTCAGCCTTTCCGTCGCGCCCAGCAGCGCCTGGGAGAAGGTGACGGATTCGTGCTGATTGTCCGCGCCATAACCCGCGGTAAAACGGATTTGCGTTAAGGCGTAGTCAAATCCCGCCTGCTCCGCAATACGCGCCAGCTTGCGGTTATAATCAAAATCCCAGCCGGTGCGCTGCGGGATCTGGCTGATCACCAGACCACCCGACACGTTGGGTACCCAGTAGGCGAACTGCATCGGTTGCTTTGGCACGCTGCGCTCCTTAACTCTTTTTAGCCGGACGACGATCGCCGCCGATAGTTTCACCAAACGGCCCGGTATTGACCGTACGCTGGCGTGTTTTCTCGCCTTCCGTCTGCAACAAAGGCATCACCAGCTCGGCAAAGCGGTGCGCCTCTTCCAGGTGGGGATAGCCAGAGAAGATAAAGTTTTCAATGCCTAGCGCCTGGTATTCGCGAATGCGCTCGACTATCTGCTGAGGACTGCCGACCAGCGCCGTGCCCGCGCCGCCGCGTACCAGCCCGACACCTGCCCATAAGTTTGGCGCAATGCGCAGATCTTCGCGAGAGCCCTTGTGCAGCGCGCTCATCCGCGCCTGGCCGGTAGAGTCCATGCGCGCAAAAATTTTCTGGGCGCTGGCAATGGTTTCGTCATCCAGATGCGCGATCAGGCGATCGGCGGCGGCCCAGGCTTCCTCTTCCGTTTCGCGTACGATGACGTGCAGACGGATGCCATAGCTCAGCTGACGGCCACGCTGCTCCGCGCGCTGGCGCACTACGGCCAGCTTTTCCGCGACCTGCGCCACCGGCTCGCCCCAGGTCAGATAGCTGTCGATCTGGTTGGCCGCGACATCAATAGCCTCGTCAGACGAGCCGCCAAAATAGAGCGGTGGCCCGTTTTCCTGTACGGGCGGAAACAGCACCTCCGCGCCTTCAACATGGATATGCTCGCCTGCAAAATCGACTTTTTCACCTTTCAGCAGCCGCGAATAGACTTCCAGGAATTCGCGCGTTACCTGATAACGCTCGGCATGGCTGAGAAAAATGCCGTCGCCTTTGTTTTCGACCGGATCGCCGCCCGTTACAACGTTGATCAGCAGACGACCTTCCGACAGGCGATCCAGCGTGGCGGCCATGCGTGCCGCCAGCGTCGGCGGTTGTAAACCTGGCCGTACGGCCACCAGATAGCGCAGCCGTTTAGTGATGGGTGCCAGCGCCGACGCCACCAGCCATGAGTCTTCACAGCTTTTTCCGGTAGGGATTAACACACCATAGAAACCCAGGTTATCAGCGGCCAGCGCGACCTGCTGCAAATAGGGCAAATCGACGGCGCGTCCGCCCTCTGCTGTTCCCAGGTAGCGGCCATCACCGTGCGTGGGTAGAAACCAAAACAGCTTTAGATTTTCCTGCGAGGCGCTCATTCTCACTTTCCTTATAACGTTATCTTAATTTATTCATTAGCGGCATTATCTTTGGTTATATAGACATGTGCAGGAAGCGTGCCAGGCGGGCGGGCTTTTTAAATTCTTTAAAATCAACAAGATAATTTTTTCGGGGACAAACCTGATTGCTGCGAATGCAGCAACTACTGTCAGTCACCTGCTGCATTTGCAGCAGCGGGCAGGAAAGGACTCTCGTCACTGCTAACCAGCAAGGTTATGTTAGCGGCAGAGACTTTTACCGGAGAAAGCTATGTCCAGTTCCGTTGCCGATTTAATCGACCCCGCTTCCGTCGCGTTTAAAGACGTGCTGGATCGCCTTGCGCCCGGCGATGCCACGGTGCTGATCACAGGCGAAACCGGTACGGGGAAAGAGGTAGTGGCGCGCTACCTGCACCAGCACAGCCCAAGGCGCGATCGCCCTTTTCTGGCGGTAAACTGTGGCGCGCTGACGGAGAGCCTGGCGGAATCAGAACTGTTTGGTCACGAGAAAGGCGCGTTTACCGGCGCGACCAGCCAGCAGCAGGGCTGGTTTGAGGCGGCCGAGGGCGGCACGCTGCTGTTAGATGAAATCGGCGAGCTGAGCCTGCCGCTACAGGTCAAGCTGCTGCGCGTATTGCAGGAGCGGGAAATTACTCGCGTCGGTTCCCATCGTGCGGTTAGCGTTGACGTGCGGGTAATTGCAGCGACCCATGTCAATCTTACCGGTGCCATCCGGGAAAAACGTTTTCGGGAAGATCTCTATTACCGTCTTAACGTCGCGGAAGTGACGCTGCCGCCGCTGCGCCAGCGTAGCCAGGATATTCCGCTGCTGGCTAACCATTTTCTGACGCTCTATGCCCGCCGTCTTGGCCGCCCGCAGCTGCGCCTTAGCGAAGAGGCGATGGCGGCGCTGGTCGCCTGGCGCTGGCCCGGCAATATCCGCGAGCTGGAAAATACGCTGCATAATGCCGTGTTGTTGAGTCAGCAAACGCTGATTACCGCCGACCAGCTGCGCCTTAGCTCGCCTGTCGAAGCGCTGCCGCAGGCGGAAAATTCGCTGGACAGATTTTTGCGTCAGCACCTGCAACAGCATAGCGGGCCGGTTTATCAGGAAGTTATGGATGCGCTGGTGCGTCACGCTTTTGAGCAGTGCCAGCATAATCAGCTACAAACGGCGGCGCTGCTGGGTATCAGCCGCAATACTTTGCGCACTCATCTGGGGCATCTGGGCCTGATTAAGCCGCGCCGCAGCCTGCCGACAGGCCGCTCTTCCGCACGGGAAGCCGCACCCGCGGGCGAGCGCGAGCTGCGCATCGGCTACCAGAAGTTTGGCAATCTGGGCATTTTAAAAGCGCGCCAGACGCTGGAAACGCTGTTTATGCATCAGGGCGTGAGCGTGCTCTGGTGCGAGTTTCCTGCCGGGCCGCAGCTGCTGCACGCGCTGGATAACCATGAGATTGACTTTGGCACCACGGGCGAAGTGCCGCCGCTGTTCGCCCAGGCAAACCATTCGCCGCTGCGCTATGTGGCTTATGAACCCGCCGCGCCGCAGAGCGTGGCTTTGCTGGTGGCCGCCGACAGCGCTATCCAGACGATTGCCGATCTAAAAGGTAAACGTATTGCGGTGAATAAAGGCTCCAACGTGCATTATCTGCTGTTGCAGATTCTGGACGAAGCGGGCCTGTCGCTGGACGACGTGCGCATCGTTTACGCGCCGCCGAAATATCCTTTAACGCCCAGCGATCGTCACGCCGTCGATGCCTGGATGATGTGGGATCCGTTGCTTAGCGAGGCGGAGCGCGAGCGCGATTTACGGGTGATCGCCAGCGGCACGGGTCGGGTCAACAACCATCAGTTTTACCTGGCGCACCGCGATCTTATCGCGCGTTCTGACGATTTATTGCAGACGCTGCTGGGCGCGCTGGAACAGACCGGACGCTATATCGATACCCGCCGCGACGAGGCCGCCGCCCTGCTCTCGGCCGAGCTGGGCCTGTCGCACGCTTCGCTGGCGCATGCCTTAACGCGCCGCAGCCATCAGACACGGCGGATGGATTTAGCTATCGTGCGCCAACAGCAGGCTATCGCTGACCGCTTCTTCGCGCTGGGCCTGCTGCCGCGTGCCATTAATGTACGCGATGCGGTAACGGTTTATAACTCTGTAGAGCTGGTCTGAGCCGCCTTTGCGTCAGCCAGCCAGCAGCGCTTCCGTTTCGGCTTTGCACTGCAACAGCGCGGAAAGCAGATGGTCAAACTCTTCGTCAAAGCGTATCGCCGGCACGGCCAGGGAAATCGCGTAATGCTCGTTCACTCTGGTTTTGATATAAACGCCGAGGCCGCAGACCCCGCGTGCATGCTCTTCGCGATCAATGGCGTAGTGACTGGCGCGCACCTGCTCAACGCCCTGCAAAATGGCGGGCAGCGTGCGGAGCGTTTGTTCGGTACGGAGATCGAGATGCCCGGCGAGCATCTCGCTGATTTGCTGGTTGCTTAACTGCGCCAGGATCGCCTTGCCATGCGCGGTACAATGACAGGGAAAGGCGGTACCTACGGCGGAAACCACGCGCAGTTCCCGATCGGAGACAAACTGGCTGACCGACACCGCATGGCTGCCCCGCCAGACGCAAAGATCGACCGTTTCGCGGGTGCGTCGCCCCAGCGCTTCCATTGCCGGACGGGAAAGCGCAATGACATCGGTATGGGCCGACGCCGCCAGCCGTGCCAGTGCCGGGCCAAGCTTCACCTCCCCCGCGCTTACGATCAGCAGCTGCTGGCTTTCCAGCGAGGCTACCAGGCGGTGAACGGTAGTGCGCGGTAGCTCTACCTGCCGGGACAGCGCGGAAATAGTCATTCCGGCGGGCTGATGTTCCAGCGCGCGCAGCAGCGTTGCCGCGCGGGCAATAACCTGGGAACCGTTGTTTTCGCGATCGGTGCTCATGAGTAGCCTGTAGGTTATGACAGTAACCGGCCTCATTATCCACATAGTGGACAGCTTGAACAGAGGATAGCGGTGACATCAGGCAGGCTATAGAAAATGAGTGGTTAAAACGAAGTTTGAATAACACTGGCATGATGAAGGGTAAAGCGGTAACGGATATTACCGTGGGCGAGTAAATATCGGTCCTGAAGTAACATAAAAGCTGACCACGCCGGACAATAGCGGCGTGGTCAGTTAGTTAATCAGCTCAAAGCACGGCCTTTATCGACAGGCGCTTGCCATGATAAAGGCAAGGGTTTCCGTTCCCCTGGTCAGGCTATCAGGCTACGCCTTCTTCCTGCGCCTGCTCCGCTTCGGCTTTTTCACGCTGTAGTCGATAATAATCCGCTTTGGACGGGGCCAGCGGCGTACGGCCACGGATTAGATCGGCCATTTTTTCTGCAATCATCACCGTTGGCGCATTCAGGTTACCGGTCGTGATCTGCGGCATAATAGAAGCATCCACTACACGCAGGTTCTGCATACCGTGTACGCGCCCTTCTGCATCGACCACCGCCATTTCGTCGTTACCCATCGCGCAGCTGCCGCAAGGATGATAGGCCGTTTCCGCATGATCGCGGACGAAGGCGTCGATCTGCTCGTCGCTCTGCACTGCCGCACCAGGCTGAATCTCTTCGCCACAGTATTCTGCCAGCGCAGGCTGACGCATAATTTCGCGCGTATGGCGCACCGCGTGGCGAAACTCTTCCCAGTCACGCTCTTCCGACATGTAGTTAAAGAAGATCGACGGCGCGGCGTAAGGATGCTTCGAGGTCAGCTTAACGCGGCCACGGCTGCGTGAGCGCATGGGGCCAACGTGGGCCTGGAAACCGTGCTCCTTAACCGGGCTGCTGCCGTTGTAGTTAATGGCAACCGGCAGGAAGTGATACTGCAAGTCTGGCCAGTCCGGCTGGTCGTCGCTGCGAATAAAGCCGCCCGCTTCAAACTGGTTGCTGGCACCGATACCCGTGCCGTTAAACAGCCATTCTGCACCAATCGCCGGCTGGTTCCACCACTGGAGCGACGGATAGAGGCTAACGGGCTTTTTGCAGCGGAACTGCATATACACTTCCAGGTGATCCTGAAGATTGCGGCCCACGCCCGGTAAGGCATGGACTACCGGGATATCCAGCTCGCGTAACCACTCTTCCGGGCCAACGCCAGAGCGTTGCAATACCTGCGGTGAGGCGATGGCACCCGCACACAGCAGGACTTCACGCGTGGCCGTTGCCCGCTCTTCTTTGCCGCCGCGCAGCCAGCAGACGCCCACGGCGGTTTTGCCCTCAAACAGAATACGGTCGGTTTGCGCATGGGTGACGATGGTCAGGTTTGAACGCTGTTTCGCCACGTCCAGATAGCCGCGTGCGGTACTGGAACGACGGCCTTTTGGCGTCACTGTTCGGTCCATCGGGCCAAAACCATCCTGGCGATAGCCGTTCATATCGTCAGTCTCGTGGTGACCGGCCTGCTTTGCCGCGTCGATAAAGGCGCGGAACAGCGGGTTATTGCCCTTCTTCGGCGTGGTGACGCTCAGATACCCTTCGCCGCCGTGATAGTCGTTTTCGCCGATATCGCGTTTCTCAGCCTTGCGGAAATAAGGCAGGCAGTTGAGATAAGACCAGTTTTCCAGCCCCTCTTTTTGCGCCCAGTTATCGTAGTCCATCGCGTTGCCGCGCACGTAGCACATGCCGTTGATCAGCGAAGAGCCACCCAGACCCTTACCACGTCCGCACTCCATGCGGCGATTGTTCATCTTGGGTTCCGGATCCGTTTCATAAGCCCAGTTATAGCGTTTTCCCTGTAGCGGATAAGCTAAAGCGGCTGGCATTTGGGTACGGAAATCCCAGCGGTGATCCTTGCCGCCTGCTTCCAGTAAAAGTACCGATACGTCAGCATCCTCAGTCAGTCGTGTTGCCAGAACGTTGCCGGCAGAGCCAGCGCCAATAATGATATAGTCAAATTTCTGCATTAAACCTCCGGATAGCCGCGGCCTGCGCCGCAGCAAAAAAACAGTGTCGTCATCAGGGCAATCAGAACGCGGACGGATAGTCGCCCATTTCGATCAGCACGGATTTGGTACGCGTATAGTGGTGTAGCGTTTCCAGGCCGTTTTCACGTCCTACGCCAGACTGCTTGTAGCCGCCAACCGGCATTGGCGCAGGCGATTCGCCCCAGCTGTTCACCCAGCAGATGCCCGCTTCCAGCTGATGGATAACGCGGTGCGCGCGATTCAGCGAGGTAGTGAAGACGCCTGCGGCCAGGCCATATTCGGTGTTGTTGGCGCGATCGATAACTTCCTGCTCGTCATCAAACACCAGCACGCTCATCACCGGGCCAAAAATCTCTTCCTGCACAATGCGCATTTCGTCGGAACAGTCGGTGAACACGGTTGGCGCCACAAAGCAGCCCTTCGCCATTTCGCCTTCGGTCAGGCGGAAACCGCCAGCCAGCACGCGTGCGCCCTCGTTTTTACCGATTTCCAGATAAGAGACCACCTTCTGGCAGTGCTCTTCGCTGACCAGCGGGCCGAAATTGGTGTCCGGCAGCGTTGGATCGCCACATTTGATAGCCTCCATTTTTTCCAGCAGGCGCTTTTCAAAATCCGCTTTTAGTGAGCGATGCACGAACACGCGCGTGCCGTTGGTGCAAACCTGACCGCTGCTGTAGAAGTTAGCCATCATCGCGCCATCTACGGCACGTTCCAGCTCGGCATCTTCAAAGACGATCAGCGGCGATTTGCCACCGAGTTCCATGGTGACCGACTTCAGGTTCGCCAGTGCCGCATCCGCCATGACGCGCTTACCGGTATTCACTTCGCCAGTAAAGGAGACTTTAGCGATCTTCGGATGCTGGCTCAGTCCCTGACCGACAGCGCCAGCCCCCTGGACAACGTTGAAAACGCCGTCCGGCAACCCGGCTTCGGTAAAGATTTTTGCCAGCTCCAGCGCGCTGAGCGGCGTGACTTCGCTGGGCTTAAAGATCATTGCGTTGCCGGTAGCCAGCGCAGGCGCGCTTTTCCACATCGCAATCTGAATGGGATAGTTCCAGGCACCGATGCCGGCACAAACGCCCAGGGGTTCTCGGCGGGTATAAACCAGCGCGCTGTCGCGCAGTGGAATCGATTCGCCTTCTACCGCCACGGCCAGGCCCGCATAGTATTCCAGCACGTCTGCGCCCGTGACGATGTCAACCGCTTCGGTTTCGCTGAGCGGTTTACCGGTATCTGCGGTTTCCAGCGCGGCCAGCTCATCGTTACGCTCACGCAGGATCGCTACGGCTTTTAACAGGACACGGCTACGTTCGACCGGCGTATAGCCGCGCCAGATACGCTGGCCCGCTTCTGCACTGGCGACGGCGCGATCGATATCTTGCTGGCTGGCTGAGGTCACTTCTGCCAGCACTTCACCATTGGCGGGATTGATGGTGGTAAACGTTTCGCCATGACCCGCTTCTTCGCGGCCATTGATGTAAAGTCCACGGCGTTGCATATCGGCCATGTCTCCTCCTTCAGGGTTAGGTTGCCGGGGCGGAAAGCCACAGCGCGAGATTTTGATAGCAAAGCTGACGAGCGTCGAAAAGCCCTTGCGCCATCGGCTGCGGGGCCAGCGTCATACGCAGCCACAGCCCGTCGATTAATGCCGCCATGCTGGCGCCTGCCGCACGCGCCGTCTCTTTCGGCAGCGCCCGGGCAAACTGCGCCGTCAGGTTGGCGTGCAGGCGGCGGTCGTTGATGCGCTGCAGCCGCTGCAGATCGGGCTGGTGCAGGCTGCTGCTCCAGAAAGCCAGCCAGGTTTTCAGAACCGGTCCGGCAATCTGCGAGATGTCAAAGTTACCGTCGATGATGGCGCGAATTTGTGCCTGCGGCTCGTCTGCCGCCTGGCGACGATGATGTACCACCGCCACGTACAGATCGGAGAGAATTTGCCGCATGCAGGCGTCCAGCAGGCCATTTTTGTCGCCAAAATAGTGGCTGACAATGCCCGTAGAGACTCCCGCTTCTTTGGCAATCAGCGCCAGGCTGGCATCGGCCAGGCCTACGCGGTCGATAACCGTCAGCGTCGCGTGAATTAACTGCGCCTGACGAATCGCTTTCATTCCAACTTTTGGCATCGCTTCATCGGTTTTAGCTATTGAATGAGGATGATTATAGACATTTTATATTGAACGTTCAATCAAGAAAAAATTTTACGCCGTTGGCACGTGGTCTTTTGCGACAGTCTGAACGCAAAAAACATCCCCATCAGAACGTCAAGATTTCGCCATATTTAATTGAAATATAAGAAATAAGTAAGCCATTGCCGCTTTACACCGGTAAAGAAATTTTTAGCCGCCTGCTGCGCTGGTGTTATCACTGTGAAAATTAAAAATTAAGGCCTGTTGCTTCGAAAAACTGGCGTAACCGCGATGCAAAATATGCAATGCGACCGCCGTTAATCGACAGGATGTGGCCGACAAGAAAACGCCGGAAAGTCGGCAAAACTTTCCGGCGGAGAGGGGTTAAAACGATCGGACGACCCGATAAAAAATGCGCTAAATAAAAGTTAGCGGAGAGAAGCGCAGTCAATCAGTCGCGCAGCAGGGTTAAGACATCCTGGGCTGACTGGTTAGCCATTTTCATTACTGCATTCTGGCCCTGATCTTTGATTTGCGCCCTGGCCAGCTGGCTGGCTTCCTGCGCGTAATCGGCATCCTGAATCCGGCTCTGCGCCGCCTGAGTGGCTATGCTCTGCTGCGACAGCACTGATTTATTTGACTCATAGCGATTCATTTTTGCGCCGTAGTCGGAGCGGTAGCCGCTGACTTTATTCAGTGCCGCATCCAGCGCAGTCATAGAGGTACGGATAGCGCTCGCGGTCAGCAGGCTGGTGTTGTCCAGACCCAGCGTCTTTGTATCAGAAGGCGTTGGCCCCAGCGTGTCCGACTGTACCGGCTGACCATAATTGGCGCTGGTGATCACCTGTAGCGGCTGGCTCTGTTTTGGCGGTACGGCTGGCGTTTCGGTTGGCGTTGGCAGCGATCCCCAGGTCAGATTGCCGCTGAACGACCCGTTACCAACCACGACCACGATCAGATCTTCACTGACGTTGTCGATATTAATCCGCTCCTGTGAATTGCTGGTCAGCGTGCCGTCGTTTTCCGCACCGGTAGTCGCATCCTCATAACGATCGCCGTCGCCGCTATAGGTAATACTCATGCCGTTATAGCTGCTGGTCTCGCTACCGGTCAGCGCCCACGACGATCCTCCTTCATTAAGATCCGTGCTGTCGTAGCTGGCACCGCTGGCAAAGCCATTGCTGGTCGTCAGTACTTTACTGGTTGCCGTGGCGTCATCGGTTACGCCTTTACTTATCCATGTATAGTCCGCATCGCTGCCGTCCACTGGCGTGCCGGCCAGATGCTTGCCGTCACGGGTGAAGAGCTGAAGATCGTCATCCATGCTAAAGGAGTCAATGGTGATAGTGATATTGGTCGCGCCTGCCGGAATATAGGCAAGCGACACAATCCCGGAGGTAAACGAGTAATCCTGCCCGGCCACCGGAAATTTAGTTCCTATGGGCGATACATTGCCTAGCAGCGTGGGCGTCTGTTCGGGCGTGCTGGTCGCCAGCGGGAACTGCCCGAAAATCTCTGTGCCGCTGGCAATGCCGTTGATGCCATTCATTAACTGCTGATATTCCGTATCCAGGCTTTGCCGGTCAGAAACAGACATGGTGCCGTTGGCTGCGCGTACCGCCAGGCTTTTTGCCTTGATCAGCATATCGCTGATATTACCCAGCGCGCTTTCTGCCGTTTGCGCATAGCTGATGGCATCGTTCAGGCCGCGCGTAACGGCGCTGTCCGCATTGATATTGGCCTGCATACGGTTAGCAATCGACATGCCCGCCGCATCGTCGCTGGCTCCATTGATACGTAACCCTGATGAAAGTCTTTCAATAGATTGCGCCAGCAAAGAGGTATTTGCCGAGCGAGCGTTACCTGTTTTAAGAGCAGTATCGTTATTATTGACTGTTAACATTGTTTCTCTGCGCAATTATTGAGGTAAGTGAGATTATCGGCGCGAGGAGGATGCGCTTTAGCGTCAGGAGGAATCTTTACACAGCGTACGCCCGCGCGGATCGGACGCCCTTTTTGTATTTTATCCGTAACAAAAAGTCTGAAGATCGCAGGAAGGAGAAGTTATTTTTTGGAAATTAATATCTGCCGTTCAGCCTGTAAAATCAGCTATTTTACGCAGACTGGCCCAACCAGCGCATCAGAGCCTTATAAAAAACCATTTTCCTTAGCGATTTACGCATAAGCGGCGTTTAATTTTGCTTATCTTTGCTTCTGCAAAACATTATTCCTGAAAAAAGGCCCTGGTGATTAGCTTCATCGCACGAGTAAATTTTATGCGAATAGCAGCCTTATATAATAAACAAATGCGTTACAACAATATTTAATATTGAAAACATACCTATATCCATGAGTAAACACTTGTAAAACGGCCCCTGACGTTATTTGAAAAAACGCTTGCCTGGCAGCAAACAATGGGCGAAATTAACCGCCAATTTTCCAAATTTATAACTATGCGGCTAATGCCCGTCCTGTTCGACGATGACTTATTTTTTTAGTCGAATCAGGAAATTGACTCCAGAGGTATCAGTGTCAACTGCAAACAAACAACCCGATACAGGCAGTATCAACGCGTTTAAACAACCGCGATCTTTTTATCTTATTTTTTCTATCGAACTCTGGGAACGGTTCGGTTATTACGGCCTGCAAGGCATTATGGCGGTGTATCTCGTCAAAATGCTGGGCATGTCGGAAGAGCAGTCTATTACGCTGTTCGCTTCCTTTAGCGCGCTGGTATACGGCCTGATTGCCGTTGGCGGCTGGCTGGGCGATAAGGTGCTGGGCACCAAGCGCGTGATCGTGCTCGGTACGCTGGTGCTGGCGCTGGGCTATGCGCTGGTGGCGTGGTCGGGCCATGATGTCAGCCTGGTTTATATCGGCATGGCGACCATCGCCGTGGGTAACGGCCTGTTTAAGGCTAACCCCTCTTCTCTGCTTTCGACCTGTTATGCCAAGGACGATCCGCGTCTGGATGGTGCCTTCACCATGTACTACATGGCGATTAATATCGGTTCGTTTTTCTCTATGCTGGCGACGCCGTGGCTGGCTGCGCATTACGGCTGGAACGTCGCTTTCTCGCTCTCCTTCGTCGGCATGCTGATCACCCTGGTTAACTTTATGCTGTGCCGTAAATGGGTGAAAGATCACGGCTCTAAACCTGACTTTCAGCCGCTGCATCTGGGCAAACTGCTGGCGACCCTTGCTGGCGTCGCCGTGCTGGTCGTGGTGGCAACCTGGATGCTGCATCACCAGGATATCGCGCGCCTGGTGCTGGCCGCAGTGGCTGTAGGCATCGTTCTGCTGTTCGCTAAAGAGACCTTCGCTTTACAGGGCGCGGCGCGGCGTAAAATGATTGTCGCGTTTCTGCTGATGGTGGAAGCTATCGTCTTCTTCGTGCTGTACATGCAGATGCCCACCTCGCTGAACTTCTTTGCTATCCGCAACGTCGAGCACAGCATCCTGGGGCTGGCCTTCCAGCCGGAACAGTACCAGGCGCTGAATCCGTTCTGGATTATGATTTTCAGCCCGCTGCTGGCGGCAATCTATAACAAAATGGGCGACCGCCTGCCGATGCCGCACAAGTTTGCGGTGGGTATGGTGCTCTGCTCGGTGGCGTTTCTGGTGCTGCCGCTGGGCGCTAAATTTGCCAACGAGCTGGGGATCGTCTCCGTTAGCTGGCTGATCCTGAGCTATGCGCTGCAAAGCGTGGGCGAGCTGATGATCTCCGGCCTGGGTCTGGCGATGGTGGCGCAGCTGGTGCCGCAGCGCCTGATGGGCTTTATTATGGGATCCTGGTTCCTGACCACGGCAGGTGCCGCGATGGTAGCCGGGAAAGTGGCGAACATGATGGCCGTACCGGAAAACATTACCGACCCGCTACAGTCGCTGCACGTTTATGGTGATGTCTTCCTGCAAATCGGTGTCGTGACCGGTGTGATTGCCGTGCTGATGATGCTGACCGCGCCAAAACTCAACCGAATGACGCAGGGTTAATAGCCAGGCCCCAAACTAACAGGGACTAATAAGGGTGACGACTATGTCACCCTTAAAATCGGGGCCTGAGTGCTTTTCGCAAGGAGCAAAAAATGGTCTCTTTGTCCGGCACAAAATCATTTCCTGATAGCCAGCGTAGAGGCGGCAAACTCCACCTCAAGCCCCACGGCGGGTAACAGCTGGCGAATACGTAAAATCCTTTCCGGCTCAATCAGCAAACAGCGCTCGCCTTCGTTTGTATTCTGCCAGTTAATCTCCGCTTTCCCCTGGATATGCAGCGCGTTTCCCTGGTGAAAATCCATAATCAGCAAAGCGCAGCGTGGTTCCAGCAGTAAATTTCCCAGCGTGTTCATATAGCGATTGCCCGCATAGTCAACCATCTGTAGCCTGCCGTTTTTAAGCTCAATAAATCCCGGCAGCCCGCCGCGATGTGAAATATCCGCGCCGCCTGCCTGTTCTCGCTGTACGCGACTGGCAATAAAACAGGTATCCGCGGCGGCAATCAGGTAACGCGCATCGGCATCCAGAGCAGAGAGATATTCCAGTTCCATCAGCCGCTGCGGGTCACTTTCCGCTATGCTTCGCCGCTGGATATAGTTGGCACAGTTGCCGAAGCTCTCCTCTACGGCAAGCGTAACAAACTCTGCCGTCACGCTTGCGATAACGCCGTTTACCCGATTGCGCCGTCGGTTAGAGAAATCCAGCCCTAATCCCCCTGCCCGCATGCCTGGCCTGAGCGGCGGCAGATAAAGAGCGTTATGCAGCGAGGCCGTGGCTATACGCAAATGGCCGTCATCGATGGCCTGCACAAATCCCGGCGCGCCCTGTAGCAGCGCCGCGACGGGATAGCAGTCAGCATCGGCAACGCTAAAAAAGAACTGCTTCAATCCGGCATAAAAGAGACGGTGCTGTTGCGGCATTGTTTTATAGATGGCGGCGCTGTCCGTGCTAAAGCCCGCCAGCCGCTGCGCCATAAGTTCACCGGAATGAAACATTGTTATTCTCCCTGTGGATGCGGCAACGCGGGCAGCGCAATAAAGCCAGCCAGCGATTCAACCTGGCCAAGCCACTGGCGGATTGCCGGATAGTCCAGCGCAATACCGCCCTCCGGCGCGCAGGCGACATAGGCATAGCAGGCCAGATCGGCAAGCGTCGCCTTATCGCCTACCAGCCAGGTTTTGCCCTGCAAATGCGCTTCCATCTGCGGCAGGAATTTTTGCGCCGTTGCGAGGGCCGAATCGTAGTTTTCCGCCACGCCAAACTGCTTTATCAAGCGCGCCGAGGCCACGCCGTAGCGGATCTCGCCTGCGGCTTTCGCCAGCCATTGATGCACCTGCACCTCCAGGTACAGCTCCTTTGGTAACCACTGGCTGTCGGGCGCATAACGTTTGGTCAGCCAGATCAGTATCGCATTGCTGTCGCTGATAACCTGTTCGCCGTCGACCAGCACCGGGATCTGTCCATACGGATTTAGCGCCAGAAATTCGTCGCTTTTTCTGACTTCAGCGCCGGCTTCCCGCCATTCCGCCGTGAGATTCAGCATCGCCAGCAGCAGCCGGACCCGATGGACGTGCCCGGAAAGTTCAGTACCGTAAAGCGTTAGTGTGTTCATGCCTTTCTCCTTGCGTTTCTTTTCAGCATACTCTTGCTGAAAACGGCGTATACGGGCAAAAATAGCAATTCATAATTTCGCTAAGTGGAACAGTGATGGATAAGCTTGATGAGCTGGCGGTCTTTGTTGCCGTGGTGCAGCACGGAAGCCTGGCGGCGGCCGCACGGACGCTCCGGCGTTCACCTGCCGCAGTGACGCGCACGCTGGCCGCGCTGGAAAAACGCTTTGGCAGCCTGTTAATTGAGCGAACCACGCGCCGTCTTGCGCCAACGCCCGCCGGTATGACGCTGTTTGAGCGGGCAAAAAAGCTGCTGGATGAATACCAGCAGGCGCTAAATGCCGTCACCGATAATCAGCTCAGCGGCCAGCTTCGCCTGACCGCCCCGGTCCAGTTTGGCCGCCAGCATATTGCCCCGCTGCTGCTGGCTTTTATGGAGCACTATCCGGATATTCAGATCGAACTTCAGCTTAACGATGGCTATCAGGATCT
The DNA here is from genome assembly GCF_047456155.1 of Erwinia sp. BNK-24-b. NCBI lineage: Bacteria > Pseudomonadati > Pseudomonadota > Gammaproteobacteria > Enterobacterales > Erwiniaceae > Erwinia > Erwinia sp. BNK-24-b. Next base: position 2,455,153 of record NZ_CP179901.1, read on the forward strand.
GATTGAACAAGGGCTGGATATGGCGTTACGCATCGGCCAGCTGCGGGATTCTTCGCTAGTGGCCGTCTCCGTAGGAAGCGTACAGCGCCTGCTGGTCGCCAGTCCTGACTACCTTACCCGCATGGGAACGCCCGGGTCACCGGCGGCCCTGGTCCATCACTCTCTGATAGCCAGCGTTTCGCAGGCTGCCGGTAAAGAGTGGCGTTTTTCTTCCGCTGGCGTGCAGGAACGCGTACGCCTCACTCCCCGGCTGATAGTTAACGAAGTGGAAACACAGCTGCTCGCCGCACGCGCGGGCAAAGGCATTGCGCGACTGCTTTCCTATCAGGTTTATAACGATCTTCAGACGGGGGCGCTGTGCGAAATCTTGCCGGATTATCGTTCCACGGCCGTTCCGGTGCAGCTGGTGAGGCAAAACGTAAAATATATGCCGGCCAGGGTTCGCGCTTTTTGGGATCTGGCTCTCGCCAGGCTGCCAGAGCTCGACTGTTTGCAGACAAATAAACCGCGTAAAAACAAAATTCAGGCGAATTAAGAATATTGCGTACGCGGCAGCGCTGACTTTTTAAGCAGGCGGCACTAAGCTAAAAACATCTTTCGCCGCAAACTCAGGGAGTAAGCCATGAAACTGTTTTATAAGCCCGGCGCCTGTTCGCTTTCCCCGCATATTGTCATGCTGGAAACCGGTCTGGATTTTACGCTGATTAAAGTTGATACCGCTGCGGGCGTTACCGAGCAGCAGGAGAACTACCGTGAAATTAATCCAAAAGGTAAGGTGCCCGCGTTACAGTTCGATGACGGCACGGTGCTGACCGAAGGCGTCGCTATCGTGCAGTATCTGGCCGACCTGAAACCCGACCGGCAGCTTCTTGCCCCGACGGGCACGCTGGCGCGCTATCAAACGCTGGCATGGCTCAACTTTATTTCGGCGGAGCTGCATAAAAGCTTTTCGCCTCTGTTTAAAGAGGCCACGCCGGACGCTTATAAGGCAACGCTGCGCCAGCAGCTGGAGGAAAATTTTCGCTGGGTTGACCACGAGCTGGCGGATAAGCAATGGCTGTCGGGCCTGCACTTTACCGTGGCCGATGCCTATCTGTTTACCGTAATGCGCTGGGCAAAGCTGATTAAACTGGAGCTGTCGGGGCTAACGTCGCTGGAGGCGTGGTTTCAGCGAGCGGCCGCACGGCCGCACGTAGCCGAAGCGCTTGAGTCAGAAGGACTAAGCTAAAACACCCAGCGCATAAGGTGTTAAACCAGCGGATAACAATAATTTATACTCATGGGCTGACAACCGGAGGTTCTATGAGTTCTGTTATTGATATCCTTACCGCCCATAAAAGCGAACGCAGCTTTACCGAGAAGCCTGTTGACGACGCCATTATCGATCGTCTGGTGATGGCCGCTTACCGCGCGCCGACGTCGGTCAACTCGCAGCAGGTATCGCTGGTAGTAACGCGCGGTGCCGAAGCGCGCGGCAAAATCTCCGCTATTGCGGGCGGTCAGCCGTGGATTGCCAAAGCGCCGTTATTTATCACTTTTGTACTGGATATGCACAAAAGCCAGCAGGCTATGGCCGCAATTGATAAAGAGCAGATTGCCCAGCAAAGCATCGAAAGCGTGGTTTCTGGCGCAACGGATATTGGGATTGCGCTTGGCGCAGTGATGACCGCCGCGCGTGCGGAAGGTCTGGGCATCGTGCCTATCGGCGGTATTCGTCGCGATCCGCAGGCAATGATTTCCCTGCTGAAGCTGCCGGAGCTGACTTTCCCGGTTGTGGGTCTGGCGTTGGGCTATGTTGATGTGCCAGCGCATCAGAAACCGCGTCTGCCGCTGGCCACTTTCCGCCACGATGAAGAGTACCGTACGGAAGGATTGCAGCAGAATATTGCGGATTACAATCAGGAGCTGACGCAGCACTGGCAGGCGACTGGCCGTACGGACGGGGAAGACTGGAGCCACAGCGTTGCCGGTTATTACCAGCACGTCTATTTCCCGGAAGTCTTACCCGCGCTGCTGAAGCAGGGCTTTGGCAACGACAAATAGTTAACTGACCGGGCGCAAGCCCGGTCAATATTTACAGCTTTACCGCATCAAAATGCTGCTGCGGATTGGCTATGGCGTCCTGGGCCGCCACCAGCTGCAGTTCATATTCGCCCATCTGGTGCGTGGTCAGCATCACTTCATAAACCGCCGCAGTGATATGCTCCAGCGCGTCCTTCAACGATTTACCGTGCAGCAAATTAACCAGCAGCAGCCCGCTGGTCAAATCCCCCACGCCAACCGGCTGGCGCACGCCAAAGTCCACCAGCGGACGGCTGATATGCCAGGCTTCCTCTGCCGTCACCAGCAACATTTCAAAACGATCGCTGCGCTGCCCCGCCCGCGCCAGATGTTTCACCAGCACAATCTTTGGCCCTTTAGCAATGAGCTCGCGTGCGGTAGCGATAGCCTGCTCGACGCTGCTGACCTCGTGGCCGCTAAGCAGCTCCAGCTCCAGCAGGTTTGGCGCAATGATATCGCTGGCTGGCAGCGCGCTGCGCGCGTGAAACTCCGCTACGCCTGGCGCAACGATGCAGCCTTTTTCCGGATGGCCCATCACCGGATCGCAAAAATACCAGGCGTTCGGATTAGCGTGTTTTACCTGGCGGACGATTTCCAGGATCTGTTCGCCCTGCTCTGCCGAGCCAAGATAGCCACTCAGCACCGCATCGCAGGTTTTCAGGCGGTCGATAGCCGCAATGCCGCTAACGATATCGGTCAGATGGCTGGCCGGCATCACCATGCCGGTCCAGTGACCGTACTGAGTATGGTTAGAAAACTGGACGGTATTCAGCGGCCAAACGTTTGCGCCCAGGCGGCGCATCGGAAATTCCGACGCGCTGTTGCCGGCATGGCCGAAAACGGTATGCGACTGAACGGAGAGAATATTTTTCATGATAACCTTGCCAGGAAAAGAGGAGTGGTGAACACCTTCGCAGGCACAGAGCAATGCTGTCCGACGCGATATCATCGCCGATGGCCGGACAACATCGCGTCCGGCCAGCCTTCATATATTATTCGCCGCAGGAATTATTTCCAGACGATCAGAGAGTAGTTCTTTTTACCGCGACGCAGCAGCGTAAAACGGTCAAACAGGCGGTCCTGTGCTGCGAACGCGTAATCTGCCGCCAGCTGGACGTCGCCGTTGATGCTGACCGCTTTAGACTCAATCAGCTTGCGCGCCTGGCCGCGAGACGGTGCCAGATCGCCATCCACCATCGCCTGCTGCAGATCCTGGCCCTGCTCCAGCTCGATAAACGGCATGCCGTCCTGCGCCAGCTGCTCAAAGTCCGCTTCCGTCATCTCTGCCAAGCTGCCGGAGAACAGGCTTTTGGTGATGCGCTGCGCTGCGGTCAGGCCCTCTTCACCATGCACCAGTCTGGTCACCTGTTCCGCCAGCACGTACTGCGCACGCGGCGCTTTACCGCTGTTTTTGTCTTCTTCTTCCAGCGCGTTGATCTCTTCAATGCTCATAAAGGTGAAGAACTTCAGGAAGCGGTAAACGTCGGCGTCCGCCGTGTTGATCCAGAACTGGTAGAACTTGTACGGGCTGGTTTTCTTGGCGTCCAGCCACACCGCGCCGCCTTCGGTTTTACCGAACTTGGTGCCGTCAGACTTGGTGATCAGCGGTACGGTCAGGCCAAAGACCTGGTTCTGGTGCAGACGACGGGTCAAATCGATACCGGAAGTGATGTTGCCCCACTGGTCGGAACCACCAATCTGCAGCGCCACGCCGTAACGCTCGTTCAGACAGGCAAAGTCGTAGCCCTGCAGCAGGTTGTAGGAGAACTCGGTAAAGGAGATACCCTGGTCGTCACGGTTCAGGCGCTGCTTCACCGCTTCTTTATTGATCATCTGGTTAACGGAGAAGTGCTTGCCAATATCGCGCAGGAAGGTCAGCACGTTCATGCCGCCGAACCAGTCGTAGTTGTTCGCCGCGATAGCGCTGTTGTCGCCGCAGTCGAAATTCAGGAAAGGCGCAACCTGACCGCGGATCTTTTCCACCCACTCGTTAACGGTATCGGCGGTGTTCAGCTTACGTTCGGCCGCTTTAAAGCTGGGATCGCCAATCAGGCCGGTAGCGCCGCCAACCAGCGCCACCGGACGGTGTCCGGCATCCTGAAAGCGCTTCAGGCAGAGAAGCGGGACCAGATGGCCCAAGTGCAAGCTGTCGGCCGTGGGATCGAAGCCGCAATAGAGAGCGATTGGCCCTTGCGCCAGCCGCTCTGCTAACGCTTCCTCATCCGTTACCTGGGCGACCAGGCCACGCTCTTGCAATTGTTTAATCAGGTTACTGCTGCCCATCTGTGACTCCGTGTAAAAAAAGTCTGCACCTTTGCTGGTACACAGCTATCCGCTGGCTAGCGGATGAAAAAAGGGGTATAGAATAAAGCGCTGGCGCACTCTGTGCCAGCGCTTAACGGGATTATTTCACGCAATCAGGGTGCCAGGCGGTCGATTTTCCACGCCTCGCCTTCGCGCTGGTAGAAAAAGCGATCGTGCAGCCGGTGTTCGCCGCCCTGCCAGAACTCCATCGAGTCGATTTTAATCCGGTACCCGCCCCAGAAGCTTGGCAATGGAACTTCACCCTGCTGGAACTTTTGCTTCAGCTCCAGGAATTTGCCTTCCAGTACGCCACGCGCGGAGATGCGGCTCGACTGTTTTGATACCCAGGCACCAATCTGGCTTTCGCGTGGACGACTGTGAAAATACTTTACCACGTCGATCATTGACAGTTTTTCAACGTGGCCCAGTACCATGACCTGCCGCTCCAGCATATGCCAGGGGAAAAGCAGGCTGATGCGCGGATTGTTTTCCAGATGCTGCGCCTTACGGCTGCCAAGGTTGGTGTAAAAAACCATGCCGCGCTCGTCGAAATGCTTCAGCAACACGATGCGCTGATAAGGCTGCCCCTGCTCGTCTACGGTCGCCACGCTCATTGCCGTCGCATCCGGCAGCTGCGCTTCTACGGCCTGGCCAAGCCAGTGCTCGAACAGCGCCAGCGGGTTGGCGGGCAGATCTTTGCGGCGCAGGCCGCCACGGGTATATTCACGGCGCAGATGGGCAATCTGCTGCAGGCTGTCGTCATTCATGAGGGTTTTCCGCTAACAGGGTTAAGGCATTGTGCGCCTGTTTTCAATCATTTTCAACGAGTTAACTGCCGCTCAAGCGGCAGTCGTCAATAATGGTGGCACCGTTGCGCTCGATAAAGGCGGCGTCCCCTTTTGACCAGAAAACGTAGTGGTCATCCGCATAACGCGTGCCGGACGCCGCAGGCTGCTGCTTCAGCGTCAGCGGGTTGCCATCCAGAATAAGATTAACTTCCCGGCGGCTGTTATCAAGCATCACCGTTAACGGCAGCGTACCGCAGCTATAGTGCAACGTTTTAATCTTCTCCGGCTGAGAATGAAACAGACAGCCGCTTAACAACAGCGCGCCGACAACAGGTAAATATTTTTTCATGCTCGCTCCTTAACGATAGCGCGGACTGTTGGCAGGAAAGATAGCACCCAGTACGGAAGCTTCGCGCGCGCCGGTCACGGAAGGCAGATTACCGGTTTCGCAGGAGAGCGTGCGGTAAGCCAGCCAGGCAAACGCCAGCGCCTCCATATCGTCACCGCGAATGCCGATTTCATCAGTTAAGCTGACCTCGGTTCCGGCCAGCAGTGCAGCCAGCCTGGCCATTAACAGCGGATTCTTGCCGCCGCCGCCGCAGACCAGCAGGCGTTCACAGCCGCCGTTCAGCATGACCTGCTGCGCAATAGTGGCTGCCGTCAGCTCCACCAGCGTGGCCTGGATATCCTGCGGCGGCAGGCCGGGAAAGTTCACCAGCTGCCTTTCGATCCACGCCAGATTGAAATACTCTCTGCCGGTCGATTTGGGTGCCGGTAAGGCAAACCACGGATCGGCCAGCATTTGCTGTAACAGCGGATGAATGACCTGGCCGCTACTGCCCCATTCGCCATTTTTATCGTAGGGCTGCTGCTGCTGTAGCCAGATCCACGCGTCCAGCAACATGTTGCCCGGCCCGGTATCATAACCGCCCACCGGCTGGCCAGGGAGCAACAGGGAAAGATTGGCGATGCCGCCAATATTGAGCACCATCCTCTTTTCATGGGGATGCATCAACACGGCCTGATGGAAGGCGGGCACCAGCGGCGCGCCCTGGCCGCCCAGCGCCATATCACGACGGCGAAAGTCGCCCACTACCGTGATGCCGGTCAGCGCGGCTATCTGGTTATTATCGCCGATTTGCAGCGTATTCGGCGCGTCGCCCAGCGGCTCGTGCCAGACGGTTTGTCCATGACAGCCAATGGCGGCGATATCCGCTTTTTCCAGACCTTCGCGGCGAACCAGCGTTTGTACCGCTTCGGCAAACAGCCGCCCCAGCCGGGTATCCAGCTGGCCTAGCTGCGAAAGCGTCAGCGACTGGCCCTGGTTTATCGCCAGTATCGCCTGGCGCAAATCCGGGGGCATTGGATGGCAATAGCTCGCCTGCTGCGCCACTATCTGCTGGTCGATAGCGGCCAGCACCACGTCAACGCCGTCCAGACTGGTGCCGGACATTACCCCGATATAGCGTCCCGATCTCATCAATATGCCTTATCCGCTATGGGAAGAGTAAACCTCGCTACAGCGTCGCAAAAACGGTGTGGCAATGCCATGATTAACTTTGCAATTTTACATGATGAAAGAATTTATATCCGGCTCTTCAGCCGTGGATTTATTCCAGATTTAGTTGGGCTGCGCTATTCTTATAGCAACTTTTTGCCGCAATCAGACGACAGGCATTGCCTGTATCTTATAATCGGGTTATTGATCGCTGCGCAATTGACTGCAGCACACAGAAAAGAAAGGAGTTTGATGATGTTAAAGCGCATGATGATCGTGGCACTGACCGGTGTGACTTTAGCAGGCTGTGCCAACAACAGCACGCTATCGGGCGATGTTTATAGCGCCTCTGAAGCGAAGCAGGTACAGAATGTGACTTACGGTACGCTGGTGGCTGTGCGTCCTGTACAAATTCAGGGCGGCGATGACAGCAACGTGATTGGCGCGATTGGCGGTGCCGTACTTGGCGGCTTTTTGGGTAATACCATTGGCGGCGGTGCAGGACGTGGCCTGGCAACGGCGGCAGGCGCGGTGGCGGGTGGCGTAGCGGGCCAGGGTGTGCAGGGCGCAATGAACAAAACCCAGGGCGTCGAGCTGGAAATCCGTAAGGATGACGGCAACACCATCATGGTCGTCCAGAAACAGGCGGCCAGCCGTTTCGCTGTGGGACAGCGCGTAGCGATGGCTTCCAACGGCAGCCAGGTTACCGTTTCACCACGCTAGGCACAGAAGAACCGGCTGCGGCCGGTTCTTCTACTCATCCCTGCCCTGTAACTCCAGAATATTCTTTTCCAGCCGAGCGATAAGCGTCACCAGCTTTTCAATTTCGCTCTGCGAGATCCCTGCCAGAATATCATCCCGCGTGGCGTCAATAACGTGTTCAACTTCATTGATGACCGGAGCGGCTTCTTGCGTAAGCTTGATGCGTTTAGCGCGGCGATCGCTGGCGCAGGTGGTGCGGGTAATCAGCCCTTTCTCTTCCAGCTGATCCAGCGTGCGTACCAGCGATGGCTGTTCAATGCCAATGGCTTTTGCCAGCTGAATTTGCGACTGCTCCGGCGGCAGTTGATGGATGTTGTGCAGCGTAACCCAGTGAGTCTGCGTCAGCTCCAGCGGCTTAAGGCGCTGGTCAATCAGCGAGCGCCAGATGCGCACCAGTCTTGCAAGGTCCGTTCCTAGTGGGGTATCCAATTTCTTCTCCTTATAATTAGCTTGCTAGCTATCACGCCTCATTCCAGGCTATTCTGCGAGTTTATGGGAGAGATTACAAATCCCATTCTCCTTAAGCGTAATACCAACTGGCTGCTATGCTGTGACAAAGGTAACAAGGAGTGCTTTTCGTGAACAACGCATTTTCGGCTGCTTTATCCCCGCTGACCGACCTGGTCTTTGGCGCTTCGCTCTATTTTCCACCGCTGTTTAAGGCTGTTTTGCTGGGCTTTTTCTGCTGGCTGTTGCTTCATCCGCTGCTGCGCGGCTGGATCTATTCCGGCGAAGTCTGGCATCCCACCCTGCTCGATCTCTCTCTGTTTATTCTCTGCGTCAGCGCTTCGCTGTGGCTGCTTATGGCACTCGTATGAAACTTAGCTCTCTGAAATACTTTTCTACCCTGATCTTTTTTGCCGCAGCGCTGTGCGCGGGCTGGTGGCTGTGGAACTACTATATGCAGTCGCCCTGGACGCGCGATGGTAAAGTGCGTGCCGAGCTGGTGAATATTACGCCGCAGGTTTCCGGCCGCATCGAACAGCTGCTGGTAAAAGATAACCAGTTTGTCACTAAGGGCAGCAAGCTGATGACGCTGGACGCCGAGCCTTACCGTATCGCCGTCCTGAACGCCGAGGCGCAGCTGGCAAAAGCGCAGGCCGATCTGCTGAAAGCGCAGCATGAGTCGCGCCGCAGAGAGAGTTTGCCGCGCAACGTTATCTCCGCAGAGGATCTTGACGCGGCAGAACTGAATACCCGTTCAATGGTGGCCGCGGCCAAAGCGGCGCAGGCCGGGCTGGAACAGGCAAAATGGAACCTTACCCAAACGCAGGTATTTGCGCCAGCCGATGGCTGGATCAGTAACCTGGTGATACGGCCTGGCAACTACGCCACCAGCGGTACGCCGGTCTTTGCGCTGGTCGACAGCCACTCGTTTTACGTAATGGGATACTTTGAAGAAACCAAGCTGCGGCACATTCGTCCTGGTTATCATGCCTCCGTGCGTCTTTACAGCGATAACCGCGTGCTGCAGGGAGAAGTGGAAAGTATTGGCCGGGCCATCTATGACCAGAGCGTGGAAAGCGACAGCTCGTTAATTCCCGACATCAAGCCCAACGTTCCCTGGGTGCGGCTGGCACAACGCGTGCCGGTACGTATCCGTCTGACCGCAGTGCCGCAAGGCCTGCAGCTGGTCGCGGGAACAACCTGTACCCTTTCCATCCAGCCATGAATTTTCAATGGCTTGCCTGGCAGGAGCTGCCCTGGATAAAGGCGACGAGCGGGCAGTGGCGCTATGCGTTGCGCAACGCTATCGCCATGTGCCTGGCCTTAAGTATCGCCTACGCGCTGGATCTGGATGAGCCGTACTGGGCAATGACCTCTGCCGCCGTGGTCAGCTTTCCTACCGTCGGCGGCGTTATCAGTAAAAGCCTGGGCAGAATTGCGGGCAGCCTGCTGGGCGCGGGTGCAGCCTTGCTGATTGCGGGCCATACGCTCAACGAACCCTGGCTATTTGCGCTGACTATCGCCGCCTGGCTGGCCTTTTGCACCTGGATCCAGAACCATTATCAAAATAACGTCGCCTACGCTTTTTCGCTGGCGGGCTATACGGCGGCGATTATCGTTTTTAGTACGGTCAACGTCACGGAGATTAGCGATCTTTGGGACATCACCCAGGCACGCGTTTGCGAAGTTATCACGGGCATTTTCTGCGGTGGGCTGATGATGATGATCCTGCCCAGCACCTCGGACGGGGACGCGCTGATTCGTTCGCTTAAAGAGATGCACGCGCGCCTGTTGGATCACGCCAGCCTGCTGCTGCAACGCGAAACTTCTGACAACGTACGCAGCGCGCATGAAAATGTGATTGGGCAAATACTGACGCTAAACCTGCTGCGTATTCAGGCTTTCTGGAGTCATTACCGCTTTCGCCGCCAGAATAACGTGCTGAACTATGTTCTGCATCAGCAGCTGCGCTTAACCAGCGTTATCTCCAGCCTGCGCCGAATGCTACTTAACTGGCCAGAAGCGCCAGAGTCATTATTTACCGTTCTGCAACAGCTGCTGGCCGAGCTTGCGCGTGACGACAGCGATAAATACCGTCTGGCCCGGCTGCTGGCCAGCGCGGCACCTTCCGATCCCGACGACTATCGCTATCATGCTTTCTGGCACCGGCTGCGCTATTTTTGCTGGCTCTATCTGAATATCAGCCGCTGGCTGCGGCTGTTCGAGCAGGCCGACGCGGAGACTCGCCTGTCGCCCCCTGCCGTTCCCGCGCTGGCCCGTCGCAGCGACAGCGCCGAAGCCAGCTGGAGTGCGCTGCGGACTTTTGCGGTGATTGTGCTGGGCTGCGCTTTTACCATCGCCACACAGTGGGATTCCGGTGCCGCCGCGCTGACGCTCGCCGCTATCAGCTGCGTGCTTTACTCTTCCGTCCCTTCGCCCGTTAGCAGCGTCTCGCTGCTGTTAAAGACGCTGCTGTTGCTTTCGGTATTCAGCTTTCTTATTAAATTTGGCCTGATGGTACAGGTCAGCGTGCTGTGGCAGTTTTTACTGCTGCTGTTTCCGCTGCTGGTCACGCTACAGCTGTTTAAAGTCCAGCAGAAAAAGCGCGCCGCGCTCTGGGGCCAGCTGATTGTCTTTGGCGGCTCTTTCCTGGCGGTGACCAACCCGCCGGCTTACGATTATCAAAGCTTTCTTAACGATAACATCGCCAAGGTTTGCGGCGTGCTGCTGGCCTGGCTGGCCTTTTTGATCCTGCGGCCCAGCTCCGATAAACGACGCGGCCGACGGCATATCCGCGCGCTGCGAAGTGAGTTTCTGGATCAGCTAAGCCGTCGGCCGCAGCTGAGTGAAAGTCGATTTGAATCGCTTATTTACCATCGCGTTAACCAGCTTAACAACAGTCGGGATGAAACGGCGCGTCTCTGGCTGCTGCGCTGGGGAGTCGTCTTGCTCAACTGCTCGCATATCGTCTGGCAGTTGCGCGACTGGCAAAGTGATTCGCCCGCGCTGCTGGCCGTGCGCGAGGCGACGCTGGCAAACCTGCACCGGATTATCAGCGCCAGAGGGGTTCAGCCTGAGGCGCTTGCCGCAACGCTGGCAGAACTTCAAGAAAGTATTGCCACGCTGTCGGCGAAGGCCACGCCGGGTGAAACCGAGCTGGCAGGCATTACGTGGCGGCTCTACTGCTCGCTTTCACAGCTACGGCAATAGCCTGCCGCGCTGGCATCATCACGCAGGCATTCTGGCTAGAATAGCGAAGGCTGCTCGGGCTCATCCGGCTCCACGTTTTTAGCCGCGCGCTGCAAGCGCTGAAAGCGCAGACGACAAAGCCGCAGCACCTCACGCTTTTGCGCATCGCTGAACTTCATCCAGTTGAAACGCTCATCGCGGCTGCGCATACAGCCACGGCAGTAGCCGCGATCGTCGCTCTGGCAAACGCCCCGGCACGGACTGGGAACCGGGAAGAACTCAAGTTGTTCCGCCAACGTGACTCCTTAACAGGTAAAGGATGCGATTAATGGTAGTCTCTTTAGATCGTTGAGTGTCGGTTAAAGTTTCAAAACGGTAACGGCGCTATGCTCATACTTCCGCTTATTGTTGACAATGTGTTATGAAAATGCACGCTTTACGCTGTAACGAAATTGCTTTTAATTTTTATGCCGCCCTCTTTTTTACGTTTGCGCTTAATGCCGTTTTCCTTCTCCACGCCTGGGAAATGCTTCCTTACGTTTCGCTGAAGGATTATATTTTCGCCGCCACGCTACCGCTGGTGTTATTCAGCGCCTTTCTGTTTGTTTTCAGCCTGACGGCGCTGCCGTGGATAAGAAAGCCGTTATTAATCCTGCTGGTAGTCGCCAGCGCGATTGCTAACTATTTTATGTTCAGTTTTGGCCCGGTGATCGACAGCGCGGTTATCCAGAACATGCTGGAAAACGATCTGGAAGACGCGACCGCGCTGTTTAATCTGCGCAGCTTCCTCTGGTTTTCTTTGCCTGGCCTTGTTGCTGCGTTGCTGATTTGCCAGGTGAAAATTGGCACCAGCCACCCCTGGTGGATGAATCTTGCTTTTCGCACCTCGTCGGCCCTGGCGGCGGTGCTGCTCGTTTTGCTGGTTGCCGCTCTGTTTTATAAAAATTACGCTTCGCTGGTGCGTAACAACCCATGCCTAATCGAAATGATTACCCCGGCCAATATTGTCAGCGGTATCCAAAATTACGCCGACGAGCGCTGGCTTAGCGGCGGCCAGCCGTAGTAAATAAAGACTACGCTGCAGGATTTCCGGTGGTCAGAGACACTGTGGATACGGACATTCGAATGTCACAACGAGCGGGACTGTGATCTGACGGCTACGCGCGCGAAACGCATACAGCTACCCGCCCGTAAAGATGATCCGATCGTGCCGCGCGATTTCCGGGAAAGACACATTATCTACTACTATCAACAGTCACTAATTTTGCCTGGCAAGCCCATCCAGCGGTTTGCCGGTCTTTGACCAGGAGTGGCTGATGGAACTGAACAAGCTTTTTACCCCGCTTAAAGTAGGGGCAATTGTTGTGCCTAACCGTATCTTCATGGCACCGCTAACCCGCCTGCGCAGTATTGAGCCTGGCGATATCCCTACGCCGCTGATGGGTGAATACTACCGCCAGCGCGCCAGCGCCGGACTCATTATCACCGAAGCTACCCAGGTTTCTTTCCAGGCCAAAGGGTATGCTGGCGCGCCGGGGCTGCATACCGCCGAACAGATTGCCCGCTGGAAAGAGATAAACGCCGGCATTCATCAGGATGGCGGCCATAGCTCAGTGCAGCTGTGGCATACCGGACGCATTTCCCATAGCAGCCTGCAGCCGGAAGGCAAAGCGCCCGTTTCCGCTTCCGCTATCAATGCCGAAACCCGCACTTCATTGCGTGATGAAAAAGGTCAGGCGATCCGTGAGGCAACTTCTACGCCGCGAGAACTGCGTCCGGATGAGATTGACGACGTGATTAACGATTTTCGCCAGGCGGTGATCAACGCTCGCGAGGCGGATTTCGATCTGGTAGAGCTACATTCCGCACACGGTTATCTGATGCACCAGTTCCTTTCACCAGCCTCCAACCAGCGAACCGACGGCTACGGCGGTAGCGTAGAGAAGCGCACCCGTTTTGCGCTGGAAGTGGTCGATGCGGCCATTGATGGCTGGCACGCCGACAGGATCGGCATCCGCATTTCGCCGCTTGGCCCGTTTAACGGCCTGGACAACGGTGAAGACCAGGAAGCCGCCGCGCTTTACTACATCGGCGAGCTGGCGAAGCGTAATCTCGCTTACCTGCATATTTCTGAGCCGGACTGGGCGGGCGGCAAGCCTTATAGCGACGCTTTTCGCCAGGCCATTCGCGCGGCTTATCCAGGCGTGATTATTGGCGCTGGTGGCTACACGGCTGAAAAAGCGGAAGCGCTAATCGAGAAAGGGCTGATTGATGCCGTCGCCTTTGGCCGCGACTATATCGCCAACCCGGATCTGCCTGAGCGGTTGCAGCAAAACGCCCCGCTGAACGAACAGCGTCCGGCGCTTTTCTACGGCGGCGGCGCGGAAGGCTATACGGACTATCCAACGCTGAAATAGAACACCGGATATCCCGGCAGGCCGGTCTACAGCATCAGGATAAAGCACGCATTTCCTGGTTTCCCGTGGGTTATAGCTGCTATCCTGCTGTGCTGGCCGCTGGGCCACTGTAAATTCCTTCCGCTGACGAGATGAGGAGGAATTCAGGCTATGCTTGTTATCAATTGATAACTTTTTTAAAAGAGGATGTTATGCGCTTACTTCATACCATGCTGCGCGTTGGCGATCTGCAACGCTCCGTAGACTTTTACACCAAAGTGCTGGGTATGCGCCTGCTGCGCACCAGTGAAAATACCGAATACAAATATACGCTGGCTTTTGTAGGCTACACCGAAGAGAGCGATGGTGCAGTGATTGAGCTGACCTATAACTGGGGCGTGGATAAGTATGACCTGGGCGACGCCTATGGACATATCGCGCTGGGCGTGGACGATGTGGCAGCCACCTGCGATCGTATTCGTAACGAAGGCGGTAACGTCACGCGTGAAGCTGGCCCGGTTAAAGGCGGCACTACCGTTATCGCTTTTGTTGAAGATCCAGACGGTTATAAAATCGAGCTGATTGAAAACAAACATGCGGGCAACGGCCTGGGCGCATAAGCGTCGCGCGCTGCTAAAACGACCCGAGGGTATTTTAGCGCTCGCTTTAAGTTTGCCAGCAGTCTGTGGGCGCCGCTAAGGCGCCCTTCTTTCCCCTTCCCCTGCTGCAACTCTTACTGAAATTTGCCATAATACGCGCTCAATTTTCGCCTGTGAGATCCTGATGTCCGAATCGAACGAACTTAACGCCCTCAGCAGCCGTTTTCGCGGTTTTTACCCGGTCGTGATCGATGTTGAAACCGCCGGTTTTGACGCCAAAACTAATGCATTACTGGAAGTTGCTGCCGTTACGCTAAAGATGAACGCCGACGGCTGGCTGGAGAAGGATGAGACGCTCCACTTTCACGTTGAGCCGTTCGAAGGTTCTGTCCTGCAACCCGAGGCGCTGGCTTTTAACGGCATCGATCCTGACAATCCGCTGCGTGGCGCGGTCAGTGAATATGAAGCGTTACACGCTATCTTTAAAGCGGTGCGTAAAGGCATTAAAGATCAGGGCTGCAATCGCGCGGTCATGGTTGCCCACAACGCCACTTTCGATCTGAATTTTATGAATGCGGCTGCGGAACGCGCCGGTCTGAAACGCAATCCTTTCCATCCTTTCGTCACGTTTGATACCGCCGCGCTAAGTGGACTGGTGCTGGGACAAACGGTGCTGGCAAAAGCCTGTACGGCGGCCGGTATGCCTTTTGACAGCAGCCAGGCGCACTCGGCGCTGTATGATACGGTACAGACGGCAGATCTGTTTTGCGAGCTGGTCAACCGCTGGAAACGGCTTGGCGGCTGGCCCCTGCCGGAAGCGGCGGGCGGAGAGTAAAAAAAAGGCCTGGCGTAATGCCAGGCCTTTTTTATCGGGTAACGTCCGTTACCGACAAACTTACTCTGCTGCGTCAGACGGATACTTCTGCGCCGTCTCTTTAATCAGCTGCTGCAGTTCGCCCTGCTGGAACATTTGAATGATAATGTCGCAGCCGCCCACCAGTTCACCGTCTACCCACAGCTGAGGGAAAGTTGGCCAGTTGGCATACTTTGGCAGCTCGGCGCGGATTTCCGGATTCTGCAGGATATCGACATAGGCAAAACGTTCGCCGCAGGCGGAAAGCGCCTGCACGGCCTGGGCAGAAAAGCCGCAGCTTGGCAGTTTAGGCGAGCCTTTCATATACAGCAGAATCGGGTTTTCTGCGATCTGGCGCTCAATCTTCTCAATAGTGCTCATTAATGCCTTCCTCAATCGGCTACTTCGTGTCTGTATAGTGTAGCGAGTCTACGCGTACGATGAAAATGCCATTTTCAGCAGCCTGACGCCATAACCTTGTCGCTACGCTCGGGAAACAAAGCATTAAAATATCATTTCCCGGAGGTTATTACCGCGTTCCTGATAAAATTTATCGGTGCGGTTGTGCAGATAACCAGCTGAAGAGGATAGATTTTACAGCTTTTACCGCTTTGTAATCATTGAAACAAAAAAGGCCTTACTTTTTCATTATGAGTTCGATTAGAATTATCCTAACCGACTGCCGTTGCGCAGTCCCCTGATTAACCAGGCTCTGGCCGCTGGCGGGAGCACAAACTGTTAATGGTAAAGATGCGTTTACTCATCACGCTGTTGATGCTGGCCTTTGCCCAGCTATTTATGACCATGGCGCACGCATCGCCACACGCGGCCGTTAAAGCGGATCACCACAAGGCTAATAGCCCCACGCCTGCCCGCGAAGACGATCGCCGCAAGCGTCGCCCGATAAAAACCACCGCCACCCGTAAAGTTAAAGTTAAAGAAACCAGCAAGGTCAAAGAAAGCAGTAAAGGCAAAGAGACCAGCAGCAAAAAGCCCCGCACTTCCCTGATTAAAAAATATAAGTTGCGCAAACACGAGCAGCAGACCGCCAAAGCTTTACCCCCGAAAAAACGCTACGGTCGCCATCGTGTGACTGAAGAGACAGAAGCCCTGACCAGCGGCAGCGCTTCCTCCCCGCTCAGGCTCAGTAAAGCGCACCGCGCACGCTACCAAAAAGCGCGCGAAACGGCGATGAACAAGCTAATGGATCAGCTGGGCAAGCCTTATTTATGGGGCGGCACCTCGCCAAAAACCGGTTTCGACTGTAGCGGTCTGGTCTGGTATGCCTATAAAGATCTGGTGAAATTTAAAATCCCCCGCACCGCTAATGAGATGTACCACTTAAGGGATGCGGCTTCGATAAAGCGTAACGAGCTGGAAAAAGGCGATCTGGTCTTCTTCCGCATCAACGGGCGCGGCGCGGCCGATCACGTTGGCGTTTATCTGGGCAACGGCAAATTTATCCAGTCGCCCCGCACCGGCAAAGATATTCAGGTTAGCGCGCTTGCCGATGATTACTGGGAACAGCATTACGTGGGGGCAAAACGGGTCATGACGCCTCGCACCATTCGTTAAAAGCTGACGGCTTCGCCAGTGAAAAATCCCCTCTCCGGCTGAACCTGCGTTAAGCAAGGCAGCCGGAGTTGTTTGCCGCAACGGGCGAATTTTGTCGTTTCACCGCCGTAAAAACCTCGTTTTATCCCTTCGCTCTTGTTAGAATCCACGGTTTGTTGCGCAACAGGCCCGCACGCCGGTTTTTTTAGCAGGCAACAGGCCGGTTTCGCCGCCCTTAACTCCCTCCTGATGTAACCATACCGCAACAAATCATGCGTATTTACGTCAGGTTTTTTATCATTCCAGGCAAACGTTTAACAAACCGCTTTTCAGTGACTTACTGAACAGCGCAGGAGTCTTGTTCCATGGCAACCATAAAAGATGTGGCCAAACGCGCCGGTGTCTCTACCACCACGGTGTCCCACGTCATTAATAAAACCCGTTTCGTCGCCGAAGAGACGCGGGAAGCCGTCTGGGCAGCGATCAAAGAGCTGCACTATTCACCCAGCGCCGTGGCCCGCAGCCTGAAGGTCAATAACACCAAAACCATTGGCCTGCTGGCCACCTCCAGCGAAGCGCCCTATTTTGCCGAAATTATTGAGGCCGTTGAACACAGCTGTTTCGCTAAGGGCTATACGCTGATCCTTGGCAACGCGCATAACGACCTGCAAAAGCAGCAGGCTTATCTGTCGATGATGGCGCAAAAGCGCGTCGATGGCCTGCTGGTCATGTGTGCCGAATACCCTGATGAGCTGATAAAAATGCTGGAAGATCATCGCAATATTCCTATGGTGGTGATGGACTGGGGCGAGTCGCGAGGCGATTTTACCGATACGGTTCTGGATAACGCCTTTGAAGGCGGCTATCTGGCAGGACGTTATCTGATCGATCGCGGCCACCGTGATATCGGCGTGATCCCCGGCCACATGGAGCGCAACACTGGCGGTGGCCGCCATGCAGGTTTCCTGAAGGCGCTGGCGGAAGCGGGCATTACTTTACGGGAAGAGTGGCTGGTTCAGGGAGATTTCGAACCGGAGTCAGGCTATCACGCGATGCAGCAGCTGCTGGCACAGAAGCAGCGCCCTACGGCAGTCTTTTGCGGCGGTGACGTGATGGCAATGGGCGCTATTTGTGCCGCTGACGAGATGGGCCTGCGCGTTCCGCAGGATATTTCGGTGATCGGTTATGACAACGTGCGCAACTCGCGTTACTTTACGCCAGCGCTGACCACCGTTCATCAGCCGAAAGAGCGTCTTGGCGCAACGGCCTTTAATATGCTGCTCGACCGTATTACCAGCAAGCGCGAAGAGCCGCAGACTATTGAAGTCCACCCTACGCTGATCGAGCGTCGCTCCGTAGCGGATGGTCCCTTCCTCGACTATCGCCGCTAACCTGTCGGGCGGTATGTTACCGCCCCGTTTTCAGGCTTCCCGCAGCCATTCGCAGTTCAGCGTTTCCGTTTCGCCCAGATAGTCCAGCAGCCAGTGCATGGCGGGCGAAGCCTGCTGTTCTGACCAGCTGACGCAGCAGGGGCTGTCCGGAAAAAGCGGGTCAAGCGTCAGCTCGTGTAGCAAGCCATTTTGTAGCAGAGGCTGCGCCAGATGGCCCGGCACCATCCCGACGCACAGACCGGCCAGCAGGCAGTCAATCGCGCTCTCCCAGTCCGGCACTATCAGCCGCCGCTGATTATCCAGCGTCCACGTAGTTCTTTTTGGCAGCGCGCGCGAGGTATCTTCCAGCACCAGCGAAGGCCATTCGCGTATGTTCTCTTCCGTAACTTTTCCGCTTTGTTGCGCAAGCGGATGGCTCGCCTGCACTACGCAGCGCCAGTTCAATACGCCCATATCGCGAAAGGCAAACCGTCCGCCAACCGGAATTGCCTGAGTAGCACCAATCGCCACATCAACCCGCCCGTCCGCCAGCGCATCCCAGACGCCGTTAAAAACTTCTGATGAAAGATGTAGCTCTATATCGGGAAAGTGACGGTAAAAATCGACCACCAGCTGACGGGTTCGTTCTGCTTTTACAATCCTGTCGACAGCAATATTCAACTGGCCGCGCCAGCCGTTAGCGACCTGCTGGCAGTGGCGGCGTGTGGAAAGCATTTTTTTGATAACAGCACGGCCTTCCTGAATGAAAAGTTCGCCCGCTGCCGTCAGCACGACGTCGCGATGACGTCGTTCAAATAAAGGCACGGCGAGCCACTCTTCCAGCTGCCGTACGGTATAGCTGATAGCAGAAGGCACGCGATGTAGCTCGTTAGCCGCTGCGCTAAAGCTACCCGTTCTGGCTACCGCATCAATCACTTCAAGCGAATGTTCTGACCACATAATCTGCCTGCAAAATTTTTGAACGCAACAGACAAATATTACCGTTTCACAAGCGCTATGGCACTCCTTTACACTCTCGGCCGCCTATTAATTCGGTAAAAAGAGCGAAAGAAGTCATGCCATCGAAAGGATTTTTAATTTATCTCGCGCTGCTGAGCGTGGCAGGTTTTCTTGCCACCGATATGTATCTGCCTGCTTTTGGCGCCATGCAGCAGGATCTGCACACCGAAGCTGGCGCAATTAGCGCCAGCCTGAGCCTCTTTCTGGCAGGTTTTGCCAGCGCGCAGCTGTTCTGGGGGCCGCTTTCCGATCGCATCGGCCGTAAGCCGGTACTGCTGATGGGCCTGAGCCTGTTTGCCGTGAGCTGCGGCGCTATGTGGTGGGTTAATACCACGGTTGTACTGCTGATCCTGCGCTTTTTACAGGCCGTGGGTATCTGTGCCGCCGCCGTGAGCTGGCAGGCACTGGTGATCGACCGTTATCCGGCCGCCAGGGCCAACCGCGTTTTCGCTACTATCATGCCGCTGGTTGCGCTTTCTCCGGCGCTGGCCCCGCTGCTCGGTGCCTGGCTGCTCAATCACTTTTCCTGGCGCGCGATTTTTTTAGCGCTGCTGCTGCTGGCGCTGGCGCTGCTGATCGCCACGCTCTTTATCTCTGCGCCAAAGGCTAAAGCGCATAAAGAAGAAGACAAGATCGGCTTTTTTACCCTGCTGAAATCGCCGGTATGGAGTGGCAACGTGCTGATTTACGGTGCCTGTTCCGCCAGCTTTTTTGCGTGGCTGACCGGTTCCCCGTTTATTCTGGCCGAGTTGGGCATGTCGCCTGGCGATATCGGTCTGAGCTATGTGCCGCAGACGCTGGCCTTTCTGGCCGGTGGCTACGGCTGCCGCGCGCTGCTGAAACATACGGAAGGAGCTTCCCTGCTGCCGTGGCTGCTGGCTATTTATGCCTTGAGCGTGGTCGCCTTTTTTATTGCCGCGCAGATTGATTCGCCGACAACCTGGGCCTTGCTGCTGCCGTTTTGCGGCATGGCGCTGGCTAACGGCGCGATTTATCCTGTCGTCGTAGCAAATGCGCTGCTGCCTTTCCCGCAGGCGAGCGGCAAAGCGGCCGCGCTGCAAAACACCCTCCAGCTTGGCCTGTGCTTTGTAGCCAGCATGCTGGTATCCGGCTTTATCGCTACGCCGCTGGCTACCACTTCGCTGATTATGCTCAGTACTGTCTTTATGACAATTGTTGGCTATATTTTACAGCGGGGACAGGCAGCAAGCGCCTCGCTGGAACAGCTTGAAAGCCATCACTAACTCCCTGAATCCATTTAGTTAGCGTCCTAACAATAAGCCGTTGAATATTGCCTGAGGTGAGCATATACTCATTTTCAGGCAATAAAAAAATAACAAATCTGTATCATTATTTGAGTCCTGACAGGGTTGTCCGGGTGTTCTTTTTCTGTCTTGCATCACCCACTCTGTAGGCTTCAGTTCAATCCTCTGTAACGTCGGATATCAGCGCACTTACCGTGCGTTTTCTCACAATTCTGCGGAAATTGACTATTCTTTTCCCAGATTTCAATCACGAAGGGTGATGGAGAAGCTATGAGTTCATCGTGTATAGAAGAAGTGAGCCTGGAAGAAAATCAGTGGTTTCGGATCACCCAGGAAATGTTGCGCAACGCGGACGTTGAAATCAACGGCAGCCGTCCCTGGGATATTCAGGTCAGCCAACCCGATTTTTTTAAGCGCGTGATGCAGGAAGGTTCGCTTGGCCTTGGCGAAAGCTATATGGACGGCTGGTGGGAATGCGAGCGGCTGGATATGTTTTTTCACCGCGTCCTGAAAGCCAAACTGGATCAGCAACTGCCTCGCCATTTTAAAGATACCCTGCGTATTGCCGCCGCCCGCTTAACCAACCTTCAGTCCCGCAAGCGCGCCTGGATTGTGGGCAAAGAGCATTACGATCTGGGCAACGACCTTTTCACCCTGATGCTTGACCCTTATATGCAGTATTCCTGCGGTTACTGGAAAGAAGCCGAAACGCTGGAGCAGGCGCAGGAAGCTAAATTAAAAATGATCTGCGAAAAGCTGCAGCTGGAGCCAGGCATGTCGCTACTGGATATTGGTTGCGGATGGGGCGGCCTGGCTGCCTATGCAGCGCGCCACTACGGCGTAACGGTGTTCGGCGTCACGATTTCAGCTGAACAGCAAAAGCTGGCTCAGCAGCGCTGCGAAGGCCTGGACGTCACTATTCTGCTACAGGATTACCGCGATCTGGATCGGCAGTTTGACCGCATCGTTTCCGTCGGCATGTTTGAGCACGTTGGCCCGAAAAATTACGCGACCTATTTTGAGGTGGTGGATCGCAACCTCAAGCCGGAAGGTATTTTTCTGCTGCACACTATCGGTGCCAATAAAACGGACGATAACGTCGATCCGTGGATCGATAAATATATTTTCCCGAATGGCTGCCTCCCTTCCGTACGCCATATTGCCGAAGCGCACGAGCCGCATTTTGTTATGGAAGACTGGCATAATTTTGGCGCAGATTACGATTTAACGCTGATGGCCTGGCACCAACGCTTTCTAACCGCGTGGCCACAGCTGGCGGAGAAATATGGCGAGCGCTTTAAACGGATGTTTAGTTACTATCTGAACGCCTGTGCGGGTGCTTTCCGCGCGCGTGATATTCAGCTCTGGCAGGTTGTCTTTACTCATGGTAAAGAAGGCGGACTGCGCGTACCGCATTAAGCTTAAGCGCGCCCGATTTCTGCTGCTGACGAAGATTTATCGATCAAACCGCACCTTATTAAGTTGGCAACACCTTTAAGGTGCGGTTAATTTTGCATTTTGCAGCCCGGCTCAATCCTGCAATAAGCCGTTCTGTTACTCCGCCTGCGGCTGAATTTCTGCTGCTGCCGCCGCCAGCAATGACGCCTCACGCTGTGCCAGCACACGCTCTACGGTTTCTACGATTGCCTGAGTATGCGGATCGATTTCAATATTTACCCTGTCGCCCAGACGCTTGCCGCCCAGCGTGGTTCTTGCCAGCGTTTCAGGGATAAGATGAACGCAAAACTTGCTTTTGGTCACCTCACCTACCGTCAGGCTAATGCCGTCGATGCCGATAAAGCCTTTATGCAGAATATATTTCATCTGCCCCGCGTCCTGCGGTTTAAACCATATTTCGCGGTTATTTTCCGAGGTGATAATTTTGCAAATTTCAGCGGTGGTCATAATATGGCCGGACATTAAGTGACCGCCAATTTCATCGCTGAATTTAGCCGCGCGCTCGACATTGACCACATCGCCGACTTTTAATTCGCCCAGATTAGTAATGCGTAGCGTCTCTTTAACTAAATCAAAACTGATTTTATCGCCGTTGATCTCGGTTACCGTCAGGCAACAGCCATTATGAGAAACGGACGCGCCCAGCTCCAGGCCAGGCAGCATCTCTTCCGGCAGGCTAACGATATGGGTACGGAAATTTGGTTTCTCTTCAATCGCCAGCACCTCTGCGGTGCCTTGCACAATACCGGTAAACATAATTATGACCTCGGTGAATTTTTCGCTATTCTTGTCAGATCTAAAAACTATATCAAATAGTCTTCTTTCCTTCAGTTAAAAAACAGGTGTATACGTGCAGAAGTATCTGACAGAGGCGCGTCAATTGCTGGCGCTGGCAATTCCGGTTATTTTTGCGCAGATTGCGCAAACCGCCATGGGGTTTGTCGATACGGTAATGGCTGGCGACGTCAGCGCAACGGATATGGCTGCTGTAGCGGTAGGGACGTCCATCTGGTTACCCGCTATCCTTTTCGGTCACGGTTTGCTGCTCTCGCTGACGCCCGTAGTGGCGCAGTATAACGGCTCGGGCCGCCGGGACCGCATCGCTTTTCAGGTACGCCAGGCTTACTGGCTGGCCGCTTTTGCCTCGCTGCTGGTCATGGTAGTGCTGTATAACGCCGGATACGTTATCCGCTCTATGCACAATATCGATCCGGTGATGGCGGATAAGGCAGTAGGCTATCTGCATGCGCTGCTGTGGGGCGCGCCGGGCTATCTCTTCTTTCAAACCGCGCGTAACCAGTGCGAAGGGCTGGCTAAAACCAAACCCGGCATGGTGATGGGGTTCCTGGGGCTGCTGGTCAATATTCCGGTTAACTATATTTTTATCTACGGACACTTTGGCATGCCCGCGCTTGGCGGTGTCGGCTGCGGCGTGGCCACGGCATCGGTTTACTGGGTGATGTTTATCGCCATGAAGTTCTGGGTCTCGCGTGCCGGTTCAATGCGCGATATTCGTCTGCCGGATCGGTTCAGCGCGCCGGATGCAAAGGTACTGTGGCGGCTGTTTAATCTTGGCCTGCCCGTTGCGCTGGCGCTCTTTTTTGAAGTCACGCTGTTTGCCGTGGTCGCCCTGCTGGTATCGCCAATGGGCATCGTTGACGTGGCCGGCCACCAGATTGCGCTAAATTTCAGCTCGCTGATGTTCGTATTGCCGCTCTCTTTGGGCGCAGCGACCACTATCCGCGTCGGGTTTCGCCTTGGGCAGGGCTCTACCGAAGCGGCTCGGGTAGCTGCCTGGACGGCGCAAGGTGTCGGTATGTCGCTGTCGCTGCTGACCGCGCTGTTTACGGTAATTTTTCGCGAGCAGATTGCGCTGCTTTATAACCACAATCCGGCCGTCGTTACGCTGGCCGCCCAGCTGATGCTGCTGGCCGCCGTTTATCAGTTTTCCGATTCGGTGCAGGTTATCGGCAGCGGGATCCTGCGCGGCTATAAGGACACTCGCGCCATCTTCTTTATTACCTTTATCGCCTACTGGGTGCTGGGTTTGCCCAGCGGCTATATCCTGGCGCTAACGGACTGGGTCGTTGCACCGATGGGGCCGGCTGGATTCTGGACCGGTTTTATCATTGGCTTAACCTCCAGCGCGGTGATGATGGTCTGGCGTATCCTTCGTTTGCAGCGGCAGCCAGCCGAGCGCCTGCTGACGAGAGCAGCGCGATAAATCCGCAGGTTAGCCTGCAGATGTCTAAAAATGCTGCGCTTCGCACAGTTGCGCAGCAGTCGCGCTGAAATTGTCGATTTCTGCTTGCAAGGCGTCAGGGCTGTCGTTAATATTCGTCCCCGCTGTCGCCCAGATAGCATGATGCGTTCTTAGCTCAGTTGGTTAGAGCACCACCTTGACATGGTGGGGGTCGGAGGTTCGAGTCCTCTAGAACGCACCACAGTGCGTCCGTAGCTCAGTTGGTTAGAGCACCACCTTGACATGGTGGGGGTCGGTGGTTCGAGTCCACTCGGACGCACCATAACGCGTTCTTAGCTCAGTTGGTTAGAGCACCACCTTGACATGGTGGGGGTCGGAGGTTCGAGTCCTCTAGAACGCACCATCGCCTTAGGCTCCTTTTTTCTGTTCGTCTCTGCACCCGTTTATCCCCTTCCTGCTTTACTGTTTACTGTGCATCACGCTTTTTACACCTTATCGCTTCAGTGCCCGTTGCTATACCGCCCGTGACTTATCGCTTTACCACCTGTTGCCCGCCGCTTTGCCGCCCGTTGCTCATTGTCCGACTGGCCGTCATTTTTTGCGCATTAACGCCGCACCCGCCTTTCCTGACTAAGCCTTACCAACGCTTTTTTTGCGCAACAACCTGATCTGGTACAAGCTTTCACGTATCTCAAAATACTTTTTAATTGGTTTTCAACAGGCTGAGTAGCTATAATACGAAACGTTGTTTCACATGAATGGTTTCAGCGTATGGTTGGCCCTTTAGCAAAAACGATATCTGCTTGCGCAACATCACGCTGCGCCCGCGCTGAAACCGCGTTAAAACTTCCTCTGCACGCTTTTTTTCTGTCACCTATCCTTAAGCTGTATCGCAATTCGCCGCTCAGGCAACCATGCTTTTCCGGCGCGCAACACAAACACCGGGATCTCGCTTTATTTCATCCATTAACTTAACAGATGACTCGTCATGAAAAAGACCAAGATTGTTTGTACCATCGGCCCAAAAACCGAATCGGAAGAAATGTTGACTAACCTGCTGGACGCGGGCATGAACGTCATGCGTCTGAACTTTTCCCACGGCGATTATGAAGAACACGGTAAGCGTATCGCTAATCTTCGTAACGTGATTAACAACACCGGCAAGCAGGCCGCTATCCTGCTGGACACCAAAGGCCCGGAAATCCGCACCATGAAGCTGGAAGGCGGCGCGGATGTCTCTCTGAAAGCTGGCCAGACTTTTACCTTTACTACCGACCAGTCAGTTGTTGGCAACAGCGAGCGCGTTGCCGTGACCTACTCTGGCTTTGCTTCTGACCTGGCTATTGGCAACACCGTGCTGGTAGATGACGGCCTGATTGGCCTGGAAGTCACCGAAGTGACCGAAACCACCGTAGTTTGCAAAGTGCTGAACAACGGCGACCTGGGTGAGAACAAAGGCGTTAACCTGCCGGGCGTTTCTATTCAGCTGCCAGCGCTGGCGGAAAAAGACAAGCGCGACCTCATTTTCGGTTGCGAACAGGGCGTAGACTTTGTTGCCGCCTCCTTTATCCGTAAGCGTTCAGACGTGCTGGAAATTCGCGAGCACCTGAAGCAGCACGGCGGCGCCCACATCCAGATCATCTCGAAAATTGAAAACCAGGAAGGCCTGAACAATTTTGATGAGATCCTGGACGCTTCTGACGGCATCATGGTGGCCCGTGGCGACCTGGGCGTGGAAATCCCGGTTGAAGAAGTGATTTTCGCGCAGAAGATGATGATCAAAAAGTGCAACCGCGCTCGCAAAGTCGTGATCACCGCGACGCAGATGCTGGATTCGATGATCAAAAACCCACGCCCTACCCGTGCGGAAGCGGGCGACGTGGCAAACGCCATTCTGGACGGTACGGATGCGGTTATGCTTTCTGGTGAAAGCGCCAAGGGCAAATACCCGCTGGAATCCGTTAGTATTATGGCCACCATCTGCGAACGTACCGACCGCGTGATGAAAAGCCGCATCGACTCGCAGCATGACAACCGTAAAATGCGCATTACCGAAGCGGTATGTCGCGGCGCGGTAGAAACTGCCGAGAAGCTTGAAGCGCCGCTGATTGTGGTCGCTACCGAAGGCGGTAAGTCAGCCAAGTCCGTGCGTAAATATTTCCCTAACGCCACCATCCTTGCGCTGACCACCAATGAGCAGACCGCTCGTCAGCTGATCCTGAGCAAAGGCATTATCACTTCCGTGGTCAAAGAGATCGCTTCTACCGATGATTTTTACCGTATTGGTAAAGAAGCAGCGGTCGCCAGCGGCTACGGTCAGAAAGGCGATGTAGTGGTCATGGTTTCCGGTGCGCTGGTACCGAGCGGAACCACCAATACCGCCTCTGTGCACGTTCTGTAATCGAAGATTACGCCTTGTAGTGAAAAAGCGCCCTGAGTGGCGCTTTTTTTACAACTTTACTAACATGTTTTTGCGAAAATTCTAATCGAAATTAACGATGCAACTTTCTTTGGAGATGCGATAAGCCCGATTGAAATGGTCTGTTTTCGCTAAATTTTTTGGGGTTTTCCAGAAAGACGCTGCATCTTTGAGCGAACGATCAAATTTAAGCACGTTCTCACTAAAAATTTATTCTCATTGGAAAAAACTTTGTGTAATACTTGTAACGCTACATGGAGATTAACTCAATCTAGAGGGTATAAATAATGAATCGTACTAAACTGGTACTGGGCGCGGTAATTCTGGGTTCAACTCTGCTGGCTGGTTGCTCAAGCAACGCTAAAATCGACCAGCTGTCTACCGACGTTCAGACTCTGAACGCGAAAGTTGACCAGCTGAGCAACGACGTGAACGCAATCCGTTCTGACGTTCAGGCTGCTAAAGACGACGCAGCTCGCGCTAACCAGCGTCTGGACAACCAGGCTCACTCTTACCGTAAGTAAGAGTTCTGGTTTGAAAATGGCGCACATTGTGCGCCATTTTTTTTGCCTGTATCTGTTCAGCTTTCCGAAACCCTGTTTAAACGCGCTACAGCACTTCCTGCTGGCCTCCCGCGCGCTTTCCAGCTATCCCCTTCACAACGCTGTAGAAACGCTCCTGATAGCGTCAGAAGGCTTTTTACCACTGCTGACCAGCACCGGCATGCCGGAACGCCTTTTTAGTGCCGCCTCAACCATTTCACTATCGTTTTCGTCGCTATGGATAAACTGCTTAACCTGCGCCGGCAGCGTAATCGGCATGGTTTGCGGATCGTCCTGCTCGCGGTGCGAAAGCGGCTGATGAACCTCTATATAGCGTTTGCCGTCAGGCTCCACCGCATATTTCACGGGCTGATTAATGATCTGTACGCGCGTGTTTTCAGGGACGCTGTTAAACAGGCTTTCGATATCATCCGGCCGCAGGCGTATACAGCCGGAACTGACGCGCATGCCGATGCCGAAATCCGCATTGGTGCCGTGGATCAGGTAGTGGCCTTTGCCGTACGCCAGACGCAGCGCAAACAGCCCCATAGGATTATCCGGCCCGGCCGGTACGGTAATCGGTAAGGTTTTGCCTTCTGCCGCATAGCGCTTGCGGATATTAGGCGTGGGCGTCCAGGTAGGATTGGGGATTTTCTGGCTGATGCGGGTTACCATCGGTGGCGTATTCGCGCCCAGCTGGCCGATGCCGATGGGGTAAACCACTACTTTGTTTTCGCCTTTTGGATAGTAGTAGAGCCGCATCTCGGCAACGTTCACCACTATTCCCTCTCTTTTTGTATCCGGCAGCAGCATTTGCGTGGGTATAACCAGCTGAGAACCCGCCTTCGGCAGCCAGGGATCGGTGCCAGGATTCGCTTCCAGCATGCTTAACAGGCCAGTCTGAAAGCGTGCGGCAATGCTTTCCAGCGGGCGTCCATCGTGCGGCACGGTATAAAGCTGGTTTTCGCCCGTCAGGCGGCTGTCAGCGGCAGGAAGCGGATAGTCGGTGGCGCGGGCAGAGGCCAGTGAAAGGAAAAACAGCAAAGAGGCAAACAGAGGGGTTTTCATCGACGTTTCTCATCAGGGGGTAATACTTCCCGTCTCGCTGACGGGAAGCCTGTCGAGAAGCGGAACAGCTTAGCCGGAAACGCTGGCCTGTGCTTTCTGACGGATAGCGCGGATCATCGCTTCAAGTCCCTGCGAGCGCGACGGCGTAAGATGCTGGGTCAGCGCCAGTTCAGCAAACCACGGGCGCACGTCAAAGTCCAGAATTTCTGCCGGCGTCATTTGCTGATAAAGCACAAACACCACTGCGATCAGCCCTTTCACAATAGCGGCATCGCTGTCGCCCTGAAGCACTACGCGGCCGCTGTCATCCAGGTTCATCACGATCCAGACCTGGCTTTGACAGCCGGAGATGGTGTTTTCCGGCTGATGCAGCGACTCGGGCAGCGCGGGCAGCTTTGCGCCCAGCTCAATCACATACAGATACTTTTCTTCCCAGTTGGCGCAGCGGGAAAAGTTACGTACCAGTCTCTCTTTATCTGGCATTGTCGCCATGCAATTCTCCTTTGCCAGCGGCTTAGCCGCCCAGCAGCATGTGTATACGCGTCAGGCCTGCCGCAAGGCGATCGACCTCTTCTTCGCTATTATACAGGACAAAAGAAGCACGACACATTGCCGGTACGCCATAGTGGTGCATCAGCGGCATAGCGCAGTGATGACCAGTACGAATAGCGATGCCGTAGCGATCGAGGAAGCTGCCCACGTCATAGGCATGATGCTGTCCCAGATTGAAAGCGATAACGCCTGCACGCTCCTGAGGGCCATAAATAACCAGATCGGGCACGGCTGCCAGCTTGTCCAGCGCGTAACGCATCAGCGTCTTCTCGCGTTGGGCAATGGCTTCCAGCCCCAGCTCTTCAACCCAGGCCAACGCCGCACCCAGACCGATGATGCCACCGGTATTAGGCGAACCCGCTTCGAAGCGCCACGGCGCTGCGGCATAGGTGGTGCCCTCGGTGAGGCTGACGGTAGCGATCATCGAGCCGCCCCCTTCCCACGGCGGCATCCGATCCAGCATTGCCTTACGGCCATACAGGATACCGATACCGGATGGGCCATAAATTTTATGGCCGGAGAAGAGGTAAAAGTCGCAGTCCAGATCCTGCACGTCGACTTTTTCGTGCATTACCGCCTGCGCGCCGTCAATCAGCGTCGCGACGCCTGCGGCTTTTGCCTGGGCTACCAGCTCTTTAACCGGGTTAACCGTACCTAGCACGTTGGAAACGTGCGTAACGGCCAGCATGCGCGTACGTTCATCCATCAGCGCTGGCAGCGTTGTCAGATCCAGCTCGCCATTCGCCGTCAGCGGAATAAAACGCACTTCTGCGCCGGTACGCTCGGCAATCATCTGCCATGGCACGATATTGGCGTGGTGTTCCATCTCGGTGATGAGGATGTTGTCGCCGGGCTGCAGCTGGCTACCGCCCCAGCTGCTGGCCACGAGGTTAATCCCCTCGGTGGTACCCTTAACAAACACGATCTCTTCCGGCGAGGCGGCGTTAAGAAAACGCGCGGCGCTGGCGCGCACGTTTTCCATTTCCGTCGTCGCTTCGGCGCTCAGCGTATGGATGCCGCGATGCACCGCCGCATAACCATGCTCGTAGAAACGGCTTTCGGCATCAATAACCGCCTGCGGCTTCTGTGCGCTGGCGGCGCTGTCAAGATAGGCCAGCGGCTGGCCATTCACTTCTCGCGCCAGTACGGGAAAAGCTGCCCTGACGCGCGTCAGGTCAAAACTCATTTAATGCCTCCGGGAAAGCGCTGGGCGATACGCTGCATCACCGCTTCCTTCAGTACTTCATCCGTGATGGCCTCGGTCAGCTCTGCGGCGAAAGCGTAGATAATCATGCGCTGGGCAGACTCTTCGCTAATGCCGCGAGCGCGCAGATAGAACATCTGTTCGTCATCAATACGACCAATAGTCGCACCGTGGCTGCACTTCACGTCGTCCGCATAAATTTCCAGCTGCGGCTTGGTATCCACCTCTGCCAGACGGCCTAACAGCAGGTTGTTGTTGGTCATCTGCCCGTCGGTTTTCAGCGCGTGCTTAGCCACTTTGATATGGCCGTTAAACACCGCGCGCGCTTTATCACGTACGATGGTTTTATGCAGCTGGCGGCTCTGGCAATAACCTTTGTTGTGCTCCAGATAAGTACGGCTGTCGCACACTTCTTTTTCTACTGGCAGCATCAGGCTGTTAATCGACAGATCGCTCCCCTCGCCGTTCAGCTGCACGCTGGTGTTATGGCGTGCCAGACCGCTACCCAGCAGGAAGCTATGGCTCGCCACGCGCGCATCACGCTCAATCACCAGATCGTTATGCGAGAAGTGGTTGCTGCTGGCGTGCTCAAAGCCCAGTTTGTAGTGCGTCAGCTGCGCGTTGTTGCCAACGGTAGCGGTAAAGCGAGCGCCGGTAAAATGCGCGCTGTCGTTCAGGCTAACGTAATGCTCAATAATGGTCGCTTCTGCGCCGTCATCCAGCTGCAGATGGTGGCGATAATGCGAGGTGTTCATCTCTTCCTGCGCGCTACCGCTGCTGATATGCAGCAGATAGACGGCGCGAGCGGCGGACTTGCCGCGCGCCAGATGAATGGTGGTCAACTCTTCCGCCAGGCTTTCCGTCAGGTGCAGGAATACCTCTGGCTGTACCGGCGCGTTAAGCTCACGGCGTCCGGCGGCCTTTGTCACCTGAATATCAAACAGATCCCAGCTGCTGTCGCTGAGCTGCGCGTTGAAGCGCCCGTCGACAAAGACCAGCTTAATGGCGTCGATATTCAGCGCCAGCGCGGCCACGTCTGCGGCCGTCAGCGTAGCGGACGTCGGCAGCACGAAGTTGTGCGCCAGCAGGCTGTCCAGCGGCGTATATTTCCAGTTCTCATGCTTGCGCGTCGGCAGACCTAAGCGCAGCACCTGCTGCCAGTGTTGCTGAGCCTGCAGGGAACGCTGCTCGCCCTGGGTCTCGAACAGGTGATGCCACTGCTGCAGGGCGTTTTCACTACTCCTGTTCGGTAAGCCAGCCATAGCCTTGCTCCTCCAGTTGTTTCACCAGCGAGAAGTCGCCTGACTTGACGATCTTGCCCTGATACAGCACGTGCACGAAATCGGGCTTGATGTAGTCCAGGATGCGCTGGTAGTGGGTAACGATAATAAAGGCGCGTTTGCCGTCGCGCAGCGTGTTAACGCCGTTAGAGACGATTTTCAGCGCATCGATATCCAGTCCGGAGTCGGTTTCATCCAGAATGCAAAGTTCAGGTTCCAGCGCCGCCATCTGCAGAATGTCGTTACGCTTCTTCTCACCGCCGGAGAAGCCGACGTTTACGGAACGGGTCAGCAAATCTTCCGGCATTTTCAGCAGGTGAATTTTGTCTTCGATAAAGTCCTGGAAGTCGAAACGGTCCAGCGACTCCTGGTCACGGTATTTACGCACCGCGTTGACGGCGGTTTGCAGGAAAAACTGGTTGCTGACGCCAGGGATTTCTACCGGATACTGGAAGGCCATAAAGATGCCTTCGCCCGCACGATCTTCCGGAGAAAGCTCCAGCAGATCTTTCCCCTTAAAGGCAACGGAGCCGCCGGTGATTTCATACTCTTCACGGCCAGCCAGCGTGGCGGAAAGCGTACTCTTACCGGAACCGTTCGGGCCCATAATCGCATGCACTTCGCCTGGCTTCACTTCCAGATTCAACCCGCGCAGGATCTCTTTATCTTCGATACTTACCTGTAAATCTTTGATGCTTAACATAATGTTTCCTGGGCAATACCTGTCTGCATTGCGCAAAATGAGTAAGCAGCGGGGATCAGCCCACGCTGTGTTCTAAGCTTATCGCCAGCAGTTTTTGCGCTTCCACCGCAAACTCCAGCGGCAGCTCGGAGAAGACGTCCTTACAAAAGCCGTTAACGATCATTGAGATAGCGTCATCCTCGCTGATACCACGCTGCAGGCAGTAGAACAGCTGATCTTCGCCAATTCTTGAGGTCGTAGCTTCGTGCTCCAGCTGCGCGGTATTGTTGCGCGCTTCCACGTACGGGAAGGTATGCGCGCCGCACTCGGCGCCAATCAGCATGGAGTCGCACTGGGTAAAGTTACGGGCGTTGGTCGCCGTTGGCATAATCTTCACCAGGCCGCGATAGGTGTTCTGGCTTTTACCCGCCGAAATCCCCTTGGAGATAATGGTGGATTTGGTGTTTTTACCAATGTGGATCATCTTGGTGCCGGTATCGGCCTGCTGATGACCGCTGGTCAGCGCCACGGAGAAAAACTCGCCCACGGAGTTGTCGCCACGCAGGATCACGCTTGGATATTTCCAGGTAATCGCCGAACCGGTTTCAGACTGCGTCCATGACATCTTGCTGTTTTCGCCTTCACACAGCGCGCGCTTGGTCACGAAGTTCAGGATGCCGCCTTCCGACTCGCCGCCGGAGAACCAGTTCTGTACCGTAGAATATTTTACTTCCGCGTCTTTGTGGATGATGACTTCCACCACGGCCGCGTGCAGCTGATAGCTGTCGCGCACTGGCGCGGAACAACCTTCGATGTAGCTGACGTAGCTGCCTTCATCGGCAATCAGAATGGTGCGCTCGAACTGGCCGGTTTTTGCCGCGTTGATACGGAAATAGGTCGACAGCTCCATCGGGCAACGCACGCCTTTAGGGATGTAAACAAAGGTCCCGTCCGAGGCGACAGCCGAATTCAGCGCGGCAAAGAAGTTATCATTCGCAGGCACGACGCTGCCCAGATACTGTTTTACCAGCTCCGGATGTTCGTGGATCGCTTCGCCAAACGAGCAGAAAATGATGCCCTGCTCTGCCAGCTTGCCGCGATAGGTCGTGGAAACCGATACCGAGTCAAAAATCGCATCGACCGCCACTTCCTGACCCTCGCGAACCGGCACGCCCAGCTGTTTGAAGGCGTTTTCCACTTCTTCCGTCAGATAGTTTGGTGCTTCTGCGCCGGAGGTCTGCTGTGCGCCAGGCTCGGAAGCGCAGCTGTCGTCGCAGCTGCCGCAGGATGGCGCCGAGTAGTAACTGTAATCCTGATAGTTCAGTGACTTATAGTTAGCTTTCAGCCAGTGTGGCTCTTCCATTTCCAGCCAGGCCGCAAAGGCCTTGAGGCGAAAATCAAGCATCCACTCCGGCTCATTGCGTTTAGCCGAGATCGCGCGCACCACATCTTCATTGATGCCGTGGGCGAACTCTTCGGTTTGCAGCTGAGTGAAGAATCCTTCCTTGTACTTCTGGCGGCTTCCTTCCCAGACCTGCACGTCGTCTGATGTATCAGTATTTCGGGACATAAAATTTACTCAACGCCAAAGCTCTCACCACAGCCACAGGCGTGTTGAGCTTTAGGATTATTAAATTTAAAAATCTGGTTCAGGCCTTCACGTACGAAATCCACTTCGGTTCCGTCGATAAAAGGCATAGCCTGCAGCGGCACGTAAAGATTTGCGCCGTTATGGGTAAACACTAAATCATCTGACGCAGGCTCTTTAATCAAATCCATGGTGTAACCGAATCCGGCGCAGCCGGACGTTTTCACGCCCAGCCGTAACCCCTTCACGTGCGGGTCACTGGCTGCCAGCGCAATGATCTGCTGTGCGGCACTGTCGGTTAGCGTCAGTCCTTTCCAGACGAAGTCGTCGGGAGAAAAAGAAGCGGTTGTTGCTGATGGCATAACATTACCTCGCGAGTCGGTAGCCCTGCGGGCTGATACCCCTATGTTAGTGATAATGATTGTCTCTTCAACCTCTTGTTTTGCAGGGATTAAGGCCAACCGGGTTTTTTCAGGCCTCTTTATTCAGTTTAGACCCTGTGAAGAGGTTTGCGATGTGCGTCGCGCCGTGATTTAACGAAATGGTAACACATTGAAAAGCAGCCAGTAAATATCAGCCGCGCTACGTTAATCAGGAATAATGCTTATTTTAACGCTTTCATCCTTAACGCGTATTGTTATTACCAATTTATTTAAGAGGCCGCATAAATCGATAAATTTTTTTTCGCTGATGTTGAATAATGCGCCAGTTATAATATGATAATGATTATCATTAGCGCGAACAGGACCCATCATGAAGCTGTCGATAAGCGCCTGGCTGCAGCATAAAATTGACGAATACCAGTTTTCCGTCCGCGATATCACCATCGATTATTATATGGCGCAGGCTAAACTCAACCGGTCCGACTGCTCGCTTGAGCAGTTGCGCAAATACAACGATACCTGCCTGGATATGGCAGAGCTTTGCCAGCTAAACGGCGACGACCAGAGCTATCTGCATGCCCTGGGCAGGCTGCATCAGCGTCTGCTGCAGGAATTGGGAAATAATCAGCGCGAACGCCTGTTCCGTATGCAAGCCTGGCAGCTGGCACGCCATACGCTTAGCCGTCTGTGCCATCAGCTGGCGCTGAGCGGCGAGTGGGAAAAGGCAACCCTGCTGCAAAGCGAATTTATGCGCCAGGCTTCATGGATTATGTGAAGGCTGACGCGCTGCAAAGCAAAACGCCACCAGTATACCCTGGTGGCGCTGTGATTTCTGCTGCGTCGTTTAGATCAGTTCCAGCAGCGCCTGTAGCGGATGACGCATGCCGTTGCCTTCTACCCTCTTCACCTGACTGCGGCAGGAGTAGCCGGTCGCCAGACAGCGCTGGCGCGGCAGCTTTTGCAGGGCGGTATGCCAGGAAAGCTCGTAGATACCCAGCGAGTTAGCCAGATTTTTTGCCTCGTGGCCATAGGTGCCCGCCATCCCGCAGCAGCCTACGCTCATGTTTTCCAGCCTGGCGCCGAAGCGAGCGAAGATAGCGGCCCACTGCTGGCTGGAAGCGGGCAGCGCGGTCACTTCCGTACAGTGTCCGAACAGATACCAGGCCTCGCCGCTTTGGGGCACCGCCTGCCTTTCCGGCAACGCCTTTTGCAGCCATTCATGCACCAGCTGCACGTGGAAATCGCCGCGATTATCGCCAAGAATTTCTTTGTATTCATCGCGATAACAAAGCACCAGTGCCGGATCGACGCCGACCATCGGCAGCTGTAGTTTGGCCACGCGATTTAAGAAATCCGCCGTCTTTTGCGCCGTTCTGGCGAAACGCTGCAAAAAGCCTTTGATGTGCTGCGCCTTGCCGTTTGGCGAGAAAGGCAACACTACCGGCTGGAAGCCCAGCTTCTCCACCAGCGCAACAAAATCGCTTACCAGCGAAGCCTCGTAATAGCTGGTGAACGGATCCTGGACAATCAGCACATGACTTGCGCGCTGTTCTGCGCCCATGGCTTCCAGCTGCTCCAGCGTGGTGGTAGTGGCCCGCTGCCCGGCCAGCTGGTTTTTCAGGCTGGGTGAAGAAAGCAGCGGCAGGTCGACCATGCCGATGTGATTTTTACTCAGCTCTCGTACCAGCGGCTGCCGCAGGAAGAAATTGAAAAATTTTGGCGCTTTCGCCATCAGCGGCGCATAGCTTTCCACGCTGGCAACCAGGTGATCGCTGGCGGGACGCAAATAGCGCGTATGGTAGAGCTGCAAAAAGCGAGAGCGGAAGCCGGGCACATCAATTTTAATCGGGCACTGCGTGGAGCACGCCTTGCAGGCCAGACAACCCGACATCGCCTCTTTTACCTCATGCGAGAAGTCATACTCGCCACGCCTGGCGTGCCAGCTGTTGCGGGTTCGCTCAATCATGCCGCGCAGGCTGACTTTCTGCGTCGGCAGGCTTCTTTCCAGCGCCAGCGGATCGACGCCCTGCTCCGCCAGTAGCCGCAGCCATTCACGCGTTAGCGTGGCGCGGCCTTTGGGCGAGTGAATGCGGTTGCCGGTAATTTTCATTGAGGGGCACATCGGGCTGCGTGCGTCAAAATTAAAGCAGAGACCGTTACCGTTACACTCCATTGCACCGCGCCAGTCGCTGCGCACGCTTATCGGGATCTGCCGGTCGAAAGTCCCGCGCTTGACCGCGTCGACTTTCATCATCGGTTCGTCGACGCCAAAAGGCGCGCAGATTTTGCCAGGATTCAGCCGGTTAGCGGGGTCGAAAGCGGCTTTGATGCGGCGCAAATCGTTGAACAGCTCTTCACCAAAAAAGGCCGGACTGTACTCCGCACGGAAGCCTTTCCCGTGTTCTCCCCACAGCAATCCGCCGTAGCGCGCCGTCAAGGCCACCACCTCGTCGGAAATTTGCTTCATCAACATTTCCTGCTGCGGATCGCACATATCCAGCGCTGGCCGCACATGCAGAACGCCAGCATCTACATGGCCAAACATGCCGTAGCTCAGGTTATGGCTATCCAGCAGCTGACGAAATTCAACGATATAGTCCGCCAGATGCTGCGGCGGTACGCAGGTATCCTCAACAAAAGGAATCGGCTTGGCGCGCCCTTTGGCATTTCCCAGCAGCCCTACGGCTTTTTTGCGCATCGCGTAGATGCGTTCAATGCCGCTAATATCGTCACACAGCTGATAGCCAATTACGCCTGCCTGCTGCTCCGCCATCAGCGTTTCCAGCCGCTGGCAAAGCGAGGCGACCTGCCCATCAATCAGCGCCCGGTCATCTCCGGCAAACTCCACGATATTCAGGCCGAGCATGTCACGATCCGGCACGTCGGTGATTAATTCGCTGACCGAGTGCCAGACGATATCTTCCCGCGCCAGGTTCAGCACTTTTGAATCGACGGTTTCCACCGACAGCGCCTGCGCTTCCACCATAAAAGGCGCGCTGCGCAGAGCGGAATCGAACGAGTCATATTTGATGTTGACCAGGCGGCGCACTTTAGGGATGGGCGTAATGTTTAACCGCGCTTCGGTGATAAAGGCCAGCGTGCCTTCTGCGCCACACAGCAGCCGGGTAAGATCGACCTGCTCCAGGTCGTCGCTAATAACGTGGCGCAAATCGTAACCGGTAAGAAAACGATTGAGCTCAGGGAACTTGTCGATAATCAGCTGGCGACGATCGCGGCAGCGTTCCAGCACCGTGCGGTAAATTTCCCCTTCCCGCGTCTGTTCTTTAGCCAGCGTCTCAGCCAGGGCAACCGGAACGGCGCGCGTATCCAGCATATCGCCGCCGATCAGCACGGCGCGCAATCCCAGAACGTGATCGGAAGTTTTCCCATAGACCAGCGAACCTTGCCCGGAGGCATCCGTATTGATCATGCCGCCAAGCGTGGCGCGGTTACTGGTTGAAAGCTCGGGGGAGAAAAAATAGCCAAGAGGTTTCAGCGCGGCGTTAAGCTGGTCTTTTATCACGCCGGCCTCGACTTTTACCCATCCCTGTTCAACATTGATCTCAAGAATGCGGTTCATGTAGCGGGACATATCCACCACGATACCCTGATTCAGCGACTGGCCGTTGGTGCCGGTGCCGCCACCGCGAGGCGTAAATATCAGGCTTTGATAGCGCTCTTCGCCTGCCAGCCTGGCGACCAGCGCCACGTCTGCCGTAGAACGTGGAAAGATAACCGCATCAGGTAACAGCTGATAGATGCTGTTGTCGGTGGACATGGTAAGGCGGTCGGCGTAGCTGGTGGCGGTATCGCCGGTAAAACCCTGTTGCTCTAACGTCTGCAAAAACTTCAGCACCAGTTGAACGAGGCCCGGCGCCTGAGAAATCTGTGGGATCATTATCTTGTAACCAGGTTGTGTTTGAAGGGTATCCTTTGCTCTTTGTCATGGTTTTATCACATTTTTTTGTCACCTGTCGCGATTTTAGGCAGGTGAAAAGAATAACGTGCCGTTTCCATTAAAAATGCGTTTAATACGTCAGGTTGAAAATGGTTGGCGCACTTCGCCACTATTCTCCGGTTGCTCATTTTATTGAGGTTAATGGCCATACATGAAGAACACGCAAAATGGATGGGATATGTTACAGGTTATCTTTTCTATCCTGTTTATTACCCTGCTTATCGTCGTCAGCCTGTGGGTGGTCCAGCCGTTTGTGCTGGGGTTTGCCTGGGCGAGCATGGTGGTGATCGCCACCTGGCCGCTGATGCTGAAAATTCAGGGCTGGCTGTGGGGGCGGCGCTCGCTGGCGGTTATCGTGATGACGCTGCTGCTGATGCTGCTGTTTGTTATCCCGATAGCCCTGCTGGTGAACAGCCTGATTGAAAACAGCGGCCCGCTGATCGCCTGGGCGACGTCCGGCCACCTGATGCTGCCGGAAATGCTCTGGCTGCACGATATTCCGCTGGTGGGCAGAAAGCTCTCTTCCGCCTATCGCCATCTGGTTGCCGGCGGCGGCGCAGCGATGATGACCAGCATTCAGCCTTATATCGGCCGCACCAGCGTCTTTCTGTTTGCCCAGGCCGGACACTTTGGCCGTTTTATGCTGCATTTGGGTTTAATGTTACTGTTCAGCGTGCTGCTCTACTGGCGTGGTGAACAGGTCGGTTTTGGCATCCGCCATTTCGCTTATCGTCTGGGCCATCGCCGTGGCGATGCCGTCGTGCTGCTTGCCGGTCAGGCGATCCGTGCCGTAGCGCTGGGCGTGGTGGTCACCGCTCTGGTCCAGGGCGTGCTTGGCGGTATCGGCCTGGCTATTTCCGGTATTCCTTATGCCACCGTCCTGACGGTAGTGATGATCCTTTCCTGCCTGGTACAGCTGGGGCCGCTGGTAGTGCTGGTTCCGGCCATTATCTGGCTTTACTGGAGCGGCGATAATACCTGGGCTACCGTGCTGCTGATATGGAGCTGCGTCGTAGGCACGCTGGATAGCGTCTTGCGGCCGATGCTGATCCGCATGGGTGCGGATTTGCCGATGATTCTGATCCTCTGTGGCGTGATTGGCGGGCTGGTGGCTTTTGGCATGATCGGCCTGTTTATCGGGCCGGTAGTGCTGGCGGTTTCTTATCGTCTGGTGTCTGTCTGGACGCATGAAGCGCCCGCTCCGCAGGAAGATCCCGAAGAGGTTGTTGAAGAACTTGCTGATATAGAACAGGAAAACTCAGCAAACTAATCTTTTTACGCGGTCAGTTAACCTGACCGCGTAATCCCGCCAAAAAATCCCTTTTGCGTGAAAGATGCCTTTGTTTAGCAACTTTTATCCTTTTCGCGCTGGCCGTCCCCTTTTCTCTCGTCCTTAAGAACAATTGATTAAGATAAATACACATATTCTGCATTACACCTGTTAACCGTCTCAAAAAATATTACCTCCCTTAAACTAATAAGAGGATTCTTAAAGACTCACTTCACGGCTGAGAATAGTATATCGGTTATGTTTAGCAGCAACGCGCTGATTTATAAACAACCTTTTCCCCTGAGTGACATAAAGAATTGCTGTGTGTAGTCTTTGCCCATCCCATGTGATGGGCTTTTTTTTATATGTACAAAAGCAAAAAGGCCGGATAAACCGGCCTTTTTATATAAGAACTTATGAATAGTTACGCTTTTTTCAGTTCGCCCAGGCTTAGCCAGGTTTGCACCACCGTATCCGGATTAAGCGACAGGCTATCGATTCCTTCTTCCATCAGCCAGGCCGCAAAATCTTCGTGATCTGACGGCCCCTGGCCACAGATACCGACATACTTATTGGCCTTTTTGGCGGCGCGAATCGCCATCGACAGCAGCGCTTTAACCGCGTCGTTACGCTCATCGAACAGTGCTGAGACGACGCCGGAATCCCTGTCCAGACCAAGCGCCAGCTGCGTCATATCATTAGAACCAATAGAGAAGCCGTCAAAATAGTGCAGGAACTCGTCCGCCAGCAGTGCGTTGGAAGGGATCTCGCACATCATAATGATCTTCAGGCCATTCTCGCCGCGTTTCAGCCCCTGACTTTCCAGCTCCTCAACCACTGCTTTCGCCTGCGCAACGGTACGTACAAACGGCACCATGATTTCAACATTGGTCAGGCCCATTTCGTTACGCACGCGTTTCACCGCTGCGCACTCCAGTGCAAAACAGTCGCGGAAGCTGTCAGCAACGTAGCGGCCTGCACCACGGAAGCCCAGCATCGGGTTTTCCTCTTCCGGCTCGTAGCGCTCGCCACCTACCAGGTTGGCATACTCGTTAGTTTTAAAATCTGACAGACGCACGATAACCCGTTTTGGCGCAAACGCAGCGCCCAGCGTGGCGATGCCTTCCGTCAGGCGCGCGATATAAAACTCAACCGGATCGTCAAAGCCTTTCATCATGCCGCGGATCTGCTGCTGCAGCTCTGGCGTTTGCTGGTCAAACTCCAGCAGCGCTTTAGGATGCACGCCAATCATGCGGTTGATGATGAATTCCAGTCGCGCCAGCCCGACGCCTTCGTTAGGCAAACAGGCGAAATCAAAAGCCCTGTCCGGATTTCCGACGTTCATCATGATTTTCAGCGGCAGCTGCGGCATTTCATCAACCTGAGAGCTTTTTACCTCAAAGTCGAGTAAATCATCATAAACGTAGCCGGTGTCGCCCTCTGCGCAGGAGACCGTGACCTTGTGGCCCTCTTGCAGCCGTTCAGTCGCGTCACCACAGCCCACCACGGCTGGAATGCCCAGCTCGCGCGCGATAATAGCCGCATGACAGGTTCTGCCGCCGCGATTGGTGATAATCGCAGAGGCTTTTTTCATGATCGGTTCCCAGTCGGGATCGGTCATATCCGTCACCAGCACGTCGCCTTTCTGGATGCGGTTCATTTCGCTGATATCGTGAATGACCTTCACCACGCCTGCGCCGATGCGGTGCCCGATAGCGCGCCCTTCCACCACGATGTTGCCTTTGCCCTGTAGCGTATAACGCTCCATGACCTGGCCGTTAGAACGCACCGTTTCGGGACGTGCCTGAACGATAAAGAGCTTGCCGGTGTGGCCATCTTTCGCCCACTCGATATCCATCGGCCGCTGGTAATGTTTTTCAATCTGCATGGCCTGCGCGGCCAGCGCCTCGACTTCTTCATTGCTCAGGCAGAAACGATCGCGTTCCGCTTCCGGTACATCCTCGATTTTGACCTGCTCACCGTGCGTTTGAGAATCGGTATAGACCATGCGAATTTTCTTCGAACCCATCGTACGGCGCACGATAGCGGGACGGCCCGCGGCGAGCGTCGGCTTATGGACATAAAATTCATCCGGATTGACCGCGCCCTGTACCACCATCTCACCCAGGCCGAAGGCGGCGGTAATAAATACGACCTGATCGAAGCCCGATTCGGTATCAATGGTAAACATGACGCCCGCGGTGCCGACATCAGAACGCACCATGCGCTGTACCCCAGCCGAGAGCGCTACGCCACGGTGGTCGTATCCCTGATGAACGCGATAGGAAATGGCGCGGTCGTTAAACAGCGAGGCGTAAACGTGCTTTACCGCGATCAGAACGGCGTCAAATCCCTGCACGTTAAGAAACGTTTCCTGCTGGCCGGCGAAAGAGGCATCCGGCATATCTTCTGCCGTCGCAGAGGAGCGCACGGCAAAAGAGGCTTCGGCATCGTCTGCCGAAAGCTGCTGATACGCCTCGCGAATGGCCTGCTCCAGTTCTGGCTGGAAAGGCGTTTCCACAATCCACTGGCGGATCTGCTGACCTGCCTTCGCCAGTTCGTCAACATCGTCAATATCGGTTTTGTCTAACAGCGCATATATCCGCTGACTGACGCCGCTTTGATCGAGGAACTGATTGAATGCATCGGCCGTTGTGGCAAAACCGTCAGGAACGGAAACGCCAAGCGATGACAAATTAGTGATCATTTCACCCAGAGAAGCATTTTTGCCCCCCACCCGATCAACATCGTTCATGCCAAGCTGGTTATACCAGAGCACAAGCGGCAGTTCGCCTATATTGGACATTGAAGCAATCCTTTTGTGATGTAATTAAGAAGCACAGGGTCGTGCATTTCTGAGCCTGGCATATTCCGCTTCAGGAAAGAAACTGTTGAATCGTTCAAGCTTAATAAAAAGCTACTTTTAAGAAAATTCCGCGCAGAAAAATTTAATTGAAAAGGAAAGCCAAATAAATAACACATTGATTTTAAACAATAAAAAATGCATTCAAACTTAGAGCAACCTTCGCGTTATTATTAATTCTTTTTCAGCATGCTTTTTTGCTTAACATGGGTTTTTGGGAATGGAAAAAGGGAACGCAATTTCATTATGGCTATTTTTCCTTTCGCCGACCATTATAGCCGACTTTATTCTACTTTTTATTTCATTTTATTTTATTTTGGCGATTTCATTTTGTTTCGCAAAAGCTATTACCGTTTGCTTTACTGTGACTATCTAATTTAGTCTGAAAAGCACAGCCACCAGGAGAAAACATGGATATCAGCGAACGTAGTGTTTTTTATATCTCGGACGGCACGGCTATTACCGCCGAGGTGCTGGGCCACGCCGTGCTTTCCCAGTTTCCCGTGGCCATCAACAGCGTCACGTTGCCCTTTGTTGAAAACGTGCAGCGTGCCCAGGCGGTAAAAGCGCAGATTAATGCGCTTTATCAGAAAAGCGGCCTGCGTCCTCTGGTGTTTATCTCTATCGTAACGCCAGAAATCCGCGAAATAATCTTGCAGAGCGAGGGGTTCTGTCAGGATATCGTGCAGTCTCTGGTTGCGCCGTTGCAGCAGGAGCTTGGGCTTGCTCCTGCCCCGGTCGCTAACCGCACGCACGGCCTGACAGCCAGTAACCTGGGTAAATATGACGCCCGTATCGCTGCCATAGACTATACGCTGGCGCACGACGACGGCATTTCGCTGCGTGGGCTGGAAGATGCACAGGTTATCCTGCTGGGGGTTTCGCGCTGTGGCAAAACACCGACCAGCCTCTATCTGGCCATGCAGTTTGGTATCCGCGCGGCCAACTATCCTTTTATTGCCGACGATATGGATAACCTCAAGCTGCCGCCAGCGCTGCGCCCTTTCCAGCACAAACTGTTTGGCCTGACTATCGATCCCGAACGTCTGGCCGCCATTCGCCAGGAAAGAGCGGAAAATACTCGCTATGCCTCCATGCGCCAGTGCCGGCTGGAAGTGGGTGAAGTAGAGGCGCTGTTCCGTACTCATCAAATTCGTTATCTCAACAGCACCAACTACTCCGTTGAGGAGATAGCCACCAAAATTCTCGACATCACGGGGCTGACTCGCCGAATGTATTGAGCGACAGAAAATTTTTGATCCCGCTTGTGAAACAGTGATATTTATCCCGAAACGCCCGGCAGACGGGCGTTTAAGGTTGAAACGATCGCCCCGTCAGGTTTATTGTGATCGCCATCACTTCCCGGTACTCCTGCCGTCGCGAAGATAAGATTTCAGAGAGCTTTATGAATAAGACAGATGAACTGCGGACCGCGCGCATCGAGAGCCTGATTACGCCTGATGAACTGGCGCAGCGGCATCCGATAACGCCAGAAATTGCCGCTAACGTTACCGACTGCCGCAAGCGCGTGGCACGTATCCTTGCTGGTGAAGATCGTCGCCTGCTGGTCGTTATTGGCCCTTGTTCGCTGCACGACCCCGCTGCTGCTTTAGACTATGCCGCAAAATTAAATGCGCTGCGCCAGCAGCATCACTCCCGGCTTGAGATTGTGATGCGGGCCTATTTTGAAAAACCGCGCACCGTAGTGGGCTGGAAAGGGTTAATCTCCGATCCCGACCTGGACGGTAGCTTTCGGGTCAATCACGGTCTGGAAACAGCACGCAAGCTACTGCTGGAGATCAACAGGCTTGGTATGCCAACCGCCACCGAGTTCCTGGACATGGTAGTCGGCCAGTTTATTGCAGATCTCATCAGTTGGGGAGCGATAGGCGCTCGCACCACGGAAAGCCAGATCCATCGAGAGATGGCTTCCGCGCTCTCTTGTCCGGTTGGTTTTAAAAACGGGACGGATGGCAATATCCAGATCGCCGTTGATGCGATCCGCGCCGCACGCGCCAGCCATATGTTTCTTTCACCGGACAAGCATGGCCAGATGACGATTTATCAGACCAGCGGCAATCCTTCCGGACACGTCATTATGCGCGGCGGTAAACAGCCGAACTATCATGCGGAAGACATCGCCGCAGCGGCGGCAAGCCTGCGCGAACACAATCTGCCGGAACGGCTGGTTATTGACTTCAGCCACGGTAACTGCCTGAAACAGCATCGCCTGCAGAAAGAG
Organism: Erwinia sp. BNK-24-b; assembly: GCF_047456155.1. NCBI lineage: Bacteria > Pseudomonadati > Pseudomonadota > Gammaproteobacteria > Enterobacterales > Erwiniaceae > Erwinia > Erwinia sp. BNK-24-b. The sequence goes on from NZ_CP179901.1 coordinate 2,498,971, forward strand.
GTTGCCGCCTCGGTCGCGCAGCAAATCCGGAAAGGTTCGCAGGCGATTGCAGGCGTAATGATTGAAAGTTTCCTGAAGGAAGGAACACAGAAAGTCCAGTCCGGTACGCCGTTGCAATACGGCCAGTCGATTACCGATCCGTGCCTGGGCTGGGACGACAGCGAGGAAGTCCTGGCGCTGCTGGCAGATGCCGTGGCAACGCGGTTCTGACGAGTAAAGCGGCGCTGCCGCTTTACACCGTTTATGCAGCAGCATTTACAGCAGCAGCCCGCTGGCGCTGACTGCCTCTACTGTTCCCGCAGAGATCTTAGCTTGAACAGCTCACCTCAAGTTTTTTGCCCCAGTCCGGCGGCCGACGCATTAAATCAGCGAACTCCGGTGCGTCATCAAAAGGCCGCGACAGCGCCTGATGCAGACGGGTAAGCACGCTGATATCATCCTTCTCCGCCTGTTCAATCGCCTGCTGTGCCAGATAGTTCCTTAAAATGATGGCGGGATTCACCTGCTTCATCTTTTGCTGGCGCACCGCATCGTCGCCCTCTTCCTGCAACAGACGCTGGCGATAAACGTTGTACCAGCTGTCAAAGGCCTCGCGATCGATAAACTCGTCCCGCAGCGGCGAGCGCGACTGCTGCTGCTCCGTGTCGCAAAGCAGACGAAACGTCAACGTATAGTCGCTGCCCTCTTTCGTCATCAGCGACAGCAGCCCGGTCAGAATATCGTTATCATCTTTACTCTGGGTCATCAGCCCCAGCTTTGCGCGCATCTGCGCTCCCCAACAGCGCATCAGCTCCGGTTCATATTCCGCCAGCGCCTGCTTCAGCTGCGTGGTATCCAGCAGCCCGGACAGCGAATGCGCCAGCCGATTCAGATTCCATAGCCCAACCACAGGCTGATTATCAAAGCTATAGCGGCCCTGATAATCGGAATGGTTACAGATAAAGTCCGGCTTATAATCATCCAGAAAACCGTACGGCCCGTAATCCAGCGTCATCCCCAGCACCGACATGTTGTCCGTATTCATCACCCCGTGCGCAAAACCAATGCTCTGCCAGTGCGCAATCAGCCTGGCCGTGCGCTTAACCACATCGCTAAACCAGAGCAGGTAGCGATCCGCTTCATTTTGCAGCTCCGGCCAGTGGTGGCGAATCAAATAGTCAGCCAGCTCCCGCACCTTTTCAGGCTGCTGTGCGTAAAAGAAATGCTCAAAATGGCCGAAACGAGCATGGCTTTCCGCCACGCGTAGCAGCATCGCACCGCGTTCAGTAGTCTCACGCTGCACAGGTTGATCGCTGGTCACGACCGTCAGCGCGCGCGAGGTCGGCACGCCAAGATGGTACATTGCTTCAGAGGCAAGAAATTCACGTAGCGAAGAGCGCAGCACGGCACGACCATCGCCCATGCGCGAGTAAGGCGTCAGACCGGCACCCTTCAGATGCCAGTCCATTTTACGACCGTCGGCCAACTGCTGCTCGCCCAGCAAAATGCCGCGCCCGTCACCTAACTGACCTGCCCAGACGCCAAACTGATGCCCGCTATAAACCTGAGCCAGCGGCTGCATTCCCGGCAACAGCTCTTCGCCGCTCCAGACGGCGGTTTTGTCAGCGCGGAACCAGCTCTCGTCCAGCCCCAGCTCCTGAGCCAGCGAGGCGCTGTGATAAAGCAGACGTGGGTTTTTTAACGGCGTAGGTTTCAGAGCGGTGTAAAATCCTGCCAGCTCGTTATGCCAGGTATTATTGAAGTGCATGCGGTCCCCTTAAAATTTACTGGCACCCGCTTTGCGCTTGCGGTACCGGCTTTAAGTGTAAACCGCCTGCGCACAAGGGAACACGGATTTGTTAAGGGGTTATTGCTGAATCGGTCATTAACTCTTTAGGCGGCACCACCAGCGTGGTCAGAGACTCTTCGGTTACCGGGGAAAACAACGCGCTCTGGATCCCATCAAACTGATATTGACTAACCTTTTCCAGCCCGGTCAGGTCGTCCACGCCCTGCACGATAACCTGCTGACAGTGTGGCTTAATATGTTCCAGTATGGAGTTGATAAAAGGACGGAAAGAGAGGCGGTTAATATTATGCTGAATAAAACCCTTGTCGAGTTTTATACGAGAAAAGAGATTGTCGTATACCGCTTTTGATGGCGCTTTACCCGCGCCGTAATTTGCTAAAGATAAATCGAACCTTTCGCTTAGCGCCATCAGGCCCGGATTGTCTTTCCCCAGTTTTAAATCCGTAAAGCTCTCGGTAATTTCCAGCTCCAGCCAGCAGAGCGCATCCAGTTTACGGCTTAAAAACTCGCTTTCCAGGATAGTCTGTGCCAGTAACTCATCTATTTTTAGCGTAACTTTTACTTTTTGCTGACAGAAAAAGTCGAGATGTCTTTCAATACTGTTAATCTGATTTTGTAATAGAACAATGCGCTGTTCCTTACAGAGCTGCGGCAGCAGCAGCTCCTGTGGGATCGCCACGTTCGCCGTGCTGTGGGAAAACTGCGTCAGCAGCTCGACAGCGATAAGCTGCCCGCCGAAGCAGTAAATCGGGTTGAATGACGTGTAACTTTTATAATCCGCTTCCAGATGGATATTCATTCTTATTCAGCCATGATGAAGTTGTCATCCGCGCAGGCACATGGCGATGACAACGCCAGGGTTAAAGACGACCGCAGCAGAATAGCTCGGGTAAAGCCCACGCAACTAACTTAACCTAGCACATATTTTTTAAAAAAGATGCTGTGATATTAAATCACATTTAAATAGCGGCAAATCCCTTTAAACCGTTTCTTTAACCTTCCTTTACAAAATTCGACAAGGGAAAAGCCAGGCCAGCTATTTATAAAGACTTTCTATAATTACCTTGCTAAGCAATAGCGGTGCCTGCCACCGCTTATATAAATCAACTTATGGATAAATAAGCTTTTTTGTGGCGGCCATCCCGTACATAATTTCCCACCGGTTAAATACGTCTTGCCTGCCAGAAAACCTTTTTCCAGTAAACGTTATTCAGCGAGGAACGGATAACGCCCTGACTGGTTGAGGCGTGAATAAACCTGTCGTCAGTATCGTAAATCCCTACATGCAAACCATTTTCCCCGGCTCCCGTTTTGAAAAACAGGAGATCGCCCGGCAGCAAATCTTTTTTGCTGATGCGCGTGCCCATTTCGGTCTGCGCGATGGTGGTACGCGGCAGCTGAAGGTTAAAGCGGTCGCGAAAAGTCAGATAGACAAAACCGGAGCAGTCAACGCCATTACGTCCCAGACCGCCATAGCGGTAAGGCGTGCCGTGCCACTTGCCAAGCTGTGCATTTAGCTGGGCGATCACGGTAATAGAGTCAGAAAGACGACTGTTCGGCGGCGGCGCGTGGCTGCTACAGCCCGCCAGCAAAATCGCAATCAACAAAAGTCCGTAGCGCATAACATGCTTCCTTTAATCATTGCCACTACCGAAAGCCACCCTGACCGGTTGGTTAATTAAACGTGGTCAGGAGTTCCCGACCGTTTGCAGAAATTTTTGTAAAAGGCACGCCATAGACAGCAGAAAGGCGTTCTGGCTGCAGCACTTCTCTGGCTGTACCTTGCTGTAAAAGCCCGCCTTCTTTCATTAGCCAGACGCGCTGAGCGTGGTGCAGGGAATGGTTCACATCATGTCCGCTCATCACCACCGTCAAACCTTTTGCCACCCATGCCGCAAGACAGCGATCGAACGCGGCCTGCTGCGCCAGGTCCAGACCGGTTAGCGGCTCATCGAGCAAGAGCAACGCGCCCTCCGGTTGCGCCATCTGGCAAAGCACGGCGGCCAGACGTACACGCTGCCACTCACCGCCGGAAAGCTGGCCAGGCGCGCATGACAGCTTATCCAGCAGCTGAAAGGTTTCACACAGCGTCAGCAATGCTTCTTCGCTCTCGTCGTTTATCTGGTGCATTTTCAGATAGTGCCAGACCGGCATACTCCCGGCCGCCATCTGCTGCTGAGCCAGATACGCCCGGTGCCTTGCTAGCGCGTAACCCGCCCATGCAGCCAGCGGCTTACCGAGAAAGCAAATCTCGCCTTCTGACTTAATCATCCCAGACAGAACCGCCAACAGCGAGCTTTTCCCTGCCCCGTTTGGGCCAAGCAGGTGGATCAGTTCGCCCTGGCCAACCTGAGCCGTAAAGGGCTGAAGGCGTCGCGCTACGGCAACGCCCTTGCAGCTCAGCAGCATCTATTTTGCCAGCGCCGCTTTAATGCTTTCCATTACGATAGGGTCTTCCGGCGTCATATTCGGAGAGAAACGTTGCACCACGGTCCCGTCGCGGCCAATCAGGAACTTTTCAAAATTCCATAAAATATCGCCCGGTTCTTTTGGCCCACGACCTTTACTGAGCATTTTTTCCAGAAAACCGCTCTCTTCCGGCTCGACGGCTTCCGGCCTGGCGGCAACCAGCTGCTGGTACAAAGGATGACGCTGCGGGCCGTTGACTTCGATTTTACTGAACATCGGGAAGGTCACGCCATAGGTGGTACTGCAAAATGTTTTGATCTCTTCTTCACTGCCCGGCTCCTGTCCCAGAAACGCATTGCAGGGGAAACCCAATACGGAAAAACCGCGATCGGACCAGGCTTTATGAATGTTCTCTAACTGTTCATATTGCGGCGTCAGGCCACATTTTGAAGCCACATTAACCACCAGCAGCACCTGGCCTTGCCAGTTTGCCAGGGTAGTGGCTTCACCATCCAGCGTGACCAGTTCTGTATCGTAAATACTCATTGGTTTTTCCTGTTTCAGTAGAGAGAAAAGCTGACCGATGGTCAGGCTCGATTGCGTAAAAGTAGCCAGATAAAAACCGGCGCGCCAAGCGTTGCCGTCACTACGCCAATCGGTAATTCTGCCGCAGCGATGGCGGTGCGTGCAAGAATGTCCGCCGCCAACAGGACGCCGCCGCCGGCCAGCGCGCAGGCCGGTAACAGCATACGATGATCGTTAATATTGTTCAGGCGCAAAATATGCGGTACAACCAGGCCGATAAATCCGATGGCCCCGGCCATCGCCACGCTGACGCCGGTCAGCCAGCCGGTAGCCAGTACCAGCACATTGCGCCACAGCAGCAGCGGCAGGCCCAGCTGACGGGCGGACGTCTCGCCCAGCGCCAGCAGGTTCAACACGCGCCACTGGCAGCAGAGCCAGACCAGCACCGGCAGTAGCGCAATCATCAGCCAGCCGTAGCGCCAGTCAACGCCGCTAAAGCCGCCCATCATCCAGTACATCAGCTGGCGTAAATCCAGACTGGAGCTGAAATAGACGGCCCAGGTCATTACCGCGCTACAGATAATGCCTAAGGCGACGCCTGCCAGCAACAGTCGGCTACTGGAGAGCGAACGGCGAGAAAAGCGAAGCAGGATAAAGGTAATCAACAGCGCGCCTGCGATGGCAAAAACGCTGACGGGCCATAAGCCTGACAGACCGGCGAAGATGCTCAGCACCAGCCCGACACCGGCACCGTTCGCTACCCCAAGCAAACCGGGTTCGGCCAGCGGGTTTTCAAACAGCGCCTGCATAATTGCACCGGTAACCGCCAGCGAAGCGCCCACCAGCACTACCGCCAGCGTACGCGGTAAGCGCAGCTGCCAGATAAAGAGCTGATTCTGTCCGGCAAACCAGCTTTGCGGCCATAGCCAGCGATCGCCGGCACAAAGGCTCAGTAAAACCATTAACAAACAGAAAGCCGCCAGTGCGGCCAGCCAGCGGCGCTGATGCCGATGAGCCTGCGCCACCTGTTGTGCAAGCGGGGTCATAAATCTTTTCCAGAACAGCCCAAAATTCAGGGATAAAAAAGGCCGCATTAAGCGGCCTTTTGTAGAGCATCGATTAGTCTTCTTTCGGCGTAGCGTTCTCGACCCGGCTTTTCAGCTTCTGACCAGGACGGAAAGTTACCACACGACGCGCCGTAATCGGAATATCTTCGCCGGTCTTGGGGTTACGTCCCGGACGTTGATTTTTGTCGCGAAGGTCGAAGTTGCCAAATCCTGACAGTTTCACCTGTTCACCGTTTTCCAAAGCACGTCGTACCTCTTCAAAAAACAGTTCTACCAGCTCTTTGGCATCCCGTTTGCTAAGCCCAAGCTTTTCAAACAGGTATTCAGACATCTCAGCTTTTGTAAGCGCCATAGGTTCAATCCCTCAAGGTTGCCTGGAATCGCTCTTTTAACGCCGCAACACATTTGGCGACGGTTGCAGCGATCTCCTCTTCTTCGAGTGTCCGGCCGGTATCTTGCAAAATCAGGCTGATAGCAAGGCTCTTAAAACCTTCATTAACACCCTTACCGCGGTACACATCAAACAAGTTTACGCCAACTACCTGATTTACGCCAACTTTCTTACATTCGGCGATAATATCTGCTGCGGGCACGTTTTCAGCCACCAGCACAGCGATATCACGACGGTTTGCCGGGAAGCGTGAAACCTCGCTCGCTTCAGGCAGGACGCGGTCTGACACCTTGTCCCATTCCAGTTCAAAGACCACGGTACGGCCGTTAAGATCCAGTTTCCGCTCAAGTTCCGGATGAACAACGCCCAGGTAACCGATACGCCGATCCTGCAAATAAATTCCGGCGCTCTGTCCCGGATGCAGCGCCGTATGAGCCTCAGCGCGGAACTCAATTTCGCTCAGTTTGCCTGTCAGATCGAGTACGGACTCTAAATCACCTTTTAAATCATAGAAGTCAACTGCCTGACGCGCCAGATCCCAGTGTTCCTCATAGCGAGCGCCGCTGATCACGCCCGCCAGCATAACATCCTGCCGGATACCGAGGTTTGCCTGTGTATCAGGCACAAAGCGTAAGCCGCTTTCAAACAGGCGCACGCGGCTCTGCTGACGATTCTGATTGTAAACCACCGCAGACAGCAGGCCGGTCCACAAAGAAAGACGCATTGCAGACATCTCAACGGAGATAGGGCTTGGCAGCACCAGGTTTTCTTCGCCCGGATGCAGCAGCGCCTGCACTTTAGGATCGACAAAGCTATAGGTAATCGCTTCCTGATAACCTTTGTCTACCAGCATCGCCTTCACGCGCTTCAGCGACAGATTAGCTTCGCGGTGCGAAGTCATAATCAGTCCCGCCTGAACCGGCACGTCAGGAATATTGTTGTAGCCGTATACGCGGGCAACTTCTTCCACCAGATCTTCTTCGATTTGCATATCGAAACGCCAGGCTGGTGCCACCGCCTGCCAGAAACCCTCACCTTCACTGACTTCACAGCCCAGACGGCGCAGAATGTCGCTGACTTCGCTATCGGCAATAACGTGACCAATCAGGCGATCCAGCTTTTCCCGGCGCAGCGTGATGGTTGCACGGACTGGCAGCGCTTCCTGATGAGTCTGGTCGATAACCGGGCCAGCTTCGCCGCCGCAGATATCCAGCAGCAGACGCGTAGCGCGCTCGATGGCTTTATATTGCAGCTGGAAGTCAACGCCGCGCTCATAGCGATGCGAGGCATCAGTATGCAGACCGTGACGGCGCGCGCGGCCGGTGATGGAAAGCGGGCTAAAGAAGGCGCACTCAAACAGCACGTTGGTGGTTTCTTCATTGACGCCGGAATGTTCGCCGCCAAAGATGCCGCCCATTGCCAGCGCTTTATGATGATCGGCAATCACTAAGGTGTCGGCGTTCAGCTTCGCCTCTGTGCCGTCAAGCAGCGTCAGCGTTTCGCCCTCTTCCGCCATGCGCACAATGATGCCACCGTCGAGACGGTCAAGATCGAAGGCGTGCATTGGCTGACCGAGCTCAAGCAGCACGTAGTTGGTAACATCCACCACTGGATCGATTGAGCGGATACCGCAGCGGCGCAGCTTCTCTTTCATCCACAGCGGCGTGGCGGCTTTAACATTGATGCCTTTAATAACGCGTCCCAGATAACGTGGGCAGGCCTCAACCGCATCAACGCGGATGGGAAAAGTGTCCTGAACAGATGCGGTTACCGGCTCAATCACCGGCTCAACCAGATCCATTTTATTCAATACCGCAACGTCGCGCGCGATACCGATAATACCCAGGCAGTCTGCGCGGTTAGGCGTTACGCTGATTTCAATGGTGCTGTCGTCAAGCTTGAGGTATTCACGAATGTCGGTGCCAACGGCGGCGTCCAGCGGCAGTTCAATAATGCCGTTATGATCGTCAGAAATACCCAGCTCGGAATAAGAACAAAGCATGCCTTCTGAAGGCTCGCCGCGCAGCTTGGCCGCTTTGATTTTAAAGTCGCCCGGCAGAACCGCGCCAACCGTCGCTACGGCCACCTTCAGGCCCTGACGGCAGTTTGGCGCGCCGCAGACGATGTCCAGCAGGCGATCGCCGCCGACATTAATTTTTGTTACGCGCAGTTTGTCCGCGTTAGGATGCTGGCCGCATTCTACAACTTCGCCCACCACCACGCCGTGAAAAGCGCCGGCCACGGCTTCTACGCCGTCCACTTCCAGACCGGCCATGGTAATTTGTTCGCTAAGTGCTGCACTGTCTATGGCTGGGCTAACCCACTCACGTAACCAGAGTTCGCTGAATTTCATCGGTGTTGCCCGCCCTTATTTAAACTGTTTGAGGAAACGTAAATCATTTTCAAAGAAAGCGCGCAGATCGGTCACGCCATAGCGCAGCATAGTCAGACGCTCCATACCCATGCCGAAAGCGAAGCCGGAGTAAACTTCCGGATCGATGCCGACGTTGCGCAGCACGTTCGGATGCACCATGCCGCAGCCCAATACTTCCAGCCACTTGCCGTTTTTACCCATAACGTCCACTTCCGCAGAGGGTTCGGTGAACGGGAAGTAGGAAGGACGGAAACGGATCTGCAAATCTTCTTCAAAGAAGTTGCGCAGGAAGTCGTGCAGCGTGCCTTTCAGGTTGGTAAAGCTGATATTTTTATCAACGATCAGGCCTTCCATCTGGTGGAACATTGGCGTATGCGTCTGATCGTAGTCGTTACGGTAAACGCGGCCTGGCGCGATAATGCGGATTGGCGGCTGCTGGTTTTTCATGGTGCGGATCTGCACGCCGGAAGTCTGCGTACGTAACAGACGCGTGGCATCGAACCAGAACGTATCGTGATCGGCACGTGCAGGATGGTGGCCAGGAATATTCAGCGCGTCGAAATTATGATAGTCATCTTCGATTTCCGGTCCGGTTTCCACGGCAAAGCCCAGCTCGCCAAAAAACGTTTCGATGCGATCGATAGTCCGCGTGACCGGATGCAGGCCGCCGTTTTCGATACGGCGTCCCGGCAGAGAAACATCAATCGTCTCCTGCGCCAGTCGGGCATTCATTTCAGCAGATTCCAGCTCGTTTTTACGTGCGTTCAGCGCTTCCTGAACCTGCTGTTTCGCTTCGTTAATAACCGCGCCCGCCGCAGGACGATCTTCCGTTGGCAGATCGCGCAACGTGGTCATTTGCAGCGTTAACTGCCCTTTTTTACCCAGAAATTCAACGCGTACCGTTTCTAACGCGGCAACATCGTGTGCATTCTTAATGGCCGCTTGCGCGTTCGCCACCAGTTCTGCGAGATGTGACATGCTTTCCTCTTCTTCCAGCCGCCGTGGCCGGTCTGTTTTTATATGGGGACGACCCCGTCCTGGACAGGACGCGCCAGAAATAAAAAAGCCTCCACGAGGGAGGCTTTTAGCGCGATTTTTCGTTTCTTTTCTTTGCGCACAAGCCCCCGATGTTCAGGTGCTAAAGTAAAAAAAGAAGCGGAAATTCGCGGTCATGATGCGTTACCTTGTCGCCGGGCTGCTTAGCTGTGGCCCTATTGAAAAGCGCATGGACAAAAATGTCAATCTTTTGCTGTGGTTACAAAAATAAAAGAGGGAGACCAGCTCCCTCTTTCACCTGACTTACGCCAGAGCTGTTTTCGCTTTTTCGACCAGGGCAGTAAATGCCACTTTGTCGAATACGGCGATGTCAGCCAGAATCTTACGGTCGATTTCGATCGAAGCCTTTTTCAGGCCATTGATGAAACGGCTGTAAGAAATACCGTTAGTGCGTGCCGCTGCGTTGATACGCGCGATCCACAGCTGACGGAACTGACGCTTACGCTGACGACGGTCACGGTAAGCATACTGACCAGCTTTGATAACAGCCTGGAAAGCAACGCGGTAAACACGAGAACGTGCACCGTAGTAGCCTTTAGCTTGTTTTAAGATTTTTTTGTGACGTGCGCGAGCAACTACACCACGTTTTACACGAGCCATTTAGCTCTCCTGTTTAATATTCTGTTTAAAAAAAATGACTTATGCGTATGGCAGGCAGGCAATAACCAGACCCAGATCGCCTTTGGACACCAGGCCTTTCGGACGCAGGTGACGCTTACGCTTGGTAGATTTTTTGGTCAGAATATGACGCAGGTTTGCGTGTTTACGCTTGAAGCCGCCAGAGGCGGTCTTCTTGAAGCGCTTGGCCGCGCCACGTACAGTTTTAATCTTTGGCATTTAAAAACATCCACTTCGCATTGTTAATAAAATAAAACAGGCAGGCGAACAGCGATCTGACGGCACGCCGCCGAATCGCTGTCACTTTAGGGCCTACTGTTTCTTCTTAGGAGCGAGCACCATGATCATCTGGCGACCTTCAATCTTCGAAGGGAAGGATTCGACAATCGCCAGCTCCATGTCTTCGCACAGGTCTTTACGGATGCGGTAAAGCATTTCCATACCGACCTGCTGGTGAGCCATTTCACGACCGCGAAAACGCAGCGTGATTTTAGCTTTATCACCTTCTTCCAGAAAGCGAATCAGGTTGCGTAGTTTTACCTGATAGTCGCCATCATCGGTACCAGGACGGAATTTAATTTCCTTAACCTGGATAATCTTTTGCTTTTTCTTCTGTTCTTTAGAAGATTTGCTTTTCTCGTAGAGGAACTTGCCGTAATCCATGATACGGCAAACGGGCGGCTCGGCGTTAGGGCTGATTTCTACTAAATCAACGCCTGCTTCCTCAGCTTTTTCCAAAGCCTCATTCAGACTGACAATACCAATCTGCTCGCCATCGACGCCAGTCAGACGAACCTCAGTGGCGCGGATTTCTCTGTTAATGCGATTAGGACGCGCCGGTTGAACTCGTTTTCCGCCTTTAATACCTTATTCCTCCAGTTGATGAAGATTGCGACTGCGGATTTCATCCTGCAGTTTCGCGATCGCTTCGTTTACGTCCATGCTGCCCAGGTCTTTACCACGGCGGGTGCGAACGGCAACCTTGCCTGCTTCCACCTCTTTATCACCACAGACCAACATATAGGGGACACGACGTAACGTGTGCTCGCGGATTTTAAAGCCAATCTTCTCGTTTCTCAAGTCCGCTTTTACACGAATGCCCGCATTCTGAAGTTTTTGGGTCAATTCTGCAACATATTCGGACTGACCATCGGTGATATTCATCACCACCACTTGTACAGGAGCCAGCCAGGTTGGGAAGAAACCGGCATACTCTTCGGTTAAAATACCGATAAAGCGCTCCACTGAACCCAGAATAGCGCGGTGAATCATCACCGGCACCTGACGTTCATTATTTTCACCCACGTAGGAGGCGCTCAGGCGGCCCGGCAGCGAGAAGTCCAGCTGAACGGTGCCACACTGCCATGCGCGATCCAGACAGTCATGCAGGGTAAATTCAATTTTAGGGCCGTAGAAGGCACCCTCGCCCGGCTGATACTCGAACGGGATATCGTTCTCTTTCAGCGCGGCAGCCAGGTCGGCTTCTGCACGATCCCACTGTTCATCAGACCCGATGCGTTTGGCCGGACGGGTAGACAGCTTCACCACGATTTTTTCAAAACCGAAAGTGCTGTACATGTCATACACCATGCGGATACAGCTGTTTACTTCCGTTCTTACCTGCTCTTCCGTACAGAAGATATGGGCATCGTCCTGAGTAAAGCCGCGTACGCGCATCAGGCCATGCAGCGCGCCAGATGGCTCGTTACGATGACAGCTACCAAATTCGGCCATGCGCAACGGCAGGTCGCGGTAGGATTTTAGACCCTGATTGAAAATTTGCACGTGACCAGGGCAATTCATTGGCTTGATGCAGTATTCACGGTTCTCGGAAGAAGTGGTGAACATCGCTTCTTTGTAGTTTTCCCAGTGGCCCGTTTTTTCCCACAGCACGCGGTCCATCATCAGCGGACCTTTCACTTCCTGATAGTTATATTCAGTCAGCTTGCTGCGCACAAAAACTTCCAGCTCGCGGAAAATCGTCCAGCCATCGTTATGCCAGAACACCATGCCCGGCGCTTCTTCCTGCATATGATACAGGTCAAGCTGCTTGCCAATCTTGCGGTGGTCGCGCTTGGCTGCTTCTTCCAGACGCTGTAAATAGGCCGCCAGCTGCTTTTTATCTGCCCATGCGGTGCCATAAATACGCTGCAGCATTTTATTGTTGCTGTCTCCGCGCCAGTAGGCGCCGGAAATTTTCTGCAGCTTAAAATGGTGGCAGAAGCGCATATTAGGAACGTGCGGGCCACGGCACATATCCACGTACTCTTCGTGATGATAGAGGCCGGGACGATCGTCGTGGCTAATGTTTTCATCAAGAATGGTCATTTTGTAGCTTTCGCCACGCGCGGCAAAAGCATCGCGTGCTTCCTGCCAGCTAACCTTCTTCTTGATAACGTCGTAATTCGTTTCGGCCAGCTGGTGCATGCGCTTTTCCAGCAGCTCGATATCTTCCTGTGTCAGGGTACGATCGATATCAACATCATAATAGAAACCGTTGTCGATAACCGGACCAATAGCCATTTTCGTGTCAGGCCAAAGCTGCTTGATGGCGTGTCCCAGCAGGTGAGCGCAGGAGTGGCGAATAATTTCCAGACCGGCTTCATCTTTGGCAGTAATGATGGCGACGTTCGCATCTTCGGTGATGGGATCAACCGCATCCACCAGCTCGCCGTTAACACGGCCTGCGATACAGGCTTTAGCCAGACCCGGACCGATGTCCTGGGCTATCTCCATCACGCTGACGGCGTGGTCAAAAGTACGCTGACTTCCATCAGGAAGTGTAATTACTGGCATGCTAAATCCTTACCTGCAGTGGTAACCCATACGCAAGGCTACATACAAAAGTTAGTTTTGTGTTATAAATCAAGTAGTTGCCACTTCAAATTAACTCACATTTGTCAATTTGGTACACAACTTGGTACACATGTTCAAAAGTGTCTTTCGGGAAGAAACCTTTGAAGGACTAGTATCTTACACCTGGTAGCAACAAATTGCACGATGGAGTGATAGAAACAACTTGCTGTCCTGCTTTCCTGAATGGGCAGGTAAAGGGTTAATATCTCTTAATTTGGCATATAGATAAAAGGCGTTAACGATTTTCGGGAACAACTTTCATTAGCACACTTCGTAAAAATTCCGAAAAATATGGTTGCTGGTAATCCGCAACACTACAATTAAATAACAATAGTAAATTATAGGGGATTATGACTATGAAAAATAATCTAACCTTTGAACGTAAAAAAAACCGCGCGATCGCCATTATGAATAAAAAGGGTATGTGGCCTAGTCTCTATGCGCCCCCCTGCCACATGTTTTTATGGAAAATGGGCGTCCGTGTAACCCCACCGCCGTTCTCTCCTTTTTGGACTAATTTCCTTTGCTTTACGGGTGTAAATACTCCGTTCTGGGGCATAGTTATGTGGATCGTTTTCTGGAAAGCAAAGCAGGAAGATCTTTTTTCTGCAGCAGTGATAATTCTTAGCGTTGGGATTGTTTTCGGGCTCTTCATGGCCGTTTTAGAGACTTGGCGAGGTAAAGTTAACCACCTTCCAGCATGGAGTGAAGTTTAGCCCGCCTTTTTGCTGCCCTCGATATCCTCTACCTAGCCCACAATTTCTTGTGGGCTTTTAACTTAGGCAATTCCGGATCCATTTAACTGCGATGCTGTTTCTTACCGCCTCATCTACGTTTTGCGAAAAAGAACGTATGGTTAGTAGTGTAAGTATGTTTGCTGGAGTTACCTCAGCATTTTTTTCAAGCAATCCCCGTACTGCTGATCCAACTGTATGCTCAATATCTACCATTTTATCAGTATTTCCAAAGGTCATTTTAACCTCACGATTTCTGGGTAAATGCGTAAATTTATAATCTCTTAGTAAAATTTTTGCAATCTTCAGAACCTGTATGGTGAGGACGTTACTCTTGTAACGAATTTTGCTCACTAGCAGGCCATTTTTTGTCTTTAAAAGACATTTATCTTTGCTTCTTGCTTGATAAGAATCAATATTTTTTCCGGTAGCACCGTTATTATATAGTCTATAAAACAACGATATCCGCTACCATTTTGCCCGCATTTCCATGCGGGCTTTTTTATACCTATCATCTTTAAGGCAATGACGTTGCTATAAGTTCTATAGTTACAATTTTCACAGCTGGAGACCCAAGATTAGAGTTTTTCAAATTCCTTACAGAACTGGACATATACTCATGGTAAAGTTCTTAAGCTACACATGGAGATGATTACGAGTGTGGTACGAGAGTAAGGTGATTTACCTCCCGGCTTTGCGGTCGGGTTTTTTTTATGTCCATCTTTTTATCATACGTTTCGTGCGCATTTCAGGGTAGAAAATAAATCCCCCTATCATTCTTTATCAAAACCTGTATGTTGAGTCAGCTCATCTATAAATGAGCTAACATTTTGGATTCCCCGAAGCGAACTTTGCCTGTGTAACGCAGGCTTTTTTGTTGTCAACCTCATCAAATATCTGAATATTCCTTCTCTCAGACCGATGAGAAAAGCCACCTTCGCGTGGGCTTTTTTTATGCCCGCAACATGCTCCTCTATCCTTAGAGATAAAATCTTGGATTTAAGATAATTAGATGGTGATGCCGCGACGCTGAGCGATCGCCACCGCTTTTGCAAGCAGCGCCGCAACGGTCGCCTGGTCGTACTCTTTGTTGTAGAAGCCAAGCAACGCGATCTGGCCGGTAAATCCGCCGTGGTTCGGAACATCGACCGATGTCGGGTAGCCGTTGACGTAAAACGGCAGCGCGGATTTATTGCGCGTCGTGCCGGTCGTCGTTACGCTGGTACCGTCCGGACTCCATTGGGCAATTTTGCTGGAGCTGACCGTAAAGGCCCGCGCCACCCAGCTATCAGTGTACGAGGCGTTAATGCTCCTCACTGCCGTCGTGGTGCCGCCGGTGGCTACTTGAAACAGATCTTGCCCTGCCGCAGAGGTGGCCACGCGAAGGCCGGTATACGGCGCAGCGGATGGCGACAGGTTCGCTATCGCGTTGCAGATCTGGCCGGAAACCTCTTTCAGGTTCCACACTGCGATAATGGTCATCGCGTCCACTTCATAAACCGGTGTCGTGATAACGCCGGTCGCGTCGTTCGTGCAGACCGCGCCCAGGCTGTTAAAGGTCGTGCTGGTCACCAGCGGACCAGCCTTCCCCGATGCGTCAGTCTTATCCAGCATGCCGTACAGGCCCATCACGTCATCATTCAGCATTGCCACCAGCGGATCCAGATACGGCAGGTTGCTGTTGTTCACCACGCCATTCAAAATAATTCTCATTTAAATCTCCATTAACTGAAAAAGCGCGATTTGCGCCAGCGACATTGCCGTTGCGTTGAGCACCACGGTTACCGCGGTAACGCCGGTCGGTACTGTGAACTCCTTATAGAAATAGCCAAATCCATCCGTTTCTTTGTACCAGCGCTTGATGCCCGCCAGATACTGCGTACCGGTCGCGGAACTTCCGGCCACGATATAAATCGCGTTTTGGGTAGCGGCAGTCATCTTCACCCGCACGCCAAATGCCAGGCTCTGTCTCGCCGTTACCGCGATAGTCATGCTGTAGTTGGCTGCAGCGGTGATGTTCCAGACGTTGCCGGAAACTGTGGAGTCAGTACCCAACGTTGTTGTGCCGGCGGTAATTACCGTCCATCCATCCGGAGCTGTGCCACTGGCCGATGTCAGAAACAGCGGGTTGGTTATCAGGTTCGTGCTGGCCGCTGGCGTCGTGTTGCTTACCGCCATGCGCGGGTTAACGTTAAGCACCCACGGCCCCATAGCATTAACCAGGGCTGTCGCCATTGCCTTCGCACCGGTAGAAGTCGGGTGCGAGGCGTCATAATTCCAGCCGCTGTACCATTCGCCCGTGAGCGGATCGGTTGTGGCCTTGTGAAAATCCACAAACGGTAGCTGGTTGGCTTCCGCATAGGCCCGGATAAACTCGTTAATCTGGTAGCGCAGCAGGTTCTGCGCGTCGGTGTTACCGCTCTGCGCGGGCATGCTGCACAGCACCGGCGTAATCCCCGCTTTTCGCAGCGTCAGATAAATGCTTTGCAGGTCAGCGGCTGTCTGGGCATAGGTATAACTCTGCACCACGTTATTCCGGCCAGCAAGTACGACGCAGAACGTCGGCGCGGCGGCAACGGCATTCGGTACGTGCGTCGCCAGAATCTGGTCGGCACGGTAGCCGCCGGTGGCAGAAATCCCGGCGTACTTAATGCGCCCGTCGCTCATCATCTCGGCCCAAATGGGCCAGCCCTGCTGGCAGACGCAAGGTGCTTCATTGCGCGAGGTATTGTTGTACTGGCCGGACGTGGTTTCGGTAAACGCAGTGATCGAATCGCCGATGTAGAAAAAGTCGTTATTCAGCAGCCCGGTTTTATTCTTCAGCGGAAAACCGAGATATTCTTGCTGGCCCGTACCCTCTTTCCAGCCGTGAATAATGCGACCCTGCGAATCCGTGATTGCCATCAGATAACCGCTGACGCCGGACATATTAAGCTGAGCGCCACCGTCGTACTGAAGCGTTTTGGATTCCAGCGCGCCAGCCGTTACCGTGTCGCCCGTTACCGCTGTGGCCGCCAGGCTGTCAGTCGTGACGGTTGGCGAAGTCACGCCGCCCGGCATAGTGAACTTTCCGGCCGTATCCATCGTCAGCACGCCCTTTCCGTCCGAGTCCATTATCTCGAACGGATTCACGCTGTCCGCTGTCGTGTTCAGGCCGCCGGTGCGCGCCGCGACCGCCTCAGAAGCCGCCTGGGCTTTGGTAACAGCAGATACGCCCGGCGCATCGGCAATCGCTACCGCTGTACCGGCATTGTTCCGGTAGTAGATGAAGGCTGTATCCGATCCGGTTCCCTGCGCCACGGAGAAAGAATCACCGCTCGCTGTTTTCGCCAGCCCGGTAGCGATATCCGGCATTACGCCAGCTGTGGTGATCAGCTCCTTCGCCGCACTGCTGGCGGTCAACGCTTCATCGCGCGCCGCCGCCGCATCGCTGGCCGCCGTTCCTGCTGTATCTGCATGCGCCCGGGCCTCAAGAACCGCTGCCGTGGCCGCATCCTTATCCGCCGTCACGCCCTGCGCCGCTGCTGAAGCCTCTTTTGCCGCCGCCGCCGCGCCATCTGCGCTGGTACGCACCTCGCCGGATACGCTGGTCACGTTGTTGTGAATGTTGCGGATAGCGTTATAGATTACCGGATCGGCTAATACCGGTTCGCCATAGAGGATGTAGTCGTTCAGGCTTCCCGGCGCGCTGCCTTCCTGCAGATTGAACTGGCCCAGCGTCTGCCGCCCGCCGCGCGTGAATTCGATGGTCGCGCTGTATCCGCCTGGCAGAAGTGAAAACGAGTAGTTGCCATCAGCATCAGTCACAACACTGACGGTCTGGTTTTTGAGAACGGATGCAGAATTAACGGTGCTGGTTAGCGTGATGCGAGTTCCGGCCAGCACTGCGCCAAGCGGATCGGTTAGTACGCCAGAAATAACGACAGGCTCTGCCATTTGAATTACCCTTTAATTTTATTGGTCGAGGCCGTCTATAGCTTTCATGCGCTTTTGCAGTTCGGCTATAACAGAGTTCTGGCTTTCGATTAACGTCTGCTGAACCTGAACGGCCTGGGCAAGTTTCGCTATCATTGGGATGTGGTTCAAATAATACGCATCGGAATTATTCGGATCGGCTTCGATATCGTAATCTTCAGGCAGACCAACGCCGCTAACACATTCGGGGGATACTGCTACAAGGTCGTTTGCGATAAAACCAAGCTGCAGAGATGTTTCCGGAACAATACCGCGCGCTTTCATTTTAAAATCAGCAGGACGCCACTGTAGAACTTCCTCAAGACCTTTGGCCGCGTCTTCACGATATGCAATATCTTTTTTAAGCTCTTTATCCGAGCTACTGGTCATAGTCACAAAACCTACACTCGAACTGTCAATGTAGGATTGTAATTGCCCGCCTGTCCAATAAAAGTTAAATGAGTTACCCCCTGCCGCTCCTGTTGTTCCTGCTTGAGTTCTATATCCTATAGATGCGTAAAAAGGACCGCCTTCTGCAATCAAATAGTTTGTCGTTCCTGATGTTGCACCACGTATAGCCATCTGATTATTTGACCCGAAATATAATCGACTAAGCAACATTGCCATACCATTGGCACCGTAAAAGGACAGAACACCGTTTTTATCATTGATCAGGCGGACGTTGTAATCATCAGTGGTGTTGTTGAAGTGAAAATCAATATAAGGTGTCGCGCTCGATAGCTCCATTCCACCAAAAGTTACAGCAGATGATGCCCCTAACTTAAGGTTTGTACGAGCTGCTGCTACGTCTGCTAAATCTGCCAAGTTTTGACTTTTGTCCATTTTTGCAGATAAAAAGTTTGTTATTGTAGCTAGAGAGTTTGTGATTGAGCTCCACGCAGGGCCGCTATAAGTAGTACCGTCAGGCAACTTAACTGTGATAGTTCCCGATCCGGAAAATACCTGCTGCCAGTTGGCTTTGTCCTGAATCATGCCCGTAATAATTTTCGACATGTTATTCATAGCCTGCTGGGTAATCGCAGTCTGTAGCGTCGCTGGCACCGCATACCAGGCCAGTCCACTGCTGGTTGGGCCGGTAAATGGCGCAACGATTGTCAGAGACGTGTCTGATACGATCGTTGACACAATCAATGTGTAGGGAACACCGCCCACAATAACGCCGAGAAAATCTCCGGTTTTAAATTCGGTGGTGAACACCGTGCTGGTACCGGTTACTGTTGCTGATCCGTTCGTTAGTGCGATAGTGCCTGCTGGCATAGTTTTCTCCGGACAATAAAAAACCCGGCGCAGTGGCCGGGTCTGAAAATTTAGGATTGGCTTTATTTATCGCATGTTGAGCTGATAAAGTTGTTTTTTGAAACCCACCGCCAGTTAAAGGGGTTCCCGGCGTAATATTGCGTCTGGCTTGCCTGTTTGCGGATACCGTAAATTGCTACTGTAGTTTCCTGTCCACCGATATTTGCAGTAGCTGAACATTGTCGCGGTGGAAGAGTCTGGCAGCCCGATATTAACAGCGCCATTAACAATGGAATAAATGATTTAAGCATTATGCCCCCTGAGATATACGCGAAATATTAAAACATAAATAAGGTACATACAATTAGATAAAACGATCGTTTTAATTCAATTGATTAATACTTACCCATATCTGCAGATAATACCCTCGTCTTAAAATTGGTATAAGTCGCATTTTGCAAGCCCTCCGACGCGGTATCAGCCGGAATAGCTCTTATTCTCGTTGTGGAGCCATTAAAATAGGCTGATGTATAATAATTAGCTGCATAAGGCCTTACCTGCCCGCCGGCGCTGACCGTTCCCGTTAGCGCACCAAGAATCGAAGGCGCAACAGCAAAATTTCCGCTCATTGTTACATCGGTATTGAAGCCAGCGGAGTCAGCTCCCTCCATACCCACAGGATTGATTCCCCGCAATACTCTGGTTTCGTTAGTGATAACACATCTGCCCTGTGCGTCCCATATCGCTACGCCCCATTTTGGCGGTGTCTGATACTGATAACCAAAGATATAAACATTCAGCCTGAACGTACTGGCCCCTTTGCATGAAGCGTATATCCTCCATGTTGAAGTGGAGGAGTCAAATGTATACCAGAAATAAACGTTATCATCAGGAGAATTGACAAAAACAAATCTCACCGCACCATCATTCGGGTGTATTTCCTGAGAGGTTACGGTGCCACCATTCAGGTTCATGGTATATGTCTGTGCGCTTATCAGACAAAGGGGCATTGTGTCATCAATATAAAACGGAACTCCAGCGGAGTCAGTGAGCATCGCTCCCCATGTTGACATTATTTCCTCACGTAAACTAAAAAATTGCCACCCAGAGCCGGTTGTGTTCCGGCAGAAAAATCACTGTCTGGCACCGGGCTAATCGTCAGCGTTCCGCCTGATATTGACACTCTGCGCCGCGATGAAGTTAATGTACCGCTTGACGGCTGAAACAGGTAATCGAGCGAATATCCGGAAGGAAGTGATACAGAATAACTTCCCGATTGCTGCCCGGAACTGACAGAAAAATAACCTTTCACCAGAACGCGAACGAGGCCTGTATTATTATCATACCCGCTGGCGTCCCACGTTCTTATTCCCCATTCAGCCATTAAAAGACCCCGGTAATCAGACCAATTTGCACCCTGAGCACACCATTTTCATCACGAATACTGTCGGTCACGTTTGTGGATTTTTTCGCACCGTTACCGGAAGAACCATAGTTTTCAAAGGTGCCTCCTTTATCCAGTTTCCAGCCTGATACGTTCTGAACGTAATTGTTTGACTGAATATAATTGCCAATCATTGCATTGGTTATCCATCCCTCACCAATAAAGGCCTGGTTAATCAGTGTCTGTCCGTCTTTGATAACGAAAGGCGAATAGTAATTCCCGCTGCTGCCGCTGATAACCACAAACTGGTTAGCATTCACCGCCAGGCGTGTATCCACAGACGAGCCATTGATAGTGACGGCTACAGACAGGCCCGCATCATAGTTCGCGCCCCCGTACCGCAGACCCGTTTTCAGCGTGTATATTGCCGACCCGCCTGACGCGTCCGCATAGGCCGTAAACTTCTGCTGCAGCGCGGCCTGCGTCTCTGCATACTGCGCCACCACGTCCGTTTCCAGCTGAGCGACAGAGCTTTCTGCATCTGCCGCCACCTTCTGCGCCTGAAGAATACCGGCGCGGTTATCTCCGTACGTTGCCCACTGCTGGTTAACCGTTTCATAAGTGGCCAGCATATTTTGTAGCAGCACTTCCGGGTCAGTCTCTACCTTTGCAAGGAGCGCCTTTCCGTCCTCAGCCGTCAGGAACTTCTCAGTAATATCACCAAGCAGTACGGTGGCGTCAACGGAAGACATCCCGCCCACAAATTCTGTCCAGTCTCCTGTATTGCCGATCCGGTCAACCAGGCGTGCGCGATACCAGTGGCGTACGCCCGCAGGCATTGGCCCGTGCTGATAGCTCACTCCAGGGTATGGCACATAAGCAAGCATCAGCGGATTCTGGCCGTCGGCAGTGGTGGCCTGCTGGATTTCGGTGTAGGCCGTGTCACCGGAACCGTCCGGGAATGCCCAGGTAATGTCGATCGCCCAGACCACGTCATCGGTGGCCTTCAGGCTGACCGGCGTTCCGGGTTTACCGATCTTGCCGTTAAGCGTGGTGGAATCCGCATAACCCCAAGGAGATGACACGTCCATAGCATTAACTGAACGTACGCGGACGTCATAAACACCGGCATAAATTCCCTGAATGGTGAAGCCCTGAGAACTGACCTGCCCCACATTTACCCAGTCGCCGTTATCCTTACGCCACTGAGCAGTATAGCGGATGGCGTTGTCAGCCCTGTCCCACGTCACCTGCATGGAGGCCACGGTAAGGCCCTGAGCAACGTGATCAACTTCGGTGATGATGATATTTTTCGGAGCCTGCATTACGCCAGGTGGCGTAATAGTAATAGGCGCAGAGTCGATCTTTACGCCGTCATCAATGTAGCGGTATTTATTCGGATCGTGCTGCACGCCGGATACGGTAAAAGTACCATCATCCCCGGACGCGATGGAGGTCACGCGAAAATACTGAATAGCCAGGTTATCGCTGTCGATGGCCCATACCGCGCCCGCCACCAGCGTCTGGCTGTAGGCCGTGCTGACGCGAAACGTCTTTTTATCGTCGCTCACTGCAGCAATAGTGCGCGTCTGGGCGGTACCGTCCGGCAAGTTCAAAATAAGCCTGTCACCGGCGGCATAGTCGGCGGCCCGGTCAAGCGTGATGCTCAGGCCACTCACGGCGCTGACGCGCCCGCCGTTCGGTTTTCCTGCGCGGTACGGATCGGCAACGCCAATAATTTCAGCCGGCAGTGGAATATAACCGTCCAGCCCGACGCCAAAAGAGATGGTGCCATCTTTGGCATTGGAGAGGATAGCCCAGCGCCCGCGCCGGTGCGCTTCGCTTTGCGAGGTGCAGCCGATGGCCGTCAGCGACGTTTCGTTAACGCTGTAGCGCCTGACAAGATCGGTATCGTAAACGCCCTCAACCGTATCTGAATAATGGTTTTGAGGATCAGACCAGGATACCTGACAGGACGTATAGCGGTTTTTATAGGTGCCGCCAGCGTACGTGAAAAGGCCATCGATAACGTTCGCTGCATGGTAAACAAAATCCACGTCATCCTGCGGTACGTCTGCCTTTACGAAGATCTGGTCGTTGCCCCAGAACGTGATGCCACGAAATATTGCCGCAATGTCTTTCAGGACGTTATAGGCATCCTCCTGGCTCTGAATGTAAACGTTGCAGGTAAACCGAGGTTCGTTACCGCCTGCGCCGTTCGGTACCATCTCATCGCAGTACTGCGCAATCGCGTACAGCTCCCATTTGTCGATCATGGTCGCATCAACACGGTTACCCATGCCGTAAATTTCATCCAGCACCAGGTCGTAAAAAATCCACGCCGGATTATTGCTGTACGCCCAGCGAAAATCACCCGACCAGGTGCCAGAATAGCTGCGCGTATTCGGGTCGTAGGTGGTTGGTACGCGAATCAGCTTGCCCTTTGGCTTGCAGGTCGTTTTCGGTACGCTGCCGTTAAACTGGCTGGAGTCCAGTTCCATGTACAACAGCGCGGTATTGGGATAGCGCAGCTTGCTGTCAATAACCTCCGCCACGGAATAAACGCTGAAGGCATTAACCAGTTTTGTCGAGGTGGAATCAGCCGTGATACGGCGCACGCGGACCGACCAGCCGGACGTTGCGGCAGGTAAATCAACACGGTGGTCGCGCTGGTATTCAGAAGTCGTTTTGCCGTCAAACGTGGCGTTAACCACGTTCTGCCAGGCCCCGCCATCGGTCGACAGGTCAATAGCGTACTGCGTGACGGTGCCAACCATATCGCCGTTATCTTTGTACTGATACTGCGCAGGCAGGCTCAGCTTTATGCGTACTGCATCCAGATTCAAATCGGTGAACTGATGTACCCAGGGCGAAGCGGCTTTAACCTGTACGCTGACACCCAGTTCGTTATCGATTTCCGGCAACCCCTGAATGTATGTCTGATCCTGCGTGCCGTTGCGGTATTCCCACTTAACACCTGTAAAATTATATGACCCGTCATCATTGGCCAGCGGAGTATCGTCGAGAAAAATCTGCTGTGCGGTCAGCTCGCCCTGTATTTCCCCTTCGGAGATTGCCAGCAACATTTTCAGCTTTGCCACAGAGAGCAGATCATCCGGCTCTTCAACAGGCGTATGCGCGCTGCTACTGCCGCCCTTACGGCCCTGAATCAGGGTTGCCCCCTGGATAAGTTGCATATTTCACCCATAAAAAAGGCCGCACTATAGCGGCCTGAAGCTGATTAGTTTGTTACTGCTGATCGCTGGAGAAAATGCCCGCGCTGATTATCGCGCCGCCAATTTCGCGCTGACCGTAAAGCAGCGGCACCGGGTAGCCCATTGAAACGGTGTTCACCGGCGCGCCAAAGGCATAGTTCGGCTGGTTATCCGTACTGGAGGAGGAGCCGACATTGTATTTTGGCTGCGGCGTCAGCATGCTGACCACGCCACCGAGCATCATTGACAGGCCCATCCCTGTCAGCGCAGTTGTGGCCAGCGCTGCGCCACCTGCCGCCGCTGCCGCACCGGTCGTCATTCCAAGCGTTGCTCCCCAGGCCGCCAGCGATGCGCCAGCGGTGAAGAACGCGGCAACCAGTGCTACTGCGCCAATTACTACCTGCAATGTCCCGCCACTTTTACGGCCTTCAATAACCGGCATCATCCGGTACTCTTCAGCGCCACGCGACATATCAAACTCTTCCAGCCCAATATTGGCGCCGCCGCTCCAGAACGTGAAGCGCACGCCGTTGAGATGGGCATTTGAGACGTATTTTTTAAATCCCGGCACGGTCGAGCACAGAGCGCGCAGCATTTCCCGCAGGTCTGCAACGTGGTACCGGTGCGTTTTACCAAATTTTTTTGCCAGCGCCCCGCTGAGCGTCATTGTCTTAAGCATCCATTAACTCCTTGCGGCGCACGACGCGCACCGTCCGATCCCGGTAGTATTTTCCATACGGAACGCGCGATGACAGCCCGCCGAAGACGTGATGCAAAATTATATTGTTGCCCAGGTAAACAGCTGCGTGGTTCGTGACCGGCGCGCTGACCTGCATCATCACCATATCGCCAGGGCGCATTTCCTCGCGCGGTACTTCGATAAATCCCTCGGCCTGCCAGTTGTCGTCGTAGCGGTTTTCCCTGCCGTCCTTCCACCACTCATAATCCACTGACCAGTTATTCAGCAGAATGCCGTGCTCCAGCCGGTAATAGTCCATAATCAGCGTCCAGCAGTCGGCATGCCCCAGCACCCAGCTCCGCCCGGCCAGATCCCGATCGCCACGCGGTGAAATAGTGCAGAAATCGCCATCTGGCCAGGACATAATCCCCCACTCCACGCCGGAGTGATCGCACTGGATACGGTCTGTTTCTGACGGTACCAGCTGCACCACGTCCGGGTGAGAATGAACAATCATCAGTACCTCGCCCTGCGCTTCCGCAGCAGCGTAATCGTCTGGCGCCAGCGTAAAGCTTTCCGTCGGCTCTGCTGAAATATTGCGGCACGGCATGTATTCCTGCGACCTCCCGATTTGCACCACCACGCCACAGGCTTCCTTGGGATATTCCGCCTGTACGTGCGAGGTAATGGCATCCATGATTTTTTTCAGCATCGTTATTTCCCCTGAAGGTTTGCCGCCGGGAAGCCGCCAAACGGCAGCGGCTGATCGTCACCGAAGCGCAGTTTGCAGTCGCTAAGGCGACCGCCGCATACGTCCAGCGCCGGGTTATCGGTTGCCGTGCCGTCCTTCAGGAAATAGCGCGTTCCGTTGTAGTCGCATCCCGTTCCTGTGCGGTACCAGCCACGCATACACCAGGTGCAGACCGGCGTGATCTGCCGGGAAGGCAACTGCAGACTCTGCACGTCAAACGGTGAGCACAGCTCAAAATCCACCTGCGCGCGCGTTTCGGTGCTCTTCGCATTCACATAGAAAAGTTGCACGCGCTCTTCTGTTGGCTGAGCGTTAGCATTGCCTGCCGTCCAGTTAGCCGCATCGAGGTATTTCGCCAGCGTGGTGTGAACCTTTACCTTTGCCTTAACCATGTCGTCAAATTGCAGGCACAAAGCGGTAACGTAGTTGCCAACGTTGCCCACAGAAAGCGTCGGCGTCGGTTGTGAACCGGTACTGGACAGCTCCAGCCCTTTCAGCTCATACGGGTACGGGTCATACTGCTTTCCCTGCCAGATAATGGCGGGCAGGTTATCCGCCGCAAAGGCTTTCCAGCCATCAGAAGGTATGTTGTGCGCATGAAACCGCAGTACGTTATCCAGACCAAATTCAGTGCCGTCGATTTCAAGCAGCTGGATAAGCTGGCCCGGCTCCAGTTGCTGTATATCCTGTGTAAAGCTCATATTCAGCCCATAAAAAAAGGCCGCAAGGCCGCCCGGTTACCGGAAAAAAAGTTATGGTGCAAAGGCCTGCTCGAAGACAAACGCAATCTCTGCGAAATTACCGTTGATGAATTTTGGGTTTATCGAATCCGATTTAATGCGGTAAAGCTTTTTCTCGCCCCAGGTATTCGTCCACCAGAAGGAGGTAAGAACGTGGTTTTTAAGGAAGGTACGCAGCGCCAGCATTTCCGCTTTACTGCCGTTACAGGATAAAGACCAGACCTCTACCGCCGTATTTATTCCGGCACTGGCCACCTGTTTATATCCGTCCCCAAACTGTGCCTGAAGAGTGGCTATCGTGAGCGTTTCACTGGCCTGTACCATCGGGCACCAGGTAAATGTATCAATTGTCATAATCACCCGTTTCTTATGAGCGGCCCTGCCGGTAGAGTAACCCGCCAGAAGACATTTCTTTTTTAAGTCGATCGGAAATAGTTGTCTGGATGATGGCCTGTAGCTGCTTCGCCGTGCTGGCCGTATTGGCGTTGCTGACGCCGCCTGCGGAGTCCCCTTGGGTTATATTCACTGGTGCATTAACCTGAATACCTGCCAGGCCATTGCCAGACGCCGTATTAACCCCGGAGGAGAACGCCGCAATTCCCGCACCATTAACAACGCCGCCGTTAGCATAGCCTTTCATCATGCTGTAAAGGTTAGACACGCCGATCCGGTCGGTGGCTTCTTTGGTGAAAACGAACTCGCCCTTATGCACGATGCCCGCCGGATCGTATTTACCACCCGCGCCGGTGAAGCCGCCGCCATCATAAGCGCTGAAGCTTGTCGACAGGCCCATTGCGCCGGTGCTGCCTGTAGCACCCGCCGCGCCAGTTGCCGCGCCACCGATGCCGCTTGCCAGCCCGCTGAATATGCCGGAAAGTGCAGATCCACCCGCAGCCTGGAGTGAATTCACGATGGCCATTTGCAGGGCAACCTTAGAAATCATCTGAAGCACAGACAGCCCCCAGCTTTTCCAGTCGGCTTTACTGCCCGCCAGCCCGGCGGCCATATTATCCAGCGCGCTGTCCATCGTTGAGGTGATGCCCTGCGAAACCGTGCCGGAAATATTGCTTGCACTGTCCAGCCAGTTTTCATAGCCGCGTGAAACGCCATTCAGCCAGCTGGATTCAGCGGCTGCCGTTGCCTGGTACTTTTTATCCAGTGCTTCCAGAGCGGAATTTCGGGCAGCAATGGCCTGCGCGCCTTTATCGGTTTTATCAAAGACGCGCTCAACCTGCTGCTGCTCTCCAAGCCGATCGCGCTGGCGGTCACCCAGGCCTGCCGTGGTCGTGGTTAACGTGGCATCGTCACGGTATTTGCGCGCGGCGTCGGTCAGGTCTTTTAACGCTTCGGTCTGCTCACGCTGCTTCTTAACGTTGGCATCTGCCTTTTGCGTCCAGATCGCCAGCTCAGCGGATGAGGCGCGGATTGCTTTACGCTGCTCGTCTGTCCACTTAACTCCGGCCTGATGTGATGCCGCGTAAAGTTCAGAAGCCTTTTCCCCGTCCGTGGCACGCACTTTCTGCACTTCAACGGCCACGCTGAGATCGGCCATTTTTCGGGAGTACTGTTCTGCCGTCTCCGCCGCTTCCCTTGCTGCTTTCTTCTGAGCATTGGTGGCGGCCGTGTCGTCCTTTTTCGCCTGAGCTGATGCCGCATCCTTTTTTGCAGCCTGGTCTTTGTTATAAACGTACTGTGTATAAAGTGCGCCGGTCAGCTTCAGGTCATCAGCTTCATACTGGTGCTGAACATGTAACTTTTGCAGGCCTGTGAGGCTGGCCAGCTCGTTATCCCGGCGTGCTTTTTCAAGCTCCGTTGCCTGCTTCGGCGTAGCCTTCGCCAGTGAAACAACCGGCCCGGCGTACTGCGGCGGCGTTGCCCCGCCGGTGGCGCTCATCGAACGATTGAGAAGATCGTAAGCGCCTTTCAGAATGGAAACGGCCCCCGCCTGCTCAATGGCCTTTTTCGCGGCCAGGTCGCTCGCATCATTCACCAGCTTTTGTGTCGCCTCGACTTTCGCGGAGGCCAGTTCGCGCTGGTATTCAAGTTTACTGAGCTGATCCGTGGCTTCCTGCTGGCGTTTCGTCAGCTCTTCTGCCGTCATCAGATTATTGATGCGCGCCAGCCAGGGGTGCTCATCGTACTGCTTTTCCATCGACTGCATGCCGCTGAGGCTGTCACGCGTTTTTCTTATCTGGTCATCCAGATCGGCCAAATCTTTTTTCTGGGCGTCCAGCGATCCGCGCGCGTCAGCAGACGTAGCGCGCAGCCCTGCTACCGACATTTGTTGAAGCTTACCGTTTATTGCATCAAGGCTGTCAGCAAATCCCACGGCCTCGTTATGCACCTGCTCCATATGTTGAGACACGCCGTAAAGCGCGGTACCCGCAGCGATAATAACGCCAGGCCAGCCACCAAGAATGCCCAGCACGCCGCTTCCGAGCCGTGACATGACCGAAGCGGTTTCCGTCAGCCGGTCGGCTGCGGCCGAGCGTGCGCTTACCGCTGTGTTTAGCTGAGCCTGCGCAGCGGTAAGCTGGCGCTCTGCGGCAATCTGTGCCTCAATTCCCGCAGCGGCGGCGCGTGCCTGCTGCGCACGATAAACGGCCTGGCGGGCAGTGGCAACGCTGACCTGCGTGCCGCGTATCTGCGCTTCCGCCAGCGCCACCTCGGCTGCGGTATTCGTCAACACCGACGCGGTGGCCGTGGTAACGCTGGAGACCATGTTGCCAAAATAACGCGCCACGCCAAGGCCAACCAGCGCGCCCGCCACGTTTGCCACGGTATCAATATTTTTTGCCAGTCCGTCCAGCACGCCGGACAAAGACGACACGCGCCAACGGCGTTATTGGCACCGCCAACCCATTCCATAAAGGCGTTTTCGACCTTTTGCGCAGAGCCACTGATCGAAGCCGGTAGCGTGTCGAACTCTTTACGCAGCTGCTCAACGTTGGTAAGCAGCGGCACGATTTTATCCGTGGTCAGCTCACCGTTGTTAGCCATGTTACGCAGGCCGCCGATTGTGGTGTGCAGTCCGTCCGCCAGAAACTTGGCAAGACGCCCGCCGTTTTCCATGATGGCGTTAAATTCTTCGCCGCGCAGTACGCCTGACCCCAGCGCCTGGCTGAGCTGCGTGATAACCGAACTGGCTTCCTCTGTACTGGCCCCGGAGAGCTTCAGGGACGTTGCTACCGTTTCGGTAACCTTTGCCACGTCTGCCGACGCATAGCCCGCATCACGCAGGGATGCGGCGATACGGCTATAGAGGTTTGCGTTTGCTTCATAAGACGTACCCGTGCGCTGACTGATGGACATCAGCGTTTTTTGCGAGCTGGCAAAATCATCTGCCGAGGTTGACGCCAGGCGCAGGCGGCCGCTGAGCTGGTTCCAGGTATCGGCGTAGTGGATAAGCTGACTGGTTGCGAACGCACCGGCAAAAGCGCCTGCCATGCCTGATGCCGTGGCGCGAACCGATGCCAGCTGCGAGTTAAGCTCGCCCAGCGAGCGCTGCGTTTCGCGCGTGGCGGCAGCGGCTCGGCGCCCGCCCTGCTCCATCGTTTTGTAATAATCTGAACCCATCCGCGACGCACGCGCAATCTCGGACTGAAACGAACTGGAGTTTGCCGAAATTTTAATAATGAGTTCGCGCAGCGTAGCCATAAATTCCCCTGCTCAGGATGCGCTACGCGGAAAGCGCAGCAAAAAAACCTTCAAGCCCGTCACTTTCTTCCACCGGATCAGGCTCGCGCCACTGGAGCATAACGTCTTCCATTTTGACTTTAGCGCCCTGTGAATTGAGAACGGCAGTTGCCACCTGGGCAGCCTGAATATCGCCGCGCCTGTCGCTAATGGGGTTTGCCCTGTCATATTCAATCCACATCCGGAGTTCGCTGGCGGTCAGCGTCTCTTTCAGCTCATGAAGGGTTCGCCCCAGGCGCAGCGCCAGCGTCATCAGGAAGAAAGTGCCAGGCTCTTTTACTTTGCCTCTGCGGCAGCCTGTGACGTGCTCAGGTCAAGCGCCTGTTTCAGCAGGCGGGCATGGACCGGGCCATAGATATTTTCAATAAGCGGCTTATCTTCGGCGGTAAATACCGGCATATCTTCTTCATCAAGCAGGACGTCGATAAACAGCACCACGTCAGCGCTTTTGTTGCGCAGCGCACGTTCGGCTGCGGTCAGCGTTTCCGGCTCGCCTTCCGGGTTAGGGTTAATTATCTGCTGCCACTCCAGCCAGGCCTGACCGGATGGCTCGCGCAGTTTAACTTTTGCCTCTTCCCATTCCGGGACAGAAACGACCTTGCTGCGAAATCCGGCCATCGGAGCCAGCGCCAGCGCGCGTAACGGGTTGGTTGATGCCTTTTTTGACATTTAAATATTCTCTGACTGATACGGGGAAAAGCGGCCTGCGCCGCTGTTATTATGCTGCGGCCGGCGCCGGTACGATCGGTACTGGTTTTCCTTTCACACGCAGGGTAAACGATGCGGTTACCACGCCAGCGGTTGAAAGGCTCCAGCTGTTCTGGCGCACTTCTGCCAGAAAGGCGTAGCCGTTGCCGGACGGAAAGAGCACCTGGAAAGCATGTACCGCGTCAGTGTCGTAGGCGGTGCGCAGCGTGTTCTGCCCGACCTCATCCGCTGACCAGTTCCCGGAAAGCGTAACCTCGCCTGGCGCGGCCAGGCCGTTTGTCATTTCCTGCTCGGTTGAGCACAGCGTGGTGGTTTCAATGTCAGACTTCTGGCCGCCCGTATAGCTCAGCTCTTTGGTCGAACAGTTAATGCTTTGCCAGGTCGCATCCGCCGGGTTCGCTTCCGTGGCCGCATCGGCAGAAACGTTGATTTTCGTTCCCTGCGTTTTTTCATATTTTGAGGTCATAATTCTCTCCGGATAATAAAAAACCGCCAGGCGGCGGTTTCGACAGGGTTAATCCCAGATTTGTACTTCAAGCGTGGCCCGGTAAAGCGACGTGTCAGGCTCGTAATCGTTCATTTCATTCACGGATACCGGATTAAGCACCTGTAGCGCGCTGCGTGCCTGCTCGCGGATGCTGCGGGCTTCGTCCGTGGATTTGGCCCATACGTCAATCTGCAACGTGGTAGAGGTTTCCGCCTGACCGCAAAAAACGTCACCGGATACCGCAGACGGCAGAATATAAACCACCCAGGGCGCTTCCGTGCCGGATGGCGCGACGTAGGGATAAACCTGTAAGTTAGCCAGTTCGGCTATCAGCGGGTAAACATCGGCTTCCGTCATTTTGACAACACCTCATCAATGGCCTGATTCATCCGCGCCAGCGCAACGCGCGTTGCTTCTTCCTGCCTGACGTCAAAGGCAGGACGTACAAACGGATGTGCGGCCATTTTAGACGTGCCCATTTCCACAAAGCGCCAGTAATAGGCGTTTCGCGGATTGCTGGCCTTCATGGTGTTGTCGCTGTTACCTGTGCCGGGGTTAACGCCGCGAATATGCACGCCGGAGGAGATTTCCCCACGTCGGCGGGCCTTTTGCGTCATAACAACCACGTTTTTTTTCAGCTTACCGGTTTGCACGGGCGCTTTTGCGATGACTTCGTCACGGAGCACATCAGCGCCAGCGCGCGTGGCATCACGCAGCACCTTGTTATTTTCTGCCCGGCTCAGCGTTTCAAGATCTCTGGCAATGTCCGTCAGGCCGGAAAAGTCCAGCTTCGTGTCGATCACTGTTTTACTCCCGTTTCACAAAGCAGTTCCAGCCGCTGGCCGTTTTCAGCACGGGTAACTGACTTAATGTCGTATGTCTCGCCGCTGCCGGTTGGCGGTAAATGCACAATGCGCCAGCCGCCGGTAACGGTGACGCCCGGAACACGTCGTATCCAGATGCGGGAAGTGGTGCCGGAAAGGGATGCGCCGGAGTCAAGCAACTCCCGGCCAGAAACATCAACAATGGAAGCGCGTATGCTTGCCACATCCGTCCAGCCGGTAGCCGGTTGCCCGGACGGCAGGCGCCCGGGAGCGGGTTTTTGCAGCGTCACCCGGTAACGCATCGGACCCGCCCTCATACGCCGTAAATCCGGTAGGGCTGAAGAAACGCTTCCACGGCAAAATCCGGCGTGGCCACGCTGACGCCGGTTACCACCGCCTCGCGGTTTGCATACCAGTGCGCTATCAGCATCAGCATGGCCGTTTCAATGTCCTCGCCATAAAGCAGCGCATCCGGATCGGCCAGGTAAACGGGATCGGCGGCGTCATCGTAAAGCGTGCGGCGCGTGTAGTTTTCCACGTACCGCGCCGCTGCCTTAATGCGGGCCGCCAGCCAGGCGTCAT
Source organism: Erwinia sp. BNK-24-b (assembly GCF_047456155.1). NCBI lineage: Bacteria > Pseudomonadati > Pseudomonadota > Gammaproteobacteria > Enterobacterales > Erwiniaceae > Erwinia > Erwinia sp. BNK-24-b. Next base: position 2,531,067 of record NZ_CP179901.1, read on the forward strand.
CTTCAGTAAAGTCCTGCTCGATATTGCAGTGATGCTTTACCTGATCAACGGTCAGCATATAAGCCCCTTACTTCGTTTTCGCTTTAGCCTCGGCCTCGGCTTCTGCCGCCGCTTTGGCGTCTGCGTCTGCTTTGGCCTTTTCATCAGCCTCTGCTGCTGCTTTGGCTTTAGCCTCTGCCTGGGCTTTCGCTTTGGCTTCTTCCTCGGTTTTAGCTGCGGTATCGTCCTGAACCTGTTCCGCATAACCGATTTTGATTAGCTCGCGGCCGTGCTGCTCCGGCGTTTCAAATTCGGTGCCTTCGGTCAGTACATTGCCTTTATGATAGATAGGCTTAATGGTGCGCATTTTCATGGCTGTTTCCTCATAAAAATGGCGGCACAAAGGCCGCCTTCAGGGGTTACGCAGCGGTGGCGGCCGGTGCGGTAAAGGCGCCATAGATAAACGCCTCCGGGCGCTTAACGGCCAGCGCCAGACGCTCTTCACAGCGGATAGAGATCATGTTCTTCTCGAAGTCGTCGGCGTTCTCGGTGGAGATAACAACGTTAGACTCTTCGCGATCAAAGATTTGCGCGCCCGCGTTGAATGCGCCGGTCAGGAATTTACCCTGGAAGGCGGTGGCTTCAGTGGCCACAACCGGCAGCCCCCACAGCGTCGGGCCGGTCAGCGCCGCTGGATTTGCCAGAATGTAGCGGCCCAGCGAGTCTTTGATCAGTTCAATCTTCGCCCAGTCCAGGAAGTGCAGAACGTGGCCGGATGCCGGGAAGCGCGCCAGCTGCGCCTGTAGCATTGCCAGACGCAGATCGTCGATACCGTTTTGGTTCGCCACGTCAAACGCGGCCTTATAGACGGAAGCCTGCGGAATGATGCCATCCAGATGCGCGCCAGTACCGTCCCCGAACAGGATTTCCTGCTCTTCCACATATTTCAGGCCGAATTGAAGCTCGGCATCAACCGTGGATTGCAGCTGCGCAAAATCATCCAGGATCTGTTTGGATGCTTTAAACAGATGCGCAATGGTGCGCACCGGAGTGATTTTCTCCGCAAACTGGATATCGCTGTACGGCTTGGTTGTGTTTTCCGCGACCGCTGCTGCGTTGTTGGTAAAACCCGTCTGCTGGACCCAGTAAATGGTGTTTGACGTGGTGGTGCCCGGCGCAATCAGATCGCGGATAAAAAGGCGCTGTTTTGGGGTTGTATCGATGCCCGGCAGGCGCTGAGGCGCCACAATCTGACCGGGAACATTAACGCTCAGCAGCGCAGCTTTTACCGGCACGCTGAGGCGCTTATTGCCTTCGATGCTGGATGCAAAAGCTTTCAGCGCTTCTGATGAGATAACCTGCTGACCAACGCTTTCGATTACGGTTTTGGCATTGTTCAGCGGCATGTTAGCAACATGTTGCTCCAGATCCCCGAGAGCCGCTTTCAGTGTTTTTTCCGCTTCGCGCATGGCGTTAAATTGTGCTGCCATTTTGTCGACAGCTGCTTTTGTTTCTTCTGACAGAGAGCCGGATTTTTTGGCTTCTTTCAGGGCTTCTTCTGCCTTCGCGCTGAATTTGCCGTTGGCTTCTTCAATGCTGGCGGTGACTTTCTTCAGGATTTCGTTTACTTCAGACATGGTAATTCCTTATTTGCCGAACGCGGCCAGCGCGTTTTCAAGTTGTGTAATATTTTCAGGATTGATTTCGTCGGTAGCGCCCGGCATACCTTCAGGACTGGCAGCAGCGCCTGGCTTGCTGCCGGATAAAGCTTTAAGAAGTTTTCGACGCTCAGAGCGTGGCGTATCGGTTTTCGCTAACAGCGCGTCAAGTTTGCGCAGCGCAGCGGCCGGACTGTCGTCGTCGTCCGCGATTTCATCAGCGGAAAGCAGCCTGTCGGCAAAGCCTTTATCAACGGCATCGCTGCCGCCGATATAGGTTTCTCCGTCCATCATGGCGGCCACGTCATCAGCGCTGAGGCCGGTTCGAGCCGAATAGATATCACCCATCGCTTTGTCGAAAGGCTCCATATCCGCCGCTATCTGTGCCAGGTCGTGACGGTTTCCCATCGCATAAACCCAGCAGTTGTGGATCATCAGGAACGCGCCGCGGCCAATCTGAATATCATCCCCGGCCATCGCAATTATCGAAGCGGCCGATGCCGCCAGGCCCATCACCTTCACGGTGACCTTGCCCTTGTATTCGCGCAGCAGGTTATAAATCGCCAGGCCTTCAAACATATCGCCGCCCGGTGAGTTAATGTTTACCGTCACGTCCGCGCCGTTCATCGAGCGCAGCGCACCAGCGATACGGCTGGTCGTCACGCCATCACCCCAGTAATCAGCGCCGATCACGTCAAAAATAGAAATGCTGTTGTCATCAGCGTTTGCGGCTCGTATGCCGCCGTTCCAGCGCTCCATAGCAGCAGACGGCAAATCCCGTTTTGAGAGTGCAGAAGGCCGCCCCGCCGGTGCTGCCGGAAGGCTTTTCAGTGTCATGGGAATAGCTCCTAAGCCGCCTGTTTCAGCGGGGATTGCTCGAAAGGTATGTCGGGGAAAATATGGTTATGTAGTTTCAGCAGCTGCGCGGCCTGAGCGGCCTGGCTGTTAGCTTTCAAATCTTCCAGCGGCGTCAGGTTCAGCTGAACGGTATAGAGTTCGCCACCTTCAATCGGCGGCATGTTCTCAAGGCGGCGCACGTCGTTGCGTGACATCCAGCCATTTTGCAGCGCGGTGGTGTAGTAGGCAGCACGCCCCGCGCTGTCGGCGCGCAGCAGACCTTCAACTGAAAACTCTGCGAAATAGTCCTCGTCACCGTCCAGCAGGCAGCGCGCGATTTCCTGCTCAATGTTGACCAGCAGCGGACGCAGCGTGTTGGTCAGGAACTGTAGGTTCATCCCTTCCACGCTGGACGCCCAGCTGCTCTGTTTGTCCGCATGACCCACCATAAACGGCGGAATGCGGAACCAGCGGCAAATCTCCTCAATGCTGAATGATCGGCTTTCCAGCATCTGTGCGGCTTCGGGGTTCATGGTAATGCCCTGATAGGACAGGTCACCTTCCAGAACCATGACCTTGCCTGCATTTTTTGAGCCGACAAAGGCCCCAAGATTTTTCTTTAGCCTGCCGCGCTGCTCCTCGTTCAGCGCCGTTTTCGCGCTGATAAAGCCGGAGTTTTGAATACCGTTCTCGAATATCTTGGCTGCTGATTCCTCAACCGACATGGCCGAGCCAATCACGTCGCGGCCCACCATCATCGGTAACATGCCGCAGACGCCATCGAGGCCGAACCCGCGAATGTGCATAATTTTTTTGACGGGTATGATCCGCTGGCCAAATTTATCGGTGTAGGTGTATTCCAGCTGCCCGCTATCCAGTCGTTTAACCACCATGTTCTGCGGTAAAAGAGGATTGAGGCCCACCAGCCGATCGCCGATCATCAGCTTTTCGATAAAGCCGTTGCCCCGCAGGCAGATGCTGGCCACTACCATCAGCATGAACCGCGAAGGCGTCATTTCCGCGTTAGGCTGTCGGCAAAGCGCGCGATAGGCCGGATGATCCTGGGCCAGCTTTCGCGAGCCATCCTCTTGCCGCTTATAAACTTTAAGCGGAAGCGTAGATACCGATTCGCTTAATAGCCTGGCGCAGGCCCACACGGCAGAAAGCTTGATGGCCTTATCGACCGAAACGGTTTTTCCGCTGCTGCTCGTCCCCATCCCCTCCTGCCAGAAGTCGCCAGTAGTCAGGCTGATAGGGACACCCAGCCAGTTTAAAAGGGCGCTTTTTACGCGTCCAGGTTGTTTATTAGATTTCATCAAACACCTATCATTATCGGATCGTCAAAAAACGCGCTGTTGTCCGGCTTATCACCTCCATTGACGATCAGGCGGCTTTTCGCTGTAAAGAGCGCCACCGGTCCATCAATTTTGTTTTCCGGCGTGGACTTGTTCGGAAAGACGTTGTCGTTTTTGTCGGGCTTGACGGTCACATTGGACATCATCCACGTCATGACGGGGTTGCCGTCGTGATGGAATTTGCAGCCGTATATATCCGCCTGCACCGTTTTCATAGACTCGGACAGGTTTTTGACTGTCTGCGCCACCTCCACCAGCGGCAGGCCCTCATCGGCCAGCGCGAGGCTGAATTGCGTTGCGCTCCACGGGTCAAAAGCTATTTCTCGCAGATTCTCGCCCTTAACCCACGCTTCCACCTCGGCCTTGATATAGCCGTGATCGATAACGTCACCGTCGGTCAGCTCAAGATAACCTTCCGCCGACCATTTCCTGTAAAGCTCGGAGATATGATTCGGTGCGGTTTCAAGCCGCCCTTCCGGTATCCAGAATTTATATTTTGAATAGGTATGGCCTTTCGGCGATAGCCACGTTTTGGCAGCGGCGCAGATGTCGATTTTGTTCGACAGGTCGATACCGACCCACATCGGCCACTTGCCCAGCTGCTCGTCCGTTGGTAAACCTGCGCACTTCGCCCAGCGCTCCATATCCATCCACGCGCTTTCCGCCGTAACCCAGATATTGAGGTGTTTGGTAAAGAAATTGGGACGCGCGGCGATCTGCTCTTTGGCTTTCTTGGCGAGACGACGCATATCGTCCCAGCGCTTGCAAATCCCAAGGCCCGGGTTTGCCTTCGGCCAGTTCTTCTCGTCAAAGAGATCGTCTCCTTCGTCAAGGGTGTAAATCATCGCGAAATAGGTATCGTCCTCCACTATGCCGCGCAGCACCTTGATGGCGTAGTCGCGCTGCTCGAAACAGATGCCGTCTTTGTTGGAACCTGCCGTGGTAATGGCGAAAAGCAGCGATTGCAGCCGCGCGCCGGTTGCCGTTTCCAGCACGTCCCAGACATCACGGGTGCGGTGAGCGTGAAGCTCATCGACAATGCCGCAGTGGATGTTCAAACCGTCGAGATTGTTCGCGTCGCTCGAAAGCGGCTCGAACTTGGAGGCAGATCGCTCTTGGTGAATGTTGAGCTTTACGTGACCAAACAAGCGGCCCAGCGAACGGGGCGCTTTCTTAATCATGTTTTTGGCATCGTCGAAAACGATATGCGCCTGGTCTCGGGTCGTGGCCGCCGAGTAAACCTCCGCGCCGCCCTCGCCGTCCGCGCCGGTCATGTACAGGCCGATGCCGGAGGACAACGTAGACTTGGCGTTTTTACGCGCCACCTCGTCGTAGGCAGTGCGGAAACGGCGCACCATAATGGCATCGCCGTCGTCGTCAAACATCTGCTCGCCGGTCGTCTCGTCAATAAGCGGGATAACAAAGCCAAAAAGGTTAATCAGGATAAAGATGTGCCATGCCATCAGCTTTATCGGCTTTCCGGCCAGCGCGCCTTTGACGTGGGGAACAAAATCATAAAAATCGAGTATGTGCTGGGCGCGACCCTCGTTGAAGTAGATGCCGCGCTCAGGCCCATGCTCTAAATCGTTAAGGAATCGCCGGCACGCAAGCTGTACCAGTTCGCCAGCAACAATCTCGCCAGCCAGCACGCGTTCTGCGTACTGAATACCTTCCGAAACGGTTGCCATTCATCATTTGCGCTTGTTAAGAAATGCTTCTAATGGGTCAGCCTCCGCAGGGCCTTTAGCCCCAACCTTGGAACGGCTGGCGGGTGTCATGCCGAATTCGGCGAGCATGGTTCGAACTCTCTTCCAGGCATCAGCCTTCATAACAGCAGCGGGATGCTGCTTGATCATCCGAATGCTACGCTCCTCGCCTTCGTCCTTATCCTCATCGTCATACACGGCGTAGGTATAACCCTCACGATCAAGTGTTTCGCAGTGATGCCGATATTCGGTATAGGCTTCGACCAGCAATTCCAGTGCCTTGCCATCGAGTGATGTCATCACCCCGATGCCGTTCAGCTCGTCACCGATCCGCTTGAACCAGTATTTCCCCATCTTGTCGAGATTCTTCGGAATTGGGGGTACCCCTGAAGGGGGCTTTGGCTCATTTTTATTGACGGCGCGCTTGGATGGGTTCCCCTTCACCAAAGTCAGGTGTGTCGGGGTTTTCGGCGGTCCTGGCATAATCGAAAACTCCTATTAATGAATTCTTGGGGAACCCCAAAAAAAGGTTTCTAACCTGCGGGTGTGTGAAAAAAACTTAGGCGGCGGTCCTTTAGGCCCAAAGCCCTGAACTCTCGACCCGCCCTCCCCTTGCTTGACCTGATGAGAATGACTCTCATTTGAATGGGTTTCTTTACATTTCAGCAGGTTGCTGGTGGGTACCCTAACGACTCCTCTCGGTTGCCGTCTTGGCCCTGTGACACGGCCAGCATAACGATTGCAGGTTGCTGTCATCGTCTGTACCGCCGTGGGCTTTCGCTATGATGTGGTCAACGGTGGATGCGGGTACAGGCTTACCAGCTCTCAGGCATTGCTGGCAAATGTGGTAGTCACGCTTCAGGACACGAGCACGGATAACATCCCACTTACTGCCGTATCCTCTCTGGTGCCGATTCTGTCCGCGCTGATGCTGCTGCCAGCCTTCATTACGATGGTCATCACAGTAGCCTGAGCGATCTGTTGTTGTCTTAGGGCAACCATGCTTTCGACATGAACGAGGGATTGCTGATGGCATATCGGTTCCAATAAAAAACCGCCCACAGGCGGCTTTGAAAATTCTTATCAATATTCATGATTTCGTAGCGTGTTATGCAATGCCAAACCAATCACTCCTATTCCTATGAAAATCAGAAATCCATATCCAAGTAAATGAAAAAGCCATATTCCTGCTATACCTCCTGCGAGAAATGATAGTAATGTGAAAGCGTGTAGACCAAGTCTCTCAAGATAAATTGGAGCGTCCTTTGGGGACTCTTTTCGCCTCAGCACATCAAACAGCATAGCCAGCTCTATACCGATATCTGTAGACGTCCCTGATATGTGCGTCGTCCTCACTCGTGCATTGGATATTCGGGTCACAACTGCATTTTGTAACCCCATCAAAAAACTCAGGCACAAGATAAGTAATACACCGGGCGAAAGCGGATTCATCCAGCATTCAACAATGCCCAGCAAAACCAGTCCAACTCCTTCAACAACAATATTGAAGGCGTAAATCGTCCGTATATTCCTTCTCCGCCCTGCATTTATAAGGATGGTGGAAAATGCGGAGCCAGTAATGAAAAGACAGACAATCGAAAGGAAAAAAATACCTGGTGTAAGGTCCGCTTTAGCAAGATGATTCGATAGTGAAGAAACGTTGCCAGTCATGTTAGCTGAGAAAAAACCTACAACTTCAAATGCTGCAGTGTTCAGGGCCCCGGCAACGGCAGCAAGAGTACAAGCAAGTTTTCTGTCTGCAGTATTGCTACGTGAATTCTCAGTGCTGATTAGCATGAAGCCTGCTGTATTCAACTTAGGTGATCACATGATCCGCCTATTCCAAATTAGTAACAAGATGGCAAATACAAAAAAAATCTCTGCTTATTGGTGGTAAAAATCCCACTAGTGTGAGGCTCGAGTGTCTTCAATTTGTCTTATTCCGGCCCGATCGACATTACACTGCCCCAGCGCGCCATACAGCTGTGCTGAAAGCTCTACCGACTGGCCGAACGTCATATTATCCGGCACCGGCGGCACGTCAATCGGGCTGGTTAACTCAGCGGGGATCGGCAGGTTTGGCTGACTGATTGTCCGGTACTCCACCAGCGGTTTTTGCTGCGTCCCGCAACCGGTCAGCAGCGCCAGCGGGAACAGCAGCAACAGCGCATTTGTTCGCCGCGAGGTAACGCTTGATTTCATCCTGGAGATTCCTGTTTTGCTGTGCTGTTTCTGCCCGTTGCTCAGTAACCTGAGACATGACGGCGTTTTGTTGCTTCACTGCTGTGACCAGGTTATTTACTGAGGATGCCAGGCCATCGTTTTTAGATCGCAAATCATTAATCTGGTTGTCTTTGCTGTTTGTCAGCTTTTCCAGTCGGTCGTTTGTAGCCGCCAGCTGTGAGTTGCGGGCGTTCAGTCCCCATAGCGCAACGCAGATAAGCCCGATGACGATAACATGCGAGTAGTTTTTTATGGCGGTGATGATATTCATGTGAGGAACAGCTCCCTTTCTCGCTTACGACGCGGCAGAAGCAGATCCGTATTTTTCCCGGCCCGCTTCCATAACAGGAACTGATCGGCGGCGCCTTTATAGTTGCTCAGGTTCAGATAGCGCAGCAGCGTGGAACCGAGGAAAGCATTACCGCCCACGTTGAAAACGAAGCTGCACAGCGCGTCATACTGGTTTTGCGTCAGCGGCACTTTCACATTGCTGTTAATCGCCGCCTCTACCCAGACCAGATCGCTCAGCAGCAGGCCGGTTGATTTGCCGGGCGTTATCGTCATGCCGCGAGTAATAGTTTTCCCATCTACCGTTCCGGTATGGCCGACGCCAATTGTCCAGACGTCAGCAGAGTCCTGATACGACGTCAGCCGTTCGCCTTCCTCGCGCATAATAAATGCGATGCCGTTATTGCTGAGTTTCATTCATGTCCCCTGTCTTTCTGGCTATCCAGCCGTGAAGCTTCGCGCTGATGTAATCATTGCCGACATAACCAATGTAAACTGCAAAGACCTGCGCGGCAGCGTCCGGTACGTTCCAGTTCATCAATACCCCAACAACCTGAAGCGTGGGCGCAGCAAAGAACGCCAGCGCGCTGCATGAAGCAGCATCCAGCACACGTTTACTCCATGAGTTTTTTGCATAAGCACTACGTAGTAGTGAAAACATGCCTGCTACTCCGGCATATCCCCACTCGGTTTTGTGGCTATAGAGCCACAGCAGTACGCTGGCCCAAAAGCCCGGATCCTTTTCTGGAGGCATACATTTGATTCCGGCCGTCAGCAAGACGGTGGCTAATAGTTATTTGCTTATAAAATAAGGAAAAACTTCTTTAAGGAGGATTTAAAAGATAAATATCAGACACAAAAAAACCCGCAATTGCGGGTTTATTGAATCAAAATTATTATTTTTTGTTTTTTTGAATTATTCTTATGGTATTCCCTGGTGTTGGCCGTATTGGCTCCCCCGCTTCACCCAACCTGTCTGTCATGACTAATGGAGCGGGGATATTTTTTTGCCTTTTTATCTTCTCACTGGGGAACGGAAAGAGATAATCGTTTCAGGCAATTACTGGCATCGGTAAGCACTTCCAATCTGTGGCCATTCTGTGTGTTATCAGACACATCATCAACTGTACTTAAGTATGGTGCCAGGAGTCTAGCTCCTTACTCATATAAACCAATTAGTAATGCTCTGAATTTTGCTGATTCATCAGTTAAATGTGGTGCCGGGTGCCTCCCGGTGAACTCTCCAGTCAAAGAGTTCGCGTGGCTCATTCACTAACGTCATTCGGGAGAATGGTAACTGATACGCCCCGCCGCACAGAGGAGATTCACCACAGGTTCCATTGTAGTACAACAAACAGGACCAGTAATAAAAAAAGGCCCTGCCTGAGCAGAGCCTGGAATTTGGTGCGCCTGTTTATCGTCGTTGATTAATGGTCATTCCGTCGTTTGGGTGGCGCATTGAGTTGGTACGTCATTAATCATAGTTATCATTTGGCGAATGACAAATAAAAATCCCAAACTTAAATTTGTTAACGAATGCACAAATCCCATCGTTAGAGAAAATTTACCACAGTTTCGGGAAAAGTAAATAGCCCACGATAAAATATCAGGCCATTTCATATTACGCTATTCAGTCACTTTCAATAGTGAGTTGTTCGCCCACGCCTCTTCAATTTCCAGCTTTATAATTAACTGGTTGTAAAAAGGTTTGACGCTCTTTTTCCAGGTATCAAGGCTTATTAGATCCGTTACATAACAGACGGCGCGGTGTGCTTCAGTGGAAGGTATTCGTTCATATCCCCGGCCAGAGCAGCGCTTACAATCACCCATTACCGGTACGCCTTGTTCCTCCGTATTCTTTCTGTCCATCGCTTTGCCACGCCCTGAGCAGTCATTGCAAGCGGCAGAAACCATGCCGCGCCCCAGGCATGTTTTACAGCGAACCCGGACAATCTCGCGCACGTTCCGCCTGACGCCGCCCACCAGTGGCGATTTCATTGTGAACACTTGCGCTTCAATGAAGCCGATCCCCGTACAGCAATCACACCGTTTAACGCTGGCCGCGCTGCGGCAATAATCCAGGTAAGCATAAGTTGCGAGCACTTGCGCGACTGCTGGTTTAATATCACTTTCGAGTTTGCGGAGGGCTGCAACCCTGTCGCAGGTTTCAAGAGCATATTTGGTTAACAGGTTGATTGCCCGATCGCTGTCCTGCTTACTGATCCCCATCTTTCCCAGAAACGCGCTGTAGCCCATTTCAGCGCGACTTTGAGCCATTCCCATTGCTGCCATAACATCAGTGCCGGTGAGAGCTTCTGAGGCTGTTGCACGCGGTGAATCAGTGAATTGCGGTGATTTTGCGGAGTGGAATTTAATAGCGCTTTCAAGATTCATGCTGCCTCTCTTTGTTTAATCAGCTCTCTGGTTTTCTGCCTGTAATTACGGGCCAGCTCCTGCAATTCTTCCCGCGTCCATTTTTTCAGCTCATGCCCTCCCACCAGACGGTCGAACGCAGCCTGCCCGATTTTGGCGATCAATCGTGGTTTGTATTCACCGATGTTTCCGGACAGGTAGGAATTGCAATGCTCACACTGGAGATGGCAATTGCTCTCGTCGTAGCGGGTTTCTTTACTGGCGCCTACCGTGCGGTAGTGACCGGCGTTCATCTTCGCGCCTGTGTTGCGGCCGCAACTGATACAGGGCTGCCCGGCGTCGCGGGTGCGGATGAATTCGTTAAAGGCTTTCTGGGCTTGACTTTGGAAATAGCTGAGGGGTTTTACTGCGAGCTTGCGAATTTTAATGCTTCGTCGTTCCTGCTGCGCTTCGTCCTTTCTTTTCTTCTCTCTGTCTACCTCCCTTTTCTGAAGAGCAAATCGAGCTCCATGTTCAGGGCAACACCACCACGTTCGGAAATCTTGATAGTGGAACCACTCTCGGCATATTTTGCAACGCCGTCGTTTTGGCTTACTCGTAATAGCCTTCATCATGCCACCTGTTTTTTCCTGAGTTGATTGTATTCGCTATCGGCCGGTACGGTGAGTCTGTACCCAACATTGAGCGCCCATGCTTCTACCTGCGTGAGGTAGTGGTACATATCGCCTGTGTCGAGGTCTGCCGTATGCCGAAGCGTCTGTACCTGAGTTCTTTCACCTGTTACCACATCGACCATCTCACGCGTTTCGTAGCCCAGGTAGGTGTGTTTCATCGCATCCTTAACCCATTCTGGAGACGCGAAGGGCTTGCCACGTCTTATTAGATAAGCGCTTAGCTCTGCGTACCACATGTGCTGTAAGGAGTTCTGAGGGATGCTGCGTTGGTCACGCCATTCTGTGATTTTGATGCGCCAGCGTTTGCCGGAAGATATAAGGTCAAAAAGGTGTTTGGTGAACTGGCTCAGGGTAGATTTGTGAAGACAGAAGTCCTGCAAGGTTCACCTCCCCTTTAACTGCTCCCGGTAGTGCTGGAGATCGATTTCCATCTTCTCAGCAATCAGCCTGCTGGTTTGCTTATTGTGGCCGCCGGTGCGCTCGAACATTTCCAGCAGGGTCAGACCGGCTTTCACATCGGACAGGTAATCACGTTGCTTCATTGGAATGATTTCAGCTGTCATCCGATATACCCCGCGAAGTCCATAAGCCACAGCGCCGCCGTGATGGAAACGGCCACCAGCGCCACGCCTTTGCATAATTGTTGTGTTATCAAAATTTATCCTCTTTCTTTGGTCTACCCTGTTGCTCAAATTGTTGTGTCATTTCATACCAACCCTACCGACTTGCGGCGCTGATACTCTGAATAAAGCCACTGTGCCGGCGTTACGGAACCGAGCACGCGAGCATCCGGCATCCAGCGCATTTTTAAATCGTTACCAGTGGGCTGGTCATTTACCGGAATCACGTCGCGCTTAACTTCCAGACTGACGACCGGATCTGGGATGCTTTGGCCGGCGGCGACCTTTTTCGACCATTCGTCCAGCTGCTTAGCGGCGTACTTCTCAACTTCAGCCTCGCTGAGCTGGCGCTGGTACATGGCGCGGCGGGTATCGCAGACAATCCAGTACATAACCGGCTTCGACCAGGGGAAGCGCTCCGCACCGCCAGTGTGATAACCCTTCTCGCGGCTGTAGCGGTGAAACTCCTGCATGACCTCATCCACGGTTACGCCGAGGATTACCGAGCTGTCTTTGCACCAGCTGATGAACTTGCCTGGTGACGGCCAGAAATCGGAGTTACTCGCCCTGGCGTGCCTGACGCCTGCGGCCAGCTGCTCACGGGTTTTGATGCCGTTCTCAGCGAAGGCAGCGATCCACTGGCGTTTCGTGGTTTTCTCCTCGGCTTCACCGCGCAGGCTTGTACTGACCGCCGCAGGGAAGATTTGCTTCAGCTGTCGAAAAAGCGAATCAACCAGCGTTTCAGCCTCGCTGCTGATTACTTTCTGAGGTTCATAGCGCCCGCCAGCCATGCGAGCCATAGCGGATGCATCACGATTGTTAATCGCCTCTACGAGTTGCAGGCTCATAGGAAATCCTCCCAGCCTTCAAGGCTGTTCCAATGTGGTGTTTGCGTAGTGGATTGTTGTTGCTTACGGGATTGAAACTTCGGCTTAAACAGACCCTGATAGCCGTTTGCGATACTGGTGTTGATTACCTCTGCCGGGTCATGGCCTTCATCAAAACATTCTTTCAGGAGGCTGAAAGCCTTGGTAACCGTCATGGCTGTCTTGATCGGCTTTTTAGACTGGCTGCGGTACTGAACCCATTCTTCCCAAGCCTTCTGGTTTAGCCACTCAGGAACAGGAACCTTAAGCGGATTGAAACCCTTCGATTCCCCTTTGGGGACTATAGGGGCTTTAGGTTCATTGACTGGTTCAAAAGAGTGACTGGTTCTGGGTGACACTGTGTCACCAGGGGGTGGTGACTCTCTGTCACCAGGGGGGTGACTCTCTGTCACTACCCGTGGTGACTCTCTGTCACCATCTAAACTCAGGTGGTAGATGTTGCTGGAGTTCCCTTTTGGTCCCGGCCGATACTCTTTTCGCAGGAATCCAAATTCGCAGAGATCGTCAATATGGCGCATTACCGAGCGCTTACTGATTTCACACTGGTCAGCAATATGCTGGTATGAAGGCCAGCACTCGCCTTTATCGTTGGCGTTGTCAGCCAGCTTAATCAGCACCAGCTTTCTCAATGGATTGCCAACGGTGATGCTCATGGCTTTAGCCATTAAATTCATGCTCATGGTGACGGCCTTACTGTGTTGATGGAGCAATCCCTGCGCGGTACTCAGCCAGAATGCGGTTAATTTCCTCGGACGTGTCCATATACAGCAGGAGATAATCTCCTTCACCGCCACGGTTAAATTCAGCATCCACCAGCAGTTCAACCAGGCGACGAGCTTTCTTGGCGCTGAACTGCGGCATAGCGTCGCTTTTTGTCAGCTTTTTCTTTCCGGCTGCGCGGGCTTTGTCCATCTGCGCCAGCGCTACTGATTCCGCTGCGGCGCCGTGCTGCTGGGAAAGAGCAACTGCCGTTGTCGGTGCCACTTCGCCGGATTTGACCATTGCGATCAGGCCATCGCCACATTCCAGCAGTTGCAGGTGATAATTCACATCAGCTACCGAACGCTTAACTTTCTTCGCTATCTCCGCAGCCTCCCAGCCCTGATTGCTGAGGCGCTGGTATGCTGCTGCCCGTTCCAGCGGGGCCAGAGCCTTACCCTGTGAGCTGGTGACCATGAAGGCAATGCGGTCGGCTTCATTGCCAACAAAATCCTTGCACTCCAGCCTGGCAACTTCATGCCCGGAATCGGTAGCCATCTTTGCGCCGTAATAGCGGTGATGGCCGTCAATAACTTTCACGCCCTGCTCCGTTACCTGTACTGCAAGCGGTGGCACAAACTCACCAGCGATAAATGCATCGCGGAATTCAGCAGCGTGCTCCTGGTCTATCTCGCGGACGTTGTAGCCCGGTTCGACGTACAGCTCGCTCAGTGGAACCAGAAACGTTTTTTTAACGGTCGTTTCGGTACCGTTTTTGTCTTTTGCCTTGTAAAGCAGTGATAAAGAACTCATAATTACTCCTGTGAATTGATCCAGTCTTTTCGCATCAGGCCTCGAAACTGTTCCCGCAGTTCGGGGCTTTTTCTTTTGTCATCTCCAGTTGCAGCCGCGAGTATTCAAGCTGTATCCAGATCAAATGCCGGTAGGTTTCCAGCGGCATTTTCTTTTCCCCGCGCATCACAAAGTCCTCTACACCACTGGCGGCGAGAGTTTCCATAATTTCCGGGTATTTTTCGGTACGGCGAAGGACTGTCGAGTCAGCCACTTCAAGCAGCTTTGCGACTACTGACTGACGGGTGCTTGTTAAAGCCTGGTGAGCGGTAGCCAGAAGATAGCGGCCAATAAACGCAATGTTTGCTGATTTGCGTGGGTTTGCGTGTTCCATTTAATAGTATGTCCGTGTTGGTTAGTTAGTTACGTGTCGGCACCGTGGAGTGCCACATTTGAATGTTTCCCCGCGTTGTCGGCGGGCTAAATTGTGTAAAGAGCGGTATTGCTAAGCGGCTTGAATATCCCGACGAATACTTGGGAAATTCTTTAACTCTTCTGCTGAAACGCTGCCATCTTCATGGACGATGACCGTAATGTTTCGGTTTGACGAAATAGCTTTAAAAATTGCACTTTGGTACACACCCAGATCTTGCGCGGTCTTGGTTTGTCCAAACTGCTTTGCATAGTCTTTTAACTTAATACGCTGCTTCATAAGCTCCTCCTTAGCAGTTAACTCATTATCACCGCTAGAGGTAAAATAGTCAACACCTGCGGCGTTAGTGAAATATCCCATGCGGTGATAAATTTTGCATATGACTAATAAAAAGAAACCTCTATCTACTGAACAACTCGAAGACGCAAAAAGACTTAAGGCGATCTACGAGAGCAAAAAAAGCTCATTGGGTATATCCCAAGAATCAGTTGCGGACGCGCTTGGCGTAGGGCAATCAGCCATTGCCTCTCTGCTAAATGGAGTTAACGCGTTAAATCCAAGTAACGCTGCGGCTTTGGCTAAGGTTCTTAAGGTAGGTATTGATGAGTTCAGCCCATCTTTAGCTGCAGAAATAGCGGACATGTATAGGTCGATTGGCGAGCATAAACCCATTACGACCCACTACGATTACCCCCTATTCACCTGCGTGCAGGCTGGCCCCTTCTCTGAAGTGGGTAGCTACACCGCCAGCGACGCAAAGGCCTGGGTAGCGACAACTAAGAAGGCCAGTGAAAGATCGTTCTGGCTTGAGGTTACGGGTCACTCAATGACCGCTCCGCAAGGCGTCCGGCCAAGCTTCCCGGAAGGCATGCTGATTCTGGTTGATCCGGCAGAGACTGTGGTTTCTGGTGACTTCTGCGTGGCTGCGGCCAACGGAGATTCAGAAGCAACCTTTAAAAAATACGAGAAGGATGCCGGGGTAAGCTACCTGGTGCCACTAAACCCGGCATACAGAACCATCGACTGCGATCATAGCATCCGTATCATCGGCAAGGTGGTTAAGGCGCAGTGGCCGGAAGAGACTTTTATCTAAGGAGCAGTAATGTCCATTTTCCTGAAAATCTCAGTACCTATGCTCTGTATAGCAGGGGTTATGTTTCACCTGGCCTATAAGAGGAAAAACAAAAATTTTCTCATCCCGGGTTTTGCATTGCTGGTTTCGGGTTTGCTTAATGCGGGGATTGGCCTGACCACAGGTTAGTGGCCGGAAGAGACGTTTGGGTGAGATGAGGTCGCAAAGATGCGGCCTTTTTTCTTGCTAAAATACAATTTGCACGTTTATACGTACATATGATTTAATGCTTGTACATTCACAACACGAGCAAATTGCAATGACTGATATTAGCGAAAAAAAAATCGATAACACCCCAGAAGGGAAAGCCAGAGGTGGCAAGGCCAGGGCTGCCAAGATGACACCAGAAGAACGAAAAGAATCCGCTAGAAAAGCAGCAGCAGCAAAGAAGGAGTTAGCCTCCCTTCCAGAAGCAGCATATGGATCACCAGATGAACCGCTTAAAATTGGTGATATTTCTTTAGAGTGCTACGTATTGAATGATGAAAATAAAACTCGAGTACTAGCAGCTGGAGGCGTTGGTAGCGGGTTGGGTTTTCATCCCGCAAGTGCGTCAGCGCGTTTAGTTAATTTAGTCACCAGCGACAGGGTTTTACCTTTTATCAACAATGAGTTAGTTCACCAGCTGCAGAACCCCATAAAATTTAAATATCCATCAAGCAATGTGATAGGAATGGCTTATCCAGCCACGATCCTGGCGGATATTTGTGACGCAATTTTAGCTGCACGCAAAGAAGGAACATTACTCAAACAACAAGCCCATATTGCCAATCGAGCTGAGATTCTCATTCGAGGGTTTGCACGCGTTGGTATTGTTGCTCTTATCGATGAAATTACAGGCTTCCAGCGGGACAGAAAGCGCGACGCCCTGGCTGCAATACTTGAAAAATATATTTCTAAAGAAATGCGACCATGGCTTAAAACCTTTCAGCTGGACTTTTTTGAGGAACTTTGCCGAGTTTGGGGGTATAGCATGCCTGAAAAACCAGGAGCTTACCCACCAGTTTTTGCTGGAGTGATAAGGAATATCGTATATGACAGACTGGCACCTGGAGTAAGGACACAACTTCAGGAAATCAAAAAGAAAAGGGGTGGGAAGTGGCATCAGTGGCTAACTGGCAACGCTGGGTATAATGACCTTACCCGGCACCTTGGCGAACTGACAATGCTCCTAAGAATGACTCCTGATGGAGAAAAAGAGCGGTTTATAGAAACTTTAGATAAATTCAAGCCCGTCCTTACTGTTGAGCAGTTAATCGAGGCTGCTGACAGCAAAAAAAAGTGATATTCACCCCGGCCACCGCGCCGGGTATTTTGTGCTCGCTATATTAATAGCCCGCCCCGAGTGGGCTTTTTTGTACTCGGTGCCAGCCCTTTCGCTACCAGCTTGATTAGCATCAATGCCCGCCCGGCCAAAACATCTATCATACAACCTACAAAAAACGATACACGCTACCTTTGCCCGCAGTCTCCTGCGGGCTTTTTTGTGCCTGCGGTTTGCCATTCCGCGCTGCTGTATGCCCGTCTAAAAAAAAATCTCCTTGAAATTCAACTTAATAATTACCACGAGAGATATTTTATCTCCTGCGGTGTTGACTAAAAAACCACTTGGAGTGATACTAATTCCCATCAGCAGGACGCTGGCAGTTACGAAACGGATAGCATGCTCTTTAACAACATGCAGCGCTGACAAAGCGCGAGACAACCAAACGAGATGGGTTTGGGGTGACTGAATTGCAGCGTGAAAAAGCGCAACCGTGAAGATCAGCGCCACGGCACTTACCACCAAAGTTATTTCAGGAGGCACCATGACAACTATCACTTATGGCAGTTCTGTAAAAGAAACAGCAAAGACTCGTCGCCATGCCCGCCGCCGCGCGGTAGCAATTGAGCGTGGAAAGTTGGAAAGCATTATCGATGAGGCATTCGGCGTTGAGGCTGTAGAGACCGCACCGGTAGCGGTTAAGCACCTTAGCCGCGTACTGAAAGCAGTAAACGCGCCGACCGTACGCAGTAAGCCGCAGCCGAGCGCTGAAAACTTATGCCTGGGCAGAGTAGCTTTATATGCCGCCGGATTCCGTGAAATACGGAAAGGGGCGGCCCATATAGTGAAATGAGATTGTTCAAATGCGCGTTGAAGGCAGCTGCTTAAGACGCAGTAGAAAGCCCATTAATTTCGGCAAGCCCTTCATGATTAATTTCGGGATTCGCCTGATCTACGGCTCTTGATATGGTGAGTAAATCTTGCAGTTCTGTTAGAAGGATAGCCGCATCGGATTTTAGGACATTATCAGAATCAGCGGATTCAATCACCGTATTGATAGCCTTGTTCGCGCTTTCAATCATCTCTGTTACGCCGCCCTTCTTACTGACGGCTAAGACAAGGGCACTTATCAGTAACGATTGTGCTTCTACACGAGCCGTAAGCTGCTTAGTTTCAGCATCTATTTTTGAGATTTTAGCCAGCATGCTCAGAACAACATTTTTCATACTACCTCCCTTGCAAAAGATGAATTTTACTCTAGCAGCATCCAGCTACAAGACAAAAAATCCTAAAAATTTTCCAGTATAAGCTTTAGGACGCCACAACCCATTAATATTCATAAGCTATTTTGTTCCTTAGAGAAACAGACTAAATTCACCCATGAAATTTTCATGATGGATAAAAATCCAAATCGTTATTCTGATAGTACCTAGTGATGTTATTCCCTAACCCACACGTTCTTTTGTTAAGGTTTTTCATGCCGGTATCTCATTGCCCCTTCATTAAATGAGTATCGATTTATAGCCCTTTTACTTAGGAGTCACTAATGCAAATAATTGTTGCAGGGGCGGCATACGATCGTCCTTTCCATCCTATCAACACTATCCAGTATCACCGTTCTAACATCTTGACTAGCGCCAGCTTTACCCCCCCGCCTCGCAAAAGCTGGCTGCAACGCCTATGGGAGAGCCTTCGCCTGGAAGGGCGTTTATGAATGGGTATTTGACAGGGAAACCATAAAGACTGCCCAGAAATAATAATGGCATTTGGCATCGTTTATTAATCCAGATGAATGAATTAATAAAGAAGTAACAATAAATCAGAGACAGGGCACATCAAAAACATAACCCCTTGATAGTTAATAATATACCTTTAAACGAAGAATACAAATTGATACAACTTCAATAAATTTACTCTAACAGAATAGTAGTAATTGCCGATAAATATTTAGGCATGGTTTTTCAAAACTAACGTTGGGAGCAATTACATGTACATAGACATTTATCAAAGCAGCAACGTAAATAAAAAATTTATTATAGTCCCGTCCGGCTCGATTTTTGAAGTAGAAAGTTTTGGGCCCGAGGCAAAAGACTTTACCTCACCCATGCCTTTTATTAAAAAATTTCGTCTTGACTCTGGAATTATTGGATTAAATGCGGAAGAGGCGAGAACTAATCTTGCACGAAAAGGTTTTCACATCTTTTTGTAGAAATGATTGTAATAGCCCTTACAAGCTTATCAATTCAAACCACCCAAGCGGTGGTTTTTTTATACCGAAATGCTAGGAGTTACCTGTGTGTGCTATCGCAGATAAAGCCTTTGAACGTGAAGAATGGGAGCGCACGTTAGCGCTGAAGAATCGCAAGCTGCCAGAACCGCCCTCGCCTGTGTGTAAGAATGGCGATTGTGGTGAGAAGTCGCAGCCAAGCGCAAGCTATTGCTCGCCAGAGTGCCGGGAAGATGCAGAACGGCTGACACGGGCAGAGAGGCAGCGGAGAGTTGCCTAATGGACGCGCTGACTGAAAACGCGTTGCGGTCAGTCGCCCGAAATTGCCGATCGGAAATAGTCAAAGCTACCGCGGGCAAGCCTCGATCAGAGCACGACCGCATTACCACCATTCTGTTAGACAAATACACCAAACTAATCACCGCGCTGCCGCCTGGCAGATACCCTGCCAGACAATGGCTGGTCTACTTCGTGCGCGTGGTGGATAAGGAGATGAACACATGAGAGGAAAAAATGAATGAGCTGGCTCTTTTCGCAGGCGCTGGCGGAGGAATACTCGGTGGACACCTCCTTGGCTGGCATACAGTTTGCGCAGTTGAACGTGATGCCTACGCCGCACAGGTTCTGGCGCAGCGACAAAACGATGGAATTCTCAAGCCTTTCCCGATTTGGTCTGACGTGTGCAGTTTTGACGGAAAGTCATGGAGGAGAATTGTTGACGTCGTTTCTGGCGGATTTCCGTGCCAAGACATATCCGCCGCAGGAAGCGGAGCAGGAATTGAAGGATCACGATCTGGATTATGGAGACAGATGGCAAGAATCATCGATGAGGTTCGACCTCAATACGTTCTCCTGGAAAACTCACCTCTGCTTGTGGGAAGAGGACTTGCCATGGTCCTTGGTGACATTGCCGCGATGGGGTTTGATGCGGAATGGTGTTGTATTTCAGCATCTGAGTGCGGAGCGTCCCATAACCGAGACCGCATCTGGCTTGTTGCCTACCCCACGGGCCAGCATGGGAAGTCATGGGATAGCCTGGTGCAGGGCAAGAACGGGGGAGCATCGGCACAACCTGGAGGATTACCTGGCCTGGCAGCATTTGCTGGAAGGCGGCGAGGAAACGCCTGGCCTGAACGCCTGCCCCGATTACGTCGAGTGGCTGATGATGTGGCCTTCGGGGTGGACAGACTTAAAGCCCTTGGAAATGGACAAGTTCCGCGAGTGGCAGCAACAGCATTCTCAATTCTGAAGTAATCACCCACCCCACATCGCAACCAAAATGAGATCAATATGAACATCGCTACTATCGCTATAACCCCCGTGCTGATTAATCGCGAGGGAGTGCAACAACTGCTTGGCGGAATTTCTCGTACCACTTTTTACAATAAGCGGAAAGAGTGGGCTCAAAAGAACACGCCCTTTCCGCCCGAGGTATCAGAGCTAAAGCCAGCCAAGGGCGGAGCACTTTTCCGCTACGAAGAAGTGATGAAGTTCTGTCACGCGATGGGCTTTATCTCTTCAGAACAACATTGAACCTTGTCGGCCCACAGTTCAGCGGCTGCAATCTGCTCTTTGATGTAATCATGTTGATCGTAAACCGCCAGCATCCCCGCCAGTTTATGCCCTAATATTTTCTCAGAAACATGCGGCGCAACGCCTAACTCTGCCATTTTTGTCTTGCACGTCCTGCGATGGTCGTGAGTGCTCCAGTCTGAAATTCCCATCACATCACCAATCTGACCGGCGAGCGAAACAAGCACGCTGTTAGCCATTGGCCTGTCTTCTCTTATAGCGGCTGGCGGAAAAACAAAATCAAAATTTGGGTACAGAGCGAATGCCTCTTTTAGCAGCGTTACGGACAACGCTGACAGCCCTCGCTTAAATGCCACCCGCGTTTTAGAATTCTCTTCCCGCACTGACCATACTTTCCGGTACAAATCAAAATCAGCCTTTTTAGCAAGCCTCAGTTCTACCCCACGGCACCCGCTCAGAAATACTAACTTCATAAAAAGCTTGTTCTGATAAGCCATGCTGGTTTTATCTACGGAATGCCAGTACAGCCCTATTTCATAATCATTGAAATTGCGGCTTCGCGCTTTTGGTGCTGATCCAACGTCAGACACTGACAAGGTGGCTAATACATTCCGGCTGATCCTGTTACGACGCACAGCATAATTCAGGATCTGCTTCATTTTAACCAGAACGCCCCCGGCCATTACCGGCGCATCGTTTTCAGCAATTCGCGAGAAAACAGATTCCCAGTGAGACATTTTCATATCATCGGCAATCATTTTTCCGACATAGGGTATTACGTGCCGTTCAAGAGCTCTTCGCCAGTATTCGAGCTTTACCAACTTTTCGGCTGCCGGGCTGTCGAGCCATTCATTCACCAGCTCGGAAACATTCGGCGCAGAGATTGAATCCTCCAGGCGCATCTTTTTGGCAACAGAAGGGTCTTTGCCGTCAGCTACTAACTTCCGATACTCTTCTGCAGCATCGCGAGCCTCACGAAGGGAGATAACGCCATAGCGGCCAATCTTCATGCGCTTCAGCGCGCCACCAATGCGATATCTCAGCTGAAATGTGATTACTCCTTTAGGGCTGATCCTGGCGGAGAGTCCACCACCATCGGGCATTTCATCTGGCCCATCGTAAGGCTTACCGGCTATTTTTCTGAGCTTTGTATCATTAAGAGGCATAGTATCGTTTTTGGTACACAGTTTGGTACACAGATACTAACGCACGAACCTGAACAGGGATAGACGAAGTTGAATGGTAGAGGTTGTTAAATTTTGATTTTAAAAGGAATTTTTATTTGTCGATGAATGGATATGGATGGGGATGAATGGGTGTAGTGGCTTATACGCAAGGCTACATACAAAAGTTAGTTTATTTATATATCAGGCGGTTGTCTCTTAAAATCAACTCACATTTGTCAATTTGGAACACAGCCTGGTACACATAGTCAAAAGCCTGCCGTCGGCAAAAACCTTTGAAGGAGTAGTATCTTACACCTCATAGCAACAAATTGCACGGCGGGTCGGTAGAAACAACCTGCTGACCTGTTTTCTTTAGTACGCTGGCGGCACATTAACGCCTCTTAATCCAGCTTAGAGATAAAAGGGACGAACAAACATGGCTATCACCTCTACCGAGCACCTCTGATCCCACTTTGTAAGAAATCCTAAAACCCTCTTCTTTTTATCCCTCGCCGCTACAGTTAAACAACATAGCAAACTTATAGAGAGTATCTTTTATGAAAAGCCAACTGGCCTTTGAGAGTAAAAAGAGTCGTGCAATCGCCATTATGAAAAAGAAAGGTATGTGGCCTGAGCTCTACGCGCCTCCTTGCCATGTTTTTTTATGGAAAATGGGCGTTGCTGTAGCGCCACCGCCCTTCTCCTCTTTTTGGAATAATTTTTTATGTTTTACAGGCGTGAATACACCGTTCTGGGGCATGGTTATGTGGGTTGTTTTCTGGAAAGGTAAGCGTGAAGATCTTCTTTCTGCAACGGTGACAATTCTTACTGTTGGGCTAGTCTGTGGACTCGTTATGGCAGCGCTGGAGTTATGGCGAGGCAAAGCCAATCATCTTCCAGCATGGAGCGAAGTCTAGCGTGCTTTTGATTGTTGTCCTTTGTCCGAATCTACTTAGCCCACCATCGACTGTGGGCTTTTAATTTGTACAATTTCTGAACCATGCAATCGCCGCGCTGCTCCTTACTGCTTCCTCTGTGTTCTGAGAAAAAGAACGTATGGTTAGCTCTGTAAGAATATTTGCAGGGGTTAGCCCAGCGTTTCTTGCAAGCAAACCGCGTACGGCTGCTCCGAGAGCACATTCGACATCTTCCAGCCTGTCAGTATTTTTTAGGGTCATACTTAAGGTACTTACTCCTGCAACTGAATTTAGCTCACTACAAGAGCTTTTTTGCGACGCATCAGGCCAACAATCTAAGCACCGATAATACTTTTATCAGGGGTAAGTTATCCATTTAATAAAACTAAAGGGTGATGCCGCAACGCCGTTGATATATCGCGTTTTCGGCGCAACCACCTGCACATACAGGTCGGGAGCCATGAGCGCCGTTATGTTCAAACTGCCAGATTGGTAAATCGGCATTTTCTTCTCCAGATAAAAAAGCCCACCGGTCAGGTGGGCTGTATTGAGACAGGGAGAGCCTTACGCGGCTCGCCTGATGACGTAAACCGCCTGCTCGCCGCTGAGGATTTCTTCCATCTTCGCGGCGTCGGTAATCTCTTCGCCGATCTGGTAATCAGCAAAGGCGATGTCCGTGCATACAAAGCTTTGGCTGACCTTCACGATTGAACTTAGGCGCGCCGAATTCATCGGTTTGCTGCCCTATGTGGTAAAGCTCATGTTCGACTAACGCACAGAATTCAAGATCGGTGCATTGTGAACAGAAGTCACCAGCCAGCGTGATGATGTAATCCGGCTTGTGGCCGAACCACTCGTAGAGCTGCTGCTCCATTCTGGCCTTTTGCCATCCACCAGTACGCATCATTACCTCTTCCGTCTGGGCGAGAACGGTACGCCCTTGTTTAGTGAATGCGGTGGACACCCACATGAAAGCAATTTCGGCGTCTATCAGGTGAGCATGGTCAGGGGTGTGCAAGTCGCCTTCACCGTCGAGGATGTTCTCTGTCACCCACTCATAATGCCGGTTGCAGGAATCAGCTTAATGTGGGGTGTAAATTCGTCAACGAAATCTTGTGGAGGGATGGGTCTGTAAACAATGCTAGTCTCAGGCATTATTGATTCCTGCGTGTCATCCCGCCTAAAGGAGATATCATGGATTTTTGCTGTGCTATACCATCCGATCATCAAGCTATTGCTGCACTTCACATTAAAGCGAGTCAGGAAGCCTATGCGGGCATCCTGCCGAATCACTACCTGATGGACATTTTGCCAGAGATAAAATCCAGGCTCTGGGAGGCCCGAGTAGGTAATGGCGTTGACAGAAAGTTGATACATCTCCTCCTCGCTAAGGAAGGCACCACATTAGCTGGATTCGCTTGCTTTAATTTCAATGAAGAAACTGAATTTGGTACATATCTGCATAATCTTTATGTTGATTCAGATTATCGGCGCAATGGTGTGGCAAGACGTTTGTTGTCAAAAAGCATTATCAGTCTTCCAGTTGAACGGATTGAATTACCTGTACACCTTTGTACATATACCAACAATTTCAGGGCCCGCTTATTTTACGAAAACCTTAAGGGCCAGGTTATTCAACAAAATGTAAACATGATAAAACATCTTCCTGAAATCAGCGTCACTCGCTACCAATGGCCTGGTGCGTGCTTTTTATACAATGCTCTTGCCACTAATGACCTATAGCTAACATAGCCTGATAAATGCGTTCAAATCGATGAGGTACTCGCGACAGAAGATTTCTTGTAGTCGGTGAGCGCCATTTAATTTCCTAAGGAGATTTATGTCTTACTCGTTTGGTGACATCACTATCCATTTTACCATGGCGCAAGGTGACACCTTTGTGGCATCCTGGGATGGTGGACAATCTGCAAACAAGGACTGGAATTTATTCATTGGATGGATTCATCAACAAACAGGCATAAACAAGGAAGAAATAAATAAATCCGCGGCTAAATGCTACGGCTTAACTGATGCCGGATAATCATCATCAGGCGCACTCACAAATGCACCTTGTGATGGTCAGGCTATTTAAAATAATTTACACCTGATCCAAAATTTCTCCATATTTTAAATGCAATATTTCCTATAAAAGGAGAATTTATGGAAAAAATCATTATTTCAGCGCTTTTATTAACCAGCTTTGCTGCATCTGCCGATTATTCAGAATGTGAAATTGTTAATGGGCAAATTTTTATCTGCGGTCTTCCGGCACAGTCAGAATCAGTCCCTGTAAAGCAATCTGATGATTATTACTACGACTGCTCGATTATCAGTGGGTCGGTTTTTTCATGTAAATCATGGGCACAGGCGGAAAACGTGCCAGTCCTACAATCTGATGGATATTACTCTAGTTGCTCAATTGTTAACGGGGGCGTCTCTTTTTGCGCTTCGGTGTATCAGGGTAAAGCAATACTTTTCCGTGATTAGATGATGAAGTCTCGCAGGTGTGGGGCTGATAGTGCTGTAATGCAGAGATCAATTCTTCTTAGGAATTGTCATGTTTTAATAAATGAAAAACTCAGGCAGTAGATGCCAGTACCGGCGCTGCCAGGCTGGCCAGTATCGGGGTGCGTTGCGCCGGAATGTAGACGGTTCGTGTAGTCGAGCAACCTGCCAGCAATATCAGCAGGGATAGCGAGGCTGCACGTAGGCTGGTTTTTGAGAATGGTGCGATACTCAATCTCTTTCTCCTGCGTGTTGCCGGTGATGGTTGCCGCATACTGCTGCGCGGTAGCCGCTATCTCGTTGGCGTGCTGAAAGTTGAAAGCCTGTGATGAAATAATGGCTGCCTGACTGGTTGTCTGGTTCTGAAGCTCTTTTACGCTGTCCTGGGCGGTAATTGCTTTGCCGTGGTAATACAGCAGCGCCCATATCAGGAACAGCGCGGTAAGGATCAGAACGAGCACGGCAACAGCTGACCACTTAATTCGGCTTAAGATCATCGGTGCTCTCCGCCAGGCAGAGTGAGCGCTCCCTGTTACGGCGGGTTGACAGAAACAGCTGGCTGCCTGTTTTCTTTAATGCGATGGCCAGCCATTAACGCCTCTTGATCCAGCTTAAGGATAAAAAGGGTTCATCGTCATCAAAAGCTGCCCCCTTTCGCCCGCCTGGTAGCACAGCATTGTAAAAAATCCTAAAAATAAAACAGTTTTGACTCCTGCTACTATAATTAGATAACAGGGTAAACTATGTGGGATTATTTTTATGAACAGCCATATTGCCTTTGAAAGTAAAAAAAGCCGTGCGCTCGCCCTTATGAAAAAAAAAGGTATGTGGCCCAGCCTCTATGCACCGCCTTGTCACGTTTTCTTGTGGGAACTAGGTATCAGCGTGGCGCCACCTCCTTTCTCTCCATTCTGGACAAATTTTGCGTGCATAACAGGCGTAAACACGACGTTCTGGGGAATAGTAATGTGGTTTGTTTTCTGGAAAGGTAATCAGGAGGATCTTCTTTCTGCTACGTGGACCATCCTTACCGTCGGGGTTTTGTGCGGGCTTTTTATGTCAGCCTTAGAATCCTGGCGGGGAAAGGCTAACAACCTTCCACCCTGGAGTGAGGTTTAGCGTGCTGCTTATTGTTACCCGCTGTCCGCATCCGCTTAGCCTACAATCCACCGTGGGCTTTTTAATGGGTAAGGTTCTGAAACCACTCAATGACAGCGCTGTTGCTTAAACTTGAGAAAACTTAATATCCACTCCGTCAGCCGTCTGGTGCTAAAGGCAGAATTTTAAGAATACGAAGGTCTTACAGAAAAAAAGTGGTTGCAGGTTGGTATGATGTCCGCACTGCACGACTCGCTATTGTGAAATTTTTCAATTGCCAAGGGTTAGGTTTGAATTTAAGAATACTTTCATTAATTACCTGCTCGCGACATCCACCTTCACGATTAAATACATTAATTTTTTATATACCGGGAGCGAGCTTTTACAGCTCAAAATTAAGAAATCATATTTTGCTGTGACGACACATAAAAATGCCACGGTATTGTTAACAAAATCTTATAATAATCACTTAACTTTTGAGTAGCGTTACCGGAACTGAAATCCAGCTTCCAATAGCTGACTGCACGACAGCCCGGTATACGGCTTCTGGTAAATCTTTACCGATCGACGGGGCTCTTTCATCCAGATAGGCAATGAACAAGTTTTTCCGTCCGCCGCTGCTCAGGTAAATGTTCAAATTATCTATAAGGTATCCTGTCTTATCCCATGTACTGGTCGCGCTATTGGGCCAGGATCCACCTATCGCCTTCAGGACGGCCCATTCTAAAGCTTTACCTTCCAGCGCATCGGTTTGTACAGTTTCAGTCAGCATACTTTCCCCAGAAATCCTGCCCTCTGGACAGGAAACAATCACTCATTAACAGGACGATATTAATCCATATTCCTGTACTGTTTTCACCCCAATATTGCGATAGCAATATATATTCAGATTTTGACCATATGAATGCCACTGAATATTCCGCTTTGCTTAAGATCCCTGAAACAGAATTTTCTTATTTAATTAAATTATTCTTTATTGTTGCTTCCTTAATAAATTATTGCTGATATCAATAATATAACTTCAGGAGTACCAGCCAGCAGACAGGTCGATGACGACGAGATTTGAACAGCCCTGTCAATCAGATACCAGTCGAACCCGTATTGCAGTACCTT
This sequence comes from Erwinia sp. BNK-24-b, assembly GCF_047456155.1. Taxonomy (NCBI): domain Bacteria; kingdom Pseudomonadati; phylum Pseudomonadota; class Gammaproteobacteria; order Enterobacterales; family Erwiniaceae; genus Erwinia; species Erwinia sp. BNK-24-b. Next base: position 2,558,546 of record NZ_CP179901.1, read on the forward strand.
GCCGAGCCATGCCTGGAGGGGATGTTATTTGAGAGCACCCAGAGCATGCCTGAAGCGACGTTACCTGAGAGCACGCAGAGCATGCCTGAAGCGACGTTACCTGAGAGCACGCAGAGCATGCCTGAAGAGACGTTATCCGAGAGCACGCAGAGCATGCCTGAAGCGACGTTACCTGAGAGCACGCAGAGCATGCCTGAAGGAACGTTATCTGAGAGCACGCAAAGCATGCCTGAAGTGACGTTATCGAGAGCACCCAGAGCATGCCTGAGGGACATTATCTGTGATCATACAGCCCATGGCTGAAGGGGCATTATTGTCACCACACAGAGTTGAAGAGGTCGCCTCAGCATAGCCATTAACTTGCCCTCTTAGCTCTTTTCATTGTGGCTATGTGGAAAGAGTGAGGATAGTGACATATGTTAATAGTCAGGCACCGATCCGAGTTATCTGAAGAAGGAAGGTAAATGAAAATAACTGTGACGTTTGAAGATACCGGTATTGAAGAGGAGCATGATTTTGATTCTAAGCCTCGCGCCGGGGAGCTGGTAACGTTAGTGCGCAACGGGAAAGAAGCAGACTATATCGTTATCACTGAGCCTGATCCGGACCATACTCATGACAATGGAAGTACCGGGCATCCGACAAAGGCCACGGTTCGGCCAGCTTAACAACCGGGTTTGATGAGGAGCGCGGCGCGATCCAGAATCAGAAAAGCGCGCCGCCACTCTAGCCACCAATGGCTTTCAGCAAAACGATCGTATTAGCCATAATCTGTTGCCGGTTGCTCTCCAGCTCAAGCCGGGCACTGCTTAATATATCAACAGCCTCGTAATAGCTGTAAAGATCTGTGTAGCCAGCCTCGTAACGTGCGGACAATTTTGCAAAGTTCTGCTGATGTTGAGCAACTTCACGCTCAGAAGCGGCATAAGCCTGCTGATAAACATTCAGGTTATTAGTGGTATCCTGAATATCCAATAGCGCCTGGGCCACCGTTTTACGGTATTCGATGACAGCAATCGCCTGCTGCGTTTTAGCATAATTCAAATTGGCGTAGTTTTTAGGCCAGCTAAATATCGGCACTATTACCGACGGCGTCAACGTCCAGTTTTCGCTCAAATTTCCCAGCACATGGTTAAAAGTGTCCGACGTATGATAAGCGCTGGCAAACAAGTTAAAGACCGGCAAAAAAGCGGCGCGAGCCATGCCGATAGTGCCGTTAGCAGATTTGATTTTCATCTCTGCGGCCAGAACATCCGGCCGGTTAAAGATAACTTCGGACGTAAGCTGCTGCGGTATATCAGGGTTGTTAAATTCGCCGGAAAGCGTTTGCCAGCTCTCCGTATTCAGCCAGGGAGAACGATAGCCTGACAAATATTCAAGCTTGTGAATACGGTTAACGATCTCCTTTTGCAGGTTCTGGCGGCTGCTTTCATCACTGGCTCTGCCACGAATGAATTTAGACAGAGTAACGGCATCTACCCTGGCCGCCTGCTCCAGCACCTGTAACTTGCCGGCTATATCATCAAGGACGGCTATTTTATGGTTTAATAAGTGCCAGGCCTTAATCATGTAGAGCGCTTCATACCAGCTGTTAGCCAGATCGGCCATAAGCGTCAGGCGCAGCGCGGCCGCTACGCTTTCATAGCTCTGTTTATCATGTTTTAGCGCCGCCACTTCATTCAGTTTCTTTCCCCATATATCCACCTCATAAGAGTCAACGCCGATGCTACTTTGATAGCTTTCGCTTTTTTGCTTAATACTCGCGCCGGTATAAGGCGATGAGCCTGTCGCCATAGCAATATTTTTTGCCGCTGAAAATTTCAGGCCGGGGAGCAAATCATATAAAGAACTTTGCCTCTGGGCATGGGCAGCGCTGACGCGTATCATGCTCTGCTGAAGGTCATAGTTATTAATTAGCGCATGCTCAAGCACCGCCAGTAAAGGCTGGTCATTGGTAAACAGATCTTTAAAACTGTAATGACGATTTCCTTCACCTGCTTTAAGCTCCACATCAGAATCTGCCACCGTGGCAGGCTTGATGTAGTCGGGAGCCAGCGAACAGCCGCTCAATAAAGAGATGGTTAACAGAAGAGTGCTTTTTTTAATCATAGTCGATGAGAATACTTGTCATTTAACCGGGCAAAATGTGAGGCTTCACGGCTGTTTTTCGCATTCAACGAAAAGAGCGAAAGGTGATAATAAGCATCCAGAGAGGAGATAAAACTCCATTGCCAGGGCGTGGTACGAAGATACCCTTCCAGGAATGCCAGCATTCCTTTTGTTGCCTCCTGCGTTTCCGTAAGCTGAACCGGTGGCGTAATTTCTACCAGATACTTTTCTTCTTCACTGGCGTAAAAACATGAGACAAAGCTAACAGCTAACCCTAAGCGCTTTGCTACATTTACTATCCCCGTCGTCATCTGCCCTTTTTTATTAAAAAACTCGACGGATTCCGTTGCGCCATTATATACGCCAGCTGAATAGCCAAAGAGATCGTAAAATATCGCCACAACGGAATCTTCATCCCTGAGGCTGCGATTAAGTTTGAGAAGCATTCCTTTCTGATGAATATTAATAAATATAATATTTACGCCAGGAATGCTTATCTTATTATACATTTGCTGCAGGTCATCAGTGATTGCCTGGTAAACGGGTACGATAAAATCACAGCCGCTCCCCTGATACTGTCGTGCGGCGCCGAGGATCGCCAGCCAGTAGTCTCCCGTATGGGTACAGAGCAGCAGCTTAGCTGGCTTATGCTGGCCGCCAGTTATCACCTTGCAGTTACGGTCAAGAAAAGAAAGCGTCTGCTTCCAGCTCATATCGTGCAGGGCAATTTGTATATATTTTGACATCAGCTTATTTAAAATCATTAGCCTGGCAAAACGTTCTTCTCTGACGCCAAGGATTTTTTCGCTTAAATATTCTGCGCTTGCCACTGAATAAAATTGAGAAAAATGGCTGAAGAAAATCGTGGCTAAAACATTTAAAAACGTATGTACCAGGCCCACAGGGCTACGGTCAAAAGTTGTTTTTGCCATAAGCCGAATAAGTTTTGCTATGAGCAGATTTTTCAGCCTGCTTCCCATTGTTTTCGAATGATAAAACAACGTTTTTTTAATGCGGTGCGCCAATGGTAATTTCCTTATCAATCGCCTCGATCAGATGTTTGTCGTGTGACACTATGATGCAGGTCATCGGCAGGCTCTTTATCAGGCTAATGATTACCTGCCGGGCCTCGTCATCCAGATGCGAGGTGGGTTCATCCAACAGAATCAGCGAAGGTTTACGATATAAGGCTCTGGCTATCATCAGACGCTGCTGCTGACCGGAAGAGAGCCTGGCGCCATTGACGCCGAGTCTTGTATTTAACCCTGCGTTCAGGCTCCGAATAACCTGCCCCAGGTTGGCACTTTCGATGCAGTCTTCAAGCAGCTGCATGTCAAAATGTTCGCACTCATAGATAATGTTATCCATAATGCTGCCATTAATTATCTTATCCAGCGGCGTGACGACGGAGATTTGCTCCTGATATTGATACACCCCAAACTTCTGTAAGGCGATATTGTTAATCAGAACGTCGCCGCTTCCCGGCGTAAGCAGCCCGGAGATAATATTGAGTAACGTGGTTTTTCCGCAGCCCGAGGGGCCGGTAATAACCATTTTCTCACCTTTAGCAAGAGTAAAGGTGATGCCTTTAATAAAAGCCTCGTCCAGATTAGAGTAACCAAACGCAAGATCTTTAACCGCGATAGTTTCAACCGGCTCTTTTTTATTTTTAGTACTGCTGCGAAACTCGCTCGTCGTGGCCGGTGCTTCCGGCATGATATCTTTCAGGCGCTTTACCTCAACCGAGCATATTTTAAGGTTAACGTGATTTTCCACCAGCGTCTGAATGTTGCTCATCAGGCAGTTTTTATAAAAAATAAATGAGATCAGCTGACCGGCCGTGTTCTGGCCTTTTAGCACGCTATAGGCCCCTGCTCCCATAATAATTAGCGTCTGGATATGCGAGATAGTCGTTACCGATAGCTGGATTAGCGCATTGAGTTTTTCAATGGCGGAGCGGTTATCTTCCAGCTGTGCATGATGGTAAAACCAGCTGCTGATTTTGCGATGCTCGGTATGGTTGATTTTAATCGTATTAATATTGTCTATGGCTTCCAGCAGGCTGTTATCCCTTCTGATTTCTGCATCCAGCGCGGAATATTGACGCGACATCAATGTTGACAGCAGCATAACCCTCACCAGTACCATCAAAGCAGTCACGGTCAAGGTTAACAGGGCCAGCTCAAAGCTAATCATAAACAGCAGCACGACAAAAATTACGGCGAAAAAGGCGTCAATAATAATATCGACCCAGCCGTGTGTGTAAATGACGTGAAAAACATCTACAGACTTTATTTTTCGCAGTAAATCTGACGGCATTCTTTTATTAAAGAATTTAAGGTTCATCCGGAAGAGTTCGCTAACCGTTTTAACGCCTTCCAGCTGCGAAATTGCCCGCCTTAAACGCTGGGCGATGACAATCTTCAGGTAGCTCCCGAAAGACTGGATCAGATAGACAAAAGCAAAGATATAGATCAACAACCAAAGAAAATCTTCATCGTTCTTTGGGAGGACTTCATCAAACACCAGCGACATAAATTTAGGAATAGCCACGTTGGTCAGCTGGATGACGATAGCCATAGCGGCAAAGGGCAGCATATAGCTTTTGTATTTGAGTAAGCCCTGGCTAAATGCCTGTAGATCGAAAAAGTTCTTCGGCTTCTGTGCGGTGACGGCCTCCTCATCGGCCAGCAAAAAACCTTCCGCCGGCACAATTTCCAGCGCTACGCCGGAAAAGTAGTTCTGGACCTCGTTCTGCGTAAATCGGCGGCTGCCAATGGCAGGATCCATTACTTCGATAGCGTGCCCGTTCGTCTTTTTGAGCACCACAAAGTGACAGTTGTCCCATAAAAGAATGGCCGGTTTTTCCAGTTCATGGAGTGCATCAGCCGATACCTTCACGCCGGTGGCAATCATCTGATGCTCTGAGCATATTTTCATCAGGTGGTAAAAAGAAAGCCCGTCCAGCGTGACATCATATTTATTACGAAGCGCCTCAAGGCTAAGGTTTTTGCCATACACACTGGCGATGTAGCTAATGCAGGCCAGGCCGCACTCGGCGGCTTCGTCCTGTATGATATCCCTGGTTTTAAATTGTTTTTTCATTCGACAAAATCCGGGTTGCGTTTAAACGCTTTTTTCACGGGTAAAAACAGCCATTCTAATAAGCTTTGCTTAGGCTGACGTAGAGAGGTGGTCACCGACATACCATCATTAAGCCATGCAATTGGAATTTTATTATGTTTATCGTTTTCATTTATTCTTAGCTTAACGCGGAATAATGACTCTTTCTCGTCAAGGCTTACGTGCGTCGGGGTGTTAGCTACATTAATAATCTGCGCACTTAACATGCCGTAGTTCTCATAAGGGAAAGTGTCCACGCGCAGAAAGACGTTTTCACGCCGATCGATTAACCCAATCTGGCTGGCAGAAAGATAAAGAATGACGATGGGCTTTTCCTTACCCTCCTCTTTAACAATGATGGCGGGCGATTTACCATCAACGAAATCCCCTTTCAGGATGCCAACGTCGTGTACCGTACCCGTAACCGGAGAAGAAACGATATACTCCTGTTCCATCTGGATTTTATTCAGCTCGTTAATGACTTCCCGCTTTCTACGCTCCAGCTCGCTTTTGTTCTTCAGCAGCTCCCGTTCCATGCGCAGATAATTTATCTCTTGTTCGGCCTGGCTTTGCAGCAGATTCTGGTACTCAACGTCAGTTTTCTTTAATGCCAGATTATTATCGATAATAATCTGCTTTAAATTTTCTACTTCTGCCTTGTTAACCGATTTATTTTTCAGAAGATGATTAAGCTCATCAAGCTGCTTGTTATAAAGCTTGCTCTTTTGCTGATAATCTTTTTTTACTTCGTCGATCTTTTTTATTTTTTTATCAAACTGGCTGAAATAGATTTCCTTCTGCTTGATTAATGTTTCCCACTCCTGCTGCTGGTGCTGCTCTTCGGTCTTTATATCCTGCTGCGTTTCAAGCAGCCTGTTGATGGTTTCACCGAGCATGCTTTTACCATTCTGCCGATCTTTAACATCTTGCCAGGGCAGCGCAACCCGAAAAAGCGGCATTCCTTTATCTACCTTATCGCCTTCTTTAACATACAAGTCCATGACGTTCCCCACCTTGCTGGCAGCAACGCGATAAAATGCTTCATTACGGATTAGCCCTTTAGCCGTTTCCTGTTTGCCGTAGCTTCCCTGCATAAGAAGAAAAACAAAGATAGCGGTGAAAATAACCGTGGTTGCGGCATAGATTTTTAGCCCCAGCGGAGATTTTGCCAGGTGCTGATTAAACCCGTTATTCATAGCTCATATCATTTAAGAGGATAAGCAGGCACATAATCGTTATGTGCCTGCTGGTTAGCATTGCCGTCGCATTTCAAATTAATTATGTTGTACGCCGACTTTGCAGTAAAGGTGTAGAGGACGCTTTATGTTTATGATGATGTTTTCTCGATTGCCACGCCTGCTACACTTCCCACCAGGGTGCCAATTACTGCGCCACCCGGTCCCCCCATTGCCGCGCCAGCGACTGCTCCGCCCAGGGCGCCAATAATTCCGCCGCCCCAGCCGCTACCCCAGCCACCACGAATTTCCTGACATTGCTCGAGCGTCATTTCAGTTTTGGTTGTCATGTTTATTCCCTTTCTAAATTAATTGGACCAGATATAAATATACAGCTGTTGCGCTGTCCGACCAGTTAACTAAATAAAATCCTCTCTCGCAAATTAAAGTGCTTAACCTGAGTAAAACCTTCTTAAGCTGCAAAAGAAAAAATAAAATAAAAGGTGATGAGCTATATTTAACATAACCCTGATGAATCAACACGGGAAGGATATAATCAGGAATATTTTTTAAAGCGGAGATATATAAAGGGCAGAAGCGGATGGATGAATAAAGGGCCAGACTATTCCGGCCCGATAAATTACATAGCGTAGGAAAGCTGAATAGTTGTTTTCGTGTCCGTCTTATCCGGTGCGGATGAAGGTGGGTTCTGGTTCCACGTAACGTTATAGGCCATTTTCAAAGAGAAATGCGAGTTAATAGCGACCTGTAAACCGGTTTCGGAGTTGACCGTCGTATCATCGCTACCCAGCACGGAAACACCCTGGATAAATTTAGTGGTGTCGGTCAGCTGCCACTGGTAGCTGGCTGCACCATAGGCTAATGCGTGAGTCTCGTGGCCACCGTCATGGTAATCGTCGTAACGTACACCAGGACCGGCTTCCAGACGCAGTGAGTGCACCGGACCGTTCAGAATCTGACGACCGTAACCGGCAGCCAGCACAGAACGACCGTCATAACCATTGAAGCGATCGCTTAACCAGCTGGCCTGGCCGAACAGGTAATCAGAAGGGTTCAGGTTATAACGTGAACGGCCACCAACCTGATAAGTTTCTGAAGAACGCTCATCGTTAGAAGACGTGTTGCTGGCGTTGCCCCACAGGCTGTAGGCCATCTGCGCCTGGTACCAGGTCATATTGGTGCTGGCCGTCAGTGAAGAGCTGGTGGTGTTGCCGGTCTGCGCCAGGTAACCGGCAGCAGCATTGCCCTCAAAACTTTTTTTGGCCGTGGAGGGATCATCCATGACGGTAAAGACGTTGTTATCCGCCAAAGCCTGCTGGCATAAGGCCCCGCCAGAGAGTAAAAGGACTACCGACAACTTATTAAGCGCTTTCATTAAATGTTGATCCATACGACTAGTGAAAAAAGGTGAGTCTGAAGAGTTTTGCGAGGCAATCAATGCCTTTTAAGGAAAGAATCGTAACATTTTATGTAGATATATAACCTGTTGTTTTTGCCAATCTAATTTGTAGATAATTGGGAGAATTCCCATTAACACGCGACAGTTCTGAATAGCTTAAGTGTTTCACCAGCGCTTCTTTTCCGGAAAGGTTCACTTCAAGCCAGCTAGCCCCGTGAAAACCTTGTCATATGCGACCCAATGTAAACAGATTTTTCAGGGGTATCCTGCTTTGTTTTCCGGCATCGCGCAGCATGAACTATGCTGAAAAATAATGTTTAAACAACGAGGTGTACTATGGTTTCTTCAGATATTGAACAGTATGTGGTCACTTTTCGTTTTAAAGAAGAAAGCCTGGCAGACGCGCTTGAGCTAAACAGCGCCCTGGCTAACGGCGGCTTTACAACTTCGTTAAATGATAAGGACGGCCATCCGCACGAACTGGGAACGAACAGCTTTGGCATTGTCAGCGCACTGACCCAGGAAGAGATCCGCGAACAGGCTATCAGCCTGGGGGAAATTGTGTTGGGTGAAAAGCCGGAGGTTGAAATTCAGACCTGGAAAACTTTTCAGGCCGAGGCCGCACGCTAAGGTTTTGTAAAAAATACGCTGCATTATGCGTAAGCGCTGGTTTTGTTTATTATTTAAGCGTTAGTATCAACATGTCCTGCAAGACACAGCGAAAAGAGGAACCCGCTATGTGGTCAGCCATTAGTCGTCTGTTGAGTGAGCATTTTGGTGAAGCTGAAATCAGCCAGCGCACAGAGCTTCCCGGTGGTGACGTGCATCCAGCCTGGCGCATCCGCTATGGCGACCGCGACATTTTTGTAAAATGTAACGGTCGCGAAATGCTGGATCTCTTTACCTGGGAAGCCGATCAGCTTCAGCTTCTGGCGCGCACTGCAACCGTGCGAGTCCCTGCCGTCTACGGCGTTGGCTACGATCGCGACATTAGTTTTCTGTTACTGGAATATCTTTCACTGTCACCGCCAGAGGGGCAGAGCGCTTTTCAGCTCGGTGAACAGCTGGCTCGCCTGCACCAGTGGAGCGAGCAACCACAGTTTGGACTCGATTTTGATAATAATATTACTACCTCGCCGCAGCCAAACAGCTGGCTTAAGCGCTGGTCCGTGTTTTTTGCCGAGCAGCGCATCGGCTGGCAGCTCCAGCTGGCGGCGGAAAAAGGCATTCAGTATGGCGATATCGAATTAATTATTCGCTGTACCCAAAACCTGCTGGATGCCCATCATCCCCAGCCTTCCCTGTTACACGGTGATTTGTGGCCGGCCAACTGCGCGATGAGTCCGGAGGGCCCCTGCGTTTTCGATCCGGCCTGCTACTGGGGCGACAGAGAGTGCGATATGGCGATGCTGGCTTATTTTCCAGGCTTGCCAAAGCAAATTCTTGAAGGCTACGAATCAATATGGCCGCTGCCGCACGATTATCAGCAGCGACAACCTGTTTATCAGCTCTATTATTTGCTTAACCGGGCCAACGTTTTTGGTGGGCACTGGCTGGGAGAAGCCCAGCAGGCGGTTGGCGCGCTGCTGGATCAGGATGAACTGAATAAACGCCCCGCGTAGCGGTTTTAATGGATAAAACCAGCCAGCTTAAGGACAAAGTAGCCTGCAACGGCTATCAGCACGGGAAGGACGTAGAGCGGAAAGAACTGCAGGAAAATGGTGTGGCGCGGTACCACTATCTTCTCTTCCAGCTGCTGGCGGCTGCGCCCTTCTTCACCTTTCGCCTTCTCTAAAATCATCTGATCTTCGATTCCCTCGCGAAGATGCCGCGACTGACGCCACATTCTTGCGCCAGACGCCTGTAGCGCCAGGCCGACAAAAATCAGGATATAGACTACCCAAAACAGCCAGTTTCCGCCCTGATTGAAATCCGGCACCGGTGAATTGTTCCAGAAAAAGTTCAGGAAACCGGTATTGAACCGCACCATATCAATCATGACGTGCGAAAAATCCTGCATTACCGCATTAATCCCTGCCTGTTTTTCACGGCTGACTTCTACAAAGCGCATCAGTGAAATCAGCGTGGAAACCAGCGCCGGAATAAAAATAATCCAGCCAGCGATGCGCTTAAGTACCGCGACCCGCCCAGCTTGTTGATAAGTCATGCTTTCTCCTGTCCTTATGCTGTGAGGCTGTTAGTTTACCTTTGGCTGGCAAACTCTGCCTGGAAAAATAATACCTTCAGGATGACGCACGCTTTAGCCTGCCACCCTGCCGCACCTTTAACTTCATGTTAATGTGTCAAAAAACGACTAACGGAGCCGCATTATGTCTTATTCACGTCCCGTACTTGCCGCAATTTTTGATATGGATGGGTTACTAATTGATTCAGAACCGTTATGGGAACAGGCGGAGCTGGATATTTTTGCCACGCTGGATGTCGACCTTTCCCGCCGCAGCGAGCTGCCGGACACGGTTGGCTTGCGCATCGATCAGGTTGTGCGGATGTGGTATGAAACTCTGCCCTGGAGCGGCCCCACTCAGGATGAGATCGCCCAACGTATTATTACTCGCGTTATTAACCTGATTGACGAAACGCGGCCGCTGCTGCCGGGCGTTGAGGCGGCACTCAAGCTCTGCCAGGCTGAGGGGCTGAAAATGGGTCTGGCTTCCGCCTCGCCGCTTTTTATGCAGGAACACGTGCTGGAGATGTTTGGCCTGCGCCACTACTTTGAGGTGCTGGCTTCGGCAGAGGGGCTTCCTTACAGCAAGCCGCATCCTCAGGTTTATCTTGATGCAGCGGCGCGTCTCGGCGTCGATCCGCTTAACTGCGTCACGCTGGAAGACTCTGTTAACGGTATGATTGCCACCAAAGCGGCGCGAATGCGTTCCATCACTGTACCTGCCCCTGTCCATGCCAGCGACGCGCGCTGGGCACTGGCGGATGTAAAGCTGGCCTCGTTAACTGAATTAAGCAGCCGTCATTTGTTGGGCAGTTAATACGGTGGCTGCCAGGCTCATTTCGGGTCTGGTAGCCCGCCCGGGTTATACGGTAGATCATCTTAAAAACGGTTATCAGCAGCGGTTTTCTTCTTAAGATAAAAAAGGCAGCCATCTATTCATCTTTCGTTACAGCGTAACGTGTTTATTCTACTGTATATATCACCTATACTGGATGAATTGACAGTTCTGCTACCGAGTGTTTTCCATGACGGCCGAAGGCCATCTTATTTTTGCTATCGCCAGCGCAATTTTTGCCAAACGAGCCGACTTAACGCCCGTTCTCGGCAGTGCCGACTGGTGGCATATTATTCCTGCCACGTTGCTTACCTGCCTGCTGCCGGATATCGATCACCCACGCTCGACGCTTGGTCAACGCTTTCGCTGGCTATCGCAGCCCATTGCGCGAGCGTTCGGCCATCGCGGCTTTACGCATAGTCTGCTGGCCGTGATCGGCGGCGTTATGCTGCTACGGCTACAGTTGCCAAAAGAGTGGGTACTGCCTGCGGATGTTTTTCAGGGGATGGTGCTGGGCTATCTAAGTCATATTGTTGCCGACATGCTGACGCCCGCAGGCGTTCCTTTGCTGTGGCCCTGCCGCTGGCGTTTTCGGCTGCCGCTGTTAAACAGCCGTAACGGTAACCAGCTGGAGCGGATGCTGTGCCTGGCGTTAGTTGGACTGGCAATGTGGTTCCCGGCAGGCGCGCCCTCTTTTGGTGCAAACAGCTGGCCGTTACAGGCGCTGGAGCAGGTACAGGATAACGTTAGCCGCTTTATAAATGCACGCCTTGCTCACTAAGCAGTCGATTTAACCCAATGAGTTATAAACTATTCCTTTTGATTATATAACGCCTTTTCGCCGAGCTGATACCATCGTCCCACAGCGTACCCGTTGCGCAATAATTCTATCTTACTGACGAAGCCAGCATAAAGCCTCGTTAAAACTGGAGATCCGGGATGAACCTTCCACTCATTGCAAACCTGGCAGCATTTATTGTGCTGCTGGTATTGCTGGCGAAAAGCGGTAACAAGAACTGGAGCCTGGCAAAAAAAGTCCTGCTGGGCCTGGCAACCGGCGTGTTGTTTGGCCTGGTTTTACATACTATTTACGGTGCCGACAGCGCCGTACTGAAAGAGTCTATCAGCTGGTTTAATATCGTCGGTAACGGCTATGTGCAGCTGTTGCAGATGATCGTTATGCCGCTGGTTTTTGCTTCTATTCTGAGCGCCGTCGCGCGGCTGCATAATGCCTCGTCGCTGGGCAAAATTAGCCTGTTAACGATTGGCGTATTGCTGTTCACGACCGCTATCTCGGCGCTGGTAGGCGTCTTTGTCACCTGGCTGTTTGGTCTTAACGCCAACGGTCTGGTTCAGGGCGCACAGGAAACCGCTCGTCTGGCCGCGCTGCAATCTACCTATATGGGGAAAGTAGCCGATCTTTCCACGCCGCAGCTGCTGCTCTCTTTCGTACCGAAAAATCCTTTTGCCGATCTGACCGGCGCGAACCCTACTTCTATTATCAGCGTGGTCATTTTTGCCGCTTTCCTGGGCGTGGCCGCACTGCATCTGCTGCGTGATGATAAGCCGAAAGGCGAACGCGTACTGGCGGCAATAGATGTGCTGCAGGCCTGGGTCATGAAGCTGGTTCGCCTGATCATGAAGCTGACGCCTTATGGCGTCATGGCGTTAATGACCAAGGTTGTCGCCAGCTCAAACCTGGCCGATATCATCAAGCTGGGCGGTTTTGTGGTTGCCTCCTATCTGGGGCTGGCAATCATGTTCGCCGTACACGCGCTGCTGCTGTCGGTAAACGGCGTGAACCCTAAGCGCTTCTTCCGCAAAGTCTGGCCGGTGATTACTTTCGCTTTTACCAGCCGTTCCAGCGCGGCGACTATCCCGCTGAGCGTTGAGGCACAAACCCGCCGTTTAGGTATCCCGGAATCGATAGCCAGCTTTGCGGCATCGTTTGGGGCGACTATTGGCCAGAACGGCTGCGCGGGTTTGTACCCTACCATGCTGGCGGTGATGGTCGCGCCGACGGTGGGCATTAACCCGTTCGATCCTGTCTGGATTGCTACGCTGGTCGGTATCGTGACGCTAAGTTCCGCTGGTGTAGCTGGCGTTGGCGGCGGTGCGACATTTGCCGCGCTGATCGTGCTGCCGACGCTTGGCCTGCCGGTCACGCTGGTGGCGCTGTTAATCTCTATCGAGCCGCTTATCGATATGGGCCGTACCGCGCTGAACGTAAACGGCTCAATGACGGCCGGTATGCTTACCAGCCAGTGGCTGAAGCAAACGGATAAGAGCCGCCTGCATGCAGAGGCAGACAGCGAAGCCGAGCTGGCGCACAGCTAATTCCAGAGGCCGCTTTGCGGCCTCTTCTCTTTACTTAACCCTGTGGTTTTCAGGCGTACCTCGCTCACTGTTCTATAGTTACTGGAGAGAAATAAACACCACAGGAGCAAGTGAGCATGTCAAAAGAAAAAGACAACAAGGAAATCACCCATAACGCCCCTTTAACCGGGCCGGATTCGGCAAAGCCGGGGATGGACTCTCTGGCGCCTGAAGATGGTTCGCATAAGCCTCTGTCAGAACCTACGCCGCCGGGCAAGCAGCCTACTGCGCCGGGCAGCCTGAAATCTCCTGATACCCATAACGCCAAGCTTGATGCGCTGGAAACCTTCCGTAAAGGCGGTGAAAACTTTCCGCTGACCACTAACCAGGGCACGCGCATCGCTGACGACCAAAATTCGCTGCGCGCCGGTACGCGTGGCCCAACGCTGCTGGAAGATTTTATCCTGCGCGAAAAGATTACCCATTTTGACCATGAGCGTATCCCTGAGCGCATCGTGCACGCACGTGGCTCGGCGGCGCACGGCTACTTCCAGCCGTATCGTGATATGAGCGACGTAACGAAGGCGGACTTCCTGCGCGATCCTGAAAAGCAGACGCCGGTTTTTGTCCGCTTCTCTACCGTTCAGGGCGGCGCAGGCTCGGCGGACACCGTGCGTGATATCCGCGGCTGGGCTACCAAGTTCTACACTGATGAAGGCGTTTTTGACCTGGTCGGCAACAACACGCCCGTCTTCTTTATTCAGGATGCCCATAAGTTTCCCGATTTTGTGCATGCGGTGAAACCGGAACCCCATAATGAAATCCCGCAGGGGCAAAGCGCGCACGATACTTTCTGGGACTATGTTTCGCTTCAGCCAGAAACGCTGCATAACGTCATCTGGGCCATGTCCGATCGCGGTATTCCGCGCAGCTACCGCACGATGGAAGGCTTTGGCATCCATACCTTCCGTTTTATCAATGCCGAAGGCAAAGCCACCTTTGTTCGCTTCCACTGGAAGCCCGTCGCCGGTAAAGCTTCGCTGCTGTGGGATGAATCACAGAAGCTCACCGGACGCGATCCGGATTTCCATCGCCGCGATCTGTGGGAAGCTATCGAAGCAGGCGACTATCCGGAATATGAGCTGGGCGTACAGCTGATCCCGGAAGAGGACGAGTTCAAGTTCGATTTCGACCTGCTCGACGCTACCAAGCTGATCCCGGAAGAGCTGGTGCCGGTGCAGCTGATTGGCAAAATGGTATTGAACCGCAATCCCGATAACTTTTTTGCCGAAACCGAGCAGGTCGCCTTCCATCCGGGCCATATCGTTCCCGGCATGGACTTTACTAACGACCCGCTGCTACAGGGACGCCTGTTCTCCTATACCGATACGCAAATCAGCCGTCTCGGCGGGCCCAACTTCCATGAGATCCCGATTAACCGCCCAACCTGCCCTTACCACAACTTCCAGCGTCAGGGCATGCATCGAATGGATATCGATACCAACCCGGCCAACTACGAGCCGAACTCCATTAATGATAACTGGCCACGCGAAACGCCGCCTTCGCCACATCGCGGCGGTTTTGAAAGCTATCAGGAGCGCATTGAAGGCCATAAAGTGCGCGAGCGCAGCCCTTCGTTCGGCGAATACTATTCGCAGCCGCGCCTGTTCTGGAACAGCCAGACGCCTGTCGAACAGCAGCATATTATTGATGCGTTCTCTTTCGAGCTAAGCAAAGTCGCGCGTGCTTATATCCGTGAGCGCGTGGTTGATCATCTGGTGCATATTGATGTTTCGCTGGCTAACGGCGTAGCGGAAAATCTGGGCATCGCGCTTTCCGATGAGCAGATGCATACCGCGCCGCCAAAAGATGTTAACGGCCTGAAGAAGGATGCCAGCCTGAGCCTCTATGCCGTGCCGAGCGGGTCAATTAAGGGCCGCCAGGTTGCGCTGCTGATCAGCGACGGCGTGGTCGCGGCAGACGTGCTGGCTATTTTGCAGGAGCTGAAGGCGCAAGGCGTTCACGGCAAACTGCTGGCACCGCACATGGGTCAGGTACGCGCTGACGACGGCTCTAACCTGCCGATCGACGCGACCTTTAGCGGACTTCCATCGCTGACTTTTGACGCGGTTATCGTGCCGGACGGCAATATTGATGCGCTACTGCTTAGCGGCGACGCGCGTTATTTCCTGCTGGAAGCCTATAAGCACCTGAAAGTGATCGGCCTTAGCGGCGGCGCACGCCGTTTCAAATCGCAGTTTGGCCTGGGCGACAGCGAGCAGGAAGAAGGTCTGATTGAAGACAGTAAAGCGGAAGGCGTACTGATGAGCGAATTCCTTGCCGCGATGACCGCACACCGCGTCTGGTCGCGCAGCCAGAAGGCGTTAAGCGTTCCGGCTTAAAGCTTAAAACCGCGCTAAAAAGGTGCAGCCCGCCACGGCTGCACCTTTCAGATAGCTGACAAACCAGGACAGTCCGTGCGTTCTGGTTTTTTTTTTGCAGCAACACCGCAGCCTCCTGGCAGCGGAGGCCAAACGTGCTTACATGAACGTAATAACGGCGTGTTCGTGTTCCGGTTGATCTCTGCAGCTATTCACTGGCCTGAACGCGACCTGATGTTTAAACAGGAGTATGTCAACGACCTCAAGGTGTAATAGCCATTCTGGCATTGAAGTTGCTTTCTCTTAACATCACTCGTTGTTCAGGAGAAGCGCCATGAGAGTTGACACCCGCTACCGCTATCGTATTTTCGCCATGCTGTTTTTTATTGCGCTGATCAATTATATCGATCGCGGCGCCCTCTCCTTCGCGGCTAACGCGATTTCCGCTGAGTATCATTTCAGTAAGGTCCAGCTGGGCGTAGTGTTGAGCTACTTCGGTTTTGGCTATCTGTTTGGCTCCCTGTGCGGCGGTTTTCTGGCTGACCGGCTGGGCACCAAAAAAGTCTGGCTGCTGGCGGGGATTTTCTGGTCGCTGCTGGAAATAGCGACGGCCTGGGCTGGCGATCTGGGCATGGCGCTGTTTGGCGGCTCGGCGATTATGGGCTTTGCCGTGATGCGCATCCTGTTTGGTTTTGCCGAAGGCCCGGCCTATGCGCTGATGAATAAAGCTATCGCACACTGGGCCCCCGATAATGAGCGAGGAATGGCTCTGGGTATTGGCCTGCTCAGTACCCAGGTTGGCGCGCTGCTCACTGCGCCGATAGCGGTCGGCCTGCTGCTGCTGACGAACGACTGGCGGCTAATGTTTATCCTGCTGGGTGTGTTCTCGCTGATAGCCATGGCCATCTTCGCTCGCATATTTACCGACAGCCCGTTACAACAGCCGCGCGCCAGCCAGGCCGAACGGGAACTGATTATCAAAGGTCAGGCACAAAGCACCGTCGGGCCGCGCCTGCCCTGGTGGCGCTTTTTCGGCAGCCGTACGCTGGTTTGCAACGCGCTGGGCTACTTCTCTTTTCTTTATGTCACTTTTACCTTGGTCACCTGGGGGCCAAAATATTTGCAGGACAGTTTTCATTACGATCTGCACTCGCTCTGGTATGTGGCGATGATCCCGTGGAGCGGTGCCTGTATCACTGTCCTGCTGGGCGGGAAAATAGCCGATGTGCTGCTTAAACGTACCGGTAACCTGCGTCTTGCCCGCAACCTTTTTGCCGCCATCGGTTTGCTCTGCACTGCACTCTGCTTTATGGCGATCCCGTGGATGGCCTCTGCGGCAGGTATCATTTTGCTGATGACGTTGGGCAACGCGCTGAACGCGCTGGTGAATAACGTCTACTGGTCAGTAGTTATAGACGTTACGCCTAAATCCACGGTCGGCAGCTACAGCGGCATGACGCTGGCGATAGCGAATCTGGCCTCCATTATTTCGCCCATGCTGAGCGGCTGGCTGGCCCAGCACTTTGGCTATAACGCGATGTTTAGCGCAACGGCGGCAATTGCCTTTGGCAGCATGCTGGCGATGCTGCTCCTGCAGCCGGAGAAAAAACTCGTTGCTGAGGCACCAGCGGGCAGCAATCTGACAGTGAACATGGAGACAGAGTTAAGAATACGTTAAGCAGTGTAAGCAACGGACAACAGCAGGCTGCTGACGCTTGCGTTTTGACTGGCCCGGAGTAATGTTAATCTCAGTCAGAACCAGGAGAAAATGTATGAAAAAGGTGATGAGTGCTTTATTCGCCTTAACGCTGTTGTCGCCCGCGCTGGTATCGGCGCATCCTGGCGGCTGGGGGCCTGGGCCAGGCTGGGATCGGGGTCACGGTTGGGATCGCGGTCACGGCGGCCCCGGACGCCTTTCCTTTTTGCCGGAAGCGGCGGCGGCGGTCATTATTGGCGGCCTGACCTACTACGCGCTTAACGGTAACTATTATCAGCGCCAGAACGACAATACCTACGTGGTGGTACAGCCACCGGTTGAACGCGTTAGCGGTGATATGCACGCGCTGGACTATAACGGCGAACGCTTCTATGTCCAGGATGGTCATTACTACCGTCGCGATATCGACGGTCGCTATCTGGAAGTGCCAAGACCGCCCGGACTTTAACTGTGGACGTAAAAAAACCGGCCTACCGCCGGTTTTTTATTGCTGTAAATCAGCTTAAAGCAGACGCGCACAGGACAGAGAGCGAAGCTTGCCGGCACGCTGTCGACAATAAAAAAACCGGCTGGCAGGCCGGTTTTTTTATTACTGCATTCGTTTACTGACCAGCTTGCGGGTCGGTATCGTACTCTTTGCAGCTCTGGAAACCGTAGTTCATTACGCGTCCGGTGTCGCTGTAGCTGACAAAGTAAGTCTGCTGCTTGCCGTCACGCTGGCCCAGCACATAAGTCTGGCAGGTACCGCGCGCGTGAACCATGGTGATTTCAGTAGAAGGTGGGCCAGCAATATCGCGAACCTGCTGACGAGTCATACCTTTTTTCACGTCCTGAACAACAGGTTTAGTAACATAGCTTTCCGCACGGTCATAGGCTGTACAGCCAGACAACACGGCAAGCGCCACCGCAGCACCAATAAATCCTGTAACCTTCTTCATGTTTTTTATTCCTCGTTTATTTTTCCATGTCGCTCTAAGCCTGGAACAGAAAGTCTGATTTATCAACTTTATGGCGAAAAAAGAGGGATAAAATTCTTATGATAACGACGGCAAGATGTTTATAATGCCGGCGCCGAGAATGAACGTTCGTTCTCACAGACTAACGCGCATGGCGGTGCCAGCTGGCTTAACGCCCGAGCGCGCCGTGAGGTAAAGCATGACCACACCAAATGAAGCCCGCGATGCCCGTCACCGGCAGCGCCAGGATGAAATTATCGCCGCCGGCCGCCGCTGCTTCCGCAAGGATGGCTTTCACGGAGCCAGCATGGCACAGCTTGCCGCGGAAGCACAGCTCAGCGTCGGCCAGATTTATCGTTATTTCATCAACAAAGACGCCATTATTGAAGAGATGGTCAAGCGCATTATTGATGCCCGGCTGCAGTATATTAACGACACCGCCACGGCCGATTTGCCAAAGCTGCTGGCCTGGCGTCACGCGCAAAATGAAGATGATGATGCGCTGATGATGGAGGTGGCCGCAGAAGCGACCCGCAATCCGCTTGTCGCCCGCATGATGGCGGAAGCCGACCAGCGAATGTTTACCCAGGCCTGCCTGAACGTAAAACGCGACCATCCCGAAATGAGCGATGAGCACATCCGCGCCTGCGTAGAAATTTTTGCCGTTCTCTCTGAAGGCACCTCGTGGCGTCGCCTGACGCCGCAAAAAGCCCCGCCGGAACAGCTTTACGCTTTTTATCAGCAATTTCGTACGATACTTTTTAAAACAGAGGATTCATGACACCTGCACACTCTAACCGTTTTGGCTATGCCATCACGCTCGGCCTGCTTGCCGGGCTGGGGCCGCTCTGCATCGATTTTTATCTGCCCGCCCTGCCCGCGCTGGCTAAAGAATTAAGCGCGCCCACGGCGACCGCCCAGCTCAGCCTGACCGCAGGCCTGATTGGACTGGGTGCTGGCCAGCTGGTATTTGGCCCTATGAGCGACAAATATGGCCGCGTAGGGCCATTATTGCTGTCACTGGTTCTGCTGTTAATCGCTTCCGTTGGCTGCGCGCTGGCACAGAACATTGACCAGCTGCTGGTGGCTCGCCTGTTGCAGGGCCTGTTCGGCGCTGGGGGTGCCGTGCTGTCACGCGCTATAGCCAGAGATATGTACAGCGGCCACGATTTAACGCGCTTTTTTGCGCTGCTGATGCTGGTTAACGGGCTGGCACCTATCGCCGCCCCGGTAATGGGCGGCATGCTGATGACGCTGTTTGGCTGGCGCGATCTGTTCTTAGTGATTGCCGCTGTCGCCTTACTGCTGTTCTTCCTGGCGCGCATCAAGCTACACGAAACGCTGACGCCAGAACGCCGCAGCACAGGCAGTATTTTTGCCGCCTGGGCCGCGCTGGGCCAGATAATAACGTACCGTCCTTTTATGGGCTTCTGCCTCACGCAGGGTTTTATGATGTCCGGCATGTTTGCCTATATCGGCGCATCGCCTTTTGTTTTGCAGCAGCTTTACGGCCTGTCGCCTCAGGCTTTCAGCTTTTGCTTTGCCGCTAACGGCGTGGGCCTGATCATAGCCTCACAGACCAGCGCGCGTCTCAGCCCGCTATGGGGAGAGTATCGCGTGGTGAAAGGCGCGCTGACGCTGGCATTTGTCTCTTCAGGCAGCCTGCTGATCGCCGGCTTAACCGGCGCGGCGCTACCGTTCGTGCTGATCGCGCTATTTTTTAGCGTGGCGAGCAATGGCGCGGTCGGCGTGGCGGCGGCCTCGCTGGCGATGCAGAGCCAGGGGCACCGTGCGGGCAGCGCTTCCGCCGTGATGGGCGTCATCATGTTTACCCTGGGCGGCATTGCCGTACCGGTAACGGGTATCGGCGGCACCTCGGTGCTCACCATGACCGCCACCATCTTTGGCTGCTATCTGCTGGCCATCGCCATGTTCGTTTTTCTGGCGCAAAAGCCAAAAAAGCCTGATTAATCAGCAAAAGGCGTGCAAACAACGGGTTTGCGCCTTGTTGTTTCACGCCTGGCGCGTTAGTTTTAAAGCAGTGACTGTCCCGACATCTACTCCGAGGAGAGGTAAATGGCTCTGCAACAGGAAATTATCGACGCGCTGGGTGTTAAACCCACGATTGACGTTCAGCAAGAAATCCGCACCAGCATCGACTTTCTGAAGTCTTACCTGAAGGCCCATCCGTTTCTTAAATCGCTGGTGCTGGGCATCAGCGGCGGTCAGGACTCTACGCTGGCCGGCAAGCTGAGCCAGCTCGCCATCAGCGAACTGCGCGAAGAGACCGGCAACAAGGACTATCAGTTTATTGCCGTGCGTTTGCCTTATGGCGCACAGGCTGACGAACAGGACTGCCAGGATGCGCTCCAGTTTATCAAGGCCGATCGTACCCTGACGGTGAACATCAAAGAAGCGGTACTGGCCAGTGAAAAAGCGCTGCGTGAAGCAGGCATCGACCTGTCAGACTTCGTACGCGGCAACGAAAAGGCCCGCGAAAGAATGAAAGCCCAGTACAGCATTGCCGGTATGACCTCTGGCGTGGTGGTGGGCACAGACCATGCCGCAGAAGCGGTAACGGGCTTTTTCACGAAATATGGCGATGGCGGCACCGATATTAACCCGCTGTTTCGCCTGAACAAAGGCCAGGGAAAACAGCTGCTGAAAGCGCTGGGCTGCCCGGAACATCTTTATCTTAAACATCCTACCGCAGACCTTGAGGACGACCGTCCGGGCCTGCAGGATGAGGTGGCGCTGGGCGTGACCTATGAGATGATCGACCAGTATCTGGAAGGCAAAAAGATTGACGATGCCGCCGCCAAAATTATTGAAGGCTGGTACCTGAAAACCGAGCACAAACGCCGTCCGCCAGTTACCGTTTTCGATGATTTCTGGCAGAAATAGCGCTTATTTCTCCTGGGCAGCCATTCGGTTGCCCTTTATTTTCCCTGCTTTTCTGCCGTGGGTTTAGCTTGCCGCTGCCTCCTTCGTCTCTGCCTTAATCGCCGCTGCGTCATTATTCAGCGCCTTCTGACTCTTTTTTATCCGGCAAACCCCTGATACACTGTATAAGCAAACAGTAAGCGGAGTGCAATGTGGTCAGACGTACAGCCAGCCATCGCCTGTCATTTGAACCGGCGGCAATTTATCAGTATCCCGAACATCTGCGTCCCTCGCTTGAAGGGCTGCCTTCTTTGCCGGGCGTGTACACCTTTCACGGCGACAGCGAATCTCTGCCGCTGTACATCGGTAAAAGCATCAATCTACGCAGCCGCGTGATGTCCCATTTCCGCACGCCGGATGAGGCGAAAATGCTGCGCCAGTCGCGCTACGTCAGCTATATCACTACGGCTGGCGAGCTGGGCGCGCTGCTGCTGGAAGCGCAGATGATCAAGGTTCAGCAACCGCTATTTAATAAGCGGCTACGTAAAAACCGCCAGCTTTGTTCGCTACTGATAAGCGAGATGAAGCCCAGCGTGGTCTACGCCAAAGAAGTGGACTTTTCGCATACCTCCAACCTGTTTGGCCTCTATTCCAGCCGCCGATCCGCGCTGGAAACGCTGCAAAAAATCGCCGACGAGCAGCGTCTTTGCCTGGGGCTGCTGGGGCTGGAAAACGTCAGCAAAGGCCGCGCCTGCTTCCGTTCCAGCCTGGGGCGCTGTGCCGGTGCCTGCTGCGGAAAAGAGACAGTCGAAGAGCATCACGCACGCCTGCTGGCGGCGCTTGAACGGGTGCGCGTACAGTGCTGGCCGTGGGAAGGCGCGGTGGGCGTAGTAGAGGAAGGCGTACTGAAGACGCAAATCCACATTATCAACAACTGGTTTTATCTGGGTTCGGTGGACGATATTGCCGAAGCGGGAAAACTGACCTCTACGCCGCAGGGATTCGACAGCGACGGCTATAAGATCCTCTGCAAGCCAATTCTTAGCGGCAAGTTTCCTATCATTCCTCTTGGCGGATAATACCGTAAAGGGCATGCAGAGTTGTCTGCTGGCCCTTTACGACAAATAACGCAAAAAAAACCGCCGACGCTGTCCACGGCCCTGAGGCTATAAACAACGTCGGCGGTCTTCACTAATGGCGTTACCTTGCCGAATGGCCCGGCGGCTTATCCGCTACGGCTTATGCGGCAGCAGGTAGCGCTTTACTTATTACGGCTTGTGCTGCCCCAGGTAACAACTTACTTATCAAGGCTTGTGCCGCAGCAGGTAACGCCTTACTTATTACGGCTTATTCAGCCGCCGGTAGCGCGGCTGGTCCGCTACAGCTTATTCAGCAGCCGGTGGCGCTGGCGGCATACCGTCGTGATGCGGCTTTTCAGTCAGACGCTTTTCAAAGTTCGCGTTGAACTCTTTTTTCTGCTCGGGCGTCAGTACGTTATACATCTTGTTCTGCGTTTCCAGCATGGAAAGCGCGCGTTCTTTGCCGTTAGCTGACATTTTGTCCGCCTGCGCTTCCGCTTTCGTACGGTCGAAGCTGTCGGACGCGATAATGCTGTGCAGCGCGCGACGCTCTTCCAGAGAAGGACGCGGCATCTCCTTGTGCGACTCTTTCATAATGGTACGCATCTGCTGTTTCTGCGCGTCGGTCAGGTTCAGCCCTTTGAACATATCGTGTGGGCCACCGTGACGAGGCGGTTTATGCATCATCGGCTTATCAGCACCGGCTGGCGGTGGCGTAATGTTATCCGCTGCCGCATGAACAATGTTCGCAGCGCCCATAGCCAGTGTCATTGCTACAACCAGAGAAGTTAATTTACGCATTCGATTTTCCTTTTGCATTTCTGTGACGACAGCGTTGTCGTGATGTCGAAAGCTAGTGTATTGCGCTGAACGTCAAGTACTCAGAGCGTGGGTAAAGCCTTGAAAGCATAAAAGATAAAAAAGCGGCAATCATGGAGAGAATGCGAAGAATAAAGTGAGGAATTGCAAAAAAATATGACGAACGTGCGGTTAATGCAGAAATTATGGAGGAGTGTAATACAGCTGACAGCAACCAGAAAGGAAAAAGTAAAGATGAACGGGCAACGGATAACCAACGGCGGTGGCTGGTATCCGTTATGTAAACCGCTAGCGGCTGCCGCTGGTTTCGTTATGGGCGTTATCTTCCACCAGCATTAGCCCTGCGCGCTGCCCTTTTGCCACGTTGGGATTCGGGAACAGCACGTACTCTCTCGCCTGCTGGACGTAGCAGCGTTTATCACCGTCTTCAGCCAGCAGCGTACCCTGAGGGAAGGCGGTAAAGTTAAGCGTTGCGGAATTCATATGCAGCACAAAAGCTTCCGAAAAACGGGTAATCTGCTGCGAAACCCGGTAGCGCAGCGGCGGCTCGTTGACCGGTGGGAGCGCCTCGCCAGACAGCAGCGCGGCCAGCGCATCCCGCGCCGCGCTAAAGAGACTCAGATCGTTGCTGCCAAAAGGCAAAGCCTTACCCAGCTCCAGCGTGCAGCTGGCGGCATTAAAGTGCTGGGAACTGTAATGGGTAAAGGTGCCGCCCGGCGCGCGATGAAACACCAGCGCCTGCAAGCCCGCAGCGGCCAGCCAGTGTAAGAAATCGTCTGGCCAGGCGCTGTCACGCAGCGGCATCACGCCAAACTGGGTATGCCAGGAGCCGCGAATAGCGGTATGTAAATCCAGATGCCAACGGATCTCCTCGCAGTTGCCCGCCTGCCAGAAGGTCTCCAGTACCTGCTCCAGACGCCATGCGCGTCGTGCTTCCATATTGTCTTCGTACTGCTGCCAGCGGCCGCCAAACAAGCGATTCAAATCGCAGCGCTGATAGCGTTTTCCGCTGCGCATCGCTTCCGGGCTGCCAAAAATAACCAGCAAACGGAGCTGTAGCGTCCGCTTTCCAGCCAGCAACTCGTTAACCAGCTCGTTAACGATCTCAATGGGCGCGGTTTCGTTGCCGTGAATACCAGCAGAGACCACCAGCGCCCGGGCTGTCGGGCGATGAGGGGTAAATTCAAGGATGCCTTCATCCAGCCACTGCCAGCTAAGCTGTTCATTGCGGCCGGAAGTTTGTGCAGGCGGCTCTGCGCTTAACGTTTGCTTTAAAAAATCCTGCATAGGTTCTCCTTATTATATAGGCTCCTTATGCGACTGCCGGGACACGCAAAGGTTCAGCTCTGCGCGCCCTGCTCCTCCCTGATTACTGTTGAAAAGAGTAGATACTCCCTAAGTCTAGCAGCTTCGTGAGTTCGTCCAGCGCTTCGCGGTTTTCTCTTAGCAACTGCGGGTCGGCCAGATCCTGCATAGAGAGCCGATCGCGGTAGTGGCGATCGATCCAGTCGTTAAGTAAAGCAAACAGGCTGTCGTTCATGATGGTGGCCGGATTAACCGCCGCCAGCTCCGCCTCGTTCATCACCACCCGCAGGCGCAGACAGGCTGGCCCGCCGCCGTTGCCCATGCTTTCACGCAGGTCAAAAACCTTCAGCTCATCAATAACGCTGTCGGCGATCAGCTCGTTGAGATAGCGCCAGACGCCCTCGTGCTGACGCGCTTCTTCCGGCAGGATCAGCAGCATTTTACCGGAAGCTTTGCTCAGCAGCTGGCTGTTAAACAGGTAGGTGGCTACCGCATCGCCCACGCTCACGCGATTATCCGGCACCACTACTGGCGTAAAGTCTGGCAGCCTTTCGCTGATGCGGTCGAACAGTGCCTGCTGATGAAGAAACGCCAGCTGATGGCAAAACAGCACCTGCTGGTTACTGACGGCAATCACATCGTTATGAAATACGCCCTGGTCGATCACCGCCGGATTTTGCTGGGCGAACAGCGTGCGTTCGGGATCGAGCTGATGCAGCCGCGCCACCGCCTGGCTGGCTTCCAGCGTCTGGCGTGCCGGATAGCGTGCCGGGACCAGTCCGCCGTTGCCCTCTTCGCGGCCATAGACAAACAGCTGCACGCCCGGCTCGCCATAGCCCTGGCTGAAGCGGTTATGGTTGGCCGCGCCTTCATCGCCAAACATCGCCACCTGCGGCAAAGCGTCGTGCACGCAAAAATGGCGCACGTCGCGAAAGATGGCCCGTAAAATTGCGCCGGTAGTCGGCGCTTCCAGCGAGCGATGGAATTTATTATTCAGGTTAGCCACGGTCAGATGGATGCGGCCGTCGGCGCTGTCGG
This sequence comes from Erwinia sp. BNK-24-b, assembly GCF_047456155.1. Classification (NCBI taxonomy): domain Bacteria; kingdom Pseudomonadati; phylum Pseudomonadota; class Gammaproteobacteria; order Enterobacterales; family Erwiniaceae; genus Erwinia; species Erwinia sp. BNK-24-b. Next base: position 2,583,887 of record NZ_CP179901.1, read on the forward strand.
CCGAAGGTGACACGGTCGCCGCATTCGCTACCCACATGGCGGAAGCCGAGCTGGCCGCCGAGAGCAGCGTTGGTGAACAGCTGGCGGCGCTGCTCAGCACCTGCTCTTCCGTTCCGCTGAAGCCAATCTGGCGTAAGGCGGCGATCGATGGCCGTTCGTGCGGCGGCAGTACCCCCTGCACAAACCCCATATCGGCCAGCGCTTTCATCTTCAGCAGCCCCTGTTTTGCCGCCAGCTTTGGACTGGAGACCTGATGCTGATGACGAACCGAAGCTTCATTACCAAATGAAAGACCGGCGTAGTGATGGGTCAGGCCGGGTAAACCATCGAAGTTAACTTCGCGCGCGCTCATCGCTGCTCTCCTTCTGTGCTAAAGTCCAGACCGGGCAGCGTGGCGGCGGGCAAGGACAGCGTTGCTGAGGCCAGCGAGGCCAAAGGCCAGGCGCAGTAGTCCGCCGCGTAAAAAGCGCCGGGACGGTGATTGCCGGAAGCGCCAACGCCGCCAAACGGCGCGCTGCTGGCCGCGCCGGTCAGCGGTTTGTTCCAGTTAACAATGCCTGCTCGCGCCTCAATAAGAAGCTGGTCGAACTGTTCCTGACGGGGGGAAATCAGGCCACAGGAAAGGCCGTAGCGCGTCGCATTAGCAATGCGTATTGCCTGATTAAAGTCGTCATAGCGGATCACCAGCAGCAGCGGGCCAAAAACTTCTTCATCCGCCAGAGTCAGGGAGGTGACGTCAATAATTCCTGGCGTCAGCAGAGCGCTCGCCCGGTCTGGCCAGCGCATAGGCAGCAGCACTTTGCCTCCCGCCTCAACCCGTGCCTGCCACTCACTGTAGATGTGTTCAGCGGCCCGTGGCGAAATCACGCTGCCCATAAACGGCTGCGGCTCAGCATCCCAGCGGCCTGGCTGAATCTTTGCCGCCACCTCAACCAGACGAGCCAGAAAGGCATCACCCTGCGGGCCGCGCTTAACCAGCAGCCTGCGAGCACAGGTACAGCGCTGGCCTGCGGTAATAAAAGCGGACTGAATAGCAATGTTAACCGCGGCATCTTCAGGCTGCGGCTCTTCGACAATCAGCGCATTGTTCCCGCCCATCTCCAGCGCCAGCATCTTGTCTGGCCGTCCGGCAAACTGCTTATGCAGCGCAAAGCCCGTGGCGGCGCTGCCGGTAAACAATACTCCGTCAATCTGCGGATCCTGAATCAATGCCTGGCCGCATGCTGCGCCGCCCTGAACCAGATTCAGCACGCCATCCGGCAAGCCTGCCTGCTGCCACAGCCGCACCGTCTGCTCCGCGGTGGCGGGCGTTAATTCACTGGGCTTAAACACTACCGTATTGCCCGCCAGCAGCGCGGGAACGATATGCCCGTTGGGCAGGTGGCCGGGGAAATTATAGGGGCCTAATACCGCCATAACCCCGTGAGGCCGATGGCGCAGCAGGTTTTCGCCCTGCGCACTCTCGCCGGTTCTCGCATGGTAAGCGGTGACGGAAATAGCGATTTTATTGATCATCGCCTGCACTTCCGTTGCCGCTTCCCAGCGTGGCTTACCGGTTTCCTGGGCAATAATGGTGGTCAGCGCCTGCTGATTTTTTTGCAGCAGCAAAGCAAACTTTTCGGCCACTGCCTGACGCTCGGCAAACGTGCGGCGCGCCCAGGCGGGAAACACCGCGCGTGCTGCTTCAACGGCTGCCGCCACCTGTGACGGGCTGGCCGCTTTCCCTTGCCAGAGCGACTCGCCGTTGACCGGATCCTGCTTGCCAAAAGTTTCGCCGCCGCCGGTTAGCCATTGTCCGTTAATGTAGTGCGTCATGCCTTTTTCTCCTCACATCCTAAAGTCACCACGCGCAGAGAATCGCCCTGTTCGCAATGTAAAGTAGCCGCCTGCTCTGCCGTGATCCTCAGCGCTTCGCCATGCGGATCGACGTTCAGTAGCACTACCCGAAAATCGTCATAATGTTCATTACCTACCAGACACAGCGGCAGGTTCTCATCCACCCGCTCGACGACAGCGACGGGGCGGAGGCGGCTTTTGCGGATCGCCCGCACGCGATCGATATCGCATTCCAGCGTGGGGCCGCCGTCAAAAATGTCGATATAGTTCTGATAACGGAAGCCTTCCGCCTCAAGTACCGCACGCGCGGGCGAGGTTTGCGGATGCGTTTTGCCGATAACCGCCTGCGCTTCGGCAGAGAGATAATCGGTATACAGCGGATGCTTGGGCATCAGCTCGGCGATAAAGGTTTTTTTGCCGGTGCCGCTGAGGTAGTCGGCGGTACTGAAGGACATGGAGAAGAAGCGGCTGCCGACGCTTTCCCAGAAAGGCGAATGGCCGTTCTCGTCGCTAACGCCGCGCATTTCGGCAACGATTTTTTGCATAAAGCGTTCACGAAAAGCCGCGATAAACAGAAAGCGCGATTTGGAAAGCAGATAGCCGTTTTTGCCGTTGCGATAGTCAGGATCGAGAAACAGCGTGCACAGCTCGCTGCTGCCCGTATGGTCGTTACTTAACGAAAGCGTCGGTAAGACTTTATAAACGTTGAGTTCACGTGAGGCATGAACCTGCGTCCCAACGCGGAAATTGTACCAGGGATCCTGTAGTCCAACGGCAACTTCGATGGCGCAGATGCCGACGACCTGTTCAGTCTCGCTGTCTGCCATCACAAAGACATAGCCCTGTTCGGCCTGCGGCAGTTTACCCTGCCAGGTCAGGACCGAACGCTCAATGCGGTCGCTTAGCGTGTCGCTGTCGGCAGGCAAAGACGTCAGGCCGCCGCCTGTTTTCCCTGCCAGCCTCATCAGCTGTGCAAGGTCGTCGCGCTCTACGGGACGGATGACCATCATTATGCTGCTCCTTTTGCTGCCCGTGGCCGCATAAGTAAAATAAAAGTTTAAATAATGTTAACTATTATGGCGTGAAGCACCTCACTGTAAATTGCACGCTCTGTGCCAACCAGCAAAAAACTGCATAAAATTTTCATGGTTAAATTAAATCAACAGGTTACACCTAGTGGATATGCATAAAAAATGCATAAAAAGTGAATATCACTATAAGAAAGCGAGATGGCGAGACAGAATTAAGAAAACTTATGCAGGCGGGAAAATAAATCACGGTTTTGTGATCGGAGAGGTGCAATAACAGAGAGAAAAATCCGGCAGCGCCCTGTTATCGTGCAGATCGCACCAAAAAAAGGCACAAGGCGGCTTTGCTGATGAAAAACTACTGCAGGCTGAAAGAGTAACTATTGCCAGAGAAAGGAACTACCCGGGAAAGTAGCTAATGCCACAGAGCAGAAGTGGCCGGGAAAGTAGTTAGTGCCAGAGAAAGGAAGGTGCCGGGAAAGTAGTTAGTGCCAGAGAGCAAAAGTAGCCGTGAAAGTAACGATTGCCAGAGAACAGAGGCGGCGAGCGATAATTCTTGTGTTGCCGATAGCCCTGAAGTTAAGCGCTATCGGCAACGCTAACGCTAGGTCAGACGGTAATGCTTATCTGGCTGCGGCGTAGCGGGCAGTTCGCGCTGGTTGTTCATTTCCAGCAGGTTAATCTCGATATTGCTGCACATGGCGTCCATCGGCAGATGGTTGTTGGCGTAGCCAAAAGGCATCTCCAGCTCTTCGGCCAGCGTGTCCAGCGAAAGGAAACTGTAGGCAATAAACACGGAAACCAGCGGCGTCATATAGTGCAGGTCGGGCACCAGCGCGAAAGGCAGCAGCGTACAAAACAGATAAACCGTGCGGTGCAGCAGCAGGCCATAGGCAAAAGGGACCGGCACGCTGGCGAGCCTTTCGCATCCGCCCAACACCAGCGACAGCTGATGAATGCTGTTATCCAGCTGGGCATAAACAATATCGGAAATAACCCCGCCGCGACGCTGCTCCGCCAGCCACTGGGAAATTCTTAGTTCGATCATATTGGTGCGTGCGCGCCGTTTAAGAAGGTCTTCCGCCTCGTCACCCAAAAAGCGGACAAGATCCTCCCGCGCATCGGTTTTGCGCAGCTGATGCTTCAGGCTGTAGCAAAACGCCAGCAGCAGCGAGGCAATCCTGGGCGCGTCGGCTGGCGAAATAGCCAGCACCTGACGCTGAATATCACGACAGGAAATCAGCAGGCTGCCCCACATTTGCCGCGCCTCGGAAAAGCGCGCATAGCAGACGCTGTTGCGAAAGCCCAGGAAGATAGCGATGGAAACACCCAGCAGGCTGAACGGTGCCAGGGTCAGCTTAATGCCCAGCGTTTCATACCAGTTGAGACAGATAATCGCGATAATCGACATCAGCAGATTAAGGCCCAGCCGAAATAAAATGCCGGGCAACACGGAGCCGTGCCAGGAGAAGAGACGAACAAACCAGTGACGATGTGGACGAACGATCATAATAAGCCCGTAATTTTTTTGTGAAAATAGTGGCAAATTTCTGCGCCGTTGCCCAGCTATTTCTGTGATATGAATCACCTTTTTTGCCCACGCCCGCCTGCTTACCTGTGAACCATCCCGGCTTACACATGCACCTTTCCGGCTTACACGTGAACCTTCCCGGTTACACATGCACCTTTCCGGCTTACGCGTGAACCTTCCCGGTTACATATGCACCTTCCCGGCTTACACATGCACTTTTCCGGCTTACGCGTGAACCTTCCCGGCTTACATGTGCAAATTAATTTTCGGGCCAGCCACGTTGTCACGGCGCTATCAGGTTGAACTGGTTGGCGTCAGGATTTTGCAGCGTGACCGGCGGCGTCAGCTTAAGCGTAATCCAGTTGGAGGTAACGCGCTGCTGGCGACTGTCTTCAACAGTGACGGACAGGTGATATTCATTGCTGGCATCCGGCGAACTGTCCCAGGCAGGAATAATAATGCTCCAGCCGTTGGGGTTGACGTTGTCCGCAGGCGGCGTCAGGCTCAGCGCCTGGGTATCGCCCTGCCAGCTTATTCCCTTCAGCGGATTGGCCTGACGGATTTGCAGCTTCAGCGGCAGCGTTTCGCCCGGCTGCACCTGCCACGGCGGCGTCGCCAGGAACACCGACAGCGTTTTGCGCTGGCGGAACTCCATTACCGGCAGATTACTGCGCGTGACCGCATCATAACGGCTACCGCTGAGCGAGCGGGCCGCGGCGACGTTATCGGCCGACAGCTGCTTGCTCAACGCGACGCCAATCTGATAGTTCATTTTTAACGCCAGCTGATCCTGCGTGTCGCCGCTGTCGGCGGTTTTATGCGAGGCGGTCAGGGTAAAAAGCGGCACCGGCGTGTAGCTGACGCCAAGCTCAATGGCGGATGGGTTACTGCTGAGCGTGCCGTTGTTAAACAGATCGACATTATTTCCCAGATAGCGCTCGTAGCTTACGGAAACGCCCAGCTGCTGATAAAAGGGTAAGTAGCCCTGGGTAGTAATGTCGTAGCCGCGCGCCATCCGCGTCTCCTGCGTAGCCGAATTTTGCCGCCAGCCGGACAAAGGCTGATAGTAGTTAGCCGAAAGGCGCAAAAAGTGGCTCCACGCCTCCGCGCCAAGCGAGCCGCGCTGCTGATTTTCGGCAAACAGATCGTCAACAAAGGCGTTATAGCCCAGCCGCCAGCTGCCGGTCAGCCAGCGCTGGCCAAGACCGGCACTGCCAACGATACCGTCGTCGCTTTGCTGTACGCCCAGCTGGCTAAAGGTCAGGTACTGGTATTTATCCTGCCACGGCGTAATCAGCTGTGCGGAAGACCCCGTGAAGTTGCCGTTGCTGTCCACCGCCAGCGCAATGTTAGCCTTGCCGTAAGGCGACAGCAGCGACTGGCCTTCATCCTCGACCCGCTTTGCCGCTTCATCGCGAAAATGATTAAACGCCCAGGAACCCGCCTCGCTGCCTAACGAACGGTCGTCGCTGCTGTTCATACTGGCTTCGCCGATGCTTTTCATCGCGTTGGCGATGCGTTTTTCCAGCGCCGTATCGGAACCGGTGCTGCTGCTGCCAAGGTCGGGGAGCCGATCGCTAAAGCGAGCGGGATCGGCAAAAGGCGCGTCGGCGACGCGCGTTTCGGTAGTTAATGCCAGCACGGTAAAAGAAACGGTCAGCAGCGTTACCGGCAATAAAATGTTTCTGGCAGAAAAAGAGCAAGCGGTCATTTTTTTCATAACGTTATAAGCGGTCTGGCAGGCCTGTTCTGAGCATTAAACTGCGATGAAGATCACAAAATCAACCCAAGGCTAGCTTAACATTTTTGTTTTGCCAGTGGCACCCGCCTGCGCCATAACGATAAGTCACTGGCAGAGCGTACATTTATCGACCAGACTTGGCGCAACCCGTTAAAACAGGAATCCGCTAATGAAAAAAACGCTATTGTGTGCCGCGCTGTTATGCAGCGCTACGGCAGCGTGTGCCGCGCCGGTTTTTACGCTGACCTCTCCCGACTTTAACGACAACGATGTGATGGCGACAAAATTTGCCGGCTCGGACAAAGGCAACGCCAGCTGTACCGGCGAAAACGTCTCGCCCGCGCTGAGCTGGAGCAATCCACCGCAGGGCACCAAAAGTTTTACGCTGGTGATAGTCGATCCGGTTGGCGCGAAAGGCCTGGGTGTCGATCATCTGGTGGCGTACAACATTCCTTTTCAGCGCACCACATTTGCCCAAGGCGAGCTGACCCGCGGCAAAGGCTATACGGGCGGCAAAAATTCGCCGGGAACGCTACGCTATCACGGCCCTTGCCCGCCGGTTGGCAGCGGCCAGCATCACTATAACTTTACGCTGATCGCCACCGATTTACCGGCCAACGGGCTGGAACAAGGCTTAACGCGCGAGGCGTTATTTACCCGCCTGAAAGGCCATACGCTGGGTGCCGCAGGTTTGATTGGCCGCTTCGGCAACGAGTAAGGCTCAGGACATAATCAGGCCACCGTCAACGTTAATGGTTTGTCCGGTGATGTAATGCGCATCATCGGACGCCAGAAAAGCCACCAGCCCGGCCACGTCCTGCGGCTTTCCGGCGCGCTTTAGCGGAATGCCCTGTACCCACTCGGCCATCAGTTCACCTTTGCCATATTGCTTTTCGCCGCTGAGGATTTCACCCCAGACGCGATCGTTATAGTCCCACATTTCGCTTTCGATAATGCCGGGACAAAAGGCGTTAACGGTAATGTTCCACGGGGCCAGCTCGTGCGCCAGGCTTTGCGTAATACCAATCACGCCCATTTTGCTGGCCGCGTAGTGCGGCGTATAGATAAAGCCCTGCCGTCCCTGGCCGGACGAGGTATTGATCAGGCTGCCGGAGCGCTGCTTAACCATATATTTTGCCGCCTCACGGCAGCAGAGCCAGACGCCTGTGGTATTGACCGCCAGCACCTTTTCAAAATCCGCTTTTGGCATCTTGTCGAAGTGTTCGATGGTGATAATCCCCGCGTTCTGCACCGATACGTCAATGGTGCCAAAACGTTCGGCGGCCTGCTGGTAGAGGTCGATAACCTGCTGTTCATCGGTAACGTCTGCCTGTAGCGCCAGGATCTCAGAACCTGAGCTTTTCAGGCGTTCTGCCGTGGCAAACACCCTTTCTGAGTTTGATACCATCACCAGCCGCGCGCCTTCTTGTGCAAAACGTTCTGCTATCCCCGCCCCGATCCCACGGCAGGCTCCGGTGATCACCACGGTTTTATCCTGAAAATTGTGCTTCATAGTGTGCTCCCTGAACTGAGGTTGTTTGCGGCCAGAGCGTGCGCTGTACCGCGCCGCGCCAGCCTTGCCAGCTTTGTTGCAGAACGGCATGACGGGCTTCGTCGGGCAGCCAGCGGTCGTGTGTCGGCAGTAACGGCAGCAACTGGTCGTCACTCAGCTGCGCCAGCGCTTTGCGCGCCAGCAGTCCGGCACCCAGCGCGGAAAGTTCCGCCGTGCTGCTGCGGGCCACCGGGCAACCCAGCAGATCGGCCTGGAACTGCATCAGCCAGCCATTTTGCGTTGGGCCGCCATCCACCATTAGCGTATTAAGATGAAAATCCTGATGCTGGCGCATCGCGGCTATCACGTCGGCAATCTGATAGGCGATGGCCTCCAGCGCGGCGCGGATCAGATGAGCAGGCGTCACGCCACGGCTTAAGCCGCAAATCAGGCCCCTCGCCTGTTCGTCCCACCAGGGCGCGCCGGTTCCCGTCAGCGCCGGAACAAAATAGACGCCGAGCGTGGAGTCAATGCTCGCAGGCAGGTCGTTCAGCGCGCGGCTTAACACTTCGCCCTTGCCGTCAACCAGACCGGTAGCCTGCGCCATCCAGGCGACGCCGTCGCCGGTATGCGGAATGTTGCCTTCAAGTGCGTAAACCCGCCGCTCGCCGTCGTGCCACGCTATGGTGGTTGCCAGCTGCGTGATGCTCGTATCCGGCGTGGGCAGCGGTGCCATCACCGACGAGCCGGTGCCGTAGGTCGCCTTCACGCTGCCCGGCGCGCCCAGACCATGCCCATAAAGCGCAGCGTGCGAATCGCCTATCATTGCCAGCACGGGCAAACCATCGGCAATGCCGCTCAGGCCGTGCGTGATGCCAAACAGGCCGCTGGAGGGATGAATGGTCGGTAACGCCGCCCGCGGAATGCCGAACAGCGTCAGCATCTGCTCGTCCCAGTCGCCGGTTTGCAGGTTAAGTAACTGAGTACGAGCGGCGTTGGAGGTATCGCAGCGAAACTGCATGCCGCCGGTAAAGTGCCACAGCAGCCAGGCGTCGATAGTGCCCAGACAGAGATCGCCACTGGCGGCCCGTCTGTGGCCGTCAGGCAGGCTGTCCAGCAGCCAGCGCATTTTCGACGCTGAAAACAGCGGTGCAACCGGCAAACCGGTAACTTCGCGGATGAGCGCTTCCTGGCGGTCGTGACGCAGCTGCTCGCAAAACGCTGCCGAGCGCGAACATTGCCAGGTCAGCGCGGCGGCAAGCGGTTTACCGGTCTGGCGTTCCCAGCCCATCACCGTTTCCCGCTGGTTACTGATAGCCAGTGCGGCCACGGATTTGTCACCCACCGCCTGGATCGCTTCGCGCACTACCGTCAGCGACGTCTCCAGCAGCAGCATGCCGTCCTGCTCTACCCAGCCCGACTGCGGCGTATTGACCGACAGCGGGCGCGAAGCCTTGTAAACTATCTGTCCGCGCGCGTCGATTGCCACCGCCTTGACGTTGCTGGTGCCTTCGTCGAGCGCAATAATCAGTTCTCTAGCCATGGCTCACCTCAGAAAGCGTCGGCGTCTGCTTTTTTTCGTGACGGCGCATCAGCACCACCTTGCTTTGCAAACGCTGCTGGAACTGATCAATCACTACCGCACTGACAATCACCAGGCCTTTGATCACCATCTGCCAGAAATCGCTGACGCCCATCATCACCATGCCGTCGGCCAGAAAGACAATGACAAACGCGCCGATAATCGAACCGGAAACGTGACCACGGCCGCCGGACAGCGCGGTGCCGCCCAGCACCGTTGCACCAATGGCGTCCATTTCAAACATATTCCCGGTCATCGGATGGGCGGTTTGCAGCTGGGACGCCACCACCAGGCCAACCAGCGCCGCGCACAGTCCGGAAAAGGCGTAAACAAAGATTTTGACCTTGATGATCGGCACACCGGCCAGCCGCGCGGCCGCCTCGTTGCCGCCGCTGGCGTAGATATAACGGCCCAGCGGCGTCTTGCGCGTGATATACAGCCCGGCCAGCAAAAACCCCACCATCAGCCAGATAGGCAGATAGACGCCCAGAAAGGTGCCGGAGCCGAGCAGTGAGAAGCCGGTATTGCCCAGCTGCGGCAGGCCGGTCAGGTTGGCATAGGTGCTGCCGTCGTTGAACAGCAGCGCCGCGCCGCGCGCAACATACATCATGCCCAGCGTGCAGATAAAAGGCGCCACGCCCAGGCGAGTGATTACCGTTCCGTTGATTAACCCAATGACGACGCCCGCCAGCGCTACGACAAGAAGCACTTCCGGCACGTTTAGAAAGAGTCTGGCTCCCTCCCAGAGCGGCAGGCCGTTGGTTAGCAAAGCGCCCGCGATCATGCCGCAGATCCCCGCCACCGCGCCCACGGAAAGATCGATCCCGCCCGTCAGCACCACCAGCGTCATGCCGATGGCGAGAAGCCCGGTGATGGCAACGTGTTGGGTCATGATCAACAGGTTCGACGGCGTGAAAAAGTTAGGCACCATAATGCTAAAAAAGCCCACCACCAGCAGCAGCGCAATAAAAGTGCGCGCCTTTAACAGATACATGTAAAGCAGGTATTTATGGTTCATTTTGTTATCCTCAACGTCCCTTACGGGCTGGCCTGCGTTCAACTAATCCTGGGGAGTGGAGGCGGCGATAAGCTTTTCACGCGTCGCCTCCGCACGCGGTAAGTCAGCGGTGATCTTGCCGTCCGCCATCACCAGAATGCGGTCAGCCAGGGCCATCACCTCGTCCAGCTCGGAAGACGAGAACATCACCGCCAGCCCTTGCTGCGCCAGCGAACCGACCAGATGGTAAACATCGCTTTTCGCCCCCACGTCGATGCCGCGCGTGGGCTCATCCAGCAACACCACGTTTGGCCCGGTCATCAGCGCCTTGCCCAGCACGACTTTCTGCTGATTGCCGCCGCTCAGGGAGATCACGGGCAGTTCCGCATCGCTGACCTTGATGGCCAGCCGTTGGATCATGCCGTCAACGCGCTCCGCTTCTTCAGCCGGTTTAAGCCAGCTCAGCGCCCGGCGAAAGCCACGCAGGCTGAGATCGCTGAGCGTCATATTGGTTTTGATCGACATGGTTTCGACCACCCCTTCGCCTTTGCGATCTTCCGGCACCAGCGCGATGCCTTTTTTCAGCCGCTGCTGAAAGTTGCGCTTGTCCAGGCATTCGCCGTTTAGCGTGACGCTGCCGCTCTGGCAAGGCATCAGCCCGATAAGCCCTTTAAATAACTCGGTGCGTCCGGCGCCCAGCAGGCCGTAAATCCCGATCACCTCACCCTTGCGCAGCGAAAAAGAGACGTTATTCAGCTTGTAACCGCCGTTTTGCGCCAGCGCGGTTAGCCCACTGACTTCCAGTACCGTTTCGCCCGGCTCCGCCGCGCGGTAGTCAAACTGTTTCTTTTTGTCGCCCACCATCTGCGCAATAATCCAGGGCACGCTGGCATCCTGTACGTCGCGCTCGCTGATAAAGCGTCCGTCGCGGAAAATGGTAATGTGGTCTCCAATTTCCATCAGCTCTTCCAGGCGATGCGAAATATAGATCAGGGTAACGCCACGCCGCTTCAGCGCGGCGATAACGTTAAACAGCACTTTGACTTCCGACTGGCTGAGCGCAGAGGTTGGCTCATCCATGATCAGGACGCGCGTATCTTTGGAGAGCGCGCGGGCAATCTCGACCAGCTGCTGGTGGCCAATGCCCAGCTCGCCCAGCGGCGTCCGGGGATCGATATCCAGCCCCAGCCGCTCCAGCAGCGTTTTCGCCAGCTGGTACTGATACTTTTCGTTAATGCGGCCGCGCTGGAAAAACTCGTTGCCGATAAAGATGTTGTCCATCACGTTCATATTGGGAAACAGGTTCAGCTCCTGAAAAATAATGCTGATGCCCTGCTTTTCTGCCTGGCGGGTCGACCCCAGCGTTACCGGCTCGCCGTCCAGCAAAATCTGCCCTGACGACGGCGTCTCTACCCCCGCCAGCATTTTCATCATGGTGGATTTGCCCGCGCCGTTTTCGCCTATCAGCACATTGACCTTGTTGCGCCAGACGCGATAGTTAACCTGATCCAGCGCGGTGACGCCGGGATAGAGGCGAGAAAGATGACGGGTTTCGATAATCACTTCCGGCAGCGGCCCGGCGTGCGCTTCAGGGTATGCCATACTGCGCTCCTTATTGACGGACAACGCGGGCTGGGGTAACAGCCGGGACGTTTTGCGGGATATCCCAGCTGCTGAAAACGCCGACGACATCCACGGCGTCACCGGGTTTGGGCTTGAGTTTTTGTATCTCGTCAGCGGCCAGCTGATTGATAGCGCGGCCGTAGTCGCCAAACAGCACCTGATCGTTGAAGTCCTGATAGCTGGCCCCTTTATAACCGTCGCGCAGCGCCGTACCGCGCAGGATTGGCCCGGTCTGCACCACCACGCTTTGCCCGCTGCGGTCTTTTACGGTCATTTTGCCGCTGCGCGAGGTGGTATCAACCGACTGCACCGTGCCGGTTATCCTGACCGCAAAGACGCAGGGGTTTTCCTGCTGGCTGCGATAGCCATACTGCTGGCAGGCGCTGTCAAAGTCTTTTGCCGCGGCCAGGCTGGCCAGCAGCTCATTTACCGCTCTGGCGTCATGCTGTATCTGCGGCACGATTTTTTGCTGCCAGCTGGCAGCCACGTTCGCCAGCTGAGGGTTGGGCGGATTTTTTAAATCGGCCAGCTCCTGCTGCGATACGATCCGGCAGCCGGCCAGGGCAAGCGCCGCCCCTGCCAGCCAGATTCGCCTGGACATAGGTTCCTCCTTTCGGCCCGCCTTAGCGGTCAGGGTTGATAGCTAAAATCCTGCACTTTTGCCGCGTTGTCCGGGGTTATCAGCATGCCGCGGAACATCACCCGCTGTTTTGCTGGCCTGGTGCCGTGCTGGATAAAGTTATCAAGATCGCTGACGCCCTCGGCCGCGATAGCCTGCGCCTGTAGCATCACGGTCGCTTTCAGCGTGCCGGCTTTCACCGCGTCGCGCTCGTCGTTGCTGCCGTCAATGCCCACCACCACCACGTCGTTACGGTTTGCCGCCTTAAGGGCTGCGATAGCGCCCAGCGCGACCGGGCCGTTGCCGCAGATCACGCCCTTAACGTCCGGATGCGCCTGCAAGATGCTGTCCATAATGCGCTTGCCGTCGATCAGGGTGCCTTTAGCATCCTGCTTCGCCACGCTTTGCATATCGGGGTACTGGTCAATCACCTGATGGAAAGATTTGGAACGGGTAACGCAGTTGTTGTCGGCGAGATTACAGGTCAGCTCCGCGTACTTGCCTTTTTCGCCCATTTTTTCCACAAAGACGTTAGCGACGTCCGATCCCGCCTGAAAGTTATTGTGGGTTATCTGTCGCAGCGCGACGTTATCAACCGGGATTTCCCGGTTGATCAGCACCACCGGGATCCCGGCGTCTTTGGCTTTCTGCACGGCGGCGACGCTGGCGGTTGAGTCGGCGTTGTCCAGGATAATCCCCTGCACTTTTTTACCGATAGCGGCGTCGATCAGCTCGTTCTGCTTTTTCACATCTTCGCCGTGCGACAGCACCGACGTTTTATAGCCCAGCGCCTGCGCCTTGCTGTTGGCCCCTTTCGCCTCAGAGGCGTAATAAGGATTATCCAGTGAGTTGACCAGAATCATAATGGTGCCTTTTTCCGCCGCGTTGACAGCCTGGGTGCTTAAAACGCCAGCGGTAGCTAACAGAAGTAATCGCATGTTCATAGGTGCGTTGCCTTATCATTATTTGTAGGGTACGGGTACGTGCAAAGAGTGTTACCAGATAGTGAAACCGCCATCGATCATCAGATCGGCCCCGGTGATCATGTCGCTGCCGTTACCGGCAAAGAACAGCACCGCCGCCGCGATCTCATCGGTATAGGCAAAGCGCCCGAGCGGGATCAGTTTTTTCATCGCTTCGCCCTTCTCGCCGCGCCAGGCTTTTTCACCCATTGGCGTCAGCACCACGGTCGGCGAGAGCGTATTGACGTTGATTTTGTGCGGTGCAAACTCCTTAGCCATCACTTTGGTCATGCCGAGCAGACCCGCCTTGGCCGAGGTGTAGGCCACGTGGTTGTCGATAGCGACAGAAGCGGCCTGCGAGGCGATGTTGATAATTTTTCCGCCCTTGCCCGCCTCGATCATCAGTTTTGCCGCCGCCTGCGAGCAAAGGAACGGGCCGGTAAGGTTGACCGCCAGCTGTTTCTGCCATTCGTCGAAGTCCGTTTCCAGCACCGGTTGCAGCATCACGTAGCCTGCGCAGTTCACCAGGATATCGATCTGGCCGTAATGGCTAATGACTTCGGCAAAGGCGTTATTTACGGAATGCGGATCGGTTACGTCGCACTCGATAAAATGCACGCTATCAGCAGCAAACTGGCCCGCCACGTCGTTAACCTTGCTCTGTTCAAAGGCGGGATAGAGCAGCGCCAGCCTTGCGCCTTTCTCCAGCAGCATCTGGTTGCTGGCCATCGCAATCCCGCCCAGGCCACCAGTGACCACCGCCACCTTATTACTTAAATCACCTTTGCTATCTACGCCGTAGCGCAGGTTGACATCATATTCACTGCTCATCCTTGCCTCCTCAGGCAGCAACGGTCTGTTGTAATGCGGCAAGCAACCCTTGCGCATCAATATTGAACTGGCGGCGCAGCGCGGCTCTGGAGCTGCTGTGGGTAAAGGCGTAAGCGGGAATGCCCAGCGGAATAAAGCGCTGGTGCAGCGCATGCTTGTGCATCAGCTCGCCGATAATGCTGGCCAGCCCGCCGCTTAGCGTGTGTTCTTCCATGGTGATGACCTGACGGTGGCTGGCGATCAGCTTGACCACCGCCGCCTCGTCCAGCGGCCACAGAGACGGCAGCGACACCACCGTCATCCCTTTTTCTTCGGTTGCCAGCGCCTCGTGGGCCAGCGTGCCCAGGCAGAACACCACCGTCTCTTCGCCCTGCTGTAACACCTCCGGCTTGCCGGGGACAAAGCGCCAGCTTTCATCGTGCAGCAGCGGCAGCTTGTCGCTGTCCATCCGGATATAAACCGGGCCAGGATGATAGATAGCGTGACGGGTCACGGCGCTGGCCTGCACGGCATCGGCCGGGGCAAAAACCTGTAGATTGCCAAAGGTGCGGGCAATGGCGATATCGTTGGTGCAGTGGTGCGTTGCACCAAGCGGACCATAGGCAAACCCGGCGTTCAGACCCAGCATTTTGACGTTGGTGTCGGTGTAGCAGACATCGTTTTTTACCTGCTCGTTGGCGCGGGCAAACAGAAAAGGCGCGGCGTTGGCGGTAAAGACCGTGCTGCCGCTGAGCGACACGCCCGCTGCCATGCCCACCATGTTCTGTTCGGCAATGCCGACGTTGATCACGCGCTGTGGAAACGCTTTTTCAAACGGCGCGATTTTTGATGTAGAGGTGGAGTCAGCCACCATCACGCTAAGATTTGCGCCTTTCTGCTGCTCTGCAAGCAGCGTGGCGATAACGGCGTCGCGTAAGTCTTGCATTACTGTTCCTCCAGTTCCGCCAGCCCCTGAGCCAGCTGTTGATCGTCAGGCACGGCATGGTGCCAGGCCGGGACGTTAGCCATAAAGGAGATGCCGTGGCCTTTTTCGGTATTGGCCAGGATCACCCGAGGCTTGCCGCTGCCGGGCTGGTTGACCGCACCGGCTATTGCCTGCGGATCGTGGCCGTCACACTCCAGCACCTCAAAACCAAAGGCCCGCCACTTATCCGCCAGCGGCTCCAGCGGCATAATGTCTTCCGTTTTGCCCGCCAGCTGCAGGCGGTTACGGTCAACAATGGCAATCAGATTATCGAGTTTGAACTTGCTGGCGGACATGGCCGCCTCCCAGTTGGATCCCTCCGCCAGCTCGCCGTCGCCCAGCAGCACAAAGACGCGCCGATGCGCCAGCCCGGCAAGGCGGTTGCCCAGCGCCAGCCCTACCGCAATCGGCAGGCCGTGTCCCAGACCGCCCGAGTTAATCTCCACCAGCTCCGGTAGCTTCTGCCGGATGGGATGCCCGGCCAGCAGCGTGTCGTCGCCCATAAACTGCGTTAACACCTCCGGCTGGATCATGCCCATTGCCGCCGCGCAGCAGTAAAGTCCGCCCGCGCCGTGCCCCTTGGAGAGAATAAAACGATCCCGATCCGGCCTGGCCGCCCCGCAGTCCATGACGCCCATAAACAGCGTGCAGATGATATCTACCTCGGAAAGATCGGCACCCGTATGGCCCTTGCCAGCCCGATGATTCATTTGCAGAACATAACGCCGGGCCTGGCGCGCTGTCTGTTTGATTGCCTGAAAATCCATCATTACCTCAGCTCCGGGTCGCGTGACAGGTCCGCTTTTGGCTAACGGCCTGCGACATTGGTTTTCGAATAAAAATATATACTATCGATAAGAAGCATAATGTGGCGCAGTTCAAACTTCAAACAAAAGCGATCTTTTAAATGGGAAAGAACGATCTTAATAAAAAGTAAATAAAATCAGCATATTATTAAAAAGCTTCGTCAGGAAGCGGATCGTCGCCTTAAAAAAAGATTGTCATATACGCTCTTTTGACTTTTATTCGAAAATCAGTGCGCCATAGCGAAATTCGCATTCGGCTGCAACCAGGGTTACTATTTGCGGTAAACAGAGCGCTGAAACGGGCTGAAACGCAGAAAAAAGCGAAGGGAGAGTAGCGGTTGAAAAGCAAAAGTGAGCAGCTGGCGGATATGCAACAGCGACGTGAAAAAATTCTGGAAATGATCCGTGAAGATGGCACCGTGACGGTTAAAAAGCTGACCGAAGCCTTTGATTTGACGGAAGCTACCATTCGCACCGATTTACGCGTGCTGCAAAAGGAAGGATTTGTACAGCGTTATCATGGCGGCGCAACGCTGATGACCGGCAAGCAAAATACCGGCGCGCTACAGCTGGAGCGACAAACGCATCTGGAGCAGAAGGCCGCGATTGGCCGGCTGGCGGCTACGCATATCGAAAATGGGGATACCGTAATTTTCGATTCCGGCACCACAACCACCGCTATCGCCGAGTATCTGGGACATATTCGCAGGCTGTCGGTGGTCACCACGGCGGTGAATATCGCGCTAAAGCTGGGTGGCGAGCCGGGTATTAATATCCTGCTGACCGGCGGCACCTTTAAGTTTCCGACGCTCTCCACTTCCGGCGAAAAGGCCGCCAGCTTTTTTGAAAACGTGCTGGCGCAGAAGCTCTTTCTGGCGACGGCCTGTATTTCACCCAGGCTGGGGCTGAGCTTTCCCAGCGAAACCGATATCAAAGTTAAAACGGCGATGATTAAATCGGCCAGCACCGTCTACGTGGTGGCCGACTCCAGCAAAATCGACAAGGTGTCGATGTTCGCTCTGCCCTGTGACTGGAGCAATATCCACTATTTGATTACCGACAGCGGCATCTCTGCGCAGGCCGTCGCCGCGTTCGAAGCGCTGGGCGTCAATGTATTAGTCGCGTCGTAAAGCGCAACGACCTCGCCCACAATTAGCAGGGCGGGTGACTGTGGCCGCTCGCGCTCTACCGTGGCGGCAAGCTGGCCCAGAGAAGTCACCGTTACGCGCTGGCTGGCCCGCGTGCCGCGCTCGATAATGGCCGCTGGCGTATCTGCGCTGCGGCCATGCGCTACCAGCCCCGCGCTTAATGCCGCGCTCCATGTCAGCCCCATATAAAAAACCAGCGTCTGCCGGGCGTCACACAGGCTTTGCCAGTCGAACGCCGGCAAGCCCTCTTTGCCGTGTCCGGTAATAAACCGCACCGACTGCGCCAGCCCGCGGTGCGTCAGCGGAATGCCCGTCGCGGCAGCGCAGCCTGTCGCGGCGGTAATGCCCGGCACGATATGGCAGACAATGCCCGCCTCTTTTAGCGCCAGCATCTCTTCGCCGCCGCGGCCAAAAATAAAGGGATCGCCCCCTTTCAGACGCACAACCTGTTTTCCGGCGTCGGCCAGATCGATCAACAGCTGGTTGATCTGCTCCTGCTCCATCGCCCGGCAGCCCGGACTTTTACCCACGTCAATACAAAGCGCCGTCTCCGGGATCAGCGCCATAATCTCTTCACTGACCAGCCGATCGTAAACCACCACTTCGGCTCCGCTAATCAGGCGCAGCGCTTTTACCGTCAGCAGATCCGCATCGCCCGGGCCGGCACCGGTTAGCCAGACGCAGCCTTTAGCCTGCTGGCTGACCGGCGCCAGGAGTTTGTCGAGAGCAGGAAGAATATTTGTCATAGTTACCTCGCGCTGGCTGACCGCTCACGCGCGATCAGCTGGGTTAATTCAGGAATACAGGAGCCGCAGTTGGTGCCGCACTTAAGCTTTTCACC
Source organism: Erwinia sp. BNK-24-b (assembly GCF_047456155.1). Taxonomy (NCBI): domain Bacteria; kingdom Pseudomonadati; phylum Pseudomonadota; class Gammaproteobacteria; order Enterobacterales; family Erwiniaceae; genus Erwinia; species Erwinia sp. BNK-24-b. The sequence continues at coordinate 2,601,888 of NZ_CP179901.1, forward strand.
CAGGGCGGCCGCGCTATGGCAGCCTTCGCCGATAGCGGCCAGGATCTGGTTTTCGCCAACGCCAAAGCAGCTGCAAATCGTTTTGCCCCGGCTGCTGGTGGCCGCACGTCCCGCCAGCAGATTAAATCGCGCGGCTGCCGTGGCGGGTGGCGAGCAAAAGGCGTGCGCCACGGCCTCGGCGTCGCAGATCGCCGCCCTGCCGCCGAAAAAAGCGACCGCCAGTTGGCCATTTTTCCAGCCAAGCAGATGGAAATAATCTTCGGATTCAGCAACCTGAAGCTGTAGCCTCGCTATAAACGCCTGCTGTTCCAGCCAGCGCCGCGCCGCACCCTTTCCGGCCAGCTGATAGCGCGTCGCGCCCGCTTCCGGGATTTTTGTCCACCAGCTCAGGCCGTCGGGACGGCAATGCTCTTTCAGCCACAGCGTTGCCTGCCAGTCATGTTCCCAGCGGCTAATTCTCACCGCCGTTTGCTTGCTCTCCGGCTGACCAGATTCGGGACAAACCTCGGGCGCGACCAGCGCGTCAACGTTCGCCTGGCTGCAAAACTGCCGGTTCCAGTGCATCGGCAAAAACAGCGTGCCCGGCTGCTGTCCCGCATCCAGCTTTGCGCGGCAGGCCAGCCAGCCCTGCGCAGACTGTACCCGCACCAGGTCACCTTCGCTCACGCCATAAAGCACCGCATCCTGCGGGTGAACGGCACAAAAAGGTTCACCTGCATGCTGCATCAGACGCGGAACATGGCCGGTGCGCGTCATGGTGTGCCACTGATCGCGGATGCGGCCGGTATTGGCAATAAGGGGATAACGGGCAGAAGGCTGCGCTATCGGCAGACGTGGCCGGACAGCCAGCATCCGCGCTTTGCCGTCGGCATGGTAAAAGCGGCGGTCGGTAAATAATCTGGCGCAGCCCTCGGGAAAGCGTTGATTAACCGGCCACTGGATCGGCGACAGGGTGTCCCACTGCTGGTTACTTATCGTCGCCAGCCCGCTGATATCAAAAGCGCGGCTGCCGTCATTTTCAAAGCCGGAAAGCGCGGCGTGCTCGCGAAAAATTTCTGCCGGATGCTGCCAGTCAAAGGCGCCGGCGAAGCCCAGCCGCTGCGCCACCTGCGCCAGCATCCACCAGTCTGGCCGCGCTTCTCCGGCTGGCGCAACGAAAGCGCGCTGCCGGGAGATGCGCCGCTCGGAGTTGGTGACGGTGCCGTTCTTTTCGCCCCAGCCCTGCGCAGGTAGCAGAATATCGGCCAGTAGCGTGGTATCAGTCTGCGCGCAGACGTCGGAAACGATCACCAGCGGACAGTGCCGCAGCGCCTGCGCCACCGCCTCGCTGTCCGGCAGAGAAACGGCGGGATTGGTAGCCATAATCCATACGGCCTTGATTTCGCCGCGGCCCATCGCCTGGAAAAGATCGACGGCTTTCAATCCGGCGCTGTCGGCTACCCTTGCGCTGCCCCAGAACCGCCGTAGCCGATCGACCTCCGCTTCGCTGAAGCCCATATGAGCCGCCAGCTGATTGGCCAGCCCGCCCACTTCCCGGCCGCCCATTGCGTTTGGCTGCCCGGTCAGCGAAAAGGGCCCGCTGCCCGGCCTGCCGATTTTGCCGCTGGCAAGATGAACGTTAATAATGGCATTGCATTTATCACTGCCGCTGGTGGACTGGTTGATGCCCATACAGTAGAGCGTCAGCACTTCCTGCGTTGTCGTAAACAGGCGATAGAAGTGGCGTACTTCCGCCACGCTGAGCTGGCAGAACGCCGCCACCGCTTCCGGCGTCCAGTCGGCGGCGCTGCTGAGCGCCTCGTCAAGCCCCACCAGCTGCGGCCGCATAGCAGCGTTTATACCCGCTTGCTGCGCCAGCCAGTTAAGCAGACCGGCGAAAAGGGCGGCATCACTACCGGGTTTTAGCGCCAGATGATAATCGGCCACGTCACAGGTTGCCGTCCGCCGTGGATCGATAACCACCACCTTAAGCGCCGGGTTGGCTTTTTTCGCCTGCACCAGCCGCTGATACGCTACCGGATGCGCCCACGCCATATTGGAGCCGGTCACGATTGCCAGCCCGGTCTGCTGAAGATCGTCATAGCAGCACGGCACCGCATCGGCCCCCAGCGCCCGCTTGTAGCCCACTACTGCCGAAGCCATACACAGGCGCGAATTGGTATCGATATTTGCCACGCCCAAAAAGCCTTTCATCAGCTTATTAGCAACGTAATAATCCTCCGTCAGCAGCTGGCCGGAGGCGTAAAAAGCCACCGCCTGCGGCCCGTATTCGCGGATAGTCTGTTGCAGCCGCGCAGCCACTTCATCCAGCGCCGTTTCCCAGCTGACCTGCTGCCCGTCTACCTGCGGATGCAGTAACCTGCCCTGCGGCGTCAGCGTTTCGCCCAGCGCGGAGCCTTTTACGCACAGCCGTCCGAAATTGGCTGGATGCGCCTTGTCACCGGCTACCTGATAGCCGCCCTGTTCCTGCCGGGTGACTTCCACGCCGCAGCCTACGCCACAGTAAGGACAGGTTGTTTTCATAACGCCACCGGCTCGGCCAGCGCGGGTTGCAGAGTGGCGACCCACACTTTGCCGTTGGCTATTTTTACCGGCCAGCTGCGTACCGCCGGGCCACTGCCGTCCGGCGCTTTGCCGTCACGCAGGCGAAAACGCTGTTTATAGAGCGGCGAGATAACGATGGGGTCTCCGGCGCTGTCGCCCAGGATGCCGCGTGACAGCACGCAGGCCGTGGTTCCCGGCTCGTTGTCATCCAGCGCATAAACCTTATCGTGCAGGCGGAACAGGGCTATACGCTGCTGACCCAGCCGCGCGCCGATCCCTGCCTGCGGTGGGATATCCTCAAGGCGGCAGATTTCCGTCCAGGGCTGCTCTTGCGCACTGGTCGTCGGCAGCGGTACAGAGGCGGGGGCAATCTGGCCCCGCACCTGATGAAAATGCACGCTCTCATCCGGCCGGTCACTGTTTAACGTGGCGCGGAACAGCGCCAGCCGGTCAGGATTGGCCAGCGTGGTCTGCCATTCGCACTGATAGCTTGCCACCACGCGAGCCATTTCCTGCTCCAGTTCAGCCGCAATTCCCAGCGAATCTTCCATCACTACCTGCCGCAGATAGTCCAGCCCACCTTCCAGATTATCCATCCAGACGCTGGTACGCTGCAGACGGTCTGCCGTGCGCACGTAAAACATCAGCAGCCTGTCGACGTAGCGGATTAGCGTGGCGTCATCAAGATCGCTGGCGAAAAGATCGGCATGGCGTGGTTTCATGCCCCCGTTGCCGCAGACATACAGGTTCCAGCCTTTTTCCGTGGCGATGACGCCGATATCTTTGCTCTGCGCCTCGGCGCACTCGCGGGTGCAGCCTGAAACCGCCATTTTAATTTTGTGCGGCGCACGCAGACCCTTATAGCGCTCTTCCAGCTCTATCGCGAAACGGGTTGAATCCTGCACGCCATAGCGGCACCACGTTGAGCCAACGCAGGATTTCACCGTGCGCAGCGACTTGCCGTAGGCGTGACCCGTTTCGAACCCCGCTGCCAGCAGCTCCTGCCAGATGACGGGAAGCTGATCCAGCCGGGCACCAAACAGATCGATACGCTGGCCGCCAGTAATTTTGCAGTAAAGACCGTAACGGTCGGCTACCTGGCCAATAGCGATCAGCCCTGCCGGCGTGATTTCACCCGCCGGCACGCGCGGCACAACCGAATAGGTGCCGTCTTTCTGGATATTGGCAAAATAGCGGTCGTTGGTATCCTGCAAAGGCAGATGCTGCGGCTTCAGCAGATAGTCGTTCCAGCACGAAGCCAGCAGCGATGCCGCCAGCGGCTTGCAGATTTCACAGCCTATCCCTTTACCATGTTTTGCCAGCAGCTGGTCAAAAGTTTTAATTTCCTGGGTGCGGATCAGGTGATACAGCTCCTGGCGAGACCAGGCGAAGTGTTCGCATATATCTTTTTTAACTTCTACACCTTGGCTGGCGAGCTGGAACTCCATCACCTGCTTCACCAGCGCCGCGCAGCCGCCGCAGCCGGTAGCCGCTTTGGTGCAGCTTTTTAGCGCACTCATATCGCCGCAGCCCGCCGTAACCGCCGAGCAGATATCGCCTTTGCTAACGTTATGGCAGGAGCAGACCTGGGCGCTGTTCGGCAAGGCCGCTACGCCGGGCGCTTTGGCTGGCACCGTGCCGGGAAGAATCAAAGATTCGGGCGCGTTCGGCAGCGCCATCGCGTTGAGCATCATCTGTAACAGCGTGCTGTATTCGCTGCTGTCGCCAACCAGCACGCCGCCCAGCAGCCGTTTTTTATCGCCGGAAACCACGATTTTTTTGTAGATCTCCTGAGGCTCATTCATCCAGAAGTAGCTTTGACTGCCCGCTGTACGCCCGTGCGCGTCGCCGAAAGAGGCAACTTCTACGCCCAGCAGTTTGAGTTTGGTACTAATGTCCGCGCCGGTGAATGCGCCTGCTTCCCCTGCCAGCGTCGCCGCCAGTACCCTTGCCATTTGATACCCGGGTGCCACCAGGCCGAAGATTTGCCCGTTCCACAATGCGCATTCCCCGATAGCATAGATATCGGCATCGGACGTGGCACAGCTATCGTCGACGACGATGCCGCCACGCGGCCCCAGCGTCAGGCCAGCTTCGGCGGCAAGCTGGTCGCGCGGGCGGATACCGGCAGAAAACAGCAGCAGATCGGTAGTCAGCGTGCTGCCGTCGGCAAAATCAAGCCGCAGCGCACCGTCCGGCTGCGGCGTGATGCACTCGGTCGCTTTGCTGGTATGCACCGCAACGCCCAGCGCTTCGATTTTATGGCGCAGCATGCTTGCGCCACCGTCGTCCAGCTGTACCGCCATCAGGCGCGGCGCAAACTCGACCACCGCGGTTTCCAGTCCAAGCTGTTTGAGCGCGTTGGCGGCCTCCAGCCCCAGTAAGCCGCCGCCAATCACCACGCCTTTACTGGCCGTCTGCGCTCTGGCGGCAATGGCATCCAGATCGTCCAGCGTGCGATAGACAAAGCAGCCTGCGGCGTCGTTGCCGGGGATCGGCGGGACAAAGGCGTAAGATCCGGTCGCCAGAACCAGCTTGTCCCAGGCCATCTCGTGTCCGTTAGCCTCGCGCACGCAGCGGCGCTGTCGGTCGATAGCCACAATCGGGCAGTGGCTACGCAGCTCAATACCGTGTTCAGCAAAAAAATTGTCCGTCACCAGCGACAGTTCGGCGTGGCCTTTTCCGGCAAAGTATTCGGAGAGATGGACGCGGTCGTAGGCGACATGCCGCTCTTCACCATACACAACGATGTGAAATTTCAGATGCTGACCGCTGGCAACCAGCTGCTCAAGAAAATGGTGGCTGACCATACCGTGGCCCACGACAACTAATGTAGGTTTGCTCATGCTCTGTTTTCCTGCAGCCTCTGGCTGCGTTGCGGTTTCAGGATCCAGCAGCGCGCGCGCGCAAACCTGCTGGCCGTCGCGCATCTTCTGCAATAGGGTTTCGCCGTCGCTGACATCGCCATACAGCAGGATGCCTTTTAATCTGCCGTCAGCGAGGATCAGACGGCGGTAGTCGCCGCTTAGCGGATCGAGGGCGTAAGCGGACTGACAGTCGGGAGCATCACGCAGGTCGCCCGCGCTGAACACGGAGACGCCCGTGACCTTCAGGCGGGTGCCTGTTTCTTCGGTGTAAAAATCGGCGATGGGCTCTCCGGCCAGACGGTGCGCCAGTACCTTCGCCTGCGCCAGGCAGGGAGCCAGCAGCCCCCAGGTTTCGCCGTCGATTTCACCGCATTCCCCAACCGCGCTGATAGTGGGGCTGCGGGTCTGGCACTGACGGTTGATTAGCACACCACGCCCGCACGCCATGCCCGCTTCCTGCGCCAGCGAGATATCTGGCGCGACACCGATAGCCATGATGACGCAGGCCGCTGGCAGACGGCTGCCGTCGTTCAGCTCGACCGTGCTGGCCGTGATGGCCGACAGCTGTGCCTTTAACCGGCAAACCACGCCGCGCTGTTGCAGCTCCGTCAGCAGCAGTTCGCCAGCCTGACTGTCCAGCTGCCTGTCCATCAGCCAGCCGTTACGATGCAGTAACGTGACTTCGCGGCCACGCAGCCGCAGCGCTGCCGCCGCTTCAATACCTAACAGCCCACCGCCGACAACCACTACCGGGCCATCGCTGCCAAGCATCTGTTCCACATCCGCCAGCGTGCGAAAACCGATCACGTGCGGCAGATCGCTGCCCGGCACCCTGGGTATGACGGGGCGCGATCCGGTCGCCAGCAGCAGGTGATCCCACTGCAAATGGCGACGAGCAGTGATGACCGTACGGCTCTGGAGGTGCAGCGACAGCGCCGGTTCGTCACTCAGCAACGTAATATCACGCTGCTGATACCATGCAGGCGGATGCAGCAGCGTTTGCGCAAACGTCTTTTCCCCGCTCAGGACGGGCGAAAGCATAATGCGGTTATAGTTACCCCAGGGTTCGCGGCCGATTACTGTAATGCGATAGCGCGTCGGTGCCAGCTGCCACAGCGTTTCCACCGTGCGCATCGCCGCCATGCCGTTGCCGATCACCACCAGATGCTCTGCCATAGCGCGCTCCTTACGCCGCCTGCTTTTCGTACAGGAAATGCAGGATTTGCTGGCGTAACTGGTGGTAATGGGCATCGTTCGCCAGCGCGACGCGCGATCGCTGGCGCGGCAGATCGACCGACAAAATTTCACCAATCCTCGCGGCAGGCCCGTTGGTCATCATCACCACGCGGTCCGAAAGCAGCACCGCCTCATCCACGTCATGGGTGATCATCACAATGGTGGTATTCAGCTTGTGCTGGATGGCCATCACCGCATCCTGCAAATGCGCCCGCGTCAGCGCATCCAGCGCACCAAAAGGCTCGTCCATCAATAACACCCGCGGCTTCATCGCCAGCGCGCGCGCAATCCCCACCCGCTGCTTCATACCGCCTGACAGCTCGTCGGGGCGCTTGTCCGCCGCGTGGCTCATCTGCACCAGCGCCAGGTTGTGATCGACCCAGTCACGCCGCTCTGCCCGGCTCTGCTGTTTAAAGACCTGATCGACAGCCAGCGCCACGTTGTCACGCGCCGTCAGCCAGGGCAGCAGCGAATGGTTCTGAAACACAACGGCCCTTTCCGGCCCTGGCCCGGCGATTTCGCGGTTGTCGCACAGCAGCACGCCCTGGGTCGGCAGCGTCAGTCCGGCAATCAGGTTTAACAGCGTGGATTTACCGCAGCCGGAATGGCCGATCAGGCTGATGGTTTCGCCCGGGGCGATAGCCAGGCTGACGTTGTCGAGCGCCAGGAACTCACCCTGCGCCGTACGAAAACGCTGGCTGACCTGTTGGATAGCGATAACGGGCGTCATTATTTTTCCTCCTTGCGGCCGCTCTGCCAGCTAAACTGGCGCGCCAGCAGCAGCAGCGCCTGTTCCAGCAGCAGGCCGACGATGCCAATCACGCCGATGGCGATCAGGATGTGTTCTACGTTGAGGTTGTTCCATTCGTTCCAGATCCAGTAACCGATGCCCATGCCGCCGGTCAGCATTTCTGCCGCCACGATCACCAGCCACGCCGTACTGATCGACAGCCTGACGCCGGTCATGATTGCCGGCAGCACGGCAGGAAACAGAATTTTGCGCATGATGGTGATTTCCGGGAGCTTCAGGACGCGCGCCACGTTGAGATAGTCCTGCGGCACGCCCCTGACGCCCTCGGCGGTATTGATGAGCATCGGCCAGATTGAGCAGATAAAAATCGTCCAGCAGGAAGCCGGCTCTGCACGCTGGAACAGGAGCAGACCGACAGGCAGCCAGGCCAGCGGACTGACCGGGCGCAGCAGTGCGATAATCGGATTAAACATGCGGCTCAGAAACAGTGAACGCCCCAGCAGAAAACCGCCGGGAATGCCTACCAGCGCGGCCAACAGAAACCCGGTGCCGACCCGCTGTAGCGAGGCAAGAATGTTCCAGCCGATCCCCTGGTCGTTCGGCCCGTTGTAGTAAAAGGGATGGGCAAAAATGTCCAGCGCCGCCTGGCCTGTCGCGAACGGTCCGGGAAAATCCGCGCGGTTTAGCGAGGCGATTTGCCAGATCAGCAGCAGCAGCGCGATACCGCAGGCCGCCGGAAACAGCTGCTGCACCACGGGACGCAATCTGCCCGGCGACCGTTTTTTTGGCGTTTTCAGCGTGATAACTTCCGCCTCGGTCGGCACGGTTTGCGCCGTCAGCGGGACAATGTGAGCCTGATTTTTCATTTTTTACCTCCGGAGTGAATGGCAAAACTGTCGGCATAGCGCGCGGGATCCGTGCCGTCCCAGACCTTGCCATCCAGCAGCGTGCTGCTGCGCATTTCGCTGGTGGGCAAGGCAACGCCCGCCGCTAAAGCGGCGTCGCGGTAGATATCGATACGGTTGATCTGACGGGCGACGGCCAGGTAATCCGGTGCTTCTTTCAGCAGTCCCCAGCGCTTTTGCTGCGTCAAAAACCACATACCGTCGGAAAGCCAGGGAAAATTCACGGCCCCATCGCCGAAAAAACGCATGGCGTGCGCGTCCTGCCAGCGTTTTCCCAGGCCGTTCTCATAGTGGCCCAGCATGCGGCCTTCGATAATGTCGGGCGCGGTATTGAGATAAGCGCGTCCGGCAATAATCTGCGCCGTCTCTTGACGGTTTTTTTCGGCGGCGTCGATCCAGCGGCAGGCTTCCAGCACCGCAGCGATCAGCGCACGCGCGCTGTCAGGGTTTTCTGTCACCCACTGTGCGCGGGTAGCGAGGATTTTTTCCGGATGATCCGGCCAGATTTGCTGTGAGGTTGCGGCAGTAAAACCCACGCCGGTAGCAATAGCGCGCTGGTTCCAGGGTTCGCCCACGCAGTAACCGCTCAGGCTGCCGATTTTCATATTCATCACCATCTGCGGTGGCGGCACCACCAGCGTACGGATATCCCGGATGGGATCGATGCCAACGCTGGCCAGCCAGTAATAAAGCCACATGGCGTGCGTGCTGGTGGGAAAAGTGTGGGCAAAGGTATAAGTTCCGGCTGGTGAAGCGGAAACGCTGCGCCGCAAACTCTCGCCGTCGGTGACGCCCGCCAGCTGACGGGAGAGCGTAATGGCCTGGCCGTTCTGGTTCAGCGTCATTAAGTTCGCCATTTCGTGCCGGCGTCCGGCCACGCCAAGCTGCAGACCATAGATCATGCCGTAAAGGGCATGCGCCGCATCCAGCTCGCCCGAAGTTAACTTATCGCGTACCGCTGCCCAGCTGGCTTCCTTGCTTAATTCCAGCTTAATGCCGTGCTTTATATCAAAACCTTTTACCGCGGCAATCACCAGTGGCGCGCAGTCCGTTAAGGGGATAAATCCCACGCGCAGGCTTTTCTTCTGCGGGCTATCCGTGCCGCCCGCCCAGGCGCTCATCCCCGGCAGCAAAAGACTGCCGCCCAGCAGCGCGCTACCGGCCAGGAATCGACGTCGGGTCAGCGGAAAAGCAGGTTTGCTCATCTGGCCTCCAGAAAACAAAAAAGGCGTCCGGCCGACATGCACGAAGCATGCGGCTGGACGCCTTTATCCGAAGCGCTTATCTGCCGCCGTTGGCCGATAAGCGCGCTATGTCTGGAAACTAGTGCAATGAGCGTGCCAGAAAAGAGTCATCACGCCAGCAGTACGGTAGCAAAACCGGCGCGTGCGGCTTAAGACGCGACGTGACGGAAAAAATTTAACGTTTAGGATGCAGCCCGGGTCATGTTGTTAACGGCATCTCAGTCTGCCTGAAGAGGCTTTCATGCCCTATAGTGAGGCAGAGTACGCACAACCTTTGTGCAGCTACTTATCCGGGACCAGGCGAAAAAACAGCCGCTACGGAGAGCAGCGCGCTGGCGATATCCGCCATGCGGCGGTTCTGATCCATCGCCATTTTACGCAGGCTTTGCCAGGCCTGCTCTTCACTCAGGCCGTGATGCTGCATCAGCAGGGCTTTCGCACGATCGATCTGTTTGCGGTCCTGTAGCGTGGCGCGCATGGCGGCCAGCTCGCTGTCCTGAGTTTGCAGCCGCTGGGCCTGCTCCTGCACCAGCCCCAGCACAAAACGGCCCAGCTGCGGCGTCAGCCCTTCCGTATCCAGCGCCTGCATCTCCTGCTGTAGCGCATCGCGTCCGGCAACATAGACGCTCCAGGCCGGATCGTTATCAAACCGCGCCAGCTGCTGTTCCAGCGTGTCCGGCTGGTCGGCCGGGGATTCCGCCAGCCGGATACTTTCCCGGCAGCGCTGCATAAGCTGCTGCGCCAGCCGGTCTTCCAGCTCTTTTAGCTTATCGATGCGTTGGGTCATCAACTGATACCAGCCGGGCGCCAGTCCGCTGTCTGCCGTCGCGGAGACGCCGCGCGTGCAGGCAATGCGCCGCAGGCGTTCGATGTCGCCGCTTTCTTCTTCAATCTGCCGCCAGCGCTGCACCATCTCTGCTCCGGCAAAGCGGCTGAAGCTGGCAAAGCAGCGCTCCTGGGCCGCGATCAGCGCCACCATCTCTTCGCTTTGCGCGACGGTGAAAGCGCCCGCAGCATAGCCCGCAGACCCTACCGCCCGCTCCTGGCCAGCCAGCTCTTTTCCCTGCATAAAGCTGAACATCGCCACCAGGTTTCTGGCCACGCCGGGATCGCTGGCGCTGTCGATGGTTTCAAACCCCAGATTAAGCAAGTGGCGAATAATCTGGCTAAAGCGCGCCATTGCCTCCGCATGGTTAAGCTGCAGCTGCTGTATCTGTTGTCGTAGCGCGGGTAACGCCTCCAGGCCATGCAGCGCGGCGGCAATACGATTGCATAAGCGGCTTTGCCCGGCGTCAGACGCCTCCTGCTGCGGCAGAGGCGGCAATCTGGCGATAAACTGTGCTATCGCTTTGCCAACCTGACGCTCCCGGTCGGGTAGCTCTTTGCCAAACAGGCTGCCTTGCGAGCAGATCCAGATATTGCTGGCTCCGCGCTCGCGCTGTAGTTCATGGATCAGCTGGCTCAGGGCCGCCGTCATTTCGCCAGTGTGCAGCAGCTTTTTTAATCCGGCTAACTCGCACCGTCGCGAGGCCAGCAGCCAGCTAAAGGCAGAGGGAATAGCGCACGTCATGCTTGCTCCTTGCAGAACAGAAAAAAGAGAACAAGCAAAATTCGTGCAGATTGTTCCGCTAAACTGTTAAGGGAATGTAAGGCCGCCTGCGGGCGCGTCGCGTTAATAACATGTTGCGAGGACTATCGCAATTGTTCCCATTCTCAAAAGCGTCATGTAGACTAAATACAAATTTTATCTTTCTGTAAAACAGAATGATTTTTATGTCATCACCGCCCTGAGGCGCTCAGGACATAAAGAGTGGAATTTCGCTGTCCCCACTGACGATATTCACGAGGATCAATGTGAAAACAAGCATCGCGTTAACCCTGCTGGCAGTCCTCACGCTGTCAGCCTGCAAGGCTCCGGCTCCTCCGGTGACGGATGATACCCTGGTTACGTCCAACGTGGATGGCGTAGCGCTAACGCATCGCCACGCCGTGCATGCGCCGCAATCTTTTACGCCCGTCAATGAAACCTATCGCGCGCTGTACAACGCTTCCGTTATGACCAGCCCGGACTTTGGCGGTAAGGTCGTGCGCTATCTGGAAAACGGCAAGCCGTTTATGGTGCTGGGCGAAGTAGAAAATCACTGGCTGGCTATTGCCGAGGCAGAAGCCGAGCCGTCAGCGGACCAGCAGCCGGACGCGCAAAAATCGCCACAGCTGATTGGCTATGTGCCTTTTAAAGCGGGCGTAAAAAGCGATCTCTACGACGCGACGCTGCGCAGCGATCGCCCTCGTCCGCGCAAGACAAAGAAAGTCTGCGTTGACGTAGGCGGCCAGAGCAAAGCCTGCCGTAATAACGATACGGCCACCTGGATTCTGGAATAGGCCCGTGAAGGCTAAACCTCCGATGAGAACGCCCAGCGCCTGCCTGCCAGACGCCATAAAGCTGAGAAAGTAAAGCCTGATGACCCTGGAACACCATGCTGACACGCCTGTCTTTGTCAGCCAGGAAAACCCGTTGCTTGTTGCGGCTGCGCCTTTGCTGAATGCAATCGTGCAGATCCGCCTGGCGGCAACGCATGACGATCCCGCTGGCCTGCGTCAACAGCTGGTTGACGAGATCCGTCAGTTTGAAGCCCGTTGCAAACAGGCCGGTTTGCCGTTCGATATGATTATCGGCGCGCGCTACTGCCTGTGCAGCGTGCTGGATGAAGCGGCGGCGCAAACGCCGTGGGGTACGCGTGGCGTCTGGTCCGGCAATGGCTTACTGGTTACGTTCCATAACGAAAGCTGGGGTGGCGAAAAGGTTTTCCAGCTGCTGTCACGCATCTCCCAGACGCCGGTTCAGCATTTGTGGCTGCTCGAGCTCATCCATTATTGCCTGCTGTTAGGTTATGAGGGACGCTATCGTGCGGTTGAACAAGGTCGGCTGCAGCGTGACGCCATCAGGACGCGGCTGGCCCAGCTGATTGCGGATACCCGAGGTGAACAGCCGCAGATGCCGCAGCCGCAGCCGCTCTCGCCGGCCAGCCAGCATCTGCTGTGGCGCCCGCCGGTGCCGCTGTGGGCCAGCATTGCGGTTGCCGCCTTTATCGCCTGCCTGATTTACTCCGGCCTTAACTGGCGGCTGGGCAACGCTGCCGAGCCGCTGCTACGCGCCATCTGGCAAACGCCGCTGCCGGGCAATGAAATTTCCCGCAGCAGCTCCGCTCAGGCGCTGCTGGATCTGCGGCAAAGGCTGGACGATCTGATCGCCGCGCGCCAGCTTGACGTGGCGGATGGCGCTAACGGCAGCAAGGTTATTATCGCCGCCGACAAGCTTTTTGGCCCTTCGGGCAGCGATCTGCTGCCCGAAGGCCGGGCGATCGTTACCCGCGTTTCGGCGGCCATGGACAATATCAAAGGCACCGTGCTGGTCAGCGTTTACACCGATAACCGGCCCGTGCGCTTTGCGCATTTTGCTTCTAACTATGAATATTCGCTTGCCCAGGCCCACAGCATCAGCGCACTGATGCGTCAGCAAATGCTGGAGCCGGGCCATTTGATCCGCAGCGAGGGCCGTGGCGATAGCAATCCTCTGTTGCCTAACGACAGCAGCGAAAACCGGGCGCGCAACCGCCGGGTTGAAATTATCCTGTTCCCGGCCCCTGAAGTGCAATCCAGCGCGGGGAAATCCTGATGTCTTCCATATTTACTACCCTGTTTTCCAGCCGCCTGCTGTGGGGCTTTCTTGGCATAACCGCGTTCAGCGCGCTGATCTGGATTGCCGGTCCGCTGCTGTCGATCAACGACATTCACTGGCTGGAAAGCAGCATCAACCGTCAGATAGCTATCGGCCTGTGCTACTTTTTGTGGATCCTGTTCCAGCTGATCCCACAGCTCTATCGCGCCTGGTTTAACAACAAGCTCCTGAATAATCTCCAGCAGTTTAGCGTCGAGCATGCTGAACAGGCGGCGGCGGAAGAGTTGCTCAGCGCGCTGTTCAGCGAAGCGGCCACGCTGCTGAAAAAGACCCATTTTCCCGGCCAGCGCCAGAAACGGCAGCGTGGCTGGCTACAGCGTTTCAGCTCCCAGTATCTTTACCAGCTGCCCTGGTACATCATCGTCGGCGCGCCGGGCGCAGGAAAAACCACGGCCCTGATTAATTCCGGACTGGAGTTTCCGCTTGGCGAAACGCTGGGCAGAAGCGCCCTGCGCGGCGTGGGCGGCACGCGCCACTGCGACTGGTGGTTTACCAACGAGGCCGTGCTGCTGGACACTGCGGGACGCTATACCCTACAGGAAAGCCAGCGGGCCAGAGACGCCAGCGAATGGCAGGCGTTTATCCAGCTGCTGAAGCGCTATCGCGCCCGCCAGCCGATTAACGGCGTCATTATGACTATCAGCGTGGCGGATCTGTTAAGCGACTCCGCCGATGTTCGTATCGCCCAGGCCAAATCCCTGCGCAGCCGCATGGCGGAGCTACATCAGCAAACCGGCATCCATTTTCCGGTCTATGTCATGGTGACCAAAACCGATCTGCTGAAGGGCTTTATGAGTTATAACGGCACGCTGGATAAAAGCCAGCGCGACCGTATCTGGGGATTTACCTTTCCCTGGAGCACGGACAGCGCCAGCGAAGTCTCTACGGCCGCGCTGTTTGACCAGCAGTTCCGCGAACTGTCGCTGCGTCTGCAAAACGACTTATCCGTTAAGATGGCGAAGGAAAACGATTTAACCCAGCGCGCCGACTGCTTTCTTTTTCCGCAGGAGTTCGCCTCCTTGCGTCCGCTGCTGGCTGAATATCTCGATATCGTTTTTAAACCGGAAAAAGGTGAAATGCCCTGGGCGGCGCGCGGGCTGTTTTTCACCAGCGGCACGCAAGAAGGGTTACCTTTTGACCGCATCATGGGCGAGCTGACGCGCAAGCTACAGCTGCCGCTGGCGTCCAGCCACTCGATTGCCAGCTGGGATACCGTGCACCGCAATGCGCCAATCCCGGCCAATAAAGGCCAGAGTTATTTTATCCATTCCCTGCTCAGCGATCTGATTTTTCAGGAAAGCGGCCTGGCGGGCAGCGACAGGCTCTGGGAGCGCCGCAACCGTCTTTTACACTGGACGGGCTACGCGTCTGTGGGACTGGCCTTGCTGCTGGCAACGCTTCTCTGGAGTACCAGCTATTATAAAAATCAGCACTATTTGCAGCAGGTTGCCGATCGTTTGCCGCCGGTAGACCAGCAGGCGCAGAAGCTGTTGCGTAACAACAACGGGAGCATCCTGGATCTGCTACCCTTCTTAAATAGTCTGGTGGCCCTGCCGCAGAGCGACAGCTTTTCGCTGGAAGATCCGCCGTTAAGCATGCGTGCGGGTCTTTACCGCGGCGACCAGATTAACGCGGCCGCGCAGGGCTTTTATCAGAATGCGCTGAAAACTTTGCTGCTGCCGCGCGTCGCGCAAAACATCACGCAGACCTTGCGTAATGATAAAGGCGAAGACAGTGATTTCAGCCGTAATGCTCTGCGCGCCTACCAGATGCTCTATCAGCCGCGCAGCTATGATGGTGAATTTTTACGTGGATGGGTGATGCAGAATTTACAGCGTACGCTGCCCGCCAGCGTAACGACCCGACAGCTTCAGCAGCTTGACTGGCATCTGAGCCAGCTGCTGGACAGGCAGATCCAGACGTCGCCGTTTGCCCGTGATAATACGTTGATCATGAGAAAAATGGCGCTCGATCTGAATAATGCCCACGCCGTCGGCAAAACGGCCGCTGTTTTTGCTCCGTCGTCTCAGGTCACGACTAACTAGCCGGAAGGGTCATTATCATGCCGGAAAAAAATGAGCTGGGTTGGTACGGCAAGCTGCCGGGTACCGGCGATTTTTTGCAGCGCCGCATCCCTGAGCGCGTGGTTGCCAGCTGGTCAAACTGGTTTCAGCTGGGTTTATCGCACTGGTATCAGCATGGCGACGGAGTCAGTGAGCTTTTCAGCCGTGCGCCGGTCTGGAATTTTGCGCTGCCCGCGACGCTTGGCGTGCAGCGCGTGCAGATTGGCTGCCTGCTGCCGTCGCGCGATCGCGTTGGCCGCAGCTGGCCTTTGCTGGCGCTACAGAGCGTGCCGGTCAGCCACTGGCATCCGGCGCAGTTGGCCGTCTCGGGCGACTGGTTTCAGGCGCTGGGCGACACGCTTTACCAGGCCGTGACCAAAACCCTGACGCCCACCCAGCTGGAGCAGGCGCTGCTGAACCTGCCGCCGCTTTCCCAGCCCGACACCGGGCGTTCAGATATCATGGATGTTATCGGCTATCAGGATCTTCCCTGTACGCTGGCCTGGCATGAGGTGGCCAGCCGCTTCGACCCGATGCGCTATACCAGCTACTGGTGGACTAACCAGAGCGACGGCTATCCTTTAGCCAGCCATAAACACAGCGGTAATCTGACCGCGCAGCTATTTTCACAGCTATTCGATCCGGCCGCCGTCGCGCAGCCGGGTCGACATGGACTCTATCCACCCATGTTTGAATAGGGTTATTTTATGGCCCCGGCTTTCAGGAAAAGCGCATGCGATTTACCATAATTGAGAGTAAAACCGACGCGCCCGTGACGACCCGTGACTTTGTGCCGCCCGGCGGCACCATAGGACGTAGCGTTGATAACGATCTGGTTCTGCCGGACAGCGAACGTGCCATTTCCCGCCTGCAGGCCGTGGTTCACGTTGCCGGGAATGGCGAATGCCGCCTGACCAATCACGGCAGCGTGATTGCGGTTTTACATAACCATGCGCCGCTGGCGCGCGGTAAGCAAATTTTGCTGCAGCATGGCGATATGCTGGGTATCGGCGATTATCAAATTGCGGTCAGCGACCCGACTCGCAAGCAGGAAGCCGCGTTTAGCGACGTCGACCCGCTGGCGCTGTTTGGCAAAAATCAGCATTTGCCGGAAGATCCTTTAGGCATCCTTAATGAGCAGATGCCGATTATCACGCCGCCGCCGGAGCGAGAAGCGGCACACGTACGCCAGCCGCAAAACCGGCAGAGCGACGCCCGTTTAGATATCGATCCCGTCGCCCGCGAGCTTCCTCATGCAGAAAAGACCGCCGACGAAGGAAACGAGCAGCGGCTGCTGGCGGCGCTGATGGAAGGCATGGGGCTGGAAAGCGGGCCGGGTAAGCCGCCTTTTACCGAAGAGCAGATGCGCATCACCGGCAGAATGCTGAGCCTTTTTTCTCAGGGAACCGTTGCCCTGCTTTCATCAAGATCGATTCTCAAGCGCGGCGTGAAGGCCGAGATGACTATGATCCTTAACGAGGCCAATAACCCGTTTAAGATCCTGCCTTCCGGCAAAACGGTGCTGATGCAGATTTATCAGAGCCAGATGCCTGGCTTTATGCCGCCGGAGCAGGCGGTACGCGACGCGCTGGTTGACTTGCAGGCGCATCAGCTGGGCATGATTGCCGGTATTCGCGCCATCATCGCGGCCATGCTGCAATCTTTTAATCCGCAGCGGCTGGAAGACCACGCACGCCGCGACGGCAATCTGCCACGGATAGGCCTGAAACCCGTAAAAAAAGCCGCCCTGTGGGACTATTTCTTACGTCATTATCAGAACACGTCAGGCGAAATAGAGGACGATTTTCACACTCTTTTCGGTGATGCTTTTCTCCAGGCCTATGACATGGAAGTGAATCAGTACAAGGATTCACAAATCAGACCGGAACAAGAATGAAGATAAATTATGCCGCCACGTCGCAGACGGGCGCTCGTGAGAGCAATCAGGATGAAACCGGCGCATGGGCTGGCGACCATTGCGCCTGCTTTCTGGTTTGCGATGGGGTGGCCGGCACGGCCGGTGGCGGCGAGGCAGCCCGCATTGCCCGTGACGTGCTGATGGAAAAGATAGACGATCGCCCTTTTACGCCCTGCGACAGCAAAAGCCTGATAGAACAGGCACAAGAAGCGATTCGCCAGGCGCAGAAGAAAAATCTGAATTTTAAGCAGATGAGTACCACGCTGGCGGCCCTGTTTATTGACCGCGATCGCCAGCTGGCCTGGTGGGCGCACGCGGGCGACAGCCGCATTTACCACTTCCGCCGCGGCTTTATTCATGCCGTGACCAGCGATCACAGCCTGGCCCAGCAGTTAAAAGAGGCCGGCGTAGATAATTCCGGCATTAACAGCAACTTACTCTATAATGCACTCGGTACGGAGGTTGTGCAGTCCGCCAGCTACAGTGAAGTGACGCCGCTGGAAGATGGCGACGCTTTTCTGGTCTGTACGGACGGCTTCTGGTGCAGCCTGAAGGCGAGCGAAATGGAACAGGCTTTGCGCATGGTCAGTTCGCCGCAGGAGTGGCTGGCGCTGATGCAGAAAGCGATTTGCCGCAGCGACCCGAACGACAATTTAAGCGCGGTGGCCGTATGGGTTGGCTCACCGCAGGATACTACCCTGTTACAATCGATGGCGGACTCTACTCGCTTTCTCCCATCGCGTGATTAACCAAGGAACGTTATGAAATTCTGGTTGCCGGCTCTCACCCTGTTGTTTGCAACCGCCGCTCAGGCGGAAGATTACCGCGTGGTTTACTCCCCCAGCCTGGCGCTGGAGGTGTTTATCGACAACGTGGAAAGTAACGCGCCAAAAGACTGGTGTCAGGAGAGTATCCATCTGCGTATCGTTTCAGGGAAAAGCAAAGAGTCGAGCGTGCTGAATAATTTTTTACCGCGCGTGGGCAAGCTGCTGAATAACCAGTGCGGTAAGCTGGACGAACTGCCGTGGCGGATGGCTAACGAAGCCGGTTCCGTGCTGGCTTCCGGCACCGCTTCCAGAGAGCAGAACTGGCGCCCTATCGTTATCGCTGACGGCACGGCAACGGCCACCGCCAGCAATGCCGAACCATTGGATCTGTCGCAACCGGCCAACAACGCGCCGCTCCAGCATTTTGACCTGCCCGGCGGTTGTCACTTCCGCACCTGGTGGGACGAAAAAGGCCAGTCGCTGTTTATCCCTGATGCGAAGCACATGAGCTGCTCAACGGAAGGCTGGCTGGAAGGCAAAAGCGAGCTGCTGCTCGCCAGCGGCGGTAAAACCCAATCGATTGCCGTACAGTTTTATCAGGGGCTGCCGTTACGCAATCTGCATCCGGCTGGCGGCCAGCTGACCATCGTGGCAGCCAATAACCAGCGGCTGGTGGTCAGCAAAAAAGATGCCCCGGACAGCTGGCTGCTGCTGACGTTCAACCCTTTGCTGCACGTCTGGTCATTTGAAGGCACGCTGCTGGTAAAAATGAGTAAAAGCCAGGCCGCCGATCCGCTACAGCTTAAAAGCCGCGTGGAAGCGCTGCGTAAAAGCTGGAGCAGCCTGGCGGATCCACAAACTAAAATTAATGTGCTGCTGGTAGATGACCTGCATGCAGACCTGGCCGATCCGGCTATTGGCGCCTGGCGCACTGTTAACTGACCCTTTCTCTTACCAGAGAAAGGCCGTTAGCACTTAGAGAGTGTTTACTATGTCGGCAAACGATAATAAAAGCGTGCCCAACGCCCTCCCGGCCGGGCACCGCTTCAATGAATTTGAGATTAAAGAGGTCATCGGCGGCGGCGGCTTCGGCATTGTCTATCGCGCCTGGGATCACCTGCTTGAGCGCACCATCGCTATTAAAGAATATTTGCCCGTTTCGCTGGTCTCGCGGGATGAGAAACTGACGATTACGCTGCGCGGCGAACGCTATCAGAAACTTTTTGCCGCCGGTTTAAACAGCTTTATTCAGGAAGCCCGCCTGCTGGCGCGGTTCAACCATCCCGGACTGCTGCATGTTCTGCGCTTCTGGGAAGAGAACGGTACCGCCTATATGGGCACGCTCTATTACAGCGGCATGACGCTGAAAGAGTGGCAGCTTGGCAGTCCGGAAACCGTCACCGACGCGTGGATCCGTCAGCTGCTGCCGCCTTTGTTCGGCGCTATCGACACCATTCATCAGGCTGGCTATCTGCATCGCGATATCTCGCTGGATAACATTCAGATTCAGGATAACCAGCTGCCGGTGCTGCTGGACTTCGGTTCCGCCCGTAAAACTATCGGCAACCTTTCTGACCAGACGGAAATCATGCTGAAACCCGGCTATGCGCCGATTGAGCAGTACAGCGAGGAGAGCGACAGCGACCAGGGCCCCTGGACGGATATTTATGCGCTGGGTGCCGTACTGCACACGCTGGTCACGGGAAGCCCGCCGCCGGTGAGCGTGGTGCGCTGCATCGAAGACCGCTACCAGCCGCTGGCCCAGCTTCGCCCGGAAGGATTTTCGTTACCGCTGCTGAACGCGATTGACCGCGCGCTGGCCATGAAGCCGCAGGATCGTCCGCAGTCGGTTGATGAATTTGCAGCGCTGATTGCGCTACCGGTCAGCACGGTAGAAGAACTGGTCAGCAGCGTCACGATAATGCCGGAAGAGCCTCCCGCGCTCCTGCAGGAAGAGCCAGAACGTCCGCCGGAGCAGCCGCCGATTATTATCGCTCCCGCTTCGGCCAGCGCGGAGTATGCTTCCCTGCGTCATCATAAGATGGCAAAGCCTCTGGCTATCGCTGCCGGTATCGCCGTACTGGCGCTGGTGGGATTAGGCATAGCCCTGACCCGTGATAACAGTTCGTCACAGGTCGAACCTTCTGCCGCCGCCGGTAATGAGAGCAATGCTGCGCCTGTGGCCAGCAGCAAGCCGGCAAGCGCAACCGTAGCCGCAAACCAGCCGATGATTGCTACGGTTTATCTGAAGCTGGCCAGTGGAGAAACGGTGGTGCTGAACGGCTCGCCTGTCGAGGTGAAGCCGAACATCAGCGGCTATGCGTCGCTTAACCTGGCGGCCGGACATTATAAGATTGAAGTACATTCCGCCACGGGTACGGTGCGCAATCAGGAGCTTGATATCGATAAGTCGGGAACCTGGCTGATTAATCCGGGTTCCTGAAGCCGGGTTAGCCAACCAGATCGTTGTGGTATTCCTGAAGATCGCGTACACGCTGCACCAGATCGGTAAGGCATTCGTCATACAGACCGCGTCTTTTCAGCTCCTGTTCCAGCGAGAAAAGATATTGCGCATTGGTACCCAGCGGGCCGCTGGCCTGGGCTATCAATGGCGCAATGGTCTGTGGGCAAGAGTCGGTTTCATAAAGTTCATGGCGCGGATCCATGACAAACGCCAGCGCCGTTACGCTACGCCCGTCGTCAAGCGCCAGCTCGCACCACGTTGGCAGATAGCAGCCGGTCACCATTTCTCGCTTCCAGAGCAGCCCCAGCTCTTCGTGCAGCTTCTCTTCCGGCAGACGAAACGCCAGACCGGTGGTGGCACCGCCCTCTTTCAGCGCCAGCATGCGGCCAGGCTGCTGCGCGGTTCCCCGACCA
Source organism: Erwinia sp. BNK-24-b (assembly GCF_047456155.1). Classification (NCBI taxonomy): domain Bacteria; kingdom Pseudomonadati; phylum Pseudomonadota; class Gammaproteobacteria; order Enterobacterales; family Erwiniaceae; genus Erwinia; species Erwinia sp. BNK-24-b. Next base: position 2,622,799 of record NZ_CP179901.1, read on the forward strand.
GCGGTTAAACGCAGGCAAAAGGCCCGATGCCAGCCGCTTAGCGTGCCTTGCGCCACCTCGTCCGCTTCAAATACCGGATTCCACATCAGTGAACCGTAGCCGAAAATCCACACCGGCTTGTTATCGGGACGGCAGGTCAGCGTAGCCGCCAGGGAAGCCGCTCGCTGCTCGCTGGTCCATAACAGCGATTCCTCGATGGCTCCAAAAGCTGTTTTGCAATCCGCTTTTAACAGGAAATCTCTTGTTAACATTGAACCTCTCCGCTGCTGCCCATTCCCTGCTGCTGATAAAAAAATAGAAGGATCGCGCCGTTACGCTTTTGTGACAATATGCCATTTAAGGCGTTGCGATCAAGGCTACAGCGCGTTTCAAAAGTAAAATTAAGCGTAAATTTATCATCGGCCTGATAACGAAAAACTTCAGCGCGCGCGTGATTAAACCACGCGCGGCGTCAATAAATGCTCAATAAAAAACCGCTTTGCGGGAGGGGGCTTAAGCCGATGGCTGCTGGTAAGGGAAAAGAAAGCGGAGCAATAGCGGCGCTGGTATCAGCGTTTTTTATGCCACTTGTCATCGTCACCTTTTTCATACTGATGTTTCACCGCAGCCCAGGCGACCTTGTGCGCCACTTCTTCGCGTGACTCATCACCCCGGCGATCTTTCTTCTCTTTGTATTCGTCCCAGGCGCTGTTAAAAGCTTCCTGATAAATATCCTGGGCGTGGGCTGGCAGTACGTTTTTAACGCTGTCTGGCAGCGACGATCTTGAGTCGTATGGCATTGTTTATCTCCTGGTTATCCGATTTTATAAGCCTGGAACAAAATAGCCGACGTTGCCAGCTACAAATTTTCACCTTCTTCAGCGAAGAACCTGATAATAACAATTATTTCCGCTATCTATATCGTCAATAAACCGCATTATACCGCGCATTTCTGGCGCTTTAATTTTTAAATAATGCATTAAATACAATAACTTAAATGTAATAGTCTCTATAATTGCGCACTCGGCCACTTTATCATTGCAACAGGTAAAATCGTGTAAAGTTTACCACCTGTTAACCTTGCTACCGTTACACTGCTATCGCTTGTTATATAATCAACTAATAATGCGATTTCGCCTGTTGTCAGGCCGCTGGCCAGAAAAGGAAATAAGCTTATGAGTGCGCATGAAAGCGTCAGAACACGCCATAAAGAATCCTCTCTTGTTTTACCGATTGCAGCCCTGGTTATCTTATGGTTTTGGGGCGCTTCTGAATCCTTACCGGTGGTTATCGCTATCAACCTTATAGCGCTGGTCGCCATTCTTAGCAGTGCTTTTAGCGTGGTAAGACACGCCGACGTGCTTGCTCACCGCCTGGGTGAGCCTTACGGCTCGCTGATCCTGAGCCTTTCCGTAGTGATTCTGGAAGTCAGCCTGATTTCGGCGCTGATGGCTACCGGCGATGCGGCTCCGGTGCTGATGCGTGACACGCTCTACTCTATCGTGATGATCGTTACCGGCGGCCTGGTGGGCTTTGCGCTGCTGCTCGGCGGACGTAAATTTGCTACGCAATATGTCAATCTGGCTGGCGTAAAGCAGTATCTGATCGCTATCTTCCCGCTGGCCGTGCTGGTGCTGGTGTTTCCCAACGCGCTGCCGGGAGAAAACTTCAGTGCCGGCCAGGCGCTGCTGATCTCTGCGATTTCAGCGGCTATGTACGGCATTTTTTTGCTGATCCAAACCAAAACGCACCAGAGCCTGTTTATTTATGAGCATGAGGATGAAGGCGACGACCCGCAGCACGGCAAACCTTCGGCGCACTCCAGCATCTGGCATACCTGCTGGCTGCTGGTGCATCTGATTGCCGTTATCGCCGTCACCAAGATGGACTCCAGCACGCTCGGCTCGCTGTTGACGACGCTGAATGCGCCAGAGCAGTTTACGGGTTTCCTGGTGGCGTTACTGATCCTGTCGCCGGAAGGTCTGGGAGCCATTAAAGCCGTGCTGGCTAATCAGGTGCAGCGCGCGATGAATCTCTTTTTCGGCTCCGTGCTGGCCACCATTTCGCTGACCGTGCCCGCCGTCACCATTATTGCTACGTTAACGGGCCAGGAGCTGGTATTCGGGCTGGAGCCACCGCATATGGTGATCATGCTGGCTTCGCTGCTGCTGTGTCAGATTTCGTTCTCTACCGGCAGGACTAACGTGCTGAACGGCGCGGCGCATCTGGCGCTGTTTGTAGGTTATCTGATGACGGTGATGCTGTAATGCGCTGATGGCAAGGATGCTGTAATGCTCTGATGGCAAGGATGCTGTGATGCGCTGATGGCAAGGATGCTGTGATGCTCTGATGGCAAGGATGCTGGAGAGAATGCGTCGTGAACACTACGTTCAGGCATGGCGGGAAGGCAAAGGGATGACTGAAAACAGCAGGCCAGCGCCGGAACGGCGGCTGGCCTGCTGTTTATCAGCTGCTGGTATCCAGCGCCGGGAAGGCGGCTGGCCTGTTGTTTATCAGCTGCTGGTATCCAGTGCAGGGAAGTTCTTCACCAGGTCATCAATCGCTTTCATCTGCGCCAGGAACGGCTCCAGCTTGTCCAGCGGCAGCGCGGACGGGCCGTCGCATTTTGCGTTGGCCGGATCCGGATGCGCTTCGATAAACAGACCGGCCAGGCCGACCGCCATACCGGAACGCGCCAGCTCGGTAACCTGACCGCGACGGCCGCTGGAAGCGGAGCCAAACGGGTCGCGGCACTGTAGCGCGTGCGTCACGTCAAAAATCACCGGGCTACCGTTAGAAACCTGCTTCATTACGTTAAAGCCCAGCATATCCACGACCAGGTTATCGTAACCAAAGTTGGCGCCGCGATCGCACAGGATAACCTGCTCGTTGCCGCCTTCCGCGAATTTCTCCACGATGTTGCCCATCTGGCCAGGGCTAACAAACTGCGGCTTCTTCACGTTGATTACCGCGCCGGTTTTCGCCATCGCTTCAACCAGGTCGGTCTGGCGCGCCAGAAACGCAGGCAGCTGGATAACGTCAACCACGTCGGCTACCGGCTGCGCCTGGCTTGCTTCATGAACGTCGGTAATGATTTTCACGCCGAAAGCCTGCTTCAGCTCCTGAAAAATCTTCATGCCCTCTTCCAGACCCGGCCCACGGTAGGAGCGGATAGAAGAGCGGTTCGCCTTGTCAAAAGAGGCTTTAAACACGTAAGGGATGCCCAGCTTCTGGGTCACCGTGACATAGTGTTCACAGATACGCATGGCGAGATCGCGGGATTCCAGCACGTTCATGCCGCCGAACAGCACAAACGGCAGATCGTTTGCGACCTTGATATCGCCAATGCTAACCACTTTTTGTTTCATGTCTTCGCCTTATTCTTCAAAAGGATACAGATTAGTGCAGCGTGATCTGTTTTTGCTCAATCGAGTGAATCTGTAGTTTAATCATTTCGCTGACCGGATCTTCCGGGCATTGCTCAACAAAATAGGTCAGATCGCTTAACGCCACGTGCTCGCAGTCCAGCTGCGCAAAAATCAGCCCGCGATCGCGAATTTCATAAGGATCTTCCGGGTCCATATTGATCAGTACCTGGCTGACCTGCAGCGCCAGCTCCATCTGCTTCTCTTCCATCAGCGCGGCTTTCAGCGTGTCCAGCATCTTGTTCAGCACCAGCTGCGGTTCGGCTTCCTGCAAATCGTCGTCATAAAGCTCTGCAACCGGGCCGATATTGCCCTTCAGCCAGACTTCCAGCGTATGTTCGTCCAGCGTTTCGCCGTTGAATGGATTGATCAGCCACATCTCTTCGTCAATCCAGTCGGCACGCAGGATTAGCTGCGTAGGGAAAATTACCGGCATCAGCGGCAGCGACAGCTGGCCCGCAATATGCAGAAAAATGACTCCCAGCGACACGGCGGTGCCCTGACGCGTTTTCAGCACGTTATCCAGCCACAGCGTATCCGAAAGCCGGTAAACGCCGCTGGCACCGCCAAATCCCCACTGCTGCCAGAACAGTTCAATCAGCTTTTCCAGCTGCAGGTCCTGCTCCAGCTGCGCCGGGATCGTGGCGCGAGCCTCTTCGACCAGCGCCGCCAGCTGCTTTTTTACGCCTTCAGCAGGAAAATCGGGACGGATGGCCAGCGTGGCCGCAATCACCGCCTCGCACAGCGGGGTCGCTGTGTCTTCATCAGTTGCTATCGACGTCATACATTCCCCAACAATGGCATTTTTGTGGTGGCCAGGTGATAAACTACCACCAGCGTCGCGGCCGCCACGATAAAAGCTATCCAGCGCACTTTTTGCGCGCGTGGTTTGCGCCCGAGTGCAATAAAACCGAGCGCGATATAGATAATAACGCCAAACAGCTTTTCAGTCAGCCAGGCACCTTGCGGTGTAAAGGGATAAAAGTGCGTGATTGCCACCAGCAAAAAGCCCGAAAGCAGCAGCAGCGTGTCATTCACATGCGGCACAATGCGCACCCAGCGCTTTTGCAGCATTGCCGAGCCGCTTTGTAACCAGAAAAAACGCAGCAAAAACATCGCGGCGGTAATCGTTACCGTCAGCAGATGCAGTGTCTTAACAGAACCGTACCATTCAGCCATTATTTTTCCCTCATTCAGGGTTTTTGTGCGTAAGTAACGCGATCGTTGCCGCCATAGTCCCGGCAGGTCGCGACGGCGGAAAAGCCCTGGTCGCGCAGGATGGCCTGCACCGCCTGCGCCTGTTGCCAGCCGTGTTCCAGCAGCAGCCAGCCGCCGGGCAGCAGCACTTTTCCCGCTTCAGCCGCGATGATTTTAATATCGGCCAGGCCTGCGTCCGCCGCGACCAGCGCGCTCAGCGGCTCAAAACGCACGTCGCCCTGCGCCAGATGCTCATCGGCTTCATCAATATAGGGTGGATTAGTGACGATGACGGCAAAGCGCTCGTCGGCCAGCGCGCTGAACCAGTTGCTCAGGCGGAAGGTGACGTTAGTGATACCTAGGCGCCGGGCATTGTGCTGCGCCAGCTCTACGGCAGCCGGAATACGATCGACCCCGGTGACCCGGCAGTCGGGGCGCTCACTGGCAATTGCCAGCGCTACCGCGCCGGTGCCGGTGCCCAAATCCAGAATGGCGACGGGCGCGGCAGGCAAACGGGCCAGCGCCTGCTCTACCAGCAGTTCGGTATCCGGCCGGGGGATAAGCGTATCGGGGGAAACGCTGAGCGGCAGCGACCAGAATTCACGCTCGCCGGTCAGGTATGCAATGGGTTCGCCGTTGATCCTGCGCGCCAGCAGCGAGGCCAGGCGCTCCTGCTCCGCCTGCGTCAGCGGCGTCTCATCAAAGGCGATTAGCCAGCTGCGGGACTTGCCGGTCACAAATCCCAACAAAATTTCCGCATCTCTTTTTGGGCTTTCACTGCCCAGCTGCGAAACGGCTTCCTTAAGCCACTGCCTGATTTCCATTACTCCTGCTCGGACAGCGCGGCCAGCTGGTCAGCCTGATATTCCTGTACCACAGGCTCAATCAGCATATCCAGCTTGCCCTGCATCGCCTCATCCAGACGGTAAATAGTCAGGTTGATACGGTGGTCGGTGATACGGCCCTGCGGATAGTTGTAGGTGCGGTTGCGATCGGAACGATCGCCGCTGCCCAACAGGTTACGGCGAGTGGACGCTTCTTCCTGCTGGCGTCTGGCGATTTCCGCCGCACGGATACGTGAGCCCAGCACGGCCAACGCTTTGGCTTTGTTTTTATGCTGTGAACGCTCGTCCTGACATTCAACCACGATGCCGGTTGGCAGGTGAGTAATACGAATAGCTGAATCGGTGGTGTTAACGTGCTGACCGCCCGCGCCCGATGAGCGGAAGGTATCAATTTTCAGGTCGCTCGGGTTGATGTCCGGCAGTTCGGCTTCCGGTACTTCCGGCAGAATAGCGACGGTACAGGCAGAAGTATGGATACGGCCCTGGGACTCGGTTTCCGGCACGCGCTGCACGCGGTGTCCGCCGGATTCAAACTTCAGGCGGCCATAGGCGCCGTCACCGATAATTTTCGCGATCACTTCTTTATAGCCGCCGTGCTCGCCTTCGTTGGCGCTCATCACTTCCACTTTCCAGCGGCGGGATTCGGCATAGCGGCTATACATGCGGAACAGATCGCCCGCAAAAATAGCGGCCTCGTCCCCACCCGTTCCGGCACGAACTTCTACATAGCAGTTGCGTTCGTCGTCAGGATCTTTCGGCAGCAGTAAAACCTGTAGCTCCTGCTCCAGCTGCTCGCTGGCCTCGCGGGCCTCTTTCAGCTCTTCCTGCGCCATATCGCGCATTTCCGGATCGTTGAGCATCTCTTCAGCGGCGGCGATATCGTCCTGGTTCTGCTGCCATCTGCCAAAACACTGGCTGACGTCGGTCAGCTGAGCATATTCACGCGACAGCGCGCGAAAACGCTCCTGATCGGCAATCACGCCAGCATCGCCCAGCATCGCCTCAACTTCTTCATGGCGTTCCTGCAAGGCTTCCAGTTTGGCAACAATAGAAGGCTTCATTGGTGTTCCCTGTAATCAAAGAGGTAAAAAACGTTACAGCCCGAGGCCGTCGCGTAAAATCTGCAGGCGTTCGTCATCGCCGTCGCGGGCGGCCTGCTGAAGGGATTTGGTCGGCGCGTGGATCAGCCGGTTGGTCAGTTTGTGCGCCAGCTCGCGCAGGACGGCCTGGGCATCCGCGCCCTGCTGTAGCGCCGCCAGCGCGCGCTCTTCCAGTTCGGCGCGAACCTGGTCGGCCTGAGAGCGGTATTCACGGATAGTTTCGCTGGCGCTTTGCGCGCGCAGCCAGGACATAAACTCGCCGCTTTCCTGCACGACGATAGTTTCTGCCTGTACCGCAGCCGCTTTACGCTGCGCCATATTGCTTTCGATAATCGCCTGTAGATCGTCCACGCTGTAGAGGTAGGCGTTAGGCAGCTTGCCCACTTCCGGCTCGACGTCGCGCGGCACGGCGATATCCACCAGCAGCATCGGCTGGTTGCGGCGCTGCTTCAGCGCGCGCTCGACCATTCCTTTGCCGATAATCGGCAGCGGGCTGGCGGTAGAGCTGATAATAATGTCGGCTTCTGCCAGACGGGCGTCGATTTCCGCCAGGTTAATGACTTCTGCCCCTACTTCGTCCGCCAGCTTCTGCGCACGTTCGCGGGTACGGTTAGCGATAATCAGCTTTTGCACTTTGTGCTCGCGCAGATGACGCGCCGCCAGCTCGATGGTTTCCCCCGCGCCGACCAGCAGTACGGTGACGGTCGACAGCGATTCAAAAATCTGCCGCGCCAGCGTACAGGCCGCAAAGGCGACGGAAACGGCGCTGGCACCGATTTCGGTTTCCGTGCGTACGCGCTTGGCTACCGAGAACGATTTCTGGAACATTCTCTCCAGCTCACTGGAGATGGTGTGGCCGCGATGCGAGTCCGCGTAAGCTTTTTTCACCTGGCCTAAAATCTGCGGCTCGCCCAGCACCAGCGAATCCAGACCGCTGGCAACGCGCATCAGGTGGCTGACCGCCTCATTATCGTGGTGCCAGTAGAGGCTTTTGCGCACTTCATCGGCGCTGAGCTGATGGTAGTCGCACAGCCATTTCACCAGCTGCTCCTGCAGATTCTCCTGCTGCTCGACGCTAAGATATAACTCGGTCCTGTTACAGGTAGACAGCACCACGCCGCCCTGCACCAGCGGCTGAGCGAGTAAGCTGTCAAGGGCCTGATCGAGCGTATCCGGCGAGAACGTTACGCGTTCACGCAGAGCCACAGGTGCCGTTTTATGATTTATTCCGAGTGCCAGCAAGGTCATGGTGATTAGGTCTGGGAGATCCCACTGTTGATAGGGTTTTGTGAGGCGCATTCTACAAGATGCGCGAGATCAAGAAAAGCCACATTCGCCGTTCACTGCGATTGATATGGCTATTAAGCACGAAACAGGACAAATTGAGCATTGACGCCGTCTTCCCCGGTAGCTAGCTTAAACGGTTAATTTGCGCGAAAGCGCCTGAACGGAGTCTGAGGAGCCTATCCCCTATGTTAATGAAGAGCACGATGCGTCTTCTCCCGCTTGCCAGCATACTGCTGGCAGCCTGTAGCGTTAATAAACCGCAGGGGCCTGGCGCCAGCGTGACCTCTCCACAATGGCAGCAGCATCAAAAAGCCGTGGAAAAAATTACCCAATACCAGACGCGAGGCGCCTTTGCTTACCTTTCTGACAAACAGAAAGTATACGCGCGCTTCAACTGGCAGCAAACCGCGCCGGATCGCTACCGTCTGCTGCTGACCAACCCGCTGGGCAGCACCGAACTGCAGCTGGATGCGCAGGGCAGCGTGGTACAGCTGGTCGATAACAAAGGTAAACGCTACACCAGCAACGATGCCGAAAAGATGATTTCGCAGCTTACCGGCATGGACATCCCACTCGACAACCTGCGTCAGTGGATGATGGGCCTGCCTGGTGACGCCAGCGACTACTCACTGGATGACAAGTACCGCCTGCGCACGGTCAACTACAGCCGCGACGGCCAGCAGTGGGCCGTTACCTGGCAGGGCTACGATGAAAAACAGCAGCCTGCCCTGCCTTCAAATATGGAACTGCGCGAAGGCGAGCAGCGTATCAAGCTAAAAATGGATGGCTGGACAGTTAAATGACGGCCGTTGTTGACCAGCACATCGCTAAGTGGCCCGCGCCCGCTAAGCTTAATCTGTTTCTCTACATTACCGGTCGCCGGCCTGACGGCTATCACGAGCTGCAAACGCTGTTCCAGTTTCTGGATTATGGCGACACGCTTAGCATTCAGCCGGACAGCAGCGGTGTTATTACCCTGCTGACGCCGATTGCAGGCGTGCCGGATGAAGAGAACCTAATCGTTCGTGCTGCAAAAATGTTGCAGGCGCATGCCAGCGAGCATGGCAGGCTGCCGGAAAACGCCGGGGCCGCTATCGCCATTGAAAAACGCCTGCCGATGGGCGGTGGTTTGGGTGGCGGCTCTTCCAATGCGGCCACGGTGCTGGTGGCGTTAAATCACTACTGGCAGACCGGCTTTAGCTTTGCAGAGCTGGCGAAGCTGGGCCTGGCGCTCGGCGCGGACGTGCCGGTGTTTGTGCAGGGCTTTGCCGCCTTTGCCGAAGGCGTTGGTGAAACGCTGACGCCGGTGACGCCCGAGGAGAAGTGGTATCTGGTCATTCATCCCGGCGTGCATATCTCTACGCCGGTGGTCTTTAACGACCCGGAGCTGATTCGCGATACGCCCCAAAGGGAAATCAGTGAGTTATTAGCGGCAAAATACCGCAATGATTGTGAGCCAGTAGTAAGAAAACGTTTTCGCGAGGTTGAACAGCTCGTTTCCTGGCTGCTAGAATACGCGCCGTCGCGCCTGACAGGAACCGGCGCTTGTGTGTTTGCAGAATTTGACACCGAGCACGCTGCCCGTCAGGTGGCTGAGCTTGCTTTGAAAAAGTGGCAGGGCTTTGTTGCGCGAGGCGTTAACGTTTCGCCGCTGCACCGCTACCTTTCAACGCAATAAGAGCTGTGGTGACCGCCTCAACCTGTTCCTGAGGCGGCACCGCACTCGATTACACCCGTATGAACCCGTCAGCGGTATACCGCCCAGTGCCGTTGACGACGATGTTCATTCTCTGGACGCAAAGCCTGAGGTTCTTCTCGTGCCTGATATGAAGCTTTTTGCTGGTAACGCCACCCCGGAACTAGCACAACGTATTGCCAACCGCCTTTACACTAGCCTGGGCGACGCCGCCGTCGGTCGTTTCAGTGATGGTGAAGTGAGCGTACAAATCAATGAAAATGTACGCGGTGGTGATATTTTCATCATCCAGTCCACCTGCGCACCTACCAATGACAACCTGATGGAACTGGTTGTGATGGTGGATGCCCTGCGCCGCGCTTCCGCTGGTCGTATTACCGCTGTTATTCCTTACTTTGGCTATGCCCGCCAGGATCGCCGCGTGCGTTCTGCCCGCGTGCCGATTACCGCCAAAGTTGTTGCAGATTTCCTGTCAAGCGTCGGCGTTGACCGCGTTCTGACTGTCGATCTGCATGCTGAACAGATTCAGGGCTTCTTTGATGTCCCGGTTGATAACGTCTTCGGCAGCCCGATCCTGCTGGAAGATATGCTGCAAATTGGTCTGGAAAACCCTATCGTGGTTTCTCCGGACATCGGCGGCGTGGTGCGTGCTCGCGCTATCGCCAAGCTGCTGAACGATACCGATATGGCTATCATCGACAAGCGTCGTCCGCGCGCCAACGTTTCTCAGGTGATGCACATCATCGGTGACGTGGCGGGTCGTGACTGCGTGCTGGTTGATGACATGATCGATACCGGCGGTACGCTGTGTAAAGCTGCTGAGGCGCTGAAGGAGCGTGGTGCGAAGCGCGTATTTGCTTACGCCACTCACCCGATTTTCTCTGGCAACGCGGTAGAAAACCTGCGTCATTCCGTGATTGATGAAGTGGTGGTTTGCGACACCATTCCTCTGCCGGAAGAGATCAAAGCGCTGCCAAACGTGCGTACCCTGACGCTCTCCGGCATGCTGGCTGAGGCAATCCGCCGCATCAGCAACGAAGAGTCTATCTCGGCAATGTTTGAGCATTAATCGGCGGGCGCTGACTGTTCAGCGCCCTGTCGTCAGCTTCCCGCTAGTGTTGGGGCGCTGAACAGAAAGCGGGACGGCTAACACCGTCCCGCTTTTTTTGGCTTTGCTATTCGTGCAGCTTATTACTGGTGATGACCATGATCTGACGCTCTGCGGCAGCGCTTGTCACCGTAGTGACGTACCCAATAATAGTGATCCGTAATCTTTTCTCGTCCGCTAAGACGCGCGCCTATCAGCCACATCAGCGCGCCGATAAAGATGCCAAAAATTGCGGCATTGGCCAGAACTTGCGGCAGATGAAGCTGCGGCAGCTGGTTAAGTACCGCATAGCCGATCCCTGCTATCACTATTGCCAGACCGAGCACCATCAGTGCGTTACCGGTTAAACTGACATGTTTACGTCTCATTTGTCACCTCCAGAAGTCAATGCCGTCCGTGCGGTTAGTACCATAAGTTTATGCAATGACTTAACGCTTCGTTGCGGAACAGATCACATTTACTGCTAAAAGTCTGACAAATCTTTACGCGCAGCAGATTGATTTTTCTATCGAAAACGTATTATCACGCCGGTGAACTATTGTGACCTCGCGCGCAGTTTTGAGTTCTGCTGCCGCTCTTAGTACACTAGCCGCCTTCCCTGTGGATCCCTTTAGGAAAACAAACAAGTGAGCAGCATTAAACTGATTGTCGGTCTGGCCAATCCCGGCGCGGAATATGCCGCTACGCGCCATAACGCGGGCGCGTGGTACGTCGATTTACTGGCTGAACGTCACAATCAGTCGTTAAAAGAAGAGAGTAAATTTTACGGTTATACCGCTCGTTTAAATATTGGCGGCGAAGACGTCAGGCTGCTGGTGCCCACCACCTTTATGAATCTGAGCGGCAAAGCGGTGGCTGCAATGGCAACCTTCTATCGGATTGCGCCAGAGGAGATTCTGGTGGCGCATGATGAGCTAGACCTGCCGCCGGGCGTGGCAAAATTTAAACAGGGCGGCGGCCACGGAGGCCATAACGGCCTGAAAGATATTATCAGCAAGCTGGGTAACAACCTGAACTTTCACCGTCTGCGTATCGGCATCGGTCATCCCGGCGACCGCAACAAGGTGGTTGGCTTTGTGCTGGGTAAACCTCAGGCAGCAGAGCAGACGCTGATTGATAACGCGGTGGACGAAGCGGCGCGCTGTACCGAAGTCTGGCTGAAAGAAGATCGGTTAAAAGCGATGAATCGGCTGCATAGCTTTAAGGGTTAGGCCTGCTCTGGTGCGAAAATTTTAATACCAGTGTAATAAAACTTTTTCCGGAGCCGCCTGTTGGTTTATCACTGATAAATCAACAGGCTTATTATTAGCAAATTCGAAAATTTTAATACGATGATTGGGCATATTTAGGGGTTGGTTATCATACCTTTCTAAATCAGCAATGCTTTTCAGTTTCTAAGAAAATATAAACACAACATCCTAGTCATTACTCAAAATTACCCTTTTGCCTAAAAAAACCTGCAAGATCACAGAAACTCATTAGTAAATACATTATTTTTAACCCGCATTTATAATGCTTGTTCATTATTATTTTTATTGAAGAAATATTAATAAGCTATACGAAAAGGGATATTAAACGAAAGAGAGGGCGAAATCATGTCGGGTTTTAATTATGGTGGTAGTCCAGGTGATGGCACTTACGGCCAATGTTTCCATATTTACGAAGAAAGATCGCCACTCCCCAGTAACTATTGCGTGTGGTAATCCAACTAAATATAATGAATAAAAATCCATAATTAATTTAGTGACATCAAGGCCGTAGGGTTCGGTGCATCTATGCTTACTGCACATGTATTTAGTATTATGCTTAGCACCTCACCTGGTATTTTTGGTTTTGCACTGATGCTGGCAATAATAAGTGCATTAATCACGGATGAAAAGGTTGAAAAAGTAAACAAATTACTGGGGATATGATTTTTTAAAGGTCATCTTCAGGATGACCTTTTTTTAATAGTAAATGCAATATATAAATCAGGCCAACAGGCACCGCTATAACAAAGCACAAAATATAATAAAAAATGTATAAAGTGCTTTTTTGAGGAATATCAATAAAAACACCTTTATGCCAAAAATCTTCAGGGACCAGGTAAAGCGCAACGTTTTCCATTGCTTTTTTAGCAAAAGGGAAAAGCAAAAAACTTATCACAGATGCAGCTAAAATACCTAAAAAGACAGGACTTCTGTTATCGCGCCATATAATATAGCTTGAAATTAAACATAACAGCCCAAAGAGCAAGTTTTTGAAATAGTACTTTAGCGTCATTATAAACATCCTTTTATCAAGCCATTCCACCATTGCGCTGCAATCATAAGCTTACTACTAAATCTAAAAAATCATTATTCAACATATCAGTTTGAAAGAAAATAGCCATGGCTCACATTATTTAACAACACAGGTAAAAAGTGCTCGCGACTAACACGCAGTTAATGTACCGATGAATATATCGCCACCCAGGGCCTTGACAAGATCAAACTGCATACGGGTAGATTTGGTGACTCAGATGCCAATAAAATTATGGTCGATCGCCTTGAGAAAATTTTAAAAAGCCAACTTGAGGCAACAGATATCGACAAGCGATTTTATACACATGAAATTCGGGAACTGGAGAGATATCGGGCTTTAGGTGTACCTGATGGCGTTAAAGATGAGGATGTCTGGAATAATGCCCATACTGCTACGCTTGAAGATTATAAAGTAGATGAAAAAACGCAACCTTTGTATATGCCAGAAGCAATAGAGGCACAAAACAAGCAGGAAGAGAGGGAATACCAATGGTTGATATTAAAAGTATGGTCGAGAATGAAAGCGTTGAAGATGTAGTCTTGTTCCTGGCCCCTCGGCTTGACTACTCGCGTATCGACAGTTGGTTTGTAAGATATAAATTTGATGTTATTGCGAACGGTTTACTTATCCGAACCTTTAAGAAACTGTTGAATGGAAAAAAATTTTATAAGGATGAGACGGTTAAGATTTTCAAAGGCCGCAACTGGGAAGCCCCACAGTTTGTAGTCGATAAAAAATATGGCATAACACGACGTTAGATAATCCCATAAAGCAAGCGCCCGAATCTTACCGAATTATGGGCGCTACTGGTTTTAGCTACCGGTTTTAGCCAGCAAGCAATCTCACACCGTGCAAAAAGCCTGCTAGTCAGGTCAGTGAATACAGGCGTCTGCCGTTACCAACAACAGACGCCTTCTGCATTAAGGTCCTTCCGTGCCGTCCAGTGCATCCAGCGCCATAGATTCAGCAAAATAGCCCTGCACGCCCCAGACCTTACTGGCCGCCAGCTTTTCCAGCTGGCCTTCGCTTTCGACGCCCGCCACCAATACGCGGTTGGTGTAACGATGAATATGGGCAATCAATACGTTGAAGAAAGGCTTGCTGATGTTATCCAGATAGAACTGGCGATCCAGCTTGACGACTTCGAACATCTTCGACTGAAGCGCATTAAGGTTAGCGTCGCCCGCCCCCAGGTCGTCCAGCCATAAAATGTTCAGCTGATCGATTAGCGCACGCAACAGGGGGTTATTCGGCCCGTCGTGCAGATTAGGGAAATCTTCCGACAGCTTTAGCCGCACAAAAGGCAGCTGCCCCAAAATTCGCTGAATAAATGGCGATTCGGTCACCGCGCGCGCCAGCGGAAAATCAATCGTCAGGCAGCACAGCAGGCCGTGCAGCTGAAAATAGTCTGCATAACGTTCTACCGTCAGTAGCTGATCCAGCAGGCGGTTTTCCGCATTCTGGGCAGTTGGCGCATTCTGGTGTGGTAAAACAGTAAGCTCCAGCGCAATCAGCTCACCGCTAAGGGAATGAATCGGAATGTAACAGTAATTATCAATCATGCTTTATGCCAGCTCAGGACGTCCTGCCAGTGATTATATTCATCATATCGCCAAAAGTTAGAGGTTTACTCTGATACTCAGGGCGTTATAACGATTTTGATATATATCGGCAGGACCGGCCTTAGCTTTACGCTTTAGTCGCTGTCGGCGGCAACTTTATAGTCGGGCGCATCCAGCTCGTGACTACAAAAAGGGCCTGCCTGCTTTAACAGACTGATGCAATCTTCGCTGAGATGCCGCAGTTTGACGCTTTTCCCTTCCGCAATATAGCGCGCGGTCAGTTTATCAATGGCTTCAACGCCGCTGGAATCCATCACCCGCGTGCGGGCAAAATCGATAACCACTTCCTGCGGATCTTTTGCTGGCGTAAACAGCTCCTGAAAGCTGGCTACGGAAGCAAAAAACAGCGGGCCTTCCAGCCGGTAGGTCTTTTGGGTCTCGCTCTCTTCCTGCGACGTAATGGTAATGCGGGCATGCTGCCAGGCGAAAACCAGTGCGGAAATAATCACGCCGAAAATTACCGCCATCGCTAAATCGGTATAAATGGTTACCACGGTTACCGCCACCATAATCACCGCATCCGGTTTGGGCATGCGCTTCAGGCGTTTAAGCGAGCTCCACTCAAACGTGTTGATGCAGACAACAAACATGATGCCAGCCAGCGCCGCCACCGGCAGTAACGCAATATACTTCGACAGGCTAACCACAAACAGAATCAGCAGAATCGCGCCAACCAGGTTGGAAATGCGCCCGCGACCACCGGATGTAAAGTTGATGATCGACTGGCCAATCATGGCGCAACCGGCGAAGCTGCCGAAAAAGCCGCACAGCGTATTGCCGATGCCCTGCGCCACGCACTCCTTATTACCGTTGCCTTTTTTACTGCCCATTTCATCCAGCACCGCCAGCGTTAACAATGATTCTATCAGCCCGACCAGCGCGATAATCACCGAATAAGGCAGCACAATCTTCATCGTGGCCCAGCTTAGGGGCGCTTCTGGCAGATGGAAAAACGGCAGCGTGCCGGAAATATCGGCCAGATCCCCTACCCGTTTGGTATCCAGACCAAAACCGATAGCAATAGCGCTAATGGCAATGAGGGCCGCCAGCGAACCGGGAATGACTTTGGTGAATTTAGGAAACAGCCAGACGATCAGCATCGCCAGCGCCACCAGGCCGTACATCACCGGCCCCTGGTTTTTAATCATCGGGATCTGCGCCAGCGCAATCACGATAGCCAGACCATTCACGAAGCCATAGATAGCCGGTTGCGGCACAAGGCGGATAAATTTCCCCAGGCGGAACAGCCCAATCGCCAGCTGGATAACCCCGGCAAAAATAGTCGCCAACAGCACATATTCATAGCCGTGGGTCTGGATCAGGCTGATTAACACCACGATGATCGATCCCGCCGCGCCGGAGATCATGCCGGGTTTGCCGCCAAACAGCGCGGTAACCAGACCAAGAATAAAGGCGGTATGCAGGCCGATGGTCGGCGACAGGCCGGCCAATAGTGAAAAGGCCGTGGCTTCCGGAATAAGGGCCACAGAGACAACAGCGCCGGCCAGAACGTCATTCTTGACGTCGGCAGCCCTGAGGTTGCTCAAATTGAACATGCTGATTTCCGTTTTTATAGTAATGCAGGATTACCGCACCGCCGCGTTGGGGCACAGTTCTGGCTCGTCAGAAAGACGAGAAGCGCAACAGACGTTGCAGGCAGGAAGGTTTCAGGGTGGCGTAAGCTGGAAGCGATGCATCCGCAGTGTTCTCCGTCTGGCGTAGTAGGTAAACAGTATGTGAAAACGTGAGCGAGATCTCAACCCTATTCTGCCCGTTGCGGGTAGAAAACAGCGCCATCCAGGCGATAATTACGTGTATAATGCGCGGAAACTTAGTGCCAACCAGCTTTTCGGGGAAGAACGCTTCCTCTTATTAATTAAGGTGATTTACATGGGATTCAAATGCGGTATTGTGGGCCTGCCTAACGTCGGGAAATCCACACTGTTCAATGCGTTAACCAAAGCGGGCATCGAAGCGGCAAACTTCCCGTTCTGTACCATTGAGCCGAATACCGGCGTGGTGCCAATGCCTGATTCCCGTCTCGACAAACTGGCGGAAATCGTTAAGCCACAGCGTATTTTACCAACCACCATGGAGTTTGTGGATATCGCGGGCCTGGTAAAAGGCGCGTCGAAAGGCGAAGGTCTGGGCAACCAGTTCCTGACCAACATCCGCGAAACCGAAGCCATCGGCCACGTAGTGCGCTGCTTTGAAAACGATAACATCATTCACGTTAACAACAAGGTTAACCCGGCTGATGATATCGAAGTGATCAACACCGAGCTGGCGCTGTCCGATCTGGACACCTGTGAACGTGCGTTACAGCGCGTGCAGAAAAAAGCAAAAGGCGGCGATAAAGACGCTAAAGCAGAACAGGTCGCGCTGGAAAAATGCCTGCCGCACCTGTCTAACGCTGGCATGCTGCGTTCGCTGGATCTGAGCGAAGAAGATAAAGCGGCTATCCGCTATCTGAGCTTCCTGACCCTGAAGCCAACGATGTATATCGCTAACGTTAACGAAGATGGTTTCGAGAACAACCCTTACCTGGATCAGGTTCGTGAAATCGCTGCGCAAGAAGGTTCCGTCGTTGTGCCGGTGTGCGCTGCTGTGGAATCCGACATCGCCGAGCTGGAAGACGCTGACCGCGACGAGTTTATGGCCGAGCTGGGTATTGAAGAGCCAGGTCTGAACCGCGTCATTCGCGCTGGTTACTCTCTGCTGAACCTGCAAACCTACTTCACCGCTGGCGTGAAGGAAGTGCGCGCCTGGACCATCCCTGTAGGCGCAACCGCTCCGCAGGCCGCCGGTAAAATTCATACCGACTTTGAGAAAGGTTTTATCCGCGCTCAGACCATCGCCTATGAAGACTACATCGCTTATAAAGGCGAACAGGGCGCGAAAGAAGCCGGTAAAATGCGTTCAGAAGGTAAAGATTACATCGTGAAAGATGGCGACGTGATGAACTTCCTGTTTAACGTCTAATTCGTTTCTGTTGTCTCATGAGGTTTCACTGAATCTCAGGACAACGGTAAAAGCCTCTAAAATCCACGCAGTTGCGTGGATTTTTCATTTCACAATGTCTCAACTCATCTCGTAACAACGCTGTTAAAAATGAGCACATGGATGAGTACCACTTTCTTCCATCTTCATTTTAGTGAGTACAATAACGGTATAATAAATAAACAACCCTCAGTTATGCTCATTGAGACAATGCCGTACTGCCAGGCCGAAAGAAAAACTCTGTCGACTTAACGATTTTCAACGGTCTCTACCTCGAAATGAAACCCAATGGTAAAAAGGCCTGGCGTTAACGATTTAAGCTCAACGGCAAATCAAGCATGTTTGCGCTGGGTGAGAATCCAGCGGTAAAGCTTGCCGAAGCTCGCGAGCAAGCGCGTAAGCAAGTTGCTGAGGGCATGAACCCTGCTCAGGCGAGGCAGCCTGATAAAATTTGCAACCTTTGGCTGGAGAGGAATATATAATCCACACAGCCCGAACCACAGGCCGTTCACGTTTAAATGAAATAGGTTACAGGTCCAATGCCGTTAAGGCTCAACTTACACACATATGGGAGGATGACAAATTTTCCCCCCTCCGATTCCCTACTGTATGAACGCCCGCATCTTCAGTGCTCCCCATATAAGTCGCTATCTCCTAAGCCACGTCCCTCACCTTTTTCAAAAAATCCCCAATCGCCGCCTCAATCACAGGCACGGTCAGCGCCGCAGCATCAACAACTATCCGTAGCCCATGCCCATAAGCGAACCCCGGCAGCAACTGATAACCACAACAAACCTCCGGCGCTTCATCTTGCGCTATTTCCCTCTCACGCTTCTCAATAAACTGCCAAAAGGTCAGCCCGCCAAAAATCGCATAGGCCTGTTTTTCTCGGCGCACCAAGGTATGGCTAACAATTTTGCCTTTGCTATTCACATTGGGGGTTGTTTCATATCGCGCCTCTTCTTTTTGTTCCTGCTGGCTGAGCATCGCCCAGGCTTCATTGAATGCGCGATCGTGCACCGCATCCTGAAAAGCCAACTTGGCCGTGATGATTTCAGCATTCCAGAGATCGACAGGATCGCAGCCGACAAAATAGATATCACTCCATGCCCAAATATGGTCGGGGTTATCTTTGTAGTGTTGAATATCGCAATCATCATAGAACATCCCGCCACAGCGATGACGTTGACGATAGATACGGTTTTTTAGCTCGATGACTTTTTTACGGCGCTGACGACGCGAAAGGGAAATAAAGGGGCGATGTTTGTTGAAAGGCGACATGGAAACTCCTTAACCGGCAACGCTAATGCGGCTGGAAGCAGTCCAGCCGCATAGATTAGCAAAAACCGAGGTTGAGGAACAGTCGTGAAGGAAAGAAAGTATTAACTGTGCACCAACACATTACCCCTTCATCCGCGTGAGATTAGACAAAGTAACGGCTGCGCATCGGCCGCTGCGGCCTCGTAAGATCGCCTACAACAATTTAGTGCCAAAAGCGGAAGTTGCTAAATCAGTCTGTGTTAATCAACGGGTAGCAGGTCAGTCCAACCATACCAGGAGATATCTACAGCGACTGAGGAGGGTAAGCGTACAGCTGCAATCGTATTCAGCCTGATAGTGAGATACAAGCCGGGGAAAGTTGATGCCTGAAGTAGCACCAGATACTTAATCGCCATGACTTTCGGTAACACTTCGAACAAAGATAGTCCAGGTCACAGGACAGTATCCCCATCGAATGACCTGTCTACTTACTCGCCGTATGTCCGGTTACATCGCCATTTTTTGGGCAGCTTTCAGATGCTGCTCCACGACCGGCGTATGCGCATCAGCCAGCGCCTTTACATCCGGATCTTTAATTTTTTTGGCGTCACTTTCCAGCTTAGACAGCACCATCTTGTGGTCTTTAGTCCCGGCATTTTCCATATACATCTTGTCAAATGCGGCACCACTCACCTTTTCCAGCTTAGCGGCCATAGCTTTGTGCTTAGCGTCCGGCTCGGTTGGCAGCGTCACGCCCTTTTGCTCGGCGACGGTCTGTACTTTGGTTAAGGCGCCGCCGTGGTCATCGACCATCTGCTGCGCGAAGGCTTTGACTTCGCTGCTTTTGGCTTTGCTCAAGGCGATCTTGCCAGCGGCAACTTCATTGATATCAGCCTGCGCCATATCTTTCACCGCTTTTTCGTCGCCGGAGCTGAGTTTGGTGTTTGCTGCGGTCTGGCTTGCGGCGCCACTGGTCGGCGTCTGGGCCTGTACGGCGGCGGTGCTGAACATAGCCGCTACGACCGATACGGTCAGCAACCCTTTCAAAGTTTTACTTTTTTGCATTTTATTCTCCAGATGGTCATGGATATGGTTAACGTCAGATCGTTAACCGAGCACAGCCTCGGATGTAAATTACAACTGCAAGGGTCAGTATAGTGGATAAATGATTTAAGACAGCGGTTTAAGCCAGGGTCGTGAACGGAGGAGGTCAGGAGTGACGATAAAGCGGGGAGATTCTCGCTCCCCGTAGAAACAGCTGATTATGGCGTCCTGAGTCCTTTCCGCCATACCCTGGCTTATGCCGTGGTATTGATATTCCGTCCGATTGCCGGGTTAGCGGGCATCTGAGGAATAGAGGCGATCAGGCTGGTTGCCGCGGCCTGTTGGTTATCCAGCGTTTTCTTCAGTACGAGATTGCTGACCTGGCTGTTGAGTTCCAGATTATTAAGACCGGAAGCTAGTGACGCAATTTGCGATACATCCATCGTGCTCTCCTGTTTACTGTAACGAAAAAGACACCTGTTACGGCCTGAGATCGGGCCATAGAGGGTTATCGGCTTTTTCACAGAGAACGTTAGGGTTTCGGCACTAATAGCCTCGTTTTCTGCCGTGTGCACAACGGCAGACTCCTTACAGAAAAGCGGCACCCTGCCCTTATAACTTAACGCCGACGCAAAGCGCGCAGTCCCAGCCAGGCGACGGCGGCGACGCCCAGAATGGCCAGGCCAGGGTTGTTAACGTTCAGGTGGACAGCGCGGCCTTCCGCCTTGTCGTCAAAGCGGCCGTGGCTGCGATGCAGCCCGTCTACCGGCTGATGCAGGTTGTCAGGCCGTTCTGCGACCTCTGACTCATCGGTAAGCTGTCCGCTCCAGCCCTGTTTCGCCATCATCCGGTCAAGCAGGCCAGGAAACAGCATGGTGCCCATAATTGACTGTACGGTGGTGCGCCCCAGCCAGACCTCGCGCGGTGCGCGGCTTGATGCTTTAACGATCGCTCTGGCGGCTACTTCGGGCTGAAAAATTGGCGGCATAGGCTGTACCGCATTGCCCATCTTGTTACGTGCCCAGTCAAACTGCGGCGTGTTTACGCCCGGCAGGTGCACCATCGTCAGGCGAATCGAACTTTTGTTGTGCAGCAGTTCACTGCGCAGCGAATCCGTGAAGCCCCGGATGGCCGCTTTAGCTGCACAATAGGCAGACTGCAACGGCACCGACCGATAGGCCAGCGCCGATCCAACCTGTACAATAGTGCCCTTGTCCCGCTCGCCCATTAGCGTCAGCGCGGCGCGCGTGCCGTGTACGCAGCCCAGATAAGTCACATCCGTGACCTGCTGGAACTCTTCATCGGTCACCTCCGTCACTGGCGCAAGCACGGTAAGCATGGCGGCATTTACCCAGACGCTGATGGGACCAAGCTCGGCCTCGATTTTACGGCCTGCGGCTAACAGCGCTGACCCGTCCGCCACATCGGCCGCAACGCCTGTTGCCCGTGCGCCCAGCAGCTTTAACTCTTCGATGGTTTCTTTGACGCTCTGTTCGCTGCGGCTAATCACCGCTACTGCGTAACCCGCCTCGGCAAATGCCTGTGCGCTGGCGCGCCCTACGCCAGCGGTTCCGCCGGTAATTACCACTACTTTTTCGGGAGACATAATCGGTCCTTGTTGACGGCTGCGTCGCAGCTAACTGATAAATAAAAAATCTTTGCCAGCTGAGTATGGCAGGTGACAGAAAAACTGCGGGGCTATAGCGGAAGATAAGCACGTACTGCTGACAAACAGCGCGGTCGGGCCTGCCTACGTGACCGCTGGTAAATACGGCAATTGAATCGGTCCCCATGACCGCGGATAAACACGGCGGCTGAATCTGCCTCCGTGACCGCTGGCACACATAGTGGTTGAGCCAGCCTTCGCCACCAGCACGTTTACAGAGGATAATCAGGCGTTTTTAACGCGCTTTTTGCAATCATCCGCTCCAGCTCACGCGCATCGTGGCTGCAAAACAGGCTGATTTCGTGACCGTGATGACTGGCCAGCCCGCGTAAACGCTGCTGGTTGAGCAGCCTGGCGTCCGTATTCATCGACATCAGCCACTGATAAAAGCGCAGTCCGGGCGTACAGTGTCTTTGCTCTTCTATCTCACGGCGGTAAAACCACGCATCGCCGCCGTGCAGCACCCAGCCCGTATCCGTCTGAATGGCAATTCCGGCGTGACCGGGCGTATGTCCGGCCAGAGGGATCATTAATATTTCAGGCGGCAGACCTTTTAAATCGGTGACCGCATCAAAACCAAACCACTTTTCCCCCGCTGGCTGATAGCCTGTCCAGCCGGAGGTGCCGCCCCACTGTCCGGGTCGATAACGGGAACGGGTAAGCCAGCTGTGCCGCTGCCGCGCAGTATCGATCTCCTGCTGCATCAGGTGAATTTGCGCCTGGGGGAAATCGGTCAGGCCGCCCGCGTGGTCAAAATCAAGATGGGTCAGCACAATGTGCCGCACGTCTGCCGCCTGATAGCCCAGCGCCTGAATTTGCGCCAGCGCCGTCAGTGATTCGCGGCGCTGTATATTGTTCATCACGCGGAAAAAAGTGGCTAACCGACCCGGCTGCCTGACATCTTCCGTGCCAAAACCGGTATCGACCAGCACCAGACCATGATTCTCGGTTTCAATCAGCAGACAGTGGCAAACCAGATGCGCGTGAACGCCTTTACTGAAGCCGTCATAAAATGCGCCGCCCAACGGACACATGCAGCCACAGTTCAGGTGAATGATTTTCACTGGTTTTATCTCCGTTACTCTGCCGTATGGATAAGTGTAGACGGCTTTTAAAATCGTCCGGTAAGAGTAGCGGCGTAGATTTCAGTGACGGCGGGCAGCGGGTGGCGGATGGCGGATGGCGGATGGCGGATGGCGGATGGCGGGTAATTTAGCGGGAAGCTTTCAGGATAGCTTCCCGTCTGAGGCTGATTGCGACAGTCCGTCACCGCGCGGAAAGAAAAGCGGGGCCGGCTCACCAGAGCGCTGTTCCAGAACCGAGGTTATGGTGGACGGTAACGCAAGATGATTTTTGACCATTCTTATGCCAGGCACAGGTTCCCTTCAGTAAATCACCTGCCGATCAAACAGTTGACCGTGCTCATTGCTCGTCAATCCTCGACTACAATTACCCCCTTACCCATTCAGAATAAAAGGAGGCCGTGTGAAAGAAGTTTTTCATACAAATTATTTGCACTTAATTACGTCAGTGACATTCTGGGGTAACATTCTTTTAGTGGTGGTGATTACTGCTGTCACTTTCCTGGTGATCAAAAAAGTCATTTCGCTGCTGCAAAAGCGCATTTCCCGGTGGTCTGCTAACCATGAAAACCGCGTCATGCACAAAGTCTTTCTGGACGTGCTGAAAAGAACCCGCGTCTCGCTGATTTTCTTTGCTTCTTTTTTATTCAGCCTGCAGTTTATCGTGCTGCCCGGTAACGTCAGCGGCACCATTCCGCACGCCTGGTTCCTGGTGCTGGCGCTGCAAATTGCGCTCTGGCTGGATCAGACCGTGCAGTCCTGGCTACGCTACTCGCTGACCAGCTCCGGCCCCGACTCTCACCGTAATCCGGTAACCACTATTATTCTTGGGCTGTTACTGAGGGCGCTGGTCTGGTCGATTATGATCCTGTCGATTCTGGCAAATGCGGGCGTTAATATCACCGCGCTGGTGGCCAGTCTTGGCGTTGGGGGTATTGCTATTGCGCTGGCGGTGCAGACCGTTTTAAGCGACCTGTTTGCCTCGCTTTCCATCGGGATTGATAAACCTTTTGAAATTGGCGACTTTGTGGTCTTTAACGACGTTTCCGGCACTATTGAGCATATTGGTTTAAAAACCACGCGGATCCGCAGCCTGAGCGGTGAGCAGATTGTTTGCGCCAACGCGATTTTGCTACAGCAGACCATCCATAATTACAAAAGAATGCAGACGCGCCGTATCGTGTTTAATTTCGGCGTGCCGCTGGCTACCACGGCAGAGCAACTACGCCAGATTGGGCCGATGATTGAAGGCGTCATCAGCAAGATTGATAAGACAAGGTTCGACCGCGCGCATCTTTCCTCTTTTGAGTCCGACAGAATCATGTTTGAAGTAGTGCATATCCTGAAATTCTCCGATTACAACCAGTATATGGATGTTCAGCAGGAGATTAATTTATGCATTAAGGAGTATCTGGAAGAGACCGGAATTGGGCTGGCTGGCCCGCACCGTTTTGTTACCTTTACCGACAGCGATACGGCTTTCCCGGCCTTAGCTGAGCAAAAGCGCGCATAAAATTAGCGGCCCGGCAGGTTTACCTGTTCGGGCCACTTAGCCTGGCGTGAAAAACAGTAATACAGGCGCAGCCTCATACTGCTGACAAACCTGGACAGTCCATGCGTTCCGGCATTTTTTAAAGCAACACCGTAGCTTTTTGGCAGCGGAGGCCGACCGGATAAGCGGACCGTTTTGGCGCATGGACGCGCCAAACGAGCCATCATGGACGATTTCACGGCGTGTCCGTGTTCCGGTCGGTCTCTGCAGCTATTCACTGGCCTGAACGCGACCTGATGTTTTATAAGTTTGTCAGCAGTCTGAGGCGTAGCCTTCATCATTTCACTGCCTTGCCCGCGCGAACGCGCTATATTATTCGCTCCGAAACAGTCAGGGAACGATCATGGACTCGCAGCACTCTTACCCAACCCGCAAACGCCCGATGAAGCTCAGCACCTCGGTTAGCCTGATGGTTGGCGCGGTCATTGCCGCCGTGCTGCTGATTGTGCATCTGTTCTATTTTTTCCAGATAAGCCATATCACGCGCGCCAGCGTACAGGATAAAGCGCTGGCCGTAGCGCGCACGCTGGCCGATTCTCCCGATGTGCAGCGTGCTTTACTGCTGCCAGCCGACCGCAATATTATCCAGCCCGTGACGCTGGCCGTACAGCAAAGCAATCATCTGCTGTTTGTGGTGGTGACCAACATGGACGGCATTCGCTATTCGCATCCCAATAAAGCGGCAATCAACCGCCATTTTATTGGCGACGATCTGCAACCGGCGCTGGCTGGTCATGAAAACGTGTCGGTCAACCGCGGCCAGCTGGAACCGGCGCTACGGGTTTTTACCCCGGTTTATGACCAACAGCAGCGGCAAATTGGCGTTGTGGCGGTGGGGATTTCGCTCAGTGAAGTTGCGCAGCAGATTGGGCGCAGCCGCTGGTCTATTCTGTGGACGGTGCTGTTTGGCGTGCTGGCTGGCGCAATAGGCACTTACTGCCTGGTCAGAGCATCCCGCCGCGTTCTCTCCGGGCTGGAACCCTATGAGATCTCCATGCTGTTCAGACAGCGCCAGGCAATGCTGCAATCGCTAAAAGAAGGCGTGATTGCCGTGGATGAACAGGCGCAGGTAACGTTGATTAACCGTACCGCACAAGAGCTACTCAGCGACACGGTACAGGCGGTCAACGACGCGCCTGGCCCGTTAATAGATAATTTGCGTCAGGTAGTAAGAAGCGGTACGCCCTTGCGCGATGAAGAGATTCACTTTGCCGGGCGTATCTTAATCAGCAATACCATGCCGCTACGCGGTAAAAGCGGCATTACCGGCGCGGTCTGCACCTTCAGGGACAAAACCGAAGTTAGCCAGCTTATCCAGCGGCTTGACGGTATGGTGAACTATGTCGATGCGCTGCGTGAGCGCTCGCACGAATTTATGAACAAGCTGCATGTCATTCTCGGCCTGCTGCATTTAAAAGACTATCGGCAGCTGGAAAGCTACATTCTGAAAACCGCCAGCAACTACCAGGCAGAAATCGGTTCACTGATGGCAAAAATCAAATCGCCGGTGATCGCCGGTTTTCTGTTAAGCAAGATGAGTCATGCGGCAGACCGGGGCCACCAGCTGACCATCAGTAACGATAGCCTGCTGCCGGACAGCGGAAGCGAGCAGCAAACTGCCACGCTGATTACCGTACTGGGCAACCTGATTGAAAACGCGCTGGATGCCGCGGATGACGAGGCCGAAGGCGAAATCAGCGTGCTGCTGCACTATCAGAACGGCTGGCTGGCCTGCGTGGTCAGCGACGATGGGCCGGGCATTCCGCCCGATCGGCTGGAGGCTATTTTCGCTAAGGGCGTCTCCACTAAGGGTGAAAATCGCGGCGTGGGATTATTTCTGGCAAAACAACAAACCGAAAGCCTTGGCGGGAAAATTATTGTAGAGTCCGAGCCCGGTGTTTATACGCAATTTTTTGTACAACTGCCCTGGGACAGAGGAAGCAAAAGCGCATGATTAACGTATTAGTCGTCGACGATGACGCCATGGTTGCAGAGCTGAACCGCTGTTATATCGGCCAGCTGGAAGGCTTTAGCTGCGGCGGTATCGCTGCAACCCTGCAGCAGGCGAAAGAGATGGCGCTGCAAGGCGAATACGATCTCGTTTTGTTAGATATCTATCTTCAGCAGGATAACGGTCTCGATCTGCTGCCCGTGCTGCGCCAGGCAAAACGCGTGGTGGACGTTATCGTCATCTCTTCCGCTGCCGATGCCGAAACCATCCGGCAGTCGTTGCATTACGGCGTGGTAGATTATCTGATCAAACCTTTCCAGTTTCCGCGCTTTGAAGAGGCGTTGACTGGCTGGCGACGCAGAAAGGCGTTGATGGAGGGACAGCATTACTATCAGCAGGCGGACGTAGACAAGCTGATCCACGGCGACCGGGTTGCGGGCGACGGCAAGAAGCTGCCAAAAGGCTTAACGCCGCAGACGCTGCGCACGCTGTGCCAGTGGATTGACGCGCATCCGGACGACGAATTCTCCACCGACGATCTGGCCGCCGCCGTGAATATTTCGCGCGTCTCCTGCCGTAAATATCTTATCTGGCTGGCGCAGTGCAATATCCTGTTTACCAGCATTCACTATGGGGCGACCGGCCGACCCGTTTATCGCTATCGCCTGCAGGCTGAATATGCCGGTCTGCTCAGGCAGTACTGTCAGTAACGGTATAGCGCTCGTCCAGCTGCTGAAACTGCAGCGGCGCAGAGAGCACAACCTGGCGATCTTTAGTGACGAAAATGGCCTCAATTTGCGGATACGCCGCAAGATAAGCGAGGCCCTTTTCAACGCCCATGCCGTAAAGCAGCGTGGTGAAAATATCGCAGTCCGTCGAGTTATCGGCAATCACGGTGACGCTCAGCAGCTCGTTGTCGAGCGGATAGCCGGTACGCGGGTTGAGAATATGATGGTAAAGACGGCCATGCTGTTCAAAGTAGCGTTCATAAATCCCGGATGTCACCACCGACCTGTTGCTGACGCTTACCGTGCCGATTAGCGCTTCCGGCGAAGAAAACGGCACCTTCAGGCCGATAGCCCACGCCTGCTGGCCTTCCGGCGCGTTAAGCGTCTGCACGTTGCCGCCAAGATTGATTAATCCGCAGTCGCAGCCCTGCTGCAGCAAATAGTCCCTGACGCGATCGGCGATATAGCCTTTGGCAATCGCACCAAGGTCAATCTCCATGCCGGGCCGGGTGAGAAATACCGTTTGCTGCCGTTCATCCAGCACGACGCAGGCGGGATCGGTTAACGCCAGCAGCGCGTTAATCTCTTCTGCTGGCGGCACGCTGTCGCCCTGAAAACCGATCTTCCAGCGCTTCACTAACGGGCCAATCGCAAAATTGAAACAGCTCTCCGGCAGCAGGCTGACTTCTCTGGCGCGTTTAATCAGAGCAAAGACGGGCGCGCTGACCGCAACAGGCTGCTTGCCTGCCGCCTGGTTGACGGCCATCACTTCGGAAGGCGAGCGGTTAACGGTAAACAGGTTTTCCTGCTGCTTAATCAGGCGGAAAACGTTGGCGGCCAGTTTTTCGTCGTGCCCGGCCAGCTTAAGCTGTACGGGCGACCCCATCAGTACCGCATCATAAGCGCAAAGCCTCATCATCTTTCCCTCTGGAGCATGGTGGTCGCCAGTATGCAACGCCGGAACGGCAAACTGCCAGCGTCCGACTGGCATTCATGCAGAACGGCGGAGCTGATGCCCCGCCGTCGCTTATCAGCGCTTCATTGCCCAGGCCGCCGCGTTATGTCCTGCCAGCTTGCCGAAGATGATAATGTCGGCGATAGCGTTGCCGCCGATGCGGTTACCGCCGTGGATACCGCCGACCACTTCTCCCGCCGCCCACGCGCCTGCAATCGGCTGCTGCTGCGTATTGAGCACGGCGGTATCGCTGTTGATGGTCACGCCGCCCATGGTGTGATGAACGCCAGGCGCGATGCGTATCGCATAAAACGGCCCCTGGTTAAGCGGATGACGCAGCGCGGTCTGGCGACCGAAGTCCTCATCGTTTTGCCGTTCGACAAACAGGTTGTAACGTTCCAGCGTGGCCAGCAGCGCATGGAAATCCATATTCAGCTTCACGGCCAGCTCGTGCGGTGACGGCGCGCTAACCACAAAGCCTTTGGCGATATACTCATCTGCCGCTTTGTTATTCAGCCTGACCTGCTCGTCAAAAATCACCCAGGCGCTTTTTTCCGGCAGAGCGATGATATCCGCCGACACTTTGTCGCGCGTGTTCATCTCGTTACAGAAACGGTGTCCGGCCTGGCTCACCAGAATCGCCCCACCGCCGCGAATCGCCTCGGAAATCAGGTATGAGGTAGTTTGTTCAACTGTTGGGTGAATCTGGATTTCGCCCATATCAACCGTGCCCGCGCCCGCTTTTTCCAGCAGCGCAATGCCGCTGCCGGTTGCGCCCTTATGGTTGGTGGTGACAAACCCATCCAGCTCAGGGCGATACTTAACCACCATTTCCCGGTTGGCGCTGAAACCGCCGGTTGCCACAATGACGCTACTGGCGTTAAGAATGCGGCTGTCGTTATATTCATCCACCACTTTGACCCCGGCCACTTTATCGCCGTCCATAATGATTTCCGCTACGGTGGTTTCCAGCAGTACCTCAATGCCGCGCTGGTTAATATTTTTTACCAGTCCGCTGATTAAAAAGCCCCCTACCGCTGAACGGTCAGCCGGACGGTGCGTACGGTCAATGCTCATCCCGCCGGTGATAGTAATATCGTTGAGCTCGATGCCCTTCGCTGCCAGCCATTCAATAGCGTCCGGGGCCAGCTCGACAAACTCTTTCAGCAGCACCGGATTATTTTTAAACTGTCCACCCTTCAGCGTTTCCTGGTAGAACAGCTCTTTACTGTCCTTAATGCCTTTCAGCTTCTGGAAGCGGGTTTCCGCCGCGTTCATGCCCACGGAGGCTTTAATGGTGTTGCCGCCGATGGTCGGCATTTTTTCAATAATTGCCACGCGAGCGCCTTCATCATGCGCCTGGATAGCGGCGGCCAGGCCAGCGCCGCCGCTGCCAATCACCACCACATCGTAACTCTGCGGTGCCTGCGGATTGCCGCCCTCTTCAATCACGTGCTCTTTGCTGCTGGTCGCCAGCGCGCGCGAAACCGCTTTTTTCAGCGCTTCACTCTGCGTGGTAGCGCCAGTGACGGCATCCACGTGCGGGCTGTTGGCAACCAGGATACGGCTACGCAGGTTCTCAAAGGTGGTGGTGAAATCAACGTCCAGGGTTTCGTCCGGCACCAGCGTGATATCGGTAATACGGTCGGTATCCAGCGCGACGTTGATTTTCAGCTTCAGCGCTTCGGCTTCGACTTTTTCCTGATAGATACCCGCCTTATATTTGCGGCCGGTAGTGCTGGTATCGCGGATCATCGCGTCTACCAGCGAGAAACGCCACAGCGGCTCAGGAATGTTCAGCTCTTCGCGACGGTTGCTGTCGATATAAAGCTCAAGGCGATCGTTGTGGATGATGCGATCGGCCCAGTCCGGATAGGCAATGCAGGCTTTGCCAATCGCTACCAAATCAAAACCGTGTTCCAGCGCGCTTTCGGCATCCGACTTGTTAACCACGCCGCCCACGCCAATCACCGGCACCTTCGCCAGCGTGGCTGAACGCTGAGCAATAAATTTGGTAATAAGCGGCGTTGGATCGCGCGTATCGACAATGGAAGGCCGTAACAGCTGGCCTACCGAGAAGTGAACATAGTCCAGTCCGCGCGCCGCCAGTTTCTCCAGCAGATACAGAGTATCGTCAAAGCGAATGCCCGGGACCTCCAGCTCTTCCGGCGAGAAGCGGTAGCCGATAATAAAGTTATCATCAGCAAAGCGCTCGGCCATTTTATGCGTAATTTCAAGCACTTCAAGCGGGAAGCGCGTACGGTTGTCGCGGCTGCCGCCCCATTTATCATCGCGCTGGTTGGAGTTAGGAGAGTAGAACTGCTGGATGAGATAAGTGTTAGCACCGTGAAGCTCGACGCCATCGAAGCCCGCCTTGATAGCCCGGTTTACCGCATCGCCAAATTTGGTGATCATGACCTCAACTTCTTCGCCTGTCAGTGCCGTGGGCGTCGTGGCACCTTCACGCGGCGCGGCAATCGCGCTGGGCGCAACCGGCGTTCTGCCGCCAATCAGTTCCGGCTCTACCATTCTGCCGCCGTGGTAGATTTGCAAAATTGCTTTGGAACCTTTCGATTTTATGGCGTCAGCAATGCGGGACAGGCCAGAGATTTTATTGTCGTTATCAATGCCGATAGCGCCGGGAAAAGCAGGTCCTTTCGGGTCGATAAAGGCGCACTCCACGATCACCGTACCGATGCTGCCTGCGCGATCGCGATAATACTCTACCAGCTCGCTGGTGACGGTACCGTCATAAAAGCCGGTACAGGTGGTCATCGGTGCCATCAGCAAACGGTTTTTCAGCACCGCGCCATTGGGCAGCGTAAGCGGATTCAGGATCGGGGTGAGCGTATTCATTATAATCGACTCCAGGAGGATGGAATTTTAAACCCTGTGACAGAAGAAACGTAATTAATTAACTGACTGTTCCTGTTTCATGCAGTAAATATAGCAATTTTAATTTTTATCTTTGCGGTTAATTTAGTTAATAAAGTTTTGAAAGTAGTGCGGTGAATTATTTATTTTATGCCCTGTCGGCACCCTGCTAATTGTTAACCAATAGTTAACAAAAATCAAGAGCCGGTTGTTACCAAAAATAAAATCAATAAAAACAGATAGATATCTTTACAAAAACTGTCTTCTGGAAATAGAGGCGGCAGAAAATCCGACTGATATGTAAAATAATGGTAATAGAAAAAGAACGGAAACACTGTTTCCAGCAAAAAGATAAAACGCGCGGGAAATATTTATTGATCCAGATCAATATTGTAAATCCGCACGAGTCGCATTATCTTCACAGCCGCTTAATAATGTGTTAAAAGATAGTTAGAAATAAATGAAGATTTATAAACACCACGGCGTGCAAGTCCAAAAACAAATAATTAAAAACGTGCTTAAACCGGGGCGTCAAACCACATTCTCAACAACTTGCAGACGATAAAATGAAACCACTATCAACCAACACCGAACCGCCCAAAGCTGCCGTCGCCGCTCCAGGCGCTAAAAAACATCTGATTATGCTTTTCCTGCCGGTATTGATAACGGTGCTGCTACTGCTCACGCCGGTTCCGGCCGGGCTGGAGCCTTACGCGTGGCACTTTTTTGCTGTCTTTGTCGGCGTCATCGTCGGGCTGATATTTGAGCCTTTGCCCGGCGCGGTTATCGGCCTGACCGGGGTGGTCGTTATCGCCCTGTTCAGCCGCTGGCTGCTGTTCAGCCCGGCAGAACTTAACGATCCCACATTCAAAGTAGCGACCCAGTCTTTTAAATGGGCCGTCAGCGGCTTCGGCAACTCCACGGTCTGGCTGATCTTCGGCGCCTTCATGTTTGCCGCAGGCTACGATAAAACCCAGTTCGGCCGCCGTCTGGCGCTGATCCTGGTGAAGTACCTGGGTCGTCGCAGCCTGACGCTGGGCTATGCCATTACCTTCGCCGATCTGCTGCTGGCCCCCTTTACGCCGTCCAACACCGCGCGCAGCGGCGGAACCATCTATCCTATTATCGCCAACCTGCCGCCGCTGTACGGCTCAAAGCCTAACGATCCCAGCGCGCGCAAAATTGGCTCCTATTTAATGTGGGTAGCGATAACCGCAGCCTGTATCACCAGCTCAATGTTTTTATCGGCGCTGGCCCCCAATCTGCTGGCGCTGGCGCTGGTAAAAAGCATTGTCGGCTTTGAGATTTCCTGGGGAAGCTGGTTCCTGGCATTCCTGCCGCTTGGCGTGCTGCTGATCCTGACCATGCCTTTGCTGGCCTACTGGTTCTATCCGCCAGAAGTCAAAATCAATGATGAAGTGCCGCGCTGGGCGAAAAGCGAGCTGGAGAAGCTCGGCAAACTTTCCCGTAATGAAATCCTGCTGCTGGTCTTTGTCTGCTGCGCGCTGCTGATGTGGATTTTCGCCGCCGCATGGATTGAACCAGCGCTGGCCGCGCTGCTGGTGGTCGTGCTGATGCTGTGGACGGGCGTACTGAACTGGAACGACATTACCAGCAATAAACCGGCATGGAACACCTTCGCCTGGTTCGCCACGCTGGTGGCGCTGGCGGATGGTCTGGCGCGGGTCGGCTTTATTGCCTGGCTGGGTAAAGAAGGCGGCCATTTGCTGACCGGCATCGACCCACAGGTGGCGGCGGTGATGCTGCTGGTGGCTTTCTTTCTGCTGCACTATCTGTTTGCCAGCACCACGGCCCATACTACCGCGCTGCTGCCTGCCATGCTGACCATTGCCGCCGCCATTCCGGGTATAAATATGCCGGTTTACTGCCTGATGATGGTTACGTCGCTGGGCGTTATGGGTATTATCACGCCTTACGGTACTGGCCCCAGCCCGATTTACTACGGCAGCGGCTATCTGCCTACCAAAGATTACTGGCGTCTTGGCACCATCTTTGGCGCTATCTTCCTTGGCGGCATGATGCTGATTGCCTATCCATGGATGGTTATGATGTTCTGAGTAGCCGAAAAATAATTCTGCTGGCCGGGCCGTGCAGGCTCTGGCCAGATAACATTGTTTCCCGTATGCCGCCTGCGGCTACGGGTTGAGCAGGTGAAAAATGTCGAACAAACCTTTCGTTTATCAACCACCCTTTCCTCTCGCCCCTGAAGAAACCGAATATTATTTGCTGAGCCGCGAACACGTTTCCGTCAGCGAGTTTGCCGGCCAGGAAGTCCTGAAAGTCGAGCCAGCTGCTTTAACTCTGCTGGCGCAGCAGGCATTTCACGATGCCGCTTTTATGCTGCGCCCTGCGCATCAGCAGCAGGTAGCGTCCATTCTGGCCGATCCTGAAGCCAGCGAAAACGATAAGTACGTGGCGCTGCAGTTTTTAAGAAACTCAGAAATTGCGGCAAAAGGCGTGCTGCCAACCTGCCAGGACACCGGCACGGCTATCATCATGGGCAAAAAGGGCCAGCGGGTCTGGACCGGCGGCGGAGATGAAGCCGCGCTTTCGCAGGGCGTATATAACACCTACAGCCAGGACAATTTGCGCTACTCGCAAAACGTCGCGCTGGATATGTATCATGAGATCAATACCGGCACCAATCTACCGGCGCAAATCGATCTCTACAGCGTGGACGGCGACGAGTACAAGTTCCTCTGTATGGCGAAAGGCGGCGGCTCGGCCAACAAAACCTATCTCTGGCAAGAGACGCGCGCCCTGCTCAATCCCGGCAAGCTGGAAGCGTACCTGACGGAAAAAATGCGTACGCTGGGCACCGCAGCCTGCCCGCCTTACCATATTGCATTTGTTATTGGCGGCACCTCGGCAGAAAGCACGCTGAAAACGGTCAAGCTGGCGTCAACACACTATTACGACGGCCTGCCGTTTGAAGGCAACGAGCACGGCCAGGCGTTCCGCGACCGCAACCTGGAAGAAGCGCTCCTGAAGGCGGCGCAAAAACTGGGGCTGGGTGCGCAGTTCGGCGGCAAATACTTCGCGCATGATATTCGCGTCATCCGCCTGCCGCGTCACGGCGCGTCCTGTCCGGTAGGCATGGGCGTTTCCTGCTCGGCAGACCGCAACATCAAGGCGAAAATCAACCGGGAAGGTATCTGGATTGAGAAGCTGGAGGATAATCCGGGACGCTATATTCCAGCAGCGCTGCGCCAGCAAGGCGAAGGCGAAGTGCATCAGGTCAACCTGAACAGGCCGATGGAAGAGGTGCTGGCGCAGCTGTCACAGTATCCGGTTTCCACGCGGCTGTCGCTGAGCGGTACCATTATCGTGGCGCGGGATATCGCACATGCGAAATTTGGCGAGCGTCTGGAGAAAGGTGAAGGCCTGCCGCAGTATTTGAAAGATCACCCGGTGTATTACGCCGGCCCGGCCAAAACGCCGGAAGGCTACGCATCGGGATCGCTCGGCCCGACAACTGCCGGTCGTATGGACTCCTACGTTGACAAGCTACAGGCTAACGGCGGTAGCTTGATCATGCTGGCCAAGGGCAATCGCAGCCAGCAGGTGACGGATGCCTGCCGCCAGCACGGCGGTTTTTACCTGGGCAGCATCGGCGGCCCGGCAGCGGTGCTGGCGCAGCAGAGTATCAAAAGCCTGGAGTGCGTAGAGTACCCGGAACTGGGTATGGAGGCGGTGTGGAAGATTGAGGTTGAAAACTTCCCGGCGTTTATTCTGGTCGATGATAAAGGCAACGATTTCTTCGCGCTTATTGCGCAGAACCAGTGTGCAAAATGTAAATAAGCCTGCGGTAAAGGCAACCGACAACGCAACCAAAGCGGCGGCCAGTATGGTCGCCGCTTTTTGCATGCTTGCCCGCTCAATGTGGTCGCCCGCTTTTTGCATGCCTGGCCGCTCAATATGGTCGCCGCTTTTTGCATGGTTGCCCGCTCAATGTGGTCGCCGCTTTTTGCATGCCTGGCCGCTCAATATAATCGCCGCTTTTTGCATGCTTGCCCGCTCAATGTGGTCGCCCGCTTTTTGCATGTTTGCCCACTCTGGCAGTTTCAGCGACACGGGCTCTGCTTCGGGCAGCCTGAAGCTGTGGATGCCGCTTTTGCCATTTTGTTGCGTTCAGGCTGTTTCACAACGCGCATCGTTAGTAACGTAACGCTCACTCCGACGTGACGTTGTCACGTAAATTTACTATCGCACCCGGCTTCATACGAATATATCTGCCCTTATTGCTGTCGCCAGGAAGTTGCCATAGTAGCCATCTGGTTTAAAGCCACATCACCGCCCTGCGGTGGTACGCTGCCAGCCGATAACGGGCAGGCACCAGCCTGCGGGCTCAGGCTGATTTCAACACGGCGGTTAGCCATCCTGCCTGCTTCCGTATCATTACTTTTCAATGGGCGGCTTGCGCCATACCCCTGCACCACAAAACAGCTTTCCGCTATGCCGCCGTTATCACGCAACCAGTCGCGTACCGCTTCTGCCCGTTTCAGGGAAAGATGCTGATTGGTGTTTACGCTGCCAACGTTATCGGTGTGGCCGGCAATCTCGATCAGCCAGCCCGGTTTGGCCTTGATATCGATCAGCGCATTAACCAGTACGCGAGTGGAATCCGCTTTCAGCCGCCACTGGCCGGAAGCAAACAGCGCCAGGCTATCCAGCCGAATCGTCTGCGGTTGCTGTACTGCCACCGCCGGCGGCGGCCAGGCTTCAATCGCGGCACGTACTGGCGCAATCAAGCCCGCGCCTTTATATAGCCCTAGTCCGTAACGCAACGGTTCGCCACCGCGTCGCCAGCTTTCCAGCAGCTGTAAATCGTCTTTGAGTTTTGCCCGAGCCTGGAGCTTAGGTTCAGGTGGCTCTTCGGGGAGT
Source organism: Erwinia sp. BNK-24-b (assembly GCF_047456155.1). NCBI lineage: Bacteria > Pseudomonadati > Pseudomonadota > Gammaproteobacteria > Enterobacterales > Erwiniaceae > Erwinia > Erwinia sp. BNK-24-b. The sequence goes on from NZ_CP179901.1 coordinate 2,658,358, forward strand.
GAAAGATAAAGCGCCAAACTATGGTTGACGTGCTGCAGCAGCTGGCGGTTGTGATGCCAGGAAGCCAACATGGCCAGCAGCAGAAAAACGCCGCACAGCAGGCCTGTGGTACGTAAGATCTGCCTGATGCCAGTCCCCTGACGGCGAGGTAACTGCGCCAGCAGGCAGTCTGGCAAAGGCAACGTTGCCCGGGCAACGCCAGGACAGGATAAAGACGTTTGACTGGCCAGATACTGCTGCCAGAGATTATTTTCAAGCGCCCCGGGCGGCGTAAAATTCCATCCCCGCGCACAAAACTTCAGCGCTGGCACTGCACCGGAGTGTTGCCCGGTAATCGCTGCAACCTGCGCTTTTTCCCACTTCAGCAGGCTGTCGAGCCAGAATAGCCGGTGCAGGCGGCTTTCTCTTTCAACTGCGGGTGCCTCCTGTTGCCAGGCAGATAAAGAAAGCGGACTCTCTGCCAGCGGGTGAAACTGCATTCCCTGCTCCGGCAGCAGGGTAAACCAGCCGTGTAATGCCTCGGACGGGTTATCTCCCGGCGGTGATAACCAGCTGCAGGCCAGCAGCAGTGGCGTAACCGGTAACTTACATGCCGCTATCGCCCGATGCCAGCTGCGCAAGCCGTGCGTGAAGGCTTCTGTTTGCTGCTCCTCCGGGATAATGGCCAGCAACAGCGCCAGCCTGCCGCTCAACGTCGGCCTTTTTTCCACCAGGTACAGCGCCATTTGCGACAGGTTTTCCGGTTCTGCAACGGCGATATACCATCCCTGTTGGGTTTCCCGATAAGGTTCGCCTGCGGCAAAAAGCGAAGCTTCACCACCGCATACCAGCACGACCCATCCGGCAAAACGCTCAGGTGGCAACAGGCTTTCGTTTATTATTGCGCCGGAATCCTGCGGTGCCCGCCGCCAGTAGAATACCGCGCCACCCGCGGCAAGAAAGATAATGCCGCTGGCTGTGACGGCAGCAAGCAGGCCGGGATGCCAGTAAATCTGCACCTGTATCAGCGACAGCCCGGCAGCCAGTAGTAGAGTTAACAACCTGATTTTACGCACCGTCTACCCCAGCCTCCCCGCCAGAAAAATGTGCTCCAGCGAAAACGAGAGCAGTAACCAAAGCCCCATCAGCAAAGCGATACCGCCCCCCCAAAATAACCATCCAGACTGGCGGCCCGCGTACAGGCGTTTTGGCCGTGAAACTAAAGGAATATCCTGGAGAAGATAAGGCGCTACCTGCTGGGCAAGCCGCTGCATAATATCTTCACGGCGCTTATCGCGGCTGGCCCGATAAAGGCCGCTAAACCCCAGCTGAAGCACACGGTAATAGCAGGTCAGCATGTGCGGATCGGGCGCAGGCTCTGCCAGCAGCATCCTAATCCGCTCCCACAGCTTTTCGCCTGCGTGCATAGCATTGAAATATTTAACCTGTAGCGGATTCGTTATCCAGTATTGATAGCCGTTATCCTGTTTCCCCCGGTTCATGACGCTTTCATCCAGCAGCGCGCAGACGGCATACAGCATCTGCTGCGAATGGGCCTTGCTGATACCCGCCTCGCTAAGCTGCTGCTGCCAGTTATCCAGCCAGCCGCAGGCTCGCTGATATAGCGCTTCGCCATCGATGATGTCCTGCCCGTTACGCAGCTGGCACACCAGTAGCCAGCCAGAGGAGAAAACCCGGTCAACAAGAGAGAGAGCATTTTCTTTCATGATCGCAGCACCGCAAAAAGTTCAAGGCTGACTTCTCTCAGAGAGCCAGAAATATAAAAGCGCAGCAGAAAATTGTTGTTCAGATTGTTATCTAACAAGCCAGTATCGCCCTGCGCGGCGGCAGCTGTCTGGTAATCTGTTCCGGCTTAACCCCCTTCATTTCGCGAAAGGTGAGGCTGACGCTATAGCTGCTGGCGTATGGATCGAGATTGATACTGATGCGTGCACGAAAAATTTCACTTTGGTATGAACCATTCATCTATCACTCCTTGTGAATATCGACAGAAAAGTAAAAAAACAGATTCGTTATGCGCCGTAATCAGAGGAATCAGAATATACAGGACATTTTTTAAAAAATTAGCGAATTAAATCAAAGTTACCAAAGCTTTCTTAAGATTACCGTGCAGATAGTTTATAAAACGCCAGATATTTCCTGAAATAACCAGATTAGCTATTAACCTGGCTTTATAACAGAATGGTTAGCACTCCAGGTGCTGAAAATTGTGACAGAGAAAATGATACTCCCTGTTATTTTTTATTTCCCGGGCGGCGTGATTTTATTGTTATGTTAAAAAAGGCATTATTTCTTCCGCTCCGGGACGCTTTGCCGGGCCGCGTGTAAAATAAGCGCGTAACGCGCCAGCTGCTGTTTTATACGGTGTTCAATTTTACCGCGTAATACGGGTGAAGAATTATCGGCTTCAAGTCGACGTAGCAGCTCCTCAACGGGCAACATTGCCTGTAGCGGTTGCTGAATAGTGACCAGCTGCGCCTCCAGCTCGGCTCTGGAAAGACATGCCGTGCGCACTTCGCCACACTCGCCTACCTGTTCAGCCAGCTTTTGCAGCCTGAGCTGCGCCGTATGCCATAATCCCAGCTGTTCTGTCGGCAACGCGGTTGCAGTCATCATTTGCTGCCATTTATCCCGCTGCCAGCTCTGTTCAGGCGTGACCCGCTGCGCCAGCATCGCCACCCGCTGCGCTTTATCCGGTTCCGGTTGAATAAGCTGCCAGGCCCAGACCGTTAGCCCACTCAGCACCAGAGTCGCCGCCACCCCGGCAATAAATCCCCGGCTGCGTTCCCAAAAGCTGAAACGAAGGTTTAGCGCTGAAGACGTCGTTAAATCTCTCGGCACGTAGATAAGCGGCGTAAACTCGCCATAACGGTTCGATGCGGCCTGATTGCCGCGTTTAAGGGCTTCCAGCGCCGTTGCTTTTGTCTCGCTTTGCGGTGCTGCCAGCCGTTCGGTAAGCGTAGCCACCTGGATGACCAGGCGATCCAGCTGGCTTAAATGCTTATGGGCAAGCTCTTCCAGTGTGGCAACGTTTTGCTCCAGCTGTTCGCGCAAATGCAGCAGCAGCTCGAGATCGCTCGCCCCGTAGCTGCTTTCGCTGATAATTTGCTGAACGCCCGTACTTAGCCAGGTGATAATAGCCAGTCTGGCCGGAAGCGGCTGTGGCCAGAGTGTAGGCCACTGATGCCTGATCATCGCAGTGATAATTTCTATCCCTTCACACAGACCGGCCAGGCCGGCATTGTGCGCTCTTGCCCGCGTATACCAGGCAACGCTTTGTAAATCCATGCCGTTAGCCCTGAAAAGCGCGATTGCCTGCCGCTCAACCTGTTGCCAGTCTGTCTCGCTATTACTGACAGTATTTAGCTTTGCTATTTCCTGACGAAGCGCGCTAAATTCCGGTAATGCCCGGGGATCGCCGCCGGTGTGTAAAATATTATTGTCAAACTCTGTCATGCCCTGATTTCCCTTTTTTAACAGCTTTGTTGCTCCCTGAAATCCGTCCTGTGCCCGCACAGGCTTTTCCCTGTTTGGCAGTGGAAGATAAACCTGCACTATCAGGATATTAATAACGCCATGCCTTTTTTCAGGCGCTAAAAGCAATATATTGATCGACCTGAAAATTTGCAAAGATAACTTTGCTTTTGTGCCAAATATTTAGCAATAAGCAGCCCCATATTTTTATTACAACAGCTTATTAACGGTTTAACTAAATGCATTAACTTACGTTATTATCTAAAACCCCGTAAAAAAAATAAAACGCATTCGGAATAAATAAGCGTCGATGCTCGCTTTTACTGGCCGGATTTTTCAGAGATAAAATTTAATAAAAGGCGCACAGCCCCGTAGCGCATTAAAAACCGGCGTTGCTGACGGCCCGCGCCCTGCCAGTGATAACTGGAAATAAAAAAATGCCTGACCACATCACATTTCATCGTGATTTGCCACACGGTATGCAGAATGTCGTCTAAAGTTTGTTTCAGGGTCAATAACTTACAGATCCCCGTTCAGGCTATGGAGAACTAGCAATGCAGAGAGTTGAAAAACGTCAATGGAAAACTGTTCTGGCACTCCCGCTGCTGGCTACGCTGGCAGGCTATGCTAACGCCGCCGAGGTTTCACAGCAGGCCAGCACGGCACCTCAGCCGCCAGACGTGACGCTCGGGCCGCTTTATCAGGCCGTTCAGGCAGCAAAATTATTTCCCGATCAAAAAACGTTTGCGGATGCGCTGCCTAAAACCAGTCCCAGCCAGATTCTGGCAGACTGGCAGATGCAAAGAAAACAGAGCAACTTTGATTTGCGTCGTTTCGTCAAAACCAATTTTACCTTGCCGGTTAGCGGCGCGGCCTATGTGCCGCCAGCGGGCCAAAGCCTGCGAGAGCATATCGATGGGCTATGGCCCGTGTTGACCCGCAATGGTACACCGCTAAACCAGTGGGATTCGCTGCTGGCGCTACCAAAACCTTATGTCGTGCCCGGCGGCCGTTTCCAGGAAATTTATTACTGGGACAGCTATTTTACCATGCTGGGACTGGCCGAAAGCGGCCACTGGGACCGCGTTCAGGATATGGTCGATAACTTTGCCGCGCTGCTGGACAAGTATGGCCACATTCCTAACGGCAGCCGCAGCTACTATCTGAGCCGCTCGCAGCCGCCGTTTTTCAGCCTGATGGTAGATTTACTGGCAACGCATAAAGGTGAAAGCGTCTACAGCCAGTATCTGCCCGAGCTGCAAAAAGAGTACAGCTATTGGATGAGCGATGCCGACAGCCTTAAGGCAGGCGATGCCGCAAAAACCGTGGTGAAACTGAAAGATGGCACCTTGCTAAACCGCTACTGGGATAGCCGCGATACGCCACGTACCGAATCGTGGATGGATGACATCGAAACCGCAGAAAAAGCGAAAGAGCGTAACAAAGGCGAACTCTATCGCGATCTACGCGCCGGTGCAGCATCCGGCTGGGATTTCAGCTCACGTTGGTTTGCCAAACCTGGCGAGATTTCCACTATCGAAACCACCCATATTCTGCCGGTAGACCTCAACTCGCTTATGTTCCATCTGGAACAAACGCTGGCGCGTGCCAATAAAGAAGCCGGTCATCAGGACGCCAGCCAGCGCTTTACGCAGCTAGCCGAGCAGCGTCAGAAAGCGATTAACCACTATCTGTGGGACAGTAAACAGGGCTGGTACGCCGACTATGACTGGCGGAAAGCGAAGGTCAGACCGCAGCTGACGGCTGCCACGCTGTTCCCGCTTTATCTCAAAGTAGCGACGGCAGACCAGGCTAACCGTACGGCCACGGCGGTACAGGCGCAGCTGGTGAAAGAAGGTGGACTGGTCACCACTAACGTGAATAACGGCCAGCAGTGGGATGCGCCAAACGGCTGGGCACCTTTACAGTGGGCGGCGGTAGAAGGCCTTAATAACTACGGTAAGCAAACGCTGGCGAAGGATATTGGTATGCGCTTCTTAAATAATGTGCAAGCCACCTATAACAAGGAGCATAAGCTGGTTGAAAAATATGTTGTGGAAGGAAAAAACCTGGGCGGCGGCGGCGGCGGTGAATATCCGTTGCAGGACGGCTTTGGCTGGACCAACGGCGTCACGCTCAAGCTAATGGATCTCTATTGCCCTAAAGGCATGGTTTGTAACAACGTTAGCGATATCACTAAAAAGTAGGACGACTTCAGGCGACCGCACGTCGCCTGTACCTTTCTTGCCGATCTTTGCATAACCTTCTGCTATCCATAAAAAACCCCACGCCGGAGCGCGGGGTTATTGTTCACGGAACATTTCCTTTTCAGGACAGCCGCGTGACTAGCTTCTGACTTTACGGTAGATCCACAGCACCACAATGGCGCCGATCACCGCCACGACAAAGCTACCGAAGTTAAAGCCGTCTACCTTGCCGAAGCCCACCAGGGTGCTGATCCAGCCGCCAACTACGGCGCCCACAATCCCCAGAATAACGGTGATGATAAAACCGCCGCCATCTTTACCCGGCATAATCCACTTTGCGATGATCCCGGCAATCAGACCAAAAATGATCCATGACAAAATTCCCATTTACTGCTCCTTGGTTTGTACTCATTGGACGGGCTAAGTATAGGCAAAGATTCTAACTCTGTGATTTAAAGCCAAACTTTTTGCACTTTTTTTTCACACCGCCTAAAGCGTCACGCTTTCATGCCGATAATTTGTCGTATCACCGCCAGGCATGTGTTTGCTGACCTAATCGGAGTGGGACGTGAAAGAAGAAGAAAAAGAGCAGTATCTCAAGCGTGGCCCGCTCGCCGTGCTTGCCGTATTAAAAAATTTACATAAAAATCAAACACCAGTATTAGTTTCACACGACCGGGGCCAGTTTATTACTCGTCTGCTTTACGCTGACAAAGAGCGCCTGCTTCTTGACTATGGCAGTAACGATTATGAAAACCAGCTGGCGTTGACGATGAAAAACCTGCATCTGACTGCGGAAACGCAGGGTGCCAAGGTTGAATTTGCGCTAGACGCGCTGGAAGCCGATAACCATGAAGGGCTGCCGGCCTTTGGCGCTGACCTGCCCGACGTACTGTGGATGATCCAGCGCCGCGAGTTTTTCCGCGTGTGCGTACCGCTCGATCCGGTTTATTACTGCCATGTAAAATGGCCGGGCGGCGGCGAAGGCCGTATGCGCTTGCAGGACCTTTCGCTGGGGGGAGTCGGCGTATTAGGCGACGCCACGCTGCCGGAGACCCTGCAAGGTGGCGAAGAATTTAAAAAAATGCGTCTTGAGCTGGGCGAATATGGTCAGCTGGAAGTGGATGCTGCGCTGATTAACGTAGGCCAGCGCAGCATAGTAGGCAATAAAAATGAAACGGTGGTAACGCCGCGCCTGAGCTTTCGCTTTGCCTCGCTGAGCTTTGCCCAGGAACGTTTGCTGCAAAACGTGATCTTTTCGCTGGAGCGCCTGGCCCGCGAAAAAGCGACCCGTTTTCAGTAAAAAAGAAGCCGCCCGCACAGGTGGCTTTACTCATTATTCCTGTTCCGGGCGCACAGCTACCGTTAAATAGTGCGGTAAGCCGTGGTTACCTTCCACAGATAGCGCGGCGCCTGAGCGGCCGGGTGCTTCTCCTGCACGTGCTGATAAAACTCTTCCGGCGTCATAGAGTTAATCATGGCAATCGCCCGATCCCTGTCTCGCGAAAAGGTTCTCAGCAGCGCGCCAGCCCCGTTGGCGTAAGAAACGATAGTGGCGTAACGCAGGGTTTTTGGATTGCGTATACCGGCCAGGGACTGATCCTGCAAGATTTTCAGATAGGCGGTGCCGATATCGATATTTTTCACCGGATCGCGCAGCTCCGAGCTGCTCGGCTGGCCGCGACGCCCCTGTACCCGATACACTTCACGCCCCGCCGTGGAGGCTTTTATCTGCATTAAACCAATGGCGTTTGATTTGCTGACCACCGTTGGATTGCCGCCCGACTCCACTGAAATAATCGCGTCCACCAGCTTCTGGTCAACGCCGTAGTTATGTGCCGCGTTCTCGGTAAATAAAGACCACGCCTGCGCGACTTTTTGCGGCGGCGCTTTGGTCAATGGCGTTTGCTGCAGGTTTTCGCTCTGCCTGTGCGGCTGACCGGCACAGCCTGCCAGCAGGAGCACGCCAAGTAATGCCGCTGTTTTTACGCTTCTCACGCTGTTGTTCCTTTAGGCTTTTGCTTCGCGCTTCATCATAACGGCTGTCTGCAGGGAGAAAATTACCGTAACTCCTAATTTGCCGTTTCGGTTGGTGACTTCAGCGCTGCTTTTCGTCATTATCAGCCGTATTGGACCCGCAATGGCACAAAATAATTCACTAAGCCCGCATAAAATTTGTTCGGGCCGCTTAAGCTTGTGGCCTGCTATCCTTGACGGCAGGCAAAACTCGTTGAAATAAAGTCATTATTTAGCCAGTAAAGGATAAAAGTGAAGATTATGTCCGTTATCCCACGCATTTTTCATCTGATTGCACCTTCTGGCTATTGTCAGAACCAGCAGGCAGCGCTGCTTGGCGTACAGCGCCTGCAGGCGCAGGGCCATCGGGTTAATAACACGCAGGTGATAGAGCGCCGCGACCAGCGCTTTGCCGGTAATGACCAGCAGCGGCTGCAAGATCTAGATCTGCTGACTACCGAGGCGGATATCGTCATGCCGGTACGCGGCGGCTACGGCGCTACCCGGCTGCTGCCCGACTTTGATGCCGCCGCGCTGGCGGCGCGGTTACGCGATCGGCCGATGGCTATTTGCGGGCACAGTGATTTTACGGTGATTCAGATGGCGCTGCTGCAGCAAGGCGCGCAGACCTTTAGCGGCCCGATGTTGGCGAGCAATTTTGGCGCAGAGGTTTTATCTGATTTTACCATCGAGCACTTCTGGCGCGCGCTGACTTCGCCAGAACTGACGTTAGAATGGCAAACGGAGCCGCAGCAGTTAGACGTTGCCGGTACGGTGTGGGGTGGCAATCTGGCGATGCTCACTTCCCTTATCGGTACGCCGTGGCTGCCGACAATTACCGGCGGTATTCTGGTGATCGAGGATATCAATGAGCATCCCTTCCGTACGGAAAGAATGCTGCTACAGCTGGCCCAGCATGGCGTGCTGGCGCGCCAGAAAGCCATTGTCGCCGGCAGCTTTACCGGTGTAAAACTGACTGATTACGACAGCGGTTACGATTTTAACAGCGTATGGACGCTGATTCGGCAGCTTACCGGCCTGCCCGTGGTTAGCGGCCTGGAATTTGGTCATCACTGGAATACCGTTACGCTACCCCTTGGCGCTCAGGGGCATCTACAGGTAGAAGGCTCCACCGCTACGCTGACCCTATCGGGACATCCCGTCCTGCGTTAGGCATTCTGGAGTATACATGAAGCAGCTGTATGAAGATCTGTGGGTTTCCACGCCAGAATTTCCGCTGGGCGAAAAAGATCCGGAACTGATGATGCATGGCTTTTTGCTGCAGCTTAATCGCGGCAACGTGCTGATTTCCCGCGTAGAAAACCCGGAAGATCATCACGTTATTCAGGATCTTGGCGGTATCTTCCGTCACTATCTTACCCACTGGCATGAAGCTGGCCCGGGTACGCAACTGCTCCAGCAGCGCTTTAATTCAGCGCTCTACTGCCATAACCGTGCGCTTGGCGCGGTCAGCTCGTTTGCCGAAGCGGACGACACCTTTAATCAGGCCGAAGTTCACTGCGGCAGTTTTCACGTGGTGCCGACGCCCGGCCATACGCCCGGCAGTACGACCTATCTGTATGCTTCACCTTATGGCAAAACCTATCTGTTTGTGGGTGATACCATCTGCCTTAGCCACGATCGCTGGATAACCGTGCTGGTGCCGGAAAGCAACGAAGCTGACTTAAAGCGCACGCTGGAATTTTATCGTGCCTTACGGCCGGACGTGGTGCTAATGAGTACGACCCGCGGTCATCTTTCATGGCAGGAAGTGACGGTGCGCGACTGGCTGTCGCTGCTGGACGAGGCAGAAAATGCGCCGCTGGATTTGCGCCAGCGGCCGGGAGAATAGCGACGGGCTAAAGCGCTTTCGTTAAGTAAAATCGCTGATGAACGCGCGGATAATTGTCCAGGACAAACCGCACCACGTATCCCTTCTTTTCGTAAAAAGGCCTGGCCTGAAAGCTGGCCGTATCTACCTGAGCATACAGACAGCCGCGCCTGCGGGCTTCCTCTTCCGCAGCCTGTATCAGTGCGCTTCCCGTCCCCTGCCCGCGCAGGGTATCACTGACCCACAGCATATTAATACGCAACCAGTCACCTACGGTTGACCCGGTCAGGCCAGCCAGCTTTTTGCCATCCGGCCCGCATATAAAAACGGCAAGGCTTACCGGCTTATCGATAAATTGTGAATTAAAGGCAAAGAGTTCGGCCTCGATTTCTGCCAAATCATCTGCCCCAGGCTTATCCGTTAAAATCAATTCCATTTTTCCGCTCTCTCATTAACTAACCGTTCCAGACCGGCGGCACTTTTTGCCGCTCACCAAAGCTTTCCGGCAGCGGCACGCGGTAAATTCGCCACGGCTTTTGCACCCGATCTTTGCCGTCGGGTCCGCGTTTAAAGGCCATCCGCCCAAGCTGCGGGCAAGGAATATAAAGCTCGCGCTGCCAGGTAATAAACAGCGCATCCGGCCCCCAGATACGATCGTCTTCAATTACCACGCTGAGCTTGCCATCCGGCGACAGCATAGTGATCCGGGGCCGAAGAAATTCGGCCATATACAGATTCCCTTTGCTGTCCATCGCGGTGCCCACCAGCGTTGGCGTATCGTAGACGTATTGCACCTGCTGGGCCAGCTCGCTATCGCTTAGCGTTTCATCGCGCAGTCCGCGCGTAGGAACACGATAGAGCGGTCCGGTCAGTGCCTGAAAATAGAGCCACTGCCCGTCCGGACTGATCTCCAGCGGATCGGAGTGTACCTTCACTGGCGCGCCGGTTTTGTCCTGCATCATATAGCCGTTATCCCCGATGGGCGGCCTGTCGTTACACATTAACGTCAACGGATGAGCAGAAAGCTTACGCAGCGCCTTGCCGGTTTTAAGGTTGACGACGATCAGACCACCCAGCCCGGAATCGGTGAAATAGGCGTTTCCGGCGTCCAGCCGCAGATCGTTAATGGTGCCGTTTTCCGGCAGCGTTTTTTCATCAAAGGTAATTTTACGCAGCAGCTTGCCGGTCATATCAAACTGCAAAATTTTCTGCGCATCGCGGCCCAGCTTTTTATCGCCCTGATCCACTACCCATAGCGTGTCATCGTCAAAGATATGGATGGTGTTAACCATGACAAAAGCATCGGTGCCGGGATTGCCAGGCTGCCAGCTGTTCCATTCACCGCCGGGAAAAGGTTTTAGCTGGCCGTCAGGCATCACTTCGGCCACCGAAGGGGAGTTTTCGCTGCCGGGCCAGCGCGGCAGGCCGACAAAGATGCGGTTATTACGGGTGACTGCAACTGCATTACACACCCAGGGCAGCGCAGCGACCTGCTGCAGCTCCGGGCCCAGCCCTTTGCTCAGACCATAATTAGTTGCGGCTTGCACCAGCGAACTACTGAAGGCCAGCGCCCCGGTAGTAACCAGCGAAGCGCGGCAAAACTGGCGTCGATTCATCTACTCCTCCTTGCTTATTAACCGCATAGCTGCGGTATTGCAGAAGGTATGAGTATAGGAGCAGACTGGTTTACCGTCAGGATTCGACGTTGCCGGAGGCATCGGTACGCTGTAGCGTCACCGTACTGTTTTCCCGTTCGCTCGTACGGCTACAGGAAACCAGCTTTTTCTGGCCGTTATAGGAAAAGAAGGTTTCGTTGCTGCTTTTGTTTATCACCATCTGGTCGCCGTTGCGGAACAGCACGATCTCAACCTTATCGCCACTATCCGTATGGGACTGCTGACTGCCGGACGCGATTTGAAAGTTATCGCCCGCCCATAGGATGGTAGTCAGCCCATACTGCGCGTTGGTGACGGTCATGGTCGGACGTCCGGCGCAGCTTATTTGATACTCGCTGTTTTGCATGGGCTCGGCGGAATCGGAAGCGTGAGCAAAAAAAGAACAGGCCAACAGGCTTCCGACAGCGAATAAACGAAACATGAGCAGGATTCTCCGGGCAGATATAATTTTTTAGTCTGGCACATTATCCTGCCCATGTAGCGCAATTGTCACAATCAGAACAGACCTGGTCTTCCCTATAACCCGCTCATTTCCTTAATATCATCCTGATTAACCGCCTGCTGCACGCCGTTTTCATCCTTATAGATAACCATACCTGTCGCTTTATCCTTTTCCGGCTTGCCCTCTACTACCCTGGTGCTGCCGTCACGCATGTGCAAAACATGATTGCTGGTACAGCCCGTCAGGAGTACCGCAGCGGCAATCAGTGGAAAAAGTAGCATTTTGTTCATCTTTTCTCTCCGTTAGTAAATACCCGCAAGTGTAGTATTTGTGTCGGGCATCCTTTGACGATTATGGCGATATAATCGCGCTTAAGTTCAGACCAGATAAGGAAAGTTATCGCCGCCATCAACAAATTTCAGTTGAAGCCGCGCCAAAATAACTGTATTTTTATCCAGCATTTATAACCAGGATGATCCCCATGTTTGTTGAACTGATTTACGATAAGCGCAACGTTGCGGGCTTACCCAACGCGCAGCAGCTGATTTTAGATGAACTCACAAAACGTATCGGGCGTGTTTTCCCCGATGCCGAAGTAAAAGTTAAACCGATGCAGGCCAACGGCGTCAAAACCGATGCCAGTAAAAATGACAAATCGGTAATGTTGAGAATTATTGAAGAGATGTTTGACGAGGCCGATCAGTGGTTAATTGCTGAAGAGTTCTGAAAGTCAGCACCTGATTGTTATTTTGCCCTACTCATCCATATGCGGTTGCCATTTGCGACCGGCATGCCCTGCTCTATTGACAAGTTTCCCTGGTGTTGGCCCGCAGTTTCTCTTTGCGGGCATTTTTTTAAATAAAATCCGTCCCCGCGCATAACGCTTCTCCTCTCTTTAAAAAAAATCACACTTAATGTTAAAATTAAGTTAACGAAAACTTTAATATTGTTACAGGGATATTTAATTAAAGTTTCCTGATAGCGTGCCGAAGAGTGAAATAAGACCAGACAGAATGAAGAGAAAGGCTATGGCTGTTATTTGTATACCTCCGCTAACGGGCCTGTTAATGGATGCGGAATGCAGAAAAGGAACCTCACTGACCAGGCAGGAAGTAGAAAAGATTCGGGACAGCACAACAACGGTTTCCGTGCCGGACGGTATCGCGAAAAATATGGATCCTTTTTGCGGATACGGTGATATCGACCCGCAAAAATGTTGGGAGACCTGGCTGCGTTATCGTGCCGCTGTACGAATGCTAACGGTTTGAGTATTAACCGTTTTTCTTGCGCTGAGCGATTTCGGCGTAAAGCAGATCGTAGACCTGAGCGGCATAGGCCGAACTGTCTCGCAACATCTGAATGGCATCCTCCAGCGTTTGCGGTTCCATCTGGCCTATAATTCGCCACCCCAAAGCAATGTTCTTCGCTTCTTCCAGTTGATCCGGATGATAATCATACGCAGCTTCTGACACGAAATTCTCCTGATTTGAGTTTTGGCCCTATTTTACTGAGCAATGGCTGAGCATCTCAACCCTTGATTTTTTATAAATTTAATTAATGAGCCTTTTTTATGCATTTTTTTCTTTAAACGCTCTTTTAGACAGCAATATAAGGTTTTTCAGCGGCAAAAACAGATTTTTCCTGGCTCTAAAAAGAGAACATTTTGTGGATTATCGTCTACCTGCGGGAAATAGTGTAAGGAAATCGTTCACTTTTGCTTAATTAAGAAAAATCACCCATTACAAAACGTTTCTACAGAATTTTCCCTTGGCCCGCCAAAAAGCCTGATTCCGTTTTTTTACTTATAAAACATTCGGGAAGTTAACGATAGTTATCTTAATTCAACAGGTTATATTAGTTGCATTCAATATATTTATGTCGCAATCAATTACCGCCAGGATAATCACAAGCGGAATAATTTCCTTTAAGTCAGAAGATTATTTTGCAGCAGGCACTATACGACCAGCGCCATTCTAAATAAGGGCAAGCATGCCAGCCGCGATACGAGCGCGACTGGCAGAGGGTCAGTGACTTTTTTTGGGGCGCAGCACAGCAAGGATTATCGCCACGTTGCCCTTAGAGCGAAATACTGCGGCGGCAATGACAAGATTTATCGCCAACGATGCCCAGTTAGTATGATCGTAATGATCAAAAAAATAGCGGAATGGGATAGAGCCATAGGCGAGTACGAGCATGTAAGCCAGCCAGGATGCCCAATACTCATGATGTGCGCCGGGTTTGCGGAAAAACATTAGCCGCAACGCTATCGCCGAGCAGGTGACCACGTTAGCAATCACCATGGGGTCATTTGTTACCATGGAAACCTCCTTTTAGCCGGGCCAGCCAGGCAACGGGATCCTGCTGGTTAAAGAACGTTAAGGTTTTAATAGCCAGAGCAGAAAGTAATACGGCCCCCAGTCCATCCAGTGGCCTGTCGCTGTAGCCCAGAACGCTGGCCAGTTTTGCCCCGACGACGCCAGAACCAAAAACGCCAACAATCCAGGAGACAACAAAGTAAGCAGCTCTTACCCGTAAAGCGATATCAACTGCGCCCGCAACGTAAAATACCGATCCTGCGAAAGCGCCAAACAGCACGCTGTAATTCATGCCCCCTAACTGACTCGCCACACTCGCTCCGGCTGAAGTTACCGCACCGATGCTAACCACCATTTCATGAATGAACATAAAGCCCCCTTTCTGCTTCAGCGTCTTCTCAAATGGACGAGAAAAAAACTGGCCCGCGCCAGGAATAAAAATCGATTTATCATCGCTGGAGTAGTCGATGTACATAACTTAGCGCGGGATTTGCGTACGCGTGAGCACTCTGCAAATTTATTTGGTGCTGATTAGCAAAGCGATAATGCTTTAGCATGTGGTCTGATAAACGTCGGCCGAAAGCGCTCTTTTTTTCTTGTTTACTGCCTTGGGTCGCCTGCTGCCGCCTCCATGAATCTTTTTGCAAGCGACCATAAAAGACGGTGGAAATACGCCCGGTTGCTGCCCGCCTCTATGGCCAGTAGTTTATCAAATTACGCGACTCTGTCAGGGTGTGAGCTGTATGATTCCACAGTATTATTTTGCTGGTTTACCTGAAAACGTTACGTAATAACGTCAGGAAATGATGGTCGACAAAGTTTCCAGTTATAAAGGTTGTTACCCTGGCTGCCCTGCCTGGCAACTCTGACAGAGCAGGTCATATCTGCCGCTGGCGCTTTTATGGAAACTGATGCAAATAAATCGTTGAAAGAAAGAGTTTTCCACTCAATACTTTTTAAAGCGATAGCGCGTACGCCGAGACAGGCACTGTCCGGGTCTGTTAAAACACAGCTTTCCTGGCGACGCGTTATGCCGTTATGGCTTTATCTGTGTAACTTATCCTGCTGGCACTGGATGATCCTTTCCAGCGTCACTGAGAGGTGACAATGCTGCGTTTCATTCTGGCGGGCTGTGCGATTTTGCTGATCGTTGCCGTATTTTTTATCGCTTTATCTTTTCCTGTGCGTATCAAGCTTGAAGACATGCTGTATGAATTTGCGCTCTTTATGATGCGTCATCGCCTGTACTGAAGGAGAGAAAATGGTAAGACTGGCACGGCTGGAAGAAGCAGAAGCACTATGGCAAATCCGTAATCAGGCCGTGCGCTACGGCTGTAAAGAAGACTATGGCGAAAAAGCCGTTATTGCCTGGACGCCGGACTGTATGCCTTCTGGCTATCTGCGGGCCATCAGCCAGAATCCCTTTTTCGTAATAGATACGCCCGGCTTTCCTGTCGCCACCGGCTTTCTGGACATAAAGCAGCAAAGCGTCGAGGCCATTTTTACGCTCCCGGCATTTATGGGTAACGGCTATGCCACGCAAATCCTCGAGGCGATCAAAACCGAAGCGCGTTCCAGAGGTATCGCTTCATTAACGCTGGCCGCTACGCCTAACGCCGTCTCCTTTTATCAGCGCCACGGCTTTAAGCTGCTAAGAGAAACCCTCTTTCATTCGGCGCTGGCGGGCGATCTACGCTGCATGGATATGCAGGCTGATTTAACTCAAGAAAACGCTTACCGGCGCCCTGATTAAAAATCGTTTAACGATCAAGCAAATAAACACTCATAACCGCAATGCGGCTTGCGTTTCACCTCAGGCCTGCCAGGTTTAACAGCGTGTTTATTTATTTAACCAGGAGATTGAGATGGCCCGTTTTCAGCAAAAAGTTGTCGTGGTAACCGGAGCAGGCTCCGGAATTGGTCAGGCAGCGGCCGAGCGTTTTGCCCGTGAAGGCGCATCGGTAGTGCTGGTCGGCCGCACCAAAGAGAAGCTGGATAAAACGCTGGCAAAACTGACCCAGGGTGAGCATCTGGTTGCGCCTTGCGATGTCGGTGAGGCGGAACAGGTAGAAAAACTGGCGCAAACCGTGACGGACAAATATGGTCGCGTCGATGTGCTGGTCAACAACGCTGGCCAGATTGTGCAGGGACGCATTCATGAAATTGGCCTGGACGACTGGAAAAAACTGATGAAGGTCGATCTGGATGGCGTTTTTTATTGCGTACATTACTTTATGCCCGCGTTGCTCAAAAGCAAAGGCAACGTGGTGAATATCTCTTCCGTTTCAGGCTTGGGCGGCGACTGGGGCATGAGCGTTTATAACGCGGCCAAAGGGGCAGTCACTAACTTTACCCGCTCGCTGGCGATGGATTATGGCGAAGATGGCGTGCGCGTCAATGCCATCTGTCCCGGCTTTACGTTTACCGATCTGACGGAAGAGATGAAAGACAATCAGCAGCTGCTGAACAAATTTTATGAGCGTATTCCACTGGCCCGTGCGGGTGAGCCGGATGATATTGCCAGCGCCATCGCCTTTCTTGCCAGCGAAGACGCTAAATACATTACCGGCGTCAACCTGCCCGTTGATGGTGGGATTACCGCTTCCAACGGCCAGCCAAAACAGGCGTAAAAAAGAGGCGGCATAATTTGCCGCCTCTTTTTTTCAGACAGGCCACGCATCGACAAACAGAAGCGCTTGTCCGGCCTTATTCCAGCGTTTTAGCATCATGCTAACCCAGGTCGCTTAGTTTATCCCCGCTCGGCCGTTAAGCTTCTGCGCAGCAGGCTCGGGAAGATAAACAGATTCTTACCGATACCTCGATTAAGTAGCGACCAGACCCCTACCGAACAGCCTGCGCACAACGCCATCATTGCTACCGGGTATCCCACCGCCCACAGCATCGAAAATGCTTTGCTGGCAAACAAATGATGATGTTCGGCAAACAGAATCGACGACATCCCAAAAAATTCGATAAAAATGCGGTGCAGCACGTAGATTTGTAGCGTATTTCTGCCCAGCCAGTTTAGCCAGCGTAATGAGAAATAGCGGTTCAGCGTTCGACAGGCCGCGACAGAGAGTAAAATGGCCATAACGCACAGAAACAGGCTATGCGCTATGCCCAGCGTCGCGTGGATCAGCGAAAGTACCGCCAGCGCGGCCCAGGGCACCAAATTGTCACGATGCCATTCGCTCCAGCGCAATACAAGGCTGCTATAGAAGGTGCCCAGCAGAAAGAAAACCAAATACTGGGCGACGCTTTGTGGACCCCAGCCGGGAAAGAGTTTCATTACGGCAGCGTAATTTAACCCTACTGCAATCGTCATCATGGCGAATTTTTGTTCGCGCAACAGTTTGGCAAAAATGAAAAACAGACCAAGCGCATATAAATACCAGCTTGAACTCATCGCCAGCAGCATGAGTTTTACGGACTCCAGCGGCGTATCCGCCCAGGCAGCATTGGTATTCTTAGAAAGCTGTTCTCCCATAATTTCGCTGGAGACACCACGGATCATCAGCCACTGAATAATGCCCCACAGGAAATAGAGATAGAAAAGATTAACTACGCGACTGGTAAAAACCTGCTTCCATGAACGGTTTATAATGCCATTCGTTGCCAGTAAACCTGAGACAAAGAAAAAAGCAGGCATGCGTAGCGGAGAAAGGTACTGATTAAAAGCCAGCCACAATTTGGCGGGTAGCCAGCCGGCGATCAGATGCCCGGTCATCTCAGCATAGCCTGGCAATATAATATGATATAAAACAACAAGTAATATGCAGATGCCTTTCAGACTATTTATCCAGGCGATATCCGGCTTATGCGTACTATTCATCAGGATCACTCCGACGGTAATTTATCTGGACAGCATGAGGTCGCAATGCGTGTGATTTCAGATGCTATTATCTGGCGCAGGGGAATTATTATCAGAAAACGGTAAAACCATCTTCAAACACAGGCACTAAAATCAGCG
The DNA here is from genome assembly GCF_047456155.1 of Erwinia sp. BNK-24-b. Lineage (NCBI taxonomy): Bacteria > Pseudomonadati > Pseudomonadota > Gammaproteobacteria > Enterobacterales > Erwiniaceae > Erwinia > Erwinia sp. BNK-24-b. The sequence goes on from NZ_CP179901.1 coordinate 2,676,289, forward strand.
ACTGAGGGCTGTTAACAGTTTGCTTTAGGTTTGCCAGCGCTATTGCTCTTTTTCTACTGTATAACGCTTTGTTGTGATAAAAGAGCGAAATGAATAATATTCATTAACAACGCCACTATTTTAAAGCAGGTAAAGTTTACATTATCATCAAGATCTTATGACAGCCGGCCATTTCGCAACTTAAAGGAACAGTCCGATTATTCCTCTTAAGGCAAATGATTACCATGAGGTTTTTCTTAAATGCCGAAAAGCCTGACTAACCCTCACCGAGAGGATCGACTCAAATCTTTGTTTTTAATTGAAAAAAATCAAAATATTATAAAGATAAAGTTTAGAACGCATAAACAGTATTACATTTAATTACCATAGAATAATAACGGAAAAGCATAATAAAAAGTTATAGATAGTTAATGCCGTGACTTTATTAACTCCCGCCATTAGCTGAGTAATATGCTTTTCATTTGCCGTGGGCATTAGAAATCTTTGTTAGCTATGAACGGCTATTTACCAGAAATTAGTAGCGGCAATTGAGTGGATACCACCAAACAAAGTCAGTTAAAACTATTGACTAACAATAAAGAGATTTTACTATTACGCGGCCCTGATAAAATAAAGGATTATAACATGGCTATATTTAGCCTTACTGGTTATGGTGAGGAAAAATCTACAGCACTAATAGCTGATGCTTATGCTCTTAGTACCTATAGTTATCATAATTTCAGTGATGGTTTTTCCTGCGGATACCAGCAATATGGTTTTGGCGCAGGCCTCCCGCTAACGTTAATCAAAGCGCTTTTTGGTAATACTGCTTCTCAGGGTATTATTTCAGGCATTCCCTGGAATCCAGATTCTGAGGCAGCAGCCCAGGAAAAAACCAGGCAGGCAGGATGGTCTATTCTCAGCGCCGAAGAGCTGGGCTACCAGGGGAAAACCAATGCCCATGGCACCTTTTATGGTGAAAAAGCGGGTTACAGCACCAACCAGGCTGAAATCATGGGGAAATATGACGACAGCGGCAACCTGATACAAATAGGTATCGCTTTCCGCGGTACCGGCGCGCCACGTGGCGAATCCATACTGGATACGGTCGGCGACGTCGTTAACGATATCAAAGCCGCACTCTTCCCCGCCGACTATAGTAACAACTTTACGTATCACGCCTTTGGGAACCTGTTAGAAAAGGTGGCCGACTACGCGCAAAAAAATGGCTTAAGCGGCAATGACGTGGTGGTGACGGGCCACAGTTTGGGCGGCCTGTTGGTTAACAGCGTCTCTGCGCTGAGCGAAAGCTGCTGGAATGGATTTTATGCTGATGCAGCCTGTATTGCCCTTGCCTCTCCGACTCAAACCGAAAATGGGAAGGTCCTGAACATTGGCTTTGAAAACGATCCGGTATTCCGCGTGCTTAACGGCACAGATTTCACATGGGAAACGCTCGGGGTGCATGATACGCCACATGACAGCAGCACCGACAATATCGTCAACTTCAATGATTTCTATGCCTCTACGCTTTGGGGATTAACACCCCTGTCCATTTTAAACCCGGCGAGCTGGCTATCGCATATGCCTTTTTTCTACGAAACAAGCCTGTCCCGTATCATCAATTCAGAATTTTATGCGCTGATGGAGAGAGACTCTACGGTCATTACCGCTAATCTTTCAGATGCCTTCCGAGAAAATACCTGGGTAACCGATCTGAATAAATCCGCCCTGCCGCACAGCGGGCCTACCTTTATATTAGGGAGCGAAGGCAATGATTTACTCGCTGGCGGAGAAGGTAATGACTACCTGGAAGGGGGAGCGGGTAACGATACCTTCCGTGATGCAGGCGGTTATAACATTATTCTTGGCGGCGAAGGCGATAATAAGCTTGATTTACGGCATGCGTTAAGTGACAGCGAGGTAGCATGGGACGGCTCCACGCTTTATCTACGCGAGGCGGATGGCGGATTGACGCTGGCACAGGATATTCACACCCTGCGCTCCAGAGAGTCTTTTATGTGGTTGTGGAGTCAAAATAAAGATCATCAGGTAACGAGTGAAGGATTGCGCTCTGGCAACCTCCTGACCTTATATGCCGATTCAACTACCGGCGATGCCGACGCTAACAGCCTGACCGCGCATAAAGCAGGCAGCTGGCTGTTCGGCCTGCAAGGTGATGATGTTTTGACCGGCGCGGCCACAGGAGGAACAACTTTTGTCGGCGGTGAAGGCGATGATACGCTCTACAGCCACGGCAGCGATAACAGTTTTCTGTTCACCGGCAACTTTGGTAACGACGTGCTGTATGGCTATAACGCCAGCGACAAGCTGATATTTATGGGGGTAGCTGGCGCAACAGAGGAAAATAGCCTGACGTTTGATGAGGGAAACGCCATCTTCAGCTTTGGCGAAAACAGCGTTACCCTGGTTGGGATAAACCAAAATATTTTTGCAGACGGGCATATTATTGTTGCCTGAATAACACCTATTTTCCCGCTTCATTAAGCTTTATTTTCAGGCCCGATTTTTCGGGTCTGATTTTTGACTGTAATAAGGCAGCCTCAGCCCTATGGCAACATTACAAGAAAATGAAATTATGCGGATTATCCGCGAACACGGCAGCATATTCTGGTCGCTGGCTTTTTTTAGCGCCCTGATAAATTTAATGATGCTGGCTCCTTCAATTTATATGTTACAGGTCTACGATCGGGTTTTGCCTTCCGGAAATGAGATGACCCTGCTCATGTTAACGCTAATTATGCCGGGCATTTGCGTGGTAATGGGCCTGTTGGAGTATGCTCGCAACATGACGTTGATTTGTCTTGGTAACCGCTTCGACCTCAGGTTGAACCACCGGGTTTATATGGCTGCGGCTCAGGCGAATCTTCAGTCGGGGACAGCCGATGCGGGCCAGAGGCTGCACGATCTGACCACGCTACGCCAGTTTTTAACCGGCAATGCGCTGTTTGCCTTTTTTGATCTTCCCTGGTTTCCCGTCTATTTGCTGCTGATCTTTCTTTTTAACAGCTGGCTTGGCCTGCTGGCGTTGCTGGGCGCTCTGCTGTTGATTGCGCTGGCGGTCATCCATGAAGCCGTAACCCGTACGCCTCTGGCCAGCGCGGGCAAGCTGGCAGGTTCGGCCAATAGCCAGCTTAACAGAGATCTGTCTCACGCTGAGGTCATCAGGGCGATGGGGATGTTGCCTGCTCTGCATCAGCGCTGGCTCGCTCTTCATCACCGCTTTCTGTATCAGCAGTCCGTGGCCAGCCAGCGCGCGGCAATCCTTTCGACGCTGAGTAAAAATCTGCGTTTGCTGCTCCAGTCGCTGGTATTAGGTTGGGGCGCGTGGCTGGCGCTGGCTGGCCAGATAACGCCAGGCATGATGATAGCGGGGTCGATACTGATGGGCCGTACGCTGGCTCCCGTCGACCAAATTATTAACGCCTGGAAAAGCTGGGGTAACGCCCGTCTTGCCTGGCAACGTTTAAACGCGTTGCTGAAAGCCGTGCCGCCGCCGGCTAAAACTTTTACTTTGCCGGTGCCCAAAGGCTTTATCAGCGCCGACAGGATTGCCTCTGGGGGACTGTTACCCTCCGTCAGCTTCGCTTTAAAACCAGGAGATGTGTTAGGCGTAGTTGGCCCGGGCGCTTCGGGTAAATCCACGCTTGCCCGCATGTTAGTCGGCATCGTGCCGCTTTCCGCAGGCAGGCTGCAATTAGATAATGCAGATATATCGCAGTGGAGCCCTGAAAATCTGGGGCCGCATATCGGTTATCTGCCGCAAAATATTGCGCTTTTTTCCGGCACCGTTGCGGAAAATATTGCCCGCTTTAACCAGCCCGATGCTGCACAGGTTATTGCCGCTGCCCGTCTGGCTGGCGTGCATGAACTGATCCTGTCGCTGCCACAAGGCTATGAAACCCCTGTAGGCCATAGCGGAACAGGTTTATCCGGAGGACAAATGCAGCGTATCGCGCTGGCTCGCGCGCTATATGGTGACCCCACGCTCATTGTCCTGGACGAACCTGACGCCAGCCTTGATAACGCAGGCGAGCAGGAACTCAGTCAAACCCTTCGGCGGCTCAAGGCGCTTAATAAAACGGTGGTGCTGGTTACTCATCGTCCGGCACAGCTTAATCTGACCACTAAACTGCTGCTGCTTTGTCAGGGTACGCCCAGCGTTTTTGGTGCCACCCGCGATATTATGCAGAAATTACGGCAGGCAGAAACCGTGCCAGATGTCAGAAACTCTCGTTAGCAGTTCGGGCTTACGGATTGACCTGAAAGGATTTTATGATGTTTAGCGAGCGGGCTGATGCCAGCCCAACTTTTCTTCCCCATAACGAGCGTGCCTGGCTGCGCACAGGCTGGCTGACGGCAATCGCCGGTTTTTTTAGCTTTATTCTTTGGGCCACGTTTGCGCCGTTGGATAAGGGGGTGGCGACAACGGGCACGGTGGTTGTAGCCGGCAATCGCAAAGCCGTTCAGGCTTTTAGTACCGGGATTGTGGAGAAGCTTGGCGTGAAAGAAGGCGATCGGGTGACAGTCGGACAGACGCTGGTCAGGCTTCGTCAGCAGCAGGTTATTGCCCGGCAGCAGTCGCTATACGGCCGCTATCTTTCCTTACTGATAACGCAAAGCCGTCTGCTGGCTGAAGAAGCCGACGCGGAAGAACCTGTTTTATCTGCCGTACTGGAAAAAGAAAAAGCGCGTCCTGCGGTAAAAGCGCTGCTTGAGCTTCAGCGCCAGCTGCTGCAATCGCGTCGCCGGGCGCTGACAGGTGAAATGGCTATCGCCAGGCAGTCGATAGCCGTACTACTCTCACAAAGAGAGGGATTACAGCAATCGACGGCCAGCAAAAGCCAGCAGCTGGCTACTTTGCGTGAACAGGCCGCTACGCTTAAAAAACTTGCGGCGGCGGGCCATCTGCCTCGCCATGCTTATCTGGACGTTCAGCGCGACTATGCCAGGGTTGAGAGCGAGTTTCTGGAAATGAAAGGCCACGTCGACCAGCTGCGCAAACAGCAGCAGGAGACCGAGCTACGGATGACACAGCTGCTTGCCGACAGGCAGAAAGAGATTTATACGAAGCTGGCGGAAAACCAGCAGGAAATTACCGATTCTCGCCACCAGCTCAGCATTGCTGATATCGATATCGATAACACTCTGATTACCGCGCCGGTCAGCGGCACAGTGCTTGGACTCACTGTTTTTACCGAAGGAGGCGTTGTACAGGCAGGGGAACATCTGATGGCGATAGTGCCCGATAATGAGGCGCTGATTGTCGAAGCCAGACTGCCCGTCAACCTGATTGATAAAGTCCATCCCGGCCTGCCTGTGACCTTGCTGTTCAGCGCCTTTAACCAGAACACTACCCCTAAGATTCCTGGCGAACTCATTATGGTGTCCGCCGACAGCCTGACCGACAGCAGTACAGGCGCAGCTTTTTATCCCATACAGATAGCTATCACCGCGAAAGGAAAAGCGCTGCTGGCCAGACATCACATCAGGCCGGGCATGACGGCGGAAGTCTTTATCAATACGGGGTCGCGTTCATTGATGAACTATTTATTCAGGCCGATTCTGGATCGTGTCGCTACGGCGATGACGGAAGAGTAAATGCCTGCATCATGGGGTGATGCAGGCACCTTACTGCATCAGGCGTTTAAAAACTTTTCCAGAAACTGGCGGGTGCGCGGCTGCTGCGGATTGCTGAATAGCGCTTTCGCTGCGCCCTGCTCAACAATTCTGCCCTGATCCATAAAGATGGCGCGATCGGCCACGTCACGCGCAAAGCTCATTTCATGCGTAACGATGACCATAGTGCGGTTCTCCTGCGCCAGCGCACGGATAGTGTTCAGCACTTCACCTACCAGCTCCGGGTCCAGCGCGGAGGTTGGTTCGTCAAACAGAATGACCTCGGGGCGCATGGCCAGCGCGCGTGCAATGGCCACGCGCTGCTGCTGGCCGCCGGAAAGCCGACGCGGATAGCTCTCTTCCTTGCCCTCTAAGCCCACCTTTTGCAGCAGTTCACGTGCGCGCGCTATCGCCTCTGCTTTCGCCTCGCCCTTGACGATGGTTGGCCCTTCAATAATATTTTCCATCACCGAGCGATGCGGAAACAGATTAAAGTTTTGAAAGACAAAGCCGACCTGCTGACGCAGGCGACGCACCTGCTCTTTCTGCCGGTTGAGGCTTTCTGCGGCATCAATCAGGATATCGCCCACCTTAATGGTGCCGCTATCCGGCGTTTCCAGCAGGTTGATGCTGCGCAATAAGGTGGTTTTGCCTGAGCCGCTTGGCCCGATAATCGCCACAACTTCGCCGGCCGCAACTTCCAGATCGATGCCGTGCAGCACCGTCTGGCCGTTAAACTTCTTTACCAGCCTGTTGACTTCAATGGTACTCATTTTGCCTCCCGATCCTGGCGATTAACGTGGTTTTCCAGCCTGCTTTGCAGTACGGAAAGCAGCGTTGCCATGACCCAGTAAATCAGCGAGGCCGCCAGATACATGGTGAAAACTTCCAGCGTACGCGACGTAATCAGCTGCGCCTGGCGAAACAATTCAGGCACCTGAATCGTGGCGGCCAGCGAGGTGTCTTTAACCAGGCTGATAAAGCTGTTGCCGAGCGGCGGCAGCGCTGTACGAGCGGCCTGCGGCAGGATAACGCGACGCAAAGTCTGCCAGCGAGTCATGCCGATGCTGGCAGCCGCCTCCCACTGACCGCGTTCAATGGCGGCGATAGCGCCACGCAGCGATTCAGAAGCATAAGCGGCAGTATTCAGCGACAGGCCAATCATCGCGGAGGGAACAGGATCCAGCTCAATACCAAACTGCGGCAGGCCGTAGTAGATCATAAACAGCTGGGCAATCAGCGGCGTACCGCGAAAGATCGACACGTAAAAACGTGACAGCCAGGCTATCGGCCAGAAGTGCGACAAACGCATCATCGCCAGAACAAAGCCCAGCAGCAGGCCAAAGAACATGCCGCCAATGCTGAGCTGTAAGGTAAACAGCGCGCCCTTTAATAAAAAAGGTGCTGAATCCAGCACCAGTTGTAAACTTTCCTGCATTATTTAGTTACGTCCACGCCAAACCACTTGTCAGAAATTTTCGCCAGCGAACCGTCCTGCTGCATCTCTGCAATCGCTTTATCGATGGCGGCCAGCATGTCAGGGTTGCCCTTACGTAGCGCTACGCCCGCTTCCTGACGGGAGAAGGCCGGACCGGCTACCGCCAGCGTTTTACCGGTTTTCTTCACCAGGTCCAGCGCGGCCAGGCGATCGACCAGAATCGCGTCAATACGGCCTACGCGCAGATCCTGATATTTAGTTGGGTCGTCATCATAGGTACGGATATCCACACCCTTCACGTTTTCACGCAGCCACTGTTCGTAGTTGGTGCCCAGACCCAGGCCCACTTTCTTGCCGCTGAGATCGGCAGGCTTAGTGATGCTGTCGGCCTTGTCGGCTTTGGTCAGCGCCTGAATACCAGAGATGGTGTACGGCGTGGAGAAATCATATTTCTTTTTGCGTTCGTCAGAGATAGTGACCTGATTGATCACCACATCAATACGCTTTGAATCTAATGAAGCCAGCATGCCATCCCATTTGGTCGGCTTAAGGCTGGCCTTTACGCCCAGATGCTGTGCCAGCGCGTTGGCGAAGTCGACTTCAAAACCGGCCAGCTTGCCGTTTTCATCCTGAAAGCTGAACGGCGGATAGGTGCCTTCCAGCCCGACCAGCAGCGTGCCGCGCTCTTTTACTTTGTTCAGCAGATTTTCTGCAGCAAAGGTTTTAGTGGTGACACCAGCAACCAGGGCCAGCGACATCACACCTAGCACCAGTTGACGACGAACCAGAGAAAAATTCATAAGCACTCCATGTTGAGAGACCATAGTCATTTGTTATTTGAGCCGCAGTCCACGGCGGTTTCAACCTACAGGATGATAAGCAAACAGCGCAGGCGAGCCGCCCGTATGTATAAACAGAATCGGGCCTTCGCGGCGAAAACGTTTCTGCGTGATGCCGTCGAGCAGCCCAGCCATCGCTTTGCCAGTATAGACCGGGTCAAGGAAGATTCCTTCCAGCCTTGCCAGCAGTTTGATCGCCTCAATGCCCTCTTCGCTCGGCATACCGTAGCCCGGCGCAAAGTAGTCATCCCATAAGGTAACAGGCGCCTGCGCTTTTAGTTCCAGCGAGGCCGCCAGCTCCTGCTGAATACTTACCACTTTTGGTTGTTGTTCGGCGATCTTACGCGAGACGGTGACGCCCACCAGCTCCGTTTCCGGCAGCAGCTGTTCCAGCCCGACGGCCAGTCCCGCATGGGTTCCTGCACTGCCGGAAGCGACTACGACTGCGGCGAAATCTACCACGCCTTCGCTCTGATGGGCAATTTCTTGAGCACATTCTACGTACCCGAGCGCGCCCAGGGCGTTAGATCCACCAACCGGTACGATATAAGGCCGGAAGCCCTGAGCCTCCAGCCGCGTGGCGTGTTCGGCCATCTGTGCAGCAGGATCGTGCAGCGCATCCACCATAACCACTTCTGCATCCAGAAGATCCAGCAATAAACGATTGCCGTTAGAAAGGTAATTTTCAATCCCGGTGATCCCGGGATTTTCCAGGAGAGCGACGCACTTCAGGCCAAGCTTTGCCGCCACCGCCGCCGTCTGGCGAACGTGATTTGACTGAATGGCACCCGCAGTAAGCAGAACGTCGGCCCCCTGGCGCAGCGCATCTGCCGCCAGGAACTCCAGCTTGCGCAGCTTATTACCGCCCAGCGCAACAGGCGTGACGTCGTCACGTTTAATAAAGATATCGCGGCCGACATAGTCGGAAAGACGAGGAAGGTGCTCAAGAGGCGTCGGAGCGCCGAGCAGTTCCAGCCGGGGAAAAGAGTGTAAAAGATGTAAGGACAACGCGGCCTCCACAGCAGCAATGGGTCATCCTTACAGTCTTACAGAAGATAGCGAAAAGGTAACGTAAAAGAGGCTGCCATTCCCAACCTAATTGCGCTGCCAGCCTAAAAACTGGTCATACTTGCGCAAAGCGATGCGGTAATTATTATTGCCTGCAGCGGGCAGGTCATTTTCCAGACATTCGTGCCAGCTGTTGCCAGCCAGCCGTTCCGCCGGGAAATTACGGGCCGACAGCATACCGTCAAGGCGACGCAGGCGAACAACATATTCGCGGATCGTGCTGGGGCTCATCTCGGTCTGTTCAAACAGATACTGTTTAAACGCCATGATGTCAAAATAGGTAGGGTTCGTGTTGCAGTAAATATCACTGCAAAAACGGCACAGGGCGGTCAGCTCAAGCTGGAGCTTCGACCAGACCTGGTCGTCGATAGGCTGGTCCATGCGGGCAATCGCCTCTTTATTGATGATTTGCCCGCGAAAAACCAGCGCCATACGATCAAGAACTTTACTGCAATGTGAGCAATTGCTCTGGCTGTGCTTAAAATCTTTCAGATAGCGGCTCAGCGGCCTCATTTTAGTTTTGGATCCCATTTGGAGTCCCCGGTTGGTGTTGAGAGTGCAATACTGACTCTGTCAGCGCGCTCCCGTTAACCGGGCGCGCAGGCGTTTTATCGCCTGACTGTGCAGCTGGCTAACCCGGGATTCCCCGACCTCCAGCACTGCGCCAATCTCTTTCAGATTCAGCTCTTCCTGGTAATAAAGCGTCAGCACCATTTTTTCGCGCTCGGGCAGGGCCTCAATCGCTTCAATGACGCGTTCGCGAAGATTCCCTTCCATTAACTGGTGGAGTGGGTTAGCCTCTTCATGGCCTTCCGTCACCAGCTCCGCGCTGTCGCCGTGCTCCTCACGATATTCGTCGTAAGAGAACAGCTGGCTGTTATTGGTATCCAGCAGAATCTGCCGGTACTCTTCTAATGACAGGTCCAGTTGCGCAGCAATTTCCTGCTCGCTGGCCGGTCTTCCAAGGCTCTGCTCGACGCGATGCATCGCGCTGGCCACTTCACGTGCGTTACGGCGCACGCTGCGAGGTGCCCAGTCGCGGCTGCGAAGCTCATCAAGCATTGCGCCGCGTATCCGCTGTACGGCATAAGTGGTGAAAGCCGTTCCCTGAAGCGCGTCGTAACGCTCCACGGCATTCAGCAGCCCTATGCCACCCGCCTGCAGGAGGTCGTCCAGTTCAACACTGGCGGGCAACCTGACCTGTAAGCGCAGCGCCTCATGACGCACCAGCGGCACGTAGCGCTGCCACAGCGAGTTTTTATCCATCACGCCACCGACGGTATATAGATCGTTCACTATGACTATCCTGCGTTAGTTAAGTTATCGGCATGATTATCCGTTTCTGTAGTACGGATTGATTGGGGGAATAGCGGTGAAAAAGGCGGGTTATTTCATTTTTGTTGAAAAAAGCGGCATTGCGCGCCGCTTTTTACCAAAAGCTAACGTAACTTTTGCAATCTCTCGCGGGTTGCCTGAGGAACACGATCCCACAGTGCACAGGTTTGGCCAATAAGCTCCTGATAAGAAGCGCTTAACTCTTCATCCGCTGCCAGCGCGTGCCGAAAAGCTACTTTGCCGGTGGCGGCGTCAATGGTCAGCAGGCGGCTGGAAAACAGCCGTTGCAGGTCGCTGCGCAGAAAAAGGCCGTTGTCCACGTTATTATCTTTCGGAAAACCGCTTTCATTTTCTTCCATATTGATGTGGCAGGCTTCTACCCACGGACAGCTGGCGTTTTCGTGCAGGCGCGTGCCGGTAATCACACAGGCGCCATAGCGTTCGCGCACGGCGCTGCTAAAAGATTGCTGGCTGATTCGCTGCCACAATCGGGCTTTTACCCGACGCCCGACCTGGGTGCCCGGCATCACGCCAGCGGTTGGCGGCAGCAGCGGCGAGCTTAGTACCACCAGAAATTGCAGTTGACGAGAATATTCAAAACAGGGGCGCGTCTGGCTGTCATAAAGCTGCCAGTACTCTTCTTCTTCATCCGTACGCAGCAGGCTCAGCGTAAAGCCGCGCTGCGCCATCAGGCTTTGCGCCATGATAGAAGCCGGATCCAGCATCGCTACCACTCTGCTTTCGCCCATTACTTTCCAGACGTTCCAGGGCGCAGGCGCGGGCGGACGTCGAAAATAGAGAAAGCTTTCCTGGCGTTGTAAATAGTGTTCAAAGCGCTGTAGATAGTTTTTGCGTTCGTTGTCATTAGAGATAAAAAGCACGTCGTCCAGTTCAGGATGAATATCACGGCTGGCGAAAACCGCCCGGATAATCCAGCTTTTACTGGAGGTCGAAGGACTGAGTAACCCCCGAGGCGTTAAAGATTTATCCTCGGGATATTTCTGGCTGTAGCGTTCGGCGATCTCGTCGAACGGCAACACTTCGCCAGGCAGCAGGTCATAATTGAAGCGCATGTCACACTCCGCAAAAAAGAGGAAAATACTTTGTTATAAAAAATGGTTATCGGCGCGGCGGGTTAAAACTCCAGCATCTGTGCAAGAAACCAGATAAGTCTTAGTCTGCGGGATGAAGTAAGCCAAACAGGAAGATGTATTACCCGGCTTAGCAGAAAGGAACCCTGCTCTGAAGGAAAATGAGCAATCCAGAGGGTATAAAAAATGAAGGCAAAACTTTCTTTAAGGTAAAGGCTATCAGTACTTAAAGAACCCGCTGTCAGCAGCCTTCATCTTTTTAACCTGCCGGACACGCCTGCTGCCCGGCAGTAATATTATTAATTAACTTACGGCGCTGGTGGTCGCGTATTTCTTTTTCAGCGCAGCCAGCTCTTTTTTCAGCGCGTCAATGCTGACCAATGGGATCTTCGGCGGCAGGCAGCCGTGCTTTTCCTGAAAATGCGTGGCGGCAACCAGGCTAATCGCACGGGAAGAGAGCTTGCCGGAAATGGTTGACTGTTGCGGGCTCCAGCCTTCATCACCCAGATAATCGCCCGAATTTTCAATATCCGGAAAATAGTGGTAGGAGGGATGAAACCCGGCCTTAATGACCGCATAGGTATGGTCAAGGTGCTCGACGGCATTATAGTAAATCTCATCCATCAGCCCGACTTTATCCAGGCACTTTCTGGAGTAATAGCAAAAAGCGCCGACGCATGCGTTATAAATCGGCATCGAAAAATCGCCGTAATCCATGGTGTAACAAGGCTTTGGCGTGCCGTCCGCCAGCATATTTTTATCACCGTGCTGGCTGAAGTTAAAATGCTGAATACCGGTACGCGCCGATAAAGAAATATATTGCGCAAAAACCGCCGGATCTTTAACGAAAATATCATCCTCGATCAGAAAAAAGTGATCCACGTTTTCTGCCTGGAGATAGCGCAGCGCTATATTTTTACTGCGCCCTACTCCCTGATTAATTTCATTATGATGAAGATAACAGTCCAGTTCCGCCAGCTCGGGATAATAAGCGCCATCGTTAACCACAACTAACGCGTCGATAATATCGCGAGGCAGCGACTGATAAAGTTTAAAAAGACCGGCTTTACGGTTGTAGGTCACAATGCCTACGCCAATTTTTTTTCCGTCAATCATCTTGCACCTTCGAACTTTTTTTACGGACGGGCAGCTGGCCGCCTGAAGCTGGCCAGCTGCCGTTTTCATTCATAATTAACCGCGCGGCAGCCAGGCGTTTTGCCAGTCAACCAGACCTTCGTCACGCAGCATCCAGTCGCGGAAAACACCGTCGCGCAGCGCATCACCGCGCGCGGCCAGCGCATCCATATCGGCCAGGTGTTCGCGAATGGCGTTCATCCAGTCTTTATAACGGTTGGTTACGCGGGTAACCGGCAGATCGCAGCGGTACGGTTCGATATCGGTACAGATTACCGGCACGCCGCAGGCACCTAATTCCAGCAGACGCAGGTTACTTTTACATTCGTTAAAGAAGTTCATCTCTAACGGCACCAGCGCCAGGTCCAGATTTAACGTTGCCAGCTTCTCCGGATAAAACTCAAACGGCACGCCGTAGTGGAACTCGCACTTCACGTTCTGCGGTTTCATGCCCATAAAGACCCACTCCACCTCGTTTTCCAGCTCCTTCATAAAAGGCAGCAGGATCTCCAGGTCACCGGTATGGCTACTGCCCCCGGCCCAGCCGACGCGCGGCTTTTTACCCTGGCGACGCAGGCTGTTAAGCGAGGCCCACTGGTCATCAAGACGGTTCTGCGCGACCCGAATATCGTGGTGGAACGGCGCATAAGCTTCCGCCAGCGGCGCGGTGGAAACCACCAGCCAGTCCGCCTGCTCTACCGAACGGCGCAGCTGGCGCACAATATCTTTCGGCAGCTTTTTACGGAACACGCTTTTCAGCGGCAGATTGGGAATATAGTCATCATATTCCATGATGATTTTCGTATTGCTTACCTGACGGAACTGTTTGACGCGTTCAGGAATCGAAACGTCGGTAACCAGCTCCAGCAGCAGCGTATCGGGCTGGATCTGCGCCACTTCCATTACCGCAGGCAGGCCGTGCGTCAGGCCGCCTTCCAGAATAAGATGCCCTTCCAGCGCTTTAAACGGCTTGATGACGCGGTAGTTGCCGCAGCCGGTCAGGTTTTTATGGCAGGCCATCATTACCGGCAGCGGACGGCCAGGCAGCGGCTGCTGATAGCGTGACTGACGCGTGCCCAGCTGGAAGTTGCCGCCGACTTTGGTCAGCTGGCGGTTATAGCTGATATCCACGCTGAGCTCGCCGCGCCATTTTTCACGCAGCGTGTCAAAAACATCCGGGCCGACATGAGAAGCGATACCCACTTCCTCACCCAGCACGCGGGTTGCGCCACCCATGTGCAGCACGCGCGCATGTGGCGTCCAGACGGTCAGATAACCGTTGGCACGCGCTTTCAGGGCAAAGTCGACATCGCCCAGGTAAACCGGGAACTCGTCAACGCTAAAGCCGCCCAGCTCCACAAAAACTTCTTTTGGCACCATCATGCAGGCTGCGCTGACGGCGGTAACGTTAAGCGTTGATTTCAGGCGTTGCATATAGCCCGGATTATCTACGCTTACCCCCTCATAGACCGGCGATAAACCTAAGCCGACCCCGGCCACGATGCCCGCATGCTGCACGCGGCCATCGTGATATTCCAGTCGCGCACCGATAATCCCTACTTCCGGCCGCATAGCGTGTTCGACCATCGCCGACAGCCACTCGCCCTCAACAATTTCGGTATCGTTGTTTAAAAACAGCAGCAGGTCGCCGCGCGCCTGTTCAACGGCAAAGTTGTTAATCGCCGCAAAGCTGAACGCCTGCGGCCAGCGCAGAACGCGTAACTGATCGATACCGAGCGCTTCCAGCTGCGCCAGATATTCACAGGTCGCTGCATCCTGAGAATTATTGTCAACGATCAGCAGCTCATAGTGGAGCCACTGCGTTTTTTCCATCAGGCTTTCGATACAGCGACGCAGCAACGGCAGGCGATCGCGGGTTGGAATGATGATGGAAACCAGCGGCTGCTGCGGGTGCGTAAAGCGTACGCGATGCAGACCGGGCAAAAGACCAGGTTCAACGGTCGCGGCCAGATTACAGCGCGCCAGATGCGCAGCCGTGCTGGCTGCGCTTTCCGCCATAATTTCCGGCTGCTGTAGCCAGCTCTCAAAGATAACCGGCACCAGCATCAGCGCATCGGCAATATGGCCAACAGACTGTGAGCCGCGGCTTTCAATAAATTTCCACGCCAGGTCAATCCCGCCCAGTCTTGTATAGGTGGCGTCAAACCCGCCCACTTCACGCGCGGCCGCCACGTTAATCAGCAGCTGTTCGCCAATATAAGGCTGGCTGCGCAACAGGTCGATATTCAGGTCGGGCTTAAACAGGCTTTCGGCGGCGAGCAGGTTTTCGCCGTTAACGCTGTCGCAGTACCATAGCGCTGCATCGGGCTGGCGCAGGCGATGTTCGGCAAAAACCAGCAGCGCCCACGGTACCAGCTCGCAGCCTGCCGTCACCAGTAACAGCGAGTCCGCTTCGGTTTCTTTAAACAGCGCGGCCAGCTGCTGGCTGTCGCTTATCGTTTCAGTCAGCGCCGGTTGCAGATACTGATCGGTCAGCGAGGCACGCGTTTTTTCTACCGCCGCGCTGTCGCCGTGCGGATCCAGAATAACCAGACCAATGTTTCCCGTTTCCGGCATCTGATTAATAAAAGAGAGCAGCACGCTGATGCGTGCTTCTGAAGGCTGACGCGTTTTCAGCCAGCTTTCCAGCACGCGCGATTTTTCCGCATCGTCGGCAATGACTTTGCGGTGCAGCGTCAGGCTGGCGACTTCAGCGTCGTTGATCAGTAATTTGTCAGCTTTTGGCAAACGCGCCATCAACGCCTTGAGTTGCGCGCTGAGCGACCACTGCTGAAAGGCTTCTGCACGATAGCTTTGCGCCCACTGCCACGCATCGGCATAGGGTTCGATAATATCGGCTGCCCACTCTTCCGGGCTCTGGTGCGGCGCGCTGCCGTAATCGGCCGCGAAGTGCGAATCCAGCGCCGCTTCCAGCGTGTCGTCATTAACGTAGCCAGCGCCGGATACGGTATCGGTAAGGTAGGCAGGAATACCAGCGGCGACGGCCTGCACCATCGAACGCGTCTGGCCCATCACCACCTGATAAGTGCCCAGAAAATCCGGCGTCAGTTCGATATCGCGGCGCTGTGAACTAATGTGGTCGAGCTTAATGCCCTTTTCCGCCAGCAGCGTGCGCAACGCGCTGACTTCTTCGTTTTGCTCTTCGGAAATAAGCAGAATACGCGACAGTTCAGGCATCGCTCGCGGCTGAACCTGGGCGAAGCTGTCGTTAACGGAAAGAGGAAATAGATGAAGTTTGCGCTGATCGATGCCTTTAAGCGCGAGTTTCGCATAGGAAATTGCGGAAACGGCCAGGCTAAAGGCGGCCAGCTTGTTTTCCAGAGCCGCACCGTAAGGCAGATCCTGGTCCGCATAGGCGTAGTAGTGTTGGAAAACGCAAACGCCAGTTATTTCGCCTTTCTGCAGGGCTGAGATCATTTTCAGACTCATATAACCCTGGCAAATCCAGATTAAATCGTAGTGCGCTGCCAGAGGATGTTCATCCTCCATAAAGCACTGCACATTACCGCTTTTTTGCAGTTCCTTTAGCCGCCGTAAATAGGTGCCTTCCACCAGCCGGGTGACCAAATCTATCTGCCAGCCCTGCGCGTGGAAATGGTCGACCACATCCATCAGGGTCGTTTCTGTATCGGTTAACCGGTTAAGTTGATCAATAGTAATTAAAAGACGATTCATACATTTTCTCCGCGCCATCTTATGTGGGCAAGATAGAAAAAACCCGGCCGTAGCCGGGTCGACGAAACGTGTCGTGCAAGATTACTGCAGCAGGGACAGAACGCCCTGTGGAACCTGGTTGGCTTTTGACAGCACGGAGGTACCAGCCTGCTGAAGGATCTGCGCCTTCGACATGTTTGAAACTTCTGTTGCGTAATCAGCATCCTGGATACGTGACTGTGACGCGGTCAGGTTGGTCACAGAAGTGTTCAGGTTGTTGATGGTGGATTCGAAACGGTTCTGAATCGCACCCAGGCCGCTACGTGCGGTGTCGACGTTCTTGATGCGCGCATCCAGGTCTGACAGGTCGCCGCCGGTCACGCTGAACGTTGCGCCCAGGCCAGAAGTCTGGAAGCCAGCGCCGGACATGTCGATGCTGATCACGTTGGCATCGGTAGAGTCGTTAGCACCAACCTGGATGTTTACGCTGCCAGTGGTGTTGAAGATTGCCGTGCCGTTAAAGGTGCTTGCCGCGCCGATACGGTTGATTTCAGACAGGCGTGCGTCAACTTCTTTCTGGATTGAGTCGATGTCGTCGGCGCTGTTGGTGCCGTTTTTCGCCTGCACGGTCAGTTCACGGATACGCTGTAAGTTGGTGTTGACCTCGTCCAGTGAACCTTCAGCGGTCTGGGTCAGAGAGATACCATCGTTGGCGTTACGTGCCGCCTGAGTCAGACCTTTGATCTGAGAGTTCATGCGGTTAGCAATAGCTTCACCCGCGGCATCATCTTTTGCGCTGTTGATACGCAGGCCAGAAGAAAGACGCTCGATTGCGGTGCTCAGAGAAGCCTGTGATTTGTTCAGGTTGTTCTGAGTAGTCAGTGACATGATGTTAGTGTTAATAACGGACATAATAGTTTCCTTCAAAATCAGTAAGTTTATTAAGCTGAGCCTTCACGCTCACGGCGTCTGTCACCGTTACTCACGTTATCGGTTCGCTTAATCCGAACTTTAGAAAAAAAGTTGATAAACGACTAACTCGTTGAAACTATTGCACTAAAATCACTGACCAGCTTGAACAATCTGCTTATTTCTTCACCGCCCCGTTTAGCAGAGCGGGATATAATGAAAGCTATCATAGAGAAGTGCCGAAAAAACGATCTGGTTAATTACCTGCGAATCCCCCTCTTATTCTGCCTATTGAAAATTTTCGCCCGGCGTAAACTTTTCTTCTCTGCGGCCGATATGTGTATTGACCATATCTCATTCTTTAAGGATCCCCTATGGCAAGTGTAAGCTCGCTTGGCGCTGGTACCAGTCTCGATTTGGATACGCTCTATACCAATCTGGAAACCGCTGAGAAGACCAAACTGACCACCATTACCGATCAGCAAACGACCTATAACTCTAAGCTTAGCTCTTATAGCAAGCTGCAAAGTTCCATGGCGGCGCTGGAAACGGCTGCGGCTGCGCTAACCAAATCTACGGCTTTCAGCGCGACGGCGGTGACCAGTACCAATACCGCTTTTACTGCCACGACGGATGCCACCGCCTCGACCGGAGACTATAGCGTTGACGTTACTCAGGTCGCTAAAGCGCAGACGCTGATTTCCGGCTCTGTCAGCAGTAATAGTACACAGCTGGGCGCAACTACCAGCGGCAATAGCCGTACGCTGACGATTACGCAGCCCGGCACGTCTACGCCTTTAAGCATTACGCTGACCGACAGCCAGACGACGCTCTCCGGCATTGCCGACGCTATCAATAAAAGCGCCGGTAACGTCAGTGCCAGTATTATTAAGGCGAGCAGCGGCGACTATCGTCTGATGCTCAGCTCAAAAAGCACCGGTACCGATGGCGATATGACCGTTAGCGTGACCGGCGACGATACTTTGCAGGGCGTTATTGGCTACGACGCCAGCTCGACCAGTACGCAAAACATGTCGGTGCAGACCGCCTCGCAAAACGCCAAGCTCAGCATTAACGGCGTCGCGATAGAGCGCAGCAGCAACAACATTACCGATGCCCTGACCGGCGTGACGCTGAATCTTAAAGCAGCCAGCACGGACTCCTCAGGCGAGACGCTGACCGTATCGCGCTCTATTGATGACACGAAAAAAACCGTCAATGCTTTTGTTACGGCCTATAACTCGCTGAAATCGACTATCGCCTCGGTAACCAAATATACCGCAGTGTCGGCAGGTGCTTCTCAGTCAAGCAGCAACGGCGCGCTGTTAGGCGACAGCGTGGTTCGCTCGGTTGAAAACAGTATGAACTCGATTCTGACTTCGGTGCAGGGTGGCTCTTACTCGATTCTTGCGCAGCTGGGTATCACTATCGATCCTTCCACGCAAAGCGATGGCTCAACCGGCGCGCTGACCGTGGACGATACCAAGCTGACCGCCGCGCTGACCGATAACCCACAGGCCGTTAGCCAGTTCTTTATCGGTGACGGTAGCAAAACCGGCTTCGCAACCCAGCTGGACAGTACTCTGACCGCCATGTTAAGCACCACGGTCGGTAAAGAAGGCATTATCAAAAACGCCGAAGACGGTATTAATACGACGTTAAAAACGCTGAGCGACAGCTACGATAAAATGAGCGATTCGATTGACGCGACGATGGCCAGGTATAAAACGCAGTTTACGAACTTAAGTACGCTCGTAAACTCACTGACCAACACGGCGAGCTATCTGACGTCGCAGTTCTCCTCTTCAGACAGCTAATTGGGCGACGATATGTATAAAGATTCAGGAGCACAGCTTTACCGCAAGGTAGGACTGGAAAGCAGCGTGCTGGGTGCCAGCCAGCAACAGCTGACCACGCTGCTGTTCGACGGGGCGCTTAGCGCCCTGGTTCGGGCACGGTTGTTTATGCAGGATGGCCAGATCGAAAACAAAGGCAATGCGATCTCCAAAGCCATCAACATTATTGAAAATGGCCTGAAAGTTGGCCTGATCGATGAAAGCGGCGACGAGCTGGCTGCCAACCTGCTCGCGCTTTATGACTACATGATAAGACGCCTTCTTCAGGGTAATCTGCAGAATGATGTCGCGGCCGTTCAGGAAGTAGAAGATCTGCTGCGCAACATTGCCGATGCCTGGAAAGAGGTTACCGCCACTACTGTTCTTCAGGACGCCGTTTAATGAATATTGCACCGCATCTGATGTCGCTTTACCAACAGTTACTCGTCCTTAGTCAGTCAATGTTGCGTCTGGCAACGGACGGGGACTGGGACCAATTGATCGAAATGGAAGCTGATTATGTCAGTGCGGTGGGAAAACTGGCGGAGTGTACGCGACAAACACCCGTCCCGGCCCAGACTCAGGCCCAGTTAAGGCCTGTGCTGCGCCATATTCTCGATAACGAAGCGGAAGTCAAAACCCTGCTGGAAGCGCGTAAAGAGCAGCTTTCTGTATTAATTAGCCAGACGAGCCGTCAGAAATCCGTCAACAAAGCTTACGGCGGTATGGCAGGCGTTATTCTTTTCCCGCAAAATTCATAAGCCGGGACGCCGTTTTTCGTTACGTCTCTTCTTCGGTCAGCGCAGCGTAAAATATTTCTGCGCTGGCCCGCGCTTTTCCCGCCGCCTCTTCCATACTTCAGGTTCCCACTGATAATTATTGGAGCAATGGCATGCGCAATCCCACCTTATTGCAGTTCTTTCACTGGTATTACCCTGACGGAAGTAAGCTGTGGCCAGAAGTGGCAGAGCGTGCCGAGTGGCTGGCGCAGGCAGGCATTACCGATGTCTGGTTGCCGCCCGCCTATAAAAGTTCCGAAGGGGGAAAAGGCGTAGGTTACGCCACTTACGATCTTTTTGATCTGGGGGAATTTGAACAGAAAGGCAGCCGCGCCACGAAATATGGCGATAAAGAACAGCTGATAGCGGCGGTTAACGCGCTGAGAGCGCACGATGTCGGCGTGATCATGGACGTCGTGTTTAACCACAAAATGGGTGCCGATGAGAAAGAAAGAATTCAGGTCAATCGCGTTAACCCGGAAAACCGCGAAGAGATTGATGACGAAGTCATTGAGGCGGAAGCCTGGACACGCTTTAACTTCCCGGGTCGAGGCGGTCAGTACTCAAAATTCATCTGGGATTATAGATGTTTTAACGGCGTAGACTGCATTGAAAACCCCAATGAATTTGGCGTGTTTAAAATTGTTAACGCTTACACCGGCGATGGCTGGAATGAACAGGTTGACGACGAGCTGGGCAATTTCGACTACCTGATGGGCGCGAATATCGATTTTCGCAACAATGCCGTTACCGAGGAGCTAAAGTTCTGGGCGCGCTGGATGATGCAGCAGATCGCCTGTACCGGCTTCCGCCTGGATGCGGTAAAGCATATTCCCGCCTGGTTTTATAAGCAGTGGATCGATCATATTCAGGAAGTCGCGGAGCAGCCGATGCTGATTATTGCGGAATACTGGTCGCATGAGGTGGAGAAGCTGCAAAACTATATCCATCAGGTAGAAGGTAAAACCATGCTGTTTGACGCGCCGCTGCAAATGAAATTTCATAATGCGTCGCGCGAAGGAGCTAACTTCGATCTCAGCCAGATTTTCAGCGGCACGCTGGTTGAACACGATCACTGGCATGCTGTAACTATTGTGGCTAACCACGATACACAGCCTTTGCAGTCGCTGGAAGCGCCGGTGGAACCCTGGTTTAAACCGCTGGCCTACGCGCTAATCCTGCTACGTGAACAGGGTGTGCCCGCCGTGTTTTATCCCGACCTGTTTGGCGCCAGCTATGAAGACCAGGGCGGCGACGGCGAACAGTATCAAATCGATATGCCTGTTATTCCGGAGCTGGGGCCTTTGTTACAAGCGCGCCAGGAGTTTGCTCACGGCGTTCAGACCGAATGGTTCGACCATGCTAACTGCGTAGCTTTTGCCCGCAGCGGAACGGATGAACACGCGGGTTGCGTGGTGATTATGTCCAACGGCGAACAGGGCGAGAAGACGCTACCGCTGGGGAGTGATTTTGCCGGAAAAACCTGGAGAGACTATCTGGGCCATCGGGAAGAAAAAGTCACCTCTGACGAAGAAGGCAACGCGACTTTCTTTTGTAATGCAGGTAGCGTCAGCGTTTGGGTTATCGAAGCGTAAAAAAACCACGCGCGCGGGCGCGTGGTTTTCCTCATCAGCTTTTGCCGTTTCTTAGCATGGTCTTGTGATGCGACTTGCCGCTGCCGGAAGACTGGGAAGCGGCCTTCTTCGCCACAACCTTGTCGTTGACGTGCTTTAACGCATCCTGACATTCAGCAGTCGGCTGCGACACTTTTTGCAGCACCAGCTTGTCGTAATGCAGCGCCTGGCCTTCCAGCTCCAGCGGCATGACGCGCACCTCATTATTAATATTGACCCAGTCACCGGACAACAGCGTAATTTTGCCCGGTTTGGCGATAACCCGCTGCCACTGGCGGCAGTCCAGCGTATCGCCCTGCGCGGTAATAATCAGGCTAGCGACGGCCTCTTTACTGACCAGTCCCTTTTGCGGCCCCATTGTCTGCCAGTTGCCGACCAGGTTTGCGGGCGGCGGCGTTTTCACCGCGCTCTGGTAATTGGGTATTTGCGCACAGCCAGCCAGCGCAACGGCGGCTGTTAAAATCCACTTTTTCATTTTTAATTCCTGACTCGTCAACCAGGCGCTACGTTATAATCTTTTACCCGTACAATTCAAGCTGTCTCGCTCTTTGCCCTGCTCTTTTGCCCTGAGCTGATGCTGAAAAGGCGACAGCCGTGTAAACTGACGCCTCATTTTTTGCCGGACCCGTTTTATGAAGACTATTGAAGAATACTACGCCGCCGCTACCGCGCTTTTTCTTGAGGCGCATCCGGAAATCAAAGCCGGTATCGCCGCCTTAAGCGAGCAGGATGCGGCCAGCCTGGGTATGACGCTGCCACAGCTACAGCGCATGCAGAGCGATCGTGCCTACGCCGCGTTCACGCGCGAAAAAAAGCTCGACGGCATGCTGTTTGCTATTCAGCTGGCCGAACCGGATAAAGAAATAGCGGCGCAGGCTATTGAGGCCTACCTGCGCGAGCATGCCGCCGCGCTGGGCATGAGCTGGGAAGAGTTTTGCATTAAAAACGAACTGTAGCCGATCGGTTTTTGTTCTCTCTCCGGCGTGAATGCGCTGCCCTTTTCGCGCCGGATCCCGATAAATTTTTTCTGATTTTTAGGACCGCCTTTCTTTGGGAATTCTCTCAAACAGAAAAAAGGTAGTCATTTATAGTGCGTAAAGCACATTTTTTTACGGTATATATAGCGCTTCCCGGATAAAGCAATTGAAAATCAGGTTGCGTGTCATAACTGGCCGAAAGATTGAAATTGAATAACCACAAGGATATTCTTGACGGGCAATCGTACAGGAATATTTTTCTTGATTTTATTAAGGTGCAACGCCTGGCGCTACTTCACTTTATCTTTTAAAACCATAAGCATAAAAAACAGCGCGTGCCGCTTCTCACGGCATCAACGCCCCTTTGGTCACGACATTGCCATGAATAAAGTTTGAGCAACTCAATGCCACTAAGCAAATATAAATTCAACCTGGTTATCCTGTTATTTTTTATCACGCTGAGCATGGCGCTGCTGGGACTTTATTGCCGCACGAACGCCGCACTTTCGCTGTTCTGGCCGTGTAACGCCCTGCTGTTGGGTTTACTGGTTCGTTTTCCTCAGCTTAGTTCGGCGCTGACGTTTCCCTCAATTTATGCAGGCCTGGTAACGGCGGATATCGCTTTTGGTACGCCGGTGGGCGCCTCGGCCGGAATGGATGCGGGCAACCTGGCTTTTATCGTTACCGGCATGGGCGTATTGTTGACCAGCTATCCCGCCCAGCCTCATCCACGCCGCCTGCAGGCGCTAAATCGCGTCTTTCCTGCCTCCGTGATTGGTGCAGCCGTCTGCGGCGTGATCGGCGCCGTTGCCAGCAAGCACTATTTCCATGATGACCTGGTAAAAGGCTGGATTTCGTGGTTTTGCGAACAGGTCTCAACGTCTATCATGCTGCTGCCGCTGGTGATTACCCTGCCCCGCAGCGATGAGCTGCCCGAGCTGGTAAAAGAGATGAAAGCCGCTTCGCCGCTGCCCTTGATGTCGCTGCTGGCCTCGGTTGCCTTAGGGATTTACGTTGGCGGCGGCGGCAGCCTGATTTTTCCTCTGCCTGCGCTGATGTGGTGCGCCGTAAGCTATCCGCTGTTTATCACCTGCCTGTTGACGATGGCGACGGGTATTACCGAAATTATTCTGGTTGCCAGCAACGTGTTTACTATTCAGGGCAGAGACGACTTCTTCCTGATTGACAGTCTTGCCGCCGCGCGTCTTGGCGTGGCGGCCATGACCATCAGCCCGCTGATTGTTTCTTTGAGCGCCACCGCCAATAAAAAGCTGGTGGCGCGCATTACCCGACGCGCAGATTACGACCTGCTGACCGGCGCACTAACCCGTAGCGGCCTGGCCGCCAGGCTGGATGCGCTGGCTGCCCGCAGGAACCACGTTTTTTACGGCGCGGCCTTTGTCGTGGATATCGATCATTTTAAAAGCATTAACGATACCTGGGGACATGCGGCAGGCGACTATGTGCTGGCACAAACCGTTGAGCGTATTCGCCAGACGCTACAGCAAACGGCCATTATCAGCCGCATGGGCGGCGAAGAGTTCTTGATTCTGATTGAAGGCATTTCACAACATCGCGCTTTCCTGCTGGCCGATCGCCTGCGTCGGAGCATTGAGCAGCACGCCATCATTTTAAACGACCAGGATTTAAGCGTAACGGTCAGTATTGGCATCAGCACGCTGAGCCTTGTCGATGCCCACAGCCTGGACGAATCAATAAAAAGCGCCGATAAGCAACTTTACGTGGCCAAAAGCAGCGGCAGAAACCGCGTCTGTCCGGAATTTGTGTTGTAAAAAAGCCGCCATCGCTGGCGGCTGAGTCTGGTTTCGCGCTGGCCGCTCGTTGCAAAGATGCAGCATCGGCGGGTCAATAATAAGCAATTTTACGATCGGTACCGTTAATGTTGATCGTAATATAGCCCGCAGTTGGCGTTGAGGGCGCTGTTGCAGGCGTTGTCGCTATCGTCAACACGCCCTTTTCATTCGCCCCAACGCCCGCCAGCCCGTTATGCAAACTCATCCGCGCGTTGACCATAGTCGTTCCCAGCAGATTAATATCGGTAACTTCGCTCATGTTGGGCTGAAAGAAACAGCATTCACCGGATTCAAAACGGCTTGGCCCTGTCGCCCGCAGGTTAAAAGAGGTGTCGCCGCTGTTGGCTTTCACTTTGATAAAGACTTCTGCATAGGTCATGCCGATGCGATTGATCTTCACGTCCAGCACCGAAGGCAATCCTTTATGCTGAATGTCGCCATAGATGCCGTTCCAGCAGCGGGAAATATTCAGCCATGTCATGCATGAGCCGGTTGAGGTCGTGGGATTGCCCGCCGGTTTCTCCAGCGCTTGCGTGTTCTGCCTGCCGACAATTTCAAATATCCACTGCAGGTTATCTTTGGGGAAATTGATTTTCCCCAGGTTAAACCATTTATCGGCGCTGCTGTTATTTGATACCCGGTAACCGGAATACCAGCCAGCCCGAACAGAACCGTTAAGCAAAATGCCGTAGTGCTCATCGCGCCGCCAGCTGTATTCGTATGAAGACAACCAGCGGCTTTCGTTATCGTAACGTAAATCCAGATTGCTTCCGCCCTGCAGATTGATCTGCCGAAGCTGTACGCGGCTGTTGGTCATATCCAGTTTGTTGGGACAATCTTCCACGCTCAGCGCGTCCACAATCCATTCGCCATCGCGCAGATTGCCAGGAAAACGGCTGTGCTCAATCCAGACGTTATGGATCATCCCCTGAGTAACGCGCGGCATAGACAGGCTGGCATCGCCGTAGCCGTAGTGAAAATGGGCGTTGGTAAGCTCGACCGCCGTTGAGTGATCCCAGGCCCCAAAAGCCGCGTTTGAGTGGCCAACATCAAAAATTCTGCCATAGGTATTGGCGGTATAAATTTGATTAAATTTCGAGTCCAGCGTATCAAGCAGTTTGATCACCGTTCCGCTGCAGTTGCTGGCGCGAAATGCGCTTATCAACACCGATTCACCCGCAACGATGGTATTTTCAAAGAACGGCTGCGCGTTGGAACACATGGACGCCGCGATCGCTTCTTTATGGTTATCGACGTCCGCTGACGCCTGACCATGCCATGCGATACCCTGGATAGTGGTACGGCGTGCTTTAACTTTGAATACGGGCGCGGCCGACTTATCTGAGATAATAATGGTGCGCGGTATGCCGCCGTGCGGGTTGTGGTCGCCATATAAATAGAAAAAGGGAATTTCCGTTGCCGATAAATCAATCGGGCTAACCAAAAACTTACCGGCTGGAAAGCGCACGGCGATATCTCGCATAGTAACGTCATAGC
Organism: Erwinia sp. BNK-24-b; assembly: GCF_047456155.1. Lineage (NCBI taxonomy): Bacteria > Pseudomonadati > Pseudomonadota > Gammaproteobacteria > Enterobacterales > Erwiniaceae > Erwinia > Erwinia sp. BNK-24-b. The sequence continues at coordinate 2,701,933 of NZ_CP179901.1, forward strand.
GCAGCGCCCAGTCGATCATGCTTTTTACCGACGCGGTATCGTTAGTGGTACCATTGCCTCTTGCGCCAAAGTGATAAAGATTAACTTCATCCGGATCGTTAATTACCCTGCGCCAGTAAAAACCATTGCCGGTTGCCAGGGTGCCACCGTCATCCGCTGGCGGTGAAGCCGTCACAAAACCCACGAAGTTACCGCCGCCCCGATAATAGTTGTCGCCATTATAATAGCGGCGCAATAAAGCCAGCTCGCCATTTTTAGCCGGCTTTATAGATCTCAACTCTGCAAAAGAATTAACTTCAATCATATTTACCTCCACAATAACGTGCAGTTTCTTTTAAATAAAAAATCTCCTGCACAACTCCCCTGGTGATTAAAAATTATTTCCCGGTTTCTGTTGCGCAATGTTTGGTCCATATTTCGTTATGCACGTTAATTGCTTTTACGGTTCTGACGTCCATTAATTTCCAGTCCTGCCCATAGGTATGTATCGGTGAAAATAGCGTGCAGGACGAATCAATGGCTACATCAGGACTGTTTGTCGTTGTATTGCGATTCGCGCAGCTTATTACGAGCATCGTCATCATTAAGAGCATTATTGGCGACCTGAACATTTTTACTCTCCTCGCTATTTTTTGCCTGAGTTGCCGCTACGGCGGAGATTTTGGCCGTTTCAACTTTGGCGGCCTGCACATCGGCTTTAGCCTTTTCCTGCACCTTGCCGCTTTTTTTACCGCCGAACCAGCTGGCAACTATTGCCGCAATGACTACGCCAACACCGGCGAGCGCGTGCCAGCTTCCGCTGAATAAAGAGAGAAAGGTGGTCATTTTTTATCTCCTGATGCCGGGCCTGAAGCGTCGGCCGGGGTTGATGAGCCTGAGATGGCCGGCGTATCTGCCTTAACGGGCGCCGAAGCTGAAGTCCCTGACGCAGCAGAAGCCTCAGCTTTCGCCGTAGCGTCAGACGTAGTGGATGCGACGGGCTTCCCAGGCACCGCTGAGCTGACTGATGAAGGTGACGCGTCTGATTTAGCCGATGTATCCGAAGCGCCAGCTTTCGCTGTGGCGTCAGGCGTAGTGGATGCGACGGGCTTCACAGGCACCGCTGAGCTGGCTGATGAAGGTGAAGCGTCTGATTTAGCCGATGTATCCGAAGCGCCAGCTTTCGCCGTAGCGGCAGGCGTAGTGGATGCGGCGGGCTTCACAGGCACCGCTGAGCTGACTGATGAAGGTGAAGCGCCTGATTTAGCCGATGTATCCGAAGCGCCAGCTTTCGCTGTAGCGTCAGGCGTAGTGGATGCGACGGGCTTCACAGGCACCGCTGAGCTGACTGATGAAGGTGAAGCGCCTGAAGGGGCCGTAACAGCTGATATCACTGCATTAGCCGCTGCCAGTTTTTTCTGACGCACAAACTGGGCGATAACCGCCATAGCAACCATAAACGAGGCCAGCATGCCTAAGAAATGCTGCGGCATAACGGTCTTCACATCGTCAGGCAATCCGCTTAGCGCGCTGGAGGCGGAATCCGGAAAAGATTGCACCCACGCGCCCATGGCCGACCCCGCCGAGGCCAGCCAGACGGACCAGGTTTTAAACAGCAGCTTAGAGTGAGCCACCAGCTGAATTTTACCTTTTTTACTTATCCACCAGACAATAAGCGCCACCAGCATGACCAGTAATACAAACAGAAGAAATCTCATATAGCCCCCTTCCACGCATCATAAGTGCCGCTACGCATGGCATCCGCATGACGCTTTGCCCGTTCCGGCGTCTGTTTTGCCCATACGCTGCTCAGCATACCTTCCGCTGCGCCCGTAAAATTGTTGTTGGAAATCATCACCAACGTATTTTTGAACGCGCACAGGCCGTCAATACCCAATTGATAAGCCATGCTGTAAAGCACATCTGCACGCGCATCGTTACACTGCTTTAATGCGGCCACTAATACCGGCCTGTTATTCATCTCCTTTATTTTTGCGTCCACCAGTTTCCCCATCCACACATCGCCAACTTCACGAGGGACGGTAAAATTATAATTTTGCAGCGGGGCATTTTTTGGCCCAAGCAAAATACCACAGCCAACCGTTGGATAACCTTCCGTGTCGATATAGGGTTTTTCCTTATAGCCTTCTTCAAAAGCCAGAATCTGAATTATCTTACTCATTTTTCACCTCTTCATTTTTAAAGCCGCCAGTGCGGTATCGATAAAATATTCCCTGGTGAAATTTTTATCGCAGGTGATGAATAAATACGGCTGCATCTAAGCCATATAAAAAGTATAATTTTTTTAACCATCAATATGTTTTTTAAGGCTGGATGGTTTTCAGCAAATGTCAGCCGGCGCAGAGGAAAAAATCATTTTCATCTTCCAGCTCTATTTCCAGCGCGCTTAATACGCCTTCCACAAAACCTTCTGCGGCCTGTAACTGTTTACGGATTGTTCCGTCAGCGCAGCGACGGCGACGGGCAATCGAGCGTAAAGAGATACGGTAGTGATAATGCGCTACCAGCAATGCATACTGATCGGGATGATTGACTTTCAGCCTGCTAATACAGTTGTCGAGGATCATACCGTCATTATCACTACAAACAGGCCTGCCCGCAGGGACTGCGGTAACCAGACCGCGAAAGCCAGCAGCCACGTGAGCATAATTTACACCACTGCGTTCAGTAGCCGCCCAGCCACCCCACTTTTCCAGTAAGCTTTTCATGTCTCGCATTTTGCCCCCTCACCGATTGAATAAAACAGAAGTAAAAATAATGTTTTCAGCCACTTCCCTTAACGCTACCCCATAACGAAACGGCGCTGATTTCAGATGAAAATTTTCCTGTTACTGCGGCGCTTCGCTTGTTTTTTCTGGTTTAAATCACTCAACCTTTTCGTCGTCCTGGAGCCACATGACTGGAGAGTAAGGAGCCAGCCTGCCCGTGCTTTTTATCCGTTTAAGTATCAGCTCACCTTAATTAATAGCATAGGTTATTAAAGATGCAATAGCAAAGCGTGTTTGACGAAAAATACGTTTCGCTATAAATTTTGCTCTATGAAAAATACACTGGCCGATCGGCTGAACATGGCTATGTCCATGATAGGAATCACTCAGGGTGCTTTGGCAGAAGCGTCGGGCGTCTCACAACCCACTATCTGGCGTCTGACGAAGGGCAAGGCGGAAGGATCGCGCAAGCTGGTTGATATCGCCAGGGCGCTGGACGTGAACGTACAATGGCTGGCCAGTGGCGAAGGCGAAATGCGTGGCGAGGCCGTATTAGGTGAAATAGAAAAAGCGACCAGCGCATCAACAATACCGGTCTGGGACGTTAACGGCAAAACGCGAGAGGTGGTTTCAGCGCCAAACGGCGTAAAGGCTAAAAAAAGCTGGCGTGCTTATATTCTCGATCGAAACAGCGGCTGCGCGGAGGCAACCAGCGGCAGCATCGTGATTATTGATACCGAAGCCGCGCCGCAATCCGGCGATTTAGTGCTCGCAAAAGTGAATACGCGCATCTCGGTTTACCACTATCTGGAAGGGCCTTCTAACGGCTATTTAACCGTTGACGATCCTCGTCTGCCTGCCGTCGAGCTGTCATCAGAAGCAGAACTGACCGGCGTCGCCATCTTTTTAATACGCGATTTACGGCGATAACCTATAGCACAGGCTATCTTATCGATAGCCTGCGTTATTAAAAGTGGCCGTGATTCGGCATACAGCTTGAGCCCCTTTCGCCCTCTTACGGTGTTTCTCCACAATAGCCATACCGTCGCAGCGCGCGACAGTACAAATATCGGGGTAGTCACCAGACAAGCGAAACGGCAAATATCAGGACCAGTCAGCGGGCAATGCCGGGGCAGTCCGTAGATTTGTTGATAATTAAAAAGGCAGGAGCTTAACTTACGAAGGCTTTGTAGCTGACCGTCATAGTGGTTTTACAGAAGATGCATTTAGCACCGTGGGGGTTTTTAGGTGTGATACTGTGAAGCGAAAAACGGTACTGACATCCGTGGCATGTCGGACATCTGAATTTAATATCAGGAATAAAATAACCTTACTTTTTTTGAATTGAGTACTGACCTTAACACTCCTGCCGGCTATTGTCGAACGAAGTTCTCATTTTCTGCCCTAAAACAGAGAATAAATAAAATGCGCTGGTAAAATAAAGGCGAAGCGGCAAACACCATATTACATTTTACTCATGGCGTAGCCGTAAACTTTATTTTTATTAAGCTGTACAGTCAACGTCTTACCTTCAGTCGTGCTCATAGCATTGGCCTGGCTCCAGGACCACATCATAATCAGCCGCCCTTCCGGATAAGGCGTTTCTGTCGCTGGCTGCCCAAAAAGCGAAATCAGTTCCTGTCTGGTGGTGCCATAGTGGATCTGCGCCAGCTTTGCCTCATCAAAATTTTTTCCTGATGATGCTGTACAGCCGCACAGAACGAGCAAGATACAGATTATAAAAACGCTTTTTTGCATATTATTGCCTTTTTTTCATGGGTTCGCCTGAGGCGAATAGTCAGTGATTACGGCTATAGCATCAAGGATGTGATAAAAAAATATTAATGCCAGAAAATATTCTGGCATTCTTATAAATAAATTCATTTTTGGCATGACGCTTTTTTCTCTTCCAGGCTTATTGCTGATGCAGCTTGTTCCTTCCCTGCTAAGAACACCGGACCTGCAAGCCTGGGCAGTAAAAAATGGAACGGAACTGCTCAACTTCTCTGCTGATGGTTACAAACATCAGGCTCCAGACACACTTTTGCTCTCTGAAACATACACAACGTGCTTATTGCTGCGTAAAAGTTAATCCGTTGTATCAATCACGGTGAATCACTGTATGGTGGCGAGTTCAGCGCGAGCTGAAAAATGGATTTCCCCTTGTAACAGTTTCATGCCTGTGTAACGCAGGCTTTTTTACTGCTGACACCGAATTTATGAACAAGCCAGGTACTCCTACTACCCGGCGAGTGAGAAGAAGCCTGCTTAGCTGCGGGCTTTTTTTCGTCTGAACCGGCTACGGAGGGTTAAAGCACGGGATTTTCTATCTCATCCACCAGCTCGCTCCCCTGATTTTTTACGCTCCCCACCGATTTTGTAACCGCATGCCAGGCAAACTCGCCTGCCGGGACAGATTTGTCCTGCACAATTGCATCAATCTGTTTTAAAGCGGTATCAGGATTAAGCCAGTCCAGTACGGCGGATGGTTCCAGCACCAGCGGACGGCGATCGTGAATATCAACTAACCCTTCATTGCTGGCAGCGGTAACGATGACAAAACCTTCTCTGTCGTGCGGCTTATCATAGGGCGCTTTACCAATGGCGGCGAAAAAGAGCGGCTTACCCGATTCGTGATAAATAAAATAGGGCTGCTTCCGGCTGCCATCACGCTTCCATTCATACCAGCCATCCGCCATTACAATTGCCCTGCCGTGATGCCAGAGCGGCTTAAACATCCTTCCCGTGGCAGCGGTTTCGACCCTGGCGTTAATAAGCGGCTGCTTATCCCACCATTCCGGACCATAGCCCCAGTAAACCGGATCGAGACAAAGAGATTCATCACGCATGTTAAGCAGTAACACCTTAGTACCGGGCGCCACGTTATAGCGTCCAACAGGCGTATCATCCCAGGCTATGTCACGCTCCACCTGTCCGGCGAATATGTCTAAATATTCTTCGCGCGATCTGTATTGAGTAAATCGTCCACACATATGCACCTCCGCTAACAAGCGTAGCAGAGCGGTTTACGCTGGCAGACGGAAAGTCCGATACGAGCGGCTACGATCTATGCTTACCTGATTCGGAGCAGGATGTTGCGTGAGAGAGTCAGGGAAGGAGTTTACCCATGAGAAAATCTTTGTATTTAACCCAAAGGTGAATGCCACAAACGGGCGTTGTGGCTCTCACTGTGCTATCGGCCAGAGATGGGGTGCAGCTTAAAAAAGCAGTGGAGGAAAACAACACCCGGCAGCTAACGCTTATGAACGCCAAACTAAACGAGTTTGTGCTACATGCGTGCTACGATAAGGAGGCGATGTAATTTACCCCATATAATTCATTTAATTACACCACTAAACCTGCATATTCATCACTTCAGAATAAGCGTTCACCAGCTTATTACGTACCTGAATACCCATCTGCATAGAGACGGATGCTTTCTGCATATCGACCATCACGTCGTTCAGGTTGACGCCCGGTTTGCCCAGTTCGAAATCCTGCGCTTCGGTACGGGACGCATTTTGCGTATCGCTGATTTTATTTAGTGCTTCTTTCATTGCATCTGCGAAATCTGCGTGACTGGTTGCATCAGTACGCTGGCCGGTTGCCTGTACTGCTGCGGTCTGCAGCTGCTGCATTACGCTCTCAATGCCTTGAATTGCCATGGTTTGCCTCTGTGTGTAAAGGGTAGTTCGTTTTGTTGTATAAAAACTTACCACAATGTCAATAAGACAAAGCCCGTAAATAAGCGCAAAAGTCGCAGCTTATCCAGCCATCGAATTTTTCAATTCAGAAAATAATAGCTCCCCATAAGAGGTGGATTAATCTGTTTAGCCAGCACATCAGGGAGTCAGATTTGTTACGACACTACACGAAACAGTCCGGTCAACTGTCAGGCGGGAAAGAGTCATGAATGCAACTGTCACGCAGGATCAACCAGAGAAGAAAGGTCTGAACGATCTTTTCGCTCGTTTAAAGGCAAATCCTCGCATCCCGATTATCATCGCTGCGGCGGCTGCCGTTGCCATTATTATCGCTATGGTGCTGTGGGCTAAACAGCCTGAATATCGCGTGCTCTACAACAACCTTAGCGATGAAGATGGCGGCGCCATCATCACTCAGCTAACCCAGATGAACGTGCCTTATCAGTTTGATGATAAAGGCGGCGCGCTGATGGTACCCGCAGAGAAAGTGCACGAGCTGCGCCTGCGTCTTGCCCAGCAGGGCCTGCCGAAAGGTGGCGCGGTCGGTTTTGAGCTACTGGATCAGGAAAAGTTCGGCATCAGCCAGTTCAGCGAGCAGGTTAACTACCAGCGCGCGCTGGAAGGCGAGCTGTCACGCACTATTGAAACATTAGGCCCGGTGAAAAACGTTCGCGTTCATCTCGCCATGCCAAAACCGTCGCTGTTCGTACGTGAACAGAAAGCGCCAACGGCGTCGGTAACCTTAACCCTGCAGCCTGGCCGCGCGCTGGATCAGGGACAAATTAGCGCCATCGTGCATATGGTTTCCAGCAGCGTTGCTGGTTTACCACCGGGCAACGTCACCGTTATCGATCAGGCCGGTCACCTGTTGACCCAGTCCGATAATGCAGACCGCGACCTTAACGATGCCCAGCTGAAATATGCCAGCGATGTTGAAGCTCGCTTCCAGCAGCGTATCGAAGCGATTCTGAACCCGATTGTGGGTAACGGTAACGTACATGCTCAGGTTACGGCGCAGATTGATTTCAACGCTCGTGAGCAGACTGACGAGAAGTATCAGCCGAACAGCGACCCGACTAAACAGGCGATTCGTTCACGTCAGAGCAGCAACAGTGAACAAAATGGCGGACAGAACGGCGGCGTGCCTGGTGCACTCTCTAACCAGCCAGCTCCAGCCAATAGCGCGCCGGTAACGACGCCAGCAGCAAACAATAATGCTAACGGTGCTAACGGTGCTAACGGCGCAGCGGCTAACAACGCTAACGCTAACCAGAACACGAGCACGGCGAAAACGGGGCCATCAAGCAGCCGTAATGATGACACCACGAACTATGAAGTAGATCGCACCATCCTGCATACCAAGATGAATGTAGGTGAAGTACAGCGTCTGTCAGTAGCGGTTGTGGTGAACTACAAAACCGACGCGGCCGGTAAGCCGATAGCGCTGACCGATGCACAGCTGAAGCAGATTGATAACCTGACGCGTGAAGCGATGGGCTATTCAGAGCAGCGCGGCGATACGCTGAATGTTGTTAACTCACCATTCAACGAGACGGCCGAAACCGGTGGCGACCTGCCATTCTGGCAGCAGCAGTCCTTCATCGACCAGATGATGGAAGCAGGACGCTGGTTGCTGGTACTGATTGTGGCCTGGATCCTTTACCGCAAGCTGGTTCGTCCACAGCTTGCACGTAAAGCGGCACAGGAAAAAGCGATGGTGGAAGCCGCTAGCCAGGCAAGAGCAGGCAGCGACGACAACGAAGCCGTCTCCGTTAAGCTGTCAAAAGACGAGCTTGACCAGGAACGTAAGTCTCAGCACCGCATGAGTGCTGAGGTAATGAGCCAGCGTATTCGTGAGATGTCGGAAAACGACCCACGCGTGGTGGCTCTGGTCATTCGCCAGTGGATGAAGGACGAACTATGAGTCTCACCGGTACCGAAAAAAGCGCCATTCTGATGATGACGATTGGCGAAGACCGCGCGGCCGAGGTGTTTAAACACCTTGGTACCCGCGAAGTACAACACCTGAGCGCCGCGATTTCAAATATGCGTCAGGTATCACACAAGCAGCTGACCGAAGTGCTGCGCGAGTTTGAGACAGACGCCGAGCAGTTCGCAGCGCTGAACGTCAACTCAAACGACTACCTGCGCTCCGTACTGGTTAAAGCGCTGGGCGAAGAGCGCGCCTCCAGCCTGCTGGAAGACATTCTGGAAACCCGCGAAACCACCACGGGTATGGAAACGCTCAACTTTATGGAGCCTCAGGCGGCTGCCGACCTGATCCGCGACGAACATCCGCAGATCATCGCAACCATCCTGGTGCACCTGAAGCGTTCGCAGGCGGCCGATATTCTGGCGCAGTTCGACGAGCGTCTGCGTCACGATGTGATGCTGCGTATCGCCACCTTCGGCGGCGTACAGCCAGCGGCGCTGGCCGAGCTGACCGAAGTACTGAACGGCCTGCTGGATGGTCAGAACCTCAAGCGTGCGAAGATGGGCGGCGTAAGAACCGCAGCGGAAATCATCAACCTGATGAAAACGCAGCAGGAAGAAGCAGTTATCGAAGCGGTTCGCGAGTTCGACGGCGAGCTGGCCCAGAAAATCATCGACGAGATGTTCCTGTTCGAAAACCTGGTGGAAGTCGACGACCGCAGTATCCAGCGTCTGCTCCAGGAAGTGGAATCGGAATCGCTGCTGGTGGCGCTGAAAGGCTCCGAACAGCCGCTGCGCGAGAAGTTCCTGCGCAACATGTCGGCGCGTGCGGCAGATATCCTGCGCGACGACCTGGCAAACCGTGGCCCGATGCGTATGTCGGCGGTGGAAACAGAACAGAAAGCAATCCTGCTTATCGTTCGTCGCCTGGCGGAAAGTGGCGAGATGGTAATCGGCGGCGGCGAGGAACAATATGTCTGATAAATCTTCGCTGCCCTGGCGGCTCTGGCAGCCCAACGATCTTGGGCAGCCAAACAAGCCGCTGATGGCCTCCTTCGACGAGCCGGAAATCGTTCAGACAGAACCGTCTGACGATCCGTTCAGCCAGCAGCAGTTTGAACTGGAGCAGATGCAGAACCAGGCACGCAGCGAAGCACAGGGACAGGGTTACGCCGAAGGCCACCAGCAGGGTTTTAACGAAGGACAGCGCGCCGGTTTTGACGCTGGTTTTCAACAAGGGCTGGCGGAAGCGCAGCAGCAGCAGGCTCCGCTTCAGGCGCGCATGCAGCAACTGGTGTCCGAGTTCTCCCATACGCTGGAAGCGCTGGACAGCGTTATCGCCGCTCGTCTGATGCAGCTGGCGCTGGAGGCCGCTCGCCAGGTAATTGGCCAGGCGCCGCACGTTGACGGCACCGCCCTGCTCCGCCAGATTCAGGGCATGATCCAGCAGGAGCCGATGTTTAGCGGCAAACCGACGCTGCGCGTGCATCCTGACGATCTGCAACGCGTTGAGCAGACGCTGGGCGCAACGCTTAGCCTGCACGGCTGGCGTCTGCTGGCAGACAGCACTATCCATCCCGGCGGCTGCAAAGTCAGCGCCGAAGATGGCGACCTTGACGCCAGCATCGCAACGCGCTGGCACGAACTTTGCCGCCTGGCTGCACCGGGAGAACTGTAATGACGACCACTCGTTTATCGCGCTGGCTTGGCGCGCTTGACTCTTTTGAACAACGCATGGCAACCCTGCCGGAAGTGCGCCGCTATGGCCGCCTGACCCGCGCAACCGGCCTGGTGCTGGAAGCGACCGGACTGCAACTGCCGCTGGGCGCAACCTGCGTGATTGAACGAGTGGACGGCAACGGCATTAACGAAGTGGAAAGCGAAGTGGTCGGCTTCAACGGCCAGAAACTGTTCCTGATGCCGCTGGAAGAAGTAGAAGGCATTTTGCCTGGCGCACGCGTTTATGCACGCGCCACCGGCGAGCACAGCGGTAAACAGCTGATGCTTGGCCCGGAACTGCTGGGCCGCGTGCTGGACGGCAGCGGTCGTCCGCTGGATGGGTTGCCTGCACCGGAAACCGGCTACCGTGCGCCGCTGATCACGCCACCGTTTAACCCGTTACAGCGTACGCCAATTACCGATGTGCTGGACACCGGCGTGCGGGCAATTAATGCCCTGCTGACGGTCGGTCGCGGCCAGCGTATGGGCCTGTTCGCCGGTTCTGGCGTGGGTAAAAGCGTGCTGTTGGGCATGATGGCCCGCTACACCAAAGCCGACGTGATTGTGGTTGGTTTGATTGGCGAACGTGGCCGCGAAGTAAAAGACTTTATCGAAAATATCCTGGGCACCGAAGGCCGTGCGCGTTCAGTTGTTATCGCCGCGCCTGCGGATGTCTCTCCTTTACTGCGTATGCAGGGTGCCGCTTACGCTACCCGTATCGCAGAAGATTTTCGCGACCGTGGCCAGCACGTGCTGCTGATTATGGACTCGCTGACCCGTTATGCGATGGCGCAGCGTGAAATCGCGCTGGCGATTGGCGAACCACCGGCGACCAAAGGCTATCCGCCTTCCGTTTTCGCCAAGCTGCCTGCGCTGGTAGAGCGTGCCGGTAACGGTATCGACGGCGGCGGTTCGATTACCGCGTTTTATACCGTCCTGACCGAAGGCGACGACCAGCAGGACCCGATTGCGGACTCCGCGCGCGCCATCCTCGACGGCCATATCGTGCTGTCGCGTCGCCTGGCGGAATCGGGCCACTATCCGGCAATAGATATTGAAGCTTCAATCAGCCGCGTGATGTCGCATCTGATTGACGACACGCACTACGCGCGGGTACGCCAGTTCAAACAGCTGCTTTCCAGCTACCAACGCAACCGTGACCTGGTCAGCGTGGGGGCCTATGCAGCCGGTAGCGATCCCATGCTGGATAAGGCGATCAAACTCTATCCCGAGCTAGAAACTTTCCTGCAGCAGGGCATGTTTGAGCGCAGTACTTTTGACGACGCCTGTCTGCATCTGCAGGCGATTTTCGGTTAAGGCTGAATCATGGCAAAACACGCATCGCCTATCGAAACCCTGTGCGGCCTGGCGCAGAAAGATCTGGAAAAAGCCGCCATCCAGCTTGGTGACGTTCGTCGCGGCCAGAAACAGGCCGATGAACAGCTGACCATGCTGCTGAATTATCAGGATGAGTATCGCAAAACGCTGAACAACACCATGGCGGAAGGCATCAACAGTACGCGCTGGTACAACTATCACCAGTTTATCGAAACGCTGGAAAAGGCGATCGACCAGCACCGCCAGCAGCTGGCGCACTGGAACGGCCGCGTAGAGAACGCATTGCGTCTGTGGCGCGAAAAGCAGCAGCGGCTTCATGCTTATGAAACCCTGCAGGCCCGCGCGGCAGCGACCGCATTACTACAAGAAAACCGTCTCGATCAGAAACGGATGGATGAATTTGCCCAACGGGCATCATTGAGGAAAGGTGAATGATCACTTTGCCACTGGTTACCAACGCCACTAACGCTACCAAAGCGACGTCTGCTGCCACGACTACCGCAAGCGCTACGGATGCTACCGATATCGGTACGGATTCCGGCATCGCTGCGACGGGAACAGCGGCTGAAACCGGTAGCGCGGGTTTTCTGACGCTGCTTGGCAACAAGCTGTTGACGCTGGCGCAGCAGGGGCAAACCGCTGCCCTGCCTGCCAGCACGACCGCCGCCACTGCCGCCAGCACGGACGACAAAGATACCTCATCGCCAAAAGCGAAGCTTAACGCACTGCTGGCCGCGCTGGACAAGCCCGAAACGCTGAATGCGTTGCTACAGCCCACCAAAGCCGGTACGCAAAGTAAAGATAGCGAGTTGACCGATACCAGCGAAAGCAGCGAAGGCACCGCCGCTACCGCAACGACTACGCTAAGCAATAACGATATGCAGGCGCTACAGGCGCTGTTTGCCATGCTGCCGCAGGCACAGGCGCAGCCAGCAGCGACCGCCACAGCGGCTAAAGGCAGCGATACGCTGGCCGACGGCGGCATTAAGGGCAGCAATGCGAACGCGACACTCGCTTCGCTCTTATCAAACGCTAAGGCAACCACGGCCAGCGCTGATGAATCAGTGAAAGGCAGTGATAAAAATAGCCAGCCCGGCAGCAGCACTGTGTTGACGACCTCAACCGCCGCTACCGCGCAAAAAACCGATGCCAATACGGCTACGCTGACCAGCGCTTTCCAGCAGGTTTTAGGTCAGGTGAGCAAGGATAATGATAAAGAAAACTCAAGTTCTGCCACACAATCGACGATAACCACTAATGTTATTAGTGCAGCTTCTGCCGCGGTGACGCCAGCAGCCAGCTCGCTGGTCACGGCTCCGGCCGCGCCACAGCTGAGTTCACAGCTGGGCAGTCCGGAATGGCAGCAGGCGCTGGGCCAGCAGATTGTGATGTTCAGCCGTAACGGTCAGCAGACCGCCGAGCTGCATCTGCATCCGCAAGATCTGGGCAGTATACAAATAAGCCTTAAGCTGGACAGCGATCAGGCGCAGCTGAGCATGGTATCGAACCACAGCCAGGTTCGTGCCGCGCTGGAAGCCGCCATGCCGCAGCTAAAAGAAGCGCTGGCGCAGAACGGCATTAACCTGGGCCAGACCAACGTCAGCAGCGACGCGTTCCAGCAAGGCCAGAGCTTTAGCGGCCAGCAGGATCAGCAGCGTAATAACAGCCGTGGCAATACTTTTAGCCTGACGACTGACAATGACGATGTGACGCCAATTGCCGTTCCTGCCTCGCTGCAGTCGCGTGCAGCCGGTAACGGCGCTGTTGATATTTTCGCCTGACGGCCACAAACGCAAAAGCTAACGGCAAAACCCGCGTCTTTTCGCCCTATTGTTTGGCAACCGATGCGGGATAATCTGCCCATAACGTCGTCAGGGAGCGGATTAGATTGCTTCCGAAAATACTCACAGGAATTATCGCCAGTATGACTGAGAAGAAAGCCAAAAGCGGCAAACGTAAACTTTTGATTATCCTCATAGCGCTGATCGTTGTAGCCGCTTGTGGCGTCGGAGGTTATCTGGTCTGGCATAAAATGCACGGACCTGCCGATAAGGCGGAAGCTGCCAAGCCAACGCCACCGCCCGCGCCGGTCTTTTTCGCGCTGGATACTTTTACCGTTAACCTGATTAATCCGGATAACGATCCTGACCGCGTTTTGTATGTTGGATTCACGCTGCGTTTGCCAGACCAGGAAACCAGCCAGCGCATCAACGACTATCTGCCGGAAGTGCGCAGCCGTCTGCTGATGCTGCTCTCTAACCAGAACGCCGCCGCGCTTGGCAACGAGCAAGGCAAGCAGGAGCTGGTGAAACAGATTAAAGCCGTACTTGCACCGCCGCTGGTGCCGGGACAACCTCCGCAAAAGGTGACTGACGTTCTGTTCACCGCCTTTATCCTGAGGTAAGACAAAATGGGCGACAGCATTCTTTCACAGGCGGAAATCGACGCGCTGCTCAACGGCGACAGCGACAGCGCGGCAGAAGAGAACGTCAGCAGTGCGGGCGACAGTGATATTCGTCCTTACGATCCCAATACCCAGCGTCGCATGGTGCGCGAACGTCTGCAGGCGCTGGAGATCATTAACGAACGCTTTGCGCGTTCTTACAGGATGGCGCTGTTTAACCTGCTGCGCCGTAGCCCGGATATCACGGTTGGTGCGATTAAAATTCAGCCTTACCATGAATTTGCTCGCAACCTGCCGGTCCCGACGAACCTGAACCTGATTCATCTGAAGCCGCTGCGCGGCACCGCGCTGGTGGTGTTCTCGCCAAGCCTGGTGTTTATCGCCGTGGATAACCTGTTTGGCGGCGACGGTCGTTTCCCTACCAAGGTGGAAGGCCGCGAGTTTACCGCTACCGAACAGCGCGTGATCCGCAAGATGCTGAAGCTGGCGCTTGAGGGGTACAGCGAGGCGTGGAAACCGATTTATCCGCTGGATGTGGAGTATGTTCGCTCCGAGATGCAGGTAAAATTTACTAATATTACAACTTCACCTAACGATATCGTGATTACCACGCCGTTTCAGGTGGAGATAGGCAACCTGGTCGGCGAGTTCAATATCTGTATTCCGTTCAGCATGATTGAACCGCTGCGCGAAACGCTGGTGAATCCGCCGCTGGAGAACTCGCGTCAGGAAGATCAGAACTGGCGTGAGACGCTGGTTAAGCAGGTGCAACACTCCGAACTGGAGCTGATCGCCAACTTTGCCGACGTCTCAATGCGGATTTCGCGCCTGCTGGCGCTGAAGCCCGGCGATGTATTACCGATAGAAAAACCGGATCGCATTATCGCTCATGTCGATGGCGTGCCGGTGCTGACCAGCCAGTACGGCACCATGAACGGGCAGTACGCGCTGCGAGTGGAACATTTGATTAACCCGATTTTGAACTCGATGAATGAGGAACAGCCCCATGAGTGATACCAACAAGCCGTCCGCTGACGACCTCTCTGCGGACGACCTTTGGGCTGACGCGCTGAACGAGCAGTCAAACACTACCAGCAGCGCGTCTGAAGGGGTGTTTAAATCTCTGGAAAGCAACGATATCGCCGGTTCGCTGCAGGATATCGATCTGATTATGGACATCCCGGTCAAGCTGACCGTGGAACTGGGCCGTACCAAGATGACCATTAAGGAGCTGCTGCGCCTGACGCAGGGTTCAGTGGTGGCGCTGGAAGGTCTGGCCGGTGAGCCGCTGGATATTCTGATCAACGGTTATCTGATTGCCCAGGGCGAAGTGGTCGTGGTCGCAGATAAGTATGGCGTGCGCATCACCGACATTATTACGCCTTCCGAGCGTATGCGTCGACTGAGCCGCTAATGAGTAGCAGCCAGGCACAGCAGTCAGCGGAACAGCCGCAGAACGATGCGGGCCAGCAACAGTCTGCGAGCCAAACGCAGAACGATGCGGGTCAGCAACAGTCTGCGAGCCAAACGCAGAACAATGCGGGCCAGCAACAGTCTGCGAACCAAACGCAGAACGATGCGGGTCAGCAACAGTCTGCGAGCCAAACGCAGAACAATGCGGGCCAGCAGTCGGTTATCCACTCACCGATGATGCAACAGCAGCCTGTGGGACAGCCGACCGTTTCTACCGGTTCGGTGCTGGCCCAGGTGAGCAGCGTACTGGCCGCGATTATTCTGTTAATTCTGGCCTGCGCCTGGCTTGCCAAACGCCTTGGCTTTACGCCGAAAACGGGCAAGCGTGGACAACACGGTTTGTCCGTTAGCGCCAGCTGTCAGGTTGGACAGCGCGAGCGCGTAGTGATTGTTGACGTGGAAGATGCCCGGCTGGTGCTGGGCGTGACGGCGCAGCAGATCACCCATTTGCATACCCTGCCGCCGTCAACGGCGCAGGAAAATCCGGAAGAGCCGCCGCCGCGCGATTTCCGTCAGGTTTTAGAGCTAATTAAACGCGCTGGAAAACCAAAATGAAACGCATTTTTCCCCTGCTGGCCTTGCTGTTGCTGTTGGCCCCTGAAGTTCACGCCCAGCTGCCAGGCCTGATTAGCCGCCCAACGGCAAACGGCGGCCAGAGCTGGTCGCTGCCGGTACAGACGCTGGTATTTATTACCTCGCTGACCTTTCTGCCCGCTATTTTGCTGATGATGACCAGCTTCACGCGCATCATCATCGTGTTTGGCCTGCTGCGTAACGCACTGGGCACGCCATCCGCCCCGCCAAACCAGGTACTGCTTGGCCTGGCGCTGTTTTTGACCTTTTTTATTATGAGTCCGGTGTTCGACAAGATGTATCAGGACGCTTATCTGCCGTTCAGCGAAGATAAGATGAGCATGCAGGATGCCATTGATAAAGGCGCGCAGCCGCTGCGGGAATTTATGTTGCGCCAGACGCGCGAAGCGGATCTGGCTCTGTTTGCCCGCCTGGCTAATACGCCGCCGTTACAGGGGCCGGAAGCCGTGCCGATGCGTATTTTGCTGCCGGCCTATGTGACCAGCGAACTGAAAACGGCTTTCCAGATTGGCTTTACCGTCTTTATTCCTTTTTTGATTATTGACCTGGTGGTCGCCAGCGTACTGATGGCGCTGGGGATGATGATGGTACCGCCCGCGACGATAGCGTTGCCCTTTAAGCTCATGCTGTTTGTGCTGGTAGACGGCTGGCAGCTGTTGATTAGTTCGCTGGCGCAAAGTTTTTACTCATAAACGGGCTAACCCGAAACAACGGTGTCGCGGCACAACCTGCGCTGACGACATTCCAAAGCACTATTATTTCCCGGAGTCGTGATGACACCTGAATCGGTTATGTCAATTGGTCATGATGCGCTGCACGTCGCGCTGCTGCTGGCGGCTCCGCTGCTGCTGGCGGCCCTGTTTAGCGGTTTGTTTATCAGCCTCATTCAGGCTGCGACGCAGATCAACGAGCAGACGCTCTCTTTTATTCCTAAAGTCCTCGCCGTGGTTGCCACTATCGTGGTGGCTGGCCCGTGGATGCTGAACCTGGTGCTGGACTACATGCGCACCTTGTTTACCAACCTGCCAACCATGATCGGCTAAATGATTAACTTCGACAGCAGCCAGCTGGTGTTATGGGTAGGCCAACTTTTCTGGCCTCTCGCCCGCGTGCTGGCGTTAATCATGACCGCGCCGATCCTGAGCGAAAAATCGATCAGCAAAAAAGTAAAGCTGGGTCTGGGCCTGCTGATCACTTATGTGCTGATCCCGACGCTGCCGCCCGTGAACATCGCCTTGTTCTCATTTTCAGGCCTGTGGCTGTTGATTCAGCAGATTCTTATAGGCGTCGCTATAGGTTTTACGATGCAATTCGCTTTTGCGGCGGTGAGAACAGCCGGGGAAGTGATTGGTTTACAAATGGGAATTTCCTTCGCCACCTTCTTCGATCCTGCCAGCCGACTGAATATGCCGGTGCTGGCCCGTTTTATGGATATGCTCGCGATGTTGCTGTTTTTATCCTTTAACGGTCATCTCTGGTTAATTTCTATGGTGGCAGACAGCTTTCATACGCTGCCGATTGGCGGTGATTTAGTCAACGGCAACGCTTTTCTGGCGCTAACGCGTGCAGCCAGTTTGATTTTCCTTAATGGAATGCGATTAGCGCTACCCTTGATAACTCTGCTGCTCATCATTAACCTGGCACTGGGTTTGTTAAACCGTGTTACACCTCAGCTGTCGGTATTTGCTATTGGCTTTCCCATCACCTTATCAATCGGTCTGGTCTTTATGAGTCTGATGATGCCGCTCCTCGCCCCCTTCTGCGAGCATCTGTTTAGTGAAGTATTTGATTTACTCTCGCAGATCCTTAATGAGCTTCCCGCCAGATAAACTTAAGTGTTACCCCACCCTATAAGACAACCCAATGATGCATAGTTAAGCGCATAGAATGTTTTAGTGCATTTTTCAAACCACGCTTCACAGAAATAACCTAAGGAAAATCTGATAAATTGCCGACTTCAATGAAAATTATTCTTATTAAAAGCCACTTCGCGTATTTTGTTTAACGAAACAGCTCGGATGTTGCGTGAAAGTTAAACAGAGTGAGCTTCAAAAGGGACTGTTTTTACTGAAGTTTTTATTTTTTGTAGTTTTTCTTGTATAAAACCGCGTTTTACGGCATTGTCAGCACCGCTTGTCACGCACTCATTCGTGTAGTGAATGTTTTTTAGGAATCGTCCTATCAGGTTTTTCTGCGTTCTGCGCGATAGTGGCGTGGTTCACAAAAGGGATGCAGTCTGCATCCGTCAGGCACTCGGCCTGGAAGCGGTTTTTATCCTGGTAGCTGTGCATTATGTGCCCGGACTAAACGGTTATCTCAAGCATAGATCGATCAAATTAGCGCTAAACTGACAGTGTTAATGCTGAGTACAAATAATAAAACTGAAAACAGAACATATTACTCTCGTAACTTACACAACGCGTAATTCATCGTTAGTTTAAACGAATAACAATTTGGTGAGGGTCGCAGTTATGCCAACAATTATAATGGATTCATGCAGCTACACACGCTTAGGCCTTACTGACTATATGTCGGTTAAGGGAGTTAAAAAGAAATATATTACTTCTGTTACCGATATCGATCAGCTACAGATTAAATGTCAACAGGTTCAACCTGGCGTCGTGTTTATTAACGAAGATTGTTTTATTTATGAAGCAGATGCCAGTGAGCGCATCAGAGATATTATTACACAGCATCCTGACACACTGTTTTTTATCTTTATGGCTATCTCCAATATCCATTTTGAGGAATACCTCTACGTTCGTAAGAACCTGATTATTACGTCAAAATCGATTAAGCCTGCGACACTTGATAATTTACTGGTTTCCTATTTCCAGAAAAAACTAAATGTTTCACCTCGCTATTCCGCTGGTTTCGATGTTCATCCATTGACGCTAAGCCAAACCGAGTCAAACATGCTGAAAATGTGGATGTCTGGCCACGATACAATTCAAATATCGGACAAGATGCAAATTAAGGCCAAGACGGTTTCTTCGCACAAAGGCAATATTAAACGTAAGATTAAAACACACAACAAACAGGTTATTTACCATGTGGTTCGCCTGACCGATAACGTTACCAGCGGTATCTACGTTAACGTTCGCTAAGCACAAAAAAAAGCCGACGACACCGTCGGCTTTTTTGTTCACTTCTGTTAGCCAAATCACACTTCACCCATAATCTTTCCTTACTTTCTGCCGATGTCTTGTAAACAGAGCGAGGCCTGCCGCTTCGTTTCCCCAGCAAAGAGCGAAAGGGTATGAAATCATTTTCCCAAAATGTGGGCGATTCCCACATCAGTTTCTGGCAACATTTGCGTCTGGTTCCTCTTTTTAGCGCGATTCTCGGCGCTATCCTGCTTTTGTTCGCGCTTTGTATTGGGCTTGCCAGCTATTACCTGATCCAGAGTAACCGGTCACTTCAGGATATTACCGAAGAAATTCAGGTACGCATGGCTATTTCCAATAGCTCCAACCATATGCGCACGGCCCGGCTTAACCTTATCCACGCTGGCGCAGCGGTGCGTGAGGGTAATATGGAGCTGTTTGACAAAAACCTTAAGCAGGTTGAAAACAGAATTAAGCTGGCTACCGATAATTTTCAGGCCTATATGCATCGCCGGATTAAAACGCCAGAGGATGAAGCGCTGGATGGTGAACTGACTACCCGCTTTACGGCCTACCTTAATCAGGGCCTGGTACCGATGATAAAGAATGCACAGGCCGGTAGTTTTGAAAGCGTGCTCAGTCGGGAAACGGACGTCACTCGTAACCTGGATGACGCTTATAACGCCGTGCTGCTAAAGGCAATTGCCATTCGTACCCAGCGCGCCACCGCCATTAATGCCAGAGCAGAAGCGCAAACGCGTATGGGCTTTATCATGATGGCCAGCGCCTTTGCCGCCGCGCTATTGCTGACGCTGGCAACCTTTATTTTCCTGCGCCGCGTCGTTATCGCCCCGCTGCGCAATGCGGTAGACAGAATTGAGCGTATTTCCCACGGCGACCTGACCGCCACGCCGCAAAGCTGGGGACGTAGTGAAATCGGCACGCTGGGCAGCCATCTGCAAACCATGCAGCAGGCGCTGGAAAAAACGGTCGGCACGGTACGTGAGGGCGCAATGGCCATTTATCAGGGATCGACGGAGATCTCGGCGGGCAACAGCGATCTTTCTTCCCGTACGGATCGGCAGGCGGCCGCGCTGGAAGAAACCGCTGCCAGCATGGAACAGCTTACCGCAACGGTGAAGCAGAACGCGGAAAACGCCCATTTTGCCAGTCAGCTTGCTAACGATGCCTCCGGCAAAGCTCGCCAGGGCGGCGACATTGTTTCCGGCGTTATCAGTACCATGAACAATATTTCTACCAGCTCAAAGAAAATAGCTGAAATCACCACCGTTATTAACAGCATCGCTTTTCAAACGAATATTCTGGCGCTTAACGCCGCCGTAGAGGCCGCGCGGGCTGGTGAACAGGGCCGTGGTTTTGCCGTAGTCGCCAGCGAAGTACGCAGCCTGGCGCAGCGTAGCGCCGGTGCGGCAAAAGAGATTGAAGGATTGATAGCCGAATCGGTGAGCCTGGTCGGACAGGGTTTATATCAGGTAGGCAACGCAGGTGAAAAGATGACGGATATCGTCGAAGCCGTGGGCGGCGTGACGAACATCATGACCGAGATCGCTTCTGCTTCAGATGAGCAAAGCCGTGGTATTCAGCAGATAAGCCTGGCCGTATCGGAAATGGATAACGCTACTCAGCAAAACGCATCGCTGGTTAAAGAGGCAACCGTGGCCGCCTCTTCGCTGGAAGATCAGGCTTCCCATCTTACTCAGGCCGTAGCCGCTTTCCATCTGAGCGGCAGCGTGCAAAACAGCGTTCGGCCAGCGGCATCTAAGGCCAGGCCAACGGCAGTAAAGCCCGCGCTGGCAGAAGCCGGTAACTGGGAAACTTTTTGATTAATCCCTGTCGCTAAGCACGGCGACAGGAGTTGGTTTTAAGCTGGCAATAAAAAAGGGCGAGAAATTCGCCCTTTTGCTGGATGGCTGACTACTGCTGCGGCTCAACAAAAATGCCGTCGCGATGCCCTGTTTCATTAAAAAACCAGATGCCCTGCGGATACTCTTCCAGCGCGACCAGATACATAGTGCCTTCGCTAAAGTCTTCAACCGCCAGCACCTTTCCGGCTCTGCGCGGCCCGCCGTCGGTTTTTACCGTAACCCGATCGTTCACCTTCATCTGATTTCCTCTGATAACACGCCAGATTGCTAAGATAGCGTAGCCGTTAACGGCGGGCAATGATCCATACGGCATGGACGATACCGGGAATATAGCCGCACAGGGTCAGTAAGATGTTTAGCCAAAAAGCGCCGCCAAAACCTACCTGCATAAATACGCCCAGCGGTGGCAGAAGAATAGCGATAATAATACGTAAAAAATCCATGATGCCTCCATAGCGTCGGATAACAGATTGTTTTGTAATCGTTTATTGATTATAGCGGCAATTTGCCGTTTCGCTCGGCGCGCGCGTGTAAAACAACGTAATCAATAAGCGTTATTTTCACTTTTTTAACGTTTTACAGTGAGACTTCTGACAACTACAGGGCTTACACTGTCCTCACTGCACCAACCCCAAAGGCGCAGTCAACCTAAAAAGTAACAAGGATTTTTGCCCGCGCAGCGCGGGCTTTTTTTTGTCTTTTTTCCGGGGTATAGCGCTGAAAAGCGCAAAAAAAACCCGGCCAGAAGCCGGGAAAGAAAGGAAAATTCGTTACAGAGAAAACTCTCTAAGCACAGTCTGACCGAACCCGCTCTTAAGAAGAATCTTAAACACGCCGCCTGATGCAAAACGCCTGTGAATTTATCCACCTTCTGCCCTTCATAAAACCGCCCGGAAACCGCGTCAAAAGTTAGCGACTGCTTTTTCCCGCCCTCTTCATTTCTCTCTGTTTTTTGAGACTAATCCTGGTACAACCGTCTCGTTTAAACAGCGCCCCACCCTTCGCCTCTGGCGGATAACGCTATACTTGATTATCCTGCACCGCGTTCGGACAGAAGGAGAAATAACGATGCCAGCGCTGCATGACCCGCTTATGATCATTACCGATTTGGATGGTTCGCTGCTGGATCACCATACCTACAGCTGGCAGCCCGCTCAGGCCTGGCTGGATCGCCTGCAGTCCGCTGCGGTACCGCTGGTAATTTGCTCCAGTAAAACCGCTGCTGAAATCGTCCCTCTCCAGCGCTCGCTGGGCATCACCGGCGCGCCTTTTATAGCCGAAAACGGTGCCGTGGTTAAATGGCAGCAGCAAAATAGCGCTACGGCTTCTCTTCCGGGCGGTAAAAATTATGCCGCGATTTGCGCCACGCTCGCGCAGCTGCGTGAGCAACACGGTTTTAAATTTACCGGCTTCGCGGATGTTTCAGAGAAAGAGGTGGCGGACTGGACAGGGCTGACACCGCACGATGCAGCGCTTGCTAAAACGCGTGAAGGCTCGGAAAGCCTGATCTGGCGCGATACGACAGAGCAATTTACCTTTTTTCAGCAGGCGCTGGCAAAACACGAACTGGAGCTGGTTCAGGGCGGTCGCTTCTGGCACGTCATGAATCAGGGACGCGGTAAAGGCGCAGCGCTGAGCTGGCTACTAACGCATTATCCCGCCTCCGGAAAAGGCCGCTGGATAACCATAGGTCTTGGCGATGGCCCTAACGACGCGCCCATGCTGGATAAAGTCGATTATGCCGTGGTGATCAAAGGCTACAGTAAAAACGCCGTTGAGCTAAAACGTCAGGATAAAGAGCATATCTTTTATAGCGCAGGTTTTGGCCCGCAAGGCTGGAGCGAAGGCCTGACGCACTATATAACGCAATAAACCCGCCCGCCAGACGGGCCAGCCTTAAGGAATACGCGATGAGTGATTTTTTCCAGAACGGCGTTATCACCAATTTTCATAATCTCACCGCACGTCCGGTCGAGGAGCTGGAAAAAGAACTGGTTTATTTTGCCGAGCGCCGCAAAATGGGGTTAATCCTGCCTTCCCTTTTTTCTGAACTGGAAGGCCCGGCGTTGGGCAATATCGTCGATGAACTGGCGAAAGTCCCCTATCTTGAAGAGATCGTGATTGGCCTGGATCGTGCCGACCGTGACCAGTTTCTACACGCTCGTGAATTTTTTTCCCGCCTGCCGCAGCGTCACCGAATTTTATGGAATGATGGCCCACGCCTGAAGGCGATTGACGCCGAGCTGGATAAAGAAGGTCTTTCGCCTTCGCAGCCAGGAAAAGGCCGCAACGTCTGGTTTTGTACCGGCTATACGCTGGCGTCTGAACGGTCAAGCTGTGTGGCGCTGCACGACTGCGATATCGTCACCTATGAACGCGGTATGCTGGCTCGGTTGCTCTATCCGCTTGCCAATCCGGCTTTCCAGTATGAGTTTTGTAAGGGCTTTTACGCCCGCGTGGCCGATAATAAACTGAACGGCCGCGTTGGCCGCCTGCTGGTTGGGCCACTGCTGCGGTCGCTGCAAAAGGTTTACGGCCATTCGGAATATCTCGACTATTTAACCAGCTTCCGCTATCCGCTTTCCGGCGAGTTCGCGATGCGCACGCACGTGCTGAATAACATCAAAATCCCCGGCGACTGGGGGCTGGAAATCGGCGTGCTTTCGGAAATTTATCGCAACTACACCACGCGGCAGAGTTGCCAGGTCGAGATCGCCCATCACTACGATCACAAGCATCAGCCTCTGGCTGAAGATGATGGTACCGGCGGGCTGAAGCGCATGAGTAACGATATCGTGCAGTCTTTACTGCGTAAGATGGCGACGATGGGCGTTAATCTGACCAGCGACTCTTTTCGCGTGCTGAAAGCCACCTACTACCGTAACGCGCTGGATATGATGGAAATTTATAGCCATGAAGCGTCGATGAACGGGCTACGGTTTGACCAGCATGCGGAGGAAGCGGCGGTCGAAATGTTTACCCAGTCGATTCTGGAAGCGGGCCAGTCCTTTATTGAACGCCCCAATGAGAAACCATTTATTCCCAGCTGGAGCCGCGTGCAGTCTGCTTTTCCCGATATTATGCAGCGGATTTACAAGGCGGTGGAAGAAGATAATGAAGGCAACGTTTAGTCGCGGTCGCAGACGCGGTTTCTACCCGTTGCTTTAGCCAGATAGAGCCTGCGATCGGCTATTGAGCGCAGGCTGTCAAAATTGTATTCGCCGGTTTCCTGGCTGGAGGCGACGCCCAGCGACGCCGAAATCCGCAGCCACGCAGAATTACCGGCAAATACCTGTTTTCTGGCCAGCGTCAGACGTACCTGCTCGGCCATGTCGCGCGCCTCGCTGGCGCTGGCCGAGAGCACAATACAAAATTCCTCGCCACCCACGCGCCCTGCCGTTGCTTCGCCAATAGTTTCATAGATCACCGCAGCGGCGTAGGACAGCACGCGATCGCCCGCTTCATGGCCATAATTGTCATTAATCTGCTTGAAGTGATCCAAATCCAGCTGGATGACAGAGAAAGGTCTATTCCGCTGTCGGCTTTCCTGAATTAGCGCCTCCGCCTGCTCAAAAAATGCCGTACGGTTAAGCATTTTCGTCAGGCCGTCATGACTGGCGCGCCAGCGGAAAGTTTCCTGCATCTTTAGCATGCGCCCGACCAGACGGAAAATGGCCTGATGCGACAGCAGCAGCACCAGGGTAAACAGCAGCCACATGCCCAGCAGCGCCAGCGCTACTCTTCCGGTATCGCTGGCCAGCCCCTGACGTAGCGTATCTATCTTAATCAGGACGCCTTCGGCATTGTGCGTTTTTACCCAGCTAACGTGACGCAAGCCTAATCGCAGCGTGCCCTGGCCGCCGAGGGAGATAGCCTTTGTTAGCCGGTGAAGCTGCGTCGGCGTAAACTGTTCGACAAGTGTTTTACTGCCTGCCGTACTGGCCAGTAAGGTGAAATGCGTGTTGTAAAACAGCAGGCTGCCCTTAGCGCGCTGCGGCAGCGCCTGCTGCAACTGCTGACTGATGCGGTTAGCCGGGAAGTCCATTGCCAGCACGCCATACCAGTAGCCATCCAGATCCAGCGGCAGGCTCAGCGTCAGCACGTCCCGCTCTCTGGCGGTGGCATAGAGGCCGCTCCAGCGCGATTGCCGCAGCGGGTTAATCTCTGGCCGCATCGAGGTAAACCAGAACGCTTTAGTGCTTTGTTCGAAGTGGCTGAGCGTTTCATTGTCGTGCAGCAGGGGCGTTGAGCTGAGCCAGAACCCGGAACGCGAGAGATACCAGAGGCGTGAATGGAAATCTTTGCCGGCATCGTTGAGTTGCAGGATCAGACTCATCACCAGCGTCGCCACCAGCTCTTTGCGCATTCTTTCATTGTCCCGCTTTAGTAGCGGAAAGCGTGCCAGCTGGCTGTCTGCAATCCCGGTTAACGGCAGGTCGCGCGTTGCGCTGGCATAAAGGTGCCAGATCGGCTGGCGACGTAGCAGCGCAAAATTTTGCAGCTGTAGGCGCATATCGTTGCTTTCAGCCGGCGCGCGCATCACCTGCTGTAGCATATTGCGATAAAAGAGAAGCTGATCGAGGCTGAACTGGAACTGGCGATCCAGCTCGCCGGAAAGCATATTCAGGCTGGCCTGCTGGTTAAGCTCATAGGTATCTTTTAATACCTCCGCCTCGCGCCAGGTCAGAAAAGAGGAAAAGAGAAAGACCAGCAGAAAACAGGCGTGAATCACCGCTTGCGGGCGGGAATGAAAAAAACCCTGAGCTAACTTCACGCAACAAAGCTCCCTGATGGCAGAATCGATGTTTCAGTTTAGTTGTGCCTGAGGGATTTGCAGGAAGTAAATGAAAACAGGACGAAAATTTTCGTCCCGTTTATCGGCTCAGCTGGCAAGTTGGTTTTGCTCCTCGTTAAGGGCGCAAAGCTCCTCTTCCCGAAAGGCTTCACGCCTGACGCTGTGCCCATCGTACCAGCGACACTCTACCATGCCGCTGGCATGGCCGGTGACAACCATCGCCGGACCACCTTCTTTAAGCTGTACCGCCTCACTGACCAGGATCATGCCTACTCCTTATGCAAAATGCTTTTCTGGGGGGAAATTCAGGTATAGCAGGCAATTGTCCGTTGCGCCGTTAACAGTAGGTAAAACTTTTGTTAAATATAAATAAGCAGTTAAAAATGCGAAAAATAAAAAAAGGAAATAAGTATTGTCAGGTAACTTTAAGTGAGGAGCTGCTATATGTGGCGTGGTATGAATATCAAACGAGTCCATTGTTTCTTGAGCGGTGACTACAAGGTTATTCACAATGGAGCAACGTTTGATATCAAAAGTAAATTTTAACGACAGGTCACGGAAAGTGCCTGTCACCGTAATTTTTATAGTGTAAAACAGTCGCGAAATTGCAGCAGCGCGGCGGTACTGTCCCCACTGGCCCAACCTTCCATCGCTACCGTTCCCTGATAGTCGACCTCATGCAGCACGCGTGCGATAGCACGATAATTGATTTCACCTGTACCCGGCTGCTGACGGCCAGGCACATCGGCGACCTGAATTTCGCCTATTGCCGCGCCCGCTCGACGGATCAGGGCAATCAAATTACCTTCGCCAATTTGTGCGTGATAAAGGTCAAGATTCATTTTCAGCGCGGGGCTGTCAACAGTCTCTACCAGCGCCAGCGTATCGGCCGCCAGTGCAAACGGTGTTCCCGGGTGATCAACCGGCAGATTAAGGTTTTCTAGCGTAAATACTCGACCTGCGCCCTCACCCAGCCGCGCTATTTTACGTAACGTATCTGCAGCTTTTAGCCACATTTCACCGGTGATGGTTTCCACGGGCTTTACCGGCAGGCCTTTGTCATCGAGCCCGGTACCATGCAAATTGAGCGTCGGACAATTTAAGCGCTCTGCCACGGCCAGCGAAGCTTCCGCGCTTTGGAGCAGCTGTTGGATCTCTTCTTTATCGAGCAAATTACCTGACAGATAACCGGTCATAGAGGTAAAACGTGCACCAGTAGCAGCCAGCGCGGCAATGTCTTTATTGGCCCATCCCCAGATTTCAACACCAAAACCCAGCTCGTGAATACGCTTGACCCGTTCTACAAACGGCAGATCGAGAAAAACCATTTCGGCACATACGGAGAGTTGATAGCTGCACATTAGCGGCCTCCCAGCTTGACTGGCTGGCCGTGCTTCACGGATTCAATACAGGCTAACGCGATTTCAAGTGCGTTGCGTGCATCTTCGCCAGTAGCACGCGGCGTTTCTCCTGTGCGGATGCAGCGGGCAAACTCAATCATTTCCATTACGTAGGCTTCACGCAGCAGATCGGAGTCCATGCGGGAGGTTTCAATCGCGATGCCGTCGGCATGGTAACGCACGCAGTTAGTGGCGTTGATATGGCCAGCCTGTAACATGCCTTTACTACCGAAAACTTCACCACGTACGTCGTAGCCATAAACCGCCTGGAAATTGGCCTCAGCGGTGGCAATAGCGCCGTTATCAAAACGGATAGTCACTACCGAGGTGTCAAGTAACCCCTTATCTTTGAAATCCGGGCGCACCAACGCATCAGCCAGCGCATAAACTTCCACCGGCTTAGCGCCATAGTTAAAGTGCAACAGCGTATCGAAATCATGGATCAGGGTTTCAAGGAATATTGTCCATTGTGGTATAGGTGCCGGATCGCGTAAGGCTGGATCGCGGGTGACCGAGCGGCTTAATTGCGTTGTGCCATTCTCACCCGCTTTCACTGCTGCTATCGCGGCCGCAAATCCGCTGTCAAAGCGTCGGTTAAAGCCAACCTGCAATACCACGCCTGCTCCTTTGGCCGCTGCAATAGCACGGTCCGCCTCATCCAGCGTAACCGCCATTGGTTTTTCACAAAACACATGTTTGCCTGCGCTGACTGCGGCAATAACCCATTCAGCATGCGTGCGGGCTGGCGAAGCGATAACAACGGCATCAATTTCAGCATCCATTAACAGCTCATGCAGGTTGCTATAAGCTTTTTCAACGCCGAGTTTTTCGGCCAGTTTCGCCGCTGCGCCTGGCTGTGGATCGGCCACGGCTGCCAGAGTTGCACCGGGCACGCGCCAGGCAAGGTTTTCAGCGTGAAAGCTTCCCATACGCCCTGCGCCAATCAGGCCAACACGTACCGGTGGTTTTTTAAAAGTCATAATTTACTCCTTATTGTTCAGGGTTACCGATGTGGGTAGAAAGAGGTTCTAAAGGTCGCCGCGCCTCTTCGGCAAAGCGACGGGATTTGGAAAGCATGAGGGGTTCAATATGCTCAAGCGAAACGCCGCGAGTTTCCGGCAGAAAACGTTTTACAAACCAGAACGCCACCAGGCATCCCAAAGCACACAGCATGAGCGGAAACGCGCCATGAAAGCGTGCCATCAGCAGGACGCTGCGGTTCATCATTGGAAAACTTTGCGTGACGATAAAATTCGCTACATACATGGATGAAAAAGCGAACCCCATTGCCACGGCACGAATACGGTTAGGGAAAATTTCAGATATCAGCAGCCAGGCACCAAGACTCCATGACAGACCAAAGATCAACACAAAGGCCACCAGACCAACTACCGGCAATAAACCTTCTACCTGCGTAATAAATGCCCATGAAGTAAACATCAGACATAGCGCACAGCCAAGCGCTCCCCAACGTAGCAACGGCGTACGGCCCAGACGATCAATCACGCTCAGGCAAACAGCTACCCCCACCAGTAGCGCAAGGCCCAAAAAAATGCTCTGGAATAGCGAAGTTTGCATGCTTCCAGAAATGTTTTTTAGCAGCGACGGCGCGTAGTAAAGCAGAATATTGATGCCGGACACCTGTTGCAGAACGGCAATAGCGCAGCCAATTAACAAAATGTAGCGGGCGCGCTGGTCACGTAAAATACTGCGCTGGTTTGACTGCGCGCTTTCGTGCCGGAAAGAAATAAGGATCTCCTGGAGTAAACGATCGGCATGCTGTCCGTTAGATAAACGCGTCAATACCCCATGGGCGCGCTCTGTTTTCCCTTTAAGCGCCAGCCATCTTGGCGATTCAGGCATAAACGGCACTAACAGCAGAAAGAGTGCACAGGGCACCACGCCAGAAGCCAGCATCCAGCGCCAACCTGCATTAACCAGCCACTCATGCGTCATTCCGCGCGCAATAAAGTAATTCACCACATATACGGTCACCTGACCGCCAACCATGAGCATCTGTTGCAAACCCAGCATGCGGCCCCGCCAGTCTTTTGGCGATATTTCAGCGATATACAGCGGAGTAATAGCGGAGGCCATGCCTACTGCCAGTCCGCCGATAAGCCGATAAATTACAAAATCGGTTAAGGAGTTGGCTAACGCTGCGCCAGCAGCAGAGATGACAAACAGAACTGCGGTAGCAATTAGCGTCGATTTACGCCCAATCCGGTCGGAAATGTAGCCGCCCCCCCAGGCCCCGAAGACACATCCCAAAATAACATTTGAAACGGCCCAGCCACTTTCCCAGGGCGAAAGGTTGAAATGTTCCGAAAATGGATCGATAACGCCGGAGATAACCGAGGCGTCATAACCCAGGATAACGCCGCTTAGTGAAGCGATAGTGCAGATGAAAAGGATCAGCCTTAAATTATGTTTACGCATGTTATTTATTTCCTTTTTTGCGCGATGAGCACACTTGCCATAGCTATTGCAAAGCTGATGCCAATGATAAAAAAGGAAATTATGTGAGACGCGGCACGGATTTAACTCACAAAACGGCAATAAAATTTACATGTAAACTTAACATGTCAATAAAATGTACATTTCATTTGCTATGCGGAGCGCGCTATGTACGCCATTGAACGTTTGCCTTTTAAAGATGAAAGCGACCCTATTTTTAGCCTTCCGACTAATACGGAATTTGCTCACTGGGACAATTTGCTTTGGCAAGGCTGGCATAGCTTTGAACGAGGTGAAAAACCTGCCTGGATACGACCCGGCATTTTGCAATCCTGGCAGCGCTCGCAAATGCGCAATATCGATTTATCCTCCTTTAATTACGTTGCTCCTCCCCCGGATGAACTGGCCAGTATCCTTGAACACAATGCAGCGCTAATCCGGGTAGCACAGAGCATTATGGAAAACCTGCTGGCCTATAACCCGGATGGTCATATTAATTTGACCGATGCCCAGGGGGTAACGCTACATTATTGTGGTGCCGACTTAACGCCGGTTGGCAGTATTCTTCGTGAAGACGTGCTGGGTACAAACTGCACGGCCCGCTGTCTGACAGAGCAGCGACTGGTATATGTATTAAGTGGTGAAAACTGGAAGCTGGCTTTGCGTAAACGCAACCGCCAGTGTGCCGCTGCTCCTGTTCGCGATGCCAGCGGGCAGCTTATTGGCGTTCTGACGCTGACCGCTACGCCAGATAATTTCAATACGCATACGCTGGGCACCGTTCAGGCAGCAGCAGAAGCCGTGGGCCAACAGCTGATGCTACAACGATTGCTGGCAGAGCAACAATCCATCCTGGAAACGCTGAATGAAGGCGTGATTGTCAGCGATCGTTTTGGGCGCATCAAAACCCTCAACCGCTATGCCCGGCAAATATTTCCCGGGCTCGACCCGGATAGTGGCTCTATCGACACGCTTCTACAGCCACAGGAGGGTTCTTTGCTTACTATGCCGTTTTGCAACGATCGTGAATTGCAATTTGTTCCGGGCGGCCTGCAGCCTGTTTCCTGTCTGATTTCATTAATGCCAGCGCCTGACGGCGGAAGGGTATTATCGCTGCGCGAAAACCAGCGTATCCGTGCTATTACGCGTAGAGTGATAGGTGTTAGTGCCAGTTACCGTTTCGAAATGATCCGGGGTAATGCGCCATCGCTATTACAGGCCATGCAAAAGGCTCGCGCCAGCAGCCGAACCGACAGTACCGTATTGCTGACCGGTGAAAGCGGTACAGGTAAAGAGCTATTCGCACAAGCAATTCATAACGCCAGTTCACGCCATCAGGAACCTTTCATTGCGTTGAACTGTGGCGCATTGCCAAGAGATTTAATACAGAGCGAGCTGTTTGGCTACAGTGATGGTGCCTTCACCGGATCACGTCGTGGCGGTTCGGCGGGCAAATTTGAGCTGGCTGATGGCGGCACTCTGTTTCTTGATGAAATTGGTGAAATGCCGCTGGAGGCGCAAACCAGTTTGCTGCGCGTATTGCAGGAAAACGAAGTGCTGCGTATTGGCGCAGCACACCCCATTCGCATTAATGTGCGCATTATCGCCGCGACTCACTGTAATTTGCTGGATGCGGTGGAGAAAGGGGCTTTCCGTCGAGACCTCTACTATCGACTGAACGTCATTTCGCTGGAAATTCCACCGCTGCGTCAGCGGCAGGAAGATATTCCCGAATTAGTTAATGGTTTTATTCAGTCACTTTGTGCCCGTCTTAAACGTATCACTCCGCGCGTAACAGCCGAGGCCCTGAGCTGCATGCAAAACTGGCACTGGCCCGGCAACGTGCGCGAACTTGAAAATCTGGTCGAGCGTATGGTCAATTTATGTGAACAACTGGAGATCGACTGTCAAGATTTACCTGAGGAAATGACCCGCACGAAAGCAGGAGTAAGCAGTACAGATACGCTGCCTTCATTACAGCACAATGAACGCCAACATGTGCTGAAAGTAGTCAGTGAAAAAAAAGGCAATCTACGCCAGTCCGCGCAGCAACTGGGAATTTCACGTACTGCACTTTATAACAAGTTGAACCAGTGGCAGGTAGATATAAAGCTTTTGAGAGGACAATAGCTCAATGTTAATACCGGGCATTCCGCTTATGTGAATGTGAATATTGTTAATACTTAACTATTTATACTATTGCCAGAGTCCCGCTTCCTGATAATACTGCATTGGATAGTGTAACAAAAGAAGCACACTGCCTTACCCATTCTGAAAAATTCAAATAAACAGTGACTTATAAAAACATCAGCGGCACTAATCTGAAAAATGCCGTTTAGGCTTCGTTTAAGATGATACTGGTTTAGTTAACACAAATTTACCTATATTGTCTTTATTTTACGTAGCTTTGTAACATTCCTCTGACAGGAGTTTCTGTGAATATCAAATATCGACCGGATATAGACGGCCTGCGCGCGTTAGCAATCGTGCCCGTTTTACTCTTCCATGCCGGCTTCAGTACGTTTTCAGGCGGCTATGTCGGCGTTGACGTTTTCTTTGTGATCAGTGGTTTTTTGATTACTTCCATCCTGTTGAAGGACATCCATAACAGCAGCTACAGCATTATCGACTTCTATGAACGGCGTATTCGTCGTATTTTCCCCGCCCTGTTTTCGGTGATTCTGTTTGTGCTGCTGGTGGCGCCTTTTGCGCTGCTGCCTGACGACTACAACTTCCTGCCAAAAGAGGTTGCCGGGGCGCTGCTGTTTGTGTCGAATATCGTCAGCTGGCGCAAGTCGGGCTATTTCTCCAGCGATGCTGAAGAGCGGCCGCTGCTGCATACCTGGTCGCTGGGCGTCGAGGAGCAGTTCTATATCTTTGCGCCAATTATCCTGTTCTTTATCATCGTTAAGCTGAAGCGCAAGCCCGATCTGTTCCTGCTCGGTATTTTTGCCGCCTCTTTCCTGTTAAGCATTTTCCTTACCGGCCCGAAACCTTCCGCCGCTTTCTACCTGCTGCCTTCACGCACGTGGGAACTCATGGCCGGTTCACTGCTGGCGCTGAACCGCGTGGCGAAGCCGCGCAGCGCTTTGCTTAATGAGCTGATTGCGTTGGCCGGTTTTGCCGCTATCGTCGGCAGCGTTTTCCTGTTCAATGCAAAGACGGCGTTTCCTGGCTATGCCGCCGCGCTACCGGTTTTTGGCAGCGTGTGCATTATCTTTGCCGCGCAGCAAACGCTGGTTGGCAAGCTGCTGTCGCTGAAACCCGTGGTGTTTATCGGGCTGATTTCCTATTCGCTCTATCTGTGGCACTGGCCGCTGATTGTCTTTTTCCGCAACTGGAATCTGCTGATGGACAGCAGCGGACGCTGGCTGGTGGTCGCGGTGTCGTTGGTGATCGCCACGCTTTCCTGGCGCTTTATCGAACGTCCTTTCCGCAACCGCAGCGCCTTTCCTGCCGCGCGCTTATATAAAACCAGCGCCGTCGGCCTGGCCATTCTGGTCGCGGTGAGCGCGGCAACCTGGACCAAAGGCGGCTGGCCAACGCGCTTTAGCCCGCAGACGCAGGCGTTTATCGCGGCGCACAAAGACTTTAGTCCGGCCAGAAGCAGCTGCCACTTTAACGGCGGCGTGCCGGAAACGTCGAGCTACTGTCACTTTGGCACAGAGAAACCGACTGTAGCCGTCTGGGGCGACAGTCATGGTGTAGAACTTTCCCGCGCGCTGGGTAATAACCACGTTTCGCTCTATGAAATCACCTATTCCGCTTGCCCACCAGCCCTTGGCTTCCAGCTGGACGTGCGGCCGAACTGTATTGCGCACAATCAGCGCGCCATCAATTTTATCGAAGCGGACAAGGCGATTAAGGTGGTGGTAATGGTGGCACGCTATGAAGCTTATCCCACCTCGTTCTACCGCAATCTGAATGAGAGCGCTGAGCAGCTGATGGCGCACGGCAAGAAGGTAATTATTGTTGGACCAGTGCCGTCGCCGGGTGTTGATGTTCCTACCACGCTGGCGCGCGGGCGCGATCCGCAGTTCGCCTTTAACAATCCGGCGTTCGACAATATCAAAAAGTATATTGATGCTGGCGTAGTGCGCTTTATGCCCTCTTCCGTGCTCTGTCAGCAGAATAAATGCAACATGCTGGTCAACGGCAAGCCGCTGCTGTTTGATAACAACCATCTGAGCATGGCGTCAGCGAATTACGTGGCGAGCTATCTGTCGCGTACCGTTAATGCGCAACAGCAGCAGCCCAGCCAGCCGCAAAGAGTGGCAAACCTGTAAAGAAGACATAAAAAAAGCGGAAGAGAGGCTCTTCCGCTTAAAAGTTTTGACGCCAGGGTTAGATTTTGCAGCCTTCGCAGTCTGCTTCATCGCCCAGGTCAGTCGGCACTTCGCTGGCTTTTTTTTCCGCGTTGGCTTCCGCCTGCTCCAGCTCGGCATCAATATCAAATTCAAACATATCGTCTTTCATCTTCGCTCCCGGTTTGGTGAAGGGCTGTCTTTATACTGATTATGACCGCAGTTTGCCAGCCAGATTTACCACGCACAGCACGATCGATCCGACAATAAAACCGAGTACCAGGTTGGCGCCGTTGCTCACCAGCGAGCTGACGATGCCACCGTACCCGGCGGCCAGATGCTCAATATAGTGATGAATAAACGGCACGCCGTGAGCAATAATCCCGCCGCCGACCAAAAACATCGCCAGCGTGCCCACCACCGTCAACACCTTCATCATTTTAGGTGCCAGCGTCAGCAACACACCACCAATACCCTGCGCCAGCGACGAAGATTTCTGTTTCAGCCACAGGCCCAGATCGTCGATTTTCACAATGCAGGCTACGATTCCGTATACGCCAATCGTCACCAGAATAGCGATACCCGCGAGGATAACTATCTGATTAAGCAGCGGCGCTTCTGACACGATGCCCAGCGTGATCGCTACGATCTCCGCTGACAGAATAAAATCGGTGCGCACCGCGCCTTTTACCTTTTTCTTCTCAAAGGCGGCCGCTTCCTGCTGTGAGAGATTACGTAGCCGCTGTTCGCGCGCCTCGTCGCTGTTCTCTTTTTTACCGTGCAGGCTGTGAACGACTTTCTCTACGCCTTCATAGCTCAGGTAAGCGCCACCCAGCATCAGCAACGGCGTAATCGCCCAGGGGATCCAGGCGCTGATTGCTAACGCCAGCGGCACCAAAATCAGCTTATTCAAAAAGGATCCTTTTGCCACACCCCAGACCACCGGCAGCTCGCGGTTGGCCTTGACGCCGCTAACCTGCTGCGCGTTCAGCGACAGGTCGTCGCCCAGCACGCCAACCGTCTTCTTTGCGGCGACTTTGCCCATCACCGAAATATCGTCCATCAGCGTGGTGATATCGTCCAGTAACGTCAGTAAACTACTTCCTGCCAAAATACCCTTCCTTATTTAATGTTCATCATGCTGGCAGCAGGGGCAGACTTCCACCGCCGCTACCGCCATATCCGCCACGCCATCGCAATCCCACTCTACCCGTACCGGCGCGTTTTCAGCCAAATCGTGATGCAGAAATTTGCTGACCGGACTTTCGGTCATCCCGCTAATCTCTTCCGTGGCAACCAGGCGATTGCCAACGAAAATGCGCGCGGTGGCCTGCGTGTTGACCATCCGCTCGCCGCTGAGTTTATACAGCCGCCTGACTGTCAGTTTGATACTGGCCATCGCCGCCTCTGTTACAGGATGTTAAAGAGAGCATACTAAGCAAGTATGCGCGAGAGATGCAAATTATGTGGCCTGAATCGCTTTTTCAGCTAAAAAAAGTGACTATTCATCTGGTTGAAACAAGATTTTAACGTTACCGTAACCGCCTTTTATCTGCACCGAGAAAATTTATGTTACGCCGCTCGCCCGCTTTGCTTCCTCTCCTGGCCGCTTTGTTTGCCCTTTACTTTATCTGGGGCTCAACCTATTTCGCGATCCGCGTGGGCGTGGAGAGCTGGCCGCCAATGATGATGGCCGGACTCCGCTTTCTGCTGGCCGGGACGGTGCTGCTGGTTTTCCTGCTGCTGCGTGGTGAAAAGCTGCCCGGCTGGCGGGCGACAGGCAATGCCGCGCTGGTCGGCATTATGCTGCTGGCGGTCGGCAACGGCGCGGTAACGATTGCAGAGCACCAGCAGGTGCCGTCCGGCATTGCCGCCGTAATGGTCGCTACCGTGCCGCTGTTTGCCATGTGCTTTAGCCGCCTGTTTGGCATGCCTGGCCGCTGGATAGAATGGCTGGGAATTGCCGTCGGGCTGGTGGGCATTATTCTGCTCAACAGCAGCGGACATCTGGCCGGTAATCCCTGGGCGGCATTGATGATCCTGATCGGCTCTGTCAGCTGGGCGTTTGGCTCGGTATGGGGATCGCGTATTGCTCTGCCTGCGGGCATGATGGCTGGTGCAGTTGAAATGTTAGCCGCCGGCGTGGTTTTGCTGCTGGGCAGCCAGCTCAGCGGCGAAAAGCTGGCCGCTGCACCCGCGCTGTCCGGGTTTCTGGCGCTGGGCTATCTGACGCTGTTCGGTTCCGTTATCGCTATCAACGCCTATATGTTTCTTATTCGCAACGTTAGCCCGGCTATCGCCACCAGCTACGCCTATGTTAATCCGGTGGTTGCCGTATTGCTGGGGATGGGATTTGCCGGCGAGAGCCTGACGCCGCGCGAATGGCTGGCGCTGGGCATTATCGTGCTGGCGGTGGTGCTGGTGACGCTGGGCAAATATCTTTTCCCCGGCAGACCGGTGATTAAATCCGTCAGGGCTGATTAGGACGGGCATCGTCCAGTGGATGAATACCCTGCCAGTCAATTTCGCCGTTGCCTTCTGCGGCGAAAATCCACTCCTCCAGTCGGGAACCGATAGCTTCATCGCTCAGCTTCTTTTTATTGCGCAACGCGCATTCCCAGATAATCATTACCCGCCAGCCGCTGGCGCTGAGTTCCTGGATAAAGCGTTGGTCGCGCTCGACGTTACCGTTGATTTTGTTAAGCCAGAATTCGGTTCGCGTGGCGGGGACTTTGAAAAGGTAGCAGTTATGATGATGCCAGAAACAGCCGTGGACAAAGATAATGGCCTTGTGGCTCTCCAGCACAAAATCCGGTTTTCCCGGTAGCGACTTGTCCTGCACGCGATAGCTGAAGCCCAGGTTTGCCAGCAGTTCCGCCAGCCGGGTTTCAATCGCCGTATCCTGCGTGCGGACGGCGCGCATGTTTTTACTGCGGATTTCTGAGGTATGTACGTCAGCCATAGCACCTTCCTTATCGTGGCTTAAGTATAGTGCCCTTCTGTGCCAGCGGCCGCAAAGCAATCAGCAGCAGTGGGCGCGCCGCAATGCTGCTGATTTATTCAGATGGCCGACCTTTAGCGAGAAGCGTCCTTCTGCTTTACCGCCTGCGCAATCCAGGGCTGAAGCAACCTGGCGACCGCGGCAAAAGCGGGTACCACCACCGAGTTGCCAAACTGGCGATAGGCCTGGCTGTCCGAAACCGGAATGCGAAAGCTGTTGCCGCCTGGCGTTTCAAAGCCCATCAGGCGAGCGCACTCCCGTGGCGTCAGGCGACGCGGACGGCGCAGCTGGTTTTGCGGATGGTCAAAATCTTCTTCACCAAGCACTTTGTCCCAGCCGCGATCGATCAGGATTTCCGAACCGTCCTTATAGTAACGGGCAGAAAGCGTGCGCACCACGCCGTGCTCCTTCTGCGGATCGACCAGGCCGTAACCAAAGCCGTTGCCTTTCGCCTGATGCTTTTTGGCGTAGTTATAGAGATATTTCCACAACGTTGGCGTCAGAATATATTTTGCTGCCACTTCCTTATCCAGCAGATCGCGCAGCATCACGCGCTGCTGCGGATAGAGCGAGGAAAGGACGGAAAGGCTGAATTTTGGCAGTTGCAGATCGCGCCTGAAGCCCACCAGCACAATACGCTCGCGGTGCTGCGGCAGGAAGTGTTTACCATCGACGATTTTGGGATCCGCCGCGCCGTTGATTTCCGCATCGGCCACGTCATAGCCCAGCTCGTCCAGCGTCTGCATAATGATGCGGAAGGTTTTACCCTTATCGTGGCTTTTCAGGTTTTTGACGTTTTCCAGCACGAAAATAGCCGGTTTTTTCGCGGTAATAATGCGGGCCACGTCGAAAAAGAGCGTACCCTGCGCTTCGCACTCAAAGCCGTGGGCGCGGCCCAACGCATTTTTCTTCGAGACGCCCGCCAGCGAGAACGGCTGACAGGGGAAACCGGCCAACAATACGTCGTGATCCGGCACCTGCTGGTCAATATGCCGATAGGCTTCCTGCTCGCTAACCGGGCTGGCGCTGAGCGTGACGTCGCGGATATCCTGGTTAAAGACGTGCGCCTGCGGATCGCAATACCAGTTCGCCTTATAGGTTCTGACCGAGTATTTATTCCATTCGCTGGTAAACACGCACTGGCCACCAATAGCTTCGAAACCGCTGCGGATACCGCCAATGCCGGCGAACAGATCGATAAAACGAAAAGCATAGTGCGGATGGTGCGCCGGCGGTTGCGGCAGCATAGCCGCCAGCGCGCTGGCCTCCGCCTCGCTTAACGGATTGCCCGCTCCTTTCAGCCAGCGGCTTAACGCTTCCCGCGTCCAGCTATGGTGACCAACCTGTTGTAGCGTTGCCACAAGCGTTTTGCTGTCGTACACGGCCAGCAGGCGCTGCATTAGCTGCTGGTCTTCTGTGTACTGGTCTGGTGCTGCTGCGATGCTGTCGAACTCGCTCATAATCACTCGGTTAACGGAAATAAACGCCTGCCAGTCTATCACTTCAAGGGGTGAAAGCCAGGTAACCCGCAGACTTTTATGGCGGACCTGAAGCCGTGACATTGCACGACCATCCGCCTAAACTTGCCCTGTTTAAAAAAATGGAGCCTGATACGATGAGCGATATCACACGTCCGCCGCTAACCTTGCCGAATGGCGCTGACAAACTGCTGCTGCACTCCTGCTGCGCGCCCTGCTCTGGCGAAGTCATGGAAGCCATTGCCGCGGCCGGGATCGACTACACCATCTTCTTCTACAACCCGAATATTCATCCGCAAAAGGAATATCTGCTGCGTAAGGAAGAGAATATCCGCTTCGCTGAAAAGCACGGCGTGCCTTTTGTCGATGCCGACTACGATACCGATAACTGGTTTGAGCGTGCCAAAGGAATGGAATGGGAGCCGGAACGCGGCGCGCGCTGCACTATGTGTTTCGATATGCGTTTTGAACGTACCGCGCTTTATGCGCATGAACACGGTTTTCCGGCGATGACCAGCTGTTTAGGTATTTCGCGCTGGAAAAACATGCAGCAGATTAACGACTGCGGTGAACGCGCCGCGGCGCCTTATCCCAACCTGGTATACTGGGATTACAACTGGCGTAAGAAAGGCGGTTCGGCACGCATGATCGAGATCAGCAAGCGCGAACGGTTTTATCAGCAGGAATACTGCGGCTGCGTCTATTCGCTGCGTGACAGCAATCTGCATCGCAAAAGCCAGGGTCGTCCGCTGATTAAGCTTGGCGTGCTCTATTACGGCGATGAAGAAGAGAAGTCATAAAGCCCTGTCGGCGGGCAGAATGCTGTTTTAATCGCTTGCGCAGTAGCAACCCCCCTGATGCGCTAATCAGGGGAAACCGCCATGCTTATTTCTTTTTCTTAGATTTTTTCAGCAGCGCACGAACCTGCTTAAGCTCGCTGGCGCTCAGCTGCGCGTCGGCTTCTTCCGGCACGCTCTGATTATCGACGGCAGGTTCCTGCTGCTGCGCAGCAAGGCTGAGCTGTAAAAGCTGGCTAACTTCCTGGCTTAGGGAAGTCTGGTTTTCCTGCGCCAGGTTTTTCAACGTCTCTTTAAGCGCGGGATCGATTTTTAAAGTTAAGCTGACGGTATCGTTCATACTGATTCTCCTGATAAATGTCTGCCACACGGTAGCCTGAAAAATTTAGTTTAACTATACTGTCACAAAAATTTAATATTTCTCTCGCGCCTCGATAAACTCCCGCAGCACATCCGGATCCAGCTCGCAAAATTCCCCTTTTAATTCCGCACAAAGTTTTGCCATGTAGGTTATCAGAAAGTCGGCGTTGTGCTCCGCCAGGCGTCTTCCCTCAACGGTTTGCATCGTTTGCGGCAGCTTGAGCAGTTTTTTCTGGAAATGATCGAGCGCCCACTCGGTATCGTTTAAAGGACGCTCTTTGCCTAACGGATCGGCGCTATCAAACAGCGAACGGCCCAGCGCGCCGGATACATAAAACACGCGCGCCAGCCCGATAGCGCCCAGCGATTCGAGACGATCGGCATCCTGCACGATTTTTGCCTCCAGCGTTTGGGCCGTGACGCCCGCGCTAAAGCTATGCGCGTGGACCACATGCGCCACCGCCTCATATTTATCTTCAGGAAAGTCGGGGAATTCTTCGCGCAGAATACGCCGCGTCTCTACCGCCGCCTGCGCCGAAGCCAGATGGCGCTCGGGGTGGTTTTTAGGCAGATTGACGATATCGTGAAAATAGCAGCCGGTTAGCACAACCAGCTCATCGACCGCCATCCCTTTCATAATACGCTGTGCCGTTAGCCAGACGCGTCGCAGATGCGCCACGTCATGCGCTTTATCATCCTGCGGCCAGCTGGCATGCAGCCAGTTCTCAAAACGTGTTTGCCAGTGAGCGAGTGACATAGACTTCTCCTTATAGTTTGGACTTGTCGAAACGTCAGTAAGTTAAGTCTCTTCACTGCGAGGCAAGAGATCGTCCACCTCATGGTTATAACGTTAATTTTAACGCTTTCACAACAGGTTTCACTTCATCATCCAGCGCGAGCTGGCTTGTTTTTAGGCAAATGGTTAAATATTTATAATGTAGTATTTGCAATTAGTTATCGGCATTTTGCCGCACAGTAAGTTAGAATCAAAGCCGAGCGGCACGTTGTTTTTATCTTGCAAATCACCAAAAGCGCCAGATTATGTTGCGCTATAATGACTGTAAGGGATTGTAAAGACGACATATCTCAAATTGACGATGTCAGCATTTTGCCGATATCCGGAGGCCGGTCAGATCAGTAATTTACCGCCTGCGTAACAAAGAAAACGGGCGTAAACAACTGGTCCAAAAATAAACAAGCACAGCTAATGTTTGCTTTACTCTTACTGCACTTTTTTTAACACAGAGCAGCCCGGGCTGCCCTTTCGTCTGATGGCTGTGAACGGTGTTTTCACTAATAAGTAACAGGGGTCAAATTATGAAAGAACGCCCGATTTTGTTTAGCGATCAACGGGTGCGCGCGCTCCTCTCCGGTCAGCAGACCCAGACCCGACGTATTATGAAGTCACAACTCTTTGGCCCAGGTCAGGATAATCACGAAGGTTGCTACGGTATTGACGTACTGAACAATCACCTGCAGGGCGACCGCGTAATGGGCATGGAGAACTTAAGCTACCACTGCCCTTACGGTCAGCCTGGCGACCGGCTGTGGGTCAGGGAAACCTGGCGCGGCCCGGTAGTGCCTGCCGATGCGATGGCCGAATATGAACGCAATCCGGCCCAGTTTAAATCATCGGCCTGGTGCCGCTACCGCGCGGATACCAGCGAGTTTTCCAGCGCGGGCGAGGAAGATGAGCATTTCGGCTGGCAGGCAGGCATTCATATGCCGCGCTGGGCCAGCCGTATCGATCTCATGATTACCGGCATTCGCGTCGAAAAAATTCAGGATATCAGCGATGACGACGTGCTGGCCGAAGGCGTGCAGACCGACTCCCACTTTTTAAATAACTTTTTCACCATGCACAGCGAAGTCGTTTCACCGAAAGATGCCTGGCGCAAACAGTGGGCATTACAGTATGGTGGCACCAGTTGGGAAGTTAATCCCTGGGTTTGGGTGATCGAGTTCAAACGGGTGTAATCCTGCCCTTAAAGGTGGCGCGATGATCAAATGGTTGAGGACCACAGAGGCAACGTTTGATGAAATGCCCTGGCGAGAAGCAATGGCCATTCCCCTGCTCGGGGCATTGAATGAGGCCGAGCAGCAGCAGCTGATCCTGCTGGCGACGCGTTTCCTGCAGCAAAAACGGCTGGTAGCGTTACAGGAGTTTGTGCTGGACGACGTGAAGTCAGCACGTCTGGCGCTGCTGTTTTGCCTGCCGGTTCTCAACCTTGGCTACGAATGGCTGGATGGCTTTCACGAGGTGTTGATTTATCCGGCACCTTTCGTTGTGGACGACGAGTGGCAGGATGAATTTGGTCTGGTACATCGTGAAAGCATGGTGCATTCCGGCCAGAGCTGGCAGCAGGGACCAATCGTGCTCAACTGGATGGACGTGCAGGATTCTTTCGATCTCTCCGGCTATAACCTGGTTATCCATGAGGTTGCACACAAGCTGGATAGCCGTGGCAGCGGTTATGCTAACGGTGTTCCCGCTATGCCGTTACGTAACGTGGCTGCCTGGGAGCAGAATTTACACGCGGCTATGGCTTCCATTCAGGATGAAATTGATCTGGTTGGCGAAAGCGCCGCCACGATTGATGCTTATGCGGCCAGCGATCCGGCAGAGTGTTTTGCGGTACTGTCAGAATATTTTTTCAGCGCGCCCGAGCTGCTGGAAGAACGTTTTCCAGCGCTTTATCAGCATTTCTGCCGCTTTTACCGTCAGGAGCCGCTAAAGCGCGTGAGTAATGACGAAATCGTACATTAACCGTGCCGGTTGTTTTAAAGATAGCCAGTTGAAAGCGTTAAACTTTTTTCCTGTTGACACGGCGAACCACCCTCGCTACTATGCGCTCCATCAACCGATTCCTCTGTAGTTCAGTCGGTAGAACGGCGGACTGTTAATCCGTATGTCACTGGTTCGAGTCCAGTCAGAGGAGCCAAATTCTTGTTTTCATGCTGCTTTTCGAATCCTTATGTGATTCAGATTCAATAGGTTAGCGTGAAAAGTCTTCCCGTTGCATTTTTATTTCCCCCTCCGCATCGGGCAAGATTGGTGGTCTGATTTGGGGTCATTTCAGTTCGATTATGGAGTGACCACCATATGTCTCTGAACGACACTAAAATCCGCAGCCTCAAGCCTTCTGATAAACCATTCAAAGTCTCCGATTCACAAGGGTTATACCTTTTAGTTAATCCTCACGGTTCACGTCTCTGGTATCTCAAATATCGTATCAATGGCAAAGAATCCCGCATTGCCTTAGGTGCCTATCCAGAAGTATCTCTGGCGAATGCTCGACAACATCGTGACGGGATCCGCAAGCTGCTGGTGCAGAATATTAATCCATCACAGCAACGTATCGCAGAAAATGCTGCCCGCTCATCTGAAAAATCCTTTAAACACGTTGCATTGAGCTGGCATAAAAGCAATAAAAAGTGGTCGCAAAATACCGCTGATCGATTGCTGGCCAGTATGAACAACCATATCTTTCCGGTTCTAGGGCATCTGTCAGTATCAGAACTTAAACCCCGGCATTTCATTGGGCTGCTGAAAGGTATCGAGGAAAAAGGCCTTCTGGAAGTTGCATCCCGCACGCGGCAGCACCTCAGTAACATCATGCGCCATGCTGTTCATCAGGGATTAATCGACACAAACCCGGCAGCAAACCTTGACGGCGTGATATCTCCGCCCGTTAAGCACCATTATCCCGCACTGCCACTCGAGCGTCTTCCTGAGCTGCTTGAACGCATTGCGGGTTATCATCAGGGGCGTGAACTTACCCGGCTCGCCGTTATGCTAACCTTGCACCTGTTCATTCGCTCAAGTGAACTACGTTTTGCACGCTGGTCGGAAATTGATTTCAGAAACAAAATTTGGACTATTCCCTCAACCCGAGAAGCTCTTCCCGGCATTCGCTACTCTGAACGAGGAGCAAAAATGCGCACGCCACATATTGTCCCGTTGTCACGGCAGGCCTTTTGTATGCTAAAACAAATAAAGGAAATGTCAGGTCATCTGGAGTTAGTATTCCCTAGCGATCATAACCCCTATAGGCCGATGTGTGAAAATACGGTTAACAAGGCATTACGGATGATGGGCTACAACACGAAAGTCGATGTCTGCGGACATGGATTCCGGTCTATGGCATGTAGCGCTCTGATGGAATCCGGGCTTTGGTTGCAGGATGTAGTTGAACGTCAGATGAGCCACCAGGAACGTAACACTGTACGGGCAGCTTATACCCATAAAGCTGAGCACCTTGATGCTCGAAGGGCCATGATGCAATGGTGGTCGGATTATCTTGACAGATGCAGGGTGATATTCATGCCGCCTTATCTCGTGTCCATGAAAGGCCATTAGTCCTGATAGAAAGAATCATCTGGCTCAAGTCTGTCTCAGTAAAGATGTTGTTATCTGGTGACTCAAGATATAAAACAAAACAGATGATAACTCGTGAAACAAGGCGGAGATATCTCTTCGTCTTGTTTCACCTACTGGTCGGTTAAGAAATGGCAATTGAATATGGCTACCGGTACAAAGTACGCCTTTAGTAATTTATTAAGGTCTTGCAGCTGTTCCATCGGGCAAACGTGCATTGGTCCATTCCGGAATACCGCCCGACACAGGGTACTTCGCTGCCTCTTTCAAATCGATATCCACGCCCAGCCCCGGACGATCGCTGAGATACGCATAGCCGCGATCAATCTCAGGACAACCAGGGAATACTTCCTGCAACGCCTCATTCACCGGAGTATATTCCTGAATGCCAAGATTGGTGATGCTCAGATCAATATGCAGGTTTGCTGCCACGCCAATCGGTGAGATATCGCCCGGACCGTGCCATGCAGTGCGCACGCCGAACAGTTCCGCAAAAGTCGCCAGTTTCTTCGCTGGCGAGATGCCGCCAATGGTGCTGACGTGGCAGCGAATATAATCGATCAGCTGGTT
Source organism: Erwinia sp. BNK-24-b (assembly GCF_047456155.1). Lineage (NCBI taxonomy): Bacteria > Pseudomonadati > Pseudomonadota > Gammaproteobacteria > Enterobacterales > Erwiniaceae > Erwinia > Erwinia sp. BNK-24-b. The sequence goes on from NZ_CP179901.1 coordinate 2,746,338, forward strand.
TTGAATTAATGGTTTCCACTCATTGATTTGTGTAAACAGCTCGCCCATGGCAATTGGCGTGCTGCTTTGGCTGCGTAATTTGCTCAGCCAGTCGATATTTTCTGGCGAGACCGGATCCTCAAGGAAAAAAAGCTGATACGGTTCGAGTGCTTTCGCCAGCTGGATTGAAGCGATCGGCGTGATGCGTTCGTGCACATCATGAATAAACTCGACGCCAAAACCGAGCTTATTGCGCAGATGATCAAACAGGCGCGGTACGGCGCGCGCATAAGCATCCGGATCGAAATAGATGCCTTGAGTAGGATTACGCGGTGACACTTTCGGCTGGATATTGCGAGCTTTGGCCAGCTTGCCGGCGATCAAACGCAAATCATCGGTACCCGCGCCGCCATACATGCCCATCTGACAGCGCACATATTGATAGCCCTCCTCCATGCGTGCGCGAATGTTATCTTCAACTTCGATCTCATCGGCGCCGTCGCAGTGGCGATAAAGCGGCACGCCATCGCGACATTTGCCGCCAAGCAGTTCATACACCGGCAAGTCGGCAACTTTACCCTTCAGATCCCACAGCGCCATATCCACGCCGGAGAGCGCATTATTCATCACCGGACCGTTACGCCAGTAACCGCTGACCGCCGCCGATTGCCAGATGTCTTCGATACGCGCCGGGTCTTTGCCGATCAAAAACGGCTTCATGTAGTTTTCAATCGCGGCGGCGACCGCGTAGATACGCTGAGTAAAGGTGGCGCAGCCCAAACCGTATAAACCGGGTTCGCTGGTTTCGATTTTTACCACCACCAAATCGATGCCGCCTGGCGCGGTAAGGATGGTTTTTACATCGGTAATTTTCAGGTTACTCATCATGATCCTCACGGTATCTGGATAACATGCTGTATGATGTCCTACATGTTATGTGTATTAAAAAGCCCTGAGCAGGGCTTTTGGTTATTCAGTTATGGCGTACATCTTCAATGGCATGCACGTTATGTGTCATCGCGCTATTAAGCGTCTCGACCGCCAGCGATGCATCGCGGTTTTTCAACGCCATAAAGACTTTGATATGGGCTTCAACGCTTTCCAGCGTAATGCCCAATACGCGGTTCAACTCTTCGAGGTAATGCACATAAATCCCCTTCAGGGATTCCATGACGTGGATGAACACCTTGTTGTGCGAGGCTTTCACAATCGCCAGATGGAAATCGTAGTCCGCCAGCGAGTACTTCTTATAGTCATCTTTACTCACCAGCATGCGATTCAAGGCGCTTTCCAGCACTTTGACATCTTCATCGGTGGCGTTCTGCACTGCCAGCTCCATGCATTTGAACTCGACGGTCTGACGGAAAACCCGCATATCATCAAACTCTTCCTGTGAAAGATGCAGAATGGGCTGGTTATCACTGAACGATCCGTAGCGCGCCACTTCGCGGGTAACATATGTGCCCTTCCCCTGATGCGTCACCACCACGCCAAGGTCACGCAGCTTCTGCACGGCACTCCGCACGCTGACGCGGCTCACCTGAAAGGTTGCGGTCAATTCCGCCTCAGACGGCAACTTACAGCCCGGCTCCCACAGACCATCCTGAATGTTCTGCTTCATCTGCTCGTAGATGACATCAACCACATTATGTTTTTGGATACTTTCCAGCGCCACGGCGTTACTCACTTGTCCTACATGTCTACCGCTTTTTAACGCGTCACTGCCTGCAACACAAGCAGGAATTTTGCTGACATCAACAGCGACAGTTCAAAATGGCGAAATTTAGTAATTGTTTTCAGTAATTTAGTTTATAAGCCGGATAATTCCCTACTGGCGATGGCATTAAAAATTTGTGAGATATCTTACAAATCTCTCGCCTGCCAATTGCTGCCATTCTGCGCATAACGTAAAAGTGACCCATCCAACTTATTAGTCATGTTACATGAAGGACGTTTTGTTATGCAGACCTTATTTAACCTCTCCGGGAAAACCGCCCTGATCACCGGCTCAACGCGCGGTTTGGGCTTTGCTTATGCACAAGGCCTGGCGCAGGCCGGCGCTAAGGTGCTGCTGAATGGCACGCGTCAGGAGCACATGGATACGGCGCTGGAGCAATTACAGCAACAGGGATTTGATGCCCGAGGCTTTCTGTTCAATGTGGCAGATGAAGCCGCGATTGAAGCGGTATTTCAGCAGCTTGATGAAGAGAACATTCACGTCGACATCGTGATCAACAACGCAGGCATTCAGTTCCGCAAACCGATGCTGGAACTGGCATTGAGCGACTGGCAGCGGGTGCTGGATGTCAATCTCACCAGCGCGTTCCTCGTCTCGCGTGCCGCAGCCAAACGCATGGTGGAACGCCAGCGCGGCGGGAAAATTATCAATATCGGATCGCTGACCAGCGAAGCCGCGCGCCCTACCGTCGCGCCTTACACTGCGGCAAAAGGCGGCATCAAGCTGTTAACCAAATCGATGGCGGCTGAATGGGCGCCGTTCAATATCCAGACCAACGGCATCGGGCCGGGCTACATCCTCACGGATATGAACGAAGCGCTGGTCGAAAACGAAGAGTTCAATAAATGGGTCTGCAGCAGTAATCCTTCTGGTCGCTGGGGAAAACCCGACGAGCTGGTTGGTACCGCCATCTATCTGGCGTCCTCTGCTTCCGATTACGTCAATGGCCAGATGATTTACGTGGATGGTGGCTGGCTTGCCACCTTGTAACGGGCCGATTTAAACGACCTAAGCTGGGCATCAAGACTCAGCTGTATCCTACTCAAGCGACCTGAGGTCATACCATGAACCAGAATATTGCAGGGATTTTACCGGCCAGTCGGTGGGGAAAACTCATCCCGATTGCCTTTATTACCTATAGCCTCGCCTACCTCGATCGTGCCAACTACGGTTTTGGTGCCGCCGCAGGTCTGGCTGAAGATCTCAATATCACGCCCGCCATTTCGGCGTTACTTGGCGCACTGTTTTTCCTTGGTTATTTCTGTTTCCAGGTGCCGGGCGGCATTTATGCTGAAAAGCACTCGGCGAAGAAGCTGATTTTCTGGAGCCTGATCCTGTGGGGCGCATTGGCCACCGCCACCGGCATGGTGCACAGCGTGGCGCTGCTGGCGGTGATCCGCTTCCTGCTCGGCGTAGCGGAAAGTGTGGTGATGCCGGCGATGCTGATCTTCCTCAGCCACTGGTTCACTCGCGCGGAGCGTTCCAAAGCCAATACCTTTCTGTTCCTCGGCAATCCGATCACCGTGTTGTGGATGTCGATTCTCTCCGGCTATCTGGTGAACGCCTTTGGCTGGCGCGGCATGTTCATTATTGAAGGCGTGCCTGCCATCTTATGGGCGTTTGTCTGGTGGAAAATTTATGCCGACCGACCGCGTGATGCCAAATGGCTGAGCGAGGCCGAAAAGCGTGCGGTTGAAAACGCGCTGGCGGCAGAGCAGCAGTCGATTAAACCGGTTAAGAATTACCGTGAAGCTTTCCGCTCGCCTAAAGTGCTGGCGCTGGCGTTTATCCACTTCTTCTGGAATATCGGCATGTACGGTTTCATCATGTGGCTGCCTTCCATGCTGAAGAGCGCGTCAGGTATGGGCATCGTCGCGACTGGCTGGCTCTCAGCCGCGCCCTATCTGCTCGCCGTGCCGCTGATGCTGACCGCATCCTGGTTCTCCGATAAATACCAGCAGCGTAAAAACATCGTGCTGCTTTTCCTTGGGCTGGGCGCGGTGTGCTTCATTGCTTCCTTTACGCTCGGTGCGACGCACTTCTGGCTCTCATGGGTGCTGCTGGTGATCGCGGGCGGTGCGATGTACACGCCGTACGGACCCTTCTTCGCTGCGATCCCTGAGATGCTGCCACGCAACGTTGTGGCGGGCGCGATGTCCTTCGTGGTCTGCTTCGGTGCGCTGGGGTCCTTCGTCGGTGCGTGGATTGTGGGCTATCTCAATGGCCTGACCGGCAGCCCGGCGGCATCTTACGTATTTATGGGCGGATCGCTGGTTGTGGCGGTATTACTCACCGCGCTGACCACCTTTAGCAGCCTGAGCACGCCAACGGCACAAACCCGCTCTGCATACTAATAGAGAATGAAGTCATGACCATGAAACCCACGCGCACGCGTTTAAGCGTTTTATTCATGCTGTTTATTGTCACTGCTATCAATTACATGGATCGCGCTAACCTGGCGGTGGCCGGTTCCCATATTCAGGGCGAGTTTTTCTTATCCGCCACGCAGCTGGGTTTACTGTTTTCGATGTTTACCTGGTTTTATGCGCTGAGCCAGATTCCGGTCGGCTATCTGCTTGACCGGATTGGTTCACGCTGGCTGTACGGCAGCGCGATTGTGCTGTGGAGCCTGTTTACCCTGCTGATGGGATTGGCGTCGCATCACTTTTTCACCACCGCCACCGCGTCATTTATGATGCTACTGGTGTGCCGCGCGCTGATTGGCGTGGCGGAAGCGCCCTCTTTTCCCTCCAACACCAAAATCATCGCCACCTGGTTTCCCGACCATGAACGTGCGCGTGCAACGGCAACTTATTCCAGCGCGCAATATATTGGTCTGGCGCTGCTGACGCCGGTGCTGTCGTTTATCGTCTCTCAATGGGGTTGGGAGATGTCATTTTATCTCTCTGGCCTGGTTGGCATTGTGTTCGGCATTTACTGGCTGATTGTCTATCGCGACCCGCAGCACAGCAACAAAGTGAATGATGCGGAACTCGATATTATCCGCAAAGGCGGCGGGCACGGTTCGGTGAATCAGCAAAACGGAAACGGCAAGGTTAACTGGCAATCGGTGAAATACATCCTGCGTCAGCGCACCACTTGGGGTTTGTTTATCGCGCAGTTCGCGGCCTCGTCGACGCTCTACTTTTTCCTGACCTGGTTTATTGTCTATCTGGAAAAAGGGCTGCATCTGTCGATCGATAAAGCGGGGATTGGCGCGATGTTCCCTTATCTGATGGCGATGGCTGGCGTGCTGTGCGGCGGAACGCTAAGTGATTTTCTGCTGAAGCGTGGCCGCAGCCGCACCTTTGCGCGCAAGCTGCCGGTGATGCTGGGCATGTTGCTCACCTGTTCGATTGCGCTGGTGAATTTCTTCCAGGACAGCCCGGTGATTGCCATCGCTATTCTCTCTATCGCCTTCTTCGCCAACGCCTTCTCTAATCTCGGCTGGGTGGTGTGCAGCGATGTGATTCCGCGCCACTTAATTGGCACCATCGGCGGCTTTCTGAATATTTTTGGCAATCTCTCCGGCATTGTCAGCCCGATCATCATCGGCGTTATTTTGCAGCGCACCCACAACTTCCAGTACGCCATGTGGTACATCGCCGCCGTCGCGCTTATGGGCTTTTTGGCCTACCTGCTGCTGGTTGGCAAAATTGAAGTGATGACGCCGCCCGGCGAACAACCGGCTGAAAATAAGAAGAAATTCGAAACCCCTTCAAACGCATAGAGAGAAGCATAATGCAGCAAAAAACAGTGAACGCGGTGATCGTCAATGCCGCACATGATGTGCGTTGTGAGTCACGGGAAATTGAGTGGAACGCGCAGCAAGTGTTAGTCAAAGTTGAGCGTGGCGGGATTTGTGGCTCGGATATTCACTATTTCCAGCATGGCCGCGCGGGCATGTCGGTACTGAAAGCGCCGATGATTTTAGGCCATGAATTTGTTGGCATCATCGAGCAAGTACCAGAAAACAGCGACCTGAAGGTTGGCCAGCGCGTGGCGATCAATCCTTCCCAACCGTGCCAGCTGTGCGCGCTGTGTCAGGAAGGAAAACAAAACCTGTGCCGCTCAATGCGCTTTATGGGCAGCGCACAGTTTTTCCCACATGTTAACGGCGGATTTGCCCAATATGTTGGCGTCAATCCCGTGCAGTGCGTACCGTACAGCGACGGCGCAGATGCCAAAGTGATGGCCTTCGCCGAACCGCTGGCGGTGTGCATTCATGCGGTACGCCAGGCTGGCGATCTGACCGGCAAGCGCGTGCTGGTCACCGGCGCCGGACCGATCGGTTGTCTGGTCATCGCCGCGGCGCTGGCTTCGGGTGCCACCGAAGTAGTAGCAACCGACATCAGCGAGCGTTGCCGTCAGCTGGCGAACGAGATGGGTGCCAGCGCGGCGTTGGATCCGCGTGACGAGCAGCAAACCGACCTCTGGGCGGAAAATGGCGGCAGTTTTGATGTCTGCTTTGAAGCTTCAGGCGCAGGGGCGGCGGTGGCTTCGCTGGTTGCCTTTACGCGTCCGGGCGGCATTATCGTGCAGCTTGGCATGGGCGCGGCAGAAGTGAACTATCCCATCGGACCGCTGCTGGTCAAAGAGATACAGCTGCGTGGATCCTTCCGTTTCACCAGCGAGTTCACCACCGCGGTGCGCTGGCTTGAGCAAGGCAAAATCAATCCGCTGCCGCTGCTTTCGGCCGAAATGCCCATGCAGGATGCTGCACGCGCGCTGGAACTTGCAGCGGATAAAGAGAGCGCGGCTAAGGTGCAGCTGATTTTTTTTTAATGGCTGAAATGCTGGCAACTGGTAGAAATTGAAGGCTGATGAAATTGAAAATTTTCATGTCCTGATGTCAGTAATTTATTTATATGACTCAATTTTATAAGCTGGTCAAATGCGTGCCTACCATAACAAAGTAGGCACAACATATCTTACCGACTCAGCGTTGCATTAAGCGCGTCAATTGAAGTTTGTAATCCGGCTTCAACACTCATAGTGAGATCCTCCATTTCAAGTGAAACATCACCGTCATAACCTGTCATTCGCAAGACGGAGAAGAATTCTTTCCACCATTTCAGATCTTGACCACAGCCCACTGCGACATAATTCCACGTACGCGTTTTAGTGTTGGTGACAGGCTGATACTCCATAAGTCCATCAACGTCTGCAAGTCCTCGCTCAATACGTGCATCTTTGCCGTGTACATGGAACACTGCACCTTCAAGTTTACGTGCCGCAGCTATGGGATCAGCGCCCATAGCTATTAAATGTGAAGGGTCAAGGTTGATGCCAATCATCTCATCTACGGCATTACGCAGGCGCAATAATGTAGATGGATTATAAACAAGCTGACATGGGAACTCTTCAATAGCAATTTGCTCAACCCCGTGATTTTTAGCGTGCTGTACAAACTTTTTCCACCATGGAATGGCAACATCATTCCATTGGTAGTCAATGACACCTGGCATATAATCTGGCCATGAAATAGTAGACGTAATCCAGTTTGGAACACGATCATCAGGTCCACCGCCAGGCAGGCCACTCATCATCACTATTTTCTTAACACCAAGCCTGCCTGCCAATTCAACTGCGCGGTAACTACTTTTAGTGTGTGTTTCGCCCAATTCACCTGGAGCCAGTGGGTTACCGGAACAATTCAAAGCAACAATGCGTATATTGCGCTGAGCCAGTTCCTCTTTAAATAGTTCAAGTTTTTCAGGTGAAGCGAGTAACTCTTCGGTTTTGACATGAGGACATGGCGACCAGCCGCCTGCGGTCATCTCAACACCATTGATACCATAACTTTGGACCTTATCCAGCATCGCCGAAAACGGCAAATCAGCGAGCACATCCGTACACAATGCAAGTTTCATTATTCAATCCTTTTCTTGGGATGTTAATTAAGGCTGTTCAAATAGTTCAATAAATTCTTGTTTGGATTTAGCATTTGCTAATAAGTAAGTTTTCACTTCGTTACCTAATAGATCCGCAATGTCTGCCAACACCTGGATATGTTCATTTTGTGTTGCAGCCACAGCGACAACTATGAAAACGACTTTTCCAGCTCCCCAACTAACGCCATTTGGAAATTGAAAAACATGAAAACCTGTTTTGTTCACCAGATTGAGGTTCTCTTTAGCACAATGCGGAAATGCAATTCCTGAGCCGATATAAGTAGATACATGTTCCTCACGCGCTAACATACCCGCATAAAAACCTGGCTTAACAAAACCGTTTTTTTCTAATGCATCTGCGGTGAATTTTATTGCCTCAGTTTTTGTTGCTGCACGACAATTTAAATGCAGAGCATCTTCAGCAAGTTTCATCATGATTTTTCTCTTATAGTTATAATCAAAGATAGAGAGCAGGCTGAGATGGAATAATAACGTCATGTTTTGCACCATCTTTTAGCGATGCTAAACCAGCATCGCAGACGAGAGCGACAACATACCCATCCCATGATGATGGGCCTGTCATCTCACGCTGGGCGTTAACGTTATCAACAAAAGTTTGTACCTCGCGGTCGTAGGCGGTAGCGAAGCGCTCCATACAGGATTGAGCAATGTGTTGCGCGTTACCATTCAACGATCGAGTCGTTATTAACTGCTGCTCATTGAGTGCCCCAATGGAATTTTCACCAATGACTTCGCAACGGATGTCATAACCATATTGACAATTTACGAAGAGTTCATCATCTATACGAACACCAGATTCTGTCTCAAAAATCACGATTAATGGATCTTGCAAATGTGGTTGCGCACGACGAGTTTTTTTCCCCGGTTTATCCACGCGGACAGATGTTATATTCTCATTTAACAAATAACGAATGATATCAATTTCATGCGTAGCTGAGTCATTAACTGCCATTTCCAAAGTGTAACCTTCCGGAACGGAAGGATTTCGGTGAGCACAATGAATGAGCATAATATCGCCGAGTTCTCCGCCATCAATTGTCTTTTTCAACGCCTGATAACCCGGATCAAAGCGGCGCATGAAACCAAGTTGGAGCAGGCGTTTCCCTGCCCTCACTTCAGCATCAATAATTTCTTTGGATTCATCGGCGGTAGGTGTCAACGGCTTCTCACAAAACACAGGTTTACCGGCTTTAAATGAAGCAAGTATCTGGTCTTTATGAACCGGGCCAATCGAACAAATGAAGACTGCATCAATTAATTCTGAATTTATCATTTCTAACGCATCATAAAATGCCGTTGCACCGTATTCATTTGCCACTGCATCTGCTGCTGTATGATTAATATCACAAACGGCAGTTACCCGCGCACCGGTAATAACATTACTGAAGCGCTTAAGATGATCACGGCCAATCATACCGAGACCAATCAAACCAATATTTACAGTCATTTATTCTTCCTTAGTTGCAATAGTGTTAAAAGCGAAATTTCTTTTCAATTTGCTCTAAAGTCAATCCGCGTGTTTCTGGCAAGTATTTCACCAACAGAAGAAGCATAATGATGTTAGTCGCGCCAAAGAATCCGAAAGTCATGCCACCACCGTAATGGCTTAACAGGTACGGAAAAATAGATTGAATCATGAAATCAAACATCCACAGTCCAAATACAGCAAAGCCCATTCCTACGCCGCGCATTCGCAATGGATATATTTCAGCTAACATCAACCAGAATACCGGTGCGATCCACCCCTGCATAAATACCAGAAATACCAGCATAAGACCGAGGATTACATAGGGTGCATTAGCGAAATTGGCATGGAGTGTTTCTACACCATTAATAGTTTCGGTATGGAAAAATAATTTAAACGCCAAACCGATTAAAAGCAGACTGATAGTGACGCCAGCCTGACCGGTAAAGAACATTTTACGACGTGAGTGTTTTCCAATTAATGCCATGCCAAGGAGTGTTGCCAATACGGAAATAATTCCATTTGCGACCGCTCCCGTGACTGCAGCTGCATCGCCGAGACCTGTAGCTTTGAGTACAGTTGGAGCGTAGTACATTATGGTATTAACACCTGTTACTCGTGTTGCTAATACAATCATTAAGCCGATTAACACCAGTTGAATCACCCACCGATTCTTTAATTCGGCAAAAAGATTAAACTTCAGCTGATCTGCTTTAACGATCTGCTGTATTTCTTTTACTTCTCTATCAACTTCTTCCGGAAGACGAAGCGTTTTCAAAACTTTAACTGCTTTTTCAGTTTCACCGCGTCGTATAAAGAAGCGTGGTGATTCGGGCATCATTAGCATACCTATCCACAAAAGTGCACCAGGTAATGCTGGAATGGCTAACATGATGCGCCAGTTATGCTGCATTTCAGGGTAAAGGTTAACAATGGCAGCATTGACTGAATACGCGAGAAATTGTCCAGTAACTATCATTAATTCATTGACTGTAACCATTCTTTCTCGTTGGTCGGCGCGAGCCAGTTCAGAAATATAAATTGGGACGGTTACTGAAGCACAACCTACCGCTAAGCCAAGTATAAATCGCGCGACTATCATGGATGGAACATCCCAGGCGAAGGCAGTACCTAATGCTCCAAACATAAAGATTGCGGCAACCCATAATAAGTTTTTTCTACGCCCCTGTTTATCGGAGAGATAACCGCCAAATAAGGATCCTAAAGCTGCACCGAACAATAGGAAAGAAGTAATAAATCCTTCCTGAGCAGGCGTCAAATTAAGATCATATTTCATAAATATTAGAGCGCCTGAAATAACGCCCGTATCATAACCGAAGCATAAACCACCTATTGTTGACACAATAGTGATTAGCCGCATACGTTGCGGGTTCTGCAGGTGAGTTTTATTATACATATCTGTTCCATCTGGTTGTAAGGTCGTACGGTTAGAAGCCGTTATGATGGTCAGTTTTAGGGCTTGTTATTTTTCAGCCGAATTTGAAACTTATTATTTAATAATCAATTGCAATATTAGTTTCTTTATATTTTGAGAAGCGAATGTTTACCCTTATCGTTACAACAACGTTATATCAAAGTTAATTTCAAATACTAGATGCTTTCGCTCACTCGAGCTCATGGCGTGCGGGTGATCATAAATTAACAATGAAAAGCACTATTTGAAGTGACTAATGTCACACATCTATATCCATGTATTGACAAAACAAGAGTCAAGACAGCGTGAAAGTTAACATAATTGAATGGATGTTTAACCTTTTAATGATTTTTTAAGAGCATTTAACATCTAATAAAATCAATGGGTTATCGAGGAAATGTTTCATTTTTTAATTAAACCTACATTTAAAGATAATTGTTGAATAACAATAATGATGATGTTGTTCATTTACAGTTATTTTTTCCTTTCAAAACATGTTCGGTTCAATCTGTAACTAACCAGCAGCATTATACGGGAATGCAGCGTCGATTTTTTGAACAAAATAAAAGTGTGACAGCGATCAAACTTCTTTTTGATTGAGAAATTTGAATAACAATATTTTGTACATGAAGTACTTTTATTATTGCAATAGCTAGACATCTCAATGAGTTAAATAATCATAAAAAGCAAAATTGATGATTACGAGACCATTAAGTAATGTAAGAATAGCGACACACTGACAGGAGCTATCATGCTGACCTTTTGCCTCAATGAACATCCCTTTTCCCATGGCTTCGAAAACAGCCTGCGACCACGCCTAAAATTTATATGTAAGGCAGAGGGACCAGAAGCGGCAATACCACGAGTGATGCATAAACACGATGATCGCTTTGAAATCATGTTCATTCGTTCTGGCTGCGGTGTCTATAACATCGATGGACGAAGCTACGATGTCAAAAAAGGGGACATCATGCTTTTTAACGCCAATGTCTTGCATGATGAACAACCGACGGCCTCGGAGGAGTTGATGATCTTCAGTTGCGGTGTTGAGCAGCTAAAAGTAGATGGTTTACCTATGAATGTATTGACACCTCGTACTCAACCTACTGTCATGCCTAGTGGCGAGTTCTACGGTGAAATTTGTCAACTATTTGATCAGATGTGGTCCCACGTCAGTTGCAAACGTCTTTACAGCTCTGAGATTGGCGACAATTTGCTAAATGTGTTGCTTTTAATTTGTCGCAATTTATGGATGGGCCACAAGCATGAGCAGGAAACGGACACCATTTTGCTTGGCCAGCGTGTTAAAGATTATATTGACAATCATTATAAAGAAGACATTGCATTAAGCACAATTACTGCAGCACTCAGCATGAACCAATTTTATCTTGCACATGCATTTAAAGATTACTCAGGTTATTCACCTAAGCATTATCAAACAAGGCGTCGCATTGGCGAAGCACAAAACTTATTACTTAGTACGGACTTGGGCGTAACTGAAGTTGCTAATGCAGTCGGTTACGATAACGTTAATAATTTCCATAGAATATTCCATAACCTTGTCGGCATTCCACCTGCGCGATATAAAAAATTCTGGCTAACGGGTCAAGTTAAGACTTAATTTTAGCCATCCGACCGCAAGCTTCTGAACAGGTTTATTTCATAAACCTGCAGAATTCCTTTTTCTTAAAAAGTAAGGAACCATTATGACGTTGGTGACTTTAGGCGGAGGCTATTATGCAGAATAATAGTCGATGTAATGCTCGCTATGTGTATTCATTATGCTGCATTGCCACTCTCGGTGGTGTGATGTTTGGTTATTCAACCGGTGTGATTTCAGGCACTGTTGATTCAATTCAGGCGCATTTTCAACTCGATCCCTCTCAAACTGGGTGGGTAGTATCAAGTATCTTTGTGGGTTGTATTATCGGTTCTCTTGCTGCGGGAAAATTAGCGGATAAGCTAGGACGCAAACCCGTACTTCTCCTCGCCACCCTGGCTTTTGCATTATCAGCCGTGGGTTCGACTTTCGCAGATTCTTTTGTTTTATTCTCTTCAGCACGTATTGTCGCGGGCTTGGGTATTGGGTTAGCTGGAACGGTTGCACCGATGTACATGGGCGAAATTTCACCTGCCAGTATAAGAGGGAAAGCCTCGGGTATATTTAACCTTTCGCTTGTAGGTTCTCAAACACTGGTATTTCTCGTCAATTACCTCATTGGTCGTGGTATGTCCGAAACTTGGCTGATAGATGAGGGCTGGCGCTGGATGATGGGGGCACAGTTTGTTCCCGTCATCATGATGCTATTCTGCACGCTGATCCTTCCTGAATCTCCTCAATGGTGTATAAATCATCAGCAAGGCGAAAAAGCGTTGCGTGTACTCAAAAAAATCTATCCAGATCTTAATCAGGAAGAGGCTCGACAGATTATCTCAATGCGCAGTGAACCCAGCAGTAGCGCTAAAGGAAGCAGTTCACTGTCATATATTTGGCATACACCCGTGCTGCGCTACGCATTGCTCATCGGCTGTAGCATTGCAATTTTGCAACAGCTTACTGGTGCAAGTATCGTTATGTATTACGCTCCATTGATCCTAAATACAGGTGATATGAGTAAGGATACTCTTCTTTTTCAGACTATTTTCATAGGCCTGCTAAATGCTTTAGGTTCATTCATAGCGATGAATCTTTATGATCGCTTTGGTCGTTTACCAGTGATGAAAATTGGGACTATAGGTTCCATTGTGTCTCTACTGTTATTGTCATTAAGTATGCTTAATCCAAATAGTGGTTACCTCGCTATCTGTTCCGCATTGCTTTTTATGGTTATGTTCGCCATCAGTTGGGGGGCTGGATGCTGGGTGCTAATATCAGAAATCTTCCCGCCTCGTATAAAAAGTTATGCGATGGGAATGGCTGTGAGTTTTATGTGGATATTTAATTTCCTTGTGACCCAATTCTTTCCTGTTTTAAATGAGATTCCGGTTTTACAGCAGGCATTTAATGGCGCATTTTCATTTTGGATCTTTGCCGCTATTAACCTCTTTTGTCTACTCTTCCTCATACGATATGTCCCTGAGACGCGCGGTGTAGCACTAGACGATATTGAACAATTACTTGCCGATCGTATCAAGCTCAACAACACATCCCATTCATCTGCTGTTTCATCCGCTTCAACCGAAAATTTGGGAGGTAAACATGATTAAGGCATTGCACGGTATTTCAACACATTATTGCAACGTAGTGACTGAAGCGCGTATCGCAGCAGAAACCGGTTACGACGGACTTGAGTTTCTACACTATAAATTACTGCGTTACCTTGATAACGGCGGCAGTACCAGCAGTTTGAAGAAGTTGGTACACGGCTTTGGATTACAAACATCTTGCCTGAATGCGCTAATTGATATTGAGCGTTATAGGGACGGTTCTAAGCAACAAATGCTGACTGAAGCAACGAGGTTAACGCAGATAGCTTCAGAGCTTGAGTGTCCGACAATTCAGATACTTGCACAGCATGGCATCGATCATCTTCCTAAAACGCAGATACTCGAAATAATGACTGAAAATATTTCGGACATAGCTGCCATTGGCGAGCAGTATGGTGTGCGTTATCAGATTGAGGTTATTGCTCATACCAAATTTAATACATTGGAGCAGGCACTTGAAGTCATTCGGCGCATCGATAAACCTAACGTTGGGCTGGTCATAGATTTCTGGCATTTATTTGCTACGGGTACCACTACACCTGACGATATTAAAAAACTAGATCCATCCCTTATCTTCGGTGTGCATTTTTGTGATGGCCGTAAGCCTTTACCTGGGGAGGCATGGGAGGAAACGGTGCTACGTGCTTATATGCCAGGGGAAGGAGATATTGATATTCAGGCCTGGACAGATGCTGTTAGAGCTACAGGCTTTGATGGCGTATGGTCTGCTGAATTGTTTAGTCCAGCGCGCTGGGAAATGGACCATGCTGTCCTTGCAAAACAGGTAATTGAAAACATGAATTATTACTTAAAGTAATTATTGCGGGCTCATCAACTAAACCTATGTATGATGAGCCTGAAATCATATGATTCAGTATTTGCGTGTCTTATAAGGCAAACGGAAACGATATATTGACCAGGGTGAATGCGTGTGATCTTCACCCTGATTATTTTGGCTAAGAAATTCTATTTGCGGCGCAGGAACATAGATCCATCCATTGACAATAATTAAAGCATCGGGTGTCTCTAATCGGTCATCCTGAATAAGTGTCTCAACTGAGCCGTCTGGCTTTAGGCAATCAATTGACCTTTTCTCAACATTGGATAAATAAATATTTCCATAGGCATCTATGGCTGAACCCCCAATTGATGGAATTTCGGCTACTTTTTCAATTTTAGATTCAAGCATACTGTCAGTATAGGAATTATCGAGAAGATATTTGGTACGTATTCGATAGAGCGGACCCGTCGGTGTTGAATAATAAAGCCATTCGCCATCGGCAGTAACTTCGATTACATCACTGTGTACTTCCGGTCTTTTTCCCCTGGCATCCTGCAACACTCTGCCTTTGAATCCTTTCTGCACTAAGTCATAAGGTTTACGTAACAGCACCGATGCCGATAGCCTTCGTATGGTATGGCCACTTTTAAGGTTATGGATGATTATCCCACCTAATCCTGAATCAGTAACATAAATCAGCTCACCATGAATGCGAAGATCGTTTGGCGAGCCACCATCTGGCAATGAATTATCATCGAACCGGATAATATTTTTCGCTTCGCCTGAATTGATATCAAACGCAACCAATTTCGCGGCTCCCGCTTTAGGTTTATCGCCCTGAGGTGCTCCCTGGTCAACCACCCAAACCAAATCATCATTAAATATGTGGCAAGCATTTATATTAACCAGAGTATTTGTCCCGTCGTCTTCAGCATGCCATTGGTTCCATTGGTTACCGGGAAAAGCAACAGGGCCATTAAGCGTAATGCGGGCTAACCCAGGCGAATCAAAATGCCCTTTAAAACGCGGCAGATTGATAAAAGTGGCCCCACTTGATGAGATAGCTATACCATTTGCCAACCAGGGCGATGTAAAGCTACGTTCTAAAGCGGGTGTGCTAATCATTTTTGCAAAAGAAAATGTCGATTTTGTGAGACATATTATTGCAAGGCTGCCGCTTATAAATTGTCTACGTTGCACGGTACACTCCGGTGATTTAAGAGGCGGGGATCCATCGCGAGGCAGTGTTTTCAACATCATAATTTAGCTTGGATGGAAGGCTGATTAATTCAATCAGAACACCGAACGTAGTCATGCCAAACCATGTTTGGTTTCCCTTGCCTTTTTCCTGAGCAAAGCAGTCTGATGGTCCTTCGAACATTTTCGCGCCATGTTCACGCATTTTTTCACCCGCCATGTTGATATCATCAACATACAGCGAGAAATGGTTTATGCCTGAATTCGCAGGATTAGCCTGATGATCATCTGCTACGGGGTAGGTCTGAAAGAGTTCAATATTGCAACCGTTGGCGAGTCGCAACATTGATAAGCCTGTGACTTTCATATCGACAGGGAAACCATTTAGAGGATGCATGTTTTCGCCTGCAATCTCTTTATCTTTGTCGCCCGGCGGAGCCAACCGGTAAAGCACGACAGCATTTAATGCATTAACAAAAAAATCTTCTGCTTGCTTCAAGCAATTCACAGTGATGCCAATATGCTCTATGCCACGGATTGTCATCGTTTCTCCCGATTTATTTCAAATGACTATTAATCCCATATAAATAATCCTGGCATAAATGTGATATTTGTCACATATGGAATAGTAATAGTTAATTTCACCTTGTGTTTGGAGTATGGTAAATAATGAATTCGGGTTGAAGATTCATCATGAAGTGCGTAATATTTGAAGACCATTTCATGCATAAGAAAAACACCTTAATAAGGACAATTCTTTGGTAGAATAATATTCCAATTAGCGCGACAAAAACATAAGCAGTCTGTGTCCTCAGATATATCCACTATCCGAGGCCAGTGTAAGAAAACTAAAAGAGCTTAAATGGAGTGCTGATGCGTAGCAGCAACTCCCTTACAGGCCGATGTGTAGATTACTGTCAACAAGGCACTACGGATAATAGGCTATGACACGAAAATGTATATCTGCGGGTATGGCTTTCGGGCTATGGCTTATAGCGCCCTAATGGAATCTGGACGCTGGTTACAAGATGCAGTTTAACGTCAAATGAGTCACAAGGAGCGCAACAGCGTGCTGCTTACTTACATCCATAAAGCGGTGTATTTGGAAACCAGAAGGGCAATGATACAATGTTGGTCTGACTATCTAGATGCTTGCCGGGGGAAGTATGTTCCGCCCTATAATCGGGGCCGAATAAACTGTTTTAGAATAAATCAAGCTAGCCTGACATAATTAATGATAAAGTGAAAGCAGATCCTACACATTTAGGATCTGCTTTCTTTAGTTAAAAACTTGAACCTGCCACAACTAAAATAACCCGCTCAATTAGAGTATTAAAATTGTGTTTGATAAAAAACCGCTAGCGACAGTTTTCTACTATCGGTATATTTTCCTGACTTTACCGTCATGGAGGCTTAGTTTTAAAGACTTCTTGTACTAATACACCGAAGCGTTCATTCCTAAACGTCACCGAAATTCTCAGCGAAAAAATCACTCTATATATTATTTACAGTTTATCAATATTTCGTTTACTAAAGTAACTAGTATCTCACTCATCGCCTGCAAGAAAACCAAAGTTTTTCGTAAGTGCTATTTTTTAAAACTTAAAAGTAGCGGTCGCTGTAATCTGACGCTCAGTTCCGTAATAACACGCTGTAGTGGCGTAACAACCTGCCACGTACTTTTTATCAAAGAGATTGTTAACGCTGACTCCAACATTAGAGCCCGGTAAATTAAACCTGGCCAAATCGTATTGAACTGCTGCATTCCAGATGGTATAGGACTTAACTTTGAATGAGTTGGCACTATCACCTTCAGTTGAATCGATATACCGTCCCCCGAGGCCAAGTGTCAACCCGCTCAGTGCGGTTTCATGAAAAGTGTAATTACCCCATAGTGCCGCCATATTTTTTGGAACTTCAGATGGCCGCTTATCCTTGTACAAAGTGTCTTTTGTATATTCTGCATCCGTATAGGAATAATTTCCTATGACGTCCACATTTTCAGTTAACGCCGCTTTAGCTTCAAGCTCAATACCTTTTGACTGTATTTCACCGTTTTGCACTGAATAATAAATATGTTCGGGATCCGTACTCAGATTTTTATTCTTCGTCAACTGAAAAACAGATAAGGTTGCGGAAATCAACCCATCATCAGGGATATATTTTAATCCTGCCTCATATTGTTTAGCTCGTGACGCCTGGAATGTTTTACCTGCATAGTCAGTGCCACTTGTGGGCAGGAAAGATTCACTGTAACTGAAATAAGGTGAAATACCGTTGTCAAACAGGTAGTTCATTCCACCCCGCCATGTAAACTCATTGTCTTCCTGCTCCGAAACAGCATTATTGCTCAAGCGATTGACACTGTCTGTTTTGGACCAGTCGTAACGGCCTCCAAGAGTTAATACCCAGCGATTCCATTCAGCCTGCTCCTGCAGATACAGTCCCGTTTGCTCCTGGTGATCAACCTGGCTGCTGGTACTGTAATACTGCACCGCTGTGTTACCATAAACAGGATTTATAAGATTCAGATTTGATGCCAGACCAAAGGCATGCCAGATGTCGTTTCGAGTACGTCGATAATCTACGCCCAAAAGCAGGGTGTGATCTACTGTATCTGTAGAAAACTTGCTTTGTGCCTGAGTATCGACCGCGAAGGTAGATAAATGCTCCTTGAACGCCAATGCCCCTCTTGTTAATTGAGTAGGATCAACGGCGGAAATACTACTACCATAGATAGTTTTATAATCCATATCGACCGTTCCATAACGCAGGTTCTGACGGACGGTCCAGTTATCATTGAGCTGATGGTCGAATGTATAACCGACTAACTTCTGGTTTCGGGAGATTTTGTTATAACCCGGTTCACCATCATTAAAGCTTGTTGGCAATTTACCTCCGGCACCATTAGTCACGGTTCCATCTTTAGGTAAATAACCAAACCAGCCAATGTCAGGTTCATCAAGGAAGCTGCTTAAAAAAGTGAAGCTAGTCTTGTCATCTGGACGCCAGGTAAATGAAGGTGCTATGGAATAACGCTTTGCTTTTTCGCCAGTTTGTTGTTGATCTTGATCGCTTGCGACACCAGTCATTCTGTAGGTTAATTCTCCGTTATCATCGGCCGCACCGCCAAAATCAAAACCGGTCTGAAAAAGATTATGATTCCCCACTTTAAACTGAAGTTCACGTATGGTTTCCGCTGTAGGACGCTTGCTCACTAGAGAAATAATTCCCCCTGGGTCACTCAGGCCATATAAGACAGAGACAGGACCGCGCAATAATTCTGCACGCTCAACCATATAAGGATCAACTTGGAATGATGCATAACTATCGTTCTGAAGTTTTAATCCATCAAGATAAATATTATCCGCAATCTGGCTAAAACCTCGAATATTGACTGAGTTGAATCCAGTTACAGACCCTCGGTTGTCAACCATCACACCTGCTGAATAACGAAAAGCATCTTTTAGCGTCGGGGGATCCAGCAAATCCATTTCTTCACGAGTCACGACGGTGATCGACTGTGGTGTTTTAATTAACGGAGTATCTGTTTTGGTACCTGTCGCACTGCGTTTTGCTACCATTGTACCCACTGGCCCCCAGGCATTTTCAGAAGTTGAGCTCTGACCATTAGTGGTAACCGTCATCGTATCTTCTGTAGAAGAGGTCGTGGGGCTGTCTGACGATAATGCCGGAAATGACAATGAACTGATAAACGCACTGATCATGACGGTAGAGGTACGTAGAACCAGAGCTTTTTGCAATTTCATTTATATACTCGTTTGGATTAAGTGAGAAATAATGTCGTGAGATCATATTCCAAGACTTAGAAATAAATGCCCTATATTGCCTAGCTTAATATTTCCTGATTTATCAATATCGGTGATATGAACCCGCGCCTGCCACCCATTTTCTTGTAGATGCCTATCAACTTTCACCCCAGATACTTTTCTGAAAAAATTTTCTGCGAAAAAAGACCATTCAGGATCTAGGGATTTACAGCGCCGACACACTCAAATAAAACTCATTCTCATTAAACTACGAGAATTAATGTTGCGATAGCGAAATACAGCCATATAGTTTTTCAATACAGCCAAAATGTACTTTCAAAGTCTTTTTGGCTGGAATGCGAAATAACATGACAAATTTTCGCAATGTCTCTAATTCATCGAAAGGATAGAGTGCCAATCAAAATGCCTGGATGTGGGCAAAAATGCGCTTAAGCACAGCCTAATTTCAAATCGATGAGGAATAATCATGCATCTACGAAACACTCGGGGGCAATTATCGCGGCCCTGCTCCCAAACCCTGTCTGTTTTCCCTGACAAAGGTGAGCATTTATGAGCCTCGCAATGAATCGCCATGTGAAGCCAGCAGTTATCAGCATACTCGCCCTCATTATAGTCTTCAGCCTGCTGTACACCTGGCGAAGCCTCCGTAGCAGTGGCGCAGAACAACAGACTCTGCCACCTATACCTGTAACTACAATCCGCGCAAAAACCAGTAACGTCGCAGATCAATTGCAAGCCGTTGCGAGTTTGCAGGCAGTACGTGAAGTATTGCTTGCTCCGGATACATCAGGGCGTGTGACCGCCATTAACTTTGAATCGGGCAAGTTTGTGAAGGAAGGAGATGCCGTGATACAGCTTTATGACGCTCCGGAACAAGCGGATCTCACTTCTGCCAAAGCAAAAGCTGATTTTGCGCAACTGCAACTTCGACGCACACAAACATTATCCAAAACGGGGGCCGAGTCCCGCGAACTTCTTGAACAGCGCACGGCGGAAGCCGCCCAGACCGCCGCCGCGGTCCGGCAACTTGACGCACGTATCCAGCAGAAGACCGTTCGTGCACCATTTCCTGGTCAACTTGGTATCCGTCATATCAATCCTGGTCAGTACCTTAATGCGGGTGATGAAATCGCCACGCTAACCCAGCTCGACCCCCTCTACGTAAATTTCACGCTGCCTCAGCAGGATCTGCCCAAATTAACACCGGGCGCATCGGTGCAGGTGACGGTAGATGCCGCACCGGGCCGGATATTCACCGCCAGAATTAGTACTGTCGAACCGAGAATTGATAGTGAAACACGTAACGCGACTATTCAGGCGTTGCTGCCTAATGCGGACCTGTCTCTGAAATCCGGAATGTACGCGACGGCACGACTGAGCTTACCCGCTACTACTGATGCCATCGTTCTCCCCCTTACGGCGATCCAGACTTCTGCTTCTGGCGACAGCGTGGTACTCGTGCAAAGCGCTAACGCGCAGGGGATAGGCAAAGCAATCGCCGTACCGGTGGTCACTGGTCCGCGACTCAGCGAAGAAGTCATGGTGCTGCAGGGCGTTAAAGCCGGTGACATTGTGGTGACGGCGGGTCAGAACCGCTTGCCGCCCGGTGCTACCGTGAAAATCAGCAATAGGTCTACTTCATCAGCTATCGCTTCAGATACAAACGCACAATAGGGAAAAAACATCGTGCATTTCACTGACATTTTTATTCGCCGACCGATTCTGGCGCTGGTCGTCAGCTTGCTTATCCTGCTGATGGGCATAACAGCCGTCTTTCAGTTACCTGTACGGCAATATCCCTATCTCGAAAATGCCACCATCAGCGTGAGTACCACCTTACCCGGCGCAACACAGGAGGTGATGCAGGGTTTCGTTACGACGCCAATTGCACAATCCATCGCTACCGCCAGCGGTATTGAATATCTGACTTCAACCACGACACAGGGCAAGAGTGTAATAAAGGCACGGCTGGTACTTAACGCCAACGCCGATCGCGCAATGACTGAGATTCTCGCTAAGGTGCAACAAGTCAAGTACCAGTTGCCGTCCGGTGTGACGGACCCGGTCATCAGCAAGTCTACCGAGGGCAGCACAGGGGTCCAGTACGTGGCTTTCTACAGTAAGTCGCTGACGATCCCGCAGGTAACGGATTTCGCCACCCGCGTGGCACAGCCCATGTTTACAGGAATTCCCGGCGTAGCCTCTGCCAACATTCTGAGCGGCCAGACCATGGCGATGCGCGTCTGGATCGACCCGATAAAACTTGCCGCACGTGGTCTGTCAGCCGGAGAGGTTGCAGCCGCGTTGCGTGCCAACAACGTGCAGTCCGTACCGGGGCAACTCAAGAGTGCCTTGACGGTTACCAATATCAGTGCCGCGACCGATCTGCAAAATGTTGAAGATTTCCGCCAGATGGTTATCAAGTCCAACCCCGAAGGTGGCGTGGTGCGGTTGTCGGATATCGCCACGATGGAGATCGGAGGTCAGAACTACAACAGTGCCTCATTCGCGACCGGCGTTCCTGCAATCTTCATCGAGCTCCAACCTACCCCGGATGGCAATCCGATCGATATCGTCAAACACGCACAGGAGCTGATTCCAAAGATCCGTGAAATGGCACCGCCTGGACTCACGGTAGCACCCAATTACAACGTGGCTACCTTCGTAAATGCTTCTATCTCGGAAGTCAAACACACGCTTGCTGAAGCCATAATTATCGTTATCGCGGTAATTTTCCTTTTCCTCGGCACGTTTCGTGCGGTCATCATTCCGGTCGTCACTATCCCGCTTTCTCTGGTGGGTACCGCTGCACTGATGCTGGCGTGCGGCTTTTCGATCAATCTTCTGACCCTGCTTGCGATGGTACTTGCGATTGGTCTGGTAGTAGACGATGCCATTGTTGTGGTGGAGAACATCCATCGACATATTGAGGAAGGCTTGTCCCCTGTACGTGCGGCCCTTTTGGGCGCTCGTGAGATTGTCGGCCCGGTGATAGCAATGACAATTACGCTTGCAGCGGTATATGCGCCCATCGGCATGATGGGGGGGCTGACTGGCGCGTTGTTCAAGGAATTTGCTTTCACTCTTGCTGGTTCGGTTCTCGTCTCCGGCGTGGTTGCACTTACGCTATCGCCAGTGATGAGTTCAATGCTGTTGAGTTCAAAACAGGGCGAAGGACGCCTCGCAAAACGGATCGAGCATACCATGCAGGGGATGACCGCTATCTACGGACTGTTGCTGGCGCACACGCTATCTGCGCGTGGTGTGGTGTTACTGGTAGGAGCAGTAGTCATGGGGGCCATCATAGTGCTGTTCTCAGGTACCCGTCATGAGTTGGCACCGATGGAAGACCAGGGCATTGTCCTGGCCGTCACCAAGGCACCCCAGTATGCAGGAGTTGCTTACAGCGCACATTATGCAGAACAAATCGAAAAAGTGTTTGAGTCGATACCGGAATTTGAAAGCAGCTTCATCCACATCGGCGATTACTCCGGGGGGCAAAACCTGACTATTGCAGGCGCGATTCTAAAAGACTGGTCCGAGCGCAAGCGTTCATCCACCGAGATCCAGGGCCAAATTCAGGCTGCTGGCGGTGCCATCGATGGTGAAACCGTCACGGCTGTTCAGATGCCGCCGCTACCAGGCTCCAGCGGTGGCCTGCCTGTACAGATGGTGCTGCGCTCGCCTGACGACTTTCAGACGTTATACGAGACCGGAGAGAAGATCAAAACAGCGGCCTATGCCAGCGGATTGTTCCTTTATGTACAAAATGACCTGGCCTTCGACAGCCCACAGGCACATATCAGTATTGACAATGTCCGCGCCAGCGAAATGGGTGTAACTATGCAATCCGTTGCCGATACTCTGGCGGTGCTGGTTGGCGAGAACTATGTCAACCGCTTCAACTTCCATGATCGTTCCTACGATGTGATCCCGCAGGTACGTGGTAGCGACCGTATGACGCCGGAAGACCTCGGACGTTTCTACGTCAAGTCTACTTCCGGTGCTCAGGTGCCACTCTCAACCGTGACTCGCGTTGAGATGCGTCCACAGGCCAACCAGCTTACCCAGTTCGGCCAGATGAACTCGGCGACACTGGAAATGTTGCCAGCGCCAGGGGTTAGCATGGGGGAGGCAGTCACATTTCTGCAATCACAGGCACTGCCCCCCGGAACCAGCGTGGACTGGCTCAGCGACAGCCGCCAGTTCGTGCAGGAAGGTAACCGTCTGCTGGTGTCCTTCGGCTTCGCGCTGGTGGTTATCTTCCTTGTGCTGGCGGCACAGTTCGAAAGTCTACGTGATCCGCTGGTGATCCTGGTCACGGTACCGCTGGCGATCTGCGGTGCGCTGGTGCCACTGTGGTTAGGTTACGCGACGCTTAACATTTATACCCAGATAGGACTCGTAACATTGATAGGGCTGATATCTAAACACGGGATTTTAATGGTCACCTTCGCTAATCACATCCAGCACCATGAAAATCTCAGCCGCATAGAGGCCATTCAGAAAGCTGCGACGGTGCGTATGCGTCCCGTTCTGATGACAACATCGGCCATGGTCGCCGGTCTGGTGCCGCTTTTGTTCGCTGATGGTGCAGGTTCTGCAAGCCGCTTTTCTATCGGTATTGTGGTGGTTATGGGCATGCTTATCGGTACCTTCTTCACGTTGTTTGTACTTCCTACAATTTACAGCTTCGTTGCTAAAGATCACCGGGCAGTCGCGGAAAGCCCCCGCGCCCGCGAACTCGCCAGTACGGAGGCACCTGATGTCGAACTGTGATCTGTTTTCTGCTCACACTGATGCCATGACCATAGTTCTGCATCGGGCATTATTTCCCATTTTACGTGCCACTTTCCTGGTCACTGCGGTCGCAACCTTCGTCACCGGCTGCGCCAGTGGCCCCGATTACCATGCACCGTCTTTGCCTCAAACCGCAGTCGGCCCTTTTGTCAGCAAACCGGACCATACGGATACCGCTCAATCTCTGCCGACTGAATGGTGGAAATTGTATGATGACCCCATCCTGAACAGACTTGTCCAGGAGGCTCTTTCGGCCAATACCGAGCTGCGTGTCGCCCTCGCTAACCTCCAGCGTGCACGGGCTATTTACAAGGAAGCGCAAGGCGGCTTGCTACCGTCTACCAACCTATCGGGTGGAGCAGGCTACGGACGCGACCAGACCACATGGACCGGCTCCGGTCAGGCACCCACGCAGTGGAGTTACAGCGGTGGACTTGACGTCTCTTATGAACTCGACCTGTTTGGCCGGGTTCGACGTGATATTGAAGCTGCGCAGGACGATACTGATGCCGTCGCTGCCGACTACGATGCGGCGAGAGTTATGGTGGTCGCTGAAACGACACGGGCCTACGTGGGCGCCTGCGCCCAGGGCGAATCCATCGACGTAGCACATTCGTCCATTGAACTGGCCCGACGTAGTCTGGACCTCATCAGCAATCAGGCACACGCCGGAGCGGCATCACATCTGGACGTGGAGCGTGCCGGTGTCACGTTGGCTCAGGTCGAAGCCACTCTACCGCCTTTGCAAAGCCAGCGGGATGCTGCGCTGTTCGAGCTGGCTGCATTAATGGGTCGCACGCCATCACAGGTACCAGCTTCAGCACGTGCCTGCACCAAAGCACCAGAAATTGCGGAAGTGCTACCGGTCGGTGACGGCACTGCACTGCTGCGTCGTCGCCCCGATGTAAGACAAGCCGAACGCCAGCTGGCTGGCGACACGGCACGCATCGGCGTGGCGGTGGCCGATCTTTATCCGCGCGTGTCGCTGGGTGCCTCAGGAAACTACCTGCGTAATGACTATCTGAAAGGCAATCGCACCTGGTCTTTCTCAGTCGGTCCGCTGATCTCCTGGACATTTCCGAACATGATGGTGGCACGTAGCCGTCTCGCTCAGGCGAAGGCGCAAACCGCAGCATCGCTGGCTCATTTTGATGGCACAGTACTGAATGCGCTGAAAGAGTCCGAGCAATCATTGAGCGCCTATGGTGCCGCGATGCAGCAGCGTGAGGCGCTGATCGACGCACGGGATCGTGCAGGGAATGCCTTCCGGTTAGCTGAAGAGCAATACCGGGTTGGCTCGATCAGTTACCTCGATGTGATCGTAGCGCAAAACAACCTGATAGACACAAGGTCACAGGTAGCCGCAGCTGACCGACGGGTAGGTAACGCCCGGGTAAACGTATTTAAAGCCCTGGGTGGAGGATGGGAAAAGACCAGTACAAAATAACAGCCCACACCAGCGCGTTGCATGTTTTGGGCCGCGCTGGTACCCACACTCATTTTCACCCAGCAGGCTTTACGTTGTAGCGCACAGCAGAAAAGTCAGCTCTGCAAAGGGGAATAAATATGGCTTGTAATGACAACCCAAAATTCATTGATCGCATTACGTCATTTGGCAATAAAAGCACTTCAACATCAAAACAACCCAAGCGAACTAACTTAGTCGTCCCTGATTCCAGGGGGAACGACAGTCAGTCACCGCATATTCAACGTCTTGAAGCAAGCCATCTCAGGGCAACATATGCAAGAATTTCTATACTGAACACTCTGAGTCAAGCTGCACCACATTGTCTTGGTGCTGGTCAATTATATCGCCTCCTTAACTCGAAGCCATCCGGGAGCTTAACACAAGCCACAATCTATCGGGTGCTCAATGATTTATGGGTGGCAGGATTACTTGTCCGCACCGATGGAGTTCGTGGTCGTGCCACCTATGCACTCAAGCCATGCAAACAATCACGTAACCAGAATAGCCTGCGTTGCAAATGTGGGGAAAAACTCATTTTCATTGAGGACCCGAAATTACATGAATATCTGCTCTCTCTTGCTGGTCAGGAAGGATTCGAACTTGACGGCGAGCCAGTATTTACCGTTACCATAATTTGCGCTGGCTGCTCATGATGAAATGGTGGTTAACAGACGGCTTATCACCACCTATTTGTTGGATAGTTCTTTCTTAAGCAATTGCTCTCACCACACCACCATCAACCCTGAGTGCTGCGCCGGTCGTAGCAGATGCACGCTCGCTACAGACATAAGCAATCATCGCAGCAATCTCTTGTGTCGTTGAAAAGCGCTGAAGTATCGAAGAAGGGCGTGCTGTCGCAAAAAACTCCTGCTCAATTGATTTGGGATCAACACCACGCCCCGCCGCCATCTCAGCAACCATAGCGCCCACGCCCTCAGATGCTGTGGGGCCTGGAAGCACACTGTTAACGGTGATACCTGTACCGGCAAGACTTTCAGCCAGTCCGCGTGCCACTGCAAGTTGTGCGGTTTTGGTCATACCGTAGTGGATCATTTCAGCAGGTATCTGCAAAGCCGATTCACTGGAAACAAATACAATCCGCCCCCAGTTACGCGATCTCATAGACTGCACATAATGGCGTGAGAGACGTATACCGCTCAATACATTGGTTTCAAAGAAACGTAACCAGTCTTCGTCGGTGATGTCCCCGAACGATTTAGGTTCGAATATACCCAGATTGTTCACTAACACGTCGGTATGCGGCAATAGGTTTATCAGCGCTTCGCAACCTTCATTATGGCTCAGGTCCGCGGCAATTCCCGAGACCCGCGCATGAGGTAACTCATTCAGTATTTCAGCTACAGCATTGTCAACACGCGCCTGTGTCCGTCCGTTTACTGTCACAGATGCCCCTTCAGCTGCCAACATGCGTGCTGTAGCCAGCCCAATGCCTGCCGTTGAGCCCGTTACAAGTACACGTTTGTCACTTAATCCAAGATCCATGAGTTTTCTCCGATATATATGAAAACTCCAAATTTACCGGTTTCTGTGTGAGATGGTTAGCGACGTCCGGCCAGAATCTTGCTCAATACAGTCAATCTTGTGTTTAGCAAAAATGAGTTTTTCTAAAAATGTGGAATGTTAAGAGCTGGGCAACGTTTATTCCAATCGAATGATGCCTGGCATATAGGCGGACTCCCCAGCCGTAGAACCCGCCATTCGTTCTATTAGGTAACGGCCTGGCGGTTTGCCCAATGCTTTCCGGAACATGGTGACAAATCCGCTGGCATTCTCATAACCAAGCTCCAGTGCTACTGTCTGCACACTTTCGCCCTTTGTAAGACGTTGCAGTGAAAGGATCACATGCAGCTGTCGACGCCAGCGGCCAAAACTCATTCCTATTTCCTGTAACAGTAGCCTGCTCATGCTTCTCTCGCTCATGCCGATACGATGAGCCCATTCACCTAAAGAACATTTGTCAGTAGGATCGGCCAGCAGCATTTCTGCAAGCTGACGAAGTCGCCTGTCGCGAGGCATTGGCAAATGAAGATCTTCCACAGGAGCTAAAGACAATTCATCCAAAAGGGTTGATATTAATCTCCCCTCACGGCCATCTGTCAGGTATAGCTGGGGAAAACCAACCACTTTCAACAATAATTCTCGCAACAGTGGCTCTACTGAAATAGTGCAACAGGTTTTAGGAAGCCCTGGCGCCGCGTCTGGTTCAACGAACAAACAATAACACTCGGTATCACCAGAACCTCGGGCCGAATGAGGCAAATTACCTGGGATCCAGACCGCACAGTGTGGAGGGACAATCCACACGCCGTCTTCCACCTCGCAATTCAACATACCTTTCACCGAGTAGAGCAGTTGCGCTTTGCGATGCTGATGCCGTTCCTGTTCCCAACCTGTAGACACCATTGAAGCCCTCATGACGGAGACAGGCCTGGGAATACTATCCACATCGGGTACTACAACAGAATCGAGAGAGTAATCCATGTTTGACATAATCTTAATCGGACCTCAATTTACGGGAAAAGGTGGCAGGATTGAATAATATTATGACCAACATTCGCAATGCAGTCTAATGCTGAATCGCGTATTTTTAATCTAACATTTAGATGCTCGAAACTTTCCCGGAGAACTCGCACTGGGTGGGGTATCGCGACGTTGTCAGAACAGCAAGAGGGTGCAGAAGCACAGAAACGCTCCCTTTCACAATTGTTGAATACAATGGAGGCGATTTATGAACCAAGAAACAATAATTTTCGACTTGCTTACCTGGCTTGAAGACCACCTTACAAATCCGTTGTCTCTGGATAATGTCGCACTCAAAGCCGGATACTCAAAATGGCATTTGCAAAGGATGTTTAAAGAAGTCACTGGTCAAGTACTGGGGAGTTATATTCGCGCCCGCAGACTGTCAAAAGCGGCCGTGTCACTACGATTAACCAACCGCCCGATTCTGGAGATTGCCCTGGAGTATCACTTCGATTCTCAACAGACATTTACACGTGCCTTCAAAAAGCAGTTTGGTCAGTCCCCCGGCAGGTATCGACGTTCGTCAGACTGGACTGCCTCCGGGCTTTGCCCCCCTATCCACCCAGGCGATTTAACTCTTCCTGAATCAATCTTCATGACTTTCCCGGAAACTGTGCTAATCGGTCAGACACAAAGTTATACCTGTGAGCCCAACAGCTCACCAGTTATCAGGATGAAATGAGGTCCCATTTCTGGGGGATTTCTTAAAGAAACAGACTGCCCCCCTATGTGGTTTATGAGCTGCATCAGGTACGGTATGGACGTGAAAGGGATAAACAACTGGAAATTTTGTATACCACTTCGGTTTCATCTTACGTACTGACGCAGCCTTTACCTTCAACACAAACCACACTTCTGGAAGCCGGAGACTATGTGCACTTCACTATATGAAATGACGTGCAAAAATCTTCAGCAATTCATTCATTTCATTTTTGGACCATGTACGCTTGCATTTCAACTGACGTGCAGGAACGGCTATGATATTGAGAAATTTATCAATATTGGTGACAAAAGGGCACTAAACCACTAGTAAATATCCGCTGCGTATATGCGTATATCTGATTCCAGTCTCAGGGTATTTACCTCCGTTGAAACGGAAGAAATCCCGGAAACGCAAATTAACCTGCCACTGATTTCAGGAAGGGTTCATTGAACTGGCCGAATTGAGCAATATTATGGCCAACCAACACAATGACGTTCTATAGACTTTTGGGTATGTTTGAATAAACCATGCTGGTATGTTGCAGCCTAAGGCTTTGCCCCTCAATGACAATAGATGAAACCAAAATTTGGAAGGAATATTACTATGCGGATTGATGCTACTCAGTTCCCTTTCGTGTGGATGCAAATCGCTGCCCCTGGCAATGATCCAGATGTATCCCCGTTTAAAGAGTTCGAAGCTCTGCTTGCGCGTAAAGAGGTCTTCGTTTTCCTGAACGATGAAGGTGTTGCTCATGGCAAACACGAGCATTCGCCTGAAGAGATGAAGCAAACTACACGTTGGATGAAAGCTCACAAAAGTGAATTACGGTCCTTCGTAAAAGCCTCAATCCATATTGAACCAAACAATGCCAAACGGATTGCGGCCAAACCTTTTTCTATCGTATATGAAAAATTCTGGGGCTATCCTTTGATTATAACATCTTCGAAGGAAGAAGCTTTAGAGATAGCGCATAAATTACTGTCAGAAGGGTAAAAAAGAATAGCCAGCCTTTTTTCCACTGATTTTAACCAGGTACTGACGACGGCAAAATAACAAAGAATAATACATCTAAAACCATTTCCGCCACTTGTATAACTCTTACGTATTAACGTAGTCAGGCCATTAATTATGAGTGAAAGCACTACCTTCAGCCACATATACTGAGTATTGAAAGCCCAGCACTAATACCTTTTGAATTTTTTTAAAAAATATAACTTCACAATCAATCAATATTCATTTTTATGTTGTTACGGCGATATATTAAAAATCCCATCAAATAACATTATCTTTTTTTATTTTATCAAAGATACTGTTGCATGAAAGGAGTTGTACTATGTCAAAAAAAACATCATTTTAAATTTTAGAAACATAATGCCAGACTGGGTGACTATACAAGAAGCTGTTGATCTAGCCAGGCAAAGGGGGAATGAGAGCCTGACAATAAGTGACATTTACCGTCAAGCCTTATCTGGAAACATCTACCTTTCCATTTACTTTCAGTCACCTGTCATAGTAAAGAAAATCCAGTTTTCTAACAACAAAGTAAAACTGCGTCCTGTTGAGAATTCGCCAATACACCAACTTTGCCTGGTAGACCATAACTGTTTTCAACGGGGGAGGAATTTAATTATCAGTACTTATGATGAAGCCATTTCACCTATGCAAATGGTTATTAATACAACATTAGCTGGGTATGAATATGTTTTGGTGCAACGCTTACTGGCTCGAACTCTCAATATCCCCCCTCCCATTAAAGGGGCTAATGAAATAAATCATGGCATTTCAGTTTTTCTTTATGGTAAATTATTTATCTTACTTGAAAAAATCACATGGATGGAACGGATAGAAAAACAAATCAGGAGATTACCTCAAAATATCACCCCTGATATTCACGAACACTTTTTATCTCAGAATAAAGGAGAATACGCATTTTTCCCAATTCATGAGTTACCACGAGATGCAAGTTTTGTAATCCGACGTACAGAACTTGAAAAAATAATCGAACTCCCCGTTAAAAATAAAACATCACCTTCATCTTCAACAAGAATATCAACACCACTCTCCCGTCTGTTCTGGCTTTCCTGTCGGAATAATGAGGCCATAAGCCCATTAATCAACAAGCCATATAAACTACTCTCCATCTTTGAACAATGGGCATCAGCCGACGGCATTACCGATCATCTTAGTGGTGACACACTAAAAACTGCACTTGAGCGCGGTTCGCCCACATCAACCTAAACATCAAATATAAATGAGATTACTCTATTTAACCTGAAAGTCCGTATTAAGCATAACGATATCCTTAATACGGGCTTATCAACTTCCCTCATTCACCTTTCCTGTGTTTTTTTGTCCTCTCCGGGCCTGTCCCATTTACTTACAGCACAGGAGAAAATCATGACATCCCATCATTTATTGCGTCTGAAACAGGTTGAAGAAAAAACGGGTCTGAAGCGCTCTCAAATCTATCTGTATATGAAAGAAGGTACCTTCCCACGCTCAATAAAGATTGGCCCGGCCAGTGTCGCCTGGCTCGAATCGGAAATTGACGAATGGATCAATATTAAATTAGTCCGCCGCTCAGTAGGCTGAAGGGAGAAAATATCATGATTATCCCATCACTGAATTACGCCGTATTAACCGATGCTCTTCATGCATTGAAGGATGGCAACATTCGTCACTGTGAATCGCTAGGATTCACTTTCGACGAAATGAATGCCCTTAACCAGTTGTCACTAGACGAGCTGTTTATCATCAGTCGTGAGTCTGCACCATTTTTGGCTGTGACGGTTCATCACGAGGCGTTACGCCTGCTTCTGGCGAAATCCCGTGAGGAGGTTCTGCAGCAACAGCGTATCAACCACGCTATCCGGCTGGGTGGGTCAATTGCGCTACTCAATAAGTATTTTGGCCTCACCTCCAACGAGGTTTGCCTTCGCCGCCGGTTGCTGGGCGTCCGTGTGCCTTATGGCCGGACGCGTGAACCGGACGAAGAAACGGATGGGGCCATCTGGCGGCAATGGCAACAATGCCGGGTGGACAACCTGGAATCACCCGATGCGCTGGCCGCCATAATGCAGGTAACGCAAACCCTGCTGCCGAAAGTCGAAGGGTTGTCACTGACCATCGTTTGGAAGCGTATCGCACTTTGTGAACAGGAGGCGTCAGACCGGAGGGCCGCACATGCCAGATGAGATCGACCGCGATCAGGAATTTAATGAGCAACGACTGGAGGATATGATTGAACAGAGTCGTTTTAAGCCAGGGTCTACGCCATCATTATTCCATTGTCGTCTATGCGGTAAGCCCATTCCTGAAAAGCGACGGCAGGCACTCCCGGGCATAACCACCTGCACAGAATGCCAGGAAAAACTTGAACGTCGAACACGTTAATAATGGTCAAAGAGACATGCAGGAATATTTCCCCTGCATGTCTCTATCATTAACTATGAATATACAGTCGTCTTTATTATATATTTCACTTACTTTTATTTTTCGCAGAGCTTACCCCATCCACCACTAATTTATCTCTCTCATTTTAACTTTGAATTTATCGTTTATATACCGCCCCGGATATCTGATCCTGAAAACCTCATTACATAATAGTTGCCCGAATGGTCGTTAATTTCCCCAGGTCGGGTATTGCTCTTTAAAAATAAGGTTCGGGCTGTCACGAAACCACAATTCAGGGTGCCGCTGAATGTTCTCGCTGACCCGTTAAAACCGGAATGCAGAATTGGGATGTGACATTTATTTAACTCATCGTTGTTTTTATTAGAGGAGGCGTCATGCGAAAACCCATTTACCACGTATTTGTCACTCAGGAAAGTCAACCCGATGCACAGGGCGAAATAAACACGTATTGGACCAGGGTTGGCGTGGCGTTCGCTCATAACGGTAAGTCTGGCCTGAATATCATGCTGACACCCGGCATTGCCGTTTCCGGCAAGTTAGTGCTCCTTGAGCCCAGGGATGACGGCGGCGCGACACAGGATACTCAGTCCATTTAACCGCCCTTCCCCCTTTTCCCGGCCCTATGCCGTCTGATGGCGGTACGCGTTGCCCGGTTTACCATTCCGAGGCCATCATGCTTTCCACCACCGTATTTCTGGCGGCGGCTATGCAGTGCGCCCCCAGCATTCACCCGTCCACGGCGCTTGATGTGGCGCGGGTCGAATCCGGTTTGAATCCGTATGCCATCGCTGAAATTCTGCCCAGTGGCAAAGGCGTGATTTCACATTTCCCCACGAGCAGGGATGAGGCCATCAGCCTCACCGGACGGCTGGCAGCACAGGGCCGACGCTATTCGGTCGGGCTGATGCAAATCACCAGCACCAATTTCCGTCATTACCGCGTGAGCGCCCGCGACCTTCTTGACCCCTGTACCAACCTGTCCGTTTTTGAGCGCATCCTCACCGACTGCTACCGCCGCGGCGGTTCCCTCAAGCGTGCGCTCAGTTGCTACTACTCGGGAAATTTCACGACCGGCCAGCAAGCGGAATCCGCGTTTAACCAGACCAGCTACATCCAGCGCATCGGCTACGCCGTACCGTCAACGCGGGAAGACCGGCAGCGACCACCCGCCGAAAAGCTCGTGCCGGAAATCCGTTACCCCACCGCCGTCATGCGTGGCGAGCTTACCGAGAACGCCACGTCAGTTCTGACATCCCTGCGCTACCCCAATGCCGTGATACGCGGCGCGTTACCCATTCCCGGCCACCATGAGGAACAATGATGAAACGAAAACAGACTGACTGGCCCGTCCTCTCTTCCTTGTTAATGGCAAGCCCGGTGCTGGCAGCGGACAGCGGATTTAATAAAGCCAATGAGACGCTGAGTAACACCTCCACCGGCCTGCTCGGGCTCGCCGCCGTCACCATCACGCTGGCCACCATGTGGGTGGGATACAAAGTCTTGTTTGACGGCAAGAGCCTCCATGACATGCGCAACGTCATCATTGGCGCCATCCTTATCGTCGGTGCGTCAGGTTTCGGTGCCTACTGGGCGTCATAAGGGAGGCAATGATGGCTACGCTGAACAAAGCGCTGACGCGGCCTGCCGCCATAGCAGGCATTCCCCTCGTGCCGTTCGTGATGGTCAGCGGGGCCATCGTCCTGCTGGCGGTCTATGTCAGCTGTTACCTGATATTACTGCTTATTCC
Source organism: Erwinia sp. BNK-24-b (assembly GCF_047456155.1). Lineage (NCBI taxonomy): Bacteria > Pseudomonadati > Pseudomonadota > Gammaproteobacteria > Enterobacterales > Erwiniaceae > Erwinia > Erwinia sp. BNK-24-b. The sequence continues at coordinate 2,780,522 of NZ_CP179901.1, forward strand.
CGCCTGGCTGGAGATGAAGGCAAAGGCCAGAGCCGATATTCACTATTTCGGGCTGCTCTGGCTGGCCTTTAAAACCCGTGGACGGTTTGGCACCAATAAACATTTTGGTGCCAATGCCCTGCTGGCAAACCGCTATGACGCCGTCGACGTCTCGGAGTTTATTGAAAAGATGAAGTTAAACGAGCGCGTTACGCTGGATAAATACATTCCGTATTCCTCCCATATTCACCCGCACGTCATCAGAAACCGCCAGGGTGATTTGGTTGCCAGCTGGGAGCTGGAGGGCACCGTTTTTGAATGCGAGGACGAACATCATCTGACCTTAATGGCGACGCATCTCAATAACGTTATTCGTGGGTATGAAGGTCTGCCGGTCACTTTCTATCTTCACCGCATCCGGGAAAAATACCACGCTGCCTTTGACGCAAATTCAGGTATTCCCTTTTCTGATGAAGTGACCCGGCTGTATTACCAGCCGATCAACGAAAAGCCGTTCTGGCGGCACCGGCTGTTTTTCACCCTCTGCTATGCGCCCTTCTCTCCGCTGGAAAAAAAAGCCATGAAGGCGCAGCCGTCCGGTAAACGTAAAGCGGCGCTGGATGATGCCCTGAAAGTAATGCTGGAGCACCGGGAGGCGCTGGCATCGGCGCTGTCCCGCTATACGGCGACGCCGCTGGGGATGTATGAAGAAAACCGGCGGGTGTATTCCGCCCAACAGTCCTTGTATCACCGCCTGCTCACCGGCCAGTGGCTAAAGGTCGCGGTCACGCGTGCACCGTTTTATGAAACGTTAAGCACGCCAGATGTCTTTTTTACCACCGACACCGCCGAGTGCCAGACGGTCAGCGGCTCCCGCTTTTTTCGCAGTCTGGAAATCAAAGATTACTCGCCTGAAACCGCGACCGGCCTGCTGGACGCGCTGCTGTATGCCGAAAGCGAGTATGTGCTGACGCAGTCCTTCACCTGCATGGCCCGCGATGAGGCGCAGAAGCATATTCGTCTGGCGGAAAAGCGCCTGACTTCTGCGGATGACGACGCCATTTCGCAGCGCGAAGAGCTGATTGTCCTGCGTGACCTGCTCCAGTCCGGGCATGTCTCCTGCGGGAAATATCACTTCTCCCTCCTGGTATCCTCAGACAGCGCCGACCAGGTGGTGAAGGACACCAACGCGCTGGCGCAGCCCTTCGCCGACCTCGGCATTATGACGACGCTGTCCACGCTTTCGCTGCCCGCCGCGTACCTGGCGCAACTGCCGGGGGTGTATACGTTGCGCCCCCGTCTGGTGGCCGTCAGCAGCCAGAACTTTGCCGACCTGGCGAGCCTGCACAACTTTCATCCCCACAAGCGGAGCGGCAATCCCTGGGGTGACGCCATCGCGATACTCAAATCACCGGGTGGTGGCGGGTATTACCTGAACCTGCACGACAGCCAGAGCGGGCGGGATGACTTCAACGAAAAAACGCCGGGTAATACGGCGATTATCGGGAAAACCGGTTCCGGGAAAACGATGCTGATGACCATGATGCAGCAACTGATGCAGAAGTACCGCAATCCTGCGACGTTCAGCGCCTCAGCCACAATCCAGCGGCTCACCACGGTGTATTTTGATAAGGACCGGGCGGCGGAAGTAGCGATACGCCAGATGGGCGGACGCTACTTCCGTATCCGTACCGGCACTCCCACCGGGTTTAACCCGTTTTCGCTTGCCCCAACCCGGCGGAATATCAGTTTTATCAAACGACTGGTGCGCATGCTGTGCGGCCGCAACGGCAAGCCGCTCGATCCGCGCGATGAGGAGCGGATCAGTGCCGCCGTAGATACCATTATGCTCGACTACCCGCCGGAATACCGCAAGTTCGGTATCACCCGGCTGCTGGAAGTCCTGCCGGAGCCGCCAACCCCCGACGCCCGCATCAACGGGCTACGTATTCGCCTTAAACAGTGGGCGCAGGGCGGCGAGTTCGGCTGGGTATTCGACAATGAGGAGGACACCTTCAACATTAGCAACATTGATAACGTAGGTATCGACGGTACGGAATTTCTCGATGATGACGATATTCGCGGCCCCGTCACGTTTTATCTGCTGTACCGCGTCACCAGCCTGCTGGACGGTCGCCGGCTGGTGATGTTCATGGACGAGTTCTGGAAATGGCTGGCCGATGTCGAATTTTCCCGCTTCTCGCTCAATATGCTGAAAGTGATCCGCAAGCTGAACGGCATCTTCATACCCGCCACGCAGTCGCCTGACGAAATCGTCAAGCACCCGATTGCCCCGGCGATTATCGAGCAGTGCAGCACGCAGATATTTCTTGCCAACCCGAAGGCCAGCCGGGCGGATTACGTGGGAAGGATGAAAGTGCCGGAAAGCGTGTACGACATCGTCAGAAACCTCGATCCGGGGGAGCGCTCTATGGTGGTCCTGAAAACACCGTTACGCGCGGGTGAAACCCGGCCTTTTGTGGCGATGGCGAAAATGGATTTATCGGGCCTCGGGAAACTCACCAAAATGCTCAGCGGCAGCGAAGACAACCTGAAACTGTTCGACACCCTGTATCAGGAAGGAATGCAGCCTGATGACTGGAAAGCCGCCTTCCTTGAACAAGCCCTGTAATATTCATGACGGAGGTAATTAAAATGCGATTCAGAGATATCATACTGGCATTATCGTTGTTGATTTCCACCCAGGCGATGAGCGCCGGAATACCGGTATTCGACGCCGTACAGAATACCGAATCCATGAATCAGTGGATCCAGAAACTCCAGCAGTGGCAGGAAACCGTTACCCACTATAGAAGTGAACTTGATGCCTACAAGCAGCAATTAGCCACGGCAACGGGCGTGCGGGACGTTCAGGCATTTCTCCGAGAGGCCAAAAGTCTGAAAACCGATATTGATAATCTTCGTCAGCACGGTATTTCACTGGATGACCTGCTGAGCAACCAAAACGGGTCATATTCGTCTGAACTGAATAGCTTGTATAACAAATATAAAACGTTCGATACCTGTAACCCGTCCAGCGCTTCACAACGCTATCTGGACAGCTGCAAACAGATGATCCTGAATCAGGCCGTAGCGATAGAAAATACGTCCGAGGTTGAAAACAAGATCACGGGCACGCTCGACGATATATCGGATTTATCAGACCGCATTGCTAATGCGCAGGATTCGAAAGAGTCACAGGACCTGGCTAACGCCATCGCGGCCAAAAGCGTACAATTAAATGCGCTGACTAGCCAATGGGAAATGTCAGTCAAACAGGCTGAACAGCGAACAACGCTGCTGGAACAGCAAAAACAGAAAGCCTTTGAGCAACAGCAATTAACTGCGCCCGTTGCCGATCTGAACTCTCTATAGGGAGGTTAACATGTTAAAACCCGTATTAACCTTGTGCATCATGTCAGGCATTCTCGTCTTATCCGGTTGTAAAGAGACGAAATCAGAAGCCTGGTATAAAGAACATCCCGATGAAACCTATAAAGTCTATACGCAATGCCTCACGGATGGTGAGGCAAGCGACAACTGCGAGTTTGCGCACCGGGCAGCACTCATGTTTGCCCAGACAGGCAAACCCGGCATCAGGGAAAAATTCGAGACACTGTTTCAGCAGGAAGCCCAAAAAAGAAAATCCGTCACTCAGTAAGATCCCCGCCAACAAAAACAGGGATCCCTCCCTGTTTTATCCCCTGTCTCTTCCTGACTAATGAGAGGTACCATGTCCGGTGGTATTTTTGTTGGTATGGACAAAAACATCATGGATGGACTCAACGCCGTGTTAGAAGGTCAGTCTTCTAACTACGGCACCCTAATCAGTGCGATTATCGTCAGTTCCTTCACACTGTTTATTACGTATCGCGGGTATCAGACGCTTGGCGGCAAACTCCAGACGCCGGTTGAAGATGTTGTCTGGGATGTGGGGCGCATGTTGCTGATCATCACTTTTGTTTTAAACCGCGAGGGCTGGCTGGATGCCATCATTGCGGCCATTGAAGGGCTTAAGGACGGCATCAGTGGCGATGATAATGTCTGGGCACTCCTAGACACGGTGTGGGAAAAGGCACAAGCGCTGGGGCAAACGCTGTTTAATCTCGATACCTCCACCTACGTTAAAGTGAATGGCGGTTTTGCCGAGGTGCTGGTCTGGGGCGGAGCAATCGTTCTGTTACTGGCTGCAACCGTTGTCAACCTGCTCGCCGAAATCACCATTCTGTTAATGACCACCACCGCCCCACTCTTTATTTTCTGCCTGCTGTACGGTTTTCTTAAACCCATGTTTGATAACTGGCTGAAAACACTATTTACCGCAATCTTAACGATCATGTTTTCTGCCCTGTCTGTCCGGATCGCCATCAACTACCTGAATAAAATACTGGATGCCGCCACAGCAACGTCTGCTGAAAACAATATGGTGACCCTGGCGGCGCAATGTTTGCTGGCCGGGATTGCGGCAGGCGTCGTGGTGTATTTTTCAGCGAAAATAGCCACTGCACTGAGCGGTGCCGCCGTGCAGGCCGTGTTACAGTGGGCTGCGATGAGCGGATTGCGCGGGCTGGCGAGCAAATCTGCCGACGTCGCCAGACCCGGCATAAAGGCCGGGGGCCGACTGGCCGCCAAAGGTGGCATAGCCGTAGCAGCGACAACCGGCAGGTTCATTGCCGCAGGGGCGGGCAAAACCGTGAACGCCTGGCAGAAACGTGCCACCGCCATTGACAGCATGAAACGCCAGAATCAGCAGCGTCACCGTTGATCCTCCCGACCGCTAATTTCTTTTCTTCGTCACGCCGTGACCTCTGCCAGCGGTGCGGCTTTACTGCATTTATCCGATAAGAGGCTTCCATGAAATTCAGCATCTTGCTTCTGGTGCTGTGCGCGCTTTCGGGCTGCGTGCAGCATCAGGGCAACCTCCCGCCGGTGTCCGGCGATCCCCAGCCGGTTAATTCCCCCGCCATGATCCAGGAGCTGACTCACCATGTCTGATATTCAGCGCATCATTAATGTTTCCCGCTCTTTTGAATCCGTCATGCTGGAAAAGGAAGAGCGTTCCCGCAAAACAGCCTGGCGGGTGGCCGCTGCCGGGCTTATTCTGGCTGCACTGGCAATTACGGCCATGATTATTCTGCTGCCGCTGAAAACCACTGATATTGAATTGTGGTCGGTGGATAAACAGACCGGTCGTTATGAGTATATGACCCGCCTTAAAGAGCGGGATATTGCGTCTGAAAAAGCGCTGGTCCATTCACTGGCGGCACACTATGTCAGGCTCCGTGAGGGATATAATTATTTCTCCCTCCAGCGTGATTACGACGACGTACAGTTATTTAACAGCGACAGCGTGAACCGGGATTATCTGGACGGGTTTAACGGCGACCAGGCCCCGGACGTTATTTTTAATAAAGCCGAATATGTCGTCTATATCGACATTATTTCCAATGTGCATGCGCCTGCCACCGGGCCGGATAACCTGGCAACACTGCGTATTAAGCGCACCCTCCGCCGTATTTCTGATAATTCAGTGAAAACGGACTTCTGGAATATCCGCCTCACTTACCGCTATGTCCCGCATCAGCAACTGACGGACAGCCAGCGTGAAGTGAACCCGCTGGGCTTTATCGTCACCAGCTACCAGCGCGATAAAGAACTGAGGAGCGAATGATGCTGAAAAACATCCTGCTCCTGACGGGCTTACTGGCGTCATGCGCGACATGGAGCGCCGCCACCCCGCGCGGCAGCGCCTATGACAGCCGGATGCAGAACGTATCGTATAACAGCCAGAACGCCACCGTGGTGAATACCCGCCCTGGCTATGTCACCACGCTGCTGTTTGACGACGATGAAGCTGTGATTGATGCGCAAGCGGGTTTTCCAAAAGGCTGGACGGTGACGAAAAGTGATAACCGGGTAGACGTCAGCCCGAACCCCATCACCCAGCCGGTGACGGACGCCAGCGGCAACAACGTCAGCCAGGTCTTCCTGCCCACGGCAAAGGACTGGAAGACCAACCTCTTCGTGGTGACCTCAAAGCGTGATTACAGCCTGGAGCTGAACGTGCTGGACCACGATTCCCCCTCGCAGGCGTTCGTTATCCGTTACCACTATCCGGCCGAGGCTCGCCAGCAATCCGCCGCCGCCAGCGCCGCGCGTCAGACGCTGCAGCGTGAAAGACAGGAGAAGCAGCAGATAGCAGCGGCATTCGGACAGGCCAGCACGCCACGCAACTGGCGCTACACCAAACGGGTCGCCGCCGGTTCGGCCTCCATCGCACCGGATTTTGCCTGGGATGATGGTCGTTTTGCTTATATCGGTTTTTCCCCCATCAAAACCCTGCCGTCTGTTTTCCGGGTGGTTAACGGACGAGAGCAGGCGCTCACGCCCCGGACAGTTAAGCAGGGTAATTACATTGTGATGGTGGTGCCGGCAGCGCCACAACTGGTGTTGCGTTACGGCACCTCGGTGGTGGGGATAGAAAACGACGGGTTCGGGCGCATCGCGATAACCCGCAGCGACACCGTTTCACCGTCCGTTACGCTGGAGGCTAAATGACCGATAAACCCGTCCCGGACGAGCCGGAAAAAACCACCGCAGAGCGGGAAGGGGAAGCCCGCGAACGCGCCCGTGCGGCAATGGCGTATCAGGAGCCGGAGCAAAGAACACCGCCCGGCCAGCCGGAAGTGACCCGTTTTCGTAAGGCATCCGGTCGCCGCACGCTGATCGTCAGCCTGCTGAGTCTGGCGCTGGTGATCGCCCTGGCATCCGGCGGCGATCGTCTTTTCAGTGCATTGAAAGGGGGTAATGAGAAAGAAGCAGACACCGCGCCGCCGCCCTCCGCCGGGAAGACGCTGCATGAGCGTCAAAATCTGGGCATGGACAGTAACCCGTTTGGCCTGTTCGGGCCGCACATACAGGACCGAACAGCCCCTGTCAGCCAGACCGTTACTCCCGCACCATCACTGCCACCGACCCCACCCGCCCTGAACAAGGCAGCCGCGCTGGCTGACGGGCCGAACAACGCCCGAACAATGCCGGCCGATAATGTACGCACGTCCCCGGATGAACCGCGCAGCAACGCAGAAACGTCCGACAGTCGGTCATCATCCACGACATACACATCCTGTCCGTCAGTACTGACCAGGGGAAAGGATGGCCGCCTGCGCTGCCCGGAGACTGCCGCGCCGGAAACGGGTAACAACGACAATCCGGGCGTCGCCCGTGTCACCGGCGTCAGACGGCTGGGCCTCGATCCTGATCTCTATATCCCGGTGGACCGCTATATCCCGTGTTCGATGATGTGGCGCTTCGTGTCCGATGTCGGGGGGCATATTTCCTGTCTGATCAGTGAAGATGTTTACAGCGCCAGCAACCATGTGACGCTGATCCCGGCGGGAACGGTCGCCCGTGGCATCTACCGCACCGGGGCGCTGCAGCATGGACGCAGCCGGATGTTTGTGCTGTGGACGGAGCTGCGTACGCCTGAGCCCGGCAGCCTGCAAATCCCACTAACTGATACGCAGGCCAGCGGCCCGCTCGGCGAGGCGGGGATCTCAGGTTGGATCGACAACCATTTCTGGGAGCGCTTCGGCAATGCCCTGATGCTAAGTACCGTGCAGGACGTGGCAGCGGCGGCGTCGGATGCTGCCCCGGGGAAAGACCGCAATACCGACTACACCGAAAACACCCGCGCAGCCACGGCGGAAATGGCGAAAACGACGCTGGAAAACAGCATCAATATCCCGCCCACCCTGTACCTGAATCAGGGTGATGTCATCGGGATCATGACCGGCACTGACATTGATTTCTCATCCGTCTGGCAGCTGCGACTGAAAAAGAGGTGGTATGAACGCTGAAAACCTGTCGCTGGATTTTATGAAAAACCAGCTGTTTGGTGATTTCATTGCGCAGGACGGCCTGACGGAAATTGCCGTTAACCGGCCGGGTGAACTGCATACCAAAATCCGGGGGAAATGGCGAAGACATGAAGCCGCGGTTACGCTGCGTCAGTGTTACGCCTTTGCCAGAGCGCTGGCGTCGTGGCAGGACGATAATATCGACGACACCTCGCCAATCCTTTCCGCCACGCTTGAGACAGGCGAGCGCATTCAGGCCATTATTCCCCCGGCCTGTGAGCGCAATACCGTATCCATTACGCTGCGTAAGCCCTCATTCGGGCAGAAAACACACAAGTCATGGATTGATGCGGGATTTTATAACCGGGTCAGCGGTCAGGAGCGAACGGAAGACAAAGATGTTGAACTGACCCGCTATTATCAAGGTGAAGATATTTCCCGTTTTATGGAAAAAGCGGTGGAATACGGTAAAACGATTTTTATTGTGGGTGAAACAGGCTCCGGTAAAACCACCTATATGAAAACGCTGCTGCACTATATTCCCCGGCACCTCAGGCTGACCACCATCGAGGACAACCCCGAAATCCACTTCTATCATCACACCAATTATGTCCATCTCTTTTATCCGGCGGACGCCGGGGATAATGCCATTGTCACGCCTGGCAGACTGATACGCGCCAATTATCGTATGAACCCTGACCGGATATTACTGGCTGAAATTCGCGGTCGGGAAGCCTGGGATGCACTGAAAATCGTCGGTTCCGGACATGAGGGATTAATGACCTCCCTGCATGCGGGCAGCCCGGAAGAATGTATTGAAGGGCTCATTGACCGCTGTTATGAAAATCCCGACTGCCGGAACATGCCTTTCGACGTTCTGTTACGTAAGGTGCTTAAGAGCATTGATGTGATAGTCAGCATTGATATTCACGGTGACATACGCCGGATGAGCGATATTTATTTTAAACCCCTTCATCTCAATGACATGAGAGGTGTATTCAGTAAAGGACTTCAATAAATAACTTATCAAATTACGCAACACTATTTTTAATATGAAGGTGACCGAAATGAAAAAAGAAATATCCTCCGCATTATTACTCTGCATTATGGCATCATATTCCACCTCCGTCATGGCCGCTGACGCCTGTGAAGTGGTGTTATGCATGTACGGTAAAGCCACCGGGAACGGCGGCAATGAATGCCATTCTGCTGAACGCACATTTTTTAATATCGTCAAAAAGAACAAGCACGGTTTTCTGCCGGACCATACTGCCGATGCCAGAAAATCGTTCTTACTTGAGTGTGATTCGGCAGACCCGGCAATTATCAGCCAGATTATCAATAAATTTGGCCACATGCATGGATAATTAGCGGAGGTAATTTTTATGACCAAACCGGGTTTTATTAAGCATCCCTGGACACATCAGCGCGGAGATTCCATTAGCGCAGCCTGTGTTATTGAGCACATTGAAAATGAGGCGATGCGTGGATGCGGCCTTTATTATGAAATTTATCACTACCGTGTTATATGCTGGTTATTGCAATTACTGCAAACGCTGAACGGCACCGACAGAATAACGCTGACAGAAGAAGCTAACCGGCGAGGATTTACGCTGGATGAAATCAGCATTAAAGAAAGTCGTCAGTGTTATTCCGACATCATCAGGGAAATCCAAGAGAGCCACTATTAACCCCTGCCTTAATTTTATTCGCAGGTCTCCTATAGCGCCGGAATTTTTTAGCCGAGTCCGGCTAAAGGCGTGGCGGTTTTCAGGTTTTTACGGCCCAGCACATTTTTCGCGGACTAAGGAGTGAAGAAATGCGGGCCGTAAAAATGAGGCAGTGGACAGAATTATTTTCGCGGGTTAAGGCGCGAAAATAGTTCAGGCACCGCGCCTCACCGGCAAACAGCCGCGCCCACGCGGATTTTGCCGGCCGGGGGGAGCCGAATAAATTTCGCCGCCCCAGCGAGCGAAAAGCTGTCGCCCACGACAGCGGTTTATTTGGGGGGCATCGCCCCGCACACCGTCGCGGCTAAGTCTCCGGCCAAAAGCCGGTAGCGTGGCGCGACCACCCTCTTTAAAGGTCAGCTTCCCTTTTATTCCCGCTGCGAGGCACGAGCAAAGGGAAGAAAAAGGCGAAAGCGACCGTCTTAAAGGGGGTGGTCGCGCGTAGCGGGCGACGGTGTGCCGCCGTTGACGTCGGGGGTTTTGGCACGGCGTCCAGCCGCGACATTACCCCCATGTGACAGGCAATAAGGGCGTCCAGCCCGCCTGTACTGGCGCACGCCGTTCGGGCAGGCAAGCATGCTTTCCTGCACATGGCCGCAACGCGGCCACCTTCTTTGCCCCATACGCTCGCCCCGCCTTTTCGCCCGACACCGTGGGGCGAATTGATGGGGCGATGTCATGGGGCGAACTGCTGACGAAGGAGGCAATGTGATTTTGAATAAGCTGGCCATGTCACTGTCGCCGATAGTGAATGGCGCGCTGAGCTTCATCGCTTTTATGCAACAGCATCAGTTGATGCTGGCGCTGTTATCGGGGCTGACGATGCCGTTTTTCGCGTCGATGAAAAGCGATGAACGGCAAAAAGCCCCGTTATGGCAAAAGCTGATTATGGCTTTTTCCATGCTGTGTTTTCTTTCCGGTACGATGGCCCCGGTTGTTATCTGGATTTTCCAGTGGCTTTATACAGGCCGTATAGTCACCAGCATTCCCGTTCTGGCATGGCCGGTGCTGATTACTTTTACCGTAACGGGTTTTATTTTGCATATTCTGCTGCGCAGGGTATTAACCCCTGAATTAGACAAAATAAAGAAGCGCCTCGTCAGAAAAACCACGCTTGAACGGGAATTACGCACCGATGTCCGCACGGTGAAATCCCTGCTGCCGGAAACACTGCATTATGACCCGCTGGATTATATCGACCTCAACAAGGGTATTTTTATCGGCATGGACCGCGATATTCAGCCGATGTACCTGCCATTAAAAGACTGGCGAAAACAACACGCGGATATTATCGGCACCACCGGCGCCGGTAAAGGGGTGGCCACCGGGATATTACTTTATCAAAGTATTCTGGCTGGTGAAGGCGTATTTGTGATGGACCCGAAGGATGATGAATGGGCACCCCACCTTTACCGCAAGGCCTGTGAGGATGCAGGCAAACCTTTTGCCCTGATTGACCTGCGTAAACCCCAATACCAGTTAAACCTGATTGAAGAGATCACCGCCGATGAACTGGAAGAGCTTTTTGTTGCCGGGTTCAGCCTGGCAGAAAAAGGTCAGGAGTCGGACTTTTACCGCATTGACGACCGGAAAGCCGCCCGGATAGCCGCACAATTTGTCACCCGTAATACTGCCTCAACCATTCGGGATGTGTATAACGGCGACTATGTTCAGGGTATTACCGATAAGATAAAAGCCTTTTTCGGGAAAATTGAGGAGCTGGCCTTGCTCAATGCCATTAATGCCCCCACCGGATTTTCACTTAATACGATATTTGAGGAAGGCGGTTGCTGTTATGTGATTGGTTCAATGCGCAACAGCAAAATCATTACCGCGCAGCGTATGCTGCTGGTTCGCCTGTACCAGTTGGCAGAAAGGCGCGAGCGAGTGAAATACGTGCCCCGCCCCATTGCTATTTATCTTTCCGAACTGAAATACCATTTATCCAGGCCCGCGCTGGAAGGTTTAGGCGCGGCACGCGATAAAGGCGTGCATATTATTATGGACCACCAGTCGATTGCCGATTTAAAAGACTGCCCGGCAGATTTGAAAGGTGACGCCGTTGTCGGTGCGGTGGTTGAGAACGCCAAATTCAAACTGGTTTACCGTGTCATGGACCCGGACACCGCGGAATGGGTAGCCAGGATGTCAGGCACCATATTAGTCGATGATGAGGTCCGCAAAGCGAAAACCGATGCCGTACTGACAGAGACTATCGATGATGAACGCACCATCAGGCAGGCCGAGCGTTTCTTTACCGACAGCAATATGATCCTGAACTTACCCGATTTTGTCAGCTTCATCTTTACGACAAAAGCACTCCCGGCTGCTTCGCTGATATCGCCCATCAGGGTGAAAAAACGCGAACTGGAGATCAGTGCCGTGTCGCCCGCAATTGCCGCCACCGCCGCAACGGTAAACATCACCCTGGATTTTAGCGAGGAGGAAACTTCCCCCGGACCCGCATCAACGCCGGATATCACAGTAACTCGATCCGATCTTTTTTTTGATGAGAAGGGCGAAAAAGACACGACAACACCGAATACCGGTAAAGAGGAAAACCCGTCATTACTGGATTTTTAGTAGGGGGAATGATGCTTATCACCGCATACAGCGAACGTCAGACGCGGCACCGCGAAAAAATACAACGACTTCTGAATTTTCTGAAGGAGGAAACGTACAGTGACTTTAAAACACTGATGCTGCTGTTCGGCTTCCGGGATCATAAATCGATGTATTCCCTGCTTTCAAAAGTCGAGGACATGGGGTTAATACAAAAGCATGTCCTGGTATCGCGCACCATGAAGATTTCATTGTGGGGCATAACCAGTGACGGACTGGCCGTTGTATTAACACCCGACGATGCGCTTTTCCCGGCGCGGTTTGAGCCTTCAAAAATCACCGGCTGGACGTTGGAACATCACCTTGATAATCAGGTAGCCCGGATCATCCTTGAGCAAAAAGGCGCATCCGGGTGGATAAATGGCGACCGCACAACCTTCCTCAGCCGGTATCAGGTCGGTCATCGCCCGGACGGGCTGATCACTCTGCCCGGCGGCACCGTGATCGCCATTGAGACCGAGCGTCGTCTGAAAACCAAAGCCCGATACCAGTCAATCATCGCCAGCCATTTACTGGCCCGGACCCGTAAAGACTGGATTTACGTTTTTTATATTGTGCCGGATCCGCAGAAAAAGCGCGGCCTTGAACGGCTCTTTGACAGCATCCGGCACGTCATCGTTAACCATCAACACATTCCGCTGGAACCCCGCCACCGGAATGTCTTTCGCATCTACACGCTCGACGAGCTGCAACGGCTCGATGTTGACCACGGCATATAGTTCTTCTCTATCACTTACAGTTCCAACCCACCCAACCAGCAGCACAACGACCTGAAATAATCCCCCTCGAAATACTCACACCACATTAGAACAGACAGGACTCCAGAATGAACAGAGAAACTGACCGACTTGCTGACGTACTGACTGAAATGAGCGCCAAAGCGCTGGTCACGTGGATGACGCATTCCGCATTGCACGACTTACCGCGCGAAGCATTACTGGTTCGCGGCCACGATTTTGTGTATGCCCTACATGCTAATTTTGTGCTGCTACGTGATGTTCTGTCAGAAACTATGGAAGATATTGAGCAGCAGAGCCATGATCTCGAAGGAAGACTGGATAGCCTGGAACAGCGGCTACTTGCGCTTCAGGCAGTTGCTGGTAACCGAGAATAGCTGCCCATTCAGCCCTGTCCGTGTGACTTGCTTTATTCCACTGTAGAAACATGACTGTTCGGTGCTCGCCTGGCTGCGCTCCGCCTCACTCATGTCTCTACAGCGTTACTGGTTAAGCCTATAGCCGCATTCCTTTGCAGCTCTTTCCTGCTTAGATTTTATCCATCAAATAACGATGCGCTTTGGATGCTGCACTAGCGGCCTTGAAAATATAGCGTTTGTCGTTCTTCAGTGCTTTCAGCCAGGAAGCGATATAGCTTTCATGCTGCACCTCTCCAGCGATCCCCAGATCCGCCGTCAGGAACGCGCTTCCCAGTTCGGCGATCAACTCCTCAAACGCATACCCCTCACTGCCAAACTTCCCTTTCATTTCACGGTTCAGCCGACTTTCTGCCCCGCTCCAGTGAACCAGCTCATGTAGGCCGGTAGCGTAGAAATTGGCCGCATCGGTAAAAAGACAACGTTCAGGTAAACGTATTTCATCGGTTGACGGTGCAAAAAAGGCGTTTTGTCCCTTCTCAATGATGGTTGCACCACTGTTACGGAAAAGCGCTTCCACCTGCGGTAACGGCTCAAAGGTCTCTGCCGGGAAAACGGCTTCGTCACTCAGAGGCAAACCATCAATTTGCTCAACATTAAACACGGTGAACGTCTTCAGCATTGGGATATAGTCAGTTTCTCCGTCGTCATTTTCCTTTTCCAGCGTGGTATAGAAAATGGCGGTAGTGCCGTGTTCCCCTTTACGCACCTGCCCGCCTTCCGCTTGCGCCTGTTTGTAAGTCATCCAACGTGAATCACTGAATCCCTGCTCGGACGCACTGCTCCACAACAACATAATGTTCACTCCACTGTAAGCAGCACCAGTCGCGTAATTTGAAGGTAATCCTGACATGCCCGGTACACATTGCCACGGGCAGGACCACGGCTTAACGCCTGCTTCTAGCGCAGAAATGATGCTGTCAGTGACGGTCTGATAAATATCAGTTTTGGTTTGGGAAAATTTCGTTTTTGAGGAGCCTGACGGGTCCAGCGGGGATACGCTGGTCGCCGCTGCGGTGTTAGGGGCGCTAGTCTGGGTATGCAGGGAAATCGTCATGGTTTTTCTCCGTCAGTGTGTGATTTTCGTCTTCGTATCGCCTGACGGTTCGCTTTCCCGACATCGTTCCGGCCCGCAAGGGCGCAGAATGCGTGCCCATTTACCCTTGCGGAACGGGTTGTGTTGGGAAACGATTAGCCGGAAGCAGATATGGAGGACGGAAAGCACTTAGGAGAAAATACTTTCCAATGCATAACCAGGCTTAGCGCCCCTTAGTAGCAGCAATGAAATGGGTTTGGGGGTTGGGGGTTGGGGTTTGGGGTTTGGGGTTTGGGGTTTGGGATATTGTATAAGTATAACTGGCAGAGACTAATATATTGCTCCTAAGGAGGAAATAATGGTCTGTAGTTAAAATTCTTCACAACTAGCCTTTTACAGGTGTTCTAGAATGTGAAAATATTTTATTAGTTGGTCGTAAGTAACCTTGAAATTTCAAATTATCAGTTAGATATGATCAATTTAAAATTACAACCAGATTTATATGGTATTATTTATATTACCCCTAATTTTAATATTTCTCATCTGATTAATTACATTCCCTTAAAAACTATTCCATTCCGCATGAACGCGTATGGCTTGAGTCTTCACTATATCCCACCTCCACTTTGCATTTAAAAAAATGCCTTCACCGAGTCGACTCCACTCTTCCGTTTAAGAATCTAAAAACTATGATTTTGGTGAAAAACCAATCTTCGCCATCATCACTTCTTAAAGCATGACTTAATTTGAAAGTTGTGTTATAATCTCGTGTTAAAAGATTACTAATAATTGAGATCAGGGGTGTAAAAAATCGTGGTTGACTACAGAGATCTGAATTTAAACCGAGAAAACCTTGATCTCAATATCCAGAACTTTCTGGATACTCATGGCTATCAGCTTGATGGAGATATACAAATATTTCCCAAAAGGAAAAGGGTGGTTTTTGGTTCTACTGGGTCGGAATTCTCAACTGTTGATTTTCACCTCAACCATACGGGTACAACTACTATTCAATGGAAATTAGGTAAAAATCAACCAGTTGGTGAAGCACTTGCTTCATATCTAAGAGATACAATCGACCCAGCAGAATTTGAAAACATCAATTATTCATTGAAAGGAATAACTGCAGAATCATTTGACCCTATATTAGAATGCGTTCTGGAGGTTGGTGATATTGAAATCAACCTTTTACGTGATGAGGATTTCTGTAAGCAGGTAACGCTGAAAAGCATCGCACATCAAGACCAATTAACTCTCACTCACCATCGACGGACAAGAGTTTTACAAATACAGGGCAAACCCTTGTCATGTTATCGTCGTGTTATTTTCATGCTAACAGATTTACTGGATCTCAAAGGATTAGAACAAGTCTTATATCGTAAAGATGACAGTAGCGCTGAGATAGTTAGAAAGGAGATGGCCGATGACTATATAAAAACGGCATTTCCCAGAAGCTATGAACTCTTACCTGAATCAGTAAAAAAACTGCTAATCTCTAGCTGTTGTGTGAAATTAGCCTCACCGCAGTTACCAGATTATTGTTTATTACTCTATCCGGACCTACGGGCTCTCGAAGGAGTGCTAAAAGAGCAGATGTGCATTTACAATATGTCTGTTGAAGAAGCAGAACATGGTTTTGGCGACTTTTTTGATGTCAACCGTGGGTTATGCACTTTAAAACCTCAATACATTGCAATGGTTAGAAATGTAGGTATGCAGGATGCTTTGAATAACGGCTATACATTCTATAGAAAACATCGTCATACACTGTTCCATATGGAAGAGTTTGCAGACGGCAGTCGCATGATTGATACCCTTGATAAGGCAATTAGTTTATCTAAGAATACATATTCCGCGATCGATAGCTTATATACAGCGAGAATGTAAAAATTATGATTAAAAAAATACGTATTATTGGTGAAATAGCTGTTATAACTGCCACAGCAGATTTTCACCCTTTGCGTCAATTAAATGGGCTGGCAATTGAACTCGAGCAACTTGGTTTTGAGGGTGTAGTGCTGTTTGATCTGTTAGCTGTAAATGGCTTGGCAGAGAACCGTTTTGCATCTATGAAATTTACCAATAGAAAATTTGTCCGTTGCTCGTTCGTGCTTGAGTCCAATGTAAATCCAAGTATCAAAAATGAACAGGATGCTTTTGCTAAACAAGACCAGACATTTCTACTTGGGAGCGTACTATCATCCACTGAGATCGAAAAGTTCACACACTAATCCAACCGCTTTTTCCGTATCACCTCGCATAGATTCTTCAGTACTTACAAAAATCAATAAAACATATCATTTTCAATACAATAGCGAAACACAGATTATTAAATCTTTTATGTGAGTCCGCTAATCAATACCCCAACCAGAAGAGCAATGCTAAAATCATTGAAGTAAGAAAAATTTTATCTCCATTGTGATGAAACTAACCTGCAAATATTATAAACTATGCAATAACTAACTGAATTAGAAGATTAAGGTAAGGCATTGAAATCAGTTAAGTGTAAGAGCAATGGGGAGAAAGCCCCAGTAGCACAAGCCTTTACCCCAGAGGCTAGCTTAAAACGCAAAATACGCTCACATTTCACACGGTTGGGGTTTCAAAAAGGGCCGGATGGAACACTAATTCGTCCTGAGTCAGGAAAAGAATCAATCCGTCAACTGCACAGCGCTCAACGTGAAGAACGTCTACGCTCCTCTGACCAATTTATATCTGAATTCTTACCAAGTGCCATACCATATTTCGCAAACGGAAATGAGATTGATCCAACTAAGATTCGCTTATCATTGATAAAAGTCTCTGCGAATTCGTTCGAATCCAGACTCTTTAGAGCAGCATCTTTAACTTGGTCTGTTCCGGTATCAAATGGTTATGGTCGCCGCATGCGATACCTCGTGTGGGACAGAGGGCATGATCGACTTGCTGGAATATTTGCATTAGGAGATCCAGTTTTTAACTTATCTGTACGTGATAATTTAATCGGATGGACATCTAATGATCGGTCCAGTCGGCTAGTTAACATACTTGATGCTTACGTTCTTGGAGCGGTTCCCCCCTACAATATGCTTTTAGGCGGAAAAGCGATTGCCTGTTTAATCCGCTCACGAGAAGTTTATGACGATTTCCTACGAAACTATGGTTCAACAACAGGCATTATTTCTGGTAAAGATAAATACGCTCACTTACTAGCAGTAACAACTAGTTCCTCCATGGGCCGTTCATCACTTTATAACCGGCTGAAGCTAGATAACATACGTTATTTTGAACCAATCGGTTATACCGTCGGCTGGGGGCATTTTCATATTACCGACGAGTTATTTGGGGAGATGCGTGAATATCTTCGGCTCGCTGAGCACCCGTATGCAGATCAACATTGCTTTGGCGAAGGCTCAAATTGGCGGCTCAGAACTATTAAAGCTGCCCTAAAAAAACTCGGGATTAACCAAGCTGTTTTACGTCATGGAATCCAAAGAGAGGTGTTTTTCTGTCAGTTCGCTGAAAATTCAAAAGAAATTCTCGCGACTGGTAAAGGTACGCCCGACCTTTCAACCTTAAAAACTATTGATGAAATATCTGAATTAGCGCGTAAGAGATGGATTGAACCACGAGCTCTGAGGCAGGGTTATTATAAGAACTGGAGTCGGGACGATATATCTCTACTAATTAAAGGATTAAAACTGGACGTAATAACTAATAAAATTGCCTAAGGGAGTTGGGAGGAAGAGAAGTGAATCTAGCAGAACTTCAAGAGAGGCTATACCAACATTATTCTCGATTATGTGAACTGCGGACTACCGAAAATTATCCCGTTTATGCGATCGAGCATGGTCTGAACGAAGCAGAGATTTCTAATGCTCGATCGCTTCTCAATGCCAACTTGAATACAACAAAACGTGCTACTCGCACTTTTTGGCTGGTATGGATCGCTGCCGCTGCTGAGATAGGTTACACATATGACGGAACCGAATATTGGGATTCCTTTGCTATAGCATTTCCCTCCTGGCCTAAGTTTGGAGACCGTGATCAAATTCGCATATGGTATAGACGATTTACTACTGATTTTAATGGTATTACCCCTACTGGATCATGGGCGCAGCAGTTCCCTATTATTTCTTGGCCAATCACGCAAGCCATTCTGCCAAGATATCTACAACGTTTTTTTGCCGATCACCTATACAACCTTCGCCATTTACTGACTAGAAGTGGGGAGCTTACATTAGAAGAAATAGGTGAACTACTAAGCGATGAATATCATGGTGGTTCATCTCGGTTCGAAGGTTTCTTACAACAAAAAAATCTAACAGCACGAATTGTGATGGCAATGCGTCTTGAAGATGTCGTTGATGTTACCTCCCCAATAGAGAAAAGCACATTGAGTCGCATCATAGACGACTTCGATAAGCTTGGTTCATTTGGTACTCGCTTAAAGGAAGTAAGACGAGTACTCCGTGAGGCTCGTTTCGTCAATTCGTATAGTACAGGCTCTATATCTTCTTCTAAAAACATCCAAGAAAACGTAACTCTCTCGAAAAGTTGTCCAGTAAAAACTCGGCTAATTGCACGGCAAAGAGGTTTAACCGAGTGGAGCCTAAGTCTCGTAATTCCCGACATTGCAACATCTCTTCGTCAGGCCGGTCTATCCCCGCTTGATTTAGAGCACTCTCATATGCGCTTTCGTTATTATGGTGAGGGCAATACATGGATGCCGGGTCGAGCATTATTTTCTTACACCGGAAGCACAGAAGAAACACTCTCGGCATATCCAACTGATAATCATTCTGTTTTCGAATTCGATAGCCCTTTAGAAAAAGTTACAGACTCTTTGCGGGAAAGGCTGCTTTTCCCTGCAACAGCTTTACGACTACTAAAGGTACGTTCAGATGGTACGGCTGTTGAAGTCACGGGACGGCACGTAAAAGCAAATCAAGCTTATTTACTTGTCTGTTCGAATACAGTGCCCACTGAAGTTATCGATAGTCTTGCGCTCACTCCTATTCAGTCAGAGACAACTGGCGCCGACGTTTGGGAATTTTCAATTCCTACGAAAGTAGATACTGGAAGAATAGCAGCATTATCGTCGATTGGGCTTGGATATAAGCTAGGCATACGAGCCGAATCAATAGGTTTGACTGCCCGATGGAACAATGTAGATGACACGTTGGAGTTTCTTGACACGGAAGTTGTCATGTTTTACCTAGTATCGGATGTTGAAGCCGACGAATTACAGATCATAATTAATAAACATCCTCCTATACATCTGCGTCCGGAACCCAACGGAAAAACGTTCATTTCGCTCGGTAAGCTTCCAATAGGCTTGTATTATGTGTCTTTATCTGCGCTCGGCGTTGCTACCGGCAGCAACATAATAAACGAAGAAATCCTCATTAGAGTGCGTTTGGCAACGCCTTGGCAAAAAACTGTATCCCGAAAAGCAGGGGTTAGCCTCAAGCTTGAGCCGCCAGGAGCCACATTAGAGCAGTTTTTTGACCACGCAGCCACCCTGCGGTGTATGGCTCCTGCCGGGCGTATTATTAAACTGGAAAGTCGTTTCTTTAACGCAGACGGTACGCTTTTTCATATAGAGCCGATTGGCAATTACAAGGCTCCTGTTGACGATGAGAGAATGTCTAAACTTATCGTACAGAAACTGACTGCAGACAACCACATTGAAAATATTGATCGTTCCGCGTGTATAGAATTGCTCATATCGTTGGACGAATATGGCGTAGAGAGCGTGCGATTCGACAAGAAAGCAGAACCTTTACGGTGGTTACGTTTAGACAAACGTACTATCCGACTCACCGATGATACAGAGGAAAAAAGACTGCCTTCTGTAAAGAGATATGATTTCAACGCTGTTGATATTTTTCACGAAGTGGACTATGAACAGGCTCTGTCCGGACTAGAACTTAACGGTAAGGGCGGTTTATTTGTTGCAAGCATCAATGATCAAACTTACGAAGTGATTGCTATGGCTTCTCAGCGGCAAATTTCTGATTTTCGAAATCTGAATATTCTGACCCATGTGTCCGAAGGAGAACCACAGCCGCTAACCATCATCAATGCTTTGGAATATTGGCGGAGAGCCCGGAGGTTGATAGGACCAATGGCTTTTTTAGCTCGGCGCAACGCTATTCTCACACTAGAAAAAGAGCTTGAACGATATTTATGCGGCAATGACTGGGCCGAAGATATAAACAAGGTTCAAACTGGTAAAAGGGATATTGGATTTCTTTATAGGCGAGTTTATTATTCGCAAGGATTCGCTTCAGGCTTGTTGAGCGCGCAAGATTGGCAATATGATAATGATGCAGAAGCTGCTGAACTCGAATTTTTTCGACTGGCTCATGCTTATAAAATTCCGGAAACAGACATCCTCTATCGTCTTGCGCTGAAATTGGCATTTCAACCGCATGCCGTGAAACCCTCAGACCTCGCATCACCAGATGCATTCGATATGCTACGGAAAAACTCTGCACTAATCCGCGGAGCGTATTTTGCGCGTCTAGTGGCCCATAGCCAGAATATGAGCTCTAAGACGGAGGTCTTATGAACGACATTAAAATACTTAGCCGTGCTGATTGCCTAAAGTATTCATCTCGCTCATTAGGACTTCCTGACATGCAAAAACTTGATAATGTATTAATCGCTCAAGCGTTGCGGAGAACCGTTTTCATTGGAGCTCCTTGTTCAATTCGAACGGTATGCTCACTCGTAATGAATTCCCTAAGTCCATTATCTGACGAGCCTGAAAACTTAAAGACACTCATCTGCGATATTATTGACGATCTTGTCAACATGGGTGATCTTCTTGAAATGCGGGACGAAATCGCGGGGGAAACGAACCTCGTTTTGCGCCCTGCTCCACCGGCGTTTGTGCTTCGAAGCGATGGGACGTTCATTATAGTGGGGGTTGCTGGTGATGATGTCACTCCACCACAGGTAAATGACTTTAATCTCGTTTATTACTCGAGTGGTCTAAGAACACTCACACCAAGCAATACGCAAACATGTCGGCAAACACTTATCGATCTCGGGCTCATTGAGTTACCCATGATTACATGGCTACGTGCACCAGTTTCGATTACAGCCGACAAACTTGTAAAATCTTGGATTAGCAGACTCCCCAACGATATAAACCCGGAAAAAATCGAGAATTTTGAGATAATTGGTATTAGCAAAGCCACTTCATACTATAAAGGCAGATGGCAGCCACTTAACGAACAACATGCTGGAGTTTATATTGCCCGACGCCCGCAACGCTACGGTGAAAGACTGTGGTGCGTTGCCGAAATTCGGGACGGATTAGTCCAACGCTTCGTTGATATTCATTCAGAAGATGCGCGCTTTCGAGATTGTGATGAAGCCTGGCGACTACTGGCTGCTATGGATGCACTTTCTGACTCTCCACAACAGGTCAGAGTTGTTTATGAAAAGGAGATGACTGTGATGTCTTTTACATCCCCTCTTCCTTCTTGGGCGATTAGGCGTCTTAGTCTGGTTGGTAAACGTTTAAAGCCACATCGCGCCTTGATGGAATTTATACTGCCTTTACAGAATAGCGAAGAAGAACTTCGTTGGCTGGAGGAAACACTCTGGCTCACTCGGGATTAGTGATAGGAGAACTAAATGAAAACAGCCACAATCCAACAAACAATTGACGAATTACGACAGAGTCTGACGCATTATATCGAGGCTACATATCACATCGGTCACCCCTCCATAGTCAGACAACGTCGTGAACTCTTAAATCAGATCGGCGGCATCTATCAGGCTCCATACTTGGAATCAACGCCCCGCTATAAAAGCGCCTGCCCCTATACTCAGATTGATAGTTTGCCACCAGCAGCACTCGAAGCGTTGAGAGTTCTTTCCGACACAAGCTCAGGAAAGCCAGTGATCTACAATGCCCCCTATACCCATCAATTAGAGGCATTGCAAGAGACTCTCAATAATAATCGGAATCTTATGATTATGACGGGAACAGGGTCCGGCAAAACTGAATCTTTCCTCTTACCAATATTAGGGAAGTTCGCAATCGAAGCCCGTGAACACCCGGAACGTTTTAAAAAATATAACGCTGTTCGTGCATTAGTCCTTTATCCTATGAACGCGCTCGTCAACGACCAACTAAGTCGCTTACGAACAATGTTCGGTGCCTCTCAGACCATCACTCTATTTGAAAAATGGGCGAATCGTCCTGCACTGTTCGCACGTTATACAAGCCGTACACCGTATGCAGGACTCCGTACACCGAGTAAAGATAGCAAACGACTAGCATCCATTGGTGAATTTTTCGGCGAGATTGAGGATGCGAAAAGGCGACATGAACAATTACCCTCCGACGAGGAGGAAATGCGAGCTTCTGAACTTTTTAATACCCTAAAAATACGAGGAAAATGGCCTTCCAAAGAAAGTATTTCCGACTGGTTGGGGAAAGCCCCAGTACCTTGGGCGAAGCGAGGAATTTGCCGTCCACACGATGCAGAACTAATTACGCGTCATGAAGTTCATACATCTCCGCCCGACCTTCTAATCACCAACTATTCGATGCTTGAATACATGATGATGCGTCCCATTGAGCGAGGCATTTTTGATGCAACTAAAGAATGGTTAAATGCTTGTCCGGATGAAAAATTTCTTGTTGTACTTGACGAAGCTCATCTCTACAGGGGAGCACAAGGTGCTGAAGTCGGATTATTGATACGCAGGCTAAGAGAACGTCTTGGTATACCTGCCGAGAGGTTCCAAATCATATGCTCGACTGCTAGCTTCAGTGAGCAAGGTAAAAAGACTGCGGGCGTATTCGGAGCGCAGCTTTCCGGAGCTCCGGCCGAATCATTCGTGTCAATAGTAGGAGAACTACAGCTACGCTCTCCTGAAAACCAGGGATTAATGGCCGATGCAAGCACTCTCGCCACAGTTAACCTTGAGCAGTTCTATTCAGAAGACCAGAATCAACAATTGGCAGCGATTGAGAACTTTCTGGAGTTTCGAGGAGTGCCTGTAAAAGATGAAGGAGATGTGGACGCTAAACTCTATCGGGCACTGTGCGACTACGCGCCATTCAATCGCCTAGTAAATAAAACCATGACTGCTGCGGTATCGCTTTCTCAACTGCCGGCAATCATCTTTGACGATACAATCTCATCGGATCTTTTGGATAAAGCCACCACGGTATTGCTCGCATTTGGTAGCCGCGCAAAAAAAACACAAAGCGAACCTAGCCTTCTACCATGCCGAATACATTCATTCTTCCGTGGACTTCCAGGCTTATGGATATGTATGGATCCCAATTGCCCCGATGCTCCCAGCGACAGGCGAAGCCCTGCTGGCAGGCTATTTTCTCAGCCTCACGAGCGATGCAGTTGCGGCGCTCCAGTTTTGGAATATTATACTTGCCGTCACTGCGGTACTTCTTATGCAAGGGCCTATACAAATGATGTTAGGCAACCACGCTATTTATGGTCCAAAGAAGGTGAAAGAATTGAGACAGCTTCAGGGCTTCTAGAGGCTCTTCATCCTCTTGATCTTCTTATCGAAGAACCATCATCAGATGATAAAGCTAAAGCCGCTTACTATGATCTTATATCGGGCCAACTCAATCCAGATATTCTAGGAGAGAAATATCGAACTGTCTTTCTTGCTCCTTCTAAGCACTCATCAGGTGACTCTAAAGATACAACCCGCGGCGCGCGTCCTGGGCAATTCGCTCCTTGTGCATGTTGTAACCAAATGGCTGGTCATGGGCAATCAAGCGTTCAGGATCATCAAACCAAGGGCGATCAACCATTTCAGGCTTTGCTGGGGTCACAACTAAGAATACAACCTCCGGGCCCACAGCAATCAACTTCCTTTGCACCACTGCGTGGACGTAAGGTTCTCATCTTCTCAGATTCCCGCCAAGTGGCCGCTCGTTTGGCTGGCACACTTCAGAACTATTCCTTACGTGATGCTGTGCGTGCGCTCCTTCCGTTAGGTTACAAAATTCTTAGCCAAGATCCCGACTTCTCCAAAACTCTTGCACTCAACCATGGGTACTTATCAGTTTTAGTGGCTGCCCATAAGTTAGGAGTTCGACTAAGGCCCCAACTTGGTGAGGCCGAATCACTCTCAGAGGTTGAAGGACCAAGCCCAGGGCAGTCCCCTTCAGGTATTGAGCTATTTCAACTCTTCAGTTCGTTGTCCCGCTGTCCGCAGCGTCTTATGCAAGCCATCTCAGATACGGTTAAGCATACGAACATGGGACTTGATCTAGAAGCTTTGGCGATCGCCACTATTGGTGAGCCCCCTCACATCTCATCTAAGATTGTAAAACTTCCCGACCTACCAGGAGTTGCCGAAACCGATGAGGCAAAATTGACAGTCTGCAGAGCTTGGCTACGATGCTGGACGCTGGACCCCGGGATCTGGTTTTCTGACATGCCTGACTCTTGGTGGAATGACCGAATAAGGTCACATCAGGGAGTATTTACTGCCATGAACCGAGTTCTTGTATTGAAGGAGTCGAAATCAATATTCAAAAAGCAGTGGCTCCCTACTCTTATGACCACTTTCACAGAGCAAACAAGTGGGGGTGGCCACAGGCTACTTGCTTCAAAGCTTTCTCTTCACTTGAATGGCCAGTGGCGGAGATGTAACAGTTGCAAATCTGTTCATCGTCCAGTTGGCAATATAAATAAATGCATTGACTGCGATAGTTCAGATGTGAGCAACTTTGATCCTGATTTAGATGATGTTTATAAGGCACGTCGTGGTTTTTACCGCGACCCTATCGCTTTAGCGCTTGATGTTGAAGACCCCCAACTAATGACCATAATTGCAGCAGAGCACACAGCCCAACTTGGTGCAGCGCAGCCGGAACAAGCTTTCTCTCACGCAGAGCAACATGAAATAAGATTCCAGGACATAGATGTCGCCTGGAGAAATAAAGATCGTCCGGGTGAACCTGCTATTGACGTGCTTTCAAGCACGACAACTATGGAAGTAGGTATTGATATCGGTGATCTTTCCGGCGTGGCGCTTCGAAATATGCCGCCAACCAGAGCCAATTATCAGCAGCGCGCTGGTCGTGCTGGCCGACGTGCTAATGCTGTTGCCACTGTCGTAGCTTTTGGCAGCGCGGACAGCCATGACGAACACTATTTTACCGATCCTGAGGAAATGATACGGGGTAATGTTATTGATCCCAGACTCACATTAGAAAATCCGGAGATTACACGACGTCATCTTCGCGCCTACCTTCTTCAGCGCTACCATGAAGACCGTATTCCTGGACTAATACCTGGTGCCGATCCTAATTTATTTTCCGTTTTGGGCAAAGTTGGTGATTTCAAGACACAGGGGTCTTTGCTCAACCGTTATGATTTCGCTAAATGGCTAGAAGATAATAAAAATGATCTCGCTAGTGCGGCTGATCGCTGGCTCCCCACCGAGTTGTCGCCAGAAGATCGCCATAGTTTGATTACTGAAATGATGGTTGACGCGACAACAACTATTGACGAAGCCATAGATTTTATTCAGCCACAAGGGGAAGTCGTCGACGCCCCCCTAAAAGAGAGTAAGAACGACAGTGGTGACCTAACCCAGAATGAGATGGTGATCGAGTCGGACGACAACGCTCGTATTGTTGATCCCGCTACGGATAAACTACTTGACCGCCTCCTTTACCGAGGAGTAGTTCCCCGCTATGCATTTCCAACCGATGTTGTGGCGTTTCACGTTTTAAATCAACAGAAATCAACCACGTTCAAATCGGTTATTGATTATGCACCTACTCAGGGACTTGCACTGGCTCTATCTCAATATGCACCAAACAAGCAACTCTGGATAAACGGAAAACAGTATACTTCCAAAGCTATATATTCTCCTTATCCAGCCGACCGACGAAATGCTTGGGGAAAACGAAAACTCTATTTCGAATGCAGCAATTGCTCACATGCTAGAACTGACGATTACCTAAAAGAACGGGAGAATACGACAGAAACGTGCCCAGCCTGCAGCACCCGCAACTCTTTTGGGCCTGCAAGAGTCTGGTTCCGCCCTGTCGGATTTGCCCACCCAATAGACACTCCGCCGGAAACTGAGCCAGATTCACCAAACGAGACCGCTAGGGCGACACGAGCCAAGTTAGTTATGCAAACTCCTAAACCTGACAAGGGCTGGATTCAAGTATCCGAACGGGTACGTGCTTTTAAAGCGAAAGAATTTCTTTTGGTATCAAATACAGGCATCGATAAAGATGGTTACGATTACTGTCTTGCCTGTGGTCGAATCGAATCATCGGCGGCTCCCGAGGAAATACTTTCCCAACCCCACGCAACACCATTTCGCAGTGAAGAAGGCCGCCCATGCCAAGGAGGAGCGGCAAAACGTCACGTCATTCTCGGAACTGATTTTAAAACTGACATTGCATTATTTTCATTCCCGCTAATAGAGCCATTCCGGTTGTTACCCGGCAGTATAGAAGCTGATTCTGTACTTAGAACGCTATGTGAAGCTCTAGCCAAAGCAGCGTGTCAAACGCTCGATATTGAACCGGGGGAAGTTCTAGCCGAATACCGCCCAGCGTTGACAGAAAAAGGAGCAAGCGGTAACGAAGTTGAAATATTCCTATACGACACATTGGCAGGCGGAGCTGGATTTTCGACCGAACTTGTCAATCGGGCAAGAGAATTGTTTGAACATGCCAGGAACTTGCTAGCAAATTGTCCAGAAAACTGTGACACATCCTGCTATCGCTGCCTGCAGAGTTTCAGAAACCGCATGGACCACGCGCTTCTAGATCGCAAACTCGGTATTCAGTTTATTGAACATGCGTTTGATGGTGGATATCCATCTTATCCTGACGAGCGAACTCGACGATCACTTGATCTTCTCGCTCACGACCTGATTCGACAGTATGGAAACGATTTTTCTTTCTCTCGTAAAGTTCAAAAGTATGACACTGAAGCTGGAAGCATAGTAATTCCAATTGTTGCTACACGCTTAGCCACGGGCGCAGAAACTTGGATATCACTCAGTTCGCCATTGGCCCCAGCTATCCCGACAGAACATAAACTCCAGAAATTAAGTATTGAAGGAAAAGCAAAAATGGAGTGTGCTGATGACCTTGTCATTCGGAGACATTTACCTGAGGCAAGTTTGCAACTTAGAGGAAAACTGAGATAAGACCATAGTAATGTTTCATCCGGCGGCGACGAATTTCTTCGCCGCCCACTTACCAAGTGATCCATTAAAAGAAATGTTGGAAATGTACTCGTCATTTACTCTCATTACAGGCTATTCTAGCCAGTAATGAGAGTTAGTACATATCGATCAACTATTGCTGCTCTCTCCAGTCTTTAGTATAGAGAAGATCGTTATCGCTCAACTTGAGAACGGTATGAATCCGCAGCAATTGTTCAATTTTAGTACCAAATTTTGCAGCCTCATCAAAAGAAAGGAATACCTGCTTACGTTTAACAGATGCTAGAATTCGAATTATATGCCCTGTAGCAGGCACCTCAATATTCTTATAGATAACTGAGTCATGGATTATGAATGGCAGGTTAGTTAATGAAAGCATAGCAAGATCGAATGCAACTAAGCCTGCAAAAGACTTACCAGTACCAGTATCCTCAGGCGAGATGAAGTTGTATGAATTTGCATTTTTTATCCTAAGCTGAGATGCATTTCGGCTCGGCCCGTAAACTACTTTATTGAAGTTTTTTAGTTTAATATTTAGTGCAGATTCTATATTACGAAATATACCAATATATATCGCTTCCAAGCGTTCTTTAGATAGCAGCACGTCCTTGTCAAAGGCTACTTTTTTATCGTAAAAACTATTCTCCTCAGCGGCTTTATCCACAAGTTCTTTTAGTTCGAACACTCGCATGAATAAATCATCCGGCGTTCCCTTTGATGCCAATCCAGTTTGTATTTTATTTTCCAAACCAATGATCGCAGCATCGATTTCTAATAAGCGGTCAGAATATAAATCAAGATCTCTCTTAAGTTCCCTATGCACTATTTTTGTAATATTTTGATGAAAAGACTCAACCTGCTCAAGTCGTTTAGCATCTACATTAGGGAAAAATTCTTTAATAAGAGCAATATTAGCAGTTAATCTCGGCGTGATACCTGAGATATCTCGATTAATTCGTTCAACTTTTATAAGTGCATCATTTTTTTGGCTGACCAATTCATTTTTTTGCTGCTGAAGTTTTCGCAGTTGTTCGTCGAAAAGAGCTTCATAAGCACTTAGCGCTCCTGTAAATCCCTGTTTCAGCGCTTTAATAGCATCAGTGTTTTCAGTGATTGTTTTCTGATTTTCCTTATATTTAGTCTTGTTGATCTTGGGGATGATTTGAGCATTCATTGACTTGGATATAAGTTTTTTCTTTTCATTAAACTCGTCTAAAGTAGACTTCTCTTCAGCTATTTCTTCCGTGTATTCAAAAAAATCAATGAGGCGCCCAATAGCTACTCCTGCTGATTCTTTTACATCTCCAGAAAATGGTTGTTCAGGGTCTAATGCACCTTTATTCCATATTCGACTGAAAGGACTAACAAGTGAACGAAAACTGCTTTTTAGATGATTTAAATTATAGAGTACCTTGAGTTTTTCCGTATACTCATCAATACTAATTTCACCGACTTCTTTATAATTTATATTACAGACTTGAACCACACTCGATTCATTTGTTGAGCGTTTAAAGTAATATCTAATATCATCAAAAATAAATTCAAAGATATAATCATGGTGCCCCATTGATTTGATAACACCAGCCTTGTCATCCAGAAGAGACCTACCGCCCATAGCAAAATCAATGACCATCAAAGCAGAGGATTTTCCAATTGAGTTTTTAGCATTATCATCGCCAAGTATTACATTTAGACCATTATTGAATGATATTTCACCATGATTTAAAAGTGGGCAGATTATTTTAATTAACATACTTTATCGTTTCCATCGAAGAATCAAAATCAATCAAACCAAGAACATATAGGATATCTAAAGCATGTAAGAATTCAGAAGTGTCTTGAAAACCCTCAGAAGTTCTGATCAATAAATTAGACAGTTTTTCGTCGTCTGTTTTATTTTTTAAAATGACTAGCATTTTAAAAATGGTCGATTCCTCAAGAGTCGTGAATTTAGTTGGAACTAGCATCGAAGACCTCGCAATTTTGGATAAAAAATGATGTCAGGATCTTAGATGCGATAATCGATTTACCAGATTTCAAGCTTATCCATTGTGAAATATAGTTAAAAACCAAATCTTTATTATTAGGGTTTTGCTTTTCCATCACCAGATAATAGGAATTTACTTGATTCTGCAAGATTCTTATTGCAGCTTGATCCAACTGTTCGATAAGACGGATATGATTTCTAATGGGCATAAAATAGTCGATAACATTTGAACGAATCTCTCGCTTCTGTAAAGGACTCATATCGGTCTTTAGTTTTTCATTAAGGGAGCTGACGTCTAGGTTAGTCTCAGACAAATCATCAAAAATATCTTCATCAAGCACAATGAGATCTAATATTTCGCAAACCTCATTTTGCAGGGCATATTGAGAGGCTGTTTGTTTTGCTTTTGCCTCACTAAGATATCCATTTTTGATATTATAAAGTCGAAGATACTCTTCGATTTTGAAATCTTTGTCATACTTTGTATGGCAATTCGGGCATAAGAGAATTACATTATCAAGGGAATTGATGTCATCCGGTGCTGAATATTTTTCAAGAGCCTTTGCCTGTAATTTATTCGGATTTAATGGATAAATATGAGCTATCTCATATCCTATAGTTGGATACCTTGAACTTGCTTTCTTAAACATCATAGCCAACGCACAGAGCGGACAACAGCCTCCAGTCTCCGCATATAGAATGCTGTGTTCATTAGCATGGTATTTAACTCTTGGATTTGCCATATAATTGATATCCTACTCAATTTTGGTTCTTTACCCTAATGGACTCAAAAGCATTATGAGCGCGTGGATTTCAGCCCACGGCTAAAGCAGTCAACAATCCCTTAGCCCATTATCAGTACAGCCCACTAAATTTGTTTGATGCCATCAAATGTTAAAACAATCTCAGATTTTGTACATAAGTTCAATTGTAAGTATCCGGGTAAAACGAACCAATCACATTCAGAGGTCTTCCGACATACTGACTATGTCCCCTGAGGAGAGCACCATGCCTAAAGGCAGATACACCGAACAATGGATCATTGCCGTACTAGAAGTCCGTCGAAGCCGGACATACCGCTAAGGGTGTCTGCCGTGTGAAGCCAGCTTTTACAACTGAAAAGCGAAGCTTAGAAGTATGGAAGCCTATGATATTTAAACGATAAATGACTTGGCGGATGAAACCGTTTAGTTTACTTAAAGCGATGTTTGCTGATCTCAGCCTTAAATGCCAGACACTTAAAGACGTCATCAAAAAACATCTGCAAAACCATCGATAAGGTCTGAGCTCGTCGGTTATCTGACTGCACAATTTAACACGGACATCCTCTAGACCTGCTGGAGGCTATCGCTGAGCAGGAGGGTCTATTTTCACCCAACACGATAAACCGGTGACCCCGGTGCTGACTGAGCAGGCAGAGCGCTACCGGCAATACGGTTTAAGAAGTTGTTCCAGTTGCTGTTCAAGCAGGGTAACATCGAGAACCATAACGCGTTCATCAGATTTACTTCCTCCTGAAACTGAACTTTCGTCTCCAGGGAAAGCAACGTTTGCCAGCGCGTAACCCAGAGCCTCTGGTAACACCTGAGGCCTTTAACCAGAACTGTTGATCAACTTCATGCATGATGCGCGGGTCTGTGGCAGACGCTTTCGGACCCTCTATGTCGTCGATGACTTTAACTGCGAGGCCCTCGAAATAGAAGTCGGTCAGATTATTCGGGCATAGCGGGTGATCAAGGTGCTGGACATGGTATTTGCAAATAGGGGTTATCCGCTGAAACTGAGATGGACCATGGTCCGGAAATGGTCTCACTTGCGCAGTGGGCTGAAGTGCATGGAGTAATCCTGGCATTTATCAAAACGAGAAATTCAAAGCAGAATGCCTTTATCGAACAGTTTATCCAGACAGAAATTCTGGATTTTTATCTGTTAAAGCCCTAGATAATGTAAAGAAATTCACTGAGTGCTAGTTGATTGAATACAACAGCGACCGCCCTCATGAATCTGAACAACCTGACACTGGAAGAGTACTGGCTAATGGCTGAAAAACTGGAAATATCAAAAAATTCGAGATTCAAAAATGGGTTTGACTACAGAACCAAAGGATCTGCACCCCCAAGAATTATATAGATCATAAATTGGGTAATTAAATATTAAATGGAATGTTCATTTAATATAAAATAGCATCTCACCAGATAAACAATACTATGCTTTTAATTTGTTAATATAAAAAGAGGTAATTATGAGCAATGACTTTCTTGGGGAGCTGTTTGGTGTCCCCTTCTTCAGACCAACCAATTTTGATAGTATCATCCAGTTAGTGGATATTTTCCCAGAATTGATCTGGAAGCAAACAGAGAAAGGTGATAAAACGATAACCGAGGCCAGCAATAATATTATTGTTGAAGTTTATAGTTTCGCTGAACAACTCCCAGAACCTGAATCATCTATATTTATCACTCTCTTTGAAAGCGAATTAACAAAAAGAGAAGAAGCATTTTCTGAGGAGTATATAATGGACCCGAATAAATTAAGATGGAGCTTCCACATCCGCTTCAAAATATCAGAACCTTTAGGTTCTGATCTAAATACTCTACATTTTTTTGACAAGTACACTATTGAAGCTGATGAAAATCAGACTTTAAAAAATGCTAAAACACTAGTTTTCAAGACTTCAGAGTTCCTAACTTACAAAGAAGCTTTCATTGCATCAAAAAAAATCGAGCAATCCTTGATATTGGCTTTTTCAGAATTAGGAATTGGAATAACCTACCCTAAAAATTTAGCTTCAGAATCTGAATTTGAAAAAATAAGAACGACAATCGAAGATAAATTTTTCACCGAGCATACAACTATATACGATACGCATTACGAAAGGCCGTTAATTCACTTTAGTGACAAATACGGCATTGTGATGTTTCAAGAGAAATCAATCCCTTTTGATAGTAAATACTCAGAGGAAAAAGAACCTGCGGACACAAATAAACTTCATGATTCTTTTATTAAGCATTATAATCAGCTTAATAGCCATTCTATTAGCGACTATAGTTTTAAAAAACTAGAAGTGGCTACATCGATATTTACAACATCAATTTTTGAGGATTCACTTATTAACAAAATAATACTTTCAATGACAGTTATTGAAGTCTTATCAAATAAAACCAGAAAATCTGATGAAGAACAAAAAGGCATAGACCATTTAGTAACGGCCGTTAACACAAATAATGACATTGATGAAAATATCAAGAAAAAATTGATACAAACATTAGATTTTGCCAGAACTGAATCTATAGGTAAAAGCTGCAAAATATTAGTAAAGGAATTACTAGAAGGTAAGGACGCGAAATTATTCCATAAACTCTATGAGTATAGATCTCAATTAGTTCATGCCGGTACTTTAAAAGACAACAAAGAGGAGATGTACAAAATATATAGCGATTCTTATAGCTTAACTAAAAGATTGCTAATAGCATATCTAAACCAACTAAATAACTCTAATCAGTGAGTCTAGTTAATTATTAATAATATGGGTTAGTTTTTTTCGGGCGTGTCCGTATGTGGAGGAAACCATCGCAGCTTTTAATCGCTGAGTCATTGAATAGTTAACTAAGTTGTCTAGGGTTATGTTACTGCTCCAGGGTGAATCACTCCGCTCTATCAATGTTGTACAGCCTTTATAGAGCAGGGTGATAGTGGATAACTGTTCAATAATTATGTCCATATCGTCCCTACTCAAGGGGCCAGATTAAGGGGGTTACCTGGCGCCTCCTTCATAGTTACTGAGCTTGAGAACAGTAATAATGAATAGATAATCCGTGACGATTCCTCACATGCACGGGACCTTTCAAATCAGTTTATGTCATCAGCGCCGATTGGTGGTCACATTGGGGGTCTTGACAGAAAGGGAATTCAGGTTTAGCTTTAATATTAGCCAGTTACTGGCAAAGGCGATCCCAGTCAGAGGAGCCAAATTTAAAAAGCCCGCTCTTATGAGCGGGCTTTTTGCTGGGAAATATTCAGTCACCCTTCCGCATCAATAATGACTAATCGACTTCTGTCAGATTAATGCCAGTTACGTTTGGCAGGCACAGCGCGGCAATAATTCCAGTGCAATATGACACAATCGCCAGTATGCCCATCGAATAGCCTAAAGCAAAATGACTCGACGCAATTCCTACCAGAGCAGGCATTAATGAACCAAAGCCGCGTCCAAAGCTGGCACAAAAACCAGCCCCGCTACCGCGAATATGCGTTGGATAAAGTTCAGAAAAAGCGGGTGCCAGACCTGAAGCTAAACCGCCCTGCAAAGCACCCAGAAAAAACCCCAGTACAAGCGTGATATTTAAGCTGAAGATGGCAAACATATAAACGCTGACCACCGCCATCTGGCACAGTAGAAACAGTATGATAGTTTTCCAGCGGCCAAATTTATCGCTTAGCCTGCCGTAAAGAAATGGCCCGCCTAACGAACCAAGGATATTTATCGCTAAATAGCCGGACATAGATACTACCGGCAAGCCAAGCTCCATACGTAAATAGGTTGGCAGCCAGGTGATCATTATGTAAGCCCCGCCAAATATTCCACTTGCCAGGATTGTGGCCGTAACGGTAATACGACGATGGCCGGACTGAAATATCTCTGTGACTTTGCCAGATTTCTTATCTGCCCTTGAAAAAACGGGTGATTCAGGAACCAGACGACGAATGAACCACACTAAAACCGCAGGCACTATGCCGATAAAAAAGAACACTTTCCATGCCGTTTCCTGCGGGAAAAAGTTCAGTAAAACAGGTAAAACAGCCAGCGAAATGGCATAGCCAATTGCGTATCCACTTTGAATCGATGCCCCAACACGTCCACGATAGCTGGCGCGAATAACTTCGCTGATTAGTACTCCTCCAACGACCACTTCTCCGCCGTAGCCCAGGCCCTGTAAAAAACGAACGATAAGAAACTGCCAGAACTCGCCGCATAGCGCAGTAAGTGCCGTAAAGCAGGCAACCCATAATACCGTTAGCTGCATGACGCGTATGCGGCCCCAGCGATCGGCCAGCATACCCGAGCTCCACCCTCCAAGCGCGCTACCGATTAACGATGCGGAGCCTAATATACCGGCCTCAGATTTAGTCAGTATGGCCAGGCTTAATAAAATTGGCATCACCAGCGCAAAAATCGTGCTGTCCATGGAGTCAAGGACGAATCCACCTAAACATGCCCACCAGGTCTTTTTTTCATTTCCGGTGAGTTCGCTATACCATCCTGTTTTCATTTTTCACCTGCTATTGGCTATAAGAAACAAAAAGAGAAGCTTTTTTAAAGAAAGTTTTTTTGATGGTGCCTTTTAGAAATATATTAAAAATAAAATAGACAACAGCGATTCCGTAATCTTTTGTGAGCGTTATCCCATTACTGCTCGGATATAAAACAAAGAAAAATACCATCCGTATGTTTCAAGGAAAAATAAAATCACTAATACTTATTCAGCTATGAGTTTTATTTATCGCGCACTGATTTATTGTGGCAGGAGTGCCGTAGGTAAAATCGCCGTTAATTTGCTTCTGGATTTTAATAAAAATTTTTCACACAGTATTGAGAGGTAAAGAGGGAATGGGAAGCTAATTTTCAATATCGAATATTAACGAACGAAACAATTAGTCATTTCTCTTGATAAAAAATAAAATCGGGCACCTGACTTCAACGGCACCAGGTATCAAAAAAAATGGAAGACTAATGTTAAAGAGGTTGACAATAAACCAGCTTTTTCTCTAATAAAATAACTCCAACCAAAATAAATAAGCACAACCAATAAAAATGCATCCGATAAATCTTTTTCTCAGGCCAATCAAAATCGCCTGATACGTCGTCGCATCACGTTCCGCCTGATTATTAAAAAAAGCAATTCCTTTTGAATTAAACCCGTGCTCCACAACTTTTTCCATTTCCCAATTATTTACATGAAAAACCTTGACTAATTCCCCTCGCTGTTGGCTATGACAACCTATTTAATGTTGAGAACAACTAAATTCGGTTAATCACAAATTTTATGGGTCATTTTCGATACGTTTTTACACCGGAGAAACTGGCGATTTTCCGTATAAGTCGGATGGGTACAGGCACATGCAACCGGGAAAAATTCGCCCCCCATTTCAAACCTTAAATTTACTGCAATCTTTTGATAATCATCACAGAAAAAAATTACGATATTTAATATAAAAAACCGCTTCAACAGGCCGAACTCTCAACATTTATTCAAAAGGGAATTTTTATGAGTGCTATAACCCCGGATATGCCAGGAGCATTTGGCGATGGCGTAACGATATCCGGCGTTGAAGCTATTGCGAGCTGGGCCGTTGGAGCTGCATTAGGCGCGACAATAGCAGCATTTCAGTATGGGGAAACTTGCTGGTGGTAACTCACAAAATTAAATGGGCTATTTTAAACGCCGTAATTCTTATTATTGTTAATTCAATTTTTAAATACTTTTCCACTGAGGAGTTTTGGACAATAAAAAACATATTCCAGGTTTTTATTACTGCTGTACTAATCGCAATCGTTAACTATAAATTTATAAAATAGATTGAAGAGCGGTTTACTTCCCTTCTTAAGTCGTAAAACACATGCGGCAGCGTTTAAATTTTTACTTATCTGGGTTAAAGCTTTACGGGATATATAAATATCTGACAACGCTTCGGTAAGCAGACAACAAAAATATCAAAAGCGCGCTGATTGGTGTCATCGGCGCGCCTTACTTACGTTTCACCAATTATTTTTTTTATCGGTAACCAATCGCATCACTCAGACGATGATTACGACGACCAGTTTTATAATGGTTCGGATCCCTGTCATCCGCTTTCCCTTATCGAGAAACTGCGACCGACCAGCACAGCCCTCATATTTTCCCATAGCAGATCGCTCTATTGTCAAAGCTTGTTTGCTATATTTAAACCTCTCAGGAACAGTTTCAAAAAACCGGCTACCAGCCGTTTTTTTGTGCCTGCTTTATAGCAAGTCGAGATAGCTCAATAAGCTATCTTTTTTCGCTACTGGAAGCCCACAACGCAGATAGATAAAAGTTTTACTGTCATAATCTCTATTTGCCGGTAAACGGCTTTTTTGTGCACAGGAAACGCATCTGAAATAGCAGTCTTCCAGTTTCTCGAAGATCTTCCAGGCAGGTCTGTTTTAAGCATTTTCGCGTGACCAGCGGCGACGCATGCTGTCCTTACAGAAGGAGACTTTTTTATCGCCGCCTTTTGGTGAAACAGAACAGGGAATTGATATTCAAAAACTCGTGGGCTAAAAATCACAAAAAATGACGGACAAATGCAATGATGACCACGGCAAAGGATTGAACAGGCCCATCACCTTCTTTCGTTAACAGGACTTTAAAGCTGCGCTGGTAAATCTCGATCCACTCACCAGCCTGACGCAACGTGAAATGGTAATTGAACTACGCGAGGTTCTGTAAAAAATCAATGGTCGTAACCATCCGCCGCCCGCGCGGGCTATCTTGATACTCTCTCTGTATGCTGTTTTGATGTCATCGTAGCGCGCCATTGCTGCCTTCCCACACAACTATTTTTAGATACAGTGGTAATGCCCATTACTAAAAGCGAGCGATACGGTTGCGGTCCGCAATTATGTGTTTACGTAACCTCTAAAAAAATCCATATTAATAGCTCTGATACAACTATTAGCTTAAGGATGAGTGATGGATACTGTTGAAGAACTGAATAACACATATTATTACGCAGGTAGATCTAATCTTACTGCCTGTGAACTGCTTTTCATGATATTTTGTGAGAAAACTGTCGAGCAGTTGGGCCTTGGCATCGCGGATTTTAGTGCAGTCGTTGCTCTTTTAGCAGGTAGGAACGATCAGTTAACGCGAACAAAACCGCGTGATGCGCTCGAGGGAACCTCGCGCTTATCTAAGGCGTCGCGTAGGGTTTTCGGAAATGCAAAATTTCCCTATGGAATTAGGTTGCCGACCTTTATTGGTGGCTATACACCCCGGACGATGAAGCTGAGAATGGTTGCTAAAATAGGGACATTTACTGGCCGTACTATCCCCGTTGGGGGGTGGATGATTTTGGCTTCAGACATGTCAAAAATTTCATATAAAACAGTTCGTGATTATAATAGTATTGCACGCGGTAAGGATAAAATATGGTGACGGATGAAGAAGTATTGAAGTTTTTCCGTGATGATCTTTCTATACCTGTTAACTGGAAAGGGAAAGCAGTCCCTCTTGAACTTGATACGCATTTGCAGGATTATGCGGCCCCAGATGAATTACCGTATACTATAGAAGATTTCGGTAAAAAATTTAAAATTGATGTATCAGTAATAGATATGAATTATTACTGTCCAATAGTAAGAATTCCATTCATTAAGCAACTTATAAATGGTAAAAAATTAAAAGAAGAAAAACTAAAAAATCGGCCAGAATTTACTGTGCGAATGTTTGCAGAGTCTGCGAAAGCAGGCCGCTGGCTATACGATTGATTCAGGCAAGGCCCGGCAATGGCCTGGCCTAAGCCGAAGTCACCAACCTGGCGGTTTTTTATCTGGGGCGGTTTTTTATCTGGGGCGGTTTTTTATCTGGGAGCCGCATCTTCATTCCTAAACCTTTTATATCAATAGCTTAACGTCCACTTTTATCTTACGTTAAGCTCACAGGCTTAAAGTTTACAAGCGACGCATTCGAAAAAATCCTACTTTGAAAAGATAGTACGCTAATTTTAGACAAAATTAATATTGCGTTAACTTATACTATCTTTGTTTCCTTGGGCTGTGTGCGGATATTGCAGTAATCATGTTAAAGCATTGCATCCTTTACTTGGGCTAAAATAAACGCCTGTCAGGTAATCCATGTTCACCACCATTAATCCTGTGTGTCATTGCCACAATATCATCTTTATCTGCCAGCCTGTTTAACCCATGCTGCGTCCAGAAAAGACCTGCTGAATCAAGGGCGAGTAGTATATCACTGGCTAAAATTTCAGGATGATGAATCAAATCTTTGTATAAATCTTCGCCAGTTTTATCGTAATTATAACGACCCGTGATTGGTATGAATCCTCTTCCTCTTGATATATAACCGTCACCTCGCTTAGTTTTTCCCAACTGCTTGTTGCCTTCATAGGCATTATGATTCGGGTCTATACCCTGCTCGGTTAATGAAGAAAAGCCCTTACTTCCTTTACAAAGCTGCGCAAGAAAGTGGCAGATGCTTAATCTCGATCCACTCACCAGCCTGACGCAACGTGAAATGGTGATTGAACTAAGCGAGGTTCTGTACAAAATCAACGGTCGTAACCATCCGCCGCCCGCGCGGGCTATCTTGATACTCTCTCTGAAAGCTGTTTTGATGTCATCACAGCGCGCCATTGCTGCCTTCCCACACAACTATTTTTAGATACAGTGGTAATGCCCATTACCAAAAGCGAGCGATACTGTTGCAGTCCGCAATTATGTGTTTACGTAACCTCGAAAAAAATCCATATTGACAGCTCCGATACAATTATTAGCTTAAGGATGAGTGATGGATACTGTTGAAGAACTGAATAACACATATTATTACGCAGGTAGATCTAATCTTACTGCCTGTGAGCTGCTTTTCATGATATTTTGTGAAAAAACTGTCGAGCAATTGGGTTTAACGATAGCTGATACAGGAGCGGTTATCGCAATAGTTTCAGGCAGAAATGATATCCCAACCAGAACCAAGCCTGGTGGCACGATTGTGAATACGTCACGAGCCTCAATAGCTTCACGTCGTGTTTTTAAAAATGTAAAGTTCCCATACATGATTAAGCTGCCAACATTAATTGGTCACATTACCAATCCCAAAAGTCTAAAAATAAGAATGGTTGCAAATATAGGGACATTTGTAGGACGCACGATTCCTGTGATGGGCTGGCTTATTTTAGCGTCTGACGTATCGCAAATTACATATCGTACAATGATAGATTATAACCGCATTGCAAGAGGTAGTGATAAAATATGGTAGATAACATTGAAAGTAAAATATTTGAGTTGGTGGGGGCGTTCACCGGATTCGGATTAAAAGAGCTATCATTGACTGCTGAAACCGATATTGATGCGGATTTAAAATTGGACGATAGTGAGGCTGAAGAGTTGATGGAGATATATTTTAATCAGTTTAGAGTTAAAAAGCTAAATTTTAATATTAATACATATTATCCTCAAAAGCCGTTATCATTAAATCCATTCAAAAAAAAACCTCCTGTAGCCGTGCCAGCTTTTACGATTGGAATGTTAATTGAATCAGCAAAAGCAGGCCGCTGGCTATACGATTGATTCAGGCAAGGCCCGGCAATGGCCGGGCCTGATGCTACTTTAATAGCTGTAGCGCTAAATCTTCGGTCAGGTCCGGCTCGCCTTTTGACAGCTTCACTACCATATTCGCTAAACGCTCATTCGTAACCGGTCGACTTTCAGTAAGGCTCAAGACAAAGCAAATATTGCCCGGGCTGAAGGGACGCCGGCAACGTTTCATGAACAGCCTTCGCTGTCTGAACGGTTCTCGAGGGAACAGGGAGTGGATACCAGACTTTTACTGGGTCATAAATCGCAAAGACAGACCGACAGATATCATGACGATCGGGGCAAGGAATGGTTGCTTGTTGCGCTTTAAAAGGGCGGGTTTTGATAAAATTTTGATAACCGTTAGCAGGCTATCAAAAGCCAACACAATTTCAACAACCGTGTTGGCTTAGTGTTGCAAGAAGCAGCTTACATATGCTGAATCATAGCATCGCCAAACTCTGAAGATTTCAGCAGCTTAGCGCCGTCCATCAGACGTTCGAAGTCATAGGTAACGGTTTTGGCAGCAATCGCGCCTTCCATACCTTTAACAATCAGGTCTGCGGCTTCGAACCAGCCCATGTGACGCAGCAGTATTTTTGCAAAGTAGTGTTATGTTACTGATAAGCATAGATTTTACCTATGCTTTATGCAGGGATGTGCTTCACAATTAATGTCTTGAAACCCCTTTAAAATCAGC
This sequence comes from Erwinia sp. BNK-24-b, assembly GCF_047456155.1. NCBI lineage: Bacteria > Pseudomonadati > Pseudomonadota > Gammaproteobacteria > Enterobacterales > Erwiniaceae > Erwinia > Erwinia sp. BNK-24-b. Next base: position 2,821,112 of record NZ_CP179901.1, read on the forward strand.
TCACTGCTATGAGTTTTGGGGAATAAAATCCGCGGCAAATCCTTCAAAATTCACCATTGTTTGGATTTAATAGCTGGAATGTTCGCCTGTCGCCTTCTTCCGTCGATACATCTTTAAAGATGCACTGGTAGATCTCGATCCATTCATTAGCCTGACGCAACGTGAAATGGTGATTGAACTTAGCAAGGTTTTGCACAAAATCCACGGTAGCGACTGTCCGGCGTCCTTGCGAGCTTATCCTGATACTTTCTCTGTATGCTGCAATGTCATCATAGCGTGCCATAGCTGCCTTCCCAGTAAACTGCTTTTATATACAGTATTTAGGTGGACTTGAAATGGCAAGTAACTTATCTGGATTACCTGTTTACACAACGACAAAATGAACACATTATAACTGTGGTTAATAGATAACCATATGTTTCTGCTGTGTATGTTGTGAGTCCCCATCAGCAGATCTATGAAAAACAACAAGGATTGTAAAAATGTCACATAATGTATTACTAGCGGAAAAACTTGAAGCAGACAGGTATTTATCTTTATTATTGGAAAAAAGCATACACAAAACAAAAGAAGAAGCATTAAAGCAAGCTAAACTCATTGGAAGTGGAATCCAGCGTCTGACATGGTATTCCTCTTGTTTTTTTGAAAACTATAAAGATGTTTGTGAAAAACAAAAAATTGAAGATATACGATTTGCCAAGGCGCTTATTAAAATAATAAAAAACCTAAACTCTAATGTTATAAATGAAATGGTCACTATATTTGTTGACCAAATGGTAAGAGGCTTATCCGATGAAAGAATTAGAAATATTACGCGAATATTAGCACGAAATGGTTCATCGATCACAACATCAACATTAACATTAACAAAACTTTCCTTTAGTTATACAATTGCTTCTGCTGTGAGTTCAGGTTTTGGTATGCGCGCTGCTATCGATAGCGCCACCACTTTGTGGACAGGAAGAGCTGTTTTAACTGCAAATTTATACGGTTATGTCCAAAAAGCCGCGAATGCAGCAGAAAGGCTAAAAAAGAGAAATTTAATTTATTATTCTGCGCTTTATCAAGAAGAATTAGAAATGCTTTATTTTCTTATTGAACCCTTAATCAATAGAGTTGATAACTTCGGCAGATCATTCCTCACAGATCAAGAGATAGCGAGTAATATTTTAAGGATTACATCATGAAAAAAATGCTAAGGGTTTTTTGGCAAGATTTAATAAGAATAATTACGAGAATATACTTGCCGCTATGTACAACTGTAATCTTCGCCATGATTGCAGCCAACTTCTGGCCTGATTATTTTCATGTTACTACTTTTATCTATCTGGTTATTTCCTTTTGCGTTAGCGATTATCTTTTTAAGAAAAAACCCAAATGATATAAAGCCCGGCAATGCCGGGCCTGTTGTTATTTAAGTATCTGCAAAGCAAACTCTTCTGCTGAATCCGGATCACCGTCTGATAGCTGTCGAATCATCTTTGCCATGCTCTCATTTGTGACCGGCTGCTCTGCGGCCAGCAGTTGAATAGCGGCCTCGCCGAACAACTGGCATACAGCATCGCGTGCCTGTTCTGTGAAATCCGTTTCCATAACCTTTCCTTTATTGCGATGAATTAAACCACCGAATAATAAGAAAGTTGCTCGTTACCGATCCCCTCACTATCTCCTGACTCTATATTAAAAATAATCATTCCAGAAGTATAATTACTGTACGTAATCGTCGATGGAAACCACGTACTTAGCCCGATAATAGACTAAGACGGCGAGCTAATCGGCACTGCTGTCAACGTTCCTACACCGGGTCCGTTCTTGCTGAGTTCAACGTTTCCCGTAGCATAACCTGTAATAGCATAAAGCTGCGTTAGTTGGGATGTGCTGAAGCTGTCGGAAGACGTCATTACCGTATCATCCATTAACGTTCATGCTATCAGTGTCATTCTGCGCTACTGGTATAGTTTGTACTGACGGCAAACTACGCTTTATTTCTTTTTTTTATCCCTGTCAGACGTTCCCAGAAATAATTTAGCGCCGCAGATCCCATTGTCCCGGACATGCCAGCGGCAGCGAGCGTGTAATAGATGCTGAGGCGCGATTCCATCACGCGCAGTCTGCCCATCAATCCGGCAAAACCTGGCACGACAACTTGCGCAAGAGCAGCGATCCAGCTCCACGCTGGATTTTTCCTGTAAATCTAAAAATATATTTAATCAGCCTGCCCCATATAGACATAAAAATAATGAGCACCGAGGCCAATAGGCCATAGGTGCCGGGGCTCTATGTGGCATTTTCATAGCTTCGCCTTCATGAGCGGGTGGCTGTGTTATAAGAGAAATAAAAAAGGCCTACCGAAGTGAGCCTTTGAGGTATTAAAGTTAATTTATATCCTGACTATCTTTATAAATATTTCCCAAAACATTTTTTATACAAATCGGCATCATTCTCTGTCTGAAGAAACTTCTGGCTTCAGAATAAGGAGTTGTCATTCCTTCTTGCATTTTTCTAAACCCTTCAGCCCCTTCAATAGAAACTTTCACAAAATCAGTTTCATCTATCTTGAAATCTGATAATGAATATCCAGAGTTTTTGAATTTTTTGACCTCTCCGTCAACTATATGCGAAATATTTGCATCGGTTGCCATAGCCTTATCGGTTATTTGCCATTCCATTTCGCATAAATCTTGAGCAGCTTTTTGAGGGTTACTGATGGCGGCAAAAGATGGACTAGCCAATAATACAAAAATAAAAGCTAATAATTTCATAGCCCCTCCTTGAGAAAAGAAGAACTTTAACCTTAAAACTGGCAAAGGTGAAGGCCGTACTAATAAAATGCAAACAATAACTCCCCCCGCGATTATGCCAGGGCTTAAATATTTTATGTTTATAAGACCACTACATCTCCGATCTTGTCTGTTCAAATCTGGCCCTTTCTAAGGGGGCAAGTACTTTACCAACCTTGATACAGCTGAATGAGCTATAACAGCTGCTATGCGCGCCAGTGCTCACAGCATAGAAATGTGAGGGCATTTATCCTTTCCGAACGCTGGCGTTTGACCATACTGTCAGTTACCGGGTTATTACTTACCTTAAAAAAGGAAGCACTGAGCTTTACCTACGCCAAAATTCAGAGTTGTTCTTGAATACAAACTCTATAATGGCAAACCTTATATCGCGCCTTCCATACCTTTAACAATCAGGTCTGCGGTTTCGAACCAGCCCATGTGACCCAGCAGTATTTTTGCAAAGTAGTGTTATGTTCCTGATACGCGCAGACTTTCCCTATACTTTATGCAGGGATTTACTCCACAATTAGTGTCTTGAAACCGCTTTAAAATCAGCTGACTGCTATGAGTTTTGGAGAATAAATATCTGCGGCGAATTCTTCAAAATCCGCCGTTGTTTGGATTGAACAACTGGAATGTCCGGCGATCGCCCTCTTCAGTCGAAACGTCCTTGAAACCGAGTTGGTAGATTTCAATCCACTCGTTCGCCTCGCGCAGCGTCCAGATATAATTGTATTGCGCCAGGTTCTGCACAAAATCGACAGCCATTACCGTTCTGCGCCCTTTCCCGTCAATTTTGATGCTTTATCTGTATGCGCTGCCGATGTCGTCGTAGCACGCCATACGCCCCTCAATTACTGTTTTTATATACAGCAGTAGACCCTATCGACAGAAGCAAGCGATACTATTGCAGGCCGCGATCATGTGTTTACGTAATAATCAAAATCTTTCATCATGTAGTCGGAAATTTATCAACTTAAGGACAAGTTATGGATACTGTTGAAGAGTTAAACGGAACCTATTTCTACAAAGGAGTCTTCAACCTTTCGGCGGGGGAATTGTTTTTCTGGATTTTTCTTGATGCTGTACATGAACAATTCGGTGTGTCTGACATTGTAGCGGCGGTCGGTGTCATTCTGGGACAACCTACTCGCCCGACAAGAGGTAAATTCGCAGGCGCAACCAAGGGTACTTCAATAGTTTCTGAAACCTCGCGTCGTTATCTAAATATAGAGCTGCCGTTCCGCCTACCGACATTTACTAATGCCAGCCTCAGAACCCTGAAGCCCAAATTTGTTAACAATCCTGGCGCTTTCGTCGGACGAACCGTTCCGGTGCTTGGCTGGGCAGTCTGTGCATCTGATATAGCAATAATAGCATTCAGGGCGACCACGAACTACAACCGGATAGCCAGAGGAAACGACAAGATATGGTGACTGATGAAGACGTTCTGGATTTCTTCCGCAGAGAACTGCCTCTGGTAACATCTCTACGCCTGAAACCCGTTCAGCTGAAGCCAGACACCATCCTGCAAGAATATGCAGAAGTTGAGGATCTGGCACAGGCGATAGACAGATATGCAGATAAATTCGGTATCGACGTATCTGTATTAAATATTGAAAATTATTTCCCCTGGGAAACCCCATGGTTTTTCCGAAAATGGTTTACCAAAAAATCTGTAAAGCCATCCCGGAAGCCACTAACAGTTGCAATGTTTGCTGAATCAGCAAAAGCAGGCCGCTGGCTATACGATTGATTCAGGCAAGGCCCGGCAATGGCCGGGCCTGATGCTACTTTAATAGCTATAGCGCAAAATCTTCCGCCAGGTCCGGCTCGCCTTCTGACAGCTTCACTACCATATTCGCTAAACGCTCATTCGTATCCGGCCGACCTTCAGTAAGGCTCAGGACAAAGCAAATATTGCCCGGGCTGAAGGGACGCCGGCAACGTTTCATGAACAGCGTTCGCTGTCTGAACGGTTCTCGAGGGAACAGGGAGTGGATACCAGACTTTTACTGGGTCATAAATCGCAAAGACAGACCGACAGATATCATGACGATCGGGGCAAGGGATGGTTGCTTGTTGCGCTTTAAAACGGCGGGTTTTGATAAAATTTTGATAACCGCTAGCAGGCTATCAAAAGCCAACACAATTTCAACAATCGTGTTGGCTTAGTGTTGCAAGAAGCAGCTTACATATGCTGAATCATAGCATCACCAAACTCTGAAGATTTCAGCAGCTTAGCGCCGTCCATCAGACGTTCAAAGTCATAGGTCACGGTTTTGGCAGCAATCGCGCCTTCCATACCTTTAACAATCAGGTCTGCGGCTTCGAACCAGCCCATGTGACGCAGCATCATTTCAGCGGACAGGATAACGGAACCTGGGTTCACTTTATCCTGACCTGCATATTTAGGTGCAGTACCGTGAGTGGCTTCAAACAGCGCGCATTCGTCGCCAATGTTTGCGCCAGGCGCGATACCGATACCGCCAACCTGTGCCGCCAGGGCATCGGAAATGTAGTCACCGTTCAGGTTCATACAGGCGATAACGTCATACTCGGCTGGACGCAGCAGGATCTGCTGCAGGAACGCATCGGCGATCACGTCTTTAACAACGATCTCTTTGCCGGTGTTCGGGTTCTTGATTTTCAACCATGGGCCGCCATCGATCAGCTCGCCGCCGAACTCTTCTTTCGCCAGCTGGTAACCCCAGTCTTTGAAAGCGCCTTCGGTGAACTTCATGATGTTGCCTTTGTGTACCAGCGTCACGGAGTCGCGATCGTTGGTGATAGCATACTCAATCGCTGCACGGACCAGGCGTTTGGTGCCCTCTTCCGAACAAGGCTTAACGCCGATACCGCACTGCTCAGGGAAGCGAATTTTCTTCACGCCCATTTCGTCGCGCAGGAATTTAATTACTTTGTCCGCTTCCGGCGTACCGGCTTTCCATTCGATACCGGCATAGATATCTTCAGAGTTCTCGCGGAAGATCACCATATCGGTATCTTCAGGACGTTTTACCGGGCTTGGCGTGCCGGTGTAATAACGTACCGGGCGCAGACAGATATACAGATCCAGCTGCTGGCGCAGGGCGACGTTCAGGGAGCGAATACCGCCGCCAACTGGCGTGGTCAGTGGGCCTTTGATCGCCACACGGTACTCTTTGATTAAATCGAGGGTTTCTTCTGGCAGCCAGACGTCCTGACCGTAAAGCTCGACTGACTTCTCACCGGTGTAAATCTCCATCCAGGAAATTTTACGCTCACCGTTGTAAGCTTTCTGTACAGCGGCATCAACCACCTTGATCATCACGGGAGACACGTCAACGCCAATGCCGTCACCTTCAATAAAAGGGATGATTGGGTTGTTTGGTACGTTCAGTTTGCCCTGATCCAGGGTGATTTTCTGACCTTCCGCCGGAACAACTACTTTGCTTTCCATTAACCTCTCCTGAGAACGCTTTTTGTTAATGATTTGTAAGATGCGGGTCAATACTACTTGAATATTCACGCCGCGCCAATCCTCACCGCTTTGCGTTATAATGCGCCCATTATGAACAAGTGCAATGACTATGCGTAAATCTTCCTTTAATAATCACCATGTTAAACGTCCAGGCGCGGCCCGTAGCGCAAAAGCTGCCGACAAGGGCCCACGTCGTGTTATCGTTTTTAACAAACCTTTTGACGTGCTGCCGCAGTTCAGCGATGAAGCCGGGCGCAGCACGCTAAAAGATTACATTTCAATAACTAATATTTATGCTGCCGGTCGTCTGGACCGCGACAGCGAAGGCCTGATGGTGCTGACTAACGATGGCGCATTACAGGCAAAATTGACTCAGCCAGGCAAACGTACCGGAAAAATTTATTATGTTCAGGTAGAAGGCGCACCTCAGGAGAGCGATATTCAGCCGCTGCGTGATGGCGTTAATCTGAAAGATGGCCCGACCCTGGCGGCTGGCGTAGAAATCGTCGCCGAACCCGCATGGATCTGGCCGCGTAATCCGCCGATTCGTGAACGAAAAGCCATTCCCACCAGCTGGCTGAAGATCACGCTGTATGAAGGACGAAACCGTCAGGTGCGCCGCATGACGGCCCATATCGGCTACCCTACTTTACGTTTAATCCGCTTTGCGATGGGCAAAGTAGAACTGGAAAACTTATCGCCCGGTGAATGGCGAGACGTCACCAGCGAGTTCCCCGACTAAAAACAGCAAGGAGTCAGCCATGTTTAAGCCGCACGTTACCGTAGCAACCGTGGTCCAGGCGGAAGGTCACTTTCTGGTGGTAGAAGAGATGGTACGAGGTCGTGCGACCCTGAATCAGCCTGCCGGTCATCTGGAAGCCAACGAAACGCTGTTGCAGGCCGCCGCGCGTGAGCTGTATGAGGAGACCGGCATTGAGGGTGTGCCGCAGGCTTTTCTGCATCTTCATCAGTGGATAGCGCCTGACGACACACCTTTTTTGCGTTTTCTGTTTGCGCTGGATTTACCAAAAATGCTGCCCGCTTATCCACAGGATCGCGATATCGATCGCGCTTTATGGCTGCCGCCGGAAGAGATTTTCGGCGCGAAAAAGCTTCGTTCTCCGCTGGTTGCCGAAAGTTTACGAATTTACCAGCAGGGAACCCGCTATCCGCTTGAGCTGCTGAGCGCTTTTCAGTGGCCCTTTAGCGAGGATGCGCCCGCCGCTGACGCGTGATAGAATACGCCGCAATTTTAAAGTGCAGCCTTTAACTGCAACTCAAAGTCGGGTACTTCTCATGTCGTTAAATAAAAAAGTGATCGTCGGTATGTCCGGCGGTGTGGACTCCTCCGTTTCCGCCTGGTTACTGCAACAGCAGGGCTATCAGGTAGAAGGCCTGTTTATGAAGAACTGGGAGGAGGACGACGGTGAGGAGTACTGTACCGCCGCAGAAGATCTGGCGGATGCGCAGGCCGTTTGCGACAAGCTGGGCATTCATCTGCACACGGTAAACTTTGCGGCGGAATACTGGGACAACGTGTTCGAGCACTTCCTTGAAGAATATAAGGCTGGCCGCACGCCGAACCCGGATATTCTCTGCAATAAAGAGATCAAATTTAAAGCCTTTCTGGAATTCGCTGCCGAAGATCTGGGTGCGGATTTCATCGCCACCGGCCACTACGTGCGCCGTCAGGATGTTGCCGGTAAAAGCCAGCTGCTGCGCGGCCTGGACGATAACAAAGACCAGAGCTACTTCCTCTATACGCTAGGCCATGAGCAGATTGCGCAAAGCCTGTTTCCCGTTGGCGAACTGGCCAAGCCGGAAGTGCGCCGCATCGCGGAAGAGCTGGAGCTGGTGACGGCGAAGAAAAAAGATTCTACCGGTATCTGCTTTATCGGCGAACGTAAATTCCGCGATTTCCTGGGCCGCTATTTGCCAGCCCAGCCTGGCCGCATTGTCAGCACGGAAGGCGAAGTAGTCGGTGAACACCAGGGTCTGATGTACCATACGCTGGGCCAGCGTAAAGGTTTAGGCATTGGCGGCACCAAAGAAGGCAGCGAAGAGCCGTGGTACGTGGTGGATAAGGATGTGGCAAACAACCTGCTGGTTGTCGCCCAGGGCCATGACCACCCGCGCCTGATGTCGGTTGGGCTGATTGCCCAGCAGCTGCATCTGGTCGATCGTGAGACGATAACGGCGTCCTTCCGCTGTACGGTAAAAACCCGCTATCGCCAGGGCGATATTCCCTGCACGGTAACGCCGCTGGACGCCGACAGGCTGGAAGTTCGCTTTGACGAGCCGGTTGCGGCCGTGACGCCAGGCCAGTCGGCGGTGTTTTATCAGGGCGAAGTTTGCCTGGGCGGCGGCATTATTGAAGAGCGTCTGCCGCTTTAAGGATTTTGCCGGGTGCCTGCCCGGCTTTTCCGCCTTACCGGCGCATACAGGAGTTACCGTGGCGAAAAATTTTTATGATATTACGCTGGCTCTCGCAGGCATCTGCCAGTCGGCACATTTGGTCCAGCAGCTGGCGCATCAGGGGCACTGCCCGCCAGAGTCGCTGAAGGTGTCACTGGAAAGCGTTGTCGATCTGAATCCTTCTTCCACGCTGGCCGTTTACGGCGGTAAAGAGGAAAATTTACGTTTCGGTTTAGAAACGCTGATTGCGGTGCTGAACAGCAGCAGCCGCCACGGTGCGGGCGCAGAGTTAACCCGCTATACGCTGAGCATGATGGTGCTGGAGCGCAAGCTGAGCGCAAGCAAAACGGCGCTGGACGATCTGTCAAAGCGCATCGCGCAGCTTGACCGCCAGCTGGTACATTACGATTTAGAGTCCGATACGCTGCTCAGCGCAATGGCGGCGATTTATGTCGACGTCATTAGCCCGCTTGGCCCGCGCATCCAGGTGACCGGCTCGCCCGCCGTGCTGCAAAACTCGCAAATTCAGAGCAAAGTTCGCGCCGCGCTTCTGGCCGGTATCCGCGCTGCGGTACTCTGGCAGCAGGTTGGCGGTGGCCGACTGCAGCTGATGTTTTCCCGAAATCGTCTCGTCACCGAGGCGAAGCAAATTTTATCCCGTTGTTCCCAATCTCTTTAATCTTCAGGAGTTACACTGATGGAATTATCCTCTCTGACTGCCGTCTCCCCGATTGATGGTCGTTATGGCGACAAAGTCAGCCCGCTGCGCGCTATTTTCAGCGAATTTGGCCTGCTGAAATTCCGCGTCGAGGTTGAAGTACGCTGGTTACAAAAACTGGCCGCCTGCGCAGAGATCAAGGAAGTTCCTGCATTTGATGCTGACGCAAACGCTTACCTTGATGCAATTGTGGCTAATTTCAACGAAGAAGACGCGGCACGCATCAAAACCATCGAGCGCACCACCAATCATGACGTCAAAGCGGTAGAATATTTTCTGAAAGAGAAAGTGGAGCCGGTTGCCGCACTGCACGCCGTGTCGGAATTTATTCACTTTGCCTGTACTTCAGAAGACATTAACAACCTGTCTCACGCGCTGATGCTGGAAACGGCCCGTCGCGAAGTTGTCGTGCCTTACTGGAACAAAATCATTGCGGCAGTAAAAGATCTGGCAGTGCAGTATCGTGATATTCCGCTGCTTTCCCGCACGCATGGTCAGCCCGCTACCCCTTCCACGCTGGGCAAAGAGATGGCCAACGTTGCTTACCGCTTTGAGCGTCAGCTGCGTCAGCTGGAACGCATTGAAGTACTGGGCAAAATCAACGGCGCGGTAGGTAACTATAATGCCCACATTGCCGCCTATCCGGAAGTTGACTGGCATCAGATGAGCGAAAGTTTTGTGACCTCTCTGGGCATCACCTGGAACCCGTATACCACGCAGATCGAACCGCACGATTACATTGCCGAAATGTTTGACTGTATCGCTCGCTTCAACACCATCCTGATCGATTTCGACCGCGACGTGTGGGGCTACATTGCGCTGAACCACTTCAAACAGAAAACCATTGCAGGCGAAATTGGTTCTTCTACCATGCCGCATAAAGTTAACCCGATCGACTTCGAAAACTCCGAGGGTAATCTGGGTCTGGCGAACGCGGTGATGCAGCATCTGGCCAGCAAACTGCCGGTTTCCCGCTGGCAGCGCGATCTCACTGACTCTACGGTATTACGTAACCTGGGCGTCGGCATGGGCTATGCGCTGATCGCCTATCAGGCGACGCTGAAAGGCGTTTCCAAGCTGGAAGTTAACCGTGACCGCCTGCTGGACGAGCTGGATCACAACTGGGAAGTACTGGCAGAGCCGATCCAGACCGTGATGCGCCGCTACGGCATCGAAAAGCCGTACGAGAAGCTTAAAGAGCTGACGCGCGGCAAACGCGTTGATGCAGCGGGTATGAAAGCCTTTATCGACGGGCTGGAACTGCCGGAAGAAGAGAAAACGCGCCTGAAGCTGATGACGCCAGCAAATTACCTTGGCCGCGCCGTGCAAATGGTTGATGAACTGCCGTAATTGCGGCGCTGCGTTTAATTAATTCTACAACCTGCCATACTCTTTTCAGGCCGACGCAAGTCGGCCTGTGTTAACCTGTTGTTTACCTGCTTTAACCTATACTTTTCTCAGATAAAAATCAGGCCCGGTCTTTGACCGAATCTACAGAAAGGATAATGTTATGCGCGTACTGATAGTGGAAGATAATCCCCTGCTGCGTCACCATCTGGCCGTCCAGCTGCGCGAAATGGGTCATCAGGTTGATGCGGCAGAAGACGCTAAAGAAGCGGATTATTTCCTTAATGAACACACCCCCGATATTACCCTGGTGGATCTGGGCCTGCCCGATGAAGACGGCATGACTATGATCCGCCGCTGGCGTGGTCTGGAAGTGAAGCAGCCCATCCTGGTATTGACCGCTCGCGAAGGCTGGCAGGCCAAGGTTGAAGCGCTGGAAGCCGGTGCCGACGACTACGTGACTAAACCGTTTCATATTGAAGAAGTGGTTGCCCGCATGCAGGCGCTAATGCGTCGCAACAGCGGACTTGCCTCGCAGATTATTACCCTCGCACCTTTCCAGGTTGATCTTTCCCGGCGGGAACTGAGTATTGACGAGCAGCAGATTAAGCTGACCGCCTTTGAATATACCATTATCGAAACGCTGATCCGCAACGCCGGAAAGGTTGTCAGTAAAGATTCGCTGATGTTACAGCTTTATCCCGATGCTGAACTGCGTGAAAGCCATACCATTGACGTACTGATGGGTCGCTTGCGTAAAAAAATCCAGGCCGTTTATCCGCAAGATGTGATTACTACCGTCCGCGGACAAGGTTACCGGTTCGATCTTTAATGTCGCTCTTTCGTCCTGAAACGCCCTTTTCGCTACGTGCCCGCTTTCTCCTTGCCACGGCTGCGGTCGTCCTGATCCTGTCACTCTCCTACGGCATGGTGGCGGTAGTGGGTTATGTGGTCAGCTTCGATAAAAATACCTATCGGGTTATGCGCGCGGAAAGCAATCTGTTTTTTACGCTGGCACAGTGGCAAAACCATCAGTTAACCATCGCGCAGCCGGAACGGGTCTCGCTTAACTTCCCGACGCTGGTCTTTATTTACAACGAAGATGGCAAGCTGCTCTGGCAGCTGCGGGACGTGCCGGAAATTCGCACCCGCATCAAGCGTGAATGGCTGAAGCGCGCCGACTTTTACGAAATCGACGCCGATAACAGCACCAGCCGTCGCGCGCTGGGTAATAACCCGGATGCACAGAATAAGCTGACCGCCTATGACGATAATAATAACGATACCTTTACCCACTCGGTAGCGGTCAACCGTTACGCGGCCACCACCTCACTCCCGGCGCTCACCGTGGTGGTGGTGGACTCGATTCCGCAAGAGCTACAGCATTCGGACGTGGTCTGGTCGTGGTTCAGCTATGTGCTGCTGGTCAATCTGCTGCTGGTTATCCCTTTGCTGTGGCTTGCCGCGCACTGGAGCTTGCGGCCTATTGGGTCACTTGCCGCACAGCTGCGTGAGCTTGAGCACGGTACGCGCGAAACGCTGGCCGACGAAACGCCGCAGGAGCTAAAAAGCCTGGTGCGCAACCTTAATTTTCTGCTGGATAACGAGCGCCAGCGCTATACCCGTTATCGCACCACGCTCAGCGATCTGACGCACAGCCTGAAAACGCCGCTGGCGGTACTGCAAACCACGCTGCGCTCGCTGCGCGGCGGCCGCAATCTCTCGATTGAGCAGGCTGAACCTATCATGCTGGAGCAGATCAGCCGCATCTCACAGCAAATTGGCTACTATCTGCACCGTGCCAGCATGCAGGCCGATCATAACGTTCTGAAACGCGAGCTGCATTCCGTTCCCGGCCTGCTCGATGGTCTTTGCTCGGCGCTGAACAAGGTTTATCAGTTAAAGGGCGTTGAACTGACGCTGGATCTCTCGCCGGAGATCACCTTTATCGGCGAACAGAACGACTTTATGGAAGTGATGGGTAACGTGTTGGATAACGCCTGCAAATATTGTCTGGAGTTTGTTGAAATTCGCGGTCGCCAGACCGATGACGAGCTGCATCTGATTGTTGAAGATGACGGTCCGGGCATTCCGGAAAGCAAACGCGATATGATCTTTATCCGTGGGCAGCGGGCCGATACATTGCGGCCAGGACAAGGCTTAGGATTGGCGGTTGCTCGCGATATTCTTGAGCAATATGCGGGCGATATTATTGCCTCCACCAGCGAGCTGGGCGGTGCCAGAATGGAGGTCATTTTTAAACGTCAGGAAGGCCTACACCCCGGCGAATAGCCCAGTTTGCGGCAGCCGCCGCAAATGCTTTTCCCCGCTCTTCTTCCCCGCTGTTATAATCGATAAAATTCAGCGTTTCAGGAACTCGCAATATGGACTATCAGCTCGATCTTAACTGGCCCGATTTTATTCAGCGCTACTGGCAGAAACGGCCGGTCGTGCTTAAGCGCGGCTTTAAAAATTTTGTCGACCCTATTTCGCCGGACGAACTGGCTGGTCTGGCGATGGAAAACGAGGTCGATAGTCGGCTGGTTAGCCATGAGGACGACAAGTGGCAGGTTGCCCACGGCCCGTTCGAAAATTACGACCACCTTGGCGAGCACAACTGGTCGCTGCTGGTACAGGCGGTCGATCACTGGCATGAGCCTTCTGCCGCGCTGATGCGCCCTTTCCGTTTTCTGCCCGACTGGCGCACCGACGATCTGATGATCTCCTTCTCCGTGCCCGGCGGCGGCGTTGGCCCGCATCTTGACCAGTACGACGTCTTTATTATTCAGGGAACCGGACGCCGTCGCTGGCGCGTGGGCGAAAAAGTGGCGATGAAACAGCACTGCCCGCACCCCGATTTACTGCAGGTAGAGCCGTTTGACGCCATTATTGATGAAGAGATGGAGCCGGGCGACATTCTTTATATCCCGCCAGGATTTCCGCATGAAGGCTACTCGCTGGAAAGCGCCATCAACTATTCAGTAGGCTTTCGTGCGCCAAGCGGCCGCGAGCTAATCAGCGGCTTTGCGGATTACGTTCTTTCGCGCGAGCTGGGCAGCCGTCGCTTTACCGACCCGGATGTGCCCGCGCGTGAAAACACCGCGGAGATCCTTCCGCAGGAACTGGACGGCATCCGCGAGATGATGCTGGAAGTGATTAACCAGCCGGAGCACTTTAACCAGTGGTTTGGTGAATTTATCTCCCAGTCGCGTCATGAGCTGGACGTTGCGCCGCCGGAACCGCCTTATCAGCCTGATGAGATTTACGATGCGCTGCAACAGGGCGACAGGCTGCAACGCCTGGGCGGCCTGCGCGTGCTGTCGATTGGCGAAGCCGTCTTTGTTAACGGTGAGAAGCTGGAATCCCAGCAGCCACAGGCGCTGCGCGTGCTGGCGAACCATCATTCGCTGAGCGCAGAAGCACTGGGCGAAGCGTTAAATGACCCATCCTTCCTGGCACAGCTGGCAGCGCTGGTAAACAGCGGTTACTGGTACTTTAGCGAAGAAGAATAGTTATCACGGCCTGACTGCTATTCTGGCGAAGAAGATAAATAAAGCGTGCCGCGACAGGGACGTCGCGGCCCGAACACTATGACTTTTTCGCCTGCTCGGCAGTTAGCGCGGCAATACGCACAATCACCGCAACTGCTTTTTCCATAATATCCAGCGAGGCAAACTCATGCTTGCCGTGGTAGTTATAGCCGCCGGTAAAGATATTGGGACAAGGTAACCCCTTGAACGACAGCGCTGCGCCATCCGTGCCGCCGCGTATCGGCTTCGTCTTCGGCTCTATGTCACAGTCGCGCATCGCCTGAAGCGCCAGCTCGATAATATGCGGATGCGCCTCCACTTTTTCACGCATATTGAAGTAGCTGTCTTCTGTCTGTACTTCAATCGCCGTTTCCTTTGGCTGGTCCTTTGCCAGCGTCGCGGCAATATCTTTCAGCGTCTGCTTTCTTGCGTTAAAACTGTTGCGGTCAAAGTCGCGAATAATGTAGTGCAGCTCGGCTTTATCCACGCAGCCCTTGATACCGTGCAGATGATAAAAACCCTCATAGCCTTCAGTCTGCTCCGGCACTTCTTTTTGCGGCATCGCCGCATGAAAACGCATGGCCAGATCCAGTGCGTTGACCATCACGCCTTTCGCACTGCCCGGATGCACATTATTACCGGTGATTTTTACCGTGGCGGAAGCGGCATTGAAGTTTTCATATTCAAATTCACCCAGATCGCTGCCGTCCATTGTGTAAGCCCAGTCAGCGCCAAAAGCCGCCACGTCAAAGCAGCTGGTACCTTTGCCCGTCTCTTCGTCCGGCGTAAAGGCAATGCGAATATCGCCGTGCGGAATATTTTCATTTTTTAGCCGGGCGATTGCCGTGACAATTTCTGCCACGCCCGCCTTATCATCAGCGCCCAGCAGCGTTTTACCATCGGTGGTGATCAGCGTGTGTCCCGTCAGGCGGTGCAGCACGGGAAACATAACCGGTGACAGCACTTCTGTCCCTACGCCCAGAGCAATATCGCCGCCGCGATAGTTTTCCACAATCTGTGGATTGACATTTTTACCGGTAAAATCCGGTGAGGTATCCATATGGGAGATAAAACCGATGGTGGGGACCGACCAGTCGACGTTCGCGGGTAATGTTGCCATTACCACGGCGTGGGTGCTCAGCGTGACGTTGCTTAAACCCAGCGCTTCCAGTTCTTTTTTCAGCTCGCGGGCCAGCTGCCATTGCCCATCGGTACTGGGAACCTGGCGGGTGTGAGCTTTAGACTGTGTGTCAAATGAGACATAGTGTAAAAAGCGATCGAGTAAATTATTCATCAGCCTTCCCTCTGAGTGCGGATGTTTATTATCTGTCTTTTTGCCTGGCGTTTATTGCGTCAGGTCAGTTGAATGAAAAGTGCCTGCGCGGCGTCGTCCTGTTAACGGTTCGCTTTACCACCCGGATAATGGATCAGGCTATGGAAACGTACCGATTGCGCGCTGCTGTTACGATAGCTGTGCGAGACGTCCGCCTGAAAGCGCAGCCCTTCACCCGCTTTAAGCGTATGCCATTGCTCGCCAATCGCCAGCTGTAGCTCGCCTGCAATCACCACCACGTGCTCAATAACGCCGCTGTCGTGGGCCGAGGATTCACTAAGGGCGCCAGCAGCCAGTTCTACCACCAGCATATCGAAGCCCAGCTGCGGGTCGAAAGGAAACAGTGAGCTAATCTGCATAGCGCTATTTTGTTGCTGCCAGCGTCGGGTTTCTTCGCTACGAAGAATCTCCGCATTTGAGGCTTCCGCCGTAATAAACAGCGAGAACGGTACGTTAAAGCCCGTGGCTATCTTCCATAGCGTCGCAACCGTGGGGCTGGATTCGCCGCGCTCTATCTGGCCCAGCATCGCTTTGCTCACGCCTGTTTGCGCGGCGGTCTGGCTAAGACTCCATTCGCGCGCCAGGCGGAGCGTTTTTAGCATCCGGCCAGGTTCCGGTAGTGCCTGCGTCATTACTCTCCTCCTTTTTTTGACAGTATAGCGCTTGTGCGTTATAACGCACATCATCGGTTTGTGCGTTATAACGGTCAACGCGGAGAAGGTTATGCGGCCTGCTTTTTCATTACGTCATCTTACTTTGCCGGCCCTCGCGGCGGGTTTTGTCGCCGTGCTGGTGGGCTACACCAGCTCCGCCGCGATTATCTTTCAGGCTGCCGGTGCCGCAGGCGCCACCACCGCTCAGCTTGGCGGCTGGCTGAGCATGCTGGGTCTGGCGATGGGAATCACCTCGATTGGGCTATCGCTTTATTATCGCGCGCCCGTGCTGACGGCCTGGTCAACGCCTGGCGCCGCGCTGCTGGTCACCAGCCTGCCCGGCACCTCCATGGCAGACACGATTGGCGTATTTATTTTTGCCTCGGGGCTGATTTTTCTTTGCGGCGTAACCGGGCTATTTGCGCGTCTGATGAATCATATTCCTCAGGCGATTTCTGCCGCGATGCTGGCAGGTATTCTGCTGCGTTTTGGCCTGGATGCCTTTGTTTCGCTGCAACCTGATTTTGTGCTGACGGCCAGTATGTGTCTGGCTTATCTGCTCGCCCGTCGCTTTCTGCCGCGCTACGCCATTGTCCTGACGCTGCTGGTTGGGCTGGCCGTCGCGGCCCTGAAAGGTGAAATTCACTTTTTGCACCAGCCGCTGGCTTTTGCCGTGCCGCAATTTATTATGCCGCACTTCAGCTGGTCGACGCTGCTGGGTATCGGCGTGCCTTTCTTTGTGGTGACAATGGCCTCACAGAACGCGCCGGGCATCGCTACGTTAAAGGCAGCTGGCTATCAGGTGCCGATTTCGCCGCTGATGAGCTGGACCGGGCTGGCTTCGCTGTTGCTGTCGCCCTTCGGCGGATTTTCCGTCTGTATTGCGGCCATTACCGCCGCCATCTGTATGGGGCCGGATGTGCATCCGGATCCGCAACGGCGTTACTGGGGCGCAGCGTGCGCAGGATTTTTCTATTTACTGGCTGGTTTGTTCGGCGGTGCGATTGGCCAGCTGTTCAGCGCGCTCCCGCCAGCACTAATCCATACCATTGCCGGACTGGCGCTGCTGGGAACGATAGCGGGAAGCTTACAGCGCGCGCTGGCAGAAGATAAACAGCGTGAAGCAGCAGTGATTACCTTTTTAATCACTGCTTCCGGCCTTTCGCTGCTGGGTATTGGCGCGGCGTTCTGGGGGCTTATTGGCGGCATTATCGCGCATCTGGTTCTGGCGCTGCCACAAAGGAAAACCGTTTAGCCTTAACATTTTTATTCAGCCTGGCCGTTGCTCTGCTGCCCACTGCTTTGCACCAATCCAGCAGCGACTGTCCCAGCGACACAGTCGCCTGCCCGGCCAGCAGCCACTTCCCCCGCAACTCTGCTACTTAATTTTCGCCAGCATTTTATGCACAAACCTCGGCACCACTTCGCTCGCCAGCCCGTACTCTTTTTCTTCAAACTCGCTGCCTACCTGGCTCGGTTCCAGATTCAGCTCGACGGTATGCGCACCCTGTAATTTCGCTTCATGCACAAAGCCCGCCGCCGGGTAAACGTGGCCGGAAGTGCCGATAGCAATAAAATAGTCCGCCTGCGCCAGCGCCTGATAAATCTCATCCATTTGCAGCGGCATCTCGCCAAACCACACGATATGCGGCCGCAGCACGGAAGGAAACTGACAGCAGTGACAGCGATCGTCCTCTGTTACGTCGCCCTGCCAGTGCAGCACCTGGCCGCTGGAAACGCAGCGTACCTTTAGCAGTTCGCCGTGCATGTGAATAACGTGGCGGCTGCCTGCGCGTTCATGCAGATTATCGATATTTTGCGTGACCAGCAGGAAGTGGTCACCCAGCGCCGCTTCAAGCTCCGCCAGCGCTGCATGAGCGGCATTGGGTGTAATCTCATCCGTCTGCATAAGCTGACGGCGACGTGCGTTATAAAACGCCTGTACTTTTTGCGGATTGCGGGCAAAACCCTCCGGCGTCGCCACCTCTTCCACCTTATGCTCTTCCCACAGGCCGTCAGCCGCACGGAAAGTCTGAATGCCAGACTCGGCGGAAATGCCTGCGCCGGTCAGCACCACCACGCGCGGTAATGGATGCTGGGCGATCTCCAGAGTGCGGTCGCGTTCGAAAATGCGCTGGCGAAAACGCTGCTGCACTTTGCGGCGGTTTTTCTTATAGCGGGCCAGCCTCAACCGGCGACGGGGTGTACGCATGATAAATCCTCTAATCCTTAATGTGCAGAAAGGCGGCGCCGCGCATGCCGCCTGCATCTCCATGACGAGCTTTGGCAAAGCGTGGCGGCTTTGCCCCCGGCAACAGGTGCTTCGCTACCTGCTGCGCCAGTCCGTCATAGAGCGCGTCAAAACCAGACAGGCCTCCGCCCAGCACCACCAGATGTGGATCCACCAGCGTCAGCCAGTTTGCCAGGCAAACGGCCAACAGCGCCTGGTAGCGCGCGGTATGGGCAATGGCCTGCTCGTCCTGCTGATAATAGCGGCTGGCTATCTCTGGTGCGTTAAGATCTGACTGATAGTGTAGCCGCCACAGGCGAGCAAAACCCGGCCCCGACAGCCACGGCTCAATGCAGCCACGCTTGCCGCAGCCGCACAGTGGCTGTACCACATCGCGCCCAAGTACTTCCAGCGCGTCAAGCGGCAGGCGCATATGCCCAAATTCGCCCGCAATGAAATTGCGTCCGGTCAGCGTTTTGCCTTCAATCACCAGGCCGCCGCCCACGCCCGTACCTAAAATCAGGCCCAGCACCACCGGATAGGCTTTAAACTCGTCGTCCCAGGCTTCCGACAGTGCAAAACAGTTGGCGTCGTTATCAATACGCACATCGCGGCCCAGCCGTTGGCTGAGATCCGCCTGAAGACGCTGCCCCTGCGCGGCCGGAATGTTGGCGGTAAATACCGTGCCGTCATCCGGCACGGGCAAACCGGGTATGCCCATGCCTATGCTACCTGGCTCACCGCAAAACGCGTCGGCCTCGTGCGTTAGCGCCACCAGCGTAGCCAGCAGCTCTGCGTAATCCTGCGTTGGCGTGGCGACGCGCTTGTGCCAGATTTGCTGGCGCGCCGCATTATAAACGCCAAGCGCAATTTTGCTGCCGCCGACGTCAAAACCGTAATACATCTTACTGCCCACTCAGCACGCGAGCCGGGTCGATGCGGCTGGCGCGCCTGGCGGGATACCAGCTGGCAATCAGGCTCAGCACCAGCGATGTTACCAGCACGATAGCCACATCCAGCCAGTGAACCTCTGACGGTAAGAAATCGATAAAATAGATATCGCCGGAGAGGAAATGATAGCCGGTCAGGGTTTCAATTCCGTGGATAAGCGGCGTCAGGTTATAGGCCGCCAGCACGCCGACCACCACGCCGCTGACGCTGCCCAGCAGACCTGCCATCAGGCCATACCAGACAAAAATCGCGCGGATCAGTCCGTCTTTTGCGCCCAGCGTACGCAATACGGCGATATCGCCGCTCTTGTCCTTCACCGCCATTACCAGCGTCGACACGATGTTAAAGCAGGCCACGCCAATCACCAGCACCATCGCCAGATACATAATGGCGCGGATCATCTGGATATCGCGGTACATATAGCCATAGGTGCCAATCCAGCTGCGAATATAGACGTAAGAATGCGTAACTTCGCCCGCGTCCCGCACCAGCTTCTGCGCGGCGAAAGGATTGGTCATCTTCAGCGCGATGCCGGTGACGCTGTCGTTCATCGCCAGATAGTCCTGCGCATCCTTTAGCGGCACCAGCGCCAGGCTGTGGTCCAGCATGCCGCTCAGCGCCAGAATACCGCTAACCTGTAGCCGCACGCGTTTGGGTTGCAGCAGCTTGTGCTCGGTATCGCTGTTGGGGATCATGATGGTTAGCCAGTCGCCCTGCTTTACCTTCAGGCTGTTGGCGACGCCCTGCCCCAGGATAATCTGCTGCTTGCCCGCGCTGAAGCTTTGCCAGGCGTTGTTCTGTACATAGGCCGGGAGCGCGCTGAGCTTCGTTTCCTGCTGCGGATCGACGCCTTTAACCTGAATCGCCTGCAGCTTCGCGCCGCTTTCAATCAGGCCAGTGAAGTTAATATAAGGTGCCGCCGCCGCGATACCCGGTACCTGCTCAACCTTTGGCAATAGCGTCTGCCAGCCGGTAAAAGGCTGATTAACCGGCTCGATTTCGCCGTGCGGCACCACCGCCAGAATGCGATTATTAAGTTCGCGTTCAAAGCCGTTCATCGCGCTCAGCCCGACAATCAGCACCGCCACGCCCAGCGCGATACCAACCGTGGAAATCACCGAAATCAGCGACACCATGCCGCCACGACGGCGCCCGCGGCTGAAGCGCAGGCCCAGTAGAAGAGAAAGAGAACTTGCCATTACGCCATGCCCGCCAGCGTCAGCTCTTCACTGAGTACGCCGTCACGCATCTCCATCTGGCGGTTCAGCCTTTTGGCCAGATGCAGATCGTGTGTCACTACCAGGAAAGCGGTGCCCTGACGCACGTTCAGTTCGCCCAACAGATCGAAAATGGCGTCTGCGTTACGCGCGTCCAGGTTGCCGGTCGGCTCGTCCGCCAGCACTAAACGCGGATTATTCACCAGCGCACGCGCTATCGCCACGCGCTGACGTTCGCCGCCGGAAAGCTCGGAAGGACGATGCGCCGCCCGTTTTTCCAGCCCGACCGCGCGCAGCATTTCAATGGCTTTCTCTTCTGCCTGCGCCTTGCTGGCTTTGCCAATCAGCAGCGGCATCGCCACGTTTTCCAGCGCGCTGAAGTCCGGCAGCAGGTGGTGAAACTGATAAATAAAGCCCAGTTCGCGGTTGCGCAGCTCGGCTTTCGCCGCCGAAGACATGCCGTTCAGCGATTTACCGTTAAACACCACGTCGCCCGAAGTTGGCGTATCCAGGCCGCCCAGCAGATGCATTAAGGTACTTTTGCCGGAGCCGGAACTGCCGACAATCGCCATCATTTCGCCGGGTGCCACGCTGAAAGAGACGTTGCGCAGCACGTCAGTCTGGACGCTGCCTTCCTGATAGCGTTTGCACAGGTTGTCGCACTGCAACAGGATGTTGTTACTCATAACGTAAAGCCTCAGCGGGTTGAACGGCGGCCGCGCGCCAGGAAGGATAAAGGGTGGAAAGCAGCGCCACGGCCATTGCCACGACGGCGATGGTAGCTACCTGTACGCCGGAAATGTCGACGGGCAGCGCCGCGCCGTCAAGGAAAGCGCCAATCAGCGGCATCAGGTTGTTGAGCTGGCTGGCCAGCAGCACGCCCAGCAGTGCGCCAAGCAGCGCGCCGACCACGCCCGCCGTTGCGCCCTGTACCATAAACACCAGCATAATCTGGCGGCGCGTCAGGCCCTGGGTTTGCAGGATCGCCACTTCGCCCTGCTTTTCCATAATCAGCAAGCCAAGCGAGGTAATGATGTTGAACGCCGCGACGGCGACAATCAGGCTAAGCAGCAGCCCCATCATATTTTTTTCCATTTTCACCGCCTGGAACAGTTCGCCTTTGCGCTCGCGCCAGTCTTTCCATACCAGACCGGCAGGCAGCTTTTGCCCGCTGAGCGTATCGACCTGCAGCGGCTTATCCAGCCACAAACGCCAGCCGGTGATATGGCCTGCCGGATAGCGCATCAGCCGCGAAGCATCCTGCTGGTTGAGCAGAATCTGGTAGCCGTCTACTTCGCTGTTGGCGGCGAAGGTACCAATCACCGTAAACAGGCGCTGGCTTGGCAGGCGGCCCATTGGCGTGAACTGGCTGGCGGAAGGCACCATCAGACGAACCTGATCGCCCCGCTTCAGGCCGAGCTGCTCTGCCAGCTGCTCGCCAACGATAATGCGGTACTGATTGGGCTGTAGCTCGCTTTGCTTAACGTTAACCAGAAACGGCGTCAGCGGATCCGGCTCGTCGGGGTTAATCCCCAGCATGACGCCGACGCCGACGCTGCGCGCGCTTTGCAGCACCGCGTCGCCGGTGGTCAGCGGCGTGACGCGATCAACGCCCTGTAGCTTCAGCGATGCCGCAGTAACCTGTTGCGGATCGAGAGAACCTTTTTCGCTGGTGATCAGCGCCTGGGGCATCAGGTTTAAGGTGTTTTTTTCCAGCTCGTGTTCAAAGCCGTTCATCACCGA
This sequence comes from Erwinia sp. BNK-24-b, assembly GCF_047456155.1. Taxonomy (NCBI): domain Bacteria; kingdom Pseudomonadati; phylum Pseudomonadota; class Gammaproteobacteria; order Enterobacterales; family Erwiniaceae; genus Erwinia; species Erwinia sp. BNK-24-b. The sequence continues at coordinate 2,843,495 of NZ_CP179901.1, forward strand.
CAGCACGGTGACCAGCGCCAGCACGCCGAGCGTGATGCCAATGGCGGAGAGCCAGGAAACAAACCGCCCGAAGCGGTCTGATGCTCGCCCACGCATATAGCGCAGGCCGATAAATAACGCGACAGGTTGATACATGTTATCCGTCTTTTGGCGGTAATAAGGCAAAAAGTGATCGAAGATGATAAAGGTTAGCCCGGCGTTATGGAACCTCTAAGCCGCTGACTCTTTTACTAAGTTTTATGATCCTCGAGGCTTGCCGCACTTCGTGGCGAAATATCACACGAAAAACGACCGTTATTTACCCAATTGTTACGCAGGAAACGGCATAAACTTACCTTATCCCCCGGGGGAAAACTTTTGGGCAGCGTGAGTAAAGGCGGGAGCAGGCATAATGTCAAGATATCCTAAAGGCAGTATTGTCAGGCATAAAACTGGCGAAATTAAAGGGTTAGTGGTCAACGTCTTCGAACAGGGCGACGCGCCCGCGGGCTATTACGTTAAGTGGGACGACGGCAACCACAGCTATCACGGCGAAAAAGAGTTGATCTGGGCAAACATTGACCGGCCCAGAATGCACTACACGCAACAATCGCCAAAATAGAGGTATACTCGGTTAGCCGAACAGGAAACGTCTCGTTTCCTGCTCTCCCTTTTTGTGAAGAGACCGACTGACTGATTATGCCTGAACATGCCCGATATAACCTGCCAGCAAAAGCAGGCGACCAGCGTCAGCTGGGACAACTCACCGGTGCCGCCTGCGCGGTAGAAAGTGCTGAAATTCTCGCGCGTCACGGCGGCCCAGTGATGTTGATTGCACCGGATATGCAAAACGCGCTGCGTTTGCAGGATGAAATCCGGCAGTTTACCGACGAGCCGGTAATGACCCTGGCCGACTGGGAAACGCTGCCTTTTGACAGCTTTTCGCCGCATCAGGAAATTATCTCTTCACGTCTTTCGACGCTTTATAACCTGCCGACGCTGACAAAAGGCGTGCTGATCCTGCCGGTGAATACGCTGATGCAGCGGGTCTGCCCGCACAGCTTTCTGCACGGTCATGCGCTGGTGATGCGTAAAGGCCAGCACCTGTCGCGTGATGCGCTGCGCGCTCAGCTGGAGCAGGCTGGCTACCGTCATGTCGATCAGGTAATGGAGCACGGTGAATATGCCACGCGCGGCGCGCTTCTGGATCTCTATCCGATGGGCAGCGAACAGCCCTACCGCATCGACTTTTTTGATGATGAGATCGACAGCCTGCGCCTGTTCGACGTTGACAGCCAGCGCACGCTGGAAGAGGTAGAGGCGATTAACCTGCTGCCCGCCCACGAGTTTCCGACCGATAAAGCAGCCATTGAGCTGTTCCGCACGCAGTGGCGCGAACACTTTGACGTCAGACGTGAAGCTGAACATATCTATCAGCAGGTGAGCAAAGGCACGCTGCCTTCCGGCATTGAATACTGGCAGCCGCTCTTTTTTGAGCAGGCGCTACCTTCGCTGTTTAGCTATCTTCCTGCCAATACGCTGTTGATTAATACCGGCGAGCTGGAAAGCGCGGCGGAGCGCTTCTGGCAGGAAGTGATGGCGCGTTTTGAAAATCGCCGTGTCGATCCGATGCGGCCCTTACTGTCACCGGAAAAACTCTGGCTGCGCACCGACGAACTGTTTGGCGAGCTGAAAAAGTGGCCGCGCGTCCAGCTGAAAAGCGACGAGCTGGCAGAGAAAGCGGCCAATACCAATCTGGGCTATCAAAACCTGCCCGATCTGGCGGTGCAGGCGCAGGCAAAAGCGCCGCTGGACGCGCTGCGGCAGTTCCTGGAGAATTTCAGCGGTCCGGTGATCTTTTCGGTAGAGAGCGAAGGCCGCCGCGAAGCGTTACAGGAGCTGCTGGCCCGCATCAAGCTCACGCCGAAAACCATTCACGCCTTAAATGACGCGCAAGAACCCGGCGCTTATCTGATTATTGGCGCCAGCGAGCACGGCTTTATCGACAGCCTGCGCAACCGGGCGCTGATTTGCGAAAGCGATCTGCTGGGCGAGCGCGTCAGCCGTCGTCGTCAGGATAGCCGCCGCACCATTAACCCGGACGTGCTGATCCGCAACCTGGCGGAGCTGCATCCTGGCCAGCCGGTGGTGCATCTGGAGCACGGTGTTGGTCGCTATATCGGTCTGACCACGCTGGAAACCGGCGGCATTACCGCCGAGTATCTGATGCTGGCCTATGCCGGAGACGCCAAGCTTTACGTACCGGTTTCTTCTCTGCATCTGATCAGCCGCTACGCTGGCGGCGCGGACGAAAATGCCCCACTGCACAAGCTGGGCAGCGATGCCTGGTCGCGCGCGCGGCAAAAAGCGGCGGAAAAAGTGCGCGACGTGGCCGCCGAGCTGCTGGATATCTATGCCCAGCGCGCGGCTAAAGCGGGCTTCGCCTTTAAGCACGATCGCGAGCAGTATCAGCTGTTTTGCGACAGCTTCCCGTTTGAAACCACGCCGGATCAGGCGCAGGCGATTAACGCGGTGCTCAGCGATATGTGCCAGCCGCTGGCGATGGACCGGCTGGTCTGCGGCGACGTGGGCTTTGGTAAAACCGAAGTGGCGATGCGCGCTGCCTTCCTGGCAGTGGAAAACCACAAGCAGGTTGCCGTGCTGGTGCCAACTACCCTGCTTGCCCAGCAGCATTACGATAACTTCCGCGATCGCTTCGCCAACTGGCCAGTCCGCATTGAGATGCTTTCCCGCTTCCGCAGCGCTAAAGAGCAAACGCAAATTCTGGAAGAAGCTCGCGAAGGCAAAATTGATATTCTGATCGGCACGCACAAGCTGTTGCAGAGCGAGATTAAATGGCGCGACCTGGGGCTGCTGATTGTCGATGAAGAGCACCGCTTTGGCGTGCGTCATAAAGAGCGGATTAAGGCGATGCGTGCCGATGTCGATATTCTGACGCTGACCGCCACGCCAATCCCGCGTACGCTCAATATGGCAATGAGCGGCATGCGCGACCTGTCGATTATCGCTACGCCGCCAGCGCGTCGTCTTGCGGTAAAAACTTTCGTCCGCGAGTTCGATAATCTGGTGGTACGTGAGGCGATCCTGCGTGAAGTGCTGCGCGGCGGCCAGGTTTATTATCTTTATAACGATGTGGAAAACATTGAGAAAGCCGCGAACCGCATTGCGGAGCTGGTGCCGGAAGCGCGCGTTGCTATTGGTCACGGCCAGATGCGCGAACGCGACCTGGAACGGGTGATGAACGATTTCCATCATCAGCGTTTTAACGTGCTGGTTTGTACCACCATTATCGAAACCGGCATCGATATTCCTACAGCGAACACCATTATCATCGAACGAGCCGACCACTTTGGCCTGGCGCAGCTGCACCAGCTTCGCGGCCGCGTGGGCCGTTCACACCATCAGGCCTATGCGTGGCTGTTAACGCCGCATCCGAAGTCGATGACTACCGATGCGCACAAGCGTCTGGAAGCTATCGCCTCGCTGGAAGATTTGGGCGCGGGTTTTGCACTGGCAACGCACGATTTAGAGATCCGTGGCGCGGGCGAGCTGCTGGGCGAAGATCAGCATGGCCAGATGGAAAGCATCGGCTTCTCGCTTTATATGGAGCTGCTGGAAAACGCCGTCGACGCGCTGAAGGAAGGTCGCGAGCCATCGCTGGAGGATTTGACCAACAGCCAGACCGATATCGAACTGCGCATGCCTTCGCTGCTGCCGGACGATTTTATCCCGGACGTAAATACGCGCCTGTCGTTCTACAAGCGGATTGCCAGCGCGCAGCAGGAAGGCGAGCTGGATGATTTGAAAGTCGAGCTGATTGACCGCTTTGGTCAGCTGCCGGATGCCGCGCGCAACCTGCTGGACATTGCCGCGCTGCGCCTGATGGCGAAAAAGATTGGTATTCGTCGCGTCGAGGCCAGCGAGAAAGGCGGTTTTGTCGAGTTTGCCGAGAAGAACAAGGCCGATCCAGGCTGGCTGATTGGCCTGCTGCAGAAGGAGCCGCAGAACTGGCGGCTGGATGGCCCCACTAAGCTGAAGTTCACGCGCGAGCTTGCTGAACGCAAGTTGCGCATGAAGTGGGTACGTGACTTTATGGCACAGCTGCTGGAAAACGCGGCCGCCTGAACCATCACCGTTTCAGTACGTTAATAACGGCTGAAACGGTGCTTTCCCGGCTCATCAGTCGTTAGTCGAAATACCCAGCATAAAGCCGTCGATCTCTTCTATTTTGATCCTGAGCAGGCCATTTTTATGGTGTGAGAACTGTTCGGAACCGAGGCGGAAAGAGACATCTTTCAGATGCAGAAAGTTAAGCGGCACGGAAGCATCATCATCTTCCGGCGTGTAATAGGCTTCGCCGGTGCGTTTGAAATAGTTGGCAATCGCCTGTTCTACCGTGCCTTCCTCAACCTTGCCAAAAAACTCGGCGATTTGTTCGTAATATTCCTTGCCGGAAATGGTATTTCCCGTCACCAGCGCCCCTTTAACAAACAAGGTAACGCCCAGGCCCACGCCAAATTTGCTGGCGATATTGGCAATAAAATTCAGATCGGCATCGCGCATTTTACTGGCGAACACGTTAGTCATTTCACTCTGTTCAGACATGATTATCTCCTTGCCTTATGGAAGCGATACATCAGCTTGAGTAATGAGTTTAGTGGATAACGGGTCGCTGACCACTGCCTGCTGCGAGTTTTACCTCCGGGCCGTGCCTTATGCGCTATTTCAGGGGGGGAAATAAACTGAACGGGCGATATGCTGCTGAAGGCTACCGCTAACGACGTGCCTGAACGCCAGATCAGAAAAACTGATATGACCCATCACGTCGTGCTTTCGCCTGGTACATCGCTATGTCGGCATGCTCAAATAAATTTTTAACCGATGCCGTCCCGGGCCGCGCCAGGCTAATACCTATCGCCGCCCCGATCCGTACTTCCTTATCATTAAAGACAAAAGGCTCTTTCAGGCTGTCAATGAGGCGCTGGGCGATGGCGGACGCTGCCTGCCGATTGCTGCACCTGGCTGCCACTACAAACTCGTCGCCGCCAAGGCGTGCCACCGAGTCGCCCGGGCGCATGCAACCTTGTAACCGTTCGCTTACCTGTTGCAGTAAAGCATCTCCTGTCGCGTGTCCCATTGAATCATTCACGGCCTTGAAGCCGTTCAGATCGATAAACAGGACCGTGGTGTAGGCCAGATCGTCACGCTGCGCCAGCATTTCGCTAATCTGGTTGTTGATCCAGGCCCGGTTAGGCAAGCCGGTCAGCGTATCGCGAGTTGCCAGTTTCTCAAGCTCCTGCATCTTTTTCTTATCACGGGTAATATCGCGAGAAACCAGCACTGCGCCAATATTCTTGCCCGTAGAAGGATTCCTGACGCCGCAGGCCTTTGTGCCAAGCGTAATATAGTGACCGTCGCGATGTAGCTTGCGTACCTCGACTACGTCCGGCAACGTGCCGCCGTTGAAGATATGTTGCAGTGCCTCCGTCGCGGGTGCCTGGTCATCGGGGTGCAGGAAATTGACTACCAGTTGACCCACCACCTCATCGGCTGACCAGCCTATCATTTCGCTATAGGATGGCGAGATAGAAACGTATCGGCCATCTTTATCGCAATGGGCAATCAGGTCGGTGCTGTTTTCAATCAGCAGACGATATTCCGCTGCCGTGCGCAGCGCATCCTCAAGAGCTTTGCGCGGCCCGGTGATATCAAGGATGAAGCCGCTATACTGTTTTTCCGATGCCCCAGGTTGACTATCCGGCAAGCCGGAAAGGATTACACGCCGCGTGGTTCCGTCCAGACAATGGATAGGTATTTCGATATGAAAAGGCGTCACCCGTTCCAGCGCCGCCGTCAGCTGGAGCGCGATATTGGTATCATCGTCAGCCTGTGCCAGCCTCAACCATGTACTTAACGTGACGCCTTTCAGTGCGGGCATCAGGCCGGCCGGATTTTCCTGGCTGGTGACGCATACGCCCTGGCTATCCGTGGACCAGACGGCGGAAAGAGCGGGTTTGTTCACAGTGATCATGGTGGCCGGTCCCATTGTTTACTGAAGCGCCAGCCTGTTCGGCAGCCGTTTCTGTAGTGCTATCTTGCCCGCAAAATGCACGAGGCATTATCTATAACGAGATTCAAGGTCAGAAGTAGTAGCCTACGTATATCGGCAAAGCGGCCTACAAACTTTAATGGACCTTAACGTATGGTATGTAACAACGCTGACTTCAGGAGGACTTATTATGTCTGACCGCCCTACAATTGCGCTTGTCGGCCCCGGTGCGATAGGTACTACCATCGCCGCCGCGCTTCATGAAGTTGGTCGCACGCCGATACTTTGCGGACGGACCGCGCATTCGCAATTAGTTTTGCATCACGATAAGGGAGAAGTCGTCGTGCCAGGCCCGGTCCTGAATAACGCCTCTATCGTCACCCATCCGATAGAGTTGGTCTTTGTGGCAGTAAAAACTACTCAGGTAGCTGACTGCGCAGACTGGCTGGCCGCGTTATGCAATGAAAATACCGTAGTCTGTGCCCTGCAAAACGGCGTGGAGCAGAAAACCCAGCTGAAACCCTACGTCAACGGGGCAACGGTACTGCCTTCCGTAGTATGGTTTCCGGCGCAGCGCGAGCCTGATGCTTCCGTTACCCTTCGCGCCAAACCGCGTTTGACTCTGCCCAGTTTGCCGCAGGCACAACGTGTCGTAGATGCGCTTGACGGCACGCGCTGCACGGTGGAGTTGTCGTCAGATTTTCTCTCCATTGCCTGGCGAAAACTGCTACAGAATGCGGCAGCAGGTCTAATGGTGCTGGCAAATCGCCGCTCGGGGATGTTTTCACGCACGGATATTACCTCACTGACCCTGGCTTATCTGGGGGAATGTCTGACTGTCGCGCGAGCGCAGGGTGCAATACTTCAGGATAACGTTCCACAGGAGATCGTCGAGGGTTTTCAGCGTGCGCCTGCGGATCTGGGTACCTCTATCCTCGCCGACCGCCAGGCTAACCGCCCGCTGGAATGGGATATACGCAACGGCGTTATTCAGCGTTATGGTCGCTCACAGGGTATTCCAACCCCCATCAGTGACATCGTTGTCCCCTTGCTGGCGGCAGGCAGTGAGGGGCCGGGTTAAATCCTTTTACCCGTATTTGCTGCCATCAACCCTGGTAAGCTATAAAAAAAGCAGGACGACCGTATCAGCCGCCCTGCTTCGAACTCTGTTTCAGAAGGGATTAACCCGTCTTATTTTGCCAGCAACTCTTTGCGAACGATTTCCGCGCCTGCACTCAGGGCATTCAGCTTGCCTCTCGCTACATGGCGTGGCAGCGGGATCATGCCGCAGTTAGTGCAAGGATAAAGCTTGTCGGCATCGACAAACTGCAGGGCTTTACGCAGCGTTGCGGCGACTTCTTCCGGGGTTTCAATGTTGTTGGTTGCCACGTCAATGGCACCAACCATTACTTTCTTACCGCGAATCAGCTCAATCAGCTCCATTGGCACGTGCGAGTTCTGACATTCCAGCGAAACGATATCAATATTAGATTTTTGCAGCTTAGGAAAAATCTCTTCATATTGACGCCATTCTGAACCCAGCGTTTTTTTCCAGTCCGTGTTGGCTTTGATGCCGTAGCCGTAGCAAATGTGCACGGCAGTTTCGCACTGCAGGCCTTCGATAGCTCTTTCTAACGTTGCGATACCCCAGTCGTTGACTTCATCAAAGAAAACGTTAAAGGCAGGCTCATCAAACTGGATAATATCGACACCGGCGGCTTCTAATTCTTTGGCTTCCTGGTTAAGGATTTTAGCGAATTCCCAGGCCAGTTTTTCACGGCTTTTATAGTGACCGTCATACAGCGTATCGATCATGGTCATCGGACCAGGCAATGCCCATTTGATTGGCTGTTTGGTTTGCTGACGCAGGAATTTGGCGTCTTCAACAAAAACCGGCTTGCGGCGCGCAACATCGCCAAACACCGTAGGCACGCTTGCCTCATAACGGTCGCGGATTTTAACGATTTCGCGCTTCTCAAAATCAACGCCGTCAAGGTGTTCAATAAACGTAGTAACAAAGTGCTGACGCGTCTGCTCGCCATCGCTAACGATATCAATACCGGCCTGCTGCTGGTCGTCCAGGCACAGGCGCAGCGCATCTTTTTTACCGTCGACTAATTCATCGCCCTGCAGTTTCCAGGGTGACCAGAGCTGCTCTGGCTGAGCAAGCCATGATGGCTTAGGTAAGCTGCCAGCAGTAGAAGTAGGTAGTAATTTTTTCATCGCAGGTGACCTTATATTTTTTTGATTAATCAAGAAACGGAACGTGCAAACCACTGCTCAAGAAGAGCCTGGTACGGTTTGATAAAGTGCTCTTCAGTAAACTTCCCTTGTTCTACTGCCAGATGGCTGCGTTCTTCTCGATCGTAAACAATTTGCGTTAAGGAATAATCCTGATAGTTCAGATCCGGGCGGTACTCTTTTCCTGCCGCGGAATTGGCGTTGTAAATTTCTGGCCGATAGATTTTCTGAAAAGTTTCCATCGTGCTGATAGTCCCAATCAGTTCAAGATTGGTGTAATCGCTGAGCAGGTCGCCAGAAAAATAGAAAGCTAAAGGCGCCACGCTATTGGCCGGCATAAAATAACGAGCCTGCAGGCCCATTTTGGCGAAATAGCGGTCGGTCAGAGAATATTCATCCTGCTGATATTCAATGCCCAGCACGGGATGCGTATTACCGGTACGGTAATAGGTATTTTTGCTGGAAACGCTCAGACAAATAACCGGCGCTTTTTTGAAGTTTTCTTTGTAAACGTCCGAGTTGATAAAGCTTTTGAAGATATTCCCGTGCAAATCACCAAAATTATCCGGCGTGCTGAAGGCAGACTGATTTTTGTTGTGCTCTGACAGCAGTACGCTGAAGTCATAATCCCGCACGTAAGAGGAGAAGTTATTACCCACAATACCGTCAATGCGTTGGTTAGTTTTTTTATCAACGATATTGGTTTTCAATACTTCAATGACCGGGAAGGCTTTACCCGTGCCTTCAATGTCCAGCCAGGCGGAGATGATGTCCAGCTCAACGGCATAACGGTCTGCTTTAGGGTTATCCCAGTGCGCCAGAGAGTTGAAACGATTGTTCATCATCACTAAGGCGTTGTGCAGGTTTTCCTGACGTTTCTCACCCCTTGCCAGGTTCGCAAAGTTGGTGGTGATACGCGTATTTTCGGAAGGGTTATAATTTTCGTCGAAACGAAGGCTCTTAATGGTGAAGCTAAATGCGTTAGTCATCGTCATCCGGTATCCTGATATCTGTTATAAACCTGATTCTGTTGCTTGCTGTCAGGACATCCTGATGTTCTTTGCAGGCTTTCTCATTCAGTTGTGTTTATGTTATCTGTGTTAATAACTATGCATACTTTATGCCTGAGTCACAGAATGAAAAAAAGTGATTTAATTTCAACGAACATGAGAGAAATTCATGTTGCGTCGGGCAGATGATGAAAATGATGGCGGGCGTGGCCGGATGGTCGCCTAAGCAGGCATGCTTTTAGCAGAACAGCAGGCACCCTGCTTTGAACACCGGATGCCTGATAAGAGATAACTTCCCGAATGCCAGGCTATTTGCGGCATTCTGTTTTGAGCATACCCAGGCTTGAGGTTGCTTCAGACGTTTGACGCGTTCAAAACGCCAGCCATGCGTTTTTCTACTTCGTCACGCGTCGATGCCCACGCGGGCACGGTCTCCAGCAGACGCTGCTGCCAGGCTATCAGCCCCGGAAACTCGTCAAACGGCGCGCCGGTGCGTTTGTATTGCGAAAAAGGTGCGGCGATATCAATATCGGCAAGCGTCAACGCATCGCCAACAATGAACTTTCGGTTTGCAAGTTGCTCATCCAGAGCCTTTGCCGCGCTACGAATATTGCTTATCGCCAGCTGGATAATCGCTTCGTCCTTTGGCTTATCCATAAAGGTTTCCCCGGCCCACGCATCGAACAGCAGAGTAGAGAATATCCGCCATTGCTCACCGGACCAGAACATCCATTGTAATACTTCCCACTTCTCTGACGGCGTGCGGCCAGTCAAACTGGAATCTGCTTTGTCGGCCAGGTAGAGGTTAATGGCTGACGCTTCCCAGATAATGGTGTCGCCGTCCTGCAATACGGGAGAAAGACCGTGCGGGTTTAGCTTCAGAAACTCGGCAGTATGGCTTTCTCCTTTGAACAAGTCGATATTCATTCGTTCGATATTAATACCCATAACCGCAGCGGCGGTTGTGACACGTCGGAGGCTGCCTGAACCAGGGTCGCCGTAAATTTTGATGGACATAATTTCCTCATGGATCGGTGATTGTTAACTCAGCCTGTAGTGAAGGATCCACGTTAAACTTTTTCTTCTGGTAAATGTATACTGCGATTTTGCAGAACACTTATCTGGAATATAAATGAATGACCGCTGGCTTGAGATAGAGGTTTTCACCCGTGTTGCAGAGGCGGGAAGCTTTTCCCGTGCCGCCCAAGAGCTTGGGCTGTCACAGCCTTCAACTTCTCGTATCATCACCGGGCTGGAAAAGCGTCTGGGCGTGAAGCTCTTGCTGCGCACGACCCGCAACATGGCGTTAACTGAAGCGGGTGCAGTGTTTCTGGAAAAGGCTCGCCAGGCGGCTGCCGATTTAGAAGAGGCCGAAGATGCGGCTCGGGGAGTTGATTCTCTGCGGGGAACTGTTCGCCTGGCAGTACCCGTGATGTACGGTACCAGAGCGATCATTCCCGCCTTACCGGCTTTTCTCGAACGCTATCCCGATCTGCGGGTTGAAATTACCATGCGGGACGAGCGACAGAACCTGGTGGCTGCCGGCATTGATGTAGCCATCCGTATGGGCGACCTTGAGGACTCTACCTTTGGCGCAAGGCAAATTGCCTCCGTGCCGCGAATGTTAGTGGCATCACCAGCCTATCTCGCCAGGAAAGGCGTGCCCAGAGAGCCGGAAGAACTCACTTTTCACGACGCGATCCTGCACGAGTTGAGCTTTCCTGAAAAGAGCACGCTAAAACTGTTTAAGGCAGGTGCAGACCAGGTTGTAACGCTGCGTGGACAAATCAAAATTGATGCGGCTCCGGGTATTCTGGCGGCTGCAATGGCAGGTTTGGGCATAGCCAACGTGACAACGGTCATGTCCGCACAAGAGCGAAGCGACGGCAGCCTTGTGCAGCTATTACCAGACTATGAGCTTGAGCCTTTAAAGGCGTATGCCGTTTTTCCTGCCGGTCCCAGGCCATCGGCTAAGGTACGGGCGCTGGTCACTCACCTTATCGCCGCCTGCGGGAAGAGTTTATAGCTTCACAATGGGTTTAGCGGAAACGAAGATATGTTAAATTTAGGTTATTGAAACCTGTAACGGAAAACATATCGTGGAATGGTTTAGTCAGGACAGATTTGATGTGCGCCTGGAATGGGGTTTATCTGCCATTGATTATCTGGCTAAAGACGCTGACTGCGCGGTAATCGTCGACGTTATGTCATTCTCCACGTGCGTTAGTCTGGCTATTGATAATGGTGCTCGTATCTATCCCTGGCCGTGGAAAGATGGCTCTGCCATCGAATACGCTATAAAAATTGGGGCGAAGACAGCCAGTCCGGACAGAAAATTCCATAGCAAGGGGTACAGCCTGTCACCGGTTTCTATACGGAGCATAAGCGATGGCGAAAGCCTGGTACTTCCCTCTCCTAACGGTTCCGCAATTTCCTTTAAGGCACGTGAAGCGGGAATTACGGTTTTCAACGGTTGTTTCAGGAATATGGCTGCAACGGCGAAGGCATGCGGCGATTTCAGGCGTGTCCTGATCATTCCTTGTGGCGAACGTTGGCCTGATGGCAACCTCCGCCCATCAATTGAAGATTATGCAGCAGCAGGTGGCATTATCGCTGCTATGGAGCGCGGCAGTTGTTCACCAGAAGCGCAGGCGGCAGTGGCAACCTGGCAGCTTTACCAGCAGCAAAATCTCCTGCCGCTTTATGAGTGTTCCTCCGCAGTTGAACTTCAACAGCGTGGATTTGCCGAAGATGTCGCGCTTTGCCTTGAAGTAGATACAACCAGACTGGCGTGCAGGCTGTATGGTGATTTTTATGCTTCAGGTTTGCATCAGTAGATGATTCAGGAGATATGATGGTGGATGCCTGAGCATAAATGAGGCTATAACAATGCGAACAATAACCGTGGTACAATACGATAAGCGGTGGCCCGATATTTTCCTGCTTGACCGTTCGCTAATACAAGGAGCGCTTGGGGAAATAGCTAAAAATATTTACCACATAGGTAGCACTTCGGTACCGGATTTAGCAGCTAAACCCGTCATCGACATACTGCTGGAAGTTTCTGGGCTAAACGAACTGGATAAACTTGAGCCTGCTATGGCTGGTATCGGCTATGTTGCCCGAGGGGAAAATGGCATTCCTGGTCGTAGATACTTTATCAAAGGTGGCGATCGGCGTAGCCATCAGGTTCATGCGTTTATAGCAGGAGATACGCAGATTATAAGGCACCTGGCTTTTCGTGATTACCTTATAAAAAATAAAGAAGTAGCCAAAGAATACGCTGCCATAAAGCATGCTGCGGCTGTAATCAGTCAAAACGACGTTCCTCGCTATAGCACGCTCAAAGCGGATTTTATCAGGCATCATGTGCAGCTTGCACTCATTGATATGAAATGACGGAAAAGATTATCGTCAAGCGCCCGGGCTATCGGGTCGAATTTCGGAGCTATTGAGAGCTGCTTCCTGCCAGGAAATGCCTTACACCCTTTCTCCGGATATTTGGTAAAAAACCAGTTCTGTCAAATTTGCTACAAAACCGAAAAAGCCGCCTATCCGGGTTATGCTATTCACTTAACCAAAAGAAGAATTTTACCTCGCTGTACGCTGGATGCCCGCGAAGCATCACAGGCTACAGAGCAGAAAACCCGCCTTGAGCGGGTTTTCTGCTTTATGAGACGCCGCCAGGCAGTGCGCCCGCATCAGCCAGAGGCAACATTTGCGCACCTTGTGGGCAAAGTTATGCTTCATTTTCATTTAAGCCTGCGTTTATAAGCGGTGGCCCTCGCCTACAACCGAAACGATTGCTGTATCGCGCGCGCCAACAGTTTAACGGCCTCTTCCTCGCGAGATGCAGCGTTGCGCATAAACACGATGTCATGGTCTGGAATAACCGGCATATCTTCGAGGATATTCATGCGCCCGGTAACCTTGCCACGGTCAATAAGGCTGACGGCTAAGCCTGCTTCCACACATGCTTTAATTGCCTGATTTGAGGGACTTTCAAGCACGATGCGCGAACGCCGACCTGACGCTTTGAGCGATTCAATCATCGCTTCACGGTAAGGGCAAGACTCGGCGTGGACGGCCAAAGGAAGAGGATCGTCAAGCGCCACGGCTGTACTCTTTGGGCCGACCCAGACCGGCGTAGTTGACATTAACAGCTGGGTATTCGGGCCAATAAGCCCTTTGCACTGGGCTACTATGGCCGTCTGCAATTTGGCACGCTGCACCCAGTCTCGTAATACATAACTCGGCCCCGTTTTCAGCTCCAGCACAACGTTTGGCCAGGCCGCGGTAAAAGTCGGCAAGATATCCTGTATGACCCTGATCGCGTATTCATCAGGTACTCCCAATGTAATCCGCCCGGTGAGGTTAGTGCCGTGCAGATCGGCTAAAACCTGATCGTGCGTGCGTAACAGCCCGGCGGTAGCGCTTAACAGACGCTTCCCCAGTGCCGTGAGAGAAACTGACTGGTTATCGCGATTCAGCAGTCGGCCACCCGCTACCGCCTCAAGCCGCTGAATATGAACGCTCACCGCCGCAGGGCTTTTATGCAACTGTTCGGCTGCCGCGCTGAACTTCCCGCTGCGAACCACGGTATGAAAGGTACGTAACAGCTCGATGTCAAGAATGGCGGCCATGATTTAATCCTGATGAACAACTGCTTCATATTATTTTGATTTACCAGATTACACCTGCCCCGTAGCCTTTGAGAATGAAAAAAACAATCCAGCTTCAACCCGCTAAACCGTCGTGCCGCAACTGGCGTCAGGCCCTGCCGCTGCCTTTACTTGAGGCAGGGCTGGTGCTGACCTGGAGTTCGGGATTCGTTGGCGCACGCTTCTCCATCGATTACGCCCCGGCGTTACTTGTGGTGTTCTGGCGTAGCGTGGTGGTCTCTCTTCTCCTGCTGCCCTTTGTCTACAAACAACTAAGGACCACACCTTTTCTTATCCTGCTGAAAAATGCCGGGACAGGCTTGCTGGCAATGGCCGGGTATATGACCGGCGTGACGCAAGGCATCGCGCTCGGCGTTCCGGCCGGTCTTGTCGCTCTGTGCGCAGATCTGCTGCCGCTGGGTATGGCGCTGCTGGCGGCGGTGTTTCTCGGTGAGCAGTTAGCGCGCCAGGTCTGGCTGGGGCTAATCGTCGGATTGGCTGGAGTGATGTGGGTGATGCAAAGCGTGCTGGGGCTGGGCAACGCGCCGCTATGGGCCTACGGCTTGCCGGTGGCAGGCATGCTGTCCCTTGCCGTAGCGACGTTGTGGCAGAAACGCATCGGCTCTGCACAATCAATGGGCCTGATACCCAATCTCTGGCTACAGTGTTTCGTTTCAAGTTTCGCATTCGCCGCCATACAGGGTAGCCAGGGTAGCCTGGCACCGATCTGCAATATGGGCTTTGCTCTGAGCGTGCTGTGGACAGTCACCCTGTCCACTTTCGGCGGCTACGGTCTGTATTGGGTCTGCCTGCGACGAAGCTCCCCGACCCGGGTTGCCAGCGTACTGTATCTTAGCCCGCCGATCACCCTGGTCTGGGCCTGGGCCATGTTTGATGAGCCTCTGTCCTGGCAGATGGCGTCCGGGATGGCAATTTCTGCGGGCGGCATCTGGCTGGTAATACGTGCCGGGGATCGATGATCTAATCCCGTCCACCTGAGAGCAAAACTTCACAAAAAAGTCAGATTACCCACCGATGCACCACCGTCGACATACAGCGTCTGCCCCGTCATAAAAGCAGCCTCTTCGGACATAAGAAAAGCAGCCGTTGCCGCAATTTCTTCGGGTTTACCAAACCTCTTCATAGGTACACCGGCAAGGTAACGCTTTTCCCCTTCGCTATCGGGAGGATTATTTTCCCGAAACAACGTCGTTTCGGTAGGCCCTGGCGCGACCGCATTCACCGTTATTCCCGTTTGTGCCAGTTCCAGCGCCCAGTTGCGGGTGAAGCTGATCAACGCTGCTTTTGCAGCCGCATAAGCCGTACGCTCAACGCTTCCCAGCACCGTAAGGCTGGAAATATTCACAATGCGCCCCCAGCCCCGCTCTTTCATCCCGGCAAGGATCGCCTGAGTACCCTGCAAAGCCGGATAAAGATTAACCCGCATGACGTCGTCAAACGAGGATAAATCGATCTCCCCCAGGCGCTGCGGCTTGACCAGCCCAACGTTATTTACGATGCCGTCAAAGGCGAAGCGAAGGCTCAGCTGCTCAAAGGTCTTTTGAGTGGCGGCGACGTCTGCAAGATCGGCGTTAACCAGCGTGCCGGGGAAGTTATCGACCGCTCCGCGTGCCAGGCCGACCACCTGATGTCCCGCGTCGGCGAGGCGCCGGGCAAGCGCCAGCCCAATGCCTTTACTGGCACCGGTAATTAAAAAAGTTCTCTGCATTATTTACTCCGGTTAATGATCTCTGGATCTTTTCGCCAGAGAGGGAAATAGCATTACAGTCCACATCTACGCTGTCGTAAAGGCGACAGGTTATAAGCGGCGGTGCCTGAAAGGATTAACCTGTCGCCAGCGCGTTAACGCGCTCAATGGCACGCTGCACCGCAGGACGAGAAGCGACTGCATCAAACCAGCGCGCCACGTCAGGCGTATCCTCAAGGCTGACGCCAGCAAATTCACGTCGCCAGAACCAGCCAAAGTGGGCAATATCGGCGATAGAAAATTCTTCACCGGCAACAAAAGCGTGACGGGCCAGCACGCCATCCAGCACTTTTACCGTGCGGGCGGCTTCGGTTGAAAAACGCTGCATCGCCAAAGGCTGTGGTTCGGCGGCCTGACGCTGGAAAAAACCCGCCTGACCAAAGGCTGGCCCCAGTGCGGAAGCATGGAAGAACAGCTGTTCAAATACGCGCGCCCTTGCAGCGCCCGACGCGGGTAAAAGCTTTCCGGTTTTTTCGGCAAGATAAATGAGGATGGCGGCTGATTCCGTCAGAACCAGCCTGTCGGAGGCCGCCGTACTGTCTACAAGCACAGGCACTTTGCCGTTCGGGTTCAAGGCGATAAATTCGGCCTTTTTTTGTTCGCCCTGGCGCACGTTCACCGGGTGCAATACATAGTCAAGCTCCAGCTCTTCCAGCGCTATCGGGACTTTAATGCTGTTTGGCGTAGCGAATGCATAGATATCAATCATGGCCGTTTCCTTGTTGAGTGTTAGTCAGGTTTGACGTGATGAACAACATATTGGCTGGCGTGCTTCAGGAATGGTAGATATCCTCACGTGATAACAACTATTCTTCGGGGGAATAACATGGATCGCTTTCAGGCGATGGCAACGTTTATACGCGTTGTGGATACGGGCTCTTTTTCTGCCGCCGCCAGGCAGCTTAACGTTGGCCAGCCTGCCGTATCAAAAATCGTTGCCCAGCTTGAATCACGGCTGCAAACCAGTTTACTGACGCGTTCTACTCACGGCCTGACGCCCACTGAAGCCGGGCAACGGTTCTATGAACGTGCGCGAGCCGCAATCCAGGAAGCGGACGAAGCGGAACTGGCTGCTCGAGGCGCAGGGAAAGGGTTATCGGGAAAGCTCCGGATTTCGGCGGCAACGACTTTTGCCAGGCTGCATATCATCCCGCGCCTTCCGCAATTTCTTGCAGAACATCCGGAGCTGGACGTTGATGTCATTCTTGATGACCGGGTGATCGATTTAATCGCAGAAGGGGTCGACGTGTCGTTACGCATGGGAGCGTTACCTGACTCTTCTGCCGTGGCGCGCAAGCTGGCCACCAGCGCCCGCTCGGTTATCGCTACTGAGGAATATCTGGCGAATAAGGGAGAACCGGCAACACCCGCTGAACTGGCAGAGCATGAGGCCGTTCTCTATAACCCCCAGCCGAACTTCTGGTCATTCACCCGTGAAGGCGCGGTAACTTCTGTGGCGGTTAAAGGACGTATTCGCGTTAGCGCCGCCGAAGGCCAACGCGCAGCCGTGCTGAGCAACATGGGATTGTGCATCGCTTCTGACTGGATGTTTGCAGAAGAGCTTAAAAGCGGTACGGTCAGAAAAGTGCTGACGGCCTGGCAACTGCCAGCCATCGACTTGTGGGCAGTATTTCCGAACGGTCGGCTGGCAAGTGCCAAAGCGCGCCAGTTTGCAGGATTTGTGGAAACGATTATGAACGAGGAAGGCTCTCTTCATTCCAGTAAGGAATAGGCGTTATCTAATCTGACGGCGATCTCATTCATAATGGAATGGGGTAGTGTTGTTTCACGGTCAGTCAATACCGACTGGCATGAACAAGGAACATCACTATGACAACGTTTGCAGCCTACCAACATGCTTTCCCTAACGCTCGCCTGACCCGTAAATCTAATGGCGTACTGGAAGTTAAATTCCATACTCACGGGGAAAAACTGGTGTTTGATGGTCATACTCATGAACAGTTTGTTGCGCTGTTCCATGCCATCGGTGAAGACCGTGAAAACCGCGCGGTTATCCTGACCGGCTCAGGCGATGCTTTTATGGACGCCATCAGTCCGGAAGGTTTTGATTTCTTCAGTCCCACAGGCTTCGACAAAATCCTGCGCGAAGGCAGAAAAGTGCTGAGCAATATTCTGGATATCGAAGTTCCGATGATTACCGCCCTTAACGGCCCTGTGTTGCTCCACAGTGAATATGCCCTGCTGACCGACATTGTGCTGGCCACGCCAGAAACGGTTTTTCAGGATAAACCCCATTTTGAGTTCGGCATCGTTCCCGGCGACGGTGTTCATATCCTCTGGCCTGAAGTTATTGGCTCAATCCGTGGACGCTATTTCCTGCTTACCCGTCAGATTCTGGATGCGCAAACGGCAAAAGACTGGGGCGTCGTCAATGAAATCGTGCCGGCAGATACTCTTCTGTCCCGTGCCCATGAAATTGCCGACGGCATTGCTGCCCTTCCGCCGCTGACTTCACGCTATACCCGCATTGCGCTGACGCAGCGTCTGAAACGCCTGATGGACGAAGGCGTTGGCTATGGCCTGGCGCTTGAGGGGATCAGTGCGGCGCAGGTTGCTCATACTATGGCGCAGCAGTAGATCCATCCGGAATCTTACCAATCTTTAAAGCTGACTGGCGGGGCCTTGATAGCTGAAGGCACCTGCTTATTAACAGGGGAAATGATGAAAACGCTATTAACACCGATAACAGCAGGCCAGTTGCAGTTAAAGCATCGCATAGTGATGGCGCCCACCACGCGTATGAGAACCGTACAGGGTGGCATACCTGGTGAACTGATGATTGAATATTATCGGCAGCGGGCAAGCGAAGGCGGGCTTCTTATTGCAGAGGCAACGGCGGTATCGCCTTACGCTAATGCCTATGCGGATGCGCCCGGTATTTTTAACGATCGGCAGCAGGCAGGATGGCAAAAACTGGTCGAAGCGGTGCACGCGCGCGGCAGTCAGATTGTGCTTCAGCTCTGGCATCCCGGTCGGCAGTCTTTACCCGAACTCTCTCTGGGCCGTCAGCCCGTCGCGCCCTCGGCGCTTATTGCCAGGGAAACTTATGGCGTGGCAAAAAATGATAACGGAACCTATGAAGGAAAACTTTTTCCCGAGCCGCGCGCGCTGGAAACAGATGAAATCAAACAGCCGATCGATGAATTACAACAGGCGGCCCGCCGTGCCATGGCCGCCGGATTTGATGGCGTTGAGCTGCATGCCGCCAATGGCTATTTGCCAGAGCAATTTCTGTTAGACGGCAGTAATCAACGCACCGACAGCTACGGCGGCAGTCTGGAAAACCGCGCGCGTTTTCTGCTGGAGTCCGTTGCAGCCCTGACCAATATCTGGGGCAAGGGACGCGTTGCGGTACGCCTCTCTCCCAGTGGTATTTACGGGGATATGCATGACAGCGATCCGACCACGACATTTCGCTACCTGGTTGCACAGCTAGATTCTTTTGAACTGGCATACCTGCACATTATTGAACCCCGCATTACCGGGCCGGAAGACAGAGAGGCAGGATATTATTCAGAGCCGGTCGCCAGCCGCGACTTACGACCTTATTACCACGGGAAGATTATTGCGGCAGGAGGATTTAAATCTGAGAGTGCGGAAGAGATGCTGAAAAGTGGCGATGCCGATATGATCGCCTTTGGTCGACTCTTTACCTCAAATCCGGATTTGCCGGAGCGCATTCGCCATGATTTACCCCTCACCGCCTATGATCGCACCACCTTTTTTGGCGGCGATGAGCGCGGCTATACGGATTATCCCGTGCACGGGGCTTTAGCATCTGCCAGCGCCTTATAGAGGATAAAAAGGGCACTATCGTGCCCGCAATCCTGATTATACTCAGTAACCAGCCACGTGAGCAGCTTTCATTATCAGTCCGGCTACCGCTTCCGGCTGTGAAATCATGGAGACATGGCTGGCCTTTAGCTCAATCGTATCGGCATGCATGCGTTTCGCCATAAAGCGCTCCAGATCTGTATTAATAGTGCGGTCCTGGGTTGAAACGGCATAAAAGGTTGGCTTGAACTGCCACGCCGCCTCGGTCGTTCTGGCTATTTTAATGGCTTTTCCCATCGGCTGCTGGGCGGCATAATAGACTTTTGCCTGGTTTTCCGGCAGGTCGTTGGCAAAATCGTGAAGAAATGCCGATTCCGTTAATTTCGCATAATCGCCCTGCCATTTAATGCCCGCAGAAGCGGGCGCGGCCGGGAATTTTTTGGTCAGTGCCGTATAGTCTTCATTAGCGGCAGGTGCACGAGCGGCAATATAAACCAGTCCTTTCACCTCAGGATCGTTCCCTGCCTGACTAATTACCATCCCGCCGTAAGAATGTGCGACCAGAATAACCGGGCCATTCTGTAGAGCCAGTGCGCGTTTTACCGCAGCAACGTCATCATCCAGAGAAGTAGTAGGATTTTGCACCGAGGTCACATTAAGACCCTTAGCCTGCAGTAGTGGAATCACTTTTCCCCAGCTGGAGCCGTCAGCAAATAGTCCATGCACCAGCACAATATTTTTAACCGGCTGTTGTGGGGCGCTTAAATTCGTTCCGGCTTCAGCATGAGCGGCAGTAACCCCTGCTCCACTGAGAGCTATACAGGCAATAAGAGACAAACTACGCAGTTTCATATCAAGTCCTGATTGAGAAAGATATTTGTACTATAGCAACCCGCTCGCAGGCAAAGGACATCCTGCGAGATTTTTGATGGGGCATCCCGACAACGGGGCCAGGACTGTAGTGTTATGCTGCGCGGAGGAGTTGCACGCCAGAAGCGGTTAAGGCTGGCGTTACTTTTTCTTGAGCATCGACTTCAGGTCAGCAAAGGGGTTGTAGGTGGCGGCGGCAACATCTTTTTGCGCATCCTCTCCTGCAATCACAGTTGTGCCGTACTGATCGGCTTCGGTGTATTTGGAATGCTCGTGGTCATGGCAGTACAGGCAAAGCAGCTCCCAGTTACTGCCATCTTCCGGGTTATTGGTATGATCGTGATCGATATGGTGAACGGTGAGTTCACGCAAATTTGAATAGACAAACTCTCGCGAGCAGCGTCCGCATACCCACGGGTAAATTTTCAGTGCTTTTTCACGGTAGCCGCTTTCCAGCCGACCGTAGTTTTTTGGGATGAAAGCCATGGATGATGTCACCTGTCATAAAAGGATAGTTTTACGCTAATGCGCCTAATATATCCCACAATGACGCGGAAGGAGAAATGTACGTGCGTTTACGCTTCGTCAGGTTGCATAACAGAGCTATCCCGGCAAGAAGCGTTAGTTCGCTGACAAAGCCCTGCTGATAAGATTTTGCTCAGATAAAGGGAAAGAGCGTGCTGCTGACCCTTTTACTCACCATTGTACCAGTGCCACAGCTGAAAGCAGCAAGCGTAACAGTAACGTATACCTGCGATAATAAATATCCAGGCCAACAAGTCCACTGGATTAAACAAAAGATCTCTGCAATTTAACCGGATCATCGGCGCAAAAGTAAAAAAAGTGCATATACAAAGTATATTTATTATTGCAGATTCTCTTCTTTTACATAAGAACTTACTTTCTTTTAAATGTTTGAACCTTTCATTTGCCATTATCTGCCGCATCCTTTTTCAGCGTCATTTAGAAATCCATTTAACTGACAATGCAATATTTCATAATCACAATAACAAATAACTATTTTCTCTTTTATAAATCCCGACAACCAGGTCGGGATTTATATGGTTCATTATCAGAAACGATAGCCAAGACCAATATTAAAACCATTTACCGTTACGTTATCGTTAAATTTGACGCGGGTTCCCTCGTAACCAACGTTAACGGAGAGGTAATCTGTAGGATTAATAACCACGCCTGCGCCATAAGCAAAAGAGGTTTTACTTACGTCAGTTTGTTCTGAATACTCAGAGAGATACGTTACTTTATCTTTTACTTTAGTATGCGCCATACCAGCCAGAGCATACAAACTAACGTAATCGTTAATACGGTATGCAGGGCCAGCCAGGAGCGAATAGTATTTTACATCGGTTTTACCGTCATAACCGCTGATATCGTCAAAGGCCTCAACACGCTCGGAATAGCCGTCATCACCTTTCATGTAAGTAAATGAGCCGATAATGCTGACGGGTGACGCCCATTCATAACGATACTGAACGTTTACCCCACGGATATTTTTAAAATCCTCAACCTTGCTCTGTGCATAGCCAAGGGAGAGTGTATGGTTGTTAGCGAGAACATTACCGCTGATAAGCAGGACAGTACAAAGTAACGCTACGGCTGTGATATTCATTTTCATCGTTTATCATTCCCTTTTTACTGATTTAATTAGTCCTCCCTACGCGCTAACGCAGGGTTATGCCACCTGCTTTATCAGTACGCTACTGGAAAAGTTTAATTAACTTTCAGAGCGTACTGAACAGGATTTTCTTACAGGCATCCCGGTTACCTTTTGGTACAGCACCAGTATGCAGGAAGGGGTCGCCCCGCTGCAGGTTTTCCAGCCTTATGCTGATTTAATCAGATCTATCGACGCTCCGGCACAGGCTGGCATAGTTGCTCAGTCGCTCATACAGTACGCAGATGACGGATTCTTACCAGAGAAAATAAGCACCCTTAGTGCGTCAGAAAAAATCTTCCATTCTTTTCCATATATGAAATACCGACCATACAACTGTAACAGAACAGGCACTGAGAATTTTTATGCGCACATTATGCACCCAAATTAAAAATCCTCAAGAGAAAATGCAGAGGAAATTATATAAGAATCACGCTTGCGAAGGCAAAAACTTAAATAAATGCGTTATTTAATCAGATAATTTATTCGCCGGGCGTGGGGTTTTAAGGAAAAAAAAGAACGATGCTTCCAGTTAAATTTAAATTAAGTCGAAAGTGTGGAAAAAATTCAGCCACCTGATAATTGCAGGCCCATCCTGAACCATAAAAAAAGCCCCATCTGAGAAGATGGGGCCATAGACTTTTAGCGAACAAATAGCGCGGGGGAAATCCCCCTGACAGCGGACTTAACTGAATTAAGCCTGGTTAGCCTGATTATTCAGGACCAGCTGCCCATCGCTGTTGAGCGGAATACGCGTGCCGGGATCGTTATCCATACGGATTTTTCCCTGCTGGCTGCCAATCTTATAGGTAACGTCGTAGCCCAGCGTTTTTTCCTGCTTGTCGTAGACAGTTTTGCAGCGCTGCTCGGTAGTGGTATAGGTGTCGCCGTTTTGCATTGCACCCTGAACCTGATTACCGCCGTAGCCGCCAGCCAGCGCCCCGGCTACGGTTGCTACATCGCGCCCACGACCGCCGCCGAACTGATGCCCCAGAACGCCACCCGCTACTGCGCCAAGCACGGAGCCTGCAATACGATGTTCATCCTGCACGGCGCGACGGTGGGTCAGCGTGACGTTACGACATTCCTGACGCGGATTTTTTGTGGTTTCTTTGATTGGCGTGGCGGAAAGCACCTGGGCAAACTGCGGCCCACGATCGAAAACGTTCATGCCCGCTACAGCAGCGACGCCCAGCGCGGCCGCTACGCCAATGCCGATACCTGCCAACATAGATTTATTCACGGGACTGCCTCCTGAAACTGTTACCGCACATCATTGCCTGCCGTGCCGATCCGTTGCGCTGGCGGTGATCTGGCGTGTGCGACGCGCCTTGATACGTAAAGTTTGCTTATCAGGACCAGTTATGACAATAAGAATTCCGGACGAAATAGTTATGTTAACTCAAATACAAATCTTTTTAAGAGAGTTCTTAAAGCGGGCTGTGGCGGGAATTTACAGTAGAAAGGCTTATAGCAACGGCATAGCTATAAGCCTTTTTGTTAACGTTTACACGGTACTGATTTTGATTAGTGCAGCTTTAGTCGAGGACGAATAACGCGGTTAATACTGCCTACCAGCATCATCAGTCCCGTCTTGAAATAGCCGTGCAGCGCGACCTGGTGCATACGGTATAGCGAGATATACACGAAACGCGCAATGCGCCCTTCCACCATCATTGAACCGCGCATCAGGTTACCCATCAGACTGCCAACGGTGCTAAAACGGGAAAGCGATACCAGCGAACCGTGGTCTTTGTAGACGTAGGCTTTCTGCGCATGGCCTTTCATCTGCGCAAGGATGTTATCCAGCACGCGCGACGCCATCTGGTGCGCTGACTGGGCGCGCGGCGGCACAAAACCTCCGGAAGGTAGCGCGCAGGATGCGCAATCGCCAATGGCATAAATGTCCGCATCGCGGGTAGTTTGCAGCGTAGGCTCCACCACCAGCTGATTGATGCGGTTGGTTTCCAGGCCGCCAATCTCTTTCATAAAGTCCGGTGCTTTAATCCCCGCCGCCCAAACCATTAAATCGGCGTTGATATACTCACCCGATTTAGTATGCAGGCCGTGTTCATCCGCGCTGGTCACCATCGTCTGGGTCAGAACGCGCACGCCTAGTTTGGTTAGCTCCTGATGCGCAGCGGTAGAGATACGCGGCGGCAGCGCGGGCAGGATGCGTTCGCCAGCTTCTACCAGCGTCACGTTCAGCGCGCTGTTGTTCAACCCTTTGTAACCATAGCTGTGCAGCTGTTTGACCGCGTTATGCAACTCGGCAGAGAGTTCTACGCCGGTTGCGCCGCCGCCAACAATAGCGATATTCACTTTTTCCTGTGAGCCTTCGCTTGCAGAGAACTTCAGGAACAGGTTCAGCATTTCGTTATGGAAGCGGCGAGCCTGATGCGGATTATCCAGGAAGATGCAGTGATCTTTAACGCCCGGCGTACCGAAATCGTTTGATGTACTGCCCAGCGCCATCACCAGCGTGTCATAGGCCAGCTCGCGTGCGGGAACGAGTAGCTCGCCCTGGGCATCGCGGATTTCCGCCAGCTGTAGACGTTTATTGTCGCGGTCAATATCCGTCAGCGTCCCCAGCTGAAACTGAAAATGGTGATTGCGAGCGTGGGCCAGATAGCTTAGCGCGTCGATCCCTTCATCTAACGACCCCGTTGCGACTTCATGCAGCAGCGGTTTCCAGAGATGGCTGTGATTACGATCCACCAGGGTGATTTCCGCTTTCTTGTTCCGGCCCAGTTTATGACCAAGCTGCGTCGCCAGCTCAAGCCCGCCGGCTCCTCCGCCGACAATAACAATCTTCTTCATTGGTGTAGTCAAACGACCCCCTCAAATTGTGAACCAATCGTTAATTAAAGGTTAAATAATATCCTTAATTAACATAGGGTTGGCGATTTATTCGCTATCTACAGGCAGCATAGCATGAGGAAAAACGGCAGTCCTGCAAAAATTGATATAGGTCAACTTTTTCAGCCCTTTCCTGACAGGCCACTGTTTTAAATGGGCAAAACGGTGGCCAGCCAGGAAAATGGGACGTTTTAAGGTTACAGACATAGTTATTTAACACGCTAATCGGAATTAACATGAATAACGCAGCAGATATAAATCCACTGGTCTGCGAAGGAGGTAATTTAAAGATTTCCATAAAGGCTGTACTTTTTGAGAAAAAATTTCTGCGACACTATTTTTATAAAAACCATTTAAAGTAACAGAAAGTTATATTTAATTAATAACTCTGCATTCATTCCAGTAATTACCGCAAAAGCTTTATTTTCTAAAAATGCCTGGTTCATTAAGTTTTCCTTAAGAAATTTACATTACCTTCTTTTAACAGCAAAGGAGCAAGGAATGAAAATAATTAACAGGCTAATGGCCCGAAACCGAAGTTGGGTACAGCTGCAAAAAAACCGCGATGCCGATTATTTTTTAAAGATGGTGACAGCCCAGCAACCGCAGGCGTTATGGATAGGCTGCTCCGATAGCCGCATGCCCGCGGAAGTGCTGACCTGTGCGCCGCCCGGCGAAATATTTGTGCATCGCAATATCGCTAATATGGTACTGGAGGACGATGAAAGCTTGATGAGCGTGTTGCAATATGCGCTACAGCATTTACAGATAACCACCCTTATTGTTTGCGGACACTATGGCTGTGGCGGTGTTAAGGCCGCGCTTGAATTAAAAAAGAGCCAAACGGAAGAGCTCGATCCATTAATACGGCGCTTGTGTAAGCTTTATCGGGATCTTGATGGCTGGATGTCCATCTTTAAGCCGGAGAAACAAATAGCCACGACCGATATTAAAACGCTTACGCAATATCATATTCTGGCGCAGACAATTAATTTAATTCATTCTGCACCGGTTAAATCAGCGCGACAGCAGGGAAAAGAGATTGCTGTGTATGGTTGTCTGTATGAACTGCACAGCGGCCGTTTAAAAAGATTGATTTAAAAGGACATAAATAATGAATTTGAAAACGTTACGCGGTGATATCCTGGCCGGAACTGTGGTTTTCCTTGTCGCGTTACCGCTCAGCCTTGGGATTGCCCAGGCCTGCGGACTGCCGCCGTTTGTTGGTCTGCTGACCGGCGTGATTGGTGGGCTGGTGGTGACGCTGCTTAGCCCTTCCCGTTTTGCAGTAAGTGGCCCCGCAGCAGGGCTGGTGACCATTATCACCGTGGCGATGGCAAGCCTGGAGAGCTTTTCATTGTTGCTGGCCGCGCTGGTATTTGCAGGCGCGCTGCAAATTCTCGCCGGTTTTCTTCGCGTCGGGCGCTGGATTAGCCTGGTACCGGGATCGGTGATCCAGGGCATGATGGTGGCTATCGGCCTGCTACTGATTCGACAGCAAACGCCTGCGGCGCTTGATGCGGAAGGTGAAACGGTGACAAAACTGTTTTCGCCTGTCTCGGTCTTCGTGGCGCTGGGTGCCATAACGATCCTGTTCCTGTGGCAAAAGCTTCGTACCCAGCACCGTTTTTTTGGTCTGGTACCCGGCGAGCTGGTCGCGGTGCTCTGGGGCTGCCTGGTGATAGCGATTGGCGGACGTGTGATGCCGGAAGCTATCGCCACGCTGGACAGGCTGGCCCTGCCGGAAGTGGACTCTTTTTCCTCGCTGGCCCGACAGTTTCGGCATCCGGATTTTATTCATGCGTGGCGCAATCCAAAAGTCTGGCTGACGGCCTTAACGCTGGCGCTGGTGGCAAGCCTGGAGACGTTGCTTAGCCAGCAGGCGCTGAAAAAGCTGGTCGCACAACATCCGGCCCCGTCGTCAAATAAAGAGCTTTGTGCCCAGGGCGTAGGCAATATGTTAAGTGGCCTTCTGGGCGGCATCCCCGTTACGGCGGTAATTGTTCGCAGCTCAGTTAATGTTAATGCAGGCGCAAAAAGTAAGCTTTCCGTTTTGCTGCACGGCATGCTGCTGCTTTGCTGCGGTCTCTTTTTTGAATCGATGCTGAATACTATTCCGCTGGCCAGTCTGGCCGCCATTCTGATTTACACCGGCTACAAGCTGGCTACCCCTGCGGTTTTTGTTCGCCAGTGGCGCCAGGGCATCGTCCAGTTTATCCCTTTTATAACCACTACTATTGGTATTATCTTTGTGGGCATGTTGCCCGGCCTGTTCGCCGGTGTTTTGATGCAGCTGCTGTGCAGCACTATTGCCGGTCATCGTAGCGCTATTCAGCTAAGCCGCTACAACGACTGTTTTGTGCTGCGCTTTAATCAGAACCTGACTTTTTTGCACAACGCACAGCTACAAAATTTATTAGCTAAAATTCCCGACAACAGCATGATTATCGCCGAGCACAGCAGCGCGGAATATATGGATGCAGATATTCGCTCAACGCTGGCGGAGTTTGGCGAACTGGCCTCGCGCAGAAATATTGTGCTTGACCAGTGGCCGCAGTCATAAAAGCAGTAAAGCTGGCAGAGAAAAAGCTGCCAGCGTTTACCGACGAAGGAAGATTTGCCAGCATTCACCGGCAGAAGTAGATTTACCAGCGTTCACCAGCAGAAGAATATCTGCCAGCATTTACCGGCAGACGAAGGTTTACCAGCGGTCACCGGCAGATTTTAGCCCTCAACCCAGCGTCTTAAAGGCTTTGATACGCTGCAGATGAGAAGAGATGTTTTTGAATTTATGGCTCTGGATTTCATCCCAGATAATTTCGTAATAGTCAGCCAGCGCCGCCGCGCTGCGCTGGCTATCCAGCGCTTCATCCTGACGGGAAAGGATAACCAGGCAACGGTCGCGATTTTTTTCGCGGAAGTTGCTGACGCACTTGGTGGCGATATCCAGATACTCTTCCGGCCGGTTGATTTTGCCCGCCATATTCTCTTCCGGCCACAGGTTAGGATTAAACATTACCTGGCGAATATCGTTAAGAAAGCCGATCCGTTCCGCCCAGAAACCGCCCAGCCCTACGCCGCAAATCATAGGGCATTCATCATCGGAGGTGCGCAGAATTTTGTCCGTTTCGTTCAGCAGAAACTGCATATCGTGTTTAGGATGCAGCGTACTGTAGCTCAGCAGCCGCACGTCCGGATCGATAAACTGTAGCTGCAGCACCTTCTCGTGATTGCCAGGGCTGTTGGAATCAAAACCGTGCAGATAAATAATCATCGGCTTCCTCCTCGTTTGTCTGTCAGCTGCGCTTTTCCAGCCAGCGCGTTTGCAACGCGGTCAGCGCCTGGCTGGTTTCTTTCCAGCGCGATGACGCCAGCAGCTGTTGACGGGTAAATGTTCCGCGATGATACAGTCGGGTAGCGCGCTGTGCATCGGCCGGCGAAAGATTATCCAGCACGCTAACGGCACCGCTGCGGTTGTTGCAAACCAGAATCATATCGCAGCCCGCATCCAGCGAAGCCTGGCCACGCTCGGCGTAGCTGCCCATGATTGCCGCGCCTTCCATCGATAAGTCGTCGGAAAAAATAACGCCGTCAAAGCCCAGCTCGTTACGCAACACGTTTTTCAGCCAGTGTGCCGAACCGCTGGCGGGACGCGAGTCTATCTGAGTATAGATAACGTGCGCAGGCATCACCGCATCCAGCATTTTTTCGTCAATCAGCTGCTTAAAAATCTGCATATCGTGCTGGCGAATCACCTCTTCGGGGCGATCGTCACGCGGCGTCTCTTTGTGTGAATCCGCGCTAACCGCACCGTGGCCGGGGAAATGCTTGCCGGTGGTTTTCATCCCTGCTTCGTGCATGCCGTTGATAAAATGGCGCGCCATTGTCAACGCAATAGCGGGATCCTCATGGAAGCTGCGTTCACCGATGGCAGCACTGCCGTGACCGATATCCAGTACCGGCGCGAAGCTGATATCTATATCCATCGCTATCATCTCGGCGGCCATGAGCCAGCCCGCCTGCTGCGCCAGCGCTGCCGCTTCTGCCTCGCTGTTTAATGCTGCAAAAGATTGCATCGCCGGTAGACGCGTAAAGCCTTCGCGAAAGCGCTGGACCCGTCCGCCTTCCTGATCGACGGCAAGCACCAGCCGATGACGCGAGGCCGCGCGAATTTGCCTGATAAGCTCCTGTAGCTGCTCAGGATCGTGATAGTTACGGCTAAACAGGATCAGCCCGCCCACCAGCGGATGTTGTAAAATTTCACGCTCTTCCGCGTCCAGCTCGTAACCGAGCACATCTAACATTACCGGTCCCACAAATTACCTCTTGTCATCTACCCGCTGCCAGGCCTGCGCCGCCAGCGTAAAAAATGTTTTTTCGCCGCTCTGCTGCCAGCGTAGTTCATACCAGCTGGCCATCAGCAGCGCCAGCCACGGCTGCCAGCGCGCTATTTGCCGCAGCAGCAGGCTGGCGTCGATATGTTGTAAAGCAGCATAATGATTTATCAGTGCCAGCGAGTTTTCTTTATCAAGACCGTTACCGGCGATAACTGCCGCCAGCTCCAGCGCCACGTCACCATCGCTGGCATATTCCCAGTCAATCAGCCGCAGCCTGCCGTCACACTCAACGATATTGCCCGGATGGACATCCATATGTAACAGCGCATAGCGCAGCGGCTTTGGCTGCCCCTTGCGCTGTAAACGCCTGAGCGCGCGCAGCCAGCCGCAATGACGTCTTTCCGGCTGGCTGAGCTGCCAGTATCGTTCCAGCAGTTTTTGCATCTGCAAAGGATACCCTGTCGGCGCTTGCCGATGCAGACTGGCAAGAGAGTGAGCCACGCGCGGCAGAGCAGCCAGAAACGCCTTTTCGCTGAGCACTGCGCCCGGCTGCCAGCCAAGCAGCAACCAGTTATCCGCATAGCCGTAGACCGCAGGCGCAAGGTTGCTGGCGGTCAGCTTACGCAGGATACGGTATTCACGACGCCGGTCGACTCCTGGAATGGGCTGGGCTTTGCGCTGATAACGCGCCAGCAGCGTGCTGTTTTCCCGTTCTATCTTTGTGGTCAGGCCGGTCAGTCCCGCCAGCGGAAAAAAAGAACCGGCGGATTGCTCCGCCGGAAATCTTTGGCAAATCAGCTTACCGAGCGCCGGATCAGTGCTGTACGACACCGCTGCCTGACCAGATAAGTTCACCGGTCTGCACCAGCATGAGCTGCATTTGCAGGTCAGGAGATTTTATATCGCCCTGCACGTTGGTATAGAGCACATACTGCGCGCCAACGTAGCGAGCCAGACCAACGGCTTTGCTGCGCGAACCCAGGCTATCTTCAGCTGAAAGGCCCAACGTCTGTTTTGCCGTCGCCAGCTGTTCAGGCGCAACCAGCTTAAACTGGCTGTTGTTTTGCAGCGCATTTTGTAGCGCGGCGGTGGCTTTGGCGCGCTGCAGGCTGCCGTTAGTGCTGTTTTTTACGCCATCAATCAGCAATACGCTGCCGGGGGTGACGCCATCGGCCCGCAGCATCTGTGCCACCAGTGGCGTAACGCTGGCATCCCAGTTGATAGACTGCATTTTTGGCGGCTGCGGCACCGTTTCAACCGGCTGCGGCTGTTCTGGTACAGGTTGCGGCTGCACGGGAACAGGCTGCGGCTGTGCAGGCTCGACCGGCGCGGGCTGCTGACGCTGCTGCATAACACAGCCGCTCAGGATCAGCGCCAGTAGCATAGCGCCAGAGAGTTTTATGACCTTCCTTTCCACCTTCAGTCTCCTACAGATACAGGTACAGACGAACTTTACTGGCCGTCAGGTTACCCGTTTGTGATGATATTTCAATACTGCCATGCGGCACGACGGTGACCGTTCGCGGCGCTTCAAAGGGAAGAATTTCCAGCCCTTTATCGTCATACCAGTAAAAACGGTAATGCAGCTTCACCGGTTTTTCCTGCTGGTTATAGAGCTGTGATGAAGCGCGCTGCTGCCCTTCATGCACGGATAAAACCGGCTTATCGGTGATGATGCCGGCCGACAATACCGACGACTCCATCACCAGCGACTGCGAAGTATCGATGGTGGTGCGGTCGCTGGTGCAGCCACTCAGCAATGCCAGCATGGCGCCGATTGCGATAGTTCGCTTCATAAGTGTCCCTGATTAGCGAGCCAGCATTGGCCCAAGCGGGCGGCCGCCCAGCAGATGCAGGTGGATATGGTAAACCTCCTGCCCGCCGTGCTGGTTGCAGTTCATAATCAGGCGATAGCCATCTTCCGCAATTCCTTCATCTTTAGCGATTTTGGCTGCGACCACAATCATCCGGCCCAGCGCGGCTTCGTGCCCTGCTACCGTATCGTTTGCCGTCGGGATTAAAATATTAGGCACGATCAGAATATGGGTAGGAGCCTGAGGGGAGATATCGCGAAAAGCGGTGACCAGTTCGTCCTGATAAACGATATCGGACGGAATTTCACGTCGGATAATTTTACTGAAAATGGTTTCTTCAGCCATGGTGCATGTCCTTTAGCTATGAATGGAGTTACGGCAGTATGAGCGAGATATTTGTTTTCTTTCAACCTTCCGCTGACTTTTCTTTGCGGCGCTGCTGCTTTTACCGCCTGCGGCCATAAAAAAAGGGAGCTTTCGCTCCCTTTATGGTTGTTTCTGCCGGACTGCCGGGGCGTATTAACCCTCGCGGCATTTCGGGCCATTACATATTGCGGATGTAGTCATCCATATCGGTTTTCAGGTTATCTGATTTGGTACCAAAGATAGCCTGCACGCCCGAGCCTGCCACAACCACGCCCGCTGCGCCAAGGCGCTTCAGGCCGGACTGATCGACTTTCGAGACGTCAGCTACGCTAACGCGTAAGCGAGTGATACAGGCATCCAGGTTGGTGATGTTCTCTTTGCCACCAAAAGCCGCCACCAGGTTAGCGGCCATTTCGCTGGAAGCGCCCACTGTCTGTTCAGCTGTCGTCTCTTCGCGGCCTGGCGTTTTCAGATTGAATTTAGCAATCAGTACGCGGAAAACGGTGTAATAGATCAGGCCGTAAATGATACCAACAATCGGGAACAGCCAGATTTTGCTGCTGTTGCCGCTCAACACGATAAAGTCGATCAGGCCGTGCGAGAAGCTGGTGCCGTCGCGCATCCCCAACAGAATACAAATTGGGAAAGCCAGGCCGGCCAGAATAGCATGGATAACATAGAGGATCGGCGCAACGAACATGAATGAGAATTCAATAGGTTCGGTGATGCCGGTCAGGAACGAAGTCAGCGCAGCGGAGATCATGATGCCGCCCACTTTCGCACGGTTTTCTGGTTTGGCAGAGTGCCAGATAGCAATTGCCGCCGCTGGCAGACCGTACATCTTAAACAGGAAGCCGCCTGAAAGTTTACCCGCAGTTGGGTCACCCGCCATGTAGCGAGGAATATCACCGTGGAAAACCTGACCCGCTGCGTTGGTGAATTCACCAATCTGCATCTGGAAAGGGACGTTCCAGATATGGTGCAGACCAAACGGCACCAGCGAACGCTCAATTACGCCGTAGATACCAAAAGCGACCACCGGGTTCTGATACGCAGCCCACTGGGAGAAGTCCTGAATGGCAGTCCCGACCGGGGGCCAGATAAAGGAGAGAATAACGCCGACAAAAATGGCGGTAAAACCGGAAATAATCGGCACGAAGCGTTTACCGGCAAAGAAGCCAAGGTATTCCGGCAGCTTGATGCGATAAAAGCGGTTAAACATATAGGCCGCAATGGCACCGGCGATAATCCCGCCCAGCACGCCCGTATCGGCAAGATGTTTAGCGGTAATCTCGGCAGCTGGCATATGCAGTACCAGCGGCGCAACTACCGCCATGGTTTTGACCATGATACCGTAGGCCACTACCGCAGCCAGTGCGGAAACACCATCGTTATTGGTAAAGCCCAGCGCCACGCCGATAGCAAAAATTAGCGGCATATTGGCGAAGACCGATCCGCCCGCTTCCGCCATCACGTTGGAAACTACCGCGGGTAGCCAGCTGAAGTTGGCGGAACCGACGCCAAGCAGGATACCGGCAATCGGCAGCACCGATACCGGCAACATCAGCGATTTACCGACCTTTTGCAGGTTTGCAAATGCGTTTTTGAACATAGTGTAAAACTCCTGAGTATAGGTGCTTTTACGCGTTTTCAGGCGCGATAACGGGGGGAGGATCCGTTATAAAATGGAGCGCTAAGCGCCCTCGTGATTTATTACGAACTGTAAAATAATTCGTTCAGCATTTGTTTGACGGTTATCACGTTTCATTGAACAACCGCCTGCTATGTAGTTTATTTCTGGTCAGCACGCCAGTAATTGCGCAATAAAAAACCGTATTCCCCGGGCTGGGGCAATACGGTTCGCTGGTATTACAAATTTATTACGAGCAATAAAATAAAGTTTCGACAGTCAGAATAATTACTGGTCCTGCAGGCGCTCGGGCGACACATGGAACAGGCGGGAAAAGTTGGCTGTCGTAGCCTCTGCCAGCGCTTCGATACTGACGCCCTTCAACACCGCCATATAGTCTGCAACGTCTCGGGTATAGGCTGGCTGATTTTCTTTGCCGCGATAAGGAACGGGGGCCAGGTAAGGCGAATCCGTTTCCACCAGAATTCTGTCCAGCGGCACGTAGCGAGCCGCTTCGCGAATCGTTTCCGCGTTGCGAAAGGTAACGATGCCGGAAAACGAAATATAAAAGCCCATATCCAGCAGTTTTTCCGCCGTCTCACGATCTTCCGTAAAGCAGTGCAGTACGCCACCGCACTCCTCAACCTTTTCTTCTTTCAAAATGGCCAGCGTATCTTCCCGCGCGTCACGCGTGTGCACAATGACCGGCTTGTTTAAATCACGGCCGATACGAATATGCTCGCGGAAAGAAGCCTGCTGCTGCGCCAGCGTTTCTTTCTGGTAGTAATAATCCAGACCCGTTTCGCCCAGCGCAATGACCCGCTCATCCGCCGCCAGCTGGCGCAGCTCGGCAAAATCGTAAGGCTCTTCCTGGTTAAGCGGATGCACGCCGCAGGAGTAAGCAACGTTATGACG
The DNA here is from genome assembly GCF_047456155.1 of Erwinia sp. BNK-24-b. NCBI lineage: Bacteria > Pseudomonadati > Pseudomonadota > Gammaproteobacteria > Enterobacterales > Erwiniaceae > Erwinia > Erwinia sp. BNK-24-b. Next base: position 2,877,485 of record NZ_CP179901.1, read on the forward strand.
ATCGCCAATTAGCTGCGTCATCGCTTTATAACCGGGCAGCGTGGTGGCGACCGCCAGCATAAATTTTACGTCGCGCGCGGCCGCTTTAGCCAGCACGTCATCCAGATCCCGGTGCAGCTTTTCGTAATCAAGGCCATCAAGATGGCAGTGTGAATCAACTAGAAACATAATAGTTCTCTACTTCAGGCCCACCAGCGAGGCATGCAGCATCTGCTCCCATGCCAGCAGCTGGTCGGTCAATAATAATTCGCGGTTGACGGCAACCACATTGAGCAGGCGATCCCGGCAATACATCCACTGGCGAACGCTTTCATCAAGGGCGCTGGCGGGCAGCTGTTGCGCAATTTGCGCAATCAGCGCCTGACTGTCGGCATTGGCGATAAACTCTCCGCCGCCCTGCTGCCATTTAAGCGCATCCACCAGCAGCGCGCAGAGCCAGCCTGTACGCTGCGCGGCATCGTCATGGTTAAGTACTGGCAGCAAGGATAGCATATCTTGCTGCAGCGCCTGAGGCAGCGCCGCGCACAGCGTCTGCCGCGCGCTCCAGCCATTTTCAAGCAGCTGTAGCGCTGCGGCCGGCGCGCCACCGCTCAGGCGCAGCGCGGTCAGACAATCCTGCTGCGGCGCACCGTTCTGCTTTTGTAGCCAGCCCATGCTTTGCGCTTCGTCTGGTACGGCCAGATGGAAGGTCAGGCAACGGCTACGTAGCGTCGCGGGCAGCTGGGAAGGCTGTTCGCAACAAAGCAGGAACCAGGTATTGGCAGGCGGCTCTTCCAGCGTTTTCAGCATTGCGTTGGCGGCCGCTTCGGTAAGCTGCGCGGCATTTGGCAGCCAGATGACTTTTGAACCGCTCTGCTGGGCGTGGTGAAAAAGCTTTTCCGTTACGCTGCGCACGGCATCAATGCCTAACGAGCTTTTCCCTTTTTCCGCCGTCAGTTCATACCAGTCCGGGTGCGTATGGGCCTGCATCAATTTACAGGCGTGGCACTCACCGCAGCTTTTCAGTCCGTCTTTACGTTGGCACATTAACCAGCGGCTAATGCCCCAGACCAGCGAAGCGTCGCCCATTCCCGGTAGCGCCTGCAGCAGTAGCGCATGATGTCCGCGCCCTGCCTCGTGCTGGCCGATAATTTGCCGATAAGGCTGGTTTAGCCACGGATACCAGATCATGACTGTTCCTGTAGCCACTGCACCAGAGTCTGGTTAATCGCTGCTGATACTTCTTCAATGTTTTGCGTAGCATCAATCGTTTTGATGCGTGCATCGCCGGCGGCAAGCGCAAGATAACGCTCGCGCGTGCGGGTAAAGAAGTTCAGCGACTCCTGCTCAATGCGATCCAGCTCGCCTCTGGCTCTGGCACGCTGCAGGCCGATTTCCGGCGTGACGTCCAGATAAAGCGTTAAGTCAGGCGCAAAATCGCCCAGCACGCTCTGCTTCAGCTGGTTCATCAGCGTAGTATCCATACCGCGGCCGCCGCCCTGGTAAGCCTGAGAAGAGAGATCGTGGCGATCGCCTACTACCCATGCGCCGCGAGCCAGCGCGGGCTTAATAACATTTTCAACCAGCTGGACGCGTGCGGCATAGAGCATCAGCAGCTCGGCCTGATCGGTCACTTTTTCGCCTTCGATGCCCTGCTTAATCAGCTCACGCAGTTTTTCCGCCAGCGGCGTACCGCCAGGCTCGCGCGTAAAGACGATGTCATTAATGCCCTGCTGGCGTAGCGTGGCAACAATCGCCTCGCGCGCTGTGGTTTTGCCCGCGCCTTCCAGCCCTTCGATGACGATAAATTTACTTTTCATTTTTTTCCTTGAGCGCAAGACGCCAGGCCTGCACGGCACGGTTATGGCTGGCCAGGTTGGTGGTAAAGGTATGGCCACCTTTGCCGTCCGCTACAAAGTAGAGGAAGTCCGTTTTTAACGGCTGCGCGGCGGCTTCCAGCGATGCTTTACCCGGCATGGCGATAGGGCCTGGCGGCATCCCGGAGATAACATAGGTGTTGTAGGCCGTTGGCGTTTCCAGATCTTTGCGCGTCAGCGTGCCTTTATAGCTGTCGCCCATGCCATAGATGACCGTAGGATCGGTTTGCAAACGCATCCCAATACGCAGGCGATTGATAAAGACCGAAGCAACCTTGCCGCGTTCATCGCCCAGCGCCGTTTCTTTTTCAACAATCGAAGCCATTGTCAGCAGATCGTTTTTATCTTTATAAGGCAGCCCTTCCGCTTTGCTTTGCCATAGCGTATCGACAATTTCTACCATCTGTTCGTGGGCGCGCGTCAGGATCGCCACGTCAGTGGTGTTGGCCGTATAGGAATAGGTATCCGGATAGAACCAGCCTTCTACTTCCTGTGGCGGGATTTTCAGCGTGGTGGCGACCGTACTCAGTTTATCATCCGGCAGCATATGTTTGATATAAGGCGCGGCACGCAGCTGTGCCAGCCACTCCTGCATTCTGGAACCTTCAATAAAGCGAATGGGAAACTGCGCTTCCTTACCGCTGGAAAGCAGCGCCAGCATCTGGCGAACGGTCATTCCCTGGGTAAACCGGTAGGTCCCGGCCTTAAACTTAGCCAGCTCCGGCTCAAGCTTGAGCAACCAGCCAAACCAGACGGTATGCGGTATGATTTTCTGCTGGTTTAGCTCTGCTTCCAGCACGACGCGGCCCGAACCGGCCGGTAGCGTAAAAATGGCTTCTTTATTAATGGATAGAGGCGAATCGGCAAGCTGTTTTACCTGCCAGTAGCTCCAGGCCGTGCCTGCGATGACCAGCGCGATCAGCCCGCCAAGAAGTTTGCTTTTTACTGTCATAAATTTCCCTGAAAATCGTTCAGCTTACTGAGCCGGTTGAATAGCTCTCTTGAGCCGTAACGCCGGTTTTCAATTTCAGCAACCGGTAACATCGGCATCAATGCATTAGTAATAAAAATTTCGTCCGCTTTTTCAAGCGCCGAGGGCGGCACGCTGACTTCGGTGACCGCGATATTTTGCTCGGCAAGCTGCCGGATAACCCACCGGCGCTGAATACCGTTTACGCCGCATTCTGTCAGCTCGGGCGTATAAACGCTTTCGCCCTCGCGCCAGAATAAATTTGCCGCACAGCATTCCACCAGCATCCCCCGGGTGTCAAGCACCAGCGCCTCGTCGGCAGCGGTCTGCTCAAGCTCTGTGCGGATCAATACCTGCTCCAGCCGGTTGAGATGTTTTATGCCGGCCAGCAGCGGATTACGGCCCAGCCTGACGGAGCTTAACGCCAGCTTTACGCCGTTCTGCCTGAGTTGATGATAATGCGCAGGATAATCGGACAGCATGATAACGCGTGAAGGCTGCTGACAGCCGCTGGCGCTGTAGCCACGTCCGCCTGCACCGCGGGAAACGATGACTTTGAGCACGCCTGCCGAACGTGTGGCGGCGGCCATTACCATTTCATTTTGCAGCACCTGCCAGTTGACATGGTGAATAAGCAGTCGGTCGCAGGCTTCACGCAAACGGTTAAGGTGCGCGTTCAGCGCAACAACTTTTCCGTGCATGATGCGTGCCGTGGTAAAGCAGCCGTCGCCAAACTGTACGGCGCGGTCTTTAACCTGAATGGTTTCCTGCAGCTCGCCGTTTATCCAGATCATCAATGTTCCTTATTCGCTGTTTTTATGGTCAGCAAGCCTTATCCCGACCTGTCGCCGCAAAAGGGTAATACCGGTATAAAAACAAAAAAGCCCGCGCGCGGCGGGCCTGTCATAAAAGCAGGTCGTTAAATTTTACGGAAAATCAGCGAGCCGTTGGTGCCGCCGAAACCGAAGGAGTTGCACAGAGCATACTCCAGACCTTTAACCTGACGCGCCGTGTGGGGCACAAAATCCAGATCGCAACCTTCATCCGGATTATCCAGATTGATGGTTGGCGGAATGACCTGGTCGCGCAGTGCAAGGATGGAGTAGATAGATTCTACCGCGCCTGCCGCGCCTAACAGATGACCGGTCATGGATTTCGTTGAGCTGACCATCACGCGGGATGCCGCCGCACCAAAGACCGACTTTACGGCCTGGGCTTCTGCAATGTCGCCCGCTGGCGTCGAGGTGCCATGTGCGTTGATGTAGCCAATTTGCTCTGCTGACAGCTGCGCATCACGCAGGGCATTTTCCATCGCCAGCGCCGCGCCCGCACCGTTTTCCGGCGGTGAGGTCATATGATAGGCATCGCTGCTCATGCCAAAACCTACCAGTTCAGCGTAGATTTTCGCGCCGCGTTTTTTAGCGTGCTCATACTCTTCCAGCAGGACGATTCCCGCACCGTCGCCCAGCACGAAGCCATCGCGATCTTTATCCCACGGACGGCTTGCCGCCTGCGGATTGTCGTTACGGGTTGAAAGCGCACGCGCCGCGCCGAAGCCGCCGATGCCCAGTGGCGTACTGCCCTTTTCCGCGCCGCCGGCCAGCATTACGTCCGCATCGTTATAGGCAATCATACGTGCTGCCTGACCGATGTTGTGGACGCCGGTAGTACAGGCGGTAGAAATGGCAATGCTCGGCCCTTTCATGCCGTACATAATCGTCAGGTGACCGGCGATCATGTTCACAATGGTGGAAGGCACAAAGAAAGGACTGATTTTACGTGGGCCACCGTTAACCAGCGACGTATGGTTTTCTTCAATCAAACCAAGACCGCCAATACCGGAACCGATTGCGGCACCGATACGGTGAGCATTTTCGTCAGTAATGACCAGACCGGAATCCTGCATGGCCTGAATGCCAGCGACAACTCCATATTGAATGAAAGCATCCATCTTGCGCTGATCTTTGCGCGAGATAAATTCTTCGCAGTTAAAATCCTTTACTAAGCCAGCAAAACGCGTTGCGTAAGCGCTAGCTTCAAAATGGTCGATCGGGCTGATGCCACTCTGACCGGCAACAAGAGCATTCCAGGTAGACTCTACGGTATTGCCGACAGGAGACAACATGCCAAGACCGGTCACAACTACACGACGCTTAGACACGTTCGTCCTCCAGGGAGGGGAAAATAGGGAAATCAGTGGGACGTACAGATAAAACTCAGGCGGTCGAGTGACCGCCTGGAGATGCTCACTTAGCCCTGGTGACCATTGATGTAATCAATAGCAGCCTGAACGGTAGTGATTTTCTCAGCTTCTTCGTCCGGAATCTCGGTATCAAACTCTTCTTCCAGAGCCATTACCAGCTCAACGGTATCAAGAGAATCAGCGCCCAGATCTTCTACAAAAGAGGCAGTGTTAACAACTTCTTCCTGCTTAACGCCAAGCTGCTCGCCAATGATTTTCTTAACGCGTTCTTCGATAGTGCTCATACTATTAAATTTCCTATCAAAACTCGCTTTCGCGATGGTTTTCGTAGTGTATAAAATGTTGAAAAAGATGCAACTAAATCCCGGCTGGTCAAACCACGAATTTACGCTATTTTGCGGGTTTTACCGCAAATAACGCAAATACTTTTCGTGATTATCAGACCATGTACATTCCGCCATTGACGTGCAGCGTTTCACCAGTGATGTACGCCGCCTCGTCAGAGGCTAAAAATGCAACGGCACTGGCGATTTCCTGCGCGTCGCCAAGACGACCCGCCGGCACTCCCGCCAGAATGCCCGCACGCTGCTCTTCAGTCAGCGCACGCGTCATGTCGGTTTCAATGAAACCGGGAGCCACAACGTTAACGGTAATACCACGTGACGCGACTTCCCGCGCCAGTGACTTGCTGAAGCCGATCAAACCCGCTTTTGCTGCTGCGTAGTTTGCCTGGCCCGCATTACCCATTGTTCCAACAACGGAGCCAATGGTAATAATTCGGCCTACGCGTTTCTTCATCATAGCGCGCATTACCGCTTTTGACAGGCGGAATACGGAAGTAAGATTAGTGTCCAGGATATCCTGCCACTCATCGTCCTTCATACGCATCAGAAGATTATCACGCGTGATGCCAGCATTATTGACTAAAATGTCTACTTCGCCAAATTCCGCGCGAATATTTCCCAGCACTTCTTCAATAGAAGCACTATCGGTCACATTCAGCAGCAGGCCTTTGCCATTGCTGCCCAGGTAAGCGCTGATAGCTTCTGCGCCGCTCTGGCTGGTCGCCGTACCGATCACTTTCGCGCCGCCCGCGACCAGTTTTTCTGCAATCGCACGGCCAATGCCGCGGCTCGCGCCGGTTACCAGCGCAATTTTTCCTTCGAAGTTCATCTTCATCCTCTTTTTACTGCTCGATCGCCGCTGACAGGCTGGCCGGGTCGTTCACCGGTGCCGCCGTCAGGGTGTCTACAATTCGCTTTGTCAGCCCGGTCAGTACTTTACCCGGCCCGGCTTCCAGCAGTGACGTTACGCCCTGCTGCGCCATAAATTCTACGCATTCGGTCCAGCGAACCGGGCTGTACAGCTGGCGAACCAGCGCGCTACGAATAGCTTCCGCCGAGGTTTCGCAGCGCACATCAACGTTGTTCACTACCGGAATAGCCGGCGCGTTGAAGGTCAGCTGTTCCAGCGCAACGGCCAGCTTGTCTGCCGCAGGCTTCATCAGCGCGCAGTGAGAGGGTACGCTGACCGGTAAAGGCAGCGCACGCTTGGCACCGGCGGCCTTACAGGCTGCACCAGCACGCTCCACCGCCGCTTTATTTCCGGCAATCACTACCTGGCCCGGTGAGTTAAAGTTCACCGGCGAGACAACCTCGCCCTGCGCCGCGTCTTCACAGGCTTTGGCGATAGAGGCGTCGTCCAGGCCGATAATCGCCTGCATGGCGCCCGTTCCTTCCGGAACCGCTTCCTGCATCAGTTTGCCGCGCAGTTCAACCAGCTTAATGGCGTCTTTAAAATCGATCACGCCTGCGCAAACCAGCGCACTATACTCGCCAAGGCTGTGTCCTGCCAGCATTGCTGGCGCAGATCCGCCTTTTTCCTGCCAAACGCGGAAAATAGCAACAGATGCAGCCAGTAAAGCGGGCTGGGTCTGCCAGGTTTTGTTCAGTTCTTCAGCAGGACCGTTCTGCACCAGCGCCCACAGGTCGTAACCCAGCGCGGCGGAAGCTTCGCCAAAAGTTTGTTCAACCAGCGGATTTTCAGCGGCCAGTTCGGCCAGCATGCCCACCGTCTGCGATCCCTGTCCCGGGAAAACCATTGCAAATTGCGTCATTGTTCTATCCTGTTAATCAAAAACGAACCAGCGCCGAACCCCAGGTGAACCCGCCACCAAAGGCTTCCAGCAGAATCAGCTGGCCCGGTTTAATCCGACCGTCGCGCACCGCTTCGTCCAGTGCAGACGGCACGGAAGCGGCAGAGGTGTTGCCGTGACGATCGAGCGTGACCACCACTTTATCCATCTCCATGCCCAGCTTGCGCGCGGTTGCGCTGATAATGCGCAGATTAGCCTGATGCGGCACCAGCCAGTCGATAGCTTCGCGCTCCAGGTTATTGGCTTTCAGCGTTTCTTCAACGATGTGCGCCAGCTCCGTCACCGCAACTTTAAACACTTCGTTACCGGCCATTTTGAGGTACGAAGGCTGATCCTGGTGCTCACGATCCTGATTGGCGAGAGAGAGAAGCTGACCATAGCGGCCATCTGCATGCAGATGGGTAGAAATGATGCCTGGCTCTTCGCTCGCACCTAATACTACCGCGCCTGCGCCATCGCCAAACAGGATGATGGTGCCGCGATCCTCAGGATCGAGCGTGCGCGCCAGCGCGTCAGCACCGATCACCAGCGCATTTTTTACCGCGCCGTTTTTGATGTACTGATCGGCCACGCTCAGCGCGTAGGTGAAACCAGCACAGGCGGCAGCCAGATCGAAGGAAGCCGCATCGTTAATATCCAGCATCTGCTGGATCATGCAGGCAGAGCTTGGAAACGCGTGGCTGGAAGAGGTGGTCGCCACCACAATCAGGCCAATATCGTTTTTGTCGATACCCGCCATTTCCAGTGCGCGTTCCGCGGCGTGGAAACCCATCGTGGCCACGGTTTCGTCTGCTGCTGCAATACGACGTTCACGGATACCGGTTCGTGTGACAATCCACTCGTCCGAGGTATCCACCATTTTTTCCAGATCGGCGTTAGTCCGCACCTGTTCGGGCAGATAGCTGCCCGTACCGATAATCTTCGTATACATGTACGCTCAGTCACTCTTAGGTAATACAGTTTCAAGGCGGGCGGCAATCCGCTCGGGAAGTTGCCGCCGCACCGCCTGCTCTGCCTGTTTTATTGCCGCAACAAATGCGTGCTGGCTGGCAGCGCCGTGGCTTTTTACCACGGTTTTGCGTAGCCCCAACAGGCAGGCGCCATTGTACTGGTCAGGGTCGAGCTGGCCGAACCGCTTCGCCAGGCGTTTTTTGACAAAACGTCCTAACAGCGACAGCCACCAGGCCCTTTTTTTACCTTCGCCTTGTGATTGCAACAGCGAAAGAAACACTCTTACCACGCCTTCCATAGTCTTTAACGTCACGTTGCCGATGAAACCATCGCACACAAGGACGTCTGTTTTGCCGGTAAGAAGTTCGTTGCCTTCGAGGTATCCAATATAGTTAATTTCCGGCGACTCTCGCAGAATAGTTGCGGCGTCCCGGATACTGTCTAAACCTTTGGTCTCTTCCTGACCGATATTGAGCAGCGCCACGCGAGGACGCGTAACGGACAGCATATCTTCTGCCATTACCGCCCCCATCACGGCGAACTGCACCAGCATGGCGCTGGTTGCGTCGACGTTAGCGCCTAAATCCAGCACCACCGTTTTACCTGCCTGTACGTTAGGCAGCACGGTCATCAGTGCCGGACGCTCAATGCCGTTTAACGGCCCAAGCACAAGTTTAGCCAGCCCCATCAGTGCACCTGTGTTACCGGCACTGATGCAGGCTTCTGCCCGCCCCTCTTTCACCAGCTCAAGCGCCACGCGCATGGAGGTACCCCGGCTGTGGCGTATCGCCTGGGCAGGCCTGGCATCACTGGCAATAACCGACTCGGCAGGAATAATCTGCAGACGTTCCCGCAGGGCGGAATCAGCTTTTGCGAGTAATGACGTGATTTTGTCGGGATGACCGACCAGAAGAAGGTGCAGCTGCGCGTCTGATGCCAGTGCCTGCATTGCCGCAGGCACTGTCACGCAGGGACCGAAATCCCCGCCCATGGCATCAATCGCCAGGGTCAAACGTGTCAAAGTATCGCCGGCTGGGCCGTGAATTACTTAACGATGACCTTGCGACCGCGGTAGTAACCATCCGCAGTGATGTGGTGACGCAGATGCGTTTCGCCAGAAACTTTATCTACGGAAAGAGTGGCAGTGGTCAGCGCATCGTGTGAACGACGCATGCCACGTTTGGAACGGGTTGGTTTATTCTGTTGTACGGCCATGGACCTTACTCCTATTACTTACGCTTTAAACTGGCTAATACGGCAAATGGGTTTGGTTTTTCCGCCTCTGCAGGCAACTTGCCAAAGACCATGTCCGCCTCGGACACTTCACAGTGTTCAGAATCATGCACCGGAACGACAGGCAGGGCGAGGATGAGTTCATCTTCTACCACCGCCAGCAGATCAATTTCGCCAAACTCGTTGACGTTGACCGGCTCGTACGCTTCCGGCAGTGCCTCTGCCTGTTCGTCAGTGACGACCGGGCTGAAGCAATACGTTACGTGGACGGCATGCGGAAAGGACTGGCCGCAGCGTTGACAAGACAGCGTAACGGAAACCGCAGCAGTGCCATTCAGCACGGCTAAACGCTGATTGTCGATCGCGAACGACATCGTACAATCTACATCACTGTCCACACTCACTACCGATTCGGCAAGACGCTCCACCTGTTCAGGGGTGTAAACGCCCTGGTAATCCAGGCGCTTCTGAGCGGTGCGAACCGGATCGAGAGTCAGGGGTAATTTTACCTTTTGCATAGGGCGCGCATATTAACTTTGTAACGAGATAGAGTCAAAGAAAAAGGCCGTTTTACAGCATCTTTCACCCATTATTCGCATCCAGTGCGGCGCATAGTTTAAAATGTCCTGCACTCCTGCGCTATCTATTCCGGAAAAAATTATGACACAGCTGGTTCTGGCTTCAACTTCCCCTTTCAGAAAAGTGCTGCTTGAGAAGCTAGGCATGCCCTTTATTACTGCTGCGCCAGACGTGGATGAAACACCACAACCTAATGAATCGGCAACAGATTTAGTACAGCGACTTGCCGCTGCCAAAGCGCGTGCGCTGGCCGTTAACTACCCTGCCCATTTGATTATAGGCTCCGATCAGGTTTGCGTGATTGACGGTAAAATAACCGGAAAACCTCATACTAAAGAGAAGGCCTGCGCGCAATTACGTCAGGCCAGCGGGCACAGCGTGATTTTTTATACAGGGCTGGCGCTTTTTGACAGTCGAAATAATAACCTGAAGGTGATTTGTGAACCCTTTAGCGTGGATTTCAGATTATTAAGTGAAGAAGAAATCATTAACTATGTTGATAAAGAGCAGCCGCTTAACTGTGCGGGAAGCTTTAAAAGCGAAGGGCTGGGAATAACGCTGTTCGATCGGTTAACCGGCCGCGATCCTAATACGCTGGTAGGACTGCCGCTGATAGCGCTTTGCGAGATGCTGCGTGAGGCGGGCGTGAATCCGCTGGAGTGAGATGTGGTGAGAGCCGCGCTTCCATGCGCAAATCGTTCTCGACGTGAGGACGCCAGCCGCCGTGCTTAAAAACAATGATTAATCTGAGAAAGCCTGCAATACAGCCTGTTACTTATCCGGCGATGTTTTCCTTAATACCGCCAGGCAATGTTTAAGTTCATCATCCAGCGGAGCTTCAACCCGCATTACTTCGCCGGTATTAGGATGGGTGAACTTCAGCGCAGCCGCGTGCAGAAAAAGCCTTTTAAGTCCCGTACCTGCCAGCTGGGCGTCGAAATCCCGCTCGCCGTAGCGGTCATCAAAGGCAATCGGATGACCCGCATGCAGCGTATGGACACGGATCTGATGTGTGCGCCCGGTAATCGGACTGGCTTTTACCAGCGTGGCTTTGGCGTAGCGCTCTTCTACTTTAAAACGCGTTTCCGACGGTTTGCCTTCGCTGCTGACGCGCACTATACGCTCGCCGCTTTGCAGAATATTTTTCAGCAGCGGTGCCTGCACGGCCTTGATATGGGAAGGCCACGAACCGCGCACCAGCGCCAGATAATCTTTTTGCATGCCTTTTTCACGTAGCTGCTCATGCAGCGAACGCAGCGCGGAACGCTTTTTGGCCACCAGCAGAATGCCCGAGGTATCGCGATCGAGGCGGTGCACCAGCTCCAGAAAGCGCGCCTCAGGACGCAGCGCGCGCAGCCCTTCAATCACGCCGAAGCTCAGCCCGCTGCCACCGTGGACGGCCGTGCCTGATGGCTTGTTCATCACCAGAATATGATCGTCTTCATAGATAATGGCGTGAGCAAGCGCGGCAACCTTGTCCAGCTTTGGCGAAACCGCGGCTTCTTCCCGCTCGGCGACGCGTACCGGAGGAATACGCACTTCATCCCCCGCTTCCAGCTTATATTCTGGCTTAATTCGACCTTTATTAACGCGCACCTCGCCCTTGCGCAAAATGCGATAAATCATGCTTTTTGGCACGCCTTTAAGCTGCGTGCGTAAAAAATTGTCGATGCGCTGTCCCGCTTCATCAGCGGAAATCGTCACCATTTGTACTGCAGGAGTATTGGTTTTCATGGTTCGCGATTCTAAATAGAGCGCCAGGATAGCGCCACTTCTTTTTCTGTGCTTAACTGACAGTGACCTTATCCTGCCAGAGTTTAAGACTGTTTTTTAGGCAATTTGCTGAAAAGCGCTGCAAATCGTCTGAATTGCTGGAATAAACTTCGCAGAGCGGGAAAAGTCACCTTGCTATCACAAGCTTAGCGATGGAATAATGATTCCGTTTTCCTGGTTAATCCTTGTGAAACGAGAAAAAAGCGTTATAAGAGATTTTGCCGGATAGCCCATACACGCAGCAATGGCGTAAGACGTATTGTGCAATCAGGCATTTAGCGGGCTGCGGGTTGCAGCCTGGACGACAAGACGGGATGGGTTCACTCTGGTTAGTTCTGGCGGTTTCCCTTCTTTAATAAATGCGCTGTTTTCCAGATGAAAAACAGGCTACCGAGATTTTGCGCCCCTTGAGCCGCCGATAACCGGGAGGTTGACGGCTTTGCGATGAGACACGGGGCCATCGGTCAGAAGCGTCCAGCGTTACTATTGCCCGTAGCTTTGTCACTAATGTAAGAATAATGAGTAAGTTACGATGAAAAGAATGTTGATCAACGCAACTCAACAGGAGGAGTTGCGTGTTGCCCTCGTGGATGGACAACGCCTGTACGATCTGGATATTGAAAGCCCCGGACACGAACAGAAAAAAGCGAACATCTATAAAGGTAAAATTACCCGCATTGAGCCAAGTCTGGAAGCCGCCTTTGTTGATTACGGCGCTGAAAGACACGGTTTTCTCCCTCTGAAAGAAATCTCCCGCGAAAACTTTCCTGCTAACTATTCTTCTCACGGCCGCCCAAATATTAAAGACGTGCTGCGTGAAGGCCAGGAAGTCATTGTTCAGATCGATAAAGAAGAGCGCGGTAATAAAGGCGCGGCGTTAACCACCTTTATTAGCCTGGCCGGTAGCTATCTGGTTCTGATGCCAAATAACCCGCGCGCTGGCGGTATTTCACGTCGTATTGAAGGCGATGACCGCACCGAGCTGAAAGAGGCGCTTTCCGCGCTGGAGCTGCCGGAAGGCATGGGTCTTATCGTTCGCACCGCCGGCGTTGGCAAGTCAGCCGAGGCGCTGCAGTGGGATCTGAGCTTCCGTATGAAGCACTGGGAAGCCATCAAAAAAGCCGCCGACAGCCGCCCTGCTCCCTTTCTGATCCATCAGGAAAGCAACGTCATCGTTCGCGCGTTCCGCGACTATCTGCGCCAGGACATCGGCGAAATCCTGATTGATAACCCGAAAGTGCTGGAGCTGGCTCGCCAGCATATCGCCGCGCTGGGCCGTCCGGATTTCAGCAGTAAAATTAAGCTCTACACCGGTGAAATCCCGCTGTTCAGCCACTATCAGATCGAGTCGCAAATCGAGTCGGCCTTCCAGCGTGAAGTGCGCCTGCCGTCCGGCGGCTCTATCGTTATCGACAGCACCGAAGCGCTGACCGCGATTGATATCAACTCCGCTCGCGCTACCCGCGGTGGCGACATCGAAGAAACGGCATTTAATACTAACCTGGAAGCGGCAGACGAAATCGCCCGCCAGCTGCGCCTGCGCGATCTGGGCGGCCTGATCGTTATCGACTTTATCGATATGACGCCGGTTCGCCACCAGCGCGCGGTAGAAAACCGCCTGCGCGAAGCGGTGCGTCAGGATCGTGCCCGTATTCAAATCAGCCATATTTCACGCTTCGGCCTGCTGGAGATGTCTCGTCAGCGCCTTAGCCCATCGCTGGGTGAGTCAAGCCATCACGTTTGTCCTCGCTGTAGCGGTACCGGCACCATTCGCGATAACGAATCGCTGTCGCTCTCCATTCTGCGCCTGATTGAAGAAGAAGCGCTGAAAGAAAACACCAAAGAAGTCCACGCGATTGTTCCGGTTCAGATTGCTTCTTACCTGCTGAACGAAAAACGTGAAGCGGTGAGCGCTATTGAGAAGCGTCAGGGCGGCGTGCGCGCCATTATCGTGCCAAACGATCAGATGGAAACGCCACACTACTCCGTGCTGCGCGTGCGCAGTGGCGAAGAGACGCAGACCCTGAGCTATCATCTGCCGAAGCTGCATGAAGCGGAAATGGCGCTGCCTTCTGAAGAAGAGCACGCCGAGCGTAAGCGTCCTGAACAACCTGCCCTGGCAGCGTTTGTTATGCCGGATGCGCCACCTGCACCGCAGGAAGCGCCAGCTGCTGCGCCAGCCGAGCCGGTGGCTGCTCCTCAGCCTGCCGCTGTTGCCGCACCGGGCAATGAGCCTGGTCTGGTTGGTCGCTTCCTTCGTGGCCTGAAGAAAATGTTCGCGGGTGAAGAAAAACCTGTTGAGCAGCCGCAGCCTGAAGCAGTAGTGGAAGAAGAAAAAGCGCCGGAAGCCGCGCCACCGCGCAGCGAACGCCGCAACAACCGTCGCCAGAATAACCGCCGCGATCGTAACAACAGCGAGCGTTATGGTGACCGTAGCGAACGCAACAACGATCGCAACGGCGAACGTAACGAGCGTAATAACGATCGCAATGGCGAACGCACTAACGATCGCAACAACAACCGTAACGACCGCAACTCTAACCGTAACGAGCGCATGGTACGCGACATCGATCCAAACGCGGAAGCGCGTGAAGATAATCGTCGCAACAAGCGTAACGTTGCTGCGCCACAGGCAGATGCGCCAGTCAGCGAAGAAGTGCGTAACCAGCAGCGCGAAGAGCAGCAACAGCAGCGTCGCGAACAGCGTGCTGAACGTAAACGTCGCCAGGAAGAAAAACGCCTGGCCGCGCAGGAAGAGAAAGTTGCTGAAACCGCACCGGTAATGGAAGCGGAAGCCGCAACCGAGCAAAGCGAAGAGACGGTGCAGGTTATGCCGCGTCGCAAGCCGCGCCAGCTCAATCAAAAAGTGCGTATTGAAACGGCCGAGCAAACCGCCGCCCGCTCTTTCGCGCCAGCCGAGCCGGATTCCGCTGAAGAGCAGCCAGCTCTGACTAACGCGTCAGATGTTACCGAGGCGGAAGATGAAGATCGCGACAGCAACAGCATGCCGCGTCGTTCACGCCGTTCGCCACGCCATCTGCGCGTCAGCGGCCAGCGCCGTCGTCGCTATCGTGACGAGCGTTATCCAAATCAGTCACCGATGCCGCTAACCTTTGCTGCCGCTTCTCCGGAAATGGCTTCAGGTAAGGTATGGGTCTCTTATCCGGTAGCGCACGTTTCTGACGACAATGAAATCGAGCAGTCTGTCGTGCCGGATTACGGTCATGAAGACGCCCTTGCTGAAACGCTGTCTCAGGAAGTGCAGGACGAAGCGCAGCCGGTGCACATCGCCGAGCCACAACAGGAGCCAGCTACCGTTGCTGAGACCGCGGCTTTTGCAGCACCGGTCATCGCTGACAGCACCGACGCTATCGACGCTCCGGTGAACGAAGAGCCTGCGGTTATTTCGGGCGCTGACGAAAAAGCGGCTGAAGCTGTTGCACAGCAGGCTTTCCCGGCCGACCAGGGCCAGGCCGACATCCGCCCGCAGGGCGTGGCTGAAGAAGCGCCGGTTGCGCAGACGCCAGCCGTAACTTCTGCAACGGATGTTAATGCAGAAACTGCACGTCAGGTTGAAGAAGTGCTGAACGCGCCGGAAGTAACGGAAGAACCTGTTACTACTACCGAGCCTCATGCACCAGTGCCCGCCCGCGACGAACCTGCTGCTGCGGCAGCACAGACGTATGCTTCTGCACCTGCGGCCTCGCCTGCGCCAGTAGCTTCTGCCCAGCCTGAAGCTAGCACACCAGCAGCATCTGCTCAGCACGAAGCGGCACCTGTAGCAGCTCAGGCTGAAGCGACTACCCCTGCGGCATCTGCTCAGCAAGAAGCGGCACCTGTAGCAGCTCAGACTGAAGCAACTACGCCTGCGGTACCGGCTCAGCAAAAAGCGGCACCTGTAGCAGCGGCTCAGGTTGAAGCGACTACCCCTGCTGCACAGCATGAAGCGGCACCTGTAGCAGCGGCTCAGGCTGAAGCGACTACTCCTGCTGCACAGCATGCAGCAGCTCAGTCAGAAGCTACCGCGCCTGAGGCACCGGCTCAGCATGAAGCGGCGCCTGCAGCAGCGACTCAGGCTGAAGCGACCGCGCCTGCGGCACCGGTTCAGCACGAAGCGACGCCTGAGTCACCTGCTCAGCCTGAAGCTGCGCGCGGATCGTTTGCTTCCGCTGCGCCAGCTAAGCTACAGGCACCGGTCGATGCTGCGCCTGTGCAGCAGGCACCGGCGCCAGCGGAAAGCGTGGTAAAAGCGCAGTCGGAAACCGCGGTTCCAGCGTTCAAGCATCACGCTACGGCACCGATGACCAAAGCGCCAGCGCCGGATTATCAGCAAGAGCCAGCCCGTCACAGCGACTGGGTTCGTCCTGCTTTTAACTTTGAAGGCAAGGGTTCTGCGGGCGGTCACGCTGCAACGCATCAGGCAACTGCACCGGCTACGCGCCCGTAGCAGTTCCCGCTGATAAAAAGCCCTGGTCACTGACCGGGGCTTTTTTTTGGCTGCCTGCCAGCAAAGTGACCGAGGTTTTTTGGGCTACCTGCCAGCGAGATAACCGAGGCTTTTTTAGCTACCTGCCAGCAAGGTGACCGAGGCTTTTTGGCTACCTGCCAGCGAGATAACTGAGGCTTTTTTAGCTGCCTCCCAGTGAAGAGACCGAGATTTTTTTTAGCCGCCTGTCAGCGAGATAACTGAGGCTTTTTTAGCTGCCTCCCAGCGAAGAGACCGAGATTTTTTTTAGCCGCCTGCCAGCGAGATAACCGAGGCTTTTTTAGCTGCCTCCCAGCGAAGAGACCGAGATTTTTTTTAGCCGCCTGTCAGCGAGATAACCGAGGCTTTTTTTAGCTGCCTGCCAGCGAGGTGACAACGGGCCAGCATTACCGGCCAGTGAAACTTTTCGTTTGGCTATAGCCTTATATTTTCATGCTTAGGTTTACGACAGAAGTTCGGTTTAAGAAAGCTGCATAGTGCGAGAAGATGGCGAAAGTTGCTCGCCCCGTTTTTACCGGGCTGCTGCATCAGTTTGAACAGGGGGGTTTATTACTGGCAAAAAAAATCCCGTCGTCAGGAGGTTAATCTGAAGACGGGAAAAAGGTGGACGAACCCGGTTTAAGCGCGTCCAAAATGGGTAAACCTAAGAATTAATTTTAAACAGTGACATCTGTGACATTGAGCTGAACACCTTATAAGAAGCCTGCAGCGCCGCCTGCTTCATGGTGTAGGACGAAATCGTACTGGTATAGTCCGCATCAACCAGGTTACTCATCTGGGTTGACTGGTTCAGCGTGGTATCGTCAGCTTTAGATTCAATATTATCCAGCTCGCTGAGCTGGGTACCCACTTCAGACTGCACTTTCAGTACGTTGTTCATCGAGTTACGGAGACCGCGGTTGGCCTTCGCCATATCCGCCGCCGCCGCGTCTTTAGTGGTTCCGTCGGCATCTGCCAGCGGCTGCTTCAGCGCGTTAATCGCCGTATTCAGCGTGGTAAAAATATTGGCTTCGCTGGCGCTGCCGTCCGGCTCTGGCGTGGCATTGCTGGTCAGGCTGGTAAACACCTGGCTGCCGGTATGGTTGGTCACCATAGTACGGCTGTCATCCACTTTCTGGCTGATTGCCGTATCGCCGCCGTTATAGGTCACGTTGCCGCTGGCGTCCTGGGTAAAAGGCGCGGTATCCGACTTATAGCCAGCGAACATATAGCGGCCATTACCATCCGTCGAGTTCGCCAGGTTCATCAGCTGATCGCGCAGGCTGGTCAGCGTAGTCGCATAAGTCGAGCGGTCTTCGTCCGACAGCGTACCGGTAGACGCCGCAACAACCGCCGTCTGTGCCTGGGTAATCACGTTAGTTACCTGAGACAGGTTGGTATCTTCCTGTGACAGATTACTGGTAGCGAAGTTACGGGCCGTTTTGTACTGGCTGGTTTGCGCCTGAGCCTGAGAAAGCACAACTGCCTGAGCCGCCGCGACCGGGTCATCCGATGGATTGACCACGCGTTTGCCGGTTGATAACTGTTGACCTGACTTCAGCCAGCTGGCCTGCGAATCAGAAATGCCGCGCATCTGCTGGTCATAAATCATTGTGGTACTTAAGCGCATGATTTTATCCTTCTGAGGAATCAGCTTACGGCGCCAATCAGCGCGTTAAAAATGGTTTGGGCAGTCTGCAAAATCTGCGCGTTCGCCGTGTAATACTGCTGGTAGCGCGTCAGGTTGCCATACTCTTCATCCAGGTTGACGCCGGAAACGGACTGCTGCTGGTTGGTCAGCTGCGTTACCACGTTCGTCTGGGTGGTGCTGGTCGTTTCCAGGTTGCTGGTTTTGTTGCCAATCGTGGCAACCATGCTGGCATAGCCCTGCGTAATCGTGCTGCCGCCGCTAATGACACCTTTGGTCTGCAAATTCAGCAGCGACTGCGCGTTGTTGTTGTTGCTTACTCCATTATCGGCATCGGCAGCGGCGACTTTAGCTTCGTCGGTAATGTTCACGCTCATATTAGC
This sequence comes from Erwinia sp. BNK-24-b, assembly GCF_047456155.1. NCBI lineage: Bacteria > Pseudomonadati > Pseudomonadota > Gammaproteobacteria > Enterobacterales > Erwiniaceae > Erwinia > Erwinia sp. BNK-24-b. The sequence goes on from NZ_CP179901.1 coordinate 2,895,701, forward strand.
GATGGTGTTGGCTACCGGCTTGACCAGGAAGCTGTCTTTCGCCGCAGGCGTGCCGCTGACCGTCAGCTGTAAGCCATCGAAACTGAGCGTTGGGTTACCGCTGCTGTCCGTTCCCGCCGTGGCGGTCACGCTGGCATTGTCGGACTGGCGCTTGACGTTCCAGTTGGTGCCGTCGTAGCTCACCGTATAATCTGAGGCCTTTACGCTGCTGGTATCTGTCCACGCCGCAGAGACGGAAGCCGTACTGGTATTCTTTGTATTTGCCGTGACGGACGGGCCGCCAAGGTTAAAGAAAGCTTCGCCCGCATCGCCATTGCTGTCATAGCCCGCTTCGTGCTGGGTGTTGAAGCTGTCGCCCAGCGCCATCGCCATCTGGCCAAGCTGGTTACGGGTTGTATCCAGGTCGCTACGGAAAGCGAGCAGACCGCCCAGCGAGCCGGTTGTAATCTGGCTATCGGGAATTTCAGTGGTTTTACCGCTGGTGGAGTCCACGGTCGCCACTACTTTACGTGTTGGATCGGCGCTGGAAGAGACAGAGGCCAGTTTGTTATAGCTGTCGCCCTGTACCAGCGAAATACCGTTGCCGATGCTGATGTTGTAGCTGCCGCCATCCTGCTGACTGACGGTCACGCCGACAATATTGTTCAGATCGCTGACCAACTGGTCGCGCTGATCCAGCAGATCGTTAGGGGAGTTACCCGCGCCCGCGCCTTTCAGCTTGGTGATCTGCTGGTTGATATTGGCGATCTGTTTGGCGTAGCCGTTGATCTGGTCGACGCTGGAAGTGATCGAGGTGCTCAGGCTGCTGTCCGCGTTACGCAGATAGGTATCGGTCACTTTGAACTGGTTTACCAGGCCATCTGCCTTGCCCAATACTGCCTGACGCGACGAGGAGTCAGAAGCGTTACTGACCAGCGTTTGCAGGGAAGAGAAAAAATCCTGCACGGTAGTCGACAGCGTATTGGTAGTGCCGGAGAACATATCGTCAATGTTCGACATCTGGCTATACTGCGTGGTCAACGCGCTGGACTGGGTGCTGGCGCTGCGCAACTGGTTAGTAATAAACGCATCGTACTCGCGGTTGACGCTGGCAACCGAAACGCCGTTACCATAATACTGCGTACCGTTCAGCGTACTGCTTGCCTGAGCCAGAACCGTTGTCTGACGTGAATAGCCGGCAACGCTGTAATTGCTAATGTTGTTACTGGTGGTGCTCAACGCGGCCGAAGCGGCGTTGATACCGGTCATAGCGGTATTAATTAAGTTAGACATGTCGGTTCCTTATCACCCTGGCTCAGCACGGCCCGGCAGTACAATCGGTTACCGGCCTGCGTTAACGCAAATCCGGCTTTACAAAGTTATCGGCAAAATTAACGCAAACTTGAGCGAGAAATCAGAACAAATCGCCCAGATCCTGGGTGTAAGCCTTCACGACCTTTTCGCCCATATTTTTGAATTGCTGGATCATTCCCACCAGCTTCTGCGCATATTTTGGATCGGTTGCGTAGCCTGCGGCCTGTAACGCTTTCGCGCCCTGCTCCGGCGTCGCCGCCGTGGTAACCGCCTGATAGCGCGGGTTATTGGCAATCAGTTTTACGTAGTCGTTCAGCGCATCGAAATAAGAGTCGTAAACGCGGAATTTGGCTTTTACCTTTTTCGCTTCGCCGTGCTCATATTCGGTGGTGGTGATTTCCGTGGTTTTGCCCTGCCAGCTGCCCGTCGCTTTGATACCAAAAAGGTTGTAGCTCGGCTTGCCTTCAGCGGTCATGATCTGGCGCTGTCCCCAGCCAGACTCCAGCGCGGCCTGCGCCAGGATCAGGTGATGAGGAATACCGGTACCGGCGCTGGCCTCGATGGCCGGCTGTGACAGTTTGGCGATAAAGTCGCTGCTGTCGCCGCTGAGCGGCGTGTCCGCAGGCGCTGGTAAGCGCGGTACGGCCTTACGCACAATCTGTTCCATCGCCAGCGGCGGCAGCGTGTTGATAAAGTCTTTGTCCAGCATCATCGGCACGGTGCCCGCTTTTTCATCGGGCGACTGCGCCTGCTCCATTTGCTTGACCATCATGTCGGCCAGGCCCAGTCCTTTAGAGGCGATCTGCTGCCCAATCTGCTGATCGTACATGGACGTATAAAGACGCGTCTGTTCAGTGCTCAGCAGGCCATCCTGCGGCAGCGCCTGACGCATGCTTTTCAACATCATTTGTACAAACATCCCTTCTACCTGCTTTGCAACTTCCCGCGCATGCGCTTTCGGGTCGCTGCTGGCCTGACGTTTCAGGGTGTTCAGGGCGCCGCTGTCATACGCGGCTCCCATCAGAGACTGGGTATCGCTCATCAGATAATTTCCAGTTTGGCGTGCAGACAGCCCGCGCTCTGCATTGACTGCAGGATAGACATTAAGTCGATTGGCGTAGCGCCCAGTGCGTTCAGTGCGCGAACCACGCTGTTCAGATTGGCGCTGGCGTTAACGCTTTGCAGTGCGCCACCGCTCTGACGTAAATCGATCTGCGTTTGCGGCGTCACTGCCGTCTGGCCACCCGCAAACGGCGTGTTCGGCTGGCTAACGTTCTGCTGCTGGTTAACCGTGACCGACAGATTGCCCTGAGCGATAGCGCAGGAACTGAGCATCACTTCGCGGTTCATGACTACCGAGCCGGTACGCGAGTTGATAATCACTTTCGCGTCCTGAATCGGCACCGACACATCGATATTCTGGATATCGGCCAGCAGGCGAACCTGGGAAGTGCCGTTGGCAGAAACCTGTACCTGCACGGTACGGCCATCCAGCGCCTGGGCTGAGCCGTAGCGACCGTTAATCGCATCCGCGATGCGCTGCGCCATGCTGAAGTCTTCTTCATTCAGGAACAGGTTAATGACGTTAGAGGTACCGAAGTTATTCGACAGCTCGCGTTCAATGGTGGCTCCGCCGGTGATGCGACCACCGTTAACCTGGTTTACCGTCACGCTGCTGCCGCCTGCTGAAGCACCCGCACCGCCGACCAGAATGTTACCCTGAGCCAGGGCGTAAACCTGATTGTCGACGCCTTTCAGCGGCGTCATCAGCAGCGTACCGCCACGCAGGCTCTTCGCGTTACCCATTGAGGAAACCACCACGTCAATCACCTGCCCCTGGCGGCCGAACGCTGGCAGCTTGGCGGTGACCATCACCGCCGCCACGTTTTTCAGCTGCATGTTGGTGCCGCTTGGGACAGTAATACCCAGCTGCGACAACATGTTGTTCAAACTCTGCGTGGTAAACGGCGTCTGGGTGGTCTGGTCACCAGACCCGTCCAGGCCAACCACCAGACCGTAACCGATCAGCGAGTTATCGCGTACGCCGCCAACCGTGGTCAAATCGCGAATGCGATCGGCGTGGGCGAAGGCGCTGATAGCGGTCAGCAGCAGCAGGGTGAATCGAATAATCTTACGCATTTTAACCTCTTAGAATGGTGACAGGTTCAGGAAGAACCGTTGCAGCCAGCCCATCGTCTGTGCCTCATTGATATAGCCGTTGCCGACGTACTCAATGCGGGCATCCGCCACCTGGGTCGAAATTACGCTGTTGCTGCCGCTGATGGTGCGTGGGTTGACCACGCCCGAGAAGCGGATAAATTCCGTACCCTGGTTAATCTCAATCTGTTTCTCACCGACCACTTTCAGGTTGCCGTTCGGCAGAACCTGGTTCACGGTCACGGTGATGGTGCCGGTAAAGGTGTTGTTCGCCGTAGCGCCGCCTTTACCTGCAAAAGTATTCTTGCCGCTGCCATCCAGCGTAGCTTTGTCGCCGCCCAGCAGGCCGGTCAACGCGCTTGGTACGGCGGTCAGGCCCACAGTGGCACTGCCGTCGCGTCCCGCAGACGCGGTGGAACTCTTACTGGCACTGACGTTTTCCTGCAGGGTAATGGTCAGCGTATCGCCAATATTACGTGGACGACGATCCTCGAACAGCGGCTGGTAGCCGTAGTTCATTGGCATCACGCCCTGAAAAATGGAACCGTTAACAACCGGTGGCGAAGCAGGCAGCGGCTGGGCCGTTGTCGAACCTTCCACCAGAGGCTTACGTGGAACTAAAGCACAACCGTTAAGCGTCAGCAGCGCTAAGGCTACCAACAAGCGTCCAGGCATTGAGATTTGCTTCGCCATGGAATTAACCTTTAATAATGAATGAAAACTTTTATCAGAGCCGGGCGAACCCGGCCGTTACTGCTGTTTTACTTACAGCTGAGTCAGCTTGGCCAGCATCTGATCGGATGTGCTGATTGCCTTACTGTTGATCTCATAGGCGCGCTGCGTCTGAATCATGCTTACCAGTTCCTCGGCAACGTTAACGTTGGAGGTTTCGACATAGCCCTGATAGAGCAGGCCCGCGCCGTTGTTGCCTGGCGTGCTGTCCGTTGGCGCACCGGATGCCTGCGTTTCCTGGTAAAGGTTTTCACCTTTGCTTTCCAGACCGGCATCGTTAATAAAGGTGCTCAGCGTCAGCTGACCAACCTGCGTCGGCTGAGTCTGGCCCTGCACCGTTACGCTGACCACGCCGTCACGGCCGATAGTCATGCTCAGTGCGTTAGCCGGAATAGTAATCGCAGGCTGCACCGGGAAACCGGCGTTGGTCACCAGCTGGCCGTTCTGGTCAGTCTGGAAAGAACCGTCGCGGGTATAGGCCAGCGTGCCGTCCGGCATCTGCACCTGGAAATAGCCCTGACCGCTGATCGCCACATCTTTCGATGAGTCGGTTTTGTTCAGGTTACCCTGGGTGTGCAGACGTTCTGTCGCTACCGGACGCGTACCTGTACCCATCTGCATACCGGAAGGCAGTGTCGTCTGCTCAGAAGACTGCGCGCCAGGCTGACGAATGGTCTGGTACATCAGGTCTTCAAACACGGCACGCTGGCGTTTAAAGCCGTTGGTGCTAACGTTTGCCAGGTTGTTCGAAATGACGTCCATATTAGTTTGCTGAGCGTCAAGACCGGTTTTGGCAATCCATAAAGAGTTAATCATGTTGTATTCCTCTGCACTTAGCTCATTGACAGCAGCTGGTTAGCGCGTTGTTCATTTTCATCGACGCTGGAGATAACTTTCATCTGCATCTCGAAGCGGCGTGAGTTAGCGATCATATCGACCATGGTCTGGGTAGAGCTGACGTTGCTGCCTTCCAGCACGCCAGGCATCACCTGAATGGTCGGGTCGCTCTGCAATGTCTGTGCCCCACCGGTGGGACGGAACAGGCCGTCGTCACCGCGAGTCACCTGCGAGCCGGTGGCTTTCACCAGCTTCAGCCGTCCCAGCTGCACAGTGGCGTTCGGCGGATCGCCCGGGTTCAGCGCGGTAATCGTTCCGTCAGCAGCAATGGTGATTTCCGACCCTTGCGGCACGGCGATCGGTCCACCGTCGCCCATGACCAGCTTGCCCTGAATGGTGAGCTGCCCGGCCGGGTTTAACTCCATGTTGCCGTTGCGGGTGTAGGCTTCAGAGCCATCTGCCGCCTGCACCGCCAGCCAGCCATCCTGACGAACAGCAACGTCCAGCGAGCGTCCGGTATAGTCCATCGCGCCTGGCGTCATATCCGATCCCGGCGTTGAAGCCGTGACCAGCGTACGGGTTGGCAGCGACTGGCCCTGCACCGGCACGGCACGCAGCGCGTTAAGCTGCGCACGGAAGCCCGGCGTTGAGGCATTGGCCAGGTTGTTGGCCGTGACTGCCTGCTGTTCGAGGGTCTGGCTTGCCGCCCCCATTGCTGTATATATCGCGTGATCCATAGGACTCCCCTGTTAGCCGAATTAACGCAGGTTGACCAGGGTGTTGAGGATCTGGTCCTGAGTTTTGATGGTCTGGGCGTTGGACTGATAGTTACGCTGTGCCACGATCATGTTTACCAGCTCTTTACTCAGGTCAACGTTGGAAGATTCCAGCGCGCCTGCGGTCAGGGTGCCCAGGTTACCGGTGCCTGCCAGACCAATCAGTGCCTGACCAGAAGACGCGGTTGCAGACCAGACGTTGTTACCTTCAGACTTCAGGCCTTCCGGGTTAGCAAAGTTAGCCAGCGCGATCTGCCCCAGAGTCTGGCTTTTCTCGTTGGAGTAGTTGCCGACTACGGTGCCGTCGTTGTTAATCTGGTAGCTGGTCAGGTCGCCCGGCTTGTAGCCATCCTGCGTTGGGTTACCAAACGTTGTGGTGCCGGTGTTCTGCTGCTGGCTGCCGGTCATATCCAGCGAGAAAGTCGTCGCGGCTGAACCGTTCAGGCCCGCCAGCGATACCGACTGGGTTGCCGTGGAGGTCAGCTGACCGCTGGTGTTAAAGGACATGTTAAAGGTGCCCACGTCCGCCGTTGGATCCGCTGCGCTGCCATCCTTCACGTTCACGGTCCAGGCGTTGTCGCCGGTCTTGGTGAAGTAAAGGTTCAGGTTGTGCTCGTTACCCAGCGAGTCATAGGTGGTCATTGACGCTTTGCTGTTGTAAGAAGCCGTATTGTTAATATCCAGCGGCGTGGTAGTCGGCACGCTGTCGGTAGAGTTCAGGTTCGCCACCAGCGCTGCGGTAGAGGTCGATTTAGCCGCCATCGCCGTTGTTGGGATGCTCAGCGCAACCGGGTTAGCACCGGTCTGCACGGTTGGTGGCGTACCGGTTGCCGGATAGCCGGTCAGCTGCAGGCCGTTGGCGTTGACGATGTTGCGGTTGGCGTCCAGGGTAAACTGGCCGTTACGGGTATAGGACACCGCGCCGCTGCTGTCGGTCATACGGAAGAAGCCAGACTGGCTGATCGCCACATCCAGGCCACGGCTGGTGGAAGTGGTGGTACCGTCGTTAAAGTCCTGCGTTACCGCAGCCACTTTTACGCCCAGGCCCACTTTAGAATCCGCGAACATATCGGCGAAGGAAACGGTAGCGGATTTAAAACCCACCGTTGCGGAGTTAGCGATGTTGTTGCCGATAACGTCAAGGTTGCTGGAGGCGGCGTTTAAGCCACTGACTGCCTGAGAAAATGCCATCTGTGTATTCCTGAATTGGGGTTAAGTTAAATAATCTGACGAACATTCGCGACGGTGGTCGTACCCATCGTGCCGAGGTCCAGAACGGCACCGCTGGTGTCGTTAGTAACCCCATTAACTAATGCATAGTTCAGCGGCTGCGCGACCAGCTGACCGCTGGCGTTGCTGGCGCTGATAGCCACGCTGTATTTACCGTCTGTTGCCGTGGTGCCATCAGCCTGTGAACCATCCCATGAGAAGGTATGGACACCGGCACTCAGCGCGCCCAGGTTGATGGTTTGCACCACTTTGCCGGACGAATCAGAAATAGTTGCCGTAGTCGCCGTGGAGGCCTGCGTCAGGCTAAGGCCGAACGGCGTAGTCTGGCTGCTGCCAACCAGCACCTGCGAGCCATCGACCATCACGCCGTGACCAATCAGCGTGGAAGCCTGCAAAGACTGTCCGCTGTTGATCTGGCCGGAAATCGATCCCAGCGTGGTGTTCAGTTTTTCAATACCGCTCAGGGTGTTGATCTGCGCCAGCTGGGTAGTCAGCTGGCTGTTGTCCATCGGATTCGTCGGGTCCTGGTTTTTCAACTGCGTGACCAACAGGGTCAGGAAGTTACTTTGCAGGTCGGCTGCCGAGGTATCGGTAGTCGACGACGACGAGGTAATAGCTGTGTTATCAAGTGACTCATTAACGCCAACGGTAATGCCCATCTGCCTGTTCCTTATTGACCCATGGTCAGGGTTTTCATCATCATTTGTTTCACGGTATTCAGTACTTCAACGTTGGCCTGGTAGCTGCGCGAGGCCGACATGGTGTTAACCGTTTCCCCGACCACATCGACGTTTGGCATCTTTACGTAGCCCTTGGCGTCTGCCATCGGATTACCCGGCTCGTAAACCAGTTTTGCTGGCGTCGGGTCATCAACGACCTGCGACACGCGTACGCCACCGGTTGCTTCGCCTGGCTGCGCGTCGGTCTGGAAGACGACCTGCTTTGCCACATAAGGCTGACCATCCGGGCCGGTGACGCTGTCGGCGTTGGCCAGGTTACTGGCGCTGACGTTCAGGCGCTGCGACTGGGCGGCCATTGCCGAACCGGCGATGTTAAAAATATTCAGTAAAGCCATAAATTATTGCCCCTGTAGTACGGACATCATGCTTTTGATCTGCCCGCTGATGACGGTCAAATCCGTCTGGTACTTCAGGCTGTTATCGGCGAACTCGGTACGTTCACGGTCCATATCCACCGTGTTGCCATCCAGCGAAGGCTGGGAGGGCACGCGGTACATCAGGTCCGCTGATGAAGGTTCCGCCGACTGTGCAGCGATATGGCGTGATGACGTTGTCGCCAGCGACATGCCCGTTCCCTGCGCCCGGCCCTGCTCCATCACTTTGCTCAGCTGGCTGGCAAAATCGATATCGCGCGCCTGATAGCCCGGCGTGTCCGCGTTAGCGATGTTAGATGCCAGGATCTCCTGCCGCTGGGCACGCAGGTTTAGCGCTTCGGTGTTAAACCGCAGTGCCGCGTCAAGTTTGTCGAGCATGCTTCCTCCGCAAGTTGAATTTCAGTGAGGAGAGAATAAGCGGACCAGGAATAATCTGATCGGCGGAATAGCGCTAAAAAGCGTCGTTAATTTGCGCCTTGACTTTGCGCGGGCGTCAGTAGAATTGTTGCCATGTTGTACTGAGGATGAAAAAAATGCGTGGTTTGACTTTCTTCCTGCTGGGACTGGGGATGGCGACAATGTCCGCCAGCGCCGCCGACTTAACGGCCCAGCTCAATCAATTTTTTAAAGCGCGCTATGGAGAAACCGGCCAGGGCGCCGATACTCTGAGCGTGGTGGTCAAAACGCCACAGACGCAATGGCCCACCTGTGAGGCTCCACAATTTTCTTTACCGGGCAATAGCCGGATGTGGGGCAACATGAGCGTGGCTGCTAACTGCGATCAGAATCGCCGTTACCTGCAGGTACAGGTTCAGGTTGAGGGTGACTATCTGGTGGCGGCTCGCCAGGTGGTACGCGGCACGGCGCTGACCGCAGATGATTTAAAAGTCGTACATGGCCGTCTGGATACGTTACCGGCACGTGCGGTTATTAACGCCGCCGACGTGGCTGACGGCATTGCGCTGCGGGATATTATTCCCGGCCAGCCGCTCACGATGATGATGGTGCGCCAGCCGTGGCGAGTAAAAGCAGGTGATAACGTTAATGTTATTGCCAGCGGAGACGGTTTTAATGTTGCCAGCGAGGGGCGCGCCATGAATAATGCGACCGCCGCGCAGCTGGTCAGAGTCAGAATGAATTCGGGACAGATTGTTAGCGGTAAAGTCGGCCCGGATGGGAATATTCTTATAACGCTATAAACAGCTAAAGATGGCTTCATCTCTGCCGATAGTGTAAATAACAGACGTAATACACTTAGCTATTCAGGCCGCGATTTGCCTGAACTTACAGGAGCCAGATATGAGCATCGACAGAACTCAGCCTACGAAGCCAGCCAGCACTGTGCAGCCTCGCGATCTTCCCGAAGTTGCCACGCCAAAGGCCCAGAAGACAGAGACAGAAACGAAAACTACCCCGTCGGGTACTCAGGTAGTATTGAGCGGCGCCCAGTCGCAGCTGACCAAAGCCAGCTCGCAGGATATTAACACCGCGCGCGTTGAGCAGCTGAAGAGCGCTATCCGTAATGGCGAGTTGAAAATGGATACCGGCAAAATTGCCGATGCCCTGATTCAGCAGGCCAAAGACTCTATAGAAGGTAACTAGGTAAATGACTAAGCTGCTGACCGCGCTTGATAAAATGTTGGAAGTACTGAAAAGTCTGGCTGACGTAATGACGGCAGAGCACCAACAGCTCTCAGGCGGCCAGATCAACAGCAGCTTACTGCAGCGTATTACGGAAGATAAAGGTTCTCTGCTGGCGACGCTCAACTTTCTTGAGCAGCTGCGCCGCGACGCGGAGAAAGAGGCTGGCGTTTATGCGCCCTACAGCGGTCAGCCAGAAATGGCCCGTCGCTGGTCAGCCCTTCAGGAACAGACAGTAAAACTGCGCGACACCAATTTACACAACGGCATGCTGCTGAATCATCAAATCTCCTTTACTGAAAAGGCGATTGAGGTATTGAAACCTTATCAGACGCAGAGCTTCTACGGCCCGGATGGCCAGGCGACTTCAAGCAGCTACGTGAACCGTAAAGTGTAAGTCTTTAAGAAGATACGTTAAGCGTTAGCCTTAAAGTAAGGCGCCGTTGAGCGCCACGCATAAAAAACCCCGGCAGATGACCGGGGTTTTGCTTTTGTTTTACCGCTGTTTTCAGGCGATTGTTGTGCGGGCGAAATCTTTCACGCGGAAACCCAGCAGCGCCAGTACCGCAAAGTAGACGCCGCCGCCCACGGCACAGACTGCCGCCAGCCGCAGTAAGCGCATCAGCATGTTGCCTTGCGCCCAGTCCGGCATTACCCAGAGAATGCCCACCAGCGCCGCCGCCATCGCCACCACGGCAATCACCAGCCGCAGCAGAAAGCTAAACCAGCCGGGCTGCGGCTGAAAAATTTTCTGCTTTCTGAGCTGCCAGTACAGCAGCGAAGCGTTCAGGCAGGCCGCCAGGCCAATCGACAGCGCCAGACCGGCATGCTTCAGCGGCCCGATAAACGCCAGGTTCATCAGCTGCGTCATTACCAGGGTAATAATGGCGATTTTTACCGGCGTTTTAATGTCCTGCCGCGAATAGAAGCCCGGTGCCAGGATTTTCACCACGATCAGCCCCATCAGGCCAACCGAATAGGCGACCAGCGCGCGCTGGGTCATTGCGGCATCGAAAGCGGAAAACTTGCCGTACTGGAACAGTGAAATAGTCAGCGGTTTGGCAATAATCCCCAGCGCCACCGCGCTCGGCAGCGCCAGCACGAAGCAGAGACGTAATCCCCAGTCCATCAGGCGGTTATATTCCTGGTGATTGTTGCTGGCAAAGCTTTTCGCCAGCGAAGGCAGCAGAATAGTGCCCAGCGCCACGCCCAGCACGCCGGAAGGAAACTCCATCAGACGGTCGGCGTAATACATCCAGGAAACGGAGCCCGAAACCAGAAAAGAGGCAAAAATAGTGTTAATGATCAGCGAAATCTGGCTCACTGAAACGCCCAGTATCGCTGGCCCCATCTGGCGCATCACTCGCCAGACGCCCGCATCCTTCAAATTCAGGCGCGGCAGCACCAGCATGCCGATTTTCTTTAAATGCGGCAGCTGATAGCCCAGCTGCAGCACGCCGCCAGCCACGACGGCCCAGGCCAGCGCCATCACCGGCGGATGAAAATGCGGTGCGGCAAACAGCGCAAAACCGATCATGCTGACATTCAGCAGCGTGGGCGCAAAGGCCGGAACGGAAAAACGGTTCCAGGTATTGAGGATTGCGCCCGCCAGCGAGGCCAGAGAGATAAGCATGATGTAGGGGAAGGTGACGCGCAGCAGTGCCGAAGTCAGCGCGAACTTATCGGCGGTATCGGCAAAGCCCGGTGCGGTAACCAGAATCACCCACGGCGCGGCAAACATCCCGGCCAGCGTGATAATCGCCAGCGCCAGCGTCAGCAAACCGGAAACGTAAGCGACAAAAACCCGCGTCGCTTCCTCGCCCTGCTTACTTTTATACTCGGCAAGAATGGGCACAAAAGCCTGGGAAAACGCGCCTTCAGCAAAGATACGGCGCAGCAAATTAGGTAACTTAAAGGCGACAAAGAAGGCGTCGGTTGCCATTCCCGCGCCGAAAACGCGCGCCACTATGGCATCGCGCGCAAATCCCAGCACGCGAGAAAACAGGGTCATCGAGCTGACCGCTGCCAGTGATTTCAACAGGTTCATTTTCTTCCTGATTTTTTTTGCAAGGATGCGGCTCGGGCCACGGTAATTACTCGGCCACGGGCAAACCGCCTGAAGGTGGGCATAGTCTACTGATATAGCGCTAAATAACCATATTCGATTGTTACACGTTATTCTCTGTCGCTGTCGCGCCAGAGCTTTTCAATAACGCGCTGCGCGGCCAGCGCCTGCTCGCCGGAGGTTTGCGGCATAGTCTGATTTTGCACGCAGTCAATAAAATGACGGGCGGCGCCAACAAATCCTCGCTGCTCTAGCGTGCTTTGCCAGCCCGGTACCGGCTCAATAATCAGGCGGCCAGCGGTTTCCTGACGGAGTTCACGCATCTCATCAACCTGCCAGACGCTGCCGTCCGCTATCGCCACCACCGATTCACGCTGCGTCCCCGCCCGTCGGTGCATACTGGTAGTGATTTGCAGATTGCCGTAATGAAAATGGTGCTCGGCGTAGAGCATTTCGCCTTCATCGTTGGTTTGTAAAATGCCGCCCTGTAGCGTTCCCCCGCCGCCCAGCCACAGCGCCGTATCCACCACGTGCAGATAGTCATCCAGTAAGGTAAAGAAAAGATCGTGCGGCCCGACGCTGTCACAGCGATGCTTATCCATGCGCAGCGAAGCGAGATGGTTAACCTGCTTCAGCTGAAGATAACGAGGCGCAAAACGGCGGTTAAAAGCTACCATCAGTTTGCGCCCGTGCCTGTGCGCCAGTGCCACCAGCTGCTCAGCTTCAGCAAGCGTAGCCGCCAGCGGCTTGTCGACGCAGACATCTTTTCCCGCCAGCAGCAGCTGCTTGACAATGCTGAAGTGCGTGGCGGTGGAGGTATGAACAAAGAGAGCATCGCAGGCGTCGCTCAGCCCGTCCAGCGTACTGTAAAGCGGAATACGCCAGCTGTCGCATACCGCGCGGGCTTTCTGCTGGCCGGGAGAAAACGCGCCGACAAACTGAAAGTCCCGGGCGTTAGCCAACACCGGTAGCCAGGCTTTTTGCGCAATATTGCCTAAACCGACCATCCCTATACGTAACGTCATCACACACTCCTGGCGACTATGCGGCCTTAAGCCCTGTCGTTATTTCAGCATCCGGCGACGCCGGTTAACTTATCCGATTCTGCTACGCCCGCCATCATCTGACTCAGGCTGTTTCAGCCGTGCTCGCTATGGCTGGTTGCGGTTCTGTAAGCCGCGCCTGCTTCAATTTTCACCGTTAACTATGGCAGTAAGCTTTGCCAGCTGTTGCCTGAGCTCTGCCATTTCGCGCTCCAGGTCGGCAACGCGCTCGTTCAGATCGCCATTTTCCGTCGCTGTATCGGTAACGGCCAGCGCCGCTTCATCCACCTGGCCGCTGAAAAGATGCATATAGCGGCTTTCTCGCTTGCCTGGCTCGCGTGCCAGCCTGACCACAAAAGGGCCATCTTCTCGCGTCGCCAGATTTTCCAGCGTCTGCTCCACCTCGGCCATATCGGCAAATTCATGCAGGCGAGTACTGCGCGTACGCAGTTCGCCCGGCGTTTGCGCGCCGCGCAGCAGCAGCGTGGCGACCAGCGCAAACTCGGCGGGGGACAGTTTTAGCTGGCCGAACTCGCTGTTACAAAAACGATGTTCGTACTTCACTACCCGCTGCCCGGCACCGCTAAAAGCGGTAATCAGATGTTTTTTAGCCAGCATGTCCAGCGAATCCTGCACGCTGGTTTCACCAAGCGTCATCACCGGTTCACGGTTTGATTTCTGGTTGCAGGCCGTCACGACGCCGTTCAGCGACATAGGATATTGGTCCGGCGTGGTGACCTGTTTTTCCAGGAGACAGCCGATAATGCGCGCCTCAACGGGCGAAAGCGTCATTTTCATTAAAAGGATCCACGTCGTTCAGGTGTCCATTCTCTGGCAGTCAGCGCGGTCAACACGTGATCCTGCCAGCGTCCGTCAATCAGCAGATAATCTTTGGCATAGCCCTCTTTCTCAAAGCCGAGCCGCGCCAGCAGATCGCCGCTACGCTGATTATGCGGCATATAGTTAGCCATGATACGGTGCATCCGTTGCTGGCGCTGCATATAGCGAATCGCCGACTGTAATGCCTCAAACATCATGCCCTGGCCCTGCCACTTCTGCCCCAGCGAGTAGCCCAGATAGCAGGCGTGGAAAGAGCCGCGCACCACATTACTGAAGTTTGCCACGCCGCGCACTTCGTTTTCGTCCGGATCCATCACCGCAAAATAGTAGGCGCTGCCCTGCTTATGCATATCGGTTATCAGCCCCAGCCGCGCCTGCCAGCCGGAAGGATAGCAGTGGCTCTCGTCGCGAATCGGCTCCCAGGGCTTAAGAAACAGCCGGTTTTCTGCATAATAATCCGCCAGACGCCAGGCGTCGCGCTCGTGGATTAGACGCACGACCAGCCTGTCGGTGGTCAGACGAACTTTGGGCGCAGCGGAACGATAGCCAAACATCTTCTCTCCTGAGCAGGGGCAGTTAGGTTAAATACCGGCGCAAAAGAGTGGCTGGCCGGTTTAAGCAGCTTCTCTTCACTATAACCGCCCGGTTAGCCATGTAAAATATTGCGGGTGAAATTTCAAAAAATAATGACGGAAGCCGCTGAAAATAGCGGATAAAATGCGCTCTCAATGACGCTTACTTCCCGCCTTCGCCCTGATTTTCGCGCTTATACCGCGGTTTGCCCTCGTGCTAAATCTCTTCCATACTCCCTTAATACATTCAGAAGATTACAGGCAAGACCGTTAATCTTCACCGCTGTAAGGAGGCATTCTTGAAACTGTTTATTTACGATCACTGTCCGTTCTGCGTAAAAGCCCGCATGATTTTTGGTTTAAAAAATCTGCCGGTTGAACTGATCGTTATGGCCAATGATGACGAAGAAACGCCGAAAAAATTGATCGGTCAGAAAATGGCGCCGATCCTGATGAAGGAAGACGGTAGCTGCATGCCGGAAAGCCTTGATATCGTCGACTATGTAGATAAAAGCGACCGCGAACCGCTGCTGACGGGGCGCACTAATCCGGCCATCAGCGACTGGCTGCGCCACGTTAACGGCTATTTGAATAAGCTTCTGCTGCCGCGTATCGCCAAAGCACCTTTTGCCGAATTCGCCACGCCGGAGGCGCGCAGCTATTTCAAAAATAAAAAAGAGGCCAACGTTGGCAGCTTTGACGAACTGCTGCAGCACTCGGAAGGCTTTATCAAGAATATCAACGATGACCTACGCAAGCTCGATAAGCTAATCGTGAAACCCAATGCCGTAAACGGCGAGCTTTCGCTGGATGATATTCGTCTGTTCCCTGTACTGCGCTCGCTGACGCTGGTGGCAGGAGTAGAGTATCCCAGCCGCGTGGCCGACTATCGCGACAATATGGCGAAACAAACCCAGGTTACCCTGCTCTCCTCTGTTGCCGCCTGATCTTCCGGGGCCACATTCGTGGCCCCGCTTTATTTCGTCACAAATTTTCCCGCAACCTTTACCGCCAGCCTGGTGACTCTCGGCCGTTTGTCCGGCAAGCTAGCGCTTCGCGTCAGAAGGGGTATCTGACGTCTCAAGTTCAGAGGAGCACTATGAAAAAGTTTTTTTGGGGGCTAAGCGCCCTGTTGCTGGTGGGTATGTTAACCGGCTGTAATCAGCTGACGCAGTACAGCATCAGCGAGCAGGAAGTAAACCAGGCGCTGCAAAAACATAACAATTTTGAAAAACAGATTGGCGTTGCCGGACTGGTCGATGCCCATATTGTGCTGACCGACCTCAGCAGCAAGATTGGGCGTGAAGAACCCAATAAGGTAACGCTTTCCGGTAAAGCCACGGTGGATATCAGCTCGCTGTTCGGTCCACAGCACGCGGTAATGCTGCTGACCATGAAAGCGCAGCCGGTTTTTGACAAGGATAAAGGCGTCATTTACCTGAAAGATATGCAGCTCACCGACGTGCAGGCGCAGCCGGAAAAGATGCAGGGCGCGCTGAATACGTTAACCCCTTATCTGAATCAGTCGTTGAAAGATTACTTTAATCAGAAACCGGCTTACGTCCTGAGCACGGATCGCAGCAAGGCAGAGTCGCTGGCGAAGCGTTTTGCCAAAGGGCTGGAAGTAAAACCCGGCGAGCTGATCATTCCGTTTACCAATTAATCGCTTATGGCCTGCCTGCTGGCAGGCCGTTACGCCAGTCCGACACGCTGCAAATTTACGGTAAGCTTCAGGCAGACTTCCTCTTCTCTTACGGAGCAGCGCTTTTTTGCAACTTCTTTCATAAAGCAGGTGCAAACGTTTGGCTTTGCCCCTATCCTTGATACCCGGCCAAATCGCGCCATATCGATTTCCTTTCTGCCGGAGCCCGTAATGACTGCACACCCTCAGCTTGTAATCCGCCGCCCAGACGACTGGCATATCCATCTGCGAGATGATGAGATGCTGAAAACCGTGCTGCCCTTTACCAGCGAGGTGAACGGCCGCGCTATCGTTATGCCTAACCTGGTGCCGCCAGTGACCAGCGTTGCCGCCGCCATCGCCTACCGCGAGCGTATTCTGGCGGCCATTCCTGACGGCCACGCTTTTACGCCCTTAATGACCTGCTACCTGACCGACTCGCTTGATGCGGATGAAGTCGAGAAAGGCTTTAACGAAGGCGTCTTTACCGCCGCGAAACTCTATCCGGCGCATGCCACGACCAACTCCAGCCACGGCGTGACCAATATCGCCTCTATTGCGCTGGTGCTGGAGCGCATGCAAAAAATCGGTATGCCGCTGTTGATCCATGGTGAAGTGACCGACTCACACGTTGATATTTTTGACCGTGAGGCGCGCTTTATCGAAACGGTGATGGAGCCGCTGCGTAAACAGTATCCGGAACTGAAGGTGGTTTTTGAACACATCACTACCAAAGAAGCCGCGGCTTACGTGCAGGAAGGCAATCGTTTTCTGGGCGCGACCATTACGCCACAGCACCTGATGTTTAACCGCAATCACATGCTGGTTGGCGGCGTGCGCCCGCATCTTTACTGCCTGCCAATCCTGAAGCGCAACGTGCATCAGGAAGCCTTAAGAAAGGTTATCGCCAGCGGTAACGACCGTTTCTTTCTGGGAACGGATACGGCACCGCATTTGCGTCATCGTAAAGAGGCCAGCTGCGGCTGCGCGGGCGTCTTCAACGCCCCCTCTTCACTTCCCGCCTACGCTACGGTATTTGAGGAAATGGACGCGCTGGAGCATTTTGCCGCTTTCTGTTCCGAAAATGGCCCGCGCTTTTATGGTTTGCCGCTGAACGAAGGCACCCTCAAGCTGGTACGTCAGCCGTGGACGGTGCCGGAAAGCGTGACCCTTGGCGAAGATACGCTGGTACCGTTCCTGGCGGGCGAGACGCTGAACTGGCGCGTAGAGCTGTAACACGCAGGATAAAAAGGATTGCGTCCGGTTCCTTTGCTGTATATATTCACAGTACATTAATCGGAGGCTTTTATGCGTATTGAAGTCACTGTCGCAAAAACTACCTCTCTGCCGGCTGGCGCGATTGACGCGCTGTCGGCAGAGCTAAGCAAACGTATCGACAAGCAATTTCCTGAATCCGCCCACAGCGTCTCGGTGCGCTATGCAGCCGCCAATAATCTGACGGTGATGGGCGGCGGTAAAGAGGCGAAAGACCAAATCACCGATATCCTGCAGGAAACCTGGGAAAGCGCCGACGACTGGTTTATCACCGACTGATCGGCTCTGCCCTCTCTTCCGTTTTTTGCCGGGTTCGCCGCCCGGCTTTTTTCGTCTTCCCCCTGTTCGCGCCTGCCAGAATCTGTCTATAGTAGTCACACCCGATTAATGACCGCCGTTGGCTAAGAGGACGCTGTGAATGTCGAAAACCCTGAAGAAGCGATGACCTTTGGTGAACTGCTGGCGCTGATTGCCGATCAGCAGCGCCGTTTAAGCGTGCTCGAAGTCGCCTTCTCTTCCCTCTCTCTTTGTCTCGATGAGCGCGCTTCGCTGCTGCTGGTTGAAAAGCTGCGTCTGGAAGCAACGCGCCCGGAGCACGATGAAAATAAACAGCAGCATTTTGCCGCGCTGGCAGAAGAACTGGCCAAACGAGCCGGGTGAATAATATTTATTCAAGTTTTATTATTTCTCTGCCGATATTTATATTATCGGGACGGATTAAAAGTTTCTGCGTACGCTAATCCCGTTAAAAACAGAGTCAAATGGCCTTAATTGAAACTTCGTTCTGTGGGCAGCAGAATTTCTGTTATAATTATCCTGCTCTATGAAAAAAGGCCGCTTTGAACCTCGATAAATCACTTCGTTGTCATTGTCAACACGAGTAATAAGGGGGTTATAATGGACAGAAACAAAGAGGTTATCCAGACGCATCCCCTCATTGGGTGGGATATCAGTACCGTGGACAGCTACGATGCGATGATGATCCGTTTGCATTCGCTTACCTCTAACGAGCAGCCGAGCGATGAGGCAGAAGTGGGTCAAACCTATTGGTTGACCACCGACGTAGCCAGGCAATTTATCTCTATTCTCGAAGCTGGCATAGCCAAGATAGAAGCGACAGAATATCAGGATCGCGATTACAAAAAGCACTAATTTCGAACGCGTTACCCTGAAGGCACCCATACGGGTGCCTTTTTCATTAGCGGCGCTTTTGTTATCCTGCCCTGATTGCCGGTTTAACTAAGGAGCCAGGTGCAGATGGTATATGACTTAATAGTGGTAGGCAGCGGCTCGGTGGGCGCAGCGGCGGCATGGTACGCCAACCAGGCGGGCCTGAATGTGCTGATGATTGACCGTGCGCACCCGCCGCATCGTGAAGGGAGCCATCACGGTGAATCACGTTTAATCCGTCACGCGTACGGCGAAGGCGCTCGCTACGTTCCGCTGGTACTGCGTGCCCAGCAGCTATGGGACGAACTGGAGCAGCGGTGTGGCGAACGTATTATGCAGCGCAGCGGCGTCATTAATCTTGCTCCTGTTAATTCCGAATTTATCCGCAACGTTCGGCAAAGCGCCGATGCATTCAGTTTACCGGTGGAAGTGTTAACCGGTGAAGAAGCCGCACGCCGCTGGCCACAACTCTCTGTTCCTGAAGGTTATATCGGCGTCTTTGAACCGCGCTCCGGCTACCTGAAGTCAGAACTGGCGCTACGCCATCTTATCCGTTTATGTGAACAGGCCGGCTGTGCACAGCTGTTCAACTGTGCAGTTACGGCACTGGGCGAGCGCGACGGATTACAGCTGGTGGAGACTTCAGAAGGCATTTTCCGCGGGAAAAAGCTGTTGGTCAGTGCGGGAACATGGGTTAAAACACTGCTGCCTTCGCTACCCGTTACGCCGGTGAGAAAAGTCTTCGCCTGGCATCAGGCCGACGGCCGCTACAGTGAAAATAATAAATTTCCGGCTTTCACCGTCGAGATGCCTGACGGCACACACTTTTATGGTTTTCCTGCAGATAACAACGCGATCAAAATCGGCAAGCACGACGGTGGTCAGCCGATTACCGCGCCGGAACAGCGTAAGCCTTTTGGTGCCGTAGCCGAAGATGGCAGCGAGCTGTTTAACTTTTTACGCCATTTTTTGCCCGGCGTCGGCGTTTGCCTGCGTGGCGAAGCCTGCACTTATGATAATACGGCGGATGAAGATTTTATTATCGATACGCTAAATCCGGACAGGATGATTATTACCGGCCTAAGCGGACACGGTTTTAAATTTGCCACGGTATTAGGTGAAATAGCGGCCCGGTTTGCGCAAAACAAATCGACAGAATTCGATTTAACGCCCTTCTCCCTTAGCCGCTTTTAAATAAAAAAAGACGGCAATAAATTGCCGTCTTTTCCACTCAGATAACTTCCGTAAATAACGTTATAGTTTCCCGGAAAATTATTTTGACGCTATTGCCGCTGCGTCTTTCTTTTGCTGACGCAGACGGAGTTTATTAATCAGCTTGTGCGCTTCCGCTTTGCTGGCCACCGCCGGTGCCGATCCGTTCAGCGGCTTGCGCGCCGTTTCACGCATAGTGAAAACGGTGATCACGCCAATAACGCCAGCCCCCATCAGATAGTAAGCAGGCATCATCAGATTATGCGTGGTTTCTACCAGCCAGGTGGTCATCAGCGGCGTCGTACCGCCAAACAGCGAAACGGACAGGTTAAAGCCGATAGCCAGCGCGCTGTAACGAATATCCGTAGCAAACAGCGCAGGCAGCGTGGCAGGCATTGACCCGCTGAAGCAGGTATGCAGCACGCCCAGAATAATCAGGCCCGCGAACACCAGCCACATATTGCCGGAGCCAATCAGCATCAGACAAGGTACGGCCAGCACGATCAAACCAATTGCGCCGCTTAAGATCACCGGACGACGGCCCAGGCGATCGTTCCAGTGACCGGAAAACAGCGTCAGCGGCATCATCACAAACATCACTACCAGAATCAGCAGCAGGCTGCTCATCTCGCTCAGACCCAGCACGCCAGTGAGGTAGCTTGGCATATAAGAGGTCAGCATATAGTTAGAGACGTTAAACAGCAGCACCAGGCCGATACACTTCAGCATCTGCGCGCGGTATTTGCTAAGCATTTGCAGCAGCGTCAGGCGCGGTTTGCTGTGCTCCAGCGCGTCCTGTTTTTCCATATGCTTCTGGAACGCCGGCGTTTCTTCCAGCTTCAGGCGCACGTAGAGTCCGAACAGGCCAAGCGGTGCGGCGATAAAGAATGGAATACGCCAGCCCCAGTCCAGCAGCGTTGCTTCCGGCATGGCGGCGGTCAGGCCGGTAACCAGGCCCGCGCCGAGCAGGTAGCCACCCAGCGTACCGAACTCCAGGAAGCTGCCCATAAAGCCGCGACGGTTATCGGTAGAGTATTCCGCGATGAAGGTCGCGGCACCGCCATATTCGCCGCCGGTGGAGAAACCCTGAACCAGACGGGCTACCAGCAGCAGGACAGGTGCCAGGATACCGATGCTGTTATAGCTGGGTATCAGGCCGATACAGAAGGTGCCGATAGCCATCATGATCATCGTGACGGCCAGTACTTTCTGACGCCCTACCTTGTCACCCAGCGGGCCAAAGACCAGCCCGCCGATGGGACGCACCACGAAAGCCGCCGCAAAGGCACCGAAAGCCGCAAGCAGCTGCGCCGCAGAGCTACCGCCGGGGAAGAAGACTTTACCAATAGTGACCGCAAGATAGCTGTAGACGCCAAAATCAAACCATTCCATGGCGTTGCCCAGCGCAGCTGCACCGACGGCGCGCTTCAGCATGTCTTTATCAACGATGGTGATATCGTCTACGGTGAGTTCTTTCGATTTTTTCTGCCAGAAGTGCTTTTTGTGTCTGGTTTCTGGTTGCGTGCTCATACAATCCCCTTAGTGAGAATGACTGGCAGCATCATAGCTTTCGTTGCCGGTGGAGCCTGGGGTGAAGAGAGGGAATGAAAGCTATAAAGCAGCAAAGTTTGAAAGTACAGCGGGTAAAAACGTTTCTTTACGGGAATTTACTCTATACGACAGGCTCCTTTTTATCAAGTTTGTGACAGAAATCGCTGTAATAGCCGATTTATTCACTGGTAAATCGTGTGGCCATTGTGCAAGTCAGACAGAAAAGCTGGGCCGTTAGCCCTCTTCCCTCCGACGTTTTACAAAACGCCGAAGGAAAAGGTATTAGTGTCTTTCTGCTATCCCCAGAGATGACGTCCGGCGGTATTACTTTGCAGGTTCTCTGGATCCACCAGCAGGGCTTGCTCAAGATGCAGCCAGAGTTTTCTTAGCTCTGGCCCGGTGCGTTTGTCAGCCAGCAGCGACTGTTCATCCATTGCAGGCAGCATTAGCGGATGTTCAGTAGTGGCCCGGGGACTGCAATCTTCTATCAATCGACAACCGAGGATATGCAGCATTTCCGTCAGCTGCGCCTGCGCAAGCGTTGCACGCACTGAAAGGTTGGGAAAGGCCAGCCGCTTTTCCATTAGCTCTCCGCTGCCAACAATCCAGTCCAGCGCATTTTTCATCACGCCTGAAACACCGTGCGCATACTCGGGGCTTACCAGTAAGAGCATATCGGCCTCGGCAAGCGCCTTACGCCAGCGACTAACCTCTTCACCAGCCTGCTCATCATTGTCCGCATTAAACAGCGGCAGGCGGCCCAGCTCTGAGTAGATCCTGAAATCTATGTTCTCTGGCTTAATAAGCTGCATGGCTCGCAGAAAAAGATGGTTAACCGAGGCGCTACGCAGGCTGCCCGCAACGGCAAGAATCCGGGGTTTATGGCTCATTGTTTTCCCTTTTGTCGAACTGTGTTAGCAGCTGGTACATGAATTATTGACCAGCTGTCATGCTCTGAGATAAGCCAGCATACTCCCTAGCCAAAGCCGACGCTAAACGGTGTTTTTAGTATGTTGTAACTATCGGCGGCATCATTATGCAAGCAGAAATGCCGCAACGGCCAATGAGGACGAGCGTTCAGCAAGCAGGGGGTCAGAGAATGACCGATGAGAATCGGCGGCTTTAGCCAATACCAAACCGCATAACATGGGCCTGATAAGATAAAAAATATAAAAGCGACCGGCGTCCTTGCCGGTAACTGCGCTGAAAACTTAATTATCCGGCGTGGGGATTTTCAGCGTCATATTTAGCAAGCCGCGCGACTTGTTGAAAATTTTATTGCCGTTTTCGCGTCCCGCCCGGCGAGCACGCTGCTCTTCCGGCGTTAGCGCCAGCTCTTCCATGCAGATTGGGCTACAGCAATCGTGATATTTTTCCGCGCAGCTCGGACACTGGATAAACAGCAGATGACAACCGTCGTTTTTACAGTTTACATGCGTATCGCAGGCCGTCCCGCACTGGTGGCAATGTGCGATAACATCTTCTGAAATACGTTCGCCCATACGCTCGTCAAAGACAAAGTTTTTCCCCTTGAAGCGTACCGGCAAGCCCTGCTCGCGCGCGCGACGGGCGTACTCAATAATCCCGCCTTCAATGTGATAAACATTTTCAAAGCCGTTGTGACGCATCCACGCACTGGCTTTTTCACAGCGAATACCGCCGGTGCAGTACATCACGATTTTTTTGTCTTTGTTGTCCTGCAGCATATCAACCGCCATCGGCAGCTGATCGCGGAAGGTGTCCGCCGGAATTTCCAGCGCGTTGTCAAAATGGCCCACTTCATATTCATAGTGGTTACGCATATCGACAAAAACCGCGTCCGGATCGTCCAGCATGGCGTTGACTTCGCCCGCCTTGAGATAGCCGCCAACGTCGCTGGCGTCAAAAGTTTCATCGGTAATACCGTCGGCAACGATGCGTTCGCGCACTTTCAGGCGCAGCACCCAGAACGATTTCCCATCATCGTCGAGCGCGATATTCATGCGCAGGTTATCCAGCGCCGGATCGAAAGCGTACAGCATCGCCTTCATCGCTTCGTACTGGCTGGCCGGTACGCTGATCTGCGCGTTAATGCCTTCCGCAGCGACGTAAACGCGACCAAAGACTTTTAATTTTGTTAAGGCGATATAAAGCGCATCACGGAAGGCTTTTGGATCGTTGATGGTGAAATACTTGTAGAAGGAGACTGTGGTACGCGGCTCGGTCTCGGCCAGCATCCGCGCTTTCAGCTCTTCATTAGAAACAAGGTTATGTAACACTGGCATGGTGTACGTTCCTGCGACTTTTGAGAAATTTTGCGGGCGCTATCATACCTGAATGTTGTCAGAATCAAACCGAAATCCAGCGGGTTTGTAAAAAAGAAGCTACCGAAGCTGGCGTTATGCAAGTGACAAAAAAGCATATCCTGACCAACATCACAAAAAAATCTGCCTATAGTTAGCCTGTTCAGTCTTACATTTATGGAGAAAGTGCATGAGCCAGCTATTTAGCCCAATCAGTCTGGGTAAGTTAACGCTTAAAAACCGTATCGCCATTGCCCCTATGTGTCAGTATTCCGCCGAGCACGGCAAAGCAACAGCCTGGCACCGCATTCATCTTGGCCATCTGGCGCTTTCCGGAGCGGGACTGTTAATTATTGAAGCCGCAGCGATTGAGCCTGCCGGACGCATCACGCCGCAGGATTTAGGGCTGTGGGATGACCAGACCGAACAGGCGCTGGGCGAAGTGCTGCACGACGTGCGTAAATATTCCAAAATGCCAATCGGCATTCAGCTCGCCCATGCCGGACGCAAGGCCTCTACCGATGTACCGTGGCACGGCGGCAAATTTTTGCAGCCGGAACAGGGTGGCTGGCAGACCTCCGCGCCTTCCGCCGTCCCTTTTGACGAGGGCGACAATACGCCGCTGGCGCTGACCGCCGAGCGTATTGAAGAGATTAAGCAGGCGTTTGTCGATAGCGCCATCCGTGCCGACCGCCTGGGCCTGGATCTGATTGAGGTTCATGCCGCGCACGGTTATCTGCTGCATGAGTTTTTATCGCCACTGTCCAATAAGCGTGAAGATAAGTATGGCGGCTCGCTGGAAAACCGGATGCGTCTGACGCTGGAAGTTTTCCGTGAAGTGCGCCGCGTCTTCCCGGCGGACAAGCCGGTTGGCGTGCGCATTTCCGCGACTGACTGGGTGAACGGCGGCTGGGATCTGGAACAGTCTGTGGCACTGAGTAAAGCGCTGGCCGCAGAAGGCTGTGCCTATATTCACGTCTCCAGCGGCGGCCTGGCGCCAGAGCAGAAAATCAGCGTCGGCCCGAACTATCAGGTGCCTTTCTCCGCGGCGATTAAAAAAGAAGTGTCTGTTCCGGTTATTGCTGTGGGGCTGATCACCGAGCCACATCAGGCCGAAGCCGTGCTGGTAGAGCAGGAGGCCGATATGGTCGCCCTGGCGCGCGGCATGTTATATAACCCACGCTGGCCGTGGCATGCCGCTGCCGCCCTGGGCGCAAAAGTTGATGCACCAGAGCAGTACTGGCGCTGCGAACCGCATGAAGTAAAAGGCCTGTTTAACTCCTGATGTACCTGTTAACGCCAGCGCCATCGTGCGTCTGGCGTTATAAACCGCTTGAATCCCCACGCATTAATTCAGTTTACCGTCAAAAAATGGCACAATAGGTCATAAACAATAAATTCCGGGCAGCATAATAATGCCCTTTTTACGATCTGGACACTCATGACTCAGCTGCCTCAGTTTACGCGCGCTTTGTTGCATCCCCGTTATTGGTTTACCTGGTTGGGTATAGGCTTGCTCTACCTGTTGGTGCTGCTGCCCTACCCCCTGCTCTATCGTCTTGGCTGCGGCCTGGGACGCCTTGCCATGCGTTTTATCACCCGCCGCGTAGAGGTTGCCCGCCGTAATCTGGAACTCTGCTTTCCGGAAATGCCGGAAGCGGAACGGGAAGCGATGGTGGTACGTAATTTTGAATCAGTCGGTATGGGCCTGATTGAAACCGGTATGGCCTGGTTCTGGCCAGACTGGCGTATCAGCAAATGGTTTCAGGTAAGCGGTCTGGAACATATTGATAAGGCCCATCAGGAAGGCAAAGGTGTGCTGCTGATCGGCATGCACTTTTTGACCCTGGAACTGGGCGCGCGAATTTTCGGTATTCATAACCCCGGTATTGGCGTGTATCGCCCTAACGACAATGCGCTGCTCGACTGGCTGCAAACGTGGGGAAGAATGCGCTCGAATAAAAGCATGCTGGACCGCAAGGATCTGAAAGGCATGATCCGCGCGCTGAAAAACGGCGATATCATCTGGTACGCGCCCGATCACGACTATGGCCCAAAAAGCAGCGTCTTTGTGCCTTTCTTTGGCGTGGAAAAAGCCGCCTCGACCAAAGGCAGCTATTTGCTGATCCGCAGCGGTCAACCTGCGGTTATTCCTTTTGTGCCGCGCCGTTTGCCACACGGCAAAGGCTACGAGATGGTTATCCTGCCTGCGGAAGATGCGATGCCGCTGGACGATGAAGCCGCCACCGCCGCGCGCATGAACAAAGTCGTCGAGCATGGCGTGCTGATGGCACCAGAACAATATATGTGGCTGCATCGCCGCTTTAAAACCCGCCCGGCGGGTGAACCTTCCCTGTATTGACCATCCGGGCGGTGAGCGGCTTCCTCAACGCCCGCTTAATCGCCCGCTTTTTCTCAGGTTTCCGCTATTAACGCCGTATTTTTGAGCGCATACTTAGCTTGCTAATAAAATACACAGGCGCTTATGGCTACTACTGACTTTCCTTCGGCCATCAACTGGCAAAAAAATCTGTTTATCGCGTGGTGCGGCTGTTTCCTGACCGGCGTAGCCTTTAGCCTGGTGATGCCTTTCCTGCCGCTCTATGTAGAAGAGCTTGGCGTGACCGACCCGGAGGCGCTGAACCTGTGGTCCGGTCTGGTGTTCAGCATTACCTTTCTGTTTTCCGCTATCGCTTCACCGTTCTGGGGGGGCCTGGCCGATCGCAAAGGCCGCAAAATCATGCTGCTGCGTTCGGCGCTGGGGATGGCAATCATCATGGTTTTGATGGGCATGGCGACCTCTATCTGGCAGTTTCTGGTGCTGCGTGCGCTGCTGGGCCTGCTGGGCGGATTTGTCCCCAATGCGAATGCGCTGATTGCCACGCAGGTACCGCGCAAAAGAAGCGGCTGGGCGCTGGGATGGCTGTCGACCGGGGCGGTGAGCGGCGCGCTGATCGGGCCGCTGATTGGCGGCCTGCTAGCAGACAGCTTCGGCCTGCGTCCCGTCTTTTATATTACCGCCACCGTGCTGTTTATCTGTTTCCTGATGACGCTGTTCGCCATCCGCGAAGAGTTTGTACCGGTGCAGAAAAAAGATATGCTGCACGCCCGCGAGGTTTTTACCTCCATTAAGAAGCCAAAGCTGGTGCTGTCACTGTTTGTCACCACGCTGATTATTCAGGTTGCGACAGGCTCTATCGCACCCATATTGACGCTGTACGTGCGGGATCTGGCTGGCGATATTCAAAACCTGGCCTTCGTCAGCGGGCTGATTGCTTCGGTTCCGGGGGTGGCGGCGTTGATCAGCGCGCCACGGCTGGGCAAGTTAGGTGACAGGATCGGCCCGGATCGTATACTGATCGCTATGCTGATCGTTTCCGTGCTGCTGCTGATCCCCATGTCGCTGGTACAGAATCCTCTTCAGCTGGGCATTCTGCGTTTTTTGCTGGGCGCGGCTGACGGCGCGCTGCTGCCTGCGGTGCAAACGCTGTTGATCTATAACGTCAGCAACGGCGTGGCCGGTCGCATTTTTAGCTATAACCAGTCTTTCCGCGATATCGGTAACGTAACCGGCCCGCTAATGGGTGCGGTAGTCTCTGCCCACTGGGGTTTTCGCGCGGTATTTATGGTTACGGCTGGCGTGGTACTTTTTAACGCGGTCTACTCTTGGTACACGTTACGTTACCGGACTGCTCAGGCCGAATAACAGGCTACAGCTCGTTAAGAAACTGAGTCACCATTCCGGCGATCTCGCTAATACGAGGTTCACAGCGGCGATAGTAAGTCCATTTACCGACCTTGTTCGCCTCAAGAAGCCCCGCTTCCTGCAACACTTTCAGGCACAGCGAGGTGGCGGGCTGTGATAAGCCCGCCTTATCCTGAATAAGGCTGGCGCATACGCCATATAGCCCAAAATCGTATAGCTGGCTGTAACCGGAAAAAGCTTCCTGCGGTTTTTTAAGCCAGCTCAGCACGGCCATACGCGTTGGGTTTGCCAGCAACTTCATGGCATTTTCAGGGGTCATCCAGCCTCACAACCATCAGGAACGATAAAACGGATAGTCAGTATATCCTTTACGGGTGCCGCCATACAGCGATGCTGCATCCACAGCGTTCAGTGGATAGCCATTGCCTAAACGCAGCGGTAAATCCGGATTAGCAATAAAAGTCCTGCCGAAGCCGAACAGATCGCCCCAGCCCTGCTGCAGGATGTGTTCAGCTTTTTGCTGCGTGTAGCGGCCGGAATACATAATTGGCCCATGAAACGTGTCGCGCAGTGCGTTGCGGAAGCTTTCCGGCAGATCGGGGCTGTTATCCCAGTCAGCTTCTGCAATCGACAGATAGCCAACATTAAGCGAGTTCAGCATTTTTGCCGCCGTGATATAGGTGGTATGCGGATCGTTTTCTACCAGGCCCAGATAAACTCGCTCTTCGCTGGTGCTGGTAAATAGCGGCGCGAATCTTACGCCTACGCGCTGGCTGCCAAACACCGAGCTGACCGCCGCGATGATTTCCTGTAAAAAACGCAGCCTGTTTGCCAGCGAGCCACCATATTCATCGGTGCGAAAATTGCTGTGCTGGGAAATAAACTGGTTGATCAAATAGCCGTTAGCAGCGTGCAGCTCTACGCCATCAAATCCGGCTTCCTGCGCGTTCTCCGCAGCCTTACGGTACAGCTCTACAATTTCTTTTACTTCTGCGCTTGTCAGCTCGCGCGGCATCTCCGGCGCGGTAAGCATGCCTTCGCCCGGAGCGGTTTCAATAAATACGCGTACGCCTTCTGCCGCAATAGCGGAAGGGGCGACCGGTGGCTGTTTACCCGGCTGGAGTGCACTGTGCGAGACGCGGCCAACGTGCCAGAGCTGGCAAAATAGTGTGCCACCTTCCTGATGAACAGCTTCCGTTACCTTTTTCCAGCCGGCAATCTGCTCTGCACTGTGGATGCCCGGTGTCCAGGCATAGCCTTGCCCTCGCGGTTCAATCTGTGTTCCTTCGGTGATCATAAAACCGGCGCTGGCGCGCTGACGGTAATAGTCCACCATCATTTCGCCGGGAATGTTGCCTGGTTGTTCGCTACGGCAGCGCGTCAGCGGCGGGAGCGCAATGCGGTTACGCAACGTCAGATTGCCCATCTGCAAAGGCGTGAAGAGAGTTTTAGTGTTCATAGAGCGCATTATCCTGCTAATTGAAAACGCCCATTATATTTAAACATTTAAATATGTAAATGCATTTAGCCGTTGCAGGTCACCCGTTAACGGTAAAAAATAATTAAGCTTTTGATTTATCAGATAAGAGTGCTGGCCAGGCCAGTTGTACAGGATTTATGTCGATTCTGTTTAAAGTTTTTTCAGTGTGTGACGATAAATAATACAGACGGTGACGGGCATCCTGGCGCCGTATCCGAACCCTGGTAAAATTTTAAGGAAACGATCATGTCCGTTATCAATACTAACATTATGTCACTGACCACTCAGAACAACCTGAACAAATCACAGGCTTCTCTGAGCACCGCTATCGAACGCCTGTCTTCCGGCCTGCGTATCAACAGCGCTAAAGACGACGCCGCGGGCGAAGCGATTGCTAACCGCATGAGCTCACAGATCAAAGGTCTGACTCAGGCATCACGTAACGCCAACGACGGTATTTCTCTGACCCAGACCGCTGAAGGTTCACTGGACGAGGTCAACACCAACTTACAGCGTATTCGTGAACTGACCGTGCAGGCGAAAAACGGCACCAACAGCGCCGACGACATCGACTCAATCCAGAAAGAAGTTGACGCACGCCTGTCTGAAATCAACCGTATCGGCGCAGCAAGCACCTTTAACGGCACGGCAATCTTCAACTCTACCGGCAGCGTAAACATTCAGGTTGGTGCTAACGACTCTACCGACGCTAACGTTATCAGCATCGACCTGTCCGGCGCTGGCTTCCAGACTTCTGGCCTGGGCGCAACCTTCGACGTAACCGGCGGCGACCTGTCAGACCTGGATGCGCGCATCAAGGACGTTGACACCGCACGTAGCGGCCTGGGTGCGATTCAGAACCGTTTCGAATCCACCATCAACAACCTGAACACCTCTGTGACCAACCTGACCGCGTCTCAGTCACGTATTCAGGATGCTGATTACGCAACAGAAGTTTCAAACATGTCGAAGGCGCAGATCCTTCAGCAGGCTGGTACCTCCGTGCTGTCAAAAGCCAACCAGGTTCCACAGGGCGTTCTGTCTCTGCTGCAGTAAGTTCTGTCGCTTCAGCAAACCCGGCTCCGGCCGGGTTTTTTATTGCCAGTTTTGTGGTCAGCATGTAAAGGCAAGGCAATTTTTTGCCCGGCATCCTGTCTGGCCCCCATAAAACTTTCCCGTGATAATTCCTGTCCCCGCAATATGTTTTTTTAATCCCACCGCCATTTTTCTTTAGAAGAGAGAAAAATTTCGTTAAGGCTCAAGCCAAAAAAATAATTCGCTAAATACCTGTGAAGTATTTTGAATACCTTGCTTACCAGCAGGGCCGGTGAGAATATTCACATTCAATCTGAACAATAAACAACACTTACTCTATGGAAGACTTTGTCCAGTTTATCGAAAAATATGACTCCTTTTTCAAGTTACTTCTGGCCCTGCTAATTATTATTACCATCTGGCTCTATTTTTATAAAAAAACGGGTTCAAGCTACAGTATGACGGACAAGCTCTGGTCAATATTTGTTGGTCAGAAAGATTTTTACAACAAAAAACTGGATACGTTTCATAAAGAGAGACACGATGTCGATAAATTCAATTCTGTCTACAATTTAAACGCCGCTAATGTTGCCGAACTGGAGAAATTTACCGAGTGGGTCAAGGAAAATGGCCATGATATTCGGAAGATTTCTGGTATAAAGGGCTGGTTTAGTATTGCTAAGCTTAACGTTAGTAAACCTGCCAGGAGTATGACTTTTTTATTGCTGTTAACTTTCTTTTGCCTGGTTCTGTCTGGTCTGTTTGTATCCCTGTGCGGACTAACCCCAAACGCAATTGTCAAACTTAGCAAGCAGGATCCCTGGTTTATTATTAATCATCAAAGAGCAAAACCCCTGTTCAATGAGGCTGCCATTACCGCTGATAACTGTGCAGACACAAGCTATAACAAGGGCGATTATTCAAGGCGCTCCGGTATCACTCTGGGATCGGTTAACGGCATCTGTCAGGCGTTTCAGGATAAAAAAGAATCCATGGCTATCGACAAAATCATTAAAAACCAGAAAATTTTATTTTATGTAGGCCTTTATATTATAGCCTTTGGCGGCCTGGCGTTAAAATATACCTTTCGCAGGATTAACGCGTTAGATTTTATCCATTCTTCTTTGCAGAAACGCCGTAATTAACGATGAGAGAGGATAATGACTGGCGCGAAGCCAGTCGCCTTGTGTAAAACCCGTCAGCAGCCAGGGTATTCTTTGCCACATTACCGATGCTAACCTGACTAACATACTGATAGTTAATCATAAATTATCATTAGTTTTTTTTCCCATTCGGGTTTACCCCAGCCAATCTTCGACTATCCTTCATAAAAACCTGCAACTTTTGTTTTTTGTTATGGAGAAACCCGATGAGCATGTATGCAACGCTGGAAGAGGCTATTGACGCCGCACGCGAAGAGTTCCTGGCCGCCAACCCGGAAATGGAAGAGGACGAAGCGTCAGTCAGCCAGTTTAACCTGCAAAAGTATGTGATGCAGGATGGCGATATTATGTGGCAGGCGGAATTTTTAGCCGATGACGTAGACGAAGGCGAAATCCTGGCTCTGCGCAGCGGTGAAGCGGCACAGGCGATTTTCGACGGCGACTTTGACGAAATCGAGCTGCGTCAGGAGTGGCTGCCGGAAAACACGCTGCACGAATGGGATGAAGGCGAGTTTCAGCTGGAGCCGCCGGGCGATACCGAAGAAGGGAAAGCCGCTGCGGACGAATGGGAAGACGATAACAGCGACTCCGAACGTGCGGATCGCTGGGAGTAAGGCTTAATCGTAAGGGCCGTGGTGCGCGTCCACCGGCAGCAGCAGCGTATCGACCACCAGCGACAGCGGCAGGTCGATAATCGTCAGAAAGCGCCAGGGCGTGTCACGAACGTCCCACTGTACGCCCGGGTAATACTGGTTACCATGCCCCTGTCCGGGCATGGTCCGGCTGATGATACTGCCGCAGCCGGTCAGCAACAGTAGGGAAAGTCCCAGCAGTAAAGTACGAATCAACGTGATCATCTTCTTAGTCTTGAATAAAAAACGCGCCATTGTACAGCAATAGATCAGCTTAATAAGCGTATTGAACGCAAAAAATCTGTAAAACCCCGCCGTACTGGCCCGCTCCTGCCTTATTGCCGCTATCTCATCTGTCCCCTTCTTTTCGGGCCGTGACTTTTACTCGCTGTCCATACAATGCTGTTCCTGTTCTATGCTTTGTGGGCAACTTCCCGTTATCGCAAGAGGTTTCCCCTTTTGCTCATTTACGAACTGGAGCCAGAATATGAAAGCCCTCACCTACCACGGCCCGCACCGGGTCAGCGTCGACAACATGCCCGACCCTACCATTGAAGCGCCTGACGATATTATTCTGCGCGTAACGGCTACGGCTATTTGTGGTTCCGATCTGCATCTGTATCGCGGCAAAATTCCGGGGACAAACCATGGCGATATTTTTGGCCATGAGTTTATGGGCGAAGTGGTGGAAACGGGCAATGCCGTGACAAAAGTCGCCAGAGGCGACCGGGTCGTGATCCCTTTTGTTATCGCCTGCGGCGACTGTTTCTTCTGTCAGCTTCACCAGTATGCGGCCTGCGAAACCACCAACAGCGGCCGTGGCGCTATTCTCAATCGTAAAGGCATTACGCCACCTGCCGCGCTGTTTGGCTATAGCAATCTCTACGGCGGCATCCCGGGCGGACAGGCGGAATATGTTCGCGTACCTAAAGCCAACACCGGCCCGTTTAAAGTGCCGGATACGCTTTCCGATGAAAAGGTGCTGTTCTTATCCGATATTTTGCCCACGGCCTGGCAAGCGGTGCAGAATGCCGGTCTGAAACAGGGTTCCAGCGTGGCGATTTTTGGTGCTGGCCCGGTTGGTCTCCTGAGCGCGGCCTGCGCCAGGCTGGCGGGTGCCGAACAGATCTTTATGATCGATCATCATCCCTACCGGCTGGAATTTGCTCGCGAACGTTACGGGGTGATCCCCATTAATTTCGATGAGAACGATGACCCGGCAGCCTGGATTATAGAAAACACCAAAGGCCATCGCGGCGTGGATGCGGTCATTGACGCCATTGGGTTCGAAGCCAAAGGTAGCCTGACGGAAACCGTGCTGAGCAACCTGAAGCTGGAAG
The DNA here is from genome assembly GCF_047456155.1 of Erwinia sp. BNK-24-b. Classification (NCBI taxonomy): domain Bacteria; kingdom Pseudomonadati; phylum Pseudomonadota; class Gammaproteobacteria; order Enterobacterales; family Erwiniaceae; genus Erwinia; species Erwinia sp. BNK-24-b. The sequence continues at coordinate 2,928,528 of NZ_CP179901.1, forward strand.
GCAGTAGCGGCAAAGCGCTTCGCCAGTGTATTGCTGCCGTACGCCGTGGCGGCGTGGTCAGCGTGCCGGGCGTTTATGCAGGCTTTATTCACGCCTTTATGTTTGGCGACGCCTTTGATAAAGGCTTGACGTTTAAAATGGGGCAAACCCACGTCCATGCTTTCCTGCCTGACCTGCTGAAGCTGATTGAGCAAGGTCACCTCAAGCCCGAAGAGATTGTTACCCACCACATGCCGCTGGAAGATGCAAAGCGCGCCTACGAAATTTTTGAAAAGCGCCAGGAAGACTGCCGCAAGATTATTCTGGTGCCGGGAATGGCAAGTACTCAGGCCACGCTTTGACCTTAACGCCGTCCGCCGTTGCCTGTAACGGCGGACGCTTTCCACTATTCATCGCGGTTCCCTTTTCCTGAAAGTATCCCATTAGCGGTAAACACAGCATCTCATTTTATGTTGATGCTTTTGACCGCTGCGCCACATTGTAAAGTTAATCAATTATTATAAAGATAATTCCTCTGCCTGTGACGTCGTTCTCGGAATAATCCTTGAATTGGAAATTTCTGGATTTTAGCCGTCACAAACGGTGAGTTCAGACTAACCTTAATGCTGTTGTACGACGACTCGTTGATAAAAATGATTTTTTTCCCGCTTATAAAACGGAGTGAACTATGACCATCAAGACGCTGGAAGACTTATTCATTCATGATTTATCAGACGTTTATAGCGCAGAAAAGCAAATCACCCGCGCCCTACCGAAAATGGCCCGTGCCGCTACTGATGAAAAGCTGGTAGCCGCTTTTAAACAGCACCTTGAAGAGACGCACGGCCAGATAGAGCGCCTGGATCAGCTGGTGGAAAGTACCGATGGCGTACGCATTAAGCGCATGAAGTGCCACGCGCTGGAAGGTCTGGTGGAAGAAGCCCAGGAGATTATCGACTCCGTTGAGGCAGGCCCGGTGCGCGATGCTGGTTTGATCGGCGCGGCGCAGAAAGTCGAACATTACGAAATTGCCACCTACGGTACGCTGCGCGCGCTGGCCTTAAAGCTGGGCTACAAAGAAGCCGCCCGTCTGCTGGGAGAAACGCTTGAAGAAGAGAAAGCTACCGACGACAAGCTGACCGTTATCGCAGAACAACAATAATTTTCTACTGGCCACTCAGAGAAGCCGGACTACAAACTTACGAGGTACACCATGACGCATGAAGAGAACTATCTGGCCTGGGTAAAAGACGCGCATGCAATGGAAAAGCAGGCGGAAAGCATGCTGGAAAAACAGGCTGCGCGCCTGGAACACTATCCGGATCTGAAAGCCCGTATTGAACAGCATATTGATGAAACGCGCCAGCAGCAGGCAATGGTACAGTCGGTTATCGATCGCTATGACACATCGCATTCCGTATTAAAAGATACGGTTGGCAAGCTAACGGCTTTTGGCCAGGCGATGGGCGGCATGCTGGCGGATGATGAAGTAGTTAAAGGCGCGATTAGCAGCTATGCCTTTGAGAATTTTGAAATCGCCAACTACACGGCGCTGATTGCGGCCGCTGAACTGATAGGCGATACCGAAGGCGCAAGAGTGTTTACCGAAATTCGCGAACAGGAAGTGGCAATGGCCGACTGGGCGCTGAACCATTTGCCGGACGTAACCGAACAGTTCCTGACCCGTTCTGCTGCACCGGGTGTTGAAGCGAAGAAATAGCTGTCGCTTCAGGTAAAAAAAACCGGGAACTTTCGTTCCCGGTTTTTTATTGGTCGTAACCTTAGATTTTCGTTGGCTGGATAGCCAGCGGGTTTATCTTCAGCGACTTATAGTAGTCAAACCAGTCATGGTACTTGTCGGCATTCTGCCACAGGCGATAGTGCATGCGCGAAAGCGTAACCGGATCGCTGATTAGCGCAAGGCGACGGTCGCGGTCCAGCTTCGCCGGAGATTCGCTTAACGCCTGCTCGACGCGGCGGTCACGGGCGAACTCCAGGATTTCACTTTGCAGATGGCGCGAGGTTGCCATAGCGCTGGCCAGAGCGTTAAACGACGGATGGAACAGCGCGTGCATAAAGCCATCTTTCAGCGCGCGTTCACGATTCAGTTCGTTATAGCGATCGGTATCAATCAGCTCTCTTGGCGGCTCAAACTCTTCCGGGATCAGGAACAGCTTCGCGCGTTTTGATGCCATACCCGTTGTCGAGCGGCTTGAAAAGACCGAGACAAAAGGCGACAGGATCAGAGAGAAGACGATAGGTGCCAGCCACCACAGGAAGTTCAGGTCGAGCCAGCCCATGCCTGCCGCCCAGACAATGCCCAGCGCCATTTGCGAGCCGTGACGCTTAAAGGCCTCGCTCCACGGCGTCGCGTCATCATCACGCTGCGGTGAATTCCACACCACTTCCCAGCCCAGGAACGCGCTGACCACAAACACCGTGTGGAACAGCATGCGCACCGGTGCCAGCAGCACGGAGAACAGCACTTCCAGGAACAGTGAAACGGTTACGCGCAGTACGCCGCCGTAAGGCTTCGCTCCTTTAAACCAGATCAGAATGATACTGAGCAGTTTTGGCAGGAACAACAGCACCATCGTGGTCGAAAACAGCGCTATCGCCAGCTCCGGACGCCACTGCGGCCAGACCGGGAAGAGCTGCCTTGGCTGCAGGAAGTACTGCGGTTCCATTAGCGTATGCACCACCTGGAGCGCCGTCGAAAGCGCCAGGAACATAAACCATAGCGGGGCCGACAGATAGGACATTACGCCAGTCAGGAACACGGCACGGTGCACAGGGTGCATGCCTTTTACCAGGAACAGGCGGAAGTTCATTAGGTTGCCGTGACACCAGCGGCGGTCGCGTTTCAGTTCGTCCAGCAGGTTTGGCGGCAGCTCCTCATAGGAACCCGGCAGATCGTAAGCAATCCACACGCCCCAGCCTGCACGGCGCATCAGCGCGGCTTCCACAAAGTCATGCGACAAAATAGAACCGGCGAAAGAGCCTTCACCAGGCAACGGCGCAAGGGCGCAGTGCTCAATAAAAGGCTTAACGCGAATGATGGCGTTATGGCCCCAGTAGTGTGATTCGCCCAGCTGCCAGAAGTGCAGGCCGGCCGTAAACAGCGGGCCGTAAACACGGGTGGCAAACTGCTGGCAACGTGCATAGAGCGTATCCATACCGGAAGCTTTTGGCGAAGACTGGATAATCCCGGCGTTCGGGTTAGCCTCCATCATACGCACCAGGCCGGTCAGACATTCGCCGCTCATTACGCTGTCCGCATCCAGCACGACCATGTAGCTGTACTGGCTGCCCCAGCGACGGCAGAAATCATCGATGTTACCGCTTTTACGCTTCACGCGACGACGGCGACGACGATAGAAAATGCGCCCTTCCCCGCCGACGTCACGCACCAGCTCCATCCAGGCCTTTTGCTCGGCCATGGCGATATCCGGGTTGTAGCTGTCGCTCAGGATATAGACGTCAAAGTGCTGCTGCTCGCCCGTTCTGACCACGGACTCCCAGGTGGCGCGCAGGCCGGCAAAAACGCGTTCCACGTCTTCGTTACAGATCGGCATAATCAGCGCGGTACGATGTTCCGGGTTGATCGGATCGTTGTCGTTGCTGTTATAGGAAATACTGTATTTGTCTTTACCGATCAGCAACTGCAGAAAACCCATCAGCGCCGTCCAGAAGCCCGCCGAAACCCAACAGAAGAGAACGGCGAACAGGAACAGAATCCCCGTTTGCAGCACGTAAGGCAGGATTTGCAGCACCGACTGCTGCCAGTTCTGGTTGATCATCTCCATGGGATCGATCAGCGCCCAGCCCTGGTAAGGCAGAATGGTTTTCATATACCAGGTAGCAATCACCGTCTGCGCAATGGTTAGCAGCAGCAGGATGTAGCGGCGAATCGAGCCAACGTGACGCCACTTCTCCTCCGCCCGCTGCTCTTCGGCATTGGCATAACGCGGTTTGGATTTATGACCACGCAGGGAATCCCACGCGCGCGAAACCGGGTTGGTTCGCCATGCTTCCGGGTACATTGAAGAGCGAGTGTGGCGCGGCATCGCTTTCAGCGTGGTGCGATGCAGCGCATCTTCACCAAACTGTTCGCCTTTGCCCACGGAGTCCGGCCACGTCATTTCAATGCGCGATTTGACCGACGCCAGCGGCGCGTCGTCGACGCGATCCGGCACGGGTGCCTCGCTCAGGGTTTGATGAAGCTGGCTCAGCCCTTCAGCAGACGAGCCAAGCAGCGCCTCCTTCCGCTGGGCGGAAAGAGGCAGCGCATCAATGTAATCAGCTTGAGTAGATTTATTCATTGGCAGGCAACTGATAGCTCCAGGTTTCTGTCAGCGTTTTGTCGCCGTTAACCAGCGCAGCACGCATCTCTGTTGGCTGTTTGGTGTCCTTAACGCGTAAGCGGATCACCAGACGCCAGCCTTTGGTCACTGGATTGTAGCGCACGCTGTTTTCTACCAGCTCGCCGTTGTTTCCAATGCTGACCTGTGGCGCAACCGGCGTATCGGCCGGGAGCTTGCTCATATCCTGACCGGCGAAGTCGACGATAAAGGCGACGGTGCCGTCAGGCTGGCGTACCAGGTTAGACTGCTTCACGTCGCCCGTTGAACGCAGCGTATCCTTCACAAAAGCCATATCCGGCGAATGCAGCTGGTTCTCATCGCGGGTGAAGTGCAAACGATACTTAAAGCTCATCTCTTTGCCTGGTTCCGGCAGAGTTTGCGGCGTCCAGAACGCAACGATGTTGTCGTTGGTTTCGTCAGCGGTAGGAATTTCCACCAGCTCTACGCGGCCCTTGCCCCAGTCGCCCTGAGGCTCAATCCAGCCGCTTGGGCGCAGATCGTAACGGTCATCGAGATCCTGGTACTGCGAGAAGTCACGGCCGCGCTGCAGCAGGCCAAAGCCTTTTGGACTCTCAACGGTAAAGGTACTGACCGCCAGATGTTTTGGATTGTTCAGCGGACGCCAGATCCACTCGCCGTTACCGGCATGGATCGACAGGCCGTCGGAATCATGCAGCGATGGACGATAGTTAGTCTGTGGCGAAGGCTGGTTAGCGCCGAACAGGAACATGCTGGTCAGCGGCGCGACGCCCAGTTTGCCCACCTTATCACGCAGGTAAACTTTCGACTCTACGTCAACCGTAGACTCTTTGCCTGGCGTGATCAGGAAGCGATAAGCGCCGGTTGCGCGCGGTGAATCAAGCAGCGCATAAATCACCAGATGCTTGTCGGCAGGTTTTGGACGCTCGACCCAAAACTCTTTAAAGCGAGGGAATTCTTCGCCGGAAGGCAGCGCGGTATCAATCGCCAGCCCGCGAGATGAGAGACCATATACCTGACCCGCCCCGATGACGCGGAAATAGCTGGCACCCAGGAAGCTGGTAATCTCGTCGTCTTTTTTGTTTTTGCTGTTAAGCGGATAAAGAACCTTAAAACCGGCAAAGCCCAGGTTTTTAACGGTTTCAGGATCGTGCTTAACGTTACCGAAATTAAAAAAGTCCGGCGAATATTTAATCTCATGCACGGTTGAAGCCGTAACTTCATTAATTTTAACCGGCGTGTCAAAGTACATACCCTGATGGTAGAACTCCAGCTTGAACGGGGTTTTCAGCTTGCTCCACCAGGCTTTATCGCGATTGAACTGGATCTGCTGATAGTCAGCATACTTCATGTCGCGCAGTTGGGAAGGTAAATTGCTTTTGGGCGCTTCATACCCTTTCCCGGCCAAATCTTTCGCCTGTTTTGCTACATCATCAATGCCAAAAGCCCAGACTGAACTGGCGTACATTGACAGCAAAACCGTTGCGCCAAGCAGACGCAAATTCATCAGTTTTGGCTTATTCTTCATTTTAATCAGCACATCTCCCCCTTTCGTGTGCCTAAAACAATCCCATCCATCTTAATGGATAATTCACATTTCCGACAGCTCAACAACATCTTTGTTCCTCGTGTTTGTTGCTTTTAGCGCCCTGTTCTCAACTGCTTAGCGGATACGGATTCCCCTGATAGTATACCTGCCTTTTCTCAACTAGAGTAAGCGGTAAGCTTTAGCGTGGCTCAGGGTGAGCAAACGCTGTAAAACGTTGAATATGGGATGAATATGATTAAAAAATCCGGACAGCGAGAATATTTTTTTGATTCAATCAGAGCGTATCTGATGCTTTTAGGCGTACCTTTTCACGTCTCCCTGATTTATTCCAGCCAGAGTTGGTCAGTAAATAGTCTGCATTCTTCCGACTGGCTGACTTTACTGAATGATTTTATTCACGCGTTCCGTATGCAGGTTTTCTTTGTTATTTCCGGCTATTTTTCCTATATGCTTTTTTTACGCTATGAGCAAAAGCGCTGGCTGAAAGTTCGTCTGGAACGCGTTGGCATTCCTATGCTGGCGGCGATACCGCTGCTGACCGTTCCGCAGTTCTTTATGCTGAAAGCCTGGACCACTAAAATTGGCGACTGGAGCCAGCTGAGTTTTTACCAAAAGTTTAATGCGCTCAGCTGGGATCTGATATCACACCTCTGGTTTTTACTGGTGCTGGTGGCGCTGACCGTGCTTGGCGTCTGGCTATTTAAGCGGCTGCGCGATGGCAAACAAACAGACTATTCTGAGCTTAACTGGACGCGGCTTAGCCTGGCTATTCTGCTTTGCAGCGTCGTTTGGGGCGCGGTTCGTCGCTTGCTGTTTATTTTTGCACCGGACCTGTTAAGCAATGGCCTGTTTAACTATGCCGTGATGCAGACGCTGTTTTTCCTGCCCTTCTTTATGCTGGGTGCGATGGCGTGGAAATACCCGCAAATTAAGGCACTGCTGATTAAACCCGTACCCTGGACCTTTATCGGCTCCGCGCTGGCTTTTGTCGCCTATGTGGCTAACCAGACCTGGAGCAAAGGTGAAGGCTGGCTGTATGAGATTGATGCGGTGGTTTCCATGATGATGGGGCTGTGGATGGTCAACGTGGTGTTTTCACTGGGTCATCGCCTGCTGAATTCGCACTCGCCACGCGTCACCTATCTGGTTAACGCTTCGCTGTTTATTTACCTGGTTCACCATCCGCTGACCATTCTTTACGGCATCTTCCTCGTGCCGCATATCGGTAATAATACGCTGGGCTTTTTTGTCGGTCTGCTGTTCGTGTTCGGCATCGCTTTTATGCTTTATGAACTGCATCTTCGCGTTCCGTTTCTGCGCTTTCTGTTTTCCGGTAAACCGCAAACGAAATAAAGCTTATGGCCCGGTGATGCCGGGCCATAAGCTTAACTTAAAGGAAGCGGCTACAGCAGCCACTCGATAGGCAGCCGCCAGACCAGCCGAACCAGTAAACGCTGCATAAACCGGGTGCGCGGCTCGCGGCGATGCACGATCTCTCGCTCTTCTCCCGGATATTCTATCCAGTTTACTCTTCCCCACTTGTCCAGCTTCAGCGTCCAGGCGCGATCGCGTATCTGCCTGATAAAACGCTGGTGAATGCTGGTCGCCAGCTGTTCGCTTTCCACTACAAAGCCCATTTCCGTATTCAACATTGCCGAGCGCGGGTCAAAATTAAACGAGCCAATAAAGACTTTCTCGTTATCGACGCTAAAGGTTTTAGCATGCAGGCTGGAGCCAGAATTCCCCGTCAGGCCGCGATCGTGCGGCGCGTCGCGCGTGCCGTTGTTGGGCTTAAGCTCGTAAAGCGTTACGCCGTGCCGCAGCAGCTTTTTACGCCACTTGGCATAGCCAGCATGCACCACCGAAACATCATTCGCCGCCAGCGAGTTAGTGAGGATCGCGATTTTTACCCCTTTCCTGACCAGCCCCAGCAGCTGCGCCACGCCAGCGCGGGTGGGCACAAAATAGGCGGAAATAATATCAAACTGCTGCTGTGGCTTGCCGATGACCTCCAGCATACGCTGCGGCAGCAGGGAAGCCTCCCTGGCGCGTCCCAGTCCTTTGCGCGGGTCGTCGCTTAATAGCCGGGTTTTGGCCCACGTCAGCGGCAGCTTTCCGGCCGCCAGCTGCGTGGCGAAGCTGGAAGCCTCGACCCGTTGCAGATAGCGTTCAACCTGCGGATCGTTGCGCCACGCCTCCGGCAGCGAGGCCGCCGCGCTTTCCGCTTCGTTTTCCACATCCACGACTTTACTGAACGGTTCGACGGCTCCGCTGTGCCAGTAACGCAGGAAATCATCCGTGACCTCTTCCACTACCGGGCCAACGGCCAGCACGTCCAGATCGGAAAAAAGCGGTTCGTCACCTGCACCAAAATATTCATCGCCAACGTTTCGGCCGCCGACGATAGTGACCTCGCCATCCACGGTAAAACTTTTGTTGTGCATACGCCGGTTTAGCCTGGCGAAATCCGTCAGGTAACCCAGCGCGCGCAGCGTACGAAACGAGAAGGGATTAAACAGACGGATCTGGATATTATCGTGACGACAGAGCTCGCTCAGCGTGCTGTCCAGCCCCATCGTATTGTTGTCATCCAGCAGCAGGCGCACCCTGACGCCGCGCTCGGCTGCATCCAGTATCGCACTGAATAACAGCCGGCCCGACATGTCGTTCTGCCAGATATAATATTGAATATCGAGCGTCTGTTCCGCCATCGCTATTAACTGATAGCGAGCGGCAAACGCATCCAGCCCTTCTTCCAACGGATAAATGCCACTGTATCCAGGATGTGTTTCCGCCAGGGGAGAAACGGCGCGCGTCAGCGACGTGGACGCAAACGGTTCTTCTGGCGTAAAAGCTTCAACCACGGTTATTCCTTCTTTTTATCTGACGGCGGATGCAGTCTGCCTTCTATTATTGTCGCTGTTGTGACCAATTGTCATGCGACAGTTCTGATAGCGGGTCGGCTGGCGAGATAATCATAGTTTGCCTGGTGGTCTAAACTTAGCGCATATCGTAAAAGTAACCCTGAGGAAACGTTATGAGAGTTACGCCTACAGCGTCGTCGGAAGGACGCACTCCGCCGCTGTTCAAAAGTTTTTTTCAGGGAAGCTTTGCCTGTTCCACCGCCTGCCGTGGCGAAGGCAAACGCGTGGATCTGGTGATAAATAGCGGCCACGATCTGCTGCTCGAAAAAGATTACGCGCTGCTGGCTGCACATCAACTGCTTACCGCCCGCGACAGCGCACGCTGGTATCTGATAGAAAAAACGCCCGGTAACTATGACTGGTCAACCTTTTTGCCCATGCTGCATGCCGCAGAAAACAACGGGCTGGAGATAATCTGGGAGCTGGCGCATTTTGGCTGGCCCGATCATCTCGATATCTGGCAGCCGCAGTTTGTTGACAGCTTTGCCGCCTTCGCCCGCGCGATGGCCCGCCTGATGCGCGATGAAGGCTATCAGACGCCGTTTTTTACTCCCGTTAACCAAATCTCGTTTTGGGCATGGGCGGGTGCTGAAGTTGCGCTGTTTAACCCTGGCGTGACGGGCCGCGGACGGGCGTTAAAACAGCAGCTGGTAAGAGCCTCCATTGCTGCCATGCGCGCTATTCGCGAAGAACTGCCGGGCGCGCGTTTCGTGCTGACCGATCCGCTGGTGAATATCGTGACTAAAGAAAGTTCGGCGGCCGCGCAGGAAGAAGCCCGGCGCCAGCACGAGGCGCAATATGAGGCCTGGGATATGCTTAGCGGACGACTGCATCCGGAGCTGGGCGGCGACGGCACGCTGCTGGACGTGGTTGGCGTCAACTATTATCCCGATAATCAATGGTATCTCAGCGGCGATCTATTAACGCCTGAACAGGGGGAATACCGCCCGCTTGCCAGCCTGCTGCGGGAGATCTGGCAGCGTTACCAGCGGCCGCTGCTGATAGCCGAAACGGGCGCGGAAGGCGACCAGCGCGCGCCCTGGCTGAGAAGCGTGGTCGAGCAGGTTAATCTGGCACGTGATGGCGGCGTCGCGGTTGAAGGTCTTTCGATTTATCCCGCCGTCGATTACCCTTCATGGGCCGACGACCGCCGTTCGCCGGGTGGCCTGTTCGGTTTACCGGACGCTAATGGCAACCGGACTATCTGCGAGCCTTATGCGCTGGAAATCCGCAGTCAGCATATTAAGATGAGGAATCTTGCCGGGTAACAATCTGAACCGGACAATCCTGTGACGAGGATGCAACAGGTTCAGGCACGCGGCGTACATCGGTAAGCCAGGTCAGAATAAAAATAACCACGACGGCAATCAGGCTCGCGCCCAGCAGCCCGGTCAATGCCAGTAATCGATCTTCACGAGTTTCCATTCTCACCTTTCCTTACGTCAGCATGCCATAAAGTAGATCGGCTTATTAACAAAGTAATAAACAGCGTGAAGGTTATCAGCGTGCGGGCAGAGACTGCAAGTCCGGGAGCGCGTGGCGGGCAGGGTTGCGCCAGTCCGGCACTTATCCGGACTGGCTATGCGGGCTAATATATTCCGATTTTTTTAAAACTGTACAGACGTCTTCTGGCTCGCAATAAGGCGGTAAGCGCGCCCCAGAGCGCCACGACTGCCAGGAAAACACCCAGTCCAAACATCGCCACAAAGCCGAAAGCTTTGAACAAGAGCAGGCCTGCGATACACCCGCTCAGAAAAGAGAAAACGGTCGTTAAATGCGTATACAGCTGCTTTTGCTGGAAACGTCGGTCGGCATAGGAGACATGGCTGATAAAAGAAGAGATAAAGGAACCCAGAGCAATGCCCGCATCGGTGAGCGTCCCGGTAATATGCGTGGCTCTGACGCGCCCATTGGAAAGCTGGGTCGAGGTCGAATTATGAATTCCCATTAAAAAGCCAAGCAGCACCGAAACTTCTCGATTGTTGCCGGGCGAGAAAAAGTTTAGCTCAAACAATGATATAAACGTTAATGCGATACCTTCCGCCAGAATAATCAGACAGTAAATCGTTCTGAGCTTTTTTTTCAGGCCGGCCAACACCATAAAGCGTGCGCTTACCGAGCCAATCACAAAGGCGATAATCAACACGGCCAGAAAGATTAAATCGTGAAAATCCGCGCTAAACACCTCTGAGGAGATTTGCGAAGTGTTCCCCGTCATATGTGAAGGGAAAAAACCAAAAGCGCCCAGCGCCATCGCGTTCAGTACGCCTGCCGTGGTCGCCAGTACCAGAGCCAGGTAGCGATCTTCCGTATGGGACCTGACCTTCTTTTTCTTAATCAGCACATTATTCACCATTGAGTTGCGTAGAAAGCGGGTCCGGATTAAAGATCTCGTAGCTATTGCTGGCGCTAAAATAACGCTCTTGTTCATCTTAGCTGTGAACATCAATAAGTTATTAAAGCTTATCTTACTTTTGTTATATTAATGTAAACACAATGCAAGGAAGATGCAGTTTTGCTGCAATAACAAGGGGCTGGCGCGCTGCCCCTTCGCTATAGGGATTAATTATGATAAGGATAAGATGAGGGTTATCTGCGGTTCAGAACATTTTAGCATGCGTACGGTAGCCTTCCTGGCCGTACAGGGTGGTTTGTTTCACGCGTCCATGCGTAAAAGCAGGCCTACGCCATTGGTCTATCATCGGCCTGACCGCAATGATATGTGTGACGAGATTATCCCGTTTTGTCGCTGGCTTCAGCATGCCAGCCGCCGCCCAGCGCACGATAAAGATCTATCTGCGCCTGCAGTAAATTGTTTTTCACCTGAACCAGATTTAACTGCGTGCTGAACAAGGTGCGCTGTGCATCCAGCTCATCCAGATAAGAAGCGTAGCCATTCTGATAGCGATTATGCGCTATGCGCAGCGCTTCGCTGACCACCTGCTCCTGCTGTTGCAGCTCCCGAAGCTGTTCTTTGTAGCGCGTTATCGCGTCCAGGTCGTTATTCACTTCGCTAAAGGCATTGCGTACTACCTTTTCATAGTTAAACAACGCCTGATTGCGGGCCGCCATTGAAACATCAACCTGAGCCGTGAGCGCCTCGCGGTTAAGAATCGGAGCCAGCACGCTGACGCCGATGCTCCAGAGCCGGAAAGGATTTTCCGTTAGCTCGTGCAGCACGGAGCTCTGCAGCGTACCGCTCGCCGTCAGATTTAATGAGGGAAGCAGACGCGCTTTTGATGAAGCCAGCGTGGCGTCCGCAGCCAGCAGCAACCGCTGTGCCTGGGCAATATCCGGGCGGCGCTGCAGCAGCTCTGAAGGCAGTAGCGCAGGTAACTGCTGCGGCATGACCTGCGTAAAACGGCTGCGCCGCGCAATTTCTCTGGGGTTCATACCGACCAGAATACTGAGCGCGTTTTCCTGCTGGGCAATCTGATGCTGTAACACCGGAATTTGCGCTTTAGCCGTCTGGTATTCCGACCGGGACTGTACCCACTCCAGCTTTGAGGTATAGCCGGTTTCAAACTGCCGCTGGGCCAGCCGCAGGGAATTTTCACGTGTCGCGAGCGTAGCCCGGGTAACCCGTAGCTGTTCGTCCAGCGCCAGCAACGTCATATAGCCCGAGGCGACAGAACTGGCAACGGTAAGCTCGGCGGCGGAAGAGGCGGCCTGGATTGCCGCCAGCGAAGATCGGGCTGCCGCAATATTGCTGCTGCGCGCTCCCCAGAGATCCACCTCATAGTTGGCCTGCAATAATCCCTGAAACACCGCGTATTCATAAGGCTGGCCGGTGACCGACGAAAGCGCTCTGGCATGCGTGGCGGAAACGCCGGCATCCAGCGTCGGATAACTGTCGCCTTCGGCCGCACGTAATTCTGCACGATACTGATCGATACGGGAGCGAGCGGTTAGAATATCAAGGTTATTTTTTAAGGCCCGATCGACCAGCGTATTCAGAGCCTGGTCGTCAAAGGCACGCCACCACCCTGCCTCAACAGGCGAGGAAGGCCCCGCCTGGTTGCGCCACTGCGTGGGCACGGGCAGTGAACCAGGCGCCTTTTCAACTTTAGTGGCGCAGCCGCCAAGCGTTGCTGCCAGCACCAGAGCCAGCAGCGGCAAAGTCTGACGCATTATTTCGCCTCCTGCACGGCGGCGGAAGTATCAATATTGACTTCAACCGACATGCCGGGCCGCAGACGGGCCGCGTTATCCCCGGTAATCTTAATACGCACCGGGATGCGCTGGGCTATTTTGACAAAGTTGCCGGTCGCATTGTCGGGAGAGATAGCGCTGAACTCCGAGCCAGCCGCAGGAGAAATATACTCCACCTCGCCCTGAAATTTCTCGCCCGCCAGCGCGTCAACGGTGAAAGTAACCGGCAATCCTGGCCTGACGTGCGCCATCTGCGTCTCTTTCATATTGGCAACGACCCACATCTGCTGCGGGACCAGCGACGTCAAACGGGTACCGGCCGCAACATAAGCGCCCTGCCTGACCGAAATCTGTCCAAGCTGGCCGTCGCGCGGCGCGATAATCCGGGTATTTCCAAGGTCGATCTGCGCCAGCTCCAGCGCGGCCTGGGCGTTAGCCACATCCGCTTCCAGCGAGGCGTGATTGATAATGACGGTGCGTAAATCCTGGCGGGAAACCTCCAGCGTCGCTTTCGCCTGCTCCACTTCCGCCATCGTCTGGCTGTTGCTAGCGCGGGAAGCATCGCGTTCGCGAATTGACAGCGAACCATCTGCCACCAGATTGTCGACGCGTTTTAAATCCAGCCCGCTTTTCACCGCCTGCGCTTTAGCATTGCTCAGCGCGGCCTGATTACGCTCGATGACCGCCTGCGCGCTGCGCCGTTGCTGGACGTTATTGTCCAGCGCCGCTTTCTTCATTGCCAGTTGCGCCTGTGCCTGATGGACGTGCTGACGATAAATGCGGTCGTCAATGGTCATCATAACTTCGCCTTTGTGCACCGGCTGGTAATCCAGCACGTTTACGGCGGTGACATAGCCGCTGACCTGCGGACTGATAAAGGTCACCTGACCGCGTACATAGGCGTTTTCCGTAGACTCAATCTGACTGGTAAAGGGCGGCAGTTGCCAGGCATAAAGAATGACCAGTACGCCGACAATCGCAATGCCCGCCCCCATCGCTATCGATAAAATCCGTAATTTATTGTTGCGTTCACGCTCAGCGAGCTGGCTCTGTTCCTGCTGACTCATTGGTTCCCCGTACTTGTTGTTGCTGCATTCGCCGTTCCGCTTCCGCTTCGCGCTTCGCCTGCTGCCAGTTGAGATAGCGCAGACGCGATAAACGCCACAGCACCCAGATTAACGTTACAAAAGCCATCGCGGCGGTAAGAAGATAGGTATCGTTATAAGCCAGCACGTTGGCCTGCAGAGTAGCGACCGACTGCAGCTGCGTCGTGCTTTGCGCGCTGAGCAGCGCAGGATCGCCGATATAGCTGCTATACAGGCTGGAATATTGCGCCAGCCGGTCAGTAACGTTGCTGTCGAGATAAGAGAGCTGATCGCCCAACAGGCTGGAGTGATATTTTTCCCGCCAGGTCTGGAAGGTGCCCAGCAGCGCAGAGCCGATCAGGCCGCCCAGGTTCTGACTCATACCAAACAACACTACCAGGCTGACCAGATTTTTCGGCTGCGTTACCACGCTGCCAATATTCAGCAACAGCGCTGGCGCGATAAAAAAGGTGCTGCTGAAGCCCAGCAGAAACTGGCTAATATACATATTATTGCCGCGGGTGACGGGGCTGGAGTGCGCATCCATTAACGACGCCACCATGATTAACAGCAGCGATATCACTATCGGCCAGCTAAGGTGTTTGACGTTGATGGTCAGCGCACTGACGGTAATCCCGGCGATGACCCCAAGCAGAATAGCCAGCGCCAGCCCCTGCATCTGATCGTTTAGCAAACCGATCTGCTGTAGATAACCGATAGCCCCGGTATTCTGTTCGGCCAGCGTGACGCGCAGCATAATCATGACGATCCCCAGACGGAAAATCGACCCCGTTCGCAACCAGCGCGTATTGATAAGCGGATTACTGCGGTTATGCTCCAGTACCACGGCGGCAATCACCAGTACCAGCCCCAGCGCCAGACAGATGCCTAACCATGGCGTACTGGTCCACCACTCAATCCTGCCAAGGGAAAGCACGCCGCAAAACAGCGCCATACCCGGTGCCATCAGCATAAAGGTCAGAAAATCCTTCTTTTCGAATACCTTTATTCGGTCGCCCGGCGGCAGCTTCAGAATAAGCACCGCGCCCAGGCAAATCATCGCCAGCCCCAGCTCAAACAGATAGAGACCGCGCCACTCGTCCAGCTGTAATAGCTCGCTGGAAAAAAGCCGCGCCAGCGGGATAGCCAGCTGCGAAGCGCCCAAACCGATAGTCAAAGCCTTTAACCGGTGCTTCGCAGGCCAGGCCTGGGTCTGATAATAGATGCCCAGCGAGCTTAGCGCCGCGCCAACCATACCGTGTGCAGCGCGCACGATTATAGCGGAGCTGAGATCGTTAACCAGCAGATGGAAAAAGGAAACCAGTGCATAGAGCACCAGAAAGGCTTCGGTAAAAGCACGCAGGCCAAACTGCTGACGGAATTTAACCAACAGCAGGTTGATAGAGATATTGCCCATCACATAGACCGCAGGCAGCCAGGCAATTTCATTGCTGTATGCGCCAAATACTCCCTGAAGATTGCTTAAGTTCGCCGTGACCAGCGCATTACTTAACGCACCGGTAATAGAAATAAGCAGCCCAATGATGCCAAAAGCGATACGTTTATGGGTCGGATGCAGCGGCGTCGAAGGTGAACCGGGCAACATGGGCTTTTCGCCCGGTGCCCATTCGCGCGGCGCGAAAGGATCGGGACGGTTACTGCGCATACTATTTCGTCCCGGTCGCTTGCAGAATTTTTTGTAAGACCCTCTGCGCAACAATGAGTTCGTCCCGGCTTACCGTCGTTAACATTTCGTTGCGTAGCTTATCCATCTCTACGGCGAGCCGCTGGTGCAGCTCTCTGCCTTTCTCAGTAATATGCACCAGCCGCTTACGGCGATCTTCCGCTATTTGCGTCCGCTCAATAAGCTGCTGCCTGACCAGGCGATCGATTAAAGGTACCAGCGTGGCCTCTTCCAGCCCGAGCGCTACGGCCAGCTCTTTCTGACTGACAGGCGAACTCTGCGCCGCCAGCGTGGCTATCGCCATCCAGCTGCTGGTCGTGAGTCCGTCCTCTTTCATGCGACGGTCGATCGCCTGGCGCCAGGCCTGCGCGGTCAGGTGAAGCAATCGTGAGAAAGTGAGATCTTGTAGATTCAATGTATAGGGGCCTGATTATTAGGTTGCTAACTAAAAAGCACGGGCGATTATAATCAAGAATACTAGTCGACGGGAAGGGTTTTAGTGGCCCTGACGACAGAATTATCTGCACCCTGTGCGCTGACGCGGTTCTTTACGCTTTGAGTGCAGGCTGTCGATTGATTTTTATAGAGGATGGCCGCACAGGAAAGCCTTGTCGCTGCCGGTTCTGGCACTAAAACAGGAAGACGCAGCGAAATGAGTCTGGTGCTGAGAGCACAAAGCAGAGAGCAGAGAGCAGAGAGCAGAGAGCAGAGAGCAGAGAGCAGAGAGCAGAGAGCAGAGAGCAGAGAGCAGAGAGCAGAGAGCAGAGAGCAGAGAGCAGAGAAATATTGAGGAAAGTAAGCAAAACAGTCAATACAAAAAAGCCCTGTCAGGAAGCGAATTTCAGGCACAAAAAAACCGCCTTGCGGCGGCTTCACGACATTGCACAACGTGCTTGTTTTTATTCGTTTTAATCGGTAGTCGAAGATGGTGCCCGGGGCGGGACTTGAACCCGCACAGCCATAAGCCGAGGGATTTTAAATCCCTTGTGTCTACCGATTTCACCACCCGGGCATGGGTGTAAAGTGGAGGCGCGTCCCGGAGTCGAACCGAGGTAGGCGGATTTGCAATCCGCTGCATGGCCACTCTGCCAACGCGCCTTTATTCTGCTTTGCTGCCAGCCACGGCTGACGGCTAAATCTGGAGCGGGAAACGAGACTCGAACTCGCGACCCCGACCTTGGCAAGGTCGTGCTCTACCAACTGAGCTATTCCCGCATTTTTCAGCGTTCTCAACAGAACTTGCTGATTTACTTTATCTTCTGGCGACTCAGCTGCCTTTCGATGCGTTGCATTCTACTGACTGAGCGAAATGAGTCAACACAAATATCCGCTCTTTCTGCTCGTTTGCTGATTTTTAAATCGTATCGATCACCGTTCGAACAGATCGCCGCGCGCCGCGCTCAAATACTGATACATTGACCAGAAAGTCAGCACCGCCGCGATATACAAAGCCACCACGCCCACACCTTCTACCATGCGGTCCGGACGCCAGAGAAGCGCGAACAGCGCCAGCATCTGCGCCGTAGTTTTTACTTTGCCGATCCATGAAACGGCAACGCTGCTGCGCTTGCCAATTTCGGCCATCCATTCACGCAGCGCAGAGATAATAATTTCCCGGGCAATCATCGTGGCCGCCGGTAGCGTAATCCACCACGCGTGAAAATGGCCCGCCACCAGCACCAGAGCAATAGCAACCATCACCTTGTCCGCCACCGGGTCAAGAAAAGCGCCAAACCGCGTGGTTTGCTTCCAGCGACGCGCCAGCCAGCCGTCGAACCAGTCGGTTATAGCGGCAACGATAAAGATTAGCGCGCAGACCAGCGGTGCCCATTCAAACGGCAGATAGAATGCCAGTACGAAGAAAGGAATTAATACGACACGAAGCAGAGTAAGTAAGGTCGGAATATTAAAAGGCATAGGTACGCTAACTGTCTGGGCAGAGTAGAATTTGTCCCTATGTTCCTACAATGCCGTAATCAACGCAATGCTTAGTGTTTCAGCGAATAGAAGATTTTCTCCGCGAGCGCCTGCGAAATACCAGGAACGCTGGCAATTTCTTCTACCGAAGCATTTTTTAACGGTTGCAGACCGCCCATATATTTCAGCAACATCTGCCGACGCTTCGGTCCTATGCCTTCAATACTCTCCAGCGCGCTGGTGTTTTTAACTTTGGCGCGCTTATTACGGTGGCCGGTAATAGCGTGATTGTGAGAATCATCACGAATATGCTGGATCACATGCAGCGCAGGCGAATCCGGCGGCAGCGAAAAGCCCTCCCCTTCCGGTTCGAAGAACAGCGTTTCCAGTCCCGCTTTACGATCGCTCCCTTTGGCCACGCCCAAAAGAATGGGCCGATCTTTATCCCAGCTCACGTTCAGTTCGGCAAACACGTTTTTCGCCTGAGCGAGCTGTCCTTTGCCGCCATCAATCAAAATGACGTCAGGAATTTTGCTCTCTTCCAGCTCTTTGCCATAACGGCGGCGCAGCACCTGGTTCATTGCGGCGTAATCATCGCCCGGCGTAATATCGGTAATGTTATAGCGACGATATTCAGAACGCAGCGGCCCGTTAGCGTCGAAAACCACGCAGGAGGCTACCGTTTGCTCACCCATCGTATGGCTGATATCAAAACACTCCATCCGCGTGATTTCCGGCAGCTCCAGCACTTCGCTTAACGCCTGCAGACGCTGATGAATAGTGGACTGCTGCGATAAACGACTCACCAGCGCTGTGCTGGCGTTAGTGCGTGCCAGCTTGAGATAGCGTGCGCGATCGCCGCGTGGATTGCTCTGAATGGTGACTTTTCTGCCTGCCATCTCGGTAAGCGAGGCAGCCAGCAGATCTTTTTCCGGTAGCGCAAAGTCCAGCAGGATGTCGGAAGGTAGCGTACGCGCCTGGCTACCCTGCAAATAGAACTGGCCGACGAATGTCTGCACCACTTCCGCCATTTCCGTGCCGCCCGGCACTTTTGGAAAATAGCTACGGCTGCCCAGTACTTTCCCCTGACGGATGAACAGCACGTGCAGGCAGGCCAGCCCGGCGTCGAAAGCCACGCCAATCACGTCCAGGTCGTCGCCGTTATTGGAAACGAACTGCCGCTCGGTCACGCGCCGCACGGCCTGAATCTGGTCGCGCAGACGTCCGGCTTCTTCAAACTTCAATGACTGGCTGGCCTGCTCCATACGGCCCACGAGCTGATTAAGCACCTGGTCATCTTTGCCGGATAAGAACAGCCGCACGTAATTAATTTGCTGTGCGTACTCTTCTTCACTGACCAGACCCGCTACGCAGGGGCCAAGACAGCGGCCAATCTGATACTGCAAACAGGGACGCGAGCGGTTGCGGTAAACGCTGTTTTCACACTGGCGCACCGGAAAGATTTTTTGCAGTAGCGAAAGCGTTTCGCGAACCGCGTAACCATTGGGGAACGGGCCAAAATATTCGCCTTTGGCATGCTTCGCGCCACGATGGCTGGCCAGCCGTGGATGCTCGTCCGCGCTGAGGAAAATATAAGGGTAGGATTTATCATCACGCAGCAGCACGTTATAGCGCGGCTGATAAAGCTTAATGTAGTTGTGTTCAAGCAGCAGCGCTTCCGTTTCGGTGTGGGTAACCGTCACGTCTATCTGGCGGATGCTGTCCACCAGCGCTTCCGTTTTCCGGCTGCCCAGATTGCCACGAAAGTAGCTGGACAGGCGCTTTTTAAGATCTTTGGCTTTACCGACGTAAATAACCGTCCCGCCAGCATCGTACATACGATAAACGCCCGGCTGGCTGGTAACCGATTTCAGGAAAGATTTGGCATCAAAAACATCATTCACTACTGATCAACGACTCCGCATTGAACAGCCCGTGCCGGATAGCCAGATGCGTTAACTCAACGTCGCCGCTGATGTTTAATTTGCTAAACATCCGGTAGCGGTAGCTGTTAACGGTTTTTGGACTCAGGCTGAGCTGTTCGGAAATATCTGCCACTTTCTGGCCCCTGGTGATCATCAGCATAATCTGTAATTCGCGTTCCGACAAACAATCGAAGGGGGAATCCGCTTTTTGCGGTTCAATCTGGCTTAGCGCCATCTGTTGAGCGATATCGGAGGCGATATAGCGTTGACCGGCGTTGACCTGACGGATGGCGTTAACCACCTCCTGCGGGGCAGCGCCTTTGCTGAGGTAGCCTGCGGCACCTGCCTGCATTACCCTGGCAGGGAGCGGATTTTCAGTATGAATGGTCAGCATAATAATTTTAATATCCGGACTATAGCGAACAATTTTGCGTGTCGCTTCCAGTCCACCGATGCCGGGCATATTCATATCCATAAGCACTACATCGGTATCATTACTGCGGCACCATTTCACCGCTTCTTCGCCGCAGCTGGCTTCTCCGACAACCTGAAAACCCTTGATGTCTTCCAGTATGCGTCGAATACCCGCACGCACCAGTTCATGATCGTCGACAAGAAGAACACGTATCAAAAGCTCTCTCCAGATAGCGGTAATTGAAGTATTCAGGCTGTTTAGCAGACCAGCGATTTTACTCCTTTTTGCCGGTTGTTAGAACAGAAATAAACGGCGGAATCAATGCCAACGGCAAAGGCTGTTAAGGCTGCCAGCCTGTATGACCCGGCGAGATATGATATACTCGTTGCGTATTTGTATTATCGGCAATCAAAATCAACGCCGCTGATTGAGTCATAAAAACAAGGAGAAACTATGAGCGACACTGATTTTTCAACCAGTAAAGAATCGCAAACCTTAGCCGAAGAGATGGCCTGCATGAAGGCATTAGTTACATTTATGTTGAAAGGTATGGGCCAGGCGGATGCCGGCAAGGTCATTATCAATATGGAAAAATATATTGCCCAGCTGACTGATCGTCAGCAGGCGGACGTCTTCAGCAGCACAATTAATCAAATAAAACAGGCATATCGTCAGTAACTTTAGGCCTTACTACGCCCATTGCTTACCATTGCGTCAGCACGGGAGATCGTTTCTTCTCTGGTTATGGAACAATGGGCTTAATTCTTAAAGCAGCACTGGGCGCGCTGGTCGTCGTGTTAATCAGCCTCCTGTCCAAAACGCGCAGTTATTACCTGGCTGGTCTGCTACCGCTTTTCCCTACTTTTGCCCTGATCGCGCATTATATTGTCGCCAGCGAGCGCGGAACGGAAGCGCTACGCGCCACCATCATTTTCGGCATGTGGGCCATTATTCCCTATTTTATCTATCTGCTTACGCTGTGGTATTTTGTCGGCATGATGAAGCTGCCTTTGGCGCTGGGAAGCGCCGTGGGATGCTGGTGCATAGCAGCATGGCTGCTGATTACGCTCTGGTCGAGATGGCAGGCTTAGCGCCCTCTGCCGCTCCAGCTGGCGGAAACGCCCAGCGTTGGCAGCACCTCTTCAGGACTAAAGCGACGCTCGCCGCGGAATTTTTCCGCAAGCCCCGGCTGATTAACCGGAATGCGCACGGCAAAAAGGTTATCTTCCGACTGGATAACGCCCGCCGTTAGCGGCTCATAAACGACCAGATGCTGCTCAAACATCTGTTCAAGCATGGGCGTTGCAGCGCTATAAAGATAGGCAATGCCTGATTGTTCAGCCAGCTGCACGCTGTGCCAGAGAATGCTCAGCGGCAGATCCGCGTTCACATCAAGCCGTGCCGAAAAACGCGACATTTCCCATATCGCCTGCGGATTTTTGGACGCCTCCGGACCGGCTTCCACATCCTGCCATTCCATCAGCCGGGCGCAGCCACAAATGCCTTGCTGCGCGGTCCACGCAATTAGCCAGATTACATCAGAGCGGTCAAAACGGTCATATTCCTGGCCTGGCGTACTTAAACGAGACGGAATGGACCACCCTTCGCCACGGGCAAAAACGCTGTAGCGATAACTTCCTAACTCTGCCAGCAAAGAGGAGGGCATATCCCTTAACCTGGTCTGGATAATCTTCATTATTAATCCTCTGTCGCATTCGCCGGTGAATGCCTTTCCATGCAGCGCAGATCTGCTCCCCGGCGAGAGTAGACAACCGACTGGTAATACGTAACTACTAAATATGGTAGTTGTAACTTATTCATAACAGGCCCAGCGCCGCAGCGTAGGAGGCGACCTGCGTCTTGTTTGGTGCATTAAATTTTTTCTGCATATTTTTCTGGTGAAAATTGACCGTGTGCTCCGAAATTGACAG
The DNA here is from genome assembly GCF_047456155.1 of Erwinia sp. BNK-24-b. Taxonomy (NCBI): domain Bacteria; kingdom Pseudomonadati; phylum Pseudomonadota; class Gammaproteobacteria; order Enterobacterales; family Erwiniaceae; genus Erwinia; species Erwinia sp. BNK-24-b. The sequence goes on from NZ_CP179901.1 coordinate 2,950,432, forward strand.
GATCAGCGAAATTTCCGCCGCGGTTTTGCCTTCTGCTGTCCATTTGAGCACTTCCCTTTCGCGCAGGCTTAACGAGACTTGCCTGACGTACATAGAGCGATCTTTAATAAACAGTAGCGCATCCATTGCCAGTTCCGACAAATACTGGAGCTTAAGCTGTTTTTCGTGCGTTAACGCAATCTTTTCAAAAGATTTACCTGACGCCATTGAAAGTATGCCTACGGCGCGGTTTTTGGCTATTCGCGAGAAGGAAAACCCGGAACGAATACCAAATTCCTTTGCCGCCTCAAACACTTGTCTCCCTTCCTTAACAACAGGATCGTCCCACAGTAAAAAGGTTCCTGGTATCAGACAGTAGCGGATAATCGGATCGATTTCGGCAAAGTTCTCGTGCGTCCATTTCTGTACCCATTTTTCAGGATAGTTTGTCAGGACAAATATTTCAGGTCGGGTAAAAGGCACGGGATGGCGGATATAGAGCGCGTAAAAAGTTAGCCCAAGCTCAAGCGTTTGCTGCTCCAGCAGCCGCGATATATCAGCAGCTTGTGACACCCCATGAAACGCCGCATCAGCTTTGCTACACCAACTGAAATAGTTATCAGAAGTCATTAATGCCCCGGATGGATGAACGCGAGTACTGCACATCCTGCTTATAATTTTATTGTTAATTTCACAAAATGAATAACGCGGGTAAAAATTAATAACCTTCAGGGATTTTCACGCCTGCATATAATAACAAAAAATTCATATTTAAAATGCTAAAAAACCGCTTCTGGCGCACAATCAGAAGAAATTTTCAGCAATTGCTGCAAAAATGTCCGCATCGCCGTTCTTCACCAGAGACGCCCTCCATAAATAAATGGCTTTTTGCTCCGGAATTTTTATTCCATTAGAATAAGATTTTTCCTGGAAATGTTCAATGACGGTGTTTCCAGGTTTGCCTTTAGTTACGCCTAAAGTATTACTGTAAAACGGATGAGGCAGCTAATTTCATGCCCTTCAACGCCTGGAAGGCATCTCTTAACCCCCTGAATTTTAATGAGCATTAATACAAAAATTAAAATTTGGCTTTATAGCGACAGTTAAATTACCTGATGTTTTTAGCACAGCCAATCAGAGGATGGATAAAGAGCGTTTTATTCAGGGTCCGCGTCAGGTTATTAAATGCAAAATTGCCTGTTTTAACGGCAAATACCAAATCCCTGCATACCCAGATGAAAATGTCCGGCATGGGCACGGTTATAATCCGGGCCGAGCGAATTACCATAATAAGCACAGCTCTGCTGAAAAATGTGTTTTAGCCATGCTGATTCACCCTGCTTCTGCGGCCACGTTTTTAATATGGTCATCTGCCTGCCGTTTTTCAATCTGAACCCGGCTATATCCAGCGCGTCAGCCGTAGCATGCTCGCTTAATCTTCCCTGAGTACGATGATAAATATTTCGGCAGGCGTAGCTTCCCACGTGGTCGAGACGCACCAGGGGCGATCCCAGTTCTGCCGCCGCCAGCGGTCTGACCGCTTGGGTCATAAACATGGTGGTCGCCAGGGCCAGCGGGCAGCTTGCCAGAAAAGAGGCGCTAAGGCTGACATCGCCAAAACCCTGTACGCGCACCGGATCGGACAAAGGACAGTTTCCTTTCACCGGCTGAGCACGGCTGAAGCGTATGTAGCCGCTTTGCCTGGCACGCTGTAGCACCTCCATGCACGCTTGCGGGTCTGCCCGTAAACGCTTCAGCTTATACCGGGTAATCAAGCCAGGCGTATCGGTGACGTTTAGTGGAGTAAAAGGGTTCCAGGCTGGCGGCAGATTTTTCTCCAGCCAGGGAGTTACCAACAAGATGATTAGCAGCAGCGCCCCGAGCGTGATTAATTCTTTCATTTATTCTCCCGTCACACTCTTTTGATGAAGGAATAACCAAAAGATCAACAATATATTAAGATGATGCGGTTTGCCGCTGAATAAAAAGCGTCGCGGCGTTTTTGCGCAATCGAACCGGCAGCCGTTAACTTTACCTGTCAGTTCCCCGCTTTTACGTTAATATTTGCGCCCCAGAGCGGGAATCGACAGGATGGCGATAAAGGGCCACCCCCGTTCCCTGACTACATAACAGCCTTCAGAGCTGACACAACATCCACAGGATTTCTGCAACGTTATGGTTGACCAAACAAAAACGACTTCTCAAGAGGAAGCGCCAGGCGAGCTCCGGCGCAATTTACACAACCGGCATATTCAGTTAATCGCCATCGGCGGCGCTATCGGCACCGGGCTGTTTATGGGCTCGGGCAAGACGATTAGCCTGGCAGGCCCTTCAATCATCTTCGTCTATATGATTATCGGCTTTATGCTGTTTTTCGTGATGCGCGCGATGGGCGAGCTGCTGCTGTCAAACCTCGAGTATAAATCCTTCGGCGATTTTGCCGCCGATCTGCTTGGCCCCTGGGCGGGCTATTTTACCGGCTGGACCTACTGGTTTTGTTGGGTAGTTACCGGCATTGCCGATGTGGTGGCGATCAGCTCCTATTTCCAGCTGTGGTTCCCCCATTTTTCGGTCGGGATGAGCGCCCTGCTCTGCATCGCCGTTTTTCTTACGCTGAATATTGCGACGGTAAAACTCTTTGGCGAAATGGAGTTCTGGTTCGCCATTATTAAAATCGTCGCCATCGTGGCGCTGATCGTGACCGGTATTGTTCTGGTGGCCATGCACTACCCCTCACCGGGCGGCGGCACGGCTGCGTTGAGCAATATCTGGGACCACGGCGGCATGTTTCCAAAAGGCCTGAGCGGCTTTTTCGCCGGTTTCCAGATTGCGGTCTTTGCCTTTGTAGGGATTGAACTGGTCGGGACTGCGGCGGCAGAAACACACGATCCCACCAAAGTTCTCCCGCGCGCGATCAACGCTATTCCGCTGCGTATCATTATGTTTTACGTGTTCGCGCTACTGGTCATTATGGCCGTAACCCCGTGGAACCATGTCGTTGCCGATCGCAGCCCGTTTGTTGAAATGTTTATGCTGATTGGCTTACCGGCCGCGGCCAGCATCGTCAATTTTGTGGTGCTGACCTCCGCCGCATCTTCCGCTAACAGCGGAATTTTCTCCACCAGCCGCATGCTGTTCGGCCTGGCGCAGCAGGGCGTAGCGCATCCTCGTTTTGGCAAGCTTTCCCGCCGCGCGGTGCCTACTACCGGCCTCTTTTTCTCCTGTTTCTGCCTGCTGGGCGGCGTGGCGCTGATTTACCTGATCCCAAACGTGATGAAGGTGTTTACGCTGGTGACAACGGTATCCGCCATCCTGTTTATGTTTGTCTGGTCAATTATCCTTTGCTCTTATCTGGCTTACCGCAAGCAGCGTCCACAGCTGCATGCGGCATCCATCTATAAGATGCCGATGGGTAAAATCATGTGCTGGATCTGCCTGGCATTTTTTGCCTTTGTGCTGGTGCTGCTTGCACTGCAGGAAGATACCCGCCAGGCGCTGATGGTCACGCCGCTGTGGTTCATTATGCTGGGCTGCGGCTGGTGGCTACGCCAGAGAAAAAAGCGTTAGCCTGAGCGGGCCGGGGATGCTGGCCCGTAAGCAAAGCGTGCCGCACTATTTATAGCGCGGCACGCTGGCTACCCTGCTACGATTTCTGCGGCTATATCTCGTTAACGGGCCGTACGCGGATCCCTTCAATTACCATCCGCTGAACGTTTTCTACCGTCTCATTAAAGAAGGCTTCGTCATTTAACGTGCGTCCGGTTACCGCTTCGACCTGACTGGCGAAATCCGCGTAGTGCTGCGTCGTGGCCCACAGCATAAAAATTAAATGATGTGGCTCAACGGCTGCCAGCCTCCCTTCGCGGATCCACCCTTCAATGACCGCAGACTTGTCATCCACCAGCTGTTTCAGATCCCCTTCCAGCTCGCCTTTTAACAGCGGCGCCCCCTGAAGCATTTCCATGCAGAACAGTCTTGAGGCCTGCGGATGATCTCTTGAGACCTCCAGCTTCAGGCGAATATAGTCACGAATCGCCGTTAGCGGCTGCTGATCGTTACGCAAGGCGCGCAGCGGAGCCAGCCAGACGTCCAGTATTTCTTTCAGGACGGCAATGTACAGCGCTTCCTTCGACGGGAAATAGTAAAGAAGGTTGGTTTTGGAAACGTCGGCGCTTTCGGCCACTTTATCCAGGCTGGTGCCGTGTATGCCGTAAAGCGAAAACAGCTCAAGCGCTGCCGTAAGAATTGCCGACTGCTTTGCCGCAACGGCACGAGAACGCCGGGTAGGCGCTTTAGGGTTTGCTGACTTCACCGTGACTCCATCCTGATAGTTAGCACCGCTATGCACTTATATTGACCACGCCTGCCTGCTTTTTGTGCATGTTATTTTGACCAAACGGTCTGTTTCAGACCGTCTGCTCCGGACTATTTTAGCATATTTATCTCAACCAACTGAATATTAAATACTTTTCTATTGTGGCACAGCGATTGCAATCTTTCCCTTATGCGGCGCCAGGGAACAGCAGCGCTTAAACACCACTATTAATGATGAGGTATTTCCATGAAAGTTGGCGTGTTTATTCCTATCGGTAACAACGGCTGGCTGATCTCTACGACGGCACCCCAGTACAAGCCAACCTTTGAACTGAATAAAGCCATCGTGCTGAAAGCCGAGCATTATCAGTTCGACTTCGCGTTATCTATGATCAAGCTGCGTGGCTTTGGCGGTAAAACAGAGTTTTGGGATCACAATCTGGAATCTTTTACGCTGATGGCCGGTCTGGCTGCCGTGACGTCGCGCATTGAGATTTACGCCACGGCCGCTACGCTCACGCTGCCGCCCGCCATAGTAGCAAGAATGGCGGCAACGGTAGACTCCATTTCCGGCGGCCGCTTTGGCGTTAACCTGGTGACCGGCTGGCAGAAACCCGAATATGACCAGATGGGGATCTGGCCTGGCGATGACTATTTCTCTCGCCGTTATGACTACCTGACCGAATACGTCACCGTCCTGCGCGACCTGTGGGGCACGGGGAAATCTGACCTGAAAGGTGAATTCTTCACCATGAACGACTGCCGCGTCAGCCCCCAGCCGCAAAAGCCGATGAAGGTTATCTGCGCGGGCCAGAGCGATGCCGGTATGGCCTTTTCAGCAAAATATGCCGATTACAACTTCTGCTTCGGCAAAGGCGTGAATACGCCAACGGCATTCTCCCCTACCGCTGCCCGCATGAAGCTGGCCGCTGATGAGGCGGGACGCGACGTGGGTTCCTACGTGCTGTTTATGATTATTGCCGATGAAAGCGACGAGGCGGCGCGCGAGAAATGGGAACGTTATAAGGAAGGCGCGGATGAAGAGGCATTAGCCTGGCTCACCACCCAAAGTCAGCAGGATAAACGTTCCGGCAGCGATACCAACGTTCGTCAGATGGCCGATCCAACTTCCGCAGTCAATATCAATATGGGTACGCTGGTTGGTTCTTACGCCAGCGTCGCCCGCATGCTGGACGAGGTGGCAACCGTTGCAGGTACAGAAGGCGTGCTGCTGACTTTCGATGATTTCCTGCAAGGAATTGAAAACTTCGGCGAACGCATCCAGCCCCTGATGACCTGCCGTAGCCATATTGCCCAACCCGCTAAAGAGGTAGCCTGATGAGCACACCAGAGTCCGTTGTCTGCACCACTGCCGCAACAAAAAATAGCGTTACCCTGAAAGCGCGCCCGGAATCTGTTGTTTTTCCGCCGGAGCAAACCGCCCTTATCGTGGTGGATATGCAGAATGCCTACGCCACTATCGGTGGCTATCTGGATTTGGCCGGATTTGACGTTTCCGCCACCGGGCCGGTTATCGAGAAGATTAACGTTGCCGTTAAGGCAGCCAGAGAAGCCGGTATCCAGGTTATCTGGTTCCAGAACGGCTGGGACGACCAGTACGTGGAAGCCGGTGGCCCGGGTTCACCAAACTGGCACAAGTCGAATGCGCTGAAAACCATGCGTAACCAACCTGAGCTGCAAGGAAAACTGCTGGCAAAAGGCGGCTGGGATTATGAGCTGGTTGACCAGCTTAAGCCTGCGCCCGGCGATATCGTGCTGCCCAAGCCTCGCTATAGCGGCTTCTTTAATACGCCGCTGGACAGCATGCTGCGCAGCCGCGGTATTCGACATCTGATTTTTACCGGCATTGCGACCAACGTCTGCGTGGAGTCAACGCTGCGCGACGGCTTTTTTCTGGAATATTTTGGCGTGGTCTTGCAGGACGCCACTTACCAGGCAGGGCCGCTCTTTGCCCAGCAGGCCGCGATTTTCAATATCGAAACCTTTTTTGGCTGGGTCTCAGACGTTGACTCCTTCTGCTCGGCGCTGCAAACCACCAGCGCTACCCTGACGCCAGTTGTGTAAGCCTGGAGAAAAACGATGCCAAAATCGATTATTACGCCGCCCGGCACCAGCGTGCCGATTGCGCCTTTTGTCCCCGGCACGCTTGCTGACGGCGTGGTCTATGTCTCCGGCACGCTGCCTTTTGACAAAGACAACAACGTGGTTCACGTCGGCGATGCCGCGGCCCAGACGCGCCACGTGCTGGAAACGATCAAAAGCGTGATTGAAACCGCTGGCGGCACGATGGATGACGTGACCTTTAACTCCATCTTTATCACCGACTGGGCCAACTACGCCGATGTAAACAGCGTTTACGCCGACTATTTTCCGGGCGAAAAACCCGCGCGTTTCTGTATCCAGTGCGGTTTAGTCAAGCCGGATGCGCTGGTAGAGATCGCTTCCATCGCCCATATTGGCCAGTAACGAACGGAGCCGCTATGCATCTTGAAATCTCTGCTGCGCCGCGGGCTTCTGCCCCCACGCTGGTGCTCTCGGCTGGCCTGGGCGGATTGGGAAGTTTCTGGCAGCCGCAGCTTGCTGAATTGCGAAAAGCGTACCGCGTAGTGACTTACGATCAGCTCGGTACGGGACGCAGCCCGGCTAAGCTGCCGGAAGGCTACAGCATGCGTGATATGGCAGCCGAACTGGCCAGCGCGCTGGAAAAACATGGCGTCACGGAATATGCCGTTATCGGCCATGCGCTGGGGGGCGCTATCGGTATGCAGCTGGCGCTGGACTATCCCGATCGCGTAACCGGGCTGGTTATCGTCAACGGCTGGCTGCGCCTTAACGCCCACACGCGCCGCTGTTTTCAGGTTCGTCAGAATCTGTTGCTCAACGTTGGCGTTGAGGCCTATGTCCGGGCGCAGCCGCTGTTTCTCTATCCGGCAGACTGGCTGGCGGAAAATGAAGCCCGTATCGAAGCGGAAGATGCCCTGCACTGTGCCCATTTTCAGGGTACAGAGAACCTGCTGCATCGACTGCACGCGCTGATGAGCTGCGACTTCACCGATCGAGCACGGCTGATTACCCAACCGACGTTAGTAATTTGTTCGCAGGACGACCTGTTAGTGCCTTCCCTCTGCTCGCAAACGCTTAATGCAGCCTTGCCAAACGCCACGCTAAAAACCATGCCCCGTGGCGGACATGCAATGAGCGTAACGGAGAGCGGCCTTTTTAATCAGCTGTTGCTTAACTGGCTGGGCGAAACCGCGCCTGCCCTGGAACTTTTGGAGCCCCTATGGCAGAAGCCCTGAACGCCACGGCGTTAGAAACGCTGTTTACCGCCGCCCGTACGCATAACGGCTGGCAGGATCGCGCCGTCAGCGATTCTCTGCTTAACGAACTTTATGACCTGGTGAAAATGGGGCCGACCTCGGCAAACTGTAGCCCAGCGCGCTTCTGCTTTATCAGAAGTGCGGAAGGTAAAGCAAAGCTTCGCCCCACGCTCTCCAGCGGCAACGTGGAAAAAACGCTGACCGCGCCGGTCACGGCAATCGTGGCCTGGGACCCGCTCTTTTACGATCGGCTGCCGGAGCTGTTTCCCCATGCGGATGCAAAAGCCTGGTTTACCAGCAGCCCCCAGCTCGCAGAGGAAACCGCCTTTCGCAACAGCTCCTTGCAGGCGGCCTGGCTGATTAGCGCCTGCCGCGCGCTGGGGCTGGACACTGGCGCGATGTCCGGCTTTGACCGTGCTGCGGTTGACGCCGCATTTTTTGCCGACAGCGGCTGGAAAAGTAATCTGCTGATCAATATTGGCTATGGCGACGCCGGTAAGGTTTACGCCCGCCTGCCGCGCCTGGCTTTTGCCGACGCCTGTACGCTTGCTTAAGGAGCGAACCATGTCTGAAACGTTACTGCCTGAGGCGGCTACGGTCGTAGAGAAGCAGGATTTCCGCAATGCGATGGCGCGCCTGGCCGCCGCCGTCAATATCATCACCACTGACGGTCCGGCAGGATGCGCCGGGTTTACCGCTTCGGCTGTCTGTAGCGTCACCGATTCGCCGCCGATGCTGCTGGTCTGCCTGAATCGCTCCGCTTCCGTTTATGACGTTTTTAACGCCAACCGTCAGCTGTGCGTCAATACGCTGGCCGCCGGACAAGAAACGCTTTCTGGCCTGTTTGGCGGTAAGACGCCCATGACCGAACGTTTTAATGCTGCCGAATGGTCGGTGCTGACGACTGGTTCGCCCGTACTGGCTGGCGCCATCGCCTCTTTTGACTGCCATGTTACGCAGATTACTCGCGCAGGTACGCACGACGTGTTGTTCTGCGAAGTTAAAGCGCTGCTTTGCAATGAGGAGGCTCACGGTCTGATGTGGTTCGATCGCCATTATCACCCTTTGCTGCGGCAGGAGTAATCCCGCCGTCCCGACAGTCGACCTGGTTCTCTGGAGAAAACGATGGCTGCTTCCTGGTTTCCACAATGGCGTAAACAATCAGCATCCGCGACCGGTCTGGTCGCGCCCGATGAAATATTACCGCCGGGACAAACGATCATTATGGGCTTGCAGCATGCGGTCGCCATGTTTGGCGCGACCGTCCTGATGCCGCTGTTAATGGGGCTGGATCCCAATCTTTCCGTTCTGATGTCCGGCGTAGGGACGCTGCTGTTTTTTTTGATTACCGGCGGGCGCATCCCCAGCTATCTGGGCTCCAGCGCGGCCTTTGTAGGCGTGGTGATTACGGTGACCGGCTTTAACGGCCAGGGTATCAATCACAATCTTGGCGTGGCGTTGGGTGGTATCATCGCCTGCGGCCTGCTTTATACGTTGATTGGCCTGGTTGTGATGAAGGTAGGGACGCGCTGGATTGAGAAACTGATGCCGCCAGTGGTAACCGGCGCGGTGGTGATGGCGATTGGGCTGAATTTAGCCCCGATTGCGGTACGCAGCGTCTCTTCTTCCATGTTTGACAGCTGGGTTGCCGTCATGACCGTAGTTTGTATTGGCCTGACGGCTGTCTTCACCCGTGGCATGATCCAGCGCCTGTTAATCCTGGTCGGTTTGATTGCGGCATGGGCGATCTACGCCGTGCTGACCAACGGTTTTGGGCTGGGGAAACCCGTAGATTTTGGCCTGATAGCCAGCGCGCCGTGGTTCGGTTTTCCCGCCACGACCGCGCCGGTTTTTAACGGTCAGGCAATGTTTATGATTGCCCCGGTGGCCATCATCCTGATTGCAGAAAACCTTGGCCATATTAAAGCGGTGGCCGGGATGACCGGCCGCAATCTTGATCCCTGGATGGGGCGCGCTTTCGTGGGCGATGGCCTGGCGACGATGCTGTCAGGCTCCGTCGGCGGCAGCGGCGTCACCACCTATGCGGAAAATATTGGCGTGATGGCGGTGACCAAAGTCTATTCCACGCTGGTGTTTGTTGCCGCCGCGGCAATTGCCGTTTTGCTGGGTTTTTCGCCTAAATTTGGCGCACTAATCCATACCATTCCAGCCCCGGTTATCGGCGGTGCTTCCATCGTGGTGTTTGGCCTCATCGCCGTGGCTGGCGCTCGTATCTGGGTGCAAAATAACGTTGATTTGGGCCAGAACAGCAACCTGATTATGGTCGCCGTGACGCTGGTGTTGGGCGCGGGAGATTTCGCGCTAAAGCTCGGCAGCTTTACGATGGGCGGAATAGGTACGGCAACCTTTGGTGCCATTATTCTTAACGCCATCCTTAGTCGCCGTCAGGCTGCGGCGCTTAACGATATCGCACGCCAGCAAAACTAACCCTCCGGCGAAGCTTGCTTCGCCCTTTTCTTCAGCTTTAGCTCGCTAATCAGTACCCCTGCAACAATCAGCGCGCCACCAGCCAGCGCCACGCCCGGCAGCCTTTCTCCGGCCATTCGTCCAACGATCCCTGCCCAGACGGGTTCACCGGCATAGATTACCGTCGCCCTTGTCGGTGAAACGCTGCGCTGTGCCCAGTTCATGGTGACCTGAATAATCGCGCTGGCGGCACCCAAACCAACTGCGCTAAGCAACAGATAAGAGGAGTAACCGGGCACCGCTTCACCATTAGGCACCATAAATATAAATGAGCAAAGCGAAGCCACCGCGAGCTGGACAACCGTGACTCTTTTTACATCAACCTTTCCGGCGCTGGCGCTAATCAGAATAATTTCCCCCGCGATAGCCAGCGTACTGAGCAGCGTGGCCGTTTCACCAGCGCTAAAGACCAGGGTACCGCTTTCAGGTCCGGCAAGCAGCAATAGCCCGGTAAAGGCCAGGACAATACCGATCCAGGCCATTAAACCCGGTAAACGCTTCAGAAAAACCCACTGTAACAGCGGCACCAGCGGCACATACATGGCGGTAATAAAGGCAGACTGGCTGCTGGATATCGTTTGCATACCCCAGGTTTGCAGACCGTAGCCAAAGCTGATAGCCACGCCGATAGTCGTTCCGGCTTTACATTCGCTCCATGTCAGGGCGCATAAGGATTTTCGCGTGATCAAGGCCAGCAGTAACGCAGCGGTGGCAAAACGCGCGCCAACAAAGAAAAAAGGACCGCTGACGGTCATCGCAAAGTGGACGGCCAGAAAGGTACCGCCCCACACCATGGTGATCAGCATCAACACCAGTTCTTGTGGACTCAAAGCAAACTTATAGCGGGAAAGAAAAGACATAGCAGGCTCTTGAAAATTTTTGCCGCCAGTGTGTCAGGGGATGAGAAGGGAAGCAATAAAATGTCAGAAAATGTTAATAAAATCATGCCGCCGGAGCGATTCCGGCGGCATCAGGCGCTGTTAAATCAGGTCTTGTCGCGACTGCCCCGACTGTTGCGCCCTCCTTTCTCACCGGCCTGTGAAGCGCGCTGAGGGTCGTTTTTAAAATTCCCTCCGCTGGCTTTGCCGCCTTTACGGCCTGCTTCTGATGCTCTCTTACGGTCTTCAGCGAAATTTCCAGATCCACCACGATGTTCTGCCATTTCTTACCTCCGAATAGTTAAGCCATCATGCTGCATTTTTACAGCGAGTCAGGTAATTCACCGCCACGGCGCTATTGCGAACCCAAACTTACCGCCGCGTTATTAAGCATAGATTACCTGCGAAAAGCGCGTATTTTTTTATCATCTCGCCGTTTCGCAGCGTCGGCTCAAGCCTAAAAATGGCCTAAAATCATATTATTAAAATTAATGCTTAACCGGTTTTTTGCAGAAAGTGTAGACGTTTTAAACAGTCGACTTTCATCATCCGGCACGCTTAGCCAGCCTCATCTATACTTTTTTCAGACGATAGGCTCTTAACCCAATCAAGGAGTGACTGATGGCGAAAATTTTAGTGCTGTATTATTCAATGTATGGTCATGTAGAAACGATGGCCAATGCCGTAGCGGAAGGCGCTCGTCGCGTCAGCGGTGCAGAAGTTACCATCAAGCGCGTGCCGGAAACCATGGACGCCGATCGCTTTGCCCAGGTCGGCGGCAAAACGCAGCAGGCCGCGGCCGAAGCAACGCCTGACGAACTGCCCCAGTACGATGCCATTCTGTTTGGTACGCCAACCCGTTTCGGCAATATGTCAGGACAAATGCGTACCTTCCTCGATCGTACCGGCGGCCTGTGGGCATCGGGCGCGCTCTACGGCAAGCTGGCCAGCGTTTTCTCCTCTACCGGTACCGGCGGCGGCCAGGAACAGACGATTACTTCAACCTGGACTACACTTGCCCATCACGGCATGGTTATCGTGCCGATTGGCTACGGCACCAAAGAGCTGTTTGATATCTCGCAGGTTCGCGGCGGCACGCCGTATGGCGCTACCACGCTTGCGGGCGGTGACGGATCGCGCCAGCCAACCGAAGACGAACTTAATATCGCCCGTTTCCAGGGTGAACATGTCGCTGGACTGGCGGTAAAACTACACGGATAAACTCAACTCACAGGAGAGTATTATGGCAACGCAACAATCGAAAGAACATCGCGTGGGTGAATGGGCAAGTATTCGTTCCACCTCACCGGAAATTGCTGAAGCCATTTTTGAAGTGGCCAATTATGATGAAAAGCTTGCTGAAGGCATCTGGGAACAGCAAGGCAATGACGAAGTGCTGCTGCGCGCTTTTGAAAAAACCGACCAGGACGTGCTGACCTGGGACAACAAAACGGTTGAGCGCAAAAACGTCTAGCGTTTAAGCGATTGAATGGGCGGACTATCCCGCCCGTTCATACTCCCGTCTCTTTTCTGTCAAATCCCCAAATTGTCTACTACGCTTATTCTCACCATTTCGCCTGACGGCCCAGAGAAGGAGCTAACATGTCATATAAGACAATTAATCCCGCAAATAATGAAACCATTAAATCCTGGCCAGATCATAACGATCAGCAGGTAGAAGCGGCGCTTAAAACCGCTGACGATCTTTATCACTCTTCATGGTCCAAAGGCCCAATTCAGCCACGCCTGCAGGTGTTAAAAAAGCTGGCCGAGCTGATCGAAGGCCGGGTCGATGAACTGGCGAAGGTTGCCAGCATTGAAATGGGTAAGCTAATCAACCAAAGCCGCGGCGAAGTAAAGCTTTGCGCGCAGATAGCCCGCTACTACGCAGAGAATGCAGAGCGTTTTCTGGCACCTAAATCTTATCCCAGCGAGCTTGGCGAAGCCTGGGTAGAAAACCATCCGATTGGCGTGCTGGTTGCGGTTGAGCCCTGGAACTTTCCTTACTATCAGCTGATGCGCGTGCTGGCACCGAACCTGGCTGCCGGTAACCCGGTACTGGCGAAGCATGCGGCCAACGTTCCCCACTGCGCTACGCTGTTTGAAGAGCTGGTTACCGAAGCGGGCGCGCCAAAAGGTGCCTGGACCAATCTTTTCGTCAGCAACGAGCAGATCGCCACGCTGATTGCCGACGACCGCGTGCAGGGCGCAGCACTGACCGGCTCAGAACGCGCCGGTAGCGCTGTTGCGCAGCAGGCCGGCAAATACCTGAAAAAGACCACGCTTGAACTGGGTGGTAATGACGTCTTTGTGGTACTGGACGACTGCGACCTGGAAAAAGCGGTTAAGGCTGGCGTCGGCGCACGTCTGAGCAACTGTGGTCAGGTTTGTACGGCGGCAAAACGCTTTATCGTGCAGGAAAAAGTGGCCGATGCCTTTATTGAAAAATTCACTCAGGCCTTCCGTGAAGTGAAAATTGGCGATCCGCTGGATGAAAGCACCACGCTTGGCCCGCTCTCTTCCGCTAACGCACGCGATACGCTGGTTAAACAGGTTGAAAACGCGGTGGCTAAAGGTGCCAGACTGCATCTTGGCGGTAAAGCAATTGCCGGCGAAGGTTGTTTTTATGAGCCGACCATTCTTTCCGGTATTACGCGTGATAATCCCGCTTATTTTGAAGAGTTCTTTGGCCCGGTAGCGCAAATCTACGTGGTAAAAGATGATGATGAAGTGGTGAAGCTGGCCAACGATTCACATTATGGCCTTGGCGGTTCGGTCTTTACCGGCGATATTGCCCGCGGCAAAACGCTGGCATCACGAATCGAAACCGGTATGGTCTATATCAATTCCGCGAGCGATACGGCACCAGAACTGCCGTTCGGCGGCGTGAAGCGTTCTGGCTACGGTCGCGAGCTTTCGGACCTGGGAATCAAAGAGTTTGTGAACCAGAAGCTGGTGGTTGTCAGTAAAGGCTAAGCGCATAGTCAGCCGTTGCGATGGCGGCCCCGCCGGGCCGCCTGAACGGCAAGCTTAAAAACCAGAGACCGACAATGTCGGTCTCTTTTTTTGCGCTATGAGGAAGGTTGGTTCGCCTGCTGCGCTGGCTCAGGCTGCTTTTCTTTGTTTGGCTTGTCGGTGCCTTGATCTGCTTCAGCCGCTGGCTTATCGGCAGCAGCGCTGTCGGCAGGCTGATCGGTAGCAGCTTTGTCAGTCGCATTATTGGCAGACTTATCGGTAGCAGCTTTGTCAGCCGTATTGTTGGCAGACTTATCGGTGGCAGCTTTTTCAGCCGCATTGTTGGCAGACTTATCGGTAGCAGCTTTGTCAGCCGCATTGTTGGCAGACTTATCGGTAGCAGCCTTATCTTTGGCTGCTTTATCGGCGGCGGCCTTCGCTTTTTCTGCCTTAGCTTTATCGGCGGCGGCCTTGTCAGCAACAGCTTTCGCTTTTTCCGCCCTCTCTTTGTCAGCCGCGGCCTTATCAGCGGCCGCTTTGTCCGCAGCTGCCTTATCGGCAGACGCTTTCGCTTTATCTGCTTTGCCTTTATCGGCAGCCGCTTTATCAGCAGCAGCCTTGTCTGCGGCAGCTTTATCCGCACTGGCTTTTGCCTGCGCGGCCTTATCGGCGGCTGCTTTATCCGCAGCGGCCTTATCACTGTTGGCCGTCGCCTGCGCCGCCGCCATTGGCGTGCCGGCAATGGCTTTATTCAGCACCTGCGTAAACTGATCCCACGGGCAGAAACCGTTGGCGTCCGTCTGGCAGCCGTTCATCTGCAGGGTTACGCGTTTTGGCGGCGTATCCAACGACAGCGGCGTAGCGTTTCGTAGTTGCTCGCTGCTCTGGTAAACGTATTCCACTTTTACCAGTTCCTGGTTGTTTTTCTTGTCGTGCCAGCGCTGGAACTGAATCATCCCGCCAATTGGCGTTTGTTCGTTCTGGTCAGGCAGCGTATAGGCTTTAAAATCAAGCGCGGTCAGCAGCGAGGCGATATTGGAATCATGGCCGACCATCAGCGTGACTTTTGGCGCGCTGGCTTTATCTTCATCCACCAGCATGCTGCGGATGTAGTCGACCAGCGGCGCAGCAACATCGCGTGCCACTTCCGGAGAAGTAAACAGCGTATTCTGATAGGCATTTTTAATTGCCGACAGTTCTTGCCACTGCTCCGGGGTTTTGATTTGTCCCCAGGCTACCTGGTCAGCCGGCATCCCTTCGTAATATTGCAGGGTAAACGCATCAACCAGCGAGTTACCGATTTTCAGCGGACCGGACACCGTTGGCTCTTTACCATTTTCCGCAAAAAACTTGTTCTGGTTATTGCTGCTAAGATCGCACTGTTTTTTGCCGTCGCAGGCCGGTGAATTTTTGTAATCGATGATTTTTTCCAGGCGCTGGAAGGCAGGCTTTAACGCCAGCTTTTCGGCCGTGCTGTTCATCGCCGTCAGCGCCTGTTTATTAAAGGCTTCGCTGCCGTCGGTAATGACCGGGTTGAACACCGGATCCATCGTGCCCATTTCATCCTGATGGGAAACCGGCACGTCACAGCCAGGGAAAGCGCCAGTAATAAAGAACTGGGCGGTGGCTACGGTGCGTTGCAGGCTGTTGGCATAGGCATAAACTTCATCGCTGCCCGGACATTCGTTATCTTTTATTAATCCCTGCTGCGCCAGCCATTCGCGAGTGTAGCGCCCCATATAGACTTCCAGCACGCCGCCTTTCGTCGTCAGCTGACCACCCGGCACGTCCCACTGCGGCCATTTTTTCTTCGTGGACTGTGCCAGAACGCTGCCGTTGTCAGCGAGCGGTGCCCGAAGATTGTGACGACTCATCATTAACACTTGTTCAAGCTGATAATTGTCATCGGCGGCATAAGCAGACAGGCCAGAAAGCGTCGAACAGACTGCCAGTGTGCAGAGACTATACTTTTTAATCATGTGTTTTTTCCATTGATTCAAGGGGTAAATCACCCGATCAGAAAGACGATGCGCCTGGTAAAGGCTGGCGACAAGGAAGCGGTTCGCCGCAGCGCGGCAGGAATAAATGGGCCGAATCCGGGCATCAGTCAGTTGTGTTGAGAATATAGCAGACTATCGCTTTTGCCGTTATGGCGCATCAGGAGATTGAAAAGAAAAGGGATGTTTTTTGCAAGGACGCTGGTTTTATCGCCGGACGCCGCGTCAGATCGTAGAAAGCAAAACGGGCCAGCAATCGCTGACCCGTTGAATTTGATGGCGGAGGAGGAGAGATTCGAACTCTCGAACGGTTTCCCGTCGCCGGTTTTCAAGACCGGTGCCTTCAGCCACTCGGCCACCCCTCCGCACTTTTATCCTTTGCACTTGCTGTGCAACTGATGGCGCGCAGTATAGGGGAAAGGGTTCAGGCTGCCAAGCATTATTTTCGCTATTTTGTTGAATTTATATGCTTTTAATCACTTTCTTCTTTGCCGGACGAAAAACAAACTGAATACGATGAAAAAGGAAACAGGATTTTATAGCGAGGGGGAAAATCACGCAAAAGGTACAAGCAGAACACGGAACACGGAACACAGAAAGCAGAAAGCAGAAAGCAGAAAGCAGAAAGCAGAAAGCAGAACACGGAACACGGAACACGGAACACGGAAAGCAAAAAGCAAAAAGCAAAAAGCAAAAAGCAAAAAGCAAAAAGCAAAAAGCAAAAAGCAAAAAGCATGAGCCAGGAAGCAGGAAGCAGGAAGCAGGAAGCAGGAAGCAGGAAGCAGGAAGCAGGAAGCAGGAAGCAGGAAGCAGGAAGCAGGAAGCAGGAAGCAGGAAGCAGGAAGCAGCTTAAATCTTATAAGGCAGAAAGCAAAACGGGCCAGCTTTCGCTGACCCGTTAAATTTGATGGCGGAGGAGGAGAGATTCGAACTCTCGAACGGTTTCCCGTCGCCGGTTTTCAAGACCGGTGCCTTCAGCCACTCGGCCACCCCTCCGCAATGAGCCGAACTATAAACATCCTCCGTGCCGTTGTAAAGCAGGGTCTGGTTCAACTGCCGCAAAAACAGCCAAACCCGGTTTTTTTGTCGTAATAAACGCCAGTTCGCTCACATAATCTCCATGACCACGAGTAAAGAAGGGTAAAACGCCTTCCCGCAATACGAAGCGCTGCTTATTCTCACTGCCATCTGATGACCTTAAGAGGCATTTTTATGGATCGCATCATCTCTACTACCCGGCAAAGCTCGCTGCTTGCCACGCACAAAGTTTTGCGAAATACCTATTTTCTGCTGGGGCTGACGCTGGCGTTCTCGGCCGTTACCGCCACGCTAAGCACCGTGTTCGCCCTGCCCGCGCCGGGCCTGATTATTATGCTGGTCGGTTTTTACGGCCTGATGTTTTTGACCTACCGGCTGGCGGATAGCCCTGCCGGCATTCTGGCCGCCTTCGCTTTCACCGGTTTCCTCGGATATTGCCTTGGCCCCATCTTAAACTCGCTGCTGTCGGCGGGAATGGGTGACGTTATCGGTCTGGCTCTGGGCGGCACCGCGCTGGTGTTCTTTTGCTGCTCCGCTTACGTACTTACTACCCGTAAGGATATGTCTTTTCTTGGCGGCATGATGATGGCTGGCTTTGTCGTACTGCTGGTAGCAGTGCTGGCCAATCTCTTTTTGCACATCCCGGCGCTGCACCTGGCGATTAGCGTGATGTTTGTCCTGTTCTCATCCGGTGCCATCCTTTGGGAAACCAGCAACATCATTCACGGCGGCGAAACGAACTATATTCGCGCCACGGTAAGCCTGTATGTTTCTGTCTATAACATCTTTGTTAGCCTGTTAAGTATTCTGGGTATGTCGCGTAACAACTAACAAAATGGTTATTGCTTATCCGGCCCCGCGACGCGGGGCTTTTTTATAGCGAGATTGCCAGACTGCATGCCGACGATGTTTTTTGCTAAACTGGCGGCCAACAACAGATAAGAGGCAAAACAGTGTTTTTTGACGGCAAAGAAATTGAACGCGACGCGCAGGGATATCTGCTCAACACTACCGACTGGAGCGAAGCACTGGCTCCGCAACTGGCCGAGGAAGAAAATATCGTACTGAGCGAAGCCCACTGGGAAGTCGTCCATTTTGTGCGGAACTTCTATCTGGAATTCAATACCTCGCCCGCCGTACGGATGCTGGTTAAGGCGATGGCGAAAAAATATGGCGAGGAGAAAGGTAACAGCCGCTACCTGTTCCGGCTTTTCCCTGAAGGCCCGGCGAAACAGGCCACCAAAATCGCAGGCCTGCCCAAACCGGCAAAATGCCTCTGACCTGCCCTGCCTTTCGGGATAAACAGGGAGCGCTATCGCGTGGTAAAGCCCGTCGGTTCATCGTGAGGCTGAAAAGGCTCCGCTAATACCTTATCAACCCTGGCCGCTTTTGGTCCACCCGCTTTTAGCCAGGCGATAAGCGCTTCTACTTCCTGCTCTTCGCCACAGGCCAGCACTTCGACGCTGCCATCATCCAGGTTGCGGGCATAGCCTTTTAAGCCGCGCGCCCTGGCTTCCTGCTGCGTGGTATAGCGAAAGCCTACGCCCTGCACTACGCCATGTACCCAGGCTCTTTTACAGATTACCGTCATGTTACCTCCACAGAGACAGATTGCATTTTGCTGCCAGGCACCGGACAATAGCGCCTGATTTTCTGACTGTAAGCATAGCAAATATGACTGTTCGTTTAATTCTTGCCAAAGGACGTGAAAAGTCCTTACTTCGTCGTCACCCGTGGGTATTTTCAGGTGCCGTAGCCCGCATGGAAGGGAAAGCCCAACCGGGTGAAACGCTGGACGTTTGTGACAGCCAGGGAAAATGGCTGGCTCGCGCCGCCTGGTCGCCTGCTTCACAAATCCGCGCTCGCGTCTGGAGCTGGGAACAGGATGAGGCAATCGATATCGCCTTCTTTATTAAACGTCTACAGGCGGCGCAGCAGCTGCGTGACTGGCTGGCGGTGCGTGACGATCTGGACAGCTACCGGCTGATTGCCGGCGAGTCCGATGGCCTGCCCGGCGTGACCATCGACCGCTTTGGCAACTTCCTGGTGCTGCAGCTGCTTTCCGCAGGTGCCGAATACCAGCGTGCGGCCCTGATTAGCGCACTGCAAAGCTGCTATCCGGACTGCGCTATCTACGACCGTTCAGATGTGTCGGTACGTAAAAAAGAGGGTCTGGAACTGACGCAGGGCGTGGTTGTGGGCGAAACGCCACCAGAACTTCTGCCTATCACCGAGCACGGGATGAAGCTGCTGGTGGATATTCAGACCGGCCACAAAAC
Source organism: Erwinia sp. BNK-24-b (assembly GCF_047456155.1). Taxonomy (NCBI): domain Bacteria; kingdom Pseudomonadati; phylum Pseudomonadota; class Gammaproteobacteria; order Enterobacterales; family Erwiniaceae; genus Erwinia; species Erwinia sp. BNK-24-b. Next base: position 2,969,700 of record NZ_CP179901.1, read on the forward strand.
GGGCTATTACCTCGATCAGCGCGACAGCCGTCTGGCGACCCGACGCTATGCAAAAGAGGGGCGCGTGCTGAACTGCTTTTCCTATACCGGCGGTTTTGCTGTTTCCGCATTAATGGGCGGCTGCCAGCAGGTAATCAGCGTGGATACCTCTCAGGCTGCGCTGGACGTTGCGCGTCAGAACGTAGAGCTGAACGGGCTGGATCTCTCCAGAGCAGAGTTTCTGCGCGATGACGTATTTAAACTGCTGCGTCGCTATCGCGACAGCGGAGAAAAATTCGATCTGATCGTGATGGACCCGCCAAAATTTGTCGAGAATAAAAATCAGCTGGCCGGTGCCTGCCGTGGCTATAAAGATATCAATATGCTGGCGATGCAGTTGCTGAATCCTGGCGGTACGCTGCTAACCTTCTCCTGCTCCGGACTGATGCCTACGGAATTATTCCAGAAAATCATCGCGGATGCCGCGTTGGATGCGCAGCGTGATGTACAATTTATAGAGCAGTTCCGTCAGGCGGCCGATCACCCGGTGATCGCCAGCTATCCGGAAGGACTTTACCTGAAAGGTTTTGCCTGCCGCGTACTGTGACTTGAAAACGCTTACCCTGCCCCCATCTCTTTGGCAGGGCTATGTTTCTCAGGAGGTCACAATGATTGCCAGCAAATTTGGGCCTGGCCAGCAGGTGCGGCATAAGCTGCTTGGTTTTTTAGGTGTTGTTGTTGATGTGGATCCGGAGTATTCGTTAGAGGATCCGAAAATAGATGATATTGCCGACAGCGCTTCGCTACGTAATGCTCCCTGGTATCACGTGGTGATGGAAGATGATAACGGCGAAACGGTACATACCTATCTGGCAGAAGCCCAGCTGGGCTGGGAGATCCCGGGTGAACATCCCGAGCATCCCTCCATGGATGAGCTTGCCGCTTCAATCCGCGAGCAGCTTCAGGCGCCGCGCCTCAGAAACTGACAAAGACCCCGCAACGCGGGGTTTTTTTTATTTTTCCAGACCAAGCCGCGGGATCTCTATTTTCGGGCAGCGATCCATTACCACCGTCAAACCTGCATCCGCCGCCAGTACCGCGGCCTGTTCATTGATCACGCCCTGCTGTAGCCACAGCGATTTCGCACCAATAGCGATGGCCTCCTGCGCCACGCCATAGGCCGCTTCCGCATTACGGAAAACATCGACCATATCGACAGGCTCGGGAATCTCTTCCAGCGTTGCATATACTTGCTGGCCCAGCAGCGTTTGTCCGGCAAGCTTAGGGCTAACGGGCGTGACTTTGTACCCTTGCTCCAGCAAATAAGCCATCACGTAATAACTTGCCCTGCCAGGATTGTCGCTGGCCCCTACCAGGGCAATATGCCGGGTAGTAGTTAACACATCTGCAATAACTTTGTTATCCATTATTTTCTCCAGAAAAGTTTGCGTGTCCGGAACACCCGAGATGAACATAACTGATATTTTTGTCCATTACCGCGGAAGATTTAACATGAATAAATATGTAAAAATGTTAATATGCTGTCATACTGAAAGACTTTGATACATTCGCTCTTTTTTAAGTTCCTGCACATCTGGAGAAATAATGAAGCTGGATCTGCTCCTGACAGGGTTGTTGACGATGTGGGTTGCGACAGCGGCTCAGGCAACTACGTTAAAACTTGCACCTGATATGGATTTGCTGGTGCTTGATGGCCATAAAATCTCCGGTTCTTTATTAAAAGGCGCTGACGGCATTGAACTTGAGCGCGGTCAGCATCAGGTTCTTTTCCGGGTGGACAAAAATATTGATGCCTCACCCTGGGTCTCTCCACCACTGATCGTAACCTTTACGGCGTCGACAAAAACTATCGCTATTACGCTGCCTGCCCTGCATACGCTTCAGCAGGCCCGGGCCTTTGCTCGCCATCCTGATTTCAGGCTGCACGATGAACAGGGCAACCAGGTAGAAAGCCAGCACGATCGGCTGGCGACTAACGTCAGCATAAACTTTGAGCAGGCGATGGCTGCCTATAATATGCAGGGCCACCCGGCTTCCGTTCCCCGCTTTGCACAGCCTCACACTACCGGCAATATGGCAGACCATAGCGCACTTGATTTTGCCGACAATGCGTATCCGGCAAGCCGCATTCTGCAATTGTGGTATCAGCAGGTTGATTCCGCTACCCGCCAGCGTCTGGTTTTGATCATCAAGGCATTGCGCACCGGCTAATCGCCAGCCTCTGGTTTTGATCATGAAGGCGTTGCGCACCGGCTACCCGCCAGCGTCTGGTTTTGATCATCAAGGCGTTGCGCACCGGCTAATCGCCAGCCTCTGGCATCCTGTAACTGGAAACCGTATAGTTGTTTTTTCAATGCGGAACAGGATGTTGTCATGGAACAAACTACCCGAACCCTACGGGATAAAAAACATATTGCGCTGGTCGCACACGATCACTGTAAAGCTTCGATGATGGAGTGGGTCGACAGCCATAAAGCGCTGTTGCAGCATCATCTGCTTTACGCCACCGGCACGACCGGTAACCTGATTCAGCGCGCGACCGGCCTGAGTGTAACTGCCATGCTGAGCGGCCCGATGGGCGGCGACCAGCAGGTAGGTGCAATGATTGCCGAAGGTAAAATCGACGTACTGATCTTCTTTTGGGATCCCCTGAACGCGGTGCCGCACGATCCTGATGTCAAAGCACTGTTGCGCCTGGCCACGGTGTGGAACATCCCCGTTGCGACCAATCGCTCAACCGCCGATTTTATTATCCATTCTCCGCTGTTTGCTCAGCAGCTTGCCGTTTCCGTTCCCGACTATGAGCGCTATTTGCAGGAGCGTCTACAGTAAGCAATCGGGCGTGCTGAGTCAGGGTTTACGTAATACCGGTACGCCCAGGCGTTTAAACTCTGCAACAAAAGCAGAAGGTGAAACGCTGTCGAACAGCAGCCAGACCTGCTGCCTGGCACGCGTTATCGCTACGTAAGCCAGACGACGCTCTTCGGCGTCGGGAAAACGTTCCGGTGGGGGCAGTAAGGCCTGTTCAATAACTGACTCTCTTGCCGCCGCCGGAAAACCGTCCTCTCCGCTACGCAAGCCCGTTAATAATACGTAATCCGCCTGCTGCCCTTTGCTGGCATGGATGGTGGCAAAATCGATATTCAGTCCGGGCCAGCGCGTTTTTGCTTTATTCAACAGGTCAGGCCGTAAATGATGATAGCGCGCCAGTATCAGCACCCGTTCTTCCGGCGTGGCATAACCGCTGATTTTATCCAGTAACGTTTCCAGCTGCGCTTCAGGAAGCAGTGAGATGGTTTTTTTGTTGCCTTTGCTCAGGCTATTCAGGGGTTTTCTTAACTGTTGCGGATTACTCTGCACGAAAGCGTTAGCGATCTCGCCAATCCGCGCGTTAAAACGATACGTAGTATCCAGCACGCAGCGGTCGCCTTCCCCAAAGTAGTGATGAAACGCGGTCGTTAGCGCCATATCGGCACCGTTAAAATGGTAAATAGCCTGCCAGTCGTCACCCACGGCAAAGAGCGAGGTTTGACTATTTTGCTTACGCAGCGCCGTGAGTAATGCGGCCTGCTGTGGAGAGATATCCTGAAACTCATCAACCAGAATATGCTTCCACGGGCTGATAAAACGTCCCTTTTCCAGAATGGCAATGGCCTGATGGATCAGGCCGCTGAAATCGACAGCGCCCTCTTCTTTTAACGCGCTCTTCCAGGTTTTCAGCAGCGGTGCCATGAGTTTGACCCGCTTGCCAAACAGCTCACGAACCTCTTCCGGCGCGGATTCAATCATGGCCGCCTGCGCGCCACCATGCATACGCATCAGTCCCAGCCAGCGATCCAGTCGGCTACCCAGGCGTTTGACCAGCTCGCTATCCTGCCAGTAAACGCCTTCCGCCAGCTCCCAGCCCAGCTCTTCCTGTAACCATTGCCGCCAGCCGTTGGCCTGGGCTTTTTTCTCATTGCACTGCTGTTGCCAGGCTTCGATTAACAGCTGCTGTCTTTGTACGGCATCATTTTCCAGTTGGCTAATCACCGGCATTTTATTGCTGCCTTCGCGAATAATATGCAGCGCCAGCGAGTGAAAGGTGCGCGCAACAACATCGTCATGATTCAGACACTGTTTAAGGCGGTTATTCATCTCTTCAGCCGCTAACCGGCCAAAAGCCAGTGGCAGAATTTGTTCTGCGGTAGCTTGTTTGCGTAACAGCAGCCAGGCTGCGCGGGCCACCAGCACGGCGGTTTTACCGCTACCGGCACCGGCCAGCACCAGCAACGCTTCTTCGCCGTTGATAACCGCCCGGGTTTGCGCCGCGTTCAGAGGCGAGCTTTCTAAGCGGTTAAAAAAATCCGCATACTGCGCCAGCATCTTTTCTGACCACTTTTCATTGCGTTTTTGCCGCTCTGTTTCGCTGTTTTCCAGCCAACGCTGGCAGAAATACCAGGCTTCACGACAGTTATCAAAGGTTTCCAGCCGGGCAAGCGGCAGAGGTTGTGATGCGTAAGCGGTCAGGATAGCCTTACGCCAGTCAACGACCTCATTACGTTTTAGCCATTTATCCTGCTGTTCGGCCTCGCGCAGTTTATCTACCTGCTGCTGTAAAACTGCGGCCGCGATCGGGCTCATACTCTGGCTCCAGTTTTGCCAGGCCTGATTGAGGTAGTGATAAAAACGCTGCGTTTCCTGCCATTCGGTACCGTGTAGCCGCACGACCTTTTCATCCGGCAGAGAAAACTCCAGCTCGCCCCAGACCAGCCCACGCTTACAGCGGATTGCTATTAGCTGGTTGAAAGGAATCAGGTATTCGTGTTTTTCACCGCTGACTTCCACGCCTGCCGCGAGCAGGCGAACCCGATTATAGGGGTGCTGTGCCAGATGCTTACCCAGCGATGTTGCTTTCAGTTCCATTAATGGCCTCGGGCTGCGGATAGCTTAATCGCGACAGTTTACCCGGCAAGGGAGTACCGCTCCAGCGCTAAAACACGGTATAATCAACGCATTGACCCTTCTCTTTTTTCGCACCAGGAGGACACTATCTGATGCGTACCGTTTTAAACATTCTGAATTTTTTCATGGGCGGCTTTTTGACCACTATTGGCTGGCTGGTCGCTACGCTGTTAAGCATTATCTTTATTATTACCCTGCCGCTAACCCGTTCCTGTTGGGAAATCACTAAACTTTCTCTATTCCCTTTCGGTAACGAAGCGGTGCACGTTGACGAACTCAATCCCGGCCGGAAAAATATTTTCCTGAATTCTGGCGGCACCTTGCTGAACATTGTCTGGCTGGTTTTTTGCGGCTGGTGGCTCTGCGTGACGCATATTCTGGTTGGTATCGCACAATGCATTACGATTATCGGCATTCCTACCGGCATCGCTCATTTCAAAATTGCTGCCATCGCGCTGTGGCCTGTGGGACGCCGTGTGGTAAGCGTTGAAGTTGCAAAGGCCGCCCGCGAAGCTAACGCCCGTAGCCGGTTTAACTAACTATGCTCTTAACGCTGACGCCACGCCTGCGCCGCTATGCTTATAACAGCGCGCTGCTCTATAACCTGCGGATCTTTTTTGCCCTGGCCGGTACTACAGCCGTGCCGCTATGGCTGGGCCAGATTACCTGGACTATTCCGCTAACGCTGGGTGTGGTGGCCGCAGCGCTGACCGATCTTGACGATCGGCTCAGCGGTCGTTTGCGCAATTTATTGATCACGCTGATCTGTTTTTGCGTGGCGTCAGTGTCTATTGAGCTCCTGTCGCCTTATCCCTGGCTGTTTATTATTGGCCTCGCGCTCTCAACATGGGGATTCATCCTGCTGGGCGCGCTGGGTCAGCGTTATGCCACTATCGCTTTTGGCGCGCTGCTGATTGCCGTTTACACTTTGCTTGGGCTTGGCCTGTTTCAGCAGTGGTACATGCAGCCTGCGCTCCTGCTGTTGGGCGCTGTCTGGTACAACCTGCTGACGCTTATTGGCCACACCCTTTTTCCGGTACGGCCGCTGCAGGAAAATATTGCCCGCTGCTTTGAGGGGCTGGCGCGTTATCTGGAAGCCAAAGCAGGCCTGTTCGATCCCGATATTGAAGAAAACGATGATGGCTCGCTGATTGAAGCCGCGATGACCAACAGCCAGCTGGTTGCCACGCTGAACCAGACAAAAATTTCCATTCAGTCGCGGCTGCGTGGCGACAGGGGGCAGCGAAGCACCCGACGTACGCTGCACTATTACTTTGTGGCGCAGGATATTCACGAGCGCGCCAGCTCTTCCCATGCGCAATACCATGCGCTGCGCAAAGCGTACCGCTACAGCGATATTTTATTCCGTTTTCAGCGGCTGCTAACCATGCAGGCTAAGGCCTGCCAGCAGTTGGCTAACTGCATTTTACTGCGTGAACCCTGGCAGCATGATGCGCGTTTTGAACGTGCATTTGTTCATTTACAGGCCGCACTGGATCGAATCACTAAGGCGCAGCCAGCCAGCGGTGAAATCAAAGCAATGCACTATTTGCTGCACAACCTGAAGGCAATAGACGCGCAGCTGGCGACGATTGAGTCCGAGCAGGTATTACAGGATAACAGCGATGGCCGCCTTTCCAGCGAAGGCCTGACTGGCTGGGCCGATATTCGCCTGCGCCTGAGCCGCCATTTATCACCGCAGTCGCCACTTTTTCGCCACGCCGTACGCATGTCGTTACTGCTGTGTACCGGTTACGCTTTTATCAAGCTGACCGGGCTTGAACATGGCTACTGGATATTGTTGACCAGCCTGTTTGTCTGCCAGCCCAACTACAACGCCACAAAGCGCAGGCTGGCCTTGCGTATTGCCGGTACGGTCGTCGGCATTATGATCGGCTTGCCGCTGCTCTGGCTGGTGCCTTCCGTGGAAGGCCAGCTTGTGCTGATTGTGCTGAGCGGCGTACTGTTTTTTGCTTTCCGTCAGTCGCAATATGCTACCGCCACGCTGTTTATTACCTTGCTGGTGCTGTGCTGCTTTAACCTGCTCGGTGAAGGTTTTGAGGTCGCGCTGCCGCGTATTATCGATACGCTGTTGGGCTGCGGCATCGCCTGGCTGGCCGTGGCTTTTATCTGGCCCGACTGGCGCTTCCGCCGTCTTTCTGCCGTGGCGGAGCGTACGCTGAACGCTAACTGTCGCTACCTGGACGCTATCCTTGTGCAGTATCACCAGGGTAAAGATAACCGGCTGGATTACCGCGTAGCACGCCGCGATGCCCATAATGGCGATGCGGAACTTGCCTCCGTGGTTTCAAATATTTCAGCAGAGAAAAATACCGGGACCAGCCTGCGAGAAGATGCTTTTCGCCTGCTGTGCCTTAACCACTCCTTTCTCAGCTACATCTCGGCCCTGGGCGCGCACCGTGAAAAAATGACCAGCCAGCCAATTCTGCAGTTGATGGACGACGCGGTCTGCTACGTTGATGACGTACTGCACGTTGATATCGTAGACGACAGTAAGGCTGCCAGACTGCTGGATAATCTGTCTGTGCGTCTGGCCGAGGCCGAGGCCGCGCCGGAAACGAAAGAACCGCTGGTATTGCAGCAGGTTGGCCTGCTGGTCGCGCTGCTGCCGGAAATAGCCCGGCTTAAGAAAAAACTCTCTGCGGCTTAAGGTTTTTGCTGCCTGGCCACCTGACGCCGCATCGTTTCTTTGTACCACCGCCGAAGTTCTGTTTTGATATGTTCCGGCAGCGCTTCATGATGATGCCCTGTAATAGCGCCTTCGAGCGCAAACAGAATATTAATGCCGACATTTTTATTACTGGCGTACAGCTTAAGCCAGCAGCGTCTGGCCCCCTCTTGCTTGAGCCTGGCAATGGTGCTGATGCCTACCTGCCTTAGCAACATTTCCAGCTTCCCGGTCAGGTTAGGCAAATCTTTTAAACGCTGATTTTGTTGCTGCCGGGCTTTCTGCTCACGTGCGCCCTGCAGGCAAAGCCTGGAAAGTGCCAGAAGCTGTTCGTTCTCTTTCCATAAAGGCTCGTCAACGCGATAGTAGTCCAGCGCGACCGGCACGCCTCTTTTATTGAAGTGCAAAGGTTTCATTTTCCGCTCGGTCAGATAGGGCTTCACCTGCTCGCAAGCGCGCAGATAGAGCTCTCCTTCTGCCACCAGGGCAAAAACAACGTTATCGACAGACAGACTGTAGCCGCCGAACTGGCTACGACTGTCAATATCGCCCAGTTCAGCAAGCTGACATTTGGCTTTGGCAATCTGCGTTTTTGAGTCACACATAGTTCTCTCCTTCCAGATAAATGATGCCTTCCCGTGGCGTTTGCTATGGAAAAGAAAGGTATGCAATCACCGTTACAGGTTCAATTAATAATTGCTGTGTGGGTCGACTGGATTGTCATTTTGCGAGGCGTTTTCAAAAAATAAGGTTGATCTTTATGCATTACCCTTATACTGTATATCCATACAGTGACCTGCGAGCAAAGCCAATATGCATACTCATTCCATGAAATCTCTTTTTGCTAATCGCCGTTTTCAACAGGCTTCAGCCTGTGCCGCATCGACAACAAACGAAGCTACTGGCCTTATCAGCGAACTGATTTACAGTGAGAATCAGCCAGGCATGACGCAAATGCTGCTTTTACCTCTACTGCAACAGCTCGGCACCCAGTCACGCTGGCAGCTTTGGCTGACGCCACAGCAAAAACTAAGTCGTAGCTGGCTTGCGCAATCCGGCCTGCCGCTGGATAAAGTTATGCAAGTTCAGGGAACAGCGGCCATTAATACGCTGGAAGCGATGATAAAGGCCCTGCAAACAGGAAACTACAGCGTAGTGCTCGGCTGGCTGCCGGAAGAATTGTCATCAGACGATCGGCAACGACTGCATAATGCTGCTCTTTGTGGCCAGGCCCTGGGGTTAATTATGCGCCCGGATCCGATCGAAATGGCGACCTCCAGACCCTTTAATGGCTTAAAGATTCACTCAAGTTTGTATCATTAAGTAAAAATAAGAGTTTTCCCATCATAAACTTCTTCGCCGGGCCTGATAAGCGTCTGATTATGCTATGACCCGGCGTGACAATGGTTTAGCCCTCTTTTCCCCCTCCTTTATTTCGTCCCTCACATAAGTTAAATATGTAAATTTGTGTCTAAACCTCCGTTTTTTTTCAGGCCTCCTTCACATCTTACTTGTAACTTTGCTGGTACGTTGTAGACTTTACGTCGCCAGGGTGCTCAATAATCTCCCTTTTTTGGATGAGTCATAATCGAGCGTCATAACCCGGCGAAGGATTAATCAAAGAGCTAATGAAAGCTCATTGCCTATTTGGATGATAACGAGGCGCAAAAATGAAAAAGACAGCTATCGCAATTGCAGTGGCACTGGCTGGCTTCGCTACCGTAGCGCAGGCCGCCCCTAAAGATGACACCTGGTACGCCGGTGCGAAACTGGGCTGGTCTCAGTACCACGACACTGGTTACTACGGTAACGGTTATGCAAACAACGACGGTCCAACTCACGAAAGCCAGCTGGGCGCTGGTGCGTTCGGTGGTTACCAGGCTAACCAATACCTGGGCTTCGAACTGGGTTATGACTGGCTGGGCCGTATGCCTTACAAAGGCAATGTAGTAAATGGCGCATTTAAAGCACAGGGCGTTCAGCTGGCTGCTAAACTGAGCTACCCAATCTATGACGATCTGGACGTGTACACCCGTCTGGGCGGCATGGTATGGCGCGCAGACTCTAAGCAGAACAACAACGGCAACCGCATCAGCGACCACGACACCGGCGTTTCTCCGCTGGCAGCAGTGGGCCTTGAGTATGCTGTGACCAAAAACTGGGCTACCCGCCTGGATTACCAGTGGGTGAACAACATCGGTGATGCAAACACCGTTGGTACTCGTCCAGACAACGCCATGCTGAGCGTAGGTGTTTCCTACCGCTTCGGTCAGGATGAAGCAGCTCCAGCACCGGCTCCGGCTCCAGCGCCAGCGCCAGTTGTTGAAACCAAGCGTTTCACCCTGAAATCAGACGTTCTGTTCACCTTCAACAAGGCGACTCTGAAGCCTGAAGGCCAGCAGGCTCTGGATCAGCTGTACACCCAGCTGAGCTCTCTGGATCCGAAAGACGGCAGCGTTGTTGTTCTGGGCTTCACCGACCGTATCGGTTCTGACCAGTACAACCAGAAACTGTCCGAGAAACGTGCTCAGTCCGTTGTTGACTACCTCGTTTCTAAAGGCATCCCTTCTAACAAGATCTCTGCACGTGGCATGGGTGAATCTAACCCAGTTACCGGCAACACCTGTGACAGCGTGAAAGGCCGTAAAGCCCTGATCGAATGTCTGGGTCCAGACCGTCGTGTAGAAATTCAGGTTAAAGGCATCAAAGACGTTGTAACTCAGCCTCAGGGTTAAGTTTGACGCTTTGATAAAAAACCCCGCTTCGGCGGGGTTTTTTGTATGCGATCTTCAGCAATTTGCTCTCTGATGCTGAATGATAAAAACGAGAAGGCTGACGCCTGATGTTGTTTATCCCTTCAACTGGCCGTTAATTTTCCTGAAAACCTGCTTAGTCCGCCTTGCCCAGAATAGCCTGTAAGTCCTGTTTTAATGAGGACATCTGGCTGGCATACTTCTCTTTATGTTCAGCGTCTTCAATCAGCTGCACAATGGTTTCCGACAGCGTACTGTGACGCCGCTGCGCCAGCGCGGCCAGCCTCTGCCAGACCAGATATTCCAGATCGATAGATTTCTTGCGCGTATGCTGATGCTCGGCGTTAAAATGCCGCTTGCGGCGTGCACGAATACTTTGCTTCATGCGGTTTTCAAGCGCCGGATTAATATGTCGGCTAATCCACGTCAGCACTTCTGTCGGTCGATTTTCCATCGCGAGTAGCTCACCAACAGCAACCTGCGCCGCGCTTCGTTCCAGATAACGCGTGATCGCTTCGCCTTCCCGATGTTTTTTCACCAGATAGGCCCACTTCCATCCGCTTTCAAGGTTTTCCAGTTGCTGATATTTCATCGCAATCTCATGCTAAGTCTGTATCTTATTCAGGATAACAGTTTTTTTCACCGAGCCGCACGGAAAACCAGAGCCAACTCGCAAATGCTGTTTATCAGTGCCTGAAATGGATCTGCGCAATGCTTAACAGGCTGAAATCTTGTATAATGCCGCATTACTCATTTCAAAAAAATACGATAACTTTGACCAACAACCAACTTGAATGGCGTGCCCTGCAGCCCGATACCGACAGCGTTCAGCCGCTTTTTTCTGAGCTTCCCGATGACTCCTGTTATTTTGCCGTCGTGCAGTCTCGCCTGTTCAGCACCCTTAGCCTGCTGCTGGAAAGCCCGGCAAAGCTGCCGCTCATGCTGGTGAAAACACCTGAGCACGTGCAGTATCAGTCGCTGCTGCAGGATGTCGTTGCGGGTTTTACCGAAGAAAGCCCCGCGCTTTACGGCGGTCATTATCATATTGAAGGCGCGAAAATCAGCTGGCGTCCCGCCGAGTCAGAGCAGGACAATTTTGCGAGTACGGGCGGCGTTCACTTTGCCGACTGGACAGAAGCAGAGCAGCTGTTCGGTTGTTTTCGTCAGTATCATAATGCGTTCACGCTGGAGCCGGGTCTGGTACATCAGGCCAACGGCGGCACGCTGATCCTTTCACTCCGTGCTCTGCTTGCTCAACCGCTGCTGTGGCTGCGCCTGAAGCAGATTCTGACGACCGGCCAGTTCAGCTGGCATTCGCCTGACGAAGCGCGGCCGCTGCCAGTTTCCGTGCCGCCGATGCCCATGCATTTCCGGCTCATTCTGACCGGCGAGCGCGATGCGCTGGCGGATTTTCAGGAGATGGAACCGGAGCTGGTCTCGCTGGCCTTCTATTCTGAATTTGAAGAAAACATTCAGATTGTCGATGAAGAAGCTTTTAGCCTGTGGATCAAGTGGGCGCGTTCGGTAGCCGCCGATGAAGACATCGTTATCGCGGACAATCTCTGGCCGGTGCTGATGCGCGAAGCGGTACGCTATACCGGCGATCAGGATACGCTGCCGCTTTGCCCCGTCTGGCTTTCTCGCCAGTTCCAGGACGCACTGGCCCACAGCGATGATAACGTTATCTCTGGCGAACATCTTCAGGCCGCGCTGGAAAGTCGGGAATGGCGTGAAGGCTTCCTTGCCGAGCGTATTCGCGATGAAATTCTGCTGGAGCAAATCCTGATTGAAACCGAAGGCGAAATGATTGGTCAGATCAACGCCCTCTCGGTTATTGAGTTTCCGGGACATCCACGCGCCTTTGGTGAACCTTCACGTATCAGCTGCGTCGTACACGTTGGCGACGGCGAGTTCCATGACGTAGAGCGCAAAGCCGAGCTGGGCGGTAATATTCATGCTAAAGGCATGATGATTATGCAGGCCTGGCTGATAGCTGAGCTGGAGCTGGAGCAGCAGCTCCCCTTCTCCGCCTCGGTGGTTTTTGAGCAATCCTATTCCGAAGTGGATGGCGACAGCGCCTCTCTGGCTGAACTTTGCGCCCTGATCAGCGCACTGGCTAATCAGCCGATTACGCAGCAAATAGCGGTAACCGGCTCCGTCGACCAGTTTGGTCGGGTGCAGCCTGTAGGCGGCCTTAACGAGAAAATCGAAGGCTTTTTCCATATTTGTCATCAGCGTACGCTTAACGGTAGCCAGGGCGTGATTATTCCGGCCGCCAACGTTCGCCATCTTTCTCTGCAGCAGGAAGTGGTGGATGCGGTAAAAGAAGGGAAATTCCATATCTGGGCAGTGGAAAGCGTAGAAGAAGCGCTGCCTTTGCTGACAGCAGTCGAGTGGGATAAAGAAGACGCGCCTTGCCTGTTAAGAACGATACAGGAACGCATAGCGCAGATAAACCAGCACGAAGGACGACAACGCCCGTGGCCGCTGCGCTGGCTAAACTGGTTTAACCAGAGCTAATCGGGCTTGCTCAGCTTACAGCTGTAAGCTAACCTTCGTGCTTCATTAAAATAAGGCTTATTGAAAACATGGTAGATAAACGCAAATCCTACACCAAAGAAGATCTGATTGCCTCTGGCCGCAGTGAACTGTTCGGTGCCGAAGGCCCGCCGTTACCGTCAGGAAACATGCTGATGATGGATCGCGTGGTTGAGATGAATGAGGATGGCGGCAAATACGGCAAAGGCTTTGTCGAGGCCGAGCTGGATATCAATCCGGATCTGTGGTTCTTTGGCTGCCACTTTATCGGCGATCCTGTGATGCCTGGCTGTCTGGGTCTGGACGCGATGTGGCAGCTGGTTGGTTTTTACCTGGGCTGGCTGGGCGCGGAAGGCAAAGGCCGTGCGCTGGGCGTGGGCGAGGTTAAATTTACCGGTCAGGTTCTGCCAACGGCGAAAAAAGTTTCTTACCGCATTCACTTTAAGCGCGTGATCAACCGTAAGCTGGTGATGGGCGTGGCTGATGGTGAAGTGCTGGTTGACGGTAACGTTATCTATACGGCTACCGATCTGAAAGTAGGTCTGTTTAAAGACACTACCGCTTTCTAAACATTGAAAACAGAAACCTCCGCCCGGGCGGAGGTTTTTTCCTTTTCTAAAACAGTCCGGATTAAGCGGTAACCGTCCTGTCCTCCATGGCTTGTCGCCAGCCTCCCAACCAGTGAGATTTCGCATCAATCATCTGATAGGGACACATCTCTTTGGGACGCCCGGAAATACCGGCCTGATAACCCCTGGAATGTGCCCGTTCTAGCCGATCTCGTTTCTGTCTCTTCATCATGCCTGCAATCCCCTCTTCAGGTCAGGTGGAATCTGGTGGAAAGAAATCAGTGAGTGCGTACGCAATCACAATTCAGTTCTAACGCCATTCAAAACAGAAATCAATGCGCAAAATTCACGCCAATGTCATAAATTTGTGCGAGCATAGCGGCAACGTATTGCCTGAATTAGCCTTAAAAACGGAATAACCAGCTGTAATTGGTAAAAAAAGCCCCGACCGTACAACATTCTGAATTGCTGTATGCCGGGGCTTAATAAGATTATTAAATTTTCTTAATTACTGCTGATAGCCCGCGCTATCTCCTGCGCTTCCTGTTGCCAGCCTGCCGCCAGCGTCCGGACCAGCGCGTCATAGCCATCTTCTTTTTGCGGCAGCGTGAGCGTAAAGGCGCGCCTGATGACCTTTTCCTGATGCTCAAGCACCCAGTCGCCACTAATGACCGCCTGGCCATCGTAACGTCCCTGGAAACCGGTTACGTTAACGGTCAGCTTGTCCTGCTGCTCGCCCAGCGCCGATGAGGAAACCAGCCAGCCAGGTAGCGCCTCGCTCAGGTTGGCAACCAGCGTTTGCTGAAGCTGCTGGTCAAGCGGACTGGCCCAGAGGTTGTTGGCGGCGATGACGTATTTTACATCGCTGCTCTGGTAAACCAGGCCGTTTCCGGCCAGATAATCCGGCACGGAAACGTGTTGCACAAAAACCGTTGGGCGCATCGCGTCAGCGCTGGTACTGGCCAGCGTGCTTTTCGTCGCCGAAGGCAGCTGGTAGTAGGTCGTTTCCGGCGTGCTGCTACAGGCAGCCAGCGTCAAAGCAAACGCCACGGGTATCCATTTTTTCATTATTTCGCCCTCTTCGGCTGCGGGTCGTGGCCAGGTTTGGCTTCAAACACCAGCGCATTACTCTTGCTGTTCAACGTTTTTAATACCGGCTGAAGCTCGCGCAATACCTGGTTAAGCTGCTGCATATCACCGGTCAGCTTGCTATAGGCCGGTGCGCCAGGCTGGAAGCCTTTCATACTGTTGTTCAGCTCGCGCAGCGTTTTCTGCATATCCGCAGGCAACTCTTTCATCGACTTACTGCCGGTGATTTGGTTGATGTTGTCCAGCGTTTTCTGCAGCTCGCGAATGGTACGCTGGCTCTCTTTCAGCGTGCCGGTCGCCTGATTGATCATCGGGTTCAGCGGTAGCGCGTTGATTTTATCCAGCGTAGCCATCAGCTTCTGCTGGATTTGCGCCAGGCCGCCGCTGGTGGTCGGGATCAGCTCGTAGCCAGCAAAGGAGTCCGGGCCGGTCACCGGTTTGGCATTGCTGTCAAAGTCCAGATCGATATAGAGCGAACCGGTCAACAGGTTAGCCGATTTCAGCGAGGCTCGCAGGCCAGCCTTGATGCCCTCTTTCAGGTGCTGTTCGATATCGAAATCCTTGCCCAGCATGCTGTCAAAGCGATCCGGCTCAATGCGGATCAGCACCGGAATGCGATAGTCATTCCCCAGCTGCTGTGCGATCTTCGTCGATTTGAACGGCACTTCGGCTACCGTACCCAGGCGGATGCCACGGAACTCTACCGGTGCGCCCGGCTGCAGGCCGCGGATGGAATCGCTGAAGAACATCAGGAAATCTTTATGCACGGTATAGAGCGAATCCTGAATGCTGCGCTGATCGTCAAACAGTTTGTATTCCGCTTTGTTAGCCGCTGCCTGTCCCAGATCCCAGCCGTCCGGCACGTCAAAGCTAACGCCGCCGCTGAACAGCGTGGTCAGTGAGCCCATTTCGACGCGCATGCCCGAAGCAGACATATCTACCGCAATGCCGCTGTCTTTCCAGAAACGGACATTAGTAGTGACGAGACGGTCATAAGGCGCCGCGACAAAGAGCTGATAGGTCATCATGCGCTTGTCGGCATCAAAGTGGCTGGTCTCTACCGAACCAACGCGATAGCCGCGAAACAGTACGGGATCGCCGGCATTAAGCTGCCCCGCTTTCGCGCTGTCCAGCGTGACGTGAATGCCTTTGGCATCCGGCGGCGCCAGCGGCGGCGCATCCAGCAGCTTATACTCTTCAGGCTGTTCGCCCTTGCTGCCGGGCTGGAGTTCAATATAGGAACCGGAGAGTAGCGTGCCCAGGCCGGTGACGCCTTCCCGACCGATAGTAGGTTTGACTACCCAGAAAGCGCTGTCGCCTTTCAGCAATTTTTCCATGCCGGTGTTAAGGCGCGCGGTAATTTTTACATGCAGTAAGTCGTCGGTTAATACGGCGCTTTCAACCGTGCCGACATCTACGCTGCGGCTTTTGATGGCCGTTTTCCCGCCTTCAATACCTTCGGCATTGGTGGTAATCAGCGTGACCAGCGGCCCCTGATGGGTAAAGTGATAAACAAGGATCCACGCCCCGATTAGAACGGTAACGATGGGGATTATCCAGACCGGTGACCAACGTTTGATTTTATCAACCGTTGCCACACCATGATTATTTTCCTGCAATGTCTGGCTCCTCTTGAGTTTTGTTACTTACACGATCCCATGTCAAACGCGGGTCGAAAGTCATGGCGGAAAACATAGTTAAAATGACGACCAGCGCAAACAACAGCGCGCCCGTCGCGGGATAGATGTTCATTATCTGCCCCATGCGTACCAGTGCCGAGAGCACGGCGATCACAAAGACGTCAATCATTGACCAGCGCCCGACAAACTCCACCACCTCATAAATTTTATGCATCCGTTCGCTGTCCTGGTGCGGCTTGCTTTTGCCGTTAGCGTCCCAGCACAACCAGCCGATAGCCAACATTTTCAGCGAGGGCACCATGATGCTGGCGACAAAAATAACCATGGCCACCGGATAAGAGCCTTCACTCCACAGCAGAACCACGCCCGCCATTATCGTAGAGGTGATCTTACTTCCCAACGAATCGGTGATCATGATGGGCATCAGATTAGCGGGAATATATAAAAGCAGCGAGGTCAGCAGCAGCGCCATCGTCCATTGCAGGCTATGCCTGCGGCGAACGTGCCCCACCGTGCCGCAGCGCGGACATACCTGTTGCTCAGCCGCCAGCACTGCCGTGCAGCAGCCGCAGGAACGTAAATTTTGCTGCAAACCGCTAACGCCGGCGATCGGTTTTGCCGGTAGCGCGGGTAAAGGCGCGATACGCTCCCACATCCAGCGGCGATCGACGCACTGAAAAGCCCGCAGCTGTAGCAGGCAAAACAGGCACCACGGAATAAAGCTGGTGCCGATACCAATGTCGCCATAGGCCATCAGCTTGACGAAGCTGACCAGTACGCCAGCGAGAAAGATCTCCGCCATGCCCCAGGCTTTAATCTGGAACAGCACGCGCGCCAGCAGCCTTTTTAGCGGTACGGACAGTCTGACAGAGTTGACCAATAACAGAATGATAACCATGCAGAGCGCGGGAACGGTCTGCACAAACAGCATAAACAGCGTCGCCAGGCTGCTGTAATCAACCGACACCATGACCTGCGGAATGCGCATCAGCGTGATTTCGCTGCTCATCCCGGCCACGTGCATATTGACGAACGGGAACAGGTTGGCCAACACCAGCATAAACAGCGCCGCCAGCGCATAGCCGGTTGGCCGCTTGCGCGGCTCGTCCCAGTTCATCACCAGCGTGGTGTTGCAACGCGGGCAGTTAGCTTTACTGCCCGGCGTCAGCGACGGCAACTGTGTCATCAGGTCGCACTGCGGGCAAAGCATCCACTGGTCGGCCTGGTGCGATGAACACATAAATTACCTCGGTATTATTGGTTTTTCAGCGATTCCAGATATTCCCAGCGCTCAAAGGCCACTTCCAGCTCCTGCTCCGCGCTGGCTAAGGCATCCAGAACCGGCTGCGTGACGTCATGAGGCTGGTTAAAGAAGCTGGCATCGGCCACTTTGGCCTGTAGCGAAGCGAGCTGCGCCTCCAGCTGCTCCATCTTTTGCGGCAGCTGTTCCAGCTCACGCTGAAGGTTATAGCTCATTTTAGCGACCGGGCGCTTTGCCGCTTCGTTTTTTACGGTTTCCTGACGTTGTGGCGCGCTCGACGTTTTCGCCGCGCTGCGGGTTTGCTTATAGGCACTCCGCTGCTGCTGCGCATCGTGATAGCCGCCCACAAAGGTGCCGATTTCGCCGTTGCCTTCATAAATCCAGCATTCGGTTACCGTATTGTCGACAAACTGACGATCGTGGCTGACCAGCAGCACGGTGCCCTGGTAGCCATCAATCAGCTCTTCCAGCAGCTCCAGCGTTTCAACATCCAGGTCGTTGGTCGGTTCATCGAGGATCAGCAGGTTGCTTGGCTTCAGGAACAGACGTGCCAGCAGCAGACGGTTGCGCTCGCCGCCGGACAAAGCGCGTACCGGCGTCATCGCGCGTTTAGGATGGAACAGGAAGTCCTGCAGATAGCCCAGCACGTGCCGCGGCTTGCCGTTAACCATGACCTCCTGCTTGCCTTCCGCCAGGTTGTCCATCACCGTGCGATCGGGATCGAGTTCGGTACGGTGCTGGTCAAAATAGGCCACTTCCAGCTTGGTCCCGATATGCACGCGGCCGCTGTCCGGCTTCAGCTGATCCAGCATTAGCTTTAAGAGGGTAGATTTACCGCAGCCGTTCGGGCCAATCAGTGCAATTTTATCGCCGCGCTGTACCTGAGCAGAAAAGTCGTTAACCAGCTGCTTGCCGTCCACGGCGTAGCTGACGTTTTCCAGTTCAAAGACGATTTTGCCGGAGCGGCTCGCCTCTTCAACCTGCATGTTGGCCTTGCCCATCACTTCGCGGCGTTCAGTTCGCTCGCGACGTAACGCTTTTAATGCGCGCACGCGGCCTTCGTTACGGGTACGGCGAGCCTTAATGCCCTGGCGGATCCAGACTTCTTCCTGCGCCAGTTTGCGATCGAACTCGGCATTCTGCATCTCTTCCACGCGCAGCGCTTCTTCTTTACCCAGCAAAAACTGATCGTAGTCGCCCGGCCAGGAAACCAGCTTGCCGCGATCCAGATCGACAATACGCGTTGCCATATTGCGGATAAACGAGCGGTCATGCGAAATAAAGATAATGCTGCCCTGGAACGTCTTCAGGAAGGTTTCCAGCCAGTCAATGGTTTCGATATCCAGGTGGTTGGTCGGTTCGTCCAGCATCAGCACGCGCGGATTACTGACCAGCGCGCGGCCCAGCGCCGCTTTACGCAGCCAGCCGCCGGAAAGCGAGGAAAGGGGTGCATCGCCATCCAGACCAATCTGCTTCAGCACGTCCTGGATACGCGTTTCCAGCTGCCACAGGTTCTGGTGATCCAGAATGCTTTGCAGCCTGCCCATCTCATTAAGATTTTTGTCGCTGGGGTCGGTCATCACCAGATGCGAAATGGCGTGATAGGCCTTCAGGTATTCGGCCTGCTCATCCACGCCTTCGGCAACGAAATCGTAAACTGAGCCTTTTACGTTACGCGGCGGATCCTGCTGCAAACGCGCGATAACCAGATCCTGCTCATAGATGATACGGCCATCGTCAAGCGGCTGCTCGCGGTTGATGATTTTCATCAGCGTTGATTTGCCCGCGCCGTTACGGCCTACCAGGCAGACCCGCTCGTTCTCTTCAATATGAAGCTCAGTGTTATCCAACAGCGGCGCATCGCTGAATGACAGGTAAGCACCATGAATACTGATCAGTGACATAAAACTTATTCCTTACCGGCGTGAGTAATCAGCCAGCAGTTGTGAATTTGACGGTTGCGGGCGAAATCCTGCGACTGGGTTTTTGCGGTAATTTCCTGAGCATTGAGCTGCAGTTCCGCCAGTCCGGCAAGATCCATTTTGAATCCGCGCTTGTTGTTAGAGAACATAATGGTGCCGCCCTTACGCAGCAGCCTTTTCAAATCTTTCATCAGCAGCAGATGATCGCGCTGGACGTCGAAGCTCTCTTCCATACGTTTGGAGTTGGAGAAGGTCGGCGGATCGATAAAGATCAGATCGAACTGCTCGTCAGAATCGCGTAGCCAGCTGAGGCAGTCGGCCTGCATTAAACGGTGCTGGCGTCCGGTCAGGCCGTTCAAACGCAGATTGCGCTCCGCCCATTCCAGATAGGTACGCGACATATCGACGGTCGTGGTGCTTTTAGCGCCACCCAGCCCGGCATGCACGCTGGCGCTACCGGTATAGGCAAACAGGTTAAGGAAGTCTTTTCCTTTACTCATCTGGCCCAGCATTTTGCGCGCGATGCGGTGATCCAGGAACAGGCCGGTATCCAGGTAGTCGGTCAGATTTACCCACAGCTTCGCATTAAATTCGGAAACCTCGAAGAAGTCGCCCTTTTCACCCAGCTTCTGATACTGGCTTTTGCCTTTCTGACGTTCACGGGTTTTCAATACCAGCCGGTTAGCAGGCAGTTCCAGCACGCTCAGCGTGGCCGCGATTACGTCAAACAGACGCTGGCGAGCCTTGCCCGGATCGATAGTTTTCGGCGGCGCATATTCCTGTACTACTACCCATTCACCATAGCGATCGACCGCAACGTTATAGTCCGGCAGATCCGCATCGTACATGCGATAGCATTCAATCCCTTCCTGACGCGCCCATTTTTCCAGCTTCTTCAGGTTCTTACGCAGGCGGTTAGCATAATCTTCCGCAATCTGCGCCACGCCAGTGGTGTTAACCGCCAGCTGATAGTTTTTCTGCACGCAGTCCAGCGGGCCGTTTTTGGCTTTGAACTGGCGCTCGGCGCGCAGCTGCAGACAGCTCAGCAGCTCTGGCGAGGCGCTGAATAGCGACAGGTTCCAGCCGCCGAAATGCTGCTTCATCAGGCGCCCCAGCTGGCTGTGCAGCGCAATCAGCGCCGGTTCACTTTCCAGACGCTCGCCGTACGGCGGGTTGCTTAATACGGTACCGGTTACCTCTTCCAGCGGATTGGTCAGCTTCAGCACGTCCTGCGTGGTAAAGCTGATAACATCGGCCAGGCCCGCACGACGGGCGTTGGCGCGCGCGCGTTCAATAACGCGGCTGTCATTGTCATAGCCGTAGAAGCGCGAGGTCGTTTCCTGCAGCCCGCGACGAGCGCGAACCTGCGCTTCACTGGTGACTTCACGCCACAGCGCCTCGTCAAATTTATTCCAGCCGGTAAAGCCCCAGTGCGTACGATGCAGGCCCGGCGCGCGATCGCTGGCGATCATGGCCGCTTCGATCAGCAGCGTACCCGACCCGCACATAGGATCGACCATCGGCGTTCCTGCCTGCCAGCCGGAGCGCAATACGATTGCCGCCGCCAGGTTTTCCTTCAGCGGAGCCATGCCCGTCTGCTGGCGATAGCCACGCTGGTGCAGCCCTTCGCCGCTCAGGTCTAAGGCGATGCTGGCGGTATCTTTATTCAGCCAGACGTTGACGCGAATATCCGGCTGCTCGCGATCGACATCGGGACGCGGCAGATTTTTACGGGTAAAACTGTCGACGATGGCATCTTTAACCTTTAACGCGCCGTACTGGCTGTTGCGGATCACTTCATTCAGGCCGCTGAAGTGTACGGCAAAGGTTTTATCGCTGCCAAACATGGCTGGCCAGTCGATAGCCTGCACGCCCAGGTAGAGATCCAAATCGCTGTAGACGCCGCATTCGGTCAGCGGCAGCAGGATGCGGGAAGCCAGGCGGCTCCACATCAGGCTTTGATACATCAGACGATCGTCCCCCTGGTAATGTACGCCGCCCTGGACGACCTGGCACTCTTCTGCCCCCATCGCTTCCAGTTCACTTTTTAACAGCTCTTCGAGCCCACGCGCCGTACTGGCAAACAGAGAATTCATAACGTCACTTATCATCTGGAAAATTGCTGCGCATTATAGCTAATCCAGGGCGCATGTCATAAAGTTAGCTTCTTTTCGTCAGCCGCTTTCAGGTCTTTTTTACGCTGACGCCCTCTTTTCTGCCGGAGAGCGCTATGGTCAGTCTGTCTCGTCTGTTTATTCACCCGGTCAAATCGATGCGCGGCACGCAGGTCTCGCACGCCCAGGCGCTGGCGAGCGGGCTGGCGTTTGATCGTTTTTTTATGCTTACGGATAGTGACGGTACCTTTATTACCGCTCGTCAATATCCGGAAATGGTGCTTTTTACGCCAGCGTTAACGCCTGAAGGATTATTTCTTGCTGCGGCTGATGGCAGTAGCGCCACCGTTCGCTTTGCCGATTTTGCCGCCGACCCGGCGCCTACGGAAGTCTGGGGCAACCATTTTACCGCGCTGGTTGCGCCTGCAGAAATTAATGAATGGCTCAGCGGCTTTTTCCCACGGCCGGTACAGCTGCGCTGGGTTGGACCTGACATGACGCGCCGCGTTAAACGGCTGGAGCAGGTGCCGCTGGGTTTTGCCGACGGCTATCCTTATTTGCTGATTAACGAAGCGTCGCTACATGACCTGCGCAGCCGTTGTCCTGCTGGCGTCAGGCTGGAGCAGTTTCGCCCTAACCTGGTGGTCACGGGCGCAACAGCATGGGAAGAAGACAGCTGGTCAAGGGTGAAAATAGGCACGATTTTATTCGACGTCCCTAAACCCTGTAGCCGCTGCATTTTTACCACCGTCAGTCCTGAACGTGGGCGCAAGCATCCGACCGGCGAGCCGCTTACTACTTTGCAAAAGTTCCGTACCGCCGCGGACGGCAGTGGAGATGTGGATTTTGGCCTGAATCTGGTGGCATTGGGCAGCGGTATTGTGCGCGTGGGCGACGAGCTGGAAGTGATTACCCGTCAATCACCACGCCTGTACGGTGCGGGTGAAGTGGCGGAAACCCTTGCGCCAGTCAGCCAGGCCGAAGCGCCGTTGACGATTAGCTGGCAGGGTGAATCTTTTTGCGGCAATAACCAGCAGGTTGTGCTGGAACAGCTGGAGCAGCAGGGATTCCGCATCCCTTACTCCTGTCGTGCCGGGGTTTGCGGCAGCTGCCGCGTCAGGCTGCTATCTGGCCAGGTTCGCGAGCTGAAAAAAGGCGCGCTGCGTAAAGACGGCACGCTATTAAGCTGCAGCTGTATACCGGATGGCGACGTACAGCTGGCTGAGCGCTAAACGGCGCGCGCGAAGGTAAAGTGGTGCTGACTGATAGCCGGCAGCAGGCGATCGTGCATCACTTTAATCGCATCACCCAGCTGCATCGTTTTGCCCGCCAGCTCCAGCTGCGGCTGGGCTAACAGGCAGAGTGCCGCGTTTTCGCCCGCTTCGACCACCAGCAGCGTAGCCTCTTCGCCGGTTTCACTCAGGCGTACCGCCACAAGCTCGCCATCTTTCGGCGTACAGTGGCGAGGGTGCGTGGAAAAATGCCAGCTTTTTGGCATCTGCGGTTTCAGAAAGCGCAGCGCCACCAGCGCGTTCAGCACCAGTTCGCCACGCTGCTGCGGATTTAAATCACAGTCGCGGCAGTTTTCATCAAAATTAACAAACAGGGCGGCATCGTCAACACAGAATTCGGCTGCGGCAAAGGCATCCGGCGTTAACATTTTACGTGGGAAGCGGGAGCGAAACAGCATGCCATCGGCCATATCCAACATCATGCGATCCTGTTCGTCATCGAAATACCAGCGCCAGCTGTCGTCAGGTTTAATCCTCATGAAGTGTCCCGTAATAAGTAGACCTGCTATTAATCGTCCGGGGAATAATGCATCCGGCCAAATCAGGCTGAAAATGGGTAAACAGGAGAAAATATAAACGAGCCAGAGGCGAAAATAAAGCCCCTGGCGCCGTTATAACGGGTTTTTATCAGAGATGGGTAACAATTTCTTTTATCAACGGCGGCCCTTTGTAAATAAAGCCGGAATATATTTGCACCAGCGAGGCGCCCGCCGCTATTTTTTCTTTCGCTGCAACCAGCGAATCGATTCCGCCTACGCCAATAATCGGCAGTCGTCCCTGCAGTTCCTGCGCCAGGCGACGAACGATTTCCGTACTGCGTAGCTGCACGGGACGCCCGCTGAGGCCGCCCGCTTCTTCACTGTGTTTCAGGCCGCTGACCAGCGAGCGGTCCAGCGTCGTATTGGTGGCAATAACGCCGTCAATATTATGACGCACCAGGCTATCGGCAATTTGAATTAGCTCTTCTTCCGCCAGATCTGGCGCAATTTTTACCGCAACCGGGACATATTTATGGTGGCGCGCTTCCAGCTCCTGCTGCTTTTGTTTAATAGCTATCAGAAGATCGTCTAATGCTTCACCGTATTGCAGCGTACGCAAGCCCGGCGTATTCGGAGATGAGATGTTGATCGCAATATAACCCGCATAAGGATAAACTTTATCCATACAGGTCAGATAATCGTCTTTTCCAGTTTCAACAGGCGTATCTTTATTCTTGCCAATATTAATGCCAAGTATGCCATCAAAACGGGATTGCTTAACATTATTGACCAAATGGTCTACGCCAAGATTATTGAAACCCATACGGTTAATAATGCCTTCGGCTTCCCGTATGCGGAACATGCGCGGTTTGTCATTACCCGCCTGCGGGCGCGGCGTCACGGTACCCACTTCGACAAAGCCAAACCCCATCGCGCCAAAAGCATCGATACATTCGCCATTTTTATCCAGCCCTGCCGCAAGGCCCAGCGGATTTTTAAAAACCAGCCCCATACAGTTAACAGGCTTAAAGGGTAAAGTCTGGCGCACCAGGTGGATAAGCGGCGTACCGGTTATGCGGTGCAGCTGCTGAAGAGTAAATTCATGCGCACGTTCAGCATCCAGCTGAAAAAGCGCTTTACGGGCCAGGTTATACATGTTCGCTCCTGAATGATCCAGGCGGATCGGGAAAGGACTGGTTGCCAGAGCAACCCTCAACACTGAGGCGTACGCCTGCTCACCTTTATTATGTAGTTTCCCGTGAGAGACGCATTTTGCCGACGCAGTGACGCTGCAGGCGCGGAGGAAAATGGTAAAGTCCTTTGCGCGGAAAGTAAAACGATTGCGTCCCCTTATCCTCTTCTTTTTTCGCTGTTTCCCATTAGCCTCTGCTCACTTATCCAGAAAATGACTTAAATATGCCGGATAAATCATTTAAGCCTCCTTACGCACTCTGTCAGGATAGTTCCATCAGTTCGGGAAATATTTTAATCAATAACTTTTGGTTATAAGGAGAGATGATGCGCGTTATTACTCTGGCAGGCAGTCCTCGCTATCCTTCGCGGTCAACCGCTTTACTGACCCTTTGCCAGCAGGCACTTGAACAGCGCGGCGTCGAGGTTATCCCCTGGAATCTGCATAATTTTCACCCTGAAGATCTGTTATATGCCCGTTTCGACTCCCCTGCGCTGCTGGCGTTAAAGGAAGATCTTGAAAACGCTGACGGGCTAATTGTGGCGACGCCGGTTTATAAAGCTTCTTTTTCTGGCGCATTAAAGACGCTACTCGATCTTTTACCAGAGCGCGCGCTGGAACATAAGGTTGTTCTACCTCTGGCAACCGGCGGCACCGTGGCGCACATGCTGGCGGTCGATTATGCGCTCAAGCCGGTACTGAACGCCCTGAAAGCGCAGGAAGTGCTGCACGGCGTGTTTGCCGACGACAGCCAGATTAGCCATTACGATCGCCAGCCTGAACTTGCGCCCGTGCTGGCCGAGCGTATCGCAGAATCTGTAGACACTTTTTGGCAAGCATTGACGCGCCGCCATCAGCTGCTGGCCGCTGCGGTATAAGGAAGAATAAATGAGCCTGTTTTTACGTCTTTTTTCCGCGCTGGCTATCAGCGGTGTTCTGGCCGGTAGCGTACTGGCCGAGGAGCCTGCCGCGCCAAAAACGTTTCGTATTGGCTATCAAAAGGGATCGGTCAGTATGGCGCTGGCCCGTTCGCACCAGCTGCTGGAAAAGCGTTTTCCACATACGCAGATTAAATGGATCGAGTTTCCCGCTGGCCCGCAGATGCTGGAAGCGCTAAACGTTAACAGTATCGATTTGGGCAGTACCGGCGATATCCCGCCGATTTTTGCCCAGGCTGCCGGGGCCGATCTGCTTTATGTCGGTTCTGAACCACCAAAACCGCAGTCGGAAGTGATTCTGGTAGCAAAAAATAGCCCGATTAAGAGCGTCGCCGATCTGAAAGGCCATAAGGTGGCTTTCCAGAAAGGCTCAAGTTCACACAATTTACTGCTGCGTGCTTTAACCAAGGCAGGCCTGAAATTTAGCGATATTCAGCCCGCTTATCTGACGCCAGCAGATGCTCGTGCCGCGTTTCAGCAAGGCGATGTCGATGCCTGGGCAATCTGGGATCCCTACTATTCCTCTGCGCTACTCCAGGGCGGAGTCAGGGTGCTTGCCGATGGTAACGGGCTGAATCTGACCGGCTCGTTCTATCTGGCAACGCGACCTTTTGCCGAGGCTAATGGCCCCTTTGTGACTGCTGTCCTGGACACTTTTAGCCAGGCGGATGAACTCACGCGTAGCGATCGCAACCGGAGTATCGAACTGCTTTCACAAACTATTGGCCTGCCGAAGCCGGTAATCGCCAGCTATCTTGATCACCGTCCTCCTACCGTTATCGGCCCGGTCAGCGAAAAAACGGTACAGGCCCAACAGCATACCGCCGATCTTTTTTATGCCAATCATTTAATGCCGGTGAAGGTCGATATCGCCAGTCGTATCTGGCATGACGCTTCCGCAACGCAAGGAGTTTCACCATGAGCCTTTCCGTTTTTTGGTTTCTGCCTACTCACGGCGACGGTCACTACTTAGGCACCACTGAAGGAGCACGTCCGGTCGATCATGGTTATCTGCAGCAAATCGCGCAGGCCGCCGATCGCCTGGGTTTTGGCGGGGTTCTTATCCCTACAGGCCGCTCTTGTGAAGATGCCTGGCTGGTTGCGGCCTCGCTTATCCCGGTAACGCAGCGCCTGCGTTTTCTGGTGGCTTTGCGCCCCGGTGTGATTTCACCTACCCAGGCTGCTCGCCAGGCCGCGACGCTGGATCGCCTGTCAAACGGTCGCACGCTGTTTAATCTTGTTACCGGCGGTGATGCAGAAGAGTTAGCGGGCGATGGCGTGTTCCTCGATCATCGTGAGCGTTATGCGGAATCGGCGGAATTCACCCGCGTCTGGCGTCGAGTGCTGGAAGGCGAAACGGTAGATTATGAAGGCAAGCATGTGCACGTTCGCGGCGCTCGCCTGATGTTTAAACCTGTGCAGCAGCCGCGTCCGCCGCTGTGGTTTGGCGGCTCCTCCGAGCCGGCACAGGATCTGGCCGCCGAACAGGTTGATG
This sequence comes from Erwinia sp. BNK-24-b, assembly GCF_047456155.1. NCBI lineage: Bacteria > Pseudomonadati > Pseudomonadota > Gammaproteobacteria > Enterobacterales > Erwiniaceae > Erwinia > Erwinia sp. BNK-24-b. The sequence goes on from NZ_CP179901.1 coordinate 2,996,615, forward strand.
TGTATCTGACCTGGGGAGAACCGCCTGCTCAGGTCAAAGAAAAAATAGACCAGGTACGGGCAAAGGCGGCGGCACAGGGGCGCAAGGTAAAATTCGGCATCCGTCTGCACGTTATCGTACGTGAAACCAACGAAGAGGCATGGAAAGCTGCCGAGCGGCTGATTTCGCACCTTGACGACGCCACCATTGCTAAAGCACAGGCCGCGCTGGCCAAAACGGATTCTGTTGGTCAGCACCGTATGGCGGCTTTACACGGTGGTCGTCGCGATAAGCTGGAAATCAGTCCTAACCTGTGGGCTGGCGTAGGCCTGGTCCGTGGCGGCGCGGGTACCGCACTGGTAGGCGATGGCGAAACGGTTGCAGCCAGAATGCAGGAATACGCCGATTTGGGGATAGAGACTTTTATTCTTTCCGGCTATCCGCATCTGGAAGAAGCGTATCGCGTGGGCGAATTACTGTTTCCACACCTTGATTTAAACGTGCCGGAAATTCCTCGTCCAAACGCCATCGTGGCGCATGGTGAAGCCGTAGCTCACGACTTCGCTCCACAAAAAGTTTCGCAAAGCTGAGGTCGCCATGAGTAAAACGCTTAATCGTATCGGGAATCAGCTGATTCCATGGGCGTTGCCGATTGCGCTGGTCGTTGTCTGGCAGATCGCTTCGCAAACGGGCTGGCTTTCTACCCGCATTCTGCCTTCGCCTGAAGCCATCGTGATTACTTTCTGGAAACTCTCCGCCAGCGGCGAGCTCTGGCAGCATCTGGCTATTAGCAGCTGGCGCGCGGCGGTGGGCTTTAGCATTGGCGGATCCATCGGCCTGATTCTGGGACTGATTACCGGCATGTCGCGCCTGGGCGAACGTCTGCTGGATACCTCGGTACAGATGCTGCGCAACGTGCCGCACCTGGCGCTTATCCCGCTGGTGATTTTATGGTTCGGTATTGATGAATCCGCCAAGATATTTCTGGTTGCCCTGGGTACGCTGTTTCCAATTTATCTCAACACCTATCACGGTATCCGCAATATTGACCGTGGTCTGGTGGAGATGGCCCGCAGCTACGGGCTGTCTGGCTGGAGCCTGTTTATCCAGGTGGTGCTGCCCGGCGCGCTGCCTTCCATCATGGTTGGCGTACGTTTTGCGCTGGGACTAATGTGGCTGACGCTGATTGTGGCAGAAACCATTTCTGCCAACTCCGGCATCGGCTATCTGGCCATGAACGCCCGCGAATTTTTACAGACCGATATTGTGGTGGTCGCCATTATTCTTTATGCCCTGCTCGGGAAACTGGCTGACGTCAGCGCGCTGCTACTGGAACGCGTCTGGCTGCGCTGGCATCCGGCTTATCAACTGAAAGAGGAAAACGCATGAGCGAGATAACGTCTTCTCCAGCACGTCTGAATGCCGGGACGCCTCTGGTTATTAATAGCGTCAGCAAGCAGTATCATGGCCGGACCGTGCTGAACAGTATCGATCTGCATATCCCTTCCGGGCAGTTTGTTGCCGTAGTGGGCCGCAGCGGCTGCGGTAAAAGTACGCTGCTTCGCCTGCTGGCCGGGCTGGAAAAAAGCACATCCGGTGAGCTGCTGGCTGGCAGTGCGCCCCTGAGCGAGGCAAAAGACGATACGCGCTTAATGTTTCAGGATGCGCGCCTGCTGCCGTGGAAAAGCATTATTGATAACGTTGGCCTGGGGCTGAAAGGCAAGGCCTGGAAAAGTGCAGCGCTGGAAGCGTTAGAAGCGGTGGGTTTGGCCGATCGCGCCAAAGAATGGCCAGCGGCGCTTTCAGGTGGGCAAAAACAGCGTGTGGCGCTGGCCCGGGCGCTGATTCATCGTCCCGGTCTGCTGCTGCTGGATGAACCTTTAGGCGCGCTGGATGCCCTCACCCGCATTGAGATGCAGGATCTGATTGAATCACTCTGGCAAAAACATCATTTTACCGTATTGCTGGTCACGCATGACGTGAGTGAAGCGGTTGCTATGGCCGATCGCGTACTGCTGATTGAGGAAGGTCAAATCGGCCTGGATTTAACTGTCGATCTGCCACGTCCGCGCCGCAAAGGTTCTGTACGGCTGGCAGAGCTGGAAGCGGAAGTGCTGGACAGAGTAATGAAGCGTTCGCCGGTTGAAGCGGAAAAGCGTTACGCGCAGCGTTAATAAAACACTCTGTCGGTTCAGGTGCTTGCTATAAAAAAATACCGCCCTGTTATAAAGGGCGGTATCAGTCAGGACATTATTATCCCTGTTGCTGCGGCTTATCGGCCTTATTTAGCAGGCCAGTTAGCGGTAACAATATTGGCAATGCTGGCGATTGAAGCGTCATTCTCTGCCGTTACGCCCATTCCCCAAACCTGCGCGGCAATGGCATGCACTAACTGTTCATTAATCTCGCCGCCTTTTGCCAGGGTCCAGGCAAAATAGTTAACGACGTCAGCGACAAAGTCTTTTGAAGTGTTTTGCCATTTGATATCGCCACTGCTTATAGCAGTTTTAATCTGCTGGAGAGTCAGGGCGGACAGTGGCCACTGCTCAAGTGCCTGATGGCCATCAATATCCATTGGCGGGATGTACCATTCGCCTTTGTCTTCACCAACAATTTCATTAGCAGGCGGCGTGACGTCCGGGACTGCCGGGGCTGACTGACCAGACCATCTTTCCGTAAGTACCCTTACCACCGTGTTGACGGCCGATTCATACGCTTCGGTTGGTCGCCCACCGCTGACCGTGTTAACTATTGACTGAATCACATCACTGTCGATTTCACCGCCGCTGACAAGTATTCCATACAGGTGGCTAAGCATGTCCGAAAGCGTGTTTCCCTGAAAAAACCTTCGGCCAATAACGGAAGTGATTTCCCTGTATACGTCGCCATTGGTATCCCATTCGGAGAAGGAAGGCACTTTATCGTCAGCAATGCCTTTATCTTCATCAACGATTTCATCAGCTATGCCTTTGTCTTCGTCAACGATTTCGTCAGCTATGCCTTTGTCTTCGTCAACGATTTCATCAGCTATGCCTTTGTCTTCGTCAACGATTTCGTCAGCTATGCCTTTGTCTTCGTCAACGATTTCATCAGCTATGCCTTTGTCTTCATCAACGATTTCGTCAACTATGCCTTTGTCTTCATCAACGATTTCGTCAACTATGCCTTTGTCTTCATCAACGATTTCGTCAGCTATGCCCTTGTCTTCATCAACGATTTCATTCGCAGGCGGCGTGACGTCCGGGACTGACTGACTCGACCATTTTTCCGTAAGGATTTTTACCACTGTGTTAATGGCCGCCTCATAGGGCTCAGGCTGGCGCCCACCGCTGACATAAGAAACCCATGACTGGATAACATCACTGTCGATTTCACCGCCGCTGACAAGTATTCCGTACAGATGGCTAAGTATGTCCGAAAGCATATTCCCCTGAAAAAATCTCCGGCCAATAACGGAGGTAATTTCCCTGTATACGTCGCCATTGGTATCCCATTCAGAGAAAGAAGGCGCTTTATCTTCCGGTACGGGAGCTTTAGCGAAAATATCCTTACCCGCTGCGATAACGTAACCTTGCTCATTATTGATGTCGGTAACGGCTAGCGCCAGCTCGCTGATGGCAAGGATGCTTCCCGCCTGATTGTCCAGCGAATCAGCCGTGACAGAGATGACTTTAGCTTCAAGCAGACCGTCTTTGTTATCGATTTTTTGGGCCGTAGCAGTAAGTTGCTGTCTGGCAGAGACTTGTGCATGACTGGTATTTAACGTATCGCTGGCCACCAGTGTAATATTTGCCGCCTGGGTTGTGCTGCCGCTCAGATCCAACGTCTGACCCTGCATAGTCAGATTGCCATTTGCCAGGTTTTGACCAGTGGCAATAAGAGCGCCGGTAGTCCTGATATTGATATTACCCGTGCCTCGCATAGGATCTCTGGCACTGATGGTTCCCCTGCTATTCAGCGTTGCGGCTGCTATTTTTACATCACCTTCGGCCTGAATTATTCCGTTGTTAGTGACAGCGCCATCACTGTTTAATTCAATACTGTCACCTGCATATAGCATGTTGTTATTGTTGATATCTTTTGCGGTCATCATCAGTTGAGCACCGCTAATTATCTCACCTGCGTTATCGATACTACCACCAGCAGTAATAAGCAGCTTGCCGTTAGCGCGGATTTGGCCGCCATCAGTATTCACTACATCTCCGGTAACGTTAAGCCTGACATCCCCCATTTCAGCGTAGATTTGTCCGGCCTGGTTATTTATTTCGTTACCGGTGATGTCCAGTGAATCACCCGCCACCAGCGCCCCGCCAGTGTTAGTAATACGGTTTCCTTTCAGCTTAAAGTTATTTCTGCCATGAATACTGCCATATTCATTATCAATATCGCCTGTGGTAACAGCTACTTCTTCCCCGAATAAAATGCCCTGCTTGTTATTTAATTTGCTACTGGCAATGGTAAGCTGCCGCGAAGCCTCTACACGAGCATTGCTGGTGTCCAGCATTCCGTCGCGGGCGATAAGCTTAATGTTATTAGCCTGGGTATTGCCTCCACTCAAATTTACCGTTTTACCCTGCATAGTCAGGTCACCGCCCGCGCTGATATGGCCGGTAGCAATCAGTTTATCTGTAGTGTCGATATTGATATTGCCCGTTTCTTGCCAGCTTTCGCCGGTAGTAATATCGCCACGGCTTTCCAGACTGGCGGCTTTAATGGTTATCCCGCTATTACCATCCTCGAAGCTATAGGTAGAAATATGACCATTGTTGGTGACCGCTCCACTACTGTCGATTTCAATAGCCTTTTCAGAGGATATTATATTCTCATTGTGAACATTTTTTGCGGCCAAAAACAGCGTCTTCCCGCCGTGCATATATCGGGTATTGCGGATATCGCCATTTTCATTCAGCACCGTTAAAGCGTCACCTGCCATAATCTGGCCTGCATTGCTCACCCCTACGCCTTTTTCCGTTCCTACCAGCGTAATTTTCCCGGCATACATACCGCCAAGGCTGGATACGTCCAGAGAAAGCTCAGGTGCTTTACCACTCCCGGCATTATCGAGCCGGGTAATATTTGTATTCGTTGCATCTACATTATTAAGGCCCGTAGTGATTTTCAGATCGTTGGCATACATTTGAGTATTTATTTTGACCGAGCGGGCGATAATATCGGTATAGTCCTGATTGTTACTCCATACAGTCTCTCCCTCAACCACGACCTCGCCGCCTTCAACCCGGTATCCCGTTAATACGCCGTCTTTTATCTGCGCCTGACCAGTGGTTAGCGTGGCGCGGTTAGCGTTAATAAATCCGCAACCGTTGCAGGTAATGCCTGATGGGTTAGCGATTACCACCTGGGCATTTTGACCTGCAACTTCAATCAGGCCATTTAGCTGGCTCGGGTTACTGGAGTTAACTTCATTCAGAATAATTTTAGCCGCTCCCTGTGCCAGTGAAGCATTGCCTGCAACCATGCCACCATTCTGAGTGAAAGCACCGTGCTGAGAGTTATTCAGAATGACACCGTTGCGATCGACATCAAACTGGCTATAAACGTTACGAGATACGCCCCCAGCGCTTGGTGCCTGAATATCGACCTGCGTAGCCATGCCGGGATTGTTAATAATTGTCGGCTGTAGCCCGGCCGCCACGTTGGCGTCGGCGACGATGGCGGCCTGTACCGTCTGCACCGCGCCCGTAGCCAGCAAAACGCCAAAACTGATTGAACTAAGCTTGCAGATGAGTTTTGCGCTACGCTTGCCGGATGAAGATACTGCTGTACCCGCACGCTGAGAACGAGTAAATTCCGCCACCGCAATCAGCATGCCGCGCGCTTTACTGTATATAAGTCGATACAGATTTCTGTTCATTATAATGTCCTTATTGAAAGTTAATGTATTAAACAGGTCGTTAAAACCATCTGGTCTGCTTCTCGCTATTTTCTTTTAAGGAAAAGAAGCAGACTCGATGGATATACCAACGTTTATGACAGGCGTGATGCTACCTGTGCGGCAGACTCACAGCTGCATCACTGGCACTGTTCATTCAGCTATCCGTGCAGTTATTTATTGAAAATAACTGGAAGATTAATTAAGTTGCCGTTTTCCATTAAGAATAAGAAAGCAGTTGCGATTATCTACCCTTAACTTTTCCACCGTTTTTCTTATCCCTGCCTAAATTCGCGGGCACATGACCTTCTTCTGTTGCTGACATATCAAGCGCTCCTGCCATAATTTCTACGCTATTTTAAAACCTGAAAGATTTAATAATTCCATGAAAGCGTAAAGCCAAGCGTGACCGGGCTGGTGGCGAAGGCGTCAGGCTTCGAGAAAGGTACCCCGGCAAACAGATTGTAACTGCCGTTAAAAGCGTTGCCTCTTATTCCCAACTGGCCACCAGCAAGATGGGTGCCAGCTAAGTATTCGCTGCCAGAACCGCTGACTTTGCCGTAATCGAAACCAAAGTAGAGTTCCTGATTGGGTAACGGTGTCCGCCACGCAATATCATTGCGAAGAAACCAACCCTCGCTGGCCATTAACGTTCTTTCACCATCAAAACCGCGCACGGTATAGCGATTTCCGATTGAAATCTGATCCGGTGAAGTTAACGCCGTCTTACTGAATTGCTGAAAATAGGAAGTGTTAAAGCGAAACTGCTGGTTCATCAGCTGGAACGGCGTATTCACCTGCAGGCTTAGCGTGCCGATTCTACCAAGCGCGGTCGCATAGCCAGATCTTTCTTCCGGCGCAGGCTGTGCACCAAACCAGCGGGTGCCGCGCTGATAGCTGACCGCCGCGTCCAGCGTGGTCTGCCCTAAATAATGCCGGTGCTGTAGTCCCAGGCGCCATGCAGAGGTACGCCTTGCCTGTTCGGGTAGCCAGACATCCTGGATATAGTTGCTGGATTCACGCGCCAGAATGTTATAGGTAAAACTGGTTTTGTGACTGCGGCCGCGATGCAAAACGCGGCTGATTTGGACATCCACATTTTTTATCTGACCGCCATAGCGAAAATCCTGATACAGGCCGGAAACTCTTTGCAGGTATTCATAGTGATAGGCAGTAGCGCCAAGCGTCCAGTAACCCAGAGGCACTGAATAATGGACAGTAATATTTTTACTCTGTTGATGATTCTTATTATGTAAATTTTTGGAAGTTGAAAAGTAGAGTAAGTCTCCCAGGGATGAGGGATTATCAACGGAAAGCGAAAGCGCGCCCTGGTAGCGCCCCGTACTGACATTGCCCGCATCGTCCAGCGTTACGCCCAGCCGCCACATTTTTTGCTGTTGCCAGTTAACATTAATGTCGCTCTCTCCCGGTTGTTCACCGGGCTTAATTTTTATCGCGGCCTGCGTGGTTGGTAAACGCTGCAGATTTTCCAGACCTTGCTCAATATCGCGTAAATTAAGCAAGTTGCCGGCATGGGCCGGCAAGGTGTTGTAACGGCGAATATAACGATCGCTTTTTTCATCGAGTTTAACTTTACCGATACGCCCTAATACTAACTTAAGCTTTAGCGTACCGCTTTTAAGGTTCTGCTCCGGTACGATAACGCGCGTGGTAATATAGCCGCGCTCCACTAATCGGTTTTGCAGCGCTCTGACTAACAGATTGATGCCCTCGCCGCCCACGCACTTTCCTGACGCCTGGTTAGCCAGCGTTTGTAACGTTTCTCCCCACGGCAGCTTCCCTTTTCCCTCAATAAAAATTTCTTTGATGAGGAAACATTTTTTCTCCTGGGGAAAAGTGACTTTTCCTGAACTGGAAACAGATGGCAGCAGCCGCACATCCTTTGCCGTTGGGTTCAAGTGCTTTTCCATCGCCTTTTGCCTTTGTTGCTGCTGGGAAATCACCTGTGAACCATTATTCAGAGGGATGCTTTCTGCCGCATAACAGGCCGAAGAGAGCAAACCCGTTGTGTAAATAAGCGTTGAACCCACGCTCATGATAAAACTGAATGACGCACGTAAAAACATAAAAACATCCCTGTTAGTGATATTCAAGCCGCAAGGAATTTAATTTGTGAAATTTATTAAAAATAAACCAACCAGGCAAGGAAATTATTTTAAATTGTGAATGAATTAAGAAAGAATTAGAGCTTTTTGAAAGTTATAGAATTATTACAACCGGGTACACAATAATAACTTAAGCCAGAATAAAACCGATATTCGCCACATAGCACCCAGATAAGTTAAAATATCTATAAAAACATTTATTTTCTGTTAAGTGACAGATGCAAATATATTTATTGAGAATTTAAACCGTCATAAGATTGAATCAGATAGTGATAATAAAAACGTCTTATTGCATTTATTATATTTACATTAATTTTGAATAGAAGCTGTTGCGGTATTCCTGACAATCAAAGATAAATTCTGTTTGTTACTGGAAAATAGACTTATAAAAAAGCAGGCAATTATATCGCCTGCTTTACCCGTTAAAATCACTATCAGGCAGTCAACGCCTTGCTGATTTTTTCATACAGATCGCCCGACAGTTTATCTAAACCTTTCAACTGCTCCAGCGCACTGCGCATCAGCGCCTGACGATCGGTATCGTAACGCTTCAGGCGAATAAGCGGTTCAATCATTCTTGCCGCAACCTGAGGATTACGCGTATTTAAATCCGTCAGAATATCGACGAGGAACTGATAGCCACTGCCGTCACTGGCGTGAAAAGCAGCAGGGTTACCGGAAGCGAAAGCACCAATCAGTGACCGGATTCGGTTAGGATTACTTAGCGTAAACGAGCGATGGCTAAGCAACGCACGCACCCGGCTGAGCACATCCGGTGCCGGACTGGTCGCCTGGAGGGCAAACCATTTATCCATCACCAGTCCATCTTTATGCCAGCGTTCGTCAAATTCAGTGAGTAAGGTCTCATGACACGGTAGCTGCGCAGCAACGGAAGCGGCCATCGCAGCCAGCGAATCGGTCATATTATTCGCCTGGTGGAATTGTGCCGTAATTAACTTATCGGCTAGCTCCACTTCGCCGAAAGCCAGATAATGCAGACAAATATTTCTCAATGCACGTTTGCCAATATCCGCATGATCGACACGATAGTCGTCAATGCGATGGGCATTGTAGACTGCCAGCCATTCATCGGCCAGCTCGGTTGCCAGCGTGCTCACCAGCGAACGACGAACTTCCGCAATCGCTACGGGATCGATAACGTCAAACAGTTCGGCAATCTCATTTTCGCTTGGCAGCGTCAGGATCAGCGCCATCAATGCCGGATCGCTATGCTCTTCCAGCAGCACCGCCCGGAAAGCATCAGCAACATGCAGCGGCAGAGAGAGCGGCTGGCCTTGCTGATAACGAGCCACGTTAAGTTTGATGTGGGTAGCAAGCAGACTTTGCGCCGCGTCCCAGCGGGAGAAATCGTTGCGTGCATGACGCATCAGGAAAGTGAGCTGCGTATCGCTCCAGTTATAATCCAGTTTTACCGGAGCGGAAAACTCGCGCAGCAGCGAGGGGATCGGCTGGTGATAAACATTATCGAATACAAAGCTCTGAAACTCTTCCGTTACGTTCAGCACATGATGCACTGGATGGCCGTTGTGCTGTAGCGGAATGACGTTACCCTCACCGTCATAAAGCTCGATATCCAGTGGAATATGCAGAGGTAGCTTATGCTTCTGATCGGCTGTTGGTGGCGTCATCTGAGTTACGTGCAGCGTATACTGTTCCAGTTCGGCATTGTAGTCATCGCGAACGGACAATACGGGCGTGCCGGACTGGCTATACCAGCGGCGGAACTGAGTAAGATCGATTTTTGAAGCATCTTCCATTGCCTGCACGAAGTCATCGCAGGTAGCCGCGCTGCCGTCATGACGTTCAAAATAGAGCTTCATGCCTTTCTGGAAGTTTTCTTCTCCCAGCAGCGTGTGCAGCATACGAATCACCTCTGAGCCTTTCTCATACACGGTTAGCGTATAGAAGTTATTCATTTCAATAAATTGCTCGGGGCGAATCGGATGCGCCATTGGGCTGGCGTCTTCTGCAAACTGCGCGCCACGCATAATGCGGACGTTGTCGATACGGTTAACGGCACGGGATCCAAGATCGGAGCTGAACTCCTGATCGCGGAAGACCGTCAGGCCCTCTTTCAGGCTAAGCTGGAACCAGTCACGGCAGGTAACGCGGTTGCCCGTCCAGTTATGGAAATATTCGTGGCCGATTACCGCTTCAATGCCCAGGTAATCTTTGTCGGTGGCGGTTTCTGCCTTTGCCAGGACATATTTGGAGTTAAAGACGTTTAGCCCTTTGTTTTCCATCGCGCCCATGTTGAAGAAGTCGACGGCAACGATCATAAAAATATCCAGATCGTATTCAAGGCCGAACCTTTCTTCATCCCACTTCATGCTGTTTTTTAGCGAGGTCATCGCCCAGTCGGCACGATCGAGATTGCCGCGATCGACAAAAATCTCCAGCGCTACGTTGCGGCCTGACCGTGTGATGAAGCTGTCGCGTAAAACATCGAAATCGCCCGCAACCAGCGCAAACAGATAGCAAGGTTTTGGGAAAGGATCCTCCCACTTGACCCAGTGACGGCCATTTTTTGCCACTCCGCCGTCAACGCGGTTGCCGTTTGCCAGCAGATAAGGATAAAGCTTCTCTTCCGCGATAAGGGTAGTGGTAAAGCGTGCCAGCACGTCAGGCCTGTCCAGATACCACGTGATATGACGAAAACCTTCCGCCTCACACTGGGTGCAAAGCGCTTCGCCTGATTTGTAGAGACCTTCCAGCGCGCTGTTTTTATCCGGATGAATATCGTTGACGATTTTCATCGTAAAGGCTTCAGGCAGCTGATACACAATCAGGCTGCCCTCCTCCAGCGCATAATCCGTCCAGGGCTGACCGTCGATTTCCAGTGAAATCAGCGAGAGCTCTTCCCCGTCAAGACGCAGCGACGCATCGGCCTGGCCCAGACGCTTTACGCGGCTGACTGCGGTCACTCGGGTCAGGGCGGCGTCCAGTTCAAACGTCAGATCAATATCGGTAATGGTGTAATCTGGCGCCCGGTAATCATGGCGATTTTTGGCTTGTGGCAGTTGCGTCATAAGTCCTTCTCACGTCGACAATTAGTTAATGCAAGTCTATTCCGCTTAGCAGAATGTTGCCATGTCCATTCGACGCGCCAGGCGGCAATTGCTGTTAAAAAATACATTTTTTTAACAAGCGCACGGATTGCCCTCGACCTGTCCGGTGGAATTATGCTGTGATCGGGTTCAATAAATGAGGATTCAAGTTATACTCCTGCGTCATTTACACTCTTTCAACCAGGGATAACGCTCTTCGCCAGAGGATGCTGAAACGCACCATGACACGACATGCTTCCCCGATACTGACCACACTGCTGGATACGGACGCCTATAAACTGCATATGCAGCAGGCGGTATTCCACCGTTATCAGAATGTCTCCGTGGTGGCTGAGTTTCGCTGCCGGGGCGACGATCTTTTAGGTATTTATGCTGCTGAAATAGCTCAGCAGGTCGCGATGATGCAGTCGTTAGCGCTTAGCGAAGAAGAAAGCCGCTATCTTGCCGGCCTGCCCTTTTTCAAAGCGGATTATCTGCAATGGCTGAAACAGTTCCGCTATGATCCTTCTCAGGTTCGTATACGTAATCATCAGGGAAAACTGGATATTCGTATTGCTGGGCCCTGGCTGGAAGTCATTATGTGGGAGGTACCGCTGCTGGCATTGATCAGTGAAGTGGTACATCGCCATCGCTCACCGCAGGCGACGCCGGCAATTGCCGTCGATCGTTTGCACAGCAAGCTGCGCGAATTTAATACGCTGACGGCCGGGATGGATATGTCCCGCTTTAAGCTTATGGATTTCGGTACGCGTCGCCGTTTTTCCCGCGATGTGCAAATGAGCATCGTCAGCACGCTGAAAACGGATTTCCCATGGCTGGTTGGATCAAGCAACTATGACATCGCACGCCAGCTACAGCTGGCACCGGTAGGCACTCAGGCCCACGAATGGTTTCAGGCACATCAGCAGATCAGTCCTGTGCTGGCCAACAGCCAGCGAGCAGCGCTGCAGGCGTGGCTGGAAGAATATCCGGACCGTTTAGGCATTGCGCTGACTGACTGTATCACTATGGATGCTTTCCTGCGTGACTTCGGCCTGAACTTTGCCAGTAGCTATCAGGGATTGCGGCATGATTCCGGCGATCCTGTTGAATGGGGTGAAAAAGCGATAGCCCATTATGAAAAGCTGGGTATCAATCCTGAAAACAAAACGCTGGTTTTCTCTGACAACCTGGATTTAAACAAAGCGGTGGATCTTTATCGCCATTTTGGCCAGCGAATCGAGGTTATTTTTGGTATCGGCACGCGTTTAACTTGCGATATACCTCAGGTAAGGCCGTTGAATATCGTCATTAAACTGGTTGAGTGTAACGGTAAACCCGTTGCTAAGCTTTCTGATAGTCCGGGTAAAACTATTTGCCAGGATAAAGCTTTTGTACGCGCCCTGCGTAAGGCTTTCGATTTGCCGCTGGTTAAAAAAGCCAGCTAGTCCCCAGCACGAAGGGAAAGAGATAGCGTATCTCTTTCCTGCTTTGTTCTTTACGCCGCCAGCTCTGTAATAAATCTCCCGCATCACAACGAATTCTTCTTGTTTCTCGTCTGTCGGCAAGTAACATAGGATCGCCCCGATTTCGGGTAATTTTAATTCTGATAAAAGAGAGACTTTATTATGAGCGTTGTGCCTGTAGCGGATGTACTGCAAGGCCGGATCGCGGTTGACAGCGAAGTCACCGTTCGCGGCTGGGTACGTACCCGCAGAGATTCAAAAGCCGGTATTTCCTTTATCGCCGTCTACGATGGCTCCTGCTTTAATCCTGTTCAGGCTGTCGTCAATAATTCTCTGAATAATTATCAGGATGAAGTGCTGCGCCTGACTACCGGCTGTTCTGTCGTTGTCACCGGTAAGGTTGTTGAATCACCGGGCGAAGGCCAGAGTTTTGAGATCCAGGCCAGCGCGGTTGAAGTCGTCGGCTGGGTTGACGATCCGGATACTTATCCAATGGCCGCCAAGCGCCACAGTATCGAATATTTGCGTGAGGTTGCTCACCTGCGTCCACGTACTAACCTGATTGGCGCCGTCGCTCGCGTTCGCCATACGCTGGCACAGGCGCTGCACCGTTTCTTTGACGAGCAGGGCTTTTTCTGGGTCTCTACCCCACTGATAACCGCCTCCGATACAGAGGGCGCGGGTGAAATGTTCCGTGTATCCACGCTGGATATGGAAAATCTGCCGCGTACGCCGGAAGGCAAAGTTAATTACGATGAAGATTTCTTTGGCAAAGAAGCTTTCCTGACCGTTTCCGGGCAGCTGAATGGCGAAACTTACGCCAGCGCCATTTCCAAAATCTATACTTTTGGCCCAACTTTCCGTGCTGAAAATTCTAACACCAGTCGCCATCTGGCTGAGTTCTGGATGCTGGAGCCGGAAGTTGCCTTTGCCGATCTCGAAGATAACGCTGCGCTCGCGGAAGCGATGCTGAAATATGTTTTTAAAGCGGTACTGGAAGAGCGCGCGGATGATATGGCTTTCTTTGCCGAGCGCGTAGACAAAGAAGCTATTACACGCCTGCAACAGTTTGTGACTACTGATTTCGCGCAGGTCGATTACACCGATGCCATTGAAATTCTGAAAGCCTGCGGTGAAAAGTTTGAAAACGCGGTTTCGTGGGGCATTGACCTTTCTTCAGAACACGAGCGTTATCTGGCTGAGAAGCACTTTAAAGCCCCTGTGGTAGTAAAAAACTATCCGAAGGACATTAAAGCGTTCTATATGCGTTTGAACGATGACGGAAAAACCGTGGCCGCCATGGACGTGCTGGCACCCGGTATCGGCGAGATCATTGGTGGTTCACAGCGTGAAGAACGTCTGGACGTGCTGGATGCACGCCTTGCCGAAATGGGTCTGAATAAAGAAGATTACTGGTGGTATCGCGACCTGCGTCGTTATGGCACCGTGCCCCATTCCGGATTTGGCTTAGGGTTTGAACGCCTGATTGCCTATGTTACCGGCGTACAAAATGTCAGGGATGTTATTGCCTTCCCAAGAACGCCGCGCAACGCCAGCTTCTGATTTTATGTATTAAATATAAGAAATTCATATATATAACTAAGGCCAGCCTCGCTGGCCTTTTTTTATTTTTGCAAATTATGAGATGGTTCACAAAGTTCCGCTATATTTACATATAGAAACAAAAATTTTCTCTATGAAACACAAATTCGATATTTGTAGCATTTTCGAGGTGGATTAACCGGACTGCCAATGGAAAGATGCGTGCAGACACAGGAAGACACCAAACTCTCATCGTAGTTCTGTAAAGAATTATTGACGGCAGTGGCAGGTGTCCAGATAACTCCAATGAGGGTAATAAATAATGATGAAGCGCAATATTCTGGCACTGGTTATCCCAGCCCTGTTAGCCGCTGGTGCAGCCAATGCAGCAGAAATTTATAACAAAGACGGCAACAAGCTGGACCTCTATGGCAAAGTTGATGGTCTGCACTATTTCTCAGACGACAGCGGCAACGATGGCGACCAGAGCTACGTGCGTTTTGGTTTCAAAGGTGAAACCCAGATCAATGATATGCTGACCGGCTATGGTCAGTGGGAATACAACATCCAGGCTAACAACAGCGAAGGTTCCGACGCGCAAGACGGTAATAAAACCCGTCTGGGCTTCGCCGGTCTGAAATTTGCTGAGTATGGCTCTCTTGATTACGGCCGTAACTACGGCGTAGTTTACGACGCTATCGGCTGGACCGATATGCTGCCTGAATTCGGCGGCTACTCTGGCTACTCCGATAACTTCCTGGTAGGTCGTTCTACCGGCGTAGCTACCTACCGCAACACCAACTTCTTTGGCCTGGTTGACGGCTGGAACTTTGCCGTACAGTATCAGGGCAAAAACGATCGTGACGACATTCGTCGTTCAAACGGTGACGGCTGGGGTGTCTCTACCTCTTATACCTCACCAATTGGCGTAGCTATCGTCGGTGCCTATGCTTCTGGCGATCGTACCGATGCGCAGAACAGCGCTTTCTATGGTCGTGGCGACAAAACCCAGCAGTGGGCTACCGCGCTGAAATATGACGCCAACAACGTCTACCTGGCAGCTTCCTACGGCGAAACCCGTAACGCACAGTTTATTACTAACAATAATATTGTTGATAATGATGACAATGCTGTGAACGGTTTTGCTAACAAAGCGCAGAACTTTGATATCGTAGCGCAATACCAGTTCGACTTCGGTCTGCGTCCTTCTATTGCCTACGAACAGTCTAAAGGCAAGGATATCGAAGGCGTAGGCGACGTTGACCTGTACAAATATGTTGATGTGGGTGCCACCTACTACTTCAACAAAAACATGTCTACCTACGTTGACTACCAGATCAACCTGTTGGATGACGACAACGCTCTGGGTCTGAACACTGATGACGTCGTAGCAGTAGGTCTGGTTTACCAGTTCTAATCCGTTACGCTTGTATTATCGAGCGGGGCTTCGGGCCCCGCTTTTTTATGTCTGCTTTCTCCTGTCAGCACCATAAGCTTTCCAATACCTTCAATACCTTCAATACCTTCAATACCTTCAATACCTTCAATACCTTCAATACCTTCAATACCTTCAATACCTTCAATACCTTCAATACCTTCAATACCTTCAATACCTTCAATACCTCCAATAGCATTTGCTGCGTCCGCATTTCAGGCCAATCATTTTATCCCGTTCATGCAATGACTCCCTGCTCTTTCATCATATTTCGAGCCAGCCCGCAAACCTTGAAAAGCGTCAGAAAAAGTATTGCCGACATGCAGGAAAGGTGAAAAAATCAACACCGTTCAGGAGAAGGAGCTTTTATATGGATATGATTTCCCCACTGGTACTTAACCTTTCAGAAAAGCCAGGCGAAGCAAAGCTGCAGGAAGAAATTTCCCATGGCCGCTTTGTCAGAGTCGAAACCCACATCGACTGGCTCAGGCATGATGTAACCGAAATCAGAAATGAGCTTAAGGATGTTCGTGTTGAGATAAAAGATGTCCGTAGTGAGATAAAAGATGTCCGCGGTGAGATAAAAGATGTCCGCGGTGAAATAAAAGACGTTCGTGACGAGATAAGAGACGTGCGCAAAGATATGCGGTCTGATTTCCGTCTCATGTTCAGCGCGTTAATTATGGTCGCATTAGGTCTTTCCAGCATTATGGCAAAAGGCTTTCACTGGCTATAAGCATTGGCCAGTATTTTGATGCCGCAAAGGTTGATTAAAGCTGACAGCTACCCTTTTCCAGTCAGGCACCTCTGCTTCTTTTGCCTGCGGCATCGTACCCATTTTTTTAACGCAAACGGTTAGCAATTTTTTTCTGCTGGCGTTACCCTGAATAACCACTTCGTTTCGGGTTATAACGGACTTCCACTATGTTTGAACGTATTTCAGCTGCACCTGCAGATCCTATTCTTGGCTTAGCCGATCTTTTCCGCGCAGACGATCGTCCTGATAAAATCAATCTGGGCATCGGCGTTTATAAAGATGAAACCGGTAAAACGCCGGTACTGACCAGCGTGAAAAAAGCCGAACAGTATCTGCTGGAAAACGAAACCACGAAAAATTACCTCAGCATTGACGGCCTGGCTGATTTTGGCCAGTGTACGCAGGCGCTGCTTTTCGGCAACGATAACGCTATCCTGAACGAAAAACGTGCCCGCACGGCCCAGACGCCGGGCGGTACTGGCGCGCTGCGTATTGCCGCTGATTTTATTGCTTCACAGACCAGCGCAAAGCGTATCTGGGTGAGCAACCCAAGCTGGCCAAACCATAAAAATGTCTTTCAGGCAGCGGGTCTGGAAGTCTGTGAATATCAGTATTATGACGCGGCTAATCATGCGCTGGATTTCGACGGCATGCTGAACGCGCTACGTGAAGCCAAAGCGGGCGACGTCGTACTCTTCCATGGTTGCTGTCATAACCCAACCGGCATCGATCCTACCGCTGAGCAGTGGCACAAGCTGGCAGAACTTTCACTGGCCAACGGCTGGTTGCCGCTGTTTGATTTCGCTTACCAGGGCTTTGCTCGCGGTCTGGAAGAAGATGCGGAAGGCCTGCGTATTTTTGCCGCTGGTCACAAAGAACTGATTGTCGCCAGCTCTTACTCAAAGAACTTTGGCCTTTACAACGAGCGCGTCGGTGCTTTCACCCTGGTGGCCAGCACGGCGGACGTCGCGGACGTTGCATTTAGTCAGGTTAAGGCAACTATTCGCGCTAACTACTCCAACCCGCCGGCTCATGGCGCTGCGGTAGTAGCAACGATTCTAAGTAATGACTCGCTGCGTACGCTTTGGGAACAGGAGCTGACCGATATGCGTCAGCGCATCCATCGCATGCGCCAGCTGTTCGTGAATACGCTACAGGAAAAAGGTGCTAAAGGTGATTTCAGCTTTATCATCAACCAAAACGGCATGTTCTCTTTCAGCGGGCTGACTAAAGAACAGGTTATCCGACTGCGCGAAGAGTTTGGCGTTTACGCGGTTAATTCAGGACGTGTGAACGTGGCAGGCATGACGCCGGATAATATGGCTCCGCTGTGTGAAGCCATTGCCGCCGTGTTGTAAAGGCAGGTCTGAAGCAAAGCTAAATAATGTAAAAAAAGCCTGCACCGGGCAGGCTTTTTTATGCAGTCTTTAATGAAAATGAAGATATTGCTACTGAAGAAAAGGGTTAGAAATCCGTTCGCGCCCAAGTGTAGAGATCGGGCCATGGCCTGGCAAAAAAGTTACGTCATCGCCAAGGGGTAAAAGCTTACGCTTAATGGCATCAATCAGATCGGTATGGCTACCCTGAGGGAAATCGGTACGGCCTACGCCACCGCTAAAAATAACGTCGCCGGAAATCAACAGCCGCGAGACCCGATCGAAAAAGACAATATGGCCCGGCGTATGTCCCGGACAGAGTAAGACTTCCAGCGAGATATCGCCGGTGTGTACAACTTCGCCTTCATCCAGCCAGCGATCGGGCGTTAGCGGTGCGCATTCAGGGAAGCCAAACATTTGGCTCTGCGTTGGCAAACCCTCCAGCCAGAAAGCGTCGGCTTTATGCGGCCCGATAACGGGAACGGCATAAAAAGCCGCCAGCTCGGCCGCCGCGCCAACGTGATCCAGATGGCCATGCGTCAGCAGGATCTGCGTGACCGTTACGCCTTTTTCAGTGACCTGCGCCCGTATCTTCTCCGCATCACCACCCGGATCGACAATCGCTGCCTGTAAGGTAGTCGGACACCAAATCAACGAGCAGTTCTGCGAAAAAGCCGTTACCGGAATAATTTCATAATTCATAGGGCTCCATTAATCCCGACACGCCAGGATTTTTACCAGTGCCTTGTCGGCCCGGTATCAATATGCACAAAGTTGCTTCGCGGATAGTATCCTACACCGCCCGCCCTCATGGAAAGCGCAGCTTTGCGAATATTGCTCAGAGCAATTCCTTCAATATGGAAATCCATCGCCTGGCCCTGGGTGTGATAGCTGTGTTTAGCAACACCGCTACCGCGTTCACGTAGTGAATTGTTGGTGGCCAGCGTACGATAGCCAGAAATAAGCTGGACGGGTTTACGCGTATCAAGCAGAGCCTGCAGGCGGTACAGCTGGTCAAAAAGATGGGGGTCGATGCTCTTGATCTGGTTGGCACGATAGTCACGGAAAAAATGGTTCAGGCGTGTTAACTCATCTTTATCGTAGCTTTTGCCATTAAAGAACTCAGTCTTAAGGCTTTCGCCGGTATGTAAATTATTTAGCGTCAGAACGCGGGGACGCGAAGTAGAAAGCGAAGCAAAAGCCTGTCCGGGAAGGAGCGATAAGCCTAATGCCGCGCCGCCCAGAGCCAGTAATTTACGGCGATGTGAGTTGAATTTATCCATTAATCTGTGTTACCCGGCAAGTTTTAAAAACGGTGGAAACATTCACCGTCGGGAACCTTAACCGGGTAAAAATGCGGCGTCAACCAACGAAACGTGACGGGCACGGCAATTCAGGGAGTGATTGTCGTGCCCGTTTTGCAGGACGATCGAACTACAGTTGAGTAAAACCTGAAGAATCAATTACTAGAGCAATAATTGACCAGCCTTTGTCAACACCTGCGCACCGGAGCGGGCAGTCAGGTCATAATTGTAAATATCTGTTCGATACTGCGTCCTGCCATCGTCTGCTACCCAGGCCGTCAGATAATAAAGATTGACCGGAATATGGTGACGGATAGCGACATAACGCGTATCCCCCTGCTTCAGGGTACTGGAAATGCGCGTATCGTTCCATCCTGCATCCTGCAGAAGCAGATTAGCCAGATCCGAAGCTTTATTGACGCGCACACAGCCAGAGCTTAGCGCGCGAATGTCTTTCTGGAACAGATTATGGTTAGGCGTATCGTGCAGATAGATAGCATCTGAACTTGGCATATTAAATTTGTAACGGCCAAGCGAGTTGGTCGCGCCAGGCGCCTGTCGTATCCGGTAAGGGAACGAAGCTGCCGAAATCATCCGCCAGTCAATCATCGAAGGATCGATGACTTCCGCATCGCTGCTCCAGCCGGAAAGCAGCGTATAATTGTGTTTATACAGGTAACCCGGATCTTGCTTAACCTTTGGAACAATATCCTGACGCACCAGGGTGGTAGGCACGTTCCACGGCGGATTCAGCACGACATTATTGAGCGCACTACGCATCAGCGGGGTTTTACGATCTGGTCGCCCAACAATTACTCGGGAAGAAAGGATCTGACTGCCGTTCAAATAGTAAATCAGCGAATAGTTGGCAATATTGACCATGATGCCGTTATGCATGTCATCAGGCAGTAGTCGCAACCGCTGTATGTTCAAAGCCAGCAGTGAAGCGCGTAGCTGAGGCGATACGTTCAGCCATTCGCGAGTGCGTGGACCAATAACGCCATCCGCCTCAAGTCCCTGCCAGCGCTGAAAGCGTTTAACCCCTTCCACCAGCTCTTCTGAATAGACATGGGCAGGGTTGACCGGTGCAGCAGTTTGTACGTGACCCACCAGCTCAGGCGTATTTGGCTGCGGTGCCCGATCGGCAATGGAAGCTGAAGGACTGACTACCGCGTCGCTATTTGCAGCCGAGGCGGAAGACCCGGCTACAGCGTCGCCATTAGCAGCCGTAGAAGATGGCTGCACTGCCGCATCCTCATCCACTACGGACGCAGGCACTGGCGTGGTTGGAACCACATCGTCATCCGGTTTTGGCGTATCGCTGTTAGCCGTCAGCATATTACTGCGCTGTAAAATTTCTCGCAGCGCCGGCACGTCATCACTCAGTTGTCCCGGCCGCAGACTCTGCCTGTCAGTGAGCTGCGGCCAGGCACGGTTATCTGCCAGCAGCGCTTTTAACGCCTGATGCATTCTGACGTACTGCGGATGCTGGGGAGCCAGGGAAGCAACAAAAACGTCCAGCGACCCATGCTCAACCGCCCGCTGCCACTGATTGATCGCAGACATAGCAGGCGTTTCAAGCTTATAGGGCACGTTGCTATAAAGCCACGTCTCCCCTTTAGTGGGTACAGCTGCCACAAACTGTAAGTAGCCCAGCATCGCGTCCGATAACACGACATCTCGTTTCATGCCGCTTACCGAAGGGTCGGTCAACATTTTCACCCATTGCGTGAACTGCGGCTGTACGCCAGAAAGCGCAACCTCTGCCAGCTGTTGCTGAAATTGTTTAACGGCCTGCCGATCCTGCCACATTGGCTGCATATGCCTGGCAGCATAAAGCGAGGTTAGCATTTGCTGATAAAAGGGTTTGTAGCCGCTGGCAAACAGCGACTGTAACTCTGACTGCGCGTGAACAGCCGACGTTGAGGTAGCCGCATGCCTGACGGCGGCATTAGCTGAGCCAACAACCAGTGTCAAAAACAGACCTGCGCTTAATTTTTTTAAATTCGATCCTGTCAGCAACATCCCTTGCCTCCTTTAACGGGTCTGTATGAACGATAGCCCTGATTAACTATTGTTATAAGTATAGAAAAGAAAACGGCATTTGCGTTGAGGTCACAAATGCCGTTGAAGAGAGTAGATCGGCGACCTGATTTTTGCTATATCCGTCGCCGATTATTTTGTGCTATTCCCGTCAGGAAGTCAGCTGCCCGGCGGTCGCTTCCTCAGAGGCGTTCGCGGTCGTGGGTTCTGCCGCAAAACCACGCAGGCCGACAACGTGAACGTGTTCGGTATTATTAATTACCTTACGCACCAGCTTATAGGTAGTACCTTTTTCCGGGCTGATATTTTCCGGTGCCGCAATAATCAGCTGCATTTCAAGACGGTCACAAAGTTCAAACAGCGTGGCAATGGATTTGGCATCCAGACGCGCGGCCTCATCAAGGAACAGCAGGCGGCACGGCGAGATATCTTTACCACGCAGGCGGCGGGATTCTTCTTCCCAACTTTGCACTACCATAACCAGAATCGACATACCTGTACCGATAGCCTCTCCTGTTGAAAGCGCCCCGCTCTCGGCGCGCAGCCAGCCATCGGAACCACGGTTAACCTCAACCTCCATAGAGAGATAGTTACGGTAATCCAGCAGCTCTTCGCCGATAGTTTGCGGCGTGCGCTGTCCCATATCAATCTGCGGATTGAGTCGCTGGTAAAGCTTCGCCAGCGCCTCCGAGAAGGTCAATCGCTGGCTTTTAAAAAGATCCTGATGCTGTTCATGCTGTTCGGAAAGCACGTCCAGCAGCGTAGCGTGCGTCTCCCGTACGTTTACATTCAGGCGCACGCTCTGAACTTGACCGAAGCTGACGTTCTGTAAGCCCTGGTTCAGCTGGCGAATACGGTTTTGCTCGCGCTGAATAGTTTTACGAATGATATTCGCTACGCTGCGGGAACTGATAGCAAGCATCTGTTCACGGGCGGTTAGCTCTTCGCTCAGACGGTTTAGCTCGATTTCCATCTGCTCAATCGCTTCTACCGGATCGTCCGTGCGGATAATATCCTGACGGATACGCTCGCGCAGATGCTGGTAGACGGCAATAAAGAACTCAATCTTCCGTTCTGGCCGTTTTGGATCCTCCGACAGGCGAAGGATATCGCGCAGATGCTCATTATCGGCGACCGCCAGACGTAGCGCACCCAGCGCTTTATCCGACATTGAGCGCAGCTCGTCACCGCCCAGATAGGCAAGCTCACGACGATGCAGTCGACGTTCGACGCCGTTGTCTTTAACCATGCGCAGTACGGCTACCCAGCCAGCTTTCGCGTTAACGACCTGCTCGCGGCTTTGATGATAGTCGCGCTCGACGCGCTTCAGTTTTTTCTGTAGCGCGTCCATCTCGGCTTCACAGAAGGTAAGCTGTTTCTCCAGCTGATTGCGGCGGCTGCGGTTATTGCTCAGCGCGGCATAGAGTTCGTCACGACGAATGCGCGCCCGCTCTTCTGCGCTAGCATCGGCGGCCACGCCAATATCCTGCATCTCCTGGAGCAGTTCCTTCAACATATCGCGCTTGGCATCGTAAGAACTTTTCAATGAGGCCAGCACCTGCGAATACTGCGTCAGCTGCGCCTGATGGCCTCTCAGCTGCTCGCGTGCGCGTGCGCGTTCTGCTTCAGCCTGCTCAAGACGACGGCGTAGTTTTTCATTCAGATCGCTGTTGCCATCAAGCATGCCTGCCGAATCAGCATAGTTAAAGTGCGCGCGGCGCTGTACCACCTCGGTGATAGCAAAAGCCTGCTGGCGAGCATCGCGCTGTACCTGCTGTGCCTGCTGATAGTCCTGTTTGAGCTGCTCGTGCTGCTCCGGATCGCTTTGCAGTACCGCAATCAGCGGCTCCAGTTTTGCCAGATTGGTACCGTGCTGCTGCAGGAAACGTGCAGCTTCCTGAGCTTCATCCAGCCTTTCCAGAATTTCTTCGTAGCGATCCTGCAGCGTTTCGTCCAGCAATAAATTGACGCGCGGCATCAGCCGGTTGAGCTGAGCCACGCCCTCTTTAGCCTGATCAAACTGCTGGCGCTGCTGCTGGTTTTCACTTTCGTGCGCGCTAATAGCGCGTTCCAGTTCGCCACGACGGCCGTTCAGCTGACGAATTTCCGCTTCCGGATCTGCTTCAAAAGCGACGCCGATATGTCCACCGATAAAGCGGCTGAATGCCTGATGCAGGCGCTGCGTTTTCTGCACGTCAAAGGAGAGCGTGGCGTAGCGTTCCGCCAGCGTTTCCCGCTCTGCGCGCAGCAGTTCCAGCTGGTTTTCACGCGCGGCGCGACCAAACAGCGGAACTTTGGGAAAACGGGAATAGCGCCACTGACGATCGCCTGCTTTGACCACGACCGCTTTTTGTAACTCTTCGACGTTAAATACGCTGTCATCGAAAGACT
Source organism: Erwinia sp. BNK-24-b (assembly GCF_047456155.1). NCBI lineage: Bacteria > Pseudomonadati > Pseudomonadota > Gammaproteobacteria > Enterobacterales > Erwiniaceae > Erwinia > Erwinia sp. BNK-24-b. Next base: position 3,019,992 of record NZ_CP179901.1, read on the forward strand.
GCGGATCGCCTTCAATCAGGTAAAGATCTTCCGGGCACTCTTCCAGCCCGTCCAGCAGCTCACGCACCAGCGACAGATCGGGTACCACGATAGCGTGGCGTGCCGGGCCATATAGCGCGGAGAAGTACGGTGCGTCTTCAATGGTGACGTCGTCATAAATTTCTGACAGCAAAACCCCGCCAAAACGTTCGGCAAGGTGATTCAGACGCGCGTCTTCAGAGCCGCCAGGCTGGCTCAACCGTTCAATCTGGTTTTCAACGTCACGTTTGCGCGCGGCAACTTCGTCACGTTCAACGGTGGTTTCGCGTTCGCGCTCCAGCAGTTGCTGCATGTGCTCGGTAACCTGCTGGCTGTTTTCCAGCGACTGCCCCGTTTGTTCACGCAGCTGCGTCAGAATTTCCTGCGCGTTCAGCCACTGCGGTGCCTGTCTGGTCAGGCGTGCAATACGTTCACGCACCTGCTCCAGCTCCTGCCGCATCACCATGCGGCGCTCGCCAGCGTCCGCCACGCTTTCGGAGAGCTGCTCAATACGGGCTTCCAGTTCGAACTGTAAGGCTTCCAGCTCTTGTGGTTCATATTGCTGACCGTACCGTTTGCAGAATTCGTTCAGCAAACGTTCGGCCTCCTGCTGCTCGCGCAGACGCTGTTCCATTTCGGACAGGCGCGAACGCAGCGATTGCAGTTGCTCTGCATGGTAGCGCTGATTGCTGGCGTCGCGCAGGAGTTCACGTCCGGTTTGATAAGCTTCGCTGCGGCTCACCGGCCCGGCAATACGCGCAACCAGTTCAAAAGCCTGCTCAAACTGGCTGTGCGCGGCCTGCGCAACGCTCATTTTCTGTTCCAGCTGCAGCAGCTTATCGGTCGCTTCCTGCTCTTTAGCCCGGAACGTTTCCTGCCACTCCTGAGCATTGTCGATATTCAGCTCGCCAAGCCGGCAGATTTCCTGCGCGCGCTGCAGGGCGCCAAGCGCCTGCTGGTATTGAATAGCGCGCGTCTGCTGCACGTCCAGCGCTTGCTGATAGTCGGCCAGCTGGCTCTTCAGCTCGTCCACTTCCAGCTCGGCCGCTTCCGCACGCGCTTCGTTGTCTTCATGGCGTTCGCGCGCTTCGGCAACGACTTCATTTTGCTCTTCAAGCCGATAGGTCAGTTCATCGATATCGCCTTCGTAGCGCTCGATTTTTTCCTGCTGGCGCATGGCTGTCTGCACCAGGTTCAGGTGGTCGCTGGCGCTCTGGTAATCCGTTTCTAAATCGCTTTCCGCCCCGGTGTGCTCTGCCAGCTCGCGCGCCATTTCCACATGGCGATACTGTTCGGCGGCCAGCTGCTTGCGGCTACCAAACAGCTCGCTACGCTGCTGCATTGCGCCGTCAAGATGAATACGCCGCTCATTGGCGTGGCGCATATAGTCGGCAGCAACGTAGCTGGTCGCTTCTGATATCAGGTGCTTAAACAGGTCGCGATCGGATTGCGTAACGCGGATGGCTTCCAGCGTCATACGGTTTTCACGCAGCGCCGCTTCCATATCCTGGAAAGCTTTACGCACGCCGCTGTTTTCCGGCAGCAGATAGTCACGCAGCGAGCGCGTAATAGCGCTGGAGATGCCGCCGTACAGCGAAGCTTCGATCAAACGATAATATTTGCTGCGGTCAGAAGCCGTGCGCAGACGCCGCGCCACTATTCCCAAATCGAACATCAGCGAGTGATATTCGGTGATGGAGTTAAACTGTTTGAACTGTACGCTTTCCATCGCTTCGAACTTCTCTTTCAGTTCGCTAAGCGGCAGAACGCGAGCCTGACGGGCATTGACCGTCTCGGTCAGAATTTCCGTCGGATTAATTGAGGTTGGCAAACCGTGGATGCTAAAAGGTCGGATATCGACTTTGCGATCGCGGCCAGCAACCTGCTGCAAACGTACGCCCACAATCACTCGCTGATGCAGCGAATTGACGACGTCCAGCGCTGCGTAACAAACGCCCGGTTTCAGTTTGCCGTGTAGACCTTTGTCGCGCGAGCCGGACGTTGCGCCCGCTTCCGTGGTATTACGAAAGTGCAACAGCGTAAGATCGGGGATCAGCGCGGTGACAAAAGCAGCCATCGTGGTAGATTTACCGGCACCGTTTCCGCCGGACAGCGTGGTGACCAGCTCGTCAAGATCAAAAGTTCGGGCAAAGAAACCGTTCCAGTTAATCAGCGTCAGGGAGCGAAATTTTCCGCGTTCAATCATTCTTCTTCCTCCGCCTGAGCGGCTTCATGGCTTTCTTCGCTTTCATCTGCTTGTGTAAACATCGCTTCGCCGTCTCTGATCATTCTCAGCTGTGCTTCGCGAGCATCGTCTCCGCTGCGCACGTCTGCCCCAAAGCGGAAAACGGATTCAGTAATGCGAAATTTGCTGCTGTCATGGCCCATAAACCACACCATGCCCAGGCGGCGCAAACGCGTCAGCGAAGCGCGCATTTTTTCCTGAAGCTTCTGGCGATCCAGATCGGAACCGGTTGAGCGCTGGTTAACCAGCTTCAGCAGCTTGCTTTCATCGGCCAGCGCCAGCAGTTCGTCGTAGAGTTCCTGCTGGGTAAAGATGCCTTCATTGGCCAGACGCTCGGGACTGAGGTAGAGATAGCAAAGAATTTTACCTACCATCATATCCAGCTCGGAGAGTACCGAACGCGCAATCAGCGTGCTGGCGCGCGGGCGCAGATAGAAAAAACCTTCCGGCGCGCGGATCAGTTCTACGTTATAACGCAGATAAAACTCTTCCAGATATTCCTGGTAATCCATCAGAAACGCGTGATTATCCAGCTCTTCAATGCCGATATGGCGGCCCGCACGCAGCTGGCTGTCCAGCGCAGGGAAAAGCGGGTTAGCCAGCGCCAGCGCCAGCTTAACCGGCATGACTTGTTCAATATTTATCGATGACATGCGCCTGTACCTTGGCTCCGTAATCATTAATGGCCTGCCACTCTGCGGGCAGACCGGAAAAATCAGCTTCGGCGACGCCTAAACGCACGGCCTGATCGACGACAATTCTTGCCACGTCAAAGTGGCGGGCTCGCGGGTACTGCGCCAGATAGTCACGCATGACCAGGCCCAGGTTGAGCGGTTTTTGTTGGGCTTTATAAATAGCCAGCGCTTCTTCAATCATGGCCGCCAGCTGCTCGCGAATTTCGCTCAGCTCTTCATATTCCAGTTCGGAAGGCAGCTCGCCCGTGACTTCTTCATTACGCAACGCCAGCTCTTCATCACGGACGTCATACAGCCTCTCGGCATTGGCGTAGGTTAATGCCCAGGGTTTATCAAAATAGGTTTGCAAAGATTGACGCAGGCGCTGCGCGAAGACGCGATTTTTATCCATATCGATGGCGGTACGAATAAATTTGTGCACGTGGCGGTCGTAACCAATCCACAGGTCGATGGCCTGCTGGCCCCAGCTGATAATACGGTCCAGCTTGTTTTGCAGGTCGAACACCAGCTTGTCGATAAAGCCAAGATCCGGACTGCCCAGCGTGGCATCCTGAATGCGTAACAGGTTCGCCTGCAGCTTATCGCCCGCCGCTTCCAGCGTATCCTGAAGCTCACGTAGCGTGCCGGACGTTTCGTTCAACAGCATTTCGCAGCTGGAGATAGCGGCGCGCCAGTCTTTATTCAGCAGCTGGGCGATATCATCTTTTACCGCCTGCTGCTGCTCATCCATGATGCGCTGGGTGATATCAATGCTGTCAAAGATTTCCGCCACGGAATATTTAAGCGGCGCAAAAACGTTGCGGTGCCAGTGAAAATCATCGCCATCTTCCTCTGCCGCATCCGCCGCACGCTTGAGCTCGCCAGCCACGATAGAGAGCTGCATGGAAAGCCGCAGCGTGGAAAATTCCCGCTGGCGAATGTAATAGTCGGTAATGCCGATAGCGAGCGGCGTCAGGCGATAGATAGCGTGGCCTTCTGCGTGCTCGCTGGTAAAGCGGTTAAGCAGACGCTGTCGCACCATATCGTTAATCGCGTTATTCGCGCGGACGCTGACGGTTTCGCTGGTCTGTTCAAATCCTTCGCTGACGTGACGAAAGGCGTCTGTGAGTTCGCCTTCGCTCATCTCACCGTCCATGCGCTCGCCGTTAAGCGTGGCAATTGCCAGTAAAAAAGCCAGACGTTCGGTAGGCAGCGAGACGGAAAAATCGTTTTTTCGCGCCCATGCAACCAGCTCCGGTACTGTCTGGGAAAATTCACTCATGCTTGGTCCTTTATGGGCTTTTGCGCTGTTACGTGGATATAGCGACCCAAACTTAAAAATGGTTCCTGGCGGCAAAAACGCTTTTCCAGCGCCAGAACTTCTTCAAATCTTTCCGTTTGCTTCTGTTTATCACGCATATAGTCATGAAAAACGCGCACGCCGGTCTTATTGCCGACGATAAAGCCGGCTTGCTCCAGCCAGCGATAAACCTGCTCCGGTTCACGCGGATAGTCTGGCGACAGGGTCTTACGCTTTCTTTTGCGCAGATCGGCCTGCATATAGCCGAAATTACCCAGTACCAGCGTCTGCATCATCAGCCCGTTGACGTTGTAGAACATCAGCGAGAGCACGCCGCCTGGCGCAAGGGCATCGTACAAAGCGGCCAGTACCGCTTCCGGCTCCGCAACCCATTCCAGCACAGCGTGAAACAATACCAGATCGACCGGCCGATCCAAATGCTGGCCTGCTTGCTGCGCGCTGATTTGTTTAAACTGCATGTTGCTGCTCACGCCTTTTTCTTCGGCATGAAGACGCGCCCGCTGCAGCATTTCTTCAGATAAATCGCAGAGTAAAACCTGATGCCCCAGGCTGGCAAGCCCGCAGCTGGTTTGCCCTTCGCCGCCGCCTGCATCCAGCACTTTTAACGGTCTTTGCGGCAGCATGGCTAAAATTTCGTCAAGCTCCTGCCAGACGATGGCCTGGCGGATACGGCCTTTGGTTGTGCCGTAGATATTTTGCGAAAATTTTTCCGCGATATCGTCAAAGTTGCGATCCTGCATAAGCGGGCTCCGGGCTGGGCAAAAGGTGAATCCGGCGGCTATTTTGGCATACACTGAGGGAGAATGAACCTTTCCGTCACTGCTTCGCTTTCGGGTGGCGTTTTTTCGGACAAAAGGAAGCGTTTTCCATGTTTTTTACGCTTAAAAAAGCGATTGGTGGTCTGTTAATGCCCTTGCCGCTGCTGTTGTTACTGATGGCGGTTGCCCTTTTCCTGCTCTGGTTCAGCCGCTGGCAAAAAATCGGGAAAATTATACTCTCTTCTGCCTGGCTGATTTTGTTGCTGATCAGTCTTCAGCCGGTTGCCGATAGCCTGCTGGCGCCGCTCGAAAAAGAGTTTCCTACGTGGCGGAAAGCGCAAAAGGTGAATTATGTGGTGGTGCTGGGAGGCGGTTACACCTGGAATCCGCAATGGGCGCCGGGTTCGAATATGATTAACAATAGTTTGCCCAGGCTGGTGGAAGGGATCCGCTTATGGCGGGCTAATCCGGGCGCGAAAATGATTTTTACCGGTGCGGCTGCGCAAGGAAATCCTGTCAGCTCGGCGGAAGTGACGGCCAGGGTGGCAGAGACGCTGGGCGTGCCGGGCAGCGAAATTATCACCCTGGATAAGCCGCGAGATACGAGCCAGGAAGCGGTCGAGGTCGCTAAAGTGGTTGGCTCTGCCCCTTTCTTGCTGGTCACGTCCGCTTCACATCTGCCGCGCGCGATGCTGTTTTTCCAGCAGCAGGGGTTGCATCCGTTGCCCGCTCCGGCTAACCAGCTGGCTATTACCTCGCCGCTTAATCCCTGGGAGAAAGCGCTGCCTTCTTCACTCTGGCTTGGCCACAGTGAACGCGCTATTTATGAAACTTTAGGCCGCATCTGGCAACGGATAAACTCGCCTTCAGTCGAGCCAGGGCTGCAGTGAACGCATCGCCAGGTCGAAGCGTTCCCGACTGAACTGGCCGGAATGGATTAACCGGTCAATTTCGTCCCAGAGCATGTAGAGCCAGCGCCTTGCGATAAAGCCTTCCGCCACGGGCGCGCGCTGTAGATAGTGAAACAGCAGCGCCTCGGGCTGGCCTTCCTCACACAGCCTGAATAACTCATATTCACGCGGTGCCCACAATATCGTGCCCGGATTGACCATTGAAAGCAGCTGGTCGCTCCAGGCTTCCTTCATCATGCTTTGCAGCGAAAGGTTGCCGTGCACCAGCACGCAGGGATCGTCAAAATCGGTGAAAAAAGAGCACAGGCTTTGCCGGCAGCGGAAAAGGAAACGGTGATCTTCCATCGACAGGCGTTCCGGGCGCATATAGCCCAGCGTGGACCATAAGATCTCTACTCGCTGCTTGTACCATGCGGGCCAGTTGTTTTCCTGGGTACTGTCTACCGTGCCAACGAGGCCGTGACTATCAATGCGGTGCCAGGCCAGCAGCGCGGCGACAATCTGATCCTGTAGCTGTAGCCAGCGCTCAGGCGTACGCGTTGGCGCTTCTACCGATACGCCGCCCATTCTTTCCATCAGCAACACTTCGTGTTGAGGCGTTTGCTGACTAACCATCATGCCGTAGACCGTTGGCATACGCACCGTACTTTCCCGGCCCAGCATCGACAATTTGTAGGCTTCCTGGGAGGCAATACCCCGGGCGGTGTAATATTTTGCCACCAGCGGCAACGAATGACCTTTGCCGTCATATAACGAGTAAAGGCTGGCATAGGGTTGCTGGCTAATACATTCAAGACGGCTTAACGTTTCGCCAAGTACCGTGGAAAGCTCGGAAAGAAGTTGTTTCATCTGCTGCTCCTGGTTGCGGGCCATTGTTAAACCTGGTGTAAGAAGCAGAGAAAAAGGGCCGCGGCCGGCCCTGAAAAGTTACTGCATAGCTGCCCGGACAAGTTCCAGGTCTTCCGGCGTATCGACGCCAGCACCCGGAATAGCCTGCGCGACGTCGACGTGAATTTTTTCGCCGTACCACAGCACGCGCAGCTGCTCCAGTAGCTCAATTTGCTCCAGCGGGCTGGTTTCCCAGCTGACATAACGGCGGATAAAGCCCGCGCGGTAGCCATAAATACCGATATGGCGCAAAAAGTTGTCGCCAACGGTTTCCTTTGAGCGAGCAAAACGTTCACGATCCCACGGAATAGTGGCGCGAGAGAAGTAGAGCGCATAGCCCTGGGCATCTCTGACCACTTTTACCGCGTTAGGATTAAACGCCTCTTCTGCTGACGTGACCGGCACGGCCAGCGTCGCCATCCCGGCACTGCTTTTCGCCAGATTATCAGCGACCTGACGAATGATAACCGGTGGGATCATCGGTTCATCACCCTGCACATTTACAATGAGTGCATCGTCAGCAAACTGATATTTTTCAATAACTTCAGCCAGCCTTTCCGTACCGGACTGATGGTCGGACCGGGTCATACAGACTTCTCCGCCAGCGGCTTCTACCGCACGCGCGACGTCATCATTGTCCGTTGCTACAATCACACGTTCCGCACCGGATTCGCGAGCTCGCTCCATGACGTGAACAATCATCGGCTTGCCGTGAATATCGATTAGCGGCTTTCCCGGCAGCCGTGTGGAAGCATAACGTGCCGGAATAATCGCGATAAAACTCATGGATGAGTCTCTTCCAGCGACAGCGAACGCGCTTCGGTTTCTAACAGCACGGGGATGCCGTCACGTACCGGATAAGCCAGACCATCAGGCTTACAGATAAGCTCCTGCTGATCTTTATTGTAATACAGCTTGCCGTGACAAACCGGACAAGCGACGATTTCGAGTAAACGATGATCCATGGTATCTCCCTGGTGGATCCGGTCAGACAGAGCGTTAGAATATCATAGCTCTTCCATGAGCGGTTAACCTCCCCGGACGCTTTATATTGTCCATTCCAGCGGCATGTCGCTGGCTTCGCGCGGCAGATGAGATAAAAGAACTGTTTCGGCTCCCTGCCAGCGAGCAAAACGCGTAATGGCCTGGCGCAAATCGTTCAGTAGCGAAGCATTTATCTTTACTCCCGCTTCCAGCCACAGCTGCTTTACCAGTAGTCTTTTTTCTTTACGTAGCATTTTGGCATCAACACGGCCTTTCAGCGCGCCGCGATGCAAAATCGGTAACACAAAATAGCCATACTGGCGCTTTGCTTCTGGCGTATAGCATTCCAGCCGATAGTTAAAATCAAACAGCTCCAGCGCACGCTTGCGATCCCATACAACCGGATCAAAAGGTGAAAGCAGCGTTGTGCAGGTAGCTTCAGGGTCAGTTTGCAGTATCGGTAGCTGTGAACAATGCAGATAGCATAGCCCCAGCGTTTCAACTTCTACCGGCACCACCTCACCGCTACTCAGCCATTCGCCCAGCGCTTCTTTTACCGGCGCGCGCTTAAGCCGATAATAATCAGCAAGCCAGGCCGGGCGAAATATGCCCAGGCTGCGCGCGCTGTTACGCAACATTTGCATGACGGCGTCGTTTTCGCTGAGTGCGTGAACAGCATCATCCCACTCGGGAAGCACGCGCTGACGCAAATCGTAAACGCGCTGAAAGTTACGGCGCTCAACAACCATCAGCTCGCCAGAGGTAAACAAGTTTTCCAGGTGACGTTTGTGCGGCTTCCACGACCACCAGCCGGACTTTTGTCCTTCAGGCGCGGCAAAGTCGGCCGATCTGACTGGCCCGTGCTTTTCAATATGGGCCAGAAGCTGTGTAATTTCCTGCTGCCATGTGTTCACCCACTGCTGATTATATTTCCAGCCCATATTTTCTGGCGAAAGCATGCGATGGCGCAGCAAAGGATAGTCTTCGGATGGAATGAAGCAGGCTTCGTGCGCCCAGTACTCAAAAAGCTTGCCGGTCGATAAGGCCTCTTCCAGCCAGCTCTGCGGATAGTCGCCAAGGCGGCTAAAAAGTACCAGATAAGGACTGCGAGCCACTACATTGATGGTGTCAATCTGCAACAAAGACATTTGCCGCACAGCATTAACGAGGTCGCTAAACTGCGCCTTACGTCGAGGCGGCTGCAGCAGGCCCTGTGCAGCCAGATGAACATTCCGCGCTTGCGGCAGAGAAAGAGAATAAGAAGACATAATGCACCTGTCTGGTAAGGTGCATTCAGTTTAGCGATTTAATGATTTTTCGGTGACTTAAGGGACACAATACGCTCCAGTAACTCATTGCCCTGAGTCACTGGCAGTTCGGCATCAACCGGCAAATACCACCAGTTTGCTGCGGCAAAACCGCGCGCCTTCACCGCATCTTTTTCAGTCATTAACAGAATCTGATCTTCATCGACCAGTGATGCCAGCTGCCCGGCGCTGTAGTCCTGATGATCGGCAAAGGGAACCTCTTTAACCGGCACAATACCCTGCTGGCGAAGCGTAGCGAAAAAACGAGGCGGATGACCGATACCGGCCATTGCGACCACGTTTACCAGAGAGGTTAAAGGCAAAGTCTGGCGAGTCAGCAGATTGACCGCGAAACCCGGTGCCAGCTGCATAGGTATTTCACCTGCATGCGCGTTGCCGCCATTGGTAATCACGGCATCCACGCTTTGCAACCGTGAAGCCCGTTCGCGCATTGGGCCTGCCGGCAACCACCAGCCATTGCCAAAACGACGCTGGCCATCAACCACCACGATTTCAAAATCCCTCGCCAGCGCATAATGCTGCAGGCCATCGTCGGTAATAATGATGTCAATATCGTTCTGGCTCAGCAATGCCTGCACGGCCTCTTTGCGCCGGGGAGAAACGGCGACCGCCGCGCCGGTTCGCTGATAAATCAGTACCGGTTCATCCCCTGCTTCGCGCGTGGTTGTCTGCTCATTAAGCCTTAACGGATAGGTTTCAGCTTTACCGCCGTAGCCTCGGGAGACCACGCCAGGGCGTAAACCACGCTGCTGCAGCGCCTGCACCAGCCAGATAACCACCGGCGTTTTACCGTTGCCGCCCGCGGTCAGATTACCCACAACGACTACAGGCACAGGCGCTTGCCAGGCTTTACGCCAGCCCCAAACGTAGCTATAGCGCAGCAGCTGGCTGATTAATCCGTACAGCCAGCTGAGCGGCAGCAGCAGTCGCCATAGCGCTGACCGGCCGCTCCAGAGGCGTTCAATCATTACCAAACTGCATTTTGTGCAGCTGAGCGTAGGCGCCTTTATGCGCCAGCAGCTCGGCATGACTGCCGCGCTCTACGATATGCCCATCTTCCACCACCACAATTTCATCGGCTTTTTCAATAGTGGAAAGACGGTGAGCGATCACCAGCGAGGTACGGTTTTTCTGCAGCTCGTCCAGCGCTGACTGAATGGCCCGCTCTGATTCGGTATCCAGCGCAGACGTTGCCTCATCAAGAATAAGGATTGGGCAGTCTCGCAGCAGCGCGCGTGCAATCGCAATGCGCTGGCGCTGTCCGCCCGAGAGCAGCACGCCGTTTTCACCGATGACCGTATCCAGCCCGTTATCCATTTTGTTAATGAAATCCATCGCGTGCGCCATGGTCGCCGCTTTTTCGATATCTTCACGGCTGTATTGCTCGTTGCGCGCATAGGCAATGTTATTGGCCACGGTATCGTTAAAGAGATGAACATTTTGCGAAACCAGCGCGACCTGATTACGTAACGAACTGAGCGTGTATTCACGTAAATCATGCCCATCCATCAGGATTTCGCCCTGCTGAATGTCGTAAAAACGCGTCATCAGGCTGGCAATGGTTGATTTCCCCGAGCCAGAACGTCCTACCAGCGCCACCGTTCTCCCTGCCGGGATAGACAAATTGATGTTATGCAGCGCCGGCGTTTCACGCCCGGGGTAGGTGAAGGTCACGTTACGGAACTCAACATCACCGCGAACGCGTTCGATTACCCGGGTACCGGTATCCGTTTCCTGCTCGCTATCCAGAATGGAAAACAGCGTCTGACAGGCCGCCATACCGCGCTGGAACTGCGCGTTGACGTTGGTCAGGGATTTCAGCGGTCGCATAAGCGCGATCATTGATGAAAACACCACGGTAATAGTACCGGCGGTTAAGGTCGCCATCACGCTTGGGAAACTCGCGGCATAAAGGACAAAAGCCAGCGCCAGCGAAGCGATCAGCTGGATAACAGGATCGGAGACGGAGGAAGCGGAAACCAGCTTCATGCCCTGCTGCCGCATGCGGTTACTGACGACGTCAAACCGCTGGCTCTCAATTTTCTGACCGCCAAAAATCAGGACTTCTTTATGGCCCTTTAGCATCTGCTCAGCACTGGTGGTCACCTGCCCCATAGTGTTCTGCATGTTTTTACTGATGCTACGGAAGCGTTTTGACACGGTGCGAATAGCGAAAGAAACCACCGGTGCCAGTAAAATCAGGATGACCGACAGCTGCCAGCTGTAGTAAAACATCATGATAAACAGACCGATAATTGATGCACCTTCACGCACCACGGTGACCAGCGCGCTGGAAGAGGATGAGGCCACCTGCTCCGAATCATAGGTGATTCGCGACAGCAGTGTGCCGGTAGATTGCTGATCGAAGAAGGCGACCGGCATGCCCATCATATGGCTAAACAGACGGCGGCGCATCGACATCACCACGTTGCCAGAAACCCATGAAATACAGTAGCTGGAGATGTAGCTGGAGACGCCACGTACCAACATTAATCCGATTACGGCCAGCGGCATCCAGACCAGTACGGAAGAATCTGCTTTGCCGAAACCGTCATCCAGCAGCGGTTTTAGCAAGGACATCATCAGCACATCACCTGCTGCGTTGACGATAAGAGCGACAGAAGAGACTGCCAGTCCCGTTTTAAATGGTTTGATCATCGGCCAGAGGCGTCGGAATGTCTGCCAGGTGGAGAGATCTTTGTCCTGATGCATTAGTTAACCAGCTTCTAATTGAAATAGCCGCTCATTCTACCTGGAATAACGGGTTACGCCAAACCACTGATGGTACCAGCGGGGCATTATTTGCGCTCTGTAGGTTAAAACACGCCAGTTTTCTCTATAAAATTCAAGGGCTATTTGTCCATCGGCGGCGGTGTCGTACCAGCGATAATGGTTTTCCTGATAGCGTGTGATAATACGTTTAGCAGGCAATTTCCATGCGTTATAGCGCGTGGCGGAGGCCAACGCGACGCTACCTGCGACTTTTCTGAGCAGCGGCGGCGAAGAGGATGTGCCGCTACCATGATGGGGTACCTGAATGATATCGGCTCGCAATCTATCACCATAAAAACTGACCAGTTTCAGCTCGGCTGGCGTTTCAATATCGCCCGTCAGCAAGATTTTCCTCTTACCATCGGAGACCAGAATGACGCAGGATTGGTTATTGCCGCTGGGTATCGTCATCTTTTGCGGCCACAGGACTTTAAACGTCAGGCTTTGCCAGCGCCAGCTGAGGTTTTTCTGACAAGGCAGATGTCCGGGCAGGTTTAATCCGCTACGGATGGTCGCCGCAGGAAAATTAGCGCGCAGGCTGTTAAGGCCACCGATATGATCGAGATGGCCATGGCTTAAAATAATCTGCTGTACGGTCAGCCTTTGCCAGCGTAGCCAGGGCACTATCTGACTGAGCGCGGCATCACCACTGCCCCACCTGTTGCCCGTATCGTAAATGACCGCTTTACCACGTTGTGAAATGACTATGCTTAGCCCGTGTCCAATATCCAGCATGTCCAGGCGCCATTCAGGTTCTTTAATATTTAGCCGCCAGCACAACAAAGCCAGACAGAAACTAACCACGGTCAGAGGTGAACTATGCCACCAGTGAAAACGGCAAACTGCCATCATCAGCAAGCAGAACAGGCTCAGCCATAAAACCTGTTCGCTTACGCCAATCCAGCCTTTTGGCAATAAAAATAGCGGTTTGAATACCAGTGCAAGCGAGCAGTCTGCCAGCCACCATAAAAACTGGCTCAGCGGCGCGCAAGGAAGCAGCAGGATTGCGCCAAGCAGTAGCGGGACCGTTAATAAAGTCACTAACGGTACTGCCCACAAATTTGCCAGCAATGCGCTTACGCTGATGCCGTGGAAAATGAAGATCTGTAGCGGCATTAACAGGACAAAAAGACCGAGCTGCAGGTGAAGCAGCCGTAATAACAGCCATTTCTTTTCTTTTGAAAAGCGGCCAGCCAGAGGAAACCAGTGATACCAGAGCAGCAGGCTTGCCACTGCCGTTGCGGATAACCACAGGCTGTCTGATAGCACGCTTAGCGGATCGAAAAAGAGAATTGTGCCAATAGCAATGTTTAGTACCTGTCCGCTGGTGCAGTTTTTGCCCGTCAGGCGAAGCAGGCTCCAGATCGTTAAGGCAAGTATCGCCCTTACAGCTGGCGGACTCCCACCGGATAGCCAGCTATAGATTAACGCCAGTACCAGACCACATCCCAGAGGAAAGCGATAGCCTATCCAGTGGCTGCGGAAAAATAGCTGGATTATCCTCGCCAGCAGCCAGCCTGAGCTGGCGGCCAGGCCAATGTGCATTCCCGATATGGCCATCAGATGCGCCGTACCGGTTTCGCGCAGTACGGTTTTTATCTCACTGCTGAGCGTAGTTCGGTCACCAAAAGCCAGCGCGAGCAGCACTGACTGCCAGGGCAATGTCTGAAGGTGTTTCTGGCTTCGCTGAATAATGCTTTCCCGCCAGCTACAGTTAAGATCGACAGGATTTAACGCCAGCGCTTTCCCCGTTAGCGGTGTGCTGTTAGCCAGCGCAAAACGTTGAGCATCAAAGCCGCCCTGGTTAAGCCGGGCATGCACCGGCCTCAGGCGAAGCGTCATTTGCCAGCGCTGCCCGGCGCAAAACGCCTGGTTTATCTCAGGCGAATTGATTAACGCATAAACGGGTGGAAAAAGCCTTTTTTCCCCCACGCTGACAATCCGCACCTTGATTTTTTGTGACTGAGGCAGTAACTGCTTAATCCTGACAGTAGCGTTCACCGGCCCGGCAGAGAGGAACGTTGTTTGCTGCAAAAGACGTTGAGCAGGCATCAGAGCCCAGAGAAAAAGTATAAGAAAAATAGCGGCCTCTTTGCCTTTTTTAACAGCAATTAAAAACCCGGCCAGCACTACAGGCACCCAGTTATAGCGCGCCTCCGGCAAATAAGGTAACCAGATTAGCGGCAGCGTTGCGGTAATCATCCCTGCTGCCAGTCGGCTCAGGCTGTAAGCCATCAGCATCTCTCCTTTGTAGCGACAACGAAGAGTATGCAAGGCTTGGGTAAATGAATCAGCCAGCACTTTTCTCTTTCAGAAGAGATAGCGCAAAGAGAAGGAGTGAATTACAGCGGGTTGCAGTATTTATGCGAGAGAAGTTCAGATAGTTAAAAACAGCAGTCAAAACGCTTCAGTTAGCCTGTTTTTAAAGCAAAAAAGAACGACACCGAAGTGTCGTTTTATTGCAGTGTAATGCGGAAGCTTTAGCCGTAAATATTTGCGCGATCGCGTAATTCTTTACCGGGCTTGAAGTGCGGAACGTATTTACCTTCCAGCTCAACTTTATCACCCGTTTTAGGGTTGCGTCCGGTACGAGGTGCGCGGTAGTGCAAAGAAAAACTGCCGAAGCCCCGGATTTCGATGCGTTCACCCTGCGCCAGCGTAGTGGCCATGTGTTCAAGCATCTCTTTTACCGCATCCTCAACGACTTTCGCCGGAATATGAGAGTGCTGGCCAGCAAGTCTTTCAATCAGTTCTGACTTGGTCATAAATCCTCCGGTTAATCCCTGTGGGAAAAAGCTCTGACAGTAACGGCTTCAGGACAGCAGAGCTGCCCTGATGCAAGCGCAATTACTCGCCTTTAGCTGCTTTGAACGCTTCAGCCATAGCGTTAGAGAAGTTGCCTTCTTCCTGTTTGGTGTTAACAGTGTTGATGGCTTCTTTCTCGTCAGCCTGGTCTTTTGCACGAACAGACAGGCTAACAACGCGGTTTTTACGGTCAACGCCGGTGAACTTGGCTTCAACATCGTCGCCAACGTTCAGAACCAGAGTTGCGTCTTCTACGCGGTCGATAGATGCTTCAGAAGCACGCAGGTAACCTTCAACGCCGTCAGCCAGTTCAACTGTAGCACCTTTAGCGTCAACTGCAGTTACTTTACCGTTAACAATGGCACCTTTCTTGTTCAGAGAGATGTAGTTGTTGAACGGATCTTCTGCCAGCTGCTTAACGCCCAGGGAGATACGCTCGCGCTCTGCGTCAACCTGCAGAACCACGGCTGCGATTTCGTCGCCTTTCTTGTATTCACGAACTGCTTCTTCTCCGGTAGCGTTCCAGGAGATGTCAGACAGGTGAACCAGGCCGTCGATACCGCCGTCCAGGCCGATGAAGATACCGAAGTCAGTGATTGACTTGATTTTACCTTCAACGCGGTCGCCCTTGTTGTGGGTTTCTGCAAACTGCTGCCATGGGTTAGATTTGCACTGCTTCAGACCCAGGGAGATACGACGACGTTCTTCGTCGATGTCCAGAACCATAACTTCAACAACATCGCCAACGTTAACAACTTTAGACGGATGAATGTTTTTGTTGGTCCAGTCCATTTCTGACACGTGTACCAGGCCTTCAACGCCTTCTTCGATTTCAACGAAGCAGCCGTAGTCGGTCAGGTTGGTCACGCGGCCAGTCAGACGAGTACCTTCCGGGTAACGCTTAGCGATAGCGACCCATGGATCTTCGCCCAGCTGTTTCAGGCCCAGAGAAACGCGGGTACGCTCGCGGTCGAATTTCAGCACTTTAACAGTGATTTCGTCGCCCACGTTGACAATTTCGCTTGGATGCTTAACGCGTTTCCATGCCATGTCAGTGATGTGCAGCAGGCCGTCAACGCCGCCCAGATCAACGAATGCACCGTAGTCAGTCAGGTTCTTAACGATACCTTTAACTTCCATGCCTTCCTGCAGGTTTTCCAGCAGCTGATCGCGCTCTGCGCTGTTTTCGGATTCGATAACCGCACGACGTGAAACCACCACGTTGTTACGTTTCTGATCCAGCTTGATTACTTTGAACTCAAGCTCTTTGCCTTCCAGGTGCAGCGTGTCGCGCACCGGACGCACATCTACCAGTGAACCTGGCAGGAACGCACGAATACCGTTCAGCTCAACTGTGAAGCCACCTTTCACTTTGCCGTTGATAACACCGGTAACAGTTTCAGCATCTTCGTAAGCTTTTTCCAGCGTGATCCATGCTTCGTGACGCTTAGCTTTCTCACGGGACAGCAGGGTTTCACCGAAGCCGTCTTCTACTGCGTCCAGAGCAACGTCAACTTCGTCGCCTACCTGGATTTCCAGTTCGCCGGCTGCGTTCTTGAACTGCTCTGCAGGAATTGCAGATTCAGATTTCAGACCCGCATCAACCAGAACTACGTCTTTGTCGATAGAGACAACAACGCCACGAACGATGGAACCCGGGCGGGTTTCGATTGTTTTTAAGGATTCTTCAAATAGTTGAGCAAAAGATTCAGTCATATTGATAATCTTCAGGATTCTTCAATTTAACGTCCATCTGACTTCCTGCCGGATGGGGTTGTTTCACATGCCCCATGACGTCCATATCAAAGGGTTAAAAAAATCAGTTATCGCGAGGCTTACGGCAGTGACAGCTTTTCTCTGGCATAATTTAAAGCTTTTTCAATCACTTGCTCAATTGACATACTGGTTGAATCCAGTACCAGCGCATCTTCTGCTGGCTTTAACGGTGCAATCGCACGGTTACGGTCACGCTCATCGCGCTCTTTTATCTCGGATAAAAGGCGTTCAAAGTTAACACTAAAGCCTTTCTCCTGCAACTGTAGCATACGACGATGGGCTCGCTCTTCAGAGCTGGCGTCCAGGAAAATTTTCACGGCGGCATCCGGAAACACGACGGTTCCCATATCGCGGCCATCCGCTATTAGCCCTGGCGCCTCGCGAAATCCGCGCTGGCGACGCAGTAACGCTTCCCGCACTCGAGGGAAAGCGGCAACTTTTGAAGCCGTATTGCTGACGTCCTGAGTACGAATTTCGCTGGAGACGTTTTCACCCTCAAGGATCACTTCCATCTCGCCGTCTTTTGAAACAAAGCGAACATCAAGATGCGCGGCGATCGGAACCAGCGCTTCTTCAGAGGTGATATCTACATGATGATGCAATGCGGCCAGCGCCAGCACGCGATAAATAGCGCCTGAATCCAGTAGATGCCAGTTAAGCGCTTCAGCCATGGCTTTGCACAAGGTTCCCTTACCGGCACCGCCTGGACCATCAATAGTGATCACCTGGGCTATAGGCGTCATGTCGTTCTCCTGTCGGTGGAATGCCTGTCTAACCTGCTCAGGCAAATTTCGACGCATATTATACGCGGCTAAAGCCCCGATCGTTACCCCTTAAGCATAGACGTGCTGAAATTAATCGACAGGCGAATGAGGATTAAACAAAAAAACAGATCTTCAGAGCGTGAGATAGCTCGCATCCCGCTGCACCAGAATGCAGCGGGATGGCTAACTTATGCGGGCTGGCTAAGACGAGCAAGCTGCTCGAAATAGTCAGGGAAAGTCTTGGCGGTGCATTTTGGATCGAGGATAGTAACAGGCGTATCAGACAGCGCCACCAGCGAGAAACACATTGCCATACGATGATCGTTATAGGTGCCGATTTCGGCATACGTCAGCGTTTCAGGTGGCGTTACGCGAATGTAATCGTGCCCTTCTTCTACTTCCGCACCAACCTTACGAAGTTCGGTCGCCATGGCGGCCAGACGGTCCGTCTCTTTTACGCGCCAGTTATAAATATTGCGCATTACCGTGGTGCCTTTGGCAAACAGCGCAGCGGTAGCAATAGTCATTGCGGCATCAGGAATATGATTCATATCCAGATCGATAGCGTTCAGGTCGCCGCGCGTACAGGCGATATAGTCGTCGCCCCATTCAATAACCGCGCCCATTTTTTCCAGCACGTCAGCAAAGCGGATATCGCCCTGCATGCTGCCGCGGCCAATCCCCGTGACTTTAACCGTACCGCCTTTAATGGCGGCTGCGGCAAGGAAATAGGAGGCAGAAGAAGCATCGCCTTCCACCAGGTAATCGCCTGGCGAAACGTAATTCTGGCAGCCCTTGATATGAAATACGCCGTAATTATCGTTTTCCACCGTCACGCCAAAGGCCCGCATCAGATTAAGCGTGATATCTATATAGGGTTTAGAAACCAGTTCCCCTTTGATAGTGATGGTCGTGTTCTGGGGAGCCAGAGGAGCCGTCATTAACAGCGCGGTTAAAAACTGGCTTGAAACCGTACCGTCAACAGCAATATTGCCGCCGCTGAAACCGCCCTTAATATGCAGCGGCGGGTAATCCTGCTGCTCAAGGTAATCCACCTGCGCGCCGCCCTGACGCAGTGCATCAACCAGATGACCAATCGGGCGCTCTTTCATCCGCGGCTCACCTGTCAGTACGACATCGTTAGCGCCCAGACAAAGCGCAGCGGCCAGCGGGCGCATCGCGGTGCCCGCATTGCCTAAAAACAGCTCCAGCGGGTGTTCTGACCGTAACGGGCCACCCTGACCAACCACTTCACACTCTGTCCGGCTCTCAGAAAGCGTAAAGCTTACGCCCAGTGCCTGCAAAGCGTTAAGCATATGACGCACGTCATCGCTGTCCAGGAGGTTAGTCAGGCGAGTAGTACCTTTTGCCAGTGCTGCCAGCAACAAAGCGCGGTTGGAAACGCTTTTTGAACCAGGCAGGTTAACGGTGCCGTTTACCAGCGCGACAGGTTGTAAAGTCAGGGATTCCTGCATGTGAAACTTATTCTCCAGATAAAATGCGATAAAACCCCGCGCTATGGCGAGGTTTCAGTATCAAAACCGGGTAAAAGGCTTAACCGTGACGACGTTCAAAATCCGTCATAAAATCGGTCAGCGCTTTTACGCCTGCCAGCGGCATTGCGTTGTAAATTGAAGCGCGCATGCCGCCCACCGCACGGTGGCCTTTTAGGGCGTGTAAACCGGCGGCAAAGGATTCCTCAAGAAAAACTTTATCCAGCGCCGTGTCCGCCAGCTGGAAAGGCACATTCATGCGTGAGCGGTTCGCGATGGCGACATCATTACGATAAAAATCGCTGTTATCAATAACGCCATAAAGCAGATCGGCCTTAGCCTGATTACGCTTGTCCATCTCTGCCACGCCGCCCTGCTCTTTCAGCCACTTAAACACCAGGCCAGAAAGATACCATGCAAAGGTTGGCGGCGTATTAAACATAGAGTCGTTTTCGCTTAACACCTTGTAGTCAAGAATGGACGGCAGCGCTTTCTGAGCATGGCCCAGCAAATCTTCACGTACCACCACCAGCGTTAAGCCAGCGGGACCAATATTCTTCTGCGCGCCTGCGTAAAGTACGCCGTAGCGATTAATATCAAGAGGCCGTGAAAGAATGGTTGATGACAGGTCAGCTACCGCAACTTTATCACCAAAATCTGGCTCTTCGTTGATGGCTACGCCATCGATCGTTTCGTTAGGGCAATAGTGCACATAGGCTGCTTCATCTGAAAGCGCCCAGCTGCTCATCGGAGTAATCGCGCGTAGCCCGTCAAGGGTAGTCTTAACGTCAATAACATTAGGCTTACAGTATTTCTCCGCTTCTTTTACCGCGCTATGCGCCCAGTAACCGCCATCGGCATAATCCGCCGTAGTATGGTCACCCAGCAGATTCATAGGGATAGCCGCGAACTGCGCGCGCGCGCCACCGTGGCAAAACAATACTTTGTAATTTGAGGGGATTTTCAGCAGATCGCGAAAATCACTTTCTGCTTCTACCGCAACCTGAGTGAACTCTTTACTGCGATGGCTAATCTCCATAACGGAGGTACCTAGCCCCCGCCAGTTGCAGAGTTCCTGTTCGGCACGACGTAGCACTTCTACCGGCAGCATTGCTGGACCGGAGCTAAAATTGAAAACCTGGCTCATTTCCCCTCACCACTTTCAGTTCAATCGGTATCGATTCTGCTATCGGTTTTATCATTGCCATCCGGACGCTGCAATGTTTAATCAGGTCAACCGACCAGTTATGCGCCGTGTGCCGCAACAGTATGTAGCGTGAATTGCAACAGAAGCGATATTTTGTGAGGCCCTTCCAGCGGAGTTATTTTCATACCGGATCTCAGAGAGCGGAAATGCCACAATAGCCGGGATAAAACATTTCGTCGCATAGCGAACCTACGGGAAACCCCGTATCATTGCGCGCTTTCGACACAACCCAAAATGAGTGGGCACTATGACGCAAACCTATATTCCAGGCAAAGATGCCGCACTGGAAGACTCTATCTCACGCTTCCAGCAAAAATTACAGGATCTGGGCTTCAATATCGAAGAAGCTTCCTGGTTGAACCCGGTTCCTCACGTCTGGTCCGTGCATATTCGTGACCGTGACTGTCCGCTTTGCTTCACTAACGGCAAGGGTGCCAGCAAAAAAGCGGCGCTGGCTTCTGCGCTGGGTGAATATTTTGAGCGCCTGTCAACAAACTACTTTTTTGCAGATTTCTGGTTAGGCAACACTATCGCTAACGGCGACTTTGTCCATTATCCGAATGAAAAGTGGTTCCCGTTACCGGATGACGACAGCCTGCCGGAAGGCATTCTGGATCCGCGCCTGAAAGATTTTTACGATCCGGAAGCCTCTCTGAACGCCAGCGATTTAATCGATCTGCAGTCTGGTAACGCCGCGCGCGGTATTTGCGGCCTGCCCTTCACGCGTCAGTCTGACCAGGAGACGGTTTATATTCCGATGAACATCATCGGTAATCTCTATGTTTCTAACGGCATGTCAGCGGGCAATACCGCTAACGAAGCGCGCGTACAGGGGCTGTCCGAAGTTTTCGAGCGCTATATCAAAAACCGCATTATCGCCGAGTCAATCAGCCTGCCCGTGATTCCACAGGACGTGCTTAACCGTTATCCGGGCGTAGTAGAATCGATTGAAAAGCTGGAAGCAGAAGGATTCCCGATCTTCTCTTATGATGCCTCGCTCGGCGGCAATTATCCGGTGATCTGCGTAGTCTTGTTCAACCCGCAAAACGGCACCTGCTTCGCTTCCTTTGGCGCGCACCCTGACTTCGGCGTAGCGCTGGAGCGTACCGTAACCGAACTGCTTCAGGGACGTGGGCTGAAAGATCTGGATGTCTTTACCCCACCGACCTTTGACGATGAAGAAGTGGCTGAGCACGCTAACCTGGAAACCCACTTTATCGATTCCAGCGGC
Organism: Erwinia sp. BNK-24-b; assembly: GCF_047456155.1. Classification (NCBI taxonomy): domain Bacteria; kingdom Pseudomonadati; phylum Pseudomonadota; class Gammaproteobacteria; order Enterobacterales; family Erwiniaceae; genus Erwinia; species Erwinia sp. BNK-24-b. The sequence continues at coordinate 3,041,167 of NZ_CP179901.1, forward strand.
CTGATCTCCTGGGATATGTTCAAAGACGACGCGGACTATCCGTTTGTTGACTGGAGCTTTGCCGGATCGACCGAAGAAGAATTTGCCACGCTGATGGCAATATTCAACGCGGAAGATAAAGAAGTTTATATCGCAGATTATCAACACCTTGACGTTTATGCCTGCCGTATTATCGTTCCCGGCATGTCTGATATTTATCCTGCGGAAGATCTGTTGCTGGCCAATAACAGCATGGGTGCCTATTTACGAGAAACGCTGCTTTCTCTGCCTGACAGCCAGTGGGAAAAAGAAGATTATCTTGCACTGATCGAGCGTCTGGACGAAGACGGTCACGATGACTTTACTCGCGTACGCGAATTGCTGGGCCTGGCAACGGGTAAAGATAACGGCTGGTATACGCTGCGTATTGGCGAACTGAAAGCCATGCTGGCACTGGCAGGCGGTGATATCGATCAGGCGCTAATCTGGACAGAGTGGACGATGGAATTCAACGCTTCTATCTTTACGCCAGAGCGGGCTAACTACTATCGCTGCCTGCAAACGCTGCTGCTGCTAAGCCAGGAAGATGAACGCGATCCTGTGCAATATCACCATGCATTTGTCCGTATGTATGGTCAGGAAGCCGTAGATGCCGCTTCCGCTGCCATTAGCGGCGAAGCGCCTTTTTATGGTTTGCAGAGCGTGGATGAAGATTTGCTGGCGTTCCCGGCGCATCAGGCGCTACTCGCAGCCTACGAGAAGCTGCAGCAGGCTAAGCGTCGCTACTGGAAATAATTTTTTAGCCCGCCAGAACAGGCGGGCTTTTTAAGACCAGCTTTAACCAGACTTAAATATTAATTTTATTTAAGATTAGAAAAGGTTGCCGGATTATTTCTGCAAAAATAAAAAACGCCGATATAGTAGAGTAAGGTTGCCGGGCGCGCTCCATTGAGCCTTAAAAAATATATAGCTACTTTAAAATTTATTTTAAGCTTTATTATCAATAATTTAAGAAAAAAATAAGCTTTTCTTCCCTGTTCGGAACGGCAATGTACCGTTTCAATATGATCCATATCAATTTTCCTGCCGTACTCCTTTGTTATTATTTCATCGTTCAATAATTTCAGGAGAAGTTAGTGTGAAAGCTGGCAATCCGTTCGATTTACTCCTGCCGTCTGAAATGGCTAAAGTCGCTGAAGAAGCGGGCGTCTATAAAGCAGCAAAACACCCTTTTACCACTTTTTTTCTGGCTATCACCGCGGGCGTATTTATTTCCATCGCTTTTGTTTTTTATATCACTGCCACCACCGGCACGGAAACCATGCCGTATGGCGTGGCAAAACTGATCGGCGGCCTGTGCTTCTCTCTGGGGCTGATGCTGGTGGTGGTGTGCGGGGCAGACTTGTTTACCTCGACCGTTCTGACCATGGTGGCGAAAGCCAGCGGACGCATTACGTGGGGGCAGCTGGCCCGTAACTGGATTAACGTTTATATCGGGAATTTCTTTGGCGCGATGTTTTTTGTCGGGCTGATCTGGTTTGCTGGCCAGTATATGGTGGCAAATGGTGCATGGGGGTTAAATGTTCTGCAAACGGCTGACCATAAAATGCACCATACTTTTCTTGAAGCCGTCTGTCTCGGCACGCTCGCAAACCTGATGGTATGCATGGCGGTCTGGATGAGCTATTCCGGGCGCAGCCTGACGGACAAAATGTTGGCTATGGTGTTGCCGGTTGCCATGTTCGTTGCCAGCGGGTTTGAGCACAGCATTGCCAATATGTTCATGATCCCCATGGCTATCGTTATCAAAGACTTCGCTTCGCCAGCTTTCTGGCAAGCCACCGGGACAACAGCGGCACACTTTTCAGATCTGACGGTCATTAATTTTATTATCGATAATCTTATCCCCGTCACCCTCGGCAATATTATCGGCGGTGGGCTGCTGGTCGGCCTGACGTACTGGGTTATCTATTTGCGGGACGGCGATCATCACTGATTGCCAGCAACAGGATTTGACCTTGCTGCCAGGCAGCAGGAATAAAAGAACTTCATTTAAAAGGTGATCACATGAGCGAGCAAAATGTAAACCAGGCAGCTGCCTGGGCAGGCTTTGCACAAGGCGAATGGCAGAACAGCATCAACGTCCGTGACTTCATTCAAAAAAACTATACTCCCTATGAAGGTGACGAAGCATTTTTGAGTGGCGCGACACCGGCAACCACGGCCCTGTGGGATAAGGTGATGGAAGGCATTAAGCTGGAAAACCGTACCCATGCGCCGGTGGATTTTGATACCGATCTGGCTTCCACCATTACCTCTCATGACGCCGGTTATATCGATCGCAAGCTGGAAACCATTGTTGGCTTACAAACTGAAGCGCCTCTTAAGCGCGCCCTGATCCCTTTTGGCGGCATCAAAATGGTGGAAGGCTCCTGTAAAGTTTACGGACGCGAACTGGATGCCGGCCTGAAAAAGGTTTTTACCGAATACCGTAAAACACATAACCAGGGCGTTTTCGATGTTTATACGCCCGACATTCTGCGCTGCCGTAAATCGGGTGTATTAACCGGGCTGCCGGATGCTTATGGTCGCGGCCGCATTATCGGTGACTATCGTCGCGTTGCCCTTTACGGCATCGACAGGCTGATGAAAGACAAGTTTGCTCAGTTCACTTCACTGCAAAGCGATCTTGAAAATGGCGTTAACCTTGAAGCGACTATCCGCCTGCGCGAAGAAATTGCCGATCAGCATCGTGCGCTGCAGCAGATTAAAGAGATGGCTGCAAAATATGGTTGCGATATTTCTGAACCAGCGAAAAGCGCTCAGGAAGCCGTACAGTGGACCTACTTTGGTTACCTGGCCGCGGTCAAATCGCAAAACGGCGCGGCAATGTCGTTTGGCCGCGTTTCTACGTTCCTTGATATCTATATTGAACGCGATCTGCAGGCTGGCAAAATCACCGAGCAGGACGCTCAGGAGCTGATTGACCATCTGGTAATGAAACTGCGTATGGTTCGCTTCCTGCGCACGCCAGAGTATGACGAACTCTTCTCCGGCGACCCTATCTGGGCGACAGAGTCACTGGCAGGCATGGGCGTTGACGGGCGTACGCTGGTCACTAAAAACAGCTTCCGCTTCCTGAATACGCTTTACACGATGGGCCCCTCACCTGAGCCTAATATGACCATTCTCTGGTCTGAAAAGCTGCCGCTGAACTTTAAGAAATTTGCGGCCAAGGTTTCTATCGATACGTCATCAGTACAGTATGAAAATGACGATTTGATGCGCCCGGATTTCAATAACGACGATTACGCTATCGCCTGCTGCGTTAGCCCAATGATCGTGGGCAAACAGATGCAGTTCTTCGGTGCACGCGCCAACCTCGCTAAAACCATGCTTTACGCCATTAACGGTGGCATGGATGAAAAGCTTAAAATGCAGGTGGGCCCGAAAGAAGCGCCAATGATGGACGACGTGCTGGACTATGACAAAGTGCTGGGCCGTATGGATCACTTTATGGACTGGCTGGCAAAACAGTATGTAACCGCCCTGAACGTCATTCACTATATGCATGACAAATACAGTTACGAAGCTTCACTGATGGCGCTGCACGATCGTGACGTTTACCGCACCATGGCCTGCGGTATCGCCGGTCTGTCTGTGGCTGCCGATTCACTGTCCGCTATCAAATACGCTAAAGTGTCACCTTTACGTGATGAAGATGGCCTGGCGGTGGATTTCAAAATTGAGGGTGAATATCCGCAGTTTGGTAATAATGATGCGCGCGTGGACGATATCGCCTGCGACCTTGTCGAACGCTTTATGAAGAAAATTCAGCAGCTGCAGACCTATCGCAACGCGGTACCAACGCAGTCTGTGCTGACAATTACCTCCAACGTGGTTTACGGTAAAAAAACAGGTAATACACCAGACGGTCGCCGCGCAGGCGCACCATTTGGCCCGGGCGCAAACCCAATGCATGGACGTGACCAGAAAGGTGCTGTCGCCTCTTTGACATCCGTAGCGAAACTGCCTTTTGCCTATGCGAAAGATGGTATCTCCTACACCTTCTCCATTGTGCCTAACGCCCTGGGTAAAGATGATGATGTCCGTAAGGCTAACCTTGCCGGTCTGATGGATGGCTATTTCCATCACGAATCCAGCATCGAAGGCGGGCAGCATCTGAATGTCAACGTCATGAACCGCGAGATGCTGCTGGAGGCGATGAACGATCCAGAGAAATATCCTCAGCTGACCATTCGTGTTTCAGGTTACGCGGTGCGTTTTAACTCCCTGACGAAAGAACAACAGCAGGATGTGATTACTCGTACCTTCACTAAAACCATGTAAAGAGTAAAAGCTCCGGTTCGCCGGAGCTTTTTTAGTCTGTTTTGCCAGCCATCTTGTGGGTCGCTGGCAAAAAAGACTTAACGCAGCTGCAGACTGCGTCCCTGCCTGAAGGCGGGATTACCGTGGAGAAAACATCGCAATGTCAGTAAAAGGCCGTATCCACTCGTTTGAATCATGCGGGACCGTTGACGGCCCCGGCATCCGCTTTATCACCTTCTTTCAGGGCTGCCTGATGCGCTGCCTCTATTGCCACAACCGTGACACCTGGGATACCCACGGCGGTCAGGAGATTACGGTTGAAGAGCTAATGAAGGAAGTGGTGACCTATCGCCACTTTATGAACGCATCGGGCGGCGGCGTTACCGCTTCCGGCGGCGAAGCCATTCTGCAGGCGGAGTTCGTGCGCGACTGGTTTCGCGCTTGCTGTGCTGAAGGAATCAATACCTGCCTGGATACCAACGGCTTTGTGCGTCGTTACGATCCGGTGATTGATGAGCTGCTGGAAGTAACCGACCTGGTAATGCTGGATTTAAAGCAGATAAACGATGACATCCATCAGATTCTGGTTGGCGTCTCTAACCATCGCACTATGGATTTTGCTCGCTATCTTGCCAAAAAGAATATTCGTACCTGGATACGCTTTGTCGTGGTGCCCGGTTATTCCGATGACGATGATTCGGCGCATCGGCTGGGTGCATTTACGCGTGATATGGGCAATGTAGAAAAAATAGAGCTGCTGCCCTATCACGAATTGGGTAAACATAAATGGCTGGCGATGGGCGAAGAGTACAAGCTTGACGGCGTGCATCCTCCCAGGACGGAAACGATGGAGCGGGTCAAGCATATCCTGGAAGAGTACGGCCACAAGGTAATGTATTAGCGAGCGGAAGAAACCCGCTCACTCTACCAAAGCCGATCAGGCATGGGCGATCGGCGTAGCGTGACGGTCGGCCTTACGTAGCAGCATAGCCAGATAAACCAGCGCTACCGTAGCAATAGTGACAAACAGCACGCGGTCGGAATAGCTTTGCATCAGCATAGAAGTAAGTGCTGGTCCGGCCAGGCTGCCGGTGGTGTAACTCAGCAGCAGCGCCTGGTTCATTGCGACCAGCTCATGGTGGGCCACTTTCTCGCATGCCCACGACATAGCGACCGGATAAAGCGTAAACCCGGCACAGCCCAGCACGAACAAGGCTGGTGCCATTGCGGCATTGCTGAGCATTGCCAGCGCGCCCAAAATCACGCCAAAGACCTGCACGCGCAGCACCAGCAGACGGCCATAGCGATCCGCAAGACGGCCAACCGGCCACTGGCCGATAATGCCTGCGCTGACCATCAAAGCCATCCAGTAGCCTACTGTTGCATCGCTCATACCCTGATGAGAAAGATAGAGCGGCATTAATCCATACAGCGAGCCAAGCAGTATCCCGGAAATAATACAGCCATTGATCCCCAGCCTGGCGCTGCGGCGGCGCAGCATGGACCACATCCGTCCGGGAGCCTCTTCGCTCTCGCCTTTTGCCGTAATTCGGGTGAAAACCAGCGGCAAAATAGCGGCAACGATAAGAGCGGTTACCCACGGCAGCGTATGCAGCAGTTCGGTAGAAATCTTGCTGACTAACAGCTGGCCGATAACCGTCGCAAGGTAGTAAACAATCATGTAGGCAGCGAGTAGTCGTCCCCGGTTGCGTAACGTGCCGCTACATAACAGAGCACTTTCCACGACGACCCAGATCAGCGCACAGCCAATGCCGGCAACGAAGCGCCAGATCGACCACATCCAGAACCCCTGTTCGAAACCCATAGCGGCCGTCGCCAGGGCGAATAAGGCTGTCGCAATATAATAGGCCCGATTAAAGCCCAGCCTCTTAATTAGCCATCCCGCCATTAATGTTCCGACCAGGTTGCCGGTAAAATAAGCGGAGCTGACGGCACCAATCTGCCAGGTAGGCAGTAAATCGTGCGTAAGCCAGAGCGGCACCAGCGTATTCAGCACGGCGACAGAAATCGTCAGCAGCAGTAAACCGCAGAGCAGCATAATAACGGGACGGGACCAGGTTGACATAGTCAGGAGACGACCAAAAGAGAGATGATTTTGCGCGAATAATGCCACCAGCCGGATTAAAGTCAACGACCTGAATTTGGCCACAGCACAATTTGCCGTGGGCCGATTTATTTTTTTTATCCGTAAAAAGCCAAATAATGTTCAAAATGCTGAAATTAAATTTATATCATTGAAATAAAAGGAAATAAAACAAAGAGGAATTTTTAATCGATTATATTTATTGCTGGATATGACAGGCGTTAAAGCGGCAGCGTTACACCGCGACAAATAAAAAAAACCTGCGGCCGTTAAGCCACAGGTTTTTTATCAGAAAGGGAAACTAGCCGATAAACTCAAGCCCTTTCATATAAGGTCGCAGAACCTCCGGCACGGCAATACGGCCGTCCGCCTGCTGATAGTTTTCCAGCACCGCGACCAGCGTACGGCCTACAGCAAGGCCAGAACCGTTGAGCGTATGGACCAGACGCGGTTTCTTCTCGGTTTTGCTGCGGCAGCGAGCCTGCATGCGGCGCGCCTGGAAATCACCCATATTCGAACAGGATGAGATCTCACGATAGGTATCCTGCGCCGGTAACCAGACTTCCAGGTCATAAGTTTTACATGCGCCAAAGCCCATATCGCCCGTGCAGAGCAGCACTTTACGATAAGGCAGCTCAAGCAGCTGGAGAACTTTTTCGGCATGGCCGACCAGCTCTTCAAGCGCCTGCATGGAATCTTCCGGACGGGTAATCTGCACCATTTCAACTTTGTCGAACTGATGCATACGAATCAGACCGCGGGTATCACGACCATAGGCGCCGGCTTCAGAACGGAAGCATGGCGTATGGGCGGTAAACTTCAGCGGCAGCGATTCTTCTTCCAGAATTTCGTCACGGACCAGGTTGGTCAGAGGAACTTCGGCCGTTGGGATCAGCGCATAGTCGCTGGCGGAAGCTTCTTCTTCCAGTGGACGCGTATGGAAAAGATCTTCACCAAATTTTGGTAATTGTCCCGTTCCGTAAAGCGTTGCGTGGTTAACCAGATAGGGAACGTAGGTTTCCAGATAGCCGTGCTGTTCCGTGTGCAGATCCAGCATAAACTGGCTAAGCGCGCGGTGCATCAGGGCAATCTGCCCTTTCATTACCACAAAACGTGAACCAGTCAGCTTAGCGGCGACGGCAAAATCCAGACCGGCAGCCATCTCGCCCAGCTCCACGTGGTCGCGTACCGCAAAATCATACTTGCGCGGCTCGCCCCAGCGGCTGATTTCCTGATTTTCACTGTCGTCCTTGCCTGGCGGCACTTCGTCAACAGGGATATTAGGAATGGCCAGGGCCACATCACGAATGGCATTCTGTAACGCATCAAGTTCCGCTTTGGCCGCGTCCAGGCGTTCGCCCAGCGCGTTCACTTCCTGACGTAACGGCTCGATATCTTCCCCACGCGCCTTGGCCTGCCCGATAGATTTGGATCGGGAATTGCGTTCAGCCTGCAGCGTTTCGGTTTCGACCTGCAAAACCTTGCGGCGTTCTTCATGCGAGCGCAGCAGATCAACGTCCAGCTTATAGCCCCGGCGTGCCAGTTTTTCAGCGACTGCGTCTGGCTCATTACGCAGCAGATTGGGATCGAGCATGCTTGTCCTGTGATTAGTAAAAAGAGATGGGCGCATCCCGGAGAATGCGTTGAATTCCTTGCTAACCTTACCGCAAGGCGGGGGTCAGCGATAGCGTTTTGTCGGGCTATTTTGATCCTGTCCGGCAAGCCAGGCGAGCTTTTCACCAATCTTCCCTTCCAGCCCGCGAGAGGTTGGCTGGTAATAACGCGTCTGTGCCATTTCAGCCGGAAAATAGTTCTCTCCTGCGGCATAACCGCCGGGCTCATCGTGCGCATAACGATATTCTGCGCCCAGCCCCATCTCTTTCATTAGCTTCGTTGGCGCGTTGCGTAGATGCTCGGGAACATCAAAATCGGGCTTGTCGCGTGCATCACGCATCGCCGCTTTAAAAGCGGTATAGACGGCGTTGCTTTTCGGCGCGCAGGCCAGATAGACGATAGCCTGGGCGATAGCTCGTTCACCTTCCGCTGGCCCAACCCGGGTAAAGCAATCCCAGGCGGAAATCGCTACCTGCATACCCCGGGGATCGGCATTGCCAACATCTTCTGAAGCGATAGCTAACAGGCGGCGCGCGACATATAGCGGGTCGCCGCCTGCCGTAATGATTCGTGCATACCAGTAAAGTGCCGCGTCAGGCGCGGAACCGCGCACCGATTTATGTAGCGCTGAAATCAGGTCGTAAAAGCGATCGCCTTTATTATCGAAGCGGGCGCTCCGCTCGCCGGATACTTCAGTAAGCAGTTGTGGCGTCAGGATACGCTGGCCTTTGCTATCCGCTTCTGCCATATCGGCCATCATTTCCAGCGTGTTCAGTGAACGACGAGCATCGCCATTTACCAGCTCGGCTATCATCCTGCGGGTATCAGCCGGCAGGATGATATTCTGCTTACCGTAGCCCCGCTCACCATCTTTCATCGCCTGATCCAGGACCTGCTCAATATCTTCAGTGGTCAGAGACTTCAGCAGATAAACGCGCGCGCGGGAAAGCAATGCAGAATTTAGCTCAAATGAGGGATTCTCAGTAGTGGCACCGATAAAAGTGATAGTGCCATCTTCAATGTGCGGCAGAAACGCATCCTGCTGGCTTTTATTAAAGCGATGAACCTCATCAACAAACAGAATGGTACGCCGTCCGGCATGACGACTTTGCCGCGCTCGCTCAATCGCCTCCCGAATTTCCTTGATGCCGGAGGTAACAGCGGAGATGCGCTCAACGTCAGCCTGGCCGTAGTGACCAATAATCTCCGCCAGCGTGGTTTTACCCGTGCCTGGCGGCCCCCAGAGGATCATCGAATGCAGATGTCCGGCTTCGATAGCGCGCGGCAAAGGTTTGCCGGAAGCCAGCAGATGCTGCTGTCCGATATATTCAGCCAGCGTCCGAGGCCGCATGCGCGCGGCCAGGGGTTGAAACTCGTTATGGGAAAAATCCAGAGACAGGTTGCTCACGCTGACCTCACTGACGTTGATCGTCCAGCGTCACGCCTTTTGGCGGAGTGAAGCGGAATTTATCAGGATTAACCGCGCCGTTTTGCTGGCTTTTCAGGCTGTAGCTGCTGCGCTGACCATCCTGCTCCACCGCGCTGAACTGGTTAATGGTACCGTTGGTTGAAACGTTAATCGTAAACTGTTTCAGGTTGCCGTCGGTCGATTTTGGCGTCAGCTCAAAGTTGTCGCCAAGCTGCTTAATGTTGTACTGCTTCCAGTCGCTGCGCTGGTTACGAGCGATCAGCATAAATGGCGTATTGCTGGTGGCGTCTTTCAACCAGGTCGCGCTGACCTGCTCAACAAACGGGTTGTAAAACCACAGGGTTTTGCCATCGGAAATCAGTACGCTTTCATCGGGCGCGGTCATGTGCCAGTTAAATAAATCGGGACGCTTTACCCACAGCTCGCCTTCCCCATCCTGAACGGACTGGCCGCTGCCATCGGTAACTTTTTGGGTAAAGCTGGCATGAAAACTGGTTACTTTATCCAGGCGCTGCTGTAAATCAGCAGAGGCATCGGCCATGACGCTGGCAGAAGCAAAAGAAGCAAGCAGGCAGCATGTGATCGTCAATTTTTTCATTTACGGCATCCTTATTGAAACTTTTTTATCCCGGTTAGCGGGCAGCCTTAACTGTAGCCAGGCGGCAGAGATAACAACAGGGGAATTAGCTGATTACACGGATATGATATGGAGACAATCGCTGGAAATTCAACGGGCCGGATAATCCGGCCCGTTGGTTACGCGTTACATCTCATGCGGCGGTGGTGAAAGCACTTCGCGATTGCCGTTGTGGCCCGGCGGCGAAACTATGCTCTGCGCTTCCATCTGTTCAATAATGCGTGCCGCTCGGTTATAACCGATGCGGAACTGCCGCTGAACGCCAGATATCGAGGCGCGACGTTTTTCAACAACGAACGACACAGCCTGATCGAAAAGCGGATCGAGCTCTTCGTCGCCATCAAGTCCCATGGCAGCGCTTTCACTCTCTTCGCCTGCCGTGATGCTCTCTATATACTGCGGACGACCGCGGGCTTTCCAGTCCTGAACCACTGCATGCACTTCCTCATCCCTGACGAAAGCACCGTGCACGCGTACCGGCATTGAGGAGTTTGGCGGCATATACAGCATATCGCCCATCCCCAGCAGCGATTCGGCACCGCCCTGATCGAGGATCGTACGCGAGTCGATCTTGCTGGAAACCGTAAAGGCAATACGAGTTGGAATGTTGGCTTTAATCAGGCCGGTGATGACATCTACCGACGGGCGCTGCGTTGCCAGTACAAGGTGAATACCTGCCGCACGCGCCTTCTGTGCCAGACGGGCAATCAGCTCTTCCACTTTTTTGCCTACCGCCATCATCAGATCGGCAAACTCGTCAACCAGCACCACGATATAAGGCAGCTTTTCCAGCATTGGCGGCGACGTTTCCATGCTGTCGCCCGGCTTCCAGAACGGATCCGGAATCGGACGCCCCATCTCTTCCGCCAGCCTGACCTTCTCGTTATAGCCAGCCAGATTACGCACGCCCAGCGCCGACATAAGCTTATAGCGGCGCTCCATTTCGCCCACGCTCCAGCGCAATGCGTTAGCCGCGTCCTTCATGTCGGTAACCACTTCTGTTAACAGATGCGGAATACCTTCATAAACCGACAGCTCAAGCATTTTCGGGTCGATCATGATAAAGCGCACTTCTTCCGGCGTGGCTTTATAGAGCATGCTGATAATCATGGCGTTTACGCCAACGGATTTACCCGAGCCGGTAGTACCCGCTACCAGTAAATGCGGCATTTTTGCCAGGTCGGCCACGACCGGCTCTCCAGCGATATCTTTACCCAACACCACAGAAAGCGGCGAAGGATTATCGCGGAACATGTCGCATTCCAGTACTTCACGCATATAGACGGTCTGGCGATGCTTATTAGGCAATTCAAGACCCACATACGGCTTACCGGGAATAACTTCCACGACGCGTACCGCTACTGCGGAAAGCGAACGGGCCAAATCGCGTGACAGATTAGAAATACGAGCAGCCTTAACGCCAGGTGCCAGATCCAGTTCAAACCGTGTAATAACCGGTCCTGGAGAAATACCCACGACTTCCGCTTTGACACGATAGTCGCCCAGGCGAGCTTCAACCAGCCGTGCCGTTTGCTCAAGCGCAAACATATCTACCGGCTCGGCTTCCGCTGGTGGAGCCGTCAGCAAGTCCAGCGTTGGCAGTGGCGTGGTTGGTTTTTCCAGCGGCTGCTCATGACGCACCAGGAATGGGTGGAACAGGCTATCTTCCACCTTTATTTCTGGCGCAGGCTCCGGCTGCTGTACTGGCTGCTGCCACGAAGGTGCGGCTGGCTGCTCAGGCTCCTGCTGTGGTGCTGGCCGCTGCCATGACGGTGCGGCTGGCTGCTCAGGTTCCTGCTGCGGGGCTGATCGCTGCCACGAAGGTGCGGCTGGCTGCTCAGGTTCCTGCTGCGGGGCTGATCGCTGCCACGATGGTGTAGCTGGCTGCACAGGCTCCTGCTGCGGTGCTGGTCGCTGCCACGAAGGTGCGGCTGGCTGCTCAGGTTCCTGCTGTGGTGCTGGCCGCTGCCATGACGGTGTAGCTGGCTGTACAGGCTCCTGCTGCGGGGCTGATCGCTGCCACGAAGGAGCGGCTGGCTGCTCAGGTTCCTGCTGCTGCGCTGGCTGCTGCCATGATGGTATAGCTGGCTGCTCAGGTTCCTGCTGCGGGGCTGGTCGCTGCCATGATGGTATAGCTGGCTGCTCAGGTTCCTGCTGCGGGGCTGGTCGCTGCCATGATGGTATAGCTGGCTGCTCAGGTTCCTGCTGCGGTGCTGGTCGCTGCCACGACGGTGCTGGTTTGACTGGCTCCGCCGCAGCTGATGACGTAAACGAAGCGCCTTCGACTTTAGCCGCCGCCTCTTCCGCCGGTAAGAAATCAAAAGCACCCGCGGTATTTGCTACCATCGCCGAGGTACTTTGCTGCCCGGCATAGCGCTCGCTCTGCTGCCCGGCAAACTGGCGGGCAAGCTCGGCCTGATGTCGAATTTCTTCCTCATCTTCCGCACTTGCTTCAGCCGCAGCCGGTTCCCCATAGCGAGCCTGTTGTTGAGCATCGAAAGCCTCGCGCAGATGCGTTTCATCCTGCTGCTCTGCTTCAGAATCAACGGCCTGCTGCAGGCGCTGCTCTTCTTCCTTCGCCTTTTCCTCTGCAATACGCTGCGACGGCAGTTTAATACCGTAGGAAGCTAATTCGCGGCGGGTGGGAAGCTTAACGGGATTAGGCCGTGGTAACGCTGGCCCGATTCCTTGCTTCACCTGCGGATTAGTGGTTTCACTGGTAGCGCTGAAGCCAGGCATAAAGGCCGCCGAGGCTACAGCACTCGCTTGCGCTACATTAGCCGCATGCGGTTCTATCTCAGTGGAATGAGTAGCTTGCGGCGTAGAAAAATCAAAAGGTGAAGCCGAGGCTTCCTGCCAGTTACCCATGCGCGGAGCATCATCTTCTTCAGCAACGGGCACGGTTGGTGCAGGCGTCTCTGCCGGCACTTCAAAACGATAAAGTTCCGGGGCTTCGACGGCCGAAAATGCCTGTTCAGTATGCGTGGAGGCGGGAGCAGCTGCCGATGATACCGGGGTTGATGCTGCCAAGGTCGCCGTAGCCGCACCCTGTGCTGCAGCTGTATGGGAAGCTACAGCAGCCGGAGCAGCCGGAGCAGCCGGAGCAGCCGGAGCAGCCGGAGCAGCCGGAGCAGCCGCAGGCTTGCTTAACAGCGGGTCGCTGTCATCATCTTCATAAAAATTTGCTGACTGATTTAATAGCACATCGTCTTCTTCACGACGCGCGCTTTTCTTTAAAACAGGTGCCGGTTCATGTTCTTCGTCATCGTACTCTTCCTGCCAACGCTCTTCATCACGTGAACGGTTGCTGGCAAAGGTCAATACGCCCATGACCGCCGCGCCAATTTTTTCAGCAATGGTCAGCCACGACCAGCCTGTATACAGCGTCACGCCCGCAGCCCAAACGCAAAGCAGCGTTAACGTGCCGCCTGCCGGACTAAACCAGGGGGCCATGGCGTTGCTTAACAGGCTGCCGATAACGCCGCCGGAGGCAAAATACCAGATATCATCAGCATTTAGCGCAGCAAGACCACAAGAAGTGACTACCAGCGCCAGTACGCCAATCAGGCGCAGCGCAACGGCAAAGTAGTCAATATAGTCCTGCGAATGTCGCTGACGAAAGGTAATCCAGCATAGCCCGAGGATAACAGGAGGAATGGCATAGGCCATGACGCCAAAAATGAAAAATAGCGTATCGGCCAGCCACGCGCCCGGACTGCCACCCAGATTGTGGATTGGTTCATGCCAGGCGGTTTGCGACCAGCTGGGATCGGAAGGGTTAAAGCTCAACAACGCTACCATCAGATAGACGGCAAAAAGAGCAACAACGATCAACAATGCTTCCAGCAGCCGACGACTACTGCTTAACGGCTGTAAGGACACTTCTTTATCTTCTGTGTATTCCTGGCTCAAGAGTACTCTCCAGGTGCCTGTAAACTATGGAGGCAACAGCGTCGGGCAAGCCCGACGCTGAACCTGTATGAATTCACAGGAGTGTACCGAAAACTACCAGGTTTTGCACCTGCCCTGTGTTACCGTGTCTTAATGACTAACCGGTTACTTTGTTTCACTTCTTCCATCACGACATAGGTCCGCGTATCGTTTACGCCCGGCAGGCGCAGCAGGGTTTCACCCAGTAATTTACGATAGGCCGACATATCCGGCACGCGCGTTTTCAACAAATAGTCGAAATCGCCTGAAACAAGATGACACTCTTGAGTTTCCTCAAGTTTTTGCACCGCGGCGTTAAATTGCTCAAACACGTCAGGCGCACCACGATTCAGAGTAATCTCAACGAATACCAACAGCGACGCATCCAGATAGTGTGGATTCAGCTGGGCGGTATAGCCAAGGATAAACCCCTGTCTTTCAAGACGACGTACACGCTCAAGGCATGGTGTAGGTGATAAACCTACGCGTTTGGAAAGCTCGACGTTTGAGATGCGTCCATCCTTCTGCAGTTCGTTAAGGATGTTGCGATCGATCCTGTCGAGATCTTTTCCAGGCCGTTTTTTATTGTCTACCATTATTATTGTCTCTCTAAATGCCTTCCCTTGACCTGCCATACCCTGAACAAGGTTACTCCGTTACAGGGCTGTTCTAAGTGAAGTCTGGAGCCTGCTGCGGTTTATCACGCCCATCCGTATGACGCATGTTGTCTGTCCACACCATGCGTCATGACCAATGACAGACTGAGTTCATCCGGCCACGGAGGACAGAGAGAACCTGTCCTGTCAGCCTGAATGCCCTCTGCTTCCTACACTGTTTTCGCAAAAGCGCAGCCGATTGTCAAAGTAAAACAACTAAAATCAGTACAACATGCCAGATGTGACGCTGCGTAACTGTTTTATAATGGAAAATTTACCGTACTGCACCATCTTGCGACCCGGATTGCCCCACTATGGCGCAGCGTTCGGGAGCAAATTGGTTAAACCTTTTACAACCATTGCTAACAAAATCGCAGAATGCTTTTTTTGCCGCGGCAAATTCCCTACAATCAGCAAATGGTTGTCAATTCGAGAGGGTCTCATGAGCAAGGCCAGACACAGTAAATTACTTATTTTAGGTTCCGGTCCCGCAGGTTATACCGCAGCCGTTTATGCGGCACGCGCCAACCTGAATCCAGTGCTGATTACCGGCCTGGAGAAAGGCGGCCAGCTGACCACGACGACAGAAGTAGAAAACTGGCCGGGCGATCCGCACGATCTGACCGGGCCGGGCCTGATGGAACGTATGCACGAACATGCGACAAAATTTAATACCGAAATTATTTTCGATCATATTCACGACGTCGATTTGCAAAACCGCCCTTTCCGCTTGACGGGCGACAGCGGCGAATACACTGCTGACGCATTGATCATCGCAACCGGTGCTTCAGCCCGCTATCTTGGCCTGCCGTCTGAAGAAGAATTTAAAGGCCGTGGCGTTTCAGCCTGTGCGACCTGTGACGGTTTTTTCTACCGTAACCAGAAAGTCGCGGTGATCGGCGGCGGTAATACGGCGGTAGAAGAAGCGCTTTATCTGGCGAACATTGCTGCAGAAGTGCATCTGATTCACCGTCGTGACAACTTCCGGGCAGAAAAGATCCTTATTGACCGGCTGATGGAAAAAGTGCGCAACGGCAACATCGTGCTGCACACTAACCAGACGCTGGATGAAGTCCTGGGCGACCAGATGGGCGTTAGCTCACTGCGTCTACGCTCAACGCTTGATGATTCGCAGAAAGAGCTGAGCGTAGCGGGTCTGTTCGTGGCTATTGGTCACAGCCCAAATACGGCTATTTTTAAAGATCAGCTTGAGCTGGAAAATGGCTATATCAAGGTGCAGTCCGGCCTGCATGGCAACGCTACGCAAACCAGCATTCCTGGCGTCTTCGCTGCAGGTGACGTGATGGACCATATCTATCGCCAGGCGATTACCTCGGCCGGAACAGGCTGTATGGCCGCCCTGGATGCCGAACGCTATCTGGATGGTCTGGTTAAAGAGTCTCAGTAATTTGTTACAAGCCTGATGCTATCTTGCCAGAGGCGACCCCGGACGGGTCGCCTTTTTCATTTCTGCGCGGTACCATTACCGGTAATTTCCCCTGGTAACTGTAAGGCATTCGGCTACTGATTGGCTGAATGTAGAGCATTACGGCAGAGCATGAAC
Organism: Erwinia sp. BNK-24-b; assembly: GCF_047456155.1. NCBI lineage: Bacteria > Pseudomonadati > Pseudomonadota > Gammaproteobacteria > Enterobacterales > Erwiniaceae > Erwinia > Erwinia sp. BNK-24-b. The sequence continues at coordinate 3,057,409 of NZ_CP179901.1, forward strand.
AAATTACGGCAGCAAGAATTACTTTTCTGGCTTAGAAAGCAGCGTATTTACGGTCACGGTTGGTTTAAGGTTTCGCTGACGCTGGGCGCGGGTGGCGCTTTGCTGATCCTTTGTCAGGCATGGCTGCTGGCGACGCTGCTACAGTCACTTATTATCGACGGGCTTCCTCGCGAAAGTTTATCGCCTTATTTTATCCTGCTTTTTAGCTGTTTTTTGCTGCGTGCTTTCCTGCTCTGGCTACGCGAAAAAGCCGCGTTTGCCTGCGGTTGTGCAATTCGGCAAAAGCTGCGGCAGCAGGTGCTGAAAAAGCTTGGCGAAGCCGGTCCGGCGATAGTCCAAACCAAAGCAGCCGGAAGCTGGGTAACGCTTTTGCTGGAGCAGATTGAAGACATGCAGGATTACTATTCCCGCTATCTGCCGCAAATGTGGCTGGCCGTGCTAATTCCCTGCCTCATTCTTATTTTCCTTTTCCCGCTCAACTGGATGGCGGCGCTCATATTATTAATTACCGCACCGCTTATTCCCCTGTTTATGGCTTTAGCCGGTATGGGTGCAGCCGACGCGAGCCGACGCAATTTTCAGGCGCTGGCGCGGCTCAGCGGTCATTTTCTCGATCGTCTGCGCGGTCTGGAAACGCTGCGGCTGTTTCACCAGGCTACAGCAGAAAGCCAGCGCATTCGCGAAGCCTCCGCCACATTTCGCCAGCGCACTATGGAAGTGCTGCGGCTAGCCTTTCTTTCCTCTGCCGTTCTGGAGTTTTTCGCCGCTGTTTCGATAGCCGTTATTGCCGTTTATTTCGGCTTCTCTTACCTCGGCGAGCTAAATTTTGGACACTATGGCGCTGGCGTCACGCTGTTTGCCGGTTTTCTTTCGTTGATACTTGCACCAGAGTTCTTTCAACCGCTCAGGGAATTAGGATCTTTTTACCATGCGAAAGCACAGGCCGTAGGCGCAGCTGATGCACTGGAAAAATTCCTGACAGCAGAAAGACAACCGCCGGGCGCATTGACGCCCGATTTGAGCCGGGGCATGACGATTACCGCTACGGATCTACGGGTTGTCGCGCCTGACGAGACGGTTCTGGCGGGTCCATTGAATTTTGTTATCGAACCCGGACAGCGCATCATAATTGTTGGGCAAAGCGGCGCGGGTAAAACGTCACTATTTAATGTGCTATCAGGCTATTTGCCCTATCAGGGATCGTTAAAAATCAATGACATTGAATTACGCGAAATCTCGCCCCCCTTCTGGCAGCAGCAGCTTGCGTGGGTCGGGCAAAATCCCCATCTTCCCGCTGCAACACTGCGTGAAAATATCGCGCTGGACGGCAGTAACGACCCGTTAAAACTGGCGCAGGTTTGCAAGCTTGCAGGAATCGAACGTTTTCTTGCCGACCTGCCCGAAGGAATAGAGACGGTTGTGCAGGAACAGGCAGCCAACTTATCCGTGGGCCAGGCACAGCGTATTGCCGTTGCCAGAGCGCTGTACAAATCCTGCCGTTTGCTGCTGCTTGACGAGCCGGGAGCCAGTCTCGACAGCGAAAGCGAACGTTACGTTAATCAGGCTCTTAAAGCCGCCTCCCGTCGTCAAACCACCCTGCTTATTACGCACCGGCTGGATCAGCTGACGCACTGGGACAGGATCTGGCTAATGCACAGTGGCAAAATTTTCCCACAAAAAGATAAAGACCAGCTGCTTTTGCAAAGCGGCATGTTAATAGAAACATTTTTCCAGCCTGCTGGAGAAAACAGATGAAGCTATTACGCCCTTTTTTAGCCCTGTACCGCCTCCATACCGGCCGCCTGGCGCTGGGGATTTTTCTGGCGATAGTCACGCTGTTAGCCAGTATTGCCTTACTGACGCTGTCCGGCTGGTTTCTGGCCGCCTGCTCGCTGGCAGGTGCGGCAGGTCTCTATGGCTTTAATTATATGTTGCCTGCCGCCGGGGTTCGCGGCGCGGCAATCCTCCGTACAGCTGCCCGATATGGCGAGCGTCTGGTCAGCCATGACGGCACGTTTCGCATTCTTGAACACCTGCGTGTTTTCACTTTCGATAAACTGATCCCGCTTTCCCCGGGCGGTCTTTCGCATCTTCGTCAGGGCGATTTGTTGCAGCGTTTGGTCGCCGATATAGATACGCTCGATCACCTCTATTTACGGCTCATTTCCCCTCTGCTGGGCGCGCTTGCGGCTATTCTGGCGGTTACGCTGGGGCTGGGCTGGCTGAACTGGTCGCTTGCGCTGACTCTCGGCGCAATCATGCTGCTGAGCCTGCTGCTGCTGCCTCCCCTTTTCTATTATCTGGGTAAATCAGGAGGCGAAGCGCTGGTGCACTGGCGCTCGCTTTACCGCGATCGGCTAACGACATGGCTGCGTGGCCAGGCAGAACTTAAAATCTACGGTGCGGAGCCGCGTTTTTACGCCGTGCTGGATGAAACGGAACAACAATGGCTTCGCGTGCAGCGATCTCGTGCCAGCCTTAACGGCTTATCGCAGGCTGTACTGATGACCGTAACAGGTATAACCACCGTGCTGATGCTGTGGCTAAGCGCAGATAGCCAGGCTGGCGCGGTTATTGCTCTGTTTTTATTCTGCACGCTGGCGGCTTTTGAAGCGCTGGCACCGGTCGGCAGCGCCTTTCTACATCTTGGAGAAGTTATGGCCTCGGCCCGGCGCGTCAGCAGCCTTATTTTACAGCAGCCAACCGTCGTGTTTCCATCCACGAAAACAAATACAGCCGGCATTTGTTTAAGCCTGCGCAATGTCAGTTTCGGCTATACGACGGGCAAAGCGGCCCTGCAAAATATCTCACTGGAAGTAGCACAAGGCGAACATGTGGCGCTATCAGGATGCACCGGCTGTGGAAAATCAACGTTACTTCAGCTGTTGACCCGCGCATGGGATCCATCTGAAGGGATGATTTTAATGAATGGGCGTGCTTTAAAAGAGTGGGATGAAGCTTCGTTACGTAAAGCGACGAGCGTGGTAACGCAAAGGGTTCATCTGTTCAACGGCACGCTGCGCGATAACTTGCTGATAGCGGCGGCGGACAGTAGCGATCGGCAGCTTGCCAGCGTGCTCGATCGGGTAGGCCTGCAAACGCTGCTGGCTCATAAGCAAGGGCTTAACGCCTGGTTGGGCGAAGGCGGGCGTCAGCTGTCAGGCGGAGAGTTACGGCGACTTGGTCTGGCGCGTGCGCTGCTGCATGATGGCCCGCTGCTCCTGCTGGATGAACCGACTGAAGGGCTTGATAGCCAAACCGAGCGGCAAATCTTAGCGTTAATCCGCCAGGCCGCCCAGGGAAAAACGCTGATTATGGTGACCCATCGCCTGCAGGATCTGGCGCATTTTGACAAAATTTGCGTTATGGAAGGCGGACAGATCATTGAGCAGGGAAACCACGTCGAATTAATCTCAAAACGCAGCCGCTACTGCTCTCTCTGCCAGCAGATTGCGCTATAGTCATAGCCTCTCGTGTTACAGAGACAGTTACTATGCGTTTGATTCAGCTCTCCAGAGAGTCACTTCATTTCCCACCGCCGGAAAAGGCCCTGCGGGAACCTAACGGCCTGCTGGCGATGGGCGGCGACCTCAGCGTGCCGCGTTTGCTGAGCGCCTATCATCGCGGTATTTTTCCCTGGTTTTCTCCTGGCGATCCTATTTTGTGGTGGTCACCCGATCCGCGCGCCGTCCTCTGGCCGGAAAAATTTCACCTGAGCCGTAGCATGAAGCGTTTTCATCAGCGATCGCCCTACCGCGTTACCCTGAATCAAAGCTTTAGCGAAGTGGTGGAAGGCTGCGCTGACGATCGTGACGAAGGGACCTGGATAACACCTGCGGTCAAACATGCCTGGCAAAAGCTGTTTGATGCGGGTGATGCGCAGTCTGTTGAGGTATGGCACCATAATGAGCTGGTGGGCGGCATGTATGGCCTGGCGCTTGGACAGATATTTTGCGGTGAATCCATGTTTAGCCGTCGCGAAAATGCCTCAAAAACGGCGCTGCTGGTTTTCAGCCGCTACTTCCAGCAGCAGGGCGGCAAGCTTATTGACTGCCAGGTGCTTAATCCGCATACTGCCTCATTGGGTGCTGAAGAAATCAGCCGCAACGACTATTTAAAGCTGGTTGATTCGCTGGCTAATCAGCCTCTTTCCACCGATTGCTGGCAGCAGCGAACGCTTTTTTAAGCGTTCGCCGTGATGTTTTGCAGCCAGAAGGCCATAACGGTGTTATAATATAGGCGTTTGGTATGTTGTTTATCCATCGCCTTCGTTACTGGCGAAGTGGGAGTGGAGCAGCCAGGAATATTACGTACTTTGTCTCTTACTTTTCAATACGCGCAACCGCGAATAAAAAAGCCATTTTGCAGACCGCTTATTCCCTGGTGTTGTGCCAACTACTGATTAATCGTGTGCCTCTTCTGCGTGTTTCACGCGGCGGAGAGGCTGACGCTGGTGGAACCGCCAGCAGTTCTTTACATAAAGTCCGAAATTCGGCATTATTTGCCGATTAATGGCAAAGGTTATAACATCCAGAGGATATGATGGCCAAAGAAGACAATATTGAAATGCAGGGTGAGGTAATCGAAGTGTTACCTAACACCATGTACCGTGTTAAATTAGAGAATGACCATATCGTTACCGCTCACATTTCCGGTAAAATACGCAAAAACTATATCCGCATCTCGATGCAGGACAAAGTTACCGTTGAGCTGACTCCTTATGACCTGAATAAAGGTCGCATTACCTTCCGTATTCGCTAAATTCATATTCGCCAGACTGGCAAACGTTTTGCGTAGCGTACTGGTAAAAAAAAGGCCGGAAATTTTCCGGCCTTTTGCTTTTCAACTTTAGTGTACAGTCCCTTCCGTTTTGCGCTTTTCGGCGCTGAGGAAATGGTAGGTCAGCTGGTTCTTCTCTTTATCGAGCGCCACCGAAACCGATCCGCCATCCACCAGTGAACCAAACAGCAGTTCGTTTGCCAGCGGTTTCTTCAGGTTTTCCTGTACCGTACGCGCCATTGGACGCGCGCCCATCGCTTTATCGTAACCTTTATCTGCCAGCCAGTTGCGCGCTTCATCGCTGACTTCCAGCGACACGCCTTTCGCATCCAGCTGTGCCTGCAGTTCGACGATGAACTTGTCCACCACCTGATGGATAACAACGGCATCCAGATGTTTGAACCAGATAATATTGTCGAGACGGTTGCGGAACTCTGGCGTAAAGATTTTTTTGATCTCTTCCATTGCGTCAGTACTGTTGTCCTGTTGGATCAGGCCAATTGACTTACGCTCGGTTTCGCGAACGCCGGCGTTAGTCGTCATGACCAGCACTACGTTACGGAAATCCGCTTTACGGCCATTGTTGTCGGTCAGCATACCGTTGTCCATCACCTGCAGCAGCAGGTTAAAGACGTCCGGGTGCGCTTTTTCAATCTCATCAAGCAGCACTACCGCATGCGGGTGTTTAATGACCGCATCCGTCAGTAAGCCACCCTGATCGAAGCCGACATAACCCGGAGGCGCACCAATCAGGCGGCTGACGGTATGGCGTTCCATATATTCCGACATATCGAAACGCAGCAGCTCAATGCCCAGCGCTTTCGCCAGCTGGACGGTAACTTCTGTTTTACCTACGCCCGTCGGGCCAGCAAACAGGAAAGAACCGACAGGCTTGCGATCCTGGCCTAAACCGGCGCGGCTCATTTTAATCGCCTCGGTTAAAGCTTCAATCGCGTTGTCCTGACCGAATACCAGCATTTTCAGACGATCGCCCAGCGTTTTCAGCGTATCGCGATCCGTTGCCGAAACGCTCTTCTCAGGAATACGCGCGATGCGGGCCACCACGGATTCAATATCCGCCACGTTGACCGTTTTCTTGCGTTTGCTGACCGGCAGCAGTCGTGCACGCGCGCCTGCTTCGTCAATAACGTCGATAGCTTTGTCCGGTAAATGGCGGTCGTTGATATATTTCACCGCCAGCTCTACCGCTGCACGCACCGCTTTTGCGGTATAGCGAACATCGTGATGCGCTTCGTACTTTGGTTTCAGCCCGTTCAGGATCTGGACCGTTTCATCAACTGAAGGTTCAGTGATGTCTATTTTCTGGAAACGACGTGCCAGCGCGCGATCTTTTTCAAAGATATTGCTGAATTCCTGATAGGTCGTGGAACCCATTACGCGGATCTTGCCGCTGGACAGCAGCGGTTTAATCAGGTTGGCAGCATCCACCTGGCCGCCTGAAGCCGCGCCAGCGCCGATGATGGTATGGATCTCATCGATAAACAGAATGCTGCTGTTATCCTGCTCAAGCTGTTTGAGCAGTGCTTTGAAACGTTTTTCAAAGTCGCCGCGATACTTGGTGCCGGCCAGCAGCGAACCAATATCCAGGGAGTAGATGGTGGCATCTTTCATCACTTCCGGCACGTCGCCCTGCACAATACGCCAGGCGAGCCCTTCGGCAATGGCCGTTTTACCCACGCCCGATTCACCCACCAGCAGCGGATTGTTTTTCCGGCGACGGCAGAGAACCTGAACGGTACGCTCCAGCTCTTTATCCCGCCCGATCAGCGGATCGATACCGCCTACGCGAGCAAGCTGATTAAGATTGGTGGTGAAGTTTTCCATACGTTCCTCCCCGCCTGCTTGCTCTTCGTTGACCGGATTTTCTGCGCCAGGCGCAGGGCCGGCTTCGTCTTTACGCGTGCCGTGAGAAATGAAGTTTACGACGTCAAGACGGCTGACCTCGTGTTTACGCAGCAGATAAGCCGCCTGCGACTCCTGCTCGCTGAAGATAGCGACCAGCACGTTTGCGCCAGCTACTTCGCTACGGCCGGAGGACTGTACGTGGAAAACTGCACGCTGCAATACGCGCTGGAAGCTGAGCGTAGGCTGCGTGTCGCGTTCTTCTTCGCTAACCGGCAATACCGGCGTTGTTTGTTCAATGAAGGCTTCGAGTTCCTGCCGCAGCGCCACGATATCAACCGTACACGCTTCCAGAGCTTCTCGTGCTGATGGGTTACTCAGTAACGCCAGCAGCAGATGCTCGACGGTCATAAACTCATGTCGGTGCTCGCGCGCTCTGGCGAAAGCCATATTTAAACTGAGTTCCAGTTCTTGATTGAGCATAGGCACCTCCCCCAATAGATCGCCTTATTCAGGCTTTTTCCAGCGTACACAACAACGGATGTTCATTCTCCCTCGCGTACTTGTTAATGTGCGCGACCTTGGTCTCTGCCACTTCGGCGGTGTAAACACCGCAGATCGCCTTTCCCTGATAGTGAACCGTAAGCATCAGTTGCGTTGCACGTTCAACATCATAAGAAAAGAACTTTTGCAGTACGTCAATAACAAATTCCATAGGTGTATAATCGTCATTATTCAGAATAACTTTATACATAGAAGGCGGCTTGAGACCTTCCCGAAGTTTGTCATCTGCAAGATGTTCAAAATTAAGCCAATCGTTAGTGTTTCCCATACGTACCCAATATGAAAACGTTACTTGCTTGCGCCAGACTAACATCTCTAAGGGTAAGTTTAGCACGCTCAGAATGCTGTCCGGTGCCGATGAATTTTTACGGCATCTTGTTACTACGCGACCTTCATCACAAAAATAGCAATAGCGTTAACTGCCTCAAATTTTGATGATTTCGTGCTCGCCTTAACCGTGCAATCGCTTGACGCCTGGCCGCATTTCTCTACAGTACAGGCGTAAGCTGGATGCGTTTTAACCAGCCAGGAGGCTTGTGCCTCATTACCTCACCCATTTGAACGTCTTGCGAGGGATCAAAGCATGGAGACGGGTACTGTTAAATGGTTCAACAATGCCAAAGGCTTCGGCTTTATCTGTCCGGTCGGTGGCGGCGAAGATATCTTCGCGCATTACTCCACTATCCAGATGGATGGCTACAGAACGCTGAAAGCCGGGCAGCAGGTGCAGTTTGATGTGCATCAGGGGCCGAAAGGCAATCACGCCAGCCTTATCGTTCCTGTCAATGCGGCAGTAGCAGTCAGCGCCTGATCTGCCTCAGTCATTCTGACCAACCTTGCGATAAAATGCCAGCCAGCGTCGCTGGCATTTTTATGGGCAACATTTACCAACACTAGTAAAATGGAGCCGTCCTGTCATTTTTCAAGGCCGTTTTCCTGTAAATTAATTCCTCATATCCCCTTTCCGATTTCCCGCCTTTTTTCTTAAAAAACCTTTCGTGTCCGCCCGTTAGCCCGAATAGTTTGCGCTAAATCAACCCGGAGCCATTTTGTAAAACATATACACGCATTGTGCATTAATGTTGCATTTTAAATGCATCTTTCAGGGGCAGCAGTATGTTTTGCATGCAGTGTGAACAGACCCAGCGCCGTGCAGCAGGAAACGGCTGTACCGGCACACAGGGCGCCTGCGGAAAAATGGCGCAGACTTCCGACCTGCAAGATTTGTTGGTCGCCCTTTTGCAGGGACTTTCCGCATGGGCGTTAGAAGCTCGTCGGCAAGGAATTGTGCTACATGAGATCGACAGCTTCGTGCCAAAAGCACTCTTTGCTACGTTAACCAACGTAAATTTTGACGATCGCCGTATCGTCGCGCTGGCGCAACAGGCCGTGAATTATCGCAAAACCTTAAAAGCGCACTGCCAGCAGCCTTATCACATGAAACTTCACCCGATGGCGGAAATTGTGCCGGAAGGCAACGAGCCCCATCAGCTGCGGCAGCAAGCGCTGCGTTTTCGCCTGAATCGGCAAGAGGAACACGAAGACATCCTTGGCTTACGGTTACTCTGCCTGTACGGCCTGAAAGGCGCGGCCGCTTATCTGGAGCACGCCCACGTACACGGCTATTTTGACGACGAGATCTATCAGCAGTTTCATCAAATCATGGCCTGGCTGGGCAGCATGCCGAGCGACAGTAGCGACCTGCTGGCTACGGCCATGCGCATTGGCAAAATGAATTTCGCCATTATGGCTATGCTGGATAAAGCGCAGACAACCGTTTATGGCGATCCGCAACCCGTTTTAGTCAATACACAGCCGGTCGCCGATAAAGCTATTTTAATTTCGGGACATGATTTAAAAGATTTGCAGCTGCTGCTGGAGCAGACGGCTGGTAGCAACATCAACATCTTCACCCATGGCGAAATGCTGCCTGCGCATGGTTATCCGCAGTTGAAAAAATATCCTCATCTGGCCGGCAATTACGGCAGCGGCTGGCAGCATCAGCAAAAAGAGTTTGCGGCTTTTCCAGGCCCGATCATCATGACCTCTAACTGTCTTATCGATCCCTTCAGAGGCGATTATCAGCAGCGCATCTGGACGCGCAGCATCGTCGGATGGCCTGGCGTGCCCCATTTGCACGGCGAAGATTTTTCTGCGGTGATTGCTCAGGCGCAAGCGATGCCTGGCTTTTGTCAGGACGAACCGCCTCATCATATTACCGTCGGCTTTGGCCGACAGACATTGCTGGATGCTGCCGATAGCGTGCTCGATCTGATAGCAGCGCGCCAGCTTAAACATATTTTCGTGGTGGGTGGCTGCGATGGCACGCGTAATCTGCGTAACTACTTTACCGGGCTGGCTACGGCGATTCCCGATAACTGTCTGCTGCTTACTTTGGGCTGTGGAAAATATCGCTTTAACAAGCTCGACTTTGGCACGCTTGGCGGCCTGCCACGCCTGCTGGATACAGGACAATGCAATGACAGCTATGCGGCGGTGGCACTGGCGCTCAGGCTGGCGGAAAAACTGCATTGCGATATTAACGAACTGCCGTTGTCGCTGGTGCTTTCATGGTTCGAGCAGAAAGCCATTGTCGTCTTACTGACGCTGCTGTCGCTGGGCGTGAAGAATATTTATACCGGTCCCACGGCACCCGCTTTTCTGACGGCAAATTTGCAGGCGGTATTAAAAAAAGAATTTGGTCTGCGAACGATATCTACGGTGGAAGAAGATCTTGCAGCATTGCTGCCTGCGGATACTTCTTCTGTCGGATGATTTACTTATACTAAGAAAAGCCGGTTGTTTCTTACCTTTCCCTTCACTCAGCCTGGACTATGCTTTTTGCTGAAGATCATTCTGCCATCGGGAAGATGACTCACCAAACATAGAAAAGGAGTCAGAGATGAAGCAAACGTTAGCCGCACTGTTGGCAAAAACGCTTGAAAACGCCGGCGTGAAGCGCATTTGGGGCGTAACCGGGGATTCACTTAACGGCCTGAGCGATAGCCTGAATCGCATGGGCACCATTGAATGGATGCCGACCCGCCATGAGGAAGTGGCGGCCTTCGCGGCCGGAGCCGAGGCGCAGATTAGCGGCGAACTGGCCGTCTGTGCCGGCTCCTGTGGTCCGGGCAACCTGCATCTGATTAATGGCCTGTATGACTGCCATCGCAACAACGTGCCGGTACTCGCTATCGCCGCGCATATTCCTTCCAGCGAAATCGGTAGCGGATATTTTCAGGAAACGCATCCGCAGGAGTTGTTCAAAGAGTGCAGCCATTATTGCGAGCTGGTCTCTAATCCTGAACAGCTTCCGCAGGTGCTGGCTATCGCCATGCGGAAAGCCATTATTAACCGGGGCGTGTCGGTGGTGGTTATTCCTGGCGATATTGCGCTACAGCCCGCCCCAGAAGGTGCCAGCGCGGAGTGGTATCCGCCGCAGTTTCCCATTGTTCAGCCACCGGCAAGCGAGCTGGACAAGCTGGCGCAGGTACTGAATGAAGCTAAAAACATCACCCTGATGTGCGGCTATGGCTGTGCGGGTGCGCATGAGGAAGTGGTGCAGCTGGCGGAGACGCTCAAAGCCCCTATCGTCCATGCATTGCGCGGCAAAGAACATATTGAGTATGACAACCCTTACGATGTAGGGATGACCGGCCTGATCGGCTTCTCATCGGGCTACCATGCCATGATGAATGCCGATACGGTAGTCCTGCTGGGTACGCGCTTCCCGTATCGGGCCTTTTATCCCACGGATGCAAAAATCATTCAGATCGATATCGACCCGGGCAGCATTGGTTCGCACTGCCACGTTGATATGGCGCTGGTTGGCGATGTCAGAGCCGCTCTTTGCGCACTGCTTCCACGGCTTGAAGTAAAAGAAGATCGTCGCTTTCTTGATAAAGCATTACGGCACTATCAGGATGCCAGAAAAAGTCTTGATGACCTGGCAACGCCGAATGACAAGCAGGCGATTCATCCGCAGTATCTGGCGCAGCAGCTCAGCCATTTCGCCAGCGAAGATGCTATTTTCACCTGCGACGTCGGTACGCCGACCGTGTGGGCCGCGCGCTACCTGAAAATGAACGGCAAGCGTCGCCTGCTGGGTTCTTTCAACCACGGTTCGATGGCAAACGCCATGCCTCAGGCGCTGGGCGCGCAGTCAATTGATAAGCAGCGCCAGGTTATTGCCATGTGCGGCGACGGCGGTTTTTCAATGTTGATGGGCGATTTCCTTACCGTTGCCCAGCTTAAATTACCGGTGAAGCTGGTGGTATTTAACAACAGCTCGCTGGGATTCGTGGCGATGGAAATGCAGTCCGGCGGCTATCTGACAGACGGCACCGAGCTGCATAACCCCGCTTTTGCCGATATTGCTAAAGCCTGTGGCGTAAAAGGGATCCGCGTGGAGCGTGCATCCGAGCTGGATAGCGCTATTCAGGAGATGCTGGCGCACGACGGCCCTGTGCTGCTGGACGTTATCACCGCCAGTGAAGAGCTGGTAATGCCGCCACAGATCAAAATGGAGCAGGCCAAGGGCTTCAGCCTCTATATGCTGCGCGCTATTATCAGCGGTCGCGGTGATGAAGTGGTAGAGCTGGCAAAAACTAACTGGCTGCGGTAAAACATTGGCAGAGCTAATGTTACGGACGCTTCGGCGTCCGTTCTTACATCAAGGAGCGCAACAGTGATCGACTTACGCAGTGATACGGTAACCCGCCCCTCGGCAGCTATGCTGTCAGCCATGATGGCGGCTGAAACCGGCGACGATGTTTATGGTGATGATCCAACCGTTAACGCGCTGGAAGCCAAAGCGGCCGCCCTCAGCGGAAAAGAGGCGGCGCTTTTCCTGCCGACGGGAACCCAGGCTAATCTTGTTGCGCTGCTTTGCCACTGTCAGCGTGGCGAAGAATATATTGTGGGTCAGCTGGCCCATAATTATAAGTACGAAGCTGGCGGGGCCGCCGTGCTTGGCAGTATTCAACCCCAGCCGGTCCTGGCCGCCAAAGACGGCACGTTACCGCTGGACGTGGTCGAACAATTTATTAAGCCTGACGACTTTCACTTTGCGATAACTAAACTGTTAAGCCTTGAAAATACCCATAATGGCAAAGTCCTGCCGCTGAGCTATTTGCAGGAAGCGTGGGAATTTACCCGTCAACATAAGCTGGCGCTACACGTCGATGGCGCGCGCATTTTCAACGCCGTGGTAGCGCTAAACGTGACGCTACAGGACCTGGCACAATATTGCGACACGCTGACTATCTGCCTGTCAAAAGGCCTTGGCACGCCTGTTGGCTCATTACTGTGCGGCAGCAAAGAGTATATAGAGCGAGCAAAACGCTGGCGCAAAATGACCGGCGGCGCCATGCGTCAGTCGGGCATACTGGCGGCGGCTGGCCTTTACGCGCTGGAACATAACGTCGCACGCCTGCAGGAAGATCACGACAACGCGGCCTGGCTGGCGGCACAGCTAAAAGAAGCTGGCGTACAGGTTTCCAGCCAGAACACCAATATGGTTTTTGTACGCCTGCCGCAAGAGCAGATCGCGCCGCTTAAAGCGTGGATGTATGAAAAAGGCATTATTCTGCCTACCGGCGCGGTTACCCGCATAGTTACCCACCTGGATGTGGATCGCCAGGCGCTGGAAAAGGTGGTGGCCGAATGGAAAGCGTTTTTAGCCAATAGCTAATTTTCGCCATATTTTTCCAGCAGCGCTCTGGCTATTGCCTCGCTTTGTGCATCGGCAATACCCTGAAAGTTTGCCGGTCGAAAATGCATCTGGAAAGCCGCAATAACCTTCTGTTGCTGTTGGTCAGACATCGCTGGCGTGACTTCGTAGCCGTAACGCGAAAGCAACGCCAGCAGGGAAGCCCGATCGGTTAGCTGGTCTGGCGCCCTGCCCGCCAGGTAATATTGTACGCGTTCAGCATCCGGCCACGCGCCCAATCCCTGCTCGTAGAGCCAGTGCCAGGGAAACAGCGGGCCGGGATCCTGCTTACGCTGTGGTGCGATATCGCTGTGCCCAACCACATTCTGTGGTTGTATGTTGTAACGAAAAACGATATCTCGTATTAATGGCCTTAACGCCGCTATCTGCTCGCCGGAAAAAGGATACCAGACCCGCCCGTTCGTGGTACGGCGGTAGCCCGGATTCTCCAGTTCAATGCCGATTGAGGTATCATTCAGCCTTGTCGCGCCACGCCAGAAACTGTTACCTGCATGCCACGCCAGCTCGGTCTCCGGCACCAGCCGCAGCACCGTGGGCTGATTTCCGTGCCGCTGTGGTTTAGCCGCTATCAGATAGTGCACGCTGACTTCACGATCGGTCAGCGTGGCCAGCGACCGGGGAAAATCCTCTGCCGTATAGTGAATAACCAGCGTTTTGATACGCGGCCGGGCGCCGTAAGCCGTATGGCGAGTGTCGACCACGTAGCCATCCTGCTTCTCCAGCCCGGACGTACAGGCGCTCAGCATTAACGCCGCCGCCACGGCCATCAGCAAACGCATCAGCGACCTGTTTTTACAGCAGTGCCGCTGACGCTGACCATCAGCATGCTGCTATCTTTGCCGACCGTTTCGTAATCAATATCAATGCCAACCACGGCGTCCGCACCCAGTGCTTTGGCCTGTTCCTCCAGCTCGGCAAAAGCTATCTGCCGTGCCTTGCACAACTCTTTCTCATAGGCGCCCGAGCGACCGCCGACGATATCGCGGATACCGGCAAAGAAATCACGGAAAATATTAGCGCCCAGAATCGCTTCGCCAGTCACCACGCCGCAGTATTGCGTAATGGGTTGCCCTTCCAGCGTCGGGGTAGTAGAAAATTGCATCGTTGACTCCTTGTGTGCAGATTGTGGGTTTTAGCTCTTATCGCCAGGCGAACCAGCTATACTTTATGCTAAAAAACGCCATCCAGAAACCATAAGGAAATCAAGATGAAATTACTCGCCGCTCTGGCTCCGCTGGCACTGCTGCTCAGTGCCTGTACCACGGTAGAACCGGTCTATAAGGATAACGGCAGCCGTACCTCTCCCTGTGTCGACGGTGGCCCGGATACCGTTGCGCAACAGTTTTATGATTTACGCACCAGTCAACCGACTCAGGGCCTGCCGGATGCTGCACTGCTGGCAAAATATCGCCCTTACCTGAGCGATAAGCTTTATCAGACGCTGTTGAAAGCCAGCAACAATCCGCAGAAAGAAGCTGCGCTACAGGGCGATATTTTCTCCAGCCTGGCAGCTGGCCCTGGCTCTGCCAGCGTGGCGGATGCCTCAACCATTCCTAACCGCGATGCGCGAAATATTCCGTTGCGCGTTAAGCTAAGCCGTGATGGCGACAAGCCGCAGGAATGGCAGGATGAAGTATTAATGGTGCGCGAAGGCACCTGCTGGGCGGTTGACGACGTGCGTTATACCAGCCCGGCTCCGCATATTGAAGGCGGTTCCCTCAGCCAGCGACTGCTAAAATAATCGCTTATCCGGAAAGCACCGTCTCGCACTGATTATGCTGCGAGACGGAACTCTCAGCATGCTGCAATTTTAACCACCCTGTTTTTCTAAACAAAATTTTAACGTAGCTCACCGCCTATCATCACAATAACGCTGCATTTTCATTCGATTAACGTCATTTTGTGCTAGCCTTCAGGATAACTTCGCTGCATAAGCGAATTTTCCACGGCGTTGATTGCATAACTATGCCGTCGACGTTAAGATTCGCAGCACTAATGGCTATTCACTTTTTGCGCATGAGTATTCAACTTAACGCTGTAAACTGCTTTTATGGTGCCCATCAGGCGCTTTTTGATATACAACTGTCATGCCCGGAAGGCGAAACGCTGGTATTGCTGGGGCCAAGCGGCGCGGGCAAGAGTTCGCTGCTGCGCGTGTTGAATCTGCTGGAGATGCCGCGTTCCGGTACGCTGGCTATTGCCGGCCACCATTTTGACTTCAGCAAAGCCCCTGGCGATGTCGCTATTCGTGAGCTGCGCCAGAACGTTGGGATGGTTTTCCAACAGTATAATCTCTGGCCACACCTGACGGTGATGCAAAACCTGATCGAAGCGCCCTGCCGCGTGCTGGGCCTGAGCAAAGATCGGGCGCTGGCGCGTGCAGAAAAACTGTTGGACCGTCTGCGCCTGACCAAATTTGCCGATCGCTTTCCACTGCATCTTTCTGGTGGTCAACAGCAGCGGGTGGCCATTGCTCGCGCGCTGATGATGGAACCTGCGGTGCTGCTGTTTGATGAACCCACAGCGGCGCTGGATCCAGAAATCACCGCGCAGATCGTTGCGATCATTCAGGAACTTTCAGAAACCAATATTACGCAGGTGATCGTCACCCACGAGGTGGAGGTGGCGCGCAAGACGGCCAGCCGCGTCGTCTATATGGAAAATGGTTATATTGTGGAACAGGGTGACGCCAGCCGCTTTACACAGCCGCAAACCGAAGCGTTTGCCAACTATCTTTCGCACTGATGCAGGACATAATGATGAAAAAAATCGTACTTGCCGCGCTGTTAGCCGGTGTAAGCCTGAGCGCGAGCGCTGCGCAGACCATCCGTTTTGCTACCGAAGCGTCTTACCCTCCTTTTGAATTCGTGGATTCAGAAAATAAAATCCAGGGCTTTGATGTCGATCTGGCTAATGCCCTGTGCAAAGAGATTGACGCAACCTGCACCTTCACTAATCAGGCGTTCGACAGCCTGATCCCAAGCCTGAAATTCCGTCGTTTTGACGCGGTGATGGCGGGTATGGACATCACGCCTGAGCGTGAAAAGCAGGTTCTGTTCTCTAAAGCTTACTACGACAACTCCGCGCTGTTCATCGCGCAAAAGGGTAAAATCGCAGACGTGAGCGCGCTGAAAGGCAAACGTGTCGGCGTACAGAACGGCACTACCCATCAAAAATATCTGACGGACAAAATGACCGGCGTCACCACGGTGCCTTACGACAGCTACCAGAATGCCGTGTTGGATCTGAAAAACGGCCGTATTGATGCCGTGTTTGGCGATACTGCCGTCGTTAACGAGTGGCTGAAGCAAAATGCCGCGCTGGCACCGGTCGGTGAAAAAGTCACGGATAAAGCCTATTTCGGTACCGGTCTGGGCATCGCCGTGCGTCAGGGAAACACCGACCTGCAGAGCAAATTCAACGCCGCGCTGGATAAAGTAAAAGCCAACGGTACGTACAAAACTATCTACACCAAATGGTTCCAGCAATAACGGAATGAGCGAACTTTATCCTCTTGCAAGCGCCGCCGGGATGACCGTCGGCCTTGCCGTTTCTGCGCTGATTGCAGGACTGATTCTGGCGATGATTTTCGCCATCTGGGAGTCGGCCAGCTGGCGTCCCATAGCGTGGATTGGTACGGGCCTGGTCACGCTGTTTCGCGGCCTGCCGGAAATTCTGGTGGTGCTGTTTGTCTATTTTGGCGCTTCGCAGCTGCTGTTAACGCTTTCGGATGGCTTTACGCTGCATCTGGGATTCACTACGCTGCCGGTGCAAATGGCCATCGAAAATTTCGACGTTAGCCCTTTTCTCTGCGGCGTCATCGCTTTAGCCATTCTCTACTCTTCTTACGCCTCGCAAACGCTGCGCGGTGCCTTAAAAGCGGTGCCGCAGGGCCAATGGGAATCCGGCCAGGCGCTGGGTATGAAAACCTCCGCTATTTTCTTTCGTTTGATTTTGCCGCAGATGTGGCGTCACGCGCTGCCGGGCTTAGGCAACCAGTGGCTGGTACTGCTGAAAGATACCGCGCTGGTGTCGTTGATTAGCGTTAATGACATTATGCTGCAAACGAAAAGTATCGCTTCGCGCACTCAGGAACCTTTTACCTGGTATATGATTGCCGCTGCGATCTACCTGGTTATTACGCTGCTTAGCCAGCAGGTTTTAAAGCGCATTGAAGCCCGCACCACCCGCTTTGAACAGGGGAGTCACTGATGCTAAGCTATCTACCCGAACTGCTCAAAGGGCTGCATACCAGCCTGACGCTGACGGTTGCTTCGCTGCTGCTGGCCCTGCTGCTGTCGCTGCTCTTTACCGTTATTCTTTCCCTGAAGATACCGCTGCTGCATCAGGTTGTCCGTGCTTACATCACGTTGTTTACCGGCACGCCGCTGCTGGTACAGATTTTCCTGATTTACTACGGGCCAGGGCAGTTTCCGTCTATCCAGGCGATTCCGTGGCTGTGGCATTTGCTGTCACAGCCGTGGCTTTGCGCCTTGCTGGCGCTGTCGCTTAATAGTGCGGCTTACACTACCCAGCTTTTTTACGGCGCGGTGAAAGCTATCCCATCCGGGCAGTGGCAATCCTGTGCGGCGCTGGGTATGAACCGTAAGGATACGCTGCGCATTCTGCTGCCCTACGCTTTTAAACGCGCCCTCTCCTCCTATTCCAACGAGGTGGTGCTGGTGTTTAAAAGTACCTCGCTGGCTTACACCATTACGCTAATGGAAGTCATGGGCCATGGGCAACTGCTGTATGGTCGTACCTATGACGTAACGGTTTTTGCCGCAGCAGGCCTTATTTATCTTTGCGTTAATGGACTGCTGACGCTGATGATGCGGTTAATAGAGCGTCGCGCGCTGGCTTTCGAGCACAGAAACTAACGCGCCGGTGGGCAACCACCGGCATTTGCGGAAAAACAACTATCATCTGGCTTTTAATTAATGGATAGCGTCGTCCGCACAACGCGCATACTAACCCGATAATACTCGCGCAAGGACTGGAGCCATGCTTAAGGTTTGGGCCTTTCTTCTCATCGGATTTAGTGCCGGTACGCAAGCCAGCGACCCGCTTCGTTTCGCCGTCTCGGCAACTTATCCCCCCTTTGTTTATTTCAACGAAGGGCATCAGCTGGTTGGCTTTGATATCGATCTGGCAAAGGCGCTTTGCGAAAAAGTGCAGCGGCAGTGTACTTTTGCTAACAGCGACTTTGATCGCCTGCTGCCTTCGCTTAAGTTTAATCGCTTTGATGCGGTGATTTCCGGACTGGATATTACGGAAGAGCGGCGGGCGCAGGCAGATTTCACCCAATCCTATCTGGAGAGCTCCGCCACCGTCATCGCTATCAAAAACCATTACGCCTCTTTTTCTCAGCTTAAAGGTAAGCGCGTTGGCGTGGCCGATGCCACAACGCTCCAGGCCTGGCTACAGTCTTCGTGGCCGGAGATTGTTACCGTGAGCTATGACAATTACCAGAATGCGCTACTGGATATCCGCAACGCCCGGCTGGACGGTATTTTCGGCGAAACGCCCTCTATGCAGGCGATGATAAAGGCCAATCCTGACCTGGCCGTCGTTGGCGAACCGGTAACGGACGCCCGCTATTTTGGCTCCGGCCTGGGCATTGCGGTGCATAAAGGCAATAATGCACTGTTGGTTCAGCTCAATACAGCGTTACAGAGCATGACGGCAGACGGTACGCTGCAGGCGCTCAGACTACGCTGGTTTGGCAGCGCCAGCCCGCTCCCCGCCGAGTCAAAGTCGCCGTAACAGCGTTAATACTTCACTGTGCGCGGTATGCGGGAACATATCGAAAAGCTGCACTTTGACAATGGCATAGTCGCTCATCCGGGCAATATCGCTGGCCATCGTCTGCGCGTTACAGCTGGAGTAAAGAATAAACGGCGGTGCCATGCTGCTCAGGTAATCACAAAGCGCTGCGCCAATGCCGCGACGTGGCGGATTGACCAGCACCAGATCGGGCACGCTGCCTTCGCCCGTAGCAAAAGCGGTAGAATCCAGTGCTGCAAAGCTGACCTTGTTCAACCCCATCTGCTCGGCCGAGCGTTTTGCGCAGGCTATCGCTTCGGCATTGATTTCGATACCGGTTAACGTCATCTCTGGCGTCGTACAGTGCAGGCCAAAACCGCCTACGCCGCAGAAAAGATCCCACATGCTTTTGATGTTAAGGTCGCTTACCCAGGCCCTTGCCGTGGCGTAAAGCGAGGCGGCCACCGCCGGGTTGGTCTGGAAAAAACTTTGTGGCCGGATCCAGAGCGGCACATTGTTTAGCTGTTCGGCCAGCGCCTGGCTTTCGCTTAGCGCGATTTCCTCTTCACCTTCCAGAATCGCCATATGTACCGGCTGGATATTGGCCGAGATGACGCTTAACTGCGGCAGCAGCTGCTGCAATTCCGGGATGGCCCGCTTGAGCTGCGCCAGCTTCTCTTTTGAACGCAGCACAAAACGCAGCATCAGTTCCCCCGTGAGGCTGCTTTGCATCAGCAGGATAAACTTTAGCTCGCCGCGTTTGCGCGCCACGTTATAAGGCGTCAGGCCTGCGCGAGCAATAAACGGCTTCAGCTCCGCAAAAACAGCGCTAAAGCTGTCAGGATAAAGTGGACAGGCGCAAAGATCGACGGGCGTGCCGTCGGCATGCATGATCCCCAGCACTGGCCGTTCTACGCTGCCGCTTACCACCATTTTCGCCTTGTTACGAAACCCTTGCTGCGCAGAAATAGCGGGCGGCAGCCAGCTTTCCACGGTCTGCTCTGCCAGCAACTGGTGCAGCCGTTCCTGTTTCTGTTCAAGCTGCCTGGTATAGGGAAGGTCCAGCCACTGACAGGATCGACAGCGGTCGGCATCATAAAGGGCGCAATGCATGGGGGATCTCTAAAGCGAAAACGGGCGGGAATTGTATCACTGTCCGTTTAGCGCTGCCGGAAAAAATCCCGGCTGCATGCTGGCACAAACAGCAGCATCAGCACCAGCAGGTCAGGCAGTTTTTGCATGATAAGCAGCTGCCCTTCTTTAACATTGGTAAAGAGGGCTGAATCAAGCCAGCCTGCATGAACCAACAGCATATAGCTGACGACCACCAGCTGTGACAAGGCGTAGCCAGTACGTCCCCAGTGGCGACCATGCAGCAGGGCGAAAGCGCAGCGTAATTGAATAAAAAAGAGCAGCTGGCCCGCGATAAAAATCAGCGTATCGCGCCAGGATTGTGCCGTGAGCTGAACAAAATTAACCAGTTCCGCCAGGCCCATCTCATGCACTTCCAGTGCGATGCCCAGACAGCGTGTCATTATGATAGCAGTAGCGGCCACCAGCACAGGAACGGGAATGGCATAAGGATCCGTCATTACCTTTTCATGTTTCAGCACTTCTGACATTTTGTTCTCCACCAAAGCCCTGTTTTGGTGCAGCCATGCCGCTCTGGCATTGACCTGCTCTTTTTTGCCTGTTCAGCCGTTGCGGTTTTTGCTCGCGACCAGAGCAGCTGATAACGCTCTTCGTCGGCCCATTTTTATCCATATTGATTGCCCTGGCACGATAACTGCTTAGCTATAAGCTGAAACGGCCGCAAATTATGTTTAGACCAGTTTGCGGGCTATTTCCACCGAACGCGCTTGATAGCGACAGTTACTACGCAGGGAGTTTATTTATGGATACTGAATCGGCAAACCGCCAGCGCTGGTCGCCAGGTCTGGGGGCTTATCTGGCACTCATCGTCGCCATTCTGTTTTTTTCCGGGCTGTTTTTAAACGTGCAGGATGCAAAATGGCTGGGCGCTTTTGACTTCACCACGCTGGGCGGCAAGTTCGGCACCATCAAAGATACCGCACGCGCAACCTTTGTTGGTGAAGGCGGCACGGGCGCTAAAGCGGGTTTTCTGTTCGCCCTTTCATTAGTTCCCACCGTGATGCTGGCGCTGGGCCTGCTGGAAATATTTACCCATTACGGTGCAATTCGCGCTGCGCACAAGCTGCTGACGCCGCTGCTTAAACCGCTATTAGGCATTCCGGGACGCTGCGGTCTGGCCCTGATTACCGATTTGCAAAGCACCGATGCCGGCGCGGCGCTGACCAAAGAGCTACACGATGAGCAGCAAATCAGTAAAAAGGACGTTGTGATTATGGCCGCCTGGCAATACTCCGGCGCAGGCTTAATTAATAACTATTTTGCCATCGGCTCGGCGCTGTTTGTTTCTCTTTCCGTCCCCGTGCTGGTGCCGTTGCTGTTAATGTTTGTCCTTAAATTCGTTGGGGCCGCCGTGGTACGCATGGTATTAACGACCTTCTATAAGCAGGAGTTTCAACATGCAAAATAATCCTCCGGTCATCGTTTCCCGTAATCCTTTTGACGTTTTTGTCGTGGGCGCGCGCAAAGGCTTCCACATTGCCATACATAATCTGATGCCGAACGTCATCATGGCCTATGTGATTGCCGAAATGCTTAATCTGCTGGGCATAATGACCTTTATTGGCAAACTCTTTGCGCCGGTAATGGGGCTGTTTGGCCTGCCTGGCGAAGCCGTAACCGTCTTATTAACCGCATGGCTTTCCTCCTCTGCCGGAACCGGGGTCGCCGTCAGCCTGCTGGCGAAAAGCGTGCTGACCGGGGCCGACGTGACTATTCTGGCGCCGGCTATCTTCCTGATGGGATCGCAGCTGCAGTATATGGGCCGCCTGCTGGGCGTGGCCGACGTACCTAAAAAATACTGGCCGCTGCTGATGCTAACCAGCATTTTTAATGCCGTTATCGCCATGTTGGTGATGCGCGCTATCGCCTGACAGTAAAAGGGAGAACCTGCCTTGTTAAAAGTTTTTGAACACTACGCTTACCTGCATGAAATTCCGGAGCTGGGCTTCCAGGAATTTAAAACCTCCGCTTATTTAAGTCAGCAATTAAAGACCGCTGGTTTTCAGGTTACGGATAATTTCAACGGTACTACGGGCATTGTTGCCACGCTGGAAAGCGGCGTAGCTGGCCCGACGCTGGCGCTGCGTGCCGATATGGATGCGCTGGGCCACGTGATTAACGGCGAACCCTGCGCGCGCCACACCTGCGGTCACGATGCACACTCGTCCGTTGTGCTGACCGCTGCTCAGGAACTGATAGCGGAAAAGGCGATTAAAAAAGGCCGCCTGAAGCTGATTTTCCAGCCTGCGGAAGAGTTGGGCACCGGCGCGCTGGCGATGATCGCCGGCGGCGCTATTGATGACGTTGATATGATAGTCGGCTTTCATCTCCGTCCGGCCGAAGAGTGCGCGGTCGGGACAGCGATTCCCGCGATGTATTATTCGGCCTGCGTAACGCTTGAAGCGACAATACGCGGGCAAACCGCCCACGCGGCAAGGCCACATTTAGGTGTGAACGCGCTGGATGCCGCCGCCAGCGCCGTGCAGGCCGTTAATGCCGTGCATTTACCTCCGGGAAAAACCTGGAGTGCTAAAGCGACGCGCTTTCTGTGCGATGCGGGCGTAACTAACTCTATTCCCGATGAAGCCCGCGTGGTTTTTGATTTGCGCGCGGCGGAAAACGAGGATATGACGCTGCTGCAAAGCCGTGTTGAACGGGCGATTATCCAGAGCGCAGCGGCCTTTGGCGCTACGGCGCAAATTGAGGTAATGAAAGCTATGCCCGCTGCCGAAATTGACGAGGAGATGAGCGCGCTGGTAGCTGACTCTATTAAGGAGGTGCTCGGCGAAGCCGCATTGATGCCGGTTCGCTCCACGCCCGGCAGCGAGGATTTTTTTCACTATCCGGTACAGCGTCCGCAAATAAAAGCGGGTTTCTGGGGGTTAGGCACGGGCCTGACGCCAGGCCTGCATCATCCCGATATGCGTTTTGAACTGAATGCGCTACCTGGTGCCGTAAAGATTTTTAAAGCCTGCGTGATAAAAGTATTGGGATAACGATTTGCGTCCGCAGGATACTGAAACTGGCTAAAGCCTGCTAAAGCTGCGCCGGAACGTCGCTGCCGCTCAAAGCCAGCAAGAGCCGGCGGAACACGGACAAATCATCCCTGCTGGCTCGTCTGGCGCATTCATGCGCCAGACGAGCCGTTTATCCAATCTGCTTGCAGTCAGGCAGTGACGTTGCTTTGAGAGTTACAGCATTTCTGCCGGACTTCTTCGCGCCTTAGCTTTTGAATAAACTTAATGCCCACCGCGCGCCCGCTGCGTATCGCGGATGCGCTGCTTTTCTTCATGCGCCATAAAGCGCCAGGCGATAAAGCCAACCAGCCCTACCACAAACAAAATCAGCGAAGCCAGCGCGTTGATTTCCGGATTCACGCCGCGACGCACGGTAGCAAAAATCTGCATCGGTAACGTCGTCGCGCCAGGTCCGGTAACAAAGCTGGCGATCACCAGGTCATCCAGCGACAGCGTAAAGGCCAGCAGCCAGCCGGTAACGATAGCGGGCGCAATCATAGGAACGGTTATCACAAAAAATACCTTCAGCGGCGTAGCGCCGAGGTCCATCGCGGCTTCTTCAATAGACCTGTCCAGCTCGCGCAGCCTGGAGTTAATCACCACCGCCACGTAAGCCGTACAGAAAGTCACGTGCGCCAGCCAGATAGTTAACATGCCGCGGTCGCCCGGCCAGCCGAAGGTGTTCCCCATCGCCACAAACAGCAGCAGCAGCGACAGGCCGGTAATGACGTCCGGCATAACCAGCGGTGCGGTCAGCATAAAAGCAAAACCGGTAGAGCCTTTAAAACGGCCGAAACGTACGATCACGACTGCCGCAACCGTCCCCAGAATGACCGCGGCCGTTGCCGCCAGCGCGGCGATACTCAGGCTCAACGTTACTGCACTAATCATCGCATCGTCATGAAACAGGACGTTGTACCAGTGCAGCGAGAAACTCTCCCACGCCGCCAGCTGCGAAGAGTTGAATGAATAAAACACCAGCAGCACCATCGGCGCATAGAGGAAAAAGAAGCAGACCAGCAAAATTGCGATGCGCCATGGCGAACGCACGGTTGGTAAGGCGCTCATGCTTTATTCCCCAGCTCTTTGTTCTGATGCTTATGGAACCAGATAATCGGCAGGATCAGAATCAACAAAATAATCACCGCCAGCGCCGAAGCGACCGGCCAGTCGCGGTTGTTAAAGAACTCCTGCCACAGCACGCGGCCAATCATAATGCTGTCCGGGCCGCCCAGCAGTTCCGGGATCACGTACTCGCCAACAGCCGGAATAAATACCAGCATCGAGCCTGCGATAATGCCCCCTTTGGTCAGCGGCACAATCACGCTGAAAAAAGTTTTCAGCGGACGCGCGCCCAGGTCCAGAGAAGCCTCCACCAGCGAATAATCAATCCGCGTCAGCGCGGTATAGATTGGCAGCACCATAAAGGGCAAATAGCAGTAAATAATGCCGATATAGACCGCCAGGTTAGTATAGAGGATCGCAACGGGATGATCGGTAATATGACTCCACATTAAAAAGCGATTCAAAATCCCGTTGTCATTTAAAATCCCCATCCACGCATAAACGCGCACTAAAAAGGATGTCCATGAAGGCAGGATCACCAGCAGCAGCAGAATATTGCGCGTAGAAGGCGAACTGTGCGCCACGGCCCAGGCCAGCGGATAGCCAATCACCAGACAGGCTATGGTCGAAATAGCCGCAACCTGAAGCGAATGCAGATAAGCATCGATATAGAGCGGATCGTCCGTTAGCGTCAGATAGTTGCCAAAATTAATTACCGTTGTCAGCTGACCATCTGCCCAGCTAACCAGATCCGTATAGGGCGGGATCGCACGGGCAATGTCGGCAAAGCTGATTTTCAATACGATCAGGAACGGCAGCAAAAATAGCAGGATAAACCACAGATAAGGCAGCGCGATAACGACCTTACGGCTTGACCGCAGCCTGTTCAGCCAGCCCGGACGCCTGGCGGCAGGTTTATTGACAGAGTGTTGCACCATAAAACCTCCCGCTACTGGGTCAGAACGACGCAGCTGTCCGCATCCCAGCAAAGACGTACTTCGTCTCCCCAGGTTGGCGCGCCTTTACGAAAGCGATAAGCATTTTGCAGCTGCGCGCTAATCATCTGGCCGCTGTGCAGACGCACGTGATAAATAGAGAGATCGCCCAGATAGGCAATATGCACCACTTCACCGACGGCAAAGTTACAGCCATCAGCAGGAACATTTTCGCTCAGCATTACCTTTTCCGGACGCAGCGCAACGTGTACCGGCACGCCATCCACAACCGAAGCATCAGAATCCACCTTCAACGGATGGATCAGGCCCGGACTGTCGATAACCAGGCCGTCGGGCTGGCGTTCACGCAGCATACCCTCAAAAAGATTAACGGAGCCGATAAATTCGGCGCTGTAGCGCGTGGTTGGGTGCTCGTAAATCTCTTCCGGCTCGCCAATCTGCACAAATTTCCCACGGTTCATAATGGCGATGCGGCCAGCCATCGTCATCGCTTCTTCCTGGTCGTGCGTAACCATTACGCAGGTTGCGCCGACGCGCTCCAGAATATCCACGACTTCAAGCTGCATGCGATCGCGCAGCTTTTTGTCCAGCGCGCCCATTGGTTCATCAAGCAGCAGCAGCTTGGGCCGTTTAGCCAGGCTGCGGGCCAGCGCCACGCGCTGACGTTGACCGCCGGAAAGCTGATGAGGTTTGCGCTTTGCATATTCCTGCATATGCACCAGCGTCAGCATCTCCGCTACGCGATCGGCAATCTCATTTTTTGGCAGTCGATCCTGCTTTAAACCAAAAGCGATATTCTGCTCTACGGTCATGTGCGGGAACAGCGCGTAGGACTGAAACATCATATTGATGGGGCGCTGGTACGGCGGCACGTGGGAAAGATCCTGGCCATCCAGCATAATTTGCCCGGAAGTGGGAGCCTCAAAGCCGGCCAACATACGCAGCAGCGTCGATTTACCACAGCCGGAAGCGCCCAGCAGCGCGAAAATCTCACCTTTATAAATGGTCAGATTGACGTCATCAACAGCGTGTTGTCCTTCGAAAGACTTGGTCAGATTGCGGATTTCCAGCAGCGGCGTTACGGCCTTGCTGACTTTTTTTTGCGGGCGAGAGATCGCGTCGTTCACTTCCATTACACTCCAACGCTGTAAAAGCGGGCATGCCATATAAGAAAACAGAGGCGGGGCGCCTCTGTTGTAATCAGTCCAGGCTTCAGTTACTTACCACTTTTAACTTTAGTCCATGCTCGCGTACGCACACGATCGAGTTTGGGATCCTGTACTTTCAGCACAAATAATTTAGCCATCGTTTCCGGCGTTGGGTAAATGCCCGGATTGTTACGAATATCCTCATTCACTAAAGGTACCGAGGCTTTGTTGCCGCTGGCGTAGAACACTTTATTCGAGATATTGGCCATCACCTGCGGCTCCAGCAGGTAGTTGAGGAACTGATAGGCCTCATCAAGATTTTTCGCGTCTTTTGGAATAGCCAGCATGTCGAAGAACGCCAGCGCGCCCTCTTTTGGAATGCTGTAGGCGATGTTCACGCCGTTTTTCGCCGCAATCGCGCGGTTCTTGGCCTGTAATACATCGCCAGCCCAGCCGATAGCCACGCAGGTATTGCCGTTGGCCAGATCGTTAATGTATTGCGAAGAGTGGAAATAACGAATGCTCGGACGCAGTTTGAGCAGCAGATCGGTTGCCGCGCCGGAGTAATCTTTTGCTTCGCTGCTGTTAGGATCTTTGCCCAAATAGTTAAGCACGGTAGCAAAGATTTCTTCAGGCGCGTCCAGGAAAGAGACGCCGCAGCTTTTCAGCTTTTCCAGGTTTTCTGGCTTCAGTACCAGATCCCAGCTGTTAACGGGCGCATCTTTGCCCAGCGCCGCTTTCACTTTATCAACGTTATAGCCGATGCCGGTGGTCGCCCACAGGTAAGGAATCGCATATTTGTTGCCGGGATCGTGCTGATCGACTTTTTTCAGCAGATCGGGATCGAGGTTTTTATAGTTTGGCAGCTTGCTTTTATCCAGCGGTTGAAACACGCCGGACTGCAGCTGGCGAGCCAGAAAGCTGGAAGATGGCACCACGATATCGTAGCCGGTGCTGCCCGCCATCAGCTTGCCTTCCAGCACTTCATTGGAGTCAAAAACGTCATAAATGACTTTGATACCGGTCTGCTTTTCAAAATCGGGAACGGTATTCGGTGCGATATAATCAGACCAGTTGTAGACGTGCAGCGTTTTGTCAGCCGCAAACGATCCGGCAGAAACCGCCATCACCACGCCAGCTACCATAGCTGACAACCATTTTTTACGCTGGTTGAACATATTTTCTATCCTCAAAAAAGATAATCACACCGAATACGGCCAGGCTGACGACGCGCTTCCTTAAAATAACGGATTAGGCATCGTACTGTTAAATAGAAAAAACCTATGCGACGCTGCATGATAAATACAGTTTCGCAAGGATAGTCCTGTAAGCAGGGCCAGGCCATAGCGGGATGCAAAAAACCCCATTTATCGATTTTTAGTCACGTTTACTCTTCATGCGAGCAATAAAGCGCCCGAAATGCCAGATAAAATTCGGGTTTTATGGCCTTATAGCAGCATAAAAGCGGGAGGAATAGCGGGAAAAAATGATGAAAATAGCGGCAAAAGGAAAAACAGAGAAGGCAGGGCCAGCTACAGGCCCTGAAACGCCGCGCGGTTTAATGCAGCATCGAGTGGGATGAGATTGTTTCGCTGCGGTCTTCTTCTTCGCCAGCAATCAGCAAATGGTTGGCGAAGGCCTCCATAACCACCATAGAGATCTGTTCTTCGCTTTGCTTCATAAAATGCACAAACTGGCCGTAGGTAAGCCCGGCCGTCACGCAGAACGACTGGCAAACAATCAGCTTGGGCAAATTATCATCCTGAATATCGACAAAAGCTTTCACGGTCAGCGAGCTGGCGTTGATCTGGGAAAGATCGCCCACCAGCGGGATCAGCGCCGTTGGCTTTACTTCTGCCAGCGCTGAAAACAAAATGACATTGTCTACCAGATCCAGTTTGGCATCGAACACCCCGTCGAAATTTTGCATATGCGGCAGGTGAAGCGCCTGGCAGGAGTCACACTCAAACCAGGTGATGCTTTGCTGATCCAGCCAACGTCGCAGAAGATCGATATCGGGAACGACGAGTGAATCCATGTAGTTGGTCTCTTACTGCCTTAAAATTGCGCCCTAGCTTACGTAAAAATGCTTTTAAACACCACGGCTGTGAGATAAATATCGCCTCAACCACCGGTTTTCAGACAGAAACCTGGACGCGCCTGCTGCTCCAGCCAGACGATCATCAGCCCGGCGATGTCGCAACCCGTGGCCTTTTCAATACCTTCCAGACCCGGCGAAGCATTAACCTCCATAACCAGCGGCCCGCGCTCTGCACGTAAAATATCTACGCCCGCGACGTCTAATCCCAACGTTGCCGCCGCGCGAATGGCGATTTCCCGTTCGCTGTCGGTAATTTGTACCTTATACGCCTTGCCGCCACGATGCAGGTTTGAGCGGAAGTCGCCTTCCCTGGCGTGACGCTCAATGGCGCCGACGACTTTACCGCCAATCACCAGGCAGCGAATATCTCTGCCCTGCGCTTCTTTAATAAACTCCTGCACCAGAATGTGGGCGTTCAGGCCGCGAAACGCATCAATCACGCTTTCTGCCGCCTGTCGCGTCTCCGCCAGCACCACGCCGATGCCCTGCGTACCTTCGACCAGCTTTACTACCAGCGGCGCGCCGCCCACCATTTTAATTAAATCGCTGGTATCGTCGGGTGAATGAGCGAATCCGGTAACGGGCATCGCTATGCCTTCACGAGCCAGCAGCTGCAGCGAGCGCAGCTTATCGCGGGCGCGAGTGATGGCGACAGATTCGTTCAGCGGGTAGCTGCCGCACACTTCAAACTGGCGTAGTACTGCCGTCCCGTAAAAAGTAATGGCCGGTCCAATGCGCGGGATTACCGCATCATAGTGCTCCAGCTGCCTGCCGCGATAATGAATAGCCGACGAGCCCGGATTGATATTCATATAGCAAGAAAGCGGATCGATAACCTCAACGCAGTGGCCGCGCGCACGCGCCGCAGCCAACAGCCGCTTGCAGGAGTAAAGCGAGCTGTCCCGGGAAAGTATCGCTATTTTCACCCGATATCTCCGAAAGGATGCCTAACGCGTGGCCCAGCCCTGCTTGTGCAGATAGTCCAGCATAAATGGACGGCTTTCTCTGATGATGGTTTTCTGGATATGTTCACTCCAGCTCTCCTGCCGCGCGTTGCTGTTACGGGTCAGATAATATTCCTCATGCTGTCTGTCATAGGCAGCCAGTACATCCGGTGCAATCGGCTGGTAACGGTTTTCATGCACCAGCATCGCAGCGGGCATCCGCGGCTTAAGCTGAGGCGTTTGCGCCGGCCAGCCCAGGCACATCCCAAACAGCGGCAGAACAAATTTAGGCAGGCCTAGCAGTTCGGTGACTTCCTCAATACCGTTACGTATACCGCCAATATAGACGCCACCCAGTCCGAGCGATTCTGCGGCAATCATCGCGTTTTGCGCCATCAGCGAGGTATCAACGCAGCCCAGCAGCAGCTGTTCTGCCAGGCCCAGCTGCGCCTCAGGGCAAATTTGCAGATGGCGATTGAAATCCGCGCAAAACACCCAAAACTCGGCGGCCTGGCTCACATACTTCTGCCCACCGCTCAGCTCGGCCAGCTTCGCACGTGTTGCTTTGTCGGTGACGCGAATAATAGAAGAACATTGTAAAAAGCTGGAGCTGGAAGCCGACTGCGCAGCGGCGATAATTGCTTCGCGCTCGGCATCGCCGACGGGCTGGTCAGTAAAGGTTCGAATAGATCGGTGCGAGCAAAGTAGCTCAATGGTCGGCGTCATGCTTCTCTCCTGGTAAGGGTTTATGGCCCGAATGAAACAACTCTGGCGCCATCGCTTTTGCCGTACGCCACATTATCACTACGGCGGCTGGCAGCATCAGCAGGACGCCGACGAGTAATACTATCGTGGCGGCGCCAGGGCCAGAAAAAGATGCGGGCAAGGGTAGCATCTGATGAAGCACGAAGTAAGAGAGCAACAGCATTATTCCTCCCAGCGCTTCCATCAGCACTACCGCTCTGGGCATCCGGCTCAATGTAAAGTTGCGCATACCGCTTCCTTTGTTAAAGGACGATGACGCTTAAGCGTATCCGTTTTGTTATATATAGATGAAACGAATCGAACTGACAGGCAAATCCTTCTTTCTTTCAACAAAAGAAGTGGGCATCATAGACGCCATTACATGATAAATTGTGATGTACATCACATAAAATCCGGCCTTTGAGGAGAAACCTATGTTTGCTGTAATTTTTGGACGTCCTGGCTGTCCTTATTGTGTCCGCGCTAAAGAACTGGCTGAAAAGCTGACCGAAGAGCGTGAAGATTTTAACTTCCGCTATGTGGATATTCACGCTGAAGGCATCACCAAAGCGGATCTGGAAAAAACCGTAGGCAAGCCTGTTGAAACCGTGCCGCAGATTTTCCTCGACCAGACCCACATTGGCGGCTGCACCGATTTTGAAGCCTATGCAAAAGAAAACCTGGGCCTGTTCCAGTAAGTCTGTTTGCAACACACTGTTTGTTGCATAAAAAAGAGGGCCTGTTGGCCCTCTTTTTTTATGCTCTGACCACATGCCAGCTCTTATCGCATTGCCCGTCTTAAGCAGGCTAATGCCGGAACAGCATCAGCTATGCATATGCTACAACGGCAGCAGCTATACGTACGCCACAACGGCATCAGCTATGTGTATGCTACAACGGCATCAGCTATGCATATGCTACAACGGCATCAGCTATGCGTACGCCCCAACGGTATCAGCTATGCGTATGCCACAACGGCATCAGCTATATGCACGCCACAACGGCATCAGCTATGTGTACGCCACAACGGCATCAGCTATGCGTATGCCACAACGGCATTAAATAAGCTTGTGCCGGAACAGCATCAGGTATGCTCGTGCCAGAACAGCGTTCGACAAAGCATGACGCCCAGCGCGCCTGAACCACACCAGAATACAGCGCTGGTATCAAACGCCAGCTCCTGTAAAAAGCAGCAGTGGTGCAGCGAAAAGTAATGCAAAATGCCGAAACAAAACAGCGCGCCTGGTATAGCGCCGAACAACGCCACCGTAAGCGGATGATCTTTCGTCGTCAGCGCGGCGATAGCACCCGGTAGCGTGAACATCAGCAGGCCTGGCTGCGCTTTTGCCCATGGCGAGCCGTTAATCACCATGCCATAACGTACGGCTAAAAATACAATGCTGTAGAGAACAAAACTAAGCGCTACGCTTGTCCAGGACATACCCTTAAACATAATAGGATCTTCTCTCGGTAATTGATGTGATCACCTGGCCTGATGAACTCCGACCGATCTTCCCCGTTATCGATTAACAAAAAGCCGTATTTGCGACGGCTTTTACTGGCTGAAAAAGCGTGAAGCGATTAAAATGACGACCGTTTTATCTGGTCCTGGCTGTAATTCGCGGATAATCCTGAATGTTGCCGCTGCTCTGCTGGCAGTGCCATAAATTTAGCGCAAAAAATCCTTTAATTCAACACGTTACTCGTAAACAAGAAGTTAAACCGTGAATATAAACGTCGCAGATTTGTTAAGTGGAAATGACATTCTGTTATTATTTGTCGTATTAGCGCTGGGGCTATGCCTGGGCAAATTACGCCTGGGTTCTGTTCAACTGGGTAATTCCATTGGTGTTTTGGTAGTTTCATTACTGCTTGGCCAACAGCATTTCAATATTAATCCCAACGCGCTTAATCTTGGCTTTATGTTATTTATTTTTTGCGTCGGCGTGGAAGCCGGGCCTAATTTCTTCTCCATATTCTTTCGCGACGGTAAAAATTATCTGATGCTGGCGCTGGTGATGGTGCTGAGCGCCATGCTTATCGCGCTGGGTTTAGGCAAGCTCCTTGGCTGGGATATCGGCCTGACGGCGGGCATGCTGGCTGGCTCAATGACCTCTACGCCGGTTCTGGTTGGCGCAGGCGATACGTTACGGCACAGCTTGTCGGATGCCGCAACGTTAAGACAGGCCCAAAATAACCTTAGCCTCGGCTACGCGTTAACTTACCTGATTGGTCTGGTCAGCCTGATTTTCGGCGCGCGCTATTTGCCTAAGTTACAGCACCAGGATCTGCCTACCAGCGCTCAGCAAATTGCCCGCGAGCGCGGGCTGGATGCGGAGCAGCGCAAAGTCTACCTGCCGGTTATTCGTGCTTACCGCGTCGGGCCTGAGCTGGTCGCCTGGATCGACGGCAAAAATCTCCGCGAGCTGGGTATCTATCGCCAGACCGGCTGCTATATAGAACGCATTCGCCGCAACGGGATTCTGGCAAACCCGGATGGCGACGCGGTTTTACAACAGGGCGATGAAATTGCCCTCGTCGGCTACCCGGACGCTCACTCTCGTCTCGATCCCAGCTTCCGTAACGGAAAAGAAGTTTTCGATCGCGATCTGCTGGATATGCGCATTATCACCGAAGAGATCGTGGTAAAAAACAACAATGCGGTAAATAAGCGCCTCAGCCAGCTGAAGCTAACGGACCACGGCTGTTTTCTGAATCGGGTTATCCGTAGCCAGATTGAGATGCCAATTGATGACAACATTATTCTGAATAAAGGTGATGTTTTACAGATCAGCGGCGACGCCCGACGCGTTAAATCCGTTGCCGATCGCATCGGTTTTATCTCCATTCATAGCCAGGTTAGCGATCTGCTGGCGTTTTGCGCCTTCTTTATTATCGGCCTGATGGTCGGCATGATCACTTTCCAGTTCAGTCGCTTTAGCGTCAGTATCGGTAATGCCGCCGGGCTATTATTTTCCGGCATTATGCTGGGCTTTTTACGCGCCAACCATCCAACCTTTGGCTATATTCCACAGGGCGCTTTAACCATGGTTAAAGAGTTTGGCCTGATGGTGTTTATGGCAGGCGTCGGTTTAAGCGCGGGCAGCGGCCTGTCGCATAATATGGGCGATACCGGTCTGCTGATGTTGGCAGCCGGGCTGGTGGTGAGCCTGCTGCCGGTGATCATCAGCTTTATTTTTGGCGCCTGGGTATTAAAAATGAACCGTGCGCTGCTTTTCGGCGCCATCATGGGTGCCCGAACCTGCGCACCGGCCATGGAAATTATCAGCGACACGGCCCGCAGTAATATTCCCGCGCTGGGTTATGCCGGAACCTATGCCATCGCTAACGTTTTGCTGACCTTAGCCGGTACATTTATCGTGCTGATCTGGCCTGTTTTAGGTGGGTAAAATAATTTCTGATTTCAGGCGAACTTTTATATCGGGCTGAAGTCTTAATTAATGCCACTGCTTTTCTTTGAAATCCCCAGATTGTGGAGCCCGTTAATCCTGTGATTGACGGGTTTTTTTCTTTCTGCACGGCCAAAATCCTCTGTCATCAATTCTTAACAAAGCCACAACCACCTGCCTGATTAAGAACGAGACTATTTATCTTTCGCCTGACCGCTTCTACTCTATCCGGCTGATATCTATGGGGCGTTTATAAAACAGGCAGGCTATCTGCCCCCGCCTGCCACTATGACGTTCTTTATTTGCTGATGCCGGACTGGCTTAGCGGTTTTCATTTTCAGATACGCCGCGTATCTGCTGAACATGACGAGGAAAAAACATGCTGGAAGAGCTGAACCGGACGCTGTTTCTCTGGATTAACGCTACCCCTGATACACCGTCCTGGCTGATTTCGCTGGCAACCTTAGTCGCTCGTGATTTAATTGCCGTCGTGCCCGTGCTGATTGTCGCATTGTGGTTATGGGGACAGAAAAACCAGCTCCATTCACAGCGCAAACTGGTCTTAAAAACAGCCATGGCGCTTGCAGTGGCGCTGATTACCTCCTGGCTGATTGGTCGTGCCTGGCCGCATCCGCGGCCTTTTGTAGTAGGTATTGGCCATCAGTTCATGGCGCATGACGCAACCGAATCCTACCCCAGTAATCACGGCACCATTATTTTTACCTTTGCTATCGCCTTTCTTTGCTGGCATCGCGTCTGGTCGGGCGTGTTGCTACTGGTCGCCGGACTGCTGATTGCCTGGTCGCGCGTTTTCCTGGGCGTACACTGGCCGATGGATATGTTAGGCGGCTTGCTGCTGGGTATGCTCTCTTGCCTGTGCGCACAGGTTGCGTGGCAATTTTGTGGACGACGCTTATTGCAGAATATTTCCTCAGTCTATCGCTTTCTGTTCGCCTTTCCTATTCGTAAGGGTTGGATACGTGAATAATATTCCTGATATTGAGGATAATAAGCGCTTTGTCGCTGGCGATTAAACCAACGTTAGCTTATTGCGCAACGGTACAGAATAATAAAGACTTTTTATTCTTCCGTTGCGCAACTGAACAAAACCAATACGCCGATATACGCAATATATTGATTTAAAAGCATTTTAAATTTAACGCCTCTCTTCCTGAGCATTATTTAACCAAACGATAAACGCCAAAATATGGTTCTTTGAACTGCCATAAGCGGTCTCTTATAGAACATCTCTCTGCCATTAAAACCAGCTTCAGCTTAACACTCTAAAAAATCACACCTGAATATTGTGAGATGATTATCAACCGCAGCATTTTCCCCTTCCTTCTTGCGTTCCAAATGGTAGAGTGTCGCTCGCCTCAGCCAGAGTAGTTAATTAAACAACGTCCGACAGA
The DNA here is from genome assembly GCF_047456155.1 of Erwinia sp. BNK-24-b. Taxonomy (NCBI): domain Bacteria; kingdom Pseudomonadati; phylum Pseudomonadota; class Gammaproteobacteria; order Enterobacterales; family Erwiniaceae; genus Erwinia; species Erwinia sp. BNK-24-b. Next base: position 3,092,061 of record NZ_CP179901.1, read on the forward strand.
AAAGCAGATGTTTGCTTTTGCGTTTTTTAATTCACTATTTTTAACCGGGAGATCGTCAATGGAATCAACTAAAACAGCCGGGGTAGCGACCAGTACGCTCTCAGACTGGCGTAAAAGCGACACCATGTGGATGCTGGGCCTGTACGGCACGGCAATCGGCGCTGGCGTACTGTTTCTGCCCATCAACGCCGGGATTGGCGGGCTTATCCCGCTGGTTATCATGGCGCTGCTGGCTTTTCCAATGACGTTCTTCGCCCATCGCGGCCTGTGTCGCTTTGTTCTTTCCGGCCGCGGCGATAAAGATATTACCGGCGTAGTAGAAGAGCATTTCGGTACGGGCGCCGGTAGCCTGCTTACGCTGCTCTACTTTTTTGCCATCTACCCTATTCTGCTGGTCTACAGCGTGGCCATTACCAATACGGTTGAAAGCTTTGTCACCCATCAGCTGCACCTGAACGCGCCGCCAAGAGCGCTGCTGTCGCTGATTCTGATCCTTGGCTTAATGACCATCGTCCGTTTTGGCAAAGAGCTTATCGTTAAAACCATGAGCGTGCTGGTTTATCCCTTTGTCATCGTATTGATGGCGCTGGCGCTTTTTTTGATTCCGCACTGGAACAGCGCTCTGTTCCATCACGTCAGCGTTAGCAGCGGTAAAGGCTTGTGGATGACGCTGTGGCTGGCGATCCCCGTTATGGTCTTCTCGTTCAACCACTCGCCGATTATCTCCGCGTTTGCGGTTGCAAAACGTCAGGAATATGGTGAGGGTGCCGAAGAGAAATGTTCACGCATTCTGGCCCGCAGCCATTTAATGATGGTGATTACGGTGATGTTTTTTGTGTTCAGCTGCGTGCTGAGCCTGTCGCCGGAAAACCTGGCGGAAGCGAAAGAGCAAAACATCTCTATTCTCTCCTATCTTGCTAACCATTTTGACACGCCGCTGATGGCCTGGCTGGCCCCGGTGATTGCTATGGTTGCCATTACCAAATCTTTCCTGGGCCACTATCTTGGCGCACGGGAAGGATTTAACGGCCTGATAGTGAAATTTATGGGTAAGAACAAGGCCCCGGCGGAGCATAAACTTAACCGGATAACAGCGGTATTTATGTTTTTCACCACCTGGTTTGTGGCCACAAAGAATCCAAGCATCCTGGGGCTGATTGAAACGCTGGGCGGGCCGGTTATTGCCGTGCTGCTGTTTTTGATGCCGATGTATGCCATCAATAAAGTGCCGGCTATGCGTCAGTACAGCGGCAAAATCAGTAACGTATTTGTTGTGCTGCTGGGCCTGATCGCTATTTCCGCTATCGCTTACGACCTGGTATAAATCGTGCCGTTCAGGGTTAGCCTGCGCTGGCCCTGAACGTTTTCATCTCTTTCAGCCATCTGCCTCAGGCCCTCAGGAAAACCACTTGCTGAACCAGCCGTTCAGCTTCATCAATATAAAATCTCCGATTCGACTGAAAAAACTGCCCTCTTTTACTTCATCCATTACCACCAGCGGCCGCTGCTCAATAGTCTTGCCGTTGAGCTGAAAATCGATCGTACCCACAGCCTGATTTTTGGCCAGCGGCGCGGTAAGCTGCGGCTCACTTAATACAAAACTCGCCTTGAGATTTTTTAGTTCGCCTTTAGGCAACGTTAAGGCTGCGTCTTTCGCGACGCCCAGATTGACCTCTTTACGATCGCCATACCAGACGCGCTGGGTAGCAAAAGGCTTACCGGCCTTAATGGGCGTCACGGTTTCATAAAAGCGGAAGCCCCAGGTCAGCAGCTTTTCACTTTCCCGAAAGCGAATGGCGTCCGTTGCCGCGCCCAGTACTACCGAGATTAAACGCTGATCCCCCTCCGTTGCCGAAGCAACGAGGTTGTTGCCCGCACCGGCCGTGTGGCCGGTTTTGATGCCGTCTACGTTCAGATTGGTGCTCCATAGCAGACGGTTGCGGTTATGCTGTTTAATGCGGTTGAAGGTGAACTCTTTCTCCTTGTGCAGCGCATATTCTGCGGGTACATCGCGAATTAACGCCTGGCCAAGCAGCGCCATATCGCGTGCGGTACTGTACTGACCGTCGGAATCCAGTCCGTGCACGGTTTTAAAATGGGTGTTGTTCAGGCCCAGCGCCCTGACGTAGCCGTTCATTAACCCGACAAAAGAGTCCTGACTGCCAGCAACATAATCGGCCAGGGCAATGCTGGCATCGTTACCTGACTGGATAACAATACCTTTGTTCAGTTCGGATACGGGAATACGGTCGCCGGGCTTCAGGAACATTAGCGATGATCCTTTCAGCAGCGGATTGCCCGTAGCCCAGGCATCTTTGCCGACGGTGACCAAATCGTCATCATGAATTTTTCCCGCTTTTATCGCCTGACCGATGACATAGCTGGCCATGATTTTCGTCAGGCTGGCCGGATCGTGACGGCTGTCGGCATTAAATTCGGTCAGCACTTTTCCGCTGTGATAATCCATCAGTATCCAGGCTTTGGCCTCAATCTGCGGCGGCGCGGGCGGCTCTGCTGCCTGGCTGTAGGGGAGTGATACCAGGCAGAGGACGGGAAGCATGACGGTGCCGATAACGGCAGAAAAGCGCGAATTATTCATGGCGGGAACAGGATATCCTTATGAAAGATAAAAAATTTATCTCGGCGGCTGACGGATCGTCCACTACGCTAACTTTTCTGGCGGGCAAAGAGAACCGACTTCCCGTAAAGTTTTTTCTACTTTATTAGAGAATCTTCAAGGGCGGTCACCAGGTCTAATTCTGATTTTTATCCGTCGTGCTAAGCTGGTCACAAAACTCCGCTAATCTGAATAAAATTGCTTAGGGGAGTTGCCGTGATGGACTTAGCTCTGTTCGATCTTGATGAAACGCTTATCTGTGATAACAGTACCAGCCTGTGGCTACGCTGGTTGGTTTCGCAGGGATTTGCTCCCGCCTCGATGATTGAGCAAGAGCAGGCATTAACGACGCAGTACGACCAGGGTGCCCTGTCGATGAATGACTATATGAATACGCTTCTTGCGCCGCTGGCAGGAATGGGCACACTCACCGTTTCCGGTTGGGTAAGGCGTTTTATTCAACGCGACATTCTGCCCAGGGTCTATCCTTCCGCGCGTGAAAAAATAGCCTGGCACCAGCAGCGCGGCGATACGGTGATGATTGTCTCCGGAAGTGGTGAACATCTGGTTGTGCCTATTGCGCAACACCTCGGCGCTCACGGCGCATGTGCCACCGGTGTAGAAATTATTGACGATCGTTATAGCGGCCGGCACTACGGCAGCATGACCTGGCAGCAGGAAGGCCCCGCTACGGATGGCTGGCTAACTGTTAAAGCCAGATGCCATCGTACCTGGGCCTACAGTGATTCTATTAGTGATTTATCAATGCTGGAACAGGCCGATCACGCCTGCGTTATTAATCCGGCAGAATCACTACACCAGCTGGCGCAGCAGCGCGGCTGGGAAGTTTGTCGCTGGGTAAAATAATTTTGCGGGTCGTTAACGCGGCCCGCAGGTCTTACTTTAACGCCCCTATCCTGAGCAATTTGCCGTTTGTTTCATCCGTCAACACATACAGATAGCCGTCTGGCCCAACTCTGACATCCCTGATGCGCTCACCACGGTTTGCCAACAGTCGCGCTTTCTCTTGGGGCCGTTCACCCTCTGCCTGTAGCCGGATCAGGCTCTTTTCCTTGAGCGCGCCGATAAACAGCGAACCTTTCCACCGGGGAAAACGCGAGCTGTCATAGAAAGCCATGCCGCTAATGGCTGGCGAAACTTTCCAGTAAAACACGGGCTGTACGGTACCGGCCACCTTTCCGCCTTTGGAACCGGGTACCTTTTCGCCGCTATAATCGATGCCCCAGGTAGCCAGCGGCCAGCCATAGTTCTGGCCTTTACGCGGAATATTAATCTCATCACCCCCGCGTGGGCCATGCTCGCTTTCCCAGAGCTGCCGGGTCCAGGGATTCAACGCCAGCCCCTGCGGATTGCGCATGCCGTAGCTCCAGATTTCAGCGCGAGCATGCTGCCGAGCGACAAAGGGATTATCCTCCGGCACGCTGCCGTCGCTTTTGAGGCGCACGATTTTACCGGCCAGCTGTTGCAAATTTTGCGCGCTGTCGGCCTGAAAATTATCGCCAAAGCTGGCATACAGATAACCTTTATCGTCAAAAGCCAGCCTCGAACCAAGGTTAGCCCCGCTGGAAAGCTTCGGTTCCTGCCGCAACACAACCTTAAAATTTTGTAGCTGCGTGTTCTCTGTGTTTAATACTCCGTACCCCACCACTGCGCCTGCATGACCACGACTATCCGCTTCGGTGTAGCTGAGCCAGACGCGGCGACTCTGCACGAAGTCCGGAGCCAGCGCGATATCCAGCAGGCCCCCCTGCCCGTGCGCCCAAACCTGCGGTGTGCCGCTAAGGGGCGCAGAAAGCCCCTTCCCTTGTTGCCAGAGGCGAAGCTGGCCGGAGCGCTCGGTAATTAATATTCCCTGGCTATCCGGCAAAAAAGCAATGGCCCAGGGATGGTTCAGATTTGTTTGCAGTTCAGTAACGGTAACCTCTTCAGCCTGGGCGTTACCGAGCGTAAAAAGCGTTATTGCCAGCAAACACGTTTGCAGCAGTCGGCACATGTTTTTCTCCTGAAGGATGAGCTGCATTAAAAGCAGTCGGCGCACGTTTTTCTCTTGAAGGATGAGCTGTATTAAATCTAGCGGAGCCGCGCTGCGAGGGCGTCATCTTTACAAAAACGCAAAATGCGTAATGGAATCAGCTTACTGGATCGGCCAAAAAAAGTACTGGATATTTAAACAGCTTATTGTATAATATTTCTACTGCCCGCTCGGGTGTCTCCTGGAAAGCTTAGGGTGAAACCTATGATGATTTCGACAGAAAACCTCAATACGCTAAATAATCCGGTCTCGATGAGCAGCCGTGAAATTGCCAGACTGGTCGGCCTTGCGCACGGCGAAGTGAAACGTATGATCAAGACGCTGGAAACGACGCAGCGTCTGTCGCAGCCATTGACGGTGAACCTATACGAACGCGAAGGTGAGATGCGTCAGGAATACTGCCTGAACAAGCGCGACTCGCTGCTGGCGGTGGCTCGCCTTGCACCTGCCTTCATTGCTCAGGCGCTGGATATCTGGCAGGAGCGCGAGAAAACCACCCGTCTGCCGGACTTCACTAACCCGGCAGCGGCCGCACGCGCCTGGGCAGAACAGTTTGAACAGCGTCAGGCTGCCGAACAACAGCTGGCACTGTTCGCCCCAAAGGCGGAATTCTTTGACCGTTTTGTACAGGTGGAAGATTCGCTCGGTTTTCGTCAGCTCTGCAAGATGCTAAAGGTAAAAGAACCCGACTTCCGCCAGTTCCTGTTTGAGCGCAATATTATGTATCGCGCTAACGGCGCGCTGATGCCGCAACAGCATCACGTGCAGGCAGGCTACTTTACGGTTCATACCAGCGTGGGCGAGAACCAGCACGCCTTTTCCCAGGCTCGCTTTACGACTAAAGGCGTGAAGTGGGTGACGAATTTATGGGCAAACCATCTGGCTACGCAAACCAAAGGCGCAGCGGCCTGATTGACCACCTTCTCCTGGCCCCTATAGCGAGCCTGCGATAAAAAGAGGCTCGCTGTATTGTGAACGTTATATTCCAAAGCTCCCTACCTTCCTGCCCGTAACTTAAGCTTGCCGATCCTTTTTGAATAATAAAAAACCTGTTAGTAATATGGGAGGGCGATAATTAAAACGATTTTATATAAGATCAAAACCTCATTATTAAATGGTCGCTCATGCCGCTAGCAGCAATGTAAAAACATCGATATAAGAAATATCTTACCTTAGAAAATACCTGGCAAGACAATATAAAGAAAAGACCTCACAACAACAGAGGAATTAATTTTATCTGTTTGATTTAAAATAACAATTTATGGGTTAGGCATGAATTCAACTACAAAAATCGCCCAGCTATAACCATTAAATCTATCTGGACATTAGCATAACACTCAAGGATAAAATAAGCCTTACCCCACCTGAAACTTACTCATTAAATAAAATTTTTCGCTTTCTCCTTTCATTTTCCGCAAAGTCATCCAGGCTTTATGGGGTAATTTATTTCAATAGCGTATCTGGAGGAGACTATGTTCCACCATTCATCGAAGTTGCAATATCCGGTAAAAGTCGACAAGCCCGATCCAGAATTTGCCATGCTGTTACAGCAGGCTATCGGCGGCGTAGAAGGTGAAATTCGCGTTGCTATGCAGTACTTTTTTCAGGCTATGGGAACACGTGGCGATCCACGTATCAAAGATTTGCTGATCTCTACCGCTACGGAAGAACTGGCACATATCGAAATGCTGGGCCATGCCGTCGCGCTTAACCTTGAAGGCGCACCGCTTTCTTACCAGGAAGAATCGGCAAAAGACCCGGTGGTTAACGCCATTCTCGGCGGAATGAACCCACGCCATATTCTCTCTTCTGGCCTGGCGGCTATGCCAGTCAACGCCAACGGTATGGCGTTTGATATGAGCCATATCTATGCTTCAGGCAACGTTGCAGCGGATATGCTGGCTAACGTCACCGCAGAAGCGACCGGCCGCGTTCTGGCTACTCGTTTATATAATCTGACCGAAGATAAAGGCATGAAGGATTTCCTTTCCTTCCTGATTGCTCGCGATACCATGCACCAGCAGCAGTGGCTGGCGGTCATCGAAGACATGGGCGGTATCAGCGCTTCTATGCCGATTCCGAACAGCTTTCCGCAGTCTGAGGAAGCGCAGGAACATTCTTACTACTGTCTGAATACTTCGCTGGATAAACCGCTGCCGAAAGGCCGCTGGAGTGAAGGTCCGGCCTATGATGGCGTCGGACAATTTACGGCAAAAGAAAAGCCGGATATTTTAGGTCAAGAGCCTATTCTTGGCCCGGCTAAGCCAGGTTCAGGTGCGCAAAAAGAGCAGATGATCGCGGGTGAAGCACCAAAGAAATAGGCCGTTCTGGCGTATAAAGTCACACCAGAATTTTGATGCCGCCTTTGCGCGGCATCAGGCTTTTACAGCCGGGCAAAGATCTTTTTTAGTCCGGCCAGCCCCCTTTCTGTAACCCGGTAGAACGGGCTGTACGAGGTGTCCCGTCACCCATATTTAGCCTGATGCGCCTTCTTCCGCTGCAAATAGTCTTCATCTGCGCGCAGCTTGTCCCAGTACGTTTTAAAAATCGCGGCCGATGCCGCTTTCTCTTCATTAACGTGATAAGGCAGCACCTGTCGCTCTTCGTCATACTTGCGTCCGCCCTTATGATTAGCGTAACGCCTTGCGCGGGTATAGCCCATCTGGATGAATTTCCTTGCCATATCCATGCCGACGAAATCATCCTTCGCACGGTACTCTTCAAACAGCGCCATAATTTTTTTTGCGGAAGCCTCGGCAATGGCGGGCGTTTTGAAACGCCAGTGCGGCAAGATTTCACCTTTGTAAGGTTCCACCATCAGCACGCCCTGTTCGCCGCGCCCTACCTGGTATAGCTCCGGATGCTGGCGAAAATCGATAGTTTTAAAATCCTGCTGATAATCAAATTCCTTCACGGCCTGACCTCTGGAGAAAAGAATAAGTCTGGCACAGGAAATCAGAGCGCGCACAGCTGCCTTAGTTTTTCAGTCTGGGATCCAACGCGTCCCGCAGGCCGTCGCCCAGCAGGTTAAAGGCCAGTACCGTCAAAAATATTGCCAGGCTCGGAAAGAGAGCCACGTGCGGCGCCATCACCATATCGGCTCTGGCTTCATTCAGCATTGCGCCCCACTCCGGCGTCGGCGGCTGTGCGCCAAGCCCTAAAAATGAGAGGCTGGCCGCGGTAATAATTGACGTGCCGATACGCATGGTAAAGTAGACCACGATAGATGAAAGCGTACCCGGCAAAATATGGCGCAGTATGATGGTAGTATCGCTCGCGCCAATGCTGCGGGCGGACTCAATATAGGTCATTTGCTTAAGTACCAGCGTGTTGCCTCGTACCAGGCGGGCAAACGCGGGAATGCTGAAGATCGCGACGGCGATAACCACGTTAGCCATCCCGCTACCCATAATAGCGACAACGGCAATAGCCAGCAAAATGCCGGGAAAGGCAAACAGGACGTCGCTGATGCGCATAATAATGCGATCCCACCAGCCTTCATAATAGCCCGCCAGCAACCCTAACAGCGTGCCGATAGCCGCGCCAATCGCCACCGAAAAGAAGCCAGAGATCAGCGACAAACGCGTTCCCACTAGTACGCGGCTAAAAATGTCGCGGCCCAGCGAATCGACGCCGAACCAGTGCATCGCCGAAGGCCCTTCGGTCAGGCGATCGTAATCAAAATAGTTTTCTGCATCAAAAGGTGCCAGCCATGGCGCAAAAAAGGCCACCAGAATCAGCAGCACCACGAAAATTCCTGCCGTCAGCGCCACCGGCTGACGGCGAAACCGCCGCCAGAACTCCCGCCACGGTGTCCGCACGCGATGTTGATTTAATGCAGGCATCGCGGAAAGCGCCGCGCTACGTCGCCAGTTTTTCATCGCCTGTCCTTATTTGTAGCGAATGGCCGGGTTAATCGCCGCGTAAAGCATATCGACCACCAGGTTGATAAGAATAAACTCCAGTGAAAACAGCAGAACTTCCGCCTGTACCACCGGATAATCACGCATCTCTACTGAATCCACCAGCAGACGGCCCAGGCCAGGCCAGTTGAAAACCACTTCCACCACGATGGAGCCGCCCAGCAGAAAACCGAACTGTAGCCCCATCATGGTCACAACCGGGATCATGGCATTGCGCAGACCGTGTTTTACGACCACCAGCGTTTCACGCACGCCTTTTGCTCGCGCGGTTCGCATGTAATCTTCCTGCATGACCTCGACGAAAGAGGCACGGGTAAAGCGCGCCATGACCGCTGCAACGGCCGCGCCAAGCGTGATCGAAGGCAAAATATAGTTGCGCCAGCCGTCTGCGCCGATGGTCGGCAGCCAGCCCAGTTGAACCGAGAAAACCTGCATCAACAGCATCCCCAACGCGAAGGCGGGAAAAGAGATGCCGGAAACGGCCAGCGTCATGCCGATCCTGTCAGGCCAGCGGTTGCGCCAGACGGCAGAAACAATACCGATGGTCATTCCCAACAGCACCGACCACAGCATGCTGGCTAACGTTAACCAAAGCGTGGGCAAAAAGCGCTGGGCAATTTCGGTAGAAACCGGTCGCCGTGAAACCATCGACTGACCGAAATCACCCTGCACAGCGTGACTGATAAAGTGCCAGAACTGCTGAATTAGCGGCTGATCCAGCCCCAGCTGCTGACGTACCAGCGCCACGACGGTTGCGTCCGCTTCCGGCCCGGCCACCAGCCTGGCCGGATCGCCCGGCAGCATATGCACAAACAGAAAAACCAGCACCGCAACAATCAGCAGCGTTGGGATCAGCCCCAGCAAACGTTTGATAAAATAGTTAAGCATACTTTTCCCTGCGCTTTTACAGCGGCGTCCCGGTTAAGACGCCGCCCGGGCAGTTACTTCAGATCGGCATCGTCAAAGCTGAACGAGGTGTCCGGCATGACATAAAATCCCGTCAGATTTTTCGTGTTGGCTGAAACCAGCTTCTCCACCACCAGCGGTGCCCATGGACGATCGTTCCAGATCCGGTCCTGTGCATCTTTGTACAGCGACGCTTTTTTCTGGTCGTCCGTGGTTTTCAGCGCCTCGGCCAGATCGTTATCAACCTGAGGGTTGCTGTAAAAAGCGGTATTAAAGATAGTTGGCGGCCATGACTGCGTAGCAAACAGCGGCGTCAGCGCCCAGTTGGCTTCGCCGGTTGACGCGCTCCAGCCGGTATAGAACATTCTTACGCCGCTCTCTTTCTGACCCTTGTCCTCCACCTGCGCGGCACGCTGTCCGGCATCCATGGCGGTAACGGTGGCTTTAATGCCCACCTGCGCCAGCTGCTGCTGGGTGAACTGCAACACTTTTTGCGCGGTGCTGTGGTTATGAGAAGACCATAGCGTTGTGGTGAAGCCGTTTGGATAGCCAGCTTCTTTCAGCAGTTCGCGCGCTTTGGCCGGGTTGTATTCCGGTGCCGGATAGCTTTGCGAATATTGAATGGAAGGCGGCACGATGCCGGTCGCTGGCGTGGCATAACCGGCAAAAGCAACTTTTACCAGCGCCTGACGGTTGATAGCGTAGTTGATCGCCTCACGTACTTTCGGGTTATCAAACGGTTTTTGCGTCACGTTAAAGCTGATATAGCGCTGCATGATCGAAGGCGAAGTGACCAGATCCAGCTTGCTGTTTTTCTCCAGCAGTTTGGCCTGCTCATAAGGGATTGGGAAAGCAAAGTTCGCCTCGCCGGTTTGCAGCATCGCCGCACGGGTATTGTTATCAACCACCGGACGCCAGGTAATGCTGTCCAGCTTCGGATAGCCCTTTTTCCAGTAGCCCGCAAATTTTTTCACCTTCACGAAATCGGTCTGGTTCCAGGTTTCCAGCTCGTAAGGGCCGGTGCCGACAGGATGAAAACCGATCTCTTTACCATATTTTTTCAACGCGGTCGGCGAAATCATCGCTGCAGCCGGGCTGGCCAGCGTATTGATAAAGGCGGAAAACGGCTGTTTCAGCGTGATTTTAACGGTCAGCGGATCAACCACTTCCGTGGTCGCAACGGACTTAAACAGGTTATAGCGTTTCAGATGGTTATCCGGATTGCTGGCGCGGTCGAGATTCACTTTTACCGCTTCAGCATTAAAGTCGGTGCCGTCCTGGAACTTAACGCCGCTACGCAGTTTGATGGTGTAGGTCAGGCCATCTTTACTGGCGTCATAGCTTTCGGCCAGCACGTTAGTCAGCTTCATCTCTTTATCAAAGCCAAACAGCCCCTGATAGAAGGATTTTGCCACCGCCTGCGACAGCGTATCGTTGGCGTCGTAGGGGTCAAGCGTGGTGAAGTTTGAACCAACGGCGATCACCGCATCTTTTGCGGCCCAGGCAGGAACCGCCGCCAGGCCGCTAAGGATGCCGGCCGCTAACAGCAGCTTGCGTTTGCTATCGATCATTATTTTTCTCCTGAGATTAAGTTATGCAGCAAAATCAGACCACGGCATGACGCGCCACAAAATGTCCGGCGCTGACCTCCACAAGCTTTGCCACTTCCGGTTCGTCGCCCACGGCCCTGACTGGACTGGGTATTTCATCTACCAGCAGCGCTCGCTCGCGGCGGCGATGGCCAGGATCGGCGACCGGCACGGCGGACATCAGCTTGCGCGTGTAAGGATGCTGCGGATTTTCAAAGACGGCCTGGCGCGAACCCATTTCAACAATTTGTCCTAAATACATCACCGCAACGCGATGGCTGATGCGCTCTACCACTGCCATATCATGCGAAATAAACAGGAAGGCAATGCCAAACTCGCGCTGCAAATCCATCATCAGATTGACGATTTGTGCCTGTACGGAAACATCGAGCGCGGAGACGGACTCGTCAGCGATAACCACCTTTGGGTTCAGCGCCAGCGCGCGGGCGATACAGATACGCTGCCGCTGGCCGCCGGAAAACTCATGCGGATAGCGGCGGGCGTGTTCCGGCAATAACCCTACTCGCTCAAGCAGCCACGCCACGCGCTCTTCGGCCTGTTTACCTTTTGCCACGCCGTGCACCAGCAGGGGTTCCATAATGGAAAAACCAACCGTCAAGCGGGGATCGAGGGAAGCGTAAGGGTCCTGAAAAATAAACTGAATATCACGACGTAGATGCGATAAGGCTGCGCCGGTTAAATTATCGATACGCTGCCCGTTAAAGGTGATAGTGCCGCCCTGGCTCGCCACCAGACGCAGTAAGGAGCGGCCCGTGGTGGATTTGCCGCAGCCCGACTCGCCCACCAGCGCCAGCGTTTCTCCGGCATAAAGATCGAAACTGACTTTTTCGACGGCATGAACGCGGCGCGTAACGCGATTCAGGATGCCGCTGCGTATGTCAAAGCGCGTGACCAAATCACGCACCTGTAAAACTGGTTCGCTGTTGGCTACCACCGTATCCTGAATGCTGTCGGGTGCTTCGCCCTCTTCCGGGCTGACAAGCGGAAAGCGAGCGGGGAACGGCTTGCCGTGCATTGCGCCCAGTTTAGGCACGGCGGCCAGTAGCGCTTTAGTATATTCCTGCTGGGGTGCCTGAAAAATGGCGTCGACCGGGCCGGTTTCAATAACGTCGCCGCGATACATGACCTGCACGCGATCGGCCATTTCCGCCACCACGCCCATATCGTGAGTGATAAAAATCACCCCCATCTGCATCTCTTTTTGCAGTACGCGGATCAGCTGTAAAATTTGTGCCTGAATCGTCACGTCCAGCGCCGTGGTTGGCTCGTCGGCAATCAGCAGCGCGGGCCGGCAGGAGAGCGCCATCGCAATCATCACTCGCTGACGCATGCCGCCGGAAAGCTGATGCGGAAAGCGTCTCAGCACGTTTTTCGCTTCAGGAATGCGGACCAGATCCAGCATTCGCTCCGCTTCTTTCAGCGCGTCACGATGGCTTTTACCCTGATGCAGCACGATGGATTCCGCAATCTGGTCGCCGACCGGGAAGACCGGATTCAGGGAAGTCATCGGTTCCTGGAAAATCATTGCCATATCGGCACCGCGCACCGTTCGCAGTCGCGACTGCGACGCGCGGGTAACGTCAATCACTTCGCCGTTGCGCCGCCGCAGCAGAATTTCGCCGCTGTCGATGCGCCCGCCGCCCTGCTCAATTAGCCGCATCAGCGCCAGCGAGGTGACGGATTTTCCTGAACCGGACTCGCCAACAATAGCCAGCGTTTCGCCTCGCCGGACGTCAAGCGACAGGTTTTTAACTGCATGAACGATTTCGCCTTCTTGCGTAAAGCTGACGCTCAACTCTCTGACCGACAATACTTGCCCGGCGGGCAGTTCGCTTCCACTGGCCATCCTGACTCCCTTATTCTTCGCGATAGATACCCACGTTTGGCGCGTCGCCCACGTAGCCAAAACCCCGGTACATGCCTTCGCTGTTGAACGGCAGCGCAATATTGCCTTCGCGATCGATAGCGATGACGCCGCCGCTGCCGCCCAGCACTTTGATTTTTTCCATCACCACTCCCTCGCTGGCTTCTTTAAGCGACAGGCCGCCGTATTCCATTAACGCCGCAATATCATAGGCCGCCAGCGTGCGCATAAATATTTCGCCGCTTCCGGTACAGGAAACGGCCACGTTAGCGTTATTGGCATAGCAGCCTGCGCCAACAATGGGTGAGTCGCCTACCCGTCCGGCCTGCTTGTTGGTCATGCCGCCGGTTGAGGTCGCCGCAGCCAGATTACCCTGGCGATCCAGTGCCACCGCGCCTACGGTGCCAAATTTACGATCCGGATCGAGCGGATCGTCCGGGGAAGGCGACGCACCATCGTGATCCAGCATCACCTGTTGCGCAGCCAGCGCACGCTGTAGCTGTTCCCACCTTTCTGGCGTAGAGAAAAAATCGGGTGCAACGGGTGTAAAACCTTGCTCGAGCGCAAAAGCTTCTGCGCCTTCGCCGATAAAAAACAGATGGGGGCTTTTTTCCAGCACGGCCCGTGCCACCAGTATCGGGTTGCGCACCTGTTTCACACCGGCTACCGCGCCGGCATCGAGCGAGCGCCCATCCATAATGCAGGCATCAAGCTCGTGCGTTCCCTGATGGGTAAAGACTGCGCCTTTGCCTGCGTTAAACAACGGACACTCTTCCAGCAGGCGCACAGCCTCCGTTACGGCGTCCAGCGCGCTGCCGCCCTGCGCCAGAATGGCCTGCCCCCTGGCCACAATCGAGGAAAGCGCTTCGATATACTGCCGCTCTTTTTCTACACTCATACTGGCTCGGGCGATGGCGCCTGCGCCGCCGTGGATCGCAATTGCTGCTCTGCTCATTGGTTTACCCTGCGTGCCAAATCGGCAAGAAAAACACGAAGTTAGAATAGTTTTATATAAATGTGACCGTTTTTGACTATAGGCAGGCGGTAAAGTGATGTAAAGCAGAATGTTAAGCGAATCATAATAACGAAAGCTTATGATTTATAACCTGACGATGGCATAACGTGACCCCGCTGACAATTCACGCCATAATAATTGCCATCTGAATTTTTATGCCTGTCTGTAGCACAGGCACACCGAGGACGTTATGGAAGCTTTTACCGCGGGACTGATCTCCCTTGACGATGCGCTGTCTACCATGCTGGCACGCGTTACGCCCGTCACCGAAACAGAAACCCTGCCGTTAACGGCGGCTACAGGCAGAATTACCGCTTCTGCCGTGATTTCCCCCATTAACGTTCCCCCCTTTGCTAATTCCGCGATGGATGGCTATGCCGTGCGTCTTGCCGATTTAGCGCTGGAGCAGCCGCTGGCCGTCGCCGGAAAAGCGTTTGCCGGTACCCCTTTTGATGGCGAATGGCCCGCCGGCAGCTGCGTCCGCATTATGACTGGCGCGCCGGTGCCGCAAGGCACCGATGCCGTGGTAATGCAGGAAGAAACCGAGCAGGCCGACGAGAAAGTACGTTTTCTGGCGAAGGCTAACGCCGGACAAAATATTCGCCTGCCCGGCGAAGATATTGCTCAGGGCAGCAGCGTGCTGGCAGCGGGTATTCGTCTTGGCGCGGCCGAGCTTCCTTTACTTGCTTCGCTGGGCGTCGCGCAAATCACCGTAAAACGTAAGCTGCGCGTGGCGGTGTTTTCAACCGGCGATGAGCTGCAGCCCGTTGGCGAGCCGCTGGCGACAGGCCAGATTTACGATACCAATCGCTTTGCTGTACGTCTGATGCTGGAAAAACTGGGCTGCGAAACGATCGATCTTGGCATCATCCGCGATAACCAGTCGGCCCTGCGCACAGCCTTTATTACAGCGGACAGCAAAGCCGATGTGGTTATCAGCAGCGGCGGTGTTTCGGTCGGTGAAGCGGACTATACCAAGGCCATGCTGGAAGAGCTTGGCAAGGTTGGCTTCTGGAAGCTGGCCATCAAGCCCGGCAAGCCGTTTGCCTTTGGCCGTCTGCAAAACAGCTGGTTCTGCGGTTTGCCGGGCAATCCCGTTTCTGCCGTGCTGACGTTTTATCAGCTGGTGCAGCCGCTGCTGGCAAAGCTTAGCGGCCTGGCGACGCCTGCTCTGCCGCCGCGTCTACGCGTAAAGAGCGCCGACAACCTGAAGAAAACGCCGGGAAGACTCGACTTCCAGCGTGGTCGGCTGGTACGTAATGCACAAGGTGAAGCCGAGGTCCACACTACCGGTGCGCAAGGTTCGCATGTGTTTAGCTCATTCAGCCAGGCGAACTGCTTTATCGTGCTGGAGCGCGAGCGCGGCAATGTCCAGGCCGGAGAATGGGTAGAAGTTGAGCCGTTTAACAGCCTGCTGGAGGGCTAATGAATCCGGAACTCAGCGATGCAGAAATGCTGCGCTATAACCGTCAAATCGTGCTGCGCGGCTTTGATTTTGACGGTCAGGAAAAGCTGAAAGCGTCCCGCGCGCTGATTGTCGGGCTGGGCGGACTGGGCTGTAGCGCCAGCCCTTATCTGGCCTCGGCTGGCGTTGGCCATCTGACGCTGCTGGATTTCGATCGGGTTTCCGTCTCCAATTTACAGCGGCAGATCCTGCATCACGATGCGCAAATCGGTTTGGCCAAAGTGGACTCTGCCCGCCAACAGCTGAGCGACATTAATCCGCATATCAGCATAGAAACCGTCGATCGGCAGCTTGAGGATACGGAGCTGGGCGAGCTGATTGCTCGTCACGATGTGGTGCTGGACTGTACGGATAATGTAGCCACCCGCGAACAGCTGAATCGCCTCTGCTTCGCCAGCAAAACGCCGCTGGTTTCCGGCGCGGCAATCCGCATGGAAGGCCAGCTTAGCGTTTTTACCTGGCAGGAAACGGAGCCTTGCTATCGTTGTCTGAGCCGCTTGTTCGGCGATGCCGCGCTCAGCTGCGTGGAGGCCGGAGTGATGGCCCCGCTGGTTGGCGTTATAGGTTCTCTCCAGGCGATGGAAACGATCCGGCTGCTGACCCGCTTCGGCGACGGCGTAGCGGGTAAACTGCTGATGTATGATGCGATGACCCTGCAGTTTCGTACTTTAAAGCTGGCGAAAGATCCACACTGTGAAGTTTGCGGAAAATAAGGCCAGACTGACGTCTTATTTTTGCGTCGCCAGCTCCCATTTCTGCCCTTTTCTGGCGTAAAAACAACACATTCTCTCTGCGACCACTATAGTTATATCACTGCGAATTTCGCGCCAGGGAGAATGCCATGAGCGAAGAGCATCACCCGCGCCCGGATGTCAGTATGCATGGCCTGCGCCGCCTGCTGATAATCTTCCTGCTGGTGATTGGAAGTGCCGTTGTGCTGGTAAACGGCTGGGTGGTTTACAGCATCTGGCAGCGCATCGTTAATGAAACCCAGAACGATGCGCATAATCTGTCACAATCGCTTTCACGACAGTCCGAGGATACGATTCTGCCGGTCGAGCTGACCCTGCAGGATCTCCGCGATCGGATCACGCTGGTCGGGCTGGATCCTGAACGCCAGGCCTACCTGCGCACGCTGCTTATGGAACGCAAGGCTTCGCTGCCGCAGCTGCACGGCCTGTTTGTTTACGACAGCCAGGGCAACTGGGTGTTAACTTCCGAGGGGATGTTTGACCAGCGCCGCAATAATGCCGACCGCGCCTACTTCAAATATCATCAGCAGCACAGCGATCTTAATTTGCATATTGATGAAGTTATCCGCAGCCGCAGCACCGGCGATTTGATTATTCCTTTATCGATGCGGCTGAATAATCGCGATGGCTCATTCAGAGGGGTGCTGCTGGCCACGCTGCGCCTTGACTATTTTCGCCAGACGTTTGGCTACTATAATCTGGGCGAGCGTGGCCTGCTGGCGCTAATGACCCATACGGGCAATATTCTCTACGTTCGGCCTTTTGCCAACGAGCTGGTTAACCGCAATATTTCTGATAGTCCACTGTTCAAGCATCTGCTGAAAACCTCTACCAGCGGCACGGCAACCTATAAGGCGGCGGTAGATGGACTTGAGCGCGTTTTTGGCTATGCCAGCCTGAAACGTTATCCGCTGGTGGTAGCGGTGGGCTACGATAAACAACAGCTGGTGCAGTCCTGGTTAACGGAGCTGGTGGCTTATCTGACGCTGTGCGCCTTGCTGCTGGCGGTCATCGCCGCGCTGGGCTGGCTGCTGATGCGCAATATCGGCCATACCATCCGCGATCAGGAAGAGCTGGCGATGGCGCGCGATCGCCTGGCGATAATGAACCGCACGCTACAAACGCTGGCGCTGGTGGATAGCCTTACCGGCCTGGCAAACCGCCGACAGTTCGATCTCTATCTCGACCGCAGCCTTGAGCGAGCCAATAACCTGCGCGCGCCGCTGGCGCTGTTAATGATTGACGTCGACTCTTTTAAGCGCTTTAACGATACCTATGGTCATCTTGCCGGTGACGAATGCTTAAAGTATGTCGGCAACGCGTTACAAAGCGTTGATCATCACGCCGACGATCTGATTGCACGCTATGGCGGTGAAGAGTTTGCCGTAATCCTTTGCGATTGCGAAGCGGAAACCGCGCTGCGTCTGGCCCATGCCGTCCGAGAAGCCGTCGCCGCCTTGCAAATCCCTCATCGCAACAGTGAAAATGAGGCCAGAGTAGTTACGATTAGCGTGGGGGTTCACGTTATTCAGCGTAGCCAGAAGGAAGATCGCCAGACGCTGATAAGCCAGGCCGATAAAGCCCTGTATCAGGCAAAAACGGGCGGAAGAAATCGGGTAGAGATAGTGTAATAATTACCAGAAATCGTCTGTTTTTTGTCCTCCCTCATTTTTTCATCGCTGTTAATCCCCTACTCTTTCCCGGCCAGCAAAGCATTAACTGGCGCAACCTTTTGCATGCTATCGACTGGCAACCACTACAGGAGTAACGTAAGCACACAAGGAAGAGCAACATGGAGAGTTATCTGTACCTGGAGGATATGGACGATTTTTGGCCTGAAGAAAAGGAATATGGAGGCGATATGGATAATCTGGAACAGCGCGTTGAGCGGCTTGAAAAAGATACGCAGCAGATCAAGCTCGATCTGGCGGTATTAACTTCTCGTTCGGAGAATTTTGCTACTAAGGCCGACGTTGCGGAGCTTAAAGCCGAACTGGTGCAGGAAATAGTGGCCAGCGAAGTGCGCACTACTGCTAAATTCGAAAGAATTGATGAAAAGTTTCAAAGAATTGATGAGAAATTTGAAAGGATAGATAAAAGGTTTGACGACCTCAACAACAGAATTTTATGGACGCTAATGGTGCCGGCCCTCACGGCCATTCTCTTGTGGTTTGTCAAAACCGCCATCCTGAAAATCTGAACGCAACATTGACCTGAGCCAGGTGGCTCAATAAGGCGGAGCAGATGCCCCGCCTCAGGCGGCCAACAAACATCACGCGCTTTACCGGCGGCCCTTTTATAAGGTTTAGAAAATACCCTGGCTGCGCAGGTAATCTTCGTAGTTACCGGTAAAGTCTTTCACTTTGCCTGGCGTCATCTCAATCACGCGCGTTGCCAGTGAGCTAACAAACTCACGGTCGTGAGAAACGAAGATCAGCGTGCCTTCATACATCTCCAGCGCCATATTCAGCGCCTCGATGGATTCCATATCCAGGTGGTTGGTTGGCTCATCCATAATCAGCACGTTCGGTTTTTCCATCATCAGCTTACCAAACAGCATGCGGCCTTTTTCACCACCGGACAGCACCTTCGCTGGCTTTTTGATGTCGTCCTGGCTAAACAGCAGACGACCAAGAATACTGCGTACAGCCTGCTCGTCATCGCCTTCCTGCATCCACTGGCTCATCCAGTCGAAAACGGTCAGATCGTTAGCAAAATCATGGGCATGGTCCTGAGCATAATAACCAATGCGCGCATTTTCCGACCACTTGACCGTGCCGTTATCCGGTTGCAGCTCGCCCACCAGCGTTTTCAGCAGGGTCGATTTACCAATACCGTTAGGGCCGATAATCGCCAGCTTTTCACCCACTTCCAGCAGCAGATCGAGGTTTTTAAACAGCGGCCCCTGGTCGAAACCTTTCGTCAGTGACTGTAGCTCCAGCGCGTTACGGAACAGCTTTTTATCCTGCTCGAAACGAATAAACGGGTTCTGGCGGCTGGAGGCTTTCACCTCATCCAGCTTGATCTTATCAATCTGTTTGGCACGCGAGGTTGCCTGACGAGATTTTGAGGCGTTGGCGCTGAAGCGGCTAACAAAGGATTGCAGTTCGTTAATCTGCGCCTTTTTCTTGGCGTTATCCGCCAGCAGACGTTCACGTGCCTGGGTGGCCGCCGTCATGTATTCATCGTAGTTGCCCGGATAAACACGCAGCTCGCCGTAGTCCAGATCGGCCATGTGCGTACAGACCATGTTCAGGAAGTGACGGTCGTGCGAAATAATAATCATGGTACTGTTACGTTCGTTCAGCACCTGCTCCAGCCAGCGAATAGTATCGATGTCCAGGTTGTTGGTTGGTTCGTCAAGCAGCAGAATTTCCGGATTGGAAAACAGCGCCTGCGCCAGCAGCACACGCAGCTTCCAGCCGGGCGCCACTTCGCTCATCGGGCCATAGTGCTGCTCAAGCGGAATACCCACGCCTAATAGCAGTTCACCGGCGCGAGACTCGGCGGTATAACCATCCATTTCGCCATACTTTTCTTCCAGGTCGGCAACCTTATAGCCATCTTCTTCGCTCATTTCTGGCAAAGCGTAAATACGGTCGCGTTCTTCTTTAACGGCCCACAGTTCACCGTGGCCCATAATGACCGTATCCAGCACGGAATATTGTTCGAAAGCGAACTGATCCTGGCGAAGCTTACCGATACGTTCATTCGGATCGAGGGAAACGTTACCCGCCGATGGCACAAGGTCGCCGCCGAGGATTTTCATAAAGGTGGACTTGCCGCTACCGTTGGCACCGATCAGGCCATAGCGGTTGCCGCCGCCAAATTTGACAGAGATGTTTTCGAACAGCGGCTTACTGCCAAACTGCATGGTGACGTTGCTGGAAACTAGCACAGGATAGCCTTTCATTTGCGATGGGATAATATCAGCGCGTATTATGCCAAAAAAAAGGGGCGGCGAATACACCGCCACCCCCTCAAGCCTTGCGTTTTCGCTAATGGCTTTCCGCTTTGCGTTTTGGCGCAGGCAGAGGCCGAGCCTCACCGTCGCTGCTTAGCCAGTCATGCAGATAGTGCTCAATCTGCTCCAGGCTACGGTTACGCGTTTCCGGCACGCATTTAATGACGAACGCCGCGCCAAACAGGCCGATAAAGGCGAAGATAAAGAAGGCGCCGGCCAGCCCTACCTTCGCCAGCAAGACAGGGAAAACCAGCGAGATAAGGAAATTAGCAATCCACATGGCGAATACCGCGCCGCCCATAAAGATGCCGCGCAGGCGGGTCGGGAAGATTTCGGAAAGCAGCAGCCAGGTTACCGGCGACAGCGCACCCTGCTGGAAACTGAGAAACATCAGCATACCCAGCAGCACCAGATAGCTGCGCATCACATCAACCTGGCCATTAATTGTTTCCGGCATAAAGTAGCTGATGCAACCGATAAACAGCAGGCAGGCAGTACAGCCAAACTGGCCGATCATCGTCATAGTACGGCGGCCCAGACGGCCAAGCAGCCAGATGCCGACAAAGGTCATCAAGACAGAAATAGCGCCGTTGGCAATAGTGGCAAACAGCGCCGCATCGGTACTCATCCCTGCCGCTTTCAACATGGTAGGCGCGTAATACATGATGGTGTTCACACCGGAAAGCTGCTGAATAACCGCCACGCCAATACCGATTAAAAACAGTTTGAACAGCCAGGGCTTGCGTAACTCTTTCAGGCTGGGTTTATTTCTGTTTTCTTCTTCGCTGAGCGTTTCTTCAATTTCCGTCAGTTCCCATTCAACATCACTTTTTGCTCGCGTACGCTCCAGTACCTTGCGCGCTTCCGCCAGGCGACCTTTCATCGCATACCAGCGTGGCGTATCAGGCATAAACATCATACCAAACCACAGCGCGACGGCGGGCACGGTCGCAATCGCCAGCATCCAGCGCCAGGTATTTTCACCGCCCCAGGCCGCATTAAAGCCAGCGTTGGACATATAGGCCAGCATTTGCCCGGAGACGATCATCAGCTCTTGCAAGGTAACCAGCTGGCCGCGCTTGTTAGCGGGCGCAATTTCAGCAATGTAGACCGGGACGGTCGCTGAAGCGCCGCCTACCGCTACGCCTAACACCAGGCGGAAGAAAATCATCCAGTGCACGTCAGGTGCCAACGAAGTTCCCAGCGCACCGATCGCAAAGATAACTGCGAGAACAATAATGATTTTCTTCCGCCCGGCTGCCGCAGCATAATGCCCGGAAATCAGTGCGCCAAACGCGGCACCAAACAGCAGTGAACTGGTGACGAGCCCGGTAGTAAAAGGCGTCAGGTGCAGCTCCGTGCCCATAAACAGAAGCGCGCCGGAAATAACGCCCGTATCGTAGCCAAACAGCAATCCACCCAGCGTAGCAATAAGGGCAATAACCTTAACAAAAGGCTCCGTTCGCGACGTGCTGTTGGGTCCAGATGCCCGACTGGGCGTGAGATATTGTTCTTTCGGCATGATTGTCGACCTCTTATCGTTATTCACAGGTCAGGCTGGCAGGAACGGGCAGCCTGGTGTCTTTCCCAGGCCTTTAACTTAGTCTTTTTCTTTCATTTAAAAAAACAATGAAAATTAAATTTTGCGGCACAGCTCTCATCACCTGGTCAGATTTGTGACGCAAGTATCATAAATAGACCTTATATTTCCGCTTTCACTGACCTGGCTCCAGGAAAATTTGAAATGACCCACCCTGCTTTTTAAAATTTATATTCCACCACAATGGAAAGTATTCACTATTATTTCGAAAAGAAGGGAGCCGCTTTAACCGGCCAGAAAGTTGACGGCAGCCAACAATGCTGCCTGAAAGAGCGAGCAAGTTTCGGCCGCAGCGGCAATAAAGCTGACTGAAAGAGCAAGCCAGTTTCAGCCACAGCGGCAATAAAGCTGCCTGAAAGAATGAGAAAATTTCAGCCGCAGCAGTAATAAAGCTGCCTGAAAGAATGAGAAAGTTTCAGCCGCAGCGGCAATAAAGCTGGCCAGGCGTCATGAAGAGGTGCGGACAGAGTAGCCTGGAAAAGACGGGTAAATATCGAAAACGAAAAATTGTGTAATAAAAAGGATGGGCGATAAGCAAGAAGTTATCGCCCGCCCGTTAACGCTTACCTTGCGGCCACATCGCCTGTTTCCGCAGGGCCAAACACGGAATAGTCAGGTAGCTTCACATTCTGGTAAAGCTCCCAGCCGCCGCCAAGCGCCTTGTAAAGCGCGACCAGATCCAGGCTGGACTGAACCCTGGCTGAAGCAGCCTGCTGCTTCGCCTGGGACAGCTGACGCTGCGCGGTCAGGGCGTCGATAAACGAAGAAAGGCCCTTACCATAGCTATCATTCGCCAAATTAAAGGCGTTTTGCAGCGCGTCGACCGTTTGATCAAGGCCTTCGACCTGCTGCTGGTCGGTACGATAGCTAACCAGCGCATTTTCTACATCCTGGAGCGCCGTCAGCACGGTTTGCCGATAGCCCAGCGCGGCATTGGCCTGCTCTGCTCTTGCCAGCTTCACGCCGGAAACCAGCCGACCGCCCTGGAAGATGGGCAGGGAAACCGACGCGCCATAGGTGTAAAAATGGCTGCTCCAGTTGTCCAGATAGCTGGCGTCAGTATTGCGCAGGCCAAACTGGCCGGTCAGCGAGAAGTCAGGAAACAGCTGTGCAACGGAGACGCCGATATTGGCCGTTGCTTCATGCAGACGGGCTTCCGCCTGACGCACGTCCGGACGACGCCGCGCCAGCGTAGAGGGCAGCCCGACGGCCACCTCTTTTGGCAAGGCCGGCAGCGCTTTAGGTGCGGCAAGCTCTGCATCCAGCATGCCTGGCGGCTTACCGATCAGCACCGCCAGCCCGTTCATCGCCTGATGAATTTGCGCTTCATACTGCGGCAGTTGCGCCTGCAGGGAGTGTAGCTGCGCACGAGCGTTTTCCACGTCCATCTGCGGCGCAAGCCCGTTACGCTGCTGGCTTTGCGTCAGCTCCAGCGTCTGCTGCGCGACTTCAAGCTGTGTTTGCAGGGTCTGGCTAATCAACTGCGCGCCACGCAGCTGCAAATAGGTTCGCGCCACTTCCGCTTCAAGAGAAACCAGCGCATCGTTGCGGCTCTCCAGCGACTCCTGCTGCTGCGCGCCTGCGGCCTCAACCTGACGTCGTACCCTGCCCCAGAGGTCCAGTTCCCAGGACGCGTCAAAGCTACCCTGATACAGGCCAACCGGTTCTGTCAGCTCATTCAGTGCCGAACTCACATCGGCATCGGTATTCGCCGCGTCAAGCTGTTGGTAAACGCCATTTGATTCCAGTTCCCCCTTCAGGCCAAGCTGCTGGCGCTGCGCCGACGCTTTACCATTCACTGAAGGAAACCAGGCACCGCGCGCCTGATTAAGCTGCTGACGCGAGCCGGCGATACGCAGCACGGCCTGCTGCAGACTCAGGTTTCCGGCGATAGCGCGGTCAATCAGGCTGTTTAACTGCGGATCGTTAAAAGATTTCCACCAGCCCGGATTGGTCACGGTAGCCTGCGGCTTTGAGGCGCGATCCGACGCCAGCGAGTTAAACGATGACGGCGTGGCGGCTTTGGGCGGCTGGTAGTCAGGCCCGACGGTACAGGCCGATAGCGTAATAGTCGCAACCAGCAGCACGCCGAGTCGCGAACGCGTAAACAAAGGAGAAACGTTCATGTCAGTGTGCTCCTGCACTGCCCTCGCTCTTAATCGGCGCAAGCAGTAAACAAAATGGAATAAGAACCAGGGCGAGAATACTCAGGCCCATAAATACGTCGATATAGGCCAGAATGCGCGCCTGGGCAATCATCTCTTTATAGAGCTGTCCGGTCGCCACGGTGACCGGATCGCCAACGGCGGAAGTAAAGTCCCTGACTCCCTGCGCCCAGCGTTCTACCGTCAGGTTGAACGGCTCGTTCAGCGGCGTCATGTTATGCACCATGCTTGCGCTACGCGCCTGCTCACGTTCAGTGATCATCGCGGTGGAAAGCGAAATGCCGATTGAGCCCGCTACGTTACGACACATGGTAAACAGCGCCGAGGCGTCCGCATTCAGTTTTTGCGGAATAGTGACAAAAGCCACGGTTGTCAGCGGGACAAACAGGAAGCCAAGCCCGATAGTTTGCGCGCTACGCATCATCACCAGCGTGGTAAAGTCGATATTCGGCGCCAGCTTTGCCGAGTAGATAAAAGAGACGAACAGGCAGGTAAAGCCGAAAGCGATAATCCAGCGGGTCTGCACGATCGGCATCAGTTTCAGCACCAGCGGAATCGTCAGGACAATCAGCACCGCTCCGGGCGAAAGCACCAGCCCGGACCAGGTTGCGGTATAGCCCAGATCCTGCTGCGCCAGCTGCGGAATCACCACCGAGCTGCCATACAGTATCGCTGCCATGCCGGACATCAGCAGACTGGCGACGGCAAAGTTACGGTCTTTCAGCACGTGCAGATCCACCACCGGCTTTTTGGCATACAGCAGCCAGTAAGCCGCGCCGACCAGCCCGATTGCGCTCATAATGGCAAAGGTAATAATAAACGGCGAGCTAAACCAGTCGTCGTCTTCGCCCCGGTCCAGAAACACCTGCAAACAGCCAAGTCCCAGCGTAATCAGGCTGATGCCGATATAGTCGATAGAGAGCTTGCCCTTCGCCATTTTACGTTCCCACGGCGGATCTTCTAGCAGCTGATAGATAGCCAGCACGCTAAGGATCCCAACCGGGATGTTGATAAAGAATACCCAGCGCCAGCTGTAGTTATCGGTAATCCAGCCGCCCAGGGTTGGGCCAAGCACCGGCGCCACGATAATAGCAATGGATGACAGGCCAAAAGCCTTACCGCGATCTTCCGGTTTGAAGTAATCCAACAGCACCGACTGCTGTACCGGCTGTAGCCCGCCGCCAAAAAACCCTTGCAGCACCCTGAACAGAATGATCTGCCAAAGCTCGGTGGCAATGCCGCACAGGAACGAACAGACGGTAAACATCACAATACAGATCAAAAAGAACTGTTTACGACCGAAAACGCGACTCAGAAAAGCCGAGATAGGCAGCACGATACCGTTCGCCACCAGATAGGAAGTCAGCACCCAGGTTGATTCATCGTAGCTGGACGACAGCGAACCGGCGACGTGCGGCAGCGCCACGTTAACGATGGTGGTGTCCAGGATCTCCATGAACACCGCCAGCGTTACGGTCATGGCGACAAGCCAGGGATTGCTGGCCGGCTTCCAGCTCTGGCCCTGACTCATTCCACGGTTACCTCAGGCTCTACCGACAGGCCCAAAGGCAGCGGTTTATCAGGGTTTAGACCTTTATCAATCACAATTTTTACCGGGACGCGCTGCACAATCTTCACGTAATTGCCGGTGGCATTTTCCGACGGGAAGGTAGAGAAGCGCGAGCCGGAACCCATCTGAATGCTGTCCACATGACCTTCCAGCTTCATATCCGGCCAGGCGTCTACGGAAATTTTCACCTTGTCGCCAGGGTTCATGCGTTCTAACTGGGACTCTTTAAAGTTGGCGGTGATCCAGACATTTGGCGAGACCAGCGAGAAAAGCGAAGTGCCAGCCTGCACCAGCGTACCGACCTGTACATTACGTTTGGTGACAAAACCGTCGTAAGGCGCACGCACCTCGGTATAGGAAAGATTCAGGTTCGCCGTATTTAACTGCGCCTTCGCCTGCTCAACCTGCTGCTGGCGCGCTTCAACGTTAGTTTCCTGCTGGCGAATTTGCAGCTGAATTTGCGAAGCCACCTCAACCTGAGCCTGGGCGCTTTGCAGTTCGGCCTTCGCGCTTCTTAACTGAGCGCTGGCGGCATCGATGTTACGTTGCGAAGTGGCGCGAGGATCGACGCCGCGCTGGCGTTTGTAATCTTCCTGCGCATTAAGATAGTTGGCTTGCGCCTTAGCCTGCTGCGCCAGCGCCTGATCTTTCTGCGCCGGATACTGCACGCGAGAAAGCGCCAGCTGCGCCTGAGCCTGATGCAGCTGAGCGATAGCCAGACCAAGCTGTGCCTGCGCCTGGTCGCGCTGCGCCTGATTATCCTGCGGATCGATAACGACCAGCAGATCGCCCTTTTTCACCCGCTGGTTATCGGTAACCAGCAGTTTAGTGACGTAGCCGGAAGCTTTAGGCGCAATGGTAACGGCGTCCGATTCAGTGAAGGCATCGTCCGTCGTCTCAATATTGCGACCGGTAAACCAGAAGTAGAAGCCGACAATAACCATGACCACCACAACGATGGCAAGAATGATCAGGGGTTTTTTACCCGGGCGTTTACGCTCCGGCTGCTCGTCTTCGTTCTGCTTTTTGTCCTGCTGTTGGTTATTATCCTGACCACCGTTTGCCGCAGGGTCATGCTGATGACGCGGATCTACGTCCGAGGAAGAATTTGATTGATTAGCCATAGTTCTCATCAGGTTACGGCGGGCTCAAACCGAGCCCGCAAGATTAACGCTGTTATAAACATAGGGCTTAAATTGACAAATGCCAGTGTTTCTTTACGAAGTCAGACAAGACTCAGGCCTGTACCGCATTAATGACTAAAAGCAGGCACCAGCCCAGTGCGGCCGCCCATGCCAGCATCGGCAAAGAATAAAAATGAAAGCGTAACCAGACGGTACGATCTTTAGCCATACGTAAGGCGATCAGGTTAGCCAGCGAGCCGGGTAGCAGGCCAAAACCGCCGATATTCACAGCCCAGGCAAGCAGCGTGCTGGCCGGTAAATTCCCCAGCAGAAGAATGGTTGCCGGAACGTTACTGATGACCTGTGATAAACCAATGGCCAGCAGATATTTTTCACCGGCAGAAAAGTGGCTAATTTGCTCAAGCAGATGATGTATCGCGGGCAGACGCGTTAATAAAAACACATCGACGAACATGGCGATAAAAACGGCCAGCAGGCTCCAGTCGATAGCCAGCAGCGTACGGCGCGCTATCAGTAAAAAAACGGCAAAAATCAGCAGTACGCCCCACCCCGCGTAACCTGATTCCAGGGCGGTAATAAAGACTAAATAGAGCGCTACGCTTGCCAGCAATAGCAGCTTCTGCCACTGCGTTTCAGGTGCCTGGTCGGTGCGCTCTATCCGCCGTCTGGAAAAGCTAAATGCGGTCAGCAGCAGTAAACTGGCCAGCAACACGACGGCCAGCGGCAGCATCTGCATAATAAAGCCGCCGAAACCCAGCTTGCCGTGTTGCCACAGCAGAATGTTTTGCGGATTCCCGACGGGCGTCAGTAGCGAACCGGCGTTAACGGCCAGCGCTTCAAAGATAATAAGGCGGGTGACCGGCAACGAGGAGTAGCGCCGTAAGGTCAACGTCAGCGGCACCAGGATAAAAAGCGCGACGTCGTTGGTCAGAAAGGTTGAGAGCGCCGCCGCCGCCGCGGTCAGAAACAGCGCCAGCGAGCGTTCCGAGCGGAAACGCTGCACCAGCCGATGTCCCAGCACGTCAAAATAGCCGCTGGCTTCAATCCCTTTGGTGAGCATTAATAACCCACCCAGCGTCAAAATGGTTGACCAGTCTACGGCGGCAGGCAGCTGCCGCAGGGAAAATGGCGCGAAGCAGGCCAACAGCAGCCCGGCAAGTACCAGCAGATGCAAAAAGCGATCGTGCAAAAAAGGCCTGAGCAGCGTGACCATGGTTCACCAAAAAGTTGTTACTGACGGCTTTCGTAAAATTGCTGAAAAATAGCCAGCGTTTCATCACTGACGTGATGCTCCAGACCTTCGGCATCACGCCGGGCGGTATCGGGGCTTATCCCCAGCGCCAGCAAAAAGGTCTCGACAATATGATGTCGCTTGCGGCTCTCTTCGGCCAGCGCCTCACCTTCGGCGGTCAAAAAGACGCCGCGATAGGGTACCTGCTCGACCAGTCCGACCGTCGCCAGCCTTTTTAACATTTTGGCCACGGTGGGCTGGGATACGCCAAGGCGCGCCGCCATATCAACCTGGCGAGCCTCGCCAAATTCACGAATAAGATCGGAAATCAGCTCAACATAGTCATCGATCAGCTCACGGCGGTGGGCCTCACGAACCTGACGAAAGCCTTCGACGTGCTCTTCAATTTCTTTCAGTGGCGCAGGCACTGTGGTTTTAGCGCGACGACTCATTCAGCTTCCTCTTTTTATTATCAACTGACGCGTAACGGCTCGCGGCAGCCTGTTGGTGCCACATTGTAAACGAAGCTCAAAGAAGCACAAATTTTCGCGCAATAGCACTGGCTACGAAGTATAGCCTGTGCTATATCTGGTGATAAAGCGTACGAAGGGGGACAATATGAAAAAGCCACTTTTACTGCAGCTGTTCTGTCGCTCGCCTTTTACGCTGCGTCTGATGCTGCTGGAAATGCTCACAACAGAGAAAAAACGCCGCCGTTGATCGGCCATAAAAAAATCCGCCACGTGGGCGGATTTTTTATCGACCGATCGAAACCGGTTTTTAGCAGGCTTAGAAGCTGTAGCCTACGCCAGCAATCCAGGTGCCAACGTCTACGCTGCGGATACGGCTCTGCTCGTAGCCAACATCCAGAGCAACGTTTTCGATGCCCGGGTTGAACTGCAGGCCAGCGCCGTAAGAGAAGCCAACGTCGCTTGAGTCAGACTTCACGCGGTCTGCGCCGTTCTGCTGGAATTTACCGTAGCCGATACCTACTACGCCGTAGATGCTTGCCCAGTCGTTCAGACGGTAAGCAGGACCACCGGTGATGCCGTAGTACTGGCCTTTGTTATACACGCCAGCGTCGGTACGATCTTTCTCGGTGTAGGTGAAAGAACCGATCCAACCCAGGGCATCGGTGCCGTTTTCGTAACGGTATTTCAGGTTGAAACCGTTAGCTTTGTTAGCCACGCCCTGCATATCGCTTTGTGCGTAACCACCGGAAACAGTGCTCTGTGCCATCGCTGAACCAGCAGAAACTGCCAGTACACAAGCCAGTGCTGAAAGACATGCAATTTTTTTCATAACCACCTCAAATGTGAAAGTACTTATCTCCTGACAACGCTGAAAATATAACAAACCTCAGACAGAAACTCTGCCCCGTTTTTGTTGTCCAAGACAATGTTTGGTGTAACAGGACGTTAATGATTGATTGTATTTATCTGTTTTTATTCAACTTTAAGCCAACACCGCCTCGGCTGACCCGCAATGTAAAAATTTGTTCATTGAGATAAATCTTAATTAATTTTGACACTTCTTTACGTCAGCAGGCCTTTTTTTCCGAATTTCCTCACCTGTTTATGCTGTTTTCGCCACTTTTTATCGGCGTCTGTTGGTACACTCGACGGAACTTTTTCCTCTTCTGACAGACAAATAAGGTTGGTTTCAAGGATGTCTTCTTCCCGCACTTCCTCAGTCTGGTTTTCTGTTTCGCTGCTGTTAATCGCCATGATTTCTATTCAGGGCGGCGCCGCCTTAGCCAAAACGCTTTTCCCTGTTGTTGGCGCGCCAGGCATTACGGCCTTACGTTTGGGTTTGGGCACGTTAATCCTTTGTCTCGTTTTTAAGCCCTGGCGTTTGCGTTTCAGCCGCCAGCAAATTTTGCCGCTGCTTTGTTACGGGCTGGCGCTGGGAGCAATGAACTACTCCTTTTATCTGTCGATACGTACCGTACCTTTGGGTATTGCCGTCGCGCTGGAGTTTGTCGGGCCGCTCACGCTGGCGTTAGCCGGAGCAAGAAAACTGCTGGATTTTGTCTGGGTGGCGCTGGCGCTGGCCGGTTTGTGGTGGCTGCTGCCGCTGGGCGATTCAATTTACGGTGTGGATATCAAGGGCGCGCTGCTGGCGTTGCTGGCCGGTGCCTGCTGGGCTGTATATATTCTGAGTGGTCGCCGCGCCGGCGCTGAACACGGCCCGGCGACCGTTGCGATGGGGTCACTAATCGCCTCGCTGGTTTTTGTTCCGTTAGGTTTTACCTTTGCCGATAGCGGTATCTGGAGCCTGGCAATTTTACCCGTCGCGCTGGCCGTTGCCGTGCTGTCCAGCGCCTTCCCTTATTCGCTGGAAATGGTGGCGCTGACCCGCTTACCGGCAAAAACATTTGGTACGCTAATGAGCCTTGAACCGGCGATGGGCGCGCTTTCTGGTATGCTGTTTCTGGGCGAAAACCTGACGCTGCCGCAGTGGGCCGGGCTGTTGGCTATCGTGCTGGCCTCCGTCGGAACAACGTTGACGTTGCAATCTGCCAGGCCGGAAATTGAACCCGTAAGCGAACCTGGCGAATAAATTGCCGAATTATCTCATGCCGGTGAATTAATTCAGGTTCCCGGCTTTAATGGCTAATAATTTAATATCACTCAGACTATTCCGAGCTATTTTTATATCATTACTGTCGACTACGTTAACGTTGCTGGTAAGTTTCCCTTTTCAAACAAAATAAAAATATTTTAATTATCAGCGCGTTATTAAATCCTGTTTAAATGAGAATATTTATTAATCGCATCTACCCAGCGAAAAAGCAGAAATACCAGCAGCTTAAGCTGCAAGACGCCCGCTATTTTTTCGATAGGCAGCACCTTTGTGGCAAAGGGCAAAAGTCCTGCTACACTTATTCGGTACATTCAGGACAACTGACCATTAAGAGGATATTAATGATGAGTACCGCTAAACTGGTAAAAACGACTTCATCCGATCTGCATTACACGCGTAACAATGTGGCTGACGAAGAGAAAAAAGCCACGATTGAAGTGCTGAATCGCCTGGTAACGGAATTCATTGATTTGTCCCTGATTACCAAGCAGGCGCACTGGAACATGCGCGGCGCAAACTTCATCGGCGTGCACGAAATGCTGGATGGTTTCCGTACCACGATTACCGATCATCAGGATACTATCGCCGAGCGCGTAGTTCAGCTGGGCGGTGTCGCGCTGGGTACGACTCAGGTAGTTAACGACAGGACGCCGCTGAAAAGCTATCCGCTGAACATCCACACCGTTCAGGATCACCTTAAGGCGCTGGCTGAACGCTATGCCGTTGTTGCTAACGATACCCGTAAAGCCATTACGGAAGTAGAAGACGAAGACACCGCTGATATTTTCACTGCGGCTTCGCGTGACCTGGATAAATTCCTGTGGTTCATTGAGTCTAATATCGAATAAGACTCAGCGGGCTGTTAATTCAGCCCCCTTCTCGTAGAGTAGATTTCAGAGCAGATGAGGCCTTTCATCTGCTCTTTCTATATGGGAGATAACGATGGCCAGTGGTTGGGCACGTGATGATGCCGTACAGGAACAGATTGACTCAACGGTAGAAGATGCCGTTAATCGTGCAAGACGCTCGATGCATAACGGCGTCAGTGCGGAATATTGTGAAAACTGTGGTGAACCTATTCCGGAGGCCAGACGCCTTGCTCTGCCTGGCGTGCAGTATTGCGTACAGTGTCAGCAGCAGCGTGACGAAAAGCAGGCTTCCACTCTTTATAACCGTCGCGGCAGTAAAGACAGCCAGCTGCGATAAAATTCTGCCTCCCTCTCTTTTTCTTTTGTTTTTTACTCCCTGCCAGGCTAAAACTGATCTGCACCATAATGAACACGACGCACTATTATGGTGCTCCATTATGGTGCATTGCATCGCTTAATACGTATCCACAGCGGTTTCATTGACTCAACGTGCTGTTTTTCATATATTTTGAAAACCTGGCACGCTTTTTTCATATAGCCCGGCATCAATCGGACAAAGTGCTTGTCCGACTGCAATAAGGATAAAAAGATGAAGTCACTTGTTAAGTTTTCCCTGGCTGCGCTGACGCTGGCGTTCGCCGTCTCTTCTACTGCCGCAGAAAAAAAACTGGTTGTTGCTACCGACACCGCCTTTGTGCCTTTCGAGTTTAAACAGGGTAACCAATATGTTGGCTTTGACGTGGAGTTGTGGGCTGCTATCGCTAAACAGCTGAATCTGGATTACACCCTGAAGCCAATGGATTTCAGCGGCATTATTCCTGGCCTGCAAACGCACAACGTTGATGTAGCGCTGGCGGGTATTACCATTACCGACGCACGTAAAAAGGCTATCGACTTCTCTGACAGCTACTACAAAAGCGGCCTGCTGGTGATGGTTAAAGCCAATAACGACCAGATTAAAAGCATCAAAGATCTGGATGGCAAAGTGGTTGCAGTAAAAAGCGGCACCGGTTCCGTAGATTACGCAAAACAGCATATCAAGAGCAAAGACCTGCGCCAGTTCCCTAACATCGATAACGCCTACATGGAGCTGGGCACCAGCCGTGCGGATGCCGTGCTGCACGATACGCCAAATATCCTTTATTTCATCCATACCGCAGGCAAAGGCCAGTTTAAAGCGGTAGGCGACTCAA
This sequence comes from Erwinia sp. BNK-24-b, assembly GCF_047456155.1. NCBI lineage: Bacteria > Pseudomonadati > Pseudomonadota > Gammaproteobacteria > Enterobacterales > Erwiniaceae > Erwinia > Erwinia sp. BNK-24-b. Next base: position 3,124,589 of record NZ_CP179901.1, read on the forward strand.
TCGAAGCACAGGATTACGGTATCGCCTTCCCGAAAGGCAGCGACGAACTGCGTGATAAAGTCAACGGCGCGTTGAAAACCCTGCGTGAAAACGGCACCTACAACACTATTTATAAAAAATGGTTCGGTTCTGAGCCTAAATAACAGCGCTTTACCTTTCGCAGGCGCGCCGTGCGCCTGCGGTTTTACACCAATGAATATGGTTTTAAACCGGAGAATTAAGAATGCAGTTTGACTGGAGCGCCATCTGGCCATCTATTCCGGCCCTGCTTGAGGGCGCCCGACTGACGCTGTGGATTTCCGTCCTCGGCCTGATTGGCGGTCTGATTATCGGCCTTGTAGCGGGTTTTGCCCGCGCCTACGGCGGCTGGCTGTCACGCAATGTTGCGCTGGTATTTATTGAACTGATCCGCGGTACGCCTATTGTCGTCCAGGTCATGTTTATCTATTTTGCCCTGCCGATGGCGTTTAGCGATCTGCGCATCGACCCCTTCAGTGCGGCAGTGATCACCATCATGATCAACTCCGGCGCTTATATTGCAGAAATCACCCGTGGTGCCGTCCTGTCAATCAACAAAGGCTTTCGTGAAGCAGGTCTCGCGCTGGGCTTATCCAGCCGTGAAACGCTGCGTTACGTCATTATGCCGCTGGCGCTGCGTCGTATGCTGCCGCCGCTGGGTAACCAGTGGATCGTCAGTATTAAAGATACCTCGCTGTTTATCGTGATTGGCGTGGCGGAACTGACCCGCCAGGGCCAGGAAATTATTGCCGGCAACTTCCGCGCGCTGGAAATCTGGAGCGCCGTAGCCGTTATCTACCTGTTTATTACGCTGGTGCTGAGCTTTGTTCTGCGTCGCATTGAGAAAAGGATGAAGATCCTGTGATTGAATTTAAAAACGTCTCCAAACACTTTGGCGAAACGCAGGTTCTGCACAATATCGATTTATCGATTAAACAAGGCGAAGTTGTCGTGATTATCGGGCCGTCAGGCTCCGGCAAATCCACGCTGTTGCGCTGCATCAACAAGCTGGAAGAGATCACTACCGGCGAGCTGATTGTAGATGGCCTGAAGGTTAACGACCCGAAAGTTGATGACCGTTTAATTCGCCAGGAAGCAGGTATGGTATTCCAGCAGTTCCATCTGTTTCCGCAGATGAGCGCGCTGGATAACGTCGCCTTTGGCCCAATCCGCGTGCGCGGCGCTAAAAAAGCTGACGCGCAGCGTCTGGCAAAAGAGCTGTTGGGCAAAGTTGGCCTGGCCGAGCGCGCGCACCATTTCCCGTCCGAGCTTTCCGGCGGCCAACAGCAGCGCGTGGCCATTGCCCGCGCGCTGGCGGTCAAGCCTAAAATGATGCTGTTTGATGAACCAACTTCCGCGCTCGATCCAGAGCTGCGCCATGAAGTTCTGAAGGTCATGCAGGATCTGGCCGAAGAAGGCATGACGATGGTCATCGTGACGCACGAAGTGGGCTTTGCGAAGAAGGTTGCTTCACGTCTGATCTTTATCGATAAGGGTCGCATCGCAGAAGATGGTGACCCGGCAGAACTGATCGATAATCCGCCGGGCGCGCGCCTGCAGGAATTCTTACAGCACGTTTCCTGATAGTCTTCGGGGCGGGAGTTTGCCGCCCCGCTTGCTCTTCCCTCTCTTAAAAAGCGCCTCTTCGGCTTGCGCTTTTTCCCGGCAGGCTATACTTGCTGGTCGACGCTTCTTTGCGTCGTCACAGGAGAATACGATGTCAGGAACCCTCCCCTTCTGGCGCCTGGCGTTCAGATGGCTACCGTTAGTCATTGCTATTTTTTGCTGCCAGGCCCAGGCCGTTAGCTTACCTGCCGCCGCCGTGGCTGCTTCCCAGACAAAATCCGCTTCGGCTCCCCAGGGCGGCGAACCGAGCTTAGAAGATAAAAAAGCTGCCTATGCCGCGCTGGCGAATATTTTGCAGAATGACCAGTCCCGGGCCGAGCTGATTAATCAGTTACGCAGCGCTTCTACAAGTACGTCTAGCACAAAAGATCCGGTGCTTACGCCGCCAACGGCCGATGATGATAAAACCGTACTGGAAAGCGTTACCAACGTCAGTCGTCATTTTGGCGGCGAAATGCTGGGAAAAGTACAAAAGCTCCATCGCAATATCACTGATGCACCGCACAAGGCTTTTAATCCCAAAACGTTTTATAACGCGCTGAGCCACTTTGTGATGCTGGCCGTTGCGCTGTTCGCATTTTACTGGCTGCTCCGCTGGGCCGTTACGCCGCTTTTTCGCCGCATGGGCGAATGGGGAAGAAGAAAAAACGGCGATCGCACCAGCTGGCTACATTTGCCCGCGATGATCCTGGGTGCGTTTGTTGTCGATCTACTGCTGCTGGGCATTGCCTTGTTTGTGGGGCAAATGCTGAGCGATTCGCTGAACGCAGGCAGCCGTACCATTGCTTACCAGCAGGGTTTATTTCTTAACGCTTTTGCGCTGATTGAATTTTTCAAGGCGATCCTGCGGTTAATATTCTGTCCGCGCTATCCGCAGCTGCGCTTTTTCCATCTCTCTGATGCACGCGCCAGCTACTGGGAGACTCGCCTCAGCTGGCTGAGCGGCGTTATCGGTTATGGGCTGCTGGTCATAGTGCCTATTGTTTCCAATCAGGTTAACGTGCAGGTTGCCGCGCTGGTGAACCTTATCCTGATGTGTTTTATCACGGCCTGGGCGCTCTACCTGATTTTCCATAACCGTCGCGCCATACAGCTGGAACTGAATCGGCTAGCCGACCGCTCAATGAGTTTCTTTTCGCTGTTTATCCGCGCTTTTGCCATGGTCTGGTACTGGCTTGCCAGCGCCTACTTTATTGCGCTGTTCCTGCTTTCTATCTTTAATCCCGGCGACAGCCTGAAGTTTATGATGTCCGCCACCGTGCGCTCGCTGGCGATAATCGGCCTTGGTGCGTTGATTTCCGGCGTGCTTAGCCGCTGGATATCAAAAACGATTATCCTTTCGCCGGAGCTGCGCCGTAACTATCCTGAACTGCAAAAAAGGGTTAACGGCTGGATTTCCGTGATGCTGAAACTGGCGCGGATCCTGACCGTCTTCGCCGTTTGCCTGCTGTTATTAAACGCCTGGAACCTGTTCGACCTGTGGCACTGGCTGACGGTTGGCGCGGGCGTCAAAATGGTTGATGTGATTATCCGTATCGTGATGATTTTGTTCTTTTCGGCAGTTGGCTGGACGCTGCTTGCCAGCCTGATAGAAAGCCGTCTCGCCTCGGATTCTCATGGTCGCCCGATGCCAAGCGCCAGAACACGCACGCTGTTGACCCTGTTTCGCAACGCGCTGGCCGTAGTTATCAGTACTATTACCATTATGATCCTGCTGTCGGAGATTGGCGTTAATATTGCGCCATTGCTGGCAGGCGCGGGCGCGCTGGGGCTGGCGGTTTCGTTCGGCTCGCAAACGCTGGTAAAAGACATTATCACCGGGATTTTTATTCAGTTCGAAAACGGCATGAATACTGGCGATCTGGTGACTATAGGCGCAATTACCGGCACGGTAGAACGCATGTCGATACGTTCGGTCGGCGTACGTCAGGATACCGGCGCTTATCACATTATCCCGTGGTCTTCGATTACGACTTTTGCCAACTTTGTGCGCGGCATCGGCTCTTTTGTCGCCAATTATGATGTCGATCGCCGCGAAGACAGCGATAAAGTTAACGCTACGCTACAGGCGGCGGTAAGTGAACTGATGCAGGATGAGACGATTCGCGGCATGGTAATCGGCGAGCCCTCCTTTGCAGGTCTGGTAGGCCTTACCAATCAGGCATTTACGGTGCGAGTTTCCTTCACTACGCAGCCGCTAAAGCAGTGGACGGTGCGGTTTGCACTCGACAATATGGTTAAGAAACACTTCGATGCGGCCGGGATCAGAGCACCGCATCCAACGGTTCAGGTAATGCAAACGGGTAGCGATCTGGCTGCGGCAGCCAGTTTTCCAGCGCTGCCGGCGCCAGAGTAAATCCTGAGCTTTTTACGTAACAGCGGCAGGATGCCGCTGTCGTCGGGCTAAACGCGCGTCATCTGGCGCTCGCGAGCCGGTTGCTCCATAAAGGTCCAGGCAATAAACCGGCTCTGTTTCTGACCCTGCGCCATATCGATAGTGCGAACGCTAACGGCTCCGGCCTGCTCCAGCGCGCGCCAAAGCTCAGGTAAATTTTCCCGGCGCGAAACCAGTGAGGTGAACCAGATACACTGTTTTGCAAAGCTGACGCTTTCGGTAATCATGCGGCCAATAAACGCTTTTTCGCCGCCTTCGCACCAGAGTTCATCCTGCTGGCCGCCAAAATTTAGTGGCGCATCTTTACCGAGTCCCAGATTGCGGACTTTACGCTGGCTGCCCTGCTGCGCATCGCTGGCGGAAGCGTGAAAAGGTGGGTTACAAAGAACGGCATGGTACAGCTCGTTTTTATGAATAATACCGCTAAAAATAGCCTGCGCACTTTTCTGGCGACGCAAACGCACCCCGCGATTAAGCCCGGGCGTAGCGCTAATAATCGCGTTTGCCGCACGCATCGCTTCTTCATTAACTTCGCTGCCGGTAAAACGCCATTCATACTCGCGATAGCCAATCAACGGATAGATGCAGTTCGCGCCGCAGCCGATATCCAGCACGTTGATATTACGCGGCACCACTGAACGGTTATCTTCCGCCAGCAGATCGGCCAGGTGGTGAATATAATCAGCGCGTCCCGGCACTGGCGGGCAGAGAAAGCCGTCCGGAATAGTCCACTGTTCGATCTGGTAAAAATGCTTCAGCAAAGCCTGATTAAGCATTTTTACCGCCGCCGGATCGGCAAAATCTACCGATTCATCACCGTACTGGTTGGTCGCAACAAACGCTGCCAGCGGCGGATGGCTGGCAATCAGCGCGGGAAAATCATAGCGGCCACGGTGGCGGTTACGGGGATGAAGCTGGGTTTTTTCGACACTCTTTTTCATGAACGGCTCTCTTATCTGCAGGCGCGTAAGATACCTGCTGCGGTAAAGATCGTAAACAATTCCCGCCTGATTTCCTGCTATCTAACGGCTAATATTAAGGATTACCCCATTCTTCAGGAGTTGTTAATGCCGCGTTCCCGCCATTCTTACCAGCCTCGCCTTGGTCACGGCCTGCCTCACGATCCGCTCAACGCCATTATTGGCCCGCGCCCGATTGGCTGGATAAGCTCGCAAAGCGCCAGCGGCGAGCGCAATCTGGCGCCCTACAGCTTTTTTAACTGCTTTAACTATAAGCCGCCAATTATCGGTTTCTCCAGTCAGGGCTGGAAAGACAGCGTGGCAAACATTGCCGAAACCGGTGAATTTGTCTGGAATCTGGCTACCCGCGAACTGGCGGTAGCGATGAACGAAAGCTCCGCTTCAGTCGCACGTGATGAAGATGAGTTTGCGCTTTCTGGCGTCACGGCTATTCCGGGTACGCAGGTTGCGGCCAGTATGGTAGCGGAAAGCCCGGTCAATTTTGAATGTAAGCTAACGCAGCTTATTCAGTTGCAGGACGCCGATGGCGGTAAGCTGGAACAATGGCTGGTGCTGGGCGAAGTGATTGCCGTTCATATCGACCAGGCTTTATTGCTCGACGGCATTTATCAGACCGCCAAAGCCAATCCCATCCTGCGCGCGGGCGGCCCCAGCGCCTATTACACCATCAGCGACGAGCAGCGCTTTGATTTAACCCGGCCGGACGCGCGCAGGTCATAGCAGGATATAACAAGCGAAGCGCCGACGCAGCGCCTCGCTTTTAAGGCAATGCCGACAACCCGGCTGGCGGTTTTTTGTTATGATGTCCGCAATCCCGATCGCAGGTATGGAGCGATAATGAAGAGAATTGCTATTGATATGGATGAGGTTATCGCCGATTTTCATCCTAAAATGGTCGCCACTTTTAATCATCATTTTTCCCTGAAGCTAACGCATAGCGAACTGAATCTGTTCAGTCTTGCCGCCGAAAAACCGGAAATGCTGCGGGAAATTTTCACGCTGGTCAGCGAAGACAGCGATTTTTTTGGCGATCTTGAGGTGATTGAGGATAGCCAGCGCGTCATTGCCGAACTGGGCAAGCGGTATGAAATTTTTATTACTACTGCGGCTATGCAGGTGCCGACCTCGTTTAACGCCAAATTCCGCTGGCTCAACACCCACTTCCCGTCGATTAAACCCAGCAATATTGTGTTCTGCGGCAACAAAAGCATTATCAATGCAGACTATATGATTGATGACAACGCTGAAAATTTTAGCGGTTTTTGCGGCGAAGGCATCCTGTATTCCGCCCCCCATAATCTTCAGGTTACCGGCTATCGGCGGGTAAAAAACTGGCAAGAAATTGAAAATTTGCTGATGTAAATGTTCTGTCTGCGCCCGGCCTGACAGCCTGGCGCGACGGCAGACGCAACGCCCGCAAAGGAGAAGACATGATCCCCGTCCCGCTGATTCAGGAAGCCACCGAGTGGCGCAGGCAGTTTCACGCGCAGCCGGAGCTGGGCTATCAGGAACATCATACTTCACGACGGGTTGCAGAACTTCTGCGCTCTTTTGGTTTACAGGTGCATACCGGTCTGGCAGGCACTGGCGTGGTCGGCACGCTGGAAAACGGCCCCGGCCCCGCAATCGGTTTTCGGGCCGATATGGATGCGCTGCCGATTACCGAACTGGGTGAGAGAGCCTGGCGCTCGACGCAACCGGGCATCATGCACGCCTGCGGCCATGACGGCCACACCGCTATCCTGCTGGCCGCCGCAAAACATCTCAGCGTTACGCGCCGTTTTAGCGGCACGCTGCATTTCGTTTTTCAGCCCGCGGAAGAAAACCTTGGCGGCGCACGCAAAATGGTGGCCGACGGCCTGTTTACGCTGTTTCCGATGGAGGCTATTTATGGGATGCACAACTGGCCCGGCCTGCCCGTCGGCCATCTGGCGGTAAACAGCGGGCCGATGATGGCTTCGCTGGACGCCTTTGAAATTACGCTGCGCGGCAAAAGCTGCCATGCCGCTATGCCGGAAAACGGGGCCGATCCTGTGGTAGCGGCGGCGCAGCTGATCCTGGCGCTGCAAACCATTCCCGCGCGGCGTTTGTCCCCGCTCTCTTCGGCGGTGGTCAGCATTACCCAGATTAACGGCGGTGAAGCTATTAATGTCATCCCGGAAAGCGTCACCCTGCGCGGTACGCTGCGCTGCTTGCAAAGCGATGTGCGCGCCAGGGTGCGCAGCATGATTAACGATTTTGTCACCACCTTCACCGCGCCGTTGGGGATTGACGGCAGCATTGATTATCTGACGGATTATCCGGTTACCTGTAATCACGCCATGGAGGCGCAGCAGGTTCGCGATTGCGCGCTGTCGCTGTTGCCTGCGGAACAGGTGCACTGGGAAATAAATCCTTCTATGGCCTCGGAAGATTTTGCCTGCATGCTGGAGGTTTGCCCCGGTGCCTATTTCTGGCTCGGCGCAGACGGCGCTTTGCCTTCCGCACCGCTGCATAATGCGCGTTACGATTTTAACGATGAACTGATTAGCGAAGGTATCGCTTTCTGGGCCGCGCTGGCGGAAAAGCTTATGCCGACCAGATAGCTTCTTCGGTCACGCCCGAGCTCTTTTTTAGATCCACCTGTAAAAAGAGTGAAGGCTGAGCGCAGGCTCAGAAAAAATTTTGCGGCGCCAGAAAACGGTTAACGAATGTACATAAAACGGCTTCCATGCCGGTTCTCGCCGCATGAAAACCCGCTATGCTATCTGCGGCCTGCAAGCATCAATAGCCCGCCTTCGCCACCTGCTCCAGCCCGCTTTCCACATCGGCCGCCCGGCCTGTAGCCACAAAACAGCAGGCCAGCTGCAGGCGCAGCGATTGCGGCACCGCGACCTCCCGGTTCAGGCAGCGTTTGATCCACTCAGCCGTTATCTCTGCGTCTTTACCCGCAGGAAGCTCATCACGACCGATGCCGCTCTCTTCCTGCCGCGTTACCAGCACTTCGGGTTCGCTACCGGCAATCAGATTAATGGCCGTGCAGCGTTGCGGACTGGCGTAGACTTCGCCTTCCGTGCCGTTCATCAGCAGCGCTCGTCCACCCACCGCGTGGAAAAACTGGCCCACGCGCGCAATATATTCCGGGTGGGAAACGCTGGAAAGCCGTAGCGCAGCGTCCTCGCCAAAGGGCGTCAGCAGCTTTGCCAGCGTATGGGCGCTGTTGCGTACGCCCATACGCCAGCGCAGCGAAAGCTGACGCGCCAGCGGCGCACAAAGCGTTTCAACCGATACAAACACCGCTTTTCCTTCTTCCAGCTGTGCCTGCGCCTGTTCTGCGCTGTCGGCTGGTTCGATGCCCAGCGCGGTAAAAATAGCCTCGCTGGTTACGCGTGTCGGATCGTCACTAACGCCATGTACCAGCACCGGAAAACCCAAAGCGGAGAGCAGCAAAGCCAGCAGCGGCGTCAGGTTAGCCTGCTTGCGCGCGCCGTTGTAGCTGGGGATCACTATTGGCATGGGCAGGCTGGCTGGCGGCTGCAGGCTGAGCACCGACTCCTGCATCGCCTGATAAAAGCCCAGCATCTCCTGCTCGCCTTCCCCTTTGATGCGTAGCGCAATAATAATCGCGCCCAGCTCCAGCTCCGGTACGTCGCCTGCCAGCGCCTGACGATAAAAATCACGGGCGCTGTCGAAATCGATATCGCGCGCGTGATTTTTTCCGCGTCCAACCTCTTTAATAATTTGCTGATAACCCATGCTTCTGCCCTGTTCGATAGTTAGCGACGACGACGTACTTTCTTCTTAACCACCGCTGTGGGAACGGCTTTTGGCAGCTCACCTTCCGGCATTGGCGGTTGCTCAATAGGAAAAACCGGCAAAGCGCCCAGCAGGCGTGCGCCATAGCTCTTGCTCAATAAGCGGCGATCGTAAATAACGATTTCGCCAAAACAGTGATGGCTGCGGATTAACCTGCCCACCTGCTGAATCAGGTTAAACGAGGCGCTCGGCAGGCTCTGAACCTCAAACGGATAGCGTCTGAGGCTTTTCAGCCATTCACCCTCGGTCAAAATAACCGGACTGTCTACCGGTGGGAAAGCAATTTTATGAATATGCACCTGCGACAGCAGTTCACCTTTTAAATCCAGCCCTTCGGCAAAAGACTGCAGGCCAACCAGCACGCTGGTTTCGCCCTGCTGAACTTTTTTGCGGTGCAGCGCCACCAGCGCCGGACGGGGTTTATCCCCCTGTACCAGCAGCATCAGCCGTAACTCAGGCAGGTAGGAAATAAACTGCTGCATCGCGCGGCCGCTGGCAAACAATACCAGCAGGCCTTTGTGCTTGCCTTCTTTGATCTGCTGACGGAAAAAGTGCGCCATTTCCGCCAGGTGTTCAACCTCGTTCGCCAGCATCGGCTCATAGCGCATCTGCGGGATGATTAACTTGCCCTGCTCGACGTGGTTAAACGGCGAATCAAGCGCAACGAAACGGTCGCCCACTTTTTCGCTTAATCCGGCCATTTCCTGCAGGCGCTGAAAGCTGTTTAGCGAGCGCAGCGTGGCGGAGGTCAGCACCACATGCGGGATTTTGCGCCACAGCAGCTTTTCCAGCTGGTCGCTGACGCGGATACCGGCACAGTGGAACAGCAGGTGCGGATTGCCTTCGCGCAGTTCACGAGTAACCCATTTGGAAACCGGCGCGCCCGAAGCCTGCTCCATTGAGGCCAGGCGCCAGAGCTTGCTGCTGGCTTCAAACCAGCTGAGCGCCCGGTTCATTTGCAGCAGGGTACGATGCAGACGTGCCACGTCAAACTGACCGGTTTTTTCCGCCAGGTCGTTCAGCAGCGCCTCTGCCAGCCCGCGCAGCCCGTCGCTGAGCTTAAACAGCCTGGCGCAAAGCGTCATCACCTCTTCCGGCAGCAGCCCCATTTCAAAACGGTATTCGCTTTCCTGCTGGCCTGGCAACAGCTGTATCAGGATATGCGACAGCTGCTGTAGCTGCTCGTGCATCTCTTCACAGTGGGCCTTAAGGCGCTCCGGGTTACTAAGGTGCGGCGGTTTTTTAGGCCGGAACTGCGCCATACACTGCTCCACCAGGCGGCAGAACAGATCGAGCTGAAGCGTGCTCCAGGCCGGGGTGATATCGCCGCTCATCTCCAGTGCGTCCCGCGCTACCTCCGGCAGGTGATGGCCTTCATCCAGCACCAGCAGCAGGTTTTTCGGCGGCGGCAGCACCGATTCCGTCTCCAGCGCGGCCATCACCAGCGCGTGGTTGGCAACCACCACGTCGGCATTTTCGATTTCGCGGCGGGCCAGGTAGAACGGACACTCGCGAAACCAGTGGCAGTTGCTGCCCAGGCAGTTGGTTTTATCCGTGCTGATGCGCTGCCAGAGCGAATCTTCAATGGTGTCTTCACAGTGATCGCGCAGGCCATCCCACTGGTGCCGATCGAGATTTTTTTGCAGCGTGCTGCACAACGCGCGCTCATCCTTGCTGGCGGTCATCTCGTCATCCAGAAACAGCAGCAGATCGCCCTGCTTCTCTTCATCACCGCCCAGCGCCGAAAGGTTGCGCGGGCAAACGTAGCGACCGCGACCAAAAGCAGCAGTAAAACGCAGATCGGGAATGATCTTTTGCAGCAGCGGCAGATCTTTACTGTAAATCTGATCCTGCAGCGCCACGTTAGCGGTACTTATCACCAGCGGCTTCTCTTCGGCACGGCTGACGGCGATACCCGGAATCAGATAAGAAAGGGTTTTCCCCACGCCGGTTGGCGCTTCGATCGCCAGATGACGGCCATCGTCGCCCGCCAGCGTTTTCGCCACTTCGGCAATCATCTGCCGCTGCGGCGCGCGGGAAATAAAATCGGGGATCTGCTGCTGGAGAGCTTTATACCAGCCGGCAATTTGCGCTTTTAACGCAGCATTTAGCGCCATAACAACCACTTTTCACCAAAACGGCCTGTATTTTTACACAGTATTTCGTCGGCGTCAGCCTTTTGCCGCAATCCTTCAGCCCGGCTCGCAATTTATCGCTTTGCAGCGGCCAGAAAGCCTCGGCCCGTCACCATCGTCATCGCTCAGCTGACCGGCCCGATAGAGAGAGGCTATCAGCCATTGTTATCCGTTGCGGTTTTACTCATCCCAAGCCTGCCGGTAAAGGGGAGACGCAACGCCGGATGCCTGAAATCGATGCCAAAGTTGAAAGCCAGCACGTTAAATTCCAGCCCTTCTTCCGCGCCCAGCGTCAGCCCCAGCACGCCCAGCAGTGAAATCTGCACCCCCTTGCCGGATGCAGGCAAACCTACAGGATTGCTCAGCGGCCGGAAATCTTTGCCAATAGCGTTAGCGGGCAGATCCAGCTTCAGCTCCGGCACTTCCCTGCCGATGTGCGCTAAAAACGTGTTGCTGTTTGGGCCAGGCCAGACGCGGTAGCTATGCGGCCACGGATAGCTTTTAATTGCCGCTTCAATACGGGGGATCATCGCCGCTGCCGCCGCGCCACGATGGTCAAGCAGCAGCCTGGGCTTCGCGCCAAACCAGTAGCCGTCGGGCAGCGCGTAATTATGGCGAATCACGTTACGGCTGCCCCAGCTCACCACTTCATATCGATTGAAATGGTCCTCGCCCGCCCTTTTATAAATAATCCACGGATGGACGGCAAAAAGCCCACGCCAGCCAAAAGTGGGCGCAACGTAAACCTGTACAATGGCGGTATCGACAAATTTTTGCGCATCGGGTGCCATCCCGGCCGAGTCGCGACGTGCCGTGGCCCAGTCCTGCCCCGTAATTGCTACGCCACTGTGGGTGGCCTTAACGTAGCTTTGCGCAAAAGAGAGCAGCAGCATACAAAGAAAACTGAGCGTGATAACTTTCAGCAGAAACATAATACCTTCGGCTACCCGCCGTCGCGGGTCTGATAAGGGTTGATAACGGGTCAGCGAGCGGGCGCTTAAGATGTGAGCAAAATCACATTACGGAAAATCGCGGCGGCATTCAATCTTTATCCACTGAATGCCATGATACGCAGGGTGTGCGCTTCAGCTATCCGCCTGGCGGAGTACGCTTCGGCTATCAGCCTGAAATAGTGCGCTTTAGCTATTGACCTGGCGGAGTACGCTTCAGCTATCCGCTTACAACAGCTTATACATTACCGTTGTCGCATCCAGCTGGTTTTCCGTCGAGCGCGCGAACGCCGGAATTTGACCGCTAACCTGCCAGTTTTGCGCCAGATAAAGCTGCTCTGCCACATCGCCGGTGCGCGTATCCAGCACCAGCAGCGTTTTGCCTTCCTGCTGCGCCAGCTGCTCTGCACGTGCCAGCAGTTCCCGTGCGATGCCCTGACGCCGGGCGACAGGATGAACCAGCAGTTTGGCAATTTCCGCGCGGTGGTTGCCGTTAGGCTTACGGCAGAACTCAACGATGACGGTGCCCACAATTCTCTGCTGCTGCCGGGCTACCAGCAGCTGTTTCTCTCCGCTGGCAAGATCCGCAATCGCGCTTTGCCAGAAGTTGGCCATAGGTTCAGGATCGTTATTGATAAAACCGACGCTGGCGCCATCACGCACGCAGGCGCTCAAAACCTCGTATAACTCATCGCTGACCTGGTTCGCCGCTTCGGCACTCAGCATTTGGTAGGCAATAGTGGTCATAGGGAAGCGATTATCCTGTAAAACGGCCTTTTCCAGCCAGTAAGTAACGGGTAAAATAAAAAGGTTGTCCAGGGCTAACAAAGCCTGCCGCAATCGGTTTTTCGGGCATGACTCAGTAAGATATACAACAGTACTGGCGCAGCGCCAAGTTGTACAAACAAATAATAGTTGTACAACAATGGAGAGTTAGTTAGGCTCAGGGAAGTCAAACAAGGTTTGAGGAAAGGCATGGCTTTATACAGTATTGGTGATGTCGCCGAACGCTGCCGCATTAACCCGGTCACGCTTCGCGCCTGGCAACGCCGCTATGGTTTACTGAAACCGCAGCGTACCGAAGGCGGTCATCGTCAGTTTGACGATGAAGATATTCAGCGCATCGAAGAGATTAAGCGCTGGATAGAGAGCGGCGTACCGGTCGGAAAAGTTAAGGCGCTGCTGGAAGGCGAAAGCCTGAACGTGCATGATGGCTGGACCGGCCTGCAGGAAGAGATGATGGCGGTATTACGCCACGTCAGACCGGCCAAGCTGCGCGCAATAGTCGCTACGGTAGGACGCGAACATCCTGCAGCAGCGCTGATTGACCACGTCTTCCTGCCTATTCGACAGCGTCTGAATCTGGATCAAAACACCGCGCGCACAATGTGCAGCCTGCTTGACGGTATCCTGATTGATTATGTGACCTTCTGTCTGGCCAGCTGCCGCAAAAAAGCCGGTAAAGAAGCGCTGATTGTCGGCTGGGGTACGGAAGACCGCACCCGCATCTGGCTGGAAGCCTGGCGTCTCAGTCAGCAAGGCTGGCGCATGGACGTGCTGGCAGAACCGCTGGAGTTGCCAAGGCCGGAGCTGTTTCCGGGCCAGCAGCTGTTTATTTTTACCGGAAAACCGCTGACTCGCCGCCAGCAGGAACAGATGACCCACTGGCAGGAACAGGGTTACGCAATTACCCATCTGGTCAGCTAATTTTATTGCCGTGCAGCGCCGGTCGCTGCTTCCTGCGCGATTAAAACCCACAAAAACTTAACGTCCGCCGAACAAAAGCGATATACTTTGCTCTCTTTTTTACGGCAGGCGGACAACGGCATGAACTGGCAGAAAATTGGCGTAATTTGTATCTTTCTGATGATGGCGTTAGGCGGCATCGGCGGCGTGATGCTCACCGGCTATACCATTCTTATCCGTTCTTAAACAGCCGCAGCAGGCGCTCAAAAAGCCGATCCGTTACGATGGCCAGCAGCGCCACCAGGCTTGCGCCCTGAATGATATAAGCCGTATTGAAACCGCTTAGCCCGATAATAACCGGCGAACCCAGCGTATTAGCGCCCACCGTTGAGGCAATGGTGGCGGTGCCGATATTAATAATCACCGATGTACGTACGCCAGCTAAAATAACGGGCGCGGCCAGCGGCAGCTCTACTTTGTACAGGATCTGGCGTGGCGTCATGCCTACGCCCTGAGCGACCTCGCGCAGGCTTTGCGATACGGCATCAATACCCGCCAGCGTTCCTTGCAGAACAGGCAATAAACCATACAAAACCAGCGCCACCAGCGCAGGCTGCTCGCCAAAACCGATAACCGGCACGGCCAGCGCCAGCACCGCAACGGGCGGAAAAGTCTGCCCCGCCGCCACCAGCGTTTCCACTACCGAACGAAACTCTCTTCCCGCCGGGCGCGTCACTGCAATCCCCGCCCCCGTGCCGATAACAACGGCAATAAGGCTGGAAATCAGCACCAGCTCGGCGTGCGCCACCGCCAGACGGATAAAGCTCTCCTGCTGATAAAGCGGCCGCGACAGATCGGGAAACCAGCCAGCAAAAAGCGCACCGCTGTAGGGCATTAACAGCAGCAGCGCGATAAACAGCAAAATCAGCCAGATAAGCGGGTCGCGTAGCCAACGCATCTCAGCTCCTTTTTTGCCGCAGCAGATCGGCAAAGTGCAGCACGCCAAGCGGCCGCTGCTGTCCATCGCGTACGGGTAACTTGTCGGTGCCGCGTGCGATAAACACCGATAGCGCCTCCCGAAGCGTCATGCTTTCTACAATGGCATCTTCTTCCAGCCACTCCCCGCGCCTGGCCGCCTGGCCGGCAGAAGCCTGCGACAGTAGCCGAATCCCCCACTCGCTCTGCCCGAAAAACTGCCGGACAAACTCGCTGGCGGGTTTTGTTAACAGTTCGACTGGCGTACCTTGCTGAACAACCTCGCCTTTATCCATTAATACCAGCCTGTCAGCCAGGGCCAGCGCTTCATCAATATCATGCGTCACCAGCACAATAGTTTTGCCGGAAAGCTGATGAATGCGGGCAATCTCCTGCTGTAGCGTGGCGCGCGTCACCGGATCGAGCGCGCCGAAGGGTTCATCCATCAGCAGCACCTCCGGATCGGCAGCCAGCGCGCGCGCTACGCCGACGCGCTGCTGCTGACCGCCGGAAAGCTGGTGCGGATAACGCTGGCGAAAGCTTTCATCCATGTTCAGCAAGGCCAACAGTTCACTCACCCGCTGCGCAATTTGCGGTTTTGACCAGCCGAGCAGCGTCGGCACCGTGGCAATATTTTTTTCTACCGTCCAGTGCGGAAACAGGCCGGTCGACTGGATGGCATAGCCCATACGGCGGCGCAGCGCCTGCGGGTTAAAGCGGCGGATCTCTTCGCCAGCAAATTGAATAGTGCCAGCATCGTGCTCAACAAGCCGGTTAATCATTTTCAGGGTGGTAGATTTGCCGCAGCCGGAGGTGCCAATCAGCACCGTGAATTCACCTTTGGCGATGTTCAGCGTCAGGTTGCTGACCGCCGCTTTGCCTGCAAACTGCTTGCTTACCGCGTTAAAATCGATCACTGACGTTTGGCCTCGGTTATGGAGATCAGAAGCTTAAATAAGGTATCGGCGATGACCGCCAGCGCAATGACCGGGATAACGCCCAGCATCACCAGATCCAGCGCGCTGCTAAGCAGCCCCTGAAAAATAATCGCGCCAAAGCCGCCTGCGCCAATCAGCGCGGCAATCACCGTCATGCCAATGGTCTGGATAGTGGTAACGCGCAGTCCGGCCAGCAGCACCGGCAAAGCCAACGGCACCTCCACCTGCCAGAAAATTTGTCCACTCTTCATCCCCATTCCTCGCGCCGTTTCCATCACCGCTTCCGGCACGTTTTGTAGCCCGGCGACAATACTGCGCACCAGCGGCAGAAGCGCATACAGCACCAGCGCAATCAGAGCGGGCGCGATACCGATACCGCTAATGCCTATTGAGGATAACGCGGGAAAAGCACGCGCCAGACCGCTGAGCGGTGCCATCAGCAAACCAAACAGCGCTACTGACGGGACGGTTTGAATAATATTCAGCGTAGAAAAAACCGCAGGCTGTAAAGCGGGACGGCGATAGCAATACCAGCCAAGGGGAATACCCACCAGCAGGGCCGGAACCAGCGTGCCGCTCAGGATCAGTAAATGCCGTGATAGCGCCTGATCGAAGACGTCGCGGCGGTTGGCGTACTCTTTCAGCAGCGACAGCGCGTCCAGTTGACCGCTCGCTAATAAAACGATGACCGGCAACCAAATCTGCCCGTTCAGCAGTAGCCGCCACAGCAGACCAGGCGTCAGGCGGCTGACGGCATCGGCCGCGATCAGTAAGGCGAGCGCGGCGGCCAGCCAGAAACCGCTGCCGTAAGAGGCCCTGGCCAGCGGACTACCGTGCTGTGCCAGCGCGGCCGCCGCCATGCCGCCAGCGGCGACCAGCGCCACCAGCAAAGCCTCGCTACAGAGTAAGATAAGTATCAAAGTGAGGCGCTTTTGCGGGACAAAAGCTAACGCCAGCAGCAGCAGTGCGGGAAGCAGCAGCCACATACCTTTTGCTATTTGCGGCAAGGCGAGCGGCTGGCCGGAAACCAGCCGATTAGGTGCCCAGTTAAGAAAAGGCAGCAGCAACAGCGCCGCCGTTAGCAGCAAAGCCAACAGCAGCGTCACGCGATTGTGAATACCCATAGCCATGGTTAACGCTGCACGGCTAGAATTTTTTCTGCTGCAGATAATCGGCAGCTACCTGTTTCGCATCCATCCCTTCCACCGCGATTTTGGCGTTCAGCTGCTGCAAGGTTTGTTCGCTCAGCGAGGCAAAAACCGGCTGTAGCCAGTCGCCGATCTGCGGATAAGCTTTCAGCACGGCCTCGCGGATCACAGGCACCGGTGCATAAACAGGCTGCACACCTTTGGGATCGCCCAGCGTTTGCAGCCCCAGCGCTGCAACCGGGCCATCCGTGCCGTAGGCCATAGCGGCGTTAACGCCGGAGGTTTGCTGCGCGGCAGCTTTCAGCGTGACCGCCGTATCGCCTCCGGCCAGCGACAGCAGCTGCTCCTGGTTAAGCTTAAAGTCATAGGCGCGCTCGAAAGCGGGCAGCGCGTCCGGACGCTCGATAAACTCTGCCGACGCGGCCAGCTTAAATGTGCCGCCCTTTTTCAGATAGGCGCTAAGGTCAGCCAGCGTCGCCAGCTGGTTTTTCTGCGCCAGATCGCCGCGTACCGCAATAGTCCAGGTATTGTTGGCGGGCGAAGGCGTCAGCCAGATCAGATGATTCTTTTCCGCATCCAGCTTTTTCACCCGCTGATAGCCAGCCTGCGCGTTTTTCCAGGCCGGGTTTTTCTCATCGTGAAAAAAGAAGGCGCCGTTGCCGGTATATTCCGGATAGATATCCAGTTCGCCCGCCGTAATCGCGCCTCTGACAACCTGTGTGTTGCCCAGCTGGATTTTGTTAATGGTTTTCACGCCGTGCTTATCCAGCACCTGCAAAATGATATTGCCCAGCAACGACCCTTCCGTATCAATTTTTGAGCCGACTTTTACCGGCTCGGCCGCCTGCGCGCTGCTGCCCAGCCCCAGCAAAACTACCAGCGCCAGCGCGCTGCCCAAACCCATACCCTTTGCCATTTTTTGTTCCTTATTAGCAGGTCAGCTTCAAGAGTAGCCCATTAATTAACCACTTAAAACCCATTGTTAACAGTGATTCTTTTAGTTTTAACTTATAACCAGCCGGAATTTAACTTCGCCAGCTCGCGGAGTATGCTCACGTATTATTGCTATAAAAAGAACATAACATCATGACTGACTTAGCTTCTTCGGCGCATGTCGCCACGGCAGGGAATGAACCGGGCGGTGAGGTTTTGACTATCCGTCACGCGGCAGATGTCTCACGGCTGGTGAATAACAGCACGCAGGCGCGGAGCAATGCCCATATCGTGATTGCGATTGCGCTGGGCGGCGTTTTTCTGGACGCCTACGACCTTGGCGCGCTGGCCTTCGGCATGAAAGATGTTACGCGGGAATTTTCGCTGACGCCTGCGGGCGCGGGCATGGTCGCTTCGGCTATCGCTTTCGGCGCTATCGTCGGCGCGCTGACTGGTGGCTACCTCACCGATAAAATTGGCCGCTACCGCGTTTTTATGGCCGATATGTTTTTCTTTGTGGTCGCCGCGCTGGCCTGCGCTTTTGCCCCAAACGAATATGTCTTAGCCGGGGCGCGCTTTGTGATGGGGCTGGGCGTCGGCATCGACCTCCCCGTGGCGATGGCCTTCCTGGCCGAATTTTCAAAGCTTAAAGGACGAGGCAACAAGGCCGCCAGCATCGCCATGTGGTGTCCGACCTGGTATGCCGCCATCTCCATTTCTTACTTACTGGTGCTGTTTTTCTATTCCGTGCTGCCGGAAGCGCACGCGGGCTGGCTGTGGCGGATCATTCTTGGCTTTGGTGCCGTCCCCGCGCTGTTGATTATTGCCATTCGCAGCCGCTATATGAGCGAGTCGCCGGTCTGGGCCGCTAACCAGGGCGATTTAAAAAGCGCCGCCGCTATCCTGCGTCACTCCTATGGCATCAATGCCGTGGTCGCCAAAGAGGCTGAACTGGCTCCCGCGACGCCGGTTCGCCGGGCCGGCTGGCGCAACTACGGCGAGCTGTTTAAAGGCGTCTATCTGCGCCGTACTTTGCTTGCCGCCGTGACCGCTGTTGCTTCCGCCTTTGCCTATAACGCCGTCGCCTTCGGGCTGCCGGTGATTATTTCCAGCTTTCTGGCGCAGTCAATGCTGACCACCATTCTGGTGTCGCTGGCTTTGAATTTGCTGTTTGCCTTTGTCGGCGGGCTACTGGCGGTGCGCCTGGTGCCGCGTTTCGGCGCGTGGAAGATGACGGTGGCGGGCTATAGCTGTCAGTTTGCGGCGCTGCTCGGCCTGGCGCTAATTGGCAGGCCGGACGACGGCGCGCAGGCGGCAGTTGCCATTGCCATGCTGGCGCTGTTTCTGCTGGGTCAGGGCTTCGGCCCCGGCTCGCATACCATGACCTTTGCTTCGCTGAGCTATCCAACTTCGCTGCGCGGCGTGGGCGTAGGGATGAACCAGACGCTGATGCGCGGTAGCTCTACGCTGTCGCTGTTTCTGTTTCCCCTGCTGTCGGCGGCGCTGGGCACCAACGTCTTCTGGGTTATCGGTCTTGCGCCGCTGGCCGGGTTACTGGCGCTGCTGCTCGTGCGCTGGGAGCCGTCGGGTTACGATGTGGATGCCGAAGATTTTACCGTGCGCCCTCGCTAAAACAGGCCGCCTGTAACGCCTTGCCGTAATCGGTCAGTTAACCGGCTGGAGGGCTAGCCCGCCAGCGTGGCGGTGGTAAAGCGAGCCAGCTCTGTGGGAATACGCGCGAACGTATGCAGAAACCATGGCGTAAAGCGCTCGGGATGCGCCGTCATCTCCTGCCGGATCTCCGCCAGCGAAGCGTAGCGCCAGCTTTCTGCTTCCTGCGGATTGGGCTGCGGCAGCTCGTCGCTTAAGGCGAACCAGACATGGCCATACTCATGCTCAATCAGCCCGTTCGACAGCGGTAAACGGTAGCTCAGTTCAAACACAGGTTCGAGACTCAGCTTTAGCCCCATCTCTTCGTGCAGACGTCGTTCGGCAGCGTGGCGCGTAGACTCCTGCGGATAAGGATGGCCGCAGGTGGTATTACTCCACAGCCCGCCACAATGATATTTATCGCTGGCGCGCTGCTGCAACAGCAGCTGGTGGCGGGAGTTAAATACGTAGACGGTGACCGCGCGGTGAAGTAATCCTTTTTGATGGACTTCCAGCTTTTCCATGGTGCCGACGGCGCGGTCCTGGCTATCGACCAGGATAACTTCAATTGCAGACATGCCTACCTCTTCAGAATTTCCTCAGATAATTGTGGCACATCTGCAGCCCTGGCGGCTGGGTAAAATCGTGCGGAAGTATGATTACTTAACCGGCTCCACCAGCTGCGGCCTTGGTCGGAAGATGTGGTCGTGGCCGGATTCGGTCAGGCGCTCAACCAGTTCAAAACCGCCGCGCGCTTCTTTCTCGGCAAACTCCTGTTCGGCAGCCGTGACCGGCGTTGCCCATAGCAAACTGACTTTTTCCCCTTCCCGCTGCGGTAGCGTAAAGCGCTCGCCTAATTCGGCAGAAAGCAAAAAGCCTTCAAAGCCAACGGGTGCCACGGCGGAAGAAAGCGTATGCCCTTCACCAAGCCAGCTCAGGCGCGCCCACGGGAAATGGGCAAAGTTCGCCAGCGCGCTGGCCATCTGCACCGCGTTCTCTTCACTCATCACTTCGGCATCAATTGCCATCGCCAGCTCGGTACGGCGATGATGCGTGGCGTCCTCATAGAGAAAATCTACCCACGGCATAGGGCGAATGCACATGCCCAGCGTCAGGAAATACCAGCTTCCCTGATGGTAATGCTGGGAAATCGCCATCGGCGGCCAGTTGCCCTGATCGATAGAGTAGTACTTCAGCGAGTCGCCATACTGCGCTTCATAACAGCGCAGCATGTCGCGCTGAACGGGTTCCCACAGGTGGCCGTCGTGCCAGTCACGCCAGAAGTGCCGATCTTTTACCGCCTGCTCATAGTAAGCATTGGTAGAAGCGGAGCCGAGCGGCGCGGTCAGTCGATTCTCTTTAATACAGCCGGCCGAAAAGCTGACCTGCTTGTCCTGATAAAGGCTCCAGCCTGGGATCACCGCCAGCAGCTGCCCCTGATACCAGAGCGCGGCACCGTCGTCGCCGGGCGTCCAGACAACCTGCAAACCTGCGGGTTGCAGTATGGGTTCCGCTTCCAGCGTGCGGCAATATTCTGCGCTAAGCAGCGGCGGCACGCCTTGCGCCATGGCATCCAGGTCTTCCTGGGCGGGCGCGGGCAGCAGATTTCTCAGCCAGCAGCCGCGTACGGCAAACTTGCCGCGAAAAGGCTCGGTGGGACGGAGATAGAAATAGGCGGTGCGCTCATCCTGCTCAACCGTGGCAATAAGCGTTTGTTGCTGATTAAAGACTTCAGCCAGCCGGTATGTTTGTGTCATAGCGCCTCGACAAGAGTTCTGGGTCATCCTCACCCGGAGAATAGAGCAGGATGCCCGCGCGCGCCATGTTACGGCAAGGGTAATAATCTCAAATTTCGCGCCCCATGCGCTTCATCGCCCGATAATAGCCACCGCGCCGTACGCACCAGCGCAGCCCCGCCGCGAGCCATTTCATGCGCCGCCGGATCGCCCTTTGCCGCCAGCCGGAAAAGCGAAAGCCAAACTGCTGCTGCGCCCACTCCGGCAGCAGCTCAATGCCCGCCATCATCATCGTGTGCATAGCCGGTCGCGCCTGCCAGCTGGGCGCAGGCGTATTCAGCAAAATCGCGAGCACTTCTTTCGTTCGTTGATCACAGCGCAGCTGCGGCCGCATCGCCGTCAGGTAAGCTTCCACCTCCTGCACCGTTTTTGGCACCTGAGCTGCGCCCAGCGCTTCGGCTACCACGGCCGCTTCAGCATAGTAACGGTCTCTGTCCTGCAGGCTCAGATGCGGATTTTTATAGCGCAGATGGGCGGCCAGAAAACGGCTGGTTTCCGCCACGTGAACCCAGGTTAACAAAGCCGGATCGCTGGCGGCATAGGCGTTGCCCTGCCCGTCAACGCCGGAAACCCGCAGGTGAATGCGTTTTACGCGCTCAATCAGCGTATGTGCGTCCGCCGTATTGCCGAAGGTGGTAACGGCGATAAACTGGCTGGTGCGCCGCAGCCTGCCCAGCATATCGTCGCGAAAGGTGGAGTGATCCCAGACGCCCGCCAGCGCCTGAGGATGCAGCATTTGCATCAGCAACGCCGAGATACCGCCGCACAGCATTGAAGAGAAGTCGCCGTGTACCTGCCAGATGGCGCTGTCCGGCCCATAAAGTCCCGGATCGCCCGGCGGCTGGCTGAGGTCAAAATCGTTCATCGCCAGACCGTTAAGGCGAAAAACCTGCTGCTGAATTCTGTCTCTGACTGAAAGCATAATTCTCCGCTAATAAAAAAGGCCGGAAGCGTAACATCGGCTTCCGACCTGTATTTCACTGCTCCAGAGCCAGCTTAACAGCTTTAGGTACGCACGCGCAGCGCCGCCTCGATCTTATCGGCAAGCTTGGTCACCGCCCAGGCGATAACCATATAGAACACCACCGCCACGGCGAAAGCTTCGAGGTAATAGAAGTTCAGCGCGGCGGTAAGCTGGGCCTGGGCAAAAATATCGACGACTTCAATAGCAAAGGCCAGCGACAGCGCTTTCATGATCACCATAAACGAGTTCGCGAGGTCTGGAATAGCCGACACGATAATCTGCGGAAACAGTACGCGGCGGAACAGCTGAGCGTTACTGTAGCCCAGCGAGTATGCCGCCTCTGCCTGACCCGCATCAAAGGCGTTCAGCGCGCCCTTGACCACTTCCGCCTGGAACGCCGCCACGCAGGCCGTCAGCGCCACGATAATAATGACCCAGTTAGGCAGCGAGTGGGCGTTAAAAGGGAGGCCAAACAGCGAGGCCACAAAGTGCAGCGCTGGCGGTAAACCGTAGTAGGCCAGAAAAATGACCACCACCATTGGTACACCCTTAAAAGCAATTTTATAGGTGACCACCAGCTGGCGCAGCAGCGGGATCTTTTTATGCTCAACCAGCGCAAACAGGCCGCCAAGCAGCGTCGAGAAAATAAAGATGGTCAGCGCCATCGCCAGCGTAACGGGCACCGCATCCAGAATGCTCCAGAAATCCGGCAGCAGCAGGTCCATTTCAAACATGATCGCCCCTCTTTAGACGCTTGCCGTCAATTTAATCTTCGCCGTGGCCTTGTCCGCATGCCAGCTGTAGCGACGTTCGAAAAAGCGCACGATTAGCCAGACAATCAGGCACAGCAGCGAATAGAGCACCGCCAGCACCAGGTAAGTGCCAAACTGGTACTGGTTATAGTCGCGTTCCATGATCAAATGCGCCGTCGCCATTACGTCGGCCGCGCCGATATACATCACCAGCGCCACGTTGTGGATCAGGTAAATCACCGCGTTACCGTAGCCAGGCAGCGCGATATGCAGCGCCTGTGGCCCAACGATACGGCTGATTTTCTGCCGGAAGCTGTAGCCAAAGCTGTCGGCGGCGTCGTGCTGGCCGCGTTCAACCGCCAGAAAGGCGGGCCGCATCACCTCTGAGAGATAGCCACCGTGATAAAGGCTCAGGCCAACCATGGAAGCCGTGGTCGCTGAAAGAAAATCATCCACGCCGAACAGGGCCGCAATCGGCGGCAAGCCGTAAAAGGCGACGAACAGTTGCAGCACCACGGGCACGCTGCGCGCGTAGGAAACGTACAGATCGGCCAGCAGGCTCAGTCCCGCAATCCTGCGCACTCGCAGCGTGGTGGCTATCAGCGCCAGAAAAAAACCGGCGATAAGGGCGACAAACATAATCGCGAGCGTCAGCGGCAGTGCCGAAAGCAGCTCGGGGATCATGGAAGACAGATTCATGCAACGCTCCTGTTTTCGCGGCGGCCGCTTTTCTGGCGGTCGCCGCGAAGAATTACTTCATATATTTTACGACGGGTTCGCCAAACCATTTCTGCGCCAGCTTGTCCAGCGTGCCGTCATCCTTCAGCGCTTTCAGGGCGTTATTCACGTCATCGTTCAGCGCTTTGTTTTGGTCAGATTTATGAATAAGCACGTAGGTGTTATTGGTCACCACAGGTTCGCTCGCCTGGATATTCAGCTTCTGGTTATCGATAACCGTCTGCTCGCCCAGGTTTGACGGCAGGATCAGCGCGTCATATTTGCCGCTCTGTACTTCTTTCAGGCGATCCGGATAAGGGATACCGGCGCTGGAGGCTTTGATATCGATTTTGTCGCCAGGGTGCTCCTGCTGCCACTGGGTAACAAATTTATAAACGCCGCCGCCTGCCGTCACGGGCACGATGTTTTTGCCAACCAGATCTTTCATCCCGTTGATGTTGCTGTCTTTACGGCTGTAGATCTTCATCAGGCTGGCGCCAATCGGACTGTCCGGGATCAGGAACTGTTTGCTGCGCGCGGGCGCTTTGTAGTAACCGCCGGTCGCCATGTCATATTTACCCGTGACCAGGCCGGTTTCCTGAGCAATATCCGCCGCGCCTTCCAGCACAAACTTATACTGCGGCAGCTTAGCGTTAACCGCTCGCAGCACGTCCGGCTCGTAGCCCTGCGGCTCAACACCGATAGCGCCCCAGGAGAGCGGTTTTGATTCGGCCGAGGTTGCAACTTTGATGGTGCGAACGCTGTCGGCGGCGTTAGCGCCAGAAGCCATAAGCGCGATGGCAACGCCGCCAGTAACGACCAGACGACGCAGAGTAGTGATTGCAGGCATAGTATTTCCTTTTATTATCAGACGTGTTCAGCGTTCAGGAAGCGGGCAAGGCGCGGCTGCGAAGGGTTGTCGAAAATCGCTTCCGGCGTACCTTCTGCGGCAACCACGCCCTGGTCCATAAAGACGATGCGGCTGGAAATGCTTCTGGCGAACTGCATTTCATGGGTAACCAGCAGCGAGGTAATACCTGAGGAAGTGACCTCTTTGATCACTTTTAATACTTCGCCCACCAGTTCAGGGTCGAGCGAAGAGGTCGGCTCGTCAAACAGAATAACGTCCGGCTTCACGGCCAGCGCGCGGGCGATCCCCGTACGCTGTAGCTGCCCACCGGAAAGCTGCGACGGATAGCGATCCAGCTTCGCGCCCAGCCCGACGCGCTCCAGCTCCTGCCCGGCAATAGCGCGCGCTTCTTCCTTCGACTTACGCTGCACAACCATCAGCGGATCCATTACGTTTTCCAGCACCGTCATATTGCGAAAAACGTTGAACTGCTGGAAAACCATTGCGGTTTTAAGGCGAATCGCCTGTACCGCCGCCTTATTGACGGCCTGGTAATCCATCCGGATATCATCAAGCACGATGGTGCCGGAAGTGGGCTTAGCCAGATAGTTAATACATCTCAGCAGCGTGGTCTTGCCGGTGCCGCTGGGGCCGATGATGGACACGACGTCGCCGCGCTTCACCGAAAGATTGACGCCTTTCAGGATCGGCGTGTTGCCGTATGAGAGCTTAATATCATTAAGTTCAAGCATTTGTAGACCCTTTTGCGTAAGTAGCGTGGCCAAGCACGTGCATCAAACGGTTTGCCCAGCCAAAGATCGAGATAGCGTGAATCAGATCGACGATCTCATTCTCATCCATGCCGTTTTCACGCAGCGCGGCAATATCTTCCGCCGTTGCCTGCGAAGGCGTTACGGACAGGCGGCAGGCGAAGCGATAAATGGCGGCATCGCGCGGGCCAAGCTCTTCCGGCTTGCTGAAGTAAAGCGCGCTGACGACCTGCTCGCTCTGGGTTAGCTGGGCGTGACGGCGAGCATGCACCACCGCGCAATATTTGCAGCCGTTGACCAGCGAAGCGCCCAGCGCGCCCAGTTCCCGATCGGCGCGGTTCAGGCCGCCTTCGACATACATGATGGCGTTAAACAGCACGGTGCGCGCCGTATAGCTTTCTGGATCGTGCGCCAGCGTGCGGACGTATTCAGAAATCTTCTTGCCGGACGGCGTCACTTCCATTGCCGCAAGCTGCTCCGGCGTGGCGTCTGCCAGCGCCAGCGGCGTAATATACGGATGCCAGCTAAGTGGCTTCAGGCGAACCACAGGGATCATACTGACCTCATCAGGCGCAGGCCGATGGCCACGCGCGTCTGGAAATTAACAAAAGCAATCAGCTCGGAAAGCGCGACAATTTGCGGATTGTTCAGTCCGGCCTGCTCCAGCTTTCTGATATCTTCCGCCTGCGCTGTGGTCGGCGTAAGCGTGACCAGATCGACGTGACGAGCAATAGTCGCCAGCGGCTCTGCCAGGGCCGTTTCGCCCGCGGCCAGCGCCAGCAAGTCCGGAGCCGGTTTCACGGCAGCCAGCTGTGCATCGTAGTCTGCCGTTAGTACCGCATCCTTGTTTAACGTCGCCATACGACAGGCCAGCGCAAGTCGTAACTCAGCGCTCAGCCCCTGATCGTTAGCGGGTTGCAGTACGGAAAGGCGGCACTGTTCTGCCCCCTGTACAAATTCGGGCCGAAAACGGCGGGTAGCGTAAAGCGCCTCCTCCGGCGACAGGCCGACAGCCTTATCGATAGCGTCGTTCACGCGTTCTCCTGTTTTAACAAAGGGGTGGAATCCGTCCATTCATCGCCCAACAGTTCGGGCTTGTCGTAGGCGACCAGGCTGGCAAAGTGGCTGTCAACATCTTCGGCAAACAGCGAAGCCGCAATGCCGCGCACCAGACGATCGGCTCCGGCGCTGACGGCCGGAATATCACCGGACACCTTACCGTGCGTCAGCATCGCGGCGTCGTTGAAGCAGTGAATATGCGCCAGCATCGGACAGCTGCCCGCCGTTCGCTCGCGGAATTCAAACGCTGGCCCCAGATCCGGCGCATCCGTCATGCCGCTACGCGGCGCGCCCATTTCCGGCTGATAGCGACCGTCTGCCCAGCTGCGAATATAAGGTGCGATAGCCGCAAACTCTGGTCGTCCGTTAAAGGTGTTGGCAAACCCGGTGGCGGCAATCAAAAAGTCATAACGCCTCTCGCCCTGCGTGGTTTCAATCAGTAGCCCGTTGGCTTCCTGTTTTACCGCCTTAATGCCGCAGTCCAGAAAAAACCGCGCATTGGCGTGACGGGAAACACGCAGCGTGGAAGAGCGCGGCGGCGGCGTCTGCGTCGAGGCGGTGTAATCAACAAATTTCCATTTCCACGCGTCCGGCAACTGATGCATACCGTGAACCACGCCCTGGCTGCCGATGCCGGTCATCTTGTTGATGCGCGGCATGGCTTTACGCCGAATCAGCATATCCACCGCGCCCGCGCCCGCTTCCAGTGCCGTCGCGGCGTTGTCCATCGAAGAAGCCCCCGCGCCGATGACCGCCACGCGTTTGCCCTGCAGCGCATTAAAGTCGATATCGTCAGCGGAGTGCGCCCAGTAAGCGCGATCGATGCCCTGCAGGAAATCAGGCACGGCAAAGCCACCCAGCCCCGAGCGTCCGGTCGCCAGCACCAGCCGACGGGTAAAAATTCTGCGGCTGGTAAAGCCTTCGACCTCCAGCGCCATCAGATCGCCTGCCTGGCTAATCCCCGTCATCCGTACCCCGTTTTGTACCGGCAGGTTTAGCACATGGCGATACCAGACCAGATAATCCATCCACTGGCCTTTAGGGATTTTATCCAGCGCCTGCCAGGCTTCATCGCCCCACTGCGCGGTATACCAGGCGCGAAAAGTGAGCTGCGGCAGGCCAAGCGCCGGACCCTGTAGCGTTTTCGGCGAACGTAGCGTTTCCATCCGCGCAAAAGTAACCCACGGCCCTTCCCGTCCGGCCGGAGCCGCGTCCAGCGCAAGGACGTTATCAATCCCGCTCAGCACCAGTTTCGCCGTTGCCGCCAGCCCGCACATCCCTGCGCCAAGCACCACGACATCACGCACTTTCTCGTTCTGATAAGTCCGTTCCGGTACCCAGGATTTCGCAGGCAGCTCAAGGAACTCAAGATCCTGCTGCAGCCGGGCTTCCAGAGCGGCCAGCCCCGCCGGTGAATTAGCATGCGCCATAGTGGTATTCCTCAGGCCTGAGCGTCACAAAAACCTCGTTCCTTAGTCTGTTCCCGAACCGGGAGCGTCAGAGCAGGCCGAATGCGATAAGGCGCACTGCCCCGCCCTTAATGATTCATTTATCACATAATTGCGCATTCATTATCAGATATACGCATAGTAATAATTCAGGAGTGGCATCATCCTGTGCAGGGAGGAGAGCGTCAAGCAAAACGCCGGGAAAATGACCTATGGATTTCTTATAACTTATGCACAAAAAGGTATAAGAGCGGTGACGGACGGATTAATCTTGATTGATCAAGCGCATGATGCGTGGATGCTCGCTTGCCGCAAGACGCTGGAAAGCGGGAAGCAAATCGGTAGCGGCCGTTTCCAGCGCGTTAATCAGCGCCTGTGCCGCGGTTGAAAGCTGGCGGCCCTGCGGCGTAATGACGCCAAAAAAGTAGGGGATATCTTCATCCAGCGCGCGAATAGCTACGCCTTCCAGCGGCATGCCCCAGGCGGTAACCGGCTCCAGAATGGCCACGCCCAGCCCGGCGCGAACGCAGGCGAGAATATTGGCGGAAGAGTTGGTTTCGATGGTTTCATGCGGCGGTGTTTTTAGCTTTTTCAGCGCTTTTGCAAAGCGCCCGCGCAGCCGCTGCGGATTCCACGGCGCAATAAGACGTCGTCCGGCCAGGCTGGCGAGCGTGACGTGCTGTTCTGCGGCCAGCGGGTCGTCTTGCGGCAGAGCGACTACGCAACGCGACTGGCCAATCCAGTGCAGCTGTACCGCATGGTGCTCCAGCGGCAGACTGCACAGGCCGACTTCTGCTTCTGCGGTGATCACCGCATGCGCGGTCTGCTCGGCAGATTCGCTAATAATTTGCACTTTATTCTGCAAACCCAGCAGAGAAAGCGCCAGCGGCAGCAGGCCAGCCGCCAGTGCCGGGGTGGCCGCAATGCTGAGGGGCCGATGCTGCTGCTGCCCTATCTCCTGCGCGCGCAGGCGAATTTGCTGCAATGAAAGCAACGCTTTTTGCACATACTGGTGAAGCTGAAGCGCTTCTTCCGTGGGGTGGATGCGCGGCCCGTTGCGGAGAAACAGCGGATAGCCCAGCGACTGCTCCAGTTCCTGGATCAGGCGCGACACGACGGGCTGAGAACGGTTTAACGTTCTGGCGGCGGCCGTCACGCTGCCAGAGGCAATCACCGCGGCAAACGCTTCCAGCTGTTTTAAATCCAGATCTTGTAAAGGAGTCATGCGCACGCGTTTCCTGATTGAATGGCACTTTCTCGCGGCAGTGCGAAAAGTCCGTATCATAGAATGGGTTAAGCCGATTAGCTACAGTGAGGAAGCGTTGATTCTCCGGGGTGGCGAAAGTGGATAGCGCTTAATTCTGCGGTCAATAACCTTTATGCTTAGCCGATTAATTCGCAGGTGAAGGAAAAAGTCATGAGTATCACCATCCGCCAGGCCCGTCCGGCCGACGCACAAGCTATCTTCGATATGATTTATGAGCTGGCCGTTTATGAAAAAGCGCCGGAAGAAGTGGTGACCACAGCGGAGGAAATCCGCACCACGCTGTTTGCCGCCGACAGCAAAACGGAAGCGCTAATCTGCGAAGCGGATGACGCGATCGTCGGCTATGCGGTGTTCTTCACCAGCTATTCAACCTGGCTTGGACGCAACGGTATCTACCTGGAAGATCTCTATATTTCACCTGAGGCACGCGGCTTTGGTGCTGGCAAAGCGCTGATCAAGCATATCGCCCAGCTGGCGGTACAGCGCAACTGCGGTCGCCTGGAGTGGAGCGTGCTGGACTGGAATCAGCCCGCTATCGACTTTTATAAAAGCATCGGCGCGCTGCCGCAAAGCGAATGGGTG
This sequence comes from Erwinia sp. BNK-24-b, assembly GCF_047456155.1. NCBI lineage: Bacteria > Pseudomonadati > Pseudomonadota > Gammaproteobacteria > Enterobacterales > Erwiniaceae > Erwinia > Erwinia sp. BNK-24-b. The sequence continues at coordinate 3,154,023 of NZ_CP179901.1, forward strand.
CGCTACCGCCTGGACGGTGACGCGCTGCTGAACTTTGCTGAAGACGCGAAATAAAAAAAGAGGCGATTAATCGCCTCTCTCCTTTTTCACGGCCTGATTATAAATAATCAAACTCCGCTTCGTTGGTCCGTACCGAATCCAGCCCGATCATCACGCTGAACTTGCCCGGCTCGGCCACGTGCTGCATTCTGGCATTCCAGAAGCGCAGCGCATCGACATCAATCGGGAAAGTGACCGTCTGCGATTCGCCCGCTTTCAGCATAATGCGCTTAAAGCCTTTTAGCTCTTCTACCGGACGGCTGATGCTGGCAACCTGATCGCGCAGATACATTTGCACCACCGTCGCGCCATCCAGCTTGCCGGTATTGGTTACCGTGACGGAAGCATTCACTTTGCCGTTGCGCGGCATCGTTTTTGCCGAAAGCGTTACCGGCGACACGTTAAAGCTGGTGTAGCTCAGGCCGTAACCAAACGGATAGAGCGGGCCGTTTTCCGCATCGTAATAGTGCGAAGTGTATTTGTTAGGGTGCGCAAAGTTGTAAGGGCGGCCCGTGTTCAGGTGGTTGTAATAAATCGGAATCTGACCCACGGAGCGCGGGAACGACATCGGCAGCTTGCCGGACGGGTTGTAATCGCCAAACAGGACGTCGGCGATAGCGTTGCCGCCTTCGGTGCCGCTAAACCAGGTCTCTAACAGCGCATCCGCCTCGCGGCTCTCTTTAACGATAGTCAGCGGACGGCCGTTCATCAGCACCAGCACCAGCGGTTTACCGGTAGCCTTCAGCGCGCTGACTAACGCCTGCTGCGAAGGTGGAATAGTAAGGTCGCTACGGCTGGAGGCTTCGTGCGCCATACCCTGCGCTTCACCGACGACGGCGACCACGACATCCGCTTTTTTCGCGGTGGCAACGGCCTCATCCAGCATTTGCTGCGGCGTGCGTGCATCCACCGTCACCGCGTTTTCATACAGGTTCAGGAAGTCCTGAATGCCTTTATTGTCGCTGACGTTGGCACCTTTGGCATACAGAATGGTTGCTTTACCCGCCGTGGCATTTTTCAGCCCTTCCATTACGGTAACGGACTGCGCTGCGACGCCAGCCGCCGACCAGCTCCCCATAATGTCGCGCTTGCTGTCGGCCAGCGGGCCAATCAGGGCGATGGTGCCCGATTTTTTCAGCGGCAGCGTCTCAAGGCGGTTTTTTAACAGCACGATACTTTTCCGCGCTACGTCGCGCGCTTCTGGCCGATGCAGACGGCTTTCGGCATTGGTATCTTTAGGGTCGCTTTCTGCCGGGCCAAGATGGCTGTAAGGATCGTTAAACAGCCCCATATCATATTTCACGTTCAGCACGTGGCGCGTGGCATCGTCGATTTCCGCCATGCTGACTGCGCCGCTTTTCACCAGGTCCGGCAAATATTTGCTGTAGTACTCGTCGCTCATGCTCATGTTAACGCCTGACTTGATCGCCAGCCGTACGGCATCCTGCGGATCGCTGGCAACGCCGTGCTTCATCAGCTCTTTAATCGCGCCGTGATCGCTGATGGTAATGCCTTTAAACTTCCAGTCGTCGCGCAATAAATCTTTCAGTAGCCAGCTATCCGACGTGGCCGGCACGCCGTTAATCGAATTGAGCGCCACCATCACGCCGCCGCTGCCCGCGTCCAGCGCTGCTTTGTACGGCGGCAGGTAGTCCTGGGCCAGCCGCTGAGGGCTCATATCCACCGTGTTGTAATCGCGTCCGCCTTCCACTGCGCCATAGGCGGCAAAGTGCTTCACGCTGGTCATCACCGAATAGCGATCTGCCGGGCTTTTTCCCTGCATCGATTCAACCATGGTGCGACCCATTTCCGAGGTGAGATAGGTATCTTCACCGAAGCCTTCCGATACCCGCCCCCAGCGCGGCTCGCGCGTGACGTCAACCATCGGTGCCCAGGTCATATTCAAGCCGTCGTCCGCCGCTTCATAAGCTGAAATTCGCCCGACTTCCGCCACGGCATCCAAATCCCAGCTGGCCGCCAGCGCTAAAGGAATCGGGAAAACGGTACGCTGGCCATGCACCACGTCATAGGCAAAAAACAGAGGGATCTTCAGGCGGCTGAGCTGCATCACCTGATCCTGCATCGCGCGGATATCCTGGCGGGTCACGGTGTTAAAAATCGCGCCAACCTGCTCACGCTTGATCATCTCGCGGATAGCTTCTTTCGGGTTATCCGGACCGACGCTGATCAGCCTGAGCTGGCCGATTTTTTCATCCAGCGTCATTTTTTTTAAGAGGTTAGTCACAAAGGCGTCACGCGCCTCGGGCGTTAACGGGTGCTGCACGTGATTACCGTCAGCAAAGGCTGGCTGCATCGCCAGCGCGGCGGCAAAGCTAACAGAATAAATCCATTTCATCAGGTTGGTTTCTCTTTATATAGACGGCGGCAGAACGTGACGACAGAAGTGGCGAGTGTGCCATAAGTTGAGGATAGCAGGTAGTTTTCAAGCTGGTGAGAGCCGTAATAAATCAGCGGTGCTAAAGTTATGACGTGCGACTAACAAGGACACAAGGACATGAATAAACCCTCACCGACCGGCCGCAAGCTGGTTACTGAACTGGCCCGCATTGTCGGGCGCGCCCATCTGCTTACCGATCCTGAAAAAACTGAACGCTACCGCAAAGGTTTTCGCTCCGGCGAAGGCGACGCGCTGGCCGTGGTGTTTCCCGGCACCTTGCTGGAGCAGTGGCGTATTTTACAGGCCTGCGTGGCGGCAGACGTGATTGTGTTGATGCAGGCGGCGAACACCGGCCTGACCGAAGGCTCGACGCCGGACGGCAACGACTACGATCGCGATATCGTGATTATCAGTACCCGCCGGATGGATAAAATCCAGCTGCTGGATGAAGGTAAACAGGTGCTGGCCCTGCCCGGCAGCACGCTCTACCAGCTGGAAAAAATCCTTAAGCCCCTGGGCCGGGAGCCGCATTCGGTGATTGGCTCTTCCTGCATTGGCGCGTCGGTATTGGGCGGCATCTGCAATAACTCCGGTGGTTCGCTGATTAAACGCGGCCCGGCATACAGCGAAATGGCGCTTTATGCGCAAAAGGACGCCAGCGGCAAGCTGACGCTGGTTAACCATCTTGGCATTGAGCTGGGCAGCACGCCGGAACAGATCCTCAGCCGTCTTGATGATGAAACCTGGCGGCCCGAGGATGTGCGCTACGACCAGCGCCACGCCTCAGACCATGACTACGCGGAACGCGTGCGTGAAGTCGAAGCCGATACGCCATCCCGCTTTAACGCGGATGCGCGGCGATTATTTGAGGCTTCCGGCTGCGCGGGCAAGCTGGCCGTGTTTGCCGTACGTCTGGATACCTTTGCCAGTGAAAGCGCGCAGCAGGTGTTTTATATTGGCACTAACCAGCCGGCGGTTTTAGACGAGCTACGCCGCCATATTCTGAGCGAATTCAGCGAACTACCGGTAGCGGGCGAATATCTGCATCGCGATATTTTTGATATTGCCGAAACCTACGGCAAAGATACTTTTGTGATGATCGACAAACTCGGCACTGACAAAATGCCGCTGTTCTTCTCCCTGAAAGGCCGCGTCGACGCCTGGTTAAGACGGGTCTCTTTTATTAAGCCCAACTTTACCGATCGCGTGCTGCAAAAAATCAGCGGGCTTTTGCCTGCGCATCTTCCTGCCAGACTAAAAGTTTATCGCCAGCGCTTTGAGCATCATCTGATGTTGAAAATGGCCGGGCCGGGTGTGGAAGAGGCGCGTCAGTATCTGCGCACGTACTTCCAGCAGGCCGAGGGCGAGTTCTTTGAGTGTACGCCTGAAGAAGGCAGCAAAGCCTTTTTACATCGTTTTGCCGCAGCAGGTGCCGCCGTGCGCTATCACGCGGTACATCATCAGCAAGTGGAAGATATTCTGGCACTGGATATCGCGTTACGCCGCAACGATCGCGACTGGTTTGAGAAGCTGCCGCCCGAATTCGACGACGCGCTGGTACATCGGCTCTACTACGGCCACTTCTTTTGCCACGTCTTTCATCAGGATTACATTGTGAAAAAAGGTGTGGATGTGCATGCACTTAAAGAGAAAATGCTGCAAATCCTTAGCGAACGCGGTGCAGAATATCCGGCCGAGCACAATGTCGGCCATCTTTACCATGCAAAACCGCAGCTTAAAGCCTTTTATCAGCAGCTCGATCCGACCAATAGCTTTAACCCCGGCATTGGTAAAACCACCAAAGCAAAAAACTGGGCGGCATGCGATTGCGGTCAAAAGCTGAAGCGTTAAGCTGGCAATCCTGCTTATTAAATAGACTAACGCAGGAGTAAGAGCTGCGTTAAAATCGGTATGAATTGTACTTTTCGTACCGGTTTAACCCATAAGGAAGCCGCCATGGTTAGTTTTACTGCCAGCGAAGCCAAAATCCAGTTTGGCGAGGTGATTAACAAAGCACAGCGTGAACCAGTGAGCATCACAAAGAATGGTAAGCCTTCCGTAGTGGTCATTTCTGCCGACGACTATGCAGAAATAGAACAACTGAAGCTACAAACTCTGCGCAGCAAGCTGGCGCATTCACTTGCGCAGGCTAAAGCAGGCCAGATTCACGATATAGAGACGGTATTTGATGGATTAATGAAGGATTTATTATAAAAGGCGGCGTTCTGGTTATTGCTGTTATCCACCAGAGCCGCCTTCCCAAAGTGCTTCTGCAGCGAAAAGGTGCCTAGGCGTCCCCTTCCTGCACCACCACTTTTTGACCGTTACGTTGTTCGACAATCATTGTCTGCGGCGTGGAAAGCACGATGCCCTCTTTGCGCAAACGGGTCAGAATATCAAACAGCAAATCGCTCTTGGCGCCGGAAACCTGGCGCGGACTGGCGACGTTGCCGGTAACGGCCAGCACAATGCCGGCTGGCGTCAGATCTTTAAATGAAACCGACGGTTCCGGCGTCTCCAGAATACGCTCGTTATCGATATAAACGTCCAGCAGGAGCTGGCGCACTTTTACCGGATCGATATCCAGCGGGAAAGTCAGGGTAATGGTCGCTACGCCCTGGGCATTGCCCATCGTGGCGTTACGCACGTTTTGCGAGATGAACTGCGAGTTAGGCACGATAACGGTAGATTTGTCGCCCAGCTGGATCTCGGTAGCGCGCACGTTAATACGGCGAATATCCCCTTCAATTCCGCTGATGCTGACCAGATCGCCAACCTTAACCGGCCGTTCGGTCAGCAAAATCAGACCAGAGATAAAGTTTTTAACTATTTCCTGCAGGCCAAAACCGATACCAACCGATAGCGCGCTGACAATCCACGCCAGCTTGTTCCACTGTAATCCCATTATCGACAGCGCCAGCAGGATAACCAGCACGTAGCCCACGTTGCTGAACAGCGTAATCAGCGAAACGCGCATGCCGGTGTCCATGGTGGTCTTCGGCAGAAAATCCTGATCCAGCCAGCGCCTGGCCGAACGCAGCACGTAAATGCCGACAACCAGGCACAGCAGCGCATTCAGTACGTGCGCCGGAACAATATTCAGCGACTCCAGGCCCTTTCCGCCCCAGAACTCAATGGCTTTCTGCACCAGCTCGATTGGCGCGGCGCTGCTGAAGGTGCCGTTTAGCATGGCCATCGCGGCAATCAGCACCAGGACCGTCTTACCCAGTGCGCCCAACAGCGTAGCGACCTGAGAAAGGTGACGTTCATCAATGTTCAGCGAGCGCTGAATGCCTTTACCGGTAGGATTGCTGGTGGAAAATAGCGATTCACAGGCGTCCGAAATCAGATGGCTGAGAATATAAAACGAACCGAAAACGATGCCCGCCCAGATCAGTTCATAGCTTAAAAAGCGTGCCAGCGTCACATAGCCAATAACCAGCGTCACCATAATTGCCACGCCAATCAGGGTAATGGCCATTTGAATCAGGCCAACCAGCGTGGATTTGGCTTCTGGCTGTCCGCCTTCCAGTACCAGCTTGCGGCGCACGCGATTGGTGCGGAAACTGATGGAGAGCGCCGTTGCGCCAATCAGCAGCGCGGTAATACCGTTAGCCAGTACCGTCGTCGCAACGCTGGTGTTAGCGCTGCTGTTGAGATTTTCCAGCGCCTGGAAAACAAACACCAGGCCCGCCATCAGCGGCGGAAAAGGTTTCAGCGCCAGCGCCACTTCGTTGGAAATGGTCGGCAAGCGCCAGGAAGGACGGCGAGTAGAAAGAAACGCGCGGCCAAGGCCCGCGATCAAACCGCAGAAAATACTCAGGCCTACCAGTTTGTCGGCAAAGTCGCGTACGTCATCCGTTACGTCAGGCTGACGGGTAAAGGCCAGGTCAAGAAAATTAAAGGCCAGCACGATAGCGGCAAGCGTGGTCATCGCAATAGCGGCCGCCAGGAAACTGCGGCGCAAGCGCCCTTCCGGCAGCCGGTTAATTCCTACCCACGCCAGAAATTCTTCCATATAGCGACGGCCAAAGGTCGCGACCAGTCCGGCCAGCACAATCCAGAAAGCCGTGCCGATGCGCCAGCCCGGCTGCCATGCCAGCACGGCGGTATCCGCCAGCTCGGTAAGGAAATCTTTAACCTTCTCGTTGTCATCGCTCTGACCGTTAAACAGCGGCGACCAGAAGCGCGGCCCAAAAATACTGCCTGCGTTCAGCGCCAGCTGCGTTTTTAACGCATCGCGACGCAGGTTAACGATCTGCGCGGAAAGATTGGTCGCGCCCGTTTTAACCGCTTCCGCCTGGCTAAGCTGATCGTCGATTTTGCTTTTCTGGTTTTGCAGATTTTTACGCTTGCTGGTGACTTCTGACGTCTCTTTAACGCCGCTTTCCGGTTTTGGCGCCGGACCAAGCACATCAAGCTGCGCCTGCAGCTGCGTGCGCTGCGGCGTAATGGACTGCATCAGCGTGTCGGCATCGCTGGAAAGTTCCAGCGCCATATCGTTCAGCGCGTTCAGCTTGCTGTCGTTGGTTTCGCCAGAAACCTGCTGTTTAATCTTATCCAGCACCTTCTGCATTTTAGGCAGTTCAACCGCCGCGTTGAGTTTGGCTGGCGTTCCGGCAGCCTGCTGCTGGCTGGCGTCATCGTCAGCGGCGTACACCAGCGCGGGTGAAAAAGCGATTAACGTAAACAGGCAAAGGCGAAAAAAAGTCATTATTGTCGACATGAAGAGTTCCAGATATCAGACGCTCGGACAGGCAAGCGCGCGCTATTTTAGGCGTTTGCCTGCCCGAAAACCAGCGGATGCTTAACTATTCGGTAACTTCGCCATTACCCGTATTGCTAACCATTTCCGCCGCTTTTTGCTTTTTATAGCTCAGCGCGGCGGCGGGAACCGGCGACACTTTTCCTGTTTCAAGCCAGCTGCGCAGGCGGTTAGCGTCGGCAAAATGCGTGTACTTACCAAAAGCATCCAGCACCACCAGCGCAACCGGACGTTGCTTAATCACGGTACGCATTACCAGACAATGCCCGGCCTCATCAGTAAACCCGGTTTTGGTCAGCTGAATATTCCAGTCGGGACGGTAAACCAGGTGATTGGTGTTGCGAAACGGCAGCGTGTAGTTCGGGTTAGTGAAGGTAGCCATATCTTCATGCGTGGTACTCAGTTGCCCAATCAGCGGATAGCGTTTGGTAGCGATCAGTAGCTTTGTCAGATCGCGGGCGGTCGAGACGTTTTGAATCGACAGGCCGGTTGGTTCGACGTAACGCGTATGGGTCATGCCCAGCTCGCGCGCTTTAGCGTTCATAGCGCGAATAAAAGCGTCATAACCGCCGGGATAGTGATGCGCCAGGCTGGCGGCGGCCCGGTTTTCCGAGGACATCAGCGCCAGCAACATCATATTCCTGCGGCTGATTTCGCTGTTCAGACGCACGCGGGAGAAAACGCCGCGCATTTCTGGCGTGTGGCTGATATCTACCTTCAGAATTTCGTCCATGGGCAGATGCGCATCCAGCGTGACCATCACCGTCATCAGCTTGGTGATTGAGGCCATTGGCCGCACCAGATCGGGATGGCTGGCGTAGAGGATCTTATTGCTATTCAGATCGACAATCATCGCGCTGCCTGAGGCAATTTGCGGCTGCGAAAGCGAAGCGACCTCAGCGGGATGCGGGCTGGCCACGGCCGGAAGAACCTGTCCGGAAAAAAGCAAAGCTAAAGTCAGAAGAGACAAGCGAATTTTTGCAGGCATCGTTGGAAACTTAATCGATAGTGATTCAGGTATGGCACAGCCATACGCCGCCGCCGCACAAAGCACGCCACGCGGGGGCTGGCAAGCGCATCATACGCTGGAGGCTAATCTTTTTCCTAAGAGATATTCGTTTCCGGGCGTTAACAACAGCGCCGCCGGGGGCCCGACGGCGCAGGGTTCAGAACAGACGGTAGCCGTAACCCCACAGGATAACGGTCAGCGCCATCAATACTTCGAATACCAGCACGCCGATGGCCAGCGTGGAACCGGAAAAGCGCAGGCTCTCTTCCCGGTCGATATTCAGAAACATAGGGATGCCGATATAAAGTAGATAACCGGTGTAAACCAGCGCCAGCGCGCCGACAAACACGCACAGCCAGACCAGCGGATAAAGCGCTACCAGGCCGCTGACAAACAGCGGGGTGGCAACATAGCCCGCAAATACGGTACAACGTTGCAGGCTGGGACGCTGTGGATAGTCACGCGCCATCCAGTAAATCACGCGGCCCATCACCGCTACGCCGCCCAAAATCAGCGCATAAAACAGCACGGCGAGAGCAAAAGCGTTTACCAGCGTAAGCTGAATGGTGCTGCGCGCGCCAAAATCCCAGCCGAGCTGCGTCGTTCCAATAAAGGCGCAAATAACCGGAATCAGCGCCATCAGCAAAACATGGTGCGTATAGTGATGCGAAACGGATTCGTTTTCTTGCCGGATATCGCGCATTTCACGGTCAGGATGCGCAAGAAGTCCCCAGACATGGTTCATATCTTCACTCCTTATTACAGGTCGGTTGCGAACTGGCGGGTCAGACTGAATTATAAGTCATCCTCAACTGTTTATTTTTTCACCGCCGATTTTTTATGCTAACCGCTTCTGTTTATTACGAAAAAAATCGCGCTTTTGGGCAACTTTTTTCCCGCTTTAGCCGACAGCGTTTAGACTAAAAGCTTTTAGCGCACTGACCGCAGGAGCAACAGTAAATGGATATCAATCATTTGATCACGCAGTACGGTTATCTGGCGCTATTTTTGGGGTGTATTGCCGAAGGGGAAACCTTTACGCTGCTGGGCGGCGTAGCGGCACATGAAGGGCTGTTGCACTATGGCCTGGTGGTGCTGGTGGCAATGGCGGGCGGTATCCTGGGCGACACCGCGCTGTTTTTTATCGGCCGCCACTATGGCACCGCCATTCTGCAGCGTTTTAAGAAACATCAGAAACAGATAAAAAAAGCTAATAACCTGATCCGCAAACGGCCCGTGTTGTTTGTTATCGGCGTGCGGTTTATGTACGGCCTGCGCATTATCGGCCCGATCATCATCGGTTCCAGCGGTTTAAAACCGCAAAAATTTCTTCTGCTGAACGTAATTGGCGCGGTGCTGTGGGCAGTGATTTTCGTCTCGCTGGGCTACGTGGGCGGCCAGGTTATCGCACCCTGGCTGCACAAGCTGGATCATCATCTGAAACAGGTTTTCTGGGTGGTGATGATCGTCGCGCTGGTCTGGGGCATCAGGATCTGGTTTAAGCGCCGTGCTGCTCACCAGCCGGATGAAGATGAGTGATTGTAGCTGCCGGATAAATAAAGGCAGGGTGTTACCGGCCGGAAAAAATCACGGCTGGTGATCCTGCCAGCAGGCATAAAGATAAAGGCTGGTGATCCTACCAGCAGGCAGGAAGACGAAGGCTGATGAGTCTGCCAGCAGGCAAGAAGATGAAGGCTGGTAATCCTGCCAGCAGACAGGAAGATAAAGGCTGATGAATCTGCCAGCAGGCAAGAAGATGAAGGCTGGTAATCCTGCCAGCAGACAGGAAGATGAAGGCTGGTGATCCTGCCAGCAGGCGAGAAGACGACGGCTGGTAGCTTCGCCAGCCGAACGGGACAAATGAGCAGGCCAGGCAATGGCTCTATAACCTTATTTGCCGATATAAAACTGCGGGTTCGCCAGGGTAAAGCCACCATCGATAATAAAGGACTGGCCGGTGGTGTAGCTTGCCCACTGAGAACAGAGCCAGGCGACCATGCTGGCAATTTCGCGCGGGTCGCCTGGCCTGCCTGCCGGGATTTCCGGAATGGAAACCTTATGGGCATCGTCGTCGCTCATCGCATTCATCGGCGTGGCGATAGCACCGGGCGCGACCGAGTTTACCAGAATATTGTGCGGCATCAGGCTTAGCGCCATCGCTTTGGTCAATCCACCCAGTGCATGCTTCGCGGCCGTATAGGCAACCGAATCCGGCAGCGGCGTATGCTCATGCACGGAGGTGATATTAACGATACGTCCGCCGTCGCCCTGCTCCACCATGTGCCGCGCGGCGATCTGACCGCAGATAAACGCGCCGTCCACGTCTACGCTGAACACCTTGCGCCACGAGTCAAAAGAAGTCTCCAGAAACGCCGCTTTATCATTGGTGCCCGCGTTGTTAACCAGCGCGTCAATACGGCCAAGCTTGCCAATCAGCGCCTCCAGCGCCTTGCCGCCTTCTTGCGGGTCGGCGAGATCCAGCTGGTGAACTTCTGCTTTCCGACCCAGCGCACGCACCTTGCTAGCCGTGTCCTGCGCGCCCTTTTCGTCCGAACGCCAGGTTATGCCGATATCGTATCCCTGTTCCGCCAGCATAATTGCGCTGGCCTTGCCTATCCCGGAATCGGAGGCGGTGACAACGGCAACTTTCTGCTCTGCTTTACTCATGGATGGCTCCTCGGTCACGATAAAAAATTAAGTATAGGCGAGGGAATTTCAGCGGCGTTTACACTTGCTTGCGCTTCCTGACGCCGCCGCTGGCGGGCACTGTCTATAGTTAAAAAACAGCCTGCACAATTAGCCAGAGGAAGGAATGAGCAAAATAAAAAGAAAGATTGAGGATCATGGCGTTATCGGAGACCTGCGCACCTGCGCGCTGGTGGCAAACGACGGGGCAATCGACTACTTCTGCTGGCCGAATCTTGACAGTCCCTCTGTCTTTACCGCGCTGCTGGATGGCGATGAAGCGGGCCTGTTCAGTATCGAGCCAGACTGGCCGCAAGCGCGACGGCTACAGCTCTATTTGCCTGACACCAATATTTTGCAGACTCGCTGGCTCGATCATAACGGCGTGGTGGAAATCACCGACTATATGCCGCTTTGCAATCGGGAAGACACCCGGCCGCGCCTGATCCGCCGGGTAAAAGTGGTTCATGGCGAAGCAACCTTTACGCTACGCTGCGCGCCAGTTCACGATTATGCCAGAGCGGAAACTATAGCGAGCCTGCATGAAGGCGGCGTGCTGTTTAGCGCGGACAGCCAGCCGACGCTGCGCCTGAGCGGAAAAGCCGATTTTGCCACGTCAGAGAATGCCGCAACGGCAACCTTCACCTTAAAAGCCGGTGAGCACCGCGAGTTTGTCCTCGGCTGCGCGGACGACGAAAAAGTCGATGAGGAAAAAACCGCCGTCTGTTTCCAGGAAACGCTGCATTTCTGGCGTGACTGGAGCGCCAAAAGCAGCTATCGCGGACGCTGGCAGGAGATGGTGACGCGTTCCGCGCTGACCCTAAAGCTGCTGACCTCGTGGAAACACGGCTCCATCGCCGCCGCCGCTACCTTTGGCCTGCCGGAAGAGCTGGGCGGCGAGCGTAACTGGGATTATCGCGCCTCCTGGCTGCGTGACGCCTCGTTTAGCATGTATGCGCTGATGCGGCTCGGCTATGTGGAAGAAGCCAGGCACTTTACCCACTGGGTTGGTCACTGCGTGGAAAACAGCCATCACGACGTGGAAAAGCTCCAGGTGATGTACCGTCTTGACAGCGGCACCGAGCTACACGAAAGCGAGCTGCTCAATCTCTCTGGCTATGCTAATTCCACGCCGGTGCGTATTGGCAACGACGCCTGGAATCAGAAACAGCTGGATATTTATGGCGAACTGATGGACGCGATTTATCTTGCCAACAAATATGGCGAAGCGATTTCCCATCGCGGCTGGGCGCACGTCAGCAAAATGATTGACTACGTGGGGGCAAACTGGAATCAGCCCGATGCCGGTATCTGGGAGATGCGCGGCGAACCGCAACACTTCCTGCACTCCCGCCTGATGTGTTGGGTCGCGTTAGATCGTGCAATCAGGCTGGGCCAGAAACGATCGCTCTCGTTTCCTTACGAACGCTGGCTGCGCGTCCGTGATGAGATCCGTGAAGATATCTGGAGCAACTTCTGGAACGAAGAAAAAGGCCATTTTGTTGCCACGCGACACGGTGATTTTGTTGATGCCTCTATGCTGCTGATGCCGCTGGTCAGATTCGTGGGCGCAACCGATCCCGACTGGCTGAAGACGCTGGACACGATTAAAGAACAGCTGGTTAACGATGGCCTGGTAAAACGCTATAACCGCGCCGAAACACCGGCTGATGCGCTGGAAGGCACGGAAGGATCTTTTACCGCCTGCTCGTTCTGGTATGTCGAATGCCTGGCGCGCGCTGGCAGAGTTTATGAAGCCCATTTCGAGTTTGAAAAGCTGCTAAGCTATGCCAATCCGCTGGGGCTTTACGCGGAAGAGTTTGATCATCAAGGCTATGCACTGGGCAATACGCCGCAGGCGCTCAGCCATCTGGCCCTGATTAGCGCGGCATTTTTCCTTAACCGCAAGCTGAACGGCGACGACCCGCTATGGCAGCCGTAACGCAAAGCCATTTTTTACGCGTTATTTCCAGATAAATCTGCGTAAAGCTGGCACGCCAGGCGCAAATGCAGGTTTATTCCGGACGCTTATGACCATATAATGTGCAGCCGGTCACCTTTGACCGGCACAGGCTTCTTTATCCACAGTTTACATGGCGCTATACCTTGAAGAATATGAAAAAGAGCATCCGCGCGTTAGCCACTTTACTGCTGGCCGTTACCGCTTATAGCCAGTCTGCTTTTGCCGTGGTTTATAACCTGCCCGCCGCTAACAGCCGTCTGCTTGGCGACAATATTGAAATTACCGTGCCTGCCGACAGCAAGCTGCCGCTGGAGGCTTTTGCCGCTCAGTATCAGATGGGGCTGAGCAACATGCTGGAAGCGAATCCGGGCGTGGATGTTTATCTGCCCAAAGCCGGTAGCAAATTAATTATTCCTCAGCAGCTGATCCTGCCCGACGCGCCGCGCGAAGGTATCGTGGTCAACAGCGCCGAAATGCGCCTTTATTACTATCCAAAAGGCGGCAAAACGGTGGTGGTATTACCGGTTGGCGTAGGCGAACTGGGTAAAGATACGCCGATGAACTGGACCACCACGGTACAAAGCAAAAAAGATGGCCCGACCTGGACGCCAACCAAAAAAATGCATGAAGACGCCGCTGCCGCGGGCTCACCGCTGCCGCCAATTTTCCCGGCCGGCCCTGATAACCCGATGGGCCTGTACGCGCTCTATATCGGCCGTCTTTATGCTATTCACGGCACCAATGCCAACTTCGGCATCGGTCTGCGCGTCAGCCACGGCTGCGTGCGCCTGCGCGCTGACGATATCAAATGGCTGTTCGACAACGTGCCGGTCGGCACGCGCGTACAGTTTATCGATCAGCCGGTTAAGGCCAGCGTAGAGCCAGACGGTTCACGCTATATCGAGGTGCACAATCCCCTGTCGCAGACCGAAGAGCAGTTTAATTCACGCGAGCCGGTTCCGCTGACGTTAACCGCGGCCGTGAACAAGATTGTGGCGGACAGCAGCGTAGACAGCACGACGCTGGAAGAAGCGCTGAAAGCGCGTACCGGTATGCCAACTAAAGTGAACGGCGCGGCCGGTAATGGCTATGCCGCTCCGATTCCGGTACAGGAAAACGAAGGCGCGCAGCCTAAAGAAGAGCCAGCCACGCCGGTAACGCCGCAGGGCGCTAACGGTGGCGCGGCCCCGGCTGCCGATACGCCAACCGTAGACGGCCAGCCTGCAACAAATGCAAACGGTCAGACCTCTGGCGACGGCGCGGCGGCAACCCAGGCCCCTGCGTCCAGCAGCAGCAGCAACTTCGTTGTGCCCACGCAGCCTGGCCCAATCTACCAGGACAGCAAATCGGCAGCGAAAGCTAACGCGGCTACGCAGTCCTGATAGTGGCGTCTCGCTGACCAGCAAAAACGGGCCAAACGGCCCGTTTTTTTATGCCTTTTTGAGATGTTTTACATTGCCCAAGCGCCCTCCTTACCACTTCAGCCCCAGCCCGGTGGTGAAGTCACGTTCATTTAACGTATCGCGCGTGCCGCTAACCAGGTTATGTCCATAGGTAATATTTAACGACGACCAGCTGGTAAGCTGATAACGCAGGCCGACCTCGGCATCCATAGTGAAGATGTTATCGTCCAGCGAATGCCCTACGTCGCCATGGCTGAACAGCGCGATCTTTCTGCCCTGTAGAAAACGCTGATAGTCCCAGCGCAGCGAAGCGCCAAGGTGGCTGTCTGAACTGCCGTCGCTATAGCCATAGGTAAACGCGCCGCCCAGTAACGCCAGCGAAAACGAGCCCAGCTCATCGTCCCAGAACTGGTAGCCGGGGCCGGTGCCAAGCAGCGCCTGTTGTGATAAATCCTCGACCCAGTCACGCTTGTAGCTGGCCCTGCCCTGCCAGAAAAGCCGATCGCGAAACTGATAGTCCAGCGCGTAGCGCAGGCTATAGTTTTCGGTGTTCATGGTGTCATCTTCTTTTTCGCGCCTATAGGTGCCGCCAAAGTCGTTACGCCATTTGCCGATATTGACCTTGTTGTTATAGGCGAAGTGGGAATCCTGCGTGCGGGTAGACGCTTTTTTCAGGCTGATCCCCATATCAATATTACCGGTCCAGGTCAGCGCATCGGTTTTAGGTTTGGGCTTCATAAACTCTTCAAATCTGGTTATCTGCACCCGCTGTTCATCCGCGCCGCGCCGCACCACGATATAGCCCGGATCGGCCGCTTCAAGCTGCGCTTTGAAAACCTGTTGGCCATTGCGTACATCGATCGCTTTTTCACTGGAAAGCGTACTGACCGAGCTCCAGTTAAGCGAAAGCGTGCCGCCGTAGCTGGTATCCATCACCAGCTTGCCGCCGCTAAGCGAGCGCACCGTGCCGCTCAGGCGATCGCCGTTTTTCATCCACACCGTATCGGCATGAACACAGGGAGTAAGAAAAAACAGGACAAGCAGACCGGAAAGCCGCAAACGGCACGAAAGAAGATGCATATAGACAGGTACTACCTTTGAGCGCAGGATGAGCGAATGTTTCCTATACCTTAAACGATAACCGTTTCGCTAAGCAGGGGAAT
Organism: Erwinia sp. BNK-24-b; assembly: GCF_047456155.1. NCBI lineage: Bacteria > Pseudomonadati > Pseudomonadota > Gammaproteobacteria > Enterobacterales > Erwiniaceae > Erwinia > Erwinia sp. BNK-24-b. Next base: position 3,169,448 of record NZ_CP179901.1, read on the forward strand.
ATGTCTGATAAACAGAGCAAGCAGGGTCCGATTTGGCACGTTGACCGCCTGTTTTTAAGATAAATCGCGACGGGCTTCGTCATCTTACTGTCATTAATCCTGCGTACATCTGCTTAAGACAGCTATCTCTTTCCGCCCACAGCAAAGAGGACTTATGAGCCAGAACAGCGCAATCGATCGGTATCAGATGGCCGGTAGTCGTCCCGTTTACCGTAAAAACAGCCGATTATCGGTACTGCTGTTTATTCTGCTGACGCTTATGGGCATCGCCTTTGCCGGCGTTAATCTTTTCCATGACGTTACCGATGCAGGCAGCGAAAGCACCAGCTATGTGCCTTATTTGCTGTTGGGTCTGGCGCTGCTTATCGCGCTGGGCTTTGAGTTCGTTAACGGGTTTCACGATACGGCAAATGCCGTGGCCACGGTGATTTATACCCATTCACTCACGCCAACCGTGGCGGTAATCTGGTCTGGCTTTTTTAACTTTCTTGGCGTGCTGCTCTCCAGCGGCGTGGTCGCTTTTGGCATTATCTCTTTATTACCGGTCGAGCTGATTTTACAGGCCAGCAGCGGCGGCGGTTTCGCAATGGTTTATGCCCTGCTCTTTTCGGCCATTATCTGGAACCTTGGCACCTGGTGGTTTGGGCTGCCCGCCTCCTCCTCGCACACGTTAATCGGCTCCATTATTGGCGTGGGCGTGGCAAACGCGCTGATTCATGGCCGTACCGGCACCAGCGGCGTGGACTGGGATCAGGCGTTAAAAGTGGGCTATGCCTTATTACTGTCGCCGATCGTCGGCTTTGTCTGCGCGGGATTGCTGATGCTGTTAATGAAGCGAGTCGTCAGGAATCGCCGACTTTACAGCGCGCCGCAGGGAAATAAAAAGCCGCCGACCTGGATCCGTGGGCTGCTGATCCTGACCTGCACCGGCGTCTCTTTTGCGCACGGCTCTAACGATGGCCAGAAAGGTATGGGATTGATTATGCTGATTCTGGTCGGGACCATGCCAATGGCCTACGCGTTGAACCGCTCGATTCCTGCCGAGCAAAGCCCACGCGTTGCGGCGCTGGCTACCGTGACGCAACAGGAGCTGATGCGCCAGTCAAACAATGCGCCAGCACCTGCTTCTTCTTACCACGTGCTGACGGACTACGTTCGTACCGACAAGCTTAATCCTCAGGTGCTGCCCGCACTGGCTGAGCTGACCGGCGCGATTGGCAATCAGATCCGTCAATACGGCACGGTTGATAAAATCCCGGCGCGGGCGGTTTCTAATACCCGTAATGATATGTATCTGGCTTCTGAAACCATTAAGCATCTGAAAAGCGATCCGCAGTTCAAACTGCCCGCGCAAACCCAGCGAGATCTGGATGCGCTAAAAGCTGAACTGGATAACGCCACGCGCTTTATTCCCTGGTGGGTTAAGGTGACTGTCGCTATCGCCCTGGGGCTGGGAACCATGGTCGGCTGGCGCAGGATTGTGGTCACCGTCGGAGAAAAGATCGGTAAGGCGCATCTGAACTATGCTCAGGGTGCCAGCGCTGAACTGGTGGCGATGGCGACAATTGGTGCAGCGGACGGCTTTGGTTTACCGGTTTCGACCACGCACGTTCTTTCCTCCGGCGTGGCGGGCACGATGGCAGCCAACCGCTCTGGCCTGCAGATGGCCACGCTGCGCAACCTGGCAATGGCGTGGATCCTGACGCTGCCCGTGTCGATTCTGCTCTCCGCCACGCTTTACTGGCTGTTTACGCGGTTTTGACCACAAATACGGCCCGGCTGCACTGGTAAAGGCAAGCCGTATAAAATAAATGCAAGTTGCTACCTGTAGCCTGCCGGGCGTACAATAACCAGGCTATTGATAAAACAGAATACGGCTATAACAATATTGTTGATAACGAATGTTGACGTGAATCAGGATGAAAAAATGAAGCTTAATCTTCACTCAACCCCAAAAAAAATTCCTGACCCGGCTAAAGGTAATGCCGTGGCTGCATCCCTTGTTATGCTTTCAGGTAAAAAACCTGTCGGACGTAAAATGGTTCGTGTTGGCCTTAACCCTCAGGTTATTTACGTCAATGCATCAGCTCAAGCGTTGCAAAGAGCAGTAAGGATCTCAGAAGAGTACAGCGCCAGCTGTGGCAAGGATGGAGATCCGAGGTTTGAAGAAGCCTGATAAGCTTTACTCTCCTGCTTTCAGGGTTTATCAGACCATAACGCTTAAAAACAAGCGTGCTTTAGATAATATTATTGATAAAGCCTGTGCAGATTTAAAAAGCGCGGCGCTAAGCGGTTATCTGACGGAACCCCATCTCTGGATGCAGCACGCCGCATTTAAGCTCGCTGATAATGAATCCGGCTTCGGCAAGCTCGGTCCCTTCAGGCGTCCCAAAGCCGCTCTTTTTGAACCCATTTTTCATATTCACATCCTTCCTGTCAGCTATATCTTCAACAAGCATCAACACCATGCTACGTCAAATGCATGTATCGTTTATGCCGACTTTACCGTGCACAATAAACGAATTATTTTAATGCTGGATTTCGGATCGAGTCATAATGGTGATATGTCAGAGAAAGACGTATGGAAATATATTAATGATTTCCATAAATTACGGCCCGGCATTATTGATGCCGTTAAAACATTGACAGAAACCCGCGAAATGCCAGGCCGCCAGACAAAACGCTATCCGGCAGGATGATTTTGCCGGATAGTCTCTCCGCTGTGCCATCTGAAGATAACTTAGCGCTTCTCTAGCCCGCTTTCACCGCAGCGCGTGCCGGGAGCCGAACGATAACGGCCAGCGCAAACAATACCACCACGGCGGCCACTAAATAGATGGAATCAATACCCCATTGGCCGATCAGCAACCCGGCTACCGGTCCGGTGATACCCAGGCCAAAATCCAGAAAGGCGGAATAGAGACCCAGCGCCGAGCCCTGATTTTGCGGTGCAACCTGCTTGATTGCCTCCACGCCCAGCGCGGGAAAAATCAGTGAAAAGCCGGAGCCGGTCAGGAATGCGCCGATATCCACCATCAGCGATGAGTGCGCCTGCCAGATAATCAGCAGGCCAATACACTCAATGGCAAAAGAAAATCCGGAGACGCGCAGACCGCCAAACCGGCCGATAAAGCTGCTAAAGATGAGCCGCATCATCACAAAGCCCAGGCTGAACAACGTCAGGGAGAACGCCGCGCCGCTCCAGCCGTGGCTGGCGAAATAGAGCGTAATAAAGGTAGCGATCGTACCAAAACCAATCGTGCCCAGCCCCAGGCAAAGCCCAAAGGGCCAGATGCGTGAAAACACCTGGTTAAACGGGATACGCTGGCCTATGGTGACCACCACTGCCGGGCGTCGAATGGCCAGCCAGACGCCAAAAAACGCCATCAGCATAATCAGTACGGCAAAACCGGAGAGGCCAAACGCAGAATTCAGCATCACGCCCAGCGGCGCACCCATCGCCATTGCCAGATAGGTCGCCACGCCATTCCAGGAGATAACGCGTGCGCTCTGCGTGGTGCCAACAATGTTGATTCCCCACAACATTGCTCCTGTTGACGTCAGGCTTTCGCCAAATCCCAATACCACGCGTCCGCTAGCCAGCAAAATCAGGCTGGTTAAGGGGGCTGCGTTAAAAACGACCGCCAGCACGCTGAACAAACCGCTGGCGCCACACAGTACCAGCCCCAGCAGCACGACCTTTTTTGGCCCCAACAGATCGGCATAGCGCCCTGCCTGTGGGCGGCTGACGAGAGTAGCGAAGTATTGCAGGCTGATAATCAGCCCGGCGATAAACGAGCTGTAGCCAAGCTGGTTATGCACGTAGCCCGGCAACACTGCCAGCGGCAGGCCGATGGAGAGATAGCAAAAGAAGGTGAAGATCACTACCGAAATGATGCGTTTGTTAAGCTGTGCGCTGGATAGGGCCGGAGTTGCAGACATGTCAGAGCCGAAAATGAGTGTGATGAAGCTCACATCATAACCTTAGCGGGCTAAGAGATCGCGGAAAGAATCAGGCCATTTGTTACAAAGTTGTAATTATCAGGCACCGTTTGCCGCTACGATACGCGCGTAGCGATCGATAGCGCCAGCGATGTCGCCAGAGGTTTTTAGCGCCCGGATCTGGCTGAACAGCTCGCTCGCTTCCAGATACTCTTTACGTAAATAGCCCAGCCACTGTTTGATCCTGGCAACGTGATAAAGACCGGTATCGCCCTGCTTTTCCAGCTGCACATAACGTTGCAGCAGCGTGACCACCTGCGGCCACGGCAGACGAGGTTCGTTATATTTGATGACCCGGCTCAGGTTTGGCACGTTAAGCGCGCCGCGCCCAATCATTACTGCATCACAACCGGTAATCCGCAAACAATCCTGCGCGCTCTGCCAGTCCCAGATTTCACCGTTGGCAATGACAGGAATACGCAAACGCTGGCGGATCTCGCCAATAGCCTGCCAGTTAATTTTTTCTGCTTTGTAACCATCCTCTTTTGTCCGACCGTGCACGACCAGCTCGCTGGCACCCGCCTGCTGCACGGCATCGGCAATTTCAAACTGCCGGGAATCACTGTCCCAGCCGAGCCGGATTTTAACGGTGACGGGTAGATGTGCGGGTACGGCTTCACGCATGGCTTTCGCGCCACGGTAAATCAGATCGGGATCTTTTAGCAGCGTAGCGCCGCCGCCGCTGCCGTTAACCAGCTTTGAAGGACAGCCGCAGTTAAGGTCAACGCCCCAGGACCCCAGTTCCACCGCGCGAGCCGCGTTTTCCGCCAGCCACTGCGGATGCTGGCCCAGCAGCTGAACGCGCACGAGCGTGCCGGATGGCGTACGGCTGGCATGATGCAGTTCAGGACAAAGGCGATAAAAAGATTTGGCAGGCAAAAGCTGATCGACCACCCGCAAAAATTCGGTGATGCAGAGATCGTAATCGTTGACGTCGGTGAGCAGTTCGCGCACCAGTGAATCAAGCACGCCCTCCATCGGGGCAAGTAAAACGCGCATGTCACAAACCGTTGCTGGTTAGAGAGATAAGGTATCGACAAAATGCCAGCGCGGAACGCATTGCGCTCCGCGCTGTAGAGCAGCCAGGGATTGCAGGGGGGAGAGATCCGCCTGGCGTGTTGGCTAACTCAAAACGTGCCGACAGTAAAATAAGGGAACCAGGTTCCCTGCATCTTTGTTATGCCGGATTAGAACGACGCTGGCGAGTTTTGTTGCGAGGCGCACCCGCCGCGCCTTCGCCCTGACGGCGTGGACCGTTGCCCTGACGCTCTGACGCTGCGCGCTCGCCGCTGGCAGCCTGGCTACGCCCGCCGCCGTTGCCGTTACGCGCGCTCTGGCTGCGTTCGCCGCTGCTGCTGCGTCCCGCGCCCTGGCCACGTTCGCCGCCACGGTTACCCGCTGGCGCGCCGCGTCCACCGCGTCCCGCACCGCCGCCGCCGCCACCACGCTGCTGACGACCGTTTTGGATCGGCTCCGCTTTGATGCTCGGATCCGGCTCATAGCCTTCGATGGCGATACGCGGGATCTCACGCTTCAGTACGCGCTCAATATCGCGCAGCAGCTTGTGTTCATCTACGCAAACCAGCGACAGGGCTTCGCCCGTCGCGGCCGCGCGGCCGGTACGGCCAATACGGTGCACGTAATCTTCCGGCACGTTTGGCAGCTCATAGTTAACCACGTGCGGCAGTTCGGAAATATCGATGCCGCGCGCGGCGATATCGGTCGCCACCAGCACGCGAATGTTGCCGTCTTTAAAGTCGCTCAGCGCGCGAGTACGTGCGCCCTGGCTCTTGTTACCGTGGATCGCCGCAGCGGTGATGCCATCTTTGTTCAGCTGCTCAGCCAGATGGTTGGCACCATGCTTGGTGCGGGTAAAGACCAGCACCTGCTGCCAGTTGTCGCGGCCAATCAGGAAAGAAAGCAGTTCCCGCTTGCGCTTTTTGTCTACAAAGTGCACGTGCTGGGTAATCTGTTCAGAAGCGGTATTGCGGCGAGCCACTTCCACTTCTTCCGGGTTATGCAGCAGTTTTTCCGCCAGCGTTTTAATCTCGTCAGAGAAAGTCGCGGAGAACAGCAGGTTCTGACGCTTCGCCGGCAGCTTGGCCAGCACGCGGCGGATATCGTGAATAAAGCCCATATCCAGCATGCGGTCGGCTTCGTCCAGCACCAGAATCTCTACTTTAGAAAGATCCAGCGCGTTCTGATGTTCCAGATCCAGCAGACGGCCCGGCGTTGCCACCAGCACGTCAACGCCGCCGCGCAGCTTCATCATCTGCGGATTAATGCTGACGCCGCCAAACACCACCAGCGAACGCAGGTCCAGGTATTTGCTGTAGTCGTGCACGTTTTCGCCAACCTGCGCGGCCAGCTCGCGGGTCGGGGTTAAAATCAGGGCGCGGACGGGACGGCGTCCTTTTGGATGCGGGTTGTGGCTGCTCAGCAGCTGCAACAGAGGCAGCGTAAAACCGGCGGTTTTGCCGGTGCCGGTCTGGGCGCTGGCCATCAGATCGCGACCGCTTAGTACGACAGGAATAGCCTGGCGCTGAATAGGGGTTGGCTCGTTATAGCCCTGTTCGGTTACTGCACGCAAAATATCGGCGTTAAGGCCGAGAGAATCAAAAGACATAAAGTTGACTGACTCCGGTTCCGCCCTGACCGCAGCAAGCGGTGTAGTTTCCAGGGGGATACTGTGACGCCAGGCTTAGCCTGACGCTTGAAAGGGGGCACAAACCACGGTGCGTAAGCGCCGGATTATAACAGATGTTGCGCTTATGCAGCGAAATATCTTTAACCGGTAAAAAGACGGCACGCTGGCGCTGTTTTGCGCGTCAGCAATCGAACGGGTAGCGGATAAAACAGCCGGGCATGGTAACAGCGAAGGAAAGAAAAGAGGATAATAAGCGGGCCAGAGTGGCCCGCTCTGCTTTAACGCCGGGCGCGAACCGGCTCTTTGGCCAGCAGCGAAACCACGGCAGGACCGGTCAGCATAACAACGCCAACACAGCCTAACAGCAGATTGTTATGCACCACGCGCGACAGCAAATAAAGCACCAGCATTGCTGCGCCAAAATAGTAGGTGGTGGTCACGTCTTCCAGAAAATCGCCCAGGCGGCGCAAACGCGCCAGGCGCTGGGCCGGCAGCATGGCGATAAAGACGCAGGCATACAGCGTGACTAAAACGGTGCTGACCTGAAACAGCGCATGATGTTTCCAGCCCGTGATCAGGGCGGCAATCAGCAGCAGGTGCAGCGTGATGTGGACGTAGGTTTGTCCGGTGACAATCTGAACGCGATTGGACCATTTCATGTTTTTATCTCCTGGCAGACCCCACAAAGATCTGCCCAAGTCTGGTTACCACAGTAAGTGGCAACGCATTTTATCAGACTACCGTAGTTCTTAATTAATGCCGTAAATTTCTACACTTAGCAGCACGCTTTTGTGACAAGGACTACACTTTACTCTTCCTGATCCGAAGAGGAGAGCGCGCACAGTATGTCACAAAAACCGCAAGGATTTTCATTAAAAGTCCTGACGATCAACACACACATGGGTTTCAGCGCTTCAAACAAGCGTTTTATTTTGCCGGAATTACGCGATGCGGTCAGGGCCACTGCCGCCGATATCGTCTTTTTACAGGAGGTGATGGGTTCTCATGACCTACACTCCTTAAAGGTGCCGGCGTGGCCAGCGACCCCGCATTACGAGTTTTTAGCCGAGATGATGTGGAACGATTTCGCCTATGGCCGCAACGCCGTTTACCCGGAAGGCCATCATGGCAATGCGCTGCTGTCACGTTTCCCTATTTTATCGCATGAAAACCGGGATATATCGGTAGAGGGTACGGAAAAACGCGGCCTTTTATATAGCCAGATAGCGGTGCCGGGCAGCGATAAGGTTCTGCACACGGTCTGTGTGCATTTAGGTCTGCGGAACGACCATCGTGCCGCCCAGCTGAAAATGCTGTGCGACCTGCTGAATACATTGCCGTCGGATGCGCCCGTGGTGGTCGCAGGGGATTTCAACGACTGGCAGCTGAAAGCCAATAAAATATTACAACGAGGAGCGGCTATGGAAGAAGTCTTCAGCCGGAAAACCGGTCGCCCGGCGCGTACCTTCCCTGCCCGCTTTCCACTTCTGAGGCTGGATCGAATTTACGTTCGTAACGTCGGCATCAGCAGCCCGCACAAAATACCGCTGCGACCCTGGTCGCACTTATCCGATCACGCGCCGCTGGCTGTGGAGATACATTTATGAAAACGGAATGGCGTGACGGTAACCGCCTGCGCCTGTTGGCCAATGGCGAACAATATTTCCCCCGCGTTTTTGAAGCCATTCGGCGGGCGCGCCAGAGCGTCTTGCTGGAAACATTTATCCTGTTCGAAGATGAGGTTGGCTGCGCATTACAGCAGGTTATTCTGGATGCCGCCGCCCGCGGCGTTAAAGTAGAGATGCTGCTGGACGGCTATGGATCTAACGATTTGTCGCCGGAGTTTATTCGTAGCCTGACGGCGGCCGGCGTGCGCTTTATTTTTTACGATCCGCGCCCGCTGGTGTTCGGCATGCGGACAAATGTTTTCCGCCGCATGCACCGAAAAACCGTGGTTTGCGACGGCGAGATAGCCTTTGTCGGCGGCATTAACTATTCCGCCGAGCACAATTCCAGCTACGGCCCGGAAGCAAAGCAGGATTATACCGTCGAGGTCAAAGGCCCGGTGGTGGAAGATATTACGCGTTTTGTAAAAGAGGCGATTAACAGTAAAGACACGCCGAAACGCTGGTGGGGACAGCGTGGCCATCGCTTCACCCGCAATGAAACACCGGGCGATGCGCAGGTGCTGTTTGTCTGGCGCGATAACGATGAGCACAGCGACGATATCGAGCAGCACTATATTAATATGCTGCGCGAGGCGAAAGAGGAAGTGATTATCGCCAACGCCTACTTTTTCCCCGGCTATCGGCTGCTGCGCGAAATGCGTTCGGCGGCACAGCGAGGCGTTTCGGTTAAGCTGATCGTGCAGGGCAAGCCCGATATGCCTATCGTCAAGGTCGGCGCAGAGCTGCTCTATAATTATCTGGTCGGCGGTGGCGTAGAGGTTTATGAATATATTCGTCGTCCGCTGCACGCAAAAATCGCGGTGCAGGATAACTTCTGGTCGACCGTCGGCTCCAGCAATCTTGACCCGCTAAGCCTGTCGCTGAATCTGGAAGCCAACCTGATCATTCATGACCGCTCGTTTAACCAGATAATGCGTGCCGAGCTGGCTCGGCTGCTGACGCAGGACTGCGAGCGCGTGGATGAAAGTAAGCTCCCCAAACAGAACTGGTGGCAGCTGGCAAAAGGCGTGGTGGTGTTTCACTTTCTGCGCCATTTCCCGGCGATTGCGGGCTGGCTACCGGCACACACGCCGAAGCTGGCGCAGATTGCGCCACCAGTACAGCCGGAGATGGAAACCCAGGATCGCGTCGAGTCCGATAGCGAAAAAGAGAGGGCTAAACCCTGATGTCTCACTCACATTCTCGCTGGAAATGGGTAAAAAAGGGGCTAACCGGCCTGTTTTTTATCGCGGTGATCGTACTGCTGGTGATCTACGCCCGCAAAGTTAACTGGCATGACGTACTGAACGTAATTACCCACTATAACCGCGCCGCTATTTTAGGTTCCGTGGCGCTGGTGGTGGTCAGCTATCTGACCTATGGCGTTTACGATCTGATTGGCCAGGCCTACTGCGGCCACAAGCTGGAAAAGCGCCAGGTGATGCTGGTTTCTTTTATCTGCTACGCCTTCAATCTGACCCTCAGCACCTGGGTCGGCGGCGTGGCAATGCGTTACCGGCTCTATTCAAGGCTTGGCTTAAGCGGCAGCACCATTACCCGTATCTTTTCCCTGAGCATTGCTACCAACTGGCTGGGCTACGTGCTGGTGGCCGGGGTCGTCTTCAGCAGCGGCTGGGTGCCCATTCCCAAAGGCTGGTTTATTGGCGAAGGCACGCTGCGCACCATCGGCGCGGGCCTGCTGGCTTTTGTGGTGGTCTATCTGGCGCTGTGCGCGTTTTCAAAGCGCCGCCGCTGGACGATCAAAGGCCACAAGCTGGCGCTGCCCTCTTTGCGGATGGCGCTATTGCAGTTTGCCGTTTCCAGCGCTAACTGGCTGGTAATGGGCGCGATTATCTGGCTGCTTTTCGCGCACAAGGTAGATTTCCCGCAGGTGTTAGGCGTGCTGTTAATCAGCAGTATCGCAGGCGTGATTATTCATATTCCGGCGGGGATTGGCGTGCTGGAGGCGGTCTTCCTGGCGCTGTTGAGCGGCGAACATCTGTCGCACGGCACGATTATCGCCGCGCTGCTGGCTTACCGGGTAATCTACTTTATTGCACCGCTGCTGCTGGCGCTGGTGCTTTACCTGTGGCTGGAAAGTCGGGCCAAAAGCTTGCGGCGTAAAAACCAGCAGCAGATGCAAAAACAGGCGTAAAAAAAGGGCGAATTCGCCCTTTTTAATTTTCCTAGCGGCGGTTGCCAAAGATGCGCAGCAGCATCAGGAACAGGTTGATAAAGTCCAGATAAAGCGTCAGCGCACCCATAATAGAGTAGCGGCGCAGATTCTCTTTATCCCGCATATCGATACTCTCACCGATATTTTTCAGCTTCTGCGTGTCATACGCGGTCAGACCGACAAACACCAGCACGCCGATATAGGTAACCGCCCACATTAGCGCGGTGCTTTTCAGCCAGTAGTTGACTACCGACGCCAGCACAATGCCAATCAGCGCCATAAACAGCATGCTGCCCATGCGGCTCAGATCGCGTTTAGTGGTGTAACCCCAAAAGCTCATTACGCCGAACATGCCGCCCGTTACCACAAAGGTGCTGGCGATAGAGGAATAGGTGTAAACCAGGAAAATACTCGCCATCGTCAGGCCGGTCAGCGCCGAATAGAGCATAAACAGGCCGGTTGCTACCGCACCGCTCAGCTTATGCACCATGCCGGACAGCACGAACACCAGGCCAAGCTGCACGATAATCAGGCCAAAAAAGGTCATACGGCTGGAGAAAACCAGCTCCATGACGGCTGGCGTTCTCGCCGCGTACCAGGAAACAAAGGCGGTCAGCAGCAGTCCGCACGTCATCCAGCCATATACCTGCGCCATATAGGCCTGCAGGCCCGTAGTGGCATTTGAAACAATGGAACCATTGGAACGAGGATATCTCTCCATGATGCTCTCCTTAGTGAATTTACTGCTAAGTCTGGCACAGTCCGGGCAGGTTGGGCCAGCCGCAGCAGAGGCTTTTTCGTGACAAAAAACTTTCTTCGCCCTGCCGCGTGGGGATGGTTTTTTATGTTGCGTAAAGATTGCACAAATTTTGCCGATAGTCTGAACACAGGGAGAAAGCTTACCGGGAAGTCAGAATACTTTTAACCAACGCCAGGAATTTCTGATGACGACATACCAAAAACGAAAAATGAGCACCCGCACCGTGATGCTCCTGACGGGTGCGCTGACGATCACGCTCGGTTTTACCATCACTATTGGCCTGCTAAGCTGGCAGTCCAGCCAGCAGCAGCACAAAATCGCCGAGCAGTATCTGGGCGAAATAGCCGAAAGCAACGCGCTTAGCGTGCAGCAACAGCTGGACTATGCGCGGACGGTTGCCAGAGACATGGGCCAAAGCGTTCTTGCTTTGCCAGCGGCCGGTATTACCGACCGTAAAGCGGGCCAGCAGCTGATGAAATACGCCATGAAGGAGAACCCGGATTATCTGTCGCTCTCGCTCATCTTTGAAGCCAACGCGTTCGACGGCAAAGACGCCGAATTCGCTGCCCAGCCCGGCACGCCACCCGCTGGCCGTTTCGCCTACTTTGTCGATCGCGACAGCGCGGGCAACTTTGCCATGCACAATCTGGAGTCGATTTTTACGCCAGGCCAGGGCGACTACTATCTGATCCCGCAGAAGCTGCAAAAAGATGTGCTGACCGAACCTTACAGCTACGCCTATAACGGCGTGCCAACGCTACTCACCTCGGTGGCGGCGGTGATAATGAATAACGGCGAGCTAAAAGGCGTCGCCACGTCAGATATTTCGCTCGCGGCGCTGCAAAAAAGCGTGGGCGCGATTAAACCTTATAACGGTACCGGCTACGCGCTGCTGCTTTCTCATAAGGGCCTGGTGGTCTCCAGCCCGGATAAAGCCGAGGCGGGCAAAGGCTACAAGGGCGAAACCAGCGGCTTTACGCAAAACGTCGTCCAGCATTTTGACAGCGTGTTGGGTGAAGACGTGCTGGAAACCTGGCGTCCGGTTAACATCGGCAATAGCCCGCTGCCGTGGTATCTGGGCGTGGTTGCGCCGGTCAGCGCGGTAATGGCCGAGGCTAACCGCCAGCTGATGCATGCGTTGATCATGATGCTGCTGAGTATTGTGATTGTCTGCACCGTGCTGGGCGTGCTGTTCAGCCGTAAAATCTCCAGGCCGGTCGGCGGCGAGCCTGTCCAGGCGGCTGAAATCGCGCTTGGCGTAGCGGAAGGCAACCTGACGGCGGATATCCCGGTTGGCGCACAGGATCGGGAAAGTATTTTCTTTGCCATGCAAACCATGCAAAAACAGCTGCGCACTATGGTTAGCGAAATTATTTCCGCCAGCGACTCCGTTCGCCAGGGTGCGGAAGAGATAGCTTCCGGCAACCTGGATCTTGCTTCGCGTACCGAACAGCAGGCCGCCGCGCTGGAGGAAACCGCCGCCAGTATGGAACAGCTTACGGCTACCGTGAAGCACAATGCGGATAACGCCCATAGCGCCACCGAGCTGACCGATAACGCCACGACTATTGCCAAACGAGGCGAGCAGCTGGTGCATCAGGTAGTGGAAATTATGCAGCAGATCGACGAAAGCTCGCAGAAGATTGGCGCCATTACCAGCATCATCAACGGCATCGCTTTCCAGACCAATATTCTGGCGCTGAACGCGGCGGTTGAAGCCGCCCGCGCTGGTGAACAGGGTCGCGGCTTTGCGGTGGTCGCCGCAGAAGTGCGTAGCCTGGCGCAGCGCAGCGCCAACGCGGTAAAAGATATCTCCGCGCTGATTGGCGAATCGACGCAGCGCGTCACGACCGGCGTTTCACTGGTGCAGGATGCGGGCAGAACCATGCAGGAGATGACCACCGCCGTCAACTCGGTGAAAACCATTATCGGCGAAATCGTGCATGCCTCGGACGAGCAGTCTCAGGGGATTGGCCAGGTAACGGTGGCCGTCAACCAGATGGATGGCGCAACGCAGCAAAACTCGGCGCTGGTACAGCAGATGTCCGCCGCTGCCGCATCGCTGGAAGATCAGGCGCAGCAGCTGGCGCAGACGGTGCAACGGTTCCGGCTGGAATCGGCATAAGGTCTCGGCTGACGGCATGAAAGTGGCGTCAGCCGGGGATTAATAAGAGAGCGAGGTCTGTACGGGCCACGCTCCCCGACAAGTTAGCGATGGCCTGCACGGGCTACGCTCCCCGACAAGATAGCGATGGCCTGCACGGGCCATGCTTTCCGACAAGTTAGCGACGGTCTGCACGGGCCGCGCTTTCCAACCATCACATACGATGCCGACTGGTGCTACCTCTCTTTCTGCTACAGCGGGATCTGCTGCGTAATACAGTGGATATTACCGCCACCCAGTAAGATTTCCCGCGCCGGTACGCCGGTAAGGAGATAGCCGGGAAACATTTCGCCCAGGACGCTTGCCGCCAGGCTATCCGTCTCCGTCGCAAACAGCGGGTAGACAATCTGCCGGTTGGTCAGCAGAAAATTAACGTAGGAAGCGGCCAGCCTGTTGCCTGCCGGTCTGTCGATAGCCGTACCCTGCTGGATCTGGCTGCTCTCTTCTTCGCTGCTATAAAACGGCCCGGGTGCCGGGATTTTCCAGATTTTCAACGCCCTTCCCCGCGCGTCCGTGGCGTTTTGCAATATTTCCAGCGCCGCCAGCGAACGGGCATACTGCGGATCTTGCCGATCGTCGGTCCAGTGTAAAGCCACCTCGCCCGGCCGAACAAAACAGCACAGGTTGTCGACGTGCCCATCCGTTTCATCATTAAACACGCCGTAAGGTAGCCAGATAATTTTGCTGACGCCCAAATAGTCGCGCAGCTGCTGCTCAATCGCGTTTTTATCCAGCTGCGGATTACGGTTAGGATTAAGCAGGCATTCGGCCGTGGTCAGCAGCGTTCCTTCCCCATCGACATGTATTGAGCCGCCCTCCAGCACCAGCCCGGTTTGATAACAGGGCAAGCCGTGGTGGCTGGCAACCTGGCTGGCGATAGCCTCATCGCGATCCCATGGCGCATAAAGCCCACCAGCCAGACCGCCCCACGCGTTAAATGTCCAGCTAATCGCGCGACGCTCTCCCGCGCCGTTGACCACTATCGTTGGCCCGCTGTCGCGTATCCAGGCATCATCGCTCTCTATCGCCACCAGCGTTGCCCTTGCGGGCATTATTGCCCGCGCCTCGGCCATATCTTGCTCCGGCACGGCGATAAAGACGGCGGTGGTTTGCAGAATGGCTGCGGCAACGGCGGCAAACGCCTGCTGCGCCGGGCGTGCATCCGCTCGCCAGTTATCCTTTCTGTACGGCCAGATTATCCAGACAGCCTGCTGCGGTGACCATTCAGCGGGCATGGCAAAGCCATCGGCCTGCGGTGTCGTAAGCAATGACATATTCAGCTCCTGGCTTTGCCATCAGAGGTTGCCAGCATGGCGTACATTTCCGGGCGTCTGTCGCGGAAAAGTCCCCAGGCGGCGCGCTGGCTGGCGATGGCATCCAGATCGAAGGTGTAGGTCAGCACTTCCTCCTCCGTTTTTCCGGCCAGCCTGACCAGCTCGCCGGTCTGATCGGCAATAAAAGACGAGCCGTAAAAGGTCATTTCTAATCCGGCAACGCTCTGGCTTTGCTCGGTGCCGATACGGTTAGAAGCGATAACCGGGATAAGGTTGGCGGCCGCATGCCCTTGCTGCACGCGCGTCCAGTGAGGCTGGCTGTCGATATCCGGATAAGCCGGTTCCGAGCCAATAGCCGTAGGAAAGAAAATCAGCTCCGCGCCCTGCAACGCAAGCGCGCGGGCCGTTTCCGGAAACCACTGATCCCAGCAGATCCCCACGCCGACTTTGCCATAGCGGGTTGCCCAAACCTTAAAGCCGCTGTCGCCAGGCACAAAGAACTGCTTTTCCTGGTAGGCTGGCCCGTTGGGAATATGGGTTTTGCGATAGGTCCCCAGCTGCGTGCCGTCGGCGTCAATCATTACCAGCGAGTTGTAATAAGCGTTGTTGCTCTTCTCAAACAGGCTTAACGGCAGCACGACCTCCAGCTCGCGGGCCAGCGCGGCAAAATGCGCAACCAGCGGGCTGCCTTCAATCTCCTGCGCCAGCGCATAATGCTGCGGGCTTTGATCGATACAAAAATAGGGCGTGGCGAAAAGTTCCTGGATTAAGATGATTTGCGCGCCCTGCCGATGCGCCTGACGAACCAAACGTTCCGCGCTGGCGATATTTTTATCCAAATCCCAGCTACAGGCCATTTGCGTGGCGGCCAGCGTTACTTTTCTCATTCACGACTCCCCTTATTGAACAACAGCATTAGCCTGCATGACGGCGCAGCGCAAAGATGGTCAGGTTTCCGGCTCCAATCTTTTGATTATCCGCACCTTTCGTTATTTCATTAGTTTTCCTTAAGCGACTATAGCAATGCCCATAGATATGAATAAAATGTATTATCTGCATGGAATAATGAACAGGATGCATAGTCATGCTCGACCTTAACCTGCTGCGGCTGCTGCCCATTCTCGCCAGAGAAAAAAACGTGACCCGCGCCGCGCGCGTGGCCAATATTACCCAGTCCGCGTTTAGCCACGCTCTGGGTCGGATTCGTGAACAGCTGAACGATGAGATGTTTGTTCGTACGCGGCAGGGAATGGAACCGACGCCCTACGCGTTGTCGATCATTCCCATTATTGAAAATGCCCTGCATAAGCTGGATGTGGCGACGCGCGGCGCGCATCCCTTCGATCCGCTTAAGGATGCGCATACCTTTTATATTGGCGCAGTGGACTATTTTGAGTTTCTGTTTATGCCGCCGTTGACCGCGCGTTTTAAAACCACGGCGCCAAACGTACGCTTATCGGTCGATATTTTGTCAGAAAGGATAAAGCTGGAGCGGGTGGAAATGGGCCAGCTGGACGCCTTTATCGGCGTGGATAACCTGCAGCATATTCCACACTATTTTACGCAGCATCGGCTGTTAACCGATGAGTATGTCGCTATTGCCGCTAATGAGCGTCAGGATCTGCCCGATCGGCTGGCGATCGAACATCTGATCACCGAGCCGCAGATCCATTTGCCTGCGGTCAGCTCTGGTGCCGATCATATCGATCGCTGGCTGGCCGAGCGTCATCACTATCGTCCGCTCACTACGGTGGTACAAAGCTATGCCGTTGGCGGCAGAGTGGCTGCCGCCTCGGGCTATCTGATGTGCGTTCCACGACGCATCGCTCAGGAGCTGGTTAAGATGCTGCCGCTGCGCATGCTACAGCTGCCGGAAGGAACGCCCGCTTTTGAGCTGGTGCTGTTAACGCACGCGCTTTTCGATCATCAGCCCGCGCTGCGCTGGCTGATTGACGAATTAAAAAGCATTGAAATTAACTAGCGCCCACGAGCCAGACAGCTCTGATAACGGCTATCCACGCGCTGGGCAAACCAGGCGGTGGTCAGGTTACGGGTAATCTTAGGGCTTTCCAGCTTAATGCCGGGCAGCATCTCGCGCGGTAGCCGTTTTCCGGCGTTTTTATCTGCTCGCGCAAAGACTTCCTGCCAGAGATCGGTTTTTTCAAAGGCCAGCGTTTCGCCTTTATCCAGCGCGCTACGAATCGCGCCGTCGCTCATCCCCAAATGCAGCGAGCGCACGGCCAGCTCCGTTGAGCCGGCCGCCTCAGAACCGTACTGAATTAAATCGCCGTCCAGCGCCAGCTTAATGCCGCTCAGCCGGGCAACGGCCGCCTGAAACGCCGCGTTGCGGCTGGCATACCAGCCCGCGTTAAAATCCGCAAAGCGATAGAGCGGCTGGCTGTAACTGGCCGGGTAGCCGAGCAGATGACGCGTGCCGAACCAGACGCCGCCGCGACGGCTGAACACTTCCTGACGAAGGGTACCGGCAACCGACCAGGGATAGCCCTCGGCATGCGCCTGTGCAAATTCGATGCTGACCTGCATCGGGCCGCCGGTATGAATAGGGTTTAGTTTGCCAAACAGCGTCTGGCCCATCGGCACCATATTAATGAAGTCGTCAAAGATATCACTCAGCTCTTTTTCGCTGCGCACCTTATCCAGCCGCTCGGTATAGCTTTGACCGTTTGGCGACTTAATCATCAGCGCGGTGCGCACGACAAAAGAAGGAATGTGCAGCTTGCCCGCCCGGCGGTCAATTTCGCCCCAGGCGATTTTCGGCAGGCCCGGCACGCTGGCATCGGCATTAAACGAAGATTCCTGATCGGCTACGGCAATCACGGCACAAACGTTACTGACTGAAGGATCGAGTTTCTGGCTGCTGAAGGCGACAAAGATATCGTCCGTCCAGCCCTGACGGTCGCTGACTTTGGCCGGCAGCAGCGTTCTGATTTGCGCTTTAACCTCAGCCGGACGCCGCTCGGGCAGTTTTTTTTCTGGTTGATTACTACAGCCAGCCAGTACCAGCACGGTCAGCAGCAGCAGGCGTTGATAACAAGACATAACTTTCCCTGTGAAAATAGATGGCAGATAAGAATGGCGCGGTTGAAAACAGGCCCGGAACGTACGGAATAGCGCATGCAAAGGATTTTCGCAATCGCCATTTAGCGATACCGGCGCTTTTTCAGCTTAGTCACTCTGTGTTGCGTTGAGCTGAAGGGCTTAGAGGAAGTGTTGGTAGCGCGCTGTAAAAGGCGTATGCAAAGAGGTTAAAAGCCCGCGCCGTCTGTGCCGCGGGCCGTGATGCAGGTTTAGTTGCAGTCAGAGCAGGCCGTAAAGCCTGCTACAAACCCGGATTATTTCCCGGTATCCGCCGTTACCTGCTGTCTTGCGTTGGTTTTACTGCGCATTGCCGCAACCTGCTCAGGCGTCACGGCCGAAGCCTGATTGCCCCAGGAGTTGCGAACGTAGGTCAGGATGTCCGCCATCTGCCGATCGTTCATTTTCCAGTCGAAAGCAGGCATGCCGGCAGCGGTCTGACGATCGGCGGTATTTGCCGCTCGCGTTCCGTTGAGCATGGCTGAAATCATATTGGTCGGATCGTTCAGCATTGAGCGGTTACCGGCAAAGGCCGGCACCATGCCGCTGATGCCTTCTCCCTTGCCGCCGTGGCAGGCGCTACAGTTCACTTCAAAACTTAGCGCGGCTTTTTTCCGGCTGGTTTCATCCATGGTAAACGCCGCTTGCGCTGGCGTACTGGACGCAGGCAGGTGTTTAAGGTAAGCGGCAACGGCGTGCAGATCTTTATCGTTGAAGTATTGCAGCGAGTGCTCTACCGCTTCCGACATTGGACCAGCCGCGACGCTCTGGCCATCCGAGCCGGTTTTCAGATACTGCATGATCTGCTCGTTACTCCAGTCACCAATACCCGTATGCGGGTTTGGTGTGATATCTGGCGCATACCAGGCACCCAGCTGACCGCCCTGAAGATATTTACTGCCGATTTCGCCGCCCAGCGCGTTGCGGGCCGTATGGCAAACGCTACAGTGTGCCGGCCCATCAACCAGATATTTACCCCGGTTGATCTGGTCAAGCTCTTCGCCGCTGGAGCTGGCCGTTTTCAGGCTTTCCGGTTTGAACGGGCTGTTATCAAAAAACAGCAGGTTCCAGCCCGCCATCGCCAGGCGAATGTTGTACGGGAAATTCATGCCGCCGTTTTCATCGATGTTGTTTTTTACCGGCTTCATCGTTGAAACATAGGCCCAGAGATCGTGCATATCCCGATCGCTGAGTTTGGCATAGGCGGTATACGGCATCGCCGGATAAAGGAAGCCCTTCTCACCGCGTCCCAGACGGATCGCGTTAAAGAAGTCATGCTCCGTCATTTTACCGATACCGGTTTCCCGGTCTGGCGTAATATTGGACGTTTGCAGTTCGCCAAACGGCGTAGAGATTTTGTAGCCCCCGGCAAAGTTCTGCTCGTGACACGCTGCGCAATCGCTCAGGCGCATAACGTATTCACCGCGCTTGATCGCCGCTGCATCGGTGCTGTGGAAATCCGCGAGCTGGACCTTATCATCGGCAACGCTTGAGCGTGAGCTGTCCATCACCACCCAGAGCCTGCCAAAAACACCAATGCCCGCTAAGACGGCCAGCGCCGCCAGGCTATAGCTAATTGTCTTTTTCTTCATCACGTTAGGCCTTTACCAGCGGAGCAGGGTTTTTGATATAGGTCTGATGGATTGCCTGCGCGGCTCGTACAGCCAGTGCGCCAACGGTGATCGTTGGGTTATAGCCGCCGTTATTTGGGAACGCTGACGCGCCCACCACGAAGACGTTATGCACATCCCAGCTTTGCAGATAAGTATTCACCGCCGACGTATGCGGATTAGCGCCCATCACGGCACCGCCGATAGTATGCGAGCTTTCCTGCAGATAAGGGTTCCAGCTGCTGTCGGTCTGGCGTTCAAAAATGGTAGCGGTTGGCCCGGCTTCCTTCATGATGGCTTTGGCTTTATCCGTCACGTAGTTCACCATCCTGACGTCGTTCTGGTTCCAGTCGAAGGTCACGCGCAGCAGCGGCTGGCCGTGGCGATCTTTATAGACGGGATCGAGGTCGAGGTAAGCGCCGCGTACCGGCATTGAGGTGCCCTGGCAGAAAATCGTGGCGGCGGTTTGATAATCGCGCGCGTAGCCTGCCTTCCATTCGCTGCCCCAGCGTTTGGTGCCGGTACGCAGGCTGTCCATATGCTGAATCGGACGGCCATCGGTGTTGTATGCCATGATCCCGGCACCGCCGATAAAGTCGAGCTTGCTGTGATCGAAGTTGTCGCCGTTAAAGTCATCAATCTGTACCGCCAGCGCGCCGCCGCCGATAAACGGATTCATAAACTCGCCGTCAAAGAAGCCCGTAACCGAGGAGCAGCTCTGATAGTTGTAGTTACGGCCAATGGTGCCGCGACCGGTTTCCGGATTGTAAGGCTCACCGATTTTGGACAGCAGCATCATGCGCACGTTATCCATCTGGTAGGCGGTGATGCAGACCACGTCCGCCGGCTGGAAGCCCTCTACGCCTTCTTTGGTGATAAAGCGCACGCCCTTGGCCGTCTTGCCGTCTTCATGCTTGATAACCTGCAGCACTTCTGTTTCGGTCAGTACGGTAAAGTTCGGACGGCGCATCAGCGCAGGCAGAATACAGGCCTGAGGCGAAGATTTACTGAAGTTGCCACAGCCGTGGAAGTCGCAAAAACCGCAGTAGGTGCACGGCCCCATCGTCACGCCCAGCGGGTTGACGTAGGACTGGGACAGGTTGCCCGCAGGAATGGTGAACGGGTGGTAGCCCATGCCTTGCGTGGTCGTGCGGTACTTGCGCAGCCAGTGGGTATCTTTCAGCGGCGGCGTTGGATAATCGCGGCTGCGCGGCCCTTCAAACGGGTTGCCGTCAGGCTGCGTTTTACCCTGCAGATTGCCCGCGATACCTGATGTTCCGGCGATGCGTTCGAAGCGGTCGTAAAAAGGCTCCATTTCGGCATAGGTAACGCCCCAGTCCTGCAGCTGCAGGTCTTTCATTTTCGCCGCGCCGTAGCGTTCGCGAGTCTGGGTAGCGACTTCAAAATCCCACGGGGAAAAACGCCATGACATGCCCGCCCAGTGCGTACCCGCTCCGCCGACGTTCCAACCAAACTGATAGGCAGACCAGTTACGAACCGGCGCGGCATCCTGACTGGTGTTGTTACGGAAAGTAGTGGTTTCAACGCTCATCGGCTGCAATAGCTGACGACGGGTGTGCCAGCGCAGTTCATCCGGATCGACGGCAACCGGGAAATCGGTAGAGGTATCGCGCCAGGCGCCACGCTCAATGGCCACCACGTTAAGGCCAGCGCGCGTTAATTCTTCTGCCATGACCGATCCGGCCCAGCCTAATCCGACGATCACGACATCGGTTTTATTTCTAATTTGTGACATTGACTCAGCTCCAGAAATCAGTCTTTAGGGATCAAACTGACAGGAATTAATTGTAAATTTTCACCGCGACGATCAACGTACTGCCGGTAGTCATAACGCGCGCCAGGAAAACCGATCATTTTCCAGCCGGCCATCGTTTTGTTGCCGCCATACAGTGGGTCGGCAAGATAGCTTTCACGAACGTTTTGCAGCATCAGCTCAAAGAAGGCCTGGCTGTTTACGTCTGCGCCGAGATTGATTTTTCCGGCTTCCATGTTGGTCAGGAAAGCGTCAATGTCCGCCGCGTTAAGGGTATAAAAAGAGGCGTGGTGGTTCTGCTGAGCCCAGGCTTCCAGCGCTTTCAGGCCGGTGATGTAGCGCTCGCGCGGCGAAGCCAAAAATTGTGGGCTACCCATCAATTTTTCTTCATTTTCAGGATGGAGTGGCCCTTCCAGATAGAGTGCCGCGCCGGAGCCGTAGTCGCCCGCCAGCTGGTCATCGAGAAACTCAATCGCGCCCTCTTCCGTTGCTGAAGGGCCGTGATCGTCGGCAGGAATAAGGCGGTCGAAAATCGCCGCCAGATTTTTGCGATCGGTTTCATTAGTCAGGATACGGTATCCGCCCTGCATTGCCGGAACGGGCAGCGCGTCGGGGGTAAGCCGGGTATCAAGCGGAACGTTATGCAACTCTTTCGCGTTGAGCTTAGTTGCCACCGTTAACGAAGCTACCAGTGAACTAATAGAAAAGATCGCTTCTCTTCTGTTCATATCTCTTTCCTTTAATAGCATGATTGTTATTGCTTTTATCCGTGAAGAAAAAAGGCAATAAAAACCCTACCCTGTTTAAAACAAAGTAAAAAAGCTGCCTTAAAGAGGCATTATTTTTTTAGCGACGAGTTAATTCGACTCTTGAGGAGACAAAAGTTATGAAATGGACTGTCACTTAACGATAAAAATTAAGGGGTGTTGGACATGGTATCTGGCATAGCAATTCCTGATGTTTTGATTAAAAGTAAACGTGAAATTTTTTATTAGTTATATTGTTCAATAAGGTTAACTATTTTTGCAGGGTAACCAGTTTATTATTCAGCCCGCACCACCGGCACGGGCTGAATTGAATTAACGTTTTATATGGCTCTTGCGTAAAATTAATTTACCTGTCCGCCAGGCCGCCTGCTCATCGCTATTTTCGCCCGTCAGGCGATTCACCGCTTCGCTAATCTGTTTTTCAGTCTGCTGATCGTAAGTCGTCAGGTTCCAGACCGGAGAATCCGCTTCATCTATGCCGTCAAATCCCACCACGGCTATGCTGTTGATATCGCCCGCTTCGTAAAGCGCTTCCAGCACGCCAATCGCCAGGATATCGTTTTCGCAGAAAATGGCGTCAATCCGCTGATCTGCTGGCGTGTTCAGCAGATAGTCCTTCATGATGGAATAGCCGGCTTTACGCTCATATTTGCCCGCCAGCAGCATCAGGTCGACGTTCAGGTTAGCTAACGAAAGCTCGTGCTGATAACCGTCCATACGCAGCAGGTGACCGGAGTCGGTATCTGGCCCTTTCATATAGCCAAAACGGTGATAGCCCTGCGCTATCAGCAGCTGGCCAATTTCGCGCCCCGCCTGGAAGCCATCAATATTGATGTTCTCGATGTTGCGGTGTTCTTCACTGTTGCGGCAGATCTGAATCAGCGGCACTGAGTGCAGGCTGTGCGCAATTTCAAACAGTTCGTTACTGAGCGTGTTGGCGAAAAACAGAATGCCGTCAACCTGCAGCTGGTCCGCCATCTCTATCACTGACTGATAGTCATCACCGGCAGTGATATTCAGCACCAGCGCCAGATATCCTCTGGCCTGCAGCTGCTTTGTAGCGGCATCCAGAATTCTCATGGCATGCGTGTTTTTAAATTCATCCATCGCGATGGCGATGATATGTGTATTTCTTTTCGTCAAACTACGGGCCAGCAAATTGGGGCGATAGCCCAGTTCGGCGGCTACGGCCATGATTCTTTCTTTGGTATCCGGAGCAACATAGGCTCCCGGCGTAAAGGCGCGTGATACCGTCCATTTCGATACGCCCGCCAGCTTTGCGACGGCGGTAGCGTTTGCTTTGGGCTGTTTTTGAGGTTTCTTCGCGTCTGTCATACGGTCACTTAAGGGCAATGGACGTTAATGCCCCTATTGGACGCCAAACGGCTGTAAAAAGAAACGCTCAAAGTGCAAAGGTGCCGCCAGGTAAACGCTTTTTAAACGCATGATAACTTTTGAGAGTTTTTTTTAACTCATTGTTGAGATTATGTTAATTCGATACGCGCTTTGCAAACGTTTTCTGCACCCAGGTGCAGAAATTTTAAAAGAAATCGGTATATAATTATTAATATCTATTAAATTCAAACGATTATATCGTCGCCCTTTGGTTAAAAAGGGTGCAGAGGAAACTTTTTGTGACGCAACGCGCATAGTTTAACCACTGAACAGGCCTGATACAGACGGCACCGGGCCAGCTTATTATCATCTGGCCCGGTGCCGCTAACGCGTGGATACGGGATCAGTTTTTGGCAGCAAACTGCGCATAGTTATCCTGCGTAATCACCTGATAAGGTACCCAGTTAAGTTCTTTAACCTGTTTTTTGTCCAGCAGCGCTTTAGTAACCTGCACTGCGCCGGTCGCCTGAGCTCTGGCATCCTGGAAAATGGTTAGCGCCATCTTGCCGTTTTTAATAAATTGCAGCCCGTCGGGCGTACCGTCGATGCCCGCCACCAGGATCTTCTCTTTTTTTGCCTGGCTTAGCGCCATGATCGCGCCGATAGCCATCTCATCGTTGTTGGCCGCAATAGCGTCAATGGGACGCTGGTTCAGCAGCCAGCTGGAAACCACGTCCACGGCTTCGTTGCGCTGCCATTTAGCCGTCTGCTTCTCAATCACCTTCATATCTTTGTATTTGGCGATAACGGCTTCAACCGCGCGGGTACGTTCACGCGCTTCTTCCGTTGATAGCGCGCCCATAATGACGGCGACGTTACCGCGGTAGTTCATGCGTTTCGCCAGCGCCTCCATCTGCATCTGGCCGCCAAGCGCCGAGTCAGAACCGACATACGCCATGCCGACAGGCAGCTTTGTCTCTGGCTTACGGTTGACAAAAACCAGCGGAATTCCCGCTTTTTTGGCGGCGGCAATCATGGGCAATACGCCCTGCGTATCAACCGGATTGAGGATAATGGCGTCGACGCCCTGATTGATAAAGTCATCAACCTGTTGCACCTGAAGCGCCACGTCGCCTTTGGCATCGACAAACTGGCCGGTGAGATCGTTATTTTTCAGCTCCGTTTGCATTTGGGTTCGCAAAATAGAGATAAAGTTTAAATCAAAATTAGCCAGCGCTACGCCGACGGTAAACGTTTTAGCACTTACGCTCAGGCTAAGTAAAAGCGAGCACGCAAGCAGCAGCAGATTTCGAATATTCATCATCATTTCCTGTAGGGTTGGGGACTATAGCCAACAGCGGTTTATACCGGGCAACAGGCAAATACCCGTGAAAGAATCAATAACGGCATATCCTTATAATAATTAAAAAACTACGGCGCAAAGTTATCTTTTCTTATTGCTTAGCTCAGGCGTTAACGACTCCAGCTCCATCCTGATTAAGCTACAGTTTTTCTCCAGATTAGAGATCTTAAAGCGTAGGTCGCTAATACTGTTTTTATCGGTTTCTTTTTCGAAAAAAATAATTTCGTGGCGGCATGCGACACCAAAAGTTTTATTTCGCTTGTGTTTTACCAGCCATTTTTTTATGTCACTTTTAATCGCCGCTTCGTCACGTTCGGTTTCTTGCGAAGAAACGTTATAAATTGTCATAAGAAACTGGCTATAGAAAGTGTGTATAGCCGTTAAGCGCTGTAAATCCATGATTGCTCCATCATACGCAGCAGGTTCGTAAAATGGCGTATACGGCCAGCGCGCGCCAGCCGTATAGCAAAATGTTAAAGCGGTGACGCCGGGGCCGGAGCCTGATCGTACCCCCCCCAGACGGACTGATCGTAATTCACCACCGAGCCGGTCATCAAGCCTGACTCTTCGCTGGCTAAAAACGCCACGGCACGCGCCACTTCATCCGGGTTAATCAGTCGGCCAAACGGCTGCTCGGCCGCCGCCTTTTGCAACCAGCCATCCTGTGCGCCGTGATACTGCTTCATAATGCGATCTTCACCCTCGGACGCCATCCAGCCAATATTCAGGGCGTTGACGCGGATGCGGTTACGCAGCAGAGCATAGGCAGCATTGCGCGTTAAGGTCGCCAACGCCCCTTTCGACGCGCAGTACGCGGCAATAAAAGGCTGTCCTGCCAGGCCAGACATCGAGCAAATATTGACCACGCTACCCGCGATGTTTTCACGGCGCATCACTTTGAGCGCTTCCTGCATCAGAAAGAACGGGCCGCGCACGTTGGTGGCAAAAATCTGGTCAAACAGCTCGGGCGAGGTATCCAGGATGCTGCCGCGATCGGTCATGGCTCCCGCGTTCACCAGCACGTCAACCCTGCCGAACAGCTCGTCGGTATGCGCAACCACCTGACGGCAATCTTCTACCGAAGAGAGATCCGCTTTGACAAAATGCACGCGCCCTTCGCCTTCCTCATTAAGCTGTTTGGCAATGCTTTCACCCTTGGCCTGATTGCGTCCGCAAATCACCACGCCTTTGGCACCCTGCTGTACAAAATGGCGGGCAATGGCGGCACCCAGTCCCTGCGTACCACCGGTGACGATGGCGACTTTATCGTTTAACTTCATCAGAATTCTCCTTGAATCAGTGTGTAGCCTGCGTCGCTGAGCGCTCTGCGCAGGGTGTTATAGCCGATACGCGCATATTGCAGCGGCGGCGCTTTTGCCGGATCTTGTTCCGCTTCAACCACAAACCAGCCCTGATAACCGATGACCGCCAGCTCGCGAACAATGGCGTCAAAATCGATGCCGCCGTCACCCGGCACGGTGTAAATGCCCTTCAGCACCGCATCAAGAAATGAGTCTTTCTGCCAGTCGAGGCTGGCAAGCACGTCCGGACGCACGTCTTTGGTGTGCACGTGATTAATGCGCTTACCGTGTTTTTTCAACACGCTGAGCGGATTGACCCCGGCGAAGAAGAGATGCCCGGCATCAAACAGTAAACCGACATCCTCATTCGTGGCGGCCATCAGCCGGTCGATATCGTGCTCGTCTTCAATGGCTGTTCCCATATGGTGATGAAACGCCAGCGGAACGCCGAACTCGCGGCAAAAGGCGGCAAATTCAGACAGCTTATTGCCGTATTCGCTAATCTGCTCATCGCTGAGCCGACGGCGGTTGGCCAGCGCTATATGCTGTTGATTCTGGATAGTGCCTGCCGTTTCACCGTAAACCAGGCAGGCGGCCCCGCAGTCGCGAAACAGCTGCAGCTGCGGCGTTACTTTTTTGATTTCGTCTGCCACGCTATTGTCGAGCAGCGTGCCGGAGTACCAGCCGGAAACCAGATCCAGCTGGAATTCACGCAGCATCGGCTTCAGCTCTGCGCTGGTTTTTGGAAATTTCCCGCCGGTTTCTACGCCCTGGAAACCCGCCAGATGACTCTCGTACAGGCAGGTCGACAGCGGCGTATCGCCGCCAAGCTGGGGCAAATCGTCGTTTGACCAGGCAATAGGCGCGATGCCCATTTTTGCTTTTAGTGACATATTTCCCTCCTGATTAGAATCCAACCCGCTGTTTTTGACGTCCGGCAACGTGCTCTTCACGCGCCTGGTTAACACTTTCGCGTGCGCTGACCTCTGGCACGCCAACATCCCACCACGCATCGCCCGGCGTCCAGCTATGGGGATGCGTATCGATGACGATAACCGTGGTACGGTCGGTGGTTTTTGCCCACTGGATTGCCTCTTCCAGCGCGTCCAGCGATTCGACCTTCCGCGCCAGCGCGCCCATTGATTGCGCATTAGCGACAAAATCAACGTGGAAAGGCTCTTTCACCCGGCAGTCCTTCAGCAGGTTATTAAAGGATGCGCCGCCTTTGGCATTCTGTAGCCGGTTAATCACGGCAAAACCGCCGTTGTCGCACACCAGCAGAATGAACTTGTGGCCGGAAAGCACGCTGGAGTAGATGTCGGAGTTCATCATCATGTAGGTACCGTCGCCGATCATCACAAACACATCCCGATCGTGACCGGCCATCGCTGCGCCCCAGCCTGCGGAAAGCTCATAGCCCATACAGGAAAAACCAAATTCACAGTCAAAGGTGCCGGGATTTTTTACCCGCCAGCCTTTCACCAGTTCGCCCGGTAAGCCGCCCGCCGCGCTGATGATGTAGTCTTCGGCTGCGGCCTGCGCATTAACCACGCCCACTACCTGCGCATAGGTCGGTTCGCTGTCGCTCACCACGCGCTCCTGTTTTTCCGCAATCAACGTATTCCAGCCGACAAAAGCCTGACGACCTTTTTCCAGCCAGGCCGCGTCCGCCTTCCAGCCACCAAGCGCCACATCCAGCTCGCCGATCCCTTCACGCGCATCGCATACCAGCGGCAGCGACAGATGCTTATGCGCATCGAAGCGCGCGGCGTTCAACGAAATAAAGTGGGCCTTATGATCGAACAGCGACCAGGAGCCGGTAACGAAATCCATCAGGCGCGTGCCGACTGCCAGAATGACGTCGGCTTTTGCCGCCAGCTCGTTGGCCGAGGTTGAACCTAAGATACCGACCGGCCCCATGTGCATGGGATGGTCATGGGTGAAGGCACCTTTACCCGCGATGGTTTCGACTACCGGAATGCCATGCGCTACCGCAAAGGCTTCCAGCGCGCTTTCCGCCTGGGAGTAACGTACGCCGCCGCCAGAGATAATCACCGGGCGTTTCGCTCGCTTCAGGCATTCAACCGCGCGTGCCAGTAGCTGACGATCCGGGCGCGGACGCGGCATCAGATGCAGACGAGGCGCAAAAAACTCTTCCGGGAAGTCATACGCCATCTCCTGCACGTCCTGACAAACGCCGATAAACGCCGGGCCGCAATCGCCCGGATCGAGCATGGTAGCGACCGCTTGCGGTAACGAAGAGAGGATCTGCTCAGGCCAGGTAATGCGATCCCAGTAGCGGCTGACCGCTTTAAAGGCATCGTTCACGGTTTGCGTCGGGTCGCTGAAGTGTTCAACCTGCTGCATAACCGGGTCGGGATGGCGACGCGCAAAGGTGTCGCCGCAAATCATCAGCAGCGGTAAGCGGCTGGTGTGCGCTACGCCAGCGGCGGTCAGGAGATTGGTGGTACCCGGGCCAATCGAGGCGGTCACCACCATGATTTGCCGCCGCGCCATCGCTTTGGCAAACCCGACGGCGGCAAACCCCATCGACTGTTCATTTTGCCCACGCCAGGTCGGCAACGTATCCTGAACGGCTTCCAGCGCTTCCCCCAGACAGGTCACGTTACCGTGTCCAAAAATCCCGTAAACGCCGGGGAACAGCGGCACGCGCTTGCCGTCAACTTCGGTAAACTGATGGCTCAGGTAGCGAACTATCGCCTGAGCTGTCGTGCAACGAATCGTAGCCATATCTCTACTCACTCTGATGAGATGCGCCAAAGCGGCATCGCGGTTTTTATAAAAACGTTAATTGCATAAAGTTCATAAAAGCAATATTAGTTGCATTCTCAGGCGACAGAACTCCCGCCAAAAGTGCGAGAGTCCCTGATAACGTACGCTAAGCGCGCTTGCGTTTGCGCTGGCTTTCCACCCGGCTTTCGCGTTCGGTAATCGTTTCAATATGCGGCTGCGCCCTGTCGGGCTGTAGCGCGGCAGCCAGCGCCATAGCAATACTTTGCGCCAGGCAAACCGGCGCGGCCAGCGAGCGCGAAAAGCTGTATTCCTCTTCAGGAATGGTAAACAGCACCCTGGCGCTTTTCGCCAGCGGCGATAGCTGGCTGTCGCTGATAGCCACCACCGGAATGTTGCGTTCCCCTGCCTCATCGGCGATGGCGACTACCTCTTTGGCATAGTGGCGGAAAGCGATGGCAATCAGCACATCGTTCTCGCGCATGTTATTAGCCATCTGCGGGGCCAGCCCGCCAGCGGCATCAAGCAGCACGACGCGACGGTTCAGCATGGTCAGCAGATAGCGCAATAACGACGCAATCGGTTCAGACCGTAACTGCCCGGCGATATAAACGATCTCGGCCTCTTTCAGCAAATGCGCCGTTTCATCCAGATTTTGCTCGCTCACGTTATCCAGCAGCTGCTGCAAGGTGGCGATATCGCGGATCACCAGGCTTTGCAGAAAACCAAAGCTGCCCTTTTCATCGTTTTTACGCAGGTCGCTTTCCAGCGCGGTAATCCGCTCGTTATAGCCCGGTGCTGCGGTAGCCAGGCGCGTCTGAAACACGCTCTGCATCTGCTTAAAACCGCTGTAGCCAAACACCTGCGCAAAGCGCACCAGCACCGAAGGATGCAGCCCGCATTTTGCCGCTACGGCGTTAATAGACTCCAGCGCCACGATATTCGGGTTCTGCGTGATATAGCGCGCGGCCTGCTGATGGCGGTTTGACAACTGCGGGTAGCGCTGGGTGATCTCATTCACCACCTGTTCGTAGTTGTCGTGCGGCAGCGGCTTTGGCGCGGCTTTCATTTTCTTTGCTTTATCCATCGGTATTTCCTGTGACGTGCCCTGATTAGCCAGCACGCTAAAGCAATAAAAATTGCAAGTAAACCCTGAATGCAATTATTTCTAACCTATTTTGTGCAGCCTGGGAAAACCCATGAATAAAATTTGTGATTAATCTCGAATAATTTACATTTTTATAACTTAATAATTTACAAAGCTGAAAATTAACCGCATATAACCTCCTGTATTTCCTTATTTTATGTCTGATTTCGCAATTTTTACTGCAAACGCTGCCCGCTATTGCAATTATTTTTGCTTCGATCCTAATATTGCAATCATTGATGCGTGAGAGCCTCTTGACGCCGCTCTGGCAGAGAGGTTCAGAGCACTACCCGAAGGGGTAACGCGCATCCCATTGAGCCGGAGCCGATGCCGGAGGAGCGACAACCATGTATGACGATTTTGGACAGTTTATAAATGGCAAATGGTGTAAAGGGAGCGGGCAGGAGCGTATTAACGTTATCGATCCCGGCAATGGAAATAGCCTGGGAGAAATTCAGGCCGCGTCGGTATCCGATACCCACGATGCGCTGAAAGCCGCCGAACAGGCGTTTACGCAGTGGAAAGCGTTGCAGAGCTGGACGCGCGCGGATTTTTTACAGGCGGTCGCGCGTGAAATGGTTGCGGCAACCCAGCAGGCAGCCCGCGTTATCTCGCTGGAAAGTGGCAAACCGCTGGCGCAGGCGAAGCGTGAATGGGAACTCTCTACCGATCAGTTTATCTGGTATGCGGAAGAAGCTCGCCGCATCTATGGCCGCATCGTTGAGAGCCGCGTTCCCGGCGGCCGCTGCGAGGTGTTTCACGAGCCTGTCGGCGTAGTGGCGGCCTTCACCGCCTGGAACTTCCCTGTGGTGTTAGTGGCGCGCAAGCTGGCTCCCGCGCTGGCAGCAGGCTGCACCGTGGTGCTGCGTCCCTCCAGCGAAGTGCCGGGATCGGCAATGATGGTCTTTGAGTGTTTACGTAAAGCAGGCCTGCCCGCTGGCGTGGCAAACCTGGTGGTTGGCCCAACTGCGGCCACCTACGAGCCACTGATGGCTTCGCCCACTGTACGCAAAATCTCACTGACCGGTTCAACCCAGCTGGGCCAGCAGATGATCCGCGACTCGGCTAATACCATCAAGCGTCTCAGTATGGAGCTGGGTGGCAACGCGCCGGTCATTGTCTATCAGGATGCCGACCTGGAAAAAGCACTCGACCTTTCAGTAGCAACAAAATTTGCGAACTGCGGCCAGGTTTGCGTGACCGGCGATCGCTTTTATGTGCATGAAAGCCTGTATAGCGCTTTTGTTGAAGGCTTTGCCAGCCGCGCCCGCAAGCTTAAAACCGGTTACGGTCTGGACGAAGCCACCACCATGGGGCCGTTAATTAACGCTCGCCGTCTGGAAGCTATCGAGGCCATCGTAGCCGATGCGCGCAACAAAGGCGCCCGCGTGGTAACCGGCGGTGAAAGGCTGTCGATCGGTAACGGCTATTTCTATGCGCCGACCGTGCTTGCCGACGTAGCGGATGACGCGAAGGCGCTGGCCGAAGAGAACTTTGGCCCTATCGCCGCTATTACCTCCTTTAGCAACCACGAAGATTTGTGGCAGCGCGTGAATAATTCTGATTTCGCGCTGTCGGCCTACGCCTTTACCCGCGATCCGGCGCTGATTCGGGAAACGGTATCGCGCTTTGAGTCCGGCATGGTCGGTATCAACAGCTATGCGCTGGCCGCTGCCGAAGTCCCGTTTGGCGGTGTCAAAGCCAGCGGAATGGGTCGCGAAGGCGGCTCGGAAGGCATCCTCGACTATATGAACGTCAAACTGGCGCAAATTGTTCTTTAAGGAGCAGGAATGAAACTTAATAACATTAAACAGCGCTGGAAGGACGAGCAGCCGGTGCTGAACGGCTGGCTGAGCATCGCCAGTTCCTTCAGCGCGGAAATCATGGCGGCGCAGGGCTATGACTCGCTGACTATCGATCTGCAGCACGGTTTTGTTGGCTACGATGAGGCGAAAATCATGCTACAGGCGATGCGCGCCAGCGGCGTTGCGCCGATGGTTCGCGTGCCGTGGCTGGAACCCGGCATCATTATGAAAGCGCTGGATGCCGGTGCCTGGGGCATTATCTGCCCGATGGTTAACAATGCAGAACAGGCGCAGGCGCTGGTTTCCTGCGTGCGCTATCCCCCGCTCGGCAGCCGCAGCTTTGGCCCAACGCGCGTGACCTTTTCCGCCGGGCAGGACTATGGCCAGCACGCGGATGAACAGGTGGTCTGTTTTGCGATGATCGAAACGGCCGAGGCGTTTGCCCGGCTGGAAGAGATAGTCGCCACGCCGGGTCTGGATGGCGTTTATATCGGCCCGGCGGATTTAACCCTGGGCCTGACGGGCCGCAAATACCGCACCGGTTTCGATCGCGAAGAGCCGGAAATTGTGGACGCCATCAAACACATTCTTACCGTTGCCCACCGCGCCGGAAAAAAGGTAGGGCTGCACAACGGAACGGCAGCCTATGCCGCTAAAGCCGTAGAGTGGGGATTTGATCTGGTCACGGTATCGAACGACGTACAGCTTTTGCGCTCGGCCGCCGCCGCCAGCGTGCAGCAGTTCCGCGAGCTTCAGGGTAGCGAAACAAGCTTTGCGTCCGCCACGAAGACGGGAGGATATTAAGATGCCACACGTTCTGGTTGCCGGAAAAATTCATGAAGCCGGGCTGGCGGTACTGCAAAACGCACCGGGCATCACCCTTCAGCTGGTCGACGAAGTCAGCGTCGAGAGCTATGCGCCGTTTATGGCGCAGGCCGATGCGCTGCTGATCCGTACCCAGCCGTTAACCGCAAAAGAGATTGCGACCGCACAACAGTTGCAGATCGTTTCGCGACACGGCGTGGGCTATGACTCGGTCGATGTCGACACCTTAACCTCTCGCAATATTCCGCTGACCGTGGTCGGCGACGTCAATTCGCTGTCGGTGGCCGAGCATACGCTGTCGCTGCTGCTGGCGGTGGCGAAACGCATTTGCTACTTCGACCGCAGCATTCGCGAGGGCGAGTGGAATCGCCGTAACAGCTTCTCGGCAATGGAAATTGCCGGCAGAAAGCTGTTTATTCTCGGCTTTGGCCGTATCGGACGCGAAGTCGCGCGGCTGGCAAAAAGCTTCAATATGGAAGTCATCGCTTACGATCCTTATTTACCGGACGAGATGTTTTCCACACATCACGTGCAGCGCGTAGCGGAGATTGAGGATGGCCTGCGCGCGGCCGACGCGGTCACCGTGCATCTGCCGTTTAATGGTGAAAAACCGTTAATCGGTAAGGATGAGCTGGCCATGATGAAGCCCGGTGCTTTTCTGATTAATACCGCGCGCGGCGGCATCGTGGATGAAGAAGCGCTGGCGCAGGCGTTGCAGTCCGGTCATCTGGCTGGCGCTGGCCTGGACGTGCTGAAAGATGAACCGGCCAGAGCGGATTCACCCCTGCTGGCGCAGACCGATCGGCTTATTCTCAGCCCCCATACCGCCGGCCTGACCCAGGAAGCCGCCATGCGCATGTCGGTCTCGGCGGCCACCAATATCGTCAACTACTTCCAGGGCCAGCTGGATACCGGGCTGGTGGTGAATCAGCAGGTGCTGGCGGTAAACGATCTGATGAGTCCTACACCCTAATACGCAATAACAATAACTTACCTCTAAGCGGAGATTGTGATGATCAAAATAGCCATTCTCGGTGCCGGCCGCATCGGCCAGGTTCATGCGCTCAACGTTGCGCGACACAAAGACGCTACGCTGGCGGCGGTTGCCGACCCGATCCTTACCAATGCGCAGGCGTTAACGGCCAGCTGGGGCGGCATCGCCATGAGCGATCCGCTTGAAGCCATTAACCACCCGGATATTGATGCGGTAGTGATTGGCACGCCAACGCATACCCATATCGATTTGATGCTGGCGGCATCAAGAGCGGGTAAAGCCGTACTGTGTGAAAAACCGGTCGATCTGGATCTGGAGAAAGCCCGCGCGGCGGAAAAAGCGCTGGGCGACGCGGCGAAACGCGTCATGCTGGGCTTCAATCGCCGCTTCGATCCGGGCTTTAGCGAGATCCACCGACGCGTGCAGCAGGGCGATATTGGCGACCTTCACCAGGTCATTATCACCAGCCGCGATCCCGGCTTCGCTCCCATGGGCTACCTGCAAACGTCGGGCGGAATTTTTCGCGACATGGTCATCCATGACTTCGATCTGGCGCGCTGGCTGTTAGGCGAAGAGCCGGTGGAAATTTTTGCTACCGGTAGCCGCCTGCTGGAACCGGCGCTGGAAGCGCTCGGCGATTACGATACCGTCATGATGCAGATGCGTACCGCCTCCGGTAAACAGTGCCAGATTAACTGTAGCCGCCAGGCCGTTTACGGCTACGACCAGCGCATGGAGGTGTTCGGCTCGGGCGGCATGCTGCTGAATGACAACCTGCGCGAAACCAGCGTTCGCCACTATCGCGGCGAAGAAACAGAGGCGCGCGGGCCGCTGCTGAACTTCTTTATGGAGCGCTATGCCGACGCTTACCGGCTGGAAATGGAAGCCTTTATCGATGCCATTAAAACCGGCAGCCCGCTGCCGACTACCGTACACGACGGCTGCCAGGCACTGAAGCTGGCCGATGCCGCACAGCGTTCAGCCGACAGCCACGCTGCCGTAACTATAGAGTGAGAGGAACTCCAATGCGTAAGATAGGAATTGGCTTAATTGGCACCGGCTTTATGGGAAAATCGCATGCGATGGCATGGCGGGCAGCGGCCTCCTTTTCCGGCGACGTCCAGCCGGTGCTGGTCAGCGTTGCGGATATCGACGGCGCGGCGGCGGAACGCGCGGCGGCGCAGTTTGGCTTTCAGCGCTGGACCAGCCAGTGGCAGGATTTAATTGAAGATCCGGAAATCGACGTGATCTCCATTACCTCCCCTAACCGCTTTCACGCCGAGCAATCGCTGGCGGCTATTGCGGCAGGCAAGCACGTACACTGCGAAAAACCGCTCGCACCGAATAGCGAGACGGCGGAACGCATGGCGCGCGCGGCCGCCGAAGCGGGCGTCGTTACCCAGGTAGGCTTTAACTACGTTAAAAATCCGTTGCTGAAGCTGGCGAAACAGATGATCGCCAACGGCGAACTGGGTGAGATTACCGGTTTTCGCGGTATTCACGCGGAAGACTTTATGGCCAGCCCGGAGCTTCCCTGGTCGTGGCGACTCGATCCCAGCGGCGGCGCGGGCGCGGTGGCCGATCTGGGCAGCCATATCCTGGGCATGGCGCGCTTTCTGCTGGGGCCGATTTCCGCGATGTTTGCCGACCTTGATACGGTAGTCAAAGCGCGGCCCGAAAAAGCCGGGTCCGCAACAATGAAAGCGGTTGAGGTAGACGATATCGCCCGCCTGACAGTGAAATTTGCCCGCGGCTGTAGTGGGCAGATAGAGGCCAACTGGGTGGCATCCGGCCATAAAATGCAGCTGGGCTTCGAAGTGACCGGCAGCAAAGGCGCGCTGATTTTTAATCAGGAACGCTTTAACGAACTGCAGTTCTTCCGCAATACGGACACGGAAAGCAGAAACGGCTTTACCACAATCGTTGCCGGGCCAGATCATGCGCCTTACGGACTCTTCTGTCCGGCACCGGGCCACCAGATTGGCTTTAACGATTTGAAAACCATTGAAATGCTCGAATTTATTCAGTCCATCACGCAAGGCAAAGCACAAGGGCCTGATTTTCAGGAAGCCTGGGAAATTCAGAAGCTGGTGGATGCGGCCCTGCGTTCATCGCGTGAACGCAGCTGGGTAACCCTTTAGCTCTTGTCAGTTTAAGGACAGGTAAGCAGCAAGGACGCTGCCCCGCCAGCCAGACAACGAGGCCAACATGACAAAGTTTTGTTTCGCCAGTGAAGACCAGGCATCCGTTACCGATTTTATCGCGCTCTGCGAGCAGCAGCTCGAGCCAGAGGCTTATCCGCTGGCAACGGCTATTCATGCCAACGTGCTGATCTATGACCGCGAAGTGCTGGACGATGCCGCCATGACCGACCAGCGCGCGGTGCTAAACGAGCTGCATAACGCGTTTTCGGACGGCCCCGGCGTGCTGGTGGTGCGCGGCCTCTATCCCCAGAGCGAGCTGGTCGATCGGGCTTCGCAAATATTCGAATCGATAATGCAGGAGGAGGCAAAGTCGAAGGTCCAGGCCGACCATTTTTCACGTGCCGGGAACAATGGCCGCATCTGGAACGCCCTGCAAAAACTGGCGGAAGCCAGTCCTGAAACGTTCAGTGAATACTATGCCAATCCCACTCTGGGGCTGATTTGTCAGGCGTGGCTGGGCCCGGCGTGGCGTATGGTCTCGCAGGTTAACCAGGTGCGTCCGGGCGGCGAAGCGCAGCGGGCGCATCGTGACTATCATCTTGGTTTTCAACAGAGTGAGTTTGCCGCCGGCTTTCCCGTTCCCGTGCAGGTTTTAACGCAGTACCTGACGCTTCAGGGTGCCGTGGCGCATAGCGATATGCCGCTGGCGTCCGGCCCGACTCGTTTGCTGCCCTGGTCGCACCAGTATGAGCTGGGCTATCTCGCCTGCCGCCGCCCGGAGTTCGTCGACTACTTTAATAAGCATTTCGTACAGCTGCCGCTGCAAAAAGGAGACGGTCTGTTTTTCAATCCCGCGCTGTTTCATGCCGCAGGCAACAACACCACTCACGACCAGCTGCGTACCGCTAACCTGCTGCAAATTTCCTCCGCTTTCGGCGTGCCGATGGAGGAGGTTAACCATGAGAAGATACTCAAGCTGATCTATCCGGTCATAAAGTACGGCAACCTGACAGAGGCGGAACGGAACGCGCTGATTGCCGTAGCGGCGCGCGGCTACTCCTTCCCTACCAATCTGGATACCGACCCACCGGTAGACGGCCTGGTCCCTGAAACCCAGCAGCAGCTTGTGCACAAATCGCTAAGCCAGGGCCTGGGTTTTGCGGAATTTTGTCAACGGCTTGATGAGCATACCGCACGCCGCAGAGCCTGACAGATGCGCGGCATCGGCGTGACGCTACTCCCAGCGTGAGGCGGCCTGTTTATCACTGTCGCGGGATTCAACCCAGCGATCGCCTTCCGGCGTGGCTTCTCTTTTCCAGAAAGGCGCGCGGGTTTTCAGATAATCCATAATAAATTCGGCGGCGGCAAAAGCCGCGCCGCGATGCGCGCCGCTGACGCCTACCAGCACGATTTCATCACCGGGAAACAGTTCGCCGATACGGTGGATCACCGTGACGCGCTGCATCGGCCAGCGCGTGCGCGCTTCCGCCACGATCTCCTCCAGCGCCTTTTCGGTCATCCCGGGATAGTGCTCCAGCGTCAGCGCAGCCACGCTGTCACCCAGATTGTGATTACGCACCTTGCCGGTAAAGGTAACCACGGCCCCATCCTCATCGCAGGCCGCCAGCCAGCGGTACTCTTCCGCCATATCAAACGGCGCCTGCCCTACTCTGATCCGCGTTGCCATTTTAACCTCCGGTAACCGGCGGGAAGAAAGCAACCTCATCACCGGCACGTAATGGATGCTGCGGTGATACCAGCGTCTGGTTAACCGCCGCCAGCAGCTTGTCGGAGGAGAGCGCCAGCGACCAGCGATCGCCACGTCCGGCCAGCGCCGCCCGCAGCGCCTCCACGGTGGCGTACTCTTCGTTGACGCTGAGGCTGTCGGTACCGATTAGCTCGCGCACCTGGGCAAAAAACAGCACGTTAATCATGGCTGACCGCCTTGAAATCGCCGGACTTGCCGCCGCTTTTGCTCAGCAGGCGACACTGTTCAATGCTGATATCTTTCTGCACCGCTTTGCACATATCGTAAATGGTCAGCGCGGCCACCGAAGCCGCCGTCAGCGCCTCCATTTCGACGCCGGTTTTGCCGGTCAGGCGGCACAGCGATTCAATCCGCACCCGGCTGTTAGCCGTATCGGCAGACAAAGTAACCTCTACTTTGCTTAACAGCAGCGGATGACAAA
This sequence comes from Erwinia sp. BNK-24-b, assembly GCF_047456155.1. NCBI lineage: Bacteria > Pseudomonadati > Pseudomonadota > Gammaproteobacteria > Enterobacterales > Erwiniaceae > Erwinia > Erwinia sp. BNK-24-b. Next base: position 3,207,239 of record NZ_CP179901.1, read on the forward strand.
GCGGGATCAGCTCCCAGGTGCGCTTGGCTGCTTGAATACCGGCGATGCGCGCCGTGGCAAAGACATCGCCTTTATGGTGACTGCCGTCGAGGATCATTTGCAGCGTATCGGGATGCATCACCACAAAGGCTTCTGCACGCGCTTCACGTACGGTGTCGTTTTTGGCGGAGACGTCCACCATGTGTGCCTCACCGGAGGCGTTGATATGGGTTAGTTGCGACATGGCTTAAGGCTTCTTCAGGTGCGAAACAAAATTACAGGGACGGGTACGGGCATCCAGCTGTTCACGGATAATTCTTTCCCACGCGCTTTCACAGGCGCGGGTTGAGCCGGGTACGGCGAAAATCACCGTCTGGTTGGCCATACCGGCAACGGCGCGCGACTGGATAGTAGAGCCGCCGATATCCTCGTAAGAGACCATGCGAAACAGCTCGCCAAACCCGTCGATTTCCCGGTCAAACAGCGGCAGCAGCGCCTCTGGCGTGCTGTTATTACTGTTAAAGCCGGTGCCGCCGTTAACGATAACAACCTGCACGTCCGCGCTGGCGATCCAGCTGGAAACGATAGCGCGAATACGATAGCGGTTATCTTTAACCAGCGCGTGATCCAGCACCTGATGTCCCGCTTCGCTCAGCGCCTCGCGCAGATAGTCGCCTGAACTGTCCTCTGCTGCGTCCCGGCTGTCGGAAACGGTCAGCACCGCCACGTTCAGCGCCACAAATTCCGCCGTAGATTTTCCCATTGTTGACTCCATGCGTTAGCCGCCGATAAAAGAGAGATTCTGTGTAATGCCGGTATTGCCCTGATGCAGAAAATGCGTCTGCTTTTTGGTTTTCAGGCTGGCGGCAATACGTTCCTGCAGCTCATCCTGCTGGTCGTCACTTTGCAGCAGATCGCGCAGCGACACGCCGCCATCGCCAAACAGGCAGAGATGCAGTTTGCCGACGGCCGACACGCGCAGGCGATTACAGCTGGCGCAGAAATTTTTCTCATATGGCATAATCAGGCCGATTTCACCCGCGTAGTCCGGATGGCAGAAGACCTGCGCCGGGCCGTCGCTGCGGCCGCGTAGCTGACGCACCCAGCCCTGTTGCAGCAGCTGGTCGCGAATAACCTCGCCGGAGATATGGTGCTTGCGGAACAGCTCGCCGCCGTCGCCGGTTTCCATCAGCTCAATAAAGCGTAGCTGGATTGGCCGATGGCGGATCCAGTCGAGGAAAGTTTGCAGGCTGTGGTGGTTGACGTCGCGCATCAGCACGGTATTCACTTTTACCTTGCTGAAGCCCGCTTCAAAGGCCGCGTCGATGCCCGCCATCACCTGGTGGAATTTATCCTGGCCGGTGATAGCATGAAACTGGCGCGCATCCAGGCTGTCGATGCTGACGTTCAGCGCCGTCAGGCCCGCCGCACGCCATTGCGCCACGTCACGCGCCAGGCGATAACCGTTGGTGGTCATGGCCAGCTGGCGAATCGCGCTGTTTTCACGCACGGCGGCAATAATGTCGGTAAAGTCGCGTCGCAGCGAAGGCTCACCGCCCGTCAGGCGCACCTTCTCCGTTCCCGCCGCCGCAAAGGCACGGGTAACGCGCCGGATTTCATCCAGCGACAGGAAGCTTTTGTTGTTGCCGCCCTGCGGCCGATAGCCGTCGGGCAAACAATAGTTACAGCGGAAATTACATACGTCGGTGATCGACAGGCGCAGATAATAAAAGCTGCGGTCGAAGCTATCAGTAAATTGTGACACCAGAACACCTTTCCAGATTTCGGGAGATGCAGGCATTTCTTTCTGCACCCTGGCAACTCGAGGTTGCGGCCGGGGCACCGTATCCGAAGACTTAGGCACCAGGGCTAAGTGTGACTTACCAGTATGGTAAATCTTGGTCGTAAAATTCTACTGCTAACGAAGCGCGGTTGCCAGCAGGGAATTTCGCTATGTATTTTGATATATAACGTTTTTTTTGCCGCATAACGCGCTACGCTGGCGTAAAATAAGACAAAATTGCCGGGCTGCCTTGCCGCCAGGCTTACATATTGAAGGAATTTTATGCGTAACCGCACTCTGGCCGACCTTGATCGCGTTGTTGCTCTTGGCGGCGGTCACGGACTGGGCCGCGTTTTATCAGCGCTCTCCTCGCTTGGCTCCCGCCTGACCGGCATTGTCACCACCACCGACAACGGCGGCTCAACCGGCCGGATACGCCGTGCGGAAGGCGGCATTGCCTGGGGCGATATGCGCAACTGTCTGAACCAGCTGATAACCGAGCCCAGCATCGCTTCGGCCATGTTTGAATACCGTTTTGGCGGTCAGGGCGAGCTGGCCGGACACAACCTGGGCAACCTGATGCTAAAGGCGCTGGATCACCTGAGCGTCCGGCCGATCGAAGCGATCAACCTGATCCGCAATCTGCTCAAGGTGGATGCGTTTTTGATCCCGATGTCCGAGCAGCCGGTGGATCTGATGGCGCTGGATGCCGACGGTAACGAAGTCTACGGCGAAACGGCTATCGACAAGCTGCAACAGTCGCCGCGCGAGCTGATGCTTTCCGACACGGTCAGCGCCACCAGAGAAGCCATTGAGGCCATTCACGAAGCCGATCTGATCTTAATCGGGCCCGGCAGTTTTTATACCAGCCTGATGCCGGTGCTGCTGCTGCCCGATATGGCGCAGGCGCTGCGCCGCACGCCAGCACCGATGGTGTTTATCGGTAACCTGGGCAAGGAGCTAAGCCCGGCGGCGGCACAGCTTACCCTGGCGGACAAGCTGGCGATCATGGAAAAGTATATTGGCCGAAAGGTGATTGATGCCGTGGTGGTTGGCCCACAGGTCGATACGTCGGGCGTTAGCGACCGGCTGATTGTGCAGGAGCCGCTGGAGGCGGTGGATATCAAATATCGCCACGACCGCCAGCTGCTGCACAGCGCGCTGGAGCACGCCATTCAGCGGCTGGGTTAACGCGCCGCTGGCCAGCAGCCACTCTTAAGAAGCGGCGATAAACAGTTCGCGTATCTCGTGCAGCTGGTCGCGCACGTTGGCCGCCTCTTCGAACTCCAGGTTCTGCGCGTGCTCCTGCATTTTCGCCTCCAGCTCGCGGATGCGTTTTTGCAGGCCTTTTGGCGACAGGTCGACCACCGCCGCATCCTCTTCCACAATCGGGCCGGCTGGCTTGCGCCCTCTGCTTTTGTTCTTGCTGAGGCCCTGGCCCAGCTCCAGAATATCGGCGATTTTCTTGTTCAGCGCCTGCGGCACAATGCCTTTTTCCTGGTTGTAGATCTCCTGCTTCTCGCGGCGGCGCTCGGTTTCGCCAATTGCCCTTTCCATTGACGGGGTGATCTTATCGCCATACAAGATCGCCTTGCCGTTAACGTTACGCGCGGCGCGGCCAATGGTCTGGATCAGCGAGCGCTCGGAACGCAGGAAGCCTTCTTTATCGGCATCCAGAATAGCGACCAGCGACACCTCTGGCATATCCAGCCCTTCTCGCAGCAGGTTGATGCCGACCAGCACGTCAAACTTGCCCAGACGCAAATCGCGAATGATTTCGACGCGTTCGACCGTGTCGATATCCGAGTGCAGATAGCGTACCCGCTCGCCGTGCTCGGTCAGGTATTCGGTTAAGTCTTCGGCCATGCGCTTGGTCAGTACCGTGACCAGCACGCGCTCGTCAATCGCCACCCGCTTGCGAATTTCCGACAGCAGATCGTCTACCTGCGTGGCGACCGGCCGCACTTCGATAAGCGGATCCAGCAGCCCGGTTGGCCTGACCACCTGATCCACCACTTCGCCACCCGACTTCTCCAGCTCGTAGTTGCCCGGCGTCGCCGAAACATAGATGGTCTGCGGGGCCAGCGCCTCGAACTCTTCAAACTTCATCGGACGGTTATCCAGCGCCGACGGCAGGCGGAAGCCATACTCCACCAGCGTCTCTTTACGCGCGCGGTCGCCGCGATACATGCCGCCAATCTGCGGGATGGTAACGTGGGATTCATCAATCACCAGCAGGCCGTCGGCTGGCAGATAGTCGAACAGCGTGGGCGGCGCTTCGCCCGGCCCGCGCCCCGACAGGTAGCGTGAATAGTTTTCGATGCCCGAGCAGTAGCCCAGCTCGTTCATCATCTCCAGGTCAAACTGCGTGCGCTGGGAGATGCGCTGCTCTTCCAGCAGCTTATTGTTGGCCAGCAGCGTTTTACGGCGATCGGCCAGCTCTACCTTAATATCTTCCATCGCCTGCAGGATGCGCTCACGCGGCGTCACGTAGTGCGTTTTAGGATAGATGGTGTAGCGCGGAATGACCGAGCTAATCTGGCCGGTCAGCGGATCGAAAATAGAGAGGCGCTCGACCTCTTCGTCAAACAGCTCAACGCGCAGCGCGTAGTCGTCCGACTCCGCCGGAAAGATATCGATAACTTCGCCACGCACGCGGAAGGTGCCGCGCTGAAACGCCTGATCGTTACGGCTGTACTGTAGCTCGGCCAGTCGGCGCAGAATGGCGCGCTGGTCGATAACCATACCGCGCGTCAGATGCAGCATCATTTTCAGGTACGAGTCGGGATCGCCCAGACCATAAATGGCCGACACCGACGCCACCACGATGACGTCGCGGCGCTCCAGCAGCGCTTTGGTCGCGGAAAGACGCATCTGCTCGATATGTTCGTTAACCGAGGCGTCCTTCTCGATAAAGGTGTCCGAGCTGGGCACGTAGGCTTCCGGCTGATAATAGTCGTAGTAGGAGACGAAGTACTCGACGGCGTTTTCAGGAAAGAATTCCTTCATCTCTCCGTAAAGTTGCGCTGCTAAGGTCTTGTTGGGTGCCAGCACCATCGTCGGACGGTTCAGATCGGCTATCACGTTCGCCACGGTAAAGGTTTTGCCCGACCCCGTTACGCCGAGCAGCGTCTGGTGCGCCAGTCCATCCTGCAGCCCTTCTTCAAGGCGGCGAATGGCTTCAGGCTGATCGCCGGAAGGTTTAAAGGCGGAATTAAGTTTAAAGACTTTGCTCATTGAATGGCTACCTGGTAGTGAAAAGCGCGGACAAGGTTGTAATTTTACTCCGCTATGGCGATTTTGCCAGCGAAAAATACTGGATATAAGCACAGTTATTCTGCATGCTGGCTACGTTAAGTAAAATCTTGCGGATGCAGAGCAGCGGCAAATGCTTAAGCGGCAGGAAAGCGGCAAGGTTATCCCCAGCCAGGATGAAAGTTTAACATTTGTCAATACGCGCGGTTGAAATGACGACGGCGAAACTGCCTGGCCCTTTCTGCCGCTTGATTTTCATTAACTTATTGAAAAATATTACGCTGTTAATGGCGCTGAGTTTAGCAACAACTCAAGCCCAGGCCGCGTCCGCTCTCGCTTTACAAAGGTTTTCAGTCAGTCATACACATGGTTATCCACAGGAATGGTGGATAAGTGAATTCAGCGCCCTGCCCGTCTGCTGTGTATAAATTCCCTGTTCATGCGCGCGCGTACGCAAAATAATTTTTTTCTTTATTATTTTTATTCATTGTCCCCCGTTAGCCGGGCTGGCACGCATAGTTTCCTGAACGAAACCAGCCTTATTTACGCTTTTTCTTTTTGCTTTGTAGCGCCCGGTATTGCCTTTTATACAGGCGTCTGCACCATTATCGCTAAGCAACCGGCACTGACAAAGTGCAGCAACCTGTTCCCCGGGGCAATTGTTAACTTTTTCTGACCAATTGCGGCGGTAAACTGCGCTTCTCTACGAAATATCCGATTCTATTAAATTATGGCCTGCTAATTGCAACACTCTGTGACCGCCTCACGCTTTCACTACGTCAGCGTGTGAAGCGCAAACTGCGGACGTTGCCAAAACGTGACTGTTCGCCATCCATTGCCAAACGGAGGCGCGATCGAAAACCGTCCGAAGGAGAGTGTCAGATGCTGAGCTTACATGCGATTAACCAGTTTTATGGACAGAATCATATTTTGTGGGATGTCGATCTGGAGCTGCCGCCGGGCACCTGCACCGGCGTACTGGGTCGGCCAGGCATGGGTAAGACCACGCTGGTGAACTGTATTATGGGCCATCTGCCAATCAATAGCGGCTCCATTACCTGGCAGGAAGGGAACAGGCCGCCGCAAAATTTGCTGGCGCAGCCGGTCGAAAAACGCGCCGCGCTAGGCATTGGCTATGTGCCGCAGGGCCGTCATCTTTTTTCTCAGCTTAGCGTTGAGGAGAATTTGCAGATAGCGCTGCTGGCGGGCGTGGGGCAGCAGGGCCATCCGGCTATTCCGCCGATGGTTTACGATCTGTTTCCGGCGTTGTATTCGCTGCGTCACCGCCGCAGCGGCGAGCTGGCGCTGGACCAGCAGCAGCAGCTGGCGTTGGCCAGAGCGCTGGTGCTGCAGCCGAAGCTGCTGATTCTGGATGAGCCAACGGAAGGGATGTCGCCCTGGCTGGAGGAGGAGATGGGCAATCTGATCCACCGGCTGAATCACGATTTCGGGCTGACTATCCTGCTGCTGGAGCAGCGAATTTCGTTTATCCGTAAGGTGGCCGACTATTTTCTGCTGCTGCACCGCGGGCGCAACGTGGCGCATGGCAAAGTTGCGCAGCTGGATGAAAGCATGGTGAACACCTGGCTAACGGCCTGAACGGCCGTTAACTTACTCCGGTAGGCGAACATAGCGGCCCAGCTGGTCGAAGTCGGCGCTGTTCGTCAGGTAAGGGATTTCACCCAGCAGCGGCGCAGGTAAGCGCTGCCGTAGCGTCGCCATATATTCGGCGTGGCGCTTGCCCGCTGGCTGTACCACGTTAGCTATCCAGCCTGCCAGCCGCAGCCCGCTGGCCTGGACGGCCTGCGCCGTCAGCATGGCGTGATTGATGCAGCCCAGCTTGACGCCAACCACCAGCACCACCGGCAGCTGTTCCTGTATTACCCAGTCGGCAAAGGTGTGTTCTTCGCTTAGTGGCGTAAACCAGCCGCCCGCGCCTTCCGTCAGTACCCAGTCGGCCTGCTGTTGCAGCGCCGCCAGACCGGCGGAAAGACGAGAAAGCTCTATCGGCCTGCCCTCTTCCGCGCTCACAATATGCGGCGAGGTCGGCTCCAGAAAGGCCAGCGGATTGATACTCTCGTAAGGCAGTTCCAGCACGCTGTTTTGCTGTAAAGCCAGCGCGTCACTGTTGCGGATACCGTCCGCCGTTACTTCACAGCCGGAAGCGACAGGCTTATAGCCTACGCTACGCAGCCCGGCAGCTTTTGCCGCCTGTAGCAGCGCGGTGCTGGCAACCGTTTTTCCTACTTCCGTATCCGTACCGGTAATAAACCAACTACTCACCATCGATAACTCCATACAGCAGATGATAGCTGAGCAGAAAACCGCGCTCGTCGCGCGGCCAGCTCTGCGCCAGCTGATGTAAATGTCCCCGGCTTAGCAGCCCGCCACGTCGCCCGTGGTGTAAATGCGTTGCGCCAATGCCTTTTAGCGATCGCAAGGCGCTCAACACGTCAGGAAATGCCAGCGTCAGCGTGTGCTGCTCCAGCCGCAGATCGAGTTCGGCTGCTGCTGCGCTTGTTTCCGCCACGCTCAAAAAACGATTGACGGGCGCGGGTAGATCCAGCGTTTGCCAGGCCAGATTCAGCTCGCCAAGCGACCCCGCCGCCAGCGTTGAAAACAGTACCTGTCCACCGGGACGCGTAACGCGCCGCATTTCGTGCAGCGCCAGGCGTAAATCGCTGCACCACTGGACGGCAAGGTTGCTCCAGCAGACGTCAAAGCCGGCATCGGCAAAGGGCAGCGCTTCGATATCGCCTTGCTGATAGCTATCGGCGGTGTCGTGTAGCCTGGCCTGCTCCAGCATCTCCACCGATAAATCCAGCGCCGTCACATGATGGCCCGCGCTGCGCCAGCGCTGGCTAAACCAGCCTGGCCCACAGCCCGCGTCAAGCACCCGGCAGTGCTGTGGTCTGCGGGCAAACGAGAAGAGCTTCTCCCCGCTCAGCCGCTGTAGCTCAGCATGCTGGTTGTAGCTTTGCGCCGCTTTGCCAAAGGCCTGAGCGACCGCCGCCTTATTGACCGTTTGCGTCATGCAGCGCCTCCAGTAAGCGGTAAATATCTTCTTCGCCGTGCGCCGCGCTTAGCGTGATGCGCAGGCGCGCGGTGCCTTTCGGCACGGTTGGCGGGCGAATAGCCGTCACCCAGCAGCCTCGCTCACGCAGCCTGCCCGCCAGCCGCAGCGCCTGTGCTTCCTCGCCCACCAGTAAAGGCTGGATGGCGGTAGCGGAAGGCAGCAAGGTGAGCGACTTATCAACGCCAGCACGGAACAGCGCGATATTGCGTTGCAGTTGCTCACGCAGCTCATCGCCCTGTTGTACCGCCTCCAGCGCCGCCTGTAGGGCAAAAGCCTGCGCGGGTGGCATCGCCGTGCTGTAAATCAGATGACGAGCAAACTGCAACAAGTAATCTGCCGTTTCTTCGCTACAGAGTACCGCCGCGCCGCTTAGCCCAAATGCTTTACCAAAAGTCACCACCAGCAGCTCTGGCCGGACTTTTTGCTGCCAGCAGCTGCCGCGCCCCTGTTCGCCGATCACGCCAACGCCGTGCGCATCATCCACCATTAGCCAGCTCTGGTGCGCAGCGGCCAGCTGATGTAGATCCGCCAGCGGCGCGCTGTCGCCGTCCATGCTAAAGACACCTTCGGTAACGACCAGCGTTTCGCCTTCGGGCGAACTCTCTAACAATTTTGCCAGCGCCTGCGGCTGATTGTGGGCGAAGCGCCGCAGCGTGGCCGGACTCAGCGAGGCCGCCTCCAGCAGCGAAGCGTGCGATAGCCGATCGGCCAGGATGCGGTCATTTTTTTGCATCATCGCCGCGATAACCGCCTGGTTCGCCGCAAAACCAGAGATAAACAGCAGCGCGCGCGGATAGCCCAGCCAGCTGGCCAGCTGCTGCTCAAATTCCTGATGAGGCAAGCCGTAACCGGTGACATGGCCCGATCCGCCCGCCCCCACGCCATAGCGTTCAGCGCCCTGCTGCCAGGCTTTGATAATCGCCGGATCCTGACTCAGCCCCAGATAGTCGTTGGCGGAGAAATTCAGGTAGCGATGACCATCAACGCAAAGCGTTCGGGCATCATTCTGCTGATGAACGCGGCGCTGGCGAAACTGCTGGCTGGCCCGCCGCTCGTCGAGCGCCAGGCCGATACGTTGCTGCCAGCTCATTACAGGGCCGCGTTATAGAACTGCTCGGTGTCGGCGGTCAGTAGCTGACCGGCTAACGCCTGCTGCTGCTCGTTATCACCGGCTGCGGTAGTGGTATGTTCCGGATTCAGGCCCAGCTTGCGGAACAGGATTAAATCTTTGTCCTCTTCCGGGTTTGGCGTGGTCAGCAGCTTGCAGCCGTAGAAAATCGAGTTCGCACCAGCCATAAAGCACATCGCCTGCGTTTGCTCGCTCATCTGCTCGCGACCGGCAGACAGGCGTACGTGCGAGGTCGGCATCATGATACGCGCCACAGCGATAGTGCGGATAAAATCGAAAGGATCGACATCGTCGTTGTCCGCCAGCGGCGTGCCTTTGACCTTCACCAGCATGTTGATCGGCACGCTTTCCGGCGGCACCGGCAGGTTTGCCAGCTGCACCAGCAGACCGGCGCGATCGTTCACGGTTTCGCCCAGCCCGACAATACCGCCGGAGCAAACTTTGATCCCGGCATCGCGCACTTTGCCCAGGGTATCAAGGCGTTCCTGATAGCTGCGCGTGGTGATGATGCTGCCGTAAAACTCTGGCGAGGTGTCCAGGTTGTGGTTGTAGTAATCCAGTCCGGCGTGCGCCAGGCGGCTGGCCTGCTCGTCGCTGAGCGTGCCGAGCGTCATGCAGGTTTCCAGCCCCATCGCCTTCACGCCTTTGACCATCTGCTCCAGATAAGGCATATCGCGCTCGTGGGGGTTTTTCCACGCCGCGCCCATGCAGAAGCGGTCTGACCCTGCGGCTTTGGCTTTACGCGCTGACACCAGCACCTCTTCCACCTCCATCAGGCGCTCGGATTCCAGCCCGGTTTTATAACGCGCGCTCTGCGGACAATATTTGCAGTCTTCCGGACAGGCGCCGGTTTTGATCGACAGCAGCGTGCTGACCTGCACCTGACGCGGATCGAAATGTTGACGGTGGATCTGCTGCGCTTCAAACATCAGCTCCAGAAAAGGCTTGTCGAAAAGGGCCTGCGCCTGTGCGATTGTCCAGCGATTTGCCATTGCTTGCTCCAGAAAGGGGGTAAATAAGGTCTCAGGCGGCTAAAAAACGTAAAGCGCCACAAACGAGGGCGCTTTATCAACCGCCTTTTTTACGGTTATACTTGTAAACTAATTTTTTTAATTTTGGTTTACAAGTATTTTATGACGCCCAACGATCTCGCCTTCGACCGTGACCATATCTGGCATCCCTACACTTCCATGAGCAAACCGCTGCCGGTCTATCCGGTGGTGGCCGCGTTCGAGACCACGCTAAAACTGGATGATGGCCGGGAACTGACGGACGGTATGTCATCATGGTGGGCGGCGATCCACGGCTACAACCATCCGCGCCTGAACCAGGCGATGCACGCGCAGATTGCGCAGATGTCGCACGTGATGTTTGGCGGCATTACGCATCCGTCGGCCGTGGCGCTTTGTCGCCGTCTGGTAGAGATGACGCCGCAGGGCCTGGAGTGCGTTTTCCTGGCGGATTCTGGCTCGGTGGCCGTTGAAGTGTCGATGAAAATGGCACTGCAATACTGGCAGGCGCGCGGCGAAAAGCGTCAGCGCTTTCTGACGCTGCGTAACGGTTATCACGGTGACACTTTTGCCGCCATGTCGGTGTGCGATCCGCAAAACTCTATGCATTCGCTTTATCAGGGCTATTTGCCGAATCATCTGTTTGCCGCCGCGCCCGCCTGCGGTTTTGACGATGAGTGGCAGGAAAACGATATCGCTGATTTTGCGCGGTTGCTTACGCAGCATGCGCATGAGCTGGCGGCGGTCATTCTGGAACCCATTGTCCAGGGCGCGGGCGGGATGCGTTTTTACCATCCGCGCTATCTGCAAGCGGTGCGAGAGCTGTGCGATAGTCACAATGTGCTGCTGATCGCGGATGAGATCGCGACAGGTTTTGGCCGCACCGGCAAGCTTTTCGCCTGCGACCATGCCGGCATCGCGCCGGATATCTTATGCGTTGGTAAGGCGCTGACCGGCGGCACAATGACGCTTTCCGCCACGCTGACCACGCGCGAAGTGGCCAACACCATCAGCAACGGCGAGGCGGGCTGCTTTATGCATGGCCCAACGTTTATGGGCAATCCGCTGGCCTGCGCCGTCGCCAGCGAAAGCCTGGCCATGCTGCAGGAAAATCAGTGGCAGCAGCAGGTCAGCGCGATTGAAACACAGCTGCGCGCCGGGCTGTTACCGCTAAAAGCGCAGCCTGAAGTTGCCGATGCCCGCGTGCTGGGTGCCATTGGCGTGATTGAAACCCGTCGTCCGGTCAATATGGCCGCGCTTCAGCGCTTTTTCGTCGAGCGCGGCGTCTGGATCCGGCCTTTCGGCAAACTTATTTATCTGATGCCGCCCTATATTATTCAGCCGCAGGCGCTTAAAAAGCTGACGGATGCAATAGCCGAAGCGGTGCAGCAGCCCGGCCTTTTTCTGGATTGAGCCTTGAGCGGCATGGCACAGTCGACCAGGCGAGAGAGACGCGCATGCACTACGCTTCTTACAAGTTGTACCTCGTTAAGGAGAAAGAACTATGCCGCAAGACAAACAGACAAACCGCCGTATCGTACTGGCTTCACGCCCGCACGGTGCGCCAACCGAAGCTAACTTCCGTCTGGAGTCGCAGCACGTACCCGAGCCAGGGAAAGGCCAAATTTTGCTGCGGACCGTCTGGCTATCGCTGGACCCCTATATGCGCGGTCGTATGAGCGACGCGCCCTCCTATGTCCCGCCCGTCGCCGTGAATGATGTGATGGGCGCGGGCACCGTTGCCGTTGTTGAAAAGTCTAACCATGAAGATTATCAGCCGGGCGACTGGGTAGTCAGCCAGAGCGGCTGGCAGGATTTTGCCCTGTCCGACGGAAAAGACCTCTTTAAACTCAGCGGCCCGGTACTGAAGCATCCGTCATGGGCGCTGGGCATGCTGGGAATGACCGGCTTTACTGCCTATATGGGCCTGCTGGATATCGGTAATCCTCAGCCTGGCGAAACCGTGGTGGTCGGGGCGGCTACCGGCGCGGTGGGATCGATGGTCGGTCAGATCGCTAAGCTGAAAGGCTGCTACGTGGTTGGCATCGCCGGTGGCGAAGAGAAATGCCGCTATGCCGAAGAGGTGCTGGGCTTTGACCGCTGCCTGGACCACCGCTCTGGCGATCTGGCGGAATCACTGAAGCGCTACTGTCGCGATGGTATCGACGTCTATTTTGAAAGCGTTGGCGGCCCGGTGTTTGAGGCCGTCCTGCCGTTGATGAACACTAAGGGACGTATTCCGGTCTGTGGATTAATCGCCGATTACAACAGCACCGATACGCCCAGCGGCCCCGACCGCCTGCCGCAGTTCCAGGGTGCGATCCTGCGCAAACGCCTGCGCGTCGAAGGTTTTATCATTACTCAGGACTACGGCCACCGCTTCGAAGAGTTTTTCCAGCAGATGAGCCAGTGGGTAGCCGAAGACCGCTTTGTATTCCGCGAAGATGTGATAGACGGCCTGGATAACGCGCCGGAAACCTTTATCGGCATGCTGGAAGGCAAAAACTTCGGCAAGGTGCTGATTCGCGTAGCCGGTGACAAACCATCAGGAGTGTAAGATGAAAATTTTAATGGTGCTGACCTCACATGACCAGCTTGGCGACACCGGTAAAAAAACCGGCTTCTGGCTGGAAGAGTTCGCTGCGCCTTATTACGTTTTCCGCGATGCCGGCGCGAACGTCGTGCTGGCTTCGCCCGCAGGCGGACAGCCGCCACTCGATCCCGTCAGCGACGAGCCCGATGCGCAAACTGCCGATACCGAACGCTTTCGCAAAGATATTGCCGCTCAGCAGGCGCTGGCCAATACGCAACAGCTGGCCGATATCGACAGCAGCACGTTTGACGCGGTGTTTTATCCTGGCGGACACGGCCCTTTATGGGATCTGGCCGAAAACCAGCACAGCATCGAACTGATTGAGAGTTTCTACGCCAACGGTAAGCCGGTGGGCGCCGTGTGCCACGCGCCGGGCGTGTTAAAGCAGGCTAAGAAGCCGGACGGTACGCCGCTGGTGGCTGGTAAACGAGTTACCGGTTTCAGCAACAGTGAAGAAGACGCCGTTGGCCTGACGAATGTGGTACCTTTCCTGGTCGAGGATGCGTTGAAAACGCTGGGCGCGGAGTATGAAAAAACCGATGACTGGGGCAGCTATGCCATCACCGACGGTCATCTGGTAACCGGCCAGAATCCCGCATCCTCCGCAGCCGCAGCCGAGGAGCTGCTGAAACTGCTTCATCAATAAACCAGGAGGGGAAATGAAACTCTTTAGCCAGGATTTTCACGACGGCGACAAACTGCCAGAGCGGCAGGTTTTTAACGGTATGGGCTACGGCGGCGATAATCTGTCCCCGCATCTGGCCTGGGATGATGTGCCGCCCGGCACTAAAAGCTTTGTGGTGACCTGTTTCGATCCCGATGCGCCAACCGGTTCCGGCTGGTGGCACTGGGGCGTGGCAAATCTGTCCGCTGATACGCGCGTGCTGCCGCAGGGCGCAGGTTCCGGCATCGCCGATCTGCCTTCGGGCGCAGTGCAAACCCGTACCGACTTTGGTAAGGCGGGCTATGGTGGCGCGGCACCGCCAAAAGGCGAAAGCCATCGCTATATCTTTACCGTTTACGCACTGGACGTAGAGAAACTGGAAGTGGACGAGCAGGCCAGCGGCGCGATGCTGGGCTTTAACGTGCATTTTCACCAGCTGGCGAGCGCTTCCATCACCGCTATTTACAGCTGATTAAAACAGGCGGCAATTCTGTCGCCTGTCTCGGTTTAAATTTCCGCTATCGTCACCCACATCGGGCCTTGCCCAACCGCATAGCGAGCCAGCGGCTGCAGCAGTCCCCTTTCCGCAGTAATTTTATAGACTTCGATATGGTGCGACTTCTGTCCTGCCGCAATCAGATACTGACCGCTGGCGTCAATGTTAAAACCGCGCGGCTGCGTTTCCGTCGGCTGATGGCCTTCGACAGTCAGCAAACCACCGTCTTCACTGACGCTGAACACGGTCAGGATGCTGGCCGTACGATCGCAGCTGTAAATGTGACGGCCATCCGGCGTTAAGCGAATATCTGCCGCCCAGCGCGTGTCGCTGAAGCCTGCTGGCATCATATCCAGGCTCTGTACGCGTTCCACTTCGCCATGGGCATTATTGAGCTGCCAGACGTCTACGGTGCTGTCCAGCTCGTTAACGCAGTAGGCGTATTGCTGATTGGGATGGAACACCATATGGCGCGGGCCAGCGCCTTCCACAGTATTAACCTGCGGCTGGGCGTGCGGCGTCAGCTGACCATCTTCCTGCAGATCGAACAGGCAAATGCGATCCTGCTTCAGCGCCGGAACAAACAGCGTGTCGTTACGCAGATCGATATTGGCGGAATGGCAGCCGTCCAGGCCTTTAATCACCTGTAGCGGTTCGCCCGGCAGACCTTCTGCATCAAGTGGCGTTACGCTGACGCAGGCGTCGTTGTAAGAGCCGGTGAAAATAAAGCGGCCCTGGCGATCGGTGGAAATATGCGTCGGGCTGCCAGGCAGTGGTGCTTCTCCCGCTTTGGTCAGCTTGCCTTCGCTGTCGATGTGGAAAGCGATAACGCGGAAGTCAGGACGAATGCCGACATACAAAAAGGCTTTGTCTGGACTGACCACCATCGGCTGAACCTGACCTGGCAGATCGACAACCTGCAACAGCGTTAGCGCGCCCTGTTGCTCGAGCTGAAAGACGTGGATTTGCCCGCTTTCGGGGCTGGCGGTGTAAACGACCTGTTTCATGAATGCTCCTTTTTTCCTGGCGATCTGTTTTGCTTCAGCGTAGCGTGTTTTTCCCGGCTATGCTGGCGGATTTTTGCCAGGCAATTTTGTTAACCTCGTCACAAGGTGTAGACTCGAAAATTCGTGTTGATTATCGTTGGAACTGTTTATGAGTTATCGCGTTATTGCTTTGGACCTGGACGGCACGCTGCTTACGCCACGTAAAACGATTCTTCCCGCCTCGCTGGAAGCGCTGCAAAAAGCCCGACAGGCTGGCGTAAAAGTGATTATCGTCACCGGCCGCCATCACGTTGCCATCCATCCTTTTTATCAGGCGCTGGCGCTGGATACACCTGCAATCTGCTGTAATGGCACCTATTTGTATGA
The DNA here is from genome assembly GCF_047456155.1 of Erwinia sp. BNK-24-b. Taxonomy (NCBI): domain Bacteria; kingdom Pseudomonadati; phylum Pseudomonadota; class Gammaproteobacteria; order Enterobacterales; family Erwiniaceae; genus Erwinia; species Erwinia sp. BNK-24-b. The sequence goes on from NZ_CP179901.1 coordinate 3,222,597, forward strand.
TTATCAAGCAAAAAAGGTGTTGGCAGCCGATCCGCTGCCGCCAGAGCAAGCGCTGCGGGTAATTGAGATGCTGGATGAAGCCGCGATCCACGGCCTGCTGTATGTCGATAACGCCATGCTTTACCAGACCGAAACCGGCCACGTCACCCGCACTATTAACTGGGGACTGTCACTGCCGGAACATCAGCGCCCGGTGTTTACTAAAGTGCCAAGCCTGGCGAAAGCGGCGCAAGAAGCGCAATCCATCTGGAAGTTTGCCCTGTCTCATTCCGATACCCACGCTTTACAGCAGTTCGCCGACGGCGTCGAAAAAGAGCTGGGCCTGGCCTGTGAATGGTCATGGCATGATCAGGTGGATATCGCCAAAGCGGGCAACAGCAAAGGCAAACGGCTGGCGGAATGGGTTGCATCTGAAGGTTTGCAGATGAGCGACGTGCTGGCTTTTGGCGATAACTATAACGACCTGAGCATGCTGGAAAATGTCGGGTTGGGCGTGGCGATGGGTAATGCCGACGACGCGATTAAGGCTCGTGCACACCGTGTTATCGGCACCAATCTTGAACCCGGCATCAGCGAAACGATTTACCGGGAAATTCTGTAGTCGGCTTTAGCCGCTATCAGCACGGTCAGAGTCAGCTTTAAAGCTATCAGCACGGCCTAAGTAGCAATCGCTACGCTTTTAATCTGGGCATAAAGCCACATGCCCGGTTTAATCATCAGCTCGTCGCGGGCCCAGGGCGTTATGCGCGCCCACAGCTCGCTTTGCCCCACCAGCAGCTTTACCTCGACGTGGTTATCAATATCCAGCAGCTCGCTGACCTGCGCCGGAATGACGTTGCGAATGCTGCTGTTGAGCGGCGGCTGCAGGACCAGCGACACGTCGGCTGCCTGAAGGCGAATACGCAACGGCGTCTTCAGCGGCGCGTTAATCCGGTCAACCCAGATATGCTGGTCGCCCAGCGACAGCGCGGTCATCGCGTAATGCGGATGCTGCTCCAGAATCTGAACACGCAGCACGCTGCTCTGCTCGGCACGCGGTAGCCACGGACGCATGGTGCTGCTGGCCCAGACTTTCTCCAGCGTGCCCAGCGCTTTCACTTCGCCCTTATCCAGCACCAGCACGTTATCGGCCAGCTGGACAATCTCTTCCAGGCTGTGGCTGACGTACAGGATGGGGATATCAATCTGCTTTGCCAGCTTTTGCAGATACGGCAGCAGCTCGCGCTTGCGCGGCAGATCCAACGAGGCCAGCGGCTCGTCCATCAGCAAGATTTCCGGCGCGCTAAGCAAGGCGCGACCAATCGCCACCCGCTGTTTTTCACCGCCGGAAAGCGAGAAAGGAAAGCGATCCAGCAGTTGTTCAATGCCTAAAAGCGCGACCAGAGCGTCAAACTGTGAGCGCATGCTTTTCGCCATGCCATAGGTAAGATTGCCTTTTACACGATAGTGTGGGAATAGCCGCGCATCCTGAAAAACATAGCCGATGCGCCGCTTTTCGGGCGGCAGATTCAGGCCCGACTCCGCATCAAACAGCAGACGGTCATTGAGCAGAATGCGGCCTTCCTGCGGCGTGGTCAGGCCGCCGATAGCGTTAATCAGCGAGGTTTTTCCAGCCCCGGAAACGCCAAAGATAGCCGTGATCCCTTTTGCGGGCAGCTGCGCGTTAACCTGTAAGGTCGCCTCGCCCAGACGCTGACTGAAATTGAGTTCTAGCATGCGCCCCCCAACCTTTTCCGGCCCCAGCGCGCCAGCCACTCCGATAGCCATAGCGAACAAAGCGCCAGCGCTATGGCAATCAGGCAGAGTCTGGCCGCCGCGTTTTCCGCGCCCGGCGTTTCAATCAGCGTATACATGGCGGAAGGAATGGTGCGCGTTTCACCAGGGATATTGGAGACAAAGGTGATGGTCGCGCCAAATTCGCCCAGCGAGCGGGCAAAGGCCAGCACCGTACCGGCAATAATGCCGGGCAGCGTCAGCGGCAGAGTAATGGTAAAGAAAACCCGCCAGCGCCCTGCACCCAGCGTGCGGGCCGCCAGCTCCAGCCTGCTGTCGACGCTTTCCAGCGCAAGGCGAATCGCCCTGACCATCAGCGGAAAAGCGATGACCGCCGAGGCCAGCGCCGCACCGCGCCAGCTAAAGGCAAAGGTGAAGCCGAACCAGTCATACAGATACTGCCCGATAAAGCCGCGACGGCCAAAACCGATCAGCAGCAGGTAGCCGACGACCACCGGCGGCAGCACCAGCGGCAGGTGGATCAGGCTATCGAGCAGGGTTTTACCGGGAAAACGGCAGCGCACCAGAATCCAGGCCATGAGGATACCGAACGGCAGGCTGAACAGCACCGCCACGCTGGAAACTTTCAGGCTCAGGATAACCGCCTGCCATTCGGGATCGCTTAATATCACAGAGGCGTAAATCCGTAGTGTTTAAACACGGCCGCAGCTTGCGGCCCTTTTAAGTAATTGTAGAACGCGGTCACGCTGGCGGAGGCATGGCCTTTCAGCATCGCCATCGGATATTCCACGGGTTTGTGGCTGTCAGCCGGGAAAACGCCAACCTTCGTTACTTTCTGGCTGGCCATCGCATCGGAGCCATAAACGATACCGTAAGGCGTTTCGTTACGCTCCACCAGCGCCAGCGCGGCACGAACGCTGTTGCCGCGCGCCAGCACCGGCTCGACCGTCTCCCAGGCACCCAGCTTCTGCAACGCCTCTTTGGCATAGATACCGGCCGGAACGTGGTCCGGATCGCCTACCGAAAGACGCTGGCCCTTCAGCAGGCTTTTCCAGTCGGTAGTTTTAGAAATATCAACCTGCTGCGCCTTAGCTTCTTTTGGCGCGATCAGCACCAGATCGTTGCCCAACAGCGTATAGCGGCTGGCTTCATCAATGGTTTTTTTCTGGGCGGCGTAGTCCATCCACTGCTGATCGGCAGAGATAAACAGATCGGCAGGCGCGCCCTGCTCAATTTGTCGGGCCAGCGTAGAAGAAGAAGCGAATGAAGAGACGATCTTCACCTCTTTACCTTGCTGATAAGTGCTGGCGATATCCTGTAGCGCATTGGTCAGGCTGGCCGCAGCAAAAACGGTGATGTTTTCTGCCGCTACCGCGTGGCCTGCAAGGCCGGCCGTCACGACGGCACCGATAAATAACTGGCGTAATTTCACAGACATAATCTTCCCCGAGGTATCGTTATAAAGCAGTCACTATAACGTTTTACCAGGCAGTGTCATGATCTTTATCGGCAAAAAAAGGCAGAAGTTGAGACGGCTCGCAAAAAAATACGCCCGGCGAAAACCGGGCGTACAGGAAGGGGTTTTAGCGACGATCTTTCGCTGGCTGGTCTTTGCGGTGACCAAGAGTAGAAATGACGTTAAACACTTCGCCCAGGCCGTAGATCAGCCCAAGAATAATCGCCATCACCACGGGTACCATGAGGATTGCTTCCCCAAGTCCAATCAGTAATTCCAGCATGGCGTTCTTCCTTATTGAATAAAAGAAACTATTGTATCCATGGAACAAAAAAGTGCACTGACCTTTTGTGCGTTTTCGCGGTTTTTACGTTACGGGCGCACAAGCGTGTACAATTTAGCTATCCCTTTTTTGCAGGAGCATTTATGCAGGCTGAACTTTCCTTAATTTTAAAGCTGCAACAGCGGCTGTTTGCCGATCCCCGTCGTATTGAGCTACTTAAGCAAATTGGCCTGACCGGGTCGATTAGCCAGGGCGCGAAAATGGCGGGCATCAGCTATAAAAGCGCCTGGGATGCGATTAACGAAATGAATCAGCTGGCCGACAGAACGCTGGTAGAGCGCGCAACAGGCGGCAAAGGCGGTGGCGGCGCACAGGTTACCGCCTATGGTGAGAGGCTGATCCAGCTCTATGCCCTGATGGAACAGATTCAGCAAAAGGCGTTTGACGTGTTGCAGGATGACGTGCCGCTGGGCAGTTTATTAGGCGCCATCGCCCGCTTTTCGCTGCAAACCAGCGCCCGTAATCAGCTGTTCGGAACGATTGTCCAGCGCGATGCTCAGACCGTGCAGCAGCACGTCGAGGTACTGCTGGCAGATGGCGCAACGCGTATCAAAGCAGCGTTAACGGAACAGAGCGCTAACCGTCTGGAACTGACCACCGGCAAGGAAGTGTTGGTGTTGATCAAAGCTCCCTGGATAGACGTCACTCAGGCTGCCTCCGCTGCGGATAACCAGCTCAGCGGTACGCTCAGCGAACTGGTAAAAGGCGAAACCCACAGCGAAGCGCTGGTTACTCTGCCCGGCGGTGAGGTACTTTGCGCCACGCTGCCCAACCAGCGCGCAGAGGAACAAAAACTCCAGCCCGGCATCGTGGTGACAGCACATTTTAATGCCGATCGGGTAATTATCGCCACGCTGCTCTGAAAGCGTCAGTCATGTTTGACAGGGCCGCCGCTGGCGATTAATAGTGACAGGTACAATGCATAAAATGGAATAAACAATGTCTACGTTGCAAATTTCGCAAGGCACGTTTCATCTTAGCGCGGCCCGTACGCTGTTACTGAACGAACTGACCATCCAGGCAGGCGCCAGTTGGGCATTCGTTGGCGCAAACGGCAGCGGCAAATCTTCTCTGGCGCGCGCGCTGGCTGGCGAGCTAACCGCCGCGAAAGGAACGCTGGTCAACCAGTTCGTCCGCCCTGCCCGTCTTTCCCTGGAGCAGCTGCAAAAGCTGGTCTCGGAAGAATGGCAGCGCAACAATACGGATATGCTGAGTCCTGACGAAGAAGATACGGGACGTACCACGGCTGAGATCGTTCAGGAGGAGATCCACGACGCGGCCCGCTGCCAGCGTCTGGCCGAGCTTTTCGGCATTACGGCTTTGCTGGATCGCCGCTTTAAATATCTGTCGACAGGTGAGACGCGTAAAGCCCTGTTGTGCCAGGCACTGATGGCTGAACCCGATTTGCTGGTGCTTGACGAGCCTTTTGACGGGCTGGATGTGGCTTCGCGCGCCAACCTGGCTCAGGTGCTGGCGCAGCTGCACCAGCAGGGCTACACAGTAGTGCTGGTGCTGAATCGCTTTGACGATATTCCCGATTTTGTTGAGCAGGTTGGCGTGCTGGCGGAATGCGAGCTAACGCACGTTGGGCCTCGGGAAGCGATTCTTGCCGAAGCGCTGGTTGCACAGCTGGCGCACAGCGAAAACTTACAGGGGATGACGCTGCCGGAAGCGGACGACGCTTCGGCAAAGCATACCCTGCCTGCCGGAGCGCCGCTGATTGTACTGCGTGACGGCGTCGTCTCCTATAACGATCGGGCCATTCTTAACCATCTTGACTGGACGGTAAATCCTGGCGAGCACTGGCAAATTGTTGGCCCAAACGGCGCGGGGAAATCAACGCTGCTTAGCCTGGTGACGGGCGATCACCCTCAGGGCTACAGCAACGATCTAACGCTGTTTGGCCGCCGTCGCGGCAGCGGCGAGACCATCTGGGATATCAAGCAGCACATTGGCTACGTCAGCAGCAGCCTGCATCTGGATTACCGCGTCAGCAGCAGCGTGCGCAACGTCATCCTTTCCGGCTATTTTGATTCTATCGGCATCTACCAGGCCGTTTCCGATCGCCAGCAGAGCCTGGCCCGCCAGTGGCTGCAGGTATTAGGGATGAGCGCGGTAGCGGATGCGCCTTTTCACAGCCTTTCCTGGGGACAGCAGCGGCTGGTGCTGATTGCCCGCGCGCTGGTTAAGCATCCTGCCCTGCTGATTCTGGATGAACCCTTACAGGGTCTGGATTCCATTAATCGTCAGCTGGTGCGCCGCTTTGTTGATGTGCTGATTGGCGAAGGCGCAACGCAGCTGCTGTTTGTTTCGCATCATGCTGAAGACGCGCCGCAGTGTATTACCCATCGCCTGACCTTTGTCCCGGAAGGCGAAAATTATCGCTATCAGCTGGACGCCCTGTAACTTATCACGCCCGCCAGCGATAAAAGGTGCCGGTTTTCCGGCACCTTTTGCCTTTTTTCAAAAGTAAGAAATGATATTTATAGCAAAAAAATCAGGGTAACCCTCGGCATTATAACCAGTCTAATAATATTAGCTTTCGCGGCTATATTCAGAACCTAAAATCAAAGAACAGTCTGAAAATTTATTAGTTTATATACGCACGCCCCCTAAACTATAGTGAAAGTACGCCAGTTATAGATAAAGTCAACTTTTGTCTGATGCAGATCATACTTGATTTATTTCCGGGCGCTCTCCACTGGAATTTTAACAGATCCTGTTAGATGCTATATGCGCAGGCTCAAAGGACAGTGTGTATTTAAAAAAGGATATAAAATTATGGCATGGACTTACAACGTAACGAGCAAGAACTTCTATCTTAACGGCAAATTAAAATTTCAAGCCAGATATGCGGGAGCACCAGGCTATAAAAACAACCCTGATTATGAATGTTTGAGAAACAGAGGCCCGCTGCCCAGAGGGAGATACAGGATTGTTGGTGTTCCGTTCACGCATCGAAAAGCAGGGCCATTTACGCTAAGATTAAAGCCGTATCCGGATAATAGCATGTGTGGCCGGGATGGTTTTCTGATTCATGGCGAGAGTAGAAAGAATCCCGGCACGGCTTCAAATGGCTGTATCATTCTCGACAGGGATTTTCGTAATCTTATATGGAACAGTCTGGACAAGGAAGTAATAGTAATATGAAATATGTCATTTTGTTTTTTATATCATTAAGCATCAACTGCTCTGCCACACAGGTTAAGGATAATAACTGTAAATCCCCCCTGTCCAGCACAGGTATTGCGCTAATGGATGATATGTTCAACAATATGGGAGTAGATCCAAACAGCATTGATAAAGAAAAAATCCGCACCGAATTATTATATAATGAACCCGTAAGCGAAGCGCTGGCCAGACATTATGCGCTGGAAAGATATAGAGCCAATCCGGATAAATGGCTTTCAGTTAAAGATTACATGAATATTTATAGCGAAAGCCACCCGGAAAATTTAATCATAAAGTTTTCCATCCGGAATAAAACAGGTCAGGAAAATATATTTTTAGTTTCCGCTATAGCTAATGATTACGAGTGCGGCGTGAGATATAACGGATATATTATCGTGAAGCGCGAGTTTTAATTTTTTATCCCTCAGGTTTAACCGGAGGGATTTTTTATTCCGTTACCTCGCCGATTGAGGCACCAGCGTGCCTCTTATGCGTTCCGGTCTCCTTTTGGAGCACAATCTTGCTCGCAGGTGGCCAGGGCTTGCTGGTACCAAGTTTGCTCCATCAATGGGCAAACGCTACCAGCACAGACCGATTATTCTGAAAATCCCTTTTTCTTTCATATTTCAACAGCGTAAATAACCTGCTGATATCAGGTGTAACCGCTACCACAGGAAGGCGATAAAGGCCGGGCCGCTATGGATTTTCCAGCCATAAAGCCTGACTTTCAGGAATTTTCATCTTGTGTAAACGATTCCATTTATTCACACTCGATCACGCTTTATTGCGCTGCGCTGTGCTATTTTTCTTACAGGCTTGCCCTTACCCGGTTTTATCAGGACTTAACATGCAAAAATTCAATCCGGTCGATCACCCTCATCGCCGTTACAACCCGCTTTCTGACCAGTGGATTCTGGTTTCTCCGCATCGCGCCAAACGCCCATGGCAGGGCGCGCAGGAAACGCCTTCCCACGAGAAGCTGCCCGCGCACGATCCGGACTGTTTCCTGTGTGCGGGTAATACACGCATCACCGGCGATAAAAATCCGGACTACAGCAGCACCTATGTGTTTACCAACGACTTCGCCGCGCTGATGACCAATACGCCGGACGCGCCGGAAAGCGACGATCTGCTAATGCGCTGTGAAAGCGCGCGCGGCACCAGCCGCGTCATCTGCTTCTCGCCGGACCACAGCAAAACGCTGCCGGAGCTTTCCGTCACCGCACTGGAAGACGTTGTGCGTACCTGGCAGGAACAGACCGCAGACCTGGGCCAGCACTATCCCTGGGTGCAGGTTTTTGAGAACAAAGGCGCAGCGATGGGCTGCTCTAATCCGCATCCGCATGGTCAGGTCTGGGCCAACAGTTTTCTGCCTAACGAAGCTAAGCGCGAGGACGATTTACAGCGTGCCTATTTTGCAAAACACCAGTCGCCGATGCTGGTGGATTACACGCGTCGCGAGCTGAACGACGGTAGCCGTACCGTGGTTGAGACCGAACACTGGCTGGCCGTGGTGCCGTGGTGGGCGGCCTGGCCGTTTGAAACGCTGCTGCTGCCAAAAGCGCACGTTAAACGCCTGACGGACTTAACGGACGAGCAGCGCAGCGATCTGGCCGTGGCGCTGAAGAAGCTAACCAGCCGCTATGACAATCTGTTCCAGTGCTCTTTCCCCTATTCGATGGGCTGGCACGGCGCGCCTTTTAACGACGATGCCAACGAGCACTGGCAGCTGCACGCCCATTTTTATCCGCCGCTGCTGCGTTCCGCGACGGTACGCAAATTTATGGTCGGTTACGAAATGCTGGCCGAAACCCAACGTGATTTAACAGCGGAGCAGGCTGCCGAGCGTCTGCGTGCCGTTAGCGATATTCATTTCCGCGAGACCGGAGCATAACCATGACTTTAAAAGCCCTGACCCAACAGATTTTCAGTGAAAAATTTGGCTATGCCGCCCCGCAGATGATTCAGGCCCCGGGCCGCGTTAACCTGATCGGCGAGCATACCGATTATAACGATGGCTTTGTGCTGCCCTGCGCTATCGACTATCAGACCGTGATCGCCTGCGCAAAGCGCGACGACCGCAAAGTGCGCGTCATCGCCGCCGATTATGAAAATCAGGAAGACATTTTCTCGCTGGATGAGGAGATTGTTCCGCATGACACGCAGATGTGGTCAAACTACGTGCGCGGCGTGGTAAAACACCTGCAAAAGCGCAACGGCGACTTTGGCGGCGTGGATATGGTAATTGCAGGCGACGTGCCGCAGGGTGCGGGTCTGAGCTCTTCCGCTTCGCTGGAAGTGGCTGTCGGTACCGTGTTCCGCCATCTGTACGATCTGCCGCTGGACGGCGCGCAAATTGCCGTTAACGGCCAGGAAGCGGAAAACCAGTTTGTCGGCTGTAACTGCGGCATCATGGACCAGCTGATTTCAGCGCTGGGTGAGAAAGATCACGCTATGCTGCTTGACTGCCGTACGCTGGGGACGCGTCCGGTGCCGATGCCGGAAGATATCGCCGTAGTGATTATCAACTCTAACTTTCGTCGTAACCTGGTAGGCAGCGAATACAATACCCGTCGTCAGCAGTGTGAAGCGGGCGCAAAATTCTTTGGTAAAACCTCGTTGCGCGACGTTGAGCTGGCGCAGTTTGCTGCGATGGAGCACGAGCTGGAGCCGCTGGTAGCCAAACGCGTGCGTCACGTCCTGACGGAAAATGCCCGCACGCTGGAAGCCGCCGACGCGCTGGCGAAAGGCGACCTGGCGCGCATGGCGATGCTGATGGCGGAGTCGCACGCCTCTATGCGCGACGACTTCGAAATTACCGTGAAGCCAATCGACACCCTGGTCGACATTGTGAAAACCACCCTTGGCGAGCGCGGCGGCGTGCGCATGACCGGCGGCGGCTTTGGCGGCTGCGTGGTAGCGCTGATGCCGCTGGACCTGGTCGATAGCGTGAAGGCAGCGGTTGCACAACAGTATGAAGCGCAGTCCGGCATCAAAGAAACCTTTTACGTTTGCAAAGCTTCTGAGGGTGCAAGCCAATGCTGACCGACAAAGCCCACGCGCCTGACGGCCAGCCGTGGCGTATCACCACGCTGCGCAACGCGGGCGGAATGGTCGTCACTTTTATGGACTGGGGCGCAACCTGGCTTTCCGCTCGCGTTCCGATGAAGGATGGCAGCGTGCGCGAGGCGTTGCTGGGCTGCGCCACGCCTTCTGACTATCTTAATCAGACCGCTTACCTTGGCGCGACGGTAGGACGCTATGCCAACCGCATCGCCAGTGCGACTATCAGTCACCAGGGCGAAAGCTGGCAGCTGGTGGCCAATCAGGGCAGCCACCAGCTTCACGGCGGCCCGGACGGGTTTAACAGTCGTCGCTGGCAGATCGTGCGCCAGGCCTGCCAGGAGGTCGAGTATCAACTTCATTCGCCCGATGGCGACCAGGGCTATCCGGGTAATCTGACCGTGACGCTGCTCTACCGTCTGGAAGATGACAACACGCTCTCTATTCATTATCACGCAACGGTGGATAAAGCCTGTCCGGTCAACCTGACCAATCACGCCTATTTCAACCTGGATGCGGAGCATGCCGACGCGCGCCATCATCGACTGCGTTTGCATGCCGACTACTATTTGCCGGTCGACAGTGAAGGCATCCCCAACAGCGAGCTTACCGACGTAACCGATACGGGGTTCGATTTCAGAGAAGCGAAAAGCGTGGCGCGCGACTTCCTGCTGGATAGCGATCAGCGGGCGGTTAAAGGCTACGATCACGCCTTCTTGCTGAACAGCACCGACAGGGATGCTCCCAACGCCGAGCTGTGGTCGGCCGACGGCAGGTTAAAGCTTAGCGTCTTTACCACCGCACCCGCGCTACAGCTCTATTCAGGTAATTATCTGGAAGGCACACCGGCTCGGGAACAGGGCGTCTATACTGCCTTTCAGGGTATAGCGCTGGAAAGCGAGTTTCTGCCCGACTCGCCTAATCATGCCGAATGGCCGCAGCCCGACTGCTGGCTACAGCCAGGTGAATCGTATCAGTCCGTGACGCGCTACCGCCTGACGGCAGTTTGATTAAACGCATGAAAAACGTGCATCGCGTAGGCCGCGGGCTTACCTGCGATGAAGATTTCCGCTATGGTAATGGCCAGTTAGAATTGCGTCGGCAATTTTCGCTTTATCATTATCTTAGAAACGTCAGATTATTAAGGAGTTAAGCTATGGCTGTAACTAAGCTGGTTCTGGTACGTCACGGCGAAAGCCAGTGGAACAACGAAAACCGCTTTACCGGATGGTACGATGTTGATCTTTCCGATAAAGGGCGTACCGAAGCGAAAGCAGCGGGTCAGCTGCTGAAAAAAGAGGGTTTCACCTTCGATTTCGCTTATACCTCCGTGCTGAAACGTGCCATCCACACGCTGTGGAACATTCTTGACGAAGTGGATCAGGTCTGGCTGCCGGTTGAAAAATCCTGGCGTCTGAACGAGCGTCACTACGGCGCGCTGCAGGGTCTGGATAAAGCGGAAACCGCGCAGAAATATGGCGACGAGCAGGTTAAGCAGTGGCGTCGCGGCTTTGCGGTAACGCCGCCGGAGCTGGATCGCGCCGATGAGCGTTTCCCTGGCCACGACCCGCGTTATGCTTCCCTGACCGCCGAGCAGCTGCCAACGACCGAAAGCCTGGCGCTGACCATCGACCGCGTGCTGCCATACTGGAATGAGTCCATCCTGCCGCGCATGAAGAAAGGCGAGAAAGTGATCATCGCTGCTCACGGCAACTCGCTGCGCGCGCTGGTGAAATATCTGGATAATATGAGCGAAGAAGAGATTCTTGAGCTGAACATCCCGACTGGCGTGCCGCTGGTGTATGAGTTTGACGAAAACTTCAAGCCAATCAAACACTACTATCTGGGTGATGCCGACGAAATCGCTGCTAAAGCGGCGGCCGTGGCAAACCAGGGTAAAGCGAAGTAATAAAGCTGTTGTGCCGGTGAAAAGGCCGTACAGGCTTTTTGACCCGAAAAGAAAATCCGCCGAAAGGCGGATTTTTTTCAGGTAAAGCAGGTGCTAGCTGCGACGCGCTTTCACCGCATCGGCCAGCTGGCGCAGCACGGTTTCCGTGTCTTCCCAGCCGATACAGGCGTCGGTCACGCTTTTGCCGTAAACCAGCGGTTCGCCGCTTTCCAGACTCTGGTTACCTTCCACCAGATGGCTTTCAATCATTACGCCGATAATCGCCTTGTCACCGCCAGCAATCTGCTGCGCCACGTCATCCGCCACCGTTAGCTGCTTTTTAAACTGCTTGCTGCTGTTGGCATGGCTGAAGTCGATCATGATTTGCGGCTCCAGCCCTGCTTTCTGCAGGCCCTCTTTCACCGCTTTCACGTGCTCAGCACTGTAGTTAGGCTCTTTGCCACCGCGCAGAATAATATGGCAGTCGCCATTGCCGCTGGTTTCTACGATGGCGGAATGACCATACTTGGTTACCGACAGGAAGCAGTGTGGCGCGCTGGCCGCGTTAATCGCGTCGATAGCCACTTTAATCGTGCCGTCCGTACCGTTTTTGAATCCCACCGGGCACGAAAGGCCGGAAGAAAGCTCGCGGTGCACCTGCGATTCCGTGGTACGTGCGCCGATTGCGCCCCAGCTCATCAGATCGGCCACGTACTGTGGCGTAATCATATCCAGAAACTCACCCGCCGCCGGCAGGCCAGTATCGTTAATATCAAGCAGCAGCTTGCGCGCGATACGCAGACCATCGTTGATCTGATAGCTGTTGTCCATATGCGGATCGTTAATCAGCCCTTTCCAGCCCACGGTGGTACGCGGTTTTTCAAAATAAACGCGCATCACCACTTCCAGCGAGTCGCTCAGCTCTTCGCGCAGCTTCAGCAGGCGGGCGGCATAGTCGGTTGCGGCAGTGGTATCGTGAATGGAGCATGGCCCAATCACCACCAGCAGGCGATCGTCCGTTTTTTGCAGGATGTTATGGATTGCCTGACGGGCAACGGCAACGGTCTTTGCCGCCGTTTCCGTGGCAGGGAATTTTTCAAGTAACGCAACAGGCGGTAAAAGTTCTTTTATCTCTTTAATTCTTAAGTCATCGTTCTGATAATTCATAATATTTCCAGATATTTACTAAGCCGTACTGCACACCAGGCGCATCGCAACCAATCTATCGCGTGCGGGTAAGGCTGTAAATCAACTTTGCGCAAATTATTATCAGCGCGAGTTGCTGTTTTGACACTTTTTACTACACTTTTAATGCTTAACATTTATAAAAACGTATAGAGATCGCCCGCTTTACGATGGCAATCCATGCGAAAGGAGAGTTTCTCTCCACCCTTTTTATGCAAACCGCTTTTTAAGCAGGGTTTGGTTCGCCAATATGCCAAAAATTAATGGAGTAAGATGATGAAAAAGTTTGCAATTGTAATCCTGACAGCAGCAATGTCTTTGGGTAGCGCTGCGGCTATCGCCGGTAACGGCACGTCAAACCAGGCCGCCGATGCTGGCGCGGTTGCGGGTGGTGCCAAACAAAACCTGGCCCCTAACCACGTTGATAACAGCCAGATCAACAATACCGGTGATGCAACGACGCCAACCAAACATAAGACCACGAAGCATCACGCCAAGAAAAAAATGACGGCAAATGAAATTGATAAAAACACCCAGTGTAAAGATGGCAAATGCCCGAATATCAATGAAAAAGTTGGCCCAGGCGCAGACACCAAAACTGACGGCACTACGCAGTAAGCAAGTGCGCTGAATTCTGAGGAGAGCTACGGCTCTCCTTTTTTATTGGTTTGCCTTCCCTGCTGGCAAACAGTCTGAAAAAGAGAAAAGCCTGCGCTAAAAAGCTCGCCGGAGAATAGCCGCGGGCGCATAATTTATTGATATGATTAAGCTGGTTTATTAGAAAAATGGATATTTATGGCGCACTCGCATTCTCATAGCGGCGGAAACCGCAACCGTCTGTTGGCGGCTTTTTTAGTTACCGTCGTTTTTATGGTGGCCGAAGTTATTGGCGGCATCGTTTCCGGCTCGCTGGCGCTGCTGGCGGATGCTGGCCACATGCTTACCGATGCGGCGGCGCTGCTGATGGCCTTATTGGCCGTTCAGTTTGCCAGCCGCAAACCTAATGCCCGCCACTCTTTTGGCTTGTTAAGGCTTACCACGCTCGCCGCTTTCGTCAACGCGCTGGCTCTGATGGTGATTACGGCGCTGATTGTCTGGGAAGCGGTACGCCGCTTTATGCAGCCAGAGCCGGTAGCGAGCGGCTATATGCTGGGTATCGCCGTAGCGGGCTTACTGGCTAATTTGCTGTCGTTCTGGCTACTGCATCACGGGAGTGAAGAAAAAAATATTAACGTGCGCGCCGCTGCGCTGCACGTCATGGGTGATTTGCTGGGTTCCGTCGGCGCGATTGCCGCCGCGCTGATCATTATGTTTACCGGCTGGACACCTGTCGATCCACTGCTGTCGATTTTGGTTGCGGTATTAGTGCTGCGCAGCGCGTGGGTATTGATGAAAGAGAGCTTCCACGAGCTTCTGGAAGGTACGCCGCCGCAAATGGACGTAGAAAAGCTTAAAAGAAAGCTGACGCAGGGCATCGCCGAGGTGCGTAACGTGCATCACGTGCATTTATGGCTGGTCGGAGAAAAACCCGTTATTACGCTGCATGTCCAGGTGATCCCGCCTTACGATCACGATGCGCTGCTGCACCGCATCCATGACTATCTGCATGAACATTACCAGATTGAACATGCCACGGTGCAGATGGAGTATCAGAGTTGTGAAGACGGCGACTGCGAGCTTGCCTGGGGAAAAAGCGGGCATGAACATGACCCCGCTCACGCCCACCATCATCATTAACTTGCCATAGCGCCCGTCCGACGGGCGCTTTTTATCCACAACCACGAGCCGTTCAGCGCAATCAGCGTCAGGATGGCATATTCCAGCGACATCGCGTAGACGCCCTGACGGGCAAATATCATTACGCTAATCACATCAATCACCACCCACAGCAGCCAGTTTTCTACGTATTTACGCGTCATCAGAATCATTGCCACGACAGAAAGCACCAGCATAGATGAATCCCAGAACGGAAACGCGTCCGGCTGTAGCTGCGGCATGGTTACCGCCAGTCCCATTCCCTGCATCAGCTTTACGGCGATCTCCGTTAGCCATGCAAATACCGGGTTGATATAGCGCGTCATTAGCGCAATCGCCACAACGCTTACTACCAGCCAGACCAGCGTTTTACGCAGGCCCAGCCAGCGGATTTGCAGCGCCTGCTGATTCTCCGTGGTCTGGCGGGTCCATGCATACCAGCCGTAAACGTTGGCGGCAAAGAAAAACAGCTGGAGCAACAGGCTGGCGTAAAGCTGGATCTGAAAAAATATCACGGCAAACAGCGTGACGTTAATCAGGCCAAAAGCATAGTTGATGTTTTTTTCCCGGCTGGCGAGCCAGATGCAAAGCAGACCGGCCAGCGTGCCGATCGCTTCTATCCACGAAAGATCGTAGCCGCCCGTGCCCAGAGGAATATGAACCAGAATATTTTGCGTGCTGAAAAAATCCATGTTGGCACCTTGTTCCTGAAATCAGAGGTTATAGCGTTGCAGCAAAGGTTAGCATACGATTCAACGGCAGCAACGCGGCTTCACGCAGCGCCGCATCAACATGAATTTCATGTTCGCTGCCGCCATACTCCAGGCCTTGCGCAATAGCCTGTAAGCCATTCATCGCCATCCACGGACAGTGCGCGCAGGTGCGACAGGTTGCCCCCTCGCCCGCCGTTGGCGCTTCCAGCAGCTCTTTATCCGGACAGGCCTGCTGCATTTTATAAAAAATGCCGCGATCGGTGGCGACAATCATCTGCTGCTGCGGCAGCGTTCTGGCCGCCTTAATCAGCTGGCTGGTTGAGCCGACCGCGTCCGCCAGATCGACAATGGCCTGCGGCGATTCCGGATGAACCAGAACCGCGGCGTCCGGATAGAGCGCCTTCATCCGCATAAGGGCCTGGGTTTTGAACTCGTCATGCACAATGCAGGCACCTTGCCAACACAGGATATCTGCCCCTGTCTGGCGCGTAACATAGCGGCCAAGATGCTTGTCAGGTGCCCAGATAATTTTTTCACCCAGGCTATCCAGGTGTTCAATCAGCTCAACGGCAATACTGGAGGTAACAACCCAGTCGGCTCGCGCTTTCACCGCCGCAGAAGTGTTAGCGTAAACCACCACGGTACGGTCAGGATGCGCATCGCAAAAACGGGTAAATTCATCAATCGGACAGCCCAGATCCAGCGAACATTCCGCCTGAAGCGTCGGCATCAGAATGGTTTTTTCAGGGCTAAGGATTTTGGCCGTTTCACCCATAAAACGAACGCCGGCGACCAGTAGCGTAGAAGCCTGATGCTGACTGCCGAAACGCGCCATTTCCAGCGAGTCCGCCACGCAGCCGCCGGTTTCTTCCGCCAGCGCCTGAATTTCCGGGTCGGTATAGTAATGCGCCACCATTACGGCATCGCGCTCTTTCAGCAGCCGTTTGATTTTATCGCGGTAAAACTGCTTTTCATCGGGCGTCAGACGGGCGGGCTTGGGAGGAAAAGGATAGATAGCGGTTTCGGGATCGAACATCAGGCTCATCACGCGGCTCTCGTTTTATCAACTTAACCAGAGTGGCGGTTATAACGTTTTGCTCGCGTTATTCCGCCCGGTTTGTTTTGTATGCTAAACAAGATAGCCGAATCTTTCGCCGCTGTCGCTGACTTTTTTACTGCATTAACTTAGCTGAAAGTTATCGGTCGTTTCTATTTTTAATAAAAAAGCTTTGGCCTGTAGACCGCCAGCAAAGCCGGTCAGCTTGCCGTTAGCGCCAATAACCCGATGGCACGGGGCAATAATAGAGATAGGGTTTTTGCCGTTAGCCGCACCGACCGCACGGACAGCGGCAGGATTGCCGATGGCGCGAGCAATTTCCCCGTAGCTGCGGGTTTCGCCAAAAGGAATAGCCACCAGCGCCGCCCAAACCTTTTTCTGGAATTCCGTGCCTACAAAATCCAGCGCAACGGTAAACTGCCTGCGCTGCCCGGCAAAATATTCCGTCAACTGGCATTCGGTTTCCAGCAGGACAGGATGTGAGCCTTCTGCCAGCAAGGCCGGAAGCCGATAGCGTTTTGGATCCTCGTTTTCCCACAGGATAGCGGCAAGGCCTTTGTCGCTGGCGATCAGTTTTAATATGCCCACCGGCGACGGCATGAGTTTAAAAAAATAGTTCATCTTTCGGCTCCCTTTCCTGTGGATTGAGGCGTTTATTATCCGCGATATCTTTGCGCACGCCAGCCGTTTTCGGTCACCGGAGTGAAATAGTAACCTGTCCGAAAATGGCTGGCACGCGGGTGGAAAGCCGCTTAATCTGCCTGAAAGAGAGCTGGCAGGAAGAGATAATGATTGATGCACAGGTTGCGTATAGCGCGCTTACTTCACGCGACGGTCGTTTTGACGGCGTTTTCTACGTAGGCGTGATTTCAACGGGCATTTACTGTCGTCCGGTTTGCCCGGTGAAAGCGCCGCTGGCAAAAAACTGTTTATTTTTTGACAGCGCCGCCGCTGCTGAAAAAGCGCATTTTCGTCCTTGCCTGCGCTGTCGCCCCGAGCTGGCACCGGGAAATGCCCCCGTAGACAGCAGCCGCCGCATTGCGGATAGCCTGCTTGAATATATCGCTGATGGGGTGCTGGAAGAGAATGCCAGTCTGGAAACGCTTGCTGCTCGCTTTTCTCTTAGCCTGCGGCAGTTGCGGCGTATTGTGCATAAAGAGCTTGGCGTTTCGCCGCTGGAGCTGAAACAGACCCGTCGGCTACTGCTGGCGAAGCAGCTCCTTACCGAAACCACGTTATCTGTTATCGACATTGCGCTTGCCAGCGGTTTTAACAGCCTGCGGCGGTTTAACGACGAGTTTAACAAGCGTTACCGGATGCCGCCTAGCCGCCTGCGCAAGCAGGACCTTGTTTCGGGCAGGCGGGAAACTTCTACGCTGCAATTACACTACAGGCCGCCTTTCGACTGGGAAGCCCTGCTGAATTTTCTACGCCAGCGAACGTTAAAAGGCGTGGAGGCGGTGGACAATGTTAGCTATGCGCGTACGGTTCGTCTTGGCGAGCACACAGGCTGGATCCGCGTGACCAAATCAGAAGATTCATTGCAGGTTGAGTTTACCCACTCGTTAACGCCGGTTTTGTCGGCCTTGATCAGGCGGTTACGAAATCTGTTCGATCTTGATGCGCATCCGGCGGCGATTGCCGATCGACTGGGCCAGCATCCTTTGCTGGGCCCGAGCCTGCAAAAAAATCCAGGTTTACGCGTGCCTGGGGCGTTCGACATTTTTGAAATGTCGGTACGGGCAGTATTAGGGCAGCAGGTTACGGTCAAAGCCGCCACGACCCTTAGCGGGCGTTTTGCTGGCGCTTTTGGTGAAGCTTTCGCTACGCCTTTTCCGGAACTCACGCATTTATCACCAGAAGCTTCTGCGGTGGCGCTAAGCACGCCTGAGGAGATAGCCGGTCTGGGCATCGTGCGTGCACGCGCCAGCACGCTGCTGACGCTGGCAGATGCCAGTATGCGAGGAGAGCTGGTTGACTCTGCCGCCCAGCCAGAAGAGATGATAGCCCGGTTGACGGCGTTGCCCGGGATTGGTGACTGGACAGCGCACTATATTGCGTTGCGAGCCTTGCGCTGGCCAGATGCGTTTCCGGCGGCAGATATTGTGATAAGGAAAAAACTGGGCGGCGTGACGGCCAGGGAAGCGGAGCAGATGGCAGAAGCATGGCGCCCGTGGCGAAGCTACGCGGTGATGCATATCTGGCAAAACCTGACGCCTGTGAAGCTGGCGAAGCGTTAAAGCGGTGGTTTAATCGGATTAGCGTCTACTGCTGGCCAGGCAATTGTGTTGCGGTAAAAAGCAGTGAGATCGGTACCGATAATTGAGTCCGTGCTACGGCGAGATTAAGCCGACACAGAAAGCTTATGGTATGACAAGCGGCAACTGAGACTGAAAAGGTGCTGTAGCAGCATAAAGAAAGAGAGGGGTCGAACCCTGACGAATAATGCATAGCAAAAAGGCGCCTTTAGGGCGCCTTTCTACATTGGTGGGTCGTGCAGGATGACTCGGCTAAAGCCTCGCCCTTCGGGTCATTGCTTTCAGCAACGCTGTCTCCCTCTGGTCGACTCGACCTGCTGCAGGTTCGAACCCTGACGAATAACGCATAGCAAAAAGGCGCCTTTAGGGCGCCTTTCTACATTGGTGGGTCGTGCAGGATTCGAACCTGCGACCAATTGATTAAAAGTCAACTGCTCTACCAACTGAGCTAACGACCCGAAGTGGTGGGTGATGACGGGCTCGAACCGCCGACCCCCTCCGTGTAAAGGAGATGCTCTACCAACTGAGCTAATCACCCACTTCGGTACTTCCTGAGCGAAAGAACGCTGTCTTTGCGCTTTACACCGCTTACCACTTTTAAAGTGGTGGGTCGTGCAGGATAACTCGGTGTCCCTCGGCCTTCCGGCCCGTTGCGGTGCAACGTTGTTTCACTTCGTTCAACCCGAACCTGCTGCAGGTTCAAATCCTTCACGCTTAACACTGATTGCCACTTTTAAAGTGGTGGGTCGTGCAGGATTCGAACCTGCGACCAATTGATTAAAAGTCAACTGCTCTACCAACTGAGCTAACGACCCGCATCTGGCGGTTACTGCTGGTTACTACTTTATCAATGGTGGGTCGTGCAGGATAACTCGGTGTCCCTCGGCCTTTTGGCCCGTTGCGGTGCAACGTTGTTTCACCTTGTTCAACGCGAACCTGCTGCAGGTTCAAATCCTTCACGCTTTACACCGGTTACCACTTTTAAAGTGGTGGGTCGTGCAGGATTCGAACCTGCGACCAATTGATTAAAAGTCAACTGCTCTACCAACTGAGCTAACGACCCGCATCTGGCGGTTACTACTGGTTACTACTTTATTAGTGGTGGGTCGTGCAGGATAACTCGGTGTCCCTCGGCCTTTCGGCCCGTTGCCAGGCAACGTTGTTTCACTTTGTTCAACCCGAACCTGCAGCAGGTTCAAATCCTTCACGCTTTACACCGGTTACCACTTTTAAAGTGGTGGGTCGTGCAGGATTCGAACCTGCGACCAATTGATTAAAAGTCAACTGCTCTACCAACTGAGCTAACGACCCACTTTTGCGCTGTCGGAACGTTTTAACATATGTCCCGGCAACGGCGGCATATATTACTGATTTACCGTTTCAGCGCAACCACTATTTTCAGATAACCTGCTCAACTGCCTGACTTTCATGCGACTGGACCAGAAAGCATACGATAACTGGTCAAAGTACGACATTTACAGCGCGGCAGCGCGTTTTTGCGCTTGTTTCGCGGCATCGGTGTTTGGATACTGTTTGACCACCTGCTGGTAAACGGCTTTGGCTTTCGCGCTGTCGCCTTTTTCCTGCATGATTACGCCCACCTTATATAACGCATCGGCGCTTTTAGGGGATTTGGGGTAATTTTTTACTACGGTCGCAAAGTAGTAGGCCGCGTCGTCTTTTTTACCCTTGTTGTAGTTCAACTGTCCCAGCCAGTAATTGGCATTAGGCTGATAGGTTGAATCCGGGTATTTCTTGACGAAGGCCTGAAACGCCGCGATAGCCTGTTCGTTTTGCTTTTTCTCAAGCACCAGCGCCACAGCGGCGTTGTAGTCGCTGTTAGCATCGCCGCCCTGCACAGGCGCTGCAGAAGCGCTGTCACTGGCTGTGGAGCCATCTACGGTCGCTGCCGGGGCTGCATCGCCAGAGGCAGGTGCCTGCGCGCCGCTGCTCACCTTATCTAACTGCTGATAAAGATCTTTCTGGCGTTCGGTGACCTGGTTCAGCTGATACTGATTTTCCTGGATCTGACCACGTAGCGAATCGATATCGCGCTGGTTGTCGGAAAGCTGCTGCTGAAGCTGCTGAAGGAGCTGTGCCTGAGCATTGGAAATACGCTCAAGCGAGGTGACGCGGTCTTCGACCGAGCCTGAACCTACGTTACTGATTGACGCCTGGGCATTAGCGGCCCAGGGGGCCGCTACGCCAACCAGTAACGACAGACCCAGCAAGTGAAGTCTGAAGTTACTAATCATATCGTTCTCTTAGTATACCAGTACGGCACGACGGTTTTTGGCGTAAGCCGCTTCGTCGTGGCCCAGTACAGCTGGCTTCTCTTTACCGTAAGAAACGATAGAGATCTGATCGGCAGAAACGCCTTTGCCCTGCAGGTACATTTTAACAGCAGTAGCACGACGTTCGCCCAGGGCGATGTTGTACTCTGGCGTACCGCGCTCATCCGCATGACCTTCAACGGTCACTTTGTATGATGGATTGCTACGCAGGAAGTTTGCGTGCGCATCCAGCATCTGTGCGAACTCAGACTGGATGTCATATTTGTCCAGACCGAAGTAAACGATGTTGTTCTGCTGCAGCTGCTGCATCTGCAGGCGTGCCTGCTCGTCGGAGGACATGTTGCCGCCGTTCATGCCGCTGTTCATGCCGCCGTTCGCGTCATCGCCCATACCGTTGGTCTGGTCGTTGTTGTTGTTTTTGTGTGAGCTACATGCAGCCACTGCGATAACTGGCAGTGCCAGCATTAAGCCTTTCAGCACTTTATTCAGTTGCATTTCTACGATCCTATTATTGTTTGCCATACATATTTATATGCATCACAGATACGGCGACCAGGCAGGGAATTTGACCTGTCCATCAGTAGCCGGAAGACGCGCTTTGAAACGGCCGTCGGTCGAGACCAGCTGCAGTACGGAACCCATGCCCTGAGTGGAGCTGTAGATTACCATAGTGCCGTTTGGCGCGAGGCTCGGCGTTTCATCCAGGAACGTGTCCGTTAATTGTTGAACGGCTCCCGTTTCCAGATCTTGTCTGGCGACGTGTTGCGCACCGCCGTTGGTGCTTACCATCACCAGTGATTTACCATCAGTGCTCACGTCGGCATCCTGATTCTGGGAGCCTTCCCAGGTCAGACGCTGTGGCGCGCCGCCGTTAACATTGATTTTATAGATTTGTGGACGGCCAGCCTGGTCAGAGGTATAGGCCAGCGTCTGGCTGTCCGGGAACCAGGTCGGTTCGGTGCTGTTATAGCGACCATCGGTAATCTGACGGATTTGGCCCGACGCCAGGTCCATCACATACAGATTCAAACTGCCGGTTTTGGACAGCGCGAACGCCAGCTTGCTGCCGTCAGGCGAGAAGGAAGGCGCGCCGTTATGACGTGGGAATGAGGCAACCTGCCTGATTGCGCCGTTCGCCAGCGTCTGTACAACCAGCGCAGATTTACCGCTTTCAAAGGTTACATAGGCCAGCTTGCTGCCATCTTTTGACCAGGCCGGCGACATCAGCGGCTCAGGAGAACGATGCACGGTGAACTGGTTGTAACCATCGTAGTCAGAAACGCGCAGCTCGTACGGGAACTGGCCGCCGTTGGTCTGCACCACGTAAGCGATACGAGTACGGAACGCGCCTTTAATACCGGTCAGCTTTTCGAAAGTTTCGTCGCTGGCGGTATGTGCGGCGTAGCGCAGCCACTGTTTAGTCACCTTGTACTGGTTCTGCGCCAGTACGGCACCCGGATTACCGGAGGTATCTACCAGCTGGTAAGAAACGGTATAGCTACCGTCAGCGCCTGGCTGGATCTGGCCGACCACGACCGCATCAATACCCAGCGCCGTCCAGGCAGCAGGCTGAACTTCTGCCGCTGTGGTTGGCTGCTGTGGCAGACGAGCCCTGTCCAGCGGGTTGAATTTGCCGCTGTTGCGTAAGTCCGCCGCGACGATGCCGCCGATATCTTCCGGCGCTGCGCCCGGACCTTGCCATTTAAACGGCACAACGCCGATAGGACGGGCGGTGTTAACCCCTTGCGTAATCTCAATGCGCACTTCTGCATGCGCCACGGCGACAAACAGCAGCATAAAACTTAATGCTATACGTAATGCCTGCTTCATCTTCTCTCCCTTACCTGAACGCAATGTCCACAATAATTAGCAGTGTTTCAACGAACCCATAGTGCACTTATAGAGTACGGCAAGTTGACCTTAGTTCAACCTGCCGGATGTTTCCGAAATTATTAAGGCTTAAACTCTAACACTGCGTCTTTCGCCGCCTGGTAAACACCATCGCTAGGCGGTTTAGGTATTCTCGCCATGCGCGCTGCGTTTAAAGCGGCCTGGCACAGCGCCGGATCGCCGCCCGCTGACGTGGCGGAAATTAGCATACCGTCCGGTGCCAGTTTGATATGCACGTTACAGGTCCGCCCTTTAAACGTATCCGCGTCATAAAATTTACTTTGGATAGCGTTCTGTACCTGCCCCAGATAACTGTCAACCGCCGCGCCGGAGGCGCCCGCTTTCTTCTGGTTGCCCTGCCCCGCTGCGGCCCCGCCAGCCTTACCGGACTTCGGCGCATTCTTGCCGGAGGTCAGGCCGCCTAACAGATCGTCAACGTCGCTGCTCTCTTTAGCCGCTTCTGCCGCTGCTTTTTTCTTCGCGTCGGCTGCCGCCTTCGCTTTAGCCGCTGCATCCGCTTTAGCCTTCGCTGCCGCTTCGGCCTTCGCCTCTGCTTTCGCTTTCGCGGCGGCATCGGCTTTTGCTTTCGCTTCTTCGGCGGCTTTTTCCTTCGCCGCTTCCGCTTTCTCCTTCGCGGCAGCGGCGGCTTTCTCTTTCGCCGCCTCGGCTGCTTTCTCTTTCGCTTCTTCGGCCGCTTTCTCTTTCGCCGCCTTCGCTTCTGCCGCCGCCTGTGCTTTCGCATCGGCCTGCGCTTTGGCTTTCGCCTCCTGCGCCGCTTTCACTTTTGCTGCTTCCGCAGCGGCGGCCGTTTTCTCTTCAGCCTGTTTTTTTGCATCCGCAGCGGCTTTTTTCGCCTCTGCTTCCGCTTTTTTCTGTGCGTCCGCCGCGGCTTTCGCCTGGGCATCGGCCTGCGCTTTCGCATCGGCCTGGGCTTTGGCTTTCGCCTCGGCTGCTGCCGCCGCTTTTGCTTCAGCTGCCGCTTCTGCTTTCGCGTCCGCCTGCGCTTTTGCCTTCGCCGCTGCGGCTTCCGCCTGTTTTTGCTCCTCGGCCGCCTGCTTCGCCGCTTCCTCAGCTTTTTTCTGCTCGGCAGCCTGCGCGGCCGCTTCCTGCTTCGCTTCCTTCTGCGCCTGCAGGCGCTCTTTTTCCAGCGCCTTCAGCCGCTGCTGTTCGGCCGCCTGCTTCTGCTGTAGCTCTTCCGCCTGCTGCTGAGCCGCTTTCTCACGCTGCTGCTCGGCACGCTTGCTGTCGCTCTGCTGGTTCTGCTGACGATTATACTGGTCGACGATAGCGCCCGGATCGACCATCACCGCATCGATGTCGCCACCGCCGCCTCCGCTGCTGGCGTCGATATGTTCGTCAAACGAGCTCCATATCAAAATCGCGATCGCAATCACATGCAGGATCACTGAAATGATAAGGGCCCGTTTCAACTTATCGTTCTGTTCGGTTACCTTCGACACTTTCGATTCCCAAAAACGGTCCGCATAAATTAAATCGGCTGCGTCATTAATCCGACCGACTTCACGCCCGCCTGATGCAGCAAGTTCAGCGCTTTGATGATCTCATCGTAAGGCACGTCTTTCGCGCCGCCGATCAGGAACACCGTTTTCGGATTCGCTTCAATGCGCCGCTGCGCTTCGGCAACAACCTGTTCCGGCGGCAGCTGTTCCATACGATCGTGATCGACCACCAGGCTATATTGTCCCACGCCCGCGACTTCCACAATCACCGGCGGATTATCGTCGCTGGAGACCGTTTTGGAATCCGTTGCGTCCGGCAGATCCACTTCCACGCTTTGCGTAATAATGGGTGCCGTTGCCATGAAGATCAGCAGCAGCACCAGCAGGACGTCGAGCAGCGGAACGATATTAATTTCAGACTTAAGGTCGCGACGATGGCGACCACGCGTTCTGGCCATAGCTGAATGACTCCGCTGTTACTTGCTGTTCTCGCTGGAGAACGCCTGACGATGCAGAATAGCGGTGAACTCTTCCATAAAGTTATCGTAATTCTGCTCCAGCTTGTTCACGCGCTGGTTAAGGCGGTTGTACGCCATGACCGCAGGAATGGCCGCAAACAGACCGATGGCGGTAGCGATCAGCGCTTCTGCAATACCCGGCGCGACCATCTGTAACGTGGCCTGTTTAACCGAGCCCAGCCCGATAAAGGCGTGCATAATCCCCCATACCGTACCGAACAGGCCGATATAAGGGCTGATGGAACCGACGGTGCCGAGGAAAGGAATATGGTTTTCCAGCGCTTCCAGCTCGCGGTTTAGCGAAATGCGCATGGCGCGCGTTGCCCCTTCCACCACGGCTTCTGGCGCATGGCTGTTAACGCGATGCAGGCGCGCAAACTCTTTAAAGCCCGCATAGAAGATCTGTTCAGAACCGCCCAGCTCGTCACGACGCGCCTGGCTTTCCTGATAGAGGCGCGACAGCTCGATACCCGACCAGAATTTGTCTTCAAAGGCGTCCGCCTCGCGACCTGCCGCGTTCAGGATGCGCGTACGTTGAATAATGATTGCCCAGGAGGCAATAGAAAAGCCAATCAAAATCACCATGATAAGTTTGACCAGAAGGCTCGCCTTCAGGAACAAATCAAGAATGTTCATGTCAGTCACTGCTTGAACTCCGCGACAATAGACTTGGGAAGCGCAATGGGCTTCATCAGATGTGGATTGATGCAGGCGATCAGGACTTCAGCTTCATTAAGCGTCCTGCCTTCTGCATTAACAATGCGTTGTGCGAATGTCATGGTCGTTCTGCTCATCTTCACTACCTCGCTCTGGACCTCGAGCAGATCGTCAAGGTGCGCAGCGGCAAGGTAATCAACCGTGAGACGACGCACGACAAAACCAACCTGCTGCGCCAGCAGCGCCTGTTGGCTGAAATGGTGCTGGCGCAGCATCTCGGTTCGTGCCCGTTCATAAAAAGCGACATAGCTGGCATGGTAAACCACACCACCGGCATCGGTGTCTTCATAGTAGACACGAACCGGCCATCGAAACAGCGTTGTACTCACTCTACATCCCGGTATTACTTTTTAAACGTTGCTACTATACGCAAGAGCCTGAGCCTTGGGAATGGGTTGCCAGAGGGGAAGTAAAATAATTATCTTCTGGTAACAATAACGAGGTTTTACGGAGAGTTCTTAAACATTTATTGACGGAAAAAGAAGATAAAAAAGAGAAAGGCGAACGAAATTTTTGCCGTTGCTGAACCAGCGTGGCGGGTTCATCTAAAAAGGGTGGCACCGCCAGACAGCTGGCCGGGTTAAAGCGGCGGCCATGACTTCACCAGCAGGTAAACCGCAAGGTGAAGTCATGGCGTTAAGCAGAGCCCTTATGAGGCTTCATCAAGGTGTTCAATTGCCAGCGCGGTAATAACAGCAATCGCACAGGCCAGCAGCGTGCCGAGGATCCAGGCAAAGTACCACATGGTTCAGCTCCTTAATCAATAGAGTGTATGAGAGTTGGCCTCAATCTGTTGCCGGGTCACGCGACCAAACATCTTGTAGTAGCACCAGCCGGTGTAGAGCAAAATCAGGGGCACGAAGATGATGGCGGCCACAGTCATAATTTGCAGCGTCATCAGGCTGGAGGTCGCGTCCCACAGGGTAAGACTGTGGTTAACCGTACTGGACGAAGGCATCACGAACGGGAACATCGCCACGCCCGCTGTCAGGATCACGCAGGCCACCGTTAAAGAAGAACAGACGAAGGCCCAGCCGCTTTTGTCCAGACGGGAAAAAAGAGCGGTCAGCAGCGGCAACAGCGCGCCAAGGCCGGGAACGATCCACAGCAGCGGCACCTGCTGGAAATTGGCCAGCCAGGCCCCCGTCTCACGAGTCACTTCTTTAATCAGCGGATTGGATGCCGCATTGTGGTCGAGCGCTGAAACCAGCACATAGCCATCAATCCCCTGCCTCACCCAAATACCCGCCAGCACAAAGCACACCATCATTATCAGCGTGGCAATCTGCGCGACCGTGCGCGCTCGTAGCTGCAGTTCCCCAGCGGTACGCATTTGCAGATAAGTTGCGCCCTGCGTCAGGATCATGGTAACGCTGACTATACCGGCCAGCAGTGCGAAAGGATTAAGCAACTGGAAAAAACTGCCGGTGTAAAACAGTCTCAGATATTCGTCGGCATAAAAAGGCACGCCCTGTAGCAAATTGCCAAAGGCCACGCCGATCACCAGCGGCGGCACAAAGCTCCCGACAAAAATGCCCCAGTCCCACATGCCCCGCCAGCGCGGATCTTCTATTTTGGAGCGGTAGTCAAAACCGATGGGCCGAAAGAACAGCGAGGCCAGCACCAGAATCATCGCCACATAGAAACCGGAAAACGCGGCCGCGTAAACCATGGGCCATGCGGCAAACAGCGCGCCGCCTGCGGTAATCAGCCAGACCTGGTTGCCGTCCCAGTGCGGCGCGATGGTGTTAATCATAATGCGGCGCTCGACGTCGTTACGGCCAATCAGCCGCCCCAGCATGCCGACACCCATATCAAAACCGTCGGTAATGGCGAAACCGATAAACAGCACGCCAATCAGCAACCACCAGACGAAACGCAAAAGCTCATAGGTCATCATCTTACGCTCCTTTCCCTGCGTGGAGAGACGTCTCAAAATGGTAACGTCCGGTCTTTAAGCTGCTCGGCCCACGCCGGGCAAACTTAAACATCAGGTACATTTCCGCTATCAGGAACAGCGTATAAAGCCCGCAGATCAGCAATAGCGAAAACAGCAGCTGCCCTACCGTCAACGAGGAGTTAGCCACCGCCGTTGGCAGGATTTCCCCGATTGCCCAAGGTTGCCGCCCATACTCGGCGACAAACCAGCCCGCTTCCGCAGCTATCCAGGGCAGCGGAATGCCGTACAGCGCACACTTAAGCAGGAAGCGGTTGTTACCGATACGATTACGGATCACGCTCCAGAAACAGCACAGGGTAATCAGCAGCATTAACACGCCGCACGCCACCATAATGCGGAAGGAAAAGTAGAGCGGTGCCACGCGCGGGATAGAATCCTCGGTGGCCTTTTGAATTTGCGCTGCGCTGGCATCGGCTACGTTTGGCGTATAGCGTTTTAACAGCAGGCCGTAGCCCAGGTCGCGTTTTGCCTCATTGAACGCCGCGCGCACCGCCGGACTGGTATCCCCTTCCCTCAGCTGTTCCAGCAGTTGATAAGCACGCATACCGTTGCGAATACGGAGTTCGTGCTGCGCCATCAAATCTTTAATGCCGGATACGCGCTCATCCACCGAGCGGGTAGCGATCAGCCCGAGCGCCCAGGGGATCTGTATGGCGTAATCGTTGCGCTGCGCCTGCTGATTGGGCAGGCCAAACAGCGTGAAGGCGGCCGGTGCGGGCTGCGTTTCCCACTCCGCCTCAATCGCGGCCAGCTTGGTTTTTTGCACGTCGCCCATGACATAGCCCGATTCATCGCCCAGCAGGATCACGGCCAGAACGGCCGCCATCCCAAAACTGGCGGCGATGGCGAAAGAACGTTTAGCAAAAGCGATATCACGGCCGCGCAGCAGGTAATAAGCGCTGATGCCCATAATGAACATGGCGCCGCAGGTGTAGCCAGCGGCCACGGTATGCACAAATTTAACCTGCGCCACCGGATTGAAGATCAGTTCGGAAAAGCTGACCATTTCCATACGCATGGTTTCAAAATTAAAGTCGGAGCCGACCGGATTTTGCATCCAGCCGTTGGCTACCAGGATCCAGAGCGCCGATAAATTCGAACCTAATGCCAGCAGCCAGGTAGTCATAAGATGCTGCACTTTACTCAGGCGATCCCAGCCGAAGAAAAACATGCCGACAAAAGTTGATTCGAGGAAAAAGGCCATGAGCCCTTCAATAGCCAGCGGTGCGCCAAATATATCCCCGACGTAGTGTGAATAATAAGACCAGTTGGTGCCGAACTGAAATTCCATCGTCAGTCCGGTGGCCACGCCCAGCGCAAAGTTAATACCAAAAAGCTTGCCCCAGAATTTGGTCATATCTTTATAGATTTGCTTGCCTGACAGCACGTAGACCGTTTCCATAATAGCCAGCAGAAACGCCATTCCCAGCGTTAGCGGCACAAACAGGAAATGGTACATTGCCGTTAGCGCAAACTGTAAACGCGACAGTTCGACAACATCTAACATTTTGGCTCCTTGCTCCCTGCCCGGCCTTATTCACGCGCGGTAGCGCCAGTATTGCGGCAGAACAGGATGACGAATAACACCTGAGGGTGTAGCGATTACCCCGTCGGCAATTGATTGCGGACTCAAAAACCAGCACGCTTTAATAGCGCTTATCTTTTGCCAGCGAGATAATGCATAAAAATGCGCTGACCCCAATATTTCCGAATACGTTATTTAAAGCGTAAAGCTGTTTTTTTGATGCAGAGCAATTTAATCGCAACGCGGCGCTTTAGCCAGCGCTAAAGCGCGGAATAAAATTTATTTCTTTGATCTCGATTAATAATCGATTTTAAATTTAGGGTGACAAATAAAAATTTAACATATACCCCTATGGAAATTTAATATACGCATTACTTTAAAACAATTATGTAATATCGGGAAGGTTCGCGACTTTTATTTTTTACGTTATTTCTGGAAACTTAATTTGATTAATAGTTCTTATTTTGTCAGAGAGAATAGCTTGCCGTACGTGAAGCGATAAAAAAGGCCGCCCGGAGGCGGCCTGAAGCTGTTGGAAACGCATTATCATTCACTGGCTCTTTTCTGACCGGTGAATAACAGCAGCATACTTACTGCGGCAGAACGGCCTTCACCGCATCGCCGATGTCAGCAAGGCTGCGCACCGTTTTCACACCGGCAGCTTCCAGCGCGGCGAATTTCTCGTCCGCTGTTCCTTTACCGCCCGCGATAATGGCGCCCGCATGGCCCATACGCTTGCCTTTTGGCGCGGTCACGCCAGCAATGTAGCCCACAACCGGTTTGGTTACGTGCTCTTTGATAAAGGCTGCCGCTTCTTCTTCCGCGCTGCCGCCGATCTCACCGATCATCACAATCGCTTCGGTCTGCGGATCTTCCTGGAACAGCTTCAGGATATCGATAAAGTTAGAGCCAGGGATCGGATCGCCGCCGATGCCGACGCAGGTCGACTGGCCGTAGCCGATATCGGTGGTTTGCTTAACGGCTTCATAGGTCAGCGTACCGGAACGGGAAACGATACCGATGCGGCCTGGCTTATGAATATGGCCCGGCATGATGCCGATTTTGCATTCGCCCGGCGTGATCACGCCCGGACAGTTCGGCCCGATCATGCGCACGCCAGCTTCGTCCAGCTTCACTTTTACCGTCAGCATATCCAGCGTAGGGATCCCTTCGGTAATGGTGATGATCAGTTTGATGCCCGCTTCGATAGCTTCCAGGATACCGTCCTTGCAGAACGGTGCCGGAACGTAGATAACGGAGGCGGTGGCGCCCGTGGCTTCTACCGCTTCGCGGACGGTGTTAAACACCGGCAGGCCCAGATGCTCGGTGCCGCCTTTGCCCGGCGTAACGCCGCCAACCAGCTGCGTGCCGTAAGCCAGCGCCTGTTCAGAGTGGAAAGTCCCCTGGCCGCCGGTAAAGCCCTGGCAGATTACCTTGGTGTTTTTATCGATCAAAATGGACATTATTTTCCCTCCGCTGCGGCAACAACGCGCTGCGCCGCATCGCTCAGGCTGGTTGCTGCAATAATATTCAGTCCGCTGTCCGCCAGTTTCTGCGCGCCCAGCTCGGCATTGTTTCCTTCCAGACGCACCACGACCGGCACGTTAACGCCCACTTCTTCTACCGCACCCATGATGCCGTCTGCGATCAGGTCGCAGCGCACAATGCCGCCGAAAATGTTAACGAAAACGGCTTTTACCGCATCGTCGGAAAGGATGATTTTAAAGGCTTCGGTCACGCGCTCTTTGGTCGCGCCGCCGCCTACGTCCAGGAAGTTAGCCGGCTGGCCGCCGCTCAGCTTAACGATGTCCATGGTGCCCATCGCCAGACCCGCGCCGTTAACCATACAGCCGATGTTGCCTTCCAGCGCCACGTAGTTCAGTTCCCACTGTGCCGCATGCGCTTCACGGGAATCTTCCTGGCTTGGGTCGCGCATTTCACGCAGCTCCGGCTGGCGGAACAGCGCATTGCCGTCGGCGCCCAGCTTGCCGTCCAGGCAGATCAGATCGCCCTGTTTGGTGATAACCAGCGGGTTGATCTCAACCAGCGCCAGGTCGCGCTCCAGGAACATAGTGGCCAGACCCATAAAGATTTTGGTGAACTGGCCAACCTGCTTGCCGCTCAGGCCCAGCTTGAACGCCAGCTCGCGGCCCTGATAAGGCTGCGGGCCAGTTAACGGATCCAGTGCCATTTTGTGGATCAGGTGCGGCGTTTCTTCCGCCACTTTCTCAATTTCAACGCCGCCTTCGGTAGAAGCCATAAACACGACGCGACGGGTACCACGGTCAACGACCGCGCCCAGGTACAGCTCCTGATCGATGTCGGTAGCGGCTTCAACCAGAATCTGGTTAACCGGCTGGCCGTGCGCATCGGTCTGATAGGTGGTCAGGCGTTTGCCCAGCCAGTGTTCCGCAAACGCGCGGATCTCTTCTTTGCTTTTTACTACTTTCACGCCGCCCGCTTTACCACGGCCTCCGGCATGAACCTGACATTTCACGACCCACGGGCCAGCGCCAATTTTTGAAGCGGCTTCTTCCGCTTCGCGTGGAGTGGTGCAGGCATAACCGACGGGTGCCGGTAAGCCATACCGGGCGAACAGCTGTTTTGCCTGATACTCATGTAAGTTCATGTTGTTAATCCATCCAGTTCGGAAAAGACTTGGTCGAATCCGGCAGCTTGCCAGATCTTCGGCCACTCACAGGGAGCGCGGCAGTCGCCGCGCTCGACAGAAATTAAACGTCCAGCAGCAGACGAGAAGGATCTTCCAGCAGCTCTTTGATTGCCACCAGGAAGCTGACGGATTCTTTACCGTCGATCAGGCGGTGATCGTAAGAAAGCGCCAGATACATCATCGGCAGGATCACAACCTGGCCATTAACCGCCATTGGGCGATCTTTAATGGCGTGCATGCCCAGGATGGCGCTCTGCGGTGGGTTGATGATTGGCGTGGACATCAGCGAGCCGAAGACGCCGCCGTTGGTAATGGTGAAGTTACCGCCGGTCAGTTCTTCTACGGTCAGCTTGCCGTCACGGCCTTTAATCGCCAGCTCTTTGATTTTCTTCTCGATATCAGCCATGCCCAGCGCGTCGATATCTTTCAGTACCGGCGTAACCAGGCCACGCGGCGTAGAAACCGCGATGCTGACGTCAAAGTAGTTGTGGTAAACAACGTCTTCGCCATCGATAGAAGCATTGACTTCCGGGAAGCGTTTCAGCGCTTCAACCACGGCCTTCAGGTAGAAGGACATGAAGCCCAGACGGATACCGTGACGTTTTTCGAAGGCTTCGCCGTACTGCTTACGCAGGTTCATGATCGGCTGCATGTTGACTTCGTTAAACGTGGTCAGCATAGCGGTGCTGTTTTTAGCTTCCAGCAGGCGCTCGGCGATACGCTTACGCAGACGCGTCATCGGTACGCGTTTTTCGCTACGGCCAGCCAGTGACGGCGCGGCGGCGGCTTCCGGCGCTTTTGCTTCTGCAGGTTTAGCCGCAGGCGCTTTAGCCAGGTGCTTCTCTACGTCTTCACGCGTTAAGCGGCCGCCAACGCCGGTGCCTTTAATCGCGGATGGCTCCAGGCCATGCTCGGCAATCAGGCGACGAATAGCCGGGCTGAGGGCATCGTTGCTCTCTTCTTCCAGCGAAGCGCTCTGACGCTGTGCCGGGGTAGATGCCTGCTCTTCCGGTTTCGCCGAGCTTTCTTTGCCGCCGCTGTTGCCTTCTTTCAGACGACCCAGCGCCTGGCGTGAAGTCACGGTCGCGCCTTCATCTTCCAGAATCGCTTCCAGCACGCCATCGGCAGAAGCAGGAACTTCCAGCACAACTTTGTCAGTTTCAATTTCTACCAGCACTTCGTCACGGGTTACCGTATCGCCTGGTTTCTTGTGCCAGGTCGCCACGGTGGCATCGGCAACGGATTCAGGCAGGTCGGGAACGAGGATCTCTACGCTACTCATTATTTTTCCTTTAATTAATTAACGTTCAGCGCGTCA
Organism: Erwinia sp. BNK-24-b; assembly: GCF_047456155.1. NCBI lineage: Bacteria > Pseudomonadati > Pseudomonadota > Gammaproteobacteria > Enterobacterales > Erwiniaceae > Erwinia > Erwinia sp. BNK-24-b. The sequence continues at coordinate 3,255,573 of NZ_CP179901.1, forward strand.
TTTACCAGGTCTTGCTGCTGCTGCTGGTGAACGGACATATAGCCAACTGCCGGAGAAGCCGAAGCAGGACGACCGGCGTAACGTAACGATGCGCCGAAAGGCACCACTTCACGGAAATGATGCTGGCTGCAATACCAGGCACCCTGATTTAATGGCTCTTCCTGACACCAGACAAAGTCATGCACGTGCGCATACTGCTGGAGTTTTTCCTGCACCGCTTTGTGCGGGAAAGGATAAAGCTGTTCGATACGAACGATAGCCACGTCGGTCTGCTCGTTCTTGCGGCGTTTTTCCAGCAGGTCGTAATAGACTTTGCCGGAGCAGAGCACCACGCGCTTGACGCCTTTGGGATCGATGTCGTCGATTTCGCCAATCGCTGGCTGGAAGCCGCCGTTAGCCAGCTCTTCAAGCGAAGAGATCGCCAGCGGATGACGCAGCAGCGATTTCGGTGACATGACTACCAGCGGGCGACGCATTCCGCGCAGCGCCTGACGGCGCAGCATGTGGTAAACCTGCGCTGGCGTTGAAGGGACGCAAACCTGCATGTTCTGCTCGGCGCAGAGCTGGAGGTAACGTTCCAGACGCGCGGAGGAGTGCTCCGGCCCCTGGCCTTCATAGCCGTGCGGCAGCAGCATAACCAGACCGCACATACGGCCCCACTTCTGCTCGCCGGAGCTGATGAACTGGTCAATAACAACCTGCGCGCCGTTAGCAAAGTCGCCGAACTGCGCTTCCCAGATGGTCAGCGTGCGCGGTTCTGCCGTGGCGTAACCATATTCAAATGCCAGCACCGCTTCTTCAGACAGCACGGAATCCCAGACGCGGAAGGTGCCCTGTCCGTTATGGATATGCTGCAACGGCGTATAGGTTGAGCCGTTTGCCTGGTTATGGATAACCGCATGGCGATGGAAGAAAGTACCACGGCCCATATCTTCACCGGAAAGACGGCATGGAATGCCCTCGTCTACCAGCGTGGCGTAGGCCAGGTTTTCCGCTGCGCCCCAGTCAAACGGTTTTTCGCCCGCGGCCATAGCGGCACGGTCGTTGTAGATTTTGGCTACGCGCGACTGCATTTCAATCTCTTCAGGCACGTGGCAAACGCGCTTCGCCAGCTCCTGCAAACGCTTCAGATCCAGCGTTGACGGATAGCTTTCGTCCCATTCGTGATTGAGATACGGCGACCAGGTAAACGAATGCAGGCTCATCGGACGCCATTCCGGCACCACGCATTCACCGGCGTCCAGCGCATCGCGGTAAAGATTGACCATTTCGGTGGCATCTTCCAGGCTGGCGACCTTTTCCTGCTCCAGGCGGTCTGCGTAGAGCTTACGCGGAGTAGGATGCTTTTTGATTTTCTGGTACATCACCGGCTGCGTTGCGCTCGGCTCGTCGGCCTCGTTGTGGCCGTGGCGGCGATAGCAAACCAGATCGATAAAGACGTCACGCTGGAAGGTGTTACGGAAGTCCAGCGCCAGGCGCGTAACAAAGGCAACCGCTTCCGGATCGTCAGCGTTGACGTGGAAAATCGGTGCCAGCACCATTTTGCCGATATCGGTACAGTACTGGGTAGAACGCGCGTCGCGTGGGTTAGACGTGGTAAACCCAATCTGGTTGTTGATCACGATACGCACAGTCCCGCCGACTTCATAGCCGCGCGCCTGGGACATGTTCAGCGTTTCCTGAACCACACCCTGGCCGGTGACCGCTGCGTCGCCGTGAATAGTAATCGGCAGCACTTTGCTGCTGCGCGGCTCGTCCAGACGATCCAGTCGAGCGCGAACCGATCCCATGACGACCGGGCTAACAATCTCCAGGTGCGACGGGTTAAACGCCAGCGCCAGGTGCACCATGCCGCCTTCGGTTTCCACGTCGGAAGAGAAGCCCATATGGTACTTCACGTCACCGGTACCGAGATGCTCTTTGTGCTTGCCGGAAAACTCGTCAAACAGATCCTGCGGCTTTTTGCCCAGCACGTTGATCAGCACGTTCAGACGACCACGGTGCGCCATGCCCAGCACCACTTCGCGCGTGCCGCTTTTGCCCGCGTGGCGGATCATTTCGTTAAGCATCGGCACCAGCGCGTCGCCGCCTTCCAGCGAGAAGCGTTTTGCACCGGGGAATTTGGCACCCAGATAACGCTCCAGCCCTTCCGCAGCGGTCAGCTGTTTCAGGAAACCTTTTTTCTCATCGGTAGAGAAAGAGGCCTGGCCCGCCACCGATTCGATACGCTGCTGGATCCAGCGCTTCTCTTCGGTGTTGGTGATATGCATATATTCCGCGCCGATAGAGCCGCAATAGGTCTGCTGCAGCAGGCTGAACAGATCGGCGAGCTTCATCGTGTCTTTGCCAAAAGCAAAAGAGCCTACGTTGAAGGTTTCCTGGAAATCCGCTTCGGTAAGATCGTGGAAAGCAGGATCCAGATCCGGTACGGATTCCTGTTTCCACAGGCCCAGCGGATCGAGATTGGCCTGCTGGTGACCACGGAAACGGAAGGCGTTGATCAGCTGGAGAACCTTGACCTGCTTGGCGTTGGTATCGGGATCGCTGACGGAAGAAGTATAGCGAGAAGCATCTTTCGCCAGACGTTTGAAGTATTCGCGAGTGGTGGAGTGGAACTGCTCTGGCCTGACCCCGTGGCCCGGAAGCTGCTGAAACAGCTCTTTCCAGGCCGCATCGACAGAGTCAGGATCGGTCAGATAGTCCTCATAGAGTTGCTCTATATAGGTCTGATTCGCGCCGGCCAGCCAGGAGGAGTCCAGCCAGGGTTTCATCGCGCTGTTCTGCATTGTGATCCCTTAAAGCAATATGCTTTTTTTTGCCGTGATTATGTAACGGAACAGCTAAGCCCCGCGCCGCGTGAGCGGCTTGCCCTCGGTCACGCCTGCAGGCGTGGCCTGATAAAACAGCCGGGAGCCAGGCTCCCGGACGGTACGCGCTTATGCGCTTCGCGCCAGCAACATCGACTTGATGTGGCCGATGGCGCGCGTCGGGTTCAGCCCTTTTGGACAGACGCTGACGCAGTTCATGATGCTGTGGCAGCGGAAAACGCTGAAGGCATCACTGAGATCGTCCAGGCGCGGACCGGTTTCCGTATCGCGACTGTCGATCAGGAAACGGTAAGCGGCCAACAGCCCCGCCGGCCCGATAAACTTGTCCGGATTCCACCAGAACGACGGGCAGGAGGTGGAGCAGCATGCACAAAGGATACACTCATACAGGCCATCCAGCTTTTCACGCTGTTCCGGCTGCTGTAAATGCTCGCGTGCCGGTGGATTTTCTCCATTATTCAACAGGTAAGGCTTAATTTTCTCATATTGAGTGTAGAACTGTCCCATGTCTACTACCAAATCGCGGATAACCGGCAAACCGGGCAGCGGACGGATCACAATTTTACGTTTTCCCGCGCCCAGCGCGGAAACCGGCGTGATACAAGCCAGGCCGTTTTTACCGTTCATGTTGATGCCGTCGGAGCCGCAAACGCCTTCGCGACAGGAGCGGCGGAAGCCCAGTGTCGGATCTTTTTCTTTCAGACGTATTAAGGCGTCCAGCAGCATCATATCCCGCCCTTCTTCGGACTCCAGGCTGTAGTCCTGCATCCGGGGCGCGTCGTCTACGTCCGGGTTGTAACGATAAACTGAAAATTCGATTCTCATCTTACTCTCCGCAAACTAGTAGGTACGCGCTTTTGGCGGGAAGGCCGCACGCAGCTTCGGTGCCATGTTAACTTCACGGCGGGCCATGCTTTCGCTCTGCGGCAGATAGACGCTGTGGCACAGCCAGTTTGCATCATCACGATCTGGATAGTCGAAGCGGCTATGCGCGCCACGGCTTTCGGTACGGTAGTTAGCAGCAACGGCGGTGGCGTAAGCGGTTTCCATCAGGTTATCCAGTTCCAGACACTCGATGCGCTGAGTGTTGAAATCTGGCGAACGGTCATCCAGACGCGCGTTTTGCAGACGCTTACGCAGCACTTTCAGCTCTTCTAAACCTTTTGCCATCGCTTCGCCTTCGCGGAATACCGAGAAGTTATTCTGCATACAGGTTTGCAGCGCTTTACGCAGCTCGGCCGGGTCTTCACCAGACTGAGTATTGTTCCAGCGGTTCAGGCGCGCCAGTGAAGCGTCAATCTCGTCGTCCGTTGCGTCCAGCAGTTCGCCCTGCTCCTGAATGGACTGCTGTAAGTGCAGGCCAGCCGCGCGGCCAAACACCACCAGATCCAGCAGCGAGTTACCGCCCAGACGGTTAGAGCCGTGTACGGATACGCAGGCAATTTCGCCCACGGCGAACAGGCCCGGCACCACCACATCTTCGCCCTGCTCGTTCAGCGTCAGCGCCTGACCGGTTACTTTGGTCGGGATACCGCCCATCATGTAGTGACAGGTAGGGATAACAGGAATAGGTTCTTTGACCGGATCGACGTGGGCAAAGGTACGGGACAGCTCCAGAATGCCCGGCAGGCGCGCTTCCAGAACGTCTTTCCCCAGATGATCGAGCTTCAGCTTGATATGCGGGCCCCACGGGCCTTCACAGCCGCGGCCTTCACGGATCTCAATCATCATTGAACGGGCAACTACGTCACGACCCGCCAGGTCTTTCGCGTTTGGCGCGTAGCGTTCCATAAAGCGTTCGCCATGCTTGTTCAGCAGATAGCCGCCTTCGCCGCGACAACCTTCCGTCACCAGCACGCCCGCACCCGCGATACCGGTTGGGTGGAACTGCCACATCTCCATATCCTGCACCGGCACGCCAGCGCGCAGCGCCATGCCAACGCCGTCGCCGGTGTTGATATGCGCATTGGTAGTGGACTGATAAATTCGGCCCGCGCCGCCCGTAGCCAGCACGGTGGCTTTGGCTTTAAAGTAGACAACTTCGCCATCTTCAATATTCAGCGCGGTACAGCCGACCACCGCGCCATCGGCGTTTTTCACCAGATCCAGCGCGTACCATTCGGAAAAGATGGTGGTTTTGTTTTTCAGGTTCTGCTGATAAAGCGTATGCAGCAAGGCGTGACCGGTACGGTCAGCGGCTGCCGCAGTACGTGCAGCCTGCTCGCCGCCGAAATTTTTCGACTGGCCGCCGAACGGGCGCTGATAGATGCGACCGTCGTCCAGGCGGGAGAACGGCAGACCCATATGTTCCAGCTCCAGAATCGCTTCCGGGCCGGTTTTACACATATATTCAATGGCGTCCTGGTCACCGATATAGTCGGAGCCTTTCACCGTGTCATACATGTGCCATTCCCAGTTGTCGTCATGGGTGTTGCCCAGCGCGACGGTAATCCCGCCCTGCGCGGAAACAGTGTGGGAACGGGTCGGGAAAACTTTGGATAACAGGGCACAGGTCTGGCCCGATTGGGAAATCTGTAGCGCGGCACGCATGCCTGCACCACCAGCGCCGACAACAACGGCGTCAAATTCTCTGACTGGCAACTTCATTTTTTACACACCCCACACAACAACAGTTCCATAAATCGCATAGACAAACAGCGCTACCACAATCGCCATCTGCAACAGCAGACGCGTTGCCAGATGCTTGATGTAGTCTGTCAGCACCTGCCACATCCCTATCCAGCCATGCATCAGAATGGAGAACAGCGTCAGCAGCGTGAATACTTTGGTTACGGAGGAGGCAAAAAAAGCGCGCCAGATATCGTAGGTCAGCGTGTCCGTCATCACGAAGAAGCCGAGGATATAGACGATGTAGACCGTCATTACGATAGAAGTAGCGCGTACCAGCAGCCAGTCATGAACGCCATTGCGTCCCAGTGCAGAAGCGTTGCTTAACATACGAGGACTCCAGCCAGAATTGAAAGCACGACAGTGATACCAAAACAGATTTGCGCCGAACGCGTTCCCACTACCTGAGTTTCCGCCAGATAACCAAAATCCATCAGCATGTGACGAATGCCGCCGACGGTATGGTACGCCAGCGCGGTCAGAATGCCCCACATGATGAATTTAGCGAAGAAGCTCTGCATAACGGCGGATGCCTGCAGAAAGCCTTCCGGCGACGACAGCGACAGGCCCAGTAACCAGAGCAGTATGCCAACGGCAACGAACGTAATAACGCCGGATACGCGGTGGAGAATGGACGCGATTGCGGTAACGGGAAAACGGATCGTTGAGAGATCCAGATTGACAGGTCTTTGTTTTTTCACGGTTTTGCCCACAGAGCCTTTCTTATTTTGCTTCCTCCGGTCCTGAAGGTGACAGCTGAATACATAAGCATTGCAACTGTGAACCGGCACCAAAACAGCAACATCCAGTGTTAATTGTGGCGCTAAAACGCTGGGTGGCTCCTGGTGTCAGGGTATTCCGGAGACCTGGCCGCAGTATAAGTCGATCACAATCTCATTACAATTACCCTACAAACATCCAGGTGAAAATTAGGTGAAACAGTGATCTGACTCACGCTTTTTACATTTAATACAAATTTAATTATCTGATTTGACAAAACTTCAACATTTTTGTTACAAACTGGGCGCTAAAAGTTCTATGATGCACAAAAGTTATGGGGATACACTTTCCCCTAAGCACAAGTTATGTAACATTGGTGATATATACTTATTAAGTATCTGGTTTGTAAGCTACGACCATACCGAATCTTTAACAACTGCTAAACAAAACCTGTTTGTGCTCTTCCGGCCAGTACGCGCCGTCACTCTGTACCCTGCACATGATTAACTGCCACAGAGTTGATATTGCTTTTTAGCACGCGACGGTGGACATAACGGCGTTTCAGATGTCATAGATTCATCGACAAGGCGCTAAGGAGACTTAAAATGGCTGATAAAAAAGCAACGCTTAACCTGCCAGGCGAAGATGCTATTGAACTTAACGTGCTAAGCGGCACGCTGGGTCAGGAAGAGATCGACGTTCGCACTCTTGGCTCTAAAGGCTATTTCACTTTCGATCCGGGCTTTACCTCCACCGCTTCTTGTGAATCCAAAATTACCTATATCGACGGTGACGAAGGCATCCTGCTGCACCGTGGATTCCCTATCGATCAGCTGGCGCTGAATTCCAACTATCTGGAAGTGTGCTATATCCTGCTGAATGGCGAAGCGCCAACCAAAGAGCAGTTTGACGAATTCCGCACTATCGTTACCCGCCACACCATGATCCACGAGCAGATCCACCATCTGTTCCGCGGCTTCCGTCGCGATTCGCATCCTATGGCGGTCATGTGCGGCGTGACCGGTGCGCTGGCGGCGTTTTATCACGATGCGATGGACGTGAATATCGAACGTCACCGCGAGATTGCGGCTTTCCGCCTGCTGTCCAAAATGCCTACCGTTGCCGCGATGTGTTACAAATATTCGATCGGCCAGCCGTTCGTCTATCCACGCAACGACCTCTCCTATGCCGGTAACTTCCTGAACATGATGTTCTCCACGCCTTGTGAAGAGTATGTGGTTAACCCGGTGCTGGAACGCGCAATGGACCGTATCCTGATCCTGCACGCCGACCATGAGCAGAATGCTTCTACCTCTACCGTGCGTACCGCTGGCTCTTCCGGCGCAAACCCGTTTGCCTGTATCGCCGCAGGCATCGCTTCCCTGTGGGGACCGGCACACGGCGGCGCCAACGAAGCCTGCCTGCGTATGCTGGAAGAGATCAAAACGGTTGAGCACATTCCAGAATTTATCCGTCGCGCGAAAGACAAGAACGACTCCTTCCGTCTGATGGGCTTTGGTCACCGCGTGTATAAAAATTATGACCCGCGCGCCACGGTAATGCGTGAAACCTGCCACGAAGTGCTGGAAGAGCTGGGTATGAAGGACGACCTGCTGGAAGTGGCCATGGAGCTGGAGCATATCGCGCTGAACGATCCGTACTTTATTGAGCGTAAACTTTATCCAAACGTCGACTTCTATTCAGGTCTGATCCTGAAAGCGATGGGTATTCCTTCGTCTATGTTTACCGTTATCTTTGCGATGGCGCGTACCGTGGGCTGGATTGCGCACTGGAAAGAGATGCACGATGACGGCATTAAAATTGCCCGTCCGCGTCAGCTTTATACCGGTTACGACCAGCGCGAGTTTAAATCCGCTACGAAGTAATCTCATGCTGTAAGAGCAGAAGCGCCGCACTGCGGCGCTTTTTTTATTAATAACATTAAGCTTTTCAATAGCTGGGTATTATCATGAGGCAAAAAGATTAAGGACGAAGACCGCCGTCGTTGTTATCAATACAGCCGACAGGGTCGGGCAAACAGACGCAGCTTATTCCGTCTGCCGTAGCGGGCGTACACTCAGAAGCAGCAATGGCCAGAGACGTATTCAGAACACCAGCCAGCGTAGACATAATTAGAAAATATTTAATTTTGGAATTCATTATATTTACCTGTTAGAAATTATATATATGTGGGTAGTAGCCTGCTTAGCTTATGCCCTTCCTCCTTATTTTAAAATACCCGCCTGCTGTAAAAGCGATCCAACCGAAAATAAACTGCATGCCCTTATTAAAAGGGCAACATCAGAAAAAAAAAAATAAAAAACAAATCGTTAATACTTTAAATAAACAGCCCATTTTTTATCAACAATATTCTCAAAATACGAGATCTTAAAATTGACAACCTGGGCACCAGTAAAACGGCCGCGATGACAGTGACGTTTTTTCAATAAACCCACCGCAGCGCTCGCACTTTTTCCCCGCGCGATGAAAAACCTTAAAGCTGAACAGCGCGCCGTGATGTTTGTTCTCTTTGGCTACGCCGCGCGTTTTATAAGACAGGCGCGGGATTGCCAGCAGCGCCTCCGCTAGCGTATCCAGCTGTTCTGCGTTCAGATCCTGTGCTTTACGCTGCGGCGCGAGACCGGCCTGCCAGAGAATTTCCACGCGTAAATAGTTGCCCAGCCCGGCCAGAAAAGCCTGATCCAGCAGCAGGCCGCTAAACTGGCGTCGCCGGAAGCGCGTTGAAAGCAGGCGTTCTTTCACCTCTGCCACCGTTAACGTCATATCCAGCACGTCCGGCCCAACGCGCAGCAGAAAAGGATGTGCTGCCAGCGTGTCTTCATTGAGTAGTTCGATATCGGAAGCACTGTACAGCAGCAGCGTTTTGTCTTCCGCCGCCAGCTTAACGCGCAGCACGCGATTGCTTTGCGGCTCGGTGCCGCTCTTGACGACGCGCCAGACGCCGTACAGCTGGTTATGGCTATACAAAATCAAACCGTTAGAGAAGTGGGTCAGAATTGCCTTGCCACGCGTTTCTATGGCCTCAACGCGTTCGCCGGTCAGCGAAGATTCGTAGGTTTTTAACTGGGGGAAAGCAAACCAGACCTCGGTCAGCGTTTTGCCTTTAATCGCCTGTTCCAGTTTGTCCGCAGCGCGGCGGATTTCAGGGCCTTCCGGCATGGTGCCTCCTTGTTAGTCGATTAATGGGTAGCGCCTCCCGTCAGTTTTATATCCTGCTCAACGGTTAGCGTGATGGTAAGCGCCATCTCCAGCGCCAGCACCACCGTCTGTAACGGCATGCTGGCCGCACCCGGATGCCTGACCGCCTGCTGCGGTAGATACGGAACGTGGATAAAGCCGCCGCGACCGCCCTGCTTTACCTGCCGGTGCAGCAACCCGTACAGCACGTGATTACAAACAAAGGTGCCAGCCGTTTGCGAGACCGAGGCGGGAATATCGGCTTCGCGAATGCCTTCCACAATGGCCTTGATCGGCAGCGTGGTGAAATACGCGGCCGGGCCATCCTCTACAATGCGTTCGTCCACGGGCTGCTGGCCTGCATTATCGGCAATGCGCGCGTCGTCAATGTTGATGGCTACCCGCTCAACCGTGATATCAGGTCGGCCGTTGGCCTGCCCCACCACGATAACCAGCTCCGGCTCCAGCTCGTCCATGGCTTTATGCAGCTCCGTCAGCGATTCGCCAAACACGCAGGGAAGCTGCTTTGCCACTACCCGTGCGCCGCAGATTAAGCGCTCATGCAGCTGGCTAACGGCTTCCCAGGAAGCATTAACCGGTTCACCTTCAAACGGCTCAAACGCGGCGATCAGTACGTTTTTCATCAGTAACCTCAGCGGAACATCAGGAACCAGAGAAGGAAAATATTCACTATTAACAATAGCACGCCGGTTGGTACCTGAGCTTTGATCACCGCATTGCGGTCAGGAAGCTCCAGCAGCGCGGCGGGAACGATATTGAAATTGGCGGCCATTGGCGTCATCAGCGAGCCGCAGTAGCCGGAAAACATGCCGATGGCCGCCATTACCGCCGGATCGCCGTGATGCTGCACGACCAGAATGGGAATACCGATACCGGCGGTGACGATCGGGAAGGCCGCAAAAGCGTTACCCATTACCATCGTCAACAGCGCCATACCAATGGCATAAGTCGCCACCGCAACAAAACGATTATCAACGGCAAGCCAGGTTTCCGTCAGGTGAGATATAGCCGTACCCATGCCGGCGGCGGTAAACAGCAGGCCAAGCGTGGCAAGGATCTGCGGCAGAATAAACGCCCAGCCGATAGCATCCAGCAGGCGACGCGCCTCCTGAACTGACTGCGCGGGTGCCTCACGCGTCATTTTTAGCGCAATCAGCCAGCCTGCCAGACAGCCCACCATCATCGAAAACAGCGTGACCAGCGTGGCGTTATTGCCCGCGCCAAAGACCGCCGTACGTAAACCGGGCAGATTGTTAAACAGCAGTACGCCAATCACCGTAACCACGGGAATGGCCAGCGCGGGCAGAAACAGGCGGTTACCGAGACGCTTAGCGCTCGCTTCTCTTTCCTGCGGCGTACGCTGATGGTAAGAACCCAGCTTCACGCCGCCCAGACCGGCAATCAGTGCCATAACCACCACCACCAGACCAACGGCGATATGCAGCGTTCGCGCACCAAGCCATGCTGCGGCCCCATCGCCGATAAAAAAGACCAGGCCATACAGCGCCCAGAACAAGCCGGTAGTTAAACGGCGTGGATTTTTCTCGTCCCGCCATGACATCACGGCCACGACCAGCAGAATCAATCCCGCCAGCCAGTAAAGATAATGCAGCTGAAACATCAGCGCCCTCCTTTGCTTTGCAACGCCTGCGCGTTCAGAGCCGACAGTTCAGCAGCCAGCTTTTTATCCAGACGACGCAGGCGGAAAGCGTGGATCAGGAAAGCGCAAATGGCCGTTGGAATGCCCCAGACAGCAATCTTTAGCGGATCGGTTTCAATACCGGCCGACTCCTGCATAAAGTTATGCATAAAGATAATGGCACCGAAGGCGACGAAAATATCTTCGCCAAAAAACAGCCCGACGTTATCGGTTGCCGCCGCCATTGCGCGCAGACGATGGCGAACGTCAGGCGGCAGTTCGCCGTAGCGATTCTCCGTCGCGCCTTCTGCCATCGGGGCCAGCAGCGGCCGCACCATCTGCGGATGGCCGCCAAGGCTGGTCAGCCCCATTGCCGCGGTGAGTTCGCGCACCAGCAAATAAACCATCAGCAGTCTTCCCGCCGTGGCGCTTTTGATTTGGGCAATCCAGGCCTGCGCCCGCTCTTTTAACCCGTGACGCTCCAGCAGGCCAATAACCACCAGCGGCAGCAGCAGAATTAACGGCAGGTTACGGGTATTTAAAAATCCGCTGCCCAGCTTTTCCAGAATATCGGCGACCGGCATCTTCGCCGCCAGACCGGTGATCAGTCCGGCTACCAATACCACCAGCACGGGGTTAAAACGTAACAGAAAACCCAGCACGATGGCGGCAATACCCACCAGCGGCCAGAGATTGACGGCGTTCTCCATTTATCCTCCTGATAATAAATGAGTCTTTGTAACCTGCAGCGCAGTAAGGGAGAGAAAATAAAATGGCCGTCGCGAAAACGGCCAGTAAAAAAGGATGCAAAGGCAATGCCAGATAGCGATTTGAGAGAGGGCCGGGTTAACGGCCGCTGACGGTGATAGCATGACGAGCGAAAGCGGCGCGCAGCTGGCGCGCAAAGACGAGCGCGTGCGCACCGTCGCCGTGCAGGCACACGGTCTCGGCTTTTACGTCCACCCACTCACCGGTGATAGCGCGAACCTTGCCCAGCTGCACCATGTCCAGCGTCTGGCTAATCGCCTGCTCGTCGCTTTCTATCAGCGCGCCCGGTTGCGAGCGCGGCACCAGCGAACCGTCGGCCTGATAGCCGCGATCGGCAAAAACTTCTTCCCTGGTCATCAGCCCTGCTTTTCTGGCGGCCTTAATAGATTCGCTTCCTGCCAGGCCAACCAACACCAGTTGCGGATCCGCTGCTTTTACCGCGTGAGCAATCGCCTCTGCCAGCGCTGGCTCTTGCGCGGCCTGGTTATAAAGCATGCCGTGTGGCTTGACGTGGGTTACGCTGCCGCCTTCGCTTTGCGCAATAGCCTGAAGCGCGCCAATCTGCTCCAGCGTTTGCGCATAAACCGTCTCTGGCGGAAGAGTAAAGCGCGTGCGGCCAAAGTTTTCCCGATCCGGAAATGACGGATGCGCGCCAATCTGAACGTCATATTCCAGCGCCCAGCGCACGGACTGTCGCATGGTGTCCGCATCTCCGGCATGAAAACCGCAGGCGATATTGGCCGATGAGACCAGCTGTAGCAGTTCGCAATCGTTGTCACAGCCCTCGCCCAGGTCGGCGTTTAAATCAATCTTCATTGGCTAATCCCCAGGCCATTTGCTCCAGCGAGCGCTGGCGTTCGCGCTTCGCCTGTAATGCCTCTTCTAACGTGCAGTGAATAAAATGGATGGGCTCGCCCAGGCGGATTTGCGCCAGATGATAAAGATCCGCCTCAATAACGCAGGCAATACGCGGATAGCCGCCGGTGGTTTGCGCATCCGCCATCAGGACAATCGGCTGGCCGTTTGGCGGCACCTGAATGACGCCGGGCAGCAGGCCGTGCGATAGCATTTCGCGCTCTGCCTGACGAGCCAGCACGCGGCCCTCCAGGCGATAGCCCATGCGGTTACTCTGCGGGCTGAGCCGCCAGCTGGTGCGCCAGAACAGGTCCCGGCTCTCACGGCTGAACTCATGGTATTCAGGCCCGATCATTGCCCGAACGCGGTTATCAAACAGCAGTTGGCGAACGCCCGCCGGTTTGCGGAAAACGCGGCCAGGCTCGCCCAGCGGCAGGCTGTCGCCATCTTCAATCTGGCGTCCGGCAAAACCGCCAAAGCCGGTTTTGATATCCGTACTGCACGATCCTAAAACCGGCACGGCGGCAAAGCTGCCGTCCAGCGCTAAATAGCTGCGCATTCCCCGCAACGGCATTTTGAGCGTCAGCCGCGAGCCTTTACGTACGGCGGTGCGCCAGCCGGTCCAGACAGGCTTGCCGTCCAGCTCTGCGCGGCAGCCTGCACCAGTCAACGCTATCCAGCCGTCACGGGTAAATTCCGCACAGAACTGCCCCAGCGTGATTTCCAGCACCGGGCTGTTTTTATCATTGCCGACCAGCAGGTTAGCCGTTGCCATCGCCGGGTAATCCAGCACGCCGCCGCTGCCGATACCGTACTGACGCCAGCCGGTGCGGCCCGCATCCTGTAGCGTGGTACTCATCCCGGCGCGAATGATTTTCAGCATACGCCCTCCTTTTGCGGCACAAAGCGGACGTTATCACCCGGCCGCAGAAAGGTTGGCGGCTGTTGTTCGGGCGTAAACAGTGCAACGGAAGTCTGGCCGATAAGCTGCCAGCCGCCGGGCGCGGCAAGCGGATAAATGCCCGTCTGGCTACCGCCGATGCCAACCGAACCGGCAGGCACCTGGATGCGGGGTTCGGCGCGGCGCGGCGTGTAAAGCCGCTCGTCCAGTCCGGCCAGATAGGGAAAGCCTGGCTGGAAACCAATGAAGAAAACCACATAGCGGCCTGCCGCATGCGCCTCCACTACCTGCTTTGCCGTCAGCTTACTGTGGCGCGCCACAACCTCCAGATCTGGCCCTGCCGCGCCGCCATAAATCACCGGAATAGTAATTTCACGCGTTTCCAGCACCAGCGCTTCGCTTTTTTCCCACCAGCTTTGCAGCCATTCGATGGCGTCCAGCGCATGCTGCTCCGGGTTGCTCAGGATCACCGTAATGTTGTTCATGCCGGGAATGACCTCCGTCACCTCTGCACGATCGGCCAGCCGCTGCGACAGGCCCCAGATACGCTGCTGGCTCTCAAGAGTGACGGGGGGTTCCAGCTCAAGCACTACCGCGCGTTCGCCTAAAAGGTAACAACGTGCTCGTTGCAAAACGCTCCTCCGGGCCCGTTGGCAAGGCCACTGTTTTCCAGAAAGAAGAAACAGTTATGCGGAAATGTTATAGCGGTGTCAATGCTGACGTAACAGAAGGTTGCGCCAGGTTAAACGACGAAAAAGCGCGGCAGGCGCTGCACAGCAGCTACGCTTAATACTTCTGTCTTACGGAGGTATTGATGGCTACGACATATAAAATTACTTACGAACACGGAGTGGAAGGTCAAACCCGATCTGACGAAGTCCTGCTGGAAAGCGACGGCGAACCTACTCAGGAAGAGGTGCACGAGGCGATATTGCAGGACACGGCACGACAGCATGCCCCCGGAGCGGGTGTGGATGGCGTAGCAGGATTTTCTGTGATTTCCGTTGCGCCCAGTCCCTGACGCAGGCATCTCTTTGGGCGGCGCAGTAACCGCCCGTTAGTCTTCAGGCTGGATTATCGATATCGATAAAGGTGACGTCCAGGCCGTGATGTTGCGCCAGCCACTCGCCTAAGGCTTTAATGCCGCCGCGTTCGGTAGCGTGATGGCCTGCGGCAAAAAAGTGTATGCCCTGCTCGCGCGCGCTGTGGATGGTCTGCTCGGAAACTTCCCCGGAGATAAAAGCATCTACGCCAGCTGCCGCTGCCGCGTCGATAAAGCCCTGCCCGCCGCCGGAACACCAGGCCACGCGACGAATCTGCGCGGGCGCGTTGTCGCCACAGTGCAGCGGTTCGCGTTGCAGAACGGTAGCGATACGTTCTTTTAGCTGTTCACCCGTTAAAGGCTCGGCCAGCTCGCCCCAGGGAACCAGCGGCATCACTTCGCCTTTCACCTCAATACCAAACATTTTTGCCAGCTGGGCGTTATTGCCCAGTTCGGGATGCGCGTCCAGCGGCAGATGCCAGCCATACAGGTTGATATCGTTCGCCAGCAGCGTTTTTAGCCGATTGCGCTTCATCCCTTTAATCACCTGGGCTTCGCTTTTCCAGAAGTAGCCGTGGTGCACCAGTACCGCATCCGCCTGCAGGCGTACCGCTTCATCCAGTAACGCCTGACAGGCCGTCACGCCGGTAACGATTTTTTGAATCTCCGCCCGGCCTTCAACCTGAAGACCGTTCGGGGCATAGTCGCTGAAGCCTGCGCTGTTAAGCTGCTGATTAACGATTTTTTCGAGTTCACTGTTTTGCATAGCGCATCCTGATCTTTTCACGTTCTGAATGCGGCAACTTTAGCAGACGGTGCCGGGCACGGCTATTTCCTTGCCGCCTCGTAAGCAGCCAGCGCGCGCTTGCGGGCCTCTTTATGGTCGACAATCTGTGGCGGGTAGTCGAGCCGTACGCCGTTTTTCTTCGCCCACTCCTGCGGCTGATGGATATGCTGAACGGGAACATCTTTCAGTTCCGGCAGCCAGCGATAAATAAATTCGCCCTGCTTATCGAAACGCTCGCCCTGGGTGGTCGGATTAAAGATGCGGAAATAAGGCGCGGCATCGTTCCCGCTAGAAGCGGCCCACTGCCAGCCACCGTTATTGGCCGCCAGATCGCCATCGATCAGCTGCGACATAAAGTAGCGTTCGCCGATCCGCCAGTCGATCAGCAGATCCTTAATCAAAAAGCTGGCGGTAATCATACGTAGGCGGTTATGCATCCAGCCCAGCGTATTAAGCTGACGCATGGCGGCATCGACGATGGGATAACCGGTTTTTCCCTGCTGCCAGGCCGTCAGCTGCTCTTCGTCACTTTGCCACCGCACGTTTTTGGTCCAGCCGATAAAAGGCTGATGCTTACAAAGCGCAGGCCAGGCAACCAGCAGATGGCGATAGAATTCGCGCCAGATAAGTTCGTTAAGCCAGGTAAAGGTTTTTTCGTTTTCCAGCGCATCGGGATGTTCGCGCAGCAGCCGATGCAGGCACTGGCGGGGAGAAAGCACGCCGGTAACCAGGTAAACCGAAAGGCGGCTGGTGCCGTCGATGGCTGGCGTATCGCGCTTTGCCGCATAATCTACCACCGGCTGTTGGCAGAATTCGCGCAGTCGCTGAATGGCCGTTTTTTCACCTGCGGGAAAAAGCTCTTCGTCGAATTCCTCTTGCGGATAGTCAAAGGGCTTTAGCGCAGGCTTCTCCTGTAAGGGAGCCCGATTGCGGGGTTTCGGTGCGGGTGCGCATTCCGGCATGCCTTCACGTAGCCTCCGTACAAAAGCTTTACTGAAGGGCGTAAAGACCTTGAACATTTCGCGGTTGCCCGTCAGTACGCTACCGGGCGGCAATAGTCCGTCGTCAAACCCTTGCGAGACAACATCCAGGTCGTAAAGCTCGCGCTCCGCTTTGGCATCGCGCTGCCTTTCGTTAACTTCGTGCTGATAGTTGTAAAACAGCCTGTCGACCTTGTGCTGCTGGCAAAAATCTTTCAGCGCTTCGACGGCGGCAGAAAAGTCATCACATTGCAGATAGTGTAGCGGAATGCCTTTATCCGCCAGCAACTGCTGTACATCCTGAACGCTTTGATAAATAAACGCGGCCTGCTTTGCCGACATGTCATGCGCGCGCCACTGCTCTGGCGTGGCGATATAAAGCGACAGCACGGTAGCATTTTCGTCACGACAGGCTGCATGAAGCGCGTAGTTATCGTGGATGCGCAGATCGTTGCGCATCCAGACAAGGTGGGTAGCCATAAAGCTCCGTGTAAAAATTAATGGCCGTAACGCAGGCGAAGTGCTTCCGGATAGGGTTCAAAATAGCGCTGCTGCGCCAGATAAGGATCGGGGTATTCCGACATGTAGTGCTTTAATAGCGTCATCGGAGCCAGCAACGGCTGTAACCCCTGCCGGTAGTGATCGATCAGCGAGCTCAGTTCCTGGCGCTGTTTCGCATTTAGCTGCGGCCGGAAGTAGCCCTGAACGTGCATCATCACGTTGGTATGGTTGCCGCGCGTCGCCTTGTGTTTCAACAGATCCATCAGGCGCTGACGATACTCAAAGGCAAACGCTTCCAGTGAAGACCAGCTTTCCACAGCGGCGACAAAGCGCCCCATTTCACGATATTCCGGCTGCGAGTGGGCTAACAATGAAAGCTTATAGCGGCTGTGAAAAGCAATCAGCTTGCCGCGAGTCAGGCCGCTGCGCCACATCTGATTAAATTCATGCAGCGTGTAGATGCGTTCAACAAAGTTTTCGCGCAGCACAGGATCGTGCAGCCTGCCGTCTTCTTCCACCGGCAACCACGGCATTTGCTTCATCAGCTCGCGCGTAAAGATACCGATGCCTTCTTTACGGTTGTTGTTATTTTCCGGCTGATATACGCGCACCCGCTCCATACCGCAGCTGGGCGATTTGGCGCAGACGATATAGCCGCAAAGGTGATGCAGGTTAGCGATCTTCTTCTCGGAAAAGCTCTGCATCTCATTGGTCAGCGGCTCGCCCTTGCCATTGCTAAAGCAAAGTTCAACGGCACCGTCAGATTGCTCGGTGAGACGCAGCGCCGGGCGCGGCGTTGGCAGACCAATGGCCATTTCCGGACAAACGGGTTCATAGCGCATAAAAGGAGCCAGATCTTCAGCGGCAAAAGCGCAGCGCTTGTGGCCGCCATCAAAACGGACGCTGTCGCCAAGCAGGCAGGCGCTGATGCCTACCGGAATTTTATCACTCATCTCTTTCTCCCCTTCGCTACGGACACCCTTAAGTGTAGCCATTAAAACTATACAAAACAAAATATCTTGTACAGGTTTAAAGTACAGGCTGTGGACACTGTTGCTGAAGGGAAAAGCCCTGGCCAGAGCAACGGCCCGTTTTGGCGCATGAGCGCGCCAAACGAGCCCCCGAGGACGAGGTTACGGCGTGTCCGTGTCCGCTCTGGCTCTGGCTCTGGCTCTGGCTCTGCTAATTATTTACCGGTTTGAAAGCGACCTGATAATTGAAAATGAAAGTTTATCAGCAGCCTGAAGTAGCTTAAAAAAGGCCATTCGCTATAAAGCGGACAGGAGGCGAAACTTAATAAAGCTCCGTTGCGGCCATTTCTGATTGCGCCAGCCAGACCGGCTGCGTACTGTTTTTGCACCAGCAGCGATGCAGATAGCTATAGAACCGGCTTCTGTCGCGATAAAACAGCATAACGGGCAGCGCGAGGATAGCAACAAGCATCGTTGCGGTACGGCGCAGGATAAGATGAGGCAATGAATAACGCTGGTAAAGGTTCATAAACCCTCCTGAATAATCAAAACGGACTGGTTAAAATAATACCAATTTGCCTGATTATTTACCACTCATCAGACCTGTTAAGGTTGATTATTTTATTCGCCCTAAAAAGTTAAATAACAGTTAATTCAAGGAAGGTTTTTAACCATAATTTAACATTGCTGAATGGTAACGGCAGTTGCGATGAAAGTTTGCTTTCGCCAATATCCAGGCTACCCCTTAATTTTCGCAACGACTATAAGTCGACCCGATTATTTACATTAAATCACGTTAGTAACATAACTTCGCAGGATAATAGCCTCGTGATCTTACTGAACATTAATAGAATTTAACGGCTATTTTTAGCGCGCCATTTATACACGGTTAAAATAACGTTATTTTACGGCATTGTTTAATGGGAGAAACAGCCGGGTTTGCAAAACGCTTTAAGGGAAATCAGGAAATTATTATATCGCGAGATAGTCAATAATAAAAAAAGGCGCTGACTAGTCAGCGCCTTAATATGTCGACTTTCGCGATTAAGCGTTTTTCAGCACTTCGCTAACAATTTCTACCGCTTCTTTTTCAATCTTCTCGCGGTGCTCGGCACCCAGGAAGCTTTCGCAATAGATTTTGTAGGCGTCTTCCGTACCGGAAGGACGTGCAGCAAACCAGCCGTTTTCCGTCATCACTTTCAGGCCGCCGATAGAGGCGCCATTGCCTGGCGCAGCGGTCAGACGTGCAGTGATAGGATCGCCTGCCAGGGTGTCGGCGCTTACCATTTCTGGCGACAGCTTCGACAGCGCGGCTTTCTGCGCGGAGGTTGCGGAAGCCTGCAGACGGTTATAGCTAGGCGCACCAAAGCGCTCGGCCAGCTCGTCATAGTGCTGCTGCGGATTTTTACCGGTTACGGCAGTGATTTCCGCAGCCAGCAGGCACATGATGATGCCGTCTTTATCGGTAGACCATGGCGTGCCGTCAAAACGCAGGAAGGATGCGCCCGCGCTCTCTTCGCCGCCAAAGCCAAAGCTGCCGTCGAACAGGCCGTCAACAAACCATTTAAAGCCAACCGGCACTTCAACCAGCTTGCGGCCAATATCGTTAACTACGCGGTCGATCATCGCGCTGGAAACCAGCGTTTTGCCGACGGCGACTTCTTTGCCCCACTGTGGACGATGCTGGAACAGGTAGTTGATAGCAACGGCCAGGTAGTGGTTTGGATTCATCAGGCCAGCCGGCGTGACGATACCGTGGCGGTCATAATCCGGATCGTTGGCAAACGCCAGATCGAACTTGTCGCGCAGCGCCAGCAGGCCCGCCATCGCGCTTTCAGAAGAGCAATCCATGCGGATCACGCCATCTTTATCCAGGTGCATAAAGCGGAAAGTCTGATCGACGGAATCGTTAACGATAGTCAGATCCAGCTTGTAGAATTCCGCAATGCGCTGCCAGTAGGCGATGCCGGAGCCGCCGAGCGGATCGACGCCGATTTTCAGGCCCGCTTTCTGAATAGCAGGAATATCGATGATCTCTGCCAGGCCTTCGATATAAGGCTGGATCAGATCTTTTTCCTGTAAACGGCCGCTTGCCCAGGCTTTATCCAGCGCGATGCGCTTAACGTCTTTCAGGCCGTCTTTGATCAGCTGGTTAGCGCGATCTTCAACTACTTTGGTCACGTTGGTATCGGCCGGGCCGCCGTTTGGCGGGTTATATTTAATGCCGCCATCTTCCGGTGGGTTATGCGAAGGCGTGATAACGATGCCGTCAGCCTGTGCGCCGCCCGCTTTGTTGTGCTCCAGAATGGCGTTAGAGATAGCGGGCGTCGGCGTATAGCCGTTGTCCTGCTGCACAATAACGTCCACGCCGTTCGCCGCCAGTACTTCCAGTACGGAAATAATGGCCGGTTCAGACAGCGCGTGCGTGTCTTTGCCGACGTAGCAAGGTCCAGTAACGCCGTTCTTTTTACGCTCTTCCGCAATTGCCTGAGCAATGGCCAGAATATGCGTCTCGTTGAAGCTGTGTCGTCCTGCGCTGCCGCGATGGCCGGACGTGCCGAATTTTACCGCATGCTCTGCGTTGCCGGGTTCCGGCTGCAGGACATAATACTGCGAGGTTAATTGTGCAACGTTAATCAAATCGCTCTGCTGGGCTGGCTGCCCGGCACGGGGGTGACTGGCCATTGGCGCTTCTCCCTGACGCTTATTAGAGGGTGCCGCAAACTTTGTCTGCCAGTTCCGCCGGGAACTGCATGGACGACATGATGTGTTCAATCATGCTGCGTTTGCGACCTGTGTTAGTGTTGGTAATCACCCAATACGGCGTGCCCGGAATATGCTGCGGCTTGGTATGGGTGCCATTCTGTACCAGGGTTTGCTGATTGCCTGCAAAGTAGACGCGCGTACGACCGTGTAGTGACTCGGTCGCGGCGGCAAATACCTTGGGATCCAGATTGTATAAAGTCGACAGGATCAGCATAAAACGGTTTACCGCTTTCTTCTGCTCCGCATACTCGTCCGACAGCAGCAGTTCACGCACGGCGCGAACGCGATCCTGCGGGCGGGCTTCCTCTTTAACAGCCGTTTCAACGCTTACCGCGGCAGGCGCTGCTGCGGGTGCCGGCGCCTTTTCCACCGTCTGACCGGCAGAAAATTTCAGCATCCGGCGTAAAATATCAGAGGCGCTTTCACCGATATGCTGCGTGTGGCTGGCGATATAACGGTAGAGTTCTTCGTCGACTTCAATAGTTTTCATCTTGATCCAGTACGATTATTGCTGATAAGAGCCAGTTAGCGACATGTTTTTGCGCATGCGCAGACAGACCAGCTCTAACACGAGGATTATAAAGTTAAATCCTGCCGGGGTGTAGCGCCAGCCCCGATTGTGAACAAAAGTCGGAATATGCCGTAAAAAGATCGTTTACGATCCGGCGGCCCGCTCCGGCAGAAAATCAATGTTTTATGATACCCTAACCCTTCGTTTCTCCTGTAAGAAGTTTGCCATGAAATTGAATTACCGCCTGCAATCTGAACAAATGGACACTTTTACCGCGCCAGTCGTGCTGATTCACGGTCTTTTCGGCAATCTGGACAACCTTGGCGTGCTGGCGCGTGGGTTAAAAGATGCCTGTCGCGTTCTCCAGTTTGACGTGCGTAACCACGGCCTCTCGCCGCGTGCCGACGAGATGGACTATCCGGCAATGGCTCACGACATCCTGGCATCGCTTGACCAGCAGGGCATCGCAAAATTTTCCGTTATCGGCCACTCCATGGGCGGCAAAATCGCCATGATGCTGGCCGCGCTGGCGCCGGAACGCATTGAAAAACTTGTTGTTATTGATATTGCACCGGTTGCCTATCAGCAGCGCCACCATGACGGAATCTTTGCCGCGCTTAAGGCAGTGAGCGAGGCGGGCCTCACCGGTCGCCGCGAAGCCGCCGCACTGATGCGACAAACTATAGACGAAGAAGGCGTGATTCAGTTTTTACTGAAGTCTTTTCATGATGGCGAATGGCGTTTTAATGTGCCTGTGCTGTGGCGGTGCTATGATCAAATCATTGGCTGGCAAGCGCAGCCTGCCTGGCCCGGCCCGGCGCTGTTTATTCGCGGCGAGCTTTCTCCCTATATAACGGAAGATTATCGCCAGGCGCTGCTGGCTCAGTTTCCTGCGGCAAAGGCGCATGTGATAGCCGGAGCGGGTCACTGGGTGCATGCTGAAAAGCCCGATGCCGTTTTACGCGCCATTCGCCGCTTTTTTGCTCTGTGAAAACAATTGTTTCGGTAAAAGGCTTTAATCTTGTCGACACGACTTTCACTGGGGTATGATGGCGCGCTAAAATTTGTCGGCGACTGCGGTCGCCGATGTTAATGGCCCAATCCATCAGAACTCCAGCCTTCAGTATCACGATTCTATGGCAAAAGAAAACACGGACCGCACCACGATCGATCTGTTCGCAGACGAGCGTCGCCCGGGACGACCCAAAACCAATCCGCTGACGCGTGATGAGCAGCTGCGTATTAATAAACGCAACCAGCTTAAGCGTGATAAAGTGCGCGGGCTGAAGCGCGTAGAGCTGAAAATGAACAGTGACGCGGTTGATGCCCTGAACCAGCTCGCCGAGCAGCGCAACATGAGCCGCAGCGAGCTGATTGAAGAGATGCTCATGGCGCAGTTAGCCAAACCAACGCGCTGAGCGGCGCAGCGGCAAAGCACAAAGCGACAAATGTGGGAGGATTAGCCGTTTATCCTCCCGTGGCTGTCTGCTATTATTGCCGTTTACATCATCAGGCTAGCCGCCGCATATCATTAAGTTTCAAGAGGTTATTAAAGTCATGGCAATCGTAGGCATTTTCTTTGGCAGCGATACGGGCAATACGGAAAACATTGCAAAAATGATCCAGAAGCAGCTCGGTAACGAGGTGGCTGAAGTTCATGATATCGCTAAAAGCAGCAAAGAAGACCTTGAAGCCTTTGATATTTTGCTGCTGGGCATCCCAACCTGGTACTACGGCGAAGCGCAGTGCGACTGGGATGACTTTTTCCCAACGCTGGAAGAGATTGACTTTAACGGCAAGCTGGTTGCGCTGTTTGGCTGTGGCGATCAGGAAGATTACGCGGAATATTTCTGCGATGCGATGGGCACTATCCGCGATATTATCGAACCGAACGGCGCGGTCATCGTGGGCCACTGGCCAACCGAAGGTTACCACTTCGAAGCGTCCAAAGGCCTGGCGGACGACAATCATTTCCTGGGCTTAGCCATTGATGAAGATCGTCAGCCGGAACTGACCAAAGAGCGCACCGAGAAGTGGGTAAACCAGATTTCTGAAGAACTTCAGCTGAAAGATATTCTCGAAGCCTGATGATCCCGGCCCGCCGAACAGGCAATTTTGTGCGGGCCAACGCATTTTCCTATCGCATCGATAGCTACTTTTTTGTAACTTTTGCCTGGAAAACGGTACAATAGTACGGCTCCGTTCACGCAACGCTTTTCACCATAATGATGATAAAGGTTGAATGTACGAATATTAACCCGGTACAGATGGGTGCTTGCTTTCCGGACGTAACGACATCTTATCCTTACATCCCTCAATGGTTTTGCATCTCTGCTGTGGTTTCTTCCAGGCATCAGTTCTATAATGAGACGCTCAGCTTTTGCGTCGACCGATGCTCACGGCTTTTCAGCCATTTAGTGACCAGTAAAGTAACAGGACAATATCCGCATGACTGACAACAACACCGCATTAAAGAAGGCCGGCCTGAAAGTCACGCTTCCTCGACTAAAAATTCTGGAAGTGCTTCAGGAGCCAGAGAGCCATCACGTCAGCGCGGAAGACTTGTATAAGCGCCTGATTGATATGGGCGAAGAGATTGGTCTGGCCACGGTTTACCGCGTGCTGAACCAGTTTGATGACGCAGGGATCGTTACCCGTCACAACTTTGAAGGCGGCAAGTCCGTGTTCGAACTGACGCAGCAGCATCATCACGACCACCTTATCTGCCTGGACTGCGGCAAAGTGATCGAATTCAGAGATGAATCCATCGAATCTCGCCAGCGTGATATCGCCACCAAACACGGTATCAAGTTGAGCAACCACAGCCTCTACCTTTATGGCCACTGCGCCACCGGCGACTGCCGTGAAGATGACTCGCTGCACGATAAATAATGCCTGATACAAAAAAACCGGTGATCGCTCACCGGTTTTTTTTTAACCCAAGGGCAGGCTTTTTGTTAAAAAGCACAATCGATCCGCAAAAAGTGCCAGCCAGCGGTCTGAACGATCAATCTGGCAAAATCCGTATTTTAGATACAAAGAATGCGCCCTGCTATTTTCCCAAACGCATAAGTGAGCCGGGCATATCAGAGCGTTTCTGTACGGCTGAAACGTTTTCCATCCGGACTAACAGAACGGACCATAACTTTGCCAGCGACCGTTGGCTGCATATTTGCCTCGTAGCGCCGCCAGTTTTTCCCCTCATCCACGCTATATTCAATGATTAACCCCGGCAGCGCAATATTGGCTTCCAGTTTACCATCGGCAATTCGCGCACCGGGAACCGGCAGGCGATAATGAATGCCGGCTTTATCCAGCCTTGCCAGCTCACGCTGCCCCAGCAGATTAGCGAACATTTGCCAGTCTTCCAGCAGCACCTGCCGATCAACATGTTGGGTAACACCGCCAATAAACTCTTTACCCGCCTTATAGTCCAGCTCCCAGGCCGCGCGGTGCCAGGCTCTTTCAGCCACTGCAGCCACGCGAGGGAAAATCATATACTCCATTTGACGATCGGTACGTGACGTTTCGCTCCAGAGCTGGGCCGACAGACCATAAGCGCCAGGCCAGGTTTTGTCAGATTTCGCGGTGAAGGTTTTACCATCGCGATCCACAGAGGTTTCGGCATTTTGCGGTAGATTATCAGGTGCGAAGCTAAACATTTTACGCTCGTCGCTAAACCGCGTTCCCCAGTAGTAACCGCGCTCCAGTGGATTTACCTCGTAGGGAAAATCCATATAAACGTAGTCAGGGCTGGAGATAATTACCTCATAACCTTTATTTGCCCAGTCGTTAGCCGAATCAAAACCACCCCAGTACAGCGTATCCCAGAAATTAACAGCAACACGTTTAGTGGCAAACGTGTCGGCATTTTCGGCATCTTTCAGGCCATCCTGCCATGCCTGCATTTTGTCGATACCATGTTGCTTAACCTGCTGGCTAACCTGCAGCGCAAAGTAGCTGGGCAGATGTTCAAGATCCGCTACTTTGCCGTCTTTGATCATTGCCTGGCAAACCTGCGATTTTGCCCACGGCTTGTCTTCCTTACTCATATCAAGAAGGCCAGTGCCGGCAACGGGTTTATTTATGTCTGAATAACCGGCCCCCAGGCGAATGTTTTTCGCTTCGTCGCCGCCAAAGTGCCACGTTTGCAGCGGCTGCCCGGCTTCTTGATGCATGGCCTGAATTTCACTGATAACCTTATCAGTGAAGCGCAGAGAAGATGACAAACAAGGGTTCAGATAGCTGGTACGATCGTAAAGCTGTACCGAGGTGGTATTAGAATCATCAGTGGGGTCAACCAGGCGGTATTCTGAAGCTTCTGCTCTTTTCCCTTCTTTTATCAGTTTGTTGTAGCGTGCCTCCATGGAAATGACGGCGGCACGGGCGTGGGCGGGCATGTCTATTTCCGGGATAACGTTAATGCCGCGAGCCGCAGCGTATTTCACAATGTCGATATAGTCCTGGCGGCTAAAATGGCCGCTGCCGTTGTTGTCACTGTCCGGCCCTGACCCCAGCTGTGGTAACAGGCAACGCTGCTCGCTGAGGTCATGACAGCGCTTACTGCCAACCTCCGTGAGCTCCGGCAGGCCCGGGATCTCAATTCGCCATGCTTCGTCATCGCTAAGATGAAAGTGGAAGGTGTTAATTTTCCATGCGCTCAGCTGATCTAACATACGCATCACGGCGGCTTTACTGTGAAAATTGCGGGCTACATCCAGAAAAACGGCGCGCATAGCAAAACGCGGGGCGTCATTGACCTTCATGGTGGCGATTTTTGCACTGCCATCGGCCGGAAGCAGTGAGAGAATTGACTGCAGGCCATAGAACACACCGTTGCGATCGTAACCAATGACTTCAGCCTTATCCTGGCCGATTGTTAACAGATAGCCGCCTGAAACTGCCAGCTCTTTGCTTAACGCTTTACCGTCAACGCGCGTAGAAATTTTATAACCACTGCCCTGTACTTTTATTCCCGACAGCTGAAAACGCTGCTGCACCGCCAGTTCCATTTCTGCAGGTAAACTGCTCAGGTCCAGTTTTACGCCTTTTGACAGGTCGGCATCTTCCGGCAATATTTCTGCCCATCGCGGCTCAGGGACAATTTTTCCTCTTAAGGCTGTGGCGGGTAGCAGAGCCACGTCACTGTTTTTGTCAAAGCGGCTCGCTGCGGCCATCAGCACGTTTTTATCATCCGGAATACGCTTCCATTGATTGCCGAATGGCTCAACGAAGGTAGTCAGATCTTCAGAATCGGTACTGGCAATAGTTTTAGGCTTTGCTTTGCCCGACGTAACGTACCAGCGAGGCATGACGTCGGTGATATATAGCTGCCAGTATTCATTTATAATCGGAATGACCACTGATTCACCGGCCGCAAAGCCTTTGAATTTCTCCGTAGGCTCCAGCCGGGTCAAATCCCCGACAATATGCACCATGCGGAATTCTTCACTGTCGACCTTCAGCGTTTTATGAACGTTAGACATATAAATTGCCCAGTTCTTACTGTCGATTGCCGGCCCCGGGTTGGTTAAAGTGATCGTTGCCCGGTTACAGGAGGCCCAGTCGGCCCCCAGCCCTGCGCAGTTCACACCATGCTGCGCAGCCTGGTTATCCGTTACCTTATATTTCACGCCAAACTGGCTAATCTGATCGACAATTTCCCGATCTTCGCTGGCGATAGCGCTACCCAATGTTGAGGCTAACGCTATGGCAACAAGACTGACTCTGAACTTATTCATCCGTTTTCCTTGTTCATCATTGATCTGTTTAATTTATTGCTGATATTTGTCAGGCTACGCCTTAATACCCTTGCCACATTTCGCTACCGGATAAACTTTTGCCCGGGCCGCTGAAGAAGAACCTTCTGCAAATCATCGGTCAGGGCCTGTCCGCCTGAAAAAGTGTCAAAGGTGCCATAACAATAAATTTTATGTCCTGCTCATCCTGAAAAATATTGCCATAGCCGCCGCTCCAGCTGGGAATAGCGGAATGGTTATCGTAACGTGTGTAGTGCAGTTTGAATGAGGTGCCTTTAATGAAGCCCTGCTGCACGGTGTACAGTAAATCCAGGTTCCATGCGGACTCTTTCAGACGGTGATTTTGGTCATAAGCAGGGGAAGGTTTGGCATCCCAACCCCAGGCGTATGAGGTGCCCACTGCCCAGCCTGGCAACTGCCAGTTTTTCAGGTCATACATCACGCCCGCAAACAGGGCTTTTTCGCCGTTGGCGTTGAAATCCGACCGGGAATCCCACCAGACGTCCAGCCGACCATTTGAGGTGGCGTAGCCCGGCGTCATACGTTGCAGAAAGAACCCCTGGTTGCCTTCGGCTTTTACCCACGTTCCTTCCAGACGCAGATCAAGCGGGCCGGTGGCGTAGCCCAGCGTAATAGCCTGCAGCCAGGCCAGACCGCTATAAACGTCGTTTATGTTGGCAGCATTGCCGCTCTCTTTATCTTTTGCGCCATAAAACTGCCAGCTGGTTTGCAATGTGTTTTTTGCGAGCGGTAAAGCATAAGAGACTTTGCCGAAATACTGGTCCATATAATCAGCGGCCTGACCAAAAGCGCCTTCCACAACGATTTTATCTCTGCTGTATTTTGCGCCGAGCGAGTGCAAATAACCTACGCCCGTTACACCGTCTGCCTTACGGAATTGATACATGTTGCGATACCAGGGCGCTTTATACTCATCTGTCCACATATAGGAAAGGGATAACCTGCTCGCCGCAGAAAAATCGTAAACCGCTCCTGCCTCCACGCCGCGATAAGTACCCGGAAGAAAACTCCAGTGAGGCGCTAATAATGTTTGCCCTGCTGGCTGTATATAACCGCCGCGTAGCCAGTAATCGGCATATTTAAGTTTTAGCGCCGCTTTATAGATACTGCTGCCGTTTTTATCACCGCTCCATTTTTCATCCCAGCGCGTTTTTGCCTCGCTAAAGCCAATTTCATTGGGGGCAGCTGGCCCTTTGCCTGAGAGCTCGGCCACGCCAAACGCTGCCAGGTCCAGCCCTACTACATCAGCCGCATAGCCGGATGAAAAATCCAGGCTTCCATTAAAGGTGGAATGATGAAGGTTTTGCTGATATTGCCCGTATTTATAACTCGAAGGTGTAAGATCTCTCCGTTCCCGATGACGTTGCCAGTAATAAATTTGGCCGCTGAGCGAAGCATCGTTAACAAAGCCTGCTGCTATTGCCTGCGAAAAAAAGGAACTTTCTCCCGTTATAAAAAAAAGAGCAAAGGTAAACGATAATGCCCGACGCTGCGAAGTAGTCCTTAACATTAATTAGCCCCCTTATCCTTAAGAGTCGCATTCCAGCGCTTAAAAAAACCGTTTAAAACCGTATAATAAATGCTCAATCCAATTCGCTAATGATAATATTTTTTGCAGCGCGAATTATCAATTCATTATCAATTCCATCATGCAGAATTATGACCTGAGCCACAGAAAAGCCGGGTGTGCGTTAATAATAATTATTATCCAGCATTAACCAGAATAAAAAATCCAGATAAAGTTAATTACCTTCAATAACTCAGAAGTATTGTAGACAATAATATGAAAAGAACGCAGCCTGGAGGCTGCGTCAGATTTTTGGTAGGCGCCAATAACGGAGCATATTTTACGTTCTGCGAACGTAGCCGTTTTTACTTCACGCTTTCCACCCGGCTGAAACGCTTGCCATCGCTGCTTGCGGAACGAATTAACACTTCGCCAGTGACTTTTGGCTGCGCGCTATCCAGGTAGCGCTGCCAGGTTTTACCGCCATCCACAGAATATTCAATGGCCACGCCCGGTAGCGCGATATTCGCTGCCAGTTTGCCCTCGACGATGCGGGCGCCGGGCTGCGGTAAGCGCCAGGAGATACCGGCTTTATCCATTTTTTTCAGCTCGCGCTGTCCTAAAAGATTGGCGTAGCGCTGCCAGTCACGATCCAGCGCGGCCCGATCGACGTGCTGCGTTTCACCACCTTTATACTCCCTGCCCGGCTGATAATCTTGTTCCCAGTCGGCCTGATGCCAGCCGCGCTCTGCGACAGAAATCACGCGTGGGAAAATCATCCACTCCATTTGCTCATCGGTGCGTACGGTTTCGCTCCACAGCTGCGCTGACAGGCCAAAGGCACCCGGCCAGGCTTTGTCAGATTTAGCATCAAAAAAGTTGCCGTCGCGATCGACTGAGGTTTCGGCATTTTGCGGTAGGTTATTGGGCGCAAAGCTAAACATCTTGCGCTCGTCGGTGTAGCGCGTTCCCCAGTAATATCCCCTCTCCAGCGGATTGACCTCATAAGGAAAGTCCATATAGAGATAGTCCGGATTAGAGAGGGTAACTTCATAACCCTTATTGGCCCAGTCATTTGCGCTGTCAAAACCGCCCCAGAAAAGCGTATCCCAGAAGTTAACGCCAACGCGCGAGGTGGCGAAATCTTTCGCGCTCTGCGCATCCTTCAATCCATCCTGCCACGCCTGCATTTTTCCAATACCGTGCGCTTTTACCAGCGCGCTGACTTTTTTGCCAAAATAGCTGGGCAGGTGATCCATATCCGCCACTTTGCCCGACTTAACCAGCGCCTGGCACGCCTGCGATTTTGCCCAGGGTTTGTCCTGGCGGCTTAAGTCCAGCACGCCCTTGCCCGCTTCCGGCTTCGCTACATCGGTATATCCCGCGCCCAGGCGAATGTTTTTCGCCTCGTCGCCGCCAAAATGCCAGGTGGTCAACGGCATGCCTGCAGCCTGGTGCATAGCCTGAATTTCACCCATGACCTTATCGGTAAACCTGACAGACGAATCCAGGCAAGGGTTAAGATAACTGCTCCGATCGTAAAACTGTACGGAGGTGGTGTTTGAGGTATCGGTAGGATCAACCAGCCGATACTCGTTTGCCTCTGCGGTTTTCCCCTCTTTCATTAGTCTGTTATAGCGCGCCTCCATCGAAATAACGGCGGCTCTGGCGTGGGCAGGCATATCTATCTCAGGGATCACTTCAATGGCACGCGCTTTGGCATAGCGCAGGATATCGATATAGTCGCTGCGCGTCAGATAGCCATTGCCGCTGGCCTCGGCAAACGGACCCGAGCCGAGCTGCGGCAGCAGGCAGCGCTGCTCGGTTAAATCGTGGCAGCGTTTTGCGCCTACTTCTGTTAGCTCCGGCAGGCCGGGGATTTCAATCCGCCAGCCTTCGTCGTCGCTAAGGTGGAAATGGAATTTGTTCAGCTTAACGGCCGCCATCTGATCCAGCAGACGCAGAACCGCTTCTTTACTGTGAAAATTACGGCCGATGTCCAGAAAGACGCCGCGATAGGCAAAGCGCGGGG
This sequence comes from Erwinia sp. BNK-24-b, assembly GCF_047456155.1. Taxonomy (NCBI): domain Bacteria; kingdom Pseudomonadati; phylum Pseudomonadota; class Gammaproteobacteria; order Enterobacterales; family Erwiniaceae; genus Erwinia; species Erwinia sp. BNK-24-b. The sequence continues at coordinate 3,286,008 of NZ_CP179901.1, forward strand.
CATCAACCGCATCCAGCGTAGCAATTTTCTGCTCGCCGCTGGCCGGCAGCAACGACAGGATGGACATCATGCCGTAGTAAACGCCCGCCTCATCAAACCCTTCTACCTGCGCTTCGTGTTCGGTAATATGCAGCTTATAAGCACCGGAAACGGCTTCCTTTCCAGTAAAAGCCCCGGCGGAAACACTACTTCTTATCGTATAACCTTGCGGGTTCTCCTCTACGCCCATTAGCGCAAAGCGTTCGATAACCGCTTCAGCCGATTCATTGCTCAGCGACGTCAGCTCAAAATTTATCCCTTTGCTTAAGTCTGCATCCTGCTGATGAAGGGTAACCTGGAGCGGCGTAGGGATAATCTGGCCGCGTAACGCTTCGGCATTAAGCAATGCCGTATCGCTGTTTTTCACAAAGCGGCTTTCGGGCGTCATCAGCACGTTTTTATCGTCCTGAGTGCGTTTCCAGTGGTTAGCCATCGGCGCGACAAAGGACGTTAAATCCTCAGTGTCGGTACTCGCGATAATTTTAGGCTGCGCATTTTCAGAGGTTACATACCAGCGCGGCATAACATCGGTAATAAACAGCTGCCAGTACTCGTTAACAATGGGAATCTCTACCGACTCGCCAGCAGCAAAACCTTTGAACTTTTCCGTCGGCTCCAGACGCGTTAAATCGCCTGTTACATGCACCATACGGAACTGCTCATTATCAACGCGCAACGTCTGGCGAATATTGGGTAGCCAGATGGCCCAGTCTTTACTGGTCACCGCCTCGCCTGGATTGGTTAACGTAATGGTAGCCCGATTACAGGAAGCCCAGTCAGCGCCCAGCGCCGCGCAGTCGATACCGTTTAGTGCCGCGTGGTTATCGTTAACGGTGTACTTCACGCCGAACTGGCTAATGCTGTCGACCACACGTTGATCCGCCAGAGCACTGCTGCTAGCCATAATCGACATCAATGCGGCTGCAATAAGCGACAATCTTAACGTTTTCATCATTTCCCTCGTAGTGTTGAAGAGTTTTCCTGACCACGGCAGTTAAAAAGGCGACAGGATGCTGGTAAAGCTCTGTCGCCTCTGGTGATTTGCCCTGACGTTTGCTAAATCAAAACACGGTGAAAGGTGCGATAACCGTCAGCCTTACGTCTTTTTCGTCCTGGAACATATTTCCGTAACCGTTGCTGAAGCTCGGAATAGAGGAGTGGTTTTTGTAACGGGTATAGTGAAGGTTGATCTGCGTATCTTTGGCACGCCCTTCCTGCACCGTATAGCGTAGATCCATGTTCCAGGCGGATTCGCTGCGGCGCTGGCTCTGGTCGTAAGCCGGATTGGTTGACGGACGAGCATCCCAGCCGTAGGCGTAAGAGGTGCCGATTGCCCAGGCGGGAAGCTGCCAGTTTTTCAGGTTATACATCACGCCGCCATACAGTGATTTTTCCCCATTAGCGTTGAAATCGCTGCGGGAGTCCCACCATACGTCATTGCGCCCGTTCGAGGTCGAACCAACCGGTGTCATACGCGCCAGAAAGAAGCCCTGATTGCCGCGAGCTTTCACCATGGTGCCTTCGAGCCGCCAGTCAAACGGGCCGGTGGTATAGCCCAGCGTGATAGCCTGTAGCCAGGCCAGTCCGTCATACACGTCGTTAATATTATTTGCGCCGCCGTGCTCTTTATCGCGCGCGCCGTAAAACTGCCAGCTGGTACGCAGATCGTTGCCGGCTACGGGAAACGCCCAGGAAGCTTTGGTAAAGTATTGCTCCATATAATTGCCGGCCTGGCCGAGCGCGCCTTCCAGCACCAGCTTATTTTTGAAGTCATATTTAACGCCGACGGAATGCAGATAGTTAATTTCAGTTGTTAGATCGGGCTTGCGGAATTTATACATCTGCCGATACCAGGGGGATTTATACCGATCCGTCCAGATATAAGATAAAGAGAGCGCGCCAGCATCTTCAAAATCATAAACGGAACCGACTTCAAAACCACGATAGGTTCCCGGAACAAAGCCCCATTGCGGCATAAGTAACGTCTGGCCTTCTGGTTGAATATAACCGGCTCTTAACCAGTAATTATCATGTTTAACTTTTATGGCCGCTTTATAAAAAGAGGCGCCATTAGCATCGCCGTCGAATTGCTCGCCCCAGCGATTTTTAGCACGACTGAAGGCAATTTCATTCGGTGCGGCCGGTCCTGTTCCGGCCAGCTGTAGCGCACCATATACGCCCAGATCCAGACCGACAAAATCAGCTGCATAGCCTGAAGAGAAATCGAGGTTGCCGTTAAAAGTAGAATGATGAAGATTTTCCGTATACTGGCCGTACTGGTTATGGACAGGGTCCATCTCCTTTCTGTCTCGCTGCCGCTGCCAATAATAAACACCACCGGTTAGCGTAGAATCATCAATAAACCCTGCGGCGACAGAAACAGGAGAATAAAAGCTGCCGACAAGAGCAGAACTACAGGCAACAGCTATCGCCAGTGCTTTTCGCATTGAATTGAAAGAGTGCATTGAGAAATCCTTCTCTTATAATGACAAATAAACAAAACCCTAAAAATAAAAAGTATTTACCTTACTGCGCGGTAATTATATTTTTCGCGGCGCGAACTATCAATTAATAACAATTATTGACAACGAAAAGTATGACCTACGACAGGTTATAATTTTTTTGTAAGATGCACGTTAATATAATAAATATTATATTCAAAAAAAAGCAGCCCGAAGGCTGCTATTTTATTAATAAAAGCGTTATTCGCCCGCTTTCGTCCAGGTGTCGCGTAAACCCACGGTACGGTTAAAGACCAGCTTGCTGCTGCTGGAGTAAACGCTGTCCGCACAGAAGTAGCCTTCACGCTCAAACTGGTAAGGGCTGGAAGCTTCTGCCGTTTTCAAACCCGGTTCAACAAAGCCCTGACGAATAACCAGCGACTCCGGATTGATAGTGGTCAGGAAATCTTCCGCCGCTGCCGGATTCGGCACGCTGAACAGGCGATCGTACAGACGGAATTCAGCCGGGAGCGCATGCTCGGCAGAAACCCAGTGAATCACGCCTTTAACCTTGCGGCCATCGGCAGGATCTTTACTCAGCGTATCCACGTCGCAGGTACAGAACAGGCAGGTGATATTGCCCGCTTCGTCCTTCGCCACACGCTCGGCCTTAATCACGTAAGCGTTGCGCAAGCGCACTTCCTTACCCAGCACCAGACGCTTGTAGTGCTTGTTGGCTTCTTCACGGAAGTCGGCGCGATCGATGTACACTTCACGGCTAAACGGCACCTCACGCGTTCCCATCTCTGGCTTGTTCGGATGGTTTGGCATGGTGATAATTTCTTCGTGATTAGCCGGCAGGTTTTCAATCACCAGCTTAACCGGGTCAAGAACCGCCATTGCACGCGGCGCATTTTCGTTCAGGTCGTCACGAATGCACGACTCCAGCGACGCCATCTCGACGATATTGTCCTGTTTGGTAATGCCGATACGGCGGCAGAACTCGCGAATCGAGGCGGCGGAATAGCCGCGACGGCGCAGACCGGAAACGGTCAGCATACGCGGATCGTCCCAGCCCTCGACAACCTTTTCGGTTACCAGCAGGTTCAGCTTGCGCTTGGACATGATGGCGTATTCAAGATTCAGGCGAGAAAACTCGTACTGCCGTGGATGCGTTGGGATGGTGATATTGTCCAGCACCCAGTCATATAAACGGCGGTTGTCCTGGAATTCCAGCGTACAGAGCGAGTGCGTGATCCCTTCCAGCGCATCGGAAATGCAGTGGGTAAAATCGTACATCGGATAGATGCACCATTTATTGCCGGTCTGGTGGTGTTCAGCAAATTTGATACGGTAAATGACCGGATCGCGCAGGACGATAAAGCTGGAGGCCATATCGATTTTCGCACGCAGGCAGGCACTGCCTTCAGCAAATTCGCCGTTGCGCATTTTTTCAAACAGCGCCAGGTTTTCTGCCACGCTGCGATCGCGATAAGGACTGTTTTTGCCGGGCGACGTCAGAGTGCCGCGATACTCGCGGATTTGCTCCGGTGATAGTTCGTCAACATAGGCCAGACCTTTATTGATTAACTCAACAGCATAGTGATGCAGCTGGTCAAAATAGTCAGAGGAGTAACGGACGTCGCCGCTCCACTCGAAGCCCAGCCACTGCACGTCACGTTTGATTGATTCAACGTACTCCAGATCTTCTTTTACCGGGTTCGTATCATCAAAGCGCAGATTACATTGTCCCTGGTAATCCTGGGCAATACCAAAGTTCAGGCAGATAGACTTGGCGTGGCCAATATGCAGATAGCCGTTCGGCTCCGGTGGGAAGCGGGTATGCACGCTGTTGTGCTTACCGTTCGCCAGATCTTCGTCAATGATCTGACGAATAAAGTTAGTTGGGCGGGCTTCTGCCTCACTCATCTCATTTTCCTCTGGAATTACTCTGATACGTGAAATAACGGATTATGATCCACAAAGCCGGGAAGGGAAACAACCGTTTGTTAGCATATAACGTAAAAAAGGGCGGGAATCGCTTCCCGCCCTGCGTTAATGGCGGCACGGCTGGCCCGCCTCGCTGTCGATTGTTAGCTTATCTCAAAGAGACGGCTCTCGCCTGCTACCACCGTTTCCCCGGCGGTCAGCTTGATGCCGCTAAAGTCATCCATGTTAGTGACGACAACCGGGCTTATCATCGACTTCGCATTGCTGTTCAGCCAGGCCAGATCCATTTCCAGCACGGGCTGGCCGGCGCTGACCTGAGCGCCCTCTTCCACCAGCCGCGTAAAGCCTTTACCCGCCAGCGCAACGGTATCAATCCCCATATGCACTACGAGCTCCACGCCTTTGTCCGTTTCCAGGCAGAATGCGTGATTGGTATTGAAAATCTTTAATACGGTGCCGCTGGCGGGTGCAACTACCACGTTGCCGGTTGGGCTGATGGCCAGACCTTCGCCGACGGCTTTGCTGGCAAAAGCCTCATCAGGGACCTGCTCCAGTGCGACCACCGTGCCGCTAACCGGTGCCAGCAGCGTTTCAACAACGGTTTTACCTGCCGCCGGTTTAGCCTGAACGGGTGCCGTTGCCGTAGCCGTGACCGGAGAGGCACTTACCGCTACTGGCGCAACAGGCCCTTTCGCGACGATCTTTTTCATCGCTTCCGCAACGGACTCTGCTTTTGCTCCAATAATTACCTGAATGGTTTGCTTGTTCAGCTTCACGACGCCAGAAGCGCCCAGGCGCTTACAGGCCGCATCGTTTACCTGTGCGGAATCTTTAACGGAAAGGCGCAGGCGAGTAATACAGGCATCAATAACCTTAAGGTTGTCAGAACCGCCTACGGCAGCGATGTACTGGCGGGACAGCTGCTCCAGCCCCTCCTCAGTATTGCTGTTGGCTTCTTCGGTGACCTGCTCGCCCGCCTCTTCACGACCGGGCGTTTTCAGATTCAGCATGCGGATAACCGCGCTGAACAGGACAAAGTAGAGAACAAATGCAATGGCGCCCATCACCAACAGCATCCAGACGTTGCTGCTGGCCGCCGGCAGTTTGTACATTAGCGCATAGTCGATTGCGCCTGCGGAGAAGGAGAAACCGGCGTGAATGTTTAGCGCGGTTGCCACGTACAGGCTGATCCCCGTCAGCACGGCGTGGATCAAATAAAGCATTGGCGCCAGGAACATAAACAGGAATTCCAGCGGCTCCGTAACGCCGGTTAAAAAGGCGGTGACGGCCACGGAAAGCAGCATACCGCCAACCATAGGACGACGCTCTTTAGGTGCTGCCATATACATTGCCAACGCCGCGCCCGGCAGGCCGAACATCATGATGGGGAAGAAGCCGGACATAAACATGCCCGCCGTGCCGTCACCGGCATAGAAGCGGTTGATATCGCCATGGAAAACCGTACCTGCCGCGTTGGTGAAGTCGCCAATCTGGAACCAGGCGATGGTGTTCAATACCTGGTGTAGGCCGGTAGGGATCAGTAAACGGTTAACAAAGCCAAAAATGCCCGCGCCGAACGCGCCAGCGGAAACAATCCACTCGCCGCCTGCCTGAATAGCGTTTTGCACCGGTGGCCAGACGTAACCAAAGACGGCGGCCAGGATCAAACAGAAGAACCCCGTAGCAATAGGAACAAAACGTTTCCCGCCAAAGAAACTGAGGAAATCGGGCAGCTTAATATCGGACCAGCGGTTGTAGGTTGCACCCGCTACCAGCCCGGTAATGATACCCGCCAGCACGCCCATATTGACGGCCGGATTGATGGTGACCATCGCCTTGGTCAGAATAAAATAGCCTACCGCGCCTGCCAAAGCGGCCGCGCCGGCGTTGTCTTTAGACCAGGTAGAGGCCACCCCGATAGCAAAAATAAGGGCCAGATTGTCAAAAATTGCGCCGCCCGCCTGGGCGATAAACGGCATATTGAGCAGGTCCGGCTGGCCAAAGCGCAGCATTAACGCGGCTACCGGCAGCACGGCTATCGGCAGCTGTAACGAGCGCCCTAGCCTTTGAAAAAATCCTAAAATATTCACTATTCCCCCTATAAGAGCCGTTAAGGCGCCAGTTATGTGATGTTTTTATAACGGCAGGCTGCCAGTGGTCTGGCATGAAATCATCTGACGCAGTGTAGAGAAAATTTAATTCGCCACGCAAATTAAAACCGTTGTTTTTGTGATACCCATCATTAATGAGGCACAATTTATTTGGGTTATACTGGCTATAGCCCACAACTTATTTTATCCTGAAAAAAAACAAAGTTTTTCTTTTTCGCGGTGCCCGGTGGCAACAGGTTACGCTTATAGTAGCCCCACGCGCGCCGCAGATAGCTTTCCAGATATCGCTTATATGAGGTAAAACATGAGACTGATCCCGCTTTCAACACCAAACCAGGTCGGTAAATGGGCCGCCCGTCACATCGTCAACCGTATTAACGCCTTTCAGCCTACCGCTGAACGTCCTTTCGTACTGGGTCTGCCTACCGGCGGCACGCCGCTGGAAGCCTATCGTCATCTCGTTGAGATGCATAAAGCGGGCCAGGTAAGCTTTAAGCATGTGGTCACGTTCAATATGGACGAATATGTTGGCCTGCCGAAAGAGCATCCGGAAAGCTACCACAGCTTTATGTATCGTAACTTTTTTGACCACGTTGATATTCAACGCGAAAACATCAATCTTCTGAATGGCAACGCGCCAGATATTGACGCAGAATGTCGCCAGTATGAAGAGAAAATCCGTGCGCTGGGTAAAATCCACCTGTTTATGGGAGGCGTTGGCAACGACGGGCATATCGCCTTTAACGAACCGGCCTCCTCTCTGGCATCCCGTACGCGTATTAAAACGCTCACGCATGAGACGCGCGTGGCTAACTCGCGCTTTTTTGATGGCGACGTAAATCAGGTGCCGAAGTATGCCCTGACGGTGGGTGTAGGAACGCTGCTGGATGCGGAAGAAGTCATGATTCTGGTCACGGGTCACGTTAAAGCGCTGGCGCTCCAGGCGGCGGTAGAAGGCAACGTGAACCATATGTGGACTATCAGCTGTTTACAGCTGCATGCGAAATCCATCGTCGTCTGTGATGAACCCGCGACGATGGAGCTTAAGGTTAAAACAGTCAGATATTTCCGCGAAATCGAAGCGGAAAACATGGAAAATCTGTAACTCATCTGCACAACGTTACCGGCCGCCGGGCTGGTAACGCCGGGAGAATATTATGTTTGCTTTAACTCATGGCCGTATTTTTACCGGCTACGAAATTCTGGATAATCATGCCGTAGTGATCCGCGATGGTTTGATTGACCAGGTTTGCAGGCTGGAAGAGTTGCCTGCTGGTATCACTTTGCAGCGCGTTGACGGCGCGTTTATTGCTCCCGGCTTTATCGATTTACAGCTTAACGGCTGCGGCGGCGTGCAGTTTAATGACAGTCTTGAGGCCCTTAGCGTCGCTACCCTGCACACTATGCAGAAAGCTAACGAAAAATCTGGCTGCACCAGTTTTCTGCCTACTCTTATTACCAGTACCGACGAGTTAATGAAGCGCGCAGTAGAGGTCATGCGTGCTTACCTGGCGCAGAACGCGAATCAGGCGCTGGGTCTGCATCTTGAGGGACCGTGGTTAAATCCTTTAAAAAAAGGGACGCATGATGCCGCATTAATTCGTTTGCCAGATAAGGCGCTGGTCGATTTTCTTTGTGAAAATAGTGACGTCATCGCCAAGATAACGCTGGCTCCCGAGCAGGTTGACGCTGCGGTTATCCGTCAGTTACGCAACGCCGGTATCGTTATCTCTGCGGGTCACTCGCATGCCACCAGCGCCGAAGCGCGCAAAGGCCTTTCTGCCGGAATCAGCTTTGCTACCCATCTTTATAATGCGATGCCTGCCTTAACGGGCCGCGAACCGGGACTTATCGGCACTTTATTCGACTCACCTGACGTTTATTGCGGCATTATCGCCGATGGTTTACACGTTGATTACGTTAACATCCGTAATGCAAAGCGCATTAAGGGCGATAAGCTGGTGCTGGTTACCGACGCCACCGCGCCAGCTGGTGCGACCATTGATCGGTTCATTTTCGCTGGAAAAACAATATACTATCGGGATGGACTTTGCGTTGACGAGAACGGCACGCTCAGCGGCTCTGCGCTAACCATGATCGAAGCTGTGGCGAACAGCGTCGAACATGCAGGCATTGCGCTGGATGAGGCGCTCAGAATGGCAACGCTTTACCCAGCCCGTGCTATGGGTGTGGAGGATAAGTTAGGTTCAGTCACCGCCGGAAAAGTGGCCAACCTGACGGTTTTCACCCGTGACTATCAAATAATCCAGACTTTCGTTAATGGTGACAAAGTCTTAAGCGAGTAGAAACTGAATGACCACTGGCGGCCAGGCTCAAATAGGAAATGTGGATCTTGTTAAACAGCTAAACAGCGCGGCCGTCTACCGCCTTATCGACCAGCAGGGTCCGATATCGCGCATTCAAATTGCTGAGCACAGCCAGTTAGCGCCAGCCAGCGTGACTAAAATCACCCGCCAGATGATTGAGCGCGGGCTGATAAAAGAAGTTGACCAGCAGGCCTCCACCGGAGGCCGTCGCGCCATTTCTATCGTTGCTGAAACGCGTGGTTTTAACACTATCGGCGTTCGACTGGGCCGCAACGACGCCACGCTAAATCTGTTCGATCTTAGCGGTAAAGTGCTGGCGCAGGAGGATTATGCCCTGCCGGAGCGCACGCAGGAAACGCTGGAGCACGCGCTTTTTAACGCTATTGCCGGCTTTTGCGAACAACATCAGCGCAAGCTACGTGAATTAATCGCTATCGCCGTCATCCTGCCGGGCCTTGTCGATCCCAATAACGGCGTTATCCGTTATATGCCGCATATCGCCGTACAGCACTGGCCGCTGGTGGCTAATCTCCAGAAACGCTTTAACGTCACCAGCTTTGTCGGTCACGATATCCGCAGCCTGGCGCTGGCCGAGCACTACTTTGGTGCATCCCGCGACTGCGCGGATTCTATCCTGGTGCGGGTTCATCGCGGAACAGGCGCGGGCATTATCACTAACGGCCATATTTTCCTTGGCAGCAACGGCAACGTTGGCGAACTGGGCCATATTCAGGTTGATCCGCTGGGGGAACGCTGTCACTGCGGCAATTTTGGCTGTCTGGAAACCATTGCCGCTAACAGCGCCATTGAGAATCGCGTGCGCCACCTGCTTAAGCAGGGCTACCCGAGTTCGTTGACGTTGGACGACTGCCAGATGCCTAAAATCTGCAAGGCTGCAAATCGTGGCGATGCGCTGGCAGCGGAAGTGATTGAATACGTTGGCCGCCACCTGGGTAAAGCCATCGCCATTGCCATCAATTTATTTAATCCGCAAAAAGTAGTTATTGCCGGTGAGATAACCGAAGCGGATAAAGTTCTCCTGCCTGCCATTGAAGGCTGCATTAACACTCAGGCGTTGAAAGCCTTTCGCAAAAACCTGCCGGTATTGCGCTCTGAGATCGATCACCGTTCGGCTATAGGCGCCTTTGCGCTGGCTAAACGCGCTATGCTGAATGGCATCTTGTTGCAACATTTACTGGAAAGCTAACGTTAATGAGCGCTCTGACCCTGAACGACAGTGAAAAAACGACGATTAAAAACGTCATCTGCGATATTGACGGCGTGCTGATGCACGACAATACGGCCGTGCCCGGTGCCAACGAATTTCTACAGCGGATTCTGGATAAAGGCATGCCGCTGGTGGTGCTGACTAACTACCCTTCACAGACCTCGATGGATCTTGCTAACCGCTTTTCCTCTGCCGGTATCGATTTACCGGAAAGCGTTTTTTATACCTCCGCGATGGCTACGGCAGATTTCCTGCGTCGTCAGGAAGGCAAAAAGGCTTATGTGGTAGGGGAAGGCGCACTGGTGCATGAACTCTATAAAGCCGGTTTTACCATCACGGATATCAACCCCGACTTTGTTATCGTTGGCGAGACGCGTTCCTTTAACTGGGACATGATGCATAAAGCCGCGTATTTCGTTGCCAACGGCGCACGCTTTATTGCTACCAACCCGGACACGCACGCGCGCGGTTTCGTCCCGGCCTGCGGCGCGCTGTGCGCGGGTATTGAAAAGATATCGGGCAGAGCACCTTTTTATGTCGGCAAACCCAGCCCTTGGATCATGCGCGCCGCGCTAAATAAAATGCAGGCGCACTCGGAAGAAACGGTGATTGTCGGTGATAACCTGCGTACCGATATCCTGGCGGGCTTTCAGGCGGGGCTGGAAACTATCCTGGTGCTGTCCGGCGTGTCGACGTTAAGCGATATAGACGCCATGCCTTTCCGCCCCAGCTGGGTTTTTCCCTCCGTGGCGGACATCGACATTATTTAAATCCTCAGCCCGACCAGCGCGTCGGGCTTTTTAATCTTTTGGCCCTGTATAAAATTTAGCCGTAATTCAGCCTTCATTGAAGATTCATCAATAAAAAGGCGTTAAAAATAAATAATCATCAATATTTAAGGCTATGAAACAGGTAATTTAGCAGCGAAACGCTAAAAGAGTTGCATGGTCACGCAATCTGGCGCATTTTCTTATCTATCGGGCGAACAATTCGCCACTCGGTTTCTGTTTTCATCATTACTACCGTTGCGGTATGCCATTAGGGAGTTAGCTATGTGTTCTATTTTTGGCGTGTTGGATCTTAAAAGCGATCCTGTTGAACTGCGTAAGAAAGCGTTAGAGCTTTCTCGTTTAATGCGTCACCGTGGCCCGGACTGGTCAGGTGTTTACGCGGGCGATAACGCAATTCTGGCCCACGAACGTCTGTCAATTGTCGACGTTAACAACGGCGCACAGCCTCTCTATAACGCAGCCCATACCCACGTGCTGGCGGTAAACGGTGAAATTTATAACCATCAGGCGCTGCGTGCAGAGTTGAGCGGCCGCTACGAGTTCCAGACCGAATCCGATTGTGAAGTTATTCTGGCGCTTTATCAGGAAAAGGGCGTAGATTTTCTGGACGACCTGCAGGGTATGTTCGCCTTTATTCTGTATGACAGCGTAAAAAACACTTATCTGGTTGGCCGCGACCATATCGGCATCATTCCCCTGTATATGGGCAACGATGAACATGGCAACCTGTTTGTTGCTTCAGAAATGAAAGCGCTGGTGCCGGTGTGCAAATCAATTAAAGAATTCCCGCCGGGAAGCTATCTTTCCAGCACCGATGGCGAAATTCGCCGTTACTGGCAGCGTGACTGGTTCAGCTATGAAGCGGTTGAAGATAACAAAACCGACGCCGCCGCGCTGAAAGACGCGCTGGAAGAGGCTGTTAAAAGCCATCTGATGTCGGACGTGCCGTACGGCGTGCTGCTGTCTGGCGGACTGGACTCCTCTATTATTTCTGCCGTGACCAAAAAATTCGCGGCTAAGCGTATAGAAGATCAGGATAAGAGCGAAGCATGGTGGCCACAGCTGCACTCTTTCGCGGTAGGCCTGGAAGGTTCCCCCGATCTGAAAGCAGCGAAATCCGTGGCTGACCATCTGGGTACGGTACACCATGAAATCCACTTTACCGTGCAGGAAGGTCTGGATGCGATTCGCGATGTGATTTACCACATTGAAACCTACGACGTGACCACGATCCGTGCTTCTACGCCGATGTATTTAATGTCGCGTAAGATCAAAGCGATGGGTATTAAGATGGTGCTGTCCGGAGAAGGCGCGGATGAAGTCTTTGGCGGCTATCTCTATTTCCACAAGGCGCCGAACGCTAAAGAATTCCACGAAGAGAACGTACGTAAGCTGCTGGCTTTACATATGTTTGACTGCGCGCGCGCTAACAAAGCGATGTCTGCCTGGGGCGTTGAAGCCCGCGTGCCCTTCCTGGATAAAAAATTCCTCGATGTGGCGATGCGTATTAACCCGGCGGACAAAATGTGCGGCGCTAACGGCAAGATGGAAAAGCATATCCTGCGTGAATGCTTCTCCTCTTATTTACCGGAAAGCGTGGCCTGGCGCCAGAAAGAGCAGTTCTCTGACGGCGTAGGCTACAGCTGGATCGATACGCTGAAAGAAGTCGCGGCGAAGCAGGTTAGCGATCAGCAGCTGCAAACGGCGCATTTCCGTTTCCCATACAACACGCCTTCTTCTAAAGAAGGTTATCTGTACCGGGAAATCTTTGAAGAGCTGTTCCCTGTGCCAAGCGCAGCAGAATGCGTGCCGGGTGGTCCATCCGTTGCCTGCTCTTCTGCCAAGGCTATCGAGTGGGATGAGGCGTTTAAAACAATGGACGATCCTTCCGGTCGCGCCGTTGGCGTCCACCAGTCCGCTTATAAATAACTTACGGCTTTTATTCACAAAACGGGTCGCCAGCGGCCCGTTGTTGTTTAAAAAAACGCGTTAAAAGGGCAAGTTTTGCTGATTTAGTCGCCATACTGGTTATAAGCCAGACAAACGAATCATTTCAGCAAAAAAACGGGAAAAAACTTGTTGACGCTTTCAGGTCAACTTAGCATAATGCGCCCCGCAACGCCGATGAAGGTGACGTGAAAAAAGATGGCTACTTAGCTCAGCTGGTTAGAGCACAGCACTCATAATGCTGGGGTCACAGGTTCGATTCCCGTAGTAGCCACCATCTTTTTTTTGCGGGAGTGGCGAAATTGGTAGACGCACCAGATTTAGGTTCTGGCGCCGCAAGGTGTGCGAGTTCAAGTCTCGCCTCCCGCACCATTTTCATCGCAATGCACGGATGGGGTATCGCCAAGCGGTAAGGCACCGGTTTTTGATACCGGCATTCCCTGGTTCGAATCCAGGTACCCCAGCCAGTTTTTCTGATGGTTAGTGACTTGTTTACGGACATTGGGATATCGCCAAGCGGTAAGGCACCGGTTTTTGATACCGGCATTCCCTGGTTCGAATCCAGGTATCCCAGCCAGTCAGAATGTTGTATAGTTGTAACGCAGTAAAATTAGGCTACTTAGCTCAGCTGGTTAGAGCACAGCACTCATAATGCTGGGGTCACAGGTTCGATTCCCGTAGTAGCCACCAATTTTATTGGGGTGTCGCCAAGCGGTAAGGCACTGGTTTCTGATACCAGCATTCCGGGGTTCGAATCCCTGCACCCCAGCCAATAAGTAAAGAAGCCCGCGCAAGCGGGCTTTTTTACGTCTGTCGCCTGGTGAAACGCAACTTCTTATGGCGGTGCGCTTGCTAAAAGAGAAGCTATTCCGTTAAGTGCCATGCTGGCGCACGGAGACGCCAGGACAGCTTACAACTGTAAATGTCACGCCACTGCCTATAATCCCAACGCGTAACGCAGCGCCTGACGTTTTAACACGCCAGAACGTTCAGCGGCCATCAACCCTATATTGCGTAAAACGCGTAAAGGCGCGGCCTGGGTACTGAAAGCAAAATAGAAAAGATCCATACCGCTCTGCATCAGCAAATTATCTTTCTGCCGGGAACGCTGATAACGCAGCAAAACTCTTTCTGCAGCCCAATCTTCTGCCCGCTCCCGTGAGGCGCTAAGGATATCGATTAATGCATCCACGTCGCGATAGCCGAGATTAACGCCCTGCCCCGCCAGTGGGTTAATGGTATGGGCTGCATCACCTACCAGCGCCAGGCCTGGCAAAACGTAGCGGGTAGCATGGCGGCGAACCAGCGGGAAAGATCCTGCAGCAACCGGCGTTACTTTGCCTAATCGCGCCGGAAAATGCGTTTTTATCTCGGCAGAGAGCTGCGCCATATTCATCGCCTGTAGCTGACGAATGCGTGCCGGGCTGTCGTACCACACCAGAGAAGCCCAGCCGTCAGACAGCGGCAGAAATGCTCTTGGCCCTGCTGGCGTAAAATGCTGCCAGGTGCAGTCTCCCGCATCGTGCTCGCAGCGCACGCTGATTAACATGCAGGATTGAGCATAGTTCCAGCCACGTATTCCTATGCCCGCCAGCTGCCGTACCTGAGAATTCGCGCCGTCGGCCCCTATCACCAGCCTGGTGTTCAGCTTATCGCCGTTTTCCAGCGTTAACTGCCAGCCGCCGTTACAGGAATGTAGCGTTTTTAGCTTTGCCGGTGCCGTCAGCGATACCTCCTGCTGCTGTAGCCGCTCCCAGAGCGCTCTTTGCAGGATGCTGTTTTCGACCATATAACCCAGCTCGGGCAAACCAAGTGACGCCGCATCGAAGCTGACGTTCGCCGTTTGCCACTCCCAGGTTTCCAGCTTGCGGTACGGCGTGCAGCGCATAGCCTGGATGCCCGGCCAGACCTCCAGCTGCTTCAACAGGTCAACCGAAGAAGCGCCCAGGGCAGAAATTCTGATATCCGGCTCGCTCCGATCGTTGAATTCGGCCGGGATCTGTTTTTCCAGCACCGTTACCTTAAATCCCTGCGTCGCCAGTCCGCTTGCCAGCGCCGCGCCCACCATTCCGCCACCGACAATAGCGACATCCCATTTTTGCATTATTTCTGTCATCATATTTTCCTGTCCAGTGGACGTCTGACGAGCTAATTCTGTTAACCTTAGTGTACCGGATTTTTAGCAGCTGTTGAGAAAACGGCAGGGCGCTGGTCACCACAGCGGCAAAGCTTTACAATACGCCTCCTGCATTACCTCCTGCATGACAAATGGCAACCAGATGACGAAAAAACTGTATATCAAAACCTGGGGCTGTCAGATGAATGAGTACGACTCATCCAAAATGGCCGACCTGTTAAACAGCACTCACGGCTATTCTCTGACGGAAGTAGCGGAAGAAGCCGACGTGCTGCTGCTCAACACCTGCTCCATCCGTGAAAAGGCCCAGGAAAAAGTTTTCCATCAGCTTGGACGTTGGAAAACGCTGAAAGATCGCAATCCCGATGTAGTCATCGGCGTAGGCGGCTGTGTAGCGTCGCAGGAAGGCGATCATATTCGCCAGCGCGCGAATTTTGTCGATATCGTTTTTGGCCCGCAGACGCTGCACCGCCTGCCGGAAATGATCAATACCGTGCGCGGTTCTAAAAGCCCGATTGTCGACATCAGCTTCCCGGAAATCGAAAAATTTGACCGCCTGCCAGAACCGAAAGCAGATGGCCCGTCGGCCTTCGTTTCGATTATGGAAGGCTGTAATAAGTACTGTACGTTCTGCGTGGTGCCTTATACCCGTGGAGAAGAAGTCAGCCGCCCTTGCGACGACATTCTGTTTGAAATCGCTCAGCTGGCGGCGCAAGGCGTACGTGAAGTTAATCTGCTGGGCCAGAACGTTAACGCCTATCGCGGCGAAACCTTTGACGGCGAGCTGTGCACCTTTGCTGACCTGCTGCGCCTGGTTGCCGCCATCGACGGCATTGACCGCATTCGCTTTACCACCAGCCATCCGATCGAGTTTACTGACGATATCATTGAAGTCTATCGCGATACGCCGGAGCTGGTCAGCTTCCTGCATCTGCCGGTACAGAGCGGTGCCGACCGTATTCTGACGCTGATGAAACGCGCACATACCGCCCTGGAATATAAAGCGATTATTCGCAAACTGCGCGCGGCCCGTCCGGATATCCAGATAAGCTCGGACTTTATTATCGGCTTCCCGGGCGAAACCCAGCAGGATTTTGAGCAAACCATGAAGCTGATTGGCGAGGTCAATTTCGACACCAGCTATAGCTTTATCTATTCTGCACGCCCGGGCACGCCAGCCGCCGACTTGCCGGACGACGTACCGGAAGAAGAGAAAAAGCAGCGCCTGTGGATCCTTCAGGATCGCATTAACCAGCAGGCGATGGCGTGGAGCCGCCGCATGGTAGGCACCGTGCAGCGTATTCTGGTGGAAGGTACCTCGCGTAAAAACGTGATGGAGCTTTCAGGCCGCACTGAAAACAACCGTGTGGTTAACTTCGAAGGCACGCCGGAGATGATTGGTAAATTTGTCGATGTGGAAATCGTCGATGTCTATACCAACTCTCTGCGCGGCAAAGTCATCCGTACCGAAGAGCAGATGGGCCTGCGCACCAGTGAAACGCCCGCTTCCGTTATTGCGCGCACGCGGAAAGAGAACGAGCTGGGTGTGGGTCTGTTCCAGCCTTGATGTTATCTGGCTTCTGCGGCGAGCCTCACAGGTTCGCCGCTTTAATAGTGAAAACGCGTCTTGCTTTCTGCAGGCAGTGCCCAAATATCCCTTCCTGTGCTTGCGCATTGTTGCGCTGCCATAAATAATTCCCTTACGGTCACGCTCTTAGCGCGTGGCAAGCTGATACAACGCCATCCTCAACCTGGCCCTGAGCGACCCAAAGGATTAGTTTGAATATTGAGACACGCGAAATAACCTTAGAACCTGCTGATAATCACCGTCTGCTGAGCCTGTGCGGCCCGTTTGACGATAATATCAAGCAGCTGGAACGTCGGTTAGGCATTGAGATCAACCGTCGCGATAACGCCTTTAAGCTGGTCGGCAAGTCATTGACCGTGGATGCCGCCGCGCGCATTCTGCGCGACCTGTATGTTGATACGGCTCCCGTGCGTGGACATATCCCGGATATCGATCCCGAGCAAATTCATCTGGCCATTAAAGAGAGCCGGGTGCTGGAACAGTCAGCCGACAGCGTGCCGGAATATGGCAAAGCGGTAAATATCAAGACCAAACGCGGCGTAATCAAACCGCGTACGCCAAACCAGGCGCAGTACGTCGCCAACATGCTCGATCACGACATCACCTTTGGCGTTGGGCCTGCCGGGACAGGGAAAACCTATCTGGCGGTGGCGGCAGCGGTGGATGCGCTGGAGCGTCAGGAAGTCCGTCGTATCCTGCTGACGCGTCCGGCCGTAGAGGCTGGCGAGAAGCTGGGCTTTCTGCCAGGCGACCTCAGCCAGAAGGTTGACCCCTATCTCCGTCCGCTTTACGACGCGCTGTTTGAGATGCTGGGTTTTGAACGCGTTGAAAAGCTTATCGAACGTAACGTTATTGAAGTTGCGCCGCTGGCCTATATGCGTGGCCGAACGCTGAACGACGCGTTTATCATCCTGGATGAAAGCCAGAACACCACCATTGAACAGATGAAAATGTTCCTGACCCGCATCGGCTTTAACTCTAAAGCGGTCATCACCGGCGACGTGACGCAGATTGACCTGCCGCGCAACCTGAAGTCGGGTCTGCGCCACGCTATCGAAGTGCTGTCAGAAGTGGAAGAGATCAGCTTTAACTTCTTCCACAGTGAAGACGTGGTGCGTCATCCGGTCGTTGCCCGCGTGGTGATTGCCTATGAGGCATGGGAAGCAGCCGACCAAAAACGCCGCGATGCGCTGGCGGAAGAACGTAAACGCGAGGCGCTGGCAATGCAGCAGGCCGCGCAGGAGCCTAAATGAGTACCGTAATACTGGATTTACAGCTGGCATGTGAACAGCCGGCAGGATTACCGGCAGAATCTGATTTTCAGCGCTGGCTGGAAGCGGTGCTGCCGCAGTTTCAGGAAGAGAGTGAAGTGACGGTTCGCCTGGTCGATGAGGCCGAGAGCCGTGAATTGAATCACACCTACCGCAGCAAAGATAAGCCCACTAACGTGCTGTCGTTTCCGTTTGAAGCGCCGCCGGGTATTGAGCTGCCGCTGCTGGGCGATTTGATTATTTGCCGCCAGGTCGTGGAACAGGAAGCGGCGGAGCAGGAGAAGCCGCTGCTGGCACACTGGGCGCACATGGTGGTGCACGGCAGTCTGCATTTGCTGGGCTATGACCATATTGAAGACGACGAAGCCGAAGAGATGGAATCGATTGAGACCGAGATAATGCTTGCTCTTGGTTATGACGACCCGTACATTTCGGAGAAAGATTTGTAAACCGCGTCCCTTCCCGCTTTCCGGAAGGGACACCCTTAATCTCAATAAGAGTGACAGAAACAAAAACGCCATGAGCGATGACCATTCACAGAACAACGACAGTCCCAGTAGTAAAAAGGGATTTTTCACCCTTATCCTCAACCAGCTGTTTCATGGTGAGCCCAAAAACCGTGACGACCTGCTGGAACTGATCCGTGATTCCGAGCAGAACGAGCTGATCGACCAGGATACCCGCGACATGCTCGAAGGGGTCATGGACATCGCGGAACAGCGCGTGCGCGACATTATGATCCCGCGCTCACAGATGGTGACGCTAAAGCGTAACCAGTCGCTCGACGAGTGCCTGGACACGATCATTGAATCCGCCCACTCTCGCTTTCCGGTTATTAGCGAAGATAAGGACCACGTTGAAGGCATTCTGATGGCAAAAGATTTGCTGCCGTTTATGAGCAGCGAATCAGCCCCGTTCAGCATTGAAAAAGTGTTGCGTCCGGCCGTCGTGGTTCCGGAAAGCAAGCGTGTCGACCGCATGCTGAAAGAGTTTCGTTCGCAGCGCTACCACATGGCGATTGTAATTGATGAGTTTGGCGGTGTTTCCGGTCTGGTGACTATCGAAGATATTCTGGAGCTGATTGTCGGCGAAATCGAAGACGAATATGACGACGAAGAAGATCGCGATATCCGTCAGCTGAGCCGTCATACCTATACGCTGCGCGCCCTGACGCCAATCGAAGACTTTAATGAAATTTTCGAAACGCAGTTTAGCGATGAAGAAGTGGATACGATTGGCGGGCTGGTAATGCAGGCGTTTGGCCATTTACCGGCACGCGGTGAAAGCGTTGAGATCGAAGGCTATCAGTTTAAGATCGCCATGGCCGACAGCCGTCGTATTATTCAGGTTCACGTCAGAATTCCGGAAAACTCGCCGCAACCGATACTGGAAGAATAACCTCTCTATGGCTATTGCCTCTTTATACCAGCGCCAGCGGGTTCGCCTGCTTTTAGCGCTGTTGACGGGTGCCTCTGGCACCCTGGCGTTTTCGCCTTACGATTTCTGGCCCGCCGCGCTGATTGCGCTTTGTGGACTGCTGGCATTAACGCTTAACCGCACCACCCGTCAGGCGACCGCTATCGGTTTCGTCTGGGGCTTTGGCCTGTTTGGCAGCGGCATCAACTGGGTTTACGTCAGTATTGCCACTTTTGGCGGCATGCCTGGCCCGGTAAACGTCTTTTTGGTGATCCTGCTGGCGGCTTATTTGTCGCTTTATACCATGCTGTTTGCCGCACTGTTGAACCGTCTGTTTCCCAAAACCTCGCTGCTACGGCTGACGCTCGCCGCGCCCGTGCTGTGGCAAATCACCGAGTTTTTGCGCGGCTGGATCCTCACCGGCTTTCCCTGGCTGCAGTTTGGCTACAGCCAGATTGACGGCCCGTTAAAAGGACTGGGGCCGCTGGTCGGCGTGGAAGGCATTACCTTTGTGCTGACAATTGTTGCCGGCCTGATCGTTTATAGCGCGGCCAGACGTCAGTGGATTGCGGCAGTGGGCGCGCTGGCGTTGCTGCTGCTTCCGTGGCCGCTGCGCATGCTCAGCTGGTATCAGCTACAGCCGGAACGCACGGTTAACGTCGCGCTGGTACAGGGCAATATTCCCCAGTCGCTGAAGTGGGATGCCAACCAGCTGCTTAACACGCTGAAAACCTACACTGGCCTGACCCGTCCCTATGTCGGCAAAGCGCCGCTGATTATCTGGCCCGAATCGGCTATTCCCGATCTGGAATCAAACCAGCAGCCTTTTTTGCAAACTATTGATCGTGAACTACGCTCGCAGAACAGCGGCCTGATCACCGGTATCGTCGACTCGCGGCTGGAAAACAATCGCTATCACGACTACAACTCCATCGTGGTATTGGGCGATAAAAAGCCCTACAGCTACGAAAGCGGTAATCGCTATCAGAAAAACCATCTGGTACCTTTTGGCGAGTTCGTGCCGCTGGAAACCCTTCTGCGCCCGCTGGCGCCGTTTTTCGATTTGCCTATGTCTTCCTTTAGCCGCGGGGCCTATTTACAGCCTCAGCTGGAGGTAAACGGCTATAAACTGACGGCCGCTATCTGCTATGAAATCGTGCTGGGACAACAGGTGCGGGATAACTTCCGCCCGGATACGGATTTCCTGCTGACGATTTCTAACGATGCCTGGTTTGGCCACTCAATCGGCCCGTGGCAGCATTTTCAGATGGCGCGGATGCGAGCGCTTGAACTGGGACGTCCGCTGCTGCGCGATACCAATAACGGCGTGACGGCAGTGATCAATGCTGACGGCGACGCGGAAGAGATGATCCCCCAGTTTGCGCCTGGCGTACTGGCTGCGGACGTTACGCCAACCCGTGGCCTGACGCCTTATGCCCGCTTCGGTAACTGGAGCGTGTGGATTGCTACGCTGATTTTCGGCGCGGCCGCCGTGCTCGGTAGCCGCAGGCGTCGATTCCCGTAAAACATTTTCTTCTCTTCAGGCGCCGTTATCGGCGCTTTTTTTATCCGCCAATGGACCCCTCCCCTCTTAAAAGCTACTTAGTACAAAGCTCTGCCTCAGAACCTGGCATGACGATTGCAAAATACTTTCCCGTACGGGCTGAATTGTTTATGTGGGCCAGTCATTAACCGAAAATGCACCATAAAAATCTGCCTTTTGCGCCGTTGTGAAGCATTGCGCAATATAACGCCTCTTTTTGGTGCGGCGGGCCTCGCAAAATTGAAATCTTAATGTTTCACACCATTAACATTCAGCTATGTTAAGGCTGTTCAGCGCGCAATTGCGCTGTATTAAAAGAATAAGCCAAAGACAAACACACCATCACAAACAGCGCACCGTAATGGCGCTTTACCACGAAGGAGTTGGAGATGAAATTTCGGAAAACCGGGCTGTGTCTTTTACTGGCTGGCCTGTCCTCCGCTATCGCTTATGCAGACGACGCACCGCAAACAACCCTGGATAAAATCGCTAAAAACGGCGTTATTGTTGTTGGACACCGGGAATCTTCCGTGCCGTTTTCCTACTACGATAACTCGCAAAAAGTTGTGGGCTATTCACAGGACTATTCCAACGCCATTGTGGCGGCAATTAAAGCTAAGCTGAACAAGCCGGATTTACAGGTGAAAATGCTGCCCATCACCTCCCAGAACCGTATTCCGCTGCTGCAAAACGGCACCTACGATTTTGAGTGCGGCTCCACGACCAATAACGCGGAGCGCCAGAAGCAGGCCGCGTTCTCGGACACCATTTTTGTTATCGGCACCCGCCTGCTGGTTAAAAAAGGCAGCCCGATTAAAGATTTCCCGGACTTAAAAGGCAAAACTGTCGTCGTCACTTCCGGCACTACTTCAGAAATTTTGCTGAATAAGCTGAACGACGAGCAAAAAATGGGAATGCGCATTATCAGCGCTAAAGATCATGGTGATTCATTCCGCACGCTGGAAAGCGGTCGTGCCGTTGCCTTTATGATGGATGACGCGCTGCTGGCCGGCGAACGCGCCAAGGCGAAGAAGCCGGATGACTGGGTCATCGTCGGTACGCCGCAGTCGAAAGAGGCCTATGGCTGCATGTTGCGCAAAGGCGACACGGGCTTCAAGCAGCTGATGGATGAAACCATCGCCAAAGCGCAAACCTCGGGCGAAGCGACCAAATGGTTCGATAAGTGGTTTACCCAGCCTATTCCGCCTAAAAACCTCAACATGAACTTTGCGCTTTCTGAAGATATGAAAGCTACCTTCAAAACGCCGAATGACAAGGCGCTGAACTAATAACGAAAACAGGTGCGACAGGGTAGCGCTGCTACCCTTTTTCTACCGGAGTGACTTATGTCAATTGATTGGAACTGGGGAATCTTTCTGCAGCAGGCCCCTTTTGGCAATACGACCTACCTGGGGTGGCTGTGGTCCGGCTTTCAGGTCACGATTGCCGTTTCTGTTTGCGCATGGATTATCGCTTTTTTTGTTGGCTCGCTGTTTGGCATTTTACGAACCGCGCCCGAGCGCTGGCTGTCGGCTATCGGCACCTGCTATGTTGAACTGTTTCGTAACGTACCGTTGATCGTACAGTTTTTTATCTGGTATCTGGTTGTGCCGGAGCTGCTGCCTGAAAGCATCAGTACCTGGTTTAAATCAGAACTGGATCCCAATATTCAGTTTTTCACCTGCTCCGTGCTTTGCCTGGGGTTATTCACCGCGGCTCGTGTCTGTGAGCAGGTGCGCGCCGCTATTCAGTCGCTGCCGCGCGGCCAAAAGAACGCCGGACTGGCAATGGGCCTGACGCTGCCGCAAACCTACCGCTACGTGCTTTTGCCTAACGCCTATCGGGTTATCGTACCGCCGATGACGTCAGAAATGCTGAACCTGGTGAAAAACTCCGCTATTGCCTCAACTATCGGGCTGGTCGATATGGCGGCGCAGGCCGGCAAGCTGCTGGACTATTCGGCTCACGCCTATGAATCTTTTACCGCTATTACGCTGGCCTATATCGCCATTAACGTTGTGATAATGCTGTTGATGAGCCTGGTTGAACGCAAAGTACGCTTGCCTGGCGGCATGGGGGGCAAATAATGTACGAATTTGACTGGAGCACGATTGTTCCAAACCTGCCTTATCTGCTTAACGGTATGGTTATTACGCTGAAAATCACCGTTATTGCGGTCATCTTTGGCATCATCTGGGGCACCTTACTGGCCGTAATGCGCCTGTCCAGCTTCAAACCGATTAGCTGGTTCGCCAAACTTTACGTCAACCTGTTCCGCTCTGTTCCGCTGGTCATGGTGCTACTCTGGTTCTACCTGGTGGTCCCCAGCTTTCTACAGCAGGTTCTGGGCGTTTCACCTAAAACCGATATCCGTCTGATCTCGGCAATGGTGGCGTTTGCTCTGTTCGAGGCGGCTTACTATGCGGAAATCATCCGCGCGGGGATTATCAGTATCGCTCGCGGTCAGGGTAACGCCGCGCTGGCGCTGGGCATGACGCAGTGGCAGGCCATGCAGCTGATTATTCTGCCGCAGGCGTTCCGCGCGATGGTGCCGCTCCTGCTTACTCAGGGCATCGTGTTATTCCAGGATACCTCGCTGGTTTACGTGCTCAGCCTTGCCGACTTCTTCCGTACCGCCGACACCATCGGCATCAATAACGGCACCGAAATCGAAATGGTGCTGTTTGCCGGTGCGGTTTACTTTGTTATCAGCCTTAGCGCTTCGCTGTTGGTCAGCTATTTGAAGAAAAAAAGGACAGTATAAATGATTACCCTGAAAAACGTTTCAAAGTGGTATGGTCACTTTCAGGTGCTGACCGACTGCTCTACGGAAGTGAAAAAAGGCGAAGTAGTGGTGGTTTGCGGCCCTTCCGGCTCCGGTAAATCAACGCTGATTAAAACGGTTAATGGCCTCGAACCCGTTCAGGAAGGCACGATTGCCGTTAACGGTACCGCCGTTAACGATAAGAAAACCAATCTGGCGCAGCTACGTTCCAAAGTTGGCATGGTTTTCCAGCACTTTGAGCTGTTTCCTCATTTAACCATCGTAGAAAATTTGACGCTGGCGCAGGTCAAAGTCCTGAAGCGCAATAAGAAAGAAGCCCGGGAGAAAGGACTCAAGCTGCTGGCGCGCGTAGGGCTGTCGGCCCATGCTAATAAGCATCCCGGCCAGCTTTCCGGTGGCCAGCAGCAGCGTGTAGCTATTGCACGCGCGCTCTGTATGGATCCTGTCGCCATGCTGTTTGACGAACCTACTTCCGCACTCGATCCGGAAATGATTAATGAAGTACTGGACGTGATGGTGGAACTGGCCAATGAAGGCATGACGATGATGGTGGTAACCCATGAAATGGGCTTCGCCCGCAAGGTCGCCAACCGGGTAATCTTTATGGATGAAGGGAAAATTGTGGAAGACTCGCCGAAGGACGAGTTCTTTAACAATCCCCAGTCCGATCGCGCAAAAGACTTTCTGGCTAAAATCCTGCACTAATCCCTCGAAGGGCAGCGCTATGCTCTGCCCTTTATTAGCACGCTTACTCCTTAACCATTTCAAAAAAGAGGAAACCAAACAGCGTTAAGACGCTTTTGATAACGGCATGCCGGGCTACGTGTAAGATTAGTTACTTTCTTAACCGAGCCGGAGAAGCCATAGTGATACCCCATAAAATTCATTATATATGGATTGGAACGGAAATATCTTTAGAGAATTTGTGTAATATCATTCGCAACAGCGTGGTTAACAAAAGTTATCAAATCATTATCTGGACAGATGATATAAGCATGCTCAGGAAAACCGCAAGGCGGTATGAATTCCCCTCCAGCCACATTCAGGTGAGAAATATTAACACTCTTTTCCCTCGTCTTAAAAACGTGAGCGATAAAGATAATTTATTAAGAAACAGCGCTACTTTTCTGCATTCCCTTTTCCTGCGCCAGTCTCACGGACACTATGCCAACTTTGCCTGCGCCAGCGATATTGCCAGGCTGGTAATTTTATATATCGAAGGCGGTATTTATTTTGATGCTGATGTAAAACTGATAGCAACAGAAGGGTTCGAAATCGATGACGAAACCGATCTTAGAATTGAAAGCAAAAGGCTGCCGATAAACATTACCGCGCCTTCCGGCCTGTTAATCGGCGGCAATCAGGAAAGATACCCTGAAAAAGGCTTTATTAACGATAAAATTGGCAACGCCATTCTTGCGGCTCCCGCCGGATCGGAAATCGTCAGGGAGCTTTTACTCACAATTAAAGAAAATTTTACTATGAAGAACGATAACGCATGGGGATACGGCAAAACAAAAATGCGATATTTTTCAACATTATGTTTTACCGGCCCCTATTTATTCACCGACGTGCTGGTAAAAGAAAAGATGATTCCTGATTGTTATATAATGGAAAACACGACTGGCGCTCTTTTTGAAAAGTTAAATGCAGCGGCTAACTGGATAAAAGTGCCAAAGCTGAAAACTTATCGGGTTAGCTTTAGCCAGCACAAAATGCTGTGGCTGGATAGCTGCCCTTTATAGCCAGGCAGCCGCTACTGTAGCGGGCGCTCGCGTTGCGCCTTTTATCCCTGTGCCGTATTGCCGCCGCGCCTAAGGCTCGAAAGGCACGCGCTGAAACTGATCGTTACCGCATTCAGGACAGCGCGTCAGCGCTTCTGGCGTATAGATGGCGCGGGTAAACCGGCATTTTTCGCAGACCAGGTTACCCAGGCCGACAACCTCGCCACTCTGATAAACACCATGATGGTTAAGATCCTGGAAAACCTCGCGCCATTCCAGCTGGCTTTTATCGGTAATATCCGCCAGCTCCTTCCAGACGCTTTGACGGATCACGCGTAGAAAAACGCTGTCGCCAGCATCATCTTCATTTTCCGTATAGCTGCGGGCGAACTCTTCAAGATCTCGTCGTACGGCCCGGGTGACATCATCTATCTGGCTACGGGTAAGCTCGCCGCGATTATTCATCCGCTGCCTGGCGCTTTCGACCAGCGCATCAATATCATGCTCGCCTTTATTAATTCTCTCTGTCAAAGAAGAAACCAGTTCACGATAGTACTGAGCCACCTTGTTCATTTTTTCTCCTGAAGGTCCCGATATAAGCTGTCTTCAGTTTAGCTCTGTTCGCATTATTGCAGCGGGATGACGGCAAAATTTGCCTGCCATCTTCCAGCTTGCAGAGAAATGCCCGCTGCCAGGGCGGTTACTGTTGTTGCGCCGGGGGCGAATCAGCTATGCTATGCGGATCTAAACGAACCCGAAAAGAGCCTGGCGCTCTTTAAAAAGGACCACTGGCTGCCATGCAAGAGCAATATCGCCCGGAAGAGATAGAATCCCGTGTGCAACAACACTGGGACGAGAAGCAAACCTTTAAAGTCACCGAGGAGGAAGGTAAAGAGAAGTATTACTGCCTCTCCATGCTGCCCTATCCTTCTGGCCGCCTACATATGGGCCACGTGCGTAACTACACCATCGGTGATGTTATTTCGCGCTATCAGCGCATGCTGGGCAAAAACGTGCTGCAGCCAATTGGCTGGGATGCTTTCGGCCTGCCTGCGGAAGGCGCTGCGGTAAAAAACAACACCGCGCCTGCGCCGTGGACCTACGACAACATCGCCTACATGAAAAACCAGCTTAAGCTGCTGGGGTTTGGCTATGACTGGAGCCGCGAGCTGGCTACCTGCCAGCCGGAATACTATCGCTGGGAGCAGTGGTTCTTTACCCGACTGTATGAAAAAGGCCTGGTTTATAAGAAAACGTCTGCCGTTAACTGGTGCCCGCACGACCAGACCGTACTGGCTAACGAACAGGTTATCGACGGCTGCTGTTGGCGCTGCGACACGCAGGTTGAGCGTAAAGAGATCCCACAGTGGTTTGTCAAAATCACCGACTACGCCGATGAGCTGTTAAACGATCTGGATACGCTGGAAAGCTGGCCCGAGCAGGTCAAAACCATGCAGCGTAACTGGATTGGCCGTTCGGAAGGCGTGGAGATTACCTTTGACGTCGACGCCAGCGAAGAAAAACTGACCGTTTACACTACGCGTCCGGATACGTTTATGGGCGCGACTTACCTGGCGGTAGCGGCCGGGCATCCGCTGGCTATTCAGGCCTCGGTAAACAATCCAGCGCTGGCGGACTTTATAGCGGAATGCCGCAACACCAAAGTTGCCGAAGCCGAAATGGCGACGATGGAGAAGAAAGGCATGGCCACCGGCCTGTTTGCTGTCCATCCGCTGACGGGCGACAAGGTACCGGTTTGGGTGGCTAACTTTGTTCTGATGGAATACGGCACCGGTGCGGTAATGGCAGTTCCGGCGCACGACCAGCGCGACTGGGAATTCGCTCAAAAATATCAGCTGGAAATCAAACCTGTTGTGCTGAACCTGGACGGCAGCGAGCCGGACGTCAGCAGCGCTGCAATGACCGATAAAGGTACCCTGTTCAACTCTGGCGAGTTTAGCGGACTGGATCACGAAGCCGGTTTTAACGCCATTGCCCAGGCGCTGGCCGATAAGGGTGTTGGCGAACGTAAAGTTAACTATCGCCTGCGCGACTGGGGGGTTTCCCGTCAGCGTTACTGGGGCGCGCCAATTCCAATGGTGACGCTGGAAGATGGTACGGTCATGCCAACGCCGGAAGACCAGCTGCCGGTGATCCTGCCGGAAGACGTAGTCATGGACGGCATCACCAGCCCGATCAAAGCCGACCCGGAGTGGGCCAAAACCACCGTTAACGGCCAGCCTGCGCTGCGTGAAACCGACACCTTTGACACCTTTATGGAGTCTTCCTGGTACTACGCCCGCTATACCTGCCCGGACTTTGATAAAGGCATGCTGGATCCCGCTGCAGCAAACTACTGGCTGCCGGTGGATCAGTATGTTGGCGGCATTGAGCATGCAATTATGCACCTGCTCTACTTCCGCTTCTTCCACAAGCTGCTGCGTGACGCTGGCCTGGTAACGTCAAACGAGCCGGCTAAGCGCCTGCTGTGCCAGGGTATGGTACTGGCAGATGCCTTCTACTATCTGGGCGCCAACGGCGAACGCAACTGGGTTTCTCCGGTTGACGTCACCGTCGAGCGTGACGAGAAAGGCCGTATCGTGAAAGCCTCTGATGCAGCGGGTCACGAGCTGGTTTACGCGGGCATGAGCAAAATGTCGAAGTCAAAAAACAACGGCATCGACCCACAGGTTATGGTTGAACGCTACGGCGCGGATACCGTCCGTCTGTTTATGATGTTTGCTTCCCCGGCGGAAATGACGCTGGAGTGGCAGGAATCCGGTGTGGAAGGCGCTAACCGCTTCCTGAAGCGCGTGTGGAAACTGGTCTTTGAACACACGGCAAAAGGCCCGGCTGGCGCGTTGAACGTAGAGAGCCTTAACGACGAACAGAAGTCGCTGCGTCGCGATCTGCACAAAACCATTGCCAAAGTTTCCGACGATATTGGCCGTCGTCAGACCTTTAATACCGCGATTGCGGCAATTATGGAGCTGATGAACAAGCTGGCGCGTGCGCCACAGGAAAGCGAGCAGGATCGCGCGTTAATGCACGAAGCGCTGCTGGCTGTGGTACGCATGCTTTATCCGTTTACGCCGCACGCCTGCTTTACCCTGTGGGAAGCGCTGAACGGCGAAGGTGAAGTGGATAACGCTGCCTGGCCACAAGCTGATGATGCGGCTATGGTCGAAGATTCTCTGCTGGTCGTTGTGCAGGTAAACGGCAAAGTTCGCGGTAAGATCACCGTCCCGGCGGATGCGACTCAGGAGCAGGTTCAGGCGCGTGCCGCGCAGGAACATCTGGTGGCTAAATATCTGGACGGCGTGACTATCCGTAAAGTGATTTACGTTCAAGGCAAGCTGCTTAACCTGGTTGTAGGTTAATGTCAGGAGGAAGAGTGCGACAAATTATCTCTCTGCTGGTGGTTGGGCTAACGCTGCTCACCGCCGGCTGCGGCTATCATCTGCGCGGCACCACGTCAGTGCCGGCAGAAATGAAAACGATGATTGTGGACACGGGCGATCCGAACGGACCGCTGGCGCGTGCCGTTCGCGAGCAGCTGCGTTTGAACAACGTCACCATTCTGGAAAAGCCAGGCCTGCGCAAAGATGTACCTTCGTTGCGTCTGGGCGGGGAAACGCAGGGACGTGATACCGCTTCGATCTTCCAGGACGGTAAAACCGCAGAGTACTCTCTGGTGATGACGGTTAACGCACAGGTACTGATCCCAAATAAAGGTATCTATCCGCTCAGCGCCACGGTTTATCGTTCATTCTTCGATAACCCGCTGGCCGCGCTGGCGAAAGACTCCGAGCAGGACATTATCATTAGCGAAATGCGTACTCAGGCAGCGCAACAGCTGGTACGTAAGCTGCTGACCGTGCACGCGGCAGAGAAAGACAGTTCAATCGATACCCTGGGCGGTACGCCAGCGGCTATCGATCAGACTTCGCCGCGCTCTGTTCTGCCTGACAACTCCTACACCAGATGATCAGGATCTATCCTGAACAGCTTGCCGCGCAGCTCCGCGAGGGGCTGCGCGCCTGCTATATCCTGAGCGGCAACGAGCCGTTGCTGCTGCAGGAATCCCAGGACGCCGTGCGCGCCAGCGCACAGCAACAGGGTTTTATCGAACATTTTAACGTCGCAGTCGATCAACACACCGACTGGGACGCCGTTTTTTCTACCTGTCAGGCGCTCAGTCTCTTCGCCAGCCGACAGACGCTAACGCTCCTGCTGCCGGAAAACGGCCCTAACGCGGCGATAGCAGAGCGACTGCTTATGCTTTCTACGCTGCTGCATCAGGATATCCTGCTGCTGCTGCGCGCGCCCAAATTGACCAAAGCGCAGGAAAACAGCGCCTGGTTTAAAGCCCTTTCCGCCGACGCGGTGCTGGTGCCTTGCCAGACGCCGGAGCAGGCGCAGCTTCCTCGTTGGGTAACAACGCGAGCCAAAAGCATGAAGCTGGTGGTGGACGACGCGGCAGTACAGCTGCTGTGTTACTGCTATGAGGGCAACCTGCTGGCGCTGTCGCAGGCGCTCGAGCGCCTTTCACTGCTCTGGCCGGACGGCAAGCTGACGTTGCCCAGAGTGGAGCAGGCGGTTAACGATGCCGCTCACTTTACGCCTTTTCACTGGGTGGATGCGCTGCTGGCCGGCAAAAGCAAGCGCGCCCGGCATATTTTGCAGCAGATAAAAGCGGAAGAAAACGAGCCGGTCATCTTGCTGCGTACGCTGCAAAGAGAGCTGCTGACTTTACTGGCGTTGCAGCGGCAAATAGTCAAGACCCCCTTACGCACGCTGTTCGACCAGCAGCGCGTCTGGCAGAACCGGCGTCCGCTGTTTACCCAGGCGCTGCAGCGGCTTTCTGCCAGGCAGCTGGCACAGGCAATTCGTCTGCTTACCCGCATCGAACTTAGCCTGAAGCAAGACTATGGCCAGACCGTCTGGGCAGAGCTGGAAACCCTGTCGCTGCTGCTCTGTAGCCAGGCTTTCCCGGAGACGTTTTGCGATGTCTGAAACACCAGCACTACAGGCCCTGTTTGGCGGCACCTTTGATCCCATTCACTTTGGGCATCTTCGTCCCGTTGAAGCGCTGGCCGCGCAGCTTAATCTTCAGCAGGTAACGCTGCTGCCAAATAACGTGCCGCCGCATCGTCCACAGCCGGAAGCCTCCCCTGCTCAGCGGGTGAAAATGATTTCACTGGCGATAGCTGACCATCCGCTTTTTAATATTGACCAGCGCGAACTTAATCGCCAGACGCCTTCATGGACGATTGAAACCTTAATTGATATTCGTCGTGAACGCGGTAAGCAGCAGCCGTTAGGTTTTATTATCGGCCAGGATTCTTTGCTGACGCTACATAAATGGCATCGCTGGCAGGAGCTGCTCGATTATTGCCATTTGCTGGTCTGTAAACGCCCTGGCTATGCGGAAGAAATGGCAACGCCAGAACAGCAGCGCTGGCTGGATAGCCATCGGACAAAAAATATATCTCAACTGCATCAGCAACCTGCCGGTTCGGTTTTCCTGGCGGAAACCGCTCTCTGGCCCATCTCCGCCACGGAAATCCGCACGCGTCGCCATGCCGGACTTCCCTGTGATAATTTGCTGCCCGCCTCGGTTATTCGCTGGATTGATCAACAGAAGCTTTATTTACCGCAAGACAGTTAATAAATATCCCGCATCGAAAACAGCCATCAAGATTAATCTTATCTCTTCTTATTCATATTAATAGCACCGTAAATTAATTATTAATAATTTCCCGTGCAGATATTCCCTGTTTAAAATCCCGCCTGTCGCCTGCCAATAAAAAATAACCGCGCTTTTATTAAAATCAGACCTCAGTTTGGGACTAATACAATGAAGATTGAACGAAAAAAAAGATGTATAAAAAAATTACTGCTTGCCAGCTGTATAGCCATTTCCTGTAATGCTTTTGCTCACGACCTGTATAACCCACAGCAAACTTATCCCGCAGGATCTTACGTCACGCTGGACGGTAAAACTTATCACGCCAAATGGTGGGTGGGCGAAGGCCAGCGTCCGGATGCAATAGTCGCTAATCCATGGGAAACGCCGTGGGAGCTGGTGCAGGACAACGGCACGCCTGACAATGAGTCAGATGTGACGCCGCAGCCGACCCCCGACGTTACACCGGAACCCGATCCGCTACCGGATGTAACCCCGTCCGACTACCCGCCTTACGTAGCAGGCACGGCTTATAAATCAGGCGATATCGTCAGCAACGCCGGCAAAGATTATATCTGTAAAGAAGGGGTCGCGGCCTGGTGTAGCGGCAGCGCGCTGGCCTATGAGCCTGGCGTTGGCCACGGCTGGGCATCTGCCTGGTCTCTCTATACCGGCAACGGCAGCGATGATGCCGACGGCAGTCAGCCAGAAGCCACGATGAAGCTCTCCCGCAGCGAGCTGGAAAAAGCAGAAACGCAGTTGACCAGCGGTGGCCTGATGAGCGAAGTCATCGCTTCTATTGCCACGCTGGACAACGACCGGGTAGAAAAAATCACCGCTGGCGCAAAAGATAATCCGTCCAACGTGCAGCGCGTGGAAAAAATTATTGATGCCGCACGCTGGGACTATCTGTTCCCACGCCGCGACGCCGCCTATACCTACGATAATTTCCTGAAGGCCGTGGGTAAATTCCCTCGTCTTTGCGGCGACTATACCGACGGTCGTGATGCAGATCAGATCTGCCGCAAAACGCTGGCAACCATGTTTGCGCACTTTTCCCAGGAAACCGGCGAACACAATGTTCATGGCGACGTGCCTGAATGGCGTCAGGGCCTGCACTGGGTACGTGAGATGGGCTGGGTTGAAGGCCAGCCGAACGGCTACAACGGCGAATGTAATCCGGATACCTGGCAGGGCAAAGCCTGGCCGTGCGGCAAGGATAAAGAAGGCCGCTATCTGAGCTATTTTGGCCGTGGTGCCAAGCAGCTTAGCTACAACTACAACTATGGCCCGTTCTCAGAGGCGATGTATGGCGACGTGCGCGTGCTGCTTGATAAACCAGAACTGGTAGCCGATACGTGGCTGAACCTGGCCAGCGCCATCTTCTTCTATATCTATCCGCAGCCGCCGAAACCCAGCATGCAGTTTGTTATTGATGGAACATGGCAGCCTAACGCGCAGGATAAAGCGGATGGCCTGGTGCCTGGCTTTGGCGTGACCACGCAGATTATCAACGGCGGCGTCGAGTGCGGCGGCAGCGTCGAGGTGGCTCAGTCACTCAACCGTATTAAATACTACGAAGCTTTTGCCAAAGAGCTGAATGTACCGATTGCCGAGGGTGAGGTGCTGGGCTGTAAAAATATGAAACAGTTTGCGGAAGGCGGTGCCGGCGCGTTACCCATCTACTGGGAAGAGAACTGGGACTACAGCGCGCAAAATCCTGGCGGCAAGAGCTATGCCTGTAAACTGGTGGGTTATCAGACACCTTATAGCGCATTTAAAAAGGGCGATTATGCCGAATGCGTAAAAGCGCATTTCCCTGACCTGGTTATTACCGATAAATAGTTAACGCCAGCGGAAGAGGTAATCCCCTCTTCCGCTTTACCTCCTGCCCACGTATTCACTCTTTTTCTAAAGTAAAGGAAGCGCCGCCGCCATTGACTCTCAGGCCGGGGCTGTTATCCTCCGCTGCCAGGATTTTTAGCGAGCAGCGACATCAGCTCACAATTATTCAGTACAGGATCGTGGATCTTCCGCGCCGACATGGGATAATAGTCTTTCCGCCTGGCGGAAAACCATCTCGTTCTAACCGTATTCAGAGGGGAACCTTTTGCAAGGTCAAGCACTCCAGGAATTTGTCATTGATAAAATCGATGACCTGAAAGGCCAGGATATTGTGTCTGTTAACGTACAGGGCAAATCCAGTATTACCGACTGCATGATTATCTGTACCGGCACCTCCACGCGTCACGTGGCGTCTATCGCCGATCACGTCGTGCAGGAATCGCGCGCCGCGGGCCTGAAGCCGCTCGGCGTTGATGGCAAAGCAGCCGCTGATTGGGTTGTGGTCGACCTCGGCGATGTTATTGTGCACGTCATGCAGGAAGAGAGCCGCCGCCTCTACGAACTCGAAAAACTCTGGAGTTAACGAGTGAAGCTGCAGCTGGTCGCCGTCGGCACCAAAATGCCGGATTGGGTGCAAACCGGATTTCTGGAATACCTGCGTCGTTTTCCCAAGGATATGCCGTTTGAGCTGACCGAAGTGCCGGCCGGCAAGCGCGGAAAAAACGCCGACATTAAACGCATTCTGGAAAAAGAAGGCGAAGCGATGCTGGCCGCCACGGGTAAAGGCAACCGCATCGTCACGCTGGATATTCCGGGCCAGCCGTGGGAAACCCCGCAGCTGGCTACGCAGCTGGAGCGCTGGAAGCAGGATGGCCGCGATGTCAGCCTGCTGATCGGCGGCCCGGAAGGACTGGCACCGGCCTGCAAAGCGGCAGCCGAGCAGAGCTGGTCGCTCTCCGCGCTGACCCTGCCTCATCCGCTGGTACGCGTGCTGGTGGCAGAGAGCCTTTATCGGGCATGGAGTATTACGACCAACCATCCTTACCATCGCGAATAGAGCTTAACGGGACAGATTAAAGCAGCGGATGAAATTACAACGTAACGCCTTTCGTGACTATACCGCCGAACAGACGCTGTTTGTTCGGCGGGCAATGATCGCTTTTTTCGGCATCTTACTGCTTTCCGGCGTGCTGATCGCTAACCTCTACCATCTGCAAATTATTCGCTATACCGATTACAGTACCCGTTCCAATGAGAACCGCATCAAGCTGGTGCCCGTCGCGCCCAGCCGCGGCATTATCTTTGACCGCAACGGCACGCCGCTGGCGCTAAACCGCACCATTTACCAGATTGAGCTGGTGCCGGAAAAGGTCGAAAGCCTGGAAAAAACGCTGCTGGCGCTACGGTCGGTGGTCGATTTGACCGACGAAGATATTGTCGCTTTTGAAAAAGAGCGCAAGCGCTCGCGCCGCTTTACCTCTATTCCGCTTAAAACCGGCCTGAATGAAGTGCAGGTTGCCCGTTTTGCCGTCAACCAGTACGCCTTTCCCGGCGTAGAGGTGAAGGGCTACCAGCGCCGCTACTATCCCTACAGCTCTGCCCTGACCCACGTGCTTGGCTACGTTTCCAAAATCAACGATCGCGACGTTGACCGGCTGGATAAAGCAGGCAAATGGCCGAACTACGCGGCCACGCACGATATCGGCAAGCTGGGCATCGAACGCTATTACGAAGATTTACTGCACGGCAAAACCGGCTACGAAGAGGTAGAGGTTAATAACCGCGGCCGCGTTATCCGACAGCTGCACGAGCAGCCGCCGCAGGCCGGCCAGGATATCTGGCTCACCATCGACCTTAAACTGCAGCAGTATATCGAAACGCTGCTGGCCGGTAGCCGCGCCGCCGTGGTGGTAACCGACCCGCGCAACGGCGAAATCCTGGCCATGGTTTCCATGCCAAGCTACGATCCGAACCTGTTTGTCGACGGTATCAGCAGTAAGGACTATAGCCAGCTGCTGAAAGATCCTGACCGGCCGCTGATTAACCGCGCGACCCAGGGCGCCTACCCGCCCGCCTCTACGGTGAAGCCTTATATTGCCGTTTCCGCCCTCTCTGCCGGGGTGATTAACAAGAACACCAGCCTGTTCGATCCCGGCTGGTGGCAGCTTCCCGGCTCTGAAAAGCGGTTTCGCGACTGGAAACACTGGGGGCACGGCCATCTGAACGTCACGAAGTCGCTGGAAGAGTCGGCCGATACCTTTTTCTATCAGGTCGCCTATGACATGGGCATCGATCGCCTTTCCGAATGGATGGGCAAATTTGGCTATGGCCATCTTTCCGGGATCGATCTGGTGGAAGAGACCGCAGGCAATATGCCTACCCGCGAATGGAAGATGAAGCGCTTTAAAAAACCTTGGTACCAGGGCGACACCATTCCGGTCGGCATCGGCCAGGGTTACTGGACGGCTACCCCGGTGCAGATGAATAAAGCGATGATGATTCTGATTAATGACGGCGTGGTGCGTACGCCGCATTTGATGATGTCCAACGCGCTAAACAACGTCAGAGTGCCCTGGAAACAGCCCGACATTCCGCCCGTGGCCGACATTCATTCCGGTAACTGGGAAATTGCCAAAGACGGTATGTACGGCGTAGCAAACCGACCAAACGGGACGGCGCGCAAAAGCTTTGCTGACGCGCCGTATAAAATCGCCGCCAAGTCAGGTACGGCTCAGGTATTTGGTCTGAAAGAGAACGAAACCTATAACGCCCATAAAATTTCCGCGCTGCTGCGTGACCACAAGCTGATGACCGCTTTCGCGCCCTATGACAAGCCGCGCGTGGCGGTGGCGATGATCCTGGAAAACGGCGGCGCCGGTCCGGCAGTGGGCACCATCATGCGTCAAATCCTCGATCACATTATGCTCGGGGACAACAATACTAACCTGCCAGACGCCGCCCCGGTGCCGTCTGGCTACGAAGGCGAATAACCATGAACGATCGTCATCAGAAAAGCACTATCTGGACGAGAATCCACGTCGATCCCACCTTTTTTATTTTAATCTCTGCCCTGCTGGTCTACAGCGCGCTGGTGATCTGGAGCGCCAGCGGCCAGGATCCGGGCATGATGGAGCGCAAGCTGGGCCAGATAGCGATGGGTATCGTTATTATGCTGGTCATGGCGCAGATCCCGCCGCGCGTATATGAAGGCTGGGCACCCTATCTTTATATTCTTTGCGTGGTGCTGCTGGTGGCCGTTGATGCCTTTGGCCACATCAGTAAAGGCGCGCAGCGCTGGCTGGATTTGGGCATCGTGCGCTTTCAGCCTTCGGAAATAGCGAAAATCGCCGTGCCGCTGATGGTCGCGCGCTTTATTAACCGCGACATCTGCCCCCCGACGTTAAAAAATACCGCCATCGCGCTGGTGCTGATTTTTATGCCTACGCTGCTGGTCGCCGCGCAGCCCGACCTCGGCACGGCCATCCTGATTGCGGCTTCCGGGCTGTTTGTGCTGTTTCTTTCCGGTATGAGCTGGAAGCTGATTCTGGTCGCGGTGCTGCTGGTTGCGGCCTTTGTCCCGGTACTCTGGTTCTTTTTAATGCATGATTACCAGCGCGACCGCGTGATGATGCTGCTTGATCCGGAAAGCGACCCGCTGGGTGCAGGCTATCATATTATCCAGTCTAAAATTGCCATCGGCTCCGGCGGCCTGCGCGGCAAAGGCTGGCTGCACGGCACGCAATCGCAGCTGGAGTTCTTACCCGAACGCCATACGGACTTTATCTTTGCCGTACTGGCCGAAGAGCTTGGTCTGGTGGGCGTGCTGGTGCTGCTGGTGCTTTATATTCTGGTGATCATGCGCGGCCTGCTAATGGCGGCGCGGGCGCAAACCACCTTCGGCAGAGTCATGGCAGGCGGCCTGATGTTGATTTTCTTTGTGTATGTTTTTGTGAATATTGGTATGGTCAGCGGTATATTACCGGTGGTTGGCGTCCCGCTGCCGCTGGTCAGCTATGGCGGCTCCGCCCTTATCGTCCTGATGGCCGGATTTGGCATTATCATGTCGATTCACACCCACCGTAAACTGTTGTCAAAAAGCGTTTAAGAGGCTTATATGCGTAAGGATTGGCTCTGGATTGGCCTGACGGCGGCACTGCTGGCTGGCTGTACTACTGAACAACAGCAGGCGCCTGTTACCCAACAGCAGGCCTATAACGGTCCCGTAGTGGAAATTGGCGGCGTGGAGCCGCGCTACGAACCCCTTAGCCCGAATGCCAACCAGGATTATCGGGTTAACGGCCAGAACTACCGCATTGTGAAAAACCCGGACAACTTTAGCGAAACCGGGCTGGCAAGCTGGTATGGCGAAGAAGCGGACGGTACGCGTACCGCCATTGGCGAGACGTACGATTCGCAGGCGTTGACCGCCGCTCATCCAACGCTGCCTCTGCCCGCTTACGTACGCGTGACTAACCTCGCCAACGGCCGCCAGATAGTGGTGCGCGTTAACGATCGCGGGCCTTATAAGCCAGGCCGCATTATCGATCTCTCAAAAGCGGCCGGCGATCGCCTGAATATCTCCAATAATAGCCGCGTAAAAGTGGACTATATCAAGGTCGCGCCAGACGGCTCGCTGTCCGGCCCCGGTACTATTGGGACCACGGTAGCGAAACAGAACTATGCCCTGCCGCCGCGTCCCGATCTCAGCGGCGGTATGGTAACGATGGGGGCCGCTGCCGTGGATCCCTCGTCAGCCAGTACGCAGCCTGCTGCAACGCCAGCCGAACCGGCAACCCGTCCTGTTGATAACAGCACGCTCAGCAGCGACGACAATATGGGCGCGCCGGTACGCAGCAGCGGCTTTTTAGGCGCACCGCAGCCGCTGCCTAATGGCGTGCTGGAAGGTAACGAGCCGGAACCCGCTCCCGTAGCGGCTCCGCAAACCGCAGCGCCCGTTGCTGCTCCAGCGCCCGTTGCTGCTGCGCCAGTCGCGGCCACAGGCGGTACGGTTTACGTTGTGCAGGCCGGTGCGCTGAGCGACGCAACGCGAGCGCAACAGCTGATGACGTCGTTGAGTAAAAAGTTTGGCGTACCGGGAAGCGTTGACGCACGCGGCAACGTTTATCGCGTCCAGCTAGGCCACTTTACCTCGCGCCAACAGGCCGCTGCGCTACAGCAGCGTCTTTCCAGCGAAGCCAGCCTTACCTCTTTCGTGACCACAGCGTCTGGTAAAATGTGACCGATGTCCGGAAATCCGTCTGCGCCACGCCGTTCCGGCAGGTAAAGACGGATGCCGGGCAGAAACGCATTTGCTATAGTGAGTCACTTTTTTTAACTTAGCCATGGATGTTGTCGTCCCCAACATGAATATTCTGACCTCTTCCCAACAGCTTAAACGTCTGGCGGCTGGTTCGCTGATTGCCCTTAGCCTCACTACCTTCGCCCATGCCGAAGATGTAAACATCAAAACCATGATCCCCGGCGTACCGGACATTGATGCCGAAGCCTATGTCCTGATCGACTACAACTCAGGCAAAGTGCTGGCTGAAAAAAACGCTGACGCGCGCCGCGATCCGGCCAGCCTGACTAAAATGATGACCAGCTATGTAATTGGTCAGGCGGTAAAAGCAGGCAAAATTCACCAGGACGACGTGGTCACCGTAGGTAAAGATGCCTGGGCTACCGGTAACCCGGTGTTTAAAGGTTCTTCGCTGATGTTTCTGAAACCGGGCGATCGCGTACCGGTTTCCCAGCTGACTCGCGGCATCGTGTTGCAGTCAGGTAACGACGCTTGCGTAGCGATGGCAGATTACGTCGCGGGCAGCCAGGACGCTTTTGTCGGCCTGATGAACAACTATGTTAAGGCGATTGGCCTGCAAAACACCCACTTCCAGACCGTACACGGCCTTGACGCGGACGGCCAGTATAGCTCGGCGCGCGATATGGCGCTGATTGGCCAGGCGCTGATCCGTGACGTGCCGGATGAATACGCCGTTTATAAAGAAAAAGATTTTACCTTTAACAACATTCGCCAGACCAACCGTAACGGTCTGCTGTGGGACACCAGCCTGCACGTTGACGGCATCAAAACCGGCCACACCGAATCGGCGGGCTATAACCTGGTCGCCTCGGCAACCGAAGGCCAGATGCGTTTGATCTCGGCAGTGATGGGCGGCCACACCTATAAAGGCCGTGAAACCGAAAGCAAAAAGCTGCTGACCTGGGGCTTCCGCTTCTTTGAAACCGTTGCGCCGTTGAAAGCAGGTAAAGAGTTTGCTTCTGAGCCGGTCTGGTTCGGCAACAGCGATCGCGTTCAGCTTGGCGTTCAGAAGGATGTTTACCTGACCATCCCTCGCGGCCGCATGAAAGATCTGAAAGCCAGCTATACGCTGAGCAATACCGAACTGCATGCACCGCTGGCGAAAAACCAGGTTGTCGGCACTATTAACTTCCAGCTGGATGGCAAAACCATCGAGCAGCATCCGCTGGTGGTGCTGAACGATATGCCGGAAGGCGGTTTCTTTGGCCGCATCGTTGACTACATCAAGCTGATGTTCCATCACTGGTTCGGCTAAGCCGCCAACGGGCGCTTGATTTCGGTCTTAATGCGCCCCATATTGAATTTATATCCAGGCTCCCGCTGCGGCGGGAGTCTTTGTTTTAGCTTTACCGGAGCCATTATGAAAACCAACCTTAAAGAACTGCTCGAATTTCCTACGCCTTTCACCTATAAAGTGATGGGTCTGGCACAGCCAGAGCTGGTTGATCAAGTAGTTGAAGTGGTTCAGCGTCATGCGCCGGGCGACTACTCTCCGGATGTCAAACCCAGCAGCAAAGGTAACTACCACTCGGTTTCTATCACCATTACGGCTACCCACATTGAGCAGGTGGAAACGCTGTATGAAGAGCTGGGCAAAATAGAAATCGTCCGTATGGTGCTGTAAAACTGACCGGAACAGCTATGCATCAGGATACCTTACTTATTCGCCAGCTGGGGCTACAGCCCTGGGGGCCCGTTTCTCAGGCCATGCACGACTTTACCAATCAGCGCGGTGAAGAGACGCCTGACGAAATCTGGCTGGTTGAACATCCGCCCGTCTTCACCCAGGGCCAGGCGGGTAAGGCGGAGCACTTGCTGATGCCTGGTGATATTCCGGTTATGCAGAGCGATCGCGGCGGCCAGGTTACCTACCACGGGCCTGGCCAGCAGGTAATGTATGTCCTGATTAATCTGAAGCGCCGCAAAATCGGCGTGCGCCAGCTGGTCACCGCGATTGAACAAACGGTTATCGATACGCTGGCCCATTTTAACGTTACCGCCGCAGCCAGAGCCGATGCGCCCGGCGTTTACGTGGACGGCAAAAAAATCTGCTCGCTTGGTTTGCGGATCCGCAACGGCAGCTCTTTTCACGGTCTGGCCCTCAATGTAAATATGGACCTCGCGCCTTTTTTACGTATCAATCCCTGTGGCTATGCCGGTCTTGAAATGACCCAGCTCAGCGCTTTTCATCCCGGCGTAACGCTGGCCGATGTGCAGCCGCTGCTGATAAAACACTTTACGCACCTGCTGGATATCACCTCGCTACACTGGCTTACGCCGCAGGCTCAACCTTAACTTTACAATTTCGTCACATTTTCTCCGTCGGCCCGGCTGAAACTCGCGGTGCAAGGTGATATAATTTTTTCGCTTTTATCAAAAAAAATTGATCACGCGGCTCTTTTGCGGCTGACTAGCGCACGCCAACCTGGAAATTGCAAGATTATGAGTAAACCGATTCAGATGGAACGCGGCGTAAAATACCGCGACGCAGATAAGATGGCGCTGATCCCGGTAAAAACCGTGGTCACCGAGCGTACCGAGATTTTACGTAAGCCGGAGTGGATGAAGATCAAGCTCCCTGCCGACTCCAGCCGCATTCAGGGTATCAAAGCCGCAATGCGTAAAAACGGTCTGCACTCCGTCTGTGAAGAGGCTTCCTGCCCTAACCTTGCAGAATGCTTTAACCACGGCACCGCCACTTTTATGATCCTCGGCGCTATCTGTACCCGCCGCTGCCCGTTCTGTGACGTGGCGCATGGCCGTCCCGTACAGCCTGACGCTAACGAGCCGGAAAAGCTGGCACAGACCATTGCCGATATGGGCCTGCGTTATGTGGTTATCACTTCTGTGGATCGCGATGATTTGCGTGACGGTGGCGCTCAGCATTTTGCGGACTGTATTACCGCCATCCGTGCAAAAAGCCCGACGATAAAAATCGAAACGCTGGTGCCGGACTTCCGTGGTCGTATGGATCGCGCGCTGGAAATCCTTAACGCCACGCCGCCGGACGTGTTTAACCACAACCTGGAAAACGTGCCGCGCGTCTATCGCCAGGTCCGTCCCGGCGCTAACTACGAGTGGTCGCTGAAGCTGCTGGAGCGTTTTAAAGAAGCGCATCCGGAAATCCCGACCAAATCTGGCCTGATGGTGGGCTTGGGCGAAACCAACGCTGAAATCGTTGAAGTCATGCGCGATCTGCGTCGTCACGGCGTGACCATGCTGACGCTGGGTCAGTATCTCCAGCCAAGCCGTCACCATTTACCGGTGCAGCGCTACGTAAGTCCGGCCGAATTTGACGAAATGAAAGAGGCGGCGATGGAAATGGGCTTTACCCACGCGGCCTGCGGCCCGTTCGTACGCTCTTCCTATCATGCGGATATGCAGGCAAAAGGCCTGGAAGTGAAATAAAAAATTACATTTCTGCAACAGATACAAAAAACGGATGACCAGGTCATCCGTTTTTTTATCGCTTCTCGCGGGAAATTACTCTTTGTGAGCAACCTGTTCAGCCGGTTTCTCTTCAGCGACAGGCGCTTTTTTCGCGGAGGTGTCGTCATCGCTCATCGCTTTTTTAAAGCCTTTGATAGCCGACCCTAAATCACCGCCCAGAGAGCGTAACTTGTTGGTTCCGAACAGCAATACAATCAGAGCACCAATGATCAGCAGTTTGGCAATACTGATACCTTCCATACACACCTTCTTTTTTAACCGGACCGTTAAAGGTCAATAACCATAAAGTGTATTAACGCGCAGATCGTTGGTCAATACAACCGCAACCTGTAACAGAGTAAGATCTGCACAGCGCTTCGCAGAATGATATCAGATAAACCGGCGCAGAAAAGCCTGAAATCGCGGATGCTGCGGATTAACCAGTACCTCTTCCGGTGGCCCCTGCTCTACCACCACGCCTCCGTCCATAAAAACGACCCGATCGGCCGCTTCGCGGGCAAAGCCAATTTCGTGAGTCACCACTATCATCGTCAAACCTTGTTCGGCAAGAGTTCGCATAGTTGCCAGTACTTCGCCAACCAATTCCGGATCGAGCGCGGAGGTGGGTTCGTCAAACAGCATCAGCTTTGGCCGGATAGCTAACGCCCTGGCGATAGCCACGCGCTGCTGCTGGCCGCCGGAAAGATGACGAGGCCAGGCATGCGCTTTATCACTCAAGCCCACCGTTGCCAGCAGCTCGGTGGCATACTCTACCGCGGCCGAACGCGACTGTTTGTGCACGCCCGTTGGCGCTTCAATAATATTTTGCAGTACGGTCAGATGGGGGTAGAGATTGAACTGTTGAAAAACCATGCCAATCTCCTGGCGCTGCCGGGCTATTTTCCGCGCCGAAAGGCGTTGTAGCCGTCCTTTTTTTAATTCGTAGCCAATTTGCCGATCGTTAACCATAATCGACCCGGCACTCATCTCTTCCAGGTGGTTGATACAGCGTAAAAAAGTTGATTTTCCCGAGCCGGAAGGCCCCAAAATTACCACAACCTCACCGGGCATGACGTCGAGATCGATGCCTTTTAAAACGCTGTTATCACCATAGCTTTTCTGCACGTTACGCGCCTGTACCAGCGGCTGGATCATAGCTCCTCCTTATGCAGCAAAAGGCGATTAACCAGCGGAACAGACGGCCAGCGGCGCCTGGCGGCGGAGGCGCTGCGACGAACGCCTCGTGAATAGTAACGCTCAATCGCAGACTGTCCGACGTTGAGCACGGAAGTGATTAACAGATACCAGATGACCGCAACCATCAGCATGGGGATCACTTCAAACGTACGGTTATAGATTGACTGGACAGAATAAAGTAAATCGCCCATTGCAATAACGCTCACCAGCGACGTCGCCTTGATCATGCTGATAAGCTGATTGCCGGTTGGCGGAATAATTGCGCGCATCGCCTGTGGAATAATAATGCGGCGCAACGCGCGGGCGCGGCTCATGCCAAAGGCCTGGGTTGTTTCAAACTGCCCACTGTCCACCGACTGTAAACCAGCCCGGATAATTTCCGCCATATAGGCGGCTTCGTTAAGCGCCAGGCCAGCAATCGCGGCGGTTAGCGGCGTAATCAGATCGTTAGTGTTCCAGCTGGCAACGATCGGCCCGCCAAAAGGGATGCTCAGCGTCACGTGGGGAAACAGGGTCGACATGTTGTACCAGAAGATAAGCTGTACCAGCAACGGCGTGCCGCGAAAGAACCAGATATACAGACGTGATAGACCGCTTAACAGCACGTTATCAGAGAGCCGGGCTACCGCTAACAGCAAACCCAGCAGCGTACCCAGGATCATGGAGACCACGGTCAGCCCAAGCGTGACCTGCAACCCCTTTAGCACCGATGCTTCGGTAAACCATTTGCCAACCACGCTCCACTCAAAGTTTGGGTTTTCCGCTATCAGCCAGCCGGCGTCGGCCGCTACGCACAACACGATTATCCAGCAAGCTATGCGGCCATAGCGCGGTTTCGGCCGGGCAAAAGCCACGTCGCGCTGCTCTGCTTCTCTGGCGGCAGCCGGTTTCATTTTGCTGCTCCTTGTGCCAGATTGACGCCCGGCACCTTAATCATATTGCCGTCCAGCTTCCACTTTTTCATGATGGCGGCATAGGTGCCGTTGTTAAACAATACTTTGTAGCCGTCCAGCACCACTTTTCCCAGCGCGGAATCTTTTGGCACGACCGTCCCCTGGAAAATATCGCCAAAGCCGTTTTTGTTGCCTTGTCCGGTTAGCTCCAGCTGGCCATGCGACTGCTCCACAAAATAGACCAGCGGTGCCTGAGAAGAGAAAAAAGCGTCCGAACGTTTTGAACGCACCGCCAGAATGGAAGAAGGCTGATCGGTAAACGACTGCACCGTTACCGCAGGCTTACCCGCCGTCACGCAGGCCCTGGACTGCTTGCGGATAACCTGCTCCGCCGATCCGGCCGCCA
Organism: Erwinia sp. BNK-24-b; assembly: GCF_047456155.1. Lineage (NCBI taxonomy): Bacteria > Pseudomonadati > Pseudomonadota > Gammaproteobacteria > Enterobacterales > Erwiniaceae > Erwinia > Erwinia sp. BNK-24-b. The sequence goes on from NZ_CP179901.1 coordinate 3,330,085, forward strand.
TCACCGCAATGCGCTTGCCGCAGGTATCTTCCAGGCCGTTGATTTTTGCCGGATTGCCTTTCTGTACGGCGAATACCACAAACTCCTGCACGTAGTCGATAAAATCATTTTTTTGCTGGCGATCCGGATAGTCGCCAATCGGGCCGATTGCCAGCTGATAACGCCCGGATTTAATACCGGCCAGCACGCCGGAAAGCCCGCTGACGGTAGCATGCTCGATTTTTATGCCCAGCAGCTGCGCCAGCGCCTCGCCTAAATCGGCCGAGGCGCCGCTCATGGAGGCTGGCCCTTCCACGATTTCATAGGGCGGAAAAGAACCGTTATTAACAGAGATCATTTTGCCCGCCTGCTTAATATCGGCAGGCAAACGGTCGTGCAGCGCCGGATCCATTTTGACCGTGGGGATCGCGTCGGCAGCCTGCGCCAGCGCGGTGGTTAATCCCAACGCCAGAGCGATAGCGGTTACTGTTTTCATTAACTTTCTCGCTTAATTAAGTTCAGGACGGGCAAAACGGCGATTTTCAAGCACGGGCAACACGTGGCGCGCATGGTCGATCCGGGCAGGATCTAACTCCGCAAAAAGCAACATCGGCGCTTCGGCGGCTTTCGCTATGGCTACGCCCAGCGGGTCGACCGTCAGGCTACAGCCGATATTGCGCGGCCCGCACTCGCCAACGGCCACCACATAGCAGGTGTTTTCCAGCGCGCGAGCCGTGACCAGTACTTCCCAGTGCATCTCTTTCAGCGGCCCCTTGACCCATGCGGCTGGCAGAATCAGCACCTCGGCACCGTCCAGCGCCAGCCGGCGAGCCTGTTCAGGGAAACGCACGTCGTAACAGGTCATCAGTCCAACCTTCATGCCCGCCACTTCCACCAGCGGCGGTATTTCATTGCCGGCGTTGACGTTGCGGGATTCCTGCATAGCAAAGGCGTCGTAGAGATGCAGCTTGTCGTAGCGGGCGATGATTTCACCGTTGCGAATGGCGAGCAGCACATTCAGCGCTTTGCCGCTGTCGGTCGGCACGTGAATGGTCATCATGGTTGTCAGTGAGTTACCGCGGCTGGCGGCATAAATTAACGATAAAAAGGGGCCATCCAGCGGCTGTGCGGCTTTTAAGACCAGGTCCGGATCGGCAATATCGCGGGCCAGCACGCCTTCCGGCAGCACCAGAAGATCGGCCCCGCCAGCCTGTGCCTGCTTCATTAAGCGGATACAGGTCTGCGCGTTCTCTTGCCATTCGCGGCTGACCGCAAATTGTCCCGAAGCGACTTTCATCATAAACCTCCGTTGGCCGCGGCCGGAAATAACGCTTCCGGCGTAAGGCATTGAGCGGTAATTTTCTGTGCGAAAAGCTCGCTGGCAAAATCGCTAATCATTTTATGGTTAGCGCTCAGCCCGTTGCTGTTCCAGTCGGCAGGTAAATCTTGCGCGGTTCGTCGCAGCTCATCGAGCAGCCAGGGCGTGGTATCAGCATACTTTTCGCGTTTTTCGTGCCAGAGGCGAGCGGACTCGTCGATAACTCTGCTCAACTCGGCGGGAAGATGGGGATGCTGTCGGGCAACGTCAGGCTTAACGGCCAGGATATGATGGCCAGGGATATAGCCAACCCGGTTAAAATACGCCAGCTCCGCCTCGCGGAAATCGCTTTGCAGCTGGCGCAGGCCGGAGCCGTTGAAAAATCCCTGCGGCATAAAAGGCGTGAAGACCGCATCCAGCTCGCCAGCTTTGAGCAGGTCAATAAGCGGGTGTTCGCCTGGCGCAGCTTCAATACGGCCTGCACGGCCAAAACCGCCCAGCCGGTCAACGACAGGATGCGCGGCGGTTAACCGTCCGGCAAACCAGAAGGCATCCTCAACCTCTACTCCCGCTTCACGTAGCAGTGCCCGCGTCCAGGTATTGCCGGAATCCTGCCAGCCGGTTACGCCAATCCTTTTGCCTTTTAACCGATCGAGCGAAATCAATGGACTGTATTCTGTCGTGATGATGCAGCGCTGACGAAACCCCCGCATTAAAAAGTGCGGTAGCGCCAGCAGCGAGCAATCCCCTTTCGCCCTGAGCTGAGCATAGCGGCTAAAAGAAACTTCCGCAGCATCATAGCCGCTGTCGGCAAGATCGTTGACCAGGGTTTCCACACGGTGCACCTCCAGCGCAAACCCTTCCGGCCTGATGTCGCCAAGCGCCAGCGGCGTAAAATAGTCCCAGTCCCGTACCGCTAAGCGGATCGTCACCATTTCTCTTTTCCCGTCTTGGTAAAGCGGCCACGAAGGGCGCGCAAATAAACAACAGTTTTTGTCTGTTTTCGATACTAAGACGATAATATTAACTGTACAATAATTACTTTGTTACTGAACAAATGGATTTCTTATGGTCGACCTGACATGGTTTACCGCGCGTCTTACCGATGTGTCGGTAAAAGGTATTGCGGCGAAGATGGCAACACTGATTCATACCGGGGAAATTCCGGTGGGGACGCATTTACCCTCGGTCAGAGAGCTGGCCGAAGCGCTGGGCGTCAGTCCGGCCACCATTTCGGCTGCCTGGGGGCAGTTAAAACGACAGAAAGTAGTGACGGGAAAAGGCCGAAGCGGTATCCGCGTCTGCGGTAATTATCTGACGCCGCGCCCGGTACGTTTTGAGCAGATTGGCAATTATGGCGATGCTATCCGTGCCGATTTAGCAATGGCTTCCCCCGATCCCGCCTTGCTGCCGGATCTGCAAGCGGCAATGCTACAGGGTATTCAGTGCCCGTTACTGAACAGCTATCAGCGGGACGCGATCTCCCCTGCGCTGCTGGCCGCGGTCAAACCACGCTGGCCCTTTCAGGCCGAAGCCTGGCTGGCTACCGATGGCGGTTTCGATGCGATGAACGGAATTGTGCAAACGCTGTTCCGTCCCGGTGAGAAAGTCATTATTGAAGATCCTACCGCTACGCGTCTGCTTGATATGCTGGACAATGTCGAAGCTGAAATTATGCCGCTGGCCTGCGATGAACATGGCCCGTTACCCGGTGCGCTGGCGATGCTGCTCAGTAAGGGCGCAACGGCAATGATCTACCAGCCAACGACCCATTCGGCAACGGGACACAGCGTTAGCCAGGCCCGTAGCGAAGAGCTGGCAAAAGTACTGGCAGGCTCTTCCATACTGATCGTTGAAGATAACGGTATCGGCGACCTGTCTGCGCATCCTTGCTTCAGCCTGGGCCATTGGTTTCCGGAGCGTACGCTGCACGTGCATTCTTTTTCGAAAGCTTACGGGCCCGATCTGCGCCTGGCGGTACTTGCCGGTCCCCTTGACCTGGTTAAACGTATTCAATCATGGCGTAACTTTGGCGCGGGCTGGACCAGCCGTATTCTGCAACAGGCGGTGGCCTGGATGTTGCAGGATGACGCCACGCAACGACACATTCAGCACGCGCGTGAGGTTTACCGGCAGCGCCGCAGGCTATTGCTGAACGCGCTGGCAAAACGTGGCCTGACGCTGCCGGATCGCGATGGGCTAAGCCTCTGTTTGCCGGTCCAGTCAGAACAGTTCGCTATGATTACCCTGGCGGCAAGGGGCATCGCCGTGCTGCCGGGCGAGCGCTGTAGCCCTGGCAATAAGCAGTTTATTCGGGTCAGCACCTCAATGATGACGGCTGAAAAGGTAGAAAGCATTGCCGAGGCGCTGATGCTGGCAATCGGCGGTTCTCGTTAATAGCCGAGGCGCTGATGCTGGCAAGCACGGTATCCCGCTAATACTAATAGCCCAGACGCTGATGCGGGCAAGCAAGGTATCCCGTTAATAGCCGAGGCGCTGATGCTGGCAAGCGGCGGTTCCCGCTAATCGACCAGCGTTTTAATCAGATAGCGCGGAGATTCGCTATAGCCTTCACGAGCGTAGAAGGCGAGCGCTTTGGTGCGGTGTTCGTGGCAGTGCACTTCTACCCTGTCGCAGCCGCGATCTTTTGCCAGCTGCTCGGCATGCTTCAGGAGCTGTTGGCCGACGCCTTCGCTGCGCTTGCCGTCGGCAATGCAAAAATAGCTGAGACGAGCGAAATCACCGGCCAGCGCCAGCTGCGGGATAAAATGCAAGGAAAGGAAACCAAGCGCGCGACCGTCCCGCTCGGCTATCAGCAGATGCTCGGACCTGTCGTCCATCATCTGCGCCAGGCGCCGCTCGATAAAATCTTCTGTGTTGGCGTAGCCCAGTTCGGTTAGCAGGGCGCTCAGGACAAAACTATCTTGCATTGTTGCCAGTCGGATTTTCATTTTACCTCCAGAATTCAGCTCGGCGGGTCTGCGAAACGTTCTACCGTACAGGTTATATAGCCTGCGCGGCGCGATAAGCAACCCGGCGCTAAGGGGATATGTTACGGCCGTTTTTATCCGCTGGCGGCGATGCGGGCAAGGTGCCTGCATGTAATGAATGATTAATGTTTCTTTAATAATGTTTTGCCACACTCTTTACTCAAACACAGAGGGAGGCGACGAAATGCAGGCATTACCCCGTACGTTCGCGGAGGCAGCAGCCGTCATAGTTTCGCTGGTGGCAGCAGGTGCGTGGCTCGGCCAGTTCTTTTCTTTTTGACGTTGCAGCATAAAACGGGCAAAAAAAACCCGCCGTTCGGCGGGTTTTTAAAATTCTGTCTGATAACTTAAATGGCGGCAACGTTAGCAGCAGATGGGCCTTTGGCACCGTTGGTGATTTCGAACTCTACGCGCTGACCTTCAGCCAGAGTTTTGAAACCGTTGCTCTGGATGGCAGAGAAGTGTACGAACACGTCTTTGCTACCATCTTCAGGAGTAATGAAACCGAATCCTTTGGACTCATTAAACCACTTAACGCTACCTTTGATCTTAGACATCTATATTACCTTTACATGAAAAATGGACACTAAACTGTGTCGACAGTTAGTACAGCAATTGCTGAGGCTTTTGTCCAGTGGCCTTTTACGAAAAAGTGATAAATATCGCCTTTTTTGCAGATACATTATAATTCCGCATAATTTCCGCCGTTAAAACTGCCAGCGCAGCCAGGCAAAGTAGACGTTGCCATTGTTGTGCGTTCCCGGAATATAAGTCATCTGAAAGGTGGCTTTGCGGTAACCTATTGAGGCAAGAGGCAGAACTGCCGGAACAGGAATATATTTCCAGTTATCCCGAGCCGTTACCCCTGCCGTATAGCCCAGCCCCAGGCGGACGTCCTGATTGTTAAGCGGTCGCCATATTTTTTCCCAGCCGTAGCCGCCAAACGGCTCCCATTTGTTGAATGAGTCCTTAAACGCCATCAGGTAAAGGCCGTTCCAGTTCCCTTTTTCATCGTAACGCGAGATGCCGCCACCCGCGCCCCACGGGCGTTCATTATATTTATCGATATGTTGTTGGTCATAAGTCCAGCGGTTGTGCCAGGTAATGGCCGGTACATACAGATCGTAGCCCTGCGGTTGATCCCAGGTTGTAGCGACTTTACTGCTGAAGTCTTGCCAGGTTCCTGAAATGGCTGAACCTAATGTTTGCGCCTGTAGCGGAGTGGCAATGCTTAGTACGCCAGACAGGCTCAGCGTAAAGAGAGAGAGACGGGAAAGTTTCATGTTCAAGCTACCGATCGCGAAGGTGTTGTTAAAAAATCGCGTGGCTTTTTTTCAGTGAAGTAGCAAAGCCAGCCGCGTTGTTAAATTAACCGGCATTGTAATTATTTTGGGGGCGGCTTTCATAAATGCACATTGAACAGATTTTAGTCTTAGCTTTTTTACGACCGCTTTTTAAAACGCTTTCTTAACAGATAACCTGCCGATCTTTTCCGGCCAGATTTTCAGCAACCCGCGTTCGAAAGCACATCTTTAATTAATATGAATTGATCTACATCATTTATTTAGCGCTATTAATGATTATTTGAGCAAAAAACAAAATAAAAGCGTTAAAACAAAGGATGCTAATCGTGCGGCAATTGTAAAAAAGACTAAAGTGCGAGGTTATATCTTTTGAATCATGTTGTTATGGGTTAATATCAATCAGCGAAAATGATAAACAATCTTTATCGATCGCACGGCAATTTTTGGTAAGATTAATCCTGGTTAGCAATGACTGTTTTCTTAAGGAGCCGATGTGAGAATACGCTGCTGGAAGTGCGGACACACACAAATTATCTTTACCTTTAGCGGCGACCGTTTTGGTAATCATCACGGAGCAATTTGCGCGTATTGCCGGAAACCCGTCACCTTAAAAGATTGCCTGTTTCGTACGGTAGTCGCGGCTGACAAAATCGAAGAGAGAGAAATATTCCGCTCGCTTTCACCCACCGTTGAGAAACTTCCCTACGCGTCGGGAGCGACCAAACCTTCGGGCAAAAGGTGACAATACGGGCGTATTGCCACCCCATACAATCAGAAGAGCACTTTAAAGACACCAGTAAGCGTCAGCAGGCCGACAATAAAAATAATCGCAATAATCCAGAGAATAATCTTCATTCCATTTTCCTCAGCCGGTTAAAAAAAGTTCTACTATGTAGTGACTTGAGTATAGAAGAAGATTTTTAACTCTGCTTTTTTTCCCCTCGATCGCTCCGATTTGCCGTTTCGCTAAGCAATCTGCCTCCTTTTCAAATTCGACCAATGCTTATGCCGCCAGGCCCGCCATAGAAACAGGTTCTGCCTGCATTCAGCCGGTCGCCGCCTCGCTTTAATCCACTGCTTTGACTCACCTTTTTTTTACCGCTATTTAAAGCATTAAATATCAGTAAGTTATATGAAAATGTTCAGGAAAGATTTTTCGCGATAGCGATCACGTTTTGCATCTTCTTTACGGCGGTACCTTCGATAGACGGTGGGCCGCTGGCTAGACTGAGTGGAGCTATTTGCTATGGGCTCACCCCTCTCGTTAACAAGGAGATCTTATGAGCACTATCGACAGCAGCATGGGAAGGTACAGCCTGAAGGCCAACAACTCGGGCAACCATATCAGAGGTTCTATCGCTATCAACGATGAAGGCGGCTCGCCGCTCACTCTGCAGGAGTTTGACGAACATTATCTTGATGACGTCATTAATAACGTTATCTACCCCGTTACCGGCGGCAACCGCATTATCACCAACGCTTTCCGGGATGAGATGCTTAAGGCAGGTTTTAACCAGCCTCACTAAAAAACCCGGCCCAGCCGGTTTCCTCTTCAGGCTGTTGACGACTTTACAGTTTGTCGCCAACAGCCTGATAAAAATCTATCTTTGTACCTGCAGCGATAGCTACACCTGCGGCGATAACTGCAAAAAATCGCGCATTCTTTCGGCCTGTGCCGTAAAACGCTCAAACAGCGTGGTCAGCTGATGCGGCTCAAGCTCGGCAAACGGCTGTCTGGTCCAGAGCAGAACCTGCCGCTGTTCCGGTAGCGTGGCAGTAATAACAGGCGGATGCGCCAGTCCCAGCAAATTGCATTGCAGCAGCGTGTTCAGCGTTGCCGCACTGGCAAAGTCGCTTTCCCGCATCGGCAGCAGACAGCTTAAGGTCAGATGGTCGAACGGACTTTCTTCCCACTGCAACGTTATCCCCTCAAGCGTCATGATGTAACTTTCGCTCGCCTCAAGCTGCTCCACATCAATTCGCCATTGCCGCAGCAGCGGCGCAAGTAATTTTATCAGACGGTTTGCCGCCATTTTTTCTCCTTTAGCGTGCGAAATCTACCTGACGCCTCGATTGACGTTACGCAACAGCTCCGCCACCTCTTCTCGCGTTGCGCCGTCCTGACGTCTCCTGCGAGACTCGTAAACCGAGCGCTTCATCTCTGGCTTCAATTCTGTCGCATCCCCGCCGCGATCGGTCTGGTAGTAAACGTTGATATTTTTCGAGGCCTGATACTGCTGATAAAGCCCCCCGCCGTGGCGACGGGCAATCTGCTTTAGCGAACTGAGATCTTTATCGGCAATCGGCGTGCCCTGCTGCTGCATTTCACGCTGATACAGCGCGTTTATCTCTTCCCGACCGGCTTTTTCACCGTGTACCAGTCTCTCTCGCACCTCTGGATTAGCGGCCTGTGGCGCATACTCTTTAACGATGCGGTAGCGTTTAGAAAGATCGTAATTTTGCTCTTTGTCAGCCCGGCCATACAGCGGCCAGGCATCCGAATAGATCCGTTCGCCATTGATCCGTCTGTCGCCCACCATCACAAAAGCGTGATCGCCATCCAGCGCGCTGCAAACGGCAACCGGCTCGTTGATGCCGGCAGAGGCCAGCAGCAGTCCGTTTACCGCCGCCATTTCGCCACAGTTTCCGGCACGGAATCGCGCAGCGCGCCAGGGAAGATTCTCTTCCGAGCTCTCTTCAGCCCGTGACGCCACCGTACGCTTCACCGCTCCGCCATGTGTATGAATGATATCGTGGAGCTGATTAGCCGAGCCTTTATCCAGCGTTTTCCACGTATCCTCAATGGCCCGGTTAGCTTTTTTTAAAATCTGCTGCTGGCTTTCGGTTACGGTAAGAATACGGCCGTTGCGCGTTCCCTCCAGGCCAGGCTTGCCGGGCAGCATCACTTTTGATTCAGTGGCGTGCTGGCTGCGGCGACTGGAACCGGAAGGTGTGCCAAACAGATGAAAAGGCATAATAATCTCTCTGATAAAGAGCGGTGCCCCTGAGTGGCCTGACGGCGCAGGAAGTTCCGCAGGCGTATAACATTAAGCAGCCTGCACCAGGAGACGGTGAGATTGACGACGACCAGCTATCCTTTCTTGCCGGCGCATTTTGCTCTAAAAGAAAAAGGCGACACCGTGTCGCCCTCAACAAAATCTAACCATGTTAATAATTTGCAGCTCTACTTACTCTCGCCGCTTCCCTGCGAGCCACTCCCTCCGGAGATAGCCGACAGGATGGCGCCCAGCCCCAGCATCTGTAGCGCGCCGCCCAGTTTACCCGCCAGTCCGCTGCTGTCCTGACTCTGATCCTGCGATCCGTTGCCGCTCTGTCCGGAAGAAGATGAGGGATTACCCTGATCGGCAGAACTTGTTCCTTCAGAAGATTGACCAAGCATCTTTTTAATCATGTCCATCAGCTGGGTCATGATGTCGCTACTGCCTGAGGCATCCTGCGTGCCTGAAGAACCGTTGCCAGTACCGGAACCAGAACCGGATTTATCGCTGTTCGCACCGCTATTTTTCAGCAGTTCCATAATGGCATTCAACAGCTGTGTGATGCTGCTTTCGCTGCTGGTGGACTGACCGTTGCCGGTTTCGGTAAGCGCATCCTTACTGCCGAACTCTACGCCCGTGCCGTTTGAAGAAGAAGAGCCAAAATTCAATACGTTGCCCGCCGTCTTCGCATTGCTTTCACCGGAAAGCAGTTTAGCTGCACCTGTACCCGCATCCTCAGCGCCGCCCGCTGCTCCGCCGCCAAATGCGCCGCTTAACCCGCCGCCTATTTTCATGTCGCTTCCTCTGTTTAGTGAAATGACTATCGCAATTCAGCCCGTTTCGTGGGCTTCGTCTCAGTTTTGGGTGGGAGGCGACAAGAAGGTGTTCCATTTCATACTGATAAAATCTGAATCGGCGTAATTTAAATTACACATTCTTAACGTTTTGCAATCTAAATAATGCGCTTGTTTACATCACCTTACCGTTCCCGGCGCCGTTTTTTGTAGGGATTTCCCTACGTTGCCGCACGGATATCCCCACAGTAACTTCAGAGGAAACTGATAGCCTCTCAGGCTCAGGCTAGTAAATAGTAAATGAAAATTGAGTATCGCCCCTGAGCGGCCCGCTGCTGGCTTCACGTCATTTCTGCTTTTCATTGCAACAGGTTGCTAACTGAATTTGTAAAAATTCGTCTAAGGGAAGACAGGAGAGAATATGGTAACGGGTAGTGAGAAACAGCCAGGCAGTTTCCATCACGATAAGGTTACAGCCTTCCTTACTGAAACGGGATTATCCGAGACAATCAGAACAGATATTCACGCCAGTCTGCATCCCATGATCGATAATCTTGCGCCGTTAAAGGTAGATCTGCTGCTGGAAGGGGAAACCGGCACCGGTAAAGATACGCTGGCTCGCCGTATCTATCAGCTTTCTGGCGCAAAAGGCCCGCTGATAGCGGTCAACTGCGCGGCTATCCCGGAAAACCTGGCGGAAAGCGAACTGTTTGGGGTGATTGCCGGTGCCTATACCGGTGCCAGCCACTCCCGCGCCGGCTATATAGAGGCCTCCGACAAAGGCATTCTTTTCCTGGACGAAATCGACAGCATGCCACTGATTTTACAGGCCAAGCTGCTGCGGGTGCTGGAGACGCGCGCCATCCACCGCCTGGGATCTACCAGTCCTGTGCCGCTGGACTTACGTATTATCGCGGCCTCGCAAACGCCGCTGGCGGAGCTGGTTGCGGCTGGCAGTTTCCGGCGCGATCTCTATTTCCGTCTCTCAACCATCAAAATAGAGACGCCCACGGTGCGCTCCCATGCCGAGCTGATTATCCCGCTGTTCCGACGCTTTACCCAGGAAGCGGCAATGCGGCTGAAGCAGGCTATCCCGCCCCGCTCGCTGGCGCTGGATGAAGCGCTGCTGCTGCACAGCTGGCCTGGCAATATCCGCGAGCTGAAAGCCGCTGCCGAGCGCCATGTTCTGCATCTGCCGCCGCTTTGCGATATTACGCCAGCCGACGGTGAAGCCACGCTATTAAAAGACAGGTTACGTCGTATTGAACGCAGCCTGATAAAAGAGTGTTTACATCGTCATGGCCATAAAATTGATGACGTCGTACATGAATTAGGTATTCCACGACGCACGCTATATCACCGTATTAAATTGCTCAATATCGTTGCCTGAACCGACTCTAAAAATAAATTAAATTTCTTTGGAACCCTTTTTGCGTCACGCCCACTTAATAAATGATTACGCTGATGTTCAAACTTAAATTTAATGGGGAGTCACACTATGTCTTCAGTATCCAGCGGTATTGCAACTACAGCTTCAGCTGCCACGAAAGTAGAAAGCGCAACTGATGGTGCAAGCTTCATGTCACAGATGCAGGAAGTTCAGGGCCAGATGCAGCAGGATATGGTTGATAAAGCCAAGCTTGATGCGCAGAACAACAAAATGAACGGTATCGCGGACAGCGCCAGTAAAGCCGGTTCTGCTGCCGCTCAGGTAAAAATTCAGTACTAGTCAGCCTGTCGGCGCGGGCCTCCTGTCCCGGTCCGCGCCGCGCGCTCTTCTTGTTTTCCTGCGCGAGTTAATGCTTATGAAAATAACCTCATCCCAAGCCGATTTAATTCAGACCCCGCAAATTAATAACGCAGCACAGCCAGAACAAAGCGACGTAGACTTTTTTTCTGCCCAGCTAAAAGAGCCGCAGGTTGAAAAAGTTTCTGCGCCAACGGAAGTCACGCATTTTCTTTCCGGACTGGCTGACTCCTTAAATAATAACGAACAGCAAAGAAGAACGGCCTATCAGGATTTACAGAAAGCCTCCCGCTCTTCTAATTTATTAGAATTCAGCCAGGCGAATGCCGCCCTGTCTAACTATTACATTGAAAATTTAATGAATGCCAAAATCGTCGCTAAGGGCGTACAGAGCATCGATAAACTGACCAACTTACAATAAGCCGCTATGAAAATTCTGCTGAACTGGCTAATGCTGTTTTCGCTGCTGCTCTGTCTTGCAGGCTGCGGCGACAAAACCGTGCTCTATAGCGGGCTGGCGGAAAACGACGCTAACGATATCATCGCGGAACTGAACCAACACCAGATTGCGGCACAAAAACTCATAGAAAAAGCGGGTATCTCCGTCTCCGTCGATGCGGAAAATATCGAGCGCAGCGTCAAAATACTCGATTCCGCCGGACTGCCGCGCAAGGCCCGCACCAATCTTGGTGAGGTGTTCCAGAAAAGCGGCGTGATCTCCAGCCCAATGGAAGAGCGTGCCCGCTATATTTACGCCCTCTCGCAGGAAGTGGAGTCAACGCTGGCGCAGATTGACGGCGTTGTTGTGGCTCGCGTGCACGTGGTGCTGCCGGAAAGACTGGCACCCGGCGAACCTGTCCAGCCTGCGTCCGCCTCGGTGTTTATTAAATATCATAACAGTCTCGATCCGGACAGTATCGAACCACGCATCCGGCAGATGGTCTCCACCAGCATTCCTGGCCTGGCAGGAAAAAGCGATAAAGACTTAGCCATCGTTTTTGTTCCCGCGCAGACCTATGAAGACCGCGTGGAGGTAGTGCAAATGGGGCCTTTCCAGCTCTCGCCTGACGAATATTCCACGGTGAAATGGGTATTCGCGCTGTTTGCTATTATTTTGCTGCTCGCTTTTGGCCTGCTGCTCTTCAAACCCGGCAGAAAGAAAGAGAAGCCTGCCAGTGCTGCGGCGGCGACGGGTAAATAATGACGCAGGAACAGGCCCTTGACTGGCTGCACTGGTGGCAACAGGGCTGGTGGCAGCAGGCGCATGGAAGCTGGCAGTCCGCCTTTTTTTCTTTGCCGCCCGACAGCCAACAGATGCTGGCGTGGCAGCATCCGCAGGCCGTGGCCGCCGGTTTCGCCGTGCCTTATACGCTACCGCCAGAGCCGGAAGCGCGCATCCTGGCGCTGGCCTCTTTCAGCGACGACCGCTGGCAGCGCCTGCTGGCTTTGCTGGCAGCCTGTTGCGCCCCACAGCTTACCCTGCCCGAACTGACGGCAGCCGACCTTATCTGGTGCCGCCGTCTGGCAAAAGCGTTGCGCTGCGAAAGCTGGCTAAGCGCCGCCTGTTTTCAGCCCTGGACGACGGGCGGCCTGCTGCTGCTGCGCTGTCTGCATCCACAAAGCTGGCCTCGCTTGCGCCTGCGTTTTCCGCCGGAGTGGGTAAAGCAGCTGGAAGAATATCCTTTATTAACCCTGCCGCCATCCAGACTCGCCGCGCTGTACGATGCCGCGATCTGGCAGAGCCAGCAGTCAGAGAAGATGCCGTATGTGGATTGAGAAAAAACTGGCGGTACTGGACGATCCCCATTTCCTGGCCGGGCCGCTGTTGACCAAAGAAGATCTGGCATTGCATCAGCAGGCGCTGACCGTGCTACAGGCGGCCGAACAGCAAGCACAGCGAAAGCTGGCAGAGGCTGAACAGCAGGCACAGGCCATGCTGGCCGAAGCGCAAACCCGCTGCGACGCGGCAATCGCGCAGCAGCAGCAGGCTTTTCTTCTGCAGGCTGACGAGCTTTTTGCCGACTGGCAGCGGCAGCAGGAACAATGGCAGCTGGCGCTTATCCCCAAAGCGGAAGCGCTGCTTGTGCAGGCGATGAGCCAGCTGCTGGCAGAACAGCCCGCCAGCCTGCAACTTGCCGCGATGCTGCAACAGCTGCTGAAAGCACAGGGCCGCCAGGCCGCCGCCACGCTTTACTGCGCGCCAGAAAGCATGGCGCAAGTCGCCAGCTGGCTGACGCAGCACCCGCAGCTGGACTGGCAGCTTATCAGTGACGCCTCGCTGGCCAGCGACAGCCTGCGTCTGGCAACCGAAAACGGTGAGCTCAGTCTTGACTGGCCACAGCTTTGCGCCGCGCTCATCCCGTCTTAGTGTCCCTTCCCTCTTGCCTGGCCTAATAATATTTTTTTCATTCCGGAACCTGCCCCCCGCTTTCGCCACTTAACGACAAACCCTCACAGGAGACTGAAACGATGAGCTATGACGATTCGATCCAGCGTCGCCTGACCAGTCAGGTGGTTCACGCGCAGAAAGATATGTACCAGTTTGCCCAGGAAAGCCAGGACCAGCCGTTTAACGTTAGCGATATGTATGCCTTCCAGAACGAAATGCTCGACCTTTCTAACGCCAACTGGGCCAGCTCGCAATATACCCAGTACAAGCACGGCATTCGTAAAGCGATTATTGACGCCATTAATTAAGGTCGCTGACCACCCATAATAAGGAGAGAAACGTGCCTGGGCCGTCTGCTTTTTTACCCTTTCGCCCCCTGCTGCTGGCGCTGGCGCTGGGTTTTTGCACTGCACACAGCTATGCCAGCACGCCGGAAGAGTGGCGTGATGGTGCCTATGCCTATTCTGCAGACAATACGCCGCTCAGCGTTATCCTGCAGGATTTTGCCAGCAGTCACGGTGTCGATGCCAACGTCACGGGCCTGCCCGACACTTTCGTTACCGCCCGCCTGCGTGCGGATAACGCCGAGGCTTTTCTGAATCGGCTGGCGCTGGAACATCGTTTTCAGTGGTTCGTTTACAACAACACGCTTTACGTCAGTCCTCAGTCACAGCAGACCTCGCGCCGACTGAAAATCAGTCCCGACGCCGCGCCCGATATCAAACAGGCGCTACAGGGCGTTGGCCTGCTGGAGCCACGCTTCGGCTGGGGCGAGCTGCCTGATGATGGCGTCGTGCTGGTTACCGGGCCGCCAAAATATGTCGATCTGATTGCACAGTTCAGCAAAAAATCGGAGCCGGAGACCAGCGAAGACAAACAGATGATGGCGTTTCCGCTCAAATATGCCGACGTGGCCGATCGCACCATTAAATATCGCGATCAAACGCTGGTCGTGCCGGGCGTCGCCACCATGCTGAACGAGCTGCTGGGACAAAACAGCAACGGCTCGGCTAACGGCACCACCACCACGCAGAACGGCCGTGGCGGCAGCGACAGTCCTTATCAGGCGATGCAGAGCGAAAGCCGCAGCATTATGCAGCAGATGATTGGCCGTAATACTCGCCTCGGGCGCAGCAATGAGCAGCAGCCGGGGCAAACCTTACAGGGTAAAGTCTCTGCCGACGTGCGTAATAACACTCTGCTGGTACGTGATAACAAAAAGCTGCGCGCCGAATATCAGGAACTGGTGAAAATGATCGACGTGCCGCAGAAGCTGATTGAAATCGATGCGGTTATCGTTGATATCGATCGCAACGAGCTGGCGCGTCTGTCCACTAACTGGTCAGGACAGTTTGGCAACGTTACCGCTGGCGCCTCAATGCTTGGCGGCGCCAGCACGCTTTTCGTCACCGACTTTAACCGCTTCTTTGCCGATATTCAGGCGCTGGAAGGCGAAGGGACGGCTTCGATTATCGCCAACCCTTCCGTCCTGACGCTGGAAAACCAGCCGGCGGTCATCGACTTCAGCAACACCGCTTTTATTACCGCAATTGGGGAGCGCGTGGCGGATATTCGCGAAGTGACAGCGGGTACCAGCCTGCGCGTCACGCCGCGATCTATCGGCGACAATCCCGATAAAGCGGCCGTACAGCTGGTGGTGGATGTTGAAGACGGTAAGCTGGACAAAAATGAAGACGGCAGCGCCCAGGGTACGGAAAACGGCGTGATCAGTACCCAGGCGCTGGTGCAGGAAAAGCGCTCGCTGGTCATGGGCGGTTTTCATACTAAACAGAGCGGCGATGATGAACAACGCGTGCCGATCCTTGGCAAAATCCCGCTGCTGGGTAAGCTGTTTACGTCTAACAACCACACCACCTCCCAGCGCGAGCGTCTGTTTATCATTACCCCGCATTTGATTGGCGATCAGGTCGATCCGTCACGCTATGTCGACGCGGAAAACAGCGCTCAGGTCAACGACACGTTACGCGATATTAACCGCCGCCATCAGTCTGGCGATATGAAACGCAACATCGAAAGCGCAATGCAGGATCTGGCCGAAAGCCGCCAGCCCGGCGGTTTACAGTCCAGCCAGTCCGGCCTTTCCCTCAGTTCGCTTTGCAACATTCCGCTGACTTTCCGCACCAGCACGCGTCAGCAGTGGTATGGCAACAGCGAGATGCAGATTTCCATTGGCGTTATCACCAATACCAGCGGTAAAGAGGCGCGCTTTGATGAGTCTTCCTGCCGTGGCGACAGAACGCTGGCCGTTTCCGCCTGGCCGCATACGCGTTTACAGCCTGGCGAATCTACGGAAGTGTATGTGGCTTACGATACGCAAGCGCCTGCAAGGCCTGGACGCGTATCGCTACTGCAAACCAGCTCGTTAACAACGCCGGTAACAAATAACGGCCGTTCGCGTTTGCTGTCGCCTTAAGGAGGAGACAATGAAAAAATCGCTGTTTATTTTGCTGTTGAGCATGTTGCTGACGGCATGCGCAAAACCGAAGTTCGCTGGCTGTAACGATGTCGCCTGTCGGCCGGTATCAAACGACCAGGCGATAACCATCTGGTGGCAGCCGGATATGCGTAATGGCCCCTTCGACTACTCCCAGGCTGCGGTTAACCAGTAAATATTTCTGGAGAGAGGCCGCAGGACGGCAACGCCACGCTTTGCTTATCGATTCATTCAGCGTAAACATCAGGTCATGCCGCCGGAAGCGAAAAAATCCGGCGGTAATTTGACGCAGGTGTTTTTTTACGCAACTTTATTTTGACCAGAAAGACTGGCGGCCGTAGACTATTTTTTGCACGTTAACAGCCGAGTTTGACTAACTTTCTGGGGGAGTAATGAACAAAATGAACCTTTATGAAGCAAAAACCCACCTGTCGAAAGTGGTGGCCCACGTGGCGGAAAGCGGTGAATCCTGTCTGATTACCCGCCACGGCAGGCCAATGGTAAAAATTGTGCCGCTGAGCGCGCCGGAAAAATCACTCCGCCTTGGTTTTATGCAGGGTCAAATCACGGCCCCGGACAACTTTAACCAGCTGAGCCAGGACACTATTGCCGATCTGTTTAAGGGAGAATAACCATGTCGGTTCGCAAGGAAGCTTTATCCCTGGTGCCTTCAGCCGCCTATCTGCTGGATACGCACGCGCTGATTTGGGTCGCGGGACAGCCAGAAAAACTCAACGCCAAGGTCGTTGATATCCTGACCAATGACGGCAACCGTTTTTACTTTTCACCGGCCAGCCTGCAGGAGATAGCCATCAAGGCGGCGCTGCACAGAGCGGATTTCCGTGTTGATGTTCGCGCGCTGGCGGAGGGGCTGACGACGGCGGGCTACCTGGAGCTTCCCGTCAGTACCCGACACGTTTGCGGCCTGGTCGATCTGCCCGCCATGCATAAAGATCCTTTCGATCGGCTGCTGGTAGCACAGGCGAAAGCCGAAGCGCTGCACTTTATTACCAATGATGAACAGATCCTTAGCCGCTGCGCTGGCTGGCTGAGTCTTGTTCCCTGCGGGTAAAAAGCGGGCGCGGCGGCGCTTGTTTACTGCCGTAAGCCGCTGCGTCTGCACACTTTAAAGGTCCGGCGCTATTATTGTTTTCACTGCCGTAAGCCGCCGCGAAGCCGTAATCTGTGCGCTTTATCATCCGGCGCTACTCCTCAATCTCCAGCACCCTGTCCAGCTGCTGGTCTTCCAGCTCTTTCAGCAGCCGATAAACCTGCGCAACCGCCTTCAGCGTCTCGCGGGGAATATAGTCGCCCTCTTCAACCGTTCTGAACAGCGTGCGGGTCAGCCAGACAAAGCGGATAACGGGCATCTGGCGGTTTTTTGCCTCTTCGATAATGTCCTGCGCTTCGAAGCCTTCGGCTTTAAACAGCAGGCGCGGCAGCGGCGTTTCTCCCGCGCGATAGTAAAGCCCTACGGCAAAATGCGTGGGGTTAACCAGCACCATATCCGCCTCTTCTACCACCACTTCTCTTTTCGGTTTGGGCGCTTCGTTCAGGATCTGATGCGACATCGACTTGCGATGCCCTTTCATGTGCGGATCGCCCTCGCTCTGCTTAAATTCATTGCGGATATCTTCATGGCTCATGCGCTGCTGCTTCAGGAAAAAGTATTTTTGCAGGCCAAAATCGACCGAGCTTAACACCAGCAGCAGCGCCAGCGTTTCCCGCACTATCTTCATAAACAGCGCCAGCACCGCCTGCCAGAAACCGTTAAGATCTTCGCCATAGGCCAGCTGCGCCAGCGGTCCCAAGTCAGGTTTGATCGCCAGATAAAACACCGCGCCGATGGCTATCGCCTTCAGCACGCTGGTTATCAGCGTGGTCAGCTGCTTAGCGGAAAACATGTTCTTTAAATGCCCGACCGGATTGATGGCGTCGAACTTAGGGGCCAGCGCCTCCGTGGCAAACAGCGGTCCAAACTGGATCCAGCCGCCAATAACGCGCAGCAGAAAAATTAACGCGCAGACGATGCCGCAGAAATAGCAAAGCACCATCAGGCCATCCATGACGACTTCCTGCATCGCATGACCGAAAGGATCGTTAAGGCGGCCAAGCGGCAGCATTACCATCGCCTCCAGCCGCTGCATCCCGCCGTCGACCAGGGCAAAAATCGTTTCCATCACGCCAATGCAGATCAGCAGTTTAGGAATATCCGGCGTCTGGCCAACCTGCCCCTTTTTTCGCGACTCCTTGAGCTTTTGGGGCGTGGCGTTTTCGGTTTTTTCGGCCACTAGCGCGCTCCTTTACCCAATATATCCGCCAGCTGCGGCAGCAAATCTTTCAGATCGAACAGGCGTTCGCCCGCCACGTAGTTGAGGATCGGCAGATAAAGCACAAAAAACAGCATACCCAGCAGACACTTCGCCGGCATGGCCAGCACGGTTGCCTGTAGCTGCGGACTGTAGATGCTGAGAATGCCGACGCTAAAATCCACCAGCAGTAACAGCGCCACCAGCGGCCCGGCGTAGAGAACCATATGCATAAAGATGCCGCCAAGCAGCTGTAAATAAGCGTGAAAGCCCGCTTCACTCGGCAGCGGCAGCCACTGCATCGGCGGCCACAGGCGGTAGCTGTCCCAGATAATCTGCGTGATGGTCGACAGCCCCAGTCCGACCACCAGCAGCAGAATGATGGATTGCTGCATCAGAAAACCCAGCGGCGTAGCGTCCGGCCCCAGCTGGGGATTAAGCTGGCCGCCCATCAGCGCGCCACGCTGGTTATCAAACAGCGCGCCGACCGATTCAAACAGCCAGAACGGCATTGCCAGCAGCAGGCCGATAACAACGCCGATAATCACCTCTTTCAGCGCCAGCGCCGCCAGCAGAAACAGCGAGGGATCGTCCACGGCCAGCTGCTGCTGGATCATTGGCGCAGGAAACAGCGCCAGCGCCAGCACGATGCCGGAACGCAGGCCGCCCTTGATGGCGTTAAAAGAGAATACCGGCGAAAGCAGCAGGCAGGGGAAAATGCGCGCCATGGCCAGCGTCAACGCCAGGATAAAGTGATAGCCATCAAAAAGGACGCTGTTCCACATATCAGTATTTCACGTTGGGCATCATGGCAAAGGCGCTCTGCGCCAGTTCGGTCAGCTCGACGCCAATCCAGCGGCCGGTCAGCGCCAGCGCCACGCCTACCGCCACCAGCTTGATAGCAAAAGGTAGCGTCTGATCCTGCAGCTGCATCACGGCCTGCAACAGTGAAACGATAACGCCCACGATCACCGCCACAATCAGCGGCGGCGCGGAGAGGATCACCACCAGCAGCATCGCCTGGCGAAAAAGCGTCAGGATATCCATTTCTTCCTCACAGATAGCTGTAAAACAGGCCGTCGAGCAGGCGCGTCCAGCCGCTGACCAGCACAAACAGCAGGATTTTTAGCGGCAGCGAAATGGTCATGGGTGACACCATTTGCATGCCCAGCGCCAGCAGCACGTTAGAAACAATCAGGTCCACCACGATAAAAGGGATAAAAATCAGAAAGCCGATTTTGAAACCGTTTTGCAGCTCCGACAGCACAAAGGAGGGAATTAGCAAAAGCGGACTGTCGTGCGCGATGCTGTCGGCCATCTCTTTCGGCCACATACGCTGCGCGTTTTCCTGCAGATGGATAAGAATATCGGGGTCGGTGTTCTTCACCATAAAGCGCTTAAGCGGCTCAACGCCGTTGCTGACGGTGTAGTCAAGGCGCTCGGCTGACTGGGTATCAATGGGCACCGCTTTAACCCGCTGGCTTATTTCATTGAATACCGGAGCCATCACAAACAGCGAAGCGGCCAGCGCAATGCCGTAAATGGCCATATTAGGCGGCACCTGCTGTACGCCCATCGCGTTGCGGGTCAGCATCAGCACCATCGATATTTTCAAAAAACAGGTACAGACGATCATTAAAATCGGCACCAGCGACAGCGCCCCAAGAAACAGGGCCAGCGTCATTGGATTAAGCGATAGCGAGTCCATAGGGCTAGCGCGCCAGCGGGTTTTTGCCGCCCGGCAGCATCTGGGTGATTTGTAGGCCAAGACGGCCTTCCACATCAACCAGCTCACCTTTTGCCAGCGGATAGTCGCCGTGGCAGAGAAGCGCCTCGCCTGGCGTAACGTGATCGATCATCACCATCGCGCCTGGCGCAAGGTTAGCCAGCTCGCCCAGCGTCAGCCGTAGCTGTCCACAACGTACCGATAGCGCCAGCGGCAGCGGAGAGAAATCCGTGGCTTCCGACATCGGCTCGCAGTCCCAGTGAGGATCGGGAGAGATCGGCTGCTCAAAATCGTCAGGGGGCAAAGTCACGTCATAGTTCTCCATCTCGCTAAGATAAAAATGTGCCAGCGTGCCGGGCTGCGTCTCTATCTGACCCTGCAATACGCGGCCAGCACAGCGGATCCTTCCCCGGCCATCCGGCGTAAAAAAAAGCGTTTGCGGCAAAACCACATCGCCGCGTTCCGGCATCTTCGTCAGCGTCACTTCACCTACCACAACGGGCAGCGTAAGCGCGATCTCTGACGGCAACGGCATCGCATTCTGCTGCCAGCCCGCGTTGCCAAGCAGCTGCGCCAGGCTGGTCGCAGAGAGCGCCAGCAGGCTTTGCGCGCGCCTGGCTCCCCACTCCAGCGTCATCGTTAACAGCAGTTCATCAGCGATGTCGTTGTCTTCTGTTACGGTTATGTGGCCGAACAGCGCAAGAAGTTCGCCAGAAAGTTGTTGATGCCATAAAGGCCAGTACCAGGGCTGCTCTGTTAGCGCGTCCGAGGGCGTAAAAGTGGGACAGGCAGACATCAGTGAGAGCACGGATTGTGCATCCGAAAACGCCAGCGTTCCGGCCGCGCACTGCCAGTGGCTCATCTCGCCGCGCGGGTGTTCGGTTAACGCCAGCCGCAGCACGCCCGCTTCGCCGGCAAGCTGGTAAGGATAGAAACAGCCTGCGCCGATCTGCTGGCGTAGCCGTGCCGCCAGCCTGCTGCTTTTTTTTAGCCTTAGCGCACTCATACCTGCTGCTCCGTGGCACGGCGCTCAAAGCGTAGCCGCACCCGACAGGCCATACGCTGGCGCAGCGACAGCCGACAGCGCTCCTGGTGAGGCAGCAGCGCCTGCCACGCGGACGGCTGTAAATGTAAAGCGATATCCCAGCCGCCTGCGGGCAAAGCGGCAAAGCGCGCATCAACCTGTCCGAGCTTCGGCAGGATCAGCGTTAGCATCATTTCGCCCGGTGGACGATCGGCCGTTGCCGCCAGCAAATCTGTCTCAATCTCCTGCCACATCGCCATCGCTGGCGGTGCGCCGGTCGCACTACTCTCTTCCAGCTGAGAAAACCCCTGCTGCTGCGAGCCGGAGTCGTTAAAAACGGGGCGCAGCAGAGGCTGGTCATCTTCATTTAACAGCTCGCTGAACAGCGCGTCCTCTTCACGCGGCGGTTTTCTCGGCGCGCTGCGCGGGGCGGCGTTCTGGCCAGCGCTGGCGGAAGCAGGCGGGGACTCTTTACGCTGCGCATTGCGGGCCTGCCCCTGCCGCTGCGTTTCACGTCGATGCTGCGCAAGTTGGGTATCGCGCTGCTGCTGGGCCAGGCGTGCTGCCGCCTGCTGCCGTGCGGGAAGGCTAATCATTCATCATCTCCTGCTGTAACAAATACGACAGTTTTTCTACTTCGCGCTGCCGCTGCCGCGTCTCCTGCTGCGCTTCTTCCACGCGCGTTTGCTGCTCCAGATGCTCCTGCTTAAGCGCGTGCAGCCTGAGCTGCTGCTGCTGCACATCCTTCAGCGCCCGCTGCTCTTTTTGCACCGCTCTTTCCAGCCGATAGCTGGCCTGGCGCACGCCGCAATTGTCCTGAGCAAAAGCCGTTTTGAGTTGTTGATAGCCCTGCTGCTGCGCAGAGAGTTGCACAAGACCTTCATCCGTTTGCTGTTCAAGCTGGCGCAGCGCCTGCTCCTGCTCGCGCTGCTGGCGTTCGCTACGGTTAAGGCGCTGGCGGCGAATGGGTAAAAGCAGATTTAAAGTACGCTTCAGTTCTTGTGACGCGGGGTCGGCCGCGGGTTCGGGTTCGGGATTAGCGTGACGGCGCATAGCGGCTTACCTCGGACAGCTGAAAACAGGTTTGCTCAAAAAGGGATGGCGCGCGCATCGACTGCTGCAAATAACCGTTAATGGCATCCTGTGCCTCTACGGCTGCATCCGTCAGGCTATCGTTGCCCGGCTGATATTCACCCAGCCGGATCAGCATCTCTACCTGCTGCCAGGCGGCCATCAGCTGGCGCACGGCCGTGGCTTCGCTAATCTGCTGGCGTGCCACCACGTTGCTCATGGTACGGCTAAGGCTGGCAAGGATATCGATGGCCGGATAGTGGCCGCGCTCCGCCAGCTTGCGGGTTAACACAATATGTCCGTCAATCAGTGAACGCACTTCGTCGGCCACCGGATCGTTCATCGAATCTTGCTCAATCAGGACCGAATAAAGTGCGGTGATAGCGCCGGTGGTGGTTTGTCCGGCTCGTTCCAGCAGCGTCGGCAGCAAGGTATAAACGGAAGGCGGCAAGCCACCGCGTCCCGGCGGTTCGCCGAGTGCAAGGCCGATTTCGCGCTGCGCACGAGCAAAACGGGTCAGGGAATCCAGGATCAGCAGCACGCTTTTGCCCCGATCGCGGAAAGCCTCAGCAATGGCGGTAGCGGTAAAAGCCGCGCGGGCGCGCTCCATGCTGCTGCGGTCCGAGGTCGCACAAAGCAATACGGTCCGGCTACGCAGCTCGCTATCCAGCTCGTGATCGAGAAATTCCCGCAGCTCGCGGCCGCGTTCGCCAATCAACCCAAACACAATCACATCGCAAGGTGTATTGCGCGCCAGCTCGGCAAGCAGCGTGGTTTTACCGCAGCCTGCGCCAGCGAAAATCCCGACGCGCTGTCCGACGCCGAGCGTCAGCAGGCCGTCAATCGCGCGCATGCCGGTTGGTAAAGGCGTATCGATTCGTGGTCGGGCCGTTGGCGGCGGCGCATCGCCCAGCACCGGCTTGACGTTTTCCGTTTCGCCCGGCAAAGCAAAAGCGCCAACGCTGCCCTCTATCAGCCGGCCGAAGCCGTCCAGTACGCTGCCCAACAGCTGGTCGCAAACGCGAATGCTGTGCGGCAGAAAAAGCGGCGTTACGCGTGCGCCCTGGGCGATGCCGTCGAGCTGGCCCAGCGCCGACAGCAGCGTATGCTGCGGATTGAATCCCACGACTTCCGCCAGCACCAGCGTGTTGTTTTTGCCTTCAATCTGGCAGAGATCGCCAATGCGCGCGTCCGGCAGGCTGCTCTCCAGCAGAATGCCGCTGATACCGGTGATGCGGCCATAGATCTTAACGGGCGCAAAGCGCGCCAGCCGCTGTTGATGCTGCGTAAACCAGGCGTCGAGCTGCTGTTCAGGCTTCACCAGTTCACCTTGATATGTTCACGTCCGGCAAACTCGATTTCCGTCGAGGTGATAGCCACCAGCCGCAGATCGCCAACCTGATCGCCAATAAACAGGCGCTCGCCGCCGTCGGTCACCACGTTGGCCCGTTTACCGGTAGTAATCTGGACGATACGAAACGGCAGTTTTGCGCGGCGTTCATGCGTATGGTTTACCAGCTGCGGCAACACGTTGTACTGCGCCTGAAAACGCACCAGCATACGCTCAAGAATCTGCAACCGCTCCTTGCTCAGCTCGCCGTTAAGGATCAGCTGGCCTTTATCCATATCGATTTTTACCCCCGGCGTCAGGCCGCGATCGCGCAGCATCGCCAGCAGCGGTGGCCGCACCTCCTGTAAGGTTTCCAGTATTTTGCGGCTGGAAGGCGTGGTAGAGGTTTGCGCCACCGTGGGCTGTAATATCCAGCTGATAATGGTGAAGCTAAGCAACAACATCAGGCTTATTGATAACACCTGAACGCCGCGAGAGAAAAAACGCGAAGGTGCGGCGGATGCCGGAGCTGGTACCGCGGGCGCAACGTTAACGGACACGGGTTGCGGCGCGGTTTGCATCTCTTCCCACGGCTGTTCCGCCTGCGCCAGCGATAGCCAGACGTCGCCCAGCGCAAAGGGAACATCCGGTAATAGCGGATCGATCTGCTCCAGCGGCTCGCCTTCCGCCAGGCGAATGCGGCCTTCCATCGCCTGTAGCTGCCAGCGCTCATCAACAAAGCAGAGCGTGGCATGATGGGATGCCACGCCGCTGTCGGTCAGCTGTAAATCGACGTCATCATGCAGCCCCAGCGTCCAGCGACCGCCGTTAACCGGCAGCGCCGCTCCCTGATGGCGGCCCGTAAGTACGCGTAGCTCAAACATAATCCGCTCCTCAGGCATCGAAAGAGTCAATGTTCTCATCCAGTTCGAGGCGACCCACCACGTTAATGGCCAGGTTGGTTTGCAGTTCAGCAAACGACAGCACCGGCACCTGGTGGAACTCATCCTGTACCAGACCTCGCAGCGGACTGCGTAAGTCCTGCGCCACCAAAAGCACCGCGAATGCTGGCTTATCCGGCGCAAAAGCGTTACGCAGCTGCGCAAGGATGGCCATGGTCTGCTCCTGCGTCAGTGCGAAAAACACTTCGTTTTGCGTCTGGCGCAGCGCGTCACGTAGCTGCTCTTCCATTTCTGGCGTCAATAGCCAGACGTGCAGCCCATCATCCCGCGTGTACTGATAACAAATGTGTTCTTTCAGCGAGATACGAACCAGGTCGGTCAGCAGGCTGATATCGCGCTCGTGCTGGCCGTGTTCAATCAGCGCTTCGGCAATCGCCCGCACCGAGCGCAGCGGAATACGCTCTGCCACCAGGTTTTGCAAAACGTTAGAGAAGCGTGCAATCGGCATGACCCGCTGTAGCTCCTGCGCCAGTTCGGGCTGCTCGCTCTCCAGCCAGCCCATCAGCGCGCGCGTCTCCTGCAGGCCAATAAAATTAGGCGCGCTAGCGTGGATGGCGTTTTCCATCCGCTTCATCAGCAGGTCGTGAAAATTCCAGCGCGGCAGCGTTTCATCCTGCAGGCGCGGATGATCGGCGGGCAACCAGAGTAAATCCCCTTCTCTTCTGGCGTCGCTTCCCGCCTGTACGCCTTCCTGCTCCGCCAGCGCTTCCTGGCCATAGCGGCTGACGGCCAGCGTGGTCACGCCAAAGGTGCCGATAACGCGAGGGATCTCATATACCGAATAGCGAAACTCGTCCGCGGGAAGCTGCTCCTGAAATTCGATATCAAAAGCGGGCAGCGTAAAGCCGTAGTTATAGACAATACTGTTGCGCAACCGGCGGATGGCCTGCACCAGTTCCAGCGTCTCCGCCGTGCCGCGAGCGCCAGCCGGAAACTGCAACAGATAAGGGCGCGTGGGATTGAACTGACGTAAATCTTCCGTCCCGTTCAGCTCTGGCGGAATCACTTCGTTTTCCATCTGCGGCTGGCTGGCGACCAGCTCGCGGCGCGCGCGCCAGACCTGAAAGCTTCCCGAAGCCAGCGTCAACAAGGCCAGCACGATAAAAACGCCGGTCGGCATCCCCGGCAGTAGCGCAAAACCGAACATGCCCAGCGAGGAGAAAACCCAGGCTTTAGGCTGGCTGGTAAGCTGTTCGGCTATCTCGCGGCCAATGTTGTTATCCATGCTGTCGCCGTCGGAAGAAACGCGGGTAATGATCATCCCGGCGGTCAGGGAGATCAGCAGAGCCGGGATCTGGGCGATCAGGCCGTCACCGATAGTCAGAACGGAATAGGTATGCATCGCATCGCCTGCCGGCATGCCCAGCTGCATCACGCCGATGCTGAAGCCGCCAATCAGGTTGATAAACAGGATAACCAGCCCGGCGATGGCGTCGCCTTTTACAAACTTCATGGCGCCGTCCATTGCGCCGAACAGCTGGCTCTCTTTCGCCAGATCGACACGTCGACGTTTGGCGGTGTTAACATCAATCATGCCAGCGCGCAGATCGCTGTCGATGGACATCTGTTTGCCCGGCATCGCGTCCAGCGTAAAGCGCGCGGCCACTTCCGCCACCCTTTCCGACCCTTTGGTGATGACCAGAAAGTTAACCACCGTCAGGATCAAAAACATCACCATCCCGACGGCCAGGTTGCCGCCCACCACGAACGTACCAAAAGCAGCAACGATATGACCTGCATCCTGCTGTACCAGGATCTGGCGCGTGGTAGAGATTGAGAGCGCCAGCCGAAACATGGTGGTCAGCAGCAACACCGCCGGAAAGCTGGAAAAGGCCAGCGGCTTGGGCAGATACATCGCCAGCACCACCAGCAGAGAAGAAAGGCAGATATTAACCGCAATCAGCGCATCGATTAGCCCCAGCGGCAGCGGGATAATCAGCATAAAGACAATCGCCAGCGCAAACATTGCGCCAATGATTTCCGAGCGCTGCATCGCCGCCAGCGCTATGCGGTTCAGTATCAGAAACAGGTTGTTCATACCTTCCCCCGCTAGCTTCGCGCCAGCCGGCCTTCGTTATTAATCAGCCGGGTAATGGCGCCGCGCAGCAGCGTCGCCGCTTCCGCCCGATTTTTCTTTTCACGCCACAGCATCAGCGGCATTTCGTTAACCAGCGGCAGCAGGCCGTTCAGAAAACGCATCTGCGCCTGTGGCCGATCGCCCGCGAACTCTTTACCAATCTCCCCGATGTCGTGCGGTTGCAGGCCCGTTTCCGCGACGTGCAGCAGGCGACGCGCCATATCCAGACCGCTAAGGGAAGAAAGCGGTATCTTTTCGCCGCTGCGCAGGCGGTTTAACAGCTTATCGCTATGGGCAATCAGCTGCGTCAGCTGTCCCGCCTCGCTCAGACCAAGATGAATTTTGTGCAGCGAGCGGGAAGAGAGCGAAGGCGTTAACGAGGCGATATCTTCCGCCAGCGCACGCTGCAGAGTGCGCAACCCCGGTAAAAACTGCTCGCGGCCAAAGCGTTCCAGCAGGCTGTCGAGGATTACCGCCGCCGACTGGTGCTGGACAATGCCATGATAATAGAGATGGCGCATCGACTGCTTTTCTGCCGGATCGGTGGTAAAGCTGGCAATCGCCGCTGCCGTGTTCAGCCCTGCACGCACCTTATCGCCAAAGCGTTCGTCCAGCTTGCTCAGCGCGTCGCTGGCGGCCGTCGCGGTGTCGAGATCGCCCGTGCGGTCGGCCTCACGCAGCGTCATGCGCAACAGCAGATCGCAACGTGCCGGATCGTTATCCGCCGCTTCCACCAGCTGGTCTGCTTCTGCGCCGCTATGCTGACTGAGAATGCCTTTTAATGCGCTTAGCCTGGCTTCCAGCTTCTCCTGCTGCTGGCCATCAAGCAGCTGGTAAAGTTCGCCCAGGCGTTCAATTCTCTCTACCGCGCTACGGTTGCTGCGCAGATGCTGGGTATTGATTTGCCGTCGGTTAAGCCCTTTGCTTTTTTTCTCCATCTTTTCGCCGAACATCATGCCGATTTCTTCCAGCGAGTCGCTCAACGACTCGGCCGCCGACTGGGTATTCACCGGTTTTGCCCGCACATCCGCACCTGCCGTGCCCGGGCCATCCTGTTTTAACAGGGTTTTAGTCAGCGCCTGCTGGTACTGAAGAGAAGACTGGATTTTAATCATCCCGGCCTCAGAGGTTGATTTCGCGATATCGTTACGTGGCGGCAAAATGGAATAAGTTCCCGGTAAAAAAGATGAAAGAAAAGAAAATAACCGTGCTGTCCACCTGAAACTTTAAACCTGCGTGACTAGTGTCAAAACTTGCACATGCTTTTTTAATTCGACGCATAAATTTGTCTCAGATAATTCTGAGCTGAAATAAAAAAGCGCCAGATTGCCCGGTTTTACAGTCTTTTTCTTACCTGGCACAACCATTGCTATATGCCCTGTATCCAGACAATTCAGGAGCATTAAAATGTTAACTTCTTCCTCTGCCGAAATTTCTTTATCTGCACCCGCCCCGGTCGCCGTTTTATGGCAGGAAATTCTTTGCCAGCAAAACCGTAAATTGCACAACTTTATTCGCAAACGCGTTTCTAACCGTGAAGATGTAGAAGATATTGCCCAGATGACCTGCGTGGAAGTCCTGCGCAACAGCCATAAATTTTTAGGCGCGTCTCGTCCTGAGACCTGGCTCTTTGGCATTGCTGCTAACCTGATCCGTAACTACTACAAGACGCATCAGAACCGTTTTCTGTTTGACAGCATTAACGAAGAGAACGTGCTGGAGCTGGTTCAGGAGTGCGATCCGAGCGATATTATCGCGAACGATCAGCTGCTTGGCGTGATGGCCGCCTCAATCGATCGGCTACCGGAAGAGACGCGCCGTATGCTGACCATTCTGGTGGAGCGTAACGGCAGCTATCAGGATGTGGCTACCTCACTCAATATTCCGTTAGGAACGGTAAAATCACGGCTTTCCCGCGTGCGCGAAACGCTAAAAAGTACAATAAGCTAATGAAAACCTCTTTTTTTCGCTATTCGGTCTCGGTTTTATTTTTCAAATCGCTCATTTTCAGAGCAGCCTTAAGGCCAATTGATGAAATATTTGCTGTACTTGTCACGTAACGAGTAAAGTTCATAGACTGTTCGACAGGATGTAATAATTTTATCTTATTCTTTATTTTTCACTAATCAGAGAGAGAGATGCTTTCATCTGAAATATTTAGCTTAAATGTCAGTAAAGAACCCTGGGATGGTCGCGCTATTTTGCCGGACTTTGCGCTTGACCGAGTGAACGACGCGATTTATTTGGTGCGTCAGAATGCGCAGCTGGCTTATATCAATAATAAAGCCTGTGAAATGCTCGATTATAAATATCAGGCGCTAATCCGATTAAGCTATTCCGATATTGAAGGCGAACTCCAGGATCCGGACGTGGCGGCGCTCTGGTGGAAACTGAGCCTGCGCCCGGAGGGTATTCGTTTTACCTCGCAACACCGCATGCGCAGCGGCGAGATCATTCCGGTTGAGGTTAACTCCAGCGCCTGGGAGCATGAAGGCGAAATGCTGGTTCTCTGCGTGGTTCGTGACGTGCGCGAGCTGAAACAGCGTACGGAGCGCTATTTACAGCAGGAGCAGCAGTTCCGTTCGCTGGTAGAAAATTCGCCGGATCTGATCGCCCGCTTCGATATCCATCTGCGCTGCCTTTATGCCAATCCGCTGGTGCTGGAACTGATTGGCTGTAGCGAAGACCAGGCGCGCGGCTGGCGGCTGACCGATACGATTCCTTTTGATGAAGTGGGCATGCGCCTGTTTCGGCTGGTTTCCAACACGCTGGCGAGCGGTGAGAAAAGTGAATCCGAACTTGAGGCCCACTATGGTGAGCGCTCTATGGTGCTGCACGTTCGCTGCGTGCCGGAATTTAATCTGCAAGGGGAAGTGGTCACCATCCTGGCGGTAGGACGTGATATCAGTCGCCTGCGGGAAGTCGAAAACGAAGTTCGTGCCGCGCATCATCAGCTGCGCCTGCTGGCCAGCAACCAGCAGGAACGTACCGAGCAGGAGCGTAAGCATATCGCGCGTGAAATCCATGATGAACTGGGCCAGCACCTGACCAGTTTACGAGCCGGGCTTTCCGTCATCGGCATGCAGGCAGAGGTGCCGGAACGGGTCACCAGCCAGGTTGACTATCTGATGACGCTGATCGACAGCACTATTCAGGTGGTCCGCGATGTCTCCACGCGGCTGCGGCCAAATATGTTAAATATGGGGCTGGTTCCCGCGCTGGAATGGCTGCGCGACGAGTTTGTGAAAAACGGCGGCTGTAGCTGTATGCTGATCGTGCCGGAAGGCAAGCCGATTGCCTTGTGCGACCAGGTCGTTACCGCCGTTTTCCGCGTGGTGCAGGAGTCGCTGACCAATATCTCTCGCCATGCGCACGCCAGTAAAGTCTCCATTATCGTTCAGTCCAACCGCGATGCGCTGGTGATTCAGGTGCGCGATAACGGCCGGGGTTTCCAGATGCACAACGTGCGTCACGACGCTTTTGGGCTGCTGGGGATCAAAGAACGGGTGGATATGCTGCGCGGCCAGGTGACCATTACCAGCCGTCCCGGTGAAGGGACGCAGCTGGAGCTGACTATTCCTCTTGCTGTAAAACAGTAAGCATTTTACCTACAGCAGCCGGGAAAACAGGATGAACGAAGTAATAAGGCTAGTGATCGCTGACGACCACGCGCTAATGCGCGAAGGGCTAAAACAGATTTTTGCGCTGGATGACGGCATTGCCGTGGTGGGCGAAGCGGGCGACGGCAGCCAGGTGCTGGAGCGGCTGCGCCTGGGCGGTCTCGATCTGCTTCTGCTGGATATCTCCATGCCCGGCATCAGCGGTGAAGATCTGATTAACCGTATCCATTCCCAGTATGAAAGCCTGCCGATTCTGGTGCTGAGCATGTTTAACGAACCGCAGATTGCCCGACGCGTGCTCAACTGCGGCGCGCTGGGCTATATCACCAAAGATAAAAATCCGGACGTGCTGCTCACGGCGATCCGCAGCGTGGCGCGCGGCTCACGCTATATCGATCATGATTTAGCACAGGAGATTGTGTTTGCCGAATACCAGAATGGCAACCGCGCGCTGCATGAGACCCTGACCACGCGCGAGCGCCAGATCCTGCTGATGCTGGCGCATGGCGAAACCATCAATGCCATTGCTGGCGCGCTGGCGATCAGTAATAAAACCGTCAGCACTTACAAGTCGCGCATGATGGAAAAAATGCAGTTTGGTAGCAATGCAGATATCGTCAGGTATGCGATCAGCCACCGCCTGGTACAGTAGTCGCTTCGGGCGCTGCTGTTGCCGGCGGCGCCTCATCAACTTTTACCGGTTCTTCCGGCTGCCAGGCGCGATGGTGGCGCTTGCTGACTAAAAATATCGGCGTAGCGATAAACAGCAACAGGCTACCCGCCATACCACACACCAGCAAACTGATGCCGCCGGGCCAGCCCGCGCCGGAGGTTAAGCCTGCGATCACCAGCGAAAGGATAAAGAAGAACGACAGCGTCAGGCTGACCGGCCAGATATTGGTGATATCCATATCGCTGAGCGCCATTTTCACCGGCTTCACCGCGCGTTTCTCCGCCTCTTTTTCTGCCCGCATACGCTCTTTTACCGCTTCCAGATCCAGGCCCGGCGCGATGAAATCCCCTAACTGCTGCGGATGGTGCAGTTCGTCAAATACGCGTGCAATCGGTGGAAACGTAAGCGGCCAGCTTCCGCTGTGAACGCCGTAGGTACTTAACGCGGGCAGCGTAATACGCGGCAGCTGCACAGGCTGCAAATATCGATTGTTATACACCACCCAGCTCTGACGCGTTTGCCCACGCATCACGTGATAAAGACGAAAGCGATCCGCTGGCGGATAGTGCAGATGGCTGACGCGCGCCAGCATCGAAGGGATATGATGATAGCGGCAGTAGTTCACTCTCCCCTGCCCTTGTGCAGCCAGCAGCACGCCCAACGCAGGCAGAAAATACCAGGAAGTTCCCTCTGCGGCGGTCGGGCCGTTCAGGTGCTCAAGAAATTTTGCCTCGCTGCTGCCGTGCAGATGTTCTGGCCACCAGCTCCAGCTACGGCTAATTACCCGCTCGGTAGGAACGCGGAAGATCCCCATCGGTTCTGTTTCAGTGGGCAACATGGCAAAGGGAAAAACTTTGCTAAAAAAGGTCAGCGCGTCGTCCGGGCCATCCCATTCGCCGCCCGTATCCATTCCGTGCAGATTATTAGTCAGTTCGGCCCAGCCGTTTTTGCCCAGCAGATCTATTTGATATTTGGTATCCGCCAGCCGTTTGCCCAGCCGGAGAATAGTCGACGGAATATCCGCCAGCGGCAGCTCGGGTACCGCAATAGTTGTTTCTGTTTGTTCTTCCATACTGCAATAATCCCCAAAGGCGAATGCCCGCGCTCCCGTTAAATAAAATAGAAAACCGTAGCAAGGCTGAAAATAACAGATAGCGGCTTACGCCGGACAAGGCCGACGCGCCTGAAATTTGGCTTAAGTTTAAAAAATCAGTTAATTCAAGGTATTATACGTAGAAATCGTTTTAGCTGGCAACCACTGTAATAGCTCGTTTCGAGCCGCCAGGCGGCAGTTTTTATAAAACGTTATTCGTTCTGAAAATACGCTTTAAAAAGAAAAGGTAAGCGTAGACGAGTGCAACGCAAAAAAGTGGGCAGAAAAATAAAAACAAAAATACAGAATAATATTTTCTGTTAAGTGAAATTCCCGTAAAAGAAAAGACTTTTTTCACAGACCTTACCGTGCGAAAGAGAGAGTTAAAACTCCGCCGCAATTATCGGCTTTTTGAAATGACTTAGCTGATTGACCCAGGCTGCCTTACACCACTCCCACAGCCCCCCTTACAGCGACTCAACCGCCCGGCCAGCAGCAAGGGCTGAGCGGATAAGCGGACCGTTTTCGCGCATGGACGCGCGAAACGAGCTTACAGGGACGTATTCACTGCGTGTCCGTGTTTCGCTCAACCCTTGCTGCCTT
Source organism: Erwinia sp. BNK-24-b (assembly GCF_047456155.1). Classification (NCBI taxonomy): domain Bacteria; kingdom Pseudomonadati; phylum Pseudomonadota; class Gammaproteobacteria; order Enterobacterales; family Erwiniaceae; genus Erwinia; species Erwinia sp. BNK-24-b. The sequence goes on from NZ_CP179901.1 coordinate 3,362,548, forward strand.
ACACCACTCCCACAGCAACCCTTACAGCGACTCAATCGCCCGGCCAGCAGCAAGGGCTGAGCGGATAAGCGGACCGTTTTCGCGCATGGACGCGCGAAACGAGCTTACAGGGACGTATTCACTGCGTGTCCGTGTTCCGCTCAACCCTTGCTGCCTTACACCGATCCCACAGCAATTCTTACGGCGACTCAACCGCTCGACCCTTGCTGCCTCACGCTGGTCTCGCAGTAAAGCTACGCTTCTGGCACCTGAGCACCTGAGCACCTGAGCACCTGAGCAACTCAACTCCGCCTCAAATCACCATCTGCAACAGCAGGCATCCCGCCAGGCCACACAACGCAATAATCGTTTCCAGCACTGACCAGGAACGCAACGTCTCGCCAATAGTCAGATTAAAATACTCTTTAAACAGCCAGAACCCCGGATCGTTAACGTGCGAAAAGATTACGCTTCCTGAGCCAACAGCAATCACCATTAGCTCAGGACTGACGCCGGTGGTCGCAATAATCGGGGCCACGATGCCGCCAGCGGTAATAGCCGCTACGGTCGCCGAACCCAGCGCCAGACGCAGCGCGGCCGCGATCGACCAGGCCATAAAAATAGGCGAGACCGCACTGCCTTCCATCAGGCTGGCGATATATTTATCCACGCCGCTGTCTACCAGCACCTGCTTGAAAGCGCCGCCGCCGCCAATAATTAACAGCATCATGGCAATGATTTTAATCGCGTCGCCCAGCGTGGCCGTTACCTGCTCCATCGTCCGGCCACGATTCAGACCAAAAGTAAAAATGGCAATCAGCACCGCAATCAGGGTCGCCATAATCGGATCGCCGAAGAATTCCGCATAGGACAGTAACGCGTGGCCTTTCGGCAATGCCATCTCCGCCACCGCGCGCACTGCCATCAGCACTACCGGTACCAGCGATGTCCAGACGCTGACCGCAAACGTCGGCATCTCCGCTTCGGTAAAGGTTTTAGGATTGTACAAACCTTGCGGGACAGGCTTATCGATGCTCTTCAGAAAACGAGCCAGAACCGGCCCGGCCAGAATCACCGTCGGGATCCCTAACAGCGTACCAAACAACAGCGTTTTGCCCATATCCGCATGAAACAACGTTGCGATAGCCGTCGGCCCCGGATGCGGCGGCAAAAAACCGTGCGTCACGGAAAGCGAAGCCGCCATCGGCACGCCGACAAACAGCAGCGGCACGCGCGCCGCCGCCGCAATTGACAGCACCAGCGGCAGCATCAATACAAATCCTACCTCGTAAAACAGCGCAAAGCCTACGGTAAACCCCGTCAGCACCACCGCCCACTGAATGCGCTCCTTGCCAAATTTCTCAATCAGCGTGGTCGCAATGCGCTGCGCTCCGCCGCAGTCGGCCAGCAGCTTACCCAGCATCGCGCCAAAGCCCATGATCAGCGCCAGGCTACCCAGCGTGCCGCCAACCCCCGCTTTAATCGACGTGATAACCTTGTTCACCGGCATACCCTGCATCACCCCTACCGCCAGCGCGACCAGAATAAGAGCGATAAAACCATTTAGCTTAAAACGGATCATGAGTAGCAACAGTAGCGCTACGCCGATAACGACAAACAGGATAGGCATGATTTTCTCTCCGGCTGCCTGTTGGCGGCCCTTGTTATAATGCCGCCCAAACGGTCAAGGCGGATGCAGAGGCGCAAATACGGCATTTGCTGTCGGGATGTTAACGGTAACATCCCGCAACTAAAACAGGCCAGGAGAGGGGAATTTACATTTTGAGATGAAGGTCAAACTTTTGTTACGGCTTAAAGCAGTAACGATAAAGAGCACGCTTTATTTCCACAGCAGCAATCTAATGCCTGCCGCACCAAAGAACAGCGCAAAGGTGCCCTCAATAAGACGACGGAGTCGGAGATATACCTTTCCGGCAGCAGCCGTTGAAAACAGCAGTGCATAGCTGCCAAATACCAGCATGCCCAATAAAGCACAGCCGCCAACAATAAGCGGCAGCACTATTGCGCTCGCGCCAGGGTGCATACCTAAAGAGATAATCGCCAGCCAGACCAGAATCGCTTTTGGGTTAGCCAGGTGCAGTAACAGACCCCGGCGATACAGCAAAGCAAGCGACGTTGTTGTGCCGCTACTGGCTATTTTATTTTCGCCTTTTTTCCCGGCGCTGCGGGCTGCCTTGTAGGCCATCCACAACAGATAACAGCCGCCAACAATCTTGATCGCCACCAGCGCCTGCGCCCAGGCCAGCAACAGCGTTGAAAGCCCGCACGCCACCAGAATGGCCCAGAACACTGACCCCGTTATCACGCCTGCGGCCAGCGCCAGCGCGGGCAGACGACCTTGCCGCATAGCCACGCCCATGATAGCCATGTTGCTCGGCCCCGGGCTGGCTGTTCCCAGCAGATAAGCCAGATACACAGGCAGTAATGTTAACAGCAGCGACATGGTGCACCCTTATTGTGGTCAACGGTCACTCACAAAGTAACCCGGTCGATATTGATATGGGACAAAAAATTTAGCTTAAGTAAAACGCAAATGTAACAAAATGATTCTGTATGCATCAGGATACGTTTTTATGGTTTAACATTTACAATGTCTGACACAGGAAAAGGTTGCTAACCGTGACTACATCGCGTTGATAACAACCACTAATGCAATCTTTAATCCCACAATATCCAAATGGCAACATTACAATAACATTACTGGCAGAAGGGACGTTAATCCGCCTTTTAATTTCCAATTTGTGCGCTTATTCGCACGATTGATATTCTGTTAAGTTACAGGCCAGGGCGCTATTATAAATAAAAAGATTAGTTAACTTTTTTATTTATCCGTTGCCCTACGGCCGCACAAAAGTAATGAAAACGCTTCCACCGGTTGAAAAGCACATTAATTTTACATAAATGCAGCAAGAGGTAATTATCATTTAACAGTAATCACAATTAATTTAACGCAACGGTGAAACAATTCATCGCAAAGATCTATGCTGTTATCTCTGAGATCCCGATTACTGTTGCTACTCCTTCTCCCGATTTGGTCTCAGGATCAAACTTCGTTGAAATACCCGCATCACAAGGGCTGCATTGCAAAATGTATGTAGAGCCGTTGTTAACGTGCGGTAAATAAAAAAGAAAAGGCAGTTTATGTTAGATCGAGGTAAGCAATGTTTGGATTAGATGCGTTCCACCTGGCGAGGATACAGTTCGCGTTTACCGTCTCCTTCCATATTATCTTCCCGGCTATTACCATCGGGCTTGCCAGTTTTCTGGCAGTGCTGGAAGGTTTATGGCTGAAAACCAAAAACGAGGACTATCGCGACCTCTACCATTTCTGGTCGAAAATCTTCGCCGTTAACTTTGGTATGGGCGTCGTGTCCGGCCTGGTGATGGCATACCAGTTCGGCACCAACTGGAGCGGCTTCTCGCAGTTTGCGGGCAGCATCACCGGTCCGCTGCTGACTTATGAAGTGCTTACCGCATTCTTCCTCGAAGCTGGCTTCTTGGGCGTGATGCTGTTTGGCTGGAACCGCGTGGGACCTGGCCTGCACTTCTTTGCGACCTGTATGGTTGCCCTGGGCACCATCATCTCGACGTTCTGGATCCTCGCGTCTAACAGCTGGATGCAAACGCCGCAGGGCTACGCTATTCAGAATGGCCTGGTGGTTCCGGTTGACTGGTTCAAGATTGTCTTTAACCCCTCGTTCCCGTTCCGATTGCTGCACATGTCTACCGCGGCTTTCCTGGCGAGCGCCTTCTTTGTTGGCTCGTCTGCTGCATGGCACCTGCTGCGCAAAAACGACACGCCTGCAATCCGCAAAATGCTTTCAATGGCACTGTGGATGGCGCTGATCGTTTCGCCAATCCAGGCGGTACTGGGCGATGCTCACGGTCTGAATACGCTTGAGCACCAGCCAGCGAAAATTGCGGCTATCGAAGGCCACTGGGAAAACCCACCGGGTGAACCAACGCCGCTGATCCTGTTCGGTATTCCGGATATGGAGCAGGAAAGAACCAAATACGCGCTGGAAATCCCTTACCTGGGCAGCCTGATCCTGACGCACAGCCTGCATAAACAGGTTCCGGCGCTGAAGACCTTCCCGAAAGAAGATCGTCCTGACTCGCTGATTGTGTTCTGGTCGTTCCGCGTCATGGCGGGCCTGGGCATGCTGATGATCCTGCTGGGCGTGGTTAGCCTGTGGCTGCGTTATCGCAACCGCCTGTACACCTCTCGTCCGTTCCTGTGGTTTGCGTTGCTGATGGGCCCGTCTGGCCTGATCGCGCTGCTGGCCGGCTGGTTCACTACCGAAATTGGCCGTCAGCCGTGGGTGGTTTATGGTCTGCTGCGCACGAAGGATGCGGTATCGGCGCATGGCGACATGCACATGAGCATCAGCCTGATCGCCTTTATCGTGGTCTATACGTCAGTATTCGGCGTGGGCTATACCTACCTGTTTAACCTGATTAAGAAAGGGCCAAAACAGGGCGAAGGCGACGATCACCATGAGCCTGAAGGCGGCCCTGGCACACGTCATACCCAGGCGCGTCCGCTGTCTGCCGTGAAAGAAAAGTTAAGCGCGGAAGAGGATAAATAACGTGGGCATTGATACTTCTATTATCTGGTTCACCATCATCGTGTTCTCGACGCTGATGTACATTGTGATGGATGGTTTTGACCTGGGTATCGGCATTCTGTTTCCTTTTAACAAGGATGCCGGTGAGCGCGATCTGATGGTTAACACCGTCGCGCCGGTCTGGGACGGTAACGAAACCTGGCTGGTGCTGGGCGGCGCGGCGCTGTATGGCGCCTTCCCGCTGGCCTATGCGGTGATTCTGGACGCGCTGTCCGTTCCGCTGACCCTGATGCTGATCGGTCTGATTTTCCGTGGCGTCGCCTTTGAGTTCCGCTTCAAGGCGACCGAAGAGCACCGTGCGTTCTGGGATAAATCTTTTATCGTTGGTTCGTTCCTGGCGACGTTCAGCCAGGGCGTGGCGCTGGGTACCTTCATCAACGGCTTTGAAGTGACGAACCGTGCCTATAGCGGCCCTGAGCTGCTGTGGCTGACGCCGTTCTCTCTGTTCTGTGGTCTGGGTCTGGTTGTGGCGTACGCGCTGCTGGGCAGCACCTGGCTGATCATGAAAACCGAGAACGAGCTGCATCGCAAGATGACGGCCATCACTAAACCACTGCTGCTGGTGCTGCTGGCTATTATCGCCATCGTCAGCGTCTGGACGCCGCTGGAGCACGCGGACATCATGCATCGCTGGTTTACGCTGCCTAACCTGTTCTGGTTCCTGCCGGTGCCGGTGCTGGTGCTGCTGGCTTCTATGGCGCTGCTGCGCGCGTTGAAGCGTCATGCGCACTACTCACCGTTCCTGCTGACGCTGGCGCTGGTTTTCCTGGGCTTTACCGGTCTGGGCATCAGCGTGTGGCCGAACATTATTCCACCGCATATCACTATCTGGATGGCGGCTTCACCACCGCAGAGCCAGGGCTTTATGCTGGTTGGCGGACTGTTGATTATTCCGGTGATCCTGGCTTACACCTTCTGGAGCTACTACGTGTTCCGCGGAAAAATCAATCCAAACGAGCACTATCACTGATTCATTGTCTGGTTCTCTCCTGCCCCACTGGCAGGAGAGAAAGTTAGCTGGAGGAAAGTATGGTTGAAACACAACAGACACTTAAACTGCCGGTGTGGAAACGCATCCTGTGGATGGTTCTCATCTATGCCGGTAGCGTCATGGCGCTGGGCGTTGTCGCAACGCTGTTCCGCTTTATGATGACCGCTGCGGGTATGAAGTCACACTGATACTCCAGCCAGCCTTGCCTTCTCTTTTGGGCGCGCTTCTTTACAAGGGTCGACTATTGTCGGCCCTTTTCTTTACATCATTCATAATTTTACACATAAACGCAGCGGCAACGCCTTTTTGATGGTCTATGCTTTTACTTCATCCATGAGGAAATCATGTCACTAAGAAGGAGGCACTATGAGTCTGTTAGATAAAGCCAACGATAAAGCCGAAGAAGCGCTGGGCAAAGGCCAGGAGCAGTTTGGTAAAGCCGCTGAGTCTCCGGAGCATGAGTTCAAGGGCAAGGTACGCCAGGGTGCCGCGAAAGCCTCTTATGCTGTCGATGACGCGCTTGACTGCGTAAAAACCAAAACCCAGGACGCGCCGTTCGTTTCACTGGCCATTGCTGCCGGTATCGGCTTCCTGGCGGCGAAAATCTTCGGTGGTCGCCGTTAAGAAACGCTCTGCAACAGGATCTGCTTTTCCTGTCGCGCGCTGCTGCGAGTATCTCGTAGCCTGAGGGCCGGTCTTCCGGCCCTTTTCTTTTGCCTGCTGTACGCTCATTTTCTTTCCTCTTCCCCTTTTAGCCCCTCTCTAAACCGTGATCCAGCTATAAAAATTGAACTTTTTAGCAAAATTGAAACTTATTCAGCACTATTTATAACAATATGCTTTCAGTTTAGTGGTTTCATTCCGGCTAATCGTCCTTCCCGCTTTAAGTCAGCGCTTCTGACCGCTTTGCAAGAGTCGCACAGGAGATAATGCTGACAGTAGCGTGGTGGCCGTAACCTGGCCGTCTTCACAGGGCCAGCGCTATCACTAAAACAAGGTCTCCTACTATGAAAAGCAAATTACCGACAACCACGCTAAAAAGAACTGTGGCGTTCTGTGGTTTTGGCTTACTGCTGGCTTCTCACCAGGCGCTGGCGGACTATACGCCGCTGAGCATCGACTCGCCGTATGCCTTTGGCGACTGGGGCGGCAACCGAACCCAGCTGGAGCAGGAAGGTATACAGTTTCAGGTGAACTACACCATGGAATCCGCCAGCAATTTTTCCGGCGGCTATAACCAGTCAAGCAGCGCACGCTATACCGATCAGTGGGGCTTTGGCACCACGCTGGATCTGGAAAAACTGCTGAACTGGACCGATACCCAGTTTCAGGCCACCATCACCAGCCGTAACGGCCAGGATTTAACGCAATATATTAACGATCCGCGTTCCGGCGGACTCTCTTCCGTGCAGGAAGTCTGGGGACGCGGGCAGACCTGGCGCCTGACCCAGTTCTGGCTGAATAAGGGCTTCTTCGATCATGCGGTAGAAGTGAAGGCGGGTCGCGTGACCGTGGGCGAGGATTTTGACAGCTGGCCAAGCAAGTTCCAGAACCTGGCGTTTGGCGGTGGCCAGGCGGGTAACTGGCGCGGCGATCGCTGGTATAACTGGCCTGTTTCCCAGTGGGGCGGCCGCGTGAAGTTTAATTTCACGCCGGAGGTGTTCCTGCAGGTTGGTTTCTATAACCAGACCGCCTCTAACTACGACACCGGCAACGGCTTCCGTCTGGATGGCAGCCCGACGCTGGGCAACCTGGTCCCGGTTGAACTGGGCTGGGAACCGCAAATTGGCCCGGACAAGCTGGCCGGTAACTACCGCGTGGGTATGTACTACTCGTCGGTGAAAGGCAATAACTACAGCTCCTACAGCAACGGCCAGTACGGCGAAGATAACCACTCTTACGGCGGCTATCTGCTGTTACAGCAGCAGCTGATGGCGATGAATGGCGACAACAAACGCGGTCTGGGCATCGTGGCTCAGGGGGTAATGAACGATCATAAAACCTCTAAAACCGATAACTACCAGTCGCTGGCGCTGGTCTGGACTGGTCCATTCGATGCTCGTCCTGAAGATGAGATCGGCGTTGGCGCGGCACGTATTCACGTCAACAGCGATTACAGCAAGATGCTGCGTCAGACCAATCAGGAAAACGGCGTAAACAGCTATGATAATCCAACCTATCTGCCTATCCAGAGCGGTTCGGAATATGACTATGAGATCTACTATAACGCTCACGTCACTAACTGGATGAACCTGCGTCCAAACCTGCAATACGTTTCTTCACCAGGTGCGGTAAGCGAAGTGAAAGATGCGTTTGTGGGCGGCATTACCGCGACCATCAACTTCTGATCCGGTCGATAAACCAATGGCGAACATTATCGTTCGCCATTTTTCGTTTTACGCCGCTTCTATTCCATCGACTTCAGCTGCGCGCGGGGCGTAAAGAAGCGTCGGTAAGCCAGATAGCCCGCCACGATAGTCGCCACGCTGGCCGTGCCCAGCAGCATAAAAGTCACCATAATCTGGTATTTAATCGCTTTTACCGGATCGATACCGGCAAAAATCAAACCCGACATCATTCCCGGCAGGCTGACCAGACCGACAGTTTTGGCGGCGTCAACGCCAGGGATCATCGCGGAACGGATGCTGTCGCGGATAATGCTGGCGGAAGCCATTTTGACCGAAGCGCCCAGGCTAAGCATTTCCTGTACTTTTTGCTGATTGTCGCTGAAGCGCTGGTTCAGATTGTTGTAGCACAACCCTACCGCCACCATGGCGTTGCCCGCAATCATGCCGGAAACAGGAATTACCTGCATCGGCATAAATTCAATCGAGCCGCTCATGACTAAAATGACCAGCGTTAAGGTCGTACTTAGCGTAATAGCGATAAACGACAGCACAAACGCGTTGTCGATATTGCGGCTGCGCTTGCGGGCGTTTAAGGCTGCATTAACGCAGATAAACAGCACCATCAATACCGTCAGCGCGGCGTTCTGTAAGTCAAAGATATATTTCAGGACATAGCCGACAATAACCAGCTGCACAATGGCGCGCGACACGCTCCAGATAATATCTTTTTCCAGCCCCAGCTTCTCTTTGCGGCTCACGAACAGCGCCACCAGAACCAGAATCAGCGCCAGCCCCAGCGACTCAGTGGTAATATTATGCTGATTCATCGGCATCTCTCCTTGCTGGCGGTCGAAGGCTGATAACGCGCTGCGCCTCTCCGATTTCCCGCGCGTCGTGACTAATCCAGATCGCCGCCGTCCCCTTTTCTTTTACCAGTCCGGCAATGAGCTGATTGATGATCTGCTTATTTTCTTCATCCAGCGCGCTGGTAATTTCATCCAGCAGTAAAATATCCGGCAGGAATTGCAGGTTACGCAGCAGCGCTATCCGCTGCTTTTCTCCGCCGGAAAGCTGGCCGATCTTCTTTTGCAGTATGTCTGACGGCAAATTGACCTGGCGCAATCCGCTCTTTAACGCCGCAGCCTCTACTTTTTTTCGGCGAATTTGCCAGGGTAATGCCAGGTTGTCATACACCGTTTCGCCAAACAAAACCGGCGTCTGGAAGCAGTAAGAAACCTGCTGTCGATAGCTTTCCGGCTTTAGCTCGCTTATCGCCCTGCCCTGAAAGAAAAGCGTTCCGCCGTCAGGCTCCAGCAGCGAGGCGATAATTTTTAATAAGGTGCTTTTGCCGCTGCCGGATGGCCCGGTCAGCCAGACAAACTCACCTGCATCGAGCGTAAAGGAAACGGGTGCCAGCAAGGTTACGCCCTGCTGGCTGTAAGTAACACCCTGCACGTTAAGCAGGGGGAACGTTTCTGACATTTTCGTTAATCCAAAAAAATTGCGGCGATCATAACGCGAAAAGGCGACAAGTTGTCGCCTTTCAAGCTGCTTATAAACCTACACAGTCCATACATTTCGGCATTTTTGCATTTTTGCATTTTTGCATTTTTGCATTTTTGCAGTACCACTACAGCCTTCTGGCAGCGGAGGCTAACCGGATAAGCGGACCGTTTACCCGAACCTTATTGCTGCTTCGAAGCGTAACTCAGCACTACCGGGTCGTCAGGAAGCTTAGTAAAGCGGGTAACGATCTGATGAAAATCGGCCTCGGGATTAAGCGTCGCAAAGCGGGCTGGATAAAGATCTTTGGCCAGTATCTCCATCCCGATAATATTGTAGGGATGGTTATAAAAATGATGATAAATACCGTATGCCCTGCCTTCTTTCACCGGCGTGATTTGCTGCAGGCCAGTACGGTTAATCAGTTTATTAAAGGTAACGGCGACGTCGTTAAGGGAAACGTTATAACCGAACGGCAGTACGTTATTATTCGGACGTTTAGAACCCGACATAATATAAACGTCCGGCTTCATGGCGATAATTTTTTCCAGCGCGACAAAACCTGACGACCCCGGCAGCAGGCTGGAGCCAATGTTTTTGCCGCCAACCGCCTCTACCAGCCCGCCCCAGCCGTTGTGGCCGTGAGTAAAGCAGCAGCTGTCCGAGTTACCCGCAATAGGTTCAATAAATACCGTCGGCTTCTGTTTTACCTGAGCAATCTGCTGCTGGATAGCATCCCAGCGCTGGTGATAAAAATCGGTATACTCTTTCGCACGGGCTTCCTGATTAAGCACCTTGCCCAGCAGGGTAACGCTGTTAGCCGTGTTTTGTGCCGGATGAAGTTCATAATCAACAAACACCACCGGAATATGCAGCCGCTGCATCGTATCCAGCACGCCGGTCTGCTTTAGCGCGGCTTTGGCACGCAGCTGAGCGATCATCAAATCCGGCTTTTCAGCGATAACGCTTTCCAGGTTAACCTGCCCCTGGTCATTAAAACCCATATCCAGGATCTTCGTTGCTTCCGGCCAGGCTTTCTTCAGCAGATCCCAGGTCTGCGGATCCTGCTTTTTCGGCAAATTATTCCAGGCTACCACGCGACGGAAAGGCTCTTCACGATCCAGCAGCGCTAAGGCTAAAACATCGCGGCCATCCTGCAAAATGACATGCTGCGGCTCCTTATCCAGCGTGACTTTCTGATTATCCATATCGGTAATCTGCAAGGGATAGGTGGTGGCCGCACAGCCAGCAGAAATGACCAGCGAGCTGACCAACATCCAGGAACGAATTGTCACGTAGCGTCTCCATAAGAACAATATCGATAATTATTAACAAATATACCGCTAAAACGAACGATTATCATTCTTTTTGTGCTGGCAACCGGACGAAAGTGTTTGAATGTAAAAGAGTATTTTATAAAGCAGGATTCAGGCAGGCGGCGCGGCGCTCCGCAACCAGCCCTGCCCGTTTTAAATACGCTGATTACTGCCCGCTGCGTGGCTTTTTCGCTGGCCAGCAAATAAACAGCAGCCCGCTAAAGATAAGCACTACCCCTGCCAGTTTCCCCCAGCGGAAAGGCTCATCAAGCGCCGGTAAAAAAAGCGCCGCGGCCCACACCAGGACATAGCTCAGGCTCAGCAGCGGATAGGCTTTGCTGAGCGCGACCCGTTGCAGCGCCAGCAGCCAGCAGAGCATTGACAGCGCATAGGCCGCCAGCCCGCCAGCCAGCCCGATGACGGCAGGAGAAAACGTTAAGAGTGCCGGGAAAAAAGCCGCCGGATCGCTGGCGGCAGGCAGGTTAATCATCGACCAGCGCATCAGCAGCTGCGCCCCGCTTACCAGTAAAACGCTACACAGCGCCAGTAAAATTCCCATCAGGCCCAGGCCCCCATCACCGCTACGCCCGCTACAATCAGGCCGATACCCAGCCAGTGCCGCACAGAAACGGGCTCTTTCCATAGCCAGCGGGCCGCCAGCGCAATAAAGATAAAATTCAGGCTCAGCATGGGGTAAGCTACGCCGACCGGCACCTGTTGCAATATTCGCAGCCAGACCAGCATCGCGCAGCCCAGCAGCAGCACGCTTAGCCCCAGCCAGAACAGCAAATGCCATTTCCCTTTCAGTAAGCCATGATGCGCCGCCTGCTTTTGGCAAAGCTGTCCGGCGCAGCTCAGCAGGCTGGCGAAAACGATCAGCAGAATATTCATGGCTGCTGCGAGTATTGACAGACGATCAGGCGTCCCTTGCGGTAAACGGCATCCGCCTGCGGCACATCAGCATCCGGGTTCTGGTTATCCCGCTGCACTATCATCACCAGCGACACGCTACCCTGTCTCCTGTGCTGCTGTAGCCAGGCGGCAAGCTGTCCGGCAGGAATAAACTTATGGCTGGCATCCGGATAGCTGAGGCCATACTGCACTTCGCCCGGCTGGGAATAGAGAATGATATCGCTACGCCGTAGCTCCCATGCCAGCGTAGAGGCCATGCCCGGTGTGTTCGCCAGGATAAAGTGGCTCGGGGCAAGCTCGCTTTTCATCTGGCGAACGAACTCCTGCGGCAGCTTGCCTTCTCTGACATGCTCCGGAATGGCCTGCCCTATGACCAGCGCCAGCGCCAGCGGACAACAGGCCGCCAGCAGCCAGCGTCGTTCGGGCGTTTTTAACGTTAGCAGGCCGCATAATCCCCACAGCAAAAACGCGCCCGCAGCCAGCACTACTCTGAATAGTTCATGATGGCCATAGACGGGATGTTTCGCCAGGCCCCAGGGCGCCAGGAAAATCAGTATCGTGACGGTGCAGAGCGCGCCGAACAACAGGTTGATCCAGCCGTTAACTTTTAACGCCTTTCCTTTGGCTGCCACTACGGCCAGCGCCTGTTGCGCCATTAAGGCGGCCAGCGGCGCAAAGCAAGGCAGGATATAGGTGGGCAGTTTACCTTTAGCGATGCTGAAAAACAGCAGCGGCATTATTGTCCAGCTCAGCAGATAAAAAGCGCCCGGCGTTTCACGCCGTTGCTGCCAGCCGCTGCGTAGCGCGCCGGGCAAGAGTCCCAGCCACGGAAGGCACCCTAACACCAGTACCGGCAGGTAATACCAGAAAGGCGCCTTATGCTGCGCGTTGTCTTCCGCAAAGCGCTGAATATGTTCAACCCAAAAAAAGTAGTGCCAGAAATCAGCTTCACGTTGCGCAATAGCAATGGCCCAGGGCGCACTGATCAGCGCTGCGCCAACGATAGCCAGCGGCCCAAACAGCAACAGCTCTTTGAAACGCTTTTGCATAATGGCAAACGGCAAAATAGCGATAACCGGCACCGCCAGCGCCAGGAAGCCTTTGGTCATAAAGCCCATGCCGCACGCCAGCCCCAGCAGCAGCCAGGCCAACACTTTTTTTGCCGTGCCAGGCGCGTTTATCGCCAGCCAGTAACAGCACATAGCCGCCACCAGCCACAGTGTGATCATTGGATCGAGCACCGCATAGCTGCCGACGCCATAAACCAGCAGGCTGCTAAGAAAGATGATGCCCGCCAGCAGCGCAGTGGCGCGCCGCTGCCAGATGCTGAGCGTGAGCCAGTAAACCAGCAGGGCGGAAAGCGTAATGGAAAAAACGGAGCCAAAGCGGACGGCAAAATTAGTGTGGCCAAAAATCAGCTGACTAATATTGTTAATCCAGTAACCGGCAATAGGTTTTTCAAAATAGCGAAGATCGAAAAAATGCGGCACAACCCAGTTACCGTTGACCAGCATTTCACGGCTGATTTCGGCATAACGGGTCTCATCGGGTTGCCAGAGCGGGCGAAACTCCAGCGGCACCAGGTAATACAGAGCAAACAGCAGCACCAGGAGAAGACCATTTCTCATTTTCATTGCTCCATTACTCCCCTACTCCATTAATTGTTCACATCCAAGCCATCCTTCACGACCAGCAAGGCTGCGCCGCACGATTTTTCCTGTCGGTAGATGGCTAATATTTTCAGGCAGCAATTCGCTTAGCGGGCAAAAGCAAATGCCCTCACGCTCGGCCAGCGTCAACAGCTGGTCAAACATGTCGCTCATGACAATGCCTTCTACTTCGGCATGAATAGTGTAAACCGGCGTGCCCTTATCCTCTTTTATCTTCCTGATAATAAAGTCGTTGAACGCTTCCTTGCTGACGGAAGAGCCAACTACTTCATCCCATGTGGGCAACGTGACCGGAATCTGTACCGTTCCCGTACCGCCATTTTCCAGCAGCGGCAAAAACGGTCTGCTGCCGCGGCAGTCGCTGTTATAGCTGAAGTGAAAAGGTTCCTTAGCGTCGACCACGCGCTGGTCGGCCCGCCAGCCCGCTACGGCTGAACAGGTGACGGGCTGGTCGATAAGGGTACTTAAGGCGTCCTTGCCCAGGGCAATCTGCCGTGACAGCTCGTCAGGCGACCAGACGCCTGCCCAGGTTTGCCAGGCAAAATGATCCCAGGCATGTAGCCCGACCTCGTGCTCTTCCGCCGTTTTTTTCAGAATATCGCGCTGGCCCTTGCCAATGATGCGGCCAGGCCAGGCGGTACCTGCCAGCAGAATGTCCCAGCCATACAGCGAGGCGGCGTTGGAGCGCAGCATTTTCCACAAGAACTTTGGCTTTAACAGACGCCATAAATGGCGTCCCATATTGTCCGGGCCAACGCTGAAGAAAAAACTGCCGCGGGTACGATGCCGCTTAAGGATTTCCAGTAGTCGGGGCACGCCATCACGCGTGCCACGCCACGTATCAACATCAATACGAAGCCCGACTTTTATCATTGAGCTTTTTCCACGTCTTCAACGGTGCGTAAGAAGAAGTCCAGCGTCGCGTCGATGGTTTTTTCCATTTTCACTTCCGGCGTCCAGTTCAGCAGGCGGCGAGCGTTACGAATGGCTGGCTTACGGTGTTCAACGTCCTGGTAGCCTTTACCATAATAGGTGCTGCTTTCAACCTCGCGGAAACCGGCAAACGGCGGGAAGCTGTCGCGCAGCGGATGACGATCGAAACTGGCCAGCAGCTGCTCTGCCAGCTCTTTAATGCTCGCTTCGTTGTCCGGATTACCGATATTGATGATCTGGCCGTCGCAGTTATTGTTTTTGTTTTCAATAATGCGGAACAGCGCTTCTACACCATCGCGGATGTCGGTAAAGCAGCGCTTCTGGCGGCCACCGTCGATCAGCTTAATCGGCGAGCCTTCTACCAGGTTGAGAATAAGCTGCGTGATGGCGCGGGAACTGCCGATACGTGCGGCGTTCAGGTTGTCCAGACGCGGCCCCATCCAGTTAAACGGTCTGAATAAGGTAAAGCGCAGGCCTTCTTTGTCGCCATAGGCCCAGATCACGCGGTCCAGCAGCTGTTTAGAAACGGAGTAGATCCAGCGCTGTTTGTTGATCGGCCCGACCACCAGGTTAGAGTGATCTTCATCGAAGTTGGCATCGGTACACATACCGTAAACTTCAGAAGTGGAAGGGAAAATAATGCGCTTTTTGTATTTTACGCAGTCGCGGATAATCTTCAGGTTTTCTTCAAAATCCAGCTCGAAAACGCGCAGCGGGTTGCGCGTATATTCAATCGGCGTGGCGATAGCGACCAGCGGCAGAATGACGTCGCATTTTTTAATGTGATATTCAATCCACTCTGAATGGATGCTGATATCGCCTTCGACAAACTGAAAACGCGGGCGGCCGATAAAGCGGCTAATCGCGTCCGAACCGATATCCAGACCGTAGACTTCGAAGTTATCGTCCTGCAGCAGACGCTCTGTCAGATGATTACCGATAAACCCGTTAACGCCAAGGATCAGCACGCGGGTACGGCGCTTAATAACGGAGGCAGGCTGATTGCTTAGCAGCGCGCCATTCACCAGCCCAAGCGTTTGCGCCAGCTGTGAGCCCTGCATGTAAACGCCATTCTCACTCTGGCCGGTGACCACTTCCAGCGCATCCTGGCCGCAGGCGATAATCAGCGGGTTGGCGGACAGCACGGTACCCGCTTTTGCCGCAGGCAGATCGCGTCTGACCTTACCTTTCCAGATAATAAATTTAGCCGAGCCAATATAGCCAAAAGCACCCGGCCACGGATCGGTGACGGCGCGAACCAGGTTATTGATAGTTTCCGCTGGCTTCGTCCAGTCGATACGGCCATCATCCGGCGTTCGGCGGCCCACGCGGGTAGCCTGACTTTCATCCTGAGGACGTTCGGCAACCTTCCCTTCTTTTAGCGCTGGTAGCGTCTCGCCCAGTAGCTGTTCGGCCGCAGCGTTAAGCTTGCGGTGCAGCGTCAGCGCATTATCTTCCTCGGCGATAGCAACGGTGTGCTGGGCCAGAATAGCACCTGCATCAGCGCGCGCCGTCATACGGTGCAGCGTGACGCCCGTTTCGGTTTCGCCATTTACCAGCGCCCAGTTCAGCGGCGCGCGGCCACGGTATTTGGGCAGCAGCGAGCCGTGCAGATTGAAGGCACCGGCGCTGGCGCAGTTCAGGATCTCTTCACACAGCAGGTTGCGGTAGTAGAAAGAGAAAATAACGTCCGGATTCATCGCCTTAATACGATCGATCCAGAGCGGATGATTGACTTCCTCAGGGGCAAAAACAGGAATACCCTGCTCCGCCGCCGTACGCGCTACCGAGGCAAAAAAGTGGTTTTCTGTTGCTGCATCCGCATGCGTAAAAATGGCTTCAATTTCATAACCCGCTTTCACCAGAGCATTAATGCCAATACAACCCATGTCGTGGTAAGCAAAAACTACTGCTTTCATTTTTTGTCGTCCTCAGAAGAGCCAGTGAAAGATGAATTAATAACGCGTTGAATAAAGTAGCGGGGGCGAGCACGGACATCGTTATAGATACGGCCGATGTATTCACCCAACAGTCCCATGCCCACAAACTGCGCGCCGATAAAAATAAACAGCACGGCAAACAGCATAAAGACGCCGTCGGCGGCCCACGCCGGGCCAAAAAACAGGCGTAACAGAATCAATAACAGCGAAAATGCGAACCCGGCCAGCGCAATCAGGCTGCCAACGACGCTAAGCATGCGCAGCGGCGTTGTAGTCAGACAGGTCACCAGGTCATACATCAGGTTGATCAGGCGCATCAGGCTATATTTGGAATCGCCAAATTCGCGCTCCGCATGCAGTACCGGGATCTCAATGGCCCGCCGGGCAAACGTATTGGCAAGGATAGGAATAAACGTGCTGCGCTCGTGACAGTGCAGCATCGCTTCAATGATATGGCGGCGGTAGGCACGCAGCATACAGCCATAATCGCCCATCGCTTTGCCGGTCGCGCGCTGGATAAGATGATTGATCATCCGCGACGCCTTTTTTCGGAACCAGCTATCCTGGCGGTTCTGCCTGACGGTGCCCACCACGTCATAGCCCTCTTCCGCTTTTTCAACCAGACGCGGGATCTCTTCAGGCGGGTTCTGTAAATCGGCGTCCAGCGTGATAATCAGATCGCCGCTGACGTGGCTAAAGCCAGCCATAATCGCCGAGTGCTGGCCGTAGTTACGGTTAAGCAGCACGGCGACCACATGGCTGCCCGGCTCTTCCGCCATGGCGGTCAGCATCTCAGCCGAGCTGTCGCTGCTGCCGTCATCCACCAGCACGATTTCATATGCCTGCGATAAGGTGGCGCAGGCGGTCGTGGTGCGGCGTACCAGTTCAGGCAAGCTTTCCTGTTCGTTATAAACAGGGATAACAACAGAAACTTTTTTAATGGGTTGTTCAGACATGGTGTTTCTCAGCAATTTCACGCAGCGCAGCAATAACGCGGCTTACATCTTCATCGGTCATACCGGGGAACAGCGGGATAGAACAGATACGGTCTGAGTTCCACTCCGTGGCAGGTAAAGAGAGCGTTGGGAAACGTTCACGGTAATATTTTTGCGTATGGGCTGCTCTGAAGTGCAGGCCGGTGCCGATATCGCGCTCTTTTAGCGCCTGCATCAGCTCATCGCGATTCAGGCCACAGCGCGCCTGGTCAACGCGAATAATAAACAGATGCCAGGCGTGCTGGTGTGGCCAGTCCGGCTGAGCCAGCGGTTGAAACGGCGTGTCGGCCAGCTCGCGGAGATAGCGGTTAGCAATTTCGCTGCGCCGCGCATTAAGCTCTTTGAGTTTGTCCAGCTGTACCAGCGCGATAGCCGCGTTGATATCGGCCAGATTATATTTGTAGCCAGGCATAATGACTTCGGCCTGTGGCGCACGGCCGTGGGTTTGCCTGTCGAAAGCGTCCACGCCCAGGCCATGAAACTTCAGGCTGCGAATGCGGTTTGCCAGATCTTCGTTGTCGGTGACGACCAGGCCGCCTTCCGCGCAGGTCATATTTTTAATGGCGTGAAACGAGAAAATGGCGGTGCCGGTCGCGCCAACGTGCCTGTCGCGATAGTAAGTACCGGCCGCATGGGCCGCATCGTCAATGACCGCAATACCATGGCGCTGGCCCAACGCGTGAATAGCGTCGATATCGGCAGGTGCCCCGGCGTAGTGAACGGGCACGATAGCTTTTGTCCGTGGCGTGATAGCGGCTTCAATCGCCTCTGGCGTGACCATCAGCGTGTCGCGATCGACATCAATCATCACCGGCTCGGCGCCCAGCAGAGCAATCATATTGAGCGTGGAAACCCAGGTGAGCGAAGGCGTAATAACCTCATCTCCCGGTCCAATACCCAATGCCATTAACGTTACGTGCATACCCGCCGTAGCCGAACTGACGGCAATGCCGTAACGATTTCCGGTAAGTTCACAAAAGGCCTGTTCAAGCTGCTGATTTTTAGGGCCGGTGGTAATCCAGCCTGAGCGCATCACTTCACTGACCGCAGCCAGCTCGTGTTCACCCAGCGCTGGCCGGGAAAAAGGAAGAAAGTGGGACACTATTAAACTCCTTTACCGATCGTCTGGAGGCCAATTTAGCAGATTGTGCGATTAACACCACTCGTAAAGCGGTTAAATCATTAACTTTTATTAACGTGACGTCCGACGATCATCTGTCTAAGTAACGACTTTTCTTTACTTCCCGTTCACATCAAATTCACACGAAAAGTAAGCTATTGTGGCATGAGATAAGGGTATTTGAATCAACAGATCCTGAACAATAAGTGAGAAACATTAGGAAAAGATTAAGGAAATGCGAATAAGGTAACAGGCTGGATTCTGAAAACAGCGCGGTTTAGGAAGGGTTTAGAATTGATGAGAAAATAAGCATGTCTCTAACGGGCTGTTATAAATAACTAATCGTAAGTTAAGGAACTTAAATATAAATTACGGGTCGCTTGATATTGCCGATTTTCACCGGTAAAAATGCCTGGCTGTTCATTACTCTCTCTTAGTCCATGACAGGCGCTTTGCTTATCGGGTAATAACAGATAAAAAAAGGGCGTCCCGTTAAGGACGCCCCTGATAGCCGTTATCGCTGCGGATTAGCTCCGCCAGGATAACTTATTTTTTCGCGTCGTCCGGCAGCGCATAGGCAACAATGTAGTCGCCCAGTTTGGTGCCGAATGAGCCGTGACCACCTGCCGCGATCAGCACGTACTGCTTGCCGTTCACTTCATAGGTCATTGGCGTAGCCTGGCCACCGGCCGGCAGACGAGCCTGCCACAGTTTTTCACCGTTGGTCACGCTAAACGCGCGCAGATAGTTATCCGCCGTCGCGCCAATAAACATCACGTTACCCGCCGTAGAGATTGGGCCGCCCAGCATAGGCATACCCATCTTGAACGGCAGCGGAACCGGTGAGCTGTCGCGAACGGTACCGATGCGCTTTTTCCACACGATATCGTTGGTTTTCAGGTCAACCGCAGAGATATAGCCCCATGCAGGCTGTTTGCAAGGGAAGCCCAGCGGAGACAAGAACGGATTCAGGGTCACGCCGAACGGTACGCCGTACTGTGGCTGAACGCCGGTTTCCGTGCCGCTACCGCCTTTATCGTTCTCGTTTGGCCACAGCGGGTTGTTTGGACCACGTGGGATCAGGCGAGAAACGAAAGGCAGCGCCATCGGGTTAGTAATAGCAATCTGACGATCGGTATTAACAGAGATACCGCCCCACTCGAACATACCCAGGTTGCCCGGGAACACCAGGGTGCCCTGCTCTGAAGGTGGCGTGAACGGGCCTTCGTAACGCAGGCTGTGGAACATTACGCGACAGATCAGCTGATCGTAAATCGTTGCGCCCCACATATCCGCACCGGAGAGTTTGTTCTTCGGACGATAGGTCAGCTCAGAGAAGTGCTGCGTAGGAGACACGTGGTCGCCTTTGGCAGCGCCCTGCGGCACGGGTGTTTCTGGCGCAGGTACAACTTCCTTGCCGGTACGACGGTCCAGTACAAAGATGTCGCCTGTTTTGGTCGGTACATAAATGACCGGAACGGTGCTGCCGTCTTTCACGGTGATATCAGCCAGCGTCGGCTGTGCAGGCACGTCCATATCCCACAGATCGTGATGAACGGTCTGGTAGAACCACGCCACTTTACCGGTGGTCGCGTTCAGCGCCAGCATACCGGTCGCGTAACGCTCCATTTCCGGTGTACGGTTACCGCCCCAGATATCCGGCGTTGCTACGCCGATTGGCAGGTAAACCAGATCCAGTTTGGCATCATACGAAGCAGGCGCCCAGGAGTTCGGTGAGTTCGGCACATAGTGCTGCTCGCCTTCCGGTACCACGTTCGGATCTTTCGCGCCTGGATCGAATGCCCACAGCAGTTTGCCAGTGTTGACATCAAAACCACGCACTACGCCAGATGGCTCTTTGGTGGAGTAGTTATCGGTTACCGCACCCGCCACCACGATAGTTTTATCGGTGATGATTGGCGGTGAAGTTGGCTCGTAAGCACCCGCACGGGCGTTAGGCATGTTCTGCTGCAGATTCAGCTTGCCGTTTTCGCCAAATTCCGGGCATAGCGCGCCTGTTTCCGCATCCAGCGCATACAGGTGACCATCGTTCACCGGCAGGATAACGCGACGTGAGCACAGCGCAGGCTTGCCGCCAGCTGGCACCGCTGCGGCAGCTGGCGTTTCATGATAAGAAACGCCACGGCAGGTTACGTGCTGGAAGGAAGGATCGGCTTTCAGCTGTGGATCGAATTTCCACTTCTCTTTACCGGTAGCCGCATCCAGCGCAAACAGGATCTGGTGTGGCGTACACAGATAAAGAGAATCACCCACTTTGATTGGCGTGACTTCGTCAGTCAGCTCGCCTGGATCGGTTGGGCGCTTCATATCACCGGTACGGAAGGTCCACGCTTCTTTCAGCTGACCAACGTTTTTGTCGTTAATCTGCGTCAGCGGCGAGTAGCGGGTGCCACCCTGAGTACGACCGTAAGCAGGCCAGTCGCCTGCAGCGATGCCGTCAGCAGATTTGTTAACGTTCGCAGCCTGTTCCGCGTTAAGGGAACCGTTGATTTCCTGCGGATCGTTAAACACGGCGTAAGCCAGTGCGATCACCGTTACCACCAGCACCGCGCTCAGCGCGCCGCGTGCCGCTTTGCCCTGAGACAGGCCACGGTAAACGAAAGGCAGTACCAGCCACAGGCCAAGGAAGAAGGTCACGTCAAGACGCGGTGTCAGCGCCCAGAAGTCAGAGCCTACTTCCCACAACGACCAAATCAGCGTTGCCAGCAGGAAAACCGCATACAGCATTAAAGCTGAAGAGCGGCGACGGAACAGTAGCCAGGCGACAACCAGCTCAACAACACCAGCGATGATGTAGTAGAACGAGCCGCCGAGTTTGGCCAGCCAGATACCGCCAATCAACAGGTATAACCCGCTGATCGCGGCAAATACAGCCGTAAGCATCACGAGAGTCCGTGATAACGGTGCTTTACTTTGCATAGTATGGACCTTACCAAAATTTAACGTCTTCGATTAAGCGCACAGGCTGAATCGCAAAAAACACCCGGTTTCATACTGATTATCCATCCCGGTGTTTTGAACCCGCCGTCAGATTTACACCTGGCGGCAGGCTGTTCTGGATTCTTTTACATAAAGGTATAGGTGAGCGTTGCACCGACGCCATAGTTGCGTCCCGGCGCCGGCTCGTAATAGCGTCCATTGCCTTCATTAACGATGACCGACCCGACATACTCTTTATCAAACAGGTTATCGACGCGGGCAAAGGTATCGAGCGACCACTTGTCCCAGTTAAAACGATAGCCGCTGTTCAGGCTGGTAACCGTATAGGATGGCGCTTTCGCGTCGTTTTCATCATCGGCCTGAATACTGCTCATGTAGCGAACTTCCGCCCCCGCATGCCAGCCCTCTTCCGGCATCCAGCCTAAAGAAGCGTAGCCCATATTCCGCGCTACGCCTGGCAGACGATTGCCGGAAGGCGTACAGCTGCCGCTGTCGCTACAGGTTTCATTACGATAGGTGGCGTCCAGCAGCGTCCAGGCCATCTTCAGCTGCCAGTTTTCGGCAAACTGCTGATCGAACGCCAGTTCCAGACCGCGACGGCGAGTCTTGCCCGCATTTTTATACACCGAGCGTCCGTTGCTGCTCTCTGCCACCACCAGCTCGTTATCGGTATTAGTCTGGAACAGCGCGGCGGTAAACAGTCCGTAGCCGACGCGGGTTTTGCTACCCAGCTCAAAGGTGTCGCTGGTAGAAGGCTTCAGCCCCAGGTTCAGGCCGGTCTCGCTACCGCTGATTGAGCGATAAGAAAGCTCGTTAATGGTTGGCGTTTCAAAGCCGCGACCGGCAGAAAAATAGAGATTCGAGGCATCCGTCAGCGCGTAGTTTAAAGAGCCCATCGGCAATAGCTTGTGGTAGCGCTTGCTGCCGCTGTCATCACCGTTGCCGGTCGTGACGTAATAATCTGTTGAATCAAAGCTGACGGTGCTATAGCGCAGACCGGCATCCAGCGTCCACTTCGGCGTCAGATCCCAGCTGGTTTGCAGGTAGGGATCGAGATTCCACATCACGTTTTTTTCGTTGCGGCGTAGGTTTCCCTTTTCGCCCAACAGCGTGCTGCCGTTCACCGTTTGATAGTTTTCAAAGCCCTGACGACGTTCGGTCAGCGTTTCATAATCCAGACCGCCCGTGACGCTGAACGGTACGGAACCAAGCTGGTCGTTATGCTTCCAGCGGGTATCCACACCGGAATATTTGCGTTCGAGTACGATAACGCCGCCCGGATAGGCAGGATTTTTTTGTACGGCAACGGGAATGGACTGGTATTGCGTGGTGTGCCGCTCGCCGTGCCAGGCAGTGAAGGTAAGCTGGTCGTTATCGCTCATTTCACGCTGATAGCGCAGGCCAAGCTGCGTCTGATCGAGGCTTTTCCGGGTGTTAAAAGTATCGCCACGCGGCGACTGGCGAGGATTGGCTTTCCACTCGTCGCGGGTCAGGCCACCCGGATCGTTGGCATCTACCGAAACCGTATTGAACATCAGCGTTAAGGTGCTGACATCATCAATGCGTACGCCGAACTTACCGTTGCCCAGGCTTTTTTGCGTACCGCTCTGATTGCGAAAACCACGCGTGGTAAAACGCGAACCGGAAATCATATAGTTCACATCACCAGCATGCGTGCCGTCGCCGGTTGCGCCGCTTGCCTTCACGCTGTTGCGCCAGCTGCCATAGCTGCCGTAGTAAGTGCCTGCGGTTAAGGTTGTCGGCTGACTGCCGGTCTCGCTGTCAATATTAACCACGCCACCCGAGGCGTTGCCGTAAAGCGCGGAGTAAGGGCCGCGCAGCACTTCGACTTTATCAACCGAATTGATATCAATGTTAGAGGTCTGCCCCTGGCCGTCCGGCATGGTGGACGGAATGCCGTCGACATAGACGCGCACGCCCCGTACGCCATACATAGAACGGCTACCGAATCCGCGAACGGAGAGCTGGAGATCCTGGGCGTAATTTTGTCGATTCTGGATCTGCAGGCCAGGCACGTTGCCCAGCGTTTCCGAAAGATTAACCTGCGGCGTACTGTTACGTAGCTGCTGACCGTTGACCACGCTGACGGCGGCTGGCGTATCCAGTTCGGAAAGCCCGCTGCGCTGTTTGATAACCATCAGAGAGCCTTCCTGCGCGGAAGCGGCGTCCTTTGACGCGGCCGTCGCCTGAGCGTGACCGACAGCAGGTTGTAGTAACACCAGCGGCGTTAATAAAAGAGCAGATTTTTTGTTCACAGGATTGGTTCGGTTGATAAAGTTGTTGCCAGAGTGCTTGCAGCCTGACGCCCTATTAAGCTTTTCCACACGGACTACAGCCGGTGCAGAAAAAGTATACAAGCTGTTTTGAAACTTGCCTGGTAACCCCCTGCAAAATAAGGCATCTGACGATTTTGACGACAAAAACGACCGTTAACCCGCAAGGAATAAGATGGAAGTATCAAAAGCGTCAGGATTGTAGCACTCAATAATCTGTTTGCGAACTGCTGTTAACTATTTAGCTGAACTGATTCAGCTATAAGCCACAAAATGATAATAGTTTTGCTACATCCCGTCCAGATCGCGGCTTTTCCCTTGTTTTTGTGCGGTTTTTACCTTTTCCGTAGCGAATAAAAACGGGGGGCTATACTTGGATCATTATCCATTGCTAAGGGACTACTATGCGCTGGCAGGACCATAAACTTTCTTCCTCTCTTTCGGCATTGGCCGTGTTGTTTCTTGCTTGCCAGCTGCTCACCGGCTGTTCATCGGGCGAAAAAGGCATGGTCTGTGAGGGAAAAATGGAAACGCTGAGTGGGCAGGCTTTAGGCAACACGCAGGGCAGAATTGTCGACCGCTTTACCTCTTTCCGCATTGCGATGGACAAACTACAGCTGGAGAGCGGGCCCCTTTACTCCAGTAATCCGCAGCAATATATTCCTTCTGCCGTTACCCGAGAAGGCTGGCTGGCGCAGCGGCTTTCCGACACTCGCTTCAGCGTGATCAATGCCCCGCAGGACAGAATGATTACCTTCAGCTGTCCTGCGCGAGCTATCTGATTGCCTTATTAACCCGCTTTTGTACATTAAGGACCGAAATGATCGTCAGCCAGATTGCAAACCGCCAGACCTTTTTTGGCCGCGGTAGCCTGCGTGAACTGCTCCCCTTATTAAGCCAGAACCCGCAGCCTACGCTGCTGTTTTGCGCCAGATCGTTTTTACAGGGTGAAGCATGGCAAAAGCTGAAGGCAGAGACAGAGCCGCTGCTGGTGGGCTGTGAAATAGTTCGCCATGAAGCTTCACCGGCAGAGCTTGACGAGTGGGTGGCGCGCTGGCGCGGAAAAGTTGCGCGAGTCGTCGCTATTGGCGGCGGCAGCGTGCTGGATGCGGCCAAAGCTTTTGCCGCACTGAGTCAGCATCCGCTGAATACGCTGCGCTATCTGGAAAAGGTGGGCGATACGCTAATAAGCGGCAATACGCTGCCCGTCATTGCCGTGCCAACCACCGCTGGCACGGGCAGCGAGGCGACGCAAAACGCAGTAGTAACGGATAAAGCCGAGATTAAAGTGAAGGCTTCGCTGCGTCACGCCAGCTTCGTGCCTTATATCGCTATTCTGGATCCCGATTTGCTACGCGGCGCGCCTGATTCCGTTCTTGCCTGCTGCGCCATCGATGCTTTCACCCATCTTTTTGAAGCTTACCTCTCTGCCAAAGGCAATGCGCTGAGTCGGCAGACTGCCCTGAGTGGTCTGCGCGCCTTTATCAGCGCCTGGCCTTTTTTAAATCACGACGATGAGCAGGGCGATTTTGCTCGTGAACAGATGATGATTGCCTCCTGGCAAGGCGGCCTGAGCCTCAGTATGGCCGGGCTGGGCGTGATCCACGGTATTGCTGGCGAGCTGGGAGCCATTAAGGATTACCATCACGGCGAAGTTTGCGGTCGCCTGCTGCTGCCTTTTTTGCAGCTGCTTAATGACAGCGAGAATGAGCAGCAGCAACAGCTGATGGACGAGCTGGCCGTCGCCCTGTTCCCTGGTTTTACGCTGCCTCCGGCACGTATGCTGGCTTCCTGGCTTCAGGATAAAGCGATCACGCCTTTCTGGCTGGATCCGCCGCCGCTGAGCCACGAGGAGATAGACTGGATTGTGGCTCGCGCCAACAGTAAAAATGCGCTGATAAATTATAGCGAGGCGCAGCTGCGCTTTATGCTGGAACAGGCTTTTTCGGTACGGTAAAGGTCAGGACGCCGATTGGCCAGCGTCAGGGCTGCAGGCGTTAGCTTTTTGAAAGCCAATCGTAAATTTTGCGTTAAGGCACGACTTCTTCGGATTATTGAGATTGCGTGTTGCCCTTCTGCCCCCCAGATTGGAACCGTTAACCAAAAAAAACATCAGACCTGCAAGGATATGAAAATGAAAAAGTCAGGCATTATTGCTCTTTCTGCGCTTCTGTTTACCACAACCAGCCTGAGCGCGTTTGCGGAAGGCCCACAGAATAACCAACCGCCGATCAAGCATGAGCAGCAGCACGGTAACGCTCAGCCGGAACGGCACGGCAACCCACAGCCGAACCATTCGCGCCCGGAGCAGCATCGCGAAGCACAGCATAACGCGCGTCCCGCGGACCACCGCCAGGATGAGCATCCGGACTTCCGCAGAGGGCGTCCGTTACCGGAAAAATACCGTGGCGAAGGTTACCAGGTAAATGACTGGCACAAACATGGTCTGAAAGCACCACCGGCAGGCCATCGCTGGCAGAAAATTGACGGTAACTACGTACTGATTGCCGTAGCGACCGGCGTTATCACTTCTGTTATTACGCACCATTAATCCGCGCCAGCGGTTTTCACCCGCGTAGCAAAAACAAAGGCTGTTCCGATAAGGAATGGCCTTTTTGCAGGTGCTAAAATAGTAAACGAGCAATGCCCAATCCTGTCCCCAGTACGATAAACAGTGCCGCAATAAGCCATTTGGTTTGTGTATTAACGGAAGCCTGCAACTCTTTTTTAACGCTTTCAACATCTACTTTGGTTGCATAGTTCGTCTTAATCACTGCCACATCAATCAGCAGCGTTTCGACTTTTGCCTCTATCAGTTCCATTCTTTTCACCATCATCGTTTCCTTCCGATCATTGTCCTTTCAAATCCTGAACCCAATGGTAATGAATGAACAGAATCCAACCAATAGGTTTCGATGCTGAAAAGTGCGGCAACGCTCTGAAAATCGAATGATAATTAATGAAACAAGGCAAAGGGAACCAGCGCGACCAGGTACGACAGATAAAATTGCGGCAGGAGGAAAGGTAGCAGGTAGCAGGTAGCAGGTAGCAGGTAGCAGGTAGCAGGTAGCAGGTAGCAGGTAGCAGGTAGCAGGTAGCAGGTAGCAGGTAGCAGGTAGCAGGTTAATAATACCGGCGGAAGAAAGTAATAACAGTGGAAGAAAGTAATAACAGCGGAAGAAAGTAATAACAGTGGAAGAAAGTAATAACAGCAGAAGAAAGTAATAACAGCAGAAGAAAGTAATAACAGCGGAAGAAAGTAATAACAGCAGAAGAAAGTAATAACAGCAGAAGAAAGCAATAACAGGTAATTAAAAGCGCCAGCCTTGTGGAGGCCAGCGCATAATCATTAGTGGAAGGCGTTATTTAACAGAATAGAAGTAATGACGCCTGTTGCGGCGGCAATCAACACATAGTTACCGTCAATATAGGCCCAGTGTTCGCCGCGCGGTGGCTCATGCAGGCCGCGATCGCGCCAGTCGTTTACGCGGTAATCGTCGCCACGGAAGTGAGGCGGCAGCGGTTGTCCACGGTGAAACTCATGCCCCTGCCAGGCAAAGCGGTCGCGCTGTTCAAAATGGTGGTCAGGACCATGACCTTCATGTCCTCGAAAATCCCCATGACCACGATCCGGGCCGCCTCTATCGTCACGACCATGATGCCCATCAGGTCCACCATGGCCTTCATGCCCACCTTGCTGGTGCCAGTCCTGTCCCGGAGGGCCTTCAGCCTGGGTTACGGTAGAAAACAACGTGCTCGCTGAAAATACAGTAATCAACAGCGCCAGAGTGGTTTTTTTCATGGTTACATCCTCAATTTGCTTACGGCTTCTGTAGCGCCGTTGGATAATACTATTGTCCAGATTGCGCTACAAAAACATATCTAACAGTCCTAAAACTCCCGTAATTACTGTACTTTACCGCGACTTAACCATCCCTTAACACTATGAGGAGAATGTGAACCTTTTCGTTGATAAAAATTTGTGATAAGTCAGGCTACCGCGCGATTTTCCGCCAAAAATTCGCCGACGTCGCGGACCTGGTTGATAAAACCGTCAAGCATACTGCTAAATCGGTCAGCATCCAGTCCTGCCAGCGGCAGCTGGGTACACAAGCGCAACCCCTCGTCGCCGTCTGTCGCCAGCCAGCAGCCACGCATCGCGTCCATCTCAAAATTTAATGCCAGCAGCATACGTAAGTATGGCTCTGATGTGCCAATCAGACTGGCTATTTTACAGTGAAAAATAATGCAGTCGCTGTCGGGCGGCAGTTCGATAACCGCTATTTCACGCTGGTGTTCAACCAGCGCGCAGACGCCGTTTTTCAGGCCAAGATTCAGGTTTAAACGTCGGCCGTAGTAGGCCAGATAGTGGTTGAGCTGTTGCGCTGCGGACATAAAAACTCCTGTTAACTTTTAAGTACATAGTGTTGCTGCTGCCCCTGCTGCAAAGCGCCGGCCAGCTCCGCTGTCGCTTTTGCAATACGCCCTTCCAGCGCGTAATTCACAGGGTTATCCTGGTTTTCGCCATAGCTGAAGCTGATCTTGCCCAGATTACGCTTCATAGAAACCGACGCGCTGTTAGAGCCGCCGAGCAAAAAAGCAGGCGTGGCGAAGCCATCCGTTTTGACCTGTGATTTGCTGAAGGCAATAGACTTAAGCCGCAGATTATCGCGCCTGGTAAGTTCCGCCCTCATCTCTTCCGGACTATTGCCCTGCTCCAGCCAGCGTTTTTCCAGCTTTTCGCGTACGTCATCCTTTAACTCCAGCGTTACGGTCGCCTCCGTGCTGACGTTATCCTGAAGCGCGGCAATCAGCGTTTGTAGCTGACGGTCGTCTTTCATTAGCTCGCGCATTTTATTGGCGTTGCTGGCATTGAGGCTGCCGTCCAGCAGATGAGAAAGCTGATGCCAGATGCCGTTACTGTCTACCTTGCTCAGATTGGCATAGGTAGTCTGATACTCACCGTTTTGCAGCAGTTTCTGGCCCTTTTCCGCCGCGCTTTGCTGACGGAGGTGCTTATCAAGATCGCGTAGCGCCGCCTGCTGCTCATTACTTTTTTGCCGGAGATTACGCGGCGTAAAATGGGCATCGATTTTGTCCAGTTTCTGCGCGGGTGTTAACGGTGTTTCGTCATCTTCTTTATCTTTTAACGCGGCCATAAGCGCTGCCGTTGCCGGATCGCTGAATTTCTTACCCAGCGTTTCCATTAGCTTATCGATATGTACCGCTTCCAGCGGCTGGGCCATTTTGGTTTCTACCGTCAGACTTTGCTTTGTACGATTATCAATGGAAAGCTGTACGCTGGCGGCCGGCCCGGCAAACAGCGGCACACGCCCCTCCGCGCCCTTGATCAATACTCCCGTCGGTAAAGCAAAGTTAACGCCCACGCTGGCCTTGTTCAGGCCGCGCGGACGATTGTTACTGCGACTTTCCGTACTGCTGCCCTCTTTGCGGGTACTGCCTCTTTCGCGCGTGCCGGAAAGCAAATTAACGCCAGCATAGGCTCCGCCGCCCACGCGGAAGCTGGCAGGCGTCTCTTTTTCATGTTTGTTGGTCACGGGAATACCGGCCGAAGCCAGCGCGGCCGCATTGGCATCCAGGCTAACGTTCAATACCTCCCCCTTTTTGACGCTGTGATTGATGCCGCGATTGAGTAACGTTAGCGGCTCCAGCGTGCCTTCCATTAGCCCTTTAATAAAGGTGGGCAGTTCAGCTTCGGTAATTTCAAAGCTGATACTGTTCTGTTTTTTGACGTCCAGCGGCGTAGCGGAAAACACCCCGCCCACGCGAACAGCCGGTGCCAGATTACGCTGGTGATCGACAGCAACATCATGCGCTGGATCTTTCATATAACCCGTTAGCAGGTTATAACCTATGCCGGTAAAAGCCGTCAGCGAACCGCCGCCATCCCGGCCAAAACTAACGTTTATGCCGCCCTCGCTACGCGTCAGGCTCATATTGTAACCCCGGTCCAGGCTGCCTCTGCCGCCAACTCCGGCAATCACCTGTGAACCGGGCAGCACGCTCATCGTGGTCGCTGCACCATAGGCCCGGCTAAAGGCGATGCTTTCACCTTTCTCCATCGCCAGCACCGTTTCTCCCATTCTGCGGGCCAGCATCTGCTGATCTTCAGCCTGCATCACCGTTCGGGTGGTCACGTTCATGGCGTGATTCGCTTTGCTAAAGGCTTTAGTCATCGATTTAATGGCATCGTAGTTCGCTTCCAGCCGGTCATTACCGGTAAACCCCTGGCTGGTTACCTGCTTTAGCGGATTGCCTTCCCATTCTTCATCACGCAAAGCACGAAATTCATTGCCCAGCGCCCGCAGCGCTTTGTCACGCGGTTCGCCCTGTAGATCCAATGCTCTGCTAAGGCGCGTGGTCAAATCGTGCATTTTCACATTGGTCAGGCCGTCCAGAATCAGGCGCGACTTAACCAGCCCCAGCGGATCGTGCGTATCACGATGCAGGCCAGCCGGAATGGCCTCCGCAGGTTTCTGGTGAGAAAGCGTTACGCCCGCGTTTTTTAGCGCGTTTAGCGTAAGCTGAGCATGATTACCTTTGCCGCTCGGCTGTGATGAGAACAGCTGGTGCAGCTTGTCCAGCAACTCGTCGCTGCGCGTGCTGGCGGGATTGAGGCCGTTCGTTAATTTTGCCATCTGCCGCACGGCACCGCTCTGAGCGCCATAGTGCTGCTGAAGCAACCCGGCCTGCAGTGCTGCACTGTCTGCCAGAACGGCGTTAAAGCTCTGCATCTCGCTGAACCAGTTCGGCAAATTATCCTGTGAGGCCAGCGCTTTTAACCTCAGGCTAAGCGGCTCCTGCGGTTTTCCGGTTTGCTGCCGCTTGAGGTGCCGGGTCAGTTCCGCCAGCTGATGAGTTTGCTGCTGGTAGATTGCCGTCAACCCCTGTCGGCCGCCGTAAGTGTGCTGGACAAGACTGCCTAAATTTTTCAGCGGTCGCGGCGTTTCCAGCGTGGGGCGAAAGACGAAGGTGCTCAGTCGGGTGCGGAAAGGCGTATGAACCTTATGACCGTCATGCCCGGACTGACCAAACGTATTGATTTCGCGTTTCCAGGTAATGCCGGTTTTCCCTAGTCTGGCATCACGTGTAGCGCTGCTTAGCCTGTCATAATGCCGATCGGCCATGTTTTCAGCATCCCGGTCGCCCGGTGAAAAGGCGGAGGGAACCGGATGCCAGCCATGCTCGCTTCTGGCCAGCAGCCGCGAGTTATCCATCTCCAGCAGCAGCGCCTCCTTTTGATTACCGTAAAATCTGGCGGGAAGCGCATCGGGCGTTTCGTCTGCTTCATCCTTAATTTGCGCGGGTAATTTCTCCAGCTGCATTTTGTCCAGTTTGCCCTGCTGCCAGCTTTGTGCAGGCAGGCTGAATACTTTGCCCTTGTCGCTGAGAATAAACAGCTGACTCTCTGGGCCGATAACGATATCTGTAACCTTATGATCCACTCGGTCCTCAGGGATCAGGCTTAGCGCGGCAGAAGCCCGGTTCATCGCCTCGCTTAACGCCTGACGCGTCAGCGTTTGCGGCAGTCGTCTGTTTCGGCGGCTTTCCGTATCGACGTGATGAAAGTGAATATCACCTTTCTCTTCCAGCGTAGCGAAACGCCCGTTGTCCAGCACGCTGGCAGCTACCGTGGCCTGATTCTTATCCAGGCCCGGCATGGCCAGCTCTTCGCTGACGCTTTTTTTTATCTGATGCAGGGCAAACGCGTTCTGCTGAAAATTTATTTTGTTGCTGGCAACGTTAACTTTCAGTCTTTTTAATTGGTTATCTTTGAGCACCCACGCCTGGCCGTCCTGACCGGCGCGTAGTCGATCGGCTTTGACCTCGCTGGCTTCCCAGCCGTTAGTCAACTCATTAAAAAAATGCACTTTTCCGTCATGCAGCATCAGCTTGCCGTTAGCGCCGATATCGACAATATCTTTACGTTCAGGCGCAGGCTGTGGTAACCCTTTCTGATAGTCCATCACCAGGCTGTCGCTCAGGTTCCAGCTGGACGAGACCTGCGGCCGGGCCGGATCCGGATTCAGTGCGATAGCATGCTGCCGATCCATACTGTCTTTTACTACCGCATGCAGCTGATTGTTTTCTCCATTAAGCAGACTCAGCACGTGAAAGCGATCGCCCGTTACCTCTGCAATCTGCTGGTGCAGCCTGTCACGCAGGGTAAGGCTATGCGCATCGCCAAAATTCAGCTTGTCTGCTTCGCCAGGACGATTAGCCACCAGCAAACGTCCCTGATGATCGGCCGCAATAACCAGACTATCGGTCTGGGCCAGCGCCGCCAGCGAAGTTTTGCCGGGTATCAGCTGTAGCGTGCGCTGGCTGGCTGCCGAACTGTCAAAACGCGGCAGCAGCCTGACGCTTTGCTGCTTGTTCTCATTGTTGGTCAACACCACCAGCGTTTGCCCGTCAGCGGCCACGGACGCGTTGCTTATCTTGTCCGCAAAACGCACGCTCTGGCTCTGCGTCTGCAAATTGTATAAATGGTAATCGTCATGTACCAGATAAAGCGCGTTATCCGCCTGACGCGATAGCTTTGCCTGGTCTTTGTCACCGCCAGCCAGCATCGCCTTTTGCCAGCCTTCGGTATGCGAAGTTAGCTGATAAAGCTTGTCGTTGCTAAGCCGAAATGCGTGGCTACCTTCGGACGCGGGCTGATGCCAGATGCCGGAAAGCTGGCTGAGCACGGCGGCATCGGGAAGCTTTTCCTCTGCTGTTTGCACCCCGGGGCTATTGCTGCGCCGGATCTGCACGGCGCTTCCATCGGCGTTTAACGTCAGCGCATGCTCAATAGTTTCTGCTGCCTTTCGACGTGGAAAAGCGCTACCGGGCGTTTCTTCTTTTGCCCACGCTGATCTGCTGTGCGCCACGCCAATTAGTGCATCCCGCGAGGAATGGAGTGACAGCAACCGCCCCCCCTCGTCGAGCAAAGTATGTTGCTGATGATTTTTGCTGGCCACCACGCTCTGATAGCGCATTTTTTCATGGCCGATGGTTTGCTTTAACAAAGCGCGCTGGGCATCTCGCCCCTGTGGCGCGGCGACGGTAGCGTTGCGCTGCTCGTTGAGCTGTATCCCTAACGAAGCTTGTTCTTCAGCCTGATACGCCTGCCGCTCTGCCAGGAGGGCACTGATTTCGTGCTCCAGCGAGCCTTCTGCCGTGGTCGGAAGTGCCACATCTAATCGATTCAGCGGTGTTGGCGCCTCTGCCCGCTGTGGCTTTCCTGCCGCTCCCCGCTGCGAGGAGGTGCTTTTACGAAAGAGCGATAGCTGGCTAAACGCGCGGAAACGGCCCCGTTCCGTTGTCCTCGCCGCATTGCTCTGCTGTATATTCTGGCCTGACAGCGTAGTCTGTCCGCCGACAACGCTTTGCAACGTGCCGCCGCCGCGTTGGGTGGGAGCCGCATCCTGCTGACGGGCCGTACCCTGGCCGTGCTGTTTTGATGTCTGCCGCTCAATACCGCTCAGGCCTGATGCAAAAGCTGTTTTAATACCCGATAGCACGCAATATCTCCTTAACTGAAACACCCAAAACTTCAGCTAAGTGGTAGAAAACCCGGCCCGGTTCCCACTGTCATAGATTGTTCTTATTAGTAAAAAACGCGAGCGGCGTGAATGTTTAACGACGCGGTTCAGGCTAAAAAAGGATTTTAGCTAACCCGAGTCCGGTGACTAAGAGACCAAAGAGCGCAGAGACAAACCAGTAGGTTTGG
Organism: Erwinia sp. BNK-24-b; assembly: GCF_047456155.1. Classification (NCBI taxonomy): domain Bacteria; kingdom Pseudomonadati; phylum Pseudomonadota; class Gammaproteobacteria; order Enterobacterales; family Erwiniaceae; genus Erwinia; species Erwinia sp. BNK-24-b. Next base: position 3,395,895 of record NZ_CP179901.1, read on the forward strand.
GCGGAAATAGCCTTATACAGTTCGCTCCTCAGCCCTTCTATTTTGAGATCGAGGCCGAGAATATCTTCTTTGGTAGCGTAATTAGATTTGATCACGCCTACGTCCAGCTGCAAAAGCGATACGTCCTGCTTTAACTGGGAAACATCGGTTTTCAGCACTGAGACATCGGTTTTTAAGACTGAAACGTCAATTTTCAACTCGCAAACATCTTTTTGCAGCACTGATACGTCCGTTTTCAGTACCGATACGTCCGCTTTCAACATCGATACATCCGTTTTCAACACCGATACGTCTGTTTTCAACACCGATACGTCCGTTTTCAGCACTGAGACATCGGTTTTTAATGTGGCAATATCCTGCTGCATCAGGCTACTTTGGTTTTCAACTTTTTCCATGCGGCTTTCCATGCGGTGACTCCTGTCATAAGCGGCGAAACAATAAACAAACGGTACGCCTCCCTCTTTCAAAGCGCAACGGCAAAAGCTTTACCAAAATGCGGCATCTCTCCAGAAAACAAGATGTAACGAGTGAAACTATCGGAAAGTGGAGGAAAAAGGCGTGCGCCTTTTATGAGGGCTAACCACTATAAACAATTGCGGAGAGGCATTGCACCTCTCCGTTATGACATTAATGCTTCAGTGTTTCTCTGACCTTTTTCACGTCGCCCGCGTTGACCGCCGACGCTTTATTACCCCAGCCCTGGCGAATAAAGGTTGCCAGCTGCGCGACCTGTTCATCACTCAGGCGAGAAGCAAAACCGGGCATGGCCAACGTGGAGGGCGCTTTCGCCGTAGAAGGCTGCTGCGCGCCCGCAAGGATAGTGTGGATTAACCCTGTTGGCTCGCCTGCGTTAACAATAGTGGCCCCGTCCAGCTGTGGGAACACGCCAGGCGCGCCCTTGCCCGTGACAAAGTGACAGGCCCCGCAGTTGTCCAAATAGAGACGTTCGCCGGAAGTCAGGTTTTTGGCTGCCGTTAGCCTGGTTTCCGTCGCGCTGGCTGCTTTGTCATCGCTGGCAATAACGGCGGGATTACCGCCCAGAAACTTCAGGTATGCCGTAATCGCCTTCAAGTCGGCGTCGCTCATATAAGAAGTACTGTGTTCTACCACCGAAGTCATTTCGCCGCCTACTGCCGCCTTATCGTTACGGCCCGTCGCCAGGTAATCGACGGTTTCCTGCTCCGTCCAGCGCGGCAGACCGCGCAGCGAAGGGACTTCCCAACCGTTGAGGCTACCGCCGGAAAGGAATGTTTTATCGCCGCTGTCCAGCGCTTTTTCATTCATTCCCAAACCGCGAGGCGTATGGCAGCTGCCGCAGTGTCCCAGGCTTTCCACCAGATAGGCACCACGGTTTACCTCTGCCGATGCACCGCCAACAGGCTGGAAAGGCTTATCGGAAACAAACGCCCAGTTCCAGAAGCGCATGCCCCAGCGCTGGCTGAACGGAAAACTCAGGCTGGTTTCAGGCGGCGCTTCCGCACTCGGTTTGACGCCCTGCATAAACCAGGTGTACAGCGCGTGCATATCTTTATCGCTGATTTTGGCGTAATCCGGATAAGGCATAGCCGGATAAAGCCGTGAGCCATCCGGCAATACGCCTTTTCTTACCGCATCAGAAAACTGCTGTTCGCTGTAATTGCCAATACCGTGCTCTTTATCCGGCGTAATATTGGTTGAATAAATCGTACCTAAATTAGATTCAATAGCCAGACCGCCGGAGAATGGCGCTTTGCCTGGCAGTGAATGGCAGGCGCTACAGTCGCCCAGCCGGGAAAGATATTCGCCCTGTTGCAGTTCGCTGTTGTCGGCCGTTGCCGCCAGTACGGAACCGGCGCTCAGCAGCCCGGCTCCGGCGATTAAATATTTAATTTTCATCATCGCTTACGCCTGTACCATTGGTCCGGGGTTTTTCAAATAAATATCTTTAATAGCCTGCGCCGCCATCAGCGTTATTGCGCCAATGGTATCGGTAGGGTTAGCCTGGAAATTTTGTGGAAAAGCATTACCGCCCGGCACAAACACGTTATGGACATCCCAGCTTTGCAAATATTTATTCAGCGCTGACGTTCTGGGGTTGTCGCCCATGACCGCGCCGCCCACGTTGTGGGTAGAGACATATTTGGTCAGGTCAAAGTGCGCATCCATCGGCAGGAAACTTTCGCTGTAGCTGTCCGGATTTAGCTCTTTGGTGATATTACTGACTATCCCCTTCAGATACTGTTGCAGTTTCAGCTCGTTCTGTTTCCAGTCGAAAGTCATACGCAGCAGCGGATAGCCATATTCATCTTTATAGTTCGGGTCCAGGTCGAGATAGATATCGCGATAAGACTGGCAGGTCGTGGTGATGCTGATTTTCATTGAATGGCCGTACCACTCTTCCAGCCCTTCCTTCCAGCCAGTTCCCCACGCTGGCGTGCCCTTTGGCAGCGCAGTACTGATTGGCGTGCCGGTTGCCTGCGAGCTATGGATTTTTGCGCCGCCAATAAAGCCCAGCGATGGACCGTCAAAGTTGCCGGGCGAAATGTCATTAAACATCTGGCCGGTGGCGCCTGCGGTCGCAAAAGGATTGAAGTTTTTGTCTTTGAAGAACAGCGTCGAGCCGCCATTGCTCAGGAAGGCATAGTTACGGCCAACCACTCCCTCTTCGGTAACAGGATTGTAAGGCTTGCCAATGCCGGAAAGCAGCATCAGGCGTACGTTACAAAACTGGAAGCTGCTCAACACAACAATTTTTGCCGGCTGGAAGCACTCATTGCCTTGCGCATCAATGTAAATTACGCCTTTTGCCGTTTTTTTATCGTCATGTAGCACGACTTTCATCACGTTGGCATGCACTTCGTAGGAAAAGTTATCCATACGCTTAAGCGCATCCATTACGGCGGTCTGCGGCGATGCTTTAGAGTAGTTCAGGCAAGGATATTTACTGCAATAGCCACAGTAGTTGCATGGCGCAATCTGGTTGCCATAAGGGTTAGTCCAGGCGCGCGACACACAGGCGGAAGGATTCGGAAAGGGGTGATAACCCAGCTTTTTGGCCGCTTTAACAAACATTGTGTTGTTTAGCGTATCTTCCAGTGCCGGGAGCGGATAAGGTTCTGAACGTGGCCCTTCAAACGGATCCCCGCCTTCCAGTATTTGCCCGCGCAAATTGCCCGTATTGCCAGACTGCCCACAAATATGTTCGAACTTAGTATAGTACGGCTCAATTTCATCCCAGCTGAACGGGAAATCCATGATACGCATATCTTCCTGCAGGATACCCGGCTTGTAAGCCTGATCTGCATAGGTTTTTAATTTTAAATCGGTTGGCGTGGGACGAATAAGCACCGCCGTCCAGTGCAGGCCGGAACCGCCTACGCCCGTGCCGGGTGCGAAGGCGCCCCATTTGCGGGTCGGTAATGCGGTTTGACTCATGTTATAACGGACGGTCACAGCAGCTTCTGCCGGAGTCGCCATTACTTTATTACGTACGCCGTAAGCGTACTCATCTGCCGGTTTAGGATAAGCAAACTCTTCATATCCACGGTCGCCACCGCGTTCCAGCGCGCGTACTTTCAATCCGGCCATCGCCAGCTCAATGCTCATCAGCGAGCCAGCCCAGCCCAGGCCGACGACGACGACGTCGACTTCTTCTTTATTTACCGTTGCCATTTTTGATCCTGTCAGTCTGCAATCAGAGAAAAATTCAGGCCTGCTCGCCTTTGATGCTTATCGGGCCAAGCGGGTACGGCACGTTGTGCTGTTTTACCCACTCCATATAGCTGGCGCGCGCGCCGGGAAAGCCGATAGCTATCCAGGCCTTCATCCCTTTATTGCCGCCATACATAGGATCGGAGAGATAGCCATGTTTGGTATTTGAGAGCAGCTCACTGAAGAATTGCGATCCCTGTAGCGCGCTTTCGCCAAGATCGGCGAAGCTGATCTGATTTTTTTGCACCTGGTTGAGCACGGCTTCCTGATCCGCTGTCGCCAGCTGGTGAAAGGCTTTCTGATGCCGTTGCTGGCACCAGCCGTCAATCAGGCGGATACCGGTTTGCAGGATCTGTTGTGGATGGAATGGAATCTGATAACCCATCGTGGCGGGCGCGTGTGGCTCAAACGGTCCCTGCATATAAATTTCGCTGCCGAGATCGCCGTGCATTTGCTGATCGATAAAAATCGGTACGTTGGTTTCAAGTGCGCCAGGCGCCTTGCCTTTGCCGCCAGCGGGAATAAGGCGATCGCAGGCTGCCATAATAAACTGCCATTCACTGGCGGAGAAGAAAATGGGTTTGTAGTCGAGTAGATCGGGAGCGGCCATTTCCGCAGCCTGGGCCGCAGTCAATCCTTTGAAGACCAGTTCGCCTAGCGGTAAAGCTAATAGCGATCCCAGTAAAAACTTACGCCGGGTAGTTTCTTTTTGTAGCAACATATCATTACGACTCTCACGTGATAATAAAATGTAATTTGGTTTAATAAATTTTGTTATCGACCAGAAAGTCAGTAATGTTATGGATAACATTTATGTCTAAATGTAAGAATTGACGTGATTTTATTTTTAGTTAAGTTTTATAACTTTGTTATAAATTTGAAATTAAATTGATATTAAAATGTTTTGATTGCAAATTGCGCGTATGCATTACTTTTCTGCCGAATAAATGTACATTTCCCCTGTAATACGTTGCAGATAATTCAAACCGGTGATAATGCCAGCGCTGAACAGACGGGAAAAATTATTCAGTGGTGATGAGAATGAGAATGGATAGAGACAACATTATTTTGCGCAGATGATTCATTAGCCGCCAGCGGCGCAAAGCGGGCGTTATAACGCAGGCGAAACGCATGCATTTCCTGTGCATCCGGTTCCAGTTCACGCAGGAAGCTAAGCGCCAGACGAACATGCTCGCCGGAAAGCTCGGTGGGAAGCCAGGCTTCACGCAGTACGCCGCGCCAGAAAGCAATATTCTCTTCAGACTCGTCGACCAGAAAAAGCTGCCAGATTAACAGCACGCTGGCGGCGTTACTCAGGTGTGCTTCGCTGTCGCGGGAAAGATAAGCGACAAACTCTTCTCCGGCAGTACGTCCCATCAGGCTAAGCAACGATTCAACATAAACCGGATCGATATTCAGGCGTTTAGTCAGCGCGCCGGTAGCGCGTCGCGAAGGGGAATTAAGCACGCGAAAACCAATGATAAATACCACGGCCAGCGTCAAAAGCATTAACCAAATCATGTACAGTTCCGAAAGTAGCAAGCGTGAAGGACGCCAGATTAGCAGCAGGCTTGCGTAGAAGGCAAACCTGCACAAAGACAGCCTTTAACCAGAAAAATGCGTGACTTTAAATTTGCTGCTGCCACTCAGCACGATGTTTAACACACATATCAACAGCAAGCTGTAGCGTTTCGCCAGCCGTCTGGCCCGTCATTTTTTCGGCAGGTAAAATTATTTCATCGACCTTGGTCCACACGGCATAAGAGAGCAGACCAACCTGATGTTGTAACGATATGTGCGCCAGAGCCAGCGTGGCTTTACCTGTCTCATCGGCGAGGATCTCATATTTTAAGAAGTCGCCCTTCTCTTTATTAAGATAAATGATTTTTATTACTTCCAGCATTGTCATCCTGATCTCCTTATGGTCTGACAGAGCGAGAGGACAGAATACTTTTTTCCTCTCGCCAGTGCACTAACCATAAAAACAGTATCAGGAAGTAGTAAAAGCCACTAAGGTCAGGCTACTGGCGGTCAGCTAACCGCCAGTCACTATCAGTTGCCTGCTTCTTCCAGCACTTTATGGATTACCGCGGAAAGTTCGTTAATCTCGAACTTAGCGACATAACCGTTTGCACCCACTTTACGGACGTGATCTTCGTTGGCGCTGCCCGAAAGCGAAGAGTGAATAACCACGGGAATATTTTTCAGGCCTAAATCACCTTTTATATTACGGGTTAGCGTAAAGCCGTCCATTTCAGGCATTTCCAGATCGGTTAATACCATCGCGATTTTATCGTGAATAGATACGCCTTCCGCCATCGCCTGCTGGGCCATCAGCTTGATTTTCTCCCAGGCTTCGCGGCCTGTGTTGTGCATTACCGCTGGAATGCCCATTACTTTTAAGCCTTGCTCCAGCATCTGCCGCGCCACTTTAGAATCTTCGGCGACAATCGCAACTGAACCCGGTTTGATATTAAACGCTTTCAGCTTAACGTCATCCGCTTTAACGTCGCGTACGGAAGGGATGACGTCGTGAAGGATCTGCTCAACGTCCAGCACCATTGCCATACTGTTGGTTTTATCATCCAGACAGGCGATGCTGGTAATGTTGCGGCTGCTGATCCCGGATTCGGCAGTATGGATTTGGTTCCAGTTAAGACGCACGATATCGTCCACCGATTCAACGGCAAAAGCCTGGGTGCTGCGGGCGTATTCAGTAACTAACAGCAAATTCAGCCCGGTTTCCGGCGTGCAGCCCGTTACCGCAGGCAGATCGATTACCGGAATAAACTGACCGCGGATATTGGCCATACCCAGCAGCGGTGACTTCATACCTGCCGCTTTGGTAATCGGCGGCATGGTAACGATTTCGCGCAGCTTAAATACGTTGATGCCAAACAGTTCCGATTTTGCATCGTTCTGATCTGAACCTAAACGGAACAGCAGAAGCTCAAATTTATTGGATAAGGCGAGATTCGCTCTCTCATCAATCTCTTTCTGAAAATTATCCATCACTACCTCTGGGTTGCTTGGCTGTTTGTACGCTGGTAAGCGGCGTACAACGGCACGCGGCTTATCACTCTGTCAGTGTTATCGGCAATGGTGAAGAAAAGTACAGGGGGAGGATAAAAGAGTTATGACATTAACCATTCATGGCCTGCAAGGTGCCATCACCTGAACGTCTCGGGCGGTATCAGGTGCTATCTTGAGCGGTTGTAGCGACTTTCTTCTGTCGGTCAGGTCGTCTCTCACATGCCAAAGGGTTCCGAATGCGTTTCATTTTCTGCCAGATAAAGGATTGCGCCAGCGCTAGTAGAGATATGCCAGTATGTATTTAACCCTTTTAGATAAGGCGCTTAGAAAATTTTGGTGAGAATTGATGATGATTCATCATGTCCATTTTAAAAAAAATTGCACGCTCTTTTCATAATTGCTTATTGAATTAGCCATTTTTTATTTGCCACAAATATCTACACTGTTTTTCGTAGATGTTCAGGAAATTTTATTAATTTCGCCAGCGAACCAATTTTAACTAAAGAATCAGCTACAAAACAGAATTAATAATGATTTTTAACAGCTAAGTCTGAACGTAACAGACTATCTATCCCTGACTTGATAATAGTCAACATTCGATTATTAAAAACATTTAAAATACAACCCCATAACAACGAGGTTTGCTACCATTTTGCCCGCAGCTCCCTGCGGGCCTTTTTTGCAAGAAAAGGCACGCTCATCGCATTTTCGCGATAGAACTTTACTTTTTAAATTGTACACATAAAAGCCAGTTGGCAATCAAATAAACGGCCTTAATGCAAATCGACAGGCAAAACAACTTTATTCAAAATAAAATCATTTATTCCCGGCAATTTTGAGCATATGGTCTATATTTTTGAAGCTACACATTAACGTGCTGTAGTTCGAGAGTGAATTGTTCTGTTTTCCAGCCTTTGGCTGATTTTGTTCCAGACTACACAGTGTTGGATAAGCCCGCTATTTAAGCGGGCTTTTTTATGCCTGTTATCCGGAATTACGGGCATTACGGGCGCTACTGTAAGAGTAAGTCACGGGTTCTATGGAGCATTTTCAGTTTCCCCCCGCAGAATTACCTGGGAGACAAGCCGGTTAAAACGTTTTAGCTTTGCAAAAGCCCAGCAGTTGATTGAAATGGTAGTCAGGCCACATTTATCAGGCCTTACGTCATTTCATTGAGCTAAGAATCCCCCCACCCAGGCTCCTGAGCGAAGTGGTAACTATCCTCAGGCAAAGTGGCCAGCAGGTGACCGAAGGGATTGCGCGCTACGATAACCAGTGTAAAAGTCCTTCTGCGGCAAGGCGTTGCTGCTGCTGCCTGGCAAATGCCGCCGCGTCAGTGCTTTCAGGCCGGTTATCATAGAGCAGATTTTTTGTGTTTTAATGGAAGGCGCCAGAACGGCACTGTTTAGTTGAGGCATTTGACCCGGCATAGCCCGTTTTGCCGAGCGCTGAAAACAGCGCTAGCTGGCATAAAGCGCTTTAATCCGATCCGCTGACAAAAAATATCTCATCGCTGATACGCCCGTCGGGCCAGAAGTACCATTTTCGCCAGGCTGGCGGCGTAGCCGAAACTTCTGCTTTTTCGCTGAGAGGAGCAAACTGTATTGAAGTCGCTGGTGTAGTGTAAAAAAGCGTCCCCTTGCATGTTTGCACCGAAGCCTGATGTACATGCCCGCCGATAACAGCTTTTATTTCAGGATAACGCGCCACCAGTGCTAAAAGATCGGCCGCATTTTTCAGGCCATAGCGGTCAATCCAGCCGCTTTGTACCGGTAGCGCGTGATGATGCATAAATATTGCGGCAAATTTTGCGTGATGCTGTGCAAGCAGGCTATCCAGCTGCGCCAGTTCCACTGCCGCTATTTCGCCTTCATCTTCGCCTTTAATTGTGGTGTTTAGCCCGATAAACAGCCATTCACCCTCGCAAAATATTCTGGGTAACGCTACCGGCCCGAGAATTTCCTGCATCATTACAGGATCGTCATGGTTGCCGCTCAGGCACACCAGCGAGGCAATGCGGTGTCGTGCCAGCAACGTTTTAAACGTCTCATAAGAGGCAGCAGAAAAATCTTCTGAAATATCACCGGTTGCGATTAGCCGGTGATAAGAAGTCTGCCCAATCGCGGTCAGGACGCTGTTTAACGTTTGCGCAGTATTAACGCCCTTCAGCAATAGCCGTTCGTTTGCCATTAAATGCAGATCCGTTATCTGCACTATTTCTACTGCGCGACGCCTGGTTTCCGACATTATTTATCCTTCGTTTTCTGTGCGGCTGACAACGGGAGCTTTTTGGCTGAAGGCGAAATTATTGATGGTGGCAAGCACAATCATGCCGCAGCCGATAACGGACATATTTGACCATAGCAGTCGCGAATCCAGCCCCTGAAAAAGCAGCGTCATTAGCGGCCCCAGCGATAAAAGCACCGAGACGGTAAAAGGCGAGGAGATAATAATCCCTTTTTGCAGCAGCCAGAGCGGCAGCAGAATGCCGAAGACGGAGACCACGCCCGTCAGCATCATGTTTGTTGACGAATCCGGCAGCAGTCCGGGGCCATTTAACGCCACGACTGCCGCCACTGCGGTCAGCAGATAAAACCGGTGGGCCATAATCTGGCTGGCGCTCCAGTTCTGCTTCGCCAGGCCTTTAGTCGATAGCGTGGTTAATACCTGGCCAAAGCCGCCGATAAACGCCGCGCCCAGCCCAAGCAAGACGTGGTGAGCCGTGACGTTTTGTATAGCAGAGCGATCGGCAATGGACGCCCAGGCAAGCACGGCGGTGCCCGCAACTATGCCCAGCGAGGTAATCATCTGGTTAACGGATAGCTGGCGTTGGGTGATAAAGCCGATGAAAAGAATAAATAATGGGCCAATACAGCCCATCAGCGCGCTGACAATAGCTGGTTCAATAAACTTTAGCGCGTAGTAATAGCCAATCCAGCTGACCCCGCTGGCCAGATTCAACGTGATTAAGCCCCCCAGCGAAGCGCGGGGAATTTTCAGCGCGGCCACGCCCTGCGAACCGGTCAGTCGAGCAAAAAAGAACAGCGTGGTAATAAAAAAGCCCCAGAAAAGAAGCGTAAAAGGCGGAACCGATTGCAGAAGCCATCCGGAAAAGACGGCGTTGGCATTGGCCATGATTAAAAAAGCCAATACCAGCAACGCGCCCAGCCTGCGTGAATCATTCATAACCTTTCCTTTTTATTGCAGTTTGCCCTACAACAAGGCCCGATTTATTTTCAGAACGCAATATCAATTTGCGCAAACAGTTCGGAAGCCAGTTCAATAGCCGCCGCCTGGGAGTCGGCCGTTACCCCTATATAACCAAAAATATCGTTCCCGGCAGGCGGCCGATAGTGATAATCGCCCTCATGGGCAAGTATGCCCAAATTAAATACCGCCGGATGTGAGGCAACCTTTTCTGGCACGGCGATGCGGCTAATTCTTCCCTGCTGGCACAGCATGGTCAGGCCAACGGCCACCCGTCCCGTTTTTTCGAGCGGCTTCGCTGCCAGCGGCTGCCGCATCGCCACGCGGCACGCGGCCGTAACCGGACAGTAGCCGTAGCTCAGGCGCGCCATCTTATAAAGGCTGCCGCCGCCAACCCGCACGGCAATCTCAAGAATATAGGCCTTGCCGTGGTGAAAACGGAATTCCGCATGTACTACGCCGTGGCTAATGCCCTGAGCGCGGACGCCCGCTTCCAGCGCTATTCGCAATTTTTCCGTTTCTTCTGCCGACAGCGCGCTGGGCGTGCGGTAGAGATCGTTGTCGAATATTTCAAGCTCTGCGGAAATCCGGTCAGCAATCGATCCGATATGAATGTCGCCATCGCGCACCCAGGCTTCGACGCAGTGTTCCGAGCCGGCCAGAAAACCTTCGACCAGCAGCGCATTCGGCCCCAGATCGACACCTTCAGCCTCGTGTTGTCCGTAGGAATAGCGGCGATTGGCCTCCCAGACCACGGGAAACTGCTGGCGCATCGCCTCTTCGCTGCGGATGAGATAGACGTGTTCTGCGTTGCCGCCCAGCGTGGGTTTAACGATCGCCGGATAGCCAATTTCTTTGCCCGCCTGCACGGCCTGCGCCAGAGAATGGCAAAGGTAAAAAGGAGGATGGGGCGCGCCGCCCTGCTGATGTGCCAGCCGCATCAAATATTTGTTGCGGCTGTTTTTGGCGGCGGCTACGCTTGCGCCAGGCAATCCCAGCGCTTCGGCCACGATTGCCGTAGCGACGACCGAGGCTTCATCGGTCGTGATGATTGCGTCAAAGTTTTCCTGCTGGTGCCACGCCAGCGCTTCGCTCAGGATAGTGTCCATAGCTTGCGAAGCCGCAACGCGCTTGCCCGCAAAACCGTCATAGTCCGCCGCATCGCTACTGGACGTCAGGTAATAGAGCGCCGCATTCTGCTGGCGAAAAATATCGTAGCGGCTGTTAAACACGTCGCCGCGTGAGGTTACTTCTATATTAAGTAGTTTCATTGCGTTACCTTAGTTGCATCCCAGCCAGACGGGCAGCTCGCCAATAACGGAAATAAAATTACGCTCATCCGCATAAGACGTTTGCAAATCCGCAGGCTTAAATTTACCGGTTCCCACCAGCACAGAGGCCAGTTCGGCGTTATGCGCACCGACAATATCAGTGGTGATATCGTCGCCTGCAACCAATACCTGCTCTTTCTCCAAAGCCATAGAACGGAGCGCGCTCTGAAACATGACCGGAGAAGGTTTACCGGTCACTATAGCCTGGGCGTTGCCAGCCAGCTCCAGCGCCTGAGTAAAAGCGCCGCTATCCAGCCAGGTTTTACCGTCCCGGAAATACCAGAGATTTTTATGGAAAACCACCAGCTGCGCGCCGTTGCGCAGAAAGTTGAAAAGACGATTCAAAATGGCGTAATCGAAACCGTCATCAAGATCGCCCAGCACCACGTAATCGGGGTTTTCGCCGCTTTGCGCCAGAGAATTGAAACGCGCTTTGATCGCTTCCGGCACGGCGATAAAGCCTTTTTTGTCGTGAAAATGCGTTTGCAGGTAATAGAGGCAGGCGGAGACGGAAGTCTGGATTTCAGCGGCGCTGGCGTGGACCCCCTGCAAAGAGAGGGCTGCCGCCAGCTGGGCTTCACTACGGCTGGTGGTGTTGCTGACAAACCGCAGCTGATAGCCCGCCTGGCGTAGCGTCTGTACCGCCTCGCCCGCGCCAGGTAAAGCTTTACCGTGTAATAATAGCGTGCCGTCCACGTCCAGGATTACGCCCTGATAGTTTTTCGTTGTGTTCATCACTTATCCAGTCCCGACTCAGTGGAAGATTAACAGCGCCGCATAAACCAGCATAAAAAGCGTAAAAATCTTCTGATAAAAATGTTCGTTTATCCAGCTATAGAGACGGCTGCCGACCAGCATAAAAACGGAGCCCGCCACCACACAGGTTACCGGCGTGGTCAGGCTGACGTTCAGGGCATTGATATAGTGTAAAGTTCCCAGCTGCACGATACCGAAAAGCAAATAGCCGGTAACGATGCAGCCCAGCACCTCATTTTTTAACTGGTGGCGGGTTACTGCATAGGTCGAAAGCAGGCTGCCGCCCATATTGGTCATGCCGTGTACTATGCCCATTACCACAAGATATTTACGCGAATTCTGCTCGATAAACCTGGAGAGGAAAGCGGAGATGCGCGAGGAGTAGCGGGAAATAGCGGTAAAAAGCAAAATAGCGGCGATGATGTAATGAAAGTTCAGCTTCTGTTTACTGAATAGCGTCCAGCATAGCGACAGGATGAGAACCGGCAGGCAAAACTTCATTAGCGAAAAGGCAAACTGTTTCTGCTGTTTGCCCTGGCGCAACACCTGAATTGCGCTAATGGTCAGCGAAGGCGGCAGCAGAATCGACAGCACCTCGCTAAACGGATAGCCCATCAGCAGCAGCGTGGGCGTGCCGAATACCAACAGGCCCATACCAAAGATAGACTGAACCACCGCGAACAGGGCAACGATCAAGATAATGTGCAAATCCATATCAGTTATCCAGAATAAAGGCTTTTATGTCGTACATTTGCATAAGCGAAGGACGCGCCCCGCCGTGAGTAGAAATTAGCGTTCCCTTCAGATCCGATAAGGGGCTGTAGCCGCAGTGATCGCCAGCCTTATCGCTGAGCCGAACCGGTATGGCGGAGGCGGAAGCTTTTACCCTTACGCCATCCGGCGGTTGCAAAAACCAGCCGGTATCGAACGCCTGCTGCCTTTCTGACTGCGGCAGGCGCACGACTCTGGCTCCTTCCAGCCCCGCTTCGCTAAAGAAGGCGCAAACGCGTTCACATACCAGTGAGGCGTCGCAGGCCTCATGAATCAGCAACGTGCCATTTTCTGCAGGATGATAGGCTGCGCGCGTGTTGGCATAGTCGATCTCCCCTTTTTCATCAAAAACCAGCCAGCCGTGCAGCGCCAGATAGTGATTGAGATAGTAAATGTCACTGATGGGCTGCATCCCGTGGTCGGAGTTGATAATCAGGATCTCATCTTCGCGACAGTTGGCTGCCAGCGCGGCTACCACGGTTTCCGCCCACGCCATGACTTTCCAAAAATAACCAGCAATTTCATCATCTTCCTGCGCCATATGCTCAAGATTAAGGATTTCATGAAGCGCAAGATCGATAACCGGATAGTAGCCAACGGTAAGGTCGGCATCCTGCTGCGCGAAGCTTTCTTTCAGCTCCTGGCTAAAGCTCTGATGCACGCGCGCCAGGCTGGCAAAGAGTTTTTTCTCCGCATTCCCCTGGCCGCCCTGCCCTTTTTTTAATCCCAGCTCATTGTTGCGATAAAGCTTCGCCAGGCTAACATGGCAGAAGTCAGCTTCCGGCGGATGGCCGGTACGCGCGGGTTCGCGACCTGAACGGTAATAGTGGTTTTTACCCAGTAGCGCGCCCTGCAGCCGACCAGCATCGCTCCGGCATGGCATCAGCGTTAATGCGCCTTTTAAGGGAGCGGGCAGCGCTATATCGTTAAAAACATCCAGATCCAGCTTTTGCGTAAACCTGATGCATTCGCCATCCACGTGAAGCAGCGCCTGGCGCTCGTCCAGCGGCTGTAAGGTGAGCGTGACGTCATAGCGGTCAAGGCTGAGGCACATTGAACCCGTAAATAAACGAGAGTCATAAAGCGTCTCGCCATAAACAGCGCTGCGCGCAACCAGCCGGTCACCCAGCTTCGCTTCATCAACGAAAGGGATATGGTTTAAACGAACGTCATAGCCAGCCCGTGCCCAGGTCTCCCAAACCATTTCTACCGATGCCGGCCAGTGGGTAAAACCGTTACGAAAAGCGCCAGGCTGTTCGCCGTGCGGCGTGTCAAATCCCCAGATGCCGTGCGTGGTGGCAGGCTGTCCGCTCCAGATAGAGAACAGCGAAGGCGGCGTCTGGCAGTTTGGCCACAGCGGCTCCAGTGGCGTAATCGCGCCCTGCGCCATCAGGCGTGCAAGATTCGGCATCGAGGCATCATCAAGATATTTTTTTAACAGCCAAAAAGGTAATCCGTCGATTACCGCCCATTTGACGCGCGGTAATAAATTAGCCATTTTGTCCTCCGATCAACTGCGTCACCAGCTGATTGACGGCTGCGCTGAGCTGCGTGAGATCGCCATTATTTTCCAGCCTGAAGTCAGGCCTGATAGTGTTGATATCTTCGTCCAGCGAGGAGATCACCTGCGTCTGCAGATCGTGACGTTCGCTCAGGCGCCGATGGCGGATTTTTTCATCGCAGAGCACGTGGATCACTACGTATCCCTGTTCGACCAGCGCAGGCCAGTCGGTCTGCCTGTCGCGTAAATCATCGGTCAGGATCACATCCGCGTGGTTTTTCTGCAGGCGGCTGAACAGATGGTCAATTAATGAGCGCGGGTTCAGCATACGTAAATTGCTGGCGATATTTTCCATTAACAGCTGATGCTGCGCATTCTCGGCAATAGTCTGGGCCATTTCGCTGTAATAAGCGCGCTGTAGGTTATAGAGCGGCAGCGCCAGCTTTTCGATGCTGACGCTTAGCCCCTGCTGGCGGAAGGCCTCTTTCAGCAGGCCGGCCGTGGTACTTTTTCCGGAGCCGCTGCTGGCAACCAGCGCCAGGCGGAGCTGTGGCCGTGTTAATTTCGCCGCCAGCACATCGGGCGCTACATTGCCGGAAAGCAGCAACCAGTTCAGCTGGCGGAACCGCTCACGAACCGCCTGATGAGCCGTAAGCAGCGCAGCATCCGGCTGCGCCAGCGCAAGGCCGTGCCAGGTTGCGGTAAGAAATTTGAACGGATCTTCGTACAGGCGACTGTCTTCCAGCGAACTTTTCTCGCCATCGTTCAGGCGATTGATCGACAGTTCGCTGGCCAGCACGTCCGGCAGTACTACGGCTTCCAGCGTCGCTGCCCGCCGCGTCGATTTGCCCAACGCGCCATAAAAGAGTTCTGGTGCGAACAGGAACTTATCGCGGTTATCAGCGCCTGCCAGCGGTGGGCGATTAAGCGTCAGACCAATTTTACGGCAAAACTCCGGATGCTGGCGCAGCGTTCCGGCCCCCACATGCGGATAGTCAGGCCAGCTGCGCACCCTGAGTTCGCCGTCGCAGATATCAACCAGCAGCTTGTCGCCGCTAAAATAGTGAAACGCGCCGGAGGTGGTCAGATTCAGCATGGTGGAGGTTTTGCCGGCACCTTTCACACCGCAAATCGCCACTATACTTCCCGTGGCGCTGTTCTCCACGCCCGTAGCGTGCAGGACCAGGCTCCCTTTTGCCGCCTCAAGCGCCAGCAGGTAGTAGCGGAAAAATTCAATCAGGTGAATAAAGCTGCCCTGACCGACATACATTGCCATCTGCTGGCTACCGTGCCGCCAGACATAGCCCGTCTGGTCACGCTCATGCCAGGCGACCTGCCTGCCATCGCTCAGCTCGCCACAGCGCAGCACAATATTAAACTCCTCGGCGGTGCTGCGACGGATGGTATGGTCGGCAGTACAGGCCCGCTTCCATTCGGGCAGAAATGTTTTCTGGTCGTGCAGCGCAAGCTGTAAATCCGCTGGTTGTTCTGCCGCATCCAGCACCACGAAACCGGGCGTAATAAACGCCAGCAGCCGCTGAAAAAGTGCCCGCTGCGTATCTTCACAGGCGACTTCAACAGTCAGCTTATCGTTATCCAGAATGACCGATTCCATACTTATACTTCCTCGCCCATCGCCTGAAACTCTTTCAGGAAAGTCAGTTTTGAATAGTGGTTTTTTTCAAAAGTGAGCCCCTGTGAATGGATAAAATCCTCCACGACTTTTACCAGGGCATTAAAACCGGCATAGATATTAGTTTCATTAGCCTTGCCACGCGTTTTCAGGTATTCGATTTCACACTGCTGCAAACGGCCCGCCGCCGCATAAACGTCTTTAATACGGCAGTCTTCGAAGTTCAACATATAGATATCCCCGGTCGGCAAATATTCACAGGCGATATCCAGACGCACCCGCCGCCAGCCAGGCAGCTGCTGCAAGGGCAGCTCAAAGAAGCTGCTGAGCGCTTCTTCTGCCGTGGTATCAATGCGTTTAAAGTGATAATTGCGCTCCCAGCGTTCCAGCGCATCTTCCTGATAAAGCTTTTTCTTGAAAGTGACAACAGGTTCGTCAAAACGGACTTTTTTCTTGCGGCTCCAGTGCATAACAGAGACGTAACCGGCCATACGCTGCTCGTTGGGCGCAATTTCAAAAAAGTCGTTGTCGTAGCTCCAGTGCTCAATTTCATCCCCCAGATGGGGACGAAAATGGGGAATAAGCCCGTCGGCCAGCGCCGCGTAAAAACGCTCGTTCAGCTCGTAAAAGTTATAATCCTGCTGAATATTAAACTTTTGCTCCAGCTCGGTATCCGGAATGCCTTTTTCGTAATAGCATTCAAAGTTATTGGTATACAGATAGTTTTGGCGGAATTGCTCGCAGAGCGTGGTGAACAAAGCGGCTTCGCTAACAGGCTGCGGCAAGTTTTCCATCGCCAGAAAATGGGTTACCCAAACCTCAACGCGATGAACCAGATGCGTCAGCATCCAGCCGGTAGGCGTTTTCGCCACGACCGCCAGCGGTATGATTTCACTGTTGAGATTGGCTAAAGTCAGATTTGCAACCGGCTTGCCCTCTGGCGCATCCAGCACCGACCCGGCCAGCTCGCGCAGATCGCAGAGCAAACTTTTATCCGTTACCGGCTCCTGCTGCGGTAAAGCAACAAAACGTAGTGGCTGCTCACTGGCGGAGACTGGCTCATCATGGCGAATTTTCCAGCTTCCTAAAACGATATAATTAACCATGAGTCACTTCCTGTTGTTGAGCGAGAGCGGAATAGGTTTCACGTGCAAAGTCGAGTTTGGAGTACAGATTTTGTTCAAAGGCCACGCCTTGCCGATCTAGGAACGCTTTTACAAAAGCGCAGACCTGTTCGTACTCTTTCAATACGTTGCTGTAGTCAAAGAAAGTGCGGGAACGGCAATATTCCACTTCGCACTGGGAAAAAGCGAAACGACCCGGATCGTCGAGGCTGCGACAAATATCGAAATAGACCCCGTAGATATTGCCTGTTTCCAGAGATTCAAAGTTGACGTCAAAACGTTTACGGCGGAAAGGTGCCAGGCGTTTAACCTCTCCGCCTGCCATTTCGCGGGCTTTTTCTTCATACTCTTCAGGATGCAGCGCGATATCGTAAACGATACTTTCTTTGCGCAGCTCAGCATTTTCTTCAAACCATTTCTGTTTAATGGCAACCTTGTGATTGGCCTGAGGAATGAAAGAAATATAGCCCTTAGCCGATTTTTCCATCACCTCAAAAATATGGTTGTCATAGTCGAAAACCTGGAAACTCATATCCAGTTCGGGAACAAAACCCGGCAGCTCGCCGCGCAGATTAATAGCTTCATAGAGGCGGGTATTCAACTGCCAGGTATTGGGGATCTCTTTAAAGGTATATTTCCTTTCCAGCTCCATATCGTGCTTCCAGCGCGTATACCAGCAGGTATCGTTCAGCAAATGACGATATTGCAACAGGCGCGGATAGGCCGCTGCCAGCGCCGCTGTACAGAGCGCCCAGCCGTTCTCATCCGCTGCTTCACTTATCGGTACTTCGGCATATTTTACAAAAATAGTGCCGTGCCAGGCGGTATCATTAAAATGGTAAAGTTTTGCTACCCTTTTTTCTTTATCTACTCGTATAGCAACGGCAGGCATTAGCTGATTAAACTTCAGCCCCAGGTTAATTTCTTTAAATAAAGCATCAAACTGTTCTTCACTGCTCTTTTTCAACTGACGATGGTAATCGGTAAAATAGTGAAATTGATAAGCTGTCGGATCGATATCAAGACTCTTTTCATCGGTAATAACCTGACTAGCTAGCAGATCGTTTTCCTGATGGAACAGCGCGTTATTTCCCTTAAGGCTCGCATTATCATCGCATTTTAAAATAACGTTGGGATAAGTGACGGCCGAACGGGGCGCATAAAACTCGCCAGGCTGAAATAAAAGTAAAAACAGTTCGCTATCCATAAAATTCACCTTAACGGATTAAATGAGTATCTAACACATAAATATCGCCATGCTGTAACCGGCTGAATAATTGCTCATCGCACACGGCCGGCAATTTTCTTTCACGCAGCAGCACGCCCAAATGGCAAAGCAGAGAGCCTTTTTCAAAAACAAAACCGGCGGCCCAGGGCATTAATGAAGCCAGCGCGGCATAAGGGCGGCGCGCCAGCACGATAGGCGGAGAAGAAAGCTGTTCCATTTCCCGAACAATATTCGCAAAGAGATCGCCGTAGACTGAAATATCGGGTATGTCCGTCAGGCTCATTGAAGGGGCTATGCTATAGTTTTCAATCTCTTCAGTATCAGCGATCAGGTAAGCCTGCCCGCGCGCATAGCCTTGCGACATGACCCGGCCATCATTGGTGAACAGCAGCTGACCGTCGTCGATGGGCGAATAGTCCAGCGCATAGAGCTGCCCATTTGCCAGTACCCATTCAATCTGCACATCGTTAAGCGCGGCCAGCGCGTCTGCAGTGACCTGTTGCAGCAGCCTGACGGCATCCCGGTTCAGAATATCGCCTTCTTCCGCCGTATCCAGAGCAATCACTTGGCTAACCGCGCTGCCCCGGTTTATTGCCAGCAGCCCATCAGCGGAGATTTCCGCAACCAGACGCTCGCCTTCCGGCGTCTGAACTTTACGCGTAATCAGGCCATATTCACCTTTGATGAAATCCCGGATGACCAGGGTATAAAGTCGGCCCGGCTCGCTCATCAGCTCTTTCAGCTGCTCGATCAGGTCTGATTTGGGGATAATTAGCTGGCGCACGGCGTCAGAAAAGTCAACGACGATTTGACGGCCTTGAAATTGTTCCAGCCAGTCCTCGCAGAGAGCGGCGTCACTTATCGCATAACTGTTGCAGCACAGAATCAGCGCACCGGGCTGATTTTTCTGATAGCGACGCGCTATATCCGCCAGCGGCTTGCGTTTTTGATGGAAGTAGAGCGCCCACTCAGGCAGTTTTTCCAGCAGTCCTGTGGGTAACTCACCGTATAAAGGCCATACGTTAATTTCAGGCTCGCTGCTGTAGCTCACGCCAGCTCCGGAAGTAACCGGGCGAGCCTGTAACAGCCAGACCTGACCCTGTTCATAAGCCCATTCGATATCTACGTGGCCGCCGAGCAAAATCTGCGCCGAGGCGACTATTTCGCTAATTTGGCGCAGCGCTTCCTGATGTTGCGGGTCCGAGCTTGCCGCCAGCAGCTGCGGCTCCTGCTCGCCCGAGACCAGGCCCTCGCCTAACCCTGAGACATATTCAACGTACAGATTTTCTTCCCCGGTCAGTGGATGACAGCTAAACGCCACGCCGGAAAAAGAGGGGCTAACCATTTTTTGTACGATGATATTCACATTACTGGCTGTTTCATCCGTGTCCGCATGGCGCTTTTCCATTACGGCGCGCAGCGAATAAAAAGATCTCAACACCGTAAGAATTGCCGCCTGTAGCTCGTCAGCACTAACGTTCAGCACCGATTCATAAATACCGGCAAAGCTTTTTTCCTGGAGATCTTCCGCCTGGCAGGCAGAGCGCACGGCGAGATTTACAGTACCGTCATCATTTTTAAGCGTAGCGATGAAGCGAAAAATACTGGCGCTGGCCTGTTCTGACCAGTAAAGCTCGTCCAGAGCGGCCTCTATTTTTGCCATATCACGGGTTAAAAATGCCCCGGAAGTAATAGCAATATGGCGTTCAAGATCCGCCAGGCTTGCTTTTATTGCAGCAAAATTTGGCAGCCACTCTTCCAGCTGCTGCTCCGTAATTAAATGCATCGGCGGAACGGGGTGTTGCCCGGCCAGCACCGCAATATTTTTGAATTTTCCCGGCAGGCCAACTGCTGGCATTGCAATTATTTCACTCACAAAAAAACCTCACCATTAAGCGCAGACGCTTTGTTATTTAGCCCTTTTTCTATTTTTTCTTTAAAGTCGATATGAATTCGACTTTCAATCGGTCCGGCGGCGTTCTGATATTTGCCGTTATAAAGCTCAATTTCACCAGAGGTATGCCAGAACATCATCTGCCCAATATTCATACCGTAGTAGACTTTTACCGGATGGATACAATAAAGCTGGATAGTCCAGCGACCAATAAAGCCGATATCGCCCAGCGGCGCGGAGAGATTAATAAACATGCCCATGCGGGCGACAGAGGAACGTGCGGCATAGGTAGGCACAAACCGGGTACTGCCCATAATCTCTATTGTTTCGGCAAGATAGAGCTTGCGCGGCTGCAATATAAAACCGCTATCCTCAAGCCGAATAATATCTACCGGATTTTCTTTTGCCGGATCGATGACCTCATTACGATAAACCTTCATGGTACGGCCCAGGCGAAAATTATAGCTATTCGGATTGACGTTTTCGGGTAAAAAAGGCGATATAACAATATCCTCATTTTTTACTCTTTTTTCTATTTCTTTTCCGGTTAATATCATTGTTTTATACCTGAAGAGTTAAAATCCTGGTAGAGCCTTGAAGCCACAACATTATCGGAATCACTGTAGCGTCCCTGATAGCTGCTTAGCTCGCCAAAGTTTTCCCAAAAACAGATCTTGCCGATATTCATTCCGGGATAAACAATAACGGGCTGCGCCACTACAATTTCCAGCGTCCAGTTGATAACCGCGCCCGTATGACCTAGCGGCGCGCTGGTTTGAATAAAAATTCCACACGCGGCCGTTGAGAAATTAGCGTAAAGCTCGCTAGCACAGGTTCTGCTGCCCATTTTCTCCAGTGTTGAGGCCAGATAAAATTGTTCCGGTTTCAGCAGATACCCCTGTTCGGGTATGGTTATATGATGTTCCTGAGGTGGAACAGATGAGTCCACGATATTATTTTCATATTCAATTAACGTGTGCCCAAGTCGAAAGGAGTACGAATTAACGTCAAGTCTCGCCTCATCAAAGGGAGAAATAGTTATATTACCTTCATGGAGTTGCTCAAGAATCTTTTTTGCTGTCACTACCATTATAAGATATCCGTTACTGTGACTTTTGGTCAAAAATGAAGTGCGCGGCTAAACAGGATAAATAGTTTGCCCCCTGGCTTAGCGGCATTTATCTGCTAACACGTCAATTATGCTGATATGATAAGAGCAGATAACTAAAGCAGCAGTCAAGCATATTCATGCAAAGAAATTCTTATGACATCGTTCAACAAATAGAGCGAGCACAAAATGCAAAAAACAAGTAGTTGATTTATAAGGGTTAATAAAAAATTCACATTAAGAGAAATCCGATCAAAAAACGCTCAATGAATTAATATTCATTAAAAGATCTTTTGCATGCTCGTTACCACTTGTGCCGCTCATCTTAAGATAACTCTGAATTGGTACCGTTTATCAACTGGAAATGACCTGTGCTAAAAATCAGCAAAACGTCAGGAGACAGGTTTTAAAATATATTTTTATGCCTCTTCGGGAAGAGTTACAGCTAAGAATAGTGGTGAACGGAAGTGATTTGCAAAGAAATGCATAGTATCAACAAGAGATAAATTTATATTTTTTAATATAAACCAGATTCGTTAACCCGCGCTACCTAACCCTTATTTTACCCCCCTGCATCTTTTTAATTAAAATTTCATTTCTCAGGATAACGAAATAAACCTGGAATTTTAACTTTGCTCCTTGTTATATACAGGATAGTTTTTACACCTTTATTTTAAATAAATATTTTTAGATTCGGGGTTTAAGGCTGGAATTTATCAAATCAGGTAGTCAGCTCAGAAAGCATTTATTAAACGTTTTAACCGAATATATTGCACGGGAATAGTTAATTCTTGTCGGTTCAGGACACTGAATAAAGTACGGTGAATCACGAAGCAATGACTTTAAAAATTTAATGGTGAACGCCCCTGTCCCAGAACAACCTGACGCCGAAGGAACATCGGCTACAGCCTCATCTGGCCGGGATCTTAAAATGTGCGGGGTGCTAAAAAGGAAGTACCCTACGCACGTTTACCTGCTCAGGAAAGAGGATGCCGCCGCTGGCTTGAGGCTGTTCCGTCACAGTCAGAACATCTGCCACCTGAAGCGAAGTGTTCAGGCAGTCCGTGAAGCTCTGCAGGACACAGGGGTTAAGAGGTTGGGAATCGATAGAAATGGCGCGCCGGTATGCGCATCTGGCACCGAACCATCTGACCGAGCATGCGCGTAAAATTGACTCACTTCTGGCAAGTCACGACACAAATACGACACAGCTTTGAGGATGCGTGTCTCAAATTTGTCCCACAAGGAAAATTTGATACAGAGCAGGAGCGGTAATTCACTGATTTGATTGGTACGCCCTACAGGATTCGAACCTGTGACCTACGGCTTAGAAGGCCGGTGCTCTATCCAACTGAGCTAAGGGCGCATGGGGAACAGGGTCGGATTATACGGCGCGAAACCGTCGAGTCAACGATTTTACTTATCGGCGCATTCTGTTGCTGCACTATTAAGCAGCGCGCCTCGAATCTGTGCCTGACAGCGGCGTTCGCTTCTGCCAGAATAGGCGCCAACTCCCGTTTCAACTCAACACAGATGGATCCCCTTTCTGATGGCAGCAAAGATTATTGACGGTAAAACGATTGCGCAGCAGGTTCGCCTTGAGGTTGCTGAAAAAGTTCAACAGCGTCTGGCCGCGGGAAAACGCGCGCCTGGCCTGGCAGTGGTGCTGGTTGGTGAAAACCCTGCGTCGCAAATTTATGTCGGCAGCAAGCGCCGGGCCTGTGAGGAAGTTGGCTTTGTCTCACGTTCTTACGATTTGCCTGCGTCCACCAGCGAAACCGAGCTGCTGGCGTTGATTGATAAATTGAACAACGACGGCGAGATTGACGGAATCCTGGTGCAGCTGCCGCTTCCGGACGGTATTGATAATGTAAAAGTACTGGAACGTATTGCGCCATCAAAAGACGTGGATGGTTTCCACCCTTATAACGTAGGCCGTCTGTGCCAGCGTGCACCAGAGCTACGCCCCTGTACGCCACGCGGTATTATTACGCTGCTGGAACGCTACAATATCGACACTTTCGGCCTGAACGCGGTTGTGGTTGGCGCATCCAATATCGTTGGTCGTCCGATGAGTATGGAACTCCTGCTGGCTGGCTGTACGACTACGGTTACGCACCGCTTCACCAAAGATTTGCGCCGTCATATCGAACACGCCGATCTGCTGGTCGTAGCCGTTGGCAAGCCTGGCTTTATTCCTGGCGAATGGATCAAACCGGGCGCCATTGTGATTGATGTCGGCATCAATCGTCTGGAGAACGGCAAGGTCGTTGGCGATGTTGATTTTGAAAGCGCAGCCGAACGGGCTTCTTATATTACGCCAGTGCCGGGCGGCGTTGGCCCGATGACCGTCGCTACGCTGATCCAGAACACTTTACAGGCGTGCGAAGAATTTCATGATGGAGCAGTAGAATAATGGCAACTTTTTCCCTGGGAAAACACCCACACGTAGATTTATGCGATTTGCTGAAGCTGGAAGGCTGGGCGGAAAGCGGTGCGATGGCCAAAGCGCTGATCGCTGATGGCTACGTTACCGTAGACGGCGTGGTGGAAACCCGTAAACGCTGCAAAATTGTTAGCGGTCAAACTGTCGCTTTCGACGGCAACAGCGTTACCGTTACTGAATAAAAAAATCAGGGGCCGCAGCCCCTGTTTTTTTACCTATTTACGTCGCCAGCTGGTGCCCTGTGGGCCATCTTCCAGAATAATTCCCAGCTCGTTAAGCTTGTCCCTTGCCACGTCAGCCTGCGCCCAGTTTTTCTCTTTGCGCGCGTCGTTACGCATTTTGATCAGCGCTTCGATTTCAGCTACTTCATCGTCGCTGTTTTGCGCACCGCTTTGCAGAAACACTTCAGGATCCTGTTCCAGCAGTCCAAGCACCCCTGCCAGCTGACGCAGTTTTGCCGCCAGGGCGTTAGCCGCCGTCATATCTTCCGCTTTCAGACGGTTAACTTCGCGCGCCATATCAAACAGCACCGAGTAGGCTTCCGGCGTATTGAAGTCGTCATCCATCGCTTCGCGAAAACGCTGTTCGAACGCTTCGCCGCCCTCAGCTTGTGCATCAACATCCGTATTGCGTAACGCAGTATAAAGACGCTCCAGCGCCGCGCGCGCCTGTTTCAGGTTATCTTCACCGTAATTGAGCTGGCTGCGATAGTGGCCCGACATCAGAAAATAGCGCACGGTTTCCGCATCGAAATAGCTCAACACGTCACGCACGGTGAAAAAGTTGTTCAGCGATTTCGACATTTTCTCACGATCGACCATCACCATTCCGGAGTGCATCCAGTAGTTAACGTAAGGGCCGTCATGTGCACAGGTTGACTGCGCGATTTCGTTTTCGTGATGCGGGAACATCAGATCGGCACCGCCACCATGAATATCAAAATGTTCACCCAGCTGTTTGCAGTTCATTGCGGAACATTCGATATGCCAGCCCGGGCGCCCTTCTCCCCACGGCGAAGCCCAGCCAGGCTCATTAGCTTTAGACATCTTCCACAGTACGAAATCCATTGGGTTGCGTTTGACGTCGGCAACTTCGACGCGCGCGCC
Organism: Erwinia sp. BNK-24-b; assembly: GCF_047456155.1. Taxonomy (NCBI): domain Bacteria; kingdom Pseudomonadati; phylum Pseudomonadota; class Gammaproteobacteria; order Enterobacterales; family Erwiniaceae; genus Erwinia; species Erwinia sp. BNK-24-b. The sequence continues at coordinate 3,420,723 of NZ_CP179901.1, forward strand.
AGCCTGCAGCTGTTCCAGATCCTGACGCGACAGCAGACCATAATCCGCATCGCTGGCTACGGAAAACATGACGTCACCGTTACTGGCAACGTAAGCATGCTCGCGTTCCAGTAACTTGCTGACCAGCTCAATAATGTCGGCAATATGATGCGTCGCCCGTGGCTCCAGATCCGGCGGCAGAATATTTAATGCAGCAAAATCAGCGTGCATCTCTGCAATCATACGATCGGTCAACGCGTTGATAGTTTCGCCATTTTCATTGGCGCGCTTGATAATTTTGTCATCAATATCGGTGATATTACGCACATACTTTAGCGAATAGCCCAGATAACGCAGATAGCGGGCAACCACATCAAAAGCGATAAAAGTACGTCCGTGGCCAATGTGACAGAGGTCATAAACGGTAATGCCGCACACGTACATACCAATTTTACCGGCATGAATTGGTTTAAATTCCTCTTTTTGACGACTCAGGGTATTGAAAATCTTTAGCATTGAGACATTCCGTTTTTAACGTGTGCGATGGTGACAGTGGTATCTGTATTCTGACGTATTGTTAACGCAAGCGCCATGCAAAGCAAGGCTCCGCGCACGCGGCTTATTGCAGCGGCGGTGACTCGTCATCACATTTTGTGATATAAGAGCCGTCTGTTTTACCGCTCGTCGGCACCCCTGCGGCGCTGGCGACAGCGAAATTTACTCCCTTCAACCTTTACAGGATGAGAATATGGTCACTTTCCAGACTAATCATGGCGATATCGTTATCAAAACCTTTGACGACAAAGCGCCAGAAACCGTTAAAAACTTCCTGGATTACTGCCGTGAAGGTTTTTACGACAACACCATTTTTCACCGTGTCATCAATGGTTTTATGATTCAGGGCGGCGGCTTTGAACCGGGCATGCAGCAGAAAGCAACCAAAGCTGAGATCCGTAACGAAGCCAGCAACGGCCTGAAAAACACCAAAGGCACGCTGGCGATGGCTCGTACCCAGGCCCCTCACTCCGCTACCGCGCAGTTCTTCATTAACGTCGCGGATAACGACTTCCTGAACTTCCGTGACGAAAGCCTGCAGGGCTGGGGCTACTGCGTGTTTGCTGAAGTTGTAGAAGGCATGGACGTGGTTGAGAAAATCAAAGGCGTGGCTACCGGCCGTAGCGGTATGCATCAGGACGTGCCAAAAGAAGACGTCGTGATCCAGAAAGTCACCGTTAGCGAATAATGTCGCATACGCTGTTTATCGCAGATTTACATCTGTGTGCGGAAGAACCGGCAATCACTGCCGGTTTTCTTGCTTTTTTACGGCGTGATGCGCGTCAGGCCGATGCACTTTACATCCTTGGCGATCTGTTTGAAGCCTGGATTGGCGATGACGATCCGAATCCTTTGCATGCCGAAATAGCCGCAGCCCTGCGGGAATTAAGCCAGCTTGGCATCCCCTGCTTCTTTATCCACGGCAACCGTGATTTTCTGCTAGGTAAAAGTTTTGCTGCCGCCAGCGGTATGCAACTGTTGCCTGAAGAACAGCTGCTGAAGATCTATGGTCGCCGCATTTTGATTATGCATGGCGATACGCTTTGTACGGACGATGAAGGTTATCAACGCTTCCGTCGCAAAGTTCATCAGCGCTGGCTACAAAAACTTTTCCTGGCTCTGCCTCTATTTATTCGCCAGCGTATTGCCCTTAAAATGCGCGCCGGTAGCAAGCAGGCTAACAGCAGTAAAGCCACGGAAATTATGGATGTGAACGCTGCTGCCGTCACGCAAACTCTGCGCCGTCATCAGGTGCATTGCCTTATTCATGGGCATACTCATCGCCCTGCCGTTCATCAGCTGATCGTTGATGGTCAGCCAGCAGAAAGAGTCGTGCTGGGTGCCTGGCATAATGAAGGTTCAATGATCAAGGTCAGCGCCAGCGAAACCACTTTAATTACCTTTCCCTTTTAAGCAGTAAAATCGGGCTTTGTCGCCATTTTGCTACCAGAGCAAACGTTTTCCTTGCTCCCCAGTCATGGTATTCTCTGTGTCCTTCCCATCCATCGCCCTGCGGGTTGGTGGATGACGTATGTATAATCACAGGAGTCAGACCCGCATGTCTTCCAACGCCGCACCGGCCCGCATTGCTATTGTTATGGGTTCCAAAAGTGACTGGGCAACCATGCAATTTGCCGCGGATATTCTTACCAGCCTGGCTGTCCCTTTCCATTGTGAAGTGGTTTCAGCACACCGCACGCCGGACAAGCTATTTAGCTTTGCCGAACAGGCCGCAGAGAACGGTTTTCAGGTTATTATCGCTGGCGCTGGCGGCGCGGCCCATCTGCCCGGCATGCTGGCAGCAAAAACGCTGGTGCCGGTACTGGGTGTGCCGGTGCAAAGCGCTGCGCTGAGCGGCGTCGACAGCCTTTATTCTATCGTGCAAATGCCGCGCGGTATTCCAGTGGGCACGCTGGCAATCGGCAAAGCCGGTGCGGCTAACGCAGCCCTGCTGGCCGCCGCGATTCTGGCGCTGCATGATAAAGAACTGGCGACCCGGTTAAGCGACTGGCGGCAGGCCCAAACCGATGAAGTGCTGAATAATCCGGATCCGCAGGAGGAAGCATGAAGCCAGTCTGCGTATTAGGCAACGGCCAGCTAGGTAGGATGTTGCGCCAGGCCGGCGAACCTTTGGGTATCGCCGTTTATCCGGTCGGGCTGGATGCCGAACCGGAAGCGCTACCGATTCAGCAAAGCGTTATCACCGCCGAAATCGAGCGTTGGCCCGAGACGGCGCTTACCCGCGAACTCGCCACCCATACCGCTTTCGTAAACCGCGATATTTTTCCTCTGTTGGCCGACCGACTGACGCAAAAACAGCTGCTGGATCGGCTGGGTCTGGCAACGGCGCCCTGGCAGCTATTGAGCGACCAGGCTGAATGGCCGCAAATATTTGCAGAGCTGGGCGAACTGGCTATCGTCAAACGCCGTACGGGCGGCTATGATGGCCGTGGTCAGTGGCGCTTACGTCAAAATGAAACCGCTTCTCTGCCTGCGGATTGCTACGGTGAATGCATTGTCGAACAGGGCATTAATTTTTCTGGCGAGGTTTCACTGGTAGGCGCTCGCGCGCATGACGGCACTACTGTATTCTATCCGCTGACGCATAACCTGCATCAGGATGGTATTTTACGCACCAGCGTGGCTTTCCCCCAGCCCGATGCCCAAAGCCAGCAACAGGCTGAGGCAATGCTTTCTGCCATTATGAATGAGCTTGACTACGTCGGCGTGATGGCGATGGAGTGTTTTGTAGTGCCGGAAGGGTTGCTGATTAACGAACTGGCACCACGCGTACACAATAGCGGGCACTGGACGCAAAACGGCGCTTCCATCAGCCAGTTTGAACTGCATTTGCGCGCCATTCTGCAGTTGCCGTTGCCGACCCCCGTCGTCAGCACGCCATCAGTCATGGTGAATTTAATTGGCACGGCACTCAATATGGCCTGGCTGCAACAGCCGTTGGTTCATCTGCACTGGTATGAGAAAGAAGTCCGTCCGGGTCGTAAGGTCGGCCATCTCAATCTGAGTGATACCAGCCATGAATCGCTTCAGCATGCACTCCACCATCTTGTGACTGATTTACCAGCCGATTATGCCAGTGGTATCCACTGGGCTATCACGCACCTGCAAAAGAACAGTGCTTAACTGTACTTAAGTATGGCTATCATTTTATGAGTGAAAGACGTATTGTATTGGCGAACAAAACAAGAAATACATAATACTATTAAGTAATTAGCAGTTTTTTTTGCCAACACCAAGGGAACCATTCTCCGGCTACCACAATAAATACGTAAGCTTTGTTGTACGATTTGCGTATTTATGGTCGGGTTTGGTTCACCCTCTCTGCCTTTTTCATCAAATAGTGCCTTTGCAAGACTCCCTGATTCCCTCCCGTGTCATATGACGCTACTATACCGCAACGACAGGCTAAAGATGTTGGACGTTATTTATCCAGCGCTTCTTTATTATGCAAATCATCTTAAGTAATCGGCCCGAAAGGGGAACCACGTTAGGTTTGGCTTTGAAAACATGCTAGAGTCGGCTATTGACGATGGAAGCCTCACTTTCTCAGGGAGATAATTACATGTCTAAATCATTCTTTGGTAATCAGGTTATCAACTCTTCTATAAAGGATTATCTGGAGAGAAAGCTGGCAAAATTTAGCCAGGTAAAATATGCCTACGCGATTATGAGTAAAAGAAATCCAGCAGATTTCTCCATCATATCTAACCGGGCAGAATGGTTTAAAGTTTATATTGAAAACAACTTTCAGTTCATTGACCCCGTCTTAATTACTGCACTCTATCGAATTACGCCGTTTTCATGGGATGAAAACATCATGCTCAACAAAGGCGTCAAGGTTCCCAAGCTGTTCGATATGGCCCGTAATCACAATATTATTAACGGCTACACCTTTATTGTTCACGACCAAAACAATAACCTTGTTGTACTTTCTATCATGCTGGATGAGCATTGTGATGACAATATTGAGGAGACAATCCAGAATAATAAATCCCAAATCCAGATGGTGCTGATAGAAACGCACGAGAAGCTCAACGAGCTGTATAAACAGCAGGCCAAAGAAGCAGATTTTAACGAAATGAACACGCGTGAGATTTTTTCAAAACGCGAAAACGAAATTATCTACTGGGCCAGCGTCGGCAAATCTTATCAGGAAATTGCGCTTATTTTGGGGATCAAGCTGACGACCGTAAAATACCACATTGGTAACGCGGTAAAGAAGCTGGGCGTTACCAATATGAAGCATGCTATCAGGCTGAGCATAGAGCTACAGCTGATCAGGCCCGTGTTGACCGACGGGGAATGACAGCGGCCAGGCATCCAGTCTTATCTTTAGCTCGGGTGCCTTAGATTTAACCAGCTCAATAAGTATACGCTGGTTCTTATCGTCGATTGGCATAAATATCAGATAGATGTTTTCGTTTTTCTCGGACAGGCTCTTTTCCACGACTTCTATTTTCCAGCCAGACTTTTTAAAAATAAGATACATTGGATGGCTGACTATCGCGTATATCCCTTCGTACTGATAATGTCTGGCGTAGTTAATCATCGATAAAAAGAGCAGTGCGCTTACGGGTTTCTGTCGCAGTTTAAGCGAGCTTATTCGCTCCTTATCGATAAACAGACGGCTTGCCTCAACGTAATTCCCTTCGGGTAAATCTGTGTTTTTAAACCATGAGCGAAACGTACCGGTAATCATATTAGGGTATTTAGTTTCTATAAACCGTAAACTGCAAACGCAAATATCATTGTGGACGCCAAAAACGTAGGTTGTATGCTCGTTATCATACTCATCAAACTCCATATCGTTCTGGCAGTTGACCATCCAGTTAAGCCTGTCCTTGAAAACCCGTTTTCTCAGAGTGAACAGCTCATTTGATTCAAGATCGGAAAGATGACGATATTTTATATCTAGCAAATCCAACATTTCAGTTATTTCCCTATGCTACTATCTACGTTACTTATGGCCTTTATCAAAACATTACCCGGGAAAGTGCCAGACTTAATTCAACGATCGCAGGCCCTGGTGATAATAAAAAGATAAATGATGAAGACCGGTTTATACCGGCCTTCATTCTACGCTGCATTATAACTTCTGAACAATGCCTTTCCTTTAAGTAGTCTTATGCCCAGCCAGCCTCCGCACGCGGATAGCAAAATGATGCCGGAAAGCGGTAAAGCGAACCACAGCAGATAATCTGGCTGCCACGGAAAATCAAACACTTTACGCTGTAGTCCCCACAGCGCTACTTCAGCACCTACCACGGCCGCTACGCCAGCTACGCCGCCCAGCAGAGCAAACTCGCACCATAAAGTGTTACGCAACAGTGACTTACTGGCACCCAGCGTACGATACACCACCAGCTCCTGCCGACGCTGGCGCATGCCCACCTGAATTTGTGCCAGCAACAGTAACACGCCACATGCCGTCACCAGCACGACCATAATCTCCAGCGCCTGGCTAACCTGCGCCAGTACCCGCCCAATCTGGCGTAAAATGCTGCCAATATCTAACAGGCTGATGGCGGGAAAAGCACGATTCAGCTGGGCCAGCAGCGCGCTGTCGTTGTTCAGGCGAAAGCTGGTCAGCCAGGTCTGTGGCTGACTATCCAGCGCGCCATGCGGAAAGATAAAGAAAAAGTTTGGCTTAAGGCTTTCCCAGTCCACCTTACGCAGGCTGCTGATTTTAGCCGTAAAGGTTTGGGTGTCTCCCGTAAAGGTCAGCGTGTCGCCAGGCCTGACGCCCAGCCTTCCGGCCAGTCCCTCTTCCATAGAGACTTCACCCTGTTGCGGCGGCCAGCGACCGGCAGTCAAAGGATTATGATCCGGCAACTGCTCAAGCCAGGTAAGGTTTAATTCTCGATTCAGCGAATTGTCGAGAGCGGGATCGGCGGGCTGTTGATTAATGTTGGTCAGACGAGCTCTGACCACAGGATAAAAGGTCTGCGGCGTAATATGATGTTGCTGAAGGAAGTCACGAACCTGTGGCACCTGATCTTGCGTAATATTAAGTAAGAAATAGTTGGGGCTGTCCGGTGGAAGCTGCTGCTGCCAGCGATCGAGCAGATCGCCACGCATCACCAGTAACAGCGCAAGCAGCATAAAAGAGAGAGAAAAAGCCGCCAGCTGGCTAAAGGTGGCGGAAGGCTGACGCACCAGCCGATTAACTGCCAGCCGGAACGCCAGATTACGCACGCGCAAACGACGCAATAACAGTAAAGTCCCCCAGCCGATGGCCCCCAGCAGCAGCGTCAGCAGCACGATGCCGCCGGTAAGCGCCCAGAGTAACTTACTGCCGCCAACCAGCAAGGCGAGCAGAACCAGTATCGTCAGCACCATAGCGGGAAGGTAATATTTTAGCGGCCAGACAACGGCTACGGCATCACGCCGCAGTACCCGTAGTGGCTGGGTGGCCAGCAGCAGCAGGTATGGCCTTAATCCCACCAGCAGCGAGATGACAAACAGCGCCCCTGTCGCCCATAGCCAGGGCCAAAAGCTGGCCGGCGGCAGGTCACCCGGCAAAACTGGCCTGAGCATATGCAGCAACAGCGCTTCAAAGCCTTTCCCGATAACGCAGCCACAAACGGCAGCCAGCAGCAGTACTGCACCCCATTGCCCTACGATTAACTTGCGCAAAGCGGCCCGGTTAGCACCCAGGGTTTTTAATACGGCAACCAAATCGTAGCGGCTACGACAGTAATGGTTCATCGCTACCACTACGGCAGCGATGGCCAGCATCAGTGTTAGCAGCGCAGAAAGCAGCAAGAACTGTTGGGCGCGCAGCATCGATTTACCCAGAGCGTCATCGGAGTCGGTAACGCTGATCCAACGCTGGTCTGGCTTAATATGCGAGTTAATATAGCGGTCATAGTTTGCCAGCTGCTGTGGCGTACCGGCAAATTTATAGCGCCACGTCACCCGACTGCCGGGCTGGACGGCAGCCGTTTTTCCGACGTCGGCCAGATTCATTAGCAGGCGCGGCGCGGTCTGAAAAGGATTAAAACCGGCATCCGGTTCCTGAATGACTTCTCCGGCAACCTGTAATGTCGCATCGCCTACATCCAGCTCACTGCCGGGCTTCAGATTAAGTAAGGCCAGCAGGCGCGGCGCGGCTAACACGGTTCCCGCCGCGGGTTTCAAACTTTGAGGGTTGGTTGCCAGCTTGCCAAACATGGGATAGCTATCGTCAACGGCCTTTACCGCCGCCAGCTGTGGCGTATCGCCCGCAAAGGTCATGGTCATAAACGTCAGCTGGCGTCCCGTTTGCAACCCTTCCCTTGCGGCCTCTGCCAGCCACTCCTCCGGTACTTCGCGCGCGCTTTGCAGCGTACGGTCTCCCGCCATATAGTCACGGCTCTGCTGCGTTAAGCCTTTTTCCATTCTGTCGCTGAGCGAGCCAAGCGCCAGCACGCAGGCCACCGCCAGCGTTAACGCCAGCCAGACAATCAGCAGCGACGGCGATTTCCACTCCCGCCAGAACCAGCGCCAGATCATACTTCCTCCTGCAGCCTGCCGTCCCGCACCCTTAACCGGCGATCGCAACGGGCCGCCAGCTGTTCGTCATGGGTAACAAGGATCAGCGTGGTGGCAAAGTCACGGTTGAGTGAAAACAGCAGATCGGCAATGCGTTCGCCGGTGTGGCGATCCAGGTTGCCCGTTGGTTCGTCGGCAAACAGCAGCGTAGGTCGGCCGCTAAATGCTCTGGCCAGCGCCACCCGCTGCTGCTCGCCGCCGGAAAGCTGTGAAGGCAAATGGTTAAGCCGCGCTGCCAGACCAAGCTGGGTGAGCAGGCTTTTAGCCTGTTCCCGGCTTTGTGCATCGCTTTCGCCGCGTAGCAGCGCCGGAAGCTGCACGTTTTCCAGCGCGTTCAGCGTAGGCACCAGCATAAAGGACTGAAAAACGAAGCCCACGCTTTTGGCCCGTAGTTCTGCACGCTGCTCTTCATTCATCTGGTGCAGTGGCGACCCAAGTAAAAAAACCTCGCCTGCCGACCCATCGTCAAGCCCGGCCAGGATGCCTAACAAGGTTGATTTGCCGGAGCCTGACTCGCCGACCAGGGCAATAGTTTCCGCCGGTTTGACAACCAGCTCAACTCCGGTAAGGATGGAAAGCTGATGCTCACCCTGACCGACGGACTTACTAAGACGATGAACTGCAAGAATGTTTTCCGCTGGCATTACCTTGTCCTGTTATTTTTAGCTTTAACGACGCTGCGCGCGGCGGCGGCAGAGCATTTGCTGGTGCTCGGCGACAGCCTGAGTGCGGGTTACCGCATGTCAGCCAGCGCCGCGTGGCCCGCGCTACTCAATGATAAATGGGAAAAATCGCCTGGCGTTGTTAACGGTAGCATAAGTGGCGATACCTCGGCGCAGGGGCTGGCTCGCCTGCCTGCGCTACTTAAACTGCACCAGCCTCGCTGGGTACTGATTGAACTGGGCGGAAATGATGGCCTGCGTGGGTTTCCTCCTGGCCAGACAGAGCAAACTTTAAGGCAGATTATTCAGCAGGTTAAAACTGCCGGGGCGCAGCCGCTGCTGATGCAAATCCGTTTACCGGCCAACTATGGCCGCCGTTATACTGAAGCGTTCAGCGCTGTTTACCCGCGGCTGGCGAAGGAGTTTTCTCTGCCCCTGGTTCCCTTTTTCATGGAGCAGGTTTACCTGAAACCTGAATGGATGCAGCAGGACGGTATCCATCCTAATCCTGCCGCACAGCCTTTTATCGCCGATTTAATGGCAAAAGAGCTGGCTCCGCTAGTTAAGCATGAGTCAGCGGAATCAAAGCAGGCTAACAGGTAAAGTTATGCAAAAAAAAGTAGTAATAACCGGTTGTTCCAGCGGTATCGGCCTGGTGGCCGCCAACGATCTCCTGCGTCGTGGCTACCATGTTTTTGCTGCCTGCCGGAAGCCGCAAGACGTCCAGCGTATGAACGATTTGGGTTTTACCGGCATTGAGCTGGATCTGGACAGCAGCGAAAGCGTAGTCCGTGCCGCAGAGCAAATTCTTGAGCTAAGCGGTAACCAGCTTTACGCCCTGTTCAACAACGGCGGCTTCGGCGTTTATGGCCCGTTGACCGCCATCAGCCGCCAGCAGCTGGAACAGCAGTTTGCGACTAATCTTTTTGGTACGCATCAGCTGACGATGCTGCTGCTTCCGGCTTTACGCGCCGGCGGCGAGGCGCGGATTATTAATACCAGCTCAATCATGGGGCTGGTTTCCACGCCGGGCCGGGGCGCCTACGCCGCCAGCAAATATGCGCTGGAAGCCTGGACAGATGCGCTACGAATGGAGCTTCACGGCAGCGGCGTTAAGGTCAGCCTGCTGGAGCCGGGCCCAATCAAAACCCGCTTTACGGACAATGTTAACCAGGCCGAGCAGGACAAACCGGTGAAAAATCCCGGCATCGCGGCCCGCTTTACGCTGCCGCCAGAGGCAATTTTACCCAAACTACATCATGCGCTGGAAAGCCGACACCCACGCTTGCGTTATCCCGTGACGTTGGTTGCGCATGTACTGAGTCTGTTGCGGCGTTTGCTACCCGGCTGGATGCTGGATCGCATTTTGCGCGGTTAAGCGGCCTGAATCTCAGGTAAAGCTTGAAGCGCATACATCTGCCCCAATAGAGTAAGAAACCCAGAATAAAGAGACGAATTCATGTCACCACAAGCTGCCATTGTTACTATTAACGAAAGTAATCTGCACCAGACGCTTGAACAGTCGATGCAGATCCCCGTGCTGTTTTACTTCTGGTCTGCGCGCAGTCAGCATTGCCAGGAGTTAACGCCGGTGCTGGAGCGTCTGGCGCAGGAGTATGCGGGCCAGTTCCTGCTGGCCGAGCTGGACTGCGATGCGGAACCGGCCGTCGCCCAGCAGTTTGGTCTGCGCTCAATTCCAACCGTCTATCTGTTCCAGAACGGCCAGCCGGTTGACGGTTTTCAGGGCCCGCAGCCTGAAGAAGCTATCCGCGCGCTGCTGCATAAGGTCCTGCCCAAAGAAGAAGAGCTGAAGGCTCAGCAGGCGATGCAGCTTATGCAGGAAGGCAAAACGCTGGAAGCGCTGCCGCTGCTGAAAGAAGCCTGGCAGCTAAGCCAGCAAAGCAGCGAAATCGGTTTTCTGCTGGCCGAAGCCTTACTAGATCTAAACCGCAGCGATGAAGCGCAGGCCGTGCTGGACGTAGTGCCATTGCAGGATAAAGACACGCGTTACCAGGGACTGCTGGCGCGCATCGATCTGCTGAAGCAGGCCGCCGACACGCCTGAAATTCAGCTGTTGCAGCAGCAGAGCGACGCAGAGCCGGACAATGCTGAACTGGCCACTAAACTGGCCGTGCAGCTTCATCAGGTAGGACGTAATGAAGAAGCGCTGGCGCTGCTGTTCAGCCATCTGAAAAAAGATTTAGGTGCCGCAGACGGCCAGGCACGCAAAATATTGCAGGAGATTCTGGCGGCCTTAGGAACAGGCGATGCGCTGGCAGCAAAATATCGTCGGCAGCTTTACTCTTTACTCTATTAAGTTAACACGCGGGCCGAATGAATCGGCCCGTTTATCAACAGCCCGGAGGTTATATGCTTACTGTTATTCCCGTTATCGTTCTCGTCGCGCTGGTCATTGTCTGGTCAGGCATAAAAATTGTTCCTCAGGGGTATCAGTGGACGGTCGAGCGCTTTGGCCGCTACACCAAAACCCTGCAGCCCGGCCTTAACCTGCTTGTGCCCTTCATGGACCGCGTTGGCCGAAAAATCAACATGATGGAACAGGTGCTGGATATCCCTTCCCAGGAGATCATCTCCAAAGATAACGCCAGCGTCACTATCGACGCGGTCTGCTTTATTCAGGTTATCGATTCTGCGCGGGCGGCTTATGAAGTCAGCAACCTTGAGCTGGCGATCGTGAATCTGACCATGACCAATATGCGTACCGTACTGGGGTCGATGGAGCTGGATGAGATGCTGTCGCAGCGTGACAACATTAATACCCGACTGCTGCGCATCGTCGATGAAGCGACCAACCCATGGGGCATAAAGATTACCCGCATTGAGATCCGTGACGTGCGGCCGCCAGCGGAGCTGATCGCGTCCATGAACGCGCAGATGAAGGCTGAACGTACCAAGCGTGCCGACATTCTGGAAGCGGAAGGCGTGCGACAGGCGGCGATACTGCGCGCCGAAGGCGAAAAACAGGCGCAGATCCTGAAAGCGGAAGGCGAACGCCAGTCGGCCTTTTTACAGGCAGAAGCACGGGAAAGAAGCGCAGAAGCAGAAGCGCAGGCGACAAAAATGGTTTCGGAAGCCATCGCTGCCGGGGATATTCAGGCTATTAACTACTTTGTGGCGCAAAAATATACCGACGCGCTACAGCAGATTGGCACCTCCCACAGCAGCAAAATGATTATGATGCCGCTGGAAGCTTCCAGCCTGCTTGGTTCAGTGGCCGGCATCGCTGAGCTTCTGAAAGAAACCAGCAAAGATCGGGAGTCGTAATGCCACACGATCTGTTAGCCAATCCCTCCTGGCTCTGGCTGACGCTGGGGGGCACTCTGCTGGCCGCTGAAATGCTGGGGGCCAGCGGGTACCTGCTGTGGAGCGGCGTCGCCGCCGTGCTGGTTAGCGTGCTGGTCTGGCTGGTGCCGCTGCCGTGGGAATGGCAGGGGCTCTGTTTTGCCACGTTAACGGTGCTGTGCGCGCTATGGTGGTATTACTGGCTGCGTGGACGAGAGAGAAAACAGCCGCCCTCTTCGCTTAATCAGCGCGGTAACCAGCTGATTGGCACAGAGCTGCTGCTGGCTGAGGCACTGCGCGACGGAATTGGACACGTGCACATTGGCGACAGCAGCTGGCGAGTCCAGGCAACGGAGGATTTAGCAGCCGGTACGCCGGTGACCGTGGTCGGCGTTGAAGGGATTACGCTGCGCATCGTCAGGCGGTCTGGCACCTCGCCAGCCTCTGACCGGCTTCTACATCGGTAACCGGGCCGCCGTCAGACCTTTTTCTGCCCATGACAGCAGCCCAGTAAATCATTAATGATCGGGCAGTCGGCACTATCGTCGCCGGGACAGCTTGCCGCGAGCGCCAGCAAACGCTCGCGCATCAGGTTCAGCTCCTGAATGTGCGCTTCAATCCCGGCAACTTTTTCCAGCGTTCTGGCTTTGACATCTGCGCTATGGCGCTGTGGATTATGAAACAGCGCAAGCATTTCACGGCACTCTTCCAGGTTGAACCCCACCTGGCGTGCCTGGCGCAGCAGCGTCAGCTCTTCCAGATGCTTTGCGTTGTAAAGTCGATAGCCGTTTTCACCTCTTGACGGCGCCGTCATCAGGCCTTTTTCTTCATAAAAACGGATCGCCTTGCTGGTCAGCCCGGTTTTTCGAGCCACGTCGCTGATATTCATCTTCAACCTTTGCAAATCAAGTTTACCGGGGGATAGTAGCATCCCTGCCGCCGATGACTAAAATAAACGCACCGACCGTTTGACCTTCCCCTTGATGGAAGGTTTAACCTTAGCAATAACGGTAAAACGTGCCAAAGCAAAACAGAAGGAGTTTCTATGTCACAGACTATTTTATTATCACTGGATGGCCTGTCCTGCGGCCACTGCATAAAAAGGGTCAAAGAAACGCTGGAGCAGCGTGACGACGTTGAGCAGGCAGAAGTCTCGCTCAATGAAGCCCGCATCAGCGGCAGCGCAAACCCTGCCGATCTGATCGCCGCCGTCGAGCAGGCAGGTTATGAGGCCGCGCTGGCAGACAACGCCTCCCCAAAGACTGAACCGCTGACAGACTCAGAACCTCAGCCGGAAGCGCTGACAGCGGCCCCAACCCAGCTTCCGGCACAGAATGAAAGTTTTCACCTGCTGATTAACGGCATGAGCTGCGCCAGCTGCGTCAGCCGTGTCCAGAACGCTTTGCAACAGGTGCCTGGCATTACGCAGGCACGCGTCAATCTTGCCGAACGTAGCGCGCTGGTGACGGGAGAAGCGTCACCGGACGTGCTGATTAAAGCCGTACAGAATGCGGGCTACGAAGCAGAGATCATTGAAGACGAAAACGAACGCCGGACAAAGCAGCAGCAGTCTGCGCTTAAAGCGATGCGCCGTTTTCGCTGGCAGGCGATTGTTGCTCTGGCGTTTGGTATACCGCTAATGATCTGGGGCATGCTCGGCGACAATATGATGCTGAGCGACGCCAACCGCCCCACCTGGTTAGTGCTGGGTGCCCTGACGCTGCTGATCATGGTGGTTACCGGTAGCCACTTTTATCGTAGCGCCTGGCGCAGCCTGCTGAAAGGCAGTGCCACTATGGATACGCTGGTGGCGCTGGGCACGGCCGCCGCCTGGCTCTACTCTACCGCCGTGAGCTTATGGCCTGCCGCTTTTCCTCCTGAAGCCCGCCATCTCTATTTTGAAGCCAGCGTGATGATTATCGGCCTTATCAACCTGGGTCACATGCTGGAACAGCGCGCCCGCCAGCGCGCTTCCCGGGCGCTTGAGCGCCTGCTGGATCTTACGCCGCCGGTCGCCCGCCTGGTAGAACAAGGCCAGGAAAGAACGGTGCCGCTAAGCGAAGTGCAGCCGGGCATGACGCTGCGCCTGACTACGGGCGACCGCGTACCCGTTGACGGCGAGATTACACAGGGCGAAGCCTGGCTGGATGAAGCCATGCTGACCGGTGAAGCCTTGCCGCAGCAAAAGGCAAAAGGTGACAAAGTTCATGCAGGCACGGTGATGCAGGATGGCAGCGTGCTTTTTTCTGCCAGTGCGGTAGGCAAAAATACGACGCTTTCGCGCATTGTTAATCTGGTGCGCCAGGCACAAAGCAGCAAGCCAGAGATCGGCAGGCTGGCAGACAGAATTTCCGCCGTCTTTGTTCCCATTGTGGTGGCGATAGCCTTGCTGAGCGCGGCGGTCTGGTACTTTGTCGGGCCAGCGCCGCAGCTCGCCTATACGCTGGCGGTGGCTACCACGGTGCTGATTATCGCCTGTCCGTGCGCGCTGGGGCTGGCCACGCCCATGTCTATTATTGCCGGAACGGGACGGGCCGCCGAGTTTGGCGTGCTGGTGCGCGATGCCGATGCGCTACAGCAGGCCAGTACCCTTTCCACGCTGGTCTTTGATAAAACCGGCACCCTGACGGAAGGTAAACCGCAGGTTGCGGAGATTACGCTTTTTAACGGTGCTGATGAAAAGCAGGTATTACGCTATGCTGCGGCGCTGGAACAGGGTTCGCAGCATCCGCTGGCTCGGGCCATAGTGGAACGGGCGGGTGATACTGCGTTTCCGGAAGTCTCCGGCTTCCGTACCACAGGCGGCCTGGGCGTTAGCGGCATCATCAACGGCAAAAAGCTATGGCTGGGCAATCGTGCGATGATGCAGCAGCAGCAGATCGCTATGGACGACATGGAGCAGCAAATTGCGTCTCGGGCAGCAAAAGGCATGACCCCGGTCTTGCTGGCAGTTGAAGGCGAGATCCATGCCATATTTTCTATTCGCGATCCGTTACGTAAAGAGAGCGTCGCCACGCTACAGCACCTCCACCAGCAGGGTTATAAGCTGGTGATGCTGACCGGCGACAATGAGATAACCGCGCAGGCTATCGCAAAAGAAGCCGGAATCGACAAAGTGATTGCGGGCGTGCTGCCCGACGGTAAAGCTGAGGCAATCCGTCAGCTACAGCAGCAGGGCCAGCAGGTCGCCATGATTGGCGACGGTATCAACGATGCGCCCGCGCTGGCGCAGGCGGATGTCGGCATAGCCATCGGCAGCGGCAGCGACGTGGCGATAGAAAGCGCGGGTATTACGCTGATGCGTCACGATCTGCACGCGATTATTGATGCGCTGGCAATTGCAAAAGCCACGCTGCGCAATATGCGACAGAATTTACTGGGCGCGTTTATTTATAACGCCTGTGGTATTCCGATTGCGGCTGGCGTGCTTTATCCGCTGACCGGTACCTTGCTTAGCCCGGTCATTGCGGGTGCAGCCATGGCCCTCTCCTCCGTCACCGTGGTCAGCAACGCCAACAGGCTGCTTCGCTATCGGCCTTAGCAGAACGACTTTCAGTGCTTGTCTGAAAGACTGGTTTCCCACTGTCCTTCAGTGGGTTAAACCATTAGCATGGGCAGATAACCTGGAAGGCGGAACCAATGGGAAATTTATTACGCAAAGCAGCAGCGCTGTGGCGCAGACTGTCGCCAGTCTCCTATGCCTATCCGGCACAGGATATTGCCACCGGCCCCTGCCGTCTGCATCTGGTCGGCAGTATCCATATGGGCACGCAAAACATGACGCCGCTGCCGGTGGCTTTACAGAAAAAGCTGTCGCAGGCCGACGCACTAATTGTCGAAGCGGATATTACTTCTGGCGTTTCGCCTTTCAGCGAAAGCGAATTTTGTCTGCCGCTGGCCGAACGACTGAGCGCCGACGAGCACAATCAGCTGGGTCGCCTTTGTCAGGAAGTGGGCATTGACAGAGAAATGCTGGATAACCTGCCGGCCTGGCAGATTGCGCTGATGTTGCAGGCGCAGCAGGCCCAGCGTCTGGGACTGCGGGCAGAGCACGGTATCGATTTTCAGCTGCTGAAGGCGGCAAAAGCACAGCGGAAAAAAATTATCGAGCTGGAAGGGCCGCAAACGCAGCTGGCACTGCTGAAGGCGCTGCCTGATAACGGCCTGTCGCTGTTGCAGGATACGCTCAAGCACTGGCATACCAATGCCCGGCTGCTGCAAACCATGATCGGCTGGTGGCTGGAAAAGCCGCCAGTCAACAGCCAGCTGGCGCTGCCCGCCACGTTTAACAGCGCGTTAAATGATGTGCTGATGCTACAGCGCAATCAGCGCTGGTATCATGAGCTGACAGCCTTGCCGCCCGGCGACTACGTGGTGGCCGTGGGCGCGCTGCATCTTTACGGTGAAGGGAATCTGCCTGACCTGCTAAAAAAGTAAAAAAAGGGCCGGTATCGCTACCAGCCCGTTAAAAAGGTATTTTTTTATGATTTTAGTTCGCCGCTGGCAATTGGCTTGCTGACGGGGGAGCAGATTGTCGCCTGGAGTCCGAATTTTATCCAGTACTTTTTTTCATCACTTTTTGCCATTCTATGTTAAAAGGAAAACGGTCATGACCCCGGCAGTAAAATTCCTTGAAAAACAAAAAGTAAAATTTAAGTTACACAGCTATGAGCACGACAGCGGTGATACCCACTACGGTGATGAAGCCGTTCGCAAACTAAACCAGGACGCTAACCGGGTTTATAAAACGCTGCTGGTTGCCCTGAACGGTGATGCCAAAACGCTGGCGGTTGCCGTGACGCCCGTTGCCGGGCAGCTGGATTTAAAGCACATGGCGAAATCACTGGGTGTTAAAAAGGTGGAAATGGCCGATCCACAGATTGCGCAGCGTACCACGGGCTATCAGACGGGCGGCATCAGTCCGCTGGGGCAAAAAAAACGTCTGCCTACCGTTGTTGACGAGCTGGCGCAGCACTTTCCCACCATTTTTATTTCGGGCGGCCGCCGCGGGCTGGAAATCGAAATTTCCCCGCAGGACTTAGTGCAGCAGCTGGATGCGATTTTTGCCGATATTGCGAAACGTGATTAAAAAAGCGGTTCTCCGGCCTCGTCAGCAGGCTGGTCTGAAAGCCGGTCGAGCATCCAGCGGCCTGCCGGGCCCGGGGGCGACTGGCGTGACCAGACGGCATCCACCAGAATATTCTGCGGCCAGCCGCTGACGGGCAGCTCGCGCAGTAGCCGATGTCCAAACTGCTGCACCATCCAGCGCGGCAATACCGTCCAGCCAAATCCCTGCTCTGCCATCTCCATCAGCAGCAGATAAGAAGGTGCCGACCATACGCCCTTTCCCGCCCGATAGTGCCGGTTCG
Source organism: Erwinia sp. BNK-24-b (assembly GCF_047456155.1). Lineage (NCBI taxonomy): Bacteria > Pseudomonadati > Pseudomonadota > Gammaproteobacteria > Enterobacterales > Erwiniaceae > Erwinia > Erwinia sp. BNK-24-b. The sequence continues at coordinate 3,438,145 of NZ_CP179901.1, forward strand.
CGCCCGTATTCAGACAAAGTTGCCGCACGCTTTTTAAGGCGTCCTCACTGACTTCAGGTAGCTGTGCCAGCGGATGATCCCGATGCAGATAGATAGCCAACTGCGCCTTCACCTGTAGCCTCGTCGTTGCAATATCTTCCGGATAGCCGGGCTGGACGCGGATCACTCCAATATGCGCTCTGCCCGCCTGAATCAGATCGATAATGTCGCCGTCTTCGGCAATCATGCATTCAAAATCAATTTGCGGATAACGTACCGCAAAACGCTGCAGTAGTGATTCGTGATAGTCCGCCTGCCAGAAATCAGAAATGACCATGCTTAAACAGGGTTCAACAGCGCCCGCCAGCCTGACCGCCAGCTCATCCAGCCGCTCGCTGGCCGCCAGAATTTCTCTGACCTGTGCCAGCACGCGTTGCCCGCTTTCCGTTAATACTGGCGTACGTGCTTCCCGGCTGAACAGCATCAGGCCAAGATCGGCTTCCAGATTAGCGACCGCCGTACTGACAGTTGACTGGCTTTTGCGCAATGCACGCGCGGCGGCAGAAAAGGAGCCTTTTTCGACCGTCTGAACAAAAGCCTGCAAGGATTCCGGTGAATAACGCATCAAAGTATCGCTTTTTTCGATAGGTAATCATTTCATCTTAACAAAGAAAATGGCGAGAATGCGCGTTCACTAAAATGAAGGAGAGATCATGACGCGGACGTTAAAAGAGCGTTTTTTCCACGCAGTGGGTTTTGAGCTGCTGGCGGTGCTGATAGTTTCCCCGCTGGCATCATGGGCGATGGCAAAGCCGCTGTTTCAAATGGGTGCGCTTGCCGTGATGCTCTCAACCGTAGCGATGATCTGGAATATGATTTACAACGCCGGGTTCGATTATCTGTTCCCTGCGGGTAAGCAAGGCTGGCCGCTGCGTATTTTGCACGCGCTGGGGTTTGAAGGCGGCTTTATCCTGATTGGGCTGCCGATTGCGGCCTGGATGCTGGGGATTTCGCTGTGGCAGGCGCTACTGCTGGAAATCGCGTTTTTCCTCTTTTTTCTGCCTTATACCGTGGCTTATAACTGGGTATACGACACTTTGCGCGCGCGCAGAAGATGCCAGCAATAATTTATGCGTCAAAGATGCAGATAAAGAACAACGCCCGCTGCAAAGTCAAAGGCGAGGATAATTACCCTCGCCCATTTAATGTAAATTCAGCCGCGCGACCCGCTTTCGGGATGGCCCATCACCGTTTCTACAATGGCTTTACGCCATCTTTTCAGCGGTTCAAGGCTGCTTTTCTCGGCCTCCGGCGCGGTTGCCTGCAGCGGTTTTCCCTTTTGAATTTCACCGGCTGGCGCGAAAGCAGCGGCATCCAGCGGCGAGTGCTTTTCAATATACTGCTTCAGCACTTCAGCATCGACAAAGCCCGTGTTCACATAGCCCGGAAAAGAAGTGATGACCGGATAGCCATCTCCACCCGTGGCGTTAAAACTTAGCGTGGCCATGCGATAGGTTTTCTCTTTTTGCAGAGGTTCGCCTTTGATTTTAATCTCGCGCACGCCTGTGCCATCAGCCGTCAGGCTGACGTTGGCAAACTGCGCATATGCGCCGGAATCAACCTGCTTGTTAGCCACTACCGCCAGGTATTTTTCTACCTCACTGCCCTTCATATCGACATACACCAGCGTGTTGCCAAAGGGCTGCACTTTCAGCACGTCTTTATAGGTAATATCGCCAGCTTCCATAGAGTCACGCACACCGCCGCCGCTCATGACCGCAAAGTCAGCTTTAGTCCGCTCCATCTGTGCACTTAAAATCACTCTGGCAAGGCTGGTCTGCACAAAGCGCACTTTGCTGCGGTCCCCTTCCAGCCGGCCATTGGTGCTGCCGATTTTAACGTTAAGCTGCGCTTCGCCTTTTTTCTGGAATGGCGTCAGCAGCTTCATCATGGCCGGATTTTTAACAATTTCCTGGGTGTAGTTGACCCAGCTAACGCTGCCGTCGGCATTGGTGACCTTATGACGCAGGTTAATGGGCACCAGCTCGTAATGTTCCAGCGTCAGCTTACCGTTAAGAAAGGTGAAGTCAGCGCGGCCAATATATTTTCCCCACTCGTGCGCCTGCACTATCCACGTCCCATTTTGCCTGTCCGGCTGGCACGGCGTGCCCGGCACGTAGTCGGCTTGCTTAACATTTTCTTTGGCCATACAGACCGGGTCCTGAGAGTGCCCGCCGACAATCATATCCAGATAGCCCGCCGGTAATTCACGCGCCATCTCCACATCGCCAGGCGCATTGGAGCCGTGGTTACCATTGTCGTAGTGGCCCATGTGGGTGGCTGCGATAATGACGTCCGGTTTTTCTTTCTGCCGTAGCTCTTCCACTACCGTTTTGGCTTCTGCCGCCGGCCGGTGGAAAATGATATCGTCAAAATATTCCGGGTTACCAATTTTAGCCGTATCGTCAGTGGTTAACCCAATCACGGCGATTTTTAACCCCATGCGGTTAAAGAGCGCATAAGGCTGAAACAGCCGTTTGCCCGTGCTTTTCTGGTAGATATTGGCGGAAAGCAGCGGGAACTTTGCCCACTTTTGCTGCTGGCGGAGAACGGAGAGCGGCTTATCGAACTCGTGATTGCCGATGGCCATTGCGTCGTAGCCTATCAGGTTCATGCCGCGAAAATCGGGTTCCGCATCCTGCATATCTGACTCCGGCACGCCGGTATTGATATCGCCGCCGGACAGGATCAGCACCGCGCCGCCGTGGGCCTGCACCTCATATTTGATCTGATCCATCATTGTTTTCTGTGCGGCCAGGCCATACTCATCATGCTCGTTCTGCCAGAAGCGGCCATGATGATCGTTGGTGTGCAGCACGGTAAATTTATAAACCCGATCTTTTACCCAGGCCTGAGCAACGATCGGCGCACTAAGCAACGCCAGCGCCAACAGCGTCAGCGACTTTTTCTTCAGTAAAAGCACAGCGAATCTCCTTGTTTAAAGACTTATAAAGCTGGCGTTCCGCACCTGCCGCAGAGGTTCTGCACGGCAGACAAAGAGGCGTTAAACAGCAGTCGTGACGCCATTTTATTTCATCACGCCAGGCATGAAGGAAAGATGACTCACAGATCTAAGGCTTTCCTGTGGTAACCACTATTGCAGGCATATTTCCCAGACACTTCCCCAGATAAAAACGTGCCTGATGTCGACAAAACTATGACCAGCCATCAGGAAATTCAGCAAGAATTCGGTTTAACTTCAGGTTAAGCCTCAAAAATTTGGATTGCTATAGCATTTATTTGCCGAAGGCGTTTTTTTTGCGTTTTAACCAGAATACGCCAGGCAGGCTGACTTATTATGCCATACACTTAAAACTTACATCCGGATACATTTGCACACAAAGGGAGAAAAGCATGCATCATACTACGCCGCTTATCACCACCGTCGTTGGCGGTCTTGTTCTCGCTTTTCTCCTCGGTATGCTGGCTAATCGTTTACGCATTTCACCGCTGGTAGGCTATCTGCTGGCTGGCGTGCTGGCCGGCCCTTTCACCCCCGGTTTTGTCGCTGATACGAACCTTGCCCCCGAGCTGGCCGAGCTGGGTGTGATTCTGCTGATGTTTGGCGTTGGGCTGCATTTTTCCCTGAAGGATCTCATGGCGGTCAAAGCGATAGCTATCCCTGGCGCGGTAGCGCAGATTGCCGTCGCCACGCTGCTGGGCATGGGTCTTTCGTCAGCGCTGGGCTGGCCGTGGATGACCGGGCTGGTTTTTGGCCTTTGTCTTTCCACCGCCAGTACGGTTGTGCTGCTGCGAGCGCTGGAAGAGCGCCAGCTTATCGATAGCCGACGCGGGCAAATCGCCATTGGCTGGCTGATTGTAGAAGATCTGGTGATGGTGCTGGCGCTGGTGCTGCTACCCGCCATTGCGGGCATGATGGAAGAAGGCAGCGCCAGTCTAGCCATGCTGCTGACCGATCTGCTGATTACCATTGGCAAAGTCGTTGCCTTTATGGTGCTGATGATGGTGGTCGGGCGGCGTGCGGTGCCGTGGATCCTTGCCCGCAGCGCCGCCACCGGCTCACGCGAGCTTTTTACGCTGGCCGTTCTGGCGCTGGCGCTAGGCATCGCTTTTGGCGCGGTTGAGTTTTTCGACGTCTCTTTTGCGCTTGGCGCGTTCTTTGCCGGTATGGTGCTGAATGAATCCGAATTAAGCCATCGCGCCGCGCACGATACCCTGCCGCTGCGTGACGCCTTCGCCGTGCTCTTCTTTGTCTCTGTCGGCATGTTATTCGATCCTATGGTACTGGTCGACAAGCCGCTGGCCGTCCTCGGCGTGCTGGCCATTATCGTACTGGGCAAATCACTGGCCGCCCTGCTACTGGTGCGGCTGTTTGGCCATTCGCGCAGTACCGCCCTGACCATCTCTGTTAGCCTGGCGCAGATTGGTGAGTTTGCCTTTATCCTGGCGGGATTAGGCATCTCATTGAATCTGCTGACGCAGGAAGGCCGTAACCTGGTGCTGGCAGGCGCAATCCTTTCCATTATGCTTAATCCGATCCTGTTCGCTTTGCTACAGCGCTATGGCGACAAACGCGAAGCGCGGGAAGAACAGGCTCGCGAAGAGGCGCAGGCAGAAGAACCGCAGATCCCGGTCTCCTTGTGCAATCACGCTATTATCGTGGGGTTTGGTCGCGTCGGCAGTCTGCTGGGGCGAAAGCTGATAGAAAACGGCGTGCCGATTGTGGTGGTGGAAAACAGCCGCGCGCGCGTGGAAGCATTAAGAGAACAAGGTATCAGTGCGGTGCTGGGCAATGCAGCGCGCACGGACGTCATGGAGCTGGCGCGTCTGGACTGTGCCAGCTGGCTGCTGCTGACCATTCCTGATGGTTTTGAAGCGGGAGAAATCGTCGCCGCAGCCCGTGAAAAGCGCCCGGCCATTGAGATAATTGCCCGCGCCCATTACGACGAAGAGGTGAGCTATATCACCGAGCGCGGCGCTAATCGGGTCATCATGGGCGAGCGGGAAATTGCCAGCAGCATGTTGAACATCCTGCTGGCGGAAGCAAAGCCACAGGAATGTCCTGTGTGAGCCGCGACCGGAAGAGCTTAGCGTTCCCAGTAGGACTCTTCCAGACTATCCTCACGCTCCGGCAGCCCGCGCGTTAAGCGTGGCGAATGCTGGTTAAGCACCTGATAGCTGACGCGGTTAGCATATTTACAAACCTGAGCCAGCGATGAGTACGTCAGGTAGCGGCGGCCATGCTTGCTGGAGTTTGGCACGTTGAGACGATGGTAATCGTTAGCGGTGATGTCATGCAGCAGCGCCGCCAGCGCACCGTCGCCCGCGCCGTTGGTGTTCATGATTTTTTCCGGGCCGCCCATGTAAGGCGCAATATGCGAGAAAATCCGCAGCGGCTGCTCGCAGTCCTGATGGCGCATGGCGCGGCTGAACTCATACTGGTTGAACTCCGGGATCGCGCCGGGCAGCAGTGGATGCTGCGTTTTACGTTTGCCTTCCTCTTCCGTAAAGCCAGCCATGTACAGCCCGTTTGGGCCAGCGGTACAGAGCACCAGATCTACCCAGTCCAGCGCCATATTCGCCGCCTGTAGCGGATCGCTAAAGCCGGTCAGCGCTTCGCCCTCTTCCTCATTCATCGCCACCACGGATACATGGTCGCGAAGAAAATCGCGCCAGAACTGTGGGTTATCGCCAATCACATATTTGGTTCCCAGCGTCAGCACGACCGGAATATTGTGTTTTTTAGCCCAGGCAATCGCCTGCATGGTCGCTTCCGCCATCGGCTCACCCGGCTTGCAGCGCAGCAGATAAGAAGTCAGCAACAGCGCGGAGGCACCAGCAACGACCTCTTCCGGAATGCTCTCTTTTTTCAGCTGGTTCATCATGCCGGGACTAATGGCAAAGGTGCGCTCGCCGTGCTCGCCAATCAGCGTAAAGCAGCGGCCAATCGCGCCATCAACGCCCTGCAGGTAGTTCAGATCGGTGCGGCTGGAGGTATTACAAAGATAGCGATAGGCGTAACTGCCAATCTGTACGTTGCTGCACATCACGCCCAGCAACACCGACCTGTCGTCCGCCAGTACCGAATAGTTATGCAGCGTATTGCCGATGGTGCCGCCAGCAAACTGGTGGGTAATCAGGTTTTCTCGCGTTAGCTCTTCATACAGCGCCTCGGCTACGTCATCCTCAATCACCAGCGAATGCCCCATGCTCAGACCATAGCGAGCGACAAAAGCGTCATCCACTTTCGCTTCGATATCTACCAGGATCTGATCGATGCCGGCTATCCAGCTGGTGCCGGTTTCGCTTTCCGGCTGCACCGGTTTTAACAACGGATCGCGGGCGCTAACGGGGAAATAGTGTTTGGATTTACGCTGACCGGGAAATTTCATCTTGCTGACTTCAGGAAGGGATACAGGCGGGCAATCATAGCAGGGATGGGGCTGGCTGCCCACACCCCCTGATTTTTAGCGCTGGCTGTTGACCAGTTCGACCATCATATCAATGTGCAACGCATCATCGTTTAAAGCCGGAATGTATTCAAACTTCGTGCCGCCCGCGTGCATAAAGAACTCACAGTTCTGCTCGCTGATCTCTTCCAGCGTTTCCAGACAGTCGGCGGAAAAGCCGGGACTCATGATCTGCACGTGCTTGACACCTTTTGCCGGCAGCGACTGCATCGTCTCATCGGTATAAGGCGTCAGCCACGGTTCCCGACCAAAACGGGACTGGAAGGTCAGCATCGCTTCGTCACTGCGCAGCCCCAGCGCCGCTATCAGTGCCTCGCTGGTTTCGCGACAGCGCAGCGGATAGTCGTCACCTTCGTCAGCAAAGCGCTGCGGAATGCCGTGAAAAGACATCACCAGCAGATCCGGCTTGCCGTGTACGGCAAAAGAGCGTTCAACCGAAGCTTTCAGGGCTGCAATGTAGGCCGGATGAGTAGCGTAGTCGCGTATAAACTGTACCGAAGGCAGGCTGCGATAGCCCGCAAACACTTCTGTAATGCCGTCCCACACCGCCGCTACGGTAGAGCAGGAAAACTGCGGGTAAAGCGGCAGCACGATCAGGCGGGTCACGCCCTGCGCCATCAGGCTGTCGAGAGCGCTTTTCAGGCTCGGATTGCCATAGCTCATTCCCAGCTCGACCGGCATATCCAGCCTTGCCGCCAGCGCTGCGCGCTGGCGTTTGCTGAACACCATCAGCGGCGAGCCTTCCTCCATCCAGACCGATGCATAGAGTTTGGCGACGCGCGGTGAACGAATCGGCAAAATCGCGCCGTTCAGAATCGGCCACCACAGCCAGCGTGGCGTATCCACAACGCGCTTGTCGCTGAGGAACTGTTTCAGGTAGCGTTTTACAGCAGGCGTGGTGGGCGCGTCAGGCGTGCCTAAGTTCACCAGCAGCACGCCGGGTTTATCTTGCCGCATTGTTATTCCTTATCTGGCATCTCAGGTGATGAAAACGAGAATCATTCTAGCGGAAAATCAGGGAGGGGAAACCAATTGCTGTAACAGGGCCGGCTTTTACCGGCCCGGAAAGGGATTAACCGAAGATTTTTTCCAGTTCGGCGCTGACTTCAGACACTTTACGCGTGCCGTCAATTTTGTGGTAGGCGGTGTTGCCCGCTTCCGCTTCTTTGCTGTAGTAAGCAATCAGCGGCGCGGTCATCTGATGGTATTCCACCAGGCGCTTACGCACGGTTTCTTCCTGATCGTCTTTACGCGTGGTCAGCTCTTCGCCAGTCACGTCGTCTTTGCCTTCAACCTTTGGCGGATTGAAGGTAACGTGGTAAACGCGGCCGGATGGCGCGTGAACGCGACGGCCAACGATACGCTCGACGATCAGCTCGTCCGGCACGGCGAATTCCAGCACGTTATCAATTTTAATGCCCGCTTCCTTCATGGCGTCTGCCTGAGGAATGGTGCGTGGGAAGCCGTCCAGCAGAAAACCGTTGCGGCAATCTTCCTGAGCGATGCGCTCTTTTACCAGGGCGATAACCAGCTCGTCAGTGACCAGCTTGCCAGCATCCATCAATTCTTTGGCCTGTTGGCCCAGCTCGCTATTGGCTTTTACTGCCGCACGCAGCATGTCGCCCGTGGAGATCTGCGGAATGCCGTATTTCTCCATAATAAACTGAGCCTGAGTCCCCTTACCTGCACCCGGAGCACCGAGCAGAATAATACGCATTGCGTAAATCCCCTTGCGAATCGCTTTAATCAAATTATCCAGGGCATGAACATACCATTATGACCCTGTATCCACAAGGAACCCCGCAGCTTAGCGGTGTCCGCAGGCCGCGACGTTACCGGTAACTAAAGGGAAATTCGGTATGACTGGCACAGCTTTAAGCGGTTTCTGGCGTCAGCGGCCTGAAAGCCCTGTTTTCAGACTTTTTCACCCGATTAAGTAGCAGGATGACGCATAGTGAGGTCGTCAGTGAGGGGAAAGTAACCGGCGAGGAAATAAAAACAGGGAGCAAAGGTTTGCTCCCTGTAGCTGTGACGAAATTGCAGGCTCGAGAAACGGGCGCTTTCTATAAGGAAGTAAAAAGCGCGTTTCCTGACTGCCTTAGCCTGGCAGTTGCTGGTTCATACGACGGATAAACCGGGCAGCCTTAGCCTGGCAGCAGCTGGTTCATACGGCGAATAAACCGGGCAGCCTTAGCCCAGCAGCAGCTGGTTCATACGGCGGATAAACTGGTTAGGATCTTCCAGCGTACCGCGCTCGGCAAACATCGCCTGATCCAGCAGCAGTTCTACCCACTCGGCAAAACGTGCTTCGTCCTGCGTATCGGCAGCACGCTTCACCAGCGCGTGTTCCGGATTCAGCTCAAACAGATATTTTACTTCCGGCACCGGCTGGCCAGCCGCAGCAAACAGCTTCGCCATCTGCGTGCTCATTTCGTTAGCATCCGTGGTCACAATTGCTGGCGTATCGGTCAGGCGGTGCGTCAGACGCACATCCTTCACGCGCTCGCCCAGCAGCGTTTTCACGCGGTCAACAAAAGGCTCCAGCGCTTTCTCTGCTTCCTTCTGCTCTTCGCTCTCTTCATCGGCCAGCTTGCTTAACGCTTCGTCTGCTTTGCTGACGGACTGGAAGGTTTTACCGTCGAACTCGGTCAGATAGCTCATCATCCATTCATCGATGCGATCGGAAAGCAGCAGCACCTCGATGCCTTTTTTACGGAACAGCTCCAGATGCGGGCTGCTTTTCGCGGCGGCGTAGCTGTCGGCAGTGATGTAGTAAATTTTATCCTGCCCTTCCACCATGCGACTGACGTAATCTTCCAGCGACACGGTCTGCGCGGCACCTTCGCTGCTGGTCGAAGCAAAGCGTAACAGCTTAGCGATGGTTTCTTTGTTGGCGCTGTCTTCAGCCGGGCCCTCTTTCAACACCAGACCAAACTGCTGCCAGAATTTCTGGTATTGCTCTTCGTCATCCTTCGCCACTTTTTCCAGCATTTGCAGCGCGCGCTTACTCAGCGCGTTACGCAGATTCTGGGTAATGCGGCTGTCCTGCAGGATTTCACGCGAGACGTTCAGCGGCAGATCGCTCGAGTCTATCAGGCCACGAACGAAGCGCAGGTAGTTCGGCATGAACTGCTCGGCGTCATCCATGATAAATACGCGCTGTACGTACAGCTTCAGCCCGTGTTTATGATCGCGGTTCCACATATCCCACGGCGCCTGGGAAGGGATATAAAGCAGGCTGGTGTATTCCTGCTTACCTTCCACACGGTTGTGGCTCCAGGTCAGCGGATCGGCAAAGTCGTGGGAAACGTGCTTATAAAATTCTTTGTACTCGTCGTCGCTGATTTCGGACTTGTTGCGCGTCCACAATGCCTGCGCCTTGTTGATTTTTTCCCAGCTGGAAGTTTTTTCTTCTTCGTTGTGCTCTTCGATTTCTACCGGCAGCGCGATATGGTCGGAGTATTTGCTGATAATACTGCGCACGCGCCAGGCGTCCAGGAACTCATCTTCGCCTTCACGCAGATGCAGCGTGATTTCCGTTCCGCGATCTTCTTTATTTATATCGGCGATGGTGTATTCGCCTTCACCGGCAGATTCCCAGAACACGCCCTCTTCGGCGCTGGCTCCGGCTGCGCGGGTACGTACGGAAACCTTATCCGCCACGATAAATGCGGAATAGAAACCGACGCCGAACTGACCGATCAGCTGGCTATCTTTTGCCTGGTCAGAGCCCATCGATTCCAGGAAAGATTTGGTGCCGGATTTAGCGATGGTTCCCAGGTTTTCAATGACTTCGTCTCGCGTCATGCCGATGCCGTTATCGCTCAGCGTCAGCGTACGATTTTCCTTATCAACAGAAACACGAACCCGCAAATCGCCGTCGCCCTGATAGAGATCCGGCGTGGAAAGCGCGCGGAAGCGCAGCTTGTCGGCCGCATCGGAGGCATTGGAGATCAGTTCACGCAGGAAGATTTCTTTATTTGAATAGAGGGAATGGATCATCAGGTGCAGAAGCTGTTTTACCTCTGACTGGAAGCCACGCGTCTCTTGTCCTTTCATGGTCATTGCTACCTCATAACTGGTTTACGTTGAGAAGTAGAATGGGGACAGCGGGGAAAAATTCAAGGCGGCACGACGGATCGTGCCGTTAAATAGTTAAAATTTAATCTTATGGCGCCCGGCCAGAGAGTGCGACAGCGTGGTGCCGTCGACCATTTCCAGCTCGCCGCCAACCGGTACGCCGTGCGCGATGCGGCTGGCGTCAACGCCATATTGCCCGCACAGTTCGGCGATATAGTTGGCGGTCGCTTCTCCTTCTACCGTTGGATTGGTCGCCAGAATAACTTCCTGAATCGACTCTTTTTCCAGCCTCTGTTCCAGCCGGTCCAGACCGATATCGTTCGGGCCAATGCCGTCCAGTGGTGAAAGATGCCCCATCAGCACAAAGTAGCGGCCGGCAAACTGCCCGGTTTGCTCAATGGCATGGATGTCGGCAGGGCTTTCCACCACGCAGATCAAACCGGTTTGCTGCCGCCGGGAATTGGCGCAGATGGTGCAGATTTCCTGCTCGGTAAAAGTACGGCAATCGGCACAGTGGCCAATTTCCGACATGGCTCGGGTCAGCGCCTGCGCCAGACGCATTCCGCCGCTGCGATCGCGCTGCAGCAGCTGAAACGCCATGCGCTGTGCCGACTTGGGCCCTACACCGGGCAGGCAGCGCAGCGACTCCATCAGGCTTTCAAGGAGCGGGCTGGTTTGCATCAGAACGGCATCTTAAAGCCAGGCGGCAGCTGCATACCGCTGGAAACCGCAGCCATCTTGTCTTTCTGCGCTTCCGCTACGCGACGAGCCGCATCGTTGAATGCCGCAGCGACCAGATCTTCCAGCATATCTTTGTCGTCTTCCAGCAGGCTGGGATCGACTTCCACGCGCTTACAGTTGTGTGCGCCGTTGATGGTGACTTTTACCAGGCCTGCGCCTGATTCGCCGGTCACTTCCATCGCCGCGATCTCTTCCTGTACCTGCGCCATTTTGTCCTGCATTTGCTGGGCCTGCTTCATCAGGTTACCCAGTCCGGCTTTTCCAAACATAGTTCTCTCTCTTTAAGAAGGGCCGCACGCGCGCCGGAGCGCAGGTGCAGCGTTTCAAAGGGGGCGGATACTCTCTTCATCCACATCGGCGTCAAAGAAACGACGCAGCGTCTGAATATGATTATCCGCGATAATCGACTGACGCGCCTGCGCCAGTTTTTCTTCGTAAATTTTCTGCCGCCATTCCAGCGGCGTTAACACCGCCGGATTATCGTCTTCAATCAGCGTGAGTTCAACCGTCTGGCCCGCCGCTGCACTTAACGCCTCGCTCAGCGCTTTTTGCGCCGAAGGGGAATTAAGGTGCCGCTGGCTGGAACGCAGATGCAGGCAGAAACCGTTCTCCGTCTGCTCTTTCCAGGCATTCAGCGCCAGCTGCTGTACCAGCTTAGGCAACGTCAGCGCGGCTATCTCGGCCGCCCAGGCGTCACGCTGCTGGGATTCAATGGTCAGCTTGGCCATCAGCTCAGGCGTTTTCTCGTGTTCTAACGCTGAACGCAGCGCTTTTGGCGTGGCGACCGGCTCGGGCTTGACCTCTACCGTTTGCGCTTTCCAGCGGTATGCTTCAGGTTTTACCGGCTCAGCGGCAACCACGGCGCTTTGCCGTTTCTGACCACGCTCGGTAACGGCCGCCAGCCGCTCCAGCGCCGAGCCTGCCGGCCGCGCATTGGGCGCTGCCGGCTCACTCTTTTTTAGTTTGGTCGCTCCCTGCTGGCGCATTAGCTGCGTTCGCGCCTGCAGCAGCTGGCTGGTGGCGTCGGGGAGCGGTGCGGCATCCTGAACGGTATGCACCGGCGCTGCTCCCGCTGGCGGGACCGGATTCGGCTCTGGCGGCGGCGCACTTTGTGGCCGCTGCATTTCCTGCTGTGCCTGCGGCTGAGGTTGCTGCTGCCTTACCTGCGCCTGAGGCTGCTGTGAATGCGGCTGCATCTGAGGCTGCATCTGAGGCTGCGGCTGTGAATGCGCCTGCGGCACCATTGCAGGACGCGCTACCGGCTCGGCAATCACCTGTTTAGGATGAAAGGCCAGCGCACGCAGCAGCGTCATCTCAACGCCCATTCGGCGATCCGGCGCCAGCGGCAATTCTTTCCGTCCCACCAGCAGCGTCTGGTAATAGAGCTGCACGTCAGCGGGCGGCAACACGCGAGCCAGCTCGCGTAGCCGCTGCTCAATACTGGCGAACTCTTCGTCCAGCGCGGAAGGCAGAAGCTGGATCATCGCCACGCGGTGCAGCAGCGTCAGCATTTCTACCAGCAGCGCTTCCCATTCAACGCCTCTGGAAGCCGCCTGGTTAAGCAGCGACATCACCTGTTCGCCCTCGGCGTTGACCAGCGCTTCAACCAGCGCCAGCGGCTGCTCGTCATCGAGCGTGCCGAGCATACTGCTGACGGCCTCGGTGGTGACCTTGCCCTGCCCCATGGCGATAGCCTGATCGGTCAGGCTTAACGCGTCGCGCATGCTGCCGTCGGCGGACCTTGCCAGCAGCTGGAGCGCGCGCGTTTCGGCCTCGATCTGCTCTTCATTCAGTACATGTTCCAGCTGACCGCGAATTTGCCCGACGTCGAGCGCCTTCAGATGAAACTGCAGGCAGCGTGACAGAATAGTCACCGGCAGCTTTTGCGGATCGGTCGTCGCCAGCAGAAATTTGACGTGCTCGGGCGGCTCTTCCAGCGTTTTCAACAGCGCGTTAAAGCTGTGGCGGGAAAGCATGTGCACTTCATCGATCAGGTAAACCTTAAAGCGACCGCGCGCGGGAGCATACTGCACGTTATCCAGCAGATCGCGCGTATCCTCAACCTTGGTTCGCGAGGCCGCATCGATTTCAATCAGATCGACAAAGCGCCCTTGTTCAATTTCCCGGCAGTTGTCGCACTTGCCACAAGGCGTGGCGGTGATGCCGGTTTCGCAGTTAAGGCCTTTCGCCAGGAGGCGGGCAATAGTGGTTTTTCCTACACCCCGGGTGCCGGAAAAAAGGTAGGCGTGATGGATGCGGCCAAGCGACAGCCCGTTGGCCAACGCGGTCAAAACGTGCTCCTGACCGACCACATCACTAAATGCCTGGGGACGCCACTTGCGGGCCAGTACCTGATAGCTCATTAGTGCTTCATCATTGATTTATAAAGGATAATTAATCTAAACACCGTTAACCCGTGGTTTAGCCTCGTTTCAGATTACCCGCACAGTGTACCAGTACAGTCCACGTCATTCCTGTTATTTTGCGTAAAACCGCCCGGTAAATCTCCCGATGGCGCACAGGCTAAAAAAGGATATCTGGTTTGTTTAAGAAAAAATACCTGGGGGCCGCGCCGTAAATTTCTCCTAATCATTAAATGATGACAAATAAATAAAAAACCAGTCAATACTCCTAAAATTATAAAATTAATTTACTGGCAGCACACCAGAGTATTTAATAACAAAACCCTTAAGAAGAATCAGAAAAGTCAACCAGCAATAGGAGGTAATTCAATAGCAACAGACAACCTTATTTTTAATTTAAGTTATTGAGAATAATATACTTTATAAAATAAGTATCACGGTGTGATTATTCCCCTTGTTAAGCTGAAATTAATGGATTGATAAAATGAAAATTAAGGACAATAAGACGCCCTTGAAAGTCCCCGCTGCGGGAAACAAACATAATTTAATAATGACTCTTAACGCGCTGGCGATAATGACCCTGCCCGCGCTGGCCTGTATCAATATAAGCCGGGCAGCAGAAAATATTACTGTCGGTACTCAGGGCGGTAGCGGCGGCAACGGTGGTATGGCCAGCCAGCCTGGTGGCGCGGGTAACGGCAGCAACGGCGGCGATGGAGCCAGAGCGGCAGGAAGCAACAACGCCAGCAATGGCAACAGCGGCATTGATGGAAGTCATGCAGCCAGCGGCTCAGCAGGCGTTGATGGGGTGGCGGGTACGGCTGCTTCCGCCACCGCTTCTTCCCTACGCAACGTCAAAGGTCAATCAGGGCTATTGCAAATTGGTGCTGACGGCGGCGAAGGCGGTACGGCGGGTGAAGCCTCCAGCGGTTCCAGCGGCGGCAACGGTGGCAAAGGCGGCAACGGCGGTAACGGCGGCACTTCCGGAAGCGGCGGCGATGGGGGTAACGGCGGCAACGGCGGCACGGGCGGCGACGGTGCCAGCGGTGGCAATGGCGGCAGCGGCGCAGCGGGTGGCGATGGCAGCCTGACCGTCAGCCAAAGTACGTTTACCACTACGAAGCTGGTGGTCGGCGGCGCGGGCGGCAGTGCCAGCAATGGCCAAAATGGCCAGTCGGGAGGCAACGGCGGCGCGGGCAACAGCGGTGGCGAAGCGGGTTTGCATGGCGTACAGGCCGCTGCTGGCCTTCCGGGTAACGGCGGGAACGGCGGTGACGCTGGTCAGGGAGGACGCGGGGGCAATGGTGCGGCCGGTGGCAATGGCGGTGACGGGGTTTTACTGCTCAGCAATACAACGCTGAACGTACAAAATGCTTTGACGATTGGCGGGGCGGCAAGCCACGGATCGAACGGCGGGCATGGCGGCAGCGGCGGCAACGGCGGTGATGCAGGAAGAACCGCCAGTACTAACAGTGAAACTAATATTACCGGCGAAACGGGCAATAGCGGCCAGGGCGGCGCGGGGGGTCGAGGCGGCGATGGCGGCAACGGCGCTAACGGGGGCAACGGGGGCGAGGGAACGCTGACGCTCAATAACACTATTTTAAATGCCAGATCTGTGGCTATCGGTGCCAGCGGCGCAAATGGCGGTGACGGTGGCAGCAGTGGCGGTAACGGGAAAGCTGGCGTCGTCGACAGTATGGCCGCCGCAGGTAAAAGCGGCTCCGGCGGCAAAGGAGGAATAGCAGGAAACGGCGGCATAGCGGGCGCGGGTACGCTTAACATCGACAACACCACCCTCACCCTGTTTTCAATGCAAATTGGCGGTAACGGCGGCCATGGCGGTAACGGCGGCCATGGCGGTAATGGCGGCTCCCTTCAGGGCAGTGCGGCTGTTGGTAACGGCGGTGATGGGTCAGATGGGGCTACAGGCACGCTATGGTTCAACAGCGGCAAAGTGACCAACAGCGGCCACCTTCAGCTGGGAGGCCGGGGCGGCGATGCCGGTGATGGCGGTACTGGCCAGGGTGTCAGAGGCCGAGCGGGAAACGGCGGCCAGGCGGGTAATGGCGGTAAAGGTATAGCTATTTTTACTGGCGGCAGCGGCCAGATTGGCGGCACCGTGCAGTTAGGTGGAGAAAATGGCGGCCACGACGGCGTTTTAAACAGCAGCGCTTTTGCGCAAACTGCGGGGACAGGCGGTGCCGGACTGCTGGAGATCAGAGGCGGCACCTTTACGGCAGGCACGCTGAAGATTGGTACAGCCACGGTATGGGGCGCGCTAACGGGCGTAACGTCAACGGCGGAAAGTCAGTATCTCCAGAGCGGCGGTATTTTTCAGTCTGGCGCTACCGAGCTGAACAGCGGCAGCCTGATGGTTAGCGGCGGCACTTTTGCCAGCCAGACGCTGGAAGCCAATCAGGGCACGCTGGCCGTAAGCGGCGACGGCACGCTGATTTTCGGTTCAAACGAGCTGAACGCTAACAGCTGGCAGGAAAGCGTGGCGCTTTTGCAGCAAGCGCAACAGGTAACCTGGAACGGTAAGCTGATTCTGAGCGGCAACACGACGCTCGATCTTTCCAGCAGCGATCTTTCATGGCGGATCGGCGGTAATGATGCCACCTGGGGCTTGGGATCCTCATCGCTAACGGTGATCGATGCTCGATCTTATATTGAATCCGGGAATCCTGCGCTGGCGATGGGCAGTGCGCAAATTGCTTCAGATGCCAGACTGCTGGTGCTGACGGATGATGGCGTAACCGCAGGAGAAAGTTTTATCGCCGTAGCGGGCGCAGGCGGCACAACGCAGGCGGCACCAGCCTGGGCGCAAAGCAGTATCAACACGTCCAACCGGTTGCTGACCGCAACATCTTCTGCCGGTACGGAAGGCACGCTGCTGACGCTCGGCAACGCCGATATCGCTAAGACGATGCCAAAAATGTCCGCTCGCTCGGTCAGGCTGCTTAACGCGATGAGCAGCCAGATTGGCATTAATACCGCATCAGACAACGCCGCACAGCGCTTTCTTTCCCAGACAACGGATGTTCGCTACGTCAGCGATGCCACCACTGCCGCTCGCATTATGGAATCTGCGATCAACTTTGCCTCTGTCGCCAACGTGGCCGGCACCAGTTATCAGGTAATGACCGCAACAACCAGAGCTATTTCGCAGCACTATTCACAGAGCGAGCATTTTTTTGCAGGAACGCCCCGGGAAGAAGGGTTCAATCTGTGGACGTCGCTGCTTTATAACAATGCGGCGCTAAAAGGCTATAACGCTGGCGGTTTTAACGCCAGAACGAAAACCTGGCTGAGCGGCATTTTTATCGGCGCGGAAGATACGCTGATTACTAAATACGACGCGCTGCTGAAAACCGGCGGCGCGCTGAATATCGGCAAAGGAAAAAGCAGAGCAAGCGGTAATCTTTATCCCGTGAAGAACGATCTCGATTTCTGGGGCGGCTCGCTGTACGGCAGCTGGTTAAACAATAACTGGAACCTGATGGCCGATGTAAACTATTCACGTGCGAACCATGAGATGACGCAATCGCTGCCTGCCTACGGCTATTCGAAAATATCCGGCAAGGCAAAGTCCACAATTATCAACGGCGGCCTGACGGCAGAGTATCTGTTTCCCACTCGCTATCTGGACGTAATGCCGCATATTGGCCTTCGCTATACCTCGCTCAAAACCGACGACTTTAAGGCTAAAAGCAATAAAAAAACGCTGTTCAGCAATGCCAGCAGTTCAGCAGCGCTGTGGTCAGTGCCGGTTGGCGTCAGCGTGGGACGGGAATTTAAAACCAAATCGGGTTATACGCTGAAACCTAAAGCGGATCTTTCGTGGATTGTTAACGTCGGTGATAAAACCAGCGGAACGAAGGTGACGATGGCGGACGTTAGCGGTTCAGCCTGGAGCGAGGCGCGGATTGCCGACGGTTCGGCTTTGAACGCCAGCGCCGGTATTTTGCTACAGAAAGAGAGCCTGACTTATGGGCTGCATTACGGCGTACAGACCTCTTCGCATGAGGTTTCTCAGGCCGTTTCTGCTTCATTCAACGTGAAGTTCTAAAAAAAAGGCCGGCAAACGCCGGCCTTTTTTTATCCTCGGGCTTAATGGCCCGGGAAATTAACCAGGCTAAAGCAGGTTAATCCCATCGCATTCAGACGTGCTTCACCGCTCAGGTCGAACAGGTTGATAATAAACGCCGCATCTTTCACTTCACCACCCGCACGGCGGATCAGCTTAGCGGTCGCTTCTATCGTACCGCCCGTCGCCAACAAATCATCCACCACCAGCACTTTGTCGTCCGGGCCGATCGCATCGCAATGCAGCTCCAGACAATCCGTGCCGTATTCCAGCTCGTAGCTTTCAGAAAACGTTTTCCGTGGCAGCTTGCCCGGCTTGCGTACCGGCACAAAGCCAACGCCCAGCGCCAGAGCAACCGGTGCGCCAAACAGGAAGCCGCGCGCTTCGGTACCCACTACTTTAGTAATACCGACATCACGATAGCGTTCAACCAACAGTTCAATACTGAGTGCATAGGCTTTTGGATCTTCCAGCAGGCTGGTTACGTCACGGAACAGAATGCCTGGCTTAGGATAATCCTCAATGCTTTTGATACTGTTTTTAATAAATTCAAGCTGCTGCGCAGTCGCGGTCATAGTGTTATGCCTGGTAAATACAAATCTGACTCGCGCGGCTTTATGCCCTTACGAAGAAATTCGCAGAGCAAAACAGAAGTGTCCGGATGGAAGCCACGCACGAAAGCGACCAAATCTATGCAAATTGTCCGACAATTGCAACCGCTGGAAAGCAATTCAGCGCTTTTGTTGCGCATATCGCCCTCGTTGTGAAGCATAAGAAAGCGCGTCAGAACACAGATAAGGTGAATTAAGCGTATTATAGGCACGATTCCTCGCGGAGAGAAAAAATGAAAAGTGCCAATTTGCTGGCGCAGCTGGCAGAAAAACTGGAAGAGCTGGCGCAGGCTATCGCGCCGCACGCTAATAAGCGCACCCCAAAAGCGCGTTTTGATAGTCAGCTTTTCCATTGTCATACTACACGGCTGGGCGATTATTTACTGGAAGTGCGGCAAAGTCTGGCCTTGTTAACGCAGAGCGTAAACGGGCAGCGGACGGAACGCGTTGCCTGGATGGCTGAACGTGTCGTGCTGCAAATAAGCGCATTGCAGCGCGAGCTGGCGACGTTAAAACTGCGCAGCAGCGAAACCCAGCCGGAGCCTGAACAGGAAAATCTTTATGAAAAGCTGGCCAAACATCAGGACTATGAACGACGTCTGCGGGCGATGGTAGCCGACAGGGAAAGCCAGCTGGCCCGTCAGGAAACGCTGGCGCAGCAGCAAACCCTGCAGCGTGAAATTGCCGCGCTTGAGGGGCGCCTACAGCGCTGTTTGCAGGCGCTAAAGCGTATTGAACGCGCTATCGAAAATCGTGAGCGCTACGTTTGATGCCGTTGCTATACTTGCGAATAAAACTGGCTGGAGATAAACAATGGGATTGCTCTCCTGGATAATCATGGGGCTGGTAACGGGTTTCGCCAGCCGCTACTTCTTTCCCGGCCGTCCCGGCGGCCTGGTGGCGACGCTGGTACTGGCCGTGGTTGGCGCATTGATCGGCGGCTATATCAGCGTCTTTTTCGATTATGGTACGCTGGCCGCTATCGAACCCAGAGCGCTACTGATTGCCCTGGCTGGCGCGCTGCTGATGGTGCTGGTGGTAAAAAAATTAAAGATCTAACGCCCGGAGAACGCTATGTCGCTGGAAAGTGCCCCTGAAGAAATTAAGCTGGCCGTGGATTTAATCATGCTGCTGGAAGAGAACAAGATTGCGCCACAAACGGTGCTGGACGCTTTAGCTATTGTACAAAAAGATTTTGAACAGAAAGTCAGCCGCGAAAAAGAGAGTAGCCTCTCTGGTTAACCCGCAGTCGTGCGCAGCGCCTGGCTATGCTGCAGCATGTCCAGCACGACGTCGACCAGCTGCGGCGCATCTGCCGCCAGATCGAAACTCTCAGGCATAAACAGCCAGTTTTCCATAAGGCCCGTGATATAACCCCGCATGACGACAGCCGCGCAGCGTGTGTTCAGCTTCCCGGGTATCTGCCCTGCCGCGATACACTGACGCAGGACATCTTCTATTTTGTCATAACACTCCAGATAAAGCGTTTGCTGGAGCATCTGCAGAGTGGCCATTTCCCCGACAAATTCGCACTTGTGGAAAATAATTTCCATAAGCGCGCGTCGACGCGTATCCCTTACTGTTGCTTCAAGGACATAGATAAGCATGGCGCGTAAAACTGAGAGTGGATCGCCAGGGTATTTTAATTGATACTCAAGCTCTACGTTTTCCAGCCCGGATTCAGACTGAGCCCAAATTTCATTAAGTAAGTCAGTTTTGTTTCTGAAATGCCAGTAAATAGCACCGCGCGTTACCCCGGCAGCCGTGGCAATATCAGCCAGAGACGTTTTCGCCACGCCGTGTTCGGAAAACCTTGTAATAGCGGCATCAAGGATGTGATGGCGCGTTTCCAGCGCCTGCTGTTTGGTTTTTCGTGCCATAGGGTGATGTTAACAACCAGAGTAGACTTACATACATTTGCGAATGTATGTACCATAGCACGACCATAATTTAAACGCAGCAATGGGTTTATTGGGTTAAGACCCATTGAACAATCGATATCGGACACTCGAGGTTTATTTATGAACAAAAACAGAGGGTTAACGCCTCTGGCGGCCGTTCTGATGCTTTCAGGCAGCCTGGTGCTAACAGGATGTGACAATAAGGAAGCACAGCAAGGCGGTCAGCAGAAAGCGCCAGAAGTGGGCGTGCTTACATTAAAAAGCACTCCGCTGAAAATAACTACCGATCTTCCAGGCCGTACCTCTTCTTTCCGGGTTGCAGAAGTTCGCCCGCAGGTTTCGGGCATTATTCTGAAACGTAACTTTGTAGAAGGTAGCGATGTTAAGGCAGGTCAGTCTCTTTACCAGATCGACCCTGCCCCTTACCAGGCAGCCTATGACAGCGCCAAAGGCGATTTAGCTCAGGCCGTGGCGAACGCACAAATTGCCGCCGTGACCGTGAAACGCTACAAGCCGCTGATGGGCACCAAATATATCAGCCAGCAGGATTACGATAACGCTGCCGCCACGCAAAGCCAGACCGCCGCCGCGGTGCAGGTAGCAAAAGCCAGCGTAGAAACCGCGCGTATCAACCTTGCCTATACCAAGGTGATTTCGCCTATCAGCGGTCGTATTGGCAAATCTGCCGTGACCGAAGGCGCGCTGGTGCAGAGCGGCCAGACCACTGCCCTGGCCACAGTTCAGCAGCTCGATCCTATTTACGTTGACGTTACGCAATCCAGTGAAGACTTTATGCGTCTGCGTCAGGAGCTGAACTCTGGCAAGCTGCAGCAAACCGACGGTAAAGCTCAGGTAAAACTGCTATTACAGGATGGTAGCGAGTTTGCGCAAACGGGAACATTGGAATTCTCCGATGTCACCGTGGACGAGACCACCGGCTCTATCACCCTGCGCGCCGTGTTCCCTAATCCGGATCACTCTTTACTGCCGGGGATGTTTGTACGCGCTCGTCTGGAAGAAGGGACCAATCCTTCCGCGCTGTTAGTACCACAGCAGGCGGTAACCCGCACGCCTACCGGTCAGGCGACCGCGATGGTAGTGGGTGCAGACAACAAGGTTGAGTCGCGCAATCTGACCACCGAACAGGCTATCGGCGATAAGTGGCTGGTTACCGCGGGCCTTAAAGATGGCGACCGTGTCATCACCACGGGTGTACAGCGAGCCAAAGCAGGCGCCACTGTGACTCCGCAGGAAGTGAGCGCCGACGACGTGACCAAAACGCAGCAACAACCGCAGTCTTAAACAGGAGCCGCTGATACATGGCTAAGTTCTTTATCGATCGCCCCATCTTTGCATGGGTCATCGCCATCATCATCATGCTGGTGGGCGTGCTGTCGATTCTAAAACTGCCGATTGAGCAATATCCTAATGTTGCGCCACCGGCCGTACAGATTCGCGCCACCTACCCGGGTGCCGATGCAAAAACGCTGCAGGACTCCGTAACCCAGGTTATTGAGCAAAACATGAACGGTATTGATGGCCTGATGTATATGTCATCAAACAGTGATTCATCCGGTACGCTACAGCTGACCCTGACCTTCCAGTCAGGTACAGATCCGGATATCGCCCAGGTTCAGGTGCAGAACAAACTGCAGCTGGCTACCCCGCTGCTGCCGCAGGAAGTTCAGCAACAGGGTATTCAGGTACAGAAATCCTCCAGCAGCTTCCTGATGGTGGCGGGTTTCGTCAGCGACGACGGCAGCATGACGCAGAACGATATTGCGGACTATGTCGCCTCGAATATCAAAGATCCTATCAGCCGTACGCTTGGCGTGGGTGATACGCAGATCTTTGGTGCGCAATACGCGATGCGTATCTGGATGGATCCGCACAAGCTGAACAACTATCAGCTGACGCCGGTTGACGTTATCAGCGCCATTAACTCGCAGAACGCCCAGGTAGCCGCTGGTCAGCTTGGTGGTTCGCCGCCGGTGCCGGGCCAGCAGCTGAACGCCTCCATCATTGCGCAAACGCGTCTGACCTCTACCGACGAGTTCGGTAAAATCTTGTTGAAGGTCAACACGGATGGTTCTCGCGTGCTGTTGAAAGACGTCGCGAAAATTGAGCTGGGCGGTGAAAACTACGAGATCGTCGCGCGCTATAACGGCAAGCCGGCCTCGGGTATCGGTATCAAGCTGGCTACCGGCGCTAACGCGCTGGATACGGCAGCGGCAGTAAAAGCCGAGCTGGGCAAGCTTGAGCCGTTCTTCCCGGCAGGCATGAAGGTAGTTTATCCGTACGACACCACGCCGTTCGTCAAAATCTCGATCATGGAAGTAGTTAAGACCCTGATTGAAGCGATTGTGCTGGTGTTTATCGTGATGTATCTGTTCCTGCAAAACTTCCGCGCCACGCTGATCCCAACGATCGCCGTGCCGGTGGTGCTGTTAGGGACGTTCGCTATCATCAGCGCCTTTGGCTATTCGATAAACACCCTGACAATGTTCGGGATGGTGCTGGCGATAGGCCTGCTGGTGGACGATGCCATCGTGGTGGTGGAAAACGTCGAGCGCGTGATGGCGGAAGAAGGTCTGCCGCCAAAAGAAGCTACCCGCAAGTCGATGGGGCAGATTCAGGGCGCGCTGGTCGGTATCGCGCTGGTGTTGTCAGCGGTATTTATTCCGATGGCTTTCTTCGGCGGCTCTACCGGCGTTATCTATCGCCAGTTCTCGATCACTATCGTTTCCGCAATGGTGCTGTCGGTTATCGTGGCGTTGATCCTGACGCCTGCGCTCTGCGCAACCTTGCTGAAGCCGATTAAGAAAGGCGATCACGGTAAAACCACCGGCTTCTTTGGCTGGTTTAACCGCCTGTTCGATAAAAGCACGCACCACTACACCAACAGCGTCGGCCATATTATCCGCAGTACCGGTCGCTATTTGCTGATTTACCTGGTGATTGTGGTCGGCATGGCCTGGATGTTCGTTAAGCTGCCAAGTTCCTTCCTGCCGGAAGAGGACCAGGGGCTGCTGCTGGCGCAGGCTTCACTGCCGGCTGGCGCAACTCAGGGACGTACGCAGAAGGTGCTCGACCAGGTTACGGATTACTTCCTGACCAAAGAGAAAGATAACGTTCGCTCGGTCTTTACGGTTAACGGTTTTGGTTTTGCGGGTCGTGGCCAGAACACCGGTATCGCCTTCGTCAGCCTGAAGCCATGGGATGAGCGCAGCGGTGCAGCCAACAAGGTAGAAGGTATCGCCGGTCGCGCCATGCAGGCTTTCGGCGCGATTAAAGATGCCATGGTGATCCCGTTCAACCTGCCGGCGATTATCGAGCTGGGTAACGCAACCGGCTTTGACTTCGAGCTGATTGACCAGGGTAACCTTGGGCATGAAGCGCTGACCAACGCGCGTAACCAGCTGCTCGGCATGGCCGCTCAGCATCCGGATATTCTGGTCGGTATGCGTCCAAACGGTCTGGAAGATACGCCGCAGTATAAGCTGACCATTGATCAGGAGAAGGCGGAAGCGTTAGGCGTTTCTATTTCTGATATTAACACCACGCTGGGCGCGGCCTGGGGCGGCTCTTACGTTAACGACTTTATCGACCGTGGTCGCGTGAAGAAAGTTTACGTCATGGGCAAAGCGGACTCCCGTATGCTGCCGAGCGACATCGATAAGTGGTACGTTCGCGCATCCAACGGTGAAATGGTGCCGTTCTCCTCCTTCGCCAGCGCGAAGTGGCAGTATGGTTCACCGCGTCTGGAGCGTTATAACGGTCTGCCGTCGATGGAAATCCTGGGGCAGGCCGCACCGGGCAAGAGTTCCGGCGACGCTATGAACCTGATGGAACAGCTGGCTGCTAAACTGCCTCAGGGCATCGGCTACGAGTGGACGGGCATGTCCTATCAGGAACGCCTCTCCGGCAACCAGGCTCCGGCGCTGTACGCAATCTCGCTGATTGTGGTGTTCCTGTGTCTGGCCGCGCTGTATGAAAGCTGGTCGATACCTTTCTCGGTCATGCTGGTAGTACCGCTGGGCGTTATTGGCGCACTGCTCTTTACTACCGTGCGCGGTCTGAGTAACGACGTGTACTTTGTGGTTGGGCTGTTGACCACCATCGGTCTGTCGGCGAAGAACGCGATACTTATCGTCGAATTTGCCAAAGATCTGATGGAGAAAGAGGGCAAGGGGCTGATAGAGGCGACGCTGGAAGCGGTACGTATGCGTCTTCGTCCTATCCTGATGACCTCGCTGGCCTTTATCCTTGGCGTACTGCCGCTGGCAATCAGTACCGGTGCAGGTTCCGGTGCGCAGAATGCGGTAGGTACAGGGGTAATGGGCGGTATGGTGACAGCGACTATTCTGGCCATCTTCTTTGTACCCGTGTTCTTTGTGGTGGTTCGCCGCCGCTTCAGTAAACACAAGGAAGATCTGGAACCGCACGATGTACAGAACCATTAATTAAGCATTCAGCTTTATCAGGAGGCCGCCAGCGCGGCCTCTTTTTTTATCTGCTGCATCATCCGTTTATTAACCCCTCCCCTGTCTGTATTTATGGCTGTCGCTTCAGCTTCTTCCTGTATACATCCCGTCGCGTTTCGTCCCCTTACCTGCTGCTATCGCTTCTGTCCCTTTTTTCAGGCTGCCTTTTAACCGGCCCGTGCCGTTACACGGTAAATACGGCTTTAACTTTTATCATTGCATTTTCGTCACGCGCCGAGCATACTTGCTGTTATGTTATAACGTAACAATATCTGGAGTGCTTTATGAAACAGGATATCCATCCGGCCTATCGACCCGTTGCTTTCCACGACACCAGCGCCGACAGCTGGTTTATCGTTGGCTCTACCATCAAAACAGATCGCACCATTGAGCTTGATGGTAAAACCATGCCTTACGTCGTACTGGATGTTTCTTCCGCCTCGCATCCTTACTACACCGGCAAGCAGAAAGAGTTTGCTAAAGAAGGTAGCGCACATCGCTTTAACCAGCGTTTTGGCCGCTTTTTTAAATAAGGAAAGTCCATGCAGGTACTTAACTCCCTGGCTTCTGCCAGAAAACGCCATAAAGATTGTAAAATCGTGCGCCGCCACGGGCGCGTATTTGTTATCTGTAAAAGTAATCCGCGCTTTAAGGCCGTACAGGGCGGCAAGAAAAAGCGATAGCAGGCCCAGGACGTGCCAAACGAGCCTCCCTGGATGGATTTACGGCGTGTCTGTGTTCCGCTCAGCCTTTACAGCTCTTTACTGGCCTGAACGCGGCCTGAAACGTTTATCAAAGACCTCAGGCGGACCAGCAATGGCCCGCCTTTTCTATTATTTCATGCTGTTAAGCATGGCCGTTACGTTATGGCGGAAGGCAGTGATATAGGTATCGGCCACGCCGCCTTTCTCCGTCAGCGCCTCTGGATAGAGTTCGCCACCCGGCTGCGCGCCTGTCGCCGATGCAATCTGTTTAACCAGACGTGGATCGGTCTGATTTTCAATAAAATAGCTGTGGATATGCTCGTTTTTTAACTGGGTAATCAGTCCGGCAACATCTGAAGCGCTGGCTTCGGACTCGGTAGAAAAGCCGACTGGCGACATAAAAGTCACGCCGTAACGCTGACCAAAATAGCCGAACGCGTCGTGGCTGGTCAGCACTTTCCGCTTAGCCGCCGGTATCGCGGCAAAGCTGTCTGCCGCCCACTTATCCTGTTTTTGTAGCTGGCTCAGGTAGGCCGCACCGCGCTGGCGAAATAAAGCGGCATCCTGTGGATCGGCCGCAATCAGGGCGTTCATTACGTTAGTCGCGTAGGTTTCGCCGTTTTTCATGCTGTTCCAGGCGTGCGGATCGGTAATTCTTTTACCGTCTTCTTCCATTGAACGCGTGGTAATACCTTTAGAGGCTACTACTACCTCACCTTTGTATGATGATGCTGAAATCAGGCGATCCATCCAGCCTTCCAGACCCAGACCGCTGACAAAAACGACATCTGCCTTTGCCAGCGCCTCGCTATCCTGCGGCGTAGGCTCAAAGCTGTGCGGATCGCCATTTGGCCCTACCAGGCTTTTCACATGCACACGGTCGCCGCCTATCTGTTTGACGATATCAGCCAGCACGGTAAAGCTGGCTACCGTATCCAGGGTCTTTGCCATTGCCAGCGGCGTTGCACACAGCGTTGCCAGTGCCAGCACAACAGGTAACTTCTTCATACTTTCTCCTTACCAACAAGAAAAGGACGCGCGCGCAGAATACCGCCGCACGGCCCCATTAAAATCGAGATGAAAAACAGAATAGCGGCGCAGAGCACCACGGCCGGGCCAGCAGGCAACGCTAGATAGAAAGAAGCCGTAAGCCCGCTAAGGCTGGCAATCAGTGCCAGCATGATGGCAGAGGCGATCATCCCTGGCAGTTCCTGACGCCAGAAACGTGCCGCCGCTGCCGGTAACATCATCAGGCCCACGCACATCAGCGTGCCCAGGACCTGGAAACCCGCCACCAGGTTGGTGACGACCAGTACCAAAAAAACGCCGTGCACCAGCGGCGCAGTCCAGCGGTTTTGCGCGCGTAGAAAGGTGGGATCGAAAGCATCGATAACCAGCGGACGATAAATCAGCGCCAGCGCCAGCAACGTCACGGAAGAGATAGCGCTGACCAGCAGAATTGACGGGTTATCTACGGCCAGTAAAGAGCCAAACAGGACGTGTAGCAGATCGACGCTGGAGCCGCGTAGCGAAACCAGCGTGACGCCCAGCGCCAGCGATCCCAGATAAAATCCGGCAAAGCTGGCATCTTCACGCAGCGGCGTATAGCGGCTTACCGCACCGGAAAGTAAAGCGACGGTCAAACCAGCAATCACGCCGCCCACGCCCATAGCCACCAGCGAAAGCCCGGAAATAAGGTAGCCAATGGCGGCACCGGGCAGAACCGCATGGGAAAGCGCATCGCCTACCAGGCTCATCCTGCGTAACAGAAGAAATACGCCAAGCGGCGTAGCGCTGAGCGAGAGTGCTACGCATGCCACCAGCGCGCGGCGCATAAAACCAAATTCAATAAAAGGATGGATAAGCGCCTGGATCATGCTGACTCCCGCTTCATTACCTGAGGATTATTTTCTGACCATTCGGCACAATCTGTAGTGAATCGCAGCGTTTGTGGGAAAAACCGATCGACCATAGTCTTATCGTGTAGCACCACAATCATGGTGCAGCCTGCCCGGTGTCTTGCAGTCAGTAGCGCAAGCAGAAGTTCGGTGGTCGCGGTATCGATGCCGGTAAAAGGCTCGTCCAACAGCAAAAGCGAAGCATCCTGTACCAGCAATCTGGCAAACAACACGCGCTGAAGCTGGCCGCCGGAAAGCGTGGCAGGCTGCGCTGTGGCGAAATCCTGCATATTAACCTGATGCAGCGCCGCTATGATTTTCTGCCTCATCTGACGGGTGATCCCGCCGAACCAGCCGCACTGCCGCCAGCAGCCCATGGCTACCAGATCAAAGACGCTAAGCGGAAAGTTTTTTTCAATTTCCGACTGTTGCGGAAGCCAGGCCATATCCAGCTGCGAGCGGGCTGGCGTAATATGCCCTGCTACGGGCGGAAGCAGCCCGGCCAGCGTTTTGAGAAACGTAGATTTGCCGCAGCCGTTAGCGCCAACCAAAGCGGTCATCGAACCCTGGTGGAAAACGCCATTCAATAAGGGGGTGACGGCGCGCCCCTGATAACCCGCCTCTAAATTAACCATATTTATCATCAGGATATCGCCCAATAAGTAGAGGCGCAGAGCAAAAGCGTGGCCACTGTCGCTAACAGAAGACGGGCACTGGCCGAGTGAGTAAACAGCGTATGCCGTGGGGTAAAATGCGGAAAAGCCATAAGCGTGATATCTATTATGTTATAACATAACACTAGCATATGACGTCTGCTGAAGCGGCGCAGGATAAAAATGTATCGGATTATTTCAGAAGGGACTTAACGAAGCGATAAGGTGTTATATAAAAATAATTCAACTTAAAAGGGTTTTACTGTCGCAGAAAAAGGTTTTCTCTACTAAAATAATTAACTGATAAATCATTAAGATAGTTATTTATCATTTTCAGCACCTTGATTATTTCTCTATTAGTGCCGATGATCTTTATAAGTAATTATTAACCCAGTGGAGAAAAAATGCGCAAAAGTATTACCGTCTCTTCTGCCGTTAATGCAGCAAACAGCAGCGAGCTGATTGCTATTATTCAGCAGAGCCTGCCTGAAATAGAAGATGAGCTAACCGGCTCTCTGTTATGGTATTCACAAAATGCGCGATATGTTCCCGAAACTTTAAAAATTATTTCTGTTGAACAAATGAGTGAGTCAGGCTACAAGATGACTTATAGCTTTCGCTGGAACGTCTTTAATGCCTGTCTGGATATAGATGCGGATGAAACAACCGTCCAGTCGGTAAATTTTGTGCATCAACATGGTGCATTAATTTTTGACTTTATCGACACGGAACAAGCAACCGCTGCCGATGAACTCTAGTTTTAAGTAATAGCATTAAATATAGCGCTTAAAAGGATCGTCTTTATTTATACTGTCTGAACGAAATTCAGCATCACTTCCTGGCTCGTCACGGCTGGAAAGCCCGTGACATACCATTTTTCACTCGCTATGGAGGGGAAAAAGATGGACGAATACTCACCGAAAAGGCATGATATTGCCCAGCTGAAATTTTTGTGTGAAAACCTGTATGATGAAAGTCTGGCCACGTTAGGTGACAGCCACCACGGCTGGGTCAACGATCCTACTTCAGCAATTAACCTGCAGCTCAATGACCTTATCGAGCATATTGCTGCTTTTACCATGAATTACAAAATCAAGCATATTGAAGATAGCGACCTGATTAGCCAGATTGATGAATATCTGGATGATACGTTCATGCTTTTTAGTAATTACGGCATTAACGTTCAGGATCTTCATCGCTGGCAAAAATCAGCCAAACGGCTCTTCAATGTTTTCATAGAGGAATGTGCTGTTGTCACCGCACAAGCAAGCCATTCATTTTAGTAACTTTTATTTTCTCAATGGTTTAATAATGACAGATAAACTTCTGACTAAAACTGATTATCTGATGCGTTTAAGACGATGCCGTTCAATTGACACGCTCGAACGCGTTATCGAAAAAAATAAATACGAATTATCTGATAATGAACTGGCGGTCTTTTATTCTGCTGCTGACCATCGCCTGGCTGAGCTGACGATGAATAAGCTTTACGATAAAGTACCGGTTTCTGTCTGGAAGTTCGTACGTTAATTTAATGAGAGCGGCAGGGGATTCACGGGAAGAATTGGGTGGGGGCCCTGCCAGCTACATCCCGGCACACGCGTCACCTGCTGCGGCTGCTTCCTTCCGGATCTGACCGAGTTCACAAGTTAGCGTTGCGGGAGAACCAACCGGGCCCCCATTGACGGCTCCATGTTATGGAGCGAGGGCATTATCAATGAACCCCCCGGCAATTGCAACCCCAGGGCGGACGACCGTTGTTTTCTTGCACAAAACCCGCTTTTTTACCGCCCCGCTCCCTTTTTACTGCACTTTTTGCAGGCATTCATTTCCGCTTCCGGCTGCTTCGGGCTACTGTATGGCAGGCAAAGGAGCACTCGTGACTGAACAAGATACCTTTCAACAGCGGATCTGGCAGATTGTGGCCGCTATCCCCACCGGGAAAGTAACTACCTATGGCGATGTGGCTCGCCTTGCAGGATCGCCACGTGCGGCACGTCAGGTTGGCGGCGTGCTAAAAAGATTGCCCGCAGGCAGCCGTCTGCCCTGGCATCGGGTAATTAATCGTTCTGGTGAAATCTCGCTAAAAGGTAGCGATCTGGATCGACAGCGTAATGCTCTGCTGGCTGAGGGCGTCGAGGTCGACAGCAGCGGAAAAATCGCGCTTGAACGCTATCGCTGGCAGGGATAAACCGCCCCGGCAGGGGCGGTAAGCAACGATTACAGCGAAGTTGGCGCAGGAACCGATGACGACGGACTTACCTGGGTAGGTGAAGTCGAAGGCAGCGTCGTTGCCGGGCCTGGCAACGTTGGTAACGGCGTTGAAACCACAGGAACCAGCGTCAGGTCCTGCTTTGTTCCTCCGTCAGTAATAACGGTTTTAACCGATTCGGTATTCATAACCACTTTGCCATCCACCACTACGGCAGCACTCAGCAGAATGCGGGCGTTTGGCTGGATATCGGCTGGATTAAACGGCAGGATAAACCTGAAAGGTGCCTGTTTGCCGTCGGTCAATACCACGCGTTGGGAAATAACTTTAGACGGCGCGTTAGCCACGGAAGCATCGGAGAGCGTTACGGTTAACGAGGCTTTTGGCGGCAGCATAATTTTCTGACGAATATAAACAGATCCGCTGACGTTCGGCTGACGAAGCGTGGTGGATTCCCCCGCTACTTTTGAAGCCAGCGTTGCTGTTGGCACATCTCTACCTTTATCAGCACATCCGGAAAGCGCAACCGCCAGAGCGGCGCCGGTCAGTACAGGCCAAAATTTCATTGATTTATTCTCCTTATGATCAATGCCAAAGTGATGACTTAACCGAAAGAGACAGAGAAAAGCTGTCTCGTAAGCCCTAAGTCTGGCACAGGTTAGCGATTTTCGCCTCCGGGCAGGATAACAAGTCATTAAAGGGGCAGAATATTTTGCCGGAACGTTGACGACAGCGTACCTGGTTTCGCAAACTGAAATAAGTTCGTTCACTGAGGAAGCCGCAATGAGTCAGGCACTACATGACCTGTTAAATTTATTGAATCTGGAAAAACTGGAAGAAGGTTTGTTTCGCGGTCAGAGTGAAGACCTGGGCCTGCGCCAGGTATTTGGCGGTCAGGTTGTTGGCCAGGCACTCTACGCCGCCAAGCAGACCGTTCCCGCTGAACGCATCATTCACTCTTTCCACAGCTATTTTTTACGGCCTGGCGACAGCCAGAAAGCCATTATTTATGATGTAGAAACGCTCCGTGATGGCCAGAGTTTTAGCGCACGCCGGGTCAGCGCGATACAAAACGGTCACCCTATTTTCTATATGACGGCCTCTTTCCAGGCTCCTGAGAGCGGCTTTGAACATCAAAAGCCAATGCCGCAGGTCGCAGGGCCGGATAACCTGCCGGCAGAAGGTGAAATTGCTAAACAGCTTTCACACTTTATTCCTGAAAAAGCGCGAGAAAAGTTTCTGTCGGAAAAACCTTTCGAAATCCGTCCGGTTAAGTTTCACAATCCGCTGAAGGGGCACGTTGATGAACCGGCGCGCCACGTCTGGATCCGCGCTAACGGTCCAATGCCGGATGATAAACGTATTCATCAATATCTGCTGGGCTACGCTTCCGATTTTAACTTCTTACCCGTTGCGTTACAGCCGCACGGTAAAGGTTTTCTGGAGCCTGGCATGCAGGTTGCCACTATCGATCATTCAATGTGGTTCCACCGCCCTTTCGATCTGAACCAGTGGTTGCTGTACAGCGTGGAAAGTACTTCTGCATCCAGTGCCAGAGGTTTTGTGCGCGGAGAGTTTTATACTCAGGAAGGCGTGCTGGTAGCCTCTACGGTGCAGGAAGGCGTCATACGATTACGTCAGTAGCGGCATAAAGAAACGGCTCCTGAACGGAGCCGTTTGCCTGTTACTGGTTATAGGCGTTCTCGCCGTGGCTATTAACGTCCAGTCCCTCGCGCTCGTGATCTTCCGGAACGCGCAGTCCTACCGTCATATCTGCTACTTTAAAGCCGACAAAAGCAACGACGCCAGTCCAGACAATGGTGATGCCTACGCTGTAAAGCTGTACCCAAACCTGATGCCCCATGGTGACGCCAGAAGCGTAGCCGACGCCGCCCAGCGAAGAGGAAGCAAAGATCCCGGTAAGAATACAGCCAACAATACCGCAGACGCCGTGCACGCCGAATACGTCACAAGGGTCATCAACGCGCAGCCATTTTTTCAGTACCGTCACGCCCCATAATCCTGCCAGGCCGCCAATAAGACCAATTACCAGCGCGCCGCCTACGCCAACGTAGCCGCAGGCCGGAGTGATAGCAACCAGACCTGCAATAGCGCCAGAGCAAACGCCCAGCAGCGAAGGCTTGCCGCGCAGCGCCCACTCGCCGAAGGTCCAGCTGAGCATCGCACCAGCCGTCGCCATAACGGTATTTAAAAAGGCCAGCGCCGCAATTTCGTTTGCTGCGCTTGCTGAACCAGCGTTAAAGCCAAACCAGCCCACATACAGGATTGCCGTACCGGTAAAGACCATAGGCAGGTTATGTGGTTTAAAAGCTTCTTTGCCGAAACCGGCACGCTTGCCGATCATGTAAGCGCCCACCAGACCGGCAACGGCCGCGTTGATGTGCACAACCGTTCCGCCCGCGAAGTCCAGCGCGCCATCCTGCGCCAGCAGACCGCCAGACCAGACCATGTGGGCAATCGGCAGGTAAGAAAAAGTGACCCAGATTGCCACAAAAATCAGTACCGCCGAGAAGCGAATACGTTCAGCAAGCGCGCCGACGATAAGCCCCACGGTGATACAGGCAAAAGAAGCCTGGAAAGAAACGTGGATATATTGATAAAACGTGCCGACCAGCGCGGTTAGCTGAATATTTTTTAACATCGCCATGCTGAAATCGCCAAAAAAGGCGTTACCTGCACTGAATGCCAGCGAGTAGCCGTATAGCATCCAGAGGACGCAAACCATCGCAAAAGTCACCGAAACCTGGGTCAGCATAGAGAGAACGTTTTTAGCGCGGATTAATCCGCCGTAAAAAAGCGCGATGCCGGGTAGGGTCATAAACAGCACCAGAG
This sequence comes from Erwinia sp. BNK-24-b, assembly GCF_047456155.1. Taxonomy (NCBI): domain Bacteria; kingdom Pseudomonadati; phylum Pseudomonadota; class Gammaproteobacteria; order Enterobacterales; family Erwiniaceae; genus Erwinia; species Erwinia sp. BNK-24-b. The sequence continues at coordinate 3,471,205 of NZ_CP179901.1, forward strand.
CGGTGCAAATCATCATAAAGGCGTTATCCGCTTTATCCGCCACGGCCGGGGTCGCCGCCATCGCAAGCGAAGGTAACAGGCAGAAGCTGGCAAGGCCAAACTTAGTCATTTTTTTCATTTATTCCATCCCATCACAATTCGTAGCCTGGAGATTACAGTGCGGCTTCGTCCGTTTCGCCCGTGCGAATCCGGATAACCCGCTGCAGTTCAGCGACAAAAATTTTACCGTCGCCAATTTTGCCGGTGTAGGCAGCTTTGCTAATGACATCAACTACTTCATCCAGCTGATCGTCGGCGATGGCGATATCGATTTTGACTTTTGGCAGGAAGTTCACGCTGTACTCAGCGCCGCGGTAAAGCTCGGCATGGCCTTTCTGGCGACCAAACCCTTTAACTTCAGTTACGGTCAATCCCTGAATGCCAATAGAAGAGAGTGCTTCTCGCACATCTTCTAATTTAAACGGTTTGATTACCACGGTAACCAGCTTCATACGATCCCCTCCAGGCAAAGAAAACGGTTGTTCCACCCTACACGAAGTGATTAAAGCAAAGGCTGTGCCATAAATATAAAAGCGGCGTGACAGGCCGTAAAATGAACGGGCGGCGCGTACGCACGGCTGTAATAAACCGCGCGGCTTGACCCATTGAGCATAGCGCATAAAAAAAACGCACCATAAAGGTGCGTCGCGCGTCAGCGTTGTGCAAAACGCCGTTTCTTTTCTGGTGGCCGCCTGCTTTTAGTGCAGCGAAGCGGCCAGCGCTGGCATTACGCTTCCTCGAGCTCCTCACCCACCAGCTGTAGCTGATACATCTGCCAGTAGCGTCCCTTCTTCTCAAGCAGCTGCTGATGGTTACCCTGCTCCGCTGCCTGCCCACGATGCAGCACCAGAATGGTGTCAGCTTCGGTAATCGTTGAAAGCCGATGTGCAATAACCACCAGCGTGGTCTGTTTACGCACAGCCTGTAGCGCTTTCTGAATGGCCTGCTCGGTGCCGGAATCTATGTTGGCCGTCGCTTCATCAAGGATCAGAATCTGCGGCGAAGCCACCAGGACGCGAGCCATCGCCAACAGCTGCTTTTGCCCAACGGAAAGGTTGTTCCCCTGTTCCCCAAGGCGGGTATAAATCCCCGCTGACAGCGAGCGCGCCAGCCCCGCCAGCTGTACCGTCTCCAGCGCCTGCCAGACGGCTTCTTCGCTAATCTCCCGCCCCAGCGCGACGTTCGCAAAAAACGTATCTGCCAGCACCACAGGATCCTGCTGTACCATCGCTACGCCCTGACGCAGCACGCTGTGGCTAAGCGAAGCCAGCGGCCTGTCGTCCAGCCTGATCTCTCCCTTACTCACCGGATAGTAGCCCATCAGCAGATTAGCCAGCGTGCTTTTGCCGCTGCCAGTGTGCCCGACCAGCGCGACGAAGCTACGCGAAGGCACTTCCAGAGTAATATCGGTAAGCACGTTACGATCGCCACGGTAGGCGAAGCTCAGGTTATCGATGGTAATACGCCCGGATGCCAGCGGCCGGATATCCTGTCCGTAGCGCTGGCGAGGCGCATCCATCAGTTCGAAAATACGTTCGCCAGCGACGACCGCCTGCTGCAACATTGATTGCTGCGTAGTGAGTTCAATCAGAGGCTCATTCAGCCTGCCAAGATAGCTGATAAAAGCGTACAGCACGCCTACTTCGAACGTGCCGTTAGCGGAAAAGCCAAACAGCATCATTAACCCACAAAGGATCAGCGCGGAAAAAAGGCTGAGGAGCGGTCGCAGGAGGAAGCCATCCAGCCGCAGCGTTTCCATTCTGGCCAGATAGTGCGAGCGGCTGGCCTCGTTCATCCGTTCGCCGAAGCGCGCCTGCTGGCGAAACTGTTGGATAACGCTCATGCCGTTAATGACTTCGTTAAAGCCATTATTGATATCGGCCAGATAGCTGCGCACGCGCCGTACAATCGGCGTGCTGTAGCGTTGGTAGATCAGCATTACGGCTATGACGGCCGGAAAAATAGTGATGGCAACCAGCGCCATACGCCAGTCCAGGCTAAACATTGCCACCAGCATTGCGCCAATCAGCGCCGCGCTGCGCAGTACCGTTGCCACAACGGTAACGTAAAGATCGCGAACCACCTCGGTATCGTTGGTCACGCGTGAGATAATTTGCCCAACCGGCTGGGTATCAAAAGCGCCAAGCGGCTGGCGCAGCGCGGCGTCCATTACGTCCGTACGCAAGCGCTGCACGACGCCAACGGCAGCTTCGTTAAATAGCAACGCCTGCCAGTAGTGCAGCGCAGCAGCCAGCGCCTGCAGCAGAATGAAACTTACCGCCAGGCCAGCGACCAGGCCAAACGGCATATGGTGTTTAGCCACCATATTGTCAATAAAATAGCTGACCAGTACCGGCCCGAGCACTTCAGCCGCGGCGGCTATCCACAGCAGCAGTACCGCCAGACCAAGCGACTTACGCCACGGCGAGCCATAGCTCAGCAGACGCCTGAGCGTCGGCCAGAGCTGATTAAGATTCGCCATGCGGTACCCCTTTCTCAATATCATCCTCGTCCAGTGCGGCTTCCAGCTGCTGGTAACGATACATATCCTGATACCAGCCTTGCTGTTCCAGCAGCGCGCCGTGCTGGCCGCGCTGCGCCACCGTCCCCTGTTGCATCACCAGGATCTCGCTGGCTTCCGTTAGCGCAGAGAGGCGATGGGCGCTGATAATCACGGTTCTGCCCGCGCCCCATTTCCTTAAATTATGCAAAATCTGGTGCTCCGTACGCCCATCAACCGCTGAAAGCGCATCGTCCAGAATCAAAATCTCGGCGTTCAGTAACAAAGCCCTGGCTATCGAAATACGCTGCTTCTGGCCGCCGGAAAGCATCACGCCGCGCTCGCCTACTTCCGTCTCGTAGCCCTGCGGCAGCCGCAGTATATCTTCATGGACATTGGCCAGCCTTGCCGCTTTTTCAATATCGCTTTGCTGGGCCGCAGGACGCCCGAGCGCAATATTGTTCGCTACGGTATCGGAAAACAAAAACGGCGTCTGGCTGACCACGGCCATCCGGCTGCGCCAGCTGTCCAGCCGCAGCTGCGTAAGGGGAATACCGTGATAGCGAATATCGCCCTGCGCAATATCAAAGTGGCGCTGGATCAGGCTCAGCAACGTGCTTTTCCCGGATCCCGTTGGGCCGCACAGTCCCAGCATCTGGCCGGGCTTAAGATTAACGTTAACGTGCCGTAGCGAAGGCTGTTGCGCACCGGGATAGCAGAACTCACGAATGGCGATTTGCAGCTGTCCGCGCTCTTCCGGCAGCGTTTTGCTGCCATCTTCAACGGCGGGTGCTTCAGACAGCAGCGCGCGGATACGGCTCCAGGCCGCACTGCCGCGCTCGACGATATTAAACATCCAGGCAAGGGCCAGCATGGGCCAGATCATCAGCCCCAGGTACATAACAAAGCTGGTCAGCTGGCCCAGCGTCATGTTGCCGTGCCAGACCAGCCAGCTGCCGCCGCCAATCGCCAGCAGGTTCGATAAGCCAATGGCAATATAGATAGTGGGATCGAAACGGGCATCGATGCGGGCCACGCGCAGGTTTTTTTGTCCGGTATCGCGTGCGATATCAGCAAACTGAGCGGACTGATGGTTTTCCAGGCCAAACGCCTTGATCATGCGGATACTGGTCAGGCTCTCCTGCGTACGGTCGTTAAGGGAGGAAAACGCGGCCTGAGCATCCTTAAACCGGTGATGCAGCTGGTCACCATAACGTTTGATGACGATAGCCATAACCGGCATCGGCAGTAGCGCCAGCAGCGTTAGCTGCCAGCTAATCTGGGTGCTCATCACTATCAGTACCGCCAGCCCCATCACCAGTGAATCAACCAGCGTCAGTACGCCCTCTCCGGCAGCAAAAACGACGCGGTCCACGTCATTGGTGGCGCGGGCGATAAGATCCCCGGTACGATGCCGCAGATAAAATTCAGGATGCTGGCGGCTAAGCTGGCGGTAAAAATCCTGGCGAAGCTCGACGGCCAGCTGATAAGAAGCCCCGAACAGCAGCACGCGCCAGACATAGCGCAGCAGGTAGACCACCACGGCCGTCAGCAGCATTACGCCAATCCACATCATCAGGCGTGGCCCGCTCATTTGCTGATGGGAGATGCCATCAACGACGGTCCCGACTATTTTCGGCGGCAGAAGCTGCAGGATGGCAATGACGATCAGCAGAAAAACGGCCCCAAGGTAGCGTCGCCACTCGCGTAAAAAGTACCAGCTCAATTGGCTAAAAAGTCGCACAATAAACGTCCTGGTTAAGTTTGGGCAGGCGCTTTACCTGAACAGGAGCGCCAGTCTATTTATCTCTTCCGCAATAAAAGCGGCTATCTTGTTCAGGCCGGCGCCAGGCTGGCCAGATGCTGACAGAAGAGCTCGGTGTTTTTATCTTTGCAGCGTAACCGGGCAATAATGCTGTCAGCCAGCCCTGTGGTAAAACGACACGGGCGCGAATATAGCTTTCCTCTTCCAGCCTTTTCAAGCCTTTCCAGCAAGGCGTGGTTGTAAAATACCCGCTTACCGCTGGCGTTTGTATCAATAGCATACAGCCCCGTTACCTTAAACGCAGGCGTTCAACATACTTTTTATCTGTTGCGGCAGAATTTTGTAGCAGAAATTTCTATTAAGTTACTACTTTACAGTGAATAAACTAAATTTTTTCCCCTTAATGCCTTATACCTTAAAACGGCGAAAATAAACGCACTGGTCTTATGCTGCCGCAGGACGAAACGGTGGCACCCGGCAAGACTACCTTTCTGGCCGGGCAGGCAGTACCATATCGCACAACAGATTAATGAGGTAAACATATGAAACGTGCAGTAGTGGTTTTCAGCGGCGGCCAGGATTCTACCACCTGCCTGATCCAGGCATTACACCAGTATGACGAGGTCCATTGCCTGACGTTTGACTATGGCCAGCGCCACCGCGCGGAAATCGACACGGCTCGGGTGCTGTCGCAGTCTCTCGGCGCACGAGCGCACAAGGTGCTGGACGTAACGCTACTGAACGAGCTGGCCGTCAGCAGCCTGACCCGCGACAGCATTCCCGTTCCGGCCTACGATCCTGATGCCAGCGGCCTGCCCAGCACCTTTGTGCCCGGCCGTAATATTCTTTTTCTGACGCTGGCTTCTGTTTACGCTTATCAGGTAGAAGCCGAAGCGGTGATTACCGGCGTTTGTGAAACCGATTTTTCTGGCTATCCCGACTGTCGCGACGAGTTTGTCAAAGCGTTAAACCATGCCGTCGAGCTGGGCATGGCGCGACCTGTGCGTTTTGAAACGCCGCTGATGTGGCTGAACAAAGCTGAAACCTGGGCACTGGCGGACTACTGGCAGCAGCTGGCGCTGGTACGCAGCGAGACCCTGACCTGCTACAACGGCATTAAAGGCCATGGCTGCGGCGACTGCGCCGCCTGTCATCTGCGTGCTAACGGCCTGCGGGACTATCAGTCTGACAGCACGGCCGTTATGCAGGAGATGCAGCGCAAAACCGGCCTGCGCTAACCGGGTAGCTCCCGTCACCGTCGGCTTATTGCACCACGGACGACAGCAGCGGCATCAGTCACCGTGGCTTATTGCGCCACGGTCGACAGCAGCGGCATCAGTCACCGTGGCTTATCGCACCACGGACGACAGCAGCGGCATCAGTCACCGTGGGCTTATTCCACCAGCATCTGCCGCATCTTCTGCTCCAGCTCTCCCGTCATCGGCTGCGCTTTTTGCGTGCGCAGATCGATGCAGACAAAGGTCAGCGTAGCGTCAGCAATGGCTTCGCCAGTCGGCTGTAGCGTGACCGTCTGGCCTATTACCCCACTTTTCCCGCCCAGTTGTAACAGCTGGCTGTTGATGGCCAGCAGATCGCCCAGTACGGCCGGTCGGCGATAGTTAATATTGATATTAACCACCACAAAGGCCAGCCGGTTGTTATTCATCCAGTGAAAAGCCTCCATTCTTTCCAGCCAGGCCCAGCGTGCTTCCTCAAGAAATTCCAGGTAGCGGGCGTTATTGACGTGCTGATAGACATCCAGGTGATAACCGCGAACTTTAATTGTTGTTTCCATAGCCTGCCTCTGAAAAAAAGGCCATACCCACTGGTATGACCTCTTACAGAATAGCAGCCCGTCACGCTACGCAAACTGCCGGAAAAGGAGCCCGCGAACTTCATCACAGTTTCCGCCATGCAGCGTGACGGTTTTACTGCATGCGTACGGCTTGCGTAATCAGGTATAGCGCTTTGGCCACGACACATTAAAGCTTTATAGCGCTTTAACTATGGTACGTTAAGGCCTCCGCAACCGGGTACAGCGCTTTGGCCATGACACATTAAAGCTTCAGCTGTATGGCATAACGCTTCAGCAACGGTACGTTACGGCTTCCGCAACCGGGTATAGCGCGCTGGCCACGCGTTACAGCTTCAGCCGTGGAAGATTGCGCTCTACCAGCGCGTTGCCTATCCCCGGTACCTCTTTCAGCTGATCTATTTGGGTAAAAGGGCCATATTGCTCACGGTAGCTGATAATGGCCTGCGCTTTTTTTATTCCAACGCCGTTCATAACGGCGCTAAGCTCTTCGGCCGTCGCATGGTTAATGCTCACCTGTTCTTGCGACGCGGCAGCTTTTTGCGTGCTCGCCTGCGGCGCGCTGACGTTATCGACAGCCGGATCGGCATAAAGCGGCGAAGCGCCCCCCAGTAACAGGGTAAAACCTAAAGCCAGTAGTTTGTTTTGCATGCTGTTCTCCTCCATGTGTTTGACAGCAGGCTCAGCCTACGCCCGGCTTTCAGTCACGACAAACGGCAGATCACAGAAATGGAAAAGGCCGCATAAGCGGCCTTTGAGTTTGCAACGGGTTGCAGAATTTTTGCGAGGCTTATTGCGCCTGCGCCGCTGCGCCGTACTTGATTTTGGCTTCCTTACGCAGATTGCTCAGCAAGGCTTCAAAGGCGATTTGCGCGTTGTTTTGCGTAATGCCCTGAACCATTGCCTTCTTCTGCGCGTCCGGCATGGTGCCGCGGCGAACCTGATCCAGCGCCAGTACCACAACATTACCTTTGCCGTCTTCGCTCACGCCATACACCGGCTTATCTTTTTCCGGCAGCGCCAGCGTAAACGCCGTCTGGGTCAGCTGGTCCTGGCCCGCACGGGTCAGCGTTTGCTGCGCGCCAAAGCTAAGGCCAGCGGCTTTCATCGCTTCATCGCCTTTGCCCGCTTTCAGCTCGGTCAGCAGTTTTTCTGCCTGCGCCTTCGCCTGAGCCTGCGCCTTCTGGTTTTTCAGCGTCGCCACGATCTCTGCGTTGACTTCATTCAGAGGCTTAACCGCTTCAGGTTTATGCGCGGTGATGCGCAGAACAAAAGCACGGTCGCCGTCTACGGTAATGATGTCGGAGTTACTGCCCGGCGCGCCATTTTCACCCAGCAGGCCGCCGTTAAAGATGGCCTGCTCAACCGGCTGGAAGTTCAGCTCGGCTGGCGGTGCATCGTGGCTGAACCAGCCTGTTTCCACCGCTTTGACGCCTGCCACTTCTTCCGCACTTGCCAGCGATTCGTTATCGTTGCTGGCGGCATCGCTGACTTTTTGCTGCAGCTTATAGTAAGCATCGACAGCGGTTTCATGCTTCACCTTAGCGGCAATTTCATCATGAACAGCGGCAAGCGGTTTAATCTGCTGCGGCTGCACATCGTCCAGACGGGCAACGATAAAGCCAACGGAAGATTTGATTACGCCCGACAGCTGGCCCTTCTGCGTCAGGCCCGCGCCTTTCAGCTCGTCCGGCGTGGTATCCGGCTCCAGCCAGCCCATATCGCCGCCTTTGCGGGCTGAGATAGGGTCAATGGACTTCTCTTTTGCCAGCGCGGCAAAATCACTGCCCTTGTTTAAAGCATCCAGCACCGCTTTGGCATCCGCTTCGGTTTTGGTCTGAATGATGCTGAAACGGCTGCGTTGCGGCTGGGTATAGTCCTGCTGATGGCTGGCGTACCAGCTCTGGATGTCGCTCTCGCTGGGGTCTTTCTGCAGCGAAGCCGCATCCAGCTTGATATAGCTGACGCGGAACTGCTCTGGTGCCATAAAGCTGTTTTTGTTCTGCTCGTAGTAGTTTTTGACTTCTTCGTCGCTGACGGTCTGCTTCGCTGCCAGCGCCGCTACGTCGATAGTCGCTTCACGCACCAGACGCTCCTGAGACACCAGCGCGGCCAGCGAATCGGTTTCGCCTGGCAGCATAAAGTCGGTGCCGGTGACGGAAGCGATCAGCTGCTGCGTGGTCATCTGCTTGCGCAGTGCCTGAGCATACTGGTCGGCCGTAATGCCCATCTGGTTGATAATTGCCAGATATTTAGCATTATCAAACTTGCCGTTGGTCTGGAAAGCCGGCTGGCTGAAGATAGCCTGCTTGATTTGCGCGTCGCTGATGGCCAGATGCAGATTTTTTGCATATTGATCCAGCAGCGCCTCATCGATCAGCTGCGAAAGCGCCTGCTGACGAATCTGCTGCAAATAGGCTGGATTGCTTGCCAGCTGAGAGAACTGGTCGCCTAACATATCCTGCTGGCGCGAACGTTCATTGCCAAACGCTCTTTCCAGCTGTGCACGGCTGATTTCTTGTCCGTTAACTTTGGCTGCATAATCCCCGTTGCCGCCGATCAGGTAGTTGCCCACCCCGGTCAACACAAAAGACAGGATGATCAGACCCAGTATAATTTTGAGCACGACATGGTTCGACGCCGCGCGTAAATTGTCCATCATGGTGTGACAACACTCCGCTGTGTAATGAATGTAAACCCTTGCGCTGGCGACCCGTTTCCCGGGGACGCGCTACGCCGCTGCGTATCAGGCTCGCGACCGTTAAAACAAAAAAGGCACATCATTGTGCTGATGTGCCCCGTATGGTACATGAGAACGTCAGGACAATCCTCATTCCACCGAAGTATTTGCGCTAAATGCCGTTAATTAACCGCGTCTTTCAGCGCTTTACCGGCGCGGAAGCCCGGTACTTTACCGGCTGGAATGGTGATTTCTTTGCCGGTCTGAGGATTGCGTCCGGTACGCTCCGCGCGGTCACGTACGGAAAAAGTACCGAATCCTACCAGCGCAACTTCATCGCCTGCTTTCAGTGAATCCGTTACCGCTTCAATGAAGGCATCTAATACACGTCCTGCCGCCGCTTTAGAAATATCCGCACTGGCAGCAATATTGTCGATCAACTGTGACTTATTCACTCAATCATCCCCTATTTTTATTCGCTTCGCCGACGGTGTTTTCCGTAACGAATGCGTATCAGTTTTCATTTGCTGAGTCGTAAAGGCACGGTTGGTACAAACCTTCACCGGCTTAACAGCCCCCTAAATTAACGGCACAAAAAAAAGCTGGCAAGTCCGAATTCGTTTGCCAGCTCTGGATTTAGGGTGTTTTTGTCTTACATCACTATTTAGCGGTAGCAACCTGCATGCCGTAAGGCGCGTTTTGCAGTGCCAGCGTCAGGACTTCTTCAATGCGCTTAACCGGGTGGATATCCAGATCGGCAATCACATTATCCGGAATTTCTTCCAGATCGCGCTTGTTTTCGTCCGGGATCAGCACGGTTTTGATACCGCCGCGATGAGCTGCCAGCAGCTTCTCTTTCAGGCCGCCAATTGGCAGAACCTGACCGCGCAGCGTGATTTCACCCGTCATTGCCACATCGGCGCGCACCGGGTTACCGGTCAGACAGGAAACCAGTGCGGTACACATAGCAATACCGGCGCTTGGACCATCTTTCGGCGTCGCGCCTTCCGGTACGTGTACGTGGATGTCACGCTTCTCGTAGAAGTCGCCGTTGATACCCAGCTTCTCTGCGCGAGCACGTACCACGGTCAGCGCGGCCTGGATAGACTCCTGCATCACTTCGCCCAGCGATCCGGTATAGGTCAGCTTGCCTTTACCCGGTACGCAGGCGGTTTCGATGGTCAGCAGATCGCCGCCGACTTCGGTCCATGCCAGACCCGTTACCTGACCCACGCGGTTTTCGCTGTCGGCGCGACCATAGTCATAACGCTGTACGCCCAGGAAATCTTTCAGGTTGTCCGCGTTAATTTCAATATGGCTAACGCTCTTGTCCATCAGCAGCGTTTTCACTGCTTTACGGCACAGCTTGGACAGTTCACGCTCAAGGCTACGCACGCCCGCTTCACGCGTGTAGTAACGGATGATGCTGACAATCGCGCTGTCATCTACCGTCAACTCGCTGGCTTTCAGCGCGTTGCGTTCAATCTGCTTGGACAGCAGGTGCTGTTTGGCAATATTGAGCTTTTCATCTTCGGTATAGCCCGACAGCCTGATCACTTCCATACGGTCCAGCAACGGAGCCGGAATGTTCATGGAGTTAGAGGTTGCGACAAACATCACGTCGGACAGATCGTAGTCAACTTCCAGATAATGGTCGTTGAACGCGATGTTCTGCTCGGGATCTAACACTTCCAGCAGCGCCGAAGCCGGATCGCCACGCATATCCGAGGACATTTTGTCGATTTCATCCAGCAGGAAAAGCGGGTTTTTCACGCCAACTTTGGCCATTTTCTGGATAAGCTTGCCCGGCATAGAACCGATATAGGTACGGCGATGACCACGGATTTCCGCTTCATCACGTACGCCACCCAGCGCCATACGCACATATTTGCGGCCGGTCGCCTTCGCGATGGACTGACCCAGGGAGGTTTTACCCACTCCTGGCGGCCCAACCAGGCACAGGATCGGCCCTTTGATTTTGCTGACGCGGCTCTGTACGGCCAAATATTCCAGGATACGGTCTTTTACCCGCTCCAGGCCAAAGTGATCGGTATCCAGCGTTTCCTGCGCTTTAACCAGGTCTTTTTTCACTTTGCTGCGCGCGTTCCACGGCACCTGCACCATCCAGTCGATATAGCCGCGTACCACGGTGGCTTCCGCAGACATTGGCGACATCATCTTCAGCTTTTGCAGCTCGGCTTCGGTTTTTTCACGCGCTTCTTTCGGCATTTTCGCCGCGTCGATTTTGCGTTTCAGCGCTTCGTTTTCGTCAGGCGCATCGTCCATTTCGCCCAGCTCTTTCTGAATCGCCTTCATCTGTTCGTTCAGATAGTATTCGCGCTGGCTTTTTTCCATCTGCTTTTTAACGCGGTTGCGGATGCGTTTTTCAACCTGCAGCAGATCGATTTCCGACTCCATCATCGCCATCAGATATTCCAGACGCTCGTTGACGTCGGACATCTCCAGCACGGACTGCTTGTCGGCCAGCTTCAGCGGCATGTGGGCCGCCACGGTATCCGCAAGGCGCGCCGCGTCTTCAATACTGTTCAGCGAGGTCAGCACTTCCGGCGGGATTTTTTTGTTCAGTTTGATATAGCCTTCAAACTGATTGATCGCCGTACGGACCAGTACTTCCTGCTCGCGTTCGTCAATCTCAGGCGAAGCCAGGTATTCCGCCTGAGCGGTAAAATGATCGCCGTTATCGGCAAGCGTGGTGATATGCGCGCGCTGCAGACCTTCAACCAGCACTTTTACCGTGCCGTCAGGCAGTTTCAGCATCTGTAAAATTGACGCTACGGTCCCTACAGAGAAGAGATCGTTAATGCCAGGTTCATCCGTTGAAGCCTCTTTCTGCGCGACCAGCATGATCTTTTTGTCATGATCCATGGCGGCTTCAAGGCAGCGAATTGATTTTTCACGGCCTACAAACAACGGAATTACCATGTGCGGATAAACCACTACGTCACGCAACGGCAACACAGGGATTTCAATGCGTTCAGAACGCTCAGGATTCATAGAGCTCTCTCTTAGTTTAATTTCCGCCAGGGTGAGGGGAACCGCAATGGTCAGGCATGCAGTTTTACCCACAGGTAGTTGAGTATATGGGGATGAATGTAAGACATTCAACGTTATGTGCGAGAGAAAAGTGAAAGGGAGAATATTTCTCCCTTTTTTGAGATAACCGCTTGGAATGATGTGGTTATTTATTCACCAGACGCCTGCTGCGTATCGCCCTTGCCGTAAATCAGCATCGGCTCCGACTCGCCCGCTATCACCGACTCGTCGATCACCACTTTTTCCACGTCGTCCATCGACGGCAGGTCATACATGGTGTCCAGCAGTGCACCTTCCACGATTGAACGCAGACCGCGCGCGCCGGTTTTACGCGACATCGCCTTGTCCGCTATCGCCTTCAGCGCTTCCTCGCGGAACTCCAGCTCCACGCCTTCCAGGTTAAACAGCGCCTGGTACTGCTTGATCAGCGCGTTCTTCGGCTCGCGCAGGATCTGGATCAGCGCTTCGGCGCTCAGCTCGGTCAGCGTTGCCACCACCGGCAGACGGCCGATGAATTCCGGGATCAGGCCGAACTTAATCAGGTCTTCCGGCTCGACCTGCGCCAGCAGCTCGCCTTCCGTCGCCTTTTCCGCCTTGCCTTTTACCGTTGCGCCAAAGCCGATGCCCGTTCCGGTATCCACGCGCTGTGAGACAACCTTATCCAGGCCCGCAAACGCGCCGCCGCAGATAAACAGGATTTTCGAGGTATCCACCTGCAAAAACTCCTGCTGAGGATGCTTGCGTCCGCCCTGCGGCGGTACTGCGGCCACCGTGCCTTCTATCAGCTTCAGCAGCGCCTGCTGCACGCCCTCGCCCGACACGTCACGCGTGATTGACGGGTTATCCGACTTGCGGGAAATCTTGTCGATTTCATCGATATAGACGATGCCGCGCTGCGCTTTCTGCACGTCGTAGTCGCATTTCTGCAGCAGCTTCTGGATGATGTTTTCCACGTCTTCGCCCACGTAGCCCGCTTCGGTCAGCGTGGTGGCGTCGGCCATGGTAAACGGCACGTCCAGCAGGCGCGCCAGCGTTTCCGCCAGCAGCGTTTTACCGCTACCCGTCGGGCCAATCAGCAGAATATTACTTTTGCCCAGCTCGATGCCGTTGCTGCTGTCGCCGTTGCGCAGGCGCTTGTAGTGGTTATAAACCGCCACCGACAGCACCTTCTTCGCGCGCTCCTGGCCGATGACGTAGTCGTCCAGATGCTCGCGGATTTCATGTGGCGTCGGCAGCGAACTGCGCTCGCGATGCGGCGCAACTTCTTTGATCTCTTCGCGAATGATGTCGTTACACAGATCGACACACTCGTCGCAAATATAGACTGACGGGCCGGCAATCAGCTTACGAACTTCATGCTGGCTTTTGCCGCAAAAAGAGCAGTACAGCAGCTTCCCTGAACCGTCTTTGCGCTTCTCTGTCATCAGTTAACCTCATGCCTTATCAACGGCCCTTACAGGCTGACTTAATCAATAGACCAGCACTTAATATAGCGCATTTTGGCGCTATTTTGTCAGCTAAAGCCCGCCCTTCTGTGCCTGTCTGTTGATATTTTTCTTTTTCGTCCACGCGCCATAAAACTATTTTTTAGCGCGTATTAAAAACGGCTTCTTTTATTAACCTGCTGTTTTGGATGGTAAAAAATCGCATGCGCGACAGTTGATTTAGCTGGTGGATGGATTATGCTAAACTCTTGTCACTTATACAGATCGTATCCGATGGAGTCTAAATAATGTCTCAGGAGCCAAAGAAAGAAAGCCCGGAAGAGAAATCCTCTCTGGCGCTTAACAAGTTACTGCAAGCCCGATCTGTGATCATTTCTGGCGAAATAGATCAGGCTCTGGCGGAGAAAGTGACCGCACAGCTGCTGATCCTGCAGGAAATGGGCGACGAGCCAATCAAGCTGTTTATCAACAGCCAGGGCGGCCACGTTGAAGCAGGCGATACCATCCATGACATGATCAAATTCGTGAAGCCTAAGGTTCAGGTTATTGGTACGGGCTGGGTAGCCAGCGCCGGCATCACTATTTTCCTGGCGGCAGAGAAAGAAGATCGTTATACGCTGCCCAACACGCGTTTTATGATCCACCAGCCGCTGGGCGGAGTCAGAGGCAAGGTTTCCGATATTGAAATTGAAGCCAACGAGCTGCTGCGCGCGCGTGACCGCATTAACCATCTGATCAGCAAGGCGACCGGTCAACCGCTGGAAAAAGTCGAGCAGGATACTGACAGCAACTACTGGATGGGGCCACAGCAGGCGATCGAATACGGCATCGCCAGCCACCTGATTACCCATTGGGATGAGCTGAAAGGTTAACCCACGCTGTTTTTCGCTAAAAAAAAGAGAGCCTGTTGGCTCTCTTTCTTTTTAGCATACCGGCTAATATTATTCGCCAGATGCCTGCTGCGTATCGCCCTTGCCGTAAATCAGCATCGGCTCCGACTCGCCCGCTATCACCGATTCGTCGATCACCACTTTTTCCACGTCGTCCATCGACGGCAGGTCATACATGGTGTCCAGCAGCGCACCTTCCACGATTGAACGCAGACCGCGCGCGCCGGTTTTACGCGACATCGCTTTGCCCGCTATCGCCTTCAGCGCTTCCTCGCGGAACTCCAGCTCCACGCCTTCCAGGTTAAACAGCGCCTGGTACTGCTTGGTCAGCGCGTTCTTCGGCTCGCGCAGGATCTGGATCAGCGCTTCTTCGCTCAGCTCGGTCAGCGTTGCCACCACCGGCAGACGGCCGATGAATTCCGGGATCAGGCCGAACTTGATCAGGTCTTCCGGCTCGACCTGCGCCAGCAGCTCGCCTTCCGTCGCCTTTTCCGCCTTGCCTTTTACCGTTGCGCCAAAGCCGATGCCCGTTCCGGTATCCACGCGCTGTGAGACAACCTTATCCAGGCCCGCAAACGCGCCGCCGCAGATAAACAGGATTTTTGAGGTATCCACCTGCAAAAACTCCTGCTGAGGATGCTTGCGTCCGCCCTGCGGCGGTACTGCGGCAACCGTGCCCTCTATCAGCTTCAGCAGCGCCTGCTGCACGCCCTCGCCCGACACGTCACGCGTGATTGACGGGTTATCCGACTTGCGGGAAATCTTGTCGATTTCATCGATATAGACGATGCCGCGCTGCGCTTTCTGCACGTCGTAGTCGCATTTCTGCAGCAGCTTCTGGATGATGTTTTCCACGTCTTCGCCCACGTAGCCCGCTTCGGTCAGCGTGGTGGCGTCGGCCATGGTAAACGGCACGTCCAGCAGACGCGCCAGCGTTTCCGCCAGCAGCGTTTTACCGCTACCCGTCGGGCCAATCAGCAGAATGTTACTTTTGCCCAGCTCGATGCCGTTGCTGCTGTCGCCGTTGCGCAGGCGCTTGTAGTGGTTATAAACCGCTACTGCCAACACCTTCTTCGCGCGCTCCTGGCCGATGACGTAGTCGTCCAGATGCTCGCGGATTTCATGTGGCGTCGGCAGCGAACTGCGCTCGCGGTGAGGCGCAACTTCTTTGATCTCTTCGCGAATGATGTCGTTACACAGATCGACACACTCGTCGCAGACATACACTGACGGGCCGGCAATCAGCTTGCGTACTTCATGCTGGCTTTTGCCGCAAAAAGAGCAGTACAGCAGCTTTCCTGAACCGTCTTTGCGTTTATCTGTCATTAACTTGCCCCTCTATTTTTACGCCGACGGCCTGCGCCATCAGCCTGCCCTCATTACGGCAGCACTCTTTTTCACCGACCAGGGCGGAAATTAGCCGCGCTGGTTCAGGATGGAATCTACCAGGCCATATTCCACTGCTTCGCTGGCTGACAGGAAGCGGTCGCGCTGGGTATCGCGCTCGATGGTCTCGACGCTCTGGCCGGTATGTTTAGCCATCAGCTCGTTCATCATCTGCTTGGTTTTGATAATTTCACGCGCGTGGATATCAATGTCTGACGCCTGACCCTGGAAGCCGCCCAGCGGCTGGTGGATCATCACTCGCGAGTGCGGCAGGCAGTAACGCTTGCCTTTTGCGCCTGCCGTCAGCAGGAAAGAACCCATCGAGCAGGCCTGGCCCATACAGATGGTGCTGACGTCAGGTTTAATAAATTGCATGGTGTCATAAATAGACATGCCCGCAGTAATCACGCCACCAGGAGAGTTGATATAAAGGTGGATATCTTTTTCCGGGTTTTCCGCTTCCAGAAACAGCATCTGCGCGACGATCAGATTCGCCATATGATCTTCGACCTGACCGGTCAGGAAGATAATGCGTTCTTTCAGCAGGCGGGAAAAGATATCGTAAGAACGCTCTCCGCGAGAAGTTTGTTCGACCACCATCGGCACCAGCGCCATGTGAGGTGCTGTTTGTTCACGTTCGCCATTGTATGACATTACCGTCTCCTGGATAAATTTCATTTGGCAACACTACCAATTCTACTTGAGAGCGTTCCGGAACACTATGTCCCCAACTTCGTTCACCGAAAGCTATCGGCGACCCTGAAGCCGTGTAACTTTTCTATCTGGGGATGCAGCCCCGCTAATTCAAGCATAACAACGTTTTTCTCAACTGCTAACCAGGAAAAGTAGCATAGTCGATAATTTGCCGGTTTAATGAACGAATAAGGCCCATATTACGGCTCGTGGCGGCGGATAAATAAAAAAAGCCCGCGGTCATTACGGCCACGGGCTTTACTTTATCCTAAAATATCAGACGATCAGGCCGGTTGGGTCTGGTTCATCAGTTCCTGGAAATTAGTTTCTTTCTCGGTGACTTTTGCTTTTTCCAGCACGGCTTCCACCGCCTGCTCTTCCAGAGCCACGTTGCGCATGTTGTTCATCAGCTCGTTGTTCTTGCTGTAGAACTCGATGACTTCTGATGGATCTTCGTAAGCGGACGCCATCTCTTCGATCAGGGTCTTCACGCGATCTTCATCAGCTTTCAGCTCGTGGGTGCGAATCACTTCGCCCAGCAGCAGACCAACCATCACGCGGCGCTTAGCCTGCTCTTCGAACAGCTCACGAGGCAGTTCCAGAGCCTGCTGCTCGTTGCCGCCGAAACGCTGTGCAGCCTGACGCTTCAGCACGTCGATTTCGCTGTCGATCAGCGCAGCCGGCACGTCGATTTCGTTAGCGTTAACCAGACCGTCGATAGCCTGAGTCTTCACACGGTTACGCACGGCGCCTTTCAGCTCGCGCTCCATGTTTTTACGCACTTCGGTACGCAGACCCGCTACGGAGCCATCTTCCACGCCGAAACGCTTGATGAACTCTTCGGTGAATTCCGGCAGCTCGCGCTCTTCAACTTTCTTCAGCACGATTTCAAACTTCGCTGCTTTCCCTTTCAGGTTTTCAGCGTGGTAATCTTCCGGGAAGTTCACGTCGATGGTAAAGGTTTCGCCCGCTTTGTGGCCAACGATACCGTCTTCAAAGCCCGGGATCATACGACCCTGGCCCATGGCCAGCACGAAGTCAGACGCTTTGCCGCCTTCGAACTCTTCGCCGTCAACAGAGCCGGAGAAGTCGATGGTAGCGCGGTCTTCAGCTTCTGCTGCGCGGTCGGTCTCTTTCCAGGTGGCCTGCTGCTTGCGCAGCGTGTCCAGCATGGTGTCAACGTCTTCGTCGGTCACGGAGACAACCGGTTTTTCAACTTCGATTGCTTCCAGACCTTTCAGCTCAACTTCCGGATAAACTTCGAACTCGACAGAGTAGGTGAAGTCTTCGCCGGTTTTGTATTCGCCCGGCACGTAGTTTGGCGCGCCAGCCGGATTGATCTTTTCTTTGATGATCGCATCAACAAAGTTACGCTGCATCAGATCGCCCAGAACGTCCTGGCGAACGGAAGCGCCGTAACGCTGTGCAACGACGGTCATCGGCACTTTCCCTTTGCGGAAGCCGTCGATGCGTACTTTTTTAGATACGCTGACCAGCTCATTTTTCACCGCGTTTTCGATCACATCTTTAGCAACGGTAATCGTAACGCGACGGCCCAGGCCCTGAGTTGTTTCTACTGAAACTTGCATCTTATTACCTCAATAAATCACGTGCTCGGTCAACTTCAGACTCGCTTTACATCAATGATATAAAGGAAGACTAAGAACCGGGACGGCCTCTGATGTCAGAACCGCATTCCCTGTTGCCAGAAGCGTCCCGAAGACATTCGGAAAAACAGACGCAGCATTATAGCGGCAACGTCAAAGCGAGTCGAGGCTGCCGCACGCTGGCATTTCGTTAAGCTTCACGCTTTTTGCACCCGAAAGCCGTAAAAAAAGCAATGGACAGGGCTTTTTCGTCCAGAAACAACAAAGCGGCCCGCAGGCCGCTTCAGATTTTAAGCGTTTTTCTCAGGCCAGCGTACCGGCTCCGCGACAGTTGGGCGAGGCCGGTACGGTATCCTGTAATCCCGCCCACTCTTTCACGGTATAGGTATGCAGCGCCAGCGCGTGGACGCTTCCCGCCAGTTCGTCTGCCAGCGCGCTATAAATAGCACGGTGCCGCATCAGAAATCGCTGGTTAAGAAAGCTGTCGCTGACGATGACCACTTTAAAATGGCTTTCTGCTCCTGCCGGAACGTTGTGCCGGTAACTTTCGTCATGAACTTCCAGATGCACGGGTGCAAAGGCCGTTCTTAACTTTTCTTCTATTTGTTCGCGGATCATAACAACACTCCTCTACGATCTGATGCGCCCCATCTCTTTAAATACTAGCCGGATTTCGCCGTCTGCCGATTCGTTTTACAGAAAAATAGCGGCCGGAAAGCCCGCTACTGTGCATTCTCTGGTTTACGGCTGCAACTGCTTACGCGATAAAAGATGGCCGACGCGTGAAAAGCGGCAGGTTAAAAAAATGTAAGGGGATGAATTTGCGCGCGGACAGGGCTTCCTCTTGTTTCAGGCAATGATATGATGACCGCGGTTTGTCGGCACTACACCCCATAAAATCGAGAAGATAAGCATGCTAAAAAAATTATTTTTCCCCCTGCTGGCCGTTTTTATGCTGGCCGGCTGCGCAACCAGCAGCAACACACTGAATATTTCGCCAGCCATTAAGCTTCCGCAGCAGGATCCGAGCCTGATGGGCATTACCGTCAGCATTAACGGTGCCGATCAGCGTAGCGATCGCGCCCTGGCGAAAGTTAACCGCGATGGTCAGCTGGTTACGCTTACGCCTTCACGCGATCTGCGTTTCCTGCTGCAGGAAGTGCTGGAGAAACAAATGGGCGCGCGCGGCTATATGATTGGGCCAAACGGCGCGGTTGACCTGCAAATCGTGGTTAACAACCTTTATGCCGACGTAACCCAGGGTAACGTGCGCTACAGCATCACCACGAAAGCCGATATTTCGATTATCGCCACGGCGAAAAACGGCAGCAAGCAGGTGAAAAACTACCGCCAGACCTACAGCGTTGAAGGGGCTTTCAACGCCACCAACGATAAGATTACCAACGCGGTTAACTCCACGCTGGGCGATGTGATTGAAGATATGGCTCAGGACACCAGCATCCACGAGTTTATCAAGCAGAACGCCCGTTAATCTCCTGCCCGCCTGACGGCGGGCATCGTTTTAAGGTTTGTATGCCCAGTCACTATCTGCACATCTTTACCCGCCGCAACGCCGCGCTTCTGCTTCTGCTGGGTTTCTCTTCCGGTTTACCGCTGGCGTTGACCTCCGGCACGCTGCAGGCCTGGATGGCCGTTGAGAACATCGATATCAAAACCATCGGCTTTTTTTCCCTTGTCGGGCAAGCCTACGTTTTTAAATTTCTGTGGTCACCGCTGATGGATCGCTATACGCCGCCTTTTCTCGGGCGTCGTCGCGGCTGGCTGCTGATCACCCAGCTGCTGCTGATTGTCGGTATTGCACTGATGGGCTTTATGCAGCCAGACCGTGACCTGACGCTGCTGGCGTCGCTGGCCGTGCTGGTCGCTTTCTGCTCCGCCTCGCAGGATATTGTCTTCGACGCCTGGAAAACGGATATTTTGCCAGCCGAAGAACGCGGTAGCGGCGCCGCCATCAGCGTTTTCGGCTATCGACTGGCGATGCTGGTTTCCGGTGGACTTGCGCTGTGGCTGGCCGACCGCTTTCTCGGCTGGCATGCCATCTGGTGGCTGATGGCCGCGATGATGGTGCCTGGCCTGATTGCCACGCTGCTGGCCAAAGAGCCGAGCGAAGCCGTGGTTCAGCCACGCACGCTGGAAGAGGCCGTCATCGCACCTTTACGCGATTTCTTTACCCGCAATAATGCCTGGCTGATCCTGTCTTTGATCGTCCTTTATAAGCTTGGCGACGCCTTTGCCGCCAGCCTGACAACGATTTTTCTAATCCGCGGCGTGGGTTTTGACGCCGGAGACGTTGGCCTGGTTAACAAAACTCTTGGCCTGTTTGCGACGATCCTTGGCGCATTGTATGGCGGCGTGCTGATGCAGCGGCTGAGCCTTTATCGCGCGCTGATGCTGTTTGGCATTCTGCAGGCGCTTTCCAATATGGCTTACTGGCTGCTGTCGGTCACCGATAAGCACCTGTACAGCATGGCTGCTGCCGTATTTGCAGAAAACCTTTGCGGCGGAATGGGCACGGCGGCCTTTGTCGCCCTGCTGATGACGTTATGCAATAAGTCGTTTTCCGCCACGCAGTTCGCTCTGCTTTCGGCACTTGCCGCCGTTGGCCGCGTCTATGTCGGGCCGGTGGCAGGCTGGTTTGTGGAAAGCTGGGGCTGGCCGACGTTTTATGCCTTTTCCGTCGCCGCCGCGCTGCCTGGCCTGATTTTGCTGGCCGGCTGTAAGCGCACGCTGGATCGGGCGCAGCATGCGGAGTTTGTGCCGCGTACGCTGTGGCCGCAAGCCTATCGCTGGGCGATCCGCCTGCTGCTGCTGGGCTGCGCGCTTGCCGCTGGCGGGCTGATCCTGCTGGCGCTTGGCGCAACCGGCCTGCTGCACAGTAACCCTCTGCTCAGCCCGCTCTTCAGCAGCGCGGCAGGCTTTGGGCTGGCAGGCGTCGTGCTGGGTACGCTACTGGATTACCTGGCCGGTCGGCAAACGGCCTGAGTCAGAAGCGATATTCCGCGCCCAGCCAGTACTGACGCCCTGACTCGTAAAAGCCTTCCGTCAGGGCGTACTTTTTATCAAAAACGTTATTGATTGCCGCGTTCAGGTTCCAGCCCGCGCCCGGACTAAGCTCTGCACGCAGATGCGTCAGGGCAAAGCCCGCCGCCTTTTGTTTTGCGGTGCTGTCGCTATAGCTGAATGAACGCGCTTCTTCAGTGATACTCAACCCCCAGCAGCGCGGTTTGCCCACAGGCGGGACGAAAAGTCGAATAGCGCTCTTTTAACGTGGGAAAACGGCTGCGATCGGAAGGTTTCGCCGGTCATCCCACAGTCGATAATCAGATTGGGCTTTAGCAACATCAACTGCTCCAGTTAAGCGTTATATAAGGCACTACACAGAGAATTACCCCATGTGTTGTCAACCGGAAAATAATAACAGATCGAAATAGTGTGGCGTTGCTCACAAAAAGAAGGCGAGTCTACAGCAAACAGGCTGCGTCAGACAGGCAACTTAAGGCAAACTACGTGGCCTGAGGAAAGCGGGCAGACGTACTAAAAAGCAGCATTTATATTAGTGGTTCTACTACGAAAGCAATATATGCTGCCCGAACGCTTCCCATAGCAGAAAAATCACTAACAGCAACGTAACAAATGCGCTTTTTTTATCGCTAAAAACAGGGGCGAGTCGCCGTATATTTGACCGCTTTTTAACAATTGTGCCGCTTCGCTAATAAAGCGCCATCCGTTATTTCTTAAAGATTCTCGCCTTTACATTTACATCTAAATGCCAAATAAAAACCGCTGCGAAACTATTTCTGCTAATTTGATTTAGATCAATTGATACAGATATGTTAAATAAATGAGTACCATTTTCGCTGTTTATAGCATCCACGATTTTTGAAAGGGCTTTTCCATCTGTTTTTGTTATATTGAGGCCAAAGCCTTGCTGTTATTCATATTTTGTCACCCTCCGCAACATCTGTGACAGTGTTTGCAAAAGGTGTCAACGCCTTGCTGACACAAGCTGTTGCTGGTTTACAGTACTGAAACGTTCCCGTAAAATGCCGCCACACTTAAACGACAATAGAGCCCTTGTCATTGAGGTCGTTAAATGAGACTCAGGAAATACAATAAAAGTTTGGGGATTTTGTCATTAATCGCAGGCACTGTATTGTTAAGTGGCTGTGATAGTGCATTGTTAAATCCCAAGGGACAGGTTGCACTGGAGCAACGTTCGCTGATACTGACAGCCTTTGGCTTGATGATGATCGTCGTTATTCCTGCAGTCCTGATGGCCGTAGTATTCGCCTGGAAATATCGGGCATCCAATACTAATGCGAAATACAGCCCTAACTGGTCACACTCGAATAAAGTGGAAGCCGTGGTTTGGACTGTGCCGATCTTAATCATTCTCTTTCTTGGTGTTCTCACGTGGAAATCAACCCACGCGCTGGAACCAAGTAAACCACTGGCTTCCGATGTGAAACCGGTCGAGATTGATGTGGTCGCGCTGGACTGGAAATGGCTGTTTATCTACCCTGAACAGGGTATTGCAACCGTTAACCAGATCGCTTTCCCGGCTAATACACCAGTGACCTTTAAGATCACATCTAACTCCGTAATGAACTCCTTCTTCATTCCTACCCTCGGTAGCCAGATTTACGCTATGGCGGGCATGCAGACTGAACTGCATCTGATTGCGAATGAAGCCGGTACGTTTGACGGTATCTCCTCTAACTTCAGTGGTCGCGGCTTCTCTGGCATGAAGTTTAAAGCAATCGCCACGCCTGATAATGCGTCTTTCAATCAGTGGGTAGCGAAAGCCAAAGAGTCCTCTAACCAGCTGATGACCATGGATGATTTCGAGAAACTGGCTGCGCCAAGCGAAAACCATCCGGTTGAGTTCTTCTCCACGGCGAATCCTGAATTGTTCAAGCAGGTTATTGGCAAATTCAAGATGAACCACGGGAACATGAACACGCCAGCGCACGAAGGCATGGACATGAACGAAGCCTCTCATGCGGGAGCCGAGGAATAATACGATGTTGGGAAAATTAACCCTTGATGCAGTTCCGTACCACGAGCCGATTATCGTGGTTACGGTTGCCGCCATCATTCTTGGTGGTCTGGCCGTTGCTGGAGCGATCACTTACTTCGGTAAGTGGCAATACCTGTGGTCTGAATGGCTGACGTCAGTTGACCACAAAAAACTCGGTATCATGTATATCATCGTGGCTTTCGTCATGCTGCTGCGCGGCTTTGCCGATGCGGTCATGATGCGTAGCCAACAGGTGCTGGCTTCGGCTGGCGGGCCCGGCTTCCTGCCGCCTCATCACTACGACCAGATCTTTACCGCGCACGGCGTGATTATGATCTTCTTCGTAGCGATGCCGTTCGTTATCGGTCTGATGAACATTGCTGTTCCTTTACAGATCGGCGCGCGCGACGTGGCCTTCCCTTTCCTGAACAACCTGAGCTTCTGGTTCACGGCTGTCGGTGTGGTGCTGGTTAACCTGTCACTGGGCGTGGGCGAATTTGCTCAGACCGGCTGGCTGGCTTATCCGCCGCTTTCCGGCGCGGAGTACAGTCCGGGGGTCGGGGTTGACTACTGGATATGGAGTCTGCAGCTTTCCGGTATCGGGACGACATTAACAGGCATTAACTTCTTCGTTACTATCCTGAGAATGCGTGCACCGGGCATGACCATGTTCAAAATGCCTGTTTTCACCTGGGCATCGCTGTGTACTAACGTGCTGATCATCGTCTCCTTCCCGGTTCTGACCGTGACGCTGGCGCTGCTGACCCTTGACCGTTATCTGGGCTTCCATTTCTTCACCAATGAAATGGGCGGCAACATGATGATGTACGTCAACCTGATTTGGGTTTGGGGACATCCGGAAGTATACATCCTGGTTCTGCCGGTCTTCGGCGTCTTCTCTGAAGTCGTTGCGACCTTCTCGAAAAAACGTCTGTTTGGTTACACCTCGCTGGTTTGGGCAACGGTGGTTATTACCGTCCTTTCCTTCATCGTGTGGCTGCACCACTTCTTTACGATGGGTGCCGGCGCGAACGTTAACGCCTTCTTCGGTATCATGACGATGATTATCGCCATTCCGACCGGTGTTAAAATCTTTAACTGGCTGTTCACCATGTACCAGGGCCGCATTCAGATGCACTCTGCGATGCTGTGGACCGTAGGCTTCCTGGTCACCTTCTCCGTTGGTGGTATGACCGGTGTTCTGCTGGCGGTACCGGGTGCGGACTTCGTGCTGCACAACAGTCTGTTCCTGATTGCCCACTTCCATAACGTAATTATCGGTGGTGTGGTGTTCGGTTGTTTTGCTGGTGTGACCTACTGGTTCCCGAAAGCGTTCGGCTTCTGCCTGAACGAAAAATGGGGTATCCGTGCCTTCTGGTTCTGGATTATCGGCTTCTTCGTTGCTTTTATGCCGCTGTACGCGCTGGGCTTCATGGGGATGACCCGTCGTCTGAGCCAGAACATCGATCCACAGTTCCACCCTCTGCTGGTTGTTGCGGCATTCGGTGCGGCGCTGATCGCTTGTGGCGTACTGTGCCAGATCACTCAGTTCTGGGTATCCGTACGTGACCGCGAGCAGCTGCGCGATCTGACCGGTGACCCGTGGGGCGGTCGTACGCTGGAGTGGGCAACCTCTTCACCACCTCCGTTCTACAACTTTGCTGAAGTGCCTGTTATCCACGAGCGCGATGCGTTCTGGGAAATGAAAGAGAAAGGTGAAGCTTACAAACGTCCAGCTAAGTATGAAGAGATCCACATGCCGAAAAACAGCGGCGCGGGTGTCATCATCGGTGGTTTCAGCCTGGTGTTTGGTTTCGCTGCTATCTGGCACATCTGGTGGCTGGTAGGCGTGGCGTTCCTCGGAATGATCCTGACCTGGATTATTAAGAGCTTTGACGAAGACGTTGATTATTACGTTCCCGTTGCCGAGATCGAAAAAATCGAGAATCAGCACTTTGACGAAATTAGCAAAGCAGGCCTGAAAAATGTCAACTGAAACTCTGACTAAACACCACGACGCCCATGCGGAGCATGGGCATCACGATGCAGGAGCCAATAAGCTGTTTGGCTTCTGGATCTACCTGATGAGCGACTGCATTATCTTCGCAACGCTGTTTGCGACCTATGCGGTTATGGTCAACAGCACCGCTGGTGGCCCTGCAGGTAAAGATATTTTTGAACTGCCGTTTGTGCTGGTTGAAACCGCACTGCTGCTGGTCAGCTCCATTACCTACGGCTTTGCCGTTATCAGCATGGAAAAAGGCGCGAAAGGCGCCGTTCTGGGCTGGCTGGTGCTGACCTTCCTGTGTGGTATCGGCTTTATCTCGATGGAAATCTATGAGTTCCATCATCTGATCACAGAAGGCTTCGGCCCGCAGCGCAGCGGCTTCCTGTCCGGCTTCTTTACGCTGGTTGGTACGCACGGTCTGCACGTGACCTGTGGTTTGATCTGGATGCTGGTGATGATGTATCAGGTGGCCACTAAGGGCCTGACTTCCACCAACCACACCCGTCTGATGTGCCTGAGCATGTTCTGGCACTTCCTGGATGTGGTCTGGATCTGTGTGTTCACCATCGTTTACCTGCTGGGGGTCATTTAATGAGCAAAACATTAAGCGATCATGGTACCTCTCACGGTAACGTGAAGACCTATATGATCGGCTTTATTCTGTCGATCATTCTGACTGCGATTCCATTCTGGATCGTCATGGAAGGCGGCGCGTCTAAAACGACGATGCTGGCCGTGGTAGTGATTGCAGCCGTGGTACAGGTGCTGGTGCATCTGTATTACTTCCTGCACCTCAGCACCTCGACCGATCAGCGCTGGAATCTGGTGGCAATCGTCTTTTCTGCCGTCATCATTCTGATTGTCGTAGTAGGCTCTATATGGATTATGTGGAACCTCAATTACAACATGATGGTCCGTTAAAGAGTCGCCTGTGATGATTAAGCAATACCTGCAAGTAACGAAACCAGGAATTATTTTCGGGAATTTAATTTCTGTCATCGGGGGATTCCTGCTGGCTTCTAAAGGCAGCATCGACTATTCCCTGTTTCTCACCACCTTAGTCGGCGTTTCGCTGGTGGTCGCATCGGGTTGTGTTTATAACAACTTTATTGACCGTGACATCGACGTAAAAATGGAGAGAACCAGAAACCGTGTGCTGGTAAAAGGCCTCATTTCCCCGACAGTCTCTCTGGTTTATGCAACCGTTCTGGGTATTGCTGGATTCGCGTTGCTGTATCTCGGAGCAAACCCGCTGGCCATGTGGCTGGCGGTAATGGGCTTTGTGATTTATGTCGGCGTTTACAGCCTGTATATGAAGCGCAAGTCCGTTTACGGCACGCTGATTGGCAGCCTGTCTGGCGCAGCGCCACCGGTTATCGGTTACTGCGCCGTCAGCAACCAGTTCGATGCTGGCGCGCTGATCCTGCTGGCTATCTTTAGCCTGTGGCAGATGCCGCATTCCTATGCGATTGCCATCTTCCGCTTTAAAGATTACCAGGCAGCGAATATCCCGGTTCTGCCGGTGGTAAAAGGTATCTCCGTAGCTAAAAACCATATTACGCTGTATATCCTGGCGTTTATGGTGGCGACGCTGATGCTGACGCTGGTGGGATACGCGGGCTATAAGTATCTGATCGTTGCCGCAGCCGTGAGCGTCTGGTGGCTGGGAATGGCGCTGTCGGGCTACAAGACGCAGAACGATCGCGTCTGGGCACGTAAGCTGTTCGTTTTCTCCATCGTCGCCATCACTGCACTGAGCGTTATGATGTCGGTAGACTTTATGACGCCGGCCTCAAAGGACCTGCTGACCTACGTCTGGTAAGCATTCCTGTTGCAGTTCTGTTAAGGGCGCGTGATACCTTAAAAGGGTATTACGCGCCCTTTCTTTTTGTTACCACTTTAATTAATAATAATTTTACCCCCCTGCCCCAACCCCTTAAAATATGCCTACCAGATAACCTGAGGTAGTAATGAACGATAATAAAATGACTCCGGTCGAACTGCGTGCGACATGGGGTTTGGGAACGGTATTCTCCCTGCGTATGCTGGGAATGTTTATGGTTCTTCCCGTCCTGACCACGTATGGCATGGCGTTACAGGGAGCAAGTGAGGCACTGATTGGGCTCGCCATCGGCATCTACGGTTTAGCGCAGGCCGTATTTCAAATTCCCTTTGGTCTGCTGTCCGACAGAATTGGCCGCAAGCCGCTGATCGTTGGCGGATTACTGATCTTCGTTTTAGGCAGCGTAATTGCCGCCATCACCACGTCTATTTGGGGCGTGATCCTGGGTCGTGCCTTGCAGGGTTCCGGCGCGATTGCGGCGGCGGTAATGGCGCTGCTTTCTGACCTGACGCGCGAGCAGAACCGCACCAAGGCGATGGCCTTTATCGGCATCAGCTTTGGGATTACCTTCGCTATCGCCATGGTACTTGGGCCTGTGATTACGCACGCGCTTGGCTTACATGCGCTGTTCTGGCTCATCGCCCTGCTGGCGAGCAGCGGTATTGTCATTACGCTGCTGGTGGTGCCTTCCGCTTCAAACCACATGCTCAACCGTGAATCGGGCATTGTGAAAGGCAGTTTCCGTGCGGTACTGGCCAACACTCGCCTGGTGAAGCTTAACTTTGGCATTATGTGCCTGCACATTTTGCTGATGTCGAGTTTTGTGGCGCTGCCTGGCGAATTTGAGCAGGCGGGCTTTCCTGCCGAGCAGCACTGGAAAATCTATTTGATTACCATGCTGATTGCTTTCTGCGGCGTGATCCCTTTTATTATCTATGCCGAAGTGAAGCGTCAGATGAAGCGGGTTTTCGTTGCCTGCGTGGCGATTATTTTAATTGCCGAAATTATCCTGTGGGGCGCGGGTAACCACTTCTGGACGCTGGTTGTTGGCGTACAGCTGTTCTTTGTTGGCTTTAACCTGATGGAAGCGATTCTGCCTTCGCTGATCAGCAAAGAATCGCCGCCGGGCTATAAAGGCACCGCGATGGGCGTCTACTCCACCAGCCAGTTTATTGGCGTAGCGGTAGGCGGCAGCCTGGGTGGCTGGCTGTATGGCCATTTTGACGCCTCGACGGTCTTTGTCGTGGGTGCGATCATTGCGGCTGTCTGGCTGCTGGTCAGCTGCACTATGCAGGAGCCGCCTTACGTCAGCAGCCTGCGTATCGTGCTGCGCGATGAGAACGTTGATGCCGCCCTGCTGGAGAAACGCCTGAAGGCGCAGCCGGGCGTGGCCGCCGTCTTTATCGTGCCGGAAGAGCGTAGCGCCTATGTGAAAATTGACAGCAAGGTGACTAACCGTCCGGAGCTGGAAGCGCTGGTCGGCAGTTGCTAATGTTGTTCACTGGTTAAGTTTGTCAGCAATCTGGAAGGGGGTTTACGACCCCCTCTCCCCTCCCCCTTCCCTCGGCTATTTTTGACCTGAGTCATCTCGCGACCAGATACCTTTGCTAAATGATAATGATTATCTTTTAATAAGCTCCGTTTTCCGCTCACATGGACGAGGCTTATGCAGATTGATTTATCCCCCTGGTTCGCGCAGCCTGGCGCGCAGGCTTTTACCGAGCGCCGCGCCGCCATGCCCTGGCGCAATACGATTCCGCTGCCTGCGGATGCAGTGCAACCTGCCTGGCACCAGCTGCTGTTAAATCCCGCTCCGCCGCACAAGCGGTTGGTTTATCTTCACATTCCCTTTTGCGCCACTCGCTGCACCTTCTGCGGTTTTTATCAGCATAAGTTTCAGCCGGATGAGGCGGACAGGTACGTTAACGCTCTTCTGCGCGAAATCGAGATGGAAGCCGACAGCCCGCTATATCAGTCCGCGCCCGTTCACGCCGTTTATTTTGGCGGCGGCACGCCGACGGCGCTGTCGGCAGCCGGGCTGTATCGCCTTATCAGCCTGCTGAAAGCGCGCCTGCCTTTGGCACCAGATTGTGAAATCACGATTGAAGGCCGCACCCTGAATGTTGACGATGCGCGCATTGATGCCTGCCTGGATGCAGGCGCTAACCGTTTCTCCATCGGTATCCAGACTTTCGACAGCCGCATTCGTCAGCGTATGGGCCGTACCGCCGATCGCCAGCAGTCGATCGCTTTTCTTAAAAAGCTGTGCCGGCGCGATCGTGCCGCCGTGGTTTGCGACCTGATCTTTGGTTTACCCGGACAAACGGCCAGCCTCTGGCGGCAGGATCTGGCTACGATACGGGATATTGGCCTGGACGGCGTAGACCTGTATGCCTTAAACCTTTTACCCACTACGCCGCTGGCAAAGGCGGCAGATAATAAGCGGGTAATGCTGCCGGATATGGCTGCGCGTCACGCATTTTATTTACAGGGCGCAGGGCTGCTGGAGGAATATGGCTGGCGGCAGCTCAGCAACAGCCATTGGGCAGGAACTACCCGCGAGCGCAATCTTTATAACTTACTGATCAAGCAAGGTGCGGACTGCCTGGCGTCAGGCTGCGGGGCTGGCGGCAGCGTCAACGGACAGGCTTATATGATCGAGCGCAAGCTGGGCAGCTATTATCAGGCGCTGGCCCGTGGCCACAAGCCTGTCAGTATGATGACGCAAGCGGCTGGAGGGACGCATCAGTGGCGTCACCAGCTACAAGCCGGTATTGAAACAGGAAGGGTCGATCTGAAATTATTGACCGCACGCGCCGCGCTGTTGCAGCCGTTAGTCGATCAGTGGCATCACTCTGGCCTGCTGACCACAAACGATCTCTGTTTGCGCTTTACCGGCAGCGGCCGCTTCTGGGCCAACAATATTATGCAGTGCCTGACGGAGATTTTACTGCGTCTCTCTACCGTCAGCGGCGAAGGGAGTGAGCACGGCTGAGGGGTGCCAGCCTGCTCTGTTGCGCAGGCTGGTAGCTGGCTTAAAGGTCAGAGCATCCGGCTCGCCAGCATTGACCGTGTTAATCGCGGAAGTTTTTAAACTGGAAAGGCTGTCCCAGATTGCCGCCACGAATCAGCGCCATAGCGCCCTGCAGATCATCGCGAGATTTGCCGGTTACGCGCACTTCCTCACCCTGAATCTGCGACTGCACTTTCAGCTTGCTGTCTTTAATCAGCTTAACGACTTTCTTCGCGACGTCAGCCGGAATGCCTTTTTTCAGTTTGGCTTCCACGCTCCAGCTTTTTCCGCTGTGCTCAATTTCTTCCGGCACATCCAGCGCGCCGTTCTCAATGCCGCGCTTGAGCAGCTTTTCGCGCAGGATATCAACCAGCTGTTTTACCTGGAAATCTGACTCGCTCAGCACCTTGATAGATTCGTTTTTCTCGTTCAGCTCGTAGCTGGCCGTCACGTTACGAAAATCGAAACGGGTAGAGAGTTCACGGTTAGCGTTTTCTACGGCGTTGCGCACTTCCTGAAGGTCGACCTCTGAAACGATATCGAAAGATGGCATGATTTATTCTCCTGATTCTGTTGTGACAGGCATAATACCTGGTTAGCAACAGTAAAAAAACCATCGGCATGGAAAGCTATAATAAGAATAGCTCTGCTGGCGCGGCCCGATGGCCGGCAGAATCAACACAACCCGCGCGCGGGGAGGATGAATGAAAATTACCGTATTGGGATGCGGCGCTTTAGGACAGATTTGGCTGGCTGCGCTGGAAGCTCAGGGCAATGAGGTTCAGGGCTGGCTGCGCGTGCCGCAGCCCTGGTGTTCGGTGAACGTCGTCAACCTTGACGGCACCATCACCAACAAAACCTTCATTGCTAACGATCCCTCGTTTTTAGCGCAAAGCGATCTGCTGCTGGTGACGCTAAAGGCCTGGCAGGTTTCCGAGGCGGTCAAAAATTTGCAGTTTATTCTGCGCCAGGACTGTCCGATTCTGCTGCTGCACAACGGTATGGGCACGCTTGATGAGCTAAAGTCGCTTACGCAGCCCCTGTTGCGCGGTATTACCACCCATGCGGCGAAGCGCGACGGCACGGTTATCGTTCACGTCGCGTCCGGTATTACCCATATTGGCCCAACCTCTGCCGATAGCGCGCTGCTGAGCGATCTGGCAGAAATGTTACAGCAGGCGCTGCCGGATGTGGCCTGGCACAATAACGTTGCCTCGGCCGCCTGGCAAAAGCTGGCGGTCAACTGCGTGATCAATCCGCTCACCGTGCAGTACGACTGTACCAACGGCGAGCTGCTCAACCATCCGCAGGAAATTGCCGTACTCTGTGACGAAGTGGCGATGGTGATGGAACGTGAAGGCCAGCATACCTCGCGCGACGGGCTGTTGGCTTACGTGAAGGATATTATTACCGCCACGTCCGCCAATACCTCTTCCATGCTGCAGGATATCCGCGCGCAGCGGCGCACGGAGATAGACTATATTACCGGTTACGTTATTCGTCGTGCACGGGCGCAAGGGTTGTCCACGCCGGAGAACAGCCGACTTTATGAAATGATTAAGCGTAAGGAACAAGATTATGAGCGCGAACGTATCGGTGCTGGTTTGCCTGGCACCTGGCAGTGAAGAAACCGAAGCCGTCACGACTATCGACCTGCTGGCGCGCGCGGGCTTTACGGTAACCACCGCCAGCGTGATGGATGACGGCAGCAAAGAGATAGTCTGTTCGCGCGGCGTGCGGCTGCTGGCGGATGCCACGCTGGTAGAGGTTGCCGATAACGATTTTGCCGCTATCGTACTGCCTGGCGGCCTGAAAGGCGCAGAGGCTTTTCGCGACAGCCCGCTGCTGGTAGAAACCGTGCGCCAGTTTCATCTGTCCGGGC
The DNA here is from genome assembly GCF_047456155.1 of Erwinia sp. BNK-24-b. Lineage (NCBI taxonomy): Bacteria > Pseudomonadati > Pseudomonadota > Gammaproteobacteria > Enterobacterales > Erwiniaceae > Erwinia > Erwinia sp. BNK-24-b. The sequence continues at coordinate 3,502,864 of NZ_CP179901.1, forward strand.
GCATCGTTGCCGCCATTTGCGCGGCCCCCGGCACGGTACTGATCCCGCATAACCTTTTCCCCGTCGGCAATATGACCGGCTTCCCCGGCCTGAAGGAGACCATCCCGGAAAGTCAGTGGATGGATAAGCGCGTGGTATGGGATCGGCGCGTAAACCTGTTAACCAGCCAGGCGCCAGGTACCTCAATCGACTTTGCCTTAAAGCTTATTGACCTGCTGGCCGGGAAAGAAAAAGCATACGAAGTCGCCCGGCAGCTGGTGCTGGCTGCCGGTATTTTCGATTACCGGGAATGGGTGGAATAGCAGCGCACTGACCTGACAAAAAAGAAAAGGCGCTGAAGTCAGCGCCTTACTTAAAACAGTGCAGATTTACGGACGATAAACCTTCACGTTTTTAAAGCCCTGCTCGTGAAGATAGAGCGCCTGCAAACGGCTCATCACGCCACGGTCGCAGTAAAGCAGCCAGGTTTTGCTTTGATCGAGATCGCCGAACTGCGTGCTGAGCTTGTAGAACGGCATGCCTTTAACGTCTACGCCTTCCAGCTCCAGCGGGCTGTTGTCCTGCTCGTCCGGCGAGCGGATATCCAGCACCACGTCGTTATCGCTAAAGGAAACCACGGTTTCGATTTCTACCACTTCCTGCTCGGTTTCTTCTGCAATCTGGCGAATATCCACGTTGGTGGCTTCTTCAATCACCTTATCCAGAATGGCGAAATCAAAGTTTTGCTCTTCCGCTTCGATTCTGGCCTTCACCGCTTTTACCGTCGGGCTTTTCGAAATTACGCCGCAGTATTCCGGCATGGTACGGGCAAAGTCTTCCGTGCCGATATGGCGCGCCAGCTTGATAATGTGCTCTTTATCATGCGAAATCAGCGGGCGCAGGATCAGCGTATCGGAAGCGTTGTCGATTAACCGCAGATTGGTCAGCGTCTGGCTGGAGACCTGCCCGAGCGCTTCGCCCGTAACCAGTGCCTGCACGCCGTAACGTTCCGCAATGGTGGACGCCGCGCGTACCATCATACGCTTCAGCACCACGCCCATCTGCCCGTCGTCCACTTTCTCCAGAATCTCACCGACTACCGGTTCAAAGTTGATGGCGACAAAGCGCACCTTGTGCGAGCGGCCAAAACGGTTCCACAGATAGTGCGCCACCTGACGAACGCCGATTTCATGCGCCGCGCCGCCAAGGTTAAAGAAGCAGTAGTGTACGCGGCAGCCGCGGCGCATCAGCATATAGCTGGAAACGCCGGAGTCAAAACCACCGGAAATCAGCGACAGCACGTCTTCCTGGCTGCCAATCGGGAAACCGCCGATACCTTCATAACGTCCGGTGATCAGCAGCAGGCGATCGTCTTCAATCTCTATATTAACGGTCACCTGCGGATGGTTCAGCTTCACCTGGGCGCTGGCAACGTGCTGGTTCAGGCCGCCGCCCACGTAGCGCTCCACGTCCTGCGAACTGAACTCGTGTTTGCCGCGGCGTTTTACGCGTACGGAAAAGGTTTTGCCTTCGATACGCTCGCGGTTCATCGCCAGCGTCTGCTCAAAGATGTTGTGCATATCGGTATAAGCCCGCTCTTCAACTTCCAGAACGTGATGAATACCAGGGATGCGCGTCAGCTCATCGATAATATAGTGGCGGTGGCTTTCGTTTTTAGAACGGACTTCGATATGATCCCAGTGGCGCACCACGGCCAGCGTATCGTCACACTGTTTCAGCACGTTACGAATGTTCGTGGTCAGCATTTTAATAAAACGCAAACGCACGGACTGGCTCTTAATGGTGATTTCCGGGAATAATTTAATAATAAACTTCATGGTGGCGCGGGCTCAACGGGCAATTAGTGCTGAAATGCAGGGCACTTAGCTGGTAAAATCAGAGGATTGCAAAGCGGTTTGTCCCCTTTGCATCCGGGGGAAGCGATTGTATCACATCTGACCGACGACTGCTTCTTCTCCTGCTGTCAGAATCATTATTTTGCTAATCAATTTGAGTCGGCTACCATGAGTGACCTGACAGTAAAAAACATCACCGAGCTAAACGTTATTATGCCAAAAAAAGCCGAACAGCCCGCCAGTTTTGAAACCTCGCTTGCTCAGCTGGAGCAGATTGTTTCACGTCTTGAAAGCGGTGACCTGCCGCTGGAAGAGGCGCTGAATGAATTTGAACGCGGCGTACAGCTGGCACGTACGGGCCAGCAGAAACTGCAGCAGGCAGAGCAGCGTGTACAAATCCTGCTTAACGACGATAAAAATGGCGATTTACAGCCTTTCACGCCGGAAAACGACTGATGGATTTTAGCGCTCTTCTTAACGCGCACCACGCGCGCGTGAATCAGGCATTACAGCGTTTTATCAGCAACCTGCCTTTTCAGAAATCGCCTCTGGTTAACGCCATAGAATATGGTGCATTATTAGGCGGCAAGCGCCTGCGGCCATTTCTGGTTTATGCGACCGGCAACATGCTGCATGCGGATGACAGCGCGCTTGACGCGCCCGCCGCGGCGGTCGAATGCATTCACGCTTACTCGTTGATTCACGACGATTTACCCGCGATGGATGATGATAATTTGCGGCGTGGGCAGCCGACCTGCCACATCAAATTTGGCGAAGATACGGCTATTTTAGCCGGTGATGCACTACAAACGCTCGCCTTCACTATACTTGCCGATACACCGATGGCAGGCGTAACGGCAGAAAACCGTATTGCGATGCTTTCCGAACTGGCGCAGGCTAGCGGCGTGGCCGGCATGTGCGGCGGCCAGGCGCTTGATTTAGCCGCGGAAGGCCGCCAGGTTAACCTGAACGAGCTTGAGCAGATCCACCGTTATAAGACCGGCGCGTTAATTCGCTCCGCCGTTCGCCTGGGCGCGTTGACCGCAGGTGAGCGAGGCCGTAGCGCCTTACCTCTCCTTGACCGCTATGCCGAAGCTATCGGCCTGGCGTTTCAGGTGCAGGACGATATTCTGGATGTGGTGGGCGATACCGCCATCATCGGCAAACGGCAGGGAGCCGATCAGCAGCTTGGAAAAAGTACCTACCCGGCCTTGATGGGACTCGAAAGTGCACGGGAAAAGGCGTGGGCCCTCTGTCAGGAGTCGTTCAGCGCACTGGAAATACTTGCCGCGCAAGGCTTTGACACAACATCACTACAAGCGCTTGCAAGTTACATAATTGAACGCAATAAATAACTTCCACAATGAGTCTCTGATGAGTTTTGATACTGCAAAATATCCGACGCTGGCGCAGGCCGCGACGGTACAAGAATTACGTTCGCTTCCTAAAGAGAGCCTGCCAAAACTCTGTGACGAGCTACGACAGTATTTACTCGACAGCGTAAGCCGCTCCAGCGGCCATTTTGCCTCTGGCCTGGGCGTCGTGGAACTGACGGTCGCGCTGCACTACGTCTATAACACCCCTTTTGATCATCTCATCTGGGACGTGGGCCATCAGGCCTATCCGCACAAGATCCTGACCGGCCGCCGCGATCGCATCGGCACCATCCGGCAAAAAAATGGCCTGCACCCTTTCCCGTGGCGCGATGAGAGCGAATACGACGTGCTAAACGTCGGTCACTCCAGCACCTCGATTAGCGCCGGTGTGGGCATGGCCGTTGCCGCAGAAAAAGAAGGTAAAGGCCGCCGTACCGCCTGCGTAATCGGCGACGGCGCGATTACGGCGGGCATGGCGTTCGAAGCCATGAACCATGCAGGCGATATCAAATCCGATCTGCTGGTGGTGCTGAACGACAATGAAATGTCGATTTCAGAAAACGTGGGCGCGCTGAACAACCGCCTGGCGCAAATTCTTTCCGGCAAAACCTATTCGCGCCTGCGTGAAAGCGGCAAAAAAGTGCTGACCGGCCTGCCGCCGATCAAAGAGCTGGTTAAACGTACCGAAGAACATCTGAAAGGCATGGTTGTGCCCGGCACGCTGTTTGAAGAGCTGGGCTTTAACTATATCGGCCCGGTTGACGGTCACGACGTGCTGACGCTGGTGCAGACGCTGAAAAACATGCGCAGCCTGAAAGGCCCGCAGTTTCTGCATATTATGACCAAAAAAGGCAAAGGCTACGCCCCGGCAGAAAAAGATCCGATCAGCTGGCACGCCGTGCCCAAGTTCGATCCTGCCAGCGGTCTGCTGCCAAAAGCCGCTGAAGGCCTGCCGAGCTACTCCAAAATCTTTGGCGAATGGCTGAGCGAAACCGCCGCGGATGACCACAAGCTGATGGCCGTTACGCCAGCGATGCGCGAAGGCTCCGGCATGGTCAGCTTCTCTCGCGATTATCCGGCGCAGTATTTTGACGTGGCAATTGCCGAACAGCATGCGGTTACCTTTGCTGCCGGACTGGCGATTGGTGGCTACAAGCCTGTGGTGGCTATCTACTCAACGTTTTTACAGCGTGCCTACGATCAGCTGATCCACGATGTAGCGATTCAGAAACTGCCGGTGCTCTTTGCTATCGACCGTGGCGGCATCGTCGGCGCGGATGGCCAGACGCATCAGGGCGCTTTTGATATCTCCTTCCTGCGCTGCATTCCTGGCATGGTGATCATGACGCCAAGCGATGAAAACGAATGCCGCCAGATGCTTTACACCGGCTACCACTACAATGATGGCCCAAGCGCGGTGCGCTATCCGCGCGGTACCGGCACCGGCGCGGCACGTGAGCCGCTGCGCTCGCTACCGCTGGGTAAAGGCGTGGTGAAGCGCGAAGGCGAAAAGCTGGCGATCCTCAATTTTGGTACGCTGCTGCCGGAAGCGGCCGCCGTGGCCGACTCGCTGAACGCTACGCTGGTCGATATGCGTTTTGTGAAGCCGCTGGATGAAGCGCTGGTGATCGAGCTGGCTGCCAGCCACGAAGCGCTGATTACGCTGGAAGAAGGCGCTATCAAAGGCGGCGCGGGTAGCGGCGTCATCGAGCTGCTGATGGCAAAACGCGTGCTGGTGCCGGTATTGAATATCGGTCTGCCGGACGAGTTTATCCCGCAAGGTACCCAGGAAGAGATTCGCCACGATTATCAACTTGATGCCGAGGGTATCGAACAGCAAATTTCCCGCTGGCTCGCGCTGTAACACCGCATTATGCTCCCCGTCCGGGGAGCATATACCTGCTATGCTCAGACTCTTATGTCCTCATCTTTGGCAGGAGCACCAATGAAAAAAATTCAGTTAGGCACCACAGACCTGACCGTTTCCCGTTTATGCCTGGGCTGCATGACCTACGGCGAGCCAGACCGTGGCCGCCACGCCTGGACGCTGCCGGAAGAAAGCAGCCGTCCGCTAATCAGGCAGGCGCTGGAAGCGGGCATTAACTTCTTCGATACGGCTAATAGCTACTCCGATGGCAGCAGCGAAGAAATTGTTGGCCGTGCCCTGAAAGAGTACGCGCGCCGCGATGAGATTGTGGTGGCGACTAAAGTCTATTTCCCGATGAGTAATCTTTCCGGCGGTCTGTCCCGCGCTAACATCATGCAGTCCATTGACGACAGCCTGACCCGCCTGGGTATGGATCACGTTGACCTGTTGCAGATCCACCGCTGGGACTACAACACGCCGCTGGAAGAAACGCTGGAAGCGCTGCACGACGTGGTGAAATCCGGCAAGGCGCGCTATATCGGCGCGTCTTCCATGTATGCCTGGCAGTTTGCCAAAGCGCTTTATACGGCGGATCGTCACGGCTGGACAAGGTTTGTCAGCATGCAGGATCAGTACAACCTGATCCAGCGCGAAGAAGAACGCGAAATGTATCCGCTTTGCCGGGCGGAAAACATTGCGGTGCTGCCGTGGAGCCCGCTGGCGCGTGGCCGTCTGACTCGTCCGTGGGGCGAAGCGACCGCGCGTACCGCTTCCGACGAGTATGGCAGCACCCTGTATGAAAAAACCGAAGAAAACGACGGCGCTATTGCGCAGCGCGTGGCGGCCATTGCCGAAGCAAGGGGCGTAAGCCGTGCGCAGATAGCGCTGGCCTGGCTACTAGCGAAACCGACGGTTACGGCACCGATTATCGGCGCGTCGCGTGCGGAACAGCTGGCTGATTTGGTCAGGGCGGTTGATATCGAGCTGACGCAGGAAGAGATTGCCGATTTGGAAAGCCTTTACCAGCCGCACAGCGTGGTGGGTTTTGACTAGGCCGACCTGAAGCAGATGAAGCGCGTCGCGATATAGCTATCGCGGCGCGAGCTGGCAGGGAAGCCGCCTTTTGCCTTTACGGCTGGCCTCCCTTCCTCACGCAGGTATCTGTAAACTACAGCGCCAGATGGTGTCCGGCGTAATAGAGAATACCCGCCGAGATAATCCCGGCGATGATATCGTCTACCATAATGCCCATGCCGCCGTGCACGTTGCGGTCGAACCAGCGGATTGGCCAGGGTTTCCACATATCCAGAATACGGAAGATCACAAATCCCGCCAGTACCCATTGCCAGCTGATAACCGGGATCGCCATCAGCGTGATCCACATACCGATAAACTCATCCCAGACAATGCTGCCGTGATCGTGTACGCCCATATCCTTTGCGGTACGATGGCAAAGATAAACGCCAATGCAGATACCAAACATTACCAGCAGCGAATAGATATCCTGTGGCAGAAAAGACATCAGGTACCAGAAAGGGATAGCCGCCAGCGATCCCATCGTGCCCGGCACCACCGGACTGAGACCGCTGCCGAAGCCGGTCGCCAGCAGATGCCAGGGGTTGCTCATTTTCAGGCGGGCTTTCGCCGTATGCTTATCCAAAATGGTCAAATCCTTTCAGGTCAAACGCCACGGGTTTGCCTTCCTGCATCATCACCAGACCTTCCGCCTGTGGCCCAAGCTGGCCAATGCAGGTAAAAGGAACGCCATAATGCCCCAGCGCCACGTCAAGCGCACCGCGGTTGAGTTCCGGCACGGTAAAGCAGAGTTCGTAATCTTCGCCGCCGCTTAACGCCCAGCGAAGAGCCTGCTGCCGTTCAAAGTGGCTTTTCATCGTTACTGATAGCGGCAGCGCGTCCAGATTGAGTCGTGCGCCACAGCCGCTGGCCTTGAGAATATGGCCCAGATCCGAAATCAGCCCGTCGGAGATATCGATAGCGGCGCTGGCCAAATCGCGTAGCGCCTGGCCCTGCAAAATGCGCGGCATCGGCCGTAAATGGCGCTTGATCAGCGCTTCATGGGCGGCCGGATCGCTGATTTTAATCTTGTGCTGCAACAGCGCCAGGCCCGCCGCGCTATCGCCCAGCGTGCCGGTTACGTAGATCCAGTCGCCCGGTCGCGCGCCCGAACGCTTCAGCGCCCTGCCAGCGGGTACCAGGCCGTGAATACTCAGCGTCATGCTCAGCGGGCCACGCGTGGTGTCACCGCCGATCAGCTGCATATTGTAGTAGTCCAGCAGCTCAAACAGGCTGTCGCTGAACTCTTTCAGCCAGGCTTCGTTGACCTCAGGCAGCGTTAACGCCAGCGTCAGCCACGCCGGATCGGCACCCATGGCGGCGAGGTCGCTGAGGTTGACTGCCAGCGCTTTGTAGCCCAGGTCGGCCGGGTGGATATCACGCAGAAAATGGACGCCCGCCACCAGCGTGTCGGTACTGATCGCCAGCGTTTGTTTCTCTGGCAAGTTCAGGAGTGCGCAGTCATCGCCGATGCCTTTTTCCACATCGCGACGAGAGCTTGTTACGCGATCAAAATAGCGCGTGATAAGTTCGAATTCGCCACATGCCATAATGCGTTCCAGCAGAAAAAAAAGAAGGCCGGATAAAACCGGCCTGGGAGGATTACTTCTTGTTAGGGCGGATATGCGGTGCGGCTTTATCCAGCACGCCGTTAACGAATTTATGGCTGTCTTCAGCACCAAAGACTTTCGCCAGCTCAATGCCTTCGTTAATCGCCACTTTATAGGGAACGTCGGAGCGCTTGCTCAGCTCGTACAGCGAAATACGTAGAATCGCTTTCTCCACCTGGCCCAGCTCTTCCAGCTGGCGGGAAAGATACGGCTTCATCAGGCCGTCAAGGTACGCGCTGTTGGTCGCAACGCCGCCCAGCAGCTCGCGGAAATAGCTGATATCAACGTCTTTGACGTCTTGCTCCGCCAGAAACTGGTATTCGACATCGGAGATGTCATTTTTGGACAACTGCCAGGAGTAAAGCGCCTGGACAGCACATTCACGGGCGCGGCGACGAGCAGCAGGTTTCACAAAATTCCCCTTAAAATCAGGCTTTAATGGCTTTCAATACGTTAATCATTTCGAGTGCGGTCAGGGCAGCTTCAGCCCCTTTATTACCCGCTTTGGTTCCGGCGCGCTCGATGGCCTGCTCAATGTTTTCCGTGGTCAGGACGCCAAAGGCAACCGGAATATCGCTGTTCATGGCGACGCTGGCCAGGCCAGAGCTGGCCTCACCCGCTACATATTCGAAGTGGGCAGTACCGCCACGGATCACGGTGCCCAGCGCGACAACCGCGTCATGCTTGCCGGCGTTAGCCAGCGCGCGCGCGGTCATTGGCATTTCATAAGCGCCCGGAACCCAGATAACGGTGATGTTTTCATCTTTTACCTGGCCAATACGCTTCAGCGCATCCAGGGCACCGCTCAACAGGCTGTCGTTGATAAAGTTGTTGAAACGCGCAATAACAATGGCCACGCGCGCATCAGGAGTAGCAACAGCAGCTTCAATAACGTTCATAATCTTCCTTTCAGGGTTTGTTATAGCCCCGCAGGGGGGCGGATTCTATCACACTCTTTAGCACTCTGCTTCCGCTTTCTACAGAGCCTTATCGTGGCGTCAGCGTCAGGCGTAAATCTGGCCCAACCTGACGAATATCGCTGAATGTAAACGCTGGCGCTTCAGCAAGTTGTGCTAAAGCGGGCAGATGGCACAAACCGCGTGCCGCATCGCCCAGTAATTTTGGGGCCAGATAAATAATCAGCTCGTCGACTACGCCAGCGGCCAGCAGCGCGCCGGCCAGCTGTGCGCCCGCTTCTACCCAGACGTTATTAATCTGGCGGCGTCCCAGCAGCATCAGCAAAGAGACCAAATCTGTCTGCCCGTTGAGACGCGGCACCGGGAGCTGCGTAACGTTTGCTGGCCACTCTCTTTCATCAGGCTGCTGGCGCGCCAGCCAGGTTTCGCCAGGCTGGGTAATCAGACGATGCTGTGGCGTGACGCGGTTATCGCTGTCAATCACCACCCTTATCGGCTGCCGCAGATCCTGTTGCGCGTAATCGGTCTGAATATCGCTGTTCAGCTCATCCCAACGCACGGTCAGGGAAGGATTGTCCGCCAGTACGGTGGCGCTGGTGCTCAGGATAGCGGAGCTTTGCGCCCGCAGACGCTGCACGTCGCGTCGTGCTTCGGGTGAAGTAATCCACTGGCTTTCGCCACTGGCCATCGCGGTGCGGCCATCCAGCGAGGCACCCAGCTTGAGCTGTACCCAGGGAAAACCGGTGCGCATGCGCTTAAGAAAGCCGCGATTGAGCGCCTCCGCTTCCTGCATCATCAGCCCGTGACTGACTTCAATGCCGGCCTGCTGCAAACGATACAGCCCGCGCCCTGCCACTTCCGGATTGGGATCCTGCATGGCGGCGACTACGCGGGTAACGCCAGCGGCAATCAGCGCGTCGCAGCAAGGCGGCGTGCGTCCGTGATGGCTACAGGGTTCCAGCGTAACATAAGCCGTTGCCCCGCGAGCTTTTTCGCCCGCCATCCGCAGCGCATGCACTTCGGCATGCGGTTCGCCCGCGCGAAAGTGATAGCCTTCGCCCACCACCTCGCCGTCCCGGACAATGACGCAGCCTACGTTGGGATTGGGTGTGGTAGTAAAGCGCCCGCGCCTGGCCAGTTCCAGCGCCCGCGCCATATAGAGTTCATCCATGCCTTAATCCTGTAGCCGGGCGATTTCTTCGCCGAATTCGCGGATATCTTCAAAGCTGCGGTACACCGAGGCAAAGCGGATATAGGCCACCTTATCCAGCTTCTTAAGCTCATCCATCACCAGATTGCCGATCATTTTGCTGGGCACCTCGCGCTCGCCGGTAGAGCGCAGCTTGCTTTTGATATGGCTGACGGCGTTTTCCACGTCGTCGGCGCTAACCGGCCTTTTCTCCAGCGCTTTCATAATGCCGCTGCACAGCTTGTCTTCGTTAAACGGCTCGCGGATATCATTGCTCTTCACCACGCGCGGCATCACCAGTTCGGCAACCTCAAAAGTGGTAAAGCGCTCATGGCATACCAGACACTGACGACGACGGCGCACCGAGGTTCCTTCCCCCACCAGGCGAGAATCGATGACTTTGGTATCCACAGCAGAACAGAACGGGCAATGCATGATAATTCCTGGATCCTGGAAAATTGTCCACAGTGTAGCGCGAAGTGGCGATCAACAAAATATTAGCCCGGTCTTTTGCTGTTCTTTCTGAACCGGGAGAGCTTTTCAGACAGCGGCGCGGCGCTGAAGCCGGAAGGATTTGTTAAACCCGCTATAATAACCAAACGCAACAGCGTTATTTTTTTTAAAACAAGGACTAGCCGGAGGATATATGGGTTTATTTAACTTTGTAAAAGAAGCTGGCGAGAAATTATGGGATTCAGTGAGCGGCGCGGGTGAAGACCAAAGCGCGAAGCTGAAAGAGTATATCCACAAGCTGGGCCTGCCGGGCAGCGATAAGGTTGACGTCAAGGTGGATGGCGATAAAGCCAGCATCAGCGGCGACAGCATTTCGCAAGAGCTGAAAGAAAAGATCCTGGTGGCCGCCGGTAACGTAGCCGGTATCACCCACGTTGAAGATAACGTCAAGGTTGACCAGGCAGCGCCAGAAGCCAAATTCTACACCGTGAAAAAAGGCGATACGCTGAGCGCGATTTCCAAAGAAGTGTATGGCGATCCAAACAAGTACAACCAGATTTTTGAAGCCAACAAGCCGATGCTCTCCGATCCGAATAAAATTTATCCGGGTCAGACCTTACGTATTCCTCAGTAGGCGCACATGGCCAGATACCTTAAAAAGGCATTGCTATTGCCTCTGGTTACGCTGCTGGCAAGCTGCGCTTCGCCGCAGCAGCCGCAGATTAACAAGCTGCATAACCAGGTTGGTAAACTGAATACGGAGATGCGCCAGCTGACCCAACAGGCCACCGCGCTTACCCAGCAGAACATGCTTAACAGCAATTCTAACCAGGGCGCGTGGCTGCTGCCGAGCACCAACACGGCAGTAGAGCTTGCAAGTCAGCTGGGTAAGGTGCGCCTGTCGCTGAGCCATATCGAAAGCGAAGCTAACGGCACGCGCGCGATACTGCATATTCGCGCCGCCGCCGATAATACGCTGCCCGCTTTTACCGCGACGGTAGAATGGGGCGAGCTGGATCCGGTGACCGGCAAACCGCTACAGGCTAACAGTCAGAACCAGACCTTTAGCGTGGCTGCCTCCCTGTTGCCGCGTAGCGAGGTCACCGTCCCGCTGCGCCTGAGCAATGTGCCGCCGGAACAGCTTGGCTACGTGCGCGTTCACGATCTGGTGACGCAAACGGCGCCAGCGCCATAAAAAAAGCGCCGCATTAGCGGCGCTTTTTCATATCGACAACAGCTTAAGGCAGAATCGAAGGCTGGTCCGCGCCCTCTTTCTCCACTTTTTGCTGCAGCAGATGCTCACGCTTCATCCCCAGCTTCAGCGCCAGCGCCGATGCCACGTAGATTGACGAGATGGTACCGATGGAGACGCCAATCAGCATGGTCAGCGAGAAGCCTTCCAGCAGCGCGCCGCCAAAGATAAACAGCATCAGCACCACCACCAGCGTGGTGGCGGAAGTCATAATGGTACGGCTCAGCGTCTGCGTCAGCGAGACGTTAAATATTTCGTAAGGCGTGCCGCGACGGATCTTGCGGAAGTTCTCACGAATACGGTCCGATACCACGATGCTGTCGTTCAGCGAGTAGCCGATAACCGACATTAACGACGCGATAATGGTCAAATCAATCTCAATGTGGAACAGAGAGAGAATGCCCATAGTGATAATCACGTCGTGCGCCAGCGCCAGTACCGCGCCTAACGCCAGGCGCCACTCAAAGCGGAAGCCGACATAAACGAGAATGGCGATCAGCGCTACCAGCAGCGCCATGCCGCCGGTCTGCGCCAGATCGCTACCCACGCTCGGGCCAACAAACTCAATGCGCTTAACCGTTGCGTTCTGCTGGGTAGCCTGGTTGAGAATGCTCACCACCTTGTTACCCAGCTCCTGGCCCGCGTTCCCCTCGTGAGGAGACATACGCACCAGTACGTCACGGCTGCTGCCGAAGTTCTGCACCTGCGGATCGGTGAAACCCGCTTTCTCCAGCGCGCCGCGCAGGTTGTCCAGCTCGGCCGGTTTTTCCAGGGTAATTTCAATGACCGTACCGCCGGTGAAATCCAGTCCCCAGTTAAACCCTTTCACGCCCATGATCACAAAAGAGGCGATCAGCAGCAGGCCGGAAAGGGTAAAGGCCAGTTTATCCCAGCGCATAAAGTCATGCACTTTACGCCCGTAGTTTAGTTGTTCAACGCTATAGTCCTGTGCCACAACGCACTCCTCAAATAGACAGCTTGTTGATGCGTTTACCGCCGTACAGCAGGTTGACGATGGCGCGAGTACCGACAATAGCGGTAAACATAGACGTCACCACACCAATTGCCGTGGTGATAGCAAAGCCTTTGATGGACCCTGTACCAACAGCGTAAAGAATGATCGCCGTGATAAGCGTGGTCACGTTAGCATCGATGATACTGGAGAACGCGCCGCTGTAGCCCTCATGGATGGCCTGCTGAACGGAACGCCCGTTCTTCAGCTCTTCCTTGATACGCTCGTTAATCAGCACGTTAGCATCCACCGCGACCGCCAGCGTCAGGACGATACCGGCAATACCCGGCATGGTCAGCGTTGCGCCCGGCAGCAGCGACATGATGCCGACAATCAGCACCAGGTTAGCAATCAGCGCGGTAGTGGCGATCATGCCGAACTTACGGTAGTAAACCACCATAAAGACGATAGAAGCGATCAGGCCCCACAGGCAGGCTTCCAGACCCTGAGTGATGTTCTGCGCACCCATCGTTGGACCAATGGTGCGTTCTTCCACAATCTGGATTGGCGCAATCAGCGCACCGGCACGCAGCAGCAGCGACAGCTGACGCGCTTCGTTCGGGTTGCTGATGCCGGTGATACGGAAGCTGTTACCCAGTCGGGACTGGATATTCGCCACGTTAATCACCTCTTCCTGCTTCGCCAGGATGGCGCGACCGTTAGCATCTTTCTTACCGCTGTCTTTGTATTCCACAAACAGCGTTGCCATTGGTTTGCCGATATTATCCTTGGTGAAGTTGGACATGATGTTGCCGCCCGCGCTGTCCAGCGAGATGTTTACCTGTGCCTGGTTGTACTCATCCTGGCTCGACGTGGAGTCAGTGATGTGGTCACCGGTCAGGATCACGCGCTTGTACAGCGTTACCGGCTGGCCGTCACGGGTATTCTTCACTTCAGAATCGCCCGGTACGCGACCGTTGGCCGCCGCCGTTGGATCAACGGAGGTGTTAACCAGACGGAATTCCAGCGTTGCGGTTGCGCCCAGAATCTCTTTCGCCCGCGCCGTGTCCTGAATACCAGGCAGCTCGACCACGATGCGGTCAGAGCCCTGACGCTGCACCAGCGGTTCAGCCACGCCCAGCTGGTTAACACGGTTACGTAGAATAGTGATGTTCTGCTGAACAGCATATTCCCGCGCTTCACGCATGCGATCGTCAGACATCACCGCTCGCAGCATGTTGCTGCCGCTGGCGTTGATCACCAGGTCACGGTGGCGACCGGTCAGATAGCTAACGGCGGCATCACGAGACTGTTCATCGCGAAAGCGAATCTCCAGGCCGTAATTGTCCGTTTTGCGCACGTTGGTGTAGGGGATATTTTTGTCACGCAGGTCGCTTCTGAGGTTGTCGATGTTCTGTTCCTGGAGCTTGCCCAGGGCAGTGTCCATATCGACTTCCATCAGGAAGTGTACGCCGCCGCGCAGATCGAGACCGAGTTTCATCGGCTCTGCGGCCAGCATGCTCAGCCAGGTCGGCGTTGCAGGCGCAAGGTTAAGTGCCACCACGTAATCTTCGCCCAGCACTTTGCTGATAGCGTCACGGGCGCGCAGCTGCACGTCGCCGTTAGCGAAGCGCGCCATGATAGCGCCGTTTTCCAGCGCGATAGATTTGCTCTGGATATTGTCTTGTTTTAAAGCTTCCTGGATCTGATTCAGCGTCTGCTCACTGGCGGCGCTTCCGCGCGCGCCGGTGATCTGAACAGCCGGATCCTCACCATACAGGTTGGGCAGTGCATACAGCAGGCCGACGAGCAGTACGGCGACCAGCATGATGTACTTCCACAAAGGATAACGGTTTAACACGGCAGTTCCCTTAGGGAAAACAAAAAATTACAGCGCCTTCATCGTACCTTTCGGCAGAACGGCAGCCACGAAATCACGTTTGACCACAACTTCCGTTGTATCGTTCAGCGCGATAGCTACATAGCCGGTTTCCGCGACTTTGGTTACGCGTCCAACCAGGCCACCGGTGGTCAGCACTTCGTCCCCTTTGGAGATTGAGTCCATCAGTTTTTTGTGTTCTTTGCTGCGCTTCTGCTGCGGGCGCAGGATCATGAAGTAGAAGATCAGACCAAAAACCACCAGCATAATCACCAGCGAATACGGGCTTCCCTGTGCTGGCGCGGCGGCTGCCACTGCGTCGGAAATGAACAAGCTCATTAATTTTCCCTCATTGTTTAATTATCAGACGTTTAACGGTGGAACCGTCTTGCCCGTCCGCTCGTAGAATTCGGTAACAAAGCGCTCTAATCTACCCTCTTCAATAGCCTTGCGTAAACCCGCCATCAGGCGCTGGTAATAACGCAGGTTATGAATCGTGTTCAGACGCGCGCCCAGTATTTCGTTGCAACGGTCAAGATGATACAGATAAGCGCGGCTATAATGGCGACACGTGTAGCAATCGCACTCTGCATCCAGCGGCGACGTGTCATCTTTATATTTCGCGTTACGGATTTTCACTACGCCGTCGGTAACGAACAGGTGGCCGTTACGAGCGTTTCGGGTAGGCATCACGCAGTCAAACATATCAACGCCGCGGCGGACGCCTTCAACCAAATCTTCCGGCTTGCCGACGCCCATCAGGTAGCGCGGTTTGTCTTCCGGGATTTGCGGGCAAACGTGCTCAAGAATACGGTGCATGTCTTCTTTTGGCTCGCCGACCGCCAGGCCGCCCACAGCGTAACCATCAAAGCCGATCTCTACCAGCCCTTTTACCGAGACATCTCGTAAATCTTCGTAAACACCACCCTGAATAATCCCGAACAGCGCGTTTTTATTACCAAGCGAATCAAAGCGGTCGCGGCTGCGTTTTGCCCAGCGCAGCGACATTTCCATGGAATTTTTTGCGTAATCCCAGTCGGCAGGATAAGGGGTACATTCATCGAAGATCATCACGATATCGGAACCGAGATCGAATTGGATCTCCATCGACTTTTCGGGATCGAGGAAAATTTTGTCGCCGTTGATTGGGTTGCGGAAATGCACGCCCGCTTCGGTGATTTTGCGGATATCGCCCAGGCTAAAGACCTGAAAACCGCCGGAATCGGTCAGAATAGGGCCTTTCCATTGCATAAAGTCATGCAGATCGCCGTGCAGCTTCATGATTTCCTGGCCCGGACGCAGCCATAAATGGAAGGTGTTGCCAAGGATAATCTGCGCGCCGGTATCCTGTACCTCTTCCGGCGTCATGCCTTTTACCGTGCCGTAGGTACCCACAGGCATAAATGCCGGGGTTTCCACCACGCCGCGATCGAAGACCAAACGGCCACGGCGCGCGCGCCCGTCAGTAGTATCTAATTCAAACTTCACGTTACCTCCACCAGAGAGACAGTCTGATGATTCAGAGTAAATCACCGCGCAAGATGCGCGCTGAGTATCACAACCGGCCAAACCGGCTGCTAAAAATTATTGGCTGACCTGCTCGTTAATTGCCTGCGGGTTGCGGGTAATAAACATCGCATCGCCATAGCTGAAGAAACGGTACTTTTCGGCCACGGCCTGCTGATAGGCGTGCATGGTATTGCGGTAGCCCGCAAACGCCGAGACCAGCATAATCAGCGTCGATTCCGGCAGATGGAAGTTAGTGACCAGCGCATCGATAACCTGGTATTCGTAGCCGGGATAGATAAAAATTTTGGTGTCGTCAAAAAATGGCGCAATCAGCGCATCCTTTGCCGCCGCCGCCGCGCTTTCCAGCGAGCGAACAGAAGTTGTCCCTACGGCAACCACGCGATTGCCGCGCGCTTTACAGGCCAGCACCGCGTCTACCACTTCCTGCGGCACTTCGGCATATTCGGCGTGCATAATGTGATCTTCAATGCTTTCTACGCGAACCGGCTGGAAAGTACCGGCACCCACGTGCAGCGTAACGAAAGCCGTTTCAATCCCTTTAGCGCGCAGCGCCTCCAGCAGCGGCTCATCGAAATGCAGCCCGGCGGTAGGGGCCGCTACCGCGCCCGGACGTTCGCTGTACACGGTCTGATAAAGCTCGCGGTCCGCGTCTTCATCAGGACGGTCGATATAAGGCGGCAGCGGCATGTGGCCAACGGCATCCAGAATATCCAGTACGGCACGTTCATCATCAAAATGCAGCTCAAACAGCGCGTCGTGACGGGCAACCATCGTCGCCTTCACGCTTTCATCATCACCCAGCAGCAGTTCAGCGCCAGGCTTAGGCGCTTTTGAAGCGCGAATGTGCGCCAGTACGCGATGCTCATCCAGCATGCGTTCAACCAGCACTTCTATTTTTCCGCCGCTGGCTTTACGACCAAACACGCGCGCCGGGATCACCCGCGTATTATTGAAAACCAGCAAATCGCCCGGATTGAGTAAATCCAGCAAATCGGTGAACACCCCATGCGTTAGCTCGCCGTCCGGCCCGTTAAGGGAAAGCAGACGGCATCCGCTACGCTGGGCCTGCGGATAATGGGCAATCAAAGATTCGGGTAACTCAAAAGAAAAATCGGCAACGCGCATGGTCATTCACTGTCAGAGAAATCAGGGCGCACATTCTAGCTGAAATCCCGTCGTTTCTAAACAATCCGCGTTATCTAATGACCGATGCGGCTATAACATAACCACAATCAAAGTAAAAAACAGCTGATGACCTGCGCAAATCAGAGGTTGTTAAGAGAGTATCAGGACAAACTGTGCGCAACGGCGGTTTGAAAATCTCCCCTGCCCCTTTCATTTTCCGCAAACGTGAAAGAAGCAGGTATACTGCCGCGATGAACTTTCTTGCACATCTTCATCTGGCCACGCTTGCCGATAGCTCGCTGCTTGGCAACCTGATGGCCGATTTCGTTCGTGGCAATCCACGAGAAGTCTGGCCCGACGAGGTCGCGCTCGGCATTTTGCTGCATCGCCGCATTGACGTTATGACCGATGCCTTGCCGGAAGTCCGCACTGCGCGTGGCTATTTCCGGGCAGAAACCTATCGCGTTTCGCCTATTGCGCTGGACGTCATCTGGGATCATTTTCTGTCACGTCACTGGGATAAAATCGTTCCGGAAACGTCTTTACCAGACTTTTTACAGCAGGCCAGGACGCTAATAAGCCCCCACCTGCCCGGCACGCCAGAACGTTTTCAAAATTTGAACCGCTATCTGTGGACCGATCGCTGGATGGAGAAGTACGCCGAAGCGCCTTATCTGCAAAATGTGCTGAGCGGGATGGCCAGCAGACGGCCTCGCCTGGCGGCGCTGGCGGACTGCTATCAGGATTTTACCGACAATTATCAGCTATTCGATGAGCTATTCTGGCAGTTCTACCCGCAGATGATGGCGAAAGCGCGACGGCAGTCGCTGTGAAAATTGATTGCTTCTTGCCCTTTTCATAAAAAAGGTTATTGTAGGCGATTGCCTTGAAAAAACATGGATTTTGATAGGTAAGACCTATCCGAGAAATCGGCGCTTATCGCTGGTTTGCAAACCGATGTCGCCCCATACTGGCGACCGTTTCCCTTAATTTATCCTTACAGGAGTGACTATGGTTCTCGTAACTCGTCAAGCCCCTGATTTTACTGCTGCTGCCGTACTGGGCAACGGTGAAATCGTTGAAAACTTCAACTTTAAAAAACACACCGCTGGTAAAGCCACCGTTGTGTTCTTTTGGCCAATGGACTTCACCTTCGTTTGCCCTTCTGAGCTGATCGCTTTCGACAAGCGTTACGAAGAGTTCCAGAAGCGCGGCGTGGAAGTCGTTGGCGTTTCCTTCGACTCCGAGTTCGTGCACAACGCATGGCGTAAAACGCCGGTTGAAAAAGGCGGCATCGGCGAAGTGAAATACGCAATGGTTGCTGACATCAAACGTGAGATCCAGAAAGCTTACGGTATTGAGCATCCGGACGCGGGCGTTGCCCTGCGCGGTTCTTTCCTGATCGACAAAGCCGGTGTGGTTCGTCATCAGGTTGTTAACGATCTGCCGCTGGGCCGTAACGTTGACGAAATGCTGCGTATGGTTGACGCGCTGCAGTTCCACGAAGAGCACGGCGAAGTGTGCCCGGCTCAGTGGGAAAAAGGTAAAGAAGGTATGGGCGCTTCTCCGGACGGCGTGGCAAAATACCTGTCTGAACACGCTGCCAAGCTGTAATTTTACTTAGCAGAACAAAGCTCGCTTCGGCGGGCTTTTTTATGTGCCAAAAATGGTCGGGAGATAGTTACGTGTGGGATTATTACGTTATTGATGTTGCGAAAGTGTACTTAACTGCTCGCTGTGCTACCCTGTCGACAGGTACACCTTAACGAGGGAAACAAGTGCCCCCAACAAAACCCGCTTATTCTTCAGAAATTTGCGCTCTTATCGGCAGGGCCGTTACCGAACTGCTGGAAGCCGGAGAGCCTGTAGGCAGACATAACATCCTGATTCGTCTTCAGGTTTATAGTGCACAAACCCGCGATGAACAGATGCAGGCCATTATCCAGCAAGCTTTCCGCTCACTTCTCGAACGCTTCCACTGATTTCTTACCCCGCCAGAAACGCCCGAGCGGCCGTTCCCCCGTTTACCTGCCACGGCTCACTGAGGCTACTCAGAGCGTCCCTATGGGTTATGCGTCATCAGGTGTACGGGCGACCACCACTTCCAGCGCCTGACGATAGATATCAAGCTGCACAACATCAGAGGTGTTTTCCAGCTTTTCTATCAGTTTCAGGATGATGCTTTTATTGGTGACATAGCCGCCTGCCGCGACGATCTCTCTGATCACCGCACCAATAACTTTTGTTTCCTGAGCCAGTAATTCGCCTTCCTTCTGGAAGTGTTCGAGGATCCCGGACTCTGAAGATTGCTGCTGCATAATTTTCGCCTTTATAAAGGGGCGGAACAACGCCACCTGAAGTTATTCAATGTTTTTTAGTGCCGTTCGGCGGGCCTTCGCTGGTAAACAGATGCGTGACGTTATCGGTGTCACGGATCTCGTGCGTATAGCGATTGCTGCCGGATTTGATATTGTTTCTGACGTCGGTAATAGCCTGACGGCAGGCACGCTGTCGGGTCGCGTTTTTCTCTACCGCGCTCATCGCCTGCAGCTGGCGTATAAGAGCAGCGTTATTAATGGCGGCATCGCCTTTCAACAACGCGAGAACGGCCTCACCCAGAACTATATCAACCAGTTTTTCTTCGTCGTTTCTGTACATAACCGCTTCTCTGATTCAGTGATGTGAGCCCATAGAAGGGGTCACAGTTCCCGGTTGCCTGTTGTGATACGCAAAAAATTTGCCAGCCGCCGCCGACAAAGCATTAGCGAGAAAGCAGACCGGACCGAGCAGAAAAGTTACGAACTTTTATAATCATTCAAGCCCAGGAACTCAGTCCTCACGGCCAAACAGCATGCCAATCAGCTCGTGGTAATGCTTTTCCTGCTCTGCATCTGAAGCCAACTCAAGGCGCCTCAGTAATTTTGAGCAGATCGCTTTGCGATTAATATTTCTGCCAGAGCGCAGAATCTCAACAACAATCTGCCCCAACGTCTCTTGTTGAGAGGGCATCATCGCCTTACTGAAGTAACGACTGATATCGTCTTCAGTTTTCGGGTTAGATCCATCCTGACGCATACAGCCCCCTTCAGTCGGTAGGTTAAAACGTATTTAAATTTTTCTGCGCTTAAGTTAACCATTTTCAGTAAATGTGTACAGCTATTTTGAAGTTGTACAACGAAAAAAAGTTGTTGCAAAAGGGGCTGCTGACAGGGTATTGCTCTGTGGTTACGGGCAATGAGAGGGTTATTTTGGCTCTTCATGCTCATATCTCTTTGTTTTTTACTC
Source organism: Erwinia sp. BNK-24-b (assembly GCF_047456155.1). Lineage (NCBI taxonomy): Bacteria > Pseudomonadati > Pseudomonadota > Gammaproteobacteria > Enterobacterales > Erwiniaceae > Erwinia > Erwinia sp. BNK-24-b. The sequence continues at coordinate 3,523,208 of NZ_CP179901.1, forward strand.
TTTCTGCTCACATTTAGCACAATCGACCGCTGCGGTTTAATAACAGGGACTTTACGCATGTACAAGTTTGCTCTTTGGTCATCTGGCGTGCTGCTCTCGGCTTTGTCCATCCTGGTTTGCCCCTGTGCAAAGGCCGAAACGCAGTATGTTCTGGAGAAAGTGGTTGAGGTTAGCCGACACGGCGTTCGCCCTCCTTCACCAGATAACCGTAGCGCGATAGAAGCGGGTTCCGCCAGGCGCTGGGCCAGCTGGCAGACAACGGATGGCTACCTGACGGGACACGGCTATACCGCCGCCTGGCTGAAAGGCCGTTTTGAGCGTGATGGCTATCTTAAAGCGGGACTGTTAAGGACAGGCTGCCCGGCTAAGGGGGATTTTTACGTGCGCGCCAGCCCTATGCAGCGTACCAGAGCAACGGCTCAGGCCATAGCCGAGGCGGCTTTTCCCGGCTGTGGCGTAGTGGTTCATTCGGAAGAGAAGGACGACCCGCTATTTCATTATCCGCCGGGCAGGGCCAGCAAAGCCGAGGCTGCCGCTCATTACCAGCAGGCACTTCGCGCTTTGGGCGGTAATGTGCAGGAAGCACAGCGGCGCTTATGGCCACAAATTGCCGCATTGAAACAGGCCGTCTGCCTGCCACAGCAGCCCTGCCCCGCTTTTAGCCAGCGCTGGCAGCTTACCGTCTGGTCAAACGGTACGATTGGCATGCAGGGACTGGATACGCTGGCGGCTATGGCGGAAACGCTGCGGCTGGAATGGAGCGAAAACAAGCCGCTGAAAGATGTCGCTTTCGGCAACGTGACGAGCCAGGCCGATCTGGTGAAGCTGCTGCCGCTGCTGAGTTTTAAGTATGATTACACCAATGATTTGCCCGGGGTGGCAAAACGTGGTGCCTCGCTGTTAATGGCGCAAATCGACAGCGCCCTGGCTTCAGGCATAAATATTGCGCCGCACCCTTCTTCCATAAATAGTCCGCCGGACGTGCGCTGGCTATTCTACGTGGCTCACGATATCAATATTGCCTGGCTGCGTACGATGCTGAATTTTAGCTGGCAGCAGGAGGACTATCCACACGGCAATATCCCCCCTGGCGGCAGTCTGGTTTTTGAGCGCTGGCGGCTTGGCGACAAGCGCTTTATCCGTATTTATTTTCAGGCACAGAGCCTGACGCAGCTGCGCCAGCTGACGCCGCTCGGCCCGACAAATTTGCCGCTGCTGACAGAGCTAAATTTTAAAGGCTGTGCAAAAACACCGGTCGGCACGCTTTGCCCTTTTCAGACCGCCATGCAGCGTATCGCGAAGAACATAGACCCATCATTGCGGCAGCCCGTCGCTTATCCTGATTAAAGCGTAAATATTACCGGGCCGGGTAATTTGCTGCGGCCCCGCCTGCGTTTGCCCTACTTATTGCGCTGGGGTTTGTCAGCCTGACGGTCAGCGCGGGCATTGTTGCCGATCGGCATACTCCCGGCAAACAGCAGCCAACTATCATCCACTCCGCTAACGGCACGCCGCAAATCAATATCCACACGCCCGGTAATAGCGGTAAGGCCATCAGCGGTGCAGCCTCACCCTACCTTGCTGAGCAGATACACAAGCTGACCGAAGGTAACCCGTAAGCAAAAGCGATGGCCCATACGGTCGTCGGGGCGGTAGCGTCTTACGTGCACGCTAACTCAGTTCTGGTGGTATGCCAGACGCCCAGACCGAGAAGAATTATCGCAATGAATAAAGGTTAGGAGTAATAAATTATTGTTTTACTTTTAAAGCCGTTATAAAAATAACGCCAGACGGCAGTATCTGGCGTTAACTTTATCACTACAGTAAAAAACGCTTATAACGATCAGCGGTCTTCAATCTGAATAAGGGCGCCCCAGGTATCTATTTTAATAACGCGAATATATTTCCCTGAAAGCTCATCATAGATAGCCTTCCCGGGCAGTAAAGGCGCATCTTTATTAGACGAAGTTTCAGGCGTGGTGTCGACAAGTACGCTTTTAACCGAGCTGCCGCTGTAGTGCATTACACGCACAGTAACGCCGTTAACAAAGGGATCATTGCTGTCCCACTTTTCAAAAGTCCCCTTCGGCTGGCGATACTCCAGCACCAGGACAGAGCCATCATTACGCTTAATCCGATAGCCTCGTCGACCGTCTGAGCGGCTAACGGGTACGATCATATTTTCTGAAAAAAGAGGATAAAGATTATAAATGCCCGCTTTTGTAATAACAGGCATCTCTGTGTCATTTAACCAGGTGGTGTAATGCTGATAGTTCGCCGGATAGAGTTTGCTACCTCCGCCACCCATGGTGTCTGTAGCGTCACCTCCGCCACCTTGCGTACAGGCCGAATTAAGCTGGACGATCCCCCCTGTAACCGGACAGCTTTTTAAGGTTGCGGAATGCTGAAAACCTAAATTATGGCCAAACTCATGGGACCACATCCAGACTTTATGACCGACATTATTAGAAATAATCCAGTTCCCCGGCATGGCCGCTAAACCTTCAAACGAACAGGCGGAAGTGCGCGAAATATCCACGAAAAGATAATCATAATCAGCCGGATTTACCCCCAACTTTAGCGCGGCAGCACGAGCGCTCGACAAAATATTGCTGGAGCTGCAGGTAGCAGGACGGTCGCCAATATTGACGTTACGCAGAAATATCCCTGTAAGATTAAGCTTCCCATGAGAGGCCTGCTTCACATAGTTACGAAGTGAGGCATCGCTATCCCGTTCCCCTAATACTGCTTTGCGAATGGGTTCCGGATCGTTTGGCGTAACGCCATTAAAGTGCGTTGCCATTAACAGAACTTTCTTTGTCCCCGTTATTGCTCGTACTGGCGCAGGGATCTCGCCAGCATAGTGCCATTGCATCTGCTCTACGTTGCTGGCGGTTGACATACCGATATTGGTGGCGGAAGTCGCATTAAGCGTTTGTTTTTTCCCCAAATCGTTATTGTATTTATTTCTTAAGGTAATAACGCCTGCCCTTCCTTCTTTTATATCCCATAGCCGCATTGAGGTATAACCGTCGCCGCTACAGGTGCCCAGTTTAACGGTAGTGCCGTTACCCAGAGTGCGTAAACATTTTTCCGAGGATTTATTGCGTATATAGTAATATGCTTCAAATTTTTCCAGCTTCCACTGTTGTGAACTAACGTCACTACAGGCCGAAAAAAGTAAACTGGCTCCATCACTCGCAAGGGTTAAACAGGACGCATTGCCGATAGCGTTATTTTTCAGGGGATAAAAATCTTGCTGTGCGGCTGAGGCAAAAAAGCTGACGGCGAGGCTCGCAACGATTGGCGATAATAGTTTCCTTACTTTCACAGATATATCCTTATAAAAAAAAGAATAGTCTATGAGAAAAATATCCCTAACGAATAAGTTATCCCATTAATTAATATTTTCTGCCCTCTTCTGTTAGCAGATAACAGGATACACAGTCTGAATAAGGCAGTTCATCAGGTCAGGTTGTTGGCACAAGCCAGAAACGTAGAGGAAAGCGTCAATATTGCCGCCGCCTTTAAGTTATCTCTTTCCACTGGGTTCGTGTCTTACTGAGAGCATCTTGCAGGCGTGGAAGCGAGGAAGGAAGCCGCCTTCATCGAAGGCGGCTTTTTATTATGCTTTGATTCTCTTTTTCACCAGCATCCAGCTTGCCAGCAGCAGCACTATCCAGCCGATGCCGACGTAAAGCGACACGCGGGTATCCGGGAAGTAGCCGATCAGGCCGATGATAAAGAACAGGAACAGAATGCCGACGATAGCGGTAAACACGCCGCCAGGCATAGCGAACTTAAGCTCTTTCGCCTGGGCTGGCGTCAGCGAGCGGCGGAAGCCAATCTGCGCGAACAGGATCATAATCCACACCCAGACGGTTGCAAAGGTGGCCAGCGAGGCGATGACCAGGAAAACTTTTTCCGGCATCAGGTAGTTCAGATAGACGGCAATCAGCATGGCTACCATCATCACCAGCACCGTGATCCACGGAATGCCGCGACGAGATACGGTTGCAAACATCGCGGGCGCATGGCCCTGCTCTGCCATACCGTGCAGCATACGACCAACGCCAAACACATCGCTGTTAATCGCCGAAAGCGAAGCCGTAATGACCACAAAGTTCAGAATGGCCGCCGCTGCCGCAATACCCATATGCTGGAAGGTCAGCACAAATGGGCTGCCGTTGGTGCCCACCTGGTTCCATGGATAGATCGACATAATCACAAACAGCGTGCCTACATAGAACACCAGAATACGCAGCGGCACGGTATTAATTGCGCGGGGAATAGAGGTAGCCGGATCCTTCGCTTCGCCAGCGGTAATGCCGATAATCTCAATACCGCCATAGGCAAACATCACAATCTGTAGCGACAGCACCATCCCGATAACGCCGTGCGCAAAGAAGCCGCCGTTCGTCCACAGATTACTGATGCCGGTCGGCTTACCGCCGTTGCCGATACCCCAGAAGATAATCCCGATGCCCGCCACGATCATAATGATGATGGTGGCTACCTTGAACAGCGACAGCCAGAATTCGACTTCGCCAAAGACTTTGACCGTCGCCAGGTTAATGGCGCCGATAATAAGCACCACGCTCAGCACCCAGGCCCAGTGCGGCACGTCCGGAAACCAGACGCTCATATAGATGCCAAAGGCGGTGACGTCGGCAATAGCGACAATCAAAATTTCAAAGCAATAGGTCCAGCCAGTGATGTAACCCGCCAGCGGGCCGAGGTAGTCCTGGGCATAGCGCGAGAAGGAGCTGGACTGGGGGTTATTAACCGACATTTCGCCCAGCGCGCGCATGATGATATAGGCGATAGCGCCGCCGATAATATAGGCGAGGATGACGCTCGGACCGGCCATTTTCATCGCATCGGCCGAACCGTAGAACAGGCCGGTGCCAATGGCAGAGCCCAGTGCCATAAAACGAATGTGGCGGGTACTCAGGCCCTTTTTGAGGGTATTATTTTCCATTTTTCATCTGCTTAAGTTCTGTCGACTTCTCCTGCCGGAGATGGGCAGGAGAAGGTATCACATTTTACTGCTGATGCGCATTCACAGCCTTCTGTCCCATGACGCGGTCGCACAGAACAACGACAACCAGCATAGCCAGCGAAGGCGGCAGCCAGGCCAGGCCTTGCTCAGCCAGCGGCAGGCTGCTGGTAAAAGCAGGCAGCGCGTCTTTAAAACCGGTGGTTTTAATGCCGTCAATAATGCCGAAGATCAGGCTGACCAGCATGGTCGGCGCGATAATACGGCTGCTTTTATTCCACCAACGCAGCGTAAAGCTCAGCAGGATCAGCACGATACAAGGCGGATAGATCGCCGTCAGTACCGGAATAGAGAACTGAATCAGCTGGCTAAGACCCAGATTAGATACCAGCATCGAGAACAGGCCCAGAATAAACACCAGCTGGCGATAGCTCAGCGGCAGATACTGCTGGAAGAACTCGGCACAGGCGCAGGTCAGGCCCACCGCCGTTACCATACAGGCAACGAAAATGAGCGCGGCAAGGAACAGGCTGCCTACGCTGCCAAAAGTATGCTGTACATAGGCGTGCAGGATGGCCGCGCCGTTGGCATTCTGATCGACGATAGAAGCACTGTCGGAACCCAGCTTAAACAGGGTCAGGTAAACCAGCGTCAAACCCACGCCCGCAATCAGGCCGGCAATGATGGTGTAACGTGTCAGCAGACCCGCTTCGCTTACGCCGCGGGAACGGGCTGCGTTAACGATAACGATACCGAATACCAGCGCGCCCAGCGTATCCATGGTCAGATAGCCGTTAATAAATCCGCTGGAGAACGCGGCATGCTGATACGATTCCGTTGCCGGAGCCAGGCCGCCTGCGGGCCAGATCAGCGCGGCGATGCCCAGCACGCCCAGCGCAACGATCTTCAGCGGTGCCAGAATATGGCCAACGGTATCCAGCAGTTTGCCCGGATAGAGCGAAATGCCAATCACCAGCGAAAAGTAGATCAGGCTATAAATGAACAAAGGCAGTGCGCCATCGCCGGTCAGCGGAGCAATACCCACTTCGAAAGAGACGGTCGCGGTGCGCGGTGTGGCAAACAGCGGCCCAACGGCCAGATAGCAGACTGTCGCCAGCACAATGCCTGCTGCTTTACCGATTGGCGAGCTAAGCGCGTCGATGCCCCCGCCGACTCGCGCCAGCGCAATGACGGTAATAACCGGCAGTCCAACCGCCGTCAGCAAAAAGCCAAGCGCCGCAATCCAGACATGTTCCCCGGACTGAATACCAACCATAGGTGGAAAAATAATGTTACCGGCACCAACGAACAGGGCAAAAGTCATAAAGCCCAGCGCGAGGATGTCTTTAGAAGTTAAACGTTTTGTCATAAGAAGCGGATATGCCTGTACTGGTGTTAAGTGAATGCGTGATGTTGGCTTTATTTCCCTGCACGCATCGATCGCTCAGTCTCCGTCGCGGCAGTCGATTTCCTGCTGACGTCGAACGGCGTGATTACGCTGTTTATGTTCTTTTTTCCAGGGAAATAAATTTAAAACGGCGCTAAGTAAAACGTTTATAGCGGAGAAAGACAATACGGGATCGAGAAACCAGAGTAATATAACGCAGAAATAGTACACACCAGTTAATAAGTCTGGTTTAACGGCTGGATGCCTTACATGATTTGTATCTTTTTTGCGCTTTGCGGCGTTATTTTCTGCACGAATTTACCGCTGGATGCACAAAAGGCGCGTATAAACGCGCCTTTTGCATTATTTGCCTGGCTTACCAGACCTGTTTAGCGATATCGACAACCAGACGCAGCTTGGCCCACTGCTGCTCTTCCGTCAGGCTGTTGCCCTCTTCCGTCGAGGCAAAGCCGCACTGCGGGCTCAGGCAAATCTGCTCCAGGCTGACAAACTGTGCCGCCTCGTTAATGCGCTTTTTCACCGTTTCCGCCTCTTCCAGCTCACCGTTTTTCGTGGTGATCAGGCCCAGCACAACCTGCTGCTTGCCCGGCCTGATAAAGCGCAGCGGCTCAAAACCGCCAGAACGCTCATTGTCATATTCCAGGAAGAAGGCGTCGACCTTCACCGTGCCGAAAAGGATCTCCGCCACCGGCTCATAGCCGCCTTCAGAAATCCACGTTGAGCGGAAGTTGCCGCGACAAACGTGCAGGCCTACGGTCATATCTTCCGGTTTGCCTTCCAGCGCTTTGTTCAGTACCTGCGCATAAATGTTAGCCAGCTCTTCCGGATTGTCACCGCGTTCGCGTATCTGACGCTTTTGATCTTCAGAACATAAATAGGCCCAGACGGTATCGTCCAGCTGTAGATAACGGCAGCCCGCCTCATAAAAGCCTTTAATGGCCGCACGGTACGTCAGCGCCAGATCGTTAAAATACTCTTTCAGGTCCGGATAAACGTTGGCGTCAATAACCTTACGACCACCGCGAAAATGCAGCACGCTCGGGCTTGGGATGGTCATTTTTGGAATAGCGTCGCCGCTGATGCTTTTCAGGAAACGAAAATCTTCCAGCATGGGATGATTGCCAAAGCCCAGCTTGCCGGTCACCTTCACGCCGCGAGCCTTGGTCTGCACGCCGTTGAATTGAATACCCTGCTCCGCCTCATAACGCTCTACGCCTTCCAGGCCGTCGAAGAAATCAAAGTGCCACCACGCACGGCGGAATTCGCCGTCGGTGACCACTTTCAGCCCGCTGGCGCGCTGTTGCTCAACCACGTCACGGATGGCTTCATCTTCAATCTGGCGCAGCGCGGCGGCGTCGATTTCACCTGTCTGAAACTGTTCGCGAGCCTGTTTAATCGCAGCAGGACGCAGGAAACTGCCAACAACTTCGGCGCGATACTGGGCTGATTCTCTTTGCATTTTCGGTCACTCCTGGCCTGCGGACGGGCACATCATTTAACGGTAAAAGTGTTATCTCTAAACATCACCAGACTTCTGGATGTCTAAATGGCTGGAAGTAAGAATGTCATGAGAAAGATTTAACGGCAAACGAAGAAATTTCACATTACATGAAAAAAATTCATGTTGATGTGAAGAAGCCGGTATAAAACCGCTATGAGCAGGCGTAACGGAAACTGGCAAAACCGCTACGGGCGGGCCGAAGCGGATATATGCAGGATAAGGTGGATACGGACAAGAGCAGCAAACACGTACAGGATACGGCGGATTCAGCAATTATAACGGACAGAGCATAACAGCCAGCCTTACTCGCCGATCATCGCCCTGACCCTGTTGAGCTGCTCATCAGAGAGCGGCAGATAGCCCGCCTGCCGCACCAGTGCCTGACCCTGCGGCGACAGCGCATGCTGTAAGAAAGCTTTGGTCAATGGCTCAAGCGGCTGACCCGGCGCTTTATTCACATAGATATAAAGCGGGCGGGCATAGGGATAGCGTCCGCTGCGAATACTGGCGACGCCAGGCGCTATCCAGTTAACGCCGTCGGGCGAAACCAGCAGCGTTTTTACTCCCGTCAGATGCGCGCCCATGCTGGCGTAGCCGATGCCGTTCAGCGTGCTCGCTACCGCCTGAATGACGGCCGCAGATCCAGGGTATTCACCGACATCATTACGGAAATCGCCGTTGCATAATGCCTGCTGACGGAAAAAGCCCCAGGTGCCGGACGCCGAGTTACGGCCAAAACGCTGTAGCGGCCGATGCTGCCACGCCGGTTGTTTTAACTGTAAATCGCCCCAGCTATGGACGGTGAAGTCTGCGCCGCAGCGGCGGGTAACGGAAAAAATAGCGTCGAGCTGCTGAGCGTTTATCCTCTCAAGCGGATTATCCTGGTTTACCACCACCACTAAGGCATCCAGCGCCACCGGCACGGCCAGCGGCGCATAGCCATAGCGTTTTTCAAACAGCTGGCGCTCAACGGCCTGCATTGGCCGACTCATCGCGCCCAGCTGCGCTGCGCCTGCCGACAATGCCGTTGGCGCGGTAGACGAACCCGCAGCCTGAATCTGCACGTTGACGCCCGGATACTGGCGGTTAAAACTTTCTGCCCACAGCGCCATCAGATTGCCTAACGTGTCTGATCCCACGCTGCTAAGGTTGCCAGACAGCATCCCCTCGGCCGCCCCGGCTTTTACGCAACACAGCAGCATAAAAGCCAAAAGTAACTTTTTCATTAATCTTGTCCGCTCACTCAGTGAACCGCATTCTGAGTCAATTGCTCACTCACGATCAACCTTGCCGGCAGTAAGAAGCTAAAACTGGTCTCTTTACCCGGCTGGCTGGCGATCTCCAGCCGCGTATTGTGATGGCCAAGCGCGTGCTTGACGATGGCTAGCCCCAGCCCGCTGCCACCGGTCTGCCGGGAACGGGCTTTATCAACCCGGTAGAAGCGTTCGGTCAGACGAGGAATGTGCTCCGCAGCAATACCAGGCCCGTTATCCTTCACTTTAAACAGCGCACCCTGCGCCGTTTTTTGCCAGCTGATATCAATGCGCGTGCCTTCCGGCGTATGGTTAACGGCGTTGTAAACCAGATTGGAAATGGCGCTGCGCAGCTGTTCATCATTACCAAAGACCCGCAGATGCGGATCGAAAGAGAAATGAATATCGTGCCGCCCCTGGCTAAGCGTCTCCGCCTCGCGCTGTAACAGTCGCAGCATCAGCGGCACATCCACTTTTTCCTGCAAATCCAGCGCGGGTGCCGCTTCAATCCTTGAAAGCGTCAGCAGCTGTTTAACCAGCGCATCCATGCGGCGCGTTTGTTCCTGCATAGTGTGCAGCGCTTTGTCCCGCGAAGGGCCTTCCAGCACCGCATCGCTCATCATCTCCAGATAGCCCTGCAGCACGGTAAGCGGCGTGCGTAGTTCGTGGCTGACGTTGGCGAAGAAGTTACGGCGTGCGCCTTCCAGCTGATGCATTTGCGTGACGTCACGCGATACCAGCAGCCACTGGCCTTCGCTGTAGGGCATTACCCGAAATTCCAGATGGCGATGGCTGTTCAGCACCAGGGTTAAAGGGCGAGAAAAATCGCGATCGCGCAGGTAGTGAGTAAATTCCGGATAGCGCAGCAGATTTAAAATATTCTGTCCGTTATCTTCCGGCCAGCGCAGTCCCAACAGCTGCTGCGCCAGGCCGTTACACCAGAAGATGGTGCCCTCTTCCGTGGTCAGCACCACCGCATCGGGCAGGGATTCTGCGCCGCTGCGAAAACGTTTAATCAGATGCCCCAGCTCGCGACGACGACGACGGTTACGCGCCTGCATCTGATAAAGACCATAGAAGAGCGGTTCCCAGCTGCCGCGTCCCGCTGGCGGCGTGATACTGCGATCGATCCAGAGCCAGTGGGAAAGACGAAGCAGGTTAGAAAAATGCCAGCCCAGCACGGCCAGCACGGCCAGCAGCAGCAGCCACGGCAGATAGCCGGTGAGCAGACCGATAATCAGCGCTGGCAGACAGGCGAGCAGCAGCTCAAGCAGCAATCTCTTCCAGGAGAGGCGTTCCAGCACGGTGAAAACTCCAGTGGGGACGATCAGTAACGTGCGGAGAAACGGTAGCCCGTACCGCGAACGGTCTGCACCATACGATCGTGCCCGGTCAGTTCAAGCGCTTTACGCAGGCGGCGGATATGCACATCAACGGTACGATCTTCCACGTAAACGTTAGTGCCCCAGACATGATTAAGCAACTGCTCGCGGCTGTAGACGCGCTCGGGGTGGGTCATAAAGAAGTGCAGCAGCTTATATTCGGTCGGCCCCATCTCCAGTGGCTGCGTTTCTGACATCACGCGGTGCGAAGACGGGTCCAGGCTCAGGCCCTGGATCTCAATCACCTCCTCCACCGCCATTGGCGAAATCCGGCGCATCACCGCTTTAATGCGGGCAACCAGTTCCTTAGGTGAAAAAGGTTTAATAATATAGTCGTCAGCCCCCACTTCCAGGCCCCGCACGCGATCCTCTTCTTCGCCGCGCGCCGTCAGCATCATCACCGGAATATCGCGGGTCATGGCTTCGCGCTTTAAATGACGGATAAACTGAATACCGGTGCCGCCTGGCAACATCCAGTCCAGCAGGATCAGATCGGGCCACGGCTCAATTAACATGCTGATCGCGCTGTCATAATCTTCCGCTTCTATTGGCTGATAGTCGTTTTGCTCCAGAACAAAACACAACATCTCACGGATTGGGGCTTCATCTTCGACTACCAGAATGCGCTTAGCCATCATTGCTCCTGCGTTTGTGACGGGATGTCACTGGATATGCGGCGTCATTATGCGTCAGATTTATGACACTTTTATGAAAAAAGCCTCAGCCATTCATCAGTTTTATAACACTTTCAGCAGGATGGAAATGCGTAGCTGAGGTTTTTTAGCCAGGCGTTTATAATCGGCCTTTCGCTTTTGCCATCCTGAAGGGATTCTATGCGACTCATTCATACCGCCGACTGGCATCTGGGCCAGTTTTTTTATACCAAAAGCCGTGCGCCGGAGCACGAGGCTTTTCTGACGTGGCTGGTCGCGCAGGTTGAGCTGCATCAGGTTGATGCCGTTATCGTGGCCGGCGACGTTTTCGATACCGGTTCGCCGCCCAGCTATGCGCGCGAGCTGTATAACCGCTTTGTGGTCAGGCTACAGCAAACCGGCTGCCAGCTGATTATTCTGGCGGGCAATCACGACTCGGTAGCCATGCTGAATGAATCCCGCGAGCTGCTGGCCTGCCTGAATACGCGCGTGATTGCCGCCGCCAGCGAAGATCCTGCCGACCAGGTGTTGGTACTGAATCGTCGCGACGGCCAGCCGGGCGCGCTGCTTTGCGCCATTCCTTTTTTACGCCCGCGCGATATCACGCTCAGCAAAGCGGGACAGTCGGGACGAGAGAAGCAGCAGACGCTGCTGGAAGCGATCACCCACCACTATCAGCGCAGCTACGCAGCCGCAACAGAAATGCGTGCGAAACTGAACGGCACGCTGCCCATCGTGGCGACCGGCCATTTGACCACCGTCGGCGTGACTAAAAGCGATGCGGTGCGCGACATCTACATCGGCACGCTGGACGCTTTTCCCGCCCAGGCTTTTCCGCCAGCGGACTATATCGCGCTCGGTCATATTCATCGTGCGCAGCGCATTGCCGATACGGACCATATCCGCTACAGCGGCTCCCCCATTCCGCTCAGCTTTGACGAGCTGGGCCGTGAAAAAAGCGTTTTCATGGTCGATTTTGCCGACGGTCAGCTTAGCCAGGTCAGGCCGCTGGCGGTGCCGCTCTTTCAGCCGATGCAGATGATTAAAGGCTCGCTGGCGGAGATTGAACGGCAGCTGGCAGCGATTCAGCCGCCGGAAACGGGCCAGAAGGTGTGGCTGGATATCGAAATCGTTTCGCAGACCTGGCTAAACGACCTACAGCGCCATATTCAGGAGCTGACTGAAAAACTGCCGGTCGAAGTTGTGCTGCTGCGCCGCAGCCGCGAACAGCGCGACAGCATCATTAACCGGCAGAATAACGAGACCCTGAGCGAGCTGAGCGTGGAGGAAGTGTTTCAACGCCGCCTGGCTTCAGAAGAAGAAGATCCGCAGCGCATTGCGCGCGCTACGCTGCTGTTCAGCCAGACGCTGGCCGAGATTGATGAGGAGCAGCCATGAAAATCCTGACGCTACGGTTTAAAAACCTCAACTCGCTAAAAGGTGAATGGAAAATTGATTTCACCGCCGAGCCTTTCGCCAGCAACGGCCTCTTTGCCATTACCGGGCCAACCGGCGCGGGTAAAACCACGCTGCTGGACGCTATCTGCCTGGCGCTCTATCACGAAACGTCGCGGCTGGGGAAGCTGTCGCAGACGCAAAACGATTTAATGACGCGCGATACTTCCGAATGCCTGGCTGAAGTCGAATTTGAGGTGAAAGGCGTCGCCTGGCGCGCATTCTGGAGCCAGAACCGGGCGCGAGGCGCGGTGGATGGCAACCTGCAGGCGCCGCGCGTAGAGCTGGCGCGCTGTGAAGACAATAAAATCGTCGCGGATAAAGTAAAAGACAAGCTGGAGATGCTTACCGAGCTGACCGGCCTGGACTTTGATCGCTTCACCAAATCGATGATGCTTTCGCAAGGTCAGTTTGCCGCTTTTCTTAACGCCGATGCCAACAGCCGTGCGGAACTGCTGGAAGAACTGACCGGCACGGAAATTTACGGTCGTCTTTCCGCCAGCGTGTTTGAGCGGCACAAAAACGCCAGAACCGCGCTGGAGACGCTACGGGCGCAGGCTGGCGCGATGGCCCTGCTGGATGAGGAACAAGTTCAGCAGCTTACCACCCAGTCTGAACAGCTGTTGGCAGAGGAGCAGGCGCTTACTTCTCAGCATCAGCACCAGCAGTCGCTGCTGCAGTGGTACCAGCAGTATCAGGCGGTGGGACACGCCCAAAAAGCGGCGGAAGCGGAGCACGAGCAGGCGAAAACGGCCTGGCAAGATGCAATGCCGCAGCTCAACCTGCTGGCACGAGCAGAGCCGGCCGAGAAGCTACGTCCGCAATGGCTCCTGCGTAACCAGCAGCAGCAGGACAGGCAGCGCCTTAACGAACAGCAGCAGCAAATTGAACAACAACAGCAACAGCTCGGCGAGCAGCTTGCAGCACTTGACGGGCAACTAAAAACGGCCGAAGCCGCCCGGCTCCAGCACGAAGCCGATCGTCAGCAGCAGGAAGCCTTAATAGCGGACAGGTTGCAGCCGCTGGATAACAGCATCGTCACGCTGACGCAGCAGAATCAGCAGCTACAGAAAGAAGTAAGCGATCACCAACTTTTTCTTGCGCAGCGGCGTCAGGCGCTTGAGCAAACGCAGCGCGAGCAGACGGAAAAAACCGCGCAGCAGCAGGAACATCAACGCTGGCAGCAGCAGCACGACCAACTTGCACGCTGGGGCGAATCACTGCCGCTGTGGCGCGCGCGCTTTGAACAGCAGCAGCAGAGCGAACAGGCGCTGGCGGCACTTCGTCAGCGCAAGCTTGAACAGCAGCAGGCAACAGAACAGCTACGAACGCAGCTTGCTCAGGCAGAGCAGCAGGCCAAACCAAAGCAGCTACAGCTTGAAGAAACGCGACTGCGCGTAACCGAAGCGCAGGCGGCGCTTGCTCATCAACAGCAACAGCATTCAGAAGAGCAGCTTCAGGCCTCGCTGGCCGCTCTTCATCAGCAGCGGCCGCAGCGGCAGAGCCTGGCGCTGATTGCATCGCAGTGGCAGCCGCTGATGCAGCGCATGCAGAAACAGCAGGCCAGCCAGCAGGCGCTGCAACAACAGCTTCAGCAGGCGCAGCTCGAACTGCAAAACCTGCGCACGGGCTGGAAGGAAAAACAGCAGCATTTGCAGGATCTGGAAAAACGCTGCGAGCTGGAACAGCGCATTGCCGACCTGGAGCAGCACCGCGCCCTGCTGGAGCCTGAGCAGCCCTGCCCGCTGTGCGGCTCCTGCCAGCATCCTGCCGTGGCGGCATACCAGGCGCTAAAACCGTCAGAAAATCAGCAGCGTCTTGCAGTATTAAAAAACGAAGTGGAGATGCTGAAAGATCGCGGTACGGCCAGGCGCGAACAGGTCAAAAACCTCGAGCTACAGTCGGGAAAACTACAGCAGGAACAGGCGGAAAACGAAAACGAAGCCGCCCGTTTACGCGACCAGTGGCAAACGATAGTGCAGGCCCTGAATCTTACCTTCACGCCTGATGAGACCACGCAAACCGCCGCCTGGCTGACTGCTCAGGAAAAGCAGGAAGACGACTTCCAGGCACGGCTGCTGAGCCTACAGCAAAGCGCCCGTCTGCTTCAGCAGCAGAAGGAAAAACTGGCCGTCCAGCAAAACGAGCTTAACGATATCCAGCAACAGCAAAAGCTGACCGGTCAGCAACTGCTTACTTACACTAACGCGCTGGAAGATCAGGAAAAAGCGCTGGCGACGCAGCAGCAAAGCGTAACGCAGCAGCACGAAGCCTTACGCGCCTCGCTGGCTGCGGTGGCACTGGTGCCGCCAGAGCCGGAAAGGGTCGAAAGCTGGCTTGGCGCTCGTCAGCAGGAGTGGCAAGAGTGGAACAGGCGCGCGCAAACGTTGACGGAGCTGGCTTCTCAACTGACCGCTCTGACAACGCAGCAGCAGGCGCTGCTGGCGGAAATCAACCGCGAGCAGGAGCAGGTAACCGAGCTGGAAAAACGTAGCCAGAGTGGGCAACAAGAGCTGGCCGCTTTACGCCAACAGCGCCGGGAACTATTTGGCGATAAGGTGATAGCCGAGGTTATGCAGCAGCTTCGTACGCTGTCGCAGCAGCATACTGAACGCTGTCAGCAGCTCCAGCAGCAGTGGCAGCAGCGGCAAAATCAGTTAAATACCCTGACCGGACAGCATAATTCACTGACTGAGCAGCTTCATGCGCTAACGCAGCGGTTGACGCAGGCACAACAGGCTTTTGACGCCGCGCTTCTGGCCAGCGATTTCAGCGACGAAGCGGCCTTCACCCGGGCTTTACTGGATGAAACGGAGCTCTTGCGCCTGCAAACCCTGCAAAAAACACATGAACAGCGGCTTCAGCAGGCCGCCGCGCTTCTTAGCCAGGCGGAAAAAAACCTGGCGGCGCTGGCAGAAAAACCGCAGGCGATGCCGGAGGATCCGCAAACCTTGCCTGCCACAATAGAGAACCTCGCCCGGCAGCTAAGGGAAAATGCGCGCCAGCAGGGCGAAGCGCAGCAGCAGCTTACCAGCGATGCGCAGCGGCGCGAGCAGCAAAAGCAGCTGCTGACCACTATCGAGCAGGAAACGCAGCAGCTGGAAGACTGGAGCTACCTGAACCAGCTAATCGGTTCGAAAGAAGGCGATAAGTTCCGTAAGTTTGCCCAGGGCCTGACGCTGGATCACCTTGTCTGGCTGGCGAACAACCAGCTAAACCGGCTGCACGGTCGCTATCTGCTACAGCGTAAATCGCAGGAGGCGCTGGAGTTACAGGTGGTCGATACCTGGCAAGCTGACGCCCTGCGCGATACGCGTACCCTTTCCGGCGGCGAAAGCTTTTTGGTAAGCCTGGCGCTGGCGCTGGCGCTTTCCGATCTGGTTAGCCACAAAACGCGCATTGAATCGCTGTTTCTGGACGAAGGTTTCGGCACGCTGGATGCCGCCACGCTGGACGGCGCGCTGGACGCGCTGGACGCGCTGAATGCCAGCGGCAAAACGATTGGCGTTATCAGTCATGTCGAAGCGATGAAAGAGCGTATTCCGGTGCAGATCAAAGTGAGGAAAGTTAACGGGCTGGGCTACAGCAGGCTGGAAGTGCCAGAAGCTTAAAAATAAGGGCACCGACAGGTGCCCTCTGTCCGGCAACCTAGGGTTTTACAGCCTTAGCCCGTGGGCCAGGCAGGATGGCGCCGTCGTCACCAGCCGTCAGCAGACGCGCACTGGTAATGGCCGCGATGTCATGTGCCTTATCCGTTACGTTACTGGCGATCTGGTTAATGGCGGCACCCACCAGCATGCCAAGCAGCGACTGGTTGTTGTTGTTGCCTTCATTATCGGAAGCCGCAGCCAGCCCGCTCCAGATTTGCTTGCCGCTGCGCAGATCCACCAGCCTCGCCGTGGCCGACACACGCGTTGTGCTGTCTACAACCATGTATTTGGTGCCGTAATCGGTGATATCGATGTACAGCGCCGCGTCGGCGTTGAAAATAGCATGCAGCTTTTGCGTCGGTACGTTCTGGATATCAGCAGCGTTAGTTAAGCCGTTCTGTTTAAAGGTTTCTTCAACCACCGCAACCGGGAAAACGTAATAGCCGGATTCCGCCAGCGGCTGCGTCACCAGCGAAACAAAGCTGTGCGCCGCATTAACGTCCGGCGTGCTGTTTTGCGCAGGAAGTACCAGAATGGAGGCGGGTTTACTGGCGCGAAACGCGCTGTAATCGTATGGCGTTTTCTTTGCACAGCCGGTCAGCGTCATCACAGCCAGCAGCGCGATAAAGGCGAAAAGCTTTTTCATTATTTTGCTCCCTGCTTATTACGCATCAGGAAATCCATATAGGCCGAAGATTCGGGAAAGGCGATTTTCTCATTGGTAAACTGCTGGAAAGCTTTATCCGGCTGGCCGGCATTGACATAAAGCAGACCCAGCTGAGCATGCAGCCCGGGCGGCAGCGGTTTATTTTTCGCTTTTGCCTGCTCAATAACTTTATTTAATGTGGCAATATCTTTTTCCGGCGCGCTGCCGTTCTGCCAGGCGCTATAAAGGGAGGACTGATAGTCGCCCCAGTAATAGACAGGTTCTTTTTTCTGCGCGCAGGCAGTCATCAGCAGTGCCGTCGCCAGCATGCCGGTTACTTTTAATAAACGCATTATTTTCTCCGTTATTTAACCGGGCGCCATGCACCAGACTGCAGGCCGTTGACCAGATGATTGACCGCTTCACGTACGGCCAGATCCATGACTTTGCCGTTAAGCGTCGAGTCATAGCTGGCGGTGCCGCCAAAGCCAATAACTTCACGGTTAGATAAGGCATATTCGCCCGCGCCCTGTACGGAATAGACCACTTCCGAGGTAGCGACATCCACTACGTTCAGGTTAACTTTTGCGTAAGCGACCTGAGTTTTGCCGCGTCCCAGAATGCCCCACAGCTGCTGATCGCCAACCTCTTTGCGACCGAACTCGGTGATATCGCCGGTAATAACGTAATCGGCACCTTTAACGGATTGTACGCTGTGCTTATAGCCCGCTTCGGTCTTTAGCTCATCAAGATTGGCGCGATCCAGCACGTTAAAGCGGCCGGTCTGCTGCAGGTGGGTAATAAGGATGGTTTTAGACTGATTGCCCAGACGATCTACGCCGTCCGAAAAAATGCCGTTCATATAAGAGGAGCGATTATCGAATTTGCCCACGGCGACAGGGCTTTTTACGCCCTGGTAAACCGGCTGGCTGGCAGCGGCCACCTGGGGAGCTTCAATCGCGCGGGAAGATTCAGTGGCGCAGCCGCTAAGAAGCGTGCAGCCTAATAAAGAGCATGCAACAAGGTTAGTGTGAAATTTCATTCTTTTCTTTTCCATGAATTAAAACATATCCAGACTTCGCGCACAGAATACAGGGATCAGGCCAAAAGTTCTGGATAATATTTGCGGCCCCCATTACAAAAAATTAATTATTCCTGTCAGGATGCCTGGTGAATAATCTGTAAATAGCTTACGGCCGCCGGAATACGCTGTCAGCCTGACGCTAACAGGGTAAACTATCGGCTTTCATCAGAAATTCTTTAGTAATCATGGGAAGAAAATGTCATCGGCGAAAATTAAAACGGGCGCGCTGGCGCTTTTAACGCTGCTGCTGGCGGCCTGTCAGAGCCGCACAGAGCCGCCTTTGGTCGCCGCCACGCCGCAGGAAATGCAGCAGTGGGCGCAAAAAAACTGTAGCCAGAGTAAAGATGAACACTGCGCTTACTTTGCACAGATGCAGTACGGGATCCAGCGCAATTTTTATGATGCGCACCGCTATCACGGACGCGAATGTGCGGTGACTATCAGCTGGGGCCAGAATGGCCGCTACAACGTGCAGAGCACGGCCGGGGACGAACAGCTGTGTCTGAAAACCTGGGGCGTGATTAGCAGCGCCAAAAACCTGCCGCCGCCGCCAGAGAACCTGCCCGCCACGATGGTGCTGGATTTTAAGCCGGACTAGCTGGCCTGGCGCCACTGGCGCGGGCTGACGCCAAACCAGCGGCGGAAAGCCCGCGAAAAGGCGCTGACTTCAGAGTAACCCAGCAATAGCGCCATTTCAGAAACGGGCAGCTGCCGCTGTTGCAGATACCAGGTTGCCATCTCGCAGCGCACCTGATCGACCAGTAGGGTAAAGCTCAGGTTTTCGCTGCGCAGGCGACGCTGTAGCGACCAGCTGGACATGCCCATCTTTTCCGCCACCTCCGGCAGTGCGGGTTCGCCCTGCATCAGCATCAGATGCACCTGCGAGCGCGCCTGATCGACAATGCTTTGCTGTGAGGTTGTGCTGTTGAGGCGGCGAATGGCATCCTGCATCACGGTTAACAAAACGGGATCGCTTTCCGGCATCGCGCGCAGCAGATCCTTCTTGGGGATCACCAAAGAATTAAAAGGCTGATCGAACCAGACTGGCGCATCGAATACTTTGCAGTGCTCGTGCCACTGTTCAGGGCGTGGATGCTCAAAGTGGACTTCGCGCGGTGCCCAGCTTTTACCGGCAACGTGGCGAATAAGATTCATAAACATGCCCAGCGTCAGCTCCGCATCCTGACGGCGGCACAGAATAGCGCCGTGACGAACCTGATAGTCCAGACGCCAGCAGTCGCCCTTGTCGGTCAGCCGCGTCAGCGTATCGTGCTGGTGCCAGGGGAAAGCATTTACCACGTTGTGCAGCGCCTGCTCCAGCGTGGCGGAACAAAGCCCGACATAGCCAATCAGGCCCAGCGACTGCGGCTTAAACTGCCTGCCGTAGTGCAGGCCAAAATTATCGAAGCCTGAACAGCGCGCCGCCTCCTCCATCACCCGGCAATAGTTCACCAGCCCCAGGCTCATGGTCGGGCTGGCCAGCTGCTCGGGATCGATGCCGCTGACGCCAAAAATCCTGTCGGCGTCACCGCCTTTTTCAGCAATAAACTCGCTCAGGCCGCTGGCGGCGGCGGCCAGTACGCCGCGATGGCTGGCAAAACTGGCGTTAAGCGCCGCCGTCATTTCAGGCTGTTTAATGACTCCGCTTTCCATGATTATTGCCCCGCTGCAGAAAACATACTGCTTAACTCAGCAATTTTCATACCAGCTCTGTTGGGCGGGCGAGAAACCCTCAGGCACCGATCGGCAACTCGCTGGTTTCAAGATAGCGATGGCATAGCCGCACCGAGTGGTCTGCCCACTGTGGCCCCAGGCTAAGCGCCATCTCCGTTTGCCGGTGGGAACCGACCCAGGCCAGCAGCTGAATGCGGCGCTGGATCAGCAGCGTCGGCACCATCTCCAGTTCCTTATCGCTGATATGGGCAACCTGTTCGTAGCCTTTGATCCAGTTCTCGACCCACTGTGCTGCACGAGGATGGTGCTCCACGAAGCTAATGGCTGCTGCAAGATCGTGCAGATACCAGCCCATGCCGCAGTCATCAAAATCGATCACCCGCGTTTCGCCTTTATGCAGCAACAGATTAGTTAACCGAAGATCCGCGTGGATCAAACCATAGCGGGAGGGATCTTTGCCAAACGCGTCCAGCTCGCTGCCTGCACGAGCAATCGCCTCTTCTACTACGGCGTCATCGCTGCGGCGCAGGCCTGGCGCATCACGCCAGTCGCCCCAGTGGCTTTGCGGGCTGACCATTGTCTGATGATCCCAGATAATGCGCTGAAAGCCAGCCGGTTTATGCCAGCTTTTGCTGTGCTGGTGCAGTTGCGCCGTAATGCGGCCCAGCTGCTGGAAAGCGCGCGGATCGACATCCGTTCCCGGCATGTCGCCTTCAATCCAGTCAAAAAGAACGGCATGCCGTACGCTACCGTCCTGCAAGGTCAAATCCTGGATCCTTTGCCCTTCTCTGTCCACAATCGCCTGCGGTACCACAATGCCCGTTTCACGTAGCGCGTCCAGCCACTGAAGCTCGCTTTCTATATCCGCGCGCTGATGATAGTTGCCGCGATGCAGGCGTAGCGCATAGCGTTTTCCGGCCGCTTCAAGCAGAAAAGTGGCGTTTTCCGACCGACAAAGCAGGCTGATTTTGCCCTGGAGCACTGCCGGATAACGCGTTATCGCCTGCTGCGCAAGCGCCAGCAGCGTGCTGCCGTCAAGATTGTCATATTGGCTGGCTGTCATATTTCTGTCTCCGGAAAAAAGGTAACGACCTGATGCCAGCATGGCGCGACGCCTCCCGATCTGCCTGACCGCAGGCCGCACTCTTTTGACCGCAGAAGACAGCAGGCACTTTTTTTGCTTCTGGTTTGACAGCAGAGCGCAAAAATCCTTATGCCCGCGTCAAGTTTCCTGACGGCGTCGGCTGCATTATCGACTGACACTAACTGGCGGGAAGAGTAATGATGACAACCAGGCTAAAGCCCACTCTGGGCACGATACATCTGTGGGGCATTGCGGTAGGTTTAGTGATTTCCGGGGAATATTTTGGCTGGAGCTACGGCTGGGGCGTGGCGGGCACGATGGGGTTCCTGGTCACCACGGCGCTGATTGCCACCATGTATACCTGTTTTATTTTCAGCTTTACCGAGCTGACTACCGCCATTCCGCACGCGGGCGGCCCTTTCGCCTATAGCCGCCGCGCCTTTGGTGAAACCGGCGGATTAATTGCCGGTATGGCTACGCTGATTGAGTTTGTGTTTGCTCCACCGGCCATTGCCATGGCCATCGGCGCTTACCTTAACGTGCAGTATCCGGACCTGAACCCTAAATATGCGGCGGTCGGGGCCTATCTGGTGTTTATGACGCTAAACATCCTTGGCGTAAAGCTGGCGGCGATGTTTGAACTGGTCGTCACCGTGCTGGCAGTCATCGAACTGCTGGTGTTTATGGGCGTAGTCGCACCGGGCTTTAGCCTGACTAACTTTGCGGCGCACGGCTGGTCGGGCGGCGACAGTTTCGGTATGCCGGCGGTTTCAGGCATTTTTGCCGCCATTCCTTTCGCCATCTGGTTTTTCCTGGCGATTGAAGGGGCAGCGATGGCGGCCGAAGAAGCCAAAGATCCCAAGCGTACCATTCCCAAAGCCTATATCGCCGGTATTTTGACGCTGGTGGTGCTGGCGATTGGCGTGATGTTGCTGGCGGGCGGCGCGGGCGACTGGCGCAAGCTGTCCGATATCAACGACCCGCTGCCGCAGGCGATGAAAATGATCGTCGGCGAACATTCTAACTGGATGCACATGCTGGTATGGATCGGTTTATTTGGCCTGATCGCCAGCTTTCACGGGATTATTCTGGGCTATTCACGCCAGTTCTTTGCGCTTTCACGTGCGGGCTATTTGCCTGCCGGACTGGCAAAGCTCTCCCGTTTCCAGACGCCACATCGCGCTATTATCGCAGGCGGCGTGATTGGCATCGCCGCGATTTTTAGCGACGGCTGGATTAATCTGCAGGGCATGACGCTGACGGCGGCGATGATTACCATGGCCGTCTTTGGCGCTATCGTGATGTATCTGATGAGCATGCTCAGCCTGTTCCGCCTGCGCCGCACGGCACCACAGCTGGAACGCAGCTTCCGCGCGCCCGGCTATCCTGTTGTCCCCGGCATTGCGCTCGTGCTGGCGCTGGTCTGCCTGGTGGCAATGCTGTGGTTTAATCCGGTTATCGGCGGCATTTTTGTGCTGTTTATGGCGGCAGGCTACGGCTATTTCCTGCTGACCAAAAGCCAGCGTGCCAGCGCGCCGCGTGATGCCATGCTGGCGGGAGAATAACGCGGAAAGGCAATGAAACCCCGTCGCCGATTCGCTATCATGCGCGCTGACTTTGAATAAGCGCGCATGGCGCGCCGGAGAGGGAAAGTACAATGCTGTGGTTTAAAAATTTGATGGTATATCGTCTGAATCGCGAGATCCCGCTGGCGGCAGACGAAATGGAAAAACAACTTGAGGCATTCTCTTTCACTCCCTGCGGCAGTCAGGACATGGCGAAAACCGGCTGGGTTTCGCCAATGGGCCCGAAAAGCGATGCGCTGACGCACGTCAATAACGGCCAGATCCTGATTTGCGCTCGCAAAGAGGAAAAAATCCTGCCGTCGCCCGTGATTAAACAGGCGCTGGAAGCCAAAATCGGCAAGCTGGAAGCGGAACAGCAGCGCAAGCTGAAGAAGACGGAAAAGGATTCGCTGAAGGATGAAGTATTACACAGCCTGTTGCCGCGCGCCTTCAGCCGCTACAGCCAGACTTTTTTGTGGATCGACACCGTTAACAACATGATTATGGTCGACTGCGCCAGCGCTAAAAAAGCGGAAGATACGCTGGCGCTGCTGCGTAAAAGCCTGGGGTCTTTGCCGGTGGTGCCGCTGACGCTGGAAAGCCCGATTGAGCTGACGCTGACGGAATGGGTACGCTCCGGCGAGACGCCAGCAGGCTTTGCGCTGATGGATGAGGCCGAACTGAAGGCGCTGCTGGAAGATGGCGGCGTGATCCGCTGTAAAAAGCAGGATCTGGTTTGTGATGAGATCGCCAATCATATCGAAGCGGGCAAGCTGGTTACTAAGCTGGCGCTGGACTGGCAGGAACGCGTTCAGCTGGTGCTGTCTGATGATGGCTCTCTGAAGCGGCTGAAGTTTGCCGACACGCTGCGCGAACAGAATGATGATATCGACAGAGAAGACGTGGCGGCACGCTTTGATGCGGACTTCATTCTGATGACAGGTGAACTGACCGCGCTGATAAGCAACACCATAGAAGCGCTGGGCGGCGAAGCGCAGCGTTAAGCGTAAAAAAGGCCGGATCCCCGGCCTTTTTCTTTTAATCTTTCAGATAGCGGCACAGATAGGCGGAAGGCTCGGCAACCTGCAGGTGGAATTCGCTGTGGCCCGGCACGTGAAAAACTTCGCCGGGTTCATAATGGCGCCATTCGGTTTCTTCCGGCAGCAGCACCTTCAGCGATCCGCTCACGACGGTCATCTCTTCCGGCTGGCCGGTGCCAAAGGTGTATTCACCTTCAGCCATCACGCCCACGCTGGCGCGGCCGGTGCTGGCGCTGTCAAACCCAATGGATTTTACCTTTCCTTCAAAGTACTCACTGACGTTGAGCATAAAATTATCCTTAACCAGTAAAGAACACAGATTGGCCGGCTTCCGCCTGCAATGTTAATCCACCAGATCCGCTGCCAGCTTGGCCAGCAACGCATTGGAAAGCAGAACGGGAATACCCAGCAGTTTTTGTAAAAAATCACGATGGCGCTGGTGATAGCCAAGGCAGTCAAGCACCAGAACGTCTGCGCCCTGCTCCTGTAGCTGTAAAGCCGCGTCAATCAGCTCATCATCATCAATCGCCCACGGGCTGGCCACGGCGAAGCACGGCGTAGAGGCCAGGCCCTGCCATTTGTAAGCCTGCTCGCCCAGATACTCTTCCCGCGCAACCATCACGCCCGGTTGCTGGCCGCCGATAATGGCATCGACCAGCGGAGGCAGCATGCGGTACGAATCCAGCAGGATGGCGTTTTTAGTCTTCAGGCCTTTATATTCGCCAGCGCACAGCACAAGGATATTTTCAAATCCTTTGCGCTCAAGCTCGCCGATCAGATTCTGTAACGCGGCTTCCACTTTTGCTGCTGACAGCACCACGTAAGAGCCATCTTCCATATGCGTCATCGCCATTTTCTCACCTGCTACCGGCCCATACAGACGCTCGATTTCGGCCATGGAAAGGCCATCAAGCAGTCCAAAATGGACAATATTTTCTTCAGGCAGGTGTTCCAGCAGCAAAGGAATCAGATCTCTGCGAGGCGCCTTTCCTAACGTTAAGGTAGCCACTTTTTTAAAGTTACTTTCCGCATCATTCAACATATCCGACATAAAGCTTCCGGAAAACAGAGAATTCATTCCGGAAAAAGTCGGCTGTACAGTGCTGGAAGGTAAGGTAGTGATGATGTCGGTCAATGGTCTGTCCAGTTGATGGCTGATGGAAAGCGTCAGGCTTTTTTCGTAAAACCGTTCAGCGAAAATAGGTTGCTGAGCAGGGATGGTCAAGCCTTAATGCCGATAATTTTCTAAGAGCAGACAGCAAAATATATTGAAAATAAAGGAATTAAATAAAAATCCTCTCTCTTTTCTCCCGACCGCCCGAAAAAGAAACGTTTATTGCCCTTTGGGCAGCAGCATTACCTGAACTCTCCATGGTAGCGCTTACATTACTTTTCTGAGTCGGGGTAAAGAATCACGCGGCATCCCTGCCGGCACGCCCTACTCTTTTTCGACGTCTTCGTAACGGGCTTTGGCGTCAATAGCTTCCTGTTCGCTTTCGTGTTCGCTAATTAACGTATCTGGCTTAGGGTGATCGGCACGCAGTTCGTACCATGTTTTACTATTGTCAGCCGTTCCTTTTTTGATCGGAACAACATGCGCTTCACGAGGATATGGCGGTCTGCCTGGCATACAACTTCCCTCCTTAAAGAATTAGAGCTGGCCGCAATAAAGCTGGCGGGCAACTGTCGTTCTTCAAGTATAGACAAAGGCTGACAATTCTCTGCACATCAGGAATAAGTTGAGAAAAATCGTCGCTAGCTGGCACGAGCAAGGGAAAGCAGGCTGATAATTTTTTCTATGACGGCATCCGGATGCTGCATGGCATTGACCACGTAGTGGGCAGCTTGATGGTAAAGCGCCTCGCGGGCGGCCAGCACCTCGACCATTTCATCTGCGATAGGACGTCCGGTCAACGTAGGACGCTGCGCCTGCTCCGGATAGGCTTCCAGCCTTGCAGCAAGCACGCCAGCTTCGGCCTGCAGATAGATAACCTGCCCTTGTTCGCGCATGTACTGACGATTTTGCTCTGCCAGCACCATGCCGCCGCCGGTGGCGATCACGGTATTTTTTGCCGTTACCGCCTGCAGCGAAAGCGACTCGCGCTGGCGAAAGCCTTCCCATCCTTCCGTTGCCACAATCTCCGTCACGGTTCGTCCCGTAGACTGCTGTAGGTGGCTATCGGTATCGCAAAAAGCGTAACCCAGTACCTGAGCCAAAGCATGACCAACGGTAGTTTTTCCGCAGCCGCGTGCGCCGATAAGATAAATGGGTAAGGACATAACAAGTGCTCCTCAGCGCTACATACGGGCTATTTTGATAGCGACAGGCGTTAATAATGTGTGCCGGGCATCATACCGAGAATTCTTTCTGCTCACCAGTAGTCACTTTTTCTTTACACCCTTCCCCCGCTATCAATAGAACATGTCATTGATCGTAAACAATAAAAACCGTGTAATGATAACGTTACACGAACTTTAAATAGCCGCAAGGCACGGCAACATTTTCTTACCCGAAGGCCGTTTACTTTCCCCTGAACTGTCCCAAAATAAACAGTACAGCCCGTAATTAAGGATCTCCTATGCAGAGCGAAGAACAAAAGTTAATTGAAAGCCTGTTTGGCCGACTAAAACAGGCTGAAACACAGTCTGGCCCGCGCGACGCGGCGGCGGAAAAACTGATCCAGCAGCAGCTACAGCAGCAGCCAGGCGCGCCTTACTATATGGCGCAGGCAATCCTGATCCAGGAAGCGGCAATGAAGCAGCTAAACAATCGGGTAAGTGAACTGGAAGCCCGGCTGGCCCAACAGCAGCAGCAGCCACAGCAAAGCAGCGGCGGCTTTCTTTCGGGTCTTTTTGGCGGCGGTCGTCAGCAGCAGCAGCAGGCGCAATCTGCACCCTGGGGTAATGCGCCGCAGCCACAGCAGCAATCCTGGAATAACAACCAGCAGCAGCCAGCGTGGAATAATGCGCAGCAACAGCCCTATTCTGCCCCGGCCGCGCCTTCTGCGACCAGAGGCTTTTTAGGCGGCGCGCTGCAAACGGCGGTTGGCGTGGCGGGCGGTGTGGTCATGGCGGATATGCTGACCAGCATGTTCCATCATTCTCAGCCGGAAGAGATCGTTAACATCATTAACGAACCGGCGATGCCGCAGGAAAGCTTCGACAATAATCTGGATACCTTTAACAACGGTACCGACGCGCCATTTCTGAATCAGGACGCTGGCCTGCCGCAGGATTACACCAGCGACTACAGTAATGATGATTTTGGTAGTGACGATTTTGACGACGACAGCTTTGTCTGACCGCTTTCCAGGCTTTTATCCGAGCAGATAACGGCGTTGATTGAGTAACAAAAAGGCGGGATTTTCCCGCCTTTTTTGCCTCTGGTGCTCCCCAAGGCGCTGAGGCATACCGGTTTTACAGGCTATTTAGCTTTCTGCGCCTGTAGCCATTTATCCAGCTCGTTGGCAAACTGCTGGCGATCGCGCTGGCTCAGCGTGGCCGGGCCGCCGGTCTGCACGCCGCTTGCCCGCATCGTATCCATAAAGTCGCGCATCGTCAGCCTTTCCCTGATGGTGGCTTCGCTATAGCGTTCTCCGCGAGGGTTCAGCGCCACGGCCCCTTTCTCCATGACTTCTGCCGCCAGCGGAATATCGCCGGTAATCACCAAATCGCCAGGCTCTGCACGACGAACAATCTCATTGTCCGCCACGTCAAACCCGGCCGGTACGCGCAGCGTACGTAAAAATTTTGAAGGCGGGACGCTTAAGGACTGGTTGGCGACCAGCGTTACCATTATTTGCTCACGCTCCGCCGCACGGTAGAGCACCTCTTTAATCACTTTTGGACATGCGTCCGCATCTACCCAGACCGGCATCGCCCTTTCCTTTTATCAGCACATACTGACAGCGATCTTGCCTGCCTTTTCAAAAATGGCAACCCTTCTGCACCGCCGGATACTTATTTATGCAGCGGGCGGGCTAAAAATGCGTTACTTCATGGGAATGATGCTGATTTTGCCATTGGTCTCCAGAATGGCGAATTTGATTTGATCTAAACGCTCCAGACCTGCCGAGGTGCGGGCGGAGTTAAGAATATCGTCTTTTGAAATGCCCGCCCGCTGCGCCCGTTCCGTCAGTAAATTGCCATTCTCCACCAGAATCAGCGCGCTGCCGTTAATCAGCAGGTCCAGACGTGGAAAGCGTGCTTTCATCATGCCAAACAGGATGTCGACCACTATCAGCGTAATAATCGTCAGCGAAGCACCCGTTACGGAGAAATCATTACCCAACAGCGCCTGCTGGGTAGCTTCACTGATAATCAGCAGCAGGATCAAATCAAACGAGGTCATTTCAAGCAGCGTGCGGCGTCCGGCAATTTTTAGCACCACCATCAACACAAAATAGATGCTGGTAGCCCGTAAAACGGTTTCCATATCTGCTCCTAAGGGTAGATCCACTGGGTAAAATGCACGCTGGCCTGCTGGTCCAGCGTAACGGTGACCGGATAGCGGCCAGGATTTTGCGCCTGCAGGCCAATCCAGACCGTCGCACCGGCAGGACTGCGCGGCATATCCCAGCTCAGTTCCAGCGCATTTTTGCTGCTGGTAGCCCGTTGCGGTTGCGGCTGTAGCGACTGGATCTGGAAATTATCCATCTCTTCCCCGCTGATCTTCAGCGTAAAGTGTTCCTGCTGCGGCTTCACCCTGATGGTCATCGCCATATCGCTGTCGAGCCGCCCAAAACGCTCGTACTCAACCTGTAAGCTTCCATCGTCAGTAGCCTTTCCCGTATCGCTTAATACGCCCTTAGAAAACAAACCGCACGCGCCAAGCAGTACGATGGTAAACAGGCAGGCATAGCCGATACGCTGTATTTTCCACTCCAGAATTTGCCAGCGCATATGTTCCACCACCGGATAGCGGCGGCTGCGCTCTTCATCTTTATTTTTCACTGCCACCTCGGACCGTCTGCTGTTGTTTAAGCGTAGCCGAAGCTGAATTAACCAGCTTAATGACGTAAGCTGGAAGCGATGAAAATGCAAAAAGGTATCGAGATGGAGAAGAAGATTGGTTTTATTGGCTGCGGCAATATGTCTAAAGCCATCATTGGCGGGCTGGTTCGCGCAGGCCAGGTGAAAGCAGAGAACATCTGGGTTTATGACCATAAACCTGAGACCAACCAGGCGATGCATAAAGAGTACGGCATCACGCCGGGCAACAGTGCGGAAGAGGTAGCAAAGCAGGCGGATATTCTGTTTGGTGCGGTCAAACCCAACGTTATTCTCAGCGTGCTGAAGGAGATCTCCGGCTGTTTAAACAAAGATACCCTTGTCGTTTCTATCGCTGCTGGCGTGACGCTGGACTCGCTGGCTCAGGCGCTGGGTCACGATCGTAAACTGGTGCGCGTTATGCCTAACACGCCTGCGCTGGTTAACGAAGGCATGACCTCCGTTACGCCAAACGTTCTGGTTACCAAAGAAGAAGCGGACGAGATCGTGGCCATTTTCAACGGCTTTGGTAAAGCGGCGCTGGTTCCGGAATATCAAATCCACGCGGTGGTGGGCGTCAGCGGTTCCGCACCGGCCTACGTGTTTATGTTTATCGAAGCGATGGCCGACGCCGCCGTGCTTGGCGGCATGCCAAGAGCCCAGGCTTACCAGTTTGCGGCACAGGCGGTAAAAGGCTCGGCGCAAATGGTGCTGGAAACCGGCAAGCATCCTGGCGAGCTAAAAGATATTGTCTGCTCGCCGGGCGGTACCACTATCGAAGCGGTAAAAGTGCTGGAAGAAAAAGGCTTTCGTGCGGCGATTATAGAAGCGATGCAGCAATGTATGGCGAAATCAGAACGTATGAGCAAAGCCTGATATAGCGCGCCCCTCATCAGCGAGGGGCGCAACGTCGTCAGCCCAGCACGGCTTTTTGCGCCAGCGCCGCCGCCTCCGCCATGGTCATCGGTTTTTGCATTCTGCGCACCAGTTCGGCGGTAAAGGTGTACATTCCGCATGAAGTCACGGCGGCAAGCTGGCCTTTCTGGCCATACAGCGCCACAAAGGTTTTCTCCTTCAGCGAGCCAATCAGCTGGAAATCGTCCCATTCCTGGGCATGTCCCAGATATTCGTAGCGCGTACCAAACTGCGCCGTCCAGAAAAAGGGAACGCGATCGAAAGCCTCGCCTCTGCCGAGCATATTTTTGGCGGCGACTCTGCCCTGCTGCTGCGCCACGCGCCAGTGCTCAATACGCATCGAACCAGAAGCGCCAGGGAATTTAGCAATATCGCCAGCGCTCCAGACGTTATTGGCAATTTCAAGAAACTCATTGCTGGTCAGGCTGCCGTCATCGTTAAGCGGGATATCGTGAATAAAGCCGGTGCCTGGCGCGACGCCCGTTGCCAGCAGAACAACATCGGCAGGAACAACGGTGCCGCTTTTCAGCACCACGCCGCTTACTTTGCCGTTATCGTTCTGCAATTCTGCCACTTCGCCCTCAATAAACTCCACGCCTTTCTCTTCGTGCAGTTCACGAAAGTAAGTGGCGATCTGCTCACCAAACTGCTTTTTAAACGGCAGCGGATCGCGCGCAATAACCTGAACTTTAACGTTTTGCGCACGTAAAGCAGAGGCCAGCTCCATAGCGATAAAACTGTTGCCCACTATCGCCAGCTGGCTCGTTTCATCCACTTCCTGCAGCAGCGTTGCCGCCTGTTCGAGACTGCGCAGTACGTGCACGCCAAACAGTGCCTTGCCGTTAAAATCGGGCCGCTGTGGAATGCCGCCGCTCGCAATCAGCAGCTTGTCATATTTCAGCGTTGAGCCGTCGGCGAAGCGCAAAAGCTGTTCGCGGCTGTCCAGCTGCTCCACATCTCCCTGTTTGCGTTCGGCATAGTGCCAGAAATCCTCATCCAGCAAAGGCGGAACATCTTCAATCGCCATGTTACCGGACGGCACAAACTTGGTTAATACGGTGCGGTCGTAAGGGGCTTCAGCTTCCCGGTCTACCAGCACCAGACGTCCTTTGAACCCTTCCCGACGTAGTGTCCAGGCCGCCGCCGCGCCTGCCGCTCCCGTCCCTAAGATAACGAAAACCGGTTCATCATCTTCTTCAGAAAAACGATAAAGCGGAGGAAGCGCCTGCGGACTTACCTGGATCATGCCGTTTTCAATTCTGACCGGGTAACGTTGCAGATCGCTTAAGGCCAGCGGCTCACAAAGGCTACCGTCGCTGATAGCAAAGTTGGCTTTATGCCAGGGACAAACCAGATAGCCATCATAGATCGCGCCTTGTTCAAGCGGCGCGCCGGAGTGAGGACATTTCGCCTGGTAGGCTTTCACCTCTTCTTTTTCGCGAATAAGCAGAATCTCCTGCTCGCCAATCGGTACTCTCACCGGTGTCAGCTGCGGTAAATCCTGCAAAACCATAGCATTTTGATAGCTCACGACAGGCTCCTTTCTTTTTATCTTATGCATTATCAGAACTAATAAGCCTGGCATTTACAGGGGGAACGGCCATAACAAGAAAGGAAAGTCAGGGGAATTAACGATTAACCAACTGTTTTATAAAAACTATTTCCCTGGAAAAATTATTACGCCAGGCGGGATGATGGCCACCACAAGATAACGTGCAGAAGACGTCCCGGTAAATTGCGGCCAAAAAAAACCGGAGAAATTTTCTCCGGTTTTCTCATTATCAGTGAGGGCCTTGTGAGAAGCCGCCGCGAGGACCGCCGCCGCCGCCCCAACCACCGCCGCCGCCACCACCCGGAGGTGGGAACAGACATCCACTGAGTGCTGTTACCAGCGCAACCACACTTACTGCTTTAATCAAACGACTCATAGCTCTTTCCTCGTGGTAACAATGGCGCTGATAGTAAGCGTCGTTGTTGCTGGCGACAATGCAGAAAACTCCTGTTCGGGTCCGTTTTTACGCGGCGTAACCGCGCTTAACGCTTTCATTGCACAAACCAGCAGATAACCTTAAGTAAAGGACAGCTTTCCGGAAAAAGCGCAGATAATTTGCTGCGAGATGCCTCGCAACTTGAACGCATTCAGCTTTACAGGTTTCCCGTTTCAAATCAGTGTGAGCGCAGAAAAACAATGAGGTATCAATCATGAGATCGCTCTCTCTGCAACAACGGCTCAGTGATCGGGACTGGGAAAACCCTGGCGTAACGCAGCACCATCGCCTGGCCGCGCATCCCCCTTTTTCCAGCTGGCGCTCGCTTCAGGCGGCAAAAGAAGAT
The DNA here is from genome assembly GCF_047456155.1 of Erwinia sp. BNK-24-b. Classification (NCBI taxonomy): domain Bacteria; kingdom Pseudomonadati; phylum Pseudomonadota; class Gammaproteobacteria; order Enterobacterales; family Erwiniaceae; genus Erwinia; species Erwinia sp. BNK-24-b. Next base: position 3,554,840 of record NZ_CP179901.1, read on the forward strand.
CTGCCCAGCCAGCAAAGGCAATGGCTGAACGGCTACTGGAACTTTAGCTATTTCACACGACCAGAACAGGTGCCGGAAAGCTGGCTCTTGCAGGATCTTGACGACGCGAGTCCGCTGGCCGTGCCCTCTAACTGGCAGCTCGCGGGCTATGACGCGCCCATTTACACCAACGTGCAGTATCCTTTTCTGGTTAATCCGCCGTACGTGCCCGCGGATAACCCAACCGGCTGTTATTCACGAACCTTTCAGTGCGACGAGGCGTGGCTGGCAGCAGGGCAAATCCGTATCCAGTTTGACGGCGTCAGTTCGGCCTTTTACCTGTGGTGCAACGGCCACTTCATTGGCTATTCACAGGACAGCCGCCTGCCCGCTGAATTTGAACTGACTCACGCCGTGCAGGCGGGCGAAAACCGTCTGGCAGTGCTGGTGCTGCGCTGGAGCGACGGTAGCTACCTGGAAGATCAGGACATGTGGCGCATGAGCGGTATTTTCCGCGACGTAAGCCTGCTGCATAAGCCTGACGTGCATCTTCAGGACGTGCAGATTGCAACGCATCTCAGCCCGGAACTGCTCAGTGCCCGCCTGCAGGTTTTGGCCGTCTGCTCGCAAACGGCGGCGGAAGGTTATCAGGCGGAAGTCACGCTGTATCAGGGCGATAGCTGCATTGCACAACTTCGGCAGCCGTTCGGGAGCCAGGTCATTGACGAGCGCGGACGCTATCCGGATCGCGTTACCCTGAATCTGCATATTGACCGCCCGGCGTTGTGGAGTGCGGAAACGCCTGCGCTCTATCGCGCTACCGTGGCGCTGTTCGATGCCGAAGACAGGCTGGTGGAAGTGGAAGCCTTTGACGTGGGCTTTCGTAAAATAGAAATTGACCGGGGGCTGCTGAAGCTCAACGGCAAACCTTTGCTGATCCGCGGCGCTAACCGCCACGAGCATCATCCGGAAAATGGCCAGGTAATGGATGAAGCGACGATGCTGCGCGATATCCGGCTCCTGAAACAGCATAACTTCAACGCCGTGCGCTGCTCGCATTACCCTAATCATCCGCTCTGGTATCGCCTGTGCGATCGTTACGGCCTGTATGTGGTGGACGAAGCCAATATCGAAACGCACGGCATGCAGCCGATGAATCGCCTGTCTGACGATCCGCAATGGTTCCATGCCTTCAGCGAACGCGTGACCAGAATGGTGCAGCGCGACAGGAACCATCCCAGCATTATTATCTGGTCGCTGGGTAATGAGTCGGGCCACGGCAGCACGCACGATGCGCTGTACCGCTGGGTAAAAAGCAGCGATCCCACGCGGCCCGTTCAGTATGAAGGTGGCGGCGCGGATACGGCAGCTACCGATATTATTTGCCCGATGTACGCCCGGGTAGATCAGGACCAGCCTTTTGAGGCCGTTCCTAAATGGGCAATTAAAAAGTGGATTGGCCTGGCGGAAGAAAACCGGCCGCTGATCCTGTGCGAGTATGCGCACGCGATGGGCAACAGCCTGGGCGGGTTTGCTGACTACTGGCAGGCGTTTCGCCAGTTCCCACGCCTTCAGGGCGGTTTCGTCTGGGACTGGGTTGACCAAAGCCTGACCCGCTATGATGAGCAGGGCAACGCCTGGCAGGCCTACGGCGGCGACTTTGGCGATAAGCCAAACGACCGCCAGTTTTGCATGAACGGGCTGGTTTTTGCCGATCGTTCGCCGCATCCGGCGCTGTTTGAAGCGCAGCGCGCCCAGCAGTTCTTCCAGTTCGCTCTGGAAAGCAGTACGCCATTGCGGCTAAAAGTCACCAGCGAATACCTGTTCCGCTCCACGGATAACGAGCAGCTACACTGGCAGATTGAACAGAACGGACAAAAGATTACCGGTGGCGAACTGCCGCTGAAGCTGATGCCGCAAGGGACGGCGACGCTGGATTTAGGCGAGCTGCCAGCGCTGGCCGGTGAACTTTGGCTAAACGTGGCCGTTATACAACCGGGCGCTACCAGCTGGTCAGACGAAGGCCATCGCGTGGCGTGGGATCAGTGGCAATTGCCTGCACAGCTTGCCCTTCCCCGGCCGCTGCCAGATTTGCCCGCGCCACGGTTAGACCAGACTACTGCGGAAATTACCGTTACGCTTGGTCAGCAGAGCTGGCATTTTTCACCGCAAAGCGGCGAGCTGGTGCAGTGGCATATTGACGGAGAGCCGCAGCTGCTTTCCCCCCTGCGCGATAGCTTTGTGCGTGCGCCGATTGATAACGATATTGGCATCAGCGAGGTGACAAAGGTCGATCCCAACGCGTGGATTGAGCGCTGGCAGCGTGCCGGTTTTAACCAGCTGGAAAGCGAGCTGCTTGAAATGCAGTGTGATTCGTTAAGCAATGGCGTACAGCTGACCACGCTGCATGCCTGGCGCGCCCAGAACGAGCTGAAATTCCTTAGCAGTAAGCGTTACCGCATTAACGGCGCGGGCGAAATGACGCTGGACGTTGAGGTCAGCGTGGCGGCAGGTTTGCCTTCACCGGCGAGGATTGGTCTGCGCTGCCAGCTGAATCAGCGCCCTGAAACCGTAAGCTGGCTTGGCCTTGGGCCCCATGAAAACTATCCGGATCGGCAGCTCTCGGCGCAGTTCTCCCGCTGGACGCTACCGCTGGAAGATCTTTATACCCCGTATGTTTTCCCCTGCGAAAACGGCCTGCGCGGCGGCACTAAAGAGCTGACTGCGGGCGCGGTGCATATCAGCGGCGACTTCTGTTTTTCGCTGGGTAGATTCGGCCTGGAGCAGCTGCGGGATACCTCGCATCGTCACCTGCTTAAAGCGGAAGAAGGCTGCTGGCTGCACCTTGACGGCTGGCATATGGGTATTGGCGGGGATGATTCATGGAGCCCGAGCGTCAGCCCGGCGTTTTTGCTCTCCGCCCAACGCTATCGCTATGCTGTCACCTTTGCGCCGGTATCTCTACGACGCCAGACCAGCGCCAGCTGAACGGTATTGATCAGCACCACTACCGCCGTGGCGGCGAAGACCCAACGGAAGCCGCCAATGGCGGAAACACCTGAGCCAATTAGCGGGCCAACCACGTTACCCAGATACATAAACGACTGGTTGTAGCCAAAAATACGGCCCGTTATGCGCTCGCTGGAATAGCGCAGCAGCAGGGTTTGCACCGCAGGCATCATCGCGCCTTCAGCAAACCCCAGCAAAAAGCGCAGCGCGCCCAGCTGTAGCGCGCTTCCGGCCCAGGACATGGCGATAAACAGTACGATGGTCAGCGTCAGCGCGGCAAAAAGAATGCGCTGAGCGCCAATTCTGTCACCCAGCTTGCCCAGGCGCGGCGCGGAAAAAAGCGCCGATACGCCCGGGATCGCCGCAACCACGCCGCTGATAAACGCAATATTTTCTACGTTCGGCTCCAGCTGCCGCACAAACAGCGTCAAAATTGGGCTAATGGAGCCGTTGCAAAGCTGGATAACCAGCGTGGTCATAAACAGGCTGATAATCAGACCAGGATGGCTAAGCGAACGAAACACCATGCTGCCGCTGAGCTTCTCCGCCTTGCTGATTTTACGGTGTCCGGTCTCTTTGATCAGAAACAGCGTGATCAAAAAGCTGGTTAGCAGCAGGCAGGCGGTAATCAGAAAAACAGCGCGCAGCCCCACCCAGTCGGCCAGAAAGCCGCCCAGCAGCGGCCCCATGATGACGCCGCATATCTGCGCGGTTGATACCATACTCAGCGCCCAGCCGCTACGATCGCGCGGTACCTGAGAGGCCACCAGCGCCATTGCGTTAGGAATATAGCCGGAGGTCAGCCCCATCAGCGCACGCAGCAGCAGTAGCTGCCAGACGTTGCTGACAAAAGCCTGGAGGAAAATTACCACGCCCATGCCCAGCGAGGCGCGCAGCAGCATCAGCTTACGGCCTTTGCGATCGGCAAGGCTGCCCCACATGGGTGAAACCACGGCGGAAACCATAAAAGTGATACTGAATATCAACCCGGACCAGAGCGTCAGCGAAGCGGGATCGGTAACGCCCAGCTGTTCCACATAAAGCGGCAGAAAGGGGATAATCTGGCTGATAGCCAGCCCGGTAAACAGACAGCCAAACCAGACCGAAATAAGGTTAACCTTCCAGGATTCCATCTTATTTTTATGCGCCTTGCAGGAGAGTGCGAGCAGTGAGTGTAACAAGGCCGGGCTTAAACGCAAAAAACCCGCCAGAGGGCGGGTTTTTGGTCTTCAGAGCGCGTTGCAGAACAACGGCCTGAAAGATTCTCTCGAATTACAGTGCAGTTACGTTAGCAGCTGCAGGGCCTTTCTGGCCGTTTTCGATAGAGAATTCAACTTTCTGACCTTCTTCCAGAGTTTTGAAACCCTGGTTCTGGATTGCAGAGAAGTGTACGAACACGTCTTTGCTGCCGTCAGTTGGGGAGATAAAGCCGAAACCTTTCTCAGCGTTGAACCATTTTACTAAACCAGTCATTTTGTTAGACATTTGTCTTTCCTTCAAAAGTATTAAGCCACAAAGGGCGCGGGGTTTGTCAACAGCATGGACTTATGAGGCACTCAAGAAGGAAGTCAGGAAGAAGAGATATCTGAGATAACGCTTTAACTGAAAACTGCTTTACTAAAATTGCTCGCATACGTTGTCTGTTTCAAAACCGACGGTGCATTTACTCATAACCGGCGTCGCAGCACAAGCCCCGCAGACCAAAAAAAGGTAATTTAATGTCAATCCGCTAATTTTAAAGGAAATAATTTTATGTTGTGCGACAGGAAATAAGATTATGCCCGCGCAATTCTTCACCGGGACAGTACGCCTGCGCTGTTTAAAGATAAAAATATTTTTGCGGCGGCTGGACATTCTTCCACGCCCATCCAGACTAATAAAATCCCCGCCTGTTTATTTTCCAGGCTAAGTGGCGATTTGCCTTTTCGGTAAATCAGGTCTGTCCGTTCCGTTTCCGATCTTATTGTCAGGCTACCCGGCCTGCGATAGCGCTTTGCTGGAGGTTTACCATGGTATATCACGCACCCGGCGCAGGCCGTGCTATTACAGATTACTTTAACAGTCCGGCATTCAGCGCGCCAAAAGAGAGCGAGCTGTTAGCGGCTATTATGACCGAGCTAATGCGTAGCGGCAGGCGCGGCACCAGTAACGCCTTAATCGCCACCGTCATTGCAAGGCTGGAGGGAGAGACAGACGAAGTACGCCTGCAAAGTTACCGCAGCTTATTGAAGCAGCTGCTTGAAGAAGAAGCGCCCTGAGCAGGTTAACTATCCGGCAAGCCCACCGGGACAACTCGGCCAACTCTGGCAAATCGGCCAACTCTGGCAACCCGGACAATTCAGGCAACCCGGACAATTCAGGCAACCCGGACAATTCAGGTAATTCAGGTAATTCAGGTAATTCAGGTAATTCAGGTAATTCAGGTAATTCAGGAAAAATGCACTAAACCGCATACGGCGAGCGGGCATATCGGTAGTGAGATCAAAACATCACCGCTGGTAGTAAGCTAAGGTAGCGCTTTGCTGTTGCAGAAATGTGACGTTCAAGACCTTTCATAACATGAAAGAGTCTTACCAAGAGAAGGTTAAAATGATGCTCCTGTCACTTTAACCTGTCAGCAGCGGATGGATCCGCTGCGTCTGTTCAGGTAAATGGAAATGCTAATACGCTCAACGCTGCGCAGGCAGCTAACGTCGTGGTTTTCTTCCTCTGGTTTTTACCCCCGCAACAATGTCAGCCAGGGCTTGCGTACCCTTTTTCTCCTGCTGCTGTCGATAGCGCTGCTGCTGTGGTTAATCGATCTTTTTCGCGCGCCAACAGCGCCTGAAGGGTTTGCGCAGCAAAGTCTGCATACGATTGATGGCCGAAAGCTTACCATTGCTGAACTCAGCGCAAGAAAACCTCTGCTTATTTATTTCTGGGCCAGCGGCTGTAGCGTCTGCACCTATACGACCAGCAACCTTATTGCGATGAGCGATAGCGGTTATAACGTGCTGGCCATCGCACAGCATTCAGGAAATGATATTCAGATTGTCCGTCTGCTGCGAGGCAAGCATTTAACCATGCCGGTGGTTAACGATCCTGCTGGCGAGATAGCAACGCAGTGGCGAATCAGCGTTGTGCCTACGCTGCTGATCGTGACTAAAGGCCGGGTGGTGCAAAGCACCACCGGCTGGACCAGCACCACGGGCATGCAGCTGCGCCTGTGGTGGGTAAAGAAATGGTATTAACCGGCTGCTAGCCGCAGTACACGCGGGTAATCTTATCCTGCTTGTCGCCTAAAAAGTTCAGACGGTTAAGATTAAAGTCCATTGTTACGGCTGAATTATAAGGTATCGCACGTACCGGCTGTTCAAAGCGCAGATCGCTGATAGCCGAAAGCGGTTTACCCACGTATTGCTGATAATCCGCAGCACCGCAGCGGTCTTCATCATCTACGTTAGCGCTTTTATGCGCGGCAGACTGACAGCCGGCCAGCGCCAGCAGTACGGCTACGCACGCCATCTTTTTCATTAAATGCATGATTTCTCCCCGATCCGTTTTTTCATCTTGCCGCAAGGGTAGCAGATCTGCGCAATCGAAGAAAAACGCGCGCTGACGGCAACAGTAAACGGCACATATTGTTCAAATAAAACGCAGGCAAAGCGCTAAAATTTAGGAATTATCTTAGCAATGGAGAAGATCATGGAACTGGTAATTTTTGTGCTTTTTGCAGCTATGATGACGCTGATAGCGGTAAAAGTCCGCTAAACAACAGCCCGCTTTATGCGGGCTGTTCACGTTGTGGGTAAGGTGTTTTCAGGAGGGAAGTTCAGGCGCATCCAGCAAGCGGTTAAAGCGTTCCAGCGGCATAGGTCGTCCAAGATAGTAGCCCTGCCCTTCCTGACAGGCGATGGCCTGTAACTGCTGCAGCTGTTCCCGCGTTTCAATACCTTCCGCCGTCACCGTTAACGAGAAAGCTTTCCCCAGCCCGATAATACCTTCCACAATGGACATGGCCTGGGAGGAGTGAGGAAAATCGTTCATATAGGAACGATCCATCTTCATCCCGTCAAACGGGAACGTTTTCAGATAGCCCAGCGACGCATGGCCTGCGCCAAAGTCATCTACTGTCAGCTTAACGCCCAGCGCTTTCAGCGCCTGCATGACCTCAAGCGCGCTCTGCGGATTCTCCAGAGTAATATTTTCCGTTATTTCCAGTTCCAGACGACTTGCTTCCAGGCCGCTGGCCTGTAAAGCCTGAGCGACCCGTACCGCCAGGTTACCGTCGCGAAACTCCATTGGCGAAATATTCACTGAAACGTACATCGACTTCGGCCAGCTCAGCGCATCCTGACAGGCTTTGTGCAACACCCAGTTGCTGATATCAAGGATCAGGCCGGTTTCTTCCGCCAGCGCAATAAACTTATCCGGCATAATCAGGCCGCTGGTCGGATGTTCCCAGCGAATCAGCGCTTCGGCACCGTCCAGCCGGGATTTATTCAGACAGTAGCGCGGCTGGTAGAATAAACGCAGCTCGTTACCGGCAATCGCTTTACGCAGGTTTCGCTCCATTTCCCGGCGCAGCACCAGCTGTTCCGCCATTTCTGCGCTGTACCACGTCCAGCGATTGCGCCCTTCACGCTTCGATTTATAGAGCGCGATGTCCGCCAGCCGCAATAGCTCGTCGGCCTGGATGGCATCATCCGGCGCCAGCGCAATCCCCATACTCGCCCCGATAAAAATATCCTGCTGGCCCAGCTGGAAAGGCCGACAAATTTCATCCAGCAGCGCCTGGCAGCAGGCGTCAATCTCCTGTTCGCCATGCAGATCCGACACGATAATAATAAATTCGTCGCCGCCCTGGCGTGATACCAGGTCGCCCGCCTTAAGCACGCTGCGTAACCGGTGAGCCACCTCATTCAACACGCTGTCACCCGCCGCATGGCCCCACGTATCGTTGATCGGTTTAAAATGATCGAGATCGAGACTGATCAAGACCAGCGGACGATCCGCCGTAGGATGCGCCTGTAGCCGGCTTAATAAAAACTCGCTCATATAGAGCCGATTGGGTAAGCCGGTCAACGTATCGTGCTGCGACAGATAGTGAATACGCGCCTGCGATTCAATCTCTTGCGTTACGTCGGATACGGTACCGCGATAACCGACGATCTGGCCATTAACTGCCACCGCGTTGGCTACCAGGCTACAAATTCGTTTTTCACCGCTGGCGGTAATCACGTAGCAGCGTAGCGACTGGCGGTAACAATCTTCCAGTCGCAGCTGCAAAAGCCAGCAGGAAACCGGCTGCGTATCGTGTTGCAAAAGATGATCGAGAGATTTATCCAGCAGCTTTTCTACCGCATAGCCCGTAGCCGCCACAAAGCGCCCGGATAGATAGCTGATCACGCCCGCTTCATCCGTTTCCCAAATCCAGTCCGAAGCCGTTTCCGCCACGTCACGGAAACGTGCTTCACTGGCGGCCAGCTCGCGCTGGCTGTGCACCAGCTGCAAAAACCGCTCGTCACAAAGCAGGGCATTTTGCATCGCGTGATTAATGACGCGGCGCGCCACCAGCCCTAACACGATGGCGGCCGCCAGCAGCATCGGCAGCAGCACCCAGAGTAATTCCCGGCCCGGCTCATCTGAATCCCAACGGATTACAATGGGCATAGCATCCGCAACGGGCTCCTGGATAAAAGGCGTCATGAAAGCATCCTGCGAGCTTTCCGGAATACGGGCATTGGCTACCCCAACGCTGTCGCCAAAAATTTTCAGTTTTTCCGGCGTAAAGCGGCTAACGAATACCATGACCGAAGGCGGCCCCGGCAGCGTTTTCAGACCAGGCACTTTACCCGTAGTAATGGGGGCCGCCGCCACGATAGCGGGCGTTGAGCCAATCATCGCATTCATCGTAGTAGCGCCTTCGTCTGCCGCCAGCAGCCTTACTTTGGCAATCAGCGGCGCGGCATAAATACCCAGCCAGCTCTCCAGCGGTAAATCACTGAGCTTACCGTTAATGACTGAATAGGTAGTGCGGCCCTGGCCATCTACCACAAACACGCCTTCATAATGATATTCGCTGTATAAACCCGGCCCCAGGTTCTGCTGATCGAAAGCCCAGACCTTGTCCATTTTCAGATGCAGATGGTTCCAGGCCTCGCCCCAGAAAGAGTAATCCCGGATATTGGTCATTAAATCCTGGCGCGTATCCTTCCAGGCGTTGTGCAGCAGAAAGCTCTCTTGCTTAACGGACTCTTCGTTCTGCCGCCAGGCAATGCCGACAACCATCATCATCGAAAGCAGCATCATGACGCTGAGCAAAAGCGATAGCGCCATCAATATTCTTCGGGTAAAAAAAGTCGTTTTCTGCCCGTAGGGCAACTGGTGATTTAATATAGGAAAAAAATTCATTTAATTCGGACCTTATCCTGCAGGCTGACGAATACTTCCTGTTCGTGAAACCCTGACTGGCATCTGAAAAAATCGCAGGTCCATTTATCCTCCAGACGCGATCGTTAAAGCACTATCGGCCTGGAAGCTGAACAATTTAGATACCGTCGCGAGTAATTCCATCGTCTCGACACTGCGGATGACGCTTGCTACCATCCGCGACTCCGCCGCCAGAAATAAAATGATGAATAAACTCACGGACAAAGCTGCTGATGCCCTGCTGTGTGCAGGCATTTGCCTGATCTGGTACAGCATTACGATGGTCGTAGGCACGCCGCCGCTTCGTTCTTTTTTGACCGCACACGGCATGCTGATGCCGGCGCTCTGCCTGCTGGAACTGGTCGTGCTGGTGCCGCTCTATTGCCGCTATCGTCAGCGCTGCGGCATCGCCTGGGGAACATTTTCCCTGCGCCCGTGGCTGATATTTAGCCTGCTACTGCTTGGTCTGATTTATTCCCAGTCTTTTTGGTTACTGCAGGAAGGCTGGACGGCCAGCCAGCTGGGCGGTGAAACGCAGGTATCGGCCTGGCGCGTGGCAGGCTTTTCGCTGGCGGTGGTGGTGCTGGCCCCGCTCGTGGAGGAGATTGTTTTTCGTGGTTTTCTGTTACAGGGTTTACTGATTGCCGTTCCCGGACAGCGGCTGGCCTGTGCGCTGCTGACCTCTTTTATTTTTGCCGCGCTGCACACGCAATATACTCATCTGCAAACGCTGTTCGCACTGGCGGCGCTCTCTTTACTGCTTTGCTTTGCCCGGTTTTACGGCGGCCTGAAACTCTCTGTCACGCTACATATGCTCAATAACTTTATTGGCGTAGCGCCCTGGCTATGGATAACCTTTGTGCATTGATAGCGAAATGTTGAGTTTTTATAACCTATAGGTTTTGCTTATAACTATTTCGCATATCGATAGCGGATAATCTACTATTTATCCGGCATCCAGGTAATCTACACTCGCCGACAAATTACAACAGGGTAAGGAAACGTCATGAAACTTCTGCTTCCAGCCATCGCCGTCGCGCTGGCCAGTTCTTTTGCAGCGCAGGCCGCCACGCCGCCGGATACGCTGGTTATTGCACAGTCTATCGATGATGCTAACAGCTTCGATCCCGCTCAGGGCTTCGAGCTGACCTCGGTACAGGCGTTTACCAACCTTTATCAACGTCTGGTTCAGCCAGACCCGAAAAACCCTGTCGATTTACAGCCTACGCTGGCCAGCTCATGGCAGGCTGGCAGCGATAACCGCAGCCTGACCTTTGCCCTGCGCGACGGCGTGAAGTTCTCTTCCGGCAATCCGCTTCGCCCGGAAGACGTTATTTTTTCATTAGGCCGCGTGGTTAAACTTAACCTTGATCCCTCTTTTATTCTGACCCAGCTGGGCTGGACCAAAGAGAACGTTGATTCGCACCTGAAAAAGATTGATGACCAGCACGTGCAGATTAGCTGGACGGCTGACGTTAGCCCGACCTATGTGCTGAGCCTGCTTGCCGCGCCGGTCTCCTCTATCGTGGATGAGAAATCCGCGATGGCCAACGCGCAGAAGAACGACTTTGGTAATTCCTGGCTGATCGCCCACTCTGCCGGTAGCGGCCCTTATCAGATCCGCAAATATATCCCGCATGAAGTGCTGCTGCTGAGCGCCAACCCGACCTCACCGGCCGGTGCACCAAAGCTGAAAAACGTTTTGATTAAAAACGTGCCGGAACCGGCTGCCCGTCGTCTGCTGCTGGAACAGGGCGACGCGGATATCGCCCGTAATTTAGGCGCCGATCAGATGGCGGCGCTAAAAGGTAAAACGGACGTCAAGCCGATGGCGATCCCAATGGCTTCGCTGTATTACCTGCAGTTCAATATCGATGCCAGCCCGGCCCTGAAAAACCCGGCCTTCTGGGAAGCGTCCCGCTATTTGTTTGACTATAAAGGCATTGCCGACGACCTGTTAAAAGGTCAGTTCCAGGTACATCAGTCCTTCCTGCCGCAGGGCTTCTTAGGCGCGCTGAACGACAATCCTTACACGTACGATCCGGCAAAAGCGAAAGCGATTCTGGCGAAAGCCGGACTGCAAAACGTCAGCTTTAAGCTGAGCGTCAGCAACCAGCCGCCATACCTGGATATTGCCCAGGCGTTGCAGGCAAGCTTTGCCCGCGGCGGCGTTAAGGTTGAGCTGATTCCGGGCATCAGTACCGAAGTGGCTACCGCCGTGAAAGCGCACCAGTACCAGGCCACGCTGAATGCCTGGGGTGCCGACTACTTCGATCCGAATACCAATGCCTCTGCTTTCGCCTACAACCCGGAAGACGGCAGCAAAACGCTGGCCTGGCGCTCCAACTGGCATATTCCAGAGCTGAACAAGCAAACGCTGGCGGCCACGGCGGAAAGCGATAAGGAAAAACGCATCAAGCTGTATGAAAATATGCAGCGCGAAGTGCAGAAGAATTCGCCGTACGTGGTGGGCCTGCAGGCGCGGAACCTGATTGCGCTGCGCGCTAACCTGACGGGCTATATTCAGGGCATCAACCCGGATATGGTGTACTACAACCAGGTCAGCAAGTAATGGCGGGTTTTACCGCTGAAGCCGGGTCCGCCCGGCTGTTCTGGCTGCGCGGCGGCCGTCTGCTTACCGGTCTGCTTTCGCTGGCAGTGACGCTGCTGGGCCTGCTGGTTTTCACCTTTATCCTTTCTCATCTGTCGCCGGTCGATCCTGTTTTACAGATTGCGGGCGATCACGCCAGCGAATCGACCTATGTTCAGGTTCGCCACGAGTTAGGGCTGGATCAGCCGCTGCCGGTCCAGTTCTGGCGCTATCTGGTTCATCTTGCGCACGGTAACTTAGGGATTTCCCGACTGACCAACTCGCCGGTAGCCAGCGATCTGCTGCGCACCTTCCCGGCAACTTTTGAACTGGCGACCTGCGCGATGATCTTCGGCGCATTTTTCGGCATTCTGCTGGCGCTGGTGGCCGCATGGAAACCGGGTAGCGTGGTCGATAACATTGCGCGGATGATTTCGCTGCTGGGCTATTCCGTGCCGGTTTTCTGGCTGGGGCTGCTGGGGCTGCTGCTGTTTTACGCCGTGCTGCACTGGTCGGCCGGACCGGGTCGTCTGGACGATATCTGGATCTATACGCTGGAGCCGAAAACCGGACTGATGCTGGTCGACAGCTGGCTTTCCGGCGACAAAGAGATGTTCCGCAACACCATTGCACACCTGTGGCTACCGGTAGTGGTATTGGGTCTGCTGGCGATGGCGGCCATCACCCGACTGCTGCGCGCCGCGCTGCTGGAAGAGAGCAGCAAAGAATATGTGACGCTGGCGCGCGCCAAAGGTGCCAGCCGTGGCCGCATTTTGCTGCTGCACGTTTTTCCTAACGTGCGCGGCACGCTGATTACCGTGCTGGTACTTTCTTATACCTCGCTGCTGGAAGGGTCAGTTCTGACCGAAACGGTCTTTGCCTGGCCGGGCGTGGGCCGCTACATGACTACCGCGCTGTTTGCGTCCGATACGCCTGCTATCCTTGGCTCCACGCTGCTGATTGGCGGCTGTTTCATTACGCTGAATGCGCTGGCGGATGCGTTAACTTATCTCACCGATCCGAGAACCCGATGACGCAAAATCTTACCGACCTTGATATCGCGCCGACAGGCCGACGCCGTCGTCCGCGAGTCACCTCTCTGGCGATTGGCGGAACGCTGGTTGCCATTTTACTGCTGGCGGCGCTGTTTGCGCCCTTGCTGGCTCCTTTCGACCCCAACGCGCAGATTATATCGGCCCGCCTGCTCCCGCCTTCCGCCACGCACTGGCTGGGCACCGACGGCTTTGGTCGCGACTTGCTTTCCAGGGTCATTTACGGCTCACGCCCTACGCTGCTACTGGTGTCGCTGATCCTGCTGCTAACCATTCCTGTCGGTATGCTGGTTGGCATCTGCGCGGGTTACCTGGGCGGCTGGACCGAGCGCGTGCTGATGCGCATAACCGATATTTTTCTGTCGCTGCCCAATCTGGTGATCGCGCTGGCGCTGGTGGCCATGCTGGGTCCTGGCCTGATGAATGGCGCGCTGGCGCTGGCGTTAACCAACTGGCCGCCGTTTGCCCGCCAGGCGCGCGCCGAAACGCTGGCGCTGCGCCGCAGCGACTACCTGGCCGCCGCAAAGATGCAGGGCATTAACGGCCTGCGCCTGATGTTTGGCCATATTCTGCCGCTTTGCCTGCCAAGCGCCGTGGTGCGCGCTGCGCTAAGCCTTGGCGGCATTATTCTTTCCGCCGCCGGCCTGGGCTTTTTGGGCATGGGCGTGCAGCCGCCGACGGCAGAGTGGGGCTCGATGGTGGCGGAAGGCAGTAAGGTCATCTTCGATCAGTGGTGGGTTGCCGCCGCGCCTGGCGGAGCGATTCTGTTTGCCAGCCTGGCTTTTAACCTGACGGGCGACGGCCTGCGCGATCGACTGGATACCCGAAATGCCAACTGAACATTCCCCGCTTGTGGTAGCAAAAAACCTGACCATCAGCAGCCCAGCTGGTGCGACGCTGGTCAACAACATCAGCTTCAGCCTGGGCCGCGAACGCGTGGCGCTGGTGGGCGAATCGGGTTCCGGCAAATCGCTGACTGCCCGCAGCCTGATGGGCCTGCTCTCCCCTGCTTTGCATTTACAGGCCAGCACGCTCAGCGTGGCGGGAGAAAACGCGCTGACGCTAAATGAGCGCCGCTGGAGCCAACTGCGCGGCAGTAAGCTGGCAATGGTGATGCAGGATCCTAAATATGCGCTGAATCCGATGCGCACTATCGGCTGGCAGGTAGCGGAACCGCTGAAGCTGCACGCCCGCTTCAGCCGTGCGGAAATCAAAGAAAAAGTCTGCGATATGCTCAATGCGGTTGGCCTGCCGCAGCCTGCCGAGCTGATGAAACGTTATCCCCATCAGCTTTCCGGCGGCATGGGGCAGCGCGTCATGCTGGCCATTGCGTTGATTGCCGATCCGCAACTGCTGATTGCCGATGAACCGACCTCCGCACTGGATCACGCCATGCGCGATCAGGTGCTGGCGCTGATACGTCGACTGGTAGAAGAGCGCAATATGGGACTGCTGCTGATCAGTCACGATTTGCAGCAGGTCTCTGAGCATTGTGAGCGAGTGATGGTGATGTATCAGGGCGATATTCTGGATACGCTACCCGCCGCTGAACTGCCGCAGGCAACCCATCCCTATACCCGTACGCTATGGTCATGCCGACCGAGTAAAGCAACCCAGGGCAAACCTTTACCGACGCTGGATCGCGCCGCGCTGGAGGCTCATCGTGAACATGATTGATCTGCAAAACCTTAGCGTGGCGCATCGCCAGGGCTATGAAAAGCGCACCGTGGTGCATGAGGTAACGCTTCAGGTTAAGGCCGGAGAATGCTTTGGCCTGGTTGGGCCGTCGGGCTGCGGTAAATCTTCCCTGCTGTGGGTGATGGCCGGGCTGAATCCAGAATGGCAAGGCGGCATGACGCTGGCCGGCCATCAGGCCAGACCGGGTAAAGCCTTCACCGGACAGCTGCGCCGCGATGTACAGATGGTCTTCCAGGATCCTTATGCTTCGCTGCATCCACGGCACCGCCTGCGTCGTACGCTGGCTGAACCGTTAAAGCTACTGAAAGTACGGGATATCAATGACCGAATTGAGCAAGGTTTTCGTCATGTCGGCCTGGATCCCGCGCTGGCGGATCGCTATCCGCATCAGCTTTCCGGCGGTCAACGTCAGCGCGTAGCCATTGTACGAGCGCTGCTGCTGGAGCCCAAAATCCTGTTGCTGGATGAACCAACCTCCGCGCTGGACATGTCGGTACAGGCCGAAATTCTTAACCTGCTGAACAACCTTAAGCAGCAGGATAACCTGACGATGGTGCTGGTCAGCCACGATCCGGACGTTATCGATCACATGTGCGATCGGGCGGTCAGGATGGCGCGCGGCCATATTACCTGACCCCGCTGGCCGATCGTTAAGATCGGCCATAAGCAATTGATCTGGCTAATATCTTAAACAGCTAACCCTTGCCGGAATTCGCATTTCCCTGCCGCTTCTTTCGCCCTATAGTCCTGCTATCCCCCTACTCAGGACATGCCGATGCGCAAGACCACTTTTGCTCTTCTCGCCACGCTTTACGCTGCCCAGACTTACGCAGCCACGCCAGCCGATACGCTGGTGGTGGCAATCCCGCTGGATGGTATTATCAGCTTTGATCCGGCCGAAAGTTTTGAAACGGTCAGCAGCAGCAGCCTGGTTAATCTCTATCAGAAACTGGTCGATGCCGATCGCACCGACTCACGCAAGCTGGTGCCGCAGCTGGCCAGCGCCTGGCAGCCCGGCAGCGATGACCATAGCCTGATCTTTACCCTCAGGCCCGGCGCCACGTTTGCCAGCGGTAACCCGGTGACGGCGGATGATGTTATCTGGTCATTAAGCCGCGTCATTAAGCTGAACAAAACGCCCTCTTTTATCCTGGCGGAGTTTGGCTGGACGCCGGAAAATATTGGCCAGCAGCTGATTCGCCGTAGCGACAGCCAGGTTGAAATCCGCTGGCCTGCCGCTATCGGTCGCGATCTGGCGCTGCGCCTGCTGAGCGCGCCGGTCGCTTCCATTGTCGACAGCAAGCTTGCTCAGCAGCATGCCAGTAATCAGGATTACGGTAACGGCTGGCTGCGCGATCACTCCGCAGGCGGCGGCGCTTACAGCATTCGTAACTTCGTTCCACAGCAGGCGCTGGTGCTGGAGGAAAACACCCATGCCGTGCCGCTACCTAAGCTAAAACGTATTCTCCTGAAAGGCGTAGCCGATGCGGGTTCGCGTCGCCTGCTGCTGCAACAGGGCGATGCCGACGTGGCCTACGACTTAGGTGCCGATCAGTTCGCCGCGCTGAAAAACCAGCCCGGCGTGAAGATTGCCAGCTTCCCTTCCAGCCTGGTTTATTATCTTGGCTTTAATACTCAGGACAAACAGCAGCCCGCGCTGGGCAATCCGGCGCTCTGGCAGGCCGCGCGCTGGCTGGTAGATTACGACGCTATCTCTAAAGATCTGCTTAAAGGGCAGTATCAGGTGCATCAAAGTTTTCTGCCGCAGGGCTTTGATGGCGTGCTGGAAGATAAACCTTTCCATTACGACCTGGCTAAAGCAAAGCAGATTTTGCAGCAGGGCGGCATTAAGCCCGGCACCCGCTTTTCGCTGACAATCATTAACCAGCCGCCTTATACCGATGTGGCGCAGGCGCTACAGGCCAGCTTTGCCAAAGCGGATATTCAGCTTGCCATTCAGCCAGTGGCGGAAGCCGAGCTGTGGGGGAAAATGCGCGGGCGTGATTTTCAGTCGATCTTTATCTATTGGGGCGCGGACTATATCGATCCCAATACCAACGCCAGCGCCTTTGCGTATAACGTGCCGGGCGGGCCAAAAACGCTGGCGTGGCGGCTGGGCTGGGCTATCCCCAAACTGAGCGAAGAAACAAAGGCGGCTGCCGCTGAAAGTAACGTACAGAAGCGCAACGCGCTTTATCAGCAGCTACAGCAACAGATTCAGCATGATTCGCCTTATGTCGTCACGCTGCAGGGACAAAAACTGGTGGGATTACGCGATAACGTGCAGGGCGCGCAGCAAAGTATCGGCGTGAGCATGCTTTATTATGACAGCGTCAGCAAACGCTAAGCCTTGTAACGGGGGATGCCTGACAGAGGACGCTTGCTCCCGGAGCCTGCGCTTTAAATCTCAAACGGGCGGTAAACCGCCCGTTTGTCACCTCAGGAGATAGCAGAGTCAGAAGCGTGTTTATGCTTATCGGACTCAAAATGCGCCTTAAACTGCTCATAGATAGAGATCATGTTTGAAGCGTCGCCCTGCATCGGGCTGAGTTTACCTGCGCGTACCAGTTCGATAACCAGTTGCAACGCGGCCTGTTTAGGGCTGCTGGAGGGGTGAGCGATTTCAGATGACATAGCGGCTTCCGTGAAAAAGAGTAAAGGCTAATTTTAACAACTTTCCCCACTCTCGGTGGAAGTTTTTCACCGTGCCCGGTTCGCTTTGCTTTTACCTCTTTTACCTTGTCGGTGACCATCCATCCGGCGCAGAAAAAATCAGCGGGAAAAGTGAATAATTATGCACTTAGCAAACTTTGTACAACTTTCAAATTAAACTTGTACAACGTCTCAAAAACGTCTACATTTCAATCCGTAACGTATTATGCATTTGCATAGCCTCAGGAAGTGCAGTAGGGTTTCCCACTTCCCGAGGCAATTTTTTCCTCTCTACCGACCACGTTTTTTCCCTCCTAAGGCAAATTTAATTTTTCCGCTCAATACTTTACCTTATTTTGGCACTGAAAATAGCCACATAGCGCCTTCACCGTCAGCTAGCCCGTATTTTACTGCCTGAAAACAGAGGTTTTCCTCTGTAAATCCCACGGTTTTGTTAAGACCAGCCAGTTTAAGACTATTCCAGCGGATCTCCCCAGGCTTCCTCCGATATTATTGTGCGAGGCTTGCAGGCCGCCGTAACGTAGCGCTAACTTCATAGCTTATGACTGGCAGTGCCCCTTAAAAGCAGAGCCGGCCCTTTTATCAACTTCTGGCTTTTTATTATGACTAAATTTATTACGCTGGTAATACCGGTGTTTTTTGCCGCGACGCTGTCGACGGCTACCCAGGCAAAACAGGTGACGCTGAACCTGTCACAGGAGCAGGATGGCGGGTCTGCAGGACGCGCCTGCATGTATATTCATCAGGGCCAGGCGGAATATCGCATCGTCAAAGCGGGCGAAAACTGTCCATCAACGGTCACCATTGAAGCGATAACCCACCGTACCTGAGCGCTTTTTTCCTGTCCGGAGATACGTCTGCCGCACGGAGTATGTTACCTTTAGCCTAATGGCTATAGTCTGACTGCTTGCGTCCGATTGTGCTTCCTGACAAGGAGTTAAGTGTTGAAAAAAATTAATATTAAGCTGCTGACCGTGGTGGCGACATATTTGGTTATTTTGCTGCATACGGCCGCTATCCCTTTTAGCTATTTTCATCTTGCCTGGTCTGTTTCGGTAATGTATGAAGCGCTTGGCCGCATTGCTTTCCCGCTATTTCTACTGATTGCCGGCTATGTATCCTTAAATAAAAATGAATCATTGCTCAGTACGTTAAAAACGCGCGTGCTGGATTTGGTTATTCCCCTTATCGCCTGGTCAATAATCTATATTATTTATAATAAAGAGGTGAATGCCGATACCACGCCGGTCAGCCTGCTGGAGCTGCTCAGCAAGCCCGCCTACCCGCACATGTGGTTTATTTATACAATGATTTTGCTTTATCTGGTCACGCCGCTCCTTAATACATTTATTCAAAACGGCAGCCAGCAGCGCGTTAACTATACGGTTACCGTCTGGTTTGTGCTGGCTTCGGTTTATGTATTATTTGATAATGTGAAGGCTAACCTTCTGGAACACAAGGCTATTCCTGTGGCCAGCAATATCGATATGGTGGTGTATCTGTCGGGGTTTTATATTATAGGCGGGGTGGCAAGACGTTTTGATATTAATCCTAAGGTCGTTATTTCGGGCGTTATCTTTATTCTTTCTACCGTATTAACGGCGGTCATGACCTATTCGCTTTCCATCAGTACATTTGCGCCAAACGAGGTTTTCCTGTTCTACTCTGCCCCGACGCTGGTTGTCGTTTCGCTGGCAGGCTTTTTTATGCTGCTGAATGCGCCTTTCCAGTACGGCAAGCGAGCTATCAGAGTGGTGCATGGATTGTCCAGGCTGAGCCTCGGCATCTTCTTTGTGCACATGATGGTGCTGGAAGCAGTTCTGCGTTTACTGCACATGGAATTTGAAAGCTACTATTCTGCGCTGACGATCCCGCTTATCGCCCTGCTCTGCTTTCTGGTTTCTGCGGCGATTGTCTGGCTGCTACGCTTAATCCCCTGGCTGAGGCGCATTACCTGAATAGTCGAAAACGGCCGCGCATCCAGGCGGCCGCTCTTCAGGTAAGGCACCGGAACGCCACGGGCTGTCAGTATGCTGCTGCAGCAAATCTGTGTGGCTGATTGATTGCTCTGCGTGCAATCCAGTAAAGCAGGATCCTCTCTTCATCGCCGTCCTGATCCGCCATCGCTAATAGCTTGAGCGCCAGCGTAGCTTTGTTAACAGGCTGCCCGGTAATACTCAGGTCAACCACCGCTTTACCAATTATGGTGCAAACTTCTTCATCACTTGACGTAGGGATATGATAGTCGGTGCTCATTCTCTCCTCCTGTTTGATGTAAACTTTAAGTCTGGCAGAGCCTCGCAAGATTGCCATCTCAAAGTGGTTTTCTCTGTCGGCGAGCACCTTGCCGCTATATTTCGCTTTTCTGAGTAAAATCAGGAGGTGACCCTCGCCACCGTCATTTTTTGGTCACATTTGCTAACCACAAAACACATTGATACATACCTGTGTTTCTTTTACGCCGGATTTTCTGCCCTGGCGCGGGAAACCGGCGACATTTTTTGTCATCGTTTATTCTGAAAATGAGGTTGAGAATATAGATTCTACTGGCACTTATTTATGTCCAGCATTGCTATTTTTTCCTGACCGGTCGCCGCCCTCCTTATTAAGATAATTCTGTAAATTTGAGTGCTCTCCTTTTATTCCCTGCCGCCCGGCTGCAAAAGGATTTTCTGCATCGGTCAGGCCAGCGCTGTTTACTTTAATAAAAGGTGGAACTGTTTGCAGAGGGCGTTAGTGGAAACGCGCTGAAAATTACTTTTTGCCTCTATTTGCAATGTCGAAATTTAAATCTAAGCTTTCCGGCAACAACACCTGTTTACACCCAAGGATAAATATAATGAAAAAAATCACCGCACTGGTTCTGTTTTTAACGATGGCAGGCAGCAGCAGCGCTTTTGCCGCACCAGCACCCGCAGCAGCAGGCGTTGCGGCCGGCAGCGAAGCGACCACCATGTCCAGCGGCAACTCTAACGCAGTCGGCGTAGGCGCGGTTGGCGCACTGCTGGGTATCGCTCTGGCCACCATGGGCGGTGGCGGCGGCGACGGCAGCAACGGTGCTGGCTCTACCACCACCACGACCACCACTACCGCGACGATGGCACCATAATCGCGGCAGGCCAGCCTGTTGACCGTAAACAGGCTGGCTGTTCCCCCCTCGCCTCGGGACAGTTATCATCTTCGTCCCCGATCAGCTTTGCCCGCAGCCGCCTCGCTTTTCACCTATACTTGGGACTGATTTGGATTCACTATGGAGAGGCTATGTTAATCGGCTTCGTTTTACTGGTCAGCGCCTGCGGTCATGATGCCTGTGACGCCCTGCCCGTGTCTGACCATATTTTCCCCACGCGAGCTGCCTGCCAGCAGATGGCTAACCGTATTCACGAACGGCGGCCTTCTGCGGTGCTGTTATGCGGCGAGGTTTACCGTAATCACGGCGCTGAAACCACATCGGTTAACTAAGCAATCGTTTATCCCGCCTGGTTTTTCAGCGATCGATGCCTGCGCGAATTCAATTTATATTCACAAATAATGCAAGGTTATTTTCTGAGGCGAGATGCCAGGCTGTGCCTTTCGCTGGCGGTTGCGGCGGTTTTAGCAGCTGGGCGGTTTTAGTAGTTATGGCAGTTGTGGCAGATATTGACAGGCCCGCTTTGCTCAGGCCATTCGCTGAGATTTACAGGCCCGGTGCACTCAGGCCATTTGCTGAGATTTACAGGCCCGGTGCGCTCAGGCCATTCGCTAAGATTCACAGGCCCGATTTGCTCAGGCCACTTGCCAGGATTGACAGGCCCGGTGCGCTCAGGCCACTTGCTAAGATTGACAGGCCCGGTGCGCTCAGGCCACTCGCTAAGATTTACGGGCCCGATTTGCTCAAGCCACTCACTAAGATTTACAGACCCAGTTCGCTCAGGCCAGCATGCTCGTCAGGACGACGCCCCAGCGGCCAGTGGAATTTGCGCTCTGAAGGCTTTATCGGCAAGTCATTAATACAGGCATAGCGGCGCGACATCAGGCCGTTCTCGTCGAACTCCCAGTTTTCATTGCCGTAAGAGCGAAACCAGTTGCCGGAATCATCATGCCACTCATAGGCGTAGCGCACCGCGATGCGGTTACCTTCAAACGCCCACAATTCTTTAATCAGACGGTAATCCAGCTCTTTAGCCCATTTACGGGACAGAAAATCTTCCGCCTGCTGACGGCCATCAACAAATTCGGCTCGATTGCGCCACTGCGTGTCCCGGGTATAAGCCAGCGCGACCTTTTGCGGATCGCGGCTGTTCCAGCCATCTTCCGCCAGGCGAACTTTTGCCATAGCGGTTTCACGGGTAAAGGGTGGCACAGGTAAACGACGTTCGATCTCAGCCATCAAAGCGCTCCTTAAGGTTTAGCTTTGTTCCGCATTGGCGTTTTCGTCGACATAACGGGTAACCGCCAGTAAACGATTGACGTGGGTAAGCAGCAGATCGACATCGGATTGCAAAAAGCTTTTGCCCGATGTGGTTGCCGTAACGATAGCGTTTTGAATATTGTCGGAAATGGTGGCTGCGTTATCCCCTTTACCAGCGGTTAGCAACAGCGCGGAAATCAGTAAAGACTGCGCCTCAACCTGAGCCGTCAGTTCTTTAGCGCTCACTTCAATCGTGGCCATTTTCATTAAAATATCGATAACCAGCTGCTTCATAATCTATCCCCGGAGTTTATTGTCTCAGAAATTACCATTACGTTCCGAAACGAGCAAACTGAAACAGCGTGAAAACCGCAGCAGGCTGAACCCTGTACCGTATCCGGTATGACTTTTAGCCTGCCTGGCTGTTTTTTCGTACAAAACCGCTTTTTTCCTGCCGTTACACAATTATATTTCGCCGTTTCCTGGCTAAATGCCCAGCGTGGATTAAATTTATTGCTGTGATCCTTATCACACCACTATCACAATAATAATACTGGCAAGGGAGTAACTTGTGACTGAGACCTCAAACGGCGGTTCAGCCAGCGCGGCAGCCACGCCAACCGAACCGCTTGTAAAAGTTATCGCGTTTATCGCGACGCTTGGCGGTTTACTGTTCGGCTATGACACCGGGGTTATCGCTGGCGCACTGCTTTTTATGAAGCACGATCTGCATCTGACTTCGCTGACCACCGGCATGGTAACCAGCTTTCTTATCCTGGGGTCAGCTATCGGTGCCGTCTTTGCCGGACGCGTAGCCGACCGCTTCGGACGTAAAAAAATCATTCTCACCATGGCGCTGATTTTTATGGTCGGCTCGCTGGGTTGCGCTACCGCGCCCAACGTCGTCATGATGATTACCTTCCGCTTTATCCTTGGCTTAGCCGTTGGCGGTGCTGCGGCTATTGTGCCTGTTTATATCGCGGAAATTGTTCCGGCTAACCGACGCTGGCAGTTTGTGACGTTACAGGAACTGATGATCGTTTCCGGCCAGCTTATTGCCTATACCAGCAATGCCGCCATTAACGAAATCTGGGGCGGTGAAACCACCTGGCGCTGGATGCTGGGCGTCGCCTGCGTGCCTGCCGTCATTCTGTGGGTTGGCATGCTGTTTTTACCGGATACGCCACGCTGGTACGCCATGCATGGCCGCTATCGCGAGGCTCGCGACGTGCTGGAACGCACCCGCCATTCTCGTATGGTAGAAAAAGAGATGGGCGAAATCCGTAAGTCCATGAGCTCCAAAAGCGAGAAGAATGCGCTTCGTAAGAAAACCATTTCCACCTGGATGAAGCGGCTGGTCGCGCTGGGTATCGGCGTTGCCATGCTGCAACAGCTATCCGGTGTTAATACCATCATGTTCTATGCGCCGACCATGCTACAGGCGACGGGACTTGGCACCAATGCTTCGCTGCTGGCCACCATCGCTAACGGGGTAATTTCGGTCCTTATGACCTTTGTCGGCATTATGCTGCTTAGCCGTTTCGGCCGTCGCCCTCTGCTGCTGACTGGCCAGATCGGCTGTACCTGTACGCTGCTGGCTATCGGCCTGCTGACCTGGCTGATGCCGGAAACCGTCGACGGGCATCCGGACGTGTTACGCAGCTATCTGGTGCTGGCCGGGATGCTGGTTTTCCTTTGCTTCCAGCAGGGCGCGCTGTCGCCGGTTACCTGGCTGCTGCTGTCGGAAATGTTCCCGATGCGTATCCGCGGTATGGCTAACGGCATCTCCGTTTTTGCGATGCAGATGACTAACTTTGCCATCGCGTTTCTGTTTCCCACGCTGCTGGAGAAATTTGGCCTGACCAACACTTTCTTCGCCTTTGCCGCTATCGGCATTGCCGGCGGTATTTTCGCCGTGCTTTTCGCGCCGGAAACGCAGGGGAAAACGCTGGAACAGATTGAAAAACACTTTAAAAAGCATCTTCAGGACGACCCTGCCCCGCAGACGGGCAACTAAGCGATGCGCCAGGGAGGGCGCATTTCATCACTTTCTGACAGAAAAACCAGCCTGAACCTGCCAGGTTAACAGCAGGATTGACGGATAAAGAGGCCTGAAATGGGAACGGCGATATTTATGGTTTTGATGGTTTGCGGCTACTGGTATACCAGCCGCGACCTTTCGACACGCTTTAAAATCAAACGATCTTTCGGCTGGGACGTCTATTTCCTGGTTGCGCTTTATGGCTGTATCTTCGTTTTGCAGGGCCTCTTTGCTACCGCCCTGGTATGGCTGATTCTGCTTGCCCTCTCCAGCCTGTTTAACCTTATGCCAGGGTCAATCGGCATTCATCATCATCACTGGCAAATCGAGTTTATGAACTGGAGCTTTTTAGGTATCCAGGCACCGGTTGTAGTGATGCTAAGCTTTGCCGTCGCTTTTTGTCTTTATCGTTCTAACTGGTCCGGCAGCGCCCGGCTCAACAGCACCGGCCGAAAAAAACTGTATAAAGAGCTTTCCCGCTCTAACGGCGTGGAAGGTTTGCTGTTTCAATGTATGGAAGAAGGCGAACTGGCGTGGGTGACGCTAAAGTCACGTCGTATTTATATCGGTATGGTGCATACCGCCTCTTATGAAACCGAAAACACCGCGAATATCGTAATAATCCCTATGCTGAGCGGCTATCGCGATGGTAAAACGCTGAACCTGTGCGTAGAGCATAACTACAGCAAATGGTATGCCGAACACGATATTACGCTGGATTCAGAACCGAAATCCGCTATGGCCTTCCGCAAAGTTATTCTGCTCGATCAGATAGAAAGCCTGTCGTTATTTGATGCGGCCAGCGCCAGCGCTCTGGCTTTCGACAGCGATGAGAGCAGGATTATTAAACCTGCTGAAGTCTGAACAAGGCATGCCACCAGCGGGTGGCATATGTCAGCCCAGCAGTAGCGTGATGAGCCAGAATCCGGCAAAAGTCATCAGCAGCGAGCCCATTACGTGGGTGATAACCGAGATCATCGCCCATAGATAGTTGCCCGCCTGCAGTAGCGTGACGATTTCCAGCGAGAAAGTAGAAAAAGTGGTCATTCCGCCGCACAGGCCGGTAGTAATTAACAGTTTCCAGCTGGGATCGACCTGCGGGTGACGTAAAAACCACGCCGTTGCCGCACCGATGATAAAGCCCCCGACTAAATTAACCAGCAGCGTGCCGGGCGGTAGAGTGGGAAACAGAGCGTTCAGGCGTACGGCCAGTAGCCAGCGAATAACGCAGCCAGCGGAGCCGCCGATAATGACGGCAATCAGGGGTTTTATCATGGTGGTCCTCGGTACGGTGTGAGAAGAGCGTAAACATTCCATCTTCGCTTTGCAAGTCTCGCCCTGTCGCCGTTGTAGTGTCGCTTAGCAAGGTTAAGTAAGTTGAATTTACTGATTTTTATACGTTAATACATGGACTGCGCTACGCTTTTTAGCGTTGCGCTTAATGGAGGATGTCGCCAGCCTATGCGTTTTTTTGCCGTTCCCAAACAGGATATGCTGCTGGGTTTTTGTTGCCTGCCCGCGTTGATAGCTATTTATCTGGTCGGCTTCACTTTCCATCAGGTTCCGGCTGCCGGCCTGATGGCGGGCGGCGCGCTTACTCTTGCTTTTGGCGCGAATAAAACCTGGGGCAATTCTTCCTTCTCTTTGCTGTTCACTACCACGCTGGGCCTGGCTTTTTCTTCATGGCTTGGTTGCCTGACGGGAAACATTCTGCCGCTGTATATCGCTGTTGCCATGCTTTACGCCGGGATCTACGTAACAATGGCGAACGTTGACGGCAGCGCCTGGTGGATGCTGCTGCAATGGTCCATTGCCTATCTGGTCTCTGGTTATTTCGCCGGTTCGGTTGAACACGCGCTGGACCGGGCGATGCTGGTGGGCGGCGGCGGCCTGGTGCAGATGGTTTTCCTCTACCTTGTTTTCCGCCGCTTTCCCTTTTATCTGAAGAACTTCTATCCGCGCGCGTGGGTGCGTTTTTTGCGGGTAACGACCGGCAAATATAAGCACAAAATTCATCTACAGTGGTCGGTATTTTTTGCGGTTTTAGCTATGCTGCTGGCGCTTTCAACGGTAGAAATTCTGCATCTGAAAAACGGTTACTGGGCAGGCATGACCTTGCTGATTTGCCTGCGCAACAACTACCGCGACTCAATATCGCGTGTACGGGCTCGCGTAATGGGTACGCTGGCAGGAAGTCTCTTTGCGGCAGTGCTTATTGATATCTACCATTCGCCTCTGTTTTTGGTCGGCGGCTTTCTGTTTTTTGGCTATGCCGCTTTTACCTGGTCCTACTCGCTGATTACTAAATCTTATTTCGTTTTTGCTTTTATCGTGACCGTCATGGTGGTGTTTATGATTGCCAGTCTGGGCACATCGCAGATTGCTGTTGCCACCCATCGGCTGGAAACCACTACCATTGGCGGGATTTTTGCCCTGTTTGCCCTTACGCTAACGCGCCTGTTCACCCGCAAACAAATTTTGCTTAAGCGTTCCTCATCGGCCGACTGAAAGATACTGATCAGCCCCAGGGCATGCCCTGAAGCAATCCCCCCAGCGCGCCGAAAACTGGCATGCCGGGGTTAACTCATCGGCCCGTTTAGCTGACGGCTTGCTGCTCCTGCGGCTCTTCGCTATTAACCATGACCGCCTGAATCTCTTCTTCATCCAGCGTAGGATTAAGCGCCGCCGCCAGCGGGGAGCTGGCCAGGCTGTCCGGGACAGCCACGTGAGGCGTAGGATTCTCCGCATTCTCCTGCTGGATTTTACTACGGTGCCAGCTCATTCCCGCTATCGCCACTCCGCAAAGCGCGAAAAACAGATAGAGCATCTGACCGCCCAGCGGCTGCATCAACGCACCGGTCACCATCGGCCCTATACAGGCACCAATACCAAAAGCCATCAGCAGACAGGCCGTCAGGGAAACGCGCCTTTCCGGTACCACGCTGTCGTTTGCCATTGCCACGACCAGCGGATAAAGAGAGAACTGCATCATGCTGGTAATAAACGCCGCGCCGGTTACCCAGACAAAGGTAAAGTGTAAAGGCAGCGTCAGCAGCAGAGCCGTCAGGGAGTAAAGCAGTGCGGTGCCGCCCAGTAAGCGATGGCGATTAAACCGGTCCGACAGCCAGCTGAGCGGGAATTGTGAAATCAGTCCCGCAAAAATAGTGATAGCCATAAATAAACCGGTTTGCCGCGTAGTAAAACCCAGCATGCTGGCATAGACAGGTGCCATACCGTAAAACGCGCCGACCGCCATTCCCGTTGCCAGAGTAATTAATAAAATGCGCGGGATAGTACGAAAAAAGTAGCCCAGCTCCATCGGTGCCGGCGACATAGGATGCGCATTGGTACGGGTAGTCAGCGCAATCGGCACCAGGCAAAGCGCAAAGCAGAGCGCCACGATCAGCAGGCTGGCGCTGCCTGAAGCGGCCTGGGTCATCAGGATTATCTGCCCGGATGACAGGCCCAGATAGGTCGCGACCATATAGAAGCCAAAAATCAGCCCGCGCTGCCCCGGCTCTGCCTGGTCATTCAGCCAGCTTTCCAGCACCATATACTGGCACATCATGCACAAACCAATGATCAGGCGTAGAAATATCCATACGGGCAGCCATTCAGTTAAGCCATGCCCCAATACGGATGCGGTAATAATGCCCGCACAGGAGACGTAAGCGCGAATATGGCCAACGCGCGCAATCAGGTTGTGACCAACTTTTCCGCCAATCACCAGGCCGATATAGTTTGCGGCGGTGATACCGCCAATAAGCGTGCCGCTAACCTGTTCATGGGCAAGGCGCAAAGAAACATAGGTAGTAAGCAGGCCGGAACCAAGTAACATCAAGAGCGTGGTGGTATAGAGAGGCAAAAACGTGCCGAGGACTTTTTTCATTGCGGCTTCCTGTCACTTCATTCCAAAAAAGCAAACCTGAACCTTAAAAAGTAGTCGTGCTTTAGCGACTGCGGCAAGCTGTAAGCGGAGAAAAATAAGTCAGAAAGTAAAAAGCTTGCCGTCCCGCCTTTCGCTCAGGACGGCTGTCAGCTTAAATCGTTACCGATAGCGCTTTTGTTATTGCCCTAAATCCCGCAGCTTGTTGCCTGCCAGCAGATTCTTTTCAATATGCTCCAGCGTGATATTTTTGGTTTCCGGTACCAGCAATATCGTAATAACAATGAACGCCAGATTAAACCCGGTATAAAGCCAGAAGGTACCTGCCGCGCCAATGTTGCCCAGCAGCGTAAGGAAAGTTGCGCCGATAATCATATTCGCTACCCAGTTGGTCGTGGTAGAACAGGTAATGCCAAAATCACGGCATTTTAACGGCTGAATTTCAGAGCAGAGTATCCAGACCACCGGCGCCGCGCTCATCGCATAGCCCGCAATACAGAGCATCGTCATCCCTACTGCCACCCAGGAAAGATTCATGGTGGCTTCGCCCTCGCCCACTTTCATCAGGCAATAACCCAGCACCAACGTGGCGAAAGCCATCACCGAGAAGCCAATTTTCAGGATAGGTTTTCTGCCCGCTTTATCTACGGTAAATACCGCGATAAACGTAGCCAGCATAAAGGTGACGCCAACCACTACCGTCGCCATCATCTGCTGCTGCGTACTTTGAAAACCAGCCATTTTAAAAATCTGCGGCGCGTAATACATAATGATATTCATGCCCGTAAACTGCTGCATCGCCTGTAGCAGCATCCCCAGAAACACGGCGCGGCGCACGTTGCTGTTCTTACGAAACAGCGATAAGCCGCCCTGCTTCATTTTCAGGCTTTCACGAATCTCATTCAGTTCCTGTCGGGCTTTATCGGAAGTATCACGCAGCATACGCAACACCTCTTCCGCTTCCACGTGCAGGCCTTTTGCCGCCAGCCAGCGCGGACTATTAGGCAGAAAGATCACCATGATAAACAGGACAATGGCCGGAAGCGCCAGGATCCCCAGCATGGCGCGCCAGTTGCCGCTGTAGCTAAAAGCCGTATCGGATAAAAATGCCAGTACGATGCCAAAGGTGATCATTAGCTGATAGGTACTGATCATTTTCCCCCGGATATTTTCCGTTGCCATTTCAGAAAGATAGAGCGGCGCCGTATAGGAAGCGATACCCACGGCCACGCCCAGCAGTACCCGAAAAGCGAGTAATATTTCCAGGCTGGTCGACATGGCCGACCCCACCGATCCCACGATAAACAGCACCGCGCCCGCCATCAGGCTATATTTACGGCCAAGACGATGCGAAACCCAGCCGTTACAGATAGCGCCAATTGCCGCGCCCAGCATCATGCTGCTGACTACCCACTCCTGCTGGTGGCTGTCTAAGGTAAAGTGCTGCGTGATAAAAGGCAGCGCGCCCGAAATCACGCCGATATCCAGACCAAACAGCAATCCGGCCAGCCCTGCCGAAAACGAAATAAATATATTCATCCGGCGGACTTTATTTTTTTGCGCCTTTGGCAGCGCTAAACTGTCATTGATTGAAGCCATCATTACACTCCAGTTTTATCCTTGTCTGCCGGTAACATACAGACCGGAGCTTTCCGGAAGTTATGTTAAAGAGTCCACAGGCATGGATAAATCTGCTGTAGCAGGCCAGGATGTGATGGCGATCTCATTGTTTAGCGGCGCTCACGCCAGTTCTTGCGTGCTCGACCAGTTATAGCTCACCAGCCTGAGCACAATTTTTCCCGTCATTTCCCCATAACGCTGCTCTCTTCGCTGTGCAAAAAAGCGTTGTAAACGATCGGGTAAAACCGTCGCGTTATAGCGCAAAATTGTGCTGTGCCAGAAAAGCGGTGGCTCCTTTCCGCCATACCTTTGTTGCAGCAGCCCGGCCCAGTCAGAATCCTGTAGCTCGCGCCAGAACGCGGTTCGCTGCACGCTATTTTCCGCATCGGGGATCCCGGCTATCAGCAGCTGATTGGGCAAAGCCACCAGCCGTAGATCCCGAACGCGTAAGGTTTGATGCAGATATTTTTCGGCTATTTTTCGCAGGCCACTAACGGCTTCGGGCTGACGATGGTTGTTATACAGGGCAGGCGTAATGGCAAGAAAGGTTAAATGAAAATGGTCTGGATGCATCACGTCGGCCAGCGGATCGCCCTGGCTTAGCTGTCCCAGCTCGGCCAGAAGTTCGCTTATCTGTGGGTTTAAAGCAGGCTGGATGCCGGTGGCAATAGCGCTCAAATTTTCCGGGTAAAACCCCGAATGCGTTTTTTGCTCAGGGTTTTCTTGCCAGATACGCTGCGTCTCTTGCGAGCGCTGCCGATAAATTTGCTCCAGGCTGGCGGCGACGTCAGACATGCTTTCCTCAATATGAAGGGACAAAATTTGCTATAGAGTGGAGGGAGTTTAGAAAGAATGAGCGGCCTTAGCAAAAGCAGAAAAACGAAATGAACTGCCCTCAACCTGCGCGGGCAGTCCACTATTCATCCTTTAGCAATCAGACATCCTCCTCCAGATCGTCGTCATCCTCTTCATATTCGTCGTCCTCTTCCTCATCCTCCTCTTCCAGAGGCGCATCGATTTCTTCATCGTCATCAAGCGGATCGACAATTTCATCGCTGCCTTCGGGAATATCTTCACGATCTTCATCTGCTGGATATTCAGCGTCATCAGGAACGGGTTCCTGGTAATCCGGACGTTCAGACATAGCTACCTCGATCAATCCACAGGGTCAGTTAACTATAGAGGCTGGGTATGAACATAGCCCGCGTTGCATCACAGATCCGATAAAATCAGCTGGGCTTTACTCTGGCAGTTTGTCGCCCGACTCCGGGGCCTCATCCGGGTTGTCTTTTTTGTCTTCCGGATCTTTTTCGATCCGGGTCAGGAAATATTGCTTCCCGCAATTTTTACGATAAACGCTGGCGTAAGGGGAATAAATGAACATGGCAATCTCCTGCATAGCGAATGAATACTCATTATAAACGCCATTTTAAGATCTGAGTCCCAAAAGCGCTGGAAACGAATCCGAAACCTTAGCGCAAAGCTGGTAACTTGTTCACTTGCCTGCTCTACTCATTTAACGGGTCTGTGCGCTTTATTTTTCAGGTCAACGCCTTAAGGGGAAAATCATGGAAAAAATCACGGTTCAGTATGGCACTTTAACCTTTCCGGCTGAATACAGCGAAACCAGAATCGGGAAGAACAACTTTGATAAAACAGTGCTTATTGCTAAAAATGAGCAAAGCACGGCGTTGTTTAGCGGCGCGCTGCGGGAAACATTTAATTTTGATTCCGAGCGGCTGGGAGATGAAGAATATATTCTTAGCGATGAAGTGCCGCAGCATTTTATTTTTACCAATATTCCCGGTAAAACAAACAGTGCCGGTGACAAATAACATTCCCCTTTTAAATCAAAAATTTTAGCCATAAAAAAACCCGGCCGGAGCCGGGTTTGCTGAAGCGACAGAACTTACTGCAGCAGAGACAGAACGCCCTGTGGAACCTGGTTGGCTTTTGACAGCACGGAGGTGCCAGCCTGCTGAAGGATCTGCGCCTTCGACATGTTTGACACTTCTGTTGCGTAGTCCGCATCCTGAATACGTGACTGAGACGCGGTCAGGTTGGTCACAGAAGTGTTCAGGTTGTTGATGGTAGATTCAAAACGGTTCTGAATCGCACCCAGGCCGCTACGTGCGGTGTCAACGTCCTTGATGCGCGCATCCAGGTCTGACAGGTCGCCGCCGGTCACGCTGAACGTTGCGCCCAGGCCAGAAGTCTGGAAGCCAGCGCCGGACAGGTCGATGCTGATAACGTTAGCGTCGGTAGAGTCGTTAGCGCCAACCTGGATGTTTACGCTGCCGGTAGAGTTGAAGATTGCCGTGCCGTTAAAGGTGCTTGCCGCGCCGATACGGTTGATTTCAGACAGGCGTGCGTCAACTTCTTTCTGGATTGAGTCGATGTCGTCGGCGCTGTTGGTGCCGTTTTTCGCCTGCACGGTCAGTTCACGGATACGCTGTAAGTTGGTGTTGACCTCGTCCAGTGAACCTTCAGCGGTCTGGGTCAGAGAGATACCGTCGTTGGCGTTACGTGATGCCTGAGTCAGACCCTTGATCTGTGAGCTCATGCGGTTAGCAATCGCTTCGCCCGCGGCGTCGTCTTTAGCGCTGTTGATACGCAGGCCGGAAGACAGGCGTTCGATAGCGGTGCTCAGAGAAGCCTGTGATTTGTTCAGGTTGTTCTGAGTGGTCAGTGACATAATGTTAGTGTTGATAACGGACATGATCGTTTCCTTAAAATTTTACCAGGGTTCGGATACGGCGCCAGGATGCCCGTCACCGTCTGTATTATTTATCGTCACCACCTGGTAAAACTTTAAAACGAGTTGAGAAAAAGCAGGCAAAAAGGTCATTTTGATAAAAAACATTATATTATCAAATTCTTAGCATTTACGCAGAGAGAGGTTAGCAATACTCAGGCTCGTATCGGTCGAAATTTGAGGTATGCTCTTGTATTCATGTACTAGCCATAAGGTTCAGAGAATGGTTTTTTCTACGATAGAAGATGTCAGAACCCAGATTGATCGATTAGATAGCGAGCTGGTCAAAATTATTGCCCAGCGCGCCGAGTGTGTTAAAGCAGCCGCCACGTTCAAAACCGATCGCTCAGCCGTTCGCGCCCCGGATCGTGTGCAGCAGGTTATAGATAAGGTTCGCAAGAAAGCGGTTGAGGCAGGACTTTCAGAAGTCATTATTGAGAAAGTTTACCGGACCATGATAAATGCGTTTATTGAGTACGAGCTTGAGCAACACGAGCGGTTACAGCAGGAAAAAACTAACTCTGTATAACAATTTCAAACAAGGGGGGAAGTAAGGCTGCGCTTGTGCCATGCCTCTATATATTCCCCCCTGAAAGCGAAAGCGCTCAGGTCTGGACTTTTAATCCTCGGGATCCGTCAGCGTGGCCCTCATGCGAGGAAGACTCTGAGGATAGTTTTGCTGAATAAACTCAATCATTTTTTCCCTTACGTAACAGCGTAAATCCCAGGCCGTAGGGGAATTCTGCGCCGTCATCAGCATTCTGATTGTCATGGTCTTATCATCAGTATCGGTAACCTGAAGCACCTGGGTTTCCCGATCCCAGAGTTTTGTCTCACTGAGGACTTTTTCAAAATGCTTGCGCAGAGGTTCTAACGGCATGGAATAATCAAGATAAAGAAAAACCGAACCTAAGATTTGTGCATTATTACGCGTCCAGTTCTGGAACGGATTTTCTGTAAAGTAGGTAATGGGCAAAACCAGTCGACGCAGATCCCAGAGACGTACCACCACATAAGTCAGGTTTATCTCTTCAATCCAGCCCCATTCTTTTTCAACCACAACCGCGTCATCGATTTTAATAGGTTGCGTAAAAGCTATCTGGATACCGGCAAACAGGTTAACGAGCGATTTTTGTAGCGCAAAACCAATTATTATTCCGGCTACCCCTGCACCCGCCAGGATTGTCGTGCCAAACTGCCGAACGCCAGGAAAGCTAAGCAGGATAAGGGAAAGACAAACGGTTACCAGGATAACGATGGCAACCTTTTTAACGTACATTATCTGCGTACGTATTTTTCGGGCGCGAAGATTATTTGAAAGATTAATATCATAGCGTATGAACAGCATATCCTGCGCCACGTTAATCAAGCGGATAAGCACTGAGCAAAACGATAATATAATAAATATATGAATAGTAGATGTAATAAAGCTAATGGATTCAGGTTCAATATTTACATAATTAAGCCCTATGCTGATCAGCAATAAAGGAATAAAAAGAAACATTGATCCATGCAGATGCTTTTCAAGCGATTTAAACAGCTTTCTGTCTCGATTCTGCCAGTAGCGGATGAATCTGAGCAGCGTAAATCGCGCCAGAAACCCCAGTGCGAGGGAGAGCGTGACGAGCAATACAGCAGGCACCCATGATGGCGCGCCAGATAACTCACCAAATAGCAATGGCATCATTTTCCCTTACGTTAAGCCCACGACCTTTCGTCGTCAGGCAAGTTAAAAATCAGTAACCCTTTTCTTCCAGGTTATCTGCGGATTTCTTCTGTTCACCGCGTTCGCTTCTTCAGCGTGGTCGCCTCCGCTTCTGGTACGAAGCGGACGCAGGTCTAATAAGCTTATACCCCTTTTGGCAGACCGGTAGTTTTTGCCGGTTCCCTGGCGATGTTTCATGGCTTTATTTTTTAGTTTTATAGATATATATCAGTAGGTTAAATGCTATTGCGACTAACTGAAAGCATGTATCCTGACCGGGTTAGCATTCGGGAAATTCGGTCTTTGACAAATGCCTTTGTAGATTCGCGATCTACCATTCGATCGCCAGGCCCAGGACATCCAGTTAAGAGAAGTACGACAGCCAGTAATCCAGCGGCGAGCGCTCGCGCTTTCATTCTGAGGGGATTTAATATGGATAAAATCAATAGAATAGAGATGACTGGTGCCGATAATAGGAGTAAAAAAACCTCTTAAGCCATTGTTTTATTGAGTATTTCCAAATAAAAATAAAACCATGCCCCCACTTATGCCCCTTTTACCACCCAAGCACATGAATCGTATAAATCGCTTTAAAAAAAAGCAAATGCCCCAATGACTTTTAAAAAACATCCTTGTTTGGCTAGTAACTATCCTTTTCTGCTTCCACCAGTTGGCGGCGAGCTAGGTCGCGGTGGTGCTGATGGCGGCGTTACTTTTCCACCTCTTACATTTCTTGGTCCTGGTCCTGGCGGAGGCGAAGGCGGGGGCCTGTTACCTGTACTCATAGAAGTTTCTCCTCTCAAAATAGCTGGCTTAAAAATTTTAAAAAATTAACATTATCATTTGTAGATGATAATTGACAAATACTAAAACAAATAAAACCAAAAAAAGAAAGAAAAATAATTATGGTAATAAGCACTAATGACTTATATATATAATCAAGCCTCAGGTCATTATTCTTAGAATTAATAGTAGAATATGTTACATAACTATCCCTCATAAATTCATCAAAATACTTATCAACCAAATCATCTTTATCGGCATAACTATCATAAGTGGCACATAAAATATCATGGTAGTTCTTTAACTCTTGAGCGTCGGGCATTAATTTGTCCACAAACCCATATAATGACCTTGTAAGAAAATAAAACATCACAGAGACCGCAGCGAATGTCAGAATTATAAAGAGCAAAAACAACCCGCCCCATATGGTTCGCTCATTAAGGGAGAATGATTTAACCATGTATGCCCACCCCCCTAAAATAGCAGTGATCAAAGCAATTGGCAGACTCATTCTAGATAGTAACTTCTCCCTTCTTTCGACCTCAGCCTTGTATATACTTTCATACAAAACAAGTTCATCTTTAACTACCATAAAACCCCCTTGAAATATTCACTTAAAGCAAAAATTGAGTAAAAAATTAGTTTATATCCTCGGCACTTCTTGATTGACCTATTACAACCAGAGTTAAGAGAGCTATATGAATTAAATTAACAACAAATACAGACAATGTTAACTTAAGCATGACAAAACCAATACTAATCATGGAGTTAGCCACGCAAAGCACGAAAGTTAACAATAAAAAAACTATACACATGCCATAAAGGTGATAAAAAGGTCGTATGTATCCATTCACCTTCCATTTAACAAAAGAAACTTTATGACTAATAGAAATTATATAAGCACCAATTGCCGCCACAAATCCAGTCATTGTAATACTAAAGCTGCTAAGCATAGTCATTATTTCTTTTACAGATTCACTTTTAACTTCAATAAAACTCATATCAAATAATTGTCTGACTATCCAAAAACTAACGTATATAATAAAAACTAACAGGACGGAAAGAACCCATAAGAGAAAACACGTAACATTTATTTGCCTCGCTGTAATTTTCATAAACCTTCGCTAGCTCTTGTGGAAGTCAGCTTCTTTCATTTCATCCCAATCTGAATCGTTGAAGGAAGCCTTCACTCTGTCAGAAAAAGAGGATACAATCCCATTCATTGCTTCTACCACCTCCTGATTTTTGTATCTTTTTCCAACAATTTGCTCTTCCATTGTTGTCTTTAAATTCGGATTTAGGAAGTCAAACATCACACCGCTTGAATCTAGCATATACTCTTTTACATTTGATTGAAATTCGTCAGCCTTAGCTTTTAGGTATACTTCTGCATAACTTTTATCGTTTTCATCTGCAAGAGAATCTAAAAGGGGTGATATAAACTCTTTAATATTTTCTTTTCTATCCGTTCGTTTAACAATCACCTCAACAACCATGTTGTCCGAAGGGCTTTTACCAAGGAAACCGCCTAAAATCCCCTTTGCTTTATTACTTTCAAGCCGAACCCTTGCACTAGTAATGAGTTTAAAGTTACTTGCATCCCCTTTCATTACTTTGTTCCTGATTGGCTTCAAATCAATAGCATACCTTTTCTTACTTTTCTTATCATTAATCACTTCATTAATAAAAAAGCACAAGTCGTCTATATCAGCACATCCGCGCCCTGAAGCGAATCCAATAATAGGGAATTTAGGATCAAGATATACATATGCTACTTTCTCAAGGCTATCAGCCCCTAAGACAGAGACCAAATCTTTAATTACACCTTGCAGCCTATCTACAGCTTTAAACCCCCCTAATGGAGCTGGAGTCATAAGATAAAAAACGTTAGCATGCATTAAGGGTTTAGCTAAATATAATTTTTTTAGTTTATGATCTTTCGCCAGCAGGTTTTTATTTTGATGCTCGCAATAATGATCAACTATAGAGGATATGTTTTCAAAAGCTGAATGACCAGTTGAAGCATCGTCAATTGAGTAAGAAAAGTAATTCACCTTCATCATTTTTCCTTTGTTGTAGTTTCGAGCTTCTAGGCCTATGCGCGCAATGCTATCCCCGCCACGCCTGCCCGCTTTGTGCATCGCTTTTCATGCAGCTGCATGCACAGGCTCCGGCCGCACCGGTACTGGCCCCGTTCGTGCTTCTGACACGCATCTTTTACATGCAAAACCATGCAGCTCTTGCATGCATCACTATTTATACTCGTCAATGTACAGAAAATCTTTAGCTTTGCGCAAAAAAAAATCCCTGCCGGATGGCAGGGAGTAAGTGCGGTTTTGGGTCAGTGTCGGAAAGCGCTTCCGTAGCGGCCCAGCGTCTGTGACTGGCGTTGAGGCGGCGGGAGTGGAGCCTCGCAGACTTCGGGCTGCGGTGGCGCGGTGATTACCCGGGTAATACTTTCGCTGGTCTTGAACGCGCACGAGCAGTCCAAATTCGTGCACTGATGATAACGTTCCTTAACCTGTTCGGACATGTAGCGGCTCGATTTGGCGTGCGCCGGGCTTTTGCAGTACGGGCAGTGCATCATGCCTGGCTCTCCTTCTGCTGTTTCTCAAGCTTCTCTTTACGCTCGTATACCAGTTTGTGAATGGATGCCGGACTGTTATGCAGCTTCATATCCACGCCGGTCAGCGCCGGGCGATAAACGCCAATTTCCGACAAGACCGGCTCTGCATCCATATCCAGCCGCGCGGCCTCCGCCTTATCGGCCAGCACCTTACCGACCTCGCGGGCGAGTATGACTTCCGGCTCCTGGTGAAGCGGGTCGGTATGGCGTCCCCGGTCGTTGAGCCGGAGCGACAGCAGCTTAAGGCGCACGGCGCGTACCAGCGTCGGGCTGAGGTTGCGCATGGCGGCCTCCCACTGGCCCTCCACATACTGCGTAAAAGCCGCGTTGTGTGCGTTAACGTAGGCGTGGCCGGTCTGTACGGCCTTTATCATCTCCCCCTCGTGCTCAAACTCCAGCTCCTCAATCAGGCCGGTGAACTCTTCGGCCAGCTCGCGGCTGACGATGCGCTGGCTGTGCTGTGCCCTCAGCTCGTCGGTAAGGTTGCCGCGCAGGCTGCGAAAGCGGGTGCGCCAGTTCGTTTCCGCTTCTTTCCCGTTCTCGATGGCCGCCTCGCGCTCTTTCTTGCTGCGGGCAATGGCGGCGGTGATGTCGTTGATTTTCATCATCTGCGCGGTATGTTCGTTTCTGGCTTCGGTCAGGCGAATGACGGCGGGGCTTTTATTCTCGCTCATGATAATTTTCTCTCTGTAAAGGATGTTTGTATTCTGCCGTGGCCCAGCGGACAACGCCTGCTCTCCCCGTCTGCTCATGGCTCAGCAAACAAACCCGGTGGCCCGCCAGGAAAAAGGCCCGGAAGGGCGTGTCGCCTGCGTCTCTGTCGGCAGCGGGGTGTAACAGGGGTAACACGGGTTACATCACTGTTTTAAATGGACTTTCAGTAAATTTCTCTGTGTAACAACAGGGGTTACAGCGGGTAACAGATGCGGTGTTACACCTGTTACCCTTTTGCTTTTATGCGGTGTAACAGCGCCAGCGCCCGGATGACGCGGTTGTTACACCTGTTACCTCTGTTACCCTTGATAAATAAGACTCGCGCACCGTTAACCCGGTACCTCGCTGTTAAAGACGTAGAGCCTGCGCACGTTCATCTCTGGCGGGCGAATGCTGGTCTGTAGCTTGCCGTCGTTGGCCGCCAGCAGGTAACCCTTGTCCGCACAGAGCCGGGCCACCTTGCGCGGGTCAAAGCCCCGGCAGATTTCCTTCCAGCCCGACGGCATCACGTAGAAGGTGGTCACCGTTTCACGGCCCTGCGCGGCGTTGCCTTTTTCCACCCTGCGCCAGCCCACCATGTTGCCGGGACGGTTGCGCTCGTCGTGCCAGTCGGCGAAGCGGCTGTACTGGTTGGCGGTGAAGAAGGTGCGCACCTGCTCCAGCGCGGCCATGTCTTCCTGGTTGGCCGTGTGTCCCCGGTCTTTCAGCCAGGCATTCAGGCAGACCCGCGTTGCCCGTAGCGCTTCGCCCTCCGGCCAGCCGGTGATACCCATGCGCGTCGCCAGCTCCCCGGCCATCGCCACCAGGGCAAAGCGGTTGACCGCACGACCCACCTGATTGCCCGCGTCCTGCGGGGCCAGCGCGGCGGTGTACTCCTTCATCAGCGCCTTGGCCTGCGCCGTCAGCCCGTTGAGGTCGGCGGTCAGCGCCTTCAGCCACTCGCGGAACGGCGAGCCGTAGTAGCTGGCGGTGGCCCATTCCAGATGCTCCGCCAGCGCCTTGCCGCTCTCAAAGCCGTGCAGCTCCTCAAACACGCCGAACTTACCGGAGTCGCTGGGTATCTGTATCATCCTGACCTCCATCCCGGCGAAGGTGCGCTCGCCCGCCTTTGCGGCGTGCTCCGTCAGGGACAGCTCGCCCGTGGAGAGGAACAACAGCCGCCACTGCTTACGGGTGCGCAGCTCGCCGTCGGTTCCGGCCCGGCCCTTGCCCTGGCCGTTTGCCAGCATATAGGCAATGTTGCCCGCCTCGCGCCCGTCCACCTCGCGAATTTCATCGAGCATCATCGCCGCGTCGTTGCGGCGGCTGGCGGAGCCTTCCAGCGAGTTGCCGGTCGCCCGCCACGTCTGCCAGTAGTCCGGGCCGCCGCATACCGAGGTGGCCGCCTTCATGGTGGTGGTCTTGCCGTCGGTGGATTCGCCCTTCAGATGATAGCCGCCGCCGTCCATGCCAATCAGGCGCAGCAGCGGCGCGGCAAAGGCCAGGCTCACCGCAAAGGCGACGCGGGAATTCCCGGTGCAGTAGCGGGAGACGTGCTCGCGCCACTCTTCGGTCGTGCCCGCCACCCGGAAGTCGCGCCCCTGCACCGAGGTGGTCTGGAGAATGACGCCCTCCGCGTCCTCGCCGTTCACCTCGTCCTGAAGGACGTAAACCTGTCCGTGCCAGCCGGTACGGCTCACGCAGGTAACGCGCCGCTCCGGCTTGCACAGCGAGATGTACTCCATCAGCCGGGCGCGGGCCTCGCCGGTGGTGCTGATATACGACAGGCCGTTAACCAGCAGTACCCGGCGCAGCTCCTCGCCACTGCCGCTGAGCATCTCCATCGGCATCGCCCATTTACGCCGCTCGCCCCAGGTGTCCTCCCACTCCAGCAGGCGGCCAAAGTTGCCGCCGTCGGCGTCGCAGGTAATGGCGGTGACGCGCAGCGGGTTGCAGATTTTCACGTTCTGGATTTCCGTCTCGCCGTTGCGCTGCACCTGCTTTTCATACCAGAGGTAATCCTGCGTCAGCCGGAACCCCTGCGGCAGAC
Source organism: Erwinia sp. BNK-24-b (assembly GCF_047456155.1). Lineage (NCBI taxonomy): Bacteria > Pseudomonadati > Pseudomonadota > Gammaproteobacteria > Enterobacterales > Erwiniaceae > Erwinia > Erwinia sp. BNK-24-b. The sequence continues at coordinate 3,594,801 of NZ_CP179901.1, forward strand.
GCGTGCGGCCCTCACCGCACATCACCAGACCGTTACGGAAGGCTTCGCGGGCGCGGGTCACGCCGTGCTGGCGGTGAAAGTCGTTCCAGTCGGCGCGAATTTCGCCCGGCGGCAGCGTCACCCAGCCGCCCACCGCCTTTGCCGCCTTTTCTGCAAACGCCTTGCCGGGATTCTCGCCGCCGTCCTGAAAGTCGTTGTCCCCGGCGAGGATAATTTTCACCTCCGGCCAGCGGGCGCGCAGCGCCTGCGCCACGTTCGGCAGGTTCCCGGCCGCCACGGCCGCCACCACGTACCCGGCGGTCAGCTGGCTCACGGTCAGCGCCGTGGCCCAGCCTTCGGTAATCACCGCCTGCACCGGCGGCTCTGCGGGCAGCGGGGCGAGCGTCACGAACGCGCCCTTCATGGTGCTGCCCGGCAGCAGGCTTTTTTCCCCGCCGGGCGCTATCAGCTGCGCGCCGGTGACCGCGCCGTCCGGGGTCACCAGCGGCAGCAGCACCGAACCCGCCGGGAACGTCGTGCCGCTGATGCGCTGCGCCTGGCCGGTCAGCGTCACCGGATGCCCGGTAAAGCCCTTAGCGCCAAGATAGTCGCTCTCGCCGGTGTGGCCTGCTGCCAGCAGCGCGTTCACCGTGGCGGTCATGTCGCGCTTCGGGGCTTTTTCCCTGGCAGGCTTAACCGGCACGTCCTGCACGTCGCGGAACGCCAGCACCTGCGCCACGGCCTGCGCCGCCTTCTTCACGCCGTCGCCCGTGACCCGTTTGACCAGGTCGAGGCCGTCGCCGTTGCCGCAGTGGCTGCAAATCCACGTCCCGCGCCCCTCCATATCGTCAAAGCGAAAGCGGTCTTCTCCGCCGCAGTGCGGGCAGGGGCCGTGCCGGCCGTTGTCCGGCACCGTAATACCCAGCAGCGGCAGAATAACCGGCCAGCGGCCTCGTGCGGCCGTGGCAATCTGTGTCACCGTCATAACTCTCCCTTACCGGTCGTACAGCGAAATGCCGGTATCGCAAAAATCATCGAAGGCCGCCGGTAATACCTGATACAGCTCCGTCATCACCTGCACGCCGCGCGCCGTGAGTACCGGCGGCGCGGTCAGCAGCTCCGGCCTGACCATATCGCTCATGAGCGCCAGCGCGGCGGCCGCGCCCCGGGCCTCGCCGTACTCGTTCACCATCACGCTTTCAATGTGCAGGGCCACGGCCATTTCGATGCGCTCCACCGACAGCTTATGCGGCCCCAGAATTTCGCTGCCGGTGTCGGCCTGCACCTTTTCCCGCCAGGCGGAAGCGATGGCGCGACGGTACAGGGCGGTGGTCAGCTCCGCCGGGAAAACCGATACGTGATGGCTCATACCTTTGCCTCCGTCAGCGGAGCGCAGTGGCGCGCCACCTCTTTCAGGTCGGCGTACAGGTAGTCCATCAGCGCGGCCACGCCCGGCACGCTGCCGCCGAACGGCAGGCCGTCGTTCTGCGGGTGCTGCGCAAACAGCTGTTGCAGCAGGTCGCAGGCGTCTTTGGCCCGCTCCAGCTTCTCGAATGCGTCTTCCGGCAGGCCGTAAGCGTAGAAACGGCGGTTTAACGGCAAGGGGCGGCCCTGAGCAGCATGCTGCCCGTTTGATGTGTTCATGGATAACTCCGTTACTGAATGCGGTTACGGCTTACAGAAAGCGCGAATAGTGGTCTGCGCCCGGTGTCGGGCGTGGGCTGACGTCGGCGGTACGCTGGCGAACAAGCGTCACGGACGGATGCAGGGACAGGGGGCCGGAGCCGCCTTTCCCGCCGGTAGCGTCGGTCAGCCTGCGCGGTGCCGCCGCGATACGCTGATAGAACGCCTCAAACCACGCCAGCGGGCCGGACGTCAGCTGGCCGTCGCTGTCGTGGCGATAGAGCACCTCGTGGCTGAACGCCGGGCTGGCGGCCGCCACGGCAAAGGGCGCTGCGGTCAGGCAGATAATGCAGACCGTCCAGCCCTGCTTATGCTGCCAGCGCTCGCCGGGTTGCGGATATTCACGCATGACGACCTCCCGGGCATGGCAGACGACCGGCAAAAAACAGCACGTAATCGGCGGCCAGACGACGGCGGGCGCTGCGCTCGTCGTTTGCGGTTACCCGCAGCATCACCGGGCGGCAGGAGCGCTGCGCACGGTTGATTGCGGCGAAGATCCAGGTACACTTTGATGTAGCCATTTTATTGTTCCTAAGCATATTTGGTTAGATGCCCGTTATGTGTTGCAGCACAAGCGGGCATTGTCTTTTCAGTTTCAGGCAACTACAATGGTAATTACCATGTAGGTCATCATAGATTAGGGTAATTACCATGTCAACACCACAAGAGAAACGTTCTCCTCCTTTCCAGATGCGCTTAACCGATGAGTTTCGCCAGCAGTTAGAAACTGAAATGCGCAAAGACGGTGATACCGCGCTTGCCTCATGGATAAAGCGTGTTTTGCGTAAAGAGCTACAGTCACGTGGTATTAACGCTAAAGGATAAGTAGCGCAAACTCACGCAAAACATTTTGCGGCTTTATCATGAGCCGCTCAACTCATACCTTGCTGTAGTCTTTTAGCTTTATTTCGCATGCAATCGTATTGCTGAGCTGATTTAACTTCATGACCATCGCGCCATCCATAATAATCAGCAACACGCCAGCGAGACATACGACCGATTTTAATGGGCCGTGGAAAGCGATTTAAAGAAATAAGCCGATAAATCCATTTATCACTTAAAAGACAGTCAGCAGTAATGAACTTCATGTCAATTAAAGCATCCATAGGCGGGCGCTGGCTAATCAAAGTGTCAGGGGATAGGGGCATATCTTTCTCCGTAATGTCATGTCTACTGGCTTCAATACGAAGAATTTAATCACAGGGAAGTAAAGGCTAAAATGCGACTAAAAGATTTTATTGAAATTTCTATTAGTCGCCAAAATTGTTACTTAAATGTTAACCCGTCTTTTTTCAGACAGCTCCGCAGAAGGCTAACCACTGTCTCATAGCTTAGTGGCGGATCCCCTTTTTCCGGCCAAAAATCAGTAGCATGTGAAAAAAGATGTTCGGCTATCGCTGCCGGACTTTCTCTGCGTAGCTTCATATCACGATGGAATAGTGAAATTACAGCCATAAGGATTTCTGTACGAGGAACGGCATGCTTTTGTTTCTGAGCATCGGATTGTGATTTATAGTTTTTCTCTGTATTTTTAGGTTTTTTATTTTCTATAACAGCATTTAAAAAATTACCAATTTGGTTTTTAGCAATCCATAAAGTATCCATCAAAAAATAATTTTCTCGCTCGTCGTAATTAACATAAAATTTCACAGGAAAATCAAGCGTGGTGCTACCGGAAATAATAAAATACTCTGGCCATTCATCTGGTTGCCCTTCATGTTTTATTAGCACATCTTTATACTCGGCATCCAAGGCAAAGTAGCCTTTTAAATAGCATTTTAAAAAGCCATAATCATCGAAATTATCGCTATCATTTTTAATTCGTAGTGCAGAATGTTCAGATAGAGTATAGTATCCGTTATCATCCCTCTCTAAGGAGTGAAGTTTCTTTATCAAATCTTCGTTATCAATGTCAGCTCTTAAACCGCTAGAGACATCAAGATCGTCATCATAAAATTCCATGCAAATCTCTACGTTTTTATGACGAGCAAACCATAGAAGATCTTTTACGTCACAACCTAGTATTTTTGCTGCTTCATCCAATTGATAGTAATCGCGCAAAAGTGAGTCGGTATTCTTTATTTTTAAAAAATCCATTCAAACTGCCTTTAACCCTGATAAATAATCCGAATACCATTGCATCATTTCCTTTCTCCCATCAAAATATTGAGCATGGTTGTAAATGCCACGAATACTATTTTTATCCAAGTGTGCAAGCTGTGTTTCAATCCATGCAGTATTAAAGCCTTGCTCATGCAAGATAGTACTCATCGTATGTCTAAAACCATGACCAGTGACGCGCCCACTGTATCCGATCCGTTTGAATATCTGGTTGATACTCGCTTCGCTCATGCATTTTCGCGTGTCATTACGCCCCGGGAACATCAATGGATATGCGCCGGTTAATTCTTTAAGCTCAATAAGATAGTCTATAACCTGTTTTGACAAGGGTATAATATGCGATCGCCGCATCTTCATACGCTCTTTTGGTATCTCCCAAATCGAATTTTTAAAATCCACCTCACGCCATTCGGCTGCGCGTAATTCACCTGTGCGCAATCCTGTATGGATAAGCAAGTAAGCACCAAGCAATACAACAGGACTACCTGTATAAGCATCCAGCTCAAAGAAAAATTCGGAGAGTTCATTAGCCTTAAGGAAGGGGTAGTGAACGGCTTCATGTCCTTGCATGGCACTGGCAAGATCTGGTGCTGGATTATAGATAGCGCGACCAGTCACAATGGCATAACGGAACACCTCGCCACAGCGCTGACGTACTTTTTTGGCCTTTTCTGTCGCTCCCCTATTCTCGATAAGCTTGAGCACATCAAGTAGTTCGAGGGGCTTGATATCAGCTATTGGTCGTTGGCCGATATAAGGGAAAATATCCTTTTTAAAAGCCTCCATGATGTCGGAAGCATAACCCTCTGACCATCTTGGTAACTTTGCTCGATGCCATTCCAACGCCACATCCTGAAAAGGATCGGTTATCTGGTTTTCAGCACGTAGAGCCAGCTTTTTGGCTTTCTTCACCTCACCAGGATCTTCTTGTGCGGCGAGAAGCTTTTTAGCCTCTTCTCGTTTCGCTCTGGCATCGGCTAGCGTAACGGTAGGATAAACACCGAAAGACAGACGCTTTTCCTTGCCTGCAAAACGGTATTTCATACGCCAGTACCGAGAACCGTTAGGCTCAATCTGTAAATAGAGGCCACCGCCATCAGAGAGCTTGTAACTTTTTTCTTTTGCTCTAGCAGCGTCGACCTTTCGCGCATTTAGCATCATTGGGGGCACATTTCCTGAACCGAACAGAGGATGCCCCTGATTGTGCCCCCAAAGGCAGGTTGATTTCAATAGATTCCAGTTGACCTCAAATGACTGAGACTACAGTAAATTTGTTGTTTTAAAAGGATTTTGTTGATTTGAATGGGCTTGAGAATACTTTAGGCTGGTGCCGATAATAGGAGTCGAACCTACGACCTTCGCATTACGAATGCGCTGCTCTACCAACTGAGCTATATCGGCTTTGAAGAGAAGTCCTGCGGGGATATAAAGTAGGAAAAAGCGTGGAGAGAGTCAAGAGCCTGCCAGCTCAGGTGACGGTTTTCTCAGCAATTTTTCACCCGGACGATGTGCAAGGCAAAAAAAGGCGAGGCCGCAGCCTCGCCAAAAATTATACTGGAATCAATCGTAGTAAGGGATCTTGTGATCCGTACCATTGATATTCACCAGTACAAATCCAGTCGGCGTTGTTTTATTTGTTGGTGTCCCGGCCGCCGTTGCCAGGGTCAATACACCTTTCTCATTCGCACCGATACCCGCCAGTCCGTTGTGCAGCCCAAAGCGCGCCTGAGGTTTCAGCGTGCCCAAAGTGCTGGTATCTGTAACGACCGAGAAGTCAGGCTGGAACAAAGAACAGGAACCAGACTCAAAACGCGTTGGTCCTGTGGTTTCCAGGTTAAACATGGTATCGCCGCTGTTCGCCGCCAGTTTCACGTAGATAGCCACATAGGTTGTGCCTACACGCGTATAGCGAATATCCAGCACCGCTGGCGTTCCCATGTGATAAGCCTCTACCCACACCGTATCACCACGCTCCATATTGATGATGGTTCTACCGCTCCCTGGAGAAGTGATTGGGCTGGCCGCCGTACTGGATGGCGCCGTGGTATCGGCTTTACCGATCATCTCCATCACCCATTGCTGATTAGCTTTAGGGAAGAAGAATTGCCCCACTTTGTACCAGTTGTCGGTCGCAGTGGTGTTAGTGATTTTGTGACCGCTGTAATAGCCAGCTTTTAGCGAGCCAGAAAGATAGGAACCGAAGTTCTCATCACGGCGATAGCCATACTCAAACGTAGAGAGCCAGCGTCCTGTAGAAGTCAGGTTGGTCGAGATGGCTGCGCCCGCCTGCAGATTTAACTGACGTACCATCATGCGGCAGTTATCCAGCACCATTGGATTACTACAACCTTCGATATTCAGCGTATCGATAGTCCAGCCGCCATCTGACAGGTCGCCAGGGAAACGGGTATGTTCTATCCAGACGTTACGAATAATCCCCTGAGTCATACGCGGCATATAAAGAGTGGCGTCGCCGTAACCGGTCTGGAAGTTGGCGTTGCTCAGCTCAATGGCCGTAGAGTGGTCCCAGGAGCCGCTGGCGGTATCCGACCAGCCCACATCAAAGACGCGGCTATAGGTTGAAACGGTATAGATTTGGTCAAACTTACTGTCGAGCGTATCCTGCAGTTTGAACACCGTACCGCCGGTATACTGTGCACGGAAGCAGTAAATGTTTACCGTCTGGCCCGCGGTAATAATGTTCTCAAAGAAGGGTTGGGTATTATTCAACATGGTCGCAGTAATAGCAGCCGTGTTGGTGGTGGTATTGGCAGTTGCCTGACCATCCCACTGAATACCTTTAAACAGTGTGCGGCGCGCATTCACTTTGAAAACGGTAGAGGTACTTTTGTCAGAGATGATGATGGTGCGAGGAATAGATCCCAAATCCACATCATCGCCAACAACCCCAAAGAAACCGTATTCAGTTGCGCTGATATCAATAGGCTTAATCAGGAACTTACCGCCCGGCAAACGCACCGGCAGATCGCGAATATTCGAGTTATATTTCAGCGTCCACGCCAGCATACGTTTAAAAGGCTCGGTATCATCAGCATAGCCGTCACCTACTGCGCCAAAGTGGAGAATATTAATATTCTCCGGATTATCAATAATACGCTTCCAGTAAAAATTGGTGCCAACGGCGATAGTCCCGTTATCGTCAGTGACCGAAGGGGTAGTCAGATAGCCAACAAATTGACCGCCGCCGCGGAAATTACCATCGTTCGCACTCCAGCGTTTCAGATAAGCCGTATCACCCGTTTTGGTCGGTGCGGTGGTGCGCAGGTCAGCAAAGCTGTTTACATCAATCATAGATTCCTCCTCAGGAATACTCAGGCATAAAAAAAGCCCTGCGCAGCAGAGCTTTTTGACGGTAAAGATAAATCAGGGAGTCGGGGTCTTTTGACAAAGCAGATCCCAGGTTTCGTTGTGGGTAGTGATGGCTTTTACGGTGCGAATATCTAAAAGTTTTGCATCGTTGCCGTGGGTAGTAATGGGTGCTAACAGAGTACAGGCCGAGTCGCTGATAACCGGCTTACGGCTGGTTGTGTTTTGACTGCTGCAGCTTATCGCGAGCGGCAGCGTCATCAAGATTGCTATTAATTTGTACGACACGTTTCGCCTCCTGTTGATTTTGCTGCTGCTGTTGTGCAACGGCGGCGGCCTGAGCAACCTCTTTCTGGGCGCTTTCAGTATCGGATTTGGCTTTTTGCTGCACTTTGCCGATTTTTTTACCGCCGAAATAGCTGGCGCCAACCGCAACGACCAATGCCCCCAGCGCGGCCAGCCAGTGCCAGCCGCCGCCAATCAGTGTGTTGATGAAAGTCATTTTGTTTTTCCTTCTAATGCATCCTTTTGCTGTGCCAGTGATTTCTGCCGTACAAATTGCGCCATCACCCCCATCGCCACCATAAAAGCGCCGAGCATGCCGAGAAAGTTATGCGGCAAGAAACCTTTGATGTCTTCCGGCATGCCGTTCCAGGCATCGAGGGCAGACTGAGGAAAAGATTGCGCCCAGGCGCTGAGCGCTGAACCAAGCGAAGCCAGCCAGACCGACCAGGTTTTAAATAACAATTTGGCGTGCGCAACAAACTGCAGCGTGGTAAAGCGCTGCAAAAGCAGCAAAATAATAATCGCCAGTAAAACAGCGGTAAGAAACAGCATCCATTTCATATTAATCCCCTGTAGATATCGTAATTGCCAGTACGCATGACCTCGGCATGACGCCGTGCCCGGCCTTTATTGTTCTGCGCCCATGCGCTGTCGAACATTGCTTTGGCCGCCCCATGAAAATCCTCCTGAGCGATTAACTTCAGCATCTCTTTAAACTGTGCCAGATTTTCAATGCCAGGCTGGCAGGCCATGCTGTAAAGCACGTCGCTGCGGGCGCGGTTGCATTTCTTCAGCGCCTGGCTGATAAGGTCATATTTCTTCATTTCTTGCAGTTTGCTTTCCAGAATGCACAGCTTCCAGGTATCGCCCACTAAACGAGGCATAAGAAAGTGATAATTACTCAATGACGCGCCCTGTGGCCCAATACGAATCCCTCCCGCCACCGCCGGAAAGCCCTGAGTATCCAGATAGGGAGACTCCACGTAGCCTTCCTCAAAATTTAAAATAGCGATGATTTGGCTCATACATTTCCTCATTTAAATCAACAGACATACGAAAACGCCATATGGCTAAATGGCCTAAAAAGACGAAAGAAAACATAAACACTGCTGATCAGTCCCGTTAATAAGGACAGCGTCACTGCCGTGACAATGAAGTCAGACTGAAGAATGAGAAAAAGAAAGATGTTCCAGTGAGAAATGGAAGTAACAAGGAATAGTGTTACGCCTGAAGGCGTTACCAGGACCAATGTTTAACGAATGGCGTAAAGGTGAACCAATGGTAAACAGCAGTTATCGAAACTTGCCTGATCGATAATTCGTTGACCGGGTGAGGTCACTGCACGGTCGACACGAGAAATAACCTGTCGCTGACAAATCCGTTCAGCGTTGCGTAACGTAAGGGTCTCCTGTTCGGTTGTAAACGCATTATCCATACTGCATTTGAGATGATTGTGAGACTGGCGCCGCCGATGGCGACGAGTACGCGCATTACCAACAAACACTGACTTACCGTAGTGAATGATCGCCATAACTCCTCCTGTGAATGAGTCTTTGGCGATGAGGCGGATGCGCATGCTTTCGGTTGCCCGAAGAGCCACAGAGTATCCTGCCACAATCACACCTACCCCGCCCGGCTGTAAAAACAGCCAGGAGAGGAGTGACGATTGAGGGGAGCAGGCATCTGAAGACGCTGCAATCTGCGCATCCACCCCATCCCAAAGCCTTATTTGCTTTCGGATGGTTTGTGTCGCGCTTGTGCAGCGCCTCAATTGTTTAAGAGCGGTACATCCGTGTGGGTCAATGTGTTTCATCCATGATCAAATTATTAACAGGTTCTTATGCTTTATCAAACACTGATGGTTAATTTTTTATTTACTGCTGGTTAAATTTTTGAATTACTGCCATTTATTTTTTTACTGACCCGCAGATGGAAAGGCACGGCGGGCCGGTTAACCCAGCAGTTGGTAGTCGCGAGACTGGCTCATAATCACTTTGGCGTGCACCTGCATCTCTGCCGCCTCATCGTGCGTAAGATACCAGGTTTCATAGCGTTTATTATCTGAAATGACAGCAATTTTCTTATGCTGCAGCTGAAGGCGTTTAAGGTAGAGCTGGTTATCCAGCGTAAAGAGGTAGATACCGTCACCGTCGAACATGCGGATACTGATGTCGACAAACAGCTGATCGCGGGGCGCAAAAGTGCCCGCCATAGAGTCGCTGTTGATAGCGATTAAGCGAAGATTTTCTGCCGGGCGACCGTTGAACAGAACCCTCGCCTCATCGAGGTCATACTCGATAGCCTGAATCGTCTCGACAAATTCGTCGCGAGTGTGCAGGCCGCTGGCGGTTTTCTGTCCAATATCCAGACTTTCAATACGAAATACGCCCTGATGCAGCGGCAGCGAAGTCAGCCCGGACGAAACGGCCGACTTCTCCATGCCGTACTGCAACCATTCAACGCGAACCCCCAACAGTTCGCTTAATGCCAGCAGGTTGGCATTATCGGGAATTGACTGTGCGTTAAACCATTTCCACACTCCCGGCGCGGAGATTTTACACCCCTCCTGCTGCAGCGCTTTCGTAATCTGTTTATTACGTCCGTGTCCGATAAACCCCGCGCTATCGCAAGCGGCAATCAGCCTGGCAGTAAAAGCTTGTTTCGTACTTTCTTTTTTAACCATTAGTTAATAATCTGCCATAGGAAAAACACTTAATGTTATTTTCATTTTTGCTACCAGTTCATTTTATATTACCGTTTGTTTACTACCCAACAGCTTTTGTAAAGCATTCCTGATAATCATAATCTCCCTTGCGTTGCCCGGTGCCAGGAACGATTGCCATCAAAAATGAATGCAGTACGTTTTTTATGCTGCTTTTGTCAGCCTGCGGGTACGGCGCGCCTTTCTGGCTCTTTCTGACACCATTCGGACCATATAAAGATGGCAGAAGAGCAAAATCAGCGAAAATAAGTGGTCCGAAAAAAAACGGAGATAAAAAAAGGCGCCCCTTTGGGCGCCCGTTTATTAAGCGGAAGGAAACTATGCGCGCAGGGAATCATCGCCCCAGGCTATCCATTTCCAGGTAGTCAGCGCCTCCAGCCCCATTGGGCCGCGCGCGTGGAGCTTCTGGGTACTGACGGCAACTTCCGCGCCCAAACCGAACTGGCCGCCATCGGTAAAACGGGTGCTGGCGTTAACGTAAACCGCCGCTGAGTCGACCTGGCTGACGAAGCGTTGCGCATTTTCAATGCTGCGCGTCAGGATGCCATCGGAATGTTGGGTACCGTGCTGGCGAATATGCGCCACCGCTTCGTCAAGGTTATCTACCAGACAAACGTTCAAATCCAGCGTCAGCCACTCATCGTCAAGATCGCCATCGGCCAGTTCAACCACGCTGGCCGGACCGCTTTTCAGCTGCGACAGCAGTTGGGCCTCGGCATGTAGCGGAATATTTTCCTGGGCCATGCGGGCGCTAAAGGCCGGTAAAAAGCGCGGCGCGATAGCCTGATGCACCAGCAGCGTTTCCAGCGAGTTACAGGCGCTTGGGCGCTGCTTCTTGGCGTTAACGATCACCTCCAGCGCGGCGTCAATATCCATGCTTTCATCGACAAAAAGATGGCAAACGCCGATCCCGCCGGTGATCACCGGGATCGTCGACTGTTCACGGCAAAGCTTATGTAAACCTGCGCCGCCTCGTGGGATCAACATATCGACATAGCGATCCAGCTTCAGCAATTGGTTAACCAGTTCACGATCGGGATTTTCAATTGCCTGCACCGCCGCAGTGGGCAAGCTATGCTGCTGCAGCGCCTGCTGGATAACGCGCACCGTTGCGCTGTTGGTACGGAAAGTTTCTTTACCGCCACGCAGGATTGCCGCGTTACCGGTTTTCAGGCAAAGAGTAGCAACATCAACGGTAACGTTAGGACGTGCTTCGTAAATTACACCGACAACGCCCAGCGGCACGCGACGACGCTCGATGCGCAGGCCGCTGTTGAGCTGGCCGCCATCAATCAGCTGGCCGACCGGATCGGCCAGGCTGCATACCTGACGGACGTCATCGGCGATCGCTTTTAACCGCTCCGGCGTCAGCGTCAGCCTGTCCAGCAGCGCGGCGCTCATATTATTTTGCCGCGCATCGGCCAGATCCAGCTCGTTAGCCGCCAGGATCGCCCCGCTTTCCGCCTCAAGCAGTCCGGCAATGGTCAGCAGCACCGCATTTTTTTGCGGCGCGGAGAGCGTCGCCAGTTGATATGACGCGGCACGCGCCGCTTTACCCATTTCTTCAAGCATCTGCTGCTCCTTAACTGACAATCATGTCGTCACGGTGAATCGCGACCGGGCCATACTCATAGCCTAAAATCTCGCTGATTTGCTGCGAGTGATGGCCAGCAATCATCCGCATCGCATCGCTGTTATAGCGGGAGACGCCATGCGCCACATCGCGCCCTTCCAGGCTACGAATGCGGATAACTTCACCGCGCGAAAAATTGCCGGTAATGGTGCGAATGCCCTTCGGTAAAAGGGAACTGCCGCGCTCCAGAATAGCCACCAGCGCGCCGTCATCTACCGTTAATTCTCCGGCTGGCGGTGCGCCAAAAATCCAGCGTTTCCGATTTTCCAGCGGCGTTTGCAGCGCGTGAAAACGTGTTCCGACCGGCTTGCCGTCAATCACGTCGCCAATGACGCCAGCACGGCTGCCGGCGGCAATAATGGTATCAATACCCGCACGACAGGCGACGTCCGCCGCCTGGAGCTTGGTCGCCATTCCCCCGGTTCCCAGACCGGAAACGCTGTCACCGGCCAGCGCGCGCAGCGCATCGTCAATGCTGTGTACATCGCTAATAAGTTCGGCCTGCGGATTACTGCGCGGATCGGCGGTAAACAATCCGGGCTGATCGGTCAACAGCAGCAGCTTGTCTGCACCGGCCAGAATAGCGGCCAGCGAGGAAAGGTTGTCATTGTCGCCTACCTTGATTTCCGCCGTGGCTACCGCGTCGTTTTCGTTAATAACCGGAACGATATGGTTATCCAGAAGCGCCCGCAGCGTATCGCGCGCGTTTAAAAAGCGCTCGCGGTCTTCCAGATCGGCACGCGTCAGCAGCATCTGCCCGATATGAATGCCGTAAATAGAGAACAGCTGTTCCCACAGCTGAATTAACCGGCTCTGCCCCACCGCAGCCAGCAGCTGCTTTGAGGCGATGGTCGGCGGCAGTTCCGGGTAGCCCAGATGTTCACGTCCGGCGGCCATTGCGCCTGAAGTGACGATCACAATCCGGTGGCCTGCCGCATGCTGCTGCGCGCACTGACGCACCAGCTCGACAATATGTGCCCGGTTCAGCCGACGCGATCCGCCGGTTAATACGCTGGTCCCCAGTTTGACGACCAGGGTCTGGCTGCTGCTCATTGTTTCCTGCCATAGCAATTATTAATAGAAGGAGACTTTTTATCAGGTGTCACCCCGGATGCCAACAGCCGCTGCCCGAAAAGGCGTAAAAACTCCCTGCGCATAAGTAGTCTAAAAATGACCAATTAACAAGAAGTGCGAACAAATGTAATAAAAAGTTCATCTCCGCAGGGTAAAACGTTCGTGCCCTGAACGAAGACGTCGGGCCATTTAAAATTTTACTCATTTGGGAATGATAACAAAATGAAGAAAAGCGCACTGGCAATCCTGACCGCCGCTCTGGCTATGACCACGGCAGCACAGGCCGCAGAAATTTATAACAAAGATGGTAATAAGCTCGATTTCTACGGCAAACTGAAAGCCATGCACTACATCAGCGATACCGCCAGCAATGACGGCGATAAATCCTATGTACGTATCGGTTTTAAAGGACAGACCCAGATTAATGACCTGATGACCGGCTACGGTCAGTGGGAATATCACGTTCCGTTGAACAATGCGGAAAGCGACGGCACTACCGGAACCAAAACGCGTTTAGGTTTTGCCGGTCTGAAATTTGGCGACTACGGTTCTATCGACTATGGCCGTAACTACGGGCTGATTTACGATGTAGAAGCCTACACCGATATGATGCCGGAGTTTGGCGCTACCGCGTATACCAAAGCCGATAACTATATGTTGACCCGTACCAATGGCGTGGCGACCTACCGTAATACCAACTTTTTTGGCCTGGTCGACGGCCTGAAATTCGCCCTGCAATACCAGGGTAAAAACGAAAGCACTACCCGTACCGGCTCAACGGCTAACGGCGACGGCATGGCCGCTTCATTAAGCTATAAAATTATCGACGGCCTGACCATTAACGGCGCGATTTCATCTTCCGATCGTACCAACGCGCAGCGCGCCAGCACTTACGGCACCGGCGATAAAGCCGACGCGTGGGCATCCGGCCTGAAATATGACAACAACGGCGTCTATCTGGCAGCAACCTATGCCGAAACGCGCAACATGTCGCCAATTAGCGGTACGGCGCAGGTGAACGGTGCCAGCGTAGCGGTAAGCGGTTACGCTAACTATCTGCAGAACATTGAGCTGGTGGCGCAGTATCAGTTCGATAACGGCTTCCGTCCTTCTCTGGCATACGTGCAAACCAAAGCGAAAGACATTGAGAACGGCGTGGGCGATGCGGATATTTACAAATTTGCCGACGTGGGCGCGACATACTACTTCAATAAAAATATGTCCGCGTTTGTGGATTACAAAATTAACCTGCTGAACGATGACAACAAGCTTGCGCAGAATACCGACGACATCGTCGCTATGGGCGTGACCTACCAGTTTTAAATGTGAGCCGCACGGATGCGGTAGCAGTGCCCCTCGTTATGTGTCCGTAAGCAAAGGCTGGCAAACGCCAGCCTTTTTTATTCTCAGCCTCAGGCGGTCAGTTTAACCGGCTCGTCAGCGAAGTCCGCAGCGGGTTTCAGACCCAGCTCCAGCTCTTCCAGCAATGCTTTTAACCGCACGTGAAAATTACGCAGCGTCTCTTCCAGCCGTTCAAGGTTTTCCTTCCCTTTCACCGTTGCAGGCTTCCAGTTTCCTTCCTTATCAAACAGGCCGAAATGATACTCATAGGTAAAGTGATCTTCCTGTGCTTCCAGCTCCATCCACCAGCCCCAGAATTCACGCAGTTCCGGCGCAGGTTTTACATTGACGCAAACGGCCAGACAGTCGAAGAAGAAACGGTCTTCGACACATTTAGCCTCGCGGATATAAGGCCCTAATGCGCCAAAACGCTTCATTAAGCGGCTCTTGGGATGCCCACTCGGTAACGCCATTGTTAAAACTCCTTTGTTGAGCCCGTTAGTTTTAGCCGAATGTTAAGAATTAACGACTCAGCGTGTTAATCGTTTAGCTAACCAGTCAACAATATCACGTAATGCTTTATCAAAGTTGCTCATTATCGGCGAAAGTGCAATTGGCATCAGCTTGCCGTCGGTAGAAGAGCTGACGATCAGTTTTGACTCCTCTTCCGGGCTGAAAATATCCCCCGGCCAGTAAGCGGAAAGCATTGGCGTAGGACAGCGCCTGCCCAGCAGTCCCTGCATTTTTAGCGAATAGCGATTGAGTTCGACGCGCAGCGCAGAATCGGCAGCCGAAGCCATCCCCAGTCGGCTTGCCAGCACGTCCATATACATTTCCGGGATGCGATCCTGTAACGCCCGATCGCACAGTAAACCGTGAACCACCGGGCCCAGACAGGCCACGGCCCGCAGGCGAGGCGACTCAAGATAAGCCAGCCGTACGGCGGTATTAGCCCCAAACCGGTAGCCAAAAGCGCCAACGCGCGCGTGGTCGATCCACGGTACGGTTTCCAGCTGCTTAAGCACCTGCTGATGCAGAAAACTGGAATCCTGGGAAAGCTTCCATTTAGCGGAAAACCCAACTGACGGCATATCGATGGTTAACATTGCGATACCGCGCGGGGCGAGATAATCGTGGAAAAGCCGATAATGGTCGGTTTGCAGTGAATCAAGGCTGCCGCACAGCAGGACGGTAGGATAAGGCGCGCGGACCTTTTCTGGCATATGCAGAAAGCCAAAAATCGAGCTGCCGCCGGGAATGGCAAATTCCAGCTCCTTCAGTTCGCCCGGCAGGCGCGACGTCGCCTCTTCGTAAGCCCGGTTCGCCAGCAGCTGCGCCTGCTCTGCCAGCTCATCCCCTTTCAGATGGGGATAACCCGCTATGCCGTACAAATTGGCGGCATGAAGCCAGCACTGACCCGCCTTTGCATCGTTCTCTGCCGCAGCGGCCTTTTCCTGCCAGCCTGCCGCCTGTTTAGACCATTCGTAAATCCAGTTACCGCCGCGATAGCCAACGACCGTATCCAGCAGCTTTTCATCAGTGCGCTCGGCCTGGCTACCGGCGATCCTCGCCAGCACCTCACCGATTTCCAGCTGCGCCACGCCACGCCACGTCCACAGCAGACGGTTAACCATGCGATACCAGCCCGCATGGCTTTCACCTTCCAGCGCGGAATGCAGCGGCAGCGGCTTGTGATGATGTAAACGGCGAACCAGAGAGGAGGTTTCAGGATGCTTGAAGCGTGGCTTGAACAGCTCTTCGCTAAGGTTTTTTGGTGACATAGCTACGATCCTTCGGCACACGGAGAATCGTTGTAGTTTATAGCAGCGCGACGGCGGCTGCGAACCTTAAAAAGCACAACGCCCGGCGGAACCGGGCGTTTTGATTGAGCTAAATCAACCTTTTACGATTGGCGGGATATAAACCACGCCCATATCCCACGGCTGCTCAATCCAGGTATTCTGTGGAATATCCACAACATAGTCATCCACCAGCGGGCGACCGGCCGGCTTAGCGAAAATCGTCACGAAACGCGCTTTAGGGTACATATCGCGAATCGCCTGAGCGGTGCCGCCGGTATCAACCAGATCGTCAATCACGATAAAGCCTTCGCCATCGCCTTCCGCACGTTTCAGCACGTGCATTTCACGCTGGTTATCGTGGTCGTAGCTGGAGATGCAGACGGTATCGACGTAGCGGATGCACAGCTCGCGAGCCAGCAGCGAGGCAGGAACCAGACCACCACGGCTGACCGCGATAATGCCTTTCCACTGCTCAACAGGAAGCAGGCGCTGAGCCAGTTTACGGGCATGAATCTGCAGCATGTCCCAGGTGACGACGTATTTTTCACTCATAAAAGGAGTCCCGGCCGGTGATATCGGCTTAAAAATGTACAATGGGAGGGGTTGCGCGGAATTATAGAGATCTGAGCCGCTAAAAACCAGCACCGGATGGCACGAACCGCGCTTTTTTACCGCCGCGAACTAAGCATCCCCCTGGAAACAATGATATTCTTTTACTTTGTCGCGTCAGATCCTGACCTCCCCTATCACAAATGCTCACCATCCCACGCGCCGCTGGCCGAGGATGCCGACACAGGAGATTTAACGTGTCTGAACTATCTCAACTGTCACCACAGCCGCTGTGGGATATCTTTGCCAAAATCTGCTCGATTCCGCATCCCTCTTATCATGAAGAAGCGCTGGCCCAGTACGTTCTTGCCTGGGCAACGGAGCAAGGTTTTTATACCAGTCGTGATGAAGTGGGCAATATCCTGATCCGCAAGCCTGCCACTCCCGGCCTGGAGCACCTGAAGCCTGTAGCGTTACAGGCGCATCTGGATATGGTGCCGCAGAAAAACAACGATACCGTTCACGACTTTACTAAAGACCCGATTCAGCCATGGGTTGACGGCGAATGGGTTAAAGCCCGCGGCACCACGCTGGGTGCCGATAACGGCATCGGCATGGCTTCCGCGCTGGCGGTGCTGGCGGACAAAAACGTTGAGCATGGCCCGCTGGAAGTGCTGCTGACCATGACTGAAGAGACCGGCATGGTGGGCGCTTTTGGTCTGCAACCTGACTGGCTGCAGGCGGATATCCTGATCAATACCGACTCGGAAGAGGAAGGTGAAATCTATATGGGTTGCGCGGGCGGTATTGATTTCACGACCACGCTTGCCGTAACTCGTGAGGCGGTGCCCGCTGGTTATCAGCATGTTCAGCTGATTTTAAAAGGCCTGAAAGGCGGCCACTCCGGTGCGGATATTCATCTGGGCCTGGGTAACGCCAACAAGCTGCTGGCACGTTTCCTGTTTGCGCATGCCAAAGCGCTGGATCTGCGTCTGGTGGACTTCGTTGGCGGCACGCTGCGCAACGCTATCCCACGTGAAGCTATGGCCACGCTGGCCGTGCCTGCCGATAAGCTTGACCGACTGAAAGGCCTGGCGCTGCACTATCTGGAAACGTTGCAGAACGAGCTGAGCCTGAAAGAGAAAAACATCAACGTGGTGGTAGAAAACGTGGCCGCCAGCGAGCAGGCGTTGACCACGGCCAGCCGCGATGCATTTATCGCCCTGCTGAACAGCACGCCGAACGGCGTCATCCGCAATTCTGACGTGATGAAAGGCGTGGTGGAAACGTCGCTGAACGTTGGCGTGGTCGCTCTGAAAGATAACGAAGCCCGCATCAACTGCCTGGTGCGCTCGCTGATTGACAGCGGCAAAGATTACCTGGTCGAAACGCTGACCGCGCTGGGCGATCTGGCCGGAGCAACAACCGTGGCCAAAGGCAGCTATCCTGGCTGGCAGCCCGACCCTTCTTCACCAGTGATGGCGCTGGTAGAAGAAACCTATAAAAAACTATTTAACAAAACGCCAAATATTCAGGTGATCCATGCGGGTCTGGAATGCGGCCTGTTTAAAAAGCCGTATCCGGAAATGGATATGGTCTCTATCGGCCCGACCATCACCGGTCCCCACTCACCGGATGAGCAGGTGCATATCGCAAGCGTTGGCCTTTACTGGCAGCTGCTGACGGCGCTGCTGAAGGCAATTCCGGCGAAATAAAAGCGACAGGCGGAGCAGAACTCCGCCTGTTTTACTTTTCAGTGCCGCAGCCGTCTGCCGTGGCCGCTACAGTCCCAACAGCAGTTGCCTTTCCAGCTGCGGATTGAGCAGCGTTACGTGCAGCCCCACCAGCCTTACGCCCCGCCCGGCACGACGCTCTTCCCACGTCTTTTTCGCAACGTTGATAAAATCTTCTTTGTTCAGCATCGGCCAGACATGTTCCTGGGTAGTCTGCTGAAAGTCGTTAAACTTCAGCTTAACGCCCTGCCTGGCAATCTGTAAGTCGGGCTTTACCGCTTTCAGACGCCGCTCCAGCTCTGCATAGAGATAGTCGATAATTTCCAGACAAGCTTCCCATTCGTGAATGTCCGCCGACAGCGTTCGCTCCACGCCCAGCGATTTGCGCAGGCGATCCGTCACCACTTCACGCTCATCAATGCCGTTGCAGCGCTCCCATAAAACCCGCCCAAACTTGCCAAAGCGTTTCAGCAGCATGGCCAAATCCGTTTTCTGCACGTCGGCACAGTTATAGAGGCCCAGCTCTTCAAGCTTTTTCGCCGTGACTTTGCCCACGCCAGGAATTTTTGCCAGCGGCAGCGTCAGCAAAAACTGCGGTAGCTCTTCTGGCGTAATGACAAACTGCCCGTCAGGCTTATTGAGATCGGAGGCGATTTTGGCGACAAACTTAATCGGCGCTACGCCTGCCGAAGCGGTAAGGTTTAATTCTTTGGCAATAGTCTGGCGGATTTCACGCGCCATCAGCGTGGCAGAACCGTGGCAGTGCGGGCTGTCGGTAACGTCCAGATAGGCCTCGTCCAGCGACAGCGGCTCAATCAGCGCCGTATAGCGCGTAAAAATTTCCCGAATATGCGCGCTGGCTTCTTTATACGCGTCGAAACGGCCGGGGATAACTTTCAGATGAGGGCAAAGCTTGAGCGCGGTGGCCGTCGCCATCGCGCTGTGTACGCCAAATTTTCTGGCGGGATAGTTGGCGGTGCTGATAACCCCGCGCTTCAAATGACTGCCGCCAATCGCAATAGGGATATGACGCAATGCGGGATTATCGCGCATCTCTACCGCTGCGTAGAAGCAGTCCATATCCACGTGTATGATCTTACGCATCCACCCCTCCAGTAACACTGGATAAGTATACAGCCGGAGAGTGCAATTTCAACAGGTTAATTCTTTGTGAAAGCGCAGCGGCAGCGGGCTGGCGCAATTTTTCTCTGTTTTTATGCGTGGCTCTCTTGATAAAAAAATAGACAATGATAATGTGGCGCAGCTTTTACGGACATTTCCTAAAAAGCAGTTAACAGCGTCTTCGGACGTAGCATCCAACCCTACTATCAAGGGAACCAGAATGGGCAAAATCGCACTGCTGTTTGCGATGTTTTTTCTGCCAGCCGTTGTTTTCGCCAGCGTCCCTGTTGCACAGATCGCACCGCTGGCACCGGTAAGCAAAGAGTTAAAGAAGCAGCTCCTCGGCACCCCCGTGTATATTCAAATCTTTAAGGAAGAACGTACGCTGGAGCTGTATGGCAAAATTGGCAATGACTACCGTCTGCTGAATAGCTACCGTATCTGTAATTTTTCTGGCGGCTTAGGCCCTAAGCGTCGTCAGGGCGATTTTAAAAGTCCGGAAGGTTTTTATAGCGTGGGCCTTTCCCAGCTTAAGCCGGACAGCCGTTTTTATCGGGCCATTAATACCGGTTTTCCTAACGAATATGACCGCCAGCAGGGTTATGAAGGTAAATACCTGATGATCCACGGCAGCTGCGTATCAATTGGCTGCTATGCGATGACGGACACCAACATTGATGAAATTTATCATTATGTGGAAGCAGCGCTGCGCAACGGCCAGCCGCGAGTGGAAGTCAGTATCTACCCGTTCCGCATGACGGACAGCAACCTGCAGCGTCACCGCTATTCGGTTTACTACAGCTTCTGGCAGCAGCTACAGCCGGGCTATGCTGAATTTGTGCAGAACCGCCAGCCGCCTTCCATAAGCGTCAGCGGCGGGAAATACGTGCTGAACAACGCGGTTCTGAACAGCACGCCGGTCAATCAGTCAGCGCTCGCGCTCTCCGAGGCAAAATAACGCCCAGTCGCCTGGCGCAATCTTGTGCCAGGTTTCATTCCCCGTTAAGGGCTGAGTGGCGATTACCGTGACCACGTCGTCTGGCGTGGTCTGCTTCTGAAAATCAATTTCCACGTCCTGATCCAGCAATGTCGCTTTGCCGAACGGCGCGCGGCGCGTGATCCAGAACAGATTGGTCGAACAGAACGCCATCAGATAGCGGCCGTCCGACAACAGCATATTAAAGACGCCCTTTTCCCGCAGTTCCGTTGCCAGCTCTGCAATATAGCGAAACACCGCAGGCCAGTTGCCCGGCGTTCGCGGATAACGCGTGGTCAGCTTGTGCAGTAGCCAGCAGAAAGCCTGCTCGCTGTCCGTTTCACCAACCGGCCGAAAAGGTCCCGTCTCCAGGCCGCGATAGCCTTTCAGCTGGCCGTTATGCGCATAGGTCCAGTTACGTCCCCAGAGTTCGCGCGTGAACGGATGCGTATTCTCCAGCGAAACTTCGCCCCGGTTTGCCTGACGAATATGCGCCACCACCGAACAGGATTTGATCGGGTAATCCTGCACCAGCCGCGCTATCGGCGAATTAAAGCTGGGCTGCGGATCTTTAAACGTCCGGCAGCCTTTGCCTTCATAAAAGGTAATTCCCCAGCCGTCTTTATGCGGGCCGGTTTTTCCGCCGCGCTGTACAAGCCCGGTAAAGCTAAAACAGATGTCCGTAGGGACATTCGCGCTCATCCCGAGCAGTTCGCACATAGATGTTCCTCGTGGGTTACTTAGCCATCTCTTTTTCAATCAGCAGGATCAGGATATGGATCACTTTGATATGGATCTCCTGAATGCGATCGGCATAGCCAAAATGCGGCACGCGGATTTCAACATCGGCACTGCCTGCCATTTTTCCGCCATCTTTGCCGGTCAGCGTAACCACTTTCATGCCCTGCGCGCGCGCTGCTTCCACCGCTTTAATAACGTTAGCAGAGTTGCCGGAAGTCGAGATCCCCAGCAGCACGTCGCCAGAACGACCTACCGCTTCTACATAGCGCGAGAAAATAGCGTCGTAGCCGAAATCATTGCCTACGCAGGAGATATGGCTGACGTCAGAAATCGCAATGGCCGGATAGCCCGGACGATTGTCGCGGTAGCGGCCGGTTAACTCTTCTGCAAAGTGCATAGCATCGCAGTGTGAACCGCCGTTGCCGCAGGAAAGCACTTTGCCGCCGGCTTTAAATGAATCCGCCAGCAGTACCGCAGCACGCTGGATAGCATGGATATTTGCTTCATCGCTAAGGAAATTAGTGAGCGTGTCCTGTGCTTCATTTAACTCGGCGCGAATGATGTCCTGGTACATAGGAGAGTCCTTTTAGGTGAGGTCTGCGGCAGTTTAGCAAGTTGCCGCGCGGGCGAAAAGCGCCCCGCCTGCCCGCCGTCGGCTTTAGGGTGCCCTGGCCGCGCTTTGTGAGCCAGGTTGTAATTATTGTGTAAATAGATTGATAAAGAAAATTATCTCCATTAGATCTGTAAGCAACAGGTCAGACCTCTTACAACTTGCGGAGCGATGGTTATGATGGTTTTCAGTTGCGTTGCAACAGTGGTGCTGATTGGCGCACTGTTTTATCACCGTGTAGGTCTGGGGCTGGCAAGCCTGATTGTGCTGGTGTGGACCGCAGCCTGGGCGATGGCGCATCTCTGGACGCCATGGTTACTGCTGCCGTTAATCATTATCCTGTTGCCCTTTAATCTGCTGCCGCTGCGCCGCGCCCTTTTTTCCAGGCCGATGATGAATACTTTTCAGAAGGTCATGCCGCCAATGTCGCGTACAGAGAAAGAAGCGATCGACGCAGGCACAACCTGGTGGGAAGGCGATCTGTTTCGCGGCAAACCTGACTGGAAAAAGCTGCACGACTATCCGCAGCCACGGCTGACGCCGGAAGAACAGGCGTTTCTGGAAGGCCCGGTCGAAGAAGCTTGTCGGCTGGCTAACGATTTCCAGATTACGCATGAAATGGCTGACCTGCCGCCAGAACTGTGGGCTTATCTGAAAGAGCAGCGTTTCTTTGCCATGATTATCAAGAAAGAGTATGGCGGCCTGGCATTCTCCGCCTATGCTCAGGCTCGCGTACTGCAAAAACTGGCTGGCGTTTCCGGTATTCTGGCCATCACCGTGGGCGTTCCCAATTCGCTTGGCCCCGGCGAACTGTTGCAGCACTACGGCACAGAAGAGCAGAAAGATCGCTATTTACCTCGCCTGGCGCGCGGCGAAGAGATCCCCTGCTTTGCGTTGACCAGTCCGGAAGCGGGTTCTGACGCGGGCGCAATCCCCGATACCGGTGTGGTGTGCATGGGCGAATGGCAAGGCCAGCAGGTGCTCGGTATGCGTCTGACCTGGAACAAACGCTACATTACCCTCGCTCCTGTCGCCACGGTGCTTGGCCTGGCGTTTAAGCTTTCCGATCCCGAACATCTGCTTGGCGAGAAAGAAGAGCTGGGCATTACCTGTGCACTGATCCCAACGCAGACGCCGGGCGTAGAGATTGGCAAACGCCACTTCCCGCTGAACGTACCTTTCCAGAATGGCCCGACGCGCGGCAAAGATATTTTTGTTCCTATTGATTACATTATTGGCGGGCCGGCGATGGCCGGTCAGGGCTGGCGGATGCTGGTGGAATGCCTTTCCGTTGGGCGCGGCATCACGCTGCCTTCCAACTCTACCGGTAGCCTGAAAAGTATTGCGCTGGCGATTGGTGCCTATGCTCATATCCGCCGTCAGTTCCGTTTGCCTATCGGCAAAATGGAAGGTATCGAAGAACCGCTGGCGCGTATTGCGGGTAACGCTTACGTAATGGATGCGGCGGCGTCGCTGATTACCAGCGGCATTATGCTGGGCGAGAAACCAGCGGTGCTTTCCGCTATCGTAAAATACCACTGCACCCACCGTGGACAGCGCGCCATTATGGACGCGATGGATATCGCTGGCGGCAAAGGCATTATGCTTGGCAAAAGCAATTTCCTGGCCCGTGCTTATCAGGGGGCGCCTATCGCCATTACCGTTGAAGGCGCAAATATTCTGACGCGCAGTATGATCATTTTCGGCCAGGGCGCCATTCGCTGCCATCCTTATGTGCTGGCGGAAATGGCGGCGGCACAAAGCCATGATGTAAACGCTTTTGACCGGGCGCTGTTTAGCCATATCGGCCACATTGCCAGCAATAACATGCGCAGCCTGTGGCTTGGGCTGACAGCCGGACGCACCAGCAGCACGCCAACCCGCGACGCGACGCGCCGTTATTATCAGCATCTGAACCGTTTAAGCGCCAACCTTGCACTGCTTTCCGATATTTCTATGTCGGTGCTGGGCGGTAGCCTGAAGCGTCGCGAACGTATTTCGGCACGGCTTGGCGATGTGCTTAGCCAGCTCTATCTGGCTTCTGCCTCGCTGAAGCGCTATGAAGATGAAGGCCGTAACGAAGCCGACCTGCCGCTGCTGCACTGGGGCGTGCAGGATGCGCTGAACCAGGCGGAAACGGCTGTTGAAGACCTGCTGCGTAACTTCCCGAATCGCGCCGTTGCCGGTTTGCTCCAGTTTGCTATTTTCCCACTGGGTCGCCATTGCCGCGCGCCTTCCGACCGTCTGGATCACCAGCTGGCGCGCATTCTGCAAATTCCTTCGGCCACCAGAACGCGCTTAGGCCGTGGTCAGTACCTGACGCCGGGCGAAAATAATCCGGCGGGCCAGCTGGAAGAAGCATTGCAGGACGTGATGGCGGCAGAGGTAATTCACGACCGGCTGAACAAGAAGCTGAAAAAACCGCTCTCATTTACGCGTCTGGATAAGCTGGCGCAAAAAGGGTTACAGGAAAAATGGCTGAACGAAGAGGAAGCCGCCGTGCTGACCCGTGCCGAAGCCAGCCGCCTGCGCTCCATTAACGTTGACGAATTTGAGGCGGATGCGCTGGCGACCCAGCCGGTAAAGACGCAAAAAGATGAAGCACAGCAAACCACTCTAACGCAGGAAGAAGAGCACCAGGAAGGTGTAAGAAAAACGGAAGCGGCCTGAAACGGGCTTAAATTTGACGGATAAAGTTAAGATCGCTTGCTGGCAGATTTAACCTGTTAAACAGGGAAATATTTTTATTAACGTGTGGAGGCAGGCTATCTGGTGATAGCCTGCCTTTTTGGCCGCACGAAGCGTTTTGAAGTACTGGTCATCCCTCAGAACGGAAAAGCTTTTATCCGATAAAAAGCGCTGCCCGTGCCCTGCTTAAAATTTTTTGGAAATTGGGACACTGCACAGGGTCTGGCGCACTGCAGTTAGCTACATGCTTCAGCCCCTCGCTGGCCTTTTTCAATTGCCCAATCGTTTTATCCAGCTCTTCCGCCTTATTGAGTAATAACATTGAATCAAGAGACGGATTACCCTGCGCATCAAACATCTCGCCAATTTCATTAAGCGTAAAGCCTGCCGTACGCCCCAGAGTAATAAGAGCCAGTTTATTTAAAATATCCGGCCCATATTGTCTTCTCAGACCATTGCGTCCAACAGAGCGAATCAGCCCTTTTTTCTCATAAAACCGTAGTGCGGAAGGCGCAATATTCGTTAACTTTGCGACTTCGCCAATATCCAGTTCTTTCATGGTTGACCTGAAGCGAGCTTTAAGTTGCACAATGCCCGTCAGCTTAACATCAGAACAACCGGAGAAGGAATGACCATGGAAATGCTCTTGCGTGTCGCACTAATCGGCATTAGCGCCACGCTTTGTATGGATGGCTGGGCATTGTTATTAAAGCGCCGATGGGGAATTGCTTCCTTTGATTATGCTTTAGCGGGCAGATGGCTTTTATGGATGGGGAAAGGCCGTTTTATACATCACTCTGTTATTAATACGCCTTCGCTGGCAGGAGAAAAGCAGACTGGCTGGATGCTTCATTATGTTATCGGCATTGGGTTCTCGTTTGTTCCGCTGCTGTTTTCCGGCACGACATGGTTGCACCATCCCGATTTAAGCGTAGCGATATTGAGCGGATTAGTAACGGTCGCTGCGCCCTGGTTCATTATGCAGCCCGCGCTAGGCTTTGGCGTGGCGGCTTCCCGAACGGCAAACCCATCGAAAGCACGGCTTTTCAGCCTGCTGGCGCATCTGGCTTACGGCGGCGGGCTTTATTTTTCCGGGATAGTGATAGCGATATGGCCATTTTAAGAAAACCATAATGATATTATCGATTTAATACCGACCTTTTTGACTACCATTGCCGTTGACGCAGCAAAGTTAAATAACTTCAGCGAGTTGAAACTCCGTCACGATTAACTCCATGTCTTCAGCAAAGGTACCTTCCGCTTTAAAAAAATCCCGATGAGCGGCCAGGAAATTAATTTTATACTTAGCCATTCTGTCTGACACGAGCAATTAGCGCCTCAATATCCTCTACGCGGTCAGCGGCCAGAATCAGCGTCCTGCCCAGCGTTACCGCCTGACGCACGCACTCCACCTTCATCGCTTCATCCTGAATAGTTTTGATATCGGCAACCTGCGACATACCAACGGTACGGCGAATCAACTCCGTGCCGCAGTAACCCAGCGTATCGCGCCAGACTTTACCCAAAAATTCTGCGGCATAGCCGGGATAAGCCAGTGCGCGATCCTGCGTTTTCTCAGTCGCCAGTGCCAGGAACCCCTCGGCGAAGCTCTGCCAGGTAGTACGTACATCATTAAGACGCTTTTCACGGGCATCGGCCGCTTCGCGCGGTGCTAACAGGCCTGGCAAAGCGCAGTAGTTGAGCAGTAGATTACCCAGGGCACTGCCCACGTCAAAACCAATCGGACCGTAGAAACCAAATTCGGCATCAATGACCTTCAGACTGCCTTCGGCCACAAAAATCGATCCGCTATGAACATCACCATGCAGCAGCGCTTCCGCATTCGACAGGAAACGATGCTTGAGACCGGCAACCTTATGGCGCAGCTCATTATCACTGCGAAGTTGCGCAACCAGCGGCTCCAGCGCGCGCGGATAGCCGTTGCGTTCGTGTACTTCATACGGCTCGTTAAAGAAAAGCTCTTCCGTGATGTCGCACAGTTCAGGATTGGTAAAGCGGACGACGTCTGCTTTTTTCTTGTAAGGATGCTGATAAAAATCGGAAGTATGAAACAGCGTTTGCGCCAGATATTCACCCAGCTGTGCGGCAGCCTGCGGATAATCGACGCCCTTGACTTGTTCGCCACGCCAGATTGCATGACTGGAAAGATCTTCCATTACCATCACGGCCAGTGCAGGATCGTAATGCAGAATTTTCACCGTATGTTCCGGGCAAAACTCGCTATGAATTTGCAGCACTTCTGCTTCAATACGGACGCGATCGAGCGATAACGGCCAGGATTCGCCTACACAGCGTACATACGGCAAGGCCTGCTTAACGACAATTTTACTGACGCCATTGTGGTCAAAGATTTTGAAAACGAGGTTAAGATTGCCGTCACCGATTTCCTGCGCATCGACCAGGCTATCAGGTTCAGCCACGCCGCCAAACTGGCGGGCATATTCCACGGCGTCCGCTGCGGTGAAAGTACGATATTGCGACATTAACTCACCTCATCAAAATTTATCACTGGCCGATAAGGCCCTGACCGGTTTCTTTTATTTAGGCCGTGCAGACGTCTATACATCTGCCAGGCATGTTGGCACAATATGGCCTGATTACGCAACCGGGATTTAACCTTCATGCAAACACTGAGCACAACCAGCTTACAAGTTCGTGATAACCAGCTCTGGATCCTTGACCAGCAGGCGCTGCCGCAAAAGAAAATCTGGTGCCCGACGCCCGGCGTAGCGGAGCTGGTAGACCATATCCGGGCGCTGAGAGTGCGCGGTGCGCCACTGATTGGCCTTTCTGCAAGCCTGTTGCTGGCGCTGCTGGCGGAAAACGGCATGCCGAAACCGGCCCTGCATGAAGCACTGGAAGTATTGCGAGCCGCGCGGCCAACGGCCGTTAACCTGATGAATAATCTTGACAGAATGAAGCAGGCACTGACGCAGGAAAACTTTGTTACGGCGCTGACCTTTGAAGCGCTGCGCCTGGTCGAAGAAGATAAAGCACTGTGCGATAACATTGCCGCTGCGGGCGCAAAGCTGATTAAACCCGCCAGCCGTCTGCTGACCCACTGCAACACGGGCGGTCTGGCAACGGCGGGCGTAGGCACGGCGCTGGGCGTAATTTCGCGCGGCTGGCAGGAAGGCAACGTGGAAAAAGTTTGGGTTGATGAGACTCGCCCGCTACTGCAAGGCGGCCGTTTGACCGCATGGGAACTCGGTGAGCTTGGCGTACCTTATCGCCTGATTTGCGATAGCATGGCGGCAAGCCTGATGGCGCAAAACCAGGTCGATGCTGTCTGGGTTGGTGCAGACCGTATTGCCGCAAACGGCGACGTGGCCAATAAAATTGGCACCTATAGCCTGGCGGTGCTGGCGCATTATCACAATATCCCGTTTTACGTTGCCGCACCGCATACCACGTTGGATCCCAACTGCCCGAACGGCGAAGCTATCCCTATTGAGCAGCGGGCTGCCAGTGAGGTCACCGGCGTGGCGGGTAGCTTTGGTGCCGTACAGTGGGCGCCCGAAAATACGCAGGTTTTTAACCCGGCCTTTGACGTAACGCCTGCGGCGCTAATTAGCGGTTGGGTGTTGGATACGGGCGTGGTAACGCCTGCGCAGGTGGAAAACGGGATTTTTCAGCCTGCTGGCGACAAAAGAAACTAAGTGAGCAACCCGCGCTGCCGGCCTGCCGCAGCGCTATTACTGATAGCGACTGAGGTATAGTGTTGAGTCGCTTTTTCAGGCGACTGCTGACCTCATTTTTCGCAGGAAGTAGCGCATTTATTTTATCGCGGCAGCAGATCGCTTTGCCACCTGATTCTGGTAACAGCAGTTTTATGATGCAGTCATGCTTAAAACTCATACTTAACGCCGCCATCACGGGTGCGCCAGATAGTCATAAGTATGTTTTTATCAATACAGTTTCGTGGCGGTTTTATATCATTAAAACATAGCCTGTCTTCTTTTCCTTCTTCCTGATAGCCTTCTCCAAAGGCGAATACAGCTATCAGAAATGGGCCTTTATTACCGGAAGGGATACGGTATTTGCTTCTGATTTTACCCTGATTGCTCAGCCACCAGTCGATTTTCGCCGATTTACTGAAAGGCAGTCTGTCAACGATGATTTGCGCGGTATGCCCATCATAATGCGCATCAATAACCGTCACGTCCTGCCGGTTAAGAAATGAACTGAAAAAGTAGATCGCTAATGCCGCTATAACGATAATGACAATATGGCGCTTCAACGGTTTTCTCCTATAGTTATTACTGCTTCCATATTGGTAAAAAATGGGCAAAAACCGAATCGGTTAAAGCGCTGCAGGACAAACCATATTTTAAAGAACTGGAACTGGTTAAATTTTGTATTGCGTATATCTTCTTCATCCAGACCAAAGTGATCCTGACCTGTAAACCTGACGGTAGCTCTCCAGCTTTTCTCATTTACATCCAGCTGTAATATATCTATTTTGGTGGCATAAACGCCATGAACGGTTATACCCATTCCATTGATTTTATCGAGTATAAGAGAATCGAACATGGGAAGAACTGTAATCCTTAACGCCGATTTCACATCCGCAATCTTTTCTTGCGGAAAGCCCTTATTTTTATAGTCAATAAAACTTGCAATACTTTCCTGAAGTTTACGCCTGGTATTGTTAGTCGCGTAATCAGAATCGAGCTTTTGACGGTAAGCAGCATTAAGCTGTGGATCGCAAAAAGGTGTCCCGACAGAATGCTGGAAGTGCCTGAGCATCTGGTTGATTAAATGCCGGTATGGCCCTGCCCAGGAATAAGGCAGCGAGGTTATCTGCATCTCCTGAAATAATAAGCTGGCGCACTCCTGAACACTGACTTTTTCCCGACGGTGACCACGACCATAGACACCCGCAAACCTTGACTGCGGATTATCAAAGGCGGCTAACCGGGTTAGCGTATAGGGATCGACCACGTTTGATATATTTTCCAGGTCGAGTTCCTTCCTTAGCTTCTCCGCCGACATATCACCGTAACGCATATCATTAGCACCATAGTCGTTGAAGCGGCGCTGAGTCATAAATATTGTTTGTGGAAATATCGTATTGGTCATAAACAGTAATCCTTTACTGAGTTTGAGATCAAACTGAACGGGTACGCAAGCTGGCCGTTCGCGGCTAAAAAGCGTGTTCAGACGCTGACATCCGGGTTAACGCTGTACTGTAGTGTATTCTTTTTAACCAGTATGGACAAAAGAAAGGTTCACTCCCTGCCGGATGGTATTTGTCCTGAGGCTCCGGCCACCGCTTAAGCCTGTGTCAGGCAGCCTGTCTCCCTGTCAAAACGACCGCTGTTTTAGATCCAATAAAAAAGCGGGCGCTGAACGCTGTACCGCCGCAATCGCGACAGTGCATTGTTCAGAACCCGCTTTTAAAGCTGAAAAACTATCAGGCGTAGCCGTAGCTCATCAGGCGCTGATAGCGACGATCCAGCAGTTCTTCTTTAGTCAGTTCATCCAGTTCGGCCAGGTCAGCCAGCAGCTGCGCCTTCATGGAAGCACCGATAGCCAGCGGATTGCGGTGCGCGCCGCCCAGTGGCTCCGGGATTACCGTATCGATCAGCTTCAGCTCTTTCAGGCGCGGTGCAATAATACCCATCGCTTCTGCAGCCAGCGGCGCTTTATCCGCGCTTTTCCACAGAATTGACGCACAGCCTTCCGGTGAAATCACCGAATAGGTGCTGTACTGCAGCATATTCACTTTATCGCCAACGCCAATCGCCAGCGCGCCGCCGGAACCACCTTCGCCGATAACGGTACAGATGACCGGCACGGTTAACCCGGACATCTCACGCAGGTTGCGTGCGATAGCCTCAGACTGTCCACGCTCTTCTGCACCCACGCCCGGATAAGCCCCCGGCGTATCGATAAAGGTGATGATCGGCATATTAAACCGCTCGGCCATCTCCATCAGACGCAGCGCTTTGCGATAGCCTTCCGGTGCCGGCATACCAAAGTTACGACGAATTTTCTCTTTGGTTTCGCGTCCTTTCTGATGACCAATGATCATCACCGGACGTCCTTCCAGACGAGCGATACCGCCAACAATGGCTTTATCATCCGCATAGGCACGGTCGCCTGCCAGCTCGTCAAAGTCGGTAAACACGTTGCGGACATAGTCCAGCGTGTACGGACGCAGAGGATGACGCGCCAGCTGCGCGATCTGCCATGCACCCAAATCGGAGAAGATTTTACGGGTCAGCTCAACGCTTTTTTCGCGCAGACGCTGAATCTCTTCATCCAGATTAATATCCAGTTTTTCATCCTGACGGCCAACCGACTTGAGCGAATCAATTTTCGCTTCAAGTTCTGCGATTGGCTGTTCGAAATCCAGGTAATTAAGACTCATAATATTCCTGTTTTAGTCAAACTCCAGTTCCACCTGCTCCGACCCTATCAGCGATCGCAGTTCATTTAATAAACGATCGCTGGGTGACACGCGCCACGCTGCGCCAAAGCGCAACTTCGCCCGCGCATCCTCTCTCTGATAATAGAGATGTACCGGAATAGTCCCCGAACGGTGAGGTTCAAGGGATTGCCGGAGACGGTTTAAAAGCTGGTCATCAATTTGCCTGTCCGTCAGCGAGATAGCAAGCCCGCGCGCATATTTTTCGCGAGCTTCATCAATGTCCATCACATCGCGAGCGGTCATTTTCAGGCCGCCGCTGAAGTCATCGAAGCTGACCTGTCCGCTGACGATCAGGATACGGTCTTTTTCCAGCAAATGCTGGAACTTATCAAGTGCATCGGTGAAGAGCATTACTTCCAGACGGCCTGAGCGGTCATCCAGCGTACAAATCCCGATGCGGTTACCACGCTTTGTTACCATTACGCGGGCCGCCACCACCAGACCAACAGCCATGGTCATCTTGCCACGTTCGGTCGGGTGCATGTCTTTCAGGCGCATTCCTCCAACGTAGCGCTCGATCTCTTTCAGATACTGATTAATCGGGTGCCCGGTTAAGTAAAGCCCTAAGGTTTCTCTTTCGCCATCCAGCCTGACCTGTTCCGGCCACGGCGTGACGTCAGCATAGGATTTTTCAATCTGCTCCGGCTCTTCTGCCAGCACGCCAAACATATCCGCCTGGCCGATGGCTTCTGCCTTCGCATGCTGATCTGCCGCTTTCAATGCATCGTTGAGCGCGCTCATTAATGCAGCACGATGCGGCCCAAGCCTGTCGAACGCGCCGGACATAATCAGCTTTTCCAGCACGCGGCGGTTCAGCTTTTTGGTATCGGTACGCGCACACAGATCGAACAGTTCCCGGAAATAACCGTCTTTATTACGCGCTTCCAGGATGGCTTCAATCGGGCCTTCGCCTACGCCTTTAATCGCGCCGATGCCGTAAACGATCTCGCCGTCATCATTAACGTGAAACGGATAAAGCCCGGAGTTGATATCCGGCGGCAGCACTTTCAGCCCCATCCGCCAGCATTCGTCTACCAGACCAACCACTTTCTCGGTGTTATCCATATCGGCAGTCATGACCGCAGCCATAAACTCAGCCGGATAGTGCGCTTTTAACCACAGCGTCTGATAGGAGACCAGCGCGTAGGCGGCGGAGTGCGATTTGTTAAAACCATAACCGGCGAATTTTTCTACCAGGTCAAAGATTTTAATCGCCAGCTCGCCGTCCACGCCGCGCGCCTTCGCGCCGTCTTCAAAACCGCCGCGCTGCTTGGCCATTTCGACCGGGTTCTTTTTACCCATCGCACGGCGCAACATATCCGCGCCGCCAAGGCTGTAGCCAGCCAGCACCTGAGCAATCTGCATCACCTGTTCCTGATACAGGATAATGCCGTAGGTCGGCTCCAGTACCGGCTTCAGTGACTCATGCTGCCACTGAATATCAGGATAGGAAATGGCTTCACGCCCGTGTTTACGGTCGATAAAGTTATCTACCATGCCCGATTGCAGCGGCCCCGGACGGAACAGCGCTACCAGCGCGATCATATCTTCAAAACAGTCCGGCTTCAGGCGCTTGATCAAATCTTTCATGCCGCGCGATTCAAGCTGGAATACCGCCGTGGTTTCCGAGCGCTGTAGCATATCGAAACTTTTTTTGTCATCAAGCGGAATCGCCGCGATATCGATTGGCGGCTCGCCGTGCTTTTTGCGGCGGGCATTAATCATCGCCAGCGCCCAGTCGATAATGGTCAGCGTACGCAGACCCAGGAAGTCGAACTTGACCAGACCGGCATATTCCACGTCATTCTTGTCGAACTGCGTCACCGGATGGTTGCCGTTTTCGTCGCAGTAAAGCGGCGCAAAATCGGTGATCTGCGTTGGCGCGATGACC
This sequence comes from Erwinia sp. BNK-24-b, assembly GCF_047456155.1. NCBI lineage: Bacteria > Pseudomonadati > Pseudomonadota > Gammaproteobacteria > Enterobacterales > Erwiniaceae > Erwinia > Erwinia sp. BNK-24-b. The sequence goes on from NZ_CP179901.1 coordinate 3,627,535, forward strand.
ACGCCACCCGCATGCTTACCGGCGTTACGCGTGACGCCTTCCAGCTTGCGTGCCATGTCGATCAGCGCTTTAACTTCCTCGTCGGCTTTGTAGATTTCCGGAAGCTGCGGCTCGGCGGCAAAGGCTTTTTCCAGCGTCATGCCCGGATCGGGCGGCACCAGCTTGGAGATACGATCGACAAATCCGTACGGATGCCCCAGTACGCGGCCCACGTCGCGAATTACCGCTTTCGCCGCCATCGTACCGAAAGTAATAATCTGCGATACCGCTTTCCGGCCGTACATTTCGGCGACGTGCTCGATCACCAGATCGCGTTTTTCCATGCAGAAGTCGACGTCAAAGTCAGGCATGGAGACACGTTCCGGGTTAAGGAAACGTTCAAACAGCAGGTCGAACTCCAGCGGATCGAGGTCGGTAATCTTCAGCGCATAGGCCACCAGCGACCCGGCGCCGGAGCCACGTCCTGGCCCGACCGGCACGTCGTTGTCTTTCGACCACTGGATAAACTCCATCACGATCAGGAAGTAGCCGGGGAAGCCCATCTGGTTAATAACGCCCAGCTCAATATCGAGGCGCTCGTCGTACTCAGGCCGTTTCTGCGCACGCTCTTCTGGATCGGGGAATAAAAATTCCAGACGCTCTTCCAGTCCCTCTTTCGACTTCATCACCAGAAAATCTTCGGTGGTCATGTCGCCAGTAGGAAACTGCGGCAGGAAGTATTCACCCAGGCGGATGGTGACGTTACAACGCTTAGCAATCTCTACGCTGTTGGCCAGCGCTTCAGGAATGTCTGAGAACAACTCACACATTTCTTCTTCGCTGCGCAGATATTGCTGAGGACTGTAGAGGCGCGGACGCTTGGGATCGTCCAGCGTAAAACCGTCGTGAATAGCCACGCGGATTTCGTGCGCGTCAAAATCGCCCTCTTCCAGGAAGCAGACTTCGTTGGTGGCCACCACCGGCACGCCCTCGGCAATCGCCAGCTCAACGGCGGCATGCAGCCAGGACTCTTCGTCAGGACGACCAGTACGGCTTAGCTCAAGGTAGTAGCGGTTGGGGAAATACTGCTGGTAAAACGCCAGGCATTCGGCCACCAGCGTTTGGTTGCCGCGCAGCTGCATCTTGCCCACGTCACCGCGACGACCGCCGGAAAGCAGGATCAGGCCCTCGTTCAGCTCAATCAGCCAGTCGCGATCGATAACGGGGCCGGCCGCGCCATAGCCACGCTGATAGGCGCGGGAAATCAGCAGGGTAAGATTTTGATAGCCGGTATTAGTCGCTGCCAGCACGGTAAGCTGCGAAAGCTCATCGCCCATCGCCTCGCTGGCAACGTTAAAGTCCGCGCCGATAATCGGCTTGATACCCTGCCCGTGCGCCGTTCCGTAAAACTTCACCAGCCCGCAAAGGTTGGTGAAATCGGTGATCGCTATTGCGGGCATGCCCATCGCGGCCGCTTTTTTCACCAGCGGGGCAGTCTTGGCTAGTCCATCTACCATGGAATAGTCGCTGTGTACGCGTAAATGAATAAAACGAGGTTCGGCCATCTTTAATCCTGCTGAAAACTAACTGTGAACGCGGGCAAGAACTTCTGCATCCAGCAGCGCATTGCGCACCGGCGCGAAGCTGCGGCGATGATGCGGCGTGGCACCATGGAGCGCCAGCTTTGCCATATGCAGCGCTGTAGGATAGCCCTTGTGTTGGGCAAAACCATATTCCGGGAACAGCAGATCCAGCTCCGCCATCTCGCGATCGCGCGTTACCTTGGCAATGATCGACGCGGCGCTGATTTCCGCGACCAGGCTATCGCCTTTTACCACTGCCTGAGAAGGCATTGGCAGTGCCGGACAGCGGTTGCCGTCAATCAGCACAAAATCTGGCGTAATGGCCAGGCCCGCCACCGCTCGCTGCATGGCCAGCATGGTGGCATGCAGAATATTGAGCTGGTCGATCTCTTCCGGCTCTGCGCGGCCCAGACTCCAGCTCAACGCTTTCTCTTTGATCTCGTCAAACAGCGCCAGACGGCGTTTTTCCGACAGCTTTTTTGAGTCGGCCAGGCCAATAATTGGCTTTGCGGGATCGAGGATCACCGCAGCGGTAACGACCGCCCCCACCAGCGGGCCGCGCCCTACTTCATCCACGCCGGCAATCAACGCGGCCTGAGGATAGATAAAACTCATTTACATAGCTCCAGTACGGCCGTGGCAGCCTGTTCGTCCGCATTCCAGCGGATCTGGTGGTGCAGCTCGGCAAAGGTTGCCAATAGCTGGTCACGGGTGTCGCCTTTTGCCAGCAGCGGCTCCAGCGCGGCAGCCAGCTGCTCTGGCTGGCATTCGTCCTGCAGTAGCTCTTTCACCAGCTCGCGTCCGGCCAGCAGGTTGGGCAGAGAAACGTAGTCAGTTTTTACCAGCCGCTTCGCCAGCCAGAAGGTAAACGGCTTCATCCGGTAGCCTACGACCATTGGACATTTTGCCAGCATACATTCCAGCGCAGCCGTACCGGAAGCCAGCAGCGCCGCGTCGCTGGCAACCATCGCCTGACGTCCTTTGCCATCCAGTAAATGCACGGGTAAATCGGGGGCGACTTCAGCCTTAATTTTTTCAAACTGCTCGCGGCGGCGTGGATTGACCAGCGGCACCACGATTTCGAGATCGGGCCATTTTTTGCGGAGCAAAATCGCCGTTTTCAGAAAGTCCGCGCTCAGCATTTCTACTTCTGCATTGCGGCTGCCTGGCAGCAGAGCCAGACAAGGGACGTTATCCGCAATACCCAGCTCCCGGCGAGCGGCGCTTTTGTCCGGCTCAATCGGCATCGCATCGGCCATTGTATGACCAATAAAGCGGCAGGGAACGTTATAGCGATCGTAGAAAGCTTTTTCAAAAGGTAAAAACGCCAGCACCAGATCGGTAGCACGGCCAATTTTGAAAACGCGCTTTTGACGCCACGCCCAGACGGAAGGGCTGACGTAATGAATAGTACGGATACCACGCGCTTTCAGCCGACCTTCCAGCGTGATATTGAAATCTGGCGCATCAATGCCGACGAAAACATCGGGTTTGAGCTCGCTAAACCTTTGCGTTAAATCGCGGCGGATTTTTAACAGACGCGGCAGCCTTTCCAGCACTTCCACCACGCCCATTACCGCCAGCTCTTCCATTTCATACCAGGCTTCGCAGCCTTCAGCCTGCATCAGCGGCCCCGCAACGCCAACGAAACGCGTATCGGGATGCTTTTCTTTCAGCGCGCGGATCAGGCCGGCACCAAGAATATCGCCGGAGGTTTCTCCGGCGACCAGGGCTATCGTTAAAGGTTTTGGCATGCGTTAACGAATCAGGCCCCGCGTAGAGCGGGCAAAGAAATCAAAGAAAGGCTGCACTTCAGGATGCTCGCGAGCGATGTCGGCGATTTCCGGCTTCGCTTCATCCAGCGTTTTACCGCTGCGGTACAACACTTTGTAAGCGTTACGGATCGCGTGTAGCGCTTCTTTGCTGAAGCCGCGACGCTGCAGGCCAACCAGGTTGATACCAAATGGCGTGGCGTGATTTCCCTGCGCAATAACAAAAGGAGGAACGTCCTGTGCAACGCCGGAACAGCCGCCAACCATGACGTGTGCGCCAATGATGCAGAATTGATGAACTGCCGTCATCCCGCCAATAATAGCGAAGTCATCCACGGTAACGTGACCGCCAAGCGTAGCATTGTTGGCCAGAATGCAGCGATCGCCGATAATGCAGTCGTGTGCGACATGCACGTTAACCATCAGCAGGTTATCGCTGCCGATTTTGGTCAGGCCGTCGGCCTGTGAAGTGCCACGATGAATCGTTACGCTTTCACGAATGCTGTTGCGATCGCCAACTTCTACGCGAGTAGGTTCACCCGCATATTTCAAATCCTGGTTAACTTCACCAATGGTCGCGAACTGGTAAATCGTATTGTCTTTACCAATTTTGGTATGGCCGTTGATGACCACGTGCGACTTCAGCACGGTGCCTTCGCCAATTTCAACGTTCGCGCCGATAAAGCAGAACGGGCCAATATGAACGCGAGCGCCAATAACGGCACCCTCTTCAATTACAGAGCTGGGATGGATCACAGCAGTTTCATCAATCACGAATTACGCCTCCCGGCTGCGGGCACACATCATGGTTGCTTCGCAGACAATTTTACCGTCAACGGTCGCCACGCCTTTAAAGCGGGTCAAACCCCGGCGGGTTTTCTCGAAGGTGACTTCCATAATCATCTGATCGCCTGGGACAACCGGACGCTTGAAGCGGGCTTCATCAATACCAGCAAAGTAGTAAAGTTCGCCTGGTTCCAGCTTACCTACGCTTTTAAACGCCAGAATACCGGTCGCCTGCGCCATGGCTTCTAAAATCAGCACGCCTGGAAAAATCGGTTTACCAGGGAAATGGCCCTGGAAAAACGGTTCGTTGACCGATACGTTCTTGACCGCGCGTAAAAACTTGTGCTCTTCAAATTCAAGTACGCGATCGACCAGCAGAAACGGATAGCGGTGCGGCAGCAGTTCAATAATCTCTTCAATTTTCAGAGTATGAGTTTCAGTAGTCAAAATACTCTTCCTGTCCTAAAAAATTCTGATGGCATCAATAACACGGCCTGCAACGAAAGTGTCGTTCGCAGGCCGCAAATCAGTTTCCGTGCCCCAGCCTTCCATGCTTAGCATTCTTTTTATATTCCGCTTCAGGGCGAAATAGTGAAGGCTGGTCGACCGCTGGTAAGGCGCCTAGTCCTTGTGGACTTTGCGCTCGATGGCTTTTAAGCGCTTGCTCATTTCATCGATATTCATTACCAGCGCGGCGGTCTTGCGCCAGTTTTTGTTGGGCTGCAGCGGAATTCCGGAGGAGTATACCCCAGGTTCGGTAATTGGTCTCATGACCATTCCCATTCCCGTTACCGTCACTTTGTCACAAATTTCCATATGGCCATTAATGACGCTGGCACCGCCAATCATGCAGTAGCGGCCGATTTTCAGGCTGCCCGCCATGATCACGCCGCCCGCCACCGCGGTATTGTCGCCAATCACCACGTTGTGTGCAATCTGGCACTGGTTGTCAATGATAACACCATTCCCGATCTGAGTGTTATCCAACGCGCCGCGATCGATGGTAGTACAGGCACCGATTTCAACACGATCGCCAATAATCACCGTGCCAAGCTGGGGGATTTTCACCCAGTTGCCGCGATCGTTAGCGTAACCGAATCCGTCCGCGCCGATGACGGTGCCGGACTGGATCAGGCAATTTTCACCGATTTGCACTTCGTGATAAACAGAAACGTTGGCCCACAGGCGAGTTCCCGCACCGATGCGGCTATTTTTTCCAACAAAGCAGCCAGCGCCAATGACCACGTTATCGCCCAGCGTGACGCCGGATTCGATAACGGCGTTAGCGCCGATTGCCACGTTGTTGCCCAGCGTCGCAGCGGCATCAATAACCGCGCTCGGCGCGATATTGGCAGCAGGCTGCGGCGTGGTATCAAGAATTTGCGCCATACGCGCATAGGTCAGATAAGGATCTTTTACGACCAGTGCAGAGCCCTGGAAGTAGTCAAGATCAGCAGCCAGTAACACTACGGCTGATGCCTTACAGGCAGCAAGCTGATCGCGGTAACGACTGTTAGAGAGAAACGTGATTTGGCCGGCCTGGGCGGAGTGCATAGAAGCAATGCCGGAGATGACGATATCGCCATCTCCGTGCAAATCTGCATCCAACTGCTGGGCTAAATCAGCCAGTCGAATTGAAGACATTGATTATTTAACCTGTTTCAGTACATCAGCAGTGATGTCTTTAGATGAGCTGGCGTACGCTACAGCGTTAGCGTCAACAACGACGTCGTAACCTTCGTCAGCCGCAACTTTCTTCACTGCATCCTGAATACGGCTCAGGATTTTGTTACGCTCTTCTGCCTGGCGACGACGGTTATCCTGCTCGAAAGCCTGCGCTTTGCTGGAGAAGGTTTCACGCTGCGCCATCACGTCTTTTTCCAGACGGCTGCGCTCGCTTGCTTTCATGGTAGAACCATCGCGCTGTAGACGCTGCATTTTGGTTTGCAGATCGCGCTCCATGCCCTGCAGCTCAGTTGCCCGGCCTTTGAACTCATTTTCAAGCTGTTTCGCAACTGTCGCACGCGCCGGTAACTGTTGGAAAATGCTGGAAACGTTTACCACTGCAATTTTGTCAGCGGCCTGAGCACCGGCGGAAACCGCCAGAGCGAGAGAGAGGCCTGCGGCACACAACAACTTTTTCACTATAAACTCCTTACCATCAACGTTTGTGTCAAAGACACATGTGTTGCGCGTTAAGGCAGCCGGAGCTGCCCGTGAACGGCGCGATACTCGCGGTGCAACACCGCGAGCGTTGAGAAAAGTCAGACTTCTCTTTTCTCAAAGTTTGCCAGCCGCGGCAGTTTACCAGGTTTTACCGATATTAAACTGGAACTGCTCGGCTTTGTCTCCATCGTACTTCTTGAACGGCTGGGCGTAAGAGAACACCAGCGGCCCCAGCGGCGACATCCATTGTAGTGCCAGACCAGCCGACATACGAATGTTGCCCGGATCGCTATAGTCCGGAATACCTGCCGCGCGCGTTTCCGCCGTATTTTCCCATGCGGTATCCCATACGGTACCGGCATCGACAAACAGCGAGGTACGTACGGAATTTGCATATTTTTCGCTCAGGAACGGCGTTGGCGTAATCAGCTCGGCGCTGGCTGTAGCCATCGCGTTACCGCCCACCGCATCGCTTGAGTCACACAGCGTACCGGTTGAGCAGGTGCTTGAACCGTTATTGTAGTAAGCCGCTTTTGGACCAATGGTATTGGAGCGGAAACCACGTACGGTGCTGGAACCACCGGCGTAGAAGTTCTCGTAGAACGGCAGCTCTTTGCCATTCAGGCCATCACCGTAACCAACCTTACCGCGACCCAACAGCACCCAGGTACGATCCTGGTTGAGCGGTACGTACTGCTGCGTATCCAGCGTCGCTTTGTAGAAGGCGTTATCCGAACCAGGAATCGTTACTTTACCATTCAGGTTGGTGCGGTTACCGGAAGTTGGGAAGAAGCCGCGGTCCAGCGTGTTGTACGTCCAGCCGTAGTTAAACGTGAAGTCGTCAGCTGAATAGCTGGCGTTCTTATCGAAACTCGGGTTCTGTCCTACAGATTGCAGATAGCGGAACATCGCGATCTGCGGCTGAATGTGGGACAGGTCGTTATGCACGTAACCCAGACCCACGCGCAGCGTGTTGTTTTCGTTAACCGGGAAGCCCAGCGTACCGTCTGTACCGTAACTTCTGTTGGTATAGTCGGAAAGATCTGCATCATCTGCTTTAAAATCGTTGTAGAAGATGCGGCCGCCCAGGCTGACGCCGTCGACCGTAAAGTACGGATCGGTCAGCGAGAACTCAGCATAGGTCTGGTAGTCGTTTTTGGTGCCGCTGATGCCAACGGTGTTACCCGTGCCCAGCCAGTTATCCTGGGTCACACCAACCTGGAAGCTAACGCCGCTTTCGGTGCCGTAACCTACGCCAAAGTTAAAGGTACCGGTATTACGTTCCTTAACTTTATAAACCACATCAACCTGGTCAGGCGAGCCCGGTACGCGCTGCGTATCGGTATCAACCGTTTCGAAATAACCGGTACGGTTCAGACGCTCTTTACCCTGCTCAACCAGATCGCTGCCCAGCCATGCGCCTTCCATCTGGCGCATTTCGCGGCGCAGCACGGAATCTTTTGAGGTATCGTTGCCTTCAAAACGGACTTTACGTACGTAGTAACGGTTGCCCGCATCAACGTTGACGTGCAGCTTAACGGTTTTATCCGCATCGTTGATTTCCGGCTGCGTTACCACGCGCGGATAGGCATAGCCATAGCGACCAAACATCTTCTTGATGTCGTCTTCCATTTTGGTGACTTTGGCACCGTTATAGAGTTCGCCCGGCTGGATTTTAGTCAGAGACTCAACTTCCGCCGAATGGCCCGCCATGCTGCCGTTCACCACTACGCTTGAAAGCTTGTACTTATCGCCTTCGGTAATGTTAATGGTGATGTAGATGCCTTTTTTGTCCGGCGTCAGGCTGACCTGCGTCGAATCAATATTAAAGCGCGCATAGCCGCGATCCAGATAGAAGCTGCGCAGCGTCTCTAAGTCGCCAGCCAGCTTTTGCTTCTGATATTTGCGATCGCCAACCAGGTTCCACCACGGCACTTCATCACGCAGCTGGAAGCGAGAGATCAGTTCGTCGGAACTGAACGCTTTGTTGCCGACAACGTTAATCTGCTGGATTTTAGCGGAAACGCCTTCGGTAAAGACCAGTTTAAGATCGACACGGTTACGCGGCAGTGGCGTAACAACCGCTTTCACGCTGGCGCTGTATTTACCCACGCTGTAGTAGAAATCTTCCAGCCCTTTCTCGATAGTCGAGATGGTGGTGCGATCCAGTGCTTCGCCCACGCGCACGCCAGAAGCCTCAAGGTTCTGCTTGAGCATGTCGTCCTTCACCGCCTTGTTGCCGGAGAAGGTGATGCTGGCAATGGTCGGGCGCTCTTTCACCTGCACGATTAGCGTATTGCCGTCTCGCAGAACCTGAACATCCTCAAAGTTCCCGGTCGCGAAAAGAGCGCGAATGGTATTACTGATATCATCATCGGAGACGGTATCTCCCACGCGGACAGGCATACTGAGCAATGCCGCCCCGACGGCGACTCGCTGCAGGCCTTCGAAATGGATATCCTTCACCACGAAGCCGTCTGCCGCGTATACGGTGGCGCTGCTAAACAGCAGCGACGCTATGAGCAACTTTTTCATCGCCATCGTTGTTATGCATTCTTCCTAACTGGTTCTCGCATCAAACGGTCAGGCCGTTAAAGACGCGAGAAATCATTGAATAGTGCAAGCCCCATTAACAGCACCAGCAAAACAGAGCCAATGCGATAACTGAAGTCCTGAACTCGCTCAGACACCGGCCCACCTTTGATCTTTTCGATCGCCAGAAACAGCAAATGTCCACCATCTAGTACCGGCAAGGGGAACAGATTGATAATTCCAAGGTTCACGCTGATTAAAGCGAGGAACATCAGATAATAAATCAAGCCATATTCCGCCGACATCCCAGCACCCTGGGCGATTGAAATCGGCCCGCTGAGATTGTTCAACTTCACTTCGCCGACAATCAGCTTGCCCAGCATCGTTACCGTCAGCTTCATTAGCTGCCAGGTTTTCGCGCTGGCCTCACCAACGGCCGCAAACGGTCCATACTGGCGTACCGTTTTGTATTCATCCGGCAGAGGAATAATACGCGGGATTACGCCCGCAAAGCCTTCTGCTTTATTTCCCGGTCTTGCGTCCGGCGTCAACGTCAAGCTTACAGGGCTGCCCTGACGCTCGACCTCAACCGCCAGCGGTTGACCAGGATTATCGCGAACCAATGTGACAAACTGCTGCCACTGGTCCAGCGGCTGACCATCGACTTTAACGATCCTGTCACCTGCTTGCAAACCTGCTTTGGCCGCCGCCGAGTTGGTCTGGATTTCAGCCAGCACGGTTTCTACCTGCGGCCCGCGTGGCCGAATGCCCAGCGAAGCGACCGGATCCTGCCTGTCAGGCTCAAAATGCCAGTTGCGCAAATCGAGCCGGACGTCACGAACCTGAGCAGTGCCAAACGGCGCCACGCTGAGCGTAGTCTGCTGGTCGCCAATTTTAGTTACCAGCGCCATACGCACAGCTTCCCAGTCAGGCGTTTCGATGCCGTCAACGGCCTTAAGTTCCATTCCTGGCGTAATTTGCGCTTCTGCAGCCTGCGAACCGCTTACTATTTCGCCAACTACCGGGCGAACACCCGGTACGCCGATAATAAAAACGAGCCAGTAAGCCACGATAGCGAACAGGAAATTGGCCAGCGGCCCGGCGCTGATAATCGCCGCGCGTTGCAGCACGGTTTTATTATTGAAGGAGAGATGGCGGAGTTCAGGCGGGACGCTTTCGACGCGTTCATCCAGCATCTTAACGTAGCCGCCCAGCGGGATCAGCGCGATGACATACTCGGTACCCTGGCGATCGCGGCGTCGCCACAGCGCTTTGCCAAAGCCAACGGAGAACCGCTCTACCTTGACGCCGCAGCGGCGAGCCACCCAGAAATGCCCAAATTCGTGCACGGTTATCAGAATACCCAGCGCAACGATAAAAGCGCCAAGGCTCCAGAGTATACTCAACATAAAGTCCCTTATAGCGTGCCGAACACCAGCAGCAGCAGGCAGGCAAACACCGGCACCGCCGCCGTCAGGCTATCGATACGATCCAATATCCCACCGTGGCCAGGAATAAGCTGGCCGCTGTCTTTGATGCCTGCTTCGCGCTTGAACATACTTTCGGTCAAATCGCCTAACACGGATGCCAGCGCCGCGACGAGAGAGCAGGTTAGCAGAACACCGGGCGAAATGCTCAACGGTGCCCACAGGCCGAACAGCCAGGCGATAACGGCTGAAGTGACGAGACCGCCAAAAAAACCTTCCCAGGTTTTTCCTGGCGATACTTTCGGCGCCAGTTTGTGCTTGCCGAACAGGCGGCCAAACATATACGCGCCCGAATCTGCACCCCATACCAGAAGCATGACGTACAGCAGCCACCAGGCACCACTAAAGTGGTCAGTTTCATAATGGTACTGGCGCAGCGCCACCATACCCCAGAAAAACGGCACGATAGTTAATACGCCAAACAGCAGGCGCAACACGCGAGAGCGACGCCATAGCGCCGCAGAACCAGGATAGGTTAGCACCAGCAACAGCGCCGCAATCCACCAGACCAGGGCCGCCCATAGCGAACCGGCAATCTGCGTCAAATGAACGGAATGATGATAGGCAGGAAGGGTAAACATCATCACAGCAAGCAGCAGCCCGCACAGGACGGCCAGCCAGACGCGCTGCGAGCGCGAGGCCAGGCCAGCGAACTGTCCCCATTCCCAGGCCGCCAACATGCAGACGGCCAGCGTGACAATAGCAAATCCGGGAGGCGGCAGCAGAAACAGCGCTGCAATCACGATCGGAATGAGTATTAATGCGGTAATCAGGCGTGACTTCAGCAAAGATTACCTCCAGTGCGCTCAGGCGCCGCCGGGTGCTGCACCGCCAAAGCGGCGCTCTCGTTGTGCAAACGCATTCAGTGCACCTTCAAAAACTTGTTCATCAAAATCAGGCCAGAGAACATCGGTAAAAAAGAACTCCGCATAGGCAACCTGCCACAGCAAAAAGTTACTGATTCGATGCTCTCCCCCTGTCCTTATTACCAGATCCACCGGCGCCAGGTCATTGAGACAAAGGTACTGACCGAGATTTTCTTCCTCGATCTGGTCTGGACGAATCAGACCTTCCTGCACCTGCTCTGCGATTTTCCTGACACCATGAATAATATCCCAACGTCCGCCATAATTCGCGGCAATGTTCAGGGTGAGTCCATTATTTTGCTGAGTAAGTTCCTCGGCACGGCGAATACGTTCCTGTAAACGGGCGTTAAAGCGGCCGGTATCGCCAATGATCCGCAGGCGAACATTATGCTTATGGAGGCTTTTTACCTCACTGTCCAGCGCCCAGACAAACAGTTCCATCAACGCCATCACTTCTTGTGGCGGACGATTCCAGTTTTCGCTGCTGAAAGCATACAGGGTAAGCGCGTCCAGCTTATTGCTGACGGCAAAGCTGACGGCACGACGGACCGATTTTACACCCGCCTTATGCCCCGTAATGCGCATTTTGCCCTGGTTTTTGGCCCAGCGGCCATTGCCATCCATAATGATGGCCACATGACGGGGATGTTCACCCTGCTGGTCATCGGTTTTTATTTGATTTTCGGACGACATAACGCGTAATTATTTCCTTTAATCAGAAATACAATGGTTTCTGAAATACCTTACCTGCTCGACGTAAACAGCCGTATCCTTCACGGCAATGGCAACCAGTTTGTGGCTACTACGCTATACAGGCGGCCGAAGATTGTACCATCTCCGCCCTCACCTCACAAATGGACGCTACCCGTACCAGAAAAACGCGACAGGCATGTTTGTGCCGCTTCTCGCGCCTGGCGATCGATATCCAACACGGCCTCTACGCTTGCTGGCTCACGACAGGAAAGCATTTCCAGCACGCTCATATTTACGCTGGCAATATCCGTAAAGCGGATCTGCTTAGCCAGGAAAGCCGCCACGGCAATTTCATTCGCGGCGTTCAGTGCTGTAGTAGCCGCCTGGCCCGTTTTGCAGGCGTCGATAGCGAGCTTTAAACAGGGATAGCGCACATAGTCTGGCTCAGCGAAGGTCATTGCGCCCATGCGGGTAAAATCCAGCGGCTTTGCACCGGACTGCACGCGCTGCGGCCATGCCATAACATGAGCAATCGGCGTACGCATATCTGGCGAACCCAGCTGCGCCAGTACGCTGCCGTCACGGTAACGAACCATTGAGTGGATAACAGACTGCGGATGCAGGATCACTTCCATTTGCGCGTCGGTAGCGTTAAACAACCAGCGGGCTTCGATATATTCCAGACCTTTATTCATCATGGTGGCCGAATCGACGGAAATTTTTCGTCCCATCGTCCAGTTCGGATGCGCGCAGGCCTGGTCTGGCGTCATTGTTGCCAGCTCGGCTAACGGCGTTTCGCGAAAAGGGCCACCCGATCCCGTAAGGATAATGCTTTCAATGCCATTATCCCGCAGAGAAGCGTATCCTAACTGGCGCTGGAGGGAAGCGGGCAAACTCTGAAAAATGGCATTATGTTCGCTGTCGACCGGGAGAAGCTGCGCCTTATACTGGCTGACGGCCTCCATAAATAGCTGGCCGCATGTGACCAGCGACTCTTTATTGGCCAGCAGCACCTGTTTACCGGCGCGAATGGCCGCCAGCGTTGGCAACAGTCCCGCCGCGCCAACAATTGCTGCCATCACCTGATCCACATCGTCCAGGGCAGCCAGTTCACAGGCTGCTTTTTCACCGCTCATGACTTCCGTCGCAACATTTAAATCCGCCAGCTTCAGGCGCAACGCAGCGGCAGAAGCCTCGTCGGCCATGGCTGCGTAAGCGGGCCGGAAAATATGGCACTGTTCAGCCATCAGCTCAACGTTGTGACCGGCAACTAACGCCTTAACGGCAAACAGTTCGGGATTCGCTTTAATCACGGCCAGCGTGCTGGTGCCGATAGAACCGGTGGAACCAAGAATGGTCAGTTGCTTCATGAGGATGCTCTGTGTAGTAGCCCGCGAGAGCGACTCGCCAGGCAAAGGAATAAATGCAAAACGCCGTAAGACTGCCCGATAAAAGCGGCAATCTGTACGGCGTTAAGTCACGATACCGATCGACTCAGAAGTCCATCAGTTCCGCTTCTTTTTCTGCCAGCGCGGCATCAACTTTCTTGATGAACACGTCGGTCATTTTTTGAATATCATCCTGAGAACGACGCTCTTCGTCTTCGCTGATCTCTTTGTCTTTCAACAGAGCTTTCACTTTGTCGTTAGCATCACGGCGTACGTTGCGCACGGAAACGCGCCCCTGCTCCGCTTCGCCACGAACGATTTTAATCAGGTCTTTACGACGCTCTTCCGTCAGCGCTGGCAGCGGAACGCGGATATCGCTGCCCGCCGAGCTTGGGTTCAGGCCCAGGTCAGAAGCCATAATGGCTTTTTCTACCGCTGCGCTGATTGAACGGTCAAATACGTTGATTTTCAGTGTACGGGAATCTTCAACCGTGACGCTTGCCAGCTGGCGCAGCGGCGTGGAAGAACCGTAGTAATCAACCATAATGCCATCAAGAATACTTGGCGAAGCGCGGCCGGTACGGATTTTGCTGATGTGGTTTTTAAACGCTTCCAGGCATTTGTCCATGCGCGTTTCGGCATCTTTTCTGATTTCGTTAATCACGTTGTAACCCTTGGATTCTGGTTAACCTGCCAGGCTCTGCGACCAGAGCCCGTTTTAAGTCATAATATGGGTGCGTTCAGCACTATGAAGGCAGAATATACCTTATTTTACGCGCTAACAGATATTATTGCGTAATCAGGGTGCCTTCTTTTTCGCCCATCACTACACGGCGCAGCGCGCCCGGCTTGTTCATGTTGAACACGCGAATCGGCAGTTTATGGTCACGAGCCAGCGTAAAGGCGGCCAGATCCATCACTTTCAGTTCACGTTCCAGCACTTCGGTGTAGCTCAGCTGATCGTACAGGGTAGCGTCCGGATTTTTGACCGGATCTTCAGAGTAGACGCCGTCTACTTTGGTTGCTTTCAGTACGACGTCAGCTTCAATCTCAATACCACGCAGGCAGGCTGCTGAGTCGGTAGTAAAGAATGGGTTGCCGGTTCCCGCAGAGAAAATCACCACGCGGTTGTTACGCAGCAGGCTGATGGCCTCTGCCCAGCTGTAGTTATCACAGACGCCGTTCAATGGAATAGCTGACATCAGGCGAGCGTTGACGTAGGCACGATGCAGCGCATCACGCATGGCCAGTCCGTTCATTACGGTCGCCAGCATGCCCATGTGGTCACCCACAACGCGATTCATGCCGGCCTGCGCCAGACCTGCGCCACGGAACAGATTACCACCACCGATAACCACACCCACCTGAATGCCCAGCTCTACCAGTTCCTTCACTTCCTGAGCCATACGATCCAGCACGCTTGCATCGATACCGAAGCCTTCGGCACCTTGCAGGGCTTCGCCGCTCAGTTTTAGCAGGATACGTTGATAAACAGGTTTTGCATTGGTCGCCATGGTTTTTTTTCCTGGAAGATGTCTGTCGATGTGAGGAGTTAAATCTGCACTATCATCCCGCGGGCATTGAAAAAATACTATTGGGATGAGGCTGAAAATTGCCTGAGAAGGCAGATAAAAAAGAACCGCCGGTTGGCGGTTCTTTTCAAGCGATTAAGACTGCTTGGACATTGCCGCAACTTCTGCAGCGAAATCTGTTTCAGCTTTCTCAATACCTTCGCCCACTTCAAAGCGGATGAAGTTAACGACGTCAGCACCCTGCTCTTTCAGCAGCTGGCCAACGGTTTTAGACGGGTCGATAACGAAAGGCTGACCGGTCAGAGAAACTTCGCCGGTGAATTTCTTCATGCGGCCTTCAACCATTTTCTCTGCGATTTCTTTCGGCTTGCCGGACTGCATAGCGATGTCCAGCTGAACCTGGTACTCTTTTTCTACTACTTCAGCAGAAACGTCTTCTGGCTTAACAAACTCAGGCTTGCTTGCAGCAACGTGCATAGCCAGCTGCTTAACCAGCTCTTCGTTAGCGCCGGTTGCAGAGATCAGTACGCCGATACGCGCGCCGTGCAGGTAGCTGCCCAGCACGTCGCCTTCCAGGGAAGCTACGCGACGGATGTTGATGTTCTCACCGATTTTAGCAACCAGTGCAACGCGCTCTTCTTCGAACTGTGCTTTCAGCACTTCGACATCAGTGATTTTGCCGGCAACAGCCGCGTCCAGCACTTTGTCAGCGAACGCCTGGAAACCGCCATCTTTAGCAACGAAGTCGGTCTGGCAGTTAACTTCCAGGATCACGCCGTAGTTGCCGTCGATTTTGGTTTTGATCACGCCGTCAGCAGCTACGTTGCCTGCTTTTTTCGCCGCTTTGATCGCGCCAGATTTACGCATGTTTTCGATGGCCAGCTCGATGTCGCCGCTAGCTTCAGTCAGCGCTTTCTTACAATCCATCATGCCAGCGCCAGTGCGCTCGCGCAGTTCTTTTACCAGAGCAGCAGTAATTTCAGCCATTCTCTAATCCTCGGTTAGCTCAGCACCTGCCCGGTTCGCCGGATGGCGCCACGACAGATACCTGTTTCTCGGGAGAAATATTGCCCCGCCGATGGGTCACCAGCGGCAAAGCGAATTCAAAATAAAGGGGCCAATCAAGGCCCCTTACAGATTAACATCTGATTTTACCCTGACGGGTATAAGGGCTCTCTGTGGAGCAAACCTTATTACTCAGCTTCAGCGAAGCTTTCTTCAGCCTGCTGAGCCAGGTCCTGAGAGCGACCTTCACGCACGGTGGTAGCCACAGCGGTCAGGTACAGGCTTACAGCACGGATTGCATCGTCGTTGCCTGGGATGATGTAGTCAACGCCGTCTGGATCAGAGTTAGTATCAACGATAGCGAACACCGGGATACCCAGGTTGTTAGCTTCTTTGATTGCGATGTGCTCGTGGTCAGCATCAACAACGAACAGCGCGTCTGGCAGGCCGCCCATGTCTTTGATACCGCCCAGGCTGTTTTCCAGCTTGGCCAGCTCACGATTACGCATCAGCGCTTCTTTCTTGGTCAGTTTATCAAACGTACCGTCCTGAGACTGAGTTTCCAGATCTTTCAGACGCTTGATGGACTGACGAACGGTTTTCCAGTTAGTCAGCATGCCACCCAACCAGCGGTGGTTAACGAAGAACTGATCGCAGCTCAGAGCGTGCTCTTTTACCGCTTCGCTTGCAGCGCGCTTGGTACCAACAAACAGGATCTTACCTTTACGGGAAGAGATCTTGGTCAATTCAGCCAGAGCTTCGTTGAACATTGGTACGGTTTTTTCAAGGTTGATGATGTGAACTTTGTTACGAGCGCCGAAAATGAATGGCTTCATTTTTGGGTTCCAGTAACGGGTCTGGTGACCGAAGTGTACACCAGCCTTGAGCATGTCGCGCATGGAAACAGTTGCCATGATTACCTCTGTAAATTGATTGGGGTTAAGCCTCCATGTATCCCATACGACCGACCTCGCAGACTGCTTGCGCAGTGATTAAGGCACCCCGGCGTATGTGTCGATACATGTGTGTTATTTACACATAGTGAGATTTATGCGTTTCTCTGCAAACTTTCCCACAGAGAATCGTCGGCGCGCTTTATACCATAAAGCTGCCCGTGAAGCCAATGATTGTTAGCTATCCGTCCCCTGCCGCAAACTGCAATTGGCAGCAGCAAGGTGGGCTGCTAACATTGCTGCACTTCCTTTATTATTGTCGAAAATAGCGACAGCTGCGGACTAAATTAATGGCAATTACAATCAAAACCCCTGAAGAAATCGCAAAAATGCGCGTCGCCGGACGCCTGGCGGCCGAAGTGCTGGAAATGATCGAAGAGCACGTTAAACCCGGCGTCAGCACCGGCGAGCTTGACCGTTTGTGCCACGATTACATCGTTAACACCCAGAAAGCGGTGTCGGCCAGCCTTGGCTATCACGGTTTTCCTAAATCGGTCTGTATTTCAGTCAACGAAGTTGTTTGCCACGGTATCCCGAGTGACGAGAAAATCCTGAAAGATGGAGATATCGTGAACATCGACGTGACCGTCATTAAAGATGAATATCATGGCGACACGTCAAAAATGTATATCGCGGGCAAGCCGACTATTCAGGGCGAACGTCTGTGCCGCGTAACGCAGGAAAGCCTTTACCTGGCACTGCGCATGGTCAAACCGGGTATTCGACTGCGCACCATTGGCCGTGAAATCCAGAAATTTGTTGAAGCACAGGATTTCTCTGTGGTTCGTGAGTATTGCGGACACGGCATTGGGAAAGGCTTCCACGAGGAGCCTCAGGTGCTGCATTACGATGCGGATGATGGCGGCGTAGTGCTGCAGGCCGGTATGGCTTTTACCATTGAGCCAATGGTTAACGCAGGCGATTACCGCATTCGCAGCATGAAAGATGGCTGGACGGTAAAGACCAAAGATCGCAGCCTCTCTGCACAATATGAGCACACTATCGTGGTTACGGAAGACGGCTGCGAAATTATGACGCTGCGCAAAGACGATACCATTCCGGCTATTCTGACTGCCGACGCTTAATTCTCTTCCTTGCCAAACCCGGCGGCCATTCCGCTGTCGGGTTTTAACAACGCATCAACTCTGCTGCTACTGGTTTATCTGGCCCGCCCGTGCGTCCACACTGCAAAAGCATCACGTTAAACGCATTATGGAATCGGATTTTTCTGCCCATTCCAACGCCCGCTTTCCGTTAAAAAGGCAGCTTTTGCGTGATATGCCGCATTTCCTTACCGAAAGCGAAATCAGCCGGTCCTTTTCGATAGACATCAACAGGCGTTTGGTTATAAATTGCACGGACCATAAAGAGTGTAAGGGCATTCCCTTTTTTGCAGGACGCAAGACATTCATACAAGGAGATCGACTTATGGAAACGCCAGTTCCCTTCCTGAACAGATACAGCGATTTTTTATTTTCTGTTTTCCAGAAAAATGGCCACGGCATGAGCGGCTTTACTTTTAGTCAGACTGCAAGCAACTTCCTTTTTTATCCATTCCGCAACAGGTTTAACGTCAGAATTCCAGGCCTCTGCCTTATGCCAGCGATAATCGGGCAGCCAGAGAAGGGAAGAAATAAAGGAGGCAACCATGGGTTATGCGCTCAGGAATGCCACCGCGAATGAATGCAACGAGGATGGTAAGTCCGCTTTACCTGTTTTGCCTGTGTCTGACTGCAGGAGTGATGAAGGAGGAAACGTGACGGAAAATCTTGAACCAAGGGTGAAGAAACTTGAGAGCGACGTGGCCACTATCAGTAAAAATCTGGCTACCCTTACCGTTCGCTCTGAAAGTTTTGCCACCCACGCCGACGTCGCGAACGTTCGTACTGAAATGACAGCTTTGCGCGGCGAGCTGAAAGAAGATATTGCTTCACTGCATGGCGAGCTTAAAGCAGATATTGTTTCACTGCGCGGCGATCTTACCGGACAAATCATCGCTTCACGCGGTGAGTTGCGGGAGGAGCTGCAAAAAGCCATCAACAGGCAAACCGTCCTGCTGCTAACCGTTATCCCGGCAACGCTTGCCGCTATCGCCGCCGTCGCCGCCTGGTTCAGGTAACTACCGTAGACGAACGCCCATCGTTTTCTTTGATCTCTGGTGCCCTGTGACGCTATTGTCACTGCTTGTCTTGATGCCGACAGGCAAACTGCAGGAGCTCTGGCGTGAATACCACAATGAAAGAATACGGGCAGGCTTCTTCTCCTGCTGACTGGCAAGACGCTGAACTGACGCGCGATACGCTAAAACAGCATCTGGAAGATTTTCAGCAGTATCTGGCTGGTGCCTTTGACGCGGGTAAAAATGTTGAGCAGCTAATCGCCGCACGCACGTTGTTTATCGATCGCCTGCTGCGCCGCCTGTGGCGTTTTTACGGTTTTCCCGAGCAGGAAGACATCGCGCTGGTTGCCGTTGGCGGCTATGGTCGCGCCGAACTGCATCCGCTTTCCGATATCGACGTGCTGATCCTCAGCCGCTACCCTCTTTCTGCAGAAGATGCCCAGCGTACCAGCGAGCTGCTCACGCTGATGTGGGATCTCAAACTGGAAGTGGGCCACAGCGTTCGAACGCTGGAAGAGTGCCTGCTGGAAGGTCTGTCGGATCTTACCGTTGCCACTAACCTGATTGAGTCCCGTTTGCTGACTGGCGACGTCGCGTTATTTCTGGAGCTGCAGAAAAACGTTTTCAGCGAGGGCTTCTGGCCTTCCGATCGCTTTTTCGCGGCTAAAATCGACGAGCAGCAGGAACGGCATCAGCGCTATCACGGCACCAGCTACAACCTTGAGCCGGATATCAAAAGCAGCCCGGGTGGATTACGTGATATCCATACCTTGCTGTGGGTAGCGCGCCGCCATTTTGGCGCGACCTCACTGGATGAAATGGTTGGCTTTGGGTTTCTGACCGAGGCGGAACGGAACGAGCTTA
Source organism: Erwinia sp. BNK-24-b (assembly GCF_047456155.1). Classification (NCBI taxonomy): domain Bacteria; kingdom Pseudomonadati; phylum Pseudomonadota; class Gammaproteobacteria; order Enterobacterales; family Erwiniaceae; genus Erwinia; species Erwinia sp. BNK-24-b. Next base: position 3,647,260 of record NZ_CP179901.1, read on the forward strand.
ACGAGTGCCAGACCCTGCTCTGGCGGATCCGTTTTGCGCTGCATCTGACATTAAACCGGTACGATAACCGGCTGCTGTTCGACCGTCAGCTAAACGTGGCGCAACGCCTGAACTATCAGGGCGAAGGCAACGAACCCGTTGAGCGGATGATGAAAGATTTTTACCGCGTCACCGGCCGTATCAGCGAGCTAAACCAGATGTTGCTACAGCTGTTTGACGAAGCGATTCTGGCGCTGGGCGAAGATGAAAAGCCGCGCGCTATTGACGAAGAATTTCAGCTGCGCGGCACGCTGATCGATCTCATTGATGAAACGCTGTTTACGCGCGATCCTGTCGCTATTATGCGCCTGTTCTACACCATGGTGCGGACGCCAAACATTACCGGCATCTATTCCACGACGCTGCGCCAGTTAAGATACGCGCGCCGTCATTTGCAGCAGCCGCTCTGCACCATCCCTCAGGCTCGTCAGCTCTTTCTGTCAATTCTGCGCCATCCCGGCGCGGTCAGCCGCGCGCTGGTGCCGATGCATCGGCATAGCGTGCTGTGGGCTTATATGCCGCAGTGGGGCAATATCGTTGGGCAAATGCAGTTCGACCTTTTCCACGCCTATACCGTAGATGAACACACCATCCGGGTGCTGCAAAAACTGGAAAGCTTTGCTGATGAAGCTACCCGGCCGCGTCATCCGCTCTGTGTGGAAATCTGGCCGCGCCTGCCGCAGCTTGAACTGCTGTTAATGGCCGCGCTGTTTCATGATATCGCCAAAGGGCGCGGCGGCGACCATTCGGTGCTTGGCGCGCAGGATGCGCTGGAATTTGCCGAACTGCACGGGCTTAACTCACGGGAAACACAGCTCGTCGCCTGGCTGGTACGTCACCACCTGCTGATGTCGGTCACGGCACAACGCCGCGATATTCAGGATCCGGCAGAAATCCAGAAGTTTGCCGAGGCGATGCAGAATGAAAACAGGCTGCGCTACCTGGTTTGCCTGACCGTGGCGGATATCTGCGCCACTAACGAAACCTTGTGGAACAGCTGGAAGCAGAGCCTGTTGCGCGAGCTCTTTTTTGCTACGGAAAAACAGTTGCGCCGCGGGATGGAACACAGTCCCGATCTGCGTGAACGGGTTCGGCATCATCGTTTGCAGGCGCTGGCGCTGCTGCGCATGGATAACCTGGACGAGCAGGCGCTGCGTGACATCTGGGCACGCTGCCGGGCGGATTATTTTCTGCGCCATACGCCCAATCAGCTGGCCTGGCACGCCCGTCATCTGATGGAACATGACCTGTCTCAGCCGCTGGTGTTATTAAGCCCGCAGGCCACGCGCGGCGGTACGGAAATCTTTATCTGGAGTCCCGACAGGCCCTATCTGTTTGCTACGGTGGCGGGTGAGCTGGATCGCCGTAACCTCAGCGTGCATGATGCGCAAATTTTCACCAGCCGCGATGGAATGGCGATGGATACCTTTATCGTGCTGGAGCCGGACGGCAGTCCGCTGGCCGCAGATCGCCATGAAACTATCCGCCAGGCGCTGGAGCAGGCCATTGGGCAAAGCAGCTTCCAGCCAGCCAGAACCCGACGCCAGTCGGCCAGGCTAAAGCATTTTAGCGTCGATACCGAGGTTAAATTTCTGCCGAACCATACCGACAGACGCACCTATATGGAGCTTATTGCCCTGGATCAGCCTGGCTTGCTGGCCCGGGTAGGTGAAATTTTTGCCGATTTAAACATTTCGCTTCACGGCGCGCGTATCAGCACCATCGGCGAACGAGTTGAGGATTTATTTATTCTGGCTAACAGCGACCGCCGCGCGCTCAAGCGCGAATTGCGGCACGAGTTGCAACAACGGTTGACAGAGGCCCTTAATCCAAACGATAAAGTGTGACCGAGATTTAATTTTACCCCCGTTTTCGGACAGGGCCCGCTCGCTCGCCGTTTCTATTCTGGCGGGTTACAGGCTTTTTCCGGAACATGATTTGACACAGGAAATCGGAATTAATGCAACAATTACAGAGTGTTATTGAGAGCGCCTTTGAGCGCCGCGCCGACATCACCCCCGCCAGTGCCGATGCGGTTACGCGGGAAGCGGTCAACCAGGTTATCGCGTTGCTGGACAGCGGTGCTCTGCGCGTAGCGGAAAAAATCGACGGTCAGTGGGTGACGCACCAGTGGCTGAAAAAGGCCGTGCTGCTCTCTTTCCGTATCAATGACAATCAGGTGATTGATGGCGCTGAAAGTCGTTATTACGACAAAGTACCCATGAAATTCGCCGATTATGACGATGCACGCTTCAAAAAAGAAGGTTTTCGCGTCGTTCCGCCAGCGGCCGTTCGTCAGGGTGCTTTCATCGCGCGCAACACCGTATTGATGCCTTCTTACGTCAATATTGGTGCTTACGTCGATGAAGGCTCTATGGTCGACACCTGGGCTACCGTAGGTTCCTGTGCGCAGATCGGTAAAAACGTTCACCTTTCCGGCGGCGTCGGCATTGGTGGCGTGCTGGAACCGCTGCAGGCTAATCCAACCATTATCGAAGACAACTGCTTTATCGGCGCGCGTTCTGAGATTGTGGAAGGTGTGATTGTAGAAGAAGGCGCGGTCATTTCCATGGGCGTTTATATTGGCCAGAGCACCAAAATCTACGACCGTGAAACCGGCGAAGTCCATTATGGCCGCGTACCCGCTGGTTCCGTAGTCGTTTCCGGTAACCTGCCTTCTAAAGACGGTAGCTACAGCCTTTACTGTGCCGTTATCGTGAAAAAAGTAGATGCTAAAACCCGCAGTAAAGTAGGGATCAACGAACTTCTGCGCACCATCGACTAATTTCCCCACGGGCTGCTTTCCGCAGCCCGTCATTTTTTCTTTACAGTTTCCCCGCCCAAAAGATGTTTTCCGACGCAAAATAAGTAATGCTATCGCACACTATCCAGGCGATAATTCGCGCCGTCGCATCAACTAATCATTTCTGACGTACTTCGTGCTGTGACTTTTACGACTACATTTATCGCATGAGTCCGGAACAAGCGAGCCCGGTGAAGACAAGGCGTAAGCGCGCAGCCCGTTTATGGATTATCGGTCCATAAATAGGGCGAGCACTGCACAACGCAGTATTCACGACGCGCGGCCGGAACGACATTAACTTCACTCAGGAACAAAACCCATGTATGACAATCTGAAAGGTTTAGGCATTGCTAACCCTGATGACATTGACCGCTACAGTCTGCGCCAGGAAGCCAGCAACGACATTCTGAAAATCTATTTTCGCAAAGACAAAGGCGAATTTTTTGCCAAAAGCGTGAAGTTTAAATATCCGCGCCAGCGCAAAACCGTGGTCGCTGATAACGTTAATCAGGGCTTTAAAGAAATTCAGGAGATCAGTCCTAACCTGCGTTACGTGATTGATGAGCTGGATCAGATCTGCCAGCGGGATCAGGTGGAAGTCGATCTTAAGCGCAAGATCCTGGACGATCTGCGTCACCTGGAAAGCGTTGTCACTAATAAGATCCAGGAGATTGAAGCCGACCTGGAAAAACTGACGCGCAACAGCCGTTAAATGCTACCGGCTGCGCCAGGGAAAACTCCCCTGCCCAGCCGGCTTACCTACGCCTCATCATCCAGCTGTAGCGCCACGTACAGCAGCAGACGGTCGTCAAAGCTGCTCAGGTTAAGCCCCGTCAGTTCCGAAATCCGGTTTAGCCGGTATTCCAGCGTATTACGATGAATATACAGCGCTTTTGCCGTAGCGGAAGGCTGCACGTTATTGCTAAACCAGGCGATAAGCGTTCTTCTGAGCAGCCCGTTGTTATCCATGGTCTTCAATTTTGCCAGCGGACGGGAAAGCTCACCCGCCTGCCAGCCGCCGCGCAGGCTGTCGAGCAGGACAGGCAGCACCAGGTCCTGATAAAAATAGCTGCGTTGCTCCGGCATCCGTTGCTTGCCAACCAGCATCGTTGTCTGCGCGGTACGGTAAGAGCGCGCGATACTGCCAGGGCCGGTAAAAAAATTGCCTAAGGCAATCCGCATTCTCAGCTGGCCGCTGTCCTTCATTCTGGATTGCAGTAGCGCAATGCGTTTGCGGTGATCTTCGGCATCAAAGCGGCCATGCGCATTAAAAGCGGGTTTTAACACCACCATTTCCGTTAGCGAAACGATGGCGATCAGATTATCCCTTTCCGGCGTGGTCAATAACGTTTGCAGCTGCTGAAGCTCCGACATAGCGCTGTCTACGCCAAGCTGACCGCTGTCGACTTCTACCACGGCAACCACGCGCGGTTGATTTAGATCGATACGTAAACGCTGCGCCCATTCGGTAAGTGCCGGAGAAATCGTCTCGCTGCGGATCAGATTGAGCACCAGCTCCTCTCGCAGACGGCTGTCCTGCGCCAGCATATGCAGCAGCCGGGCCTGTTCCAGCATCATTTCCGCCGTCATACAGACCAGCTCGCCATAGTGCCGCAGCGATTCTGGTTCGCCGGTCAGGCCAATGACGCCGACAATTTCGCCATCAATACGCATAGGAAGATTAATGCCGGGACGAACGCCGTGCAGATGTTTTGCTACCGCATCGTCAATATCCACAACTCGCGCCTGCGACAGCGCCAGCAGCGCACCTTCGTGCATTTCTCCAATACGTTCGCGGTCGCCGCTGCCGATAATACGGCCGCGCGCGTCCATCACGTTGACATTGCTGTCAATTATTTTCATGGTACGGGCAACGATTTCCTGCGCCAGGCGGGCATCAAGGTGATAAGTGGCCATCCGTTACTCCTGAAAAGGCTTATCGGGCCAGCATACTCGCAGGCTCGTGGCGCGACATCAGGCAAATGCACCAGGCGTGATCCAGGCTGGAAAAATAACGGCAAGGCCAGACAGGCGGATGCTGGCTGCAATAAGCCAGCATCCTGAGGAAGTTACTGCATTAACAGATAGATAGTGCTGTCACCACGCTGGATATTCAGCGCCAGAACCGAAGGCTTGCTGTCGAGGATTTTACGCAGTTCGCCAAGGTTAGCGACGGCCTGCTGGTTAACGCCCAAAATCACATCGTCTTTTTTCAGACCGACACGTGCCGCGGCCGAACCAGCCTTCACGTTATCGACCTTAACGCCCTTCACGCCTTTTGCGTCGTAGTTGCTCAGGTCGGCACCTTCAATTCCGACATAGATATTGCCGGAATCGACCTTCGCCTGGGAGCTTTGCTGTAGCTCGACGTTAACCGTCAGCGGCTTGCCGTCGCGGATCAGGCCCAGCGCCATTTTGGTGCCAACCGGTAGCGAGCCAACCTGGGCACGCAGCGCCGCAAAGCTGGAAATAGGTTTCCCGTTGATGGAAACCACGACGTCACCCGCCTTCACGCCGGCCTTGGCCGCAGAAGACTTTGGCAATACCTGACTGACAAAGGCGCCGCGCTGTGCGTCAACCTTCATGGCTTTTGCCAGCTCGGAGTTCAGCTCGGTGCCCATAATGCCCAGCTCGCCGCGTTTTACCTGGCCATATTCAACCATCTGCGCCGTCAGGTTTTTGACCATGTTGCTGGGGATAGCGAAACCGATGCCGATATTGCCGCCGTCCGGTGCCAGAATCGCGGTATTGATCCCGATTAATTCACCGTTAAGGTTGACCAGCGCGCCGCCCGAGTTGCCGCGGTTAATGGCCGCATCAGTTTGAATAAAGTTTTCATAGTTTTCCACGTTCAGGCCGCTGCGTCCCAGTGCAGAAACGATGCCGGAGGTCACGGTTTCACCCAGGCCATACGGGTTACCGATAGCCACGGTATAGTCGCCAACGCGGAGATCGTCAGAATCGGCGACTTTAATTGCGGTCAGGTTTTTCGCATCGTTAAGCTGGATAAGCGCAATGTCGGAACGCGGATCTTTGCCAATAACCTTGGCATCATATTTACGACCGTCGCTCAGCTGCACCTGAATTTTGGTGGCGTTATCTACCACGTGATTATTAGTGACGACATACCCTTTTTCAGCATTGATCACTACGCCCGATCCCAGCGCGCGGAATTTTTCCTGCTGCGTATCGGCACCGCCGCCCTGCTGGCCGCCACCCTGACACATTGGCGAACTCTGGAACGGCGAACCGTCCTGGCAGAATGGCGAATTGCCGCCAAAGAACTGCTGGAATTGCTGAGGTAAACGTGGTGTACGTACCGTTGTGCTGCCTTCAACGTTGATACTCACCACTGACGGCATCACTTTTTCTAACATAGGTGCCAAACTGGGTAACTGCTGGCTGGTGGAAGAAGCCGTTTCGGCTGCTATTGCTGAGGGGCCAATTGCCATTCCCAGGCTCAGGGCCAACGCGCTGGCTAAAAGTGTTTTTTTCATGCGTTTGTTTCTCTTCTGTTCCGGTCAGGAAAAATTAAGACGAATGTGCTGTTGAGATTCAATTTTTAGCGCTAAGTTCATGTATAAGTTTCAGCAAAAGGTAAAAATTTATTCGCTACCTTTACAAAGTTGCCGAACAGGATGTTTATTCCAGCGCCATTAACCGCCGATATTCATCCCAGGCATAGAGATCGGTCATGCCGCTAACATAATCCTGCAACAGCCTGGCGCGATAATAACGCTCCCAAAGAAGACGTTCAAATCGCTCTTCAATTTTTACGTTCTTCATGTGGACAAGATAGGCTTTACGATGCTTGCCGGAGAGTTTATGAAACAGTCGTGTTTCAATCGGGTAATCTTTATGGAAGTCTTCATTTATCAGTATGTTAAAATCTGTATAAGACATTTTAAGCAGCGGCTGATAAATATTTAACAAGCCTTTAATGATTTGATAGCCCTGCAGCTCAAGCTGCTCGACCTCTGCATGATTAAATACATGCTTTCTGGCCACGACTTTAAATAAATTCAGCAGCTGATTTTCATCACCTTCATCTTCCAGCAGCGAATGATTAAAACTCCCCTGCCAGATTTGATCGATATTATCGACAAAACGTTTTACGGCATGTTCAACAAGAGCAGACTGCACCTTTACCCGTAACTTCATAAAAAAGGTGTCGCTTCTGCTGCGAAAGCGCTCTTTACTTTGCGCCTCCGTGTAAGCAAAACCGACTATCTTTACAAAAAGCTCGTCAGAACTGACCTTGTTCTGTTTTTTTAACAATAGCCACTCGTCCTGCAAAAATTTATACAGCTGGTCGACGCTAAAAATGGCTTTTTCTACCGCATCGTCAAGGTCGGCAATGCAGTAAGAAATATCGTCAGCGGCTTCCATAATATAGGTTAGCGGGAAACGGTGATATTGCTGTGTATTGGTGGCTCTTAGCAGATCGGCGACATATTTTTCTTCCGAAAGATAATACCCCGGCTTTTTCATTAGCGTACTGAACTGCTCCGGTTTCTTTCCCTGAAACCAGGCGGGTGCCGTATATTTTAATATGCAGGCAACCTGCACATAGGAAAGGTTAAGCTGAAGCAACGTATGCACCAGGCGAATAGCCTGCGCGTTACCTTCAAAATGGCAAAGATCCTGGCGAAGACGCGCATTCATAGCGAGAAACTTTTCATTCTGCTCGCTGCTTTCCACGCCAGCGGCCTGCGGTTCAATCAGCATGCCGGGAAGATTAACGCGAAACCAGTCGTTAATTGCCGCTTCGCCAAAATGTCCAAAGGGCGGATTGCCAACGTCGTGCAGCAGACAGGCCATCTCAACCAGGCTTTCAAACGCGCCGGTCAGCTCGGTCAGGCCATATTGCTCCAGGCCGCCAGGCTGTTTTTTTAACGCCTGAACGATCTCTTTAACGATATAGCGGCCGGTTTGCTGTACCTCCAGCGAATGCGTCAGCCGGGAACGCACCGCAGCGTTACGCTCCAGTGGAAACACCTGTGTTTTCTGCTGAAGTCGGCGGATTGCTGCGGAATTAATAATGCGCCCGCGATCGCTTTCAAAATGGCGGGTTATATAATATTCACCCTCAGGCTTTTCCCGATTATTAAAGGGGCGCTCGAAACTGAATTTCGTCCTGAAATCTGTCGCTGTCATAATAGCCCTCGCCTGACCGGCTCTGGTGAGTTTATGCAATCAATCATGATAAACTATGTACCACATTTGTCAGGTTCTACAACAATAGCGAGTATCCGTATGAAAGCAGGCATTATTGGTGCAATGGAGCAGGAAGTTACGCTGCTGCGCGACAAAATTGAAAATCGTCAGACTATCGCGCTGGCCGGTTGTGAAATTTATACCGGAACGCTGAACGGCGTTGAGGTCGCTCTGCTGAAATCAGGCATCGGCAAAGTGTCGGCGGCAATGGGTACCACGCTGCTGCTGGAACTGTGCAAACCAGACTTTATCATCAATACCGGCTCGGCAGGCGGCCTGGCCTCGACGCTGAAGGTGGGCGATATCGTGGTGTCGGACGAGGTGCGCTATCACGATGCCGACGTTACCGCTTTCGGTTACGAGCCAGGCCAGATGGCGGGCTGTCCGGCCGCTTTTGCCGCCGATGAAAAGCTGATTGCCGCAGCGGAAAGCTGCATCAGCCAGCTGGGGCTAAACGCCGTGCGCGGCCTGGTGGTCAGCGGCGACGCCTTTATCAACGGCGCCGAGCCGCTGGCGCGAATTCGCTCAACTTTCCCGCAGGCTGTAGGCGTTGAAATGGAAGCAACCGCCATCGCACACGTCTGCCATCAGTTCGCTACGCCGTTTGTAGTCGTACGTGCAATTTCTGACGTTGCGGATCAGGAATCTCACCTCAGCTTTGATGAGTTTCTGGTCGTGGCCGCTCAGCAGTCATCCCTGCTGGTTGAAACGCTGCTGACGCATCTTCGTGGCTAAGCTGTTTTGGTTGCTGCTGCTGTATTGCACGGCGGCAGCCGCCGCACCTCGCGTCATAACTCTTGCGCCAAATTTAACCGAGCTGGCGTTCGCGGCGGGGATTACGCCCGTTGGCGTCAGCGCGTATTCGGATTACCCGCCCGCAGCGGTCAATATCGAACAGGTGGCCAACTGGCAGGGTATTAACGTGGAACGCATTCTCAGCCTGAAGCCGGACGTGGTGCTGGCGTGGCGCGAAGGAAATCCACAGCGCCAGGTCGAGCAGCTGGCCGCTTTTGGCATCAAAGTTATCTGGCTGGCGCCGAAAACGGTAAACGAGATGATAGCCAGCGTGCGCAGCCTGAAAAGCTGGAGCCCACAGCCGCAAAAAGCGGAACAGGAAGCCGCGCAGCTGCAACAGCAGTGGAATGGTTTAAAACAACGTTATAAAAACGCTTCGCCGGTATCCGTGTTCCTGCAGTTCGGCCAACAACCGCTTTTCACCGCCTCGCGCAATACCTTACAGAATGAAATTATTGAGCTTTGCGGCGGAAAAAATATCTTTGCCGACAGCCGCGTTCCCTGGCCGCAGGTCAGCCGCGAGCAGGTACTGATGCGGCATCCGCAGGCGATCGTTACCGGCGGCGAAGCAACTAAAATAGCGGCGATTAACGCCTTCTGGCAACCGCAGCTCAATGCCCGCGTAATTGTAATAAAGGATGACTGGCTTAGCCGACCTGGACCCCGTATTATTCAGGCCGCTCAGCAATTGTGCAGCGAACTACAGCCTTAGAGAGCAGAGCACTGTACTAAAGTCGTGTAAAGTTTCAACGAAGTTGGTCGTTAACTTAAGTACGAGGCGGCAAGCAGTTATAAACGCCACCCGGAAATTCAGGGCTATGCCCTTTACACCAGGAAACTACAGCAATGAAAGCCGCTTCACTGGCCTTAGGCCTGATGATGGCTGGTCAGGTCTGTGCTGCTTCGATTACCGGCAGTATCGGCGTCAAACTGACCATTTACTCGCAATGTCACATTGACGGGCGAAGTACTACATCAGCAGCAACACCAGCAGTAGATTGCGGTAAGCAAATTGCCGCGCAGCCAAAAGTAACGCAGACGGTGCTTTCGCAAGACCGCAAAATGCACCAGACGTCGAAACTGGTTACAGTAGAATGGTAAGTAAAAACCCCGGCCGTCAAACGTCGGGGTTTTTTATATCAGATGCTGAATGAAGAACCGCAGCCGCATGTCGTTTTGGCATTGGGATTGGTTACGATAAAGCGTGAGCCTTCCAGCCCTTCGGTATAGTCCACGGAGCCGCCAACCAGATACTGCAGGCTCATTGGATCCACTACCAGCGCCACGCCCGATTTTTCAATGGTCATATCGCCATCGTTGACCTTGTCGTCAAAGGTAAAACCGTACTGGAAGCCGCTGCAGCCGCCGCCGGTGATATAAACGCGCAGTTTCAGATCCGGATTCTCTTCATCTGAAATCAGGTTTTTGACTTTACTGGCCGCTGCTTCGGTAAATTGCAGGGGCAGAGCTACATCGTCACTCATTTGATACTCCATCAGGCACTCGGGCCGGTCATATTTCGACCATTAATTGCACCATTATCTTACACACCAGTATAGCAATCAAGTATCGGCCCTTCCTGCGGCTGGCGTGTTGGCACTACGTGCGGCGGCGTCATCGGCCTGCTGCTGCTTTTCCAGCGTGCGGGCCAACAGCGAAGAGTAAAGCGGTTTGCCGCCAAGGAACTGCGCCAGCAATGTTGCCCCAAGACAGGTGATAATCATAGGCAGAATAAGCTGGTAATTATCGGTCATTTCCAGCACCAGTACGATGCCGGTCAGCGGCGCTCTGACCGAAGCGGCAAACAACGCGCCCATGCCGGCAATGGCAAAAGTGCCCGCTTCCAGATGATAAGCGGGAAACAGCGATGCGCTGGCCATTCCAAAGGCGGTGCCCAGCAGCGTGCCGAGCGCCAGCATCGGTGCAAAAATGCCGCCCGGTGCGCCGGAGCCAAAGCAGAGCAGCGTGGTAACCACTCGCGCAATAAAGATAAACAGCAGCGTGCCTACGGTGTAATTGCCCGCCGCCGCGATAGGGATCAGCTCAAAACCACCACCGGCCGCTTCCGGCTCGATAACGCCAAGCACGCCGCACACGCCGCCCAATATTGCACCGATAATCAAAACTTTACGTAAATTGCCGCCGTGAAAGCGCTGAAACATATCCTGCGTTTTAAAAATCAATGCGTTAAACGCCACGCCTACAATGCCGAAAATCATGCCTAACAGCAGATACAGCCAAAGCGTATTAACAGGAGAAATAGAAAGTTTGCCGACCGCGATGACCGCGTGTTCGCCATTGAATACGCGAAAAACGATGCTCGACATAATAACGCCGATGAACACTGCCTTAATTGAAATGACGCTGTAGCGAAACTGCAAACGCATCTCTTCGATAATAAACAGTATGCCTGCCAGCGGCGCATTAAAGGCCGCCGACAGTCCCGCCGCCGCGCCGGTCGCCAATAGTGAGTGGCGGGCTTCGGCGCTTTTCATGCGGAAAATATCCAGCACCATGCGGCCAATATTGCCGCCCAGCTGTACCGTTGGCCCTTCACGGCCCAGCACCATACCTGCCCCCAGCGATCCCATGCCGCCGATAAACTTAACGGGAATAACGCGCCACCAGCGCACCGGACGCAACTCTTCCAGCGCGCCTTCGATTTCAGGAATGCCGGACCCTGAAGCTTCCGGCGCAAAACGCCGCACCAGGTAATAACCGATAACGGCCAGCAGCGCAGAAAGAATAAACGCCAGCGGGAAAAGCAATATCCAGTGTTTTTCTACGTCAGCCAGCAGGGAGAGCCGCCAGCTGCTCACCGCATGCACCGCTTTTTCAAAAACAACGCCAACCAGACCGGCCAGCAAACCGACAATACCCGCCATAATTAGCACGATGACGGGCGTTTTATCACGTCTTAACAACAGGCGGAGAAAGTCACCGCGGCGGGCAGGCACAACGTTTAACTGGTCGGAGGAAGAGGTTGTCTGGTGCATATTCCATTCGTTATCAGTTCAGTCGAAGCAAATAGTTTACTCATCCTGGCGCTGATGTCGCGGATAAATCCTTGTCGTTTCGTGTCAAAAGCGCGACTGGCCTTCCAACGCGGCCGCATGTTCCCTTAGAATGGCAGCGTTTTTTTAATGCATCCTCAGGAGCGGAACCATGAGTAAGTCTGAAAATCTCTATGCTCAGGCACAGCAAGTTATCCCCGGTGGCGTTAACTCGCCGGTGCGCGCCTTTACCGGCGTTGGCGGTGTACCGCTCTTTATTGAACGCGCGAACGGCGCCTACCTGTACGACGCCGACGGCAAAGCCTATATCGACTATGTCGGTTCCTGGGGACCGATGGTGCTCGGCCATAACCATCCCGCTATCCGTAATGCGGTCATTGAAGCCGCCGAGCGCGGGCTAAGCTTTGGCGCGCCAACCGAGATGGAAGTGAAAATGGCCGAGCTGGTGACCGAACTGGTGCCAACGATGGACATGGTGCGCATGGTTAACTCCGGTACCGAAGCGACCATGAGCGCTATTCGCCTGGCTCGCGGCTTCACCCATCGCGATAAAATCATCAAATTCGAAGGCTGCTACCACGGTCATGCCGACTGCCTGCTGGTGAAAGCCGGTTCCGGCGCGCTGACGCTGGGCCAGCCAAACTCGCCTGGCGTCCCGGCAGATTTTGCTAAGCATACGCTGACCTGTACCTATAACGACCTTGATTCCGTACGGGCCGCTTTTGAGCAGTATCCACACGAGGTGGCCTGTATCATCGTTGAGCCGGTTGCGGGCAACATGAACTGCATCCCGCCGCTGCCGGAATTTCTGCCGGGCCTGCGTGCGCTGTGCGACGAGTTCGGCGCGCTGCTGATTATCGACGAAGTGATGACCGGCTTCCGTGTGGCGCTGGCTGGCGCGCAGGCGCACTACGGCGTGGTACCTGACCTGACCTGCCTGGGTAAAATTATCGGCGGCGGCATGCCGGTTGGCGCGTTTGGCGGACGTCGTGAAGTGATGGAAGCGCTTGCCCCAACTGGCCCGGTTTATCAGGCGGGTACGCTTTCCGGTAACCCAATCGCTATGGCCGCTGGTTTCGCCTGCCTGAGCGAAATTGCGCAGCCCGGCACGCATGAGACGCTGGACGAACTCACTACGCAACTGGCGGAAGGCCTGCTTAAGGCAGCAAAAGAGTGTGGTATTCCGCTGGTCGTCAACCACGTCGGCGGTATGTTTGGCCTGTTCTTTACCGACGCCGATAAGGTCACCAGCTACCAGGATGTTACTCAATGCGACGTTGAGCGCTTCAAAAAGTTCTTCCATCTGATGCTGGAAGAAGGCGTGTACCTTGCACCTTCCGCTTTCGAAGCGGGCTTTATGTCGCTGACACACAGCCCGGAAGACATTCAGCGCACGGTAGATGCCGCGCGCCGTAGCTTTGCAAAGCTGGCCTGATCGGCCCCCTGGCGCATGGATGCGCCCTTCACACTTTCCGCAGCAGATAAATAAAATAAGGCGCACCGATAAACGTCGCCAACAGCCCCGCCGGCACCTGCGCCGGGAAGGCCACCATGCGTCCGCACCAGTCTGCAATCGTCATCAGCCCGCCACCCAGCAACACTGCAATGACCAGCTGTGGAAGCGCACGCCGGAAGCCCAGCATCCTCGCGATATGCGGTGCCATCAGGCCCACAAAGCTAAGCGGCCCGATGGTTAGCGTTGCTGCCGCCGTCAGCGCCGCTGCCAGCAATAAAAGCGCCATCCGCGACGTTCTGAGCGCCACGCCGAGCGAGCGAGCCGTTTCCCCACCTAACGGCAACAGCGTCAGCCAGCGTCGACACAGCGGCGTCAGGGCCAACAGGACCGTCGCGATAATTGCCGTGCGCATCGCCTGGCGACCATCAACGTTATAGGTTGAACCAGAAATCCACGTCATCAGCTCGGCCATGCGCGGATCGCCGCTGGCCATCAGCAGCAATAACAACGTGGCGAAAGCGGTACTCAACGCCATTCCCGCCAGCAACATTCGCTCCGGCGAAAAGCCGCCACGACCGCCAACAAAGGTAATGATCAGCAGCGTCGCCGCCGCGCCAAGACTGCCAGCGGGTAACAGCCAGCCAAAGGCATCGCCCGGCACCAGGAACAGCATCACCACCACGCCAAACGCCGCGCCGGAGCTGATCCCTAACACCTCCGGGCTGGCCATCGGATTCCCGGTTAAACGCTGCACCAGACACCCGGCTGCGCCAAGCATCATGCCCGTGGCTAAGGCGGCTACCAAACGCGGCATCCGCCACGGCAGCAGCTGTTGCCATAGTTCACCGCTCGCCCACTGCCAGCCGTGTGCCCCCCGGCCAAAGCTGAGCGAGACCAGGGTCAGAATCAACAGCAATGCTACACCGCCAAGGCTCCACCACCACAGATGATGCCGCTCGGCCGGAACGCGATCGCCCTGATTCATAGCAGGTGCCGCAGCAGAGGCGCGCAGCCGTGGCAGCAGCCACAGCAGCAGCGGCGCGCCGATAATCGCGGTGGCCGTGCCGGTTGAAACTTCCTGCCAGCGAGCGGCCAGCCAGAGTACGCTTTGGTCAGCCAGCCACAGCAGCAGCATGCCGATAAAAGGCGCTAACAGCATCCGGCTAAGCAGCCGCCTTGCGCCCAGCATTTTTGCCAGCAGCGGCGCAAACAGACCGATAAAGCCAATTACGCCAGCGGCGTTGACCAGCTGCGCGCTGAGCACAATCGCCAGCGTCAGTACGCCAAACCTTGCCAGTGAAAGCGCCAGGCCAAGGTTTTTCGCCACGCCGTCGTCCAGCCCCATCAGCGTCATCGGCCTTCGCAACAGCAGCGCCAGCAGAAAACTTACCAGCAGCTTTGGCCAGAGAAACGTGACGTTATTCCAGTCCATCTGGTTAAGCGAACCCGTTCCCCATAGAAAAATATTTTGTAGCCGGTCGTGATGAAATAAGCCAATAAGCTGGTTAACCGCGCCGCAGTACAGCGACAGCACCAGGCCCGCCAGAATCAAGGTGACCGGAGAAAGCCTCTTGCCCCAGGCAATGCCAAATACGAGCAGACCGATAACCAGCGCGCCGAGCATCGCGGCAATTTGTTGACTGAACAGCGGCAGGCTCCACAACGCGGCTACCGTCAGCCCAAGCTGCGCACCGGTTGCCACGCCAAGCGTCGTGGGTTCTGCCAGCGGATTACGCAGCACCTGTTGAAACAGCAAACCAACCAGTCCCAGCCCCGCGCCGACCAACAGCGACAGCGTCAGGCGCGGCAGCAGGCTGTAATGAAAAAGCATCTGGCTGACGTTATCCGGGCTGGCGGCTTTTATCGCGCCCAGCCACTGCGCAGGCGGCAGCTGCTGGCTAAAGTTTTCATAAGTCAGGCCGAGCGCCAGCAGCAGCAACAGCGCCAACAACAGGACAGGAAAGCGTAATGGTTTCATAGCGACTCCAGCGCGCGGTTAAGCGACTGGCAAAAACGCATTGCGGAAAGCGTCGCGCCATAAAACCAGACCTGGGGAACGCGGCAGAAACGCTTCTCGCGCACAAAGGCAAAAGATTGCCAGAGCGGCGTCGCGCTTACCTGCTGCATTAAATTATCGTCACCGTGGGCAAAGCAAATCACATCTACATTATCCATGGTTGCCAGCCGCTCCAGGCCCACTACCGCGCTTCCCCAGAAGTTAGTTTCGCCTTGCCAGGCGCTGGTTAGCCCCAGCTCGTCCATGACCTGTAAAAACAGGCTTCCTTTGCCAAAAACCAGCGCGTGGCGCGCATCCAGCAGCGACATCAGCAGCACGGGCCGCTGCGCCTTACCAGCAATACGCGCTCTGGAAGTGGCCATAAAGGCATCAAACTCCAGCAGATGCTGCTGTGCCTGCGGCACGCGATCGAGACGTTCGGCGAGCTGCATTAAAGATTTTCGCGCCATCGTCAGCGGCTTACCGCTGGCATCGCTGAAGGCGAAACCCATGGCTGGCGCAATGCGCGCAATCTTTTCCGCAGACGGGCCATAGCCGGAAGAGTAGAGAATAAGGGAAGGCCGCATCTGGATCATCAGTTCCAGATTGGGTTCCGTACGCAGACCAACGTCTACCGTGGCAGCGGGCAGCTTTGGTTCGCCGACCCACAGCTGATAGTTGTACATTTCCGCCACGCCCATCGGCATCACGCCAAGCGCCAGCAGCAGCTCGGTCGGCAGCCACTCCAGCGAGATAATACGGCTGTCGTCAACGGATGCGGCGCGTGCGCCGAGCGCGGGCAGCCACGGCGATAGCGCCATCGCCATCAGCAAACGGCGGCGAAAAAAGTCCGGCATGGTCGTCCCTTTAATAAACAAAGCTCACCGGCGTACCGCCGTCCGGATGCGGCAAAATCCCCATCGGAATACCATAGATTTCTTGCAGTACCCGTGGCTGCATAATTACGCTGGCATCGCCCTGCGCTATCATCTCGCCGCTGCGTAGCGCCACCAGACGATCGCAATAGCGCGCGGCCATATTGATATCGTGCAGCACGGCGATAACCGTTAATCCGCGCTCGCGGCTAAGGCGTTGAATAAGCTTCAGCACTTCTACCTGATGCGCAATATCCAGCGCAGAAGTGGGTTCATCCAGCAGCAGGCAGCGGCTGTTTTGCGCCACCAGCATCGCTATCCACGCACGCTGGCGCTCGCCGCCGGAAAGGCTGTCGACCAGACGTTGCGCAAAAGGTTTGAGTCCCACCAGCGCAATAGCTTCCTCGACGCGCTCACGGTCTTCCACGCCAAAGCGGCCCAGCGCGCCATGCCACGGATAGCGCCCCATCGCTACCAGCTCCCGTACCGTCATGCCTTCGGCTGGCGGCAGCTGCTGCGGTAAATAAGCCACTTCACGGGCGAAAAGCTTGCCGGGCCATTGTGCCAGCGCCTTATCGTTAAGCGTAATTTCGCCGCCGGTTGCCGCATGATGACGACCTAACAGTTTTAATAACGTGGATTTGCCGGAGCCGTTATGGCCTATCAGGCCACAAACTTTCCCGGCCGGAAAAGTCAGCGACAGAGGCTGAAGCAGCACTCGTCCAGGCACGGCAAAAGTAGTTTGATGCAGCGAGAAGGTGCTGTCGGTAAGAGGATGCATAACAATCTTCTGTCTGACGGGCGCGGCGAACCGCGCCCGATGTCGATTAGAAACGGAAGGTAGCAGTACCGACAATTTGACGCTCGGCGCCCCAGTAGCAGGCGTAATCGCGGTAGCAGCTGGCAACGTAATCGCGATCGAAGAGGTTGCTGACGTTCACGCCAACCGACGAGCCTGGCAGCCCGAAACGGCCCAAATCGTATTTCACTACGGCGTCAACGGTAGTGTAACCCGCTACGCTAAAGTTCTGGTTAGCATTGGTGCCGGTGCTGTACAGGCTCTTGCTTTCACCCACGTAACGTAAACCTGTCCCCACGGTCAGGCCGGACAGCGCCGTTTCGTGGAAGGTGTAATCCGCCCACAGCGATGCCATATTTTTCGGCACCTCTACCGGCGTTTTGCCTTTCAACAGCGTATCGTGGGTATATTCCGCGTCGGTATAGGTGTAAGACGCCGTCACGTTAACGTTAGCATTAACGGCCGCTTTCGCTTCCAGCTCAACGCCGCGCGAACGGATTTCACCGCTCTGCACGCTATAAGCTGAATTAGCTGGATCGGCCGTAAGGTTTTTCGTTTTGGTCAGCTGATAAAGCGCGCCGGTAATAACAATCGGACGGTCTTTCGGCACGTATTTCACGCCTGCTTCATACTGCTTCGCGCGTGAAGGATCGAACACCTGCCCTTCTTTAGTCGTACCCGAAGTTGGAATAAAGGATTCGCTGTAGCTGAAGTACGGCGCAACACCGTTATCAAAGACGTAGTTCAGACCGCCGCGCCAGGTAAAGGCCTGGTCGTGGCTTTTCGTCAATGCACTGGAGTCGCGGTTATACGCCGAGGTCATAGCGTAATCGTAGCGGCCGCCCAGCGTCATTACCCAGCGATCCCACTCCATCTGATCCTGCGCATAAAGCCCGGTCTGCTGCTGCTTGTTCAGATAGTGGTAAGGGAATGTGATGGTGGTGCTGTCGTTGCCGTACTGCGGATTCAGCGCATTGAGGGACGACGCCGTTCCAAAGCCCGCGTTGATATCGTTGCGCGTGCGCTGATAGTCGACGCCCAGCAGCAACGTATGATCCAGCTCTCCGGTGGCAAATTTAGCCTGCGCCTGGTTATCCAGCGCAAACTGGTTCAGCTCTTCTTCTGAACCGGCGTAAGCGCGGGTAATCGAGTTGCTCGCGCTGTCATAGCCGTTGCCATAGATGCTGCGATAGTCGGTACGCAGATCGGCATAGCGCAGATTCTGGCGCACGGTCCAGGTATCGTTAAAGCTGTGCGAGAAGTTATAACCCACCATTTTGGTGTTGCGGGAGATCTTGTTGCTCGCTTCGCCTTCGTCAAAGTCGCTAGAAAGCTTGTGCTGCTTGCCGCTGGCATCGGTAATAGGCACCACCGTGCCTTCACGCGGCAGCCAGCCGTAATAGCCGGTTTCAGGTTCGTTCTGGAAATAGGTCAGCAGCGTGAAGTTGGTGTTTTCATCGGGCTGCCAGCTGAAGGAAGGCGCAATGGTATAGCGCTTTTCTTTCTGCATATCCTGCTGCGCATCCTGGCTGCTCGCCTTGCCGGTCAGACGATAAGAGTAAACGCCATTGTCATCCAGTGCGCCGCCAAAATCGAAGCCGGTCGAGAACAGGTTATCCGTGCCCATCTGAAACTGCACTTCGCGCAGCGTTTCCGTGGTTGGACGCTTACTGACCAGCGCTACGACGCCGCCAGGGTTGCTCTTGCCGTAAAGTACGGAAGCCGGGCCGCGCAGCAGTTCGGCGCGCTCCAGGAAGTAAGGATCGATGGCAAATTCAGAATAGTTGTCGCCCTGGAGCTTCAGGCCGTCCAGATATTGATTGGTGTTAGTTTCGCTAAAGCCGCGGATTGACAGCGCATCAATCACCTGTGAACTGCCACGGTTGCCGGTCAGCACGCCTGGCGTGTAGCTAAAAGCTTCTTTAACCGTATTGGCATTACGCAGCGACATCTCTTCTTTAGTCACTACCGAAACGGACTGCGGATTTTTTTCAATCGGCGTATCCGTTTTCGTGCCGGTAGCGCTGCGTTTGGCGGCGATAGTTGGCGCCGGCCCCCAGGCATTTTCGCTGCCCGTATCGGCGCTGGCGCTAACGGTAATCGTCTTTTCGCTGGCGGCAAAAGCGGAAGAAGAAAGCGCGAGAGCAACAAAACAGGCCAGACGGCATAAATGTGTGTTCACTGGCAAAGCTGATGATTTCAAAGCTGAAAGAGCCATTTAGCGATTCTCTGGATGAAAAAGTTGAATGTAAACGAGAATTATTATTATAACGAGAGGATATTATGCGAATTGGCGAAAGTTTCGCAAGAGAAAATCCGCTGCTTTTTGACCAGATCACGGTAAAAACGCGCTTAAAAATGTGAAAACGAAGGGCTGATTTTTGTGTCAGGACGAAAGGCGTGTTTTATGACTTTCAGAAGCAACCGGTAAGCGAGGTTGAGAGAGTAAACGTTCCAGTGCCGATAATGTAGTGGCTTGCATCAGGCTGTCTTTCATTGCGATCGTGCGGACAATGCTCCCCATAAAAAAACCGGCCCACAAGGAGCCGGTTTTCTTTATCACGTCAGTTACTTACCAAACATATCTTTAATCCAGCCCGCCACGCCATCGGCGTCCTTTTGCTCATTCTGCGGCGGCTGTTGCTGTTGCTGTTGCTGTTGCTGCATTTGCTGTTGCTGCTGCTGAATCTGCTGCTGCTGGCAGAGCGCGTTGGCATCGGTCGTCCAGACCGGCAATGTCCGCCAGCTGCTGCTGCCCGTGCCGCAGACAAAATTGCCTGCCGAATCAACGTTCATCGGCGCAATATCTTCCGGTGGCGTTGGCATCAGCGGCATCGGTGCCTGGTTGTCCAGATAGCGACGGTAAATCTGCATCGCGCCGCT
Source organism: Erwinia sp. BNK-24-b (assembly GCF_047456155.1). Classification (NCBI taxonomy): domain Bacteria; kingdom Pseudomonadati; phylum Pseudomonadota; class Gammaproteobacteria; order Enterobacterales; family Erwiniaceae; genus Erwinia; species Erwinia sp. BNK-24-b. Next base: position 3,667,137 of record NZ_CP179901.1, read on the forward strand.
GGCACCATACAGTTTGGTGGTCTGGTTGTTATCGCGGCCAATCCAGGTGATAGCGACTTCTTTACCATCCACGCCCGCAAACCAGCTGTCGATTTGGTTATTGGTGGTACCGGTTTTCGCGGCCAGATGCGCTTTCGGATAACGTACACCCAGCGCGTGCGCCGTGCCCTCTTCCGCAACCTGCTGCATAGCGTACAGCGTCAGGTAAGCGGCCTGAGCCGGAACGGTGCGTTCAGCCTGCGGGAAGCTCTGATAAAGCACGGTGCCATCTTCCGCAATAACCGAGCGCAATGCCGAAAGCTGCGCACGGTTACCGCCGCTGGCGATGGTCTGGAACGCTTGCGCCACTTCAACCGGCGTCAGGTTCAATGCGCCCAGCAGCATCGCCGGAACCGCCTGCAGCTGATCTTTCGACACGCCCAGTTTACCCCAGGTATCTACAACCTGCGGCAGGCCCAGCGTCATCCCCAGGTTTACCGTTGGCACATTCATTGAGTGCGCCAGCGCGTCTACCAGCATGACCTGGCCGCTAAAGCGATGGTCATCGTTCTGCGGTTTCCAGATCTGCCCATTTGGCTGCTTCAGCGCAATCGGGTTATCGGCAATCCAGGTATTCAGGCGGTAGCTATCCGGCTGGCTCAGCGCGGTCAGATAGGTCGCAGGCTTCGCCAGAGAACCAATTGAGCGGCGCGCCTGAAGCGCACGGTTATAACCGGCAAACTGCGGATCGGCACCGCCCACCATAGCGCGGACTTCGCCGCTGAAGCGGTCAACGATCACCATGGCGGTTTCCAGATCCTTCAGGCCACGCTGTTTGCGCAGGGCAGGAATTCCCTCTTCCACCGCTTTTTCTGCCGCATCCTGCGACACGGGATCCAGCGTGGTGAAGATTTTCACGCCGGACAGATCTTTCACCTTATCGCCCAGCTTCGCTTGTAGCTCGTTGCGCACCATCTGCATAAAGGCAGGCTGTGGCGTAATCACGCCGCCTTTCGGCTGCACGCCAAGCGGACGCGCGCTAAGCATGTCATACAGCTCCTGGTCGATCACCTTCTGCTGTTGCAGCAGGCGCAGCACCAGATTACGACGCTCCAGCGCCAGCTTTGGATTACGCCACGGATTGTACAGCGACGCGCCTTTCACCATGCCCACCAGCAGCGCCTGCTGATCCAGGCTCAGCTCATCCACCGGACGGCCAAAGTAGTAAAGGCTGGCCAGCGGGAAGCCGCGGATCTGATCGTTGCCCGCCTGCCCCAGGTAAACCTCATTCAGATAGAGTTCAAGAATGCGGTCTTTGCTGTAGCGCGCGTCCATGATCAAAGCCATATAGGCTTCGTTGGCCTTACGCCACAGCGAACGCTTGTTGGTCAGAAACAGGTTTTTTACCAGCTGCTGCGTCAGCGTACTGCCGCCCTGCACCGCTTTACCCGCCGTGATGTTTGCCAGAAACGCGCGGCCAATAGAGTAAAGGCTGATGCCGTCATGCTGATAGAAATGGCGGTCTTCGGTCGCGACCAGCGTATCCACCAGCAGATCCGGGAAACCTGCGCGCGGCACAAACAGGCGCTGCTCGCCGTTTGGCGATTGCAGCATGGTAATCAGGCGAGGATCGAGGCGGAAGAAGCCAAAGTCACGGCCGCTGTCGAGGTTTTTAATCTCGGTCAGCGAGTCGTTATTAAAGCTCAGGCGCGCGCGGATTTGCCCTTCTTTGCTGTCCGGGAAGTCAAACGGACGGCGGATCATCTCAATGCTGTTACCCTGAACGGTAAACTCGCCGGGACGCGTCATGCGCGTGACCTCACGGTACTGCGTCCCTTCCAGCAGCGCGATCATCTCTTTTTTGTTATAGGCCATGCCGGGTTCAAGGTTGACCATGCGGCCATAAACCGTGGCGGGCAACTGCCAGACTTTGCCGTCAATACGGCTGCGGATCTGTGAATCCAGGTAAACGCCATATACCGCCATCACGACGATAAATATCAGCAGCAGCTTAATCATTAAGCTTAGCCAGCCTCTTTTTTTACGCGGCGGGCCTCCCTTTCCTGTTCCTTTTCCTTTACGTGGCACGGCTACTGTCTCCTCGTTATCCTGGTCATCCTGAAAATCAACATTCTCAATATCCCTGCGGCGACCTCGGCCCGTTGTTTTACGCGGGGGTGTGGGCTGTTTACCTTTACGCCCAATAGGTTCGCGATCGTCTGACATTCGTTTTTTTCTCCGGCGCCGCAGTCGGCAAGGCCGACTACTTTGTTCTTACATCAACTGCTGTGGAACGGGAACCTTCCGAAACGCGGATCAGGAAGGTGCAGAATACTTTTTGGTTCGCCGCGTAGGCTGGGCGTTTGCCGGATCGTCCGGCCAGAGATGCTTGGGATAGCGTCCCTTCATCTCTTTTTGTACTTCACGGTATGCACCTTGCCAGAACGCGGCCAGGTCACGGGTGATCTGTAACGGCCTTTGCGCAGGTGAAAGAAGCTCTAACACCAGCGGAATACGGCCGTTAGCCACGCACGGGTTCTGCGCTTCGCCAAACATCTCCTGTAACCGCACGGCCAGCACCGGCGGCTTCTCTTCGTCGTAACGGATCGGCAGCCGACTTTCGGTGGGCACAGTGTAATGAGTTGGCAGCACAGTATCCAGCAGCTGACGTTGCGGCCATGTGAGTAATTGTAATAACGCGTTGACACAATCTATCTGTTTTAACCCTTTTGCATCACGCACGCCGTTCATCATCGGCAGCAGCCATTTTTCCAGACTGGCCAGCAGTGCGGCCTCGCTGGCCGCTGGCCATGCCTGCTCCGGTAACCACGTAGCGGCACAGACCAGCCGTACGCGAAGCTGTTCCGCAGCGGTAGTCCAGTTCAGTACCGACAGTCCTTTATGGCGGATCCAGCGTAATATCGCCGGATGCAGCACTTCATCATCTGGCTTGCTCAGGGGCTGATTTTTTAAAACCAGCTCGCCGATCTGCTCGCGACGCCAGGCCGAAAGCGTGCCGCGTTCATCGTGCCATTCAACCTCGACGCGCTGCTCAAGGAGCTGCGGCCGCTGCTTAATCAGCGTCTCTATTTCCAGCGGCAGAGCCTGTAGCACTCTGGCATCCGGCTGCGCGCCGGTTTGCAGCAGTGCAGGCGCTATTAACCACTCATAGCGGGTTAACGCCGCTTCGCTGTCGAGCATGGCGCCCGTGCCGTTCGCCAGCTGGTAGCGACCATCGGCACCGCGACGGCGGGCGATACGGTCGGGAAAAGCGCCAGCCAGTAAAGAAGGCGCTAAATCAGCATCAACGACACCACCGCTAACGCGAAGCCGCCGCTGGAGCTGAACGGCTCGTTTCTGCCAGTTTGGTTGCTGACGATGCAGCGCGTCACGCAAATCGACATTGCCGCGCGGCGGTTCTTCCAGGATAGCGACCAGCAAGGCCGCCGTGGCAACGCTGTCGGCATGTTCGCCTGCATCGGCCAGCATGGCAGCAAAACGAGGTTCGCTACCCGTCGCGGCCATGCGCCGACCTTTTGCCGTTAGCTGGCCTGCATTATTGGTTGCGCCAAGCTGTTGCAGCAGGCGCTGCGCCTGGGCAAGACTGGCGGCTGGTGGCGTATCCAGCCAGCTTAACTGGGTAACGTCGTGGCAGCCCCACTGCAATAAATCCAGCCACAGCGAGCTTAAATCGCTTTGCAGGATCTCCGCATCGCCGTGGGCCGCCGCCCGTTCTGCCTGCTCCCTGGCAAGCAGATGAACGCAGATACCCGGCTCCAGACGGCCAGCGCGACCGGCGCGCTGGGTCATCGAAGCCTGGCTGACCCGCTGTGTTTGCAGCCGTGTTAAACCGGTACGCGCATCAAACAGCGCCGAGCGTTCCAGCGCGCTGTCCACGACCAGCCGGATACCTTCAATCGTCAGGCTGGTTTCCGCAATATTGGTTGCCAGTACCACTTTACGTCGACCGGCCGCAGCGGGAAAAATAGCCTTACGCTGTTCTGCCAGCGGCAGAGCGCCATATAAAGGACAAAGGTCGATATCGTTAGCGACCAGTGAAGAAAGATGCGTTTGCACGCGCTGGATCTCGCCTACGCCCGGCAAAAATAGCAGTAGCGAGCCGGCCTCTTCGCGCAGAAGCTGGCTGACCTGGCGCGCCACCGCCTCTTCAAAACGATAGCCGGATGATAAAGCAGCGTAACGCCGCTCGACCGGAAAAGAGCGGCCTTCTGAGCAAATCACCGGCGCATCCGGCAGCAGCGCCTGTAACCGTTGATTATCGAGCGTGGCCGACATCAGCAGGATTTTCAGATCGTCACGCAGCCCCTGCTGCACATCCAGCAGCAGCGCCAGCGCCAGGTCAGCCTGCAGGCTGCGCTCGTGAAACTCATCCAGGATGACCAGCGAAACGCCTTCCAGCATCGGATCCTGTTGCAGCATGCGCGTAAGAATACCTTCCGTGACCACTTCAAGCCGCGTTGACGGGCCGCTGCGGCTTTCCGAACGCATCCGGTAGCCCACGGTTTCGCCGGGCTGTTCCCCCAGCAGTTCTGCCAGCCGCTGCGCCACGTTGCGTGCCGCCAGCCTGCGCGGTTCCAGCAGCAGAACGCGGCCGCTAACCTGCTGGAGAATTTGCAGCGGCAGCCACGTCGATTTCCCTGCGCCCGTCGGCGCTGCCAGCAATACCTGGGGTGATGTCTGCAATGCTGTCAACAGCTGAGGTAAAACCGCGCTGATAGGTAGTGAACTCACGTCTCTGCTCCTGGCCTTAAATTGCCGGGCATTGTAGCATTCCCGCATCGGTAATACCGGAGAGCATCATGAGTGAGCAAAAAAGGCTGTTTTTCGCCGTTGAACTGCCAAAAGAGAGCAGCCAGAGCATCGTTCAGTGGCGGGCCGCCACCTTTGCAGAAGAAGCCGGTCGCCCGGTAGCGGCGGCTAATTTACACCTTACGCTGGCCTTTTTGGGCGACGTCAGCGAAGAAAAAACGCAGGCGCTAAAGCAGATGGCGGGCAAAATTAAGCAGTCGCCGTTCGATCTTAAGCTGGATGATGCCGGACACTGGCCGCGTTCCGGCGTGGTGTGGCTGGGGCCAAAGCAGGCCCCGCGCGGGCTTTTACAGCTGGCGGCTATTCTGCGATCCCAGGCGGCTCGCAGCGGCTGTTATCAAAGTTCGCTCCCCTTTCATCCGCATGTAACATTACTGCGCCATGCTCTCCAGCCGGTTGCGTTGCCGCCGCGTAATTTTAGCTGGCAGTTTCGCGTCAGCCGCTTTGCGCTCTTTGAATCCGTTTTTGCCAAAGGCCGCACGCGTTACCGGGAACGGGCTGGCTGGACGCTGCAACAGGAAATTTTATGAATTTTTATCCTCCTTTGCGCCAGGCCACGCTGGTTAAACGCTATAAACGTTTTCTGGCCGACGTCATCACGCCAGAAGGTGCGGAATTAACGCTGCACTGCGCCAATACCGGCGCGATGACAGGTTGCGCCACGCCCGGCGACACGGTGTGGTATTCCACGTCACAGAGTCCGACAAGGAAATACCCGCACAGCTGGGAACTGACGCAGACGCAGCAGGGGCACTGGATTTGCGTCAATACGCTGCGCGCCAATACGCTGGTGAAGGAAGCGCTGCTGGCGCAAAGGATTCCGGAATTATCCGGTTATGCCAGCCTGCAAAGTGAAGTCAAATACGGCGCTGAAAAAAGCCGTATTGATTTCCTGTTAAAAGCAGATCAACGCGCCAACTGCTATATTGAAGTCAAATCCGTAACGCTCTTACATCTTGGTAGGGGATATTTTCCGGATGCGGTGACCGAGCGGGGCCAAAAGCATCTACGCGAACTGGCGAAGATTGCGGAAAATGGCGAACGCGCGGTACTTTTCTTTGCCGTTCTGCACTCGGGGATTGAGGACGTCACCCCGGCACGTCATATTGATGCGCAATACGCAGAACTTTTGGCTCAGGCACGCTTAAGCGGCGTTGAGGTGCTTTGCTATAAAGCAGGCTTTTCACCTGAAGGTCTTTTGCTTGAGAGGAAACTGGCGGTAAATCTGTAATGCACTGTATACGAAGACTCTTATCGTGCGCCAGATACGCTTTTCCTCACGCTCTTGTCAAGGGATGTTCAGGAATAATTGCCAACCTTAACCGCTTCTGCTATTTATAGCGGCCTGTTTTTATCCCCGTTGGGGATCGATAGTGCGTGTTATCCAGGAGAAACAACATGCAAGAAGGGCAAAACCGTAAAACCTCGTCCCTGAGTATTCTCGCCATTGCTGGTGTGGAACCCTATCAGGAGAAGCCGGGCGAAGAGTACATGAATGAAGCCCAGCTGGCGCATTTCAAGAAGATCCTTGAAGCCTGGCGTAACCAGCTTCGGGATGAAGTTGATCGCACCGTCACGCATATGCAAGATGAAGCCGCTAACTTCCCCGACCCGGTTGACCGGGCAGCACAGGAAGAAGAGTTCAGTCTTGAACTGCGTAACCGTGACCGCGAGCGCAAACTGATTAAGAAGATCGAGAAGACGCTGAAGAAAGTGGAAGATGACGATTTCGGCTACTGCGATTCCTGCGGCGTTGAAATTGGTATCCGACGTCTGGAAGCGCGTCCGACCGCCGATCTTTGCATCGACTGTAAAACGCTGGCGGAAATCCGCGAAAAACAAATGGCCGGTTAATGGCTAATGGATTGCGCAGTGAGGCTTCTGCTTCACTGCCTGTCTTTACTTCTATGTCGTCTTACATCGGGCGTTTCGCCCCCTCTCCTTCCGGTGAACTCCATTTTGGCTCGCTGGTTGCCGCCCTTGGCAGCTATCTACAGGCACGCGCGCAGCACGGCAAATGGCTGGTGCGTATTGAAGATCTCGATCCGCCTCGCGAAGTACCAGGTGCTGCCCGGCGTATCCTTGAGCAGCTGGAACAGTACGGGTTGCACTGGGACGGCGAGGTGCTCTGGCAGTCGCAGCGGCACGCAGCCTACCGTGAAGCGCTGCACTGGCTGCAACAGCACGGCCATAGCTATTACTGCACCTGCACGCGCAGCCGTATTCAGCAAATCGGCGGCCTGTACGATGGCTACTGCCGGACGCGTAACTGCGGCCCCTCTGACGCGGCATTACGTTTGCGCGTCGATCGTCCCGTTAAGCATTTTTCTGATAATCTGCGTGGCGAAGTTGTCGCCGATGCCGCCCTGGCGCAGGAAGATTTTATCATTCATCGCCGCGACGGGCTGTTTGCCTATAACCTGGCAGTGGTAGTGGACGACCATTTTCAGGGCGTGACGGAAGTGGTCAGAGGCGCCGACCTGATTGAGCCGACGGTAAGACAGATAACCCTTTATCAGCGCTTCGGCTGGCCGGTGCCGGACTATCTCCACTTACCGCTGGCGACAGGCGATAACGGCAGCAAGCTTTCCAAGCAAAACCACGCGCGGCCTTTACCACAGGGCGATCCGCGTCCCGTGCTGGTCCGGGCGTTACGGTTTCTTGGCCAGCCGGTCAGCGACGGCTGGCAGGATGAGACGCTTGCCCATTTACTGGAACAGGCTGTCATCAAATGGAACCTGGCAACCGTGCCGCAGCAAAATGCACTGGTTCAGGATGTTTAACTTTCTGTTGTTCACGCCCGCCGGTGCGGCAGAGAAATATTGCCGTCAGCGCCCTTCCGAACCCAAAAGATACAGGGGATTCGAGATGATCATTCTCAAATGCGCCGCACTGAGCTATGATTAGCCGCTGTTTTTTATCGCTACGCGTAAACGTCACTATCGAGGTGTCCCATTTTTACCCGAGTTGCTAATTTTTGCCGAAAAGTTTTGAGCCGCGAAAGCGAAGCGCCAGTCGAGGTGGAAGAAGCGCCTCAGATGACCGTGATCCCGCGCGACGGTCATACTATCTCGCGTAAAGACATCAGTGAAAATGCCCTCAAGGTACTGTACCGACTGAATAAAGCCGGGTATGAGGCTTATCTTGTGGGTGGTGGCGTTCGCGATTTACTGCTGGGCAAAAAACCGAAAGATTTTGACGTCACCACCAACGCCACGCCGGAGCAAATGCGCAAGCTGTTTCGCAACTGCCGTCTGGTTGGACGTCGTTTCCGTCTGGCTCACGTCATGTTTGGTCCGGAAATCATCGAGGTTGCTACCTTCCGTGGCCACCACGAGGCCGAACAGCCGGAGTCGGATCGCAACAATTCGCAGCGTGGCCAGAACGGTATGCTGCTGCGCGACAATATTTTCGGTTCGATTGAAGATGATGCCCAGCGCCGCGATCTGACGATTAACAGCCTCTATTACAGCGTGGCTGACTTTAGCGTGCGCGACTATGTGGGCGGCCTGAACGACCTGCAACAGGGAATTATCCGCCTGATTGGCGACCCTGAAACGCGCTACCGTGAAGATCCGGTGCGCATGCTGCGCGTGATCCGCTTTGCCGCCAAGCTGGATATGAGCATTGCCGCTGAAACGGCAGAGCCGATTCCGCGCCTGGCGACGCTGCTGCATGATATTCCGCCAGCGCGCCTGTTTGAGGAAACGCTGAAGCTGCTGCAGGCTGGCTATGGCTACACGACCTATTTGCAGCTACGTGAATACCAGCTGTTCCAGCCGCTGTTCCCGCTGATTACCCGTTACTTTACGGAAAAAGGCGACAGCAATATGGAGCGGATGGTGATTCAGGTGCTGAAAAACACCGATAACCGTATTCACAACCAGATGCGCGTTAACCCGGCGTTCCTGTTTGCGGCAATGTTCTGGTATCCACAGCTGGAAATGGCGCAGAAGATCGCGCAGGAAAGCGGGCTGGCCTACTACGACGCCTTTGCGCTGGCCATGAACGACGTGCTGGACGAAGCGTGCCGCTCGCTGGCCATTCCAAAACGCATTACCACGCTGGTGCGCGATATCTGGCAGCTACAGCTTCGCCTGTCGCGCCGCCACGGCAAACGCGCCTGGAAGCTCATGGAGCATCCTAAGTTCCGCGCCGCCTACGATCTGCTGGCGCTGCGTGCGGAAGTGGAAAATAACCAGGAGCTGCTGCGTCTTTCCGCGTGGTGGGGTGAATTCCAGGTTGCCGCGCCGCCGCAGCAGAAAACCATGCTTAACACGCTGGGCGACGATCCGGTGCCGCGTCGCCGCACTCGCCGTCCGCGCAAGCGCGTTCCCGGTCCACGCCGCGACGGTAACAATACCAACGCATGAGGGCGTATCTCGCCTTAGGCAGTAACCTGGCGGATCCTTTGCATCAGGTGCGGGCCGCGCTTGATGCGCTGGCCGCCCTGCCGCAAACCCGGCTGCTTGCCACCTCTTCGCTTTACCGCACGCCACCTTATGGCCCGCCGGATCAGCCGGACTACCTTAATGCCGCCGTCCTGCTGGAGACCACGCTTGCGCCAGAAGCGCTGCTGGACCTTACCCAGCGCATTGAGCTGGAGCAGGGCCGCGTGCGCAAGGATGAACGCTGGGGGCCGCGCACGCTGGATCTGGACATCATGCTGTTCGGCAATCTCACGCTAAACACGCCGCGCCTGACCGTGCCGCATTACGATATGCATAACCGCGCCTTTATGCTGGTACCGCTGTTTGAAATCGCACCGGATCTTATCTTCCCCAACGGCACCTCGCTTAAAAGCCTTATCGCCACCCTGGACAGCAGCGCCATTCAACCCTGGTAGCCAGGCTTACGCACTTCCATTAAGATACGCCCACTAAAAAACTTTCTCAGAGGTTGCGATGAAACCGACGACGGTCTCTACTCTTCGCCAGTGGAAAAAAAGCGGGCGCAAATTCGCCTCTATTACCGCTTATGATTACAGCTTCGCCCGGCTGTTTGCCGACGAAGGGATCCAGGTAATGCTGGTTGGTGATTCGCTTGGCATGGTCGTGCAGGGACACGATTCCACGCTGCCCGTAACGCTGGAAGATATCGCTTACCACACTCGCCTTGTCCGTCGCGGTGCCCCGGCGGCGCTGCTGATGGCCGACCTGCCTTTTATGACCTTCGCTACCCCTGAGCAGACGTTTGCCAGCTCGGCTGAGCTAATGCGCGCCGGGGCCAATATGGTCAAAATTGAAGGCGGCGCGTGGCTGAGCGACACCGTTCGCCAGCTGGCAGAACGCGCGGTGCCGGTTTGCGGCCATCTGGGCTTAACGCCACAGTCGGTAAATATCTTTGGCGGCTATAAAGTTCAGGGCCGGGAAAGTGAAGCGGCAGAAACGCTGCTGGCCGACGCGCTGGCGCTGGAAGCCGCTGGCGCACAGATGCTGGTGCTGGAGTGCGTACCGGTGGCGCTGGCGCAGCGCGTAACCGAAGCGCTGGCCATTCCGGTTATCGGTATCGGTGCGGGCAACGTTACCGATGGTCAAATCCTGGTGATGCATGATGCCTTCGGCATCACCGGTGGGCACATTCCTAAATTCGCTAAAAATTTCCTGCTGGCAACCGGGGAAATGCGCGCGGCCGTCCGACAGTATGTGGCGGAAGTCGAGGCGGGAACGTATCCTGCCGATGAACACAGTTTTTACTGAGACGGGGAACTGCAAGTGCTGATTATTGAAACGATACCGATGCTGCGCCGTGAGATTCGTCGCTGGCGGCAGGAAGGCAAGCGCATTGCGCTGGTGCCGACGATGGGCAATCTGCATGACGGTCACATGACGCTGGTAGATGAAGCCCGCGAACGCGCCGACATTGTAGTCACGAGCATTTTTGTTAACCCCATGCAGTTTGAACGCGCCGACGATCTGGCTCGTTATCCGCGCACGCTGCAGGAAGATTGTGAAAAGCTGAACCGCCGCAAGGTAGATCTGGTGTTTGCACCCGCGCCTGCCGCCGTCTATCCCAAAGGGCTGGAAGAGCAAACTTTTGTCGAGGTGCCGGGTCTCTCTTCACTGCTGGAAGGTGCCAGCCGCCCGGGCCATTTTCGCGGCGTCTCCACCATTGTCAGTAAGCTTTTTAACCTTGTGCAGCCCGATCTGGCCTGCTTTGGCGAAAAAGATTTTCAGCAGCTTGCGCTGATCCGCAAGATGGTCACGGACATGGGCTACGACATTGAAATTGTCGGCGTACCTACCGTGCGCGCGAAAGATGGCCTTGCGCTCAGTTCGCGTAACGGTTATCTGACCGCTGACGAGCGTAAAATTGCGCCCGCGCTCAGCCGCGTAATGAACAGCATGGCGGAAAGATTGTCCAATGGAGAACGCTATGTGGACGAGATTGTCGCTGATGCCGAGGCCGCGCTGGCTATCCTGGGCTTGCGTGCTGATGGTCTGGCTATCGTTGATGCAGAAACGCTGCTGCCGCTGACGGTAGAAAGTAAAACGGCGACGATCCTGATGGCGGCCTGGCTGGGTAAAGCGCGTCTTATCGATAACCAGCAGGTTGATTTAACCGAATAAAAATTGCCGGCACGCGCTGGTATTGATGGGTTTTCACCAGAGGTAAATGATGAACCGTACTATGCTGCAGGGCAAACTGCATCGGGTTAAAGTGACTCAGGCAGATCTGAACTACGAAGGCTCCTGCGCCATTGACCAGGATTTTCTGGACGCTTCCGGTATTCTGCAATATGAAGCGATTGATATCTACAACGTGACCAACGGCCAGCGCTTTTCTACCTACGCTATCGCCGCCGAGCGCGGTTCGAAAATTATCTCCGTTAACGGCGCAGCCGCTCGCTGCGCCTGCGAAGGCGATATTCTGATTATCTGTTCATACGTTGAGATGCCGGATGCCGAAGCTCGCACATGGCAGCCGAAGGTAGCCTACTTTGAAGGCGATAACGTGATGAAGCGCCTGGCAAAAGCCGTTCCGGTCCAGGTTGCCTGATCCACAGGCGGGGGATCACTCCCCCGCCCTTTTTTGCAGCTTACCCTCTCTTTTCCTGCCTGCTGGCTTACGCCTGTTTACTCTTACCCAATGGCTGCATTTCAATATTCTCCGTTACCGACTGTGGACGAGCAGCTGCGCTTTGCGGCGCTGGCCTTGCAGCTGGCGCAGACGTTGACGCCTGCGCGGTTTGTGCTGCGACCCGTGCGGCTGGCGTGGATGTTTCGGCCTGCACGGGTTGCGGTGTTGGTCGGGCAGCTGGCGTGGATGTTGAGGACTGTGCCGTTTGTGCTGCTGCCCGTGCGGCTGACGCGGATGTCGAAGCCGGTGTGGGTCGTGTTGTTGGCCGAGCGGCAGGCGTGGACGTTGAGGCCTGTGCGGTTTGTGCTGCTGCCCGTGCGGCTGACGCGGATGTCGAAGCCGGCGTGGGTCGTGTTGTTGGCCGAGCGGCAGGTGTGGACGTTGAGGCCTGTGCAGGTTGCATTGTTGGCCGTGCCGCTGGCGCGGACGTTGAAGCCTGCGCGGTTTGTGCCGCTGGTGCGGACGTTGAAGCCTGAGCGATGTGGGCCGCTGGCATTGCAGCTGGTGCAGGCGTGGAAGCCTGGCCGCCGTGTGTAACTGCCTGCAAAGGTATGGGTGCCGCAGGCTGTGGCTGAGGAGCAAACTGTCGTCTTATCTGCTCTCCCGCCCACTGATGAACGGAGGTTGCGGTATCAGAAACGTTGTTTTTCATTCTCCTCAGGCCATCGTCCAGTCTGTCGCCCGTCCTGACGGCGCTGTCCGCCAGTGAGTGAGCACCTTGCGCCATCAGGTCTTTGGCCTGTACCGCTTTATGTCCGGCTCCGGTCACGCCCTGCTGTAGCAGCTCCACGCTCTTATCTCTCAGCTCGCCGGTTTTCTGCCCGGCCAGGCTGTTCACCACTTTATCTGCCAGAAAATCGACCGCCTCATCGTTGCGGGTGGGTGCCGGCCCCGCTAACGCTCCGGCTACGCCCTGAAAAGCATAAGCCAGCGCGGCACCCACAAGGTTAACAGCCTGGTCTTTAGCAATTTCTTTGGGCGAGGTCAGTTCACCCGCGCCAATTCGCCCGGTTGCCGCATCGATTGCGGCAGAAGAAGCCGAGGTGACCGCCTCGCTCACGCCCGGATTACGGACAATGTTACGCAACGCGTTGTTTCCTGCCAGCGCCACTGCCAGCGCGCCAATTTCCGACACCATATTGCCGGAGGTAATATTTAGCGCGCCTTTCGCATAATTACGCGGCGTCATCAGGCTAAGCAGCAAGGTTTTTAATCTTTCCGCTCCGCCGGACGTCATCTGCTGCTTCACGCTGGTGTTTTTCAAAGACTCATACTGCGCTTTCCAGTCGGTACGCCCTAATAAGTATTCCGGGCCATGAGAAGCGCTGAACTTGTTAGTCAGTACATTTCCCGCCGCGCCTGCCGCCATACTCAGCACGTTGCTGGTATGCGACACCGCCTGGGGATTATTATGCGAAACCGTGGCGACCGTCCCTACCACGGCGTTACGGCCATCAAAGCCCAGGCCTCCCAGCGGAGCCAGTTTCAGGCTCTCTCCCAGTCCCTGGCGCTTTTTCAGCGCTTCCTGCATCTCAGGCTCCAGTTTTTCCGCATCGGCAGCCAGCCACATCGTATCCTTTACCACGTTAGCAAAAACCTTATCACCTACCGATTTGAGTACCATTGCCGTGGCCCCGTCGATCGCCCCCGCCAGGGCTTCCGATCCGGGCGACGTACCGGAGACGCCAGCCCCCAGCTTAAGTGCTCCCGACGCGTAGCCAGAAATAGCAAACGGAAAAGCCTTGACCGCGCCGCCTACCGCATCGCTGATGTAATCCATTTTCTGCGCTTTGGCCATGTTTGCAGCGATAGTTTCGGGCGTTTCTCCCATTGAATGCAGCTCGGCGGCACGATCCTGCACGATATCATTCATCCCGCTGCTGCCGGGGAAATAGTTATTCAGATGGGTGGCAATATCACTGATAGCCTGCTGACGCGCGGCATCTGCCGTGGCAACGGTAGATCCGGATGGGCCTGCGGTGGTGTGTCGGGCGCGCGGCCCGTGGCTGGACGACGCCTGCGCTGAAGGCTCGGAGGAGGTCGCCTGCCTAACGGTTGAGGGTAATGAATTAATACCGGCCATAAGTAAGTTCCAGGTTAAACAAGAAGATAACAGGCGCGCAGCCTGCCTGGTTTATCGTGATAACACTGGCCGTTCGGATACCAGAACAACGTATTCGCGATACGGTTGAGTGGCGATATGCGGGAGAGAGTTTGCGGCGAAATAAGGTTTTCTTATATTTAGTGATCGGTATCAAATAATTTCGGCTGGGAAATAGCACAAAGCAGAAGCTAAAAACGGGGTGTTTATCCCTTCCCGTTGCAGGAAGGGATAAAAGCTGAAGCTTAGGTTCGCAGACCTCTACCGCGCTGGATCAGCGCCCAGACCAGCATATAAAACACCGCGATAAAGGCCACCAGTACCGCCAGGGTAAACACCAGCGGCACGTCGGAAATGCCCAGAAAACCAAAGCGGAAGCCGCTGATCATATAGACGATCGGGTTCAGCTTCGACACCATCTGCCAGAACGGCGGCAGCAGCGTCAGCGAATAGAACACGCCGCCCAGATAGGTTAACGGCGTCAGCACAAAGGTGGGAATAAGGCTGATATCGTCAAACGTCCGCGCAAACACTGCGTTCAGCAAGCCCGCCAGCGAAAACAGGATCGCGGTCAGCACCAGCGTTACCGCCACCATCAGCCAGGAATGCACATGGAAAGGCACAAAAAACAGCGAGATAGCCGTCACCAGCACGCCTACGCAGATGCCGCGCGCCACGCCGCCACCAACGTAACCGGCAATAATGACGTGCGTCGGCACCGGTGCCACCAGCAGCTCTTCAATGTTGCGCTGAAACTTGGCGCTAAAGAAGGAAGATGCCACGTTGGCATAGGCATTGGTGATAACCGCCATCATGATCAGGCCCGGCACAATAAACTGCATATAGCTAAAGCCGTGCATATCGCCGATGCGTGAACCAATCAGGTTACCAAAGATAATAAAGTAGAGCGTCATGGTGATCACCGGCGGCACCAGCGTCTGGATCCAGATGCGGGCAAAACGGTTGATCTCTTTTCCCCAGATACTTTTCAGGGCGACCCAGTACAGATGTGTCATGCTTTTTCTCCTTTGCGACCGTTCACCAGGTCAACAAACAGCTCCTCAAGACGGTTAGCCTTGTTGCGCATACTTAATACTTTTACGCCCTGCTGGCTAAGCTGGCTGAAGACGCTGTTCAGTCCCTGCTCGCGCATGACTTCGACTTCCAGCGTTGACGTATCGACTAAGCGGTACTGAAAACCTTCCAGCTCCGGCAGCGGGCTTTTTGCCGCCAGATCGAGAATAAAGGTTTCCGATTTTAGCTTGGACAGCAGCCCCTTCATGGTGGTGTTCTCCACCAGCTGACCATGCTGAATAATGCCGATATTGCGGCAAAGCATCTCTGCTTCTTCCAGGTAGTGGGTCGTCAGGATAATGGTGGTGCCTTTGGCATTCAGATCCTGAAGGAAGCTCCACATTGAACGGCGCAGCTCGATATCCACGCCCGCGGTTGGCTCATCCAGAATCAGCAGCTTGGGCTCATGCATCAGCGCGCGGGCAATCATCAGACGCCGTTTCATCCCGCCGGAAAGCATGCGCGCCCGCTCGTTGCGTTTATCCCACAGGTCCAGCTGCTTAAGGTATTTTTCCGCTCGCTTCAGCGCATCAGCCTTTTCCACGCCGTAAAGGCCTGCCTGGCTGACCACAATTTGCAGCACGGTTTCGAACTGGTTGAAGTTAAATTCCTGCGGCACCAGGCCCAGCTGACGCTTGGCGTTGACCACGTCCTGCTGCAAATCGTAGCCAAACACCCGCACTTTACCGGCGGTTTTGTTTACCAGCGAACTGATAATGCCGATAGTCGTGGATTTGCCCGCCCCGTTTGGGCCAAGCAGCGCATAGAAATCACCCGCCTCTACGTTAAGGTCGATTCCCTTCAAGGCCTGAACGCCACCCGCATAGGTTTTGGTCAGTTTTTCGAGTTCCAGTGCATAAGTCATAGGTAAAGGATTGCCCTGTTTTGTATGGTTTTCTTGTTTAGCGTTTTAAATCACAGTTTGATGGCCTATATTACTGCCACGCATATCAAGTTATTGGCGCTATAAAAATGAAAGATATCGATACTCTCATTAGTAACAATCGCGAGTGGTCTCGCCTGCTGAAAGAAGAAAACCCGGCTTTTTTTGAAGGCCTGTCAGTGGCACAAAAGCCGCGTTTTCTCTGGATTGGCTGTTCTGACAGCCGTGTTCCCGCCGAACGTCTGACCGGCCTTGAGCCTGGCGAACTGTTCGTCCATCGCAACGTGGCTAACCTGGTTATCCACACGGATTTGAACTGCCTTTCCGTTGTGCAGTACGCTGTTGAAGTGCTGCAGGTAGAGCACATCATTATCTGTGGCCACTACGGCTGCGGCGGCGTCCAGGCGGCAGTTGAGAACCCGGAACTGGGCCTGATCAACAACTGGCTGCTGCATATCCGCGATCTGTGGTACAAGCATAGTTCTTCATTGAAACAGCTGCCGACACCGGAAGCGCGTTTTAACAAACTTTGTGAAATCAACGTGATTGAACAGGTTTATAACCTCGGCCACTCCACCATCATGCAGTCAGCATGGAAGCGCGGCCAGAATGTTAAAATTCACGGCTGGGTTTACGGTCTGCAGGATGGTCATCTGCACGACCTTGAGGTCGGCGCATCCAGCATGGACGTGCTTGAACAGCGCCACCATGATGGGATTGCTAACGCGCTGAAAGGCCTGCAAAACCCGAACTGATTTTCGGGCTGCATCATATATCAGGCCGGATAATCCGGCCTTAGTCGATCGTG
Source organism: Erwinia sp. BNK-24-b (assembly GCF_047456155.1). Taxonomy (NCBI): domain Bacteria; kingdom Pseudomonadati; phylum Pseudomonadota; class Gammaproteobacteria; order Enterobacterales; family Erwiniaceae; genus Erwinia; species Erwinia sp. BNK-24-b. Next base: position 3,683,892 of record NZ_CP179901.1, read on the forward strand.
CGGCAGAGGTTACTCTTCCAGCATCACCACGTGGCCTACATAAGGCAGATGACGATAGCGCTGGGCGTAGTCAATGCCGTAACCGACCACAAATTTATCCGGGATGGTAAAGCCGACATACTCCACCGGCACATCCACTTCACGACGTTCGGGCTTGTCGAGCAGCGTACAGATTGCCAGCGATTTTGGCTGGCGCAGGCTGAGGATCTCCCGCACTTTGCTCAGCGTGTTGCCGGAATCGATAATATCCTCCACGATTAACACATCCTTGCCGCGAATATCTTCATCCAGATCTTTCAGGATTTTCACATCACGCGTGGTAGACATGCCGCTGCCATAGCTGGAAGCCGTCATAAAATCGACCTCGTGCGATACCTCTATCTTACGGCACAGATCTGCCATAAACATAAAGGAACCGCGCAGCAGCCCCACCAGCACCATTTCGCTGCCGCTATCGCGATAGTTTTCGGTAATCTGCTGGCCCAGCTCAGCGATGCGTTTAGCAATCTCCTGTTCAGAGATCATGACTTCTACAGTGTGTTTCATAAATCACATATCTCACTGATTTTATTCAGTTAAAAACCATGTAAAGCGTGTATAAAAAGTGAATATTGGTACGCCGAATATCGCACAATCCAGTACAGCAGCGATAGCATGAGAACTTTTCCAGGCGGGGATTATATCAGGGATTCCTGTTACGGTCAGAAAGCCTAAAGAAGCCTGCCCGTAACCTGCTTTAAAACACAACCAACTTAATAAGAAGAAGCCAGCATTCATATTGCTTCTATAAAAAATGTAACTTAGTATGTCCCAAAAGACCCTGCATAATTAATGGTTTTTTATAACCGCAACAATTAACACCTGAAAATGAGAGTTCAGGGTCAGGTGTTTGTATAGCCTGATTTCTTTGACAAGGATTCGTCAATGCCGAGATTTTCTCTTCTCGATCTTTTGCGCTATAAAAGCGCTTACCTTGTTCCTCTCGCGCTCTTTGTCGCGCCGCTGCCGATGGCGCAGGCTGCTGAAATCAACGAGCCACTGCTTCTACACCAGCAGCGCCAGAAAGCGCTGGAACAACAGCTGACGCCGCCCGCGCCGGATGTGCGGCTTTCCCCGCCCTCTGCCGGTTTTGACCTGTTGTTTCCCGATGAAAAACCCTGCTTCCCGATTTCGCGGGTGAGCCTCAACGGCAACGACGCTCTGCCACACTGGCTACCTCTGCAACGCCTGAGTAATCAGGCCGCTGGTCGCTGCCTGGGCGGCAAAGGCATTAATCTGCTGATGAGCACGTTACAAAATCGCCTGATCGACCACGGCTATATCACTACTCGCGTGCTGGCTCCGGCGCAAGATCTAAACAGCGGTGAACTAAAGCTGACTATCGTGCCGGGCAAGGTTCGTAAGGTTATCCTGATGCCTGACAGCGGCCAGTATATTTCGCTGTATAGCGCTTTTCCGGTTCACGCCGGTGCGCTGCTGGATTTGCGCGATATCGAACAGGGGCTGGAAAATCTCCAGCGGCTGCCGACCGTACAGGCCAGCATGGAGATTATGCCGGGCGCGCAGCCGGGTGAAAGCGACGTAGAGCTGCGCTGGCAGCAGAGTAGAATGTGGCGCGTCGGCGCCTCGCTGGATGATTCCGGCACCCGCAGTACCGGTCGCTATCAGGGCGGCCTCACGTTCTCGCTGGATAACCCCTTTTCCCTCAGCGATCTGTTTTATATTTCCGCCAGCAGCAGCCTGGAAAAGCATCACGATAAAGGCAGCAGCAACCTGACCGGGCATTACTCGCTGCCCTTTGGCTGGTGGACCGCCGGGCTGACCGTTAACAGCTATGACTATCACCAGCTGGTGGCAGGGCTAAATCAGGACTACCGCTACAGCGGCAAAAGCCAGAACCTGAATTTTCAGCTGAGCCGCGTGCTGCACCGTAGCGGCAGCCAGAAAACCACGCTGAGCTGGGACATGCTGGCGAAGGAGTCGAAAAACTTCATTAACGATACCGAAGTCGAAGTACAGCGCCGCCGTACCTCCGCGTGGCGCGTTGGCTTACAGCATCGTCACTATATTGCGCAGTCCACGCTGGATGCCGGAATAAGCTGGCAGCGCGGCACCCGCTGGTTCGGAGCGCTTTCCGCGCCGGAAGAATACTTTGGCGAAGCCACCGCGCTGTCCAAAATTCTTCAGCTATCCGCGCAGCTGGATATTCCTTTTGCGCTGGGCCAGCAGCAGTTCCGCTACAACGTGCAGTATCAGCGCCAGCTCAGCAATACGCCGCTGACGCCACAGGAACAGTTCACTATCGGTAGCCGCTGGTCGGTGCGCGGTTTTGACGGTGAGCGCTCGCTAAATGCCGATCGCGGCTGGTTTGTGCGTAACGAACTGGCGTGGACAACGCCACTGCCGCAGCAGGCGCTCTACCTGGGCATTGACTATGGCGAAGTCGGCGGCAAAGGCACGGAAAACCTGGTCGGCAACCATCTGGCCGGTGGTGCCATCGGCCTGCGCGGACAGGCGTTTAAAACGGGTTATGAGCTGTTTGCGGCCGTGCCCTTTTCAAAACCGAACGGCTTTAAAACCGACCCGGTTTCGCTGGGTTTCAATCTCAACTGGCAGTACTGAATGAGCTGACAAGGACGCAGCCATGAACAAGAACTTCTACCGTATCATTTTCAATAAAGCCCGTGGCATGCTGATGGTCGTGGGCGAATTCGCTATTTCGGCACACGGCACTGCCTCTGCTTCTTCTGAACCCGGTCAGATACCGTGCCTGATAAGCAGACTCACTGCACTGCAATTTGCGCTGCTGGTTTCTTTAAGCTGCGTCAGCATGACCTCATTTGCCGCAGTTGTTGCGGACGCCCAAGCGCCGGGTAATCAACAGCCGACCATTATTAGCTCGGCCAACGGCACGCCGCAGGTCAATATTCAGACCCCGAGTAGCGGCGGCGTCTCGCGCAACGTCTATAGCCAGTTTGACGTCGATAACAAAGGCGTGGTGCTGAACAATTCCCACGTCAGTACGCAGACTCAGCTGGCCGGCATGGTTAACGGCAACGGCAACCTAGCCAGAGGCGAAGCGAAAGTTATCCTTAACGAAGTCAATGCGCGCAACGCCAGCCGGCTCAACGGCATGATTGAAGTAGCCGGACAAAAAGCCCAGGTGGTTATCGCCAATCCTTCCGGCATTACCTGTGACGGCTGTGGCTTTATCAACGCACACCGCGCCACGCTGACCACTGGCCAGGTGCAGATGAATAACGGCCTGATCGCCGGTTACGATGTGAATAACGGTGAGATTGTGATCCAGGGCGCGGGCATGGACAGCCGCCAGCAGAATAGCACCGATCTGATTGCCCGCGCGGTAAAGGTTAATGCCGCTATCCACGCAAAAGAATTGAACGTGACCGCTGGCCGTAACACTGTCGACGCCGCGCATCAGGAAGTCACCGCAAAATCAGCAGACGGCAGCGAGCCCCCGCAGTTCGCCGTGGATGTTGCTCAACTGGGCGGCATGTATGCCAACAAAATCCGCCTGCGCGGTACCGAAAACGGCGTGGGCGTGCACAATGCCGGAAGCATCGGCGCTTCCGCCGGTGAGGTGGTGGTCAACGCCGACGGCAGCATCAGCAACAGCGGCCGCATCACCGCGTCACAGAACCTGCTGCTGACTTCTCAACGTCTGGTAGAGAACAGCGGCAAGGTTTATGCCGCAGGCAACACGGCTATCACGGCCGGGGGCATGCTGAATAACAGCGGAATTATTGCCGCAGGCAATAACACCACGCTGAACGCCGCATCGGTTGCCAGCAGTTCCGCTGCGGCACTGGCGGCGGGAATGAACAGCGACGGCACTCTGGGGTCGGCCGGTAACCTGAACGTGACCAGCCAGGGCGAGCTGAAGGTCAACGGCCAGGCTCTGGCGGCCGGTCAGCTGACCGCGACGGGTACCGCGCTTGATTTCAGCGGCAGTCAGACCTTTGGTAATGACATCTCATTACGGGCCAGCGCAGGCAACATCAGCACGGCAAAAGCTACCGTGGCCGCCACGCATCAGCTTACTGCGTCAGCCCGTGATGCCATTAATAACGATAGCGGCAAAATTTCGGCTGATGCACTGAACCTTAGCGCCCGCTCGCTCTCCAGCCAGCAGGGACTGGTACAACAGCTCGGCACTGGCGACCTGCGGTTATCCTTTATCAACGGTCTGAATAACGCCGGTGGCACCCTTGCCAGCAAAGGCCTGAATCTGACGCTGAGCACCTCATCATTCAATAATCAACAGGGTTCGCTACTGCACACCGGCAGCGGTGACCTGTCGGTGGTGGTCAACGACCTGCTGGACAATCAGAAAGGCAGCATTACGGCTAACGGCAATATCCTGCTAACAGCAGAAGCCTTGAATAATCATCAGGGACAGCTGATTGCCGCGCAGAACGGCGATTTGCAGATTACTACCCGGGCTCAGCTTAACAACCTGCAGGGTGTGATGGCCGCAGCCGGGGATCTGTCGCTACAAAGCACTGGCCTGAATAACGCGGGTGGCATGCTGCAGTCCGGCACAAATATGACGCTGACATTATCGGGTGGCGATCTTTATAACCGTGATAGCGGCAGCAACGGCGGCATTCTCAGCGGTGGAACCCTGTCCGTTGAAGGTGGAAATATTGATAACACCGCCGGGTTTATTGCCGCAGGCGGTCATGCCTACCTGAGCGGGCTAAGTCTGACCAACCAACGGGGCACGCTTGCCAGCGACGCGAACCTCAGCCTGACCACTGGCGCAATGAATAACCAGTCCGGCCGCGTGCAGGCAGGCACCAGCCTGAACCTGAACACGCAGAACAATACGTTGACCAATACCGGCGGTGTGTTCAGCGCGGGCAAAACCCTGACGCTGTTGACGGGCGCACTGCTCAACTCGTCAGGGCAGTTAATCAGCGCAGGCGGGCTGCAGCTCAACACGCAGGGCCAGCAGCTGGATAATACCAGCGGCACCATTACGTCATCCGTTGATGCGCGGCTGAATACCGGTACGCTGTCGAACATCGGCGGTCAGATGCAGATAGTGGGTAACGCGCTGATTGACGCAGCCGGCGCCGGTCTGGACAACACCGCCGGACTGATACGCGGCGGCGCAAGGCTGGCGCTCACCACCACTTCGCTCAACAACCGTAATACTCAACGCGAAAACACCGGTATCGAAGGCCAGTCGGTCATTCTCACCAGCGCCGAACTCGATAACTCAGGCGGTGCAATTCGGGCAAACGACCTGCTCGATATCACCACCAGCAGCACGCTGAATAACAGCGGCGGCCTGATTTCTTCGGCTTCCCGGCTCAGTTTCAACGGCGGCGGCTCGCTGGCTCTTACCAACACCGCCGGCACGCTTATTGGCGGAAGTAACCTTAGCCTGACCGCATACTCATTAAGTGGCGATGGCCGGGTACTGTCTCAGAACGCCATGGATCTGGTCTTACAGCAGGCCTTTTTCAATCAGGGCCAGGTCATTGCTAACGGTGATATGAATGTCACCTTTAGCGGTGGCCTGGTGAATCAGTCGCTGATCAAAGCCGGTGGCGTGCTTAACCTGCATACCGCAGAGCTGGAAAACCAGCAGTCGGCGGAAATCAGCGCCGCAGAAAATCACCTGCTGATTTCCGGCAGCGTTACCAACCGTGGCCTGCTTGATGGCGGACTGACGCATGTCTCCTCCTCTGTCCTGACCAATACCGGCACCGGACGCATCTACGGCAACCATATTGCGCTACAGGCCGGGACGCTGAATAACCTGGCCGAAAATGGCGCCGCCGCAACCATTGCCGCTCGTGAGCGGCTGGATATCGGTGCTAACCAGATAAACAACTATGAACATGCGCTGATCTACAGCCAGGGCAATATCGCCGTCGGCGGCGTGCTGGACGACAGCTGGCAGGCCAGCGGCAAAAGTGCCGTGTTTAATAACCACAGCGCCACGCTGGAATCCGTCGGAGATATGACGCTGGATATCGGCGAAATTAACAATATCAACGACCATCTCGTCACCGAAGTGGTGATGGTTGAGCGGTCTTCTCATCACGAAGCGGTGCTGAGCGGCTCAACCATCCGTTTTGACTGGGACGATGTGGATACCAGTACCAAAAACAAATACAACGTTCACGCGGCCATCATGCCTGACGGCTCAAGCGGCCGGACCTTCTACGAATATCAGTACGAGCGCACCATCACCGAAACGCAGGTAAAAGAGAGCGATCCGGGCCAGATTATGGCCGGCGGCAATCTGACCATTAACAGTGACCGGGTCAATAACCACGACAGCCGCATCGTGGCTGGCGGCCTGCTCGGTGGCGCGATTAGCGAGCTGAACAATATCGCCACGATGGGCCAGCGCGTCATTACCGATATCGGCACGCAGGTCCGCTGGTATGCCAAAAAGTCCAGCAACGGCAGGGGCGGCACGAAAACGTCACAGGGTAAGGACTACAGCGGCTACAGCCCCGAGGACGTTATTCAGACCATCGACCTGCAGACCATGACGTGGCAGGGAAATACGGCCATCAGCGGCAGCGGAACAACCGTCGCCGGGCGTGATACCTCAGGCGCAGACACCACTATTATTCATGCCGGTGATATCACTGCGGATAGCGGACAGACACCGCTGACCCCACCTTCCGGGCACCTGGTGGAAATCGCTCAGCCAGACGGCGATGGCAACACCGCAATCAGGGCGATCGTCCCAAACACAACGCTGCCGGATAACAGCCTGTATCAGCTGCATCCCGGCAGCAACGTGCCGTTCCTGATCGAGACCGATCCCCGCTTTACCGATAAAAAGCAGTGGCTGGGCAGCGACTATATGCAGAACCGGCTCACGCAGGATCCGGACAACGTGCTGAAGCGTCTGGGAGACGGGTTTTACGAGCAGCAGCTTGTCCGCCAGCAGGTGGTGGCGCTGACCGGCAACCGCTACCTGAGCGGCTATAGCAGCGACGAGGCACAGTTCCGGGCGCTGATGGATACCGGTGTCGCCTTTGCCGAAAAGTACAGCCTGACCGTCGGCGTGGCGCTGACTGCGGCACAGATGGCGCAGTTGACCAGCGACATGGTATGGCTGGTGAAACAGACCGTCACGCTGTCCGACGGCACCACGCAGGAGGTACTGGTGCCGCAGCTGTATGCCCGCGTTAAACCAGGCGATCTGGACGGCAGCGGCGCGCTGCTGGCGGGTAACAATATCTCGCTGAACGTCAGCAACGATCTGACCAACAGCGGACATATTAAAGGCCGCGACGTCACGCGGCTGACGGCAGATAATCTGAACAACAGCGGCTTTATCGGCGGCGACCGCGTTGACCTGCGAGCCCGCACCGATATCAATAATACGGGCGGAACGCTGCTGGGCAGCAGCAGCCTGACGGCAATAGCGGGCCGCGATATCAACAGCATCAGCACGCTGGGCGGTCGCCCGGACAATATCACCTTTGATCGTCCGGCGGGCATCTACGTGCAGAACGACAGCGGCACGCTGGTATTGCAGGCGATGAACAACGTTAACCTCACCGCGACACAAATCAGCAACGGCGGCGCAGGCAGCCAGACGCAGATTGTTGCCGGAAACGACCTGAACCTGGGCACCCTCACCCTCACCGGCAGCGAGAGCGCCAGCTGGGGCAAAGGCAACGACCGCACGCTGACGCAGAGCACGGATATCGGCAGTCAGATTATCGGTAACGGCGACGTGCTGCTGTCGGCGGGCCACGACCTGAATGCCACAGCGGCCACGGTCAGTGCCGGTAACGCGCTGCGCGTGGCGGCGGGCAATGACATCAGCCTCACCAGCGGTAACGCCTCTTATCACCTTATCGAGAACAGCCACCAGACCAGCGGCGGCATGCTGTCGAAAAAATCGGTTACCACGCATGATGAGGTGCAAAGCCGGAGCGCGGTAAGCAGCAGCTTTGATGGCGAGACGGTCAGGATGCAGGCGGGACATGACCTGAGCATCTCAGGAAGTAACGTGGCAGGTACGCACGATGTAGCCCTGGCGGCAGGCAACAATCTGACCCTCACCACGACGGAGGAAACGCGCCGGGAAAACCATCTGCGCAAGGAGACAAAAAGCGGCCTTTCCGGCACGGGCGGCATTGGCGTCACGGTCGGCAGCAGCTCGCTGAAAACCACCGACGATGCGGTAACCCACGGTAATCTCGGCAGCATGGTCGGCAGCTCACAGGGCAGCGTGACGCTGAGCGCGGGCAATAACCTGCTGGTTCAGGGTTCGGACGTGCTGGCAGGAAAAGACCTTCGCCTGAGCGGGAAGGAAGTGAATATTCTGGCAGCGGAAAACCAGTCTTCACAGACTCATACCACCGAGCAGAAAACCTCCGGCCTGACGCTGGCGTTGTCGGGGGCCGCAGGCTCCGCGCTGAACGCGGCGGTCACCACGGCGAAACAGGCCAGCGAAGAAAGCGACGGCCGCCTGGCGGCGTTGCAGGGCATGAAGGCAGCGCTTTCGGGCGTCAGCGCCACCCAGGCGCTCAGGCTGGACGAAGCGAAAGGTAACGACCCGTCGAACAACAACACCGTCGGCGTCAGCCTCTCTTACGGCAGCCAGAGCTCGAAATCGGAAAGCGTGCTGGCACAGACTACCCAACGAGGCAGCAGCCTGACGGCGGCCGGCAATCTCAGCATTACCGCAACCGGCAGCGGCGTAAAAGGCGAAAGCGGCGATATCACCGTGGCGGGCAGTCAGCTTCAGGCGGGCCAAGACCTGCTGCTGTCGGCCAGCCGCGACGTCAATTTGTTTTCAGCCGAAGAAACCAGCAGCACGCGCAGCAATAACAGCAGTAAAGGCGGCAGCCTGGGCGTCGGCATCACGGCGGGCAGCGGCGGCACGGGCCTTAACGTCTCGGCCAGCGTTAACAAAGGCAAAGGCCATGAAAATGCGGACGTCGTCAGCCACGTGGAAACGCAGCTGAACGCAGGCAACCAGGTAACGATAGCCAGCGGCCGCGACACCACGCTTGCCGGCGCGCAGGTCAGTGGCGAAACGGTGAAGGTCGACGCGGGCCGCAACCTGACCATCGCCAGCGAGCAGGACAGCGAAACGTTTGACGCGAAGCAGCAGAATGCCGGTGCCGGTGCCGGTTATACCTTCGGTGCAGGCACGGTAACGGCCAGCGTAAACGCCTCACGCGATAAAATGAACAGCGACTGGCAGTCGGTGACGGAGCAGTCGGGTATTTTCGCCGGCAGCGGCGGCTTTGATATCACCGTGGGCAAGCGCACGCAACTGCACGGCGCGGTTATCGGCTCGACGGCAGAAGCGGACAAGAACAAACTGGACACCGGCACGCTGGGCTTCAGCGACATTCACAACCACGCGGAATACGAGGTTGAACACGTCAGCGCGGGTATCAGCACGGGCGGCAGCATCGGCAGCCAGTTCGCCGGGAATATGGCAAATGGCCTGCTGGCGGGCCTGAACGGTTCGGACAGCGCGGACAGCACGACAAAAGCAGCCGTGTCGGAAGGCACGATTGTAATCCGCGACGGGGAAAAGCAGCAGCAGGATGTTGCAGACTTAAGTCGGGATGTGGAAAATGCAAATCCGGGGCTTGCACAAATCTTCGACAAGGAGAAAGAGCAGAACCGGCTGAAGGCGGCGCAGCTTATTGGGGAGATTGGCAGTCAGGTCAGTGATATCGCCAGAACGCAGGGGCAAATAATTGCGACGAAGGCCGCAAATGAGAAGATGACGGATGTGTCGCGGGAGCAAATGAAAGCGGCAGAGTCTGACTGGCGCAAGACGAATCCGGGCAAAGAGCCGACGGCAGACGACATCAGCAACCAGGCGTACCAGAACTTCTATAACCAGGCGTTTAATGAAAGCGGGTTCGGTACGGGAGGTAAGATGCAGATGGCAATCCAGGCGGCGACGGCGGCGGTGCAGGGTCTGACGGGAGGAGACCTGGCGAAGGCTGCTGCGGGCGGCTCTGCACCGTATATCGCGAACATCATTGGGAGCAGCGGGCTGGATGACTCAGGTAAGGTGCTAGCCCACGCCGCGGTGAATGCGGCACTGGCGGCGGCGCAGGGCAACAGTGCGCTGGTTGGTGCGGCAGGCGCGGCGACGGCAGAGATAGCCGGAATGATAGCCACAGATGTCTACGGCAAACCGGTCAGCGAACTGTCAGAGACAGAGAAACAGACGGTGAGCGCACTGGCGATACTGGCAGCAGGTCTGGCAGGCGGGTTAACCGGTGACAGCACGGCGGATACGGTGGCTGCGGCTCAGGCCGGGAAAACGACGGTTGAGTCTAACTGGCTGAGTTCAAAAGAAGCCCGTCAACTGGACAAGGAAATGAAGGACTGCAAAGCCTCCGGCGGTGACTGCGGGAAAGTGGCTGAGAAGTATATCGAAATCAGCAACCAGAATAGTAAAGAGCTTCAGGAAGCCTGTACTGACGGCGGTGTTACCTGTGTATCCTGGCAGGAGTTGATACAGGGTGCCACAAATGTGGCGAATGACGCTAACCCGTCACAAATTCGACTCGATGAAAAACTGAAAGATCCGACTGCGGCAGCACTGGTTAATTATCTTAATGGAAGCGATCTTAAATTCCTGGAAGAAAATATAACGACAGGTGATCGTATCTTATCAGTAATAAGTGATCCAACCTCTTGGCCAGTGGCCATAATGGGCGGCAAGGCTATTATTACCAACGCAGTAAATAATACCAAAGAGCAGCTTATTGCGGTGGGTGTGGGTGTAGCCGCAGGGGCAGGTATCCAGTACGGAACAACAGGTGAAGTAAAATTATCAGACGTGATCGGTTCCGGAGTGATCGGGGCCATTACGGCAGGTAAAGGTTATAACCCCACAATGGCCTGGAATGCTGCGGGCGGCTATTACCAGGCTGAAATCAGCGGGGACGATCCCTTTATGGCGGCTCTGTTGAGTAAGGCGGGTGCAACAGCCGGATATGCGACTGGCAATGTTATCAAAGTACCAATGGATAAAATACTTAACCCCGTATCGAAACAGTATGAATGGGTGCCGACAGGTGTCTGGACAATCACAAAACCAGCATCCCAGCATCCTTTACCATCTGTTGTTGGAAATATGGGTGACTCTGTTGCATCCGGGCTGGCGCCAGGATATTTGGAAAAAAAACCGGAGACTAAGAAATGATAAAAAGTCTCATAGTGCTAGCCAAGGTTTTTTTACTAATTGAATTAGCATTGAGTTTCATTGTTGTAGCGTTTTTCATCTTTTTTGAGGGGCTGAATTATTTAACTGAAGGCATCTTTTATTTTGATAACTTATGGCGTGGCTTAAAAGGTGCTACCATTGGTGCTATTTCTGCAAGCCTGATTTTTTGGTTTGCTTGTCACCTTTTACCTTTATTTAAAAGGTGATCTCTATTCATTAATAAGTGACAAATCCCAGCCCTTCCCGGCTGGGATCTTCACTTTATAACCAGCCACTTAAGCCGGGATGTGGAAAATGCGAATCCGGGCCTTGTGCAAATCTTCGACAAGGAGAAAGAGCAGAACCAGCTGAAGGCGGCGCAGCTTATTGGGGAGAGTGGCTCGCAGGTTGCGGATATCGTGCGGACTGAGGGTCAGATAGTGGGCGAGAAAGCGAAGTGCGCCCCGATGGCGCTTCAGGCCGCGAAGGAAACGCTGGTCGAAAAGGCAATCTGAACCAGACAGAGAAACAGATAGCCGACCAGGCTTACAGTACGGCGATGGCCCCGTTCGGCACGGGCAGCAGCCTGCAACAGGGTATCCAGGCGGCCACGGCAGCCACCAGGGCCTGGCGGGCGGAAATATCGGTCAGGCCATCAGCGGTGCAGCCTCACCCTACCTTGCTGAGCAAATTCACAAGCTGACGGAAGGCAATCCGGAAGCACAGGCGATGGCCCATGCGGTTGTCGGGGCGGTAGCGTCCTATGCATCCGGCAACAGCGCCCTTGCGGGAGCCGCCGGAGCAGTCAGCGGCGAACTGATGGCGCAGCTGGTGATGAAGCAGCTGTATCCGGATAAAACGGACGTAAGCCAGCTGACCGAGACGGAGAAACAAACCATCAGCGCGCTGGGTACGCTGGCGGCAGGACTCGCAGGTGGTGTGGTCAGTGACAGCATGGCGGATGCTGTGGCCGGGGCGCAGGCCGGGAAGAACGCGGTTGAGAATAATACGCTGGGAAGTGTGCTGGCGGCAGCAAATAAACAGAAACCAGGAATTGTGGCTAATTATGAATCGGGAACCCAGGCCGCTATCAAAGAAGCCTGTAGCGGCGGAACGCCGGTATCCTGTGAAACGGCGATGGCAGCAGTGGGCAGCGCAATAGCCTGGCCGCTGCTGCCGGGTGCAGCAGCAACAACCAGCCTGATCGGCGCGGGCGCTAATGCTGGGGTGGGCTTGCTGATTAATGGTGAAGTGAATCCAAATGATGTGATTCTGGGGTACTGGACAGGCGCATTTACAGCCGGAACGAGGCTGTGGGGTACGATGGCCGTGAATGCTGGCAGTGGTGCCACATCAAGTTACCTTAAAGGTGACAATCCGCTGAAAGGTGGATTGATCAGCGGGGCTGCATCTGGCCTAGGTTATGGTGCAGGTAAATTGGTTGAATTGCCATTTGATAAAGTCCTTAATCCAATGAAGCCATGGAAAGACTGGATCTGGACGGATGTCGGGATGGGAATATCCAAACCGTTGCCGATTAATCCAGTGCCAGGTATGGCTGGTAATGCCTCGGGTAGTACGGCGACAGAAATCTTCAATGATCAAGCAGGTAAAGCAGATGCGAAATTCCAAAAAAGGAACCAAAAATGAATACAAAATCTTGGTTCTTCATTTTTTTCTATCTGTTTTTTGCTTGCAATGTAGCAATGATCGTATTGTTTTTATTTTTATACGTTCTCATTAGAGGTTATCTCTTATTGGTTTACCACATCCCATTTGAGCTGACCTGGAGTGATTCATGGAAGTATACCAAAGCTGCCTGTTTCACAGGGTCGTTGATAGCTACTGGTTGTTGGTGGATTTATTACCAGCATTCAAAAAAAAAGTAGATACAAGTGACCTGACAGATACTCTTTAGCAATCAGCTGCAATAATGTTGTTGAGAATAACCGGCTGGGTGCGGCAGCAGGCTCGGACCTGGGGTTCTGGTTCGGGAAAACACCGGACTGTGATACCGCATGTAAAGCCGAACTTGCCGGAGATGTGGCAAAAGGGAATGCTGTTGTCTCTGCTCACCTGGCAGGAACAGCAGGATTAGGAGTTTTACCGGGTGGTGTACAAATATATCGGTCAGGCCATCAGCGGTGCAGCCTCACCCTACCTTGCTGAGCAAATTCACAAGCTGACGGAAGGCAATCCGGAAGCACAGGCGATGGCCCACGCGGTTGTCGGGGCGGTAGCGTCTTATGCCTCGGGCAACAGCGCCCTGGCGGGAGCCGCCGGAGCAGTCAGTGGCGAGCTCATGGCGCAGCTGGTGATGAAGCAGCTGTATCCGGATAAAACGGACGTAAGCCAGCTGACCGAGACGGAGAAACAAACCATCAGCGCGCTGGGCACGCTGGCGGCAGGACTGGCAGGTGGTGTGGTCGGTGACGGCATGGCGGATGCTGTGGCCGGGGCGCAGGCAGGACAGAACTCGGTTAACAACAACCTGTTTGGTGGTAACGAAGAGACACAGGCAGAAAAAGCCAGGCAGCACGGCGCGGACATACTGTCCTGTGCCGATAATCCTTCCGGTGAAGCCTGTCAGCACGGCCTGGCGGAAAATAAAACCTATGCAGCCGCACTGGCAACGGGTGGTGTGGCCTCCCTACCGGGAAGCGCTCAGGCCATGTGGGCGCTGGGTGCCGGGGCTAATGCAGGCATGCAATATGCCAGTAGTGGCGAAGTTAATCCGGTGAACTCTGTTGTGGCTGGCTGGACAAATGTTATCACTATGGGAAGTGGGCTGACCGGAACAGTGATCTGGAACGCTGGCAGTGGTGCATTAGTTAATCAGATTAATGGTTATGATCCGCTGACTGGTGCCATTACAAATGGTTTTGGTGCAAGCTTAGGTTATGGCGTTGGCAATTATATTGTGAAACCGATTACCAACACGGCGGGTAAATTGATAACCGGAGGATGGGATCCCAAGTTCGATCCTAATCTGTTGAAATATACCGAAGTGAAAGGTCAGCTTGGGATCTCTAAGGAAATGTTGCCGAGTAATATCCCAAGTGCTGCTGGTAACGTTACTGGTTCATTTAGCTCAGAATATGGAAGTGTAGAAGCACAAAAAATCATTGATAAGGTGACAAAATGAGCTATCAACCCAGCGCCTTAAGAAAAGAGTTAATCATCAGCTTGTGCATATTTACTGCCTGTTTTCTCTCAGTTGTTATTGCTGGAATCTTGGTGAAACTGTTTTTTTCTACAATATTATGGCTTCTGAATGGCGAGTTTGAGCTAACTTGGCATGAGGTTTTTCGTGGAATAAAAATAGCTGGAGTTGGCGGCCTTATATTAGGTGGGGGAATGGTCTTATTCCGCCTTTTAAAAGTAAAAGGCTTTTAAGGCCCTCTGAAAAAATCCCGGCCAGCGAGCCGGGATCTTTACCTTATAACAAATTTTCGGCAAGGAGAAAGAGCAGAACCGGCTGAAGGCGGCGCAGCTTATAGCGGAGATAGGAGCGGAGGTCGGGGATATCGCACGGACGGAAGGTCAGATAGCGGGCGAAAAAGCGAAGCGCGACCCGGCAAAACTGGCCGAAGCGAAAGCGCAGCTGGAAAGCAAAGGTAAAGCATTCACGGATGAAGACGTTGCGAAGCAGGCTTACAGCAACGCAATGGCATCCTGGGGAACCGGCAGCGCCATCCAGCAGGGGATCAGCGCGGCCACGGCGGCGATACAGGGCCTGGCGGGCGGTAGCGTGGCGCAGGCGGTCAGCGGCGCGGCGGCACCGTATCTGGCGGAAGTGATCCACGACATGACCACCACGAAAGGCCCGGACGGCAAAGATGTGGTGAACGTCGAAGCGAACCTGATGGCGCACGCGGTGGTCGGTGCGGTCACGGCGTACGCAGCAGGCAACAGCGCGCTGGCAGGCGCATCCGGTGCAGCAATGGGCGAGTGTTTATCGCACAGCAGCTTTATCCGGACGTTGATCGCAAAAATCTGACCGAGGATCAGAAGCAGACGATCAGCGCACTGGGCACGCTGGCGGCAGGTCTTGCGGGTGGCGTTGCCGGTGACAGCACAGCCGATGCTGTGGCCGGAGCTCAGGCGGGTAAGAATTCGTCCGAGAACAATAACCTTGGCGGGCTTGGCAGTTACGGCCAGGCAGCGGCTTCGCTGGGAACTTCTATGCTCCAGACCGGAGCGACAACGGAAGAAATCAACGCCGCGCTGAGTAAGAATGCGAAAGGTGATTTACCCGAAGGCGCAAATATATCCAAAGCCATTGTTGAAGGTTATAAAGATGGCGTACTGATTGCCGTAGCAGCTTATTTAGGCCCGGCGGCAACGGCAGGTAAAGTAATAGCGGGTTCTACAATTGGTGCTATCGCAAATGGTACTTATCAGTGGTTCGATATCAACAGCGAACAAAATAAGAGCCTGCCGGAAAATCAGCAAAAAACCTGGGATTACTGGAGCAGCGCATCAGCAACAATCACCGGTGGTCTGGCTCCGGGACGCGAACTCTGGCAAAACGTAGGAATAGCGGCAGGTAGTGCGGTATTTACTGACGGGACGAATGTAGGGGCTGTTAGTGGTGCAGCAATAGGCGCTGGAGTTGGGGGAGCATTTGGGAAATATATACCTGTTGAGGTTGATAAAATTATGGGGAGTAATAAATTACCAGGTTTTATATTTGATATTACTGGCTCCCTGGGGGGTGAAGTTTTAGGCGGATATATCAAAGATGGAATGAATGGTGAACAACATACTTCCGAAATAAAAAAGGAAGATAAAAAATGAAAGCTTATTTTAAATTGCTAATTTATTCATGCTTTTTTTGCGTCCTACTAGGCTTTTTTCTTATTGGCGCTGGCGCGTTATTTATTTATTTTACGAAAGGATATTTGTTTTTTCCTGCCTATCATGTGAAAAGAGTGGTTGTGTTTGGTTGTATTGCCGGAACGTCTATCACTCTGTATGTGTTGATCGTTAATTTAATGAATAAATTTAAAGCCCGTAAAAATCCCCCGTCAGATCCTGAATAACGTCCTCAAATCCCGGCCATCGTGCCGGGATCTTCACTTTATAACCAGCCACTTAATCCAGACTACACCACTCCACCGTCCCTGCCGGGATCTTGCGTGGCCGCGTCTGCGGCGTGGCGATCATCTGAATAAACTCGCCGATCTGCTGCTGCTTGCGGGCCGACAGCTTCTTGCAGGCCCGCTTCAGCGTGCTCACCACTTCCGGTTCTGCGGGTAGCCCCGGCTGCGGATCCTGGCGGGTGATAATCAGACAGTCCTGCATTACCCGCACGTTAACCGGCGTTCCCGTCGCAAATCCCGCATCGCTCAGCCAGTGCCCCTTCAGCGTAATGGACGGCAGCGGCTGGTACTTTGCGTCGCTGACATAACCCACGGTATAACAACGGGTTGTGAGTATGGTGCTCTCTGGCTTATGATGTGTCCAAGAACAATAACCTCGGCGGGCTAGGAAGTTACGGCCAGACGGCGGTTTCACTGGGCACCTCAATGACCGAAGCCGGAGCGACGACGGAAGAAATCAACGCCGCGCTGAGTAAGAATGCGAAAGGTGATTTACCCGAGGGCGCAAATATAACCAAAGTTATTGTTGAAGGTTATAAAGATGGCGTACTGATTGCCGGTGCTGGTTATTTAGGGCCAGCGGCATCGGTGGGTAAAGTTGTGGGTGGTGCAGTTATTGCCGAAATAGCCAATGGCACCTATCAGTGGTTCGATAGAAGCCAGCCGGGTAATGAAAATAAAACCTGTGATTATGGCAGCAGCATATCAGCCGGAATAACCGGTGCGCTGGCTCCGGGGCGTGGCGTCTGGCAAAACGTTGGCATAGCGGCAGGTGGCGGGGTGTTAACGGATGGCGCTAATGCCGGGGCTGTTGGTAGTGCCGCCGCCGGAGCCTGGGCTGGCGGGATGTTCGGAGAATATGCGCCGGGTCTGGTGAACTCAGTAACTGGTAAAGAATTACCTGGATTTATCTACGATGTTGGAAGCGCTTTCGCCTCAGAGGCCGCAACAGACGCAAGCAAAAGCATTATCAAAAAACAGGAGAGCGAAAAGTTATGAAAACCGTTCTCAAATATATTCTGCTTTTTAGTTATTTTACAGTTGGTTTTTTCTTCCTGGGTTTACTTATAAAAATTATCATCGGCTTTATACATATAGGTGCTTTTTTCTTGCCATTTGAGGAGATCACAAAAAATTTCTTCAAAAGTATTATTGCCGGCACAGCCATAACAGTAGCAGCAATCGTCTTTAATCTGATTGATTATTTTAAAGCCCGAAAATCACCCCCGTCCGCTCCGAAGTAAACAACGATCCCGGCCCAAACGAGCCGGGAGTTATCTTCGACTAGGAGAAAGAGCAGAACCGGCTGAAGGCGGCGCAGCTTATTGGGGAGATTGGCTCGCAGGTTGCGGATATCGCGCGGACTGAGGGTCAGATAGCGGGCGAAAAAGCGAAGCGCGACCCGATGGCACTTCAGGCAGCAAAAGAAACGCTGGCCGGAAAAGGCAACCTGAACCCGACAGAAAAACAGATAGCCGACCAGGCTTACAGTACGGCGATGGCCCCGTTCGGCACGGGCAGCAGCCTGCAACAGGGTATCCAGGCGGCCACGGCGGTGATACAGGGCCTGGCAGGCGGAAATATCGGTCAGGCCATCAGCGGTGCAGCCTCACCCTACCTTGCTGAGCAAATCCACAAGCTGACGGAAGGCAACTCGGAAGCGAAAGCGATGGCCCACGCGGTTGTCGGGGCGGTAGCGTCGTATGCTTCGGGCAACTCAGCGCTGGCAGGCGCAGCTGGTGATGAAGCCGCTCAATATACGCCGCGATCTCCCGCTGCTTACGGTCAGACAGCTTCTTACAGGCCCGCTTCAGCGTGGTCACCACCTCCGACTTTGCGGGCAGTTCCGGCTGTGGCTCCTGCCGGGTAATAACCAGGCAGTCCTGCATCACCTGCACGTTAACCGGCGTTCCCGTCGCAAGCCCTGCCTTTTCCAGTCGCCAGTATTCAAAGCAAAAAATGCTGAATAAACACCAACACAAAAATTCTTTTCATTTATTAATTTTAAAACCGAAGAAATAATTTAACTAAAAACGCCAAAAAGAAAAACCATATATTTTACTTTCAAGGTGTTTTTGTAATCTATTTTAATATCGTTATGGCTTAGAGAAGCCAGCAAAGTTCATCATATGCTATGGCTTTTTTATTCGCCTGACCACCCTCGCCTTTCTACGGCCATGCAGACATACAGACTTCTAAATGCAGTTTTACCCATATTTAATAATGCATTAAGTTTTAACGATAGAATTTTAATTCATATAAGAACGTCATGTCCTCCGTGTTAGCTTATGCTGAAAATAATTTGTTATCGCATGCCTTGTTGGCAGGAGATCGTATGGCTGTGCAACACTCAAAAAAAACACATCTCGGTAATCGTGAGCTGCAACCCGAAACGCAAATGCTGAATTACGGTTTTGATCCGGCGCTCTCTGAAGGTGCCGTTAAGCCGCCAGTATTTCTGACTTCTACCTTTATTTTTAACAGCGCGGAGGAAGGCCGGGACTTCTTTGATTACGTCTCCGGGCGTCGTGAACCGCCAGAGGGCGAAGCGAACGGCCTGGTTTACTCGCGCTTTAACCATCCCAACAGCGAAATTGTCGAAGATCGCCTGGCGATCTATGAACGCACCGAAAGCGCGGCGCTATTCTCTTCCGGCATGTCCGCCATCTCTACTGCGCTGCTGGCCTTTGTCGAGCCTGGCGACGCAATTCTGCATTCGCAGCCGCTCTATGGCGGCACCGAAACGCTGTTGAGTAAAACCTTTCATAAACTGGGCGTGGCCTCCGTTGGCTTCGCTGATGGCGTGGACGAAGCCTCGGTGCAGGCTGCCGCTGATGAAGCGATGAAGCAAGGACGCGTCTCCGTCATCCTGATTGAGTCGCCAGCTAATCCAACCAATAGCCTGGTCGATGTTGCGCTGATTAAACGGGTGGCGGACGTGATTGAACAACGACAGCAGCATCGTCCGGTCATCGCCTGTGATAACACGCTGCTTGGACCAGTATTCCAGCGTCCGATTGAGCATGGGGCGGATCTGTCCCTTTATTCTCTGACCAAATACGTTGGCGGTCACTCCGACCTGATTGCCGGTGCGGTAATGGGCAGCAAGGCGTTAATTAAAAAGATTAAGCATCTGCGTAGCGCTATCGGCACACAGCTCGATCCGCACTCCTGCTGGATGATTGGCCGTTCACTGGAAACCCTGGCGCTGCGCATGGAACGTGCCAACGAGAATGCGGCCGCCGTTGCGGCATTTTTACGCTCGCACGAAAAAATTGAAAAGCTGCACTATTTGCCGTTTCTGGAAGCGGGCTCCCCTGCGGCCAACGTGTTTCAAAAACAGTGTAGCGGCGCAGGCTCTACGTTTTCATTTGATGTCGTGGGCGGCCAGGCGGCAGCTTTTAAGCTGCTGAATGCGCTACAGCTGTTTAAGCTGGCGGTCAGCCTTGGCGGCACCGAATCGCTTGCCAGCCATCCGGCCAGCACCACGCATTCTGGCGTGCCGGTAGATGTCCGGACGCGTATCGGCATCAACGAAGCGACCGTGCGCGTTTCGATTGGCATCGAAAATAAAGACGATTTGATTGAGGATTTACGGCTGGCGCTGGCGGCGGTGTAATTTACTTCCCCGTTCCGCTTCTGTTTTCCAGCCATTTCTCATAAGCCCGGGGCCATGCAGCAGCAGGCGTGCCGGGCTTGCCCATGCCAAAACCGTGACCGCCGCTGGCGTAACGGT
This sequence comes from Erwinia sp. BNK-24-b, assembly GCF_047456155.1. Lineage (NCBI taxonomy): Bacteria > Pseudomonadati > Pseudomonadota > Gammaproteobacteria > Enterobacterales > Erwiniaceae > Erwinia > Erwinia sp. BNK-24-b. The sequence continues at coordinate 3,703,927 of NZ_CP179901.1, forward strand.
GCATTTCAACCGGTACACCTGCTTTCTGGCAGGCTGCATACATAATTAAGGTGTTTGCCGGATCGGAGACAGGATCGTCTTCTGCCTGCACCAGAAAAAAAGGCGGTGCGGCGGGCGTGACGTAGTTCTGCACTGACCAGGCGGCTTCCGCTTTTGCTGTCGCATGCGGGCTGACAAGAATACGGTGGACAGAAGTGTGCGTATAAGGTTTTTCGAGGGTAATCACCGGATAGATCAGCGCGGCGCTGTCTGCCTGTGCGGGCTGGCTGTCGAGCTTATCTGTCGGTGGGTAAGACTGGAATTCAGGGCGTGCGGCGGCCATGCCCAACAGATGACCTCCGGCGGAAAATCCCAGCACGCTGACGGATTTTTCACGCTGCCTGATAATGCGTAAAGCCCGCTGCGCGTCCTGTAGAGCAACTAATGCCCCATCGTTCCAGCCTTCACTCGGCAGGCGATAACTCAAAATGTAGCAGGTATAGCCGCGCCGGGTCAGCCACTGCGCGGCCGGCAGCGACTCTTTACCCGTTTCAATCCGCTTGTAGCCTCCTCCGCCCGCGATCAGTACCGCCCGCCCGTCCGGATGCGCCGGAGTCATTACGGTCAGCGTCGGGACAGCAATCTGGTGCTGAGCGCCCGTTGCAGACACGATCATCTTACTCTCAGGCCCGCCGCCGCCCGGTGGAACGCCATCCCACAGTGGGATTATCTGGCTTTGCCCATACAAAGAGGAGGCAAATAACAGCTCGCTTTTAGTAGCGACGAGAGTGGCCGCAACGCTCGCCAGAAAATGACGCCGGTTCATCTGATTCTCCTTAACGCTGCCGGAAATGACGTCTTATTATCGCTGGCTGAAGATAAAAACGCCGTGTTTCTTTGTTTCGGTGTATGCCTGCGCGGGGCGTGCCAGATGCTACAGCGTCATTGAGATGGTCACTGCTGTTTATCCCCGCTCAAGCGGGGAACATTCAATCAGCGTCTACCGTTCCTGATTATTCATCGGTTTATCCCCGCACGCGCGGGGAAAGCGTATGCGGCTGTCAACGGACTATTGCAAACTATTTATCCCCGCGTACGCGCGGGGAAAGCCAAATCCTTCTCACCATATCCCGCATCAACGGCTTTATCCCCGCGTACGCGCGGGGAGAAAGCTTTCTACCAGACGCGATAAACCTTTCCGCTATCAATACCTTCCAGACTTCGTCGATAGGCCAGGGCAACGCGGCTGGCCGACGCGCTTTCGAAACCGGGAAAAAACGGGCCATATTTATCCAGCGCTTCGGTCAATACCGTTGGGCTGACTGCGTTAATCCGGAAATCCAGCTCGTTTGCCGCCGCCAGAACAAACCCCTCCAGCGCGGCGTTTACCGCTGTCGCGTTAACGCCGGTACGGATGGGATGTTGCGTCAGAATACCGGTGGTCAGGGTAAAAGAGCCTCCCGCATTCAGATACTCTTTGCCAATCAGCACCAGCCGCACCTGCCCCAGCAGCTTATCCTGCAAGCCAGCATTAAACTGTTCGCTGCTCATCTCTGACAGCGGCCCGAAATGCACGCCGCCGGTTGCCGCGATAACGGCGTCGACCTTGCCGCTTTTCGCAAACAGCTGCTTTACGCTGTTTTCATCCGTTAGATCGACCTGTAAATCGCCCTGCGTTTTACCCACACATATGATTTCATGATCTCTCTTCAGATCTTCAACAATCCCGCGCCCGACCGTGCCGCTCGCGCCAATCACCATGACCTTCATTTTTTATCCTCCGCTTTCACCAGATTCCATACTGCAATATTGCAATTAAGGGAAAAATGGCCGAAAACTTTAAAGATAAAAAACCTGAGGTTAGGAATAATGAATAAGCTGCGCTGGATGGAAGTCTTTGTCGCCGTTGTTGAGAATGGCAGTTTTAGCGAGGCGGCAAAGCAGCTGGATATCTCATCGGTCATGGTGGGGAAAATGGTAGCGCAGATGGAAAAAGCGCTACAGACCAGTTTATTGCAGCGCAATACCCGTCGTCAGGCCCTGACGGAAGCCGGTCACGCCTGGTATGAAGAGAGCCTGAATATGCTGGCGGCAATGCGCAGTGCAGAAAATCGTCTCGAAAGCTTGCGCCGTTTCCCGGCCGGAAGCCTGCGCATATCGGCTTCGACCACGCTTGGGAGCTGCGCCATTGCGACGCTGTGCAGCGAGTTTCAGCTGCATTTTCCCGCTGTGCATATTGAGCTGGAGCTAAGCGATCGCTTTGTAGATCTTACCGCAGAAGGCTTTGATTTTGCCTTCCGCATTGGTCAGTTGCCTTCAGACAGCCCGCTGATTGCGCGCCACGTTGGTGACTATCGTATGGTGATTGCTGCCGCGCCGTCTTATCTTGCAAAGCACGGCACGCCAGAAAATCTGGCCGATTTGGCAAGCCATCGCTGCCTGCGTTACAGCAACTGGAACAAGCGCAACGCCTGGCGCAGCGATGACGGACTTATCTGGCCAGAGAACGCAACGTTTAGCTGTAACGATGGCCAGGCTCTGCGCCGCGCCGCACTTTCCGGAGCCGGACTGATCCTGCAACCCGCTATTTTACTGGCGGAGGATATCAGCAGCGGCCGCCTGATCTCACTGCTGGAAAGTGAATTGCCTGCGCCACGCCCCGTTTCCCTGCTTTGGCGTCAGGATTTGCATGCCAGCGCTAAACACCGCAGTTTTATTGACTGGATACTGGTACGCGTCCCGGAAAGGCTGGAAAGAAAATAAAACGTGCTGTTGCCTGCCGATATAAAAGCGCAAACAGGACTGCGGCAGCTACCGTCACAAAACTGTCTGACAGGAAGACCGTTCCTGTCGTAAGGTAAAGTGTTCAGGCAGCGCTGCGTTCAATCATAAAATCAAATTTGATAGCGTCGAAGGGAAAAACAATTTTACCCTCTTCCAGGCAAATGACGTCTGCCGCAAGTAAATCCTGCACATCACGATAAACCGCTTTAAAATCTCGATTTATCCGGCGCGCCAGCTCCCGAATAGACATCGCTTGCGCACCAGCCATCGTATGAAGAATGGCGAGCCGGTTTGGTGCCAACATTACTTTTGCCAGTTGCTCAATTGAACTAAAACTATGCACAAAAGGCTCGTCAGCTAACTTGCCGGACATGACTGAAATAAAATTATTTTTCATTATGCTACGCGCTCACCGTAAAACCGAGCATCATGCCGGTGTCTTCATGCTCCAGCAGATGGCAGTGCGCCATATAGGCCCTTTCTCTGTCGGCCAGATGATTAAAGCGCACCAGCACTTCACTACGCCAGCCCTCCACGCGCACCGTGTCTTTCCAGCCGCTGCGGTGCGGCGCTGGCGGTTTGCCGTTTTCGGAAATAATGCGGAACTGCGTGCCGTGGATATGAAACGGATGCAGCATTTCGTCACCTTCGCCGGAAATCGTCCACTTTTCCGTAATACCCTGTTTGACGTCGAAAGAAGGCTTGTTCATATCGAAGGCAACACCGTTGATTTTGTTGCCGTTGTGAAAATCATATGGCGCGGCAGGCTGAGAAGAACCGGCGCCGGACGAGTTTATTGCATGGCTGTCGCCGTTCATTCCGGCCATTGGCTGAGAGGCGTTATCTTTCATGCCGGACATGGCCTGAGAAGCATTATCCTTCATGCCGGACATCTCGCCATGCATGCCGTCCATCGATTCATTGTCGTGCGCATCGCCGCTCATTCCGGCCATCGCCGTACGGCCATATTTCTCCATCAGCGCCAGCATGCCGCGACGATCCAGCTCCGCATCCATCGACAGCTGTAGCCAGCGATTTTTCAGGCCATCCTGCGGCGGCAACGGCGGCACCTCTACCAGCTTATCCGGCAGCGAACCGCTGGCCATCACCTGAAGGGGCTGAATGCTCAGCAGCGGCAACGGCTGGTCGAAAGGTGCCAGCGTCATACCCATTTGCCGCACGGGCAGCGTTTGTAGATCAAAAGGCTTACCGTCCAGCGTATCCACCAGCACTTCAAAACGCTCGCCCGGCATCATCGACAGCTCGGTTAGCTTGACCGGCTCGCTTAACAGGCCACCATCGCTGCCGATAACGTAAAGCGGGCGGCGATCGCAGGTCGTGATGTTCAGCGAACGGGCGTTACAGCCGTTCAGTAATCTCAGGCGTAACCAGCCGCGCGGGACGGCATGCTGCGGATAAATTGCGCCGTTGGTCAGCATAGTGTTGCCAAACCAGCCGATGGCCGCGCTCATTATATCCAGCTCGTAATCGATCTTGCCGTCGTGCAGCCTTTTGTCCTGCATGATGACCGGAATATCGTCAATGCCCCAGATTTTCGGCAGCAGCAGCTTTTCCGTCGCGTCGTCTTTCACGATAACCAGACCGGCCAGGCCTTGCGCGACCTGATAGCCAGAACGGCCATGCTGATGCGGATGAAACCAGCAGGTTGCACCGGGCTGATCGGGCGTAAAACTCACGGTTCGCGTTGCGCCAGGCGCAATTTGTGCCTGCGGGCCGCCATCCACTTCGCCCGGCAGTTCAAGCCCGTGCCAGTGCACCGTCGTCGCTTCCGGCAGATGGTTACGCAGGTTCAGCGTCACCGGTTTGCCTCGCTCCAGCACTACCGCCGGCCCCAGCAGGCTGCCGTTATAGCCCCAGGTTGCGACTTTCTGACCCAGCCAGCTTGTGCTGCCCTGCTGCGCGGTAAGATTCATTACGCCACGCGCGTCCGGCGTCAGTAAAGCAGGTATCGGCAGCTCCGGACGCTGTTGCGCCGCCATCAGTGAACGGCTCCATAGCGGCAGCGCGCTGGCCGCGCCCAGCGCTGTAGTCAACTTTATAAACTCACGACGTTGCATCAACTTTTCCTTTACTGGCCAGTTATCGTTGCAGCATAAACCTTTCCCCGGCGGGAAGGTCAAGTTTCGTGGCTCATCGGCAGGCACTCCGGCAGAAAAAAAGTCCTCTATGGATATTTCTCTGGTGAAATTGACTGTCGCCAGGCGGTAACTGTGCTAACGTCAGAGTATTGTTATCAGTTGAGTACAATTATGAAGAAAAGCATTAAGGCTCTGTTGTTACTGGGTCTGTTTGGCTTCTCATCGACAAGTTTTGCGCTGAGCGAGTCGGAAGCGGAAGATCTGGCGGATCTGACCGCCGTCTTTGTTTATCTGAAAAATGACTGTGGCTATCAGGCGCTGCCAGACGATCAGATCCGCCGCGCGCTGGTCTTTTTTGCCCGACAAAACCGTTGGGATTTAAGCAATTACAGCACGTTCAATATGAAATCGCTGGGCGCAGACAGCTATCGCGATTTAAGCGGTATCGCCGTTCCTAATGATGCCAAATGCAAATCACTGGCCCGCGATTCGCTTAGCCTGCTCGCCTACGTGAAATAACCCCCGCCTGCTTTTTCAGCTTATAATTTGACCGTGCAACCACGGTCAGAGTTAGCTATGATATCGCCCCCATTTTTGTGGCTGTAATAACCAGGAGAGCCTCGTCATGGCTGATAACGAGATGTGGCATGAAACGCTGCATACCGGCTTTGGGCAGTATTTTGCTGTCGATAAGGTATTGTATCGCGAACAAACCGATCATCAGGATCTGGTCATTTTTGAAAACGCCGCGCTGGGCCGCGTGATGGCGCTGGACGGCGTGGTGCAAACCACCGAGCGCGATGAGTTTATCTATCATGAAATGATGACGCACGTGCCGCTGCTGGCGCATGGCGCAGCAAAACGCGTGCTGATTATCGGCGGCGGCGACGGCGCAATGCTGCGTGAAGTCAGCCGCCATAAGAACATCGAACAGATTACGATGGTAGAGATTGATGCTGGCGTGGTGACGTTCTGCAAACAATATCTGCCCAACCATAACGCAGGCGCTTATGACGATCCGCGCTTTCGCCTGGTGATCGACGACGGCGTCAACTTTGTCAGCAGCTGCAACGAAAAGTTTGACGTGATCATTTCCGACTGCACCGATCCTATCGGGCCTGGCGAAAGCCTGTTCACCTCAGAATTTTATGCAGGCTGTAAGCGCTGCCTCAATGAAAACGGCATTTTTGTCGCGCAGAATGGCGTCTGCTTTCTCCAGCAGGATGAGGCTATCAACAGCCATCGCAAGCTGAGCCACTACTTTGGCGATGTCAGCTTCTACCAGGCGGCGATCCCGACCTATTACGGCGGCATCATGACCTTTGCGTGGGCAAGCGACAACCCGGCGCTACGCCAGCTGGATACGGCAACGCTTGCGGCTCGCTACCAGCAAGCTGGCCTGACCTGCCGCTATTACAATCCGGCGATCCATACTGGCAGCTTTGCCCTGCCGCAATATCTGTTGAATGCGCTGGCCGACTGACCGCGCATTTTAAGGGGGTGAACGAAATTGCAAAAGCTTAAACTACATGGCTTCAACAACCTGACGAAAAGCCTGAGTTTTTGTATCTACGATATCTGTTATGCGAATACCGATGCGGAGCGTGACGGATACATTGCGTACATTGATGAGCAGTATAATGCTAACCGCCTGACGGAGATCCTTAGCGAGACCTGCTCGATTATTGGGGCCAACGTGCTGAATATCGCGCGTCAGGACTATCAGCCGCAGGGTGCCAGCGTCACTATTCTGGTCAGCGAAGAGCCGATCGATCCAAAAGATATTGATAATTCAGAACATCCTGGCCCGCTGCCGGGTTCGGTGGTTGCGCATCTGGATAAGAGCCATATTTGCGTGCACACCTATCCGGAAAGCCATCCGGAAGGCGGCCTTTGCACTTTCCGCGCGGATATTGAGGTTTCGACCTGCGGCGTGATTTCGCCGCTGAAAGCGCTGAACTATTTAATCCACCAGCTTGAATCCGATATCGTCACCATCGACTACCGCGTGCGTGGTTTTACGCGCGACGTCAACGGCGTGAAGCACTTTATCGATCATGAAATCAATTCGATTCAAAACTTTATGTCGGAAGATATGAAGTCGATGTACGACATGATGGATGTGAACGTCTATCAGGAGAATATCTTCCATACCAAGATGCTGCTGAAAGAGTTTGACCTGAAACACTACCTGTTTAACACCAGACCGGAAGACCTGACGCCGCAGGAGCACAAGCGTATTACCGATCTGCTGTGGAAAGAGATGCGGGAAATCTATTACGGACGCAATATTCCGTCTGTTGGCTTTAAAACGCTATAGGTTTTACGAACGGGCCGCTGACGGCCCGTTTTTACTTTGCCAGCGTCAGCGTAAAAGGCTGGCCGCTGAGTTCCTGCACTTCCTTCTCGCCCAGCTGCTCGTCGGTAATGATATCGGTCAGATTTTGCAGCGGCGTCGCGCAAAACAGCGACCACGACCCATATTTGCTGCTGTCCGCCAGTAAAACTTTGCGGCGCGCATTGGCCAGCAAATCCTCTTTCAGCCCCGCTTTTTCCTCGGTCGGCGTGGTAATGCCCTTTTCCAGACTCCACGAGTTACAGCTGACGAAAGCCACATCCGGATAGATATTGCGCAGCAGCCTGCGGCCATGCTCACCGACACAGGACTGGCTGGAATCGTCAATCCGTCCGCCAATGATAGTGACTTCAATCTGCCTGAACTCCGACAGAAACAGCGCGATATGCAAATCTGCCGTAATCACGCGCAGCGGCAAATGCGTTAACTGACGCGCCAGTTCCAGCATAGTGGTGCCCGCGTCCAGCACGACGGAATCGTTAGCCTTCACCAGGCCGGTGGCCGCTATGGCGATAGCCTGCTTTTCCGTCAGGTGACGCTGCATTTTCTCAAGCGTGGTAGGCTGCGCGGGAATAAAACGGTTAAGCGTAACGCCGCCGTGCGTACGGCTGATTACGCCTTCCTGATCGAGCTTGATGAGATCACGCCGAATCGTGGCTGGCGACGCGGATATCGCGGCAACCAGCTGATCGACGGTAACCAGATTATGACTTTTCAGATAGTCCATAATCTGGTCGAGGCGACTTTGTCCCTTCATATATCCTTATGCAAGCTGCATCGCTAGCTGAATGGAAATCGCCATGCTCTCAGACTTCGCTTTACCTGTCCAGGCAATATCAAACGCCGTGCCGTGGTCGGCCGAGGTGCGGATAAACGGCAGGCCAGCGGTGATATTGACGCCGTCGTAAAAGCCCAGCAGCTTCAGCGGGATATGCCCCTGGTCATGGTACATTGCGACCACTATATCGTACTGCCCTTCATAACATTGCAGAAAGACGGTATCCGGCGGACAAGGGCCAGACACGTTGATGCCCTGCTCCTTCATCGCCTTAACCGATGGCCCGACGATGGTTATTTCTTCGTCGCCGAACAGGCCGTTTTCGCCCGCATGGGGATTAACGCCAGCGACCGCGATACGCGGTTTCTCGTAGCCAACGCGCTTGAGGAAGGTTTCTGCCATACCGATTACCGTTTCTACGCGCTCGCGGTTCAGCGTATCCAGGAACTTACGCAGCGCGATGTGCGTGGTGACGTGGATGACTTTCAGCCTGTCGGTATAAAGTACCATCGCGTAGTTTTTAGTGTCGGTCAGCTTCGCCAGCAGTTCAGTATGGCCCGGATAAAGATGGCCAGCGGAATGCAGCGCTTCCTTATTCAGCGGCGCGGTAGCAATCGCCTGAACTTCGCCCGCCAGTGCCAGTTCGGTGGCGCGTTTCACACAGCGCCAGGCTAAATCGCCCGCCGCGACCTGGACCACGCCAGGCTTTAACGCGGCGGGATCGGCCAGCGGCTCGTCAATAATATTGATAATGCCTGGCGCAAAATGCGCGTCGGCCACGCTGTTTAATACCCGTAGTTCTGCCTGCGGCGTAATACCTAATGCCATAATGCGCTGCAGCGTACTGGCGCAGCCCACTACCACGGCTGACGCGCCGGACAATGCTCCCTCGGCCAGAGATTTGATGATAATTTCCGGGCCAATCCCTGCCGGATCGCCCATAGTTACGGCTACAACTTTATTTTGCCTCACTGTACATCTCCTCTATATAGCAGATAGCTTCACGCAATATGTTTTCACTGCCAAACCCGCCTGCTTTGGTAATCACAGGAAGATCGTCAATATCACTTTGAGTAAACGTTCCCCAGGGGATGCAGGGTGCAATCTCTCCGGCAATGCGGTAGCCCTGCGCGTTGAGAATTCGGGCAACGGCAATAGCGATATCGCCGCCCGTCAGAAAGAGGCTGCCGACCTGCGCCCGGTCCAGAATAGCCAGCGTCAGCTCCGCCAGCCGCTGGCTAATGATTTCGCCCAGCGCCTGCCTGGTCAGCTGCCACTGCTCACACAAAGTATTAATTTGTTCCCTGTCACGCTCGTCGCGGCAGGTTCTCAGCACACAGTGCTGCCGCTGATGCAGTATGCGGGCGGCAATCCCGGCCAGTTCATCCACCTGCCGATGCGGTTCGCTACCGAGCAAGGCCTGCACCTCAATATCAACAATCCGTAGATTTTCCTGCTGGCTAACGCAGGCAACCTGGCGCCGTGTTGCTTCGCTCATCGATCCGGCAACAATGAGCATTGGCAGTTTTGCGCGCGCCGTAAGGTAAGCAGAGCAAGGTAAGGCATTGGCCAGACCTGCCGCGCCCGCCAGCACATAACGACAGTCAAGACGTACAGCAGCCTGAGCCACAGCCTGCAAATCTTCTTCGGTTACGGCATCGACAACGACGAGGGTTGGCTCATCTTTGGCCAGCAGTTTTAACGTTTGATCAAGGTCTGGTGAGCGAACCTGCTCAAGATAAAGCTCCTGTACCTTCAGGCCAGCCTGCTGCGCCAGAAGATCGGCAATGCGAGAGGTGGCTACCGGCGTTTTAGGATCGCTGGCGAATTCGGTTTGATGAACAGGGATCTGGTTTACCAGACAGTGTCCGTTCAGGGTTACTCTTCCTGCGGCAGGGATGGCGGCGGCCACGATAGCGATACGGGCATGCACCGCCTGCATTGCAGCCGCGATTTCCGCACCCACGTTACCGCGAAAAGTGGAATCTATTTTTTTATAAATTAAAGGTGCGTCCATGGCTGAAAGCAGCCCGGCAATTGCTTTACTGACCCGGTTCGCCGCCGTCAAAGCATCACAGGCACGGCTATCCGTATTGACCACAATAACGTCTGCGTGCCTGTTATAAGCGCTCCCATCGCGGAGCAGAACATCAGTACGGGCACCCTTTTTGGCCAGCTGCACGCCGGTATCGTTAGCGCCGGTGAAATCGTCGGCTATCACTAACATCTTCATCGCATAGGATCCTTTTTTACTGGAGCAAGGCGAGCATTGCGCCTGGCTACCCATGATGTCAGCAACGGCGTTAATATCGCGGTCGTGATTACTGAAGCAGCAATCAAGGGAGCCGCCGCCGAGGCTGCCGAAGCCAGCGTCGGATCGGCCTGGGCAATCGCCAGCGGCGTGGCGACGGCATTACCTGCCGTACTTGAAGCCGCTGCGCCCGCTACGCCAGTCCCGCCCGCCAGGCGATCGGCTTTAATGTTAAAAAATCCCCCGACCACGGTGGTTAAGATGCCCAGTAACACGCCCGCCATCCCTCCTTCCAACAGCATGCCAAGATTGATTCCGGCACCAAGCGCGAAGGCAAAGAACGGGATCAGTAGCGGGCCACCTTTAGTCAGGAAATGGCGCATATCGCTGTCTATATTCCCAAGGATCATGCCTACAACCAGTGGTATCAGCACTGCCACCAGCGCCATTATTGGAATATTTGCCATCCCGGCAGCACCCAGAGCAATCAGAGTAAAAAACGGACCGTCATTCAGTGACAAAACGGATATTGCGCCTACATCACGCTGGTTGCCAAACTCCCCCACTAACGCCGCATAAAGCCCACCGTTAGAGTTACTCATGGCAGAAATAATCGCGATGCTGGTCAGGCCAAACAGCCCGCTCTCTCCGGCAAAACGTTCGACCAGCAGCCCGACCCCGGTTGCTACCAGCAGTTTAGTCAGCGTAATGCTTCCGCCCTGCAAAATCGTATGAGGGGCGGCCCTGAAGCTAATGCCGGCTCCCATACAAAGCAGAAAGGCCCCGATTAAAGGCGCGCCGCCATTTTTGAACAGCGCGGTGGTAAACCCACCGATCTCCAGCGCATGCGGCGCAAACGTATTTATGGCTGCCCCCATGACCAGCGGAACGACCATCATTCCACCTGGTATTCTTTCTATGCCCTGTTTTATCTTCATTGGCTTCCCTGCCTGCAAGTAGTAGCATACCGCAAATTGATTATACTCAATCATAATTGATTATATGTGAGCATGATCAAATTAATCAATATCGATTTGCCCTATAAATTTATCAGGCCTTGCTCAACACTGACGAGCAAATGACTAAATATAATCAATTCACTCATCAGCAGGACAGGACGCATGACCATCAACAGCACCGTGATTAGTGGCTATCAGACGCTTAACGACATCGGCTATCTGCTACAAAACCATCAGCACGTACTGCTGGTGACGGATAAGAACATCGCTGGCATCGCAGCGGTACAACAGCTTATCGGGCAGCTTCGCAGCAAAACGACGCTGAGTATTGTGGACACCGTTCCGCCGGAACCCAGTCAGCATGACGTGGCAGCCGTTGTAACTTCGTTACAGGTACAAAACGTGGATCTGGTGATTGGCATCGGCGGCGGTAGCGTGCTGGATGTTGCTAAGCTGCTTTCCGTGCTGTGCTGTACCGGTGCGCCTTCGCTGGATGCGCTGTTAGCGGGCGAAAAACCGCAGCGCCGCACTGCTTCTTTATTAATACCTACGACCGCCGGAACAGGTTCCGAAGCCACGCCGAATGCGATTCTGGCAATCCCGGAAAAGGAAACCAAAGTCGGCATTATTTCGCCCGTGATGCTGCCGGATTACGTCATTCTTGCGCCCGAACTGACCACCAGCATGCCGGCGCATATCGCTTCTTCTACCGGTATTGATGCGCTCTGCCATTTAATTGAATGTTTTACCGCCACCGTGTCGAATCCGGTCAGCGACAACTATGCGCTGATCGGCCTGAAAAAGCTGTTTACCAGCCTGGAAACGGCAGTGGCCGACCCGAAAAACCTGGCGGCGCGTCTCGATATGCTGTGGGCTTCTTACTATGGCGGCGCGGCTATCGCCCATGCGGGAACGCATCTGGTGCATGCCATGTCCTATCCGCTTGGCGGCAAATACCATATTCCACACGGCGTGGCGAACGCCATTCTGCTGGCACCGTGCATGCGCTTTGTGCGCCCTGCCGCCGTCGGCAAATTTGCTCAGGTCTATGACTTACTGCCGGACGCGGATGCTTCGCTAAGTAAAGAAGAGAAGTCCGTGGCGCTGGTGGACTACTTCGCCGCGCTGGTAAAACGCCTGAAACTTCCCGCCAGCCTGGATGAGCTGGGTATCAATGCCGACCATCTGCCGTACCTGGTCGAAGCCGCGCTGGACGTACAGCGCCTGATGAAGAACGTTCCTGCCCCGGTTAGCGCCAACGACGTCCGCGAGGTCTACCTGACGCTGTTCCCGGCCCTGAATCACTGACAAATTACGAGGACACCATGAGCAAAAAAATCACTGGCGTACTGACTGCCATCGTCACGCCGTTTACGAAAGATGGCGACTATAACGAAGCGGCCATGCGCGTACAGATCCGGCGCCAGCTGGCAGCGGGTAACGGTATTTTCTGCGGCGGCACCAACGGCGAGTTTTTTGTGCTGAATGCACAAGAGAAGCTGGCCGTAGCGAAAACCTGCGTGGAAGAAGTGGCAGGCAAAGCACACGTAGTGGCGCACATTGGCGAGATCTCCACTCGTGAGACTATCCGCCTTGGCAAACAGGTAGCCGCGCTGGGCGTAGACGCCGTTTCGGTGATCACACCGTGGTTTGTGCCGCTGAAGCAGGAAGAGCTGATTGCGCATTATGAAGAAGTAGCGGATGCGCTGGACGTACCGATTTTCCTCTACAACATCCCGGCCCGCACCGGTAACACGCTGCAACCTGAAACGGTGCGCAAGCTGGCCGCTCACCCGAACATCATCGGCATCAAGGATAGCGCGGGCAGCTATGAAAGCCTGAGCGGCTTCCTGCAGGCGGCGGAAGGCATTGATAACTTTGACGTTCTGAACGGCCCTGACTCGCTGATCCATCAGGGTTTTGTTGACGGCTGCTCTGCCTGTATCTCCGGGCTGGCCAACGTCGCACCGAACGAGATCAACGCTATCTGGGCACGCTTCCGCGACGGCGATATTGCCGGTTCGCACAAAGCGCAGGAAAACGTCACCGGCCTGCGTACCGACCTTTACAGCGTGGGCTTCTCGCCTGCGGCCGTGAAAAAGGCCGTCGCGCTGATGGGCCATGACGTAGGCGAAAGCCGCTATGCCGTCCGCTTCAGCGCGGAAGAAGAACAGCGTATTCGCCAGATCGTTAATCAATATATTCACTAATTTGCGGCGGCGTTGCCGCCCGCTTTGATACCAGGACACGCAAGATGAAAGTGATTTGCACTTCCCCATCCTTCGCGAAATACGATACTCAGCCGATCGACACGCTGCGGCAGCAGGGATTTGAGCTGATCAAACTGCCTGCCGATGCACCGCTGAGTGTCCTACAGCCACACCTGGCGGAAACCGTGGCGATGATCGTTGCCTTTACCGACGTGAATGAAGAACTGCTGGCGCTGGCCCCGCAGCTTTCCATTGTCTGCAAGCACGGCGTAGGCGTCGATAACATCGATCTGGCTGCCACCAAAGCACGCGGTATCTATGTGACCAACGTGCCGGATGCCAACAAGCACGCGGTGGCCGATTTTGCTTTTGCGCTGATCCTTAACGCGGCACGTCAGGTCACGACGGCAGCGGTGGAAACCCGTGCCGGGCAGTGGCCGCGCATTTTCGCCACAGATGTTTATGGTAAAACGCTGGGCATTATCGGCCTTGGCAACATCGGTAAGCAGGTTGCACTGCGCGCCAGCGGCTTCAATATGCGTGTGCTGGCCTTTGATTTCTATCCCGACCAGCAATTTGCCGCCGAACACAACGTTGAGTTTGTCAGTCTGGATCGGCTGACGGAGCAGTGTGACTTTATCACCCTGCACACGCCGCTGACCGCTGAGACACGTAACCTGTTTGATGCCGCCAGAATCGCAAAGATGAAGAAATCCGCCTTTCTGATCAACGTTTCACGTGGTGGCGTGGTGAACGAAACCGATCTGTTTAACGCGCTTTCCGACAACGTGATTGCCGGTGCCGCAGCAGACGTCTTTGACCATGAGCCGCTGGAGTCGCATCCCCTGTTCTCGCTGAATAATTTTATCCCTACCTCACATATCGCGGGCTATACCGACGGGGCGATCAGCGCCATCGGCGAGCGCTGCGTGCAGCAGATTATTCAGTGTGTGAAAGAGCAGCAGCGGCCGGCCAACGTCATGAATTCACTGTAAGCAGGCCCGGGGCGTCGTTCCCGCCCCCTTAAATAAAGCTGGACGCTGCTCCAGCCTATAACAACCTCTGTATCGGGCTCAGACTATGAATACTCTTGCTGGAAATACCCGTATCCGCTGGTGGATTGCAGGCCTGATGTGGCTGGCAATTGCCATAAACTATATCGATCGCACCGTGCTGTCGGCGGCGGCACCGCACCTGATTGACGAGCTAAAACTGACGCCCGAGTTGATGGGCTTCATCATGGCGGCGTTTTTCTGGTCTTACTCGCTATTGCAAATCCCGGCAGGCTGGTTCGCTGACCGCTTTGGCCAGAAAAAAGGCCTGGGGCTGGCCGTTGCCTGGTGGTCTATCGCTACCTCAATAATGGGCCTGGCGACCGGCTTTAAATCCCTGCTGGCGTTGCGCCTGGCGCTAGGCGTGGGCGAGGCAGCGGCCTATCCAAGCAATGCCGGGATTACCGCTCGCTGGTTCCCGGATAAAGAACGGGCCACCGTTTCCGGCCTGTTCGACAGCGCCTCGAAGTTCGGTGGTGCGGTGGCGATGCCGCTGATCGTCTGGATGATCTATATGTTCGACTGGCGGCTGACCTTCCTGATTATCGGCGCCGTCGGCCTGCTATGGGTCATCGCCTGGTACTTTATCTACGCAGAAAATCCCGAAGATCATCAGTACATCAGCAAACATGAAGTCAGTCTGATCCGCGATGGCCAGGCCCGCAAGCACGGCGATAAAAGCGTAAAACCAATGAAATGGTACAAGCTGCTGCGCTACCGCAACATCTGGGCGATGTGCATCGGTTTTTTTACCATTAACTACACCTCCTATTTCTTTATCACCTGGTTGCCCACCTACCTGGTAAAGGAAAAAGGCATGGACTTCATCAAGATGGGGATGATCGCCGCACTGCCGCTGCTGTGCGGAATGATTATAGAAGTCGTGGCTGGCTGGGCCTCTGATCGCATGGTGCACAAAAAAGTGCTGTCGCTGACCGCCACCCGCAAACTTTTCCTGACTATCGGCCTGTTAATGGCGCTGTGCATTGGCTTTGCGCCATTTACTGACTCGGTATTTATGACCGTATTCCTGCTGTGCGTGGCCAAGTCCGGCACCACCGTGGCCGCCTCTCAGGTCTGGGCGCTGCCGGGCGACGTGGCACCGAAAAACAGCGTCTCAATCGTAGCCGGATTACAGAACACCGTCTCTAACCTTGGCGGGGCCATCGGGCCAATTGTTACCGGCGCCATTGTGGCCGCCACGGGCTCCTTCACCTGGGCGCTGGTGTTCTCCGCCGCGCTGGTGGTGATTGGCATCCTTAACTATCTGTTCCTGATGGGCAAAGTCGAGCCGATTTCCGACGACGAAACCGCTCTGGCTCATCGGGCTTCGCCCGGACACGCTTAACGTTCCGGTTCACCGTTTTACGCAGGCGTTCGCCAGAACGCTTTACCCTACACGGGCGCGAAAAGAGCCATAAGGCCACCGCGCTCTTACTCATCGTGAGGCATCACAATGAAAGAGTTTTCAACCGAAGGTACGTTAATTATTATCGGCATGGTGGTCATTTATATTCTGTTTACTACCTGGCTAACCTGGCGATTAAGAAGCAAAAGCTCCGGCGATTTTATGGAAGGCTCGCGCGCCATGCCTGCCTTTATTGTCGGTATCATGCTGATGTCAGAATATATCGGTGCAAAATCAACTATCGGCACGGCGCAGGCGGCCTTTGAAGGTGGTTTCGCCGCGTCCTGGTCCGTCATTGGTGCGGCTATTGGTTTCCCCATCTTCGGGCTGCTGCTGGTTAAACGTATTTATAATACCGGCAAAATTACTATTTCCGGCGCGATAGCGGAGAAATATGGCAGCACCACCAAAAACATTATTTCTATTATTATGATTTACGCGTTGCTGCTGGTGAACGTCGGTAATTACGTCAGCGGCGCGGCGGCTATTTCTACCGTATTAAAAGTCAACTTACCCGTAGCGGCTTTTATTACCGCCGTGGTCAGTACCTTTTATTTCGTCTTTGGCGGAATGAAAGGGATGGCCTGGGTTACCATGCTACATAGCGCGCTGAAGTATATCGGCATTCTGATTATTCTTGGCGTGGCGCTGAAAATGACCGGCGGCATTACGCCAATGATACAGAAGATGCCGGACTTTTACTGGACGTGGGATGGTCACATCGGTGCCAGCACCATTGTCGCCTGGCTGATTGGCACCATCGGTTCCATTTTCTGTACTCAGTTTGTTATTCAGGCTATCTCTTCCACTAAAAGCCCTGCGGCGGCGCGGCGCGCGACCTGGGTTGCGTTTTTCTTTTGCCTGCCAATTGGTATTGCGATTGCCATAATCGGCGTGGCGGCAAAATATCTGCATCCGGATATAAAAAGCCTTTATGCCCTGCCGGTGTTTTTACAGGATATGAGCCCGTGGTTAGCCGGAATCGTCACCACTTCTCTGGTCGCTTCTATTTTTGTCAGCGTTGGCACCGTGGCGCTGGCTATCGCCTCGCTGATCGTGAAAGATTTTTATGTGCCGTACCGCAAGCCTACACCAGAGCGTGAGTTTAAAATGACGCGCTGGCTGTCGTTGGGGATCGGCTTTGCGCCGCTGATTTTTGTGCTTTTCGTGCCGGAAGTGCTGAAGCTCTCCTTCTTTACTCGCGCTATTCGCCTGTCCATTTCCGTAGTAGCGATTATCGCCTTCTATCTGCCCATGTTTAAAAGCGCACGCGGCGCGAACTGGGGACTCATTGGTGCCTGCGTCATGACGTCCGTCTGGTTTGTGCTGGGCGATCCCTTTGGCATCAACAATATGTATATCGCGCTGATTACGCCAGCCGTGATTATGGCGATTGACCACCTTATTCCGGGTCGTCAGACCGTGAAAAAAACCGACAACAGCATGCAAAAAAGTGGAGCCTGATATGACCGAAACCCCGACCGTAGAACGTAATGGCCTGGTGCACAACGCGGACAGCGATCCACATCTGCAAACGGCGATGCTGCCTTCGCCTTGTCCGCAAAACCACGCGGCTAACCTGCTGCCGCTGCCGGACGGCGATCTGCTGTGCGTCTGGTTTGGCGGCACGCAGGAAGGCATTGCCGATATTTCTATCTGGTGCTCGCGGCTGGTAAAAAACAGCAACCGCTGGAGCGAACCGCAGAAGCTTTCAGAAGACAGCAGCCGTTCTGAACAGAATCCGGTGCTGTTTCTGGCACCCGATAACATGTTGTGGCTACTCTATACCGCACAGAAATCGGGCAATCAGGACACGGCGATTGTGCGCTATCGCCAGTCTACCGATTTTGGCAAAAGCTGGGGGCCTATCGCTACGCTGCTGGAAAATCCCGGCACTTTTATCCGTCAGCCAATTGTGGTGCTGGCGAACGGTAACTGGCTCCTGCCGGTGTTTTACTGCACCACCCGGCCTGGTGAAAAGTGGGTCGGCAGTTACGACACCAGCGCGGTAAAAATCTCTGAGGATCAAGGCAAAAGCTGGCGCGATGTGCCCGTACCGCAAAGCACTGGCTGCGTACATATGAATATCACGCTGCTGAAAGATGGCTCGCTGCTGGCTCTTTACCGCAGCCGCTGGGCGGACAATATTTACTTCAGTCGTTCCACCGACAATGGCGAAAGCTGGACGGTGCCACAGCCGACGGAGCTGCCCAACAACAACTCGTCGATCCAGGTCACCACGCTGGCGAACGGCGATCTGGCGCTGGTATTTAACGCGATGAGCGCGGAAGGGGCCAGCGAGCGCCGTCTTTCACTGTATGACGAAATTGAAGATGAAGATGGCGACGTTGCCACGGCGCTGGAGCCGGTGGTGCACAGCGGCAAAACGGCTTTCTGGGGCGCGCCGCGAGCGCCGATGACGCTGGCGATTTCAAAAGACGGCGGCAAAAGCTGGCCGTGGCAGTACAATCTGGACGAAGGCGACGGCTACTGCATGACCAACAATTCACAGCAGAAGCTGAACCGCGAGTTTTCCTATCCCTCTGTTAAAGAAGGTATAAAAGGTGAACTGCATATTGCCTACACCTACTTCCGTCAGGCGATTAAATATGTGCGCATAGATGAAGCATGGCTGCGGGAGGCGCAATGATTACCGGCAATCTGACAGCGCTGAAAATGGCCATGTTACCGCCTTCGCTTGCTGCCATATTAGCGAACCCGCAACATAGCCTTGCAGCTCTGCGGGCGCGGCAGGATGGTAAATTTCAGTCGGAAGAGAACGGCTGGTTCTGCAATATTGGCGTAGCGCAAACCGCGCCACGGGAAACGCGCCATACTGAATTTCACCGGCACTATCTGGATATTCAGATCGTGCTGGCTGGCGAAGAGATCATTCATTTTTCCTGCCTGGATGCGCGAGACCAGCAGGCGGAAGAACGCAAGCCGGACCTGTTTATCCTGACTCAGCCGCAATTGCCACATTCTGTCCATTTGCAGCCTGGCGACTTCGTTATTTTCTCTCCTGGTGAGTCGCATCAGGCACTGTGCGCCGTTGGTGAACCGGCCGCGGTACGCAAAGCCGTGTTTAAAATCCCCTTAACGATGCTGGAGGAAGCATGAGCCGTCACGTGTTGATAACCGGCGTCAGTTCAGGCATTGGCGCAGCGATTGCCGAACAGCTGCTTAACCAAGGCTGGCAGGTCACCGGGTTAAGCCGGACGCTGGTCAAGCGTGATAACCCACGATTTACCTCGTTATCGGTCGATCTTTTTGATGTGGTCGCGCTGAAGCAAATGCTGGCGACGCTACCGCAGGTAGATGCGATTATCCACGCCGCCGGCATGATGAAGGCCGCGCCGTTGGGCGATCTTGATGAAGGGATTAGCGAAAAGCTTTGGCAGCTGCATATTCGGGTTGCGGAAGTGCTGGCAAACCAGCTGGCGCAACAGTTGCCAATGGGTGGCCGCATCGTGCTGATTGGAAGCAGAACATCAACCGGCGCGGCGGGACGTAGCCAGTATGTCAGCACGAAAGCGGCAATGAAGGGCATGGTAAGAAGCTGGGCGGCGGAACTGGCACCGCGCGGCGTCACCGCGAACATCGTTGCGCCTGGCGCCACGGAAACGCCGATGTTAAGCCAGCCGGGACGCGAAAGCTCGCCGCCAAAACTGCCGCCGATTGGCCGCTATATTCAGCCGCAGGAAGTCGCTGCGCTGGTCTGCTACCTGCTTTCGCCTGCCGCCGATGCGATTACCGGGCAGGAGATTGTGATTTGCGGCGGGGCATCGCTGTAACAATTCTTTTTAGATAAAAATCTATAGCCTGGTACGCTGCTTTATAAGCTTATCAGGCTTACTTTTACACTGGATCCAACATGTCGACACAGGGTTTTAGTATGTTGTAACTATCTGCCGCTGCGCTGTAAAAAGCGTTAACGTGATCGATTTTTCGCCAGCCAGGCCGATGGATATTGGCTGTCCGCTAACTTTAACGACCTTGCAGAAAGCTTCTGTAAGCGGCAATAACTGCCAGAAAATCTTCTACACCGCAAAAGCACAGGCTTTCTTCGTCGTAGTAGCTCATGCCCTCCTCCATCTCATCGCCTTCGATGCTCAGCAAATTAGCGCGAACGATAACCTCTTCTTCATCCAGCCAGATGGTGTATTCACGGCCTACGCGCTGCCACTGCCGCTCGCTGCCTTTAACCTCTTTTACCGCGGCTTCGACCTCCTCCAGCAGCGGCAGGTTGTCTACCACTTCCTCATTAAACCAGTGGCCGATTGCTTCATGCCCCATCGACATACGTACCTTTACGCTGCCGGTGACATCTCTTAAAAATTCATATTCCATGCTGCTTTCCTTTGAACTGCCAGACCCGTTATAAGCTAACGCGCGTGCGCTTGCCACGTAAACGGGAAACGGGTTTTATTATCGCAGCATTGAAAAGGAAAATCAGCGGTACTGGTTGAAGACAGAAGACACTGGCAGTGTGCACGTCACATAATATCAACGGCATGAATTTGATACGGCCTGTAGAGCGTAAGCACCAGCGTTATAGGTTATTTCCAGGCTGCCTGTACGGCAGTGAACTGCTTTGCCGACTCGAGGAAAAAGCCTTACTTTTCTTAAGCTGCCTGTACGGCAGTGAACAAAAACGCTTCGGGGCTAATTCTGTAGCACGATTTCTAAGCTGCCTGTACGGCAGTGAACGGTGTGCCGGAGGTCACAGAGCAGGGAATTAATTTCTAAGCTGCCTGTACGGCAGTGAATATCTGCAAATGGCTGGTTATGCAGCCGCACTGTTTCTAAGCTGCCTGTACGGCAGTGAACTTCATCGTCCATCGGCTGAATGCCGGTCTTCATTTCTAAGCTGCCTGTACGGCAGTGAACCTGGCGCAGCAGGTGCCATCACTGGCGGCAATTTTCTAAGCTGCCTGTACGGCAGTGAACTCAACTCAGGCAGAGCGCCAAGGCCCCTTATTTTTCTAAGCTGCCTGTACGGCAGTGAACATGAAGCTCTTATTCTGATTATCTCTACAGTTTTTCTAAGCTGCCTGTACGGCAGTGAACAACGTCTTCCCCGTTAACAGTCAACGTTTTGATTTCTAAGCTGCCTGTACGGCAGTGAACATCGATTTGAACGCCACGCAAGCGGCCATTCGTTTCTAAGCTGCCTGTACGGCAGTGAACACACTGAGCAGCTATACGTTTGAGAGCCTGATTTTCTAAGCTGCCTGTACGGCAGTGAACGAGATGGTGTTGAGTGAAGTAGTTCGCGTAACTTTCTAAGCTGCCTGTACGGCAGTGAACGTCGAGAACATCCATTTCATCTATCTCAACAATTTCTAAGCTGCCTGTACGGCAGTGAACCTCGTCAGTCATGGCGGTGAGAAACGCCTGGCGTTTCTAAGCTGCCTGTACGGCAGTGAACATCGATATCTCGTTCATTGAGCATCTGTCGCATTTCTAAGCTGCCTGTACGGCAGTGAACACAACAGTCTCTCGGCATCACCGAAGGCATCTTTTCTAAGCTGCCTGTACGGCAGTGAACTTGATGGAGTGCGTGCAGGCCGTACCGAGTCATTTCTAAGCTGCCTGTACGGCAGTGAACCCTCGGTTCGTACTCATCATGACTGAGTTGTGTTTCTAAGCTGCCTGTACGGCAGTGAACGCGATTCCAAGGATAAAGCCCGGTGGGCTGTTTTTCTAAGCTGCCTGTACGGCAGTGAACGCCGAGATTGAGCGGGTAAAGCGTCTGTATCATTTCTAAGCTGCCTGTACGGCAGTGAACTTCCGGCACGCTGAAGCGCACGCCAAACTGCCTTTCTAAGCTGCCTGTACGGCAGTGAACTGTTGCGTGAACAGTTTAATCCAATGTTTTACGAAGAAAATTGAGCAATCCCAGGTTAAAACCCTTTTTTTATCTTTCTTTAAAAATAATTTAAAATCAAATAATTAAAATTACGTTCAGGAAAAGGGTCTTAGTGATGTATCGAATTTTATGCCTGGCTATCATCTTTCGCCCGAAAGCATAAAAAAATCCGGTACTGCTTCCAGTCCCGGATTTTTACTTTTAATCAGCGTTATTCGGCTCTGAATAACGCTGATTGCTGTTACACCGCCGTCTGGAAAATCACGCCGTCGGCTTTTTCAGTATATTGATTCAGCTTGTCGAAGTTCAGATAGCGATAGGTATCCACCGCCGTCTTATCAACCTGATTCATAAACTGCTGGTACTCTTCCGGCGTTGGCAGCTTGCCTAACAGCGAAGCGACCGCAGCCAGCTCGGCCGAAGCCAGAAAGACGTTTGCGCCGTTGCCCAGACGGTTCGGGAAGTTACGCGTAGAGGTAGAAACCACCGTTGCGCCATCCGCCACGCGCGCCTGGTTACCCATGCAGAGTGAACAGCCTGGGATCTCAATACGCGCGCCGCTCTTACCGAATACGCTGTAATAGCCTTCTTCCGTCAGCTGCGCCGCATCCATTTTGGTCGGTGGAGCTACCCACAGACGCGTTGGCAGCTGGCCTTTATGACTGTCCAGCAGTTTGCCCGCCGCGCGGAAGTGACCGATGTTGGTCATGCAGGAACCGATAAAGACTTCGTCAATCTTTTCGCCCTGCACGTCAGACAGCAGACGCGCATCGTCCGGATCGTTCGGCGCACACAGAATTGGCTCTTTGATCTCAGCCAGATCGATATCGATCACCGCCGCGTACTCTGCATCCGCATCGCCTTCCAGCAGCTGTGGATCCGCCAGCCATTTTTCCATGCCCTGAATACGACGTTCCAGCGTACGGCGATCGCCATAGCCTTCCGCAATCATCCACTTCAGCAGAACGATGTTGGAATTGAGGTACTCGATGATCGGATCTTTACCCAGCTTGATCGTACAGCCCGCTGCCGAACGCTCAGCGGAAGCATCAGACAGTTCAAACGCCTGCTCAACCTTCAGTTCCGGCAGGCCTTCGATTTCCAGAATGCGGCCAGAGAAGATGTTTTTCTTACCTTTCTTCTCTACGGTCAGCAGACCCTGCTTGATAGCGTACAGCGGGATGGCGTGAACCAGGTCACGCAGCGTGATACCCGGCTGCATTTTGCCTTTGAAGCGCACCAGCACAGATTCAGGCATGTCCAGTGGCATAACGCCAGTTGCCGCAGCAAACGCTACCAGGCCAGAACCCGCCGGGAAAGAGATGCCGATTGGGAAACGGGTATGTGAATCGCCGCCCGTACCAACGGTATCCGGCAGCAGCATGCGGTTCAGCCAGCTGTGGATGATGCCGTCGCCAGGACGCAGCGAAACGCCACCGCGGTTCATAATGAAGTCCGGCAGCGTGTGGTGCGTGGAAACGTCAACAGGCTTTGGATAAGCCGCCGTATGGCAGAATGACTGCATCACCAGATCGGCAGAGAAGCCCAGGCACGCCAGGTCTTTCAGCTCGTCACGGGTCATTGGCCCGGTGGTGTCCTGAGAACCTACAGAAGTCATTTTTGGTTCGCAGTATGCGCCAGGACGCACGCCTTCCGTACCGCAGGCACGACCAACCATTTTCTGTGCCAGCGAGTAGCCGCGGGTGCTTTCCGCCACGTCTTTCGCCTGACGGAATACTTCGCTGTGCGGCAGACCTAAAGCTTCACGGGCTTTGGTAGTCAGACCACGACCGATAATCAGCGGAATACGGCCACCGGCACGAACTTCATCAAGCAGAACGTCGGTTTTCAGTTCGAAATTCGCCAGTACTTCGCCCGTTTCGTGGTTACGCACTTCGCCTTTATAAGGATAGATGTCAATAACATCGCCCATATTCAGCTTATCAACGTCCACCTCGATTGGCAGCGCGCCCGCATCTTCCATCGTGTTGAAGAAAATTGGCGCGATTTTACCGCCCAGCACGACGCCGCCGCCTTTTTTGTTTGGCACGTATGGGATGTCGTCGCCCATAAACCACAGCACCGAGTTAGTAGCGGATTTACGGGAAGAACCGGTGCCGACTACGTCGCCGACGTAGGCCAGCGGGAAGCCTTTGGCCTGCAGCGCTTCAATCTGTTTGATTGGGCCGACGTTGCCTGGCTGGTCCGGCTCGATACCTTCGCGGGCATTCTTCAGCATCGCCAGCGCGTGCAGAGGGATATCCGGGCGGGACCAGGCGTCAGGAGCAGGAGAAAGATCGTCGGTGTTGGTTTCGCCAGTGACTTTGAATACGGTAACGGTAATTTTTTCCGCCAGCTCCGGGCGAGAAAGATACCATTCGGCATCAGCCCAGGACTGCATAATCTGTTTCGCGTGCGGGTTGCCAGCTTTGGCCTTCTCTTCGACGTCGTAGAAGTTGTCGAACATCAGCAGCGTGTGGGAAAGTGCTTTAGCGGCAATCGGTGCCAGCGTTTCGCTGTCCAGCGCGTCAATCAGCGGATGAATGTTGTAACCGCCCTGCATGGTGCCCAGCAGCTCAACAGCTTTTTCAGGAGTAACCAGAGGAGAGGTCGCTTCGCCTTTGGCGACAGCAGCCAGGAATCCGGCTTTAACATAGGCCGCTTCGTCAACGCCCGGCGGAACTCGATTGATTAACAAATCGGACAGGAATTCTTCTTCACCCGCTGGCGGGTTTTTCAGCAGTTCAACCAGCGCGGCCATTTGGGAAGCATCTAATGGTTTAGGAACGATCCCTTCAACAGCACGCTCGGCAACGTGCTTACGGTATTCTTCTAGCACGACGTTCTCCTCGCTCACATTGTAATGACCGGGCGCCTTCAGGTTTACCGCAAATTGATTTGCTCATTCTGTAGGGTAAGGTGCCCGGTTTCGCGAGGGCCAGCATAGCAGGATTTTAGGGTGGTGTTAATCTGTTTACAAAAAAGCAACATCATTAACAGCACAAAACGCAACCGGGTTTGGCTGCAAAAGGGCCGCATATACGGGAAACTGGCGTTGTATGCAGGATCGTAAAAACAGTAAAAAATCTGCTGTTTCTGAACAATTTATTGCCTACGGTTAAGCTAAGCGGGTTTTTAATAAATTTACGTTAGTGAATGCGCTAAAGGCGTAGCGCATGCTTAATGCTGCCTGTACGGCAGTGAACCTCTATCTCGTCTGCAACTACGCCCGCGCCCATTTCTAAGCTGCCAGTACGACAGTGAACATCACGACTCAGGTAATGATCGCCACGTTTTATTTCTAAGCTGCCTGTACAGCAGAGAACGCTTTACCAGCTCTTTAATCTTGCTCATTTGCTTTTCTAAGCTGCCTGTAGGCAGTGAACAGAAAACACAAAAAGCGGATGCGATCGCTCAGTTTCTAAGCTGCCTGTACGGCAGTGAACAAATGAAACGTGGCTGACAGTTTCCAGCTCAATTTCTAAGCTGCCTGTAGGGCAGTGAACACCAGCTTGTCGGGATTAGCCTCAATGCTGTCTTTCTAAGCTGCCTGTACGGCAGTGAACTCAGACATCATCTACTCAATGGCCTATCAAATTTTCTAAGCTGCCTGTACGGCAGTGAACTCAATTTGCCTGCCTGATGTAGCGAAGTATCATTTCTAAGCTGCCTGTACGGCAGTGAACTCTGGGCCATTAATCATGGTAATGTGCTAGAATTTCTAAGCTGCCTGTACGGCAGTGAACTTCGATTCTCTTAATGCTGAACCGCTGCCGGGTTTCTAAGCTGCCTGTACGGCAGTGAACCAAAGCATTGCACGCCCGACCAGATGGTTGATTTTCTAAGCTGCCTGTACGGCAGTGAACCGCAAGCTGCGTGAATACCTGGCTACGTTCCGTTTCTAAGCTGCCTGTACGGCAGTGAACAATGTTTCGTTTTGAAGTTATTACGCGCGGAATTTCTAAGCTGCCTGTACGGCAGTGAACTACACTAACCCTCTTGATCTGCAATCCCTGACTTTCTAAGCTGCCTGTACGGCAGTGAACGGTAGATATATGAGGATCAATGTTGACGTATTTTTCTAAGCTGCCTGTACGGCAGTGAACTCGTAATTGAGCATCTGGTTTCGCAGTACCTCTTTCTAAGCTGCCTGTACGGCAGTGAACGGTATTCGCAAGGATTGCGCGGCCTTCAACCTTTTCTAAGCTGCCTGTACGGCAGTGAACGTGTTGGTGTAGGCTGCATCCGTATTTAATTCTTTCTAAGCTGCCTGTACGGCAGTGAACGTAACACCGAAAATAAAAGTGGCGCTGGTATCTTTCTAAGCTGCCTGTACGGCAGTGAACAGTTAGCATTAGTGCCTTGTCGATTGAAAATAAAGCTATTTCCACCTTTTCCTTCAAAATACCCTTTTTCCAGCCTCGAAATAATAATCTTATTTTTCAAAATACTAAAAAAGCGGCCAGAAAAAGGGTTCCCAACGTTAAAACCACGGAACTGTTGCTACCGCACTCAGGCCATAGCTGCTAAAAGTGCCTTCGGTTGGTTTTTCCTGTAGCGGCCCATGCTCAAAAAAAAGCAGCCACGTATGCCCATTGGAAAGGCTTTTAATCGGTAAGAAAGGCAGCTTGCCGCGCTTTTCGCTTAACACGCTGATTTTTTGTATCGCCTCCTCCTCCGTCAGCCAGCCTTTTTTCACTGAGCGACGCCGCAGCCGATCAGCGTTACTTTTATATTGCACCCGACGCACGGTGCGGTATCGACAGTTTTCCGGCACCGCGCGAACGGATTTGCAAAAAATGTACTCTTCAAGCTTGCTGTACCAGCGAGTGGCGGCAAGCTTTGTTAAGTCATCCTGCGTGCCGTGCAGCCGCAAACGGCTTCCTGGCGTCAGGCCAACCGTCGGAAAACTAATTCCTATCCGGCCTTCACCAGCCTGGCGTAATTTGAGATGGAGTTGTGCAAAAAGCGCCGCCATCATTACCTGATCCGTAATCTCGGGATCCGGCAAAATAAGGATATCCTGGTAATAATTCATGCGGCCATCCTATTCACCTTTCTCGCCAAAGACGCCGCCACGAACCAACGTAGCGATAATGTAATGCTGCTGCTCAACCGCTGGCGCTTCCCCTTTCGTCACCCAGTTATCCAACAGCGTGTAAAAATCCATTTTCTGTTTGGGCTGCCGGTAAGCCAGACCGCGACTGGTCACGGAGCCGTAAGGTTCCACCGCAATCGGCCCCATATCCGGCTCTTCAGCCTGCGGATACCAGGTATCTATAGTGCGCAACGCGTTACCGATTTTCTGCGAATGCATAGCTGCAATGCCATCAACCTGATACAGCACCTTGCTTTTTTTGCTGTTGCTGTCCAGCACCAGCTCCTGAGAAGGAAAAACTTCCTGACCGTTACCCAGACGTACAAAAGCTTCCACGTTCAGCAACACAAATGCTTTTCCCGCCAGCCCTTCGGCAATGGCATCAGCCAGATGCGCCAGGTCGCCCTTTGGCTGAGAAAAACGACGTAGATTGTAGTCATGTGCATCAAACGCCCAACTTTTTTCGCCGCTGGTGATGCATACTTTTATCGCCTCTGCACCAATTCGGTTACGCCAAAGAAAACGTCCATTGGCGATATTTTCAGCATAACGCGCAGCCAGCTCACTGAAACCATGCTGTTCCACATAGCCGTTAATAACTTTTGTTAGCTCAGCCTGATAGGCTTGATCATTACAGACCGAAGGCGTAGCCAAATCGCCCAGAATACGCAGCGTAAAAACCACCTTTAGCGTATCGGCATCCGCTGGCAGTGCAGCGACATCCACGCGCTGAAGGTTAGCTTTCTGGATCTCAGCATCCAGTTTCGCTGGATCGCTGGCCAGCGCATTTTTCAGACGGTTAGAGATAGTTCCGCGTACCGCTTTTTCCTTTATTGCTATCGGCTGCCACAGCTCTTTCTGTTGCCATTTCCCGGCAAACATCACGCCGTCAGAGGTTGCTAATTTTTTCTCAAAAGCCAGTACGGAAGCGGTTTTGATTGTTGCTTTAGCCATGTTCAATTTCCTTATCAATTAGTCGTCGTTAAATTCGTCTTCAGGCTCATCATAATGCTGCTGCGTTACGTCCCGAATGCTGCGGCACAGGTAGTGCCCGTCTTGATATTCATTAAGCCAGAGAAGTTCATCAAGCTGGTTGATACGATGCAGGCCGCGCCATTCACCCACGCCGTATACCGCCTCGGCAAAGCAGAACGGCGTGGTGTTATCGCGCGCGTTTGCTACCTGGCCTGGCTCCAGCAGAGGCGCGATAGCGCGATAGCCGGTCATTAACGGCACCAGAAATCCGCCTTCCGGTTTTGGCTGATATTCCCAGCGAGCCTGATCTCCCGGCTGAGGATCGTCAGTTTCCGCCACGGCCCGCATTTTCAGGCTGGCGAAATCAAGCCAGGCATCCAGCATTTCTGCCTGCGGATTTGTCTGAAGAAGATCGGTGAAATGCGTTTTCAGCAGCGGCGAGCGGTCCAGAAGTGCAAAACCGGGCAATAAACGACGCAGGATCTTACGCGTCGCCCGTTCATCTTCCGGCCAGCCGATCACGCTAGCCTGCGCAAGCTGGGTAATTAAACCTCCTGCCAGCCGCTGCATCTGACAACATTGAGAAAGATGCTGTGCCAGCGCGGCTGCGCCCTGCTCACCGCCTGCAATGCTGCCTTCGCACTTTAGCAGCAGCGAAACGGTCAGATGCATGCGGCCTTCTTCGTTAAACGACGCCGTCTTTGCTTCTCTGGTTAACGGGTTACGCGTTAGTGAAAATACATGGTCATAGCCGGAAGAGTGCGCGTGAATCTGCTGCTGATGACAAACAACGCCGCAGCCGCTCAGGCTTAAACCATGACTTTTTTCCAGCTTGCGCGACAGGGCGTGAGTAAACCCAAGAAAGTGGGTTATCGCGGGAAAACCCCAGGTTAATCCGGCAATGGCATTGGCATTTTCCACGCGAAGACGGCGCAAAATAATCAGATGGCTCATAAAAGTTCCTCTTTTAAATCCTGCTCCATTTCGCGCAGACGTTGTTTAAACAACGCTGCGGTTGAAAAATAGCGCCGCTCTGTTTCCGCCATATTAAGAATATTTTTGGCGACAGCGCCGGGTTGATAGCTGAGCTGACGGCTAAGCCAATAGCCAAAATCTCTCGCCACCTCTTTCTTCCAGTCGCCCACCTCGCGCTCAAAGCGGAAATCATCGTCGGTTTTACTACGTAACGGATCGAGCCAGAGCTGCTGCGATCGCTTTAGCTCACAACTTTGATCTTCGCTCCATCTGGCAAAGTCAGGCTGCTGAACACCGACCACATAGTTAAATAATATATCGATAATTTCATCGACGTAGCTCAGGCGTTTCTGGCGGATTTCCTGGTTGTTTTCTTTGCTGTAAACGTTTAGCAGGTAGCGCTTCAGTCTTTCGGTAGTGGGTCGCGCCAGGCGTGAAAATTCACTGTAAGCATGGAAAATAGTTTTGTGTTGTAAAGGCGGCCTATTGACGGATTGCCAGACCGGTGCGGCACAGGATAAAAGCCGGACTTTGCCGCCGCGTGCGCTGTTAAGGTAAGAGATATTTTGCGGTTTAGTGCCGCCGAAATTTTGAATCGCGGTTTGAAGAAAGATTGTTTTGGGCTGGCTATGCCAGGTTCCAGCTTTAACAGCGGCGTTAATCTCTTTTGCTTCTTCGCTAAAGCGCGAGTCAGTGAGGCGCTTGTGCAGGGCTTGCGCTAATGAAGTGGCAAAAAGCGGGCTGAGAAGATGGTACTGGCCATCGTCTAGCGGGAAGTAAATTTGCTTTGCCAGTTTATGCGAAGCCGGATTTGACGTAGATAAAACCTGTTTAAATCCATTCACCCATTCTGCCAGCTGCTGCTCGTTTTCCGCCAGCGCGGCCAGCGCTGAGGTATCATCACGGATCATGCTCGCGATCAACGAGTCGCCGTGGTAATCGGTTTGCAATAATTTGGCAACATCAAGCGCCGCCGCATTCCCAATAGCATCAGTTAAGGAATTTTTTAATGAGGCTGAAGAGAGATAATCAGGGTTATTCTTATCAGAAGACTGAAAGATGCTGCTGCCTTTTGCATCGCTATGGGTAAATTTCAGCGCATGCGTTACCAGGCTAATTTGTCCGGCGCGCCTGGCTGCATCGCTTAACCAGGTTCGTACTTCATACTTCTGATCCAGTTCTGCATACTGGCTC
This sequence comes from Erwinia sp. BNK-24-b, assembly GCF_047456155.1. Taxonomy (NCBI): domain Bacteria; kingdom Pseudomonadati; phylum Pseudomonadota; class Gammaproteobacteria; order Enterobacterales; family Erwiniaceae; genus Erwinia; species Erwinia sp. BNK-24-b. The sequence continues at coordinate 3,733,917 of NZ_CP179901.1, forward strand.
GCATAATCGCTTTTAATTGTGGCCTGTTCCGCTGCCGACTGCGTACCAGCCAGCGCTTTTGCCTCTTCTTTTTCCAGAGACTCGCGTTTGGGAATCTTACGCTCATTGATATATGAAATGATGAAAGATGAAAGTTCGTCTTTTGGCATCCTTTGCCTCCTTTTGGGTACGGCGCTATTTGTTTAAGAACACATTAAATAATGAGAAAGAAAGATTTTTTCCCGAAATTTCACTATCAGTAATGCTCATAGATTCAATACCCGGTTTGGAAACCAATACGCAAACTGCCGTTAAAACAGCCATGCTGGCTACCACTAACCAAACCACAGTCAACAATCCTTTTAATCCCTGACGCTTCATTTCTGCCTCCAAGTAGCAATTCCTATTTCAAACATCCTTTTTAGCGAACGCAGTAATTAACTACCAAAGGAACAAAAAGATCAAGACTACCTTTACAATTTAGTAGCGAAACGATTCAGCCTTTATTTTCTTAGTATTATTTTTGTTTTTATTTTCAAAACGCTATTATCTTCAAACTGCCGAGTAGGCAGCTTAGCAAAAGTATCAATTAATTAGATATGTTACTCTTTTATCCTGCCGTACAGGCAGCGGCGCACTCAGTCGAGTGCGCCAAATACCCCTAACAATGGATGGAAATACCACTCCTCATCACTCTTATACAACCGAATCTCACCAAACCTTTTGCTGACCTCCGCCAGCTCCATGCCAGTTTCGTCAGCCAGACTGGCATACAGCTGCTGATAGTCCGGCGCTATCCATATCACCACGCCGTTTGCCAGTTCCGGCATCGCAACGTAATTAATCATGCTCGTTTTACGACCGGCAAAGCCATCATCCGGCTGCCAGAACTGTCCTTCGTCGCCGTCATCTTCTATCAACAAATAATGCAGCTCATCGGGCGAAGACTGTCGGAAAGGACGTCGCTTTTGCATTTCTCCACACCAGCTGACCGGTTTACGCCACCATAGCGCCGCGCAATATTTTTCTGGTTCGCGCTTTTTGCCCAATAGTTCTGTACGCAATCGGGCATGCTCCAGATCGACAAGATGCTTAAAAGGCCCACACGTTCGCATCCCGCCAGGTTCCTGCACCCGCGGCCTGGCATCAATCACGGTGTATTCCTCTTCGCGCAGCAAGTTCTGCAAATCGTGACTGGCAAAAAGAAAATCGCCCTGTTCAAAACCGGGACGGTTATAAGCCGCTTTATTCGGGAAGCGCAACGCGCGAAAATTTTTCCGCAGCAGATGGATATTAGGTTCGGCTGGCGCAGCCTGTCGATGCCGCTGTACGCGTCCTGCCAGCTGAATAATGGCGCGCATAGAGCTGGGTTCGACGATGGCCCAGTCCAGATCGAGATCCCTGCCAACTTCTATAACGGGGCTCGCCAGCACTACAAACAAATGCTGCTGCGCTTCGCTGTTTTCCAGCGCCTGCTTAATTTCTGCAACCTGCCAGAGCGCCTGCGGATCGTGACGCGTCAGCGCGGCTTCCAGACGATTTTCTATATATGAGCGCATCGCTAAAGGGTGGCGGCTGTGGTAGAGGCAGTAATGAATTTGCGTATTTTCCGCCGCAGACATTGTCAGCAAACGTTGCGCTACCGCAACCAGCTTATTGATATTCGCCATGCGAATGACGCCCAGCGAGACGCATTTTCCACTCGCTTCGTGCAGCTGATGATGAGCGGCATGCAGCTGCTGCATCGAGCGATAAAAGGTTGCTGCTAAGGCATTCAGTACCTCGCCCTCTTTATTACATGCTGGAGTCACGTCCACCAGCAAACCTTTTCTTAACGCTGCGGACTGCTGCAACTTTTTAACCCGCTCTGCGACAAAAGCATCATGCTGCTTGCGGAAGTCGCTACCCGTGGCGATATCCTGATGTGCAGATTCATATTCATCAAACCAGGCGCAGCAAACAGGCGGCGCTTCCTCGGTCAGTCCGGCATTTTTATGCCATTCAGCGCGACCGTTGCGGTAAGCGTTATAAAGTGCCAGTACCAGCGAAGGCGGCAACGTGGCGGAAGAAAGCAGTACGCGCGAACCAAGCATACCGGCCCAGTTCACCAGCCGACAAAGCGCGGGAAGATCGTTGATATCAAAGTCATCCGGTTCATCCAGCACCAGATCGCCTGTTAACAGCCGAAGCATTGGCGCAATCTGCTTGCCGCCGCGCAGCCCTTCCGTTGCAGGAATCAGATAATCGATAGTGCTGACTAATACCGGCGCGCTCAGCAAACGGTGCAGCGGCGCCTTGTTTTGTAACCAGCGGCTAAGCCGCCCGTCATCCAGACTACCATCATAGCGAACATAGTGATGCTCGTGGAAAAGCGCCTCAGCGGACTCGCTTCCTGCATCTACTTCTTCTTCATCTTTGACATCATAATGCTGATGCAGATCTTTGACCGCCTGCGAGCCAATCATCACCGCTAAATCTTCATCGGCCAGCTTTAGCCTGTCGCGTAAGACATCGCCAGTTTGTAGCGTCAGCGTGCGCAGTCCTAAGGCGACAGAAAAACGGCAGCCCAGTTTTTCATCGCTTAGCGCATACATAATGCGGGCATTGGCAAAAGTTTTTCCGCAGCCGGTTGAAGCCATGTTTATCCCAAAAAAACCCTGGTTTGCGGTTTGTTCACGCAGTGATGCGGCCAGGTCGAATGCGCGATCCTGCCAGCGGAAGCTAGTTTTTGCGCTGCGTTGCCGAAAGGCCTTGTGCCGCGTTATTGCCGGTAACGTTTTTCGTAAATGAGGCAGGCTGGCACCCAGCAATAACGCATTCTGCGCTACTGCGATATTGTGTTCGTCCAACTTTTGCTTGCCAGTTCGGCTTCCCGGTTCACTGTTGGCATAGGCACCATATTCTCCGTCCTGCCAGCCGGGCGTAGCTGGCAAAGAAGAGTAATGGTGGTCGGCCAGCATTAACGCCAGCCGCGCCATATGGCAGGTAAACAGTTGATCGAGCCGTGCAAAACGCAGCAGCGCAGGCTGAGCGAGCGCGCGACGGGCAATTTTTTGCGCTTTAACGCGCCAGGTCCGGCTTTTTATCGGCGTGCCTTGCGCAAATGACCACTGTTTTTTCAATTCCTGACGCTGCCATTCATGCTTCAGATGATTTAGCGCGTTCCAGACAGGTTCCAACTGATGATTTAGCCAACTCTCTGTTTCCGTGAGCTGCGGCGGATTACTGCGACCCATGGGATAAACCGGCAGGCGATGGTGTGACAGGATCAGCCAGGCGATCGTCGCGGCCATCGGCGGTAAGGTAGCGAAAGGATTCTCTAAAGCCGGATCCTTTATTATTCTGTCCACCATAGCTGCCTCATCGTCAGCGCTGATATTCGCTAACGCCTGAAGCCACTGCGCATCGTCACGTTCGCCAACCCAGGCGCAAAACAGCCGCAGCGACACCCATTCATGTCGATAAGGCTGAAAGCTTTTGCCTTCGCCAAACAGATTCTGCTGAAAAAGCTGGTTGGCTTTGCCGAAATCATGAAACAGACCGGCGATAGCCGCTATCAGCCCGATTGCCTGTGCGCTTTGCCAATGGTTTTCATCGTGGCTTTTTAATATATCGCGTTCCGTCGAGTGAGTTGGCGCACTCCCGTCATGATTAAAGCGGCGCAGATTTCCGATAATCCACAGTAATTCAGTCTGTCCTGAGCTTTTTATCCAGTGACAGGCTACAGCAGTATTTCTTCTGGCGGTTTTACGCAGCAATTTTCTTAAGGTGTTAAGACCCTCCTGCGTGATAGCTGTCTGCCAGGTTCTTTCACCTTTCCGCTCGGCAAATTGATCGATAATACGACGTGTTTCATCCAGCGCGTGCTTATTGCATTGGGAGACCAGTAAGATATTCATTTATCCGTCCGACCAAAATATTCTGCCGTTGATTGTAGCGTTTCAATCATCAGATCTAACGCCTCGGCCTTTTGTAATCCGGTAATGCAGCGCTGGCGGAATTCCTGCTCGTCCTCGCCTGCCATTGCAGAAATAAAAGCCTGCGGCAGGATCAGCGCATCTTTAATGATATCTGCCACGTCAAATACCAGCCCACCGCGCCGGGTCTTGCCGTGTAATACGGCCAGGCCATGCGGCAAGCCTGTAACCCAACATGCCGTGGCGGCAAGCCCGTAAGCTAAATAGTTACCGTGGTCTAAATAACGATTGGCAATATCCGCGCCGCCGCCGCGTTTTGCCCGCGTAAATTCGCCATATTTTGTGGTTTCTGCCGCCAGCTTATATAACGCCTTCGTCAATACGGCTTCTTGCGCTAAAAGGTATTGTACGCTAGTGCACGTAATCAGACTATTTTCATAACGCTCTAATAAACTCTGCAAAACGGGTTGCTCGATAATAAATTTTTCCTGTTTGTTCCGTCGTTCGTTTAACCAGTGTTTTTTTATTTGCGCAATGCGTACTCGCTGAAAAGCTATTGCCGCCTCTACTCTTTTTTCATCATCAAACCAGAAGCTCATCCAGTTTTGCAGATATTCATTCGGACGATATTCGCTTTGCGACGTTAACCAGGAGACCGAAACTTCGACCTCATTAGCAGCATAAAGCGGCGTACCATTTCCGCCACAAAATCCCACCAGGACGCCAGCCCTGGCAAATTCCCGCATGGCAGCCTGGGTTACGGAAGTGCCGGTACCTAACATGATTACCGTGGTATTGGCGATAGGGATATTCCAGTAAAGCGAACGTTTCCCTTCATCGGTGACATATTCCACGCGTCCGCCGTTAACCAGTACGCGGCAATACTGCAGGTAATAGATATTGCTGCGTTTTGAATGAAGAATAGTTTTTAAATCAGAGGGTTTAAGAGGTTCCATACGCATTCCTTGCGTTTGTCTGACGAGTATCGTTATTGATATGATTTGTGGTACGACAGCATATTAAATCATCAGCAAGAGTAAAGTGTAAAGCGGTTGCGCTCTTACGATGGACCGCTGAAAGTGAAAACGAATCGGGTAAGAACGGCGCTTACGGTCGGTCATAAAGTATTAAGACTTATTAGTTTGGTTGGTAATGCATATTTGTCAGTGACATCCTTTTCAGGCATCAGCTTTTTGATCTGCCTGTACGGCAGTGAATGGTTTTGATATCTCTGAACCGGGAGAGGGCTGTTTCTAAGCTACCTGTACGGCAGTGAACCTGTTCAGCGCGTATGCGGGCACGGTGACGCTTTTCTAAGCTACCTGTACGGCAGTGAACAGTGCGCGCCCAGAAGTCGCCACGCGTCATCATTTCTAAGCTACCTGTACGGCAGTGAACCTACATCGCCTGATATACCAGGTTCCCTCTGTTTTCTAAGCTACCTGTACGGCAGTGAACCAGAACATTAGGTGAGTTACTTAATATCTGGTTTTATAAGCTACCTGTACGGCAGTGAACTTTGATTTAGCTGGCTCAGACAGAGAGCGGGATTTCTAAGCTGCCTGTACGGCAGTGAACTATTTTTTAAATCGATGTGAAACGATGCAAACTTTCTAAGCTGCCTGTACGACAGTGAACTTTAACAGCCCGGCACTGGATTCATAATCAATTTTCTAAGCTGCCTGTACGGCAGTGAACTGATAGTTTCACCTTTTTTACTCTTGGATTCATTTCTAAGCTGCCTGTACGGCAGTGAACAACCGTAAGCGGGATATCTTCAGGCGTTTTCTTTTCTAAGCTGCCTGTACGGCAGTGAACATTGATTCTTTATTGAACTCTTTACTGGCCGTTTTCTAAGCTGCCTGTACGGCAGTGAACCGTTGTGCCACCGATTACAGGGCTGTGATGAATTTCTAAGCTGCATGTACGGCAGTGAACGAGCTGTCGGCAGGAGAACCAGATTTGGCTGATTTCTAAGCTGCCTGTACGGCAGTGAACTAGTTCCACTGCTCACGATGGCGAACGTAAGATTTCTAAGCTGCCTGTACGGCAGTGAACCTTATCTGACATGCAAATTCAGCAGCGCACAGTTTCTAAGCTGCCTGTACGGCAGTGAACTGTTTATTTCAATTCCGAAAGGAGACCCGGACTTTCTAAGCTGCCTGTACGGCAGTGAACCGGTTCGCTGGCGAGGATGCGCTGCGCTGACTTTTCTAAGCTGCCTGTACGGCAGTGAACTTTATTCATATATATCACTCGATAATGACGTTTCTAAGCTGCCTGTACGGCAGTGAACTATTCAGGCTTCTGCGCCATCATTGCCAGATATTTCTAAGCTGCCTGTACGGCAGTGAACATTTCATTATCCATAATCGGGCGGATGATTTTTTTCTAAGCTGCCTGTACGGCAGTGAACGTTATAGCGCTGCTACTTGAGGACGCCAGGCGTTTCTAAGCTGCCTGTACGGCAGTGAACTTGAGCTTGAGTAACCCCTGCGTCTTTGCAATTTCTAAGCTGCCTGTACGGCAGTGAACACTGCACTCGAAAAATTGATGCTGTCCGGGCATTTCTAAGCTACCTGTACGGCAGTGAACTGGTCTTATTCGCAGGGCCAGCACGCACTGATTTTCTAAGCTACCTGTACGGCAGTGAACGCGTACAGCTCACCAGTGGTTATATGGTTGATTTTCTAAGCTACCTGTACGGCAGTGAACCCGAAGAGGTATGGGCGAAATGGAGTGCAAGCTTTCTAAGCTACCTGTACGGCAGTGAACGCAAGGAGCCGTCGCTGACGTTCAAGCGTGAGTTTCTAAGCTACCTGTACGGCAGTGAACTCAGCTTCATGCCCGTGCCAGCCTTTCAGCCATTTCTAAGCTACCTGTACGGCAGTGAACAGTTGACGACATAGCATAAGCAACTTATTACTGAAGAATTTTGACCCAAACCCGGTAAAAACCCTCTTTTTTAGCCACCAACTAAATACAAGTAAAAACAATAAATTAAGACGGCCCTGAAAAAAAGGGTTTCGCCAGGCAGAGACCTTACCGCCCCAATAAAAAACGGCCCCCGCAGGAGCCGTTTTTAAGCGTGGTTAACGCTTACTTCTTCTTCGCTTTCGGGTTTGGCAGATCGGTGATGCTGCCTTCGAAGATTTCTGCCGCCAGGCCCACGGATTCGTGCAGCGTTGGGTGAGCATGGATGGTCAGCGCGATATCTTCGGCGTCGCAACCCATTTCAATAGCCAGGCCAATTTCGCCCAGCAGCTCGCCGCCGTTGGTGCCGACAACCGCGCCGCCGATAACGCGATGCGTCTCTTTATCGAAAATCAGCTTGGTCATACCGTCCGCGCAGTCGGAAGCGATAGCACGGCCGGAAGCCGCCCACGGGAAGGTGGCCGTCTCGTAGCTGATGCCCTTCTCTTTCGCTTCTTTCTCGGTCAGACCAACCCAGGCAACTTCTGGCTCGGTATAGGCGATAGATGGAATCACTTTCGGGTCGAAGTAGTGCTTCTTACCGGAAATCACTTCTGCCGCCACGTGGCCTTCATGCACGCCTTTATGCGCCAGCATTGGCTGACCAACGATGTCGCCGATAGCGTAGATATGCGGCACGTTAGTGCGCATCTGCTTGTCGACGCGAATAAAGCCGCGATCGTCGACTTCCACGCCCGCTTTGCCCGCATCCAGGCCTTTGCCGTTCGGTACGCGGCCGATAGCAACCAGCACCGCGTCGTAGCGCTGCGGTTCAGCTGGCGCTTTTTTGCCTTCCATCGTCACGTAGATGCCGTCTTCTTTGGCTTCTACCGCCGTGACTTTGGTTTCCAGCATCAGGTTGAACTGCTTGGAAATACGTTTAGTGAAGACTTTCACCACGTCTTTATCGGCAGCCGGAATAACCTGGTCAAACATCTCCACCACGTCAATCTGAGAACCCAGCGCGTGGTAAACGGTGCCCATTTCCAGGCCGATAATCCCGCCGCCCATCACCAGCATGCGCTCTGGCACTTCTTTCAGTTCCAGCGCAGAGGTAGAATCCCACACGCGCGGATCGTCATGTGGAATAAACGGCAGTTGAATAGGACGAGAACCGGCAGCGATGATCGCATTGTCGAAGTTGATGGTGGTGCCGCCGTTTTCGCCGTCAACGAACATGGTGTTCGCGCCGGTGAATTTCGCTTCGCCAGTAACGACTTTAACCTTACGGGCTTTCGCCATGCCAGCCAGACCGCCGGTCAGCTGATTGATGACTTTCTCTTTCCAGGTACGGATCTTGTTGATATCGGTCTGCGGCTTGCCGAACACCACACCGTGTTCTTCCAGCGCTTTCGCTTCTTCAATCACTTTCGCCACGTGCAGCAGCGCTTTAGAAGGGATACAACCTACGTTCAGGCAAACCCCGCCCAGGGTGCTGTAACGCTCAACAATGACGGTCTCCAGACCTAAATCGGCAGCGCGGAATGCCGCAGAATAACCTGCCGGACCTGCCCCAAGTACCACGACCTGAGTTTTGATTTCTGTACTCATCATGACCTCTTAGTTAACTGGAGGATATCCATCCACCGGTTCGTATTCAGGGCAAGAGTTTACAGAATTGTTAACAGAGTGCAAACAACCTGCCCCAAACGACTGTACTATCTTGTCGACTAAAACAGCAGAGTCGGCTAATTAAGAAGGCCGGCATAAGCCGGCCAGAGTACTGTTACATCACCAGACGGCGAATATCAGACAACATATTGTTGATGATGGTAATAAAGCGGGCACCATCAGCACCGTCAATGACGCGGTGGTCGAAGGAAAGAGAGATTGGCATCATCAGACGCGGCGCAAACTCTTTACCGTTCCAGACCGGCTCCATAGCGGATTTAGAAACGCCCAGGATAGCCACTTCCGGCGCGTTGACGATTGGCGCAAAGTGCGTGGTGCCAAGACCGCCAAGGCTGGAGATAGTAAAGCAGCCGCCCTGCATATCGCTGGCCGTCAGTTTACCATCACGCGCTTTTTTCGACGTTGCCATCAGCTCGCGAGAAAGCTCGGTGATGCCTTTCTTGTTCACATCTTTAAACACCGGAACCACCAGGCCGTTTGGCGTATCTACTGCCACGCCGATGTTGATGTATTTTTTCAGCGTTAGCTTCTGTGCATCTTCAGACAGCGAGCTGTTAAAGCGCGGCATCTGCTCCAGCGCGGCAGCAACTGCCTTCATAATGAACACGACTGGCGTATATTTCACATCCAGCTTGCGCTTTTCGGCTTCGGCGTTCTGCTGTTTGCGGAACGCTTCCAGATCGGTGATATCCGTCTTGTCGAAGTGCGTAACGTGCGGGATCATTACCCAGTTACGGCTCAGGTTCGCGCCAGAGATTTTCTGGATGCGGCCCAGCTCGACTTCTTCGACTTCGCCGAACTTGCTGAAGTCGACTTTCGGCCATGGCAGCATGCCTGGCAGACCGCCGCCGCTTGCCGCAGCAGCCGGTGCCGCTTCGGCGCGTTTGACCGCGTCTTTCACGTAAGACTGCACGTCTTCTTTCAGGATACGGCCTTTACGACCCGTGCCTTTTACCTTCGCCAGGTTTACGCCAAACTCGCGCGCCAGACGACGAATAACCGGCGTGGCATGCACGTAAGCATCGTTCTCGGCGAAGTCGCCTTTCGCTTCCGCTTTTGCCGGAGCCGGAGCAGCCGGAGCCGCTTTGGTTTCCTGCGCTGCCGGTGCCGGAGCAGCTTCCTGCTTAGCGGCTGGCGCTGGTGCCGCGCCTTCTACTTCGAAGACCATAATCAGCGAGCCGGTGCTGACCTTGTCGCCGGTGGCAATTTTAATCTCTTTCACCGTACCGGCAAATGGCGCAGGCACTTCCATAGAGGCCTTGTCGCCTTCTACGGTAATCAGCGACTGCTCGGCAGCCACTTTATCGCCTACTTTCACCATCACTTCGGTCACTTCAACTTCGTCACCGCCGATGTCAGGAACCTGAACTTCTTTCGCGCCGCTGGTTGCCGCTGGTGCCGCCGCCGCTTCTTCTTTCATTGCTGGCTTCGGTGCCTGTGCAGGCGCTGCGCCTTCCGCTTCGAAAATCATAATCAGCGTGCCGGTGCTGACTTTGTCGCCGGTAGCAATTTTGATCTCTTTTACGGTGCCTTTAAACGGCGCTGGTACTTCCATTGAGGCTTTATCGCCTTCAACGGTCAGCAGCGACTGCTCGGCTTCGACTTTATCGCCCACCTTGACCAGAATCTCGGTAACTTCCACTTCGTCACCGCCGATATCCGGCACGTTAACTTCTTTGCTTTCGGCCTGGGCGGCAGGTGCTGGTGCCGCTGGCGCTTCCGCTTTTTTCTCTTCTGCCGGCGCGGCAGCCGCACCGTCAGCCGCTTCGAAGATCATAATCAGCGAGCCGGTTTCAACTTTATCGCCGGTAGCGATTTTGATCTCTTTAACCACGCCCGCTTCTGGCGAGGGCACTTCCATAGAAGCCTTGTCGCCTTCTACGGTAATCAGCGACTGCTCGGCTTCCACCTTATCGCCAACCTTGACCAGGATCTCGGTAACTTCCACTTCGTCTGAACCGATGTCCGGTACTTTAATTTCGATAGCCATTAATCTTTACCTCTTATGCCAGACGCGGGTTGACTTTATCGGCATCGATATTGAATTTGGTAATAGCATCCGCCACCACTTTCTTATCGATTTCACCGCGTTTAGCCAGTTCGCCCAGTGCTGCAACCACGACGTAAGATGCGTCCACTTCGAAGTGGTGACGCAGGTTTTCGCGGCTGTCGGAGCGGCCGAAACCGTCAGTGCCCAGTACGCGATAGTCGCTGGCTGGCATGAAGGTACGGATCTGCTCGGCGAACAGTTTCATATAGTCGGTTGAAGCTACTGCCGGTGCTTCGTTCATGATCTGCGCAACGTAAGGCACACGTGGCTCTTCAGTAGGGTGCAGCATGTTCCAGCGCTCACAGTCCTGACCATCGCGGGCCAGCTCGGTGAAGGAGGTTACGCTGTAAACGTCGGAACCTACGCCGTAATCCTTCGCCAGGATCTGCGCGGCTTCACGCACGTGACGCAGGATAGAACCCGAGCCCAGCAGCTGTACTTTACCTTTGCTGCCTTCCAGAGTTTCCAGCTTGTAGATACCTTTACGGATACCCTCTTCCGCACCCTGCGGCATTGCAGGCATGTGGTAGTTTTCGTTCAGCGTGGTGATGTAGTAGTAAATATTTTCCTGCGCTTCGCCATACATACGTACCAGGCCGTCATGCATGATGACAGCAACTTCGTAAGCGTAAGCAGGATCGTAAGAGATACAGTTAGGAATAGTCAGCGACTGAATGTGGCTGTGGCCATCTTCATGCTGCAAACCTTCGCCGTTCAGCGTGGTACGACCGGAAGTGCCGCCGACCAGGAAGCCGCGCGCCTGCTGATCGCCCGCCGCCCAGCAGAGATCGCCGATACGCTGGAAGCCGAACATAGAGTAATAGATATAGAACGGGATCATCGGCAGGTTGTTGGTGCTGTAAGACGTTGCCGCCGCCAGCCATGATGCGCCCGCACCCAGTTCGTTGATACCTTCCTGCAGGATCTGGCCTTTCTCGTCTTCTTTGTAGTAGGCAACCTGCTCACGGTCCTGCGGCGTGTACTGCTGGCCGTTCGGGCTGTAAATGCCGATCTGGCGGAACAGGCCTTCCATACCAAAGGTACGCGCTTCGTCAGCGATGATTGGCACCAGGCGATCTTTGATCGACTGGTTCTTCAGCATCACGTTCAGGGCACGCACGAAGGCGATAGTGGTAGAGATCTCTTTGTTCTGCTCGTCCAGCAGCTGGCGGAAATCTTCCAGCGCAGGCATGGATAGCTTCTCGCTGAAGTTTGGCTGGCGAGTTGGCAGATAGCCGCCCAGCTTCTGGCGCTGGCCGTGCAGATATTTGTACTCTTCAGACTCTTTGCTGAAGGTCACGTACGGCAGGTTTTCGATGGTGTCATCAGTGACCGGCACGTTGAAGCGATCGCGGATGTAGCGAACGCCATCCATGTTCATCTTCTTCACCTGGTGCGCGATGTTTTTACCTTCCGCCGTGTCGCCCATACCATAACCTTTAATGGTATGCGCCAGGATGACCACAGGTTTGCCTTTGGTGTCCTGCGCTTTTTTCAGCGCCGCGTAGATTTTCTTCGGATCGTGGCCGCCACGGTTCAGCGCCCAGATTTCGTCGTCGGTCATATCTTTGACCAGCTCGGCGGTTTCCGGATATTTGCCGAAGAAGTGCTCGCGCACGTAGGCACCGTCGCGGGATTTAAAGGTCTGGTAGTCGCCGTCAACGGTTTCGTTCATCAGCTGGATCAGCTTGCCGCTGGTATCTTTACGCAGCAGCTCGTCCCAGCGTCCGCCCCAAATCACCTTGATCACTTCCCAGCCAGCGCCGCCAAAGATGCCGTCCAGCTCGTTGATGATTTTGCCGTTGCCGGTAACCGGGCCGTCCAGGCGCTGCAGGTTACAGTTGATGATGAACACCAGGTTATCCAGCTTCTCGCGGGTCGCAATAGTGATAGCGCCTTTGGATTCTGGCTCATCCATTTCGCCGTCGCCCAGGAAGGCGTAAACGGTCTGCTGTGAAGTATCTTTCAGGCCGCGATGCTCAAGATACTTGAGGAATTTCGCCTGGTAGATCGCGCCGATTGGGCCAAGGCCCATCGAAACGGTCGGGAACTGCCAGAAGTCCGGCATCAGTTTTGGATGCGGATAAGAAGAAAGACCTTTACCGTGAACTTCCTGACGGAAGTTATTCATCTGATCTTCAGTCAGACGGCCTTCCAGGAAGGCACGAGCGTACACGCCCGGCGAAATATGGCCCTGGAAATAAACCAGGTCGCCGCCGTCTTTTTCGCTGCGCGCGCGGAAGAAGTGGTTAAAACACACTTCATAGATGGTTGCGGAAGACTGGAAAGAGGACATGTGGCCGCCCAGCTCCAGATCTTTCTTCGAAGCGCGCAGAACGGTCATGATGGCGTTCCAGCGGATCGCGGAACGAATACGACGCTCCAGTGAGGTATTGCCCGGATAATCAGGTTCGTCTTCAACGGCAATAGAGTTGATATAGTTGCTGGCCCCAGCGCCCGCAGCTACCTTCACGCCACCTTTGCGTGCCTCGCTCAATACCTGGTCGATCAGGAACTGCGCGCGCTCTACACCTTCTTCACGGATGACCGATTCGATCGCCTGTAGCCAGTCGCGAGTTTCGATCGGATCCACGTCATTGTGTAAACGTTCTGACATGGGGGGTATTCCTTATCTGTGTCTAATACGTTGAATTGTCTGGAGCCTGTCTCTCTGTGCTCTGATTCTGTCCAGAACACAGAGAGACAGGCCCGTCGTGGTTGTCGCGTTATGATTACGCGTTATTCCTTACGTTGCTGTAAGCGTCGAAGGGAGCGCTCTCGGCGGCTCTGCTCACGACTTCTGTCCAGCAATATTTCCTCAATAAACGCCAGATGGCGGTGTGAGGCTTCGCGCGCCTTTTCGGGTTCGCGTGCCACAATTGCCTCGAAAATTCTGGCGCGGTGACCGCTCACTTTTGCCAGCATTTCGCGGCGCGAGTAGAGCAATTCAAAATTCTGTCGGACGTTTTGCTGCAGCATGGGCCCCATCGAGCGTAGCAGATGCAGCAGAACCACATTATGCGCGGCTTCCGTTACGGCAATCTGATACTGCATAACGGCGTTGGCTTCAGCATCGAGATCGCCGCTGGCCTGCGCGGTTTGAATCTGCAGATGGCACTGGCGCAGCCTGTCTATGTCTTCGTTGGTTCCCCGCAGCGCGGCGTAATAGGCCGCAATCCCTTCCAGCGCATGGCGCGTTTCCAGCAGGTCGAACTGGGATTCAGGATGACCGGCCAGCAGTTCTACCAGCGGATCGCTCAGGCTTTGCCACAGGCTGGTTTGCACAAAGGTGCCGCCGCCCTGACGACGTAGCAGCAGGCCTTTCGCTTCCAGACGCTGGATAGCTTCACGCAAAGAGGGACGGGAGACATCGAACTGTTTTGCCAGCTCGCGTTCAGGGAGTAGCTTTTCACCGGGACGCAGCGTCCCTTCCATAATCAGGGATTCAAGCTGCTGCTCGATAGCATCGGATAGCTTCGGTTGGCGGATTTTGCTGTAGGCCATCATCCCTTCTTCGTGCCGTTTGCCCGAGTAAATTGGTCATACCAATTGCCAAAAGGAGCCCGTAAAGTAACAAAGTATTCACCTGATGTCTATATGGCACCGCCGTGAAACCAGACGCACGTCTCGTTTCTGCAGAAGGGATTAGCGCCAATAATTGCCTGAAAAAGGGCTGGATCTAAATGTTAAATTTTTTAACTTTTCTGAATCGCGACAACTGTTTAATTCACGTCGATTTCGCCATCCATAAGTAAAACCTTTTCGTCTTTTGCCAGCGTTTATGACAAAAACATGAAGATTGTCGGAGCGCCTTTTTTTGTGCGATCTTTCACCCTTCACGAGAAAGCGAGTGCATTGGCGAGCGCTTATCACTATTCTTGTCGCGAAGGTAGCATTTGCCCTTTTTTGGTTGGCAACTGACTGTAAATATTTAAATACGTAATCGTAAAAAAAATAAGACAGCGGCTCGTCCTTCGTAAAAATAACAACATCATGAGGATGATTATGGAACAACAGCAGGGCGAAACGCTGAAGCGCGGGCTTAAAAACCGGCATATTCAGCTGATTGCATTAGGCGGTGCCGTGGGTACTGGCCTGTTTCTGGGAATAGCACAAACGATTAAAATGGCCGGGCCGTCAGTACTGCTGGGCTACGCCATTGGCGGTTTTATCGCCTTTATGATTATGCGTCAGCTGGGTGAGATGATCGTTGATGAGCCCGTCGCCGGTTCTTTCAGCCATTTTGCCTATAAATACTGGAGCAGCTTTGCCGGTTTTGCTTCCGGCTGGAACTACTGGGTGCTGTATGTGCTGGTAGCGATGGCCGAGCTAACCGCCGTTGGCCAGTATATTCAGGTCTGGTATCCCCAGTTTCCATCGTGGGCCGCAGCCGCCATTTTCTTTGTGCTGATCAACACCATCAACCTGACCAGCGTAAAAATCTTTGGGGAAATGGAGTTCTGGTTAGCCATTGTCAAAGTGATAGCCGTTGTAGCGATGATTGTGTTTGGCTGCTGGCTGCTGTTTAGCGGTCACGGCGGACCGGAGGCGGCGGTAAGCAATATCTGGGCGATTGGCGGCTTCTTCCCGCATGGCGTCAGCGGACTGGTCATGGCGATGGCGATTATCATGTTCTCTTTCGGCGGCCTGGAGCTGGTGGGCATCACCGCTGCCGAGGCGGACAAACCGGAAAAAAGCATCCCTCAGGCTACTAACCAGGTTATCTGGCGTATTCTGATTTTTTACGTCGGCTCCATTATCGTGCTGCTGTCGCTCTATCCCTGGACCAAAGTGACCGCCAACAGCAGCCCGTTTGTGATGATTTTCCACGACCTGGGCGAAAGCCTGGCGGCTAACGTGCTGAATCTGGTGTTCCTGACCGCCGCGCTCTCCGTGTACAACAGCTGCGTGTATTCAAACAGCCGCATGCTGTACGGCCTGGCCCGTCAGGGAAATGGCCCGAAAGCGTTGCTGAAAGTCGATCGTCGCGGTGTGCCTTACGTCGCGCTGGGCTTCTCTGCCACCACCACCGCAATCTGTGTACTGGTCAACTACCTGATGCCGGGCGAAGCGCTTGGGCTGTTTATGGCGCTGGTGGTTTCCGCGCTGGTGATTAACTGGGCGATGATCAGCTACGCTCACCTGAAGTTCCGTCAGGCCAAAAACCGCCAGGGCGTGCAGACCCGCTTCAAGGCGCTGTTCTATCCTGCCGGTAACTGGGTATGCCTGCTGTTCATGGTTGGTATTCTGGTGATCATGGCGATGACGCCAGGCATGGCGATTTCCGTCTGGCTGATCCCGCCATGGGTAGCCGTTCTGGCCATCGGCTATGCGGTAAAAAACCGTCTGCAAAAAGCCTGAATCCTGGGGACGCTTCGGCGTCCCCTTTCCCCTGCCTTTTAACTCGCCGCATTACTCTCCAGCCCGCCTTATCTTTTTTCGCCATCCGGCTGATTTGCCAGCTTACTCACACTTTTCTCTTCACAGCCGTTTTATCCATCTCTGCAACCTTTTCCGCCAGCGCGATACGCCGCTAAGCCAGTGATACTGTTTACTTCATCTGGTGCAGGAGAATGATCCATGAAGGTCGCGGCGCTTTCGATAAAAGAGAAAATTGGCTACGGCATGGGGGACGCAGGCTGCAATATGATCGGCGGCGCTATCATGCTTTTCCTTAACTATTTTTATACCGACGTCTTTGGCCTTGCTCCGGCGCTGGTTGGCGTGCTGCTGCTTTCGGTGCGCGTGGTGGATGCGGTTACCGATCCCATTATGGGTGCCATTGCCGACCGTACGCAGAGCCGCTGGGGGCGGTTTCGTCCATGGCTGCTGTGGATCTCATTGCCTTACGTGCTGTTCAGCGTGCTGATGTTTACCACGCCAGACTGGAGCTACGACAACAAGGTTATCTATGCCTTTGCCACCTATTTCCTGATGTCGCTGACCTATACCGCCATCAATATTCCTTATTGCTCGCTTGGCGGGGTGATCACCAACGATCCCGGCGAACGCGTTTCCTGCCAGTCTTACCGTTTTGTGATGGTCGGCATCGCCACGCTGATCTTATCCCTTTCGCTGCTGCCGCTGGCGGAGTGGTTTGGCGGTGCGGACAAGGCGCGCGGCTATCAGATGGCTATGAGCGTGCTGGCGTTTATTGGCCTCTGTATGTTTCTGTTTTGCTTCGCCACCGTGCGAGAGCGCATTCACCCTGCCGTATCGAGCAACAGCGATTTAAAATCTGATTTGCGAGACGTATGGAAAAACGATCAGTGGGTGCGCATTTTGCTCCTCACCTTCTGCAACGTCTGTCCCGGCTTTATCCGCATGGCGGCTACCATGTATTACGTGACCTGGGTGATGGGGCAATCTACCCATTTTGCCACGCTATTTATCAGCCTGGGCGTGGTAGGTATGATGCTGGGCAGCACGCTGGCAAAAATCCTGACCGACCGCTGGTGCAAGCTGAAGGTCTTTTTCTGGACCAATATTATCCTGGCGCTGTTTTCCAGCGGCTTTTACTTTCTGAACCCTCATGCCACGGTACTGATTGTGGTGATGTACTTTTTGTTAAACATCCTGCATCAGATTCCTTCCCCGCTGCACTGGTCGCTGATGGCGGATGTGGATGACTACGGCGAGTGGAAAACCGGTAAACGCATTACCGGGATCAGCTTCTCCGGTAACCTGTTTTTTCTGAAGGTCGGGCTGGCGGTGGCCGGGGCAATGGTCGGCTTTTTGCTCTCCTTTTATGGCTACGACGCGGGTGCAAAAGCTCAGTCGCCGGTAGCGGTTAACGGTATTACCTTACTGTTTACCGTCATTCCGGGCGTCGGTTATCTGATTACCGCGGGCGTGGTCAGGCTGCTAAAAGTTGACCGCCCTACCATGCAGAAAATTCAGCTGGAGCTGGAACAGCGTCGCCATAATTTCCGCGAGCTTAACGACTATCATCACGGCAAAGCGCCGGTTAAACCAGAAGGAACAGGAGCATGAGCCAGTGGCCCATTCCGCTTATCGAACAACGCGCTGACCCCTTTATCCTGCGTTATCGGCAGCATTATTACTTTATTGCCTCCGTGCCGGAATACGATCGGCTGGAATTACGTCAGGCCACCACGCTGGCCGGGCTGGCTGAAGCCCGAGCCGTTATCGTCTGGCAAAAGCACGACAGCGGGGAGATGAGCGAGCTTATCTGGGCGCCCGAACTGCACCGTATTGATGGCGTCTGGGTCATCTATTTTGCCGCTGCGCCAACAAGAGAGATCAAAGACGGCCTGTTTCAGCACCGCATGTTTGCTATCGCCTGCCATGATGAGGATCCGCTTAGCGGCAAATGGCAGGAGTGCGGTCGTATCACCACGCCGATTGACAGTTTTGCGCTGGACGCTACCCATTTTGTGCATCAGCAAAAGAACTGGTATTTGTGGGCGCAAAAAGATCCGGCCATTCCGGGTAATTCAAACCTTTATCTTGCCGAACTGGAGACGCCGTGGTCGCTGAAAGGCGCGCCGGTAATGCTAAGCCGTCCGGAATATGCATGGGAATGCGTGGGGTTCTCGGTGAATGAAGGGCCGGCGGCTATCCATCACGGCAATCGTTTATTCGTCAGCTATTCGGCCAGCGCGACGGATGAAAACTATTGCATGGGACTGTTATGGATTGACAGCGATGCCGATCCGCTACGGCCAGAAAACTGGCAGAAATCGCCGGAACCGGTATTTAAAACCAGCCGGAAAAATCGTCAGTTTGGGCCGGGCCACAACAGCTTTACGGTGGCGGAAAACGGTGGGGACGTGCTGGTTTATCACGCAAGGAACTACACCGAGATTGAAGGCGATCCGCTGTACGACCCCAATCGCCACACCTGCATTAAAATTTTTGGCTGGGATGATAATGGCATGCCGCTGTTTGGCGAACCGCCCAAAAACAGCGCTACGGAAAAAGACTAACGCTGGATGAATTGATAGCCATCAAAGAAATGTTAAAGCGAAGCGGAAACCGCTCACTATAAATTGAGATTTATCCTGTCCGGGATTATAAGACTTTAACCTCATTTACGTTTTAATAAGGAGATTAACGATGAGAGAATTAACCTATCAGGAAGTTGTTGCCGTCAACGGCGCGGGCATCATTGCCGATACCACCACCTGGCTGGGCGCTCAGGCCGGTGATTTTATCGGCAACGCCATTGGCAGTCTGACCACTGTCCCCATCCTTTCCACCCTTATCTCTAAAGCAACCGGCTTCATTGGGAAGCAAATTGGCGGCTGGATCGGGGGAAGCATAGGTAATCTGTTGGAAGGCTTGTTGGGCATGGGAGACGACAGCACTACTGCCTGATCCACGATATTGTTAACAACCTGAAAAGATCCGGCCCGTTGACCGGATCTTTTTACGCCAGTACTAAACAAGCGTGCCATAAATGGTTAACAGCGCCACCACTACCACGATCACCAGCGAAACTTTTTTAGCCAGCGCCACGGCAACACGCGGCGTCTCGACCTTGTCGGTATGCGGATCGCGCGCCAGCGAGAACTGAGCAAGGCGGGTCAGCACCTGATATTGCGGCGTGTGCCTGTCGCCCAGTGAGGCAAACCAGGCGGGCAGCGCCCGCTCGCCGTGGCCCAGCAGCGCGTAGGCTACACCAGCGAGCCGTACCGGGATCCAGTCTACGCAATGCAGAATGGCATCCACCGCAGACTGCGAACGCTCCAGCGGAGTATGATGCCGCGCCAGCCAGCTTTGCCAGGCGCGCAGAAAAGCGTACCCCACTAACAGCACTGGCCCCCATGCGCCGCCTACTACAAACCAGAACAGCGGTGCCAGATAAAACCGGTAGTTAATCCACAGCAGCGCATTTTGCAGCTCACACAGATATTCGCGTTCGTTGCACTCTATCGGCAAGCCATGGATCAGCGTTAGCTCTTCCGCCATTGCCTTATGCGCATCCGTATCGTTGTGGCTGGCGGCTTTCAAATAGGCATGGTAGTGCAGCCGTACAGAACCCGCGCCGATACAAAGTAAGCCGACACCAATCCAGAACAGCAGCTGTAAAACGCCAAAAAAGAGCCCCTTAAGCGCCCACAGGCAAAGCGTGACCACCGCCATGGCGGCCAGCGTCATCAGCAGCGTGCGCAGCAATGAAAAACGACGCTGCCCGCGAAAAAACTTGCTCAGATGGCTGTCCAGCTGCCAGTGCTCGCCCATTTTAAACAGGCGTTCCCAGCCCAGAACCAGTAACAAACTAAAAAGCGTCATGCCTGCTTACTCCTGCTGTGAAACGGGAGACTCTTTGTCCAGCCCGCTCCAGAATCTTTTCCAGTCAAACGCCGGACCCGGATCGCTCTTTCTTTCCGGCGCAATATCACTATGCCCGGTAATATTTTCGGCTATTTGCGGAAAATGCTGTATCAACAACCGGGTAACCGTCTGCAAGGCCTGATATTGCTCAGCGGTGTAAGGCAAAACGTCGGTGCCTTCCAGTTCAATACCGATGGAAAAATCGTTGCAGGCCTCGCGTCCCTGATAACGGGATACGCCCGCGTGCCAGGCACGCAGATGAAAAGGAACGTACTGGACAATTTCGCCATCGCGGCGGATCAGGCAATGCGCGGAAACCTGGAGATGGGCGATACCCGCAAAATAAGGATGGGCATCGGCATCCAGCTGGCCGGTGAACAACGCATCGATCCAGGGGCCGCCAAACTCGCCTGGCGGCAGGCTGATATTGTGAATCACCAGCAGCGTGGGCGCTTCATTCTCCGGGCGCTGATTAAAATGGGGTGACGGAACCCGCCTGACGCCGGTCAGCCAACCTGCCTGCAAATGCATGCCCTGCTCTCCTTTTTTGTCGATAATCTCAGAGTAACATGAATCCTTTTCCAGAAAGCCCCCGATTTTTATCAGAAAAAGCGCAGAAAGAATTTTGCATCCGGCTCGTCCGACGGGCCTGTCATATTCAGCGGCCAGCTAACCACGATCTGCTCAAGCAACTCGCCAGCCTTGGGTAAAAAAGCTAGCATGGTCAAACTTTCAACCCGCCCTATCGGAGTTTGACTATGACAACCCGTCGCTACGATCCGGCCAGCCGCCGCCAGGCGCTGCTGGAACGTATTAAGGATGATATTCCCCCTGCCGTCGCCCAGGCGCTGCGAGAAGATTTGGGTGGCGAAATCGACGCCAGGAACGATATTACCGCTAGCCTGCTACCGGCCGATAACCGTTCTCATGCCGTTGTGATTACCCGCGAACCCGGTATTTTTTGCGGCAAGCGCTGGGTAGAAGAAGTCTTTATCCAGCTGGGTAATAAAACCGAGCTGATCTGGCACGTGGACGATGGTGATGCAATAAAAGCAGACCAGCCGCTGTTTGAAGTTACCGGCCCGTCCGCGCTGATTTTAACCGCCGAGCGCACCGCGCTGAACTTCGTACAAACCTTATCCGGCGTGGCGACGGAAGTCAGCCGCTATGTTGCGATTCTGCAAGGCACCAACACCCAGCTCCTTGATACCAGAAAGACGCTGCCGGGCCTGCGCACCGCGTTGAAATATGCCGTATTGTGCGGCGGCGGCGCAAACCACCGTCTGGGGCTTGCCGATGCGTTTCTGATTAAAGAGAACCATATTATCGCCGCTGGCTCTATCCGTCAGGCGGTGGAAAAAGCCTTCTGGCTGCATCCCGACGTGCCGGTAGAGGTAGAAGTGGAGTCGCTGGACGAGCTTAACCAGGCCATTGATGCAGGCGCGGATATCATCATGCTGGATAACTTCAGCGTTGAGCAAATGCAGGAAGCGGTGCGCCAGACCGATGGCCGCGCGCTGCTGGAAGTTTCCGGCAACGTGACGGATGAAACGCTGCGAACTTTTGCCGAAACCGGCGTGGATTATATTTCCGTCGGCGCACTGACCAAGCATGTCCATGCGTTAGATCTCTCTATGCGTTTTCGCTAGGGACTCGCGCCTTCCTGCGGAGCGATGCGTATTAAAACCGCACGTTATCTCGCAGGAAGGTGAAAACCGCACAATTTTGCGAGCTGGCTTCCCGCAAAACTGCTTACTGATGTAACGCACTAATATTCTCTGCAACGCTTCTCCACAAGGCAACTTTCGCCGCTGGTTTCGCTTTTTTCCGGGTTGTACCTTGCTGGCTTCTTAACCACAAGGAGTCAACGTTATGGAAAATCAGCAAGGATTCACCCTGGTCGAACTGATGATAGTGATAGCTATCATTGCCATCCTCAGCGCAATAGGCCTGCCAGCCTATCAAAACTATCTTCAGAAAGCGGCGCTCACCGACATGCTGCAAACGGCCATGCCGTTTAAAACGGCGGTTGAGCTTTGCGCCATTGAACATGGCGGCGCGGAAAACTGCAGCGAAGGCAGCAATGGCGTGCCGAACGGAAAAGGTTCCCGTTACGTCTCTGCGGTAGCGATTAAGTCCGGTGCGTTGACGCTAACAGGCCAGGAAAGCCTGAAAGGCCTGACGGTCACCATGACGCCGCTCTGGGACGGTACAGAAGGCCAGATCGGCTGGCAGCGCACCTGCGCCACAGAACAGAGCGGACTGAAAGAAGCCTGCGAAAACATCTTCCGCTTCGATGACGTAGCAGAGGTGGCAGAATGATCGCATCCTCTTCCCAAAGAGCCGTAGAGGCCCTTTGCCAGCGCTATCAGGCGGTTGTCCTTTCTTTTACGCCTCAGCGTTTACGTATTGCGGTAGCGGCACCTCCTTCCGCCGATATGATGGCCGCGCTACGCTTCACCGCCCAGGGCGCCATTGAAGTCGAGTACTGGCCGCCGGCGCGGCTGGAGCAGTTCAGGCAGGAGCGGCCTGCCAGCGTGGAGCCAACCGCCGAGAACAGCGAGACAACTATCCAACGCATCGACAGCCTGCTGACGCTGGCTGTCCAGCAGCGCGCTTCCGATATTCATATCGAACCGCAGGCCGATAAGCTGCGTATACGCTTTCGCGTAGATGGCGTCTTACAGGCTGTTCCCGTTAGTCCCGGCGACAGCGGCGCGGCGCTGCTGGCCCGGCTCAAAATTCTGGCCAGCCTGGATATTGCCGAACGCAGAATGCCGCAGGACGGACAGTTCACGCTGGATTTATCAGGCAAACCGGCCTCTTTTCGCCTCTCTACGCTGCCAACGCGCTGTGGTGAAAAAGCGGTTATCCGGCTGCTGCAAACCGATACTCAGTCCGTGGCGCTGGAAAACCTGGGGATGCCACCAGCGTCGCTGCGCCTTTTCCGCGAGGCGCTGGCGCGGCCGCAGGGGATGATTCTGGTCACCGGCCCAACCGGCAGCGGCAAAACCTTTACGCTGTATAGCGGGTTAAGCTCGTTGAACACGCCAGGACATAATCTGTGCAGCGTGGAGGATCCGGTAGAAATTCCCTTGCCGGGCGTCAATCAAACCCAGGTTCATCCCAAAGCAGGCCTGGATTTCAACCGGGTGTTGCGGGCCTTACTGCGCCAGGATCCTGACGTAATTATGATTGGTGAAATCCGCGACGGTGAAACGGCAGAAATTGCCGTCAAGGCTGCGCAGACAGGCCATCTGGTGCTTTCGACGCTGCATACTAACTCCACCATGGAAACGCTGACGCGGCTAAGGCAAATAGGCATTCCTGGCTATCTGCTGGCTTCCGCCCTGAGGCTGGTTATTGCGCAGCGCCTGGTACGACGATTGTGCCCCCACTGTCGCGAACCAGCGGAAGCGCTGGCGCATTTTCCACCCGATATATGGCCGGGTACGGTGCAGAACTGGCGAGCGCCAGGCTGTGACCGCTGCTATTCCGGATTTTACGGCAGGCTGGCGCTGTTTGAACTGCTGCCGATTACCGCAAAGCTGCAAAATGCCATCGCGGCCGATAGTCCGCAGGAAACGCTGTTGGAGATTGCTCGCCAGCAAAATATTAACTCGCTGTTTATTGAAGGGCTGCACAGCGTTAACCGGGGAGAGACCACGCTTGCAGAACTAAACCGCATTGTGGGAATGGATGATGGTTAACCCATTATTAATTCGCTGGCAGGCAACAGATCGAGAGGGTGCTTTCCATCAGGGCGCTTTCTTCTGCAGTGGGCCGCAGGAGGCAATGGAGCGCCTGCTGGCGATGGATCTGTTGCCGCTCCGGCTAGTTAAGGGAAAGCGTTATCGAGCCGGCGACTGGAAATGGCAGCATAAAATTAACTTCTTCCGCGAACTGGCTACGCTGTTAAAGGCCGGCATGACACTGTCGGCCAGCCTGAAGCTGACTGGCGAGGGACACAGTGATGCTGGCTGGCAGGCACTGCTGGCTCAGATAGAGCAAAGCGTGGCGGAAGGCGTGCCTTTCTCCGAAGTGTTGACCGGCTGGCCTGCGGTGTTTCCTCCGCTCTACCCTGCCCTGATCCAGGTTGGCGAATTAACCGGCCAGATGGATGAGTGCTGTCTGCGTCTTGCCCAACAGCAAGAGAGGGAGCAGCAGCTGCAAAAAAAGGTAGTTAAGGCGTTACGCTATCCGCTGTTTGTGGTTGCGGTCGCGTTAGCTGTCAGCCTTGGCATGCTGATTTTTGTGCTGCCCGAATTCGTTGCCATCTATCAGGCATTCAATGCTCCGCTTCCGGCTTTTACCGCCGCTATTATTGCGCTGTCGGAAGGCCTTCAGCGTTACGGATTGATCGTCTTGCCAATATTGATCGGCGGCTTCTGCCTTTGGCGCAGGCTTTGCCACCGACTGCCCGCGTGGCAGCGCACCGAGCAGCGGTGGCTGTTACAGCTGCCTCTGGTTGGTCGCCTTTATCGTGGCGGACAGCTCAGTAAAATATTTTTAACCCTGGCGCTGACGCAGCAGGCAGGGCTTACGCTGTCGCAAGGTTTATCCGCCGTAGAAAAAATTCTGGACCATGTATTATGGCGTGATGCCATCACCACGCTACAGCAGCATATTGCGGACGGTAATCCGCTACATCAGGCGCTGGCCGCGCATCAGCTTTTTACGCCGTTATGCTATCAGTTGATTAAGGTTGGCGAAGAGGCTGGCGCGCTGGACAGTCTGATGGTGCGGTTGGGCGAGTGGCATGAGGTAAATACGCATGAGCTGGCAGATAATCTGGCCGCCGCGCTGGAGCCGCTGATGATGGTGGTAACGGGTATTCTGGTTGGGATGCTGGTTATTGCGATGTACCTGCCCATCTTTAACCTGGGGGATGCGCTGGGGTAACGAGTTGTCACTATATATCTACCCATCTGTAATCCGGAGGATGGGCTGGATAACAAGTTGTCACCATATATCTGCCCATCTGTAAGCCGGAGGATGGGCTGGATAACAAGTTGTCACCATATATCTACCCATCTGTAAGCCGGGGGATGCGCTGGGGTAACGAGTTGTCACCATATATCTACCCATCTGTAAGCCGGAGGATGGGCTGGATAACCTGTCTCTGGCGAAAACCAGCCGCGCGAGAACGCGGCTGGCTGGCTTAGCGATTGAAAACCCGGTTCTCCTGCTCCGCCACGCGGATAAAGGTAGTGCGTTTCGTCAGCTCCTTGAGGCGTTCGGCGCCCACATAGGTACAGGCAGAACGCAGGCCGCCTAAAATATCACGGGCCGTATTGTCTACCGGGCCACGAACGGGCAGCTTAACGGTCTTGCCTTCTGCCGCGCGATAGCCTGCAACTCCACCTACATGGCGCTTCATCGCAGATTCGGAACTCATGCCGTAAAACAGCATAAACTGCTCGCCGTTTTCTTCTACCAGCGAGCCTTCGCATTCATCATGCGCGGCCAGCATGCCGCCAAGCATCACGAAATCCGCGCCGCCGCCAAACGCTTTTGCCACGTCGCCCGGTACGGAACAGCCGCCATCGCTGACAATCTGGCCGCCCAGACCGTGTGCCGCATCGGCGCATTCAATCACGGCGGAAAGCTGAGGATAGCCAACGCCGGTTTTGACGCGGGTGGTACAAACAGAACCAGGCCCGATGCCTACTTTGACAATATCCGCACCGGACAGGATCAGCTCTTCGACCATTTCGCCCGTCACCACATTACCCGCACAGATAGTTTTATCCGGGCAGGCCTCGCGGGCGCGCTTAAGAAAGTCGACAAAGTGTTCGGAATAGCCGTTAGCCACGTCGATGCAGATAAAGTTTAGCGCCGGAGAAAGCGCCAGAATCTGCTGCATTTTCACAAAATCGGCGTCGGAGGTGCCGGTCGAAACCATTACGTGTTTCAGTACGCTTTCCGGTACGCGGGCAATAAACTGCTGCCATTGCGCCACGCTGTAGTGCTTGTGCACGGCAGTAAGCAGATTGAACGTCGCCAGCGCTTCCGCCATGCTGAACGTGCCGACGGTATCCATATTCGCGGCGATAATCGGTACGCCTGACCAGGCGATCCCGGAGTGCTTAAAGGTAAACTGACGCTCCAGTTCAACCTCCGAGCGGCTCTTTAACGTCGAGCGCTTAGGGCGGATCAGTACATCTTTAAAACCCAGCTTAATATCTTCTTCAATACGCATAAATCCCTTCCTGGTTGATGGCGCAATCTGATGATTGGAGGCTGCAGCCAGCTCCAGTAGAATTATCATACGCGCTAAAAACGCGCGGGCAAGACTGCGAAAACAGGTTTATTTACGCTACAATCCGATAAATTTATCTGTGATTCTCTCATGTGATCTGCACCTCAGTTTGAGCCAGTAAACGCCAGAAACGTTGGTTACTTTACCGGATGCATCCACATCAGAGCCGTGAGAGTCGAGGCTTATGAGCTATACTGTTGCGTTGACCGGTGGTATCGGCAGCGGAAAAACCACCATTGCCAATGCCTTCGCCGCAAGAGGCGTGGATATCGTTGACGCCGACGTCATTGCCCGTCAGGTTGTGCAACCCGGGCAACCTGCCCTTGAGGCTATCCGTGAAAAATTCGGTACGGCCGTGATACAACCTGACGGCACGCTGGATCGTGCCGCTTTGCGCCAGCGAATTTTCAGTGCCGAAGCGGACAAGGCCTGGCTGAATGCGCTTCTGCATCCGCTGATCCAACTTGAGACTCGTCGCCAGCTGGCGCTTAGCCGCTCGGTCTGGTGTTTGTGGGTCGTTCCCTTGCTGGTTGAAAATAACCTGTGCCATTTGGCTGACCGGGTGCTGGTGGTTGATGTTGATCGCGAGACGCAGCTGGCAAGAACCATGGCACGAGATGCCGTCAGCCGGGAACAGGCTGAACAAATTTTGGCGGCGCAGGCAACGCGTGAAGCGCGGCTTGCGGTAGCCGATGACATAATTGATAACGGTGGCTCACAAGATGATGTGGCTGCCAGAGTTGCCCTGCTGGACAGGCGTTATCGCCAGCTGGCGGAAGCAACAGACCAGGATTAACAAGCATGAGCACAACGGTTTTATTTGAGTACCCTTTGAATGAAAAAATGCGTACCTGGTTGCGTATTGAATTTCTTATCAATCAGTTAGCAAGCAGCACTACCATTGTTGATTCGCTTAGCGCGCTGACCTTTTTCCGCAACGCGGCAGAGCTGCTGGATGTCTTTGAGCGAGGCGAACTGCGTACCGAAATCGTTAAAGAGTTAGATAAGCAGCAGCAGAAACTGCGCGCCTGGGCCGAAGTACCGGGCGTTGATATGAATGTAGTTCACACTCTGCATGACAGTCTTAAGTCACGTTCAGCCGCGCTGATGGCGGCTCCACGCATGGGTCAGCTACTGCGCGAGGATCGCCTGATAGGCCTGGTTCGCCAGCGTCTGAGCATTCCGGGCGGCTGCTGTAGTTTTGATCTGCCTACGTTGCATATCTGGCTTCATATTGAGCAAGAGAGACGTGACCGCCAGGTAGCGCTGTGGATGGAATCCCTGTCGCCAATCCGCGAGGCGTTAACGCTAATCCTTGATCTGATCCGCCAGTCGGGCGCTTTTCGTCATCAAACCAGCCTGAATGGTTTTTATCAGGACAATGCCGAAGGTGCCGATCTGCTTCGTTTGCAGCTGGTGCTGGAAGACTCGCTTTATCCGCAGGTTTCCGGCCACAAAAGCCGCTACGCAATTCGTTTTCTGCCGCTCGACAGTGAGCACGGCGAGGTACCGGCGCGCCTCGATTTTCAACTTGCCTGCTGCTGAGGTAACTATCCATGAATGAAGTAATGACCGTTAACTGCCCAACCTGTAACAAAGAGGTAATCTGGGACGAGCTAAGCCCCTGGCGACCTTTCTGCAGCAAGCGCTGTCAGCTGATCGACTTAGGCGAATGGGCCAATGAAGAGAAACGTATTGCCAGCGAGAGCGACCTTTCAGACAGCGATGAATGGAGCGAAGAGCCGAAAGATCGCTATTAAAGAGGCGCGGCCGGCATTGGATTTTCTCTGCTGCCCGTTGATACTGGCAGCAGAGTCATAACAGGTTAGATTAACCCGGACTGCAGGCGTGCAATCAGATCCGCATTAGCGGGAGGAAACTCCGATGCCAGCAGGGCCTGCTGGGCAACCCAACGCTGCGGCTGCCCTTCACGGCCGTAAGGTTCGCCACGCCACTCTTCTACCAGGAAAAAATGCAGCGTTATCTGTAGCCCGGTTTCCGCATGGATGGCGCTCCCGCAGGCCTGGACATCCAGCGCATCTATCCCCGTTTCCTCCTGTAACTCACGTTTGAGCGCCTGTCCTGGCGTCTCGCCCGCTTCGATTTTCCCGCCGGGAAACTCCCAGCGGTTGGCCATGTGCCCTTTTGCTGCACGCTGGGTCAAAAATATATTTTGATTTTTATCGCGGATAATCCCTACTGCTACCTGCAACTGTTTCATAAGTACTCTCTGAATAGCTTCAATACTCCGCCACTATTCCAGCCGCGCCGCGTAATGACAAGTCATGGCCGTAATTTGCGGCACGTTTCGAAAACCCATTATGTAACGACATGAAAACAGCCGCACGGCGATACAACGCTGAAAACAGCAGGTAGAATTTTGCTCGGCCGCCTTTAACGAGGCGCAAAGGAAACGGCGTAAATCGCCGGCTTATGGATAAGGCAAGGGGTGAAAAATGGGTCAGATATTTAGCCGTCGGGAACAGATACTAATCATGCTGGTGTTGCTGGCGATGGCGCTGGTGGTGATATGGCAGATGCCCGTCAGCCTGTGGTTACTGGCGATATTGCTGAGCTGGACGCTGTTAATACTGGCGCTGACGGACTGCAAAACGCTGCTGCTGCCAGACGTGTTGACGCTGCCTCTGCTATGGCTTGGGTTACTGGCAGTAGCGGCAGGCGCACTGCCGGGGCTGAAGCCAGAACAGGCTATTTACGGCGCGGCAGGCGGTTATGGTGCGCTCTGGCTGCTTTCAAGAGGCTACTGGCTGTTAAGAAATAAAGAGGGGCTGGGGCTGGGCGACGCCAAGCTGCTGGCGGCATTAGGGGCGTGGACAGGCCCAGAGCGGCTGCCGTGCATCGTACTGGTGGCAACGCTTATCGCCATAGCGGCACTGTTCGCCGCATGGTTAACGAACGGTCACCCGCTGGATACGCCTTTTCCGTTTGGGCCAGCGCTGGCTTTTGCCGGCTGGGCAGTTTTTCTCTGGCAATACGGCTAGCAGTCAGCCTGTTAAAATGCAAAAAGCCGGGGAAATCCCCGGCTCTGGTTATGCTACCTGCCGCTGACTTACGCCAGGCGACCGTGGCACTGCTTGTATTTCTTACCTGAACCGCATGGACAAGGATCGTTACGGCCTACTTTGCGCTCGCCGGTTTGATCAGCCAGCGCTATTGCCGCTTCCGTTTCTGTATCCACATGGCTTAGCTGCTGCTGCTGCGCCAGACGCTCGGCTTCTTCGCGGCGCTGCTCTTCCATTGCCTCTACTTCTTCCGGCATGCGTACCTGAACCTTGCACAGCGTGCTGATCACTTCATACTTCAGCGACTCAAGCATTGCAGCAAACATAGCGAAGGATTCGCGCTTGTACTCCTGCTTAGGATCTTTCTGCGCATAGCCGCGCAGGTGAATACCCTGGCGCAGATAGTCCATGGCCGCCAGATGCTCTTTCCACAGCGAGTCCAGCGTTTGCAGCATCACGCCTTTTTCGAAGTTACGCATCATCTCAACGCCAACCACTTCTTCCTTACGCTGATACTGTTCGTTCGCCTGCACCATGATGCGCTCACGCAGCGTCTCTTCATGCAGTTCCGGCTCTTTATCCAGCCATTCAGCAATCGGCAGCTCCAGGTCAAAGTCGTTTTTCAGACGTTCCTGCAGACCAGCCACGTCCCACATTTCCTCCAGCGACTGCGGTGGAATATAGGTATCAATCGTGCTTTTAAACACGTCTTCGCGGATGCTGGCAATGGTTTCAGAAACGTCTGCCACATCCAGCAGTTCATTACGCTGGGTATAAATGGCGCGGCGCTGGTCGTTAGCCACATCATCATATTCCAGCAGCTGCTTACGAATATCGAAGTTGCGGCTCTCAACTTTGCGCTGAGCGTTGGCAATGGCCTTGGTCACCCACGGGTGCTCAATCGCCTCGCCTGGCTTCATGCCCAGTTTACGCATCATGTTAGACACGCGGTCGGAAGCAAAAATACGCATCAGCGCATCTTCCATCGACAGATAGAAACGGGATGAACCGTTATCGCCCTGACGGCCGGAACGACCACGCAGCTGGTTATCAATACGGCGTGATTCATGACGCTCGGTACCGATAATATGCAGACCGCCGGATGCCAGTACCGCATCGTGACGGATTTTCCATGCGCTCTTAATCGCGTCAATCTGCTCTGCCGTTGGCGATTCCAGCTCGGCGATCTCCGCCTGCCAGCTACCACCCAGCACGATATCCGTACCGCGACCCGCCATATTGGTGGCGATAGTTACTGCGCCAGGCTGACCGGCCTGAGCAACGATATCCGCTTCGCGTGCGTGGAACTTGGCGTTCAGAACCGCGTGCTTGATGCCGGCGCGGGTCAGCTCTGCTGATACCACTTCTGATTTTTCAATGG
The DNA here is from genome assembly GCF_047456155.1 of Erwinia sp. BNK-24-b. Classification (NCBI taxonomy): domain Bacteria; kingdom Pseudomonadati; phylum Pseudomonadota; class Gammaproteobacteria; order Enterobacterales; family Erwiniaceae; genus Erwinia; species Erwinia sp. BNK-24-b. Next base: position 3,764,434 of record NZ_CP179901.1, read on the forward strand.
AGATAGTCCCCACCAGCACCGGCTGGCCGTTAGCGGTACGCTCGCGGATGTCTTCGATGATCGCGTCGATCTTCTCTTTTTCAGACATGTAGACCAGATCGGGCAGATCTTTACGTACCATCGGACGGTTGGTAGGCACCACGATGGTTTCCAGCTTGTAGATAGAGCTGAACTCGAAGGCTTCTGTATCGGCCGTACCGGTCATCCCGGCCAGCTTGTTATAAAGACGGAAGTAGTTCTGGAAGGTAATGGAAGCCAGCGTCTGGTTTTCGTTCTGGATCTCGACGCCTTCTTTCGCTTCTACCGCCTGGTGCAAACCGTCAGACCAGCGACGCCCCTGCATGGTACGGCCGGTATGTTCGTCGACGATGATGACTTCGCCATCTTTAACGATATAGTCAACGTCACGCGTAAACAGGGCGTGAGCACGCAGCGCCGCAGTAACGTGGTGCATCATCATAATGTTGCCAGGCGAGTAAAGCGACTCGCCCTCTTCCATGATGCCTTCGCTGACCAGCAGCTCTTCTACCTTCATCAGACCGCGTTCGGTCAAATGGACCTGGCGACCTTTTTCATCCACGGAGAAGTGGCCTTCGCCCTGGAAAGTATCGGAATCTTCTTTTTCCTGGCGGATCAGATAAGGAATGATTTTATTAACTTTGATGTAAAGTTCAGAGCTGTCTTCTGCCGGACCGGAGATGATCAGCGGCGTACGCGCTTCATCAATCAGGATGGAGTCGACCTCATCCACCAGCGCATAGTTCAGCTTACGCTGTACGCGATCTTCAGGGCTGAAGGCCATGTTGTCACGCAGGTAGTCAAAACCATATTCGTTGTTGGTGCCGTAAGTGATGTCGGCCGCGTAAGCTTCACGCTTGGCTGGCGCTGGCATGCCCGGCAGGTTAATGCCGATAGTCAGTCCCAGGAATTCAAACAGCGCACGGTTATTTTCCGCATCGCGCTGCGCCAGGTAGTCGTTCACCGTGACCACGTGTACGCCTTTGCCGCTGAGCGCGTTCAGGTATGCCGGTAGCGTTGCGGTAAGGGTTTTACCCTCACCGGTACGCATCTCCGCGATGCAGCGATCGTTTAACACCATGCCGCCCAGCAGCTGAACGTCAAAGTGGCGCATGCCGAAAACACGTTTACTGGCTTCGCGGACGGTAGCGAAGGCTTCCGGGATCAGCGCCTCCAGCACTTCGCCTTTTTCCAGGCGGGCGCGAAACTCGACGGTTTTCGCTTTCAGCTCGTCGTCGGAGAGCTTCTCGAAATCCGGTTCCATCTTGTTGATCTGCTCAACCACTTTGCGCATGCGGCGCAGTGTACGATCGTTGCTGCTGCCAAAAACCTTGGTTAATAATTTGATTAACATAATAAAAATATTCTCTCAGCCACTGCTTCACAGTGCATCACTAAACTTTTAAGGGGGAACTATAGTTGATTTATGCGAGTGAAGCAGGCCCGGCACGGATACCCTGAACGCGTGCCAGCCACAGGCCTGGCTGATAGCGAGGCGTAGCAGAGGTTTGCTGCTGTGCCGTATAACGCACGATTGCCGGAGGCCGGGCTTCGTGGGTCAGCAAGGCATTCAGCGTATCCAACAGTGCCAGCTGGTGAACATCAAGCGGCGAAGCCTGCTCGACCACCGTGCTGACGGGCGTTAACGTGAAAGAGAGATGGCGGATGACGGTGCGGATGGCATGCTGATGCCAGTAATCCACATTGAAGCTGGCCCGGCGAACCTGCAGCAGCGCGAGGCTATCGAAACGCACGCTGCTGTTGATATTAAGGCTTCTGGAAGCCGTTTCTGGTAAGGTATCACCCGAGGCGTGAGGCAGACCAAAGCTCGCCGCGACCATCCCCAACAGGAGATGCGGCCAGAAATAGAGTCTGCCAAATTGTCGCCAACGATTAAGAATACCCACTGTTTTCCGCCGGAGCCTGCTATGCGCGATAGTCGCCCGCAATCAATTGAAAGTTTTTTCGAAGCTACCGAAGGCCAGAGTATGCTGCAATCCATTCAGCAACGCGCAATCGCGCTGAACAAGCTGAACCGTGCGCTGCAGGGAATTATCCCGGCACAGCTACATCCCTGGTGCCGCGTGGCTAATTTTCGCCAGGGCGTTCTGGTGCTTGAAACGGCTAATGCCAGCTGGATGATGCGCTTACGCTATGAACAATCCAGCCTGCTGTCAGCTTTACGAGCGCAAATATTACCATCATTGACGTCAATCGACATCAGGATAAATCCAACGTTAGCGGCAAAAGCTCAGGAAAACGTGCAGGAAAGCAGCGATCGACATCAAAAGGAGCAAAGCCCGGGTCGTCAGCTCAGTGAACAAAGTGCGGAAATATTACGGGGAGTCGCGAGCCGTAGCCCGGAAAAACTGAAGAAAACATTAGAACGACTGGCCTTGCTGGCCGGAGAGAGTGCCCGCTCAACCAGTCGTAATAAATAGGCTTATGCCAGTACCAGATTCGGTGCCTGGAAAGTTACCGGAAGTTCGGCTTCGTCTTCAAACGTTGCCCATTCCCAGGCTTCCTGCCTTGCCAGCACGGTCTGCAGCAGCTTGTTGTTCAGCGCGTGACCACCTTTGTATGCGGTAAACGCACCAATGATGTTGTGACCGCACATAAACAGGTCGCCAATAGCATCCAGCATTTTGTGACGTACGAATTCGTCTTCAAAACGCAGGCCGTCTTCGTTCAGCACGCGATAGTCATCCACCACGATAGCACAGTCCATGCTGCCGCCCAGGCAGAGACCACGAGACTGCAGCGCTTCGATATCGCGCATAAAGCCAAACGTACGAGCACGGCTAATCTGGCGAGCAAAGGCTTCAGCGGAGAAATCCATGCTGTAGCGCTGCGAGCTGGCATCGATTGCCGGGTGTTTAAAATCGATAGTAAAATCGAGTTTAAACCCGTTATGCGGCTTCATTTCGGCCCATTTGTCACCATCTTCAACCCGCACGGGCTGTTTGATGCGCACAAATTTTTTCGCCTTGTTCAGCTCCTGGATACCGGCGTCCATCAGCAGATAGATAAAGGGGGCGGCGCTACCATCCATAATAGGAATTTCAGGCGCATTCACTTCCACCACGATATTATCAATGCCAAGGCCTGCCAGGGCTGCGTTCAGGTGTTCGACCGTTGAAATACGCACGTCATGCTCATTGACCAGGCAAGTACAGAGCATGGTATCACGCACGGATTTGGCATCAGCCGGGAAATCAACCGGTGGATTCAAGTCAGTGCGACGATAGATGACCCCGGTATTAGCCGGCGCAGGGCGTAGCGTCAGGGTGACTTTTTTGCCGGTATGCAAACCGACGCCAGTCGCCTGAACAGTACGTTTTAGTGTCCGTTGTTTGATCATCGCATTATCTCGCAAAATTACTCATCCGACCGTCAGTATAAATCACTGACGGGCGAACACTTTAACACAAAGAGCGGAGAACCCCAACTTCAGGAAATTCTTAGTCCGCCTGCTTGCGCAGGAAGGCCGGAATATCCAGATAGTCAGGCTCTTTGTTAGTTTGCGTGCCAGGCTCGTTGACCACTTTTGCCGCTGCAGGTTTTTGCTCCTGCGGCAGCGGTGCCATACCGTGCTGCTGATAGCGGTGATCCATGACCGGTGCCTGAGTCTGCTTATTGGTCACCAGCGTGATTTCCGGACGTTTGTCCATGCCGATACCGGTCGCAACTACGGTTACACGCAGCTCGTCGTTCATTTCCGGATCCAGCGACGTACCAATTACCACGGTCGCATTATCGGAAGCAAAGGCGCGGATAGTGTTACCCACGGTTTCAAATTCATCCAGGCGCAGATCGAAACCGGCCGTGATGTTAACCAGCACGCCGCGAGCGCCAGAAAGGTCGATATCTTCCAGCAGCGGGCTGGAAATGGCCATCTCGGCAGCTTCTTCCGCACGGTCTTCACCGCAGGCGACGCCGGAACCCATCATCGCGTAGCCCATTTCGGACATCACGGTGCGCACGTCGGCAAAGTCGACGTTCATCAGGCCAGGACGGGTAATCAGTTCAGCAATACCCTGCACCGCGCCTTTCAGCACGTCGTTGGCCGCGCCAAACGCGTCCAGCAGAGAGATACCGCGACCCAATACTTTGAGCAGCTTGTCGTTTGGAATAGTAATCAGAGAATCGACATGCTTGGACAGCTCGGCGATACCCTGCTCCGCGAAGGCCATACGCTTTTTGCCTTCAAAATTGAAAGGCTTAGTAACGACGGCTACGGTCAGGATACCCAAATCTTTTGCCACTTCGGCAACCACTGGCGCAGCACCGGTACCGGTACCGCCGCCCATGCCTGCGGCGATAAACACCATATCAGCGCCTTCCAGCGCCTGACGCAGGGCTTCACGGTCTTCTTCGGCTGAATTGCGGCCTACTTCCGGGTTTGCACCCGCACCCAGACCTTTGGTAATACCGTTACCGATTTGAATGGTCTGGCCTACTGCCGTTTTACGCAACGCCTGGGCATCGGTATTCACGGCAAAGAATTCAACGCCTTCGATGCGCTCACGCACCATATGCTCTACGGCGTTACCGCCGCCGCCGCCGACGCCGATGACTTTAATCACCGCGTCATTGGTTAATTCCATAGGTTCAAACATAATTTCTCTCCGTTATGTGCCTGTCGCCTGGAGATCACAAAATAAGCCTAGCATGATCTCCTTTTCTCTAAATTAAAACTCTTTTCTCAGCCAGCTGTTGATTCGCTTGAACCAGTTGCCCACTGAGGCTCTTTTTTCCACATCCGCCTCACCGCTAAGGTGAGACTCTTTTCCGTAGTGCAGAAGCCCTACCGCCGTTGAGTAGTAAGGCTCCTGCGCATAATCTGTCAGGCCGGTAATGTTCAGCGGCTGGCCGATACGTACCTGGGTATGAAATACCCGCTGGGCACAGGCCGCCAGGCCTTCAATCTGCGCCGCGCCGCCGGTAAGAACAATACCTGCGGCCAAATGATGCTTCACGCCCTGCTGGCGAAGCTGCTCTTGCAGTTGCAGGATCTCGTCATTAACCAGGTTTAGCAGCTCGGTATAACGCGGCTCGATAACCTCAGCCAGCGTCTGCCGTTGCAGGCTACGCGGCGGACGTCCACCTACGCTCGGCACCTCGACGTTTTCGTCTTTGCCAACAATTGAACCCAGCGCGCAGCCGTGACGAACCTTAATGGCTTCTGCGTCGGTTGGCGGCGTGCCAAACGCGTAAGCGATGTCGCTGGTAACCACGTTACCTGCATACGGGATAACCTTGGTATGGCGCAGCGCACCGCCAGTATAGACAGCAATGTCCATTGTGCCGCCACCAACGTCCACAACGCAAACGCCCAGTTCGCGTTCATCTTCCGTCAGGACGGCAAAACTGGAAGCCAGACCGGCAAAGATCAGTTGGTCAACTTTCAGGCCGCATCGTTCAACTGCTTTTACGATGTTTTTCGCCATATCGTTATGACAGGTGATCAAATGCACCTTTGCCTGCATGCGAACGCCGGACAATCCTACCGGGTTTTTGATCCCTTCCTGGTAATCGATAGCGTATTCTTGCGGAATAACGTGCAAAATTCGGTGTTCGTCACGAACACGCACGGATTTTGCGGTGTGCACCACATTTTCCACATCTTCCTGGGTCACTTCTTCTTCGGAAATAGGAACCATCCCTATTTCGTTCTGGCAACTGATATGTTTTCCGGATAAGGCGAGATAAACCGATGAAATCTGGCAATCCGCCATCAGCTCCGCCTGATCGATAGCGCGCTGCACGCATTTTACTACCGATTCCAGATCGTTGACGCCGCCTTTGTCCATGCCGCGCGAAGGACAGCTGCCCACGCCGATGATGTTAACCATGCCATCGGGCAAAATTTCCCCTACCAAAGCGGCGACCTTCGCGGTGCCGATTTCCAGTCCAACTACCAGTTTTCTGTCCGTCGCCTTGATCATTGTTGTTTAACCTGTGCCTGATTCTGTTGCTTATTACCGTCAGTGGTCGGAATGAGTGGCGGCGCCCAGCCTACTGCCGCGCCAGAGTCATATCGCAGGTCCACGTAACTGATACGCTTATTTTCCGTTTGCGCCTGCTGCTGCAACGTTGGATAGAGCTGAATAAACCGTTTCAGCCGCTTGATATCCTCGTTGCGTCCCAGCTCCAGGCGCGTATCGTCTTCCAGCACCAGCTGCCATGAGCGCCGCGCGGTCATTGACGCCGCCTTCAATTTAAATTTGCTGGCGGCCAGCAGGTCGCTCATCTGGTGATAGCCCGCCAGCACTTCTGATTCGCTGCCTTCCGGACCATACAGCATCGGCATAGCCTCTTTGCCGAGATGGTTAGCCGGTACGCTAAAAGACTTTCCGCTGGCATCCACCAGGTGCAGGTCATTCCAGCGGGCAACCGGCACATATTCAACCAGATGAATCTTTAATTCGTCCGGCCATTGCTTACGTACGCTAACCTGCTGAATCCAGGGCAGACGTTCAATCTGTTGCTGGATCACGTCCACATCCTGCGACATAAACGTGCCGGGCGAACCTAACGATAAAATTGCCTGGCGAATGTCGTCGTTAGTGGTGTAGTGCATCTGTCCCGTGACCACCAGCCTCGACAGCGGCAGCCGGGAGGCGTCGTTCATCCATTTGACCACGACATAGCCACCGGCCGACATGATACCAAGCACGATAATCAGGAAAAGAATGCCGGCCAGCCGCGAACCGTTGCTGCGGCCGGTGCGCACTTTTTCCTGCGCCTCGCGATTGCGAACATTCAAAGCAGCCTGGGACATATCAGTCCGCCAGTTCCAGAATGCGCGCGACCAGCTGTGAGAAGCTCATGCCGGCCTGTTTAGCCGCCATTGGCACCAGGCTATGGCTGGTCATGCCGGGTGACGTATTCACTTCCAGCAGATAAAACTGGCCGTCGCCGCCCATCATCAGGTCAACGCGTCCCCAGCCGCTACAGCCCAGCGCGCGCCACGCCTTAATCACGATTTCGCTCAGTTCAGCTTCCCGTTCAGCCGTTAAACCGCTTGGGCAGAAGTACTGAGTATCGTCAGAAAAGTATTTAGCTTCATAGTCATAGAACTCAGAAGCGACCTGAATGCGGATTGAAGGCAGAATATCGTCGCCAAGCACCGCTACGGTATATTCCGGGCCGCTGAGAAAGGCTTCCACCAGCACGTCGTCGTCATGGCGAAAAGCCTCATCCAGCGCGGCCTGAAGCGAGTCAGCCTGGTTAACGCGGCTGATGCCAACACTGGAGCCTTCGCTGCTTGGTTTGACAAAAAGCGGCAGGCCCAGGGCAGTAATCCGCGAACGCGTCTCTTCGCTCAGTCCGGCATCCATCTCTTTACGGGTAATCGCTACGTAAGGCGAAACCGGCAGGCCGCAACCTTGCCAGAGCTGCTTGGTACGCAGCTTGTCCATCGTAATAGCCGAAGCCATTACGCCGCTACCGGTATAAGGAATGGCGAGAAACTCCAGCAGGCCTTGCAGCGTGCCGTCTTCGCCGCCGCGGCCGTGCAGCGCGATAAAGGCTTTATCAAAGCCCTCTTCTTTCAGGCGCGTGACCGGGAAATCACGAATATCGACGGCGTGCGCGTCAATACCCGCTTCAGTCAGCCCTTTCAGTACCGCGTTGCCCGACATCAGGGAAACTTCTCTTTCCGCAGAAGTACCACCCAGCAATACTGCTACTTTCTCAGCCATGATTACCTTCTTTCATCTGCGGTTGTAACTTTTCATCAGCAAGCTTGCGGGCAATGCGCCCAACGTTGCCTGCGCCCTGCACCAGAATTAAATCGTTGCCGGACAGCTTTGGCGCCAGCATTTCCAGCACGGCGTCATGATCTGACACCAGAATAGGATCGACCTTGCCGCGACCGCGAATAGTACGGCACAGCGAGCGGCTGTCCGCGCCTGGAATCGGCGTTTCGCCAGCCGAATAGACATCCAGCATCAGCAAAACGTCAACCTGCGACAGAACGTTGGCAAAATCGTCATAGAGATCGCGTGTACGCGTATAGCGATGCGGTTGGAAAATCATCACCAGCTGCTTGTCAGGCCAGCCAGCGCGTGCCGCTTTGATCGTTGCGTCAACTTCCGTTGGATGGTGACCATAGTCATCAACCAGCATCGCGGTGCCCTGTACGCCGTTAACTTCCTGTAGTGGATACTCCCCCAGGAAATCAAAGCGGCGACCGGTGCCCTGAAAGCTTTCCAGCGCGCTCAGGATCTCATCGTCGTCAATGCCTTCTTCCGTGGCAACGGCAACCGCTGCTGCCGCGTTGAGCGCGTTATGGCGGCCTGGCGCGTTCAGCGTAACGCGCATCAGCGGCTTATCGTGACGAGCCAGCGTAAAGTGCCCCTGCGCGCCATGCTGCTCGTAGCTGGCAATGCGCACGTCGGCATCTTCACTAAAGCCGTAAGTGGTAATCTGACGTCCTACGCGCGGGATCAGATCGCGGATGACCGCGTCATCAACGCACAGCACGGCGCGGCCATAGAACGGCAGATTGTGCAAAAAGTTGATAAAGGTTTGCTTCAGGTTTTCAAAGTCGCCCTGATAGGTATCCATGTGGTCAGCTTCGATATTGGTGACGATGGCCACCATCGGCTGTAGGTGCAGAAACGAAGCGTCGCTTTCGTCCGCTTCCGCGATCAGGTAGCGACTGCTGCCCAGGCGCGCATGGGTACCGGCCGCTTTGACCAGACCGCCGTTAACAAACGTCGGATCCAGGCCGCCTTCGGCATAAATACTGGAAACCATCGCCGTGGTGGTGGTTTTACCGTGCGTACCGGCTACGGCGATACCGTGGCGAAAGCGCATCAGTTCAGCCAGCATTTCTGCGCGGCGAATGACCGGAATACGGGCTTCACGCGCCGCAATGATTTCCGGGTTGTCTTGCGATACGGCGGTGGAAACGACCACCACGCTGGCGTCGCTGACGTTCTCCGGACGATGATTAAAATAGATCGTCGCGCCTAACGCGCTCAGATGCTGCGTAACCGCGTTTGGTGCCAGATCGGAACCGCTAATTTCATAGCCTTCATTGGCCAACACTTCGGCGATCCCGCCCATGCCGGCACCACCGATGCCAACAAAGTGAATGTGCCGGACGCGACGCATCTCGGGCACGATAGAACGCAGTTTCGCCAGTTGTTGTGTATTCATTTCTTTTGCCTGTCGGTGCTTTACCGCACCCGTGTCAAGACGAATGCTCATATTTATAACGCCGCTTTGCTGACTTCAGCCGCAACCCGTTCGGTTGCATCCGGGATTGCCACGGCCCTGGCTTTCGCCGCCATCGCTAAAAGCGTTTGCCTGTCCCATGCGGCCAGCGTCTGCGCTACTGCCTGTGCAGTGAACTGCGGCTGCTCGTAAATTTTTGCCGCGCCCGCTTTTTCCAGCGGCAGCGCGTTCCAGTATTGCTGACGATCTTTATGCTGAAACGGCACAAAAATGGCCGGTAAACCTGAGGCCGCCACTTCGCTTACCGTCAGCGCGCCAGAGCGGCAGACAACCACGTCTGCCCAGGCGTAGGCCGCCGCCATATCGTCAATAAATTCGGTTACTTTATGCTGCGTCTGGCCAACCTGCCGATAGGCTTCGTTAACCTCGGCCAGCGCGCCTTTGCCCGTCTGGTGCCATAGGGTGATGCTGTCGCCAAGCGTTGCCGCTACCTGCGGCAGAGTCTGGTTCAGTACGCGAGCGCCCTGGCTACCGCCAATGACCAGTACGCGAACCGGGCCGCTACGGTTGGCCATACGCTCGGCAGGCAGTGGCAGAGCCAGCACGTCAGTACGCACAGGGTTACCCACGACATCCGCAGTGGGAAAGGCGCCAGGAAAGGCCTGCATGACCTTTTTGGCAATTTTCGCCAGCCATTTGTTGGTCAGACCGGCAATGCCGTTCTGTTCATGCAGCACCACCGGGATGCCGCAGCTCCACGCAGCCAGACCGCCAGGCCCGGAAACGTAGCCTCCCATGCCCAGCACCACGTCGGGCCGATACGCCTTCATAATGGCTCTGGCCTGACGCACGGCGTTGAAAATGCGTAGCGGCGCGGCGAGCTGCGCTTTCAGCCCTTTACCGCGCAGGCCGCTAATGCGAATAAAATCGATGTCGATACCGTGTTTTGGCACCAGATCGGCTTCCATACGGTCAGCCGTGCCGAGCCAGCGCACCTGCCAGCCCTGCGCCATCAGATGGTGTGCGACCGCCAGTCCCGGGAACACATGTCCGCCGGTGCCGCCTGCCATCACCATCAGCCGCTTCCCTTTCATCGACTACCTCGCGTAAACGCCTGGGCTTTTGCCAGACGCGTTTCATAATCTATACGTAATAAAAATACGATGGCGGTGGACATAATAATCAGGCTGGAGCCGCCGTAACTGATTAGCGGCAGCGTCAGCCCTTTGGTCGGCAGCATACCTGCTGCTGCGCCAACGTTAACCAACGCCTGGAAGCTAAACCAGACGCCAATTGAACAGCCGAGAAAGCCAGCGAAACGCTGGTCAAGCTCCAGCGCGCGGCGCCCGATGGACATCGCGCGAAAAGCGACGAAGAATACCATTAACAGCGCTAAAACCACACCGATATAACCCAGCTCTTCACCGATTATCGAGAAGATAAAGTCCGTGTGCGCCTCGGGTAAATACTCCAGTTTTTGCACCGAGTTCCCCAGGCCCTGCCCCCAGAATTCGCCGCGGCCAAACGCCATCAGCGACTGCGTCAGCTGGTAGCCGCTGCCGAAAGGATCTTCCCACGGGTTCCAGAAGGAAGTTACGCGGCGCATACGGTAAGGTTCGGCAATGATCAGCAGGCAAACGGCAAAGATACCGGAGCCGATAATCGCCAGAAACTGCCAGAGTTTCGCGCCAGCCAGAAACAGCATCGCCAGCGTGGTGACGAACAGCACCACCACGGTTCCCAGGTCAGGCTGGGCCAGCAGCAATACTGCCAGCACTACCATCACGCCCATTGGCTTACAGAAGCCCCAGAAGTTGTTACGCACCTCATCAACTTTGCGCACCAGATAGCTGGCGAGATAGCAAAACAGCGAGAGCTTGGAAAGCTCCGCAGGCTGAATACGCAGCGGGCCAAGCGCAATCCAGCGCGATGCCCCGTTAACCGAGCTGCCGACGACCAGAACGATCAGCAGCATCACTACCGTTATCAGCAGCATGACGTTGCTATAACGCTGCCAGAAAGCCATCGGCACGCGCAGCGTCACCAGCCCGATACCAAACGCCAGCACGATATAAAACGCATCGCGCTTGGCAAAATAGAAAGGATCGTCCGACAGGCGCTGGCCAACCGGCATCGAAGCCGAAGTCACCATCACAAAGCCGATAATCGCCAGCCCTATCGTTAGCCAGAGCAGCGTGCGGTCATAAAGCACCATGGTGCTGGCGTCGCTTTCGCGCGAGCCCATCACCCACTCTTTCAGGCGCTCTGATAACCAGTTGGCAATGCCTAAACCAGGTACACGCATCAGCCAAGCTCCTTTGCCAGTTGGGTGAAGATATCGCCGCGCTGCTCGAAGTTTTTAAACTGGTCAAGACTGGCGCAGGCTGGCGACAGCAGAACCATATCGCCCGGCTGCACTTTTGCAGCTATCTGCTGCATAGCTTCCTGCATCGTGGCGGTTTGTACCGCCGTTTCCGGGCGCAGTGCGGCAAGCTCTGCGGCATCACGTCCAAAACAGTAAATCCGCACGTTATCTTTTTGTAGATAAGGAGCCAGCGGGCTGAAATCGGCTGATTTGCCGTCGCCGCCCAGCAGGAGCCAGAGCGTGCCCTTAACCTGCAGGCCGTTTAACGCCGCTTCGGTGCTGCCAACGTTGGTCGCTTTTGAATCATTTATCCAGCGCACGCCGTTATGGTCATACGCCAGCTGAAAACGGTGCGCCAGCCCGTTAAACGTGGTTAACGCTTTCAGGCTGGAAGAGCGCGGCAATCCGACCGCATCGGCCAGCGCCAGCGCCGCCAGGGCGTTGGTATAGTTGTGCTGACCCGTGAGCGTCATTTCATCTGTATTCAGCACTTTTTCGCCTTTTACGCGCAGCCAGATATTTCCCTGCTGGCGATTGAGATGATAATCGCCCACGTCCACGCCAAAGCTGACGCAGCGTTTGTCCGCACCGCGCACCGGCATGGTCATCGCGTCATCTGCATTAACTACGCAAACGCTCGCCTGCTCGTAAACGCGCAGCTTGGCCGCTCGATACTGCTGCATGCCAAGCGGATAGCGATCCATATGATCTTCCGTCACGTTCAGGATGGTCGCCGCCGCCGCCTTCAGGCTGTGGGTGGTTTCCAGCTGGAAGCTTGACAGTTCCAGCACGTAAAGCTGCGCGGGTTTCTCAAGCAGGGTCAGCGCGGGCAGGCCAATATTACCGCCAACGCCAACCTGCCAGCCTGCGGCCTTCGCCATTTCACCAACTAACGTGGTCACGGTACTTTTACCGTTAGAACCGGTAATAGCTACAATCGGTGCCTGGGCTTCACGGCAGAAAAGCTCGATGTCGCCCACGATTTCTATGCCCGCTTCCGCCGCCGAAATCAAGGACGGGGAACTCAGCGCAAGACCGGGACTGGCCACAATCAGATCGGCATTTTGCAGCCAGCTATCGTTCAGTGAACCCAGCCAGCGCTCAACGCTTTTCGGCAGCTTTTCCAGCCCTGGCGGCACGATTCGGGTATCCATGACGCGCGGCGTAACGCCACGCGCTAAAAAGAAGTCAACGCATGACTGGCCCGTTACGCCCAGACCAATAATGACGACTTTTTTACCCTGGTAATCAGCCATCATCACCGTACCTTCAACGTCGCCAGGCCAATCAGCACCAGCATCAGTGAAATAATCCAGAAACGCACGATAACGCGCGGTTCCGGCCAGCCTTTCAGTTCGTAATGGTGATGGATAGGCGCCATACGGAAAATACGCTGTCCGCGCAGTTTGAACGAGCCAACCTGCAGGATCACCGACAGCGTCTCTACCACGAAGACGCCGCCCATGATCACCAGCAGAAACTCCTGACGCAGCAGCACGGCGATAGTGCCCAGCGCGCCGCCCAGCGCCAGTGAGCCGACATCGCCCATAAAGACCTGAGCCGGATAGGTGTTAAACCATAAAAAGCCCAGCCCGGCGCCGACAATTGCCGTACAGACAATCACCAGTTCGCCCGCATGGCGCAGATAAGGAATATGCAGGTAGTTGGCGAAGTTCATGTTACCGGTTGCCCAGGCAACCAAAGCAAAACCAGCGGCAACAAACACGGTAGGCATAATCGCCAGGCCATCCAGCCCGTCAGTCAGGTTAACCGCGTTGCCTGTACCAACGATAACGAAGTAGGCAAGCACGACGTAAAACAGACCAAGCTGCGGCATTACGTCTTTGAAGAACGGCACCACCAGCTGGGTGGCTGGCGTTCCCTTACCCGTCGCATACAGCGTAAACGCCACGCCCAGGGAGATCACCGACATCCAGAAGTATTTCCAGCGTGCAATGAGCCCCTTGGTATCTTTACGTACCACCTTACGGTAGTCATCAATAAAACCGATAATGCCGAAACCGATCAACACCACCAGCACGCACCAGACGTAAGGGTTAGAAGGATAAGCCCACATCAGCACGGAAACGGTGATAGAGAATAAAATCATTACGCCGCCCATCGTGGGTGTGCCGCGCTTGCTGAAATGCGATTCCGGGCCGTCGTTGCGCACGACCTGGCCAAATGACATCTCCTGCAGGCGGGCAATCATGCGCGGGCCCATCCACAGCGAAATAAACAGCGCGGTCAGCAGGCTGACAATGGCGCGAAACGTCAGATAGGAAAAGACGTTAAAGCCAGAATAAAAAGTGACCAGATGTTCGGCCAGCCAGACTAGCATGTTCCTTTCTCCTGTAAGCTCTGTACTACCTGCTCCATGGCGGCACTACGTGAACCTTTAACTAAAATGGTGATGACAGGCTGTTCCGCCAGCAGCGTCCGCAAGCGCGCCGTGACGGCAGTTTTTTCGGTGAAATGCTCACCGGCTCCGCTGGCCTCGCTGATAAGGCGGCTTAGCGTGCCTGCGCTGAGCACTTTATCAATCCCGGCCTGGCGGGCCGCTTCGCCCACTTCACGGTGGCAATGCTCGCTTTCATCACCCAGCTCGGCCATATCGCCAACGACCATCACCCGATAGCCCGGCATCTCTGCCAGAACCTGCACGGCCGCAGTCATTGAACCCACGTTGGCGTTGTAGCTGTCGTCCAGCAGCAGCTTGTTTTCGGCAAGTAATACCGGGAAAAGTCTACCCGGCACCGCCTCAAGCTTGCTCAGGCCTTGCCGAACGGCTTCCAGAGAAGCCCCAACGGAAATTGCCAGCGCGGCAGCGGCCAGCGCATTAGCAATGTTGTGCCGGCCCGGCAGCGGTAATTGCACCGCGATACTGCCCGCTGGCGTTTTCATAACAAACTGCGTGCCTTTACTGGTCACCTGCACGTCGCTGGCGGAAAAATCGTTCTCTGCCTGCGGCTGCGGCGAAAAGCGCCAGACCGTTTTACCGGTCAGCATCGGCTGCCAGTTTGCGATGTCGTTACTGTCGGCATTAAAGATCGCCGTGCCGTTATCCGGCAGTCCCTGAAAGATTTCGCCTTTGGCTTTGGCTACGCCAGCCAGCGAACCGAAGCCTTCAAGATGTGCGGCCGCCAGGTTATTCACCAGCGCCGTTTCGGGACGGGTAAGATGCGTGGTCCAGGCGATTTCGCCCTGATGATTAGCACCCAGTTCAATTACCGCATATTGATGTTTGGCGTTCAGGCGCAGCAGCGTCAGCGGCACGCCGATATCATTATTAAGATTGCCGGCCGTATAGAGGGTTTCACCGCACTCGCGCAAAATGGCGGCGGTCATCTCTTTCACTGAAGTTTTGCCGGAAGAGCCGGTCAGGGCAACCACGCGCGCGGTTGACTGTTGACGCACCCAGGCCGCAAGCTGGCCCAGCGCGATGCGGGTATCGGCAACCACTACCTGCGGGACGGCAACAGGTAAGTGCTTACTGACTAACAGAGCTGCCGAACCGGCCGTTATGGCGTCGCCGACCATGTCGTGGGCATCGAAGCGCTCGCCTTTCAGCGCGATAAACAGCGCACCCGCGCTGACTTTGCGCGTATCCGTGGTGACTTCGCTGAAGGTAAGGTCGCTGCCGAACAGTTCGCCGCCGGTTAGCTCAGCCAGTTTTTGTAGAGAAAGTGCGATCATGCCATCACTCCCAGCAGACGCGCGACGGTATCACGGTCGGAATAGTCCAGCCGACGATTGCCGACAATTTGATAATCTTCATGGCCTTTACCGGCCACCAGTACAATATCTTCTTCTTTGGCCTGCATAACGACGTTAGTGACCGCTTGCGCACGGCCAGCAATCACGTGGGCGCGGCCGGGATCAAGCAAGCCCGTCAGCACATCCGCCACTATCGCCGCAGGATCTTCGCTGCGCGGATTATCGTCCGTAATCACTACCACATCGGCAAACTGTTCGGCTATCGCACCCATCAGGGGACGTTTGCCCTTATCGCGATCGCCGCCGCAGCCAAAGACGCACCATAATTTGCCCTTGCAGTGCAGGCGCGCAGCCTCCAGCGCTTTTTCCAGCGCGTCAGGCGTATGCGCATAGTCAACCACGACGGTTGGTCTGGCCGGGGCGGCAAAAACTTCCATCCTTCCCGTGACCGGCTGTAGCTGACTGCCGGTTGCCACCAAATCATGCAGCGGATAACCTAGCGCCAGCAGCGTTGCCAGCGCGATCAGCAGGTTGCTGACGTTGAATGCGCCCATCAGACGGCTTTCCAGCTCGCCGCCGCCCCAGCTCGAATCGAAGCGGATGCTGGCGCCGTTGTCGTGATAGTGCACCTCGGTGGCTTTTAGCCAGCGTCCACGGCAGCCCGGCTGCAGATTGTTTTCCATGGTAACGGCGACCGCATCCGGCAGCTTAGCCAGCCAGCGGCGGCCCGTTTCGTCATCCGCATTGATAATAGCCTGGCCGACCATATGTTCAGAAAAGAGCAGCCATTTGGCGGACTCGTAGCGAGTCATATCGCCGTGATAGTCCAGATGGTCACGGCTCAGATTGGTAAAGGCAGCGGCCGCGAAAGGCAGTGCGGCCACGCGATGCTGCACCAGCCCGTGCGAAGAAACTTCCATCGCGGCCAGCGTTGCGCCCTCTTCCACCAGCGAGCTGAGCGTGCGCTGAATATCGACGGCCGAGCCGGTAGTATTCTCGGCAGGGGCAAGCTTGCCGTACAGGCCGTTGCCCACGGTGCCCATGACCGCGCCGGTTTCACCCAGGAGCTGACCCCACTGTGCAAGCAACTGCGTGGTGGTCGTTTTGCCATTGGTGCCGGTAACGCCAATCAGCCGGAGATGTTCGCCCGGCTGCTGGTAAAAACGTCCGGCCAGCGCGGATAGGCGCTGGCTCAGCTGCGCCAGGTAAATAACCGGCACGTTGTGTACGATAGCGATATCGCCATCTTCCGCCTCGCCTTCCGCTTCAGCGATAACCGCCGAAACGCCCTGGGCGATAGCCTGTGGAATAAAACGACGACCGTCCGCCAGATGACCTTTTACGGCCACAAAGAGATCGCCGGAAGCCGCAAGGCGGCTGTCCAGGATCATTTCGCGCAGCGGCAGCGAAGGCGCGGCGGGCACCCAGGGCGCCAGTAAATCGCGCAGATTACGATCTGTCACTTGATCCCTCACTTCTGTTGTCTACCATCTCGTTTTTCTCAATGACCGGTAGCGCATCAGGTTCAATATTCATGGTGCGAAGCACACCGCCCATAATGGCGCCGAAAACCGGAGCGGAAACCGCACCGCCATAATATTTACCGGCTTGCGGATCGTTAATCACCACGACCAGCGCAAAACGAGGACGGCTCGCCGGCGCCACGCCAGCGGTATAAGCAATATATTTATTAACGTAACGCCCGTCCGGTCCGACTTTTTTCGCGGTACCGGTTTTAATCGCGATACGGTAGCCTTTGATCGCGGCCTTCACGCCGCCGCCGCCGGGCAGCGCGACGCTTTCCATCATATGCATGACGGTGCGTACCAGATTCTCCGGGAAGACGCGCTGACCGCTCACGGGCGGATCAACTTTGGTGATCGACAGCGGACGATAGACGCCGTAGCTGCCAATCGTGGCGTAGACTCGCGCTAACTGTAACGGGGTTACCATTAGCCCGTAGCCAAAAGAGAAGGTGGCCCTCTCTATGTCAGACCACCGTTGTTTTTGGGGATATAAGCCACTGCTTTCTCCGACCAGTCCCAGATTGGTCGCTTTACCCAGTCCAAAGTGCGAGTAAGTTTCTACTAACGCTGAGGACGGCATCGCTAACGCCAGCCTGGAAACGCCGACGTTACTCGATTTTTGCAAGACCCCGGTCAGGGTCAGTTCGTTGTAGCGCGCCACATCTTTGATTTCATGCCCGTTGATACGATAGGGCACGGTATTCAGCACGCTGTTTTCCCGCACCACGCCGTGCTGTAGCGCGGTCATCACCACCATTGGCTTCACGGTAGAGCCTGGCTCAAAGATGTCGGTGATCGCGCGGTTGCGCATTACGTCTTTGGTGGTGCCGGAAAGATTGTTGGGGTTGTAGGCGGGGCTGTTTGCCATCGCCAGCACTTCGCCGGTATTGACGTCAACCAGCACGGCCGTGCCGGACTCTGCCTTGTTAAAGGCAACGGCATTGTTTAACTCACGGTAAACCAGAGCCTGCAAACGCTCGTCGATGCTCAGCGCGAGGTTGTGAGCAGCGCGGCTGTCTACAGAAGAGACATCTTCAATAACGCGGCCGTGGCGGTCTTTACGTACGGTGCGCTCGCCCGGCTGGCCGGTCAGCCATTTATCAAAGCTTTTTTCAACGCCTTCAATGCCCTGGCCATCAATATTGGTAAAGCCGATTAAATGCGACGTTACCTGACCAGCCGGATAGTAGCGGCGCGATTCCTCACGCAGAAAAATACCGGGTAGCTTGAGCTTTTTAACGTAGTCGCCAATGGCGGGATTTACCTGACGGGCCAGATAGACAAAACGGCCTTTTGGATTGGCGTTGACGCGTGCTGCCAGCTGATCCAGCGGAACAGAGAGCGCATCAGACAGCGCCTGCCAGCGGCCATCCAGCGTGATGCCGCCCTTCTCGTTCAGCTCTTTCGGATCGGCCCAAATCGCATTGACCGGTACGCTAACGGCCAGCGGTCGGCCAGCGCGATCGGTAATCATACCGCGAGAGGTAGGCACGGCCTGCACGCGCAGCGAGCGCATATCGCCTTCGCGCACCAGTTTCCCCGGGTTGATAACCTGCAAATAGGCCATGCGTCCCAGCAGTCCACCGAGCGCCAGTAAAATGCAGCCGCACAGCAACGCAAAACGCCAGCTGACAAAGCTGGCCTGATCTTCCTGACGTTTTGACTTAGTCTTCACTGCGGCTTTCATTTATGCCCTTATGGCTGTACCACAATATTTTCCTGCGCCGGATCGACATGCTGCATCTGCAATTTTTCCGTTGCCGTTCTTTCAACGCGACTGTGATCGCCTAATGCGTTCTCTTCCAGAATCAGGTTACGCCACTCGATATCCAGCGCATCGCGTTCCAGCACCAGCTGCTCGCGTTGGGCGGTGAGCAGGCGGGTTTTATGCGCCGTGGTCACCACCAGTACCGCAGAAACCAGCACGGCGACGGCCAGGATCACCGGAAGCTTGCCGTGACGTAAGAGATCGCCTGCAATAACGCCGGGTAAACTGTGTCGCTCGTTGCCAATCATGAGGCGGTCCTCTCAGCAATACGTAATACGGAGCTGCGCGCGCGTGGATTTTCGGCCACTTCTGCGTCGCCCGGCATCATTTTGCCCAGCGCTTTTAGCTGCCGCCCGCCCAGCTTGCTTAACTGGGCTTCCGTCATCGGAATCCCCGCCGGAACCTGCGGGCCACGGCTTTGCTCACGCATAAAGCGTTTAACAATGCGGTCTTCCAGTGAATGGAAACTGATTACCGACAGGCGACCTTGCGGTGCCAGAGCGGAAAGTGCGCCTTTAAGCGCCTGCTCTATCTCTTCCAGCTCGCTGTTTACCCAAATACGAATAGCCTGGAAGCTACGCGTGGCCGGATGCTTAAATTTGTCCTTAACCGGCGTAGCGTGGTAGATAACGTCAGCCAGCTCTTTGGTACGCGTCATCGGCTGTTCGCGGTTGCGCTCAACGATTGCGCGGGCGATTCGCTTAGCAAAGCGCTCTTCGCCAAAGGTTTTCAGCACAAAAGCGATATCGCTTTCTTCCGCCTGCATCAGCCACTGTGCGGCCGACAGACCTTTGGTCGGATCCATGCGCATATCAAGCGGCCCATCGCGCATAAAAGAGAAGCCGCGTTCGGCATCGTCCAGCTGTGGTGAAGAGACGCCAAGATCCAGCAAAATGCCATCAACACGCCCGGTCAGTCCGCGCGCTTCGGCATAGTCAGCCAGCGCGGAAAAAGGACCGTGAATAATGGTAAAGCGCGGATCGGTAATCTCGGCCGCGGCGGCAATAGCCTGTGGGTCGCGGTCAATGGCGAAAAGGTGCCCCTGTTCTCCCAGCGCGGAAAGAATCAGTCGGGAATGCCCACCTCTGCCAAAAGTGCCATCGATATAGATGCCGTCAGGTTTGATGTTGAGGCCGTTAACCGCCTCGTCCAGCAGCACCGTGGTATGTTTGAAATTTTCCTGCATAGTTATAATGACAAGTCCTGCAGGCGCTCAGATAGCGGTTCCTGAGTCGACTGTTCCGCGTCAATATCCTCCCTGACTTGTTGATACCAGGTCTGTTCATCCCACAGCTCAAACTTGTTAAACTGCCCAACCAGCATCACTTCTTTGGTCAGATTCGCATGCTGGCGTAGCGTACTCGCCACCAGCAAACGACCTGCATTATCCATCTGGCACTCGCTGGCATGGCCCAGTAATAAACGCTGAATACGGCGCTCAACGGGGTTCATGCTGGATAAGCTGGCCAGCTTACGTTCAATAATTTCCCATTCGGGCAGGGTATAAAGCAGCAGGCAGGGCTGATGAAGGTCAATGGTGCAAACCATTTGTCCCTGAGACTCTCCGATCAGCATGTCGCGATAGCGTACGGGCACGGCGAGCCGCCCTTTGCTGTCGAGATTGACTAACGTTGCTCCACGGAACATGCCAGCCTCCCTCTCCGGTTGCCCTTAAGTTCCACTTTACACCACAAATTCCCACCCGGAGGAGTTTACGGAGCGGAGGAAATCATTGTCAAGCGACAGCGCGGGCCGCGAGAGAATATTTCTTTTTCGGAACAAGCGTTAACAAGTTAAAAAATAAGGCGCTTAAGAGAGAAATTTAAAATTAACCTGATGAATAATGGCGGGAATTTTTTAGAAATTTTAAATTGTTCAAAAATATAGCGCCGATGCTGCCTAAAAAAAGTCAGGCGGGCTTTACCCGCGACGAGGCATTTTAAGGAATTTCCTAATTGGCGAGGGAGAGGCACCGATGCGGACTGGGGTGGCTAATCGTTACCAGCGTTAACATTTTAATAATGAGCGTGTTTCATTGCGCGAAGAGGACTGATAGCTGCGTCTTTACTTTTATTTACGTGAAGCGTAACGGTTGAAAAAAACGGACACTCTTTATCCGTTGTCTTTCCGGTTGAATAAAAAAGCGCGCGCCTGAAAAAAAGCGGTAACCACTGGTGTTACCTCTTTTGGTTTGAATTAATCGACTTTACGGCTTAAACGGCCGCGCCGATAGAGATTACGCCGGATACGGGTAAGGCCAGGCTTGGGTTTGCGAGGTTCATCCAGGCTGGCAAGCACCAGTTCCAGCACCCTTTCCGCAACGTCACGGTGCCGTTGCCCTACCGCTAACACCGGGCAATCCAGGAAATCCAGCAGCTCGTGGTCGCCAAAGGTCGCAATCGCCAGATCGGTTGGCATACGCCCTTCACGT
The DNA here is from genome assembly GCF_047456155.1 of Erwinia sp. BNK-24-b. Taxonomy (NCBI): domain Bacteria; kingdom Pseudomonadati; phylum Pseudomonadota; class Gammaproteobacteria; order Enterobacterales; family Erwiniaceae; genus Erwinia; species Erwinia sp. BNK-24-b. The sequence continues at coordinate 3,785,448 of NZ_CP179901.1, forward strand.
TTCAGCGCCACATCCATTACGCCCTGCAGTAAGCCGAACGAGGTAGTGAACAACGCATCCGGCATGGCGTGCGTCTCCAGCCACTCTTCAAACAGCGCGGCAGCCGCCGTACGTTCAAAGCTGTTGGCATAGATAAAATCGATGTGGCGTTCGTCACCCTGCCAGGCCTGGCGGAAACCCATCTCACGCAGAAAGCTTACCGACAGCTCTGGCAGCGCACCCAGATAAAGAATGGATTCAGCGGGCTGTTTACGCAGCTCGGCGGCCAACATTTCTGAATCGTCCTGATCTGCACCGACTACGCTGGTGAAATGTTCCCGATCCAGCGCGCGATCCAGCGCCACAATCGGTAAAGGATCGTTGACCCAGCGCTGATAAAAAGGGTGCTCGGGCGGTAAAGAGGTAGAAACAATAATGGCATCTACTTTGCGCTGGAGCAGATGTTCCACGCAGCGCATTTCGTTATCCGGCTGGTCTTCTGAACAGGCAATCAGCAGCTGATAGCCGCGCTGGCGAGCCTGTCTTTCCAGATAGTTGGCGATACGCGTATAGCTGGTATTTTCCAGATCGGGGATCACCAGGCCTATCGAACGGGTTCGCCCGGCTCTCAGGCCAGCGGCAACCGCGTTAGGATGGTAATTATGCTCGCGCACAACCGCCATGACCTTTTCTACGGTTTTGTCGCTGACACGATACTGCCGGGCTTTACCGTTGATAACGTAGCTGGCCGTCGTGCGCGATACACCAGCAAGACGCGCAATTTCATCCAGTTTCACAATAACCCCACGCTTAAGGCACCGGGACGGCGCAAAAAATAGCCACGTCGCGGCTAAGGATAAGAGATTCTTTACATCTAACAGCAGATTAATTGGGCTGGCAACCGCTTTTAACGCCAGGCGAGAGCTTTCTGGCAAAATAAAAAACCCGACATTCCGTCGGGTTAGAAATATTTAGCCATAGTCACGCAACGCAATTAACGCATAATACGCTCACCGCGAGCCACGCCGACCACGCCAGAACGGGCAACCTCAACAATTTCCGCTACCTCGCGCACGCTGCTTAAAAAGGCGTCCAGTTTATCGCTGGTGCCGGCAAGCTGAACCGTATAAAGCGAAGGCGTCACGTCGACGATCTGGCCACGGAAAATTTCAGCGTTGCGCTTCACTTCTTCACGGCCGTAACCGGTCGCCTGAATTTTTACCAGCATGATTTCACGCTCAACAAAAGCGCCCTGCCCCAGTTCGGTAACGCGCAGCACGTCTACCAGCTTGTGCAGCTGCTTTTCAATCTGCTCCAGCACTTTTGCATCGCCCACGGTCTGGATAGTCATCCGGGAAAGCGTAGGATCGTCAGTTGGCGCTACGGTCAGGCTTTCAATGTTGTAGCCGCGTTGGGAAAATAGTCCGACAACACGCGACAATGCGCCGGATTCGTTTTCCAGCAGTACCGATAAAACACGACGCATAATTAAGTCCTCTCCGTTTTGCTCAACCACATTTCGTCCATCCCGCCGCCGCGAATCTGCATCGGGTATACGTGCTCGCTACCATCAACATTAACATCGACAAAGACCAGACGGCCTTTGCGCAATTCGGTCAGGGCCTCGCTCAGCTTTGCTTCCAGCTCGTGCGGGTGGTCAATACCGATGCCGACATGGCCATACGCTTCGGCCAGTTTGATAAAGTCCGGCAGCGATTCCATATAAGATTGTGAATGACGACCCGAATAGATCATGTCCTGCCACTGTTTTACCATGCCCAGATAGCGGTTATTCAGGCTCAGTACCAGTACCGGCAAATCGTACTGCAGCGCGGTAGAAAGCTCCTGAATATTCATCTGGATACTGCCGTCGCCGGTTACGCAAACCACGGTTTCCTCCGGCAGTGCCAGCTTGACGCCCAGCGCGGCTGGCAGGCCAAAGCCCATCGTGCCCAGGCCGCCCGAGTTAATCCAGCGGCGTGGCTTGTCGAACGGATAGTAAAGAGCGGCAAACATCTGATGCTGACCCACGTCGGAGGTGACATAGGCGTCGCCGTTGGTTAAGCGCCAGATAGTCTCAATCACCGACTGCGGCTTAATCTTTTCGCTGCTGCGGTCAAAGTCCAGGCACTTACGCGCGCGCCATTGCTCAATACTCTGCCACCAGTCGCGCAGGCTATCGAAATCCTGTTCGCTGCTCGATTTTGTCATCTCCAGCATCTGCTGCAGGACATCGCGCGCGTCGCCGACGATCGGTACATCTGCCGGCACTGTCTTGGAGATAGAAGCAGGATCGATATCAATATGTAATACGGTGGCGTTCGGGCAGTACTTCATCAAATTATTGGTAGTACGATCGTCGAAACGCACGCCAACGGCAAAGATAACGTCGGCGTTATGCATTACCATATTGGCTTCATAAGTCCCGTGCATGCCTAACATGCCAAGGCTTTGACGGTGCGTGCCGGGAAAAGCCCCCAGCCCCATCAGTGAACAGGTAACTGGCAGATTTAGCTTTTCGGCTATTTCCCGCAATTCATCGGCACAGGCCGCGTTAATCACGCCGCCCCCGGCATAAAGCACGGGTTTTTTCGCCGCCAGCAGAGTTTGCAGCGCGCGTTTGATCTGGCCTTTATGCCCTTGCGTCGTCGGATTGTAAGAGCGCATGCTGACCGATTCCGGCCACTGGTACGGCAGTTTATTGGCCGGATTCATCATGTCTTTTGGCAGATCGATAACTACCGGGCCAGGACGACCGCTGGCTGCCAGCCAGAACGCTTTTTTTACTACTCCAGGAATATCTTCGACCTGCCTGACCATAAAGCTGTGTTTAACGATAGGCCGGGAGATACCGACCATATCGCATTCCTGAAAAGCATCGTAGCCAATCAGGGAAGAAGGAACCTGACCGGACAGGACGACCATAGGAATGGAATCCATATAGGCAGTAGCGATACCGGTAATAGCATTGGTAGCGCCAGGCCCGGAGGTCACCAGCACTACGCCCGTTTCACCCGTTGCGCGGGCATAGCCATCGGCCATGTGTACAGCGCCCTGCTCATGCCGCACCAGAATATGGTCGATACCGCCCACCGTCTGTAACGCGTCATAAATATCCAGTACAGCTCCACCGGGGTAGCCAAAAACATGTTTTACGCCCTGATCGATTAACGATCGGACTACCATTTCGGCTCCTGACAACATCTCCATTTTTGCCTCCAGGCTTTAAGGTGCTGATTTATCACCGCGCAGCAACTTTCTTGCCACAAGCTACCGCTGGGTAATAAGTTCAAAACCTGTGTTTATTCAGACGCTGAAAAATTTTCAGCCGCCGGGTACAGGGCGCGGGCCCTTTTATTTTTGCTTTAAATGAGGAATTACCATAACCGTAGAAAACCTGGCAGGCAAACGCTATACCGTCAGTCCCACTCTCTCTGCACATGCTAAGGCACTGCTTATTTCGCTGGCATAACAACTATTACACTGAATCACGCGCATGAAAAAAGCGGTTTATGCTGATTGAGCATTCTTTTTCAGCGCAATCGTTTTGTTATTAGCGGGAGGTTAATAAATAATTAAGCTTTCCCTTTCAGGTATCGCCGTCGATTTAGTTTTATCTGCTGGCTCAGCATATTCCAATAAAATAATTCACTAAGGAAGAGGAAAATGCCAGTAAAACAACCGCGTGAGGGGGGCATTGCATAACTAATTGAATTTTAAATATTTTATAAATAAAAATCGCGTTTTTTACGCCACATTTTTTTCTGATAACAATATGGCTACCTTTTTCTTCTGTTTGTCGCCCTCGCCGTAGAATATTTTCCCTGAAACAGAAGATTTATAACCTTGCGGCTCGCCTTGACATCCGCCCCTGCTTTCAAGTATCAATAAGGGAACAGCAAATTCATAAGGCCTGACTCAATGATTCGTACCCTCCTCCTACCTGGTCTACTACTCAACGCATTTTTATGCGCGGTAGACTTGTGGGCGGAATGAATCACTGATTCAGGCTTGCAAACTAAGAAACCCGCGCTACTGCGCGGGTTTTTTTATGCTCGTAGCACTAGCGATGCAAACATGAAAGGAATTTACCGATGAGCCAACAAGTTATTATTTTCGATACCACGCTGCGTGACGGCGAACAGGCATTACAGGCCAGCCTGAGCGTGAAAGAGAAATTGCAAATAGCGCTGGCGCTGGAGCGTATGGGCGTTGACGTGATGGAAGTTGGATTCCCTGTGTCTTCCCCGGGTGACTTTGAATCCGTACAGACTATCGCCCGCCAGGTAAAAAACAGCCGTGTTTGCGCGCTGGCCCGCTGCGTAGAAAAAGATATTGATGCGGCTTACGAAGCGCTGCGCGTGGCCGAAGCCTATCGTATCCATACTTTCCTGGCGACGTCGCCAATGCATATTGCCACCAAGTTGCGCAGCACGCTGCCGGAAGTGATTGAACGTGCGGTAAAAATGGTAAAACGCGCTCGCAACTATACAAATGACGTCGAATTTTCTTGTGAAGATGGTGGCCGTACGCCAATTGACGATCTGTGCCGCGTAGTGGAAGCCGCTATCAACGCTGGCGCAACCACTATCAACATTCCGGATACCGTCGGCTACACGCTGCCGGACGAGTACAGCAATATCTTTACCCAGTTACGCAACCGCGTGCCGAACATCGATAAAGCGATTTTGTCCGTGCATACCCATGACGATTTGGGCATGGCCGTCGGCAACTCTATCGCTGCCGTTCAGGCTGGCGCGCGTCAGATTGAAGGCACCATTAACGGTCTGGGCGAGCGTGCCGGTAACTGCGCGCTGGAAGAAGTTATCATGGCGATCAAAACCCGTAGCCAGCTGATGAACGTGCATACCAATATCCATCATCAGGAAATCTATCGGACCAGCCAGCTGGTCAGCCAGATCTGCAACATGCCGATTCCGGCTAACAAAGCGGTTGTCGGTAGCGGCGCCTTCGCTCACTCTTCCGGCATCCATCAGGATGGCGTGCTGAAAAACCGTGAAAACTACGAAATCATGACGCCGGAATCCATTGGTCTGCACCAGATCCAGCTGAATCTGACTTCGCGCTCCGGCCGCGCCGCCGTGAAGCACCGCATGGATGAGATGGGCTATAAAGAGCACGATTATAATCTGGACAGCCTGTATGACGCCTTCCTGAAGCTGGCCGATAAAAAGGGCCAGGTTTTCGACTACGATCTGGAAGCGCTGGCGTTTATCAACAAACAAAACGAAGAACCTGAACACTTCCGTCTGGACTATTTCAGCGTGCAGTCCGGTTCCAGCGTAATGGCGACCGCCTCCGTCAAACTGGGCTGTGGCGAGGAAGTAAAATCCGAAGCAGCCACGGGTAATGGCCCGGTCGATGCTGTTTATCAGGCCATTAACCGTATTACCGATTTCGATGCCGAGCTGGTGAAGTATCAGCTGACCGCTAAAGGCCACGGCAAAGATGCGCTGGGCCAGGTAGATATCGTCGTGAACTATAACAACCGTAAATTCCATGGCGTAGGCCTGGCGACGGATATCGTTGAGTCCTCCGCTAAAGCAATGATCAATGCGCTGAACAACATCTGGCGCTCACGCCAGGTTGAGCAAGAGCTGCAACGTAAAGCCAACGAGAAGGAAGCCGTATAATGACAAGGACTTATCATATTGCCGTACTGCCTGGCGACGGCATCGGCCCGGAAGTGATGGCTCAGGCCGCTAAGGTGCTGGATGCGGTAAGAGAGCGTTTTGGTCTGCGCATCACCACCAGCGAATATGATGTTGGCGGCATTGCGATTGACCGTCACGGCGAACCGCTGCCGCCCGCTACCGTCGCAGGTTGTGAACAGGCTGACGCCATTTTATTCGGTTCCGTTGGCGGCCCTAAATGGGAACATCTGCCGCCAGCCGAGCAGCCAGAGCGTGGTGCCCTGCTGCCGCTGCGTAAACATTTTAAGCTGTTTAGCAATCTGCGTCCGGCCAGCCTGCATCAGGGTCTGGAAGCGTTTTGCCCATTGCGTAGCGATATCGCTGCAAAAGGCTTTAATATTCTGGTGGTGCGTGAGCTGACCGGCGGCATCTATTTTGGCCAGCCAAAAGGCCGTGAAGGCAGCGGCCAGCACGAGCGGGCGTTCGATACCGAGGTTTATCACCGCTTCGAGATTGAGCGTATTGCCCGCATCGCTTTTGAATCCGCCCGCAAGCGCCGTAAGAAAGTGACCTCTATCGATAAGGCCAACGTGCTGCAATCCTCTATTTTGTGGCGGCAAATTGTGACGGAAGTGGCGCAGGATTATCCGGATGTCGAACTGCATCATATGTATATCGACAACGCCACCATGCAGCTGATTAAAGAGCCTTCACAGTTTGACGTGATGCTTTGCTCCAACCTGTTCGGCGATATTCTTTCTGACGAATGCGCGATGATTACCGGTTCAATGGGCATGCTGCCTTCAGCCAGCCTTAACGAGCAGGGCTTTGGCCTGTTTGAACCGGCAGGCGGCTCCGCGCCGGATATCGCCGGGAAAAACATTGCTAACCCTGTTGCCCAGATCCTGTCGCTGGCGCTGCTGTTGCGTTATAGCCTGGATGCAGCGGCGGCGGCCGACGCTATTGAGCAGGCCATCAGCCGCGCGCTGGCGGAAAACTACCGCACCGGCGATCTGGCTGGCAACGGCCAGGCCGTCAGCACTGAGGAAATGGGTTCCGTCATCGCCCGATTTATCAGCGAAGCCTGATTATGAAAACACTATACGAGAAGCTGTTTGACGCGCATGTCGTCTATGAAGCACCCAACGAAACGCCGTTGCTCTATATTGACCGGCATCTGGTGCACGAAGTGACATCGGCGCAGGCTTTCGACGGCCTGCGCGCGCATGGCCGTCCGGTACGCCAGCCAGCCAAAACGTTCGCCACCATGGATCACAATGTCTCCACCCAGACGCGAGACATTAATGCCAGCGGCGAAATGGCGCGTATCCAGATGTCGATGCTGATCAAAAACTGCGAAGAGTTTGGCGTGCGTCTGTATGACCTGAAGCACCCGTTTCAGGGCATCGTCCACGTTATTGGCCCTGAACAAGGCATGTCACTGCCGGGCATGACAATTGTGTGCGGCGATTCTCATACCTCTACGCACGGCGCGTTCGGCGCTCTGGCGTTTGGTATTGGCACTTCAGAAGTCGAGCACGTGCTGGCTACACAAACGCTGAAGCAGTCTCGCGCTAAAACCATGAAAATTGAAGTGGTTGGTCAGACTGCGCCGGGCATTACCGCTAAAGATATTGCGCTGGCAATTATTGGCAAAACCGGCAGCGGCGGCGGCAACGGTCACGTAGTGGAATTTTGCGGCCCGGCGGTAGAGCAGCTCAGCATGGAAGGCCGCATGACGCTGTGCAATATGGCGATTGAACTGGGCGCGAAAGCGGGCCTGGTTGCGCCAGACGAGACCACGTTTAACTATGTTAAAGGTCGGCAGTTTGCGCCAAAAGAGCAGGACTGGGAGCAGGCGGTCGCCTGGTGGCGCACGCTGAAATCAGACAGCGGCGCGCACTTCGATAAGGTTGTTACGCTGAACGCGGCGGAAATAGCGCCGCAGGTTACCTGGGGCACCAATCCAGGACAGGTGATTGCCGTCAACGACACTATTCCCGATCCGGCCAGCTTTAGCGATCCTGTTGAGCGCGCCTCGGCCGAAAAGGCGCTGGCCTATATGGACCTTAAGCCCGGCATCAGGCTAACCGATGTCCGTATCGATAAAGTGTTTATCGGTTCCTGTACCAATTCACGTATAGAAGATCTGCGTGCGGCGGCCTCGGTGGTTAAAGGTCATAAAATTGCCGCAGGCGTACAGGCGTACGTGGTGCCTGGCTCTGGCCCGGTCAAAGCTCAGGCAGAGGCGGAAGGGCTGGATAAAATTTTTCTGGATGCCGGTTTTGAATGGCGGCTGCCGGGCTGCTCGATGTGCCTGGCGATGAATAACGATCGCCTCAGCCCCGGTGAACGCTGCGCTTCCACCAGCAACCGTAATTTTGAAGGTCGCCAGGGCCGGGGCGGACGCACCCATCTGCTCAGTCCGGCAATGGCGGCGGCGGCGGCGGTTGCCGGCCATTTTGCTGATATTCGCGAGCTGAGTCAGGAGTAGTTATGGCGAAAAAATTTACGCAGCATACCGGCATCGTGGTGCCGATGGATGCCGCCAACGTCGATACCGACGCCATTATTCCCAAGCAGTTTCTGCAAATGGTGACGCGTACCGGCTTTGGCCGCAATCTGTTTTTCGACTGGCGCTATACGGATGCCGAAGGCCAGAGCCCCGATCCGGATTTTATTCTGAATAAGCCCGTATTTCGCGGCGCCAGTATTATGCTGACTCGTGAAAACTTTGGCTGCGGTTCTTCGCGTGAACATGCGCCCTGGGCGCTGACCGACTACGGCATCCAGGCCATTATCGGCAGTGATTTCGCCGATATTTTTGCCAACAATTCGTTTAACAACCAGCTACTGCTGGTGACGTTAAGCGAAGAGGAGATGGAAGAGTTGTTTCAAAAAGTCGCCGCCGAGCCGGGCATTAGCTTTACGGTAGATCTGGAAAAACAGGAAGTGATTGCAGGCGAGAAGCATTATCCTTTCAGCATCGACGCTTTCCGCCGTCACTGTTTGCTGAACGGGCTGGATAATATTGGCCTGACGTTACAGCATGAAACCAGCATCAGCGATTACGAGCGGCGCCAGCCAGTGTTTTTGCGTTAATGACTGACCGGGGCTTCGGTCCCGGTCATACCCTCGGTAAAAATGGAGCCGGGCAAATCAAGGCTCAAATTTTCAGAATCGCCACCTTAACGAACCAGAGAATAATTGCCGTCAGGGCTGGCAGCAGCAACGTCCAGGTGATGCGGTTGTTGATAACGTCAAATTTAGTATTCAGGCGTTGTTCAGAGGCGGAGATTTCTTTCAACAGCTCAACGCGTGTTGAGCCAATCTCTCTATAAAGGTCGGCTTTAGTCGCAAACTCTTTATAAAGATCGGCTTTAGTTGCAAAGTTTTCCGAGCGCTCAATCAGTTTGTCCAGCGCAGCCTGGCTGGCAAAACCTTCACATCGCTCCGCTAAGGCATCCAGAGAGGCCTGGCTGGCAAACCCTTCACAGCGTTCCGCTAAGGCGTCCAAAGAGGCCTGGCTGGCAAACCCCTCACAGCGTTCCGCTAAGGCGTCCAGAGAAGCCTGATTAGCGGCGTGCTTCGAACGTTCTACCAGCGCCGCAACGTCCACCCGGATCTGACTGGTTTCGCTTTCCAGCCTGGCTATTTTGTCATTTATGCTGTCCATGCCTTTTCCTTCCTGATTTACCCCTGTGGAAAAATACCGATATCCCGTTTGTGCCGCCCGGCGGCGCTCAGCAACTTCCTTAAATGCCAACATGTTGCTTCCATTCATTCCTTTAAAAACCGCCGCATCTGCCAGAGGTCGACGCATCCTTGTACAAATTACAGTCGGCCAAATTTTGCGGCTGGCGCAGGTTTTTTGCAAGAAAAATAAGCAACATTAGGCGCTTTTTTAACCTAAACGTCTTTTACTTTAGCGGACATGGCCAGCGCGGCGACCGATAAAATTAGCGCCCCCCAATAGACGAAATAGTGTCCGAACGTTTCAGCCAGCGCACCTTGCAGTACCCCTGCCAGAATCACCCCGGTAGAGATACTATTGGTAAACAGCGTGGTGGCCGCCCCAGGCCTGCCGGGCATCAAATCCTGGAACCAGAGCATGCCGATACCGGCGATAATACCAATAAAGATGGCGTTGAAGATCTGCAAGGCCATCAGCGCCGTACGTGAATGAAACAGCACCAGCCCCAGATAAAACAGCAGCCCCGCCGCGACGGCGAACAGCATCATTTTGCGTTTGCCAAAGCGCTTCACGTAATGACCGGCCAGCAGCATCACCGGAATTTCCAGCCCTGCCGCTACGCCCATCAGCAGGCCAGCCAACCGCTCCGGCAGTCCCAGTACGCTGCTGATATAGATCGGCATATCAATGATATACATGGTATTGCAGGTCCACATCAGCAGCGACGCGATAAACAGCAGCCGCACGTCGCGGTTTTTCCAGGCGCCGACCTGAGTAATCACGACTTCAGGCGGCTGTTCAACCCGCGGCACGGAAGGCAGCGCAAACCAGACCAAAGCAATACAGACAACAAACAGCGCGGCGGCGATGGCAAACATAGTGGTAAAGCCGTAGTTCAGCGCCAGCGCAAAAGAGAGCGGCGGCCCGACCACCCACGCCAGCGACAGCTGCGCGCGCATTACCGAACTGAACATCACCACTTCTCTGGCGGAGCTGTCGGCATATTCGCGCGCCAGAGCAAAAATCTGCGGCATAGCCACGCTGGCCAGCGCCGACAGCAGCACGCCAAAGGTAATCAGCGTCAAATAATGCCGGTTAAAAGCAAATAACAGCGCGTTACCTACCGCCATAAAACAGCAAAAAAGGATCAGCATGCGGCGATCGCCATGGTTATCCGACCTTTTTGCCAGCAGAATACTGACCACAATGCCGGCAATGGCGTTAACGGTATAGAAAAGCCCTACCCAAAATGGCCGCACCGCCACTTCATGCGTTAAAAACAGGCTTAGCGTCGGCGCCTGCAAGGCCCCCGCCACGCCAACCATAAAAGAAACGAGCATAAAAGCGAGATAGACAGGGTTAATGCGACGGCGACGCGTCAGCAGCGATTTCATACCGAATCCCTTTTAAAGAAGCCTCTGGCGATAACCAGGCACAAACAGCAAGCATAGAAGAAAACGGGAAATGAAAAAAGCCAGCGGGCAATACGCGCGCTGGCCGGTGAAAAAGCACCTTACTCAGATATAAAATCGTTGAAAGAGCGCCACTCCGAAGAATGCCTCCCGCTCTTCCATCGCAGCCAATTATTGCCTTAATATAAGGCAGGAAAAACAGATGACTTTCACTGAAGAGTTCCTCTTTTATGACCTCAAAGCGATTACAGCAGCAGTTTATCCGCCTGTGGGCGATATGCGATGGTCAGTCGCAGGAAACGACGCTTGACCAGCTGGCCGCACAGCTCAGCTGTTCACGCCGCCACATGCGGAATTTGCTCAACGCGATGCGGCAAGCGGGCTGGCTGGAATGGCAGGCTGAAGCCGGGCGCGGCAAGCGCTCAAAGCTCAATTTCCTCTATACCGGCCTGGCGCTCCAGCAGCAGCGGGCGGAAGATCTGCTCGATCAGGACCGTATCGACCAGCTGGTACAGTTGCTTGGTGATAAAGACGCCGTACGGCAGATGTTGATCTCTCATCTGGGCCGCAGCTTTCGCCAGGGGAAACATATTCTGCGCGTGCTCTACTATCGCTCTTTACTGAATCTGAATCCCGCTACGCCGCTGCGCCGTTCGGAAACGCATCTGGCGCGCCAGGTTTTCAGCAGCCTGACGCGGATAAATGAGGAAAACGGGGAAATCGAACCGGACATCGCTCACCACTGGCAAGCGCTTACGCCACTGCAATGGCGCTTCTATTTGCGTCCGGCTATCCGTTTTCATCACGGGCGCGAACTGACCATGGCGGATGTCATCTCTTCGCTGGAAAGAACGCTCGGGCAGCCGCTGTACAGCAACATAGCGCGTATTCACTCCCCTTCGCCCTGGACGCTGGATGTCCATCTGCGTCAGCCTGACAGCTGGCTTCCCTGGCTGCTGGCTGCCGTCAGCGCAATGATCCTGCCGCAGGAATGGCCTTCACTGCCGAATTTCAGTCGCCAGCCGGTTGGCACCGGGCCTTATGCCGTCGTGCGCAATCAGCAAAGCCAGCTGCGTATCCAGGCGTTTGACGACTACTTCGGCTACCGCGCGCTTATTGATGAAGTTAACATTTGGGTTTTGCCGGAGATTAGTGAAGAGCTGGTTTACTCCGGCGTGAAGCTGGAAGGCGGTCAGCTGGGAGAGAAATCAGAAGAAGCCCGGCTTGAGGAAGGCTGCTATTTTCTGCTGTTTGACCAGCGTTCCTCGCTGGGCCGCGATGAGCAGGTTCGTCGCTGGCTTAGCACCATCGCCAACCCCATAGCCTTATTAAACCACGCGGGAATGGACTACCAGCGCTACTGGTTTCCGGCTTATGGCCTGCTGCCACGCTGGCATCATCGCCGTGACCTGAGCCCGAGAGAAAAACCCGAGGGGCTAACCTCGTTGACGCTGACCTGGTATGGCGATCATGTAGAGCATCAGGCCATTGCTAATGCTCTACAGCCGCTGCTGGCGGCCGAAGGCGTAGAGCTGATCATGCAGCAGGTTGATTACGAAAGCTGGCATCGCGGAGAGGCGCAAAGCGATATCTGGCTGGGCAGCGCCAATTTTACCCTGCCGCTGGCGTTTTCGCTGTTCGCCTTGCTCTATGAAATTCCCCTGTTGCAGCACTGTGTGCCCGTTGACTGGCAGCGCGACGCCAGGCTTTGGCGCGAGCGGGAATTGTCGCTGGCGGACTGGAGCAAACAGCTGGTCACCGACTGTTATCTTCATCCTGTTTTTCATCACTGGCTGCTGCTGGAAGGCGAACGCAGCATGCGCGGCGTGCGCATGAATACGCTTGGCTGGTTTGACTTTAAATCTGCCTGGTTTGCGCCACCTGAACATGATGCTTTCGCTAATGCGCCGAAATCATTAGACTAGTGCGTTCTCAACGGGGTGCGTGGCGCAAGCCGACGCTGAGATAAACCCGTCGAACCTGATCCGGCTAATACCGGCGTAGGGATTTGAGAGTCCCCCGCTCAGATCATGCGTCGCCCTGACCACCAAGGAACGCAAAGTGCTAAAAAAAGTCCTGCCTCTGCTGCTGCTCTGTTCGCTCCCTGCCGTTGCTGCCAAACCTGTGCTGACGGTTTATACCTATGATTCATTCTCTTCCGACTGGGGGCCTGGCCCGGCAATTAAAAAGGCCTTCGAAGCCGGGTGCGGGTGCGAGCTGAAATATGTGGCGCTGGAAGATGGCGTATCGCTGCTGAACCGCCTGCGTATGGAAGGGAAAAACAGCAAGGCCGATGTGGTGCTGGGCCTGGACAACAACCTGCTGGACGCCGCCAGAAAAACCGGCCTTTTTGCCGAAAGCCACGTTGATACGCATGGCGTTACTCTTCCCGGCGGCTGGCACGACAGCACGTTTGTTCCCTATGACTATGGCTGGTTCGCCTTTGTTTACGACAAAACTAAGCTGCAAAATCCGCCGAAAAGCCTGAAAGAGCTGGTGGAAAGCGATCGTCCTCTTAAAGTGATTTATGAAGATCCGCGCACCAGTACGCCGGGACTTGGCCTGCTGCTGTGGATGCAAAAAATCTATGGCGACCAGGCCCCTGACGCATGGCAAAAGCTGGCGAAAAAAACCGTTACCGTGACTAAAGGCTGGAGCGAGGCTTACGGTCTGTTCCTGAAAGGCGAAGCCGATATGGTGCTGAGCTACACTACCTCTCCGGCTTATCATCTGATTGAAGAGAAGAAAACGCAGTATGCCGCGGCCGACTTTAGCGAAGGCCACTATTTACAGGTGGAGGTTGCCGGTCAGCTGAAAACCAGCCAGCAGCCGCAGCTGGCGCAGGAGTTTATGCAGTTTATCCTGGCTAAGCCGTTTCAGCAGACCATCCCAACCGGCAACTGGATGTATCCGGTAACGGCCGAGAAGCTACCTGCCGGATTCGATACGCTGAACGTGCCGAAAACCTCGTTACAATATTCTGCTGCGGATGTTGCGGCGCATAAAAGCCAGTGGATCAGTGCATGGCAAAGCGCCGTCAGCCGCTAGGTAGCCTGCTTCCCGGCGCGACGGCGGCCATGCTGTTGACCGCTACTGCCGCCCTCGCCTTTACGGCGCTGTGGCGTAACGCGCCGGTTAGTGGCCCAGAACTCTGGCACGACAGCTATCTGTGGCACGTGTTGCGTTTCTCTTTCGGGCAGGCTTTTCTTTCCGCCATGCTGGCGCTGCTGCCCGCGGTGCCGCTGGCGCGCGCGCTTTATCGCCGTCGGTTTCCGGGAAGAACGCTCCTTCTGCGCCTTTGCGCCATGACGCTGGTTCTGCCGGTGCTGGTGGCCGTGTTTGGCATTCTGAGCGTCTACGGCCGTTCGGGCTGGCTGGCCTGGCTTTGCTCGCTGCTGCATATTCACTACACCTTTACGCCTTATGGCCTGCAAGGCATTTTGCTGGCGCACATCTTTTTTAATCTGCCGCTGGCGGCCAGGCTGCTGCTGCAAACGCTGGAGCAAATTCCGACGGAACAGCGGCAGCTCGCGGCCCAGCTTGGGCTTAACGGCTGGAACAGTTTTCGCCTGATGGAATGGCCATGGCTACGGCGGCAGCTGCTGCCTGCTGGCGCACTCATTTTTATGCTCTGTTTTGCCAGCTTTGCGACCGTACTGGCGCTGGGCGGCGGCCCGAAGGCGACCACTATCGAACTGGCCATTTTTCAGGCGTTAAACTTTGATTACGATCCCGGCCGGGCTGCGCTGCTGGCGCTGGTTCAGATGCTGTGCTGCCTGAGTCTGGTGCTGATCGGCCAGCGGCTAAGCAAAGCGCTGCCGTCCGGTAGCGCCAGCCTGCAAGACTGGCGCAATCCGCAGGACAGTCTGAGTGCAAAAATCCTTGACGGTACGCTGCTGGTACTGGCGCTGCTGTTGATCCTGCCGCCGCTGCTGGCCGTTATCGTCGATGGTCTTAACCCTAATTTGTTGACGGTACTGCAACAGCCTGCGCTCTGGCAGGCAACTTTTACTTCGGTACGTATCGCGCTTGCTGCTGGTCTTCTCTGCGTCCTGCTTACCGTTATGCTGCTGTGGAGCAGCCGCGAGCTGCGCCTGCGCCAGCAGCTTTTCTACGGTCAGCTGCTGGAGTTAAGCGGCATGCTGATTCTGGCGATGCCGGGAATTGTGCTCGCTACCGGTTTTTTCCTGCTGTTAAACAGTACGGTTGGTTTGCCGCAGTCGGCGGACGGTATCGTTATCTTTACCAACGCGCTGATGGCCGTACCCTATGCCATGAAAGTCCTCGAAAACCCGCTGCGTGATATCGCCGAGCGTTATAACCGACTTTGTCTGGCGCTGGATATTCGCGGGCTAAACCGCCTGCGGCTGATTGAGCTGCGCGCTTTAAAACGGCCGCTGGCTCAGGCGCTGGCTTTTGCCAGCGTGCTTTCGGTTGGCGATTTCGGGGTAGTGGCGCTGTTTGGCAACGAAGATTTCCGCACGCTGCCCTTCTGGCTTTACCAGCAGATGGGGTCTTATCGCAGTCAGGATGGTGCCGTTACCGCCCTGTTGCTGCTGCTGTTGTGCCTTCTTTTATTTACCCTGATTGAGAAACTGCCGGGACGCCATGCTGACGCTGAATAACCTCACCTGGATTTATCACCACCTGCCGATGCGCTTTTCTCTGTCTTTACAGGCTGGGGAACGTCTGGCGATCCTTGGCCCCAGCGGCGCGGGCAAAAGCACGCTGCTGAGCCTGATCGCCGGGTTTCTCAATGCCAGCAGCGGCGAATTACGGCTTAACGGTGAGGATCATCGGTTTACGCCACCAGCGCGGCGGCCGGTTTCCATGCTGTTTCAGGAGAATAATCTTTTCCCGCATCTTACCGTGACGCAAAACATTGGGCTGGGGCTGCATCCCGGCCTGCGGCTGAACAGCGAGCAACGTCACGCTTTATCAGCTATTGCAGCGCGCGTCGGGCTGGAAGATTACCTTGAACGTCTGCCGGGCGAACTTTCTGGCGGCCAACGTCAGCGCGCCGCACTTGCCCGCTGTCTGGTACGCCAGCAGCCCATTTTGCTGCTGGATGAGCCTTTTTCCGCTCTGGATCCGGCGCTGCGTAAGGAGATGCTGGCGCTGGTCGACGAAGTCTGTCAGGAAAGAAATATTACGCTGCTGATGGTTTCGCACAGCATTGAGGATGCCGCGCAAATTACATCACGCAGCGTGCTGGTCGTTGATGGGCGGATTTACTGGGATGGCAGTACGTCGGCTCTGCTTAACGGCGAGGTTAAGGCAGCGACCGTATTAGGAATTAACGTACGCTAAATATTCGGCGGCGGCGCGCTGGACGCCGTGTATGCGTACCGTCACAAAATAGCAAACTCGTGTTGGACGCAAATTTACTAAAAATTTTCCTTCTGAAAAGAAAACGTTAATAAATCCAGCGGCTTTTAACCGCTTCCGCACTATCAATGCTCGCAACGCATCAATCCATGCGTTAATTGCACTTATTTACGCCGTTCTCCTCCTCCAGTCTGCAAACCAGGCGCAGCGAAAAGCGTCACTGACAAACTGGAGAACACTATGCAACTTACTTCTGGCTCACCCCTGACTACCCGCGCCCGCATCGGCGCGATACTCCGCGTCACGTCAGGCAACTTCTTAGAACAGTTTGATTTCTTTCTGTTTGGTTTTTACGCTACCTATATCGCGCATACCTTCTTCCCGGCGAGCAGTGAATTCGCCTCGCTGATGATGACGTTTGCCGTGTTTGGCGCGGGCTTTCTGATGCGGCCTGTGGGTGCCATCGTGTTAGGTGCGTATATCGATAAGGTCGGCAGGCGCAAAGGGCTGATTGTTACCCTGTCGATTATGGCCGCTGGCACCTTTTTGATTGTGCTGATCCCGTCTTATCAAACTATCGGGCTTTGGGCACCCTTTCTGGTGCTGATGGGCCGCCTGCTACAGGGTTTCTCTGCCGGTGCGGAATTAGGCGGCGTGTCGGTTTATCTGGCAGAGATCGCCACCCCCGGCCGTAAGGGCTTTTATACCAGCTGGCAGTCGGGTAGCCAGCAGGTCGCGATCATGATTGCGGCCGCCATGGGCTTTGCGCTGAATGCGGCGCTGGCGGAAACGACTATCCGTGAATGGGGCTGGCGCATCCCGTTTCTGTTTGGCTGTCTGATCGTGCCTTTTATCTTTGTTCTGCGTCGTAAGCTGGAAGAAACCCAGGAATTTAACGCCCGCCGTAAACATCTGGCCATGAAGCAGGTTTTCAGCACGCTGCTGGCTAACTGGCCAGTGGTTATCGCAGGCATGCTGATGGTGGCCATGACCACCACGGCCTTTTATCTGATCACGGTTTATGCACCGACCTTCGGCAAAAAAGTGCTGATGCTCAGCGCTTCCGACAGTTTACTGGTTACGTTACTGGTCGCCGTTTCAAATTTTTTCTGGCTGCCCATTGGCGGCGCGCTGTCCGATCGCTTTGGCCGTAAACCGGTCCTGATTGGCATGACGCTGCTGGCGCTCTGCACCTCTTATCCTGCGCTAAGCCTGCTGGCCGCAGCGCCCGATTTTCACATGATGCTGGGCGTGCTGCTGTGGCTCTCCTTTATTTACGGTCTTTATAACGGTGCGATGATCCCGGCGCTGACGGAAATTATGCCGTCAGAGGTCAGGGTCGCCGGATTTTCGCTGGCCTACAGCCTGGCTACGGCAGTTTTTGGCGGCTTTACCCCGGTCGTCTCCACCGGCCTGATTGAGCTGACGGGCGATAAAGCCTCGCCGGGATACTGGATGAGCTTTGCCGCCGTGTGCGCTCTGGGAGCAACACTTTATCTCTACCGCCGCAGCGCCGTCCCTTTTCAACCAGCACCTAAACCATTCAGTTAAGGAAAAATCATGGGCAAAACATCTCGCTGTTTATCGCTGGCAGCTCTTTTCTTTCTTAGCGCGGGCGCTCAGGCACAAGAGCTGACGATAATGATATCCGGCGGCTTCAACGCCGCATGGCAAAAACTCGCACCGCGTTTTGCCGCGCAGGAAGGCTACAAGGTTGTGACGGTAACGGGGCCGTCGATGGGCAACTCGGCTCAGGCCATTCCTACCAGGCTGGCACACGGTGAAAAGGCAGACGTCGTGATTATGGTCGGTGACGCGCTGACAAAGCTGGATAAGGCAGGCTGGATCCTCAAAGACTCTCGCGTCGAGCTGGCCGACTCAACCGTCGGCGCGGTGGTCCGTAAAGGCGACGCGCCGGTTGATATCAGCACGGAAGAGGCGTTGCGCAATGCTTTATTAAAAGCCCGCTCTATCGCCTATTCAGACAGCGCCAGCGGCAGATATGTCAGCGGTCAGCTGTTTGAAAAGCTGGGCATTAAAAATGAAGTGCAGAACAAGGCGCACCAGATAGAAAGGGTTCCTGTGGCTTCCATGGTGGCTGACGGCAAGTATCAGCTGGGCTTTCAGCAGGTCAGCGAACTGCGTCCCGTTTCTGGCGTTACCTTTATTGGCGAGCTACCTGCCAGCATGCAGTACACGACCCGTTTTGCGGGTGCCGTGACGAAAACCTCCGCCCATCGGCAGGAGGCGCAAAAGCTGTTGCAGTATCTTTCCTCAGCGGCTGTACAGCCCACCGTACAGGCAACCGGTCTGAAAACGGTAAAAGCATCGCAGGCTGCTAAGCAGACGGATACCGTTCAGTAATCAGCTTTTCAAGCTCGGCGGCGACGTGAGACAGCACGCGCCCGCTGCGCCTGAGCAGGCCAACCGTTCGTTTCACTGCCGGTTCGGTCAGCGGCAGGCTGGTCAGGATGGAGTGGCCGGAAGACGGCAGCGACATAGCGGGCACGGCAGCAATGCCCAGTCCCGCTTCAACCATTCCCAGCATGGTGGTGACGTGCCGGGTTTCGCAAATGCTGGGGCGTTCCGGAACGATTTGTGCCAGCGCCTGATCGAGCAGATTTCTGTTACCGGACGTTTTATCCAGCCCGATCCACGCCTGCTGGTAAAACTCACGCCATGTCAGGCTTTTTCGCCCCGCAAGCGGATGCTCATGCCGACAGGCCGCCACATAGCTGTCCTCCAGCAGCGGCAGAAACTCGATATCCGCCTGCGTCCTGCCAGAAAAACTGATGCCGAAATCTGCCTGGCCGCTCACAACCGCGTCGTAAACATTGCTGGCGCTGCTGTCGATAAGCTTAACGCGCACACGCGGATAGCGAATTTGAAAACGGCGAATAACGTCAGGCATAAAATAGTAGGCCGCAGAAGGGACGCTGGCGACGGTGACCAGACCAGTACGGTTCTGGCTAACCTCGCTAAGATCCCCGACCACGTCCTCAAAGTCAGCCAGCAGCCGTTCCGAACGCTCGGCAAAACTCTGCCCGGCAAGCGTCAGGCTTACCCGCCGCGTGGTGCGTTCAAACAGCTTCAGACCCAGCGCGCCTTCCAGCTTGTCTATTCTGCGGCTTAGCGCCGACTGGGAAAGACAGATCGATTCTGCCGCAAGGCGGAAGCTGCCATATTCCACCAGCGCCCGAAAGGCATACAGATCGTTTAAATCAACATTTACCGGCATGGCTGCTCCTTGCGCTTGCAGCGCTAACCGATAAACACCTGCCACAACAGATTGCGGAATATCGGCATCATAGGATGGAACTGGATAGCCACCAGGCTCCCCACGCCTGCCACCATCATCAACGGTGACAGCCAGCGCAGACGGCTGGCTGGCAGATAAGGCGTTACCCAGTCGTTTTGCTTTTTAGCCCGTAGCCAGCGCCAGCAGAGCCAGCCGCCCAGCCATACCAGCAGCGCCACGCCTAACAGTAGCCATTTAAACATGCTGCTGCTGGCGTCTTTCGGTACGTCTATCGCCACGCCAGCCAGAATGCCCGGCAGCAGATATAAAGGCGGCCACAGCACGCAGCCAATCAGGTTAGGCGGAATAAATTTCTTTACCGGCAGCTCAAGCATCCCGGCGACCAGCGGGATCAGCGGCCGCGTCGGGCCAACAAACCGGCCAATGATAATCGTAAACATGCTGTGCTGATGCAGCGCATGTTCGGTTTTATCCATTAAAGCCTGATATTTTTTAATAAACGACCAGCGGTGCAGCGGCCCTTTAAACTGCCAGCCGATAAAATAGGAAAGCCAGTCGCCCAACAGACAGCCCACAATCCCCACGCCCCAGGCGGGATAAAGGCTAATTTGCCCACTACCGATCAGCGCGCCCAGCGAAGCCATTAACACGGTACCAGGCAGCAGCAGGCCGACCAGCGCCAGAGATTCAAAAAAAGCGACCAGCCCCACGGCCATCAGCGACCACGCAACGGATTGAGTTATAAGATGTTGTAGCCAGGCTTCCATACTTTTCACATTCTGCTTATCAGGAGGTCGGATTGTCCCGACCATCCCGGGATCCGTCAAGCGCTGTTTTGTATGGGGATGCGGAGATTTTCAACTGCTGCGGCAGTAAAAAAAGGGCCGTTAACCGAAGAAAAAATCGACAGCCCAGAGTCAGGAACTGTATAAATAAACATGTTATTATACGGACCAGCAGATTTTACGTCCGAAAGTATTCTGTTGAGGCCGCTGACAACATTAAAGTATCCCGGGTGTCCGCGCCCCGCATAGCGTTGTTCTGGATCCTGCCGCGCCCTTGTGAAAAGCGCGCGCCGGGATTTTCTCAGCACCCGCATTTTATCTATTCCTTCAGGAGGCTCAGGTGAACGACGCGCGCGCAGGCTTTCTGCTTACCCGCCACTGGCGAGATACGCCCGACGGCACGGAAATCGTGTTATGGCTGGCCACGGATGCCGGACCGCAGCGTGTGGTTCTGCCGCCGCAGGAATCGGTCGCTTTTATTCCGCAGTCGCAGCTGGCTCAGGCAGAAACGCTGCTAAAGACGGAGCGCGATTATCGTCTGGCTGCGCTAAAGCTAAAAGACTTTCGCCAGCGTCCGGTCGCCGGACTGTATTGCAAACAGTATCGCCAGCTGCAAAAGCTGGAAAAGCTGCTGCGGGAAAACGGCGTAATGGTTTATGAAGCCGACGTGCGCCCACCTGAGCGTTTTTTGATGGAGCGCTTTATCACCGCACCGGTCTGGTTCAGCGGCGAGACGGTCGGCAACAGCGTGACAAAAGCCCGCCTGAAGCCCAATCCCGACTATCGTCCGCCGTTAAAATGGGTATCGCTGGACATCGAAACCACGCGTCACGGCGAGCTCTACTGCATCGGCCTTGAGGGCTGCGGCCAGCGCGTGGTTTACATGCTGGGGCCGGAAAACGGCGATGCCAGCGGCCTGGATTTCGAACTGGAATACGTCGCCAGCCGTCCCGCGCTGCTGGAAAAGCTCAACGCCTGGTTTGCCAAGCACGATCCGGATGTGCTGATTGGCTGGAACGTGGTGCAGTTCGATCTCCGCATGCTGCAAAAACATGCCGATCGCTATGGTATCCCGCTGCGCCTCGGCCGTAATAATGAAATGCTGGAGTGGCGCGAGCACGGCTTTAAGCCGGGCATCTGGTTTGCCCAAGCGACCGGGCGGCTGATTATCGACGGCATTGACGCGCTAAAATCCGCCTTCTGGGACTTTCCGTCGTTTAGCCTGGAATCGGTCTCGCGCGAGCTGCTGGGTGAAGGCAAAGCGATCAATAACCCGTGGGACAGAATGCAGGAGATTGACCAGCGCTTTGCGGAAAATAAACCTGCGCTGGCGCACTATAACCTGAAGGACTGCGAGCTGGTGACGCGCATTTTCCAGCGCACCGAGATAATGCCTTTCCTGCTGGAGCGCGCCACCGTCAACGGGCTACCGGTCGATCGTCACGGTGGTTCAGTGGCCTCTTTCAGCCATCTTTATCTGCCGCGCATGCATCGCGCAGGTTTTGTCGCGCCTAACCTCGGCGAGGTCGCGCCACAGGCCAGCCCCGGCGGTTACGTTATGGATTCCCGTCCGGGGCTTTACGATTCGGTGCTGGTGCTGGACTACAAAAGCCTTTATCCGTCCATTATTCGTACCTTTTTAATCGATCCGGTTGGCCTGGCGGAAGGCATGGCGCGCCCCGACGAGAAAGAGTCGGTGAGCGGCTTTCTTGGCGCACGTTTTTCCCGTACTACCCACTGCCTGCCGGACATTGTTAGCCAGATCTGGCTGGGTCGCGAAGCCGCCAAAAAAGAGGGCAACAAGCCGCTGTCGCAGGCGCTAAAAATTATCATGAACGCGCTGTACGGTGTGCTTGGTACCAGCTCGTGCCGCTTTTTCGATCCCCGGCTGGCCTCTTCCATTACGCTGCGCGGCCACGAGATCATGCGCCAGACCAGAGAGCTGGTCGAAGCCGAAGGCTACGACGTGATCTATGGCGATACGGACTCTACCTTTGTCTGGCTAAAAACGCCGCATGACGAAGCGTCAGCAGCGGCCATCGGTCATCAGCTGGTAGAGAAAATCAACGGCTGGTGGCGAAACCATTTGCGGGAAGAAGCCGGACTGGAAAGCGCGCTGGAGCTGGAATTTGAAACGCACTTCAGCCGTTTCCTGATGCCGACTATTCGCGGTGCCGAACAGGGCAGCAAAAAGCGCTACGCCGGATTAGTACGCGAAGGCGCGACAGAAAGAATGGTCTTCAAGGGACTGGAAACGGTGCGCACCGACTGGACGCCATTAGCGAAAAATTTTCAGCAGGCGCTCTACCTGCGCATTTTTAAACAGCAGCCGTGGCAGGACTACGTGCGGGAAACTATCCGCCAGCTGCTGGACGGCGAGCTGGACGATCAGCTGGTCTATAGCAAAAAGCTGCGTCGACCGCTGGCGGAATACCAGCGCAATGTTCCGCCGCACGTCCGCGCCGCACGCATCGCCGACGAGCAAAATCAAAAGCTGGGGCGGCCTTTGCAGTATCAAAAAGGCGGAAAAATTCGCTACGTGATGGCGACCTCAGGCCCGGAACCGCTGGAAGTACGCCTGACGCCACTGGACTACGAACACTATCTTTCGCGACAGCTCCAGCCCGTGGCAGAGGGCATTCTTCCTTTTGTTCAGGGTGACTTTGCTACACTGGTAACTGGTCAGTTAGGGTTATTTTGACAGGTGACGAACGCGCCACCTTCCAGTACCATAGCGCCCTTCCTGCAAAACGAAACGAATCTGCCGGGCATGCATGCCGGGTGGTAGTGCTATTGCCTGAAATAACCTCTACGAGAATCGAGCCGAATATCTATGCCTTTTACACTTGGTCAACGCTGGATCAGCGATACGGAAAGCGAACTGGGATTAGGAACTATTGTTGCGGTAGATGCGCGCATGGTCACACTGCTTTTCCCCGCCACCGGCGAAAACCGTCTTTACGCTAAAAATGATTCGCCTATTACTCGTGTGATTTTTAATCCGGGCGACACCATCACCAGCCATGAAGGCTGGCAGCTGGAGGTCACGGAAGTCCAGACGGAAAATGGTCTGGTGACCTATATCGGTACGCGACTGGATACCGAAGAGTCTGACGTGGTGATGCGTGAAGTGATGCTCGACAGCAAGCTGGTATTCAGCAAGCCGCAGGATCGCCTGTTCGCTGGCCAGCTGGACCGCATGGATCGCTTTGCGCTGCGTTTCCGCGCCCGTAAATACCAGAGCGAGCAGTATCGTCTGGCAGTTAGCGGCCTGCGCGGCATGCGTACCAGCCTGATCCCGCACCAGCTGCATATCGCTCATGATGTGGGCCGCCGCCATGCGCCACGCGTGCTGTTGGCTGACGAAGTGGGGCTGGGTAAAACCATTGAAGCCGGGATGATTATCCACCAGCAGCTGCTGGCTGGCCGCGCCGAACGCGTGCTGATCGTGGTGCCGGAAACCTTGCAGCACCAGTGGCTGGTTGAAATGCTGAGGCGCTTTAACCTGCGTTTTGCCCTGTTCGATGACGACCGCTATGCGCAGGCCCGTCTCGACAGCGATAACGCTTTTGATACCGAACAGCTGGTTATTTGTTCGCTCGATTTCGTACGTCGTAATAAACAGCGTCTGGAGATGCTGGCAGAAGCAGAATGGGATCTGCTGATCGTTGACGAAGCGCACCACCTGGCCTGGCAAGAAGGCGAGCCAAGCCGCGAGTACCAGGTTATCGAGCAGCTGGCCGAGCAGATCCCGGGCGTGCTGCTGCTGACCGCAACGCCAGAACAGCTGGGAATGGAGAGCCATTTCGCCCGTCTGCGCCTGCTGGATCCAGATCGCTTCCACGACTTTGCTGCCTTTGTTGAAGAACAGCAGCATTTCCAGCCGATTGCCGACGCCGTTTCCGGCCTGCTGGCCGACAAAGCTATCGATAATGAGCAGATGAACAGGCTCAACGATCTGATGGGCGAGCAGGATATCGAGCCGCTGCTGCAGGTCGCCAACAGCGATCGCGAAGGCAAGCTGGAAGCGCGTCAGGAACTGATTAGCATGTTGATGGATCGCCACGGCACCAGCCGCGTGCTGTTCCGCAACACCCGTAACGGCGTCAAGGGCTTCCCAAAACGCGAACTGCACCAGATTCGCCTGCCGCTGCCGACGCAGTACCAGACGGCAATCAAGGTTTCCGGCATTATGGGCGCGCGTAAAGCGGCCGATGAACGCGCGCGCGACATGCTCTATCCGGAGCAGATTTATCAGGAATTTGAGGGTGATAGCGGCACGTGGTGGAACTTCGATCCGCGCGTCGAGTGGCTGATGGGCTTTTTAACCAGCAACCGCGACAGCAAAGTGCTGGTAATCTGCGCCAAGGCCGCTACCGCACTGCAGCTTGAACAGGTTCTGCGCGAGCGTGAAGGTATTCGCGCCGCCGTGTTCCACGAAGGTTTGTCCATCATCGAGCGCGACCGCGCTGCAGCCTGGTTTGCCTCGGAAGAGGACGGTGCCCAGGTGCTGCTCTGTTCGGAAATCGGTTCAGAAGGCCGTAACTTCCAGTTTGCCAGCCAGATGGTCATGTTCGATCTGCCTTCCAACCCGGATCTGCTGGAGCAGCGTATCGGCCGTCTCGATCGTATTGGCCAGGCGCACGATATTCAGATCCATGTACCTTATCTGGAAAAAACCGCGCAGTCGGTACTGGTGCGCTGGTATCACGAAGGGCTGGACGCCTTTGAGCATACCTGCCCGACTGGCCGTACGGTTTACGATAGCGTCAGCGGCCAGCTTATCGACTATCTGGCTTCGCCGGAAAACACCGAAGGCCTGGATGACTTTATCAGCGAGTGTCGCGAACTGCACAACACGTTGAAAAGCAAACTGGAACAGGGCCGCGATCGTCTGCTGGAGCTGAACTCCAACGGCGGCGAAAAGGCGCAGGCGCTGGCGGAGAAAATTGGCGAGCAGGATAACGACATTGAACTGGTCAACTTTGCGCTGAACCTGTTCGATATTGTGGGGATTAACCAGGAAGATCGCAGCGATAACCTGATCGTGCTGACGCCGGGCGACCACATGCTGGTACCGGACTTCCCTGGCCTGCCGGAAGATGGCTGTACCATTACGTTCGATCGCGGCCAGGCGCTTTCGCGCGAAGATGCGCAGTATGTCACGTGGGAACACCCGATCATTCGTAACGGTCTGGATCTGATCCTTTCTGGCGATACCGGAAGCTGCGCACTATCGCTGCTGAAGAACAAAGCGCTGCCGGTCGGCACGCTGCTGGTAGAACTGATTTATGTCGTGGAAGCGCAGGCGCCAAAACAGCTACAGCTCACCCGCTTCCTGCCGCCAACGCCGGTACGCATGCTGGTTGACAGCAAAGGCAACAACCTGGCGGGAAAAGTCGAGTTCGAAAGCTTTAACCGCCAGCTGAACGCGGTAAATCGTCATAACGGCAGCAAGCTGGTCAACGCGGTGCAGCAGGATGTGCATGCGATTCTGAAACTGGCAGAAAGCCAGGCGGCAGAAGAAGCGCGCAAGCTGATCGACATCGCCCGCGAAGAAGCCAACGAGAATCTGAGTGCAGAACTGTCACGTCTGGAAGCGCTAAGCGCCGTCAACCCTAACATTCGTCAGGACGAAATTGACGCGCTGGAAAGCAACCGCGAACAGGTTCTTGCTGCACTGAACGATGCGGGCTGGCGCCTTGACGCGCTGCGGCTCATCGTTGTGACGCATCAGTAATGACGGGGCGGCCTCGCCGCCCCAAACAGGCAAAAAGATGGAACCCTATAATCCTTCGCAAGATCCGTTGCCCGTGCTCTATCAGGATGAGCACATTATCGTGGTAAATAAGCCGAGCGGGCTGCTGTCGGTACCTGGCCGCCTGCCGGAGCATAATGACAGCGTGATGACGCGTATCCAGCGCGATTTTCCTGCGGTGGAATCCGTACATCGTCTGGATATGGCGACCAGCGGCATTATTCTCGTGGCGCTGAACAAGGCGGCCGAGCGCGAGCTCAAGCGGCAGTTTCGTGAGCGCGAGCCGAAAAAAACCTATCTGGCGCGCGTCTGGGGGCATCCTGAGCACGAGGAAGGGCTGATCGATCTGCCTTTAATCTGTGACTGGCCGCAGCGGCCAAAGCAGAAAGTCTGTTTTGAAACGGGCAAACCGGCGCAGACGGAATACCGGGTTTTAGAATATGGCAGCGATAACAGCGCGCGCGTGGAGCTAAAGCCTATTACCGGACGCTCGCACCAGCTTCGCGTTCATCTGCTGGCGCTGGGCCATCCCATTCTGGGCGATAACTTTTATGCGCATGAAGAAGCCAGAGCAATGGCGTCGCGTCTGCTGCTGCATGCGGAAATGTTAACGATTACCCATCCCAAATATCAGACGCCGATGACCTTCCGTCAGCCCGCTGATTTTTAATCTTTCCCTCCGGCTGTCCGGAGGGAAATTTTTCTGGTCAACAAATCAGCCAATACATTCCGTCAACACACAGGCATCCTTAACCCGCACGCCTTCGGTTTAGCTACAAAAGGCTGTTTATTTAAACCCTTTCTCGCGCTTGATTAAATCGTAAGCTGCCTGAATTTCCTGCGCTTTCTGCTTGGCCATCTCCATCATTTGCGGCGGCAAACCTTTTGCCACCAGCTTGTCAGGATGATGTTCACTCATCAGTTTACGATAGGCACGCTTGATGGTTGCCGCATCGTCGCCGCTTTTTACTCCCAGCACGCTACAGGCATCTTCCAGCGTTGGCCCGCGCTGCGCCTGAGCATAGCCTTGCGAACTGCCCCCCTGCTGATAGTGTCCCCCGCCGCCAAACTGCTGGCCGCCCTGCATCATGCGTAAAAATTGATCGAACTGGCTGTGTGAAATTCCCAGCTCTTCAGCAATGACATAAAGCACCTGGCGTTCATTGGGATGCAGTGAACCGTCCGCAAACGCCGCCTGGATCTGTATTTCCAGAAACATCCTAATCAGATCGAAACGGCCAAAGCAGGCGCTACGCAGTTCCCTGAGTTTGCTGCGCAAAGGATAATCGCCCTCTTTCCCCTGACGAAAAGCCTGCTGCGCCGCCGTCCTGGCCTCACCATGTAGCTGCATCCGGTCCATCAATAAAGAGGCCATCTGAATATCCGCATCGGTCACGCGCCCTTTTGACTTGGTCAGATGGCCCATAACCTGAAAGGTGGTGCTAAAAAAAAGCGCCTGACGCGTTTGCTGATTGGCGAAATAACCCTGTCCCTGAACCGCTCGCGCCTTATCAATCAGATGTCCAAAGAGCAGGCCGATAGCGAGTCCCCAAAAACCGGTGCCGCTTAACAATCCCAGCACAAGCCCAATTACTTTTCCCCAATAGCGCATATACTCCTCAATTCGCCATGCTGAAGGCTAAAAATTGCATTATCATACCCGTCATTTATCTCAGAGCCTAACGGCAACGCGGTCAAACAGTCCGGATAACACTAGCGCAACGCAGTTGAGTGCGTTAGTCTCTGACCGTTTGTCGGCATGATGCCAGCTATCACGGAATTTTCGATACCGCGTATGAAAAAACGACTACCTACTTTGCTGGCCACGCTTATCGGCTCAGCGCTCTACAGCCAGCAAGGTCTGGCAGACGATCTCACCTCACAGTGTATGCTGGGAGTGCCGAGCTATAACCGTCCTCTGGTTCAGGGTAAGAACACCAATGAACTGCCGGTTACTATCAACGCGGATCAAGCGAAAGGCAACTATCCTGATGACGCGGTCTTTAGCGGCAACGTCGATATTAAGCAGGGCAATAGCCAGCTGCTTTCCGACGAGGTGCAGCTGCACCAGCGGCAGCAGGCGGGTCAGCCGGCGCCGGTGCGCACCGTGGACGCGTTGGGTAATGTGCATTACGACGATAATCAGATCATCCTGAAAGGTCCGAAAGCCTGGTCTAATCTGAACACCAAAGACACCAACGTCTGGAACGGCACCTATCAGATGGTAGGCCGTCAGGGACGCGGTAGTGGCGATCAGATGAAGCTGCGCGGACAGAACCGCTATACCATTCTGGAAAACGGCACCTTTACTTCCTGCCTGCCCGGCGATAACAGCTGGAGCGTAGCGGGAACGGAAGTGATCGAAGATCGCGAGGAGCAGGTTGCGGAAATCTGGAACGCCCGCTTTAAGATCGGTGCGGTGCCGGTGCTGTACAGCCCCTATTTACAGTTGCCGATTGGTGACCGCCGCCGCTCGGGCTTTTTGATCCCTAACGCCAAATACGGTAGCTCTAACGGCTTCGAGTTTTTGCTGCCCTATTACTGGAACATCGCACCACAGGCCGATGCCACCCTCACGCCGCACTACATGAGCAAGCGCGGCATGCAGTGGCAAAATGAGTTCCGCTACCTGACGACAGCGGGCGCGGGCCTGGTTGAGTTCGATTATCTGCCTTCCGACAAGCAGTACACCAACGATGCGGCTACGCGCGGCATTAATGATGATAAAGACTCCAGACGCTGGCTGTTCTTCTGGAAGCATTCGGGCGTTTATGAGCAGAACTGGCGCTTTAACGTCGACTATACCAAGGTCAGCGATCCTTATTACTTTACCGATCTGGACTCTACCTACGGTGATTCGACCGACGGCTACGTCACGCAAAAATTCAGCGTAGGCTACGCAGAGAAAAACTGGGACGCGACGCTGTCGACCAAACAGTTCCAGATCTTCTCTACCCAGGCGAGCAACGACGTATACCGCGCCGAGCCGCAGTTCGATTTTAACTATTACCAGAACAGCGTTGGCCCGTTCGATACGCATCTTTATGCGCAAGCGGTCAAATTCACTAACGTTAACGAAGAATATCCGGACGCAACGCGTTTGCATCTGGAACCAACCATCAACCTGCCGCTGGCTAACGGCTGGGGCAGCATTAATACCGAAGCCAAACTGCTGGCGACGCACTATCAGCAGGATGATATTGAGTATTACAACAACAACGTCGATACCAGCAAAGTTAACCAGCTGAAAAGCAACGTTAACCGCGTTATGCCGCAGTTTAAGGTTGACGGCAAAATGGTCTTTGACCGCGATATGGACTGGTCAGAAGGCTATACGCAGACGCTGGAACCGCGTATGCAGTACCTTTATATCCCTTACCGCGATCAGAGCATGATCCGCGCGTACGACTCTACCTTGCTGCAAAGCGACTATACCGGCCTGTTCCGCGACCGTACTTACAGCGGCCTGGATCGTATCGCTTCCGCCAACCAGCTGACCAGCGGCGTCACTACGCGAATATTTGATAACGATTTGGTTGAACGTTTTAACG
Source organism: Erwinia sp. BNK-24-b (assembly GCF_047456155.1). NCBI lineage: Bacteria > Pseudomonadati > Pseudomonadota > Gammaproteobacteria > Enterobacterales > Erwiniaceae > Erwinia > Erwinia sp. BNK-24-b. The sequence goes on from NZ_CP179901.1 coordinate 3,814,868, forward strand.
CTTCTGTAGGTCAAATCTACTCGTTTACCCCATCCCGTACCGGGCTGGAGAACGTAGACAGCGACGATCGCGGCAGCCTGGTTTGGGCTGGCGATACCTACTGGAAGATTAGCGATCGCTGGGGTGCGCGTGGCGGTGTGCAGTATGACACGCGTATCGACAACGTTTCCCAGGGCAACGCCGTACTGGAATATCGCCGTGATGCAGACCGCATGGTGCAGCTGAACTATCGCTACACCAGCCCGGAATATATCCAGCAGACGCTGAGCCAGATCACTAACCCTGGCTACCAACAGGGAATTTCGCAGGTAGGCGCGACGGCAAGCTGGCCAATCGCCGATGCCTGGTCGGTCGTTGGCGCCTGGTATTACGATACCAAGGCCAAACAGCCTGCCGATCAGCTGCTCGGCGTGCAGTATAGCTCTTGCTGCTACGCTATTCGTCTGGGTTACGAACGTAAGATCACCAGTTGGGAAAACGACAGCAGTACCTATGACAATAAAATCTCGTTCAACATTGAGCTACGTGGTCTGAGCCCGAGCTATAGCCTGGGCACCGGCCAGATGCTGCGTCAGGGCATTTTGCCTTATCAGCGCTCTTTCTGATGTTGTGATAATTAGTATGCCAACCCGCCGTGCGGATAGAAGAATGGAAAAAGTATGAAGAACTGGAGAATGCTGATCCTTGGTGCAGCGCTGACGGCAAGCACCGCGTTTGCAGCACCGCAAGTTGTTGATAAAGTAGCCGCCGTAGTCAATAACGGCGTCGTTCTGGAAAGCGACGTCGATGGCATGATGCGCTCGGTAAAAAGCCAGTCGCAGCAGGCCGGTCAGCAGCTTCCGGATGACAAAACGCTGCGTCACCAGATTATCGAACGTCTGGTAATGGATAATATTCTGCTGCAGATGGCAAAACAGGCCGGTATCCAGATTCAGGACGATCAGCTCGATCAGGCGATTGCTAATATTGCCGCGCAGAACAAAATGAGCGTCGATCAGCTGCGTAGCCGCCTGGCTTATGACGGCATGAACTATGCGACTTACCGCGAGCAAATCCGTAAAGAGATGACGATTGCCGAAGTGCGCAATAACGAAGTCCGTCGTCGCGTTACGATCCTGCCGCAGGAAGTGGATTCGCTGGCTACCCAGGTGGCCTCGCAGAACAACGCTTCTACCGAACTAAACCTCAGCCACATTCTGCTGCCGCTGCCGGAAAACCCAACGCAGCAGCAGGTCGACGATCAGGAAAAGCTGGCAAAACAGCTGGTTAGCGAAGCGAAAGGCGGTGCTGACTTCGGCAAACTGGCTATCACCTACTCTGCCGATCCACAGGCGCTGAAGGGCGGCAATATGGGTTGGGGACGCATTCAGGAGCTGCCTTCGCTGTTTGCTCAGTCGCTGGTTGTGGCGAAAAAAGGCGATATTATTGGCCCAATTCGTTCCGGCGTTGGCTTCCATATTCTGAAAGTGAACGATATTCGTGGCGATAAGCAGAATATCTCCGTCACGGAAGTCCATGCGCGCCATATTCTTCTGAAACCATCGCCGGTCATGACCGACGACCAGGCTCGCCAGAAGCTTATTCAGGTGGCTGCCGATATCAATAGCGGCAAAACTACCTTCGCTCAGGCAGCTAAGCAGCTTTCTCAGGATCCGGGCTCTGCTAATCAGGGTGGCGATCTGGGCTGGAGCTCGCCAGAAGTGTACGATCCCGCTTTCCGCGACGCGCTGCTGAAGCTGAAAAAAGGCCAGATGAGTGCGCCTGTACACTCTTCCTTCGGCTGGCATTTAATTCAGTTGATAGATACGCGTCAGGTTGATAAAACCGATGCGGCGCAGAAAGAGCGCGCCTACCGCCTGCTGTTTAACCGTAAATTCGCAGAAGAGGCGCAAACCTGGATGCAGGAGCAGCGTGCTTCCGCCTATGTGAAAATTCTGGATGCCAATGCTCAGTAATATGCGCGTGGCGATCACTCCCGGCGAACCTGCCGGGATTGGTCCTGATGTCACTCTGCAACTGGCCCAGCACAACTGGCCGGTTGAACTGGTAGTTTGTGCCGATCCCGCTTTGTTACGCGAGCGTGCAGCAAAGCTGGGTTTACCTTTGACCCTGCGCGAATACCAGCCGGGCGTTGCGGCGCAGCCGCAGATTGCCGGTACGCTGACGGTATTGCCTGTTGCTACAGCGCAGCCGGTAAAAGCCGGCGAACTGTGCGTTGCCAACAGTCAGTACGTGCTGGAAACGCTGGCGCGCGCCTGCGATGGCTGCCTGAACGGCGAATTTGCCGCGCTGGTTACCGGACCGGTACATAAAGGCGTCATAAACGATGCCGGTATCCCGTTTAGCGGCCATACGGAATTTTTCGCCGAGCGCGCTGGCTGTTCACGTGTGGTTATGATGCTGGCGACGGAAGAGCTGCGGGTTGCCCTGGCAACCACGCATCTGCCGTTAAAGGACGTTTCGGCCGCGATCACCCGTGACAGCCTGCACGAAGTCATCACCATTCTTCATGCCGATCTACAGAGCAAATTTGGCCTGCCCTCACCCCATATTTTCGTCTGCGGGCTTAATCCGCACGCCGGTGAAGGTGGTCATATGGGCCGGGAAGAGATTGATGTTATCATTCCCGCGCTGGACGAATTAAGGCACAGGGGAATACGGCTGACCGGCCCGCTTCCGGCCGATACGCTGTTCCAGCCAAAATATTTACAGCATGCTGACGCGGTTCTGGCGATGTATCACGACCAGGGTCTGCCGGTGCTGAAGTACCAGGGTTTTGGACGAGCCGTGAATATCACGCTCGGCCTGCCTTTTATCCGCACTTCCGTAGACCACGGCACCGCTTTAGAGCTGGCAGGCCTGGGTCAGGCTGATGCGGGCAGCTTTATTACGGCGCTTAATCTCGCCATCACCAATCTCAAGAGCAGTAATGAATAATCGCGTCCATCAGGGCCATTTTGCCCGCAAACGTTTCGGACAGAACTTCCTTAACGATCAGTATATTATCGACAGCATCGTCTCTGCGATCCACCCACAGTCCGGCGAAACCGTTGTCGAAATCGGCCCTGGCCTGGGCGCGTTAACCGAACCGGTTGGCGAGCGGCTGGAAGCAATGACGGTGATTGAACTTGACCGCGATCTGGCGGCTCGTTTACAGACTCACCCTTTTTTAGGGCCTAAGCTGACGATTTTCCAGCAGGATGCCATGACCTTTGACTTTGCGGCCTATGCCCGGGAAAAAGGCCAGTCTCTGCGCGTCTTTGGTAACCTGCCCTACAACATCTCTACGCCATTGATGTTTCACCTGTTCAGCTATACTAATGCGATCCGCGACATGCACTTTATGTTGCAGAAAGAAGTAGTGAACCGTCTGGTGGCGGGACCAGGCAGCAAGGCCTATGGTCGTTTAACGGTCATGGCGCAATATTATTGCCAGGTGATCCCGGTGCTGGAAGTACCGCCGGAATCCTTTACGCCTGCGCCTAAAGTCGATTCCGCCGTGGTTCGCCTGGTGCCTCACGCCTCTATTTTGCATCCTGTACAGGACATTAAAATCCTGAGCAGGATCACTACCGAAGCTTTTGGTAAACGCCGTAAAACTCTGCGCAATAGCCTTGGCCATCTGTTCTCGCTGGAGGCGCTACAGGAGATGAACATCGATCCGACACTGCGTGCGGAAAACATCTCTGTGGCCCAGTATTGCCAGCTGGCAAACTGGCTGTCTGCGCATCCCGAGCAGCCGCAGGAGAGTTAACCCGATGAACGATACGCCCCGAGTTTGTGTGCATGTACAGAGCGCTTATATTTCGTCGCAGTCTGCGCCGGAAGAGAACCGCTACGTTTTTGCCTACACCATTATTATCCGTAACCTGGGGCGTACCGCCGTGCAACTGCTGGGCCGCCACTGGCTGATTACCAACGGTAACGGTCGCGAAACGGAAGTTCAGGGCGAAGGCGTGGTCGGCGAGCAGCCCCATATTCAGCCCGGCAGTGAATTTCAATATACCAGCGGGGCCGTCCTTGAAACCCCGATGGGCACCATGCAGGGACACTATGAGATGATCGACAGCGAAGGCGAAACCTTTCGCGTGGCGATCCCGGTGTTCCGACTGGCCATTCCCAGCCACATACACTAATTCTGATTGCGATTCGGGCTTTCCCGACGCAGAGGTTCGGATTGTTTATGAGCACTTACCTGATTGGCGATATTCACGGCTGTTACGATGAACTGCAGTCGCTACTGGAGCAGGTGGCTTTCGATCCTGCTCAGGACACGCTATGGCTAACGGGCGATTTAGTGGCTCGCGGTCCTGCTTCACTGGAAGTTCTGCGCTACGTTCGCTCGCTTGGCGACGCGGTTAAGCTGGTGTTGGGCAATCACGATCTCCATCTGCTGGCCGTTTTTGCCGGTATCAGCCGCAATAAACCCAAAGATCGCATCACTTCACTGCTGCAGGCGGAAGATGCTGACGAACTGATTAACTGGCTGCGCCGCCAGCCGCTGCTGCAGGTAGATGAAGAGAAAAAACTGGCGATGGCGCATGCCGGGATTACCCCGCAATGGGATATTGAAACGGCAAAAAGCTGCGCGCGTGAAGTGGAAGCCGTCCTCTCCAGCGACACCTATCCCCTGTTTCTGGACGCTATGTATGGCGATATGCCAAATAACTGGTCGCCGGAGCTAAGCGGCCTGGCACGTCTGCGCTTCAGCACCAATGCGCTAACCCGTATGCGTTATTGCTTTCCCAATGGTCAGCTGGATATGATCTGCAAAGATACGCCCGCTTCCGCACCGGCCCCGCTAAAACCCTGGTTTACCATTCCCGGTCCCGTCGCGCGTGATTACACTATCGTGTTTGGTCACTGGGCTTCGCTGGAAGGGAAAGGCACGCCGGAAGGCATCCTGGGGCTTGATACGGGCTGCTGTTGGGGAGGAAACCTGACCATGCTGCGCTGGGAAGATAAGGCGTGGTTCGTGCAGCCGTCAACGCTTAAAAGCACGGTGGAAGAATAATCTTCAGGGCGGATAATTATCCGCCCTGAAACTTAACGGCGATCGAGGATTTCGAAGCAGTAGCTGTGGGTGTTCTTTTCGTCAGCGTCATGAAATTCGCTGAAGGTTGACTGCCACTGATCCGGCTCGTAGTCAGGAAAGGTGGTGTCGCCTTCAACTTCAGCATCAATATGCGTCAGATAAAGCCTGTCCGCTTTCGCCAGGAATTGCTCGTAAACGCGACCGCCGCCAATCACCATAATCTCTTCCGCCCCGCCTGCGGCCTGCAGAGCATCTTCAATCGATGACACCCAGGTAACGCCTTCGGTCTGGCCCGGCTGGCTACTGATGACGATATTCAGCCTGCCCGGTAATGCACGACCAATAGACTCGAAAGTACGGCGTCCCATAATGACCGGCTTGTTCAGGGTGTTCTTTTTAAACCAGGCCAAATCGGCTGGCAGATGCCACGGCATGGCATTTTCCATCCCGATAACGCGGTCGGTCGCCATGGCTGCAATCAGGCTTATCATCTGAGAATACTCATAAGGTGTAAAATTGGCGTCATCATACGGAAAGGCGAAAGTTTCGTCGATAGCTAAGCAGAGGGAATTAAGTAAAGGTTTATCAGGATATCGTTTGCGTGTATTTTGCCAGAACTTCAGGCTAAAATAAGCTCAGCAACGTGCTTAAAAACTCCCCTTTCCTGTAGAAGCCTTAGAACATCATGTTAGAAACCAGCTTACTTATTTTCACTATCTCTGCGCTGGGCATGCTTTCGCCCGGCCCGGATTTTTTTCTGATTATTAAAAACGCCGCACGCTATCCGCGCCGCGCCGCGCTGATGACCGCGCTTGGCGTTAACTGTGCTGTGGCAACGCATATGACCTACTGTGTAGCAGGCCTGGCAGTCGTCATTACCACTACGCCATGGCTGTTTATGCTGCTTAAGTACGCGGGCGCGGCTTACCTGATTTATGTGGGCATCCAGGCACTGCTTTCTCGCGGCAACAGCAAAATGGATCTCAGCAATGTTGCGGCGGAAAACACCTCGCTGAAAAAAGCTTTTATGCAGGGCTATCTTTGCAATCTGTTAAATCCTAAGGCGACCTTGTTTTTCCTGTCTATGTTTACTCAGGTTCTTAACGTCCATTCAGGCCTGGGCGAAAAAATCTGGTACGCGGGCATTATTCTGACGCTTTCATCAATCTGGTGGCCAACGCTGGTAGTGCTTATTCAGAGTGCGCCGGTGCGTCGCGGCCTGGCTAAAGCGCAAAAGATTATCGACCGGTTATTGGGTACGGTGCTTATCGCCTTCGGTATTAAGGTCGCCCTCTCCTGATGCTCTTTGTTCCGCTGGTTTACGACTGGCGGAACCTCTCCCCTTTCCGCTTTTCTTCATCCTGCGTATAGCTTTTTCAACCGACTTGCGAGACATCACGCAGCATCGACATTTCATGGCGGCATTCAGGCGGTTCTACAGGCAAAATAGCGCCTGAAATTTGATCGAAAGCATAGAACCATCCTTCAGATGGGGATAGTTTATCCAAAGAAAGGAGATAAGGCAGTGGACGCCATCTTTATTGAGTTGCCACCTTTTGCACGTCATCGTGCAGAATATCTTTCTGATGAAGCTTTTCGTAGCCTGCAAAATTTATTGCTGCTTGCTCCCTGCTGTGGCGATGTGATGCAGCACACGGGCGGACTGCGTAAGCTCAGGCTGGGCGACGATCGTCGACATAAGGGAAAGCGAAGCGGCCTGCGGATTATTTATTACTGGTGGCCGGAAAAGTCGCAGTTTCTGCTTTTCACGCTGTATAGCAAAGGCGAAATGGACGACTTAACGCTTGCCCAACAAAATCTGCTGCGCCAGCTACTGGATTACCATCTAACGGGAACGGAACCATGAAAAAACGTCAGCTATTTACCGAACTGGTCGAGGGAATGGATGCCTGGGGCGAGATGAACGCAGGTAAAAAAACCCTTAAAACACACCGACTAAGCATTGAGCGCGATATTGCAATGCCTGCCAGCGAACTCCGTCAGATCCGCGAGTCGCTGCAGCTTTCGCAGGGGCTATTTGCCCAGTATCTGCATACCGGGCTAACCACCTATCAAAACTGGGAGCAGGGCCGCGCCCGGCCTAACAATCAGGCTATTTTACTGATTAAGATGGTGGAAAAAGATCCAGCGCTGCTGCAAAAACTGGCCAGCCTCTCACGGTAAAACGGATGGGGTGAAACATTGGTCACATACAGCCAGCATCAGCGGTGAACGGCCAGGCATAGATGCACGGTTAAATTCAGCATTGAACAACCAGGCATAGATGCACGGTTAAATTCAGCATTGAACAACCAGGCATAGATGCACGGTTAAATTTAGCATTGAACGGTCAGGCATAGATGCACGGTTAAATTTAGCGGCGAACGGCCAGGCATAGATGCACGGTTAAATTCAGCGCTGAACGGCTGAGCAGCCTGGAAACCGGCGGCGAAAACTCGCCGCCGGCCGGGCTTATGAAGCGGATGACAGGCGTTTAAATTCCGCTTTTGCCTTTTGCAACTGCTGGGTGAAGCCGACATCCGCATGCAGGCGCGCAACGATAGCGCCGCCAAGCAGGCGGGCTGCGTCAACGTCGCTTTGCCAGTGGTAGCCACAAATTACCCGGCTTTGCCCCATTTCATAGCCGCGTTTCAGTATTTCGTTTTGCCTGGCCGGATTAATCTCGGCAAGCACCAGCGCAGTCGCCCAGCCGATAGATGTATGACCAGAAGGATAAGAGCCGTTTTTCATCAGGGCGGCCTCATCATCAGCGCGGCAGAGCGGTTCGTTGTAAAAAGCGAAAGGTCTGATACGCATGTAGTGATTTTTTGCGCTTCGCGTTGCCAGATCGCCCGCATCCTCGCGCATTTTCACTATCAGTCGCTGTATCTCCGGCGTTTTTTTATCAATCTTTAAACCAAATGCCGCTGAAAAAATTTCGGCAACGCCATCACCGCTGATGTGCGCATCTTGCGAGGCCAGCTTACCGCGCGGCGTACTCCTGAGCATTTTTCCCACTCTGTACTGCGCCTTGTCGTTTAAAAATGCGATGCTATCTACAGCAGGAGGTGGAGGTAACAGAGTCAGGCTGTCCGCTGACTGGGATTCCTGTAGGAAGTAGAAGTCAGGCTGTGTCGTAACGTCTACGGCGGCAAACGAAAACTGCACTATAGCCGTCCAGGCAAGCGTAGCCAGTACTATTTTTTTCATTAGATCTTCCTTGTTAATGAGTGATAATGGTAAAGAAAATAACAGAATAAAGCCGGAAAAGTTTATCGCACTAATCACCAGCCCAACTTTACACAGCTCACAAAATAACCATTTCGATGAGTAAACTGCCCTTCCTTCGCTTTATTTGATTCATCGGGTAATCTGGAAATACGGATAAAACTCGCAGCAGCAGTTAGCTGGAGGCTGGAGGCTGGAGGCTGGAGGCTGGAGGCTGGAGGCTGGAGGCTGGAAGTTGGAAGTTGGAAGTTGGAAGCTGGAAGTTGGAAGCTGGAAGCTGGAAGTTGAAAGCTGGAGGCTGGAGGTTGAAAGCTGGAGGCTGGAGGCTGGAGGCTGGAGGCTGGAGGCTGGAGGCTGGGGCTGGCGATGGCGATGGCGATGGCGATGGCGATGGCGATCGTTATTGAAATGCGGTGATACGCAGAGGCAACGTTTATTGGCTGGCGGCTTAAAAGAAACGGGAGTAGCCCGGCTGCCCGGACGTTTTACCACCGCATAAAAAAACCAGGCTCCAGAGAGCCTGGTTTCAGGTTATTAATGATGCACTACGCGGCTTTCCTTAGCCGTTAATCTGCGCGTGCATTTCCTGTACGGAGATAACCTGCTCGGTCGGATCGGCATTCAGCGACATTGCCGTGGCAAAACCACCGTTCAGCGTGGTGTCGTAGTGCACTTTATACTGCAGCGCGCTGCGGCGGATCAGTTTGGAATCCTCAATCGCCTGACGTCCGGCCGTCGTGTTAACAATGTAGGCATATTCACCGTTCTTCAGGCGGTCCTGAATATGCGGACGTCCTTCGTGCACCTTGTTAACCAGACGCGGGTTAATGCCTGCTTCACCCAATACCACAGCCGTGCCGTGCGTTGCATCCAGCTCGAAGCCGAGCTTTTGCAGCTTGGCCGCCAGATCCACAATGCGCTTTTTATCACCTTCGCGGACGGACAGCAGCGCGCGGCCGCTCTTTTTCATGTTGCTTTGTGCGCCCAGCATCGCTTTAGAGAAAGCTTCCGCAAAAGTACGGCCCACGCCCATGACTTCGCCGGTTGAACGCATTTCCGGGCCGAGGATAGGATCAACGCCCTGGAATTTGTTGAACGGCAGTACGACTTCCTTAACCGAATAGTACGGTGGAATAATCTCTTCCGTTACGCCCTGCTCGACCAGCGTTTTGCCCGCCATAACGCGCGCGGCAACTTTCGCCAGCGGCACGCCCGTAGCTTTAGAGACAAACGGCACGGTACGCGCGGCGCGAGGGTTAACCTCAATCAGATAGACTTCGTTATCTTTGACCGCGAACTGCACGTTCATCAGGCCGCGTACGCAAAGCTCGAAGGCCAGCTTTTCGACCTGCTGACGCATCACGTCCTGAATCTCTTTGCTCAGCGTGTAGGCCGGCAGTGAACAAGCGGAGTCACCGGAGTGCACGCCAGCCTGCTCAATGTGTTCCATAATGCCGCCAATCAGCACACGCTCGCCGTCACAGATAGCATCGACGTCGACTTCTACCGCGTCATCCAGGAAGCGATCCAGCAGCACTGGCGCATCGTTAGATACGGAAACGGCGGTCTGGAAATAGCGTTTTAGATCGATTTCGTCATAAACGATTTCCATCGCGCGGCCGCCCAGCACGTAAGAAGGACGCACCACCAGCGGATAGCCGATTGTGGCTGCTTTCTCTACCGCCTGCTCCAGCGCCGTTACCGTGGCGTTGGCAGGCTGCTTCAGGCCCAGGCGATCGACCGCCTGCTGGAAGCGTTCACGGTCTTCCGCACGGTCAATAGCGTCCGGGCTGGTGCCGATAACCGGTACGCCTGCGGCTTCCAGCGCGCGCGCCAGCTTCAGCGGCGTCTGGCCACCGTACTGGACGATCACGCCCTTCGGCTTCTCAATACGCACGATTTCCAGCACGTCTTCCAGCGTAACCGGCTCAAAGTAAAGACGGTCAGAGGTATCGTAATCGGTAGAAACGGTCTCCGGGTTACAGTTAACCATAATGGTTTCGTAACCGTCTTCGCGCAGAGCCAGCGCGGCGTGCACGCAGCAATAGTCGAACTCAATGCCCTGGCCGATACGGTTTGGCCCGCCGCCCAGCACCATGATTTTGTCGCGATCCTGGTTTGGGTTGGCCTCGCACTCTTCTTCATAGGTAGAGTACATATAGGCGGTGTCGGTCGAGAATTCCGCCGCACAGGTATCCACGCGCTTGTAAACCGGGTGCAGGTTGTACTGATGACGCAGCTTGCGCACTTCCGATTCCGCCACGCCAGCCAGCACGGCCAGACGCGCATCGGCAAAACCTTTACGCTTCAGCGTACGCAGGAAATCAGCCGTCAGGCCGTTGATGCCTTCACGGGCAACCTGCTCTTCCAGCCGCACCAGCTCTTCAATCTGCACCAGGAACCAGCGGTCAATATTGGTCAGGTTGAATATACCGTCAACGGACAGGCCCGCACGGAAGGCATCGGCTACGTACCAGATGCGGTCGGAACCGGCATCTTTTAGCTCGCGGCGGATAGTGGTCAACGCTTCCGCATCGTTCAAATCAACTTTTGGATCGAAGCCGTGCGCGCCGACTTCCAGCCCGCGCAGCGCTTTTTGCATAGACTCCTGCAGCGTGCGGCCAATCGCCATGACTTCGCCCACGGATTTCATCTGCGTGGTCAGGCGGTCGTTGGTGCCCGCAAATTTTTCAAAGTTGAAGCGTGGAATTTTGGTCACGACGTAGTCGATGGAAGGCTCAAACGACGCAGGCGTGCGGCCGCCGGTGATGTCGTTCATCAGTTCATCCAGCGTGTAGCCTACGGCCAGCTTGGCGGCAATTTTTGCAATCGGGAAGCCGGTTGCTTTGGACGCCAGCGCGGAAGAACGGGAGACGCGCGGGTTCATCTCGATGATGATTAAACGACCATTCTCCGGGTTAACCGAGAACTGGACGTTAGAACCGCCGGTTTCCACGCCAATTTCACGCAGTACCGCCATCGAGGCGTTACGCATAACCTGATATTCTTTATCGGTCAGCGTCTGCGCTGGTGCTACAGTGATAGAGTCGCCGGTGTGGATACCCATCGGGTCAAAGTTTTCGATGGAGCAGACAATGATGCAGTTATCATTTTTGTCGCGCACCACTTCCATCTCATACTCTTTCCAGCCGATCAGCGATTCATCAATCAGCAGCTCGTTGGTTGGCGACAGATCCAGGCCGCGCTCGCAAATCTCTTCAAATTCTTCGCGGTTATAAGCGATACCGCCGCCGCTACCGCCCATGGTAAAGGAAGGACGGATAATGCACGGAAAGCCAACGTCTTCAGCAACTTTCAGCGCTTCTTCCATCGTGTGGGCAATACCGGAACGTGCGGTTTCCAGACCGATTTTTTTCATTGCCACGTCAAAGCGACGGCGATCTTCCGCTTTATCAATCGCGTCAGCCGTTGCGCCAATCATGGTGACGTTGAACTCTTCCAGCACGCCCTGACGTTCCAGCTCCAGCGCACAGTTCAGCGCGGTCTGGCCGCCCATCGTCGGCAGTACCGCATCCGGACGCTCTTTCTCAATAATTTTGCGTACAACTTCCCAGTGAATAGGCTCGATATAGGTCGCATCGGCCATTTCCGGGTCGGTCATAATGGTTGCCGGGTTGGAGTTAACCAGGATAACGCGGTAACCCTCTTCGCGCAGCGCTTTACAGGCCTGCGCGCCTGAGTAATCGAATTCACAGGCCTGGCCGATAACGATCGGGCCAGCGCCAAGGATCAGGATACTTTTTATGTCGGTACGTTTTGGCATTCTCTCGCTCCTGATTATTTGGTTGAACGGTAAGCTTCAATCAGTTCGATAAAGTGATCGAACAGCGGTGCGGCATCGTGCGGGCCGGGGCTGGCTTCAGGGTGGCCCTGGAAGCTGAACGCCGGTTTATCCGTGCGGTGAATCCCCTGCACCGTATGGTCAAACAGCGAGGTGTGAGTAATACGCAGGTTCGCTGGCAGATTGTTATTATCTACGGCGAATCCGTGGTTCTGAGCGGTGATCATCACGGTATCGTTATCATGATCTTTGACCGGATGGTTGCCGCCGTGGTGGCCCAGCTTCATTTTCACCGTTTTAACGCCGCTCGCCAGCGCCAGCAGCTGATGCCCCAGGCAGATGCCGAACACCGGTACTTCGGTTTCCAGGAAAGTTTTGATAGCAGCAATCGCGTAGTCACAAGGCTCCGGGTCGCCAGGGCCGTTGGAAAGGAAGATACCGTCCGGATTCATCTTCAGCACTTCTTCCGCTGGCGTTTGCGCCGGAACCACGGTCAGGCGGCAGCCACGGTCGACCAGCATGCGCAGGATATTGCGCTTTACGCCATAGTCATAAGCGACCACGTGGAAAGGCAGCTCTTCTTCTTTTTTCGCGGCGGGCAGGCCGTCGAGCGTCCAGCTTCCCTGCGTCCAGCTATAGGTTTCCTGCGTGGTAACTTCTTTTGCCAAATCCATCCCTTTCAGGCCAGGGAAAGCTTTTGCTTTTTGCAGCGCCAGCCCGGCATCCGGCGCGTCGCCCGCGATAATGCAGCCGTTCTGCGCGCCTTTTTCACGTAGCAGGCGGGTCAGCTTGCGCGTATCGATATCGGCAATAGCGACAATATTCAGACGCTTGAGGTAAGCCGACAACCCTTCCTCATTACGGAAGTTGCTGGCAATCAGCGGCAGGTCGCGAATAACCAGCCCCTGCGCATGTACCTGAGCAGACTCTTCGTCAGCGGTATTGGTGCCGACGTTGCCGATATGGGGATAAGTAAGAGTAACGATCTGGCGGGAATAGGAAGGATCAGTGAGGATTTCTTGATAACCGGTCATTGAAGTGTTGAAAACAACTTCTCCTACAGCCGAACCCGTTGCCCCGATGGCCCGACCGTGGAATTGGGTTCCGTCTTCCAGAACCAATAGTGCTGACTTAATCAAAACATCCTCCAGAGAATAAACAGTCACATTATTTGCATATTAATTCAGAATGAGGCTCCAAATCAATGCAAAAACCGCCTGACTGCTCGATTTTTGGCAAATTGCGCGCATTCTAATGATCGCTCCCTGGCTTGTCTACCCTGAGGCGCTATTTTTCATGCTTTTTTGCGTCACTGATAGAGAAACAGGAAGATAGCGACCAAAAACAACAGCTATCCGGCTGATAAAAACGGTTGCCTGGCGAAACTAAGCGATAAATCTGAAAGAAGGCGGTAAAAACCGGACCAAATGGTCAAAAACAGCGTTTCCCAGGACGCTAACAGAGGCAATTCATGTTAAAAAATGGAATTAGAATCATAAGATACAAATAGCACATATTTATGAAAAGGGTGACAATAAACACCCTTAAAATCAAAGAGATGAGTAATTATTTTTTACTAAATCTCATCCAGATTAAGCACGTCACGCATATCGAAGAGACCTTTTTTACGATCGAAAACCCATTCAGACGCTTTAACTGCGCCTTTTGCAAAGGTCATGCGGCTTGAGGCCTTGTGCGTTATCTCTACACGTTCCCCAATATCTGCAAACATTGCCGTGTGCTCGCCAACGATATCGCCAGCACGAACGGTGGCAAAACCAATTGTCTGCGGCTTGCGTTCGCCGGTGTGGCCTTCACGGCTATAGACGGCATGCTCATTAAGATCCCAGTCCATGGCGTCCGCAATGGCCTCACCCATTGCCAGCGCGGTGCCGGAAGGCGCATCAACTTTATGGCGGTGGTGCGCTTCGGTTATTTCGATATCCGCATAGTCGCCCATTACCTGAGCGGCTTTTTCCAGTAGTTTTAGCACCAGATTAACGCCGACGCTAAAGTTGGCGGCAAACACAATAGCAATTTCTTCTGCCGCCGCTTTGATTGCCGCTTTTCCGGCCTCGTCAAACCCCGTGGTACCAATAATCATCGCTTTTTGATGCTGACGGCAGAAAGCCAGATAGTCCAGCGTGCCTTCTGGCCGGGTAAAATCGATCAGCACGTCAAAGTCATCGGCAACCAGCTTATCGCTGATTTTAACCCCCACCTGACCGATGCCTGCCAGCTCACCCGCATCCGTACCCAACAGTGAAGATCCCTCACGCGCCAGCGCAGCGCCCAGGCAGACGCCCTCCGCCTCGTGGGCAGCCTGAATCAGCTGACGCCCCATACGTCCCGGCGCGCCCACGATAGCCAGGCGGATTGGTGCATTATTCATAATAAGTCCCTCAGGTCTGTGCATACAAAACGCAGACAGGTTAACCACGGGTTAACTCCAGCGCCACTATAAAAATGACGGGATTAGAATTTATGCGGCCGATCGGAAAATTATTAAAATCCGTGAGGGGAAAAAGATGGGAAGATTTCAGGCAAATGCGCTGCTATCAAACGGGTAGCAGCGCGCACAACCTTAACAGGCTAGCTTAAAGCAGCGCAGAGTTTGCTATATCTTAAGATGCAACTTCCGGGTTTGCCGTATCTGATTTTGCTGAAGAGTAAGCTATACCTGTCAGAGCAGCAATAGTCATCAGGCCAGTACGCCCTACGACGACGCCCGTATACAGGGCTGCGGCAGTCACACCGACGACAACGGCACCAGCAGCAATAGCACCAGCAACGGCAATGCCAGCCGCACCGATAACACTGACAGCGCCAACAACGCCGACAGCCCCAACCCCCACTACACCGGCAGCAATAGCATTAAAACCCACCACGCAGACAGCCAGGCAGCCTATGGCCACCGCGCCGATTCCCAGACCTATGCCCATGTCATAGAACCCGCCACTTACTTCGTCACATTCGATATTGGTTAATTCTTTCATTTTAACTCCTTTTAAATAATAAAATCCCTGAGGCAGCCATCACCTGAAAAATAGTTCTATTTTGATGGCGAAATATAATTGACGCAAGCAGGAAGCACATCAATTCACTTTACATTAAATTACAAACAAAAAAAATAAAACTCGCTTTACTATCAAGATTAATAAAATATAAATTCTTAAAATAATCAACCTTACTGGAAATAACGCTAATAAAAAACAAACAGGCAGGGAAAATAAAAAAACAGGAAATCCTTTCGAAGAATTAAAGTACAGCGCAATAATATAATCTAAATAAATTCACCTGCGAAAGACGTAACATAACCCAGCTAAATTATGCCTTTTTACTAACAGAGCTGATTTATTGTTAGTCATTCTGTCTGAAGGATGCAGGAGCCTGTTGAATTCCCTTGCTGAACCAGCGCCTTTTTTCGGTAACACTTTTTTGACGCCGGGGCGGATATTTTCCCGGTGCGCCCGTTTCGAAAATAAAATTGACGCGTTTTTTAGCTCTCCCGGCATTGTTAGCATAGCCAGCCGGGAGCTCGCCAATGTTGTTACCTGTGTCCCTCTCTGGCCGACTAAGCCAGGATTTACGGCAGGCGTGGATAGGCATCCGCAATGCTGTCGCCGGTGAAGTTAGCGATCCAGCCTTCCTGATTATCAAAGATGCGAATCGCAGTAAAGTGCGGTGAAGAGCCCATATCAAACCAGTGCGGCGTCCCTGCCGGGACGGAAATTAAATCATTCTTCTCACAAAGGATCTGGTAAATATGGCCATCCAGGTGCAGGCAAAAAAGGCCCGCGCCTTCCACAAAAAAACGCACTTCGTCTTCGCCATGCGTATGCTCGGAAAGAAACTTTTCACGCAGCGTCTGTTTCTGCGGATTGTCCGCACGCATGCTGATAACGTCCCAGCTTTGGTAGCCTTTTTCTGCTACCAGCCGATCGATAGCGTGCTGATAAGCCTTAATAACCGTTTCCGGTTCAGGATTACTGCCCAGATCGCGATCCGCCTGCCAGCGCTCAAACCGGACGTTTTTACTGTTCAGCTTCTGGCGGATCTCTTCAGCATCGCGGCTCTGCCAGACGGGCGTAGCTGCTTCGCTCTCGGTAAAAATAGTCAGTGCGCTCATAGAAACTGCTCCAGGTTAATAGCGTCAAAACGGTTGACCTGACGATGACGACTGCCGTCGTCCGCGGCGTCACGAATAAGCTGGATGGTCTGCCATCCTGCTTCCTGCGCGGCATCCAGCTCCTGATGTATATCCGATAAAAACAGCAGCTCGTGGCCAGCCAGGCCGATATCGGCAGCAATATTCTGGTAGGAAGCCGTTTCGCGTTTGGCCCCCACGCGCGTGTCAAAATAGCCGCTGAATAGCGACGTGATATCACCCTTATCGCTGTAGCCAAATAACAATTTCTGCGCAGCTACTGAGCCAGATGAATAAACGTAAAGCTGAATGCCCTGCCCCTGCCAGGCCTGTAGCGCGGGCAAGACGTCAGGATAGAGATGCCCGGTAAAGCTTCCGTTAAGATAGCCGTCACGCCAGATCATGCCCTGCAAGGCTTTTAGCGACGTAGATTTACGGTCTTCATCCATAAACTGAAACAGTACGGTAATTAAGTCTTCAATGGTGGCCTGTGGCTGGGCGATCTCGTCGCGCAGGTCGTTTAGCGCCGCGGCAACATCTTCCCGGTGCTGGAAAGCAGCGATAAAGGCCGCCAGGTTTTCACGTGCGTAAGGAAAAAGCACGTTATGCACGAAGCGAATATCGCTGGTGGTGCCTTCGATATCGGTGACAATGGCGCGGATCATTTGGCCTCCAGAAGCCGACGTTGTAATTCACACTGGAACAGGAATTCCAGTCCTTCAAGATGGCGACGCGCTTCATTGACGTCACGCCCCCAACAGGTCAGCCCATGCCCGCGCAAGAGAAAAGCGTAGCGCAGCGGCTGAGCGGCAGCAAAGCGTTCAATACGTCCTGCCAGCGCCTCAATATCCTGATCGTTGTCAAACAACGCAACAGAGACGCTATCAAGATGCGAGTTTTGCCCGGCCAGCGTCTTCTGCATTTCATAACCTTGCAGCGTTAATGCGGCGCTCTTCTCAACTCTCGACAACACGGTCGAGTTGACCGTATGGGTATGTAGCACCGCGCCCGCGTCGGGAAACAGCCGATAGATAAGCGTGTGTAATCCCGTCTCGGCAGAAGGTTTGCGGCCGGAAGGAACGTTGTTGTTGGCAATCTCAACCTGAATAAAGTCATCGCGGGTTAGCGCGCCTTTATCTTTACCGGACTCGCTAAGCAGGCAAAACTTATCATCCTGGCGCACCGACATATTGCCGCCTGTGGCGGGAGCCCAACCTTTCGCACCAATCCAGTGGCAGGCCGCCACTAACTGCTCTAACTGCGACGTTGTCATAGCCTTCCTTTTTAGCCGTTTAGCGCGGCATAGCGTTAGCGTTTAGACGTCTAAGCGTCTTGATTGCCAAATACTAGCACTGACGGTATAGTGGCGGCAACGGTCTGATACCTCACAAATAACGTTCCGCAAGGGTGACTGATAATGAGCCAGATGTCGATTTCGCCCGAGAGCAAGCTTCCTGCTCTTGGCACCACCATTTTTACGCAGATGAGCGCGCTGGCGCAGCAGCATAACGCCATTAACCTTTCCCAGGGCTTTCCGGATTTCGACGGGCCAGACTACCTGAAGGCGCGGCTGGCGCATCACGTGAACGCCGGGGCCAATCAGTACGCACCAATGACCGGCGTACAGCCGCTGCGCGAGGCAATCGCGGCTAAAACAGCGGAGCTATATGGACATCGTCCAGATGCCAACAGCGAAATTACGGTAACGGCAGGCGCGACCGAAGCGCTCTATGCTGCCATTACCGCGCTGGTTCGCCCGGGCGATGAGGTTATCTGTTTCGATCCCAGCTACGACAGCTATGCGCCAGCCGTGACGCTGGCTGGCGGCGTAATGAAGCGCATCGCCCTGCAGCCGCCAGCATTTTCCGTCGACTGGCAGGAATTTGCCGCGCTGCTTTCTGCGCGTACCCGCTTAGTGATTCTGAATACGCCGCACAACCCTTCCGCAACCGTCTGGCAAAAAAGCGACTTTGCCGCGCTGTGGCAGGCGATAAAAGCGCAGGAAATTTATGTGCTGAGCGACGAAGTTTATGAGCACATCTGTTTTGCAAAGGAAGGCCATGCCAGCGTGCTGGCGCATCCACAGCTGCGTGAGCGCGCGATCGCCGTCTCATCCTTTGGCAAAACCTTCCACATGACCGGCTGGAAGGTAGGTTACTGCGTCGCGCCAGCGGCACTGACGGCGGAAGTGCGCAAAGTTCATCAGTACCTTACCTTTGCCGTTAACACGCCTGCCCAACTGGCGCTGGCCGATATGCTGAATGCCGAGCCGCAGCACTATCGCGAGCTGCCTGCTTTTTACCAGGCGCGCCGCGATCGTTTCATCCAGGCGCTGGCGAAAAGCCGACTGAAAATTTTGCCGTGTGAAGGCACCTATTTTTTGCTGGCCGACTACAGCGCTATTTCTGAGCTGGACGACGTTGCCTTCTGCCAGTGGCTGACCAAAGAGGCTGGCGTGGCGGCAATCCCGCTATCGGTTTTCTGCGCCGGGCCATTTCCTCATAAACTGATCCGCCTGTGCTTTGCCAAGCAGGAAGCCACGCTGGATGCGGCAGCGGAGCGCCTGTGTCAACTCTGAACCTGAGCCTGTTACAGCAGCCGCTGGTCTGGATGGATGGCGAAGCTAACCTGCGTTTTTTTGACGGGCTGCTGGCAACCTTGACGGGGCGGGATCTTATCGTGCTGCCAGAAATGTTCACGACCGGCTTTGCTATGGAAGCGGCAAAAAGCTCGCTGCCGGAAGGGCGCGTGATTGCGTGGCTACGGGAAAAAGCGGCTGCCGCCGACGCTATGATTGGCGGCAGCGTGGCGATGCAAACCGATAGCGGCGCGGTTAACCGTTTTCTGCTGGTTGAACCGGACGGTACCGTGCATCGCTACGACAAACGCCATCTGTTTCGGATGGCCGATGAACATCATCACTATCTGGCGGGCGATCGGCGGGAAATTATCCTCTTCCGCGGCTGGCGCGTTCTGCCGCAGATCTGTTATGACCTGCGCTTTCCGGTGTTTTCGCGCAATCGCAACGACTACGATCTGGCGCTTTACGTCGCTAACTGGCCGGAAGCGCGCGCCGCGCACTGGCAGGCGCTGCTGCTGGCGCGAGCAATTGAAAACCAGGCTTATGTTGCCGGCTGCAATCGGGTTGGCACGGATGCCAACGGCCATCGCTACAGCGGCGACAGCCGAATTATCAGCCCGCAAGGTGAAGTTCTGGCGGCTGGCGAACCGCATCAGCCCGCCGTACTTGATGCAGAATTGTCGTTGACGGCGCTACAGCAGTATCGGGAACGTTTTCCGGCGTGGCGCGATGCGGATGATTTTCGCTTTTAGCAGCTAAAACAGGCATCTGAACACCCGTGCCGGCATACGTCGCTGAACGCGTATGCTGGCCGTGAACGATCCTGATATAACCCTGCTTTTCTTTATTCTGTCTCTTTTAGCGCCAGCGCATTTATTTTTCCTGAACTGTTAAACACCACATTCAGCGCCACGGAAACCAGGCAGGCGGCGCTGATGCCGGAATGGAAAATCGTTCTGACCCACCCCGGAAACTGGTCGTAAAACGTGGGCATCACGATCGGGATCATGCCAAAAGCGATAGCGGTGGCGACCACCACCAGATTCATATTGTCTTTGTAATCTACCTTTGCCAGCGTACGGATGCCGGATGCCGCAACCGTGCCGAACAGCACCACGCCAGCACCGCCCAGAACAGGTGCGGGCACGGCTGCTATCAGACGTCCCAACACGGGTAAGCAGCCCAGTACAACCAGAATGACGCCGCCCGCAGCCACCACATAGCGGCTTTTAATTCCGGTAATCGCAACCAGGCCAATATTCTGGGCAAAAGCGCTCTGGGGAAACGAGTTAAACAGCGGCGACAGCGCGCTGGTAAGCATATCCGCCCGCAGCCCGCTGGCTATACGTTTACCGTCAACTTCCGTGCCCACAATTTCGCCAATCGCGATCAGGCCGGCGGTGGTTTCGGTGAGCAGCACCAGCACAATCAGCGTCATCGACAGAATGGCCGCCACGTCGAAAACCGGTGGCCCAAAACTGAGCATGCCAGGCAGCGCCACTACCTTGCCGTGCAGCACGCCGGAAAAATCTACGTTTCCGTTGGCAAACGCAAACAGCGTGCCGAAAGCCATCGCCGCCAGCACGGCCAGCCTTTTTATCGCCGCATTGCCTAACCGATTAAACAGCAGCACCAGGCATAGCGTCAGTGCCGACAGCCCTATATTGCCGGGCGATCCCCATTCAGGCGCGTGAGGATTACCGCCCATTGCCCAGCGTGCGGCGACGGGCATCAGCGACAGGCCAATCACGGTGATCACGGTGCCGGTTACCACTGGTGGAAAAAAACGGATGATATGGGCAAACAGCGGCGCAATCAGCAGGCCGATAAGCGACGAGGCGATAACCGCACCAAACACCATTGGCAGACCGCCGCCGTTGGTCACCAGCGTCACCATGGTGGCAACACCCGCAAAGGAAACGCCCTGTACCAGCGGCAGACGGGCGCCGAACCCCGGAACGCCCAGCGCCTGTAGCAGCGTAGCGCAACCGCTGACAAACAGCGCCGCCGTAACCAGCATGCCAAGCTGTACCGCCGTCAGTCCGGCCGCCGAACCGATAATCAGCGGCGGCGCGATGATACCGCCATACATCGTCAGCACATGCTGCAAACCCCAGGCAAAGGATTTGCCTGCCGGATAACGCGTATCTTCTGGCCTGACCATAATTTCACCCTTTGCTGCTTAGCTCATGGATAGTGCTGAAACGGCCTTTAACTTTTTCTGAAAGAGCATATTTTGCTGAGAAAATCAGCTGCCGCGATAGGTCGACCACGACCACGGCGAAATCAAAAAAGGCAGGTGATAGTGGCTACCTGTGGCCGCCAGCACGAAGTCGATCTGCGCGCTGACATAGAGCGCATCACGGCCTTCAGCGGCGAAATAGTCGCCAATCTCGGCAATCAGACGATAATGGCCAGGTGCCAAAGGTTCAGGCGTGAGATCCTTAATTCTGCCATCTGCATCAGTGTCGCCCTGCGCTATCGGCAGCCAGCCCTGGCTGCTGTTCTGCTCCAGCGAGACGGCGACGCCAATCGCCGGTTTGCCCAGCGCGGTATCCAGAATATGGGTAGTAATGGTGCTCATTAAGCGCTCTCCTTTACTGAAAAGTGTCACGCAGCCGCAGCAGCGTAATTTCCCGCAGCTGATCCAGCGCTTCCTGCTGCTCGCGCTGCGGATCGTTGCCCAGTCGGCGATGCAGTTCCGCCAGCATTTCCTCGCCGCTTCGCCCTTTGGCGCGGATTAAAAAGACCCGGCCAAAACGTTGCTCGTAAGCAACATTGCCCAGGCGTAGCGCTTCTTTAAGTTCGTCGTCGGCATGCTTTACGCTGCCCTGTTCGCTGGTCGACAGCCTGGCCTCTTTGCCGTTGCCCTGCGCTTTTTCACCGATGCGCGGATGCGCGGCAAGCGCCTGGCTCAATGCCCGTTCATCCCAGCCGCGTGCCAGCCTGTCGCCGGTTTGCAGCAGGTCATCCAGCGAGGAAAAAGGACGTGCGGCCACCAGCGCCTTAATCCAGCTTTCCAGCGCCACGCAGTGTGCAATCAGCCTGCAGGCTTCATCAGCCATAGCCTGGTTAAATTGTTCAGGCGTCATGGCAGGCTCCCACCAGATGGCCATGAGGTTGCGACATCATTCACGGCTTGTGCATAAGCACGCACCGCTGTCGCTACGTCTGCCGCCTGCACCGACTCTGCGGGATGATGGCTGATACCGCGATCGCAGCGTACAAACAGCATGCCGACCGGCCAGCGTTCCGCTATGGCGATAGCGTCATGGCCTGCACCGCTCGGCAGTGAAAGCGAACGTCCCTGCACCTGTGCAACCGCCTGGCTCAGTACGGCCTGGAGTTTTTCATCGCAGCGCGTGGCCGGGATCTGGTAATACTCTTCGGCGCTAAAGCTTAAGCCGCGCCGCAGCGCTATCGCCTCGGCCTGGGTCAGCAGTGCCGACAGCAGCTCTGCCAGCGCACGATCGTCCGGCCCGCGTACGTCCAGACTTAGCTTCACTTCACCCGGGATCACATTCACCGCGCCCGGCAAAGCCTGTAGCGTGCCAACGGTCGCCACCAGCTGCGGGCTATGTTGTGGCGCGGCCTGTTCAATAAACACCATCCATTCCGCCGCTGCCGCCAGCGCATCTTTACGATGGGACATCGGCACCGTACCCGCGTGCCCCGCCTCGCCAACAAAGCAGCAGTTCAGGCGGCGCGCGCCGTTAATCGCCGTAACCACGCCCAGCGCCAGGCCTTCCTGCTCCAGGCACGGGCCTTGTTCGATATGCAGTTCCAGATAGGCGGCAATGTCTTTTACTTCGCGCGCTGCCAGGCCAATCTCGTGCGCATTCAACCCCACGTCGTCCATCGCCTGGGCCACGGTAATGCTGTTGCCGTCAGGATGGCTGACCCAGCTTTCTGGCCAGCTTCCGGTCAGGCCGCGACTGCCCAGCAGTGTAATGCCAAAGCGCGTGCCTTCTTCATCGCCAAAGCCCACGATTTCAATCGCCAGCGGTAGCCGTCGCTGCTGCTGCTGTAGCGCCTGCACGGTTTCGATGGCGGTAAGTACGCCAAGCATACCGTCGTAGCGGCCTGCGTTACGTACCGTGTCCAGATGTGACCCCAGCAGCAGCGCAGGTGCGTCCGGCTCCAGCGCCTCATAACGGCCACAGATATTGCCGACGCTATCCTGCCAGACGCGCATACCGGCGGCCTCCATCCATTCCCCTACCAGCTGGTTGGCCTGAAGATGCTCTGGCGAAAGATAAACGCGCGTTAACGCGTCCGGCGTTTCGCTGATTTCCGCGAGCCTGTCGCAGCGCGCCATCACCCTGGCCGCTGCCTGCTGCGCATCTGCAAGGCTTAGCAGGCTCATCAGCAGCTCCCGGCGGTATAGTGATCCCAGGCAGCCTGCATCGCCGCGCCCTGGGCGGTTTTATAGCCAAGGTACGTCAGCACCGATTCCAGCGCGCTCAGGGTCTGCATTACGCAGTCTTTGCGAGCGTTGTAGCCCATGGTGCCAATACGCCAGACCTTGCCATGCAGCGGGCCAAAAGAGGTGCCGATCTCAATGCCAAAGTCTTCCAGCATCAGCTTGCGTACCTGGTCGCCGTTAATATCCTGCGGGATAACCACGCCCAGCACGTTGTTCATCTTGTGCTGCAAATTACCGAACGTTTCCAGCCCCATGCCCTGAATGCCTTTCAGCAATGCGTCGCCGTGCAGCTTGTGGCGCGCGATACCGTTGTCCAGGCCTTCCTGCAGGATTAACCGCGCACATTCACGTGCACCGAACAGCGCCGAGGTAGCTTCGGTATGGTGGTTTAGCCGTTCCGGCCCCCAATAATCCATGATCATGCCGAGATCAAAATAGTTGGAGTAGATCATCTCGTCATCACCGTCCTGATGCGCGGCGGTGCGGATCCCCTCTTCAACGCATTTACGTTTGCGAATAACGGCTTCCATCTCTGGACTCAGCGTAATCGGTGATGTACCTGACGGGCCGCCCAAACATTTCTGCATACCGGCGGAAACTGCATCCAGTCCCCATGCGTCAGTTTCCAGCGCGTTGCCCGCAAACGAGGCGGTGGCATCGGTGTAAAACAGCACGCCATATTTTTTGCAGATAGCGCCCAGTTCAGCCAGCGGCTGTAGCATGGTGGTTGAAGTGTCGCCCTGCACGGTCAGCAGCAGACGCGGACGCACGCTTTTGATCGCATCTTCGATCTGATCGGGCGTAAATACTTCGCCCCAGGGGACTTCAATGGTGTGAACCTCTGCCCTGCAGCGCCGGGCTATTTCACACAGCAAATGTCCGAAGCGGCCAAATACCGGTACCAGCACTTTGTCGCCAGGTCGAATTGCCGACAGCAAAATCGCTTCGATCCCGGCACGAGAGGTACCATCAATCAGCAGCGTCCAGCGGTTTTGCGTGCGGAATACGCCGCGGTATAGCTCCATAACTTCATTCATGTAGTGCGTCATCGCCGGATCGTACTGCCCAAGCAGCTGGCTGGACATGGCGCGTAATACGCGCGGATCGGCATTGATTGGCCCAGGCCCCATTAGCAGGCGCTGTGGCGGATTGATTTGCGGATATTTCGCTACGTCCATTTTCTTTTCCTCTTAACAATCAGCGCGCTAGCTCAGGCCGCGCACCGATGAGATAAACTGTTTGAGTTCCTGCGTTTGCGGGCTGGCAAACAGGTTTTTGCTGTCGCCCTGTTCCCAGACGCGGCCCTGGTGCATAAAGACTACGCGGTCGCCCACTTCACGAGCGAAATTCATTTCGTGCGTCACCAGAATCAGCGTCATTCCCTCACGCGCCAGCTGCTCAAGCACCTTCAGCACTTCGCCCACCAGCTCCGGGTCGAGCGCGGAGGTGATTTCATCGCACAGCAGCACTTTCGGCGTCATTGCCAGCGCACGGGCGATAGCTACACGCTGCTGCTGGCCACCGGAAAGGTTCGCCGGGTAATAATCCATCCGCTCCCCCAGCCCCACTTTTTCCAGCATCTGCGCGGCCAGCTCACGGCATTCCACCTCTTTCTTTTTCAGGACGCGGCGCGGTGCCAGCATGACGTTTTCCAGCGCGGTCATATGTGGGAACAGGTTAAAGTTCTGGAACACCATGCCAACGGAACGGCTGATTTCACGAGCCTGCGAATCACGGTCTGTAATGGTCATACCGCCCAGCTTGATGCTGCCTTCCTGATAACCTTCCAGCCCGTTGATGCAGCGCAACAGCGTACTTTTTCCCGACCCGCTACGGCCGATAATCGAAATCACTTCACCCATGTCGATATCCAGGTCCACGCCTTTCAGCACGTGATTGTCGCCGTAATATTTCTGTACCTGATTAATGGTGATGAGCGGCATTGAATTTTTTCTCCAGGTACTGGCTGTAGCGCGACAGCGGATAGCAGATCAGGAAATAGCCCAGCGCCACCAGCGCAAAGACCTTAAAAGGTTGATAAGTGACGTTATTTAAAATGGTGCCCGCTTTGGTTAGCTCGACAAAGCCAATAATCGACGCCAGCGCGGTGCCTTTTACCACCTGAACCGCAAAGCCGACGGTAGGAGCGATGCCAATGCGTAACGCCTGCGGCAGCACCACGCGGTACAGCGTTTGGGAAAAGCTGAGGCCCAGACAGCGTGAGGCTTCCCATTGTCCTTTCGGTAACGCCTGAATGCTGCCGTGCCAGATATCGATTAAAAAGGCGCTGGTATAAAGCGTTAACGCCAGCGAGGCCGCCGTCCACGGTGAAACGTCCACGCCAAACAGGGCCACGCCAAAAAAAGCCAGAAACAGCTGCATCAGCAGCGGCGTTCCCTGAAAAAGCTCAATGTAGGCGCTAATCAGCCGGTTGGGCCAGCGGCGGCGCGTCAGGCGTACCATCACCAGCGGCATCGCAACTATCGTGCCGCCGAAAAAGGCGGTCAGCGACAGTAACAGCGTCCAGCGCGCTGCCAGCAGCAGATTGCGTAAAATATCCCAGTCGGTAAACGTGTTCATGGCGCCCTCAACCATTTTCGTCCGGCCGCCAGCAACAGCTGCCGCATGGCTATCGACAGCACCAGATAAACCAGCGTGGTGACCAGATAAACTTCAAAGCTCAAAAAAGTGCGCGACTGGATCAGGTTGGCAGCAAAGGTCAGCTCTTCATATGAAACCTGCGACACGACCGAAGAACCCAGCATCACGATGATGCACTGGCTAACCAGCGCCGGATAAATACGTTTCAGCGAAGGCGGCAGTACCACGCGAAAAAAAGTTTGTGAACGCGTCAGGCCCAGCACGCGGCCGGCCTCCCACTGTCCTTTCGGCGTTACCTGAATACCTGCGCGAATAATTTCCGTACTGTAGGCACCCAGGTTAATCAACATGGCCAGCAGCGCCGCCTCGCCTGCGGTCAGCTTTAAGCCCAGATTTGGCAAGCCGAACACGATAAAAAACAGCTGGACAACAAAAGGCGTATTGCGGATCAGCTCAACGTAGCAGCCCCACAGACGGCTAAGCGCGGAAGGCCGACCGCTGCGCAACGCCGCGCCCAGAATGCCCAGCGCCACGCCGCCAACGGTTGCCAGCACGGTCAGCTGGATGGTGACCCAGAGACCAGCCAGCAGCTGCGGCCAGTAAGGCAGCAGTGCAGGAAAATTGAGTTGCTCCGTCATCGTCGACCCTTACGCGCTAAAGTCAGCGGGCAGCGGTGCTTTCAGCCACTGCTGCGAAAGCCCGTTCAGGGTTTTATCTTTAACTGCCTGCTCAATCAGCGCATCTACCTTCGCTTTCAGCGCCGGCTCGCCTTTGCGCATGCCGATAAAGCACGGTGAATCTTTCAGCATAAATTTCGCTACCGGCGCTTTATCCGCGTTCTGGCGAGCGATGGCCGCGACTACCAGGTTGCCGGTGGCGACAAACTGCACCTGACCCGACAGGTAAGCCGACAGCGTCGTATTGTTATCTTCATAGCGTTTCAGCTGCGCATCTTTTGGCGCGAGATCGCTCAGCACCATATCTTCCACCGCGCCGCGAGTGACGCCAATCGACTTGCCGCTCAGCGCCGCCGCATCTTTTAGCGTGGCTTCTTTCGGCCCAAATACGCCAAGGAAAAACGGCGCGTAGGCGCGGCTGAAGGCAATCACTTTTTCCCGCTCGGGATTTTTGCCCAGGCTGGAGATCACCAGATCCACCTTATCCGTTTGCAGGTAAGGCACGCGGTTAGCGCTGGTCACCGGGACCAGCTGTAACTTAAGTTTCATCTGGCTCGCCAGGTATTTCGCCATATCAATATCGTAGCCCTGCGGCTGTAAATCGGTGCCGACCGAGCCAAAAGGTGGAAAATCTTGCGGCACGGCAACGCGGATGACGCCGCGCTTTTCAATATCCTGTAATTGATCTGCCTTTGCCGTTTGTGCAAACAGCAACGTCGCGCCGATCATCATCAGTAATGCTTTTTTCATTTTGCCCTTCCCCGATTAACTCAAGATGAAACGAAAGATTCCTGATAGAGGTATCTGCAACTAATGTGCCAGTCGCAAAAAGTTGTCATCGGGTTTTTTTAGCGTCCGGTCATGGAGGGTAAAATAAATGAGAAAAGGCTTTAAAAGCAGCCGGAAAGTGATAATTCACATGATGCGGAAGAGAAGATTTATCAAGAAGAGCAAAGTCAGCACAGGTTATTTCAGGGCGCCAGCAGCAGCGCCCTAAAACGAAGCAAAGCACCAAAAAGGTGCCCCATTAGCGCTGTTCCAGTTCGTCCAGCTGGTTATAAAGATCGGCAATGCGGTGAATGCGCTGACGGCCTTTGCTCAGTAATTCATGTAGCAGCGCGTTGGTCAGCAAATTGATCAGGCTGTTGGCGCAGGCGTAGCTGTCAAAGGCAGATACGCTGTCCAGCGGCGTGCAAAGGTGCCAGCGTGCCAGCGCGGTAATCGCCTGTGCAGGCTCGCAAATCACCAGCGCTGGAATAGTCTGCTGCTGAAGCTGCTGCAACAGCGGTTTGATAATGCGTGGTCGACGACGGAAGGCAATGACCACCACCATATCTTCCGCCGTAATGTCCACCAGCTCTTCTGACAGCGTTTGGCCGGGCTGGGGTGCCAGATGAACATCGCCCCGTACCTGAAGCAACTGCTGCCGGAAATGCAGCGCGACCGGCCAGGAGTTACGCATACCGACGATAAAAATACGTTTGCTGTCCGCCAGTTTCTGCACCACCTCGCTGAACTGGCCCGCATTCAGCTGGTTCACCCACTGCGTCAGATTGGCCATCTCTTGTTTATAGTGCCGGGCAAGTAATGTATTCCCCTGAACCGCGTCGCGGTTATCGGTCAGTGGCATACCGCTCTGGCGTAGCGTACGCAATTCATCGCGCATATCGCGATATTTTTCATAGCCAAGCCGCTTAAACAGACGGCTTACGGTAGCTTTGGAAACGCCGCTAAGCCGCGCCAGCTCCGCGCTGTTGTAGCTAATCAAATCGTCAAAATGATCGAAAATGAAGTCAGCCGCGCGCTGCTCCTGTGGCGAGAGCTGGGGATAGTAATTTCTCAGGCGTTCATCGAGCTGCTTCATAGCGTGAACCTTGTAACTTTCGTTTCAGAGAATATGGCCTATACAAATAACGTGCCTGGTGAAAACCAGGCCGCGCACAATCAGTGCTTATCTTCCGTGCCGCATGCGCTTTTTTCAACACCATCAGTGAGAAGCGGCAAACTGGAACAGCTCTTGCTTTACGTTAGTTATCTGTCTTTGGAAATGAGAACGTGATGATACAAAGTAACCTTGCTCCGCTCGGCATGGCGGTGACGCCTCATCACCTCGCCAGCGAAAGCGCGCTGGCCGTGCTGCGCGAAGGCGGCAACGCTATTGAAGCGATGGTGGCTGCCGCCGCTACGATTGCCGTGGTTTATCCGCATATGAACGGTCTCGGCGGCGACGGCTTCTGGCTGATTATGCCGCCACAGGGCGATCCCATTGCTATTGATGCCAGCGGCGCGGCCGGTTCGCTGGCCGATTTCTCTTTTTATCAAGGCACGTCGGCCATTCCCCATCGTGGGCCGAAAGCGGCGCTGACGGTGGCCGGAACCGTCAGCGGCTGGGCAGAAGCGCTGGAAGTCGCTAAAGAGTTGGGCGGTGCCGCGATGCCGGTTTCTCGTCTGCTGGCCGACGCCATTCGTTATGCGGCTGACGGTATTCCCGTTACGCAGTCGCAGGCCGCTGCCACCGCCAGCAAATATCATGAACTCGCCAGTCAGCCTGGCTTCGCCGCTACGTATCTGCCGGATGGCGAAGTGCCGCGCGCGGGCAGCCGTTTTACCCAGCCAGAACTGGCAAACACGCTGGCCATCCTCACCGAGCAGGGTCTGGAAAGCTTCTATCGCGGCCCGCTGGCCAGCAAGCTGGCTGGCGAAATGTCGGCGCTCGGTATGCCCATCACGCTGGAAGATTTACATAGCCATCGGGCAAAACGCCGTAAGCCGCTAAGCATTCAGCATGAATATGGCGAAGTTTTTAATATGACGCCGCCGACGCAGGGCCTGGTGTCGCTGGCCATTCTCGGTATTACCAATCATCTGGATATGGCCCAGGCGGACGAAGTCCAGACCGTGCACCGCATTGTCGAAGCGACCAAGCTCGCCTTCGGCCTGCGCGACCGCTATATCACCGACCCGCTGCATATGCGTGAAGAGATGCAGGCGCTACTGGATTCTGACCAGCTGGCAACGCTGGCGGCAACAATCAGCAATCGCCGCGCCGCGCCCTGGGGAACCGGTAAAGGACCTGGCGATACCGTCTGGATGGGCGTGATGGACAGCAGCGGCCTGGCCGTCTCCTTTATTCAAAGCATTTATCACGAATTCGGCAGTGGCGTAGTGCTGCCGGATACCGGTATCACCTGGCAGAATCGCGGCGCGGCGTTTAGCCTCGATCCCGATCACCTGCTGGCGCTGGCACCGGGCAAGCAGCCTTTTCATACGCTGAATCCCGCCGCCGCGCGTCTGAACGATGGCCGCACCATGGTTTACGGCTCGATGGGCGGCGACGGCCAGCCGCAAACGCAGGCGGCTATCTTTACCCGTCACGTGGTGCAGGGCATGCCGCTACAGCAGTGCGTCAGCGCCCCTCGCTGGCTGCTGGGCCGCACGTGGGGCCAGTCTTCCGATTCGCTAAAGCTGGAAGGCCGCTTTGCCGCCGAAACCTTGCAGCAGCTGCGCGAGCTGGGCCACGAGGTCGAAGCGCTGGAGGATTTCAGCGAGGCAGTGGGTCATGCGGGTGCGATTGTTCGTCATACCAACGGCATGCTGGAAGGCGCAAGCGATCCACGCAGCAACGGCAGCGCTGCCGGTTTTTAACAGGAGAACATCATGACATCTTCAACAGACTGGGCGCTTTACATAGCGCAGATGGAACAGATCTTAGGCGTGCCTCTTGATGAGCAGCGTCGCGCCGAACTGCTGGTTCAGTTTTCTCGTATTGCCGGCATGGCCGAGCCGCTGATGGCTTTCCCGCTCGACGAACGGGTAGAAGTAGCAGGAGTATATAAAGCATGACGTTACCTTTTCTCTCCATTGTCGAACTGAAAAGCGCGTTGACCAAAGGCGAGCTGAGCGCGCGTGAAATCGCGCAACAAACGCTGGACAGGATCGAGCAAAACAATCCGACGATCAACGCCTGGACCGCCGTCACGCAGGATCGCATGCTTAGCGAAGCCGATCGTATCGATCGACTGCGCAAGGAGGATCGTCCTTTGCCCGCGCTGGCTGCAATCCCTTACGCTGTGAAAAATCTTTATGACGTGGCGGGCCATACCACGCTGGCGGGTGCCAGTTTGTTCAGCGATCGTCAGGCGGCTAAAAACGACAGTTGGGCCGTGCGTAAGCTGAGTGAATCGGGGGCACTGCTCTCCGGCATGCTGAATATGGATGCCTATGCCTACGGCTTTACTACGGAAAACAGCCACTACGGCGCGACGCGGAACCCTCACGATTTGAACCGTATTGCCGGTGGATCTTCCGGCGGCTCTGCGGCAGCCGTCGCCTCTGGCCTGGTGCCTTTCTCATTAGGAACGGACACCAACGGCTCTATTCGCGTTCCGGCTTCGCTGTGCGGCATCTTCGGTCTGAAGCCCACCTTTGGTCGGTTGGCCCGTAGCGGCAGCCAGCCTTTTGTCGCCAGCCTCGATCATATCGGCCCTTTCGCCCGCACCACGGCAGATCTGGCGCTGGTTTACGATGCATTGCAAGGCCGCGATCCGCAGGACAGCTTTCAGGCAGAAAAGGCGCTCCATCCGGTACACCGTTTGCTGGAACACGGCATGGAAGGCCTGCGCTGCGCCGTACTGGGCGGCTATTTTCAAACCTGGTGTGACGATAACGCGCGCGCGGCTGTCGCTCTGGCGGCAAAGGCACTGGATGCACAAGAAGAAATTGAATTCCCGGAAGCGGCGCTGGCCCGCACTGCCGCATTTATTATTACCGCCAGCGAAGGCGGCAGCGCCTATCTGCCTGAGCTACGCGCGCAGCCGGAAAGGTTCGAGCCGCTTTCGCGCGAGCGTCTGCTAGCTGGCGCGATGACGCCTTCCGCCTGGTATGTCAAAGCCCAGCGCTTCCGTTACTATTTCCGTGAGCAGGTGCTGCCACTGTTTGAGCAGTTCGACGTGCTGATTGCGCCCGCCACGCCCACCAGCGCCACGCTTATCGGCCAGGAAACCATGCGGATTAACGACAGCGAACTGTCGATCCGCGCCAGTATGGGCATGCTGACACAGCCCATTTCATTCCTGGGTTTGCCGGTAACCACCGTGCCGCTGCAAACGCCACAGGGATTACCGCTCGGCCTACAGCTCATTGCCGCACCGTTTAAGGAAGAGGCTTGCTTACGCGCTGCCTGGGCGCTGGAAAAAATGGGCATTGCGAAAGCGCCCGTGGCGAAAGGATTAATAAAATGATGGATCGGATCAATCGCCCGTCGGTACTGGCAGAAGTTACCGACGCTTTTTATCGCTATGAGCAAGCGCTGGTCAGCAACAATGTTGACGTACTGGACGAGCTGTTCTGGCATGACGAGCGCACCGTGCGGCTGGGAGCCGGAGAAAACCTGTACGGCATTGAGGCCATTCGCGCTTTTCGCGCCGCACGGCCTGCTGCAGGGCTGGACCGCCAGCTGCGCAATACGGTTATTACCACTTTTGGTGACGATTACGCAGTATGCAGCACGGAATTTACGCGCAAGGGAACAGAAAAGATTGGCCGACAGCAGCAAACGTGGGTGAAGCTGCCCGAAGGCTGGCGGATTGTAGCGGCACAGGTGAGTTTGATGAGCTGACACAGGCAGAGCTGCTGTCGGGTTCAGGAACACCGGAACACGACAAGCGGCAGCGTTGGCAAAGCCACGGCCGATTGGCAGGCACGGTTCATACGACGCTTGTTATTTTGTGAAAAGCAGTTGATAAGCCTCAAAGCCAGTTGAAAGTTTTGGCGATTAAGCTGGCCAGCCCCAGTGAAACGAAGATGATAGCGCTGAACAGCAGCCGAAAATCCGCCCTGGCTTCTTTCCTCAGGCTGGTGGTTTCACGTATAAGATCTTCCCTCAGGCTGGTGGTCTCACGTATAAAATCTTCCCTCAGGCTGGTGGTCTCACGTATAAAATCTTCCCTCAGGCTGGTGGTTTCACGTACCATATCCTGCCTCAGGCCGGTCGTCTCTCGTACCAGATCCTCTTTTAGCAAAGTCGTTTCCCGTACCAGATCTTTACGTATTTCACGCAGGTCAGTTTTAATATCACTGATATTACTTTTAACGTTATCCATATCAGACTCAAGCCTGGTCACTCTCATTTCAAACATAGTGCCTCCGCTATATTAACGAGCGTCCTTTCACGAGAAACAGCAGGTAAATGAAAACCCCATCACTATATTCCTTAATTTAGCCCCGTCAATAACGCTGCGGCCTTTTCCTGTGGCAAAAAAAGACTTCTTGTTCACTCTGGAAGACAGAGTGAAGAAATATGCAATAGCATGAAAATGCATGACTTTATTTGCGATCTCGCTCGAAAATAAAAGCAGGGTAATCAAAGCGGCAATAAATAACATGAATGAATTAGAAGAACGTTTAAGGCCTGTTATTAACAGCTAACGCTTTTCTGTTAAAAACCTTATTAAAATACCGCCTCCCCTGAAGGTAGATTAACCTTATAACAGCGAGCCGGGCGCTGGTTTGAAAGGATGACTCCCCTTTCAGCACCCGGCACGGCTTTTAAACTTCTGGTGCCGGATGCGTTTTTATCCAGTGATCCGCAATCTGCTGGCGCGTGCAGATCCAGACCTTTTCATGCTGCTGGATGTAATCCAGAAAACGCTGGAGCGCGCGAAAACGGCCGGGCCGTCCGAGCAGGCGACAGTGCATACCGATGGACAGCATTTTCGGTGCGGCTTCACCCTCTTCATATAGCACATCGAAACTGTCTTTAAGATAGGTGTAAAACTGTTCGGCAGTATTAAAACCCTGCGGCGTGGCGAAACGCATATCGTTGGTTTCTAAGGTATAGGGAATAATCAGATGGGGTTTGACCGTACCGTCCTGGCAGGTGACCTTGCTCCAGAACGGCAGATCGTCGCCATAGTAGTCGCTGTCGTAGGTAAAACTCCCGTGCTCTACCACCAGCCTGCGCGTATTAGGGCTGTCACGTCCGGTGTACCAGCCGGTAGGCGCTTTACCAAAAAGATCGGTCAGGGTATCAACAGCCTGCTGCATGTGCTGGCGCTCGGTTTTGGCATCCATTCCCTGATAGTGGATCCAGCGCCAGCCGTGGCTGACCACGTCATAATCAGCATTTTTAATAGCCTCGACGATTTCCGGATGACGCGCCAGCGCCATCGCCACGCCAAACACACTCAGCGGCAGGCTACGCTTCTGAAATTCATTGTGGATGCGCCAGAAACCGGCTCGCGAGCCATATTCATAGAGCGAATCCATCGACATATGCCGCTCGGGATAGCTGGCCGCGCCAATAATGTCCGATAAAAACTGTTCGGAACCCGTGTCGCCATGCAACACGTTATTCTCTGCGCCTTCTTCATAGTTCAGAACAAACTGTACGGCGATGCGCGCATTATCAGGCCAGGCAGCATGCGGCGGTTTGCCCGCATAGCCGATCAGATCGCGAGGATAGTTTTTATTAAAGCTGTACTCTTTTTTTTCTTCGTTGTCGGTCATGATCGCAAGTCCTGTTCCAGAGCAAGATACCTTAGTTTAGGTGCTGAAACTGACCCGACAGGGTTTTTCGCACCGGATAGTCCAGATCGCCATGCTTACTGGTCGATAGCCCCAGCGCCACCAACGATTCCACCATTTTTACCGCGGCCGTTACGCCATCAATAACCGGCATGCCCAGCTCATGTGTAAGTTCTCGCGCCAGCTGCGCCATGCCACCGCAGCCAAGGACAATAGCGCCGCTACCATCTTCTTTTTTGGCCCGCAGACACCGTTCCCGCACCTTTTCCTGCGCCAGGCCACTGCCATCTTCCAGCGCCAGGACCGGGAGATTGATAGCATGTAGCGCAGCGCACTGATGCTCAAAGCCATACTGCTGAAGCAGGTGGCGCGCAATGATCACCGTGCGCGGCAAGGTGGTCACAATTGAAAAACGTGTGGCGACCAGAGTAGCCAGGTGCATGGCGGCTTCGGCGATGCCAACTACCGGCCCGGTGGCCAGCTCGCGCGCGGCCAGCAGTCCCGGGTCGCCAAAACAGGCGATAACGTGCCCACATACGCCCTGCTCTCGCCCGGCTTTGACCTGTTCCAGTACGCCAATCGCCGCAATAGCTTCATCAAAATGACCTTCAATTGACGGCACGCCTTGTGACGGGCAAACCGCTAAAATTTCCGTAGTCGGCGCCGCCACCGAGCGAGCCGCCGCGCCGATCGTTTCAGTCATTGCCTGGCTGGTATTAGGGTTGATCACCTGAATGATTTGCTTAGTTGTCATAACTGGCTCCGAACTGGCTATGCGGGCTGGCAAAAACCCTCTGCATTATTCGATTAGCGTTCATTGCGTTCTCCAAAGTCAGCAAACAGGCTGGCAAAATCCGGCAACATCTCACCACCGCGCTCAAAATGCAGGCTTGCCACTATATGGGAGAAATGTTGCTGCATGGCTTCAGTAAGCGGCATCAGCGCTTTTTGCCTGAGCAGCTCGATTAACCTGTCGTGGTCGTCGCAGCGGCAACCTTGTTGCCACGCTTTTCCCCAGGCAGCAATCACCAGCGACGATCGCTGGGTCAGTCGCGTGACCATTTCGGTCAGCACCTGATTCCCTGAAATGGCCTGAAGTTGAATATGAAAAGCAGCGGAAAGGCGGATAGCTGCCGGACCGTCGCCATCGGTATGGGCCTGCTGTTCCTGCCGGTTCAGTTTTTCCAGCGCGACGAGATGCGTTGACTGGCAGCGTGCCAGCACGGCTGGCAGATTGGCGCATTCAATGAGCTGGCGGGTCTGGAAGATATCCTGTGCCTCTTCCACAGAGGGTGTGGCGACATATGCACCGCGTTTGGGCGCGAGCGTAATCATTTGCACTGCGGCGAGGCGCGTTAGCACTTTACGAATGCCGGTGCGGCTAACGCCAAATACTTCTGACAAAGCCTCTTCCGGCAGTTTGCTCCCCGGTAGCAGCTGACGCTCCACTATCGCTTTCATCAATGCCTGAAAGATAAGTTCATCCTTATCGGAAGCCGTTTTCAGTCCGGTTTCAGTTTTCATTTCCTGTTCCATTCAGGTTTATCACTCGCAAATCGTATACAAAATTTAGCAGTCTTGTATACGAGCATGTAAATTCTGGCCTGGATCCTGCAATCACTTTCTCAACCCATTCGGTCATCAGGTGCATTGTTGAGGAGCAGATTTCATGCCAAAGAGTCAAAAGGTTTCTCCGGCGTCGGCAGAGAGCGTTCACGTCAGCTACAGCCCGCGGCTGTGCAATGAAGATTTGGCGCCCACGCGCGAACAAAACTGGAGCTGGTACAACATCTTCTCTTTCTGGATGTCGGACGTACACAGTATGGGCGGCTATGTGGTAGCGGCCAGCTTTTTTACCCTTGGCCTGGCAAGCTGGCAGGTATTGCTGTGCCTGCTGGCGGGGATCTGCATCGTGCAGTTTTTTGCTAACCTGGTAGCTAAACCCAGCCAGATAAGCGGCGTGCCTTATGCCGTTGTTTGTCGTCAGGCTTTTGGCGTTTTCGGTGCAAATATTCCGGCGGTGATCCGTGGCCTGATTGCCTTCGCCTGGTATGGTATCCAGACTTATCTGGCCGCCAATGCGCTGATGCTGGTCTCGCTAAAGTTCTGGCCGGCCTTAATACCGCTGACCCACTCTTCCTGGCTCGGTTTGTCCCAGCTCGGCTGGATCTGCTTCGGCTTTATGTGGCTGGCCCAGGCGCTGGTTTTCTGGCACGGCATGAAGGCGATTAAGCGCTTTATCGACGTAGCCGGTCCGGCAGTCTATGTGGTGATGGTGGCGCTGGCAGGATGGATTGTATACAAGACAGGCTTTAACGGAATTTCGTTTACACTTTCCAGCAAGCAGCTAAGCGGCAGCGAGCAGCTCTGGCAGATGATTACCGCCACCGCGCTGGTCGTTTCCTATTTTTCCGGCCCGCTGCTTAACTTTGGCGACTTTGCCCGCTACGGCAAAGATATGCAGGCGATCCGCCGCGGCAATCGCTGGGGGTTGCCGTTTAACTTTCTGCTTTTTTCGGTAGTGACCGTGGTGATTGTTTCCGGTACGCAGTCGCTGTTTGGCCATATGATTACCGATCCTATCGAAACGGTGAGCCGCGTAGGCAGCGATCTGGCCGTTGCCATTGGCCTGCTGACTATGATTACCGCCACTATCGGCATCAATATCGTCGCTAACTTTGTTTCGCCCGCGTTTGATTTTTCTAACTGTTCGCCGCAGAAAATCAGTTTCCGCACCGGAGGGATGATTGCGGCGGTAGGTTCGGTGCTGCTGACGCCGTGGAATCTGTTCCAGTCGCCCGAGCTGATTCACTATACGCTGGACGTGCTGGGCGCCTTTATTGGCCCGCTGTTTGGGATTTTACTGTGCGATTTTTATCTGATTAAGCGCGGGCAGATTTCCGTCGACGATCTTTTTGACGATACGCCAAAGGGGAAATACTGGTATCGCGGCGGCTTTAATCCAAAAGCGATTGCCGCGCTGGTACCCTCGGTACTGATTGGGCTGGTTGTGAGCTTTACGCCAGCTTTACATGAAGTTGCCAGCTTCAGCTGGTTTATTGGCGTCGCGCTGTCGGCAGGTTGCTATCGCTGGCTGGCACGCGAAGGCGCTCAACAGTATGCCAGTCGCGTCGTGGTGCAGAAGCAATAAGACAAAAAGCGGCGTTAACACAACGCTGATTCTCTGTTCTGCACGGGCGACAATATTGTCCTGCGTACAGGAGAAGTACCTTAAACGCTTCGGGGAGTGCTGGATAAGGAAGGATGGCGATATTTTAGCGCCGCTGAAATGACGAAAGCCTGATGCATTTCTGCATCAGGCTTTCCGGATACTTGGCGGAACGGACGGGGCTCGAACCCGCGACCCCCTGCGTGACAGGCAGGTATTCTAACCAACTGAACTACCGCTCCGCGCTTTGTTCCCCGTCGGGAACGGGGCGAATATTACGGTGAGCTTTGGGTTCCGTCAATGCTTTTTCTTTGACGCCTTTACCGACTGCCTGTTTTTTCATCTTCCCGTATTTTTCTTGCGCGTTTCGGCGTTTTCAGGCGCGCCACAGGCAGCTTCCGCCCTTTTTCATTACCAGATCGAGCCGCGATTCATGGTCGGCGACTTCTTCTTCCGTCGCGGTTACCACGCGTAATCCGGAAGCAGGACGCGTGATGCGATAAATCGCCTCGTCGTTGCTTTGCTCCTGCCTGTCCCCTTCCATCGAAAATTTTAACGAGGTTTGCCCGCCGGTCATGGTCAGGAAAACTTCGGCCAAAATTTCGGAGTCGAGCAGTGCGCCGTGCAGCGTTCGCTTGCTGTTGTCTATTTCATAACGCGAGCAAAGCGCATCCAGACTGTTACGCTTGCCGGGAAAGAGCTTGCGCGCCATCGCCAGGCTGTCGGTTATCTGGCAGAAGGTTTCCGTTTTGGGGATATTGCGGCCAAGCTTGCCGAATTCATAATCCATAAAGCCAATATCGAACGAGGCGTTATGGATGACCAGCTCAGCCCCTTCTATATAGGCCAGGAAATCGTCAGCAATCTCGGCGAAAGTAGGCTTATCGGCCAGAAACTCATCGGCAATGCCGTGCACGCCAAAGGCTTCGGGATCGACCAGGCGATCCGGCTTGAGATAAACGTGAAAGTTATTGCCGGTGAGACGACGGTTTACGACCTCAACGGCACCAATTTCAATGATGCGGTGCCCCTCATAGTGCACCCCGATCATGTTCATACCGGTTGTTTCAGTATCGAGAACGATCTGCCGCGTTGTATTTACTGTGCTCATAGGACCCGTTTATGTCAGACTTGGCGTTTTTCAACAGAGAGTCTACCAGAGATGCCTAAACAGGTAGAAATTTTCACCGACGGTTCTTGTCTTGGTAACCCCGGCCCTGGCGGCTACGGGGCCATTTTACGCTATGGCGAACATGAAAAAACCTTCAGCGCCGGTTATTTCCTGACAACCAATAATCGCATGGAGCTGATGGCCGCTATCGTGGCGCTGGAGGCATTAACCCAGCAGTGTGAAGTGGTGCTGAGTACCGACAGCCAGTACGTCCGTCAGGGGATTACCAGCTGGATCCATAACTGGAAAAAGCGCGGCTGGAAAACGGCAGATAAAAAGCCCGTTAAAAATGTCGATTTGTGGAAACGGCTGGACACGGCGCTTAGCCATCACCAGATTAAATGGGAATGGGTAAAAGGCCATGCGGGCCACGTCGAAAACGAGCGCTGTGACGAGCTGGCGCGCGCCGCAGCAGGCAGCCCGTCCTTTGAAGATGTTGGCTATCAGTCCGAATCCTGATGGCGCTGGCGCATCCTGCTGGTTGCGCCAACGGCTGGACTCAGCCTTCTTTGCGCCGCCGCTTTTTTTGCCGGATTCATAATTAACGGAAAAGTCCTTTTGCGTGCAACCACGATGCTCAGGCAGCCAAGCGCCGGAAAATGGGTGCTGATGACCTTGCCGCCTTGCCGGTTCCATGGCAGCACCTGAAACCGCGTGCGCTGGATAACCTCATAATTCAGCAAGCTCAGCCAGTCCATCAGCCTCATCTGGGTAAACATACGGCTGTTCCAGGGAATACGCCGATGCAGCCCCGGAACCAGCTTGCCGATGCCTAATACGCTAAACGGATTGAAGCCGCTGATAATCATCCAGCCATCGTCAATCAGCACGCGATCGACTTCGCGCAGTATGCGATGCGGATCGTCGCTCCAGGCCAGACAGTGGGCCAACAGGCAGGCATCTACCGATTTTGATTCAAACGGTAAACTGCCCGGTTCGGCTACTACCTGAAGATTGCTACCGCTCAAACCCACGTTAACCTGATGCGAAATAGCGCAGTGTTCCGTGTTGATTTCTGCACTAAGCTGCCCCACTTTCAGCAGATGAAAGCCGTACATCTTGCCGAGACAGG
Organism: Erwinia sp. BNK-24-b; assembly: GCF_047456155.1. Lineage (NCBI taxonomy): Bacteria > Pseudomonadati > Pseudomonadota > Gammaproteobacteria > Enterobacterales > Erwiniaceae > Erwinia > Erwinia sp. BNK-24-b. Next base: position 3,854,301 of record NZ_CP179901.1, read on the forward strand.
GCTGCAAATGGCGAGTTAGCGCGTCACGGTAATATTCTCCCCAGGGCATCTCTTCCCAGGTTTGCGGCACGTGACGAATATGGCGTGTTTTAGCGGGCTTCATGCTTTACCATCTTCTTTCCATTGCGATCGGGCTAACGAGGCGATAATGAATCTTACCAGCATTCCTGCTTTTCAGGATAACTACATCTGGACATTAAATAACGAGCAGGGCCAGTGCCTGATTGTTGATCCGGGCGAGGCGGCTCCCGTTCTGGCAGCGCTGAAAGAGCACCAGTGGCAGCCGGTGGCGATTCTGCTTACACATCACCACCAGGACCACGTTGGCGGCGTAAAAGAACTTCTGAAAAATTACCCTTCTCTGGTGGTGTTTGGTCCCGAAGAGACACAAGATAAAGGAGCGAACCGGATCGTTAGTGAAGGCGATAAGGTCGCTATTTTGGGTCTCGAATTTACTATTATTGCTACGCCGGGTCACACTTTAGGACATATCTCATACTACAGTAAACCTTACCTTTTCTGTGGTGACACCCTGTTTTCAGGCGGCTGCGGCAGGCTTTTCGAAGGCACTCCTGAACAAATGTTTCAATCATTTCAAAAGATTAATGAACTTCCCGCCGAGACGCTAATTTGTTGCGCGCATGAATATACTTTATCTAATATGAAGTTTGCCGCTACGCTTCTGCCACAGGATCGGGAGATTACCGCCTATTATCATAAAATTAAGGAGTTACGCGCAAAAAACGAGGTTTCCTTGCCCGTAACGCTGGCTTCAGAGCGGCAAAAAAATATTTTTCTGCGTACGCAAGAGCATGAATTACAAAAAGTTATTGGGTACGAAACACCTCCGCAACATGAATGGCAAGTATTTGCAACTCTACGCGAGAAGAAAGACCATTTTTAATTTTTCGGGTTGTGTTGTCCGGGGCGAGCACGTATAGTTGCTCGTCTTTTAAGCGAACAATGACACACACATGAAGGCTAAAGCGATATTACTCGCCTCGGTCTTGCTGGTTGGGTGCCAGGCGTCAAAGCACGATGCACCTGAACAGCATGCACAGAGTTTGTCTTCAGCACAGAGCAGTCAGAACGCAGATCGGTTGTTATCCCCACGTTGGCAGGATGACGGGACCAGCCTGGCGCAAGAGCAGGATCTGTGGAATTTCATTAGCGATGAGCTGAAGATGAAGGTTCCGGAAAACCCCCGGATACGCGAACAAAAACAAAAGTATTTAAGAAACAAGAGCTATCTCCACGATGTAACGTTACGGGCTGAGCCGTATATGTACTGGATAGTCGAGCAGATTAAGCAACGTAAGATGCCGATGGAACTAGTACTATTACCCATAGTGGAGAGCGCTTTTGATCCTCATGCGACCTCTTCTGCCAATGCCGCGGGCATCTGGCAGATTGTGCCGCAAACGGGGCGTAATTACGGTTTGAAACAGAACCAGTGGTACGATGGCCGTCGCGATATCGTCGCGTCAACCAAAGTGGCGCTGGACATGATGCAGCGCCTGAACGGCATGTTTGGCGGCGACTGGTTATTAACCGTCGCGGCTTATAACAGCGGTGAAGGACGCGTGCTGAAAGCCATAAAGAACAACAAGGCACGCGGAAAGCCAACCGATTTCTGGTCACTTTCTCTGCCGCGCGAAACGACGGTTTACGTACCGAAAATGCTGGCATTAAGCGAGCTGCTCAAAAACAACAAGCGTTATGGTATTCGCTTACCAGAACCTAACGAGACCCGAGCACTGGCCCGCGTTGAGGTAGGACAGCAGATAGAGCTGACGCAGGCGGCGGAAATGGCCGGCATGTCGCTGAGCAAGCTGAAAAGCTTTAATACCGGTTATAAGCGTGGAATGACGGCACCAAACGGCCCGCATTACATTATGGTGCCGAAGTCGCATGTAGCGCAGTTGCGTAACTCCCTGGCAACGGGCGATATCGCAGCGGTACAGCCAACGGCTCTGGCGAGCGCGACGACATCTTATAAGGTGCAAAATGGCGACACGCTGTCAGGTATTGCCAAACGCCTGAACGTTTCGGTGAAGACGCTCCAGCAGGCGAATAACCTGCGCGGTGGCGTGATTAAACCGGGACAGACGCTAAGCCTGGTTGGCAGCGAGAACGCGACCAAACTGGCCGATAATGGCAACAGCATCACCTATAAAGTTCGTAAAGGTGATTCTCTGGCCAGCATCGCAAGACGTCATGGTGTGAATACGCGAGATCTGCTGCGCTGGAACAGCGGCGGTTCGGCAAATATTCAGCCCGGCGACAGGCTCACGCTGTTCGTGAATAACGACAGCACGCCCGATAGCTAACGCATCATTTTAAAAAACCAGTCTTCGGACTGGTTTTTTTATGCCTGCCGTTCCCTGCCCTTTTCAGCTGTGCTTTACTGCGTCTCTTAGCTTCATAAGGGGAACGCCATGACTAACGATTTAGTTACGCTGCTGAACCAGCATCGCCTGATTGAATTAAACCATCTCTATGAAGAGCGAATGCCGGTATGGCCCGGCGATGGTCGCTTTTTTCTTAACAGCGCGGAAGATTTCGCAGCAGCTGACGGCAATTACAACTGCCAGCTTAGCCTGGGCGATCACTGCGGCACACATATAGACGCACCGGTGCATTTTATAGAACAAGGCAAAAGCATTGACGCGATCAATATTCGTCAATTGATGGGGCGTGGTCGCTGTCTGGATATGGCACATTTGCCGGAGGACAGTGAAATTACCCATGCCGCAATTGTGGAATGGGAAGCCCAATATGGTGACATTGCAGCCAAAGACATTGTTTTATTTCGTACCGGCTATGATAAAAAATGGCGGCTTCGTCCCGATCATAATGACTTTATGTCTGGCTGGGCGGGACTTTCCGGCGATGGCGCGAATTATCTTCTGCATAAAGGCGTAACGGTATTTGGTACGGATTCGATGTCGCTGGACTGTTGTAATAGCGCAGACTATCCGGCGCATCAGGCCGTGCTGGGTGCGGGCGGACTGATTATTGAAAGCCTGGCGAACCTTTACCTTTTGCCGACGGCTTTTACTTTCATCGCGCTGCCCTTGCGTATTAAAGGAGGGTCAGCTTCGCCGGTACGCGCTATTGCCCTGGTATCGGCTTAGCTGCTTTATATCGTTAAGGCGTAAACTCAACCAGTAGCGGATTGTGATCGGAAGCGCGTGTCACCAGTACAGAAGCCTCTGTCACTGTCATATCACGATAAAAAACGAAGTCGAGCGGGCGACCAAACGCTTTACGACGGTGATCGTCAGTAAAATTCACCTCTTTTAAACCCATGTTGTGAGCAAAAGCGTAAAGTGCATTAATACGCTGGCGGCTCCAGGCGTTGAAATCTCCAGCCATAATTACCGGCCCCTTATGGTGAATGATTTGTTCGCCGATAGGGCCAAGCTGCTTGCTATAGACATCGATTCCCAGGCTGAAATTTACAGCGTGAATATTGACGACCATCAGCATTTTATTGCCGGGTAAAGGATAAGCCGTTACCAGCGCGGATTTTGCCAGACGCAACAGCGGCTCGCGCTCGCGCAAAGGATAGCAGTAGACAGGATGCGCAGAAGCCAGCGTCATCACCCCGGAAGGATGCTGCGGCAGTACGAAAGCGGGAACCTGATCGGCAGCCAGATAATTGCTGGTAGCAAACCGAATCAGCTCCGGCGTGGTCTGGGCCTCCTGGAGTAAAACCAGCTGCGCGTCCTTACCAAAATTCTGCAGTACTGACAGCCATTCCGCGCGCTGCTGTTTAAATATATTCCAGACGAGCACGTGTAACGTTGGCTGGGTTGTCAGCGGCGCGCCAGCGGGTAACGCTTTTCCCATGTGTAACATCGCGCCCGGCGGAAAAATACGCTCCGCTGGCTGACCTGCTACATATCTCATGGCATAGGTTTTTTTGCGCACTTTACCGTCTGACCTCTGCATGTTAACTAATAGTATCTTCCAGTTATAGGGACTTTATGGCCGGGTTTCAATCAGAGGGGACTAATAAGTGCCAATTGAAGATAAGCATCGTTGATCGGGCCAGCCTGGCGCATATTTTTTACCCTGTTGCTGTAACCAGAAAGAGGGTAAGCGCTAAAGCCGTCTGGTATACGGGATCACCCCATGCTTTAATGACGCTCTTTATCGCAAAATAACGGTAAGTTTGTACAGGAAGCGGTAATGAAGGCACACTCTGAGGAACTGGCGATTTTTGTCGCCGTAGTGGAAAGCGGCAGCTTCAGTCGGGCTGCTGAAAAATTGAAAATGGCTAATTCTGTTGTCAGTCGTACGGTAAAGAGGCTGGAAAATAAGCTTGAGGTCGAACTGCTTACGCGTACAACCAGACAAATAAAGCTGACTCAGGAAGGCGAAGCCTACTTTAAGCGGGTACAGGCTATTCTGCAGGAGATGGCAGCGGCAGAGAACGAGCTGGCAGAGCGTAAGAAGATGCCACAGGGTTATCTGCGCATTGATGCGGCTACGCCAGTTGTACTGCATTTACTGATGCCGATGATTAAGCCTTTTCGTGAACGCTATCCGGAAATTACGCTTTCTCTGGTGTCATCAGAAACCTTTATCAACCTGATTGAACGTAAAGTGGATGTCGCCATCCGCGCGGGCAATCTTACCGATTCCAGCCTTCGTGCACGCCTCCTTTTTAATAGCCGTAGGAAGATCGTCGCCAGCCCGGCTTTTATACAGCAGAATGGCATGCCACAAGTCGCAGCAGATCTTGTTCACTATCCCTGCCTGGGCTTTGTTGAGCCGCAGAGCCTTAACCGCTGGCCATTGGCTATGCCAGACGGGCAGCTTTATGACATTACCCCAGCCAGCACGTCAAACAATGGTGAAACCCTCCGGCAGCTTTGTCTCACCGGCAACGGCATCGCCTGCCTGTCAGATTTCATGATTGACCGGGATCTCAGAGAGGGAACATTAGTTGAACTACTGGCGGATAAGCTGGTACCGGTTGATATGCCTTTTAACGCTGTCTATTACGGCGACCGTTCCGTTAACGCGCGCGTTAGTTCATTTATCGATTTCGTCAGCGAATGGCTAAAAACCAGGCCGGTTGGCAGGGTAAATTAAAGGCTCCTGCCCGCCTGTTAGCGATTGGGGCCTTAATTTATTAAGGCTAAACGGGAAAAACAGAGAGTTTTCAGCAAAAAAATGCCCTGAGCTGTTAATTCCCAGGGGCGTTTCGGGAAGAAATACACAGCACCGATTAGGCATTTTTTATCGATCCAGCGCAACATGACATACCCCTTCGATACTTTTTAATGTGGTATAAAGAGCATATATGGTCAACTTACTTTTGGTAGACATTTTCATTTTCATAATGATTTTTCCTTTTTTACTATCAAGGATATTTAGTGTGTCTATATAACAATTTAGATCACGTATACGCGAGGTAACAGCATAAATAGAGTCACTATTCATAATAACCAAACTGACAGAGACTTTATGAAAATGACCATCATTCAGTTTAAACCATGTAATTAAGTAACTGAATCGTATTGCAAGAAATAAAAGCAGTGTACCAACCGCAGCATGCATATAGAATGCTGAACCACAGGCTATTCCTATCCCTGCTGAAGCCCAGATAATTGCCGCAGTTGTTAAACCTGAGATGTTGTCACCCTGCCTGTGCATTATGACGCCAGCACCAAGAAACCCAACGCCACTGATCACCTGAGCAGCAAGCCTCATTGGATCCGTACGGATGTTGCTGGCCATTTCAGCATAATGTTCAGCTGACTGGATTGAAACCTGTGTTAACATACAGCTGGTAACAGCAATAATAATGCAGGTTTTAACTCCTATGGGTTTATTTTTGGACTCTCTTTCCCATCCAATTACTGCGCCGAGAATAAAGGAAACGCCGAATTTTAGTAGGGCCTGGCTGTGATTGACAAAAAAGTCCAGAAAATCAGAAAGTCCAACTCCCATCATAATACATTCCTTTGTAATAAAATCAGGATGGTAATATTAAAAACCTTATCGCCTGTCAGGAAATTATATATTAATTTTCTTCCAGCTTGCAGTTTTCTTTATTTTTTAATGGTTCATCCTTGAAAAATAGCAGGAAGACAATCGAAACTGCTACAGCAATTATCATTGGATAAATCCAGAAGCTTTGCCATTGCATTAGTGCATCCGGACTAGTATCGGTAACTGTAGTGTTAAAAATCTTACCCGCGGCAAACGAAGCGAACATCACGCCAAAACCATTTGAAACAATGAAGCGTAAGCTTTGCGCTTGAGATCTTATCTTTTCACTAGCCTTACTATCGACGTAGATATCACCGGCAGTAAAGAAAAAGTCCCAACATATTCCATGAAAAATCAGGGCGGTGAAGATAAATATTGCATTATTATCTAATGATGCTTGAGATAAAAGCAGGCATCGGAATATCCAACCAATAGCACCTGCAACGATAACTTTTTTAAATCCAAATTTATGTAGGCAAAATGAAAGAATAAACATAAATAAAATTTCTGACACAGAGCCAATTTGTAATAAGGTTGCTGCATTATCAAAACCTGAGCTTTTCAGAAAGACGGGAACGTAAGCAACATATGTTGTCTTGGGAATCATCAAAAAAAGAGTACAGAGCATATAGATACTAAAGTACCTGTCCTTGAAAAGTGATAAGGCATCGAGAAAAAAAAGGTCCCGTAAGGATAATTTCTGGCCTTTTGCTTTAGGTGGTGTTTCAGGGAGTGTGAAGCAGTAAAAGCCAAAAGTGATTGCAATTGCGGAAGCAACATACCAGACTATGACACTGGCGGATAAGCCCATCTCCCCTAATATAAACCCAATTGTTATGAAACCAAAGGTTCCGAAAACACGAATAACAGGAAATAACTTAACCCCGTTAATGTGGCTGAAGCTGATACTATTAGCCAATGCAGAAGTAGGATAGAAAAGCATGCCGACAATAAAAAGCATAATCAGGAACATGGGATTATTATGACTTTCTACAAGCATGGGGAGTGAAAGCAATACCCCTGCATTGATTATATGCAATATTCCAAGCACCTTCTGTGCCGGAAAAAACCTGTCTGCGACCATGCCAACAAACAGTGGGGAAAGAATAGTTGCCAAGCCTAACACACCATAAGATGCACCAATAATTTCAGACATGCCAAAAGTACTTAAAACAAGGCCCAAAGTCATATTCCATGCGCCTTGCATAAAATATTGCAAGAACATCATAATGAACAGTCTGAGAGGGGTGTTTTTTGCCATTTCCATATGCAATATTCTCTTTAAATAGTTATTTTCAATCCATCATAGGCGATTGAAATACGATGAGACCTCATCAGGTTTTCCAGCTCATGATGATTCATCTCTATATTGTGTGAAATATGTGAAAGTATAATCTGACTGTCATTGTCATAGCATCCAATTTTCATCATATTTTCTTGTACTGCCAGAATTGTTTCGATACTCATATGATTATTACTGCGTTCGTTTTTATTAAACCCTGTTGTACATTCCAGAACAATAAGGTCGATTTTTTTTTGTGCAAGCCATTCCCAGGTTAAATCGGGATACCACCCGGAGTCATGACCATAGAAAAATGACTTCCCGTCTTTTTCTATAAAGTAAAGATAACAAAATTCCCAGACAGCATGATTAGCTAACAGCGGGGTAATTCTGTAACCTTGAGATTCAATTGTGACAAAAGGGATGACAGGCTGGAGATGAAAGCGCTCCCGACTGTAGCCTTGCAAAAATTGTGCACAATTACTGATGGCAATATCATTACCATACACATTAAGAGGATGAGTAATATGATGACTAAAACCTGCCATCCTACTATATAGTTCGGAAATATTAAAATGGTCAAGATGAGTATGAGTGAATAGCAAATTAGTAATTTTCCTGGCATCAGTGCCGTCGCGCATAAGCTGGTAACTGAATTCAGGAGAGATATCAATCTGCATAACTTCATCAATTATCACTGATGAGCGCGTCCGGACGTCCTTACCGCCGCTGGCTCTGGTCTGATCACACAGATGGCATGAACAATAGGGGTTTGGGATGCCCTCCGATGCTGCGGTGCCCAAAAAGTGAATCTGCATTATTATCCTCACATATTGTAATGCTTTCATGTTGCAACCATCTAATAATCATTTTTGGTACGTGTCAACTTGCGATCAGCGTTTTGTGGTACGTGTCAAAATAGCTATGATTCTTTAAGTTTATGCAGCCCGTTTTTACGTTCTGGATTGGTATCCCTGAACCGCTCAGGGAACTCTGGAGGCTAAACTTCTTGAAAGAGGTAACCGGATGATTAAAAATGTTTTTTTTCAGAGGTGCGTTAACAGGCCGTTCCGGCAGTAACCGTGGTAATACTGGTTCGGGCAGAGTATGAACCGAGTTAGAAATTACCAGGATAATAGTCTAATGAAATACTTCTTCCGAAGTCTGAAGAACAAATGGGGGCCAGTGACGGGCTGTGTAAACTTGAGCGATGCAACTCACGCCATGACGGACCAGGTCGATGGATATTACAGCGCACTCAGGCCGCACGATTGTAACAGTGGGTTGCCACCAAACGAATCAGAAAATCGATACAGGAAAAACGCTATCGCAGTGGCCAGTTTTGTTGACCACTACAGATTACATCTGGACAAGGCAATTGTTCCCCTCAGGCAGGGACGGTATATCAACTCATTGCAGCGAGCTTTTGATTTATTTGAAATATTGCACGTTCCACATTTAAATTACCCTTCAACACTTCTTTAATATGTTGCCCAATTATATTTTCAGCATGAAACAAATCGAAACTCACATCTTCTACGGTGATTGTTTCTCTGATACTCGATATTGAAGACGTTAAAGCCAATTTAATCCAGGAATAGGTATCCATTATTTTTCTGTTATGAAATTGCTTTTGTGACGCTGAACCACCACCCAGCAAGACGATTTGCTCCATAATCGTGTCAGAAAATAACCACTGCAAAAATAGTGCAGACTGGTATTTATTTTTTGAATGTTTTGATATACCAATTGCTCCACCTCCTGCTAATGGTGTACCTCCCGGCACCGGAGCGTAACCTGTTAAAGGGAATATTTCACTGTGGGCGACGTCGGTGAAAAGATTCATATATACAATCAACATTGCTACATCACCACGTTCGAAACTGGCTACAGATTCGTGCCACCAGTTACTCTCCAGGCATTGGCTATGTTCCAGGTTTTTTTTGTACTCACTTAGCGCTGATATCGCTATTTCCAGTGTTAACTCCGGCAGACTTTTGGGATGCAACAATCTTCCACCCAGTGAATAATAACGCAGCAAAAATTCGGTAGCGAGTGTCTCAACTCCCCCAATAGTGGCACAGGAACCATAGGTTCCAATCTCGCCTTTTTCACGGAGTTCTGAAAAAAACATCGATAAGCGGTCAAACTGTTCAAAATTTTTCGGCAGATGCATTTCCTGGTGGAAACGCTCAAAATAAATCCTTTTAACTTTCTGATTTTCAAAGATGTCACGTCGATAGAACAATATTTGTATACTGGGGTCGAATGGCAGCGTGTAATAATTACCCGCTACGTTGCTGTAATGCTTAACAATGTTTTCAGGAAAATCATTAAGAATGGATAATAATTCCGGTGAAATGTTATTTAATGGCTCGAACAAATTTTCCGCCAGCTTTGGTAAAGTTGCCATATCAATTCTTAGTACATCGCAATCAAGATGGCGTTTATTCTCCTCAGTAATCTTTACGATTTTTTCAAAGGGATATCGGATGATATCTACTGTTATACCTGTCATTTTTTTGAAATGGGGTAACAGCTTTTCTAAAGCATTTGTAGAAGGGCTATCTATGGTTAACATGGTGATGTTATTTTTGTCTTCTCTGATAAGCTGGTTATTGAAGAGTTTTGCAGGTGGTTCAAAAATAACGGGTTCAATAATTTCTTTTTTCTCTGGATGATAAATTAATGAAGAGGCAACATTCTTACCTAAATTTTCATAGCTTATTGAATAGCAGAAAAGATCAGGTTCACTACGCAGCCCTTCACCAGATAGTGTATAAACAGGAGGACAGGTGTGTTTGTGGCCTAAATAGTAAGCATTCCTGATATGACGCACTTTTTCAAAATCAGAGCAAACAATGGCATCTAATTTTTCTGATTTACAAAAATCATATGCTGCTTTGTGTGCCTCTGCATCAGATGAAGAGACATGATGCAATGTCGCTTTTTCAGATGTCTTTTCCTTTAATGCATGAATGAAATCATTTATATTTGAATGAGAGGACACATCAGTAAAAACACCAATTCTTGTGAATTGGTTTCGGTTTAACTCTTCACCAATATGTCTGGCCATTACCGCCATATCAATATCACAAAATTCTATTGCATTCGCAGGCCGCCTATAAACGAATAATATTTTCTCCGGGGGTATATTTAAACGATCGTAATATGTTACAGCGTCTGTAAGACAGCTGACAATTATTACGCCCTGGCATCGACGAGTTGCCAGTGTTTCTAGCTGTTTTTTTTCTATTTCTTCACGGTCATAAGTCAAAAAAACTTCCAGCGTATAGTTTTTTTCTGACAGCAATCGACTGATACCACTATACAATTCATGGTAACGCTCTGCGCGCATATCAGGTATTACTAAAGCAAAAGCGTTAGATGTACCAACGCGCAAGGTTTTCGCCTGTGCATTCCCCTGGTAACCGAGCTGTGCGGCTGCAGCTTTTACCGCATTGATTTTTTTTACACTGACATTTCCGCGCTGACTCAGTACGTTAGATACTGTTCCATGAGAAACCCCAGCCAGTCTGGCTATATCCTTAATCGTTGCCATCTACTATCTCCAGAAAACACCGCATATCATTTTATTATAGCCGAACCCGTATCATATTAGGCAATGCTTTCAGATAGTTGGCTTTTGGGATAATGTTTCTGATTAGTTAAACCTGAAGTATAATGCCCGATTTTGTGATGAGGCACCTGACCGGGATTAAGAAACAGATCACCTGAATGGCTTTCAATGGTGCCAGCGTTCGCGATACCGCCAGAGTACTGAAGATAGATATCAATGCCGTCATACGGACCTTAAAAAACCCGCACCGAAACAGGGGACATCTTCGCCAATCGCTCATACCGACGCGGCCCTTATCTGTGAACGAGATGACCAACGGAGCTTTGTTGGCAGTAAGGCCTGGCAACAATGAGGTATGGAAAAAGAAAGTGGTTTATCACCGGCGTTCAGTGGCAGAAACGGTGATGTTCCACATAAAAAACTGTCGGAGCCTGCGTGACTACGAGGCGCAGGTGAATGAAGCGACGGCGATGGTCAAAGCGTTGAACCGGATGACGCTGTTGGGTATACCGGACAGCACCCGGATCGCATAACGGGTGCAGCGGCGGCGGCTACTGTCGACTAACTCTGTTTTATTCAACAAAGCCCACCGGCTATTACAACATAAACAGTGAGAAACATAATATCCGTTAATTTATTCTGCGCTGGCCAGCCAGTGAGCCAGCTTCCAGAATACCACCCGGTCGTTATAACTGAACGCTTTGGCCTTAAAATCAACAAACTGATAGAACGCTGCTCAGCTCTTCAGTTTCCGGTTGAGTCTTTCAACGGCTTTGTTGAATAAATCGAACTTTCAGGTGATTGAGGGATCTGAGAGCTACGGTCGTTTCAATATCGGGACTCTATGGCAAAGCAAAAGTTTAAAACCACCAACCGACATGCATACAACAAAGCTCTTAGGAAACGTGGCTCTCTTGCGGTATGGCTTGCTTGATGAGTCAGCCGTTGCTGCATGGACTGACAGTGCACAGCCTGAACGTGGTGGTCGACCGCTTCACTACTCCAATATGGGGTTATCACAGTCCTGATGATAAAGCGCGTATTTAACCTTTCGCTCCGGGCACTACAGGGTTTGTAAAAATAAGGGAAGCTTCGGCAGACGGCGTTTATGACGCACGTTACTGCCAGGATATTCATCATGAAGAGTACAGGCAGCCGCCAGCGAGATGGCAGGATAATAGCCGAGCGTGATATTGGTTCGGGCGGTGAAGTCTGGATGCTGGTAACGAAAACGCCTGATCTTTTTTCCTGAAGTCCGGATCGAAAGCATTAGCCCGTGATCGTCTGGCAGGTCGTAATCATTATCAGAAATTTCGGACGAAAAAAAACCGTATCACTATAATAGCGATACGGTTTTTGATCATCTCAGGACGTATAATTACCCCCTGAGAAAGGTAAGTGGCGGAACGGACGGGGCTCGAACCCGCGACCCCCTGCGTGACAGGCAGGTATTCTAACCAACTGAACTACCGCTCCACCGATTCTGTACTGAACTCAGAATGTTGCTTCTGATATCAGGTGTTTCGCCCTTCCCACGTCACCGGGGGGTCTGAGCGAAGATGGTTAACACACATCTACTGCTCTAAATTGATGCCTGGCAGTTCCCTACTCTCGCATGGGGAGACCCCACACTACCATCGGCGCTACGGCGTTTCACTTCTGAGTTCGGCATGGGGTCAGGTGGGACCACCGCGCTAAAGCCGCCAGGCAAATTCTTTTCCGAACTCATGCCATATTAGTGGTGCTGATACCCAGAGTCGAACTGGGGACCTCACCCTTACCAAGGGTGCGCTCTACCAACTGAGCCATATCAGCACGCTTATTACTGACAGCAAGCGGAATATTCACGCCTGATGTTTAATTTGATGCCTGGCAGTTCCCTACTCTCGCATGGGGAGACCCCACACTACCATCGGCGCTACGGCGTTTCACTTCTGAGTTCGGCATGGGGTCAGGTGGGACCACCGCGCTAAAGCCGCCAGGCAAATTCTGTTCTTCACGCCGCCACAGGCCGCGCAAAGTTATCCGGGAACAAAGCTGAAAATTGTGTGTCTCTCAACACTGCCAGAACGCTTCTGGCGTTGTAAGGTTAAGCCTCACGGGTCATTAGTACCGGTTAGCTCAACGCATCGCTGCGCTTACACATCCGGCCTATCAACGTCGTCGTCTTCAACGTCCCTTCAGGTGGCGTAAAGCCACAGGGAGAACTCATCTCGAGGCAAGTTTCGCGCTTAGATGCTTTCAGCGCTTATCTTTTCCGCACTTAGCTACCGGGCAATGCCACTGGCGTGACAACCCGAACACCAGCGGTGCGTTCACTCCGGTCCTCTCGTACTAGGAGCAACCCCTCTCAATTCTCCAGCGCCCACGGCAGATAGGGACCGAACTGTCTCACGACGTTCTAAACCCAGCTCGCGTACCACTTTAAACGGCGAACAGCCGTACCCTTGGGACCTACTTCAGCCCCAGGATGTGATGAGCCGACATCGAGGTGCCAAACACCGCCGTCGATATGAACTCTTGGGCGGTATCAGCCTGTTATCCCCGGAGTACCTTTTATCCGTTGAGCGATGGCCCTTCCATACAGAACCACCGGATCACTATGACCTGCTTTCGCACCTGCTCGAGCCGTCACTCTCGCAGTCAAGCCAGCTTATGCCATTGCACTAACCTCACGATGTCCGACCGTGATTAGCTGACCTTCGTGCTCCTCCGTTACTCTTTGGGAGGAGACCGCCCCAGTCAAACTACCCACCAGACACTGTCCCCACGCCGGATTACGGCGCCAGGTTAGAACATCAAACGTTAAAGGGTGGTATTTCAAGGATGGCTCCACGCAGACTGGCGTCCACGCTTCAAAGCCTCCCACCTATCCTACACATCAAGGCTCAATGTTCAGTGTCAAGCTGTAGTAAAGGTTCACGGGGTCTTTCCGTCTTGCCGCGGGTACACTGCATCTTCACAGCGAGTTCAATTTCACTGAGTCTCGGGTGGAGACAGCCTGGCCATCATTACGCCATTCGTGCAGGTCGGAACTTACCCGACAAGGAATTTCGCTACCTTAGGACCGTTATAGTTACGGCCGCCGTTTACCGGGGCTTCGATCAAGAGCTTCTCCTTGCGGATAACCCCATCAATTAACCTTCCGGCACCGGGCAGGCGTCACACCGTATACGTCCACTTTCGTGTTTGCACAGTGCTGTGTTTTTAATAAACAGTTGCAGCCAGCTGGTATCTTCGACTGGCTTCGGCTCGGGGAGCAAGTCCCTCCACCTACGCGCCAGCGTGCCTTCTCCCGAAGTTACGGCACCATTTTGCCTAGTTCCTTCACCCGAGTTCTCTCAAGCGCCTTGGTATTCTCTACCTGACCACCTGTGTCGGTTTGGGGTACGATTCTGTGTTACCTGGAGCTTAGAGGCTTTTCCTGGAAGCAGGGCATCTGTTACTTCAGCACCGTAGTGCCTCGTCATCACGCCTCAGCCTTAAGCATCCGGATTTGCCTGGATGCTCAGCCTACACGCTTAAACCGGGACAACCGTCGCCCGGCCAACATAGCCTTCTCCGTCCCCCCTTCGCAGTAACACCGAGTACAGGAATATTAACCTGTTTCCCATCGACTACGCCTTTCGGCCTCGCCTTAGGGGTCGACTCACCCTGCCCCGATTAACGTTGGACAGGAACCCTTGGTCTTCCGGCGAGCGGGCTTTTCACCCGCTTTATCGTTACTTATGTCAGCATTCGCACTTCTGATACCTCCAGCAGCCCTCACAGGCCACCTTCGACGGCTTACAGAACGCTCCCCTACCCAACAACGCATAAGCGTCGCTGCCGCAGCTTCGGTGCATGGTTTAGCCCCGTTACATCTTCCGCGCAGGCCGACTCGACCAGTGAGCTATTACGCTTTCTTTAAATGATGGCTGCTTCTAAGCCAACATCCTGGCTGTCTGTGCCTTCCCACATCGTTTCCCACTTAACCATGACTTTGGGACCTTAGCTGGCGGTCTGGGTTGTTTCCCTCTTCACGACGGACGTTAGCACCCGCCGTGTGTCTCCCGTGATAACATTCTCCGGTATTCGCAGTTTGCATCGGGTTGGTAAGCCGGGATGGCCCCCTAGCCGAAACAGTGCTCTACCCCCGGAGATGAATTCACGAGGCGCTACCTAAATAGCTTTCGGGGAGAACCAGCTATCTCCCGGTTTGATTGGCCTTTCACCCCCAGCCACAGGTCATCCGCTAATTTTTCAACATTAGTCGGTTCGGTCCTCCAGTTAGTGTTACCCAACCTTCAACCTGCCCATGGCTAGATCACCGGGTTTCGGGTCTATACCCTGCAACTTAACGCCCAGTTAAGACTCGGTTTCCCTGCGGCTCCCCTATACGGTTAACCTTGCTACAGAATATAAGTCGCTGACCCATTATACAAAAGGTACGCAGTCACACCACAAGGGTGCTCCCACTGCTTGTACGTACACGGTTTCAGGTTCTGTTTCACTCCCCTCGCCGGGGTTCTTTTCGCCTTTCCCTCACGGTACTGGTTCACTATCGGTCAGTCAGGAGTATTTAGCCTTGGAGGATGGTCCCCCCATCTTCAGACAGGATATCACGTGTCCCGCCCTACTCTTCGAACTCACAGTAAGTGTATCTTCGTGTACGGGAGTATCACCCTGTACCCTGCGACTTTCCAGACGCTTCCACTGACACACAAACTGATGATGGTTCCGGGCTGTTCCCCGTTCGCTCGCCGCTACTGGGGGAATCTCGGTTGATTTCTTTTCCTCTGGGTACTTAGATGTTTCAGTTCCCCAGGTTCGCCTTGCAGCACTATGTATTCATGCTGCAATGATGCACAAGTGCACCGGGTTTCCCCATTCGGGTATCGTCGGTTGTAACGGTTCATATCACCTTACCGACGCTTATCGCAGATTAGCACGCCCTTCATCGCCTCTGACTGCCAGGGCATCCACCGTGTACGCTTAGTCACTTAACCTCACAACCCACAAGCGTCCCGAAAGACACGTTGCTGTTGCAGGCATTGAGAGACTCGACCACATCGCTCCGTTCATTCTTATTACGGAGAATGAACGCGACGCGTCGTTTCAATTTTCAGCTTGTTCCGGATTGTTAAAGAGCAAATATCTCAAACGTGACTTGACCCTGAGGTCTTAATCAGTTTTGAGATACTGTTGATAATGTCTTTCACTCATTATCAGATATGGCGTCCCCAAGGGGATTCGAACCCCTGTTACAGCCGTGAAAGGGCAGTGTCCTGGGCCTCTAGACGATGGGGACTCTGTACTACTTGCTCGTTATTTTCTATCAGACAATCTGTGTGAGCACTACGCACGACGGTATCTTCAGGTAAGGAGGTGATCCAACCGCAGGTTCCCCTACGGTTACCTTGTTACGACTTCACCCCAGTCATGAATCACAAAGTGGTAAGCGCCCTCCCGAAGGTTAAGCTACCTACTTCTTTTGCAACCCACTCCCATGGTGTGACGGGCGGTGTGTACAAGGCCCGGGAACGTATTCACCGTGGCATTCTGATCCACGATTACTAGCGATTCCGACTTCACGGAGTCGAGTTGCAGACTCCGATCCGGACTACGACGCACTTTATGAGGTCCGCTTGCTCTCGCGAGGTCGCTTCTCTTTGTATGCGCCATTGTAGCACGTGTGTAGCCCTGGCCGTAAGGGCCATGATGACTTGACGTCATCCCCACCTTCCTCCGGTTTATCACCGGCAGTCTCCTTTGAGTTCCCGACCGAATCGCTGGCAACAAAGGATAAGGGTTGCGCTCGTTGCGGGACTTAACCCAACATTTCACAACACGAGCTGACGACAGCCATGCAGCACCTGTCTCACGGTTCCCGAAGGCACTAAGGCATCTCTGCCAAATTCCGTGGATGTCAAGGCCAGGTAAGGTTCTTCGCGTTGCATCGAATTAAACCACATGCTCCACCGCTTGTGCGGGCCCCCGTCAATTCATTTGAGTTTTAACCTTGCGGCCGTACTCCCCAGGCGGTCGACTTAACGCGTTAGCTCCGGAAGCCACGCCTCAAGGGCACAACCTCCAAGTCGACATCGTTTACGGCGTGGACTACCAGGGTATCTAATCCTGTTTGCTCCCCACGCTTTCGCACCTGAGCGTCAGTCTTCGTCCAGGGGGCCGCCTTCGCCACCGGTATTCCTCCAGATCTCTACGCATTTCACCGCTACACCTGGAATTCTACCCCCCTCTACGAGACTCTAGCCTGCCAGTTTCGAATGCAGTTCCCGGGTTGAGCCCGGGGATTTCACATCCGACTTGACAGACCGCCTGCGTGCGCTTTACGCCCAGTAATTCCGATTAACGCTTGCACCCTCCGTATTACCGCGGCTGCTGGCACGGAGTTAGCCGGTGCTTCTTCTGCGGGTAACGTCAATGACAAAGCGTATTAAGCTCCATCCCTTCCTCCCCGCTGAAAGTACTTTACAACCCGAAGGCCTTCTTCATACACGCGGCATGGCTGCATCAGGCTTGCGCCCATTGTGCAATATTCCCCACTGCTGCCTCCCGTAGGAGTCTGGACCGTGTCTCAGTTCCAGTGTGGCTGGTCATCCTCTCAGACCAGCTAGGGATCGTCGCCTAGGTGAGCCGTTACCCCACCTACTAGCTAATCCCATCTGGGTTCATCCGATAGTGAGAGGCCCGAAGGTCCCCCTCTTTGGTCTTGCGACGTTATGCGGTATTAGCCACCGTTTCCAGTGGTTATCCCCCTCTATCGGGCAGATCCCCAGACATTACTCACCCGTCCGCCACTCGTCACCCGAAGAGCAAGCTCTTCTGTGCTACCGTTCGACTTGCATGTGTTAGGCCTGCCGCCAGCGTTCAATCTGAGCCATGATCAAACTCTTCAATTTAAGTTTGATTTGCTGCAACAAGTGCAGCGATGCTCAAGTGTAAAACGTCATAATGAATTTTCATTATGTGTTCACTCTTAAGACTTGATATTTTTTTGCGTCCGGAGACGCTGATATCAATCCTGCGAGTGCCCACACAGATTGTCTGATAAATTGTTAAAGAGCGTTGCGGTAAGCGCCGTGGCGACTTACTGCGAGGTGGCGTATCTTACGCTTTCCTCCTTCAGAGTCAACTTCTTTTTGAGAAGTTTTTCTCCGGCGGTTCAGCTTCCTGAACCTCTCAACCCGGCGGCCGGTAAGCCGTTGTTCCGTGTCGATGGAGGCGCATTATAGGGAGGAAGCGCAGGAAGGCAAGCATAAAAACAATCTTTTTTATCGTTCGCTGCTATTTTGCGCGCAACGCTGCTTTTTAGCGCTTTTTAATGCGTGAAGGCAGGTCAGCCAGGCTATCCAGCACCCAATCTGCTGCATTTTCGCCCTCTTCCATAACCGCTTTCCCGCTACGTACTAATACCTTTATACCTACCCCGGCCGCTTTGCCTGCCAGCATGTCATCAATTTTGTCGCCAACCATATAAGAAGCGGCCATATCGATGTTCAATTCCTTCTGTGCCGAAAGCAACATGCCCGGCTGAGGTTTACGGCAGTCGCACTCCTGGCGATACTCTTCTACCGTTCCTTCCGGATGATGCGGGCAATAGTAGATACCATCCAGGTCAACTTCCCGATCGGCCAGCGACCAGTCCATCCATTCCGTTAGCTGCATAAAGGTATCTTCAGTAAAGATGCCGCGAGCAATGCCGGACTGGTTGGTTACCATTACCAGCGCGAAGCCCATTTTTTTAAGTTCGCGCATTGCCTCAATGACGCCGTCGATAAACTGGAAGTTGTCGATCTCATGCACATAGCCGTGATCGACGTTCATGGTGCCGTCACGGTCAAGAAAGATTGCTGGGACTTTATTGGTCACGTAGAAACTCCTGCTACAAATGTTAAGACCAGTATCGCACGTTTGCGCTCCGCCAGAGAATGCCCTTAAGCGTGCATCGATTGATTCAGACGTCTGGATGCCTTACCATCCACTCGCATCTCGCTGTATGAAAATGCAGACGAATATTTGCCACGGCTAACCTTATTACGATAATAAAATGATAAAACTTCAGAATATCAGCAAAGTGTTCCAACAGGGCACTCGCACTATCACCGCGTTGTCGGACGTCAGTCTGGAAGTGCCCGCCGGCCAAATCTATGGCGTTATCGGTTCGTCTGGTGCCGGTAAGAGCACGCTTATTCGCTGTGTAAATCTGCTTGAACGCCCGACTTCCGGTACCGTACTGGTAGACAATCAGGAGTTAACCGCTTTTTCAGAAAGCCAGCTGACTCAGGCGCGACGTCAAATCGGCATGATATTCCAGCATTTTAATCTGCTTAACTCCCGTACGGTGGCGGGCAATGTTGCTCTGCCGCTGGAGTTGGGCAAGCTTTCGCGGACGGAAATCAACGCGCGGGTTAGCGAATTACTGGAACTGGTCGGTTTGGCAGATAAGCATGACGCCTGGCCAGCCAATCTGTCCGGCGGCCAGAAACAGCGCGTGGCGATTGCTCGTGCGCTGGCTACCAATCCCAAAATCCTCTTGTGCGACGAAGCCACCAGCGCGCTGGATCCGGCTACTACCAGAGCGATTCTGGAGCTGCTTAAAGACATCAACCGTCGTTTGGGCATCACTATCCTGTTAATTACCCATGAAATGGATGTAGTAAAACGTATCTGCGATCGCGTTGCCGTTATTAGCCAGGGGCAGTTGATTGAGCAGGACACGGTGAGTGAGGTGTTCTCTCATCCTAAAACGCCTCTGGCACAGCAGTTCATCCAGTCAACGCTGCATCTGGATATCCCGGAAGATTATGCGCAACGTTTATCAGTCGCGCCAAAACCAGAAAGCATTCCTTTATTACGGCTGGAATTTACCGGCCAGTCCGTGGATGCGCCGCTGCTGTCTGAAGCCGCCCGCAACTTTAACGTGAATAACAACATTATTAGCGCGCAGATGGATTACGCCGGCGGCGTGAAATTCGGCATTATGCTGGCCGAAATGCACGGTGCAAAAGCAGATACTCAGGCGGCAATCGCTTTTCTTCAGGAACATCATGTAAAGGTAGAGGTATTAGGTTATGTCTGAGGCGATGATTCTTCTTCTTTGCCGTGGCGTTTGGGAGACGCTGGTCATGACCTTCGTTTCGGGTTTCTTTGGCTTTGTGCTTGGACTGCCGCTCGGCGTGCTGCTCTACGTTACTCGTCCGGGCCAGATTATTGAAAACCGTGCGCTGTACCGCTTTTTATCGGCAGTGGTCAATATCTTCCGCGCTATTCCGTTTATTATTCTGCTGGTGTGGATGATTCCTTTTACCAGACTGATCGTGGGCACTTCTATCGGCCTGCAGGCGGCCATCGTACCCTTGACCATCGGCGCGGCACCTTTTATTGCGCGAATGGTGGAAAACACACTGCTGGAACTGCCGCACGGCTTGATTGAGGCTTCACGTGCGATGGGCGCGACGCCCTTGCAGATTGTGAAAAAAGTCCTGCTGCCGGAAGCCCTGCCCGGCCTGATTAACGCGGCCACTATCACGCTAATCACGCTGGTAGGCTATTCTGCCATGGGCGGTGCCGTCGGCGCAGGCGGCCTTGGTCAGATTGGGATCCAGTATGGCTATATTGGCTACAACGCGACGGTAATGAATACCGTGCTGGTGCTGTTAGTGGTGTTAGTTTATTTAATTCAGTTCTGCGGCGACCGCATTGCTCGTGCTGTCACCCACAAATAACTGTTCTGACAAATAAAGGAAAGGATATGTCTTTTAATTTTAAAACGTTTGCCGCTGTGGGCGCGCTGATTGGTACTCTGGCGCTGGTAGGATGCGATCAAAAAGAAAAAGATCCTAACCATATTAAGGTTGGTGTGATTGTAGGTGCGGAGCAACAGGTGGCTGAAGTCGCTAAGCAAGTCGCTAAAGATAAATATGGCCTGGACGTAGAGCTGGTCACTTTTAACGACTATGTATTACCTAACGAAGCGCTGAGCAAGGGCGATATTGACGTTAACGCTTTCCAGCACAAGCCTTATCTGGATCAGCAAATCAAAGACCGCAACTATAAGCTGGTTTCTGTCGGTAGCACCTTTGTCTATCCAATCGCCGGCTACTCTAAAAAAATCAAGTCGCTGGACGAGCTGCAGAACGGCGCGCAGGTTGCGATTCCTAACGATCCAACCAACCTGGGCCGCTCGCTGCTGCTGCTGCAAAAAGTAGGGCTGATTAAGTTGAAGGAAGGTGTCGGCCTGCTGCCTACCTCACTGGACGTGGTTTCCAATCCTAAAAACATCAAGCTGGTTGAGCTGGAAGCGCCGCAGCTGCCGCGCTCGCTGGACGATCAGCAAATTGCGCTGGCGGTGATCAATACTACTTATGCCAGCCAGATCAACCTGACACCGGCGAAGGATGGTATCTTCGTTGAGGATAAAGACTCGCCTTACGTGAACCTGATTGTCGCTCGTGAAGACAATAAAGATGCTGAAAACGTGAAGAAATTTGTTGAGGCCTACCACTCGGATGAAGTTGAACAGGCCGCTAACAAAATTTTCAACGGCGGTGCAGTAAAAGGCTGGTAAAGACAATTCCGTACCGATTAATTCTTTCGGTTACGTAGCTGTTACTTCAACAAAGCGGGCAATAGCCCGCTTTGTTCATTTATCCCCGCTTGTTATTTGCCGTCGGGCTTGCTTCAATAACGCCTCTTTTACCGACAATGAGGATGTTCCCATGCGTGTTGTACCGCTCTGTTTGTTAGCCCTTTCGCTAACAGGGTGCTCATTGCTGCATAAACCTTATAAGCCTGTGGAGCCTTTCAGGCAGCCTGCACAGACTGAATCAGCCCATGTTAAGCCTGCGCCACGTCCTGTGCCGGTAAAACTCTATAGCGATGCCAGCGATCTGGTCAGCAAACCTTTCCGCGATTTGGGCGAAGTTTATGGTGAAGATTGCCAGAGCAGCCGCCAGGGTTCGCCACCCAATATTGCTACCGCTCGTAAAAGAATGCAGATACGTGCATCGGGTATGAAAGCCAATGCGGTGTTGCTGCACAAATGTGAAATCGTCACCAATTCTCAGGGCTGCTATCGTCAGGCGGTCTGCCAGGGTTCCGCGCTGAAAGTTAGCGGCCAATGAGTTTCACCTTCCAGCCAGTCGGCATTATCCACTCTCCGTGGAAGGAAAAGTTCGCTGTTCCTCGCCAGCCCGGTTTGGTTCAGGATGGCGGCGGCGAGCTGCGACTGTTGCCGCCCTACAATCAGCCTGAAGCCGTAAGAGGACTGGAAGCGTTTAGCCACCTCTGGCTGCTGTTTGTTTTTCATCAGACGATGGCCGGCGGCTGGCGACCAACCGTACGACCGCCACGGCTGGGGGGCAACACACGAATGGGCGTTTTTGCCACCCGCTCTACCTTTCGCCCCAACCCAATCGGCATGTCGCTGGTTGAGTTAAAAGGGATCCGCACCGCAAAAGGCGAGGTGATTCTGGAACTGGGCAGCCTGGATCTGGTCGACGGCACGCCGGTTGTGGATATCAAGCCCTATCTGCCTTTTGCCGAAGCAATCCCTTCAGCGCAGGCGGGCTTTGCTCAGGATGCGCCCCCGGCGGCTATGCCCGTCGCTTTTTCAGCGCAGGCAAAACAGCAGATTGCTCAACATGGTAAACGCTATCCCCATCTTGAACGTTTTATTGCCGAGGTTCTGGCGCAAGATCCCAGACCGGCCTACCGCAAAGGTGAAGAGCCGGAGCGCGAGTATGCCGCGTGGCTGCTGGATTTCAACGTACGCTGGCGCGTTGATGCCGCAGGTACCCTGGTAACTGCCGTGGATAGCCGTTAATTTATCTTCCGTGTCTTTTGAGTCTTTGGTCACGCTGGTACACTAGCCGCCAGCATTTTTTTAGCCTGGCTTAATGTCGCTTTCTGCTTAACTGGAATCGTAACTCATGCGTACTACTCAATACCTGCTCTCCACCCAGAAGGAGACTCCTGCCGACGCTGAAGTCATCAGCCACCAGCTGATGCTGCGCGCCGGGATGATCCGTAAACTGGCTTCTGGTCTTTATACCTGGCTGCCTACCGGCCTGCGCGTACTGAAAAAAGTCGAAAACATCGTGCGTGAAGAGATGAACAACGCCGGTGCTATCGAGATCTCTATGCCGGTTGTGCAGCCTGCCGATTTGTGGCAGGAAAGCGGACGCTGGGAGCAGTACGGGCCCGAGCTGCTGCGTTTCGTCGATCGTGGCGAACGTCCTTTCGTGCTTGGCCCAACGCACGAGGAAGTGATCACCGATCTGATCCGTAACGAGCTGAGCTCTTATAAGCAGCTGCCGCTGAATCTTTTCCAGATCCAGACCAAATTCCGTGATGAAGTACGTCCGCGCTTTGGCGTCATGCGTTCGCGCGAGTTCATCATGAAAGATGCCTACTCGTTCCATACGTCGCAGGAATCCCTGCAGGCGACCTATGACGATATGTATCGTGCCTATAGCCAGAGCTTTGCGCGTATGGGACTGGACTTCCGCGCGGTACAGGCTGATACCGGTTCAATCGGCGGCAGCGCCTCGCATGAGTTCCAGGTACTGGCGGAAAGCGGCGAAGACGATATCGTTTTCTCTACCGGTTCAGACTACGCGGCAAACATTGAGCTGGCGGAAGCCGTCGCGCCAGCCGGTAGCCGTGCCGATGCTACCCAGCCAATGACGGAAATCGACACGCCGAATGCTAAAACCATCGCGGCGCTGGTTGAGCAGCACAAGGTAGCGATTGAAAAGACGGTGAAAACGCTCCTGGTCAAAGCGACCAAAGAGAGCGGTCACTCGCTGGTTGCGCTGATGGTACGTGGCGATCACGAGCTGAATGAGATCAAAGCGGAAAAAATCGATATCGTCGCCGCGCCGCTGACCTTCGCTACCGAAGAAGAGATCCGCGCTGCGCTTGGCGCCGGTCCTGGTTCACTCGGCCCGGTTGGCCTGACGCTGCCTGTGGTAGTCGATCGTACCGTGGCGATGATGAGCGACTTCTGTGCCGGTGCCAACAAAGACGGCAAGCATCTGACCGGTATCAACTGGCAGCGCGACCTGCCGCTGCCGCGCGTGGCCGACCTGCGTAAAGTAGTGGAAGGCGATGCCAGCCCGGATGGTAAAGGCACGCTGCTGATTAAGCGCGGTATCGAAGTAGGCCATATCTTCCAGCTTGGCACCAAATATTCCGAAGCGATGAAAGCGTCCGTACAGGGCGAAGATGGCCGCAACCAGACGCTGACCATGGGCTGTTACGGCATTGGTATTACCCGTATCGTGGCCGCCGCTATTGAGCAGAACCACGACGAGCGAGGCATTATCTGGCCTGCGGCGCTGGCGCCATTCCAGGTTGCTATTCTGCCCATGAATATGCACAAATCTTTCCGCGTGAAGGAACTGGCAGAGGAGCTCTACAGCCAGCTGCGCGCCAGGGGCGTTGACGTTATTCTGGATGACCGTAAAGAGCGTCCTGGCGTAATGTTTGCCGATATGGAGCTGATTGGCGTGCCGCATACCGTGGTGATCGGCGATCGCAATCTCGACAGCGAAGAGGTGGAGTACAAGTCCCGTCGCGCGGGCGAGAAGCAGATGATTAAAACCGGCGAAATTCTGGATTTCCTGCTGGCTGAGATTAACGGCTAAAAGTCAGCGGCGGGCGCTCTGTCCGCCGCTTCAGCTTCCCGCTTCAACCGGCCTCAGCCGATAACTCATCGTTGTCGAGATAGCTTTCCCGCTCGCATCCGTCATTTCCAGTCCGTTAGCCTGCGGATGAAAATAGTGCTTTTCCCCTTCGTCTGAAATCAATACCAGCTTCTCTGCCGTGCGCGACCAATGCCCCTGTTCGTCATTGTGGACATTATCAGATGCCAGATAATACTCGTTCAGGCTATAGCGTCCGCCCTGCTGTAAAGAGAGCGTGACCCGAATGCCGGGACAGTCGGCACAGGGGATCACACCCTGATATTTTTGCACGGTCGCTGCACGCGGCTGCACCGTGGCAGCCACATCGTAGTTCTGGCAGCCCATCAGCGGGCCAAAAAACAGAGATACCACCAGAACAATCAGGATTTTTTTCATTTATTCTCCTGTGCTTCAGACTCAATCCGATACGCGTCGCATTTTTCCACGTAGTGATTTGGTCGTGGCTTTACGTGCCTTGCCCTCCAGCCGGCGCTTTTTTGACGCCAGCGTGGGTCGCGTTGCCCGCCGCGTTTTTTCCACCACCGTCAGCTCCTGAATCAGGTTCTCCAGCCTTTTTAGCGCCGCTTCGCGGTTCATCTCCTGGCTGCGATACTCCTGGGCTTTAATAATGACGATGCCTTCCGGCGTAATCAGATGATGGCTGGCAGAAAGCAGACGCTCTTTGTAAAACTCCGGCAGGCCCGAAGCGCGGATATCAAACCGCAAATGGATAGCCGTAGAGCTTTTATTCACATTCTGACCACCATTACCCTGCGCTCTGATTGCCGTTAACTCCAGTTCGCTGTCCGGAATAGTGACGTTACGTGACAGAACAATCATGCCGCTTTGCCGTCAATCAGCCAGTCGGTAAAGCGCAGCTCCAGATGATGCTGGTCGTCCGACAGCCAGATAGTGCCGTCCTGAATAGTCGCCTGGAGCGTCATCGAGCGCGAAGCCAGCTGGGTCAGCGCTTTTAGCTGTTCATCATCCAGAAAACGCACGGTCAGGTTTTCCTGCTGTAGCTTGCTCTGGTTCTGCTGCCACCAGATCTGCGCGGCGCGAGCGTTATAAGTATACAAGTATACGCGGGCTGCGCGATTGCAGGCTTTTTTTAGCCGGCGCTCATCCGGCAGGCCCAGCTCGACCCAAACTTCAATGCCGTTATGGTCGTTCATCAGCCAGATTTCCGGTTCGTCTTCCGCGCTTAAACCCCGGGTAAAAGTCAGGCGTTCATGCGCGTTAACCAGCCATGCCAGCAGCCGCAGCATTAGCCTTTCTTCCGTTTCGGAAGGATGACGAGCCAGCGTCAGGGTGCTGTCGAGAAAAACATTTTTGTCCATATCCGCCACGTTGACCGTGGCTTTATAAATGGTCGCTTTAAGTGCCATGAGAATCCTTGTTGTTGTTATCCGCTATTGTAACCCGTCAGCGTAGCAAATCACGCTTCGCCGGACTGATTTCCCCCAAAATCCTGTGGTATAGTCGGCAAGTCGCCACTGAAAATTCTTGAGGTGCCTGTGCATTATTGTGAATTAATTCGCCGTAAATATGCTGAAATCGGCAGCGGCGATCTGGGATACGTGCCGGACGCGTTGGGTTGTGTGCTAAAAGCGCTTGATGAGGTAGCGGCTAATCCTGAGCTACACTCTTCAATCAGGGAACAGGCAGCTTTTGCTGCTGCTAACTTATTGGTGAGCGATTATGTTGACGAATGAATACCAACCGATCAATTGCGATGATTACGACAACCTGGAACTGGCCTGCCAGAAAGAGTGGACGCTGGCGCTGTCGATGAAAGACGGCGAGCAGCTGCAGGCCAAAGCGACCGATCTGCTGTTACGCAAAAAGGTCGAATATCTGGTTGTCGATCTCTCAGGCGAGATCCGCGAACTGCGTCTCGATCATATTGCCAGCTTCAGCCATCCTGAACTGGGCACCGTCGTCGTCAGCGAGTCTGACTAAATCCCTCGGGCGGAAACTCTTCCGCCCCTTTCGCCATTATGGCTTTAAACTGGCGTAATACGCCGCTAAATCTGCCATATCGTCATCGCTTAATCCCGCCACGAAAGCCTTCATCACTTCCGCCTGACCATTACTCCGATCGCCTTTTTTATAAGCTTGTAGCGCATGGACCAGATAGTCGCTGTTTTGTCCGGCAAGGTTGGGATAAAGCGACACGGATGCTTTTCCACTCGCGCCGTGACAGCCCTGACAGCTGGCGGCTTTTTGCTGCCCTGCCTGCACGTTGCCAGCCGCCATGGCTGGCAAACTGGCTGCCAGCAGCAGCGCCGATACCACTATTTTTTTCATTGCTCTTCCTGTTGCCAGCAAATGTGCCAGCCGGGTTGTTGCTTCGGGTCGCCTTCACGGGTAACGAAAACGCCTGGGGCGGCAATCAGGCGATCGCCATAAAACAGCAGAGGCGTGCGTTCACGCTGCCACGGCGGAATACCCAGCTCCTGCCAAATTTTTTTTATCGGGCGGCTGCCCGCGCGGCCAAGAATATGAAATTTTCCCTGTGCCTGAAACCGCACGCTGACCGCTTCACCAGCCTGCGGCGCGCGCACCGGGGTACCTTTATCAGCTCGCTCCAGCCTGCCGATCTTTGCGGGCAAGGTCAGAAACGACGCCGTAACCGGCCAGTCGAGAATTTGGTCGCGTACTGAAGGATGGCGTGCCAGCCAGTAAAGCCTGTCGCGAAAGCGCCGCACTTCAAAATTACCTAACTGCAGGCGCGGCTCCGCATCTTCGCGGCTGCACGCCACCTCCTGCCAGATACGCGACAAAGCGTCCCGCGACGGCATCAGGCCATGATGATGCGCTATCCAGCGCCGCAGCAGTGCCGCACGACGCACGGCGCTCATCGGTTCCAGCGTCTGAATGGCCAGCGCGCCTTGCTTATCGATTAGCGCATGCAGCGATTCGGCAAGCAGTTCATCCAGCAGCTGCTCCTGCTCACCGCACAGCGCCGCACTGCGCGCCGTCGCCTGGGCAAAGTGCGGCCAGCGAGCCGCCAGCTGCGGAAGGATTTGCTGACGCAGGAAATTGCGGTCGTAGCGCGTGTCCTGGTTACTGTCATCCTCGATCCAGCTCAGCTGCTGCTCTGCCGCCCACAGTTCCAGCTGCGCGCGCGTCTGCCTGAGCAGAGGCCGTAAATGCACATAAGCACCGGCGTGCATTTTATCCGGCATCGCGGCAAGCCCGGCCGGGCCGCTGCCTCTTTTTAGTGCCAGCAGCAGCGTTTCACACTGATCGTCCAGGTGCTGCGCGGTCAGCAAAGCTTCGCCCGGCTGAATATGCTGTCGAAAAGCCCGGTAGCGAGCTTCACGCGCCGCCGCCTCGATGCCTTTTTCACGACCGTCAACCTGCACGTTGACCACTTCCAGTTCCACCTGCCATCGTGCGCACTGCTGCTGACAGTGCGCAACCCAGCTCTCCGCCAGCGGATTAAGCCCGTGGTGAATATGGATAGCGCGCAGCGAAAAAGGCTGCTGCTGCCGCAAACAAACCAGCTGATGCAGCAGCACGGTAGAGTCCAGACCGCCGCTGTAGGCCACCAGCAGATGAGTCTGGCCAGCAATATGCTGTTGAAGATCGGGCAGTGACATGCAAATTCCTGCAAAAAAGGCGGCGCGCTATTTTACGCCTGGTACAGCTCCAGCGGCAAACCATCCGGATCTTTAAAGAAGGTGTAGCGCTTATCGGTCAGCGGATCGATACGAATTTCTTCGCAGACCACGCCCTTCTCTTCAAGATGGCGCTTTGCCGCGTCAATATCATCCACGCTAAACGCCAAATGGCGCAGTCCGCAGGCTTCTGGTCCGTTGGGGCGCGCTGGCGGTGAAGGGAAAGAGAACAGCTCAATAACGTAATCACCGTTCAGCGCCAGATCGCCTTTCCAGGAATCTCTTGCCTCACGATACACTTCGCCCATCAGGGTAAAACCCAGCACGTTGCAGTAAAAGGCCTTACTGGTTTCGTAATGACTGGCGATAATAGCAATATGGTGAACCTGCCTGATAAACATCTCTTCTCCTGAATAATGGCTTCCGGCTACCTTACGCAGACCGGAAGCTTACGACAATGGCACAATTCCGGAACTACGCTTTCAGTACGCGCACCAGATATTGTCCTTCGTCAGTCAGGGTTGCGCCATGAATATCGGTTTCAAAGCCGGGATAGTGGCGGCCGATGGTGCAAAGCATCAGCAGAAAGTCGAGCACCGCGCGGCTCTCTTCGGTAATCATCTCGCCCGGCATCACTACCGGAACGCCAGGCGGATATGGCAGGATCATATTGGCCGAAACCCGGCCCACCAGCTTGCTGATATCCACCGTTTCCACATTCCCCTTCACCTGCTGCTGGAACATCTGGTGCGGCGTCAGCTTCATCTCCGGCAGCTTATCAAACGCCTGTAGCATCAGCCTTGGCAAATCGTGATCGCGGATTAGCGTATGGATCCCCTGGGCCAGCGTCTGAATACGCATATTGCGGTAAAACTCAGGTGCCTGCGCGTAGAGATCCGGCAACATATTCCTTACGCGCAGATTGAGATCGAAAGCGCGTTTGAATTCCGTTAACCCGCGTAGCACGCTCATCGCTTTGGTTTTATCAATGCCGATGCTGAACAGGAACAGCAGATTATAAGGCCCGGTTTTTTCGACCACCACGCCGCGCTCGTCGAGATATTTTGCCACCAGCGCAGCCGGGATCCCTTCATCCGCCATCACGCCCTGCTCGCTCATGCCCGGCGTGAGGATAGTGACCTTAATCGGATCCAGATACATGTGGTCAGCATCGGCATCGTTAAAGCCGTGCCAGTCTTCTTCGCCCGGCTGGATTGGCCAGCACTGCGGTTCATCCACGCCTTCCGGCTGCCAGATATCAAAGAACCAGCCGTCCGACTCTTCCCGTAACCGCTGCACTTCGCGACGGAAATGCAGCGCCCGCTCGACGGAGCGATTGATCAGCCGCTTGCCGGGATTACCGCGCAGCATCGCCGCCGCCGTTTCGATAGAGGCCACAATCGGGTAGTTAGGCGAAGTGGTGGTGTGCATCATGTAGGCTTCATTAAAGGTCTGTTCGTCATACTCGCCCTTAATGTGGATCAGCGAAGCCTGGGAAAAGGCCGCCAGCAGCTTGTGCGTTGACTGGGTTTCGTAAATCACTTTTCCCGGCGTGCGCTCGCCGCTCATGCCGCTTAATCCGCTGTAGATAGGGTGGAAATTGGTATAGGGCACCCAGGCAGAATCAAAGTGGATTGACGGCACGTCCAGCGTCTCTTTGATGTACTGCGTGTTATACAGCAGCCCGTCATAGGTAGAGTTGGTGATCACCGCATGCACCGGCCAGCTGGCGCGCTCTGTCTGCTCAACCTTCTGCGCTATGCTTTCTCGCGTAAATTCCCGTTTCGGGATACCGCCCAGAATGCCCAGCGCGTTGCGGGTTGGCTTGAGCCACAGCGGCACAATATCGCTCATCATCAGCAGATGCGTCAGCGATTTATGGCAGTTGCGGTCAATCAGCACCGTGCTGCCAGTCGGCGCGGCGTACATACCAACAATCTTATTTGATGTTGAGGTGCCGTTGGTCACCATGTAGCTCTGCTCTGCGCCAAAGGTACGCGCAATGTACTCTTCTGCTTCCAGATGCGGGCCGGTATGATCGAGCAGCGATCCCAGCTCGGTAACGGAAATCGATACGTCCGCCTTCAGCGCGTTACCGCCAAAGAAGTCATAAAACAGGCTACCGACCGGGCTTTTCTGGAACGCCGTTCCCGCCATATGGCCTGGCGTACAAAAGGTGTATTTCCCTTCTTTCACATAGGTAAACAGCGCTTTGGTCAGCGGTGGCGTAATGGTATCGACATATTCATCAGTATATTGACGAATACGCTGCGAGATATCTTCCGCTGCGCCCAGGCCATACTCAAAGAACCAGATCGCCATACGCATCTGATTAACGCTGACGTCCATGGTTGAATGGGTATTGATAAAGGCGTACAGCGGCAGATATTCGTTAAGCTGATTGATTTCACTGCAAAGTTCGAAGCCGTGCTCGTCCCAGTCGAAGATAACGCCGCAGATGCGTGGATTGTGCTCAATCAGCTTTAGCAGGTCCGCCGCGTCTTTTGGATAAATGGTTTGAAAGCCCTGGGCGCGTAATGCGTCATCCAGTTCGCGGATGGGTTCATCCTTATAGAACGCGTTGTGCGGTCCCATGATCGCGATAATATTCACTGCAAACTCCTTAAAATTACGGCAAGGAGTAAGCATAGCGAAGTTGCGATGCGGAGGCAGGATTAATCACCTCCGCGGGTGGTCAGGTTTTATCGCGCACGTCTTCAGATGGGGCGTTAGCGCGCACGGATTTAATCCCGTTCAGTGCGCTCTGCTTGCTGGCGTACATTTCGCTGACGGCAATGACTTCATGGTTGCTGGCGATCAGTACAAAATACCAGGGCTGCTGCGTCTGCTTGTGTGATTTTCTTAATTCGTAGTATCCCATTTTTCCTCCTGTTTATTTATTCCCGCAGTTATAACAAACGGCTTCGCTTTTCAGAGCAAGCTAAATCATAAGAAAAGTTGATCGATACGGCTTTTTTAAAACGGGAAAGGCGTGACAAATTCAGGAAAGGCAGGAAAATAAAAAGCCCGAAGTAAAAACAGGATTAATGTTTTACTTCGGGCTTAAGAAGAACTTCCAGCGTAGCCGCGGGCCTTAATCGACCTGTTTAACTTCCACGCGCAGCTCTTTCGGCACTTCAAAAACGATGTTTTCTTCGCGACCAATCAGTTCAATGGCGACGTCGCCACCCAGCTCGCGCAGACGCTGGATCACTTCCTGTACCAGGATATCCGGTGCAGATGCGCCAGCCGTGACGCCCACGCAGCTCACGCCTTTTACCCACTCTTCCTGAATATCTTCAGCAGAGTCAATAAGCCTGGCCAGCTTGCCTGCGCGCTGCGCCAGCTCGGCCAGACGGTTGGAGTTAGAGGAGTTACGCGAACCCACTACCAGCACCACGTCGGCATCTTTCGCCAGCGTGCGTACGGCCTCCTGACGGTTAGTCGTGGCGTAGCAGATATCATCCTTACGCGGGCCGACGATTTTCGGAAAGCGCTCGCGCAGCGCGTCGATAACTTCCGAGGTATCGTCAACGGAGAGCGTGGTTTGCGTCATAAAACAAAGGTTCTCTTCGTTTTTGACCTGCAGCTTGTAAACATCCGCTGGTGACTCCACCAGATACATACCGCCAGCAGGATTGCTGTACTGGCCCATGGTGCCTTCCACTTCCGGATGTCCGGCGTGGCCAATCAGTACCGCTTCCGTTCCCTTACGGCTGGCACGCGCAACTTCCATATGCACTTTGGTCACCAGCGGGCAGGTTGCGTCAAACAGCATCGTCAGGCTGCGTGCTTTAGCCTCGGCGCGGACTGCCTGTGAAACACCGTGTGCGGAGAATATCAGGATAGAATTATCCGGCACTTCGCCAATCTCTTCGATAAAGATGGCGCCGCGCTCCCGCAGGCTGTTGACGACGTAGCGGTTATGTACCACTTCGTGACGCACGTAGATAGGCGCGCCGTACATTTCCAGCGCGCGCTCCACGATGCTGATGGCCCGATCGACACCGGCACAAAAGCCGCGGGGATTAGCCAACAGGATTTGCATTGCTCGCCTCCATCACCGGATCGATTTCCAGCACTTCTACATCAAAATGGATCGTCTGCCCGGCCAGCGGATGGTTGAAGTCCACGGTCACGGATTCACCGGAGATTTCGCGGATGACGCCCGGCATTTCGTTACCGTCCATACCGCTGAACAGCATGATGGTACCGATTTCCGGCTCGCCCGCCTCGTTAAAATCACGGCGCGAGAAGTACTGAATCAAATCCGGGCTGGTCTGGCCAAACGCGGCGTCCGGCCCCAGCGAAAAGGCTTTCTTATCGCCCGGCCGCAGGCCCAGCAGCTGATCTTCCAGCTCGGTCGACAGGCTGCCGTCGCCCAGGCTGAACAGCGCGGGCTTGCCGTTATCCCGCGTTGATTCCGCCGTGGAGCCGTCGGACAGTTTTAAGGTGAAATGCACCAGCACCGCGCTGTTGCGCTGTACAGAATCAGTCATGCCCTGCCCTTTTCGCTTTGCCGGCAGGCGTAAGGAAGCCTTCCAGCACAATCAGCGCGGCACCGATACAGATGCCGCAGTCCGCGATGTTGAAGGTGGCAAAATGCCAGTCGCCAACGTAAAAGTCGATGAAATCGACTACAAAGCCGTGATACGCGCGGTCGAACAAATTGCCTAACGCGCCGCCGATAATCAGCGCGTAGGCGATATTGTTCAGCTTTTTACCGGCCTCGCTGCGGTACATCATCACCAGCAGCGCAACGGCTATCGCCACCGCGATAGCGGCGAAGAACCAGCGCTGCCAGCCGCCTTTATCGGCCAAGAAGCTGAAGGCCGCGCCGTAGTTATGCGCGTAAAAAAAGTTGAAGAACGGCATAACCGACATCGACTCATGCAGCATCAGCGTATGCATAATCCACTGCTTGCTGCCGAAGTCGACGGCGATCACCACCAGCACCAGCCATAGCCAGCGCAGTCCGGTAGAAAGAATCGGCCGGCTCATCAGGCGTACTTACGCTGTTCGCCAGCGCCGCTCACGTTGGTGACGCAGCGGCCACAGATTTCAGGATGCTCTGCGCTCTGACCGATATCGGTGGCGTAATGCCAGCAGCGCGGGCACTTCTCGCCTTCCGCTTTATGCAGCGCGATCTTCAGGCCTTTCAGCAGCTCGCTCTGCTGCGCTTCTTCCGTAGCCAGCGCGTAATCCGCAACCTGCGCGCCGGAAGTCAGCAGCACAAAGCGCAGCTCGTCGCTCAGGCTGGTTAGCTTCTGTGCCAGTTCCGCATCGGCGTACAGCGTTACCGTAGCTTCCAGCGAGCCGCCCACGCGCTTATCGGCACGCGCCTGCTCGATGACTTTGTTAACTTCGCCACGCACTTTCAGCAGCTCGGCCCAGAAATCATCGTTCATCGATTCGCTTTCCGCCAGGCCAAACAGGCCGTCGTACCACTCTTCGGTAAAGACATACTTCTCGCGTTTGCCCGGCAGCTCGTTCCAGATCTCATCGGCCGTGAAGGACATGATTGGCGCCATCCAGCGCACCAGCGCTTCCGCAATATAGTAAAGCGCGGTCTGGCAGCTGCGGCGCGCAAGGCCATCGGCCTTCGCGGTGTACTGGCGGTCTTTGATGATATCCAGATAGAACGAACCCATCTCAACCGAGCAGAACTGCATCAGGCGCTGCACAACTTCGTGGAAGTCGTAGCTGGCATAGGAAGCGATGATATCGTCCTGTGCCGCTTGCGCACGGCCTACGGCCCAGCGATCCAGCACCACCATCTCTTCTGGCTTGACGCTGTCCGTTTCCGGATTGAAGCCGTTCAGGTTAGCCAGCAGGAAGCGCGCGGTGTTACGGATACGACGATAGGCATCCGCCGAGCGCTTCAGGAT
Organism: Erwinia sp. BNK-24-b; assembly: GCF_047456155.1. NCBI lineage: Bacteria > Pseudomonadati > Pseudomonadota > Gammaproteobacteria > Enterobacterales > Erwiniaceae > Erwinia > Erwinia sp. BNK-24-b. Next base: position 3,888,377 of record NZ_CP179901.1, read on the forward strand.
TTCGTCCGACACGGCCATTTCGCCAGAGTAGTCGGTAGAGGCGACCCACAGGCGCAGGATATCGCCGCCCAGCTTGTTCATAACGTCCTGCGGCGATACGGTGTTGCCGATCGACTTGGACATCTTGCGGCCCTGACCGTCCACGGTGAAACCGTGCGTCAGTACCTGACGATAAGGCGCCTTGCCTTTCATCGCCGTTGAGATCATCAGCGAGGACATGAACCAGCCGCGATGCTGGTCGGAGCCTTCCAGATACATATCCGGCGAATGGCCACCGAATTCCGGACGGGCATCAACCACGGAGTAGCTGGTAGAGCCGGAGTCAAACCACACGTCCAGCGTATCAGGCACCTTGACGTAGTTATCCGCATCGTCGCCTAACAGCTCTTTCGCATCCAGATCCCACCAGGCCTGGATCCCATCCTGCTCAACGCGCTGCGCCACTTTTTCCATCAGCGCCAGCGTATCCGGATGCAGCTGCTCGGTCTCTTTATGCACGAACAGCGACATCGGCACGCCCCACGTGCGCTGGCGAGAGATACACCAGTCCGGGCGGTTAGCGACCATTGATTCGATACGCGCCTGGCCCCAGTCAGGGATCCACTGCACGCCTTTGATCTCTTTCAGCGACTGCTCGCGCAGGCCTTTCTGATCCATGCTGATAAACCACTGCGGCGTCGCGCGGAAGATAATCGGCGTTTTGTGGCGCCAGCAGTGTGGATAGCTGTGCAGCAGTTTTTCAACGTGCAGCAGGGCGCCTTTCTCACGCAGCAGCTCAACGATCATATCGTTGGCTTTGAAGACGTTAACACCATCCAGCGTTGGATAAGTGCCCGGCAGATAGCGGCCGTCCGGGCCAACCGGGTTAGCCGCTTCGATACCGTATTTCTGGCCGATGACGTAGTCATCCGGGCCGTGAGCTGGCGCCGTGTGCACCGCACCCGTACCCGCATCCAGCGTGACGTGTTCGCCCAGCACTACAGGCGAAGTCAGCTCGAGGAAAGGATGCTGGAAAGGCTGTAATTCCAGCGTTGCGCCCTTGGTTTCGCCCAGCACCTGCCATTCGCTGATGCCCGCGCGTTTCATAACGCTCTCAACCAGGTCCTTCGCCAGGATTAGCGCACGGCCTTCGATCTGCACCAGCTGATAGTCAAACTCAGGATGCAGAGAGATAGCGCGGTTAGCCGGCATCGTCCAGGGTGTAGTGGTCCAGATCACCAGTGAAATCGGGCCTTCCACGCTGTCTACGGCAAACTTAGCGCGCACGGCATCTTTATCTACGGCATTAAACATGACGTCGATAGAAGGGGAGGTTTTGTCGTAATACTCAACTTCCGCTTCCGCCAGCGCGGAACGGCAGTCCAGGCACCAGTGCACCGGACGCGCGCCTTTATGCAGATGGCCATTGCCGATGATTTTACCCAACGCGCGAATGATATTAGCTTCGGTCTGGAAGTTCATCGTCAGGTAGGGACGATCCCAGTCGCCCAGCACGCCCAGACGGATAAAGTCTTTCTTCTGGCCTTCGACCTGCTCTGCCGCGTAGTTACGGCACGCTGCACGGAATTCCGCAGCCGTGACCTTTTCGCCCGGCTTGCCGATCATCTGCTCAACTTTGTGTTCGATAGGCAGCCCGTGACAGTCCCAGCCCGGTACATAAGGCGAATCGAAGCCCGCGAGGCCTTTGGACTTCACAATAATGTCTTTCAGAATCTTGTTAACTGAGTGACCAATATGAATGCTGCCGTTCGCGTAAGGAGGGCCGTCATGCAGGATAAAGGTTTTTTTCCCTTTTTTGGCTTCGCGGATGATGCCGTACAGATTGTCATCATACCAACGTTGCAGCATTCCCGGTTCGCGTTTGGCCAGATCGCCACGCATCGGGAACCCCGTTTCCGGCAAATTCAGGGTAGATTTATAGTCACTCATCAGATTCTCGATTCCGTATTTCGCTTCTGTTTAAACCGGTGCGTTCAGCCCAAAAAAGGTTCGGGCCGCCACCACGTCTTTAGCAATTTGCTCTTTGAGCGCGTCAAGCGAGGCAAAACGCTGCTCGTTTCGTATTTTCTTACACAGCACCACGTCTATATGGCGCCCGTACAGGTCAATTGCAACATCCAGCAGATGCACTTCCAGCTGCTGACGTATGCCCGCTACCGTGGGACGCGTGCCGATATTGGCGACGCCGGGCAGCGGCTTCTCGCCGAGGCCGTGAACCTCGACGGCATAGACGCCTTTTACCGGTGAAACACAGCGCCTTAACGGCAGGTTTGCGGTCGGAAAGCCGATAGTGCGGCCTAACGCATCGCCGTGCACTACGCGGCCGGAAATGCTGAAAGGATGTCCCAGAAGCGCGGCCGCCAGCGGTAAGTCGTCCGCTGCCAGCGCCTGGCGCACCGCCGTGCTGCTGATGCGCTTGCCGTCGTCACAAAAGGTCTGGGTGCTGATAACGTCAAAACCGTAATCGGTACCCGCTTTCTGTAATAACAGGAAATCCCCTTCGCGACCAGCGCCAAAGCGGAAATCATCGCCTACCGCCAGAAACCGGACGTCCAGCTTGTCAACCAGCAGATCGGTGACAAAGCTGTGCGCCGAAAGCGCGGCAAACCGGCGATTGAATCGCAGGCAGAGAACCGCGTCAACGCCCGCCTCGCTCAGATAGCGAAGCTTTTCACGCAGTCGCGTCAGTCTTGCGGGCGCTTTATCGGCGGCAAAAAGCTCCAGCGGCTGTGGTTCAAACAACATCACCACTACCGGTAGATTACGCCTGCGTCCTTCTTCGCACAGCCGGGCCAGCAGTGCCTGATGGCCGCGATGCACGCCATCAAAATTACCAATGGTCAGTACGCAGCCGCGATGCTGCTCCCGGAGGTTATGTATGCCGCGGATAAACTTCATGGCTGGCTCAGGTTTGTGGAAATCGGCGGATTATACCAAGTACCGTCGGGAAGGTTAACCCGCGAATGCGCCTTTCCCGCGATGACAGCGGCTTTTTCTGCGCTCGCCGTTGGGCAATACCATTTTTCTTGTGAATAAGCTGTATTCATCTGCATGAAGCTGGTAGAATCTTGCGCCATCGAAACGTAACCAGGCGTCGTTGTTTCAGCGGCGCTTATTTGCACAAATCCATTGACAACCACGGGCTAAAGAGGCATATTCCTCGGCCTTTGAATTGTCCTCATAGAACTATTTGGGAGTTGGACCTTGGCTAATATCAAATCAGCTAAGAAACGCGCCGTAACGTCTGAGAAGCGTCGTAAGCACAACGCTAGCCGTCGTTCAATGATGCGTACTTTTATTAAGAAAGTATACGCGGCTATCGCTACTGGCGATAAAGCAGCTGCGCAGACTGCGTTTAACGAAATGCAGCCACTTGTGGACCGTCAGGCAGCTAAAGGCCTGATCCACAAAAACAAAGCAGCACGTCATAAAGCAAATTTGACTGCTCAGATCAACAAAATGGCTTAATCGCCACGCTGTTAATCGGCTTTGATAAAGAAACCTGCTCAGGCAGGTTTTTTTATGCCCGCCGTTTGGCTACGCCTTTCCCTGCCCTGTCCCTTCCGCAGTTTCGCCTCATTTCTTATGCCGTATAAAATTATTTTCTCTGACCAGAACGGTAACTAACGTTCCCGACGCTGGCCAAAACGACCGTTCGGGAACGTCAGGCTTTAGCGTAATTTAATGCGCAACAGCGTATAGCCAGCTATAGCCGAAATAATCGAGCCGGTTAAAATGCCTAACTTGGCTAACGTGACCATCTCTTCATGCTGCGCATCAAAAGCCAGCGAAGCGATAAAAATCGACATGGTGAAACCGATGCCGCACAGTACGCCTACCGCCGAGATATCGCGCATACGCGTGCTTTCAGGCAGCGCCGCAATTCCCAGCTTCACCGCCAGCCAGCAGATAAGCGTAATGCCTAAAGGCTTACCGACGACCAGCCCCAGGATAATGCCCAGCGGCACGGCAGAGAACAAACCGTCCAGCGATACGCCGCTTAGCGACACGCCTGCATTAGCGAAAGCAAACAGCGGCAGGATCAGCCAGCTTACCCAGGGAGCAAGACCATGCGCCAGATGGATAGCCGGAGAATGGCCGTTCTGTTTTTCCAGCGGCACGAAGAAACCAACAATAACTCCGGCCAGCGTAGCGTGTACGCCCGACTTCAGCACGGCTACCCACAGCACCATGCCAACCAGCATGTAAATAGCGATATTGCGCACGCCAAGCCTGTTCAGCAGCGCTAATACCACTATGGCACCAGCAGCCACGCCAAGCGACGCCAGTGAGAGATCTTGCGTATAGAAGAACGCGATAATCAGGATGGCACCAAGGTCATCAATCACCGCCAGCGCCATTAAGAACATTTTCAGCGCCGGCGGCACGCGGCTACCGAGCAATGCCAGGATGCCCAGCGCAAAGGCGATATCCGTGGCGGTAGGAATTGCCCAGCCGTTGACGGCCAGCGGATCATGATGATTCAGCACAGCAAAAATCGCGCCCGGCGCAACCATACCGCCCAGCGCGGCGATAAGTGGGAACATGGCGCGCTCACGCGTTGCCAGCGATCCGGAAACCAGCTCGTGCTTAACTTCCAGGCCTATCATCAGGAAAAACAGCGCCATCAGCGCATCGTTAATCCACAGCAGCAGATCCTTGCTGATATCCAGTGCGCCAAAGCGAAACTCAACCGGTGTGGCAAGAATTGACTGGTAAGCCTGTTGGGTACTGGCATTGTTCGCCAGAAACATGGCAACGGCGGCGGCGATAATCAGCACCACGCCGCCGGTTGCTTCGTTATTCAGTAGTCGCTTAAGCGCGGATTTCATTCCTGTTCTTCCTGATAAAGATTAATGCGGCCTGACAGCATACGCGTTTCTGATGACGGGAAAAAATAATTTGTAACGAGAAACGAGCCGTTGCGAGACGCGCCGCATAGTCGCGCTGTCCGGCTTAATCCGGTTACGGGAGTGTGGCAAAGTGCCCTCTATTCTTTTTCTGACTCAGGATCGATGATGAAAGCCGTTACGAGCGTACCCCACAATGGACTATTTAAAGCAGGCTATATCTATACGTTGATGGAGCACCAAAGCAGTAGCTGATAAAGCCCCAAAGCAGTAGCTGATTGAGCACCAAAGCAGTAAAGGTCATAAATCTGCCTGCCTGCCGCTATTTTGATCGCTTACCCGGTCAGAAGCGCAAATAAAAAACGGGCAGCTTTACGCTACCCGTTTTAGATCCCTAACAATTCTGGCCCTTCCCAAAGCTGCATACGGATAAACGCACTACAGCTTTACGGCAACCTAGCGAGTCAAGTCATCAAAAAACTTCTTCACGCCATCGAAAAAGCTTTTTGAGCGCGGGCTGTTTTTCTCGCCGCCTACGCCGCCAAAGCTCTCTTCCAGCTCGCGCAGCAGGCTTTTCTGCTTCTCGCTAAGGCTGACCGGCGTTTCCACTACCACGCGGCACAGCAAGTCGCCCTGAGCGCCACCGCGCACGGATTTCACGCCTTTGCCGCGCATGCGGAACAGTTTGCCGGTCTGCGTTTCCGCAGGCACTTTCAACTTAACGCGACCGTCCAGCGTTGGTACTTCGATTTCGCCGCCCAGCGCTGCCATCGCGAAGTTAATAGGCACTTCGCAGTAAAGATTGTTCTCTTCGCGCTCAAAGATAGGGTGCTTACGTACCTGTACCTGAACGTAAAGATCGCCCGCCGGTGCGCCGTGCTCGCCCGCTTCGCCTTCGCCAGAAAGGCGGATGCGATCGCCGGTATCCACGCCCGCCGGAATTTTTACCGACAGCGTTTTAGATTTTTCTACGCGGCCATGTCCGTGACAGGCGTTGCACGGATCTTTAATGACAGAACCGCGACCGTGACAGGTCGGACACGCCTGCTGTACGGTGAAGAAGCCCTGACGCATCTGAACCTGGCCCTGACCGTGACAGGTAGGACAGGTTTGCGGCTGCGTGCCCGCTTTCGCGCCGCTGCCGTGGCAGACGCCGCACTCTTCCAGCGTAGGGATGCGGATCTCTTTGGACACGCCGCGGACGGCTTCTTCAAGCGTCAGCTCCATGTTGTAGCGCAAATCGGCTCCGCGCGCAGCACGCTGCTGACGGCGTCCTCCGCCAAAGATATCGCCGAACACGTCGCCAAAGATATCGCTGAAGTCTGCGCCGCCGCCGCCAAAACCGCCGCCGCCGCCACCCATTCCACCTTGTTCAAAAGCGGCATGGCCATACTGATCGTAGGCCGCACGCTTTTGCGCGTCGGTCAGAATTTCGTAGGCTTCTTTGACTTCTTTAAATTTGGCTTCTGATTCCTTGTCACCCGGATTGCGATCGGGGTGATGTTTCATCGCCAGGCGTTTATAAGCCTTTTTGATTTCGCGCTCGTCCGCCGATCGCGAAACGCCCAAAATCTCGTAATAGTCTTGCTTCGCCATTATGGTGATCCTGCCCTCAACATGCGTGAACGGGCGTGGAGAAAACTCCGACGCCCGTAGGTTTCACTGGGGGGCCTTGCGGCCCGCCGTGCCCGCTCAAGGGCGATTATTTTTTGTCTTTAACTTCTTCGAACTCGGCGTCAACAACGTCGTCATCTTTCTTCGCAGAAGCGTCGGCTGCATCAGCTGCGCCGCCAGCGGCCTGCTGCTGCTGAGCAAACTCCATCAGCTTGCTGGAAACTTCCATCAGCGCCTGCATTTTCGCTTCGATTTCCGCTTTGTCTTCGCCTTTCAGCGCGGTGTTCAGCTCGGTCAGCGCGGCCTCGATTGGCGCCTTGTCGTCTGCCGGCAGTTTGTCCCCGGCTTCGTCCAGCTGCTTGCGAGTGCTGTGCGACAGATGATCGGCCTGGTTGCGAACCTGTACCAGCTCTTCGAACTTACGGTCGGACTCGGCGTTAGCCTCGGCATCACGAACCATTTTTTCGATTTCATCGTCGTTCAGACCAGAAGAAGCCTTAATGGTGATCTTCTGCTCTTTACCGCTGTTTTTGTCTTTAGCAGACACGTGCAGAATACCGTCGGCGTCGATGTCGAAGGTAACTTCAATCTGCGGCATGCCGCGTGGCGCGGACTGAATGCCGTCCAGGTTGAACTGGCCCAGGGATTTGTTATCCGCTGCGCGTTTACGCTCACCCTGCACCACGTGAATGGTTACCGCAGACTGGTTGTCTTCTGCCGTCGAGAACACCTGGCTGTGTTTGGTTGGGATGGTGGTGTTCTTCGCAATCAGCGAAGTCATCACGCCGCCCATGGTTTCGATACCCAGCGACAGCGGGGTTACGTCCAGCAACAGCACGTCTTTCACGTCGCCAGCCAGCACGCCGCCCTGCACCGCTGCGCCTACCGCTACCGCTTCATCCGGGTTCACGTCTTTACGTGGCTCTTTGCCAAAGAACTCGGCAACTTTCGCCTGCACCATTGGCATACGAGTCTGACCACCAACCAGGATAACGTCGTTGATGTCGGAAACGGACAGGCCAGCATCCTGCAGAGCAACTTTCAGCGGCTCGATAGAACGCGCAACCAGATCTTCTACCAGCGATTCCAGCTTCGCACGGGTCACTTTGATGTTCAGGTGTTTAGGACCTGTTGCATCAGCAGTGATGTACGGCAGGTTGACGTCGGTCTGCTGCGCGGAAGAAAGCTCGATTTTCGCTTTTTCTGCTGCTTCTTTCAGACGCTGCATCGCCAGCGGATCGTTGTGCAGATCGATGCCCTGATCTTTCTTAAATTCTGCAACCAGGTAGTTGATCATACGGCTGTCGAAGTCTTCGCCGCCCAGGTGGGTGTCACCATTGGTCGCCAGAACTTCAAACGTTTTTTCGCCGTCAACTTCGTCGATTTCGATAATAGAGATATCGAAAGTACCGCCGCCCAGGTCGTAAACCGCGATAGTACGGTTGCCCTGACCTTTGTCCATACCGTAAGCCAGCGCGGCTGCGGTTGGTTCGTTGATGATACGTTTTACGTCCAGACCTGCGATACGGCCGGCATCTTTAGTTGCCTGACGCTGCGCATCGTTGAAGTAGGCTGGTACGGTGATAACCGCTTCAGTTACCGGCTCACCCAGGTAATCTTCCGCCGTTTTCTTCATTTTTTTCAGCACTTCAGCAGAAATCTGCGGCGGTGCCAGCTTCTGGCCTTTTACATCGATCCAGGCATCGCCGTTGTCGGAGCCAGCGATTTTATAAGGCATGATTTTAATATCACGCTGCACTTCTTCGTCCTGGAAGCGACGGCCAATCAGGCGCTTGATCGCAAACAGGGTATTCTGTGGGTTGGTTACGGCCTGACGTTTAGCAGGCTGGCCAACCAGCGTTTCACCATCCTGGGTGTAAGCAATAATGGAGGGCGTGGTGCGATCGCCTTCCGCGTTCTCCAGTACACGCGCTTTGCCGCCATCCATAATGGCGACACAAGAGTTAGTTGTACCTAAGTCAATACCAATAATCTTGCCCATTTAAACGTCTCCCACTTAAATTCATTTCAAATCAGGTTATGCACAATTAATGCGGGCGGTTTCTGCCGTTTCAACTCCCGGCGCCGCGCTTTTTTTCCGCTACATAGCCTCGGATGCCAACTAAGATGGGGCCGCCGCACCCGGCATCAAGGGGCAAGGTGAAAAAAATTTTGTTTTTATCCTTCTTCAGATCAAAGTCTGCCGCTCCCCTGCTCATTATGATGCCCCGCACTTTGCAGGAAATACGTACTTTTCCTGCCTGATAAACACAAGTTGTCATTAAATTTTGAATTTTTTGTTATAGCAGGGGAATTATGCACCACAATAACTTAGCCAATCCGGGGCCGTTGGGACTGATGGGATTCGGCATGACCACTATTCTGCTGAATCTGCACAATGCAGGCTTCTTTCCGCTGGTCTCGGTCATCATCAGCATGGGGATTTTTTTTGGCGGCCTGGCGCAAATACTGGCAGGGCTGCTGGAATATAAAAAGGGCAACACTTTTGGCCTGACAGCGTTTACTGCCTACGGCTGTTTCTGGCTGAGCCTGACAGGAATTTTGCTGCTGCCGCAGATGGGGCTGGCAGAGAAAACAGACGCCGTTTTCCTGGGCGTCTGGCTGGCCTTGTGGGGGGTATTTACCTTATTTATGTTTTTCGGCACGCTAAAAGCTAACCGGGCCCTGCAGTTTGTTTTTGCCAGCCTGACGCTGCTGTTTGCCCTGCTGGCAATCGGCAATATTACTGGCGAAAAATCGGTCCTGACCGTCGCCGGGTATGAGGGCATGATTTGTGGTGCCAGCGCCATTTATCTGGCGATGGCAGAGGTGATTAATGAGCAACTGGGGCGTAAAGCGCTGCCTGTGGGCGAGATAGCGAAAGCGTAATATCCGCATTACTTCAGGCCAGCACGCTACCCGTCGCGCTATAGCCTCCTTCAGCAAACGGCCTCATTAATTTATGAGGCTGATTCTTATCTGCTTTAGCTCTGCGTTTCGCGCCTGGCGCTTTTAGGCCGAAAAGCCGCCACTACCGCCTCATGGGTTTCAACGTAAGGCCCATCCAGCAGCTGAACGCAGTAAGGCACGCTGGCGAAAATACCGTGAACCTTCGCTTTGCCTTCGCTATCTTTTAAGCCTTCCAGCGTTTCTTTAATCGATTTCGGCTGGCCCGGCAGGTTGATAATTAACGATTGTTTGCGGATAACGCCGACCTGGCGTGACAAAATCGCCGTGGGCACAAAATTCAGGCTGATTTGCCGCATCTGCTCGCCAAAACCGGGCATTTCACGATCGGCGACGGCCAGCGTGGCATCGGGCGTCACGTCACGTCTTGCCGGGCCGGTTCCGCCCGTGGTTAGCACCAGATGGCAGAAAAATTCATCGACCAGCTCGCAAATAGCGTGCTCGATCATCGGCTGCTCATCAGGCACCAGCCGTTTTTCAATCTCAAAAGGCGTCGCCAGCGCCTGCGAGAGCCAGGCTTCCAGCGCCGGTAAACCTTCGTCCTGATAAATGCCGTTGGCGGCACGATCGGAAACGGAGATCAATCCTATGCGTAAAGTATTCATGGTGTCGTCACTGTCATTCCGGCTGTCAAAAAGAGGGCGCGGTTTTATAAGAGAGATAAAGAAAGGATAAACATTGCGGCGTGTGATGTACAGAACGCGGCCGGTTAACCGACCGCGTGAGGAAATTACAGCAGCTCGGCGAGCATTTTATCCAGTTTGCCCTGGTCTACGGCAAAGTTGCGGATACCCTGCGCCAGCTTATCAACGGCCATTGGATCCTGGTTATGCTCCCACAGGAACTCAGATTCGGTCATTCTTTCCGGACGCGCTTTCACTTCACCGGTGTAAGAAAGCTTACGCTCCAGCGTGCCTTCGCTTTCCGCCAGCTCTTTCAGCAGCGCCGGGGAGATGGTCAGGCGATCGCAACCGGCCAGCTCAATAATCTCGCCCACGTTACGGAAGCTTGCGCCCATTACCACGGTTTCGTAACCGTGCTGCTTATAGTACTGGTAAATTTCAGAAACGGAGACCACGCCTGGATCTTCGTTTGCCGCGTACTCTTTTTTGTCGGTATTGGCTTTATACCAGTCCAGAATACGGCCAACAAACGGCGAAATCAGGTAAACGCCCGCTTCGGCACAGGCACGCGCCTGGGCGAAAGAGAACAGCAGCGTCAGGTTACAGTTGATGCCTTCTTTTTCCAGCTGTTCTGCGGCACGAATGCCCTGCCAGGTGGAAGCCAGTTTGATCAGAATACGATCGTTGCTGATGCCGGCATCGTTGTAGAGCTTAATCAGCGCGCGCGCTTTGTTGATGCTGCCTTCGGTATCGTAAGAGAGACGCGCATCCACTTCTGTAGAGATACGGCCCGGCACCAGCTTCAGGATTTCCAGACCAATCTTTACGTTCAGCATATCGGCCGCGTACTGAATCTGTTCTTCTTTTTTGCTGCTCTGCTCGCGTGCCCAGACCACCGCTTCGTCAATCAGCTTACGATATTCCGGAATCTGTGCCGCATTCAGGATCAGCGAAGGGTTAGTGGTGGCATCTTGCGGCTGGTAAAGCTTCATGGCAGCGATGTCACCGGTATCGGCAACAACGGTAGTGAGCTGGCGCAGGGAAGTCAGTTTGTCCGTCATGGTTGTCATTCTCTCAGAAGAGTTATCAGGTTCTTGAAACTGTCTGCCACGGATGATATCACGCGAAACCCGCCATGCAAGGTAAGCTTGCGGCCAGGCCACTGAGTGCTAAATTACGGCAGAATCCTCCTGATTTTTCAGGTGGATTAGCAATAACGATGGCAGCGATTTGCTTTTTCGCCGTGCTTTTTTGTTACACTAGCCCCGCTTTTATTTGCCGTCAGTCGGCGTATTACATAAGGATCCTGCCATGCTAATGGTGATCTCCCCGGCCAAAACGCTGGATTTTGCAAGCCCGCTGGCGACCACCAGCTTTACACAGCCTGCGCTGCTGAATGATGCTGAAAAGCTAATCAACGTGGCCCGCGATTTAACCCCTGCGCAGCTCGGTTCGCTGATGAGCATCAGCGACAAGCTGGCCGACCTGAATGCGGGTCGCTTCCAGAGCTGGCAGACGCCTTTTACGCCGGATAACGCACGCCAGGCAATTCTGGCTTTTAAAGGTGACGTCTATACCGGGCTGGCGGCAGAAACGTTGCAGGAAGACGATTTTGCTTTTGCCCAGCAGCATCTGCGCATGCTTTCCGGGCTGTACGGCCTGCTGCGCCCGCTGGACTTAATGCAGCCTTACCGCCTTGAAATGGGCACAAAGCTGGCGAATCCGGCCGGCAAAGATCTGTATGCGTTCTGGGGCGACAGGCTGACCGAAGCGCTTAACGCAGCGCTGGCGGATCAGGGCGATGACGTGTTGATCAACCTGGCCTCTGACGAATATTTTAAAGCAATCAAGCCCGCCAAAGTGCAAGGCCGCATCGTTAAGCCCGTTTTTCTGGATGAGAAAAACGGCAAATTCAAAATCATCAGCTTCTATGCCAAAAAGGCTCGTGGCCTGATGAGCCGTTATATTATCGAACACCGTTTAAGCCAGCCGGAACAGCTAAAGAGCTTCAACGTTGACGGCTACTTTTTTGCCGCCGACGAAAGCAGCGAGCATGAGCTGGTGTTTAAACGTCGTGAAATTGCCTGATCCTTTCTTTGCGGGCGGTTATCAGGCCGCCTTAGCTCGCTGACAAACTTAATGGGTGTAGCGTGCTGTTTTTTTTGCAGCAACCCATGAGTCAGGTAAAGCAGCAGAGGCTAAGCGGATAAACGGACCGTTTTCGCGCATGGACGCGCGAAAAGAGCCCCCAGGGACGGGTTTACGGCGTGTCCGTGTTGCGCTCAGCCTCTGCTGTTATTCACCTGTCTGGAAGCGACCCGATCATGGAATATAAGAATTTATCAACAGTCCCGGGCAGTTATCAGGCCGCCTGCGTCCACGCTATCCATATCTTTTTGTTATAAAACCCGCTGTAACAGAACCGTAATCATATTTACGCCACGCAAGGTTTATCTAAACCAGCCGCGAGGTAATTATGGATCGGCAAGCGCTTCTCAAGACCGTAACGGAACGAGCCTGGCACGCCGCCCGTTCACCCGTCGAAAACACCGTTACGCCCGAATTACGTAATCCGTTACCTGCCGCTTCACGAGACTGGCTACGGGCGACGGCCGAACTGTTTGACGCAGACGAGCAGACGCAGCAGCAGTTTGCCGAAACGGGTTTACTGCGTCTGGATGCCCTGCATGTCGTTGTCCTTTGTCAGAGCGAAAAACCCGTTCCGCTGTGGCTGGCCGTAGGCTATTTGCGAACGCCTGCCGTTCATCCTGAAACCTGGCAGCAGATAGTGCTGCGCGCTAACGGCGTGGCTATGGCAATGAACGGGATTAGCCTTTCGCTGAATGAACAAGGCGTGACGCTGCTGACCAGACGGCTGGCTTTTGACACGCCGGGTGATGCTATGGCGCTGGCGGAAATTCTTAACGATATCGACTCGCTTGCCGCCAGCCTGATCGATTTGCTGTTTTCTTTGCGGCAACCCGAAGAAGCGCCAGAAGAGCATGAAGCGCCCGCGCCTTCTGCCCGGATGACGGCCTGGCAACAGGAGACGGCGCTGAAGATTGATGCGCTGGCGCAACAGGCACTGGCCGCGCAATGGCATTATCCGCTGATACATCAGGCGGTTAAAGCCCTACAGCTTTCCCCGGCGCAATACGATCTTGATGGCTGTTTTTGTTCGCTGCGCTTCCCTGAACGCGAAATAGCGATAACGGCAGATGGCGATGGTCGACACCTTTTTTTGTCTACGCCGCTAACGGTGCCATCCGCTGCGGGCCACCAGTTATTGCTCGCCAACGAAAACCTACAGGTACTGACGAACTGCTCATCAGGACTGATTGATGAGCGCATTAGCCTGCTGTCGCGCTGGGATTCCTTTGGGCTGGACGGCACAGATTTGGCCGAATGGCTGGCCAATTTTATGACGCTGACCGTGGCTTTCGACGGCGATAAGCAGAGAGGCAAACTATGAGCGATCTGATCCAACGCGCGCCAGCCCTTCAACCCATGACGGTGCAAAACAGCAGAGGCGATATTGAAAGCGGCCCGCTGCCTGATGCTGCTCCGGCTCGCGCCGCCAGGGCCGGCCAGAATGCCAGCCAGTTTTTTAGCGACATGGCCGACGGCGCGAAAAAGGGCTTACGAGCCACCTCAGGCGGCCTGCAAACAATGGGAAATGCCACGCTGGGCGGGATAAAAACCGGCGGCAACTATGCCGCAGATAAGTTAACGGTGATGGGTAAAGCGGGCTGGCAAGGGACAAAATATGTTGGCGGACAAGGCTGGAAAGGCACGAAAATCGTGGGCAAAGCGGGCTGGAACGAGACCAAAAACTCTGCCGTCACGCTGGGCAAGTTTGCCTCTGCACCGCTGCAAAACAAGGCCTGGGGCGCGCTGGGTGGCCACGCATTGCAGCAAATGATTACCTGCGGCCTGCCGACGCTGATGCGCGAAGAAGCTTTTATTGAAGCTTATAACATGATGCTGCCGCATCTGGCAGAAAAACATCCTGCCGCCGCGGTGGGACTGCAGGTAGCCGTTTCGCTGGCCAACATCGCGGCTCACCACCATATCAGGGAACCGCGTCTTGCCCGCGATCCCCAGCACAACGCCGTAGCGGTTCGCGGCCAGTTTGGCCTTAGCCCGGATCAGGCGGCCGTGATCCAGCGCGATAAGCCGCAGGAATGGCAGAGCATGGTGGATAAACATCATAAAGATTCGCAGCGTGTTACCGGACAGCAGGTTGCGGCCGAGCTGATGAATATAGGTATGTCGGCAGCCGGCGCGCTGACCGGCAATTCCGGCCTGACCGCCCGCGTTCTCAGTACCCAACTGCGTAACGTAATTTATGCGGTTTCAAGGGAATCTTTGCAGGCTACAGGCAGTATGGTGGCGTCACGCGACGGCAAACCCAGTCACGGCGTGAGCGATGGCGATATGCGTACCAACGGCGCCTGGTACACGCTGAACACGCTGGCGATGGGTATGCTTCAGGATGGCCTGATCCAGAAGGCGCTCCCGCAAGGCTATACCGTTTCGGGGCCAGAGATTCGTGATGCGGCAGGCGCACGCCTCAGCGGCAAGGAGCTACACGAAATGGCTGCGCTGGTCTCCGGCATTCGAGCCGCCTGCAATAGCGTTATTGAAACGGGCGATGCCTTTCTGGGTAAACATTACGATGCCAAACGCGCGGGCGACTCGCAAAAATTTTCGCCCTCCCTGCCGCTAAAGGACTATGCCCGCCTGCTGGATCACTCGATTGCCCGCCTGAGCTGGAATAACTTCGCCAACGGCAGCACGCTGGCTGCGCAGCAGGTACTGAACGCCGCAACCAAAGGCAATCTTTCCCCCTGTTGTCCAGCCTGTTAAACAACGGCGGAACCGCTGCCGCTTTTGGGCTGACCTACAAGATGGTGAATCAGATTTATCAGGCGCACAGTAAAGTGCGTGGTGCCGTCGCTGCGGCGACAAGTGGCCCGGTGAATATTACCGCCGCAGGACAGCCCAACCCGGCGGCTGCGGTACAGGGCCAACAGGGAAACAGCGGGACGGCATAGGATGGCATAAATAGCGGAAGCGGCCCTTGCCAGACAAGGGCCGAAGCGGTTACTTGTACAGCAGAAAATTACGCAGCTGGGCAAAATCGGCCGCCATTTTGTGCGACAGCAGCGGCAGATCGGCACGATCCGCCAGCTCTTTCGGCAGCGGCAGCGGCTGGCCCAGAATCTCTTCCACGCTCTCTTTAAACTTGGCCGGATGCGCCGTGCCCAGGAACAGGCCAAACTCGCCTTCCTGCAGCTGATCGCGCAGCAAACGATAAGCAATGGCCGCGTGCGGCTCGGAGATATAACCCAGATCGGCCAGCTCGCGCATGGCTGCACGCGTGGTTTCGTCATCCACCGCGCCAAAGCCCAGATCGGTCAAGCGCCAGGTTTTACGACGGAACAGCTCTTCAACGCGTGGCCAGTTATTTGGCTGGCTGACATCCATTGCGTTAGAAAGCGTCGAGACGGTGGCGGCAGGCAGCCATTCACCGGCCTGCAAAAAGCGCGGCACAGTATCATTGGCGTTGGTGGCGGCGATAAAGCGCTTCACCGGCAGTCCCAGTGATTTCGCCAGTAAACCTGCAGTCAGATCGCCAAAGTTGCCGCTCGGCACGGAAACCACCAGCTGATTACGTTTTTCCTGCGGCAGCTGGGCTACCGCTTCAAAGTAGTAGCAGATTTGCGCCAGCAGGCGGCTGATATTGATAGAGTTCGCCGAGTTCAGGCCAATAGCCTTTTTCAGCAGTTCATCGTCAAACGCCTGTTTTACCAGCGACTGGCAGGTATCAAAATCACCGTCGATGGCGATGGTCTGGATATTACCGCCCAGCGTACAAAACAGTTTTTCCTGCAGCTTGCTGATTTTGCCCTGCGGATAAAGGATGACGACGCGAACGTTTTCCATGCCGTAAAACGCATGGGCAACCGCTGCACCGGTATCGCCGGAGGTTGCGGTCAGGATAGTGATTTTTTCATCCGCGCCGCTGACATAAGAGAGCATCTGCGCCATGAAACGGCCGCCGAAATCTTTGAAAGCCAGCGTCGGGCCGTGGAACAGCTCCAGTGCGGAAATATCGTCGGTCACTTTTGCTACGGGCGCAGGAAAAGCAAAAGCGTTTTTAACGCGCTCGTGCAGCTGGTGCGCTTCAATTTCGTCGCCGATAAACGCAGAAAGGATTTTGCTGCTGCGGCTGACGAAATCCATTTCCAGCATCTCATCGATGTCGGTCAGCTCAAACTCCGGCAGTTCCAGCGGAAAAAACAGCCCTTGTTGACTACCAAGACCCTGCTTTACCGCCTGCGAAAAGCTGACCTGTTCGTTGTGATCTTTCAGATTATAAAGTTTCATGCGTTATCCCAGTTTACGTGCGCCAGCCGTGTCTAAGCGGCAAATATGGACGAAGCCTTCCTCATTTTGCAGATAGTGCTGGCGTAGCCAGTCTGCCATACGCTGAGCGGTGTCTTCCTGATTACAAACAGCAAAGAGCGTTGGGCCAGAACCGGAAATCCCGCAGGCCAGCGCGCCAATATCTTTGGAGGCCTGGCGAGCCTCGGCAAAGCCCGGCAACAGTCGGGTGCGGTAAGGTTCTGCCACCACGTCGCGCATTAGCTTCAACGCCAGTTCCGGCTGCTGAGTATGACAGGCGTGAATAAACCCGCCCAGATAGCGACCATGTTTAATGATATCTTCTTTACGGTACTGTGCAGGCAGGATTGCTCTGGCTTCTGCGGTGGAAACTTTGATGCCGGGATAAGCCATGACCCATAGCCAGTCATCAAAGCATGGAACGGACTGGCTGATGATGCCGTTCTCTTCCAGCATCAGCTGCAGGCCGCCCAGATAGCAGGGGGCGACGTTATCAAAGTGTACGCTGCCGGAAATACGCCCTTCCAGCTCGCCCATCAGCGCCAGCAGTTCGGTATCGCTTAGCGGCTTGCCGCAGTGCTCGTTCATCGCCATCAGCCCGGCGACCACCGAACAGGCGCTCGATCCCAGCCCGGAACCAATCGGCATATTTTTTTCCAGCGTCATTGCCACCGGCACGCGTTCGCCAATGGCCTCGCAGAAGCGATCCCAACACTGCCAGACAATATTTTCCTGCGGATTAGCAGGCAGTTTGCTGACAAAACGCCCCTCGTTACGCAGGCTGAATTCGCTGGCTGCGATCACCGTCACGCAGTCGCCCAGCAGCGTGCCGTCGACTGGCGATACCGCCGCGCCCAGCACATCAAAGCCCACGCTAACGTTGCCGATTGAGGCAGGGGCATAGATCTTAACCATGTTTAAACTCCCAACTTCCATGACAAGGTGCGTAACAGATCGGCAAACACGCCTGCGGCGGTTACATCGTTACCCGCACCGTAACCGCGCAGCACCAGCGGAATAGGCTGATAGTAGCGGCTGTAAAAAGCCAGCGCGTTCTCGCCGTTTTTGACTTTATAAAGCGGATCGTTACCGTCTACCGCATCGATTTTTACGCGGCAGCGCCCGCCCTCTTCAATGGCACCGACAAAGCGTAACACTTTGCCTTCTTCTGCCGCGCTGCGTACACGTGCGGCAAAATCATTATCCAGCTCGGGCAAACGCTGCATAAACGTTTCTACGTCAGCGATAGCCGTTAAGGCTTCCGGCAGCACGGCTTCAATTTCAATGTCGCTCAGCTCTAACTGATATCCGGCCTCACGCGCCAGAATCAGCAGTTTACGCGCCACATCCATACCCGAAAGATCGTCACGCGGGTCTGGCTCGGTAAAACCCATCTCTCGCGCCATGCGGGTGGCGGCAGAAAGCGATACGCCTTCGTCCAGCTTGCCAAAAATAAACGACAGCGATCCGGAAAGGATACCGGAGAAACGCAGCAGTTCATCACCGGCGTTCAATAAGTTTTGCAGATTTTCAATAACCGGCAGGCCTGCGCCGACGTTGGTATCGTAAAGGAACTTACGACGCGATTTCGCCGCCGCCGCACGCATCTGCTGGTAATACTGCCAGGAAGAGGTATTCGCCTTTTTGTTTGGCGTCACCACGTGAAAACCGTCGGCCAGGAAATCGGCATACTGTTCGGCGACCGCCTGGCTGGAGGTACAGTCAACGATCACCGGGTTAAGCAGGTGGTACTCTTTTACCAGCCGGTTCAGGCGATCCAGATTAAAAGGTTCTTTCGCTTCCTGTAATGCAGCCTGCCAGTTGTCCAGCGGAATGCCGTGTACGTTAGTTAAAAGCGCGCTGGAATTAGCAATACCGCAAACGCGCAGATCGATATGCTTGTTTTTCAGCCACGCCTGCTGACGGAAAAGCTGCTCGATCAGCGCGGTGCCGACGCCGCCGACGCCAATCACAAACACTTCAATGACCTGATCGGTGGCAAACAGCATCTGATGGACTACTCGCACGCCGGTAGTGGCTTCATCATTATTCACGACCACGGAAATAGAACGCTCGGAAGAACCTTGCGCGATAGCAACGATATTGATATTGGCCCGCGCCAGCGCTGAGAAAAATTTGGCGGAGATACCGCGCAGCGTACGCATGCCGTCACCCACCACGGAGATGACCGCCAGGTTTTCCATCACGTCCAGCGGCTCCAGCAGGCCGTCTTTCAGTTCCAGTAAAAACTCATCTTCCAGCACGCGGCGCGCGCGCAGCTGCTCGTTTTGCGGCACGCAAAAGCTGATGCTGTATTCAGAAGAAGATTGCGTAATCAGCACAACGGAGATGCCGCTGCGGGACATCGCGGCAAACACGCGCGCAGCCATGCCGATCATTCCCTTCATGCCCGGGCCAGAGACGTTAAACATCGCCATATTATTAAGGTTGGTGATGCCTTTTACCGGATTATCTTCGTCGGAGCTGTCGCCGCCAATCAGCGTACCCGGTGCCTGAGGATTGGCCGTATTTTTAATCAGGCAAGGGATTTGAAACTGGGCAATAGGAGCGATAGTACGTGGGTGCAGTACCTTGGCACCGAAGTAGGAAAGCTCCATCGCTTCCTGATAAGACATCGTTTTTAGCAGCCGCGCATCAGGCACCTGACGCGGGTCGCAGGTATAAACGCCGTCGACGTCCGTCCAGATTTCGCAGCAGTCCGCGCGCAGACAGGCGGCCAGCACGGCGGCGGAGTAGTCTGAACCGTTACGGCCCAGCACCACCAGTTCGCCCTTGTCATTGCCGGCAGTAAAGCCAGCCATCAGGATCATATTTTCCGCCGGGATTTGTCCGGCAGCGATACGGCGAGTAGATTCAGGAATATCAACGGTGGATTCGAGGTAGTGGCCGACGGCCAGCAGCTTTTCAACAGGATTAATGACGGTAACGCCGTAGCCGCGCGCCTGCAGCAGCCCTTCCATAATGGCGATAGACAGTTTTTCGCCACGGCAAATGATGGCGGCATTGACGCTGTCCGGACACTGGCCAAGCAGGCTGATACCGTGCAGCACCTGCTTCAGCTGAGCAAATTCTGCATCGACCAGGCTTTTCAGCCGTGCATAATCAAACTTCGCTTCCGCTTCCGCCAGTCCTTTCAGCAGCGAGTCAAAAATGTGTTCGGCGTCGAGCAGGTTAGCCAGCGCATCCTGCCCGCTGATGGTTTTCTCAATCATCGCCACCAGGTGATTGGTTATTTTTGCCGGCGCGGACAATACGGTAGCAACCTGTCCCTGCTTAGCATTACTCTCCAGAATATCCGCCACGCGCATAAATCTTTCCGCGTTGGCGACTGAGGTTCCACCGAATTTCAGCACTCGCATAATCATCTCCTGAATTTTTGCCGAAAAAAAAGCCCGCACTGTTTAAGGTGCGGGCTTTTTTTATTTTTTCCTGTATGCGTCAGCCCGCACCGTTACCTGTGGTAATGGTGGTGGTAATAATAATGATTGTTGTCATCAGGCTGTGAGTACGCATTTTAGATTTACTGTCTGTCTCGAATTTGTCCGCTTCCAGAAGTAAAGCAAAGCGCCTGTTAAGTCAATTTTTTTATCCGCTTCCCGGTAAGCGCTGACCAGATGCCCGCCGGGCATTTGGGCCGAAAACAAAACGTTACGGGTACAAAATCGCTCAATCATCAGCATGACGTACCAGAGCAAGAGAATCAGGCAGATTTTTTATCTATAAGTTTTTTTTCTACATCTTTTAGCAAACGATGCAGCATCGCCGTATCGCGCTGCTGTAGTAAGCCGATACGCTGATGTAGCCAGTCGACAAGTTTTTGATCGTCACTGACGTCCAGACGATCGATCAGCTGGCCAACGCGCTGGCGTAGCGCCGTCAGCTGCTGTTCATCCGCAGGGGCAGGCAAGGAAGCCGTCACCTGACGCAAGCTGGACAGCTGATAACAGTAAACCATTACCGCCTGCCCCAGATTCAGCGAAGGGTAGTCTGCCGCCATCGGGATACCGGTTAAAACGTCCACCAGCTCCAGCTCTTCGTTGGTCAGGCCGGTATCTTCGCGCCCAAACACCAGCGCCGCGCTGCCAATCCACTGCAGCTTCTCCTCCAGCAGGCTTTCTACCTGCTGCGGCGAGGCATAATAACGAAACTTTGCCCGGCTGCGCGCCGTAGTGGCAATACTGAAATCAATATCGGCCAGCGCGGCGGCAAGCGTCGGCCAGGATGTCGCATTATCCAGAATTTCGCCTGCGCCGTGCGCTACCCAACGTGCCGCAGGCTCCAGGTGTGCCTGGCTGTTAACGATGCGCAGTTCATCAAATCCCATGGTCTTCATCGCGCGTGCGGCGGCACCGACGTTTTCTGGTCGCGCCGGGGAAACAAGTATTAAAGGGAAACGCATTTCGGCCTTCTTAAGATTAATTTAAATCATTTCTGATAAGGATTATGACATAAGACGAGCGCCAGATGATGGACGTTGTTTTTAACAAATCAATAACATAACCATTCTGCAGCAGACCTTCGTTAATTGAAAACTACGCCTTTCTTCCTCATATATCAGGGATAAAAACATTTATCTTAAGATAACCTTATTTACTTCAGTTAATTATGAAATGTTAAAATTTAGCTATACTCTTTTAATCCGCTTCCGTTTTTTTCGTCGCAAAAAAATGGCATTTTGTGAGCTAAACCGCCCTTCCGCGAGGCATTTTTCAACGCCAGCTCAACGTGCTACAATTGGTTTGATATAAGTCAATTAAGCTTTATTTATTGGCTGTTGGCTGTGGCTTGTGCTGTTATGTTGCTGTTAATGAGGTTAGGATATACGCCACTTTTTGACCTTGCCGAGACAGGGCGTCTCCTTTTTTTACCAGGGGATTTCCCGGTCCATGAATGGCTTGTGAACATATTCCGTACAGCCCGCGTTACGCGTCAGTTGACGCCTGCGTATTATCAGATACGGTAACCGCTGTATGCCCCATATCGTTTTTTGGCAATTTTAGGTAGCGAACACATGCAGACCCCGCACATACTTATCGTTGAAGACGAATTAGTTACTCGCAATACTCTCAAAAGTATTTTTGAGGCCGAAGGCTACATGGTTTATGAAGCTACGGACGGTGCTGAAATGCATCAGGTTTTGACCGAGAACGACGTCAACCTGGTCATTATGGACATAAACCTGCCCGGTAAAAACGGCCTGCTGCTGGCGCGTGAACTGCGCGAACAGGCTAACGTGGCGCTAATGTTCCTGACGGGCAGAGATAATGAAGTCGATAAAATTCTTGGCCTGGAAATCGGTGCAGATGACTACATTACCAAGCCTTTCAATCCGCGTGAGCTAACTATTCGCGCGCGTAATTTGCTGTCGCGCACCATGAACCTGGCACCGCACAGTGAAGAGCGCAAGCTGGTTGAAAGCTATCGCTTCAACGGTTGGGAGCTGGATATTAATAGCCGTTCGCTGGTCAGCCCGCAGGGTGAACAGTACAAGCTGCCGCGCAGCGAGTTCCGCGCAATGCTGCACTTCTGCGAAAATCCCGGCAAGATTCAGACCCGTGCCGATTTGCTGAAAAAAATGACCGGTCGCGAACTGAAGCCGCACGACCGTACCGTCGACGTGACTATTCGCCGTATTCGTAAGCATTTTGAATCCACGCCGGACACGCCAGAGATCATCGCCACTATCCACGGCGAAGGTTACCGTTTCTGCGGCGACCTGCAGGAGTAAGCGGGTGTGGTGTTAAAGGGCCATATCGGACGGCCCTTTTCATATCGGCTACAGGCTAGTGGTTCCAGGGCATGATAGGGACGGCGCTAAGGGCGTTTTTAGGCGAACCCTCTACGACCTTATCGGAATAGCTAAGGTAAACCAGCGCGTTACGTTTTTTATCGTAAAAACGGACTACCTGCAGCTTTTTAAAGACCAGTGAAGTACGTTGGCGAAAGACAACTTCACCCTCCGCTTTACCCTGAGCAATTTTGTCGCTGAGCGCGATCGGTCCAACCTGCTGGCAGGAAATCGCGGCGTCCGACGTATCCTCAGCCAGGCCTAATCCTCCTTTGATACCGCCGGTTTTTGCCCGGCTGATATAACAGGTTACATTTTGGACATCCGGATCGTCGAAGGCTTCGACGATAATTTTATGATCTGGCCCAAACACCTTAAAGGTAGTATCTACCGACCCCACAACCTCCGCGCGGGCGATAAAGGGTGAAAAAATGACGGCGGTGACTATTAACATTTTTTTCATTGTCATAACGTTACCATTGCATTGAAAATAGATGACACTGTAAGTTAACCAGCTTAGCGCACCTGTTGCACGCGGCGCACCACGGTATACCATAACAGCCAGCTGACCTGATAAAATAACCGTGCGCCGTCAGCCCTTTTAGCAATCTTACTGTACGACGATAACCCAGGATGAGGACGATTTATGGATCAAGCCGGTATCATTCGCGATCTGCTTTTCTGGCTTGAAGGCCACCTTGACCAGCCGCTGTCTCTGGATCACGTTGCTGCCAGAGCAGGCTATTCAAAATGGCACTTGCAGAGAATGTTCAAAGAGGTCACCGGTCATGCGATTGGTGCCTATATTCGCGCCCGCAGGCTGTCGAAAGCGGCCGTCGCGCTGCGTCTGACCAGTCGTCCTATTCTGGATATTGCTTTGCAGTATCGGTTTGATTCACAGCAAACCTTTACCCGCGCGTTTAAAAAGCAGTTTAGCCAGACGCCTGCCTGGTATCGCCGCTCTTCAGACTGGCACTCCTTTGGCCTGCGTCCGCCTATCCGGCTCGATGATTTCCAGCTGCCGGAAGCCAGCTATGTCAGCCTGCCGGAAACGGTACTGGTGGGGCAAACGCAGACCTATACCTGTACGCTTGAGCAAATCTCCAGCTATCGTGATGAAATGCGCCTGCATTTCTGGCGTCAGTTCCTGACGGAAACAGACACCATTCCACCCGTGCTGTACGGGCTGCATCAGTCTCGCCCGAGCGTGGAAAAAGATGACGAGCAGGAGATCCTCTATACCACGGCGGTGCCGTCCGACAAGCTTTTCCAGCCTGTCCCGGCCACACAGACGGTCTTACTGGAAGGCGGCGAGTACGTACAGTTTGTCTACGAGGGGCCAAGGGTCAACCTGCAGGAGTTCATCCTGCTGCTCTACGGCACCTGCATGCCGACCCTGCAGTTAACGCGCCGCCACGGCCAGGATATTGAGCGTTTTTATACGCACGGCGGCAAAAAACTGCCGGAACCGCCGGTGGACATTCGCTGCGAATATCTGATCCCGATTCGCCGAACGGCGGAGTAAATAGCGCGGCGACCGCCTGCCAACGGTCGGCACGGGCTATTTTTCGTAGCCTGCTGGCGCGTGATTCCGCTAGCGCTGGAGCTCGTCCAGCGCCGGTGCATCAAGATGCGCGACATCACCAGCCGTCTCCACCACCCATCCGGATGCCAGCCAGTCGCTCTGCTGATAATCAACGCGGGAAAGAGAACAGTTACGCAGCCGCAGCCGCCGCTCAGCATAGGCCGGCAGTCCCAGCAGCGTACTGACCAGCACGCCCAGTGCCATACCGTGACTGACCAGCAGCGGACGGCTTCCGGCGGGCAACGCCAGGCAGGCGTTAAGCGCTTCATGCATGCGCGCGGCCATTTCCGACATAGATTCGCCACCGGGAATGCGCCCGTTTTCCGTGCCGTTGACCAGCGTGGCACGCCAGCTCTCTTCTTCTGCCGTCAGTGAAGCTAACGGCCGCTGCTCCAACACGCCCATGTTCAGCTCGCGCAGGCGCGGATCCAGCCTGACGCGACAGCCACAGGCGTCTGCAATAATTTCTGCCGTATGCCTGGTGCGTCCCAGATCGCTGGCAATCACGTGGGTGATACCCAGCTGCTTGACCCTGTCGCCCACCTGCTGTGCCTGCTCTATTCCCTTTGGCGTCAGCGCGCTGTCAGACTGACCCTGAATGCGTCGCGCCGCATTCCAAAGCGTTTCTCCGTGACGAACAAGATAGACCTGTACCATTATTATTTTCCGTTATACTGCGGCTAATTTGCGTAAGGGGTTCAAACAATTATGTACCATGTTATCGCTGCGACCATTAATCCGGCAAAAATTAAGGCAATTTCTCTGGCTTTCAGCGATATTTTCGGGGAAGGATCCTGCCATATTGAGGGCGTGGAGGTCGATAGCGGCGTGGCGCTACAGCCTCTCACGGATGCAGAAACGCGAACCGGCGCACGCCAGCGCGTGGCAAATGCCCGCCGGCTTCGTCCACAGGCCGATTTTTGGGTAGCCATTGAGGCAGGCATTGAGCAAAAGGACGCTTTTGCATGGATGGTGATAGAAAGCCCTCAGCTGCGTGGCGAATCGCGTTCTGCCAGCTTTACGCTGCCGCCTGTGGTGCTGAAAGGTATTGAGAGCGGCCAGGAGCTGGGAGAAGTGATGGCAAACCTGACCGGCATTGAAAATATTAAACATAAAGGCGGCGCTATCGGTGCCTTCACCGCAGGTCAGCTGACGCGTACCAGCGTTTATCACCAGGCGCTCATCCTTGCGCTCTGCCCGTTTCACAACGCGATTTACCAGCAGGGATCAGATCTTTTCTGAACCGTTAAGCAGCTGCGTCTCCAGCCAGGCTTTTAACGCTGGCGGCGCGCTCTTCAGGCTGTTTGAGCCTCTGGTTATGGTCGCAATCCCTACGCCTAAATCATTTTTTAGCTCGCGCTGGCTCATTTCGCCGCGCATCAGCTCTTCAATAATACGCAAGCGCGTGCCCAGCGCTTCGCGCTCGTCCGGCGTCATCATCAGCTGAAGCAGCGGCAGGTGGAGTCCGCTTTCAAAAGCAAGCTGCAGCAGCGCGACAAAACGCTGCCACTCTTCATTATGCGGTTCCATCGTCACAGGAACAGAAGGTTCGATCATAGGTAGCCCATACTCTTTAACTAGTACAGTAGCATAGCACAGGCTACCCGGGATCAGTAGCGCCGTTGCCATTCACTGTCAGAGAGAATGTTGTCAGATTTGTTCATAAAATGACGATAGTAAGCATCATAAGCCAACACGTTCTTCACATAGTTACGCGTTTCAGAAAAGGGAATAGTTTCGATAAAGGCTACCGAATCAAGTCTTCCGGCGCTGTTGCCCAGCCAGGTTCTGACCCGCGACGGTCCGGCGTTGTAAGCCGCCGATGAGAAGATACGGTTCTGGCCAAACTGCTGGTATACCGACTCCAGATATTGCGTACCGATCTCAATATTGGTTTCCGCGTCCAGCAGCTGGCTGCTGTTGCTGTAGCCGGGCAGGCTATAAACCTTCACCGTATGCTGCGCGGTGGCGGGCATTACCTGCATCAACCCGGCTGCGCCAACCGGCGAGCGAACTTTAGGGTTCCACGCGCTTTCCTGACGGGCGATGGCCATTGCATAGCTGATGGGTATCGCTTTTCCTTGCGTATAACGTTCGAATTGCTCCTTATAGGCCAGCGGGAAACGCTCTTTCAGGCTGTTCCATAGCTTGCCGGAAATGGTTGCCTGTACGCTAAGCACCCACCAGTTCTGTTCATAAGCGTAGCGCGCCAGCTGCTGCTGCTGACTGCGATTTTTGCTGCCGACCAGGTAGCTCCACTCCGTGCGGGCCAGGTTGTCCATATTCCAGTACATCAGCTCACGCACGCGGGCGATTTCCGCGCCCTGCGTCAGGCTGCCGTCCACCGCCGGCGCTTCATCAATCTGCAAAGGATAGGCCACGCCAAGCCGCTGGGCCGCCACCATCGGATAGAAGCCGCGTTCCTGCATCAGGCTGCGCAGAATCTTATCGGCCTCTTCTTTCCGGCCCTGCTCTAACAGCAGATCGGCCTGCCAGTATTGCCATTCATCCTTTTGCTTCGCCTCTACCGGTAAACGTGCAATCCAGGTATTCATACCCCGACGATCGTTGTTGCCCAGCGCCATGCGGATCCGGCGCTCAATCAGGGAATCGGAGTCGCTACGCATCACGACGTTATCGCGCCAGCGAGCCTGCTCCGTGGTGACGCTATTGTCCATCAGCCGCCACGCCACCGCTTCGTCCAGCTCTTGCTCCTGCTGTTCGCTCATCTTTTGCAGACGAACCAGCGAAGGGATCATCGCCCTGGCGTTTTCCACGTCGTCACGCGCTACGCGAGCAAAGGCGACGAGGGTTGCCTGACGAGTAAAATTGGTCGGGCCAGCCACGCGGGCAAACGCCTCTATATTCTGCGGATTGTTTTGCAAATCCATCACCGCATTGGCAATAGTCTGGTAATCCTCGGGAAGCTGCTTCGCCAGGAAATTCACCAGGTTGCTGTTGCCCGCCACCATAGCCAAACGAATGCGTTCCAGCGTGGTGATCGGCGTTTGCTCGCCAGCCGCCTGCCAGGCATCAAACAGCTTGTCGCAGGCCGCAGGCAGAGAGGTGCCGCGCAGCCAGATAGATTTCGCGCCGTCCCAGGCAACCTGCTGTTCGCCAGTCGCCCATTTGGCGTAATACCAGTTACAGCGGGCGGCGACCGGTTTCGGCTCGGTCGGACTGAAAACCAGCAAACCGCGCCAGTCCTGCCGCCGCGCCAGCTCGTTGACAAAGCGTGAAGAGAGCGTGCGCACCGGCGGCAACGTCGGATACTTTTTAATAAAGTCGTTGATCACGAAGCCGCTTTGCTGGTCAAGATTTTGCGCCAGAACGCGATATTCCAGATAGGGATAGAGAGGATAGTCGCGCAGTCCAGGCATTAACTGCGCCACCTGATCCATTTGATTGCTGTCCCATGCCTGCTTAATTTGCAGATAGCGGGTGCGTTGCGCATCCAGTGAGTCGGCCTGTGCCGAACCTGCCACCAGCGCCAGGCAGGCACCTGCTATCCAAAACTGCCACTTGTCCACCATGACTTTCCTCACGTTAGCGCCTCTCTTTGCCCTGTTATTACTATTCAAATTATTAACATGCTAACCAGGGCTGGCCCGTCTCGCTATGTCGCAACAAAAATTTACTCTACGTTGACAGGTTAAACGGTGGTTAAATCAGCATCGGTTAAGCAAAGCTTGCCCGATAAATATTAACGTCGATCAACACTCCCCTGCCCCCTTTCCTTCAGCATGGCCCTCCCTGCGCTCATCGCGCAAAAACAACTTTCTGCCTGCACCCGTAAGCGGCCCCGGCCGAGCTTAAGAGGTTGGCAGGCCTGTTTTGTTATTAACCTTCCCGGCAAGGATTTCCCGTGATACAGAAAGTAAAACCAGCGCCAGCCTGGTATCGCCATGATGTGGCTGGCGTAATACAAAGAATGCAAAGTCATCCGTCAGGCTTAACGGCAGAAGAAGCCCGGACACGCCTGAGCGTCCTGGGCGCGAACCGGCTACCTTCCCGACGGAAAAAAAATCCGCTGATGCGTTTTCTTAGTCACTTCAACGACTTGTTGATTTATATCCTGCTAACCACAGCTGTACTAACCGGCCTGATGGCGCAATGGGTAGATACCAGCGTGATCCTGGCCGTGGTCTTTATCAATGCGCTGATTGCCTTTATTCAGGAAAATAAAGCGGAAAAATCTTTAGCCGGTATCGAAACCATACTGCCGCTGCGCGCGCTGGTGAAACGCGATAATAGCCGTCAGCTGGTGAACGCTGGCGAGCTTGTACCGGGCGATATCGTTATTTTACAGGCGGGGGACCGCGTGCCCGCCGATATGCGTTTAACAGAAGCACATTATTTTCGGGTAGAGGAAGCAATGCTCACCGGTGAACCTGCTCCCGTGTTCAAGCATACAGCCGCGATGGAAGCCGAGCTAACTATCGGCGAACGCGAAAATATGGTGTTTTGCGGCTCCACTGTTTTATCCGGTAGCGCGACCGGTATCGTGGTGGCAACCGGAGAAAAAACCGAGCTGGGCAAGGTTACTCATCTGATGGCGGATATCGGGCAGTTACGGACACCGCTGCTGATGCAGTTGCACAAGCTGGGCCGCACTATTTCCGTGCTGATCGTGTTATCGATCGTTTTGTTGTGCTTCTGTTCGCTCTCGCTACATAAAATGTCGTTTGCCGAACTGCGACCCACGTTGACTGGTCTGGCCGTGGCCGCCGTGCCGGAAGGGTTACCGGCAATAATCTCGCTTATCCTGTTGCTGGGCGTACAGACTATGGCGAGAAAAAAAGCCATGATCCGCAAGCTGCCGAAGGTAGAAACGCTGGGCGCAATGACCGTGATATGCAGCGACCAGACCAGCATGCTGACCACAAAAGAGATGACGGTCAAAGCCATTGCCGACTGCCATCGTGCTGGCGTTCGGGTAAAAATGATGACGGAGGAGAGTCCGGATACGGCGATAGCGACGGGTCGAACGCTGGGTATTGGCACAAACAACGGTGCGCTAACCGGCCAGCAGCTTGAACAGATGGATGATAAAGAGCTGGCTCAGGCAGCCTGCCGCCATGATATTTTCTCGCGTATCAGCCCGCAACATAAGCTGCGTCTGGTCAGGGCCCTGCAAAGCCAGGGGGAAGTGGTCGGCATGACGGGCGACAACATTGGCGATGCACCTGCGCTGAAGCAGGCCGATGTCGGTATTGCGATGGGCATCAGGGGCATGGAAGGTACCCGAGCCGCTGCCGATATGGTTTTAACCGACGACAGTTTTGCCACGCTTGCTAACGCAGTAAAAGAAGGCCGCCGCGTCTGGAACAACCTGAAAAAAACCATCCTGTTCGTGGTGCCGTTTTGTCTGGGCCAGGCGCTGCTGCTGATTGCCGCCACGCTACTGGGTAAACCGATGCCGCTGACGCCGGAACAGATTTTGTGGGTGAACATCGTCATGTCGGTCATGCTCTCTTTCGGCCTTGCGTTTGAAACTGCCGAGCCGCAGGAGAGCGATCTTAAACCCCACAAGGCAAATCGTAGCATTATGGATGGCTGGGCTATCTGGCACGTAAGCTTTGTCGGTGCGCTGATTGCGCTAAGCGTTTTTCTACTGGAAGCAGGCCTTCAGTCACGCGGCTACGACGCGGCATTTATCCGTACCGTCCTGCTGCAAGCCGTTGTTACCGCTCAGTGGTTCTATATGCTCAACTGCCGCGATAATGAACATTTTTCGCTGAACATCACCCTGCTAAAAACAAAGAGCCCGTGGGTTATCGGCCTCTCGCTTGCGCTGTTACAGTTGGCCATCACTAACCTGCCGTTGCTAAAGACACTGTTTGGCATTGGGCCGCTACCGCTGCACTTCTGGCTGTTAACGCTGGTTATTGGCGCGCTGCTGTATGTAATAGTGGAAATTGAAAAGCCGCTGACGCGCCGCTGGCGTAAATCCTGATGCGAAAACGAGGCAATTGAAAAGCCGCTGGCGTAAATCCTGATGCGAAAACGGGGCAACTGAAAAGCCGCTGGCGTAAATCCTGATGCGAAAACGGGGCAATTGAAAAGCCTCTGGCGTAAATCCTGATGCGAAAACGGGGCAAGCGTTTTGCCCCGTTTTATCTTTGCGGCCATCAGGCTACTGGTCAAACTTTTTCCGCGCCTGATAAACCCGCAGTACTGATGCAGGACACAGTCAGGCAACAACCAGTGAGGGCAAACCTCTCGACACTATTTCCCTGTTAAACCTTCTATTACCCATCATATTTTAAAACCCCGAAAGTTAATTCTCGCCAATAATTAAACCTGCGTATTTAAAAAAGATATTGATCTCATTACGAGGAAGTGACCACCACAAGCAATTAACCACAATTACATTAACGTCTTAAAAAAAGAAGACTATCTCTTTATTACCTCAACCAGCTGTTTATCCGGGATAATAACATTCCGGCGCTCACGGAATTTAATTTATTCATAACAATTACTAAATATTTTATTATCATCCTATTAAAAAATTAATATACTTAAGTCCCTTGTTACCGCTTTGAACTTTTTTGCTATCCCTTATCGGAGGTCTACTCGTGTCCGTATTCTCTTTGACTACCGTGCAGCAGGCCGTCTGGCTTGATCAGCAACTGATGCCCGACACGCCCTGCTATAATATCGGCGCGCTGTGGCATATTGATAAGTCTCTGGATATTGCGTTATTTCATCAGGCTATCCGACATGTTATGCGGCAGCACGACGCATTAAATATTGTCCTGAATGAAAATGAAAACGGCATTAATCAGACTACCGTCTATAATAAAGAACCGCTTCTCGAATACCACGATTTGAGTAAGGGATCTCTTTCTTTAACTCAGGCCAAAGATTTTTTAAATAATCACTTCATCCAACCTTTTAAACTGTATGGAGAACTTCTCTGGCGAAGCTTTACGGTAAAAGTGAATGATGAGACCACTCTCTGGCTGCTTAATGCGCATCACCTGATTATTGATGGCACCTCCATTTCGGTATTAAGTAAGGCAGTAATGGAGTGTTATAAGTCACTACGGTCAAAAGAATTGACGGCGATGACGCCTCTGCCGGGCTACCGTGAATTTATTGCCAGCGACGGCGACTATTTACAGTCAGCCCGCTACCAGCGTGACCGCGAATACTGGCTGCGTCATTTTGACCAGGCACCCGTTTCGCAACTCGTTCGCCGTCCAGGCTTTTCTGAGCACAAGGTCTGGCCCAGCACCCATACCGTTCGGCGGCTCCCAGCCGCTCGTTACCAGCAGCTTGTGGCGTTTTCCCGGCACGCTGGTGGCTCCGCAATGCACTTTTTCAGCGCGTTGATCGCCTGCTGGTACGCTCGCCAGTGGCAAACCGACGAGGTGGCTCTGGGCGTGCCGGTGCACAATCGTAGCGGCGCGCGCTATAAGCAGATGGCCGGCATGTTCTCTTCCATGATCCCGGCGAAACTCACTATCGATACGGCACAGCCCTTTACCCTCGTCATTAAGCAGATAGCCGACGAACTGCGACGTAACTATCGTCACCAGCGTTTTCCCATCGCCGAGCTAAATCGTCATTTACGGCTTGCCCAGCAGGGCCGCCGCCAGCTGTTTGACCTGAGCTTTTCGCTGGAGGAATTTTCGACCAATATCGACCTTGATGGCGTTCCGCTAAAAACGGAGGCGCCGCATCATTACCATGAGCAGATGCCGCTGGCGGTCTATCTGCGTCATTACCATCCCGGCGACGATCCGCTGCTGGAGTGCAACGTTAACCTGGCCTGGTTTAGCGAAGCGGAAGCGGAGCAAATCGCCGACCGTCTGGTGCAGATGATGAACGCCATTCTTGACGGCCCGGAAAATTTGCCCGTTGCCCAACTGCCGCTGCTGCTGCCTGATGAACAGCAAAAAATTTTCGCCGAATGGAACGCCACGGACGAGCCCTGGCCGTTTCCGGAAGGCATTCATCGCTGGTTTGAGCAACGGGTCGCCGCGCAGCCAAAAGCCGTGGCACTCTGCGGCTACGCTGAACCAACCAGCTATCAGTCGCTTAATCGCCAGGCCAATCAGCTCGCAAGACATCTGCGGCGGCTTGGACTTAAGCCGGACGACCGCGTTGCGCTGTGCGTAGAACGCGGCAAAGAGATGGTCGTAGCCCTGCTGGCCGTGCTTAAAGCAGGTGGCGCCTATGTGCCGCTCGATCCCGACTATCCGCAGCATCGCCTTGACGCAATGCTCAGCGACTGCGGCGCGGCGATATTACTGGTTGATGACGCGGGAGAAAAAGCGTTACGGGGAACAGAGCAAAGCGCCCTTCTTTGTCTGCATCTGCACAATGACAGAGTACGCTGGCGCGAGGCCCCCGGAGAAAACCTTCCCGCAGCCTGCGCCAACCCCCAGCGGTCGCTGGCTTATGTTATTTACACTTCCGGCTCTACGGGAAAACCGAAAGGCGTGATGAACGAACACCTTGCCGTGATGAACCGGCTAAAGTGGATGCAGCAGGCTTATCAGCTCCAGCCGAATGAAACGGTGCTGCAAAAAACGCCGTTTAGCTTTGACGTGTCGGTCTGGGAGTTTTTCTGGCCGCTGATAACGGGCGCGCGGCTGGCGCTGGCAAAGCCTGGCGGCCATCGCGAACCGGATTACCTCAGCGAGCTGATCCGCGAGCAGCAGGTCACTACGCTGCACTTTGTGCCATCCATGCTGCAACTCTTTTTGCACCACGGCGTGATGACCCACTGTAACAGCTTAAAACGCATAATCTGTAGCGGAGAAGCTTTGCCGCTGGCTACGGTGCAGCGCTGCCACCAGCTGCTGCCGCATGCTGAATTACATAATCTTTACGGCCCAACGGAAGCCGCTGTTGACGTTTCCTGGTGGCACTGCCAGCCTGGCGATCCGCGCCCGCTGGTTCCTATCGGCAGGCCCATTGCCAATACTCGCCTCTATATTCTCGACGCGCAGCTACAGCCCGTCCCGCCCGGTGCCAGCGGTGAACTGCATATTGGCGGCATTCAGGTAGCCAGAGGCTATCTCAATCGTCCGGACCTGAATCAGGAACGTTTTATCGCCGATCCGTTCAGCACGGGCCAGGAAGCCAGACTGTACAAAACGGGCGATCTGGCGCGATGGCTGGACGACGGCAGCATTGAATATCTGGGGCGTAACGATTTTCAGGTAAAAATTCACGGATTACGCATTGAGCCAGGCGAAATCGAGCTTCAGCTCTCTCATTGCCAGGGCGTAAAAGGGGCGTTGGTACAGGCTTGCGATGATGGACAGGGTGGAAAACGGCTGGTGGCGTGGGTAGTAGCGCAGCAGGAAGCCGATCTTAGCCAGCGTCTTCGCCAGGCGTTAAAAGGAACGCTACCCGATCACATGATCCCGGCGGTTATTGTGCAGCTGGATGCCTTTCCGCTGTCGCCAAACGGTAAGCTGGACCGCAAAGCGCTGCCGCAACCGCAGGCCAGTGAGGAGAAATCTTTTGTGCCGCCAGCTGACGATGACGAACGACTGCTGGCCGAATGCTGGCGTGATTTACTGGGCGTTGGCCAGGTAAGCCGTGACGATGATTTCTTTGCGCTTGGCGGCCATTCTCTGCACGCCATCCAGCTGATGATGCGGCTTAAAAAGCAGGGAATAGCGATAGAGATGAAAACGCTGTTTTCCCATACCACGCTGCAAGCACAGGCCAGCGCGATACGTGCCGGTAGCCCGCTCGCCATAGCCGCCACCCCGGATCCGCTGCAAAAGCTTCTTAAACAGCTTAATCAGCATCAGGAAGATTTCTGTTTATTGCAGCCGTTGAATGCACATTGTGCCGAACAGGATTTGTGGATGGTGCATCCTGCCGTCGTCGGCTGCGAAATTTATCGCGAGCTGGCGTTAAGTCTTGAAGGCAAGATGAATGTTATTGGTATTAATAACTACAACTTGTTTAACCAACCGCATATTGCCGCGCTTCCTGCGCTGGCCAGCTATTACTTACAACATATACGGCAGCGCGGTTTACCGAAAAACCGTCCTGTTTACCTGCTTGGCTGGTCGCTGGGCGGTCTGATTGCGCTGGAAATAGCCGCGCAGCTTGAGCAGGCTGGCTATCAGCATATTCATGTCTTTATGCTGGATAGCTTTTATCAGACGGCCATACAGCAGCATATCGTGCCGGGCATGCTGGCTTCCTTACTGGCTTCTCTTGGCCTGGAGGGTAACGTGGTCAGACGCGCACTTGCTGCTGAAGAAACCGAAATAAGGCTCAATAACCAGACGCTAAGCGCCAGGCTTTTCCACACGCGGGTCACTCTGTTTAAGGCCACGAAGTTCCTCGGCCTGACCCTTGAAAGCGAGGCTGACGGGCGCGAAGTTCTGGCCATTGCCGATAACGGACTGAGTAAAATTTGTTCGCATCTGAAAGTGATACCGCTGGCAGCCGACCACCACTCCATTATCTCCTGCCATCAGGAAATTATTGCCGCCCTGACCGTGGTCCCACAGGTAACGCCTACGGCCTGATACTTTTGCCGCAAACGGGGTAGTTTGCGGCCTTTTCCCGATGCAGGTAAGATGATTCTTCTGCCTGCTTCTCTTCCTGCAACCTGCTAAAACAGCATCGTTTTATCCGGAAAAGCGGCTTCCAAAACTCAAAGGAAATTCGTCCATGGAAACCCGTAGCAGTGAGCGAGTAAAAAAACTGGCGCAGGCGCTCAAGCGCACTGACAAAATCCATCTAAAAGAGGCGGCGCTGATGCTGGGCGTGTCTGAAATGACTATTCGCCGCGATCTTAACGAGCAGCCTTCCACCGTGGTTCTGCTTGGCGGCTACATCGTCAGCGATCCGAAAGCTACCCAGCGCCACTATTTTGTTTCCGATCAGCAGACGCACAACGTCGACAAAAAACGGCGGCTGGGCCAGCTGGCGGCCACGCTGATCCAGCCGGGCGATACGGTATTTTTCGATTGCGGCACGACCATGCCGTGGATTATTGAAGCTATCGATAACGATCTGGAATTTATCGCCATCTGCTGCGCGGTCAATACGTTTCTGGCGCTGAAAGAAAAACCGCGTTGCCGGGTGATCCTCAACGGTGGCGAGTTTCACGCCGATAACGCGATTTTCACGCCGCTGGGCCAGGGATCGGTGATCGACAATCTTTGTCCCGGCAAAGCCTTTATTTCGGCAGCGGGCATCGATGTGGATCAGGGCGTAACCTGTTTTAATCTCAATGAACTGCCGATGAAACACCAGGTCCTGGTGCGCGCCAGCCATAAAATTCTGGTGGCCGACAGCAGCAAATTTGGCAAAGTGCTGCCTGCCCGCATTGGCGATCTGGCCCTGTTTGATACGTTAATCAGCGATGAGGCCGCGCCGAAAAAGCTGGCGCAGCAGCTGGAGCTGGCTGGCGTTACGCAATACCTGTCGGCCACGTCGGGATAAACTGTCGTTTCACGGCTGTGATTGCCGGGTGAAACCAGCTAAACTTCGGGGTCTGAGTGGGCAGTGAATGCCCCGGTTACTAAACAGACATCAAGAGGCTCATCCTACGTGGCTCAATTCGTCTATAGCATGCATCGCGTCGGCAAAGTCGTTCCGCCGAAGCGTCATATCCTGAAAAACATCTCCCTGAGCTTTTTCCCTGGCGCAAAAATTGGCGTGCTGGGTTTAAACGGCGCGGGTAAATCCACGCTGCTGCGCATTATGGCCGGCATTGATAAAGATATCGAAGGCGAGGCGCGCCCGCAGCCCGGTATCAAAATCGGCTATCTGCCGCAGGAGCCGCAGCTCAATCTGGAGCACACCGTTCGCGAATCGGTGGAGGAAGCGCTGGCCGAAGTCGTTGGCGCGCTGAAGCGTCTGGACGAGGTGTACGCGCTGTACGCAGAAGAAGATGCGGATTTTGACAAGCTGGCCGCTGAGCAAGGTCGTCTGGAAGAGATTATCCAGGCGCACGACGGCCATAACCTGAATACGCAGCTGGAACGCGCCGCCGATGCGCTGCGCCTGCCGGACTGGGATGCAAAAATCGCGAATCTTTCCGGTGGTGAACGCCGCCGCGTCGCGCTGTGCCGTCTGCTGCTGGAAAAACCGGACATGCTGCTGCTGGACGAACCAACCAACCACCTGGATGCTGAATCCGTGGCGTGGCTGGAACGCTTCCTGCACGACTTTGAAGGCACCGTAGTTGCAATTACCCATGACCGTTACTTCCTGGACAACGTGGCTGGCTGGATCCTGGAGCTGGACCGTGGCGAAGGTATCCCGTGGGAAGGCAACTACTCTTCCTGGCTGGAGCAGAAAGATGCTCGTCTGGCGCAGGAAGCGTCAAGCGAAGCGGCTCGCCGTAAATCGATTGAGAAAGAGCTGGAGTGGGTGCGCGCCGGTACCAAAGGCCGTCAGTCTAAAGGCAAAGCCCGCCTGGCGCGTTTTGAAGAACTGAACAGCACCGACTACCAGAAGCGTAACGAAACCAACGAACTCTTTATTCCACCAGGCGCGCGCCTTGGCGATAAAGTGCTGGAAATCAGCAATCTGCGCAAATCTTATGGCGATCGCGTACTGATTGACGACCTCTCCTTCTCCGTACCGAAAGGGGCTATCGTCGGCATTATCGGTCCAAACGGCGCGGGTAAATCAACGCTGTTCCGTATGATGTCCGGTCAGGAGCAGCCTGATTCCGGCAATATCGTGCTGGGCGACACCGTGAAGCTGGCGTCCGTGGACCAGTTCCGCGACAGCATGGATAACTCTAAAACCGTCTGGGAAGAAGTGTCCGGCGGCCAGGACATCATGCGCATCGGCAACACCGAAATGCCAAGCCGCGCCTACGTTGGCCGCTTTAACTTTAAAGGCGTCGATCAGGGTAAACGCGTGGGCGAACTGTCCGGCGGTGAACGCGGTCGTCTGCATCTGGCCAAGCTGCTGCAGGTTGGCGGCAACATGCTACTGCTCGATGAACCGACCAACGACCTGGATATTGAAACCCTGCGCGCGCTGGAAAACGCCCTGCTGGAGTTCCCGGGCTGCGCGATGGTTATCTCGCATGACCGCTGGTTCCTGGACCGTATCGCCACGCACATTCTGGACTATCAGGATGAAGGCAAAATCGAATTCTTTGAAGGTAACTTCACCGAATACGAAGAGTACAAGAAGCGTACGCTGGGCGCGGATGCGCTGGAGCCAAAACGCATCAAGTACAAGCGTATGAGCAAGTAAGAAGTTAACTGCATCAGCGTGCGGGAGCGCTTAGCCCGCACGCTTTTTATTACCGGTAAAACTCCCGAAACACCTCGGACTCCAGCGCAAAGTCGACAAAGCGTACCAGCGCGGGCGAATTCAGCTTGCGGCTCGGATAAACCAGCCACAGTTCATTGCCTGATACTTTCCAGTCCGGCAGCACGTCTACCAGCGTTCCCGCCAATAGCGACTCTTCTGCCAGAAATCGCGGCAGCAAAGTAATACCGGCACCTTCCAGCGCGCACTCTCGCGCATAAACCAAATTATCGGTGATATGTACCGGCGGCAGCAGCCAGCGGTAAAACTCCTCATCCTTTTTTAATACCCACTCATTCCACGCGCGATGTGCAATACAGCGATGCTCCGCCAGCTGCTGCGGATGCGTAATCGCTTTATAGCACGCCAGATAATCGGGCGAGGCCACCATCAGGCGATCGCAATAGCCTATCCGACGGCCAATCAGCGATGAATCCTGCGGCTGGCCGGTACGTAAAGCGATGTCATAGCCCTCCTGGACAATGTCGCGCACCTCGTCCGAAACGGCAACCTCCAGCGTGACGTCCGGATAGGCCTGTTGAAAAGTGGCGTTAAACCGCGCCAGCAGCGTAGCGCCAATACCGGCTGGTGAAGTAATGCGTAGTCGCCCGCTGGGATTATCCCGTAGCCGCTCGATAGTCATACTGGCTCTTTCACTGGCCTGCAGCATCTCGCTGCAGTGCACAAGATAGCGCTCTCCGGCAAAGGTCAGATTGAGCTGTCGGGTCGTACGGTTAATCAGACGCAGTCCCAGCGTCTGCTCAAGTTGACTGATACGCTGGCTAACGCTGGACTTCGGCAGTCCCGCGCGCTTAGCCGCCCCGGTAAAACTGCCGCATTCGGCCACCATGGCGAAAAGGGCCATAGCCTGCAGCTGCTTAAACATGATTGTTCACCTGACACGAACACTGAGTTAGTAATTGTACGGCTTATCATTAGCCTGCTTAGCTTCTACACTCAATTAACACAACTTAAAGGAAATGCGCTATGACAATCCGAGCTATTGCTGTAAATCCAGAAAAACCGGATCAATTTATTGAAATACAAACAGATAAACATGGCCCTGAAGATTATGACCTGCTGGTAGAGGTCAAAGCCGCCTCGGTAAATCCGGTTGATACCAAAGTGCACAAAGGCGCACAAAAAAATGGCCTGCAGCAACCGCGTATTCTGGGCTGGGATGCCAGCGGCGTTGTGCTGGAAGTGGGCAGTAAAGTCAATAATTTTAAACCCGGTGATGAAGTTTACTACGCCGGTGACATCACTCGTCCGGGCAGCAACGCGACGCAGCAGCTCATCGATTCCCGTATTGTCGGTCATAAGCCAGCCTCGCTGAACTGGGCGGAGGCCGCTGCTATCCCGCTGACGGCGCTAACCGCGTGGGAAGGACTGTTTGACAGACTCCATATCGACCAGGCCGCAGAAGGCAAAACGCTGTTGATTGTCGGCGGCGCGGGCGGCGTAGGTTCGCTGGCTATCCCCTTTGCTAAGCTGCACAGCAAAGTAAAAATTATAGCTACCGCTTCACAGCCGGATTCTGCCCAGTGGTGTAAAGATCGCGGAGCCGACCTGGTTATTAACTATAAAGATATGCCAGCAGAGCTGGAAAAACACGGCCTGAAGCAGGTTGATTATATCTTCTGTCTGAACGATACAGATGGTCACTGGAACACGCTGGCGCAGTTGATTGCGCCACAGGGCCAGATTTGCACCATCGTGGAAAACGAAAAGCCGCTGGACATGGAGCAACTCAAGCTAAAAAGCGCGGCGCTGCACTGGGAATTCATGTATACCCGCAGCATGTACACCACGCCGGATATCGCTAAACAGGGCGAAATTCTGGCCGCGACGGCAAAACTGCTGGATGAAGGGAAAGTCACTACTTCACTCAGTAAAACGCTGCACGGTTTAAGCGTAGAGACGTTGACGCAGGCACACCAACTGGTGCTGGAAGGCCACATGCGCGGCAAAGTGGTGCTGGTTTACTAAGTAAAAAAGACGTTTTCGTTTTTTCAGGCTGCTAACCCACCTGAAATTATGAGCGCATAGAGGTTACCAACAATCTAAAAGGGCGTTTTCGCCCTTTTTATTAAAAGCCGGTAATCATAAACCCGCCAAGCTCTTCTTTTAATTTATTCATTTCAATCAGACTGTTACTGCTCCACCGCTTACCGACCTGCTTAAAGAAACTGGCAATTTGAAGACGCAGCGGCAGGCCAGCCACTTCCTCTTTTTGCAGGCCTAATACATTCGCCAGTAAAGTGTTATTGCCGATTGTCATACCCAGATCCCATAAATTATCGAACCTGTGGCTATTAATTTCTTTATCGCTGAACCAGATATCGACAGCGTCCTGCCTTCCTTTTTCCGCCAGCAGCATCCCCTGAAAAACCATTTTCAAGTAACGGCGGGTTCCTTTAAGCAAAGGGGACTGATACATGTTCACTTCGAGTTGTTGCAGAAAAGTGATCTGTTGCGAAGGAGAAACCTGATTGAATAACAGCTCAAAAGCCTGTGCCGCGTAAGTTTTTTCACAGGTTATCGCGTGAAAATAATCACTCATGGTTTGTTTTTTATCGATAGCAACAGGAGCAATGGAGAGATAGCGATCGAGCAGCTGCTGCAGATTTTCCTGCGCGCGCATACTGTAAATATACTCTTTTGTGGCTTCAGAAGTGCTGAGGTAAGCAAGATTGGCGGCCTGTTCATTATGGCCTTCAACAGGCAAAACCAGCAGGCGAGCCTGACAGGCTACCTGACGATGTAAATAGCGAAACTCACCACAGGTACCCGCACCTGCAGTGGTTATGCCATCCGCATCGGCGAGGTAACAAAGATGTAAGGTGTTTAAATTACCTGTCGCGCCAGAGCCGCAGAAAATAAAAACTCGGCAGCTATAATCCGGATGATTCTGTGCCAGCCTGGTTTGAATATGCTGTGCAATACTGTTTGTTTTCTTGTGGGCATAAATATAAACGATATTTTTTTTGCTGTAATCTCTGGTAACGTTCTCCGAACAGATAGCCCCAACAAAAGCCGCGCCGGTTTTAAGGCAATTCTGCAATTTTGCAGCGGCGGCGTTTGCAGAAAGCAGATGCTTTTCTATTTCTTTCATTATCCGCTCCTGGGCAACAGCAACGGGTATACCAGCGTTTATCTGTAGCCTGGCGGCTGTATCGATCATATTCCCAAGCGTATTTTTTTCGCCTGGCGCAATGTGAGATATTTTTTCGCCTGTACCACCAAGCACTTTGGCTAAAAGGGCATATTTTGGCAAAAAATTAATTTGCGTATGGATGGTTTCCAGCAAAATGGCGTGATTTTGCTGGTCCAGACGATGGTGCCCGGGAATGCCAATACAGGCCGCCGCTTTTTGCAAAGCAAAATCCATATCCGTCAGCACGTACACTCGATTAAAAAGCGTTTCCCGGCTCAGCACCCGCAGCAAACTGCTAAATAAAACCTTACTTTCTATTAGCGGCAGGCTATGTATATCCATTCCCGGTTGATAAATAACGCACTGCCCCAGACCATCAACACAGCTATTTCCCTGCGGTTTCATTCTGTTGCGTAGAGGATAACAGGCCAGCCTTTCAAGGATCATCGCATCATTCGATCCTCCGGTTTTATCATCCAGATAGCCGTAAACAGGCCTGGTTGCTTCAGCCAGCACCACCGCAATCCCTTTTTGTAAGAGCTTACGGCATAAAACATCCAGCTCGGCTCGCCGGGGGATGTTCTCCCACACTGGCGGTACGTGAAAAATAACGACACAGCCGGAAGTGAAAGCACCTTTTTCTAAAGCATGACCAATAATATTTAATAAACGTCCCGTATGTCCGCCGCCCGTTGGAGAATAACCGACAACTAAAATTTTCGCTCCCCGGTTGTGGTTTGCCGCCTGTAGAACAGTGAGAGGATCACTAAAGGTAGTAGCCGGTTTCGTGCTAAACATTTTTAACCTCTGCTTAACGGTTTATTGACCGTGCCAGACGTGAATAAGTGTGTCGCACACCTCTGATGGCAATGCCGTAGGCCAGAATGTTCTCCGGTAGCGCTATTCCCATATACCCCGTATCACCAATATGATGTAGGTCTGCTCCCGCCATTTTACTCATTAAGGCAATCTGTCTGATGGTATTGATATCGCTTCCTTCCTGTGAGGTTCCCACTGCGGTCATCGCCATGATGCCCTGCTGATGGGCACAGGCAATCAGCGACTGTACCCGTTCCAGACTCATGCCGGGCAGCGTACCTGGTGCAGGCACGAGCACAATATCAGCGCCATGCCGGGCAAAGTTGGCTATATCGGTTTCGGTAATGATGGCCTGCGCGCTTTCACTGATGACGCCCGCACCGTGCATTTTTCCACTTATCAAAACAACATTGCTTCCTACCGCCTCTTTTAATTCTCCCAGCGCTTTGGCCAGCGCCAGATTACTGATGCCGTTGCCTGGATTACCAGTAAGCACAATGATTTTCGCCCCCATTTCTACCACGCGCCTGGCATTTTCGGCGGTGGCTTCCCGCCCGGCGCTCATTTGCCATATTTCTTTATGGTTGTTTGCAAAATTCGGGTCCACGGCCTCAAGGTTAACGCCAATAATTCGCCCGGTCAGATGCTGTAGCTCAGAGAGCATTTTTTCCGATGAAATACCGGCAGGCATTCCCTGTATTAATGGATTCAGACAGTCGAACATGTTAACGAGCAAAATATCTGCGCCCTGTGCGGCAGCCAGCTCTGCATTAGTGACATTATTTAATAGTGGCTGCGTGATAGCGATAGTTTCGCTAACCAATATACGCCCTTCGCTGGCGCGTATAGCATACAGCAGCTCGTCTTTATTCACCGCCGCCAGATCCGAGGCGCAGCAATCCAGAAATCTTTTCTGTTTCATTTACTATTCCTTGTTATTAACAAGCTCGCGAAGTTCACCAGAAACAATCTCAGCCTGAGCGCCAATAATAACCTGCACGCCATTGCTTCCTTTTTTAACTACGCCTAACGCACCCAGCTCCTTTAATTTTTTCTCGTTAACCTGCGCCATATCGGCAACCTCAAGACGAAGACGAGTAATACAGGCATCGATAACAATAAGGTTACTTTTTCCACCCAGCGCTACCAGATAGTCTGCCGCAATTTCCGATACGCCTTTTTTCTCTGCCATGACGGTATGATCCTCTCTGCCTGGCGTAGCAAGATTAAAACGCCGGATAAAATAGCGGAACAGCAGGTAATAAATCAGCGCCCATACCATCCCTACAGGGATTATCAATAACGGCGAGGTCGCCAGACCAAAAGAAAGCCCATAGTCAATTAATCCGGCAGAGAAAGTGAAGCCAAGCTTAATCCCCAACAGCTGACATACGGCCATAGAGACGCCTGTTAACAGCGCATGGATACCATAAAGAAGTGGAGAAAGGAAGAGGAAGGTATATTCTACCGGCTCGGTGATACCGGTCAGAAAAGTCGTCAGCGCCAGGGATAAAAACAGACCAGCGACGGTAGAACGTTTATCCATCGGCGCGGCATGGTACATAGCCAGGCAGGCGGCCGGCAACGCGAACATAAATACCGGGAAATAGCCGGTCATAAAGTCGCCCGCCAGAGGGTCACCAGCAAAAAAGCGATGGATATCGCCCGTTACGACACCGCCTTCCGCCGTGCCGTACGACCCAAAAACGAACCAGACCAAAGAATTGATAATATGGTGCAGCCCGACTACCCGCAGCAGGACGTTCAGAATGCCATAGACGAAAGGGCCAACCGGGCCGGAAGTGACCAGCCAGTCTCCTGCGCTGCTAACACCGTGCTGTAGCGGTGCCCAAACCCATGCGAAAACAATGCCCAGCAACAGGCAGCTCATGCCGGTAGCGATCGGAATAAAGCGTTTGCCGCCGAAAAAAGCAAGATATTCCGGCAGGCGAATATCCTGATAGCGATTGTAGAGCACGCCTGCCAGAATGCCGCCAACAATACCCGCCAGCACGCCCATATCCAGCTCCGGATTAATAGCCTTCATTACCGAAGTGAGAACCAGATAGCCGACGGTGCCTGCCAGACAGGCCGCGCAGTGATTATCTTTAGCCAGGCCGCCAGCAATACCTATGGCAAAAAGCAGCGGTAAATGCTCAAAAAGCGTCTGCCCCGCTTTGGTAATAAAAGCGATATCCAGTACGTCGGGTTGCCCTAACCGCAGCAATAGGCCAGCAATAGGAAGCACGGCTATCGGCAGCATCAATGCTTTGCCGAGCCGCTGCATAATAGCGAAGAAGTAACTGTTCATAGGTTTACCTGCGCAAATCAGAAGAGGAAAACATGTACCTTTTGTGTACCACTTTGCGCACCATACAGTTGTCTTTCGCCTGTACGCTATCTGTTCCATTCTGTATTGTGACTGGCATGACAAAATTTATGGCATTTCATCCCCTTGATAACAAAAGATAAATAGAAATTTAATCAATTAGCCACATTCGGGCTTTATCTCTTCAGGAGCTACGATGACCAAGACTTTATCTCCCCTGTTTTATGTTGATAACGACAGCACCATGCCGCTCTATATGCAGCTGGTAAAGAGCTTGCAAACGGCCGTGCGGAAAGGGAAAGTGCAGCCTGGCGATATCATTCCTTCTGAACGCACGCTGGTAAAAACGCTGGGTATTGCGCGTGGTACTGCCCGCAGGGCATATCAGACGCTGTTGGAAAACGGCACTATTGTGCGCAAGCGCGGATCGGGTACATTTATCGCCCCGCTGGTGCGCCAGCTGCCTGGCGTGCTGGAAAGCTTTAGCGAGATGGCGGAAAAATGCGGCGGCACGCCACAAAGTGAGCTGCTGGGCTGCCAGCGTCGAGAATCTACTGCGGAAGAGCAGCAGGCCCTTTGCCTGACGGAAAATCAGAAGGTGCTTGAGATAATCCGACTACGAAAAATCAACGATATTGCCATTTCTTTGCAGCTGGCCGTGCTTCCTGACGATCTGCTGGAAGAGCTTAGCAATGC
Organism: Erwinia sp. BNK-24-b; assembly: GCF_047456155.1. Taxonomy (NCBI): domain Bacteria; kingdom Pseudomonadati; phylum Pseudomonadota; class Gammaproteobacteria; order Enterobacterales; family Erwiniaceae; genus Erwinia; species Erwinia sp. BNK-24-b. Next base: position 3,932,503 of record NZ_CP179901.1, read on the forward strand.
CAATACGTCGCTTTATCTGCTGTTGGCGCAAAAAGGGATGCCGGTAGTACGGGCTATCCAGCGCTTTAGCGCCGTCGCGGCAAACGGTAAGCTGGCTTGTCATCTGCAAATCAAAGAATCAGACCCGCTTTTACTGGTAACACGCACGGGTTACAGCCATTGCGATCGACCGGTGGAATATACCCGTACCTGGTGCCTGAATGAATATTATGATTTCACGGTCGCGCTACACAGAGATCGGGATGATGCCAGGCCCCTGCTTCTGTGACCCGTCCCGCAGCCGCTTAGCCAGATGCCAAAATTTGACTTATCCTGCCGCGCTATCCTTGTGCGGCTGAACGATGCCCCAGCCTGACCTCCTTTTTATACTGAAGCGGCAACATGCTTACCCCACTGGTCCGGCGGCACTCTTATAGCTGATTACAAGCCGCTGACCGCCCTACATAAAGAGGTTTCCGGCATGAAAATCAGTCAAATTGAGGTCATCCGCCTCGCTATTCCTTTTGCCAGCGATCGTGAAGCGCCAGTACCAGCGGCGGAAACGGCATGGAACGCGGCGTCCCCCGCGCTGAAGCAGATGGAAACGCTGTTGGTACGCGTCACCACCGATCAAGGCGAGCAAGGCTGGGGAGAAGGTTTTGGTCATTTATGTAATCCGGTTACGGCCGGGGCGCTGGAAGCGCTGGTTATTCCGCTGTTTCTGGGCAAGGCCGTGCCGGAAAGCCGCGAAGCGCTGCTGTTGCTGATGACCGAAGCGGAGCAGGCGCTGCACGCTTTTGGCCGCAGCGGGCCGGTTCGCTATGCGCTGTCGGCGATAGATATTGCGCTGTGGGATCTCCTTGGCCAGCGGCTGAAAAAACCGCTGTGGCAGCTGTTGGGCGCACAGCGTCAGGAAGTGGAGCTGTATGCCAGCCTGGTCAGCTATAACAATCAGCCGGACGAGGTCGCCCGTCAGGTACAGCGTGCATGGCAGGCCGGATTCCAGATGCTTAAGCTGCATGAAACCGACTACGCTGCGATTGCCGCTGCCCGAGCCGCGCTGCCAGAAGAGGCCACGCTAATGGTCGACGTTAACTGTCCGTGGTCGGTCGACGAAGCCGGTCATCGCGCCCGGCAGCTGGCAGAGTTAAAGCTGGGCTGGCTGGAAGAGCCGGTATGGCCGCCGGACGATATTGCCGGACTGGCGCAGGTTCGTCGTGCCGGCACGCCGATAGCCGCGGGCGAAAACGCCTCTGGTGAATGGGGATTCGAACCCTTTTACGGTGCGCAAGCCGTCGATATCCTCCAGCCCAGCGTCACAAAAGTGGGTGGGATTACCGCCTCGCTGCGCGTTTTTGAACGCGCTAAACAGCATGGTATCAAGGTTGTTCCCCACTGCTTTTACTACGGCGCAGGTCTGTTGGCTACCGCGCATCTGGTTGCCACCCTGCCTGCCGATATCCGTCTGGAGGTGCCTTTTATCCGCTTCACGCCGCTGCTTTATCCCCAGTTAGAGTTCGCGCCGACGATGCGGCTTCCCACAGTGCCGGGCCTGGGTTTTCAGCCGGATGCAGAAGTACTGCAAAGGCATACCCTCAGCCATATCACCCTGAGCATGGGGGCTAATCATGTTTAAAAACTATCGAAGCGTAGTAGCGCTACTGCTGTTTTTTGCTGGCGTGCTGAACTACCTGGATCGTGCTGCCCTGTCGGTAATGGCTCCACTGGTTAAAAAAGATCTGCAAATCGATGATGCGCAGATGGGTATCTTATTCAGCTGCTTTTTTATCGGCTACTGCCTGTTCTGTTTTCTGGGCGGCTGGGGAGCGGACCGCTACGGCCCGCGCAAAGTGTTTGGCTGGGCGGCGGCCATCTGGTCGCTGTTTTGCGGTGCCACGGCACTGGCGGGTAGCTTTGCCCATCTGCTGATCGTGCGCGTACTGTTTGGTATCGGCGAAGGGCCAATGGGCACCACCACCAATAAGTCGATCTCTAACTGGTTTCCTCGTCAGGAGGTTGGCCGCGCAGTCGGCTTTACCAATGCGGGACAGCCGCTCGGCGCTGCCGTTGCCGCGCCGGTCGTTGGGCTGGTCGGGCTGCATTTTGGCTGGCGCGTCTCTTTTATTGTGATTGCCGCGCTGGGCTTCGTCTGGCTGGCTTTCTGGCTATGGCTGTTCCGCGACAGACCAGAACAGCATCCGCGCGTTAGCGAACCAGAACGAGCAATGATTGCTGCCCAGCGCCCCGCCACACGCGTGACCAAATCGGGTAACGCTCAGCAAACTAAACTCTGGCACTACGTTTTTTCACTGCCGGTACTGGGCGTCGCCGCGGCCTTCTTCTGCTTTAACTATATCCAGTTTTTCTTTCTCTCGTGGCTGCCCAGCTACCTGACCGATTTTCAGCATCTGGATATTAAAAGTATGAGCCTGATCGGTATTCTGCCGTGGCTGGGCGCAACGGTAGGCTTTATCGGCGGTGGCGTCATTTCCGATGCGCTGTTCCGCCGCACCGGCAATTTTTTGCTGTCGCGTAAGCTGGTGATCTTTTTTGGCCTGGCGGTGGCGGCGATCTGCGTCATGCTGACGGCCTGGGCCAGCAGCGTTACGCTGGCAGTGACGCTAATCACGCTTGCCAGCGTATTTGCCTATATGACCCCGCAGGCATGCTGGTCGCTGTTGCAGGATATCGTTCCGGCTGAACGTATCGGTACCGCGGGCGGTTTTGTACATCTGCTGGCGAATCTGGCGGGCATCCTGTCGCCGGGAATTACCGGTTTTTTGATTCAGTATGGCGGCGGGTACTCTTCAGCCTTTCTGTTAGCTAGCGTGCTGGCACTAACCGGTATGGCAATGCTGGCGCTGTTTGTCCGCCAGCAGAGCGTTAATGCGCTGCGCTCGCTGGCGTAACGACAATAAAAAAGCCCGTTCGGCATGAGCAAACGGGCTTCTCCAGTGCTTGTTTATTATCTCGTCACAGCGGGCTATTGCCCAACATCTCCTGCACCAGCTCCACACAGCGTAGAAAACGCTCGTCGTAGTTATCCTGTTCCACATGCACAAAATCGATGTTGTTCGCCTTGAGCATCTCCACCAGCAATCCCTGAAACTCTTTGCGATCTACCGAACTGCCAAGGCTGCGCAGCCCGTCCGCTATCCACGGCACGTTATTTTCCACCAGGATCACCAGATCGAAACGATATTCGTCAATCAGCGCCTGCACAAAAGGATGTTCGCGCCCTTCATATTTTTTGCAGAAAGCTTGAGTAGTCACAAAGTCGGTATCGATAAAAGCGACCTTGTTGGCATATTTAACGGCAAAATCGATGTACTGTGCCTGCCCCAGCGCGATTTTGTCATAGTCGGAATACTGTAGCGCCATCTCATCGCCGCCCAGATGGGAAAAGACGTAGTCGCGGCCAAACTCCCAGGCGCTGGTGGTGTTAAAAATATTTGCCAGCTTGTTAACCAGCGTCGACTTGCCGCTGGATTCGCCGCCCAGAATCGCCACCGTGCGTACAAAGAACGGTTTCACTTCCGTAGGAATATATTCCCAGTAGCGAAAAGGATCCTGGCGGATCTGGCCGCCGCTGATGTTCATAAAGGATCGTTTGGGATCGATTAATACCGCCTCGATGCCCAGATGCTGCTGATACTGCGGCGCGTCCAGCTCTTCGCTGGTGTAAACCCGGTTCGGTATGATGCCGTGGTTTTCCATAAAGTCATGGATGCCGCGGCTCCAGATGTCCCAGCCGTGCGGATAGGGTTCCATGCCCTCTTCGTTAAACGAATGGATGCGGATATTTTTCTGATATTTAAAAGTTTGCAGCAGCCAGCGCAGACGGTCGCTGACCGTGGGCTGCTGGGACATGGCGCTGGCTTCAAACAGCTCGCGGTCGCGCGGCTCGTCGTAGCCCATGATGATATGCAGCTCGTCAACCTGGCTACAGGCGCGCTGGATCAGATAGATATGGCCGGTGTGCAGCGGGTAAAACTTACCAAAAACCACGCCTACGGTTTTTTCGCGACGCGGAAACTCCAGGCCAAGATAGCGGTGTAGCGCCTCCAGCTTCTGCGCGCTGGGGCTTTTGATTTTGGCATTCAGCAGCTGGCTGAGATAGCCCTTGGTCATGCCGCTGGCCTCCGCCACCTGCTGTAGCGTGCAGCCCTGCTGGCGAATAGCCGTTTTCAGATAATCAAATGACGACACCGGGTGCCTCCTGCATAACGGGCGAGCTTTCCGCCGCTTTGAAGTGCGGAGCGCTGTTGCGCCCCGCAAGGGTAAGCCGCGCGCTAACGTCCCTGCTTAATTACAGTTCATCGAGGATCGACAGCGCGTCGGCCAGTTTCTTCACGCCGTAAACTTTCATATTTTCCGGCACTTTTTTTGGCACGTTGGCGACAGGCACAATTGCGCGGCGGAAACCGTGCTTGGCCGCTTCGGCAATGCGTTCCTGACCGCTCGGCACCGGACGAATTTCACCGGCCAGGCCGACCTCGCCAAACACCACCAGGTCCTGCGGTAAAGGACGGTCGCGCAGGCTGGAAACCATCGACAGCATCAGCGCCAGGTCGGCGCTGGTTTCGGTGACCTTGACGCCGCCGACCACGTTGACGAACACATCCTGATCGGCCATTTGCAGGCCACCGTGGCGATGCAGCACCGCCAGCAAAATGGCCAGACGGTTCTGCTCCAGCCCGACCGCTACGCGTCTTGGATTGCCCAGCATGGAGTGATCGACCAGCGCCTGAATTTCTACCAGCAGTGGCCGCGTTCCTTCCCACAGCACCATTACCGAGCTGCCGGAAGTCACCTCTTCGCCGCGGCTAAGGAAGATGGCGGAAGGATTGCTGACCTCGCGCAGGCCCTGTTCGGTCATGGCGAACACACCCAGCTCGTTTACCGCGCCGAAGCGGTTTTTATGACTGCGCAGCGTACGGAAGCGTGAGTCCGCATCGCCATCCAGCAGCACGGAACAGTCGATACAGTGCTCCAGCACTTTTGGCCCGGCCAGCGAGCCATCTTTGGTGACGTGGCCGACCATCACAATCGCCACGCCGCGCGTTTTGGCAAAGCGCGTCAGGTAAGCGGCGGTTTCCCTGACCTGCGCCACGCTGCCCGGCGAGGACTGGATATCCGCCATATGCATTACCTGGATAGAGTCAATCACCATCAGCTTCGGCTCTTCCTGCTCGGCAATCAGGCAAATTTGCTCGATGCTGGTTTCGGAAAGCATATTCAGATTGGCGGTCGGCAAGCCCAGCCGGTGCGCGCGCATCGCGACCTGCTGCAGCGACTCTTCGCCCGTGACGTAAAGCGTCTTCATGTTTTCCGCAAGCTTGCAGAGCGTTTGCAGCAGCAGCGTACTTTTACCGGCACCGGGATTACCCCCGATAAGAATGGCGCTGCCCGGCACCACGCCGCCGCCCAGCACGCGGTCAAACTCTTTGAAACCGGTGCTGAAGCGCGGTAAAGCTTCCAGACTGATTTCCGAAAGCTTCTGCACGCGGCTGGGGCCAGCGCTGCCCGCGTAGCCGCTCAGCCGTTCGTTACGCGCGACCGTAGGCGACGCCGCCAGGCGCACTTCGGTAATGGTATTCCAGGCGTGACAGGCGCTGCACTGCCCCTGCCAGCGTGGATAATCTGCGCCGCATTCGTTACAAACAAAGGCGCGCTTTGCCGCTTTGGCCAAATCTTTTCCTTAACGTTCTTCGTGAATCAGGCTGCCGCTGAGAATGCAAAACACCCCCATCAGGTCGGCATGACGGATAGTAACTTCGGTTTTTTCATTAACTTTTGGCTTGGCGTGATAGGCGATGCCCAGCGCGGAAGCCTTGATCATCAGCAGATCGTTCGCGCCATCGCCAATCGCCACGGTCTGTTCCGGCGCGATATCAAACCGTTTTGCCAGCTTGCGCAGCGTGTCGGCTTTATATTTCGCATCGACGATATCGCCCAGCACTTCGCCGGTCAGCTTGCCGTCGCGGATTTCCAGCTCGTTAGCCACGATGGCCGAGAGATGCAGCGTGTCACGCAGGTACTCTGCAAACCAGGTAAAACCGCCGGAAGCGATGGCAATGTGCCAGCCCAGCGCCTGTAGCTTATGCACCAGCGAAACGAGGCCCGGCATCAGCGGCAGTTCATTGCGGACCGTGCTGAGGATATTCGCATCGGCACCTTTCAGTGTAGCCACGCGCTGGCGCAGGCTGTCGGTAAAGTCGAGCTCGCCACGCATCGCTCTTTCGGTCACTTCCGCCACCAGCTCGCCGCAGCCGGCCAGTTTGGCGATTTCATCAATGCATTCGATTTCAATCGCGGTGGAGTCCATATCCATCACCAGTAAACCTGGCGTTTTCAGATGCGGAATACGGCCCAGCGGCGCGACGTCCAGGCCGGCTTCGTGCGCCAGCTTTGTCGCGCGCGGCGTCAGCGAACCCGCCAGGCGAATCACCTGGTAATCCTCCACAGACCAGGCGCTGACGATAACCATCGCCGCGCCCAGCCTGTGCTGCAACGCCGTCAGACGATCTTTATCAAGATTTCGTCCATACAGAAGCCAGCCGGTACGGCCAGCACGGTAATCCAGCGGCATAACTTCATCACCGCTGAGGGAAAGAGGCAAACCCGGCCAGAAAGAGACATCGGAAGGCAGGTCGCACCAGGTCAGACTATTTGGCATTACAGCTCCTGTAGGGACATATTAACCACGCAAGAGGCTACCTTGTCTCGCCTGCTTCTGGCAACATAAAAGCACGAAGCAAATCCTGCTTGAACTGATAAAGTGTGAAAGAAAGATGGCTAAAGCCAAACTAACATTTCGGCTGCACCGCACGGCGATCGTACTGATTTGCCTGGCGCTGCTGGTGGTGCTGATGCAGGGCGCATCCTGGTTCAGTATGGGCCACCAAATGGCGCGCTCTGAACAGGTCGAGGAACTGGCGCGAACGCTGACCCGCCAGGTAGCGTTTAGCCTGACGCCGATGATGGAAAACAGCGACGATAATCACCAGAAAATCGTCAATATCCTGACGCAGATGACTACCGAAAGCCGCATTCTGGACGCTTCTGTCTATGATGACAGCGGCACGCTGATTGCGCACAGCGGGGAAAGTATTAACGTACGCGACAGGCTGGCGCTGGACGGACAGCGAGCGGGCAGCTACTTCAACCATCAGCTGGTAGAACCTTTATCCAGCCCGGACGGGCCGCGCGGCTTTCTGCGCGTCACGCTGGATACGCACGTGCTGGTAACGGATTCCCGCCAGGTGGATAACACCACCAATATTCTGCGCCTGATGATGCTGCTGGCGCTGGCTATCGGCATTATTCTGGCGCGTACTCTGCTCAGGGATCGCCGTACCCGCTGGCAGCAGTCGCCGTTTCTGCTGACGGCGAATCGTCCGGTGAAAGAAGATAACGACGAAGCGCCAGAGGAAAAGTAGCGTGGTTATTTCAGACATAGCGGCTAACCGGGAATAGATATTCATTACGTAATCTAGTGTCTGCAAACAATAAATTTGAATTAAAAAACGGAAAGGTGAACAGACTCTTTATAGGAAAGCTGGCCGGTATAACCGGCCAGTAGGCTTACCGCTACAGGCGAGCGGCGTCACGCTTAATCAGGCTTTGTCGCCCAGTAGAACGGATTCCAGAGCGATTTCAATCATCTCGTTGAACGTCGTCTGGCGTTCAGCCGCCGTGGTCTGCTCGCCACTGCGGATGTGGTCAGAAACGGTGCAGATTGCCAGCGCTTTTGCGCCAAACTCTGCCGCTACGCCATAGATACCGGCCGCTTCCATTTCCACACCCAGGATGCCGTATTTTTCCATTACGTCAAACATCTGCGGGTCTGGCGTGTAGAACAGGTCGGCAGAGAAAATATTGCCAACGCGCGCTTCCACACCCAGGTTTTTCGCTGCGTCGACCGCGTTGCGCACCATATCGAAATCCGCAATCGCTGCGAAATCGTGATCTTTGAAGCGCATACGGTTTACTTTTGAATCGGTGCTCGCACCCATACCAATGACGATATCGCGCAGTTTCACATCGCTGCGTACCGCGCCGCAGGAACCCACGCGAATAATTTTCTTCACGCCAAAATCGGTAATCAGCTCTTTGGCATAGATTGAGCAGGAAGGAATGCCCATTCCGTGGCCCATGACGGAGACTTTGCGGCCTTTATAAGTACCGGTATAGCCCAGCATGCCACGCACATTATTGACTTCCACGGCATCCTGCAAAAAGGTTTCCGCAATGTGCTTTGCACGCAGCGGGTCGCCCGGCATCAGCACTACGTCAGCGAAATCACCCATTTCTGCGTTAATATGAGGGGTAGCCATCTTTTAATCCTTATTGCTATTGCCGACTCGCGTCGGCACGTTATGTTGCGCTGATTACAGCATGCTTTTGCCATATTCCATTGCGGACAGGCCAAAATAGTTTGCGATAGTCTGACCGATATCCGCAAAGGTGTCACGATATCCCAGCGGGCCTGGCTTCACGTTCGGGCCATAAATGAGCACCGGAATATGTTCGCGGGTATGCTCCGTGCCTTGCCAGGTTGGGTCGCAGCCGTGATCGGCGGTCAGGATCAGAATATCGCCCTCCTTCACCAGCGCCATCAGCTCCGGCAGACGACGGTCGAACAGCTCAAGGCCGCCAGCGTAGCCAGCCACGTCACGACGGTGGCCCCAGGTGGAGTCAAAATCAACAAAGTTGGTAAAGACGATGCTGTTGTCCGGTGCCGACTGCATTTCCTGCACGGTAGCGTCAAACAGCGCGTCCAGGCCGGTCGCCTTCACTTTTTTAGTGATGCCGACGTGGGCATAGATATCCGCTATTTTGCCTACGGAAATCACTTCGCCGTTCTTTTCTTCCACCAGCTTTTTCAGGATGGTCGGCGAAGGCGGTTCGACCGCCAGATCGTGCCGGTTGCCGGTACGTTCGAAATGACCGGCTTTGTCACCGACAAACGGACGGGCGATAACGCGGCCAATGTTGTAACCCCCTTCCGTCAGCGCTTCGCGTGCGATTTCGCACAGATCGTAAAGACGCTGTAGCCCGAAGGTCTCTTCGTGGCACGCTATCTGAAACACTGAATCGGCAGAAGTATAGAAAATCGGCTTGCCGGTTTTCATGTGCTCTTCGCCCAGCTGGTCAAGAATGACCGTGCCGGAAGAGTGGCAGTTGCCCAGATAACCCGGCAGATCCGCTTTTTCTACCAGCTCATCGAGCAGGGCCTGCGGAAAACTGTTTTCCTTGTCGGTAAAGTAACCCCAGTCAAACAGCACCGGCACACCAGCGATTTCCCAGTGGCCGGAAGGCGTATCTTTCCCGGAGGAGAGCTCGCTGGCCCAGGCGTAAGCGCCGATAATATCGGCATTCTCGTCCAGCCCCGGCGGGAATTTGCCGGTGGACTCTTCTGCCGCTTTACCCAGACCCAGCGCGGTCAGATTGGGCAGATGCAGCGGCCCTTTGCGTCCAATATCCGCTTCGCCTTTAAAACAGGCTTCGGCAATGTGCCCAAGCGTATCGGAACCTTCATCACCAAACTTGTGAGCGTCTTTGCTTGACCCAATGCCGAAGGAGTCGAGCACCATAATAAATGCACGTTTCATCGTGGTCTCCTGCGTTGTTAACGCGATAAGCTAAATTTTATCGATCAGAACAGTATGCCGTTTATCCGGCGACTCTGCGATAAATAACTGGCGTCGGTGGCGATGATTTTTCTGCCAGCGTAATGGCCTGTTTTACCGCCGCTGCGGCCTCCTGCCAGCCCGCTTCGCTGGCAGCGTGGATCACGGCAAGCGGCCGCTGACCATCCACGTGGTCGCCCAGCTGCGCCATCTCACTCAGCCCAACGCTGTAGTCAATAGTATCGCTGGCACGACGGCGACCGCCGCCCATCGCCACAACGGCCATGCCCAGCGCACGCGTATCCATCGCGCTTACCACGCCAGGCCGATCGGCGTAAACCGCTTTACTGAGCATTGGCGCAGGCAGATAGCGATCCAGATTATCGACAAAGTCCGCTGGGCCTTTTTGCGCGGCCACCATACGCGAGAAAACTTCCGCCGCGCGACCGTTATCCAGTACCGCCTGCAGTTTGCTGACCGCGTCGTCGTTATCTGTCGCCAGCCCGCCGGAAATCAGCATTTCTGCGCTGAGCGCCATCGTTACCTCCAGCAAACGCGGATTACGGTAAGCGCCAGTCAGGAAATGCACCGCTTCACGAACCTCCAGCGCATTGCCTGCGCTGGAAGCCAGCACCTGGTTCATATCGGTCAGCAACGCCGTTGTTTTGCAGCCTGCGCCGTTCGCCACGCCAACAATCGACTGCGCCAGCAGCTCGGACTGCTCAAAGGTTGGCATAAAGGCACCGGAGCCGACTTTGACATCCATCACCAGCGCATCCAGGCCTTCGGCTAATTTTTTCGCCAGAATCGATGCGGTAATCAGCGGAATGGAATCAACGGTTGCCGTAATATCGCGCGTGGCGTAAAAACGTCTGTCGGCAGGCGCCAGCGAGCTGGTCTGGCCGATTATTGCTACACCGACCTCGCTGATAATCTTACGGAAGGTCCGATCGTCCGGAAAAATATCGAAACCCGGAATCGCTTCCAGCTTGTCCAGCGTGCCGCCGGTATGGCCCAGCCCGCGCCCGGAGATCATCGGCACATAGCCGCCGCAAGCCGCCACCATCGGCCCCAGCATCAGCGACGTCACATCGCCCACGCCGCCGGTAGAGTGCTTATCCACTACCGGCCCGTTCAGGCCAAGGCTTTGCCAGTTCAGCACGGTGCCGGAATCGCGCATCGCCATGGTCAGCGCCACGCGTTCCGGCAGCGTCATATCGTGAAACCAGATAGTCATCGCCAGCGCGGCAATTTGTCCTTCCGATACGGCGTTATCACGCACGCCGTTAATAAAAAAGCGGATTTCTTCTTCGCTCAGCGCCTGGCCATCTCTTTTTTTACGGATAATTTCCTGTGGCAAAAACACGTTGCCCCCTGGTGAGGTGTCGCCCGGGATCCGGGCAGATTTTACCGGCAGGCGCCCGCCTTTTTATGCTGGCGGGCGGCCTGGTATTAGTAGGCTGAATCGCTTTTGGCAGAAGAATAGCCCGCGGCATTCAACAGGCTGGCCAGCAGGCTGGAGGCGCCAAAACGGAAATGACGGGCGTCTGCCCACTCTTCGCCCAGAATATCATCGGCCAGTTGCAGATAGAGAGCGGCATCCTCCGCCGTTTTCACGCCGCCAGCAGGCTTAAAGCCCACCTGATGCTTCACGCCTTTTTCGGCAATCACGCGCAGCATGATCTCGGCTACCTGCGGGGTGGCGTTGACCGCCACCTTACCGGTGGAGGTTTTAATAAAATCGGCCCCGGCATCGATAGCAATTTCAGAAGCTTTGCGGATCAGCTCTTCCGTTTTTAGCTCGCCGGTTTCAATAATGACTTTCAGCAGCACGCCAGCGTCGGCGCAGGCTTCTTTGCAGGCGTAAACCATGTCGTACCCTACTTCTTCATTACCGGCCATCAGCGCACGATAAGGGAAAACGACGTCAACTTCATCTGCGCCATAGGCGATAGCGGCATGCGTTTCTGCCAGCGCGATTTCGATATCGTCGTTGCCGTGTGGAAAGTTGGTTACGGTTGCAATGCGGATATCCGGCGTATCCTGCTCGCGCAGGGTTTTGCGCGCAACCGGAATAAAACGAGGGTAGATACAAATGGCGGCAGTATTGCCAGCGGGTGATTTAGCCTGACGGCACAGGGCAACCACTTTGGCCTCCGTATCGTCGTCGTTCAGCGTGGTTAAATCCATCAGTTTCAGCGCGCGAACGGCGACAGCGGTTAAATCAGTCATAGTATTCTCCGGAAAAATCAGCAGGCCTCGCTGCAAGGTCACGATGCAAGGTCACGATGCAAGGTCACGATGCAGCGGTAATGTTATAATAGTAACATTACCGCTGCGCTACATCAGTGATTAATCTCACACGGGTTTGCATGCGATTGCAAAAATTGCGCGAAAAATAGCATAACACTCACAAAACATGCCCTGACTGCCCTTGCAGAACGCTCAGAGGAACATAACAAAATGTTATGATGGTAACATTTTACAGCAGGGAAAAATTTTCACGATGGCATAACGGTGACAGCGTAATTTTTGCGCGAGGAAGCAGGCGATAATCATGCGCGCCTTCTCTTTTAAAGCCTTCATAGTCAAGAAGTGCATCCGTGAAGCTTCTGTTTACGCCTGGCAGAGAGGCTAGCGGGAAGGTAAACACTTTCAGGTTGTTTCTCCACATAATTTCTTTTACAACGCCAATATCTTTCAAAAGAATACGTTTATCAATGAACCCTTCTGAAAATTCGCCTCGCCTTAACGACCCCAGAATACAATAAGGTATATAAGTTATTCCCTTCAGTTTCACCCTGGCTGATGGCGGAAAGGAAAAATGTGCCTGTATCCCCGGTCGGCCGAGCAGGGTAACGGCTGAACGCTCTTTTTCTTTTTTGCTTCTGTTCCTGAAACTTTCTGGGCTACATATTGAGCAATCATGTTCTTTATTTTTGCTTTGAGCTTGTCTTGCCCCTTCGCCATCGTTATCTGCCCCTGGCTGAAATGCCTCTCTGCCGTAAATACTATTATGTATCTTTCTCGCCTGACGATGGCCCACGTTGGGGTTTACAGAGGCGCCGATAATATTTTGCACCGGTACGCTAAGATCAAGATGGATTACGTTACTCCCACTAAACCTGGGCAACTTTCCCGGAGAAGGAACGGGCAGGCAACTGACCGTAAAATTATCCATCGCGCTAAATACATGCTCTGCTGGTTGGGTAAGAAACGGGGCCTGATCGGGCCAAACCCGGGCACGGGAGGAAGAGCTTGACGAATTGGCTGAATCAAATGAGCGGTACGACTCAGCAGAGCTAACCGAGCAGCCGTCAAAAGCATTATATTCGCCAATATCATGATTGGCCGAACGGTTCAGGACATAAACCAGTTTCAGGTCTGCGCCTGGTAAATTCAATGCCTTATCCCACATCTTTAGCAATGCCGTTTTTTCTTCTATTAATAGATTGCGATCGTGGTTTCTTTCATTAAATAGTTTCAGTTTTCTTGATGAAACCTTCTTCCTGAATTTCACGTCCAACATACAATACCTCAGCTTAGTTTTTTTAAAAATTAAATAAACCTGAAAGAATAGAAAAGAGGCTATTAAAATATATTTAACTTAAATAAAAGCCCTATCTAATATATTTTATAACAACCTCAAAAATGCGACAGCACAAAACACTTAAGCGGTAAAGGTAAGGGGAGTAAAAGAATCAATTTTGTTAATTCAGCTCAGGTAACAACAATAATTAACCGTTATTTAATATCACCGTAACGCCAATGCGCTGGTCATTTAATATTCCCACTATTTTGCATTTTAAAATCGACCGGTCTGTTTTTTTTAAAACGGACAATACTAAATACCAAACAGCCTGCGGCTATTTTCACGAATTGTTTCCGCTATTACCTGCGGTGCTTCCTGCCGGATTTCGCACAGGCTCTGCCAGACGTTTTTAATCCTTTCAGGACGATTAGGTTCTCCCTGAAAACCCTGTACAGGCATATCCGGCGAGTCGGTTTCCAGCAGCAGCGACGAGAGCGGCAGACGAGCAATAGCATTACGGGTTTTGCTGGCGCGCTCGTAGGTAATGGTGCCGCCAACGCCGATGGCAAATCCTTCACGGATAAAAGCCAGCGCCTGCTGCTCGCTTCCGGCAAAGCCATGCACGACGCCGCGCGCGGGCAGATCGAGCTTACGTAAGTGCATCGCCAGCTTGTCATGGGTACGGCGCGAATGCAGAATAACCGGCAGATTATAGTCGCGTGCCAGCCGCAGCTGCGCATCCAGCACCGCCTGCTGCTTGTCGAACTGCGGGTTTTCAATATAGAGATCCAGACCGATCTCACCAATCGCCACCAGCTTCGGCGAGCGCTGCCGCAAATAATTTTCCAGCTGCTGCAAATGCGCTTCCTGATAGTCGGCTATCGCCATCGGATGCGTGCCGAGCGCGGCATATAAAGGCTGATATTTTTCAGCCAGCGCCATTACGCCAGCAAAACGAGCGGCCGCAACGCCCACCACGATAATCTTCTCCACCCCTGCTTCTGCCGCCAGCCGCAGGCTTTCCGCCTCGTTGCCGCTAAAAGGTGCAAAATCAAAGTGGCAGTGCGTATCAACAAAAACAGTCATGCCAGAGACCCTTCAGGAAAATCATCATCATTACTTGCCAGCGGTTCCGGAAAAATAACCGGTTCATTAGCTGGCGGCATGGCCGGGACAACGGGTTCCACGCCAGGCGCATCATTATGTAGCCACTGCCCTATTGTAGCCAGGAAATAGCGGCCGCAGCGACGGCCCAGATGGTAATCCTGGTTTAACGACGCCACCCGGCTGCCCAACGCCATACTTGCCAGCGCGCGCGGCGGGAAAATTTCGATAATGTTCAGATCGCCCGGCGGCTCGTGAATAAATTGTTGGGTCTGTCGATAGCTTTCTTCATGCAGATGGATAATGTTAACCAGCGGCTGTAGCGCACCTTTATCCAGCCACCGCTCAACACGCTTTATCCACTGGGGCGTATAGGTCATCTGCGACGGCACGGTGCGGATCACAACTATAGTTCGGGCACCGCGCCGCGCGGCTTCGCGTACCGGAATGGCATCGCTGATACCGCCGTCAAGATAGCTGATGCCGTCCAGATCCACGCCCGGCCGATACATGCCGGGAATAGCGCTGGAGGCTTTAATAATATCCAGCCAGTTTGCTGCCGTGGGGGCAAAATAGCCGGGCGAGTAGTCGTCGCTGCGGCAGGCGCACATATAAAACTCTCGTCCCTGGGAAAACGCTTTTTCACCTGCCGTCATTGCCAGCGGAAACTCTTTCGCAGTGATATCCACCAGCCAGTCCAGGTCGATCAGATGGCCGCCACGGACAAAGCGCAGCGGATTGAAAAAGAGCTTGCTGGTGGTATAGCGAGTAATAACGCGTCGCGCATAGCCGGGCTGACCGCAAATAAAGGCAGAAAGATTCTGTGCGCCCGCAGAGGTACCAATCAGGAGGTCGAAGGGGTTAAAGCCGCCGCGTTGAAACTCGTCCAGGACGCCAGCGGTGAAAATGCCGCGCTGGCCGCCGCCTTCACAAACCAGTGCGAGTTTGCCCGGATGAAAAGGCGTTAACGCCAGTGGCGCGATATTGCCGAGCGTGACTGGAATGCGCTGTCCCACCGTGCTCTCCTCTGGAATGTGATGCAGTGAGAGTACGCCTGACCAAAGGCCTGGTGTTTGACGCTTATTGCTACAGATGTTAATGCATGATGAAAAAATGTAGCGATGAGTGAATGCGAGGTTTAAAACAGAGGCAAAAAGGGAAGACAGGGGACGGAAACAGAGAGACCTGCTGCAAGCGGGCTTTGCAGCCCGCTTTAACTTCCCGATGGCAGGCCTTAGCCCGCCGGGAAGATTTTTAAATCTATAGCTTCTTCCGGCCGGTAAACAGGCTGATCAGGAAGATGATGATACCCACTACGAAGACGATTTTAGCTGCCCACGCGGCTGTACCTGCCAGACCACCGAAACCTAAAGCAGCGGCGATCAGTGCGATAACCAGAAAGATAATACCCCAACGAAACATAAGCCTCTCCTTACCCTATATTAAAATCGAACATCATCTGTTATTGATTTCTGCCTGAGTTCAGCATGACTACTGTGCTCCTGCGGTAGTTCTGTCGCGGGCGACCCTTACAGAGTCAGCCCGCGCCGGTCTTACGATTTTACTGACAGATCGTTTTTCACGCTCTTAACGCCGTCGATCGCTTTGGCGATGCCTTCAGCACGGTCAGACTGTGCTTTGGTTTTCACCGCACCGGAAAGCTGAACCACGCCATTGGTCGTTTCAACCTTGATGTTGCGGGACGGTACGATGTCATCCGCTAACAGTTTAGCTTTAATTTCGCTGGTTGTTGCTGCATCACCGGCATAGCCGCTAACGCTGCTTTTTGTGCTGTCTTTTACGTGCAGTTTGTCACTGACGGATTTAACACCCTCAACTTTTTTCGCTTCGGATACGGCCAGCTCGGCCTGATCCTGTGAAGCGACAAAACCGCTCAGCGTGACGACACCGCTATGGGTTTTGACTGAGATATCCGTACTTTTAATGGCTTCGTTATCTACCAGGGCAGCTTTCACCTTGGCCGTAACGCCGCTGTCATCCATGTATCCACCGACTTTTTTCATAGAGCTATCGATCTTAGAACCCGCGCTGTCAGTAGTAGACTGTGCTTTCGGGGTAGTGGTGTCTTCTGCCATCGCAGCGCCACTAACCAGTGCAGAACCTACCAGAGCAGCCATCAGAGTTTTAGCAATCTTAGTCTTGTTCATCGATCTCTTCCTTCTTGGTTATTGCACTCACAACTGTGAGCTTTCAGCCACAAACGGCGTGACTGCAGTAATCAGGCGTTGTAGCAACCGCGCCACATATTTTGCGTCCTGTTGAAATAAATATAGACGCGTATCTGGATTTTGCTGTCCTTTGTGATTGATATGGCGGATAAATGGTCAAAAGCAGAATTTTTTAAGATGAGTCTGTAGGCAAGCGTCAGGGAAAAAGTGGGGAGAAAGCCTGAAGAAAATGCGGTGCAGGGTGCAGCAGATAAAGACATAATCAGAGCAGATTACGCCTTACGGTTTCGCGCTATGGCCAGGGTACGAAATGCCTGCCCGCAGTACCAAATGCTTGCCCACAGCACATTTTGCACTGCGGGCAGGCGAACGTTAGAGCATTAATGCTCGCGCGTTTTGCGGAATACCACTTCAGGATAGCGTTCTTGAGTAATATTGAGGTTGACCATAGTAGGAGCGATATAGGTCAGGTTATCACCGCCATCCAGCGCCAGGTTTACTTCGTTTTTGCGCTGGAACTCGTCAAACTTCTTCACATCACTGCATTCTACCCAGCGAGCGGTAGAAACGTTTACCGATTCGTAAATCGCTTCCACGTTATATTCACTTTTCAGGCGGGCAACGACCACGTCAAACTGCAGCACACCTACTGCGCCAACAATCAGATCGTTGTTATGTACAGGACGGAACACCTGTACCGCGCCCTCTTCCGACAGCTGTACCAACCCTTTCAACAGCTGTTTTTGCTTCAGCGGATCGCGCAGGCGAATACGGCGGAACAATTCCGGTGCGAAGTTCGGAATACCCGTGAACTTCATGTTCTCGCCCTGGGTAAAGGTATCGCCAATCTGGATGGTGCCGTGGTTATGCAGGCCAATGATATCGCCAGGATAGGCTTCTTCAACGTGCGAACGGTCACCGGCCATAAAGGTCAGCGCGTCGGCAATCACCACGTCTTTACCCAGACGTACCTGGCGCAGCTTCATGCCCTTTTCATATTTGCCGGAAACCACGCGCAGAAACGCCACGCGGTCGCGGTGTTTCGGGTCCATGTTCGCCTGAATCTTGAAGACGAAACCGGTAAATTTATCATCTGCCGCGGTGACGGTACGGGTATCGGTAGCGCGCGGCATCGGTGATGGAGCCCATTCCACCAGACCATCCAGCATGTGGTCCACACCGAAGTTGCCCAGCGCGGTACCAAAGAATACCGGCGTCAGCTGTCCGGCCAGGAAAGCTTCTTTATCAAATTCGTGAGAGGCACCCTGCACCAGCTCCAGCTCTTCACGCAGCTGTGCCGCCAGCTCTTCGCCGATAGCCACGTCCAGATCCGGATTATCCAGACCTTTTACTATGCGGACTTCCTGAATGGTGTGGCCTTTACCAGACTGATAAAGATAGGTTTCGTTTTTATAAAGATGGTACACGCCTTTAAACAGCTTGCCGCAGCCGATTGGCCAGGTGATAGGCGCACAGGCGATTTTCAGCTCGTTTTCTACTTCGTCCAGCACTTCCATTGGATCGCGAATATCGCGGTCCAGCTTGTTCATAAAGGTCAGGATTGGCGTATCGCGCAGGCGGGTTACTTCCATCAGCTTGCGGGTACGATCCTCAACGCCTTTTGCGGCATCGATAACCATCAGACAGCAGTCAACCGCCGTCAGCGTGCGATAGGTATCTTCTGAGAAGTCTTCGTGTCCCGGCGTGTCCAGCAGATTGACCAGGCTTTCGCGGTAGGGAAACTGCATCACGGAGGTGGTAATTGAAATTCCACGCTGCTTCTCCATCTCCATCCAGTCTGACTTGGCATGCTGGCTGGAGCCGCGGCCTTTGACCGTACCGGCCGTCTGGATAGCCTGTCCGAACAGCAGCACCTTTTCGGTGATGGTGGTTTTACCGGCATCCGGGTGAGAAATGATGGCAAAAGTGCGGCGACGAGCCACCTCTTGCATAAAAGGTGCATTAGACATGAAAAAACTCTGTTTGGTGCTGGGCCGCCACTGCGCGAAGTGCACAGGAAGACGCAGGCGATTAATCATCAATGGCCGGCATTTTCGCCGATCCGGCCGCTATACACAATCCACAACGCGGTTTGCAGAGAGGAAATGGCAGAAAGGCCGCAAAGCCTGGCATGTTGTCTACAGGATTTGCAGTCATTGTGCAGCCGAGATTCCAGCATGGCCGGTAAAATACCGCTGAAAAAAACAGAAAATATTTAAAGACAAAAACAAAAAAACCGCCATAAATGGCGGTTCTTTTGTGCTGGTCAGGTTAAGCGGCCTTTCCAGCGAAGCTTTGTTACGTATGTAACGCAAGCACGACCTCGTGCGCATATTTTGAGCAGTTTATCACACAGAGTCAAGTGTTCTGCCTGCAAAGACTGGTATAAAATATCGCCGGGCCTTTTCGCCGCCTTAAGCAAGCGGGCACCGGTTTAAGGAAAGGAATTCCAACGACCGTAAACGTAAGCACGACCTCGTGCTTGCTTTCATGGTAACAGCATCGGTGGTGTCGCCGTGAAGCGGTCTGTGCAAGGACCGCACAATGAAACGGTACATTTGTATTGTCATCGTTGTATCTGGTGCATTGTTATCAACCGTAAACGGGAAATGGAGCATCTCTCATAATTCGATTACGGTTATCGTCAATGCAGCAGGCAAGTAAGCTGAAAACCGCCCCTTGGGGCGGTTTTTTTAAGCAGCATGAAGCAGAGGCTTAGCTTTCACTCTGTAATCTTCTGGCGTTCTTTTTCTCTTCTCTCGCGACATTCGCACCCCGTTAAGTGGTCATTAACCAGCCCCAGTGCCTGCATCAAAGAGTAAGCCGTAACCGGCCCGACCCACGTCCAGCCACGTTTTTTCAGCGCTTTTGACATACTTATCGCTTCCGGCGACGTTTTGGTTTGCTGCCAGTACGCCAGATCGACAATGGCCGGACGATTTTCTGGCACAGGAGCAAACTGCCAGAACCAGCTTGCCAGCGAACCCGCTTCTTTAATCAGTTCTATGGCTCGATGCGCATTGTTGATAGCAGAAAGGATTTTTGCCCGGTTGCGAACGATTCCTTTATCGGCCATTAGCCTGGTAACATCTGCATCATTAAATTTGGCCATCTGGCAGAAGTCAAAATCGGCAAAGGCGCGTCGGAAATTTTCACGCTTGTTATAGATAAGCTGCCAGGACATACCGGAGTGAAAGCCTTCAAGACAAACCTTTTCAAAGATACGGCGATCCTCCATCACTGGTTTGCCCCATTCGTTATCGTGATAGTCCGGCATTGACGGCTGCCAGTAACAGCAAACACGGCCATCATCCGTTAAGGTCAGCCCGGCCTGTTTCAGTGCGGCAAGATCCATTTTGTCTCCTTACGGAAGTTTCTTAATTATCAGCACGATTGCTCTTTACAGATAAACAGGCGCGCGACGGCAATGCTATACCTGACATCAGATGTAACAACCGCTTTTGGTGACGAGCGGTAATCGACGCTATTTTGAGACCAACCCCGGCGTGACGTTAGTCCCGTTGCGTAATCCAACCATGAAAAGGGAAAATTTATGAGTAACAACGATTATCAACCAGCTAAAGTCTGGACAGAGAACAAGAACGCGGGCGGTACCTGGAGCAGCATCAATCGTCCGACCGCAGGTGCACGTCACGAAGCTGCACTGCCAGTTGGTAAACATCCTTTACAGCTTTATTCCATGGGCACGCCTAACGGGCAGAAAGTCACTATTCTGCTGGAAGAGCTGCTGGCACTGAATGTCAACGATGCGGAATATGATGCGCATCTTATCCGTATCAGCGATAGCGAACAGTTTTCCTCCGGTTTTGTTGAGGTCAACCCAAACTCCAAGATCCCTGCCCTGCTGGACACGTCTACCACACCAGCGACGCGCGTATTTGAATCCGGCGCTATCCTCCTTTATCTGGCAGAAAAGTATGGTCACTTCCTGCCAAAAGATCCGGCTGCACGCACCGAAACGCTGAACTGGTTATTCTGGCTACAGGGTTCCGCACCTTATCTGGGCGGCGGCTTTGGTCACTTCTACAACTATGCGCCAGTAAAAATTGAGTACGCAATTGACCGCTTTACCATGGAAGCGAAACGCCAGCTTGATTTGTTAGACCGTCAGCTGGCAGAAAACCGTTATATTGCTGGTGAAGATTACACCATCGCCGATATCGCCATCTGGCCATGGTATGGTGCGCTGGTGCAAGGGCAATTGTACAACGCTGCCGAATTCCTGGACGCGGGTTCCTATAAGAATCTGCAGCGCTGGGCTAATGAAATTGCCCAACGCCCAGCCGTACAGCGTGGCCGCATCGTAAACCGTACCTGGGGTGAACCCGCTGAGCAGCTGCATGAACGCCATGACGCTTCTGATTTTGAGTTACGTACCGAAGACAAACTGGCTAAATAGTGCTGCATCCTGATTCAGGACGACCCGGAATAGCGTATAAATTTGCTACAGGGCGCTTCTGATTCGCAGTTACTCAAAGCAATAAGCACTATTTATACCGAACGCGGTTTCCCTGAGGAAATCGCGTTTTTTTCTGCGCATCAGGCATCAGGCATCAGGCATCAGGCATCAGGCATCAGGCATCAGGCAAATTATATAAATTCAATGCAAGCACATTCTCTACCTTTTAAATATCAACCAATATAAGTTTTTTGATAATTATTTCGCTCCACTGCCTGAGCTGAATGAATTTTTAAATAATTCATTTTTACCTTCATTTGGCTACCTGGCATATGAAAACAATCTAATTCTATCTCCGCTCAGCCAGGAATCAAATGAAATTTAACGGTAAGAATCAAAATTGCGTAACAACTCGCAAAATTAGGCGGAAAACTAAAAATAGCAACATATAACAGTTAACTATAGGAAAAACAGACCATAAGAAATTTTCATTGAATAATGATATTGAAAATTACTATTTATTATCGACAGGAGCGTATTATTTCAGATCCAGCTCGCATTTATTAGTTTATCTACAAAAAAGCCAGGCATTTACGATTTATAAAGGACTCTCAGAAGGGTATAAAAGGGGAAGTTATTTTGCAGGCATTCCTTTAGCAGAGAGTAATTTTATTAACATGGTATTACTTCAACAATTACACAGGACTTAGCTATGACTACAAGCAAACGTAAATCGGAACGGGTTATTTCAAGAACGGAACGGCATCTGCAGGTCGGCTACCGTCCAAATCAGGGCGACACCAGCATCCCGATGATAAGTTTTTCTGGAAAATGGCTGCTGGAGGCGGGCTTTGAGCCAGGCATCGGCATCAGCCTCAAAGTCTTAGAGGGTTGCCTGGTGCTGATTGTGGATAGTCGTGAACAAAAGCGACTGAAAGCACTGGAAAAAGTGCTGGTACGGCAGCGGACAGCCCTTGAGCAGGCCCGGCAGCAGATAAAAGCATCGATATAAACAGCCAGGCAGTCAGTCTGCACACCAAAGTTTTTTTAACTAATTGTGAAATAAGGAAAATGCGTACGCAAACCGGCCTCTATAGTTAGTTTACCCATCCGGGCTAGTGGAGGTTTGTATGTCTGAACATGATGATTTTTTAGAACCAACTCATGATGATGCTAACGTTCCTGCGAAAAGCGACGCCGGAACCAGTACATCTTCAAAAAGCGATACTGGCACCACGGCTTCTGCGAAAAGCGATGCCGAAACAACTGCGGCTGCAAAAAGCACTGATGGCACCAGTACGGTTAAAGCAAGCGATGCGGGAACTGCAACGTCTTCTAAAAGCGCTGACAGTGCAGCTACAAGTAAAGGAAGCGATACAGGGAAAGCCGCGTCTTCGGCAAGTGCTGACAAAACTGCCAGTACAACTACAGGGAGCGATGCGGGAACCGCTACGTCATCAAAGAACACTGACAGTACCAGTGCAGCCGCAGGAAGCGACACGTCGTCAAAAAGCACCGACAGTACCAGTGCAGCCGCAGGAAGCGACACGTCGTCAAAAAGCACCGACAGTACCAGTACAGCCGCAGGAAGCGACACGTCGTCAAAAAGCACCGACAGTACCAGTACAGCCGCAGGAAGCGATACGTCATCAAAAAGCACCGGCAGCACCAGTGCGACTGCAGGAACCGCTACGTCATCAAAGAACACTGACAGTACCAGTGCAGCCGCAGGAAGCGACACGTCATCAAAAAGCACCGACAGCACCAGTGCGGCTGCAGGAAGCGATACGACCAGTACGTCCGCGAAAAGCGGCGATGGGACCACCTCATCTGCAGGAAGCAGCGCTACGACCAGCAAGGCTGCGGAGTATGAGGATGACGAACATGGTGCGACTTCGGCAGGCGGCCGTAAAACCAGCACTTATACAGGCACTAAAGCTGAAACTATTACGCCTGCGGAAAGTGATGCCATAGCCGATGCGCTGCCTGTCATTGATAATGGCACCGGCAGGCCTTCAGTAGAAGGTGATAAAGCCAGTGCTTCTTCAGACAGCGATGATGCCGTCGATAAATCTAAGGAAGATGCTGCCATAGCCAACGCTCCGCCTGTTATTGACAATGGTACCGGCAGGCCTTCCTCGAATGATGACAAAGCCAGTGCATCTGTAGATAGCGATGCGCCTGTCGACAAATCTAAAGAGGATAAGGCGATGGCTGACGCGCCTCCGGTCATTGATAACGGTACCGGCAGACCTTCAGCAAATGATGACAGCACCAGCGCGTCGACAGGAAGCGATGCGGGAACCAGCCCGGCAACAGGAAGTGATAGTAAATCAACTACCTCTTCAACCAGCGCGGCTGATACTGGCACATCTGCAACAAGCGATACCGGCAGCACTTCAACAGGCACCGATACTACAACCAGCGCACCATCCACAAGCGATAGCGCCACTGCTACTAAAGCTACCGCGTCATCAGCAGACGACGCTGCTACCTCTGCTGGAAGCAATGCTACAGCCGATACGGCTTCGAAAAGTAGTGACAGCACCAGCACGTCTACCGGAAGCGACACCGGAACCAGTACGGCAAAGGATAGTGCGGCTACAGCTGCTCTGGATTCGAAAAGTAGTACCAGTACGTCCGCAGGAAGCGATACCGGAACCAGTACAGCGAAGGACAGTGCTACCAAAGCTGATGCGGCTTCGAAAAGCAGTGACAGCACCAGCACGTCTACCGGAACCGACACCGGAACCACTACAGCGAAGGACAGTGCGGCTACAGCGGCTCTGGATTCGAAAAGTAGTACCAGTACGTCCGCAGGAAGCGGTGCGGATGCCAGTAAAGCATCTGATGGCGATAAGGATAAAAGCAAGTAAGTCGAGGCTTTAGACGATTCCGGTAAATACAAAAAAACCTGTGAGCAAACCGCCTCTTGAGGCGTCCCTTGATCTTTAGCGCTTGAAGGGGGCGGTTTTTTTACTGTTCATACATTAAGGATAAGTAGAAATTGTGATGGACTAAAGATAATTATTTATAAGCTAAGGGGAAATATCGGAATTGCTTTCATACGCGACCCCTCAGAATTTATAACGTTTTATACTTCTTAAGTTTTCTTACTAAGGCAAGTTCTGCTCGCGTCAGCATTCGTATGCTATCCGAGCTAAAAATATATAACCCCAATTTTTTAGAACCTATATTTTTATTTTACACATTACTTAAGAAGTCCTATTTTCATATTTATTGATTATTTACTTTAACTCATTTTTATCGCCGTAAATAAATCTTACATTACTTTAATGATATTTATCTGATGCATAATATTTTTCTTTCACATGGATTGAAGACAAAGAATCATCATGATAATTAAACTTCAAGACTGCCCCCCATCATACCTTTATTCAATAGAATTTCCTTCCCCTTTTTGTTATAAAACGAGATAGTGGTTTTAGCTTAAAAGAACCAATTTCCTGGAAAGTTATCCTTTCTATAAAATTACTAGTATAAAAGTAAAAAGACCTGCTATTTACTCGATTACCTGCCAAAATCTCTTCAGTTATAACTAATTTTTTCCTTTATCAAAATAAATCTTTTTCAATGGCCCTTCTATTTTTTCTGGAGCTTTTATTTCACACCTTTTATTTATCCAGAAATTTCATCTTCGAAAGGGTACATTTCAATTAATGACGTATTTGAATATTTTAAATAATTAATTTTAACTTCAGCTTGTGATAGAAACTCGTCATGCTTCACTTTCTGATTTGCTATTAAAAAAAGCAAAGGTTCTATTTACTTCGTTCATAAAACAGCTTCAATAATTAAAACTACTGCTCACAATTGAATTCCTAATACTTTCTAAATAAGCTATAAATTCATCAGCATTTTTAGTCAGGATTAATCTATCGTATACATTTTATTTTTAAATATTAGTGTGTATTTTGCTATGGGCTGGACTAATTGCATCTGAAAGAAGTTTTTCGAGGTTGTTGGTAAAAATACACCGTTATAAAAATCGTTAAAATGCAGATAAAATTCAGCCATTTTTAACAATAATTCAACCATCCTCAAATCTTTTGGGTTGGACATGACAATATAGTGTGCTGCATTTTTATAAGCAGGTGCGATCATACCTGCTTCTGCCATATTATTTCTTAATGTTTCCGTACCTGTCGAGCAACTAATCCCCCCCAGGTTAGCCGATCGCCCACATAACTATAAGTATTAACCTTATCCGCCAATCCTATCTGGTCAATCTCGATAAACCGCCCGGCAACCGGGCCGTAATATCGAAATAGATGGTACATCCAAAATTAAAATATAATCAATGAAAGCGAATGTTATGCGATGTAACCTGAAAGCTAATCACGCTTCCAGGCTACTTCCGCACTTAACACTAACTAATATTTATAACTTTCCTTCAAACACATTCCATTTTAACCTTTGAAGAAGATTTATATACCTCTCAACGCGGGTATACGACTACCTGAGCCTCTTTTTTATTAAAGTAAATCTTTTTAATTATTCCATTTTCATCATATTCGCATAGCAAAGTCACGTATGGTAAAGGGGAGTTTTTGCTTACTGCTAAAATCTCATTTATTTTATCATTTTTATAAAAATAATAATAGCCAGACACATTGCCATCTTCACTTGCGAAGTATGAACTTAAAGGACATTTATTGCCATCAAAAAAAGTTTGACTGAGAGCTATAAAGTCACCTCGGAAATCTTGTCTTACTTCAATAGAACTGTTACCTTCTCTAATTATATATGACGTATCCTCTACATTTCCTTTTGAGTTATAACTTATTACTTTATTTATTTCACCGCTATCTTCATCCATAAAGTAGCAATATACATTTTTTTTATTTTTTGGCTCTTTATGCTGCATTTCGCCAGTTTTAAAACCTGTTAACTCATTATAAAATGGTACAATGCTGAAGGCATTAGTTTTTGACCATAGCATTTTTTCTTTATTACCAGTATGAAATTGAGAAAGCTTTTGATTTAATGCATCTTCAGACGATAGCAATGATATCAGACTATCAAATTTCTCTCTAATATCCTCAGCCATTTCTAACATCGTTTTATTTTTCATAATATAGGAGTTTTACCATTTGCAAGTGGGAAGACTTTACCTGTTGCAAGCTCATTTTTTATTTGCTTGAGAGCGGATAAGAATTCCTTATCTGTTTGACTATTAATTAGTTTGTCGTAAACATATTGCTTATATGCATTTCCATGAACACCATTACCTTTATGAGCAGTAGTGAACGTTTCTTCAATACGATCTGCTCGCGTATTTGGTAGCCAAACGCCATTTTTCGAATTGTTTATATCAATATCGAAATCATCCATTCGTTTTCTCAATGCAACCATACGAGCATCTGAAGAATTGGACATTACAATATGATGAGCATCGTATTTTCCACCACCTAACGGTTGGGGCCCTAAGTTACGAGCAAGCTTGGCCGCATCTGTCGAGCAGCTCATCCATCCCAGCGGATCCACCCACGTCAGCGGGTCCCCGACATACGCATAAGTATTAACCCCACCCGCCAACCCTATCGGGTCAACCTGCGTAAACCTGCCCGCAACCGGGTCGTAATACCGAAATAAATTGTAATGAAGGCCCGTCTCTCTGTCCAGGTACTGCCCCTGAAAACGCAGATTCTGCGGCACAGCCTGGAAACCCGTCACGCTTTCCCGCTCCGTTTCGCCCCAGGTGGAGAAGCGGCCGCGCCACACCACTTCGCCATGCGCGTCGGTCATGCGTTCCGGCAGGCCGTTCAGTTCGGTGTGATACCAGAACGTTTCCGACTGCTCGCCGATGCTGTCCACGCGCGCCAGCGCTTCCCAGCTGTTTTCGCTGTAGATATACTGCGTATTGCGTTCCGGCGTCAGGCTGCTGCTTTCGCCCACCATCCGCAGCCCGCTCCAGATAAAGGTGATGGTTTCTGTTTCTCTGCCATGACGATGCAGAATTTTGCGCGTGCGGCGGCCAACGGCATCGTAACGGTATTCCACAAGGCTGAACTCTTTGTGGCCGTCAAAACGTACTTCGCTGACGCGGTGCTCGTCGTCATAGCTGAAGTGCTGTTCGACTGCATCAGAAGAGGCTTTCCGCCACGTCATGCGGCCAAAGCCGTCATAGTGCCAGCGCGCCCCTTTCAGCCGCAGCAGCAGGTTGCGCCATACCGTTTCGCCCGGCCTGTCGGTCTGGTTTCCGGCGGCATCCCAGCTGAAATGCTCTTCTTTATAAGCGCGGACTTCACGCGTGACCTGACCCGCCGCGTCGTAACCGAAACGCTGCTGCTGGCTGGCCCATTCGTTCTGCCGCGTTGCGCCGTCCACGACCAGCTGCTGCATCACCTGATCCAGACGATCCCAGCGATAGCGGCGCTCAAACACCACGCCGGATTTGTCGATAAAGCCGCTGCGGCGCATTACGATCCTGCCCGCCGGATCGTAATGCGTTTCCTGATGCAGTGCGCCCTGGGTACGATCGATCTCACGATGCAGCTTATCGCGCTGATAACCTGCGATTTCCCTCTGCCTGCCGTGCTGTTTCAGGTTCATCTGTAGCAGATGACCGGTTCCGTAACGCAGACAGTTCAGCTCACGGCCATCCGGCAACGTGTTGCCGAGCAGGTTGCCCAGTGCGTCGTACTGATGCGTGAACAGCCCACCATTATTTTCTTCACTGAGCAGATTCCCCAGCGCGTCGCTGGTCAGGATCAGCACTTCCGCTTCGGCTTCATAGCCTGCCGCCTGCGCCTTCTGCCATTCCGCCAGCGCCATTTTCCTGATTTCTACACTGTCCGGGCCGTAGCGGTACTCGGTGCGGTGTTGCTGCGTAGTTTTTACCGTCAGGCGATTTACGTTGTCATATTCAAATTGCGTACGGTGAGGCGGCAAGTTTTCGCCTTCAGCAGACAGCGGATGCTGCACGACTTCCGCAACCAGGCCCAGCTCGTCATATCCATAGATTTTGCGACGGCCGGCATAGTCAGTCTGCGCCAGCAGGCGCTGACTGTTGTCATACTCGAACTGCCAGCGATCGCTGTTTGGATTAATTAACGCCGTCAGCCGTCCGAACCGATCGTACTGATAGCGAGTAATGTTCCCTGCCGGATCGGTTTCGCTGACAATCTGCCCGCGCACGTTACGGGCTACGTGCCGCTCTGAAAAGCTGTCGATATTTTCCCCGACCAGCATTCCGGCGCGATCGTATTCATATTCCGTTTCGCGTCGGTCAGGACGTATCAGAGATTGCAGACGCCCCGCAGTGCTCCAGCGATAGCGCGTGGTGTTACCCTCTGCGTCCGTGCTGCTCAACAACCTTCCCGCATCATCATACAGCCGATAACTTTGATGGCCTGAACAGTCTTCATCGCGCTGTAGCTGGCCGCGCTCGTTCCACCAGAAGCGATGCGTATTATCCAGCGCGTCGGTGCGCGTGATTAAATCGCCCTGCTCGTTCCAGGTAAAACGGCTTATGCCGCCGAGCGGATCGGTTACCGCGACGACATCGCCAGCATTGTTGTACTGGTATTGCCACACCGCGCCGTCGGGCTGGACTTCTTTTAGCGGGAACGCATAGGAAGGATGCCAGATGGTGGTCGATGTTCGACCAGCCGGATCGCGCACCATTGCCAGATTCGCGCGTTCGTCGTAGTCATATTCCCAGGTCCGATCGCCAGGCGCATGCGTTGCCATCAGCAAATCGCCCTGTTCCGCCCAGCGATACGACCAGTGCGCCCCGTAGCTGTCGACATAGTCGGTAATACGGCAAAGCTCATCCCAGCGATGCTGCGTGGTCCCTCCAGAGAAGCAGGTTACCGTGGCGCTGCGAGCTTCCTCATCGGCATCTATCAGCCAGTGCTCAAGGCAGTTTTGCCCTTCGTCCATCACCTGGTATTCACAGACGCGCCAGTAGCGCGGATCGCTGGCTGGCTGCCATTGATAAGCCACGGTCAGGCCGGTGGCATAGCTGTGCGATGCCATCAGATCGCTGGCGCGATCCCAGCTGAAACGACGGGTTTCAACGCCGTCGGCATCCTGTACGGCAATCAGCTGGCCCTGCGAGTTGTAGTTGTAACGCATCAGCGGGCGCAGTTCGCCGCCGACAACCTGATCTATCGCCGTTACTCTTCCATGCTGCTGTTCATAGCTGAGACGAATGTCCAGCGCCTCGTTATCGCCCGCAATGGCGACCAGCTGTCCCCTGTCATTCCACGTAAAGTGCTGGCAATTTTCATGGCGATCGTAGATGCGGCCAATACGCCATTCGCCTTCACGCAGCGGATCGGGTTCGTACAGATGAAATTCGCCCTGCGCGGTTTGCATGACGATAACGCCCTGCAGCGAGCAGAACAGCGTAAAGCCCTCTTCATCAAAACGAACCACGTCGCCCGGTGCAATCTCGCCAAGCCCCAGTTCCTGACCGGTTATGTCGCGCCAGGCAAACTGGAAAGTACCGTCCTTGTGAAGAAAGCGAATCAGGCGCGTTTCGAACGGCATCATCCAGCCGGTACCGAACATGCCGGTAGTCAGATTGCGACTGTGGTAAATACGCTGCCAGTAAAGCGGGATGCGGTCTTCCAGCACGAAATCGAGATCGTCCCGGTCGGCCAGAATTTTAGCGCCGGTCGCATAATTAACCGGGTGAGCGCTCTGCATTGCAGCGGAAGCAATAGCGCCAGACGCAACTGCTTCTCCGGTTTCAAAAACAACAGTACAGGCGATTTGACGCAGCGCGCGCCGTGCCGCAATGCGCGAGAAAAGCTGTTCCAGTAGCTTAACGCCTTCCTTGCCAATACCACCGCTCAGGATGGTGCCGACAAGATAAGCCAGCATGTTTTTGCCGCTGCGGATATCACGTACCACGATGCTGTCGCCGCCGATACGCACGCGCGGATTTTCACTGACCTGGACGGTTGCTTCACAGGTACTGCGATCGCCGTTACGTACGGCGGGGTGGCCGTTGATGAAAACCTTTTTCGACCCTTCCGCCAGAAAGTTGGCGTTCTCGGCCAGATGGCCTTTCGTGCAGGCGACGGTATCTTTGTTTGCTGGCGTAGCGCAAGGGCTGGCGCTGGCAACGGTTGGCTGCACCACATCGTCCCAGAGACTGCCAAGCCAGCTGCCCACCGATGCCGCGCTAAGATGACTGACTTTATCCAGCGCGGAACTGATGGCGTCGCCCGGATGGCGAATAGTCGAAGCAATGCCTCCTGCAACGGCCATCGCAATATCTTTCAGGCCTGGTTCCTCTGTGCTACCAACGGAAAGCGCGGCCATCATGTCGCGATTGACCGTTCCTGCCGCACGTGCCGCCGGTTTGCCCATGATTTTTACGTTGTCAGAGCCGCTGGTTATTACCGCATCCGGTGGGCCGCGCATGCCCAGCGTATCAAGCAGGCCGTCTACGGCATCGCTGGCCTTATTGCCGAGTTTTTCGGGATAGCCGGAAGCCATTGCGCCAATCATCAATCCCGCGCCGACAGCGATGCCAGCGACGGGATTGACGGCAAACAGCATACTGGCCCCTACCAAAATGCCAGTGTAGACGGCGCCTTCCACCAGCCCGCTAACCAGATCGGCCAGTGCAGAACTATGAATTAAAGGATCGTCTAAACGTGCTGCTGTTAAATCGGACATGCTCAGGCCTCCGCTCCTGCAGAAGGAATAAATCCACTTTTGATAACCTGCCAGGCGGCCAACGAATCCGCATCGAAAGTGCCTGCACGACTAAAAGTCAGCATCATCAGATGGGTTTCAGTTTTTGCTATTAACAATTTTTGAACCACCATTACGCCCTGATTTTCAAAACGCATTGCGACTTCTCGCGCAGATAGCTCGCCGAAAAACGTTTCTTCTGTCTCTTGTGCAGCAAACTTTTTCATATCGCGCTTCACTTTTGCCAACTGCTGCTGCAGATAATTCTCTTCTTCGCCTTCTTTAACATCCCATGCACGGGTTACTACCAGCGTGGCACGCGTTTTCGGCAGACGGAAAATCGTAATGCTCTGATCCTGGACCGCTTCAGGCAGCGTCAGCGCTCCTTCTGACAAAATATATTTCATGTGTTACTCCCTTTTTTGTCGAAGGCCTGAAGAATTTCATAACCGATAGTGAATGGCGTAGGGTCTGGCGTATCACCGGCTTTTGGCTCATTAATATTGAGATCGAGCGTACCGCCAGTGTTGATCTGCCCATTTCCAGTCGCGTTGATCTGGAACTGATCGCACTGCAACGAAATCGTGCCGTTGGGATCGAGTGTCAATACGCTGCTGCCCGAGACAAAGCTAATTCCTTTCCCGGATGCTATTTGCAGACCATCCTGTGCCCACAGCTGGTAATCACCGCCGACCAGTTCATTACGCGATTTTTGAGTATTCTGTACGTAAGTGCCGCTGACTTTGCTGATAAAGTCCTTATCAATCGCGACCGTTTGATTACCCCCTACCGTGTGGGTTTCATCATTTTTGATATTGGTATCCATATTCTTCTGCGCCTGGATCCACACCTGCTCCTCGCCCGCCTTGTCTTCAAAGCGCAGCGCGTTGGCGTTGTCCGGATTGCCGTCCTTGGTGCGGCTCAGAAAGCCCATCTGCGTGGCCGCTGCCGGCAGCGCCCATGGCGGCATGCTCGCCTCGTTGTAGACCCGCCCCGTGACGATTGGCCGATCCGGGTCGCCGTTGATAAAGTCAATCACCACCTCGTCGTTCACGCGCGGGACCTGCACGCCGCCATACCCCTGGCCCGCCCACGCGCTTGACACCCGCACCCAGCACGAGCTGGTGTCGTCGCCCTTCGCCAGCCGGTCCCAGTGGAACTTCACCTTGATGCGGCCATATTTGTCCGTCCAGATAGATTCGCCCTTCGGCCCCACCACCTTTGCCGTCTGCGGCCCGTGCGTGCGCGGCCACGGCGTTTTCGGCGGCGCGCGGAACGTCACCTCTGACGGGATAACCTCAATGGCGATGTTGTGCTTCGTGCTGCCGTCACTGCCGCTGGCGTAGCGGTTCTCCTCGAAGTCGTAGTACGCACTCACCGTCAGGTACTCGCCGTTGTCGCTGAAGAACGGCGCGTTCAGCAGCGTAAAGGTGCTGCCCGGCGCCAGGCCCAGCGCGGTGCCCACGGCGCTGATTTGCTGATGCTCCACCTGCCACACTTCCTGGCGGATTCTGGCATAAAACTCGCCGTGGTCGTGGTCAACGAAGTGCCCCGGCCAGTCGTAGACGTCAATCTGTCCCGGTACCGGCGACGCCGGGTTCTGCCGCGCCTGCAGCATCCACGCGTTCGGCTTGCGGAAGTCGTAGTCGTCGATGCTGTAGATGCCCGGCGTCACGCTGTCCTGCAGCTCCCAGACGCTGATGCCCTCCTCGCCGGTGCTGCCGCCGGACGGCGTGGCGTGGTACGGAATGACCTCGTAGCCCGCGAACGGCTGGTGCTGCCGCGCGCTGTCCGCCAGCACCATCGTGTGTTTGTCCATCTCGTGGCGGAAGCCGTAGTAGATGCCCTCCAGCTCCATCAGGCGGCTGATAAAGTCGAAGCTGCTCTCCTGATACTGCACGCAGTAGTCCCACACGCGGTAGCTGCCGGTCAGCCTGTCCTCCACCGTCACGCCGTACTCGCCCAGCAGGGTTTTCAGTATCTGCACCACCGTCTGGCCCTGGAAGATGCGCAGGTTGCGGTCGCGCTTCATCGGCCACAGGTCCGGCTCCATCACCAGGCGATAGACCGCGTAGCGCGTGCCGCTCAGCTCCTGGCTGTAGACGCCCGCCTGGGTGATTTTGCCGTTCAGGTAGCGCGTGGTGGTTAATCCCTGCGTGGGGATGCAGACGGTTATCGGCTGGCCCAGCAGCGTTTTGCGGTCAATGCGCGCGTCGGTGCTGAGCAGCTCCACGGTCAGCTCAAAGGATTCGGAAAGCCGCTCGCGGCCGCTGAGCTTCCAGAACAGCAGACCCTCGACCGGCAGGAGGACGGTGATACGATCAAACATAATTTTTTCCCGGACTGGCAGGCCCGGCGAGGCCGGGCGGGTAAGATTTTTGGATCGAGCAATAATATTGTTAGCAGCCTAAAATTCGTTTTTTATAAGTAACCTGTCGACTGGGCATGCATTCCCATGCCGTGATATAAAAAACAGGCAGCCAGTATAAATAAGGACAATCAGTAACGCCTTCGCCATAAAAAATCAGTATTTTTTAAATTTAGCCAGAAAACACCACTTAGAATAAATTACTTAAAATTAAAACTCAATGTTGCCAAAATAATTTCCACACAACGCTTATTAGCTTCAAAATTATAGCTTTTATTGGTTCGGTGCTGCCCTACCAGCTCAACATAACACCATACGCCTGAATAGTTAAAAATATAGCTTTGATAAAATGCACGCATTTTATCTTTTTCACTATAAACCTCACCAGTACAGGTGGTTATTTTACCCAGCCTGTCATTAATATCATTGGGGTAATCTTCCAGCTCGTTTGCTACAAGCGTTACAGAATCATCGTGCTGATGAAAACGTGCCGTTGACTTATTAAAAGCGTTTTCTACTGAATAGCATTCCGATGCAGAATAGAAGTAAAAATTAATCACACCATAATTTATACCTTCTATCGTATGATCAACAACTATTCGATTTTCAGCGATAGTTTTTGCATGCCAGGACAAGGGGATTTTAAAGGCGCTTTCGCCGCCAAGATCAACTGAAGTGAGTAATTCAGCTAGTGGTAAATTACTGCGGTGCAAAAGATCCCAGCTAACTACCGTAAAATAAATATCATTCGCAAGCGCGGCATAGTCACGTGAGGCACAGGAGGCTTTCAGCAAAAAATAATTTCCGCCGCCTTTATCCCTGTTATAATCCTTTTGCACAGTAAATCGGGATATTACCTCATCACCGGAAGAGTGCGTTTTAACGGTTAAAACATCGGCAAAAATACCATTCTCGGCAGCATTACCGACCAGACGCCGGTGCAGAACTTTTTCTCCCGTCAGCGCGAGTTTTTTAAACAGCCAGTCAGACGCATTCATTTCCCACTGACAGCGCTCATAGGCTACCCAGACTTCCAGGTACGGTGATTCATCAGTAGTGAAATAGCGGCCAATATTTGTTAAGCCCGTTCCGGGGAAAGCCATCGGTTCCAGCTCTGCTGGTTTGATATTTTTTGGCAATACAACCCAGTAGTGCAGCATTTCCTGTTCGGAAGAAGTATAAAGACACTTCCAGAAATGTTGTTGCATCTCTTCCTTAGTCAAATCTGAAGAAACAGGAAAAGCATAGTTAACTTCAATATCCATAGACTATCTCCCTTCTGGTTTAAGGCGTAAACCAAACTCCGTAAAGCATCAATACGGCGCCGAAAGAGACTGCACATTTGGCAAACAGAAGCAGGCCAGGAGCCAGCTTGCTGGTAACTGGTGAAAACTTTTTGTAATTCTCGAAATTATGTTCCTCGTGAAACCCCATAATTCGGCTAAATATGGTCGATATTGCTGTGACCAGGAATCTCATTCCCCACACCACGATAAATGATGCGCCAGTCTCCTCCATTAAATCCCCGGCAGCGTCATTAGTAAAACCGGGAATAATAGCCACCAGAAGCTTAAGAAGAAAACCTAGTGCAATAATCGCGACAAATACACCAATCAGGCCCTTACCCGCACCTGTTAATGATTTTTTCCCGTAAGAGACGTTACCGCGCCAGACACAATAAAGCGTCACAGCTAAAAAAAACAAAAAAGCTATCATTTTCATAAAATACCAGCCCCATACTAAATTTAGTCGCCGATTAAAACTGTCGCACAGCCGTCGATAATAACACCATCGCCATCGCCGCTTTTCTCGGCATCATCTGAATTATCATCTTTACCAAAGAACAACTCACGCAATGGCTTAACGAATATTTTCAGGTCAAAACCCGTTCCTAACCCCAGCCAAAAAGCAAATTTACCGCTGGCTTTTAAGTTGATTGAATGATCAGTGTTATCCTTGTAAGCGGCTAAACTCGCTGAGGTGCCTATTGCTCCCAGATTTACTTCCGCTCTTGCACTTCCTATCACGATTCCATACAAGTTAACTTTCCGCTCAGCTTCTTCTTTAACTGCCGCTGCTTCTATGCCGCCTTCAAGATTGATTCCGTAACGCCCTTGATTACCGGTGTAAACTTCAGCGACTAGTTTCGTTTCGGCAGTTGCCAGAGTAACGCCAGCGCTGGCAGAGCCATATAGCGTATTTTCTTTCCCGGCTGAGCCTGTAATACTATATTGCATGCCTGTTGCTTTCGCATTGGTATTGATGCCATAAATATTGCCGCCGCCGTTATAATAAGAGCCGCTGGCATTAGCCTGGCCTATCTTATTTTTTAGCTCACCTTTTAACAGGCCGTCGCTGTCAACAGCCCTCAAGGTCAAATCTTCAAGAACAAATCCTGTCGAAACAGTATCGTAGCTCCCATCGCTGGAACCATCTTCCAGGCTGGCGTAAGCCCCTAATATACGAGCATCATAAAGATCGCCATGTAGCATCCCATCTTCACCAGCTTTCCTGGCCAGCGAACCGCCCCAATACTGCGGCGGCGCAGGCTTGGGTTTTGCTGCAGCGGCGGCGCCGCACTGCGTTTTATCGCCCATACGGGCCAGCGAAACACCATTAACCAGTACGCTACCTGAACCGCCGACGATAATGCCGCTGCCGTGCTGTGTACAGGAGAATGAATCTCCTTTCCGCGCGGCGGGGAAACCGCCAATAATAACATCCGGGCTTCCAGACTGAATTGGGCCACTATGCGCCGCTTTATCTATAGAGGCTCTGGCCGCAGGCTTACCCATGCTTATGTTCCTTATCCTGAGCCACTAACTGTTAATTTTTACCATAGCGCCTTTAATATCGGTGACGTTGGTTCCGTTAATGCTCACCGTACCATTTGCTTTCAGCTCGGCATTTTTCCCGTCACCCAAACTAGTCAACTCATTACCTTTAAATAGCGCCTGTTGCTCACTTTCAGCATGGATACTCCCCTTATTTACCTGAATTTCGATAGAATCCGGGGAAATCAAAATATAGTTATCTTTAACCTTTAGCTTTATGCTCGTATTTGCCTCAAGCAGCGCGTTGCCTTCCTTGTCCATAGTAAGCACCGTCTCGCCTTCACCAACATTAATGACATGCCTGCTACCCGTATTGCTTAGTGCATTTTCGCCAACGTTAGCCTGACGATTGCGTTTTATCGTCACTTTTTCATCACGACCAACAGTTTTTAAACGATCTACGCCCACATGATGCGTTTCGCAGCTTTCGACTTCGGTATCCATATTTTTTTCTGCATGGATCCAAATCTGCTCGTGGCCCGCTTTATCTTCAAAACGCAGCGCGTTGGCGGTATCTCTGTGTCCATCTTTACTACGACTGTAGAACCCCATCTGCGTGGCCGCTGCCGGTAATCCCCACGGCGGCATGTTTCCTTCGTTATATACACGCCCGGTTACCATCGGACGATCGGGATCGCCATTGATAAAGTCGATAACCACTTCATCTCCCACGCGAGGAATTTGTATGCTTCCATACCCCTGGCCCGCCCACGCGCTTGACACCCGCACCCAGCACGAACTGGTGTCATCGCCCTTCGCCAGCCGGTCCCAGTGGAACTTCACCTTGATGCGGCCATATTTGTCCGTCCAGATGGATTCGCCCTTCGGCCCCACCACCTTTGCCGTCTGCGGCCCGTGCGTGCGCGGCCACGGCGTTTTCGGCGGCGCGCGGAACGTCACCTCCGACGGGATAACCTCAATGGCGATGTTGTGCTTCGTGCTGCCGTCGCTGCCGCTGGCGTAGCGGTTCTCCTCGAAGTCGTAGTACGCGCTCACCGTCAGGTACTCGCCGTTGTCGCTGAAGAACGGCGCGTTCAGCAGCGTAAAGGTGCTGCCCGGCGCCAGGCCCAGCGCGGTGCCCACGGCGCTGATTTGCTGATGCTCCACCTGCCACACTTCCTGGCGGATTCTGGCATAAAACTCGCCGTGGTCGTGGTCAACGAAGTGCCCCGGCCAGTCGTAGACGTCAATCTGTCCCGGTACCGGCGACGCCGGGTTCTGCCGCGCCTGCAGCATCCACGCGTTCGGCTTGCGGAAGTCGTAGTCATCGATGCTGTAGATGCCCGGCGTCACGCTGTCCTGCAGCTCCCAGACGCTGATGCCCTCCTCGCCGGTGCTGCCGCCGGACGGCGTGGCGTGGTACGGGATAACCTCGTAGCCCGCGAACGGCTGGTGCTGCCGCGCGCTGTCCGCCAGCACCATCGTGTGTTTGTCCATCTCGTGGCGGAAGCCGTAGTAGATGCCCTCCAGCTCCATCAGGCGGCTGATAAAGTCGAAGCTGCTCTCCTGATACTGCACGCAGTAGTCCCACACGCGGTAGCTGCCGGTCAGCCTGTCCTCCACCGTCACGCCGTACTCGCCCAGCAGGGTTTTCAGTATCTGCACCACCGTCTGGCCCTGGAAGATGCGCAGGTTGCGGTCGCGCTTCATCGGCCACAGGTCCGGCTCCATCACCAGGCGATAGACCGCGTAGCGCGTGCCGCTCAGCTCCTGGCTGTAGACGCCCGCCTGGGTGATTTTGCCGTTCAGGTAGCGCGTGGTGGTTAATCCCTGCGTGGGGATGCAGACGGTTATCGGCTGGCCCAGCAGCGTTTTGCGGTCAATGCGCGCGTCGGTGCTGAGCAGCTCCACGGTCAGCTCAAAGGATTCGGAAAGCCGCTCGCGGCCGCTGAGCTTCCAGAACAGCAGACCCTCGACCGGCAGGAGGACGGTGATACGATCAAACATAATTTTTTCCCGGACTGGCAGGCCCGGCGAGGCCGGGCGGGTAAGGATTTATTGCGGAATGGAGGGTAAAACCGAATAGCTAATGCAGGCTCAGCTTTGTGGATTCAGCAGCCACACGCCTTCGCTGTCAACGGTGATGGTCTGGCTACGCGTCTGGCCGTTGTTGCTGACGCTAAAGCGGTAGTCGCCCGGCGGCAGTTGCAGCATAGCGAAACCGTTTGGCGACGGCACCAGCGCCTGCGGATTGCCGTTCATTGCCACTTTGTCGCCCGGCAGCAGCTTAAGATAAACCTGCGCGACAGGTTCCGGCGGCGGTGGCGGTTCAGCCGCCTGCGGCGCAGCGGCCGTTTCTACAGGTTGTGCAGCGGCCGGCACAGCAGAAGAGGCGGCCGAAGCCTTAGCGACTTCCGTTGGCGATGACGCGGCATCCGTACCCGCAGCCGTTGCTGCTGGAGCAGAACTCACAGCCGTTTGCGGTGAATTATCACTACCGCCACCGGCGATTAGCGCGCCGACGCCAATACCCACCAGCACACCCGCCGCAATCAGTCCCGGCACCATAAAGCGCTTCAGGCCAGTTGCTTTCGGCACGGGCTGCTCTTCTTCAGCCACCGGCACCAGCATGGTGCCAGGCCCGCTGACCTTCACCTCATGGATCTCGTTGATATCGCTGGCGGAAAGCTCCATCAGCGCGGCAAACTGATCGACCGTCTGCGGACGATCTTCCGGCTGGAGCGCCAGCGCGCGATCGATAGCATGCAGCAACGGCAGCGAATATCCTTCCGGCTTCAGCTGCACCAGCGGCTTATAGTTATCTTCAATGCTGCGCACCACGCTGACCGGCGGCGGCGAACCGACAATCAGCGTATGCAGCACCGCACCCAGCGCATAGATATCGGTCCAGGTGCCCTGCTCGCTTTCGTTATCGTCGCTGTACTGCTCAATCGGCGCAAAACCCGGCTTAAGCATGGTTTCGGTTTCGTCAGAAAGGTTGCCGATAGCCTTACGCGCCGAACCGAAGTCCAGCAGCACCGGCACGCCGTTTTCCTGAATCTGGATATTATCCAGCGAGATATCGCGGTGCAGGTAGCCTTCGCGATGAATAGTGTTGATGGCCCCAAACAGCGGCGGCAGCAGGCAGCGGATCCAGGCTTCGCTAATCATCTCCGGGCGACGGTTGTGCAGCTGCGACAGCGTTGTGCCGGTATAAAACGCCGTGCCCATATAGGCGGTATCGTTCTGCACCCAAAACCGCAGCACATGCAGCAGGTTGGGATGATTAAAACGCGCCAGCAGCCTCGCTTCCTGAATAAAGCTGTTCAGCCCGGCGTGAAACGTTTTGCTGAAACGTTCGCTGCGCAGCACCAGCGTCAGGTCGTCGTTACGCACCGCCAGCGAGGCGGGCATAAACTCTTTGATGGCGATGGTGCGCTCAAGCTGGTGATCCCAGGCACGGTAAACGATGCCGAAGCCGCCACCGCCAATCACCTCTTTAATTTCAAACTCGTTAAAGCGGTAGCCCACCGGCAGCGCATTCGGAATGGCTCGCGGAATATCTTGTTCTGACATATTGGACAACTCTCTCTAGGGCGCGATCGCCGCAAACTGACACTGAAACTCGCCGTCGTGCAGGGTTACGCGCAGGCGTTGATACTGTTGTTCACGCCGCTGAGCATCCAGCAGTAGCTGGCTCATCTGCGGCAGCAGCGTGTTGGTAAGGATGGCATCGACCATGCGGCCGCCGGATTCTACCTCGGTGCAGCGCTGAACAATACAGGCAATAACGCTGTCATCCACTTCGGAAACGATGCCGTGATTCTGCTCCAGACGGCGCTGGATGCGGTTCAGCTGCAAACGCACAATGCTGGCGAGCATCTCATCGCTCAGCGGATAGTAAGGCACTACCAGCAGGCGGCCCAGCAAGGCTGGTGGGAAGACTTCCAGCAGCGGCCCGCGCAGCGCGGCGGCCAGCGCATCCGGCTCCGGCACCAGTTCCGGATCGGCGCACATGGCACCGATCAGCTGCGTACCTACGTTGGAGGTAAGAATAATCAACGTGTTGCGGAAATCGATATGGCGTCCCTCGCCATCTTCCATCCAGCCTTTATCAAAGACCTGGAAGAAGATTTCGTGCACGTCGGGGTGCGCTTTCTCGATCTCGTCCAGCAGCACCACACTGTAAGGTCGACGGCGCACGGCCTCGGTCAGCACGCCGCCTTCGCCGTAGCCCACATAGCCCGGAGGCGCGCCCTTCAGCGTGGAAACGGTATGCGCTTCCTGGAACTCGCTCATGTTGATGGTGATAATGTTCTGCTCACCGCCGTACAGCGTTTCGGCCAGCGCCAGCGCGGTTTCGGTTTTGCCGACGCCGGACGGGCCGCACAGCATAAATACGCCAACCGGTTTATTAGGGTCATCCAGCCGCGCGCGGGAGGTACGTACGCGTTTGGCAATCAGATCCAGACCGTGACGCTGACCGATAACGCGCTCGTTCAGCGTGTCGGCCAGTTTCAGAACCGCCTCGATCTCGTTTTTAACCATGCGGCCCAGCGGGATACCCGTCCAGTCAGAAACCACGGCGGCGACTACGTTGGCATCTACTGCCGCAAACAGCAGCGGCGCTTCGCCCTGAAGCGTTTTCAGCTGCTGCTGCTGCCCGGCAAGCTGTTGGTGAACGGCAGCAACGTCTTCTGCTTCGTCGTCATGCAGCTGCGCGCGCAAGGCGATAATCGCATCTACCAGCTCGCGCTCGCGCTGCCAGCGGGCGTTAAGCTCGTCACGCTGACTGGCCAGTTCAGCAAGCTGCCCGTCGATTTTCACCACGCGGCCTGCGTCGCCAATGGCTACTTTCGCTTCGCGTTCCGCTATCTCTCTTTCGATCTCCAGCGCGTGAATGCGATGCAAACAGTCTTCCAGCTGCGGCGGCTGAGCGCTCTGGCTGACGGCGACGCGTGCGCAGGCGGTATCCAGCAGCGCCACGGCTTTATCAGGCAGCTGACGCGCCGGAATATAGCGATGGGAAAGTTTTACGGCCGCCGCTACCGCTTCATCCAGTAGCAGCACGCGGTGATGCTTTTCCAGCGGGCTTACGGTGCTGCGCAGCATCAGCAGCGCTTTTTCTTCATCGGGCTCCTGTACCTGTACGGTCTGGAAGCGACGGGTCAGCGCCGGATCTTTTTCGATATATTTTTTATATTCCGCCCAGGTTGTCGCGCCGATGGTACGCAGCTGACCGCGAGCCAGCGCAGGCTTCAGCAGATTTGCGGCGTCGCCGGTGCCTTGCTGGCCGCCTGCGCCAATCAGGGTATGGATCTCATCGATAAACAGAATAATCGGCGTTGGGCTGGACTGAACTTCGTTGATCAGCGCCTGCAGCCGCGCCTCAAATTCGCCCTTCATACCCGCACCGGCCTGCAACATGCCGATATCCAGCAGCCACAGCTGTACGTTCTGCAACGGTTCCGGCACGTCGCCAGAGGCCATACGCAGCGCCAGCCCTTCTACCACCGCCGTTTTGCCGACGCCCGCTTCGCCAGTCAGCAAAGGGTTGTTCTGACGACGGCGCATCAAAATATCCACCATCTGGCGGATCTCTTCGTCGCGTCCGGCGATCGGGTCGATCTTGCCGTCACGCGCGCGCGCCGTCAGATCCTGCGCATACTGCGCCAGCGTGCTTTGCTGCGGCGGCACCGCGCCATCCTGTACAGGCGCTGCGGTAACGTTGGTCTCTTTGCTGTTGCCGAAGACGCTATCGAACTGCTCCAGCAGCGCGTCGGCGCTGATGCGGCCAAACTGCGGAGAAATGCCCTTCAGCACGTTCGCCAGGTTAAAGGTTTTTAGCAGGCCAATCAGCAAATGACCGCCGCGAATTTTCTGCACGCCAAACTTCAGCGAGCCGTAAACCCACGCGCGCTCAACCGCGCTATCGATATGTTCCGACAGATCCGAAACCGCACTGGCTCCACGCGGCAAACGATCCAGCGCTGCCACGATATCGCGCGTAAGCGCCGCTTCATCCAGGGAAAAATAGCGGATCAGCTGTTGCAGATCGCCGTCCTGCTGTTGCATAAGCTGATGCAGCCAGTGCACCAGCTCCACATAGGGATTGCCGCGCAGTTTACAAAAGGCGGTGGCGCTTTCCAGCGAGGTAAATAACAGCGTGTCCAGTTTGCCGAACAGTACGGCGCGGCTAATTTCTGACATGGTGGTTCCAGATAGTTGATGACTGATGGAATAGCATTGCCGTGAAGCAGAGAGAGTGGCCTGTTTACCGGGTAGCAATCTGCTCCGCCGGTTCCGGGCTGAAGGTTAAATCATGCAGCGGTCGGTCTTCTTTTGTATGGCCGAGCCAGCTGTTAAAACCCAGTCGTGACGAATCGCCTGGCCGGATACCGCGCGCGTCGTTCTGCGCTAAAATCAGCCGGAGTTCCCAGACGTATTCAATGCCCAGATATTGACGTACCCAGTCGCGCAGCGCGATTGTCCAGGGTTCGCCAGGCAGAAAGCGGTTATAGGTTTCCAGCGGCATCGGGCCCAGCTCAATACGAAACTTATGCTGCACGTCGCGTACCGCCACGCCCAGAAACATTGACTCGCCCAGCTTTGGCGCGCGTCTTCCCGCCCCCAGCTTTGCCCGCTCGCGGTTATCAATCGGCAGCCAGTGCGGCACGTTTCCCACCAGCTTTACCGGCACGTTGAAATAGTGGCTAAGGATTTTTTGCAGGCCTTCGATATCGCGTCCATGACGAGTCAGATGTCCGGCCACCGCATAGCGCGAGTGGTCGCTCAGGCTGCCTTTTTCCAGCTGGCCCGGCTGGCCCATGCCGATCAGGCTGGCCAGATAGCGATCGAAGCGCTGGTTGTCTTCGCGATCCAGCGACACCGTCGGCTGCGCATCGGCCCAGGCGCGATAGAACAGCAGCGTCAGGCGGTGATGGAACAGATCGGCAAAGGCCGACATGCTGCTGTCCTGATGGTGCGTGATGCGCTCGCGGGCATATTCCGTCAGGTGCGTTGGCAGCGGGCCGTTGGGGCCAAACAGGCCAAAGCTTAAAATCGAGATATCGTGCAGTGGCGTATTGTCACGCGGGGCGGCCTTTGACAGCGTGGCGGGCGCAAAAGCCAGCGACGGCTCCTGACCAATACGCAACGGTTCGTGGCGCGGCAAAGGCGCACGGCCCAGCGGATAACGCTCGCCGCTCTGGGCATCCAGCCGACGCAGCAGCTGAAAGAGATCATAGCGCCAGGGCGCCTGCGTTACCCCTGACCAGAATTCTTCCGGCAGCCGCTGCGCTTTGCGAATTTGCAGCACGTTCATATCAGCGCCCTTTTCCCCATCCGCGCCGGCCAGTAGCCGACCTCGCCGCGCTGCTGGCTGGTTAGCGTCAGCTCGGTAAAGCTGTTAATTGCCACCAGTCTGGCAAACACCTGCTCCAGCACGCTGCCCAACAGCCACGGGCTTGCACCGGAAAACGCCTGCTCGTCAACGCTCAATTCAATGCCGATGCCGCGCGCAAACACAATCGGGCCCGGCTCCGGCACGCGGCGGCTTACCGGTTTAAGCTGGCAATGACGAATGCCTTCAATCTGTCGTGCGACCGGCGCTTCCGCCAGGTTGGCATACAGCCCCAGCAGCTGGCGCAGCGCCGTTGCGCCCTGGCCGTCGTCACTGTCCATCAGGCTTAAATAGTTCATCTGCAAATGGCTGATCAGCCGCCAGGTAGCCAGCCCTTCCGCCAGCGCCGGACGCGGCGGCGTGGGGCCTTTCCGCAACGTCAACTGGCTGACCGGCACCGAGTCCGCCATCATAAAGTTGCCCTGCTCCTGCGCCAGCAGCATTAGAGGCAGATCGCGGCTGGTGCACATCACTTCCGCCGTCAGATGACGTAAATCGTTACGCCACGGCGAATGGCGTTCATCCACCAGCGACAGGAAAACTTCTGAACCAATATAGCCGGTACGCGTGCCGTAGCGCTGCGCCCGTTCCGACAGCGTGCGCTGCTCGCGACGCAGCGAGAAATAAGCACCATAGTCGCCTTCGTCGCGGCTGAACGTACTCCAGAACGGCCTGAATATCTGTTCTTGCTGCTGCCGATCGCCCGTGGCGTAAAGCTTCTTCACCGAATAGATTTCGTAATCCAGCGGGCGGATGTTGTCGACCACCAGATGATATTCATGCACGCTGTCGCTGATTTTCTGCCGCTCCGCCGTTTTCGGAAACAGATTAATCACCGGCGTACAGTGCAGCGCCAGATGGCTTTTATCGATCACTCTTTCCAGCGCCGCGTCGGCCTTGTCGAGCAGCAGCACGATTTCAAACGCGTTTACCTCTGGCCCACAGCGCAGCGGCAGATCGCCCAGGCCGCTGACGCTGACAAACTGGAAGCGCGCCGGAAAAGCAAAATATTCCTGTAGCAGCCGATAGCCGTCGAAGTTGCGCAGATCTTCCGGCAAGAGCGCCTGATCGGCAGCAAAACCTTCCTGCTTCAGCGCGTCGTCGTCCAGCACAATACGCTGTGGGTTTTTCTCTACCGTCTGGCAAAAGCTGCCGACGGTGTGCTGCATTATTAGCTCCAGCAGCTGCTGTGCCTGAATATCGGGGCCGCTTAAGAAAAACATCAGGTCTTTGAAAGTAAGATGGTTTAACGCCACCTCGCTAAAGCATTCCAGCCGAATACGCAGCGCGCTGACCGCGCCGCGCTGGCTCAGTCCCATCCCGGCAAGCGGGATATCCGCAGGTACGCCGCCCAGTTCTACCTGGCTAATCCGCAGCGGTTGCAGCACGACGTCGTGCGCCGTG
Organism: Erwinia sp. BNK-24-b; assembly: GCF_047456155.1. Classification (NCBI taxonomy): domain Bacteria; kingdom Pseudomonadati; phylum Pseudomonadota; class Gammaproteobacteria; order Enterobacterales; family Erwiniaceae; genus Erwinia; species Erwinia sp. BNK-24-b. The sequence continues at coordinate 3,976,988 of NZ_CP179901.1, forward strand.
GCGTAGCTACAGGTGACGCCGCTTTTTTTCAGCGTCTGGCTATCCATCATGGTGCCGCGCGGCACCAGAAAGCCGCCGCTGATATCGCCTTTTTTGCCGTCGGGATGCAGTTCGGCAATCGCCATCGAAGGCACCGGTGACAGATAGTTAGGCGCAATCATCTCCAGCATGCGCTGGGAAAAGCGCGGGAACTCGGCGTCCATTTTTAGCTGTACGCGAGAGGTCAGAAAGGCGAAGCCTTCCATCAATCGCTCGACGTAGGGATCGGCCACATCTATGCCGCTCATGCCCAGCCGCCCGGCGACTTTGGGATAGCGCTCGGCAAACTCCGCCCCCATTTCGCGCAGGTACGCCAGTTCACGGTTGTAATAATCGAGCAGTTTGCTGTCCATGATTACCCTACATCTTTCAGCTCAAAATGGCCGTTTTCTAAATCTAAATCGGTACGAAACAAGAACTCTAACGGATAAGGCACGCACCAGAGCCGCCCTTTAATCTCTATCGACAGCACGTTGTGCAGCGTCAGCGAGCTGGTATCCGACACGCAGCGTACCTGGAGACCCGCAGGCAAAATACGCGGCTCGAAATGCAGAATAGAGTTGGTCAGCTTGCGCTGAATGTCAGTCAGCTCAATATCGGACATGCGCTGTCCGGCCAGCGGCGCCACGCCAAAGTTATAGGCAGAGCGCTGCACGTGCGGAAACGGCGAGAGATCCTGTTGCGCTTCGTTGTTGATACTGTTGAACAACCACTGCAAATCGCGCAGGACGCTGCGCCTTAACGCGTTATGCGAAATAACGCGGCTGCTGGCGGCTTCCTGCTGCTTGTCCGGCGCGTTATCGGTCAGTCTGTCCAGCAGCGACGGCTGCATTTTGTCGCGAGCCGTCATGGTTTCTTTGCCGCGCTGGCGGTAGCCGCCGTGCAGCAGTTCCCTGCCTTCACTCATGGTCGGCTAACGCTCCGGCAAAAACGAGATGCGTCAGGCTCAGCAGCGGAAAACTCAGCTCTGCGCTCAGCCAGGTTTTCTGCCCGTGACCGATAAACTGCTGGTCATCCAGCGGCGTCCATTCCGTCACGCTGGCCATCCGCAGATTGTCAGCAGCCATATCCGTAAACGGATAGCGTACCGGCAGCTGGCAAACCTGTTCGCTACCGTCGGTCAGCGTAACGGCGGCGTGACGCCACACCAGATCGGTCACGCTGGCCGGAGCCTGAAAACGAATCTCGTGGATGGCGGCAAACGGCAGCCAGGTATAGTGTCCGTTGACGATCAGCTCGCAGACTGGCCCAAGACGGCCATCGCCATCAATCAGCCATTCCACCGCCTGCGCGGCGTCCTGCGTCGTAACGCGAGCCGGGCTGGGCTGGGCTGCGGCAAAAGCCGCCGCGCGCAGCTCAACGGCGTCGTCTGCATGCTCTTTACGCAGCGCTTTCAGTAAATCTTCCGCCCAGGCAAACGCCTCACCGGGCATTCTCGGCATCGCCAGGCCATCAAAGACCGCCGCACGCTGGATTTCGCCGGTGATGGTTTGCTCCAGCAGCGTGACCGTTGGCTGTGCCTGCGGTTTTAACGCCAGCCAGGATTTCAGCTGGGTTTTCGCCCGCGGCCAGTGGCCCGCCAGGCAAAGCAGCTGTACAAAGGCCGCGCGCAAATCGGCATCCGCCGGGCGGCTCTTAATGTCGTTTTCGACGCGCGCCAGCGTTTGTGCAAGCGTGTCGCCGGACATCAGTTCAGTCAGAGATTTCATAGCTTTCCTTTGGCGGGCAATCAATTAGTTAAGCGTTTGGTAAGCACCGGCAGCCGGGTCTTTCAGCTGAGGATGGATTTCATCCACCAGCCGGATAGTCAACTTGCCGTTGGTCAGGTATGGCGACCAGACTTTACGCACCTCATCCAGACGCGCTTTTAACGTGCTGGCGTCGCTGGCTTCCTGCTGGCTCATCGCCACCACGACGGTGCCGTCGGCCTGCCAGCCGTTTAGTGTGGGCGCATAAGGCACAATCATCCAGCTTTGCGGCGACCTTTCATCGCTCAGTACCATACGCTCGTTGTTGACGGTGGTAATCTGCATATCGCGACCCGCCGCTTTGCTATTCAGACCAGACACCGGGAAGCCCTGCAAAAAGCTGACCTGCTGCTTTCTGGCCGCGCCTTTGCCCAGCCGCGCAATCTGGCTGTCGCCACTGAGCCAGCCGTCGCTGCCGCAGGTAACGCCACCTTTTGCCGGAACAAACAGCGCGCTGGTCTGGCTATTGCTGTTCCAGTAGGTGCGGAAGTGACAACCGTCCAGCAGGCTGAACTGGATCCACGGCGTGGTATCTGCTGGTGGCGAAAGATCTGCTGGATCGACCGGCGCGGCGGTTTCCGTTACCGGTGCAGCTGCTGGCGCAGTCGGCGCAGTCGTAGGCACTGCTGCCGGCGCTGGCGTAGCAACTTCGATCTTGCTCAGCCAGCCTTCTGCCTTAGCTGCACTACCGTGCGCCAGCGCCGTACCGTTAATGTCGGTCAGCTGCCACTGGAACGAGGCCAGTTTTGCACAGTTTTGCGACATCAGGTTGGCAACCTGCGGCAGCAGTTCTTTGACCTTCACCGGATTTTTATTGCCGTTTGCCACAATACGCAGCGGGATTTCGCGCCTGCACCAGCTGGCAGGCCTCTGGTCTTTGACATTATCAATCCAGACATCCATTTGCAGTGTTTTCGCGTTCACGACGCGGTAATCCTGTGCCCAGGCACCGGATGCAATCAGCAGGGAAAGTGCTGGTAGCCAATATTTCATAATCGTTTCTGAAGGCCTTAATTTAATCACGAAGAGGGAAAAACTGCGCTGCGGCCTCAAGCGAATGCATCAGCGTGGTGTCCTGTGGATCGCCAACCCAAACGGCGACGGCGCTGTAATTGTCCTGGCTGACGGCGGATTGCAGATCGTTTTTGCGGATGACTTCCTGCATCAGCGTCAGCCATTCGTCCGGCGTATTTACCATATGCAGCGACTCCTGCATATTTTCTTGTGATAGCCCATGCCAGAAACCGTCGGTGCAGAGCAGAAAAGCGTCGCCGTCTTCAATCTCTACGACATCGCTATAGCTGGCGTCACGCTCTTCGTCGCCCATGCCAAGCGCAAAGTAAAGCAGGTTGCTGTTGATGCCTTCGGTCTGGTGTCCGGCGTCTTTCATCTGCTGCACCAGGCTGTGGTCGGTAGTGACGTGGTACAGATAGCCGCGACGAAACAGATACAGGCGGCTGTCGCCCGCGTGTGCCCAGTAGGCCAGGTCAAAATCCCTGTCGATAAACAGGCTGACCAGCGTGGTGCCCATGCGCTTGTAGTCGCTGACCGCCTTTTGCTGCTGGCGGATGGCGCGGTTAGCGTCATTGACGTACTGGCGAATGCTTTGCGCATCCAGATGCCGCTCGCCGTCAAAGCGCTGGAGAATGGTGTCGCGCGCCAGCTCTGCCGCGACGTCTCCGCCCGGCAGCCCCGCCACGCCGTCGCACACCACAAAACAGGCCGATCGTTCACCGATGTGCTCGCCGGTCTGATCCTGGTTGCTTTCGCGTGCGCCCTGATGCGACATAGAGGCAATGGTGATATTCATCATTCTTCCGATCTGATTTGAGAATCTTTGTACTGGTTCACTTCCATGTCGTAGGCGTGCAGGAAGGCTTCGCCAAATAAGGTGTGGAAGTCATCCTCGATTTCACCCGCCGTTTCGCCGTAGCGTTTAGTGAAGTGTTCCCACAGCGCGGCTTTGCGGCTGTTCGGTAAAGAAAGACGAGAGATCGCCCCTTCCTCACGCGCTTCTTCTTCCAGCTGCTGCGGGTTAAATGATTGCAGCATGGAGGCGATGATGGCGCGGATCCCGGCGATCATGCCCAGCTGGTGGGCCTGAAGGTCGACCAGCGCATCGCGGACCGACTGCTTCGGCGGCATAAAGCCCGGCATGCGGCTGCCGAACATCTGCATCAGCACTGATTTACCGGAAGGCAGCAGCTTGAACGGGTTATTGGCCTCGTCAAGGATCACCGTCATTTCTGCTTTCACGCCGCGCTTGAGGATGGAGCGTGACGACAGCAGCGCAACGGTGCCCTGCGAGAACATGCTCAGCATTTGGCCCAGCTCCTGCATCGCCTCGCTGTCGAAACGCGGCGTTGGTTGCAGATCGTTAAGCCCCATACCGCCCATCAACGCGTCCAGCAGCTCGCCGTCCAGGCGTTGACCGTTGCCTGCTGTGCTATTTTGCTGCGCGGCCGTATTAGCCACCGGATCGATACGCAGGCGGCCCTTTGGCGGCGGCGTATTGTTGCGTGCGACGGCCTGCGGCGTTGGCAGCGTGATGCCGCCGTAGTCCTGCTGCTGCTGCGCGGCCGGTTGCTGTGCCGCCTCGTCAAACGGCACTGACTGACTACGATTTGCGCTTTCCTCTGACTGCATTGACTGATGGCGGCTGGTGCTTTCATCAAATAACGGTGACTTGCTGAGATCTGCGCTTTCATCGAACAGCGGCGATTTGCTGAGATCCGCACTTTCACCAAACAGCGACGATTTGCTGAGATCCGCATTTTCACCAAACAGCGACGTGCTGCCGAAGTCGGCATCATCCTGCGCGCTTTCTGCAAGCGGTGCACGATTGGCGTTTTCATTAAACAGCGGCGACTTAAGATCTGCATTTTCAGCAAACAGCGGTGACTTGCTGAGATCCTCGCTTTCACTAAACAGCGGTGACTTATTAAGATCTTCGCTGTCACCAAACAGCGGTGACTTATTAAGATCCTCGTTGTCGCCAAACAGCGGTGACCTGTTGAGATCGGTACTTTCATTAGACAGCGGCGAGCTGTTAAGACTGGCGCTGTTATCCTGACGCGGGCTTTGCGGCGCGGCGGCTTTCGGTTTTTCGCTATCCAGCGCTTTTGGCGTTGGCGGCACAAAGGCAGGCTGCGGCTCGTCCAGCGGCGTTAACGGTACGGCGTTGCCCATCATCAGCCCCAGCGGATCGTTACCTCCCGCTGGTGTGCTATTGCCCTGGCCAAACAGCGCCATTGGGTCCAGGCTCTGCTTTTTATCCTGCGGCTGGCTTAGCGTGCCCGGCGTGCTGTCGTCGAATATGCTTTTTTGATCGAACAGCGATTCGCTGCTGAACAGGGAATCCGGCGTACGATCCCGACGATCCAGGTTTAGCGGATCCTGCTTTGCTGCCAGCTGCGCCAGCGGATCGACCGGATTACGATCTTCCGCTTTTTCCGTTAACGGATTAGCGCCCGCTGGCGTTGGCTTGCCGCGGCTGGAAAGACTGTCGGTAATCGAAAATTCTTGCGCAAGGCTGTCCCAGATTTCAGTAGGAATGGCGGCTGGCGCATTTTCTGGCTTCGGTGCCGCGACAGCGGGACGCGCCGCCGGGGCAGGCCTGGCCGCAGGTTGCGCCGAGTGCAGCTCGGTAACCTGCAAACGATAATCATCAATACTGAGGATATCGCCATCCTGCAAATCAACCTGGCGACCGCGCTCCAGCGGAATATCGTTCAGGTGCACCAGCGTGACGTTGCCGCGATTGGTAATGCGGCACTCGCCGTCGGCGGTAATATGCACAATCGCCTGCAAACGAGAGATAGTACGGTCATCGTCCGGCAGCACCAGATTATTATCGGTGCCACGACCGATGGTGCCGCCTGGCGGCAGAAAGTCGCAGCTGCTCTGCGGCGGCAGCTGACCGGGTTTGGTCGCTATTATCGTAAATCGCATCACGTTTTCCTGCGTTGAATGTCGGGCCGCACCGGGAAAGGTTCACCGGCGGGAGTTGAAACTAAAATTTGGCTTATTGTGCCGACACAAAGAACCTGGTCAGGTGCATGACATGAGGGCGTCGCGTCGTGCCTTTTTCCTGTTGTTCAGATCTGCCAGCCGCTTTTAAATGGTTTTGCTAATGCGCGTTAGCGAAGCGTTCCGTCTACGCTGTCGATAACCTTGCCGTCTTTGAAAATATCCAGCGTTAATCCGCCCACATCGTTGTCGACGAAGTAATAGAGATAGCCATTATTTTCAAATTTATATCCGCGGAAGTCGCAAACATCCGGGCAGTTAACATTAACGGTGGAGCCATGCAGAAAAATGCTTTTTCCACTGATTTTGCTTTTTGAATCCAGCGTGACATCATCGCAATCGAGGTTCCCCTCTTCGCACCAGGTGGTAATCCTGGCGATGTATTTTGGGCTATCAAAAATACCAGTGCTCTCAGGATGCGTAGCATAAAAGCGGCGGATTTTCGCTATGCTATCCATTGATGCATCATTCACTCTTTGCGACAGCGCGTTATCCACGACCAGAGAGCGGGACTGCGGATCGTATGCCAGCACCACAGCGACCAGCGAGGTTTCAACCAGCGTGGTGGCGGTATAAATCACCGCAATTTTCACTTCGTTATCACCAGGCGGAGAGATGACTCCAACGCCTTTTACGTCTTCACAAGCTTCGCCGTTAAAGCGTTCAAAGCCAATGGTCGGCAGCAGATTTGCCAGGCTTTCGCCATCGCGCGACCAGCCAATAAAGCAGGCGTTCATATCGGCCCGCAGCAGACCTTTGCCCGGCACCATTACGCCCAGCAGATGACCGTTATCCCGTACGGCAAAGGTCTGCTGGCCGAACGGCTCTGCGCCAGCGATATCCAGCGACAGCGCTTTTTCCGCTAGCGCTGGAGTAAAAGTATCGGCATCCGCTGCCACCAGATGCGGGCTGGCTGCGGCGACGTTGGTAAATAAAGCGAGAGAAAGTAAAACGCGTTTCATGCTGGGTTCCGGTGGAGATGAAAATTAAATAATTAGAAAGTCGTCGTACGAAGAATCAATAGTTTTCGCTGAGTTGGTCAATACGATTAAACATGCTTTGATACAGGCACTGCTTGTCCTCACCACATTTTTCGCGCTGTTTTATCCAGGCCTGCTGAGATTTCACCGTATTGTTAAAAGCCTGCTTATCGTCCACCTGCTTTAATTGCCATTTGGCAGCGCCATAAGCATCGTTAACGCTCATATCCCATGCAGCTAAATCAAATGAGCCACAAATCGTTTTTTCGTCGACTTTTGTTGCTTTATTACACTTAAAAGAGGGCGACGGTAACGCATCAGCAGGTAATCTTTTTAAGGTCAGAATACTGCTCATATTGCCTGACACCAGCAGCGTATTTTTATCTGCCACAACCAGCCAGGCTTTGATGTTGACTCCCTCATCGGCGAACTTTCCCTGCTCGCAGCTAAGCATCATCGGTGTAACCTGCTGGCTTCCCGGGAATGCAAGATCAAAATCTTTAGCGACTGGCTTCGCCGGTGCCGACTGGCGATTGCCCCTGGTCATTTCAACAAGTTTATCAAGCGCCATAGTCGGGCCACTGTTGATTGCTGGTGTTTTACAATCTGCCACAGTACTCATTGGTGAACTGATTTCGACGTTGCTTATTACTACGCGACGGCCAACCAAAAAAGGATCATCCGGTATGCCGTAGTGTGTGCTTGTATTCCAGTCATCGATACCAACATGTTCTATTTGCCAGTTGCCGATAAGCGCTGTCGGCAACGTTTGAGCTACTGCGGTGTAGTCCGCTGTCAGTAAAAGAGCCGCTAAAATAATTTGAATACGCACATAATTTCCTTCGGCTTTTATTAATTTCAGTTTGCAACTACAGATTTGCGAATATAGCAACGATATAAGGCTTGTGTATATTAATACCGTGCTTCCTTCAGCAGCCAGAACATAACGTGTCTGTATTATCCTGCCGGTAACAGTGGAGTAAAAGTACCGTCAACCTGGGTATCTTTATCGCTAAGCATCTGCTTTGTTTTTTGATCGACGTATACACTAAAAAGACGATGTTCAATGGCAGGATCGCCCGGACAGCCATCACTGTGTTTTTCTACTATCTCGACCAAATCAACACCAGGCTCGTCATTTTTCGTCAGCAGATAATCAACACAGCCCGGATCGGTTACCAGCTGGCGAGCCTTAACAATGTTTTCTACCTGTAGCAGCGAGCCATCTTCCGAAGGCTGCTGCTTTTCTGTTTGTGGCTGTACGCTATGTTCTGCTGGCTGCGCTACCACTACTTCTGGCTTCGCGTTGTTTGTTACAGGCTGCTGTACCGCTTCTGGTTCTGGCTTCGCGTTGTTTACAGGCTGCTTTACCGCTTCTGGCTTCGCGCTGTTTGCAGGCTGCTGTACCACTTCTGGCTTTATGCTGTTTATTACAGGCTGTGGTTTCTCAGTTTCTGATTGCGCATTACTGCTTGCAGGCTGCTGCTTGTCTGTCTCTGATAGCGCTTTATTTTCCGGTAGCTGCTGCTCGCGCTGGTACAGTCGCCTGAGGCTACCAAGCGAGGTTGCACCCTGTGAACCAATTTTTTCAGTCAGTGCCTGATCCAGACGTAGCGTTTGTTTTTCTTTATCTATAGAGAAAATTATCGACTCTGTAGCCAAAGCATTGGGAGACTGCGCTAAATAAATGACCCCGACTTTAATCTGCGGCTCTTCATCTTTTGATAAAATGCCTACTGCGATGGTCTTATTACAGACTTCCGCTTCCCAATCAGCCTTTCCTATCGTTGGCACCAGCAGATCAACTTTTCCGGCTTGCGTCGCCCAGCTGACAAAACAGATATTAGTATCTTTATCACTGAAGCCTTGGCCGGTAATAAAATCACCCAACTTTTTATTATCTGAGGTAAGCGAAAAACTTTGCTTGTCCAGAGGAGCAGCGTTCTCAATAGCGAGCTTCTCTCCCTCTTCGTAAACAGATTTTTCATAAGAGGTAACGCTGGTTGCGCCTAGCGTCACGCTGGCGCTGGCAAAAAAAGGAATGTATAAAAAAAGAGAGAGAAGCAGACGGCTCATTTATTTTTCACTGGTATTTAGTTATTGTGATTTGTGCTCTGATATTTTTTTCGCATAACGGCGACAGTGTTTAAATAAGAAAACAAATCGAATTAACGTATCGAATTTAACGCTTACCTTAAACTACAAGGGAAATATCAGCTACGATAAATTTCAATATAGCATAAAAACCTCAAACTTATTTTTTCAGGAAAATTTTCTACTCAGGTATATGTTACAAGTATTTTTACGGTTAGTTTAAGGAGGAAAAATGACTAATTAACCATATCTAAATCTTTAATATTCAAATACCCTTTTACTTTAGATTGCGAATCTGGCTGAGACGCATCATATAATGAAACATATACCCAATTATTATTAACGGTTCTAATTTTCACTAAGGGTTGAGATACAGGTTTATCAATAACATTATCGCTCAGGCTTTCAGGCCTGGATTTTAAAAAAACGTCTCCGTGCCCTTCTTTTACTGTGAACATAACTGAATATGGTTGTGGGTCGCAGCCGGATTTCAATTCAAGTTCTTTTATATCAAAATTATTTACTGAAATCGGTTTAAAAGAACTAAATTTCGCATAAGTCTTTTTGCTGTCACATTCAGCAATCACCATTTCATCAGAAAAAGTCAATGTGCCGGCCTGCTCTGTATGACCCTCTTTGAACTTAAAAAACTCTTCAGGAGTATCTTTAAAATTACTCTTAATGAATTTTTCAGTTTCTTGTAATTTGAAATAATCTTTCACCCCGTTCTTCTGTTTAACATCATAAAGGTAGTATGTTCTATTTTTTTTACCATCCGTTTCGAAAAACCGCATCATTATAAGCGGTGCCTTTGGACTTCCTTCATCTGTCCATTGTGGGAACCAATAAGCCTGTAAGACACCTGTGGTACTTTGTTGATTGCTCGCAAAAGCAATTGAGCTAAAAAAGAATAAACAAACCGAAACCAAAGCAGCGATTAATAAATTAAGCTTTTTCATAATTTCTCCTTAAATTTTATTCATATTGCGAGCTTATTATTAATTTAAAATTTTCAATGCCATTCTTTTGTAAGAATAACTTTAGCTCTTTTAGTTTACCGACACTTCCTCCGATAAAATCTATCGCTTTTGAACTACCAATCAGAAGGCATCCATCAGTATGCTCGGGTTTATTTCCGTTATGTATTAAAATATAACGGGTTAAAGAAACTTCTGAATTGTATAATTGTGGGAAGGGGCTATATGCTTTAATTGACCCTTTCATGGTTGCATGCCATTTAAGATGATAAATTCCTTCCGGAACCCTTAACCTTTTATTAGGCGTGGTCGTATCAGGGCCAGGCCTTTCTAACATGTAACCGGAAATTTTTGTACCCGGGATACTATAGCGTGAGATAGTCGATTTTTCAGTCTGTAATATTCTTTTAACCAGAATGGTTCCTTTCATAAACAAATCCTTTTATATCAAAATGATGCAATCCCCTGCTAAGGGGATTGCAATAATATTAAGCTTCTTTATTCTCTTTGATATTCCAGCCAGCGCTGCTTTCTGCGCCTTTACCACCGGAAGAGCTCTGCTCCCAGTACTGCTGCTTCACTTTAGAAGCCTGGAAGGAGTAGCTCATGCCAACGGTGTCGCCGTTGTCTGCGCCAACGTACTGCACGTTAGTCACCAGCACGTCTTCCAGCGTAATGCGAGAATATTCAACCTGAGAGCCACCTGCTTTGCAGATAGACAGCTCAACTTTAGTGATGTGCTTGCCGCTGGCGCAGTTTTTCAGCAGTGCGGTAGTAGACTTATCGATCAGCGCCTCTACGTGCAGATCGTTGAAGTTTACTTTACCTGCACCGCCGCCGCCGCCAACAGACATGTTGCCAGGCTGAGAAGCGCCCCAGGAGAAAGAAGTGATATCGGTCCAGCCGGTGTGGTTAGAATCTTTAGATTCACCGGTGACGCCGTCAACCTTCATAAACATATCAATAGCCATTATTTTCTACTCTTTATTGATTTAACATTTTGCTTTTAATAAAGCAGCGACAGGACAAAAGAAAAGCGGGGAGAACAAGTCGCCCCCTTTTCCTTCGCCTATTTCCGAAGATTCCCTAAGGCTTCATTCAGAACCAGGATTGCTCGCTCCGGAGCATAATTTTGTCAGCAAAAGCGCCGCGTTAGCGGCCAGCGAGAGGTCGCTCACCGTAAACGTTGTTAAGCCGCTTTGCCGTTAAGCATCGTCACTCTTCAGTGAAGGCAGCTTAGAAACCAGGCGCAGCGAAACGGTCAGGCCTTCCAGCTGGTAGTGCGGACGCAGGAAGAATTTCGCGGCGTAGTAGCCTGGATTGTCTTCCAGCTCTTCCACCAGCACTTCGGCAGCGGCCAGCGGCTTGCGGGATTTGGTTTCCTGCGAGGAGTTGGCCGGATCGCCATCCACGTAGTTCATCACCCAGTCGTTTAGCCAGCGCTCCATCTCTTCACGCTCGCGGAAGGAACCGATCTTGTCGCGCACGATGCACTTCAGATAATGCGCAAAGCGGCAGCACGCGAACAGGTATGGCAAACGCGCGGCCAGACGGGCGTTAGCGGTTGCATCCGGATCGTGATATTCGGTCGGCTTTTGCAGCGACTGCGCGCCAATAAACGCGGCGAAGTCGGAGTTTTTACGGTGTACCAGCGGCATAAAGCCGTTTTTTGCCAGCTCGGCTTCACGACGATCGCTGATGGCGATTTCGGTCGGGCATTTCATATCCACGCCGCCGTCGTCGCTTGGGAACGTGTGACAAGGCAGATTTTCCACCGCGCCACCGGACTCCACGCCGCGAATCGACGTACACCAGCCAAACTCTTTGAACGAGCGGTTGATATTGGCGGCCATCGCGTAAGCGGCGTTCGCCCAGGTGTAGTTGTTGTGGTTCGCGCCTTCGGTTTCTTCTTCAAAATCGAAGCTGTCGACCGGATTGCTGCGAATACCGTAAGGCAGACGCGACAGGAAGCGCGGCATCACCAGGCCCAGGTAGCGAGCGTCTTCCGACTCACGCAGGCTGCGCCATGCGGCATATTCGCTGTTCTGGAAGATTTTGGTCAGGTCGCGCGGGTTCGCCAGCTCCTGCCAGGATTCCATCTGCATCACTTCCGGCGCGGTGCCGGTGATGAACGGGCAGTGAGAAGCCGCGCCGATACGCGCCATCTCGCTCAGCAGCTCCACATCCTGCGGGCTGTGATCGAAGTAGTAATCGCCCACCAGGCAGCCAAACGGCTCGCCGCCAAACTGGCCATACTCTTCTTCATAGATCTTTTTAAAGATAGGGCTCTGATCCCAGCCCACACCTTTAAAGCGCTTCAGGGTGCGGCCCAGCTCTTTTTTAGAGATGCTCATAAAGCGAATTTTCAGCATCTCGTCGGTTTCGGTGTTATTCACCAGATGATTCAGGCCGCGCCATGCGCCTTCCAGCTGCTGGAAGTCTTCGTGATGAATAATCTGATTGACCTGTTTTGACAGCTTTTCGTCAATTTCGGCAATCAGCGCCTGAATGGTGCGATAGGCATCGTCAGAAGCGGTAACGGTGTTTTCCAGCGCCTGCTGTGCCAGCGTTTTTACCGCACTTTCCACCGCCGTCCGCGCCGAGTCGGTCTTGGGACGAAACTCTTTGTTCAGCAGCGAGCTGAACTCGTCCTGGCTCCAGGCCTGCTGGCCCTGCTGTTCAAGCTGGGTTGGATTCATTACGCATCCCCCTCTTTGGCCGCGTCATCAGCCTGCTTTGGCAGATGGCTTAACGACTTCAGCAGCGTTGGGTCCTGCAGGATTTTGGCAATCAGCTCTTCCGCGCCGTTTTTGCCATCCATATAGGTCAGCAGGTTAGAAAGCTGAGTACGCGCGTCCAGCAGTTTGTTCAGCGGTTCGACGTTGCGCGCCACGGCGTCCGGCGAGAAGTCTTCCATGCTGTTAAAGGTCAGATCGATATTCAGGTTGCCTTCGCCGGTCAGGGTGTTCTGCGCCTGGAAAGCCACGCGAGGCTTCAGCGCCTTCATGCGTTCATCGAAGTTGTCGATATCGATTTCCAGAAACTTGCGCTCGTCAACGGGAGGCAGGTTGTCGACCGGCTTGCCGACCAGATCGGCCATCACGCCCATCACAAAAGGCAGTTCGATTTTGCGTTCTGCGCCGTAAATCTCCACGTCGTACTCGATCTGTACGCGCGGCGCGCGGTTACGGGCGATGAATTTCTGCCCGCTGGATTGACTAGCCATAATATTCTCCATTGGTATGCGCGTTGGGGAGTTGTTTTAGTCGCGACGGCCGAAAATGTTTTCCAGCTGGTGTACGCCGTCCGGCGCGAGGTCGCGGATAATGCTCATAAAATCCATTTCGATCATGCGCTGCACGCGATCGATCATCAGCGGTGCCGGATGACTCGGTTCGTGCTGCACAAAATACTGTTTTACTTTTTCCAGCATCAGCTGAGCGTCAGCACGGGATTCCGGCTGTACGCTGCGCCAGTCGGTATGCGCTGCTTTCACTGGCTGCTGCTGAACGGGCGCGCCTTCAGCTTCTTCCTGCGCGGCTGGCATCAGGGTGGCGAGGTCGGTCATTTCACAGGCCTGGGCCACGGTATTAACCATTTTCAGCAGCTGTTCCATTTCCGGGACGCCGCTTTCGCCCAAATGCTCGCTCAGCGTTTCACGAATAGTTTGTAAACGCTCACTTATGCTGAGAATAGCGGCAATTCCGGGCTGTTCTCCACGAGCCAGCTCATCCATTAGCCGTGCGCGGCCGCCCGGGAACTCTTCACATTCGCTTTTGCTGCCGTCGAGCAGCGCACAGGCGTCGCGTAGCGAAAGCTGGTCAGAAGCGTTACGCAGCAGCGGAGACTGGCGCAAAGCCACCGTCAGCGCTGACTTATCACTTAAAGCCGCCAGCGCGTTGATGCGGTAAAACGGGTCATAGTCGCCGTCTTCGGTCAGCACCGGCCACAGCGGTTCCCAGTACAGCAGCAGCGACTGCTTAATCAGTTGCAAACCATCGGCGTAGCCGTTTAATCCGCGCAGCTGCGTCCAGGCCTGGGTCAGCGCCAGCATCACGCGCAGATCTTTAGTGCGCGTCAGCAGCCCGCTGGCCAGCTTCTCGACCTTGTTCCAGTCCGCCGGTTCGGCAGGAATGATGGTGTCGCCAAACTGCTGCTCCGCTTTGCCCGCGCTGGCCTGCTCCATCGCCATATAGTCAGCGTCATATTCAAGGTTTTCCCCGCACGGCTGGTCGTTGCCAATCGGTGCGAGTAGCGCGTCAAGATTCATATGGATTCCTTATTCAAACATCGGCGGATAAAGCCCGTGGCGTCCCGGCTTCGCGCCAGCGGCGGGATCGAACAGCATGCTAAATAGCTGTCCGGTGAAGTTGCCGCTGTGAACGTGGGTATAAAGCGGATTGCCGTCGACCTGGTTAGTCCACCAGAAGCTGGTGTAGTGCTGCGGGTCAAAACAGTCTGAAACGCGACGCCAGCTCAGCGTGCTCGGCCTGTCCTGATAGCCAATTACGTCCAGAATTTCCGACTGCCTTTGCGGCACCGGGGCCAAAGGCAGCGACAGCAGCGCCTGATCCAGCTGCGCGGCGGGCCAGCTTTCGCGAACGGCATTCAGCAGGGTTCGCCCCAGCTGCTGATACCACTCGCCCGCCATCGCCAGCTGCTGCTGCGCCCACTGCGAGGGTGAAAAGGTCATTAGCGCGCACAGGGGATAAAGCCGACCAACGCTGTCGCGGGACGGGAGCAGACAGCCCATCTGGATTTGCTGGCTACCCAACATTGGCGGCACCACAAAATTCCACACCGGCGCGCTGGCAAATTGCCTGTCGTCCTGTCTGTCGCTCTCCTGACGGTGTAGCAGCCCGACCTGAAACCAGCTCGTCCACTGTTGCAGCAGCGCCTCCGGAAAGCGGCGTTTTAAAAAGTCACCGCCGCTCGGCAGTTTTCCATACCAGCAAGGTGCGGACATCGGGTTATCTCTGTTCATGGGCAGGCAAAACCGGGCAGCTGGAACGGGTTACGAATGCTGTTCGGCGTGAATTCGAGCGTGACGTGGTGGCCGCTGACGTTAAACGAAGCCTGACGGCTCAGGCCGCTGCTACCGGCGGAAAGCTGCGCGCGGTCAAAGAAGCGGTTCAGCGCCCAGGCACCGTTGGTCACCAGCGTCGCCGTGGTGCCGTTGGCAAGGCCAAGCTGTAAACGAACCTGGCTGGTGCCGCCAGGGCCGGGCCAGCTCATCAGCTGTACCGCCTGCGGGCCGTGGCTGTACTGCAACAGCTGGCCATCCACATCCAGCGTCATGGTTAAAATATCGTTGTCCATCTGGCCGGTACGTACCGTTACGCGATAAGAAGGCGTGGTAGCACCGTTAGCAAAGAAGGCGTCACGGATGCTCTGCGCCTGCTGGAAGGGCCGCAGAACGCTTTCGCCACCCGGCAGCGTTTTGCCGTCAATGCCCGGCATAAAGCGCCAGTTAGCCTGGGTGGTATCAACTTTGTTCGCCAGGTTGTCACGGAAGAAGCTGTCCATCAGGCCACTGCCCGGCGCAAACATGCGTGCCAGATCGTCCGGGGTCACTTCCGCACGGGCGGAATGCGTCAGCGGATAGCGTCCGGCAATCGCCTGACGGCAGAAGCTGCCAACTTCCACATTGATACGCTTGCGAATGTTGTCCATATCGCGCAAGCGCGTATCGCTGCTGGCGCCCACGGCCATACTGGTAAACATGTTCTGTAACGAACCGGGCAAACGTCCTGCGCTGGCCTGTAAGCGAGCAATCGCTTCGCCCGCTGGCGGCGGCATACCGCTGTTGGCTGCGTCCTGTACGGCAGTCAGATAGCGATAGAGATCGTCGATCTGATGCAGGAAGTCGTCAAAGGCAATGGTCTTGCCGTCTTTCTCCAGCGGCTGCGCCAGCTCGGTAATCGGTGCGAAGTGAGCGGTCACTGACTGTTCTGGCGTCTGCGGCTGTTCGGCGGCGGTCGCGACCTTACGCGAATGGAAGAGTGCTTCCAGCGTGCTGCTGCTGCTCTCTTTGTCCGCTTCGCCTTGCTTCTGCGCTTCCGGCGCGGCCTTATCCAGCACCAGATAGTGGCTAAGGTTTATCACCAGCTTGCGCAGCGGCGAGTTATTGCTGGAAAGCAAACGCGCCGTGTTGATACGCTGCGAGAGATCCGCGCTGTTGTTCAGCTGGATATCCTGTAGCAGGCCATCCCACTGGCGCATGTAATCGCTCATATAGAGCTGGCGCACGGCGTAATCGGTCTGCTGCGGCGTTTCGCCCTGCACCGTTCCGCCCAGCACCCACTGGTCGTCGTCGTGCAGCGATTTGGTCACTTCCGCAATGTTTTTATCGAAGCTGTTCCAGTAGCCTTCCGGCGTAAACAGGCCCGGAATGCCCTCGCCAATCGACTTACCGCTTTTGCGTGAAAACACCAGTTCGCTCTGCGGGCCGCCCAGCGAGGCCAGCGAAACCGGCTTCAGGCTCTCATCGTTTTCCAGCAGGCGCTTGAGTCGACCATAGACGCGCTGGGAACGCGGCATCTGGTTAATCAACGCCTGCTCGCGCTTTACCAGCGCGTCATCCCTCGCGTAAGGCGAAGCCTGAATCTGCGTTTCCAGCAGCTGCGCCAGGTGCCAGTCGAGCTGTTTGGTTTGCGCCTGCGTCACGTTCTGCGGCTGGTTGCGCCTGATATTCAGCATTACCCAGGCATGCAGGAATTTGCCGTCATAGTGCTTCGGCTGATAGAGCATCTGGTAAGCCTTCAGCGCTTCGTAGCTGTAGTCCGCGTCGCTGCCGTTGTCATTGCGCAGCCAGGTCGTTATCAGCTGCGCTACCTGCGGCATCAGCAGCTGCTTCAGCGATTTCTGGTAGAGCGACTGCGTGGCGTCGCTGACCTCTTCGCCGCGATACAGCCCCATCCGGCGCGTTACCGGCGGATTATTCAGATCGAAATCTTTGCTGTCCGGCAGATGCAGCACGCCGTTCAGATACGGCAGCAGCGAATAGAGATCGGCGGCCTGCAACTCTTTGCTCAGCGCCGTGACTTCCGGCACTTTGGCCTGGACTTCCGCCAGATAAGCTTTGTTGTTGCGATAGCTGGTGCTCCACAGCAGCGTGGCGATGACCAACGCGCTCGCCAGCAGAATATAGCCAGACCACAGCACCGCGCGGTTACGCAGTTCCCACCAGCGGTTACTGCCCGCCAGGCCAGCTTCCTGGAAGATGACGTTTTGCAGCAAATCCTTCAGGAAGAAGCTTTGTCCTTTATTACCGGGGATAGGCGCGGCTTTATCTACTTTGTCCCAGGCTCCGCTGCTGCCGCCTTCGCTTTCCGGCAGCTGTAGCGTGCGGCTCAGCTCCCCCATTACGCGGTCAAACGGCAAACCTTCCTGCGTGCCGCTGGCAAAATAGATGCCGCGCGGCGAAAACTCGGTTTCAAAGTTAGAGCGGCTAAATACCGTTTCCAGGTAATCTTTAAGCAGAGGGCGTAACGCCGCGAACTCCTGCGGGAACAGATAGCTTTCCGCACGAGTTTTGGCGTCGCTTTCCTGCATCAGCGTGTCCGGCAAACCGGCATCCAGACGCTGTTGCAGCAGCGCGTATTCCTGAGTAAAGGCGCTGAGCAGATCGAAGTCAGCCTGCTTTGCGCGCTCCCACGGAAACGTAAAGCCCCAGACCTGATCGCGCTGCGCTTTGTCAAACTTGCTGAAATAGGCGCGAAAGCCTTGCAGCAGGTCGGTTTTGGTTACCAGCACGTAAACCGGGAAGCGAATGCCAAGCTGTTCGTGCAGCTCCATCAGACGCTGGCGCAGGGAAAGCGCCTGCTGGCGAGAAGCCTCTGCCGACTGGGTCATCAAATCGGAGACGCTGACGGTGATAATGACGCCGTTAACCGGCTGGCGGCCACGGTATTTCCGCAGCAGCTCAATGAATTTATGCCACTCACCGGCGTCCTGCTGCTGTTCGCTTTCCTGCGTGGTGTAGCGGCCAGCCGTATCCAGCAGCACCGCTTCGTTGGTAAACCACCAGTCGCAGTTGCGCGTGCCGCCAATGCCGCGCAGCGCCGCCTTACCGAAACGATCGGCCAGCGGAAATTGCAGTCCGGAATTGACCAGCGCCGTGGTTTTGCCCGCGCCCGGCGCGCCGATAATCATGTACCAGGGAAGCTGATACAGATACTGACGGCTGAAGCGCT
This sequence comes from Erwinia sp. BNK-24-b, assembly GCF_047456155.1. Lineage (NCBI taxonomy): Bacteria > Pseudomonadati > Pseudomonadota > Gammaproteobacteria > Enterobacterales > Erwiniaceae > Erwinia > Erwinia sp. BNK-24-b. The sequence goes on from NZ_CP179901.1 coordinate 3,995,050, forward strand.
GCGTCCAGCGACGGTTGCCCGCGCGGCTGAAGTGCGCTTTTTTCAACAGCTCGGCGGCCTCGGTGAAACGTTCCGCCAGCACGCGATCTTCGCTGGTCAGGCGCTTAACGTTCACATCGTTCTCGTCCGGCGCGGCGTTCAGGCTGCCCATCAGCTTGCGGTTGAGCCAGGCGTTATACAGGCGCGGCACGACGTTGCTCAGGCCCCAGGCGATATAGAGCAGCGCGATACTGATCTGGCGATTGACTTCGGGTTCCAGCGGCCGGGAATCGACAATAGAGAACACCGGGCCAATCACCCAGATAATGAATGACAGCGCGGTGATGCCGATAAAGCCCCACATCAGCCGGTTGGTCATAATGGCGAACAGAATATTCATCATCCGTTAATTTCCTTGCTGCGACGTCAGTTCCGCGCGGGTGTTATCGGGAGAAACCAGCAGCGTGATATCGACGCGGCGGTTGCGCGCGCGGTTGGCGGCAGTCGTATTAGGCACCAGCGGATTGCTTTCACCCCGCCCTTCCGCCTTCACGCGTGCAGGCTGGCTTAGCGTCTGCTGCAGGCGTTCCTGCACCGATTTCGCCCTGGCCAGCGACAGTTCATAGTTAGAAGCGAAGCGAGCGCTGCGGATCGGCACGTTGTCGCTGTAACCAATTACCAGGATGCGGCCGCTGACGTTGTTCATCGCCTGCGCAATGCGGTCTAACACTTCTTCATAGCGTCCACGCACGGCGGTAGAACCCGATGTAAACAGGCCATCGCCTTTCAGCGTCACCACGCTTTGATCCGCTTCGTCTTTCACCGAGACCAGCCCTTCGTCGATTTCCGGCTTAAGGAAAGCCTTCAGGTTTAGCGCGGGTGGCGCAGGCGGCGCGGGATTGTGAATGGTTACTTCAGGCAGCGGCGTTTGATAGACCGCCGCCAGGACCGGACTGGTGGCGTCGCCGAGCCGCCAGTTCAGCAGGATATAGAGCAGACAGGCCAGGAAACCGACCAGCGCGGTGCAGGCCCACAGCGGCACCACCGGACGCCATAGCTTGCGCGTTACCGGATGATCTTCAGGATGCACAGAAAGCGGCGGCGCGTAGCCGCCGCGCACCGAGCGGATCATTTGCAGCAGACGGCTTTTAATCGTCTCCAGCTGCGAACGCCCGTTGTCCAGCACGCGATAACGCCCTTCGAAGCCCAGCTGCAGGCAGTAGTTCAGCAGTTCCAGCAGGACTATCTGCTCGCGCGGATTCTGCGATAGCTTGGCCAGCAGCTGGAAAAACTTTTCGCCGCCCCAGGTTTCGTTATGAAAGGTGACCAGCAGCCCCTGGCCTGGCCAGACGCCACGGCTGCCCCACGGCGTCAGCGCCGCCGCTTCGTCAATGGCGGTACAGAGGCAGTAGCGTGCGCCGATAATCACTTCATAAGGCAGTCCGGCGCGCTGGCAGCTCATTTCAAACTGGCGCATTTCGTCGATCAAACGCTGGCGCAGTCCGGCAGGATCGGCATGGGTAACCGAATGGCGGATCTGCGGAATAGCGTTCAGCAAAGGGTTAGCGGCCGCAACCAGCGGATTCAGGCTGCTGGCACCCTGTACGGTGGCCTGTCGTTGCTCCATGTTTGTTGCTCCTGACGTCAGGCTGAATGACTACGAATGGCCCAAAACTCCATGGCAAGTCCCGGAAAATCCCCGGCGAGATGGAGTGCGAAGGTGCCGGATTTTTCCATTTCCTGCCAAAGCTCGCTGCCCTTATCCAGCTCGAAATAGCTGTAGCCGGCGTGCCACGGGATCTGCGGCGGCGCAACCGACATTGCGCGCAGGATCATGCCCGGCAGCTGCAGCTGAACCAGATCGCGGATTTTAGTCACCGGCGCGACCTTCATCTGCGCCGGGAAATGGGTCAGCAGCGTATCGGCCGGCACGTTGGCCCGTACCGCCAGCACAAAGCCAAACTCGCGTACCATCGACGTTTCGGGCACGGTAGCCACGTTCAGGCCGTGTGAGCGTTCGGTCAGCGGTAGCTGAATGGCATTCTCTTCCAGCACCTGCGATAAGCCCTGGCGCAGCATCAGCATCAGCTTGCCGAAGCACCATGCCAGGTCGTCGTGGTCATAAACCGGCAACGACGCATCAGGAAAACGCTGCGGCGTATAGGTTGCCAGCTCGCAGGCAAATGCCAGCCAGTTGGCGAACAGCTGTTCAGGATGCAGCAGCGGCAAATTTCTCAAATGGCTAACGTGGCCCAGATGGTGGTTAACCAGCGCCAGCAGCATAAAGTCGAGCATATCAGCGGTGTTGAAGCGGCCCGGCTGCTGCAGGCGCTGGCCAATCTGCTGGCTGCGCTGTTGCAGCAGGCCCGGCATATCGTTGAGATAATCGTAAAGCTGCGGGCTGGCGGCGCAGTTCAGCATTGGCGGAATGTAGCTGTTGTCCAGGCGTACCTGGCCGTTGCGTTTCTCTACCACCTTCACTACGGCCATCGCCGTCCATTCGGCGGACAGCTCGCTTTCCAGCATCAGCCGCAGGCGCAACTTGCCAAACTGCACGGCAGCCGGACTGACCGAGAGCGCGTTACAGTCGTCCACTTCCTGCTCGAAAGTCACATAGCGAGCCAGCGAGTCGGCGGTCTCAGCAAAGATAACCTCTTCACGACCGTTGCGGCGCGCGGGCAGTGCCAGCACCACCTTTTCTTTGCCCTGATTCTCAGGAATAACCAGCGGCGGCGGGCCATCACGTCCGTTACGAAAAGAGAAAAAGGTGCCGTCAGGCAGCAGCCCGCTGGCCGAGCTCAGCGCAATTTTTCCCTGGCGTAACATGGCCTCGTCAATTTCGCAGTCCAGAAAGCCCCACAGATAAGGCCGCTGAGCCTGTATCTGGTTATTCAGTAGACTTTGCTGATAGCTTTCCGCCTGTTGAAAATGGTGTGGCCGCAGGAACATGCCTTCGGTCCAGACCACTTTTTCTGCTTTGTTCATAAAGGGTTCCGTTTGGGCATCAGTGAACGGCGATCAGGCCGCTGTCGTTAGCGATAAGGCTGGCGCGCAGCTCGTTATCCGTCTGCTGCCAGACCGATTGCTTTTCCGCGCCCACGGGCAGCGGCAGCGCAAGACGCCATTTTTTGCCGTCGAGCGTCTGATATTCCGCCAGCACGCCGATATAGCGAGCCTCGGCAGGAAGAGGGCCTTGCAGGGTTTTATTGCCTTTTCCAGGCATCAGGAAGAGTTGTTCGCTGTTCAGCAACGCCCCGCCTAACAGGGCAGAAGTTTTGTTTTGCAACGAATAAAAATCAGCAGACATGAAATCGGCATCCGATCTCAGCAGCAACACGCGAACCTTAAGCGGCGCGCCGTTGTTAACCTGCGGAGAGTTTTGGAAGACCAGGCTGTAATGAGTGGGTACGCTGTGCGAAGTGCAGCCTGTCAGCACGCTAAATGCCATCAGGAAAAACGCCTGAAAGCTCAGGCGTAAAAAGTTTCTGTTCATAATTACTGGCCGTCGGCCCGTTTATTAATCGATAACCCAGGTTCCGCTGTTGCTGTTCTGGCAAGCTTTGCTGTCGCCATCTACCGCCACGCAGGTTTTTTTCGCCGGTGCGCGAGCGCGCTTGCGGCGTGAATCTGCCTTAACGGTTTTGTCGTACAGGTCGCTTTTGACGACCGCGCGCAGCGGCACGTAGCCAATCAGCTGCTCTTCACCCTGTTCAGCAATGGCAAACCAGTTGTTTTCCACCGCGCCTAAAACGGTATAAGGCTTGCCGTTTTCCAGATGGCTGACCAGCTTGCCGCCGAAATCAGGGCGCGTCATGACCGAAGCGGCATACAGCGCGCGGTACTCTTCACCCATCGGCGTAAAGGAAGTTGGCGGCTGTACCGCATGGCGGTAGGTCAGCTTTACGCCGTCTACGGTGCTGGAAACGATAGTGTCGTCCGTTACTGGCGGCGGTGGCGCTTTACATCCCGCTACCGTCAGAACAAAAAGCAGACTTAATGCGATTTGAATTTTCACCCGGGTCCTCATGAAGTGTTGGTTGAAAAAGGCGTATACAGACATGCGTGTCGGCCCGATGGTTACCGCGCCGAATAAAAAAGGGTCTGGTTAGCGCTGGTTGCGCCAGAGTAATAAAGAGTCGTTTGGTCCAGCGCGTTACGGCTTTCATTAACAAAACCGTAAGTTGGCGTTAACCCGCACAAAATGGGCGGGCTAACGATTAGCGGATTAACTATCAAGCAAGGTGATGGATTTTTCCGCTATCACATAAATAAATTGCGTCGCGTAGGCACGCCTTCAGGCATTTCCCCTACCTTCGGGTTTTGAAATCGAGTAGGTTTGACACACTTTTTTTCAGACTTTCTTTATTGATTATTTGCAGATATTTCATAGTAGCAATGCGCGTAAGCTGAGAAAAACGTTCATCTTTACGCCACGCCGCGCGCCACCATAGCTACCGCACGAGCCAGCACTGAAGCAGGCTGCCCGTAAGAATGTAAGCATTCGAGAGAAAATTTGCGGCAAGTTTACAGAGTCCTTCCAATTATTCAACGCTTGCCACAAACGCGCAAAAACGTTAGCGATTCTAATGTTAAAAAATAAAGTAAATTCTGTCTGAATGGCGGGCTTTTTCCAGGAATTTTCCCTGTCTGGTGACGAACCGTTAACCTTAATAGCAAGATAAGCTACTAAAATTAATTTTTTTAATAACTAAATATTATAAATGCGCAGGCGGGGCTGGCACTAGACTTTGGTATAGTCGCGCGAAGTAATTTTGAGGGAAAAATAAAAAGGATAATGTATCGCTGTTTGCCAAACTGGCCGCATAACAGCGATACCAATGCCGCACATTTGATTTTAGAGAGGGATAAAAACCAAAAAAGGCAAACTTAAGCGTTAAGAATATCTTGTAGTTCAGAGAGCGTAGCGACCTGCCAGTCTGGTTTAATGCCCTCAGGTAGAGGACGGTTATCCGCATTTAGCCAGCAGGTTGCCAGTCCGGCACGCATGCCGCCGAGGATATCGGAATCGGGATTGTCACCCACCATCATCACCCGCTCACGGGGCGGCTGGCCCATCTTTTCCAGCGCGTAGTCAAAAATGGCCGGATGCGGCTTGGCGTGACCAACCTGTTCCGAAATCACCAGCAGATCGAAATAGTCCAGGAAGCCGGTACGCTCCAGGCGAACCTGCTGTAACGCCGTAAAGCCGTTGGTAATAATCCCCATCTTTACTTTGCCTTTCAAACTGTTAAGCAGATTGACCGCGCCGGTCAGCGGCAGGCAAAGCTCGCCCATCGCGCTTAAAAAGCCGTTATTCAAATCAAGCGGGGTAACGTTTAGCTTGTCTGCCCAGCCTTGAAAACGCTGGTGCTGAAGCTGCAAGGCGGTGATCGCCCCGTTCTGATACTCTACCCACAACGGCTTATTAACAGCCTGATATTCCTGATAATCATCCGGCGAGAATACCACGTCGTACTGTTGAAAAAGACGCTGTAAACCGGCGAACGCATCAAAGTGAAACAGCGTGTCGTCGGCGTCAAATAAAATCCAGTCCCATTCTTTAAGCATGCCTGGCCCTTAAATTGTTAGCGCCATAATGATGGCGTCTTCTTTCCCCTCGGCGGTGGGATAGTAGTTGCGGCGAACCGAAACCTCATTGAAATCCAGCTGCTGATAAAGCGCGATGGCAGCATGGTTCGAGGCGCGAACTTCCAGCCACAGCGTCAGCACGCCGCGCTGTTCAAGCTCGGAAATCAGATGTTGCAGCAGCGTGCGGCCAAGGCCCCGACGCTGATATGCCGGATCGACGGCCAGGTTAAACAGCGTGGCTTCATCCAGCACAACCTGGGTGATGGCGAACGCCGCCATTTCCGTGCCGACATCCAGCCGATAGTTCAGATACCGTTCGCCCTGATTGCTGGCAAAGGTTTTTTCACTCCAGGGAAAAGCGTGGCTGCGCTGTTCAATGGCAAACGCACGGTCAAGATCTTGCGCCGTCAGTAAAGAAATCGGATTCATAGTGGGAGATCTGCTGCCATAGCGCCCGTTTGGCGTCGGCATTGTGATAAAGCTCCGCCAGTACGGGCGAAGCGAGTTGAGAACCGTTAACCGCTACCGGCACGTTTAGCCCCAGGCACCAGCTGATACAGCGGGTTTCATCGGGCAACATCGCCAGCTGGTCGGGCGTCAGCGCCATCACTTCGTGCTCGCGCACCAGCATGGCGGCAAGCACGTCGCGGATTAACGGATCGCTTAATGGCGGCGGCACCTCAGCCACAATCAGCAGTCGCGTCTGCTCCGGCAATGAGATGGATACCTCGCCGTGCAGCGCGCGCGGACGCCGCAGCGTATATTGCGTAATCCCCATCTGCTGTAATAACCAGTCACGTCTGGAAGACATCATTTTTCCCGTCTGGTCGCCCAATTGCGACGCTATGCTAGCAAACCCATCGAATCTGCGCCAACAAACCACTATAATCGCCGCTCTGATTTGTAAGGAGCCACCGATGTCCGCATTTACCCCGGCCAGTGAAGTGATACTGCGCCACAGTGATGAATTTACTCAACGCCGCGTGCTGTTTGCTGGCGATCTGCAGGATGACCTGCCCGCCCAACTGGAAACCGCGCTGAGCCGGGTACATACCCAGCAATATCATCACTGGCAGATCCTCAGCCGTACGATGGGTGAACATGCCTGCTATGGCCTGGTGGCGACGCCGGAAATGGTCGCCGACTGCGACACGCTGGTCTATTTCTGGCCAAAGAATAAGCCGGAAGCGCTGTTCCAGCTGGAAAACCTGCTTTCTTTACTGCCCGTGGGCAGCGAACTGTTTATCGTTGGCGAGAACCGCAGCGGCGTGCGTAGCGCAGAACAGATTGTAGAAGGCTGGGCGAAGCTGAATAAAATCGACAGCGCGCGCCGCTGCGGACTTTACCATGGTCGTCTGGACGAGCAGCCGACGTTCGATGCTAAAGCATACTGGAATGAGTATGAGCTGGGCGATCTGACGATCAAAACGCTGCCTGGCGTCTTCAGCCGTGACGGTCTGGATGCGGGCAGTAACCTGCTGCTTTCTACGCTGACGCCGCATATGAGAGGCAAAGTGCTGGACGTAGGCTGCGGCGCAGGCGTGCTTTCCGCCATGCTGGCGAGTTTCTCGCCGAAAGTGCGACTGACGCTGACCGACGTAGGCGCGGCGGCGGTGGAAGCCAGTAAGGCTACCCTGGCCGCTAACGATTTGCAGGGCGATGTTTTTGCCAGCAACGTTTATTCCGAGGTGCAGGGCCGTTTCGATCTGATTATCTCAAACCCGCCATTCCATGACGGTATGCAGACCAGCCTGGACGCGGCGCAAACGCTGATCCGCGGCGCGGCGAAGCATCTGAATATGGGCGGCGAGCTGCGTATTGTTGCGAACGCCTTCCTGCCTTATGCCCAGGTGCTGGACGAAACCTTCGGCAGCCATGAAGTGCTGGCGCAGACGGGTCGCTTTAAGGTTTATCGCGCCGTCTGGTCGCGCGCGGCAAAAGCTCAGCGCTGATTCGCGGTTTTTTGCCTCACGCGGATGCCGGATTTGAAGCGAGGGGAACACGGGTCGATCGGAAAGCGTATCGCGGCAGGGACGCCGCGCCCCGAACTGCCAGGGATGGCGTCTTTTGTGTCTTTCCGAGCGGCCCGGGTTCCCTGAGCCTGACGCTGGCGCTGGCAAAAAACGTGGCCTTTGTGTGCAGAGTTCTACACGAAGAACGGGTGCGTTCGTAAAATGCCGCTTTTTGCAGCGATCGCCGCAGCAACGTTAAATAACTGTTGACGCGCCGGGGAAAATCTCTAGAATGCGCCTCCGTGGTTGCAATATAACGTTGTTATGTTGACGGTACGCGAAGGTGGCGGAATTGGTAGACGCGCTAGCTTCAGGTGTTAGTGTCCTTACGGACGTGAGGGTTCAAGTCCCTCTCTTCGCACCAAAAACCACGTTATTCATGTTACGCGCACTGCGCGAAGGTGGCGGAATTGGTAGACGCGCTAGCTTCAGGTGTTAGTGTTCTTACGGACGTGAGGGTTCAAGTCCCTCTCTTCGCACCAATGCGGTGATATGAATAGACAGTTCAACACGATGCGAAGGTGGCGGAATTGGTAGACGCGCTAGCTTCAGGTGTTAGTGTTCTTACGGACGTGAGGGTTCAAGTCCCTCTCTTCGCACCACGTTGAACAACTTTTTCTGCTCTCCCTTCCCTGTTACAATCTCTCGCTGTTAAAGCATATTTTTACTTTCACCGCTCCCTGTTACACCATCTCCTTTACTGTTACCGTTTCCTGTTAAACCATCTCTTTTGCTCTTACCGCTCCCTGTTAAACCATCACTTTTACTCTCATCGCTCCCTGTTAAACCATCTCTTTTGCTCTCACCGTTCCCTGTTAAAGCACCACAATGCTGTTTCTCATTGTGTATTAGCCACCTTTTCCCTGCTGATTCGATCTGTCTGAACCCACTCAATAAAAATTTGCCTTTATTTTTCCATGGCCCTTTTTCGCACCTGTTTTTATCATTTAAAGCATGCCGAAATTAACCGAAATCGCCGCCATGCCGCCGGCCAGCGCAATACAGGAAGGCAACAGCAGATAGTGCCGTAGCCGTTTGTGATACAGCATCACCACGGTCGCCAGCAGCGCGATCACCATCACTATGCGCCACTCGCTGAAAGAAAGATTTAGCAACGTAATCAAAGGGATGATTGCACAAGGGAGCAGCACGCCCCACGCGCTATCAAGTTTTTTGCCCAGCATCCAGCTCACTCCCCATAATCCGCAGGCGGTTATCATTGCCGTCAGCATCGTATCACCCACCCTTCTTAATGATAATGATTACCAATAGCATATAAGAACTTTTATCGTTTTGCAGCAAGAATTGTTTGCCTGCCGTTTAATAATTACGCTTAAAGATGACACCACACTTATTAAGTGTTAAATTGTCAGTGCTTCTGTACCCACTAAAAACCTTATAATAATTACAGCAACTATTCCCGGCTCTGCCTTTTTCCTGGCAACCGTATGCTATTCAGGCAGTCATGAGTAGAAAAGAATGAAATTACAAAGCTATAATGAATTGCTTCACAGCAAATATCGGCTTTCGCTGATGTTATTCCTTGTTTTAAACACCGCTGCGTCTTTATTTTATATTTACAGCAAAAAACAAAGTAAGGGTTTATCCGGCTTTCCTGCGCTAATTATTGCCGCCTTTAGCGCCTTCCTGTTAATCTGGATGCTTTTGCGGCCCAGAGTTAAATTTCCGATATTAAATGTCGCCTCGCTGGCAATCGGCCTGCTGTGGGCGTGGCAAATTGTCCTGACTTTTGATTTAGTCTTTTATTTTGACAACAGCTTTCTGCTGATAAGCCTGTTCAGCGCTTTCTTTATTGGCGCCGTTGCGCTGAGCGATCATCTGCTGGCATTTTGCCTGCATACCCTGCCGCCTTCCATGACGGTTATCGTGCTGGATCGTGGGCAAAATACGCTGCTCATCCTGTTTACTATTCTGCTGCCGCTGGTCGGTTTTACGCTGCATCATATCCTGCAACGGCGGCGCGACCGCTTTACTCGTCGTCTGGTCAGCCAGCTGTATGAAGAGAAGCAAAGCTGGAGCGATTTGAGTATGCTCGACCCGCTGACCGGGCTTTATAATCGTCGCGGCCTGGACAACAGGTTGAAAAATGTTTTTGAAAATCATAGCGGTAATCACTATATCCTGATGCTGGATATCGACCACTTTAAGGCTTATAACGACAACTACGGGCATGCGATGGGCGACCAGGCGCTGGCGCGAGTGTCGATTGCCATTCGCGATGCGGTGCGTTCACGCGACATTGTCGCCCGCTATGGTGGTGAAGAGTTCCTGGTATTGCTGACCAACGTTAACGAAGCCATTGCGATGAAGTTGTCAGAGCGCATCCGCCAGTACATTCAGGAACTGGAAATCCCGCACCTGTTCAATGAGCAGGTCGCCACGCACGTAACCGTCAGCGCGGGTTTTGCGCCGATAGTGGACAACAATTTTGCCGACGCGCTGGCTAATGCCGACCGTGCCCTTTATGTGGTAAAAAATCGGGGCCGTAATGCTATTCTTTCATGGGAAAAATTATCTCATGGAGATTTGGCAAAACCGGCCGATGCGCTTTAATTTCCCTGGCCGATCTGAATCCTCAGATCGGTAAAATCATTTCTCAATTTGTCTTAATTTATCCTGTGTACAGGGCCGGCATTGTCTCGCGAATTAAAACATCGCGCGCTATATTTATTTTGACAGAGACGGTAGCCTGAGGATATTTCCGTTAAGTAAACAGCAAGCCTGTCGTTATTAATCCTCCCTAAGTAAAATCATTATTACCTGCTAAAAAACGAACTAAAAGCAAATCCCCATAATAATGGTCAGGAAATTCTGTTGTCTGTTTACCGGCTATAACGATATTAATTCAAATCGGCATGGCTTCTCTCTGCCCCGCCGGATCGCCACACTAAATGCGGCTTGTGCGTTCCACTACCCTCAGATACAATCAAGAACGATTATCATTTGTTTTCCCACTCAGATATTGCGGAATAGCCCATGAGCACCGTCCGTTATCAGAGCGCCGAGTATGGCTCTCACCCGCTGATATTTTTGCAGAGCCATCGACCGCTGGCCGGTTCGCTACGCGCGCTGTTCAGCGAGCATCGGGCCTACTTTCTCGATACCATCAGGCTAAACGAGGCGGCTCCCGCAGGCTGTATGACGCTGGCGCAGTGGTCGCAGCCGGAGAATTTCTCTCGCCTTAATACGCTTTACAGCGATTTTATCTATCGGGAGCATGGCGAACAGCCAAGGGAGAACAAGCCGCTGCAATCGCTCTGGGCGCAGTGGTATTTTGGCCTGGTTCTACCGCCGCTGATGATGGCGCTGCTGCTGGAAAACCGCGCGCTGGACTGCTCGCCGGAACATATCCACGTTGAGTTCCACGAAACCGGCCGTGCCGCCGCGTTCTGGATTGATGTGCAGGAATATGAAGAGGCGCGTTACCTTAGTCCCCGTCGCCGCATGGACCGGCTGATCCAGCAGTTTCTTATTCCCGCCGTAGAAGGTATCGAGCGGCACGGCGACATCAACGGCAAGCTTATCTGGAGCAACAGCGGATTTGCCGTTCACTGGTTCCTGGGTGAGCTGGCACCGCTGCTTGGGGCAGGCCTGCACGCCGAGTTGGAACACGCCTTTTTCTTTTCACGCTCGCTCTCTGACGGTTCCGATAATCCTTTCTACCGCACCATGCTGCCGCGTGATGGCGAAATGCAGCGCCGCACCTGCTGCCAGCGCTATCGCCTGCCCGCCGTACAGCAATGTGGTAACTGTACGCTAAAGCCGGTTTAATTTTCGCCGCCTCCGTTCCCGAAATATCTCATTTTCCCGTTCCCCGTTTACAGCCCGCTCGTGCTGTGGCAGCTTTATCGGCCTGAATGTAAAGGAGCTGAAGTATGAGCCTGGAGTCTGTACGGCAGTTCTTTGCCGAACGCGCGCCGGATATCGGTATTATTGAACTGGCGGAAAGCACCGCTACGGTGGCGCTGGCGGCGCGTGCGCATCACGTGAAGCCCGGTCAGATAGCCAAAACGCTGTCGCTAAAGGTGAAAAACCAGGTGATATTGATTGTCACCTGCGGCGATTTAAGGCTGGATAATCGTAAGCTGAAAGCGATGCTGGGCAGCAAGGCCCGCATGCTCAGCAGCGATGAGGTAGTCAGCTGGACAGGTCATCCCGTTGGCGGCGTCTGACCTTTTGGTCTGGAAACGCCCTTGCCGGTTTTTTGCGACCTGTCGCTGAAGCAGTATGAGGAAGTGTTGCCGGCAGCCGGTTCAATTTACAGCGCGGTGCGCATTTCGCCGCAGCTGCTGGCGGAACTGACCGACGCGACCTGGGTTGACGTCTGCCAGCCAGCACAATAATCCGGCGATTCGGCAACATGGCGACAGATTTCAAGCCACGTTGCCGGACGCGCTATTTCTTCTGCGCGGTGATCTCAATCCCTCTGGTTTCCTTACCGCAGGCGACAATCAGCGCAATCAGCACAGCAACCGTTCCGGCGACTATCGCCATCGCCAGCCCATAGTTGTTGTTGTGCGCTTCGGCGATATGCGACTGTAGCGTGGCGTTAACCGAAGCAATAAGGTTACCCAGCTGATAAACAAAGCCCGGCAGTACCGCGCGCGTATTGGCAGGTACCAGCTCGGTAAGATAGGTTGGCACCACGCCCCATGCGCCCTGCACCATAAACTGCATTAAAAACGCGCCCAGGCCGATAGTCAGCGAACCGGTTGAAAAAGCCCACAGCGGCAGTACCGGCAACGCCAGCAGCGCGGCAATCATCATCGCCTTCTTACGGCCAATTTTTTCCGACAGCGAACCAAAAAAGACGCCGCCCATCATCGCGGCAATGTTGTAAGCGATGGCAATCAGGCTGACCGTATGCGGATCGAAACCGTGCTGAACCTTAAGGAAGGTCGGATAAAGGTCCTGCGTACCGTGACTAAAGAAGTTAAAGCAGGCCATCAGGCCGACCAGATAGAGGCAAAGCTTCCAGTGTTTGCGTATCACCGGCAGCAGCGCCACGCTCTCCTTCCGCGCTCTGGCGGCCAGCCATACCGGCGATTCCGGCACCTTAAACCAGATAAACGGCAGCAGCAAAATCGGCATCGCGCCAATCAGGAACATCCCACGCCAGCCGACGTAGCTGTAGCAGAGGCCAAAAATGATGGAGGCCAGCAGATAGCCCGCCGGATAACCCGCCTGAAAAATACCGGACATCAGGCCGCGGGATCGATCGGGGATCGTCTCCATCGCCAGCGACGACGCCACGCCCCAGACCCCGCCCATAGCGATACCGTAAATTACGCGAAAAATAAGAAAGGTAGCCAGCGTCGGCGACCAGGCGGAAAGCAGCTCGAACAGCGAAAACAGGGTGATGTTAATCATCAATATGGGGCGGCGGCCATACTTCTCCGCCAGGCGACCAAACAGCAGCGCCCCAATCGGCCTTACCGCCAGCGTCAGCATAATCGCCAGCGAGACTTCAGAAACCCCGACGTGAAAATTCGTCGCGATATCGCTTAAAACAAAAACCAGGATAAAAAAGTCGAAGGCGTCCAGCATCCAGCTGGCAAAACTGGCGAAAGCCACATTGCGCTGTGTCGAAGTCCAGTCAAACATAATGATTCTTCCTGTCTCAAAGACGACAAAGGTCCGCCCGTCACGACGGCATAAATGTTAATCATTTGTTTATATCATGCTAAATGAAGTGAGAGAGGGAAGCAGTTGTCACGCTTTAATGCAGGATGTAAGCAACCTTTTCAAAACGGCACGACGCCGCTGAGGAAAAACGTTACCGGGCCAGCGCCTGCTCCAGCATCGCCAGTAGCCGCGCGTTATCCACCGTTTGCAGGACGTGAACCAGGCCGCCGCTCGGTTCACCCGCCGCAATATCAATCCGCAGCGGCAAACGATAACGCCACGATTTTCCGCGCGTCATGCCGGGCCGCACTTCGACGTCGACATAGTAATCTGCCGCTGTAGCAACCTGCTGATTGATCAGCCAGGCGACCACCAGCACATCGTGGATCCAGCAGCCCGGCAGCCGACGGACCTGCATAGAGTAATCAAGCCAGGGACGCAGCGTTTCGCCGACAAATTTCGCCAACGGCGTATCTGCCGCTTCAATGCGCTGTAAATCCTGATGGGTTAACATGGTTTGCGTGGTTACATCCATTGGCACCAGCGTAATGCACGCCCCGCTGTTCAGCACCCGCTGCGCGGCTTCCGGATCCAGGCCAAAGTTGGTGTCTTTGATAAAGTTATCCAGTGCAAACACGCCGCCCATAATCGCGATTTCCTGCACCGCTTCCGCCATCTGCGGATAACGCTCCAGCGCCAGCGCTACGTTAGTCAGCGGCCCGATAGCAACCAGCGTAATCTTCCCAGGATTGGCGCAGATCAGTTGCCCGATGGCATCCGCCGCCTCTTCGTCCGGTGCCTGATAAGCGCGAGGCTGGCGAACGCCCTGCCAGAGGTGATCCAGCTGCGAGTGCCAGACGCGATTATCCAGCGCCTCGCGCCAGGGCTCCGGCGGCTCAAACAGCGCGCGCGTTGCACCTTTCCGTACCGGTATATCCAGATCCAGCCTGTTCAGCAGATCTTTAACCACGTTATAACCGGTTTCGCACGGCGTATTGCCCGTCACAATCGTGATCAGTTCCAGAGAAATAGCCGGCGAACCGATGGCCAGCGCCAGCGCCAGTCCGTCATCCACGTTGGCACCGATAATGCCGTTGCCCGGATCGCAGTCGATAATCACTCTTTTCATGGTTTTATCTTTCTTTGCGGCGTGTTGGCAGCAGCCAGCGTACAGCCGCAGGATTCGCCAATTTGTAGCTGGTGTGCAAATTCGCTTAGCTGCACGTCGTTTTGCGGCGACGCCAGCATCGCCAGCGCTTTTTTCGCCATCGCTTCTACCGGCTGACGCACGGTCGTTAATGAGGGAACATGGTAGGCCGACTGCTCCGTACCGTTAAAGCAGACCAGCGCGATATGCTCCGGCACGCGAAGCTGCTGCTCTGCCAGCGCACGGATGCAGCCAATAGCCTGCATCTCATTGGCGATAAACAACGCCCGGGGCAGCTCTCCCTGTAGCATTTCTTTTGCCGCCTGATAGCCGCCTTCGCGCGTATAGGGTGCCGGAAAAATCCATTCTGGCCGTTCTGTCACGCCGTATTCCGCCAGCGCCTGTCGCCAGCCTGCCAGGCGGTCCTGGGCGTTAAACATCTCCAGCGGCCCGCTGATCATGCCTGCCTCTTTATAACCGTGGCTAAGTAAATGTAGGGTGACCTGACGGGCAGCTTCGCACTCATCCACGCGCAGGATATTGACGTTTAGCGCAGGATCAACCCGATCGAGCATCACCAGCGGCGTGCCGCTGGCCTGAATAATATCAATATAGGGATGACGATCGACGCTGTTGTAAAACAGCCCATCAACCTGCTGGCTGAGCAGGCTGTTAATCAGCTCCAGCTCGCGCTGGCGGCTGTCGCCCGCATCGCCAAGCAGCATAACCATGCCGTTGCTCAACGCTTCCTGCTGCAAGGCATGCGCAAAGGAAGCAACGAACGCGTTGCTGATATTGGGCACGACCAGCCCGTAAGTTTTTGTGGAGCCCAGCGCCAGCGCTCTGGCCAGGCTGTTAGGTCGATAGCCGGTCTTCTGTACCGCTGCCAGCACGCGCAGCCGCGTTGCTTCCGCTACCGGCCTGGGGCCGTTATTGATTACGTAGCTGACTACAGCGACAGAAGTTCCGGCTTCTCTGGCTACGTCGGCTCGTGTTGCGCGTAAACCCTGTCTGGCCAACGTCTTACCTCATTTCCTGAAGGGCCGACGCTTATCGGCCCGCATATTTTAAATAGCATCTTCCGGCGCGTTGAGATCGCGGCCTCGCGTTTCCGGCGCCACGAACGTGGTCAGAAAACCGATGCCTGCCATCACCGCAAAATAGGTTGCAATAACCCACCAGTGGCCGGTCCAGGAGAACAGCGCGGCCGCAACCAGCGGCGCGGTTCCGCCAGAAAGGATGGAACCCAGTTCTTTTGCCGTGGCCATTTTAGTGTAGCGGTGTTTAACGCCAAACAGCTCAACGCCCCACGCCGCCTGCACGCCATAAATACCCAGCGAGGCTAACCCCATGCCGACAACGATAACCGCCATCACCACCGCTGGCTCGCGAGAATCCAGCAGCATAAAAGCCGGGAAGGCATAGAGAATTAATAGCAGGCAAAACCAGCGATAGGTAATGCGGCGGCCAAAACGGTCCGAGAGCCAGCCGGCAAGAGGGATAATTAAGAAGCCGAGCAGCGAAGCGATAAAGACGGCGGAGGTCGCAACGGATTTATCTACCGCCAGGACTTTAACCACGTAACCAATCATAAAGCCCTGCGCCAGATAGGACGGGCCATTTTCACCAATACGCAGGCCGAGCATCACCAGAAAGGAGCGGCTACGCTGCCAGAAGGTGCGGGGAATTTCAGGCTGATAAGCTACCAGCTTGCCTTCGCGCTGCGCCTGCATCTCTGCATTTTTACGTTCAAAAACCGGCGTTTCCTTCAGGTGACGGCGGATCCACAGCGCCACCAGCGCTATCAGCGAGCTGCACAGAAAAGGAATGCGCCAGCCCCACTCCTGCAGCTGTTGCTGATCCATCTGTACTACCGCCAGCCAGACCAGCGAGGCGATCAGCGTGCCGCTGTTTGAGCCAAGCGCGATAATCGATGAGACCAGCCCGCGCTTTTCGGCAGGCGCATATTCGCCCAGCATCACCGTGCCGCCGGAAAGCTCTGCGCCAGCACCAAAGCCCTGGCTAAAGCGCAGCACGACCAGACAGGCAGGCGCCCACAGGCCGATAGAGGAATATCCGGGGATGACGCCGATCAGCGTGGTAGAGAGACCCATCAGAATGATGGTGGTGACCATGACAACTTTGCGCCCTTTCCGATCGCCAAGCCAGCCAAAAAACAGTGCCCCTATCGGACGAGCGATAAAGCCCACCGACCAGGTCGCAAAGCTTGAAAGGAGCGCCATTGCGGGCGTCACGTTCGGGAAAAATACGTCGCCAAAAATAATACCGGCGGCAAGGCCGTACAGGGCAAAGTCGGCATACTCCATCGCCGTACCCAGCCAGCAAGAGACGGTAGCCCGCCAGAAATCTTTACGTCCTTCCGGAGTGGTTAAACGTTCATCCGCTGCCGAAACAGAGGAGGAGGCTTCCTGTCGGACAGGTTGTGTCAACATGAAAAAATCCCTGAGATGAGAGGTCTGTTTTGCCTTCCCTGGCTGCCCCGCAGAGTACGGAGGATTCGCCAGTGATGACACGCTTTTGCTGAGCCATAATTAAAGGTCAGTAACGGGTTCCCTGGTGTTGGGCTTCGTTTTGTTTACTTTGCGCCCGCCGGTTTTGGTAACCGGTCGATTAAAACGTAAAGTAAATTTGACCTTCGCTGCACAGACAAACATCAACACTGTGAATTCTTGCTACCGGTGCATTCTATCTACGCGCGTAGATAAAGCAAGTAATCTGACGCAATAAATTAGAATAACTTTACATTCATACAGAAAACAGGATATATATTTTCTTGCAAATCATAAAGTTAATTTATCATAGCGCAAAATGTTTTGTGCCTTTGCCGTGCAGCATAAATAATCTTTATTAACGCTTGGTCCTGGTACGGGCTACAGCGTCAGCAAGATAACCTTTACAGATGACAATGCTGTGACGCTATGGCAATAACCATCTTCCCCCGGCGGAACGCCCTTCGTCTGAGACCCTTGAGGAAATTTATGACCATCATTCTTATGCGCCACGGGAAACCCGATCATCATTCCGGCGGTCGCCTGCCCGCGCTGGCAATGGCCGAATGGTGCGAAGCCTACGATATGTCGCTGGTGGCGGACATGCCGCCGGACAGGTGCCGGGAAGTTGCCGCCACGGCGAATTATATTGTCGCCAGCCCGCTGCCGCGCGCGCGCTCTTCACTGGAAAAGCTGGGGCTGGAACTTGATGCTGTCGATCCTCTTTTTAGTGAGGTTTCGCTGCCCATCATGCGTCTGGGCTACCCTAACCTTCCTCCTTCTCTCTGGCTTTTTGCATTACGCCTGATGTGGCTGTGCGGCTATGCCGGTTCCGTGGAATCTTATCAGCAGGCCGAGCAGCGAGCAGAACAGGCTGCTGCGAAGCTGATCGCGCTTTCCGCACGCGGCAATGTGCTGCTGGCCGGACACGGCATTATGAATAAGCTGATTGCCCGGCAGCTGCGCAAACAGGGCTGGATGGCCGAAAAACATGCCAGCAGCCGTTACTGGAGCACCGCGATTTATCATCCACCTTTTATTACCGGTGATGATAAGTAAGGAAGCGACCTGCTTTAACGGGACTGGATACAGGGATACACACGGGAGATAACGCTCAGGTAACGGATTGTTATTTAAACAGTTACAATGCTTAAGGATATGCGCAAAAAACAGGCACTCAGCAGCGGATCGCTGGATTGCAGCGGCAAGTTACATTATAATCCCGCGCCACAGGCCCCTTAGCTCAGTGGTTAGAGCAGGCGACTCATAATCGCTTGGTCGCTGGTTCAAGTCCAGCAGGGGCCACCAGATTTAATGATGAAAATCATGCAGTTAAGCCACCTTTTACGGGTGGTTTTTTTGTTTGTGATTTTTGAGTGGCGATGAAATGGCGATGAGTTTTTTCTTCGTTTGCAGGATGCAGGCGTAAAAAAACCTGCTTTCGCAGGCTTCGTTATCAGGCTCTATCAGTGAAGCAGCGACGGCTGCTGCTGATTGTGGGTAAAGATCGGCACTCTGTTAGTCTGGCCTGGCGAAACAATCATTCCCGCTATGCTTTCATGCGTTTTGAAAGTACAGCTGCAATTAATGTTCTGGCACTGGTGATAACGTTCTTTTGTCTCGCGTGAAATATAGCGGCTGCTTTTAGCGTGGGCAGCGGTCTGGCAAAGCGGGCAATGCATCATTTCTTTTTTCTCCCTGAAGACACCAGGCCTTTAATACATGCTTTTCACAAAAAGGGCAATAAAATTCACTTATTGTGAATCATCATTTTCTGATTCTGCCACATACTCTACGTTGGATAGCAAAACCTCAAACTCCAGCGTCGTCGTGTAGCCGCTGCCGCTCAGGCTGTGCGTCACCTTGCTGATTAACCACGGCTGCGCGTCAATCACCGCCTTAAACCCGCTGACCTTTACCGGCGTTTCCGGGAAGAGATCCGCACGACCCATTGCCAGCGTTAACGAAAACTCGGCGACGCCGCGCTGGAGCTTGTCCCATTTTGCCTTTGCGGCGCGCATGGCGGCGGCCCTGGTGGCGTAAACCGTGGTCAGCGCAAACACGTTGTCCTCAGTCCCGGCCAGATAGTCGCCTTCCTTTGCCTCCGGCGTTTTCGTGGCTGTGGTCTTTTTCTTTTTGGCCGCCGGATGCTCCAGCGCGCGCAGGTGCTTCTCTTTTGGCTTGCGCTTCACCTTGACCTTTTTCGGCTTCGGGTCTTTAGTGTGCAGCCAGCTTGCCGACACGCCGGTATACGCGCCCCGGTCGGCAATGCTGAAGCTGTGCCGGTCGCCGTCCTGCCGCGTAAGAGTCAGCTGCGGAATGGGTTTACCGCTGGCCGTCACGCCGCTGCCCGGTCGCAGGAACAACAGTTTCCCCGCCTTCACGGCGGCCACCGCGCCGTACAGCGTGGCAAGGCGCGTCAGGAATGCCGCATCGGTTTCCTGAGTCTGATCGATATGGCTTACCGCCAGCGCGGCGAACCCGTCGGCCAGCAGCGGGCTGAGCTTGTTGCGCTCCGCTACCTGCTTCACCACATCGCCCAGGGTGGTATCGTGATACGACACCTCGCGCCGCGAGTTAAGCGTGCCGCGAAAGTCCGCACTGCGCGCCCGGATGGTCATGGTGTCCGGCGCGCCATGGTGCTCCACTTCATCCACGGTAAACTCGCCCTTACCGATAAGCGCCTGGCCTTTCCAGCCGAGGAAAAGCTTTATCACCGCACCACGTACCGGCATCGCCAGCAGCCCGTCGGCATCGTCCAGCTCAATATCCAGCTGGTCAGCCTCAAAGCCCCGGTTATCCGTGAGCGTCAGCGAAAGAAGCCGGTCTCGGATGTTCGCGGTGACGTCTTTTGAGTTGACCGACAGCATAAAGTCCGGCGCGAGCTGCGCGCCCGCCTGTATTGCCAGGCTGCTGATGCTCATGACAGCAGCCCGCCTACGGTGGCCGTCACGCTGGCGGCGGCGCTCTTCGCCTGGCTGATAACGGACGTCACCTGGCCCGGCAGGCTTCCGGCACCGCTTATCAGTTCGTCGGCCTGTTTTTTCAGGTCGCCATACATTGACGTTAACGACTCGTCGACGCGCTTCAGGCTCAGCGTAAAGGTGATTTTCAGCGCGCTGCCGTTGCTTAAAAACTCACTGTGCGAGGCGGAAAAGTTCTCCGTGACGTACATCCCGTAAATCGTGCCGTTGCCGCCAATCAGCGGCCACGCCCGGCCCTCGTCGGCCAGCAGCTTAAAGCTCAGCAGCGAAATTGTGCCGCCGGTGACTTCCGGGCGCAGCTCGCCGGTCAGCGTGATTTTTTCATCACCCACGCCGAGGAACTGCGCCGAGGCCCGCTGGCCGACGCGGCTGTTTGTGGGCCAGCGATAGTCGATATTTTGCTGCATTTCCGCATAGGGCAGCGTCTGGCGCATAAACGGCAGCAGGCCATAAATCATCATCATATTATTCCCATCCCATTTTGCTGCGGCTCTGTGCCTGGCGGTTGCGTTCATTGCGCGCCTGCTGCTGCGCAATCAACGCCAGCGCGTCGTCTTTGGTCATCCCCGGATGCATGTTGATAGTGTACTCATGGCTGTTCTGGCTCTTGTCGCTGTAACTGCCTGCTGCCGGTGACGTAACCGGCTTATAGGCCGGGCCGGTGTCGGCCAGACTCCACGGCAGCCCGTTC
Organism: Erwinia sp. BNK-24-b; assembly: GCF_047456155.1. Classification (NCBI taxonomy): domain Bacteria; kingdom Pseudomonadati; phylum Pseudomonadota; class Gammaproteobacteria; order Enterobacterales; family Erwiniaceae; genus Erwinia; species Erwinia sp. BNK-24-b. The sequence continues at coordinate 4,015,608 of NZ_CP179901.1, forward strand.
GGCGCAACCGGGTCGTGCCTGTTCTCCGGATGGCCTGGGTCGCCGCCCGGCACCTTGTCCTTCAGGTCGCCGGATTTGGTGTCGATAAGGTGCAGCTTTTCCAGCATCCAGCTGATGCCTTTCGTAAGCTGTTCAAGTGCCTTGCCGGGTATCTTCAGCCCCTCAGCCAGCGCGTTACCGAATTTTTTCCCCATGTCTCCGGCGCTTTTCAGCTCGGCCTGCGTGGACTTCACCGGCTCCAGCAGCTTTTTAAACCAGCCCCATGCGGCCTTTACCTTTTCCGTTATCCAGTTTAAAACGGGCTTCAGCGGGGCAAAGGACTCACCAATCGGGCCTGTCGCGGCTTTAAACCCTTCGGCTACGCCGCCCATAAATGCCTTAATCGGTTGCCAGTATTTACGGATAAGCAGCGCACCGGCGACAACGGCAGCGACAACGGCCACTACCGGCCATGAAATCAGGCCCATTTCCGTTACGATAGCCTCACCCGCTTTGGTGAAGGCGGTACGAAGCAGGCCAGCCCCTCCGATAAGCGCATTAATCCCGGTTACAACCGGCCAGGCAACCAGCCCGATAGCGCCCAGCGCCCCGACCAGAATCAGGCCCGCCGTGGCCGCGATGGCAATACCTTTAGCCAGCACCGGATTTTTCTGTATCCAGCCGTCCACGTTCAGCAGAAACTTTGTGGTTTCTTTGGTCAGCGAGCGCAGGGTTTTATTAAGATCGTCATACAGGTCGGTGCCAATAGCCTCTTTAGCTGATTGCAGCTCTTTGAAGTCGCCGCCGAGGTTATCCTGCTGCACGTTAACCAGCTTCGCCGTGCTGCCGTCCGAGCCTTTAAAGGTTTTTGTCAGCCTGTCCAGTTCGCCGCTCGCGGCAGATTTCATCAGCGTGACCGCTGCCGAGGCGGCCTCTTCGCCGAAGATGGTCTTCAGGTATTCCGCCTGCTGGGCATCGCCGAGCTTGTTTTTTACAAAGGACTTCTGCATCTCCCTCAGGATGGTGAAGAACGGTCGCATGTTGCCTTTGCCGTCGGCGGTCTTCACGCCCAGCTCTTTAATCGCTTTGAACGCCTCGCCGGTCGGTGCCTGCACGCGCAACAGCATGGCGCGGATGCCCGTCCCGGCCATGCTGCCGGTGGTGCCGTTGTTTGCCAGCGTGCCAATCATCGCTGCCGTCTGCTCCGGGCTTACCTTTGCATTTTTAGCCACCGAGGCGACGTAGGGCATGGCGTCGCTCAGGTCTTCAAATTTGGTCGCGGTTCTGTTGAGCGTCGCGGAAATCACGTCGCCCAGGTGCGCGACCTCGCTGTTTGCCAGACCAAACGCGTTTTTGGTACTCATGAGTAAATCGGCGCTTTCCTCCATCGTGCGGTTGTTCGCCAGCGACATATTCAGCGTTACCGGCGTGGCCGCCCTGATGTCGTCAATGCTTCCGCCGGATTTGGCGATAACAATTTGCGCCTGCGCGGCGTCATTGGCCGAGGCGGCGGTGTTGTCGCCGATGTTGCGCGCCTGGGTACGCAGTGACTGGAAATCAGCGGAGTTTTTATCCACGCCAAGCGTTGCCTGTAGCGTGGAGTTAGCCAGCGCGAAGTCGTAGCCGGGACGCAGCACCGACGTTGCCGCGATTGCGCCGACCGTGGCCGCACCGACACCGGCTGCACCGGCGTTGCGCACTTTTGCCGACAGCTCCTGGCCTTTGCGGTAGCGCTCACTGGTGTGGTTCAGCCGCTCCTGCTGCTGACTCAGGCGCTGTAGCTCGGCTTTCTGGCGGCTCAGGCTCAGCGTCGCCTGCGCAGCGGCACTTTTCAGCCGCTGCTGCTCGCTGCTCAGGCTTTTGGTGGAGACTCCGGCGGCTTTCAGCGCCTCGCGCTGCTGCTGCACCGACAGGCGCAGGCCGTTGGTTTTTGTCTGTAGCTCGCTGGCCGCCTGCCGGGCTTTTTCCAGCGCGCGGGCCTGCGCCGTGGTGGGCCTTTCGGTATTTTTAAAGGCGACCGCCAGCGCGGTGGCCTCGGCTTTTGCGTCTTTGAGCTTTTGCTGCGTGACGGCAAGCTGGCCGCTGGCTTTACGAAAGCCGTCAATCTTCGCCGCCTGGGCATCCAGCTCCTTAAGGCTGCTCTGCGTCTCGCGGATATCGCCCGCCAGCCTTCGGGTCTGGTTCTGAATCGCTTTAAACGGGCGCGTCGCCTGGTCTACCGCCTTCAGCAGTACCTGTAATTTAAGGTTATTCATCGGTTTTTGCTCCGCTGCGAATGATGGCCTTGTGCCGCCAGTCGATAAGCTCGGCCAACGGCATGGCGTACATTTCGGAAGGCGGCCAGTGAAACACTGTAGCGATATCCGCCATCAGGTCGTTAACGGACATATCGCCGGGCCAGCTTACTCGTCCGACTTCGGCGACAAAAAACCGATCACCTTACCGGCCAGCGCAATCAAATCCGCCGGGTCGAGGTTCAGACATTCCGCTTTTGTCAGCGTCGGCAGCGTGATGCGCGGCAGCACGGTGATCAGCGCGTCCACGTCCGAGCCTGCAAGGTCGGCCAGGCGGGTGCCGCGTAGCGCGCCGGAATTCGGCTTAATCACTTCAACGGTGTTGATTGCCTGCTCGCCGCGCATGACCGGAGTTTCCAGGGTGACGATATTTTCTTTGTTTTCCATGACTGTTCTCTTTTCAAAAGGGGATAAGGCCAGCGCAGGGCGCTGGCATAAGGGTTAAACAAGGCCGATATTTTTGCGGCGCTGCTCCAGGCGGTCGGTGCCGTTGACCTTCTCCACCATGTTGATGGTGTCGATTTCAATCAGCTCTTTGCCGTTAAAGGTCATCTTGTAATAGGTGCATTTGGTGGTGATTTTGGTTTCGGTATCCTCGCCCTGTTTGGCCTCGCCAAAATCAAACGCCTGATGCTTGCCGCGTACCTCAATCTCTACCGCAATCTCCTCGCCGGTGTCGTCGCGCTGATAAGAGCCGGTAAAGCGCAGCGGCACGGAGGTTGCGCCCCACTGCGTCAGCACCAGATCGTCGATGCCGCCAATGCTCCATTCAAAAGCCAGCGCGTCGTCGTCGAGACCCATATCAATATGCGCCGCGCCGCTCATGCCGCCGCCCCGGAACGCGTCAAGCTTGCGGCTCAGCTTCGGCAGCGTGACGCTGTTAACAACGCCCTGATAGCTGTTGGAATCGTTAAAGAGGTTCATCCCCTTGAGTTTTCGTGGCAGTGCCATTGTTCAGTCCTCAGCTGTTAACGGACGCGGCGAAGTTCGCCAGGTAAGAGTCGGTGATGCGCTGGCGCAGGGTTAAATCTTCCAGCGGCGGCACCGGCGTATAGTCGTAATCAATAAAGAGCTTGCCCGCCTTCAGCGTGTCCTTATCGTTGGCGCTGTCGTCATACCAGCAGGTCGCACCCAGCAAATAACCGGCGTTGACCAGCTCGCGGAATTTGGCGTTGATGCCCGCAATAATCTCGCGCACCAGTACCGGCGTCAGCGGCCTGTCGTTCGCCCACATGTGCGCTTCGGCCATCGTATCGGCCAGCACCTGCGCGGTGCGGGTGTAGTTTTCAAAGGCGAAAAGCGGATCGTCGCTACAGGTGCGGTTTCCCCAGAAGCGAAAGCCGTCCTTGCGGATAAGCGTGGTCACGCAGGCTTCGTTAAGCAGATCGGCGTCGGTGCCGGTCTGCTGCAAATCCCAGAACACCCCGGCAGAAATCCCGGTCACGCCGTTAACGCCGACGTTAGAAAGCGTTTTGTGCCAGCCGGTGTCGTTGTCGATTCTGGCGCGCAGGCCCAGCGCGCGGGCGGTGGCATACGCGGTTTCGGACGCGTTGGCCGTGGTGTTCCAGGCGATAAAGTCCGGCCAGATAACCATGATTTCACGCTGGCTGAAGTTCTCGCGGTACTTCATGGCGTCGGACACGGTTTTGCAGTTCCACGCCGAGACGTAGCAGAAGGCGCGCAGCTGCTGCGCGATGCTGACAAGGGCAGTCGCCACTTCCAGCGAGTCGAGGCCCGGTACGCCGAGAATGCGCGGCTTGACGTCGAGCTGCGTCTGCGCGCTTAACAGCGCCTTCATGCCGGTATACTGGCCGTTTTCGTCGGTGGTGCCGATGATGTTAGAAATGGTTTCTGCGTCGGTCGCGCCTTCGGCCACGCGCACCACGACCGTAACGGGCTTGGCCTGGTCGGCAATCGCCTGAAGGGACGCGGCCAGCGTGCCTTTTGTCCCGGCTTTGGCAATACCGGCCTGCACATTGGTCAGGAGTACCGGCGTATTCAGCGGAAACGCGGTGGCGTCGGCGTCTTCGGCGGTACAGACCAGCCCGACAATCGCGGTTGAGACGGTGGAAATGGTGCGCGTGCCGTCGTTGATTTCGACGACGCGGACACCGTGATGGTAATCAGACATTTGATGCACTCCGTTAAACAGGTGCGCTCAGATTGCCTGCTCAGGCGGGGCAGTGCATGCGATTGCCGTTTGGTGAAGGACACACGGACAAAATTAAATCCCCCGTCAGGCGGGGATCGGTATCAGGCTGGCTTTTCAGGCCAGGTTACATCAAGCGCGACAGTAGTATCGACCGCCTGCACCTCCTGCACGTACTTCATCCATGCGGTCAGCGACGCTTTATCCGCATCGGTGATAATGTCGAGCCTGAGCTGGGTCTGCCACGCCTGCGTCGTGTTGTTGGCCTCTGCGATACGTGCGGCCTTTTCAGCCTCTGCCGCCTGTACCGCTGCGGCCTGCTGCGCGTCCATATCCGTTACCCATTTCCCTCCGACCCACTGGTCATAGCTGGTTGCCGGTGCCTGCGTGGTGGTGTCTGCCGGATAGTCGCCCGGCGCGGTGATTTCTGTAGCCGAGCCGTCGGTGATGGAATACACCGTTTCACCACGGTGATCGGCAACGCTCTGCCAGCCGCCGTCGCGGTAAACCGCCACAAATCCGGCACCAATAACAGGCGGCGCGCTGCTGCATGCATTGGCCGGAACGCCCACGCCCTGCGGTAAATACTCCCCCGTGGTGCCGGTGAATTCGCCGCTTTGGGCGTCAAAGTTATAGACCGCCAACGTGCCGGAAGCCTTCGCCAGCCCGTTTTTATCCAGGGTAATCGTTGCCATTATGCGGCCCTCACGATGTAGTTAAATGCGATGTTGCGCGGACGGGTTTCATTACCCCCGGTCATGCCAATAGATTTCCCGGTGCCGGTATTGCCTGCCGAGTTTGTCGATCCCTGAATCTGGCCACGCGCCGGATCGCCATCATCAGTAGACGAAGTAACGGACGAGGTAGTGCGGATATAGTGGTTATGGCTGGCAAAGGCATCAGCCTGGGCGCTCAACAGCACACGCCCGCTGTCCACGCCTCGCCCGTCGTCCCAGCCACGGATAAACTCGCCGCGCAGGTCAGGCAGCTTCAGCGACGGATAGACCTTTGCCAGCAGCGGATAGGCCGTGGCGCTGAACGATGCGCCGTTGCACTTCAGCCAGCCGTCCGGTGCGGTGGCTGCCGGGTAAGGCAGTGGCACACCAACCGGCACCGCCGAGCCGTCACCCAGGCCGAGCGCCGCCAGCGCTTTCGATGCCATCCCGGCGGCTTTAATCTCCGCCAGCGCACTCGCGGTCTGAAGGTACTGACCGTGCGGGTTCGCTGCCGTAACGTGCGCAGCCAGCGCTTTGTCGGCGTAAGCCTCTACCTCAATCACTGCGTTATCGACGTACTGCCGTGTTGCCAGCACCACCGACGGGTCGATTTTCAGCGTAACGGCGCTCGTGCTGTTAACGATTAAAATCATGCGCACCGTCTGCGTGCGGCCGCTGCCCTCGGCAAGCTGCGGCTTGTAGGTTTCCGCGCAGTTAGCCACGGCAATCATCACGCCGTCGGCATCAAACAGGCCGATTTCGCGTATCCAGAAACCGCCCTCGCTTTCGGGAATAATCTGCTCGGCGATAATCTGGCTGCTGTTGGCCGCATCTACCGTCAGCGCGTTAAGCGAGGCACGACGTTTTTCGCCGACAAGCTTTGTTTGTGCCGCGTCGGGCGTGGGCAGCGTGCCGCCGCCGTCACCCACGGCCATTTCGGTAACCTGTACCTTTGTCCCCAGCGCGGCGGCATTGGCAAGCTTTGCCGCGCCCTGGCTGGTCAGCAGGGCAAAATATTTCGTTGTCATGTGCTTACTTCCGTCAGGTCAATAAGATGCACCGCCGCGCCGGTGTAGCCCGGCCCGCCGACGCTGATAAGTTCAGGGGTATAGGGGTAAACGGTCAGCTCGTCGCCGCTGTAGCAGGCGGCGGCAACCGGCAGCGCGCCGCTGGCATCCAGATTAATCGACAGCCCGATAAGGTGGCGGCTGCACGGCTTCGCGTCGGCAATCAGGCGTTCCAGCTCGTTATACATTTCCTCCGTTATGCCGGTATCCAGCACGCCCACATCGAGGCGAAACGTGCCCGGCTCGCCGCCGGTTTTCCACCATTCAACGATGCGGATCAGGTAGCCGAGCGGCTCCACCACGCGCCGGATCGAGCCGAGCGTCCCCTTGTGTTTATGCACGTACTGCGAAGCCGACACGACGGCGCGTTTTGTTGACTCGTTCCAGTCCGAGTCCCAGCGATCAACCGACCACGCCCAGGCGAGATACGGCAGCAGCTCAACCGGACAGGTTTGCGGGTTCCATAACCGGCGCAGCGGCGCGGGGATGGTTTCAATCACGGCGCAGGCTTCAGCGGCGGCTACCTCCAGCGCCGACGAGCCAGCCGGTAAAAGGCGGTCACTCATCCGAACCCCCGACCGTGATGCTGTAGCCGGTGCAGTAGGCGGCCTGGGTTTTATCCAGCACCACGTCGGCAGCGGGCTGCCCCAGCTCCACGCGCTGCACGCCTTCAACGTGCAGCGCCGCGTATAACGCCGATTTGCGGATATCCCTGCCGAGCCTTGCCTGCGCGCTGACAAAGGCGGCAAGCTTTGCCTCGGCGGCGGCACGTATCGGTTCGGCTTCCGGCCCCGGATAGAGATAAAGCACCGCCTCAATGCTGTAATCGACAATCGCCGCCGACTGCACCGTGACGCGGTCGGCCACCGGGCGCACGTCCTCGTCATTTAAGGCAGTATCCACTACGGCCAGCAGGTCGGCAGCGGCTTCGCCATTGCCCTCGCGCGACAGTACGGTGATGGTCACGCAGGCGGGCGACGGGCTGATGGCAGACGCGTCCGCCACGCGACCGTCGGCGCTTTTTGCGTGGTACTCGTAAGCGCCGGACGGCCCGGCCACGCTCAGACCTTCAAACGCCGACGCGATGCGCAGGCGAAAATCATCATCGCTTTCCATCACGGCGGCGGTCGGCGGGATCGTCGTTTCATCCGCCGCCGTCAGCGTCAGGCGGGCGACGCCGTTATTGGCGCCGAGCTGGTCTAAATCATCCGCCAGGGCATACGCGACCATCACGGCGCTGGCCGCCTCGTTAATGCGCTGGCGCAGGATCACCTCGCGGTATGCGTTTTCTTCCAGCAGCTTAACAATCGGCTCGGATTCCAGCGCCAGCGTGCGGGTGACAGCGTCCTGCTGGTCAGGCGGGTACAGCGATACCAGCGTGGCCTTGCGCTCGGCAAGAAGGGTTTCATAGTCCAGCGCTTCCACCACGTCGGGCGCGGGTAGCTGGCTCAGGTCGATAGTTGCCATATCAGCTCACGGGAACGGTTAGGGAAAAATCCTGCACAGAGTCGGTGCGGCTGCCGGTGATTTCGACCACCATGCCGCCGTCGAACGCGGATTCGTAAGAGATGCCGGTCAGCTTTACGCGCGGTTCCCACTGCAAAATCGCCATGTAGCAGGCCGACATAATTTGCAGGCGCAGCGCCTCGTTTTGCGGCTGGTCAGTCAGCGCGGACAACAGCGAGCCATAACTGCGGCGCATCACGCGGGAACCAACAGGCGTTAACAGAATGTCGTGCACCGACTGGCGGATATGGTCGAGGTCGGTCACGGCCTCGCCGGTGTCGCGGCTCATGCCGCTGTATTTCACGGTCATGACTGCGGCCCTGCTGACGTGTCGCCGCCGGACTTCACGCCGCCGTGTTTGTGAGAATCAACGACCACGCCGTTAGAGCTGAAGCTGCCGCCACTGTGCTGAACGTCGCCTTTCATCGTGCCGCCTTGGGTGACTTCCAGCATGGCGGTTTTCAGCAGCGCCGAGCATTCGACTTCGGGCGAATCCAGCATGATTTTGACGGCGGCCTGTATGGTCGCGGACTGAATGCCGGTTGCCTTCAGCGCGCCGTTTTCCGGTTCGTACTCAATCACCGCGCCGTCGGGAAACGACCAGTGCAACGCGTCAGCCGAGGCCGACGGGGCGGGATTTTCGTCAGAGAACACGCCCGGTAAAACGAAGCCGGTATCCAGCTCGCCGCCCAGGCACAGGACAAGTACCTGCTCGCCGACGGAAGGCGCATTCCATGAACGGGTGCGACCGGCACGGGCGGCCAGCCAGTGCAGCCAGTTGGTTGTATTATTACCGGTATCCACGCGGCACAGCCCGTCGTCAAGATTGACGGCGGACACGGTGCCGATGCGGATCAGGTTGCGCAGCAGGCGCAGGATTTCGGAAGTTTGTGAGTTCATAAGGAAAGTTTGCTTAATAAAGTGAATAGCTTCAAAGCATTCACTTTTGCTAGTTGATGAACAGACAAGTTGTAGATATGTTGTAGAAATAAGCGAAAAGGAGGGGAACAGTGAAAAGTTTAGCCTTAGTCATAGGAAATGGTTTTAGCATAGGTTTTAATGCTTATCATAACATCTCTTATAATACTCTTAACCCTTTGGCGTGGGATGTTAGAAACCCTGAACGAGAAGAACTGCTTATAGATGCTTTACCTAGCCTAAAAAATTTTATTAGGGCGACTCACCATAGTAATGACTTCGAGCTTTTTGATGCTGCATTAGCTTTGTATAATGAAAGGGACGACTACGAGACATGCATTTTAATTAGCGAGTGCAGGCATTTTTTGACGCTGGCATTCTCCCAATATTCATTAGCTATAGCTAACACCCTAAAAAAATCATGGCCGTGGTATCGGTGGATAAAAGAACATAGGCAAAATATTAAATGTATATCTTCATTTAACTATGATCTTTTAATCGAGAAATTATTAAAGAAAATAGTTATCTCATTTTATGATGCATCATCCCCTCCCTTAACCGGTCGCGTTATGCTGCATAAACCTCATGGTTCAAGCAATTATGACGCGCATCCGCGTAGCATTGTCTTTAATGAAGATTATCGTTACCCGTTAAAGAACTGTAACGATAGAAATGACACGGCCTTTGTAAGGATTGGTGATTTTAATCTAAATAAATCCAGGCTTGAACCTCTTTGTGTCATCCCCAATGAGCATAACATTTACTCACATTATCAAACCATGCTACCTCATGATATTAGTTTTCACAAAAAGTTATCAAGCTGTGATTTTTGTTTAATTATAGGTCATTCATATGCCCCCTGTGATCGCCCGGAAATTGACAAAATGTTATCCTCCTTACCGTTGGATGCCAAGGTAATTATATGCAATCCAAAACCACCCGAAGACCTTAAAAAGAAAATAAAAAGCATAGGATTAAAAATGGTGGAGTGGAAAAACCCCTCTGGACCAATTGATGAAAATGGCGAGCTTATCTATATATAACTAAAGGAATAATCAATTATTGAAATAGTTTATAAGGTTTTCTTCGATAAAATCCCAATCATTCCCACTAAAGCCTAAAAGCGGCCTCATCTCATACTGTACCGCTTTCCCGCCACGGGCTGGCCGGTCGCGCAGCCCGTAATGATGCACGCGGGCCATGCGCTGCACGTTGCCGGTAAACTCCACCACGGCGTCGTCGGCGCTGCCTTTTGCCTTCATGTATTTGGCCGTGCGCAGCTTTGCGAACATCTCACGCTTTATCCGGCCCGTTTTTTTGCGGGCGGGTGCCTTACGCGGCTTAAACGGCGTGCCGTCCGGTGCCTGTTGGCGTTTGATATTTTGCTGCTGCGTGGCGCGCAGGCGCTTTGCGATGTTACGCACCATCTCTTTTCGCGCCGCCGGTGACAGGTTTCCGATCAACGCGCTTAGCCTGGCGTCGAACGCCTCCAGCCCGTTCACAGCCGCAACCCGCTGACCAGCTCGCCACCCGCGTACAGCTGCGCTGGCCGGGTCACGTTATCCGGCAGTGGATTCTCGCCCGCGTGCGTGACGTGCAGCGCGTCGCCGTCCTGTTTCACAATCACGCGCTCGGTCAGTTGCAGGTCAATGCTGATATCGCACAGCGTGTCGCTTAACACATCGACCTTAAAGGTGAAGCCGGTGCGGCGCTTTTCTTCCGTCGCCATAATGTCCGGCTGGTTCTCGCGCAGCCACGCCAGCAGCGGCACCATCAGCAGGTCGATATCGTCGCCGTAGTCGGTCACCACCAGATTAAGCTGATACTGATACTCAAACGACAGTGAGCTGGCGAGCGTCGAAACGATGCGCCCGCCGTCGATAAACATATTCAGCCCGTCAGGATTTCGTTGCAGCAGCGGCACGCTGTCGGTCAGCGCCCGGCGTAGTTGTTTCGGCTTCAGCATCGTGCTGCTCCTGGCATTCTTTGATGATTTCAACCTGCAACCCGCACGACGCAAGCGCAGCCTCTAACTGGCGGTTATCCGCCGCTAAGTCGCCCTGGGTTTGCAGGCTGTTGCCCGGCAGCGGGCAGCTTGTCACGCGCGGACAGCCAGTCCAGATAATCTCGGGCGTTGCTGAAAGCGGGACGCGCGTGCAGCCGGATAACGTCAGCAGGCAAAGCAGCAGCAGACCAGTCGCGCAAAGTCGCATTGGCATCGGTTTCCCTCTGTAGGGTCAGTTCACGGTTAAGGGCAGCCGTACCGGCCCGGCCCTGTAGCAGTCGCAGTGCGGCCTCGCGTTTCTGGCCCGCCTTTGCCTCGTCGTTTAAGCGACCAATAGCCTTATCGCGGCTTTCAATCCCGGCGGACAGCGTGCCGATAATGCGCTGCGCGTCGGTAAGCTCGCCGCGTGCCGCATTCAGCCGCCAGCCCGTCAGGCCCAGCGCAATCAGCGCCACGGCAAGCGCGGCCACTAAAAGGCGCATCATGTCGCCCCCTTTAAACACCAGGCCTTTTCCCGCTGGCGGCGGTTTTCCAGCCCGGCGTTGCGGATGCCGTTCACGTAGACCCAGCGACTGAGCTGATCGCACGCCTGCTGCCACTGCTGGCGCTTCAGGTAGCTGACCAGCGTTGACCCACAGGCCGCGCCAGTGCCGACGTTAAACGAAAAGCTCACCAGTGCGTCATACACCGGCTGCGGCATATCGACCGGCGCGCAGACGGCAAGCTGGCGCTCCAAGCGCATCACGTCATAAACCAGATTAACGGCGGCCTGCCGTTCGCTGACCCGGCTGTGCGGCGTTACGCCTGCAGTGTGTCCAATGCCGTTAGTCCAGACACCGGCGCTGCACTGGTATGGCGAGGTGCGGCACCCTTCGGCGTCGGCAATCAGCCGTAATCCGCCCTCGGATATCTTCAGCGTTTTAAACTGCGGTAACAGCGCGGCCATCGCCAGCACGGCTATCACGGCGCAGTGTTTAGCAGCCTTCATGGTTTCCCCCCTGCCGCTGTAATTCATACGTTTTGCGGCGGTAATGCCAGTTGATAAAAAACGTCGCCACGTTAATCACCAGCGTCACCACGGCGACGCCGGAACCGACCATAAAGGCGATATCCTGCGGCGTGTGGCGGCCAAACCACATCAGCACCAGGCCAATCAGGTAGTTAATCAGCGAGTTGATTTTCTCCATTTTTTTCAGTCCCACAGGTTGACGGTTTCATCTGCTGACACGTCAGGCAGGTCGGGCAGCGTGACCTCGCAGCCGTGCATTAATACCGGCCCGCTTTCGGCCAGCCCCGGATTGGCGGCATAGACCAGCTCGACCGCCTCCTGGGTGCGCCCGTAATAGCGCCAGCAAATCTGGTCTACGGTGTCGCCCTGTTGGGCGTAAATAATCACAGCAGGCTCACAATGCAGCCGGAACGCCCGGCGATGCGGCTGATACTGAAACGCGCATCTCGCCAGTACTCGTCGGCGCTCGCCTCCACCTCGGCGCCCTTTTTGCCGCTGGCGTCATAGCCGCGATAGCGCTCAACAATCGCCGCCCCCGTCAGGGCGCTGACGGCGGCAAAATAGTGCGTCGCCTTTTCGCTTTCGCCGTCGAACGTTTCCGCCGGGACATCGTTAAGCGTTGAAAAGCCCGCTGCCATCTGCGCGGCGCGCCAGTCGTACAGCTCGGCATTCACTTCGGAAATCGCCGTTTTCACCGCCAGCCGCAGGCGCTGCGCGGTCACGGTGCCTTCATAACGCAGCGTGCTTCTGAGCTGCTGCAAATCAACGTCAGGCCAGAAAAAGGTATTCTTTACCGGCGGCTCGGCAGCGTCTGCCGGTCGCGGGGCGGTTATTACTACCGTGCTCATAAGTGGCCTCTGAATAGGTGGGCGGTGGAGAGCCGCGCAGACATTAAAAATGCGTTGCAGCTCTGCCGCCCGGCGCGGGGCGCGTTCGTTAACGGCGGGCAATGGCCTGCTTTTTCAGCTCAGTTGCCAGCCGCTCTATGTCTTTTTTAACGCCGCAGCCGTAGTGCAGCTGTAGCGCCCTGGTAAGGTGTTGCATCGCATCCAAAGCCCTGCCCGCATCGCGCAGGACGTACCCGGTTATCTTGTGCAGCTTGGCGCGCACCTGATCGGGCATATCTGCGGATTTCGTCAGCGCAAGCGTTGCCAGCAGCGGGTCGATATCGACGGCCTGCTGTAGCGTCCGGGCGCGCGTCGCCGCGTCGGCCACCTCTTCGGCCAGCAGGTACGCCGTGGCGTCACGCTTAAAGCCGGGCGGCGGCACCAGACCGTGCGCCAGCGCGTAGCGGGCAATCTCCAGCGCGCCGGGCACGTCGCCCGCATCCAGCCGCCAGATCATGACGGTCATCAGCACGGCGTCCTGTGCGCCATTCCCGTTAGCGAGCACGCCCGCCACCCAAGGCAGATACTCCGGCAGCATCTGGCGCTTAAGCTCCGCCTTACGCTCCTGCGAGCGGACTTTTTTCAGGCGGCGCTTGTCGTCGTTGAGCTTCAGCAGCATCAGCTCGTAACCGTTCGCATGGCGCAGCGGGTTGCTGGCCCGCTGCGAGGCTTCGACGGCCTGCTGGCGCATAAGGTGACGTCGGGCAGGGCTTAACATGCGTTATGCTCCCGTCACATCCGACAGGGTGATTTTTTCAATCAGGCAGCCCGCCGCGTAATCCTCAATCACATAGTCCTCATTGATGGACTCGTAATTTTCGATGCGGTCGCGCTTCGCCACCTCGTCAATCAGGCGACGGTGCGTGCCTTCCTGAAAATAAATCGACAGGTTGTCCAGACGGGTAATCAGCAGCGCGTCCGCCGGGAAGTACGGCACGCGCACGGCGGGCAGGTTGCCGATACGCTTCTGGCTGACAATCAGATCGCCCGCCAGCGCTTCGGTGTTGGCCTGCGACTGGTTAACCAGCGGGAAATACTTGTCGGCCAGTAGCTGACGACCGCAGATGACGACCAGCTCCGGGTCTTCCTGATACCACGGCTCGATCAGGTTATTGGTCGCGTCCATCACCACGGCGTCGAGGTTCACATAGGTGCGGCCCTTGCCGACCAGCACGCCGTCGGTCACGGTGCCGTCTTCCGCCGTGGTGGTATTCATTACGCGCGTTGGCGCGTCGTTGCGGTACTTTTGCAGCCAGCCGATTGCCACGTCCTGCAACATCGGGTTTTTGGCGCGGTCAGAGGTTTTGGCACGCGACACGCCGTTAAAGCCGATCATGATGCGGTCAAGGCTCTGGCGCTTGATGATGGCATCACGCAGGCGGGCCTGAAAATCTTCATAGCGCGCCCACAGGTCAAGCGTGTTGTAGCGAATATGGAAGTCGTAGTTCACCTGCACGCACTCATAGCCGGTGCTGTCCAGCGCGGAGAAATCAGCTGTTTCGCGCTCGTCGCCGCCCGCCGTGTCGGTGGTGCTGGCAATCGAGCCGGACACGCCAATCCCGATTTTTTCGCCCTTCATTTCGGACACCGGCACGATGTTAATGCGGGTTAAAAAGTCGGAGGACTCCTGCACGCGGTTCATCAGCGTTTGCGTCACCGCTGGCTCAACGGTGAATTTCTTGTTCATGTCGCCGGTTTCGACACCGTTCAGCTCGGCCAGGCGGGACATAAAGGCGTTAAATTTAAAGCGGGTGTTCTGGCGCATGGGCGCTCCTGTATTCATTTAAATGTTTTAATCAGCGGTCGGTCTGCACGCTTAAACGTTCGGTTAATCAGCAGTCGGTCTGCACGCTGGCGGTGTTGTCGCCGCCGGTGGCGGCAGGGCGACGGGTAAAGCCGCCGTCGGTTTTTGCAAGCTGCGCCTGCAAGGCGGTAAAGGCGGCGCGGTCGTCTCCGGCCTGCTGCTCCAGCGCGTCAATCCGCCCGGTTAATGCTGTTTCCAGCGCAGAGAGCTTTTGCGTCTGCGTCTCGCCGTTCTGCTGCACCTGTTCGGCCACGGCAGTGACCGCCGCGCTGACGTCAGCGAACTGCTCGCCGTCGGTTTTTTTCTTCGCGGAAAACATCGCGGTAATGCGTTCCATCAGCGACGGCACCGGATCGGCTTCTTCGGTGAATTCAATCAGCGTCTCTTCGGCGGCGGTAAACAGGTTATCTTTATGCTGTTTGCGGGACGCCAGCGGGTTTGCGGCGGCGCTGGCGCTGAAGCTCAGGATTTCGGTGCCGAGGCTCGCCGGGTCGTCGGTCACGGCCAGGCCAATCAGGTACGCCTCGCCGGTGTCGGCGAACTTCGGATTCACCTCAATGGAGGTGTAAATTTTCTGGCGGGCTTTGGTCAGCTCGACCAGCTCCGGCGTCGGGCTGATGTCGCCGTACAGCGCCAGCTTGCCTTTCAGCGGGCCGTCCACGATTTCTTCCGCGCTCAGGGCGGTAACGTCGCCATAGCGGCGAAACGGGCTGTCCGGCGTATAGCCTTTGATGTGCTCCATATTGATGCGCGCGCCGTACATCGCCGGGTCATAATTCGCCGCCATCTGGGCAATCCAGTCGCAGGAAATCACGCGGCCATCGGTGGTTGCGCCTTCCACGGCGATACGAAAACGCTTTGCTTTAAGTGTTGCCATTAACAGGCTCCGGTCAGTGAAGTGGTTCAGGTCGGGGCCAGTTTCACCGCCACGGCCAGTTCACTCAACGAAAGCCAGCCCGCTCAGCGACCAGCAAACAGGCACAGCGGGCGCGCCTTTTTGCGCCCCGGTAGCCTTGTTGCCATGAACATACAAACCACCATCAGCGATCCGCGCCGTCAGGCTGCACTGCTTTACTGGCAGGGTTATTCCGTGCGACAGATTGCGGAGACGCTCGGCCAGAAAACACCGACCGTGCAAAGCTGGAAGCTGCGCGACGCGTGGGAAGACATTGCGCCCATCAGTCGCGTCGAGGCCAGCATGGAGGCGCGGTTGATTCAGCTCATCATGAAAGAGGTCAAAGGCAACGGGGATTACAAGGAGATAGACGCGCTGGGCCGCCAGATTGAGCGCCTGGCCCGAGTGGAGCGCTACCGCAGTTCGGGGAATGAGGCGGACTTAAATCCCAACGTGCGCAACCGCAACAAAGGCGAGCGCCAGCCGGTGATAAAAAACATCTTCAGCGAAGAGCAGACCGACAAACTGACCGGCCTGTTTATGGATAACTGCTTTGAATACCAGCTCAACTGGCATAAGGCCGGGCTGGCGCATCGCATCCGCAATATTCTTAAATCCCGCCAGATTGGCGCAACGTTCTACTTTGCCCGCGAGGCGCTGATTGATGCGCTGACCACCGGGCGCAACCAGATATTTTTATCCGCCAGCAAGGCGCAGGCGCACGTCTTTAAAAACTACATTATCGACTTCGCCCGGCAGGTTGACGTTGACCTGAAGGGCGACCCGATTGTGCTGCCGAACGGCGCGCGCCTGATTTTCCTGGGGACGAACGTGCGCACCGCGCAGAGCTACACCGGCAACCTGTATCTGGATGAATATTTCTGGATCCCGAAGTTTCAGGAGCTGCGCAAGGTCGCCAGCGGCATGTCATTACACAAGAAATGGCGCACTACCTATTTCTCCACGCCGTCGAGCCTTTCACATAGCGCGTACCCGTTCTGGTCAGGTGAATTATTCAATAAGGGACGTCGCAGCAAGGACGACCGTATCGAGCTGGATTTGTCGCACTCGCATCTGGCTAAGGGCGCGCTGTGCGGCGACGGCCAGTGGCGGCAGATTGTCACCGTTGAGGACGCGCTGACCGGCGGCTGTAACCTGTTTGACCTTGACCAGCTTTCGCTTGAATACAGTCCGTCGGAATACCAGAACCTCTTGATGTGTGAGTTTGTCGACGACGAGGCCAGCGTGTTTCCGTTCGCCGAGCTGCAGACCTGCATGATCGACAGCATGGAAGAATGGACGGACTTTAACCCTTACGCGCTGCGCCCGTTTGATTATCGCCCGGTATGGATTGGCTATGACCCGTCGCACACAGGCGACAGCGCGGGATGCGCCGTGGTTGCGCCGCCGCTGGTTGCGGGCGGGAAATTCCGCGTGCTGGAGCGTCACCAGTGGCGCGGCATGGACTTTGCCGCACAGGCAAAATCCATTGAGGACTTAACCAGAAAATACACTGTGGAATATATCGGCGTGGACGCTACCGGCATTGGTCAGGGCGTTTTTCAGCTGGTCCGGCAGTTTTACCCGGCAGCGCGGGAAATACGCTACTCGCCGGAAGTGAAAACCGGGATGGTGCTGAAGGCCAAGGACACCATCAGCAGCGGACGGCTGGAGTACGACGCGGGCAGCACGGATATCACGCAGTCCTTTATGGCTATCCGCAAAACCATGACCGCCAGCGGCAACCGCTCAACCTATGAGGCAAGCCGCAGCGAGGACGCCAGCCACGCCGACGTCGCCTGGGCCATCATGCACGCGCTGTTAAACGAACCGCTGACTGCCGCCAGCGGCGGCGCTAACCCTTCAATTCTGGAATTTTACTGATGAACAAACGCAGCCGTAAGGCATTTAAAGTACAGCAGCCCGCCCCGGCGGCCCCGCAGCAGGTCGAGGCTTTTACCTTTGGTGAACCGACGCCGGTGATGGATAAGCGCGACATTCTGGATTATGCCGAGTGCATCGGTAACGGGCGCTGGTACGAGCCGCCGGTGAGCTTTCACGGGCTGGCAAAAAGCCTGCGCTCGGCGGTGCATCACAGCTCACCGGTTTACGTTAAGCGCAACATTCTGGCCTCAACGTTTATCCCGCACCCCATGCTGAGCCAGCAGGAATTTAGTAAGTTTGCGCTGGATTATCTGGTGTTTGGTAATGCCTTTGCCGAACTCAGGCGTAATAGCCTGGGCGACCCGTGGCGGCTGGAAACTACTCCGGCCAAATTCACGCGCAAAGGCGTGAAAGAGGGTGAATACTGGTTTGTGAACGACTGGAAAGAGCCGCACCAGTTTGCCAGCAACAGCGTTTTTCACCTGATTGAGCCGGACATTAACCAGGAGCTTTACGGCCTGCCGGAATACCTCAGCGCACTAAATTCCGCCTGGCTAAACGAGGCGGCCACGCTGTTTCGACGCAAGTACTACCAGAACGGCGCACACGCGGGCTACATCCTGTATATGACCGACGCGGCGCAAAGTTCCAGCGACGTTGACCGCATGCGTCAGGCGATGCGCGACACGAAAGGCCTGGGCAACTTCCGTAACCTTTTTATGTATGCGCCCAACGGCAAGCCGGACGGGATTAAGATCCTGCCGCTCAGCGAGGTGGCAACAAAGGATGATTTCTTTAACATCAAGAAGGCGAGCCGTGACGACTTGCTGAGCGCGCACCGCGTGCCGCCGCAAATGATGGGGATTATCCCGGATAACTCCGGCGGGTTCGGGGATGCGGTGAAGGCGTCGCAGGTGTTCGTCAGGAATGAGCTGACGCCATTGCAGGAGCGACTGAAGGAGATCAACGACTGGATGGGGGAAAAGGTAGTCGCATTTCGGGAATATTCGCTATAAGTGTTTATTCCAAAGTAAGTGTTATTCATAATAACTAATATGGCACTTCGCCAGACTAAAAAATCTTATTTTGATTCATCTCCTGATTTGAATAAAAGAAAATGCAGATTCGGGGGCACTACAGTGACTTTTTTGTCTTTGTAGTGCCCAATTTTTTATAAACAAAACAGGCTTGGAATTATGTATTCAGTTTGTAATATCAGAAGCTCTGCCAATTGTTATCGTCCAGTGTAACTGCGGCGGGTGTAGTACGCAAAGCCGGTGCCGGTGCTGAATTAGTTACAGGGGGGCGGGCAGACTTCCTTGCCTTGGGAGCCGTAACAAGAGTAAATGTATTAACCAGTTCATTCATAGACGTGGCTTGCTCCATTAACGAGCGTGAAGCGGCTGATGCCTCTTCAACCAAAGCTGCGTTCTGTTGCGTCACATCGTCCATTTGATTAACGGCTTGATGGACCTGAGTAATCCCCTGCGACTGTTCATTTGCAGCTACAGATATCTCATCGACCAGATCGGTCACCTGACGCACAGCATTGTTCATACGCGTAATATTTTCCCCAACACCTTCAGCCTGCTCAGAGCCGGATACAACAAATTCTGTGGACGACTCAATCAGCTCTTTAATTTCGCGTGCAGAAGAAGAAGAACGCTGTGCAAGATTGCGCACCTCACCGGCCACAACGGCAAAACCGCGACCCTGTTCGCCTGCCCGGGCCGCTTCGACGGCGGCATTCAGAGCCAGAATATTGGTCTGGAAAGCGATCCCTTCAATCAATGCAATGATGTCAGTAATTTTTGCTGAGCTTCCCTTAATGTCATTCATAGTGGTAAGTAGCGTACGAACACGGCTGGCGCTATCTTGTGAGATTTCCTGAGCATTTTTTGCCAGTTGACTTGCCAACCGAGTGTTTTCTGCGGTCTGACGTACTGTTTCACTGAGTTGGGACATGCTCGCTGCTGTCTGTTCCAGTGACGCTGCCTGCTCCTCTGTTCTTGAAGACAGGTCCTCATTTCCTGCTGAAATTTCTGCCGACGCGGCACTGACTGACTGGGCGGATGTTTCAACCTTTAAAAGAGAGGCGGATACATTTTCAATAAGGTGGTTAAAAGCCTTTCCGGTCAGGCCAATTTCATCCCGACGCGATTCATCAACCCGAAGCGTCAGATCAAGGCGTTCGCTGGCAGTTTCCATGGTATGCCGCATCCCATTTAGCTGATTCCGAATGGCAAAAATAGTCTTAAGCGCGAAGAGGCCAAGAATAATGATGACCAATGCGGAACCACCTACAAGCGTCATGATGGTTGTTTGATAAGTAATATCGCTTTCTTTACGGAGCTGGTTACCGATATCGACATTTAGTTTGAGCTGCTCCTTGTAGCCAGCTATGAGCTGTCTCGCTGCTTCGCCGACCCCATCGTGCCCCTGAAGTGCGCCAAGAGCCACAGAATCATTCTGTGCCCTTGAACCTGAGAGAAACTCCGGAAGCGTTAATTCAATTTTTTTGATTGTGGCAAAGGCGGTTTCTGACATACGACGATCTTCATCATTTGAAACATCGTGAGTCAGGTAATACTGATTGGAAGATTTAATTCGTTCAATAACGCCATCAATCTCTTTTTCAACTTCAGCCTGTCGCCTGGGATCCGTCGCACTTTGATGCCGGTAAAGCCAGATGATAAGGAAGTTACTGTCGTCAACCATCTTGCCAATATCAAGAATTGAGGGAATTGTGTTTTCCTGAACGTATTGAAAACGGGACTGAAAACCTCCGGCCACTGTGATAGCTACTATGACAATCGCAACAAGTGCGGTAGAAAGAAGAGAAAAAGTAAGCATTAACCGCTGTGTGATAGTCATAACAATCCCCTGCCATTTTGATCGTGTCGAAAGTTAATAGGATTTGAACTTAAAGCAAACTGCAGGGTTAAACATCGGCGCAAAGAGAGAATGTATTAGAAAAAAAAGGTGACTTTAGCTATCACCATGAAATTAATGGATTTAAAAATTTAAGTGCGACTAAACAGTGCTAATGGAACTAAACCCAGTCCTTCCAAAACAATCAAGCTATTAGAATACATGTTTTCAGATTCATTCTTGAATGGCAATCGATGCATTACATGGCCCAAGCAATACATGTTTCCCCATCTGCGCGCAATGCTATCCCCGCCACGCCTGCCCGCTTTGTGCATCGCTTTTAATGCAACTGCATGATCCATGAAAAACGGCACCCTGCCTGGTGCCGTAATGGTGTTTTTGCTGTTAGTTGTTCATGCAGATCCATGCAGCTGATGCATGCATGGCTATAAAATTTGTTTCGGAACTGTAGCCACAATCAACCAGGGATTATCTTTCAATCGGCAAAGCCGAAAATACTACCGAAAAATGATTATTAGTAAGGTTTCTGTTGGCTGCAATGTCGGCGATTAGATTCAACGCTATTTCCCTGTCGCGCTCTTGCGAGGCTCCCTCATTAGTTAGCCTCGCAATGAGTTCTACCCGCTCAAGCATCACCTGTTTTTGTAATTCACTGTCCATAATTCCCCCCTTCAATAATCACTGTACATACATACAGTAGCACAGCATTCACATTGACATAAAGTATTTCAGGAAAGTTCTCAATAATTATATCACCTTGATAGAAATGATATTTTTATAAACTTTCGTAACGAGCATTAATCAAACTGGCTGGCGTTTTTCCTAAGCACGGGCAAAATTTCGTGATGTCAGTCAGAGCAACCAAAGCATCTTTTCATGGAAAGCTTCTTAAGCTTTTCGACCCTGGCTAAAAGCTTTCCTGATTCGATGTGCTTTGCTGGTCTGAACAACTCACCACCGGCAGAGCTGCGGAACCAATGTCCGGCGATTTTGGTTTCTGTACCGCCGATAAGACGCACAGCAACTGCCCGACTGATGGTTTCGCGGGTGATATCACGTATCTGGCCGATCACGTTATCGCAGGCCGCTTCGATTTTGTCTGGCCGCCTTAGCTTCAGGTGCCTTTTTACCGGCGCATCAGCTCTTACCCTGGCTAACATCTGCCGCCGTTCCTTGCGGCTCAGCGCTGAAAAGTCTTTATTACCTACACTTTCCGGCAGTTTCGAATCCTGCGATCTCAAACCTCCCGTACAGTTATTGACAGAACTCCGAGAGGACGCGGACGCGTCCTTAAAATCAACGGCCAGGTCAACGGCACGCTTCGGCACAATCTTCCACTGTGCGAGGCGGGTTAAAATCGGGGTATCTTCGCCAACTGACGTGGCGTAAACGCCTTTAATACGCACGGTTTCCTCGCCGTACTCGTTACAGTCTTCGCTTGTCTGATACCAGGTGCGCACGGCCAGCTCGTCGCGCTTCACAAACGGGCCGCCCTGGGCGTTGACGTATTCCGCCCAGTCGCCCGCGTCCGCTGCATCGTGTGCGGCGGCAAATTCAATGCTTAAGCCCTGCGCCGTCTCACTGTCGGCCATACGGCGCAGCTCACGATAAACCGTGACCGGCGCACCGCCGATAAACTGGAATTGCCGGATATGCCAGCGCGCCGCCCAGGCAGACACGGCGGGCGCGGTTTCCTTCAGCTCTTTACCGCTTTCGTCGTCCAGCTCGCCATCAAGCGCATAGCCGTCGATATTCTTGGAAATATATTTAGCCACGTAGCCGGTGGCGCTGCCTTTCTCCGGGTCGATGGCCTCCGCGTGAAAGCGGGCCTTTCTGGCTTTATCCGTGGTCAGCTCGTAGCTGTCCTGCTGGTATGCGTAATCGCGGATAATCTGGCGCACGCACTGCACGTCTTCCGGGCGCATAAACATCAGCATATGCCAGTGCGGCGTGCCGTCGTGATGCGGCTCGGCCACGCGAATACCAAAGATGCGGATCTCTTCCCGGTGCAGTTTGGCGCGAACTTTCTGCCAGACATTGCAGAGATAGCGCTGCGTTTCCGCCGGGCTGGCACCGCTCCATTTGCGGTTGCGGTAGCCGGTCTTGATAGTGGCGTGATAGCGGGCGGGCGCGGTCAGCGTGTAGAAATCGCCGACAAAGCCCATATCATTGCAGATATTTTCAAAGCCACGGATGCGGGTCATTAGTTCACAGCGACGGATCGCCGGATTCGCCACGCTGCCGTCGTATTTCTCAATCAGGCTGATGCGGTTGCCTTCCTCGTCTTCCAGCTCCATGCCCTTCAGGAATTCGCGCGTGCGGCGCTTTTGCTCGCGCCATTCGTTGACCGTCATGTTACTGGCGTAGGGCGTGTGCTTTTTGCTGACGTTCGCAAGCGCGATTTGCAGGTGTTCGCGCCATGAAGCGGCCACGCGACGCAGCCGACCTTTCCACCATTTTTCTGTCTGCATACGCATAATGGCGGGCGTTACGTCTTCCGGGCAAAACAGTTGCGAGGTGACTTTCTCCCACAGCGGCGGCGTCTGCTTCAGCTCGCGCGTGATGGCCGCAGCGGTCATATAAACGCGATGCGTGTATTTGTAATCTGATTCATCCTCAGACTGACCGTGCGCCTGCACCATTTCCGCCAGGATAAAGCTGGCGATGTCGCCGGCCAGTAAATCCACATCGGCGCGGGCTAAATCTGCCAGGCGGTTAAAACGGTTCATCAGCTCCCACAGCGTACCCGCTGCACTGGCCGCGCCTGTTTTATCAGAAGCGTTGCCGGTCAGGTGGGTAAAAATACCCTTGCTCATTTCACCGAGGCGATACTGCGAGCTGACGCTTTCAACGCGTGGCAATGTGCGCTCAACGAAGGTTTTCGTTAAGTACGCATTGGCACGGGCTGTGCCGTGTGTTTTCTCCAGCTCACTGGTACGGCGCTTTACGTCGAGCTGGACGAGCGTCGGCTGCTTTTCAAGTAAATCCTGCGCATGCGACAAAGCCGCAATCATCCGATCGCGGCTACGTTCTTCCTCATAAGTAGGGTAAGGGCTGGCGATTGCCTCCCGTGGAACGTTCCACGGGTAAGCGTATTCCTGTATCATTGCGCGCTGCCCTGGCGATGTCTGCTTTGCAGCTCGTCCATTTCCTGACAGGTCACACAACGGATAACGCCCTGCACGGCGCGTCGGCGCGCTTCGGGAATTGGCGCGTCACAGTCTTCACAGAAAGAGGCGCTGACATTTACCGGACGGTAAACAACCTGGGCGATATTGCGCGCCAGCATTTCGTCGGTGCGCTGCTGCACCAGATCCATTGAATCGGCCATTAGTGCAGCTCCTGCGATTCATTGCTGTAACGCTCGGCTTCACGGCGGATAAGCTCGGCGGCTTCAGTGCCGTTCAGCTCCTGCTGATGGATATGTACGGCCATCTCAATGAGACGGTCGGAAACAGCCAGCGCGCGGTCTTTACGTTCCTCAATGCGGGCTTTATTTAGCAACATGGTCAGCGCTTCTGTTTCGCTGTCAAAATTTCGGATTTCAATATTTCGCATTTTTCTTTTCCTGAATTTGGGCAAAGCGATGCCCGACGGGTTAACGTCATTTATTTAAAAAGAGTGATTAATTGGGCAGAGTCATTCTCTTGGGAAATAAGCTCACAACTGCACGAAAATGGTTCATCGCACGTATAAGCGCATTTCTTTCATCAGTGGTCAGTTCATTAAAATCAAGCTCGTGACGTTCTGTCCGAATATTCGCCAGATAGAAAATGGCGCTTAATGCCCGCTTGTTTTCCTGATAGTTCCTGTCGGTGGTATCGCGCATTTCATCAAAAAAACGGGTGATATCTTTTCCGCAGTCGTTGCCCCAGAATTTTGAACGTAGTTCGGCAACGTGATTCAGTCCGGCCACTCGCGCGCCCGTTTTTATTTCAGCCAGTACTGCTTCAGCTTCGATAGCCATGATTTACCTCTTTTACTTACTGCCATATTTCCGGGGGCGTTTTGTTTACTTAATGTCGGGTGCCAGCGCTGGCCTTCTTTAGTCATAATCCAGCCATGACCGTATGCGGGCAGCGGACTTCGGCGCTTCAGTAGCGCAGCCATTGAGATTGTCATATTTAGCTCAGTCCGATAGTTGCGCCGATACCGCTAATTGCATCCACTGTCGAAGCCATTGCCGGATTAGCGTGAATGCGGGCCTGGACTGCGAGAGCGGCAAGAGTAAGGCAACGAATGCCAGTATTAACGTTCTGAAGCAGGCCACGCTTACAACTATTTGTGAGCGACTCGGAAGATATCGCACCGGCAGCCAGCTGCCCTACTTCTGCTGTAGCTTTCATGACATACACTGGCAATTTTTCGTTTGCGACTTCATTTACTGGCACACAAGGCAGGCATTGCAGTTGCGCTAACATGCCATCTATCAAAGATGCATCTTCGGTTATGTCAGTAAGCACCAGTACTTCTGCAACCGTCAGTTGGTGCAGTTGCTCAGGGTTTAGCTTATTGCGCAGGGTCTGCACTCGCATGTCAGCGCGCTTCGCCAGTTCGGCCATATTGTGAGCTAACGCAAATCGGCGGCAGGCTTCATCGAAGTGTTTATGGGTGGAAATCCTAAAATCAAACATATTCGTATTTTCCCTATTCACTTAATGTGAACTAAACGCCGACAATGATTTGGAAGCGGGAATGGCCCAAGGCTTCCTTGACCTGTTTTTCTTTCCATTGGGCATAGAGGATTTTTACGCGCCCGGTAGCTTTTTTCTGACCTTTTTTGATGGTGCGGGTTTCGATAGGAAGGCAGGGGTTTTCGCCAGTTGTCCAGCGGCGAATCGTTCGGATTGAAACTCCCTCCAGCGCTGCAAACTCAGATGCATAGACCTTTTCACGGGGGATTTTGACGATTGTAATTTCATTAGCCATATAGCATGATTCCCAGTTAACAAAACAACGCCACTAAATGCCAAAGAGTGCCAACTGGTGACATTAGTGACTTCGATAAACAGAAATTTACTACGGATTTTCTAAGTAGTCAATGCAGGAAGCCGCCATGAAATACGATACATCGAATTTAGATAACGTAAAAATCCTCGACCGCATTTGCTCCGTCTATGGTTTTCATCAAAAAGTACAGCTGGCAAACCACTTTGGTATAGCAGCCAGTTCTCTTACAAACCGCTATACACGCGGCAATGTGTCTTATGATTTTGCGGCACTGTGCTCTTTAGAAACGGGGGCCAGCTTGCACTGGATACTAACCGGAGAAGGTGAAAACGGTGCTGAAGAAAAGCGGAAAAATGATGGAAGTAATGAATTTCTGGCCTTAGAGAAATTCACTTTAAGTGAATCCCGCTTAGTCAAAAGTGGTTTTTTCAACATCGACCGTAGTGTTTTGAGTAAAACGTCTGCGCGTGTTTTCTGCGTCGAGACAGAAAACGGGCTAAATCTTTTGGAGGAAACCACTACCATATCGGATGGATTTAAGCTTGTTGACATAGATGGGGCCGTAAGCATTCGTGAGATTGCCGTGCTTCCAGGCAAGAAACTTCACGTAACAGGCGGCAAAGTTCCTTTCGAATGTTCAGTTGGTGACGTCCAAATATTAGGTCGCGTAATAGGGATTTATTGCGAGGTTAAATGATGGCGGTGCGTAAGAATGCTGGCGGTGGATGGATTTGTGAACTTTATCCGAATGGAGCGAAGGGAAAGCGCATCCGTAAAAAGTTTGCTACCAAGGGCGAGGCAATAGCTTTTGAGCAATATACAAATCAGACTCCCTGGACAGAAGAAAAAGAAGATCGCCGCACCCTGAAAGAAATTGTAGATGCATGGTATAGCGCACACGGAATAACTTTGAAAGACGGACTGAAAAGACAAAGTGCAATGCACCATGCTTATGAATGTATGGGCGAACCGCTGGCGCGCGATTTTGATGCACAAATGTTTTCGCGTTATCGTGAGAAACGCCTCAAAGGCGGTTATGCAAGATCTAACCGAGTAAAAGAGGTTTCACCTCGCACTCTAAATCTTGAACTGGCCTACTTTCGAGCCGTTTTTAACGAGCTGGCCCGCCTAGGTGAATGGAAAAGTGAGAATCCGTTAAAGCTAATCCGCCCTTTTCGTACAGAAGAAGCGGAAATGGCTTATCTTACCAGCGACCAGATCGGCCTACTTTTGAAAGAATGCCACTATAACGAAAGCCTGTTGTGCATTGTCAAAATTTGCCTGGCTACAGGTGCTCGCTGGTCTGAAGCGCAAGACCTTAAGCTAAGCCAACTAACTAAGAACAAGATCACTTTTACCAAAACCAAAGGCCGAAAAAACAGAACGGTGCCCATTAGCCAGAATCTCTATAATTCACTGCCTAAAACTAAAGGTGGCCTGTTTCAGGAAAGCTATGGCGCTTTTCGTTCTGCTCTGGAGCGAACAGGCATAGAGCTTCCTGCTGGTCAGTTGACACATGTTTTAAGGCACACATTTGCATCGCACTTTATGATGCGTGGTGGCAACATACTGGTATTACAAAGAGTTTTAGGCCATACAGACATTAAAATGACTATGCGATATGCGCACTTTGCCCCGGATCATTTAGAAGAGACGCTTCGCCTTAATCCTTTCGATGGAAGTGGCGATGAAATGGCGATACAAATGAGTAACCAAGGCACTTAATGGCATCAATTGGCACTCGTAAGCTATTGAATATAAAGATAAGTAATTGTTTTTATGAGATTACCGAATCTACTCATAATCGCTTGGTCGCTGGTTCAAGTCCAGCAGGGGCCACCAGATTTTACCTGTTAAATCAGGACATTAAGCCACCTTTGAAGGGTGGCTTTTTTGTTTCTATGGTGGTCATTGGCAGCAAAGTGGTCAACCTGCAAAACAGGCTACCACTTCTTGAAAAATTACGACCATACCTGACGAGGGAGCACTGCCAATGCTAATATCATGACTATAACCACTGCCCCGCCTCAGCAGAATCAATCAACATCTGGATAGTCAACGCTTCAGGTTGATGGCGATCTGTGCGCAGATATTTTGGTAAAACAGCATTTGGTAGAAATGGTATTCCTGTGACTGGGAAATAGCGGCGAAATTCAAACCCAGTCATATCGACGTGAAATGATTCAGCGTACTCTTCAAAAAAATCATGTGCCTCTTCAGGTAATACACTATTTTTACCTGTACTTAGGGATGCGTCATCTGGCATTTCCCAAAAATACTTAGTAACCAGGCGACGAACCCTTTCAGCAGTACTCATACTGCCCTTGTCCTTTTTCACCTGCAATCACCTTATAGGGGTTGATTAAGTTCATTTTAATACATCGAGAATGACCACCACAAAGCTCAACTACATTACTTTCTTTTAGATTTAAATTGTATTTTATTGAAAACCTTAACGCTTAATACGAATATTACAACAATGGTAATTAGCAACAACCTTCCCCAGTAATTCGGGAAAAACACTACATAAAACGCCCCGGCAACTATTACTAACAATACAGGCACGTAATCAATAGCAATGTTTAATATAAATTTAGTTAAAAAATTCAATTTATACCGTCCAGTAGTCTGATGATATCTTGTTCAGTTGGCGATGTTCTTCCGCTTAACTTCATGTTGAAAGAGTTGATAACCTTTTCAATATAAATATAGAGCATTTCAAGATTATTTCTGTAAAGAGCCTGATAAAATAAAGGGTTAGTTGAGCGCAGGCGTCGAGCGGCCATAGCTGATTTTTGTACTTTTCCATAAAAACCTAATCCGGACAAAGCAATATAGCTGGTACCATTGATAGCCGTTCTGATAGCCATAGAAATTGGCGCGGCTTCTGCCATCCCTTTAGCCATTGCATACGAGATAGCCATTTTCGTGACTTTTGATGCTTTGCCGTTCGCAGCAAATCCAGCAATAGCCATTACTTTTTTCTGTATTGGTGAATCAGGGCTTTCAAGTCTTCTTGCATCCTGATCGCGCAACAGATAGGCGGTGTAAAGTTGAAACATATCCAAAAAAACATCTTTCCTTTTATATGCTTCATAGATAGAGAGGAACATCCTTTTATCTTCCATATTCAACTCGCTGCAAACATCACTATACTTATCTGTGAAGCACGAGCTGCGCCATGAAAGCCGTTCTGTACCCGAATATATGTCACTTAAATTCTCTCTGGCTACATTACCTACCCCCTGCAATCCTTTACTGAAGGCATCGGCAATCTTCTTATCTGCTGTGATCTTTAATTTTAAATATTGTGATAGCGCCATTAGTAATCATCCTTTTTTAATGGCGAATTATTATACAGAACTATATTCAAAAGAAAACTGAAGAGTTTGGCGCTGGTCTTGAAAAACACATAAGGGGAGATGTAGGACTACCGTGGCAAGGAGTGCATTAGATGAGCCAAAATACTACTGTAGCGCAGGTGATGCAGACCAGCCGGACATAAACCTGCCCGACAGGTATAAGACTGTTAACGCCTGGCTTTTCTGGCCAGATGATATCCTGCACAGTGGCAGTATCAAGGCTTGATACTGCCTGAACGTATTTCATCCATGCGGTCAGCGATACCTTGTCTGCGTCAGTAATGAGGCCCAGCAATAGCTGGGTTTGCCATATTTGAGTCACATTATTAGCCTCAACAATATGGGCCGTTTTTTCAGCTTCTGCAATTCTTATGGTTGCCGCCTGTAGTGCGTCCGTATCTGTGACCCACTCTTCACCGTTCCATTTATCCAACACAGTTGCAGGAGCTAACGTAGTGGTAGCCGTAGGGTGATGTTCATCGTGTCCAGTCTGATACGAGGTTCCCAGTGGCTTAATGCACCATAAACCGCCGCCATAATTTGCAGGTTTAACGCGTCGTTGTGCGGCTGATCCGTCAGGGCAAACAGAAGCGAACCATATTGCCGCCGAGCTATGCGGCTGCCCTGCGGCGTCAGCAGAATGTCCCACACTGACTGGCGGATGTGATCCATGTCGGTGAGAGCCAGCCCGCTCTGCTGGTTCATTCCGGTATACATCGTCATTGCGGTCCCCCGGAAGTGTCACAGCCAGCCTTTACGCTGCCATGTTTATGCGAATCCACAACAACACCATTTGAACTCATCGCACCGCCGCTCTGTTTAACACTGCCGGTAATTACCATTTCGCTGCTGATATGCGTCTGGCTGGCATTGATAGACAGCTTTTCAGTGTTCAGCTCGATGCTGTCCGCCGCATCAATGCGGATGCTTTTAATACCAGAGATCGCTAATTAGCCGGTTTTAGGTTCATATTCAAACCGGGCACCGTCCGGGAACAGGGTTACGCAACCCTCTTCAGAATCAGAGGGAGGTGGACAAGCGTCGGAATAGATGGCAGGTAGTGCAAAAGCGGTATCCCACTGGTGCAGCGCCTTACGTCGAGCTGAACGAGCGTCGGCTGCTTTTCGAGTAAATCCTGCGCATGCGACAAAGCCGCAATCATTCGATCGCGTCTAACTGGCCAGGGGCTTAAGCACAGTGACGGCGAGCTGGATGTTTTAAATTTACTGCGTCACAAAATCGTGGATGGGCAGCTGTTTGATGATGGCAACTTCATGCTTTATAAAAACGCATTCCTGTCTGGAAAAGTTTTCCCCAAAGAGCCTGTTTATGTTGTAGAGGGTTCTACGCAGTACATTATCGATAAAGATTTTGGCGAAATTTACGATAACAGTTGGTTGATTGAGATTGAAGACAAAACCAGCGTGAGAGTACTTACACGTATTCCTGTTAAAAAAGTACGCGTGTCCGGTGTTGGTGCAGGAGCATCTTTCGACTGCTCACTTGATGAAATCAATATAATCGGCCGCGTTGCTTTGACGATAAATTAGCTAAAGGATTGATTATGTTAGACTACGCAAAAGCAACTGAAGCACAATTAAAAGAAGAATTTAAAAGGCTTGCACAGGTTGTAGGCGATATTCCTTTCGGAACAAAGAAAGAATTTTTTCACTTGCCCAAAATCCTGAATGCATCGGAGCAGCCTTTAGCCATTGCCAGCGGCATGATGGACGGAAATACATGGCTAATTACTTTAACTAATCACCGCATCATCTTCCTGGATAAAGGGATGATATTTGGCGTTAAGCAGGTTGATGTGAACCTTAAAAACGTCGTCAGTGTCGGAGGTAAAACCGGCGTATTGCTTGGTGAAATTTCTATCAGCACAAGCGGACAAAATTACACTATTAAGAATGTACAAAAAGGCACCGTTGTCCCCTTCACTAACCTTATCAACGCTACCCGCAATGCTCTTGATGAAAAGCCGCGCTCCGCAGAAAACAGCTCCCCAGCTGATGTTGTCTCACAGCTTGAACGCCTTGCCGCGCTAAAAGAGAAAGGTATTTTGAGCGATGAAGAGTTCCAGCAACAAAAACAAAGGATTTTAAACGGCTAATTATGCCAGTCAGGAAACTCCCCGACGGTCAATGGATCGCTGATTTTTATACCGTTGACCCTAGTAGTGGAAAAGAAGGTAAGTGCGTCCGCAAGAAGTTTGCGGCCAAAGGTGAAGCCTTAGCGTTTGAAAACTATACGCTTGAGAAAATCGAAGCGGGTCCCTGGTTGGGCGAAGCGAAAGAAACGCGCCGCCTGACTGACCTGATAGAACTCTGGTTCAGCCGTCACGGCATTACGCTAAAAGACGGGGATAAGCGCAGAAGCGCTATGACCTGGGCATGTGAATGCATGGGCTACCCTCTTGCAGCAGAATTTAATGCCCAGCTCTTTACTTCCTACCGTGCTAAACGCCTTGAAGGCCACTTTGCCCAAACCAGGCGGATAATTAAGGTAGCGCCCCGCACTTTAAATCTGGAGCTGGCTTACTTTCTTGCCGTCTTTAACGAGCTTAAAAGATTAGGTGAATGGACGTTGCCCAATCCTCTCGAAAACGTTCGCCACTTCCGCGTTGACGAAGGCGAAATGGCTTACCTGACCGCTGAACAAATCACGCTTTTATTAGAAGCCTGCAAAGCGAGTTCAGCGAAGGATCTGCTGATGATAGTTAAGGTGTGCCTGGCAACGGGTGCGCGCTGGAGTGAAGCGGAAGGTTTAAAGCGATCGCAAGTTTCAGGACAGCGCATTACCTTTGTAAAAACCAAAGGGAAGAAGAACCGAACCATTCCCATTTCGTTGGCTTTGGCTGGCGAGTTGCCTAAAAAGAACGGCGCGCTTTTCACACCTTGTTATTACGCTTTCCGTTAATTATTTACCCAGCCAGTGACCGGCCCGCGCAGACTCAACCAACAGACGAATAGTCAGCGGATCATGTGACCTGGTAAAATCTTCCGGGAAATATTCGGCAAATGTAATAGTTTCGGGGGCAATACCAAACTTTTCAGCATAGCGTTCCAGCAACTCATATGCCTCCATAGGATCCATGCGAAAGTCGTTGTTCAGATCGGTGTCCAGCTCAAGCTTATAACGTCTGAACGTGAACAGACTTCTGCCATTATAATCTTCAACCAGTGCAAATACGGCCTTTTCTATATCCTCTGTCACCATATTCTGTCATCCTTATTGGCAATGCGATTATATTTCACTACAGCTTTCCAGCTAATCTCAGCTACATCAGCAGCCAAAATTGCCCAGCCCAGAACCGGAATTGTACGACCAACAAATGTTCCCAGCTTATGGGTCATTATTCTTTTTATTTGCAAAGGGTTTTGCGGGTTTTGTATCCACGTGGGCAACCTGAACGGAAGACGATAATCGCGTAACAGCTTAGGAATAAACCGAAGCATAAGAGGTGCCTTTCCATGCCCCGTTTAGCTTACCTGATACATCAATAACGTTTTGCCCGGAGTAAATAGCCGCTATTGCAACGATATCTTTCGCCTCACTGAAATGCTCAGCTGTTACGTCGACCATAATCCAGAAGAATAGCTTTCCGGCAGAAAGGTTCGTAAAACCACCATAGAAGTAAGTCCCGCTTAGCTGCTCAGTTGTATCCATCTCATTCCCTTAAATGGCTCACCGTATCGCTCAAAACTTTACCACATCGAATTCAGTCAATGCCAGATGTCACCTGACGCCTCAAACGCACTTTGCGAAGCCG
The DNA here is from genome assembly GCF_047456155.1 of Erwinia sp. BNK-24-b. Classification (NCBI taxonomy): domain Bacteria; kingdom Pseudomonadati; phylum Pseudomonadota; class Gammaproteobacteria; order Enterobacterales; family Erwiniaceae; genus Erwinia; species Erwinia sp. BNK-24-b. The sequence goes on from NZ_CP179901.1 coordinate 4,047,700, forward strand.
TTGCACTTCACGGCCTCTTCACCGCCTTCAAACTATTGTGTACGCCTCCGGGGCATTGACGCGGCCAACATGCCTTTTATCCCGGCTTTATCTGCTTTCAGGTCGAGACCTTAAGCGGTAGATTTTTCCTACAACCGCAACGGTGATGAGAGCTAAAATAATGGAAAAAAGACCCAGAAAAATCAGTAATGAAAGGAAAGGATTTAGTATACCTCCTAAGCTCGTAAAATCACTGGCTCTGGCAAGCTGCTCTGAAGTCAATATGCGGAGAAAAAACTCCGGGATAAACACAAAGAAAACGATTACGGTAGCGATATAAATGAGTATTTTTTTCATTTTTTCCATCTTCTTTCTTGCCCCCATTTACGAACATGCTCAAAAATTGGGTAAATGATATAGCAAGGAGCTAAGGTATGTCACAAACGTATTTGCAGTTGAAGATTTTTGTCATTACGTGAAGTCATAAACAACCTGGACGATCACGGTTTTTTCACCTCTCAACATTCCGACATATATGATTTCTTGAGGATCAGTACCGCGCCAGCATACTGACTCTGCATCGCATTCGTCCTGTCGTTTGTACCCTGTTGATGCCAGGTAAGTATTAATCCTGCGGATGTCCTCAGTATCATAAAATTTCACCGCATATACGTGTGTTGCAGGCCCAGTGATATTTGCAAAATCAAAGTCATAACGGGGGGAAATACGAGGAATTTTTTTTAAAATATCAGGCGTATAGAAATTATATTCCCGCTTATCCTGCTCGGTGTAGTGCGCACTTCCTGCAAACTCCATTTCTATGTAAGGCCAGGCATACGTGAGTACGGCAGTAATCACGACAACAATTATAACGAGTACCTTTAGTAATTTACGCATAGGGTAATGTCCCTTTTTTCGCGCTATCGATGTACGAACCATCAGCTGTAGCAATGCCAACCTTTCCAGAGTGGAAGTCACCCCACGGCCTGATCGTTGTCATAAAATCCGGTAAAACGCCTCTACGCGGTCTGGCGTTAGGGTATTTCTGTGGGTCTGGAAAAAGAAGAGGTAAGAAGGAATCATTTTTGAAGGAACCTATTGGACCGTAACGATCCCAGCGCCTGAGCGCCTCTTCCTTACTGACAGGCCGCAATGCAGGAAAAAGGTTTTTACTGGATATTGCGCGATAGAAACCCAGCAGATCGGAAACCAGATCTTCACCGCTAAATCCGCTGTCAGTGACCATATTGAAAGGGAATGATGCTTGAAACCCTTCAAAGTTCCGCGCAAGTACCATCATCATTGCCAGCGCAATGCTTTGCCGTTCTGAATACGAACGGCCTTTCCTGATGCGCCAGGTGATAAACTTGCCGGTTTTAATGATGTAAGACGGATCCACCATAGATTGTGAATAGCTGACATCATAACGCTCTTGCCCGGATGATTCTCCATCATCAAATTTTCTCAACAGAGCCTTTATATCCGTACCCTGTGCATGGCCTAAATCAATCCATCCTAGTACTTCTGTATAGATTAATCCATATTTCAGATGACTTTGGCGACCATCCAGAATGTTGCTCCTTTTACTCATTCTTGAAACTCCTTTCCTTTTCTGTCCTTGCCTGTTAAAAGCCAATAAAATAATAACCAGTAGACAATATTTTTTCCATTTTTTATTTTCATTTTTGGAGCCAAGCTCAACTGCTTTTTAGCATGCAGGAAATCATCAATATATACTTTTTGATGTTAAATCCTCCCTCGGCCTTTAGATCATAACGATAAATTAAAATAAACCCCTCGCTATTTCATATAAATAAATTCTCAATGTAATTTCCAGATACTTTTTAAAATTAAAAAATAGTGAAATTCAACTCGTAAATAAGATAATTTGATTTCTTCCGTCCCTAACACGTCCAGCTCCTGTCGCCAGACTAAAAATTTACGCGTTATCAACCGCACTATTTGACCACCCAGCCGACAAATGATAACTATTATCAGTTATATTTTTAGCCGGACAAGACCTTATGAACGCCGATCGCCACCGCTCACCTTCTTCCTGCTGCATCGTCGGCGCTGGCCCGGCCGGGCTGATGCTTGGTTACCTGCTGGCGCGCAACGGTATTCCCGTCACCGTGCTGGAAAAACATGGTGATTTCCTGCGGGATTTTCGCGGCGATACCATCCATCCTTCCACGCTGGAGATCATTTGGCGGCTGGGTTTTCTGGAAGAATTTTTAGCGCTACCGCATCAAAAAGCCGAAAAGCTTTACGGCGAAATAGGCGGTCAGACCGCCACAATGGCGGATTTCAGCCGCCTGCCTACGCGCTGCAAGTATATTGCCTTTATGCCGCAATGGGATTTTCTAAACTTTCTCAGTGCTAAAGCTCTTCAGCTACCGAATTTTCGGCTAATCCAGAATGCGCGGGTTCAGGAACTGGTTGAAGAGCAGGGACAGATAAAAGGCGTCAAAGCCATCATTGATGAACAACTACAGGAAATCCGCAGCGAACTGGTGATCGCCTGCGATGGTCGTCACTCTGTAGTACGGGAACTGGCCGGATTGCCTCTACGGCGATTTGGTTCACCGCGCGATGTGCTATGGCTGAAGGTTGCTAAACAACCTGAAGACCCCGAATGGACGCCCGGCCACCGCGGCCCTAAAAAGCATTTTATTATGATCGACCGCGGAGATTACTGGCAGTGCGGTTACTCCATTCCTCAGGGAAGTTTAGCAACCCTGCAAACCGCCGGACTTAGCGCTTTTTTACAGCAGGTTGCCGCCGCTTCACCCTTTTCTGTCATTCGGCTACAACAGGAAATTACCGACTGGCAGCAGGTAAAACTGCTGAAGATTCGCATCGACCGTTTGCAACAGTGGGCAAAACCGGGGCTGCTTTGCATTGGCGATGCAGCGCATGCTATGTCGCCAATTGGTGGCGTCGGCGTCAATCTGGCTATTCAGGACGCAGTGGCGGCAGCCAATATTCTGTCAGCGCCACTGAAAAAAGGCACGCTAAGCCTGAAAACATTGCAAAAAGTACAGCGTCGGCGCGCTTTTGCCACCTGGGCAACGCAATCGCTGCAAATTATGATTAGCAAAGCGGGACAAAAGCCGCGCAGCAAGCCACCGGGAAAAATGGAGCTATGGCTGCGCCGTCGGTCTTTTCTTCCTTTCCTGTTTGGCAGACTGATTGGGATGGGATTTTATCGCGAGATCCCGAAAGGATTATAAAAAAACGGCCCTGCGGGGCCGTTTGAAGTTTTTGATAATATTCAGGCTCAGAGAGCATAGGTCTGCCAGCAGTCTGAAACAAGACCGCAGGTTTACTCTTAATCAGACGCCCGGTGGCGTTTTGCCTTCTTCAATAAATTCCTGATCCAGCTCTTCGCTGTTGCCTTCGTGGTCGCGTCCGGAAAGCAGGTTCCAGCAGGCGATAAACATTGCGGCAATCAGCGGACCAATGACAAAACCGTTAATGCCGTAGATTTCCATCCCGCCCAGAGTAGAAATCAGGATTAAGTAATCCGGCATTTTGGTGTCCTTGCCAACCAGCAGCGGTCGCAGGAAATTGTCTACCAGACCGACAATCACGACAAAGAATACGACCAGGAAAACGCCTTTCCAGATCAGACCGGTCGAGAAAAAGAAGATAGCGGCAGGTACCCAGACAATAGCGGAACCAATAGCCGGAACCAGCGACAGAAAAGCAATCAGCGCTCCCCAAAGCAGGCTGGCATCAATACCGGTAAAGTAAAATGCCAGGCCACCGAGCGCGCCCTGCACTATGGCGACCACTACCGTCCCTTTAACCGTGGCACGCGCTACCGCCGCAAATTTTGCCAGCAGGTGGTGCTTTACATAGCGCGTCAGAGGCAGCGACCTGAGGATAACGTTTACCAGCCAGGCACCATCTTTCAGCAGGAAAAACAGCAGATAAAGCATGATGCCAAACCCAAGCGCAAAGCTCAGGCTACTTTTGCCAATCAGAAAAACGCTTCCCGCCAGATACTGGCTGCCGCGCACCGCAACCTGAGAAAGCTTTTGCTGGATGCTGTTTGCCGTATTCAGCTGATGATTGGCCAGATAGTTTTGTGCCCATTGCGGCAGATGGTGTATGGCATCCGTTACCATTGTGGGTACCGGCGTGCTGTTAGCCTGAATTTTGCTGTAAACCACGTTAGCTTCAACCGCCAGTGAAGACAGGATCAGCGCCAGCGGCGTGATTACGATCAGGCAGATAATCGCCACGGTCAGCAGGGAAGCCGCGCCGTTCCTTTCGCCCATCCACTGGCGCAGTTTATTTTTCATCGGGTGAAAGATCACCGCCAGAATCGCCGCCCACAGCACGGCGGAATAATAGGGTTGTAGTACCTCGAAAAAAGCCACGGTTACGATAAGCAGGATCAGGATAAAAAATCCCTTTGTCAGGCCGTTAAATCTCATTTTATTTTCCCTGGAACAACAATTTGCTAACGCAGCATAGAAGGCTGCGCTGCTTTTGCAATACCGTGGGGAAAATAGATCGAAAGGGTGCTCGCGGATCATGCTACAACATCCAGCTGGCGGGACGGATCCCGCCGCCGGGTTGCCCTTACCTTCCGGCTTCGTAAGCCAGGCTGGCGACAACCTCCGTTTCTCCCTGTCTGATGTTGAGTTCACACAGTGAGCCGCGCGTTATCCATGTAAATATCAACAGCGTTACACAGAACACGATCAGGCTCAAAAAGAGTAACTTTGCTGCCTTCACTGGCTTCCTCCTCCGTTGCTTTTCAGCGGGTAAAGGACTACCTTTATGTTGTGGAGCATAAGGGTTGACCTCACTTTGATTTTATCAGGTGGGGTCTTTCTGTCCCTTGCGTATGCTCAGGACCGAAAGATCCAGAGCACCCGCCGCGCAGTTTACTCCCCTTCTTCTTTTATCCCAGCGACAAAAGTCAGAGTTGCGTGAGCACTCGATAAACCGTGCAACGACGTATTCGGGTTTAATGAAAAATTGTCGGCCCGTTCAAAAGATTGTCCTGACGGCCGAACCAATCCCAATACCGACACCGACACCGACACCAATACCAATACCAATACCAATACCAATACCAATACCAATACCAATACCAATACCAATACCGATAAAGGCGTAAGTCATTCAAAACCTGAATAATTATTTTATGCCTGAGTAACCTGGCAGCGGAAAAATAGAAAGGGTGCTCGCGGATCATGCCGCAACATCCGGCTGGCGGGACGGATCCCGCCGCCGGGTTGCCCTTACCTTCCGGCTTCGTAAGCCAGGCTGGCGACAACCTCCGTTTCTCCCTGTCTGATGTTGAGTTCACACAGTGAGCCGCGCGTTATCCATGTAAATATCAACAGCGTTACACAGAACACGATCAGGCTCAAAAAGAGTAACTTTGCTGCCTTCACTGGCTTCCTCCTCCGTTGCTTTTCAGCAGGTAAAAGGCTACCTTTATGTTGCTACGCATAAGGGTTGACCTCACTTTGATTTTATCAGGTGGGGTCTTTCTCTTTCTGTCCCTTACGTATGCTCAGGACCGAAAGATCCAGAGCACCCGCCGCGCAGTTTACTCCCCTTCTTCTTTTATCCCAGCGACAAAAGTCAGAGTTGCGTGAGCACTCGATAAACCGTGCAATAGCGTCTCCAGGTTTAATCACTAAATGCAAACTCGTGCAAAAATAGCGCCTTTACCTCTTTACAACTCACTTTTGCCAATTGCGTAACGACCAAATCATCTACCCATCTTTAGCTGTCAATACACCATTCTCAGAAATGGTCCCGTCCGGCTCGATTAACGACACCACAGAAAGCGATGCGCCTCACACAATAAACAAAACTCATATCTCTATAACCATTTTATGGCAGACAAAGGCCAGCCTGCCGCCTAATTTGGTATGGCCAGCTCGCAATGCATTAAATTTAATTATTTGTTTTATATAAAAAAATACAAAAACCCTTACCTCAAACAGTTTTTTTAAAGCCTGCTGTCAGTCCTGGGACCAGAGCATTTTTTTTACTCAGACCCGGCATTGATAAAAAAAACAGAGAGCGTGCCTATGAGCGATAACAACATTGTTGATGTGAAAGCGTGGATTGATTCCCGCCCCATCTCCGCAAAACAGTGGCTGATTTTAGCCCTGTGTTTCACTATCATCTTTTTTGACGGCTATGATGCCGCCGTGATGGGATTTATCGCTCCGGCCCTGATTGAGAGCTGGAATATATCCCGTAGCGAAATGGGGCCAATTCTGGGCGCGGCGATGTTTGGTGTAGCGCTTGGCGCGCTGATTGCCGGGCCCTGGTCGGATCGCTATGGACGTAAAAAGATCCTGCTGCTCGCCATTAGCGGTTTTGCCTGCTTTAGCCTGGCCAGCGCTTTTGCCCGTTCGCCCTTCGAAATGGCTTTGCTGCGTTTTTTGACCGGGCTAGGGCTGGGGGCCGTTATGCCGAACTGCGTCACGCTACTGGCGGAATATATGCCGGAACGCCGTCGCAGCCTGGCGATTGCCATCATGTATGGCGGATTTAATATTGGCTCCGGCATGAGCGGCTTTATTGCCGCCGCGCTGCTGCCCCATTTTGGCTGGCAATCGGTACTGATTTTTGGCGGCGTGGTACCGCTGTTAATGCTGCCCGTGCTCCTTTTTATGCTGCCGGAATCCGCCATGTATATGGTGGTGAATAAGGTTAGCCGCGAAAAAATAGCCGCCACGCTCAATAAGATCGGCGGGCATTTTACCGCTGCTACCGCTTTTGTGCTGCATGCGCCGGTGATGCCGAAAAAAGCACGCGTTTTACAGCTTTTTTCCGGCGGCTACGCACGCGGTACGCTGATCCTCTGGCTGACCTATTTTATGGGCCTGTTTGTGATCTATCTGCTGAACGGCTGGCTGCCTACCATTCTGCGTTCCGGCGGCGTATCGCTTGAACGCGCTGCCATTGTCTCCGGGCTTTTTCAGCTGGGTGGCGCGCTCGGAGGCCTGCTGGTCGGCGCATTGATGGATCGCTTGAAAGCCAAATATGTTATTGGCCTGTTTTATCTGGCGGGCTGTATCTGTCTGCTGGCGCAAGGTATCTGGGGTTTTGGTCCCGCCGCGCTGGCAGTGCTGGTGTTTATCAGCGGCATCTGTATTAACGGCGCGCAAAATGGCCTACAGGCTTTTTCTCCTGTCTTCTACCCCACGGAAATGCGCGCCACTGGCGTATGCTGGATGCACGGTGTTGGTCGCAGCGGGGCAATACTTAGTTCCTCGCTGGGCGGCGTGCTGCTGGGAATCTTTCCAGGCCAGTCGACGATTTTTATCATTTTAGCGCTGCCGGCTCTGTTAGCGGCGCTGTCCATTATTCAACACAAAAACGTCCGGATTTCCCGGCAGATAAAAGGCGCCGGGCTGAACGATCTGCCAGCCCTGTCGCGCACCTTCAATAACCGATAAGTGAAGAGGCTTAAAATGGCGAAAATTATTGGCGGACTGGCGGTTTCACATACGCCTACTATTGGCTTTGCCGTTGATCACCATAAGCAGAAGGAAGCGGCCTGGTCACCTATTTTTGATGGCTTCGCACCTATGCAGCGCTGGCTGGAAGAAAAAAAGCCGGATGTGTTGGTCTATGTCTTTAACGATCATGTTACCTCTTTTTTCTTCGATCACTATTCCGCTTTTACGCTCGGCATCGACAGTAGCTATGCGGTGGCGGACGAAGGCGGTGGTCCACGCGATCTGCCTCCCGTGCAGGGCCATGCGGAGCTGTCTCAGCATATCGGTTCCAGCCTGATGGCGGATGAATTTGATATGTCATTCTTTCAGGACAAGCCGCTGGACCACGGGCTGTTTTCGCCGCTTTCGGCGCTGTTACCTCACGAAAACGGCTGGCCGATGCAGATTGTCCCATTACAGGTTGGCGTATTGCAGTTCCCTATTCCAAGCGCGGCGCGCTGCTACAAGCTGGGCCAGGCGCTACGTCGCGCTATCGAAAGCTATCCCGAAGATCTTAAGGTTGCGATTGTCGCGACGGGCGGCGTTTCACATCAGGTGCACGGCGAACGCTGCGGTTTTAATAATCCGGACTGGGACGCGCAGTTTGTCGATATGCTGGTTAACGACCCGCAGCGCCTGACCGAAATCACCCTGGCGGAATACGCCACGCTTGGCGGGCTGGAAGGCGCTGAAGTCATTATGTGGTTGATTATGCGCGGCGCGCTGTCGGCCCAGGTTGAGAAGCTGCATCAGGCTTACTATCTGCCTTCGATGACCGGCATCGCCACGCTGATTCTGGAAAACCAGTCCAGAGAAGCGCCGGCGGAAATCCATCAGCGCCAGCGCGATAAAATTAACCTACAGCTTAGCGGCGTTGAGAAACTGCCGGGAACCTGGCCTTTTACACAAGCGCGCAGCCTGAAGGCATTACGTATTAACCGCTTCCTGCACAAAATGATCCAGCCAGCCTGGCGCGAGCGTTTTAAAGCTACGCCACAGGCGCTGTATGACGAAGCGGGGCTGACTAAGGAAGAACAGCAGCTGCTGAACAAGCTCGACTGGCGCGGCATGATCCATTATGGCGTCAGCTTTTTCCTGCTGGAAAAGCTGGGCGCGGTGGTTGGCGTTTCCAATCTGCATATCTACTCGGCGATGCGCGGCCAGTCGCTGGAAGAATTCCAGAAAACGCGCAATCAGCAGGTGCTTTATTCCGTAGCAGGCAAACCGGCCTGATGTAGGCGCTTTGCTCAGCAGCAGGAAAACCGGTCTGATTTAGATGCTTTGTTCCGTAGCAGAAAAACCGGCCTGATGTAGGTGCTTTATTCTGCAGCAGGTAAACTGACCTGATGTAGGTGCTTTATTCCGTAGCAGGAAAACCGGCCTGATATAGATGCATTGCCCAGCAGCAGGAAAACCAGCCTGATATAAGCGCTTTGTTCCGCAGCAGGAAAACCAGCCTGACAGATTTGCCTGCCGAGGCGATCATCCGATGCGCGTTCGCGACGTATCTTTTACCCAGGCTGGCAAACCTCGCGCAGAAAACCAATCAGCGCTTGTGCCGCAGGTGAATGCAGGCAGCCTGCACGATAGCTCAGGCCGATGGCCCGCCGGGTATCCGGCAGGGCTGTCGGCAGCGCTACCAGTTCTCCCGATGCCAGCTCCACTTCCAGCTGATGCGCCGAAACGGCGGTCAGCATATCGGAATCGCGCAGCAGGCCGCGCACCAGCGCCAGATCGCCGCTTTCCACCACCGGATCGGGCGCGGGCATGCCCATCGCATTAAAACAGCTGTCGAGCAGGTGGCGGGCGGGCGTGGCGGAACGCGGCAGCACCCAACGCGCTTCGCGCAGCATCTGAAGGTCAAGCGGCTGCCGGGTTAAAGGATGGTCGCGTCGGGCCACCAGCACCATTTCTTCCGAAAAAAGCGTTTCGCTGCTGATGTCCTTAAGGGTGTTGCTGTCTCGCAACGCGCCAAAAATAAAATCGATATCGCCAGAGCGCATCTCCGCGCTCAGCATTTCCCACGCGCTTTCGCTGGTTACCACTCTGACACCGGGATAGCGGCTGGTCAGCTTTACGATGGCCTGCGGCAGCAGTCGCGTTCTGCCCAGCGGTAGCGCCCCAATCCTGACCGTTCCCTGCAAAATTCCTTTTCTTGCAGCAAGATCGGCAGGGATATGGCGTAGCTCGTTTAGCGCACGACGGATGGAAGGTTCAATTTCCTGTCCGGCCAGCGAAGGGGCCATGCCGCGCGGTGAACGTTCCAGCAGTGCCGTTTGCGCGCCGTTTTCCAATACTTTCAGCGCGGCGCTAACGGCAGGCTGGCTCAGCCCCAGCTTCATTGCCACCGTCTGCATGTGTCGCGTCTGGCAAAGGGTAACGAAAATTTGCAGGCGGCGGACGTTAAACAGCCACAGCGGTTCAGATTCGCCTCGCCAGTTTTTTCCGGAAAGCCGGGCCAGCAGTTGCGGGATCAGGTGCAGCTCCGCCAGCGCCCTCTCCGCTCGCGGCAAAATACATTTCCCGGCATCGGTCAGCCGCATTCCGCCCGCATGACGTTCAAACAGCGGCGTGGACAACGTCTCTTCCAGATCGTGAATGGCCCGCGTAATAGCCGACTGGGTACGAAATAATTCATTTGCCGCCTTCGATACGCTGCCGTGCGTCACTACCTGACAAAAAGCTCTGACCTGCATCAGGTTTATCAGTTCCTGCCGGTCGACTTGCTGCACCATTTTTCGCCTCGTCTTTTGCGTGACCCAATCGGCAATATAAATAAAACGCATACCTGCTGCAATCAAATGAATTATCGTCAGCCGGAGCGAAGTGCCAGCATAAAGAAAACGCAAAGGAGCCTGGACATGACTGAAACTTCGATAAAAACCGCGCTGGTGGTCAGCGCCCATTCCGCTGATTTTGTCTGGCGAGCTGGCGGTGCCATTGCGCTGCACCAGCAGCAGGGTTATCAGGTACACGTTGTCTGCCTCTCTTTTGGCGAGCGCGGCGAATCGGCAAAACTCTGGCGCAAAGGCGAGATGACGGAAGAAAAAGTGAAGCAGGCGCGACGCTCAGAAGCCCAGGCTGCCGCTGATATTCTTGGTGCCAGCATCGAATTTTTTGATATGGGCGACTATCCGTTACGCGCCGACAAAGAGGCACTGTTTCGCCTGGCCGACGTCTATCGTCGCATCCAGCCGCATTTCGTGCTGACCCATTCTCTGCACGATCCTTATAACTACGATCACCCTATGGCGACAAACCTGGCGCAGGAAGCCCGTATCATTGCCCAGGCGGAAGGCTATCGCCCCGGCGAAAAAATTATCGCGGCGCCGCCCGTTTACTGCTTTGAACCGCATCAGCCGGAACAGTGCCACTGGAAGCCGGACGTTCTGCTGGATATCACTAGCGTCTGGGATAAAAAGTATGCTGCTATCCAGTGCATGGCCGGTCAGGAACATTTGTGGGAATACTATACCCGCGTGGCGCAGCAGCGAGGCGTACAGGCTAAACGTAACGTTGGTATCACGGCGGCACGCGATATCATTTACGGCGAAGGCTACCAAAGCATCTTCCCACGCGTAACGGAGGATCTGTCATGAAAGGTCTTACGCAGAAAGGCGTAGTGGTACGTAATATCCAGCGGGCGGATGCGGCGGATATCGCCGCGCTGGCGGTTTCGGGCGTGGCGACGGTACATGAAGCCCAGGGCCGCAAAGGGCTGCTCGATCCCGCTATTCGGCCCATTCAGCAGAACAAAAGCCTGGCCGGTAGCGCGATAACGGTACTGCTGGCACCGGGCGATAACTGGATGTTTCACGTTGCGGTTGAACAGTGTCAGCCCGGCGATGTCGTGGTGGCGGTGCCTGGTTCACCTTGTCTGGATGGCTTTTTTGGTGACCTGCTGGCGACCTCGCTACAGGCGCGCGGCGTGGTGGGTCTAATCGCCGACCACGGCGTACGCGATACGCGAACGCTACGCGAGATGGATTTTGGCGTCTGGTCACGGGCCGTTTACGCTCAGGGCACGGTAAAAGAGACGCTGGGATCGGTTAACGTACCGGTGGTCTGTGCCGGACAGCTGATTATGCCAGGCGATGTCATTGTGGCCGACGACGATGGCGTAGTGGTGGTCGCACGCGCCGATGCCGCGCACGTGGCCGATAAAGCGCGTCAGCGTGAAGAGCTGGAAGAGAGCAAACGTGCCCGGATGGCAAATGGCGAGCTGGGCCTGGATATTTATCAGATGCGTGCGCGGCTGGCGGAAAAAGGGCTGCGCTACGTAGAAACGCTCGACGATCTGGAGGGGTAATCATGCGCCAGCGCCGAATTCCCTGTCTGCTGATGCGCGGCGGCACGTCAAAAGCCGCCTGCTTTCTGGCCGAAGATCTCCCGCAGGATAAAGATCTTCGCGATCGCGTACTGCTGGCGGTGATGGGATCGCCAGACCGTCGCCAGATCGATGGCCTGGGCGGCGCCGATCCGCTCACCAGCAAGGTGGCGATTATCCGTCGGTCAACGCGCCCTGATGCCGATGTAGATTATCTTTTCGCTCAGGTTAACGTCGATCGGGCCAGCGTGGACTACGGACAAAACTGCGGCAATATCCTGGCTGCGGTTGGCCCGTTTGCCGTGGAGCGTGGGCTGGTGGCCGCCAGCAGGCCCGTTACCGAAGTGCGCATCTTTATGGAAAATACCGGGCAGTTGGCTACGGCGCAACTGGCCACGCCGCACGGCGAAATCGACTACGACGGCGATTTGCAAATTGACGGCGTGCCGGGCACGGCAGCGGAAGTGTTGCTGAATTTTAGCGATATCGCCGGATCGAGCTGCGGCTCGCTGCTGCCGACCGGCAATGTCCGCGACCTTTTTGACGGTGTACAGGTCACCTGTATCGACAACGGTATGCCGGTCGTGCTGCTTCGCGCGGCGGATCTTGGGCGCAGCGGCTACGAAACTCGCGAGCAGCTGGATAACGATGAGCAGCTAAAAGCACGCCTTGAAGCTATTCGCCTGCAGGCAGGCCCGCGCATGAATCTGGGCGACGTTAGCCAGCGCACCGTGCCGAAAATGACATTGCTGGCTGAACCGCGTGCGGGCGGCACAATCAGCAGCCGCACTTTTATTCCGCACCGCTGCCACGCTTCAATCGGGGTGCTGGGCGCGGTCAGCGTGGCCAGCGCCTGCCTGCTGCCGGGTAGCGTGGCGGATGGCCTGGCAAGAATCAGTAATGAACGCGATCAGCGGCTTAGCGTGGAGCATCCGGGCGGAGAGTTTAGCGTTTTGCTTCAGCGTGACTCGCAACATCAGCTTACCGGTGCGGGCCTGCTGCGTACGGCAAGGCTAATTTTTTCTGGCGATGTGCAGATCCCAGGTTACATCTGGCCCGAGCAGTATGGAGAAGCGTGATGAACAAGATTACGATTATTGGCTTTGGCGAAGCGGGGGCTATTTTTGCCGCCGGGCTGGCAAAAAAAGCGGCTGTCACCATCTGGGATCGCAAACTAACGCAGCCCGAAACCCGTCGGGAAATGGAGAGCAAAGCTGCCGCCTGCAACGTACGCGTCGCCAGTTCGTTAAGCGATGCGCTACGTGATGCCCGGCTGATCTTTTCTGCCGTCACCGCTGCCGAAGCGCTAAACGTGGCGCAGGAAGCGGCGGCGGATCTGCGAAGCGGCCAAACTTTTTTCGATCTTAACTCTGTCGCGCCGGCCACTAAAAAGGCTGCCGCAAGCGTTGTCGAAGCGGCTGGCGCTGCCTATATCGACATCGCGGTAATGGCACCCGTGCCGCCAAAGGGTATGCAGACACCCTTGCTGATCGGCGGCCCAACGGCAGAAACAGCCAGTGCCGAATTAACTGCGCTGGGGCTTAACGGCCGCTACCGTAGCCGCGAAGTGGGCGAGGCATCGGCTATCAAAATGTGTCGTAGCATCATGATTAAGGGACTGGAGGCGCTGACTACCGAATGCCTGAGCGCCGCCCGGCAGTACGGCGTGGAGCAGGCGGTCCTGGATTCACTGCACGCCAGCTTTCCTTCGCTGGGCTGGAACGACGCGCTGCCGGATTATCTGGTCAGTCGCGTTGCCGAGCATGGACAGCGCCGCGCGGAAGAGATGCGGGAAGTGGTGCAGACGCTGAAAGACGTCAATGTATCTCCGGCAATGAGCGAAGGGATTGCCTGCACCCAGCAAGGTTTGGTTGACGCGCTGGCCAGAAAAGGCGTGCGCTACCAGCAGTTAACGCCTTTCCGCTGGCAGCAGGCGCTGGATCGTATTCGAACCGATTAGCCGGACGCGCGTCACATTTCTGTTCGTGACGCTTTCGGAATTTTTGCGCCGCCGCTACAGTGAACTCATCCGACCACTTTAGCGGCCCCCGCCTATGAGTCATTCTCTTTTTTCTCCTTTAGATCTGGGTTTCACGCAGTTGAAAAACCGCGTGCTGATGGGCTCGATGCATACCGGGTTGGAAGAGCATCCTGACGGGCCACGCCGTCTCGCCGCATTTTATGCAGAGCGTGCCGCCGCAGGCGTGGCGCTGATCGTCACCGGCGGCATTTCACCTTCGCCGGAGGGCGTGGTGATGGCCGGCGCTTCCGTACTCAATCATCCCCGGCAGCTGGCGCATCACCGTATCGTCACCGATGCCGTGCATCAGGCTGGCGGAAAAATAGCGCTGCAAATTTTGCACGCTGGTCGCTACAGCTATCAGCCCGCGCTGGTTGCGCCTTCTGCCCTTCAGGCTCCCATCAACCCTTTTATGCCGACAATGCTGACGCACCATGCCATCCTGACGCTTATTGACGATTTTGCCCGCTGCGCACGCCTTGCGCAGGAGGCGGGCTACGACGGCGTGGAAATCATGGGGTCGGAAGGGTATCTGATTAATCAGTTTCTGGTGACCAGAACCAACCAGCGCGACGATGAATGGGGCGGCGATGAGCAAAGGCGCAGCCGTTTTGCGCTGGAAATTGTTCGTGCGGTGCGCCAGGCGGTCGGTGAAAACTTTATTATTATCTATCGCCTGTCGATGCTTGATCTGGTGGAGCAAGGCAGCACGCTACCCCAGACGCTGCGGCTGGCGAAGGCCATTGAGCAGGCTGGCGCGACGCTTATCAATACCGGCATCGGCTGGCATGAAGCACGCGTTCCCACTATCGCGACGTCCGTGCCGCGCGGCGCTTTTGGCTGGGTAACCAGACAGCTGAAGCAGCATCTTACCCTGCCGGTGATTACCACTAACCGCATCAACCATCCTGCGGTGGCACAGGCGCTGCTGGATGAAGGCTGCGCCGATATGGTGTCGATGGCACGCCCTTTTCTGGCCGATGCGGCGTTCGTCAGCAAAGCGCAGCAGGGGAAAAGCGATGAAATTAATACCTGCATTGGCTGTAACCAGGCCTGCCTCGATCAGATTTTTGCCGGAAAAGTGACTTCCTGCCTGGTTAACCCTCGCGCCTGTCACGAAACCGAGATGGTAAAAATAGCGGCGCAGCAGCCGCAAAACCTGGCCGTCGTCGGGGCCGGGCCTGCCGGACTGGCCTTTGCCGTCAATGCCGCCGAGCGCGGCCATCGCGTCACCTTGTTTGATCGGTCGCCCACTATTGGCGGCCAGTTTAACATTGCCCGACAGATCCCCGGCAAAGAGGAGTTCAGCGAAACGCTGCGTTATTTTAACCGCCAGCTGACGCTGAACGGCGTGACCCTGAAGCTTGATCATACTGTCGAAGCCAGCGATCTGCTGACGTTCGATCAGGTTATTCTGGCAACCGGGGTTTCGCCGCGTATCCCGGAAATTGCGGGCATCGATCATCCCTGCGTGCTGAGCTATCTGGATGTGCTACGCGATAAAAAAGCCGTGGGCCGGCGCGTGGCGATTATTGGCGCAGGCGGGATTGGTTTCGATACGGCTGAATTTCTGAGCCAGCATGGCGAAGCCACCAGCCTGAACATTGCGGCTTTTTGCCGTGAATGGGGCATCGACCAGACGCTGCAACAGCCCGGTGGCCTGGTCGCGCCGCAACCGCCAGACTCCGCGCGGGAAATCTGGCTGCTGCAGCGTAAACCCGGCAAGCCCGGCGCAGGTCTGGGGAAAACCACCGGCTGGATCCACCGCGCCAGCCTGCAGATGCGTGGCGTCGCTATGTGGGGCGAGGTGCAGTATCTGAAAATTGACGATGAGGGCCTGCATATTCTGCATCAGGGCAAACCTGTGCTGCTGGCGGTAGATAACGTGGTTATCTGTGCGGGCCAGCAGCCAAACCGCGAGCTGGCAGAAGCGCTTCAGGCCAGCGGTATAGCGGTGCATCTTATTGGCGGCGCGGATAAAGCGCTGGAGCTGGACGCGCGTCGCGCTATCGAACAGGGCACGCGGCTGGCTCTTTGTCTCTGACAAGACTATCCCTTCAGGCCGCCGCCAGGCTAAGCTGGCATCGTTTCTGCTCAATGTTGAAAAGGATGCCCGATGCCGCACGCTTACCGCTCCGCCCTGCTCTCTTCCTTCGACTGGCTGGATCACGCCTTTCAGCCTGCCGGTGAACCGTCGCCGCCGGAGAGCGTTCTGAACCAGCAGCGCCACAGCGCAACCGTGCTGCTGGACAGCGAAGCTCTGCCGGTAAAAAGCCATGAGGCGGACGGCCTGATCGGCACAGGATCGCGTCCCGTCGCCGTTTATACCGCTGACTGCCTGCCGGTGCTGATTGCCGACAGCAGGCAACGGCAGGTCGCCGCCGTGCATGCAGGCCTTAACGGCGCGCTGAAAGGCGTACTGATTAATGCGCTTCGTCTGCTTTGCGAACGCGGCGCCACGCCAGAAAGCTTATATATTGCTATCGGGCCAGCGATTGGGCCTTGCTGCTATGAGCTGGGCGAGGATCGTCTGACGGCGATCGGACAGGAAAATCCCAATAACCTGCGACCGCTGCTGGCCTTTTCCACCAGACAATACCTGAACCCGCACGCGGTAAGGGCGCAGGCCGTTGCCACGACGCAGGGCATCTGGTTCGATTTACCGCAGCTGGCTAAACGGATGGCAATGCGGGAAGGCGTGCCGGAAGCGCAGATTGAGCTAAGCCAAATCTGCACCTACTGTATGGCGGAAGAGCAGGCCAGCTATCGCCGCAACGGCCATTTTCAGCATGGCTATCAGCAGCGATATTCCTGGATTAAACGGCTAAGCAACTAGCGCAGCTTGACCGAACGCAGGATCACAAACTTCTGGTTGGAAGCGACGGTGGTGCAGTTGCCGAACAGCTTTTTCATTTTGCGATAGTAATCAAGATGACGATTACCCACGATGCGCAGCTCGCCACCATATTGCAGACAGCGACGCGCGTCGCGGAACATCTGCCAGGCGATATGATCGGTCAGCGTGTTTTGCTGATGGAACGGTGGATTGCACAGCACCGCATGCAGGCGATCGGAAGGAAAACCGGCTAGCGCGTTGTTCACCGCAAAGTGGCTGCGGGCTAAATCCTCTGGCCGGTTAACTTCCACGTTCATGCGGCTGCTGGCTACCGCCATCCAGGATTCATCAACAAAATGCACCTCGGCCTGCGGATTCTGTTCCAGCGCAATCAGACCAATCACGCCGTTACCGCAGCCCAGATCGACAATTTCGCCATCGATGTTGTCCGGCAGATGCGCCATAAAGAAGCGCGCACCGACGTCCAGCCCGCTGCGGGCAAAGACGTTGGCATGGTTATGAATATGATAATCGGTGCCGTCCAGCGGCCAGGCGTAGGTTTCAGCCCCGTCGGCCAGCGCAGGCAGATCTGGCGTGCAGTAGATCAGGCGCGCTTTTTTTACCGCCAGCGAAGTGGTGGTTTTGCCCAGCACGCGTTCAAACAGCTGAAGCGTTGAGGTATGAATATCCTTTGCCTTGCCCGCAGCGATAACCTGCGTTTCCGGCGTCACGACCAGCCGCAGCGCGCGCAGCTGCTGCTCCAGCAAAGCCATAGTCTTAGGGATTTTAATCAGCACGCGAGCCGGATTTTCGGGCAGCTTTGCCAGACTGTCCAGAAAATGCACGTCGGCTTCATCCATGCCGTTTTCCATCAGGTTTTGCCGCGTCGCCTGCTGGCTAATCCACGAGTCGCTAATACTGAAAAGCTCTTCGCCCACCAGCGCACAGGCCAGCGCGCCAAAGGTGTCGTTGAAGATTAACGTCGCGCCGTTAGCGGGCGTTTCGCTTACCTGCTTCAGCAGATATTCATCGGCGGCGTCCCACGCCTGCAGCGGGCTTTCGTCGCGCATCTGGGGGAAACGATGCAGCGTCAGCGTGCGGTGGCTCAGTTCGAGTTGGCTCATGGGATCTCCGGCAGGATAAAAATTCCCGCGAGTTATCCCCTAAAACGGGCCGACAGTAAACTTTTTTCTTAATCAGTAGCGCTTTGGGAGCCTTATCACGCTTTTTTCGCCAGGTACCGCCAGCCGTAATCGACTCTTTTTTTCATATCCTTATCGACTGAAATTTCTGCTTTTTTCCAATAGCGCCTGTAATCCATCGCGCCGCTTCGCTCGCGCCAGGCCTGATTGTTACCTATATATTTGATTATACGTAAATAGCCTGGAGCGCAGCACGGCTGTGTTAACTGTAGTGATTAAGCCGTATCGTTTTGAATCCACCACGCTGTTCGTCTGGCTCCTGGTTGCCGCCGCAGGCGTCACCGATGCGCTGCTCTACCTGCACAGCAAAGAGATGCTGGCGGTCTATATGACCGGCAATAGCTCCAAAATGGCGCGTTTTTTTCAACAGGGCGATCTGGCGAAAGCGCTGCCGCTGTTAACCATCGTGCTGACTTTTATCGCCGGAACCACGCTGGCGGCCTGGCTGGGCAACAAAGCGGCCTCGTGGCGCGCGCCGCTGTTGCTGTTGCTGGTCGCCGTACTGCTGGCGCTGGCCTGCCCTTTTACCAGCGAGAAGTTTTCTTTAGGCCCTGTGCTGTTAATCAGTGCGGCGATGGGCACGCTGAATCAGGTTCGCCGTAGCGAAGCGGGCGTCACCTTTATGACCGGCACGCTGGTCAGGCTGGGTCGGGCGCTGGCCGCCGGACAATTTCGCAGCGCCGGAAACTACGCGTTACGCTGGCTGATTTGGGTTATCGCCGCTTTTTTCGGTGCGCTGCTTGATAGTCACTTCGCCGCATCTGCCCTGCTTGCCGTGCCGCTCTGGTGCCTTGCGCTGGCGGCTGTCGTTACCGCTAACCATTTTGTGTTGACGCATAAGCTGAAACAGCGTGCCGCGCAGCAGCATTCATCTTAATTTCAACGGAGATCCGCATGTCTAAAACTCAGCGTCATTACGCCCCTTCCGGGCCGGGAACGAAAACCGGGCCAGCGCTACCGGCCGCTGGCAAAGCGCTTTCACCCAACGCGATTGATGTCGGCCAGGTCGCCGACCATGCCGTCACCTTTGAGAACTGGAAAGGCGCAGCCGACAGGCCC
The DNA here is from genome assembly GCF_047456155.1 of Erwinia sp. BNK-24-b. Classification (NCBI taxonomy): domain Bacteria; kingdom Pseudomonadati; phylum Pseudomonadota; class Gammaproteobacteria; order Enterobacterales; family Erwiniaceae; genus Erwinia; species Erwinia sp. BNK-24-b. The sequence goes on from NZ_CP179901.1 coordinate 4,066,610, forward strand.
GAGCCGCAGCCCGCCACGCCGCTGCCGCCGGATGAGCGTTTAGGGATTGCCATCGTTGGTCTCGGACGTCTCTCTTTAAACCAGATCCTGCCCGCGCTGAACGAGAGCCAGTTTGCCCGTCCCGTGGCGCTGGTTTCCGATCGGCCTGAAAAAGCGCAGGCGGTCGCCCGGCAATACGGTATCGATCCCAATGCTATCTACCGTTATGACGAAATGCACAAGATGGCCGATAATCCGAAGATTCAGGCGGTTTATGTCGTGACGCCAAACGGGCTGCACCGCGATCACGTTGTCGCGGCGGCTAAAGCGGGCAAGCACGTTCTTTGCGAAAAGCCGATGGCCAACACGCCGGACGAGGCGCGCGAAATGATTGCCGCCTGCCAGCAGGCGAAAGTGAAGCTGATGATTGCCTATCGCTGCCAGCACGAGCTGTTTAACGTTGAGGCGGCGCGCCTGACGCAAAGCGGCGAGCTGGGCCAGCCGCGCGTAATAGAAGCCATCACCAGCCAGGTTCAGGGGCCGGGCGATCAGTGGCGGATGCGCGCGGCGCTTTCCGGCGGCGGCGTATTGCCCGATATCGGCCTCTACTGCCTGAACGGCGTGCGCACTATGCTGGCGGAAGATCCGATCGAGGTTTACGCGCAGATTATTAATCCTACCGACGACGACCGCTTTAGCGAAGTGGAAGAAACGATAGCCTTTACGCTGCGTTTTCCATCGGGCGCTATCGCCAACTGTTTCAGCAGCTACGGTACGCACGAGGCGAAAGATATGCGTATTCGGCTGGAGAAAGGCTGGATCGCACTGGATAACGCTTTTGCCTATGAGGGCCAGCGTTTGCAGGTTGCGCAGCGCCATGAGCAGTCTGAACAGGTGAACGAGCTGCGGCTGTCGCCAAAGAATCAGTTTACGCTGGAGATTGACCATTTCGCGCATTGCGTGCTGCATGACGCCACGCCGTATTCGCCTGGCGAAGAAGGGCTACAGGATCATATTCTGATGGAGGCGATTTATCGCTCCGCGCGCGAGGGCGTGCCGGTGAGGTTTACCCACGATTCGCCGCATCCGCCGCTGAAAATCGCCGAGCGCTCTGCAAGATAATCTGGCGCGGTGACTACTGGTACGCAGAGATTAGGGCACGAGAAGCTTCTGGCGCTTATCGCTGGGACAAGGAGCTGCCTGCTGGCCGGGCGATTAGCCTGGGCAGGCAGCTCCCGGCTTGCATATAGCGTTATCTGCCGTAGTAGCGATAAACCAACAACGTCCCGGCAAAATACCCCGCATGTCTGACGCAACCCGCCATCGCCAACTCCGGAATCAGCTCGCGCTTTTCCCGGGTAAACCGGCTGTCGTCATCCCTGTGATTCAGCGCGGTTTTTCTCAATAATTGCCAGAATATCTTCCACGGTTTCGTGCAGCAGCTCACCTTCGCGATACGCCTGCAGTTCCGCCTCGCCGCCGTTAACGACTTTTTGCGGTCTTTCTACAAAGGTGCCGATCTGCTCGAATCTGCCGTTAAGCACGACGGTAAAGGGAATCCGTACTTTATCCAGCGCCAGCGCCGGCAGCAGGCTGCGTTCAGCACGGCTTTTACTGATGATTGCCTGCGAAACCGTCGGCTGCAGCTCGCTGATAAACTGCATGGCGGTCACGTTGCGCTGGCAGTCGGGACACCACAGTTCGGCAGCCGTCAGCAGGTAATATTCACCCTGTATCTGCTTCACTCGCTCTTTCAGCTCATCCGTAACCTCAGCCGCCAGCTTTGCCCGCGCGGCTTTGACAGCAGCCACTTCGCCCGCCAGCCCGGTTCTGGCAAACGCCTCGAAACCCGCACCCGCGCTAAATAGCTCTCGGTAATCAATCATGATAACTTCCCCATAATTTCCAGAAATGACAGTATGCGAAAAGCCGTCGATACTGGCAATTGCCGGTGGCGAAAATGGTATCATGGCACTTATTTACGAGTTTCCCGATTTTATGACGCAATTACGTTATCTTGATGGCTATCCCGCCACGATTATCACCCAGGTAGAAACGCTGTTTAAACAAGGCAAGCTTGGCCTGTGGCTGGAAAAGAAATACCCGGATGGCCATGCGATTCAAAGCGATAAGTCGCTGTACCAGTTTGTGGGCGAGCTGAAGCAGCGCTATCTGAAGAATGCGCCCGCCCTGTCAAAGGTGCAGTTCGATAATAAACAGAACCCGATTAAAGGCACGCTCGGCACCAATACGTTTACTTCACGCGTGCAGGGTGGCAAGCTGAAGGCCAACAACGAAATCCGCATTGCCACGCTGTTTCGCGACGGGCCGGAAGATTTCCTGCGGATGATCGTGGTTCACGAGTTGGCCCATCTGAAAGAGAAAGATCATAACAAAGCGTTCTACCAGCTGTGCTGCCATATGGAGCCGGACTATCACCAGCTGGAGTTTGATATGCGCGTCTGGCTGAACTGGCGAGACCAGCGCCAGCAGTAAGCCGTCAGAGAAAATCCTTCGCTTTCTGAATCAGGCTGGTTTTCGTCAATGCGCCGAGAAACCGGCGTTCAACAGGATTGTTCAGCACCGGCAAGCGCTCCAGCGTAATTCTGGCGAACGCTTCCCAGCCTTCAGTAATGGTCTGATTTTCAAAAACATAAGGAAAAGAAGCGTCGGTGACGCAGCTTACCGGCGAGTTCAGCGTGATCTCTTTATCCAGCACTTTACGTGAGATGTCGTGGATGGAGACCGCGCCCAAAAACTGCCCGGTTTCGTTAATCACATAGACAAAGCGTTCGCGCTTTAATGAACTAACCGCCAGCGCTTTTCCCACCGAATCATCCGGCTGGAGCGCCGCGCCGGAAACGATAAACTGCGAAATAATGCCGTTATCAAACTCGAATTTGGCATCTGAACGGCTGAAGTGGTTTTTAATAACCGGGTAAGTGCTGTTAGATTGCAGCTGATAAACTACCATAAACGCCAGCGCGCAGGCGATCATTGTCGGAAAAAGCAGGCTGCTGTTCAGCGTCATTTCCAGCACCATCAGCATGGCCATTAACGGCGCCTGGCTGACCGAAGCCAGTACCGCGCCCATGCCGACGGCAGCAAAGATTATCGCGTTATCGACCGGAAATCCGGCCAGCGCGGCCAGGCTGGCGACTATCACGCCCAGTACCGCGCCAATCAGCAGGGAAGGCGTAAACAGACCGCCGACCGCATTCGACCCGACGGAAACAGCGGTCGCCAACATTTTTAGCACCAGCAGAATAACCAGCCCCGCCAGCAAAAAGCGGCCGGCCATGATTTCCACAATCACTTCATAACCGTTGCCCAGCACGTTAGTACTGCCGATAGCCAGAATACCAACCAGCAGGCCGCCGGTGCCCAGCCGCAACGGTAAACTTTTTATGCGGCTAAACCGCCTGCGGCTTTGGGCTATCAGCCAGATTAAGGCCCAGCCGGCCAGACCAGCCAGTAAACCGATGACCACCGCCAGCAGCATATTCTGCGGCGTCAGCGCAAACTGCGCATGGGAAAAAGGATAGATAGCGGAACGGTAGCCCAGCGTCGACATGGTTAACACGGCCATGCCTGCGGCGATAATCAGCGGGATCAGTCGCTGTAAGGCAGAGATGCCAAAAGCGATTTCGGCGACAAAAATCGCGGAGGCGAGCGGCGCATGGTAAACCGAAGAAAGCCCGGCGGCGGCGGCCATCGCGACCACGTCGGTATTTTTCAGCGGTAGCTTTTTAAACCAGAAGCGTCCCATCAGGCTGCCGACCAGCGCGGAAAGCTGCACCATCGGTCCCTCTTTACCAATAGAGGCCCCGCTGCTGATGCTGGCGATGGAAGAGAGCGCGCGAAACAGCGAAGTTTTGGTAGGTACCGCATCCAGCCGGGCGTTGATCACTTCCAGATAGTCGGTGCGCACCGTCTCTTTCTGTTCAATTGCGGTGGCGTAACGCAGGAAAAAACCGGCCAGCAGGCCGCCAGCGCCGACGATCAGGGGCCAGCTGTACCACGGCCAGGCGTGAATAGCCTGCGTGACATCCTGGCGGCTGCCAAAAAACAGTAAATTAAGATGTTCAATCAGCAATCGGAAAGCCAGCGTCACCAGCGAAGCCACCAGCCCGACAGGAATGGCGACCAGCAGGCTGGTCCAGTTAAGTGCGTGTTTACTGCCTGAGGACATAGTGTTGTTTTGCCTTTTTACGCTTCTTTATGTTTATCGTGAAAGAGGATACGTTAAAAATCAAACAGGCAGGCAGACGCCGTGTAAATATTTCTAAATATGTCTGAAAAGAATTGACCGCTGTCGTACTACTCTCTATCTTCAGTACAGCAAAGGGGAGTAACTTCTTCGTCGGATAATCGTCATTACGATGCGCAAGCATCCGGTTACCGGGCAGTCAGCGTTCTGACTGTAAGTGAGACCTTGCCGGAAGGCGAGGTTTGCACACGATCAAAATAGTGTGGCTGGCGTCTTCTGACGTCAGCCATTTTATTTTGTACAGGACAACGTGATGAATACTGTAGGCACGCCGTTACTCTGGGGCAGCTTTGCTGTCATAGTGCTGATTATGCTGGCAGTCGACCTGTTGTTGCAGGGACGACGCGGCGCACAAACCATGTCGCTTAAGCAGGCCGCCATCTGGTCGCTGGTGTGGATATCTCTTTCGCTGCTGTTTGCGGCCGGGCTGTGGTGGTACTTAAAAGGCGCTGTCGGCCCGCAAATCGCCCATAGCCAGACGCTCGCCTTCCTTACCGGCTACGTGCTGGAGAAAGCGCTGGCGGTAGATAACGTTTTCGTCTGGCTGATGCTGTTCAGCTACTTCTCTGTGCCAGCCGCGTTGCAGCGGCGCGTGCTTATTTACGGCGTGCTTGGCGCGATCGTACTGCGCACCCTGATGATTTTCGCGGGAAGCTGGCTGGTTACTGAATTCAGCTGGATCCTGTATCTGTTTGGTGCCTTTTTGCTGTTCACCGGCGTCAAAATGGCGATGGCGGGCAAAGACGATGAGGGCGCGGTCGGCGATAAACCAATCGTTCGCTGGCTGCGCGGCCATCTGCGCATGACCGACGATCTGCAAGGCGAAAAGTTTTTTGTCCGCCGTAGCGGTCTGCTTTACGCCACGCCGCTGCTGCTGGTGCTGATTATGGTCGAGCTGAGCGACGTTATTTTTGCCGTCGACAGTATTCCCGCGATTTTTGCCGTCACCACCGATCCTTTTATCGTGCTGACCTCTAACCTGTTCGCCATTCTTGGCCTGCGGGCCATGTATTTCCTGCTGGCCAACGTGGCGGAACGTTTCTCGATGCTGAAATATGGCCTGGCTATCGTACTGATCTTTATCGGCGTCAAAATGCTGATTGTCGATTTTTACCATATTCCGGTTGCCGTTTCGCTCGGCACGGTTGGTGGGATCCTGGCCGTCACGCTGTTGGTGAACGTCTGGGTCAATCGCCGTAACGATCGTAAGATGCTGCGAAAATAACGCAGTTACCTGCAGGCCTGGCGGCGATGCTCTGCCGCCAGGCCATTTTTCATTTCCCCTGTCAGCACATTTCCTTATACTGCCTGCGCAAACACAAAGATGCCGCCTTATTCAGCGCATACGACGCTGACGCGCATTCCATCACTTTAACAGCTGGTTTTTATATGAGTATTCAAAAGAATCGTCCCGGCCTGTGGCAACGTTTGATGCAGGCAGGTTTGGTCACCCAGATTATGATTGGTCTGGTGGCTGGCGTTGCGCTGGCCTGGTTTTCGAAAGAGAGCGCCCTGTCCGTTAGCCTGCTCGGCTCACTGTTTGTTAGCGCGCTGAAGGCTGTCGCGCCGCTGCTGGTTATGGTGCTGGTGATCTCCTCTATCGCTAACCACAAGCAAGGCCAGAAAACCAATATCCGTCCTATCGTTATTCTTTATTTGCTGAGCACCTTTTTTGCCGCCGTGGTTGCCGTGGTTTTCAGTCATCTGCTGCCGCAGACGCTGACCCTGACCGCAGCCAACAATGAGATCATCCCGCCTTCCGGTATTCTGGCCGTATTAAACGGTCTGCTGATGAGCATGGTTTCCAATCCCATCGATGCGCTGATCCACGCCAACTATATCGGTATTCTGGTATGGGCTATCGGGCTGGGTTTTGCCTTCCGTCACAGCAGCGACACCACGCGCGCTTTCCTGAACGATGCTTCCGACGCGGTCACGTATCTGGTACGCATTGTGATTCGTTTCGCGCCAGTGGGGATTTTTGGTCTGGTGGCCTCGATTCTGGCCTCAACGGGCTTTTCTGCGCTGTGGCAGTATGCGCATCTTCTGGGGCTGCTGCTGGGCTGCATGCTGCTGATGGCGCTGGTGGTTAACCCGATTCTGGTTTACTGGAAAATCCGTCGCAATCCTTATCCCCTGGTCTTTACCTGCCTGCGTGAGAGCGGCGTAACCGCCTTCTTTACCCGCAGTTCGGCGGCGAATATTCCGGTGAATATGGCGCTGGCGAAAAAACTGAATCTGGATGAAGACACCTACTCCGTCTCGATTCCCATTGGTGCCAATATCAGTATGGCCGGTGCCTCTATCACTATTACCGTATTGACGCTGGCGGCGGTTAACACCCTGGGCATTCATGTTGATACCGGTACGGCTATTCTGCTGAGCCTGGTCGCCTCTGTTTGCGCCTGTGGTGCTTCCGGCGTGGCGGGCGGCTCGCTGCTGTTGATCCCGGTGGCCTGTAACATGTTTGGCATTCCTAACGATGTGGCAATGCAGGTTGTAGCCGTTGGCTTTATTATTGGCGTACTGCAGGATTCTGCGGAAACGGCGCTGAACTCGTCTGCGGATATTCTGTTTACCGCCGCAGCCTGTATGGCCGAAGAACGTCGTATAGAGCAACAGGCTTAACGGGTTGGGCCGCCGCGCTTATGTGCGGCGGCTCGCTTTTACAGAACTTTTTCAAAACGATTTTTTTACTTAACCTCTGTTTTTTACCGCGCTATTTTGCGCGGCGTCAGTCACTTTCCTGTCAAAATACCCTCCAGACATTAAAACCCATGCCAGACGGCAATAAACTCGTTTCTTTATCATGGAAACTGCCCTTTATAGTGAAATAAATTGCAATTGTGTCAGCCTGTGTAAAACTTCTTTGCAGCGGTCTGCTGCGCCTGTACAACATCGCTAACGCTGGCTTTAGACTTTTTTCAGGTTAAACAGGTCGTTTATCCATTTTCAGCTTTAAGGCCGGGGGCGATTCTTTCTTAACGCCTTAAATTGCTCGTGTTAATAAACCGTTCAGCACGCATACTTACTGGCAGTGTGGCCGGGGCCGGGCTAAAAATACGATTCAGGGACACGTTATGGATATCTTAAAAGCGCTGGTCCATGCTCTCTGGCAGCAGGACTATGCAATGCTGGCCGACCCTTCTCTGGTCTGGGCAATCTATCTGGTGCTGTTTATGATCCTGTTTCTGGAAAACGGCCTGCTGCCCGCCGCTTTCCTGCCTGGCGACAGCCTGCTGATTCTGGTTGGCGTGCTGATTGCCAAAGGCACGATGAGTTTTCCGCTGACGCTGCTTATTCTCACTACCGCCGCCAGCCTGGGCTGCTGGCTGGGCTATATTCAGGGACGCTGGCTGGGCAATACGCCTACCGTCCAGCGATGGCTGGCCCACTTGCCGGCTCAGTATCATCAGCGCGCTCATGCCCTTTTTCACCGGCACGGCCTTTCAGCCCTTTTAATTGGCCGTTTTATTGCCTTTGTCAGAACGCTGCTGCCGACCATTGCCGGTATTTCCGGGCTGAGCAATACACGCTTTCAACTGTTTAACTGGTTAAGCGGCCTGCTGTGGGTGCTGATCCTTACCGTGCTTGGCTTCGCGCTGGGTAAAACGCCGGTCTTCCATAAATATGAAGATCAGCTGATGCTCTGCCTGACGCTGCTACCGCTGGTGCTACTGGTTATCGGCCTGTTTGGCTCACTCTATGTTTTATGGAAAAAGAAACGCACGATGAATGGGAAAGGAAACTCATGATAAAAAAAGTTTATACGCGTCGGCGTCTTTTCGGCTTGCTGGCGCTGATTTGTCTTACGCTGACCGTAGCCAGCTTTCTGCCAGCCCTGTTTCGCAGCGAAACGGCCATACAGATACGGGCTTTTCAACAGGGCAGCACGCTGCCAGACGGCTTCTACGTTTACCAACGTCTGAATGCTGAAGGCATTCATATCAAAAGCATCACGCCCGATCGCGACACGCTGGTGATCAAATTCGATTCTCAGGAGCAGAGTATTGCCGCAGAGAAGATGTTGCGCCGTCTGCTGCCGGAAGGCTTCTCTATCGCCCAACCGGAGCGGACAGACTCTTCGGCATGGTTAAGCCACCTTCACGCGCATAAGCAAAATATCGGCTAAATATCGCGCCCGAAAGCCCTTTTCGGGTCGCCTATCCCTAAGAATCTTCTCTCTTTTTGAGCTTTCCGTATTTTCTGACTATGCTTAACTGGCCAGAGGTAACCAGCAAGCTTTACAGGATTAACGGGGTTGTACCTGACCCAAACAACGGAAGGTCACTTTATGAGATACCGCACCATTCTTGGCATTAGTCTTTTATCCCTGACCACTTTCGCCCAGGCGGCCGAGTCGCTGTGTCTGCAAAAAGAGCAGGATATTCAGCATGAGATTGAGCTGGCTCGCCAGCACGACAATCAACGCCGCGTGACGGGCCTGGAGCGAGCATTGACGGAAGCTCGCGCCGGCTGCACGGACGACAAGCTGAAGACTCGCCATCAGGAAAAGATTAAAGAGCAACAGCAGAAGGTGGAAGAGCGGCAAAAGGAGCTAAGTCAGGAAAAGGCGGACGGCAATGATAAAGAGAAAATTGCTAAGCGCGAGCGAAAACTGGCAGAAGCACAACGTGAACTGAAGGAAGTCCAGGCGGCGCCCTATTAAGGCCGGGCCGGATTCTCATTACTGACTAAGAAAGGAGTTTATTATGTCAAAAGATATCACTTCCGATAATTTACGTGCGGATTTACGGACCCTGGCCGATACGCTGGAAGAAGTGCTGAGCAGCACTACCGACAAATCCAAAAACGAACTGGATAAGCTGCGCAGCAAAGCGCAGAGCGCGCTGAAAGACACGCGTGCGCGCCTGGGCGATTCCGGCGAACGTATTGCCAAAACGTCACGCGAAGTGGCCGACAATGCGGACGTTTACGTACGTGAAAATCCGTGGACCAGCGTGGGCATCGGTGCCGCCATCGGCGTGGTACTGGGCGTCCTGCTGACGCGTCGATAACGATGGCAGATTCCCGGCAAAGCCAGGGCCCAGGCAAAGGGGTCATCAACATCGGGCAGCGCATTGTCACCACTCTGGTCGGGATTGTCGAAACCCGCGTCAGGCTGGCGGTGGTAGAGCTGGAAGAAGAGAAGGCGAACCTGATTCAGCTGTTGATTATGGTTGGCCTGACCATGCTCTTTACCGCTTTTGGCCTGATGAGCCTGATGGTGCTCATTGTATGGGCTGTGGATGCGCAATATCGTTTAATGGCGATAGGCATTACCACAGCGGTGCTGTTTGCGCTGGCCATTATCTTTGGATTGTGGACGCTGGCGAAATCGCGCCGTTCTACGCTTCTGGGCGTTACCCGTAAAGAACTGAAATCCGACCGTAAACTTCTGGAGAATGATTAATGAGTCGCGAGCGTGACGAGCGAAAAGCCGAACTCCTGCGTCAGATTCAGCAGCAGCGGCTGGATCTTAGCCTTGAAAAGAAATTCTGGCTGGAGAGTACTGCCCGTTACGATCGCGGCTGGTTAACGCTGCTTAACCTCAAGCGCTATATTGCGGTTGGCAGCGGCCTGGCCGCTATCTGGTCCGTACGCCATCCACGCCGCATTTCGCGCTGGGCTAAACGAGGCCTTGGCCTCTGGAGCACCGTGCGTATGGTGCGCAATTTTATGCCCGGCCGCTAAGCCTCTCTTTTCAGGTTCGGCTATGTCGAACCTGAATAATCAATTTTTCTGAAAGACTTTAACAGTTTATCTCGCTTACAATCTTTCCCCTCCGCGAATATTATCTTCCTCAACAACCGGGAGTTAGCGCTAATCGCCTGCTACAACCGGGTTTAATACGGCCAGGGCCTTTCCTGCTCGCATCAAATTCACTGGGGAATAACATGAAAAAATTAGAAGATATTGGCTTTCTGGCCGCGCGTATTTTAATGCCGATCCTGTTTATTGTGGCAGGCTGGGGAAAAATTACTGGCTATGCGGGTACGCAACAGTACATGGAAGCGATGGGCGTACCGGGCTTTCTGCTGCCGCTGACGATTTTACTGGAGTTTGGCGGCGGCTTAGCCATTCTGTTTGGCCTTCTGACGCGCTTTACGGCTATTTCGACCGCAATTTTTACGCTGATCACCGCGTTTGTGTTTCACAGCAACTTTAGCGTCGACGGTAACTCCATTAACTTTATGAAGAACCTGACTATCACGGGTGGTTATCTGCTGCTGTTTATTACCGGCCCGGGAAAATACAGCATCGACCGCGTACTGAAGAAAAGCTGGTAACGCAATCTAAAAAGCAGGGATTTCAACCCTGCTTTTATTATCTGTTTCCATAAAAATCAATAACAGCGGCTATATTAATTACGCATTTTAGAAAAGGTAATTGCATAGCCGCTTTATTAACAATGCCCTGCATCCGCTCAATCAGGAAGACGCGGGCGTTTTATTAAAAATCTGCGAAACAGCGCTAATGCCAAAATTAACAATACCTACAATACCGGTACCGATATTGGAAATAGCATTCACCACATCCAGTTCAAGGATGCTGCCAATACCTGACCCAAGCTTTCCTGCCGGCGTGGCGGCATCGGTAGTCAGGCCACCAGCAGCGGTACCGGCATCAACAATATTACCGATGGCCGTGCCGATACTTTTTCCCAGGTCGGCAAAAAAACCTGCACCTGAAACCGCTTCCACTTCCTGAATATTTAATTCACGCATAACTTACTCCTTGTTAAAAAAGAGGCCGCGTTGATAAAAACGCAAAGCGATTCTAATAACACAAGGCAAATAAAGTCAAATCTTAAATAACATGCCACGATAAAAGACAATAAGAAAATTTACCAGGTCAGGCGGAAGAGAATTTTAATAACAATTACAAACCTGTTTTAGATATTAATAACAGTTTTATTGGCCTGCACTGGAAAATATAAAATATTTACCGAACGGTTGGTTTACACAAATTAAGGCAAGAAAAATACCTGCAAATTAACGAGCTTTTTCCTGACAACAAGTTATATTTTAAACTGTTTTCTAAGATTATGGAGTGAATATGGGACAGCTAATTGATGGCGTATGGCACGATAACTGGTATGACACTAAGTCAACCGGCGGACGTTTCAAGCGTTCTGAATCCGCATGGCGTAACTGGGTTACCGTTGATGGCCAGGCTGGCCCAACGGGAGACGCGGGCTTTTGTGCCGAAGCAGATCGCTATCATCTTTACGTTTCCCTCGCCTGCCCCTGGGCGCACCGAACGCTGCTGATGCGCCAGCTAAAAGGGCTGGAAAAGCTGATCTCCGTTTCCGTTGTTCATCCGCTGATGCTGGAGAACGGCTGGACGTTTGATGAGGATTTTGAAGCCGCGACGGGCGACAGCCTTTATCAAAATGAGTATCTGTACCAGCTTTATCTCCATGCCGATAAGGACTATACGGGGCGCGTTACCGTACCGGTTTTATGGGATAAGCAGCAGCAGACTATTGTCAGCAATGAATCGGCCGATATTTTACGAATGTTCAACAGCGCATTTGACGCGGTTGGCGCGCGCGCGGGCGACTACTATCCGGCAGATCTGCGCAGCAAAATCGATGAAGTGAACGGCTGGGTTTACGATACGGTAAACAATGGCGTCTATAAGGCAGGTTTCGCCACGACGCAGGCGGCCTATGATGAAGCGGTCAACGCGCTGTTTCATTCACTGGCAAGGCTGGAACAGATGCTGGGACAGCATCGCTATCTTACTGGTGACCGCCTGACCGAAGCAGATTTACGCCTGTGGACGACGCTGGTGCGCTTCGATCCGGTTTACGTCACGCATTTTAAATGCGACAGGCACCGCATTAGTGATTATCTGAACCTGAGCGGCTTTTTGCGGGAAATTTACCAGCTGCCCGGCATCGCAGAAACGGTCGATTTGGCCCACATCCGCCATCACTACTATTGCAGTCATAAAACCATTAACCCTTACGGCATTATTTCTACCGGTCCGGCTTTTGACTGGAACGAGCCGCACGGGCGCGACGAGCGATTTCGCTAGCGGGGAAGCGGGCGTCTCGCTATTTCATTACCGCGTGACGCTTTGCCAGCAGCTTAGGAACTTCTCTTAAACACCAGGCTTTGGCCTCGCCCATACTGTCGCGACGCCAGGCCATGATAATATCCACTTCTTTGCTGTATTCGGGGCTGACCACGCGCAGTCGCCCCTCGGCTATATCCTTTTCCACCAAAGGATAAGGCATGGACGCCACGCCAAGGCCGGCCAACAGGGCACGGTGCTTGTCTTCTATAGAACTGACGGTCAGCCGCTGCTGCTTGTCCAGTAACTGTACGGTCAGCACTGGCCGCTCGCGGGCCGTATCGGCAACAGCTATACCACGGTATTTAACGCGGGATACTTCGGAAAGCGGTTCCGGTTCCTGATGGATAGGATGATCGGGACTGGCGACGATAACGCTTCTGATGCTGTAAAGCTTGCGGGTATTGATTTCCGAAGATGCCCGAAAATGCATATCCGGCGCAATAACAATATCGGCTCTTCCCTGCTCAAGCCGCTCCCATGCCCCTGCCAGAACTTCGGTTATCAGCGCGATTTGCGTATTGGCTTTTTCAGCAAGCTTATCGATTAATGGAAAAAGATATTCGCAGGGCACCAGCGCTTCGGTAACGATGGTCAAATGCGTTTCCCAACCTCGCGCCAGCGCTTCTGCATCCGTGGTCAGTTTGTCGGCCGCCTCCAGCAGAACGCGGCCTCGCTCCAGCAACATGCGCCCTACGTTGGTAAATTTTGTGCGGTGTCCGGAGCGGTCAAACAGGACGACGTCCAGCTCTTCTTCCAGTTTCTGCATCGTATAGCTGAGCGCAGAAGGCACGCGACCCAGCTCGTCTGCCGCCGCAGCAAAACTGCCGCGTCTATCGATAGCGTCCATCACTCGTAGCGCTTCCAGCGTAAGAGCGCGATCTTTAGCCATAGCGGGTCTCTGTCAGGAATTTTGAATATGGTAAGCAGATTAACTGGCTAACAATCTGCCGTCCAGCGCCTTATTATAGCGACATAAGAAACGGTCGGTGCGGTATGCCGATCGATAAGGGGGAAAGGTATGATTATTAGTCGTAGCGTGCAGCAGTGTGGTAAAGCTGATTACGGCTGGCTGCAAGCGCGTTATACCTTCTCCTTCGGCCACTATTTTGATCCAAAATTACTGGGCTACGCTTCTTTACGCGTGCTCAACCAGGAAGTGCTGACACCAGGGGCTTCCTTTCAACCCAGAACCTATCCTAAGGTTGACGTTCTTAACCTGATTTTGCAGGGCGAGGCGGAGTACCGCGATAGCGACGGTAACGACGTGGTGGCGCAGGCAGGTGAAGCTTTGCTGCTGGCTACGCAGCCGGGCAACAGCTATAGCGAACACAATATCAGCAAAGAGCAGTCGCTGACGCGTATGCAGCTGTGGCTGGACGCCTGCCCGCAGCGAGAAAATGCGGCGATACAACGCCTGTCCATTCCTCAAAATGCTCGCTGCACGCTGCTGGCTTCGCCAGACGGTGCGCAACAAAGCCTGCAGCTGCGTCAGCAGGCGTGGGTTTACCATTTGCAGCTCCAGCCGGGCGAAGCGCACACGCTACCGCTACACGGCTCGCGAGCCTACCTTCAATCAATTCACGGTAGTTTGCAGGTGACGGCGCCCTCGCACGAAGAACAGGCACTTGCCTGCGGTGACGGCGCGTTTATCCAGGAGGAAAGCAACGTCACGGTTAAAGCTTTGACGCCTGCTCGCGTGCTGGTAATTGATTTATCAGAGTAGGCTGCCTGGCCTCTGCATAACGGACCTGACTGCTCGCCTTATTCTCCGTTCAGGTTAAAAAGATCGATCGGCACTTCTACTCTGTCGCCGATCGACCAGCCTTTTTTACCCAGAATATGCTGCGGCGTGTTATCAGGCACGTTGAAGTAAAAGGTCGTCTTTTCTTCGTCGACTTTCCCTTCATCCAAATCTTCCGCATCCAGATCCATTTCATCCAGCTCTTCTTCGGTCAGGCCTAACCTGGCGGCCAGTATCGATCTTTTCATCGGCTATCTCCTGTTGTTTACGCCTTACAGTTAAGCAAAGATTTTTCCTTAGCGCAGTCTGACGCTACATTTTTCTTATAGCAGGAAACATATGGACGCTCGTTAACCCTGGATTGACGGTGATGGGCGTAGCGTGGTCGCAGGTATATAAGGAGTTTCATCAATGAAAAAGCTGTCTGTCGCGTTTTCCCTTCTTTTGCTGTGTGGGTGTGTTGATATGGGACGAGTGGGTATGCATCCTGAGCTGAAATCTTTTTACCTGGACGGCAGCCCGCATGAAGTTGCCGGTTGTCTTTATTCGGCCGCTTCGCATCAGCATCTTTTCCTGGAGCGGGACGATCCGCTGCCCGGCGGTACGCGCAGGTATAAGTTAAAAGATACCGATAATGAGGATGTGGCGTGGGTTGAGATTTCATCTGCGCCCCATAAGCAGTCTCACGTTAACGTTTATCAGGCCAGAGAGGCCGATGTTCGCACAGCCGTTTCCGCGATGGTGGCCCGGTGCCAGTAAATCCGCTGACGGTGAACAAGCATCTTCCCCCTGCGCCAGAAAGCAAAAAACCCGCCGAAGCGGGTTTTTTACTGTAAATGTTGAGGCTGACCGGTAGAAGCCAAAGCAAGGAGACTGAGCCAGTCCGAAGCGGCGCCTGAATTGGGCTTGAGCCTGCTAACAATCAAGCGTAACTGGAACATCAAAGAGGAATAAATTTGGATAAGTCCAGGCCTGAACTGACAGTTTTCGCGGACAAAGCAAAACCAGTTCTGATGGTTGGCTTTGAGCAAAAAGCGGAAATTCGGCATGCTGCATAAAGGTTCTGTAGAAATAAACGACGTTTCAAAGGAAATTTGACGAAATCTGTGAAGTGCAGAAGTATAAACCCCACGATCTAAACGCTTTTCAAAGGAGTGATAAGTGCTTATCGAAGAAGAATTATTTCTTGATGATTATGCTTTAAGAAGAAAGAAGTTCATCTATGATCGTCGTGTTCATCATAGCTACGTCTTTGTTGCAGGAAATCAATTATATACGGTGATTGTCGGCAGCCTGTCTGACGAGCTAACCTTTAATCGCATTGGATATCAAATGCCGGCTGACGTTCCCTTTCCTGGAAACGGAATGGCTGAAGTCTATTTTGACGTATTCGACGGAATGGAAAATTTGGCCGATTTTCGTCACGTAAATTTTGAAGGATTGGGGGCCGCCGTCGTTTTGCAAAGGGTCTCATTAGCATTAATCGCTCACTTTGAAAAATTCAATATAGGTGGTTTTGTTTTCCAGGCTGCATCCGGTGGAATTGTTGATGTCGGTCGCCGTACTACTCTGGAAGAGACATATGACTACATGCTTGGGTTAAAAAGTGAACCGCGCTATAATGAGCGAACAGGATTGCCAAAGAAAGCTCCGCGATCGTTGATACCGGAAGAATTGCATTCGTATAAGACAGTTACAGAGGGGAGAGCCTGCTATGTCGTCTTACAATAAGCAAAAACATTCAGCGTTTCTCGCCCCTATAAACGGCGAGAAAAAAGTATTTAAGGCGTTAGTTTCTGCTGAGTTGAAAACTCGCTCTATGAATGCTGAGGCGCATTTGTGCGACCTTAAAACCAGCCTGACGATTAGTAAAAGACATTCTTCTGCTACCTTATTGCGTAAGAAGTTAAAAGGCCATCTTGTGCGTGAACTACAAGAAATTTAACAGAATTCCTTTGACAACAGGGCCCGATAACCGGGCCCTGTTTGTTTTTTCGCGATCCGTAGCTTCAATTGAATTGCTTTGAATTATGCTAATTGACGTGTCTGAAATGCCACTCAGCAACCTCCGTTTTTGGCACAAAGTTGCCTGTCAGCTTAGGCTATGCTCAATAAAGTCTTTCCCCTGTGCCAGAAAGCAAAAAACCCGCCGAAGCGGGTTGTCTACTGAAAATGTTGAAGCTGACCGGTAAGCCGCTTTCTTTTTGTGAAGAGCGTCGTGGACAGTCATCTTTCCCCTGCGCCAGAAAGCAAAAAACCCGCCGAAGCGGGTTTTCTACTGAAAATGTTGAAGCTGACCGGTAAGCCGCTTTCTTTTTGTGAAGAGCGTCGTGGACAGTCATCTTTCCTCTGCGCCAGAAAGCAAAAAACCCGCCGAAGCGGGTTTTCTACTGAAAATGTTGAAGCTGACCGGTAAGCCGCTTTCTTTTTGTGAAAAGCGTCGTGGACAGTCATCTTTCCTCTGCGCCAGAAAGCAAAAAACCCGCCGAAGCGGGTTTTCTACTGAAAATGTTGAAGCTGACCGGTAAGCCGCTTTCTTTTTGTGAAAAGCGTCGTGGACAGTCATCTTCCCCCTGCGCCAGAAAGCAAAAACCTGCCGAAGCGGGTTTTCTACTGAAAATGTTGAAGCTGACCGGTAAGCCGCTTTCTTTTTGTGAAAAGCGTCGTGGACAGTCATCTTTCCCCTGCGCCAGAAAGCAAAAAACCCGCCGAAGCGGGTTTTCTACTGAAAATGTTGAAGCTGACCGGTAAGCCGGGTTCTGTCGTGGACAGTCATTCATCTAGGCCAGCAATCGCTCACTGGCTCAAGCAGCCTACCCGGGTTCAGTACGGGCCGTACCTTGTGAACCCCTATTTGGCCTTGCTCCGGGTGGAGTTTACCGTGCCGCGAACTGTTGCCAGCCGCGCGGTGCGCTCTTACCGCACCCTTTCACCCTTACCTGATCCCACAAGTGGGCCATCGGCGGTTTGCTCTCTGTTGCACTGGTCGTGGGCTTGCGCCCCCCAGGCGTTACCTGGCACCCTGCCCTATGGAGCCCGGACTTTCCTCCCCTCTGTCTGTCTCCCCCGAAGGAGGACGGCAACAAAGCGGCGACTGTCTGGTCAGCTTCGG
Organism: Erwinia sp. BNK-24-b; assembly: GCF_047456155.1. Lineage (NCBI taxonomy): Bacteria > Pseudomonadati > Pseudomonadota > Gammaproteobacteria > Enterobacterales > Erwiniaceae > Erwinia > Erwinia sp. BNK-24-b. The sequence continues at coordinate 4,083,800 of NZ_CP179901.1, forward strand.
CGCGGATAATAGGGCATTCCGCGCGGTTTGTCACCCCTCTTGCTGCTCCAGCGCATACTTATATAACGCATTTTTCTTTACGCCGTGGATTTCAGCAGTCAGGCCAGCCGCTTTTTTTAACGGCAGCTCTTTCTGCAACAGCGCCAGCGTGCGCAGTGCTTCCGGCGGTAAAGCGTCTTCCTGCGCATGGTAGCCTTCTACAATCAGCACCATTTCGCCCTTGCGACGATTTTCATCCTCTTTTACCCAGGCAAGCAGTTCGCCAACCGGTGCGCCATAAATGGATTCCCACGTTTTGGTAATCTCACGCGCCAGCACAACGTAACGCTCTGTTCCCCAAACTGTCACCATATCCTGTAAACTCTCCAGCAGGCGATGGGTCGACTCATAAAAAATCATGGTGCGGGATTCCTGCTCAAGCGCACGCAGCGTATCGCAGCGGCCTTTACTTTTAGCAGGCAGAAACCCTTCGTAACAGAATCGATCGGACGGCAAACCCGCAGCGCTTAATGCTGTAATGGCCGCGCAGGCACCGGGCAACGGTACGACGTTAACGCCTGCCTCGCGGCAAAGACGTACCAGATGGTAACCAGGATCGTTGATCAGCGGCGTGCCGGCATCGGAAACCAACGCTATGCTTTGCCCGTCCCGTAGCTTTGCCAGTAGCGTTTCCGCCTTCTGCTGCTCGTTGTGATCGTGTAATGCGAACAGGCGCGCATTGATGGCGAAATGTTGTAGCAACAGCCCGGTATGACGTGTATCTTCCGCTGCGATCAGGTCGACACCTGACAGCACCGCCAGCGCACGCTGGGTGATATCGCCCAGGTTGCCAATCGGTGTAGGAACGATGTAGAGCGTGCTGGCCGAAATCTCTTCGCGTTGTTTCATTGTTTGATCCGAATTGCCGATTTAATATTGAGCATCTTGAAAAAAACATAACTGGATACAGTATGCTTCCTTCGAAAGTCATTCATAACAAAGCAGGACGCTGCGTGCCTCTGCTGCTGGCGGCCCTGATTTTTGCCGGCTGTTCCGGCCAGGGACCGCAAACCTCCTCGGTCGACGTGCAGGGCGCGGCGACGGGCACTTCCGACTCTTATTTGCAGCAAATGCAGCAAAGTTCAAATGATAACAAGGTTGACTGGCAATTACTCGCAATCAGGGCGCTGTTGAAGGAAGGAAAAATTCCTCAGGCCAGCGATCAGCTTGCCAGCCTGCCGCAACAGCTAAGCGACACGCAGCATCAGGAGTCTCTGCTGCTACAGGCACAGCTAAAGGCGATGCAGCAGGATACAGGCGGTGCCGCCCAGCTTTTACAGCAGGTTAATACCGGTTCACTGTCAAAAGATCAGCTGGCTCGCTACTATCAGTTGCAGATAGCTGCGGGTCAGGGCCGTCCCTCTCTCGATCTGCTGCGTGCCTATATTGCTCAGGAACCTTTGCTAACGTCGCCAGCGGATAAGCAAAAGAATATTGATGCTACCTGGCTGGCGCTGACCCAGCTGACGCCAGCGCAAACCGGCAGTTTAGTGATCAACGCGGATGAGAACACGCTGCAGGGCTGGTTAGATCTGCTCAACGTCTATAAAGCCAACGTCAGCGACCCAACTATGCTGAAAGCGGGCATCAGCGACTGGCAAACCCGCTACCCTGAAAATCCTGCGGCCAAAATGCTGCCAACGGCGCTGAGCCAGGTACAAAATTTCCAGCAGTCCTCTACGGGTAAAATTGCGCTGCTGCTGCCGTTAAATGGCCAGGCGCAAATTTTTGCCAAAGCGATTCAGAAAGGCTTTGACGATGCCAGAAACGGTGCGCTGGCGCAGGCAGCCGTGCCGCCGCAGACTGACGGCAGTAATGCGGCAGCTGCTGCCGGAGCCAATCCAGCAGCCAACCCTTCTTCTGCCACCGGTCAAAACGCAGCAGCCAGCCCCGCTTCTGCCACCGGTCAAAACGCAGCAGCCAGCCCGGCTTCTGCCACCGGTCAAAACGCAGCAGCCAACCCTGCTTCTGCCGACGGTCAAAACGCAGCAGCCAGCCCGGCTTCTGCCACCGGTCAAAACGCGGCGACTAACTCTTCCGCTGCGCAGCCTGCCGGGAACACGACACAGCCTGCCGCTACTGACGGCGCAGCGCAGCCTGCTGCGTCAGGCGGTAACGTGGCGCAAACCGCGCCGCCATCAAGCTCGGCACAGGTTCAGGTTTACGACACCAGCAGCCAGCCGATAGATCAGGTCCTGGCGCAGGCACAGAAAGACGGCGCCACGCTGGTAGTCGGCCCGCTGCTGAAAAGCAACGTCGATCGCTTAGCCTCTTTACCGACACCGTTAAATATCCTGGCTCTTAACGAGCCGGAAGCGGTGCAGAACCATCCGAATCTTTGCTACTTTGCGCTTTCTCCTGAAGACGAAGCACGTGATGCCGCGCATCATATGTGGGATCAGGGCAAGCGTTCGCCGCTTTTAATGGTACCGCGCAGCTCGCTGGGCGATCGCGTCAGCAAGGCATTTGCGGCTGAATGGCAAAAGCTGGGCGGCGGCACCGTACTGCAGCAGCAGTTTGGTTCTCAAAGCGAGCTGAAGCAGGGTATCAATAGCGGCGCAGGCCTGCGTCTGACCGGTACGCCAATCGTTTCCCAGCAGACACAGCAGCCGCAGGGCGTAACCGTGGCTGGCCTGACCATTCCGGCGCCACAGGCACCTGTATCGAGCGGTGACGGCAGTGTTGATTCGCTGTATATCGTGGCTACCCAGGACGAGATGGCATTGATTAAGCCGATGATCTCTATGCGCGTCAGCAGCCGCAGCATGGCGCAGATTTATGCCAGCTCGCGCAGCTACCAGGCCGGAAGCGGCCCGGACTATCGTCTGGAAATGGAAGGCGTGCAGTTCAGCGACATTCCACTGCTGTCGGGCAGTAATCCGGCGCTGATGCAGCAGGCAGCAAAAAGCTTTAACAATGATTATTCTCAGGTTCGCCTGTATGCGATGGGCGTGGATGCCTGGACGCTGGCCAACCATTTTAACGAGGTACGCCAGCTACCGGGCTTCCAGCTGAAGGGAGAAACCGGTAGCCTGAGCGCCACTCAGGACTGCGTCATCAACAGGAAGTTGGTATGGAGCCAGTATCGTCAGGGACAAATCGTTCCGGCATCCTGAATCGTCAGCAAACGGGGGCGGGCTATGAACAACAGGCCCGCCGCCTGCTGGAAAAAGCAGGATTAATTTTTGTCGCGGCTAACGTTCGCTTTCGCGCCGGTGAAATTGACCTGATTATGCGCGATGGTGCAACGTGGGTTTTCGTGGAAGTGCGCTACCGCCGTAACGATCTGTTTGGCGGTGCCGCAGCCAGCGTAACCCGCAGCAAGCAACGGAAGCTACTGAAAGCCGCAGCCTTATGGCTAAACGGACGCCAGAGCAGCCTTGAGTGCGCCAGCTGCCGTTTTGACGTGGTAGCGGTAACCGGCGTACGGATTGACTGGCTGCCCAATGCCTTTACGGCGGAGTAACTCTTCGCCACTATTTGCCAGGTGAAAAACGTGCTGGAAAGAATAAAAGTTTGTTTTACCGAAAGTATTCAGACGCAGATCGCGGCGGCAGAAGCACTGCCGGACGCCATTTCACGCGCGGCGATGAGCATCGTGCAATCGTTGTTAAACGGCAATAAAGTGCTGAGCTGTGGCAACGGCACGTCGAGCGCCAACGCCCAGCATTTTGCAGCCAACATGATCAACCGCTTTGAAAGCGAACGCCCCAGCCTGCCTGCGGTAGCGCTGAGCGCGGACAACGTGCTGTTGACGGCTATCGGTAACGATCGCCTGCACGACGAAATTTACGCCAAGCAGGTGCGGGCGCTGGGCCACGCTGGCGACATTCTGCTGGCCATTTCAACACGCGGCAACAGCCGCGATATTGTGAAGGCCGTTGAAGCAGCGGTGACGCGCGATATGACGATTATTGCGTTAACCGGTTATGACGGCGGCGAGCTCGCCGGTTTACTGGGTCCACAGGACGTGGAAATTCGTATTCCTTCGCACCGGAGCGCGAGGATTCAGGAAATGCATATGTTAACCGTAAATTGCCTGTGCGATTTAATCGATAACACCTTGTTTCCCCACCAGGACGTTTAAAGGAGTTTACATGAAGCTATTATCTGCAACCGCTGTAATGCTGGCAGCGCTGCTGCTACAGGGCTGCGTCGCTGCGGTCATCGGCAGCGCCGCCGTAGCAACCAAAACGGCAACCGATCCCCGTACCGTGGGAACGCAGGTTGATGACGGTACGCTGGAACTGCGCGTCAGCAATGCGCTGGCGAAAGATGACCAGATTAAAAAAGAAGCCCACATCGTGGCTACGGCCTATCAGGGCAAAGTTCTGTTAACCGGCGAGGCACCGAGCGCGGATGTTGCCAGCAGGGCTAAACAAATTGCCGTAGGCGTTGATGGCGCAACCGAGGTTTATAACGAAATTCGTACGGGCGCAAAAGCCAGTTTCGGTACGGCCTCTTCCGATACCTGGATCACCACCAAGGTTCGCTCAAACCTGCTGTCGAGCGACCAGGTTAAGTCCTCTAACGTAAAAGTAACGACCGAAAACGGCGAGGTCTTTTTGCTGGGTCTGGTGACAAGCGCAGAAGCCAAAGCGGCGGCCGACATTGCCAGCCGGGTCAGCGGCGTGAAGCATGTCACCACCGCGTTTACCATTCTGCAATAGCCGTTTTTTAAAACGCCATCCAGACTGTAAATCCGTATCAGGTACTGATACGGATTTATTTTATTGTTGTTTGAATCAGCTTAGTTAATAATTCTTTGTCTCAACATCACGTTTCTTTTCTTCAATAAGGTGTTGTTATCAATAATGGCCTGAATCAATGATTCGCCCGGAAAGTCAGCCATAACAATGCCAATTGTCCTTTCACTTGTATCCGCGTTTATCATTCCGATGATAGCCGCCATCCCCGTTTCCGGTTTGTTAAGACGCTTTATATAATCCCGGGCAAGAATATTTGTGCCTTCAAAAGCTATTGAACAGATACCGATGAAACAGCTAACCCTGGGGAAATCAGGATAGGAATTTTTCCATCCCGGCGTAGTTAATCCCGTAAGTAATCGTGGTGCAGAAGTCTCGCTGGAAGAGTGCCCACTTGCTACAAAGTAGGGGAACGTCCCTCCCGAGCCCGAAAGATAATTAATGAAAAACGTGCCAAAGTAGCCTTTTACAGCTTTATCAAAATGCGCTTTGATTTTCAGCCATTTATTATGGAGATCCCAGTTGGTGCCGAGATAGTAATCATCCTGCGCTCTGAAATAGCCATAATTTATTCCACCCAGATAATAGTTAGCGCTTAATAAAATAAACTTTCCTCTGGCTGACCCAAGCTTAATACTTTCATTTGATGTGTCCAGGTAATGGGCAGATTTATTCAGATATTCTTTCAGCGTATATCTTATATCGCGAGTATTATTGCTGTCCTGCTTATGCTCTTCAGCGATTCTCACCAACACGGTTTCCGTAGGGTTTGCCTGTAAAAAATCATCAATTTGATTAATAACTTCGCCAAACATCAGATGGAGATAGACAGAGCCATGATGGACGGCAAGTTTATTACCAGTATGTCTGACTCTGATATCCAGGACCCTGATACCATATTCAAGCTGTTGTTTAATTGTTAACACCTGAGTGCGAACGATTGGCCGTCCGGACATTTTGTAGGTTCCGCTGTCGTGTGTTCCGGGTAAAGCCATTTCACTTAGCCGGGTTTCATCGCTGATCGAAGCCATCCAGTTCTTTTTATAAGTAAAAGCATTATCAGCACGATGAAAGTACGCATCATCATAGTGAGAAAACGCAGGGAACGAAAGAAAAGCGAGCAGAAAAACCACCCTGACCTTTAAATAAATCATGTTATTCCTTTAAGATTTACTAAACCAATTGCCGGGCTACACCGAGGATCCTCCGGCTATTTTCAGAATGGGGTAAGCTAGCAATGAAGAATTTATTTAGAAAGGAAATAGTCCGCAATTAAGTATTAAACAGGCAGAAAGCATTTTAAATACCATCTTAAGGAAATGATTATTCTCAGATGGCAAAAAAATCACATCCGGCTTAAACACTCTGCCGCCACCTGTTTAAAACTGGCAAAATCTTGACTGTCGCGCAGGCGCGGCATTGCTCTTTCCCGCAAAAAGGTGACGAACAGATCGTAAATCGCCATCGCTTCTTCATATTCGCTTTTACTGATAGCCAGCAGGAAGATCACCGAGGCCGTCTCATCTCCCCATGAAATACCCTGCGGTGCCAGCACGGTATAGACAACGCTTTTTTTTGCCAGCAGGCCCAGCGAGTGAGGCAGCGCGATGCCTTCACCCAGCATCGTGCTGACAATGGCTTCACGCTCTACGACCGAAGCATGAAACTCTTGATCTACGGCACCTTCTTTTTCCAGCTTATCGCACAGCGTTCTGAACAGCTCCGCCTGAGTCATTGGACGATCGATGATTAAGAAGTGACTGGCATCAAAAAATTTTTCCAGCATATAAGGCCGGGTGCGATCGACCAGCACCAGTTTCCCGATCTGCTCCAGCTGGTATTCGGTCGGAAACGGCGACATAACCACGACAGGTTTATTTTTTTCACCAAGCCTGGCTGTAGAAACCACAAAATCTTCTTCTATATTTTCTTGCTGCTCATATTCGCGTAGCGACAGGATACTGGTGACCACAATTTGTGGGTACTTGCGCATCAGCATGGCCTGAATCATCCGCGCGGTTGAATTTCCGCTATCGCACACCAGCAGGATCTGCGGGTGACGCTGATAGCCGACGTTATAATGTCGCTCCAGGCCGACACCAATGTGCAGGACCAGAAAACCAATCTCGTTTTCGCTGATGGCATAAGGCGTATATTTCCCCCAGCTGGAAACGGCAGCCAGCGTGACGTCCCACGCCATCGGATAGTGCTGTTTGATATTAGCCAGCAGTGGATTAGGAATATTAATCTGGTAGCGCACGCGAGTAATCATGGTTTTAATATGCGTTAACAGATCGGCGCGCAGCTGATTATCGTCCAGCAGATTAAAGTTATAATGCGTGTTGATGTAACTGAGGATGTAATTGACCAGCGACTCGCCGTCATCCGGACTGATAGCATCTGGCGAAATCTCTTCAATACGCCGCGCCGCAATATTAACGCGCAGGTAAGCTTCCTCAGAGGGTGATATCGCTTTTCCGGCAAGCGGCCGCAGCAGCGTAATCAAATGGCGAGCCGCATCGCGCACTTCCGTATCCACATCATCAGCGCTGAAATCGGAAAGCGGATAACCTTCGCTGATACGTCGAATGGCTACCGCGCAGTAAAGGCGCAGATAGAATTCGCCGTCGTCCGTCACTCTGATATTAAAATGGCTAAGGCAGTGGTTCAGCAGCGGCTGTAGCGTGACCAGTATGCCGCTGTTTAACGCTTCCTGGTTGAGCAGCGGATCGTCGACGTCCTGCTGGGCAATTTCATAGAGCAAATCAGTCAGGCAGGTTCGTATTGCCATTTCGCTGCCGAACAACTTCATGCCATAGCGCGGCCGGGTTTCAATCACCAGCTGATAGCGTGCCAGATGTTCTCTTACCTCAGCCATATCGCTCTGGAGCGTGGCGCGGCTGACGAACCACTCATCGGCCAGATCCTCCAGCTTGAGCGAAAAAGCTGAGGTGAGAAAACGAGTCAGAAGATAGCGTACCCGAGCGGTAGAACTTCGCGGAATACGTAAGGGAGATGGCGACTGATGCTGTAACCTGCCGTAGCGCTTCGCATCTTCTATTTTAAGCTGATAGCCTTCGCCGCGATTTAATACAAAACGGACGCCGTGATCGGCCAGCAGTTCATTCAGCGTGGTGATATCTGTACGTACGGTGCGCGTTGAAACCGCAAAGCGTCGCGCCAGTTCATCCTGAGGCAGCGTTTCGTTTTGCAGCGTGGCAAACAGCCGGGCAAGGCGTTGGTTGGGAAATCTCACCGTTTCTCCTGTCGTTAGCGTTTTTTATATAGCCCGGCCGACGCGGGCCTGTAAAAAGGCAAAACGGGCCGACACGATCCGGCCCGCGCTTGTCCGTTTATCCAGCCAGTTTTTTAGTTATCTTCAGCAGCGTGCTGACATCTTCTGGTCGAGTATTACCCGTATCTTTATCAATAATCGAGCTGTAAATATGCGGAATGATCTTGCTGACGCCTGCCTCCAGCGCAATTTGCAGGATGGTCTCGTAATTTTCTAAATCGATACCGCCTGTCGGCTCCAGCCAGAAATCCTGTTCTGCACAGGCTTGCGCTACCGCTCTATATTCGGCTACCGCTTTCAGGCCGCCCATTGGAAAATATTTTACCGAGCTGCCGCCCATATCCTTCAGCAGCGCTATCGCCGTGGCTATCGGCACAATACCGTCCGCCGCCGCCGAGCTGAGCGGGCCGGTAGAAATTTTCACCATACCCGGCGTGCCCGTTGGGGAAATAAGGCCGTTAACCACCGTCTGGCTCTGGCCCAGCAGCGCGCGGCTGGTCGCTACGCCGGTAAAAACCTGGTTAACGTGCTGCGGCTGAATCTCTGCAGAAATGGCGCTGACCATCGCCGACTGGTTGGGATCGCCTGCGCCCAGCCCAACGGAAAGCGCGTTATCGATTAGCGCAGCATATTCGCGCATATCGGCCACGGCACTCGCCACGCTGTCGTAATTTTTTGACAGTACGCCGACCAGCACATGCCCTTCTGCCGCCTGCCAGATTTCCCGTGCATTCTCTTTGCTACCGGCAAGGACGTTCAAACATACGCGGTCGCGATAAAAATCGGGCGTCAGCTTCATTTTTTCTCTCCTGATAACAAAGCTTTAATATTCAAATAAATGGTCTGGAGCTGTTCCGGCGTTACGCTGCGGACATCCGCTTCCACAATGCCTTCATTCGCTTTATAGCCACGGAAATAGATTGCCACCTCGCCGGTTTTCAACGCCTGCACAATTGCGCCGGCGGTTAATCCAGTCACCGCTTCATCAAAATGAATCTCCGCACGGGCAATATCGCGGCCTGCGGCATCCCATACTACCCGGGCACTGACGCCGTTAAGCGTGTTAAGGCTATCGATAAACGGCGACATGTTTTCTACCATCTGCGCGCCGGAAACTTTGTTCTGCTGCAAATAGTTTTCTATCGCCTGCGTCAGCCCCAGGATGCCTTCTTTGCCGACTTTCATGGCCCGTCCAATGCCCAGCGACTGGCGTTTTACCCACTCTACGTATTGCTTACGACCGATTACCAGCCCGCTGGTTGGCCCTTCAATGGCTTTCGCGCCGCTATAAATCACTAAATCCGCGCCAGAACGGTAATAGCACTGCAGATCTTCTTCAGCGGCGGCATCTACAATCAGCGGTAATCTGTGCTGGCGTGCCACGGCTACAGCCTGTTCGACGCTCAAATGGCTTTTCTGCACACAGTGGTGCGACTTGATATAGAGGATGGCGGCGGTCTGCGGTGTAACGGCAGCGGAAAGCTGCTCTGCCGAGCACTCGTTGGCATAGCCTGCCTCTACCAGGCGACCGCCGCCTAAGGCGACCATGGTGCCTACCGGCGCGCCATAATTTACGTTATGGCCTTTTGGCACCACGATGTCATGCGGCACATTGAGCGGCGCGGCGTGCAGGTTTTCCAGCAGCCAGTCGTTATCTTTTACTATCACTGCCGCTATGGATTGTGCTATCCCGGCAGAAGCGCAGGAAACTACCACCGCATCTTCCGCGCCAAGCAAGCCTGCAATATAAGCGCCGGTTTTGTTGACCAGGTCCTTTATTTCGAAGTAGTGCTCAAGACCATATTTTACCGTCTCAACCACGCTGGCCGCCGGGGTCGAGACGCCCAGAATAGTCATGCGTCCCGAGGCGTTAATGACCCGTTTTAAACCGTATTTCTCATAAATCGAAGACATGTTGCTTTTTCCCTTCTTCGGTAACAAACCAGCGACCGGCCACCACGGCGGCCAGCGGCAACAGCTGCTTCTCTCCCGACGCCGTAACGCCTTCGGAATCAATAAATGAACAACCCTGTTGTTGCAGGTCAAAAATCGTGAAGTCGGCGTCAAATCCCACCGCCAGCCGTCCTTTCTGCGCCAGCCGCAGTCCTTGCGCCGCGTTAACGGTCACGCAATCTATAATCTGCGGCAGCGTCATGCCCACGCTAAAAAATTTGGACATCACGTGCGCCAGCGAGCGTACCGGGCCGTTCAGACGGTTGCGGCAGTAGATATCAGAGCTGATGGTATGTGGCAGGATCCCCTGCGCAATGGCGGCTCGGGCAACTTCAAAGCTGAAGCTGGCCGTACCGTGGCCTACATCCAGCCGCACGCCACGCTGCAAAGCCCGATGGACAGAGGCGCGCAGCTCACCAGCGGGCGTCAGAATGCGGTTTGGCTTGCCGTTGTAGCAGTGGGTAATGATGTCGCCGCTGGTCAGCAAGTCGGCTATCTCGTCCAGATCGGGCGGGTTATTGCCAATATGCACCATCAGCGGCAGCCCGCCGTTTTCCTGCTGAATAGTTTTGGCCAGCGCCAGCGGCCGTATGCCGTTCGCGCCGACCACGCTGCTGCTGATGCGGGCCTTAATGCCGATAATAAAACCAGGCAGTCGCTGTACGGCATCGCGTATCCCAACGCGGTCGATCTGCGTCATATCCGCCAGCTCGTTCTGCGTAACAATGCCGGTACGGGCGATATTCAGCAGCGCATAAACCCGGGTGCTGGCGCTGCGGGTCAGCTGGTAAAAATCGTCGATGTCGTCAGCGCCGGTGCTGCCTGCATCGACTACGGTGGTCACGCCGGTTGCCACACCAATGCAATCTGCCTCATCATGATAAATGGGCGATTTGGGATAGCAGTGAACGTGAGAATCTATCCAGCCTGCGCTCAGGTAAAAGCGCCCCGCCAGATCGTACTCATGCGCGGCCTGCTCTTTTATCTCACCAAGTGCGGCGATCTTGCCGTTCGCAACGGCAACATCGTTCAGGCTACCGTCGATAAAGCGCGCGCGACGGATAATCAGGTCAAACATAATTTGTTCCTCTGTCAGCGGAAGCTCCCGCCTTAACGGGCAGCTAGATCGCTACAGGGAAAAACGCGCCAAGCAGCATTGCGCCCAGGATGGCACCGCCGGTAATCGGCTTGTTCCAGAGATAAAACAGTAGCGCGCCAAGCAGCGATCCCAGACCAATCGGAATGGAAGCAGCCATGGCGGAAAGGATAATCAGCGGCCCCAGAAAACGTCCGGAGGCGTTACCCGCGCCCATCATCACATCAGCGCCGTAGGTGGAGTCGCTATTGCTGATGGTAAATTTGCGAGCCAGCACGATGACATAGCCAATAGCCACGCCAAGGATCAGGCCGCTCAGCAGCGAGGCGGCAAAATTAGCCACCGGAAAAACAATGCCCGCGCCCAGCAGCAAGGCAGGAACGCCAAGCCCTACGCCGGTCTGAATAGCGCCGCCGATATCCAGAATGCCGACCAGCGAACCTTCAATAATGCGCGCAAACAGAAAGCTGGCGCCAAAGGCCGCTACGGCACCATACACGCCGGTTTCCATGCCCGACCGCAGCATTGAGACGAAGGCGACCTCGTTAAACGCGCCAAGGCCATAGACGTAATACATATGCGTACCGGCAAAAACCCCGGCGGAGAGTAGCCCAACAAAAATCGGGAAAGACCAGTCGGCATACCAGAAACCGCTTTTTGACTCTTCCATTCTCTTTTCTCCTTATTTGCCGCTCAGGGTTTGGTGAATAATCGACAGCCAGTCCGGCACGCCAAGGCGGAAGGATTCCAGCATTTTCATGTCGAAGCCGCGGAAAAAGCCGCTCAGGACAAACAGCAGCACGATAGCAACCATCATTACTTTGGTAATGCGGTTCCAGCCGCTCTCCTCTACGCCTTTGCCAATCAGAATACCCAGCACCAGGCCCGGCACCGCGTTGCCCATGATCAGTTGGGCAAGGCCGCCAAAAATGGTTGCCCAGAAACCCGACTTTTTACCGGCCTCTATAGCCGCCAGCCAGAAAATGACCGGCATCACGGTATTCACCAGCAGATTTGCCGCAGGTACCAGTACCTTGACCGCGGTAACCTGCAGCGCCGCCGGGACAGCAGAAGCGGTAGAGTTAAGGAAGGCAACGACCACCATGCCGATCAGGCCGCAGGCTATCGCCATTTTTTTGGGATTGTGCAGCGTTTCCGCCAGGTCGCGGTTTTTGATCATCAGCGCCGCTGCGCCCCAGTGAGGAATAATGCGGTGGTCAACATCCTGAGTGAAGGAACCCGCCGCCACCGACGATGCCCAGGCGTTGAAAAAGAAACCCAGACCAAAAGAGAAGTGAGAGGCGGGATCGCCTTCACAGGAATTTAGTTCACCCAGCGTACGAAACGCTCCCATACCCTGCGTTGTCGGCGCGTGGAACATTCGTGCGGCACCTGCGCCAACACCCACGCCGACGAGGCCGCCGATAATAAGAGATTTAAAAAGAATAATTAAAAACATCACACTGTCCTTCCAGGCTGTACTAACGTTTTTAGATTACTGGCTCGTGATGAAATCGACTTTGCTGACGTCAATCGCGCTCACGCTGACGGTAATTTCCAGTTCGACGCTGTAACTCCGCCGTTCCCTTGCCAGAAAGAAAAAGAGAAACCGCTCTTTTCTGACGCTTTCCCGCGCCAGCACCACCCTGACGTCCTGCGGTTCAATACGCAGCAGGACTTTACCGCTCGACTTTAAGAGCGTGCTCTGTACCCGGCTTAGCGCATCGGCAAACGCTTTTTCCTTGCTGTCGCCTTTGCCGCTGACGTTTACCGTTGAGGTAAATTGCTCCTTCATGGGTCAGGCGCCGTACTTCTTGTTCCAGGCTTCGACCAGACGCTCGCCCAGCTCTTCTTTATCCATAAAGCCGAATCCCAGCACCGTCGCGCCTTCGTTGATAGCGGTGACGCCTTCTTCAACCGAGCGCATGCCGTACTTCGCTTTATAGCCATGCTTTGTCTGGGCGGTAATAGCGCCTGCGCCGCCGCTGCCGCAAAAAGAGATACCGAAGGTGGCGTTTTCCGCTTTCATCGCATCTCCCAGCTTCATATCCGCCGCTACGCCAGGCACCACCACGGCTTTGCCGCCCGCCTTTTCCACGCCAGCCGCAACCTTCTGCCCTTTACCTAAACGATCGCCGATAACCACTACAACCTGTGACATATTCCATTTCTCCAGTGAGGATTAATTTTCTTTTGCTACTTCAAAATGAACGGAGAGCAGCCAGGCTTCTTCTTTTGGTAAGTTGCCAAAGAGATCGACCACCTGCTGCGCCAGTGACATAGAGTCTGGCGAGATATCTTCAAACAGGTCCGCCTCCACTTCCGGCAGCGGTTCTCCGGTTAGCGAACGTAGCGCCATCGCCCGCACGTGCGACACCAGCATTTGCTGCTGTACGGCGTTGGGATAAATTTTTCTGACGGCAAAAAGCTCCGTGATTTGCGCCATTACTTTATCCGCCAGTGCCTGAATGGCCTGTTTCTCGTCGGCTATTTTCTCTGCCACTGCTCCATCTTTCACGCAACGCCCCTTTATTTTCCATTTCATCCCAGACCAGGCGCCTGGGTTAATTACGAGAAAATAAAGTAGTCTCCTCAGGAAGTTGTGTGTAGGCCGTATTTTTCCGTTTCAAAGTGGAAATAATGACAGCGGCAGCGTAACCGTTCACAGAATGGTAATTTGTCAGGTAAGAATGTTGAAAATGGAAGATAAATCACAGAACACCAGTAAAAAATGCTGACGAATGATTTCGTAGCGGGTTGAGCGGCTCTCTTTATTGCTGGCTATTCGCCAGAGCATAGGAATAGCTTATGAATACTTCCAAAAATAGAGAAAAGCAACAGCCTCCCCCAAAATTCATAAAAAATTCGCATTAATGAAATATATATTCACATGCAAATATCATTTTATTTTTAAATTTATAACACACCTTACCTTCAATAATTCAGGCTAAAATTTCAGGCCGTGGGGAATTTATCTTTGCATGTGATGTAAGGCGAGAAGTTTCACATTAGCGTATCAAACTGATATTGCGATTTTCTTTACCAGAGCCCGCCCCAACCCATCAAATAATACTTAACTTTTCATTACAATAAGAAAAACGCCAGGGTAGCGATCATTTTAAAAAGCACCCAATAATTTAAATAAAATAAATAAAAACAAATAGTTAATAAGACACCCTCTACGTACCCTCCCATAGATCTTTCTTTAGAAACACCTTGAAACATAATTAAAACTTATGTATATCTTGAGTTTGTTAACAAGATGTTTAAGATATGTGCCGCTTAATATACTGTATGGATGAGAAATTTTTAATGAGCGAAAGAGTAAAAGATATTTTTGTAAAGGGTAATGAATACATAGCGGCGGAAAATAGCGGCCAGTATCAGGATATTTTCCGAAAAGAATATGACAGGCTAAAGCCTGATACTTACGCAAAGGGAGAAATAAGAAAACGCGCTTATCAGCGATATACCTACAGCGTTGAAAAAGGCCTTTCCCCTGCCGATAGCTCTGACTATTTTCAAACATACGATTCAAATAACGTTGACGGCGGAGTAGATAGAAAGTTTGGACCAATGCCTGAGAACTTGCTTTCAAACGACCTTTTCAACGATATTCTGGCAAAAGACGTTAACTATATTGTTACTAGTTTCCCTCACCTCCGAAAAATGAATATCGGCGTCCATCCAATACGCTATTGTGCAAAATTTAATGCGCCATCCTATAGCTCTCCTCTGTGGCTACATAAAGATGATGAAGAGTTAGTTTTTTTGCATTTCCTGTCTAAATCAGATAACGCCGTTGGCGGCGATTCCATCATTTCGGAAAACGGAAAATCTATTGAAGGCGTTCTAAACTTATCAAACTTTATGGATACGCTGATTTTGACAAGGGATTTTTTGCATGCGGTAACGCCGTTGGGCTGTAAAAATGAGGATGAATTAAGCTACAGAGATATCCTGCTTGTCACCCTGGAAAGTAAGGTTCAGGAGAAATGAGTCATTATTTAATTTTTGGGGGAGCCAGCGGGATTGGAGCAGAAGTAGCGTCAAAATTACTTGATGAAAACCATCAGCTGACGATCTTTGACATCAAAAAACCCGATGCCAAACATGCTGGAAACGACTACTTTTTTGTTGACCTGTCAAAACCGGAAGAGGTGGAAAAAACATTAAGAGCGTTGCCGGATGACTTAGCACTGGATGGCATTATTTACAGTGCCGGAATCAGAGAAATTTGTTCACTTTCCGATCTTACCTACAAAGAATGGAAAAAGGTGTTTAGCGTTAACGTAGACTCCTTTTTCATCGCTGTGCAGTCGTTACAAGGCAGGTTAAAGTCTGGCGCTTCCGTCGTAAATATCTCATCGGTTTCAGGTGTTTTAGGCGAGCCTGACAGAAGCGCCTACGTTTCCAGCAAGCACGCCCTTATCGGCCTGACAAAATGCCTGGCCGTTGAACTGGCGCACAAAAACATCAGGGTAAATTCGGTAGCGCCGGGCGTAATCAGAACATCGTTGACTGAGCAATATTACAGTGATGATGCGTTAATGCGGAAGATAAATAACAATCATATTTTAAAAAGAACCGGCACAGTAGCAGAGGTAGCCGAAGCCGTTCTTTTTTTACTGTCGTCAAAATCCTCTTTTACCACCGGAAGCACTCTGTTTGTCGATGGCGGCTGGTCTGCATTTAAGGATATCTAATGGATACAAAATTTATACTTAGTGCCCTTTTGGTTAATTTACCTTTGGCTCTCTCTCCGGGTCCAACCAATATATTGTGTTTAAGCCTTGCATCATCAGCCGGTTTTAAGAAGACATTAAAGTTTATCGGAGGCCTACAGGTTCTTCCGTTCATTTATTCTTTAATTGTGGCGTTTGGCGCAGAGGAAATATTAAGCAGATTTACGATGCTTTCGCTCGTAGCTAAAGTCCTGGGCAGCGGCTACATGCTCTATATTGCTTACCTGATGCTGACTTCTAAATCTGACGTTAATAAAAAGAAAGAGGTTCGCGGCGGCTTCTTTCATGGTGTTTTAGCCCAGGCGCTTAATCCTAAAAACATCACTATCATCATCACGATTTTTTCTTTGTTTTCACAGCAGGCTACCAACCACGTCTACGGAATTGCCTTAGCCGTCATCATTACGCTCTGTAACTTGCTGTCCCATCTGGTCTGGAGTTATTCAGCGGATGTCATTCTCAAAAACAAAGAGAGCGCGTTCAGTAAAAATCAGGATAAGATCTTTGGCCTGCTGCTGTTAGTCGCCGTAGTCTTTTTATGGATTTAACCTCAGCGGCGTGAAGCCCGCAATGAAGACTTAAGCAGATTTAGAGAAAAGCTTTGATAAGATTGCGCTGTAAAAAAGAAGAGGCCGGGCGGCCTCTTCTTGATTGCGTTACTGACCGGCGATTTTCATTTCCGGGATCAGAACGGAACCACACTGAATATTACTGCGGGTTTCGATATCGCTGCCGATGGTGACCATGTTGCGCCACATATCTTTCAGGTTGCCTGCGATAGTAATTTCACTGACCGGATACTGGATCACGCCGTTTTCAACCCAGAAACCCGCCGCGCCGCGTGAATAGTCACCGGTGATGCCGCTGACGCCCTGCCCCATCAGTTCAGTCACCACCAGGCCCGTGCCCATCTTTTTCAGCAGCTGCTCAAAGCTGTCGCCCTGGCCGTTAATACGCCAGTTATGGATGCCGCCCGCGTGGCCGGTGCTTTTCAAGCCCAGCTTGCGCGCTGAGTAGCTGGTCAGCAGCCAGGTTTGCAGCACGCCGTCCTTAATGATGTCGCGCTTCTCGGTCCGTACGCCTTCACTGTCAAACGGCGTCGACGCCAGCCCTTTAAGCAGATGCGGCTGTTCCTGAATCGTCAGCCATTCAGGCAGGATCTGCTGGCCCATCGCATCAAGCAGGAAGGTAGATTTTCGGTAAACGCTGCCGCCGCTGATGGCACCGACCAGATGGCCAAACAGTCCGGTCGCCACTTCAGCAGCGAAAATAACCGGTGCCTTCATCGTGGAAAGCTTGCGTGGCGAAAGGCGCGACAGCGTGCGGCGTGCACACTCTTCACCTACCCATTCCGGCGATTTTAAATCTTCCATCGCGCGGCCAATGGTGTAGGCATAGTCGCGCTCCATGTCGCCGCCGGCTTCGGCAATCACGCTGGCCGAAACAGAGTGGCGGCTGGAAGAGTAGCCCTGGATCATACCGTGGCTGTTGCCAAATACCTTCATGCCGATATGGCTGTTAAAGCTGCCGCCTTCGGTATTGGTAATGCGCTCGTCGGCTGCCAGCGCGGCCTGTTCCGCGCGGGCCGCTATTTCAATCGCTTTATCCGGATCGAGATCGGAAGGATGGAAAAGATCCAGATCCGGTGCGTCAAACGCCAGCAGCTCACGATCCGCTACGCCAGCGAAAGGATCGGCTGAGGTGTAGCGAGCAATGTCGACAGCGGCCTGCACGGTGCGCGCAATCGCATCCGGACTGAGATCGGTGGACGAGGCGCTACCTTTACGGTTCTGGTGATAAACGGTGATGCCCAGCGCGCCATCGCTGTTAAATTCAACGTTCTCTACCTCGCCGTAGCGGGTGCTTACGCTGATACCTGTGGTTCTGGTCACGGCAACTTCCGCCCCATCGGTGCTGGCTTTGGCCA
The DNA here is from genome assembly GCF_047456155.1 of Erwinia sp. BNK-24-b. NCBI lineage: Bacteria > Pseudomonadati > Pseudomonadota > Gammaproteobacteria > Enterobacterales > Erwiniaceae > Erwinia > Erwinia sp. BNK-24-b. The sequence goes on from NZ_CP179901.1 coordinate 4,101,561, forward strand.
GTTCGAGTGCTGTCGCTACCGCCTGTTCGAGGGTTTTACGCTGTTCTGCAACTTGGGAGAGTAATTTCATTGACCTACCATATAATTAACAGAGGGTTTTTCTGGGTGTAAATCACCAGATTTCCGGACTCTTCAGGGGTTGAGGTTTACCTGAGTCTAACAGACTCAGAGAACAATTTCGCAGTAGCCTGAGTTTCCTGATAGCATTAGCCTCTTTTTTAGGGAGCCTCCCATGACCAAGCAGCCTGACGACTGGCTCGATGAAGTACCAGATAGCAACGAAGAAGATGACGATGAGATTATCTGGGTCAGTAAAAGTGAAATCAAACGTGACGCCGAGGAGCTAAAGCGCCTGGGTGCCGAGCTGGTGGATCTGAGCAGCAATTCGCTGGATAAAATCCCGCTGGACGAAGATCTTCGTGCCGCCATTGAGCTGGCGCAGAAAATTAAAAAGGAAGGACGCCGCCGTCAGCTGCAGCTGATTGGTAAAATGCTGCGTTCGCGCGATGAAGACCCGATCCGCCAGGCGCTGGACAAGCTGAAGAACCGTCACAACCAGCAGGTTGCGCTGTTCCACAAGCTGGAAATGCTGCGCGATCGTCTGATTGCCGAAGGCGATGACGCGATGGCCGACGTGCTACAGCTTTATCCGGATGCCGACCGCCAGCAGCTGCGTTCGATGATCCGCAATGCGCAAAAAGAAAAAGCGGCCAATAAGCCGCCGAAATCTGCCCGCCAGATTTTCCAGTATCTGCGCGAACTGGCCGAAGCCTCCTGACAACGCTGCGGGTTGATACGCCCGCAGCGCCCCGCAGCGTTACTTAGCCAGCCTGTCCAGCAGTTTCTGGTGAATGCCGCCAAAGCCGCCGTTGCTCATTACCAGAATGTAGTCGCCCGGCTGCGCGGTTTTCGCAATCATCTCTACCAGCGTATCTACATCTGCGCTCCAGTGTGCTGGCTGCACGCAGGCTTCCGCAACTTCCGCTACCTGCCAGGGAATATGGTGCGGCTGTAGCAAAAAGACTTCGTCCGCTCTTCCCAGCGCCGGGGCCAGATCGTCCTTGCTCACGCCCATTTTCATGGTGTTGGAACGCGGCTCCAGTACCGCCAGGATACGCGCTCTGCCCCCCACTTTGCTGCGCAGCGCCGTCATGGTTGCCAGAATAGCGGTAGGATGATGGGCGAAATCGTCGTAAACCTTGATGCCGTTGGCTTCGCCACGCAGTTCCAGACGACGGCGCGCGTTAATAAAGTCATCCAGCGCTCGTCCTGCATCTTCTGGCCTGACGCCAACATGGCGCGCGGCGGCGATAGCCATCATGCCGTTATGCATGTTGTGTTCGCCCACCAGCGACCAGTTCACTTCCGCTACGCGCTCGCCGTCCAGCCAGACTTCCCAGTGCGATGCGTCCGGCGTGAGCTTTTTCGCCTGCCAGCGTCCGGCTTCCCCGGTACTTTCCTGCTCGCTCCAGCAGCCCATCGCGATAACCTGTTTCAGATTGCTGTCATGTTCCGGCAGGATAATGCGGCCCTGGCCCGGTACGATACGTACCAGATGGTGGAACTGACGCTGAATGGCGCGCAGATCGTCAAAAATATCCGCGTGATCGAATTCCAGGTTATTGAGGATCAGCGTACGCGGGCAGTAGTGCACAAATTTGGAACGTTTATCGAAGAAGGCGCAGTCATATTCGTCCGCTTCAATTACGAAGAATGGGCTTTTTCCTAAAGTTGCCGATACGTCGAAGTTCCCCGGCACGCCGCCGATAACAAAGCCCGGTTCCAGCCCGCAGGCCTGTAGGATCCATGCTGTCATGCCTGCCGTCGTGGTTTTTCCGTGCGTTCCGGCAACCGCAATTACCCAGCGGTCACGCAGCACAAAATCGTGCAGCCACTGCGGCCCGGAAAGGTAAGGAATATTACGTTCCAGCACCGCTTCGACACAGGCGTTACCGCGGGTCATCGCGTTGCCGATAATCACTAAATCGGGCGCTGGATCGAGCTGGGATGCATCGTATCCCTGAATTAAATCAATACCTTGCTTTTCTAAAAGCGTGCTCATCGGCGGATAAACGTTGGCATCAGAACCGGTCACTTCATGGCCCAGCGATCGGGCCAGCATTGCCAGACCGCCCATGAAAGTGCCGCAGATACCGAGGATGTGAATACGCATAAAAGGTCCGTTTACTGAAAGGGTCGGTGCACAGTGTAGCGTCCTCATCGTGCGGAAGAAACGGAATTTGCCCTATGTTCTTTACCCCTCATTCAGCTAAACTGCCTCGACATACGTTGGCAGTTTGTTTCACAGGCTGCTGTTCAACCGCAGATTCAGGGATTGTGTTATGAAAACGTTAGGCGAATTTATCGTCGAGAAGCAACACGACTTTCCTCACGCCACAGGTGAGCTGACGGCGCTGATTTCAGCTATCAAGCTGGGCGCAAAAATCATTCACCGCGACATTAACAAAGCGGGCCTGGTCGATATTCTGGGCGCCAGCGGCGTAGAAAACGTTCAGGGCGAACAGCAGATGAAACTCGATCTGTTTGCCAACGAGAAACTGAAGGCCGCACTGAAGGCGCGCGGCATCGTTGCCGGTATCGCCTCTGAAGAAGAAGACGAAATCGTCATTTTCGAAGGCGTGGAAAACGGCAAGTATGTGGTGCTGATGGATCCGCTGGACGGCTCTTCAAACATTGACGTAAACGTTTCCGTAGGCACCATCTTCTCTATCTACCGTCGCATCACGCCGCCGGGCACGCGCGTAACGGAAGAAGATTTCCTGCAGCCGGGCAGCCAGCAGGTCGCTGCGGGCTACGTGGTTTACGGCTCTTCCACCATGCTGGTTTACACTACCGGCTGTGGCGTCCACGCCTTTACCTACGATCCTTCGCTGGGCGTGTTCTGCCTCAGCGCAGAAAAAATGGCGTTCCCGGAAAAGGGTTATACCTATTCCATTAACGAAGGAAACTACATCCGTTTCCCTCAGGGCGTGAAGAAGTACCTGAAATTCTGCCAGGAAGAAGACAAGCTTACCCGTCGTCCTTATACCTCGCGCTATATCGGCTCTCTGGTGGCGGATTTCCATCGCAACCTGCTGAAGGGCGGTATCTATCTCTACCCAAGCACCGCCAGCCATCCACAAGGCAAGCTGCGCCTGCTGTATGAGTGCAACCCGATGGCGTTCCTGGCCGAGCAGGCCGGCGGTAAAGCCAGCGACGGTAAAAACCGTATCCTGGACCTGGTGCCGGAAACGCTGCACCAGCGCTCGCCGTTCTTTGTCGGCAACACCGATATGGTCGACGACACCGAACGTTTCCTGCGCGAATACCCGGACGCTTAAGACAAAATTTCGGTTAAGGGCGATCTCAGCATCGCCCTTTTTTATGGCTTAAAACCCGCTTTTTCTACCGGATTTTATCGCCATAGGCAGCGCATACGCACGCCATACTGGAGCATTCCGAAAGCCCAAAAAGGGGGAATACTTTTATATCCAGTTGGCTATAATGAGCGTCACTTGATTTAAGACGATTAAAGGAATTCACCATGAGTTTAAACCAGGTTCCAGCGGGTAAAGATCTGCCAGAAGATATCTACGTTGTGATCGAAATTCCGGCCAATGCCGATCCGATCAAATATGAAGTAGATAAAGACTCCGGCACGCTGTTTGTAGACCGTTTCATGTCTACCGCCATGTTTTACCCGTGCAACTACGGCTACATCAACCACACCCTGTCTCTGGATGGAGATCCGGTAGACGTGCTGGTGCCGACGCCATACCCACTGCAGCCGGGTTCGGTTATTCGCTGCCGTCCGGTTGGCGTGCTGAAAATGACCGATGAGTCTGGTGAAGATGCCAAGCTGGTGGCGGTTCCGCACACCAAGCTGACTAAAGAATACGATCACATTAAAGATGTGAACGACCTGCCAGAACTGCTGCGCGCACAGATCACCCACTTCTTCGAGCAGTATAAAGCGCTGGAAAAAGGCAAATGGGTTAAAGTGGAAGGCTGGGACAACGCTGAAGCGGCGAAAGCTGAAATCGTTGCCTCTTTCGAACGCGCTAAGAAGTAAGCTTCTGCGCTTTCGGACAGATAAAAAAACACCGCTCAATGAGCGGTGTTTTTATTTATGACTATCTGGAAAAAAAGCATTGTCCATAAGCTGTTCCCAGCTCCACGGCAGCTTCTGTGGAAAATCGCTGGCTTCTGCCCCCGTTTCCCTTGCGGCAGAAAGTAGCACATCCCCCCAAACATCCACCGTCAAATCTGCTAATTCACTTTTCAGACTGGGATTGCGCGCCAGCCGACGGACTATTTTTCTGCGCTGTTCCGCGATTGCCAGCTGCCAGCTGCGTCCCCGATAAGCAGGCTGATATTGCCATTTCAGCAGATGCATAAATAACACCTCAAGGCGCGATTCCAGTTCGCGGCGTTCACTGTTGCCCATGCTTCTGATTTCCTCAAGCAGGTTCCTTGTGTCCAGCTGATCCAGGTTACCCGTTTGCAGTAACCCCGCCTGTTCCAGCGTCCAGCCATAAAAATCACTTTCATATTGAGAAGCCATGGTTTTCTCTGCTAAAGAATCAATATTGATGACAAGAAGTCTGTCAGAGTTTGAAAATGCCGTCAAAATAACGCTTCATTTTTGCGCAGCACGCCGCAGCGGACAGATAAAAAAACACCGCTCAGTGAGCGGTGTTTTTATTTATGGGTTAAGCCGGATCCTGGTCGTCCCGCCGTAGCCAGTCTCCGCTGGTTATACGTTGCTTTCCTTTTACCGAACGTTGATAAACGTAGAGCCAGGCGCTGCCGTAAGGCGTTGGCATCAGCTCACGTTTATACTCGCCGCCTTTGGTTCTGAGCGCATCAAGCTCGCCCAGCGTAGAGGCGTCCACCCGGTAAACTTCACAGTAAACCTGGCCGCTACCCGCAATGACGCCGGGATAGAGGCCCAGATTGTATAGCTCATAGCCGTCGATTTGGTGATCGCCCAGCCACTGCCCGTTGGTCATCCAGTGACTGTTGCCTTGCTTTCGTCTCAGGCTGCCGTAGACAATTATTCGCATTGCTAGAACTCAAACTGATAAAGCACATCGAGGGCCTGGTCAACACCAGACACCGCTTCCAAATAGAGTTTGGGCATCAGGCGATAACGTAGAGTTAACGTCGCCAGTGAATCAAATATGCCGACACCGTATTTTACCTGTAGACCCGGCAGCACGTAGCCGCTGACCTGCACCTGCTGGCTGTCGCCAACGCCTGCCGTATCCAGCGCGAGATTACTTACGCCGAAAGTCTCCCCGATTTTACCCACAACCTGCCCACTTTGTGCAAGCCCTAATCCCACAAGTGCCGAGGTTAATGCGCTACTGTCGCTGCCGGTGGCATCTAAACCCTGTCCGCGCAGCAGATAAGAGAGCGCTTCCTGCTGCGACATGGCCGGGTCGGAGAAGACCTCTGCCTTAGGCTCATCCGCCAGACCGGTCACGCGTACACCAACAGTGACGTCATCTTCCGTCGCTTCCGGGTTACGGATCGCCTCGATATTAAGATAAGGCTGGTCCGCCGGGCCGGAGAACTGCAGCTCGCCTTTGCGCACAATCAGGTCCTGACCATAGGCATGGAAGCGGCCTGAAGGGATATTGATCTGTCCATTCAGCCCCAGCCCGCGCTTATCCTGCGCCAGCTTAAGATCGCCATTCAGTTTGGCTTTCAGACCAAAGGCGCTGAGCCGTACGTCGTCGCCAACGTGGATCACCAGGTTACTGTTGATTGGGATCGACGTGCTTTTCGGCGCAATCGGCTTCAGGTTTTCATCCAGCATGACTTCGTCAGAAGAGACGCCCACCGCGCTTTCCGGAACTTCCTGCACGATAACGCGCGCCCATGGAATATCAACGCGACCATTGAGGTTAAACGCCTCCGGCGTGGCCTCGAACTCCAGATCCGGCGAAACATCCATACGCACCATCGGCGGTACGGTGACGCGGATCTTGCTACCCTTCGCGGCGATACGCGCTCGCCAGGCGTTCAGCTGCGCCCAGTCGGCGTTGCCGTTTAGCGCCAGCTGCCCGTGAGAAGTCTGAATCAGCCCTTCCAGCGTAGAGCTCATGCCGTTAAAGACCATATTGACGTTCGCGCCCGTCAGGTCAACCGGCATAAAGCTGCCGTTAATATCGACGTTTCTCAGGCCGAGCTGGCCGAAAATCTGCGGTTTTTGCAGGCTACCGCCCAGGCGTAGCGCGCTGTTTAACATGCCAGCGGCCTTTTCACCCTTCATCAGCGCCGGATTGATCAGCGCCAGATCGATATTTTTGATATTAACGTTGCCGGAAAGACCGCGTTTAACCTGCGGATCGGTAATCTGCACGTTGCCATCCAGCTGGCCGTTTTTCGCAATGCGGATTAACCAGTCGAGCTGCGCGCGGCCGTTACGCAGCGCGGCATTCAGGTTTAGCGTGTCGAAAGCTATCGGCAGCGTATTGCCATCGACATTCTGCGCCACCTTCACGCCGTTGCCTTTCAGCGAGACGCGACCCTGTGGTAAACCGCCATCCGCCGTCCAGCTGACATCAGCATCGCCGCTGAATACGCCACTGAGCTGCGTATCATCGCCCAGGAAAGGTTTAATCATCGCCAGATCGAAACGGTTCAGCGTGACCTTCGCATGGCCAGCCGGGCCAGCTTCGATAGTTTGCGGTACGCACAGCTCGGCATTGGGGTTTTGCCAACAGTGTGGCCCCACTGAAACCGTCTGGCTGCTGTTAAGGTAGTCGAGCGCGATAGCGCGCGTTAAGCGCCATTCTCCTACCGGCGTGTCAAAGTGCGTGTTATTGAGCGTGCCGCGCCAGCGCTGCTGGCTACGATCGAAGCTGCCGTTCAGCTGTAGCTGACCGGAAACCGGTTTGCCGTTAACCGTCAGCTTCAGCTGATGCGCCTTTTCATCACCGCTGGCGTCCAGATCCAGACGGTTAATTGTCAGTGCATCCTGCTTCACGCCATCAACACGTAGCGACACCTTACCCTGAACCTGTTCGGCTGATTTGACGTCGCCCTGCAACGCCACGCGAGCGATACTCATCGCCTGCCAGCGCAGACCGGTCGCGGTTAAGTCGGCCAGCAGTTGAGGCGCTTTCAAATCTCCACGCGCTTTAACTGTGCCTTTGGCTACGCCGCCGAGGCCCGGCAGCGCGTTATCCAGATGCTGCGCATCGATATTGGCATCCAGCGCCAGCTTGTCGCCCAGCGAGCCTTTCAGGTCGATATTATTACGGCCCAGTACCAGCCTGATGCCGGGAATATCCCACTGGTTATAGCTATTGCCGTAAAGCGAGCCGTCGGCGCTGACCGCATTCTGTTTTACGTTGCCGCGCAGCTTCAGCTCCGGCACGCGCATTTGCCAGCTACCGCCATACAGGCTGCCGCGCGTGGTGATTTTACCGTCCAGCTTCGCTGGCCAGTCCGGATATTGCCGCGCGGTATTGATGCCGGTGAGCTGAAGCTCGCTGCGCCAGCTGATTGCTTTGCTCCAGTCCACCAGCGCGGTGAGCTCGGTGGTGCCTTCCAGCGCCGCCAGCCGTAGCTTATCCAGCGAGAACTGCTCCACGTTGCCTTTGCCGTCCAGCGTCAGCGTGGCTGGCGGAATCGACTGGCCGCGCAGCGCGGTTTTCAGCGACATCACATAGTCCGTCGCCTTGCCTTTAAAGCTGAAGTTCAGGTTATCCGCCTGATACTGCGTTTCGCCGCTTAGCGGCCAGCGCAGCTGCGAGCTTTGCAGCGTCATTGCCAGAGGCAGGCCAGCTTCCGCCAGCTTTGTGTGGGCATCAAGCTGCATGCGTACCGGACCGGAAAGATTCAGCGCCAGATCCAGCTGCTCACGCAGGCCGCCGCCGACGGTCATTTTGATCTTTTCGCCCTTCAGCGGATCGATATTCAGCGAGCTGGTGAGGTTAAAATTAACCGGCCAGTTATCGGCGAGCTGCGCCTGCCCGCTGGCATTGAGCTGTCCCTGTGGCGAATCCACATCCAGCGTCTCAAGATGCAGCAGCCGCGCCTGAGTTTGCGCTTTAACCAGCAGCCGCGTGATGGCGATATCGGTATCGCCGGTAATGCGCAGCTGTTCGCCAAGAATCTGCTGGATATTCACATCCAGCGGCATTTTAAAGTCGGGCAGAGCCGGTAACAGCGGTTTAGCAAACATCGCTTTCAGGGTTTCGCCCAGCGGCGGCTCCTGCGTTTTTGGCTGCTGCACCTTTGGCTGGACGATTTGTTCATCAGCGACTTTAGCCGCCTTCGGTAGCGCAATCAGCAATCCCTGAATGTGGGTCGGCGTTAAGGTTAACGCGCGCTGCTGCCAGCCCAGACCAGAAGTGAAATCCGCCAGCGAAATCGCTGTGTCATCTACTTTGACCGTAACGTTATGCAGCGCCAGATGACGCAAAGTAATGGGATAAGGCGTGCTGAGATCGCCAGAAGAAGCATCGTCTTCTTTGGTATCCGGTGCCGCGGGCGCCATCTTTTTACTGTCCACCACCACGCTAACGTCCCGCAGTGCCAGATCGTTAACGCAGAAGGCGCTGTGCTTCAGGCAGCCCAGATTGAGCGCCAGATGAAATTCGCCGGCGTTGACCGTCACGCCCGGCATCTCATACTGCACGCCCGTCAGCCGCAGATCTCGCCAGCCGCCGTTGACCTGTTTGATAGCCAGCCCCGGCACCCAGCGCGTCGCGCCTTTCAGTACCAGATGCAGGCCGGTCGTCGTACCAATTAAAAATGCCACGCTGCCGAGCAGCACGGCCAGGAAAATCAGGATGCCAATAAGGACCTTTTTCCAGAGCTTCATAGTTCAGGCCCCAAACCGATATAGAACTGTAGATTTCGATTTTCGCTATCGCCAATGGGCCGGGCGATATCCAGCTTGATCGGCCCAACCGGCGACTGCCAGCGCACGCCGAAGCCCGCACCGGTTTTAAAATTGCTTTGGGCGATGTCGTTGACCGCTTCCCCGGAATCGATAAAGACCGCGCCCCACCATTTGCCGGTGACGTTGTACTGGTATTCCACCGAGCCCGTAGCCAGTTTAGAAGCACCGGTCAGCTTGCCATCGTCATCGCGCGGCGAGATGCCTTTATATTTGTAGCCGCGAATGCTGCGATCGCCCCCCGCGAAGAAGCGTAAATCAGGCGGCACGCGGTCGAAATCGCTGGTTTCTATCCAGCCAAGGTTGCCGCGAAAAACAAAGCGATGCTTGTCCGCCAGCGTGCGTATCCAGACGTTCTGCGCCTGAACAACGGCAAAGTCGATGTCCGAGCCCCAGGTGGTATCGGAAACGTCCAGCGAGTAGCGCTGAGAATCGCCCCATGTCGGCATCAGGCCGCCGCGCGAACGCGTACGATTGACGCTGACGCCGGGGTAAATCAGCATGGTGGTATTGGTCACGTTGCCCTGGGTAAAGTGATCCAGGCTCCAGTGCAGGTTAACGGCGCGCTGCCAGCCCGTAGACGATTCCCAGTAGCGCGAGGCGGCCAGCGTAGTCGAATCGGATTTGGTATCGTTCAGATCCGTTCTCTTCAGGCCGCCCTGCAGCAGGTAATACTGCTCTACCGGATTTTTTAGTAGCGGAATTTTATAGCTGAAATCAAGCTGCTGCTCCGGCGCGGAAATATTCGCGCTGGTGGTAAAGCTATGGCCGTAAGAGTTAACCCACGGCCTTTTCCAGGTGGCTTTGACTCTTGGCCCGACGTCTGTGGAATAACCCACACCGGTTTCAATGGTGTTTTCGGTGCGCGGACTGACTACGCCGTGCAGCGGTAAAATTTTGTCTTTACGGCCCTTATCAAACTGCGGAGCAACGACCACGGAGTTAAACCAGCCGGTAGCGGAAAGGCGACGGTTCAGCTCGGCCAGATCGCGCGAGTTGTAGTAATCACCCTTTTTAAACGGCACCAGGTTTTGCAGATACTCTTCGCGGATTTGCGATCCTTCAAAGCTTACATCGCCAAAGCGATAGCGCTGGCCGCTGTCATAATCGATGTCCCAAAAGGCTTGGTGCCGCGCGACGGAGACGCCCAGCTGGCTTTTGCGGTAGTCGCCGTCGAAGTAGCCTTTACGCAATGCCAGATTGCCTAACGAGCTTTTAAAGCTGTCATAGTCGCTGTGGTTAAGCACGCCGCCAATTTTGCCTTTCCCTTTGCTGAGCAACTGCTGGTAATCTTCGTCAGTGCGGGCTTCGCCACGAATAATGACCGTTTCGCCCGCGAGCTTGACCGGCTGGCCCGGCGTGACTTTAGTCAGCAGGACCGGACGTTTTCCGCCCGCAGGCGGCGGCTGCAGCTCAAACTCAATCTCCGGCTCGTAGTAGCCCAGCGCCTTGAGTCCCTCTTTTATCGCTTCGCTTACGCGCGCGCGAAAGCGGCCATCGGCAGAGATCTCCTCGCTGGAGATAGTCGACAGCCTGGCACGCACGTTTTTTTGTAATTCCCCGGATAAGCCAGTGACCTGCAAGCGCACCGTAGCCGCCTGAGCGACGGGTGCGGCAGCGATCAGACATAACATGCAATAGACATGAATTCGTGGCACGCTAACTCCTGATTTTGTTGCCAGCCCAGATTCCAGATGGGCACAACCGCTAAATAAAGGGTGAAATGGCCCGCTTAAGCATGGCAATATTTTGCGGGCTCAGAGGCTCTTTTTCTTCGAAAAGCCAAATTTTGCGTTATTGTGTGCAAAGAATCGCCAGGTTACAACCGGGGATCGTGAAGGAATGGCCTGTCGCGAGCGGGATTGGCCGTATACTCGGATAAATCTTACCTCCCTTAACCTGCGGTCCCTCTTACAGCGCCGCAATTGTAAGCAATCCTCACCACGGTTATAATCCACTGCGAAGGCCGCGCTGCGGCCCGATAACGTAATTCTGCCCTTCCAGTGGTGCAGACATTTTTGGCACGGATAGCGTTATTCAACAGTACAGGATGTGCGCTACGCGCTGCCCAGGCCAAAAATGACAGGTATTCAACTCAAGGCCTGCTTCAGCGCCTTTTTAGCAAAAGCGACTGACCCGGCCACTTAACGGATGTTCTATGTTAGACAGCTTGCTTGTCATCTTAATGCTGATTGCGATCAGCTCGTTTTTTCTCTTTCAGAAATCTCTCTGGCGGCTTCACGCAAAATTAAACTCAAGCTGCTGGCGGACGACGGCAATATCAACGCCCAACGGGTATTGAAGATGCAGGAAACGCCCGGCATGTTTTTTACCGTGGTGCAGATTGGCCTTAACGCCGTGGCTATCCTTGGCGGTATTGTGGGCGACTCTGCCTTTTCACCGGTTTTCCGTACGCTTTTCGATCGCGTAGCCAGCCCGGAGCTGGCAGAACAGCTCAGCTTTATCGCTTCCTTTACGCTGGTAACCAGCCTGTTTATCCTTTTCGCCGACCTTTTTCCCAAGCGGCTGGGGATGATTGCGCCGGAAGTTATTGCGCTAAAAATTATTAATCCAATGCGGCTGTGCCTGTTTATCTTTCGCCCGCTGGTCTGGTTCTTTAACGGTGGCGCCAATATCATTTTCCGCCTGTTTAAAATTCCGCTGGTGCGCAAAGACGATATTACTTCCGATGACATTTATGCGGTCGTAGAAGCGGGCGCGCTGGCTGGCGTACTGCGCAAGCAGGAACATGAGCTGATTGAAAACGTGTTTGAGCTGGAATCGCGCACCGTGCCCTCCTCTATGACCTCGCGTGAAAACGTAGTGTGGTTTAACCTGCACGAAGAAGAAGCCAGCCTGAAGGAAAAAATCGCTAACCATCCTCATTCCAAGTTTCTGGTCTGTAATGATGATATCGATCACATTGTCGGCTATGTGGATTCCAAAGAGCTGCTGCTGCGCGTGCTGGGCAACCAGAGTATGGCGCTCAACAGCGGCGTGCAGATCCGTTCAGCGCTTATCGTGCCGGATACGCTGACGCTTTCGGAAGCGCTGGAAAGCTTTAAAACCGCCGGGGAAGACTTTGCGGTGATCATGAACGAATATGCGCTGGTAGTAGGGATTATCACGCTGAACGACGTGATGACCACGCTGATGGGCGATCTGGTCGGTCAGGGTATGGAAGAGCAGATTGTCGCGCGCGACGAAAACTCCTGGCTGGTCGAAGGCGGTACGCCAATTGATGACGTGATGCGCGTGCTGGATATTGATGAATTCCCGCAGTCCGGCAACTACGAAACCATCGGCGGCTTTATGATGTATATGCTGAGAAAAATCCCTAAGCGCACCGACTTCGTGAAGTTTCACGGCTACAAGTTTGAGGTGGTGGATATCGACAGCTACCGTATCGATCAGCTACTGGTGACGCGAATTGATGAGGCCCGCACCAGCGCGACGGCGGTGCTGAGCAAAATAGTCGAAGAATAAAAACAGAAAAGGCGCGAATATCGCGCCTTCTTCTTATGCCTTCCAGCCTTGCGGCTGTCTCACTGGCGTTAGTTGAACTCGGTCTGCAGCCGCAGAACCTGACGGTTCACTTCTGACATCACGCTGTAGTGCTGCTTATCTTTAATGCGTGGGATCAGGATTTTGCCCTTATCAAATTCAAATGCGCCTACGTCTTTAATATAAATTCTGCCTCGAAACAGGGTTTTGACGTATTTAGCTACCTGCAGCGGATTATATCGCTGGAAAATCTTCATGTTACTACTCCTGAAAGATAATACGTGCTGTGTCGTGTCCAGGCTCGGTACGAATCTTTGCAGCACAAAGTGGGTACACTATAGACCAGGTTTCACTTCCAATATTCCGAAAGCTGACTTTTTTTACTGTTTTTACACATCATGACAGTAGGCTCTGTCAGCTTGTGGCGTTGAGGCAGTATAAACCTTCAAGCATGTCGGAATTGTGCGTTGTGTTGCAAAGATGTTGTATCCCGGCGACAGACGCATCATCCACGTTTATTATTGCAGGAACATGACTACTCATTCCGGCATTAAAATTATGTTTGTTCGTCTTCTGCTAACGCTGTTTATCCTCTTCCCGCTGCTCGCCAGCGCCCATAATCTGGTTACCGGACAGCGCGTGCCGCCCGTAGGTATAGCCGACAGGGGCGAACTGCGCTATCAGCAGGATGAATTTAGTTACCAGAACTGGAACAGCGCGGCGCTGCCCGGGAAGGTCAGGATTGTTCAACACATCGCTGGCCGCGCCTCGGCTAAAGAAAAGAACGCGGCGCTGATCGAGGCGATTACCGCCGCCCACTTTCCTCGCGACCGTTATCAAACCACCACGCTGATTAATACCGATGATGCGATTCCCGGCACCAGCATGTTTGTACGCAACAGTATCCGTACCGGCAAAAAACAGTATCCGTGGTCGCAATTTATTATCGACAGCAACGGCATCGCTAAAAAAGCGTGGCAGTTAGAGGATGAAGGGTCGGCTATTATCGTGCTGGATAAAACGGGGCGAGTGCGTTTTGTCAAAGATGGGGCGCTGACGCAGCAGGAAATACCGCAGGTTATTGAGCTGGTACGTACGCTGCTGCGTTAGTTTTTTGCCGTGGAGGCAAACTCGCCTCCACTAAAAGCGGCTAGAAGATCGACACGCGAAAGCCAGGATTCAGAAAAGCTTCGCGCGGGGCATAGTCGAGCGTTTTACCCTGCCAGTCGTGTACGTGTGCGCCAGCCGCAATCGCCACCGCATGGCCTGCGCCAGTATCCCAGATGTTAGTTGGCCCAAAACGCGGATAGAGCTGCGCTTTGCCTTCGGCCACCAGGCAAAACTTCAGCGAAGAGCCAATAGCAATGGTCTGGTGCTCGCCCAGCTGGTTCAGATAGTCTTCCAGCTCGGTATCGCTGTGAGAACGGCTTACTACGACCAGCGGCGGACGAGCTTCGCGCACGTGGATCTGATTTTTCACCCCGCCCTCTTCTTTCCACGCCTTACCTTCAGCGGCAGAGTACATCACGTCCATCACCGGCGCATAAACCACGCCCAGCACCGGCTTGCCGTTTTCAATCAGCGCGATGTTAACGGTAAACTCACCGTTACGCTTGATGAACTCTTTGGTGCCGTCCAGCGGATCAACCAGCCAGTAGCGCTGCCAGTGCTGGCGAATTTCCCAGCCTGGCGGATCCTCTTCCGACAGAACCGGAATATCCGGCGTCAGTTCACCAAGCCCCTGCAGAATAATTTTGTGTGCGGCAATATCCGCAGCGGTTACCGGAGAGTCATCCGATTTCTTTTCGATGTCCAGCGGCGTCTGGCTATTGTAGATCTGCATAATAGCGGCACCCGCATCGCGTGCCAGCTGACATATAGGGTTTAACATTTTTCACCTCTTTATTAGCGTTGGCCGTCGGCGGTCGATCGCTGCACGTCTTTACGCCAGTACTCAGTATGATCTTAGCCTGGTGCCGCAGGCTGACCTAACCGCAATCCGTCAGGGCTTAATTATCAATAGCATAATTTATTTTATGCCGCAGGAGCTGCTGTTTTTCCACTAAATCTGGCCGCTCGTCGTCCTGAAGGCTTCGCCATCAGCGGCATATCGTCACTATAAGAGAAAAATATTTGTCGCTGGTCACATATCTGTGAGACAGAAGGTATTAGTTTTATGAAACTTTGCGACGTTATGGACTGAATACACCCAATCAAGGAGAAGAGATGAGCAAACACATTGTGACGCTGGGCGCTCTACTGGTAAGCAGCGTTCTGCATGCCGCCACGCTGGATTTCCGTCTGTTGGAAACGACCGATCTACACAGCAATATGATGGACTATGACTATTACAAAGACAGCGCCACCGAAAAATTTGGCCTGGTGCGCACGGCGACGCTGATTAAAGCGGCTCGCGGCGAGGTGGCCAACAGCGTGCTGGTTGATAATGGCGACATCATTCAGGGCAGCCCGCTTGGCGATTACGCCGCCGCTAAAGGATTGCAGCAGGGTGAGGTTCATCCGGTTTACAAGGCGATGAATACGCTGGATTACACCGTGGGTAACCTGGGCAACCATGAATTCAACTACGGCCTGGACTATCTGCATAAAGCCATTAGCGGCGCCAGGTTTCCCTATATCAACGCGAATATCATTGATACCCATACGGGAAAACCGATGTTTACACCTTTCCTGATCAAGGCCGTGGAAGTAACCGATCGGGAAGGAAAAACGCACCAGCTCAAGGTTGGCTATATCGGTTTTGTGCCGCCGCAGATCCTGACGTGGGATAAAAAAAATCTTAGCGGCAAAGTTACCGTGGAAGATATTACCGAAACCGCACGCAAATGGGTGCCGGAAATGCGTAAACAGGGTGCCGATCTGATTGTGGCCATCCCGCATTCTGGCCTTTCCAGCGAACCCTGGCACGCCATGGCGGAAAACTCCGTTTACTACCTGAGCCAGGTGGCGGGGATAGACGCTATCCTGTTTGGTCACGCTCACGCGGTTTTCCCAGGCAAGGATTTTGCCGCCATCAAAGGCGCTGATATTGCCAAAGGAACGCTGAACGGCATTCCTGCGGTGATGCCGGGTATGTGGGGCGACCATCTTGGCGTAGTCGATCTGGTGTTAAATAATGATTCAGGGCGCTGGCAGGTTATCGACGCCACGGCGCAGGCGCGTCCGATTTACGATACGGCCGCCAAAAAATCACTGGCGGCCGAAGACAGCGCGATACTGAAGGTCATGGAGCCGGACCACAAAGCCACGCGCGATTTTGTCAGTAAACCCATCGGCAAATCGGCTGACGTGATGTACAGCTATTTATCACTGGTTCAGGACGACCCGACGGTGCAGATAGTCAATAACGCCCAGCGGGATTACGTGGAGCGCTTTATTCAGGGCGATCCGGATCTGGCGCGGCTGCCCGTGCTGTCCGCTGCCGCGCCTTTTAAAGCGGGCGGCCGTAAGAACGATCCTGCCAGCTATGTGGAAGTTGAAAAAGGCCAGCTGACGTTCCGTAACGCAGCGGATCTCTACCTTTATCCTAATACGCTGGTGGCCATGAAGGTTAGCGGTAAAGAAGTTAAAGAGTGGCTGGAGTGCTCGGCCGGGCAGTACAACCAGATAGATCCGGCCAGCGCTAAGCCGCAGTCGCTGATTAACTGGGATTTCCGCACTTATAATTTTGACGTGATTGATGGCGTTAACTATCAGATTGACGTTACACAGCCTGCGCGCTACGACGCTGAATGCCAGCTGATTAACGCCAACGCTTCGCGTATCCGCGATCTGACGTGGCAAGGAAAGCCGATTGCTGAAGACGCTGTTTTTCTGGTAGCAACCAATAACTATCGGGCCTACAGCGGTAAATTCGCCGGGACGGGAGAAAAGCATGTGGCTTTTGCTGCTCCGGATGAAAACCGCGCTATTGTCGCCGCCTATATCGAATCCCAAACGAAAAAGTTTGGCAAAGTTAATCCGCAGGCTGATAAAAACTGGCGGCTGGCAAAAATTCACGGCCAGACTCCTCTGGATATCAGGTTTGAAACTTCGCCTTCGGAAAAAGCAGAAAACTTTATAAAAGAACGAGCGGATTATCCGCTGAAAAAAACCGGAAGTGACGATATTGGTTTCGCTATTTACCAGATTAACCTGCATCAATAAGCAGTAAAAAAAGCCAGCATTTAACATGCTGGCTTACCTACATAGTTTAAAGGCGCTGGAATATAGTTCTCATACGGCACAAGCCGCATTGCTATCTTTCTTTATATCGTCTAAGGCGCCTGATAAGCTTATTTTTACGTTTTATCTGCATTGTCCAATAAAGAAGCCATGCAAAACGTCAGCTTAAATATTTTTACTGTGATTTATAAATTAGAGCTTAGTGTCAGAGCTGGAAAAAAACGAGGTAATCGCGCCAACCATATCAGAAACACTGGTATGGAGATTGTCCATCGCATCGCTGAAGTTCAACTCAAAAAATTGCCCGATACCTTTGCCCATTTGCGCAGAGATGCTGGCAAAAGTCGTTGTTTTACCGAATAAAGCTGCGGCTGAATCAACAACATTACCAATGGCGTTGCCAATGCCAGCAGACATATCGGCAATAATACCTGCACCTGAAACGGCTTCTACTTCTGAGGTTTTTAATTCACGCATGATAAACTCCTTGTAATTGATAAAAGATCTAATTAAACGCTATATCATTCATAGGATTTAATTGACTCATATAACTCTTTATTAGTCCATAAAGAGTGTGACTTAAGCCACGGAAGGGAGGTTAGGGCATATTTTAAAATAAGTCAACCATGAAAATTAAACAGGTGAATTAATTACAGAAAGGAATGAATATAAATTTCTCTCTTTAAAGATAATTATTAAATTAATCTATTTTGATATTTCTATTTAAGTACGGCCATTATAAATAGCGGTGACAACACAGTGTTAGTGCGTTGCCACTACTTTTAACCAATCAATTGAGATTAGTTAACCCTATAATACAAAATTATAAAATTTCTAACAGCTCGACTTCAAATACCAGCGTGCTGAATGGCGGAATAGAGGCGCCCGCACCGCGCTCGCCGTAGGCCAGGTTTTGTGGGATCACCAGCTGCCATTTGGAGCCTACCGGCATCAGCGTCAGCGCTTCAATCCAGCCAGGGATCACGCCGCTTACCGGGAATTCTGCCGGTTCGCCGCGCGCAACGGAGCTGTCGAAAACGCTGCCGTCAATCAGTTTGCCAGTATAGTGAACGCGTACGCGGTCCTGACGAGACGGGATAGCGCCGTCGCCCTGCTTGATAACGCTGAACTGCAGGCCAGATTCGGTGCTGTTCACGCCTTCGCGCTGGCCGTTCTCTTCCAGAAATTTCTGGCCTTCCGCAGCCATCGCCTGCTGACGCTCGCGACGAACGCCGTCGGCACGCTCATGCACTTCACGCAGCGCGCGATGTACCACATCTACAGGCACGGCCGGGGAATTCCCTTCCAGCGCATCACGCAGGCCCGCCAGCAATGCTTCTGGCTGCAAACCTTGCAGACCAGACTCCAGCAGCTGCTGGCCAACCTGTAAACCGATACCGTAACTTGCTTGCGCTTCTACGCTGTCTAAAGAAGGGGTAGTCATGGATTTTCCTTTACGAGTAATAAAACTGAGGACGAAGCATAACAGCGCAGGCTACGAGGGTAAAACACCATCTTCTTCAGGTGACATTTCGGCGTGAAAAGGAAACAATATCGCTGTTCCATTAATGGCATACAGGCCGGACGGAACGCGCGCTATCAGCTATATTTCAGTAGAGGTCAACATGGGCCATATTGCCCGCAGACGAAGGAAACGCCGGCCGCTTTCGGCTTTTTTTAAGCGGTATTTTTCATTCGCGCGAGGATCGCGCAAGGAGGACGATGCCATGTCCAAATCCAAAGCGACTTCACCATCGCGCTGGCACCAGCTCTGGCAGCTGGCTGACTCAGCACGCTGGATGGATCCGCTACCGCCCTTCCATCGTCGTGGCATTATCATTGCCGGGGCGCTGGTTTTACTGGCCTTTCTCTGGCCGTCGCCTTCACCACAGCAGTCGCCGCAGCCGGCCAACGTGGAGCGAACGACGACGGATGTGCCGCTGCAGGCCGAACTTGAGCCTGCCAACAAGGCAGCGCCGGTAAAAGGAGATTCACAGGGCGCGTGGCTTAACTACCAGATTGCAGCCGGGCAAACGCTGGCGCAGCTGTTCCGCGACCAAAATCTGCCGGTGAATGATGTGTTCGCGATGGCTCGCGTGGAAGGAAACGATAAGCCACTGAGTAACTTACAGGCTGGTCAGGCGGTACGTATCCGCCAGAACTCGCACGGTGTTGTCACCGGTCTGGCCGTTACGACAGAGGGAGGGGAAATTCTGTTTACTCGTCAGCCGGATGGCTCTTTTCTGCGGATCCAGTAATCTGCAAAAACAAAAACGCCGGCACAGGGCCGGCGTTTTCAGGCAGTAGCGAAGCGATTAAGCTTCAGCTACCACGTTTACAGTTACTTTAGCGAATACTTCGCTGTGAACCTGGAAGTCCACTTCGTGCTCACCGGTGGTGCGCAGAACGCCGTTCGGCAGGCGAACTTCGCTCTTGGCCACTTCAACGCCAGCTGCAGTTACAGCGTCAGCGATGTCGCGAGTACCGATGGAACCGAACAGTTTACCTTCGTCGCCTGCTTTAGACGCGATGGTAACGGTGCCCAGTGCGTTGATTTTCTCAGCGCGAGCGTTAGCAGCGGACAGAACGTCAGCCAGTTTGGCTTCCAGCTCTGCACGACGCGTTTCGAAGAACTCAACGTTTTTCTTGGTAGCAGGAACAGCTTTGCCCTGTGGTACCAGGAAGTTACGAGCGTAGCCCGCTTTAACGTTTACCTGATCGCCCAGGCTGCCCAGGTTTGCTACTTTATCAAGCAGAATAACTTGCATTACCTTATCCTCTTAAAGTCGTTAATTGACAACAGCCGTTACTGATGACGATCGGTATACGGCAGCAGAGACAGGTAACGCGCGCGCTTGATAGCACGAGCCAGCTGACGCTGGTATTTAGCGCGAGTACCAGTGATACGGCTTGGTACAATCTTACCGCTTTCAGTAATGTAGTTTTTCAGCGTTGCGATATCTTTATAATCGATCTCTTGAACGCCTTCCGCGGTGAAACGGCAGAACTTGCGACGACGGAAATAACGTGCCATTTGGCTAGTCTCCAGAATCTATCAATTCAATCTGCTCGGCATGCAGTACCGTTTTGTTCAGTCCATTGCGCCCTTGATGGCTGCTAATGAAGCCTGAAACGGTAACCGGCGTGCCGACCGTTATACTTTGAGTAATGGCCTGATGGGCTTTGCCGCTGATAATCACCGGCATCCGACACCAGGCCTGCCGGGTAAAACCGGCCTCCACCTGCATCGATCGGTGCTCAAGCACGAACTGGCAGTGTGGAATACCTGAGGGGCTTACCTTACGCATCGGCGTCTTGCACACGGTGCCAGACAGCGTCAGTCGATTAGCCTCCACGGTCAATTACTCTTCAGAATCCCCAGCATCTGCTTCATCAGAGGTTTCGTTAGCAAAATCTTCACGACGCTCACGGCGCTCGTCTTTCGCTTTAACCATCGGAGAAGCTTCAGTTACCGCGTGCTTAACGCGCATAACCATGCTGCGGATAACGGCGTCGTTGAAGCGGAAGTTAGTTTCCAGCTCATCGATCGCTTCCTGCGGCGCTTCAACGTTCAGCAGAACGTAGTGAGCTTTGTGCAGTTTGTTGATCGGATAAGCCAGCTGACGACGGCCCCAGTCTTCCAGGCGGTGGATCGTACCTTCTGCACCAGTGATGGTGGCAGAGTAACGTTCGATCATGCCAGGAACCTGTTCGCTTTGGTCAGGATGAACCATAAAAACGATTTCGTAATGACGCATCGAATTTGCTCCTTACGGATTATTCAGCCTCCTGTCAGGGTCAACCGTGGCCCATGGAAGCAAGGAACGTGTTTGTGTGCGGCTGAAAAATTGACGCGTAATCATACTGACGGCGGGGGGAAACTCAAGGTAAAGTCGCGCGTGGAGGTAAATTATTTGTCAGCCTGGCTGACCTCAGGCATCGGCAGTGAAAAAAACCCTCACGTTAGTACAACATTTACGCAAACAAGCGTGACGGTAAAAAGCAAGAATTACTAATACACTTTATGCCGAATGGCGCTACAATTGAAAAGTTGTGACAAGACCCTGACGCCCGGCGTCAGATTGATGACCTGATTGTGGAGTTGAACCATGAAAACCATCGCAATCGCTACCTTACTCGGACTCGTACTTTCCACTCCCGCCCTTGCCAGCAACCCTGGCTGCGTGCAGCAGATGAAAAGCCATACCAGCAAAGCGGCGAACAGCTACGTTTATATTAATCGTATCGAATCACCCACAGGCCAGTCGGTTGAGAAGCCTTTTGTAGCCACCACTGCCGCCCAGAGACTGGCGCAGCAGCTGTAAAGCAGATAAACCGTAATCGAAGGACTAGAGATGATGTTGAAAAAACGCCGCGACCGCCTCAAGTGCCGGTGGCGTAATGCGATGCCCGATGCCTTTCTCCGTTAAAAACGTCAGTCTGGCGTCGAGCTTCGCTTCTCTCAGCGCTTTTTCCAGCCGGACACTTTCTGCCGCAGGCACGACCTCGTCCGCTTCGCCATGCCAGACCAATAACGGCCTGTCGGCCAGCTTTTCCAGCTGCTGACTGACGTCATATTCCGCCAGCGGCGCCATTCTGGCTGCAAACGTTTTTTTCTGTTCGGGCGTGGTGACGACCAGCGGTGGAAAAAGCGTATGGGAAAGCGACATAAAGTAGCCGGACCCCATCAGGCAGGCGACGCTGGCTAAGTGCGAATAGCGAGCCATTGCGCCCAGCGCCGTCATGCCGCCCATCGACGCGCCCGCCACGGCAAGACGGCCGGATGCCACTAAATTCTGCTGGCGCAGCGCGGCCTCCAGCAGCGGCAATTCATCAATATTGCTTTTCAAAATGTCCCAGAAAGCGCCCAGCCGGGTTTCCGTATCGCCGCTATAACGCGAACCGTGCATAGCGGCATCGGGTAAAATCACCCGAAAGCCTGCCTGCGCCAGCGCCACGCCAAAATAGCTATAAACCTCTTTTGAGGAGGTAAAGCCGTGATAAAAAAGAATGGTCGGTAAAGGCTCATCCCTTTTTCCGGCTGGCGTCGCGTGCAGGCACTCAATATTAGCAAAAATTTCCGTACTGACTTCAATCATCATTCCTCCTTAAGGCGTTGCGCTACAGGTTATAAAAACAAATAGCCAGCCAATAATGCTGTTATTTGAGTTTATGGCTCATCTCTTTGACCTGCGTGCGGAATTCGTCACTAAATATTTTCTTATGCTGGCCGTTAACCGTTATAAGCCCTCCCCTTATCTAACAGGTTATCTTATGAAAAACTTCGCTTTTGGCCGTTGGAGCCTTGGCGTTAAGCTGTCGGTGATCACTTCTCTCAGCGTCGCCGCGCTTTTCTTAGTCTTAACGCTGGCGCTCACCCACAGCGCGTCAAATCAAATGCAGGCGCTAACCCTGGAGAATATGGAGAACCAGGTCGACGGCATTGGCGATATGGCCACCATGTTTAACAGCACGCTGCGCGAAGAAGTCGCCAACTATACCGCGCTGTTTCAAAGCTTTTTACCCAAGCAGTTTTCTATCGAGCAAGGTCAATTTATTACCGTTGGCACAGAGCAGGCTCCAGTGCTGCGTGCGGGACTGAAAACGTTGAACCTGGACGCCACGCTGGTTGACGATTTCCTGGCGCGTACCGGCGCGATTTCTACCATTTTCGTGCGTACGGGCGATGACTTTCTGCGCGTCTCTACCTCGCTGCGCAAAGAAAATGGCGACCGCGCTATCGGTACGCGCCTGGATCGCAGCAGCCCGGCCTGGAAGCTGGCACAGCAAGGCCAGATTTTCCAGGGCGTAGCGATGCTGTTCGGCAAGCGCTATATCACGCAGTATCAGCCGATGAAAGATGCCAGCGGTCAGGTCGTCGCGATTCTGTTTGTCGGCGTCGACATTACAAAACAGTACGCGCTAATCCGTGAAAAAGTGCTGTCGAAAACGCTGGGTGCCAGCGGGCATTTCTCCGTGCTGAACGATACCGAAGGCAAAAACCGTGGCCAGTATGTGTTCCACCCGGAACGCGAAGGCCAGCTGCCACTGTGGTCTGAAGCCACTCGCCAGCAGCTGTTGAATCAGGCTTCCGGCACTATCCAGGTTCAGGACGCCAGCGGCGAAACGCAGTTTATGACCTGGCATCATCTGCCGGACTGGCACTGGGTGATTCTGGGCGAGGTGAACAAATCCAGCCTGCTGGCGCCGATTGAGCATACCCGTAACCTGTTTCTGACTTTAGGCGCTGCGTTAGTAACGCTGTTTGCGCTGGGCTTTGTAACCACGACTCATCGCTGGGTCAGCGTGCCGCTACAGCAGGTCATCGATCTGGCTCGCCACTATGCGGCCGGTAACCTACAGTCGACGCTGGAGACTAAACGCCATGACGAGGTAGGCCAGCTTATCGTGGCCATTAACGGTATCGGCGATGGCCTCAACCGCATCGTTTCCCAGGTGCGTGAAGCGGCTCAGGAGATCAGCAGCGGCACCGACGCTATCGCCTCCAGCAGTGAAAATATCAGCGAGCAGATTACTCGCCAGGCGGCCAGCGTGGAAGAAACCTCCGCCAGCATGGAGCAGCTGAGCGCCACCGTATCGCAAAACGCCGCGAACGTTTCTCAGGCGCTGACGCTGGTAGGCGAAGCCGCCACGGCGGTGGGCAAAGGCGGCGAAACGGTATCGCGTTCGGTGCTGACCATGACCGATATCAAGAGCGCCTCACAAAGCATTGCCGATATCACCCACGTGATTGAATCCATTGCTTTCCAGACCAATATCCTGGCGCTTAACGCGGCGGTTGAAGCCGCACGCGCGGGCGAACATGGTAAAGGTTTTGCCGTCGTCGCTGCAGAAGTTCGCGCGCTGGCGCAGCGTAGCGCTACGGCGGCCAAAGAGATTGATGGGCTGATTGAAAACTCGCTGAGCAAAGTTGTTCAGGGGCATGACCTCTCTGAACAGACGCGTCAGTCGATGGAAGATATCGTTGGCCGGATTGAGCAGGTGAAAGTGCTGATGAGCGAAATCAACGTCGCCTCAAAAGAGCAGTCTGCCGGGATCGGCCAGGTTAACATTGCCATGAACCAGATTGGCCAGGCGACGCATGAAAGCACGGAGCTGGTCGCCACGTCGGAACTGACCGCCCACGAGCTGAGCCGCAAAGGGCACCATCTGACGGATCTGGTGCAGGTTTTCCAGGTAAGATCATAAAACAGCGGGATAGCTTACACTTGAGGTTATCTGTGAGGAGGAACCTTTATGCGTTGGCTATCTCTGCTTGTTGTTCTGCTGCTGTCTGGCTGTAGCCTGTTTGCAACCCGGCCCGAGCCGCCGCCACCGGTGCAGGCTCAGGCGCAGGAAATTACCCGGGCGCAAAGTATGACGTTAACGCGGCTGGGCACGGTCAGCGTGTCCGTTCGCGGTTCGCCGGACGATGCTGAACGCGCTATTGCCGCTAAAGCTAATGCGGCCGGCGCGAAGTTTTACGTTGTGCAGATGGTTAGCGAAACCGTCATGCCGGGACGCTGGTACTCTACGGCTATCCTGTATGGCCCTTCAGCTTCCGCCGCTGGCACGCAGTAGCAGACGCTGGCAAACTTTTTCCGGCAGTGAAACAAACCCGCGTGGATCGAGCATTTGCCGACACCAGGCATCGGCCACGCAGGGTTCCAGATGCGTCATTACCTGCACGCCGCACGCGAGGTTAAACAGCCTGTCGCACAAGTCGTGCGCCCGCGCTTCCTGTGGTTGCCGCAACAGCAGCCGTAACTGCCGCCAGCTACTGTCAAAGTACCGGTTTTGCCCTTTTACCGCCTCAAACTCGCCAGCCAGCAGCTCCAGCGCCGCAGGTTGCCTCGTCAGCACGCGCAGCACGTCCAGGCACATTACGTTTCCCGCTCCTTCCCAGATACTGTTCACCGGCATTTCCCGGTAAAGCCTTGGCAGCTCGCTCTCTTCGCAGTAGCCAATGCCGCCCAGGATCTCCATTGCCTCCGCCACGAAGCCGATACCTCGTTTGCAAACGCTATATTTTGCCGCAGGCGTAAACAGCCTGCTGAAGATTTTTTCCGCCGTGTTGCCTGTTGTCGACCAGGCTCTGGCAAGCCGTAGCAGCATTGCCGTTTGCCCTTCCAGCACCAGAGCCTGCGTACAAAGCTGCTGACGCATCAGCGGTTGCTCTAGCAGGCTTTTGCCCTGCACCTGACGCTGATGCGCATGGTAAAGCGCAACGGAGAAGGCGCGCCGCATCATCGCATGGCTGGCCAGCGCGCAGTCAAAACGCGTATAGCCGCCCATTTGCAAAATCTGTTTTACGCCCTGGCCTTCTTCACCAATCAGCCAGGCGCTGGCGGCAGAAAATTCCGCTTCGCTGCTGGCGTTCGAGCGGTTGCCCAGCTTCTCTTTCAGGCGTTCGAGGCTGACCGCGTTTCGGCTGCCGTCCGGTAGCAGACGCGGCAGAAAAAAGCAGGAAAGTCCGCCTTTGGCCTGCGCCAGCACCAGATGCGCATCGCTCTGCGGCACCGAGAAAAACCACTTATGCCCGGTCAGGCGATAATCGCCGTTGCCCATGGCTTCGGCGCGCGTGGTGTTGCTCAGCACATCGGTGCCGCCCTGTTTTTCGGTCATGCCCATGCCGATAAGCAACCCACGTTTTTGCGCGCCCGGCTGTAAGTGCGCATCGTAGCGATCGGAAAGTAAAGGCGTTAGCCAGTCACGAAACATCGCGGGCAGCTGCGCTTTCAGCAACGGCACGGCGCCAAAGGTCATGGTTATCGGGCAAAGCGTGCCGGCTTCTACCTGCGCATGCAGCATAAAACGCGCCGCGCGTGCGACGAAAGCAGCCGGAGGCGCATCGTCCTGCCACGCAAGGTTATGGACACGGTTGCTGCACAATCCCTGCATCAGCAAATGCCAGGCCGGATGGAAGCGCAGATCGTCCAGCCGCTCGCCGCAGGGATCGTAACGCAGCAGCTCGGGCGGAAAACTGTTGGCAAGGCGGCCCAACTCCAGCGATTCGGCGCTGCCCAGCTGTTGTCCCACCGAGGCCAGCAGATCGTGGTCCCATCCGGCCCCTTCGCGCATCACGGCTTCGCGCAGCGGCGTATCGGAAAGAAAAAGATTGCTGTTGGTCAGCGGACGAGGCTGATTAAAAACGGTGTGGGTTTTGTTCATTCCGGCGTCCTTCTCGTTAACACACCCATTGAGTATGCAAAAGAGAACGCGGCAGGCGAGCGGCAGAGGAAAATTTCGGGGCGCAGCTCACGCCCCGGAAAGATTATTTACCGCGCTGGCGCACGGCTTCAAACAGGCAGATACCGGTAGCGACCGAGACGTTCAGCGAAGAAACGCTGCCCGCCATCGGAATGCTGATCAGTTCATCGCAGTGTTCGCGCGTCAGACGGCGCATGCCCTCACCTTCAGCACCCATTACCAGCGCCATCGGGCCGGTCATTTTGCTCTGATAGAGATGGTGATCCGCTTCGCCCGCCGTGCCGACAATCCACACGTTCGCTTCCTGCAGCATACGCATGGTGCGCGCCAGGTTGGTGACGCGAATTAGCGGCACGTTTTCCGCTGCGCCGCTGGCAACTTTTTTCGCCGTGGCGTTAAGCTGTGCCGAGCGATCTTTCGGCACGATTACCGCATGCACGCCAGCCGCATCGGCGCTGCGCAGGCAGGCACCCAGGTTATGCGGATCGGTGACGCCGTCCAGAATCAGCAGGAAAGGCGTTTCCAGCTTTTCCAGCAGGTCGGGCAGATCGTTTTCCTGATACTGGCGGCCCGCCTTAACGCGCGCCACGATGCCCTGATGGACGCCGCCTTCTACCTGGCTATCGAGCCACTGACGGCTGGCCATCTGGATCACGATGCCCTGGGCTTCCAGCGCTTTCACTACCGGCTGCAGGCGACGATCGTCACGGCCTTTAAGGATAAAAACTTCCTGAAAGCGTTGCGGATCGCTGTCGAGCAGCGCCTGTACGGCGTGGAGTCCAAAAACTATTTCACTCATTCACTGTTACTCAATTGGTCGTTGCGTGCCGCATCCGGGATGCGGCGAGGTTGTGCTTCTGGCCGCCTTCAGGATGCGGCGGTATCGTTTTTCTTCGACGCGCGTTTGGAACGGGCTGCGGCGGCGATTTTACGGGTTTTATCCGACTGCTTGCGCGGTTTTTTCTCGCTTTTCGCGCCTGCTTCGGCAGGAGCCGTTTTGCCTTTACCGCTACGGAAGGCACTGTCCGGCTCAAAATTTACCTTTTTGCCCTGGTCACGACGACGCTTGCCGCTGTGCTGGGCAGCCGGTTTTTTAGCCCGGTCGCGTTCGGTTTTACCTTCGCCACGCGGTTTACGCGCGCTGGAGATCAGGGCGAAGTCGATTTTGCGCTCGTCCATGTGTACCGCGTCCACGCGTACTTCGACCGTGTCGCCAAGGCGATAGGTTTTTCCACCCGATTCGCCAATCAGGCGCTGGCCGATGGCATCAAAGCGGTAGTAGTCGTTATCCAGCGTGGAGACGTGTACCAGGCCATCAATAAACAGATCGTTGAGACGAACAAAGAAACCGAAGCCGGTAACGCTGGAAATAACGCCGGTAAAGGTTTCGCCCACCTGATCCTGCATAAAGTCGCACTTCAGCCAGTCGGCAACGTCACGCGTCGCTTCGTCCGCACGACGTTCGGTCATGGAACAGTGCTGGCCAAACTGCAGCATCTGCTGCATTTCATAGTGGTAGCCGCCGGTTGGCGTGGTGTTGCCTTGCAGCGTGTTATTTTCTTTCGCCAGCAGATATTTGATGGCGCGATGCAGCAGCAGATCGGGATAGCGGCGGATCGGCGAGGTAAAGTGCGCATAGGAAGCCAGCGCCAGGCCGAAGTGACCACGGTTTTCCGGATCGTAAACCGCCTGCTTCATTGAGCGCAGCAGCATGGTTTGCAGCATTTCGGCATCCGGACGCGACGAGATCTGCGTCAGCAGCTCGGCATAGTCCAGCGGATGCGGTTTCGCGCCGCCGCCCAGCGTCAGGCCCAGCTCGTTGAGCACCGAGCGGAAGCTCTTGATGCTCTCTTCCGTCGGACGATCGTGGTCGCGGAACAGTGCCGGCTCATGGTTTTTCTCTACAAAGCGCGCGGAAGCGATGTTCGCCAGGATCATGCACTCTTCGATAAGTTTATGCGCATCGTTACGCGTGACCTGCTCTACCCGTTCAATGCGGCGGTCGGCATTAAAGACAAACTTTGCCTCGTCCGTTTCGAAAGAGATGCCGCCGCGCTGCTCGCGAGATTTTTCCAGCACCAGATACATGCGATGCAGCTCTTCCAGATCTTTTACCAGCGGCTGGTACTGCTCGCGCAGTTCCTGATTACCCTGCAGGATGCTCCAGACCTTGTTATAGGTCAGGCGCGCCCAGGAGTTCATCACCGCTTCATAGTGTTTATAGCCGGTGAGCTTGCCCGTTGCGGAGATGGTCATCTCGCATACCATACACAGGCGATCCACCTGAGGGTTCAGCGAGCAAAGGCCGTTCGACAGAACTTCCGGCAGCATAGGGACAACCTGCGACGGGAAGTAAACGGACGTCCCGCGATTGACGGCTTCGTCATCCAGCGGCGTGCCCGGACGCACGTAGTAGCTCACGTCAGCAATCGCTACCCATAAACGCCAGCCGCCGCCGCGCTTTCTTTCACAGAAAACGGCATCGTCAAAGTCGCGGGCGTCTTCACCGTCAATCGTTACCAGCGGCAGATCGCGCAGATCGACACGGCCCACTTTGGCCTCTTCAGGCACTTCTTCTTTCAGTTTGGCAATCTGGCGTTCCAGCGCTTCCGGCCAGACGTGTGGAATATCGTGCGTGCGCAGAGCCATTTCTACGGCCATGCCGGTGCCCATGTTGTCGCCCAGCACTTCTACAACCTTACCGACCGCTTTGCTGCGGCGTGTCGGACGCTGCGTCAGCTCCACCACCACCACGAAGCCCATGCGGGCGTTCATTAATTCTTCTGGTGGGATCAGGATATCAAAGCTCAGGCGGCTATCGTCCGGCACCACGAAGCCAACGCCAGCCTCGGTGAAGTAACGGCCAACAATCTGATTATTACGTGGCTCAAGCACGCGAACTACACGCGCTTCACGACGGCCTTTGCGGTCCGCGCCCATCGCCTGGGCCAGGATCACGTCGCCGTGCATGCACATTTTCATCTGCTCGGCAGAGAGATAAAGATCGTCTTTGCTGCCTTCGGCGCGCAGAAAGCCAAAGCCATCGCGATGGCCGATAACTTTGCCGCGCAGCAGGTCCAGACGTTCCGGTAGCGCATAGCACTGGCGGCGAGTAAAGACTAACTGACCGTCGCGCTCCATGGCGCGCAGGCGACGACGCAGCGCCTCGGTCTGCTCTTCGCCAGAGATAGACAGCTCGGCTGCCAGCTCTTCGCGGCTGGCCGGTTTTTCGCGCTTATCTAAGTGCGCCAGGATAAATTCGCGGCTGGGAATAGGATTCTCATATTTCTCAGCTTCCCGTTCCTTAAAAGGATCTTTTGACATAGCGGTTCCTCCGTTGTCATCAGCTGCGGACTGAAGGGTGTTCAATCTGCAGCAATTGGTAGAGCGGATGGTTGTCGGCAACCAAATCAGCCAGCGTGTAGCCGTCCAGCACGGCCAGAAAACTTTGCACGGCCTCGTGCAGCGCGGTTTTCAGGCGGCAGGCTGGCGTTATGTGGCAAAAATCACTGTGACAGTTCACCAGCTGCAGCGGTTCCATATCGCGAACAACCTGGCCAATGACGATCTCGCGGGCCGGTTTACCGAGACGGATACCGCCGTTTTTTCCGCGTACCGCGGCAATATAGCCTGCCCGGCTAAGCTGATTGATAATTTTAACCATATGGTTACGCGATACGCCGTAAGCCTCGGTGACTTCCGTAATGCTGGTCATTCTGCCCGCGGGCAGAGCGGCCATAAAAATTAGCGCGCGTAAACCATAATCAGTAAAACTCGTTAGCTGCACGGTTACCTCAACGGCATGGCGCTAAAAACGCCAGCAATCCGCTCAAAATGAGTGTGTTGTAAATGATGATAAACCAGCCTTCGCGTTCGAGGCCATTTTATTTCAGTAAGCGCTGATAAAGAGAAGACGGGACGAGAAAGCGGGAGAAAGGATCAGGCCGGGCAGATGCCCGGCCTTACTATCTTATGCGTCAAATGGGTCACGCAGGATCATCGTTTCGCTACGGTCAGGTCCGGTAGAGATAATATCCACCGGCACGCCCGTTACTTCTTCTACGCGCTTGATGTAGTCGCGCGCCGCCTGCGGCAGTCCGTCCAGCGTTTTCACGCCAAAAGTGGTCTCGGACCAGCCCGGCAGGGTCTCATAAATTGGCTCGATGCCTTCCCAGCCTTCAGCGGCCAGCGGCGTCGTGGTCATTTCGCGGCCATCCGGCATGCGGTAAGCCACGCAGATTTTAACCTCTTTCAGGCCATCCAGCACGTCCAGCTTGGTCATGCAGAAGCCGGAGAGCGAGTTAATCTGCACCGCGCGGCGTACGGCAACCGCATCCAGCCAGCCGGTACGACGGCGACGGCCGGTGGTTGCGCCAAACTCGTTACCTTGTTTGCACAGGAACTCGCCGGTTTCGTCAAACAGCTCGGTCGGGAATGGGCCTGCGCCAACGCGGGTTGAGTAGGCTTTAACAATGCCCAGCACGTAATCAACATAGCGAGGACCGATACCGGAACCTGTCGCCACGCCGCCTGCGGTGGTGTTAGAAGAGGTCACGTACGGATAGGTACCGTGATCGATATCCAGCAGCGTGCCCTGCGCGCCTTCGAACATGATCAGCTCGCCTTTCTTACGCGCGCCGTCCAGCAGTTCAGAAACGTCTACTACCATGCCGGTCAGGATATCGGCAACGGCCATGATATCGCTCAGCACTTTGTCGTAGTCGACCGCTTCTTCTTTATAGAAGTTCACCAGCTGGAAGTTATGGTATTCCATGACTTCTTTCAGCTTGGTAGCAAAGGTTTCTTTATTGAACAGGTCGCCAACGCGCAAACCGCGACGGGCAACTTTGTCTTCGTAAGCCGGGCCGATACCGCGACCGGTGGTCCCGATAGCTTTGGCGCCACGCGCTTTTTCGCGCGCCACGTCCAGCGCTACGTGATACTCCAGGATCAGCGGGCAGGCTTCGGAGATAAACAGGCGGTCGCGTACCGGAAAGCCGCGATCTTCCAGACCTTTCATCTCTTTCATCAGCGCAGCAGGAGAAAGCACCACACCGTTGCCGATGATGCTGGTCACATTTTCACGCAGGATGCCAGAGGGAATTAAGTGGAGGACGGTTTTTTCACCGTTGATGACCAGCGTGTGGCCGGCGTTGTGACCGCCCTGATAGCGAACCACGTATTTCGCACGTTCGGTCAGCAGATCAACAATCTTTCCTTTACCTTCGTCACCCCATTGGGTGCCCAGTACGACGACGTTCTTACCCATTTTCAAAATCACCGATTGCTTAAAAATGGATTCTACCATCGTAAAACACGTCTTTCAGCTCTTTTAGCACACGTTTGCGTACTTTTTTGCCCGACGCGCCCTCTGGCCGCGACGGGCGCATTTGCACCGCGTTACCCGCCGCCGTGGACGCTGACCATGTACCAGATTACCACGCCAGCTACCACCAGCCCGCCGCCAAAACGGCGCAGCAGCCTGTCGGGCACCTGGGCCATCGTGAGGATCATCCGCCGCCAGATACGCGGCAGCAGCATCGGGCCAATCCCTTCTAAAATAAGCACCAGCGCCAGCGCCAGCCAAATAGTTGCGTTCATAAAGACCGTCCGGAAAAAAGAGCCGTAGTATGCCACGGCTTTTTATCGGTTTGGTTCGGAAAATGAAAGAATTCATGTTCAGAGCCTGTCAGGCAGATAATCACCTTAAAACGCCATTAATATGCATCGCTGGGCACGCCAGCGGCATGGCCACCCTCGCCTAGAAACGGACCTCCGCCTTCAGCCACCACGAGCTGGCGCTGCTGGCACGAGGGCTATGGCGTTTAGAACCGTTATAAAAACGAGAAGAAGGCGCAAACCAGGCGGCGCTGGCTTCCAGCTTCAGGTTTTGAGCAGGCCGCCAGCCCGCAACCACATCCAGCGCCGAACCGAGCTTTTTCGTCGTCATGCGATCGTATTTAGCATCTAAGCCAGTACTGTTTTTTACCAGCGCGGCCAGCCGATCCTGACGGTAAAAGTGATAAACAACGTCCAGCGAGACGTTGCTGGCCAGCTGGATGCCCGTTCCGGCAGTAAAAATATGGATATTGCTTAACTCAGGATCGAGCGTTTCGCCATAAATTTTATATCTGGTATCGCCGCCGAACAGGGCTTCATTCCCTTGTAGCCCCGTCTGGCGATAGCGTCTGGAGATATGTTCACTGCCGTCATCCCCGCTTCCCCAGGCATAGCCCAGCGTCAGCCGTGGCTGTAGCGGTAGCGCCGTAAAGGTCAGGGTAGCGCCGCCGTCCAGCGCATAACCTCGCAGGGACTGTTTCTCGCTTTGCCCGCGTACCGCGCTGATATCCAGCCAGTGGCTCAGCCGCTGTCGGGGCGGCGAGTATGAACGCAGCCCCATATTCAGCTGCCTGTCACTTGCCGCTGCCCGGTTGCGCTGCCAGAACGCATAGCCGCCCACGCGCCAGTGCTGCTGTATTTTATAGCGTGAAAACAGCAGCAGAAAATTGGTTTTATCCCCGCGCGTGCCGCTGTCCAGCAGGTCACGCTGCCAGTAATTGACGCGCCCTGCGCCTGCTTCGGTTTTCAGCCTGTCGCCAAAGCGCGCGTATACCCCGTCCACGTTTTCATCAATCAGCCATTCCCGCTCGTCGCGCAGCAGCCAGCGCCCCAGGCGAAGGTCGACGTCAGGAATAAGCGACTCATCAAAGCGCAGCCAGGCCTGGTTAAAGTTAAGCGTATTGGCGGTAGTGGCCTGGCTGGCCGTTTGCCGCTTTCTTTTCTGAATAAACTCCAGCTCGCTAAAAAAGGAAACCGGTGCGCCCTGAAAACCGCGCGCGTTGAGCCGCAGCGTGGGTTCCAGCTCAATTTTATTGTTGCGGTCATCGCCATACCTGAGCCTGTTGTTTTTTACCTCCTTCGCCTCATAGATAGCGCGCCAGTGGAATTTTATCGGCGCGTCTTTATCCGCAGCCAGGACGGATGAAAAGCAGAGCAGCAAAAAAGGAAAAAGAGAAAAGCAACGCCAGCTCATCAACGCGCTCCTCTTGCCAATAACGCTAACCGCGCTTCGCATAAGGTAATCAACGCTTCAGTCGTGTGGTGTCGCTCAGGGAAAAGCAGGCTGATAGCGATATGGCGTGCCAGCGCCAGCGTGGTAAACAGGCTGATATTGGCAATGTCACCAACTTCTGCATCCGCCAGCCAGACCGTAAGGAAGGCATCTTCATGTAGGATCAGGGCTTTTTCATCGCCGTAGCTGCGTAGCGCCTGCTCGCGAACGTGCGCCACGTAGTTTCCAGCATCCAGCGCAGCCGGCCCTGCGGCGGCCAGGTCGAAATCCAGTACCGCCAGCCGGGCTGGATTTCCCTCGACGAGCAGCAGCTGGGCCGGATAAAAATCCCGATGAAGAAACAGGCTGGTCGCTTCGCTGAACGAGCCTGCCAGCCGTTCACAACCTTTACCGACATTGTTGATCCTTGTGGCCCAGGCCGGACGCGCCGCCGCTGCCTGCGCCAGCCGCTGCCGCAGCATTGCCAGCTCGTTGGCTATCGTCCATGTTTTGCCTGCTACGGCCTGCCGGGCGCTCAGGCTATGCTGTAGCTTTACTAACGCTCTGCCAGCCAGGTAACCCGTTTCTGCCAGCCTGCCGCCGTCAGCTGTCAGGCAATCCGTCATGCGCTTGCCTGCCACCCTTTGCTGTAGCCAGAGTTTTTCTTCGGCCAGCGCCGCCAGCGGCTGCGGCACGATAAGCTCGCCGGTGCCGTTAAAGCCGTCACGCCAGAGCGCCTGCTGAACGGTAAAGCAGTGAGGGTTAAATCCTTTATGCCGATATTTACCAATGGTGGTTAGCTCGCCCTGCGCGGTATCCCAACGGTATTCGAGCACGGCACGACGGCCTGGCTTGCAGGCTAAAATCGTTGCCGACGCCAGCACAGCGGAAGGCGGCAGCCCCAACACCTGCCTCAGCGGCTCCGCTATCCGCGTTTTATCCAGCAGGGGTAACAGCGCAACGTCTGGCCGTGCCGCTTGCCTGGCCTCTTCCGTTAACAGCTGTTCAACGCGCCAGAGCAGCGCCGCAAGCTGTTGCGCCCAGTTTCCGGCACGCTTGCGGAACGGCTCAACGGCAAGCTGCATAAGCGCCAGCGCGACCTGTGCAGCAAGGCAAGGCGGTAAATCCCCACGCTGCTGGCGATAACCCGCATGCAGTGCGGCAACGGCGGCGCTGGCCTGAGGCTGGCTCAGGGTCTTTTCTATAGCCTGCAGCTCCAGCCTGGCCTGAAAGGTAGCCAGGTCGACAGCAGGATTACCTGTCCTGGCCCTGTCCCAGTCAATAAGCCGGAGCTGTCCGTCTACTGTCCGCCTGACGACCTGGTCGAGCGTAAAATCACCGTGGATCGGCGTAGCGGTGAAAACGTTATTTGCCAGTCTGTTTTCCAGCGTCTTCAGCAGCGAAATAAACAGCGCTTCCTGCTGCGGCGCTACGGCGCGCAGCGTATTGAAAACTCGTAGGGCTTCTGCAATGCCGCTGCTGGCCGTGGCAGGAATCAACGCTGGTCGGGAATGTACGCTTGCCAGCCTGCGTCCCATTTGCAAAACGTCTCGCTCAGATAGCTCACCGCCCTGCTCGGGACAAAGCGTCTTACCCTCAATCCAGCGGGTGATAAGCAGCCGGTAGTCCGGCAACGCTGCCAGCAGGCTGATTTCCCCAAGCGCCTGCCCCAGCTGGTTTCCGGCCAGCATCGCCTCATAGCGCCCGGCGCTGGCAAACCGCAGCGTGGCAAAGGGCTGGCCGTTGCGGCTCAGCAGCGCCAGCAGGCGACGCTCGGGCTTGTAGCGCAGTATTTTAATGTCGAGCGCCGCTTCGCCTGTTTCAGGCAGCCAGCGTCGCAACAGCGCATCGCGTTCCGGCGTAGCGTTCAGCAACCAGAGATGAGGAAGCTCCCGGTCATGCTGCGGGTAGCTAAGGATTATCGCCAGCTCGTGCAGCGCTACCGGCGCGAACGGATCTTGCCGTATGACCAGCCGCTGTCGTTTGGGATGCTGCCATGAAAGAGGAAAGCGCTCGGTGCTCAATGCCTTGGCGCAAAGGTAGCACCTGTTGCCATCAGCCATCTGCAACACCAGCGTGGCGACACAGCTGGTCGCAGGCTTATAGCGCAGATAATCAATGGTTAATGTCCGCAGCCCGGCAAACTGCGGCAAACTGCGCAGGCGAGCGAGTAAGAGTTTGCTATCAAGCAGCGCGGCAAGCCCCGGTAAAACGCTATCCTTGCAGGCAAGCTCTCTGTCCAGATCCTGTAACATTGCTTTCTTCCTTGTTGTGGCTCGCCTGCTGTATTGCCCACAGCCCGGCATAGCGTCCTTTTTTTGCCAGCAGCACGTCGTGCGTTCCCTGTTCCACAATTTCCCCCTTTTCCATAAAGAGGATCCGCTGCGCCCGCGCGGCAAAAGAGAGATTGTGGGTAACGATAAGCGTGGTGCGCTGGCGCATCAGCTGCGTCAGCGCAGCCATCAGCAGGTGCTCGCTTTCGCTGTCCAGCCCGGTGCCCGGCTCGTCCAGCAGCAGCAGCGGGCTTTGCCTGATAGCGGCGCGGGCGACGGCAATACGCTGACGCTGCCCGCCGGAAAGCGAATGGCCCCTTTCGCTCAGAACCGTGTCGTAGCCTTGCGGCAGCTGCATAATAAAGTCATGCGCCAGCGCCTGCTTTGCGGCCTTATAAACCTGCTCGTCGGTAACCTCTTCCAGCGCCGCCAGCGCAATGTTTTCACGTACGCTCAGGCCAAACAGGAGACTGTCCTGGGGGACATAGCTGATATTTTGCCGCACGCTTTTAATCTTACAGCGGCGCAGATCGTGGCCGTCCAGCATGATGCGTCCCGCGAGCGGATCGTACAGGCGCAGCAGCAGGCTAAGCAGCGTCGATTTACCCGTACCGGAAGGCCCCACAATCGCCAGCGACTCGCCAGCGGCCAGGCGAAAGCTGACGTGATGCAGCGTCTGCCTCTCCGCCCCCTGCCGCTGCGGATAGTCAAAACAGACGTTGTCAAAGCAGACTTCGCCACGGAGATGGCTTAGCGTCAGCGCATCAGGGCTATCGGTAATCTCCGGCCTGACGTCCATCAGCACGGTGACGCGCTCCCCCGCCGCCAGCGCTTTGGAAAGCCGCCCGGCGTATTTGGCGTATTCGCGCACGGGCCGAAAAGAATTTTTCAGGTAGGAAACAAAGATCAGCAGATCGCCTGGCGACATCCGGTTTTTCAATACCTCGCTCGCGCCGTAGTAAAGTACGAAAGCGGTGGCGGTCGCGATAATCAGATCGACCTTGCACTCCAGCGCGGCCAGTAGACGGCGAGATTTGACGTTCTGCTGCAGGCTTTGCCCGTCGTCGCTGGCGAAGCTTTTGATCGCCACCGGCTCCAGCGACAGCGCCTGTACCACGCCTATCGCCCCCAGAAACTCTGACGCGCTGGCCGCCAGCGCGCCTTCCCGCTTGCGCTGGTCGCGGCTGACCGTATGCACTCTGCTGCTGGTGCGGCCCGTGCTCAGCAGCAGTAGCGGCATTAACATCAGCGACAGCAGCGTCATTCTCCAGTTGATATAGAGCATCATGCTGAACATGCCGGTCAAAATCAGGATGTTTGCCAGCATGGGCACCATCGCCGTGATAATCGCTTCGCGCAGCATGCCGATATCGTTAATCAGCCTGGTGGTCAGGTCGCCCGTTTTCGCCCGCTGGTGAAAAGCTGGCGACAGCGTTTGCAGATGGCGAAACAGCGCCTGACGCAGCTCACTGATGATGCGGCTACCGGCAATAGCCAGGCCGACTGTACTGCAATAGCTAAGGCCGGCTTTGGCTGCCGCAATGAGGATAACGCTGACGGCACACAGCAGCAGGAGATTCGCCACCCCAGCAGACGCCACCAGGTCATTGAGCCTGCCTTCGACCGGAATATTATGCTGCGTCAGCAGATCATCGATGATAAACGCCAGCGGCCACGGCTCAAGCAGGCGCGTGCCGGTCGCCATCAGCAGGCAGAGCAGCGAGCGAATAATCAGGCCACGCTGCTGGCGGATCCACGGAGCGAAACGGGAAGCGACCCGCAGCCACGACAGGCGCATTACGGCATGCTCCCGTTCGACAGATCGACGATGCGCAGGATCTCTTCCGCCACGCTGTCCCAGCTGTGGTTGTGCATAACGTAGCGACGGGCATTTTTGCCCAGCCGCTGGCGCATAACCGGATCGTCTACCAGCGTGAGTAAGGCTTCGCACAAAGCTTCAGGATCGTCCGGCGCTGCCAGCATACCGGTGTGTCCATCCGCTACAACGTCGGCAAGATGGCCCACGCGCGTGGTGACGACCGGCAGCGCTGCGGCCATATACTCATAAATTTTTAACGGCGAGAAATAAAACTGCTCCAGCCGGGGATAAGGCGCGACGGCAATATCCGTTCTGGCCAGCCACTCAGCAACCCTTGTCGGACTCACGGCTCCGGTAAACACCACGTTGTTCAGACCCAGCCGCATGGCCTCATCCTGCAACAGCTTGCGTTCCGGGCCGTCGCCAATAATCAGCAGGCTGGTTTGCGGGCGCTGCGCCTGTAGTAGCGCGAAAGCGGTTAATAAATGCTCCAGACCGTGCCAGGGTTTTAACGTGCCGAGAAAGCCAATCACGGTGGTATCTGCATGAACCTGCGGATGCGCGGATGCGCTGGCGAAACGCCGTGGATCGACGCCATTTGCAATGATATGGATCCGTTCGGGTGAGGAAGTAAAACCGCTAAGATAGCGTTTGACGCCCGGGGAAACGGCGATGACCGCCGCCGCGCTGGCAAGCAGGTTTTGCAGCACTTTTACCGCCGCTTCTTCTGCCACCAGCTTGCGATATTTGCGCTGCTCCTCAATCAGCGGCGCGTTGACCTCCAGCACGGTACGCCAGCCCCGCTGACAGGCGTACGTTATGCCTGCAAAACTCCACAGCGAATAACGCTCGTACACCAGATCGAACGGGCCTTCTGCCTTTAAGGCGTTCTCCAGCTGTAGGTTAGCGGCCAGCGCGGCTGCCGACCTGACCTGCGCATCACCCGCCGGTAGCGGATCGAGCTGCACTACAGGGATCGCCCGCAGATCCGCTGGCGGCGTGCCGATCCTCCTGGCAAACAAAACGATCTCCGCGCCCTTCCTCAGGAAGGCGCGCAAGATCTCCTGAACATGCACCGATGCCCCTTTACAGCCAAAAACAGGAATGCCGGCGTCGGCACAGATATAGGCAATTCGCATGGGTAAAATCCTTTTTTACAGCAGCAGAATTCATTTCTGCGCCAGACTGAAAATCTCTCTCATTGTTAGCGTATTCCGATCGACATCGTAATCGCGTACGATCGTTTTACGCGCCTGCCTCGCCAGTTTTTCCCGCATATCCTGCCCGCTCAGCAGCAGCGTTATCGCCTCGGCCAGTTCTGGCGCGTTGTCTGGCGCCACGCACAGACCAGTTTGCCCATTGATAACCAGCTCCGGAATACCCGCAACCGTTGTTGAGACGACTGGCGTACCCAGCGCCATCGCCTCGACCAGAATGGTGGGCAATCCGTCACGGTCGCCGTCGTCGCTGATAACGCAGGGTGCAACCACCATCGCGCTACTCTGGATGGCGGCCGCGACTTCGTGCCGAGGCAGCATACCGGTAAAGGTGACGCGATCCTGTAGTTCGCCGACACGAACGGCTTTTTGCAAAACCTGTCGCTCTGGCCCATCGCCAATCAAAGTGCAGTGAAAGGCGATACCATGAGCCTGCAACAGCCCAAGCGCGGTAATTAATAACCGAAAGCCCTTTTTCGCTACCAGGCGGCCTACCGCTACGATTTCTGCCGGCCGTTTTAGCGGCGACAGCCAGGGAAACTGGCGCAGATCCAGACCGTTATAGAGGCGGCTGACTTTCTGCCTGTTACCCCCATAGCGCTCGCAAAGCCAGCCAAGATTGTAATCGGAGACGGTAATTACATGGCTGGCGTCGTCGATCTTACGGGCCAGCTGAATATCGGTCTCGTAGCGGTAATAGATATCTTTCGCATGGGCAGTGAAAGACCAGCTGATGCCGCTAAACCTGGCCGCAAGACGGGCAACTGTTGCCGCCTGGGTAGCAAAATGCGCGTGCAGATGCTGTAAACTATCTGCCTGAACGGCCAGCGCAATCATAATGCCCTGCGCCAGCTCGTGTACATCGTGCTCGCGCTCTTCTTCGAGCCGTGCCGCAAAATCGGGTAGCTTCTCCAGGCCCTCTTTTACCAGGGTCCAAAAGTGCTCCGCGTTGCGCTGCTTGTCCAGCCGCGTCACCGGCGCTTTCACCAGGCCGATATCGGGCTGAAAACGCGCTTCCATGACCGGCCCCAGCGCAAAAATGCTGACCATCAGGCCTGCCCGTTCATGCGCCAGGATCTCATTGACGATAAACGTCTCTGAAAAGCGCGGGTAGCGTTTCAGAACGTAGCCTACACGCAACGGTTGTAGCGACATCACGCGTTCTCCCTGATGCTCAGTATCTGGCGCACGCGGCAGGCAACCTGCTCAAGGCCGTCAAAACGCAATTTATCCCGGGGATTGCTAAACTGACGGGGTTGGGCAAACCAGGCGCTAAGATGCTGTGGCGACAGGTTAGCGGGATGAAGGCAGTCAAGCAGCCCCAGCCCGGCGAGGCGGCTTGCCCTAATCCATTGTTCCTCGCGCGGCGCAACGCGCGGCACTATCAGCGCAGCTTTATGAAAAGCCAGGATTTCCGTTAGCGTGTTATAGCCGCCCATCGCCACCACGCAGGCGGCGTTGCACAGCAGCCTGGTGGGCTCCGCGACAAATTCCACGACTCTTTTTTCCGGACTGGCAAGCTGCTTCAGAGCAAGGCGCTGCGCTTCCGGCATCATTGAACCCGTTACCAGAATGCCCTGCATGCCTTTGGGCAGTTCCGCTCTGGCAAAGGCCTCTGCCAGTTGAAAGCCGTCCTGGCCGCCGCCGACAACACAAAGCGCATAAGGCGAGGCTGCCGGGGCGATGGCATCATAGTCATTTCGGCTACGAACCCGCTGCGTGGCGTCCAGATAGCCGGTAAACGTAATTTTATTATTGATTGCGGCATCGAAATTATATTCTTTGCGTAAGTCATAGAGACGATTATCGCCATACACCCAGATAGCGGAATAGAAGTCGCGTAGCGCCGCGCTGTTTTCCTGCTTATCCCATTGCGCTTTCACCGACAGAGGATTATCGAGAATATCCCGCAGGCCGGAGACCATGTACGTTTTCTTTCTGGCGAGAAGCGGCAGGCTAAGATCGAGTTCGCGCATTGCCCCGCGCGGTACGTTATCCACGATCATAATATCTGGTGAAAAGGCGTTGAGCGCCGCATAAATAATTTGCGCGCGTAAATGAACCAGCGGCTTTATCTTTTCTCCCAGCGCACGCGGGCAATATTTTCCCTCCGGGGTTTTCTGGTAAGAAGGCAGGATGAGGCTGTCTGCGCCTTTCGGCAACGTAAAGGTTCCGGCTTCGCGAACGCCTGATATTAATAATATTTCGGCATCGGGGCAGGCTTGCAGCACCGACTGGCTAAGCAGCATGTTGCGACGAATATGCCCGAACCCCATCGTATCGTGCGAATAAAATACGCACCGGGGCTTTCTGGAAGAGTCCATTTCCAATTATCCTGTTATTAATGCTGCTTTCTTTGCAATTTTTCCAGCCATTATCCTTCAGGCCGAAAGAATATGATGTTTTATAAAAGAAGAACGATATTGATAGCCACTAAAATATGACAAAGACCTGAGGAGAAAAAAGGCTACACAAACCTAAACCAAAGGTCAACGGAGGGAGTAAAAATACGGAAGAATCACATTTCAGGCAGGCAATTAATTAAAAAACCCGCAACATATAATTTACTCAACGCGGGCTTAATAATAAAAAAGCCGGAAGAAAACTTCCGGCTGCAGGGTGTTACCGTTAACGCGTCGTTTTGGAAGGCGACTGCATAAAGCGGAAGAAGTCGCTATCCGGACTAAGCACCATGACGTCCTGATTGTTGTTAAAGCTGTTGTCATAGGCACGCAGGCTGCGGATAAAGGCGTAAAAATCCGGATCCTGACTGAACGCATCGGCAAACAGCTTCGCCGCTTCAGCATCGCCATCACCACGCGTCATCAGGGCGGTACGCTGCGCTTCCGCCAGCGTGCGGGTTACTTCATAGTCCGCCGCCGCGCGCAGTTTTTCCGCCTCTTCCTGACCTTGTGAACGCTGGCTACGGGCTACAGCCTCACGCTCGGCGCGCATACGGTTGTAGATAGCATCGGAAACTTCCGTCGGCAGGTTGATCTGCTTGATGCGCACGTCCACAACCTGGATGCCCAGCGCCGCCATACTGTTTGGATTCACCGCAGGCTCTTTGCTGCTGGTTTCACGCTCTACGCGCGCTGCCGCAGAGGCAATGGCATCGTCTGCCGCTGGCGTAGCGATTTCATCATCCTGTCCTGCACTACCGGTGTTCAGCGCATCACGCACGTCGGTGGTCAGGCGTCCACGGGAATCGGTAACGATATCCTTAACGTCCAGACGACCAATTTCAGAACGCAGACGGTCGCTGAACTTGCGTTTCAGCAGCACTTCCGCCTGGGAAACGTCGCCGCCGCCGGTGGCCAGATAGTAGCGGCTGAAGTCGCTGATACGCCACTTGATATAGGAATCCACGATCAGATCTTTCTTCTCTTTGGTGACGAAGCGATCGGCCTGGTTATCCATGGTTTGCAGACGCGCATCCAGCGACTTTACCGACTCCAGGAAAGGAATTTTAAAGTGCAGGCCTGGCGCATAAACCAGCGGTTTATTTTCATCATCGCGCAGCACTTTACCAAAGCGCATAACGATGCCGCGCTGGCCTTCCTGTACCACAAACAGTGACGCGTAAAGCACCACCAGCACAACAATCAATACGACGATTAATGGCTTACGCATCCTTAATTTCTCCCTTCGCGCTGGGTATCGTTACGCTGAGCGTTGACCCGACGCTGGTCCATAATGCTTTCCGGGCTATAAGACGAGCTGCTGCTGGCCCGCTCGTTGCCGCCTGATGCTGGCGGTAAGCGAAGCAGGTTGCTGCTGCTGTCCTGGCTCGTTGACGAGGTGCCGCTCTGGCCCCGCATCAGCTGGTCCAGCGGCAGCACCATCAGGTTATTGCCCTTGTCGTTAACCAGCACTTTACGGGTGTGGCTAAGCACGCGTTCCATCGTTTCAATGTATAAGCGCTCACGCGTAATTTCCGGCGCGGCTTTGTACTCAGGCAGAATTTTGGCAAAGCGAGCCACCTCGCCCTGCGCTTCCAGCACGGTACGGGTTTTATAAGCGCGCGCTTCTTCCAGGATACGCTGCGCCTGGCCGTTAGCACGAGGCTGGACCTCGTTAGCATAGGCTTCCGCTTCACGTACGTACTGCTCGCGGTTTTCACGTGCCGCGATAGCATCATCAAACGCAGCTTTTACTTCTTCTGGCGGACGAGCAGCCTGGAAGTTAACGTCCAGCAGCGTGATACCCATGTCGTAAGGGCGAATTGTCTCTTCCAGTTCGCGCTGGGTGTCGCTACGCACTACGGTACGCCCTTCGGTAAGGATGCGGTCCATAGTAGAACGGCCAATCACGCCGCGCAGCGCGCTGTCGGTGGCCTGACGCAGGCTGTCGTCCGCGCTGGTTACCGCAAACAGATAGCGCTCTGGATTAGTGACGCGATACTGTACGTTCATTTCCACGCGCACGACGTTTTCGTCCGAGGTCAGCATGGTGCCGGAAGCAGCCAGCTCGCGCACGGCTTCAACGTTAACCGCGCGAACCTGATCGATAAAGGTCGGCTTCCAGTTCAGACCGGGTTCCACCAGATGGCTGAATTTGCCAAAGCGCGTTACCACGCCGCGCTCCGCCTCTTTGATGGTATAGAAACCGCTGCCGGCCCAGATAACCACGGCCACCACGGCCACGATGCCGAGCAGGCGTCCACCGCGTCCTGGCGTTTGCTGTCCGCCCTCGTTTTTACCGCCGCCAAAGCCGCCGAGCTTTTTGCTCAGCTTGCGGAAAATATCATCCAAATCAGGTGGCCCTTTATCGCGACCTCCTTTGTTTCCCCCGGAGTTGCCGCCTTGATTATTGCTGCTCCCCCACGGGTCGCGGTCCTGTCCGTTATTCCCGGGCTGATTCCACGCCATGTTTCTGCTCCATTTATTGTGTATGCGGTGTTATCCCAGGGCCGGGATACGCGTGTCGGGCGTCAAACAATGTAGTCCACCAGCTCCGGCTGCTGCTTGCACAGGCGGCGCCAGTCGACAATGGGCATGCGTACTTGCAACCCTACGCTGCCGTCATCTTCATTCCACTCTTTTTCTATCGCCTGCAGCTGGTAAAAGCGGCTGCGTAGTCGCCCCGCTTCCGGCGGCAAACGCAGGTTATATTCGGCAATTTCACCCGCCAGGCGTTCGCTTAGCGCCTGAAATAACAGCGGAATGCCTTCACCGGTCTGTGCAGAAAGCCAGACGCGCACGGGCAGATTTTCTTCGTCACGATCGATCCTGGGGACGAAATCTTCCAGCGCGTCTATCTTATTCATTATTTTTAATGTGGGAATGTCGTTTGCTTCGATCTCTTCCAACACTTCTTCAACGGCTTCGATATTTTCTTCGACGCGCAGATCGGCGGCGTCAATCACGTGCAGCAGCAGCGTCGCCTGTCGGGTTTCCTGCAGCGTTGCTTTAAAAGCGGCCACCAGATCGTGCGGCAGATGACGGATAAAACCAACCGTATCCGCCAGCACCACTTCGCCGACATCCGCCACGTCCAGGCGACGCAGCGTGGGATCGAGCGTGGCGAACAGCTGGTCTGCGACGTAGACTTCCGCCGCGGTAATACGGTTAAAGAGCGTTGATTTACCGGCGTTGGTATAACCCACCAGCGACAGCGTCGGCACATCGGCCTTGTTACGCGCCTGACGTCCCTGGTCACGCTGCTTCTCTACTCTTTCAAGACGGGAAAGGATTAACGTAATGCGATTACGCAACAGGCGACGGTCGGTTTCCAGCTGGGTTTCACCAGGGCCGCGCAGGCCGATACCGCCTTTCTGGCGCTCAAGGTGCGTCCAGCCGCGTACCAGACGCGTGGCGAGATGACGCAGCTGCGCCAGTTCGACCTGAAGCTTCCCTTCATGGGTACGCGCACGTTGGGCAAAGATATCCAGGATCAGGCCCGTGCGATCGATCACCCGGCACTGGCACAGCGCTTCGAGATTGCGTTCCTGTGCCGGACTCAGGGCGTGATCGAACAGCACCACGGAAGCGCCGCTGGCTTTAACCGCCT
Source organism: Erwinia sp. BNK-24-b (assembly GCF_047456155.1). Lineage (NCBI taxonomy): Bacteria > Pseudomonadati > Pseudomonadota > Gammaproteobacteria > Enterobacterales > Erwiniaceae > Erwinia > Erwinia sp. BNK-24-b. Next base: position 4,145,752 of record NZ_CP179901.1, read on the forward strand.
CGGCAATCTCCACGGCCTTACCTTCGCCGACGAAATATTTTGGGTGTGGCGCCTTGCGGCTGCCGGTAACTACACGTAGTGCTTCGACACCAGCGGAAGAAACAAGAGTTTCAAACTCCTGCAGATCTTCCATATCTCTGTCCTGGGAGAAATAGATGTGTACCAGTACGGCCTGCTCACCGGCATCATAACGGTCAAACAAACTTAAAACCTCTCAGTACCTTGTTGAACCTGCTTTACGATGGCCATACTGCTTTATCAGATGCTAATGCACATTCACGCCAGAGCGGCGTATGGTCTTTTCGCCCGGCGTTATTAACATAACGGGCGTGAACGTCATTGCCAGGACGGGCGCTGGAAAACCGGTCAGCCCGCCCTGAAAGAACAGTGATTACTCTGCGTCGTCACTCTCTTGCTGAGGCTGAGAAGAAGCCCCCTGATTGCTGCCACCATGATGATAGTTGCTGCTTCCGCCACCCGCATTGTTGCTGTGATGGGATACCGGACGGGACGGAACCACGGTAGAGATAGCGTGCTTGTAAACCATCTGGCTGACCGTGTTTTTCAGTAAAATTACAAATTGGTCAAATGATTCAATCTGACCCTGCAGTTTAATACCATTCACCAAATAAATCGAAACCGGAACACGTTCGCGACGCAGTGCGTTCAAGAACGGATCTTGCAATGATTGCCCCTTAGCCATTCTATCTTTTCCTTATATGCTTGTTGTTTACTACTTAAGAGCCTGCGCTCTGAAATACTGCGTAAAAATTTGCGCACGATAACGCACCAATTGTACACAATCACCCGGCCTTCGCACTAAGAACCTGTAATACGTTTGCCAGCGCGGCCTGCGGCTGTTCGCTATCCAGCCAGTGAACATCCTTCCAGCCACGTAGCCAGGTTATCTGACGCTTGGCCAACTGTCGCGTTGCGCAAATTCCTCGATAAACCATTTCATCGTAATCGATTTCACCCTGTAAAAATGACCACATCTGGCGATAACCGACACAACGAATGGAAGGCATGTCCGTATGCAAATCACCTCGTGCAAAAAGCGCCCGAGCCTCCGCTTCAAATCCTGACGCCATCATCTGTTCAAAACGCAGTGCAATACGCTGATGAATCAATTCGCGGTTTTGCGGTGCAATAGCGAATTGCGTCACATCGTACGGCAGGGTTTCTCCGGCTGTTTTAGTCAGTTCTGTTAAAGTTTTACCTGAAATAAAAAAAACTTCCAGTGCTCGCGAGAGTCTCTGGGGATCATTCGGATGAATACGACTCCCCGCAATGGGATCTATTTCACATAACTGGCGATGAAGCGCTTCCCAGCCCTCTTCTCTCGCGCGTTGCTCAATACGCTGGCGCACGTCAGGATCGGCCGGGGGCAACGGCGATAATCCTTCCAGCAGCGCCTTGTAATAGAGCATAGTGCCACCAACAAGCAACGGGATACGCCCGCTTTGGGTAATCTCTGCCATTTCCGCCAGCGCATCGCGACGAAACTCCGCCGCTGAATAAGACTCGGCCGGATCGCGAATATCCAGCAGGCGATGCGGTGCCAGCTGCCGTTCTTCAGCGGTTGGCTTGGCGGTACCGATATCCATACCGCGATAGATCAGTGCGGAATCAACGCTTATCAGCTCAACCGGCAGCTGCTGGCGCAGGGCTATTGCCAGCGCCGTTTTACCGGAAGCCGTTGGTCCCATTAAAAAAATTGCCTTTGGCCGGCCAGCCCTGGATAATTCACTCATGTTTCAGCGTATTCATCGCTATTTCAATATCAACATACTGCAATAAGTCCGAAGGTGACGACTTCAGCAGCTGCGGGCAGAGCCTTTCGACCTCGGCCAGCAGCGCAATCGCCTGCGAGTGATTCCAGAGCGGACGATCGGCCGCCGCGTGACGCGCTAACCAGTGCGCCACCTGACCGACAGATAAGTCCGGCTGTTCGGCCAAATAGCCTAACAGTTCTGGAATCAAGTTTTGTAAATTTTGTTGGCGCAATGGTAAAGGTACGGCGCGTAGCGTGACGTGCTGCCCTTCCGCTTCCAGCTCAATGCCCATCTGCTTTAGCAGCGCGGAAAAGTGTCCGATGGCATCCCTTTCCGGCTTTGCCATTTTCATTCTGACCGGGATTAGCAGCGGCTGAGGTTTCAGGCCCTCTTCGCCGGGCACAAGCTGCGCCTGCTTCAGCCAGCGCTCCGCCACCGGCAGCGAAATCAGGGCCAGCCGCTGGTTCGATTCCACCAGCGCAACATCATTTTGCAACACGGTTAACACGCGGCCAAAGCTTTGGCTGTGGCCGTTAAGCGGTGCCTCCTGCTGCTGCTCACGCGGGTCTGGCCGTGGCGGCGTGGCTTCCCGCGCGGCAGGGAGATCGGGCGTTTGCAGAAGCTTTTGATACAGCGCGCCTTCTTTTTTCTGATAGCCGGGCTCCTGGCGCTGCCAGCTGGCTACCGGTTTCCCTGACCCTGCTCCAGCGCCCAATCCTGAACCTGCGCCTGGACCTGTCTGCCCTCTGGAACCTGAACCCATACCGGTGCCGGAATCCCTGCTCGAGCCTGCTCCTGGCTCCGCACCTTTAGCTGATGCTGGGGAAGAGAAGTGATTGCCGCCCGCCGCCTGACGGTTTTCCGGCTGCCAGCGTTCACCAGGCTCCTCGCTCTCTATACCCGGTAACGTTGCCGCACCGGTTTCCTGAAGCACGCTGATGACGCCCTGATAAATAAAGTCATGCACCAGCCGCGACTGGTGAAAACGCACCTCGTGCTTGGCAGGATGCACATTAACGTCAACCTGATGGGGATCGATTGTTAAGTAGAGTACGTAAGCCGGTTGGTGGTCGTCGCCCAGCTTGTCCTGATAGGCCTGGCGGATGGCGTGGTTAATCAGGCGGTCACGCATCATACGGCCGTTCACGTAGCAGTATTGCAGGTCGGTAACGGTACGGGAACCAGCCGGATCGGCTACCCAGCCCTGTAAACTCAGATCGCCATGCTGCCACTCAATCGCCAGCGCGTGAGTGAGAAAAGTCGTACCGCAGATGGCCCCCAGCCGACGTTCACGCTGTTTTACCTCGCTGACGCCGCGATACTGTCTGATTAGCTTGCCGTTATGCGTCAGCGAAAACGCCACATCGAACCTTGCCAGCGCGATACGGCGGATAATTTCATCAATATGGGTAAATTCCGTCTTTTCCGTGCGCATAAACTTGCGGCGGGCTGGCGTATTGTAAAACAGGTCCAGAACTTCCAGCGTGGTGCCAACCGGATGCGCAGCGGGTTTGACGGTAACCGCCATATCGCGCCCCTCCGCGTAGGCCTGCCAGGCTTCAGTCTGGTCTGCCGTACGGGAAGTTAACGTCAGGCGGGAAACGGAGCTGATACTGGCCAGCGCCTCGCCGCGAAAGCCCAGGCTCATAATCGCTTCGAGATCGTCAAGCGAGGTGATTTTACTGGTGGCGTGACGAGCCAGCGCCATCGCCAGCTCCTCTTTATTGATCCCGCAGCCGTTGTCACGAATACGGATCAGCTTTGCGCCGCCTTTATCAATTTCAATGTCGATTCTGGTCGCACCGGCATCAAGGCTGTTTTCTACCAGCTCCTTCACCACCGACGCCGGACGCTCTACAACTTCACCGGCTGCGATTTGGTTAGCAAGCTGTGGCGGCAGTACCTGAATCGGCATAGGGGATCCTTGTTAAGAAGTTGGAATCGTTAACGTCTGCCCCAGCATAACATTTTGCGATTTCATATTGTTGGCCTGCTGTATCGCTTTAGGGCTGACGCCGTAGCGGGCAGCAATCCCGGTCAGCGAGTCGCCGCGGACAACTTTATGCCGCTTCGGCCTGCTGGCGCTGACAGTAGCGCTGGCGCTGCTGGCCGGTACTTTTAAGCGCTGCCCAACCCAGACTACATCCCGTTTCAGCGAATTCATTGAGCGCAGCATCGCCATGCTCACGCCATAGTGGGCGGCGATGCCGGAGAGCGTTTCGCCCCTTTTGACCACATGACGCGTAACCGCACCGGAGTAACTGGTATTAGCCGGTGCGGGATTAGGCTGCACATCAACCGCCGTTGCGGACTGCAACGGTCGGTTTTCCTCCTTTGGGACGGATTGCAGCGGATGCGCCAGGAAGTAGTTGCGCAGGCCTTTATATATCGACTCCGCAATCTTCTGCTGGTAAGCGCTACTGCCAAGCAGTTGCTCCTCCGAAGGGTTACTGATAAAGCCGGTTTCCACCAGCAGCGAAGGAATATCCGGCGAACGCAAGACGCCAAGGCTGGCATGTTCGGGACGCCGTTTGTGCAGTGAACCCACGCGCTGTAGCTGGGCGATAACCTTAACCGCGACGTCGTAACCTACCCGCTGCGAATGACCGAATTGCAGATCGAGCACTGCCTGGCTGAGATACGGATCGGCCTGGCTGTTTGCCAACAAATCGCCAGCACCGCCCAGTAATTCAGATTGCTTTTCATGCTGCTCCAGCCAGCCCGCCATTTCGCTGTTAGCGCGACGGTTAGAAAGCACCCACACTGAAGCACCAGATGCGCTACGGTTCGGCGCGGCGTCGGCATGGATAGAAACCAGCAGGTTAGCGTTTTGCTTACGCGCCACGTCCGAGCGCCCCATGACGGAAATAAAATAGTCGCCGTCGCGCGTCATTACGCCCTTAAACATCGGGTCGTCGTTTAACAACGCTTTCAGTTTGCGGGCAATGGCGATAGTAACGTTTTTCTCTTTCAGTCCGTTGGCACCGATAGCGCCGGGATCCTGACCGCCGTGTCCGGCATCAATCGCGACGATAACGGCTTCATCAGCTGCGCTAACCTTTCTGCCTGGCGCAGCCACTTCGTCACCGCTACTGACAGCCGTAACCGGATTGCCTTTAAAAGGGTTTTCTTTCGGCGAACGCGATACCGTGCTGACGTTAGCTGTCGCGCGCGGTGCGGGACGGGAGCCGGTAACGGTAAAAACGACGTTATAGCTGTTGCCGTTACGCTGCGTGACGGCGCGCGTTTTACCACGCTGCGTCAGCTCAAACACCAGCCGGATACTCTGGCTGTCTTTCGGCGTGCTTGCCCGAATACGTTTTAACAGATTATCGCCGCTGAACGTCAGAGGTAGCCCTTTAATCACGCCGCTCTGGCGGATATCCAACACCACGCGATCCGGATTATGCAGCGGAAAGAAACCGTAGACTGGCTGACCGTTAAAGCTCAGCGTCACCGTCGCTTTGTCGCTGCCGTTGGCCACCTGGATATCGGATAAGCTGGCGGCAAGCGTGGAAAAAGTGCTCAGCAAAACGGCCAGCAATACGCCCAGTTTCATACGCAACATCATTGTTCGCCCTTTTCCAGCATGGCTAACATCTCTTCGCCCAGGGTCGAACAAGCTTTCAGTTCCGCCTGACGCGCCGCGCCCTGATAGCTAAGAAAGAGTTCAACATCCGGCTCAGGCAGGAAACCCGCGCCCTGCTGCGGCCATTCGACCAGACAAAGGCTGTCGCCGCTGAAATAGTCGCGGATGCCCATAAACTCCAGCTCTTCAGGATCGGCCAGGCGATAGAGGTCGAAGTGGTAAACGCGGCGATCCGGCAGTACGTAAGGCTCCACCAGCGTATAGGTAGGACTTTTTACGTTGCCCTGGTGTCCCAGCGCCTGCAAAAAGCCCCGGCTGAAGGTGGTTTTCCCCGCGCCCAAATCTCCATATAAGTAAAGTGTTGCCGCGCATGGACAGGCGCGGGCCAGGCTGGCTCCCAGTGCGAGGGTTGCCGCCTCGTCGGACAATGCTATTACACGGCTCTTCATTCTTTTCTGTTCAGGATCTCTGGGTTAACAAACAGGTACAGCTCGGAAAACAGATCGGTCGCCAGCATGCCGCGCGTGCCAAGGCGTTGCGATACCGCCTGGGCGGCAGCGCCATGCGCTACGCAGCCAGCGCAGGCTGCATCATACAGCGAGAGCTTTTGCCCTGACAAACTGCCAATGATGCCGGAAAGCACATCGCCCATACCGCCGGTCGCCATGCCCGCGTTGCCAACATCCGCAATCGCCATTTCGCCCGTTTCGCTGGCGATAATCGTGCCCGCGCCTTTCAGTACCACGACGCCACCATAGCGTTTCACTAGATTTTGCGCTGCAAGTAAGCGGTCACTCTCTATTTCGCTGGTCTTTACGTTCAGCAGCCGCGCCGCTTCGCCCGGATGCGGAGTAATAACGCGATTTTGACGTTTATCGCCATTGATTGCCAGCAGGTTAAGCGCGTCCGCGTCCCAAAGCATCGGTTTAGCGCTATTTTTTACTTTTTCCAGCGCTTCTTTACCCCAGTCCCGCTGCCCCAGCCCTGGCCCGATAACAATGACGTCGGCCCATTCCAGCGCTTCATCAATCGCCTGCGCGCTTAGCTCCTGTACCATTAATTCAGGCCGCGCCGTCAGTAACGCCGTCAGATTGTCTTTGTGAGTAAGTACTCGCACCAGGCCAGCACCAGCGCGTAACGCAGCTTCGCCCGTCATGCGGATAGCGCCAGCCGTGCCGTGATCGCCGCCGATAATTACCAGCTTGCCATGATCGCCTTTATGCGAGGTTGGCTTACGAGGCGGCAGCCAACGCGCCAGCGCTGAAGCGTCGTAACGCGCAACAGGAGCAGTTTGCCCGGTCAGCCAGCCATCGAGGCTCAGCGCGTGAAAGTGCAGCTGCCCCACAACATCACGAGCTTTGCCCGTCAGCAGGCCAGGCTTAAGCGCAATAAACGTCAGCGTATGGGCAGCATTTATTACGGAGCCGGGCGTTGTACCGTTAGCGGCCACTAACCCGGAAGGAATATCTATGGCAAAAACCGGCGCGCTGGCGGCGTTTGCTTTGTCAATAAGCTGCGCGTATTGCTCGCCCGGCGCGCGGTTAAGCCCCGTTCCCAGCAGCGCATCGACAATCAGATCGGTTTGCTCAGGCCATGCCATTTCCGGCGCATGAATTTCCCCGCCTGCGTTCAGCCAGGCTTCCCGCGCCTGGTTTGCCTCATCAGGCAGCGATTTTGATCCTTCACAGGCAATTAACGTGACCTCAAGGCCGGCCGACTTTGCCAGACGAGCCACGATAAACCCGTCTCCACCGTTATTACCGTGACCGCAAAGGATTAGCCAACGCTGCTTATCAGGCCAGAGCGTACGGATCCTGGTGAAAGCCGCTTCGCCCGCACGCTGCATTAGCTCAAACAGCGTGATGCCCATCGCGTCAGCGCCCTCACGCTCAAGTTGCGCTATCGCCTCTACAGGCCACACGGAATAGGGTAAACTGGTCGGGTTATTTAGCTGGTTCAGGTTAGTCATGTCGCATCCTCTCGATCTTTTTCAATTCGCCCTGGATATTAAACAATGGGGGCTGGAGCTTGGCTTTCAGCAGGTTGGTATCTGTGATACCGATCTTAGTCTGGAAGAGCCGCGTCTGCAGGCGTGGCTGGACAAGCAGTATCATGGCGAAATGGAATGGATGGCCCGTCACGGTATGATGCGCGCCCGCCCCCATGAGCTACAGCCCGGCACGTTACGCGTGATTAGCGTGCGTATGAATTACCTTCCCGCCAAAGCGGCTTTCGCCAGCACCCTGAAAAACCCTCAGCTAGGTTATGTTAGTCGTTATGCGCTGGGGCGTGATTATCACAAAGTATTACGCAATCGCCTGAAAAAGCTTGGCGATCGCATTCGCGAGCGTTGTGAAGAGGCTGAATTCCGCCCCTTTGTTGATTCCGCCCCGGTGATGGAAAGGCCGCTGGCCGTCAAGGCTGGCCTGGGCTGGACCGGTAAACACTCGCTGGTGTTGAACCGTGAATCCGGCTCGTGGTTCTTTCTTGGCGAGTTGCTGATCAATCTGCCTCTGCCAGTTGACCAGCCGCAGCAGGAGCAGTGTGGTCGCTGCGTCGCCTGCATTACCACCTGCCCGACCGGCGCCATCGTTGAGCCTTACGTGGTTGACGCCAGACGCTGTATTTCCTATCTGACTATCGAACTGGAAGGCGCGATCCCTGAAGAGTTCAGGCCGCTTATTGGCAACCGGATTTATGGCTGTGATGACTGCCAGCTGATCTGTCCGTGGAATCGTTACGGACAGTTAACTGATGAGGATGATTTCAGCCCTCGCGCGGTACTGCATGCGCCACCTCTGACCGAGCTTTTTGCCTGGGATGAGGAGACATTTTTGCGTGTCACGGAAGGTTCGGCGATTAGACGTATCGGCCACCTGCGCTGGTTACGTAACGTTGCCGTTGCGCTGGGCAATGCACCATGGTCACCGGAGAATGTTGCTGCATTAGAGCGCCGTCATGGCGAAAATGCCATGCTGGATGAACATATTGAATGGGCGCTTGCTTGCCAGCTGGCAAGACGTGCTGAGAATGCGATTGAGGTGCAGAGTTCTCAGCAAAAACGGCTGGTGCGCGTCATTGAAAAGGGTTTACCGCGCGATGCATAAGTGAGCACGCAGGCTTTTCCCTGCGGAAAAAGGGTTTTCCACATGCTGTGCATAAAAATAAAAAGTTGTTGTCATTCAACTGACACAGAAACCGCAAGCGATCTGAATAACAATTTGAAATATTAATTCCATTAATTAAAACAGCAAGTTAAACGCGAGGCGTTACGCTTTTTACTTACAGGCGATAAACGAAGCGCAGCGGCATCCTGTGGATAACTCTGTTGAAGAAGATTTTTTACGGCGGCAAAAAGCCTGCCCCAACCCTTTCCGGGCTGTGGATAACTTAAAAAGAAATTATTTGTCTGGAGCGGGAAACGAGACTCGAACTCGCGACCCCGACCTTGGCAAGGTCGTGCTCTACCAACTGAGCTATTCCCGCAAAGAGGTGACGTTCACTGCCTGACCGCAAAACAACTAACCTGTTGTTTTAAAAGAAATTCTTTTTCTTAAACGGTAGAGCGGGTGCGATTATGACCGTATCCACAGGCAAAAACAAGCTTTTTTCTGCCTCTGGCGTGGTGTGAAAGCGAAATTGTTTGGGCCACGACGGCTTTGCAAATATAAAAAAATACGCCCTGAAAATCAGGGCGTACACTACAGGCCGCTAACAAAACTAAAGCGATGAAAGCTGTTTGTTAACATCCTCGCATCGATAAGCATGGGCAGCGTTACCCGCTGCCCGCTACAAGGTTAATTATTTTGTTGGCTTCTCGATGGTTTGGTTATCCATCAGCACTTTCCACTTTCCTGCATCAGCGCCATCATGTGCTGGCGAACCGTTAGCAGGTTTTACGGAGTTGGCAAAATTGCCGCCATCCGGACGAGAAGAACTGCCCGGGCCGCCTACGATAGGTTTTGTAGGCTGCACCGTCGGCCATTTTTTGGCTGGCGTTGTGCTGTCCGCAGTACCGGCATTTGCGGAAGGACGTCCTGGTTTTACATTGGCCGAATTATTGTCCGGCCTCTGATAGGCTGGAGAATTATTGGCGGGTTTGACGGAGTTGGAAAAATTCCCGCCCTCGGGACGAGAGGAGCTGCCCGGCCCGCCTACGATAGGTTTCGCAGGCTCAACCGTTGGCCATTTTTTGGCAGGTTTAGTCGAGTTCGGGCCGGCAGGATCCGTAGAAGGGCGTCCGGGTTCAACGCTGGCGGAGTTATTGCTTCCCGGCTTCTGCTTAACTACGTTACCGCTGTTGCCAGAATCAATCGTATGCGAAGGCTTGCTGGCTGGCCTGCTGATGTCCGGCTGCTGCGTAGATAAGCCGCCGCTGCCCGGCCTCTGCTTAGCTGAGTTATTACTATTGCCAGAATCTATCGTATGCGAAGGCTTATTAGCAGGCGTGCTGTTGCCTGGCTTCTGCGGAGTTGATCCATTGCCGCTGCCCGGTCTTACTGTAGTATTACCGCCGTTGCCCGGTCTTACGAAAGCCGAGTTATTGCCGCTGCCAGGCGTTACAGTATGTGGGGGTTTAGTAGCATTATTGTCAGTTGGTTTTTTTATATCTGCGCCGCTGTCCGGTTTTTTACCTTTATTCTTCGAAGGCACGCCAATAGTATAAGAAATATTATTTCCTGCTTTCTTATCATCCTGGGTTACCGTTGACTTTTTATCAATATCTGTGTTGATGTCGCCTTTTACATTATTACCGGAAAGATCCAGGTTAATGGTATTGTTCTGCTGCTCTTTTTTATGAACCTCATCAAGCGTGTCGACATAAAAGTTCCCGGTTGGCGTCCCTTTATAACTCATGCCGAAACCGCCACCACCATAGGTGCCTGAAGAATCGATGTTGTCTACCAGTTCCTGTGAATTTATCACCCCGCCCACGTCAATTGAGCCCGTCTGATTTTCAGAAATAACATGCGCGCCAGTCATATTAAGATCGCCGCCTGCTTTGATATGGACTTCTCCAGTCGCGGCAATTCCGGATTGTTTATTTGTGACATTGCTATTGTGATCTTCACTTCCTCCCCCCCGCTTACTGCTGCGGTAGGCAAAATACCCTGGGAGGTTATAGCCACACCCACTGAGCCACCCCACTCTCCACTGCTGGCTGTTTCGCGATACGTGTCCTGAATGGAGGCAATCTTGAGATCGCCGTCAACGTTAACATCAGCAGTTTCCGCCTTGATGTTCGCGCCCTTCATTTCCATATTGCCTTTGACTTTTACGTGAACACTATTAGCGTCAATGCTTGAATTGCTATATAACGTGGCATCAATATCGCGCTGGCTGGTGGAACCGCTATAATCTACTGAAACACCCGCACCCGCACCGGTAGGCCCGCCGCCGGCGCTGCCCGCTAAGCTGACATTATGTGATGATGTGCTGGTTGATTCAGTGGTGCGGCTCTTCGCTGCCGCCATGTTAAAATCTCCACCTACGTCTATATCTACTTGATCAGCTTTGATATCGACGCCGGTCAGCGTAGTATCTTTTTTAGAATTGAAAATGAATTGTCCGCCATAAAACTTATTGACATTTTCTGTTCTGGTTTCAGTTTCCGTTTTCTCCGTTTTTTGCGACCAGCCAGCAGAAACCGAGCCTCCGGCCAAATCATTTAGCAATACGTTAGAAACATTGCCGCCCATCTCAACTGCCGCCATAAGAACATCAACTTCCATGTCCTTATTGAGTGATTTATCTATAAGGCGGTCTGTTTTATTATAGGAATCTATTAAGGAGCTATGAACCTCTCCTTTAATCCCGCTAAACGTTTCCTTAACTTCAGTGGAGGACTTATTCACATCCTCATATTTTGTGGAAATAATATTTTCAGCACTAAGACTAGCCGTTGCGCTATCGCCTACGGTTAAATCCATACCCCCGATATCCAGCGTATTTCCGGCCTCAATATCAACGCCGTTAGTGAAATTAAAGTTAGCGTTTTTATTGGTAATTTTAGAATCCCTGGTCACCGTTTCCTTTGTTTTTAAGCCGGCTTTAAAAGAAGCCGTGTCCGCTGTTGCAGCCGCGCCGGGGCGTTTGGTATTAGAGTTACTCATATTACCTTCAGGCCCTTGGGAATTATATTCCGCCTCTTTTGTATCTACACCATCCAGTGAACTATAGGTAGTTTCAGAGGCTTCGAGACCTGGTATATCAGTTTTATAACCAAACTCCAGACTGCTTTCCGTAACCTTACGTTCTTTATACGAATGATCCTGAGAGGTTTTAGTAATGACATCATTACCGGCCATAATAGCTCCGCTGGAAGCATTGTATTCACCCCCAGCGAAAACGGCATCCTGAGCAGCATCAACAATAAAGGCGCCGCCGGTCTTAACCGTATTAGCTTTAGCTTTAGCTGAGGATTCGGCGACTTCTTCCGTGCGGGTAGTCAAAATACCATTAGTTTGATAGTCGTAGCTATAAGAAGAATTTACTTCATGAACATCATTAAAGTTCACGTTACCTTCAGTGGCCGTGACGCGTATGACATTGTCTTCCTTTTCTCCGCCCGTAATTTCAATACCGGTAATATCCACCTGTTTGGCTTTGATATTAATATTGCCTTTCGCGTTAAGACCATCGTTATAGGCACCAATTTTTTGATTGCCGTCTTCGTCTCGTCCTACGCTAGCGATAATATTGACATTACCCTCTTCGGCATACATATTAATATCTTTACCCGCTTTGAGTCCGCTACCGCTATTGGTGATATCACCAGATTTGCTGACCATAGTGGCGGAACCGCCTGCCGTTATACCGGCATTCATCCCGCTGCTGATATTATTTATATCGCCTTCCGCCATCAGCCAGGTATCGTTGCCAGAGCTGATAGATCCATTAATATTATTAATATTCTCAGCATCTACAACAACATTATTACCAGCATGGATAGCCGCCGACCCGGTTTCATTATAGGTTTTAACCTCTTCAACGGTGTTACTGGCAAGATAGATGCGCGGTACCATCACATCCACACCGTCAATAGACTCCGTGACAAACCAAACGATGTCCTGTTTCAGGTTAGTAATCTGATCCTGAGTTAACGGCTGGCCGGTGACAAAATCGGCTCCCGCCTCGCTGCTTACCAGCTCGATGGTATTATCCAACATCATTTTTACAAGGTCAGCGCCTTCCACGTTGTATTTTACCGCGAAAAAACTTCCAGTGGATTCGTTGAGCTGGCGACGAATAAGTTCGGAGACAAAATAGTTGTCGCCAATAACTATCGTGGGCTGCGAGCTGTTATAACCTATGGAGTTGAAAAAATAATCAGATCCATAATATTTTGACTGGTCGATCATAGGCAAACGCGTTTCATACATAGGTATAACAGTATGGGTTGCGCCCGTGTCCGAGTTTACCGATGAAGTACTTGCAATGGAGGCCAGGTGGTCAATAAAAGCCTGTGATTTTTCAAATAATCCCTTAATTTCCGTTAGCGTGGCGATCGTGGGCAGCGTACTGATGCCCATACTGATTTCGGAAATGTTCTTTTTGTTGACCTTAACTTCATAACCCTGCTCAAGAGTGGAGACTTGTTCTTCACCTATTTCAACATTAACAACTTTGTTTTCCATCGCGCCATCTGCCATTTCTGTTGCGATGCCATTGTTAAAACTTCCGCCAGTATGAACGAAATTTTTCCCTGCCACGATGGAGGCTTTTTCAGCAGGCAGGAAATAAATTTTCATTTTTTCTAAAAGCGATATTTCTCGCGATGCTCCCCCCTCTCCTGCACCTGAAGAACCCACGGACTCCCCGGAACCTTTAACCAATTCCCCCCAGCGCTGGATCATATAAGAATGATCGGTGGCTTTCCATTGCTCGCCGAACATCTTATTCATCATTTCATTTAAAAGGGCGTGGCTTGACGCTAAATCTTTAATGGTTAAATCATACTTCATCCGACTACTGGAGTCGACTTGTTCATAATGTCCATCCCTGTCAGCTCCGTTGCCGTAGAGGTAATTTAACATGTCATAGAATGTATCAAATACTAAATTTACCTCTTTTTCCCAGCTAGCCTGCCAGTGGTAGAAGTACAATGCTATTTTATCTTGCAGCGGATTCTTTAAATACTCCAGCATGTTAATACTAGCGGATTTTGACGAGTTATACAGATCGCCTCTGACCATAACATTATCTTTAGCCTGGATTAAACCCCCTTCGTTTTTAACAATCGCTGGCGTCTCACTATCTTGATTAATATATAAATTAGCGCCAGATGAAATTTCTGCCTGCACATCGAGTGCAATATCAGAAGAAAGCCCCGGCAGACTTATATAAACGGAGTGCGTTTTTCCCCATGTAAGATTATTACCTTCTTCTCGTGTCTTTTTGCCAGTTTGATAGCTACTGTAATCCCAACTCTCACCCTTATAGGTGCTTTCATTGTAAATGTTGGCCGCGTCCAGGAACATATTTCCTTCCGAGCGGATAACACCAGCCTGATTGTGGATGGTTCCGGCCTCCATTACCATTTGCTGCTGGCTAAGAATGTTGCCTCTCAGCATATTAATAATAGCATCGCTGGCTTTGAGGATAGTATTACCCATAGAGTAAATAAGAGAGTTAATATTATTTACAATTTTAACTCCAGTTATAACAATATTATTCGCACTAACAATAGATTCATTATTGTAAATATTTTTACCACTGATATTAACTGTACCAAAAGATTCCATTGCCTTATCAATACTAACATTACCAGTAGCGTTAATGTTGAGATTATTAGACGAAATCATAGTACCTTCAGCGTTACTAAAATCACCCTCTTTATTTAGGATTAATGACCACCCGCCAAAAACATAGCCATCTTCATTCTTAATATCTGTAGCGGAAATTTCCAGGCTACCCATATTACTTATTGCGCCAGACTTATTATCTAAAGAAGTTACTTTAATTACGCTATCGCCATAGACATCTTCAGAAACAATAACGCCTGAATTTTTTAAAGAACTTGCCTCCAGGTTATAATTAACCGCGCTGATTTGTGCTTCAGTACCGTTATCAATGACATCAGCAGTAATAGAGAGATTATTATCGGATACTATAACCGCCTGATCGCTGTTATTAACTTTATCTGCTTTAACAGAAAGTTCATCAATCCCGAAAATCGTACTTTCGTAACCGGTATTGGTGATTTCTTTGGCAGAAATGGATAAATTATCCGCCTGGATAAGGGAAGCAGCTTCGTTCAGCAGAGAATTAATCTCGGTTAGCTTTAAAATATTCTCCGCAAGAATATATGCGTTATTCTGGTTAACGACGCTGGCCACTTTGCTAATAATTATATCCAGAGCCTGTAAATTCGCCAGCTCACCTTTGTTTACAAGGCTGTTAATGTTATTCATTATCAGGCTGAGGCTGGTCAGAATACCACCTGCGTTTTCAACGGTCTGGATATTTTCCAGGCTAACCCCCCCCATTGACTGGAGAGTCGCATCACTACTGTTCTGCAGAAGACCAATATCACTGGCAACAATCATACCAGCAGCTTCTAATACCGAACCTGAAATATTTTTCAAATTTTCCAGCGTGGAGAAATAGAGCGATCCGTTGAGAGAAGAAATAACGCTCTTATTGCTGTTGGTTAACAGATCCACACCGGTGAATTTAATATCACCATAAGCATAAATGGCGCCCAACTCGTTTAATACTTTTTTTATGTTATTGATGGAAATTTCTTTATTAGCCGCTATTTTACCCTCTTTATTTTCAAGGGTGTTGACATTTTCAATAGAAATATTTTCACCAGCGAGCTTGCCGTTATCATTAATAACTTTATCGGCGTTGCTCACCTTCAGCGCGCCTTTTGCAATAATAGTTGCGTTACGGTTGTTAAGGGAATCGATATGGCTGAGCGTAAGGTCGCCCTCGGTGCTTTGTATCGTAGCTCCATCGCTATTGCTAACCACAAGCTTACCGGCAGTGGTGCCGTCCAGCGTCATTTGATCCGCAGAAATGAGCGCCGTTTCGCCGGTATTAGTCAGTTCATCTGTAGTAATTGTTACCCGCTCTGCGTACATTGAACCCGTGTTCTCTACCGTGCCCAGCGTCAGTTTCAGATCGTCAGTCGTGGCAAATATGCCACCATTTTTCAAACGGCGGCCTTTTAGTTCAATTGATCCATTGGCCTGTACCGTACCGTTGTTGACCAAACTATCGGTCAGATTAAAAATCAGGCTACCTTTTTGCGCTGCCAGTACAGCCTGGTTATTTTCCAGCATCCCGGCCGTGATAGTGATATCCCCGTTAAGACTGGTCAGGCGGGCATCAGACATCACAATGGCGTTGTCGATGGTCTGAGCACCGACTTTTACAACATATTTGCCTTTGCTGAGGACCACCTGAGCACCCTCAATTCTGTTACCGTGACTATCGACGGCATAGAGAGTGCCGCTAATGACATAGCGGTCTGCAACGTTTATCTGAATAGAAGGAATCGCACTACTGGTTCTGGCACCGCTTTTCGCCACCAGGCTCGCAGCACTTTGTAGTAGTGAACCCGCATTGATACGGATAATACCCGTTTCAGCTATGACGTTACTTTTCAGGTCAAGTTGGGCTAACGCCTGTAGAATGACGTCGCCCTGCGCACTGAGACCGCCCACGCCCGTGCTGGCATTGTTTTGCAAGGTAATGCTCTTGCCTGCAATTTCGATATTGCCATTTTTGCTGACGGTAGCAGCCAGGTTGATCTCCCCATCTGCCGTAATCTCAATGCCCTGACTTCCAACGATGCTGCCTTCATGCGTTACGCCAGCGCCGCTTTCAGTACTGATGAGTTGAATTCTGTTACCGTACATCGAGCCTAAATTGGTGCCGCTTATGGCGACTTTAGGCGTATCGTTGCCCGTCAGGCTGCGTACGGAATGGGTTCGCGAAGCCGTATCATAGTCATTAAGCCCGGTAACTATTTTGACATCGGCAGTACCTGCAATCTCTCCGGATAATGTTGCGCTACGGCTAACGATATCAAAATAGCTCAACCCATCCGTGTTGATTCCCGTACCTTCAACAGCGACATTGCCGCGTTCAACAGCCAGCTGGATATTCCCCGCCTGATCGAAATTCACTCTTCCGGTGCTTAGCGTAAGATTATTAGCATTAACGGTAGAAACGCCGTTTACCGTAATACCGTTCTCATTGGCTACGATTAGATCTGCCCTACGACCAAAAACCTCCATCGAACCTGCAAGATGGCTGCCTTTTGCGCCGGTAACTTCGTTAAGGATCACCTGGGCCTCAGAAGAGAGCTGGTTATTCTTAATGACAAAACCACCTGTAGCAGACACGCCGTCCTGCATACTGTTGTTAAAAATTATCCCCTGTTGGCCAACATTGAAATCCGCGTATTTGTTATGAGAAATGCCTTTATTATTGGGATCGTTAATGTTGATAAGCGGAGTACCATTGGCAGCAGCACCCACGTTTAGCTTTCTTTCTTCATTGGTGTCAACCACGATACTGGCCATTACCTGGCATGGAAAAATTGCCGCCATGGCCAGCATGACAGGCTTCAGGCGTAAATTGGCTTTATTTCTTGCAACGAATTTCAACTTTCTATTTTTCATTATCATTCCCTAATTAAAAAAAATTAAAAACCAACATTCAAATTCATATACATCGCGTAATTATCTACCTCTGAATTACTTAGCGAGGCAGGTTTTTTAACAGGCCAGCCTGCTGCGACAGAGCCTGAAAAATCTTTTCCGCTTAACTTAACGCCTGCAACTGCCCCACTCATATAATCTCTTTCACAGTATGAAACTGTCGATACACAGTTTTTCCTGGCCATGCCTATATCAAAGCCGGTAAAGGGTGAAACTGCATAAATTCGGGCATAGTTGATTTGCACGGGTAATTTTAACGTGTTCGAAATCCAGATGGCTCTTTCGGCCGAAACAATCTGTTCTTTATAACCACGAACGCTATATTCATCGCCTAAGCTATATTTAGCATCGCTAACCAGCCTGTCATTGGTGAACTGCCATCCGCTGCTTAACTCATAATCTAACGCGACCCGGCCACTATCGTTAGCGGCAAGCCGTGTTCCCCAGTTGAGCGTGCCGTTAAACTTTTTATAATTCAGGTCAAAACCTGTTAAGTCGCTGTCCCCTTTCCAGGCAGCGCCAAACCACGGCATGCCGGCAGTCATGTTTAAATCAGCGTAGCCCCATCCCCCGGCCAGACTGCCTACCCATGTTAAGCCCGTACTTAAACTGCTGTATTTCTTGCTGGATACAGCGATGGGAAAGCCCATAATGTTATTTTCATTATCTTTCTTTTCAAATTTTAACCAGCCTGAATATTTCCCGGAAGCGTTACGAAAAAGCGTTCTGGTCGCTTTTAAGGAAAAGCGTTCTGACTGGCCATCGCTGACATAACCACCATACATGCCACCGATAATCTTCTTATAGGCTGACTTATAATAGCTGCTGTCAAACAGCCAGTAACCTAACGGAACGTTAAAAGAGAAACTCTTTGCGGACTGGCTATCTGTGTCAGCGTAAAGATCGTTGTAAGAATAGTAGTATGTGAAAGTATCATTTAAACCCAATACATTTTTTAATGAAGTGTTCAGAGAATACTGATACCAACCGCTATCTCGATAGCCAGAATTATTCATACCCAGATAAACAGAAAGAGGAAAAACGTTTTCCCCGGTATGGTTTATCAGCGAGTAGCCACTTTTTTCACTGGCTTCTATAACAAGCTTATCCGACTGGGAAACACGCAGCAGGTTGTCCAACCCCTGATCGATATCGCTCATACTTAATAAGCTTTCTTTGGCGAAAGGCATGGCGCTGAACATACGCGTTTTTTCTCGCCAGCCGGCAGCTTCCCCATTGTGCAGAAAGCCTGCAATTTTCCCCCACAATATTCTCAATACCAGCTTCCCGCTGCGCAATGAGCCAGGGGCAATAGTAACCTGCGTCGTGGCATAACCCTGGCCGATATAAAAATCAGTCAACTCTTTGACCAGTGCCAGGACTTCTTGCTCCCCCATATTAGTATTGAGATAACGCTTAATAATCTTATTTCTTTGTGCAGAAAACTCGAACTTACTGTCGTTTTCGATAAGTATCTCTTTAATATCGAACTTATAACGGCTTTCAGATTTTAATGCTTCGTCGTTTGCATCCTGTTTTTGATTTTCCCTTTGTATCTCTCTTTCCCTCTGTTTTTCCGTAGTGATCTGTTGCTGTAGCCTTTCTCGTTCTAAGCGATCGATATTACGTTGTGCATCATTAACAGAAGGAACGGTTTCCGCCAGGCTGGAGTAAGCTATGCCGCTAAACATAAAAAATAAAAAGGCTTTTTTCCCTGAGGTTAATTTCATACTATTTCTCATCCCTGTTAATCCAGCGTTAAGGTATAAACGATATTCGCAACTACACTGCCTGCCGTAGCATTAGGCCTGGTGGAATTACTGAAATACATCTCTCCGGCGTAGGTAACCGTTCTCTTTCCTGTAAAGGAAGCTGAACTACCAAAACTTGCAGACGTATTTAGTGCTTTAGCGGTGTATCGCGTACCGCTTTTTTGATAAAGCTTTATATAAGCATTTTGGGCGCTGCCCGCATTTTCTATCACGCCGGTTTCCATCCCCCATGCTGTTTTACCTTCAAACGTAATTTTTGCCGACGTTTTCTCAGGGCAATCAACCGTTATTGAAAAATCTTTTTTATCGCCGGTAAAACCTGATTTGATAACGTCAGCCAGGCTATATTTGCCAAGATCGATACTATTAGTACTTGAGTAAATAGAACAGCTACGTACGTTTACCGTGATACCGTGAGTGTTTATATTTAACAGGGGTAAGGTGTTTTGTGGCGCGTCATCAGAAGAAACAACTACGGTGGCTATCCGCCCGGCATATACTTCCCCGCTGTTAGTAACATTCCCCGTCTGTACCACTTCCAGCAAAACTTTATCGGCAGCTTCATTACAGCTGCCTCGACAGCTATAATTTCCTGGGATCCAGCTATTATCGCCCCTGCTCTGCGGCCATCTGATGCGTACGCCTATTCCACTGATATTAGTCGAATATACGTTAGTAACGCTGGTCTTCGTCATTTCTGGTCGGCTATAGGAAGAGTACCAGGTAGACGCAACATTTTGCCCACAAGAGTAGTTTATTTGCCCTATCGGCATGGTTACTGAAGCTAATACGGTACCCACGCTTCCTTTTTCAGAAGGTGTTACGGTAATCGCAGGAAAAGTAACGGTCTGAAGCTGGGAACCCAGACTACAGGAGGCGCGGGCACCAAAGGAAATACCTGCTGAAGCCAGAACCACCAAGAGCAAGGCCCTCGACCATATTGATAGCTTCTCCATTTTATTTACTCTCCTTACAAATAAGCGTTATCGATCTGTTTTCTGCCTGCCTCTGTTTTTCTATCTCTTCTTCCCACGGTTCGATATAACAACTTTTTGTTTTGTTATCTTTTTTCCATTTAGCCACGACTGGTTGCCATTTATCCGGCAATGAAATAATGACTATTCCGGCTTGTCCGACCGTTCCT
The DNA here is from genome assembly GCF_047456155.1 of Erwinia sp. BNK-24-b. NCBI lineage: Bacteria > Pseudomonadati > Pseudomonadota > Gammaproteobacteria > Enterobacterales > Erwiniaceae > Erwinia > Erwinia sp. BNK-24-b. The sequence goes on from NZ_CP179901.1 coordinate 4,165,707, forward strand.
ATATCTCTGCCCTGCTCATCCTGAACACGCGTACCGAAGGGTAAGCTTTTACCATTAACATCTTTTATCCTGGCCAAAAAATTATTTTTATATTGGGCATTACTTTTGTACTCCAGCTTTATTACTGCGCCAGCGGTTGGAACAATAATATATTCATCATCACCTGTATCGAACCCTAACGGTGAACCTTTAGTATCAAGGAAAATTTTGTTTTCTTCATAAGGCGAAAGATTAGCCAGCAGCCCATAACCGTTTTTCTTTATTTTTGAATAAATATTCCCTGAAACTGTGGCACCCTCGCCACCGTGAGCTTTCAGTAAAGCAACGGTATCACCCAGGTAAGGTGAAAACTGCATTCCTTCGGCATGAATCAGTAATGCTCCTGCAAGCGTGCCTGAAAAACCATAGCCATCCTTTCTCTGATTAAAGCCAACTCCTTTTTGTAAAACTGTATCGGTATGGCTAACATTAATGCCGAAGTCGGACTGCTTCGTGCTTGTCTGGCTAAAATAGCTGCTAAATCCTGAACTATAATCTTTACCCTGATGGCTACCATTCACTGATGTTGTCAGTTTTGCCTGTTCATTGTTATAACTTACGGCAGCGCGTAGTACAGGCGGCGATTTTTTTGTATATCCTAACGGCATTGAAACGTTAGCAAAAAAAGCAGTATCGCTGTTTCCGGATGCAGTATATGTTTTATTTATACTCAGACTGTAATTAACAAAATCATAATTATTTCTATAGCCTAACAGATAAGAAGAATGGCCCCCCCAGGCATCGCTATACCTGCTTTTTTCCCACAAACCAATAAGTGATAATTCGCCCCACCCCGGTGTAAGTTGCTGAGAAAGTGTGACCTCCAGGCTGTTATTACTGCGGCTATTCCGGCCATTTTTTGTTTCTCTGGCCCCTAAATAATCATTCAGGGAATAGAAGCTATCGCCCAGGTGATGATAACCAGATACGTTAATAAAAGTGTCGGTTTCGCTGAGTTTTTTCGCCAGCCCAATTTTAACCCTGCTGTTATCACGTAGGTTATTTTTGCTTTTTAGCGCCCCATCCATAATAGTTGACTGGGTTAGCTCAATACTTATTGCGCCGGGTACGGCATTAAACACCACACCACCACTCATAGAAAAATAGGATTTATCGGTGGTTAATCGATTGCCGCCATATATTGTCAAGTTGTGCATCAGGCCATACCTCAAACCAGACTCCAGTAAACCGGGGGTGTTAATGCTGGTATAATGGCGTATTTTTCCGGCGGCCAGTGAATAGTTAAAATGGCCTTTGCGCACAAGTTGCGGCAAACTGTTATACGGCACTTTAAATTTCTTTATGGCACCATTACTTTCTCTGATCGTTACTTCCAAATCACCACCCAAGCCTGGGGCAATCAGATCTGTTATTTTAAACTCGCCTGGTGGGATATTTTTTTCATAAATAATGTTATTATTTTGTGTAATAGTAATCGTTGCATTGCTGTAAGCTATGCCGCTTATCTGCGGCGCATAGCCTTTTATCGACCACGGCAGCATTCTTTCATCACTTTTTAACATTGCCCCCCGTAAAGGGATAGTTTCAAAGAAATTGCCGCTGGTACTAAAGTCGCCCAGCGATAGTTCAGCCAGACCGGTAGCAATCGCTCGTTGCGCATAAGCCTGCAAATGCTGCAATTTATTTTTATCAGTGCTACCACCGGTAAGCGCATCCAGCGTAGTAAAGCGCCATGCCCCTGCACGCATTTGCGTTTGCAAATTACCGTAATACGCCGAGTAATTAGAATACCTCCCTGAACTGGTGGTACCGCTTAAAGAATAGTTCAGGCTTAACGCATTAATCCCCTCGTCCCAACGGGAAGGATCGATAAACCCCTCAATATCGCTTGCTAAATAAATTTGCGGGACTGTGATCCTTAAGGTTTCGCTATCATAATCGTACTTTGCCGTCGCGCCTTTAAACACATTGGAAAGATTAATGCAGCCTGTCTCCCGCCAGTTGTTTGGTAAATCACTTTCATTTAACGTAACATATTTAAACACATCGGCAGGAATGCAAGGGGAAACACTTTCTTTTTCCTTAACAAAACGTATCGTGTAGGTTTTCGTCTTCTTTCCATTAATAAACACCTTAACACGATAAGTACCCGGCGTGATTTTCGCTCCCTCCTCTAGCCAGCTTATATCTATATCTTTATTAAATTCAGTTATGAATGCCGTATTGAACTTAACTTTTCTGCTTTCGGTTACAGATGCCTGATCACCTGTTATCTCTTCAAGTGCAATACAGCTTTCACATACCACGAACATAGCCGAGCCTAAAAAGATACTTTTTATCTTATCTTTTATTTTCATTATGTCATGCCATTGTTAATTCAAGTAATTACAAGACAATTCTTTTTGGTATATAGGCGCCGAGATCAGAAATATACTGGTAATTTAATGATGCACTGGAATCAGATACGTTTTTAAATTTGTATTTTTTTATTTCCCATGGAGCAATCACATCGCCAGGCAATGAGGATATCGTTTCCTCCCCTTTTTTCAGTGAAAAATCAACTACGGAAATATGATAAGGAGAGTTATTATTCACGGTATAAACTAAATTATTTGCTTCTTTACTCATTGACCATTGCAAATTCTCTCCTGCTTCTATTAGGGTTCCTTTAATACCACTGGGGCGGTAAAATGCCTTTATCCTCGTCCGAAAGGCAATATTTAACTTATTTTCAGCCACGTTTTCATCATCAACAGCAGGGACATCCAGCGCATTTATCCAGAACATACTTTCCCGATCTGCTGGCAAAGCGGCCGATGCTTTCTCTGTGGGAAAGAATCTGAACACCTTAGAACTGCCTGCATTAATGCGCGCGATTGGCGGCATAATCGCCAGGGGAATATCATCCGTAATATTCATGCTGCTGTTATCTTTTTTGGATAACCAAATCTGGACTAACGATGGTGCATCGCCCGTATTTCTTATAGTAAATGACTGTTCTTTTTCCGCTTCGTATAAAATAACCCTGGTTGCAAGAATTTGTATGGCCGCACATGAACAGGCCGACCAGCATAGCGCTGACAATAATAAAATTGGTTTTAACATTACAACTTCCTGGTTAAACGGGTACGGTCCAGAAAGGGGATTAAATCCCCTTTTTATTATTGATAAGTGATAGAGTAGATCACATCACTTTTAACCGTACCGGCTGTTGCAGCATTACCAACGGCAGCATATTGTCCCCAGTACTTAAAACTGGCTTTTTTACTATCGATAGTAACAGGTTGATGCTGCGCATTAGCCTGCGTCAGGTTCAACCCCTCTTTATTGTGGTTCAAGATACGCACAAAGACGTTTTTGGCCCCTCCGGTTGTTTCCGTATTCTTAAGGTAACCCGTAGCACTATCAATATTTGTGCTCTGCGCGCGTTCAAAAATTACATTAGCAACTTTACCAGTCGGGCAATTTTCGCCGCTTAAATTGATATAAAAGGGTGTATCCCCGGCAAATTGCCCCGGTTTTGCTAAGGCGCTAACGCTTACTTTGGGCAAAGTTACTGTAAAATTAGCCCCCTGATCGGGATCAATATCGTCCCCACCGCTGATTTCACAGGTTGCATCTTCAATTTTGCCTTCAAAAGTAATTGTGCCATCATTTGCTGTGGCGGCTGTTGATGAAAAACCTACACAAGCAGCAAGCAATAAATACTTTCCATTTATAGCCTTCATTCTATCTCCTTAAATATAAAAACCAAAATGCAATATCCTTAACATTTTAATTACCAACTATCTTCCTGCTCAGCTATCGCAATGAGAAGTGGTGAAACTATCTTAAATCCCTCTATAGGATAAATCTAATTTTTACTTATTAATTATTTATTAATCTGATAAAATCCTATGAGAATCATATACATGAATCTAATTATAATAAATTTTGCACTTTTTAAATCTTTTCTGGAAATTACCTCCCGATAATGACTTAAGACTAAAACCGCTTTGATTAATCTTTTCAGATTTTCATTACAATAAAACAAAACTCATTAATACGCTGCCAACATGACCTTCTGCCCATTTGTAATAAAGTTCCAACGGACGAGCGTCCTGGCTCCTGATTACCCTATTTATTAAAATCTACTATTACAAAATATTACCTTATCAATCCTGCAACAATACATCATAATCCGGTAAGTCATCGGATCAGCAAAAAAATCGTTGAATGTAAAAAAGAATGCATTCACACTTACGTTAAGGTTTACTGTTCTCTCGCTTAACATAACTAAGATTAAGTAAGTAGTTTCTTTACCGGTTAAATATTAGCTTCTAAACTATATTTTAAAAAATAAAAGTTTATAATCGCTCCTGCATGAATTACATAAACTGACATCAAAATAGTTATCAGTTTGGCTTGCTTCTGGCATAATGCATTTAGTATGATTTCCGGCCAAACGGCTTTTTTTAATAATAATTATAATTCTTTAAACATGTTCGATATTAAGGATGATTAACACCATGGATAATAAAGATTATATTGTTTATTGCATCAATGATCAGGTCTATTTTATTCCACAGCAAAACAAAATTATTTCCTGTAAGACAGGAGAAGAGTTTACCACCTATGTTACTGCTGCCCGCTGTTTACATTTGCTGATCTATCAAAGTGGGAAAATAGTAACGCATAACGATTTATATAAGGTCGGCTGGGAAGATCATGGAAAGATTGTTACGCCTAATACGCTATACCAGACCATATCTAAACTAAGGAAACAGCTACAGGATGCGGGGATTAGTGAAGATATTATTCAAACTCACCCGCGTCGCGGATGGCGTATTTGCGATAGCCTGCCTCTGGAAGAAAAAACCCTGAGTGCGATACCGCGTAAAACGGTAAACCAGACGGAAACACAACATGGCCTGAAGAATTTTTGTCGGAAGATCTTTAATTCTTACCCTAAAAAAATGCTGATATCTATCGCGCGTTTCCGCTGATTTTGACGGGTAACTATTGCCGTAAAAACATGTGATCAAACAGGGCCTGACTTAGCAAAGAGTCAGGCCTTTTTTGTATACGTCTGCATATTATATTTATTGTGCGACGTAGCTTTACGGAGAATACGCGACAGGTTTAAGAAAATGAAGGTTAACGGGCAGGAAGCAGGAAAGGCTGAGTGTTTGGGTGGCAAAGCGATTGGGTGGCAGAGTAACAGCCTGACGGAGGGACGGCGTAACCGAACGGTTGCACGGTCGGAATACGATGGCACTGCAAGGCAGTCAGGCAGTCAGGCAGTCAGGCAGTCAGGCAGTCAGGCAGTCAGGCAGTCAGGCAGTCAGGCAGTCAGGCAGTCAGGCAGTCAGGCAGTCAGGCAGTCAAATCCAACAGCACAACAGCACAACAGCACAACAGCACAACAGCACAACAGCAGCTTATAAAGATTTTAAGGCTGTTAAAACAGAGAAAAATAGAAAATGTAAGAAGGATGATACGGATAGAGAAAACAGAGGATGTAAGAAGGATGGTACGAATAGAGAAAACAGAGAATGTAGGAAGGATGGTACGAATAGAGAAAACAGAGAATGTAGGAAGGATGGTACGAACAGAGAAAAACAGAGAATGTAGGAAGGATGGTACGAATAGAGAAAACAGAGAATGTAAGAAGGATGGTACGGATAGAGAAAACAGAAGATGTAAGAATGATGGTACGAATAGAAAGAACAGAGGATGTGAGAATGATGCTAAAAAAGCAGAAAAACAGAGGATGTAAGAAGCATATACGAGGAGAGAAATTCTGGAGCGGGAAACGAGACTCGAACTCGCGACCCCGACCTTGGCAAGGTCGTGCTCTACCAACTGAGCTATTCCCGCTTGGGGTGGTGCAGTAAAACTTTGGAGCGGGAAACGAGACTCGAACTCGCGACCCCGACCTTGGCAAGGTCGTGCTCTACCAACTGAGCTATTCCCGCTTAGGGTGGTGCAATAAAACTTTGGAGCGGGAAACGAGACTCGAACTCGCGACCCCGACCTTGGCAAGGTCGTGCTCTACCAACTGAGCTATTCCCGCTTAGGGTGGTGCAGTAAAACTTTGGAGCGGGAAACGAGACTCGAACTCGCGACCCCGACCTTGGCAAGGTCGTGCTCTACCAACTGAGCTATTCCCGCTCTGCGTACCGGTTAAAAACTCTTCCTGTACGGGGAGCGCATTATACGAGAAATGGAAATCGTCGCAAGCCTGTAGCGGCAATTTTTTTCGTTTTCACGCTTAACTGCTGACAAAACCAGCTTAATGCCGATTTTGTCAGCACGGTATTACAGGCGGATAAAGTTTTCGCGGTAGTACGCCAGCTCAGCGATAGATTCCCGAATATCGTCCATGGCCTGATGCGTACCCTGCTTTTTAAAGCCGTCCAGCACTTCAGGTTTCCAGCGACGCGCCAGCTCTTTCAACGTGCTGACGTCCAGATAGCGATAGTGGAAGTACGCTTCCAGTTCCGGCATATATTTAAAGAGAAAACGGCGATCCTGGCCGATACTGTTGCCGCAGATAGGCGAGGCGTTTGCCGGTACCCACTCTTTCAGAAAAGCGAGCGTTGCCAGCTCGGCTGCGCGATCGTCATGCTGGCTGGCCTTCACTCTGGCTACCAGCCCGCTACCGGTATGGGTTTTTACGTTCCAGTCGTCCATCAACGCCAGCTGCTCGTCAGACTGGTGAACGGCAAAAACCGGCCCTTCCGCCAGAATATTTAAATCAGCATCGGTCACCAGCGTGGCGATTTCGATAATGCGATCCTGTTCCGGATCCAGGCCGGTCATTTCAAGGTCAATCCAGATCAGATTATTGGCATTTACTGTCATAGGGTTTCTCGCCGTGGCTTATATCGTCAAACGTTAGGGTGTATCATAAACGTTTTGCCCTGTCAGGGCGAAGCAAAGCCGTGTGAGGAAGAGTGAGCAAAAACAAACTGTCTAAAGGTCAGCAACGTCGCGTCAGCGCCAACCATGAGCGCCGTCTTAAGCAGCGCGCCGATAAGCCAGAACCGGATGATAGCCTGTTTGGCGAAGCGCGTGATGGCGTGGTAATCAGTCGTTTTGGCATGCATGCGGACGTAGAGGATGCGGACGGCAGCGTTCACCGCTGTAATATCCGCCGCACTTTACGCTCTCTGGTTACCGGCGATCGCGTACTCTGGCGGCCCGGCGCAGAAGGTAGCGCAACCGTGAAAGGCATTGTAGAAGCGGTACACGAGCGCACTTCCGTACTAACCCGACCTGACTTTTACGACGGCGTAAAGCCTATCGCCGCCAACATCAATCAGATTGTGATTGTTTCGGCTATTTTGCCCGAGCTGTCGCTAAACATTATCGACCGCTATCTGGTAGCGAGCGAAACGCTGGATATCGAGCCGCTGCTGGTGCTGAACAAAACGGATCTGCTGGATGAAGAAGGCATGGCGTTTGTTGAAGAGCAGATGGCTATCTACCGTAAAATTGGCTATCGCGTCATCATGGTTTCCAGCCATCGCAAGCAGGGTCTGAGCGAGCTGGAAGCCGCGCTGATTGGCCGCGTCAGCATTTTTGCCGGTCAGTCCGGCGTAGGAAAGTCCAGCTTGCTTAATGCGCTGCTGGGGCTGGAGCTGGAAACAGAAATCCTGACTAACGACGTTTCCGACGTTTCCGGCCTGGGACAGCACACCACCACCGCTGCTCGTCTGTACCATTTCCCTCACGGCGGCGACGTTATCGACTCACCGGGCGTGCGCGAATTTGGTTTATGGCATCTGGAGCCGGAACAAATCACGCGCGGCTTTGTCGAATTCCGTGAGTTTTTAGGTCACTGCAAATTTCGTGATTGCAAGCACGACACCGATCCGGGCTGTGCTATTCGCGAAGCGGTGGAACGGGGTGATATTGACGAGTCGCGTTTCGAAGACTACCACCGTATTCTGGACAGCATGTCAGAAATGCAGCAAAAAACACGACGCAGCTTTTCAGAGAACAGCGACTAAAAACCGGGGAGCGGGCGTCATAGCCTGAACGACCGGACACTGTTACAATCCGCACCCTTAATTTATTTCAGAAAGCCAGGAGGCTACTGTGTTGGATCGTCTGAAACTCGGCCTGAATGCTGTTTTGCCTAAAAAAGGCCTTACTGAACTGGCTGGTTGGGGCGCGAGCAAGCGCGCCGGCTGGCTGACCAAAGCCGTTATTGATATTTTTGTCTGGTTCTACAAAGTCGATATGAAAGAGGCGCAGAAGCCGGATACCGCCAGCTATCGCACCTTTAACGACTTCTTTGTTCGCCCGCTGCGCGACGATGCCCGTCCGCTGGAAACTGACCCGAACCTGCTGGTGCTGCCGTGCGATGGCGCAATCAGCCAGCTGGGCCATATCGAAGGCGACCAGATCTTCCAGGCCAAAGGCCACACCTATACGCTGGAAGCGCTGCTGGCGGGTGATGTCGCCATGACCGATATGTTCCGCGACGGCGAGTTCGTCACGACTTACCTGGCACCGCGTGACTATCATCGCGTGCATATGCCGTGTAACGGTATTCTGCGCCAGATGATCTACGTGCCTGGCGATCTCTATTCCGTTAATCCGCTGACGGCGCAGAACATCCCTAACCTGTTTGCCCGTAACGAACGCGTCATCTGCCTGTTTGATACCGAATTTGGCCCTATGGCGCAGATTCTGGTCGGTGCCACCATTGTAGGCAGCATCGAAACGGTCTGGGCCGGTACCGTTACGCCACCGCGTGAAGGCGTGATTAAACGCTGGAGCTGGCCAGGCGCGGATGAAGAAGGCTCGGTCGTGCTGCTGAAAGGTCAGGAGATGGGCCGCTTTAAGCTGGGCTCTACCGTTATTAACCTGTTTGCCCGGGATAAAGTGAAGCTGGCGGAAAGCCTGACGCCGGAAACCAAAACGCGCCTGGGTCAGACGCTGGCGATCGCACTGCAAAAAACCAGTGCTGAAGAAGTTCTACATCACCCATAGCAGAGACGCATGTTACGCCTGATAGTTACTCTTTTGCTGGGCTGGGCGCTGCTCCAGCCCGCCTGGGCCGCCACCGCGCCCGATGTTGCGCAGCTCAAGCAGGCCCTGGAAGAGGCAAAGTCCAGTCAGGAGCCTAACCAGGCGGACATGGTAGATGCGCTGCAGTCGGCGTTAAACTGGCTGGACGATCGGCAAAAGTCGCTGGCCAACGCCAGCGACTATCAACAGGTCATTGACGACTTCCCGCAACTTTCTCGCGATTTACGCCAGCAGCTGGCCGCGCTTAGCGACAGCAGTAAAGCCGTGCGTAACACGATGACGGCATCTGAACTGGATCAGGAAATCCTTCAGGTCAGTAGCCAGCTTCTGGAGGAAGGACGCCAGGCGCAGCAGGAACAGGACCGCGCCAGAGAAATCAGCGACTCCCTTTCCCAGCTGCCGCTACAGCAGTCGGACGCCCGGCGCGCGCTAAACGAGATCGAACGACGTCTACAGGGACAGCCTGGGCCGACTACGCCGCTTGCCCAGGCGCAGCTGTCCGCCCGTCAGGCAGAAGCGGCAGCGCGCAAAGCGCGGGTCGATGAACTGGAACTGGCGCAGCTGTCGGCCAACAATCGCCAGGAGCTGGCACGCATGCGGGGTGAAATCCATCAGCGCAAGGCGACCCAGCTCGATACTTATTTGCAGGATCTGCGTAATCAGCTTAACAGCCGTCGTCAACGCGAAGCCGAAATTGCCCTGGAAAAAACAGAGCAGCTGGCGGAAAACAGCGGCGAACTGCCGAAGAAACTCAGCGAACAGTTTCGCGTTAACCGCGAGCTTTCTAATGCGCTTAATCAGCAGGCGCAGCGGATGGATCTGGTCGCTTCGCAGCAGCGTACGGCCGTTAACCAGACCATTCAGGTTCGTCAGGCGCTGAGCACCATTCGCGAACAGTCGCAGTGGCTCGGCGTTTCTACCGTACTGGGCGAAGCGCTACGCGCGCAGGTTGCGCGTTTACCGGAAATGCCCAAGCCGCAGCAGCTGGATAATGATATGGCGCAGCTGCGCGTACAGCGGCTGCATTATGAAGATCTGCTGGAACGACAGCAGCAGCTCCGCCAGCTCCGACAGGATGACGGCTCGCCGCTTACCAGCGAGCAGCGCAAAATTCTTGATGCCCAGCTCAAAACCCAACGCGAACTGATTGGCTCACTGCTTTCCGGCAGCGATAACCTGATTCTGGAAGTCACCAAGCTCAAGGTAGCCAACGGCCAGCTGGAAGACGCGCTAAAAGAGATTAAAGATGCAACGCACCGCTATCTTTTCTGGACGGCCGACGTCAGCGCGCTACATCTTGATTTCCCGATCCTGTTGATGCGCGACCTGCGTAATCTGCTGTCGATAAATACGCTTGGCCAGCTGGGCGGTGCGCTGGTGATGATGTTTACCAGTCGGGAAACCGTTCTGCCGATTATTGGCGCAGTGCTGCTGGTTGGCTTTAGCCTGAGCTCACGCCGTCACTATCGCGATTTTCTTGATCGCTCTGCCAGTAAGGTGGGCAAAGTTACCCAGGATCGCTTCGGCTTAACCATGCGCACCGTGTTCTGGTCGATCCTGGTTGCCCTGCCGCTGCCGGTGCTGTGGATGGCGCTCGGCTATGGTTTACAGCACGCGTGGCCCTACCCTGTCGCCGTGGCGACGGGCGACGGCATTACCGCCACCGTGCCGCTGCTGTGGGCCTTTATGATTAGCGCAGGCTTTGCCCGTTCGAAAGGCTTGTTTATCGTCCATTTCCGCTGGCAGCAAAACCGTGTAGCACGAGCGATGCGCTTTTATACGCTCTGCATCGGTTTTGTGGTGCCGCTGATCATGCTGCTGATCGGCTTTGATAACCTTGACGAACGCCATTTTTCCGCCACGCTTGGCCGCGTCTGTTTTATCCTGATTTGCGGTGCGCTTAGCCTCGTTACCGTTAGCCTCAAGCGAGCGGGCATTCCTCTCTATCTGGATAAAGAAGGCAACGGCGAAAACTTTATCAGCAATATCCTGTGGAACGTGATGATCTGCATTCCGCTGATCGCCGCGCTGGCCTCCTGTATTGGCTATCTGGCGACGGCGCAGGCGCTGCTGGCCCGAGTGGAAACCTCGCTGGCCATCTGGTTCCTGCTGCTGATTATCTACCATATTATTCGTCGCTGGATGCTGATTCAGCGGCGGCGAATCGCCTTCGACCGCGCCCGTAATCGCCGTGCGGAAATTTTGGCCCAGCGCGCCAAAGGTGAAGAAGAGGCAACGGCCACGCAAAGTTCAGAGACGGATGTGGATGAACCGGTTATCGATCTGGATGCCATTAGCGCCCGCTCGCTGCGGCTGGTTCGCTCCATTCTGACGCTGATTGCGCTGGTGTCGGTGATTGTACTCTGGTCGGAAATCCACTCGGCGTTCGGTTTTCTGGAAAATATCCGGCTGTGGGACGCCAGCACCACGGTACAGGGCGTTGAAAGCCTGGAGCCTATCACGCTGGGTTCGGTGCTGATTGCTGTTCTGGTGCTGATTATCACCACTCAGCTGGTGCGCAATATGCCGGCACTGCTTGAGCTGGCGCTGTTGCAGCATCTTAACCTGACGCCCGGCACCGGTTACGCCATTACCACGCTGACCAAATATGTGTTGATTCTGATTGGCGGGCTGACCGGCTTTTCCATGATCGGCATCGACTGGTCGAAACTGCAATGGCTGGTCGCGGCGTTAGGTGTGGGGCTGGGTTTTGGCCTGCAGGAGATCTTCGCCAACTTTATTTCCGGCCTGATTATTCTGTTTGAAAAACCGATTCGCATCGGCGATACCGTGACCATTCGCGATTTGACCGGCAGTATTACGCGCATCAATACGCGTGCGACCACTATCACCGACTGGGATCGCAAAGAGATTATCGTGCCGAATAAGGCTTTCATCACCGAGCAGTTTATTAACTGGTCGCTGTCCGATTCGGTGACGCGCGTGGTGCTGACGATTCCGGCAGCCGCAGAGGCAAACAGCGAAGAGGTGACTGCCGTGCTGCTGACCGCCGCGCAGCGCTGCCAGTATGTTCTGGATACGCCGCAGCCAGAAGCGTTTCTGGTTGATTTGCAGCAGGGGATTCAGCTGTTTGAACTGCGTATCCACGCCGCGGAAATGGGCCACCGCATGCCGCTGCGCCACGAGCTTCACCAGCTGATTTTACGCGGCTATCATGAACACGGTCTGGAAATGCCTTTCCCACCGTTCCAGGTGCGGATGGAAACCATTGGTCGTAAAACGCCGGTTAACAACGGCGCGCCAGCGGCAAGAACCTACAGGTCAGGCGGGTTATAAGCCAGCGCCCTGCGTTTTTCGGCAGCCCGGGGCGCCTGTTTTTCGCTCCTCGGGCTACCGTAAAACTCAGCAGCGGTCGACGGAAAACGCGATCACTTCACTAAGCTGTGTGGCCTTTAGCGCCAGCATGACGATACGATCCACCCCCAGCGCGACGCCGGAGCACTCCGGCATGCCGTGTGCCAGCGCATCCAGAAGATTATTGTCGATGGGCTGTTGCGGCAGGCCAAGCGCCGCTCGCTTGCGGTTATCCTGCTCAAAGCGCTGACGCTGCTCGCGGCTGTCGGTCAGTTCACGGAAGCCGTTAGCCAGCTCAATCCCTTTGAAATAGACCTCAAAGCGTTCCGCTACGCGATGATCTTCCGTACTGATTTCCGCCAGCGCGGCCTGGCTCGCCGGAAAGTGGTAAACGAAGGCCGGTTTTTCTTTCCCGATCTGCGGCTCCACGCCGGTCACAAACAGCAGCTGTAGCAGCGTGTCGCGATCTTCTTCGCGGTTGGCTAAGTCGCCCACGCCCAGCTTTTCCGCCACTTCACGCATCTGGGCTTTATCCGCCGACAGCGGATCCATCTCCAGGTGGCGAATAAACGCCTGCTGATAGGAAAGCGTTTCGGCTGGCGCGCAGTCCAGTACCTGCTGCAACAGATCGTCAACTTCATTCATCAGCCGATACATATCGTAGTGCGGGCGATACCACTCCAGCATGGTGAACTCTGGATTATGATGGCGACCCGCTTCCTCATTGCGGAAACAGCGGCAGAGCTGATAAATCGGCCCGCTTCCCGCTGCCAGCAGCCGCTTCATGTGGTATTCCGGGCTGGTCATCAGATAGAGGTCCAGTCCCTGCGCCGCTCCCGGCCCGACAAAACGCGTCTGAAAAGGAAACAGGTGGATATCGGTCACGGTCGCCTGGCTCATCGCCGGGGTCTCCACTTCCAGTACCCCACGATCGGCAAAGAAACGCCGGATTTCAGCCATAATCGCCGCCCGTTTTAACAGGTTGGTCACGGGCGCGCTCGGCTGCCAGCTGGCCGTATCGCTCATAGTTTGTACTCCGCAGAGGAAAGGGTGAAGCAGTCTACCCGAGGCGCAGCGGACAAACAAACCTGCGCCGATAAAAATTATCCGGGCGCAGACAGCAAGCCCGGTGTGAAAACCGTTAGCTCCTTAACATTTTTGCCGCGTTTTTCTTGGCTGAATACCTGAACACATCAATTTTGCCCTGCATTGCCGGTCTTATACTGGCTCACCGAGGCCTTCCCTCATCCTTTCCATGACAGCCTGACAGGGAGAATACCGTGCAAACTTTTACTGCCGATTTAGTCATTATCGGCGCAGGTGGCGCTGGACTCCGCGCAGCTATTGCCGCAGCGGAAGCGCATCCCACGCTTTCCATCGCGCTGGTATCAAAAGTTTATCCGATGCGTAGCCATACCGTGGCGGCCGAAGGCGGATCGGCCGCCGTCACCCAGCAGCATGACAGCTTTGACCTTCATTTTCAGGATACCGTTTCCGGCGGCGACTGGCTGTGCGAGCAGGATGTGGTGGATTACTTCGTACAGCACTGCCCGCAGGAGATGGCCCAGCTGGAAATCTGGGGCTGTCCCTGGAGCCGTCGCGCAGACGGGTCGGTTAACGTGCGGCGTTTTGGCGGCATGAAGATCGAGCGTACCTGGTTTGCCGCCGACAAAACCGGCTTTCATATGCTGCATACGCTGTTCCAGACCTCGTTAAAATATCCGCAGATTACCCGTTTCGATGAGCATTTCGTTCTCGACCTGCTGGTAGACGATGGCGAAGCGCGCGGCGTGGTAGCAATGAACATGATGGAAGGCGCGCTGATACGGCTCCAGGCGAAATCCGTGGTGCTGGCGACCGGCGGCGCGGGCCGCGTCTACCGCTATAACACTAACGGCGGCATCGTCACCGGCGATGGCATGGGCATGGCGCTGCGGCATGGCGTACCGCTGCGGGATATGGAATTTGTGCAGTACCATCCCACCGGCCTGCCCGGCTCCGGCATCCTGATGACGGAGGGCTGCCGCGGCGAAGGCGGCATTCTGGTAAACAAAGACGGCTACCGTTATTTGCAGGATTACGGCATGGGGCCGGAAACGCCGCTCGGCGAACCAAAAAACAAATATATGGAGCTGGGGCCGCGCGATAAGGTGTCGCAGGCTTTCTGGCACGAATCGCAAAAAGGCCGCACCATTCATACGCCGCGCGGCGAAGTGGTGCATCTGGACTTACGCCATCTGGGCGAGAAAAAACTGCTGGAGCGGCTGCCTTTTATCTGCGAGCTGAGCAAAGCCTATGTCGGCGTCGATCCGGTAACCAGCCCTATCCCCATTCGTCCTACCGCGCACTACACCATGGGCGGCATCGCCACCGATGCACGCTGTGAAACCGCCATTCGCGGGCTGTTTGCCGTGGGCGAATGCTCTTCTGTCGGGCTGCATGGCGCTAACCGGCTCGGCTCTAATTCGCTGGCGGAGCTGGTGGTGTTTGGCCGCCTGGCTGGCGAAAACGCGGCCGCACGGGCGCTGGAAAGCCGTGCGCAGACCACCAGCACGCTGGATGCCCAAAGCCGCGACTGCGAACAGCGCCTTAAAGCGCTGGTCAATCAGCCCGGCAACGAGCGCTGGTCAGCCATCAGAGATGAAATGGGCATGGCGATGGAGGAAGGCTGCGGCATCTACCGCACGCCGGAACTGATGCAGCAGACCATCGACAAGCTGGCGGAGTTAAAAGAACGCTTTGCTCGCGTGCGCATCAGCGACAGCTCCAGCATATTCAATACCGAGCTGCTCTATGCCATTGAGCTGGGTCATGGCCTGAACGTGGCGGAGTGTATGGTGCATGCCGCTTTTGCGCGTAAAGAGTCACGCGGCGCGCATCAGCGTCTGGACGAAGGCTGCCGCGAGCGGGATGACCAGCGTTTTTTGCAGCACTCGCTGAGCTATTTTAATCCGCAGGGCGCGCCGACCATCGACTGGGGCAACGTTAATATCACTAGCCTGCCGCCTGCCAGACGCGTTTATGGCGCAGAATCAGAACACAAGGAGGCGCAGCATGGCTGACCTGCCGCATTGTCGTATCGCTATTCAACGCTATAACCCGGAGACGGATACCGCGCCGCACGTTGAAACCTTCAATGTTCCCTTTGATGAACAAACTTCGCTGCTGGATGCGCTGGGGTACATCAAGGATAACCTGGCGGGCGACCTCTCGTTCCGCTGGTCCTGCCGCATGGCTATCTGCGGCTCCTGCGGCATGATGGTCGATGGCATCCCTAAGCTCGCCTGTAAAATTTTTCTGCGTAATTATCCACGAGGCATGCGCGTGGCCCCGCTGGCGAATTTTCCCGTCGAGCGCGATCTGGTAGTTGATATGAGCCGCTTTATTGAAAGCCTGGCGGCCATTAAGCCCTACATCATTGGCGACTTGCCCGCAGCCCAGGGCGGTGCCGGCAAGCAAATGCCCGCACAGATGGCCCGGTATCACCAGTTTTCCGGCTGTATTAACTGTGGCCTTTGCTACGCCGCCTGCCCGCAGTTTGGCCTCAATCCGGAATTTATTGGCCCGGCCGCCATCACTTTAGCGCATCGCTACAACCTGGACAGCCGCGATAAAGGCAAAAAGCAGCGCATGCCGCAGCTAAATGGCGATAACGGCGTCTGGCCCTGCACCTTTGTCGGCTTCTGCTCGGAGGTCTGCCCTAAACATGTCGATCCGGCGGCGGCCATTCAGCAAAGCAAGGTGGAGAGCGCCAAAGACTTTCTGATTACCAGCCTCCGGCCTCAATAAGGAATTGCCAGATGATATCAAAACGTAACCCCTGGCACGCGCCTGTCGCGGCCAGCTGGTGGAGAAACAACGGCTTTTATCGCTTTTATATGCTGCGTGAAGGCACCGCCATCCCCGCGCTGTGGTTCAGTATCGAGATGATTTTCGGCCTGTTCGCCCTCAAGCGCGGCGCGGAGAGCTGGGATGTTTTTATCGTCTTTTTGCAGCATCCCGTAGTGCTATTTTTGAATCTGGTCGCGCTGGCGGCCGCGCTGCTGCACAGCAAAACCTGGTTTGAGCTGGCGCCAAAGGCTGCCGTTATCGTGATCAAAGAGAAAAAACTGTCGCCCCGGCCGCTGATTATCGGTCTGTGGATCGCTATGGCGGTAATAAGCATGGCCGTTCTGGCTGCCGCGTTGCTGCTACAGGAGGGATAATGAAAAACCAACACCGTTCCGATGAACCGCTATTCTGGGGACTGTTTGGCGCTGGCGGTATGTGGGCCGCACTCGTTTCGCCAGTCGTGGTGCTGCTGGTAGGGATCATCCTGCCGCTTGGGCTGGCCTCACCGCAGGCGTTTAGCTATGAGCGAATTCTCAGCTTTGCGCAGGCCTGGCCCGGACGCCTGTTCCTTTTTCTGGCTATCGTTATGCCGCTCTGGTGCGCGCTGCATCGGCTGCATCACCTGATGCACGATATAAAAATCCACCTTCCGGCCAGCAAATGGTTTTTTTACGGTCTGGCCGCCATCCTTACCGTCGTCACCGCTATTGGCGTTGTCACGATCTGATTAACAGGCGGCTACCGGCCGCCTGCATAAAATGGCCTATACTTAAGCTATTCAAACGCAAAGGAATCGCTTATGTCTCTGTGGAAAATGCTGGCCGCCGGTGCTGGTGCCCTTCTTTCTGTTGCCTGCGCCACTACGCCGCCAAAAGGCGTGACGCCCGTGGAAGGCTTTAATGCCGATCTTTATCTGGGCAGCTGGTATGAAATTGCTCGTCTGGATCACCGCTTTGAGCGCGGGCTGGACCACGTTACCGCGACCTACAGCAAGCGCGATGACGGCGGGCTGAAAGTCATCAACCGCGGCTTTAACGTGAAAAAACAGCGTTGGCAGGAAAGTATCGGCAAGGCGTACTTTACCGGCTCGCCCAGCCAGGCGGCGCTGAAAGTCTCTTTCTTTGGCCCATTCTATGGCGGTTATAACGTTATTGCGCTGGACAACGCTTATCAGCACGCGCTGGTGTGCGGGCCGAACAGGAATTATTTATGGATATTGTCGCGTACGCCGCAAATTGACAGCAAGGTGAAAGAAGAGCTGACCGCGAAAGCTCGTCAGGCCGGTTTTGACGTCGCTAAGCTTATCTGGGTAAAGCAGGATTAAGAGCCTGTCGTGCCTGAATGGATAAAGACATAACAAAATGGCCGGTGTTTAACACCGGCCTGCTTTTTTACTGTGCGGTGCGCTGAATAGCCCGTCCGCCCGCGGAAACATCTTCACCTACGCCACGCGTCGTATTACAGGCGGTGAGTGCAGAAGAAAGCACCAGGACGGCGAAAAACGCAACAATACTTTTCTTTAACATAGCAAGATCCTTTTAGGCAGAAGTAAAGTACAGCGTAGTAAGCATAGCCGTAATTTTGCGAACGCGTCCGGTGAGATACGGGAGAAAAAAGAGAAGTCAGCTGGCCGCGTGTGAGATAGCGCCGCCCAGATGCTGGACGTCCTCACCAAAGCCGTGGAAGGTATTGCAGGCGCTGAGCGCGCAGGTCATTAACAAAGCAACAGCAAGAAATTTAATGCGGTTAATCATCAACGAGGGCTCACTAATAGGGGCCTGAATAATCAGGCCCATACGGCTTATTTTACGCGAGAAACGTATTCACCTGAACGGGTGTCTACTTTAATCACTTCGCCAATCTGTACAAACAGTGGCACTTTAACAACCGCGCCGGTAGACAGCGTGGCTGGCTTGCCGCCGGTTCCTGCGGTATCGCCTTTCAGGCCTGGGTCGGTATCAACGATCTCCAGCTCAACAAAGTTTGGCGGCAGTACCTGAATAGGTTTGCCGTTCCACAGCGTCACGATACACTCTGCGTTATCCAGCAGCCATTTTGCCGCGTCGCCTACGGTCTTCTCTTCAACAGGATGCTGTTCAAAAGTTTCCGGGTGCATAAAGTGGTAGAACTCACCGTCGTTGTACAGGTAGTTCAGGTTAGTATCTACAACGTCCGCGCCTTCGGCAGAGTCGGTAGATTTAAAGGTCTTCTCAACGCGAGTACCGGTCAGCAGACGACGCATTTTCACACGTGCGAAAGCCTGGCCTTTGCCTGGTTTAACAAACTCGCTGGCTTCGACGGCGTAAGGTTCGCCTTCGAACATGATTTTAAGACCGGGACGGAAATCGTTGCTAGAATAAGTCGCCATAAAGGCCCTCTACAATTTAATACTGGTACTTAGCCAAAAAAATGGCACACATTGTAACCCTAAATACCCCTTCGCGAGAAGAATGGTTGCATCAACTTGCTGATGTAATCACTGACCCTAATGAATTACTGCAACTTTTAGGCCTTGATTCCCATCCTGAGCTGCTGGCTGGCAATGATGCACGCCGCCTTTTTGCGCTGCGTGTCCCGCGCGCCTTCGCGGCAAGAATGCGAAAAGGCGATGCGCAGGATCCGCTGCTGCTGCAGGTCATTACCAGCAGCCGGGAGTTTATTGATGCTCCAGGTTACAGTACCGATCCGCTCGACGAGCAAAGCAGCGTAGTGCCGGGACTGTTACATAAATATCATAATCGCGCGCTGCTGCTGGTAAAAGGTGGCTGCGCCGTCAATTGCCGCTACTGTTTTCGTCGTCATTTTCCTTACTCTGATAATCAGGGTAACAAGCGCAACTGGCAGCAGGCGCTGGAGTATATCCGACAGCAGCCGCAACTGGATGAAATTATTTTCTCCGGCGGCGATCCGCTGATGGCGAAAGATAGCGAGCTGGAGTGGCTGATTAGCGAACTGGAGCAGATCCCCCACCTGAAACGGCTGCGTATCCATAGCCGTTTACCGGTGGTTATCCCTGCGCGAATTACCCGGCGCTTCTGTCAGCGGCTGGCGGATTCTCGTCTACAAACGCTGCTGGTTACCCATATCAACCACGCTCAGGAAATTGACGACGAGCTGCGGCAGGCCATGCAGCAGTTAAAGCAGGCTGGCGTAACCTTATTAAATCAAAGCGTTTTACTGCGCGGCATCAACGACAGCGCCACTACGCTGGCCGAGCTAAGCAATGCGCTGTTTGATGCAGGTATACTGCCTTATTATCTGCACGTGCTGGATAAGGTTCAGGGCGCGGCGCACTTTTACGTTTCTGACGAGCAGGCCAGGGCGATTATGCGGGAGCTGTTGAGCAAGGTGTCCGGCTATCTGGTGCCGAAGCTGGCAAGGGAAATTGGCGGGGAGCCAAGTAAAACACCGCTGGATTTACAGCTGCGCCAGCTGTAGATAAAAAAACAGGAGAGGGTTTTTGCCTCTCCGCAGGCCGCTGACAAACTTAAAGTCCTTTATCATCAGCCTCTCTCCTGTCTGCCGCCACGTCAGGCAGTGCGTTCTGACTGTCGGTTTACGGGCACTTATAAACCTGGCCGCTCATCTTACTGTCCAGCGGAGCGAAGCCTGACCAGATGTTCTGGGTTGGGCTGGTTGCGCCGTAAATAACATTGCCGCCCATTTCTGCCGCACGGTTGCGTAAATCGTTTGCTGCCCCGCGTAATGAGCTGCTTTCGCCGCCGCCAGCACCGCTAAACCAGTTGCTTTGCGAGCCGGTCAGGTTGCCCAGCAGCTGACAGCTGCTGGCTGGCTGCCGATCGGTAAAGGTGACGCGCTGACCCGCAGAACTCAGTGTGGTAGAGCTGCTACAGCCTGCCAGCAGCAGCAATGCCGCTACAGAGAGTCCCGGCAAGACGTTAATCCGCATTTTAATCTCCATTATTATTAACAGAATCCTCCGCAGATTATCATAAAATCACCGGCACGCCTGTACTTCTGGTGGCGATAGCGTGAAAAAGCGCAGGGTCAACAGGGACCTCAAAGGAGGCAGCCGGGAAAGTATCGCTACAGGTAACGTCACCATTTAATAAAAAAATATATCCAGTCCCAACAATAAAATAACGAAAACCGCTATGAATAGAAATTAATTAACACCTGACTCTCTTCTCTGGTGATGTTTCGTTTAATTTCCCCCCGACCGATACTGTTACCATCAAAAAGAATAGCAGAATTATCTTAAACTCATTTCATCAGGTGATTGTTATGTTATTGCTACCCATAATAAAAAGATTGAGGTTGCCAGCGAGACCATCAGCCCTGCTTCTTCTGGCAATCAATTTACCCTATGCCTTTGCAGAGCCTACGGTAGTTAATATAGATAATGAACATATTCATATAAATTCAATAACAGCAAATGAAGCTATCTATAACATCACTAACGGCGGCAGTTTAACGGTCAGTAATTCCCGCGCCGGTTTTACCTCCAGAAGGCAGACGCATTCCCTTAGCGATGCAACGCTCAAGCTAGGCAGCGGCGCCATTTTCTCCGGCGATATTAACAGTAACAATAGCCATATAATGTTTTCAGGCAGTACTTACACGGGTAATATCCTTGCCTCGCCTGAATCAAGTCTGGGCGACGTCTATATTAATAGTTCCACCTTTAATGGCGGTATCAGAACCGGAAGCAACAATGCGAACTACACGGTAGCGATTAAGGATAGCGAATTTAATGGCCAGGGAATAATCTCACCGCTGGCTATTTATAGCGGCAGGCTTAACATTGAAAACAGTGATTTCAACAACCATAACTTTCCCGTCATTGATATCAGAAACAGCACCTCGGCGGTACTGAAAAATGCCACAGTGAACAGCACCAGCGATTATAATGATGCAAACGTGATTGGTATATCAGGCATTTATCTACAAGATGTCGCCAGCACCACTATTATGGATTCTACCATTGTCAGCGACGGCACGGCGGTCAGAGCCTACAACAGCGTTAATGCCGGAGATATAAATATTCTTTTTATTGGCAACTCTACGCTGAAGGCCAAAGCAGCAGCAGCGCTTGAGGCGAGAAACAGCGATATTATTATCTATGAATCAACGCTAACTACCGGCAGCAATGGCGATACTGTTGCCTGCTATACCGGTTCATCCGCAATAAACGGCTGCGGCGCTTTGAATCTGGCAGGCTCTACGGCTATAGTCAGCCAGCGCTCCGCGCTTAACAGCGATAACGTGGGCGTATTTATTACCGGCAGTGACGCCACCGAGCTTGATATAAGCAACTCTTCTGTTCATGCGGAAAAAGCCGCCTTCAGCGTTAACAGCGGTAATGCCACTATATCTGTGCGTAATAGCCATGCAGCCCTGCCTTCTGTTGTCAGCAACGAAGGTGTGATTCTGGAAGCGCTTAATAATAGCCAGGTCGACCTGTCGCTTTCTAACGTTAACGCTAAAGGGGATATTTATGCTGATGAAAGCAGCCGGGTAAGGACGTCTTTAAAAGGCGCAAGCTGGCTGGAAGGCAGTATTTTTGGCGCGAACAAACTTGAGGTTAGCCGTGAGGCGACCTGGAAAATGACCGCAGATAATCATATCAAAGAACTGTTATTCACTGGCGGCACTGTGCGCCTGCCGGATGCCAGCCCGGATAATCAGTTTCACACTTTAACAATTGACAGCCTTACGGGTAGCGGGCACTTTGCCCTTAATACCAACCTGCAAACTATGCAGGGCGATAAGCTGCATATTACCAAAGATCTTTTTGGCGCCTTTACCCTGGGAATTGCCAACAGCGGTGCGGAGCCTGACGATCCTGATGCCATACTTAATGTTATTCAGGGACCATCCAGCACGGCGCTGTTTTCGTTATATGGCGGCAAAGTCGATGCGGGCGTCTGGCAGTACAACCTTGTGCAGAAAGGCAATGACTGGTATCTGGTAAACAGCCATCGCTCCGAAGCGCCTGATATGCCCGGCACACCGGATACGCCTGATATGCCTGGCACACCGGATGCGCCGGATACGCCCGACGCCGCTGATGGAGATAGCGCTGTCGTTCCACAGCCTTCGCTTACTCCCTCTGCCAAAACCTTATTGAATATGGCGGCCGCGCCCGTCTATATCTTTAATAACGAACTGCAAAACAGGCGGCAACGTCGTGGCGAAAGTCAGAGCAAAGATGACGGCGTATGGGGACGCTATCTTCAGCAAAGTACTTATGTAACTACCGAGATGAATGCCTGGCGGCTGGCTCAAAACGGGTTTGAACTGGGCGGAGACAAAGCGATACCGGTGCAGGACGGCAGGCTGCAGGTCGGCTTGCTGGCTTCGATAACCAGTAATGCCGTCAGACACGAAAGCGGCACCACCAGCCAGGTCAACAGCTACAGCGCTGGTGCTTATGCCAGCTGGTTTAAAGACAACGGTATGTATATGGACGCGGTAATAAAAGCGAACCGTTTTAATAATCAAGTGTATACACGGATGAGTAATGGCGTCGCTGTTAACGGTAGCTATAGCCAGAATGGCGTAGGGGGTGCACTGGAAAGCGGCTGGCGCGTTGCGCTGGCGAACAATTACTGGGCCGAGCCCTTTTTTCGCGTCACCGCCTTTCGGGCAGGCAGTAAAAACGTGACGCTGAGTAACGGTATGACGGCGCACGTTCGGCATCCGGCTTCTGCGCAGGTGCAAACAGGTCTGCATCTGGGTAAGCGCCTGAAGCTTAATAAAGCCGTACTCAATCCTTACCTGAAAGCCAGCGTGGCTAAAGAGTTTGTTAAATCCAGTAAGGTTCGCCTGAATCATCGCTGGGATTTTAATGATGCCGCTGCCGGTAGTGCGGCACGCTATGGCGCAGGTATTGATATCTGGCTGGCGAAGGAAGCTGCCCTGTTCAGCGAAATCAATTATCAGAATGGCCGCCATATTGAATCACCGCTGGCCGCTAACCTGGGTGTCCGTATCGGCTTCTGATACGGGCCGGCAACGTTCTCTGGATAACCGCCATAAAAAAAACCTGCCGTTTCCGGCAGGTTTTTTTGGCTTACGAGCGATAAGCGACGTATGTCGACTTACATCATGCCGCCCATGCCGCCCATTCCACCCATGCCGCCGCCAGCGCCTAAGTCTGGTGCGTCACCTTTTGGCAGGTCGGTAACCATGCACTCGGTGGTGATCATCAGGCCAGCAACGGAAGCCGCGTACTGCAGAGCAGAACGGGTTACTTTAGTTGGATCCAGGATACCGAAGTCGATCATGTTGCCGTATTCTTCGGTCTGCGCGTTGTAACCGTAGTTACCTTCGCCCGCTTTCACCATGTTCGCTACAACGGAAGGTTCTTCACCCGCGTTGGAAACGATCTGACGCAGTGGAGATTCCATCGCGCGCAGCGCAACTTTGATACCCACGTTCTGGTCTTCGTTCTGACCAGTCAGGCCAGCCAGTACGGCCGCAACGCGAACCAGCGCTACGCCACCACCGGCAACCACGCCTTCTTCTACTGCCGCACGGGTAGCGTGCAGAGCATCTTCAACGCGGGCTTTCTTCTCTTTCATTTCAACTTCAGTTGCTGCGCCAACTTTCAGTACGGCCACGCCGCCTGCCAGTTTAGCTACGCGCTCCTGCAGTTTTTCACGATCGTAGTCGGAAGTTGCTTCTTCGATCTGCTGACGGATCTGAGTCACGCGACCGGAGATTACAGACTCTTCGCCCACGCCATCAATGATGGTGGTGGTGTCTTTGTTGATCACTACGCGTTTTGCCTGACCCAGGTCTTCCAGCGTCGCTTTTTCCAGCTCCATACCGATCTCTTCAGAGATAACGGTACCGCCGGTCAGCACAGCGATGTCCTGCAGCATAGCTTTACGACGGTCGCCGAAGCCAGGTGCTTTAACCGCAGCCACTTTCACGATACCGCGCATGGTGTTCACCACCAGCGTAGCCAGCGCTTCACCTTCAACATCTTCAGCGATGATCAGCAGCGGCTTGCTTGCTTTTGCCACGGCTTCCAGCACTGGCAGCATTTCGCGGATGTTGGAGATTTTTTTGTCAGCCAGCAGGATGAACGGTGATTCCAGCTCAACCGCACCGGTTTCTGGCTTGTTGATGAAGTAAGGAGACAGGTAGCCGCGATCGAACTGCATACCTTCAACCACGTCCAGCTCGTCCTGCAGGCCGGTACCTTCTTCAACGGTGATAACACCTTCTTTACCGACTTTTTCCATTGCCTGAGCAATCAGGGTACCCACGCTCTCATCGGAGTTAGCGGAGATAGTACCTACCTGGGCAATCGCTTTGGAATCAGAGCAAGGCACGGAGAGTTTTTTCAGTTCTTCAACAGCGTGAACCACGGCTTTATCGATACCGCGCTTCAGATCCATTGGGTTCATACCAGCGGCTACGGCTTTCAGACCTTCGTTAACGATAGACTGAGCCAGTACGGTTGCGGTAGTGGTGCCGTCGCCCGCAGCGTCGTTCGCTTTAGAGGCAACTTCTTTCACCATCTGCGCGCCCATGTTTTCGAACTTATCTTCCAGTTCGATTTCACGAGCTACGGAAACGCCATCTTTAGTGATGGTTGGTGCGCCGAAGGATTTATCCAGCACCACGTTACGGCCTTTCGGGCCCAGGGTTACTTTTACCGCGTCTGCCAGTACGTTTACGCCACGGAGCATTTTTACGCGTGCGTCATTACCGAATTTTACGTCTTTAGCTGCCATTATCAATATCCCTTAAATTCGTTTGGTTCAATGAGTTACGTAAATTACGCTTCAACAATTGCCAGAATGTCGCTTTCAGAAATGATCAGCACTTCCTGGTTGTCGATTTTCTCAGTTTTCGCACCGTAGCCTTCGTTGAAAATCACGATATCACCGACTTTTACGTCCAGGGATTTCACGTCACCATTTTCCAGGATACGGCCATTGCCAACAGCCAGCACTTCACCGCGGGTAGATTTACCTGCAGCGGAGCCGGTCAGAACGATGCCACCAGCTGATTTAGATTCCACTTCTTTACGCTTGACGATAACACGGTCGTGCAATGGACGAATTTTCATTGATAGTTCTCCTTTGAGAAGTCAATCAGTCAGTTTTGGATGATTGCCGGGCTTCACTGGCACCGGCCTCGTGACGGAAGAGATAGGGACAGAGGGAAGGGCTTTCAAGGGGCAAAAAATAAAAATTTTGCTTCTGCTTCACAATTGACCAATTAACCGCCACTTTCTGCAGGAGAAAACCAAAAGGCGGGGATCCCGCCTTTTTGACCGATTAACGATCGTCGCGCTTGTCGTCGTGTTCAATCAGCGTGGTGTCTTTGCGCTCATATTCGCCGTCCACGGTGTAACCGCTATCCGGCCCTGCACCCGCCCCGCGCCAGACGCGCAGATGCGGCATCAGCTTCAGCGTTAAATGTTTTTGCACCGGTGGCAACAGCAGCAGCAGACCCAGGAAGTCGGTAAAGAAACCGGGCAGCAGCAGTAAAAAGCCGGCCAGAATCAGCGAGACGCTTTTCAGCATCTCCGCCGCCGGGCTTTCGCCCACCGCCAGCTTTTGCTGCATCAGCATAAAGTTCTTCATGCCCTGGTTTTTCACCAGCGAAATACCAATAGCGGAACTGAAGATCACCAGCAGCAGCGTCATCAGTACGCCCAGTACGTGAGCAACCTGGATAAAAATGCTGATTTCGATCCAGGCGAGAAGAATAAGTAGTAAAAACGGTAGCCAGCGCACCGCAGTCTCCTGTCGGTTAGAGCTATCACGCAGCAGGCGTAACGGCATAAAAAAGAGATCGTTTATCGATCAAGTCTATAAAAGATGGGCACGCTGCGTAACCTTTTCAACCTTAACCGACGAATTAGCGCGTAAACAGCCATAAACGGCCGGGCGGCTCCACTATTATTAGCGCAGACAAATGTCTATTAGCGCAGACATTTGTCGCTTAAGAGAGAAACCGTTCATGCTTCACAGAATATAGTCGTGTGCTGTTTAAGACAAACAGCTAACATGTGGCACCAGACTGGTGACGATTTAACTATCACTCTACTACTGTTTATCAAAGTTATAACCGGCAGCAATAACAAGAAGGTGCTCATGGCTAACGACATTCGTATCGAAGAAGACCTGTTAGGTATGCGAGAAGTTCCTGCGGATGCTTACTACGGTGTTCACACTCTGCGTGCGATTGAAAATTTTTATATCAGTAACAGTAAAATCAGTGACATTCCGGAATTCGTCCGCGGCATGGTAATGGTGAAAAAAGCGGCGGCAATGGCCAATAAAGAGCTGCAAACTATTCCACGAAATATTGCCAATGCAATTATCAAAGCCTGCGACGAAGTATTAGATAACGGCAAATGCATGGATCAGTTTCCGGTTGACGTCTATCAGGGCGGCGCGGGCACTTCCGTCAACATGAACACCAATGAAGTACTGGCGAACATCGGTCTGGAGCTGATGGGACACCAGAAAGGCGACTATCAGTTTCTTAACCCCAACGATCACGTCAATAAATGCCAGTCGACCAATGATGCCTATCCCACCGGTTTTCGCATCGCCGTTTACAGCTCTATTTTAAAGCTGCTGGACGCTATCGGAAAACTGAGCGAAGGCTTTGAGCGCAAGGCGATTGAATTCACCACCATTCTGAAGATGGGTCGCACCCAGCTTCAGGATGCGGTGCCGATGACGCTGGGCCAGGAGTTCCACGCGTTTAACGTGCTGCTGAAAGAAGAAATTAAAAATATTCTGCGCACCGCTGAACTGCTGCTGGAAGTTAACCTGGGCGCCACGGCTATCGGCACACGTCTTAATACGCCGGATGGCTATCAGCAGCTGGCGGTACAAAAACTGGCGGAAGTCAGTAACCTGCCTTGTGTACCTGCAGAAGATTTGATTGAAGCCACCTCGGACTGCGGCGCTTACGTGATGGTTCACAGCTCGCTGAAGCGT
This sequence comes from Erwinia sp. BNK-24-b, assembly GCF_047456155.1. Taxonomy (NCBI): domain Bacteria; kingdom Pseudomonadati; phylum Pseudomonadota; class Gammaproteobacteria; order Enterobacterales; family Erwiniaceae; genus Erwinia; species Erwinia sp. BNK-24-b. The sequence goes on from NZ_CP179901.1 coordinate 4,192,817, forward strand.
CTGGCGGTGAAGCTGTCGAAAATATGTAACGACCTGCGCCTGCTCTCTTCCGGCCCGCGCGCTGGCCTGAACGAGATTAACCTGCCGGAACTGCAGGCCGGCTCTTCCATCATGCCCGCCAAGGTAAACCCGGTCGTGCCGGAAGTTGTTAACCAGGTCTGCTTTAAGGTCATTGGTAACGACGTAACGGTAACGATGGCCTCTGAAGCCGGACAGCTACAGCTGAACGTGATGGAGCCGGTGATTGGCCAGGCACTGTTTGAGTCGGTGGATATTCTGACCAACGCCTGCCTCAACCTGCTGGAGAAGTGCGTAGACGGCATTACGGCTAACAAAGCGGTATGCGAAGCCTACGTCTTTAATTCGATCGGTATCGTAACTTACCTGAATCCCTATATCGGCCACCATAACGGCGATATCGTCGGCAAAATCTGTGCTGAAACAGGTAAGAGCGTGCGTGAAGTGGTGCTGGAGCGCGGTCTGCTGACCGAAACCGAACTGGATGACATCTTCTCAACGCAGAATTTGATGTATCCGGTTTATAAAGCGAAACGCTACACCGATGAAGATTAATCTTCATTGAGAAGCGCAAAGGCACGTTGGTTCACTGAACAACGTGCCTTTTTTTATGCTGCCGTTTACATGGTATCAACGAACTTCTAACCGGGAGAGAACACATTATGATTTTACCAGAGCTGATTGTCGTGCTGGCGGCAATATATCTGGGCGCGCGGCTTGGCGGTATCGGCATTGGCTTCGCTGGCGGCGCAGGCATGCTGATCCTGACGCTGGCTTTTCAAATCAAACCGGGCGCGATCCCCTTTGACGTGATCGAAATTATTATGGGGGTAATCGCGGCCATTGCGGCAATGCAGGTCGCGGGCGGCATGGATTATCTGGTCAGCCTGGCCGAACGCCTGTTAAGGAAGCATCCGCGTTATATCACTTTTCTGGCACCGCTGGTCACCTATACGATGACGCTGTTGGCCGGTACTGGCCATACCGCGTTTTCTACGCTGCCGGTCATTGCTGAAGTCGCTAAAGAACAGGGCGTCCGCCCTTCCCGGCCGTTATCGATTGCCGTTGTCGCTTCGCAGATTGCGATTACCGCATCCCCTATTTCGGCCGCTGTGGTTTTCCTCTCCGGCATCCTTGAGCCAAAAGGCGTCAGCTATCTGAGCCTGCTGGCGGTGGCTATTCCCTCCACAATGGTTGCCCTTTTCCTTGCCGCTCTGCTGACTAACTTCCTGGGGAAAGAACTAAAGGACGATGCGGTTTACCAGCAGCGACTGGAAAAAGGCGAAGTCACGCTGCGCGGCGCGACGGTGTTCGAAGAAAAGCCCGGCGCGAAACGTTCGGTGCTGCTCTTTCTGTTGGGTATTGTCGCCGTGGTGCTCTATGCGACAGCGATCAGCGATACCGTCGGGCTGATTAAAAATCCGGTATTGCCGCGCAATGAAGCTATCGTGATATTTATGCTGACCATTGCCGCGCTGATCTGCCTGAGCTGTAAAGTCGATACGGCGAAAATCCTTTCGGCCAGCACCTTCCGTTCGGGGATGAGCGCCTGCGTCTGCGTGATGGGCGTTGCCTGGCTCGGCGATACTTTTGTGAAGGCCCATATCCATGAAATTCAGGACTTCGCGGGTAATTTGCTACAGGAGTACCCCTGGATGCTGGCCGTTATCCTCTTTTTCGCTTCTACGCTGCTCTATTCCCAGGCCGCGACGACCAAAGCGCTGATGCCCGCCGCGCTGCTGCTGGGCGTGTCGCCACATACCGCTATCGCTTCTTTTGCCGCCGTTTCCGCGCTGTTTGTGCTGCCGACCTACCCTACGCTGCTGGCTGCGGTAGAAATGGACGATACCGGCTCCACGCGCATTGGGAAATTTGTCTTCAACCACTCTTTTATTATTCCAGGTACGCTGGCGATTGCGCTGTCTGTGGCCTTCGGCTTTATCTTCGCCCATCTTGTGCTGTAACGATCTGGCGGGCCGTGACGGTCCGCTTCGTTTTTGTTTGTTAAATCCCGCCTCAATAAACGCCTTGCACGCCAGGCGCATTTACATCCTGAAAAAGCGTCGGCCATAAGGCCGTGATATAGTTTGCGCCTTACGGAGCATTGCCGGGCCCGGACGCGTCGGGATCGCCCGTTTTCTTAATTTCGTCACCGGAAAAATGATTCCCGCTATGACTAAGCGCCTTACATCCTACTTGCTGCTGTTGATGGCCATTCTGCTCAGCTTTAACGCCAGCGCCTCGCTGTTCGGACAGCATAACAACAGCCACTTCGGCACCGTCGATCAGGCTTTCAGCTTCGATTTTAATCAGCGAGCCGACCAGCTGACGCTGAGCTGGCAGGTGTCGCCCGGCTACTATCTTTATCGCCAGCAGATAACCCTTGCCGCTCAGGGCGCAAAGCTGGCCGACTGGACGCTGCCGCCCGGTAAACCGCATGAAGATGAGTTTTACGGGAAAACGCAAATTTATCCCGATAGCCTGAAACTGCCGTTAACGATTTTGCAGGCCGATAAAGGCGCTACCCTTAGCGTCACTTATCAGGGCTGCGCCGCTGCGGGCTTCTGCTATCCGCCGGAAACCCGTTCCGTGCCGCTGAATGAAGTTATGGCAGGCGGCCAGGCTCCTGCCACGGCCCAGTCCGTGCCGGTACAGCACAACGCCGCCTCGCCTGAAGTACAGCCCGCTGATAACAAGCTTCCTTTTTCGCCGCTGTGGGCTTTGCTGATCGGTATCGGCGTCGCTTTTACGCCGTGCGTGCTGCCCATGTATCCGTTGATTTCCGGCATTATTTTGGGCGGTAACCGCCATTATTCGCTAAAACGTCTGTTCGCCCTGGCGATGCTTTACGTTCAGGGAATGGCGCTGACCTATACGGTGATGGGCGTGATCGTCGCCGCTGCCGGACTGCGTTTTCAGGCCGCGCTGCAGTCGCCCGTGGTGCTGACTGGCCTCTCTGTTCTGTTTATCCTGCTGGCGCTGTCGATGTTTGGTCTGTTCACCTTGCAGCTGCCTTCTGCGCTGCAAACCAGGCTGACCCTTCTCAGCAATCGTCAGCAAGGCGGCTCGCTGCCCGGCGTCTTCTTAATGGGCGCGCTGGCCGGACTGATCTGCTCGCCCTGCACTACCGCGCCGCTTAGCGCCATCCTGCTTTATATCGCGCAAAGCGGCAATCTGCTGGCTGGCGCAGGCACGCTCTGGCTATATGCGGTTGGGATGGGCTTACCACTGATTGTCGTTACCCTGTTTGGTAATCGCCTGTTGCCGAAAAGCGGCGCCTGGATGCAGACCGTCAAAGAGGGCTTTGGCTTTGTTATCCTCGCGCTGCCGGTATTTCTGCTGGAGCGAGTGGTCGGTGAAGCCTGGGGGCTACGTTTGTGGAGTATGCTGGCCGTGGCTTTCTTCGGCTGGGCTTTTATCAGCCTGAAAGCCGCTAACGGCTGGCAGCGCGTGGGGCAAATCCTGATGCTGGCCGCGGCGCTGGTGGCTGCGCGACCGTTGCAGGACTGGGCGTTCGGCGCACCGGTCAGCGAGAATCACGCGGCTTTGAGCTTTACTCGTATTAACGACGTCGCCCAGCTTAATCAGGCATTACGGCAGCACGATGGGCGGATCACCATGCTCGACCTTTATGCCGACTGGTGCGTGGCCTGCAAAGAGTTCGAAAAATATACGTTCAGCCAGCCGCAGGTACAGAACGCTCTGAATAAAACGCAGCTGTTACAGGCAAACGTCACGACAAATAATGCGCAAGACAAAGCGCTGCTGGCGCAGCTGAAGGTGCTGGGGCTGCCGACCATTCTGTTTTTTGATGCCGAAGGTAAAGAAATACCCGGCTCGCGCGTTACCGGTTTTATGGACGCCACGGCTTTTCAGCAGCATTTGCAGAAACTGGCGCAGTAAACGACACTAGAGAAGAATTTTACGGCCACGGTCGTAAATAATGCATTCAAGAGGAGAGTCACTTGCAACGTGAACAGGTACTCGAGCATGCACTGAACGTACTCGAGCAAAATGGGCTGGCCCCTTCAACATCTTTTGCCATGATGGCGAACGCGGCGGCCTGCCAGCAGGAAGATTTACAGCGCTACTGGCCCGACCGCGAGGCGCTGCTGTATGACGCTCTGCGCTACCATAGCCAGCAGATCGATATCTGGCGGCGCAAGCTGCTGCTGGATGACACGCTAAGCACGGAACAGAAGCTGCTGGCGCGTTATCAGCTGCTGGAAGAGGCGGTAAATAACAATCGCTATCCTGGCTGCCTGTTTGTGGCGGCGTGCAGCTTTTATCCGCAGGCGGATCATCCCGTCCATCAGATTGCCGATCAGCAAAAGCGCGCCTCCTGGCAATATACCCATCAGCTGTTAACGCAGCTGGAGACGGATAATCCCGAACTGGTTGCGCACCAGATGGAGCTGATACTGGAAGGTTGCCTCAGTCGCCTGCTGGTTAAGCGCAACGTGCAGGAAGTGGCAACGGCTCGCTCGCTGGCAGAAGATGTGCTGAGCATCGCGCTTTGCCGTCGAAACGGCGCGCTGAGCTAAAAAGATCAGGTGCCAGAAGTGATGCGCTAGCCTGAAAAGCGGAACCGGGTGGCGGAAGTGATGCACTGGCCTGAAAAGCGGAACCGGATGCCGGAAGTGATGTCCCCCCCTGACTAACTTTCAGCCTTAGCGCCCAAAAAGCAGGCGATCGGTCACGATTTCCCGCTTTTTTATGACAAAGCCGTTGACGCCGTACGCCCTTTACGGTTTAATGCGCCCCGTTGCCCGGATAGCTCAGTCGGTAGAGCAGGGGATTGAAAATCCCCGTGTCCTTGGTTCGATTCCGAGTCCGGGCACCACTAATTTAGTTTCATGGCGTTCTTATAAGTCCTGAAACGCTAAAAAATAAGTAATTTAAAAAACCTGATGGTACTGAAAAGTTCCGTCAGGATTTTTGACATCAAGAGTTTCTAAGCGCCGTTGGTTTAATAAACGCCGTAGCCTCCGTCACGCCACTTACCGATATTGCTGTCCGCAACGCCAGGCCGCTCTATAACCCCTACAAACTCTGCGATGCTTACCAACATTTAATGCCTTACGATGTGTGTACTACCTGAACAAAATCAGGGGCACGCTTATCAAATACCGTACGAATAATCTGGGCCAGATAGAGTATTAAACTGCACTATACCCTTGCTTCGGGTCATTCTTATACTGCGGAAACGCCAGCTTCAGGGCCCCTTGTTCCACCAGCGGTTTTAAGTACTGCTGACGCAGTGCATTAGGATTACGACTAAGGATCTGCCCCAGTGCAGCAACGGAAATATACTGTCCCTGACACACATCCAGGATCACACTCTTCATCAGCTCTTTATCCCCCAAACGCAACTTTTCACGCGGAACTGCGGCTAAAGTAAATAACGAATCCCGGAAAGACTCGATAAGATTGTCAACATCATCAATATAGGGTCTATCGATAAAGCGGTTAAGCAAACGTCCATACTCATCTCGGGACGCAGGTTGATCGCCTTCGGCGTTATATATGGAGCTTTCCCCATTATATGTGGACCTCTGCTCGTTATGTGTGGAGCTCCCATCGTTATGTGTGGACCTCTGCTCGTTATATGTGGAGCTCTCATCGTTATGTGTGGACCTCCGCTCGTTATATTTGGAGTCCTCTTCGTTATGTGGAGAGCTTACCACCGCACCAAGTGAGAACACCTCATCCGGTGTCATGACCGATACACCGGGCAAGGTATAATATTTGCTTTTCTGCTCGCCCCCTGCGACCAGAAAATCTTTACTTTCCAGACGAGGAAGCGTCAACGTGACTTCGCGAGAGTGTCGGGTTGTTAACAGACAAGCTCGTTCATGGTTGACCCAGCCTTCAATCGCCGCCGTTGCAACAATTACCTGTTCAAAGTCATCAAGCAGATCGAAGGTTTCGCCAAATCGTTGGTGCAGGTCATCCAGAACATGCTGCGGGATCAGGCTAGCGGTAGAAAGCTCTAATAGCGTCTGTGCAGGAAACGTTTTTTCCCAAAGTTTGGGGGTTCGCCAGTTAGCCGATTTCCAGCCGCTGAAAATCTTCGGCATCCCTGAACCCGCTTTTTCGCCTAGCCCAATTAACAAAAACATCTGATGTAACAACCTGTTGCGGCAATCACTGACGCCACCTGCAATCACATCCTCTAACGGCAGGCGCATCAAGCCGGGGTTACGAAAGCCAAACATATCGGGACGTTTGACGATCAAAATAGAAACCCGGTCGGTAAAATCTGCATGGACCAGCGTGTTTACTAACGCTTCACGCAGCGCGATATGTACTGGCGTATCCGTTCTGCGCTGGCCCTCTTCAAGCGTAAAGGGTACTTTCAAATCAGCGGCTAGTTTTTGGTATACTTTACGGTAAAAATCAAACAGGTTTCCTGACCATGTACCGTCCGGACACACCCTGTCTACCCAACGAAGCTCCGTTTTTGCCTGGGGCCTTTCCTGATAATCCACCATGTAGTTAGGTGCAGCAGCAGTAATCGCATCCCATTTGCCAAACATGAGAATACCGGCCAGTGTTATGCCCTCTTTTCCGGTTTCTCTGTCTTTACGCCACCCACCCACTATTTTAAATAGTTCAAACGGCTCACAGGCCAGATAAGGATGCTGCGGGTTATTTGCCGAAAGCAGATTGCGGTAAACTTTTAAACTGTCCAGATCGATATCTTCCTGAAAAGTGTAGTGCTCAGAAAGCACTTCGTTATCACGGCTATCGTGGATCTGCTCAGCAAGCATCCGCTTGACGGTCATATCATCACAAAGGCGATCGCCTTCGTGCAAACGTTGATAGGTGTTACCAAATGGAGACTTTTTCAGGTGAACCGGCTTTTGTTTACGCATCGCCTGTGGAATATGGATTGCCAGAACGTCCGTTCCCTGCAAAGAGACCCATTGCACATCGTTTTCCGACCTCAGCACATTCGTACTGACTCGATCGCGATCGTTTAACTGATTAAACAAATCGGTCTTAATCTTTTCGGGATCGGCAATACCAACTGGTGTAAATTTTCCGGCCTGTTCTTTTACACCAAGAACTACCCAACCGCCCCGCCCATTTGCCATTGCGGAATAGGTGGGCCAGAAGTCTTTCGGTAGTTCGCCTTTGCCGTCTTTCCCCCCTGCCAGCTTGAACTCTACCTGTTCCGACTCGACAAGGGTTTGCAGATCTATAATGTCTTTTATTTGCAAAGGCATACAGATTCCTCAGGCTGAAAATATTTGGTTATAACATACCGCATCTACCAAATATCCGGTAGATTGCTAAGGATACTGATGGATCCTTCGGCCTTATATAACGCCTTCTGCCACATGACCCGTTCCTCTTCCACTATTCCCGCAGGCAAGAATTCCCGCTCCAGACGACCACGTGGCAAACGGGTCAAGTGGCGATAAAAATCGACTCTTCATTAAGCAAGTCATCAGGTATTGCTTGCTGCGCTTTTACCGGTTCAGGAACGTCGCTATGGCTGGCATATTGATCAAACAACTCACGATCCATGAGCAGGATATCAGGCGTTGCGCGACAGTGTCTGGCTCTCACCGGCATCGGTAGCCCCAGCTATCCCTATCTCCTTAACAGGCAGCGCAGAACAGAGCTGGATGCTCATTGCACGTCAAGACCGCACCCTAAAATCGAGATAGTGTCGGATAACGCTGAAAGTTGATGCTGACACTGTTCATTTTTAATCACCAGCACACGCCACGCGGGCAATGTCGTTCCCGCCGGTTCTGCTGTTGTTATCAATCCTTTCTAAAATTCGATGAATTCCGCCAGTGAATCTGTGCATGTAAAAGCGTTGCGCTGGCAGGTTCATCCGGCTTCTGTAACCTGTTAAGCAGGCGCTCCACGATATTATCAGCGAGCAAATCGATCTGGACCTCTGCCGTGGTCAGTGAAGGCAGCCATCCCTCTGCGTCGCTCAGACCATCAAAACCCGTTACCGCAATCTCTTCGCCCGGCTTTTTACCCAGATACTGCAGCGCATTCATGGCACCAAAGGCGACCACGTCCTGATAGCAAACGAATGCCGTTATGGCTTCGTCAGCGTTAAACAGCGCTAAGGTAGCCTTGCTCCCGGCGCTGATGCTTGAAGCGCAGTAAACCGCGCGAGATTCATGCCAGTCCAGCCCACAGTCTTCATGAGCATCCTTCCAGCCCTGCAGGCGTTGACGCCGCAGACGCGAATTCTGGCTCCCCCCCATAAAGGCAATATTTTTATGGCCATCCTGGATTAAACGATGGGTAATATCGTAAGCAGCCTGGTAGTTATCAATACCAATAAAATCGCTGTCGTGACTGCCGGTTGGGCGCAGGAAGGTGACGGTCGGTGTGAGATTACGCCAGGCCTCAAGGTGCTCACGCGTTGTATCCCAGGTCGGACACAACAGCACGGCAAGCGCATTGTGGCGCTGCATCAGATGCAGATACTCCTGCTGGCTTTCAAGCCTTTCATCCGAACAGGCCAGAATGGTGGCATACCCTTTTTTCGCCAGCTTGCGGTTAACTCTGGCGAGCAGCTCGGTGTAATATGGATTACTCAAATCATGAATAACAAGCCCAATGATATTGGACTTGTTACTTCTGAGCGTGGCGGCCGTTTCGTTATAGGTGTAGTTAAGCGTGTTAATTGCATCAAGAACGCGCTGGCGGGTTTTTGCTGAGACTTTGCCCGCCCGGTTACTGATAACGTTCGATACTGTGGCCACCGAAACGTTAGCCAGTGCTGCAACATCGACGACCGTCGCACGTTTTGTCATGCTTTATCACACTCCACTAAAAGATGCCTGTAAACGCGCCGACGCCCGCAACCGCAAGAGTAACAAGCATGGCCCTGACCACTGACTGACGATATCGGGTCAGTAGAAAACACGCTCCCGGGACCGCGGGCAACGGTAACAATGCGGGAAAATGTCGTCAAGAATGTTTTGTACGTACGCCCGCACTCAAATCGCCTTCCACGATTCAATCTCGCTCATCAACTTCCGTCCACGGCGCGGCGTGAATGTGCTTCATGCTACGTACTCAGGCAGGTCCCCCTCGTTAGCCGAAGTCACGGTCACAGAACTCTGGTTTGCTAAAACGCTGGCTGCTGTACCGGTCGTAAAATGGCTCGCTGCGGATTCTACTCTGTAAATCCCGGAATAAAAGGAAGCAAGATTATTCGATTTACCTTTTCACTGTCGAACATCCTCAATTAAAGTTCTGACCACGATCACGAATTACGTTATTGCTGGCACCGCCCTTTTTATTAAAACAATTTAAAATCAAAAAGATATTTAATTCACTCTAAATTCAGCCTCTGTTTAAAGAATTTATTTTAGTTTAGACTCCTCACCAATTAAGGTTAATCGTTTAACTAAAGAGGCGGACTATGGGTTATCTGAAGCATCCCGTTAACTACGACAAGTTTCCGGCCGTAAAGGTAAATGGCGTGAATAGCGCTTATCAGGGGTGGCAGCCTGTCGCAGAACAAATCATTAAAAAACTGTCGGCTCGTGAGAATGCAATCGTCGTCATCGATTGTTATCCCGGCGTAAGCCTTTCCGCTATCAAATCCGCATTGGGTGCCACAGCGGTGTTCAGCAATGCCAGCTGGTTTGATGCCGATAGCTGCTTTATGCAAGGGGCCGAACTGGAAGCCCGTCTGGCAGATACGCTGACCGACGATCGCGTTTTTGGCGTGATGAGCTGCGCGAAGCTGGCAGATTATCTACTCCCCGGCGCGTCGGAGAAGATGAAGAATAGCGTTGCGGCAACGAAGGGGTTACGCGTGGTGATGGGCACTGGCGCGGCACTGCTGGTTGAAGGTGATGTCCTGATTTATGCCGACTACCCGCGCTGGCAGCGACAGCTCGACTGGCGGGCCGGCAGTAGCAACTGGCAGGCAGAAAATCCAGATGAAGACATTCTGAGAAAATATAAGCGTGGCTTCTTCTGGGAGTGGCGGGTTGCCGATCGTCATAAGCGCGAGCTGTTCACACGCTTTGATTTTTACCTTGATGTCCTGGCGCAGCCGGCGGCAATGATCGATAACGCCGCCTTTCACGCCGGTCTGGATGCTTGCCTTAAAACCCCTTTCCGCCTCAATCCGTTTTTCGATCCCGGTGTCTGGGGAGGAAAGTGGATGGAAGAGGTCTGTGCTTTACCGCCGGGCGAAAAAAACTACGCATGGTGCTTTGATGGCGTACCGGAAGAGAACAGCCTGACGCTAAAATTTGCTGCGACAGCCATCACCATGCCCGCCATCAATCTGGTGCTGGCGCGCCCGGAAGCGCTGCTCGGCCAACGCAACTATGCACGCTTTGGCGCAGAGTTCCCGATTCGCTTTGACTTCCTCGACACCATGTCGGGCGGCAACCTCAGCCTGCAGGTGCATCCTTCCACCGACTATATCCAGCAAAATTTCGGCATGCACTATACCCAGGATGAGAGTTATTACATCCTCGATGCGGGCAGCGATGCCAGCGTGTGGCTGGGATTGCGGACGGGAGTAAAACAGGAAGAGTTAGTTACGGCGCTGGAAGAAGCACAGCAAACCGGCACCTTCGATGCTGAAAAATACGTCAACCAGTTCCCGGTAAAGAAGCACGATCATCTGCTGATCCCTTCCGGCACCGTACACTGCTCGGGCAGCAACGCAATGATTCTGGAAATCTCCGCGACGCCCTATATTTTCACCTTTAAATTGTGGGACTGGGGCCGTCTGGGGCTGGACGGCAAGCCGCGCCCGGTGCACCTCAACCACGGCAAAAAGGTAATGCGCGAAGAACGAGACACCGAGTGGTGCCGTCGTGAACTGGTCAATGTCATTACGCCGCTGGAAGAACATGCAGAATGGCGCAGCGAGCGCACAGGGCTGCATGAGCTGGAATTTATTGAGACCCGTCGTTACTGGATTAACGGTGCGGTAACGCTAAATACCGGCGGCGAATTCCAGATGTTAAATCTGGTCGAGGGCCAGGCCGTACTGATTGAAAGTCCTGCTAACCAGTTTGAGTCCTTTACTGTCCACTACGCCGAAACCGTGATTATACCGGCAGCGTCAGGCGAGTATCGCCTGCGTGCTCTGCACCAACATGAGACTGGCGTGATTGTTGCCAGTGTCCGTCAGGCGGAGCAGGCATGATGATGACGCATGCTCAACAGTTTGTTTCGTGGATAAAAAACAGCGCGCTACCGCTATTTTTACAGCAAGGTGTCAAAACGCTGCCGGACGGAGCCGTTTGTTTCCGCGAAACGTTACCGGATGAAGGTTCGCTGACGCGCAGCCGGGTACAGACACGCCAGCTATATGTCTACGCCCATGCCACGAGAACGGGCTGGCTGGATGCACGCCAAACGCTGGATGCCGTAGCAAATCGCGGCCTCAGTCATTTCACCAATGCTCAGGGAGCATTTTTGTTTGCCGACGGAAACACGCCACTCGCTCATCAAACTAATGCCTACGAGCAGGCATTTGCCCTGCTGGCCTATAGCGAACTGTATGCCCTGACCGGCGAAGCGCAGTTTCATCAGCGTGCCATGGCGCTATATGACTGGATGCAGACCAATCTGGCCCTGGCGGAAGGAGGATATGCCATCAATACCCGACGCCCGGCGATGCTGAGTCAGAACCCCAACATGCATCTTTTTGAAGCCATGCTTGCCTGGTGGCGTCACACCGGGGAACCATGCTGGCAGCAGGAGGCGCATCGCCTGTTTAACCTGTTTACCGATCGCTTATTTCATCATGAACGGCATTGCCTGGTTGAGTTCTTCTCACCCGGCTGGCAGGCCGATGCCCCTGAATCGCCGCATGTTGACCCGGGCCATCACCATGAATGGACGTGGCTGCTTTACGAGTATCAGAAGCTTTCCGGTGTGGATACCCTCTTCTGGCGCGATGCGTTGCAGCGCTTTGCTATACAGGCAGGCGAGAACCCGCGTACCCTGGCGGTAACGAATGAGGTTTACCATGACCAGACGCCGTACCGTGAGGGGAGCCGCCTGTGGTGCCAGACCGAACGCCTGAAGGCCGACGTTGTGGCCTGTGAGACACAGCAGGAAGACGCTGCTTACCGCAGGCTGGATCGGCATGCTGCATTGATGATGGCGCAGTATGTCAACGGAGAGAACAGCCGTCCTTATTGTGATGAAATCGATGCCAGCGGCAGGCGTCTGGCGCAGGCTTCACCGGCTTCGACGCTCTATCACCTCTATGTGGCTTGCCGGGAAATCGACAACCTGATGCAAAATTGTAGCAAATTAAGTTAATCGAATAACCTTTTTTATTTAAAAACCACCTGTTAAAAGATTTTTATAAGAGATAACAAAACTCAACTTATGGATTTTGCGGGGTTAATCACTTTAACAACATACATTAAATAATATTAATCGATTAATCTAAACTCAGCTAACATGGAGACAGAATATGCGAATAACTCACCATAAACGCTCTGACATTATGGGTCAGGAATATAAACACCCGGGCAACGCTTTTGCCTCTTTCCCCCTCCGCTGCGCCGGGAAGTTTATTATTCCCGCCATACATTTCACTATCAGCAAGAAGCCTCGGGCAGCGGCGCGCCACGCTAAAAGCCTGGGTAAGAGAGGAAGCTTATGATCGCCTTTATTATTGCCACCCACGGCCCTCTGGCTGAGGCGCTGCTCGCCAGTGGCCAGATGGTGTATGGCGAATTGCCGCATGTTTCCGTAGTGACGCTTAGCGAACAGGCGGGGATTGAAGGATTCAGGCAGGATTTCACTAAGGCGCTGGCCAGCGCTGGCCAGAATGCCGACGGCGTGGTGGTTTTGTGCGATCTGCAAAGCGGTACGCCGTGGAACGTCGCCTGCCAGCATGCCTTCTCCCCGCAGATGACGCCCCCCGTCGCCGTGCTGGCGGGCGTCAATATCCCCATGCTGCTACAAACCGAAGAGGTCAACCACCTGACGGACGTTCACGATGCGGCGGCAAAACTGCTGGAACTGACCGTGCCAACCCTGACAAAGGCAGCCCCCGTTCTCTCTGTCCAGTCATCTGATTTTTAGGAGGAAATAACGATGAGTATTTCTTTTGTTCGCATCGACGATCGGGTTATCCACGGGCAACTCGTGACGCGCTGGGCTAAAGAGTTACCCTGCGAAGGGATTATCGCCATTGATGACGCCGTCGCAGCCGATCCCCTGCTCTCATCAGTGATGAAAGGCGCGATTCAGGATACCAAAGTCTGGCTGTTCGACGTCGCAACGGCCATTGAAAAACTGCCGAAAATCATCGCCAGCGAGAAGCGTTACTTTGTGATTTGCAAGTCCCCCGTCACGCTACAACGTATTGAAGAAACCGGGATCGACCTGAAAAACGCCAGCGGTAAAATCAACGTAGGGCCAATGAGTTCACGCGCCGATACCATCACCATTGGCCCCAATCAGTCGGTCAACGCTCAGGAAATTGCCGCTTTCGACTGGCTGGTACAGCGCGGGCACCGGGTAGAATTCCGCCTGGTTCCGGATGCCAGTAGCTATAGCTGGCAGGATGCCCGTCAGAAGCTGAAATAAGGGAATGAAAGATGATTATTGAAGCGGCTTTAATTGGCCTTCTTTGTTATCTGGGGGCGCTTAGCAGCCCCTGGCTTCTGGGCGTAACCGGCGGCTGGTATCTGATCACCCGACCGCTGGTTTCCGGAATGCTGGTCGGGCTTATTCTGGGCGACCTGAAAACCGGGATAATCATTGGGGTGGCGGTTCAGGCGGTCTATATCGCCATGGTGACGCCCGGCGGCTCTATGCCTGCGGATCTGAACTTTGTTGCCTATCCGGCAATCGCACTGGGTATTCTGTCGGGCAAAGGACCGGAAGTGGCGGTGGCGCTGGCGGCAACCATAGGTATTGCCGGCACCATTTTATTCAACGCGATGATGGTGCTGAACTCCTTCTGGAACCATCGTGCCGACGTTGCGCTGGAACAAGGTGACGTGCGTAGCCTTTACCTTAATAGCGCCATCTGGCCGCAGGTCACTAACTTCCTTCTGCGCTTTGTTCCTACCTTTACCGGCGTCTATTTTGGCGCGCAGTATATCAGCGGCGTGATGGACAGCCTCCCGCAGGTGGTGCTGTCAACCATGAACGTGCTGGGCGGTATTCTTCCCGCCGTAGGGATCGCGATCCTGCTCAAGCAAATTATTAAAAACTACAGCATGCTGATCTATTTTCTCGTGGGTTTCATCTGCATCGTTTTTCTAAAACTCAATATGGTTGCGCTGGTCATTGTTGGCTCACTGCTGGCGCTGCTCCATTACACCTATAAGCCGGAACCTGCGACGGCCGCAGGGGCAAAACCGCTCGCTGCTGATGAGGATGAATTCTGATGGAAGAAAGGAGACTAACCCGTAAAGATCTACGCCGCTGCTGGCGAGCCTGGATGATGCACTGCCTGTCATCAATGAGTTTTGAGCGTATGGCATCCTTTGGCTTTTGCCTCAGCATGCTGCCGGTGGCGAAAAAGCTCTATCCGGACGTCACAAAGCGCATGGAAATGCTGCGCCGCCACGCTTCGTTCTACAATACGGAACCGCAGATTGGCGCTATCGTCAACGGCATGGCCCTGGGACTGGAAGAGAAAAAGGCTAATGGTGAACCGATTGACGGTGAAACGATCAACACGCTAAAAGTTGGCCTGATGGGCCCCATTGCAGGGATCGGGGATTCGATGATCCCCGGAATGCTAATGCCGATATTGTTGAGCATCGGTATGGCGCTGGCGGCTGGCGGTAATATTCTTGGGCCACTGTTCTACACCGTCGCCTGGCTGGGCATTATCCTGCCCGGCTCCTGGTTCCTGTTTTTGAAAGGTTACAAAATGGGATCCGGATCGGTCGAGATGCTGGTGAGCAGCAAGTCGGCTCGCCTGCGTGAAGCGTTGTCGCTGCTGGGTGTATTCGTGATGGGCGGCGTCGCGGCAAGCTACGTTAAGCTCAGCTCCGGGCTGGAGTTCATTACCAAAGACGGGGTGAATATTCATCTTCAGCAAATGCTGGACGGCATCTTCCCGCAGCTGTTACCCCTTGGCATAGTGCTTGGCACCTGGTATGTGATGGCAAAACGAGGGGTTTCGCCGGTAAAAGCGATGGCCATACTGTTGGTTTTGGCCGCTCTTGGCGTGGCCACCGGCGTGTTTCAGGGCTAATTCATTTTCTCTCTTACGGATGTATTCCTGTCCAGATGCCGCCGTAAGAAGCCCTGCGGGTGATAGTCACGAAGTAAATCTTGATGCCGCGTTTGGCGGTGATGTGGTGCAGATAAACGGCACTGGAGAAGTTGTTTGACTGCTGTAGGTGGCGGGGCAGCATCCTGAACAGATGCTGTCCCGATCTAGCAGTTCGTGCTGACTATCTGAAAGCGATGACGTTGCCTTCAGCTATTATGGCCGTGATGCTGTACCATCCGGAATGCGTGCCAGAGTCCATAAAGGGATCCCGCCTTCACAAGGGTACTTAGCCGCCAGCCGCTCATCGATATCAATCCCCAGGCCGGGTTTGTCATTGAGATAGGCATAGCCTTTTTCTATCTCAGGACAGCCCGGGAAGACTTCACAAAGCGCATCGTTCATCGGCGTATACTCCTGAACGCCCAGATTTGGCGAGCTCATATCAAGATGCATATTGGCGCAGACGCCCACCGGTGAAATATCTCCGGGGCCATGCCAGGCCGTTCTGACACCGTTAAGCTCGCTATATACCGCCAGCTTTTTCGCGGGCGTAATACCGCCGATGGTGCTGACATGGCAGCGGATATAATCGATCAGTTTGTTATCTATCAGCGGCTTCCACTCGTTAATATTGACGAAAAGCTCTCCCATCGCCACCGGCGTAGCGGACTGCTGACGCAGCATTTTCAGCCAGTCGGTATTTTCCGGCGCGACCGGATCTTCAAGGAAGAAAAGCTGATAGGGTTCCAGGTTCTTCGCCATCTGTATCGCAGCGACAGGGGTAACCCTTTCATGAACATCGTGAATAAATTCGACGCCGAAGCCCAGCTTATGGCGTAAATGCTCAAATAATCGGGGTACTGCACGGGCGTAGGCATCCGGATCGAAATAGATCCCCGGGGTCTTTGTGCGGGGTGAAACCTTTGGCTGAATATTACGCGCTTTCGCCAGCTTTCCCGCAATCAATTTCAGATCCTCGGTACCGGCTCCCCCATACATCCCCATCTGGCAACGTACGTACTGATACCCTTCTTCCATGCGAGCGCGAATGTTATCTTCAACCTCAACTTCGTCAGCTCCATCGCAGTGGCGATACAGTGGGATGCCATCCCGGCATTTTCCGCCCAAAAGTTGATAAACCGGTAGCCCGGCGACCTTACCTTTAATATCCCACAATGCCATATCAATTCCGGACAGGGCGTTATTCATAACGGGGCCATTACGCCAGTAACCGCTCACCGCAGCCGACTGCCAGATATCTTCAGTTCTCAGCGGATCCTTACCTGTCAGGAAAGGTTTCATGTAATTTTCTATCGCAGCCTCAACGGCGAACACCCGCTGGGTAAAAGTGGCGCAGCCTAAGCCATAGAGGCCCGGCTGGTTAGTTTCAATTTTTACCACAACCAGATCGATCCCGCCTGGCGCGGTAAGAATCGTTTTGACGTTGGTAATTTTCAGATTATCCATGAAGTCCTCCGGCTTGACCGCCAAGATGTAGGATGTCCTACATGTTATGTTATTAAAAAACCTCGCGGAGAGGTTTTATAAACTACTTATCCAGTAATCGAGATTCTTCTATTACGTTAACGTTATGAGCCATGGCGCTATTAAGCGTTTCGCTGGCGGTTACCGCATCCCGATTCTTGAGCGCCATATAGACTTTAATATGCGCTTCAATACTTTCCAGCGTGACGCCGAGAACCCGATTCAGCTCCTGAAGATAATGGATATAAATGCTTTTCAGGGATTCCATGACGTGAATAAAGACTTTATTGTGGGACGCTCTGACAATGGCCAGATGGAAATCATAATCGGCCTGGGAGTATTTTTTATAATCATCTTTTGCCACCAGCATGCGGTTCAGGGCCTGCTCTAAGCGAGAAATATCTTCGTCAGTGGCCTTCTCTACCGCCAGCGCCATGCAGCGAAATTCTACGGTCTGGCGGAAAATACGCATATCTTCGAACTCTTCTTGCGAAAGATGCAGCAGCGGCTGGCTATCGCTGAATTCACCAAATCTGGCTATATCCCGGGTTACATATGTCCCTTTCCCCTGGTGAGTTACCACTACGCCAAGGTCACGCAGTTTTTGTACCGCGCTGCGCACGCTAACCCTACTGACATTAAAAGTGGCTACCAGCTTTGCTTCAGAAGGAAGTTTACAGCCCGGTTCCCAGACGCCGTCCTGAATATTCTGTTTCATCTGTTGGTAAACAACATTGACCACATTATGTTTTTGTACGCTTTCCAGAGTCACGAGATTCCTCATTTATCAACAGATTCGACACTATCATAGCGTTTTCAGTACGGATCGCTCAGCAATAATTACGCTACCCGGCCAGCCAGCGACAACCTGTCCTACAAGTTTTACCATCACTGACGCGTCGACTGCAAGCCAAAACCGGGTAATTTTCTGTAATGTGATGCCGATCACCTGAAGAAGAAAAAGTGAGTTACAGTGCCGTATAGCGGGCTTTATAAGGGTTTAAATTCGCCAGTATGTGAACTGCCCGACATTTTTTTACTCTTCCCATTGTTCATTTTAACATCCTCAAGTAGATCTTTAAGGCGCAACTTGTTAGTCATGTTACACCGACGAGGTCACGCTACGTTTCCCGTCTTCTTAAGTATTAAAAACGACTTCAAATAACGGTTGTATGCGCAAACCACTATTTGCTTGCACTCAGGGTTTGGCGGCGGCAGAAACAACGAGAACCTGATGGAATGCAGGAAGCTCGCCGTCCTCAAAAGACATAAAATCGCGGCGTTAAGCAACATAAAAAGAGTGCGGCATCCCTTTTTATGTTCTGACAAATCAGAGGTTAGAACGATGACAACAATGAAGCCTACGCGCTCAAGACTCTTAATTCTGGCAATGCTCTTTATCGTTACGGCGATTAACTATATGGACCGCGCTAACTTATCCGTTGCCGGTTCTCATATTCAGGGGCAGTTTGCCCTCTCCCCTACGCAACTGGGGCTGCTGTTTTCTATGTTTACCTGGGCATACGCTTTGAGCCAGATCCCTGTCGGCTACATCCTGGACCGGGTAGGTTCGAGGGTGCTTTACGGCAGTGCGATCGTGCTCTGGAGCCTGTTCACCTTTATTATGGGACTGGCCTCTCACCAGCTTTTCACCACCGTCACTGCTTCATTTGCGATGCTGCTGGTTTGCCGCGCGCTGATTGGTATAGCGGAAGCCCCCTCTTTCCCGTCAAACACTAAAATCATTGCTACCTGGTTCCCGGATCACGAACGTGCCCGCGCGACGGCATTCTACGCCAGCGCCCAGTATATCGGGCTGGCGTTATTGACCCCTGCCCTCTCATTTATTGTCGCCACCTGGGGCTGGGAAATGTCATTTTATATTTCCGGGACGGCAGGTATTTTATTTGGTATTTACTGGCTTCTTGTTTACCGCGATCCTCAACATAGCCGTAGAACGAACGAAGCCGAACTGCGCTATATACGGGAAGGCGGCGGCTATGGCTCAGCAGCTCAACAGGGAAACAGCACGACGGTCAACTGGGCCGATATACGCTACATCCTTAAACAACGTACCGTCTGGGGCTTGTTTATTGCTCAATTTGCGGCGTCTTCTACCCTCTATTTTTTCCTGACATGGTTCATTGTTTACCTGGAAAAAGGGCTGGGTCTGTCGATTGCCAAAGCCGGTATCGGGGCGATGTTTCCGTATCTGATGGCGATGGCGGGCGTTATCTGCGGCGGTACTCTGAGCGATATGTTGCTGAAGAAAGGACGCTCAAAAACCTTCGCCCGTAAGCTACCGGTAATGTCGGGTTTACTGGTTACGGCGTCGATTGCGCTGGTGAATTTTTTCCAGAATAGCCCGACTATTGCCATTACTATTCTTTCTGTCGCTTTCTTTGCCAACGCCTTTTCTAATCTGGGCTGGGTGGTGTGCAGCGATATTATCCCTCGCCACCTGATCGGCACCGTTGGCGGCATGCTCAATATCTTTGGCAACCTTTCGGGCATTATCAGCCCCATCGTCATCGGCATCATTTTGCAGAAGACCGATAATTTTCAGTACGCAATGTGGTATATCGCCGCCGTCGCGCTGGTTGGTTTTCTGGCCTATCTGCTGCTGGTGGACAAAATAGAGGTTATCGCCCTTCCTCATTCCACATCAAATCAGCAACAGGGGCAAAAAGAGGTTTCCAGGTCTTTTCGTTAACAGCCTTTTACGCAATCGTGGGGTACGGCAGAACGTTCAGGCCCCACGCATGCGGGCCTTTTCGATACATCAAAAAGACGAGACGAGAAAAGCCGTGGCTTTTCCGGCTCTCTGTTAAGTGAAGGCAACCGCTAAGGCTATTCCTCGGGCCGATATCGCGAAGGCCAGATTTGTTCTGGCTGCACGCCTAACGCTTCGGCAATTAATCTTTCGCCTTTCGGCCAGCGGCGATTTAACGCGTTCGCCAACGTAGACGACGCCAGCCCTGCCTCGCGAGAGACAGCGGAAAGTGAAGTTCCCTTCTTTCTTAGCCCAGCAATGATGTCCGCCGGGTGCCAGTCCTTGTCAATGTTCTCCATCATCCTCTTATGCTTCAGCTGAAAAATTCATGTTAAGGATCTCTAAACAACTACCATGTTAAGTAATGCTAAACAGTAAGTCAATGTACGATCGTTGATGGTGTTACTGATGATTCCAGCTCGTCTTAAAGCGGCCCGAACACGTGCTGGTCTGACTCAGGAAAAACTGGGGGTTCTGGCTGGTATTGAGGAAGAAACGGCGCGCTCGCGCGTTTCTCAATATGAAGGTGGTGTACATCGCCCCACGTTTGAAATGATGTGCGCCTTTGCCAGAATACTGAACGTTCCGGAAGGCTATTTTTATACCGTCGATGAGCGTTTCGCAGAGGCTATTCTGGCGCTTTATTTAAAGCAGCAAAACCAGCCCTGATATCTGTTTTGCAAAACGATCCGCTTTTGTGCTCCCTCTTTTTTATCTTTTCACTACCGCCCGGATGCTCAGGCCAGGCAGCGCGAATACAAGCTTTTCTTATTGTGTAGCGCATAGCTATTACCCGCTATTGTAGCGGGTTTAGCTTCTGGTTAATTCCCCGATGCCAGCCATCAAAAATAGTCCTGCAATATTCTCTTTTTGTGCAATTAACTTAATATTATCTTGCTTATCAGGTCAACAGAAAAAGAGACAAAATGATGATAAAAATGGATACTGCCTTCTGAGATCCTCAGCAAGGTACTGATTTTAATCATAATTAAAGGAAAATCCCCTGTGCAGAAAAAAAGGGATATTCTTAAATCTGTCTGTTTATGTAAATAATACCGTTGAGTTACATTAAGAATTCTTATACCATGCCACCCAAAACGGCGTCCGGGCTATTTTGCTATGAAGATTTCGGCATCAAGAAGAAAAGACAATATAATCAACAACATTGATTATATTATAAAAAGCCGGGGCGAGACGAAAGTCTCTTTTTCTCATCGTACTGGCGTTACCCGCGCAACGCTGTATAAAATTCTGGAAGGCAAAGTAAATAATGTGCAGCGCTCCACCATAACCCGCATTGCGGATTTCTTTGGCGTTAGCTGCGAAGTTATTGAAAATTATGATTTAGCGCATATCGAAACCGTTGAAAGAACCTTGTCCCCTGACGGCGATAAAAATCCTGCCGCTATCCCGGTTATTCCACAATCCGCGTTTTTAGCCAGCTCGGAAAGCAGGATTGGACAACTTGTCACACAATACCCCGTCACCTGGTATTTTGGTGACACGTCCAATACCGTGGCTTTGCAGGTTGAGAACAATATTAATAATATGTTCTTTCCAGAAGATATCTTAATTATTAAACGCAACGCGCTCCCTTCAAAAAAACAGCTTGCTCTGGTTTACTCACCGCAAAAAGAGATTTTTTTAACATCACATGGCGATCCAGCCACTTTTGACGCTGAACAGGATAGTATATTACTGGGCGCCGTTATAGAAGAAAGAATAAGATAAATAAAGCTTAAGGGCATAATTAAAATGGGACAAAACAAAAAGTATAAGCTGCTGGGATTTAATCGTTCCGATGTTATCACGGCGAATGTCATGGTGCTGGCAACCGGAAAACATATCAGCATAGGATTACAGGAACTTGAGAGCAGTGAAATAACCGATGACTTTAACAGGCATGAGTTAAAATCTCTTTATCGTCGGCTTTATGGCAGTAGTGATACAAAAACCTCTTACGACCTTGGCGACAGGCATGAGCGCTCCTGGTACGCGTATCTGATTATTACCGTTGCGCTTACCGTCATCTACATCGTCAGTACCGTGAGCGGCGTCAAGCCGGTGCACATTCCGGTCGTTAACTTTGTGGTACCGCCAGCCATCTTTTTCTATCCGCTGTCGTTTATCCTGGTGGATATCGTCAATGAGTTTTACGGCCTGAAAATGGCGAGACGCACTATTTTTATCTCTTTTTTCTCTAATATGCTTTTTGTCATGGGACTGTGGCTGACCAGCCTGTTACCTGGGCTGGCGGAGTGGGAGCTGAATATCTCCTATACCACTTTCGTTAATAATATTATCGCCGTGCTGTTCGCTTCTTCTGTTGCCTATCTCATTTCTGAGAATGTCAATTCGCTGATACTCTGTAAAATAAAGAAGCTGACCAACTCTCGCTACCTTTTTATCCGCGTACTGACCAGCAATATTATTGCTTCCGCTATCGATAGCGCGATATTTTGTACGCTGGCGTTTTATAAAGTTCTTGACATGAATACGATCAAAACAATGATTATCTCGCAGTTTATTATCAAGCTGGGCTATGCGCTGGTTGGCGTCGGCCCTATTTATGCCACGCGCGAGCTGTTCAGAAGATATATCAATAAAGAAACCCAGGTTAATCGCACAGAGGAACTGGCATGAAAACAGAAGAAATTACGCTGCTGGGCAAAAACACGGGTTACGTCCAGCATTATGCTCCGCAGCTACTGGAAGGCCTGCCGCGCTCGCGCGGCCGTGACGAAATCAATCTTCGTGCAGCAACGCTGCCGTTTGCCGGATTTGATTTGTGGACGGGATTTGAGCTTTCCTGGCTGAACGCAAAGGGCAAGCCAGTCGTGGCCGTCGCCGAATTTTTTATTCCGGCCACCAGCCACAATTTAATTGAGTCGAAATCTTTTAAGCTCTATCTCAACAGCTTTAATCAGACGAAGTTTGCCTCACCGGGTTTAGTAGCACAAACGCTGCAAAAAGATCTGTCGCTCGCCGCTGTGGGCGAAGTGAAGGTAAAAATCTATCCGGACCTGGATGACTATCCGGCTTTTGCATCCACGTTGCCTGGCGAATGTATCGATCATATCGATATCGAAGTGGCTGATTACGATTTTAATCCAGCACATCTGCAAGGGGCCGCCGTTGGTGAAACCGTGACGGAAACGCTGTCATCCAACCTGTTAAAATCAAACTGTCTGGTAACCAATCAGCCGGACTGGGGAAGCGTTATTATCACCTATGAAGGGAAAAAAATTAGCCGGGAAAAACTGCTGCGCTATCTGATCTCTTTCAGAATGCACAATGAGTTTCATGAGCAGTGTATTGAACGTATTTTCAGCGATATTAAGCAGTACTGCCAGCCGGAGAAGCTTAGCGTCTTTGGCCGCTATACGCGCAGGGGCGGCCTGGATATCAACCCGTTCCGTAGCGATTTTGAAGATGCGCCGGTAACCGGACGTTTGGTGCGCCAGTAAAGTAACAGCGTCCCGAAAGGGACGCTTGTCCCCGCCTAAACGCCCAACCGATCGCGAATGCTGTAATACGCCGCGCCCATTGCAGTAAGCGGAATACGCATATTACGTCCGCCAGGGAAGGGATAGTGCGGCAGTTTAGCAAAGGCATCAAAACGCTCGGCATCGCCGCGCAGCACTTCGGAAATTAATCTTCCCGCCAGATGGGTACAGGTCACGCCGTGACCGCTGTCGCCCTGCATGTAATAGATGTTATTTTCCAGACGACCAAACTGCGGCATCCGCGACAGCGTCAGCAGGAAATTGCCCGTCCAGCGGTAGTCGATTTTTACCCCGGCCAGCTGCGGGAAGGTTTTCAGCAGCTTCGGCATAATCAGCCGGTCGATATCATCCGGATCGCGCGCGCCGTAAACCACGCCACCACCGTACAGCAAACGATGGTCTGCGGTCAGCCGGAAATAGTCCAGCAGATAGTTACAGTCTTCTACGCAATAGTCGGAAGGAATAAGAGAAGCCGCCAGCTCCGCACTGAGCGGTTCCGTGGTCAAAATCTGCGTGCCGCACGGCATGCTGCGCTTTGATAACGCCGGTTCCAGCTTGTTGCCGAGGTAGGCATTGCCCGCCACTATCACATAGCGTGCCGTTACCTCCCCCTTCTCTGTTTTGACGATAGCCGGACTGCCGTGCTGAATGTGCACGACCGCAGATTGTTCGAAGATTTGACCGCCGTTCAGCTCTATTGCTTTTGCTTCGCCAATTGCCAGATTCAGCGGATGAAGATGGCCGCCGCGTTTATCCAGCAGTGCGCCAACGTAGCGTTCGCTGTCTACCTGCTGGCGAATTTGCTCCGCATCCAGCAGTTCCAGCTGGTCATTACCATATCGCTCCCAGTTTTTCTTTTGCTCTTCCAGCGTCGCAAGCTGCCTGGTATTCAGCGCCACAAACAGCCCGCCGGGACGATAATCGCACTTGATGCCGTAGCGCTTAATACGCTCGCGAATAATGTCGCCGCCCTCAAACATCATGCTGCCCAGCATGCGTGCCGCATCTCTGCCATAGCTTTTTTCGATTACGTCTACGTCACGGCTATAGGAGTTAACGACCTGGCCGCCGTTGCGTCCGCTGGCGCCAAAGCCAACCCGCGCCGCTTCCAGCACCACTACCTTATAGCCGTTTTCCGCCAGATGCAGCGCCGAAGAAAGGCCGGTGTAGCCAGCGCCGATAATACAGACGTCACAGGAGAGTGCCCCTTCCAGCGCCGGATAGGGTTGATAGTGGTTGGCACTGGCGGCATAGTAACTTTGCGTATGTTCAGTCATGGTTACGACTCCAGGTAAATCCCGATAGTTGTCAGTTTAATGACGTTTTCCAAAGCCTGAAAAAAACGTCAGAACGTCGTTGGCGTATGGGCGCTGATAATGCGGCAAACCGAGGCTGACGTGTTGCTGAAGCTGTGTGGGATGCCGGTATTTATGGCGTAGCTCTGTCTGGCGACCAGATGATAGTTCTGGCCGTTAAACTTCAGCACCACTTCGCCTTCCAGTAACGTGCCTATCTCTTCCCCATGATGCTTAATTCGCTCTCCCGTCGTCGCGCCTGGCTGATAGGTTTCGATCATCATAGCCAGGGTACGATCGGGCGCGCCGTTGTGGATCAGCTTCATGGAGACGCCCTGGCTGTCGATTTCAATCAGATCTTCCGGATTGATCACGACTTTCGGTTCGGCCGGGTTAGCCGGCTCGGCAAAAAATTCCGACAGCGACAGACCATAAACCTTAAGAAGCTTTTGCAACGTACTGATGGCAGGGCTGACTTTATCCTGCTCAATAGTGCTGATAGCGCTGTGGGTTAATCCAGACAGTTCAGCTACCCGGCGCTGTGACAGACCCCGCTGCTGGCGGATTGCAGCCAAACGCTTGCCGGGGGCCAGGCCGTCGTTGTTCATAGGCGAGTTTCCTTTCATGAAGGTCAGATCTGTTGCTTAGCCGCATGATGACTCTCACATGCCGCAATAAAACTTTCGAGCAGGATGCGCGATAAAGCATATTCACTGCTTTTCCATTCGGGATGCCACTGTACGCCCAGCGCATAGGGATGACCCGGCACGCTGACCGCCTCTACCAGTCCATCCTGCGAACAGGCTTCCACGCGCAGCGTCGGCCCCAGAGTTTTTGCGCCTTGTCCGTGCAGCGAGTTAACCCAGAACGTTTTACTTTCGGGGATTAACTGCGCAATCAAACCGCCCGGCTGAATTTTAATTTCGTGCGACGGCGCGTACTGCTGCTCAATCGGCAGATCGGGATCTTCACGGTGTTCCAGAAACTGCGGATGGTCATACAGGCGACGATAGAGCGAGCCGCCCGTCGCCACCACCAGCTCCTGCAAACCGCGGCAAATGGCAAAAAGGGGGATGCGCCTTTCGAGCGCCTGCGTAATCAACGCAATGCTCAGAAGATCTCGCCCGGGATCGGCATCAGGCTCATCGCCGTTTTCACCATAGTGGTGCGGCTGCATATTGCTGGGGCTGCCCGGCAGCAGTATGCCGTCTAACAAGGGCAGCACGCTTGCCAGTAATTCCGGCTGCGAAAGCGCGTGCGGCAAGGCTATTGGCACACCACCCGCCTCCAGCACGGCATTCAGGTACTTATTTTGCAAGGTATGACTTTGTTGGCCTTTTACCGGGTTACTACACATCACCACACCGACTACTGGCCTGTAAAATATATCGACCATGATTACCCCTTCATTCCGGACTAAATTTTTTACAAAGGCGCCCAAAAGCGCCTGAATCGTACAATATTTTTATCCTTGGCTATTTTGATAACCCTTTTTTAATTGTAATGCAACATTTGAAAAACAAATTATTCCGGTATAGATTCTTTTAATGTGCATTATATTTAACATCTCAGGGGCAGTCCCGTTACCCAACCAAAGGCCAGCAGTGGTGAATCATGGAAACTAATATCGTAACAGTTGAAAATTTTGTGCAGCAGGTTGAAGAGAGACGAAGTAGCGCGTTCGCCCGGGAGGTAGAAGAGTACCTTCAGCACTACCCGGAAACCCAGTACGTTGACGTTATGCTTACTGACCTCAACGGGTGTTTCCGCGGCAAACGGATCCCAATTAACGCGCTACGTAAGCTGGAAAGGGGCTGCTACTTTCCGGCTTCCGTCTTTGCCATGGATATCCTTGGCAACGTGGTGGAAGAAGCCGGGCTGGGTCAGCAATTAGGCGAGCCGGATCGTACCTGTATCCCTGTTCCCGGCACGCTGACGCCTTCCGCCAGCGATCCCCAGGCGATTGGCCAGCTTCTGCTGACAATGCAGGATGAAAACGGCGCGCCCTTTGATGTCGAACCCCGCAACGTGCTCAATCGCTTGTGGCAACAGCTGCGCCAGCGCGGCCTGCATCCGGTCGTCGCCGTCGAGCTGGAATTCTATTTACTGGACCGCCAGCGCGACGCCGAAGGCTATCTACAGCCGCCTTGCGCGCCCGGTACGTCAGACAGAAATATGCAGAGCCAGGTCTACTCGGTAGATAACCTGAATCACTTTGCCGACGTGCTGAGCGATATCGATGAGCTGGCGCGTTTGCAAAAAATCCCGGCCGACGGCGCGGTAGCAGAAGCCTCGCCGGGCCAGTTTGAAGTCAATCTGCATCATACCAGCGATGTTTTACAGGCTTGCGACCACGCTCTGGCGCTCAAACGCCTGGTACGTCTGGTGGCAGAGAAACATGATATGCATGCGACTTTCATGGCCAAACCCTATGAAGAATATGCCGGAAGCGGCATGCACATCCATATCAGCATGCTCAACGAGCAAGGCGAAAACGTGCTGGTTAACCATGCAGGCGACAACTCCACTATTCTGCAGCGCTCGCTCGCCGGGATGATCGATTTAATGCCGGCTTCCGTTGCGCTGCTCGCGCCCAATATCAACTCTTACCGCCGCTTTCAGCCGGGTATGTATGTGCCGACGCAGGCCTCCTGGGGACACAATAACCGCACCGTTGCGCTGCGCATCCCCTGTGGCGATCGCGATAACCATCGCGTGGAATATCGCGTTGCTGGCGCAGATGCCAACCCGTATCTGGTGATGGCCACTATCCTTGCCGGCATTTTGCACGGCCTGGATAACGAACTGCCTCTGCCACCCAAAGTCGAAGGCAACGGGCTGGAGCAGGACGGTTTGCCGTTCCCGATCCGCCAGAGCGACGCGCTGTGGGAATTCGCCCAGCACGAAAAGCTCTGCCAGCTGCTGGGCGAACGGTTTAGCCACGTCTGGCACGCCTGCAAAAACAATGAGCTGATTCAATTTGAACGGCTGATTACCGATACGGAGATTGACTGGATGTTAAAAAACGCCTGACCAGCAATGCGGCAGCGGACGCCTTACAACAACATCATAAAGAGGTCCGGAAATGTGCATGTTACCTGCCCTGTATAATAAAGGCGGCCTGAACCCGCCTGCTCTTCTGTCTCCGGTTGCCGTTTCTGCGGTGCAAGGGTTGCCGAACGTCGTGCATCGGCAAGGAGGTTATCAATGACGCCCACCACTCTGGAAAAACCCGGGCTGAAAAAATCCCTTAAGCTTTGGCAAGTCGTGATGATGGGGCTGGCGTACCTGACGCCAATGACGGTTTTCGATACTTTCGGTATCGTTTCCGGTATCAGCCAGGGCCACGTCCCGGCCTCTTATCTGCTGGCGCTGGCTGGCGTGCTGTTTACCGCTATCAGCTACGGCAAGCTGGTACGCCAGTTTCCGCAGGCGGGTTCTGCCTACACCTATGCGCAGAAAGCCATTAATCCGCACGTTGGTTTTATGGTCGGCTGGTCATCGCTGCTGGACTACCTTTTCCTGCCGATGATTAACGTTCTGCTGGCGAAGATTTACCTCTCCGTTCTGTTTCCGTCCGTTCCCCCCTGGGTTTGGGTAGTGGGATTTGTAGCGATAATGACCGCCGCCAATCTGAAAAGCGTTAACCTGGTCGCAAATTTCAACACGCTGTTTGTGCTGGTACAGGTCGCGATCATCACGGTATTTATTTTCCTGGTGGTTCACGGCTTATATAAAGGAGAGGGGCTGGGAACGGTCTGGTCCGTGCAACCTTTTGTCAGTCAAAATGCTCACCTGCTGCCGATTATTACCGGCGCAACCATCGTCTGCTTTTCGTTTCTTGGTTTTGATGCGGTGACCACGCTTTCGGAAGAGACGTTTAACGCGGCAAAAACCATTCCGCGCGCCATTTTCCTGACGGCGCTCTATGGCGGGCTAATATTTATTGCGGCTTCCTTCTTTATGCAGTTGTTTTTTCCGGACGTCAGCCGGTTTAAGCATCCTGACGCCGCGCTGCCCGAAATCGCGCTTTACGTAGGCGGTAAGCTTTTCCAGTCGGTATTTCTCTGCACCACTTTTATCAACACGCTGGCTTCCGGACTGGCTTCACACGCCAGCGTTTCCCGCCTGCTGTATGTGATGGGCCGGGATAACGTATTTCCGGAAAAGGTTTTTGGCTACGTGCATCCCAGATGGCGAACGCCAGCGCTAAACGTCATTATGGTCGGGGTTGTAGCGCTTTCCGCCCTCTACTTTGATCTGGTTACGGCCACCGCGCTGATTAATTTTGGCGCTCTGGTTGCTTTTACCTTTGTTAATCTCTCCGTGTTTAACCACTTCTATCGGCGCGAAGGCCGTAATAAAAGCTGGAAAGAGAAGCTGCATTATCTGGTCTTGCCGATGGTAGGTGCCGCAACGGTCGCTATCCTATGGGTAAATCTGGAGGCCTCTTCCCTGACGATGGGGTTAACCTGGGCCATTCTGGGCGTGATCTACTTAACGTATTTAACTCGCCGTTTCCGTCAGCCGCCGCCACAGTTTGATAAATTACATGCCGAGCTGCCCGGAAAATAAAAAAATCCCCGAAGGCAGGTTTCCTTCGGGGATCGTTTGTTCCTTTGCCGATCTTTTTATGCTTTAAAGATCGTCGTCAGAATGGTTAATGATTCTTTGAACTGCGCATCCGGGATCGTCAGCGGATACAGAAAACGGATCACGTTGCCATGCACGCCACAGGTCAGCAGAATCAGACCTTTTTCCATCGCGCGTTTTTGTATGGCGCGAGCAATCTCACCGCTCGGTGCGCCGCTGGCCGGGTCGTTAAACTCAACGGCGATCATTGAGCCACGTCCGCGAATCTGCGCGATAGCCGGATTGCCGGTGCTTTCCAGCGCTTCACACAGCTGTGCGCCCAGCCTGTTGGCTCTTGCGCACAGCTGCTCTTCAGCAATGACGTCAAGCACGGCATGCGCCGCCGCAATCGCCACGGGATTGCCCGCATAGGTGCCGCCCAGCCCGCCTGGCGCTGGCGCATCCATCAGATCGGCACGACCCGCCACGCCGGAAATTGGAAAACCGCCGCCAAGGCTTTTTGCCATAGTAATCAGGTCGGGTTTCGCATCCGGATAGTATTCGCTGGCGAACATTTTGCCGGTACGCGCAAAGCCGGACTGAATTTCATCGGCGACCAGCACAATGCCGTGTTGGTCACACAGGCGGCGCAGCGCGCTAACAAATTCCGGCGGTGCAACGTTAAATCCGCCTTCACCCTGGATAGGTTCGAAGATGATGGCGGCAACTTCCTGCGGCGCAATATCACAATGGAAGAGATCGTCCAGGCTTTTCAGTGCATCTTCCACGCTGACGCCATGCAGCGCATTAGGATAGCGGGCATGAAACACCGAGCCGGGAAACGGCCCAAACCCTGTTTTATAAGGCGCTACCTTGCCGGTCAGCGCCATGGTCATCATGGTGCGGCCATGAAACGCGCCGGTAAAAGTAATGACGCCCGCACGGCCCGTCGCGGCACGCGCTATTTTCACGGCGTTCTCTACAGCTTCTGCACCCGTAGTAAAAAAGGTGGTTTTCACTTTACCTTCGACAGGCACCAGCGCGTTCAGCCGCTCGGCCAGCGAAATGTAGTTTTCATAAGGAATCACCTGGAATGCAGTATGGGTAAAGCATTCCAGCTGCTGCCTGACGGCATCAATCACGGCAGGGTGACGATGTCCGGTGTTCAACACGGCAATACCGGCAGCAAAGTCGATATACTCGCGCCCTTCGCTATCGGTAAGCGTCGCGTTTTCGGCCTGTTTGACCAGAAAATCACACATTACCCCGACGCCGCGCGGCGTGGCATCAAGACGGCGCTGCTGGACACTGTTGCTCATGTTTGGCTCCTCGTTACGGATAGAAGATAGTGATTACCCTGATTTTTAGCGCCTTTAGGGTGCTATTATCCAGAGCCAGTTTTGACTATTTTAAGGAGCCACTTTGCGCACACTCGTCGGCGATCTGGTTGCATACCGCATTGAGCAGGCCATGCCCGGCACGTTGGGCAAGCGTCTGTACGATGCGCTACAGCAAGCCATTCAGGAAGGAATGATCTCACCGGGAACCCGCCTGCCTGCGTCCAGGGACCTGGCTGCGGAGCTGGCCGTGTCGCGTAATACGGTGCTGGCCGCTTACGAACAGCTTCAGTCCGAAGGTTATCTGAAAACCCGGGCGGGCAGCGGCACCTTTGTTAATAACGTACTGCCAGAACGCGATATGTCTGGCGTCGGTGAGACCAGCAATGACCACCCCTGCCCGGCGCAGATAACGCTATCGCAAAGAGGCGAACAGCTGCTGAGCCGTGCCGGAGCCAGCCAGCGCCAGTGGGGCGCTTTTATGCCTGGCGTGCCGGACGTACGTCATTTTCCCCATCATACGTGGAGCAAAATTGCGCGACGTATTAACGTGCGGCTTCCGGTGGAAATACTGAGCTATTCGCAGCACGGAGGTTATGCGCCGCTGCAAACTGCGCTGGCAGAATATTTGCGCGTCTCGCGTTCCGTCAAATGCCGTGCGGAGCAGATCCTCATCACTTCCGGCACGCATCAGTCGCTGGATCTGCTGGCTAAAATGCTGTGCGATCATGGCGATCGGGTCTGGGTAGAAGAGCCCGGTTACTGGGGGCATCGCAGCGTGCTGGAAGTCAACGGCCTGCGGATTGTCCCGGTTCCGGTGGATGACGAAGGGCTGACGCTACCGCCAGAGGCCACGCCGCCGCGCCTGATTTGTATTACGCCTTCTCACCAGTATCCGACAGGAGCCGTGATGAGCCTCAACCGGCGTAAGGCATTACTCGATCGGGCGAAAAAATGGGGTAGCCTGGTCATTGAAGATGACTACGACAGCGAGTTTCGCTATGGCGAAAACCCGATTCCGGCTTTACAGGGGTTGTCGCCGGATGAAAGCGTTATCTATCTGGGGACATTCAGCAAAACCCTTTATCCGGGGCTGCGCATCAGCTATATGGTTCTGCCGCCTTCGCTGACGGAGCGGCTTAAAATTGCCCACTCTGAACTTTATCGCGGCGGCTACGGCCTTACCCAGTTAACGCTGGCCGAGTTTATCCGTGAAGGCCATTATGCGGCGCATATCCGCCGCATGCGTCAGCTCTATAGCCAGCGGCGCGCTGCCCTGGTCAACGTTATCTGCCATGAGCTGGGCGCTGAATTTATTGGTCAGGACAGCCATGCCGGCCTGCACCTGATTTTAGCGCTGCCGCAGGCGGTCGATGATATTGCCCTCAGCGCCGAGCTTGAGCAGCAAGGCGTATGGACTCGCCCGCTTTCAGTCTATTACGCTGGCGAAGCAAAAAGGCACGGTCTGATTCTGGGCTACGCCTGCGTCAGCGCCGAGGCGATGGCAGAGACGTTTATGCCCATTGCCCGCTGCGTTAAAAGTCGCCTTGCAGGTCACTAAGCCCATTGCTCGCTGCGTTAAAAGTCGCCTTCCAGCCCGCGGGCCGCAAAACGCTACGCTGATTTTGCGGTCCGCCGTTTTTCAGAATACTCCCTTTTTTCATCCCGCTTTCCCGTGCTGGCAGGCCCGGCCGCCCGTTTTCTCCCCTTCCTCCCTTTTAGCGATCCTGAAAAAAAGCGTCGGCAAGCTTGATTGATTATCGGAAAAGGTAATACTGTATTTATATACAGCCCTTTTCAGGATAACCCTATGAATCTCCTTCGCCCTGCTGAGGTACGCGCGCTGGTGCAGCGACCGCTATTTCTGTACCGAGTGCCCTGCGGATCGCCCGGCGGCGCACACGATCATGTCGAACAGCGTCTGGATTTAAACGATCTGCTGGTGCAGCGGCCAGAGCACACTTATTACATTCGGGTCAGCGGTGACTCTATGAAAGACGCCGGTATTGATGACGGCGATTTGCTGGTCGTCGATAACGGCCTCACTGCCGATCATGGTGATATCGTGGTGGCAGCCGTTAACGGCGAGTTTACGGTAAAAAAATTACAGCTGCGCCCGGATGTGCGGCTGCTGGCAATGAATCAGGCATGGCCGCCGATTATTCTGGCCGAAGAAGAGCAGCTGGAAATATTTGGCGTTGTTACCTTTACCATCAAGGCAATGGAGTAATGACATGAGCGGATTAAAAAATCGGGTGTATCGCTCGTGCGTTGCTGCCAGCGCCGCAGAACAGAATCTGGCTTCCACCCACCAGATAAAGTTTTTGTTTAGCAAACTTCAGGATCTTATTCCTACCAACGATGATTGCTACCTTAGCGCCTGCAACGGCAGCTTCTGTATTATTGACCGCTATCGCCCTGCCGTCGCCGGTAGCCGGGTATTGATTGAGGTGGCGGGCGACTGCAACTGGGCGTACGTCAGACGCCATCCGGAGCAGATCATAACGGATGAGGGGGTAATCATTGAGGGTAAAGCCTTAAGCGAGGTCACCATTATCGGCGTGGCCATCCGTGAAATCATCCCAACCAGCCAGCGTTCTTCGCTATGAAATAGCCTTAATTAACCGGCGAGAGCATTTTACCGTCAGCTTTATTGCATCAGTAACAGGGTAATCTTTGCCGCATTTTTATTGGTAATGATTCAGAAAACCGATAAGAAATTAGCCTTTGAAAAATTTAGCTTCATACAGATAGACTTTATAACACAAATCATATAAATATATCTTCAGGACTGAACTTTTAGGAAGAAGCTGAATAATAAACTCTCCTTTCATAATTTTTCCTGAAAAGAAGGATAAAAACCACCTTTCTGACTGCCAGGATGGCATCAGAGTTCATCATGGAAAGAACAATGTATAACAGAGATAAATGCGACGCCTGTTTTTATATGATCGACAATAAGGTGTTATTTACACCTTATAAAAAGAAGCTGATGGTCGTGAAGGATAACAGCGTCAGTAAAACCATTTTTATTAATGCTCCCGCAAGCCGCTGCTTACTCCTTTTGCTACAAAACCCGCAAAAAATCATCTCCAGAAAAGATTTTATCGAAGAGGTCTGGAGCCGACAGGGTATCGTCGTCGCCCAGAACACCTATTACCAGAATATATCCTTACTGAGAAAAGCGCTCAGACAAGCAGGCCTCTCTGAAGATTTTATTGTTACCGTACCGCATAAGGGGCTAACGATAACCAGAAAAATCGAGGTAAAAGAAGTTGAGAAAGAGGATGAGTTGATCAGGAATATCGATGCTTTAGAGCTGACCGATCCCGATCGGAATTTAGCCCACTTTCCTCCTGAAAAAATCCTGTTAACCAAACAAAGCAGCGACAGAGCCAGCAAAGTCAAAAATACTCATCCCTGTTTGCTTATATTTATTGCCGCTCTCGTTTCATTTATCATCACCCTTACCACCCATTATCTATTTTCCGCAAACGCCTCCTGCTCCATCTTTGGGATAGAAAAAAATCATGTCATCCCACCCTCTGCATTGACAGAATATAAAAATCACAGACCCTATGATCTTCATGAAGCGTGAAAATTTATACTTTCATATCTGGATTAATAAAACAGGTAAGGTTTAGATTACCGACGCTGTAATTATCCAGATTGCAGAAAGATGGGCACCCGCCTGTAAAGGAAAGCCACAAATTTTAGCCTGCATGCCCGATAGACAGCATCCAGGATAAAATTAAAAAGGAATAACTTCATGAAAAAACTTTGCACCGCACTGACTACCGTAGCCTTAATGACTATGGGTTTATCTGCCGCCGCCGCCGATGGCGTCATCAATTTTAAAGGCAGTATTATAGATGCAGCCTGTACCGTCGATCTGGACGGCTCAGGGGCATCAACAATGAATGTAACGCTGGGAAACGTCAATAAAACGGCTTTTAGCGGCGTGGGCTCTACCGCAGGCGGTACTGCCAGCACCACGCAGTTTAACGTTTTGCTGAAAAACTGCCCGGAATCGGTCACTACGGCTAAGGTGAAATTCGATGGTATCGCTTATGCAGGTGACAATACCGTGCTGGCGCTGACCCAGGAGAAAGGCGTCGCGACCGGCATTGGTATCCAGCTCTCCGACAGTAATGGCATAAGACCTCTCTTCACCGAGTCTACTCCCTATGTCCTGACCTCCGGCTCAACGACCAATAAGCTGGACTTCTACGCTCGCTACATCCAGAAAGCGGCCACCGTCACCGCAGGCCCTGCCAATGCTGTTGCCACCTTCACCGTGAATTATTAAAAGATAGATTGCAACACCATCCCTTAGCGGATGGTGTTGTTGATATTTATTGAGAAACATCATGCAAAAACTCTGTATTGCTCTTATCTCACTGCTCTTTTTATTGGCAAATAACGTTAATGCCGGAATAATTATTGGCAGCAGCCGCCTGATTTACCACGGCGATAAAAAAGAAAGCGCCATTAATATAGAAAATCCCGACCCGGTGCCTTTTCTGATTCAGTCATGGACGGAAGACAGTGACGGCAAGCCGATAAAAGCCGATAACGCTTTTATTGTGACCCCGCCACTGTTTCGTCTTGACGGCAATCAAAAAAACTTATTAAGGATAATCAGGACGGCCAGCGCACTGCCACAGGACAGAGAAAGCCTGTTCTGGCTGAATATAAAGTCGATTCCGTCCTCTTCCAGAGAAGACAGCAACACGCTACAGATAGCGGTACGCTCCCGTTTAAAGCTTATTTATCGCCCCTCGCCGCTTAAAAATGACATGCCGGAAAGCGTTACTCATCGTCTGAGCTGGAAAAAAGCCGGCGACCGCCTTGAGGTTACCAATCCCACCGGTTATTACATGAACTTTTTATATATAAAAGCGGGCAATAGCAAAATAGCGGATGGCGGCCTGGTAGCGCCTTACTCCTCTGCTTCGTTCGCAGGTGCAGAAAAAATTCATAGCGGAGAAATCAGCTGGAAAATTATTAACGACTATGGCGGATTCGGGGAAGTTCATCGTGCAACGCTATAAAACCCACAGAGGCCCCCTCAAGGATAAACGCGCTTAAAAACGATCTTTATCATTTCACCCACGCAAAGGAATGCGAAAATGAGTTCAATTCCTGAAAGAAACAACCCCAGAAAGCTATGGCCTATCGCCATCCCTCTGTTCTCTGCGTTTTTTCTGAACTGTGAAGCGCTCGCGCATGAGATGTTTAATCCGCAGTTTTTGCACTCCAGCGGGGATAACGCTGATAAAACCGATCTCTCTGTCTTTGCAAATAGCCAGTCACAGGCACCTGGTGATTACGTTGTTGACGTATGGCTAAATAATCGTTTTATAGAAACCCGCACGATAAATTTCAGGCTCGACGGCGGCGGTAGCAAAATGCTTCCCTGCCTGACTCTGCCGTTACTGACATCATGGAACGTTCGCACCGGCGCTTTTCCCGATTTGCAGGAGGATAGCCAGGGATGCGTTAATATCAGTGCTATCCCCCAGGCAACAACCTCGTTCATTTTTAACACCCAGCGGCTGATGATAAGCATTCCACAGGCTGCCCTGCATGCCAGCGCGCGAGGGTATATTTCGCCTGATCGCTATGACGAAGGCATCACTGCATTCTTACTTAATTACCGTTTTTCTGGCGCTAACAGTTCTACGACCAGTCGTCGTCTGGTCAGTCAGGATAGCCAGTATCTGAGCTTACAGCCGGGCTTAAACGTTGGCGCATGGCGACTGCGTAATTATACGACCTGGAATCGTAGCAGCAGCGCTGCCGAACAGGGAAGGTGGGCATCGATATATACGCTTCTGCAACGTAATATTATTCCCCTTAAGGCTCAGCTGACCCTGGGCGAAAGCCATTCGCAGGCCGATATTTTTGAAAGCGTACCTTTTTTGGGGGGACAACTGGTATCGGATGATGAGATGCAGCCGGAAAGCTTACGCGGTTATGCGCCAGTAGTACGCGGCATAGCCAAAACTAACGCCCAGGTTATCATCAGGCAGAACGGTTATATTATTTATCAAAGCTACGTTGCGCCGGGCGCTTTCGCCATAACCGATCTGTATGCAACAGGCGGCAGCGGCGATCTCTACGTGACGATAAAGGAAACGGACGGCAGTGAACAAAATCTGACCGTGCCGTTTGCTTCCCTGCCGGTTCTGGTAAGAGAAGGATATTTTAAATACAACGTTACTACCGGACGATACCGCCCCTATAACAGCGCGGTTGATAAAAAGCATTTCGCCCAGGCTACGGCTATTTATGGCCTGCCGTGGAATATGACGCTGTTTGGCGGAATGCAGGCGGCGGCCAACTACCGCTCTTTTGCGCTTGGCATGGGTAAAAACTTTGGTCGTGCCGGGGCTATTTCCGCCGATATCATCCATGCACAATCAAGCCTTGCCGATAAAAGTAAGGCCAGCGGCCAGTCTCT
Organism: Erwinia sp. BNK-24-b; assembly: GCF_047456155.1. Classification (NCBI taxonomy): domain Bacteria; kingdom Pseudomonadati; phylum Pseudomonadota; class Gammaproteobacteria; order Enterobacterales; family Erwiniaceae; genus Erwinia; species Erwinia sp. BNK-24-b. The sequence goes on from NZ_CP179901.1 coordinate 4,229,489, forward strand.
GCGCGTTCGCTACAGCAAAAACTTTTATCAGACCGGTACCAACTTCGCTATCGCCGGTTATCGTTACTCAACGCGTGACTATTACTCTTTGCCTGAGCTAATGGCCAGCTGGCGCGCAGATTACCGTCGCTACCCGCGCGAGCAGGCGAGAAACAGAACCGAGCTGACGCTTAACCAGAATCTGGGCGATCGGGCCGGTTCACTTAGCCTCAGTTTGCTCAGAGAAGACTACTGGCGCACCGAGCGCCGAACGGAGTCTTTTTCAACCAGCTACAACAATAGCTACAACGGTATTACCTGTAGTTTTGCCTGGGGCTTTAACCGCAATTCGTTAAATCGCGCCAGCCCTCGCCGCTATGAAAAAAACCAGACCTTCTCTTTTACCGTTTCCGTTCCCCTGGATCGCTGGCTGTCCGGCAGCTGGGCAAACTATATGATAGCCAGCGGCAAGCCGGGTAACACCAGCCATAGCCTGGGTATCAGCGGCGTGGCGCTGGAAGACAGTAATCTGAACTGGAGCGTCCGGGAAGGTTATACCAGCCAGGGAGCAGGAAACAGCGGCAACCTTGACGCTGTTTATCGTGGAACCTATGGCGAACTGGCCGGCGGCTATGGCTATAACAAGCAAACGAGGAGAATCAATTACGGTATAGAAGGCGGCGTGCTCTTACATAAAAATGGCCTCACGCTGAGCCAGCCGTTCCGTAATACGGCAGCGTTAGTCATTGCACCAGATGTCACCGGCGTCAGAGTAAATAATCAAACAGGCGTGAAAACAGATTTTCGCGGTTATACGCTGGTGCCGGATTTACCCCCGTATCGTCTTTCCGATGTGGTGCTTGATAGCACCACGCTACCTGACAATGTCGATCTGGATCTCACAAACCAAAGCGTGGTGCCAACCAGAGGCGCTATTGTCGCCGCGCATTTTTCAGCCCAGACCGGTGCCAGAGTAATCATGACCCTTACCTACCATCATCAGCCGGTTCCCTTTGGCGCGACCGTAGTCGACCTGGCGGCAAGCAAGCAGGCAAGTATCGTTGGTGATGAAGGCCAGGTTTATCTGAACGGCCTTAAATCTTCCGGCACGCTGCTGGTGCAGTGGGGCAAGACTGCGGATAAACAGTGCCGGGTGAGCTATGTACTGCCAGAAGAAAAGAATAAAACCGGTATTCACATGCTGAACGGCCTCTGTCAGTAAATATTGCGATAATGCTAAAGCCGCTGGAGCTATAAAATGGACTTATTAAAGATCGGCCTCAAAATAAAACTACTGTTGCTATTGTTATCTTTTTCCACGCTGACTCACGCCGGCTCCTGTCTTATGGGTGCTTACATTAAAGGCACTACCGGCATCATAAAACTCTCTATAGATCCTCGTGTAGCCGTAGGTGAAGTACTGGCCTATCGCTACAGTAAAAGTTTTGCCGGTAAGACGCTGGCTATAGCCTGTACCGGTTCTTCGCCCTACCGTTCGTCTTCGGTTTTAACGGCCAGTACTACGGTTGCTGACGCATACGAAACAGGAATTCCGGGCGTGGGCGTCATTATTGGCGACCTCTATAAAAACGGAATGGGCCTCCCCTACAGTACTTCACTGTCGGCCGGCTTCTTAACGCCGTGGACAAATCAGAATGAAGTCAGGCTAACCTTTGTAAAAACAGGGGCTATTACACCCGGCACCGTAGGCAGCAAGCTGTACGCTAATTTTTATCTTAACTCGAAGGTCTTTGCTAACCTGACGGTAAATAGCCTCACCGTCGTACAAAAAAGCTGTCTTGCTGATGTGAATTCACAACTGCAAACGATAAATTTAGGCAGCCCAAACCGTAATGAATTTACCGGGATTGGCAGTACGAGCGCGTCATCAGAGCGTAACTTTTCTGTCATTCTGCAATGTGAAGCTAACGACACTCCCGTACAGGTAACTTTCGATGCCGTTGGTAGCACAGCCGGTACCGGCATGCTGGCAATTAATAATGATACCGGTGCCGCAACCGGCATTGCGGTAGAAATGCTGGATGAAAACAGAACGCCCATACGCTTTGGTACGGCCACAACCAAACACGCTCACGCCGAACAGCGCATCGAAATACCCTTAACTGCACGTTATAAGCAAACCGGTACGATTAAACCCGGTACGGCAGACGCGGCAATGACGTTTACCATTACGCAAAATTAATGCTAACCCTTTTGCCGAAAGTCCTCTACGGACTGACAGATTACTTTAATATCCGCAAAATAAGATTAAGAGGAAAATAATTCTTTCACCATTGTGAAGTAGTAATACTTCACTTGAAAAAAAGGGCAATAAAAATCAGAATCCTCCCGCCTGATTAATCAGAGCAGCTAAAGGAATACCCTTAATAATGAGGGGATAAAATAAAAAGGAGTAGTAACATGAAAGAAATTTCCGTAATGGAAATGGCTGAAGTTTCTGGGGCGTACAGCTGGGATTTTACAGATGTACAATCATTTATGAGCAGCCTGGCCAGTAATACTTTGGAGCTATTTGGTGCTGCCACCGTTGGCGCGACGATGGGTGGCGCAACCGGCGCACTGATTGGTGGCAAGCACGGTGGTGACGGCGGTGGTATTTTCGGTTTAGGCATAGTGGGCCAGGGCATAGGTATGATTGGTGCCGGTATTATTGGTTCTATCTGTTTTGGTCTTTATGGTGCCGTGGTTGGCTGGGAGACCATCAATAAAGCAGCAAACACGGCTATAGAAGGCATGATTAACGGCACTATCGGATAATAAACGCTTGAAAAGAGCCACTTCGGTGGCTCTTTTTTTATGGATACGTTATGGAAAACAATAAAAAGAGTATTTTCCGCACGGATGCAATAGATTATCAGCGTCAGAAATGGGTTGGCAAAGCACTCTTATTGTCAAAAATTCCGGCGGTGGTGATTACCGGCCTCTGTTTTCTTTTTGTCATAACCCTTGCTCTGGCGATGATTTTCTTTGACTACAGCAGAAGGATCGACGTTGAGGGGGAAATTATTACGCTTCCCCACTCTGTTAATATTTACTCGCCGCAACAGGGTTATATTATTAACCGTTTCGTGCAGGCTGGCGACAAAGTTAAAAAAGGCGAAGCGTTATATGAACTGGATGTCTCCAGAACCACCTCTTCAGGCAACGTAAGCAATGCCGCTATTGGCGCCGTGCAGGCGCAGATAGAAAATCTACAGCAGGTCATCACCCGCTTAAAAGCCAATAAAGCCTCCACCTTGCAGAACCTTCAGGCGCAAATCGATGAGTATGCCGCTGCCCATAAAGAAACGCAGAAACTGGTCACCAGCGTGCGTGAAGGCGTGCGGAAAATGAATCAAAGCCTGAACGACTATGAACAGCATCTTAAGAAAGGCTTAATCACCCAGGATCAGCTTAACTATCAGCGCGCGCAGGCGCTTTCTCAACAAAACGCCTGGCAGGGACTGAATAATCAAAGCATTCAGGAAAGCGTTCAGCTTTCGCAGCTGCGCAGCGATAAGCTTACGCGCGCCGCCGACTTTGATAATCAAATCACGCAAAGTGAATCACAGGTAAACGATCTGGAGCGCCAGCTTGCCGAATATAAAGCCAGCAGCAGCATCATTATCAGCTCAAGGACAGACGGCATTGTTGAGTCGCTTAGCGTCACGCCGGGCCAGATGGTGGAAGCCAGCGCCAGCCTGGCGCAGATAAAACCTACGGAGAACGTACGCTATTATTTGCAGCTCTGGCTGCCTGACAATAGCGTGCCCTACGTCAAAAAAGGCGACGGTATCAATATCCGCTATAACGCTTTCCCGTCAGATAAATTTGGGCAATTTCCCGGAAAGATTGATTCCATTTCACTGATTCCCGCGACGCCACAAGAGATAACCAGCTACAGCAGCGGAACACAGCTCGCCAAAGGCTCCTACTACAAAGCGCTGGTTTCTATCAGCGCCACCGAATTTAGTGATAAAGGGAAGAAGCTGCAAATCTCCAGTGGACTTCAGGCGAAAGCAATCGTCTTCCTGGAGAAAAAGCCGCTGTATCAATGGGCCGTAGCACCCATAAATAAAATCAAAAATAGCGTAAGTGGGTACGTCGATGAAAACTAAAGAGCTGTTTGATAAAATAAACAATAAAATCAATTTTTCATTATATCGCAAGGTGCCAAAGATATTACAATCTGAATCCTCAGAATGCGGGTTGGCCTGCCTGGCCATGGTTTCAGCTTATTATGGTTTAAACGTTGACTTATTTAATCTTCGCAACAAGTTTGGCGTATCAACTAAAGGGGCAACCTTAAATCTGGTAGTCAATATCGCCAGTCAGATGCAGTTAAAGACCCGTGCGCTTTCGCTGGACATGAATGAAATAAAACAGCTTAAAACGCCCTGCATTCTCCACTGGGATATGAACCATTTTGTGGTGCTGGTGAAAGTCCGCCATAACTCATTTGTTATACACGATCCCGCATTCGGGCGGCGCGTGGTGGGCATGAAGGATATGTCTAACCACTTTACCGGCGTCGCGCTGGAACTGTGGCCGGATAAAGAGTTCCATAAGGAAACGGTTAAAACCCGCCTGCGCCTGCTCGACCTGATGAAAAATATTGATGGCCTGCCGGGCGCGCTGCTGAAAATATTCGCCCTTTCGGTGGTCATTGAATCCATCAATTTATTATTACCCGTGGGTACTCAGCTGGTTACTGACCATGTGATTCAGGCACACGATCACGATCTGCTGACGGTCATCTGTCTCGGACTCATTATCTTTACCCTGTTTAAAGCTTTTGTCAGCGTCGTCAGGGCCTGGACCTCCATTGCGCTGGCTACGCTAACGGATATCCAGTGGAAAACCACGCTGTTTGATCACCTGATAAAATTGCCTTTATCCTTTTTTGAAAAAAGGCATCTGGGCGATATTCAGTCCCGCTTCTCCTCTCTGGATGCGATACGCACAACCTTTACCAACAGCATCGTCTCCGGGATCATTGATACCATTATGACTCTCGGCCTTTTTGCCATGATGATGGTGTACGGCGGCTGGCTGGTATGGGTCGTGATGGGCTTTACGCTGTGCTATGCGCTGATGCGCCTGTTTACCTACCGCATTTATCGTCAGCTCTCTGAAGAGCAGATAGTGAAAGGCGCTAAATCCAGCTCACATTTTATGGAAACGCTGTATGGCATTTCTACCGTTAAAGCGCTGGGCATTAACAATGTACGGTCAAATTTCTGGCTGAACCTGAATATTGATGCCACCAATACGGGCATTAAAATTACGCGTTTTAATATGATGTTTGGCGGTATCAATACGCTTATCGCTACGCTGGATCAGGTAGCTATTCTCTGGCTGGGCGCCATGATGGTTATTGATAATAATATGACGCTTGGGATGTTTATGGCGTTTAACTCCTATCGCGGCCAGTTTTCGCAGCGCGCTTCCAGCCTGATAGATTTGCTGCTAAGCCTGCGGATGCTCTCCCTGCATAACGAAAGGATCTCCGACATTATCTTCACCGAAGCGGAAGAAGAAACCTCTGCGCAAACCGTTTTTCAGCCCGGCGTCGGCATCGCGCTGGAAGTAAAAAATCTTACTTACCAGTATGATGCTTTGTCTAAACCGATCTTTGTCGATCTTGATATCGCCGTCCAGCCAGGCGAAAGCGTGGCTATCGTTGGCCCATCCGGGGCGGGTAAAACTACGCTGCTTAAGGTTATGAGCGGTCTGCTGACGCCGACCAGGGGACAGGTGCTGGCGGGAAGCCTGGATATTCACAAAATCGGGCTGAACAATTACCGGCAGGGTATTGCCTGCGTACTGCAGGACGATCGCCTGTTTTCAGGCTCGATTGCCGATAATATCAGTGGTTTTGCGGCGGATGCCAACAGGGAAATGGTGATGGCCTGTGCCGTTTACAGCAACATTCATCATGAGATTATGGCCATGCCGATGGGCTATGAAACGCTGATCGGCGAGTTAGGTAGCGGTATTTCCGGCGGCCAGAAACAGCGCCTGTTTATCGCCCGCGCGCTTTACCGTCGCCCCAGCATTCTGTTTATGGACGAAGCGACCAGCCATCTGGATATCGATAACGAAACGGCAATTAATAACGCGATTTCGTCGTTAAAAATTACCCGCATTATTGTTGCCCACCGCCCTTCTACTATTGCTTCAGCCGACAGGGTAATTACGCTTTAAATCCGTGCGGTCGCGCCTGCCGGTTTCACCTACGCCTTAAACGCGTAAAGCCTGCCCGCATCGGGCAGGCTTTGGGCGCAAAGATTACTTCGCGTAAGCTTCGGTGGTGATCGTCAGCTTCACATCGTCGCTGACAGCCGGTACATATTTATCCAGCTTAAAGTCAGAACGCTTAAAGGTAGTGGTGGCATCAAAGCCCACTGCCTCTTTTTTCACCATTGGGTGCATACCTTGCTTATTCAGCACCGCGTGCAGAACCACAGGTTTGGTAATGCCTTTAATGGTCAAGTCGCCGTGCACGTCCATTTTGTTTTTACCGGTGCTGACCACTTTGGTACTTTTGAAGGTCGCATTCGGGTATTTAGTCACGTCAAAATAGTCCGCGCCTTTAAACTCTTCGGTCAGCTTGTCTACGTGCGTATCGATGCTGTTAACCGGGATCGTTACGTCAACTTTAGAGTCGCTAACTTTGCTGGCATCAAAATCAATGTTACCGGTGATACCGGAAAGATCGGCCGTTGGATGAGAGAAACCAAAATGGGTCCAGGAAACCACGACGGAAGTGTGGCCCGTGTCCATGGCATAGTTTACAGGAGCCGCAGCAGAGAACTGTGACCATAATGCCGTGCCGATTAATAACGGTAGGGTAACTTTTTTGATTAATGACATGCCGATTATCCTTATTTCCACAAAGAGTGTTTAAGAATAGTGCAAGATTATGCGCTCGCCCGATAGTGAAGATATTTGACCGCCTTTGTCAAAAAGATTAGGCAATTAGCACGGGGCGATCCTGGCGATCGCGCCAATCCGTCAAAGATCGCCGATTGACAATGCCTTCTACTCGCCTGACACTTCAACCACTATGTGGACAATTAAACCACCATACGGATATCTGTTGAAGAGGTGAAGAAGCCAATGAAAAAGCTTTCTGCTGTGGGATCCTTTACGTTGCTGGCCATTGCCTGCCTGACGATTATGGTTGGCTGCGTCATCGTTCCGGGCCTGCCTTCCATTGCCGCACGGCTGGGCGTGCCTGATGCCGCCAGCTGGCTGGTCACGCTTCCTTCGCTTGGCGTTGTGCTGCTGGGGCCGCTGGCAGCACGGCTTATCGCGCGTGCCGGACTTTATCGGGCGCTGCTAGTGGGCTTATTTAGCTACGGCCTGCTTGGCCTGGCCGGCGCCTTTCTGCACGGGCCAGGGCTGGTCTTTACCGATCGATTTTTGCTTGGCGGCGCGACGGCGCTGGTCATGGCTGCCGGAACCGGCCTGCTTTCCAGCTTTTTCAGCGGCGGGCAACGGCTGAAAATGATCGCGCTGCAAGGCATGTCGATCGAGCTGGGTGGCGTCCTGTTTCTGTTTGTTAGTGGACTACTGGCAACGCTGGGCTGGCGCTGGCCGTTTGCACTGTATCTTTTTGCCTGGCTGTTTATCGCGATGCTGCTGCTGTTTGTTCCCCAGCCGCCGCAGGAAGAGACGATAAACGAAGCTGGCAAAAATAGCGTGCCGGCCCGTTCGCTCCGCCCCGTTTTTGTAGCCGCGCTCTCTTCTATGGTCTGCTTTTTTACTGCGGTGATCGTACTGCCGCTGCATCTGCACGCGCAGGGGTTCAGCGAGGCCGAAACCGGTTATTTTCTCTCTTTTGTTTCGCTGGTTGCCGTGGGTGCCGCCTGGATAATGCCGCACGGCGTGAAGAGGCTGGGAGAGTACGGCACGCTCTATAGCGCTTTTGCTGCTTATGCCGTTGCGCATCTGCTGTTTGCCACGGCAAACAGCACGCTACAGCTGATTGCTGGCGCAATCCTGATGGGCTGCGGTTTTGGCCTGTCGGTGCCGTTGGTTAACCATATGGTCGTAGAGCACAGCCCGGTTAACGTACGAGGGAAAAACCTGGCCGGTTTATCCATGGCCATTTTTTCCGGACAGTTTCTTTCCTCATTTCTGGCCCTGATCCCGGGCAGCTTTTCGCGCATCTTTACAGGCGCGGCTCTTATCGCCGTTACGGCTATTTTTTTGCTGTGGGTATGGCAGAAACGGCAAAAGAAAATCCGCGTGTTTTCTTAAGCCGTTCTGTGTCGTTTTATAGCCCTGGCGGCCTTACGCCAGGCTTGCAGACATTCAAATCTTAGCAACAAAATCCCGGACTACATCCTGCCAGCGCGTGGTCGGACGGCCAATCAGCTTGCTCAGCGTATGGCTCTCGTCATACAGCGCGCCTTTGGCCGCACCGGCATCTGAATCGGCCAGCATCTCGGCCAGCGCCTCCGGCAATCCCGCTGTTTTTAAGGCGGCGGCAAAATCCGCCTGCGGCAGATTCACGTAGCTGACCTCTTTGCCGCTCGCGCTGGCGATTTCAGCAGTAAACTGCGCCAGCGTATAGGCGCTGTCGCCTGCCAGCTCATAAATTTTTCCTGCGCTGTCATTAGCCGTCAGCACCGCTGCTGCCGCTTCGGCATAATCTTCACGACTGGCCGACGCGATTTTCCCCTCTCCCGCCGCGCCAATAAAAGCGCCGTGCGTCAGCGCGGGAGCAATACTGGCCGCATAATTTTCGCTGTACCAGCCGTTACGTAAAATGGCATAGGGCACGCCGGAGGTTATTAACGCCTGCTCGGTGCCGCGATGCTCTCCGCCCAGCCCCATTACCGAACTGTCAGCGTGCAGCAGGCTGGTATAAGCCAACAGCTTAACGCCCGCTTTTTTGGCCGCATCAATTGCTGCCTTGTGCTGCGCTTCGCGCTGGCCTATTTCGTTAGAAGAGATCAGCAGCACTTTATCTACGCCGCTGAAAGCGCTAAGCAGCGTCTGGGGCTGCGTATAGTCGGCCTGGCGAACCTGCACGCCCAGCGCGGCCAAATCGGCGGCTTTTTCTGGCGAACGCACGGCGGCAACGATTTCACTGGCGGACACTTTTTTTAATAAGGCGTGAATAACCAGGCGGCCAAGCTGGCCGGTAGCACCGGTGACTGCAATCATGATTTTTCCTCTTGAAAGTTAACCACGGCGACATGCCGTAGAATTGCGTCAGATCAGCCTATGCTATACACTTACCGAAAGTAAGTACTTACAGGTTTGTTAGTATGGAAAAAGATTTTTTACCTGGCGCCAGATTTCGCCGGGGCGAATTGTTAAACCGTGATTGCCCTTCCCGTGAGGTGCTGAAGCGCCTGACCAGCCGCTGGAGCCTGCTGATATTGATTGCGCTGGATGGCAATACGCTGCGCTTTGGTGAACTGCGGCGCAAAATCGGCGGTGTTAGCGAAAGAATGCTGGCGCAGACGCTGCGCCTGATGGAAGAGGATGGCTTCGTAAAGCGCATCCCATATGAAGTCATCCCGCCGCACGTCGAGTACCAGCTTTCACCGTTGGGCCAGGAAGCGCGCGAGAGGATTATTGGTCTTGCCGACTGGCTCGAAGAGAATCTACATCAGATTATCGATAACCGAGGCGACGTTTCTGCCGACGCTGAGCAAAGCTAAGCCAGCGTTACCAGCCGCCCCTCTCTGGCGCTCAGTAAGGCGGCATCCAGCACTTCCAGCGTAAGGATCCCCTGCTCCGCCGTGACCGGTGGCTCGCTACCGTTTTTAACGGCTTCGGCAAAGGCTTCGTAGTAAGCGTGATAACAGCCCTGCTCGGAAGGAATTTTTTCTTCGCCCTCGGCGGTATATAGCGTGCCCCAGTGCGAAGGTTGTTCAAACCCCCAGCCAGCCGGATCCTCTGCCGGACGCTTACCGGCAAAAAGCGCCTGCGCCTGCACGTCCGTACTGTTGGCTTGATAGCTGCCTTTATCGCCATAAATACGTAATTCGCGTCCGGCAAGGTAATTGATCTTGCTGGAAGAGATATGTGAATGCACGCCGCTGGTGTGCACAAGGGTAATCACAAAGCTGGCATCGGTCTCGCCTTCCGGGCGCTCCACGCGGTCCAGCTGAGCAAAAACCGACTTTACCGGTCCCAGCAGCCAGATATTTTGATCTATCAGGTGACTACCCAGATCGCGCAATAGTCCGCCCGTTTCGCCGCCTTCCAGCGTATGCGGTTCGTTCATATCCATACGGTTATGCAAACGCCACAGCTGACCTACGCGCTGCTGCTCCAGCAGGGTACGCAGCGTGCGGATATCGGCATCGAAGCGGCGATTGTGATAAACCCCCAGCACCACCCCTTTGGCTTTCGCTGCCGCCGCCAGTTCTCGCCCGGTTTTGGCATCCGGCGCAAAAGGTTTATCGGCGATAACCGCCACGCCTGCGGCTATGGCTTCCAGCACCAGCTCACGGCGGGTTTGCGGCGGCGTAGTGATAGTGACGATATCCACTCCAGCGGCCAGCAGGTCAGTCAGGCTCTTATAAATGGGCACGTCCGGGAAATCGGCTCTTACGCGCTCAATGGTGGCCGGTGCGCGGGCTACAATGCCGGCCAGCTCAACACCTTTGGCCGCTTCGATAAACGGCGCGTGAAAATGGCGTCCGCCCGTTCCGTAACCTACTAATCCAATTCGCACTGTTTTCTCCTTGTTATTAATGGTCAATAAAGTTCAATATTTATAGTTATGGCATATTTTTTCCATTTAATCAGTGTGGCGCACAGAAAAAAAGCCTTCGTTATGAAGGCTTTCAGGTAGCAGGAAATAACATTACAGGCAGGACTAGCGTTGTGGCGCGGCATCCGGATACATAGCTAACAGACGACGAGTAACGCCGTTAGTCCAGCCAAAACCATCCTGTAACGGATATTCACCGCCGCCCGCCAGCACCGGTGCCCGTCCGGCGACGTTATATTTCTCTACCATTTTGTGATGACGATGATAGGTCGCCCCCGTCACCTGTAGCCAACGTGCAGCAATTTCTTTCGCCAGTAACTCTTCGCCATAATTATTAAGCCCTTTAATCGCCATCCACTGAATCGGCGCCCAGCCGTTAGGCTTGTCCCACTGTTCACCCGTCTCTTCTACCGTGGTCAGCACGCCGCCGGGCGCTAACAGGTGTGAACGAATAGCCGCAGCCGTAGAGACTGCCTGCTCCAGGCTGGCCATGCCCACGTAAAGGGGCGTTACCGCCGCTGCCGAAAACGCACCTTTCTCACGCTGACGCCAGTTATAGTCGCGGTAAAGCGCCGCCTGCGCGTCCCATAGCCAGCTATCTACCGCTTTGCGACGGCGTATCGCTTTCTGCTGGAACAGCTCGGCGGTGGCGTTATCGTTCTTGCTGGCCGACAGCCGGGCAATCGTTGTTTCCAGTTTATAAAGAAACGCGTTCAGATCGATTGGAACAATGCTGGTGGTCTGAATGCTTTCCAGTCGTCCGGCTTCGCTTAGCCAGCGCGATGAGAAGTCCCAGCCGGAAGCCGCGCCAGCGCGCAGGTCACGATAAACCTCGCTGGAAGGCCGCGCCGAATTTTTTGCAGTTTCGACGTCTTCAATCCAGGATTCGTCACGCGGCGTATCACGATCGTCCCAGTAACGGTTCAGGACAGACCCATCGGGCAGCATCACTACATGGCGACAGGCTTCATTTGGCGTTAGCGAATCCATGCCATCCATCCAGAAAGCGTATTCGCGTTTCAGCTGCTTGAGATAGCGGTGCGCGGGCTTAACGCCGTCTTTTTCAAAGAGTTCGACCATCAGAGCGAAAACTGGCGGCTGCGATCGGCTCAAATAATAAGTTCGGTTGCCGTTAGGGATGTGCCCATAGGTATCAATCATCCAGGCAAAATTGTCCGCCATCTGCCGCAGCAGTTCGCTTTGACCACCAGCGGCAAAACCCAGCATGCTGAAGTAAGAGTCCCAATAATAGGTCTCGCCAAACCTTCCACCAGGCACCACATAAGGTTCCGGTAACGGCAGCAGCGAAGAGAATTCAGAATGTTTTTCTGGCTTACGCGTCAGTACCGGCCACAGCGAGTCGATATGTTCGCCCATACTTTTCTGGGGATCGGCCACATAACGGCTGTCGTTAATTTTTGGCAGATCGAAGTTTTCCAGCACGAAGGCAAGCAGGTTAAAGTCTTCCCGCTCGCGCTGGATAAAGTAGCGATAAAGGATCCGTTCTGGCTCGATTTTTGGCGCACAGTCCGCAAAGGTTTTACTGTCGGTAAATATCCTGGCGCTCTGCACCGCTTCGAAAAGCTCCTGATAGCGATCGGCAGGCGTCAGGATATCTGGCGCGGGCAGCCCGTGGATCGGTTCGGGCTGAGGCTCAATCGTCGTATCCGGCGTTTCGTAGTCGTAATAATAAGCTTCATAATCCGCCAGGTTATTGTCAACTGTCAGGTCGTTCTGATTAAAAGCGATAAAAACCTCCTGATGCCGATGATTGACAACGCTATATTCGGTTTATTTTGCGTAAAGGATAAGTGTAGTACTCCGGTCTCATAATGCAAATTTGAAATAATATGACAGGCTATAAAATGATATTTCAAAAGATAAACAGAAAAGGCTATAAAGATATTCCCTCACCTTATAAAAAATATTCCCGGCGCTTAAAACCAAATTTGCATTTCAGATAAAAATGAAACAAGCCAGCTGATTTGTCTGATTATCAACCATAATAAAAAAGTAAAAAAACCTGAATCACCGCCGATAAACTGCGGCCAGGCCTGGCTTTTGCTATTACAGCGCCTGGCGATACCTGCCTGCCAGCATGCCCGATTTTTTCTACCGCCCGTTTGTAAAAATAATTCACTTTCTCATTTACATTATATTTAAACAGCAGAATACTATTACGCGTCAGCGCGCTGAACATTGCCGCTCGTAATAACTTTATCTGATAGCCAGCCAACCTTTTAAATACAACTAAGGAATTCTCGTGGCACCGGTAGTAAATAAGTCCGTGGCGTTGCACCCGGAAAGTCTCACAGATGATGACAGTCTCGTCTCTCCCGTCGACAGTTCTGATATAAATAAAACCTATATTATGCGAGGCACCCGCAGATTTATGCATGCCACGCTGGCGCTTTTTTGCGCCGGGCTGTCCACCTTTGCCGTTCTCTACTGTGTGCAACCGATTTTGCCCGTATTTTCACAAAGCTTTCATCTGACGCCGGCGCAAAGCAGCCTGTCGCTGTCGGTGACTACCGCGATGATGGCGCTGGGGTTGCTGGTAACCGGCCCGCTGTCGGACGCGATTGGCCGGAAGTCGGTTATGTCGGTTTCTCTGCTGCTGGCCGCCTTCTTTACGCTAATCTGCGCCACGATGAGCAGCTGGGAAGGCGTGCTGACCATGCGCGCGTTGACTGGCCTGGCGCTGAGCGGCGTCGCGGCCGTCGCCATGACCTGGCTTAGCGAGGAGCTGCATCCGGGATTTCTCTCTTTTTCAATGGGGCTCTATATCAGCGGTAACTCAATCGGTGGGCTGGTTGGCCGACTGTCGACCGGGATGCTGGCAGACCATTTCTCCTGGAACGTTTCGCTGTTTGTGGTAGGGCTGTTTGCGCTGACCGCCGCCATCCTCTTTTTCCGCCTGCTGCCGCCTTCGCAACATTTCCGCGCCAGCTCGCTGCATCCGCGTAAGCTTTTAATCAATTTTATGTTTCAGTGGCGAGATATGGGATTACCGATGCTGTTTATAGTCGGCTTTATCCTGATGGGCAGTTTTGTCACGCTGTTTAACTATGTCAGCTATCGCTTTCTTTCCGCGCCTTTCTCGCTGAGCCAGACGGTAGTAGGGTTGCTTTCCGTGGTTTACCTGACCGGCACTTACAGTTCGCCAAAAGCAGGCGTGATGACGGCTCGCTACGGACGCGGCGTAGTGCTGATGGCATCATTACTGCTGATGCTAACCGGCCTGATCGCCACGCAGTTCACTACGCTGTGGCTGGTGCTGCCGGGCCTGATGCTGTTTGCCGCAGGCTTCTTTGCCGCGCATTCGGTTGCCAGCAGCTGGGTTGGCCATCGCGCCCGTCGCGCACGCGGTCAGGCTTCGTCGCTCTACCTTTTCTTCTACTATCTGGGGTCGAGCGTTGCCGGGACGCTGGGCGGCGTTTTCTGGCACGGTTACGGCTGGGCCGGCGTCTCCGCTTTTATTGCGGTCATGCTGCTGGGCGGTCTGGTGTTAGCCAATAAACTGCGCCAGATCCCCGTGCTGGTCAAAAAAGTACGCTAATTTTACGGGGCGGCTCGCATTCTCCGCCCCTGTCCGCTTTTGCTCAATTTACTTCCCTCTGTTCAACCATTAAGCTACGGCCACTCGTAAGGATCCTGCCACGTCAGGATGACCGTTCAAGGAATATTGTCATGTCGCTTCATCTCTGGCTGGCCTACGCCGGCATTATCACGGTGCTGATCGCCGTGCCCGGCCCTTCTGCCCTTATCAGCATGACGCACGGCCTGCGCTATGGACGCCGACGCGCGCTGGCGACGGTCACCGGCGGCGTGATGGCGGCGATGACGTTAATGACGGCCTCCGCGCTGGGATTAGGAGCCATTCTGGCCGCCTCCACGACCGCGTTTATCGTGCTGAAAGTGGTCGGCGCCGCCTATTTGATCTGGCTGGGGATCTGCGCCTGGCGCAACAAGACGCCCACGGAAGCGGTGGTGCTTTCCGGCCAGCCGCAGGAAATGCCCGGCATGCTGAAGCTGTTCCGCAAAGGCTATATGGTTGGCATCAGCAATCCCAAAGACCTGCTGTTCTTTGCCGCGCTGTTTCCTAATTTTGTTGATGCCAGCCAGCCTCATGCGGTGCAGTTCGCCACGCTGGCCGTGACCTGGGCGGTCACCGACTGCGGACTGATGTTCGCCTATGCCTGCGCCGGTCGACGCCTTTCCGCCGTTTTCGCCAGTCCGTCGCGCCTGCGTTTATTGAATCGCGCCGTGGGTAGCCTGTTTGTTTTTGCGGGCAGCACGCTGGCCCTCTCTGCCCGCTAGCATGAGCGACGTCGAAAATCTGCACGCCATGATTATCTTTGCCCGCGTGGTAGAGACGCTGAGCTATACCGAAGCGGCAAAACGGCTGGGGATTTCCAAGTCGGCGGTAAGCAAAGAGATTTCCGCGCTGGAAGTTCGTCTTGGCACAAAGCTATTGCAGCGCACCACGCGCAAAATTGCCGTCACCGAAGTCGGCATGACCTGGTACCACTACTGCGCCCGCATCCTTAGCGAAGTGAAAAGCGCGGATCTGTTTATTCGCCAGTTCCATGAAGAGCCAACGGGAAGCCTGCGCGT
Organism: Erwinia sp. BNK-24-b; assembly: GCF_047456155.1. NCBI lineage: Bacteria > Pseudomonadati > Pseudomonadota > Gammaproteobacteria > Enterobacterales > Erwiniaceae > Erwinia > Erwinia sp. BNK-24-b. The sequence goes on from NZ_CP179901.1 coordinate 4,244,829, forward strand.
CGTCGCGCCAGTGACTTTTGGCTGCCAGTGTATCGTGCCGGTGCTGAACCAGTTTGTGGCAAATAACCTGCACGTCAGCGTCGATCTCGATCTGACCGACAGGCCAGTCAATCTGGTGGATGATAATATCGATCTGGCGGTAGTGATCCGACGCGACAGGCCGGAACACCCACACTGCCTGCCGCTGATGGATATCAGTTGGGGACTGTACGCCGCGCCGGAGTACCTGGCGCGTTTTAACCCCATCGGCAAGCCGGAAGATCTCTCGCGACACGATTTTATTCTGTTTCGCGGCCCCGCCCACACCATCTCGCTGCCTTTCCGTAAGGAGAAGCAAAAGCGGGATATCGAAGTTCGCAGCCGCTTTCGGGCCAATAACAGTACCGCACTGGTCAATTCCGCCGTAGCGCAAACGGGTATCGCCTATTTGCCGGACTACATTGCTTTGCAGGCGGTAGAAGAGGGAAAGCTAAGTAGGGTACTGCCGGAATGGGAAATGGATCTTTATAAATCCTGGATTTTGACAAAGGATAACGGATTAATTTCGCCGCGCGTCAGGCTGTTTATCGCCGCGCTACAGAAGGCGCTACGGTAAAAAGGCGGAACCAGAGTTCCGCCCTGTCAATTTAGTAGTAGTTACCGTGACGGTAATCCCACGTAGTAAAGATATCTGACAGCATGGACATAATCTTATCCACGTCCAGACCTTTGCGAATCAGCACCGGGCAAGGGGTAATATTGCGCTCGCCTTTCTGCTCCGGTACCAGCTTGCCGTTTTCATCTACCATCGCCACCATAACGCCCTGCTCATAGCGCGTTTTTTCGGACTCGTTCGGCTGGATAGATTTTACATAATCGTTGGCCGCGATAATCAGATCCGCCTGGGATTCGATACGCTCGCCGATACCTTCAACCAGGCCACGGTTGCCTTTACCCGACGGGTTAGCGGAGCTGGCAAAAGAGAACTTACCGTGGTTTTCCCACAGCTCTTTCGCCAGGTTTTCGCCGGGTACGCCAAATTTAATTACGAAGCAGCTGGTCTGACGGCGATCCATCATCAACTCTTTCGATCCGTCTTCCGGAATACGCGCCACGGCTTCTTCTTTCCACGGCAGGATACAGCCCAGCAGGACATCTTTGTCCCAATGCTGCTGATACAGCGCTTCAATTTCCGGATTCAGCTGCGCCAGCTCTTTCAGCTGCTCCAGTGAGCCGCACAGCACTACGCCTGGCTTGTTGCGGTTACGCTGTTTGGCATCGAACTTGCGTTCTAAGCCTTTGGCGTCAGAAGTCATAATGATATAGCCCACTTTAGTCGGGCAAACGATCATGCCGCCTTCGGCAGACAGGATTTTAACCGCTTCTGGCTGTAAGCCACCGTTCCACTGAATCGTCTTGTTGCTCATGGTTGCACCTGCATATCAAAAAGTAAATTTGTGGGTCAGCTCACTAAGGGTAGCCCGTAAATAACAGCGCCCGCTGACCGGATAAATTCATCCTAACGCCGCGGGTATTTTTCGCAACAGTAAAGGGGTGATTGCGCTCATTGTTTCCATCAGGAAACAATTGTTGCCGACGACGAAAATCGTGGTCATCAAGCACATTGCTCTTTGTAGACTAAACCGCCTGCGGTAATCGACAGTTCAAACAAAAAACCATGCCCGATGCAGAATAACAATGCTTAGCCAGCAACGGTGTCAGCCGCTGACGAATGAACTAATCTCATTTCTCTGCCACCCACTTTTTTACCGCAAGCGGAGAGTTTTATGCAGATCGCCTTTTTCACCGCCGAAGACCGCTTTACCTTAAGCGGCTGGTTTTCCTCACAGGCAGACGTTACGCAGTGGGCCGGTCCTGGCGTTGCCTGGCCGCTGGACGACACTTTTCTTGCCACGCTGCTGGATTCCGGCCAGCAGCAGCCCGCTCGCCTGCTGACTTTCTCCGGTCGGATTAACGAAGAGTTGGCGGTTGTGGCACAGCTGGGGTTTGACTGGGATAACCATCTGGCATGCGTGTGCCGCGTGGTGGTGAATCCGGCGATGCGAGGAAAAGGGCTGGCAGAAAAAATGCTGCAACAGCTTATCGCTACCGCTTTCAGACAGGAAGCCATTGAGCGTATTGAACTGCGCGTTTACACCTTCAACGCTGCGGCGATAAGAACTTATGAGAAGCTGGGTTTTATGCGGGAAGGCGTGCAAAGACGATGCGTGGCGGTTGGCGACGAACGCTGGGACTGCGCGATTTATGGCATGTTGCGGGAAGAAAGCCCGGCAATCAAACAAGGCGTAAAGCAGCCTTTGACGGCCTGACGAGGTAAATTATGCCGCGCGTTTTGCGCGGCATCGTCTGCAAACAGCCGTGACCGCCTGGTCAGCAGTTCGAGCCGCTTAATCAGGCCGGAATCAGGCGTTCCGCCTTCAGCTTATCGAACAGCGCGATAAAAGCATCGCGGGTGCATTGATAGCCGGTAAAGCCCGCCTTGCGGCTTTTGCTGATGTCGGTGATAACCTCCATCGGGCGGCCAAGGTCGGCGTCGGTATGCCACCAGGACGCCAGCTTGCTGACATCGGCTTCTTTAAGGTTGAACTGCTGCGCTATAGCCTGCCACTGCTCCGCCGCCGCATCCATTCGCCCTTCCAGCGGCTGCATTTCGCCAGGGAAAGGTGCCGCTTCGATACCGAAGTAGTTGGCGATTTCGCCCCACATCCACTTCCAGCGGAACACATCGCCGTTCACGACGTTATAGTCTTCGTTTTGCGCCGCGGGCGTAGTGGCTGCCCACTCCAGCTGCTGCGCCAGCACGCTTGCGCTGGTCATATCCGTAACGCCTTCCCACTGGGTTTTGGAACCAGGGAAGATAAACGGCTGGCCGGTCTGTTTGCACAGGCTGGCGTAAACGGCCAGCGTCTGGCCCATATTCATCGCGTTGCCGGTCGCAAAGCCGATAATGGTATGCGGACGGTGTACGCTCCAGCTGAAGCCATATTTTTCGGCCCCGGCGAAGACTTCGTCTTCCTGGGCATAGTAGAAATTATCGACCGGCTGACGGCCCTGCTCTTCACGGAACGGCGTCATCGGCACCGCGCCTTTACCATAGGCGTCAAACGGGCCAAGGTAATGCTTCAGACCGGTGACCAGCGCTACATGGCCGCCTTTTAGCGTATCGCCCAGCGCTTCAATCACGTTACGCACCATCGCACCGTTGACGCGAATATTCTCTTTCTCATTTGCCTGGCGCGCCCAGACGCTGAAAAAAACTTTATCGACCTTAATATCCGCCAGCGCTTTTTTAGCAGATTCGCTGTCGGTCAAATCGGCCGTCAGCGACGTGCAGCCTGCCGGTACGGCAGTCCGTCCACGAGAAAGACCATAAACTTCCCAGCCATCGCCAAGCAGCTTTTCTGCCAGCGCGCTACCAATGACGCCGCTGACGCCAACAATCAATGCACGTTGTTGCATAATTCTCTCCTGATAAGACCTGACACTAAGCTTAATAGAGAATTAAAATCTCATCTCAGGTATAAATTCATACTATTTAAGAAAATGAGTCATCAATCATGGCTAACCGCGATCGCCTGAAAGACATTGCCCCTTTTGTTGCCAGCGTGGAGCACGGGAGCTTAACCGCCGCTGCCGAGTATCTTCATCTGACCAGTTCAGCCATCAGTAAGAGCGTGGCGAGGCTTGAAGAACGACTGGGGTCACGGCTGTTCGAGCGTACTACGCGCCGCCTGGCGCTGACCGATGCCGGACAGGCATTTTATGAAACCTGCACCCGCGTGCTTGGCGAGCTGGCGGAAGCGGAATCGGTACTGGCCGCACAGCGCTCCATTCCCGTTGGCCGACTGCGTATTGCCGTACCCAATACGTTTGGCCGCCTGCAGGTGATGCCTTTAATCAACCAGTTTTGCCTGCAAAATCCGGAGATGCAAATCAGCCTGGCGTTTTCCGATCGCTTTGTCGATCTGTTCGAGGAAGGGGTTGATATCGCTATACGCATTGGCGGATCTACAAACTTTCCGCCCTCGCTGGGCTTTCGCTTTTTGGGCAATGAGCGGCTAATCTTCTGCGCGTCGCCTGACTACCTACGGCAGCACGGGACGCCAGCCTCCTTACAGGAGCTGACCGAAAGACGCGCTATTGTTTATGATCGCGTGGACGGCAGTACCGGTCCGTGGCATATCGTTTCGCCGGACGGACGCACCGTAACCAGAACAATGTCCTACCGTATGGCGCTGGGGGAAGGTGAAGCCCAGGTCTCCGCCGTGGTGGCCGGGCTGGGCGTGGCGCAGATGGCAACCTGGCTGTTAGACAAAGCGCTGGCCAGCGGCGCGCTGGTACCGATTCTGCCAGAACTGGCGGTAGATGGCCTGCCGCTGTATGTGGTCTGGCCGCGCAGAAAGCAGCTGATGCCAAAAGTTGACGCGCTGCTGACTGCGCTGGCAGAACTAAAAATCAGTCCGTAGACGGTTTATTGACGTTGATGCGCCACGGCACGCCAAATTTGTCGATTAACGTACCAAAACCGGCTGCCCAGAAGGTTTCTTCCCACGCCAGCGTCACCTTGCCACCGGCGGCCAGGTTATCGAACCAGCGCTTGCCTTCAGCAGGATCGTCACTGGAAAGGCTGACGGCAAAGCCGCTGTAGTTAACCGCTTCGACGCTGTCGCTCATCTGCAGTTCGCCATCGCCGATATGCAACAGCGCGTGCATAATCTTATCGTCGGCAGGCTGTTCTGCGCTCGGGCTGTTCTGCTTCTGCGGCTGCTGTTTTTTCTCAGCAGACACGTCGCCCCAGGTCATTTTAACGCTCAGCCGTCCACCCGTTGCCTGCAGGTAAAAAGCGATAGCCTCTTCACAGTTTCCTGAAAAGTACAAATAAGGCGAAAGTTGCATAACATCTCCCTGATTTGAGGTTGAAGTTGAAAAACAAACATCGAGGAAAGTGTAGCAGGCGAATGATACTTGTTGATTTTTTTGGAAAGATTAAGGCAGATAGTGCAATAAAATACGCCCTGAGGATGCAGTAACATCGTCAGGGCGTTTAAGCTTTCTGCTGGCGAGATGACGTTATAACCAGGTCAGATTTTGCAGCCTGCGCGCCGCCTCAGGCCTTTTTTGTCCGACGAAAAATAACCTTTTCCGCCAGCGTTTCCAGCACCACATAACCGACGCAGGCCACGATAAAAGAGTTGATGGTAGAAACGCCCCACAACACATTCAGCCCGACATAGCCGCCCAGTAGCGTGGCGATAATAGCTGGCCAGCCGGTAAAAATAGTTTCTTCCGGCAGGCGGCCATCGTGTCGGTCAAGCCGTAACGGCAGGCTGTACTTCTTCAGCCAAAAGTACTCCGTCAGCATCACGCCCAGCGCTGGCGGCACGATTACCCCCAGCAGGTTCAGGAAATCCACAAAGTGATCCAGAATGCCCAGCACCGACAGCGTGGTGCCGAGCACGCCGAGCAGCAGCGTTACGTGACGATACTTTAGCTTTATGCCGCTCAGGCTTTCCACCGCGTTGATAATGCCCAGCGCCGACGAGTAAAGGTTGAGATCGTTAACCCTGAGCGTAGAGAAAATCACCGCAAACAGGCCTGCCGTGCCGGAGGCCAGCGTGATAATCGACATCACATCGCCGGTATTCAGTTTACGGGCGATAAAAATGGCCAGCCCGTTAATAATAAATTCGCCCAGGATAATCGTTGCCAGCGTCACGCCAAAAACATGGCTACCCTTTCTGGAATAGCGCGTGAGATCCGGCGTCATCAGGCTGGCAAGGATAGCGCCGCCCACCACCAGCGTAATGCCTGCATTGACCGACAGCATTTCTTTACCCGGCGTGACAACCGCCAGCGCGTGTACGTGATCGGTGGCGAGCGTCTGCCAGGATATCCAGGCGATCAGCGCAACAAATACCGGCACCGCTATCCGTGCCGTAAAGCGCAGCGCTTTAAAACCAAAAGCCACTAGCGTCGTCAGAAACAAGCCGGAAATCGTTGCTGCCGTTTGAAAGCTCAGAACGCTGGAAAACGCCGTACTTAAAGATTTAGCAAAGATGGCGTTCTGAATGCCGAACCAGCCCAGCAGGCTAATTGCCACCACGACGCCAATCAGCGCTGACCCCGTACGGCCAAACCCGCACCAGCGTGCCAGCAGGCTGCCTGACAGCCCCTCTTTCATGCCGATATAGCCAAACCCAAAGGTAATCAGGCCAAACAATAAGCTGCCCACCAGAATCGCGGTTAGCGCCGCCGACAAGGTCATGCTGTCGCCCAGTACGGCACCCAGCATAAACTGGTCGAGCGCGGTCAGCATGCCCATATGCACAATAGCGACGCTAAAAAAAGAGACTCGACTGCTTTCCGGCACGCGCTCAAGCGGAAAATCGTTGATTTGCATGGTTGGCTATTCCGTATTAAATAAAGTGAATCCCTTTCTTAATAAGACGGACAGGGATATAGTTTTCCAGGTTATGAGCGATACAATATTCTTCAAACTGCTTCAGGGAATGCACATCGGCTTTTTGATATATCGTATAAACCCGGTTTTCAATGGTTTTGACGCTGGCGTTATAAATATTAGCGATCTCTTTCGCCGTATAGCGTTGCAGCATCAGAAAGATAATATCCAGCTCGGATTTAGTAAATGATTTATTATCCGTAACGGTTGTCAGCACCCCAGGCTTTTTCTGATTAATAAACTTTAATGGCGTCAGCGTGTCCAGCGGTTTGGCGCTCCAGACCGTGCCAATACAGTTTCCGCGTTCGTCAAATACCGGCAGTTTTTCACTGATAAAAGGCGAAAGGGTTTCTCTGCCGTACCAGTAATGCGTTTCAATGACCGCTACCCTTTGCTGGCTCTCTTCCGTCCGGCGATCGTGTTCCTGTAAATCTTCCGCGCACTCTGCCCAGCTGGCCGGAAACTCATGGTCGAACGCGCCTTCAACAGCAAAAGAAGAAGGCGTACTGGTATATAAAAAGGCGGCCTTGTTCATATAGATATGTCTTGAATCAAGGTCTTTGATGCCCCACGGCTCATTCAGATGCTCCATCGTGGCGATGAAGCTATTAAAATGTCTGTATTTCTCGCTGGCCTGCGGCATACCTTTTCCCTTTTATGAGAACGACTTGTGCAAATAAAACCGCGTGTGCTTGCCCAGATACCCCCCAAGGCTGCCGTAGACGCTGTAGCCCAGCTTCTCGTAAAAGCCTCGGGCCTGGAAATCGAACGTATCTACATAGGCCATCTGACAGCCGCGCTCTTTTGCTACTTCTTCTGCTTTGAGCATGAGTTCCCGCCCTTTCCCCAGGCCGCGCGCGGCTTCACCCACCCACAGATACTGTACTTCTAAACCTTGCCACCAGGTTCTGGCGACCAGGCCGCCGAGAATATGGTTTTGCTCATCGCGCAGCGTAAGAAAAAGCGGCTTAATATCGACTTCATCGAACTGGCTGTTGTGTTTCCATAGACCAGCAATAACAAACTCTTCATCCTGAACCGATGGCTTATCCGTGACAACAATTTTCATTCTTACTCCAGATATTAATTAATAGTAAGCCGTGTCAGATAACACTTTGCAAAGAATAATTCAAGAGGGGTTTATACGGTATAATAAATAGCGAGTTATTGCTTACTATAATGTCATAACTACTACGATACTGCCTTTGCTTTACTTTTAGCTTAATGCCAACACCCGGGAACTATTCCCTTGCGTAATTAAAAATTGATACTGTAAAAATAACCGATGTTTATAAGCTATACACAAACAAACTTTCACTGCGTCACTTTCCCATAAGGAAAGCATTTTAAAAATTAGTTTTAATCACATAAAAAAACGGCCGGGAAACCGGCCGTTTAACATTTTAGCGTGCTTAGCTGCCTGTAAAGGTTATTTCACCTCGGTCAGCTTCTCAATATCCACGCTACCCTGCTGCTCAGCATCGTTTTTACGCACTTTCGCCACGTCGCTGGCGCTGACCTGGTTTTTCGCCGTATTGCCCCAGCTGGTACGAATAAAGTTCACCACATCGGCAACCTGCTGGTCGTTCAACCGCCAGCCGAAAGCGGGCATGGTAATAGCAGAAGGTGCGCCCTTCACGCCTGGCAGCGTTGCTCCACTCAGAACAATGTGGATAAGCGAGGTCGGATCCTCAGCCAGCACGACGGCATTACCGCTGAGCTGCGGGAAGGCGCGCTTATAGCCCTTGCCGTCCGTTCGGTGGCAGGCTCCGCAGCTGTCGACATAGAGCGCCGCGCCAGCCTTGCTGTCATCGCCTTTCCACAGCGCTTTCGCCACCGTATCATCCGGCGTGAAGCCAACCTGGTTTGGATCTTTTGCCCCCAGCGATTTCAGATAGTGCGCAATAGCAGTGATATCTTCATCGCTCAAATGTTGCAGGCTATGCTGCACCACTTCAGTCATGCCGCCAAACACAGCGGTATGGTCATTGCGGCCGTAGCGCAGAAACTGCGTCAGCTCATCTTCGCTCCAGCGACCCAGCCCATCCCGGTTATCGCCGCGCAGATTGTTAGCGGTAAAGCCGTCAATGGGAGTAGCGCTGCCGGAAAGATAGCTGCTGCCTTCGCTGTCGTTAAGCGCTTTTTCCTGCATGGTAAAGCTGCGTGGCGTGTGGCATGCGCCGCAGTGCCCCAGTCCTTCCACCAGATATTGACCGCGAGCCAGCACCGCATCCTGGCCTTTCATCGGCTGGAAAGCTTTTACATCCGGTGCAAACAGGCCGCGCCAGATCGATAACGGCCAGCGCATCGACAGCGGCCACGGAATATCGCTTTTATGGTTAGCGGCCTCAACCGGTTTTACGCCGTGCATAAAGTAGGCGTACAGCGCATGCATATCTTCATCGCTGACGACGGCGTAAGAAGGATAAGGCATCGCCGGATAGAGCGTATCGCCATTCTTCGCTATGCCGTGACGTACCGCTTTTTGAAAGTCGTCATAGGTGTAGTCGCCGATGCCGGTTTTCTTGTCCGGCGTAATATTGGTCGAATAGATATTGCCAATCGGCGTCGCCATCGACAGGCCGCCAGCAAAAGTTTCTCCGCCCATTTTCGTGTGGCAGGCTACGCAGTCACCGGCGCGCGCCAGATATTCGCCGCGCTTAATCAGATCGGCACTATTGTCTTCTGCCGCCGCAGCGGCAAAAGTTGTCATACCCAGCAGCAAAGCCGGGATCAGCATTTTCATCATGGTTATCCTTAAGCCTGCACCAACGGACCCGGGTTCTTCAGGTACTGTTCACGAATCGCTTTGGCTGACCAATAGGTCAGCGCCGCCACCATGCCGGTTGGGTTGTAGCCCAGCCCCTGCGGGAAGGCGGAAGCGCCCGGAACAAACACGTTAGGCACATCCCAGCTTTGCAGATAGCGGTTAATCGCGCTGGTTTTCGGATCTTCGCCCATGATCGCGCCGCCGTTCATATGCGTCGTCTGATAAACGGTGGTGTCGAAATGCGTGCCCGGCATTTTCGGCGCGCCGCTGATCAGCTTCGGATTCATTGCCTCAGCGATTTTGTGCATCTGTCCATGCATAAACTGCGACATCTTGATGTCGTTTTCCTGCCAGTCAAAAGTCATACGCAGCAGCGGCTGGCCGAAAGCATCCTTGTAGTTCGGATCCAGATCCAGATAGTTATTGCGATAGGACTGGTGCGCGCCGTGCGCATCCATAGAGACGTGATGCGTATAGTGATCAGCCACCGATGCTTTCCATTGGCTGCCCCAGGTCGGCGTGCCCGGAGGCGTTGGCAGGCCTGAAATCGGCTTAACGCCCGCCTGGTTTACCCACATTGGTGAGCCACCGACAAAACCGTATTTCCCGTGGTCAAAGTTGTCGGCGTTAAAGTCATCGACGCCCACGCCCGCGCCGCCAGCACCAATAAAGTTATTGGTAAACACGTCTTTATCAAAGAAGGCTTTGATCGTAGAGATGTTCTGGTAGGCGAAGTTACGGCCTACGGTACCTTCGTTAGTCACCGGGTCGTAAGGCTTACCGATACCGGAAAGCAGCATCAGGTGCACGTTATGGAACTGGAAGGCGGACAGGATCACCAGGTCGGCTGGCTGCTCAATCTGACGGCCCAGCGCATCAACATAGGTTACGCCGGTCGCGCGCTTCTTGTCATCGGTCAGATTAACGCGCAGCACGTTAGCGTTTTCGCGCAGTTCAAACTTAGCTTCCTGACGCAGCGACGGCAGCACGTTGACGTTCGGTGACGCTTTGGAATACATGTAGCAGGCGTAGCCGCTGCAATAGCCGCAGAAATTACACGGCCCCATTTGCGCACCATAGGTGTTGGTGTACGGGCCGGAGGTGTTAGCAGACGGCAGATCGTAAGGATGCAAACCGATAGATTGCGCCGCCTGTGCAAACAGCTGCGCAGAGAAAGTCCGCTTCTGTGCCGGCAGCGGGAACTTATCGGAACGATCGGGCGCAAAAGGGTTGCCTTTGCCCTGACCGATAACTTTGCCTTTGACGCTCCATTCGGAACCGGAGGTGCCGAACACTTTTTCCGCCTTATCAAAGAACGGTTCCAGCTCGTCATAGGTGATGCCGAAATCCTGGATGGTCATGCCTTCCGGAATAAACTTTTTACCGTAGCGCTCTTCATAATGGCTGCGCATGCGTAGCTCAATCGGGTCGACGCGGAAATGCACGCCAGACCAGTGCAGACCAGCGCCACCGGTGCCGGTGCCGGGTAAAAACGCGGCAAGCTGGCGATAAGGCTGCGCGGTTTGCGCCGAATTATGGCGAATGGTCACGGTGCTTTTGGACAGATCCTGGAACAGCTTTTTACGGATGTTATAGGTGAGCTCGTCAATCACCTGCGGATAGGCACCGTCAGGATAGGTATCACGATGCGGGCCGCGCTCCAGCGCTACCACGTTTAAACCCGCTTCGGTCAGCTCTTTCGCCATAATCGATCCCGCCCAGCCGAAGCCGACGATCACCGCATCTACTTTTTTCATCTGGTTTGCCATTACGCTCTTTCCCCACGAATTGATACCGGAGGAAACGGATAGCGCTCGCCACGTTCAACCCAGTCCATAAAATCGGCGCGTGCACCAGGGAAGCCAATCAGCTTCCAGCCGACCATGCCCTGATTGCCGCCGTGAATCGGATCGCTGAAGAAGCCTTCGCGAGTATTTTGTAACAGGAAAGAGAAGAAAACCTTCGCCGGCACCTGTTTAAACTCCGCTTTCCCGGCTTCAAACGCCTGTAGCAGCGCATCCTGCTGGTCGTGGTTTAGCTCAGCAAACACTTTGCCATGCTGCGCTTTCGCAAAGGCATCCGCGTCGGCCAGGCCCAGGCGATAGATATCGCGCGGGATTAGCGGATACTGGTACCCCAGCTCTTTATCCGCATCCGGGTGAAAAGGACCCTGCATATACCAGTTTGCGCCCGTGGCGTACGGCGTATTCATCTGGCGATCGATATATTCCGGCACACCAGCTTCCAGTGCGCCAGGGCCGCGATCGTCAGCGGGGATCAGGCGCGCCACGGCCGCTTTTACCAAAGCGTATTCTTCCGGCGTGAACCAGGTGGGCTGATAGTCCCGTGCCTTTTGCGGGCCTGCGGGTTCAGGCGCGGCGGCGGCGGGTGTAGGTGCAGTTAAAGCGCCAAGGCCGGTACTGCCGATGGCGACAGCGGGCGCGAGCGTAATAGTTTTTAGCAGAAAATCCCGGCGGGAGTTTCTGATGGTTTCTTCCGACATGTCATTGCCTTTATCAAAAATTGCCTGGTACAACAGCTAATAAGAATTTGCGATTTATGCCCCGTTAACCTGTTTTTTTATAAAAATCGAGGGCTGGCGTGATTTGCATCAATGTTACCGGTAACAAAACGTGCATTTTAACAGGTATAGCTGCAAAAATTTAGATCAAATAAACAAAATCGCACAATTTTATTAACATTCAGGACGCACTGAGAATCGCTTATCCACAGTGCTGAAAAACAATTTATGCAGGCGGCGTAAGGCCTGGCTTCTGGCGTGGCGTGCTTCTGGCTTTGCTTGCCTCTGACCTGACGTGCTTCTGACCTGGCTTGCTTCTGACCTGGCCTTGCCTGGCCTGGCCTGGCGTGACCTGACCTGACCTGACCTGGCGTGACATGGCGTGACATGGCGTGGCGTGGCGTGGCGTGGCGTGGCGTGCGGATTTTAACCATGTACGGAAAGGAAGAGTGTATACGGCTGAATGGGGTAAACACCAGCAGGCGGCATTCTTTTCCCGCCTGCTGGTGTTGATAATTTTATTAATTATCATTTACTTATGTGAGAAAAAGGAGTGGTTTTCTCCTGCCAGCTTCTCCGTTGAGTTGAACAGCTTCAGGCGCGTTTCCGACGGCTGTGGGCGGCCAAAATAGTAGCCCTGGAACAGCGTACAGCCCTCTATTTTCAGCTGTTCAAACTGCTCACTGTTTTCTACGCCTTCCGCCGTAATTTGAATATCCAGGCTGCGGCTCATGCCGGTAATGGCGCGAATTATTGCCAGCGCCTCACGGCTATCTTTCATATCGTTAATAAACGACTTATCGATTTTGATTTTATCAAACGGAAAAGAGCGTAAATAGCTGAGTGAAGAGTAGCCGGTGCCGAAATCATCCAGCGCGATACGCACACCCAGCTTCTTCAGCTTTTGCAGAATGCGTATATTGACCAGCGTGTTATCCAGCAAGACCGATTCGGTTATTTCCACTTCCAGCCGGTAAGGTGCCAGCCCGGAATCTGTTAACGCCGCTTCGACCACCGACACCAGCGAGCTGTTTTTAAACTGGAGCGGCGACAGGTTGACCGCCACGCTCTGATCTTCCGGCCATTTCACCGCTTCGCGACAGGCTTCGTGCAGTGCAAACGCGCCGAGTGAATGGATCAGCCCGGTCTCTTCCGCCACGGGAATAAAGTCCAGCGGCATAATCAAACCCTGGCGGGGGTGATGCCAGCGCATCAGCGCCTCATAGCTGATAATTTTCTGGCCTTCGCCATCGGTAATCGGCTGATAATAAAGCTTAAGATGCCGATGGGTCATCGCTTCACGCAGATCGTTTTCAATCATGCGCCGTTTGCTGGCGGCCTCGCCCATTTCGCTGGAGAAGTGTTCAAAACGATTGCGCCCGTTGCGCTTGGCTTCATACAGCGCCATATCGGCGCAGCGCAGCAGCTCGTCCGGCGTGGTCAGGCCAGCCGACGCCAGAGAGATACCAATGCTCAGCCCTACGGTCAGATTATGTCCGTCCACGTTGAAAATGGGACGGATCGCGTCAATCAGCCGGCTCGCTACCGCCTCGGCCTCTTCCACCTGCGTCAGGCCCGGCAGCACGATGGAAAACTCATCGCCGCCGTTACGCGCCAGCGTATCCTGCTCGCGCAGTACGCTACGCAGACGGCTGGCAACGGCGCGCAGCAGATCGTCGCCAACCTGATGGCCCAGCGCGTCATTCACATTTTTAAAATTATCCAGATCCAGGCAAAGCGCCGCCGTCTGTTTGCCGGCGTCAAAATCCTTACGCAGCGCTTCATTTAGCCGCTGGCTAAACAGTACGCGGTTTGGCAGGCTGGTGAGATTGTCGTGATGCGCCATATGATGAATACGCGCATCCGCCGCACGCTGATCGGTCACGTCGTCAGCAATCAGCAGCACGTAGCTGTTACGCGCGTCGTTACCGTTAATGATGGAGGCCGAAGCGTTAATAATTCGCTCGCCGCCACGGGTTCGCAGCAGCTGCTCGTTTTTATGCAGGCCTTCGTTACGCTGCGCGGCGGTTGCCAGCTGAGAAAAATAGCTGCTCAGTTCCGAAGGCATAAAGCTGTCCAGCTTTTTGCCGGTAATCTCTTTGGTCTTGACGCCCAGCAGCTGTTCCGCTTTGCTGTTCAGCAGCAGGACTTCACGCGACACCACGTCTTCTACTATCACGCACGAAGGAATATTAGCGATGATGGTGTCCAGAAATTTCGACAGCGAAGCCATGCGCGCGCTGTTCTGCTCGGCCAGATCTTTCGCCCGCAAAATTTGCTGCTCATATTCGCGCAGTTCGGTGCAGTCACGGGTAATTTTGGCGAAGCCCAGCAGATTGCCTTCGTCATTATAAATTGCCTCAATCACCACATGTCCCCAAAAAGCGCTGCCGTCTTTACGATAGCGCCAGCCCTGGTCTTCGAAGCGCCCAACGGTTTTGGCAATAGAGAGGTTGTTATCCGGTAAGCAGGCCAGCCGATCCTGGGCGCTATAGAAACAGGAGAAGTGTTTGCCGACGATTTCATCAGCGGTATAGCCTTTGGCGCGATGCGCTCCGGCGTTCCAGTTAACAACATGCCCTTTGGGATCGAGCATGTAGATAGCGTAATCGGTTACGCCTTCTACCAGTAGCCGGAAAACCTGTTCTCTTTCGCGCTGTTCGCGCAGCGTGCGCTGTTGTTCGGTACAGTCGCGGGTAATTTTGGCATAGCCAATTAGCTTGCCGTCATCGTCATAAACAGCATCAATCACCACGTGCGCCCAGAAGGAAGTGCCGTCTTTGCGATAGCGCCAGCCCTGCTCTTCAAAGCGACCGGTGCGATAGGCGGTTTTCAGATTGGTTTCCGGCAGTTTCGCCAGCCTGTCCTGCGTGCTGTAGAAACAGGAGAAGTGTTTGCCGACGATTTCCTCGGCCGTGTAGCCTTTGGAGCGCCGCGCGCCTTCGTTCCAGTTCACTACGTAGCCATCCTGGTCGAGCATGTAGATGGCGTAATCGGTCACGCCTTCGACCAGCAGCCGGAATTTCTGTTCCTGCGCGCGCTGTTCGGCAAGCTGGGCCTGCTGTTCGGTACAGTCGCGGGTAATTTTAGCGAAGCCAATCAGTTCGCCGTTATCGACAATAGCGTCGATAACCACGTGTGCCCAAAACGCGCTGCCGTCTTTACGATAGCGCCAGCCTTCCGTTTCATAACGGCCGATTTTGCGGGCACTGGCAAGGTTGCGCTGTGGCACACCTTTGTCTTGCTCTTCCTCGCTGTAAAAGCAGCTAAAATTTTTGCCGACAATCTCTTGCGCCACGTAGCCTTTTGCCCGTTCGGCACCGGTATTCCAGTTAGCCACGGTTCCGTCAGGTGTCAGCATATAAATGGCGTAACCCGCTACGCTTTGCACCAGCAGCCGGTACATTACATCATCATTGTTATTCATTATTTTTCCGCCTGGGGAACAGTGTCCCAAAGAAGGCTCCGGCCTGTCGATAAGCCTGTACAGACAGCCCTGCCGGTAGAAGCGCGCCTTCTTATCCCGTGCCGCTGTTGCCTGTCACCGGATCGGGAAAACCAAAGCTCCTGAAGGCGCTTATCCGATTATCGGCCTCGTTTAAATAATATTCAGGGTTTATTTTGCCGAACCGATAAACAGAACTTAAGTGGGTATTGTGCCGGGACGGCTGGCGGATGTCATACATAACCAACCTTAGCCGCTGTTTTATTACTAAATCAGACAAACCGACACCTGCGGATACAATCTCAGCAAGACCATTAACATCCAGTCGGGCTATAAGAGGACGTAACCGTTCTGGAGTCGCTATGTTTAAATCCTTTTTTCCCCGGCCCGCACTGTTCTTTAGCAGCGCCGCCATCTGGTGTCTTTTTGCTGTTTTGCTGTGGTTTGAAGGCGGCAAAAGCTGGTTTTCTCATTTTTCGTTATTCGCGCATGCCGCGCCTTTACCCAATAACGCGCTGCGTTTTATCGCCCCCTCGGAAATCGCTTTTTACCTTTATTATCTGGCGGCCTTTGCGCTGTTTGCCGGATTCTGGCGCTGGTTCAGTCCACATCCGTGGCAGCGCTGGTCGGTAGCCGGAACCGCGCTGATTATCTTTGTGACCTGGTTTTCCGTGCAGATGAACGTGGCTATCAACGCCTGGTATGAACCATTTTACGATCTGATTCAGCGTGCATTAACCCATCCCAATACGGTGCAAATCGCCACGCTTTACCAGCAGCTTGGCGGTTTCCTCAGTATTGCGCTGATTGCCGTACTGCTCGATGTGCTGAATATGTTTTTTATCAGCCACTACGTTTTCCGCTGGCGCACGGCCATGAACCAGTACTATATGGCGCACTGGTCGCGGCTACGAGGGATTGAAGGAGCCGCGCAGCGCGTGCAGGAAGACACTATGCGCTTTGCCTCTACGCTGGAAGACATGGGGGTTAGCCTGATTAATGCCGTAATGACGCTTATCGCCTTTTTGCCGGTGCTGGTTGGGCTATCCGTTCACGTAAAGGATGTTCCGCTATTGGGCAACCTGCCTTATGCGCTGGTTATTGCGGTGGTGGTCTGGTCGCTGCTCGGCACCGGCTTGCTGGCTGTGGTGGGCATTAAATTGCCGGGCCTGTCGTTTCGCAATCAGCGCGTGGAAGCAGCCTATCGTAAGGAGCTGGTCTATGGCGAGGACGACGCCGCGCGCGCTACGCCGCCGACGGTGCAGAATCTGTTTGGTCTGATCCGCAAAAATTATTTTCGGCTCTATTTCCACTATCTCTATTTTAATATTGCCCGTTCCCTCTATTTGCAGCTTGATGTGGTGTTTGGCCTGGTGATCCTGTTCCCCTCTATCGTTAGCGCGGCGATTACCTTTGGCCTGCTTCAGCAGATCAATAACGTTTTTGAGCAGGTACGTGGCGCTTTCCAGTATCTGGTTTACTCCTGGACGACGCTGGTAGATTTGCTTTCCATTTATAAACGCCTGCGGTTGTTTGAACAGGTGCTGGACAGCGAGTCGACAACGGAAGAGGCGGTCTGAATCGACGGATAATGCGGCTGGCGTTTTGAAAAGCCAGCCGTAAACGGCTGGACATAGCATTTTGAATAGCCTGCCGTTAGCGGCTGGAAATAGCGTTCTGCAAAGCCTGCCGTTAACGGCTGGAAATAGCGTTCTGAATAGCCTGCCGTTAACGGCTGGAAATAGCGTTCTGAAAAGCCTGCCGTTAACGGCTGGCAGAATGCCTTCTCTGCCAGCTTTCACAACAACAGGCTTTTAACGCTGTGCGGCCAGCCGGGCAAAAACCTGTTCAACCGCGTAAGCGCCCGGATCTTTCACGCCGTTCAGGCTCTCCTGATTCAGATAGGAAGAGCGCCCCGCATTTGCTTTACCCATCTGCGCCGTTTTTTCCGCGCCCTCTTTGGCCGCTGCGGCTGCATCATTGAGGCTTTTTCCGGCCGCCAGCTCGCTGAAAGCGGGGTCGAGCGCATCAATCATAGTGCGATCGCCAGGCCGCGCGCCGCCGTAATGCTGCATGCGCTCCAGGCCATAGCTCAGCGCTGCGGCCAGCTTCTCGCCCTCTTCCAGCTTCTGCCCGGCAGAGGTGAACATAATCGACATCAGCACGCCGCTGGAGCCGCCCATCACTATTGCCAGCTCTTCGCCGATTAGCGTTAACAGGCTTTCCGTTTCGTTTAGCGGCAGCTTTTTCGCCTCCAGCTCCTGCAGAATTTTTTTCGCCCCGGCGGCAAAAGTTGACCCGGTATCGCCGTCGCCGACTTTGGCATCCAGCTGATTAAGCTCGTTTTCCAGCTCAATCAGCGTGCCGCAGATGCAGGCCACCACGGCGGCCGCCTGGGCATTTTCCGACGGTTTAAATGTTTGTTGGCGCTCGGCCCTCTTGCCCTTAACTGATTTGCTCGCCTGTACCTTCAGCGCTGGCTGCCAGCCGCTCGCCTCTACCGGCGACAAGAGGGCCTGTGTCAGCTCGTCGGTCAGCCGCAGCGTGGAAAGCGAAAAGCCCTTCATATCCAGCGCGCTTACCAGCGTGGCTGGCCCAATCAGTAACTCAACGTTTTCCTTCAACGAAGAGTGTAAAACCTCACGCGTCAGCACGGCCATCTCCAGCGCGGAGAAGCCGCCAAGGTTGTTGATTAACAGCGCAACCTTTTGCTTGTGCGGGTTATGCTCAGCCAGTTTTTCCACCATCAGAGAAACGATTTCACGACTGTCCTGCGTTTTTAGCGTGGTGACGCCAGGCTCGCCGTGAATGCCCATGCCCAGCTCGCTTTGCCCTTCTTTAACGCGCTCGTCCCGTTTTTCTCCGGGTACGTGGCAGCTGCTGAAGGCCAGACCGATGCTGGCCGTGGCGGCTATCGCTTCACTGGCGATGGCGGCGACCTCTTCCAGCGATTTACCGCTGGCGGCAGCGTGTCCGGCAACTTTATGCACCAGCGCCGTTCCCGCTATGCCACGCGGCTGAGGGTTGTCCGGCAGCGCGATATCGTCCGTGACCATCACCAGCTCGACCTTAAAGCCAAGCTTTTTGGCTTTTTCTGCCGCCAGGCCGAAGTTTAATCGGTCGCCGGTATAGTTTTTAACGATCAGCAGGCAGCCTTTTTCACCCGTAACGTTAATAATGGCGCTGAGCACCGCCTCCACGCTCGGCGAAGCAAAAATATCGCCGCAGACGGCGGCGGTAAGCATCCCTTTGCCGACGAAGCCCACGTGCGCCGGTTCATGGCCGGAGCCGCCGCCGGAAATCAGCGCGACTTCCTTTTTATCCCAGTCGTTACGTACCACCACCCGAATATCCGGCCCGGCATCAAGCAGGCTGAGGGTGTGATAAGGGTTAGCGATCAGCGTACCTTCAATGGCTTCGCTGACCACATCGCTTTTCTGATGCATAAAAAACTGACTCATAAAACTTCGCTCTCCCGGATGAAAAAGACGTGCCTGAGCCACTAACTGTAGCCGAATTATTCAGCTGGCCGCGCAGGAAAAAGAGTTGATAGTGGGCAGAAATTTAAATGAAACAGGCGCTTTGGCTCTGTCATATTTTTTTACCTTTGCAGACACAAAAACAACAGAATTTTTTATATTTTGGCCAAAAAAAACCCGCCAGTGCATTTACCCCTTACTGATCTGACCAGTAGCAATAAACCATCGGATAAATCTGAATAAGGCAAATTAGTACCGTGATATATAAGGGTTTATAATTGTCACGGTCCGGCATTAATCCTAATTAGCCCGGCAGTTTGTTTTTGAGATTGCAGTACAACTGCAAATTAATATACAGTTTTGGTTATCGTTCTGCGGCAATGTGTAATAAAGCGTTTGCTGTTAACCTTGCCCGACAGACGATGTTTGACCCTCTGAGCAGAATAAGCTTCATCTCGCCACCACCAGGGCGTTACACGGGGCAGGTCGCAAGACCTGCTCTTTTTTTCAGGCGTCACTTTTACGCTACAGGCTGTCAGTTTTGCGCCAGCCAGCGGCAACCCGGCCTGACAAAATGGCAATTCCCCCTTCAGGAGAACTGCCATGTTATTGCACCCTAATGAAAAATATATTGCCTTTCCCCCTCAGCCATTAACGAACCGCCAGTGGCCGGATAACGTGCTGCACCGGGCACCGCGCTGGCTTTCAACCGATCTGCGCGATGGCAATCAGGCACTGGCCGAGCCGATGGATATTGGCCGTAAAAAAGCGTTCTGGCAGCTTTTGTTACAGTGCGGCTTTAAGGAAATTGAGGTGGCATTTCCTGCCGCTTCACAAACTGATTTTAATTTTGTCCGCGAGCTAATCGAAAAGAATCTGATCCCTGACGATGTCACCATTCAGGTGCTGACGCAGGCCAGAACAGAGCTCATTGAAAGAACCTTCAGCGCATTGCAAGGTGCAAAGCGTGCCACGCTGCATTTATATAACGCCACCGCGCCGCTGTTTCGCAAGCTGGTATTTTGCCAGAGCCGCGAAGAGATTGTTGCGCTGGCGGTCAAGGCAGCGCGGCAAATCAGAACGCTTTGTGAAGCGCATCCTGAAACGGAATGGACGTTCGAATATTCTCCGGAAACCTTCTGTTTTACTGAAATGGAGTTTGCACTGGAAATTTGCGAAGCCGTTGCCGCTGTCTGGCAACCTGACGCCTCCAGGCCAATGATTATCAATTTGCCCGCGACCGTGGAAGTTAATACGCCAAACGTGTATGCCGACCAGATTGAGTATTTCTGCCGTCATTTTTCCGTGCGCGATAAGGTCTGTATTAGCGTGCATCCGCATAACGATCGCGGAACCGGCATCGCCTGTGCCGAACTGGCGATGCTGGCCGGAGCGGATCGTATTGAAGGCTGCCTGTTTGGCAACGGCGAACGTACCGGCAACGCCGACCTGGTGACGCTGGCGCTGAATCTTTATAGCCAGGGCATTGCGCCCGGCCTGGATTTCAGCCAGATAAAACAGGTGGTCGACGTGGTGGAACAGTGCAATCAACTGCCGGTACATCCGCGCCATCCCTATGCTGGCGAACTGGTCTTTACCGCCTTTTCCGGCTCGCATCAGGACGCGATTAAAAAAGGCTTTGCCGCACGCCAGCAAAATGCCACGGCGCTGTGGGAAATGCCCTATCTGACCATCGATCCGGCCGATATCGGCTGTAGCTACGAAGCGGTTATCCGCGTTAACAGCCAGTCAGGGAAAAGCGGCGCGGCGTGGATGATTGAGCAAAATCATGGTCTGCAACTGCCGCGAGCGCTGCAACAACATTTTAGCCTGCACGTGCAGGAGCAGGCTGACAGCGAAGGTGGCGAAATGACCCAGGCGGCTATCTGGCAGCTGTTCCGCCAGCTGTACGGCCTGGCTTCACCCGCTTTACAGTTGAGCGACTACGCTACGCGCAGCGAAGGCGGCGAGCTGCTGTTTCAGGGCGACATTGTGCATCATGGCAAACGGCAAAAGCTTGAGGGGAAAGGCAACGGTCTGTTATCCGCAGCGACTACGGCGCTAAGCCGACATTTTCACCTGTCGCTGTCGATTCAGGACTATCACGAGCACAGCCTGGGCCAGCGCAGCGACAGCCGTAGCGCCACCTGCCTGCGCTGCATATTGCCTGACGGCAGCAGCAGCTGGGGCGTTGGCATCAACAGCGACGTCGCGCGAGCTTCACTACAGGCTTTGCTCAACGCGGTTGCTTACTGGCTGCCTCTTTCCGGAAAATAGTCGCTGGGCGACACGCCTAAAATACGGCGGAACATAGCGCTAAAGGCGCTGTGGCTTTCGTAGCCCATATCCAGCGCTACGCGCAGGACCGAATCTCCGGCTGCCAGCCGCGTCAGCGCCGCCATCAGCCGGGCGCGCCTGACCCAGTCACTGAACTGCAGCCCGGTTTCCTGATAAAAACGCCGCGCCAGCGTCCGACTACTGATATTCAGCTGCGCGGCGCTGTTTTCCAGCAGCCAGCGCCCGGCGGGTTCCGCCTGAATGCGCTGGCACAAAGCCAGTATAGGGGCGCTATCGGGCTCGGGCAGGTTAAACGGCAGCACGTTCATCACCCGGATTTCGTCCAGAATCAGTTCATAAATCCGCTCGGTGCGCGTGGCGGGCCGATAGCTTTCCGGCAGCGCCAGCGAAGCCACAATCAGCTCACGCAGCAGCGGCGAGACCTGTACCACCTGACAACTGGCGGGAAGATCGGCACGGGCCAGCGGATCGATAAACAGCGTTCGCGCCGCCACTTTTCCTGTTATCTGCAACGCATGCCGGACACCGGCGGGCAGCCAGACGCCACGGCCCGGCGGCACTATCCAGCTACCCGCATCGGTGGTCACCTTAATAACACCGCTCAGGCTATGCAGCAGCTGAGCACAGTCGTGATGGTGCAGCGGTTCGCTTTCGCCATGCTGGTAGTCGTGCGCCAGCGGCACCAGCGGACGAGTGGTAAAACAAGGAACAAAGGTGGTCGACATAGACTTTTCCGATCGGCAAGGGCCGGAAAAAGTTAGCATATTTTACGCGAACTGACGTTATTCAGCGGCGGCCAGTTTTAGCTGTCCCGTTTCAGAACCGGAAGGCTTAATGACTATCTCAATATCGCACCCCAGGCGATTAAGGCAATCCATCAGCTTACGTTCTGACAGATTGGTAAAATCTCCCCGAAGTAAATTAGACACTTTTGCCTGGCTTATTCCCATCCGTTTTCCAGCCGCTACCTGAGACAAATCAAGCAAACGCATGGTCTTAATAATTTCAATCGCCAGGCCGGATTTAATTTTAAGTTTGTCCGCATCTCGCAGGCCAAGATCGGCAAATACATTGCCAGAACTGTGCTCAACGGCAATACCGTTAATGGTTTTGTTTTTCATTTTTTATCTCCTGTGCGACTACAGCAGCTACTTTGAGACGGTTTCGGATAATTTCCATATCTTCCTTTGGCGTAGCGATGCCCTGCTTACTTTTCTTCTGAAAAGCATGTAGCACAAAGACAGCCTCAGCAAACTTAACGGTATAGACCGCACGATAAGTTCCTCCTGTATCATCTTCAACCACTTCCAATACGCCAGCGCCGCCAAACCCCTTCAAAACTTTAGCACCAGGATGTTTTTCACCGCGTTGGGCAAAATCCAGCGCAAAACCAAAAAAGTGCTGCACATTCTTTGGCAGTGATAGCAGATCCTTCTTACTACTGCCGATCCAAATCAGCGGTTTCTCTCCCTGAATAATCATTTCCTGTACCTTTCCTGGTATTCATACACGCCCCATACCTGAAAAGGTATAGCACAGAAGTAAGGGCAAAGGAACGATCTTTAACGACTATATGCTAATGACAGGACAGGAAATTTTTATCTGAAAGGGCGATCAAAAGCGCGGGTTATGGCAGAAGGCACAGAGTGACCAACCATAACCCGCCGTACTGTTAGCGAAACACGCTAATCGCTTCGACCAGACGCGTCGCCTGCCAGGTCATACGATCGGACGCCTGCGCGCCTTCTTCTACCTTTTCGGCATTCTGGTGCGTGATGTTATCCAGATCCTCTACCGCCAGGCTGACTTCGCTTAGCGCCGTCGCCTGTTCGGAAGTGGCCGCGCTAATCTGCGCAATCAGCGAGGTGACGTTCTGCACCTGAGAAACGATGTTCTCCATCGTTTTACCCGCGTCATTCACATGTTCGCTGCCCGACTCTACCTTCAGCGCGCTGTTTTCAACCAGCGTTTTGATTTCGCTGGCGGCTTTTGCGCTGCGCTGGGCCAGGCTACGTACTTCGCCCGCTACCACGGCAAAGCCTTTGCCCTGCTCTCCGGCACGTGCAGCTTCTACGGCGGCGTTTAACGCCAGAATATTGGTCTGGAAAGCGATCCCGTCGATCACGCTGGTAATGTTAGCGATCTTCTTCGAGCTGTCGGCGATCTCCGCCATCATGCTGACCATATCCTTCATGACGATGCCGCCTTTAGTCGCCGCATCGCGCGTGCTGGCAGACAGCGTGTTCACCTGCTGCGCCGTCTCGGTATTGCTTTTTACCGTGGCGGTCATTTCGTTCATGGTGGCCGCGGTTTGCTGCACGTTAGCCGCAGCCTGCTCGGTGCGGCGGCTAAGCTCGTTGTTACCCTGGGCGATAGAATCGCTGGCGCTCAGCACGTTAATCGCCTGGCCGCTGACGTCATCCACCAGCCAGCGGAACATCAGGCCCAGCTGGCCGACGGCCCGCAGCGTGGTGCCAATTTCATCTACGCGATCCATTTGATCAACCTGATGGCAGGCCCCTGTCGCCACGCTCAGCGCCTGTTTGCACAACCGCTCCAGGGGACGGGAAATCTGCTGTTCCAGCCAGCCAGACGCCAGCAGCAGTAGCACGGCCAGCAGCGCGCTGAATATCGCCAGCGACGAATCAGGCAGCCCCAGCGCCCAGACGCCACCAACGGCCAAAGGCCACAGCGCCATCAGCGTGGAACGGATACGCCAGCGCAGCGGCATGGTTTTAAATATCGACGCCCAGCGCAGCATGCCGGTACGCACCAGCAGCCCTTTGTGAAAACGCCAGCCTGTACGTTTACCTTCGTTGAATTCTTTATAAAGCTTTTCGGTTTGTTTAACTTCCTGCGCCGCAGGTTTAGTACGCACGGACATATAGCCCTGCACCTGACCCTGCCGCACGACGGGAATGGCGTTAGCGCGCACCCAGTAGTGATCGCCGTTTTTACGCCGGTTTTTTACCAGCGCGCTCCACGGTTCGCCCTGCCTGAGCGTTGTCCACATATCGGCAAAGGCTTCTGGCGGCATATCCGGATGGCGCACCAGGTTATGAGGCTGACCATTAATCTCTTCCGGCGTAAAGCCGCTGACTTTAATAAAAGCATCGTTTGCGTAGGTGATATGGCTGCTGGTGTCGGTGGTCGACATGAGCGTGGCATGATCGTCAAACACAAATTCCTGCTGTGTTACGGGTTGGTTCGTGCGCATTGGGTAAATCCTTGAAGCGATGACCAGGATTGGGCTTTGAGTAAATGAATTATCTTTTTTTATATTTTCGGCGCGGCAGGCACGAACTTTAGCTTTTTAAGCCAATTTTTGTCCAAACGGTAAAAAGTGAGAGGTGCGTCAACGCATTGACTATAAAGAAAAGTCTTGATTTTCCAGGCCAGGAAGACCTTAGAAAGGGTAAGCTATTATTATGCAGGAAAATTTTAGTTTCCCCGCCATGCAGACGGATAAAAAAGCGGGCCAGCAAATGCTTGCCCGCCGTGTTAACTCAGAACGTCCACCTTACGCCCGCGTTGTAGCCCCAGCCTTTAGCGCCGTTGCCGTTAATCTCTTTGCGGTAGTCAGCTTCTGCATAGAGCGAAACATTGTTACGGAAGGTCGTGGTGCCGCCAACGCCCACTTCCCACATCTGGCCGAACTCCCCGCTGCTGAAGGTACTTTCAAGCCCATCAACGTTTTTCGCGCCAACGGTGGTTTTGGCTTTGCCGCCCCAGCCTTTGTAGTAGTTGGTGCGCAGGTAAGGCGTGTACTGACGTCCGCTGTCATCGCTCCAGCGGCGATCCAGCTTCGCGCCGACGCGGCCAATGGTCTGGTTGTAGTCGTCGTAGCTCACCGCCAGGTTATCTTTATCGCTGAAGTTATCCATCCCCAAATGCAGGTAAGTTAGCTGGGCCTGCGGCTCCAGACGAACGCCGCTACCCAGTTCAAACGGATAGCCGCTCTCCAGCGAGGCGCTCCAGCCCTTGCCTTTGATCTTCGCCACTTTTTGCTGACGAGCGATATCCGTTTCGCCGCGATGCCAGCTGTAAGAAAGCGTGCCGTCCAGGTAGAAGCCGCTCTCCTGAAGCCAGGTGGAATAGAGCGCCAGCGTGTCGCTGTCAAAGGTCGTACTGCTGTAACCATCTGCCGCATCCGGACGGATCCGGCTATTGCCGCGCGTATAGGCTACGCCGCCGCGCAGGCTGCTGCTTTCGCCATCCAGACGCAGGACGTTGCCGCCAACCTGTAGCGCGCTGTAATCCATATCAAAGTTATAGCCAAAGTCCTTAAAGCTCTGGCTGGTGCTGTAGCGCATGTTAGAACCGGTATAGCGCAGGAACATCTCGCCGCCGATATCGCCCTGCTGTTGGCCCTGACGCAGTTCGCCAAGACGGTTATGCAAATCGTTAAGCGTTGCCGCCGAGTAATAAGCCAGGCCAACCGGGGCGGAGACGTAGGAAGGAACCTGCGGCATAACGGCCGCGCGTGCAGAATCGCCGTGGCTGACAAAGCCGTTAGCCAGACGATAGTCCCAGAACTGATTGCCGCTACCGTCGACCAGCCGCTGGCTGGCGTCGCTGCTGCCTGGCGCAAAACTGTAAAGGTCATAGCGCCACGGGCCGGCCGCCAGATAGCCACCTTTTAGCGCAAAGCTGCTGGCGCTGGCGCTGCCCGCTACCTGCGCCAGCGAGGTACCTTCGTTCGCTTCGGTCATGCCGTTCTGGTTAACGTCGCTTATTGCCCCGGTGCTGCCCACCGCTGGCGTGACGTCTATCAGCGTAACGCCGTTAGCGTCGCCCGTTACGCGTAAGGTGTCGCTGCTCTGGCTGCTTAACGCTCCGCCGCCGTTCAGCGCGCTGGCCAGCTTCAGCGTGCCGTACAGCGAGTTCAGCGTGCCGTCGATGGTGAGCGTGTTGCCCGGCGATCCTGCCCCGTTGGTCAGGTCCAGCGTACCGGCGTTGTTAACCACCAGCGAATCGTCCGTCCTGCCCGCCAGCACCGGGTTAACGTTGTTACCGGCATACAGCGTTGAGGTGGCGTCGATATTGATGGTGCTGTGTGCCAGCTTCAGGTTATTGGTCAGCGTCCAGTCGGTGTCATAGAAGTTGATGGTGCTCCAGCCCGCGCCCAGGTTGACGCCGCGGCTTGCATCATCGCTGGCCAGCGAGGCACCGCTGGCCGAGATGTTACTGAAGTTCAGCGTACTGCCTTCGCCGCCATCCGTGGTGATGTGGCTGACGTTGGCCAGGCTGACGTTTTCCACATAGGCCTTATTGTCCACGCCGCTGCCCATGGTCACGCTGCCGTCAATGGTGCCGCCGGTTAACGCCACCACGTCGCTACCATCGCCGGTGGTGACGTTACCCACTACCGAGCCATCCAGCAGCAGGATCCTGTTGCCGGAGGTGCCGCCAGCAACCAGTACCGTATCCGGATACTGCGCGTTGAGCGTGCCTTCGTTGATAAATAGCGTGGTGCCGCCGCGCAGATCGATGACCGGCGCTTCGGTACTCCAGGAGAAGATATCTCCCCGGTTAATGACTTCGCTGGCGGTGCTGGTCACTATCGC
Source organism: Erwinia sp. BNK-24-b (assembly GCF_047456155.1). Lineage (NCBI taxonomy): Bacteria > Pseudomonadati > Pseudomonadota > Gammaproteobacteria > Enterobacterales > Erwiniaceae > Erwinia > Erwinia sp. BNK-24-b. The sequence continues at coordinate 4,271,369 of NZ_CP179901.1, forward strand.
CGAGCCGCCGGTTTCGGTGGTCACATAGATATTGCCGTTGGAAGTGACTGTACCGGTCGTATTCGCCCGGATCCCCGTACCGCCGCTGCCGACCAGAATGGTGCCGCCCGAGACCAGATCGTTGCTGGTGGTAGAGCCATCGGCATTAGCGAAGGTGTAGCCCGTCGCGCCGTCTGAAGGTTCAATTACCGGAGAACTTTGTGGATTGAGCGAGGTGGCGGAGCGGATACCGCTGCTGCCTGCGCCCCTGGCGTAGATATAGATGTTAGCCAGGGTAATATTGCTGATTTCACCCAGGTTATTAACCGCGCTGCCACCGCCTTCCGCCGTCAGGGTCGTGCCATCGACATAGAGCCCCGCGGCCCCTTTATCGACCCGAATAGCATCCGCGCCGTTTTGCCCGGTAATCTGGTTTTGGAAGACGCCATCGCCAGAGACTAAAACGTTGCCGTTATCGCCTACGCGAATGGCTGCGGTGCCGCCCGCGACAAGCGTTGCGCTCGTCGGGAAGTACTGCACGGTGCCGTCAGTCACGTCCATGCCGATACCGGAGGCCACGTTGACATTGCCAGCGTTGAAGATAGTGCCGCCGTTGGTCACGCGAAAGGCGGTGCTGCCACTGCCGGTCAGATCGACGGCGGAACCAAAGGCCAGCGATGCGCTTGCGCCGTTGCTGAGATCGTAAGCGGTAGACTGGGTGCCTCCGCCCGAGATCGTAGAAATGTTATAGACCGACGTGTATTCACCATCGGCAGAAACCGCCGTGGAACCGCTGCCGGAACTCAGCATAACAGGATTAGTAATCGTTGCGCTTGACCCGCTGCGCAGCTTGATAGCGGTTGCGCCGTTACTGATATTAAAGACATCCGTTTCGCCAATATAAGAGTTATCAGAAGCATCAAGACCGACGCTGTGAGGAGCGGACAAGGTAATATCCGCTGGCGTCATGGACTCAAACCAGGCACCGTTGGTCAGGCGGTATAACGTTGACGCACTCATATCAATAGTGGTCTGCCCGCCGTTGCTGGTGATGTTAGAAAAAGCGCCGTCTGCCCAGTACCCTGTCATCCCGTCATTTTTATAACTAAAATTAATGCTGCTGCTGTCGCCCACAAAGATCTTCCCGCCATTTATCGCTTTACCGCCTACGGCCTCCGTGTCTTCCAGATAAATGTGGCCATTCTGATAAACCTGGGCCAGCGGCCCGTCGGCTACCACGCCGTAGGAAGGCTTATTAATAATGGAAAGATCTATCGCTCCCGTATTGGTGATAACGGTTGGCGTCGCGCCATCGCCTTCAGAATAGTCGCCTCTGGCGTACAGCCCGGTGCTGCCGTCCCAGATAGAAATCTGGCCGCTGTTGTTTACCGTTGCCCCGCTCTCGGCGCGAATGCCTGTGGCCTGACCGTACAGATTAATTCTTCCCGTATTGGTCAGGCTTGCCTTGTTTATCGCCCTCAGCCCGGTTTCGCCAGTCAGGCCGACGCTGGTGAATTCATCGGTGATGTTGGCGCTGCTGGTTAGCGTTGATCCCTCACCATCCACTACCGCGCCTGTGGCATTACTCCCGCTTAGATGAAGAGTAGTTGCCTTAGGCTGCCCGCTCGACGTGCCGTTATTTAAAGAGGCATGAGCCCCGTTGGTAATGCTAAGGCCGGTGGCGTTCTCACCGATATTAAACGTTGTACCGTTGGTATTGACCACCGTACCGCTACCGCTGGCGGCAATGCCGGTAGAGAACGCGGTCTGCGGCTCAATATAAAGATCACTGCCGCCCTCAAAATCAGCGCCGTTTTCAAAGCGAAAAATCGTCGCGTAGCTGGCTTTATCGTATGTTCTGTAGGTACCGTAATTCAGATCGTTAATTTTCGCGTTGGCCCCGCTAACCAGATAGCCAATCTGGTAGCCAGCGTTATGCAGCTCTATCTGCTTGTCGAGATCGACAGTTGCATTCCCTTCGGCGCGAACGCCCACCGCGCCAGTGCCGTTAAGATTAATTGTCCCGCTAACATGCGCGTAAGCGTTTCCACCGTCTTCGCCTTGTACCCAAACCGCCGTATTCCAGTTGTCGCTTTCCGGGCTGGCATTGCCGTTGACGTTAATGGTACCGTCCGACCAGGCGCTGGCGCTGTTGCCGCTGGAGGCCACTACTTTCAGGCCGGTGCCGTTGTCACCGTTCAGATTGATGGTTCCCGAATTACCGACCTGCCCACCGCTGCCGGAATCGGTTACCAGCATGGCGATATTTTCGTCCGCGCTGGTGCCTGTATAGCCGTTAACATCAATAACGCCTTTGTTTTGCACGCGCGCGTTCGGGCCGTTGATCACTTCCATCGCGGTGCTGCCCTGGGTCAGCGAACCGAGTACGATATGGCCATTATTGATGGCGGTGCCGTCCCCAATAATATAAATCCCTTTGGAACCGTTCAGGTGGGTATCGCTTGTTTTACCCTTTACGCTGTTTTGCGGCGTGCGCCCAAGATAGAGCGTGCCGTCAGCGGCATTGGTGAAGCTGGCGCCTTCGCCGTTAACAAAAACGCCCTGCGTTGAACTGTAATCCGCCACGCCAACGTTAATGTTGCCGTGGTTGGTGACACGGCCCTCAAATATCCCCAGCGCGCTGCCGTTGCCTGCGGCATTGAGCACGCCCATATTATAAAAAATGCTGTCACGCCCCGTTAACCTGACCGCGTTGCTGAAACTGTTGTAGCCGATGGTTGAGGTATCCACGCCGGTGCCGTTGGCATTATTGAAAAAACCGCCGTTAATCACGCCGTTGTTATAGCCTGTACTGCCGCTCAGCAGATCGAGCGCGTCACCGTCTGTCGTGCTTTGGCTGGTGCTGGAGAGTTTGCCATTAACGATAGCCCTGGCGCCGTTTTCGGCCAGCATCGCGCTGCTGGCGTTCGCCACTTCCAGCTTGCCGTTAATCCGCGCGGTAGCGTTTTTGCCGTCGGCGCTAATCACCACCAGTTCCCCGATCGGCTGGGCGGCCTCGTCATCCAAATCCTGCGCAACAATGCCATAAACAAGCTGCCCGCTGGTAATGGTCACCGCTTTATCCAGTTCAGTGGTATAGCTGTCCGGATCGAGCCTGCTCAGGCTTAGCTGTTTGATGAGCCAGTTATTGTAACTTTTAAAGCCTTCGAAGCTGGTGATATTGAAATTGGTGGTGACGTGATCGGTAGTAGTAACGCTGAACTTCCCTTTGTAGTAGGCGACATTATCAACCGGCAAGGTTAGATAAGGCCCGCCGTAAGGCGGAAGCTGCGCGGTAAAGCTGATGCGGTTGCTGGCGTTCCAGTTCATCGTGCCGCTGCCGGTGGCAGTGAACAGCCGGCTCTGTTTGGCCGCCATGCTCCAGGCGTTGGTCTCTGCCGTGCTTGCCGCGCCCGCCTTGCCGATATCAACGTTGATAGTGCCTTTGCTGACCTGCGCTACGCGGGTATTGATATATTGCCCGCCTTTGACGTCAACATAGTTTGGCACTTCGGTATCCAGCCCAATCGGCGGGGTTTCCACCATACCGGCAGAATTGTAAGCGTAGAACTCCTTATAGCCGCCGTTCTCCCAGTCCGGAATTTCAACGACGTAATCCGGCATGCCGGGATCGAGTCCTGGCCTGGTTGCCAGCGACAGGTCCGGGTTGCTGACCATGCTTTGCAGCTCTCGCAGCGTAAAGCTCTGCGCGCTGCTCAGGCCAGGGGCAAACTGCTGGATACCGCTAAGCGTTTGCGTCGATCCGTTGCATACGCAAAAGACGCCGACTTTATTATCGTTAACGTAAGGCGAAAACGGTTTAAGCGTCGCCGCCAGGGTGTCAGAAACAGGGATAACCACTCCCTGCGCCGCAATAAGGCTTATGACAAGGGGATGTAATTTGAACAAGGATATTTCCTCCAGAGAAGAAGAAAAAAAACCGTAAAATATCTCGCCGTAATTAATGTCCTGATGTAAGAACATTACGCAGCGTGGCGAAAGATTAAGAAATGTTAATGCCAATAACATCACCGCAGACAGGAAAGATCCATACAAAGTTGCGGCCATTATCCGCAAACGCAGTAATTTAAGAATAATACCGTTAGCCTTTATATTTATGGCTGGCCCGTTAAATACTGGCTATTCTCTTTATTAACAGGATAATTACCGCCTGATTCAGTCGCGATAAAAGGCAGAGAAAAAAAGGGGGGAAATAGCGTGAGAGAAAAGGATTACCGACTACAAAAAATTTATAGCAATTTTAAAAATAATACGCCAGCCGGTTTATTAACAATTTAAAACAGGTAATTGTGTATGCATAAAAAAGAACAGCGCCATGTTAAATAATCCAGCAGCACGGCGGGTATTTGCTGAGCCAAAAAAAAATGGCCCGCAGGCCATTTCTTAAAGCGGGTCATTAATCAGGAAGCCGCGCCCAGGCGCTTAAACTTCGCTTCATAGGCCACCGCCTGCTCGGCATCAAACTGGTTTTCCCACTTGGCAATCACCAGCACCGCCAGCGCGTTACCTACCACGTTGAGCGCGGTACGAGCCATATCCATAATGCGGTCAACGCCAGCGATAAACGCCAGGCCTTCCAGCGGAATACCCACGCTACCCAGCGTAGCCAGCAGCACCACGAAAGAAACGCCCGGTACGCCGGCAATCCCTTTAGAGGTTACCATCAGCGTCAGTACCAGTACGATTTCCTGACCGATAGAGAGGTCGATACCGTACAGCTGCGCGATAAAGATCGCGGCGATACTCTGATAAAGCGTGGAACCATCCAGGTTAAACGAGTAGCCGGTCGGCACCACAAAGCTGGTAATCGACTTCGGCGCGCCGTAAGCCTCCATCTTTTCCATGATCTTCGGCAGCACCGTTTCAGAGCTGGAAGTGGAGTAAGAAAGAATCAGCTCATCTTTCAGAATGCGCATCAGCGTGGTGATGCGCAGCTTGCAGATACGCGCCACCGAACCCAGCACCACAAAGGCAAAGAACAGAATGGCGACGTAAACCAGGATCACCAGCTTGGCCAGCGGCCACAGCGAGGCAAAACCAAAGTTAGCAATGGTCACCGAGATCAAAGCAAACACCCCAATCGGCGCATAGCGCATGATCATGTTGGTAACTTTAAACATGGTTTCCGAAGTGGAACGGAACACGTTCAACAGCGGCTCACGCTGCTCTTTAGGCAGTGATGACAGCCCCAGACCAAACAGAACCGAGAAGAAGATAATCGGCAGCATGTCGCCTTTGGCTATCGCCGCAAAAATATTCTGCGGGATCAGCGAAAGGAGCGTGGTGACCAGGCTATGCGCGCCGCCCTGCACCTGCGCCGTGGTGGCTTCATACTTAGAGATGTCCACCGTTGCCAGCGTCGACATATCAATGCCGTAGCCAGGTTGAAACACATTCGCCAGGGTAATCCCTACCACAATGGCAATGGTGGTTATCACTTCAAAATAGAGGATGGTTTTGACGCCAATCCGCCCCAGTTTTTTCGCATCGCCCACGCCGGCGATCCCGACAATAAGCGTGGAAATCACGATAGGCACAACAATCATCTTGATCAGGTGAATAAAGATATCGCCAGCAGGACTAAGAATATTAGCGATTAACCATTCACGATCTGACGGTTGATTATGCAGTATCGCGCCAACGATGATCCCCAGTACCAACGCCGTCAATATTTGCCAGGCAAGGCTGAATTTTGCAGCTTTCATAATAGTTTTTTCCTTAACAAAACCCGCTCTCCGCGTCTTTAATGCGGAGTACTCACTCTCAAGGGAAGCAGGCCGATGTCGGCGAATTCGCGGATAATGGATAGTTGATACCTGATTTGCAGGCGCGTAATCAGTACCATTTTCACGGGTATAAATGCAACCCTAAGTGATATATGGCTAAACTATCATCACTGTGCAGGATAAAGCTCTGGAATTTCAGCGTATTATTAAGCCGTTGTTATAATTAGTAATATTTGGCTGATATCGCGCATAGCTATGCAGCCGTCAGAAAAGTTATCGCCAGTCCTTCCCGGTTCGGTTGTACTTTTTTTAGCCATAAAATTTAGCTTAAGTGCAAGCCAGCCCGGCCAGAACGGCGGAAAATTTCATCATAACGCGCTAACTTTTTCACCGTTTCCGCCCTCCCTTGTGATCCGTGGCGCAAAAAGCGAACAAAGCCCGGCGGCTCGCTCCATCCAACCTTTGATTGACATATTATTAACAACTTCAAGGAGAGTAGCCATGAGCCAACAACACCGACATCCCGTTCCCGCAAATATTGCGGAAAATACGCTGATTACTGCCCAACAGTACCAGTCGATGTACCAGCAATCCGTGCAGGACCCTGATGCATTCTGGGGCGAACAGGGCAAAATCCTCGACTGGATTAAACCCTATACCCGCGTAAAAAATACCTCGTTCGCACCGGGCAACGTTAACGTTCGCTGGTATGAGGACGGCACCCTGAACCTGGCGGCCAACTGTCTGGATCGCCATTTGCACAACCGTGGCGACCATCCGGCCATTATCTGGGAAGGCGATGACGCCAGCGAAAGCAAAACCCTGACCTTTCGGGAACTGCACCGCGAAGTCTGCCGCTTTGCCAATGCGCTAAAAGAGCTGGGCATCAACAAAGGCGACGTAGTAGCTATTTATATGCCGATGGTGCCGGAAGCCGCGGTCGCCATGCTGGCCTGCGCACGCATCGGCGCGGTGCACTCGGTAATTTTTGGCGGCTTTTCGCCAGAGGCCGTGGCGGGCCGCATTATCGACTCCGCCGCTAAGCTGGTGGTGACCGCCGACGAGGGCGTGCGCGCCGGACGTACTATTCCACTAAAGAAAAACGTCGACGAGGCGCTGGCTAATCCAGGCGTTACCACCATTACCAACGTAGTGGTGTTCCGCCGTACCAGCGCGGATATCAGCTGGAACAGCCGCGATCTCTGGTGGCACGAGCTGGTTAACAAAGCCAGCGCCCACCACCAGCCGGAAGAGATTGGTGCGGAAGATCCGCTGTTTATCCTCTATACCTCTGGTTCCACCGGCAAGCCGAAAGGCGTGCTGCATACCCCCGGCGGCTACCTGGTTTATGCCGCGACAACCTTTAAATACGTTTTTGACTATCACAACGACGACGTTTACTGGTGCACCGCCGACGTCGGCTGGATTACCGGCCACAGCTATCTGCTGTATGGCCCGCTGGCGCTGGGCGCGACCACGCTGATGTTTGAAGGCGTGCCCAACTGGCCAAAACCAAGCCGTATGGCGGAAGTGGTTGATAAGCACAAGGTGACGCTGCTCTATACCGCGCCAACCGCCATTCGTGCGCTGATGGCCGAAGGCGACAAAGCAATTAGCGGCACCGACCGCTCGACGCTGCGTATTCTGGGTTCGGTCGGTGAGCCAATCAATCCGGAAGCGTGGGAGTGGTATCACCAGAAAATCGGCAACGGCCGCTGCCCGATTGTGGATACCTGGTGGCAGACGGAAACGGGCGGTTTTATGATTACGCCGCTGCCTGGCGCCACCGAGCTGAAAGCCGGTTCGGCCACGAAACCTTTTTTTGGCGTCCAGCCCGCGCTGGTCGATAACGAAGGTAACGCGCTGGAAGGCGCATGCGAAGGCAACCTGGTGATTGTCGATTCCTGGCCAGGCCAGGCGCGCACGCTGTTTGGCGATCACGACCGCTTTGAACAGACCTACTTTTCTACCTTCCGCAATATGTATTTCAGCGGTGACGGCGCGCGGCGCGATGAGGATGGCTATTACTGGATCACCGGCCGCGTAGATGATGTGCTGAACGTTTCAGGGCACCGTCTGGGAACGGCGGAAATCGAATCCGCGCTGGTTTCACATCCCAAAATTGCCGAAGCGGCGGTGGTTGGCATTCCACACAATATTAAAGGTCAGGCTATTTATGCCTATATCACGCTGAACAGTGGCGAAGAACCGTCGCCGGAGCTTTATAGCGAGGTACGCGCCTGGGTACGTAAAGAGATTGGCCCGATTGCCACACCGGATATTTTGCACTGGACGGATTCGTTGCCAAAAACCCGCTCCGGCAAAATCATGCGCCGTATTCTGCGCAAAATTGCCGCCGGAGATACCAGCAATTTAGGCGATACCTCTACCCTCGCCGATCCGGGCGTAGTGGAAAAACTTCTGGAGGAGAAGCAGGGAATTGCCATGCCCTGACGGCAGCAGGAAATAACAGCAGCAAACGGGCAGCGGATTAAAAAAATAACGCTGCCCTTTATTTATCCCTTTCAACTCGTTTTCCGATGATGAGGCATTACTGGCGCGCGCGGCTGATAAATGGCGAGCAAGGCCAGTTCCTATAATTTCTCTGGAGATTTGGTGATGAACGATATTTATCAGCGAATTGAAAACAGCGCGCGCTTTAAAGAGCTGGTTAAAAAACGCCAGGCTTTTGCCCTGCTGCTTTCAATCATTATGCTTGTTCTCTACGTCGGCTTTATTCTGTTAATTGCCTTCGCCCCTGGCTGGCTCGGTACGCCGCTCGATGCCCATACCAGCGTGACGCGAGGTATTCCCATTGGTATTGGCTTAATTATTATCTCCTTCGTACTTACCGGCGTTTATGTGTGGCGGGCAAATGGGGAGTTCGACCGCTTAACGCGCGAGCTGCTGAACGAGGTGAAGGGATGAAACTTTTATATTTACTCCCGCTACTGCCTTTTTCTGCGGCGGCAGCCGATACCCTTAGCGGCGCGGTGCAAAAACAGCCGGTGAATAGCGAAGCCATCGTGATGTTTTTGATTTTTGTCGCGGCTACGTTGGGTATTACTTACTGGGCATCCAGGCGTACCCGTTCGCGCAGCGACTATTACACCGCCGGTGGCAATATTACCGGTTTGCAGAATGGCCTGGCGATGGCGGGCGACTTTATGTCGGCGGCTTCGTTTCTGGGTATTTCCGCGCTGGTTTATACCTCTGGCTATGACGGGCTGATTTACTCGCTGGGCTTTCTGGTCGGCTGGCCAATCATTCTGTTTTTAATCGCCGAGCGCTTGCGCAATCTGGGCCGCTATACCTTTGCTGACGTTGCCTCTTACCGCCTGAAGCAGCTGCCGATCCGCACGCTTTCCGCCTGCGGTTCGCTGGTCGTAGTAGCGCTTTATCTGATTGCGCAGATGGTTGGCGCGGGCAAGCTGATCCAGCTGCTGTTTGGCCTGGACTACCACGTCGCCGTGGTGCTGGTAGGCATTCTGATGATGCTTTACGTACTGTTCGGCGGCATGCTGGCCACGACGTGGGTGCAGATTATCAAGGCGGTGCTGCTGCTGTTTGGCGCCAGCTTTATGGCCATTATGGTGATGAAAACCGTCGGCTTCAGCTTTAATAATCTTTTTACCCAGGCGATGGCGGTGCACCCAAAAGGCGTGGCGATTATGCGGCCTGGCGGACTGGTGCAGGATCCGGTTTCCGCACTGTCGCTCGGGCTGGGACTGATGTTTGGTACGGCGGGCCTGCCGCATATTCTGATGCGCTTTTTTACGGTTAACGATGCCCGCGAGGCGCGTAAAAGCGTTTTCTACGCCACCGGTTTTATGGGCTACTTCTACTTCCTGACCTTTATTATCGGCTTTGGCGCAATCCTGCTGGTGGGTGCTAATCCAGCCTTTAAGGATGCGGCGGGCGTGCTGATTGGCGGCAACAATATGGCTGCGGTGCATCTGGCTGACGCCGTGGGCGGCAGTCTTTTCCTCGGCTTTATCTCCGCTGTTGCTTTCGCCACCATTCTGGCGGTGGTCGCCGGGCTAACCCTGGCGGGTGCATCGGCCGTGTCGCATGACCTGTATGCCAGCGTGGTCAAAAAAGGTCAGGCGACGGAAAAACAGGAGTTGCGCGTCTCAAAAATCACCGTGCTGGTGCTGGGCGTGGTCGCCATTGCGCTAGGGATTTTATTTGAGAAACAGAACATTGCGTTTATGGTCGGGCTGGCTTTCTCTATTGCGGCAAGCTGTAATTTCCCGATTATTCTGCTGTCGATGTACTGGTCAAAGCTGACCACGCGGGGCGCGATGGTAGGCGGCTGGCTGGGGCTGCTGACCGCGGTCCTGTTAATGATCCTTGGCCCGACGGTGTGGGTACAGGTGCTGGGTCATGCCAAAGCCGTCTTCCCTTATGAATATCCGGCGCTGTTTTCCATGCTGGTTGCGTTTATTGGTACCTGGCTTTTTTCCGTGACGGATTCTTCAAAAGAAGGCGAGCTGGAACGCCAGCGTTTTCAGGCGCAGTTTATTCGTTCGCAAACAGGCGTGGGGATTGAAAGCGGCAAAGGCCATTGAGGATTAAGCAAAACGAGCCTGGCTAACACCAGACTCGTTTTCAGGGGGATTTGCGCTCAACCGGGCAAATCCCTTATCCGTATCAGAAGTGTACGGATGCGCCAACGTATGGACCATCGGCAACAACGTTGTCTTTACGACCGTCTTTACCATCCATCGTCATGTACTGATAGCCAACGCGTACGTCAACCAGCGAGATTGGCTGGAAGCTGATGCCGCCAGACGCTTCCTGGTAGTCGTTGATATGGCTGGAGAACGAGTCCGGCGAGTAGTAGTACTGGCCGAATACGTTAAACATATTGGTCACAGGCAGATGAACGCCAACGCCTACTGCAATCGCATAACCATCTTTGTTATCTTTCGGATTGGTAGAAATGGCCTTCACGCCTGGCGTGATAAACGCGTCGCCCAGGCCAACATTGTAGCCAAGACCCAGGCTACCCATGCTGCCGTCGTGATCGCTGCGCAGCCAGTTGCCTGAAACCGCAAAACCGGTCGATGTAGTGCCCAGGCCAGCGTGCAGGTTGGTATAGTCACGACCTACGTCAATTCCGCCTTCAATCGCCTGCGCTGAACCTGCCAGCACCAGTAGCGCCAGAGCGCCTGCGGTAGTTGCCACTGCTTTCATTTTCTTCTCCTGATGAATTTTTTCTCGCCGTTTCCCGACGGCACCGGAGAGTAAACCATCATCAGCCAGAAGAAAATGAGAAAGCGACGAATACGGGCGCTCATTTAGTTAACGTTGCGGTCTGGCCGTAACCGAATATGTCAACTACACGACCGCCCACATGATACGTCCAATAAGCGGCGCAACCACAACGGTGACTATCCCCGACAGCATCATCACCAGGCTGGCCACCACGCCCTCCTCCTGACCGATTTCATAGGCGCGAGCCGTACCGGCCCCGTGGGAAGCCGCGCCGAAACCGGCCCCTTTCGCCAGTCCTTGCTTAACGGCCAGGCGAATAAACAGCAGATCGCCGACGGCCATGCCAAATACCCCGGTGATCACCACAAACAGCGCGACCAGATCGGGCTGGCCGCCCAGCTGTTTCGCTGCCGCCAGCGCAAAAGGTGTGGTAATAGAACGAACGGCCAGGCTACGCTGGATCGCTTCCGGCAGCGTCAGCAGCCTTGCCAGCCAGACCGAGCTGCACACGGCTACCAGCGTCGCGGTAATCACGCCAGCGCTTAACGACAGCCAGTGACGGCGGATAATCGCCATGTTCTCGTAAACCGGCACGGCAAAAGCCAGCGTGGCCGGGCCAAGCAGCCACAGCAGCCAGTGGCTTTCGCCAATATAGTTTTGCCAGGAAATGCGCGTCAGCAGCAGCAGCGCCACCAGTACCATCGGCGTCATCACCAGCGGCATCAGCAGCAGTTTATGCCAGCGCCGGTAAAGACGTTTATTGAGAAAGTAGATCAGTAACGTTGCCGCCAGGCAGAGCAGGCTGATGATAAAATTATTCACCACGACGCTCCTTTTTGCGTTCTGCCAGCCAGATTTCAAAGCGGTAGACGCGATCGACCACCAGTGCGGTAGCGGTCAGCACCAGTAGCGTGCTGATCGTAATCACGATCATGATGCGCCAGCCGTCCACGCGCAGCAGCTGTGAATAATTGACCACCGCTACCACCGCCGGAATAAAAAACAGCAGCATTTCCGCTAGCAGCCAGCGCGACCCCGCCTTTACCCAGTTTAGCGGCAATATCCTTAACATAATCAACGCCAATAGCAGCAGCATGCCAACGATATTGGCGGGCAACGGCAGATGTAGCCAGTCAACTAACTGCTGTGCGACGATAAAAAAACCAATGTACAAAACAACCTGTAACGGAACCTGAATACGTTGCAGCCAGCCCGCTCTGTGCGGACGTATTGCCAGCGTCATGATGGTCTCTCTCTGAATAATGCGTAAAGAGAGTATAAAGCGATAACAAAGGGTGAAATAAATGACTTAATATTATCTGAACTATGCCTTACAGGAATGTTTATGGACGTCCGAGCCCTGCGTTATTTTGTGGAAGTGGTGCGCCAGCAAAGCTTTACCCGCGCGGCGGAACAGCTGTTTGTCACCCAACCCACCATCAGTAAAATGCTGCGCCAGCTGGAAGAGGAGCTGGGCTGCACGCTGCTTATCCGCGAAGGACGCAAGCTGCATCTGACCGATACCGGCCAGGCGGTTTATCAGCGCGGGCTGACGATTTTACAGGAGTTCAAGCAGCTGGAAGCGGAAATCAACGATATTAACGATCTGAAAACCGGCGAGCTGCGGCTGGGTATTCCGCCCATGGTCGGCATGCAGATAGCGGGATCGATCTCCGCGTTTCGGCAGCGTTATCCGGGCGTCGAGCTGAAAATTTCTGAATTTGGCGGCCTGACCGTGCAGCAGGCGGTGCTTTCCGGCACGCTGGATATCGCCATGACCGCGCTGCCGGTAGCGGACGATCTGCCGCTGAACGCGCTGCCGCTGATGAGCCATCCGCTGTGCGTGCTGGTGCCCAAAACTCAGGAATGGCTACGCCGCAGCCATATCCCGCTGGCCGAACTGGCCGGGCACCCTATCCTGATTTATAACGAGGAGTTTTCGCTGAATCGCCAGCTAATGCGCGCCTTCCAGGCCAGCGGCTTTGCGCCGCAGATTGCGGTTCGCAGCGGGCAGTGGGACTTTCTGGCCGCCATGGTGCAGGCGGGCATGGGCGTCGCTATCCTGCCAGAGCCGGTTTGCCAGCGGCTGGATAAAAGCCAGCTGCTGTGGCTGCCGCTGGAGTCGGAGCTGGTGTGGCAGCTGGGACTGATCTGGCGCGAGGGGAGCTACCTGTCAAAAAGCGCCCAGGCCTGGATCGCCTGCTGTCGCCAGTTTTGGCCAGGCCATACGCAAACGTTGTCGGTGTAGGCAACGGTTTTCCGGCAGCGCTTTAGCCTCTGTCGGGAACTATGCCATCAGGCTCTCAACACCTTGTTTAACCCGATCTCGCTCTTCGTTTTTACGGCTGACCAGGTAGACGTCAATATTCAGGGCGTCTGCCGCTTCACTCGTCAACGCACGGTAACAAAGTCCCTGTTGGTTAAAAGTACACATTGAGCGAGGCATCAACGCAAAACCTTTGCTTTTAACGATGCTGGAAAGCAAAACTAAAGAGTCATCCGGCTCTTTTACCTTGCGGATAGCAAACGGCAGCTGCTGGAAATATTTTTCGCACTTGTCATAGAAAGCCGGGTTGGCATTGCGTGGAAACCAGAACAGCGGAAGATCGGCCAGATCGGTAAAAGAGACTTTTTCCTGCAGGCTGGCTGGATGAGCCGAAGGCATGGCAACGAATAAAGGTTCTTTATAGAGCCAGTCAAATTTAAAATCCTGTTCGCCATGCAGGCTTTTTTCACCGGTAATCACCAGATCCATCTGCCCTTTAGAGAGCGATTGCAGGAGCTGACTGGAGGTTTGATTTTGTATTTCCAGCTCCTGATTATTTATCAGAATTTGTATTTTATTGGCAATCTGCGGAATATTATCAAAGTTGAGCGTGCGGGTAAGCCCGATACGTAAATGGGTATTTTCTTTATTTACATCGACAACAAACTGTTCTAGTTCACCAAGTAAATGAGTCGCTTTTTCTACCAGCTGAATACCAACCGGCGTCAGGCGAACCTCATGGGTATTGCGAATAAACAGCGCGCAGCCCAGCGTTTCTTCCAGCGATTGTATCTGCCGCGTTAAAGGCGGTTGCGTCATCCGTAAACGCTCAGCGGCCTTCCTGAAATTTAGCTCCTGGGCAACAATCAGAAAGCATTGCAACTGCTTTATGCTGGGTAACTTGCTGTTGGTAATAGACAAAATTTCTCCGTAGCTGCCTTTCGAGGCAGGGATAACCAGCTAATTAAACTTACCTTATCCTGAAGAAGCCCGAACTGTAAATGGATGTCTGCGGGTGACAGAAATGGCTGTTGATACCAAAAAGGAATCACAAAAGTAACAATTCTCCCGAGAAACTGAGGTGATAAATTGGCTTTAGTGATCCACCGCATAAGGAAACTCACCATGCCTGAATATTTATAAAGTCAGCAAGCTGTTTTAAACAAAGCTCACTCCTGAAAACGCCCGCTTATCGCCGGATAAAATTATTTTAATCCAGCAGATAATACTGGCGACATAATGTAAAAAATAAAAGGTAATTATTATGTCAACCGTTATTAAAGAGACGGCTATGTCGATACGAGCATGGCTGGCGCTATTTATTCTGGCTCTTGCAACATTCACTATTGTTACCACCGAACTGGCCCCGGTTGGCCTGTTAACGCCTGTCGCCAATGGCCTGCATGCTTCTGAAGCTGAAATCGGCATGACCGTCTCGCTTTATGCCTGGGTGGGTGCTTTGAGTGCGCTTTTCGCTTGCGTATTTTTAGGTAACTTACCGAAAAAAGCTCTGTTGCTTTCGCTAACGGTCATTCTTTTTATCTCTAATGTCGGGTCTGCCACCGTCAGTTCTTACGAGATGCTGTTAGCGGCTCGTGTCGTCGGAGCACTGGACCAGCATTGTTTATCACGGCAGGTGCTGCTATCGCCCTTTCCTTCCTGCTGGTCGCGTTCATTCCTGCCAAAACCGTTATTGAAAAATATGTGGACGTGAAAGTATAAAAATTTAAGGAGCAGTAAATGGTTGCAGCAGAGTGAAAAAAATCGGAGCCATAACAGGCTCCGGCTTTCTGATAGTTGGCAAACTAAAAGTCATCTTGATCGGCAAAGAACGATCATGCGTTAACCCCTTTCATACCTTCTTCACTGTAGCGGCTTCCCTTAATTTCAATAGTACGTTGCAGGGTGTTTAGCGCCTCGATATCACATATATCAAGAACGAGGTTAGCCGCGGCGGCATTTTCTGCCAGATACTTTTCGCTTTTGGTGCCGGGGATGGGGACGGTTTTCTCATACTGCGCCAGCAGCCACGCAAGCGCGATCTGTCCGGAGCTACAGCCATACTTCTCGGTCAACGGTTTGATGACGTCAAGCAGCTTACGGTTATGATTTAAGTTTTCCTGCTGGAATCGCTCGTTACCTTTGCGGAAATCGCCTTCGGCAAAATCGCTGGTGCTCAGATATTTGCCGGTCAGGAAACCTCGACCCAGCGGAGAATAAGGGACCAGGCCAATATCCAACGCTTTGATGGCGGGTAAAACGCTTTCTTCAATATCACGCGTCCACAATGAATATTCTGTCTGCACGGCCGTTACCGGAAATACCGCATGGGCTTTCTTTAACGTCGCGGCAGAGACTTCACACAATCCTATATGACCAATTTTTCCTTCTTTTACCAGATCGGCCAGCGTTTGCATGCTTTCTTCAATATTCGCACCTGTATCAACGCGATGAAGATAGAAAAGATCGATTTTCTCTACGCCCAACCGCTGTAGTGACTCGTGGCAGCAGCGCACAATATAGCCCGGCGTATTGTTTATCTTTCTGGCGTAAGCGGCATCAGGGCCACGCTCAATACCGCATTTGGTGGCAACTTTGAACGCCTGCCGGCGCTGGTTGTTCAACTTCGCCAAAAAATGCCCGATTAATCGTTCGTTATGACCACGACCATAAAAATCGGCGGTATCAATAAAATTGACGTTAAGATCCAGCAGCTTATTCAGTAAGCTGAGCGATTTTTTGTCGTCAGTCTCACCGTAAAATTCGCTCAGCCCCATAGCACCGTAGCCTATCGCGCCGACGTTCAGATCCCGAGCAAGATGTCTGTTTTCCATAGCCCCTCCGTAAGTGAATCGTCATTGTTCCACAACGGTCTATGGGGCTGAATTTCAATTCAGGAGATACCTTTCAGGTATCAACCCTTTTAAAAAAGCCGCCTGGCTGTTTAAATACGCAATGTCGTTCAAAAAACAAACAGTTAAAATAGTCAGCCACGAAGGGCAGTGACGCCCCAATCACCCTTACAGGAAGTAAAAAGTGAAGCCGATTAAGTTGGTTTTCCCTGCCTTTGTCCTCGCGATTTGGCTCTATGTGATTACCACCATGCTGCAACCTACGGAGATTGTGGCAGTTCATCAGAGTGATATTCTGGTTAAAAACTTTCCTCTTACTGAACCGGGAAGGATTCGCTGGTGGCAAGAGAACCGGGCAACGATCAAAGAAAAATAGGGTCTGCCTGAGGAATACGACGATAAAAGCCGCGAGCCATACGGCTCGCGGCCCTGGGGTTACTCTTCTTTCTCTATCAGCAGCGTTTCCAGCAGATCGAGATCGTGCAGCATCTTCTGCATGGTTTCGTTGCTGATCTTCTGCGTGGCGCGCAGATGATACAGCTCGCCGCGCTCGGCGCGCAGTGCAGTCAGGCGGAAGCGGCGCTCAAGGTTTTCCGCGTAGAGTGCACGCTCCAGATCGGCTTTGCCATCAACGCGACGGCGCATGTTGCCAATCACCCGCGAACTCACCTCTTTCACCAGCTCCGGATCGATATTTTCTTCGGTATCCGCAACCAGCCGCTCTTCCATTTTATACAGGCTGTCGATAGCGGTTTCGGCCATGACCGCGCGCGCCATCTGCATTTCATGGCGATGTGCCGTTTTATCATGCCCGGCTACGCCGCGCAGCAGCAGCGGCAGGATCACCACGCCAACCAGCAGCGAGAAGAGGATCACGCCCGTCGCCAGAAACACCAGTTCATAGCGCGCCGGGAAAGCGTGGCCTGTCGGCAGAAACAGCGGAATCGACAGGACACCGGCCAGCGTAATCGCGCCGCGTACGCCAGCAAAAGAGGCGATAAGCAGCTCACGCAGGCTGTAGCTGGTAAACTCCATCGGCCTTTTTTTCAGCAGGCGCTGGCTAATCAGTCGCATGGTCCACAGCCAGGCGAAACGTACGACCATCAGCGCGGCATAAATCAGCACCACGGAAAGCACCAGCATCCATAAGTCAACGTTAGGATCGGCTTCGGCCTGGCTAACGGAGATTTGCAGGATGTCCGGCAGCTGCAGACCCAGCATCAGGAACACCATGCCGTTAAAGACAAATTCCAGCATTTGCCAGACGCTGTTAGCGCGCAGGCGCATGGCCAGCGGTGCCTGGCGGATAATGCCGGAACGCGTAATGGTCATGCCTGCCGCCACGGCGGCCAGAATGCCGGAAACGCCAATGTGTTCGGCAATCAGATAGGAAGCGAACGGCAGCAGCAGCAGCAAGACCGTCTGCGTTGCCGGATCGTCCCCGCTCCAGCGGCTGAGCAGGCGCAGCGATTTCCCATACAGCCAGCAGACGGCAATCCCCGCCAGCAGGCCACCCACGGCCACTTTGACAAACTCCAGCGACGCGCCGGAAACGGTAAAGACCATCGTGCCCATCGCTACCGCAACGGCAAATTTTAGCGATACCAGGCCAGACGCATCGTTCATCAGCGCCTCGCCCTGCAAAATGGACATGATTTTCTTCGGGATCCGTCCTTCGCCGACGATACCGGAAAGCGCCACGGCATCGGTTGGCGACAGCACGGCCGCCAGCGCAAACGCAGGCAGCAGCGGAATGCCGGGCACCAGCCAGTAAATCAGGTAGCCAATACCAACGACCGTAATCAGCACCAGCACCAGTGCAAGGCCGATGATTTCCCGTCCGTGATGCAGAAACTCGCTGGTCGGGGTCTTCCAGCCGTCGGCAAACAGCAGCGGCGGAATAAACAGAACCAGAAACAGTTCCGGGTCAAAGTCGACGTGCAGACCGAACGTCGGCCACGCCAGCAGCGCGCCCATGGCAATCTGCACCAGCGGCAAGGGAATTTGAAAAGGAATGATGCGAGCGGCAACGCCCGAAAGCGACACCACCAGCGTGAGGATTAGAATAGTAAAAAAGATTTCCATGTTGTCCTTACATAGCTTCCAGATAACGATAAAGAAACAGCTCAGGACAAAAAATGCCCCGCCTGATAGTAAAGCAAAAATGGATTAGCTTGAAAAACCGGAAATGCGTTATCGGGCAGGAAAAGGCACAAATCTGGAACAGAGGCCGGAAAACCGGCCTCGCAGGAGGGATCAGATAGCCCAGCCGCCCGCGTAGAAAGCGACCAGCGCAACGGCAATCACCACGGTGCCAACGTTCAGCTTGCGCCATTCGCCCGCAAAGATGCGGCCAATGACCAGCGAGCCGAAGCCCAGCATAATGCCGGTCACGATATTACAGGTCAGCACGATAAACACCGCCGCCAGCAGACCGGACATTGCATCGACAAAATCGCTAAAGTCGATTTTTGATACGTTGCTCAGCATCAGTAGGCCAACGTACATTAGCGCAGGCGCGGTAGCGTAGCCTGGCACTAAGTAAGCCAGTGGCGAAAGGAACAGAATCAGTAGAAACAGCACGCCGACTACGATAGCGGTAAGACCGGTTTTACCCCCCGCCGCCGTTCCCGCCGCTGATTCGATATACACGGCCGCAGGCGATGCACCGACCAGACCAGAGAAAATGCTGCTGACGGAATCGGTCGTCAGCGCTTTGCCGCCGTTAATAATCTGATTGTCTTTATCCAGCAGATTCGCCTGTCCCGCCACGGCACGGATAGTACCGGTCGCATCAAACACGGCGGTCATCACCAGCGCCAGCACGCTTGGCAACACCGCAGGTTTTAGCGCGCCCAGAATATCCAGGCTAAAGACCAGCGAATGGCCCTGCGCGTCAGACAGCGAGGGCATAGCGAACAGCCCCTGATACTTCACGGCAGGATCAAAAATCAGCCCCAGCACGGAAATAGCGATGATGGTCAGCAGAATGCCGCCCGGCACGCGCAGCTTTTCCAGACCGAAAATCACCGCCAGGCCAGCCAGCGACATCATCACCGGGAAAGAGGCGAAATCGCCCAGCTCGACCGGCAGCGCGCCAGGGATAGGATTTTTCACCACCAGCCCGACGCCGTTGGCGGCAATCAGCAGCAGGAACAGGCCGATACCCACACCCGTCCCGTGCGCCACGCCCATCGGCAGGTTACGCAAAATCCAGCTGCGGATACCGGTTGCGGAGATCAGCGTAAACAGCACGCCCATCAGGAACACAGCGCCCAGCGCGACCGGCACGCTGATATGCTGGCCCAGCACCAGGCTAAAGGCCGTAAAGGCGGTCAGCGAGATAGCGCAGCCGATAGCCATCGGCAGATTGGCCCACAGGCCCATGATCAGCGAGCCAAAGCCAGCGACCAGGCAGGTAGAAACGAAAACGGCAGTGGGCGGAAAACCCGCTTTGCCCAGCATGGATGGCACAACAATCACCGAATAGACCATGGCAAGGAACGTCGTGAGGCCGGCCAAAATCTCCTGGCGAACGGAACTGCCGCGCGCAGAGATTTTAAACCAGGCGTCTAACGAGCCGCCGGTCTGATGATGAGTCGACATAATGAAGATCCCCTGAAATTTCTTATGAGTTATCGATACGTGGCGACAGGTTTTTTCCACGTTCACATCCCTGAGTAGCCATCGCAGATCGACAACCCCTCGAAACGAGGCGGCGATCGTAAAAAAGCAAACGTTTAACCTGGCACATATATCGCGCCTTTTCTGAAGGCAAACGATTATCCTGCCTTTAAGGGCATATTTTCAACTGCTGTTGCCGCTAAGTTTGCATATTTTCGTCTCTTTTACGCGCCTGCTGTGCAGAGACGACTCTACCCATCTCGCCTGCATGACCGAAATAGCACTTTCTTATGGCTGCAAAGCGGCTGAAACGCGAACGGCGTTACGTGAACAATCATTTCAGCCAACAGAGAAGTCTGGGATTTGACGGGATACGCTAGTCGAGCTTCACCGCACCGCCTTTTTGCAGCGCGCGCTGCCAGGCCGCACGGTTTTGTACTTTCTCCAGCCATGCCTGAATAGCAGGTGAACGGCCCGCGCCGCCGCGCGCGCTAAGTGCCTGTAGCGGAAAGCTCATCTGCACGTCAGCGATACTGAACTGTTTTCCGGCAAACCATTCATTGGCGGCAAGATGCTGCTCAATAAAGTCACGATGGGTAGCCAGCTGCTTATCCAGATAAGCTTTTTGCACGCCCTTGCCAAAAGCCCCGCCGATGGGCCGCAGTAACCAAGGCACCGGGGCCTGTCCCATACGGCTGAAGATCAGCTTCATCACCAGCAGCGGCATCAACGAACCTTCGGCATAGTGCAGCCAGTAGCGAGACTGAAGCCGCTCCTCTTCATCAGAAAGTTTCAGTCGATTTTCCGCGTCGTAGCGTTCTGCCAGGTATTCAAGGATTGCGCCAGATTCGGCAATGACCCGGTTACCGTCGGTAATGACCGGAGACTTTCCTAGCGGATGGACTTTTTTTAACGAATCGGGGGCCAGCATGGTCGCTTCGCGCTGGTACTGTTTGATTTGATAGGGCGTCTCAAGCTCTTCCAGCATCCAGAGAACGCGCTGCGAACGCGAGTTGTTCAGGTGGTGAACCGTGATCATGACCTTTCCTTGTAGAAACGTGAGTGCTATCAGTATAGAGCGCTACTTAGGTTCAGGTTCCAGCAGGATAGCGCCAGTCCCGCGCGCGCCCAGGCGATCGTCCGGGTTGCGCAGTGGACAGTCTTCCATAGATAAGCAGCCGCAGCCGATGCAGCCGTCAAGATCGTCCCGTAAGCGAGTCAGCGTTTCGATGCGCCCATCCAGTTCCTCGCGCCATTTTTGCGTCAGCTGCGTCCACTCTTTCGGCGACATGCGCTTGCCTGACGGAAACTGCACAAGGTGTTCACCGATAGTGGCAAGCGGAATACCAATGCGCTGGGCAATTTTGATCACCGCCACTCGCCGGAGTACATCACGATGATAGCGGCGCTGGTTGCCGCCGTTGCGGAAACTGGTAATTAAACCTTTGCTTTCATAAAAATGCAGCGTCGAAACGGCAACGCCGCAGCGTGCCGACACGTCGCCAGGGGTGAGCTCGCGTTTATTCAAACCGGCGGGACTTTTTTTCATTTTGCGCTTTACCTCAAGTTAACTTGAGGAATTATACTCCAGCCCTTAATAAGGCAATGTCCTTTTTTCCGCCTTTGTTTAACTCACCACCGGCCGCCAGGGAGAAGAAAAGTATGCATGACGATATCATTCACACGCTTACCGACTGGATTGAAAGCAATCTTGATAAAACGCTTTCTATAGATGAGGTCGCCGCCCGATCCGGCTATTCGAAATGGCACTTACAGCGTATGTTTCGCGCCGTGACCAAACAGACGCTGGGTAACTATATTCGTGAACGTCGCCTGACGCTGGCGGCAGAAGAGCTGCGCCAGACGCAGCGCCCGGTATTCGATATAGCGATGCAGTACGGCTACGATTCGCAGCAAACTTTTTCGCGCGTTTTTCGTCGCCAGTTTTCTCAGACGCCTACGGCCTATCGCCATACGATGCGCCGTCCGCAGAAGCGTCACCTCTATTTTGACTGCAGCGAGTTCCCCTCCGCCGCTTATGCGCTGCCCGCTAATGGTGCCGCCTGTCGCTAACTGTCTTCATAGGCAAGCGTTGCCGTCGCCTGTCGCTGTTCCCATAGCGCTGGCGAAAAATACCAGCCGCCGCCCAGCGCTTTAATGTGATACATCGCTGCATCAGCCTGGGCAATGGTCGCCTCGCCCGTATGGTGATTTTTTGCCAGCGCTATTCCTACGCTGAGCGACTGGGTAACGTGGGTAGCGTCGTCCAGCCAGATAGGTTCGCGCATTGCTTCAATCAGATTTTGCGCTACGCAACCCGCCTGTTCGCCGCTGTCAATCGCCACCAGCAGTATGGCAAACTCATCGCCACCAAGCCGGGCGACCAGATCGCCTTTACGCACGCGAGCGCGCAGGCGCTGGGCGGTTGCCGTCAGCACATGATCGCCAGCCGCGTGCCCATAGCGGTCATTCACTTCCTTAAAGCGATCGCCATCAATAAAGAGTACGGCTACCCGCTCGGCAGTAAGCGGATCGCTGAGCTGCTTATGCAGTTCCTGTTCAAAGGCAGTACGGTTAGGTAAGCCGGTGAGCGCATCGTGCCGCACCTGATGGGACAGCGTATCGTTTTCACTCTGCAAATGACGCTGCCAGTCCGCCAGCTCGTCCAGCAGACTGTTAAAATCGCCGCTGAGCTTATTCAGCTCCGCAATAGAAGAAGAAGGTACGCGCAGTGAAAAAGCGCGTCTCTTACGAACTTCATGCGTAACGCAGGCGATATTCTGTAAGGCGCTAACGATGCCCGAATGCATACGGCGCGACAGATAAAAAGCCAGCGTCGCCGAAATCAGCATACTGCAACTTAGCCACGTCAGTGCCTGAAACAGATAATGCATAACGCGGCGGCCGTCGCCGGTCAGCCAGACCTGCCCCACTTCTTTCCCGTCATAATGCACCGGAATATGGACGGGTTTTGGAAATAGCCAGCGGGCAACGACCTTCGTGAACGACTGCGCGGAGCGCTCGTCGGATGCAGACCAGCTTGCCAGCACCTGATGCTGTGCATCCACTATCCTGGCCTGGCCAACCTGTGTTTCCGTACCGATATCCCCCAGGATAGCCTGTGCCGCAGTGGCATCGTGCGTAGCCACCGCATAGCCAGCACTGTAGCTGATAGTCTTTGCGACCAGCTCTGAGTTGTTCTCCGCATAGTTGCGTAGCGCCACCACGGATAACAGGGAAAGCGAGATACCGCTGAAGGTTAGCGAAACCAGGATAATGATTAAATGGATCCGCCGTAGCGATTTACGTAGCGTCGGTAGTGGTTTTTCTGTGGGTTGCGCCCTGAAGCGCTTTCCGAAATGGACATGATTCATGCATCCTCCCTTGCCAGGCAGACACAAGGAGCAATACTGAATCGGCCAGATAAGTTCTCTGCAGGCAGAGACGGCTTTTCAATCCTGAAAGCCACTGGCAAACATACAGGCCCCTGTTATCGTGCTTAAAAGTAGTCCTGCTGTCGGCCAGCGCCGAATAATGTTGGGTTACAGTCCTGTGATACGCAAAATAAAATCAGCAGAAAATAGTTATCAAAAATCCTACAACTCATCTGCATTTGGTACAACTTCCCGTTCGTGAGATTCCTCTTAAAGGATCCAGTTATTACCAAAAAGATTTATAAAATGCTTATCCGCAGGGCATTGTCAAAAATGTCAGCAGAGCAAAAATAATAAACAACTCATTCTCGATGGCTTATTAATGACAATTATTATCATTAATTGTCTCAAAAAAAATAGCCTGCCCTTTTCCGTTAAAATATCATTAACGATTACATTACTTTGTGAAAAGGTTAATTAACACAGAGGCGTAAAGCCAGCGCCTGCCAGGATTCTTTTATCTCCGCTGAACAAAAAACGTCTAAAACCGGCTTTAAAACTGTTCAATTCTCACTTTACCCGGTGCTATAATGTGACCGTCATCACACTTACCTTTGCTAACCGTTCAGATGAAAAGCATTCCTGGCCTTTTCGTCCGGTCAGATGACGTCCAATTTTCACTGCCAGGCCTGTTTTGTCGGAGTTTTAAAGATATGGGTACCTTAACCGCTAGCCTGGTGCTGATGAGATGGGAACTGGTTAGTGCAGTCATGATGTTTATTGCCAGTACGTTTAACGTAAAGTGCCGCCAGAGTAGCCGTAACGGCATGGCGTTCATTTTTACCGGTGTAGGAATAGGCATGTCATGCTGGTTTGTTACCGGCCTGCTGGGTATTACCCTGAGCGTGGATAATCTGCTTAACTTTTGGCATATCACCAAAGACGTATTTGTTGATGTGATGAGCCATACGCCAGCCGATTATCCGCTGCCTTAACAAACCGGCAAGCCGCATTCTGAAGATGCGGCTTGTTGTTTTTAGATTTTCTTTAACGCTGCTGGCAGTGCCGCCGTTTCACCACCGACGGATTTCAGCGTCTTTGGTTTACGTTCCTGCAACCACATGTCGCCCATGATCTTATCCAGTCCCTGATCCAGTCCGGTCACCATGCCTGCACCCGGCGTAAACGTCAGCTCGCCAAAGTAAATCTGCCCTTCGCTGATGTACCAGTCCACGCGAACATAATCGAAATCACTGGCCAGCTTTTTACTGAGCGCCAGCGCTTTTTCCAGCGTTTCCATATCGCCACTGATGTCGAAACCGGTATCGCGGATCTTGTAAAAGCACGATTTCAGCGTATTGACGTAGAAGTTCATCGACAGCGGTGAGTTACCGCTACGGTTATAAATCAGCTGCAAAACATATTCAAACGTGCCGTCTTTTTTGTTGAACATATGAAACTTGTAGTCAACGGCAGCAAACTTGCCGTCGCCAACATACTGTTCAACCAGGATACGCGGCTTAATATAGCGGTAGTGAATTTCACGCGCTTCATGGGAGAAATCGCGACTCAGCCACTCTTCACAGCGGCTGATTAACAGCTGCTTCTGAATGCAGTCGGGTTCTTCCAGAAAAATTTCCACCATTCCCGAACCGTGATTCGGTTTTACCACGGTGTTTTTCAACGAGCCCAGTCCCAGCAGCGTGACGGGATCGGCCGTTTCATGCAGCAGCGGGATCAGGTATTCGTCGCCGATCATCTGCGAGATATAGTCCCGCACCAGCAGCTTGTCTGACAACAGGCCGTAACGCATATAGTCGCCGGTGACAAATTTGCGATACAGGACTTTCTCATTAAACAGTTTTGGCTGGTGTATGTTTGGTAACTTTTTAAATTTATGCAGATAATAAATTCTGTCCTGGTAAGACCAGGGCATTTTTTTGAAAAGGTAAAAGATTCCTTTTCTTATTTCTGCCTTGAGTTTTAACATTTTTTACCTCATATGCAGGCTTTATAATTGTGTGTGAAAAGCTGTGTTCGGGAGCCGTACCATCATCGTGTCTTGCGTTCCGGAACAGCGACACTCTCGTCTCATTTTTACCAGTAAGCATAAAAAACCGTCAGTTGCTTTACTCCGCGGGTAAAAAAACTTACCTGCGACCTCTGTCCTGTATTACGGCTCCGGGTTCATGTCCCTGGTGCCAGGAGAAAGATGAAAACAGCTGACGAAAAATGCTCTTCGACCTTGCCGTATCAAGCCTGAAAGCTTGCTGTTTACGGGTCAGACGCTGCGAGCTTACCTGTACTCTTTAACGAATTGCCTTATCCGGCGGGCCAGATAAGGCCTGTTAGCTTTAGCTTCTTATTAAACGCTTCTTAACGGGACAACCGATGCGGTTTGCGTACGTTCTGGCAGAGTGGCAGAGCGTCCATCCTGTATCCACATGTTGCCCATCATCTCATCCAGCCCATGCTTCAGTACCGGCATCAGGCCAGCGCCAGGCGTGAAGGTCAGCTCACCGAAGTAAACTTTGTCCTGGCTGATATACCAGTCAATGCGCACATAGTCGAAATCGCTGGCCAGTTTTTTGCTCAGCGCCAGCGCCTTTTCCAGCGAGGCTCTGTTAGCGCGAATATCCAGCCCGGTATCGAAACGCCGGTAAAAACAGGTATCAAGGTTGTTTACATAAAACAGCATTGACAGCGGCTGGTTATCACTGCGATTGAAAATAACCTGCAGAACATATTCGAAATGGCCATCCTGCTTGTTAAACATATGAAATTTATAATCAATCGCGGTGGATTTCTCATCACCGATGCGCTGTTCAACCATGATCTGCGGCTTGATATAGCGATAGTGAATTTCGCGTGATTCGTGCGAGTAATCGCATTTCAGCCACGCTTCACAGCCTTCAATAAGCTTATATTTTTCAATGAAGTCTGGTTCTTCGGTAAAAACTTTTACCATGCCTGAACCGTGATTAGGTTTAACCACCGTATCTTTCAACGTTTCCAGTTCGAATAAGGTTTCCGGGTTATCTGTCGTATGCAACAGCGGTATCAGATATTCCTCACCAATGGTGTGGGAAATATAATCTCGTACCTGGATCTTATCTGATAACGCTGCGTAACAGTTATAATCGCCTTTAATAAACTTGCGGAACAATACTCTTTCATTAAAAGATTGAGGATGCCGAATGTCGGGCAGCCGCTTAAAGCGATGAAAATAATATAATCTGTCCTGACAAGACCACGGCATAATTCGGATAACGCTTAGCGCAGCCTTCTTGATTCCCGTTTTTGCATTTAACATTTTTTTGCTCACTTATAGGTTTTGTAATTGAGTGAGGAAAGCTGCATTTTAAGAATGACACCATTCTTAAAGAAATAATTCATCAGCGTCAGAGACAAAACTTCCGTCGCCAGCACGCTCCATGCTGCGCCTGAAAGTCCCCAGGTTCGAATGAAAAACCAATTGGTTACCACGCTGAGCGCTACCAGTAAGACAATTTTTACCAGCAGATAGTTAAAGCCGCCTTCTTTCACCATATAGCGGTAGGCTACGGTACCCATCGCGGAAAAACAGGTTGCCAGTGACAGCAGCGTGACCAGGTTACCGGCCGCAATATAGTCATGGCCATACAGCATGCTGACTAACTTTTCGCCAAACACGGCGATGACGGCCAGTATCAGTAGTGACACTGCGGCAACATAGCCGTTGAGTCTGCCAGCCAGCTTTAGCGCCACATCCGCACGCTCTCTGAAGATCTCGGAGAAGCAGGAGGTGATGATGGCCACCGGGATAAATATCCAGGAAGCGGCCAGCGTATTCGCGGCGGTAAACAGTCCCAGCTCATGGGCCGAGCCTACGCCTACCAGGAAAAACTGCGCCAGCTTGACCTGGATTGAAATAAAGACGCTGGATATCGCCAGCGGTAGCCCTGCATGAAACAGGTAGCGCAGATAGCTACGATGTTTACGTTTTGAAGGCGGGCTGAGGCTATTTTCCTGATAAAACGTTGCGCGCTTAATCAGATAAGGCACCAGCGTCACCGCGACGATAGAAAGCGACAACAGCAGCGGGCTAAGTTTGAACCAGGCAATCGCAAAACTGATAGCGAAACTGATAATCATTCCCGTTGCGTTGGCGACGGTATTCATTCGTGATTCAAGTCGGGCATTGTTGTAAACGCTGAAAATATCCTGCGTGACAAAAATCGCCGACAAAAATGAAGCAACGGCAAAAACCAGAAAATTTTCCCGCATCATCAGCCATACCCAGGCCAAAACGGGTAACGACATCAACAGCAACAACGCCATACGTAACTGCTTTGCTACTGCCATCAGGCGGATGCCTTTCGCCGTGTTCTTACTGATACTTTTGAACAGAATGGTTTCCGTACCAAAAATAGCAATGGTCTGCACAATTGAAAAAATTGACGCTGAAAAGGCGATTTGGCCAAAAACAGAGGGCCCAAAAGATTTCGCAACATAAGATGTAACAAATATCACGCCAAATACTGAGACGACCTTCTCTGACATCATCCAGGCAGCGTTAGAGACGACACTGTGTTTCATTGAAGCTTCCTTTGTAGGACTAATAACTTATAGCGACAGTCAATACATCCTTGTCTACAACAGAGAAAGTGAACCTGGACTAAACCTGGCAAAATAAAAATCCGGGATATTATTTTACGGACAAAGGGAGGCCGCTCTTATTTAAAAGATTTATCTTTATCAGATCGTTTTTTAACGAATCGTCTGATTTTCCCTGGACTTGATTACAAACAACGCACACATGGCAGCACGGAGGCTGCTGGAGAATATCCTGGCACACATTTTTTGGTTCGCCTGCTGGATCATTCTGAATTACACACTGGCCTTGCTGCTGGCATGAATCGAATTTATAACAAAAACCCGCATATCGAAAGCTAAGCAGTGGCTTTGCAAATAAAATAGGAGAAATCCCATGATGATATTTATTCATAATCCCTTAACTTAAAGCCTGCAATTCAAATCGCGCACTTAACGTCGCTGTCCCGATTAATGGATAAATTAGTTCCATTTTTTAGTTCAGCCATTCTCATCACTTTATAGTTAAGAAAGGTAATAGCATTTATGAGAAAGTCACGATATACCGAAGAGCAAATCACCAGTGCCATTAAAGCATCTGAATGCGGCGTAAAGGTTAAGGAGATTTGTGAAGAACTGGGGATTTCCGAGGCCACCTTCTATAGCTGGAAAAAGAAATATGCCGGATTGTTTTCTGAAGAAGGCAGGAGAATCAAAATGTTAGAGGAACAGGTTCACAGCATGGAACGTGAGCTCCAGATGCTCTCCTCCGACAAAGAGATGCTACAGAGCGTGTTGAAAAACTTCTTTACTACCAACGATAAACGTCAGGCTGTTAATTTTCTGCAGGATACGTTTGATATCGGGACGCGTCGCAGCTGCCGTTTACTGGATATTAGCCGTAGCGTTTACCATTATCCCTACAACTGTGAAAATCAGTAATTGCAGGACAGTACGTTTTTTATTACCCAGGACCAAATTAAAATATTCTGATCCTTTATTAATAAACGCCGTTCTTTTTTGTGGAGTCCTGAATCAGTGATGAGTTTATTCTCATAGTCATCCCTGCCCAGACTATTGAAATTGATTGCCACCAGAAAAAAAATCATTTTTTCAGATAGTTATGAGCGCATTTGTCTTTGTCGCGAAAGATAAATGCGCCACTTCTGACATAAACCTTACTTACAGATAGCCCCAAAAATCGGCCGCCAGCTCCAGTTATGGTAATCATTCTCTGTTTATGAATGGTTTATGATTCTCATTATTCTTCTCAGTTACAGGCCATCTCGCCATGGCCCCAACCCTTTACTGAAGCGGTTCAGCGTCAATGACGTACATTATCAATACCATAAATTATGCAAAAAACCTTAAGTGTACTGATGAATAGGGATGAAAAGGGTAATGCTGGCTAAACATTTATCCTGTATTTTTAATGTATTCAGGTTTACCTGAGGTCGTCTTAACGACTTCAGGCGGCCAAAAATTTGAGTTTAAGGTGGTTTGTTATCTGAAAAACCGTCTCAAAAAAACAGGTTCAGGAAATGTACAGCCTGAATGGACTGTGCAAAAAATAGGAGAAACAGGATTAGCGATTATTCTTATAGCGGAACAATCTGGTGTTGTGTCATAGAGGATTTGCCGTGCCCTGACTTTTTCCTGTATTAAAAACAGCCATAAAATTTGAGCAATATCACAAAAACGGGCAGAAGCGTCAGATTATTACGACCAGCGGCAACAAAAAAAAAGCACATAACGTGCTTTTTTTTACAATTTTAACCACTGATATTATTTTTAGCCCGGCAGGGTATTTTTTAACGCTTCCGGTTTTATACGTGTGGCGAGCACAACGCCGACAATTAAAGCAGTAATGCCGCAGCTGGTCATTAGCGGAGGCCAGCTTTGACGAAGA
The DNA here is from genome assembly GCF_047456155.1 of Erwinia sp. BNK-24-b. Taxonomy (NCBI): domain Bacteria; kingdom Pseudomonadati; phylum Pseudomonadota; class Gammaproteobacteria; order Enterobacterales; family Erwiniaceae; genus Erwinia; species Erwinia sp. BNK-24-b. The sequence continues at coordinate 4,300,912 of NZ_CP179901.1, forward strand.
ATAAAGGTATATGAAAGCGCGGCCAGCGTTTCAAAAACAATCAACGGCCCCACCAGCACGGTGGGCAGGCGCTGGCTGGCTTCGTTCCAGCACAGCGCGCCAAGCCAGGAACAGAGCAGCCCAATCGTAATCATTAACGCGATAAAAATGATGGGCGTTGGGCCAAACGGTAAAGGGAAATCAGGCCGGGTAAGATGCAACTGCAAACTGACCAACAGATAGCCCACCAGCGATAGCGGCAAGGTTGCCATACCCTGCGCTGTTGCCCAGGTGGTAGCTTTATGATGAGGGTGCTGACGCAGCCATCGAGCATTACGCAGTGGATACCATGTCCAGCAGATCATCGCCATAACGGCCATGCCAATGCCGCTAAAATAGCGTAATAGATCGTTATGCTGAAAGCTGCCCTGCCATTCTGCAACATTAACGCAGCCCAGTCCCAGCGCGACTAACAGTAAGACCGGCGCAAGCTTACGCCACGGCAGCCGCCCTTCATGATGGCCATAAAGCAGATTTGCACTAACGGAAATTACCACCGGCAGCGTACCGATAATCATACTGGAAACGGGCGCGCCGGTACGCTGAATCGCGCTTGCCAGAAAGGTGTAATAAAGAAGGTTACCCGTTAACGCCAGCTTTAATGCCTCTGTCCAGTCGCCGCGCGATAGCTGCCGCAAACGGTGGCGATCCTGCCAGGCCAGGGGTAAAGCAATCAGCCCAAAGGCAACGTACCGGCCGACTGACTGTAGCGCCCCCGGGTAATCGGGTATCAGCAACGGCCCAATAAAGATCAGTCCCCACATTAATCCTGCGCACAGGGCAAACAGCACTCCAGCCAACATAAAGATTCCAAAACTTTCGGTACGGGAAGTTTCAGATTACGACGTTTGCGCAACGCTATCTATATTTTCACCAAACATCGCCGTTACGTCATCGCCGTATTTTTACTTAATCTACTTATTTTCCTCAAAAAATTTGCGTTAAAAGTCGAGAAAATTAAACATTTTATCAACCACTAAACGAAAGCATTAACTTGCAAAATCCCATTGAGCTTACGTTGAGGTTGCCGGTGTTCAACTACCGCTTTTACACTGGAGCACCAGCATGTCCGATACCATTCTTACGCCTGGTCAGGAAAGTAGCCTGACTCTTTTTTGTCGCTGGTAACGGGCAAGCTAAAACCGGGAAAGCTCTGGTATGACCGCGAGTATCGCCTGAAATACCTTGTGCGCTCTCTGTCCTGCCCCCTGCAAACGATGAAGATCGTTGGCGCGATTACCCGCGAGCCGGTAATGCGCGAAATGTTGGCGGTCCAGCATACGCTGCCAAGCAAAATTCATCGCCCTTACCTGTATGGCGGCATGCCGGTCGCCTCACGCGCGCAGGCGATTATCGATCACTACCAGTTCGCGAAGACGCTGCGCTTTGCGCATCTGCGCCAGGCGCTACTGAGCCAGCAGGGTGCGGAGTTGCTGAATTTTGCGGGCAAAAATGGCGAGCGCTTCTCTATTACTATGGCCTGTACCGGGCGCTGTGAGAGAGAAGGCGAGGTGAATCTTTATTTCAGCCAAGACGATATTAAGCTGGCGATAGTGACCTTTGCCGTAATGGAACAGCAAGGAAAACAAGTGATGGTGATTGGCGGCATCCAGGGTGCCCATCGCGATACGCCACATGAGATGATCCGTACAGCAACCAAAGCCTGCTACGGCCTGTTTCCTAAACGTCTGCTGATGGAAACACTAACATTGTTCTGCCACGCTACGGGTATTACGCAGATTCAGGCCGTCAGCGACAGCGGCCATATCTTCCGCAGCTGGCGCTATCGCCTGAAAAAGAAAAGCCTGTTTCACGCCAGCTATAACGAGTTCTGGGAAACGCTGAACGCCAGCCCGCTCTCATCAAAACTGTATGCTGTCCCGCTGGCGTTTTCCCGTCGGCCGCTGGAGGAGATCGCCAGCAAGAAACGCTCAGAATACCGCAAACGTTATGAACTACTGGACACGCTCGCGCAGCAGTTCAGTTCACATCTCCAGTAAGCAGCACCCTGCCAGCACTTTGCTGGCTGGCAGGATTATTTTTCCTCTTTGACTACGTCATCGATCTTCCAGCCTTCACGATCTTTTCGCATCGTGACCAGCAGCAGTTGTCGATCGTCAGGATCTTTGCCCAGCACAACATCGCCCGATGCCGTTTCTCCGTTAATGGTAAAGCGGCTAACGCTGACGTTACCTACCCAGGCATCACTGTAATCCTGATCCTGCAGGAAAAAGTCATCATCCATGCCTTCCGGACTTTTGATCAGGACGTTAATTTTTTGCAGCAGCTGCGGCGTAACGTACTGGTTTAATACCGGGTCGTGCTCATCAATTGGGCTTTCATCTTTGCTTAGCGCGTCCAGATACCAGCTATAAAAATTTTTGCTGGACGTCTGCGGATCCAGCTCCGCCGCGCTGGCCTGTGTTGCCAGTAGCGCTATACCCAGCGCCAGTATCCATTTCTTCATTAATGCTATCTCTGCCCGTTACTCTGTCGCGTGGTGGCTCCGCGCTGCCCGGTTAATTTACCCTGCCGTTTTCATTAATGAATAAATTTCTGCATTATTTTTAGTAAATGTTTATACGATGTAACCAACCACCAGTGGTTTCTGCCAGCAGGCGGCTGTGCCTATCCTACTATGATCCATACATTACGTCAGGAGCGAAAAGCCTCCGTGCAACACACCAGGAGAAATGCGAGCCGCCTTCTGTTTGCTGATATTGTTTTTCTCTGCTGCCTAAAAAAAGTACCGTCTCCTTTAGCAAAATTGTAAGACCGCCACCTTCAAGGGATGCGGAGAACGCCATTAAAAATGTAGTGAAGCCTGACTCGAAAGTGACAAAGCTGGAAACCGATGTCAGATATGTTCAGTGCGATATTTCAGAAATGAAAAGCGACGTGCGCGATATTAAAAAGGATGCTCGCCGGGATTTCCGTCTGCTGTTTGGGGTAAACCTTACCACCACACCAGGGCTGGCTGCGCTGATGGCAAAAGTCTTTCACTGGATTTGATAAACGGGCGCCAGGCAGAAAAGACAGCCCCATAACTCTTTGCCACGCAATAGTCCTTTCCGCAGCAGGAAAAGGTCAGGGATTGCGTTACCGATTGTCAGCATCGGACCCGGAAGGATCCCGCTTCAGGCCGCCCGGATCAGGCTCGGGATAGTCAGCATCAATGCGTAACGGTTTCGCGTAACAGCTTTGCCACAGTTGCAAATAGAGCGCGTTCAGTCGTTTTGCCATAGCAGCATCGTTTTGCACCAGCTCCAGATTACGCGAATGATCAAAATAACCGCCGCGCCAGTTGCTGGTGCCTACCCACGCCAGCTCGTCATCTATCGTCATGATCTTACTGTGCACGACGCGGGCCCAGGGAATAAAACCGCTGCTCGCCTCGGGTATGGTCACCACTTTTATCGTCACGTCAGGCACCAGCGCCAGGCTTTTTAGCCAGTCAATTTCAGGCTGTCCGGTATTCCAGCTGGCCACCATCAGCTCAACCTGCACGCCACGTGCCGCCGCAGCTCGCAGCGCATTGTCGATAACGGCGTAAAAAGGACGGCTACGCTTTTCGCCACAGGAGAGCGGTGCATACTCCATCACCTGTACCCGAATACGCTGCCTGGCAGACGCCAGCAGCTGCGGTAAAACCGTTTGCGAATCTGCAATGCCTGCCGGATTCCAGGCTCGTGGGCTGGCGATAAGGTAACTTCCACGACGAAGATCTTCCGGTAACCAGTCCGTACCGCTTTCCGGCACCTTTTCTCCTGCGGCCAGCAGCGGTTGCGCATGCCAGTCATGGTTAAAGATAGCGGCAATTTGCGTGACAACCCGACCGCTATTAATCAATAAACCGGTTTCCTGAATATGTTCCAGCGCCCGCCAGTCAAAGTTCTGGCTACCGACAAAGCTCTGTTTGCCGTCCACCAGAATATATTTAGCGTGGATGATGCCGCCGGCCAGCTTGCTGAAGGGAATGACGCGCAGCGTCAGGCCTGGAATGGTTTGCAGCTGCGCTATTGTCTCTGCCGTACTCATCTTCACGCCTTTCTGGTCCAGCAGAAAACGGATTTTAACGCCGCGTTCGCCAGCCTGCCGCAGCGTATGGATAACCTTATCCAGCCGTGAACCGGCTTCGTTAGCCACGTAAAACTGCGCTATATCGATTTTCGTCTGCGCATTAGCAAACATCTCCTGCCAGACGGCAGCGCTGCTGCGTAAATCGGGTGCGGCCAGCGTTGTTTCCGCTGGCGCGTCGTATACCAGCTCAAAGTCTGCTGTTTTAGCCTGGCTGACAGCCGGTATACTCGCTGCCAGCGCTTTAAAAGTATCAATCATTCTCATCCTCGTTTTAAACAAATATAGAGAGGGTTATGATTGATTCATATTCTAATCTTCTTCTTACCCACCTTTATCGCAGGAAAAGTATGCCGTTACATCTCACTACGCCGCTTGTCCAGTCAACTCCTCTTAGCCTGATTACCGGAAGTGATGTCTGGTTAAAAATGGATGCGCTCCAGCCACCCGGCTCTTTTAAAATTCGCGGCATAGGGCTGGCCTGTCAGCATTACCAAAGCAAAGGCGCTAAGCGCTTTGTATCTTCATCCGGCGGCAACGCGGGCCTGGCGGTAGCCTGGGCTGGCCGTCAGCTGGGCGTTCCCGTTATCGTGGTCGTGCCTGAAACGACTTCCGCTCGGGCTGTCGAACTGTTGCGTCAGGAAGAGGCAGAAGTGGTGATACAGGGCGCCTCATGGCAGGAAGCCAATCAGCATGCGCTTTCACTGATGGGCGACAATGATGCTTTTCTGCATCCGTTTGACGATCCGCTACTCTGGCAGGGCCATGCCAGCCTGATTGACGAGGTGGCCGCCACGGAGGTTAAACCCGACGCGGTAATCCTTTCCGTCGGCGGCGGCGGCCTGATGAGCGGCATAGTCGAAGGTCTACAGCGCAACGGCTGGCATGATGTGCCGGTGATAGCGGTAGAGACAGAAGGCGCGGCATCTTTTCATGCTGCTCTTCAGGCAAACTCCACGGTAGAGCTGGCCGCCATCACCAGCATCGCGGGTTCGCTGGGCGCGAAACGGGTTTGCGAACAGGCGTTACGCTGTGCCGCTACGCATCCAATACATAGCGTGCTAGTTTCCGATCGCCAGGCCATCACCGCCTGTAGCCGTTTTCTGAATGACCACCGGGTGCTGACGGAATTAGCCTGCGGCGCAAGCCTCGCCTGCGTTTACGATAATCATCCCCTGCTGGCTTCCTTTAAAAAACCGCTGGTGGTCGTCTGCGGTGGCGCGACGATGACGGCAGAACAGCTACGGCATCTTTCTGAAAATAGCTGAAGCGCTGGATTCCGTCTGGGTAAAGCGGACGAAAAACGCTAACCTTTTTGTTCATTTAACAACAAGAAGAAACAAGTGCTATGGCAGATCGCGAGCATCACTATCACGTCACCGTTGAGTGGACCGGTAATAAAGGACAAGGTACCGAAACCTACAGGACGTATGACCGCCAGTTTAAGGTAACCGCCAGTGCTAAAGCGGATATTGCAGGTTCATCCGATCCCGCTTTTCTGGGCGATGCCAGCCGCTGGAATCCGGAAGAGATGCTGCTGGCTTCAACGTCAGCCTGCCACAAGCTCTGGTATCTGCATTTGTGTGCCGAAGCAGGGATCTGTGTGGAAAGCTACTGCGATAAAGCCGAAGGCACGATGACCGAAGGCAAGCAGGGCCGCTTCACGCAGATAGTCCTGAAACCGCAGGTTACCCTGCGTGCCGGTGATGATATTGAACAGGCGAAAGCGTTACACCACCAGGCTCACGAACAGTGCTTTATTGCCAACTCGCTGAACTTCCCGGTGCTTTGCGAGCCGGAAATTAAGCACGTTTAACCTGAACGGCCGACCTCATCTGGCCAGGCTACCGCGGAGCCTCGCTTCTTCGTTCCGGGATTAGCATAATCATTTTGAGCGAGCGGTTACTGGTCAGCTGCCAGCTGAGATGGCGATAGTGCAGTTCGCCAAGGTTCTGGTGGCGAAAGGATCGCTCGCCGCCTTCGCGCACAATGACCTGCTGTAGCGACCAGAATGCGCGAAACGTGGCGTTTTCCTGCATCCGGCTGACAAAAGCCGTTAACTGCTGGTCATGCGGGAAATGCATAGTATCCGCACGCAGCTCGGCCACAATGCGTTTTGCGCGCCCTTCCCAGTCGATTACCAGGCTTTTTGCCAGCGGATGCTGAAACATGAACGCCATCATATTCGGCTGGCTATCGCTATCCAGCCAGCCCTGAAACAGGGTAGCTGTCGGCGCGTTCCAGGCCAGCATATTGCAGGTTAAATCAAGCAGGTAGCAGGGATCGCTAACCTGATGTACCGCCGCCAGCACCGCCTGCTCAATGGCCGGTACCTGTTCCTGTTGCGGATCGCTCTGCTGCGCCAGCCGAAACAGATAGTCTCGCTCGACCGACTTCATTTGCAACGTGCTGGCAATGTTAGCCAGCGTCTGTGCCGAGACGACAATTTCCCTGCCCTGTTCAATCCAGGTATACCAGGTCGTACTGATACCGCTTAGTAGCGCCACTTCCTCACGCCGTAGCCCTTTGGTTCTTCTTCTGGCCGCTATCGGCAAGCCCAGCTTTTCCGGCGAGGTATTTTCACGCTGGCTGCGTAAAAAATTGCCCAGCGCTTTTGGGCCAAAAAGCGGTGTCTGACTCATGGTGGTCACTCCTGATACCAGTATAAACACCTATATTGTACCCCCTTAAGGCAGGTCGTATAGTCTTTATCTACTTCTGGAAAAAGGCGTTTTACCATGAAAAACAGTCACGAAGTTTTAGTTGAAAGTCAGTTTGGCGACCAGGCTCAGGCTTATCTGGACAGCACCGTTCATGCTCAGGGTGCCGATCTGCAAAGGCTGGTGCAGTGGTTAAGCGATGATGCGCAGGCCACGCTGCTGGACATCGGCTGCGGCGCAGGACATGCCAGCTTTGCCGCCGCCAGCCGGGTAGCTCAGGTAACCGCTTACGATTTGTCAGAAAAAATGCTGAAGGTAGTGAGTGAAGCCGCTGCCGAACGCGGTTTGCACAACCTGGCCACCGCGCATGGGCCAGCGGAAGCCCTGCCTTTTGCTGCTGCCAGCTTTGATATTGTCATTAGCCGCTATTCGGCGCATCACTGGCACGATGTGGGTATGGCGCTGCGTGAGGTCAAACGCGTTTTAAAGCCCGACGGAAAATTTATCCTGATGGATATCGCTTCGCCCGGTCTGCCCATATTAGACGTCTGGCTGCAAACGGTTGAGATGCTGCGCGATCCTTCCCACGTCAGGGATTATTCACAGGGCGAATGGCTGTCGATGGTGAATGAAAGCGGCATGGCCGTTAACCGCCTGGCCGTCGATCGTCTGGATCTGGAGTTCAGCAGCTGGATCGAAAGAATGCAGACGCCGGATGAACTGACGCAGGCAATCCGCCTGTTGCAGGCTAAAGCTTCGGACAGCGTAAAACACCACTATGCCATCCAGCCGGACGGATCGTTCAGCACCGATACCATTATGTTTCAGGCAGGCTAGCCGGCGGCCTGGTTTTAATCGCTGCGGCGCGGTGGGTTTTTACGCACCTTTCATCTTCGCTTCTGGCATAGTGGCGGGTACGTCAAGACCAGGCCATAGTAGGTAAGCGCCGCTAACCTTTTATTAATCAGGAAGAACAGAATGAGAATTGCCTGCCTTGGCTGGGGATCGCTAATCTGGAAGCCCGGCGTGCTGCCGGTTGCCGGTGAGTGGAAACAGGATGGCCCCCGCCTGCCAATTGAATTTTCCCGTATCAGCGACGGCGGTGAGCTGGCGACGGCCATCTGCCTGAATGCCGACCCCGTACCCGTGTTTTGGGCATGGCTTGACGTTGATAATTTGTCTACTGCCATTCAGTTATTAAAACAGCGCGAAGCTATTCCGGCGGAACGCAATGACGGCATTGGTTCGCTGAAGGTAACGGATACGTCAGCTGGCCTGCTGGCAGAGTGGGCAAAAGCCAGAAACATTGATGCGCTAATCTGGACCGCACTGCCGCCGCGTAACGATCATGTAGAAAATTGCATTCCGCCGATCGAACAGGCGGTAGCTTATCTTACTGCTTTGCAGGGTGAAACGCGTGAGCATGCCAGGGATTATATTCAGCGCGTCCCGACACAGATTGATACCGCCTATCGCCGGATTATCGTGGAAAGCTTAGGCTGGCAGAGCTGAGATTTCAGGCATAAAAAAACCCGCTCGGAGGCGGGTTTTTTGCTGTCTGTCATTTCTCGCTTAGCTGCTCAGGCTGTTGCCTTCATCGCTATCGTAAGCGCAGGGATCACATTACAGCAGAATTATGGTCGTAATATTACAGCGCAACAACGTTAGCGGCTGAAGGACCTTTAGCACCATTCTCGATGGTGAATTCAACCTTCTGACCTTCGTCCAGCGTTTTGTAGTCATTACCCTGGATTGCAGAGAAATGTACAAACACGTCTTTGCTGCCGTCTTGCGGAGAAATGAAGCCGAAACCTTTATCCGCGTTAAACCATTTTACTAAACCAGTCATTTTACCAGACATCGATATTTCCTTAATTTTTGAGCCACTTGAAATGGCATGAAGGCCTGTTTCCAGAGCATAACTTATGGGCACTTAGAAGAAGATCAGGAGAAAGGATATCTTTGGATAACGCTTGCGCTGAGGACTGCTTTACTAAAACTGCTTTCATAAGGTCTGTATTCCAAACCGATGTCGCTATTAAGTCATGCCTGACTCAGTTAAGCAATGTTTATTTTTACTGCCCCTTCCTTCCATCGCGGTTAAAGGGCGCTACGACGGGCCTGAGCCGCAAAAGAGGCATGAAAATAAACTTTACGTCACGGCCGCTCGGCCACCGTTTAAGATTTAAAAGCGATAATCAGGCGACGATTCGTACGCAAAACTGCTTTCGCCTGCCAGACGGTTCAGGCTGTTTGATTACGAAACTTTACCAAAAGAGGCCGACCATCTAATCAACGGCCGCTGGATATTACCTTTCAGGGCCACGATGTCGCCGCCATGGCGTTGTTTATTGCTGCAGACGATGCACCAGCCGTACCACGCTCAGTTTATTGTTGATGCCGGTATTCTGCTTAGCTAAGCCCGTTTAACATTAGGTTCTCACTGGCTCAGGTTAAAAAAGGCAGTAACGCCGTCAGCGTTTTTTCCGGTATTTCTTCCTGCGGTACATGACCACAGGGCAAAGCGTGGCCGCTGACGTCTTGTGCTTTTTCCCGCCACGTGGCAATAACGTCATAGAGCTGGCCGACCGTGCCTTTTTCTCCCCATAGCAGCAATAAAGGGCACACAATGCGCTTATCACTGTCCGCCCTGTCATCTTCCAGATCGATAGTGGCCGCCGCGCGGTAATCTTCACAGGTCGCGTGGATCATTGCCGGATTCTGATAACAGCGCAGATAGTCGGCAAAGATTTCCGGCTCCGTCGCACCGGGCGTTTTCAACTGGTCCTCGATATGTTTTTGCAAAAAGAAAGCCGGATCGTTACCGATCATCCTCTCCGGCAGCGGCGCGGGTTGGATCAGGAAAAACCACCAGAAATAACGTGTGGCAAAAGCTTTATCCGTTAATGCATACATAGTTGCCGTCGGCGCAATATCTATAAAGACGCAGCGATCGACACGATCGGGATAATCAAGGGCCAGCCGATGCCCTACCCGTCCGCCGCGATCGTGGCCAACAAAAGAGAACTGTTGATAACCCAGCGCGGCCATCAGCTGGACAATGTCTTCGGCCATCACCTTTTTTGAATAGCAGCGGTGTTCAGCGTCGCCTTCAGGTTTGTCGCTGTCGCCATAGCCGCGCAGATCCGGCATCACTACCGTAAACCGTCTGCTTAGTTCAGGCGCAATTTTGCGCCATGTCAGATAGTTCTGCGGATGTCCATGCAGCAACACTAAAGGCCTGCCGGTGCCCATCACTGCGGCGCGCAGCCTGATGCCGTTTGGCAGAGTGACATCTTTGAGGGCGCAATCGGGAATAAAGGGGGAATCGCCAGCGTTAACTACGTTATTTTTCAGGTTCATGCTTTCTCCTTTTCAATAAGGATAGACGGCGCGGCCTGTTTTACTCGCTGTTCCGCTAAGGCTCTTTTCTTTGCTCTCTGATTAACATTCATCCTCGTCACATTATGAAAATTATCGCTCATAAATATGGACAAATGCAGGAAGGGCACCCGTCGCGTTACTGGATAATAGTCGTCGCTGGTCGACTATATCCAGAGCAGAATGAAGTCCAGAGCGGAATGAATAAAAGCGACAGGCACTAATGAGCATAACGTAGCGAGACGTCAAAACGCAGGAAAAACCTCCCACATGATAAATATGAAGGGATATCGCGCTTGACCGGTTCTAAATGGTAAATTTAACTATATAGCCAGAAATAAAAGTTACTCTACCGTATGTTAATCTAAGCATTGTGGCGACTTTACCAAAACCGTCGTGTTCCCCCAGTAAATAAACCGCCCTGTTTGGATCATACCAATATATTTTATTATTTATTTTTAACAGGGCTGCTGCATGAAGATCAAGATTGTCTCCATAGTCAATACTGAATATCATGCCCTGCGTTTTACCGTTTTTTTCCCTGAAAAAATTCTCCAGATAGCTTCTTTGCTCGTTAAAAAAACCAATCATTTCAAGCTGTAGCGCAGGTAATCCTAAGTTTTTTGCTATGGCGTTATGTGCTTCAATTTTTTGCATGAAAATCGAAAAAGTTCCACCACGACTAGCGTAACGTTGGGCTGAAAAGGCTTTTTCATAAAATTCAGTACTGCTATTCAAGAGAGCATCTTGCGTGTATCTGTTAATATTTCGAGTTCTCATATTTGATGCCAGCCAGGTATAGCATGCGCCAGAACAAACGCCTCCCCGCTTGTATATAGCCGGAGAGCTTTTTACAAACTCGCGATATTTTTTAGTAACGGACACAATCACTATCATTTAAAATTCCCTTTTATTAACGATCCTTTAATTTTTCCTGAAATTAAGCGAACCTGACTGGCACAACAGGATTTTTTCGATTGAAACTATATAAATTATGGTTTGAAAGTCAAGACAGGAACCAAAACTCAACAGTTGTAGTCAGTTATTATTATTGACCACTACGATATGACCCTGAATAACCGTGAGGCTTAGATAGCCCGAAACCTATTATGAATGAGGATTTAACCCATCAGGCTTAACCATTTGGGTTTGCAGCGGCTGGCGCAAAGGAGGTAATTCCCCTCGCGACCAGCCTTTTCCTGACGTGCTACGCTTCCCTTCCTCTTTCGAGGTTTAAACCCATTACCGGGTAAGGACAAGCTAGGCCTGCATCAGGCTTACCAGCAGCCTGCGGTTAGCTCAATAAATCAAGTTAACCCTTTGATTTAGCTATTTATATCAGACAATCAGAACGGAATATCGTCGTCAAAATCCATTGGGGGCTCATTGCCCGCTGGTGCGCTGTTCTGCTGCGGCTGCTGTGGGCGAGACTGCTGCTGACCGCCGCTGAACTGGTTGCCGCCCTGTGGCTGCTGAGGCTGGCCCCAGCCGTTGTTGTTGCCCTGGCTCTGACCGCCACCGGCCGGTGCGCCGCCGCCCTGACGTCCACCCAGCATCTGCATGGTGCCGCCAACGTTGACCACAACCTCGGTAGTGTACTTCTCTACGCCCGCCTGGTCAGTCCATTTACGCGTTTGCAGTGCACCTTCGATATAGACCTGGGAGCCTTTGCGCAGGTATTCGCCTGCCACTTCTGCCAGCTTGCCGAACAGCACCACACGGTGCCATTCCGTTTTCTCTTTGGTTTCGCCGGTCTGCTTGTCACGCCAGCTTTCGGACGTGGCCAGAGTAATGTTGGCAACGGCGCCGCCATTCGGCATGTAGCGGACTTCCGGATCCTGACCCAGATTTCCCACCAGGATTACTTTATTTACGCCTCTGCTGGCCATGTTCGTCTCTCCGATAAATGTTCTTAGCTTAAGGATGAAATTCTAACACGCCCCACCGGGAGTTAATACCCAGAGATCCCGCTTTACGAGGCGGATCGCAAAGGCTCGCTCCCGGAGAGAGCTTAAACGCCAGGCGTCTAAGCGGGCTGGCAAATTTCCTGCCGCAGCCTGGCCGCGCCAGCATCCTGTGACGCATTATACATCAAACCACTGTATATCCATTCAGGTTTTTTTGTGCCATACTAACAGGCTTAATTCTGGCCGTGCCGGACCGGCATGGTGACGTCCGTGTTAATCCGGGAATTGTGAATGGATAAGATCGAAGTACGGGGTGCTCGCACCCATAATTTGAAGAATATCAACCTGATCATCCCTCGCGACAAACTGATCGTTGTTACCGGCCTGTCAGGTTCGGGCAAATCCTCGCTGGCGTTCGATACGCTATATGCTGAGGGACAGCGTCGCTATGTGGAGTCGCTTTCCGCCTATGCGCGTCAGTTTCTTTCGCTGATGGAAAAACCGGATGTCGATCATATAGAGGGGCTGTCGCCCGCGATTTCTATCGAACAGAAGTCAACGTCGCATAACCCGCGCTCTACCGTCGGCACCATCACGGAAATCCATGACTACCTGCGCCTGCTGTTTGCTCGCGTGGGCGAACCTCGCTGCCCGGACCACGACGTTACGCTGGCGGCGCAGACGGTCAGCCAGATGGTGGACAACGTGCTGTCAGAGCCGGAAGGCCGCCGCCTGATGCTGCTTGCGCCTATCGTCAAAGAGCGTAAGGGCGAGCACACCAAAACGCTGGAAAACCTGGCTTCTCAGGGATATATCCGCGCGCGTATCGACGGCGAGGTTTGCGATCTCTCCGATCCACCCAAGCTGGAGCTACAGAAAAAGCACACCATTGAAGTCGTTATCGACCGCTTTAAGGTACGCGAAGACCTGAAACAGCGCCTGGCGGAATCGTTTGAAACGGCGCTGGAACTTTCGGGCGGTACGGCGGTGGTAGCCGATATGGACGATCCACAAGCGGAAGAGATGATTTTCTCCGCTAACTTCGCCTGCCCGATTTGCGGCTACAGCATGAGCGAGCTGGAGCCACGCCTGTTCTCGTTTAACAACCCGGCGGGCGCGTGCCCAACCTGTGACGGGCTGGGCGTGCAGCAATATTTCGATCCGGATCGCGTGGTGCAAAACCCGGAGCTGTCGCTGGCGGGCGGCGCAATCCGCGGCTGGGATCGCCGTAACTTTTACTATTTCCAGATGCTGCGCTCGCTGGCCGAACATCTGAACTTTGACGTTGAGGCGCCGTTTGACTCGCTGAGCGATAAAGCGCGCAAGATCATTCTGTACGGCTCCGGCAAAGAGAGCATTGAATTTAAGTATATTAACGATCGCGGCGATACGTCCGTTCGGCGTCATCCGTTTGAAGGCGTGCTGCATAATATGGAACGCCGCTATAAAGAGACGGAATCTAACGCCGTGCGTGAAGATTTGGCGAAGTTTATCAGCAACCGCGCCTGCGCTACCTGTGAAGGTACGCGCCTGCGTCGCGAAGCGCGCCACGTTTACGTTGAGAACACCACGCTGCCGACCATCTCTGATATGAGCATCGGCCATGCGATGGAATTTTTCCAGAACATGAAGCTCAGCGGGCAGCGCGCAAAAATTGCTGAAAAAGTGCTGAAAGAGATTGGCGACCGCCTGAAATTTCTGGTTAACGTAGGGCTGAACTATCTGTCGATGTCCCGCTCTGCCGAAACGCTGTCGGGTGGCGAAGCGCAGCGTATCCGCCTGGCCAGCCAGATCGGTGCCGGACTGGTCGGCGTAATGTACGTACTGGACGAGCCGTCAATAGGCCTGCACCAGCGCGATAACGAGCGCCTGCTGGAAACGCTGGTTCATCTGCGCGATCTTGGCAACACGGTTATCGTGGTTGAGCATGATGAAGATGCGATCCGCGCCGCAGACCACGTGATAGATATCGGGCCAGGCGCTGGCGTGCACGGTGGCCAGGTGGTGGCAGAAGGCACGGTTGACGACATCATGGCGGTAAAAGAGTCGCTGACCGGCCAGTATCTGAGCGGCGAGCGCGGCATTCGGGTGCCTGAAGAGCGCGTCAAGGCGGATGCCAACAAGGTACTTAAGCTGAGCGGCGCCAAAGGTAATAACCTGAAAGACGTTACGCTGACGCTGCCGGTTGGCCTGTTCAGCTGCATTACCGGCGTATCGGGTTCCGGCAAGTCGACGTTGATTAACGATACGCTGTTCCCGATTGCTCAGCGTCAGCTAAACGGCGCTACCATCGCCGAGCCTGCACCCTATCGTGAAGTCAGCGGCATGGAGCATTTCGATAAGGTTATCGATATTGACCAAAGCCCCATCGGCCGTACGCCGCGTTCTAACCCGGCCACCTACACCGGCATCTTTACGCCAGTGCGTGAACTGTTCGCGGGCGTGCCGGAGTCGCGTACGCGCGGCTATACGCCAGGCCGCTTCAGCTTTAACGTGCGCGGCGGGCGCTGCGAGGCCTGCCAGGGCGACGGCGTGATTAAGGTAGAGATGCACTTCCTGCCGGATATCTACGTACCGTGTGACCAGTGTAAGGGCAAGCGCTATAACCGCGAAACGCTGGAAATTAAATACAAAGGCAAGAGCATCCATCAGGTGCTGGAAATGACTATCGAAGAAGCACGCGAATTCTTCGATGCCGTACCTGCACTGGCGCGTAAGCTGCAAACGCTGATGGACGTGGGGCTTTCCTATATCCGCCTCGGCCAGTCTGCTACTACGCTGTCGGGCGGTGAGGCGCAGCGCGTGAAGCTGGCTCGCGAGCTGTCGAAGCGCGGCACCGGTCAAACGCTCTATATTCTTGATGAGCCGACCACCGGCCTGCACTTCGCCGATATCCAACAGCTGTTGGCCGTTCTGCATCAGCTGCGCGATCAGGGCAACACCATTGTGGTAATTGAACACAACCTTGACGTGATCAAAACCGCCGACTGGATTGTTGACCTGGGGCCGGAGGGCGGCAGCGGTGGCGGCCAGATTCTGGTTTCCGGCACGCCGGAAACGGTGGCGGAGTGCAAGGAGTCGCATACTGCACGCTTCCTGAAGCCTTTACTGGCAAAATAAGCGCTACAGCGTGGGCAGATTGCTGCTCACGCTGGTTTTCCCTGAGCACCCGCTGGCGGGTTTAGATTCTGGCACTGGCTTAGATCCAGGCTTAGATTCAGGGTTTGACCTGGGCGTTGGCTCCATCTGGACTTTCGCTTTAGCTTTATCTGGACTTTCGCTTTGGCTTTATCTGGACCTTCGCTTTAGCTTTGTCTGCCCTTTAGCTTCCGTTGTGATTTTGTCTTTAGTTCGGGTTCCCGACTCTGCCGCACCGTTTTATAACCGCGCTTTTTCTACTGCAATTTCTTCCTTCTCTACGATAAACCTCTGCGATTTTTCCCAAAATTATGCTCTTTCAACCAAAGGTTTGCAGGATTGGGCAAGATTTAAAGAGGTTCCGGCATACCTCTGTACGGCGATGACCATTATGCTTAACGGGCTGCTGCCGACGATTTTCTTACACGGCATCAGCATTTTTCCGTACGCTTTGCCATTCCCTTTACAGGAGAGATCATGAACATTACCCATGCTTATGCCGCGAAAAGCGCCGATTCCAGACTCGCGCCGTTTGAGTTCCAGCCGCGCGAACTGCGTGAGCACGATGTACAGATCGAAATTCTTTACTGCGGCGTCTGCCATTCCGACCTGCATCAGGCCCGTAACGAGTGGAAAAACACGATTTTTCCGGTCGTTCCTGGCCATGAAATTGTTGGCCGCGTTACCGCCGTCGGCAGCCATTCGCACAAATACAAAGCAGGCGATCTGGTGGGTGTAGGTTGTCTGGTTGATTCCTGTCGTACCTGCGATAACTGTAAAGAAGACCTGGAGCAGTATTGCGAAAATGGCTTTACCGGCACCTATAACGGTGAAGATCGTGAAACGGGTGATATCACCTACGGCGGCTACTCAACCCAGATCGTTGTGAACGAAGATTTTGTGCTGCGCGTTCCGGAAAATCTGGATCCTGCCGGTGCCGCCCCGCTGCTTTGCGCCGGTATCACGACTTTTTCACCTTTAAATCACTGGGGCGTAGGCCCGGGTAAAAAAGTGGGTATTGTGGGCCTGGGCGGCTTAGGCCATATGGGCGTGAAGATTGCGCATGCGATGGGCGCGCACGTCGTGCTGTTCACCACTTCTCCTTCTAAAGTGGAAGACGGTAAGCGTCTGGGCGCGGATGAAGTCGTTATCTCTAAAGACCCGGAGCAGATGGCGCAGCATACCAACAGCTTCGACTTTATTCTGAATACCGTTGCTGCCCCGCACGATCTGAACCCGTTTATCAGTCTGTTGCGCCGGGACGGCACGCTGACGCTGGTTGGCGCGCCGGAACATGACCATCCATCACCACAGGTATTTAACCTGATCTTTAAGCGTCGCAGCGTGGCTGGCTCACTGATTGGCGGCATTAAAGAAACGCAGGAGATGCTGGATTTCTGCGGCAAGCACAATATCACCTCCGATATTGAGATGATCAAAATGGATGAAATCAACGAAGCCTACGAGCGCATGCTGAAAAGCGACGTGAAATACCGCTTTGTGATTGATATTGCTTCGCTGCGCGGCTAGTTTCCCGCCTGGTTTTTAGCGAAGTAACGTTGTTATAGCCTGTTGGCCCGGTAAATGCTGTAAGCAGCGTCCGGGCCATAGCGGGCGGGGCTGGTGTCGGTACAGCCAGTCTCTGCGTCATGCCGCCTGCAAAAGTGATAAAGCAACGCCGGGCGGATGCCATCTTGCACAGGCAATAACGCAGCGCCAGTTCGCATGCTTTCCTATGCCGTCTTCGTTTCCAGCGCCTGCTGAAGCGAGGCATCCACCAGATAGTAAATCTGTGAGTCCTTCAGCGACCCGTCGAGCAGCACGGTGCTCCAGTGCGATTTGTTAAGGTGTTCGCTGGGTACAACATCATCATGCTTTTCACGCAGTAAATCCGCCAGCGCAGGCGTTGCTTTTAGCGCCACGGCAGGCCGTCCGTTGACCTCATGCACCATCGCAAACAGCACGTCATCCACTTTAATTTGCGTTGCCTTCCAGTTGCTATTAACAGTTTGCTCCGCCCCGGGCTTATCCATGCAGTAAGACAGAAGATCCGATACGTTCATTCTTTGTTCTCCATTAGCCTGATCCCGCCTGAGAAACTTCAGGATGGGGGTTATCTAACTATAGTCGGAGTCGGTATAACTGAAGGCAAAGCGTCTCCCGAAAACGGATATTTTGCACTAACCATAACCATCCTGCATGGTCCGCGTAAAATTATATTATTTCCCACCTCACACAGAAAACCTTATTTTAATTATCCAGCCAACCCTCGTATGGAGATCATAATGTCTACCGAGACAAAAATCAGTCAGGATATAAGAATAACCTCACCTGTCCCTATCGCGTTTATATTACTGTGGAGCTCAGGGTATATTGGTGGTGCATTTGGAGTGCGTTACGGCGAACCCTTCACCATGACCTTTTACCGTTTTGCTTTAGCCGCCATTATTTTCCTTGGCGTTGCTTTAAAAATAAAATCAAAATGGCCGAAAACAGTAAAACCTTATATGCATGCTGTTGTAGTGGGTGTGTTATTACAGGCGTTACAGTTCGGTGGACTTTACACTGGGATCAGCCGTGGTGTACCTGCCGGACAGGCTGCATTGATAGTCGGGCTAATGCCAATATTTGTTATTATCGGCGCATCGCTTTGGCTCGGTGAAAAGCTTAACTGGCGCGATTTACCCGGTTCGCTCTTAGGCGTAGGCGGTGTTGCTATTGTGGTTGCCAGCAGCCTGCTTGAAAGGAGTACCTCTTTATCTGGCTATGCCGCCGTCTGTCTGGCACTAGTTGGTATTACTACAGGTACGCTTTATCAGAAAAAGTTCCTGAGCGGTATCGATTTATGGGTTGGCTGTTTTATACAGATGGTAACGGCCTCGATCATTATGTTCGGTTTAGCCTATTTTACTGAAACAATGCACGTGACGCATGTCGTTCCCTATATTGCCTCTATTGGCTGGGTTACGCTAATGAACTCAGTAGGTGCATTAACACTACTGTATATAATGATCAGACGGGGCGAGACCAGTAAAGCAACCAATTTATTTCACGTTATTCCTGCGACGACACAGATAATGGCTTCACTTACTCTTGGAGAAATCCCGAGCGGTATGGCAATTCTTGGATTTATTGTTTCTGGTGCAGGCGTTTATCTGATGAATCATCAGCGTAATAAATAAAAACCCCAATCTAAAGGAAAAAAAATGCTGCAAGGTTTAACAATTAATAATTTATTCACTGCTCTAACTGATACGAAAAATAACAGCTTCCCAATACATGATTTTAAAAGTTTACCGTTTAAACCCTATGAAGTTGAAGGCCGTGAAGGTGTTTCAGTATTCATGCTTTATGACGACAAAGGCAGTGAGGGGCAAGGCCCGTCGGCTGCGCTGGTAAACTATGTACCGGGAGCCAAAACTCCGACTCATCTTCATCCGGGATGGGAACTGGTTCTGGTGTTGGAAGGTGAATTAATTGACGATCGTGGACGCCATGTGGCTGGGGTACTTCAAACGTATCCGCCGGGATCAAGTCATGCCTTGTCATCAGAATTGGGTTGCACATTTTTGGTGGTATGGGAAAAACCGGTACAACCAGTATCTGCTTACAGCAGCGCAATAAGCCATTAATTCACAGGATATTAATCCATTATGCAGGTTATTAATGAACAAGAAGCAGCCAGGCTGCTTCAGGATCAATGGACTGTGGTTCCTGGCGGATTCGGCAGCTGTGGACATCCAGATTCACTGACTCGCGCCATCCGTAGCAGATTCGACGATGAAGGCGCGCCAAAAAACCTCTCCTTATTATTTGCTTCTGCAGCAGGAGATCGGCTCGGCAAAGGCGTTGACGCCCTGGCATTGCCTGGCCTGGTTGCGAAAGCCATTGGTGGATTTTGGGGGCTGGTCCCCGCGCTAAGCAATATGGCGACTCAGGGAACGATCGAAGCCCATAACTGGCCACAGGGAATCGTAAGCCAGCTGTTCAGAGCTATTGCATCAGGCAAATCGGGCATTTACTCAAAAATTGGATTAGAAACTTTTGTCGACCCGGACCGTGATGGGGGTTTATTAAACTGCGGCGGGTCACCATCACTGGTAAAAAAGCTTGCTCTGGATGATGAACAAATTCTTTTTTATCCGTCAATTAAAATTGATTGTGCATTGTTAAGAGGTTCCTGTAGCGATCGGGAAGGGAATATCTCAATGTATAACGAAGTCTCATACAGCGATGCTCTGTCACAAGCCATGGCGGCTAAAAATAGCGGCGGTATCGTCATCGTTCAGGTAGAAAAGATAGTTGAACATGATGAGTTACAACCTCACCATGTCAATATCCCGGGTATTCTTGTTGATTATGTGGTAGTTGCTAAAGAAGGAGACCACCCCCAAACTTATGGCAATATTAACAATCCTGAATTCGTTACGCGTGGTAAGAAGAAACATAGTTCTGAAGAAATCAGTATTGCCGAAAAAATTATTGCTCGACGTGCGCTAGCAGAAATCAATCATACCAATGCAAAGGTAGTCAATCTGGGGATAGGTATCCCGGCACTAATAGGAAACCTCGACCAGGAAAATAACACTAAACGCCGATTTTGCCTTACGGTAGAGTCCGGTATCATTGGCGGAGATCCTGCTTCAGGACTCTCATTTGGCGCAAGTACACATCCTGATGCCATCATTGAGCAAGCGGCACTCTTCGACTTTTATGAAGGTGGAGGACTCGATCTTTCCTGCCTCGGCTTTGCCGAAGTTGATACTTTTGGGAATATCAACGTATCGAAATTCAATAGCCGTGTTTTTGGTGCAGGGGGGTTTATCAATATTACCCAGTCGACAAAAAATATCTTATTCTGCGGAACTTTCACAGCTATTGGCCTTGAAGTTTCTTTGGCTGACGGGAACCTTATAATAATAAAAGAAGGGAGCGTGAAAAAATTCGTGAAAAATGTATCACATTTAACATTTAATGGTAATTACTCAGCAAAGCTAAAGCAAAACATAAAACTAATTACTGAACGAGCTGTTTTTACTTTAAAAAATAGTGTCATATATCTTGACGAATACGCACCTGGAATTAACATCAATACAGATATAATCGCTAACATGGATGCAAACGTAGTCATTTCCGCCGATTGTAGAATGATGGATAAAAAAATATTTTATTAAATAGAGCACTAGAAAGTACTAAAAAGATTATATTACATCAAGGATAAACCCCATGTCTGGCAAAGTTATTACCATTATCGGAGGCGGTGCCTCAAGTGTGTCGATGATTCATTCATTACTGAATGGCATTGAAAAGAAAAACACAAAAGAAAACTTAACTATATTCATGATAGAGAAGCGCTCTGGATTCGGTCGAGGTCTGGCTTATTCGGAAGATGTAACAACTAATCTTCTGAACACCAAAGCGGGTTTTATTACGCCTTTTACTGACAGGCCGGGCCATTTTTACCAATGGCTTGATGAAAACCGCACCGTTTGGGAAGATGATTTCCCAGATATTGATATTAATCAGGATGCATTTTTGCCACGTCCACTATTCGGACACTATCTTTCAAACATGGTACAGCATCTTTGTTCAAGAGCACTAAGTTTGGAATGCCGATTAATCCCTGTAAAAGATGAAGCTATCAGACTAAGTTTTTCACATGATGGGCATGTTGTTGTTTCCACTAAAAATAATTTATCATTCTCAAGCGATCATGTTGTGGTCAGCTGCGGAAATGGTGGCAGCCTGGAGTATAGCGCTCTGGATGGCGAAAAAAACTTTTTTTCAAGTCCTTACCCTGTAAAACGTACCGCGAGAAACGTTCCTAAAGATGCCCGGGTTGCCATTATCGGTTCCAGATTGAGCGCAATTGATACTGTTTTGGGTTTGAAGAAAAATGGACATACTGGGAAGATTACCCTTCATTCCCGCACTGGCGCCCTGCCTTCAGTAAGAGGCTCACAGGGTCGCTATCAACCTCAGTACCTTACGCTGGAAAAGGTACATGCTCATCTTAAAAAACATAATGAAATCCGTCTGGGTGATGTAATTACCTGGGTTATCCAGGAGCTGGCTGCGGCTGGCGAGAACATAAAATTATCTCCAGATAACCTTATCGCTAACTGTACTCAACCTAATCCACTGGACTATTTGAAAAGTGAAATTATAAAAGCAAAAAGCCCACGCCTCTGGCAGGCCGTTCTTTATGCCACAAACAGTATTATTGATCTTGTTTGGGCTTCGATGCCTGAAGAGGATAAGAAAAAATTCTGGCCTTACTTCTCATGGTGGGTAACCTATCGTGTTTCAATTCCTGTTGAAAATGCAATCAAAATGCGAGACCTTCTTCTTAACAAAGAGATGGCTATCATTCCTGGTACCGTAAGTATCATAAAAGAAAAAGATTCTTTTATCGTCAAAACACAGCACGAAACAGTCGTAAAAAATTATGAATATGATGTGGTCATTGCTGCAACGGGAACGCCAAGAAATATAAAATATCTGGATAATCCTCTTGTACAGGACATGTTGGAACAAAAAATCGCAACACCAAATCCTTTTGGTGGGATTGACGTTACCATTTCCTCAGGAAATATTATTAATGCCAATGGAAATATAGATGAAAGGATAACAGTACTTGGCGAGCTAACGAGTGGAACTTTTCTTTTTACCAGCGTATTGGAAATTAATGCACGCCACGCCGCAGATCGGGCACAAAACATCCTTGCAAAGCTTGAAAAGCTGAACCTACCGAAAGAAGACAAGGATCAGATGCGCCGCGTTGGTTAATAAAAAATGATGGCAGATCAGTAAATTATTTTTGCCATCATTTCATTAAGTAATAAGTATATGCAAAAAGAATCTAAATTTAGGATTTATCATATAATTCTTGATTAATTACTGTAATCAAGATTACATTATAGAAACTTTTCGTCACCAATACTTACATTATTGTAAATCAACAACATGTTAATGTATTTTTAAATAACCCTTCCTGGTGACATATGAGAGTTAACCTGGACGTTCAATCTCTGCGAAGCTTTATTAAGGTTGCAGAAGTTAAAAATTTCACGCGTGCAGCAGAATTAATCAACCTTACCCAACCTGCCATAAGCCAACAAATCCGGCGGCTTGAAGAGCTTCTTGATACACCTCTTTTTGCCAGGCAGAATAAACAGGTTTTACTTACGCCTGCCGGGGAACAGCTATTAAAACATGCCAGAGAAATAGTTGAGTCCAATGACCGAATCGCCGAGCTTTTTCACAGTAAGAATAAAAAAGAAGTCGTGACCTTGGGTATGCCTGAGCATTTCTGCGAAATGATCCTGCCGCAAATCATTGCCAGCATGGCAGCCAGACTCCCGGCTGTGCAAATTGTGGTTAAAGTCGCCCGCTCAGCTTTGCTTTCTGATGCCGTCAACGAAGGAAAGATTGATATTGGCTTGGTTATCGATGAAGCCGAAAAAATGCAGGAAAATGTCTGGCATAACCTGGCTATTAAATGGTGTGTCAGCGAAGAAATCGATATTTCAGATAAGAATGAGGTTCCGCTGGCCTTATTCAAAGCCCCCTGCGGCTTTCGTAACCTGGCGATCAAAAGCCTTGAAGATCAGGGAATAAGCTGGCGTTGTGCTTACGAATCGGAAGATCTGATCTCTTTACGCTCTGCGGTTAAAGCAGGAATTGGCGTCACCGTGCTTCCCTGGCTGGCTGAACAACCGGGCCTGAAGAGCTTCGAGACTTTCTCGCACTTCCCCCAATTGCCACATTTTGCCGTCGGGCTAAAGCAACGCGACGGCTGGAATCCTGCCTGGAAAGAGGAATTAATCGATCTGATTCAGACAGCATGGTCAACGCAATATCAAAAAAGAGAGTGTTTTCCTGAGCCGGGCTCCACTATTCCCTCATAAGAATCGCCGCCTATTCCCCTTGCAGCGTGGCGACGATACGCCGGGCACCGCCATGAACCCGGTGTTCGCCCAGCCAGATGCCTTGCCAGGTGCCCAGCAGCAATTTCCCACGGCTTACCGGCAGCGTTAGCGAAACGCCCAGCGATGAGGACTTGATATGCGCTGGCATATCGTCTGCGCCTTCGTAATCGTGTTCATAACGTGCATTTTCCGGCACCTGACGCAGAAAATGGTTTTCCATATCGCTTCTGACCGTAGGATCGCAATTTTCATTCAGCGTCAGCGAGGCGGAGGTATGCTGCAACAGCAGATGCAACAGCCCTACCTGTACATCGCCAAGTCGTCGCAGCTCCTGCGTTATTTCATCCGTAATCAGATGAAAACCTCGGGTTTTAGGGTTCAGGGTAAGCGTTTGCTGATACCACATTGTGATGCTCCTTAGCTGAGTGAGTCCCGTTAAGTGTGCAGCAAGCGGCCAAAAGGTAAACCCGAAACGGCAAAAAGAGTGCTGCTCTGACTCAATGGTTTAAAGCAGATGACGTAACAAAGCCGTCGCGACTACGCTAATCACTACAACAGGTAACAGGGAAAAGCGCATCGCAGCCAGCAGAGAAATAGCTAACGCCAGCAGATCTGCCGGACTGGTCGTCACAAAGTGAGGCGCAACGATCGTAATCAGGACACAGCCGGGCGCGGCTTCCATGATTGCTTTGGTACGGGCGCTAAGCACTCTGTCACGCAATAACAGGTAACCCGCGATACGCGTCAGATAAGTAGTTGCGGCCATTAATACAATAGTCAGTAACGTCAGGCTCATGAAACTTTCCTGTTCAGCAGCAGGATGGCAATAATGCCGCTGGCCGCGCCAACCGGCACGTAGGCGGCACCGGGAAAATAGTGATAGGTTGCGCCTGCGCAAATCAGGCTTACCAGCCACGGCAAACCGGAGCGAAAGCCTTTCCACATGCCTTTCAGCAGAACCAGAAAAACGGCCGGAAACGCCATATCAAACCCCCAGCGCGTGATATCCCCTAACACTGGCCCAACAATTACGCCCAGCCCGGTGGCAAATATCCATGTAAACCAAAGCGACCCCGCCACTCCGGCATAAAAACCCGTACTGAACGAAGGATAAAGGCCTGCCGCTCTGCGTCTGGCGACATCCGTTATGCTCATGGCCCAGCTTTCATCACACATCAGGAAAAGCGCGAAAAGCGCTTTACGCGGCGGCAGATGCGCCAGAGAAGGAGCCAGCGCCGCGCCCATCAACAGATGGCGGCTATTGACCAGCAGAGTGACCAGCACAATAGTCAGCAGAGGCGGTGGCGAAGCCCACAGCGCTACAGCCGCAAACTCCGAACCGCCAGCGAAGTTTAGCCCTGTCATTAACGTCAGGTTAAACAGCGAGAACCCCTGCTGCTGCGCCTGCGCACCAAGCAAGAGACCAAATGGCAGTATGCCAATAAGAATGGGAAGAGTGGCAAGCATGCCACGCCATACTTCTTCAGAAAAAGAGCGTTCGGACAACGCCTGAGAGTTGCTGCTGGACATAAACGGTCTCCGTATGAGCCGTTTAGTATATAAAAATTGTATGAGGTTGGATTGTTATCGTTCGGTTAATATTTATCGCCGCAGGCCGGTGGGGACGAGAAAAGATGGCCACAGTCAGAACGACGGTGGCCAGAAAAAATTACATCACCGCAGCAAAAGCCTCGGCAACCTGATGCACGTTATCACTGTTCAGGCCAGCCACACACATACGTCCGCTGGCGATCAGGTAGATACCGAACTCGTCGCGCAGGCGATCGACCTGCGCCGCGCTCAGGCCGGTATAGCTGAACATGCCGCGCTGCTTTAACAGATAGTCAAAGTTTTTGCCCGGCACTGCCGTAGTCAGCACGTCCACCAGCGCCTGACGCATCGTGGAGATACGCACGCGCATCGCCTCAACTTCCGCCAGCCAGTCCGCTTTCAGCTGTGCATCATTCAGCACGCAGGCAACGACCTGTGCGCCAAAGTTTGGCGGGCTTGAATAGTTGCGGCGCACGGTAGCTTTTAACTGACCAAGCACGCGGGAGGCTTCTTCTGCATCTTCACAGACCACGGACAGGCCGCCGACGCGCTCGCCATACAGCGAGAAAATTTTGGAAAAAGAGTTGCTGACCAGCGCAGGCAAACCGGCGGCGGCAATAGCGCGGATCGCATAGGCATCCTCTTCCATTCCGCTACCAAAACCCTGATAGGCGATATCCAGGAACGGGATAAGGTCGCGCTCTTTCAGCACTTCCGTCACGTTGTCCCACTGCTCGTTAGTCAGATCGGCACCGGTCGGGTTATGACAGCACGGATGCAGCAGCACGATACTCTGCGGCGGCAGCGTTTTCAGCGCGGCAACAAGCTCTTCGAACTTCACGCCGTTAGTGGCATCGTCATACCACGGATAGGTATTTACCTGGAAACCTGCGCCGGAAAAAATGGCGATATGGTTTTCCCAGGTTGGGTTACTGACCCAAACCTGAGATCCCGGAAAATAGGCCTTCAGGAAATCAGCGCCAACCTTCAGCGCGCCGGAGCCGCCAACGGTCTGGATGGTGGCGATACGTCCCGCTTTCAGTGCCGGATGATCCTGACCAAACAGCAAAGGCGCTACCGCACTACGATATGCCGGCAAACCTTCCATCGGTAAATAGAGAGAGGCGTCGTGCGCCTGGGCATTCAGACGTGCTTCTGCGGCGGCAACCGCCTTCAGCTGTGGGATAACGCCCTGTCCGTCATAGTAAAGCCCGATGCTCAGGTTAACTTTATGCGGGCGCGTATCCTGCTTATAGGTTTCCATCAGGGAAAGAATTGGATCGCCAGCGTAGGCGTCGACGTTTTGAAACACGGTGAAAATCTCCATTGATAAGTTAGGTCAGGCTGCCACGGCAACGGACGCCTTGCCTTTGTCATTCTTCAGACAGAATAGCGGCCAGGACGGTGGTTCATCGCAATAATCAGATTGAGGATCGCTGCGCCCGCGATGGAGGCCGCCAGCATCGGCAGCGACACCACAAACAGCGAGGCCAGCACCACGCAGGTATCAACCGCCATTTGCAGCTTTCCGGCACGGATACCGTAACGATCCTGCAGCCACAGCGCCAGAATATTTATGCCGCCCAGGCTAGCCTTGTGCCGAAACAATACTATAAACCCGACGCCCATGACGACGTTACCGAACAGTGTCGCATAAAAGGGATCCAGCGCGGAAAAATGGATAAAAAGCGGATGCAGGTGGCTGAACAGCGACACCAGCCCAACCGCGCAAAAGGTTTTGACCGTGAAAACCCAGCCCATTCTGCGTGCGGCCAGCCAGTAAAACGGCAGATTAATCAGAAAGAAAGCCACGCCAAAAGAAGTATGGGTCAGATAGCTGATAAGAAAGGCGATACCGGCGGTGCTGCCGGTTAACGCTCCGGCGCTTTTCAAAAGCATCACGCCAAAAGAAACCATTAACGTGCCAAACAGTAGTGCAAGCGCATCTTCGACAAAGGTATGCGGGATGCTGGCGGGCTGAACGACATTATCCATGATGCTGATCCTCCGGGAAATAACCTTATTTCCAGCAAAAAGCGCACCACTTTACCCCTGAAAAATCTATATTTTCAAAGGATTGATTAACTTACTGATAAACCAGCAATTAAATTTTCTGTTTTGTGTATGGAAACACTAAAAAAACAGAAATGACGTGCATGAAATTTGCTTTTTCTGCACAGATTACGCATAAGTCCGGGTTTACGTGCACCAGATTGATCCACAGCGCCCGCAACAGCTCTTTAAGCACAGCCTGGCGTCATCATGCCGTTTTCTTTCAGACGGCTAAGCACCACGGACGTTTTCACATGCGACACGCTTTTGTGCCCCGCCACCAGCTGGCTGATTAAAGCGCTTAAACCTGCCAGATCGGCCACGGCGACCTTTAACAGATAGTCAGCGTCGCCCGTGGTTTTATAGGCGTCCACAATAGCTGACTGCCCGGCGACCATATGGTGGAAGCTGTCGACGTATTCTTCGGTGTGGTTGATAAGGCGAACTTCGATCAGGCCAATCATGCCCAGGCCAACCGCATCGGGCGATAGCCGGGCATGGTAGCCGAGGATCAGCCCGGCCTGTTCAAGATTGATACGACGACGGGAGCATTGGGAAGCAGAAAGCCCGACTAAATCGCTCAACTCCTGATTGGTCAGGCGGCCGTTGCTTTCCAGTAAGGTCAATATCTTGAGATCATAATCATCAATCTGGGTCATTATTCGTCCGGCGGCTAAGCATTTCCTGCCGGACAGATAACCCCAGTTGCCGCTCTGTTGTCCAACACTATTTTATTCGTCGTCGTACTGCGGCCCGGCGTAGTTGTCAAAGCGCGACCACTGGCCGTTAAAGGTCAGGCGTACCGTCCCGATAGGACCGTTACGCTGCTTGCCCAGAATGATTTCTGCAATGCCTTTCAGATCGCTGTTCTCGTGATAAACCTCGTCACGATAGATAAACATAATCAGGTCGGCATCCTGCTCGATAGAGCCGGACTCACGCAGATCCGAGTTGACCGGGCGTTTATCCGCACGCTGCTCAAGAGAACGGTTAAGCTGCGACAGCGCCACCACCGGCACCTGCAACTCTTTAGCCAACGCCTTTAGCGAGCGTGAGATTTCTGCAATTTCCAGCGTACGATTATCGGAAAGCGCCGGCACGCGCATCAGCTGCAGGTAGTCGATCATAATCATGCTCAGCCCGCCGTGCTCGCGGAAAATACGGCGCGCGCGCGAACGTACTTCCGTTGGCGTCAGGCCGGACGAATCATCGATAAACATGTTCTTTTTCTCCAGCAGAATACCCATCGTGCTGGAGATACGCGCCCAGTCCTCGTCGTCGAGCTGGCCGGTACGAATACGTGTCTGATCGACGCGCGAAAGGGAAGCCAACATACGCATCATCAGCTGTTCGCCGGGCATCTCCAGGCTGAAGATCAGCACCGGTTTATCCTGTAGCATCGCCGCATTTTCGCAGAGGTTCATGGCAAATGTGGTTTTACCCATCGACGGACGAGCCGCGACAATAATCAGATCCGAACGCTGCAGGCCAGCGGTTTTCTTATTCAGATCCTGATAACCGGTATCCACGCCGGTTACCCCATCGTGAGGCGTCTGATAGAGCGATTCGATCCTGGAGATCGTCGCTTCCAGAATTTGATCGACGCTTTTTGGCCCTTCATCCTTGTTGGCGCGATTTTCTGCGATCTGGAAAACGCGTGATTCGGCCAGATCCAACAAGTCTTCACTGGAACGGCCCTGCGGATCGTAACCCGCGTCAGCGATCTCATTTGCCACTGCGATCATTTCGCGGACAACTGCACGTTCACGCACGATATCGGCATAGGCACCGATATTCGCCGCACTTGGCGTATTTTTAGATAGCTCGGCCAGATAAGCAAAGCCGCCAACCATGTTCAGCTCGCCCTTGGTTTCCAGGGATTCTGAAAGCGTGATCAGATCGATAGGCTTGCTCATTTCCAGCAGGCGCTGCATTTCGCTGAAGATCATGCGGTGCGGACGACTGAAAAAGTCCTGTGCCACCACGCGCTCGGACACGTTATCCCAGCGTTCGTTATCCAGCATCAGTCCGCCCAACACGGATTGCTCCGCTTCCAGAGAATGGGGCGGCAGCTTCAGCCCTTCCATTTGCCGGTCGCGCGGCTCACGGTTTTCATTGGATTTGTTGGTGGGTTTATTTCCTGCCATAGTGATGTAATACCTTGTGTGGGGACGCGCCAGTATACCCGTTTGGCGACCTTTCGTCCTCCCCGAATGACGCCGAATCAACAGGAGTGACCATGCCAAAACGTATACAAATCAGCCAGCACGGCGGGCCGGAAGTGATGCAGGTGATTGACGTTGCCATGCCTGAACCAGCGGCGGGCGAAGTGGTAGTTGAGAACAAGGCCATCGGCATCAATTACATTGATACCTATGTACGCAGCGGGCTTTATCCGGCATCTTTGCCCTGTGGACTGGGCACGGAAGCGGCAGGCATAGTAAAAAGCGTGGGCGAAGGCGTGACGATGGTAAAAGCGGGCGATCGCGTGGTCTATGCACAATCTGCTCTCGGCGCTTACAGCGAGTATCATGCCGTTGCAGCCGATAAGCTGGCTATCTTGCCTGACAGTATCTCTTTTGAACAGGCGGCGGCTTCGTTTCTGAAAGGCCTGACCGTACATTATCTGCTGCGCCAGACTTATGTCGTGCAGCCGGATGAAACTTTCCTTTTCCAGGCGGCGGCCGGCGGCGTGGGACTGATAGCCTGCCAGTGGGCGAAAGCGCTGGGCGCGCATCTGATAGGCACCGTAGGCTCGGCGGAAAAAGCGGCCAGAGCGCAAGAGGCTGGGGCCTGGGCCACCATTAACTACCGTGAAGAAGACGTAGCGAAACGCGTGCTGGAACTGACCAACGGCAAGAAAGTGCGCGTTGTTTACGATTCGGTAGGTAAAGATACCTGGGAAGCTTCTCTGGACTGCTTACAGCGGCGGGGTTTGATGGTCAGCTTTGGCAATTCGTCAGGCCCGGTTAGCGGCGTAAATCTGGCCATTCTTAACCAGAAAGGTTCGCTGTATGTTACCCGTCCCTCTTTGAACGGCTATATCACTACAGCGGACGCGTTGACTCAGGCCAGCAACGAGCTGTTTTCGCTGATTGCCAGCGGCGCGATTAAAGTAGATGTGCCGGAGCAGCAGAAGTTCGCGCTGACGGATGCTCAGCAGGCGCACAAAACGCTGGAAAGCCGCGTCACGCAGGGTTCCAGCCTGCTTATCCCCTGATTCGCTTCTCGCGTTTCAGATGCCGGAAATAAGCTGGGCTTCCCGAAGGAAGCCCATTTTTCTTTTTTATAGTTCGCGCTGTTTGTAGGGTCAGCGGCGATGAATTTTGGAAATTCAGTGGAGCCATCCTGGCAGAATTGATAAGTAAAAAATATGCTTAATTGCAAAATCATCTATGAAAACTGTCAGGTTGTGATCGATACCGCATTACAGTCTGCAACTTTGTCGACAACGCATTGATATTAGCGAGATATCCAACGCTTTGTTGTTGCCGACGGCTTTTTATAGGCGCGATAAATCCAGACGACGGCCACGGCAAGCGCCAGCCATGGCAGCATTTTAACTACCATCATTAGCAATCCCGCAAACATCATCACCACGCTGGCAACGATTACCGCCAGGATAATACCCAGTAGAGAAACGCCGGTGAGTAGCAACATGACAAAGAAGCCGAGAACAAAGAAAATTTCCATAGCGTACTCCTGATTAAAGATATTCTTCTTTATTACAAGATGCGTGCCAGGTTTCTGTTTATCTAATATATTGAAAATAATGCGGATAATCAAAAGGACTACCGGCGACGT
Source organism: Erwinia sp. BNK-24-b (assembly GCF_047456155.1). Lineage (NCBI taxonomy): Bacteria > Pseudomonadati > Pseudomonadota > Gammaproteobacteria > Enterobacterales > Erwiniaceae > Erwinia > Erwinia sp. BNK-24-b. Next base: position 4,331,452 of record NZ_CP179901.1, read on the forward strand.
AGTCAATATCGTCACTACCTGGCGCGATATTGACCAGGTTTTGAGAAAACAGATTGTCTGGCACCGAGCCCGAGGTCTTGCCTAACGGCTTAGTCGCCTGACCAGCAACAATAGCCGTAGCGCCCATAACGATTTACAGGCTAACAGCGATGCCACATTAATATTTACCGCGACTCAGCCGCTTAACCAGTAACAAGAGCTACAGCACACGTAACGATTTACAGGCTAATAACGATGCCGCATTAATACTTACAGCGACTCAGCCGCTTGACCAGTAACAAGAGCTACAGCGTCATAACGATTTACAGGCTAACAGCGATGCCACATTAATACTTACAGCGACTCAGCCGCTTGATCAGTAGCAAGAGCTACAGCGCCATAACGATTTACAGGCTAATACCGATGCCACATTGATATTTACCGCGACTCAGCCGCTTGACCAGCAGCAAGGGCCATGCGGATAAGCGGACTGTTTTCGCGCATGGACGCGCGAAACAAGCCCCCAGGGACGGGTTTACGGCGTGTCCGTGTTCCGCATGGCCCTTGCTGCCTTTTCACCGATATCAAAGCCACAGTAACAGCGGTCCGGCGGCCCTTGCTACCTTTTCCCCGGTATCACAGCAACAGTAACAGCGGTCCAGCGGCCCTTGCTGCCTTTTCACCGATATCAAAGCCACAGCGGCCCTTGATACCTGACACTATTAATACAGCGCCAGCGCCAGCAACTCCGTTAAACCCCGGCCGGCACCTTATCCGCTACCAGCGCCAACGCCGCTTCTACCGTTTCGACGTTCGCACCCGCTTTATGCGCATTTTCGCTCAGGTAACGCCGCCACTGACGCGCACCCGGAATACCCTGGAACAAACCAAGCATATGCCGCGTAATGTGTCCCAGATAGGTTCCCTGCGCCAGCTCACGTTCAATATAAGGATACATTGAACGCACCACGGCCACCGGATCGACAGCAGGAATATCGCTGCCAAACAGCTCGCGATCGACCTGCGCCAGCATCCCCGGATTTTGATAGGCTTCGCGACCTACCATCACCCCATCCACATGTTGCAAATGCACCTTCGCTTCCGCCAGCGATTTTATGCCGCCATTAATGGAAATAGTGAGGTGTGGAAAATCGCGCTTAAGCTGATAAACACGCTCATAGTCCAGCGGTGGGATCTCACGGTTTTCTTTCGGGCTCAGGCCAGAAAGCCAGGCTTTACGCGCGTGGATAATAAACATCTCGCAGCCGCCCTGCTCCGAAACCTGACGAATAAAATCGCAAAGAAACGCATAGCTGTCCTGGTCATCAATGCCAATACGCGTCTTTACCGTAACCGGAATCGACACGCGATCGCGCATTGCTTTCACCGCGTCCGCCACCAGCGCGGCCTCGCCCATCAGGCAAGCGCCAAAGCGCCCGTTCTGTACACGATCTGAAGGACAACCGACGTTCAGGTTAACCTCGTTGTAACCGCGAGCCTGCGCCAGTTCGGCACATTGCGCCAGCGCAAGCGGATCGCTGCCGCCAAGCTGTAACGCGACCGGCTGCTCTTGCTGGTTCCACGCCAGATAGTCGCCTTTGCCATGAATAATGGCGCCGGTGGTCACCATCTCGGTATAGAGCAAGGCCTCGCGGCTCAGCTGACGATGGAAATAGCGGCAGTGACGGTCGGTCCAGTCCAGCATTGGCGCAACGGAAAAACGGTGGGCGGGTAAATTATGGGTCATAAAGCGCAAAAACTCTGATTAACAAATGACGATAATGTGCGCAATGATAGCATGACTGCCCGCAATCGCTAAGCGGACGATGCGGGCGCACCGGGATGCGCCCGAAAGGAGACTCAGAACGTAAAGTTAAGCTGCGCCACGGCACCCCAGGTATTGTCGTTGCCGCGCATACCGGCCAGATCCAGGTGCACCTTATTAAACGGTGACAGACCAAAACCGGCGGTAACAACGTTAGTGTCGTTAGATTTCATATCGGCGCGATAACCTGCACGCAGCTGTAACCAGCTCAGTACACGATATTCCGCACCTATACCCGCATACTGGCTATCTTCCACCGTTTTGAAGCGTTTAGTTGGCGTGGCATCGACATCCAGCGCCGCCGTCAGCCGCTCGGTGTGGTAAGAAACGCCAGGCGTTACGACCGGACGGATCTGGTAGGTATCCTTATAGCCGTTAACTTCACGGGTATCGATATCGCGTGCAATCAGGTTCTGCGCGCTTAAACCCAGCGTCCAGTTATCGCCCAAATCGGTGGCGGCACCGGCATCCATGTTGAAGCCGGTGTTAGAGTTCTTATAACGGCCTTTGGTAAAGTCCGACTTATCGTAGTTATAAACAGAAGCGCTGTAGTTATAGAGATAAGTTTTCTGAATCTTCGGCGTAATACCAAAAGAAACCGGATGCCCGGCGATATTAAATTCGTGCGCCACGGCAACGCCATAGTCATAAACGATCGCACCACGTCCCAACGCTGCCGAGGTCAGTGAGCTCTGATCGCCCGGCAGTGGGATGCGGGTGCCGTCAGCTATACCCTGAAGGTAATTAATATCATTCTGGCTAATATCTGTCGCAACGTGAGCCGTACCGTAGGCTTTTGCTACAAAGGCGAAAGGCAAAACTTCATTAGGTACGGTCACGGCAACGGCTGCGCCCGCTGTCGCCCAGGCCTTACTGCCCTTAATTCCACGTAGCTGGTTGGCCAGATCGCCTGCGGCAGACTGTACCCGCGGGTAATCAGCGAGGCTAAAGATCCCCTGGTTGGCGATATCGCGATAGTTATCAACGCTGTCGGTTAAATCATCAACCTTATCAATCAGCTTGTTTTTATCCGTCAGCTGCGCGCCAACGGCGGGAAGAATGATACTGACATCGTCATCCGGCTGGGCTTTGGTCATCAGCGCCGGGTTAGCCAGCACGGCCGTACCATAAGTTGATGAAGCCACGCCCGTTCCACCCATTGCATCGTTACGGGCATCGTAATAATTACCGGCGGCAAGCGCGCTCAGCGGTGCCAGAAACAGGACGGGAAAAGCAATCGAACGGGGAAGCTTGCTCAGTTTACGTGTTTTTTTGACCATTTACCTTGAACCCTTCAAAAAGGAGACAACGCCTGAAGCGCGCCGAAGATGACTGCCTGCATAATGAACCTTAAGTCAAATGGCCATTGCCCGGAACTAAACCAAAATAGTGTGGTTTTTCTACGCATTGCGCTTCTTTTAATCTGTTAGCTGCCTTAAAGCAGAGCCAGTATTTCCCTGTAACCACCAAAATTATTAACAATTACTTAAGTAAATGTACATAAAATATCGCTAATTACAACCGTCTCCTTGATTTTCGAATGGTACAGCCTCTCTCATCATAGGATTGAATGATAAGCACAGGAATACCCTGCAAAAAGCCTGATAATTTCGCCATCGGCAAGAGAGGGATCTTAAGATGAGCAAGGCAGCCTTCGACCACGCGGAAGCGCGGCGTTTTTAACGCCATTGTGATAACATAACGTTCTAAGCTGGCCTGGGGAGAGCTATGAAGATAAACAGTCCTGAAAAAATCCTGTCGCAGGCAGAGTCTATCTGCCAGCAGCGCAACGTCAGGCTGACGCCTCAGCGTCTGGAAGTGCTACGGCTAATGAGCCAGCATCACGGCGCAATCAGCGCTTACGATCTGCTGGACCTGCTACGCGCAAGCGAACCACAGGCCAAGCCGCCGACGATTTATCGCGCGCTGGATTTTTTGCTGGAGCAGGGGTTCGTGCATCGGGTGGAGTCGACCAACAGCTATGTGGTATGCCATCACTTTGAAGAGCCTTCACATACCTCGGCGATGCTAATCTGCGACCGCTGCGGGGCCGTGACTGAACAACATGCCGAAGGCGTAGAGGCTATTTTGAAGTCACTGGCAAAAAGCACGGGTTTTGCGCTGACCAATAGCGTTATTGAAGCACACGGTTTGTGCCTTAATTGCGTTGAAGTTGAAGCCTGCCAGCACCAGGATGAGTGCCAGCACGATCACACGGTTGTTGCCAAAAAGCGTGGCCGCTAAGTAGCTAACCCTTCAAATATATTTAAGCCATGTCTGACCAGTGTCAATGACGTGCCAAAGGCCATAAACAAACAAGGGCGGTGCCGTAAGCACCACCCTTGTTAAGCAGACTGATTATTTAGCCTGCCAGCGACTTACTTAACATCCTCAGAAGCGATGTTTATTCGTCGTTTCCCAGTCACCGAGTTCTTTTTCGGCCTGGTCTTTAGTGTAGCCATAGCGTTCCTGGATTTTACCTACCAGCTGATCGCGTTTGCCTTCAACGATGGTCATATCATCGTCGGTCAGCTTGCCCCACTTCTCTTTCACTTTACCTTTTAACTGCTTCCAGTTACCGCCGGCTTCGTCTTTATTCATCTTGTCTCTCCTTAACTTAGAACCTTAGGTGATAACAGCTTATCGTTACAGCAAAACGGCTGACAGCAACATAAAACGCTGCCTAAATGCTTAACGTACTAATAATTGTAGTAGATGATGGCGGTTTTGCATGGCGACCAGCAAAAAAAAGCGAAGCGGTGTGAAAGCAAAGGTAACAAGCCTGTACGACGTGCGGAGACAGTAGCCATTAAGAAAGACGGCAGTAGCAGTAGCAGTAGCAGTAGCAGTAGCAGTAGCAGTAGCAGTAGCAGTAGCAGTAGCAGTAGCAGTAGCAGTAGCAGTAGCAGTAGCAGTAGCAGTAGCAGTAGCAGTAGCAGTACAGCAAACACGGGGAAGGCAGTCACGGTCAAATGCCGTGTTAAAAGAAAGGAAAATCTGTGCTGCTAAGAGAAGATCTGAAACTCAGGAAAGCCGCAACGCGCCGTTATAGAAACGACGCGTGGAGAAATCACCAGAAGCGGTGGCTCAGAGCCAGTTACCGTTACGTATCACGCCAACCGCCAGGCCTTCAATTGAAAAGGTTTGCTGACGCAGGTCAACCACAATAGGCTGGAACTCGTTGTTTTCCGGCAGTAAATGAACGATGTTACCCTGCTTTTTCAGTCGCTTGACGGTAACTTCGTCATCAATACGCGCAACCACTACCTGACCGTTACGCACGTCCTGCGTTTTATGTACGGCCAACAGATCGCCATCCATAATACCGATGTCTTTCATCGACATGCCGCTAACGCGCAGCAGGAAATCGGCACCCGGCTTGAATAAATCCGGATCGACCTGGTAATGTCCTTCAATGTGCTGTTCCGCCAGCAGCGGTTCGCCCGCAGCCACACGGCCAATCAGCGGCAGGCCGTCTTCGTCTTCCATCATCAGGCGAATACCGCGTGATGCACCGGAAACGATTTCGATAACGCCCTTGCGCGCCAGCGCTTTAAGGTGCTCTTCAGCCGCATTCGGGGAACGGAAACCGAGCTGCGTAGCGATCTCTGCCCGCGTCGGCGGCATGCCGGTTTGGTTAATATGCTGGCGAATCAGGTCATAAACCTGTTGCTGCCTTGCCGTTAGTGCTTTCATCCCGCCCCCTGGTTGTTTATACAGTCACTTGTAAGTATATACAGGTATTTCGCCGTTGAAAACCTTAAGCTGTGCAAAAAACGACAATTACTTTACGGGCGTTCAGCGTGAAAGCAATATGCTCAGCCAGACGAAAACGGCCAGCAAGATAGCCAGCAGCACCGCCGCCGACCCCATATCCTTGGCGCGTCCGGACAGCTCGTGAAACTCGTTGCCCAACCTGTCGACCACGGCTTCAATGGCGCTGTTAAGCACTTCGACGATAATCACCAGCGCGACGGACCCGATCATCATGACTCTTGCCAGTACGCTGACGTCCAGCCAGCAGGCGATAATGACCGCAATCACTGCTGCCACCAGCTCCTGGCGAAAAGCGGCTTCATGCTGCCATGCCGCTCGTAATCCTTTCCACGAATAACCGGCAGCTTTGATAATCCGCGTGATACCGACGGCGTTATTTGTCATATCAAGGGAACCCTTTGTAATGTTTAACGTCAATGTCAGGGTAGCGCACATTTTGTAACATCACAGATCTCATGCAAGGATTCTGGTATGCTTGCGGCGCTTTGCTAACGAGAGGCTTCATGTTGTCTATGTCAGGTTGGCGTAAATTATATTATAAATTGTTGAATTTACCGGTAAAAATGCTGGTAAAGAGTAAGGCGATCCCCGCCGAGCCGGTCGCTGAACTGGGGCTCGATACGTCGCGCCCTATTATGTATGTACTACCGTATGATTCAAAGGCCGATCTGCTGGCGTTGCGCGAGCAGTGCCGCAAAGAAGATCTTCCCGATCCCTTAGATCCGCTGGAAATCGACGGTACGCTGCTGCCGCGTTACGTGTTTATCCACGATGGCCCGCGCGTGTTTCCTTACTATGCGCCGAATCTGGAATCCGTTAAAACGTTCCATGACTATCTGGATTTGCACCGTAGTCATCCTCTGCTTGATGTGCAGATGGTACCCGTTGCGGTGATGTTTGGCCGCGCACCAGGCCGCGAAGTTCAGGGCGAAAGCCAGCCGCATCTGCGCGTATTAAACGGTATCCAGAAGTTTATCGCCGTCCTGTGGCTGGGACGCGACAGCTTTGTGCGCTTTTCACCGATGGTGTCACTACGCCGGATGGCAACAGAGCACGGCACGGATAAAACTATCGCCCAGAAGCTGGCACGCGTAGCCAGAATGCATTTTGCCCGCCAGCGCCTGGCGGCGATTGGCCCGCGCCTGCCCGTTCGTCAGGATTTGTTCAATAAGCTGTTGCAGTCTAAAGCGATTGCAAAAGCCGTTGAGGATGAAGCGCGCAGCAAGAAAATCTCCCATGAAAAAGCGCAGCAGAATGCCGTTGAGCTGATGGAAGAAGTGGCGGCTGATTTCTCCTACGAGGCGATTCGTCTGACCGACAGAATTATGGGCTGGACGTGGAGCAAGCTCTATCAGGGCATTAACGTTAACGGCGGCGAACGCGTGCGGCAGCTGGCACAGGACGGACACGAGATTGTCTATGTACCGTGCCATCGCAGCCACATGGACTATTTGCTGCTCTCCTACGTGCTCTATCACCAGGGGCTGGTGCCGCCGCATATTGCCGCCGGTATCAACCTGAATTTCTGGCCAGCCGGCCCGATTTTCCGTCGTCTGGGCGCGTTCTTTATTCGTCGTACCTTTAAAGGCAACAAGCTTTACTCCACCGTATTTCGCGAATACCTGGGCGAGCTGTTTACCCGAGGCTATTCAGTAGAATACTTTGTGGAAGGCGGTCGCTCACGTACGGGCCGCCTGCTTGATCCGAAAACCGGCACGCTGTCGATGACTATCCAGGCGATGCTGCGCGGCGGTAACCGTCCGATTACGTTAGTGCCTATCTACATTGGCTACGAGCACGTAATGGAAGTGGGCACCTATGCGAAGGAGCTGCGCGGCGCAACTAAAGAGAAAGAAGGCTTTATGCAGATGGTGCGCGGCTTGCGCAAGCTGCGTAATCTCGGCCAGGGTTATGTAAACTTTGGCGAACCGCTGCCGCTGGTTACTTACCTTAATAAACATGTGCCCGAATGGCGTGATTCTATCGATCCGATCGAGTCCCAGCGCCCGGCCTGGCTGACGCCTGCGGTAAACGATATCGCCCAGCGCGTAATGGTGCGGATCAATAACGCGGGTGCGGCTAACGCCATGAACCTGTGCGTTACTGCCCTGCTGGCTTCTCGTCAGCGCTCGCTGACCCGCGAGCAGCTGGTCGAACAGCTTGACTGCTATATTCAGCTGCTGCGCAACGTCCCTTATTCGCCAGATTCGACCGTGCCGGACATGACGCCGGATGCGCTGCTGGATCATGCGTTAAGCATGAATAAGTTTGAAATCGAGCAGGATAATATCGGCGAGATCATTGTACTGCCGCGCGAGCAGGCGGTACTGATGACCTATTACCGCAACAACGTTCATCACATGCTGGTAATGCCTTCCGTGATTGCGGTGATCCTGATGCAGCATCAGGAGCTGACGCGCGCCGAGCTGCTGCGCCAGGTTAGCGTGATTTATCCAATGCTGAAGAGCGAGCTGTTCCTGCACTGGGAAAAAGACGAGCTGCCGGGCGTGCTGGATTTGCTGGTCAGCGAAATGGCCCGTCAGGGCTTGCTGACCGCCGACGAGCACACGCAAACGCTGCGCCTTAGCCCTGCCCGTTTCCATACGCTGCAGCTGCTGGCGGCTGGTGTGCGTGAGACATTGCAGCGTTATGCCATCACCTTCTCTATTCTTAGTGCCAATCCGTCGATTAATCGCGGTACGCTGGAGAAAGAGAGCCGGACGATGGCGCAGCGTCTTTCCGTGCTGCACGGCATCAACGCACCGGAGTTCTTTGATAAGGCTGTGTTTTCAACACTGGTGCTAACGCTGCGCGATCAAGGCTATATCAGCGATAGCGGCGATGCGCATTATGAGCAAACGCATAAGGTTTATCAGATGCTGGCTGATTTGATCAGCCAGGAAGTGCGGATGACGATTGAAAGCGCGCTGACCCACGGATAAGTTCAGCGATAAAAAAAGGCCAGCGAGATGCTGGCCTTTTTTATTTCATCAACACTATCAAAAAGGCGCGCAGCTCAGCGCGATACCCACGAAAAGTATCAGCCCTACATAGTTATTATTCAGGAACGCTTTAAAGCAGGCATCTCGATCGCGGGCGCTAATCAGCTTTTGCTGATAAATAAACAGCGCGCAGGCTGCTGCCAGCGAACAGTAAAACGGCATGCCCAGTTGCATCAGCTGACCGATAGCCACCAGCAGTACCAGCGTAACCAGCTGCAATAACCCGATAATCAGCTTGTCAAAACGGCCAAAGAGTATTGCCGTCGACTTCACGCCGATCTTCAGGTCATCATCTCTGTCCACCATCGCGTATTGCGTATCGTACGCCACCGTCCAGCAGATATTAGCGAAGAACAGCAGCCAGCAGGTTAGCGGCACCGTTTCGCTAACGGCGGCCCATCCCATTGGAATTGCCCAGCCAAACGCCGCACCCAGCACTACCTGCGGCAGATGGGTATAGCGTTTCATAAAGGGATAAATCCACGCCAGCGCCAGGCCGCCAAATGACAGCAGAATCGTCATCAGGTTCATGGTCAGCACCAGGCAAAACGACACCAGCACCAGCCCGCCGAACAATAATTTGGCTTCGGTCGAGGTTACCGCGCCGCTTGGCAACGGGCGGGCGCGAGTGCGCTTTACATGACCGTCAATTTTGCGGTCGGCAAAATCGTTTACCACGCAGCCCGCCGCGCGCATAAAAAAGACGCCCAGCACAAATACAATCAGCACGTTGAAAGGCGGAATACGCAAACCAGCCAGCCACAGTGCCCAAAAAGTGGGCCACAGCAACAGCAGCGATCCAATAGGTTTATCGATACGCATCAGGCGGCTATAGGCCTGAAGCTTACTTGTCTGCAGAGATTTCTCCATGCTACATCTTCCTTTCAGCCTGCGCTGACGCGTAAAGCGGCGCGGACGGTAAAAACAGTTCGGTCAGCAGCAGCGGCTTGCCGGAAAGGCGCAGCAGTGAGCGACGTCCCCATAAGTCATCGCTTCTTCCCGGTTCGATAAAATCACGAGTTAGCGTTGAAGAAGCGAAAAGATAGCGACCTAAAGGCTGAGTGCCAAGCTGCTGTAGCTTTTGTTCCGGCCCGTGCAGCGTGGATTCGGGCAACAGCGTGCAGGCGGCCAGCCATGGCTCGTTGTCACCGCACAGCAAAATTTCGCGCAGCCAGTAGCGCGACTCCGCAGGCAGCAGCCCGGCATCGGCACCTGCTTCTTTTGCACTGACAAAGCCTTCACGCAGGATTTTCACCGTCACTTTCTGGCAATGGCGCTCAAAACGGCGGGTCATGGAGTCTTCTTCCATCAGCCAGTCGAGCAGCGGCGCGGTCAGCGCTGGTGCAGAAAGAGGGAGCCACTCAAGGGCGCGCAACTGTGTTAGCGCGGCATCGGTCATTGCGCTTCTCCGGACAGTTAAATAAGGTGCCCTAGTGTAGCGCAAGGCAAAAGACGTTAAACAGAATTTTAACCGAAAGGCGAAGCGGAAAACCGCCCCGCAGGACGGTCTCCTGGCTTACTTGCCTGCTACGTTGACGATCACCGTGAATGAATTACTGGAAATTGACCAGTTTCCACTTCCGGATGACCACAGCGCACCAGAAACAATGAGCACAATACAAAAGTACCGTTTCATTGTGCGGCCCTGATAAGACCGCTTCACCATGCCACCACCGGAGCTGGCAGCGTGAATGCAAGCACATGGGTGTGCTTACGCTTACGGCCATTGGAAATCCTTTTCCTGATCCGGTGCCCGCTTGCTTAAGGCGGCGAAAAGGGCCGCGGGGATTGTACACCAAACCAGCAATTCGTACACTTGACATACAGCACTTGAAGGCACACTATGTTGCTGCATGGGTGTGCTTACGTTAGTTTCGTGACGCAACATCGCTGGTAAGGCCGCTTAACCTGACCAGCACAAAAAAACCGCCGTTAATGGCGGTTTTTTTTGTATCCGTAAGATCTGCAATTACCTGCCGCTATTCGCGCTTTAGCCGGCCACCTGTAGCGCAAGGCAAAAGACGTTAAACAGAATTTTAATCGAAAGGCGAAGCGGAAAACCGCCCCGCAGGACGGTCTCCTGGCTTACTTGCCTGCTACGTTGACGATCACCGTGAACGAGTTACTGGAAATTGACCAGTTCCCACTTCCGGATGACCACAGCGCACCAGAAACAATGAGCACAATACAAAAGTACCGTTTCATTGTGCGGCCCTGATAAGACCGCTTCACCATGCCACCACCGGAGCTGACAGCGTGAATGCAAGCGCTTGAGAACGCTTACGCTTACGGCCGTTGGAAATCCTTTTCCTGATCCGGTGCCCGCTTGCTTAAGGCGGCGAAAAGGGCCGCGGGAATTGTACACCAAACCAGCAATTCGTACACTTGACATACAGCACTTGAAGGCACACTATATTGCTGCTTGAGAGCGCTTGCGTTAATCAACATTGCTGGTAAGGCCGCTTAACCTGACCAGCACAAAAAAACCGCCGTTAATGGCGGTTTTTTTGTACCCGGAAGATCTGCAATTACCTGCCGCTATTCGCGCTTTAGCCGGTTGCTGTTAGCCAGCCACAGCGTGACAACCAGAATCAGAATCGCGACGGAATAGGCCAGCGTATCAAACGGGTTTTTATGATCGACGATGATCAGCCGGATAATCGCGGTGATGCCGATATAAACAAAGTAGCGCAGCGGAAAATGGTAGCCGGACTGAAAATACTTCACGATCAGCGCAATAAATTCGAAATAAAGAAAGTAGATGACGATACCTTCGATCAGCAGATAGGAAGAGGTCTGCTCGCCGGTATTCAGCAGGACGTTAGCCAGATGCAGCGTCTCTTTTCCCAGAAACACCGCCAGAATGCAGGCCAGGCTAATCAGTCCCACATTCAAAACCATTTGTAATAACCAGGCGATACGCGTGGCGTTCATCATTAACATCCTCTGCAAACACATATTTCCGTCAGCCATCCTGACCGCCACAATATGCTTTAGTGTGAGCAGCTTCACAAGTTTTGCTTTAAAAAGTCGCCTGTCAGCCACATACCGACTACCGGACGCGGGCAGGCATCACGCATAAAAAAAGGGACGAAATTATTCGTCCCTTTTGCACCTTAGCGGAAGTTTTTATCCCGATCGGTAGTGATGTCATACAGCTGGTATTTACGGCCCAGCATCTGTCCACCGTCGCGCGTCAGCGGCGTCCAGTTAACCTGCGCACGGCCACGCGTTGGCGTCGCGGTAAACAGATCCATTGGAATAGAAATGTAGAAGCCCTTGGTGAAGTCGCCCTCGCCGTACTCTTCTGCCGAGACGTTAGTTTTCGTTGCGTAAGCGCCCACAATTACCCCGCTGTCGAACTGGCGGGAAACATCGATAGTTGCACCCTTATCTTCAGCCAGATATTGACCCACGCTCGCCTTCACCAGCACCTGATGGTCGAAGAAAGATGGCCGCCAGTAGGCGGTCAGATTGCCAACCTTCGCGTTGTAGCTGGTAAACTGCATCATGTTGTCCCAGTCGCGCTGCTTGACGTAGTTGGCATCGACGCCAACCGCCCAGTCAGAATCGAGCGGACGATAAAGCACCTCGCCACCCACGCCACCGTACATGGTTTCCAGATAGCCGCCATAAACCTGACCATAGAAACCATTGCCCAACTCGTGCATATAGTTGGCCTGCAGGTTATTCACATAGACGTTGTTTTCAACGTAATCGCGAATGTGCGTACGCACGCGCGGCAGCGAAGAGTCGGATGGTGCGCCGTTATAGCTAAACTTGTCGTAGTTGTTCGCCAGGTTGCCAAAAACACTGCCGTCAATTAACAGATGGTCGGTCAGCCAGTAGCTGGCGCTGGCCATCACGCCAACCTGGTAAAGGTAGAAGCTTTCCGGACCGCCAACGGACTGATTAAGCACCGGCGACAGGTTAAAACTGAAGCGATCCGCATCAATAAAATAGCCCTGCTCGGTATGGCCCGGACTGACCGGCTCTACTCGCTTCTGATCCAGCTCTTTTTCTTTGCCCAGCGGATAACCTTCCAGCTGCTGGCGCAGACTGTCAGCGCTGGTTTCCGTGGTAACCTGCGGCATACCATCGCGAGTTTCGGTCACGCTCAGCTTGCTGACGTTCTGCGGCAGCGCATTCATCATGATCAGGTTGGCACGCTCGACGCCCTCCTGCGTATCACGATATTTTGACTGCTGGCCGGAGACATACATAGTGTCGCCGTTGACCTGAATTTTCGGTCCGGCCAGGCCGGCGTTGTATTTCAGATCCGTCAGCTGCTCTGCCACTACCGTTTGCTCCAGGAACTCGCCCTGCGGCTGCGGGTGGTAAGCAGGCTTAGGCACATCAACCGATGCTGAATGCAGATCGTTGAAGTTGGTGCGTAGCGTAAAGCCAGCCATCAGCGTGTTGCCGCGCTCGTAGCTGACGTTTACATCGGCCCAGTCGGTAATACGGTAAATTGCGCCGACGTTAACCTTGCTTTTCTGCTCCAGGCGACCGGCGAAATCATCCTGATAGTCGTTACCTTCGTACTCGACCTTCAGGCGCAGCGGCTGCCACGGCGTCTGATATTCAATACCGCCAAAGATGGCCGCAGGACCTCTGAACAGGTCTTTATCGCTAACCGAACCCGCCGTCCCGCTGCTGTCAGAGCGATAGCAGTAGCTGCTGTCCGCTTCACAGAACGGGTTTTTCACCGTGCCGCTGTTGCCCAGATAGCCAAACCCGAGACCGAGGGTAAAATCAAACGGGCCCCAGGCTTTGGTCGCCACGAAGTATTCGCTGTCGAACAGGCCAGTACCGCCCAGATCGCGTGCGCCAACAGCCACTTCCGGCAGCCAGTAGCCTTCTTTCCACAGCCGCGCTTTCAGATCGAACGCCTTGTCTTTATAAGACTGGCTGCCGCTGAAGCTTGCCACGTTGCTGTACTGACGGGTTTTAACATCGGTATAGCGGATAGTTGCTTCCAGCCACGGGAACAGCTGCACCGAAGAAGAATAGAAACGATACTGATCGTTATAGCGATAGTTGAGGCTGAACTCGCCGTCTTTGGCCATTCTGGCAGTAGGGACCTGCAGCAGGCCGACGCCACCAAAATCGGACTGCGACGGCCCGACCGGATCCGGAAAAGTTTCGGCCTGAGCCTGACACGCGCAGGCGACGGAAATCGCCAGCAGGCTGAGAAGATAGGTTTTTTTCATCAGTCAGGCACCCGGTGCGTCAAAACGGAAATAATTTGTTGATTAAGGTCTCCCTCACCGCCTGGTAACGACCACGATGAGAAGCCAACGTAAATAATACTGCCCGCTTCGGGTTCAACATGGCGGCGGTTCCAGTAAGCGATCGGTACCTGCTTCGTCTGGCCAGAAGGCGCAATTACCGTAGCAAAATTCCGTTCTGCACCATCCAGACGCTCGTGAGCATCCAGATAATCCACTACGCTGCGTCCCGGCACCCATGTGGTTTTTCCGGTACTGCTAACGACGCCCGCAATGGTCAGGCTGGTAGGTTTTTGTAGCGTATAAACGCTGTAGTCACCTTCCAGACGGCGGTTCTCTTCAGGACGAAGGCGTACCCAGTCCGGATCGAGATTGGCCATCTGGCGGCCGGTAACTTTAATAGCGGCTATTTGCTGATAAAGATTGTCGACTACCGCAGCTTTTTCGCCGTCGTCGTCAACACGCAGCTCCGCGCTCCAGCCTTTAAGCCGAGCCAGCAGCTGTTGCTGCTGCTGTACCGCAACGGCGGTGGCCAGCTTTTCGCTGATTACCGTGCCGGGCCACCATGTTTTTCCGGCCAGCGCCGGGCTGGCGACCAGCTGTGATAAATTCTGTGCGTGACTGACCAGCGCGGTTTCACTCTGGCCCGGATAGAAGACGGTCACCTGGCTTTCGGCGTGCACGTTTGCCGCGCAGGCAGCAAGACCCGCGAGAAGGTAGGTTAATTTTTTCATGATTTCGCAGGCTTCAGGATAGTGGTTTCAACAGAGAAGTCGTCGCCGCCCAGCATTTGCTGCGACTGGCGAACCTGACCCGTGATGGCGTCGATCCAGAACGTGTTGTGCCAGGATTCGCCGTCGGTGGTCACGTCTTCCCGCCAGACTCGGCAGGCTACGTTATGTCCGGCGATATCCAGCACGGCATCCTGAAGACGCGTGAAGTGCGACACCGCCGTGGCCGAACGGAAGCGGCCCGCTTCTGACCAGCTCAGCTGGCGAGTCCAGCTGGCGCCTTCCGTTAGCTGCAGCGGATTGCTCAACGGATCCTGAGCAAGAGCGGTAACCTCATGCAGGTTATCTGTTAACCCCAGTGTTTTCACTACGCGACCGTGCTCCGTGACCACCATAGCGCGGTCGCGTGTAATCCATTTTTGCTGGCCGTTTTCGTCAAAGCCGAGCACCACGAAGATACGCTGGCCGTGATTAACGCGAAGATACATGCTGGCATATGGCAGGCTTTCAACTTGTTCCGCCGTGACCTCGACGTCGTCCGGCCCGAGCAGAGCCAGCTCTACCGTTTCGCCCAGGCCTTTTTGTGTTTGTGTGCAGCCCTGGGCAAGCAGGCATAAAAATAGCAGTGGTAGGTAGCGCACTGGTGTAAGTCCCTGAATCAAGTCTGACAATGTAAAAAATAACCACACAAACGTGTGGTTATGATTAATTTACTGCACTTAACGAGTGGTGCTCGTCGTTGTCGTAGTGGTGGTTCCGGTGTTAGAACCATTGCCGCCGCTGCTTGCTGCCAGCGCTACGCCAACCAGCGCGCCAAGCGCACCGATACCGACAGCCGTCGTTGTCCCGGAGGAGAGCGTACCGGCCGAGGTGCCCGCTGCGGCACCCGCTTCTTCAGGCGCGGCAAACGCGACGGAAGCAGTCGCTAAGTACGCTACAGCTGCAGCAGCACATAAGACTTTTTTCATAAAAACCCCTTCACAGAATGAATGGATAACCTGCCTGAAGGGTTTCAGGCTGGCTCATTATAAGGCAATAAATTACCAGAATTCAGAACAAGGGAGAGGACGTTCGGCGAGAGTTCCGTGACACAAAAAAGAAACATTTTCAGGAATATAAGACAGGCATAAAGCGATAAACGCACGATATTGCTATTTATCGCTGCCATAACGCAGCAAGTTAGCGCCATTCACTGCCAATGTTGATTAAGACGGGGAATTTACCGGGAAACAGCCCGCCAAAGCGGCATTAGCGTTAAAGTCGCCATTTTTCATGACCTTAACACCATTGTAACCTGTAGCGGCATGAAGTAACGCAGTATCAGTTTCAGACTAATCTTGTAAAAAAATCTTTCATTCGGCTAATTTTTAAGAATTTCCTTAGCCATGCTCTGTTTTTTTTAACAATATTCGGAAGGGAAAACGGCCAGCAGCGACGCTCTTACGCTTTATCCTACAAGGCTCACGCTCGTCGTCACCTTGTCAAACAGGACCAGAGATGGTTAAGCGTGGATCTAATTTAAAAGCAGCCTGTAGAAAACTTCAGAGCATGGCTGGCATGCGGTGCGCGTACCAGCCGTGCCTGTCTTTTGCTAACAGCTTAAAAGCCGGTGGAAATACCACCAGCTTTATCTGCTGTAACGTCAGTTTACCGCCAGTTTTTATAGAGGTTGATCAGCCCGTTGGTAGAGCTGTCGTGGCTCGCCACCGGCTCGCTGCCGGAAAGCTCAGGCAGAATACGGTTAGCAAGCTGTTTACCCAGCTCAACGCCCCACTGATCGAAGGTAAAGATGTTCAGGATGGCACCCTGGGTAAAGATTTTATGCTCATACAGCGCAATCAGCGCGCCCAGGCTAAACGGATTGATTTCACGCAGCAGGATCGAGTTGGTTGGGCGGTTGCCTTCGAATACCTTGAACGGCGCAACGTGCTCAACGGATTTGGCATCTTTGCCTGCATCCGCAAACTCTTTCTCTACCACTTCGCGCGATTTGCCAAAGGCCAGCGCTTCGGTCTGCGCAAAGAAGTTAGACAGCAGTTTGGCGTGGTGATCGCCCAGCTGGTTATGGCTGACGGCTGGCGCGATAAAGTCGCACGGGACCAGCTTGGTGCCCTGGTGGATCAGCTGATAAAACGCATGCTGACCGTTGGTGCCGGGTTCGCCCCAGATAATTGGGCCGGTTTCGTAGTTCACCGGGTTGCCGTTGCGGTCGACATATTTACCGTTCGACTCCATGTTGCCCTGCTGGAAATAAGCAGCAAAGCGATGCATGTACTGGTCGTAAGGCAGGATCGCTTCGGTTTCGGCACCAAAGAAGTTGTTATACCAGATGCCAATCAGCGCCAGGATCACCGGCAGGTTTTTCTCTGCTGGCGTGGTAGCAAAATGCTGGTCCATCGCGTGGGCGCCGCTCAGCAGCTGCTCAAAGTTGTCAAAACCGATGGACAGAACAATCGACAGGCCAATAGCGGACCAGAGCGAATAACGGCCGCCAACCCAGTCCCAGAATTCAAACATGTTGGCGGTATCGATGCCGAACTCGCCGACCGCTTTAGCGTTGGTGGAAAGCGCGGCGAAGTGTTTCGCCACGTGCTGCTCATCGCCAGCCGTTTTCAGGAACCAGTCGCGCGCGCTGTGGGCGTTGGTCATCGTTTCCTGAGTGGTAAAGGTTTTAGAAGCCACCAGGAACAGCGTGGTTTCCGGGCTGAGATCTTTAACCGTTTCCGCAATATGCGTGCCGTCAACGTTAGAAACGAAGTGCATATTCAGGTGATTTTTATAAGGACGCAGCGCTTCGGTGACCATAAACGGCCCCAGATCGGAACCGCCGATACCGATATTCACCACATCGGTGATCGCTTTGCCGGTATAGCCTTTCCATTCGCCGCTGATAATGCGTTCAGAGAAGGATTTCATCTTCTCCAGCACCGCATTCACTTCCGGCATAACATCTTTGCCATCGACGACAATCGGCGTATTGCTGCGGTTGCGCAGAGCAACGTGCAGCACGGCGCGGTCTTCGGTGCGGTTGATCTTCTCGCCGGAGAACATCGATTTAATCGCGTCCTGCAGGTCAGTCTCTTTCGCCAGAGCCTGCAGCTTGTCGAGCGTTTCACTGGTAATGCGGTTTTTCGAGAAGTCCACCAGCATCTGATCGTCAAAGGTGGCGGAGAACTTGCTGAACCGATCGCTGTCTTTAGCGAACAGGTCGGCAATTTCTACTTCTTTCATCTCTGCAAAATGCTGCTGCAGCGCTTGCCAGGCAGCGGTTTGTGTCGGATTGATATTTTTCATAGCAACACACTCTTTTTATTTAAGAACCGTAAAACAGACCGGACGCCATGGTACCTGTTACGCGTTAACCGCTCGCCTTTCCCTGCAACAGGTGGTGGCTATCGAAGGAGAAGTTTTCCTCTCTTTTGCCCGGAGCTATTTATAATTCAGGCGGCGGGCTAATGCCCGATGCGTTTTAGTATGACTATTCTTGCGGTTGAAAGGAAAAATTTTATGGAGCTTTCTGCGCCACTTCTGTTGGTTATCATTGGATTAAGCTCGCTGGTTGCCCAGTGGCTGGCCTGGTTGCTGCGTCTGCCGGCCATTTTGCCACTGCTGATTTTCGGTATTCTCCTGGGGCCGGTAGGCCATATCCTGCAGCCGGACGCGCTGTTTGGCTCGCTGCTGTTCCCGCTGGTGTCCCTGTCGGTCGCCATCATTTTGTTCGAGGGCGCATTAACGTTGCGCTTCGATGAAATTCGCGGTCTGGGCAAGGTGGTACGTAACCTTGTGACGGTGGGTATGCTGGCCACGTTTCTGGTGGTCAGCGTAACCTGTTGGCTGCTGCTTGGCTTCCCGTCCGAGCTGGCGGCACTGGTTGGTGCCGTCACCGTAGTGACAGGCCCGACGGTTATAGCCCCGCTGATGCGCGTGGTGCGCCCTAACAAAGCGATTAACCAGATCTTGCGCTGGGAAGGCATCGTCATCGATCCGGTCGGCGCTATTTTCACGCTGCTGGTTTTTGAATTTATTGTGCTACAGCAAAAAGCAGAGTCATTAACGCACCTGTTCTGGACTTTTGGCGTCACCGTAGTGGTTGGTACCGTCGGCGGCGCGCTGTTTGGCTGGCTGATGGGGCTGGCTTTAAAACGCGTCTGGCTGCCGGGCTATCTGCAAAACTTTGCGGTGCTGGCCGTAACGCTGACCGCTTTTGGCGCGTCTAACGCCATTGCCGACGAATCGGGTCTGTTAACCGTCACGGTGATGGGCATCTGGCTGGCAAACATGCGCGACGTAGATTTAAGCGAGATTATCGCGTTTAAAGAAGAGCTGTCGGCGCTGCTGATCTCCGCGCTGTTTATTATTCTGGCGGCGAGGCTGGATATTAACGCGCTGATAGCAATGGGCTGGCCGCTGGTAGGTCTGCTGCTGGCAGTGCAGTTTATCGCTCGCCCGCTCTGTATCCTGCTTTCCACATGGGGCTCGAAGCTGCCGTGGCGCGATAAGCTACTGCTGAGCTGGATTTCTCCGCGCGGGATCGTGGCGGCGGCGGTCAGCTCGCTGTTTGCCTTAACGCTGGAGAAAACAGGTTATGAAGGCGCCAGCAGGCTGGTCACGGTGGTGTTTGCCGTGATTATCGGCACAGTGGTACTGCAAAGCCTGACCAGTTCGTTTCTGGCGCGCGCGCTGCGGGTACAGCAGCGTGAACCGCGAGGGATTCTGATTATTGGCGCCAACAGCGTTGCCCGCGCTCTGGCCGCCGCGCTGCAAAAGCTGGACCTGCCTGTTCTGGTTACGGACAGTAGCTGGGAATATTACCGGCTGGCGCGCATGGAAGGTATCCCGGCCTATTATGGCAATGCCTGGTCAGATCATGCCGAAAACTTTCTCGATCTCAGCGAAACGGCGCAGGTGCTCGCCCTTTCGCCTAACCGCCATCAGAATGCGCTGGCCGTCTATCACTTCAGCCATATTTTTGGCAATAACAACGTGGCGGCGATTCGCTCTGGTGCCGCGCTGAAAGGCCGTCGCGACAGTGAAAGCCCGCGCTTCCGCCGTCATGAAGTGTTGTTTAGCCAGGAACATACCTATGCGCGCCTCAGCAGTTTGCTGGCAAAAGGTGGCGTGATTAAAGCCACCAGCCTGAATGAAAATTTCGGCTGGCAGGAATATCTGGAAAAGCATCAGACGGCGCTGTTACTCTTTATCCAGGATGAGCACGGCAAGCTGAAAATGTGCGACGGAAACGCGCCAAAACTGCCCTGCACGGTCATCGCCCTGGTACAAAATGAAGAATCCGCCAATACCCGGGATTGACAGCGACCCAATAACCCGGTATTTCTGGGCGGCTAGCTGCGCATCTGATGCGCAGGCCAGAAGAGGCGCGTCGCCCAGGCAGTGTGTGGGAGGAACCGAATCCAGTGATAACACATCAGGGGGAGCGACGCCGAGGTACAAACCATGCGGTATGGGGCGTATCGACCACAGGGGCTGAATCCTCTGGGTTGTCACCAGGATCGTTCACCGGTTGAACGATTTACAAGGTGGAGCGCTTCTGGGTGACTCGTAGTAATCCCTTTCTACGTCTACCCCGTTTCTGCTCTTCCCTTGTGCCAAGGCTGATGGAATCTAACCTGACACGAGGTATGTCAAGACATGTCCCAATCATTAATCGTGGCGAAATTTGGCGGCACCAGCGTTGCCGACTTTACCGCCATGAACCGCAGCGCCGACGTGGTGCTGGCCGATCCGAATGTCCGTCTGGTGGTACTTTCCGCCTCTGCGGGCGTCACCAATCTGCTGGTTTCACTGGCGGAAGGCCAGGATCAGGAGCAGCGTGCTTTCCTGCTGGATGAGATTCGCCGTATTCAGTACGCCATTATCGATCGTCTGCCGCACTCCGAGGTGCTTTATGACGAGATCGATCGCATGCTGGAGAACATCACCACGCTGTCGGAAGCCGCCGCGCTTGCAACGTCGACGGCGTTGACCGATGAGCTGGTGAGCCACGGCGAATTAATGTCGAGCCTGCTGTTTGTGGAAGTCCTGCGTCAGCGTCAGGCCGCCGCCGAGTGGTTCGACGTGCGTAAGGTACTGCGCACCGATGACCGCTTTGGTCGCGCGGAAGCGGATATTGCGCTGCTGGCCGAGCTGGCACAGGCGCAGCTGGCACCGCGCCTCGAAAAAGCGCTGATTGTGACCCAGGGCTTTATCGGTAGCGAAGCCAAAGGGCGTACAACCACCCTGGGACGCGGCGGCAGTGACTATACCGCGGCGCTGTTGGGCGAAGCGCTGCACGCCAGCCGGATTGATATCTGGACGGACGTGCCGGGGATCTACACCACCGATCCGCGCGTGGTGCCAACGGCCAAACGCATCGACGAAATCACTTTTGAAGAAGCTGCCGAAATGGCAACTTTTGGCGCCAAGGTGCTGCATCCTGCTACGTTGCTGCCTGCCGTGCGCAGCGATATTCCGGTATTCGTGGGTTCCAGTAAAGACCCTGCCGCTGGCGGCACGCGCGTCTGTAACGAAACGCAGAATCCACCGCTGTTCCGCGCGCTGGCACTGCGCCGCAAGCAAACGCTGCTGACGCTGCATAGCCTGAACATGCTGCACGCTCGCGGCTTCCTGGTGGAAGTTTTCACTATTCTGGCGCGGCACAATATCTCTGTTGACCTGATCACTACGTCAGAAGTAAGCATCGCGCTGACGCTGGACACCACGGGATCAACGTCTAACAGTGACGGATTGCTGACCCAGGCGCTGCTGACGGAGCTTTCCTCGCTTTGCCGCGTAGAGGTTGAAGAAAATCTGGCGCTGGTGGCGCTGATTGGCAATCAGTTGTCCAAGGCCTGCGGCGTTGGCAAAGAAGTGTTTGGCGTGCTGGAGCCGTTTAACCTGCGTCTGATTTGCTATGGGGCCAGCAGCTACAACCTTTGCTTCCTGGTACCGGGCAATGATGCCGAACAGGTTGTGCAGGCGCTGCATAAAAACCTTTTCGAATAACGCTAGCGGCGTCATACAAAAACCGGGCTTTGCCCGGTTTTTTTACTTTAGTGGCTGCCCGTTTTCTTATCTTTACCCCATCTCACCTCATAGTTTGATCTGCCTCAAAGCTACTGCATAAATCTACCTTCACACCGCCCATTCTCCATTCCGTTGAATTGCGGGTGTAGCAAGCCAGGGATAATCGCGGCGTCAAATCAAACTATGGAGTCTGTAATGCGTAGGTTAGTTGCTGAAGCGCTGGGAACCTTTGTTCTGGTTCTTGGTGGATGTGGTAGTGCGGTTCTGGCCGCGACGTTTCCCGGACTGGGCATTGGCTTTGCTGGCGTCTCGCTGGCGTTCGGGTTGACCGTCTTGACCATGGCTTATGCCGTAGGCCATATCTCGGGCGGCCATTTTAATCCGGCGGTCACGCTGGGCCTGTGGGCAGGCGGCCGCTTTCCCGCCTCACAAATTTTTGCTTATGTGCTGGCGCAGGTGGTCGGCGGCGTGCTGGCGGCGGGCGTGCTTTATCTGATTGCCAGCGGTCACGCCTCTTTTAATGCGGCAGCAAGCGGCTTTGCGGCAAATGGCTATGGCGAGCATTCGCCGGGCAGCTTTTCGCTGCGTTCCGGCATGATAACGGAAGCCGTGCTGACTGCCGTTTTCCTGCTGGTGATCCACGGTGCCACCGGCAAGCGTGCGCCAAAAGGATTTGCTCCCGTCGCTATCGGCCTGGCGCTGACGCTGATTCATCTTGTCAGCATTCCGGTGACCAACACGTCGGTTAACCCGGCCCGGAGTACCGCCGTGGCAATCTTTCAGGGTGGCTGGGCACTGGATCAGCTCTGGATGTTCTGGGCAATGCCGATTGTCGGCGCTATCGTTGGCGGCCTGATCTATCGCGGTTTGCTGGCTGAAAAGGAGTAATCTGCGGCGGCGGTATTGCTGGCTGACAAAGAGTGAGCTGCGGCGACGGTATGCTGGCTGAAAAGGAGTGCTCTTCGGCGACGGCATTGCTGGCTGATAAGGAGTGAGCTGCGGCGATGGCATTGCTGGCTGACAAAGAGCAATCTTCGGCGGCGGCATGGCTGGCTGACAAAGAGCAATCTTCGGCGATGGCATTGCTGGCTGACAAAGAGCAATCTTCGGCGGCGGCATGGCTGGCTGACAAAAAGTAATCTTCAGCGGCGGA
The DNA here is from genome assembly GCF_047456155.1 of Erwinia sp. BNK-24-b. Classification (NCBI taxonomy): domain Bacteria; kingdom Pseudomonadati; phylum Pseudomonadota; class Gammaproteobacteria; order Enterobacterales; family Erwiniaceae; genus Erwinia; species Erwinia sp. BNK-24-b. The sequence goes on from NZ_CP179901.1 coordinate 4,354,173, forward strand.
TGCTGTTCGCCGCTTCCTGCCTTTTTCCGGTTTTAACGCGCTGGCAGCTTTGCCTGCATGTATGGATGACTTCCCGATCTGCTTTTCCCGAAGGCGCTGCTTTCCGACCTGCCTGCTGCCGGGCTTCAAGCCTTCTTTTCCTGGCCGCTAATGTTATGATTCAACGTCCGCTTTTCCCCCGTTCCGGGAAAACGGCTCATCATACTAATACAACATCAAAAGGAAGTCTGGCTATGCTCGCCACCGTTACCCGGCTGTTCCCTTTATGGGCAGTCCTGCTTTCCCTTGCCGCTTATTACACGCCAGCCACCTTTCTGGGGATTGGCCCGTGGGTGACTTATCTGCTGATGCTGATTATGTTCGGCATGGGCGTTACGCTGAATATCAACGATTTTAAACGCGTATTAACACGCCCTGCGCCAGTCATCGCCGGAACTTTTCTCCATTATCTGGTCATGCCGCTGGCCGCGTGGGCGCTGGCAAAGCTGTTTAAGATGCCGCCGGATCTGGCCGCCGGTATGATCCTTGTAGGCAGCGTCGCCAGCGGTACGGCTTCTAACGTAATGATCTATCTGGCCAAAGGTGACGTCGCGCTGTCGGTCACTATCTCTTCCGTTTCTGCGCTGGTGGGGGTTTTTGCCACGCCGCTGCTGACCAAACTCTATGTGGATACGCATATTCAGGTGGACGTTGTCGGCATGCTGTTAAGCATTGTGAAAATTGTGGTGGTGCCTATCGGCATCGGCCTGCTTGTTCACCATACGATGAATAGCGTAGTCAGACGCGTAGAGCCTTACCTGCCCGCTTTTTCTATGGTCTGTATCCTGCTGATTATCAGCGCCGTGGTGGCGGGCAGCCAAGGCTTTATTGGCTCGGTCGGCCTGGTGGTCATTGCCGCGGTTATTCTGCATAACGCGATTGGCCTGCTGGGCGGCTACTGGGGTGGAAAGCTGTTTGGCTTTGATGAGTCGACCTGCCGCACGCTGGCGCTGGAGGTAGGCATGCAAAATTCCGGCCTGGCGGCAACCCTGGGCAAGCTTTACTTTTCCCCGCTGGCGGCGTTGCCCGGCGCGCTGTTTTCCGTCTGGCACAACCTTTCCGGCTCGCTGCTGGCGGGTTACTGGTCTGGTAAACCTATCAAGAAAAAGTAGCGCTGTTTCCCCTGCATCATGCAGGGGAACTGCTATTCCTCTCGCTCGTCGTCGGGCTGCTCCAGTACGCTGTAGGCTACGGCGCAAAACAGTGAATTCAGACGGTTCATATCGCCCAGCAGCCCCAGATGCAGCGAACTGGTTTCGATGCTCTGGACGTTCTGCTGATGCAGCCTGTCCACATGCTTATGGGAATAGCGGCGATTAGTGATGCGAAAGCGGTATTTGGCTCGACGCAGCCGTTTGGCACTGGTGATATCTCGCGATAAAAAGACCGACAGGCCGAGGCGCAGGTTAGCGTTAATTTGCTCAAGCAGGGCATCCAGTTCACCCAGCCCCTCCACAGAAAAATTACGGTTCACGTTTAATGACTTATCTACTACCGAGCCGCTCATCCGCTCCAGAATATCCCCGGCCATCTCCAGGTTCAGCGCCATTTCAATAATTTCTGCCCAGCGTCGCGAATCCTCTTCCGGCAGATCTTCTTTTGGCATTTGCGCCAGATAGAGTTTGATAGCGGTATAAAGCACATCCACATCATCATCCAGCCTGCGTATTTCCCGCTCCTCCCGTAGTTCGCCATGCACCACTTTACTGAAGGAGTTCAGCATTTGCTCCAGCACGTCGCCCATACGCAGCGTTTCGCGCGAAGCATTTGCCAGCGCCAGCGCGGGGGTATCAAGCGCACCGCTGTCCAGGTGTTTGGGTTTTAACCGCAAATCGGTTTCCGGTTCTTCCCGGATAAGACGACGGCATAAGTCGGCCATCAGATCGGTAAAAGGCACCATCAGCAAACAGCGAAGAAGGTTGTAGAAGACGTGAAAGAAAATAACCAGCTCTTCGTTGTTTACCGGCAGCTTTTGCAGCCAAACTGCCAGTAAATCGATAAAAGGCAGGACAATCAGCGAACCGATAAATTTAAACAGCAGGCTGCCCAGCGCCACCTGTTTACCTGCGGCATTGGAAGTACTGTTGTTCAGCATCGCCAGCAGGCCGCTGCCCAGATTCGCGCCAATCACCAGGCATAACGCCACCTTAAAAGAGATAACGCCGGTCGCAGTCAGCGTCGCGGTAATCAGTACCGCCGCCAGGCTGGAATAGCTGATAATGGCGAAGACCGCGCCAATCAGCGCATCAAGCATTACGTCGCCCGTCAGCGAAGAGAAGATGACCTTGACGCCCGCCGCCTCGGTAATGGGTTTAGCCGCCGCGACGATCAGCTGCAGCGCCAGCAGAATGAGTCCCAGTCCGATACTTGCCCGGCCAAGCTGCCCGGCGCGCGTCTGCTTGCGCCCCAGAAAAAAGACGACGCCAAAAAAGATAAACAGCGGTGAAAGCCAGGAGAGGTCGAACGTTAAAATACGCGCCATCAGCGCGGTCCCGACATCTGCACCCAGAATAATAACCAGCGCGGGGGTCAGCGCCACCAGCTCCTGCGCGACAAAAGAAGTGACCAACATTGTGGTGGCATTACTGCTCTGGACCAGCGCGGTAACGCCAATTCCGGCCACAAAGGCGAGCGGTTTTTTCTCCACGCTCCGGCTAAGCACACGACGTAAATCTGCGCCATAAACTCGCATTATGCCGGTACGAACAATGTGCGTTCCCCAGACCAGTAACGCAATGGCGGAAAGTAAGTTAAGCAGGGTTAGCACCGATATTGACCTCACTATTTTCAGACCTGACAACGCAAACGGACGTTTGCGTTATGACCATCTCAGTTTAGCCGCTTTATCGAAAAAGCTTCGTTATCAGCGTGATATTAAAAGCCAGAATGGACAGGCCGTGAAGCGGCGGCGTCGGTTGCTCTCGTAGAAAGCGAAGAGAAGGAGAAAGGCAGGGCGGCTCTTTCCGCCCCTCCTGATGAAAACTTAGTCTGCGTCATAGCCAAGATTCGGAGCCAGCCAGCGCTCAACTTCGCTCACCGACATGCCTTTGCGCCTGGCGTAGTCTTCAATCTGATCGCGCTGAAGCTGGGCAACGGCAAAATATTTACTTTGCGGATGGCTGAAGTACCAGCCGGCGACCGACGCGCCAGGCCACATGGCAAAAGATTCGGTCAGCTTCATGCCGGTGTGCTTTTCCACCTCCAGCAGCTGCCAGATGGCGGCTTTTTCCGTATGTTCGGGACAGGCCGGATAGCCGGGCGCCGGGCGGATCCCCTGATAGTTTTCCCGAATCAGCTCTTCATTGCTCAGGTTTTCCGTGGGCGCAAAGCCCCAAATCACCTTACGCACGCGCTCATGCAGATATTCCGCAAAGCCTTCCGCCAGGCGATCGGCCAGCGCCTTCACCATGATTTTGTTGTAATCATCGTGCGCCATAGCGAAAGCTTCGGCCAGCGAGTCTTCTTCCAGGCCACCGGTCACGGCAAAGGCCCCCAGATAGTCTGCTTTGTGGCTGGAAGCGGGAGCGATAAAGTCGGCCAGACAATAGTTAGCAAAGTCCGTTTTCTCGGTTTGCTGACGTAAGTGATGGCTTACTTGCATAACATCCTTGCGCGACTCGTCCCGATAAATAACGATATCATCGCCGACGCGATTGGCCGGGAAAATACCGACCACGCCACGCGGAGTAAGCGCCTGCTTCGCGCTTAGCTCATCCAGCATGGCGTTGGCATCGGCAAGCAGCCGCGTCGCCTCTTTACCAACGATTTCATCTGTCAAAATGCGCGGATATTTACCGGCTAACGACCAGGTCATAAAGAACGGCGTCCAGTCGATATAGTGGCGCAGCGTTTCTATGTTAGCACTTACTTCGCTTACACCCAGCCGGTGGGGTACGGGCGGCGCATAATTCTCCCAGTCCAGCGCCAGCTCGTTGGCTCTGGCTACCGCCAGCGATACCGGCGGCGTTCGCGGTTTTTTACGTGCGTGCTGAATGCGCACCGTTTCATACTCTTTACGCGTGCGGGCAATAAAATCAGCGCGTTGAGTAGCAGACAGCAGCGCTGAAACCACGCCGACTGTTCGTGAGGCGTTCTGCACATACACCGTCGGGCCGCTGTAGTTTTGCTCGATTTTCACTGCCGTATGGGCTTTTGAAGTAGTGGCCCCGCCTATCAGCAACGGCAGCGTAAAACCCTGCCGCTCCATCTCTCTGGCGACGTTGACCATCTCATCCAGCGACGGCGTAATCAGTCCGGAAAGGCCAATCATATCCGCGTTGTGCTCTCTGGCAGTTTTCAGAATTTTATCGCCGGGCACCATCACGCCAAGATCGATAATTTCATAGTTATTGCATTGCAGCACAACGCCAACGATGTTTTTACCAATGTCATGCACATCACCTTTTACCGTCGCCAGCACGATTTTCCCGTTAGTGCTGCCCTTCTCTTTACTCGCCTCAATATAAGGCTCCAGGTAAGCCACCGCCTGCTTCATTACGCGTGCGGATTTAACAACCTGCGGCAGGAACATTTTGCCTTCGCCAAACAGGTCGCCCACGACGTTCATGCCCGCCATCAGCGGCCCCTCGATGACCTCTATCGGGCGGCTGGCGTTCTGCCGCGCCGCTTCGGTGTCCTCTTCGATAAATTCGGTAATACCTTTGACCAGCGAATATTCCAGCCGCTTTTCTACTTCCCAACTCCGCCATTCCGCCTGCGGTTTGTTTTCGTCATCCGCTTTGCTACCGCGATATTTTTCCGCAAGGTTTAGCAGCCGCTCCGTACCGTCTTCACGACGGTTCAGCACCACGTCCTCTACCGCATCGCGCAGTTCAGGCGCCAGATCGTCATAGATAGCCAGCTGGCCAGCGTTAACTATCCCCATATCCATGCCGTTGCGAATGGCGTAGTAAAGAAACACCGCGTGGATAGCTTCCCGTACCGGATCGTTACCGCGAAAAGAGAATGAAACGTTGGAGACGCCGCCCGAAATCAACGCATGCGGCAGCTCGCGCTTGATATCCTCACAGGCACCGATAAAGTCCATTGCATAGTTGTTGTGCTCTTCAATACCGGTGGCAACGGCAAAAATATTGGGGTCGAAAATAATATCTTCCGGCGGGAAACCCACCTCTTCGGTCAGAATTTTATACGCGCGGCGGCAGATTTCGATTTTGCGTTCGCGCGTGTCCGCCTGGCCAGCTTCGTCAAACGCCATGACCACCATTGCAGCACCATAGCGACGCACCAGGCGGGCGTGGTGGATAAAAGTTTCGACGCCTTCCTTCATGGAAACAGAGTTAACAATGCCTTTGCCTTGAATGCATTGCAGACCCTTTTCAATAACCTCCCATTTGGAAGAGTCGATCATCACCGGCACGCGGGCGATATCCGGCTCGCCAGCAATCAGGTTGAGGAAGCGCACCATCGCCGCTTCGGCATCCAGCATGCCTTCATCCATATTGATATCGATGATCTGCGCGCCGCTTTGCACCTGCTGCAGCGCCACTTCCAGCGCTTCGTGATATTTTTCTTCTTTAATCAGCCGCTTGAATTTTGCCGAACCGGTGACGTTGGTTCTCTCGCCCACGTTGACGAACAGCGTTTCCGGGCCGATGGTTAACGGCTCCAGGCCTGCGAGCCGACAGGCAACGGGCAAGTCTGGCAGCGGACGTGGCGCGACCCCTTCGACTGCAGCGGCCATCGCAGCAATATGTGCTGGCGTGGTGCCGCAGCAGCCGCCAACGATATTCAGGAAGCCGGACCGTGCCCATTCGCCAATCTGTTCCGCCATGATTTGCGCATCCAGATCGTATTCGCCAAAGGCATTTGGCAGGCCCGCATTGGGATGTGCGGTAACGTAGCTTTCCGCAATACGCGACAGCTCAGCGACATACTGACGCAGCTCGTCCGGCCCCAGCGCGCAGTTAAGGCCAAACGATAACGGCCGGGCGTGACGCAGCGAGTGATAGAAAGCTTCCGTGGTCTGGCCGGAAAGCGTGCGGCCAGATGCGTCGGTAATGGTGCCGGATATCATTAGCGGTAGCGTGATGCCCTGCGCGTCGAACTCGCTCTGTACGGCGAAGATAGCCGCTTTGGCATTCAGCGTGTCGAAAACCGTCTCGATCATAATAATGTCGACACCGCCCGCCATCAGCGCGCGCGTGGATCCCCGATAGGCTTCCACCAGCTGATTAAAAGTGACGTTGCGGAAAGCGGGATCGTTAACGTCCGGGGAGATAGAACAGGTACGGTTAGTTGGCCCTAATACACCGGCGACATAGCGCGGTTTGTCCGGCGTTCGCGCCGTCCACGCGTCGGCACACTCGCGCGCCAGCTTCGCCGCCGCGTAGTTAATTTCTGCCGACAGCGATTCCATCTGGTAATCGGCCATTGCGACAGGGGTGGCGTTAAAAGTGTTCGTTTCCAGAATGTCCGCGCCCGCCTGGAGATAGGCGTGATGAATTTCACCTATGACATCGGGCCGCGTCAGCACCAGCAGATCGTTGTTGCCCTTCAGGTCGCTTTGCCAGTCAGCAAACCGTGCGCCGCGAAAATCTTCTTCGCTCAGCCGATAGCTTTGGATCATTGTGCCCATGCCGCCATCCAGCACCATGATGCGCTGTGCCAGCTGCTGATGCAGCGCTTGCGTTCTGTTACTCACTCCGGCCTCTTCGTCACTTAGCGGTATGGTGTCTGCGTTTCATACTGGCATAATTTTTGAGCAGGTCAAAGCAGGCAATATTCTCCGGAGAGAGTGATATTGATAACGCCGTTAACGCTTAATTTTATGGAATATCCGTGAAGCTCTATCTGCGAAGCATTACGAGGAAATAAAAAGGCCAGCGTAGTAGCTGGCCCCCTTTCTGCTATTCCAGCGTAGGATTCATATGGCGCAAATCGAACGGCGTAATCTGGTAGACGTAGTAATTCAGCCAGTTAGAAAACAGTAGGTTGCCGTGGCTGCGCCAGCTGGCACGCGGCGGCAGCTCCGGATTGTCCTGCGGGAAATAGTTATAGGGTACTTCCGGATTTAATCCGGCTTCGTAATCGCGGTGGTATTCGCCAGACAGCGTTAACGCATCATATTCCGGATGACCCGTGACAAACGCCAGCCGCTTATCTTTGCTGGCAAACAGGTAGGCGCCCGTTTCTTCAGATTCAGCAAAGATTTCCAGATCCGTATAGTCGCGCAGCAGATGCGTCGGGAAATCTGCATAGCGAGAATGCGGTGCCAGGAAAGTATCATCAAAGCCGCGGGTTAATAGCGCGTGCGGATGCAGTATACGGTGGTCATAAACGCCCGACAGTTTCTTTTCGCGCGTCTGCTTAGGGATACCATAAAGAATATTCAGCGCAGCCTGCACGGCCCAGCAAACGAAAAGCGTGGAGGTAACGTGCTCTTTTGCCCAGTGCAGCACGCGCTGGATCTGCGGCCAGTAGGCCACGTCATCAAAATCGACCAGCCCCAGCGGCGCGCCGGTAACGATAAGGCCATCATAGTTATTGTTCTGAATATCCTCAAAATTACAGTAGAAGTTATTCAGATGTTCCATCGGGGTATTGCGCGATTCACGGCTGTCGATACGCAGCAGCTGAATATCAATCTGCAACGGCGAATTGGAAAGCAGACGCAAAAACTGGTTTTCCGTCTCAATCTTCTTTGGCATCAGATTCAAAACCAGCACTTTTAACGGACGGATTTCCTGATTGCTGGCACGCGAAGAGGTCATAACAAAGACATTTTCGTTGCGCAGAAAATTCACGGCTGGTAATTCATCGGGTACCCTAATCGGCATAGCCTGTTTCCTCAACTAACCATTTATACGTTTAGACATCCAGACAGCCAAAGATAGCGGGTTGCCCGGTAAATGTCGAGAGCTCATGCAGTAGTTGAAAATGTTTCATCTGTACTCGCTAAATAGCTCGACAAAAGGCAGCGTCACGGCTGCGTCCGCGCTGGCATGGCGGTACAGCAGCCACGTCCGGCTCTTTACCGGTTCATCGCCCACGAAAAGCGGCACGCGAAACAACGACTCCGCCAGCGGCTGGTAGCTGGAGACAATTGCGTAGCCCATTCCCCGCTCCACCATCGCCAGGCAGACTTCCAGCTTGTCTACGTTCATGGTTATATGCGGCGCGGTGGAATAGCTGGCGTTCCACCACCTTTCAATCAGACGCGTAATATGGCCACCGTGATTAATTTTTATTTGCGGCAGATGCGGCAACTGCGCTAAATCCAGTGGCTGGCGGCTGATCAGGTAATAGTTATCTTCATTCACCAGCCGTTTCCCCTCTTTCCAGCCGTAGTCATCCTTAACCAGCGCCAGATGCACATCGCTACGCTGTAGCCTGATATACATTTCCTCGCTAAGGCCGCTGACCAGCCTGACGCTGATCCCGGGATGCTGCTGGCTAAACTGATGCAGTAAATCGGGCAGGCAATAGGCGGCAAAGTTACTGGAGACGCCAATACGTAATTCTCCCTGCTGCGGGCCGTTCAGGTTTTGCAGCGTCGTTTTGAGCAGCTGTAGCTCAGCAAGCACGGTTTCAGCATGCTGCGCCAGGTAGCGACCCTGAGCGGAAAATGTCAGGCCACGCCCGTTTTCTTCAAATAGCTGCACAGACAGTTTGCGCTCAATCTGCTTTAGCCTGTAGCTCAGAGCGGGCTGTGAAGTAAAAAGCTGCTCCGCCGCGCGAGTAATGTTTTTGTACTGCCATACGGTCCGGATGATTAACCAGTCTTTTTCGTTCATCGCGCCCTCTGCATCGTCAGGAATCGTACTACCATAAAATATTTTTTGCTCAGGCGGTGCAAGCCATAAAAAAGCTCAATTGGGAATTGAGCAGGAAAAAGCCTATATCTGGTTAACGTATTAATTTCACAGAAATTAACTGCACCGAATCAGGGAAAAATTATGCCTGTATGCACCAAAAACGCGCAGAAAGATAAAATTATTTATGCCGTCGACGCTATTGCGCCAGCAATACGAGCGCTGGCGCTGGATCTGCATCAACACCCGGAACTCAGCTTTGAGGAACACCGTTCGGCTGCGGCACTGATCGCGCCACTGCGTGAAGCAGGCTTTACCATTGAAACAGGTACGGCAGGACTGGAAACGGCTTTTCGCGCCAGCTGGCGAACGGGCCAGGGCGGCCCGACCATCGCCTTTTTAGCCGAGTATGATGCACTGCCAGATCTGGGCCACGCCTGTGGTCACAATCTGATTGGCAGCGCCTCGGTAGCGGCTGCGCTGGCTTTAAAAGCGGCAGAGCTGGACTTTAATGGCTGTATTGAGGTCATCGGGACGCCAGCAGAGGAAGACGGCGGCGGTAAAATCATCATGGTAGAAAAAGGCGTTTTTAAGGATACGGACGCCGTAATGATGTTTCACCCACGAGAGAAAAATATGGTCGTGCGCGGCGCTCTGGCCTGCCACGATTCAACGTTTAAATTTTACGGTAAAGCTTCTCATGCTGCATCCGCACCTCAGCTGGGGATCAGCGCGCTGGATGCAGTTATCCATACCTTTAACGGCATCAACGCCCTGCGTCAGTTTTTTACCGATGATGTGCGCGTGCATGGCGTAATCACCAACGGCGGCAGCGCCGCTAACATCGTTCCCGCCTATGCAGAAGCTAAATTTATCCTGCGCGCGGCTACCGTGGGCGGCCTGAGCGAGGTACGCCGCAAGGTTTACGCTGCGGTAAAAAGTGCAGCGGAGATGACCGGTGCCCGAGTGGAAATCGAAGAAGGCCTGATCTACGCCGAGCGCAACAATAACCTGGCTCTGGCGGCCAGCTTTACCCGCAATCTGGCGATGCTGGGTGAGGAAAACCACGCTACACCGCAAAGCGGCGGCGTCGGCTCATCCGATATTGGCAATGTCAGTCAGGTGACGGCGGCTATTCATCCCTATTTGCGCATCGGCGACGTTACGCCGCATACGCCAGAGTTCGCTGCTGCGGCAGGTTCGCCAGCAGGGCTGGACGCTATGCTGACCGCCGCAAAGGCGCTGGCCATGACGGCTTACGATTTATGCCACGATGAGGCTCAGCTAATAGTCGTCAGAAATGAGTTTATCGAGTGGCAATCACAAACGGTACGGGCAGGAGAAAAATAATGAAAACTTCTATTTTGACGCTGGCGACGCTGGCTCTGTGTTGTTCTTCGGCACTGGCAGCAGGCGAAACCCTGCGAGTGGGGGCGGATTTGAGCTATCCGCCTTTCCAGTACCGCGATGTTAACGGCACGCCCACGGGCTTTGAAGTGGATATCACTAATGCCGTTTGCAAAGCCGTAGCGGTGAAATGTGTTTATGTTGTTAGCAGCTTTGATGCCGAAATCCCGTCTTTAATGGCCAAAAAGGTCGATTTCATCTCACCGCTGGGCGCCACGACGCGGCGTAAAGAATCGATAGATTTCAGTAACTTTATCTATCACGTTCCCTCGCAGCTGGTAGCTCGTAAAGGTTCAGCTTTGCAGCCAACAGCAGAATCTCTGCAGGGCAAAAATATCGCTGTGCAGCAAGGTTCTATCCAGGAGATGTACGCCAATAAATATTGGGCACCTAAAGGCGTTAGCGTAAAAACCTATCCCGATCAGGACGTTATTTACCAGGACCTGGCAGCGGGTCGTCTTGATGGTGCGCTTAGCCCGTCGGTGGCCGTTACCTTTGGCTTTTTGCAAAAGCCAGAAGGTAAAGAGTTTGCGCTGACCGGTCCGGAAGTGCGTGATGAAGTGCTATTCAGCATCGGTTCAGCCTACGGCGTGCGTAAAGGGGATGAGAAAACGCGGGCGTTGCTGAATGAAGGGCTGGCGAAGATTATGGCCGATGGTAGCTGGCAGAAGATTAAGCAGCACTACTTTGGCGATATTGAAATGAAGGTGACCAGAACGGGCGCGCAGGAAGCGGTGAAATAAATCTTATGCCACGGGAAGGCGGTACGACGAACAAGATGGGGGCTGTATGCAGCTAAGTGAACCAATCCAGGCAGAACTTGTTCCTCTGATGAACCGGGTCCTGGACCAGTTTCAACACCTTAACCGCCTTTCCGGCAGCGAAGGTGCCGAACGTGCAGTCGATTTCCTTATGCAGCAGCTTAGCGCTACAGGCCTCTCTCCGATACGTGAAACCTGTGAGCTTTATCTCAGCGATCCGCTTGCAGGCTCGCTGATTTTGCCTGACTTTCCACACTGGCAGGGAGAAGCAAAAACTCGCTCGTTTTCGGCAAACTGTCCGGCCGGGGTAACGGGAGCGCTGGTTTACGATCGACAATCTCTTCACCCAATTAGCGACCTGGAGCGGACAGCCTGGGAAACATCGGTACGTGGAAAAATCGTTATCGCCGACCAGGCTTTTGAAGATTACGTTCAGCGTCTGTGCCAGGCGGGGGCTGTAGGTCTGGTGCATATCTGGGGATCGCCCGAATCAGTCCTGCACGAAGAAACGGTGGGGCCGGTTTGGGGAACGCCGGTACCCGACGATATGGCGCTATACCCCACTCTTCCCGTTATTTCTGTTAACCATCAACAAGGCAGAGAATTACTGGAAATAATAAATATGCAGCAAGAGGTGTTAGCCTGTCTTTCCACCAGGCTGGATGAGCATGTTGCCTGCTGTAGCCTGCCTGTTGTTACTATCCGTGGCGAACTTGATGAGTTTGTTTTACTTTCCAGCCATTACGATTCCTGGCATGAAGGCGTAACCGATAATGCAACGGGTAACGCACTCTGTGTCGCCGTAGCGGCGTATTTTCATCAGCACCAACCTCTTTTAAAGCGCGGACTACGCATTGCATGGTGGCCGGGCCACTCCAATGCCCGCTACGGAGGATCTACCTGGTATGCCGATCGCTATCGTCATGAGTTACAGCAGCAGTGCGTGGCTCATATCAATGTGGATTCTCCCGGCTGTAAGGATGCAACGGAAGTTATTGTGAATGCCAGTGGCGCAGAAAATCCTGACTTTTTACAGCGAATTGTCGGTCAGATAACGGGCAAGCCTGCCCGACGAATTACCCCTCCGGGAAAGGGAAGCGATCACTCTTTTTGGGGATGTGGTATTCCATTGCATTTTGCTTTTCGTGAAGAGCCGGAAATCGCTGGCAGCCAGTCGCCTGGTAGCGGCGGTGGATGGTGGTGGCATACTGAATATGATACGCGCGACAAAGTTGATGATGCGATTCTCTGGCGCGATTGCCAGATCCATATCGGCTGGCTGGCGCAGCTACTCGGTGACGAAGCGCTACCTGTAGATCCTTCAGGCTATTTGGTCTTGCTGTTGCAGGAGCTGGAGCAGTTGCAAATTTCACTGGATGTGCAGTTTGATCTTGCGCCGATCGGAGACGAAATTCGGCGATTACAGCAGAAAATTGCAGATATCGGTGACAGGTATAAAAATCCAGAAACAGGTCAAATTATCTGTCGAGCCGTCTCTTTATGGCATCGCGTTCGCTATAGCTCAACCGATGATTTTCATTATGACCGAAGTTATCGCGGCGGCGCTTTTGCTGGCCTACAGATTCTACGCGGGCAACGGCAACACAATACAGCTCCGCTCACGTTCCTTACCATGACGACCCAGTTTGTACGTCAGCGCAACAGAGCTATAAGTTTGCTACAGCAAAGTGGCGAGTTACTGGAAAGTATTCCGGTTTCCGACATCAGGCAGGATTTTATCAATGCAGAAATGTAAATAAAGGGAGTTTCCTGACGCGCAAATGCAGAGTACTGCCATCAGACGCGGGTTTTCCGGCGCGCAAATGCAAAAAACCCTGACCGTGAGGTCAGGGTTATCGCAGTTTGATGCCTGGCAGTTCCCTACTCTCGCATGGGGAGACCCCACACTACCATCGGCGCTACGGCGTTTCACTTCTGAGTTCGGCATGGGGTCAGGTGGGACCACCGCGCTAAAGCCGCCAGGCAAATTCTGTTCTTCACGCCGCCACAGGCCGCGCAAAGTTATCCGGGAACAAAGCTGAAAATTCTGTGTCTCTCAACACGCGCCAGAACGCTTCTGGCGTTGTAAGGTTAAGCCTCACGGGTCATTAGTACCGGTTAGCTCAACGCATCGCTGCGCTTACACATCCGGCCTATCAACGTCGTCGTCTTCAACGTCCCTTCAGGTGGCGTAAAGCCACAGGGAGAACTCATCTCGAGGCAAGTTTCGCGCTTAGATGCTTTCAGCGCTTATCTTTTCCGCACTTAGCTACCGGGCAATGCCACTGGCGTGACAACCCGAACACCAGCGGTGCGTTCACTCCGGTCCTCTCGTACTAGGAGCAACCCCTCTCAATTCTCCAGCGCCCACGGCAGATAGGGACCGAACTGTCTCACGACGTTCTAAACCCAGCTCGCGTACCACTTTAAACGGCGAACAGCCGTACCCTTGGGACCTACTTCAGCCCCAGGATGTGATGAGCCGACATCGAGGTGCCAAACACCGCCGTCGATATGAACTCTTGGGCGGTATCAGCCTGTTATCCCCGGAGTACCTTTTATCCGTTGAGCGATGGCCCTTCCATACAGAACCACCGGATCACTATGACCTGCTTTCGCACCTGCTCGAGCCGTCACTCTCGCAGTCAAGCCAGCTTATGCCATTGCACTAACCTCACGATGTCCGACCGTGATTAGCTGACCTTCGTGCTCCTCCGTTACTCTTTGGGAGGAGACCGCCCCAGTCAAACTACCCACCAGACACTGTCCCCACGCCAGATTATGGCGCCAGGTTAGAACATCAAACGTTAAAGGGTGGTATTTCAAGGATGGCTCCACGCAGACTGGCGTCCACGCTTCAAAGCCTCCCACCTATCCTACACATCAAGGCTCAATGTTCAGTGTCAAGCTGTAGTAAAGGTTCACGGGGTCTTTCCGTCTTGCCGCGGGTACACTGCATCTTCACAGCGAGTTCAATTTCACTGAGTCTCGGGTGGAGACAGCCTGGCCATCATTACGCCATTCGTGCAGGTCGGAACTTACCCGACAAGGAATTTCGCTACCTTAGGACCGTTATAGTTACGGCCGCCGTTTACCGGGGCTTCGATCAAGAGCTTCTCCTTGCGGATAACCCCATCAATTAACCTTCCGGCACCGGGCAGGCGTCACACCGTATACGTCCACTTTCGTGTTTGCACAGTGCTGTGTTTTTAATAAACAGTTGCAGCCAGCTGGTATCTTCGACTGGCTTCGGCTCGGGGAGCAAGTCCCTCCACCTACGCGCCAGCGTGCCTTCTCCCGAAGTTACGGCACCATTTTGCCTAGTTCCTTCACCCGAGTTCTCTCAAGCGCCTTGGTATTCTCTACCTGACCACCTGTGTCGGTTTGGGGTACGATTCTGTGTTACCTGGAGCTTAGAGGCTTTTCCTGGAAGCAGGGCATCTGTTACTTCAGCACCGTAGTGCCTCGTCATCACGCCTCAGCCTTAAGCATCCGGATTTGCCTGGATGCTCAGCCTACACGCTTAAACCGGGACAACCGTCGCCCGGCCAACATAGCCTTCTCCGTCCCCCCTTCGCAGTAACACCGAGTACAGGAATATTAACCTGTTTCCCATCGACTACGCCTTTCGGCCTCGCCTTAGGGGTCGACTCACCCTGCCCCGATTAACGTTGGACAGGAACCCTTGGTCTTCCGGCGAGCGGGCTTTTCACCCGCTTTATCGTTACTTATGTCAGCATTCGCACTTCTGATACCTCCAGCAGCCCTCACAGGCCACCTTCGACGGCTTACAGAACGCTCCCCTACCCAACAACACATAGTGTCGCTGCCGCAGCTTCGGTGCATGGTTTAGCCCCGTTACATCTTCCGCGCAGGCCGACTCGACCAGTGAGCTATTACGCTTTCTTTAAATGATGGCTGCTTCTAAGCCAACATCCTGGCTGTCTGTGCCTTCCCACATCGTTTCCCACTTAACCATGACTTTGGGACCTTAGCTGGCGGTCTGGGTTGTTTCCCTCTTCACGACGGACGTTAGCACCCGCCGTGTGTCTCCCGTGATAACATTCTCCGGTATTCGCAGTTTGCATCGGGTTGGTAAGCCGGGATGGCCCCCTAGCCGAAACAGTGCTCTACCCCCGGAGATGAATTCACGAGGCGCTACCTAAATAGCTTTCGGGGAGAACCAGCTATCTCCCGGTTTGATTGGCCTTTCACCCCCAGCCACAGGTCATCCGCTAATTTTTCAACATTAGTCGGTTCGGTCCTCCAGTTAGTGTTACCCAACCTTCAACCTGCCCATGGCTAGATCACCGGGTTTCGGGTCTATACCCTGCAACTTAACGCCCAGTTAAGACTCGGTTTCCCTGCGGCTCCCCTATACGGTTAACCTTGCTACAGAATATAAGTCGCTGACCCATTATACAAAAGGTACGCAGTCACACCACAAGGGTGCTCCCACTGCTTGTACGTACACGGTTTCAGGTTCTGTTTCACTCCCCTCGCCGGGGTTCTTTTCGCCTTTCCCTCACGGTACTGGTTCACTATCGGTCAGTCAGGAGTATTTAGCCTTGGAGGATGGTCCCCCCATCTTCAGACAGGATATCACGTGTCCCGCCCTACTCTTCGAACTCACAATAAGTGTATCTTCGTGTACGGGAGTATCACCCTGTACCCTGCGACTTTCCAGACGCTTCCACTGACACACAAACTGATGATGGTTCCGGGCTGTTCCCCGTTCGCTCGCCGCTACTGGGGGAATCTCGGTTGATTTCTTTTCCTCTGGGTACTTAGATGTTTCAGTTCCCCAGGTTCGCCTTGCAGCACTATGTATTCATGCTGCAATGATGCACAAGTGCACCGGGTTTCCCCATTCGGGTATCGTCGGTTGTAACGGTTCATATCACCTTACCGATGCTTATCGCAGATTAGCACGCCCTTCATCGCCTCTGACTGCCAGGGCATCCACCGTGTACGCTTAGTCACTTAACCTCACAACCCACAAGCGTCCCGAAAGACACGTTGCTGTTGCAGGCATTGAGAGACTCGACCGCATCGCTCCGTTCATTCTTATTACGGAGAATGAACGCGACGCGTCGTTTCAATTTTCAGCTTGTTCCGGATTGTTAAAGAGCAAATATCTCAAACGTGGCTCGTAAGCCAGTTTTGAGATACTTCGTGGAGACACCTTTCACCTGTCACCAAGCAAGTGGCGTCCCCTAGGGGATTCGAACCCCTGTTGCCGCCGTGAAAGGGCGGAGTCCTAACCGCTAGACGAAGGGGACGTGAAATTTGCTTTGCGAATCACCGATTCGCTAATTTCACGTAAAGGCAAGATTTTCTTAAGAAAATCGCGCGACAACTTCACTTGTCACTTTACCCCCAACGCGTTAACGCCTTGCTCATTACTTTTCTATCAGACAATCTGTGTGAGCACTACGCGGGAAAGTATCTTCAGGTAAGGAGGTGATCCAACCGCAGGTTCCCCTACGGTTACCTTGTTACGACTTCACCCCAGTCATGAATCACAAAGTGGTAAGCGCCCTCCCGAAGGTTAAGCTACCTACTTCTTTTGCAACCCACTCCCATGGTGTGACGGGCGGTGTGTACAAGGCCCGGGAACGTATTCACCGTGGCATTCTGATCCACGATTACTAGCGATTCCGACTTCACGGAGTCGAGTTGCAGACTCCGATCCGGACTACGACGCACTTTATGAGGTCCGCTTGCTCTCGCGAGGTCGCTTCTCTTTGTATGCGCCATTGTAGCACGTGTGTAGCCCTGGCCGTAAGGGCCATGATGACTTGACGTCATCCCCACCTTCCTCCGGTTTATCACCGGCAGTCTCCTTTGAGTTCCCGACCGAATCGCTGGCAACAAAGGATAAGGGTTGCGCTCGTTGCGGGACTTAACCCAACATTTCACAACACGAGCTGACGACAGCCATGCAGCACCTGTCTCACGGTTCCCGAAGGCACTAAGGCATCTCTGCCGAATTCCGTGGATGTCAAGGCCAGGTAAGGTTCTTCGCGTTGCATCGAATTAAACCACATGCTCCACCGCTTGTGCGGGCCCCCGTCAATTCATTTGAGTTTTAACCTTGCGGCCGTACTCCCCAGGCGGTCGACTTAACGCGTTAGCTCCGGAAGCCACGCCTCAAGGGCACAACCTCCAAGT
This sequence comes from Erwinia sp. BNK-24-b, assembly GCF_047456155.1. NCBI lineage: Bacteria > Pseudomonadati > Pseudomonadota > Gammaproteobacteria > Enterobacterales > Erwiniaceae > Erwinia > Erwinia sp. BNK-24-b. The sequence continues at coordinate 4,371,328 of NZ_CP179901.1, forward strand.
CGACATCGTTTACGGCGTGGACTACCAGGGTATCTAATCCTGTTTGCTCCCCACGCTTTCGCACCTGAGCGTCAGTCTTCGTCCAGGGGGCCGCCTTCGCCACCGGTATTCCTCCAGATCTCTACGCATTTCACCGCTACACCTGGAATTCTACCCCCCTCTACGAGACTCTAGCCTGCCAGTTTCGAATGCAGTTCCCGGGTTGAGCCCGGGGATTTCACATCCGACTTGACAGACCGCCTGCGTGCGCTTTACGCCCAGTAATTCCGATTAACGCTTGCACCCTCCGTATTACCGCGGCTGCTGGCACGGAGTTAGCCGGTGCTTCTTCTGCGGGTAACGTCAATGACAAAGCGTATTAAGCTCCATCCCTTCCTCCCCGCTGAAAGTACTTTACAACCCGAAGGCCTTCTTCATACACGCGGCATGGCTGCATCAGGCTTGCGCCCATTGTGCAATATTCCCCACTGCTGCCTCCCGTAGGAGTCTGGACCGTGTCTCAGTTCCAGTGTGGCTGGTCATCCTCTCAGACCAGCTAGGGATCGTCGCCTAGGTGAGCCGTTACCCCACCTACTAGCTAATCCCATCTGGGTTCATCCGATAGTGAGAGGCCCGAAGGTCCCCCTCTTTGGTCTTGCGACGTTATGCGGTATTAGCCACCGTTTCCAGTGGTTATCCCCCTCTATCGGGCAGATCCCCAGACATTACTCACCCGTCCGCCACTCGTCACCCGAAGAGCAAGCTCTTCTGTGCTACCGTTCGACTTGCATGTGTTAGGCCTGCCGCCAGCGTTCAATCTGAGCCATGATCAAACTCTTCAATTTAAGTTTGATTTGCTGCAACAAGTGCAGCGATGCTCAAGTGTAAAACGTCATAATGAATTTTCATTATGTGTTCACTCTTAAGACTTGATATTTTTTTGCGTCCGGAGACGCTGATATCAATCCTGCGAGTGCCCACACAGATTGTCTGATAAATTGTTAAAGAGCGTTGCGGTAAGCGCCGTGGCGACTTACTGCGAGGTGGCGTATCTTACGCTTTCCTCCTTCAGAGTCAACTTCTTTTTCAGAAGTTTTTCTCCGGCGGTTCAGCTTCCTGACCCTCTCAACCCGGCGGCCGGTAAGCCGTTGTTCCGTGTCGATGGAGGCGCATTATAGGGAGTTCTCGACGGCTGACAACCCCTAATTTTAGAAAAATAGCGCGTTCGCTGCATTCCACAGCAAAAGGGGTATTTATACGCATTTACCCACAAACTTATCCACATTCGTCGGCGCACTTAAATTTAGACGAGCATCACGCAAACGTTTTCGCTACAATGCCCCCGAAAAATCCCGGCCCCCATTTGGGGGCGTTACCTGAATCTTCGCGTGCTTCTTTCTCTATATAGAAGCGAAAAGCTAAGATTGATGTAACGCTCTTATCTATGCGAACCAAAGCCAAGGGATAAAACCTCATGCAACAACCTCGTCCTGTACGCCGCGCTCTGCTCAGCGTGTCCGACAAAGCCGGTATCCTCGAATTTGCTCAGGCGCTGTCAGCGCGCGGTGTTGAGCTGCTTTCCACTGGCGGCACCGCCCGCCTGCTGGCAGAAGCGGGCCTGCCCGTTACTGAAGTGTCTGACTACACCGGTTTTCCGGAAATGATGGATGGACGCGTCAAAACACTGCATCCAAAAGTACACGGCGGCATTCTGGGACGCCGTGGCCAGGATGACGACATTATGCAGCAGCACAGTATCGCGCCTATCGACATGGTTGTCGTAAACCTTTATCCCTTTGCCCAAACGGTCGCCCGCGAAGGCTGCTCGCTGGAAGATGCGGTAGAAAATATTGATATCGGCGGCCCAACGATGGTGCGCTCGGCGGCCAAGAATCATAAAGACGTGGCTATCGTAGTAAAGAGCAGCGACTACGCGGCTATTATTGCGGAGATGGATGCCAACGATAACTCGCTGCAGCTGGCCACCCGTTTCGATCTGGCTATTAAAGCTTTTGAGCATACCGCAGCCTACGACAGCATGATCGCCAATTACTTCGGTAGTATGGTTCCTGCTTATCATGGTGAAACCACCGAGCCTGCCGGACGTTTCCCGCGTACGCTTAACCTGAACTTTATTAAGAAGCAGGATATGCGCTACGGCGAGAACAGCCATCAGGATGCTGCCTTCTATATAGAAGAGAACGTCACCGAAGCTTCCGTTGCCACCGCGCAGCAGGTTCAGGGTAAAGCGCTTTCCTATAACAACATCGCGGATACCGACGCCGCGCTGGAGTGCGTGAAGGAATTCAGCGAACCGGCCTGCGTGATCGTCAAGCATGCTAACCCTTGCGGCGTTGCGGTCAGCGATTCCATTCTGGGCGCTTACGAGCTGGCTTACAAAACTGACCCAACTTCTGCTTTTGGCGGCATCATCGCTTTCAACCGCGAGCTGGATGAAGCCACCGCGCAAGCCATCGTTAGCCGCCAGTTTGTTGAGGTGATTATTGCGCCTTCAGCAAGCGAAGCTGCATTAAAGGTTACCTCGGCCAAGCAGAACGTTCGCGTCCTGATTTGCGGTCAGTGGCAGCAGCGTCAGGCTGGTTTAGATTTCAAACGCGTTAACGGCGGCCTGCTGGTACAGGATCGCGACCTGGGCATGGTTGAAGAAAGCCAGCTGCGCGTGGTCAGCAAGCGTCAGCCAACCGAGCAGGAATTGCGTGATGCGCTGTTCTGCTGGAAAGTCGCCAAGTTTGTGAAGTCAAACGCCATCGTTTATGCACGCGATAACATGACCGTAGGTATTGGCGCGGGCCAGATGAGCCGCGTTTACTCCGCTAAAATTGCCGGCATCAAAGCAAAAGACGAAGGTCTGGTGGTGGAAGGCTGCGCGCTGGCCTCGGATGCCTTTTTCCCGTTCCGTGATGGCATTGACGCCGCCGCCGCTGCTGGCGTGCGCTGCGTTATCCAGCCTGGCGGTTCCATTCGTGATGAAGAAGTTATCGCTGCCGCTGACGAACACGACATCGCGATGATCTTTACTAACATGCGCCACTTCCGCCATTAATTAAGGAACCAGACTATGAAAATTTTAGTAATCGGCAATGGCGGCCGCGAGCATGCGCTGGCATGGAAAGCTTCTCAGTCGCCGCTGGCGGAAACCGTTTTTGTCGCGCCCGGCAATGCCGGTACCGCACTTGAGCCTGCTTTGCAGAACGTGGCTATCAGCGCCACCGATATCCCGGCTCTGCTGGACTTTGCACAGCGTGAAAATATTGACCTGACCATCGTTGGCCCGGAAGCCCCACTGGTGATTGGCGTCGTGGATGCTTTCCAGGCTGCCGGACTGAAAATTTTTGGCCCAACCCAGGCTGCCGCGCAGCTGGAAGGATCTAAAGCTTTCACCAAAGATTTCCTGGCCCGTCATAAGATCCCAACCGCGGAATACCAGAACTTTACCGATGTAGACGCCGCGCTGGCCTACACGCGCAGTAAAGGCGCACCGATCGTTATTAAGGCCGATGGCCTGGCGGCGGGTAAAGGCGTGATTGTGGCGATGACGCTACAGGAAGCAGAAGAAGCGATTAAAGATATGCTGGCCGGCAACGCGTTTGGCGACGCCGGACACCGCATCGTGGTGGAAGAGTTTCTGGACGGTGAAGAAGCCAGCTTTATCGTGATGGTTGATGGTGAAAACGTTCTGCCGATGGCAACCAGCCAGGATCATAAACGCGTAGGCGATGGCGACACCGGCCCGAACACCGGCGGCATGGGCGCGTACTCTCCTGCTCCGGTGGTCACCGATGAGATCCACCAGCGCGTAATGGACGAAGTTATCTGGCCAACCGTTCGCGGCATGGCGGCCGAAGGTAACGTTTATACCGGTTTTCTGTATGCCGGCCTGATGATTGATAAAAGCGGCCAGCCGAAGGTGATTGAATTTAACTGCCGCTTTGGCGACCCGGAAACGCAGCCGATCATGCTGCGTTTGCAGTCGGATCTGATCGAGCTTTGCCTGGCGGCCGTTGACGGCAAGCTGAACACGAAAGATTCGGTCTGGGATCCTCGTCCTGCGCTGGGCGTGGTTCTGGCGGCTGGCGGCTATCCTGGCGACTACAGCACCGGTGACCAGATCCACGGTTTACCGCTGGAAGAGACGCCAGACGGCAAAATCTTCCATGCCGGCACCAGAATGCAGGATGATTTAGTGGTGACTAACGGCGGCCGCGTCCTGTGCGTAACGGCGCTGGGTGAAGACGTTGCGGCAGCACAGCGCCATGCCTACGAACTGGCTAAGCCTGTTTCGTGGAACGGTAGCTTCTGCCGTAAAGATATCGGCTATCGCGCCATCGGCCGTAAATAAGACAGACCAGCAGGGGATGAAGCTTTTCGTCCCCTGACCTCCCCCCTTTCCGCTAACTCCCTGGCAGAACGTTAACACGCGGCTAGAAACTGTCGGCCTGCGGCTCCTCAGGGCAAATGTCTTTGGGCGTTGCCAGCAGCAGCTGTGTGCCACCCGGCGCTTTCAGCCATGCGATGCTGAGCGGCTGACCTGACTCCTGCTGATGCTGAGTAATATAGCGAGCGTCGTTACTTTCGAAGTCTGGCGTGGTTTTCCCGCCATGGCAAAGCATAACCGTGCCTGAAGGCGTCCAGTGCCCCTGGAGAAGCGTAACCCGGCCTTTCAGCAGATCGTCGCTGATGGCCCGCATACGGCCTGCATCAAACTGATAGAGCGCTATCGCATCGGCGGAGAGCGATTCTCGTCGACCCGCCAGCTGGCGCTGCATAAAGTTCAGGCTACCATCGCGATCGAAGCGGAGAGTGACGCTTTCCTGCTGTTCCCCGGCAATATGTCGCGCAATCGAAATCAGCTTATCCTGTTGCCAGTAATAGTCGGTTGTTTCTTCGCCCTGCCCGGTAAACGGGGTATAGACGGTTTGCAGATGGGTAGTATGAGAAGGTGCTTTGCGCCAGATACGGACCGCGCCGCGATCGGCCAGATAACCGCTGGCGGTAAAATCAGGCGTGTGCTGAGAGCTACAGCCTGCTAACAGCAGGAGCGGCAAAAACAGTAAGGTACGGGAGGAAAGGTTCACGAGCCCCTCAAAGCGAGAAGAACGTCGTCACAGCTTGCAAGGTTTAACAAAAGGGGCTTAACGCCCCCCTGTTTAAAACTTTTCACTGTCGATTATTTAACAGCGTCTTTCAGAGCTTTACCAGAAACGAATGCCGGTACGTTAGCAGCTGCAATTTTGATTTCGTTGCCAGTCTGCGGGTTGCGGCCAGTACGCTCAGCACGGTGGTTAACTTTAAAAGTACCAAAACCAACCAGTTGTACAGCATCACCTTCTTTCAGAGACTCAGTAATCGCAGCCAGGGTGGATTCCAGAGCAGCTTTAGCCTGGGTCTTAGACAGGTCCGCTTTGTCCGCAATTACATCAATCAGTTGAGTCTTGTTCATAAGTTATCCTTACAGTGTATTTATCGCTTGCTAAGCATCGAGTGCGAGGGAAAAACCAGTTTCTGGCACTCTCCTGCATACACGCACCGATAGCCACATTTTTCAGCCCCCCAAATGTAGACCAGACTGGGGGCGAATGTGAAGCCTTAAGGCGCTACAAATCAGGCCTGAAGTCACGTTTTATCGTCTTACTGCTGAAAATTTATACCGATATTGCTGATCCCCGATTCCCGCAGGTCAGAACGCAGTCCTTTTATCAGTTCGAGATCCCTTTCCTCACAGGCGCTGAGCAGGCGAAAAATTTCCCACTGGATGTCCCATTCCTCTTCGACGGCGGGATTCGCTTTTAGCTCTTCATCGGTCATTTCGCGTTCGGCCTGGGTCATTTCCAGCATCGCAACGCTGGTGATAGATGCCTCGCTAACGGCAATTGCGTGCGCCAGCGTTTCGCCACTCAGGCGAGAGTGCAGCAGTTCGCTTAATGCCACACAGGCATCGATAGCAGGATAAACGCCGTAAAGGTCGTAATCCTCAGCGACCGGAATCGCCTCTTCCAGCTTTTCCAGCTGCGAGTCGAAATTAACTTTGGCATCCTTCACGACCAGCGTTTCCCATATCAGATCGAGAATACGGCGATAAAGCTGGCCGTCGCCAAAGCCGGTCTGCTGGCAAAACGCCCAGTAATTGGGATACATGCGCTCACACAGGCAGGCCATAAAAGTAACGTGCTGCCAGCTTTCCAGCTTTTCGAGCCGCAGGTGAATCGGATTACGTAACATGTTGGGATCTCATAAACAAAATTGCGCGGCCTGCAGTGTAACCGAAAAGCGGACGCCTCACACCGTTATAGCGGGATGCCAAGCCGCGCAAAAGCGGGCCGGTTTGATGCCACTGCGTCGGCCCAGCGCGTCGGTTCGGGTAGACGATAGCCTTGCAGACAGGTTTCGACCCACTGCAACGCCGTATCGACGCTGACGCGATGGCCCGGCGAGATAAAGAGTGGGTTACAACGCTTCTTACTGCGCAGTACCCAGCCAATCTGCTCACCTTTATCGATCAAAGGTTGCCGGGAACCCGGCTCCTCGTCCAGAGGCTCAAACTTGCCGCACAGGCGCCGCTTGGCCACGCCGATGGTTGGCACGTCCACCAGCATACCAAAATGGCTGGCAACACCCAGGCGGCGTGGATGCGCAATGCCCTGGCCGTCAACGAACAGCAGATCGGGCTTTTGTTCCAGCAGCTCCCACGCGGCCAGCAAGGCGGGATATTCACGAAACGACAGGAAGCCGGGTATATAGGGCATGGTTGTGGCTATTCGCGCAACGCGATGTTCAATCATCTTTAGCGACGGATATTCCAGAACCACCAGCGCGGCGCGTGTTACCTCGCCGCCCTGTTCAAATCCTACGTCCGCCCCTGCAATGTAGCGCGGCGGCATTACGTCAAAATCATCAGCGCGTACCACTTCTGCCGCACGCGTTGTCTGTTCCTGCTTTAATGCCTGTATATCCATAACTAATCCTGGTGATACTGTGGTGACAGTTTGTGAACGGCCTCCACAAAAGCACCCGCGTGTTCTGGCGGCACATCCTGATGAATGCCGTGGCCCAGGTTGAACACGTGGCCCGTGCCGTTGCCGAAGCCCTGAAGTATGCCCGCAACTTCTTGCTCAATACGGGCAGGAGAAGCATAAAGCATAGAAGGATCCATATTGCCCTGCAGCGCCACTTTATGACCAACGCGACGGCGCGCTTCGCCGATATCGGTGGTCCAGTCCAGACCCAGCGCGTCACAGCCGGTTTCCGCCATCGCTTCCAGCCACTGCCCGCCGCCCTTGGTAAACAGCGTCACGGGAACGCGGCGACCGTCGTTTTCACGCAGCAGGCCGTCAACGATTTTGTGCATGTAGTGCAGCGAGAATTCCAGGTAATCGCGCCCGGTCAGCACGCCACCCCAGGTATCGAAAATCATCACCGACTGCGCGCCAGCGCGGATCTGCGCGTTCAGGTAGAGCGTGACGCTGTCCGCCAGCTTGTCCAGCATCAGATGCAGCGTTGCCGGCTCGGCGTACATCATCTTTTTCAGTTTGGTAAAGGCTTTGCTGCTGCCGCCTTCCACCATATAGGTTGCCAGCGTCCACGGACTACCGGAGAAGCCAATCAGCGGCACCTGGCCCTGCAGATTCTTGCGGATAGTGCGCACCGCGTTCATCACGTAGCCCAGCTCCTGTTCGGGATCGAACACGGGCAGCTTTTCTACGTCGGCGCGGCAGGTAACCGGCGAGGAGAAGCGCGGGCCTTCGCCAGCTTCAAAATAGAGTCCCAGCCCCATCGCATCAGGGATGGTCAAAATATCGGAGAAGAGGATCGCCGCATCCAGCGCATAGCGCCGCAGCGGTTGCAGCGTAACTTCACAGGCCAGCTCGGCATTTTTACACAGCGACATAAAGTCGCCAGCCTGCGCGCGCGTGGCTTTATACTCTGGCAAATAGCGTCCGGCCTGGCGCATCATCCATACGGGCGTAACGTCTACCGGCTGACGCAGCAGAGCACGCAAATAACGATCGTTCTTCAGTTCACTCATCTTCAGGACTCTTTTTCATTCAGACGCACAGTATATCAGTTATTCCGCCTCGGCGCGGCAGAGCGCAACCGTGTCTTCAATCAGCCGACGGGCCACGGTTCCGGCTGGCGGCAGCTGCGGCAGGGCGTCAAAGCGATACCAGTTAGCGTCCAGCAGCTCTTTAGGATCGATAACGATTTCGCCGCTCTCAAAGTCGGCCATAAAAGCCATCATCAGCGACTGCGGGAAAGGCCAGGGCTGCGAGGTAACGTAGCGCAGATTTTTGACTTTAATACCGCTCTCTTCCATCACTTCCCGTGCAACGGTCTGCTCCAGCGTTTCGCCCACTTCAACAAAGCCCGCCAGCACCGTATAAATGCCGTTGCGATGGCGAGTATGCTGAGCAAGCAAAATTTCATCACCGCGACGAATGGCCACGATGATGCAAGGAGAAATTTGCGGATAATAGCGCTGGCGGCAGTGGCTGCACAGGCAGGCCCATTCCGTTTTGCTACGGTGCATGGTATGCCCGCAGTAGCCGCACCACTTGTGCGCACGATAGAATTCCGCCAGCTGGACGCCGCGTCCCGCAAGCTGAAACAGAACGGCATCCTGATCAAGAAGTTGTCGTAACGAGGCCATTCCCTCGGGGCGATTTTCACACACCAGCCGTACCGGTTCGCCTTGCCATTCTCCGATAAGCGATGCGGTTCGGCCCGTCAGGTCTAAATCTTGTGCAGTACCGTACGGTAATTGACCTTTCGGCAACCAAAGTTTCTGTTCATGGCTGACAACCCACCAGCCAGCGTCTACGCTTGAAATCTCAAGTTCCATAAATTGCTCATCCTCACTTCACGTACTACCGGATCGGGATAGACAGTTAAAAATAACACTTTTGGAGTCACTCATGCTTGACCAGCTGGAAGTTCTGACCTCACGCGTAGGCGGATGTAGCGAACTCGTAGATTTTTGTCTTCACTCACGCAAGCAGTTATTAGTTGCTTATTATCAAATGGTTGGCATTAAGCCTAACAAGGAATCGCTGACCACGCTCGACGAAAATGCGCTGGATAACTTTTGTCAAAGCCTGGTAGATTATTTGTCAACCGGCCACTTTACGGCGTATGAACGTTTTATTCAGGAGATGGAAGGCACTGAGCAGCTGGCGAAAGCCGCGCTAATCTATCCGTCTTTGCAGGGAAATACCGAGCACATTATGAGTATTTATGATGCTCATCTGGAAAATGCTATCGACCACGATAACTACCTGGAGTTTCAACAGGCGCTCTCCATGGTCGGCGAAGCGCTGGAAGCCCGTTTTACGCTTGAAGATAAGTTTATCCAGCTGGCGCTGGAGAAGTTTGCAACCACCCCGGCCGCCAACGATGCCGCGATGGCTCGTCCTGCCTGAAAAGTTATAAACTTGTAAAATCCTTGAGCTTTCCATAAAGCCCCTTTATGCTGAATGGGCAATCACCTAGCGATTGCCTGGCAACAGCCAGAATTCTTCTTGTCGGAGTGCCCTTTGGGGCTGAGACCGTTTATTCGGGATCCGCGGAACCTGACCAGGTTAGTACCTGCGTAGGGAACAAGAGTAAAGATTCAAGTCGGGGCTTTGACTGCCCGCGCTTACTCCTCCGAACTCCGGACAAGCAAATTTCCCTTATATCAGGAACTTGCTATGTCTACCCATACCAAACCCACTCGCCGCGAACAGCGTGCCGAAGCCCAGCAGTTTATCGACTCTTTACAGGGCGCCGCTTTTCCCAATTCAAAACGCATTTACCTGACCGGCTCGCGGCCCGATTTACGTGTGCCAATGCGCGAGATCCAGCTCAGCCCCACGATGACCGGCAGCAAAGATAATCCGCAGTTCACCGAGAACGAGCCGGTGCCGGTTTACGATACGGCTGGCCCTTATGGCGATCCTGAAGCCACCATTGACGTTCACGCCGGACTCGCCAGGCTGCGAGAAGCGTGGATAACCGAGCGCGGCGATACGCAGCCGATAGAAAAACTCAGCTCGGTTTATACCCAGCAGCGACTGGCTGACGAAGGGCTGGATCATCTGCGTTTCGATAACCTGCCTTGCCCGAGGCGCGCGCTGGCCGGACGCTGCGTTACCCAGCTGCACTATGCCCGCCTTGGCGTCATTACGCCGGAAATGGAATTTATCGCACTGCGTGAAAATATGGGTCGCGAACGTATCCGCAGCGAAGTGCTGTTACAGCAGCACCCGGGAGAAGCTTTTGGTGCCCATCTGCCGGAAAATATCACCGCTGAGTTTGTCCGTCAGGAAGTGGCCGCCGGACGTGCCATTATTCCGGCCAATATTAATCACCCTGAATCGGAGCCAATGATCATTGGCCGCAATTTTCTGGTGAAGATTAACGCCAACATCGGCAACTCTGCGGTCAGCTCCTCCATCGAAGAAGAAGTTGAAAAACTGGTCTGGTCGGCACGCTGGGGTGCAGATACGGTAATGGACCTCTCCACCGGCCGTAATATCCATGAAACGCGCGAGTGGATTTTGCGTAATAGTCCGGTGCCGATCGGCACGGTTCCTATCTATCAGGCGCTGGAGAAGGTAAACGGCGTAGCGGAAAATCTTAACTGGGATGTCTTCCGCGACACGCTGCTGGAGCAGGCTGAGCAAGGCGTGGATTACTTTACTATCCATGCTGGCGTTCTGCTGCGCTACGTGCCAATGACCGCCAAACGCCTGACCGGCATCGTCTCGCGCGGCGGTTCGATTATGGCGAAATGGTGCCTCTCCCATCATCGTGAAAGCTTCCTGTACGAACACTTCCGCGAAATCTGTGAAATCTGTGCCGCTTACGACGTCTCGCTGTCGCTGGGCGACGGCCTGCGCCCCGGCTCGATTCAGGATGCCAATGACGAAGCCCAGTTTGCCGAGCTAAGAACGCTGGGCGAGCTGACAAAAATCGCCTGGGAATATGACGTCCAGGTGATGATTGAAGGGCCAGGCCATGTGCCGATGCAGATGATCCGTCGCAACATGACCGAACAGCTGGAACACTGTCACGAAGCGCCTTTTTATACGCTTGGCCCGCTAACCACGGATATCGCGCCGGGTTATGACCATTTTACCTCCGGGATTGGCGCGGCGATGATCGGCTGGTTTGGCTGCGCCATGCTCTGCTACGTCACGCCAAAAGAGCATCTTGGTTTGCCTGACAAAGAAGACGTTAAGCAGGGGTTAATCACCTATAAAATTGCGGCGCATGCGGCTGACCTGGCGAAAGGCCATCCTGGCGCGCAAATCCGCGATAACGCCATGTCGAAAGCGCGGTTTGAATTCCGCTGGGAAGATCAGTTTAACCTGGCGCTCGACCCCCATACCGCTCGCGCCTATCACGACGAAACGCTACCGCAGGAATCCGGCAAGGTTGCCCATTTCTGCTCAATGTGTGGCCCTAAATTCTGCTCGATGAAGATCTCTCAGGAGGTGCGCGAATACGCGGCCAAACAGGAAGAAGCCCAGCCCATCGAAATTGGCATGAAGGAGATGTCGCGGGCGTTCCGCAGCCGCGGCGGTGAGCTTTATCATTCCGCCGATAGCCTGAACACAGAGGAGAACGTATGAGTCGCGGTGCCTTTCCCCTGACTAAGGAAAAACTGGGCCTTTATCCGGTAGTGGATACGGTGGAATGGATTGAGCGCCTGTTAGAAGCGGGTGTACGTACCCTTCAGCTGCGTATTAAGGATCTGCCGGAGAAAGCTGTCGAGCAGGATATCGCCGCCGCTATCGCGCTGGGCAAACGTTATAACGCCCGGCTGTTCATCAATGACTACTGGCGTCTGGCGATCAAACACCAGGCTTATGGCGTGCATCTCGGTCAGGAAGATCTGGATATTGCCGATCTGGATGCGATTTATCATGCCGGACTGCGTCTGGGCCTTTCCACGCATGACGACGCAGAGCTGGATCGCGCGCTGGCCGAACGCCCTTCCTACATTGCGCTCGGCCACGTTTTTCCTACCCAAACCAAAGAGATGCCTTCTTCACCTCAGGGACTCCATGAGCTGAAGCGGCACGTTGCGCGCCTGGCGGGCGTTTCTACCGTCGCCATTGGCGGAATTTCTCTGGAAAAAGCGTCTGACGTGCTGGCAACCGGCGTCGGCAGCATCGCCGTGGTCAGCGCTATTACCAAAGCCGCAGACTGGCGCGCGGCCACGGCACAGCTGCTGGCGCTGGCCGGGACAGGAGATGCCCATGCTTAACGACAGCGAATTTATGCGCTACAGCCGCCAGCTGCTGCTGGAAGAGTTTGGCGTAGAGGGTCAGGAAAAGCTCCGGGCAGCCAGCGTGCTGCTTGTTGGCCTGGGAGGGTTAGGCTCACCCGCCGCGGCTTACCTTGCCGCAGCGGGCGTGGGAAAACTGCTGCTGGCCGATGACGATAAGCTTCATATCAGTAACTTACACCGGCAGACCCTGTATGACAGCACCAAGATCGGACAGCCAAAAGCCGACCTGGCGAAAGAGCGTTTACAGGCGCTCAATCCGCAGGTTGAGTTTATTGCGCTTAAGCAACGTATGGATGCCAGCGCCTTACGGGAAGCGGTGCAGTGGGTCGATTTGGTACTGGATTGCAGCGATAACATGCAAACGCGTCATGCCGTTAACGCTGCCTGCGTAGCAAGTAATACGCCGTTGATCAGCGCCAGCGCCGTGGGTCTGGGCGGTCAGCTGCTGGTGATTACGCCGCCGTTCCACCATGGTTGTTATTGCTGTCTGTGGCCGGATGAGATCGAACCGCAGCGCAATTGCCGCACGGCGGGCGTACTTGGGCCAGTGGTAGGCATTATGGGAACGCTTCAGGCGCTGGAAGCGTTGAAAATGCTGGCGGGTCAGCCGTCGACGCTTGATGGCAAGCTCCGACTGTTTGATGGTAAGCAGCAAACATGGCGCACGCTTAATCTTGAACGTAGTCCGGGCTGTCCGATTTGCGGAGGCGACCGTGAACGTCATCATTAATGATGAAGCGCATACGCTTGTCCCGCCCCTGACGCTGGCCGACCTGCTGACGCAGCTTTCCTGTCAGCAGGCCGGTACGGCGCTGGCCGTCAACCAACAGATTGTGTCGCGCGATCGCTGGCCCACTTACCCCTTACAGGAAGGCGATGAACTGGTGATTTTCCAGGCTATCGCCGGAGGCTGAGTATGTTGCAGATTGCTGATAAAACCTTTTCTTCCCGGCTGTTTACCGGCACGGGCAAATTTTCCAGCCCGTCCATCATGCTCGCGGCGTTAAAAGAATCCGGCACGCAGCTGGTTACCATGGCCATGAAGCGCGTGGACTTACGCGGTGGCGATGACGGTATCCTGCGGCCTCTCCAGCAGCTGGGCGTACAGCTTTTGCCTAACACTTCAGGTGCCAAAACGGCGGAAGAAGCCGTGTTTGCTGCACGTCTGGCACGCGAAGCGCTGGGAACCCACTGGGTTAAGCTGGAAATTCATCCCGACGTTCGCTATCTGCTGCCCGATGGTATCGAAACGCTGAAGGCAGCCGAAACGCTGGTCAGAGAGGGCTTCACCGTGCTTCCCTATTGCCACGCTGACCCGGTGCTGTGTAAAAGGCTGGAGGAAGTTGGCTGCGCCGCCGTCATGCCGCTTGGTGCGCCTATCGGCAGCAATCAGGGCCTGAAAACCCGCGATCTGCTGGCGATAATCATTGAGCAGTCTGGCGTACCTGTGGTGATCGATGCCGGTATCGGCGCGCCCAGCCATGCCAGCGAAGCGTTAGAAATGGGCGCTGACGCGGTGCTGGTTAATACCGCTATGGCTTCAGCACGCGATCCGGTGCAGATGGCACGCGCTTTTCGTCTGGCGGTTGAGGCGGGTAGCCTGGCCTGCGAAAGCGGACTCGGCAGTCAACAGCAGCAGGCTATTGCCACCAGCCCGTTAACCAGTTTTCTGCAAAGCGGAGCAACAGCATGAAGAGTTTTGTAGCGCAATGGGAAACGCTGGAGTGGGACGACATTCGGCTACGGATCAACAGCAAAACCTCTGCTGACGTGGAACGGGCGCTTAATGCCCCTAAGGTTGGCCGCGAAGAGCTGATGGCGCTGCTTTCCCCGGCCGCGCAGGCATGGCTTGAACCGATGGCGCGCAAAGCGCAGCTGCTGACGCGACAGCGCTTTGGCCACGCCGTTAACCTTTTCGTCCCGCTTTATCTTTCTAATCTGTGCGCCAATGACTGCACCTACTGCGGCTTTTCTATGAGCAATCGTATTAAGCGTAAGACGCTGGACGCGCAGGAAATTGAGCGTGAGTGCCGGGCGATACGGGCAATGGGCTTCGATCAGCTGCTGCTGGTCACCGGCGAGCATCAGAGTAAGGTTGGGATGAACTATTTTCGTCAGCACCTTCCCGCGATCCGTTCTCACTTTAGCTCGCTAATGATGGAAGTTCAGCCACTGGGTGAAGAAGAGTATGCCGAGCTGAAGACGCTGGGGCTGGACGGCGTGCTGGTCTATCAGGAAACCTATCATTCTGCGGTTTACGGCCAGCATCACTTAAAGGGTAACAAGCAGGATTTCTTTTTCCGCCTGGAAACGCCGGACAGGCTGGGGCGCGCGGGTATCGATAAAATTGGTCTTGGTGCGCTGATTGGCCTCTCGGACAGCTGGCGCACCGACTGCTATATGATGGCAGAACACCTGCTCTGGCTGCAAAAAACGTACTGGCAAAGCCGCTATTCCGTTGCTTTCCCGCGGCTGCGTCCCTGTGCTGGCGGCATCCAGCCGGCTTCGCTGATGGATGAAGCCCAGCTGGTGCAGGTTATCTGCGCGTTTCGGCTTTTTGCACCAGAAGTAGAGCAGTCATTATCAACACGTGAATCACCGCAGTTCCGTGACAAAGTGGTGCCGCTGGCGATCAATACGGTTAGCGCCTTTTCAAAAACGCAGCCGGGCGGCTATGCTGACGGACAAAGCGAGCTGGAACAGTTTTCTCCGCACGATAACCGTCGTCCACAGCAGGTCGCCGAGGCGCTTATCCAGGCCGGCATGCAGCCGGTCTGGAAAGACTGGGACAGCTGGCTGGGCAGAGCACCGGCTACTTAAGCGTTACCGGCGCGCGGCCAGGCATCTCGGCTATCGATGTGTCTGGCTGCTTTTGCGGCACGTCGGCAAACAGGACCTCGCCCAGCAGACTGTCTTTATTGATTACGCCATACTTCAGGTTAGTGCTGAGATATTTACGATCGAGCCCGGTCAGCTTGATAATCGGCGGCAATACCTCAGGTAATTTATCGACCATTATCATTCGACTTAGCTGAACCGCGTCCCAACTGACCAGCCGCTGATAGTAGATAGCGTTCGCCTCGCATTTCCTTAAGTAAAAATTATACTGATTATATTCACGCAGTGCCTGCTGCTGAGTAATATTCAAAATAAGATATTGTGGATTGGTGATCTTCTGGGCAATCTCTTTGTAATTCGGCAGCTGTTGTAATCGATTGAACATGGCTGCCGCGCCTTCCTCAATAATAGGTTTAAAATAGCGCAGCCAATTTTCAATAAAATGGTTCTTTTCAGGTACCGCCATAAACCACGTTTCAATAACTGGATAACGTTGATCAACGGTTGATACTTCACGATAAAAGGCGATCATGTCATAGCGGTTATCTTCGTTAACCGCTAAAAATGCATCCAGCGGCTGATTGAGTATGATGCTGGCGTCCATCCAGACGCCACCGTATTTGTACAGCAGCTCAAGACGAATAACGTCGCTACGGTGTGCCACCAGCAGATCCTGACGTGTAAACGTTAGCTCCGGCAGATACTGTGACAGGTTGCTGTCGTTCACTACGTTCACCGTCCAGGCTGGATTTTCACGTGCCACCTTATTGACGAAACTCTGAATTTCAACGGGTACCAGGGTTCCAGCCCAAAACATCCAGACTTTTTTTGGAATAGCATTTAATTGCTTATTATGAATAACGATATTCAGATCGTGTTCAAGAGCTGGATTATATTCCGCCATTTTTCTGCGCCTGGCTAACGCTTTTTCAATACGTAAACGCAGCGACACCGCATTTTTTAAAACGGGAAGCGCAAGCGCTTTTAGCTTGTTTTTATTCATAATTACCTCAAAAAGCGGCTGGCATAATTGAATAAAAAGCAGCGCGCCATTTACCGCAGAGTGGCAGAAGGTTTTTATAAAATTAGCAGGAGAGTGAAATAACCACAACAGCCAAAATGCCTGGCAAATAAGTTTAAGATAAAGCTCAAGGAGATATTTAAATTTATAAGGCGTTTTATATCCAGCTTACTCCAGTTGGAACTATTACTATTTAATAATATTCGGACCATCTGAAAATCAATGTAGCGATATCGACACTTTTTAATTTATTGAGATAAGCGGCAAGATTATAAAAAATCTTCGGCACGGCTTCCACAAACGGTCTCTTTTTCTGACCGGATCTGTTAACAGGCGTAGAGTTGGTGCTGGCGTTATCAGCTAGCGCCCAGGCCCGGAACCGCCTTCCCTTTTCCCGGGCCTGCCTCACCTTACCGCTTGCTCAGAAAGGCTTGCTTCCATCGCCTCCTCTATCATCTTGCCCAGCAGCTTCAGCGCTTCTTCTGTTTGTTCTGTAAAGGGTAACCCGTAGTTCAGCCGTAAGCAGTTGTCATACTTGCCGGAAGCGGAAAACATTGAGCCTACGGCAATCTGAATTCGATGCTTACGCATTTGCTTATCCAGCCATGTCGTGTCCACGGTTTCCGGTAGCTCTATCCACAGCAGGTAACCCCCCTGTGGACGAGTCACACAGACGCCACAAGGGAAATGCTGTAATACACAGGCGGTAAAAACGTCCAGGCTGCGCTGGTAACACTGCCTCATTCGCCGAAGATGCGCGTGGTAAAATCCCTGACGGACAAATTCTGCTACGGCAAGTTGCGTGTGCTGGACGGTGGCCCCCGTGACGATGTATTTCATGTGCAGTACGCGGTCCAGATAACGCCCGGGACTAACCCAGCCTACGCGAAGGCCCGGGGCCAGCGTTTTGGAAAAAGAGCTGCAAAGCAGGACGCGACCTTCCTGATCGAATGATTTTATGGTGCAGGGCCGTGGATATTGCCACGCCAGCTCGCCATAAACATCATCTTCAATAATGGCGATATTAAAGCGTTGCGCCAGCAACAGTAGTGCGCGCTTGCGCGCTTCCGGCATAATAAACCCCAGTGGATTATTACAGTTGGGCACCACAATAGCCGCCTTAATCGGCCACTGCTCCAGCGCCAGCTCCAGCGCTTCAAGGCTGATACCCGTTTGTGAGTCTGTCGGAATTTCAATAACCTTAACGCCAAAGCCGCGAAGGGTCTGCATGATGCCGTGATAGGCTGGCGACTCGACCGCTACGATATCGCCAGGCTGGCAAACCGCACGTACAGAGACCGAGAGCGCTTCCTGGCAGCCGTTAGTGATAACAATTTCTTCCGGCATCAGCTGGCAGCCGCTGTCGATAGCCAGACGCGCTATCTGTTCCCTCAGCTCATACACGCCATAAATGTCGTCGTAATCCAGCATTGCTGCATCCTGCTGCTGCCCGATGCGGGTGATAATTTTCCATAGCGGCTTGAGGGTAGGCTGCGTCAAATCAGGTCTGCCGTAGCCAAGCCGAAAAAGACCTTTCTCCTGTCGCGTGCTCAGCATCGCCAGGACTTCGTCCCACTGGGTGACATCCACCGGCTGTTGAACCGGGCGCGTTAAAGCAGGTAAAGGATGCCCCAGCTTATGCGGCGTCACAAAATAGCCAGAACGAGGCTGGGGCGTAATCAGCCGCTGCTCTTCCAGCAGATAATAAGCCTGCTGTACCGTACTGATACTGACGCCATGCTCTTTGCTTAGCGCTCTGACTGATGGCAGCCGTTCGCCACAGAGATAAAGCCCCTGGTTGATTCTCTCCGCCAATAACTTAGCCAGATGCTCGTAACGTGTCATCGCTTCCTGTCTCTTTCAGGTAGAAAACCAGTACAGATCCTAAGGTAGATCGCCATTCAGAACTACTATCGCGCAGACTGTATGTTAAATAAAAGTGATTATTGCATCTGTCTCACTGATTTCTTTCCGCGCAGAATAAACCTACGGCGGAACAGTGGGAGGCAGGCATGGAATTCAATGAAAACAAGGGCGGAAAACCTTTTAGCGCATCACCTTTTGTATTGATGTTCAGGTTACCGCGGCGATTGTGGCTGGCCTGGCGGCACCGGGTGCAGAGCCAAAAAGTATTAGCACGACTGAGCGATGCACAGCTAAAAGATATTGGGCTGACCAGCGAAGACGTAAAGAGGTTCAGATAATCAGGACCAGTAATACCCGGATAATGCAGGGCAGACAGAAATAAAAAACCCCGTCAGAACGGGGTTTTTTATTTCAAAACAGAATTGCCGTCCCGTTTTGAACTGTACAACTTAAAGTGCAAAAGCAAGCCAGTCGATGGTTAATATATAGACAGCAAGAGTAAAAGACCAGCTATTTTTTGTGGTGAAGTCTTTAGAGGTTATTAACGCTACTAAGATCACGAAATTGCCGTGATATTCTAATAAATACAATAATTTAATGCGTAAAATATCGCATATTGTTGATGAAGATATGCCGCTCGGTCTTACAGTTGTTATTGTGGCGGCGGGACCATCTCACCTGTTGCCGCAGGCCACCGGAGTAAGGAGAAGGGTTCTGCTATACCGTGAACGCAAGCCAGTCAATGTGCTTGTTTCGTTTGTAGCGTTCCGGTGGGCCATAAACGATAGCGGTTCCTGAGAAAGGAATCTCCCATGCAAAGACGCTATTTTTTTCTGTTGGTTGCGTTATTCATGGTACTGATGCTGAGCGGGAAAGGAAGCTGGCAGGTACACGTGTCAGATATCCATATCTTGTTCAACGTGCATCAGAACAGGTAAGGCCGTAAGCCGCTCTTCGGAGCGGCTTTTTTAATATCTGCGGCCAGCAATAAACGTAGCGTATTTTTTGCTCTGTATCCTTAAATTGCAGGTATAAAAAAACCCCACCGAGGTGGGGTTTTTACGGTCAGCAAAAACGGCGATTAATCGTCGTTTCCACCCAGACCCGCGTTCAGCAGTTCCGCCAGGCTGGCAGAAGCTTCGTCTGCGGTCACCTGAGGCACAACCGGCGCTTCGCCTGCCGCTTTACGACGCATACGATCCTGGTGATAGGCGTAACCGGTACCGGCTGGGATCAGACGGCCAACGATAACGTTCTCTTTCAGGCCGCGCAGTTCGTCGCGTTTGCCCGCAACGGCTGCTTCGGTCAGTACGCGCGTCGTTTCCTGGAAGGATGCAGCCGAGATAAAGGACTCGGTTGCCAGCGACGCTTTGGTGATACCCAGCAGATCGCGCATATAGGTTGCCGCGATTTTGCCGTTGGCTTCCAGTTCACGGTTAGAAATCTTAACGCGTGAAACTTCAACCTGCTCGCCGTCCAGGAAGTCGGAGCTGCCTGCGCTTTCGATGGTTGCTTTACGCAGCATCTGACGAACGATGACTTCGATGTGCTTATCGTTAATCTTAACGCCCTGCAGGCGGTAAACTTCCTGCACTTCGTTAGTGATATAACGGGTCACCGCATGCACGCCACGCAGACGCAGAATGTCATGTGGAGACTCTGGGCCATCGGAAACCACGTCACCACGCTCCACGCGCTCACCTTCGAACACGTTCAGCTGACGCCATTTCGGAATCATCTCTTCGTACGGATCGCTACCGTCAACCGGCGTAATGACCAGACGACGTTTGCCTTTGGTCTCTTTACCGAAGGAGATAATACCGCTGATCTCCGCCAGGATTGCTGGCTCTTTCGGACGACGCGCTTCGAACAGGTCAGCAACGCGTGGCAGACCACCGGTGATGTCCTTGGTACCGCCAGATTCCTGCGGAACACGAGCCAGGGTATCACCCGAGCTGATCTTCACGCCATCTTCCAGCTGCACAATCGCTTTACCCGGCAGGAAGTACTGAGCAGGCATATCGGAGCCTGGGATCATTACATCGTTACCGTTAGCATCAACGATTTTCAGCGCAGGACGCAGATCTTTACCGCCGGAAGTACGTTCTGCACTGTCCAGGATCACCAGAGAAGAAAGACCGGTCAGGTCATCCGTCTGGCGGGTAATGGTCTGGCCGTCAATCATGTCGGTGAAGCGAATGAAACCGCTCACTTCGGTGATTACCGGCATGGTGTGCGGATCCCAGTTTGCTACGGTTTCGCCCGCTGCAACCTGCTCGCCGTCGCCTTTCGCCATGGTAGAACCGTAAGGAACCTTATAGCTCTCTTTGGTACGACCGAATTCATCGATCATTTTCAGCTCGGTGTTACGCGAGGTGACAACCAGTTTGCCAGCGGAGTTGGTAACCGACTTGGCGTTAGAGAGTTTAATGGTACCTTTGTTCTTCACCTGAATGCTGGATTCGGCTGCCGCACGCGATGCCGCACCACCGATGTGGAACGTACGCATGGTCAGCTGAGTACCCGGCTCACCGATGGACTGTGCTGCGATAACGCCGATGGCCTCACCTTTGTTGATGATGTGACCACGCGCCAGATCGCGTCCATAACAGTGGGCGCACACGCCGAAGTCAGTTTCACAACTAACAACGGAGCGGACTTTCAGGCTGTCGACAGAGTGCTCTTCCAACAGGTCACACTGCTGTTCGTGCAGCAGGGTGTTGCGTGGCAGCAGGATGTCGGCCGTACCCGGCTTCAGCACGTCTTCTGCGGTTACACGACCCAGTACGCGTTCGCGCAGCGGCTCTTTCACGTCGCCACCTTCGATAACCGGAGTCATCATGATGCCTTCGTGCGTACCACAGTCGTCCTCGGTCACCACCAGATCCTGCGCAACGTCTACCAGACGACGAGTCAGGTAACCGGAGTTCGCGGTTTTCAGTGCGGTATCCGCAAGACCTTTACGAGCACCGTGGGTCGAGATGAAGTACTGCAGTACGTTCAGACCTTCACGGAAGTTCGCGGTAATTGGCGTTTCGATGATGGAGCCGTCTGGCTTCGCCATCAGGCCACGCATACCGGCCAGCTGACGGATCTGCGCAGCAGAACCACGAGCACCGGAGTCGGCCATCATAAAGATGCTGTTGAAGGAAACCTGACGCTCTTCTTCGCCGTCGCGGTTGATCACGACTTCGGTAGAGAGGTTTTCCATCATCGCTTTCGCAACGCGTTCGTTGGCCGCAGCCCAGATATCGATCACTTTGTTATAGCGTTCGCCAGCGGTTACCAGACCAGACTGGAACTGCTCCTGGATTTCGGCAACTTCGGTTTCCGCTTCGCTGATGATCTCGACTTTCTTCTCCGGGATCACCATGTCGTCGATACCCACAGACGCGCCAGAGCGTGCTGCATAGGCAAAGCCGGTGTACATGGTCTGGTCAGCAAAGATAACCGTCGGCTTCAGGCCCAGGATGCGGTAACAGGTGTTCAGCATCTTAGAGATCGCTTTCTTACCCAGCGCCTGGTTGACGATAGAGTAAGGCAGACCTTTCGGCACGATCATCCACAGGATCGCACGGCCTACGGTCGTATCGATCAGGCTGGTTTTCGACGTCCACTCGCCCTGCTCGCTTTTCTCGTGTTCGGTGATACGCACCTTAACGCGAGCGTGCAGAGAGGCCAGGCCAGCACGGTAAATGCGCTCGGCTTCTTTTGGACCAGTCAGCACCATGCCTTCGCCTTTGGCGTTAACACAGTCGCGGGTCATGTAGTACAGACCCAGTACAACGTCCTGAGAAGGAACGATGATTGGCTCACCGTTCGCTGGCGACAGGATGTTGTTGGTAGACATCATCAGCGCACGCGCTTCCAGCTGGGCTTCCAGCGTCAGCGGTACGTGAACAGCCATCTGGTCACCATCGAAGTCGGCGTTATAGGCCGCACAAACCAGCGGGTGCAGCTGGATAGCTTTACCTTCGATCAGGACTGGCTCAAATGCCTGGATACCCAAACGGTGCAGCGTTGGTGCACGGTTCAGCAGTACCGGGTGTTCGCGGATCACTTCATCCAGGATATCCCAGACGACAGCTTCTTCACGCTCAACCATTTTCTTGGCGGCTTTGATGGTGGTAGCAAGACCACGCAGCTCCAGCTTGCCGTAGATGAACGGTTTGAACAGCTCCAGTGCCATTTTCTTCGGCAGACCACACTGGTGCAGACGCAGGTATGGACCAACGGTGATAACGGAACGACCAGAGTAGTCAACACGTTTACCCAGCAGGTTCTGACGGAAACGACCCTGCTTACCTTTGATCATATCGGCCAAAGATTTCAGCGGACGCTTGTTAGAACCGGTAATCGCACGACCGCGACGGCCGTTATCCAGCAGCGCATCGACCGCTTCCTGCAGCATACGTTTTTCGTTACGTACGATGATGTCAGGTGCAGCCAGATCCAGCAGGCGCTTCAGACGGTTGTTACGGTTGATCACGCGACGGTACAGATCGTTCAGATCGCTTGTCGCGAAACGACCGCCGTCCAGCGGCACCAGCGGACGCAGATCCGGTGGCAACACAGGCAGCACGGTCAGGATCATCCACTCTGGCTTGTTGCCAGACTGTACGAACGCTTCCAGCAGCTTGATGCGCTTGGTCAGCTTTTTACGCTTGGTTTCAGAGTTGGTTTCGTTCAGCTCTTCACGCAGCTGCTCGCACTCCTGCCCCAGATCCATGTTTTTCAACAGGGCCTGAACCGCTTCCGCACCCATCTTGGCGTCAAATTCGTCACCGAACTCTTCCAGCGCGTCCAGATACTGCTCTTCAGTCAGGATCTGACGGCGCTCAAGGTTGGTCATGCCGCCTTCAACAACCACATAAGATTCGAAGTACAGCACGCGTTCGATGTCGCGCAGTGGCATATCCAGCAGCAAACCGATGCGTGATGGCAGCGATTTCAGGAACCAGATGTGCGCAGTAGGCGAAGCCAGCTCGATGTGGCCCATACGCTCACGACGAACCTTGGTCTGTGTAACTTCAACGCCACACTTCTCACAGATCACGCCGCGATGTTTTAAACGCTTGTACTTACCGCACAGGCATTCGTAATCTTTTACCGGCCCGAAAATACGCGCACAGAAAAGCCCGTCACGTTCTGGTTTGAACGTACGGTAGTTAATGGTTTCTGGCTTTTTAACTTCACCAAAAGACCAGGAACGGATCATGTCTGGCGAGGCCAGAGCAATTTTGATCGCATCAAACTCTTCGGTCTTAGTTTGCGCTTTCAGAAACTTAAGTAAGTCTTTCACGGATTAGCTCCCGTCGGAGTGAGACTTCTCAAGATGGCCCGGCAAGCCGGGCCATCCTGTAACCAGTACGAACTCGAGATATTCCCGACTATCTTTCAGGCCGCGGCGGTATCGACCGCAGCCCGAAATCAGGGAGTTACTCGTCTTCCAGCTCGATGTTAATGCCCAGCGAGCGGATCTCTTTCAACAGTACGTTGAAGGATTCCGGCATGCCCGGCTCCATCTGATGGTTGCCGTCAACGATGTTTTTATACATCTTGGTACGGCCGTTTACGTCATCAGACTTCACGGTCAGCATTTCCTGCAGGGTATAAGCGGCACCGTATGCTTCCAGTGCCCACACTTCCATCTCACCAAAGCGCTGTCCACCGAACTGCGCCTTACCACCCAGCGGCTGCTGAGTAACCAGGCTATAAGAACCGGTAGAACGTGCATGCATTTTGTCATCCACTAAGTGGTTGAGTTTCAGCATGTACATGTAGCCAACGGTAACCTGACGCTCAAACTGCTCGCCGGTACGGCCATCAAACAGCGTAATCTGACCGGAAGAAGGCAGGCCGCCGAGCTGCAGCAGCTCTTTAATCTCGCTCTCTTTCGCACCATCAAACACCGGAGTGGCAATCGGCATACCTTTTTTCAGGTTCTCAGCCAGACGCAGCACTTCATCGTCGGTGAAGGTATTCAGGTCAACTTTCTGACGCACGTCGGTGCCCAGATCGTAGGCGCGCTGAATAAACTCACGCAGCTTGCTCACTTCTTCCTGCTTTTTCAGCATGGCGTTAATTTTCTCGCCGATGCCTTTTGCAGCCATACCCAGGTGGGTTTCAAGAATCTGACCAATGTTCATACGTGACGGTACGCCCAGCGGGTTCAGTACGATGTCGACCGGCGTGCCGTTCTCATCGTATGGCATATCTTCGATCGGGTTGATCTTGGAGATAACACCTTTGTTCCCGTGACGACCTGCCATTTTGTCACCAGGCTGAATCTGACGCTTAACGGCCAGATACACTTTAACGATTTTCAGCACGCCAGGTGCCAGGTCATCGCCCTGAGTGATTTTGCGGCGTTTCGCTTCGAGTTTCTTCTCAAACTCGTGCTTCAGCTCGTCGTACTGCTCCGCCAGCTGTTCCAGCTGACTCTGTTTTTCTTCGTCGGTCAGGCCGAGTTCCAGCCAGCGCTCGCGCGGCAGCTTGTCCAGTTTTTCCGCTTCAACGCCGCCGGAAACCAGCAGGTAGTTGATACGGCTGAACAGGCCAGCTTCGAGGATCTGCAGTTCTTCAGACAGGTCTTTCTTCGCCTGCTTCAGCTGCATCTCTTCGATTTCCAGCGCGCGCTTGTCTTTTTCCACGCCATCGCGGGTAAAGACCTGCACGTCGATAACGGTACCGGACACGCCGTTTGGTACACGCAGAGAAGAGTCTTTAACGTCAGACGCTTTCTCACCGAAGATCGCACGCAGCAGTTTTTCTTCTGGCGTCAGCTGGGTTTCGCCTTTAGGCGTTACCTTACCGACCAGAATGTCACCGCCGGTCACTTCAGCACCGATATAGACGATACCGGATTCATCCAGCTTGGAGAGCGCTGCTTCACCCACGTTAGGGATGTCGGCGGTGATCTCTTCTGGCCCCAGCTTGGTGTCACGAGACACGCACGCCAGTTCCTGAATGTGGATGGTGGTGAAGCGATCTTCCTGTACCACGCGCTCGGAGACCAGAATGGAGTCTTCGAAGTTGTAGCCGTTCCACGGCATGAACGCGACGCGCATGTTCTGACCCAGCGCCAGCTCACCCAGATCCGTTGAAGGACCATCGGCCAGCACGTCACCACGTTCAATTGGTTCGCCCAGGTTGACACACGGCATCTGGTTGATACAGGTGTTCTGGTTAGAACGGGTGTACTTGGTCAGGTTGTAAATGTCGATACCGGCTTCGCCCGGATACATTTCGTCTTCGTTAACTTTAATAACGATACGGGATGCATCCACGTACTGAACGGTACCACCACGTTTCGCTACGGCTGTTACACCGGAGTCAACCGCTACCGCGCGTTCCATACCGGTACCAACCAGCGGCTTATCAGCACGCAGAGTAGGAACCGCCTGACGTTGCATGTTTGCACCCATCAATGCGCGGTTGGCGTCATCGTGCTCCAGGAACGGGATCAGTGACGCACCGACGGAAACCACCTGCTGGGTGGAAACGTCCATGTAGTCAACCTGATCGCGGCTGAACAGGCTCGATTCGCCTTTGCTACGGCAGGTCACCAGGTCGTCTACGAAGTGACCTTCGTCGTCGAGGTTGGTGTTCGCCTGAGCGATAACGTAGTTACCCTCTTCAATTGCAGAGAGGTAATGAATTTCGTCGGTCACCACGCCTTCGCGTACGCGACGGTATGGGGTTTCCAGGAAACCGTACTCGTTGGTCTGTGCGTACACGGACAGCGAGTTAATCAGACCGATGTTTGGACCTTCAGGCGTTTCGATTGGGCACACGCGACCGTAGTGAGTCGGGTGAACGTCTCGAACTTCAAAGCCTGCGCGCTCACGCGTCAGACCGCCCGGGCCAAGTGCCGAGATACGACGCTTGTGCGTAATCTCAGACAGCGGGTTGTTCTGGTCCATAAACTGTGACAGCTGGCTGGAACCAAAGAACTCTTTCACTGCTGCAGAAATCGGCTTGGCGTTGATCATGTCCTGCGGCATCAGGGTATCCAGATCGCCCAGAGACAGACGCTCTTTCACCGCACGCTCAACGCGCACCAGACCTACACGGAACTGGTTTTCAGCCATTTCGCCGACGGAACGGATACGACGGTTGCCGAGGTGGTCGATATCATCCACTTCGCCAATACCGTTACGGATACCGATGAGCTTCTTCATCACTTCAATGATGTCGTCTTTGCTCAGGATACCGGAACCTTCGATCTCGTCACGCAGCAGAGAACGGTTGAACTTCATACGGCCAACCGCAGAAAGATCGTAGCGGTCTTCAGAGAAGAACAGGTTCTCGAACAGGTTTTCAGCCGCTTCACGCGTTGGCGGTTCGCCAGGACGCATCATGCGGTAGATCTCAACCAGCGCGCTCAGGCGATCGGTGGTTGGGTCGACGCGTACGGTCTCAGAGATGTACGGGCCGTGATCCAGATCGTTGGTAAACAGCGTTTCAATGCGCTTGTGGCCGGACTGGCTCAGTTTGGCCAGCAGATCCAGCGACAGCTCCATGTTCGCGGCAACGATCAGTTCGCCGGTGCTTTCGTCGATGTAATCTTTAGCGACGACTTTACCTGCGATGTATTCAACCGGAACTTCGATGTGCTCAACGCCATCTTTTTCCAGCTGACGAATATGACGTGCAGTAATGCGACGGCCTTTCTCAACGTAGGTCGTACCGTTGGCTTCGATATCGAAGGAGGCAGTTTCACCGCGCAGGCGCTCTGGCACCAGTTCCATCTGCAGCTTGTTGTTGCGGATTTCATACACGACTTTTTCGAAGAACAGGTCAAGGATCTGCTCAGTGGTGTAGTTCAGCGCGCGCAGAATGATGGTCGCAGGCAGCTTACGGCGACGGTCAATACGAACAAACAGGTTGTCTTTCGGGTCAAACTCGAAGTCTAACCAGGAACCACGGTAAGGGATGATACGTGCGTTATACAGCACTTTACCCGATGAGTGGGTTTTACCCTTATCGCTGTCAAAAAAGACGCCAGGACTACGATGCAGCTGAGAAACGATAACCCTTTCCGTACCGTTAATGACAAAGGTACCGTTATCGGTCATGAGCGGAATTTCGCCCATGTAAACTTCCTGCTCTTTGATGTCTTTGACGGTGCCTTCCGGCGCTTCACGCTCGTAGATCACCAGGCGCAGCTTAACGCGCAGAGGCGCAGAATACGTGACGCCACGAATCTGACACTCTTTCACATCAAATACAGGTTCGCCTAAACGGTAGCTGACATACTGCAGCTCGGAATTACCGCTATAGCTTTGGATAGGGAACACGGAACGGAAGGCAGCTTCCAGACCATATTGACCTTCCGGATCTTGCTCGATGAACTTCTGGAACGAGTCAAGCTGGATAGAAAGGAGATAAGGAATGTCCAGAACTTGTGGACGCTTTCCAAAATCCTTACGAATACGTTTTTTCTCGGTATAGGAGTAAACCATAGGGTTCCTCAGCTCGCTGAAAAGTAGAACCTCTCTGTCCGTCCAGGGGGGACAGTTCATGCAACACTATTTTGTTGGCCCGGAATGACTATCTTCCGTAATACCTCTTTCTATCACTCTTAAATCATTTCATCGCCGTTGCCCGGCAGGGAACCGTGCAGGAAGGCAGTATATTAAGGCGTCGATAGAGAAAGATATTAAGCAAATCAACAGCTAAACAGTGTGAAAGGCCGTTGACGCTGTAGAGCGCAAAAAGGCTGGTGACCGAAAAGTCACCAGCCATCAGCCTGATTAACTCAGGCTGCAACCTGAAAGGTTGGCTTATTTAACTTCAACTTCTGCGCCAGCTTCTTCCAGTGCTTTCTTCAGAGCTTCTGCGTCGTCTTTGCTGATGCCTTCTTTCAGGGCAGCAGGTGCAGACTCAACCAGGTCTTTAGCTTCTTTCAGGCCCAGACCAGTTGCGCCACGTACTGCTTTGATCACGGCAACTTTGTTAGCGCCGATAGCTTTCAGTACAACGTCGAACTCAGTTTTTTCTTCAGCAGCTTCAGCAGGGCCAGCAGCAACAGCTACAGCGGCAGCAGCAGAAACACCGAATTTTTCTTCCATAGCGGAAACCAGCTCAACAACGTCCATTACAGACATAGCCGCTACTGCTTCCAGAATTTGATCTTTAGTGATAGACATGACAATTGTTCCTGTGAATCAGAAATAGTTTATACGTTAAAGTGCAACAGGCAAAAAAGCTTATGCAGCTTCTTTTGCGTCGCGTACGGCAGCCAGAGTGCGGACCAGTTTGCCTGCAGCGGCTTCTTTCATGGTCGACATCAGACGTGCCAGTGCTTCTTCGTAAGTTGGCAGAGTTGCCAGACGGTCGATATTCGCCGCCGTGATCAGCTCACCTTCAAAGGCCGCAGCTTTGACCTCAAATTTTGCATTCGCTTTCGCGAACTCTTTGAACAGACGAGCAGCAGCGCCCGGGTGTTCCATAGAGTATGCAATCAGGGTCGGACCAACAAACGTGTCTTTCAGGATCTCAAACTGAGTTCCTTCAACGACGCGGCGCAGCAGGGTGTTACGAACAACACGCATGTAAACGCCAGCTTCACGACCTGCTTTACGCAGTTCAGTCATTTTGCCTACTGGTACGCCGCGAGAATCCGCAACTACCGCAGACAGCGCGCCTTTGGCTACTTCGGTGACTTCAGCAACAATCGCTTGTTTGTCTTGAAGATTTAATGCCATTAGCTTTTGCTCCTGGATTTTTACCGGAGAAGGATTCCTCCGGAACTCACATCACCTGCCGACATCACTGAAGGCAGGCGCTCAAACACGGTGAGCAGAATCCAGCAAAGACTATAAAAATATTCTTCAGGTTCTGTCACCGTCTACGCAGGAAATTAAGTCTCTCGCGAAACACCTGCGGTCTTGGACGGAGGCCTGGATAAGGCCAGGCTCCAACCGAAAATTCTTTCTGCTCTGTATAAATACAGGACAACGGGCGTAAGATTCTAGACGAAACTTTCGCCCGCGTAAAGCAGATTAGTTAGCAGCAGCGTTCAGGCCAGCCTGATCAACCGCCACACCTGCACCCATAGTGGTGGAGATGCTAACTTTCTTAATGAAAACGCCTTTCGCCTGAGACGGTTTCGCTTTTTTCAGCGCAACCAGCAGGGATTCCAGGTTTTCTTTCAGTTTGTCCGTATCGAAATCAACCTTACCGATAGTGGTATGGATGATGCCGTTTTTGTCGTTACGGTAACGAACCTGGCCCGCTTTAGCGTTTTTA
Organism: Erwinia sp. BNK-24-b; assembly: GCF_047456155.1. NCBI lineage: Bacteria > Pseudomonadati > Pseudomonadota > Gammaproteobacteria > Enterobacterales > Erwiniaceae > Erwinia > Erwinia sp. BNK-24-b. Next base: position 4,400,580 of record NZ_CP179901.1, read on the forward strand.
ACCGCTTCAGCAACGTTAGGAGTAACGGTGCCTACTTTCGGGTTTGGCATCAGACCGCGTGGGCCCAGAACCTGGCCCAGCTGGCCAACAACGCGCATTGCATCAGGAGATGCGATAACCACGTCAAAGTTCATTTCGCCTTTTTTGATCTGGTCAGCCAGATCTTCCATACCTACCAGCTCTGCGCCAGCAGCTTTAGCTGCTTCGGCGTTTGCGCCCTGGGTAAATACGGCAACGCGTACTGAACGACCGGTACCGTGTGGCAGTACGGTTGCACCGCGCACGTTCTGGTCAGATTTACGAGCATCAATGCCCAGGTTTACCGCTACATCAACGCTTTCTACGAACTTAGCAGTTGCCAGTTCCTTCAGCAGAGCGACAGCTTCGTTGATGTCATACTGTTTAGTTGCATCAACTTTGTCACGGATCACGCGCATGCGCTTGGTCAGCTTAGCCATTTCTTAGTCCTCTACCACCAGGCCCATGGAACGAGCAGTACCTTCGATTGAGCGAGTCATCGCTTCAACGTCAGCACCAGTCATGTCCGCAGCTTTAGTTTCTGCGATTTCACGTACCTGAGCACGTGATACTTTACCTACTTTGTCTTTGTTCGGCTTGCCGGAACCAGACTTGATACCAGCCGCTTTCTTCAGCAGTACTGCTGCCGGAGGCGTTTTGGTAACGAAGGTGAAAGAACGGTCGGAATAAACGGTAATAACAACCGGAGTAGGCAGGCCTTTTTCCAGGGATTCTGTTTTGGCGTTAAACGCTTTACAGAATTCCATGATGTTAACGCCCTGCTGACCCAGTGCTGGACCAACTGGTGGACTCGGGTTTGCCATACCGGCTGCAACCTGCAGCTTAACGTAGGCTTGTACTTTCTTAGCCATGATAATTCCTCTATTGGGTGCGAACGCTCCGTAAAGAGCTCCCCGTGATTAATATTCACGCGCTGAACCAGCGCATAAAAACAAAAGGCGCGAAATTGTAGGGCAATTTCGCGCCTCTCGCAACTGATATCTGTATTCCGGCCTACATTTTGCGCAAGCCGGACCCAGCGTCAGCCTTTCTCAACCTGTCCAAAATCCAGCTCTACCGGCGTTGCACGGCCAAAGATGGAAACGGAAACTTTCAGGCGGCTTTTCTCATAGTCCACTTCTTCAACCACACCGTTAAAGTCGGCAAACGGGCCGTCGTTAACGCGAACCATTTCACCTGGTTCAAACAGGGTTTTCGGACGTGGCTTATCACCCGCAGACTGCAGGCGATTCATAATCGCGTCGACTTCTTTATCGCTAATAGGTGCCGGACGATCGGAGGTACCACCAATGAATCCCATGACGCGGGGCACGCTGCGCACCAGGTGCCAGCTTGCATCGTTCATGACCATTTGTACCAGAACATAACCGGGGAAGAACTTGCGTTCGCTTTTACGACGCTGCCCGCCACGGATCTCAACCACTTCTTCGGTTGGAACCATGACGTCGCCAAAAAGCTCTTCCATGTTATGTAATTTGATATGCTCGCGCAGCGACTGGGCTACACGGCCTTCAAAGCCGGAAAACGCCTGAACGACGTACCAGCGCTTTTTTGGAGCTTCAGACATCTCAGAACCTCAGGCCAGTGATAAACGATACGAGACGAACCAGAATACCATCCAGTCCCCACAAAATCAGTGACATCACGGCAGTAACCGCGGCAACGATTAACGTGGTATGCAACGTTTCCTGACGAGTCGGCCAAATAACCTTGCGAACTTCCGTGCGCGCTTCACGGGCAAATGCCAGCGTTGCTTTGCCTTTCGTCGTCAGCAGCGCAATGCCACCTGCTGCTGCGATCAGGATTACAACGGCCAGCGCGCGCAGTGGGAGGGTAACTTCACGGTAATAGTAGTTGCCGACAACGGCCACAAGCAGCAGCACAGCTACCGCTAACCATTTTACCGTTTCCAGTCCGCGCCCGCTCCCTTGAGCTTCGGTATTAGCACTCATAAACCAACCTGCCACAATAGATCAGAAACTATTTTGCCGCGTCATACGCGGCAACCGAACCGAATGATGCTGTCAGGCGAAACTCGGCATATAACGCCGTGCTACAGAGCCTGCCTCAGCAATGATTATGGTTGAAAATCACTGATGAGCCAGGTTCTATGTTACAGCGTGCAAAAAGGGCATCAAATGATGCCCTCTTCTTGTGCGTTGCGTCAAATATTATCAGCGATTAAGCGATAACTTTAGCAACAACGCCCGCACCAACAGTACGGCCGCCTTCACGGATTGCGAAACGCAGACCGTCGTCCATCGCGATTGGGTGGATCAGGGTAACGACCATCTGAATGTTGTCGCCTGGCATTACCATCTCAACGCCTTCTGGCAGTTCGATGGTACCGGTCACGTCAGTTGTACGGAAGTAGAACTGTGGACGGTAGCCTTTGAAGAACGGAGTATGACGGCCGCCTTCGTCTTTGGACAGGATGTACACTTCAGATTCGAACTTGGTGTGTGGCTTGATTGAGCCTGGCTTAGCCAGAACCTGACCACGCTGGATATCTTCGCGCTTGATACCGCGCAGCAGGATACCACAGTTCTCACCCGCACGGCCTTCGTCCAGCAGCTTACGGAACATTTCAACGCCGGTACAGGTTGATTTCACGGTATCTTTGATACCAACGATTTCAACTTCTTCACCAACTTTAACGATACCGCGCTCTACACGACCGGTAACAACGGTACCACGGCCGGAGATAGAGAACACGTCTTCGATTGGCAGCAGGAACGGCTTGTCGATTGCGCGCTCTGGCTCTGGGATGTAGGTATCCAGGTGACCAGCCAGCTCAATGATCTTAGCTTCCCACTCTGCTTCGCCCTGCAGTGCTTTCAGTGCAGAACCGCGAACGATTGGCAGGTCGTCGCCAGGGAAATCATAAGCAGACAGCAGCTCACGCACTTCCATTTCAACCAGTTCCAGCAGCTCTTCATCATCAACCATGTCGCACTTGTTCATGAACACGATGATGAATGGAACGCCAACCTGACGACCCAGCAGGATGTGCTCACGGGTCTGCGGCATTGGGCCGTCAGTCGCAGCAACAACCAGGATCGCGCCGTCCATCTGCGCAGCACCGGTGATCATGTTTTTCACATAGTCGGCGTGGCCTGGGCAGTCAACGTGCGCGTAGTGGCGAGTCGGGGTGTCATATTCAACGTGAGAGGTGTTGATGGTGATACCACGAGCTTTTTCTTCTGGTGCGTTATCGATCTGGTCGAATGCACGAGCAGAACCGCCGTAGGTTTTAGCCAGAACGGTGGTGATAGCAGCAGTCAGGGTAGTTTTACCGTGGTCAACGTGGCCGATAGTACCAACGTTGACGTGCGGTTTGGAACGTTCAAATTTTTCTTTAGACATCGCTTGTCCCTCTAAGACACGGATAAATCGGTGATATCACCACATCAACCAGGCAGTGCCTGAACTGTTGAATTTTAACGTACAGAGAAGAATCAGGGAGGGAGATTTAGAAGTGGTGCTGATACCCAGAGTCGAACTGGGGACCTCACCCTTACCAAGGGTGCGCTCTACCAACTGAGCCATATCAGCACGGCTTGGAGCGGGCAGCGGGAATCGAACCCGCATCATCAGCTTGGAAGGCTGAGGTAATAGCCATTATACGATGCCCGCATCCTGGAACTCGGCTACCTGTTCTGTCTGTAGCTTATGAATAACAGAAATGCTTTCCTGCTACTCGAGTCAACCCGCATTTGCTTGATGACTCTGACTGTGCTTGTGCTCAGCCTGAAATCTGTATTTGCAGCCTGATGGTGCAAGGCTGAAATGGTGGTGGGAGAAGGATGAAGTCGCGCTGCTCCTTGCCCTACCGGGTCAAACCTTCGAGGTCGAAGCTTCTCGTCCTTCCCCGTGGGGAAGCTGGAGAACTTTGCCTCTTATTAACACTGCGAACAATGTTAATGGTGGTGGGAGAAGGATTCGAACCTTCGAAGTCGATGACGGCAGATTTACAGTCTGCTCCCTTTGGCCGCTCGGGAATCCCACCTGGGGTACTTGATGGTGCCGGCTACCGGAATCGAACTGGTGACCTACTGATTACAAGTCAGTTGCTCTACCAACTGAGCTAAGCCGGCATCAAGTGGTGCGCATTCTAGGAAGACTGGAGGCGGGATGCAACAAAAAAATTGCGATAAAAGTTCTTATGCCTGTTATTTGTGCAATTCTTCGCAAAATCCTGCTTTGCATCAATGGAAATGCGCAAAGAAACAGCGATGGCGTTATTTTTTAACCAGCACGAAGGCGCGGGTTTCGGCGGTTTACCCATGAACTATCGTCGCGTTTTTTCTAAATGTCCGAAGAATCGCGGCTTGTTTCAGAGAATCGTAGCGCTAATTTTTCAATAAATGCGGCGGCCGTTGCGTTTGCACCCGCAAATTTTATTTTTCCTTCTGGTTACGCCCCGTCTGGTGTTAACCTCCTGCCCATTGTTTTCTGAAATTTACCTTAGTTACGCGTTTAGAAAGAGCCGATACGTTCGCTCTGTCTATCCTGGCGTCACCACAGGCGAGTTCTTGCTGGCAGAAGCATGCATATGAAAAAAGAGTCCTTGTTGACCACACCCTATCTGCAATTTAATCGTTCGCAATGGGCCGCGCTGCGTGATTCCGTGCCGATGACCCTGAGTAAAGAAGAAATTGCGCAGCTGGAAGGGATAAACGAAGATCTCTCTCTGAATGAAGTCGCAGAGATTTATCTGCCGTTGTCCAGACTTCTTAACTTCTATATCAATTCTGATTTACGTCGTCAGGCGGTACTTGAACAGTTTCTTGGCACTAACGGCCAGAAGGTTCCTTATATTATAAGTATCGCTGGCAGCGTGGCCGTAGGAAAAAGCACGACCGCACGCGTTTTGCAGGCGCTGCTGAGCCGCTGGCCGGAACATCGCCGCGTTGAGCTGATTACCACCGACGGCTTTTTGCATCCAAACCAGATATTAAAAGAACGCGGGCTGATGAAGAAAAAAGGCTTCCCGCAGTCTTACGATATGCATCGCTTAGTGAATTTTGTATCCGACCTTAAATCAGGCGCGGCGCAGGTCACGGCCCCCGTTTATTCGCATTTAATTTACGACGTCATTCCCGATGGCGATAAAGTCGTACAGCAGCCGGATATTTTGATTCTGGAAGGATTAAATGTTCTGCAAAGCGGCATGGATTATCCACACGATCCCCATCACGTGTTTGTCTCGGACTTTGTGGACTTTTCCATTTATGTCGATGCGCCAGAAGATCTGCTGCGCCACTGGTATATCAATCGCTTCCTGAAGTTCCGCAAAGGCGCTTTTACCGATCCGGATTCTTATTTTCATAACTATGCGCAGCTGCCTGAAGATGAAGCCGTGGGCATCGCTACTCAGCTGTGGGAAGAAATTAATCTGATGAACCTGAAAGAGAATATTTTGCCGACGCGTGAAAGAGCCAGTCTGATTATGACCAAGAGCACCGATCACGCGGTGGATCTGGTCAGGCTCAGAAAGTAGCGCCTACCGGTTACGCCACGGATGGCGTGTAAACCCCTACCGCTGCCGGGAAATCTTTCTCTGCTTAACGGCGCGAGGCCAGCCAGACGGCATAGGCTTCGTCCCAGATAGCCGCAGGCGTTCCTGCCCTGCCCAGTCCGAACCCGTGCCCACCCCGCGTAATTTTAATCTGCTCAACCGGTACGCCCATGCGGCGACAGGCATCGTGCATAATCTGCGTATTGTGCGGATTAGAGGTATGGTCATCTTCCGCCTGCGCTAAAAACGTCGGCGGAAACCTGCGCGTAACGTAATTTTCTACCGACCAGCCGGCTTCGTCAGCCGGTGAAGCATTTTTCCCTACAAGCTCAATATGCGTATGCGTGTGGGTATAAGGTGCTTCCAGCGTAATCACCGGATAAATCAGCCCGACGCTGTCCGCAACTGGCGCGACGTTGTCCAGGGCATCCCGTGGAGAGTAGGTGACAAAATCTGGCCGCGCGGCCGTCATCCCCATCAGGTGGCCGCCAGCAGAAAAGCCCAGTAAGTGCACTTTTCTTTCCATAGACCGTACCAGCCTGATAGCGCGCTGCGCATCCTGGAAAGGCGCCAGCCTGCCCGCGTGCCATTTTTCGTGTGGCAGACGATAGCTCAGCACATAAGCCGTATAGCCGCGAGCGTTCAGCCAGCGCGCCACGGGCCACGCTTCGCCGCCCATCCCTATCCAGCGATAGCCGCCGCCCGCCGCGATCAGCACGGCCGAACCGTTCGGCTCCTGCGGCTGAAAGCGCTGGATGGCCGGACTGACAATGTTTGACCAGGAACCGTTCGAGGAAATATGCAGGTCGCCGCTGGGGCCGCCGCCGCCCGGCGGTTCATCCTGCCATAAAGGAATGATGTCCTCTCTGGCAAACAATTTCCCGGCCGTCATGGCAAGCATCGCTGCGCCTGTTCCCATTATTAACCGACGTCGACTAATCATCTGACAGAGTTTTCCTCAGTAACCTAACTATGCTGTCCCGTTTCGGGCACGGTTCGTCCGCTCATTGATGCGCCAGATGCCAGAAAGTAACGGCAGTGCAGAAGATAATGGCCGGGCTTTTTATTTATCGGTCAGAAAAACCGTTTTTTTATGCGATTTTGCCCTGTACAAGCAAGCAAAATTAACGATGCGGGGAAAAACAGGTGAATATGCCCGGAACAGGCCGGGCAGAAGACAAAACGATCAGTGAATGCTGCCTTTTTCCCTACGTGACATGGCGTCCAGGTAACCCATGACGAAAGCGGAAAGAACAAAGGCCAGATGGATAATCACATACCACATCAGCTTATTGTCGGGAATGTTTCTCGCGTCCATAAATACGCGCAGCAGGTGAATAGAAGAAATCGCCACAATAGAAGCGGCTACCTTGTTTTTCAGCGAGCCGGAGTCCATTTTTCCCAGCCAGCTCAGCTTTTCCTTGTGCTCGGAAATATCCAGCCTGGAGACAAAGTTTTCATAACCGGACAGCATCACCATAACCAGCAGGCCGCCAACCAGCGTGAGATCGATCATCGACAACAGAACCAGCACCAGATCGTTCTCCGCCATGCTCAAAATGTTTGGCAACAGATGAAAAACTTCCTGGAAGAATTTGATCGCCAGCGCCAGCAGGCCTAATGACAGGCCAAGGTAGATGGGCGCCAGCAGCCAACGCGAGGCATAAATAAGGTTTTCAGTGAAACGTTCCATAGCATTCCGTCAACAAATTAACACGGGCGTTAGTATACCTGATGGAATGTTAAAATTTTCACGCTTGCAGCGCGACCGGCCGCAATTCTCCGGGTTTATTCTGTCACGGCATCCGCAGCTCCGGTGGAGGCAGGTTCAAGGACGCGGCGTATCTGGCGATCGAGACCGCGTATTCCCTGCACCAGCTCATTCCCCGCTTTCACTGAAGTGAAGCAAAAGCCCGGATCGCATTGAGCAGCTTCAGCCAGCGTCGGCGGGTTACCGACGGCAGCAAAGCTGGCATTGTTGATAACCAGCAACATAAGAAGACAATATTTTTTCATGGGATGCTTCTGCCTGCGCGAGTGGAAAATCAGTGCAGCTCGCGATGCTGATTGCGATAGTCTCTTGGCGTCACGTTAAAATGCTTTTTAAATACGCGCTGGAAACACTGTTGTGAAGAAAACCCCAGATCCATTGAGATGGTCATAATGGTTTTATGCGATGTTACCAGGCTTCTGGCCGCTTCATCCAGGCGACGGCAGCGGATAAAACTGCCCAGCGTCATACCTTTTTTCTCTTTAAAGGCGCGCTGTAAGTGCCATTTAGAATAACCAGAGCGAGCCGCTACGGCCTCAATATTTAAACCATCGTCCAGATGCGCCTCGATCCAGTCGATAATGACGTCTACGATTTCACCTTTCACTTGCTTTCTCCTGCGACAGCACGCTGCAAACCGCGCCGCCCGCCCACGATGTAATTTTATATCTATATGTTTTTATTAGTTAAATTAAGATATGCAAAAAAGTACGTAACATATCAAAATTTGATGGCAGGAAGGATATAAAGAAGCATAAAATAGTTCAAATAGATAATTTTAATCTTCGTTTATAGATATCATCTATAGAGGCAGGAAATGTTAGATCTCAACCTGGTGCGCGTTTTCACCGCTATCTATGAAACCCGCAGCGTCAGCGGTGCCGCCGATCGTCTTTTTATCACTCAGCCTTCCGCCAGCTACGCGCTGGCCCGCTTGCGCAGTGAAACAAATGATGAACTGTTTAAGCGCAGCCGCAAAGGGATGGAGCCTACGCCAACGGCTACCCAGCTGTATAAAGTGTTTAAAAAATCGCTAACCGGCATTGAAAAAGCCGTAGCGGAAACGCGGGTCTTTTCGCCGGAGACCTCGCGCTATAAGTTTCGCCTCGCGCTTTCCGATTTGGGCGAACTGTTATTGCTGCCAAAACTGATCGCGCTTTTTCGCAATGTCGCGCCGCATATCCAGCTGGAAGTGGTGCCGGTAGATGTGCACAGGCTGGATGAATGGCTGCTCACGGGAAAAATCGATGCGGCGCTTTGTAGCCGCAACGAATCCGTTTCTTCCGCTCAGCGCGAGCTTATGGTGTATGAACGTTACGTCTGCCTGTTGAACGTCGATCATCCCCGCATTGGCGAAACCCTGTCGCTGAATGAATATATGCAGGAGCGTCATGTGGTGGTTGCCGCCACCAGCGGCCATCATATTGTGGAAGACAGGCTGAAAGAGTTTGAGCTGGAAAGGGAAATTGCGCTGGAGGTTCCGCATTTTGCCGCGCTTGGCGAACTGATCGCTTCCAGCGAACTGCTGGTCACGCTGCCTTCCAGCGCCGCCAGAATTTACGCTCGCCGTGGCAATGGCCGCATGCTGGAGCTGCCTTTCCACGTTCCCAATCAGGAGGTTTTTCTCTACGCGCATACGGAAATTGGCGACATCACCGCAAAAACCTGGTTTTACAACGTCTTAAGAATTGCCGGCCCGACCATGATCGATCCCTGACGGCCCGCCGTCATAGATGAGTTTTTCTACAGAAAAGCAGACGGAGACCACATTCCCCACGGCCCCTTTCGCTGGTAAAGCGAATAACTCACGGAATGTGAACCGCTTCAAGCCGCCTTGTGCATTCCTCCTGATTTACCGCTTTTTCGAGGTACCAATTCCGGCAATCGCATAATGACCCGCCGTAAAGCCTCTTCCTATAGTTGATCCAACCCTCATCAGCGGCGGTTTTCTTCGCTGCCTGCCGCTGTGACCAGTGTCGAATTCCGCTATCTGTGCGCGCGGTTGTAGCACGATCAATAAAAGGTTTATCACTATGATTGCCAAAAACGGATCGCACGTACGCGTGTGGATACTCATGCTGATACTGTTTCTCTCCGTCATCGCCTACGCGGATCGCTCAATTCTTTCTATTGCGGGCGGCGCTATTAAAGATGAATTTGGCCTGTCGCCAGTGCAGCTCGGTTTTATTCTGTCGGCTTTTAGCTGGGCCTACGTGATTGGCCAAATCCCTGGCGGCCTGTTTCTCGATCGTTACGGCACGAAAAGGGTGTATGGCGTCACGCTGGTGCTCTGGTCGCTTGCCACGCTGGCCATGGGGTTTATCGGCGAATTCTCTTCGGGCGTGACCGGCGCGCTGATACTGATGTTTACGCTGCGCTTTCTGCTGGGATTGATCGAAGCGCCCAGCTTTCCCGCCAACGCCCGCGTCGCCATTATGTGGTTTCCCAAAGCCGAGCGCGGCCGTGCCTCGTCTCTGTTTGCCTCTTCACAATATTTCGCCGTCGCGATTTTCTCACCGTTGTCGGGCTGGCTGGTTTCGCGGTTCGGCTGGCCGTGGCCGTTCTTTGTTCTGGGAACAATCGGCATCGCCGCTTTCTTTGTCTGGCTCTGGTATATGCAGGAGCCGCGCACGCATCGCAGCGTTTCCTCACAAGAGCTGGACTATATTGCAGCAGGCGGCGGACTGGTTGATATCGACTCCGTTGCGCAGCGTAAAGAGAAAGCGCCCGTTTCACGCGATATGTTCCGCAAGCTATTAACCAATCGCATGTTGTGGTGCGCCTATATTGGTCAGTACTGCATTATCGCGCTGAGCTACTTCTTTATTACCTGGTTCCCCATTTATCTGGTGCAGGATCGCGGGATGGATATCCTGCACGCCGGATTTGCGACCGTAGCCCCTGCCCTGTTTGGTTTTGCGGGCGGTATTTCCGGCGGCATTATCTCTGACTATCTGATCCGTACGGGCTGGTCGGTTTCCTGGGCACGAAAAACGCCCTATATCGTCGGCATGCTGATGGCGGCCACGCTGATTGCCGCAGCGGGCGTTAACAGCAACTTCTGGGTAATTGCCATTATGTCTTTTGCCTTTTACGGCAAAGGCGTGGCGGCGGGAGCGGGGACCTGGGCAGTGATTAGCGATACGGCTCCTAAAGAGGCGGTCGGCCTCGCCGGTGCCATTTTTAACTGCGTCGGCAATATCGCCGGGATCGTTACGCCGGTTATCTTCGGTTATCTGGTTGCGCTAACCGGCAGCTATAGCGTGGGCCTGTTCTTTGTCGGCGCTCACTGTGTAGTGGCGGCGTGCTGTTTTCTGTTTGTTATGGGGCCAATTGAGCGCGTCGGCGGCGAAACGCGGGAAGATAAGCCGCTGCCCGGCGGGATTTCCGTACCGCGCCAGCTTTAACGGCCCGTGCGGTAATGGCGGAAGAGATTGATCCCGGCTCGCAAAATCGTCACTTTAGCGTCATGGTTATCGGATACGCATAAAGATGGAGTCTCCCGATGTCGCTAACCCTCCTGACGCAGTTGGCCTCACTTCCCGCCAGTCAGTGGGATGCCTTGCTCCCTGACGATCAGCCTTTTCTCCGCCACGCCTTTCTCAGCACGCTGGAGGAGAGCGGCTGCGTGGGCCGGGGAACCGGCTGGCAGCCCGAGCATCTGCTGTGGGAAGAACAAGGCGAAGTCCGCGCCGCGCTGCCGGGCTATCGGAAAAGCCATTCGATGGGTGAATACGTTTTCGACCATGCCTGGGCAGATGCCTGCCAGCGTGCAGGCTTGCCCTACTACCCTAAATGGCTGGCCGCCGTACCGTTTAGCCCCGTTACCGGCGCACGCCTGCTGGGCGAGGCCGGGATGGCAGCAAAGTTGCTGCATCACGTGCCGGATTTTTTACAGCAGCGCCAGCTGCACAGCGCCCATATCAATTTTGGCAATGCGCAAACCCGCGAGCTGCTGGCGGGCGAGAAGCACTGGCTGTCGCGTTTCGGCTGCCAGTATCACTGGCACAACCCTGGCTACCGTGATTTTCAGGATTTCCTGGATACGCTGATGTCGCGCAAGCGCAAGCAGATGCGCAAAGAGCGTGAGCTGGTCGCCAGCCAGGGCTTTGAATTTGAGTGGCTGGCTGGCCATCAGCTTAGTGAAGCGCACTGGGATTTTGTCTACGCCTGCTATGCCAACACCTATGCGGTTCGCGGCCAGCGCCCTTACCTGACGCGCGAATTTTTTAGTCTGTTAGCGCAAAGAATGCCGCAGGCTATTCGCGTAGTACTGGCAACGCAAAACGGCCTGGCGGTGGCAATGGCGTTTAGCCTGGTTGATGGCGAGACGCTTTATGGCCGCTACTGGGGCTGCCTGGAGGAATTTAACCGGCTGCATTTTGAAACCTGCTTTTATCAGGGCATGGACTATGCCATTGCGCACGGTTTGAAGCGGTTCGATGCGGGCGCGCAGGGCGAGCACAAGCTGGTGCGAGGCTTTGAACCGGTGATCACTGAATCCTGGCACTATCTGCGCCACGAAGGTTTATACGAGGCGGTAGCCGATTATCTGCAACAGGAGCGACCCGGCGTGCAGGCCTGGGCAGAAGAGGCCCGTGAATCGTTGCCTTATCGCAGGGAAGAGAAATAGAAAGGCCGTTTACGGTGTTTAAAGCGTGCCGCGCGATAAACTGCGCGGCACGAGTTACAACAGGCAGTCAGGATTCACCCACAAAGCCGCCGGTCTGATGACGCCACAGTCGGGCATACAGTCCGTTGTGCGCCAGCAGTTCGCTGTGGCTGCCCATCTCGGCGATGCGGCCATTTTCCAGCACCACCAGCCGGTCCATTTTGGCGATGGTGGAGAGGCGGTGCGCGATGGCAATGACCGTTTTACCGCCCATCAGCGTTTCCAGGCTCTCCTGAATGGCCGCTTCTACCTCGGAATCCAGCGCGGAAGTCGCCTCATCCATAATCAGAATCGGCGCATCTTTCAGCAGCACCCTGGCGATAGCGATACGCTGACGCTGGCCACCGGACAGCTTCACGCCGCGCTCACCGACGTGCGCGTCCAGCCCCAGGCGGCCCTGCGGATCGGAAAGCAGCGGGATAAACTCGTCGGCTTTCGCCCGATGAATCGCCTGCTGTAGTTCCTCTTCCGTGGCGTTGGGACGACCGTACAGCAGGTTGTCGCGAATGGAACGATGCAGTAGCGAAGTATCCTGCGTAATCATCCCAATCTGCGCGCGCAGGCTTTCCTGGCTGACCTGAGCGATGTCCTGGCCATCAATCACGATGCGCCCGCCATCAAGGTCATACAGCCGCAGCAGCAGATTAACCAGCGTCGATTTACCCGCGCCCGAAGGCCCGATCAGGCCAATTTTTTCGCCGGGACGGATAGTCAGCTGGAAATCTTCGATTACCCGACGCTCTTTGCCGTAGTTAAAGTTAACGTGGTCATAACGGATTTCCCCGCTGTGTACCTTCAGCGCAGGCGCCTGTGGCTTATCCGCCACGCTGACCGGCTGAGCAATAGTCTGTAAACCATCCTGCACCATGCCGATATTTTCAAAAATGCCGTTAACCACCCACATAATCCAGCCGGACATATTGACGATGCGGATAACCAGACCGGTGGCCAGCGCGATAGCGCCTACGCTGATCAAGGATTGCGTCCACAGCCACAGCGAGAGGCCGGTTGTCCCGACAATCAGCAGACCGTTCAGCGTGGTGATGGCCACATCCATATTGGTGACCATGCGGCCCTGCTGGCGGGTTTTATCCGTTTGATCGCCAATCGCTTCCCGCGCATAGGCGCGTTCCAGATCGCTGTGCGCAAACAGTTTGAGCGTGGTGATGTTGGTATAGCCATCCACGATGGTTCCCATCAGCTTTGAGCGCGCATCGGAAGAGGCTACCGAGCGAGCTTTTACCCGCGGCACAAAATACTTCAGGCTAATAATGTAACCGGCGATCCAAAGCAGCAGCGGGATCATTAGCCGCCAGTCGGCTTCGGCAAACAGCACCAGCGAGGTGATGGCGTAGATCAGTACGTGCCAGAGTGCATCCACGGCCTGCACTGCGGAATCACGCAGCGCGTTGCCGGTTTGCATGATGCGCTGCGCGATGCGGCCGGAAAAATCACTTTGAAAAAAATTCAGGCTCTGGCGCAGTACGTAGTTATGGTTCTGCCAGCGGATCATACTGGTCATGCCGGGGTTGATCGTTTGATGCACCAGCAGATCGTGCAGCCCGATAAAGATCGGCCGCATGACCAGCGCGACGACCACCATCCAGATTAGCTCGCCGGCATGCTCGCTGAAAAAGCTGGCGGCTGGCGTCGTGTTAACCATATCAATAATGGTGCTGAGAAAACGGAACAGCGCGACCTCAATCAGCGAGGCGATTAGCCCTATCACCAGCAGCAGGGCAAAGCTTGGCCAAACCTGGCGTAGATAGTAGACGTAAAAGGCCCAGACGCTGTTTGGCGGCGTGTCGCTGGGGGCGTCCTGAAAAATGTCGATCAGTTTCTCGAAGCGGCGATACAGCATAGTCAACTCACTTTCCCAACCAAAAGAACTGATAGTAGTGCATATTTTTATTTCCTGAAGGCAGAGGCACGCTGCCTGCAACAAGGCGGCGGCAACGTTGGCTGGCTTGCCGACGCTTTTTTTTATACTCTCGGACGGCCCGGTAAACGAGGCGACGGCTGGCGCGGGGAAGTGCTGGCGATACCTTTCAGGGAAGAAAAACGACGGACAGAGAGGGAAAAAGATGGAACGGCTTGATTGCGATCGCATGCTGGTGGCGGTAATGGAGCTGGGCAGCTTTGCCGCCGCGGCCGAACGCCTTGGTACCAGCAGCGGCCAGGCGTCTAAACTGATCTCCCGGCTGGAGAGCCAGCTGGGCGTACAGCTGCTGAAGCGCAGTACCCGCGCACTTTTCCCTACCGAAATCGGCCAGGCTTATTTTGAACGGATCAAAAGCATTCTGGATGAATTTGACGCGCTGGACGCCTCCGTGCGCCAGGCTTCCGGTAAACCTTCCGGCCGGTTGAAGCTGACTGCGCCCCTTACTTTTGGTACGCATAACCTGGCGCCCGTGCTGATTGCGTTTGCCAAAGAGTATCCAGAGATAGAACTGGACGTCAGCTTTTCCGATCGTACGGTAAATATCGTCGACGAAGGCTTCGATCTGGCGCTGCGCATCGGCAAGCTAAACGACAGCAGCCTGATTGCCCGTCGGCTTAGCGATATTCGCATTATTGTCGCGGCCAGCAAAGCGTGGCTGGACAAGCACGGCGCGCCTGACGATCTGCACCAGCTGGCGGAGCATGACTGTATTATTGATACGAACTTCCGTGACCCTTTTAACTGGCAGTTTCAGGATGAAAATAGCCGTATCCTCTCTGTCGCCGTTACGGGCAGGCTTCGTTTTGCCAATGCCGAAGCCTGCCTGAAGGCGGCGCAGGCGGGCCTGGGCGTGGTGCGGCTGCCCACTTTTATTGCCGGAGATCATCTGCGTAGCGGCGCTATCATCCCGCTGTTTCGCGAGTATGAAATGCCGCCGCTGGGTCTTTATGCCGTTTATCCGCCTGCACGGCACCTGGCGCATAAAGTTCGTACGCTGACGGATTTTCTGGAAGCGCACTTCTCTGGCGAAGCAGAATGGGATCGCGGCTGGTGATTCATTCCAGAACGGAAATAATATCGGTTTTATAACGGGTATTATCATCATAATGGAATCAGTGTAGCCTTGTCGGCGACCGTTTCCGTGGGGGAAAGCGGCCGAACCGGAGAATGAAGATGACAAAGGGACTGATCGTTTTGCTGCATGGCGTAGGGAGCAATGGCCGGGACCTGGCCGATTTGGGTGAATATTGGGCCAGTACGCTACCGCAGATTGCCTTTGCCAGTCCTGATGCCCCAGACCTTTTTGAACACGGCGAGGGCTATCAATGGTTTAGCCTGAGCGGCGTCACGCCCGCCAATCGTGCGCAGCGGGTTTTTAACGCGCGGCAAGCGTTTGACCAAAAGCTGGCTGCCATTCTGATGCAGCATCAGATGCAGGATCGGCTGGACAGAGTGGTGCTGGTTGGCTTTTCTCAGGGAACCATCATGGGGCTGGATGCCGTCGTGTCCGGACGCTGGCCGGTCGCCGGACTGGTAGCCTTTTCAGGTCGGCTGGCCTCGCCTGCCCCTTACCAGCCCGCAAAAAACACGCCCGTCATGGTGGTTCACGGCATGGCCGACAGCGTTATCCCGTATGCGGAAAGCGAAGCGGCGGCGGCGCAGCTGCGCGAGCTGGGTATGATCGTTAGTACGCAGTTTGAGCCGTCGGTTGGCCATACTATCTCTGCCCGGTCTGTTCGCAGCGCAGGCGAGTTTATCGGGCAATGCCTGGCGCAGTAGCCTCGTCGTTCAGCCGCTTTTGATAAAACGCGAGGTTCAGCCAGCGATCGAATTTCCAGGCAACCTCGTGTAGCGTTCCGGCCAGCGTGAAACCCTTTTTCTCATGCAGCGCAATACTGGCGCGGTTATCCGCATCAATACTGCCAATCATCAGATGCATCCCTTTCTCACGCCCTTGCTGAATAATTTCATCTAGCAGCAGATTGCCGAGGCCCTGGCCGCGAAAATCGGGATGGATATAGATAGAGTGCTCCACCGTAAACTGGCAGGCCGCATGCGTGCGAAAAGTGCCGTAGCTGGCAAATCCCATCAGCCTGCCTTCGTCATTCTCAACGCCGATAACCGGAAAATCATTCTGCCGTTTGCTGGCGAACCAGCTCTGCATACTTTCCGGTGGACGCGGCTGATAGTCATAAAGCGCGGTGGAGTTGACGATAGCATCGTTAAATATGGCCAGAATCCCGGCGCTGTGTCGGTCTTCATCACAAATAATAAGCTTCATTGCAGGCTACTGTCCTCAGAAACGAGATAAAGGCGGCGGCTGGCATACGAACACACCCAGGCGGCGCTCGCCCCGCGCCGTTCGGGGCATTAATCGTGTTTTGTGCCAGCCATACCGTAAATTTTTCCGCATATTGCTACGATCCGAAAGCCGTTTCGGCGTGGCGTCAGGTTGTTAATAACGTATGTAGCGCCTGCAGATTACGCTTAACTACAGCGGCATCTTCCGCAAACTTTTCATCAGAGGTAAACGGCTGGCGGAAAAGCGTAATCAGCACTTCTGCCCCTTCTTCATTCCCAACCACCCGCATGGGTACGTAGATCTCCTTGCCAAAACCGGTATCCACATAGTGATCCATTACGCCGAAGGGATTGTGCTCGGTAAACCGAATTTTTACTTCGCCTTCCGGCCCGACAGCTTTCCAGTAGCTGCCGTCCTGTTCCAGCGCCGACTGGCTAAGGCCGCTGGCCCATTTGGGAAAATAGTCGGGTTTCCAGATGGTTTCGTACAGATCAACCCAGTTACGGGGGATGGTGAGACTGATGGTTTGCGATGGCAGCACAGGACCTCCTGAATTTTTATCGTTCGGAGATTTAACCATTCGCACGTGAGGATGGAAAGGGCGGCGCGCCGCCCTTAGTCAGATTTTAACGCCACTTTTGCCGTTTCTGCGTCATAGCTCCCATTGAGGCTGAGATCGATGGGGTGCGGCTGCCAGCGGATCAGGCCGCGGATTTCAAACAGGATCTGGCTGTTTTTTCCGGCATGCTCTTTATCCGGCCAGGGACGAACCAGCAACGTCTCCGGGATAATGCGTGGTTCGAAACGCAGCAGGGCATTCCTGATATTTTTCTCAATAATCGACCAGTTGTGATGATGGGAATACTTTCCCACCAGTGGCGCAACGCCATAATTGATTACCGAAGCCATCACCAGACCATGCTTATCTTCATCGAGTAGCTCTTCAAGATTGGCGCTGTTAAGCAAGCAGGCGATATCCTTTTGCACCAAAGCGCGCATTTGCCTGGCGTCGATATAGACAGCATCGTAACTTTCATGCTGTTTTTTTGGCTCGTAGTCCAGCAAACGTTCCAGCAGCGTTGGGGTAAATCCTTGTTTTTTTTCTGTTATCATAATTATGCAAAGCTGATTTCTGCAATTTCCAGCAGAGAAAACTCACCGCTGTCGGTAATCAGTACTTTCCTGCCTGCGCCTGTCGATAAGCTTGCCGAAACCTCCTGCCATTCACTGCGCCACCCCAGCTTTTCACTTTGTGCCGCATTGGCAGAAAGCGGATAGCGAGACGGTACATAACCGTAGTAAAACTGTCCGCCTGCTTGGATATGGGCGGGTGCCCAGACCAGATCCAGTAAATCGCCGGGCCGTTTAACGTGCAGCAGCTGCAAGGAAGCAAACGGCACCTGCCGATAGCCGCCCGCGCTGATAAATTCGCACGCTGGCCCAATACGACCGTCGCTATCTGCGATCCAGGCAAAGTCTCCCGTTATCCGACCGCCGCCAGCGCTTTCCGGGGCAAGCTGAAAGGCCTTCTGGCGTAGGGTTTCAGCACGCTGGTGCTCGTTTTGCATATGGGCGCGGTTTGCCTGCTGTGTAAGCGACATCCATTCGGGAAAGTTTTCTTCCAGTAATCCGGGGCTGCGCGCGCCGGTCAGCACCTCTTCTCTGATCAGTTCGCTGAACACCAGGTTTTTATACAGCTCGCACTGCTTCTGCGCGGCGTCATCCAGCAGCGCTATTGTTTGCAGCTGCATTAACGCCTTTTCCCATTCTCCTTCAATGCAGTAAAGTCGAAACAGCGTATTCCTTAACATCAGATTGTCCGGCTTCGCTTTTACCTGGCTCAATACATCGGCCAGGACCTCATCCAGCCGCGAAGTCTTCAGCTGTTCGCTTAACGAATTAGCATCACGCATTTTGTCTACCTCTCCCTGGTTAATAAGGGCTGTCCAGCCCCGGTTTATAAAGATCGTGGAACACCAGTTCTGGAACCGGCTTTTTCTCTCTGGATGAGATATTTTCCGGGGCCAGCAGTTTTAAAATATCGGTTTTTTCTTCTGCAAAAAGCAGCTCGTCTGAGCCGCTGTCTACGTTGAGTTCATCCCAGACCTTATCGATAAGCGAAGGCGTCTGGATAATGCACTCCGTCAGCGTCTTAGCTTTCATCTCTTCACGCACGGCCTCAAAGTAATCGTCACTGCCGGGCAATCTACTGTTTAAAATGGCGTTATCGGCCGAACTGGTTCTGGACTGCTCGCCCCAGATAAGGAATTTTTTATATTCAATTTCCAGATTTTTGAGCACGTCGCGCTCCGTTTCTGCCACGTCCGCATCGCTAAGATAGCGGTAGTCGCCGGTAAAATGGCCGCCGTTTGGCAAGATATCTTCGACTTCCGGTACGATAAGATTGGCCTGTTGCTGCTCAGAACGAGTATCAAACAGGTCGTGAATAATATCCTGATGCACTTCTTCGCTGTCGCCTGCGTGGAGTTCAAACGCATAGTGGCCAACCTGCACGATTGAATTAAAGCGCAAAGCATAATGCTGCCCGGCTTCAACCGTCGTTTCGTCAACCCGGCAAATGCTCTCCCTGCAGGTATTGAAAATGACCGGCCCACCAGCCGTATGGTAGAACCACACGACCTCTTCCTGTTCAGCGGGCCTGGCTTCACTAAATTGCCCACTCTTCAGGCTAAAACAGGCCGGGTTTTCCTTGTTAAAACGCTCAAGCGAGAAAGCGGGCTGGTTAGCGGGCCAGATCGTTAGCAATTGCATCGTTTAGCCACCAATAAAAACATCACCCGAGCCGCTGACGACGGGGGCGCCGCAGCCGGTTATATCTCCCATCCGCGCCGCGTTACAGCCGTTGATAAATACGCTACCTGAACCGGTGACGACGGGAGCCGCCCCGTGAAACGGGCAAGGCGCGACGCTCATCCCTACTGCGGCGGCAGAACAGTTATTGGTATTTACATCTCCGGAACCACTTACCAACGCTCCACCGTGCCCTGTAGCATCCCCTACTCTCGCAGCCGCTTGCGACATAACGCTCTCCTTTAAAAGTCCTTTAAAATCAGTTTATTAAAACATTCATCCCGTTAACTCTGCGGATCGCCTTTTTCATCCTCTGCGGATGGGTTGTCAGGAATAACGTCATCTTCGTCATTGCTCAGCACAAGGTGCCTTAATAACCAGGTGGTGGTGGTGGTGGGCGTAGCCGTTGGCATGTTTGTTATGGTTGGCGTAACGGTAATTGTTGGCGTAACGGTAATTGTTGGCGTAATGGTGATGGTGACCGTTTTCGTTACCGTCGGGAGAGGCGGCAACGGCAGGATCACGCCAATAAAGCAGAAAGGTTTCAGGCTGGGTACGCCGCAAACTGCACCGCCGCCACCGCCGCCACCGCCGCCACCGCCGCAACTGCAGCAGCAGCTGTCACCAGGGTTCAAATCAACCTGACCGCCCTGAAGCACAATGTGGTTAGCCACCAGCTTGATCTTACCGGCACAAATGCAAAGTTCACCGCCAGCTGAAATCATAAAAGCACCGCCAGCTGCCATTGCAGCCGCACCGCCCACGGCCAGAGAATAATAACCGCCAACGGCCAGAGAGTAATAACCGCCGACGTTGTTCATAAAGGCACCGCCGACGTTAATCCCTTTTGCGCCACCGACATTGTCAGCCTGTAGCCCGGCAACGTTGATGGTATAGGCTCCCCCGATGGCCAGCGTACTGGCCCCGCCGATGGTCACGGCCTGCAAGCCGCCTACGGTTCGCGTATTGACGCCCACTACGCTAACGGAACGATCGGCCCCGACTAAAATGTCGGAGTTGACCCCTATCGTTTGCGACTCATTGCGCTTGGTCAGCCGCGACATATCCCGCTCGGCCTGTTCCCAGTACTGTTCCCGCCCCGGTTTATCCTCAAACTGGATACCGTTAAAGTTGGTGCGGCCCCCGCCCACCGTTCGGCTCACCAGCCCGCTTTGCGTAGCGTTTGCGGGAAGATCCCAGGGCGGCATCGTTACATTGTTATAAAGGTTACCCAGCACCATCGGACGATCCGGATCGCCGTTAATAAAATCGACGATCACTTCATGTCCAACGCGGGGAATATAAATGGCGCCAAAATTATTGCCGGCCCAGGCCTGATTAACGCGTATCCAGCAGGAATCCGTTTCGCGATTTTTACCATAACGATCCCACAGAAAGCGGACTTTGATGCGGCCATAGGTGTCAGTCCAGATATCTTCGCCGGGCGGCCCCACCACGACAGCGGTTTGCGGGCCGCAGGTTTTTGGACGTTGCGCCAGCTGAGGATGGCGATAGATTTTGGTGGTGGGCTGCACCACAAAGTTGCATTTGTAGTTAAACTCGCCCAGCCCCGTAACCTGGCTGACCTCTGTAATGATTAACTCGCTGGTTAACACCATATATTCGCGGTTGGCCTTGTCCAGCGGGCAGCCCTGCAACTTAAAATTGGTTCCGCAGACGATGCCTCTTAACTCACCCGAGCCTGCCGCGCGAGAGCCCAGCGCGCCCCGCTCTTCAATGCGGATCTTCGCCAGCTGCTCCCCCGTTCCCGGCTGGTCGTAGTCTCCCGGCCAGTGATAAAGCTCCATATCGTTAAAGCTGGTATGGCGAGGCTTGCTGTCGGCGGCCGAGATATCCGCGCGCGATTTGGTAAAGTCATAATCGTTTGTATACCATCTGCCGGAAGCGATCGTTTCCTGGTGCTCAAAGCTGCTGATATATTCCCGATCGGCCTTGGGTTCACTCGGCATATAGTGGATAACGTGATAAGCCTCGCTGGAAAAGCGTTTGTGCGCGCCAACGTGATCCACTAATACCAGCTTGTGCTTTTGATCCTGGTGTTCAAAAAACCAGTAGATCCCCCACTCTTCCATCAGGCGCTCAATAAAATTGAAATCCGTTTCGCCATACTGCACCTGAAAATCCAGCGAAGGGTAGATTGCGGTTAAGCGCTTTTCGAGCGGGAAATTATAATCGGCCAGCACTTCGTCAATAATCTCGACTACCGTTTTCTGCTGGAAAATTTTAAAGTCGGAAGTGAGTTCAGCCAGGTAAAGCCACGGCCTGATAATAATTTCAAAGATGGCCTGGTTGGCGTCCTGGCCTAAAAATCGCGCTCGCTGCACCAGACCAGAAATTTCTCGCGTGCCGCCGCCAGTACCGATTAATTCATCCAGACCATTGCCGTCCAGCTCAATGGCAACCGTCATCTCTTTTCCGATCAGTGCCTTAATATCGACATTTGAGGCGGTCTGCCACGGGATGAGATCGTTGGCAGGCGTCTTAACGGTCAGCGTGTAGGTATAGAGGGTAGAAAAAGATTCCTCACCTTCGAGCTTTGTTAACAATAACGCCGCCTCACCCAGCAGCTGAGGCATGGCGGGGCTGATTAGAGTAATGGTTCTTGACATAGAAATACCCGATCCTTGGTTTATTTTATGACGAGGGAAAAATCGCTTTCTCGCTCACAGTAGAAACTTTTGCGAATCAATAATCTTTCCATAACGGCTCTGCCGCCAGAGCCAGGCTTGTTTATCTGCCTGAATACAGTCAGGCCATCCTTGCCATGGCATTACGCTAACCCCTTCTTTTTCAGTTAACTTTTCATCATACCTACACAGACCAGAAAGCAGCAGATCTGTGTTATTGGCAAATTTATAGCGGTCGTTCAGCAAGAATTTTTTTATCGGTGCATAAGAACACTGCAAGGCATTGAGCCACTTTCTCAGCGTCATTTCCGCGTGGATAACGCCGCTTTTATTTTGTAAAGCGAGGGTTATACGGGCCAGCCAGAAAGCCAGATGAAAATCAGACCGCAGGTTTTTACTAAGCCACTGTTGGTTGACCTGTGCATAAAAAGCAAAAACCTGGCAGCTTTCCTCCTGCTTTTCACAGGCGTTCAATGCGCCAAGCAGATAATCTTTCCGGTTAGCGGCTGGCAGTACGAAACACCAGGGATAATCCGCAGGAATATCCTCTCCGGGTAAAGTGACGCCTATCCGTGCAATCACTTCTTCTTTTAACCGCACGGCCGTTTTTTTACGTTCTGCCCGGCCGGGTAAGAAATAAGACCTTTCTTCCAGCGCAACAATTTTTATAGCCATATCTCTTCCCTGAAAAACGAGCTGTTAAAATGCACCGGGACAATGAAAGTTTTTTAATAGATCGACGATCAGCTCCTCGCCCGACGTTAAGCCTGATACCTCTATTTTAATATTTCGCTTGTCCAGGTGAAAAATCAGTATCGGCTGGCCGGTGTCCGAGGTAGCAATATCTTCTACCGTGTCCAGCCATCTCATTAGTGACCAGGGCCCGGTTAGCGTCATCCCATTAGGTTGGGCAATAGCGCGCGGTTTGGTACTCATATTGACAACGGATTCGGCGCGGTTTCCCGGCCAGTGGAATAATCTGGGCGTTACCGGGCCGTGGGTATAGGTCATGCTGCTGCCGTCAAAGTTCAGATTGAGCTGGGTGATAGCCGGATCCATATAAGGAATGGCAACGGAAAAATTTATCCCCAGCTGCGTGCCGTTGTTCTGGAAAAAAGCCGCACGGATCGCTTCGGCACGTTCAAAAACATCCAGCGCTTCCGAATCCTGCGTATCAATGTCGCCACGGTAACGCCAGGGACTGGTCGACGTATCTACTTTGTCGGCCAGATTCTTTTTAAAGTAATTATCCGCCAGGCCGCCAGTAGCAAAGAAGCGCTCAAAATCCCGCATGCTGACTTCTTCGCTATTATCCGCAAAGGGATAACGTCCCTGTAAGGTATTGCGGCATATCTCACCTAATCCTGCTGCAATCGTCTTGTTGCTGCTGTAAACAACCTGATGATTAACGCGCCGGTACGCGCCGTTCAGCAGCGGGGCAATAATATATTTAAACGGATCGGGCCAGACGGCGGATTCCGCACTCAGTCGCTGGCCGGCATCCGAGACGGCAGGCTGATTGCCGTTTTTTATGGCGCTGTCGGAAATCACCAGCAGCGTATACTGATCGTTTAATACGCCCATCACCTGATGCAGTTTGGTGCCGGTGGCCGCTCCCGTTCCCATTTCGCCGCCGCCGACAAATTCCCGCAGCGGCAGGAAATAGTTATCCACCCCCTGCCGCAGGATCTTTTTTCGTGCGCCGCCAGCGCCAGGTTGAGTTTTGATGCTGCGTCCAGCAGCTGGCTGTTTGCCAGACCAGTTCCGCTAAGACCTTGCCCTTTGAGCAGGCCTTCAGGGCGATCTTCCGCTAACGTCGTTTCTCTTACCGCTCTTCTGGCGAGATTGATCAGAGGTGAATTAACAGACACCAGCGTGCGCATCATATAGATGTCAAAAGAGAGCCCCACGTTGTTATGATCCAGGCCTTCGGTTTTCAGCCGGATATTTTGCAAAAACGCCTGCCAGCGCCGGGTATAGTCTTTTAAATAAAGCTTCATCAGCGCGTCACGAACGGGATCGACAAACCCGGCTTCACGATCGATCCCGATCGTCTTTAACGGCTGCGGATCGCCCATTATCCAGCGATCTTCCGCCTGGAGCGCCCTGACCATTTCACCCAACTTTTTTTTAAAAACCTGATGATACCCTTCATAAGTGAAGAGGCCGGAAATGCCTTTTTCCGCCAGCTCCGGATCGATAACGGTAAAGATTTGCCCCGCTTCCTCGTCGGTCATCTTGCCCAACGTAAGGTTTTCCGGGGCCTCCGTTTGTAGCTGGCTCATCACGCGTTCGTACAGACGGCTACCAATCTGTTTACGGCCCAGAAGATAACGCGCCTCCTCGACCAGTTCCTTATCGAGCGGCTGGCCATACTGGCGCCAGTCCGCCAGGCCGAACAGCGTATTCAGATGGGCGATAAACAGGCTTCTTTCTTCGTAGGGCTGGAGTTTGCCGGCGCTATCCCAGGATTTGGCAATTTCGCCAGTCAGATATTGCTGATTCAGTTTCCCCTGGCCGGAAAGCATCAGATAGATTTTAAGACTGTTATAAATATCGCTATTGTCGCGTCCGTAAACCGCGTTGCGTAACGTCGTCAGCGCCTGGCTTTCAATCAGCGGAAACAGGATCCGCCGCAGGAAATAGTGATATAGACCGTCGGCATTTCTGGCCAGCTCTTTTCCCGTATACAGTCCATAGCGGAAAGCAAGTTCGGGATGAAGCACGTCCAGGCCGCGAAATTCCGGCAGATACTGCGCCATATTGAGCAACAGAGGCAGCCGGTTGGGGTTGGCGTTCTTTTGATAGGTTTTGACTTCGCCTTCCAGCGTGAGAAGCCTGGTTTCTACCGCGTGCAGATAGTCGCCGTTATTGTGGTAACTTTGATAAAATCCCTTTAATAACAGTACACTGATGCCAATACAAAGAGCGTGCCCAAAGAAGTTCTGGAACCGGTATTTTGATTCCACCCGCAGGTTATGACGAACCAGATCGACATCCTTCAGGATAATTTCTGAAAACAGCTGCTTGAGAAAATATTGCCTCCCCCATGAAACATCCGTTACCAGCGCATTATCCTGCTGCTGTAAGGTAGCGGGACAGGCCTGTGCGGCCGGATGGTGGTTGCCGATAAAATTACGCCATTTCTGTACGAGCGTGCTGTTATTGACCATCACCACCTCTTCAGGCTGATGGCTGCTGACAAAATAGATGCCGCGCAACGAGGTGTAGCCCTGATTTTCGTCATAGCGAGAAGCCAGGAAGGTGTTTTTCATCACCTCTGTAACGCCTTCCAACAGCATCCTGAAATCCTGCGGCAGGGCGTACATCCGTTTCCTGTCCGCATTGTCATACTCCTCCTGCTGGCGCACGGTCATGTATCTTTCCAGTCGTTTTTCCAGCAGCAAAAGCTCTGTTTCGACACGTTCGTGAAGATCGCCATGCGCTGTTTTTATCTCTTCACCATAGGGGAAGGTTACCCCCCAGAGCTGTTCCCGCTCCTGCTCCGTCAGGCTTCTGAAATATTCGGCAAACCCCGACAGCTGGTCCAGCCGGGTGATCAGTACATAAACCGGAAAGCGCACGCCTAACATTTTGCGTATGTCATCAAGCCGGGCGCGGATTTTAGCGGACAGATCGTAAAGCTCCGTTTTTCCGCGGCCCATAATGTCCGTCATACTTAAGGTGACGATAGCGCCATTTATCGGCTGGATAGCCCGGTATTTACCTATCGCTTTTAAGATGCCGTTCCATTCCGGCAGGTGGCTGTGCGCCTGCTCAACATACTTTCCTGCGGTATCGATAAACAGCGCTTCGTTAGCAAACCAGCACTCACAGTTGCGGGTTGGCGTACTTTCTTTGCAGACGCGGTTTAGCTGTTCCGGCAGCGGAAAATATTGTCCCGAAGACAGGATGGCGGTGGTTTTTCCTGCGCCTGCCGTACCGATAACCAGATACCAGGGAAGTTCACCGTCTGGTTTCCCCGGCAAAAAAAAGCGCCGGATAAAAGAAGCGTTTTTACGAATCTTTCTGATATAAGCCGCGGCGTCGCGGATGGTCGCGTTGACTTCTGAAGCGTCATCATCGGGTTTAGCTTCTTTACTGCCGAACAGGGTGTCGAGCAGCCTGGGATTATTTTTTAACGCCAGCAGAAGCTTCCAGATACCGTAGAGCAGCGTAAAAAACAAAATAATGCCGATAAGGGTCAGCCGGTTCGTGATATTTCCCAGCGGGTAGCCATTACCAATAAGAATATAAGGGCCGATGACCCAGACAACGACGCAGGCGGTTGCTGCCATCAGGACAAAAATCGGTACGTTGAACCACAGCCCGGTCAGACAGAGCAAGGCCAGGCAGATAAAAATAATGCGGGCTTCCATGCCTTCCAGCGGCCGCGTTTCGCCAAATCCCAGTAAAGGTCCAAGAAACCAGATTGCCGCAACGATCAGCGCAAACAACACGATGACCATTAAAATCTTCATGGAGCGACGCGAGAACATCCTGTTCAGATTAACCATGTTTTACCCATCAATAAGTCACAAAAAATTCCACACGCCGATTTTGCGCACGCCCTTGTTTATCGTTATTACTGCCTACTGGCTGGCTGTCTCCGGCTCCCTGAATCTGGATTTTACCAGGCGTAAGGCCGGCTTCGGTAAAATAGTGAGCCACCTCAGCGGCGCGTTTTTCTGATAACACCTGGTTATTGGGGAAAGTTTTTGACCTGACCGGTGTGGAGTCGGTATGGCCAACAATAAGCACCTGACCTTTTACGCGGTGCACCTCTTTCGCTACACGCCTGATAATCGGCTCCATTTCCGGAATGACCTTGTCCGATCCGGATAAGAAAACGGAATCGCCGCGAAAGACCACCTTGCTCTGGGTCTGCGTTTCATCCACGCTGACCAGGCGCTTTTTTATCTCCTCTTTCAGCAGGATGGCCAGCCTTAAGCGTGCGGCGATAACCGGCTTATTAATCGTAAGGTGCTGCATGGCGTAAATTCGCTGCTGCAGATTGAGCTGCTGCGTGGACAGCCAGTATTTGCACCAGATGTAGGTCATCCCGACCAGCAGCAGCGCCAGCAAAAAGGTGATGCGTACCGGCAGGATTAGCCGCTCTCGCTTTTTCTTGCCGCGCGTTACCAGACCATGAGGCGAGAGCGCCGTTGGCATAGAGTCGCGCGTACTCTGAATAAGCGTCAGCAGGCGCTGACGAATTTTAGTGAGCTGGCGGTCGCCGTCTTCAAGGATGCTGTAGCGCCCTTCAAAGCCCAGCCCAAGGATGCGCAGCAAGACTTCCAGCACATCCACATACTCGTGGGGATTCATCGACAGGCGGCCGACCAGCAGGAAAAACTTATTCCCCCCGTCGTTGTCGCCCTCAAAGTGGTTGAGAATATTGCTTTGCGACCATCCTGTTTGCAGGCCCCACGGCGTCGTGTGCGCTGCCTCATCCAGCGCCGTACAAATGCAATAGCGTACGATCGCCATTTTTTTCCAGGATATGTTTACTTCATCGCAAACTACGCTGAACAGATTGATCTCATTTTTCAGGCTGCGTTTAAGAAGTTCGACATGTTCAGGCGCGGAGACGGATTCTGGCATATCGCTCAACGCGCGTAACAGCGGCTGCGCCGCCTCCAGCAGCGGATTGTCCGCCATTTTCACCTTACGCACGCGCTGCTGCACACCTTCGCTTTTCAGCGTGCTCTCATTTTTCTGGTAATGATCGATAAGGATAAATTCGTCCGGACCGGCCTGGACGCTGTCAGCCTCTGCCCCCTCATCAAGCAGAAATTTACCCAGAGCCTGGGGCGTCAGCTCCTCTTTTTCCGCCGGGTCGGGCATAGCCTGTGCCCGTGCCAGGTTTTCCTCGCTCATCAGCTTCTGACTCCCCAAAGCTCCATTTTCAAATCAGGGAAGTCGCCCGCAACGTGTAAGGCCAGCGCGCCGGTGGCGGCAATTTTCTCCCAGAAAGGGCCGCTTTTTAGCAGATCGAAATAGACATAACCGGAGCTGTAAGGGATCTGCCGAGGTGGCACGGGCAGTCCCTGCAATACCAGGCCAGGCAAATGCGAACGAACCAGCTCGTGCAGCTGCTGCGGCGCGCTAATTTTGGCCTGTGCCGAAAACTGCTGTTGCAGGACATCCATCGGTAGCTGGGCATGAACAGCCAGCACCAGGTTGGAGAAATCGCGAAGCTCTCCCGGCAGCATGGCGGCGGTCCAGACGCCGTTGCCTTTCGGATGAAGGTCTATCAGCTGACCTGCACGAATAAGAATTTGGTTCAGCAGATAGTGAAGCTCTTCCACCAGAGGACGAATTGAGTGATAAAGCCTGGCGTGATCGTATCCCGGCGCAGCGACTGGCCGACGGGTTTTGGTACGGATAAAGGTCGACAGCTCGCCCGAGAACTTAGCCAGCTCCTGGTAAAGCATAATTGGCGGCAGCTCAGGAATATGGCGCAGATGATCCAGGATCGGCTCGTATTTGTTGAAGATCTGCAATAGCAGATAGTCCACGACCTCTGCGCTGGCGCTCGCTTTGCCGTCGCTGTTGGATAAACGCGCCGCCAGCATTTCGGCCCGCATTTTCACCAGGCCATTCAGATGAGTGAGCCACTCGACCAGCAGCGTATTAGCGGCGTAGCTGGTCACGGGCGGAATATAATCCTCTGTATGCAGCAATACGCTGCCGTCCGGCTGGATGGCCCTGACCTTTGCCAGCGGCAGACCAATCCAGGACTCCGTCATTTCGCTTTCAGACACCAGATTTAGCCGCAGCCGTGCCAGCTGCACGGGCTTTGGCCCCTGACGGATAGCGTTGGTGTCGCTTAGCTCCGTTTCAAAAGCCGCAAACCGCGCCAGCGAGCCGCGTTCGCTAAGGTCGAAGATAGTCTCATCGCTGTTATCCAGCCGTAGCGGAACCGCCAGCCAGATAGTTTTCCCCAGGTGTTCTGCGGCAATCGTCAGCGGCTCGGGCAGTTCGGCATGGCCAGGAATATCAAAAGGCGTGCCGTCCGGCAGAACGCCGCGCCCGGTGCGTAAAACCAGCTTGCCGTAGGAAAGCGCCTCGCGATCGATTTCATAGTGGGCGAATCCCCAGAAGAAAGGCGTAATCGTTGCCGCTCGCTTGTGAGCATAATATTCAAAATAGCGTTCCTGCTGCTGGAATAATTGCGGGCGCAGGAAGAGTCCTTCGCTCCAAATCACTTTATTTGTTCTCATTGGCTAGTCCATTTTATCCGTTGAGATGGCTAATTCGTCAAAATGCACCGTCAATGCAACTGATTGACCAGGGATAACTTTTCTCCACCAGGATTGCTTCTTATGTTTTTTGTACATTTCCCATATGTCGCTCCAGCCAGCCCGGTCGATTTCGCGATAGGCGGCGACAATACCCAGCGCGACGGTTTCGCTGGCTGGTGACAGGCTGATTATTCTGTTTTCACCAGGTTGTAATATGCCTTCATAAACCTTTCTGGCTTCCGCCTTTAACGTCTGGCTGCTGCCATCGCTGATAGTAAAAAAGTCGCTGTTTACAAAATTATCTGCCGACTTAAGCTCATAGAGAGAAACAGCAAGCGGTGCGGGCTTTCCCTTTTCATTGGGATTAATATTATCTGCTGCGACAAGGCGCACCTGAAACTCTGGCGGCTTGCTGGTAGAAAAAGGGGAGCGGCAGCCCGCTAATAATAAAATAACGATAATAATAATTCCGCTTGCGTAGCTGTTTTTTTGTTTTAATTTCTGCATATTTTTACCTCGGATAGCAGAACCAGCACACGTCCATATTAATAATAACTATGCTACCAACACGCCGGTAAAAGCTTGCCCTCTACAGGGCAAGCTTTTATTTAAAGGCCAGTCAGCTACTCTGGTTAGCCTTGACGTCATAGCTTGCAGAGATTACGCCAGACTTCGTACCTTCAGAATTTTGCATGACATAATCCTGAGTGACCTTAGTGAAGGAGAATTTAATCTGCTCGCGAGGACGGCTTTCATCTTCAGAACTTCCACACATATCTACGCGAGTAATAATCGTATCGGTAAAAGTAATCGTCAGATATTCAAGCGGATCGCCTCCCGCTTTACGTATAACAAAGACAATCTTTTTAATGTGCTTACCCGTCAGGCAATAGCTCAACAGGTTTGGACTTGCTTTGTCGGTATAATGCGTAAAGCAAAAATCATCGACCGTCGCTTTGCCCGACCCGCCGCCTGAACCCGCGTGCATATTAGAATGCTGAGCCACATCCCAATGCCAGTCCAGCACCTCTATTTCGTTGGTATGTGCAGCATCCAGTGATTCACCTTCGATGCCGTCAATCTTAATAAACATATCTTGTGCCATGATATTTCCCTTATTCAGCACTGATAGAATTGTTGCATTACCATGCAACACGCGCAGTTAACGACAGCGGTAACAAAAAAGAGTTACCTGTTTTATCCGCTGCCGATAACACTACTTCCTGGGTACCACTCTCTTGTTAATACGTTATTCAGGCTGCGCCTTTTAGCGAAGGCAGTTTTGCCACCATCCGCAGTGAAACGGTCAGGCCCTCCAGCTGGAAATGCGGACGCAGGAAAAATTTTGCCTGGTAATAGCCGGGGTTGCCTTCAACGTCTTCCACTATCACTTCTGCCGCAGCCAGCGGACGACGAGCCTTGGTTTCAAACGTAGAGTTTGCCGGATCGCCATCGACATAGTTCATGATCCAGTTATTTAGCCACTTTTGCATTTCGTCACGCTCTTTAAAGGTGCCGATTTTGTCGCGGACAATACACTTGAGATAATGAGCGAAACGCGAGCAGGCAAACATATAGGGCAGACGCGCAGAAAGATTGGCGTTAGCGGTAGCGTCGGCATCGTAATATTCCGCAGGCTTTTGCAGCGACTGTGCGCCGATAAAAGCGGCATAATCCGTATTTTTACGGTGGATTAACGGGATAAAACCGTTTTTTGCCAGCTCCGCTTCGCGGCGGTCGGAAATAGCAATTTCCGTTGGGCATTTCATATCGATGCCGCCATCATCCGTCGGGAAAGTATGGCACGGCAATCCTTCGACTACGCCACCGCTTTCCACACCACGGATCAGCGTACACCAGCCGTAATGCTTGAATGAGCGATTAATATTAACGGCCATCGCATAGGCCGCGTTTG
Organism: Erwinia sp. BNK-24-b; assembly: GCF_047456155.1. Taxonomy (NCBI): domain Bacteria; kingdom Pseudomonadati; phylum Pseudomonadota; class Gammaproteobacteria; order Enterobacterales; family Erwiniaceae; genus Erwinia; species Erwinia sp. BNK-24-b. The sequence continues at coordinate 4,431,448 of NZ_CP179901.1, forward strand.
ACCAGGCGTATTTGCTGTGGTCCGCGCCATCGGTGGTTTCTTCAAAATTGAAATCATCAACGGGATTAGTGCGAATACCATAAGGCAGACGCGACAGGAATCGCGGCATCGCCAGGCCGATGTAGCGTGAATCTTCCGACTGGCGCAGCGAATTCCAGGCGGCATATTCCAGATTCTGCGTAAAGATTTTGGTCAGATCGCGCGGGTTTGCCAGTTCCTGCCAGGAATCCATCTGCAGCACGGACGGCGCCGCGCCGGTAATAAACGGCACGTGGGCAGAGGCGGCCACTTTACCAATGGAAGCCAGCAGGTCAACATCCGGCGCAGTATGGTCAAAATAGTAATCGGCAACCAGACAGCCATAAGGTTCGCCGCCCAGCTGACCATATTCTTCCTCATAAATTTGCTTGAAGAGCGGGCTTTGATCCCAGGCAATACCCTTGTAGCGCCGCATATTGCGCCGTAGTTCATCCTTTGAGATATCCATAAAGCGTAGCTTCAGTTTCTCATCGGTTTCGGTGTTATGAACCAGGTAATGCAACCCGCGCCAGGCGCTCTCCAGAGCCTGAAACTGAGGGTGATGTAAGATCAGGTTAATCTGTACGGAGAGCTTACTGTCTATCTCGGCAATAATCGCCGCAATGTTTTTATAGGCATCGTCTGCCATAGTAACCGAGCTGGAAAGCGCCTGTTCGGCCAGCGTTTTTACCGCGCTCTCTACGGCCGACTTTGCCTGCTCGGATTTGGGTTTAAATTCTTTGCTCAGCAGCGATGCAAAATCGCTATGGCTAACCGCAGGCTTAGTTTTCTCAATTTGCAGTGACATGATATCCCTCTCACGTATCAATCTTTTAATGGTGCGCTACGGTTCGGCGTTTCGGGTTTAGGTGCCGATGCCAGGGTATTAAGCAGCGTTTTATCCTGCAGCACTTTCATTACCAGCCCCTCGGCGCCTGCCTTTCCATCCATATAGGTTTGCAGGTTGGCCAGCTGGGTCCGCGCCTCCAGCAGTTGCGCCAGCGAATCCACTTTTTTTGCTATTTCGTCCGGAGAAAAGTCGTGAATACTCTCAAACGTCATATCAATCATCAGTTGCCCTTCACCGGTTAAGGTATTGGGAACAGCAAAGGCAACGCGTGGCTTCATAGCTTTCATACGTTCGTCGAAATTATCGATATCAATGCTCAAAAATTTTCTGTCCGCCACGGGCGGCAAAGGTTCCAGCGCCTTACCCGATAAGTCAGCTAATACCCCCATAACAAAGGGCAGCTCAATTTTCTTTTCGCTACCGTAAATTTCGACGTCATATTCTATCTGCACGCGTGGTGCCCTGTTGCGGGCAATAAATTTTTGCGAACTGCTTTTATTTACACTCATGATTTCCCTTTCACCGAGTAGAATTAACTGTCAGACAGAGCATCTGGCCCCGCTCTGCTGCTTTGATTAAAAATAATTTTCATTCAGTATGTTAATAGCAATATTTCCCTGACCTCTCCTATTTGTAAACCAATTCAACGCCAGCTATTGCTCTTATATTTCCCGCCGTTACGGCAGAACCTTTGGCATAATAGCTTGCCCGATAATAGTGATTAACATCTGAACCTGATGAAGGAATCTGGTAATCTTGCCCGCTACTGGCGTTATCGATAATGATCCGCGAGCCATTTTCTTTACGAATCCTTATCTGCACATGCTGACTGTAACCTTCTCCCACCGTATTCAAAAGATTACCCGTTGTGGTATCTGCGGAAGATAAATTGCTAATGAAGGTTACCGCAACCGTACGATCGGCCGGGCATTGTTTTAACGCAATAGCAAATTGCCTGCTGCCCGCTTCGTTGCCGTCTTTATCTAATGAAGCAACGGAAACAGGGGGTAAAGATACGGTTTCCGTGTAGGTTCCACCATTAATACTGATAATGCAGGTTTCGTCTGTGTAGGTCCCCTGGAATAAAACACTTATGCTACAGGATGTGCAGTTAGTATCGGCGCTCACGTAAAATACGGGCAGCAGAAAGACAATCAAAATATGCCACTTCCTTTTCAGCGCACGCATATAACCTCCAGCCTGGCAATACTATTTTGGGGCGTTATTTCGACGCGGCTTTCCGGCACTGCCTGGCATTTTACAGACTTATCGTCCGCTACAAACAATGCCCCGCTTGCTGCCGTCCAGCCACGGATAAAGGCCTGGCCTTGTTGGCCTACAACGGTCTGGCTGATGGCCTGAGCATCGATCAGTTCCGTCCCGATGGGCATATAGGCATGGTTTGCATCTCTGACGGTCAATATCATCGGTTTACCGACCAGCGTTTTCATCGTAATAAAAAGCGCGGAACCCGCTCGCGGTACGACGATATCCTCATTCTCTAAAATATCGAGCGTGTCGGGTAATCCTTTGGCATCAACCGAAACGGTGTTTTTTCTGTAAGCCGTTAGCGCAGGCATTATGGCGTAGCCGTGGCTATCGACAACCGAGCCGTAGCCGTTCAGCAGCTTCGCCCCTTCGCCGCCAGGCACATTAACGATAGCAAAAGCAGAGTCGCCCAGCTGCGGCCCCAGCGTTACGCCGCCCTGATGTATTACCGCGCTGCCGCTCGCCAGCAGGGAGAACTGTTTAGCCGAATTATTAGTAGCGGAACCGGTCAGGCCAAACTGGCCATAAGAGGATCGGTAACGCATATTGCCCGTTACCCTCTTCCTGTCTGAAGCGGAACGGTAGCGTCCCACAGATGTCCCCATGCCATAGGTCAATTCATTCCGCTCCCCCTGAGAGCCGTTAGCACTGGCCTGCAGTGAAGCGTTACCCGCGTTATCGCGCGAATAAGAGCTATAAAGCGAGCTGAACAGCGGTTTTTCGTTAACATTAGCGGCCCCGAGCGGCACATTGACGGAAAACATTACGTTATTCAGGTTTTCACCGTTACCGCGCCGCGAGCGCGTTGCCGACAGAGACCAGGAAAAATAGCGCTGCGACTGGCTGTACCCTAGCGCATATTGCTTAGCCGAAGTGCGGTTATCCCAGTAGCGATACAGGCTGCCGGAAAGGTTAAGATAAGCACCGTTCCACAGGCGCTGCCCCATCGTTATCGCCAGGCGCTGGCGCGTACGGTAATCGGACTCATAGCGATCATAGTGAGAACCGTAGCGAGCTATATTCGCTTCCCGCAAAGAATAAAAACCCTGGGTAGAATAACGCCAGGCGGCTAGCGTGACGTTGGTGTCGGTTGGTTCCAGATATTTGCTGTAGGCAAGCCGAAAACTGTTCCCGCTGGCGGTTGTGTTATTCGCCAGATCGCTGGTGGCGTGGGTAGCCTCTACAGAAATCCCACCAGCCGGCGTGTTAAAAGCGTTACCCGCAGCCAGTGCCCGATAGTGCTCAGCTACCTGCGCACCGCCATAGAGCGTGTACATATTAGCCAGACCATACTGCCAGATACCCTGCATGATTTTCGGATGCTTGTTCAGCGCAGCATCTTTCACCTGGCCAATAGAGAAGCCGAATCGGGAAGTCCCCTGGTGCAACAGCATCGGCGGCGCAGAAAAGGGAATAGTTTGACTACGTTCGCTACCGCTGGCCTCGGTAATGGTCATCGTTAAATCACCGCCATAGCCCATTGCGCCCACGTCCATCAGCTCAAAAGGCCCCGGCGGCACGGTAGCTTCATAAATGGTTTGCCCGCGCTGCGTCACTTTTACTCTGGCATTGGTCTCTGCCGTACCGCGCAGTACCGGTACATAATTACGCAATCCTTCCGGCAACATACGTTCGTCAGACTGTAGCTGTATGCCACGCAGCGTAAAGCTATCGAATATTTCACCACGCGTGCTGCTGTCGCCAATGGTTAGCTGGCTACTTAATGCGGTGATATCCGTCTGACCGTAGCCATAAAGACTACTGGTGCTCATCCCTTCGCGGTTTGACCATCCTGTATTGAGCCGTTTTCTTAAACGCCACTGGCCAATATTGGCTGCCATCGTTAAATTAAGATTATTACTGTATGTCTCTTTCTGCTTGCCCGAGCCTGAATAAAAGCTGTAAAGGTTATCGCTATAATCAAAGAAAAGAGCAGGTACGCCAGCATCCCAACTGTTTGGATCAATATAGCCGCGTGGTAAATTTCTCAGATAAATTTGCGGAATAACCAGCGACAGGCGTAGATTGCCACTGTCGTAATTTTCACTGCTGCCATTAATAATTTTTCCTATAGGCAGGCACTGATTGGTTTGCAGTGCTTTTTCCGCAAAGTTTTGCTTTATTTCCTTACTGATTTCTACGCCCAGTTTTTGCAGATCGTCCAGTAAAAAACAGGGCGACGCGCTGGTCTGTCCCGCCTGGAGGCCAAAGTTCAGATTATGCTGTCCACGGCTTTCATTATTCACCAGCACGGTTACGCGATAATTACCTGGCGCAATAAAATTCCCTGCAGAAAAGCGGGAAACATCGACAACCGTGCCGTGAATAAAAACAGGATTATATTCAACGAAAGCAGAATTCGGCACCACTTCGCTATCTTCAGAGACGGCAAGCGTTGGCGAAGCCCAGCCTGCGGGGCAAACTATCATGGCATATACCATCCCTGTTGTGATGAGAGTCCTGTTCGCACAAGGGCATAGCTGCTTTTTGTGGAATATCTTTTCTGCATGCCGCACCTGATAAACTCCTTTTCCAGCGGACTATCTGCCAGCATCTTGCTGGCCTGGCCGCTTTCCCTGTTCGGCTTTTATACGTTTCAGCGGAAGGATCCCTGTAGCACTAACTCTTTGCCATTCTTCGGGATCAGCTTTCCTTCATAAGCAGAGCCATAATCATTAATAAGACGAAACGAGGCTCCCGTGACGCCCGATATCGTTCCTTTCTTTAACGGGAAAAACTTACGGCTAAAAGGTGCGATCATATCTGTTTCCAGTTCGCTAACGCGGGTAGCGTTTTGTAAAGTAGCGCTATCGAAAGACAGGTAGTACGCCGTTGGGTTAGTGACATTAATCCCTTTATTTTCTGCCAGCTCCCACTGAACTTTTCCTACCTGCGCCGTACCTGAACTTAAAAGCGAGGCAGGCCGATAAAACAATTTAATCCGTGTTCTGAAAGCCAGTTCCAGGCGATCGACGTTAGTCATTTCTTTATGCAAAGGGGGAACTTCCAGCATGTTAAACCAGAAAACAGACTCCCGATCGGCGGGCAACGCCGCCCCGTTATAGATCAGGCGGACGCTTTGTCCTTTGCCTGGCTCAACCCGGAAAACGGGCGGCGTAATGACAAAAGGTAGATTGACAGCATTAAGATCGGCTTTGAGATCGCCATCATCTATCCATACCTGCACCAGAGCCGGTTTTTTACCTTTATTATTCATGCGGACGCTTTGCTCTTTCTGATTGCCCGGAAAAATAATACGCGTGCCGCCGATCGTCATGGCTGCCGATACTTCAGTAATAAAAAACAGGAAAATAATGAAAGAGATTATTCTGACAAGCATGCCGTCACCCGTTCGGATAAAATTATATTGCTAATAATAAAACCAGGCTAAGGATTCGCGTTTTATAATATGCAGAATCAAGAGCGGCCGTTTTATTATCTTCTGGCCGCTCTTCTCAAACCTGCTCTTTTATTATGGGTAGCTTAACGTATATCGCGCTTTAGCATGAACGAGACCGGCAGTGGTTTTCCCTGTCGCGTAATAGCCACCGTAATAGCGCATTGATGCTTTACCCGTGGAATCGACCGCCGCTGCACTGCCTGTAGCGCCTAACGCCAGCGGTTTTTCATCTGAATTGTACAGGCATATCTGTACGTTAGTGGCCGCCACATCATCTCCTGATGCCTTAGCATCATTCGTTAAGTTACCGGTAGACGCATCAGAGCCTGAACCACCGATAGCTTCAAAATGCGCGGCAACTTTAGTAATAGAAGCGGGACATGAATTTACGCTGATATCAAAAAGCCTGGAGCCGCCGGTATCGCCTGCTGCGGTTAAAGTTTGTGTAGAAAGCGTAGGCAGCTGAACAACAATATCAACGCTGTCGTCGTCAATTTTACAGGTTTCATTAATCAGTTTGCCGTTGAATTCAACGGTACCCTGGGTTGCTGCATGTGTAAAACCAGATACCAAACCCAGCGATAAAACGCACAGAGCCAGTTTAAAATTACGCATATAAGACCTTTTGAGATATGAATTAATTGCATTGGCCTACACGCAACGCGTGTGCCTTCCCTTGCTACTCATATTTTTTTTGGGACGTTCACTCCTCTGTTTGAAAAATAATTTCTATATTTTCTTTATTGTCGATGGTTATATAAATGCTGTGCCCCTGAAGGCTTTCTTCGCTACTTAATAAGCGACGGCTGGTTTCCGGGACAATATTTTGCTCAATAAAACGTATCAACATTCTTGCGCCGGTTTCAGCTACGGGACAGCTATCGACAATATGCCGGACCAGCTGGTCACTGTAGCGCAGCGCAGCACCGTGCTGTTCCCGTAGCCGCTGGCCGATTCTGTCGAGATGCAGGCGTACAATACGTATCAGCGACTCCTGCTGGAGCGGCAGATAAGGCACCACCGCGAGGCGCCCTAAAAATGCCGCAGGGAAGGTCTTCAGCAATTCCGGCTGCAGCATTTTCCTGACGCTTTCGGCTTCGGGCGCGGTATCCGCATCGGCAAACAGCGTACTCATCATTTCGCTGCCCACGTTGCTGGTCAGCAACAGAACGGTATTTTTAAAATCGATATGCCGCCCTTCGCCGTCTTCCATGCTGCCTTTATCAAATACCTGGAAAAACAGCTCGTGCACGTCCGGATGCGCCTTTTCGATTTCATCCAGCAGTACGACGCTGTAAGGCTTACGGCGTACGGCTTCCGTTAACACACCACCTTCACCATAGCCGACATAACCCGGCGGCGATCCTTTCAGCGACGAGACGGTGTGCGCCTCCTGATACTCGCTCATGTTAATGGTGATTAAGTTTTGTTCGCCACCGTAAAGCTGCTCGGCAAGCGCCAGCGCCGTTTCGGTTTTACCTACGCCAGATGGTCCCACCAGCATAAAGACACCGACAGGCTTGCGGGGATCTGCCAGCCCAGCCCTGGCGGTCTGGATACTTTCGCTAACCTGATGAAGCGCATAGTCCTGGCCGGTAACCCTTTCCGCCAGTCGCTGCGGCAGTTCCAGTACGGCGCGAATATCGTCTTTAAGCATCTGCCCGACGGGAATACCCGTCCAGTCGGACACGATAGCGCCGATAACTTCAGCATTCACCTCTGCCTGTACCAGCGGCTGCTCCTGACGAACTTCCCGTAAACGGTTTTCCAGTTCCGCAAGCTCAGTTTGCAATTCCGATGCGGATTTCATCCCTCGCGTCGCCGGTGCCTGTGCCTGTGCCTGTGCCTGTGCCTGTGCCTGTGCCTGTGCCTGTGCCTGTGCCTGTGCCTGTGCCTGTGCCTGTGCCTGTGCCTGTAGCTCATTACGAACCGCCACAATGGCGTTGACCAGCTCTTTTTCCTGCTCCCAGCGGCGCTCAAGCTGCCCGGCGGCGTCTGCCTGCTCACCAATCTGCTGCTGAAGCTGGTCAGCATATGACCGTTCGCCTCTGCCAAAATGCAGCGCTTTTTCAACCAGCGTCAATTCCGTACGAGCGGTTTCGGTTTGAAACTGGAGGATCTGTAGCGCTGTCGGCGGCGCATGCTGTGCGACGGCCACGCGTGCGCAGGCCGTATCCAGCAGGCTTATGGCTTTGTCCGGCAGCTGGCGAGCCGGAATATAGCGATGTGAAAGCCGGACGGCTGCCTGCAAAGCCTCGTCCATTATCCAGACGCCGTGGTGCTTCTCCAGCACGGGAAGCAGGCCACGCAGCATGCAAACTGCCGTCGCTTCATCAGGCTCGGCCACCTGCAATACCTGAAAACGGCGGGTTAGCGCCGGATCTTTTTCGATATGGCGTTTAAACTCGCGCCAGGTCGTAGCACCAATAGTACGCAGCTGACCGCGAGCCAGCGCTGGCTTTAGCAGATTCGCCGCATCGCCTGTTCCGGCGTTACCGCCCGCACCGACCAGCGTATGGACTTCATCGATAAAGAGAATCACCGGCTCGGGAGAAGCGATGGCCTCATCCAGAACGGCTTTTAGCCTGGCTTCAAATTCGCCTTTCATGCTGGCCCCGGCAGCAAGCGCCACAACGTCCAGCGCCAGCAATCGCACTTTCGCCAGCGCTGGCGGCACGTTGCCGGCCACAATCGCCTGCGCCAGTCCCTCTACTACGGCCGTCTTGCCTACTCCTGCTTCGCCAGTCAGCAAAGGATTGTTCTGTCGCCGACGCAGTAAGATATCCGTTATGGTGCCAATTTCACGGTCGCGGCCCAGCACGGGGTCGATTTTTCCTTCGCGTGCCAGAGCGGTCAGGTCTGTGGAATAGTGCACCAGGCCACCGCTACTCTTTTGACCGGCCAGCGCGTTATTTACCTCACCCGGCAGAATACCGTCCTGAGGGATGCTGCCGTCGTTAGCGGCCTCTGAAACTTCAGGAGAAGATTGCGTGATATAACCAAAATCGCTGGTCAGGTGTTCCAGAGAAATACGCTCAAAAGCCGGAGAGATGGCGAACAAAGCGCGACGCAGTTCCATTGTGGTCAGCATTGCAATCAACAAATGGCCACTGCGAATACGGCTATCAAAGCATTCCAGGCTGGCATAAATCCAGGCCCGCTCAATAGCCAGTTCGATATGGTATGAAAAATCGGAGATCGTACTGGCTCCGGCAGGCAACCGCGTTAATGCCTGAGAAAAACCTCTTTCCAGTGCTTCCGTATCGACTTCAAAATGACGGGCAATAAGACGTAAATCATTTTGCTCTTGCTGCCAGAGCTGATTGATCCAGTGAACTAATTCAACATAAGGATTTCCGCGCAATTTACAAAGCGTAGTTGCACTTTCAATACTTCTGAACAAGGTTTCGTCCAGCTTGCCAAATAAGTTCTTCCTTGTTACCGCCACTTTTGATCCCTCTCTTATAATAGCCTTACTCTAAAACCGAGCCGACACCGGATTTATCCTACCCATAAAAATAAAAACAAAAAGCTTTGTTTAAAGCAATTTTCCTATTTAGGAATTTCGCCCGAAAATTATTCCTGGAATAAATAAAACCTCAAGAAGATAGTTACATAACTGGTTGATTGTTTTTATAAAAAAACAAAAGGCACTGGCAACGCGCTAAGTCATAAAGATAATAGTATTGAGCGAGCATGGTTCGCATGTTATAAACCAAGCCAAATAAAAAGGGGAGGATCCCTTTATTAAAACCAAGTTTCCAGATAGCAAAAAATATATTGAATATTTCTAAAGCGGTGATTATATGGTGCGAAATCGTTTTACAGCCATCTAAATATAAGAACATTTACTATGGGGAAGGTCAGTGGATCATAAATTTCTTGATTATTATAATCAGGAACTCACCTTTATGAGAGAAATGGCGCGTGAGTTTGCTGAAAAACATCCTAAAATAGCGGCGCGCTTAGGTATGCACGGCATTGATACCGCCGATCCGTACGTTGAAAGATTAATTGAATCTTTTTGCTTTTTATCCGCGAGAACGCAAATAAAGCTGGACGCGGAATTCCCAAAATTCACGCAAAGATTACTGGATATCGTTTACCCCAATTATAATTCACCCACTCCCTCCATCGGCGTGGTTCAGCTTACGCCTGATGCTAAAGAAGGCGATTTGAGTCAAGGCTATCGGGTTCCTCGCGACAGCGCTTTTTATTCCAGGATCTTGCCTGGCGAAAACAGCCGCTGTGAGTTTCGCAGCAGCCAGGATGTCAGACTATGGCCGGTAGAAATAGCAGAAGTGCGCTTGACCTCTGTCCCACCCGATATACCGAGCCTGGAAAAATACCATATCCCTTATGCCAGCTTAAAGGGCGCATTGCGCATCAGGCTACGTGTCCAGGACGATAAGGTTTTTTCGCAGCTGTCAGGTTTCGACCAGCTGCCTGTCTATATCAACGGGGATGAAAGAATCGTTTCGCACATCTTTGAACTGCTGCATACCAGTAGCGTAGCGATGATTATTCGCACCGGCGATACAAAAAAGAATGATGAGGTTATCAGCAAAAAGCCGTTAATTTTTGAAGGAATTAATCCCGATCAAACGCTGCTTCCCCTTGCCTGGAATATGTTCCACGGCCATAACCTGATTCACGAATACTTTGCTTGCCGCCAGCGCTTCTACTTTTTTACTCTTACTCAGTTGGCCGCTGGTTTTCAACACAATCATACCGGTGAGGCCGAACTAATTATTCTGCTGGATCGCCTCCCGCCAGAGCTAACGGGCCATATCAACCCCTCTAAATTTCTGCTGTTTTGTACGCCAGTAATCAATCTCTTTCCTAAGGTTGTCGACAGGATTGAGGTCAACAGAGCCCTGAACTTTTTTCATGTAGTACCGGATCGCAGCCGCCCGCTGGATTTTGAAATTTTTTCCATTCACAAGGTATTAGGCCAGCAGGCAGAAAGCAGCCAGGAGGTAGTGTTTAACCCGCTTTACCAGACGCGCCACTGTGATTATGGCAATTTTGGCCGTTATTTTTCGCTTACCCGTGAAATCAGGGCAAAAGGCGAAGGAAAAAGAAAATATGACACCAGAACGCCTTATCTGGGTACCGAAGTCTTTGTTTCTTTGGTCGATCAGCAGGAAGCACCCTACGCCGACGCTATTCGTTATCTGACGGTGGAAGCGATGGTCACCAACCGGGACTTGCCTCGCCTGATAGCCAGAAGCGGTAGCTTTGATCTTACGATGTCTGATGCCGTTCCCGTCACGGGCGCGGCCTTTATCTGCGAGCCCAGCACGCCGCGTGAGCCTTTTGCCCGAGGCGAATCGGCCTGGCGTCTTATTCGCCAGCTTAGCTTTAACTATTTACCGCTTTCAGACATGGATCATGGGTCAGGTGGCGAATCTTTACGCAATATGCTGCGCCTGTTTTTAAACAGTGCCGACCGGGAATCTAACGCGCAGGTAGATAGCCTGATTGGCTGTAAAACGGAGTCGGTCACGCGTCGTCTGCCGGGTGACGGTTTATTGGTTTATGGCCGGGGCGTCCGCTGTATGTTAACGGTGGATGAAGAAGGCTTTTCCGGCATTAGCCCCTATTTATTTGGGCTGATTATGGAAAATTACCTTTCACGTCATGCCGCCATCAATATTTTTACCGAAACAGAGCTGCATTCAATGCAGAGAGGAAAAGTGGCCTCGTGGCAGGCTCGCCCGGGAAAAAGAGGGGCGTTCTGATGAAGGAGAAAAGCCCGCAACGCGATACGGCATCGCTGCTGTCAGTCTGGTTCGACGAAGCAAAGCCCTGGAAGGCAGGGTTTATCAGCATGATGCGCGCTATCGCGGCTAAAAATGCCGAAATGTCTTTGCCCGGTACCGCCACCCTGCCCAATCAGGAACCGTTTCGCATTGGGCAGATCCCTGTGATGGCCTTTCCTCCACGTGAAATAGCTTATATAGAGAGGGAACAGGGTCTGCTCAGGCTACAGCTTTTTGGCCTGGGCGTCTGGGGTCCGCAAGGCGCTCTGCCGCTGCATCTGTCGGAGCTGGCGCTTTCTCGCTCAGCAGCACAAGATGAGACGTTAACGGATTTCCTCAACATTTTTCATCATCGCGCTTTAGCCCTCTTCTACCGTGCCTGGTTCACCGCTCAGGATACCGCTTCGCTGGACAGACCCGACGATGAAAAATTCTCTTTCTATATTGCCAGCCTTATTGGCATGGATCCGCAGGAGCTGAACGGTGAACGCCTGCCCACGCATGCCCGCCTGGCCTCTTCTGCCCATCTGGTTCGTGAAGCCCGTAATCCTGAAGGCCTGCTTGGCGCGATTCGCTACTACTTTCAGGTGCAGGCAAGCCTGGAAGAGTTTGCCAGTCAGTGGATTGTACTCGACGTGCATGACCAGTCCATTTTGGGCGAGGTCAATGCGGCCATGTCGCTGGGCGATGGCGCGATTCTGGGCAATACGGTCAGAGACAGGCAGCACAAATTTAAGCTCGTTCTCGGCCCATTGACGCTGAATCAATATATGCGTTTTAGCCCCTGGGGCAGGGATCTACCCGTCTTAAAAGAGTGGGTACGCAACTTTGTCGGCTTTGAATATGCCTGGGATACGCAGCTGGTGCTGGCCGCCAGTGAAGTGCCGCAGGCGACGCTCGACGGCGGTCACCAGCTTGGCTATGCCACCTGGCTGGAAAGAGCAGACGACCAAACGCCGGTATACGGCATGAGCTTCGAGCCAGAACGCTATCACTAACAGGTAATCACCGCGCCTGACGGCAAGCCGTGCGCGGCAAAGCAAACAAGGACACTATTGTGGCGGAAAAAAACAGAACGGGCGCGTGGTATCAGGAACTGCTACAGCCGATCTCAGACGAGATGCCCTGTGGAGAAAATCTGGAATATGACGCCGGGTTTATCATGTTGCAGTCAAAGTTACAGCCCAGGCTGGATGCCGAATATGGCAGCTTTGTTGAAGCAGCGGAGCCGATAAACTGGGCGGAAACGGAGCGTGACTGCCTGGCGCTGTTGCAAAGAAGCCGGGATATTCGGCTCATCATCATCCTCATACGCTGTCGTATCAGGCAGATTGGCCTTGGTGCCCTGACGGAGGGCTTACGGGCTTTACGTGATTTACTGATCGCCTTTCCAGCCGCTATTTATCCGCAGCTATCGGAAGAAGGCGTATACGATCCTGTTATGCGAGCGAACGCTTTATCTGAACTGGAAGACATCAACGGTTTGCTGGCTGATATCAGAAACCAGCCCCTGCCGAAAGCCGCCGGTTTACACATCACTATCAAAGAATTTGAGAAAGCGCATGCCTTTCCGCGAGAAGAAGGCGCTTTGCCAGAAGGCACCATTACCGCTTTGCTTCACGAGTGGGCCATGCAGGAAGAGCCGACCATTTCGTTGCTGCAGGAAGCATGGCACAACTTAACGGAACTCAGGCGGTTACTGGCCGAGCCGTTAGGCAACGAAACGCCCGACTTTGCCCATCTGGAACGTCTTCTGCATTTATTTGTTATTAATGCCGAAAACGATGAGGCTGTACTTCCCTGCCCCGCACAGCAGCCGACTGAACAACAGCGGCCACAGAATGAGGAGCCGCAGCCGCAGGATCTTCCGGTCGTTACGCCAAAAGAGATGGGGAACCGCTCAGATGCGCTGCATAAATTAAGAGAGCTACGGTTATGGTTTATGAAAATGGAGCCCAGCAGCCCGGTTATTCAGCTGCTCAAATTTGCTGAAGCAACCGTGGGGAAAAGCTTTGCTGAACTGCTGAAAATGCTGCCGGCCGAAATCATCGAAAAACTGGATGTCGAGAAGGAATAACCATGTTAAGGATAATTTTGTTCCTGATAGTACAGGCGCTGCTGGCCGAAGCGGCTCACGCGCTCTGTCAGCTTGCTCCTGACTCTGCCTCGCCGCAAACGCTCACCATTGCTGCACAAACCATCATAATCAGAGCGGATGCGCCCGGCGATACCACCACGCCAATCGCCAGCTATGACTCTTCTGCTACCGCAGGAACGATCAGATACATCAACTGCAGTCAGGGCAACGTACACGGCAAAGATGTTACCTATCTGACCGGTCAGGATACCTCGACAAAAATTTATCCGACACGATTGCCCGGCATTGGCATAAAAATAAAAGATTATAATGGCTTCGCCATGAGCGATCTGCCCTCGTCCGGAACCATCGCCGAATTTGGATCGGCAGCCTTTGCATCAGGTTCTTTCTTCCGTATAGAATTTTATAAAACTAAAGAGACGTTAACTTTAACTCAGGCCACGGGTGATGAGCTGCTACCCGGTGGCGATCTTGCCTATAGCTATATCAACTCAAAAGACGTGGCCTATTACGCTAAAAAACTTAATACCGGTGTTTTTAAAATAATCAGCACACCCGTTTGCTCGACCGATAATGCCAGGACGATTGATTTTGGCACCGTTACGCCAGCAATAATGAAGGCGGGTGGCGTTGAGCGCAACCTTGATTTTTCTTTAAGCTGTAAAACTGATTACGGCAGCTGGTCTGCTATCGCCGGCATTATCACTACTACGCCTTCTTCTAATGGTAAATACATAAAAGTAACGGATGCGGCCAAAAATAGTGACGCATTGGGAATAGAAATATACGACAGCACTAACAGATTACTTACCGTCGACGGATCTACAACGGAGCAATCGGCGGCCACGGTTAGTAACGCCTCAGTACAGTTTAACTGGAAAGCTAAACTTATCGATACGCTCACCCGAAACGCCCGCCCGCAAAATGGACAGTTCACCGCGCGCGCCGAAATAGTGATACAGATTAAATAAGATTAAAAAGGTGATTATATGGAAATAAAGCCTGAAATTTTTATCAGTATCGCCAGCTATCGTGATACCGAACTGATACCGACGCTGCGCGATATGATCCAACAATCGTCAGGGAAATATGCTCTTTCTGTTGCCGTTTGCTGGCAGGATGAAGAAGATACCACCCTGTTTAATCAGGCCGGTATGAAGCTGTGTGAAAAGAAAAACTTTGAAGGAAATGTTTTATATATTTACCACTATGAAGGGGCCAGGATTCAGATAATTAGCCTGCACTATTTTCAAAGCCAGGGCGCGTGCTGGGCAAGACACCAGAGCGAAAAGCTTTACCAGCAAGAAGACTATTTTCTCCAGATAGATGCCCATTGCCGTTTTATTGACAACTGGGACTGTGAAATCGTCACTATGCTACAGCAGCTCAAACAGCACAGTGAAAAGCCCGTCCTCTCGACTTATCCGCCAGGCTACGAGCCTGATAAAGAAGAAAGAACGCACTCTGTCTTCAGGCTAGGTCTACGTGGCTTCACCAGTGAAGGCATTCCTCAGTTAAGCAACGCTATGGTAGAGGGAGATTCGCCGGTACGTGGAAGCTATCTGGCGGGTGGGTTTATCTTTGCCGATGGCTCCTTTGTTAATGAAGTCCCCAACGATCCGCATATCTTTTTTGAAGGCGAAGAAATCTCCATGGCTATACGCGCCTTTACGCATGGCTACGATGTCTGGCACCCGCATAAAATTCTTCTGTGGCATTATTACGGCAGAGAGGAAAGCGCCCGCATCTGGAGCGATCATACCGATAAAGCAAAAAGCGCCGGCTCCGTCTCGCAAACATGGTATGAAAGGGATAAAAAATCCAAAAGGAAAGTCAGAACGCTTCTTGGCCTGGAAGAAGGCAATGATTATTTACAGGGTATTTATAAAACAGGAACCGTACGGACGGTTGAACAGTTTGAAGAGATAACCGGGGTTGATTTTAAAAAACGTCTTGCGCTTCCTGAGGCAACAGATAGCCGGGCTATTGCATGGGTCCCTCTTCCACGTGAAAAGAGCTGGCGTCGCAGGTTGACCAATACAGTAAAAAAACAGATTTCTGTTTCTCAAAGCGAACTGGATATCACCTGGGATAACGTAACGACTTTATATGTGGGCGTTTACAGCAGCAATAATGATTTAATGTACAAAAAAAACCTTACCAAAAAGGATATTGCTACAGCCCTTGTCGGTGAAGATCTTAATCTTTTTCTCACTCTTTCTTTTGCCGCAATGCTTACGCCAGACGTTATTCGCTTCAGCTCTTACGATACCAACGAGGGTTGGGGAAAAACAGTGGAGAAGCCCTGGTGAACAGTGAAGCTATTTTTAAGCGACTGCTGTGTATAGATGCGCTGATTTTTTTTGATGGTGTTATTCCATCGCTGCCAGACTTTCAGCTAAAGATGGTAAATCTCATTGAGCTGTTCAGTAAAGCATTGATATCTGAAGGCGAAGATGAACAGCTTAGCGACAGGTTGTGTAACAGCATTTGCTGCTATTTCGACGGCCAGATTTCCTTATGCCTTAGCGAACCCAACCTCTCCTGGCAGCGCTATTCCCTACAGCAATATTTTTATGGGCCTGAAAATATTCGAGAAAACCTCGCCGATAAAATCACCCCGCTATTACTAAATGAAGTAGGTAAAATCTTTAGCTATGCCTGTAAGCTCCTTACGCTGATCAACGCCTCGGCTGTCTCGGACGATAAAACAGGCGTTCTTATAAAAAAATATCTTTCAGTGAATAACAGCAGCGAAAAAGTACAGGAAGAAGACGCGAAGAAAGAGTCTACCGAAAAAGTTTTTTTACCCACGGCGCGACGCCGTATGGCCAGCAGCAGGCTTTTCCTGGAACTCGCTATCCTGACAACAGGATTATCGATCGTTTGGCTCTTCTGCTTCATTTATCTGATGGGCTTATATTGAATGCTGACAGCTACGATACCAAAGGCACAGCAAAATGCTGTTGAAGAGGCAAAGCCAGTCATTTTCGTTATTGGCCCGTGGGCCAGGAAATGGTTTACCAATGTACAGTCAGCGCAAGCGCGCTGGATAGTCGTGCCGGAAGATGAAGATCTACAAAAAACGCTAAGCCGTCTGCGAAGAGAAAACCAGTGCGTCAAGGTCAATACGTTTTTCCCCTTCCTTCCGGACGGCCAGGAGGATGACGAACTTACGCTGGCACAACTGGCTAAATGGCAGCGAAAATTTCAGCAGGCAGAAGCTTTTCCCTGCGTTTTTGCTGTTTATGCCCGCCTGAGCAAGAAACCTTCCGCTCATCATCTTCACCACAACTGGTGGTCGGGTCGGTATGAAACAAACAAACGCGTGGCCACGACCATGGAAAGCGAAGCTCGCCAGCTGCTTACCGTGCTCAAACAGGATGCTGCCGGTAACGAACATGCTGCCATACATCGCTACGTTATGGCCGACGCGCTGTTCCTCTGGATGAAAAAGTCAGGCGTAATGGCAGCGCTGCAATCGCTTTTTTCTACCACTTCGTTACGTCTCTCGGCGGTTCTGCTGGCCGACTATGGCGATGGCTTTGTCCGTCACGGCGCATGGGCCCGCTGGATAAATAAAACGTTTCAACTTTACCCTGGCCTCTCATCCGCCGTTGTTCGCCCGCCTTTGCCGTCCGTAGTGGCCGGGTGCCCGAAAGTGAAAGCTTCTACTTTTCCTGCAAAAGCGTCCCCTTTTTGGCGCTGGTTGCCGGTAAGCCTGGCATTATTAATCGCTTTCTATTTAACGAGTGCGGCCTGGTTACAAAGCCAGCATATAAAAGAAGCCAGGCTAGCCCTTGCTGCTTTTACGCAAGCGGATGTTATACGCCCGGAAACGAGGCGCGAGGCTTTTGAAAGGTTATCGCGACAAGGCCAGAAGCTATCAGGTACCTGTAAAAACAGCCTTATTAATTTATGGGGAGAGAAAAACTGCCAAAACATGCTGGATAAGATAGAAACCGCGCTTCGCCACTATAAAAGTTTACCTGCCCTTTTTGCTTCGGTTCCCGCCGCTCTTTTCGCTCCGGGAAGCGCAGTTATCCAGCCAGGCAGTGAGGAAAAATTACTTATGCTATTGCCTTTGCTAAGCAGCGCACGGCAAACAACTTTTATGGTGACGGGCCATTCAGATAATACCGGGACAGACCAACTCAACCGGCAAATCTCTATTCAGAGGGCGACAGCAGTAAGGGACTGGCTTGTCCGGCATACTCGCCTCCCGGCAGAAAACTTTATCATTAAAGGCATGGGCGACGCTGTGCCAGTAGCCAGTAACGAGACCGAAGCGGGCCGTAGAAAGAACAGACGCGTGGAGTTAATACCTTTATCACAGTAAACAGGGATGAAAAAAGGATGAGTAAGAAACAGCCATACATTATCTATGAAGGGAATTTTTTGACAGAGGCCCCAAACTACGACCAGAGCATCAACGTCTTACGTTTTCTGGAGCCTGACGGTGAAGAGTATTCAATTATGGTTAATCGTTCTTTCAAGGTGCAGGATCAGACGCTGGAAGCCTTTTGCGAAAACCAGATGAATTTTTTGGCTAATACATTGCCCGGTTATGAAAACGAAGGAAAAATGCTACATAATCAGCTGGGCCCGGAAAAGCTCCCGGTTATTCAGATAGCAAATAGTTTTCTGGATAACGGACAAAGGATCAGGCAGGTACAATCTTTTGTTGAGCTACCTTATCACCCTGTTATCAATCCATCGCGGTTAAATCTGATTATTTTTAGTTTGATAGCGCAAAAAGAGTTTACCGAGTATCAGCGAAAACATTACGTGCAAATTATCAATAGCTTTACGCCGGAAACTAAGGCGTTATAAAAAATCCATACTGAGTTGTTAAAAGAAAAGCGGCCCGTAATAAATGGGCCGCAAATGAATGATAAAGTTAAAACGGGCTTAACGGCTTATGGGCTTACATGCTTACATGCTTACATGCTTACATGCTTACATGCTTACATGCTTACATGCTTACATGCTTATATGCTTATATGCTTATATGCTTATATGCTGCGCGCTTACAGGCACAGCGTATTCCATTCTTTATTTGCACAGCTGGCAACAAAGGAAGCATACTTATAAAACTCGACCCGATTGATCATACCCAGCTTACGAATCGCATTGCGACAATGCGTATTAATGGTTTTTTCAGAGCGGTTAAGCATTCTGGAGATGCACTCTGGGCGATATCCCTTCCCTATTAAAAATATAATTTTATTTTCGGTAGCGGATAGCTGCATAAAATTTTTTAAACCTATTGACCTGTAGTTTCTCTGTCGGGAAAACTGCGTACACTCTGTTTCAGAAATTGTCAGTATTTTCCTTATTTTCCCTGTAATTGCGGGCAGGTTCTCGTTACGGCAAATAAAAGGGATATGCAAAACCACCGTTTTTCCTTCCCCCTCATGCCTGTACCAAAGCTTTTCTTTCTTGTATAAAAATATACTTACCATCATATCTCTGAAGACAATATTCGTTACGCCGGGGGCTTGTTCGTTTTTCGCAGCGACAAAAGAAAACTTTTCCCGCTCATGAGCGTCCATCACATCTTTTATTAATGACTCCAGCCCGCTTATATAATAGATATTATCGCTTGCGATACGGATAGTAGACATAATACAGGCCCCTAAAAAGTAGATAGCGTGATGAAATGAAAAGATTCAGTTTGGCACAGGTTTAAAACCAATAATTTCCCGTAAAAACCATTCAATAATAGCTATACATGCCGAAAAAAACGGTAAAAAATAAATTTTAACTTAAGCGAAACGATGTTATTTACTAAATTAACTAACACTCGTCAAAAATAACCCCCCTTTCTCCCATGACCACCCAACAGGTTATAGCCTGCCAGCAGGCACAAAATGCCGTGACAAGGAGAAACATGACGAAAGAGGGAGTTATTTTCACTGTATAAGGGGAGGGATGCCCTGAGTATTTAATGTCTTTTTGCATAAACTCACCTGTCGGTTACAATCCTTGTATCCATATCACTTAATTAATATCACCAAATAGCCTTAATGTATACCCTGGATTTTATATAGATTAATAAACCGAGAATCATCTGAACAGAAGCTAACAGGGTAAGGACATAAATAGTCTACCCCCGAATTGAAGTGAATACGCAAAAAATATAACAATTTTTATTGTGTAGAAACCTTTCCAGAAACTGTATTTCCTGCCTTAATGTTTAGCGGGTTACTGCCTGCCGCCATCTTTATGGTCGTTTACAGGAAATAAATAAGCAGTAGCGCTTTAACTTAAAAGCGCCAATTAAATCCTGCTCTGGATATCTTACTTTTACCGATTTTTAACGCCGCGCAGAAGGTTTGACGCCTGTCGGACTATGCCTGGTACCCGCGTGAACGACAGGAACACGCGAAGTAGAAAGGCAAAATAATGTGACGTTAATCACGTTCTGGCCGTTAACATCCCTCGTCCGATAAGGCTTTGTCAGTAGCAAGTGCTGAACTTTACCCTTGCGCACTCGTTATATACTTTACAACATAGCGTTATGCTACCCTTTGCGCGTTCTTTACTTTTACTTTCATTCTGACAGCACTTTACTGCTGCAATACGGGCAAGGCATTACAATAAAATGAGCATTATTCAATCACCGCGAGCGGTTAAAAGCACGCTATGCGTACTGATTTTTATGGCAATCCAGGCACAGGCACAGGATAAGACACTTACCGTTAGCGCCGCACCATCAACGGAAGTCGCAGCGCCGGATAAACAGGCCACGCTGGGTAACCTTGGCAAGCAAGACATTCGTAATACCCCTTATTCCGTGCAGGTCGTTTCCCCTTCGCTAATGAAGCGCCAGCAGCTAAAAAGCATCACCGATATTTATCGCTATATGCCTTCCGTTCAGGGCGATGGCGCGCGCCCGCAAACGCGCGGTATGCAGGGCAGCGTCGTGCAGAACTCGATGATTGACGGCCTGAATGTCGTCTCGACTACCGATTACGCCGCCGAGCAGTTTGATCATATAGAAGTATTAAATGGCCTGGGCGGCTCACTATACGGTCCGGCTAATCCCGCTGGACTGTTTAACTTTGTGGCAAAACGTCCGGCCGATATTGCTCAGCACAGTCTGACCTTTGGTGCAGGCACTGGCCTTAGCCATCTTGTTTCCGGCGACTTTAGCGGCCCGCTGGACGATAACGATCGCCTGCGCTATCGCGCTAATTTTCTGGATGATGAGGGCAACGGCTACGTCAGCGGCAGTAAAAAACGTCGCCAGCTGTTTAGCCTGGGGCTGGATGCAAACCTGACCGACCGCACCGTACTGGAAAGCAACTTCAGCTATTACCACTATTACGAGAAAGGCCTGCCGGGCAAATTTGCCTTAGGCAACGGGCTTTCTTTTCCCTCTGCGCCCAACCCTAAAACGGCGCATCTGGGGCAATATTATGCCGGAAGCGATAACCATACGCTGACTGCCAGCCTGCATCTGAAACACGATTTTGATGGCAACTGGCAGGGCGAGCTGGGCGTCCTGCGGCAGATTGCCGACCGGGAATCGACGGCGGTGACCAATACGTTTACCGATCGCGCAGGTGATTACAAAACGACAACTTCATCTTCTACTGCCAGCCGCTTTACTATTAACAGCTATATGGCGAACCTGAATGGCGAAGTTGAAACCGGCTGGCTACATCACCAGATTTCCACCGGCGTGCGCGGCTTTGTCTGGAAAAACTATAATCCGCTTAACGGCGGCACCACTACGCTGGGCAGCGCTTCGCTTGACGATCCGCAATCTTTTGCCGAGCCGGATTATCCTGATTTTAGCCATCGCTACCATTCCGCCACCGCCACGCAGCAGGCATTTCTGTTAAGCGATACGCTGACCTTCTCGCCACAGTGGAGCCTGCTGCTGGCAGGCAGTGAAAGCTTCCTGACCTCTGCCAACTATGCCAAAACCGGCAGTCGCAGCAGCCATTCCGACGACAGCGGCTTTAGCGGTTCGGCCAGCCTGATGTATAAGCCTGTTGACCCGTTAACGCTATACGTCACCTGGGCTGACAGCCTGCAACAGGGCGATACGGCCCCGTCAGGTTCAAACAACGCCGGTTCCATTTTGTCGCCTTATCGCAGTAAGCAGGTAGAAGTGGGCAGCAAGCTGGCGGTAGATAAAGTGCTGCTGACCGCCGCACTGTTTCAGATCGACCGTCCTTTTGCCTATACCACGACCAGCGGCGACTATGCGGTAGATGGCAACCAGCGTAACCGTGGACTGGAGCTAATGGCCGATGGAGATGTGACCGACAACCTGCATCTGTACGGCGGCATGACCTGGCTCGATCCACGCCTGCGCGATACCGCCAGCGCGGCGACAACCGACAAGCAGATTGTGGGACTGGCTCGCTACACCGCCAGCCTGTTTGCGGCCTACGACCTGCCTTTCCTTAGCGGCACAGATGTGCATGGCGGCATGCATTACGTAGGACGCCGCAGCACGGACAACGCCAATGACAGCTGGGTCGGCAGCTACGCTACTTTCGATATTGGCAGCAGCTATAAAACGCGCCTGTTCAACACCGATACCACCTTCCGACTGGATATGACCAACCTGACCAATCGCCACTACTGGACAAATATTGTGCCAGGCGGCCTGAACGGTTATAGCGGTGCCGGTTATGCCAGCGCCCAGCTGGGTGAGCCGCGCATGGTGCAGGTGTCAATGCAACTGAATTTCTGAGGAGATTTTTATGAAGATGCGCCTGATTATGCCGCTGCTGGCATTGAGCCTGGCTTTTGGCCCATCAGCCTTTGCCCGCACGGTGACCGATGACGCCGGTAATAAAGTAACGGTAAAAGCGCAGGCCCATCGTATTGCCGACGGCTGGTATGCGCATCACTCGCTGTTAATGACGTTAGGCGCAGGCGATCGCATCGTGGCCACGGTTAACCATGCCAGCGATCGCCCCTGGATGTTTAAAATCCAGCCGTCGCTGAATCAGGCGTTGTCCGTTCATGGCCGCAGCTTCAATAGCGAAGCGCTGCTGGCCGCGAAGGTAGATACGGTATTTGTGGCAGCAGAGGATGCGGATGCCGACGCCTACCGTCGTGCCGGACTGCCTACGCTGGTTATGCGTTTTGACGATTTTCCGTCAATGGAGCACTCTTTGCTGACCACGGCTGACGTGGTCGGCACACCACAGGCCCGGCAGCGTGCTGACGCCTATAACGCTTATCTTGAGCAGCAGATTGCGGCTATTCAGGCAAAAACCGCCGGGCTTAGCGATAGCCAGCGCCCGCGCGTGTTACATATTCAGTCGCTACATCCGCTGAAAGTCGACGGGCGCAACACGCTGATCGATACCTGGATAAAACTGGCTGGAGGCCGCAACGCCGCGGCGGAAGTTAATGGCAATATGAAGGAAACGTCGCCAGAAAATATCCTTTTCTGGCAGCCGGACATAATCATTATTGGCGCTGGCGCCGGTTCGCTTGCCGATTCTGATTACGCGACGCTGTTCAGTAACCTGAAAGCGGTTAAGAATCATCAGGTATGGCAAAATCCAGCGGGTGTCTTTCCATGGGATCGCTACGGTACGGAAGCCGCGCTGCAGATCCAGTGGGCGGCTAAACTGCTGCATCCGCAGCTTTTTCCGGCGCTGGATATGGTAAAAACGACGCAGGATTTTTACCGTCGCTTTTTTGATTACCCGCTGACGGCCGTCCAGGCCCAGCGAATATTGCAGGCTAAAGGGCCGGAGTAAGCTTAAGCGGCTAGCCGATCCCTGTTTTTTCCCCATCAGGTTACCAATATAAAGCCATTATGGGTTACCCGGTACGTTCCAGTCGCAGTCAATCTCATCACTGTGGCTGGAACATTCGGCCATACTGGCCTGGCTATCTCTAAAGCCAGCCGTTTTATTCTGTCCCATGCAGCCGCACAGACAAAAAAAGCAGCTTATAATCAGAATCATTTTTTTCATAGCTATCGCGTCAACGGAAACCCCTGTTTAATCCGTAGCGATAATAAAAAGTGATGATTCAATATTACATCAATCGACCTTGCGAATAATTAATTTCCCTTTTTAAATTACAACGAAGCAACAAAACTTATAAATAACAAACACAATCACTCTTCATAAAGTAATAGGGCTAACTTGTTATTGCAGATGGGAAATTTATTATAAATAAAGTATGCGACGCTCGTTTAACAAGAGTTAATAAGAATAAATTTGTTTGTCATGCTCTGAGCATGCAACCCGCGACCGGCGCGGGTCATCCATTTACGGCGAGATCTGGCCCGCTTCCGTCATTGACGCAAATTTTTAATCAATGCCTGGTTAAACATAACCGGATCTTCCATTTGTGGCGCATGTCCCATGCCTTTAAATTCTATGAGCGTGGCGTGCGGGATGGTGTTTGCGGTTTCTTTGCCTAAACGATCGTAATGGCCAATTTTTGCTTTCACTTCCGGTGGTGCAATATCGCTGCCAATCGCGGTCGTGTCCGCTGTTCCAATCATCAGCGTGGTGGGAACGGTCAAATTTTTGAATTCATAATAAACAGGCTGGGTAAAAATCATGTCGTACAGCAGCGCAGAATTCCATGCCACCTCTTTTTTCCCCGGACCGTTATTAAGACCAGCCAGCATAGTTACCCAGCGATCGTATTCAGGTTTCCAGCTGCCGCCGTAATAGGTTTTCTGCTCATACTTTTTAATGCTCTCTGCGCTGGTTTTTAATTCACGCTGATACCAGTCATCAACGCTGCGCCACGGTACGCCTTTCGCCTTCCAGTCCTCCAGCCCAATAGGATTAACCAGCACC
This sequence comes from Erwinia sp. BNK-24-b, assembly GCF_047456155.1. Lineage (NCBI taxonomy): Bacteria > Pseudomonadati > Pseudomonadota > Gammaproteobacteria > Enterobacterales > Erwiniaceae > Erwinia > Erwinia sp. BNK-24-b. Next base: position 4,455,650 of record NZ_CP179901.1, read on the forward strand.
ATCTTTTCTACCTGATCGGGATACATCAGCGCGTAACGCGTAGCCAGCATGCCGCCGGTGGAGTGGCCGACCAGCGTGATTTTATCAATATGTAAGCTGGCAAGCAGCTGATGGGTATTCAGAGCCAGCTGCTGAAAACTATATTGATAGCGCCCGGGTTTGCTGGACGTACAGAAACCAATTTGATCCGGTGCAATAACCCGATAACCCGCGCGTTTCAGCGCCTCAATCGAATCCTGCCAGGTTACGCCACAAAAATTTTTGCCGTGCAGCAGCACAACCGTGCGGCCATTCGCCTGATGTTCAGGTTTGACGTCAATGTAGCCCATCGACAGCGTCTGCTGCTGAGAGGAAAAGGAGTAGCGGGCAATGTGATAAGGAAAATCAAAGCCTTGTAATTCGATACCGTACTGCGGCGTAGGCTGCGCCCCAGCGCTAAAAGCAACCAGCATACCGGCAGCCATAAAAATTCGGGTTCTTTTTAACACGTTAATTATCCTCAATATTATGCTGAAACTATTGGGCTTACGCGTTTAACCTTAGCGGATAAAATGAATAATAATGACTATTTTGCTGCGTTGCAGAACGGTTTACCCCTTCTCTGTCACGTTAGCAAAAAGAGCTACAGGTGTGGCGGATTTTAATCTGGCGATTAAAGTTAATTTGTTAAGGCGTGTTAAAAAGGAAAGGAAATGTTAAACAATACGGCCTGGATGATGTCGCTGCTGTGGCTAAGCCTTTGCTGCCGCCTGGAACCACAGGCGCCAGAACGATCAAGCTTCTTTATGAGCGCATAGCCATGCGGCTAAAAACTTGCCTGTAGAAGACGACTGCCTGACGCTTCTACAGGCAAGTTATTTACTGACCCTGTGAAAAATCGATAACCATACGGCCCTTAATTTTCCCTGCAATCATCTCCTCAAAGATATCATTAATATCCTCTACGGGACGCCTGGTCACTTTAGGCACGACTTTTCCTTCCGCTGCAAACTGGAAAGCCTCAGCCAGATCCTCACGTGTGCCAACCAGCGATCCCACAACCTGAATGCCGTCCAGCACCAGCCGTGGAATATTCAGGCTCATCGACTCCGGCGGCAGGCCTACGGCCACAATGCGGCCGCCTGCACGCATGGCGTCTACGGCAGAATTAAAGGCGGCTTTCGCGACGGCCGTGACTACCGCAGCATGCGCGCCCCCCGTTTTCTCCTGAATGACCTTAGCCGCATCTTCTTTAGCGGAGTTAACCACCAGATCGGCACCCATTTCCGTCGCGAACTGGAGCTGAGCATCATTAACATCAACGGCAATCACTTTGGCATTAAAAACGTTTTTTGCGTACTGCAACGCCAGATTGCCCAGACCGCCTAAGCCATAGATAGCTATCCACTTGCCGGGCTGAATGCCGGAAACCTTAACGGCTTTATAGGTTGTCACTCCGGCACAGGTTACGCTGCTAGCGGCCGCCGAATCCAGACCGTCCGGCACCTTCACCGCATAGTCGGCTACCACGATGCACTCTTCCGCCATACCGCCGTCTGCGGTAAAACCGGCGTTCAACACATCACGGCACAGCGTCTCATTGCCCGTGGTGCAATACTCGCAGTGCCCACAGCCTTTATAAAACCATGCCACGCTGGCGCGATCGCCCGGCTTGAGCGACGTGACGCCCGGACCGATTTCCTTTACCACGCCCACGCCTTCATGACCGAGCACAATGCCGGTACGGTCACCAAAGTCGCCATTTTTAACATGCAGATCGGTATGGCACACGCCACAGCAATCCATTTTCAGCAGTGCCTCACCGTAGGCCAATGCTCGCAATTTTTTATCAACGATATCAACAGAATGATCTTTATTCACCACGGCAGCTTTCATTGTTATTTCCTCCTGAAGGTTGTTTGCCTTTTAACTATAGGAATATTTACGAACGCAACTTTGATTTAACACGACATAGTCTGCTTTATCTGTCTTCTGCCGCACAGAAAAAGAAATGGCCCTGCGATTCAATAAAAATGAAACGCTATTTTATTAAACGGTGATCCTGGCCATCAGCATCTTCTTTTCTCCGCCATTTCCACCTGCCCGTTGGCAAAATCGCAAAGGTTTTCCGTCCGCCTTAAAACTAACTTAGCTCATCCCCCGACATACAGCCGGGCTGTGCAGGTTGGCTAATCAGGACGGAAACTATGACAACACGTAAACCAGGAACGCTTAATTACCTTGCCTATGGATCAGGAGATTTTCTCGGTGCCGGAACAATGGCCCTGACGTCAGCCTGGCTGCTGTATTTTTACACCACGTTTTGCGGCCTCAGTCCGATTGAGGCGACCTCGATTTTTGCCATGGCCCGTATCGTCGACGGCGTGGTCAGCCCGCTGATGGGCTATCTGACCGACCACTTTGGTTCGACACGGCTCGGTAAACGGTTTGGCCGTCGTAAGTTCTTTATTCTTATTGGTATTCCGCTGGTCTTTAGCTATAGCCTGATGTGGGTCGGTGAGATGACTTACCTCTATTACCTGCTGACTTACCTTGTTTTCGAAGTGGTCTATACCTCTATCCTGGTGCCGTATGAAACGCTGGTGCCGGAAATGACCGACGACTTCAAAGAAAAAACGAAGTTCTCCGGTGCGCGCATCGCGCTGGCTCAGCTTTCCGCTATCCTGGCGGCCTTTTTGCCGGGGATCTTGCTGAGCTGGTTCGGCAAAGATAATCCGCTCTCCTTTTTCTACTCCAGCCTGGTGTTTTCCGTACTCTGCGCGGTAGTGCTGACGCTGGTTTATCTTTATACGTGGGAACGCCCGGCAGAAAAAAAATCTGCGGCTGCGCTGGCGGCGGAGCAGCAAAAGCTCACGCTGGGACAGAGCCTCAACCGCCTGAAAATCGAGCTTCTTTCTACGCTGCGCATCCGTATTTTCCGCCAGCATTTGGGAATGTACCTGGGCGGCTATATCGCGCAGGACGTTTTCAACGCCGTCTTTACCTATTACGTCGTCTTCGTGTTAATGCAGGAGGCAACCGTCGCTTCCAGCCTGATGGGCACCATGGCCACCCTGCAGTTTGTAGCCGTCATCGGCATGATCCCACTCTGTATCCGCATTGGGCCCGCGCCTTCTTACCGTATCGTCGTCGCACTGTTTGCCCTCAGTACGCTTTCTTATGGCGTGCTCTACTACAGCGGCATGAGCGACGTCTTCTCTCTGTTACTGCTGATTTCTGCGGTGGCGGGACTGGGACGCGGCGGCATTAACTATGTTCCCTGGAATATTTATACCTATATCGCCGATGTGGACGAAATCATCACCGGCCAGCGCCGGGAAGGTATCTTTGCCGGCATTATGACGCTGACGCGCAAGGCTTCCCAGGCGGGTGCCGTCATGCTGGTCGGTATCCTGATGCAGCTTTCCGGCTTCGTGGCGGGCAGCGCGGAGCAAACGCCCGAGGTCGGCCACGCCATCCTGCTGATTATGTGCGGCGGTACCCTTATCGTCCTTTGCCTGGGCTTTCTGATCTCCCTGCGCTTCAGGCTGAATCTGGCTACTCACCGGGTGCTGCGTGAAGAAACAGAAAAAATGCGCCAGGCCGGCAACATTGTGCCTACAAACGTAACGCCAGAGGCACGCGCCACCGTCGAAATGCTGGCCGGAATGCCCTACGAATCGCTCTGGGGCAACAACAATATCGGTTACCTGAACCGTAACAAGCCCGCCGCTGGCCCACTGCCCGTCAACGCCGCCAGCCCGAGAGATAACCCGAGCGACAACCTGACCCATTTATAAACCCTGGAGCCACGAGGACAGCGCAATTATGGTCGTATACCCAGTAAAACAGAGTCCGCTTCTGTGCCAGCCGGAAAGATTTATCGCCGGCCACGAACTTCATCAGCTGATCAATAAGCTGGTAGATAACCTGGTGAATATTACCGACGAAACCGGCGAATTTTTACTGAGGCTGGATGATGGTCGGGTAATAGACACCAAGGGCTGGGCAGGATGGGAATGGACGCACGGCATCGGCCTGTACGGCATCCATCAATATTATCGCCAGACGGGTGATGACCGCCTGCGAGCCATCATTGATAACTGGTTCAGCGATCGTTTTGCGGAAGGGTCAACCACCCGCAACGTTAATACGGTCTGCCCGTTTCTGACGCTGGCTTACCGTTATGAAGAAACACGAGATCCCCGCTGGCTACCTTATCTCGAAAGCTGGGCGGACTGGATCATGCATAGCATGCCGCGCACGCGGATGGGCGGCCTGCAGCATATTACGCTGGCGGAAGAAAACCATCAGCAGCTGTGGGATGACACGCTGATGATGACCGTGATGCCCCTGGCAAAAATCGGCAGGCTGCTCAATCGTCCGGCCTATGTCGAAGAAGCCAAATATCAGTTCCTGCTGCATACCCAGCACCTGATGGATAAGGAAACCGGACTGTGGTTTCACGGCTGGACTTTCGAGGGTAATCACAATTTTGCCAACGCTCGCTGGGCGCGCGGTAACAGCTGGCTGACGATTGTTATCCCGGAATTTCTGGAACTGCTCGATTTGCCGGAAACGGATGCGACTCGCCGCTATTTACAGGAAATCCTGGCATGCCAGCTGGCCGCACTCGAAAAATGCCAGCACGAAAGCGGCCTGTGGCACACGCTGCTTGACGATCCGACCTCTTATCTTGAAGCCTCTGCTACCGCTGGTTTTGCTTTCGGCATGCTGAAAGCGGCCCGTCGCCACTACGCTGACGCTCGCTACGTCGCCGTGGCGGAAAAAGCCATTAAAGGAATAATTTCCCGCATCAATAAGGAAGGAGAACTGACTCAGGTCTCCTTTGGCACAGGGATGGGTAAAGACCTCGACTTCTACCGCCAGATACCGCTTACCTCCATGCCTTACGGGCAGGCGATGGCGATCCTGTGCCTGGTGGAATACCTGCATGTCTATTTATAAAAAAGGAAAGCCGCATGATTCTTGAAGATTTCTCTCTGCAAGGGAAGGTGGCCGTGGTCACCGGTTGCAATACAGGCCTGGGGAAAAGTATGGCCGTGGGTCTGGCCCAGGCGGGCTGTGACATTGTGGCCATTAACCGCAGTGAACCAGACGAAACCGCTGGCGAGGTACTGTCGCTGGGCCGCCGTTTTCTTAGCCTTAACGCCGACCTTGGCCGTCAGGAGGAACTCTCCTCGCTGTTGGAACGTGCAGTTCAGGAAATGGGACACATCGACATTCTGGTCAATAACGCGGGCCTGATACGCCGTGAAGACGCGCTGAACTTCAGCGAAAAGGACTGGGATGACGTAATGAATGTGAATCTCAAAACGCTGTTCTTTCTTTCGCAGCTGGCGGCTCGTCAGTTTATCCAACAGGGCCACGGCGGCAAAATTATTAATATCGCCTCCATGCTCTCTTTTCAGGGCGGCGTGCGCGTCCCCTCTTACACCGCATCTAAAAGCGCGGTCATGGGCCTGACGCGCCAGCTGGCGAACGAATGGGCCAGATATGGCATCAATGTGAACGCGCTAGCGCCGGGTTATATGGAAACCAATAACACAAAGCAATTGCGTGATGATGAGGCGCGCAGTGGAGAAATCCTGGCGCGTATTCCTGCCGGACGCTGGGGCATACCGCAAGATCTTATGGGGCCAGTGGTTTTTCTGGCGTCACCGGCAGCAGATTACATTAACGGCTACACCCTGGCAGTCGATGGCGGCTGGCTGGCGCGCTAGTGCGCCGTTCCCCAAACAACCAATGAACAGCGGAGATAAAAATGAATATTGCCCTGATGATGGAAAACAGCCAGGCGGCGAAAAACGCCATGGTGCTGGAACAGCTACAGGCCGTGGCCGCAGAGAATAAAGATACGGTATTTAACGTTGGTATGAGTGATGAAAACGATCATCATCTGACCTATATCCACCTGGGTATTATGGCCAGCATCCTGCTAAACGCCAAAGCGGTAGATTTTGTCATAACGGGCTGCGGTACGGGTCAGGGCGCAATGATGTCGCTGAATATCCATCCGGGCGTGCTTTGCGGCTATTGCCTGGATCCGGCGGATGCCTTTCTGTTTTCGCAGATTAACAACGGCAACGCGCTTTCTCTGGCTTTCGCCAAAGGTTTTGGCTGGGGTGCAGAACTGAACGTCCGCTATATGTTTGAAAAGGCGTTTACCGGCCGCCGTGGCGAAGGGTATCCCGTTGAGCGTAAAGAGCCACAGGTACGCAATGCCGGCATCCTCAATCAGGTGAAAAGTGCAGTCATGAAGGACAATTATCTGGATACGCTGCGTGCCATCGATCCTGAGCTTATTAAAACGGCTATCAGCGGCGAACGTTTGCAAAAGTGTTTGTTTACGCAAGGTAAAGATGCAGAAATTATCGCCTGGGTTAAGCAGCAGCTGCTGAAATAAGCGCTTCGCAGTGGTCACCCGACGGTGGCCACACTTTCATATAACGCACAGATAAAAGGTCAATGAGCGCCTCTGCCTGACATTATTTCCGCATACTTCTACTTTTTTATAAAATATATCTTTTTATTTTAATAAATAAATATTCCCCGGACGCATCCTTACAAAAAACAACGCTCAATCACTTATTTATGTTTTTACAAAATTAATAACCCTGGCAACTATTAGGGCGCACTTAAATAATAATGATCCTAATCAACCTCTGCCACGCAATATTAATCATTAATAATGGCGTTTAATTATCATTTAGCTTTCTCTGCTATTTTGGTTTTTATTATAGACACAACACCACGGAGAGAATGAATGAAAACGGGATTAATAGGTTTGATGATTGCTGGCGTGCTGACCAGCTCTGCGGCTTTTGCCCACGAAAAAACAGCCTGTGTTAAAATGACGGAGCAGGAAGTTGCCGCCATGTTCGACCGCTGGAATGATTCGCTGAAAACAGGCGATGCGGAGAAAGTCTCGCAGAATTATCTTTCTGATGCCGTACTGCTACCCACGCTGTCGAACAAGGTTCGATTGACGGACGAAGAACGTATTGATTATTTTAATAAGTTTCTGGCGAAAAAGCCGACGGGCCATATTGATAGCCGTACCATTCGCACCGGCTGTAATAAAGCTATCGATACCGGCACCTACACGTTTACCTTTGGCGACGGTTCTAAAGCCGCTGCACGTTACACCTTTACCTATAGCTGGGACGGTCAGAAGTGGTTAATTTCAAGCCATCACTCTTCTGCCATGCCTGAAGGTTAACGATAACGAGTCGAAAAAAGGTTATACATCATTATTTATTATCTTTTTTGACATTATAGTTACTTCTGCATATTGCTTTTTTTCTCGTCTGTTGAGAAAAAGTCGGGCTGGCAGGGAAAATTTAGCCAGCCCGAATTATTATTATTTTGATTCAGCTTCCGGCAACGCATGCTCTCATTATATAAAATCTACGGGTTTCGATCGCTTTGTCTTTTAACCCGGATAAATACAGGGAGTTTTTATGCAGCTATCCACCCATAAATTGTCTGGCGATATCGCCGTCACTATGCGTACCCCCGCCAGCAAGTCTGCACCCGCTATTATTCTTTGCCACGGATTTTGCGGCATCCAGGAAATTTTGTTACCCGCTTTTGCCGAGGAGTTTACCCGAGCGGGCTTTATTACTCTTACTTTTGACTATCGTGGTTTTGGTGCCAGCGGCGGCGAACGTGGTCGTCTGGTGCCTGCCATGCAAATCGACGATATCCTGACCGTCGTTGACTGGGCCAGCGCGCTACCCAACGTGCAGCATGTTGGCCTGTGGGGCACGTCGTTTGGCGGATGCCACGTTATGGGCGCGGCCGCGCAAAGCCCTGCCGTAAAATGCGTGGTCAGCCAGCTGGCCTTTGCCGACGGCGAAACAGTGGTCACGGGCAAAATGACGGCGGACGAAAAAGCCGGTTTTGTCGCCGCGCTGGATAAAATGGCGGAGAAAAAGGCGGCAACCGGTAAAGAGATGTTCGTTGCCATTACGCGCGTGCTGAATGACGATGAGTCAAAGACCTTTTTCGACAGTCATAAAGCGCAGTTTCCGGCGATGGATATTAAAATCCCCTTCCTGACAATACGTGAAACGCTGCATTACCAGCCGGCGGAAAATGCCCGTCAGGTTTGCTGTCCAGCGCTGGTAGTCGTCGCGGGCGCTGACAGCGTAAACCCACCGGAACAGGGTATTGCCCTGTTTGAGGCGCTAGGATCGCCCGAGAAAAAGCTGCACGTTGAGAAAAATGCAAAGCATTACGATATGTATAGCGGCAGCCACTTTGACAATATCATCGGACAGCAGATCGACTGGTTCAGGAACTGGCTGTAAATTAAGATTTTCTGTAGCCTTGCCATGCTGAGATATCGGCCGGATAAACGGAAACAATGCGGTTATCCGCTACCCTTAACGGGTAACGCAGAAAAAACTTACCGTACGACGGTACGAATTGCTGAACGACAATCCTTTAGAAGGAGCAGGTATGAAAAAAGTTATGCTGCTGCTTGCCGCTCTGGCGGCGACCAGCGCAGCGCAGGCTGCGGACTCAGACTCAGATGCAAACGATCCAGCTCAGGGTTACATCGCTAATCTTTGTACGCTGGTCACGCAGGAGAAAACCACGGGTTCGGCGGACAGCTACATTGCGAAACTGAAAGCGCTAAACGTACGTGGCCAGTCGCCTTCCGCGCAGGAGAAACCAGATTTTGATGAAGACGAAGCCAGAACCGTCGTTGCCGCCTGGCTAAACCTGAACGAAGATCAGAAAAAGCAGGCTCGCCAGAGCACGGAAGCCTGCCAGAGCGCGACGCTCGACGAGTATCAGAGCCAGGATTAATCTCTCTTTTTCCGCCCTGTTGTTTGCCAGACAAGCAACAGCGGCGGCTTTCCCGTCCTGTATAACGGCAAAATAAAGGTGCGCAGAAGAAAACAGAACGCCCGGTGAAACGGTCAGCGCAAGCGTATGACGACAAAACCGATAGCAGGCGAGAATAAATCAGGCAGACAGGGAGTAAGCATTACCAGCCAAGCAGAGAAAACATTATCAGTCAGACAGAGAGCGGGATACGAAGCGAGACGATCTACAGCGAAGCGGGAGTGATAACCATCGGTCTTTCCCTGACCGCGGCTATCGAGGGTTTCTGGCCAGCACCATTAATACATGGCGCCTGGCGGTACGTGTTTGAAGGTTTCAACATAGCTACGGAACACGTACTTAAAAATCTTTTTCATCACTTCACCTGGTTAAACTTTTATTGAAAAACGCAAAAAAATTATACAAGAAGAGCAAATTCCAGGCAAATAATTTTGAAACAGATCACAAAATCAGCGCAATTATGGCGAAAGAAACGTAAACAGAAGCTAAACGACCTGCCCACAAAAGTTACAGCAGACCCAGATGCTCTACCAGGATGCTGGTGCCAATACCAATCAGCACGACACCACCGAAAATCTCGGCCCATTTCCCCATCACCGGTCCCAGAAAGCGGCCCAGTAAAATGCCGGCTGAAGCCATAATCATGGTAGAAGCACCGATCGCCAGCGCGGTCGTTACAATATTAACCTGCAAGAAGGCCAGACCCACGCCAACCGCCATAGCATCCAGGCTGGTTGCTACCGCCGTCGTGGCCAGTACCCAAAAACCATGACGTTCCGGCGCTTCACAAACTTCATCTTTTTTACGGAAGCCCTCAACGATCATGCGCGCGCCAAGAACAAACAGCAGCGTAAAAGCAACCCAGTGATCCCATGCCATCACATAGCGGCTGGCGGCAATGCCTACGGCCCAGCCAATCAGCGGCGTCAGCGCCTCAATGACGCCAAAGATTAAGCCCGTACGCAGCGCTTCTTTCAGGCCGGGACGCTGCAGGCTTGCGCCTTTACCGATCGCGGCGGCAAAAGCGTCCATCGACATACCAAAGGCCAGGATAAGGGTTGCATATAGATTCATTGTGGTTATACCCATCTGACGGTTATCTCACCGCTCAGACATCAAAAGAGCTGTTTTAGTCGAAAAAATAAGCGCGACAGGCGCAATGTGGGTGCATCCTACCACGACATTTGAAAATAAAAAAGACAATAAAATCATGTGTTTAAGTATAGCCTTGGCTATACTTTTTAACGAATGCTAATTTCGCCTTAAAAACAGACTGAAAAACTCTAAAGGAATTACTGGTTTATCTTATTCATCCTTTCAGCTACCAGGGGATTAAGCGGCGCTATGGCTTAAGGTTGAACCCGTCAGCGGTTTACCGGAAAATGGCGGCTCCTGAGCTAAATGGAACCGCCATGAACAATCCTTTTGTGACCTTTTTAATGCCGATGAGCACGCTGATGCTGGGTTTCCTTTCCGCACTGCTGCTGCCCGCGCCCTGGTTCGGCCTTGCCCTGACCTACAAACTTATGGCGATGTTCCATCTACATGACGTCAACCAGCTTTATACGCTGGTCTTCTGCCTGTGGTTTTTGCTGCTGGGCGCGGTTGAATACTTTGTTATCCGTCTTGTTTACGTGCGCTTTTTCAAGGTGTAAAAAAGGCGGACCTGTTGTCCGCCTGAATTTATTGCCCGTTTTGCCTTTTTAAAACCACTGACCAAAACGGCGGATATAGATGTGCTTCATTCCCTGAGCCACGACGCAATAGCCAAACAGCGTTGCCACCAGCCATGGGAAGTAAGACCACGGCAGCGGCACCAGTCCGACAGTACTGCCCAACGGTGAAAACGGAATGTAGATCCCCAGCGCCATCACCAGGCCGGTCATTACCATCACCGGCAGGGCTGCGCGGCTTTGAATAAACGGAATCTTTTGCGTACGCAGCAGATGCACGACCAACGTTTGCGACAGCAGCCCTTCAACAAACCAGCCGGACTGAAACAGCGCCTGATGCTCGACGCTGTTAGCAGCGAAAACGTGCCACATCACTAAAAAAGTCGTGATATCAAACAGCGAAGAGGTTGGCCCCATCCACAGCATAAAGCGGCCGATATTTTTTGCGTCCCACTTACGCGGCTTGCGCAAAAACTCTTTATCCATTTTGTCCCAGGGCAACGCCAGCTGGGAAAGGTCATACATCAGGTTCTGAATCAGCAAATGAATAGCCAGCATCGGTAAAAAAGGAATAAAAGCGCTGGCGACCAGCACGGAAAAAACGTTACCGAAGTTGGAGCTGGCGGTCATATTTAAATATTTGATGATATTACCGAAGGTCTCGCGGCCTTTAATAACCCCCTGCTCCAGCACCAGCAGATTTTTTTCGAGCAGAATAATATCGGCAGACTCTTTGGCGATATCCGTGGCGCTATCAACAGAAATGCCGATATCCGCGTCCCGCAGCGCGGGCGCGTCGTTAATGCCGTCGCCCAAAAATCCTACGGTGTGGCCGTTCTGCTGCAATATCTGTAGCACGCGCGATTTTTGCTGTGGCGTCAGGCGGCAAAAAATCGTGCGCGACTCGACCAGCCCGGCCAGCTCCTTATCATCCAGCCGCTCAATATCGCTGCCGCACAGCGGTTCGCCAGGCGCCAGCCCCACGTCACGGCAGATCTTGCTGGTAATAGTGGCGTTATCACCGGTCAGTACTTTCACCGTGACGCCATGCTCGTGCAGCGCGGCAATTGCTTCTCTGGCGCTCTCTTTAGGCGGATCGAGAAAAGTTAGCAGGCCGCAAAGCGTCAGATCCCGCTCGTCGTCTTTATGCAGCGGCAGCGACAAAGGCGTATCGCCCAGCTCTCTTTCGCCTACCATCAATACGCGGAAACCTTGCTGATTCCAGCCTTCAGCCTGCGCAAGCCACTGCTGACGCGCGGCTTCATCCAGCGGACGCCGTTCGTTACCGTCCAGCCAGTGAGTCGCGACCGACAGCATCTCTTCTACCGCACCTTTGCAAATTAACTTTTGCTGGTTATTGCCATCGGCAACCACCACAGAGAGGCGGCGGCGCTCAAAATCAAACGGCAGCTCGTCGATTTTCCGATAGCGCCACAGGCCGCTGACCGCTTTACTCCCGTGGCTGAAGCTGAGGATCGCTTTATCCATCAGATTTTTGACGCCGGTTTGATGGCGGCTGTTCAGCCAGGCGAGCTGTAAAACATGTTCGTTGTCCTGACCGTGCACGTCCAGATGATGCTCCAGAATAATGCGGTCCTGCGTCAGGGTGCCGGTTTTATCGGTACAAAGTACATCCATCGCGCCAAAGTTCTGAATGGCATTCAAGCGCTTAACCACGACTTTACGCTTTGCCATGGCAATAGCGCCTTTTGCAAGGTTAGAGCTGACAATCATCGGCAGCATTTCCGGCGTCAGGCCAACCGCAACGGCCAGCGCAAACATCAGCGCGTCCGTCCAGTCGCCCTTGGTAAAGCCGTTAATAAACAGCACCACGGGCACCATCACCAGCATAAAACGGATTAGCAGCCAGCTGACGCTGTTCACACCGCGATCGAAAGCCGTCTGTGGTCGACTACCGACCAGGGATTTGGCCAGCGAGCCAAACCAGGTATGGCTACCGGTTGCCACCACCACCGCCGTGGCTGTGCCGCTGGCGACGTTGGTGCCCATCAGGCAAATATCAGGCTTATTCAGTAACTCTTCTTCGTCCGTCGCCGCTCTCCCCTCCGCCTGCGGATCGTATTTTTCAACAGGAACCGCTTCACCGCTGAGCGAGGCCTGGCTGACAAACAGATCGCGTGAAGAGAGAAGACGAACATCCGCCGGGATCATATCGCCGGCTGACAGGAAGATAACGTCGCCCGGGACCACTTCCTGCAGGGCAATTTCCATTTTGACCGGCTGACTACTTTCGCTGCCGCGACGCATCACCGTAGCGGTCGTGCGCACCAGAGATTTCAACGCTTCCGCAGCTTTATTAGTACGATACTCTTGCCAGAAACGCAGCACGCCGCTCAGCGTCACCATCACCACCATGATAATAACGCCGGTCAGATCGGTCTCTTCGCCATGGCGCAACGGCAGCAGGTAGTCAGTAAAAAAGCTAATGGTCGCCAGCGCCATCAGTACCCAGATAAAGGGATTATTAAAAGCCTGTGCCAGCTGGACCAACGCATGCGGCGCTTTTTCAGTGGCTACCTGATTTTTGCCATATTCTTCCAGCCGCCCGGCGGCCTCGTTGAGGGTTAGCCCGTTGCGCTGTACGTTAAGGCGGGCCAGGGTGCTGTCCAGACTCTGCCTGGCTTCGCGAGCGATAGCCAGATCGCAGGCGTGTTTGATGTTGGCGTTTTTCATTTGCCGAATCCTTAATTTATTTTTATTCAGGCGCGGGGAAAGAGTCCTGCGCGCTGGAAAATTGTTTATTTCGGGATTGGGCGAGGCGGGGAAGAAGAAAAGAGAAAGATTACGGGAAGCTTGCGCTCCTTACTCTGCCTGTTTGCCATCGCCCGTCGCTGGTCGGAGGTTCTTTCATTGTTAATCCTTGCCCGGCGGCTGCGCGGGGAGAAAATGAAATACGGGGAGGTCATTCAGGACACTGCCCGCCGGGTTTCGGCAAGCAGACTGCGGAGTTAGCTTGCCTTGTTTAATTGTTTAAAACGTAAAGGGTGACTGTCCAATTTTTGGCTCCGTAGGAAAAATCGCCGTCACTATAATCCCGGCAGGTGGGGAAGTAAACGCAAAATAAGCCGCTTAGAATAGTCAGGTAAATTAATAATAAATGTTAATAATCAATATATTAGAAGTACCACCTGCCATTTTTCATCCTAAACCGTTTCTCAACGTTTTGTATTTAGCGCGCTTGTCGACGAACGGACGCGAAATAATGTCGTTTAATGCTAACTGCCTGATCCACTCTATACTCTCAGCGAACCGGGCCGGAAAGGATTGATCATGTTACAACGCACCAGATTTTGGCTGCGGCGCATAGCGATACTGTTGACGATAGTCTTGCTGGTATTGCTAACGCTGCGTGTTGCCATGACCGAACGTGGGCCGGCACTTCAGCTGTGGCATACGTGGCTGCCCGATGAGCTTAGCGACAGCGAGATGGATAACACCGACTGGGCTGGTTATCTGCAAAACGAACAGCAAATTTTCGTGCAGATGAAGCGCAACGTCAGCGACAAAATTCAGGACAGCAGCGGGGAAACCTACAACCGCTACGCGGAGAACAGTCCGGTCTATCCGGGCCATTTTGCTACCGACTGGAACCGTTCTTATCAGCTTCTGCCAAAAGGAAAACCACGCGGTGCGGTTGTCCTGCTGCACGGCCTGACGGATTCGCCCTATAGCCTGCGCCATTTTGCCGTCGACTATCAGCAAAAAGGTTATGTGGTGGTGGCAATACGCTTGCCGGGTCACGGCACCGTACCCGCCGCGCTGACGCAGACGGAATGGGAAGACTGGATGGCGGCGACAAGACTGGCCGTACGTGAAGCGCATCGACGCATTCCTGCTGGCGCACCGCTGCAAATCATGGGCTTTTCCAATGGCGGCGCGCTGGCGATGAAATATGCGCTGGATGCGCTGGAAGACCCGGCACTGCCTGCGCCCGGTCGCCTGATTTTGATTTCGCCGATGATCGGCGTCAGCAGCTATGCCCGTTATGCAGGACTGGCCGGGCTGCCCTCGCTGCTGCCTGCGTTTGCACAATCGGCGTGGCTAAGTATTTTGCCGGAGTTTAATCCCTTTAAATACAACTCCTTTCCGGTAAAAGCCGCTCGCCAGTCGTGGCTATTAACCCGCGCATTACAAAGCCAGCTGCATCGGGAACAGGATAGTCATTTACTCAATAAGTTACCGCCGGTGCTGACGTTCCAGTCGGTGGCCGACGCGACGGTCAGCACGCCCGCAGTCGTGCGTGGACTCTATAATTTACTGCCTGCTAACGGCAGCGAACTGGTGCTGTTTGACGTCAACAAATCCGTGCGTCTTTCTCCACTAATGCGTCCCGGGGCTCTGCACGCGGCGGACAATCTGTTGCCGCCCCCGCCCCGCAACTACAGGGTCACGCTGGTGACGGATGCCACCCCAGGTAGCAGCGCCGCCGTCGCGCAAACCACGCCTTCAGGTTCGACTATCACCACCAGCGTGCCGCTGGGACTAAGCTATCCGCCAGACGTTTATTCCCTTTCACACGTTGCGCTGCCCTTTCCGCCTGATGATTCGCTCTATGGCCGCCAGCCTGAGCATCCTGGTGAATTTGGCGTTAGCTTTGGCATGCTGACGCCACGCGGCGAACGTTCGGTGCTGATGGTCAGTCTGGATATGCTGATGCGCCAGTCTTCCAACCCTTTCTGGCCGTGGATGCGGCAGCGCGTTGATCAGACGCTGCAATAAGCCCGTCGTCGGAGCAGCGCCGGTTTTTATTTCTCTGGCGTTTCTCCGGCATTTCTCCGGCGTTTCTCCGGCGTTTCTCCGGCGCAATCTTATCTCTGTCCCAGGCCGCCGATGCTAGAAAGATAGCAATTAGCCTTCGCATGTTGTTTAGCGGCCATAATCACCTATTTTCATCACGTCTTCGAACGCCGGATTCTTATTGATGACCTTGTACATCTGCTCCATCACCTGCTGCGTGATGGGTAAGACCGCGCTATCCGGGAGCTGAACGCTAATCAGCAGATAGCCTTCCTCTTCCTGAGCCACAAAACCGCCGGTTAACTGCTGATAGCCAAACCAGGTAACGGCCCCTGCGGCCAGCATAACGATCGCAGTAGTAGCCGCATAGCGATTGATTTTTGTGCTCACCCACCCGTAGCCGTCACGCCATCGCCTGACAAGCAACAAAGGTAAATAGCGCGTTAGCGCACGAGGACTTATTGATAGCATCCGGACGACACCTTGCATTCAGGAAACGTAAACAGAACAAGTTTAATTACCGTTGCCTGTTGCGGGCTGTTTTCGATCACGGAAAGGTTACATGGCGTCAGGAAAAACGTCTTGATTTAAGGATGATTTAGTCTGCACTGCGATGATGGGTAATCGCTTCTGGCAACTGGGAAAAAGCGATATGGATAGCGTAAAATCTGGCACCCTGCGCAAATAACAGACAAAACCAGGCATTTTTACCTGAGACGATACTTTTTATTAGCCCTTTCTTAGTGAATATTGCCATAAAAAGCCCTTTTCCCCTCGCTATCAGCCAGCAATGACGACATCTCACGAACGATCCTCTTTTCCGGCGCCAGGGCACGCCGCTGCTGGCTTTTCGGCATTGAACGTGCGGGATCCAATGCGTAAGATTATTTTTCACGTATTACAAATAAGAAACAATTATGCAAGCCTCCATCGCACCAACGCTCGACGCCGACAACGATACCCAGCCCGTAAATTCACGCGGTAAAGTGCTGGTCGCTTCGCTGGTCGGCACCGCTATCGAATTTTTTGATTTCTATATCTACGCCACTGCGGCAGTGATCGTTTTTCCGCATATTTTCTTTCCACAGGGAGACGCCACCGTTGCCACCCTACAGTCGCTGGCCACTTTTGCCATCGCCTTCGTTGCGCGGCCGATCGGCTCGGCGCTGTTTGGCCATTTTGGCGATCGCGCTGGCCGCAAAGTCACGCTGGTGGCTTCGCTGCTGACGATGGGAATCTCTACCGTAGTCATTGGCCTGCTGCCGGGATATAGCACTATCGGCGTTTTTGCCCCGATGCTGCTTGCGCTGGCGCGTTTTGGCCAGGGGCTGGGACTGGGTGGTGAATGGGGCGGCGCGGCGCTGCTGGCTACCGAAAATGCACCGGCAAAAAAACGCGCGCTTTATGGCTCCTTCCCGCAGCTTGGCGCACCCATCGGTTTCTTTTTCGCTAACGGGACTTTTCTGCTGCTTTCCTGGCTGCTGACCGACGAGCAGTTTATGCAGTGGGGCTGGCGCGTGCCTTTTATTCTCTCTGCGGTGCTGGTGCTGATTGGCCTGTACGTTCGTGTTTCACTGAACGAATCGCCGGTTTTCGCGAAGGTAAAAAAAGAGAAGAAACAGGTAAAAGTGCCTATCGGCACGCTGCTGTCAAAGCATCTGAAAGCCACCATTCTGGGGACGTTCATCATGCTGGCAACCTATACGCTGTTTTACATCATGACCGTTTACTCAATGAGTTATGGCACCGCGCCTGCACCAGACGGCCTTGGATTCCCACGTAATACCATGCTGTGGATGCTGATGCTGGCGGTGCTGGGCTTTGGCGTTATGGTGCCGATTGCCGGGCTGCTGGCGGATCGCTTCGGCCGTCGTAAGACTATGATAGTTATTACGCTGATGATTATCGTTTTTGCGCTGGTTTTCCCTTTCATGCTCGGATCCGGTAATGAGCTGCTGGTGATGGCGTTTCTGCTGTGCGGACTAAGCGTGATGGGACTGACCTTTGGCCCTATGGGCGCGCTGCTGCCGGAGCTGTTTCCAACCGAGGTCCGCTATACCGGCGCGTCGTTCTCTTATAATCTGTCGTCGATTCTTGGGGCTTCCGTTGCGCCCTATATCGCGGCCTGGCTGGCACATACCTACGGGCTGTTTTACGTTGGCGTTTACCTTGCGGCAATGGCTTGCCTGACGCTGTTTGCTCTGCTTGCCAGCCGGGAAACCCAACACGAATCGCTGTTCGACTGATAGCGCAAAAATATTAAAGGCGCACTGGCTGGTAACCGGAGCGCCTTAATTACGTTTTACCGACTATTTTTTCTCGTAATCACTCGCATCACTGCGACGATGATTTCGACGACCAGCCTGATAATGGTCAGGATCGTTATCATCCGCTTTTCTTTTCGGAAAAAGGAAGCGGCGGGTTTTACTTGCACACTGCAATTTTGCAAGTAACCTTGCCTTTGTTGGGGATTGCTTGCCTTCCTTTCAGGAACGTAGCGTTAAGCGATGCAAAAAAAATCCGGCACGATGGCCGGATTTTTACGTCAGCAGTAAAGTGCCTGCCTCATTTTTACTTTTTCATTTCCCGCAGTACGTTAACGCACTCATTTTTTTCATTGTCGCTGGGTGAAATCAGCGCCAGCAGCGCGGCGGCAGGTGCAACTACCGTTCCCAGCGCGGCCGCGGCAACGCCACGAGCAATCAACGGCCCGGCTTTTACGCCTGCATCCGGATTTTTAAATGTGCCTTTCACATAAAGCGGCGAACGCAACGTGACGATTCGCATACCTTTGCTGTCAGGATCGATCGACAGATCCATACGCTCATTAGCAAAGTTGGTGGTTCCGCTGATGTTGATTACCGCGTTTTCCGTATCGAACACGAAGAGTTTGGTTGAAGCCAGCCCGTTTTCGATATTTAAATCGGCGGCCGCACAGTTGATACGCACCTCGTCGTCACCAAACAGCTTGCCGACTACATAGTTACCGACGTTAAGCCCAACGATTTCCATCAGGTTGCGGCTAATCACGCCGTCGTTCATTAACAACTTCAGGCTACCGTTGCTGGTTGCCAGAATATCGGCAACGGAATTCCCTGTTCCGCTTAGCGTGGCGTCGCCGTTGATCTGCCCCATGCTGCTTTGCATCGACTGCACGCCAGGGAAAAGCTGTTTAAGCTTGAGATTACGTGCATGAAGATCGGCCCGAGCGCGCATAGGCGTATGGTCGCCTTCCATATGAATAGTAGAGTTAAGGTTGCCGCCAGCTACACCAAAACGTAGCGGATCGAGCAGCAAATCACCGTTTTTCAGTACCAGATGCGTATAAAGATCGCTGACAGGTAAAGAATCACTGTGTTCGATACGTTTGCCGCTAAACTTCACGTCGGCATCCATCACGTCCCAGCTTTTGGTATCAAACTTATCGTGCGGCAGGACGCGGTCGGCAGGCTGGCTGGCCGAATCGCCTCTTTCCGACTTCGCTTTCGCCGTTTTTGCGCTGCCCTTGCCGGAATTAACGCCAATCAGCGGCCCAAGATCGGCCATACGCAGCTGCCGGGATTCCAGCGAACCTTCCAGCTTCGGACGCGGTTTGCTCTGACTGTAGGTTAGTGAGCCGCGAATATCGCTGTCGCCAATATGCCCGTTAAAATCGTTATAGTGGAAAACCGGGCCGCCTTTCTGCTGAAAGCGCGCAATCAGGTGCCCATCGGTTTCGTAGGGAGGTGTATCCGGCAGCAGGATACCGGTCAGACCGTACAGATTGGCCAGCGTATCGCCGGAAAAGCGCAGCCGGATATCCAGCCCGCCCAGGTTCATAGGATCCTGTAAACTACCGGCCACCTGCACCCGGGTCGTGCCGTTATGTACGTCCGCCTGAACAGGGAAAGGATTGGTTTTACTACGCAGCGACAGCATGCCGCCAATTTTACCGTCTCCGGTTAGCTTCTCGCCGTTGTAAGTGCCCACGGCTTTCCAGCCAAAGACAAAATCGGACGCGCCTTTCTGCCCCGCTTTATCCTTGCCGCCAGCAACCTGCTCATAGGGAACCGGTTTGCCCAGCGGATCGACCGTAACCTGTACATCCGCTTTATTGATGGCGTCGCGATAGCCAATTTTGCCCTGGTCGAAGAGGACGTTATCAAGGCGAAAGCTCCAGGCCGAAGGCTGCTGGTTTGCCGCAGCGTTATCGCTGGCAGCCAGATCGAACGTCCAGTTGTTTTTACCTTCGGCAGTTTGAATCAGGCGCGCGTTCGGCTGCTGTAGTTTGATCCACGGTAAAAAAACTTCTTTATGCAGCAGCGCCAGCGGCGACAGGGTCGCATCCACGCGCTGCAGATGTACCATCGTGACATCGGCAATAGCCGGAGGATTCCCCAGCATAATATCTTCAGCATGCACATGCGGCCACGGTACCCAGCTGCGCCAGCCCGGCTCGTCGCGGTTACGTTCCCAGGCAACGCCCAGATCGCCACGAATGGCAAAAGGACGATTCAGCTCCGCTGAAACTTTCTGATTAATAGTCGGCTTGAGGCGATTCCAGTTAAATGTGGCGATAATGATGACTAATGCCACGATCAGCAACAAAAAAACCCCGATAATCCAACTAATTACTTTTCCCGTGCGCGACACTTGTTATCTCCTTACTCGCTTCGTCTTCTGTAAAGATAGACGAGGGGAAGGAAAAGGGGATCACGCCAGCGTCAACGGCAGTGCCTCCAGCTGATCAAAAGGCAAAGGCCTGGCAAAATAGTAGCCCTGAGCTGCGCAGGCAAAAGAGTTCTGCACCTGGGTCCACTCTTCAAGCGTTTCCACGCCTTCCACGATGACGCCTTTGCAGTAGCGATTGATCAATGCCAGCAGCATATTAAACAGGCTGCGGCCTTCTTCCGATTTCCTTAACAGGATAAACAGCTCGCGCGCCAGCTTAATGTAATCGTACTTAAGCTCGGAAAGCGCTGAAAAATTAGCCAGACCCGAACCGAAATCGTCCAGCCACAGCGGCCCCAATTCCGGCATCTGTGCAACCAGCTCTTCCTGCGGTAAGACATGATGTTCCACCAGCTCAAAACGTACCCACGGAGAACGGGCGATTAGCTGGCGTACCGCCGGGTTGTGTTGTACAGCCTGAAGCGTCGGTCCATCAATATTGACCGAGGCGACGACGTCGCTATCGATAAATTTTGTTTTCCACGTTTCCAACAGCTCCAGCTGTTCACGAATAATCAGCATCCGCTCCGTGGTATCAAGCGCAGCAAAATAGGACTCCGGCGATAATCTTTGGCCCGGCGCGGCAGGATGAAAAACCGCAGTGAGCAACTCAATTGCCATCAGGCTGCCGGTTACCCGGTAGATAGGCTGAAACGTATAGGTGCGCTGGCACTCTCGCCAGTAAGAATGCTCCTCTTGCTGCTGTTTCACGACAATTGAAGGAGAAAGCCGGTGTCTGATGTTCTTCAGCACCATGTTGAAATCCTTAATTCAATGGGGGACCGCGTTGGATAAGGTCTCTGCATGGGTTATCGGCATGCGGCTGCATAACTTTAAAACGTTCTTTACCACGGGCTCTGTTGCTGGCGTCACCTCTACAAAATTAAAACAGTGTTTTAAAAACATTGACTGCGGCTGACGGCACAGCGAAACTGGGGTCAAAACGTAGCGAGCGGATAATCATGAACAGAATAAATATCGCCGTTATTGGCGAATGTATGATTGAACTTTCTCAGAAAGAAAACGGACTGAACCGGGGTTTTGGCGGCGACACGCTGAATACGGCAGTATACCTTGCGCGGCAGAACAGCAGCCTGTCGGTAAATTACGTGACCGCCCTGGGTACGGATAGCTTCAGCGATGAAATGATCGCGGCCTGGCAGCAGGAAAATATCCATACATCGCTGATCCAGCAAATGGAAAACAAATTACCGGGTCTGTATGTCATAGAAACCGACGCGCAGGGCGAACGTACATTTTACTACTGGCGCAATGACGCTGCCGCGCGCTACTGGCTGGAAAGCGACAGGGCAGATGAAATCTGCCAGCAGCTGGCCCATTTTGACTATCTCTACCTGAGCGGCATCAGTCTGGCAATCCTGACGCCATCGGGTCGGGATAAGCTCATGGCACTGCTGGTTGCCTGTCGCCGTAACGGCGGCAAAATCATATTCGACAATAACTATCGTCCACGCCTCTGGCCTTCTATAACGGATGCGCAGGCTGCTTATGCCGCCATGCTGGCCTGTACGGATATTGCTTTTCTGACGCTGGACGACGAACAGCTGCTGTGGGGAGAAAACCCCGTGGATAAGGTGATTGCCAGAACGCATGCGGCGGGCGTAGCGGAAGTGGTTATCAAACGCGGCGCGGAATCCTGCCTGGTATCGCTGGCCGACCAGCCGGTAATTGAAGTTCCTGCTATGCGTTTACCGCCCAACCGCATTGTGGACACGACCGCAGCCGGTGACTCTTTTAGCGCGGGTTATCTGGCCGTTCGCCTTGGCGGCGGCAACGTGCAGGAAGCCGCCAGACGAGGCCACCTGACGGCCAGCACGGTTATTCAGCATCGCGGCGCAATTATTCCTCTTTCTGCCATGCCTGATTAACTTTCACAGGCAACTGTTTCTCTTCTCGCCATGCCTGATTAACTTTCAGCAGCAGTTATTTCATCCGGCCTGGTGAACCTTCAGGCAAGCCGCAGCACCGTCAGAGCGCTGCGGTTTTTTAAGGCAGATTAATGCGCGATTTGCGTGAGCTTTTCTGCTGAAATCCCTGTGATCTGTTGCACGATGGCAAAGTTCAACCCCTCTTCCAGCATCCGGGCAGCGATTCTGGCCGCTTCTTCCTCGCGACCACGCTGGGCACCCAGCAGAATGCCTTTTTCTATGCCTTTTTTTATGCCTGTTTGTTCCAGTTGTTCTGCAATAGTCATCAGCTTCTCTCCATGTTGCGGTACTTTTTGCACAAGTTGGCGTATTAAGGCGGCGGCGTCTGCCGTTTCGCCGGCTTGGACGATATAGTTTACCAGCGATACTACCTGCTCTTTTGTCAGATGACCAGCCAGCAGCAAAGTTGCCAGCCTGTCGGTTAATTCGGCCAGATCGCGCTGGTGAATATGCTTTTGCAGCAGCGTCAGCGCGGCCATACTGCGATGCTGCATAATCTCGTCATCGGGAATAGCGGTCACATCAACCAGGGGAAAATCGCGGCTGTATACCTGTTTCGCCAGATCGGGGCGCGAAAAATTTTCTAACCAGTTGGTTGAGTAAGGATAAGGCCTGCGTTTTCCGGCATAAAACAGCACGGGGATCACCAGCGGCAGTTTTGTGTGGCCGGCATCAAGATGGCGCTGCATAGCGGCAATCGCATAGCGCATAAGCCTGAACGCCATCTGCTTGTCCGGGCTGCTCTGATGTTCAATCAACACATGGATATAGCCTTCGCCTGCTGACGTCTTCAGGCTATAAAGCACATCGCTGTAGTAAGGACGCAGATCGTCCTCAATAAAGCTGCCTGACATTAGCCTGAGCGTGTTCAAATCGCAGAGCGCCCGCAGGTCGGCAGGCAGATGCAGCAGGATAAAATCCCTGGCCGTAGCCGTCGTGGTTAAAAACTGTTTGAAAGCGGCATCGTGCGGCGTCGGTACACTATTTTTCTTTTTCATCAACCCTGACCCAGAAAAATTTGGCATAGTGCCGTGAGTAATCAACTTCCTCCCTGAACAAGTCCGGACTCTACAACAGGCGACGTTAATAACGAACAGGCAAAACTGGATTGCCCAGCACTGCTCGAAAAAATTAATGGTTCCATGAGGGTGGCTTACATAAAAGTGTGAGAAAGGCAGGAAAAGCCGACCATTAGCTGCTCCAGCCGGAGGAAATTATAAAAGCAGAGGCGTTCAACCAGTCTATTTACAATGCGCGGTGTCGTGATTGACTTCGATAAATTTGCCTAAAGGCAGAATATAAATCTGTGCAAAAAAACTTTAA
Source organism: Erwinia sp. BNK-24-b (assembly GCF_047456155.1). Classification (NCBI taxonomy): domain Bacteria; kingdom Pseudomonadati; phylum Pseudomonadota; class Gammaproteobacteria; order Enterobacterales; family Erwiniaceae; genus Erwinia; species Erwinia sp. BNK-24-b. The sequence goes on from NZ_CP179901.1 coordinate 4,478,922, forward strand.
GCGCTATGTAAAATAAAAACCTAATCAATGCACTTAATTTGCATTAAGAGAAAGCCTCAAGACAGATGAATATCTTTCCCTTTACTGTTAAAGAAATCAGACAGATAACAACATGAGGACTTATTTTAAAACAATCAAATAAACAGCTTAAAGTAAAATTAAAGCTCTCAGTGCGAAGATACAAACATAATTATAATAGTGGCAAAATTCTGAAATCCTTTAAATCCATTTTAAACTCTGGACGTTACGTTTATAAATCGGCGATCCTGTATTCTTACAAAAAGATAAAACCTGATATTTTTTCAGGCTTACCTATACTTTTATAAAATGTTGCTCAGGAGCGCTTATGAACACCGAAATAATTAATATCTGGCCTCAAGGCGACGCTCCTGGCGCCAGTGATTCTCGCGTCCGTCCACAAATTGTCGATCTGGCAAAAGAGTATGAGCCTTTCGACCGCGCCGCTTCCGGCGTACGCTGCCCGGAACTCGCTTTCTGGTATCCGGAAACGTCTAACGGCGTTACGCTGCTGGTTGCGCCCGGCGGCGGTTTTGAACGCATTATGATCGATAAAGAAGGCAGCGCGCTGGCGATGTTTTTTACCGCTATGGGCTACACGCTGGCGGTGATGACCTATCGTTTTCCTCAGGACGGCCACCATGAAGCGGCCGATGCACCGCTGGCGGATGCCCAGCGCGCCGTACGTGTTCTGCGCCACCGCGCTGCACGCGGTCTGAACGGTAAGCGCATCGTGATGATGGGCTTCTCCGCTGGCGGTTACGTAGCGGCCAGCGCAGGAACGCGCTTTGCCGAAAAACTTTATCCCGTGCAGGATATCGCCGATTCTCTCGCCGCCAAACCGGATGCTCTGGTACTGCTTTATCCGGTCATCAGCATGCGTGAAGGTCTGGCGCACGCCGGTTCGCGGCTGCGACTGCTGGGCGAATGCCCAACCCAGCGCGAAATCGATGCTTATTCGCTGGAAACCCGCGTTACGGAGCAGACGCCGCAAACGCTGTTAATTCATGCGGTAAACGATGAGTCAGTGCCCATTAACAACAGCATGATGATGTTCAGCGCGCTGCGGGAACATGGCGTCCCCAGCGAGCTGCACTTCTATGAGAAAGGCGGTCACGGCTTTGGCATCCGCAACGTCGCCGATCTGCCGCTCGCCAGCTGGCCGATGCTGGTCAACGAATGGTTACGCGCGCGCAAATGGTAACACGAGCGGCGCGCTTTTCGTCTTAGCAACAGGCGCATAACCTTTTCGTTAAGCTGTCGGGCAGGCGTAAAAACCTGCCCGACTGGCCACTAGTTTTGCGAAGCGGGAATATCTGACACTTCAGGTTTGGTTTCGTCAATTACGGCAGGCGTCGCTTCCGTGGCAGGTTTCATCACCTTATCCCAGCTGTCATAAAGCGTCTGCACGTTGGTTTCTGCTTCACCCTGCGGCTGCATCAGCATCATGGTCAGCGGCTGCGACAGCTGTTGGCGCAGCTCCTGATTCATCATTTGCAGCGTCAGCTCTGAAAGGAATTTTTGCCGCAGTTTCTGATATTGTTCTGGCGCAATATCGACGACCGCGTTCTGCTGTGAACGCAGACGCTGGCTCATCAGCACGTCTGTGTTGGTACGCGCGTAGGTAGCAAAGAGTTTATTCAGCTCGGCGGTTTTCTGCGCCATCAGCGCGTCGAATTCTTCCTGCGGCAGGCCGTTATCGCGAATATTGGCCATTTCGTGTGCGACCAGGCTCAGGTTACTGTTTAACGAATCGTTATTAGCATCCATATTAATGGCGCACTGCGCACGCTGGTAAAGCACCCGGCAATCGAATCCCACCTGAACTTTCTGCGCTTTATTGTCGCTTAACACGCGCTGCACGTGCCAGAACAGCGCTTCGCGTGCCAGGTCGCTCTGCCAGTAACGTAACAAACTTTGCGAATCGCGGATTGGCTGCCAGGGATTATCCCAGACCAGCGACAGGCGATCCTGACTCAGATTGCTGTTAACCAGGTTAACGGGCTGCTGCGGTAAAGGCGAAAGCGTTGGCACTGGCGCAGGCGTCTGCCGTTTTCCCTGTAACGGGGAAAACGTCTTGTTGATCTGCTCAGCAAGGCTACGGCTTTCAACGTTGCCCACCACAAACAGCGTCATGGCATCCGGCGTGTACCACTGCTTATAAAATTCGTTCAGCTTTGCCATATCAACAGGCACGCTAACCGGCGAGGCGGGATCGTGTCCCAGCAGCGCCGACCCTTTCAGACGGTAGCGCCACCACGGATCCTGCGGACTGGCGGGCCAGGTGGCAATGGGATCGTCCGCATTTAGCGCGGTATTGACCGTTTGCTCATTGACCGTCATATCGCCAATGGTCGCCGCCAGCCAGTTCATCGCTTCTTTCAGCACTTCAGGACGGTTATTCGGCAGGCTGAGGGAATAGAGCGTAAAGTCATAAGAGGTCACTGCCGGCGGCTGCGGCCGATCCGGGTTGATGCTTTGCTGCCACAGCGAGCGCTGCTGCGCCGTATCCAGCCTGGCATTGTGTACCAGCGCCAGGCGAGGCAAAAGATGGCTGTAGCCAGCCTGTTGAGTATTCTCTACCAGCGATCCGGCATCGACCATCAGGCGAACTTCAATGCGGTCACTGGGGCGTTGCGGCGTTGTTAACACCTGCCAGCGAAAACCATTATCCAGTTTTCCCTGCTGCCAGGCAGGATCGGGTTGGAGTGTTTCCGCCTGCACCGTACTGCTGGCGAAGGCCAGCACTATCCCACCGATTAAAAGACGAATTCTGGTGCCCTGCATGTGAACCCCTACTCAATCACAAACCAAAAAAATCACTGGCGATCTACGGCCTGCGGCTATCAGGATGAAGGATAACTCAGGAGGCCAACGGACAGTTTGTTAGACCACGCGTCGGCGGGGATGTCCCAGCGAAAAGTAAAAAATGTTCAAACAATGGGGGTTATTATGCAAATGCCCGTCGCGAGGGCAAGTCGCGATGGGCATTCAGGGGGAATATTTACGCCGTTGGCGGCTTAGCGATGGGTTTCTGACAGATTTTTCGCCTTTTTCGAGGCATTAAGCGTCTCATTTAGCTGTTTCTTATCCAGCTGATCGACCCACTTCGCCACGAATACCGTTGCCACGCCGTTGCCGACCAGGTTAGTCAGCGCGCGCGCTTCGGACATAAAGCGATCGATACCTAAAATCAGCGCCAGGCCCGCCACCGGCAAATGCCCGACGGCGGACAGCGTGGCGGCCAGCACGATAAAGCCGCTTCCCGTTACGCCAGCCGCGCCTTTTGACGACAGCAGCAGCACCACCAGCAGCGTAATCTGATGCACAATATCCATATGCGCATTGGTTGCCTGGGCGATAAATACGGCTGCCATCGTCAGATAAATAGAGGTGCCGTCGAGGTTGAATGAATAACCAGTCGGGATAACCAGTCCGACCACCGACTTCTTACAGCCCAGCTTTTCCATCTTGTCGAGCATGCGCGGCAGCGCCGATTCTGACGAAGAAGTACCCAGTACGATCAGCAATTCTTCTTTGATATAGGCGATAAATTTGAAGATATTAAAGCCCGTGATGCGGGCAATCAGCCCCAGCACCACCACCACAAACAGGACGCAGGTGATATAGAAGCAGATAATCAGCTGGCCGAGCTGTACCAGCGAACCGACGCCATATTTACCAATCGTAAAGGCCATTGCGCCAAAAGCCCCGATCGGTGCCAGGCGCATGATCATATTGATAATGCCGAAAATGACCTTCGAAAAGCTGTCGATAAAGTTAAACACCAGCGTGCCTTTATCGCCCATACGGTGCAGCGCGAAGCCAAACAGGATGGCGAACAGCAGCACCTGTAAAATATTACCGCTGGCAAAAGCGCCAATCACGCTGCCGGGAATAATATCCAGCAGAAAAGCGACGATGCCCTGCTGCTCGGCCTGCTGCGCATAAACGGCAACGGCCTTCGCGTCCAGCGTGGCGGGATCGACATTCATTCCCGCGCCCGGCTGCAGCACGTTAACCACCACCAGACCGATAATCAGCGCAATAGTACTGACTACTTCGAAATAAAGCAGCGCTACCGCACCGGTACGGCCAACGGCTTTCATACTCTCCATGCCGGCAATCCCTGTCACTACCGTACAGAAGATGACCGGCGCGATAATCATTTTAATCAGCTTAACAAAAGCATCGCCCAGCGGTTTCATCTGTGCGCCTAACTCTGGATAAAAATGGCCCAGTACTACACCGAGAGCGATCGCGGTTAGCACCTGAAAATAAAGGCTTTTGAACAGGGAAGTTTTCATAAAGTATCCGTTAACACCTGGGGAAGGCGACATTGCTATAGTTATAATGGGCTACAGGCCAAAAATAACACTACGTTAACCGGATTGATATAAATTGACACATATAGCCAGATCGGACATGTAATTTTATGAGCTGAATCACTTCAGCTAGCAAAACATGTCCAAAGCGGGGCGAAGAGACAGAGTGAAAAAGCAGCGTTAACGGTTATCAGGCCACGCCCGGGGGCTGAGCAGTCTGATGCCAGAGGTCTGAAAATGACGTTATCGCGCTCTGGTTCGAATTCGATATCCGCCACACCCGGCATGGCAGGCGCGTCCTGAATATTACGACGCGAGCCGGTCAGCCTTTTATACTCTGCAAAAGTAAGCATACGCGCGCAGGTTTACCTGACGCCGGTTATCAACGCGTGACGGCTCATGCAAAGTAAGCATACGCGCGCGGGTTTACCTCGTTCCGTAATATAAACAGGCCCGGTTTCCGCTGCCTGCCTGGCCGTAGAGTAGCCAGCGGGGTTCCTTTGTTACGCGTCTGACGCTTGCCTGATACGCACGCCGTCAAAAATAGCGCTGCTCGAACTGCGCAACCGGCAGCGCTTCAGAGTAGAGATAGCCCTGGCCGATTTGAATACCCCGTGCCAGCAGCCAGTCGCGCTGATCGCAGGTTTCTACCCCTTCAGCAATCACGTCCAGCTTGATGATATCCGCGATAGCCGCAACGATGCGCACCATCGTATCGTCTTCCGGCAGGATGCAGACAAAACTGCGATCCATCTTCAGCTTGCTGACCGGCAGTGACTTAAACTGGCTTAGCCAGTTCAGGTTAGCGTAGCCCATGCCGAAATCATCCAGCGCCACGGAAACGCCCGCCTGCTGTAAGTCGTTCAGCAGCCGCAGCACCAGCTCCGGTTCTCCCGGCTGCGCCGTTTCGGTAATTTCCAGCATCAGGCTGCCCGGCTTGATTTGATACTGCTGGATCAGCTCGCGCAGATGCGCCACCCGATCCGCCTCGCGCAGCTGTACGGCAGAAATATTGACGCTGAGCGGCAGGGTAATTCCGCGCTTTTGCCAGTCAGCCAGCACGCGGCAGGCTTCCTCAAAGACCCAGCGTCCCAGCGCGGTGATCACGCCAGACTCTTCTGCGTTAACAATCAAATCTTCCGGCAGGCTCCAGCTTCCGTCCGGCTGACGCATCCGCAGCAGCGCTTCTGCTCCGACGGGCTGGCCGCTGCGCATATCAATCTGCGGCTGTAAAAACAGCGCAAACTGACCGTCGCTCAAACCTTGCAGAATATCGTGCTCCTGCGTCAGCCGTCTGTGGGCTCGTTCAGTCATCAACGGATTGAAAAACAGAATCTGGTTTTTGCCTTCCAGGCGCGCCGACATCATCGCCGAAGCGGCGCGGTTTAAGAGATCCTGTGCGTTAAGATGGCTATCTTCACGTGCCGCCATGCCAATGCTGATAGTGGGCCGCACCTGCATCTGCTGTAGCGCTACCGCCTGGGTCAGGCGTATCTGCAACAAACGCGCCATGCGCATCGCGCGTTCGGGCGTGCTGGCTCGCTTCATTAACAGCACAAAGTCGCTGTCGGACAGCTGGCCGATAACCGTCTGGCTGTCGATACAGTTGCGAATTTTATCCAGCAGCGCCAGCGCCAGCACGTCACGCTGCTCGTCCGTCACGACGCCGTTGGCTTCCTGTAGGGTTTCAATACGCAGTACCAGCAGCGTAAAAATATCTTTTTCCGCAACGGCGTTTAAATGCTGCTCCAGCAGCGCCAGAAACAGCGTTTGGTTGGGCAGGTTGGTTAACGCAAAGCGCGTAGTCAGACGGCTCATTTCGTCATGGACCGTTTCGATAATCTGCTGGTTATGGTTATAGCTGCGGATCATCATACCCAGCTCATCGTCGCGATGGCGGTCGGGCAGCTTCAGCTGATGAGCAATGGTTGCCTGCGGCGGCAGGTCGCGCAGCTCAACCGCGATCCTGCGCAGCGGCCGGACGATCAGCCGGTTGATACACCAGCTGATAGCGACTGACAGGATCAGCGCCAGCAGCAGATAGGTGGTGACCATGGTAGAGAGCGCGCTAAGAATAAACTGGTAAACGCGCCATGAATCCGCCTGCAATACCAGCAGCGCCAGCGGTTTGGGATTGGAAGGCTCTACCGAATAGAGCGGCACGGTGATCTGCACGGGCAGCTCGAAGATTTTAGCAATCAGCTTTGGCACCGGTTTTGTTGGGGCAAAGTCAGCGTGCAGCGCCTGTAAACCACCCGGCAGAACGACGTCGGCACGCGCCAGGATCCCGGCGGGCTTAAGCGAATTCAGAATGCGTTCGGCCTGGCCGATGTCCGCCTTGAGTACCGCCTGCGACAGCGGTTGACGCACGGTATGCGCGACGTTTTCCATCTGCTGGGCATAGTCAATCCTGCGCTGCTGCACAAAATGAAAAAGTTGAATGACGATAAAGACAGAAATGGTGACTACCGCAACGCCCGATACCGTCGCCATCTGTTTTATCGTTAATGAACGACTAACGCGCAAGCCTGTTCTCCGCAAAGCTGAATGCCGCCGGGGACGGCGGCAAAAACAGCCCTGAGTATATCCTATGAGAGGCGCTTGTTAAGGTATCCCTTTTCGGCTGGCGAGCGATTAAGCCTTTTCCGAGGGAAAATTCCCGCAAGAACGACGCAAAACGCTACTTAAAGTCTGCATAAGGCGTTAGCGGCTGAAGCGGCATATCTAAATCCCCTTCCCAACCGGCCATCGAGTAACGCAGATAAATCATGCCGTGGCTTGGCGTATAATCTTTCGCCTGCTGGATATCCATACCCAGCCCCAGCGTCCAGTGTGCGCTCAGCCTGCGTTCCACCGCCGCCTGTAGCGTATAGCCAAAACCGCTGCTGCTGCTGCTACTACTTGATGGGTTATCGCTGGTCAGCGTGCCGAAGCTCAACGGATAGCGCGGCTCGCCGCTAGTGCGGGAATGGGACCAGGAAACGGAGCCGCCCAGATCGAAAGACCAGTTGTCCGTGCGCTGACGCCAGGTTAAGGGAACAGACAGCGAGTTATAGGTTTGCGGACTGTAGTAACCCCCCTGGCCCAGCGAATAATCGCTTAAATCACGCGCGTAGTGCCACAGCATGCCGTTCAGGCCGATAGTCGCCCGACGGTTGTTTTCGTTAAGCAGCTTATAGTAGTAGCCCACCATCAGCCGCTCGCGGGAGTTATCCTTGACGTTCTCGCCGGTAATCTGGTGCGCGCTGATGTCGGCCCAGACGCCGTGCGGGCCGCCTTTGTCATAGCTCAGGCCAACCGCGCCGCCGGTCGCGACCACGCCGCCCCAGGTTTTACCGCTGGCGGTATTGGGATCGCGCGCGCCAGCATAGGCCAGCAGCGAACTGGAAATCGGACGGCGTGAAGCGGTCAGAGAGACACCAAGATCTTTTACGCTGGTGTTCCAGGTAAAGCCGCCGACCCAGTTAGTCACCTCAAAGCCCAGCGGCGTGGTACCGATATCCGCTGACCATTTATCACTGTTGTAGCCAATGCCAACGCTGGTGCCGTTCTGATGCTGGCGGAAATCGCGGTTACAGGTTGCGTCGCCGTTAGCGCAGGTGCCGAAGGTTTCGTTGATATTGCCAAGGCTGTTCGGCGAAAAAGTGCCTGCCGACAGATCTACGTTATCCAGCCGCAGCCAGCCCTTGCCCTGCGCCAGCGGCGTTTCCGCCTGCACCATAGTGGTATGCGCGGTAAAATCAGAGACGCCGCCGGTGCCTTTATTCCTGGCGTAATCTTCTGCCAGCGTTAGCGTCGTGTCCTGCTGACGCGCCAGGTCGGCCGCTTCGCTGCGGATGCCGCGTTTCAGCCAGTCGTCCTGCTCATTGTTACGCGTTAGCCGCGTGTAATCTTCCGTGCTTTGCGGCGGCGTAGCCGTAATGCCGCTGGCGACCATCGCCTGGCGATAGTCATACTGCGCGGCGGCAGGCTGGTTTTGTGCGGCCTCCAGGCGAGCCGCGTCGCGGAATACCAGCGCGCTGCTTTGCGAAGGCATCTCTTTGGCCGCCTTTGGTTTGAGCAAGCCATACAGCATGGCGGCACGATCGGCATCGCCAACGCTTTGCGCCGCATTGGCCACGCGGCGGCCGGTATTAACGCTCTCTTCCGCCACGGTTGCGGGCAATGCCTGTAGCCGTGCCTTCGCGGCCGGCAAATCTTTTAACGCTACCAGCGCTTCGATTTCCCCCAGGCGGGCGTCGTTGTTTTGCGGCTCTTTTGCGCTGACTTCACGATAGCGTGCCAGCGCCTGCTGCGCGTCGCCTCGCTCCAGTGCCCAGTCCGCTTCGGTCAGCGTAATACGGCTGGAAGGCGGAAGCTGATTGAGTAACGCCACGGCCTGGCTCTCCTGCCCGCTGGCGCGAAGCTGTCCGGCGCGGGCCACTACCGTATCCGTTTCCAGGCGGCTGTTGAGATCTTTGATGTTTTGATCCCATTTATCCGCAGGCAACGCATGCAGCTGCCGCAACGCGTCACTGGCGCGATCGCTGCCGGAAAGATACAGCGCATAGGCATAAACCTGCGTCGGCACGCCCGGCTGCCGCTGTGCCATCGCGGCCATCTGCCGGTCTGCTTCCTGCCGCTGGTCCGCCTGGCGTAGCGCGCCAGCCAGCCGGTAGTTCAGCCAGATATCATCCGGCGCGCCCTGCTGCGCCTGGCGATAGAGTTCCGCCGCCTGCGCCCAGCGTCCTGTCGCCGCCTGCTTATCGCCTTCCGCGCTTAGCGTACTGCTGCGCAGGCTGGCGAGCGTTGTACCGAGCGAACGTTTTTGCGCAGCCGGTAGCCCGTTGATAAAGGCCAGCGCTTTCTCTGGCGACTGCTGCTGGTAAAGGTTAACCAGCCGCTGCACCGCCGTGGTGTTGCCGGGATCGAGTTGCCGCGCCCGACGGAAAAGTCCTTCCGCCGCCTGCGCATTTTTTTGCGCCAGCGCCACGTCGCCCAGACCGATTAGCGCATAGCCGTCGGTACTGTCCAGGCTTTGTGCCTGCTGATAGCTACGCGTCGCCCCGCGAATGTCGCCCGCAGCTAATGCCTTATCACCTGCGGCGATAGCCAGCCAGTAGCGGTTAGACTGCAACAGGCTTTTCCATTTGCCGATATCTGTCCCTTCAGCGTCTGCCGCGATGGCACGCTGAAAATAGCCGTCTGCCTCTTCGCGATTGTTGGCGCGCGCCAGTGCCTGGCCCATCGCGCCAAGCAGCGCCGGATCGTTCGGGCTGGCCTGCAGGGCCACGCGCAGCGCCGGAATGGCCGCATTGCTTTCACCTTTATCAATCAATGCCAGCCCACGAAGCCGCTGTTGATAAGCGGGATCGGCCAACATTTTCTGCTGCCGTGCCAGCTCAAGCTGGCCGTCGGCCTGCGGTTTGTCGCTGGTAAAAGTAGCCAGATAGGTTTGCAGCTGCGCCACGGTTTGCGGCGTAACCGGCTGTGATTTGATGTCGCTTAGCCATAGCTCCGCGGCCTGGTCGCGACCAGCCGGTTCGTTAGCCACTTCCTGCAGCTGCTTAATCGCCGCCGCGCGGTTGTCCTGGCTTAGCTGCATCTGCGCAATGGCCATTTCGACATTAATATTGCCCGGCGCATCGCGATCCAGTGCCTGTAACTGCGTCAGAGCCTGCCCCTGTTGGTCAGGCAGACGCGCCACCAGCCGCCAGTATTCCAGCGCCAGGTCGCTGGAAGGAAAAACGCCGTGAAAAAGCTTGTCCCAGGCCGCGCGCGCCTCCGGCAGATGTCCGGAAGCGGACAGCAGCCTTGCCTGTTGCAGCTGCTGTCGGCCTTCGTCGGTGATCAGCAGCAGGTTTGCTTCCGCCTGGCGAGTCGCTGGCGAGTCCGGCGCGATCTTTTTCAGCCTCGCCAGCCTCTCCCGCGCCCGATCCTGCTGCCCCATGCGCAGATCCTGCCGGATCTGCGCCGCCAGTACCTGCGGGTTGTCCGGCGCAATCTTCTCCAGGCGATAAAGCGACTGGCTCACCAGATCGAACTTGTTGCTCGCTTCACCGACCCGCACCTGTTGCAGCAGCCAGTCAAGGGGCGAAACTTCCGCCGCCTGGGCCGACATGCAGCCCAGCGGCAGCAGCAACGCTGGCATTATCCAACGCGAGTTCACTATAGATCGTCCTCATCGCCCAAACGGCGGCGGCTTATGCTGCGCATTAAACGCCACAACAGCAGCGCGAACAGAATCACGACGACGGCGGCAAACAGCGCCAGCAGTACCGGATGCGTTGCCAGCGTGTTCCAGACGCGTTCCCACCATGGCAAATGGCCGACGTACCAGGTATCGCCCACGCGCAGGCTGTTTACGCCGGATTCACGGATAATCGATGCTGAACCAAAAATCGCCGCGCGTTTACCGCTGTCGATCAGCGCGCCGTTCAGCAACTGCCATGCACGCGGACTGTCGGCTAACAGCGCTACGACGCTGCGCTGGTCAAAGAAAGGCGATTTAAAGCTGACGATTGCCGCCATCGGGCCTGCCGAACTAATGGCGGTCTGGCTTTCTGCATGCATGTCGTCATTCGACAAAGGCTGGGTAGAGAAATCGTTCTGGCGGTTAGGCTTGTTAACCTGGCTTTTCGTCGCCTCTACCAGCAGGTTGATTTTGCTGTCGTCCTTTAGCTCCTGCGGAATTTCGCCAATCATCAGCAGATCGTCATCCTGCCCTTTGGCTTTGCTCCAGTCGTCGGTCATTTGCACTTTCAGCGCCGGATAACCGGTTTGCGCGGAAATGTTGCCCAACGCGTTCAGCAGCGCGCTGACCTTGTCCGCTTCAGGATGGCTGTTAACCAGCACCAGCGTCTGCGCCAGATCGGCGTTGCGGCTGAACGGGAAGCCCGCATTAGCAAAGGCGCGCAGCGACGGCATTTCCATATAGTGACGATAGCCGGAGAAATCGATTGTGGAATTGTCGTCAATCACCACATGGTTTGGCACCGCACTGACGGTTTCGCAGCGTCCTTCGTTGGTGGCATTGTTATAAGTGCCACCGATAAAGATACTGGCGTAATCAAAGTCGAAACGCAGCTGGTTAACGACTCCCAGACGCAGCGCCGGAATAGTCAGCTGTGTACTGCCGTCGGTAAGTCCCTGAATCAGTGGGATACGCAGCAGCTGCTTGCCGTTATCCTTTTTGCCCGGCAGCGGGTAATCCTGCACAAACTGGTTATTCAGATTAACCGCCAGCCTTGAGCCATCGTCCTGAAGCGGCGTGGTGTAGCGATAGTTAATCTTCATATCGATGCCGCGCGCGCGGACGAGGAAAAGATCCGGCGGCAGTTTCAGCGTCACCGCGATCGGGTTCGGCTGTAACCCATCGCTTTGTAGCTGATTGGCATATTGCTGTAGTTCGCCAAAGGTGGTCGGTCTGTCGGTACGTACCCAGTTTGGGGCGTCATACAGTTTGCGAGGCGCCAGCTCTTTAACTTCATCTACCGTCGCGCTTTGGCCGCGCAGCAGTACGTCGCCCTGGGCAATGCCCTGTACCGCTTTCAGCAAATCGTTATCATCACGGCCTAAAACCAGCAGCATTTTCTCATAAGGATTCTGCGGCTGATTGACGATGGCGATAGTCGGCTTGTCTACCGGCGGCATCGCTTTTAAAAAGTCCGGGCGTTTATCGTTGGTGGCAAACACCACGGCATGCTGCTGATCCGGCAGCTTGTTATAAAGCACCGGGAAGGACTGACCGCGCCAGTCTGCTTTAGTGCCAAACCATGAAGCCAGCACGGCGGCGGCTTTCTGCTGTCCCAGATCGGGCGAGTCGGCGAACACCATCGGCAGGACCAGTGGACGATTATCGCGGGTATCGAAAAACGGTTCCGGGAAGTGAGAGAGGTCGTCCTGTACCGGCAGCTTTTGTAGCGTCAGCGCCAGCGAGCTGTCTTTGCCGATATCCATCCAGATAGTGCTGTTAGCCGGGTTTTCACACAGGTTGGTATAGTGGCCGACCAGCTCCAGACGGATGCGGTTAAAGTCGCCGATAAAACGTGGGTCGAGCGGCAGCTGGATCTGGTTGGACTTGCCCAGTTGCTCTTGAGTAACTGGCACCAGGCCAATCATCTCATCGTTCAGATAGACTTTCAGATGCGAGAGGGAAGGCAGCAGCGAAGGCGAAGGGCGGTAGCTCAAATTTAGCACCGCTTTGGTCACCACTTCGTCACTGCGCACGCCAAATTCAATCTGGCCCTGAGTGCGCGTTCCCGTCAGGTTGAACACGCCTGGCGGCGGCGCAATCTGCGCGAAGGTTTGCGTCACGTCGCGAACCGGCGCAGCAGGAGCAATATTAACAGGTGCGGCAGATGCAGAATCTTCGGTAGTAGCGGACGTGGAAGATGCGGCAGGCGCAGACTCTCCGGTAGCCACCGGCATAGCCGATGCGGCAGATGCAGAATCCTCGACGGCCACCGGCATAGCCGATGCGGCAGATGCAGCATCCTCGACGGCAACTGGCATAGCCGATGCGGCAGATGCAGCATCCTCGACGGCAACCGGCATAGCCGATGCGGCAGAGGCAGCATCCTCGGCAACAACCGGCATAGCCGATGCGGCAGGCACAGGATTTTCAGCGACCGGCATAGCCGATGAAGCCATCGGTGTAGCAGGCGTGGAAAGCCCGGCGTCGGCAGGCGCGTCCAGATGGATTATCGGCTGCGGCACCGCATGCGCCAGCGGCATAGCACCCATTAATAAAGCGGTAAACCAGGGTAATTTTCTCGTCATCGTTTCATCATCAACTTGAGTCAGAGGAGTGTGGGATCGTTGCGACCCACGCCCTTCGGGAAAAATGAAGCCAACCAGGCGGTTAAACGCGTCAGTACGGCAAACAGCCCGCGCAGCGGCTGCGGCCCATACTCTGCCAGACGCAGATAGCCCTTAAAGCCCAGCACCATAATGTCGGCAAAACTTTGCATCGGTTTATCTTCGGGAAAGCTGTCCTGCCACAGCGCCCAGGTGTCGGCGCGCGCGAAAGTACACTGGATAAATTCAACATGCTGTTCGGTGGTCAGCTCATGCAGGCGGATACCGGCACGGCGACCAAAGGTTCGCTGCACAAAACAGGGAAAACTGAACTCCTGCTGCCCACGGCGCAGCAAAAGCCAGACTTTTTCATTCTCTTTCAGCAGGTTTTCTTCCCGTAGCTCCAGGCCCACGCCACCGTCCGAGTAGTCACGCAGCGTACAGGGCAGCATGTGACCATCTTCACGCGCCAGCGCCGCAGGCATGGCAATCTCCACCCTGTGCGCCTCGCGGAGCTGACGCGCTTCAACGGAAACCGCTACCGCGCCACCCAGGATAATCATGTTGTAAATTACCCAGATCACGCTGACGAACACCGTCAGAATTTCGTTCGGCGGACCATAGTTAAGGCGCCAGACCGCAGCGATAAGACCGGCCACGTTAATCAGTACCAAAAACATATAAGGCCGCGTGATCACCCAGTCGAGATGCTGCTGCTCGACCAGGCCGCCTTTCGCCGTCACGTTAAACTTTCCTTTGTGCGGATTGAACAGCGCCACGGTGGTGGGCCGCGCGATATACCATGCCAGCACGGTTTCGTACACTTCACTCCAGAACGAATGTCGCCAGCGCCCCTGAATGCGTGAGTTGGTCAGGCTGGTATGCAACATGTGCGGCAGCACGAAAATGGCAATGGCCAGCGCGGGCGCAAAAATGATGTAGGCGTGACACAACAGGAAAGCCAGCGGCGCCAGCAGGAAGATAAGCCTCGGAATACCCGATAAAAAGTGCAGCATGGCGTTGGCGTAGCAAAGGCGCTGTACCAGTTTTAATCCTTTGCCAAACAGCGGGTTATCCAGCCGGAAAATCTGCACCATGCCGCGTGCCCAGCGAATACGCTGTCCGATATGCGCCGACAGGCTTTCGGTCGCCAGACCCGCCGCCTGCGGAATACGGATATAGGCCGAGGTATAGCCCTTTCGATGCAGACGCAGCGAGGTGTGCGCATCTTCGGTAACGGTATCTACCGCAATGCCGCCAATTTCATCCAGCGCGGTACGCCGAATCACCGCACAGGAACCGCAGAAAAAGGCTGCGTCCCAAACGTCGTTGCCATCCTGTACCAGGCCATAAAAAAGCGTACCTTCATTTGGCGTACGGCGAAAACGGCCCAGGTTGCGCTCAAAAGGATCGGGCGAGAAGAAGTGGTGCGGCGTTTGCAGCATTGCCAGCTTCGGATCTTTCACAAACCAGCCCAGCGCCATCTGTAAGAACGAGCGTGTTGGCACGTGGTCGCAGTCAAAAATCGACACAAACTCGCTGCGGCATGCGGTACGCAAAGCATGGTTGATGTTGCCCGCTTTGGCATGCTCGTGCGTCGGCCGCGCAATATAGTGCACGCCGATCTCTTCGGCAAAGGCACGAAACTCTGCCCTGTTACCGTCGTCCAGCACGTAAACGTTAAGCTTATCCTTTGGCCAGTCGATGCCCAGCGCGGCATACAGCGTAGGCTTCACCACGCTCAGCGGTTCGTTATAGGTCGGCACCAGCAGATCCACCGTCGGCCAGGTCGTAATATCTTCCGGCATCGAAACGGGTGGACGGTTCAGCGGCCACAGCGTCTGGAAATAACCCAGGATCAGCACGACCCAGGAGTAGGTTTCCGCCGCAATCAGCAGGACGCCGAAGGTCAGGCTTAGCGGATCGTCCCAGTTCAGCGTCGAGGTATAGCGCCACCACAGATAGCGGCAGGAGATAGTCAGCGACAGCACGATCAGCATCATGGTCGATAAACGGCCGGGAATGCGCCGCACCACCATCGCCACGCCCCACAGCAGCAGCACAAAAATAAACTGCGTGAAAAGATCGAACGGCTGGGAAATACAGAGGATCGCCAGCGCCGTGGCCATGACGATAGCCACACCGAACAGCGTTTTCCGCAGCCAGCCGGGCAGGCGCCGCAGCTGCCGCTCGGCTTTACTTTCTACATTGCGCGCTTCGGCCCGTTCCGGCAGCTTATCCAGCCAGTTGTAAAAGCGCTGGCGCCGCGTCCTTAACGTATAGCGGCCCGCGCGGTCGCTGAGCGATACGCCGTTGAACGGGATCACCAGCAGCAGCCAGAGCGTTTGCAGCAGATAGCGCAGAATATCCGCCGGATGCGGCCTTTCCGGCGAAATATGCGGATAAAGACGCCGACGCTGCGCCTGTACGCGCTGCCAGGCAGGCGTTTCAAAACGCAGCAAAGTCCAGCCGAGCGCAACCCAAAAGCACTGGATAGCTGCCGTGACGGAAGCCGCGCCGTGCTGACGATAGCCTGCATAGCGCCGATGAAGCGCCGCGGTGATATCCGGCATTAGTAGCCAGCGCAGCAGCCTCATGATTTTTCCCGCAGATTGATTAGCGCCCAGTTGGCGAAGGTCGTCATACCTTCTGCCGCCAGGCAGTGTGGCCGATATTCGCCCAGCGGCTGCTTATTCAGCAATGCTTCCGCCATGGCTTCATCACGATGAATGGTTAAAGGGATAAAATTTCTCAGGCTGTTAACCCAAAGCTGATGCAGATCCTGCTGCGCCTTGCTGACCGGCGAAAACTGGTTAAGCAAAAACAGCGAGTTGTGCGGAAATGTTTGCTGATGCAGACGAATATGGCAGTTGGCATCCGGTACGACGATGGCCAGCACGCGATCGGCCAGCGCCAGCATGGCTCGCGTCCAGGGCGTATCACCAGCCGGGACATCCAGCAAAATCCAGGGATAGAGCTTCTTTAACTCTGCAATCTGCGTCGCCCAGCTGCGGCTATAGCGTTCCGGATCGCGAATGAAGGTCATCCGCTCATCGTCATTCACTCTGCCCGCAGGAATAAAATCCAGGCCGGGCGCGTAGCGCAATGCGCTTTGCTGCCAGGGCAGGCCGTCGAAGGCGGCACGCAGCCAGCCACGGGATTGTCCAACGGGCATATTAAAGTGCATTCGCAGCAGATTATCGGCGGATAAATCGACGGTGATGACCTGTTCGCCAAGGCGATTGAGCGCCCAGGCAAGGGCTGCGGTCAATGAAGTCGCGCCTGCTCCGCCTCTGACGCCCTGTAGCGCAATAACCGCCATCACTGCCCCTTATGCTGCGATGCGCCGGACAATTCCGCCAGCAGCGGCCAGCGGTTCATAATTCCGGCCAGTCTTTCCTGGCGATCGATATCGATATAGCGCCAGTTTTGTAGTGAAAAAGCGCGCTCCAGCGCCAGAATATCATCCTGAGATTCGCGCGCTGACGGCAGCGCGGTATCCGATAATTGACTCATAGTGATAGCCCCAAGCGGCAGAATAAAAATTATCCGCACCAGAAAATTCTTAGGTCTAGTTTATGTCGGTTTGCTATAAGTTGTAATGTATATTAGCCAGAATACAATGATGCCCCTTCATTTTTTAACTGGGCTACACTCTAGCCGTGGAACAAGCCGGGTTGCGAAATATCTTATGACACCTCCATTTACGTTAGGATTTGCCCAGGTCAGAGATGAGTTGATGCTGATGCAGCCGTCGGGATGCTACTGGCTGACCGCCAACCGGCAGGAAGATGCCCGCGTTTTAGCGCGTCAGTGTATTGCCGCCCAACGCTCGGTAACGCTGATTAGCGCAGGCCTGACGCCCGAATCGCTACTGACGCCAGCCCCTACTGGCGGGCCGGCCTCTATCCCACTTTTTTCTCTGCCGGAAACCCGGAAAGCGTTGCTGGCTTTTACTGACGATTTAGCGCGCGTGCTGCCGGAAAAACCTCGTCTGGTCCTGTTTTTTGCCCCGGCTTCCCTGTGGGAAAAGTTAAGCCCGGAAGAGTTGCGGCTGTGGACAAAACGGCTACAAAACTTTCTTAGCGCTAAACCCATCACGCTGCTAATCATTAGCTTTTCTTCAGTAATCAACGGACTGCGTACGCAGCTACAGACCCTTTATCGCCACGTTGATGGCCTGGCGCAGCTGGACTGGCAGCAGGACAGCTGGGACTACCGCATTAACTGGTGGGCAAACGGCGGCGGTATGCTGGCCGATCGTGCATTACGTCTGGTACTGAATGCGGACCAGTTTACGCTGTTGGAGCAGGCGCAAAGTACGCCGCTGACGCTGAACGACGAAACGCTATATCTGGCGGAAAAATCGGTGCTGGAAGGCGCGCCGCCGCTTTCGAGCCAGTGGACGCTGTTTGATAATAATGGTGAGCTGTATAACCGCGCGCAGCAGGCGAACGCCTCGACGATCATCTTTACTTTGCAGCATAACGACCAGATCCCCGCGCTGGCGGAACAGATCCACGCTCTGCGCCGCACGCGCGGTAGCGGCCTGAAGATTGTCGTGCGTGAAATGCGTCCGTCACTGCGCTACAGCGATGAGCGCCTGCTGCTGGCCTGCGGCGTCAACAGTATTGTGCCGGTTAACGCTTCTATGTCCCGCTTTCTGACCATGCTGGAAGGTATTCAGGGACAGTCGTATAACCGTCACGTGCCTGCCGATCTGCAAGCGCTGATGAAATCAATGCAGCCTTTGCAGGAGCGCGGTTATCTGCCGCTAACGGAGTTTTGCCAGTCGGTGACGCTGCTGGTCAACAACACGCTGCTACCGGAAAATGGTAAAGGGCTGCTGGTGGCGCTGCGCCCGGTACCCGAACTAAAAACCGAACAGGCGCTGACCCTTTGCAAACCGCGTCGCTACGGCGATCTGGTCACGCTGCTGGATGACAGGCTTTACCTGTTTCTCTCTTCCTGCCGCTTTAGCGATCTGGATACCGCGCTGAAATTCATTTTCCAGCTGCCGCACGACGAAATCTTCACTAACCGGCTGGTCTGGTATGAAGATTTGCAGATTTTGTCGGAAGTCCGGCAGATGACAACGCAGGTGCCGACCGCCTGGCGCGATGCGCCAGCGCCGCAGCAGGAAACGACGACGCCCGCGCCCGTTACGGCAGAGCGTCGCCAGCCGCACAATATCACTCTGGGCCAGGACCTGGCGGACAATACACCATGACATTAACAGATGACGTGCAGATCCTGATCCTGCTGGTTCTGCTGCTGATTTTATTAAAACCTGTTTACGCTCGCTGGCTGCCCCGGCAGTGGCGAGGGCTGGTGCTGCGGGTCACGCCGCCTCGCGCACTGAAATATGAAGGCATCTGGCGGCGTAACTCTTCAGAATCGGATAAGACATGAGTCAACCAACAAGCCAACCGGCTGTTCTGCTGCGCTGGCGCGGTCTCGGCGGCTGGAATTTTTATTTCCTGATTAAATTTGCGCTGTTGTGGTTCGGTTATCTGAACTTCCACGCGCTGACTAACCTGGTGTTTCTCGCCTGGCTGCTTTTTCCGCTGCCTTCCGCAAGATTGCATCGCTGGCGCAACTGGATCTCTGTTCCGATTGGGCTGGGTCTGTTCTGGCACGACACCTGGCTGCCCGGCCCGCAAAGTATCGCCAGCGAAGGGAGCCAGCTGGTCGGCTTCTCCGGCGCTTATCTGCTGGACCTGGTTAATCGCTTTGTGAACTGGCAAATGGTCGGCGTCGGTTTTGTGATGCTGGTGATCTACCTGTTTATTTCGCACTGGGTGCGCGTGTCGGTGCTGGTTTCGCTGATGCTGCTGTGGATCAACGTGGTGAATATGGCGGGGCCTTCCTTTGCGCTTCTTCCCAGTAAAGAAGCGACGCCGCCGGTCGCCTTGAATACCGCAGCGCAGCCCAACAAGGCCGCCGCCAGCGCCAACGCGATGGATCAATCCGCGCCGCCCACCAGCGCCAATCTGACCGCCTATCTTAATAAGTTTTACGAGAGCGAAAAGCAGCGTACAACGCGTTTCCCGGATTCGCTGCCTGCCGATTCCGCGCCTTTCGATATTCTGGTCATCAACATCTGTTCGCTCTCCTGGTCCGATCTGGACGTGGCGCAGCTACGCGATCATCCGCTGTGGAAGCACTTTGATATCGTGCTGAACAACTACAACTCCGCGACCGGCTACAGCGGCCCGGCGGGTATCCGTCTGCTGCGCGCCAGCTGCGGCCAGACCTCGCACAGCGATCTGTATAAGCCTGCCGATCAGCGCTGCTATCTGTTCGATAATCTGGCGAAGCTGGGCTTTAAAGAGCAGCTGATGATGGACCATACTGGCGTATTCGGTAACTATCTGCAGGAACTGCGCGACGATGGCGATCTGCAAGCGCCGCTGATGTCGCAGGCGGGTATCAATCCGTCGTGGACCTCGTTTGACAGCACGCCGGTCTTTAACGATGGCGAGCTGATGCAGCGCTGGCTGGATAATCGCCAGAAAAGCGCGGATGCCCGTACCGCTACCTTCTATAACCTGATCCCGCTGCACGACGGCACGCGAGAACTGGGCAGCACCAAAACCGCTGCCTGGCAGCCGCGCGCCAAACTGTTGTTCGATCAGCTTGATACCTTTCTGACTAACCTGGAGAAATCAGGCCGTCGCGTGATGGTTCTGGTGGTGCCGGAGCACGGCGCAGCGTTGCAAGGTGACAAAATGCAGATGTCAGGCCTGCGCGATATCCCAAGCCCGAGCATCACGCACGTGCCCGTTGGCATTAAGTTCGTTGGCATGAAAGCGCCGCATCAGGGACAGCCGCTGGTGGTAGATGCGCCAACCAGCCTGCTGGCGATTTCCGACCTGGTCTCCCGCGTGGTGGACGGACAGGTGTTTAACGCCGCTAACGTCAATATGTCGGTGCTGACCGAAAACCTGCCGCAAAGCCAGGTGGTATCGGAAAACGACAACGCCATCGTGATGATGTATCAGGGAAAACCCTGGATAAGGCTGAACGGCGGCGACTGGGTCGCTTATCCACAGTAAGAAAGCAGGCTGGCTGTGCAGTCGGCCATAAGGTTCAAACCGTTGTGGACTGTTAAAAGCCTGAGCAGCGCTAAGCCGCTCAGGCTTTTTTATGCGGTCATTAAAGCAGCCGGCATTCGCCTGTGCTCATCATCCTGTCCTACAGGCGGCGGCACATTTCAGCGTGCGGCACCGCACTCAGCTCATCTTTTTACCGTTCAGATTATAAACCGTGCGCCGCCACTGTGCGTCGGGCCGGTTAACAAAGGAAGCAAGCTCGACCGCTTTTACCGCGCCGGTAACTTTGCCGTCAGCATCCGTCGTCACCGTGTTCCAGTTTGCGGAACAGTGCAGATAGTCTGCCGCCAGCCTGTTAATTTCCGCTTCGGTAAAGCCGACAGTTTCCCGACCATGACGCACGGCGTGGCTCAACGCGATGGCCTTGTCACAGAGATGCTGGAGTTGCGACGGCAAAGCCAGCGCTTCCCCCGCGTCATCAATAGCGTTAAACGCCACGCCCGCCGCCGTAGCGGCATCGATCATCACTCTGAGCGCTATCTTCGCCCAGTCATTGTGCGCCTT
Organism: Erwinia sp. BNK-24-b; assembly: GCF_047456155.1. Taxonomy (NCBI): domain Bacteria; kingdom Pseudomonadati; phylum Pseudomonadota; class Gammaproteobacteria; order Enterobacterales; family Erwiniaceae; genus Erwinia; species Erwinia sp. BNK-24-b. The sequence goes on from NZ_CP179901.1 coordinate 4,499,662, forward strand.
GCGCCGCAGCACCACTGCCGCCCCGCTGCGTTTTTGCAGCATCCCGTAACGATCGGCGGGTATACAATCATCAGACCAGGTACAGATTTCTACCTCACCGCTCTCCAGGTAAGGGGCAATGGCCGGATAGCGGCGCAGCGCTTTCAGCTCTTCGCTGGCAGCACGGTAAACTCTGGTTGCATCGTCAGCCGTGGTTAGCGGCACGGTTTCAAACCGTGGGCGGGTTAAAAAGCAGACTTCCTCTTCTACCGCATGATAGCCGCCGCCGATATCCGAGTGCACGCCGGGCAGCGCCACTTCCGGCCAGGCTGGCTGTACGCTGTTTAGCGCAAAGTTAAAACGGCATTCGTGCTGTGCGGTAAGATGAAAAACTTTCTCCGCCACGCCGGGACGCAGTTCCAGCATGACATCGCCATTGTCTGCGCTGTTGGGATCCATGCCGTTTTCCAGCGTGGCGACGGCGGCTACCGTATCGAAAAGCCCCAGAAAGCGCGTTTTTCCGGCGGCCGTCCCGCGATACTCCACGCCCTCCAGTCCTCTTTTAATCGCAGCAATAATTTCATCGTCCCGGTAGAAAACCCGGTTGGCAAAATGACGGGCGGCGGCGGCGCCACGGCTAAAGCCAAAGATATCGAACTGAAGTTCATTAATAATCAGGTTCGGTTGCCGGATAACGAAGCCGCGCAGAACCTCGACTATAGCGGCAACGGCTTTATCAGTTTTAGCCACGATGCCCCTTTCGCCCGTACCAAACGCCATGCCTAGCGCCGTATCCGCCTCGCCTTCTGCCGTACCGATGCCTTCAATGTAAAGGTTCTGCTGGATCTGCCCCTCGGTAAGGTCGGTGGCGTACAGCATGTTAAGCCAGTGAATGTTGGTGTAATAGCCGATATGGCTGGTGATGGCCCGACCGCCAAGCCCTAAGTCTGCGCTGGCTGCTTCTGTCCAGGCCGCCAGCGCATCGCTGTCTTCCAGCCGGAGATCGTCCAGCGCGCTGGCTTCCAGCCGACGGCGAATATTCAGCGCATTATTGGTTGTGCCGTCAAAGAAAATGCCAAGGGTAAAAGTGACGGCAGCTTTTTCTGATGCGCTCTGGCCGTCCGCAGAGGCGCGCAAAAACAGGCTCATCTGGGTGTCCGGTGGTTGGTGAAGCGCCCAGTAAGCCCGCCGCTGCGGTGATACACAATGGCCTGGCCCTTGCGAAATTTACGGGCTTTAGCCCAAAAATTGGTAATTTATTCAGAAGGTTGGCTTTTATGGTAAAAAGCTTTTATTAACGGAGGGTCAATGGAGAGTGCGCAGGACAGGACGCATACGACAGTTAAAACACCGCGCAACGATAGCTACCGTTGCGCGGTATAAATCAGCTACTGATTTTTATAAGCCAGCCAGGAAAGCAGCTGCAGGCTGGCGGAATAGTAATCCTGTTTATCCGTCAGCTGGTCGTTGAGATAGCCAGTCTGGTTCATCACCAGGTCGCGCACCGCCAGCAGGCCGCCCGCCATATTGTAAGGCGCCTTATTGTTGTTGGTGACGTCGATCCACGCCGGGGTTTTATCGCGGTCGAAGCCCATCCAGAAATGCTGGAAAGGCACCAGCTGTAAGCTTTGCGCGTCATACCAGTAAAGGTAAAGCGGGACGCGAATAGCATCGTAGCTAAAGCGCGGCGGCCAGCCAATGGCCGGCGCGACGCTGCCGTCGGCGTTTAGCGCTACCCAGTCCGTCGGCAGATTTGTTTCGCCAAAGCGCATTTTCGTCAGCAGATCCATACTGCTGTCGATCAGGTTGGTCCAGACTTTCAAATGGCTACGCGCGGCAAAATCACGCCATGCCGGGAACAGGAAATAGGACGGATTGACCACCACGTAGCTGGTTTTATTAAAGCCCTGATCGCCAGGCAGGATCACCGTATGGCCAGCGTAAGTCGTGACTTCTTTATCGACAATAGCCCGCTGAATACGGTCAGATGCCTGCAAATAAGCGTTATTTTGCCATTTCTGGCCCGCTTTCAGCAGCGCCCAGGCAATCAGCAGGTCGCCATCCGACGCGCTGTTTTTATCCGCCACCGGATCGGCGGCGTCAGGAATATATTTCCAGTAAAACAGCCCGTTTTTCTGATTCTTCAGGTGCTTCTGCGTCCAGTTCCACAGGCTGTCAAAACTGCTGCGGTCGTTGGCCGCAACCGCCAGCAACATCCCATAGCCCTGCCCTTCGGTATGGCTGATATTTTTATTGCCGGTGTCCTGAATGCGGCCTTCGCTGGTCATAAAACGGCTTTTAAAGCTGCTCCAGCCGTCGGCGGCGCTGGCCTGCATGCAGCCCAGCATCATTGCAATCATCAACACGCTCGCCCTGAGCAGAATCATAATTATGTTCCTTACATCTGATAGCGGAAAGTAAGCGAAGCCGCGCTGCCGACATCGGAGCAGGTCAGCGCAACGGCGGGACTGCCGCCCTGATCGCTCAGCCAGCGGGCATAAAGTCCGGTCAATACCGCGCCCAGTGCCTGACGCCACTGGCGGGCGTCCATCTGTCCGTCGCCCGGTGGCAGTGCCATATGGCAAATCACCAGCGCGGTTTCATGCGGCTGCACGTCGACAAATCCCCAGTTAAAGCGCGCCAGCACCTGGTTAATCTGCTTTTCCAGCTCGCCCACGGTCAGCGCGGCGCTAAGCGGATAACGGCTGGCCAGGTTGTCGCCCATCTGCTGTAAAAAAGCATGGCTTTCGCTTTCGCCAGCGTTGCGCAACATGCCGCCAATCATCACGCTCAGCAGATCAAACCAGCCGGGCTGGTACTGCTGCTGGCGATAGTAGCTCAGGGTTTGTTCCTGAATGTCACTCATTATTTGTCTCCGAGCATGTAGCGGAAGTAGAGTTGAGCAGTGCTCTCGTTGTAGTCGCCAAAGGTGTCATAACCCAGCTGGCCCCCAACGGTGACATCTTTACTCACCTTATAATCCGCGCCCGCATGCAGATTATAGCCAATGCCGTTTTTACTGCCGCCCGCATAGTAAGCTTCGGTGGCGTATCCGGCGTCATAATAGCTTTGCAGCTGCGCCTGTTTTGCCGGATCGGTCGGGAAGTACGCGCTGCGATCCTGGGAGTAAGACTGATAACCCACGGAACCGCCGACTTTTACCTTCAGATCGTCGTAGTTTTTGCTCCAGTCCACCGGGAAAGAAACGGCGACAAAATCTTGCGGGCTGAAGTAGCCGCCCTGACCGTAGCTGTAGTAGCTCAGGTTTTTCGAGAAATCCATCCAGCTCATGCTGATGCCGGTTTTCAGCTCGCTGTTGTCGTCGTGATAAGGACGTACGTAAGCGCCCGCCGTGCCGTTCAGGCTCTGGTTGCTGGCCACGTTTTCGCCGATATAGCTGTAGCCGCCTGCGCCAATATAGAAACCGGCATCGCCGTTATCGTAGCTCAACAGCGCGTCGCCGCCGTTTTTGGTCACGCGGCCCCATTTTTTGCCGCTCAGCTTGTCTTCGGTACCGACGTAGGAAAGCAGGCTGTCGGTCACGGCGCGGCGTTCGCCGGTCAGGATCAGCGTCAGATAGTCGGTCAGCTTAGGCGACCACTGAATGCCGCCCACCAGCGTGCTGAGATCCTGGCCCAGCGGCGTGGAACCCAGGTCAACCTTGAAGCTGTCGTTGGTCAGGCCCAGATTGACTTCCACACCGGAAGCGGTTTGCGCACCCGGTGAGTCCAGCAGCACGCTGGATGGCGTAATTTTATTCGCCTGCGCGATGCGGCCCTGCTCCAGCGCCTGCGTTCCTGAACGGGCAATAGCGGTGTCCGACGCGCTGCCTGCACTCAGCGTGACCGGCGTCAGCGTAAAGTTAAAGCGCGTGTTGCCATAAGGCACGCTTGACCAGGTCAGCGGCGCTTTGGCTTCGGTCAGCTTGCTCAGGCCGGATTCGCCGTCGCGCCCTCTGACCTGTACGCCACCCTGCGCCCAGGTGCCGGTACGTTCCTGTAAATCGTCCATCATGGTATCGATTTGATGCAGCGTCTGCGCCTGCTGCGAGACGACTTTTGTTCCGTCAGGTACAGAGCCGTCTTCGGCCTGGCCCTGCTGCCACGGCATCACGCCGCCGTAGGCGGACGGCGATTTCCTGGCATTCAGCGTGGTGCGGTTGACGAAAGGATTGTCCGCCAGCGCCAGGCCACCAATAGTTGGCGTCGAGCCGCTTTCAGCCCCCTGCAGGCCAATCATCTTGCCGCGTGCGGTGCGCAGGTAAGCCAGCGCCTGCTGGTGATCGCCCTCGGCTTCGGCCACGCGCGCCATCAGCAGCAGCCTTTGCGGCGTCTGTTCGCCATGCAGCCCGGCCATCAGCGCTTTTGCTTTCGGCAAATCGTGCATGGCCAGCGCCACATCGATAGCGCCGACGCGCGCATCCTGGTCCGGCGTATCGCGCGTCATCAGATAGTCGTAAACCACGCCCGCTTCTTTGTTCATTTTACCGGACTGATAGAGCCGGCCCATCGCGAACATCAGATCGCTGTTTTGCGGATCGTGTTGCAGCGCGCCGATCAGCTTGTCATAGGCCGACGCATATTTACCCTGGCTACGCAGACGATCGGCTTCGTTGATCAGATAGCCGTTCTGAATACCGGCCAGCTGCTCTGGCGTACTTTTTGCCTGAAGTTCAGGATTATTGAGGAAGCTTTGCGCTTCGCTGCTTAGCCCGGCCTGATTAAGTACGGCGACCTGGGCCGCGTAATCGCCCGCGTTGCCCTGTACGCCGCGCTGCATATTATTGCGCACTACGGCGACGGCGCTATTAAGATCGCCAGCGGCGGCCAGCCCTTTCGCCAGCTTCCCTGCATCCGCCGGATTGGCAGGTGGCGTGAGTGCCAGCGCCTTCAGCGTGTTGGCGGCAGCGACGGTAGAACCCTGCGCCAGATACTGCTGCGCTACCGCCATTTGCAGGTTGAAGTTAACGCGGCGCGACAGCTCGCGCATTTCACCGTTCTGGTTGTGCAGCCGCGACAGCAGCATTTGCGCCTGCTGCCAGGCACCGCTTTCGCTGGCGAACAGCGCGGCGGCATAGATGTCGTTGCTGCTGGCCGAGGGGCGGAAAGCGGGCTGCATGACGCCAGCCGCCTGCGCGCTATCGCCTTGCTGTTGATAGAGACGCGCCAGATCGAGCCGTAGCCATGGGTCATTCGGAAAGCGCTGGATACCGGTGGTCAACAGCGTAATGGCGCGCTGTGGGTTACCTGCCGCAAGCGCCTGCTTCGCTTCACGTCGCAGCGGATCGCTGGTGGTGCCCGGACGTGGCGCGACGCTTGCACGCACGCTTTCCGGCAGGGAAGAGAGCAGCGCGTTGGCCTCGCTACCGCGATTTTGCTGGCGCAGAACGTAAAACAGCCCTTCTTTCGCCGCGCGGTTATCCGCATCGCTTTGTAAAATTGCGCGATAGGTTTGCTCGGCGGCGTCCAGCTGGTTATTGCGGCGCTGCACGTCGGCCCGGAACAGCTTCGCCGCCACGCCTTTTTCGCCTTCGGCCTGCGTCAGCGGTTCGCTCAGGCTTAGCGCCTGCGCCGTATCGCCCGTTTTCAGCGCCTGCTGCGCGCTGGCCAGTTGGCCATAAAAACGCGCGTCGGCGGCCTGTTTCTGGCGCTGCTCGCTGTTATCGCCGCCCAGCTTCGCCGCGCGTTCCAGATAATCTGCGGCGGCGGCATAGTTCCCGCTGCGCTGCGCCACGTAGCCCAGACCCGCCAGCGCATCGGCATCTTCCGGGTTAGCCTGCAAAACGTGAGCGAAAGCGGTCTGCGCGCCGGAAACGTTGCCGCTGTTCAGCTCGGTAAAGCCTTCGCCTTTTTCTGCCCCGCCCGCGTTTTTACGGAAATAGTCCATCACCGCGCGATCTTGCGGATGGCGCTGTTGATAAGTCTGGTAAAGCGGCGCGTCTTCCGGTTTCGGGCCAAGCCACAGCAGCGCCTGACGCAGCGAACGATCGGCATCCTCGTTGCCGTCCGCCATGCCGCTCAGAATTTGTATGCCCTCACGACGCGTCGATTCCTGATAGGTCAGCGCCTTACCCAGCGCCAGCTTTGCGCCGGTATCCTGCGGATGCGCGGTGGCGAACTGCTGTAGGGCATCGATAGCCTGCGGCAGCAACGTACGATCGCCCGCCATCGTCAGATAATATTCAGCGGCCACGCTGGCTGGCGGCTCGTTACCGCTAAAAGTGTTGCGCCAGGTTTGCAGCGAAGCAGCAATGTTGCCGCCGCGCGCCTGCTGGCGCGCCAGCGCGAGCTGCGCCGTTGGAATAGACTGCAGCTGGCGTGCGTTATCCAGCTCGCTGAGCTTCGCATTGCCGGGAGAAACCTGGCTCAGCCGCTCGCGCCATTGGGTCGAGGCCGCGCTGTCGCCGCTCTGCTGCGCCCACAGCGCCATCAGATAAAGCGCCTGAACGTTGTTGCCGTCCACCATTAACACTTTGTTTAGCGCGTCGCGCGCCAGCTCGTCATGTGCCTTCTGGTGCCAGTAGTTGGCCTGATCAAACAGCGCCTGGATGGCCGGGTTTTCAGCCGCCAGTACCGGAAATGCGCTTGCCGTCAGCACCAGGCCCGGCAGCCACAGCTGACGAAGGGCGATCAGCGTTTTATTTACATTCATCTTCATTTCTTCTCGCCGGAATGGTCATGCTGCGGATTGAGACGCTTCCAGGCATGATGCTTCAACAGAACAAAAGTGCTCAGGCCAACAATAACGGAGATCAGCAGCGCTATCAGCGCCAGCACGACCGCATGCTGATTGGCATACCACACCACCATCATGTACCACGGCATTTCGCCGTTCGGGAACTGCGCGCCCACGCGGAAGCTGCGAATGCCGTTTTCATCGGTGATGATAGCGGTATCGCCGCGAATGCCGGCGTTAATGCGTTGCAGTTTCAAATCGTCATGCAGGCGTGCAAGCTGCGCGTCGTCGGTAGCGATAGTCATTACCACCACGCGCGAGCTGCTCCACGGTGAGCGATAGCTGACAAAGCCGCGCCAGTCTTCATTAGAAGAGAAGTAGCGATCTGCATCCATCACCTGGCGATTCCAGTCGCCGGAAAGCCAGCCGCGCAGGTTGTCCAGCAGCGTTGGTTCTTTCACGCCCAGCGTGCGGCCGTTAACGTCAAAAGGAGAGTGTTGCAGCAGCGCCTGGTTAAACTCGCCCTGTGCCAGCGTGGAGATGGCCAGCACGTCGCTGTTGCGTAAACGTTCCAGCTGCGCGCCGCTTTGCGGTACGCCAAACATTACGCTGTTGTGGCTCAGCGCGACGCCGGTTGCGTTACCAGAGCGTCCGGCCATATCCAGCAGCGCGCCGATTTCAGCATTGCTGGGGGCGGCGGGCAGCATCAGCACAGTTTGTGAATAGTCCGCAAAGCGGCTGAACGGGAACGACGCGCCGACGAAATAGGAAAGATTCGGCAGCAGGCTAAAGTGACGCGTATGGCTCAGGTCGATCCACGAGTCATCCTCAATGCGGCTTTTAATATTGTTGTTAGTCAACACGCTGCACGGCGCGCTGGCCTTGGGTTTGATATTGAAATAGAGCTGCAGCTGGTTGTCACCGTAAATCAGATACGGATCGAACTTCAGCGTATATTTCTCCTGGCGCGCGTCGCCGCCCAGCCGATGCCAGATGTTTTCCAGCAGGCCGACTTTATTGACCGTCAGATTACGCAAAAAGGTGCCGTTCAGGCCCACGTTCAGGAAGGATTTTTCTTCGTCGATCCAGCTTTCCGCGGGAAAGCGGTAGTTCAGCTGCACCGGCACCGTTTCGCCATCCCACAGAAACAGATCGGGCGCGGCGCGGAAGTTAACTCTCAGCGCATCGTGCCAGATCCCTGTAGTCGTCAGGCTTTGATCTTTGCGCAGCAGATCGCTGAGGCGTACCGGACGATCGGTATTGATCCAGCGCGGCGCGTCGTAAGCCTTACTCATCGGAATGCTTTGCGAGGCCACAGACAAGGAATCACTGTCCACGCTCAACGGCTGCGTTAGCCGCCATGCAGCCTGGCGCAGTTCGTCGTCGCTGTTGCCAATCACCAGCATTAGCTTGTAAACCGGATTGACCGGATTATCGACCATTTGCAGCGTCGGCCCCTTCACCTGCGGCACGGTTAAGCCTGCAATGATTTCGCCCGGTCGGGCAAAGACGATGCCATTTTTCTCGGGCATCTCATTACGCAATACCGGGAAATTGATGCCGCGATAGTCGGTCTGAATGCCCATCCACGAAGAAAGGGTGGCCGCCGCGCTGACTTCGCCCGGCGTCACTTCTGAGCCAAACACCATCGCTACGCTGGACGGCGTCATCCGCTGCCGATCGATAAACGGACGCGGAAAGTTGCGCAGCTTATTGCCTGTATTCAGCTGCTGGCCTTCCAGCGCCAGCGTGGTTTCCGGCAGGATGGTGACCTGGTACTGGCTGTCGCTATCGCGCTCGCACAGTAGCTGGTCTGCATCATTGATTTTAAAACTCAGGTTATTGCTGGAAACCACCATCGCGGCCGGAATATCCAGCTGATACTCTTCGCTGGCGCTGTCGGAAGCGCTCAGCGGCAGCGTTCCCAGCGGCTGGCCGTTAAGCATCAGCTGCATAGAAGTGTTGCGTGCCGCCAGCGCTTTAGAGACTTTCAGCGACAGGTTCAGATGTGCATTCGTAATCACTTCATCCGCAGGCAGCGTAAAAACGATACCGGACTGTAGCTGGCCGCCGGTTAACAGAATGCCGTTGGTCTGGCCCATCTGCGCGACGGAAATGGTGCTGGCAAGCGGCTGGTTCAGCAAAATAGTGGCCGTGGGCTGCGCATCGCCGATGGGCGGCAGCGGCGGCAAATCGCCTGCCTGACCGGTTCCGGCCGGCGGCGGGATCTGCGACAGCGCGCTGCTGTCCTGGGTAACGTTGTCGGCAGCATGGGCATGACCCAGCGTAACAATGCCAAAACAGAGAACGGCTAAAAGCTTTTTCATACAGCGCCGTCCTCTTTCGCTTTCATCGCCTGGCGTTTTGCGCGCCGGTCTTTCCAGGTCAGCCAGAACAGATCAAAAACGGTACGGATAATGGTGACCAGCGAGCGCAGCGGATTATCCTTTGGCCCTTCCGGCTTAAGCCAGGCGTCGGCGCGCGACAGCACCACGCGCACCAGTTCACGACGGCGCGACAGCGGGATTTCAGTAAACATCAAACGGATAACGCCGTTTTCTGCGCCGATAGTGCTGACAGGGAAGGAGATGGTGCCGGACTGCAACATCAGATCGACCGCTTCAATAACGTCCGTTTCATGGCGATTATCCGGTGCCGTTACCTGCGCGCCGCCCATCGACAGGTTCACCGTGGTTGAACGCGAGGAAATGCCGCTGGCGTAGTGAATAATCACCGGAATTTTCACGTCAATACGGATGGTTTTACGCGTTTGCTTAGTTTCGCGCGCCACGGCAATCGCCGCCATCAGAATCACCAGGCTAAACAGCGCCCAGCCAACGTTAAGCGCGATAACGTAAGGGTCAACGCCAAAATAGTTATGCGCCACGGCGCGAATAATGCCGCTCGTGACACCCGCAATCAGCAGCGCGGCACAGATAATATGTGGACGCACGATATTAAGATCAAAGAAGCCGGTATTCAGCAGGCCGCCTTTGTCCGTAACGTTAAATTTGCCGTGCTTTGGCGAAATCATGGTTAGCAGCGTGGGAATAACCAGATGGAAAGCCATCACCGTTTCGTAAATCTCGCCCCAGAAGGTGGCGCGGAAGCGGCCATTCATACGCGAGTTAACGTACAGCGACATCACCAGATGCGGCAGCACGTAAGCAAAAATCAGGCTGGCGGAAGAGTGGATAATATTCAGGTCGAACAACAGATAAGCCAGTGGCGCGGTCAGGAAGATCACGCGCGGCAGGCCGAACTGGAAGTGCAGCATGGCGTTAAGGTAGCAAAGGCGCTGTTGCCATTTCAGACCACGGCCCAGCAGCGGGTTATCGACGCGGAAAATCTGCGTCATGCCGCGCGCCCAGCGGGTACGCTGGATAATATGCAGGCCCAGACGCTCGGTTGCCAGGCCAGCCGCCAGCGGCAGGGCCAGAAAGGCAGACTTCCAGCCGCGACGCTGCATTTTCAGCGCGGTGTGCGCATCTTCCGTCACGGTTTCAGTAGCAAAGCCGCCAATCTCTTCCAGCGCGCTACGGCGGATTACCGCACAGGAGCCGCAGAAGAAGGTCGCGTTCCAGTTATCGTTGCCCTGCTGAACCGGGCCATAAAACAGTGCGCCTTCGTTCGGGATTTCCCGCGCGCCTTGCAGGTTGCGTTCAAAAGGATCGGGCGAATAGAAATAGTGTGGCGTCTGTAATAGCGCCAGCTTTGGATCTTTCAGGAAAGGCGCAACGGTAGCCTGCAGGAAAGTACGCGTCGCCACATGATCGCAGTCAAAAACGGTAATCAGTTCGCCTTTAGTGATGCGCATGGCATGGTTCAGGTTGCCCGCTTTAGCGTGGCGGTTGTCGTCACGCGTGATATAGCCAACGCCAACGTCGGCGGCGAAAACCGCAAATTCGCTGCGCTTGCCGTCATCCAGCAGATAGATTTTAATCTTGTCGCGCGGATAGTCGATGCACTGGGCAGCCAGCACGGTATCTCGTACCACGTCCAGGCTCTCGTTATAGCTCGGTACGTAGATATCGACGGTTGGCCACAGGCTGACGTCATCCGGCATGGGTTCAATCGTTCTTTTTAACGGCCAGGACGTTTGCAGATAGCCTAAAAGTAAAATAACCCAAACGTAAACCTCGGCGATAAATAAGCCGACGCCAAGGATCGCTTCGATTTCGGAATTAAAAGCCAGGGTCTCAGTCGCGCGCCAGTATATATAACGCGTTGACATCAGTGCTGAAAGAAACACCATCACCATAGAGATTTTATGGCTTTTGCTCAGCCCCAGCACAAAAAGAATGGCGATGCCGATCAGGCCGAAAATATATTGTTTCTGGCTGTCCATGGGCGTGATAACAATCACTGCGGCCAGCGGAAATAATATCAGCAGCTGCAGGTAATACAGGACTTTTTTCATAAGTCATCCTGAAAACAAAACGAGAGTTAACGGGGCGCAACAGCGCCCCGGAATGACAGGTATCCATTCCGTACGGCGAAGCCGCGTTACCGCGAGGTCAGCGGCGCCTGCATCTCGCCATCGCCCACTTTGATATCCAGTAGCGCGGCAACTCTTTTGCCGACCAGCTCAATATCGAAAGCGGCGGCGGAAACCGGGCTGAAATCAAATACGGACTGCTGTGAAGCGTTGGCTTCCGCGACGCTTTCGTCACGATTGACCACGCCCAGCAACCGGTCGCCCAGGCGCTGCTGCATAAAAGCCGTCACGTCACGGCTGATATTACGGCGGCTGTCGCTCTGGTTGAGCACGAAGAAGTGACCGGCCCGCTGATTCAGCGCGCCACCGATCATTTTGTCGTTTTCAATCTGCGGCAGCAGCGACAGCGAAGCGGTATCCGCCAGCATCACTACAAGATGTAAATCGGCAAGATCGGTCATGGCCTTTAGGGCTGGACCCGGTCCGGGCGGAAAATCAGCAACAATAACCAGGCCGGGATAGTTGAGGACGGTTTGTAAACCGCGGGCAAGAAAATGGGGGTCGGACAAATTACTTTCAAATTCAACGCGCTGCTCTTCCGACACGTCGCCGTAGGGCAACACAAAGATATTGCCGCCGGTGGTTAAGATCGACTGGCTCCAGTCCGGCGATTCCGCCGACTTCGCCACAAAACCACGGCCATCAGAAAGCGGCACGCCAAAGTGCAGGCGCAGCGCGTTCTGCACGTCAAAATCAATTGCCAGTACTTTACTGCCGCCACGCGCCAGGGTATAGGCCAGGTTGGCAGCCAGCGTGGTTTTACCCACGCCGCCCTTCGGAGAACAAACACAAACTAACGGCATGAGGCAATTCGCTCCAGCAGGGGTTGTAGCAGAGTTTCTTTCGGTAACAGGGTAGCATCCCGCGGGCCGGAAGCGCTGAACAGCTGCTTAAAGCGTTCCGGTTCGGCAGGCCGGGCAGCGCCCAGCGGTGAAGCTGGCTGCTGCGAACGCACGGCTGTATCCAGCGGCGAAGCTGGCTGCGGCGAACGCGCGGCTGTATCCAGCGGCGAAGCTGGCTGTTGCGAAGGCGCGGCGGTATTTACCGGTGAAGCTGGCTGTTGCGAACGTACGGCATCCAGCAACGAAGAAGTTGGCGATACGCGCGCTGCTTCTGTCCGTGAAGCGGTTTGCGGTGCGAGCATAGTATCCAGCGGTGAAGCTGGCTGCTGCGAATGCGCGGCGGTATTTATCGATGAAGCTGGCTGTTGCGAACGTACGGCATCCAGCAATGAAGAAGTTGGCGATACGCGCGCTGCTTCTGTCCGTGAAGCGGTTTGCGGTGCGAGCATAGTATCCAGCTGCGTTGATTTTTCGAATGGCGTCGCCTGCAATACTTCAGCAGCCCTTAATGACTCTGGCAGCACGGACTGTGCCTGTGCAGTCGGCTTGAGCGAGGCGGCAATGCTGTCCAGCAGCGAACCGCCCTGCGCGACCGGTTTGGCCGTAACAAAAGCAGCCACGCCTGTGGCAGGCGACGCAGAAATTTTCGTCACGCTTTTTTGCGGTAGCGCCGGTATAGCCGACTGATTAAAGAGATCGGCAGCAGGCTGTGGCGCGGTAATATCGGTTCGCTGGCCGTTCCCTAAGGCCGACGCTGCACCCTCGTTCATCAACTGTCTGATGATGGCCCAGTCCGTATTATCGGCATTCCGTGTCTGTTCAGACATATCTTTGAATTCGATATGGTTTGTTTGCGTTTTTTCTTTAAAACGCTGCAGGTCGTCATAACTTTTCATGGGAACGATCGCGGAGAGTGAGGAAACAAGCGGCAATATATCATACAATTTTTATTTACATCAGAATATTCTTACCGCTCACAAAAAAAGCTGAACTGATTAATTATATTAACAAACCATGATGCGGCGATAATTACGCAGGCTATCAATCAGCCCTGTTATTATTTGCCTTAATTAAATAATTTCTCTCAGTTAATTAATCAGCATGCTGCTTTAATAACGGGCAGCGGCGGGCAGAATTACACACATTTTTTTAATCGCGCAATGCGTTAGCAGAATTTAATAAATAATATGCTGATACAGGCATTAATTTGACATAAAACACTTTTAACCGGCCCTGGTACCCGGCTTTATGCCACAGCCCGAGCGCATCGTTAAGTGATTATAAAACGAACAAACTAAGTCAAATTGATCACAACCTCTGCTGGTTGCGCGTTTTTGCTAATCGATGGTACAGAAAAGAGAGGAAGTTAAGGCATCTGGCCGCAAGGTCTGCGGCCTGAAATGCATTACTCTCGCTGGGCTACCGTTATTTTTAAATATAAACGACCACCGCTCAGCAAAGGCCTGTAGCCATCCTGGCAGATACGATGATCTGCCTACGTGGTCATAATTTTGTAAAAATCCTCTCCGGTCAGGTTCAGTATTTAGACTGACGGCACAGGTTGCAGCCAGTCTTTGAGGCGGGTTCCAGAAATGTTCTACACGTCATGAACAGGAAAAATTGCAGGCCGCTTTTCGACAATAGCGGCCTGCGGTTAGTTTGGCACCGGCTGTCCTTCATCCTGGTCGACGGCAAAGCAGGCAATCTGCTGGTCGCCATACTGCTTCAGGCGTGGCTGGATACTGGTGCAGGGGCCAAATCGGCGGCGGCAGCGGGCGTTAAAAGCGCAGCCCGCTGGCGGATTAAGCGGGCTTGGCAGTTCACCGGTCAGCTTAATGCGTTCGCGGCGCTCGTCCGGATTCAGCCGTGGCGTGGCGGAGAGCAGCGCCTGAGTATAGGGATGGCGCGGGTTGGCAAAAATCGCCTCTTTACTGCCGCGCTCTACGCAACGTCCCAGATACATCACCATCACCTCGTCTGCAATATGCTCTACCACCGACAGATCGTGCGAGATAAAGACGTACGAAAGGCCCAGCTCCTGCTGTAAGTCCATCATCAGATTCAGCACCTGGGCGCGCACCGAGACGTCGAGCGCAGAAACCGGCTCATCGGCGATCAGCACGTCCGGATCGAGCATCAGCCCGCGCGCAATCGCAATACGCTGGCGCTGGCCGCCGGAAAACATGTGCGGATAGCGATCGTAGTGTTCCGGCTTCAGCCCTACTTTCGCCATCATCGCCAGCGTCTTTTCACGACGTTCCGCTTTGCTAAGCCCGGTATTAATCAGCAGCGGCTCTTCCAGTATCTGACTGACTTTTTTACGCGGGTTCAGCGAGCCATAAGGGTTTTGAAAAACGATCTGAATCTTCTGGCGACGCAGCTTTTGCGCTGACGGATCGTGTTTCAACAGATCCTGTCCCTGATAAAACAGCTGCCCTTCCGTCGGGGTTTCGATCATCGTTAACAGCCGACCCAGCGTCGATTTTCCACAGCCGGATTCACCTACTACCGCCAGCGTCTTACCGCGCTCCAGATTAAAAGAGACGCCGTCCAGCGCTTTTACCAGCCGTTCCTGACCAAATAAGCCTTTTTTTACCGGGTAGTGTTTTTTTAAATCAATCGCCTGCATCAGCAGGGTGGAATCAGATGGTTGCATAAGTCGGTCTCCCGGCATCATCCAGAGGGTAATGACATTTGGACTGGCGTCCCGGAATATCACGGAGTTCAGGCTCTTCAACGCGGCAGCGATCGTTAGCGTACGGACAGCGCGGATTAAGCAGGCAGCCGTTGGGCCGATCGTATTTGCCCGGCACCACGCCCGGCAGCGAAGCCAGCCGCGCTTTGTCGACGGCAAACTCCGGCAGCGCGCGCAGCAATGCCTGCGTATAAGGGTGGCGCGGCGCTTTGAAGATATCGGCCGCCTTACCGGTCTCTACCACCTGTCCCGCGTACATCACGATAATATGCTGTGCCGCTTCAGCCACCAGCGCCAGATCGTGGGTGATCAGGATCAGCGCCATATTTTCCTGCCGCTGAAGATCGAGCAACAGCTCAATGATCTGCGCCTGGATGGTGACATCAAGTGCCGTGGTCGGCTCATCCGCAATCAGCAGCTTTGGCCGACAGGCGATAGCCATGGCAATCATCACGCGCTGGCTCATACCGCCGGAAAGCTGGTGTGGATAAACGTCCAGCCGCGAGGCCGGATCGGGAATGCCTACCTGGTTCAACAGATCGATAGCCCGCTGGCGGCGCGTGCTTTTATTGCCGCCCTGATGCACCTTGATCGCTTCCATAATCTGGTAGCCTACGGTATAGCAAGGATTCAGGCTGGTCATCGGGTCCTGAAAGATCATCGCCACTTCGGAACCCACCAGCTGGCGGCGCTCTTTTTCTGAAATGCGCTTCAGGTCGCGCTGGTTGAACTCCAGCTTGTCGGCCATCACCTTGCCGGGGTAGTCAATCAGCCCCATGATCGCCAGCGAGCTGACCGATTTACCGGAGCCGGACTCGCCGACAATACCAACGACCTGGCCCTGCTCAACCTGATAGCTGATGCGGTCTACCGCACGAAACGGTGCCTTCTCGTCGCCGAAATGCACCGACAGTTTGTCTACATTTAATAACGCCATCGCTGCCTCTTACTGCTTGAGTTTCGGGTCAAGGGCATCGCGTAAGCCATCGCCCATCAGGTTAAATGCCAGTACGGTCAGCAGAATAGCCAGACCCGGAAAGGTCACGACCCACCAGGCACTTTGCGCATACTGCAGCACGTCGGAGAGCATGGTGCCCCACTCCGGCGTCGGCGGCTGCGCGCCCATTCCCAGAAAACCCAGCGCGGCCATATCAAGGATGGCGTTAGAGAAGCCCAGCGAGGCCTGCACGATTAACGGCGCCAGGCAGTTGGGCAAAATATTCACGAACATCTGACGAACCGCGCCCGCGCCCGCCACGCTGGAAGCGGTCACGTAGTCGCGATTGACTTCGACCAGCACCGCCGCGCGCGTCAGGCGAATATAGTGCGGGAGCGCCACAAAGGTCAGCGCGATGGAGGCGTTAACGATGGACGGCCCGAAAATCGCCACCAGCACCAGCGCCAGCAGCAGGCTCGGCAGCGCCAGCATAATATCCACCAGCCGCATGATGACCGCATCGGTGGCGCCGCCGACGTAGCCCGCGATCAGCCCAAAAATCACGCCAAAGATCAGCGACAGCACCACCACCAGGCAGCCGACCAGCAGCGACAGCCGCGCGCCGTACATCAGACGCGACAGCACATCGCGGCCAACGTCGTCGGTGCCCAGGATATAGTGCCAGCTCCCGCCATCCTGCCAGACCGGCGGATGCAGCAGCGCGTCACGGAACTGCTCGGCAGGCGAATGCGGCGCGATAAAGTTGGCGAAAATGGCGATAACAAACACCAGGACCACGTAAGCCAGGCCAATTACCGCGCCTTTGTTACGTTTAAAGTAGTGCCAGAACTCCTGGAAAGGGGTCATGGGTTTGGGTGCGGCAGGTACGCTGCCCGGATCGACTAAAGACATGCAGCCCCCTATTTTCTGTGGCGAATGCGCGGGTTGACCACGCCGTAAAGCACGTCAACCAGCAGGTTGACCAGAATGATCAATATCGCCACCATCAGCACGCCGCCCTGCACCACAGGGTAGTCGCGCCGCTGCAGCGCATCGATCAGCCAGCGGCCAAGGCCGGGCCACGAAAAGATAGTTTCGGTCAGAATGGCACCGGCCAGCATGGTGCCGACCTGCAGGCCAATCACCGTTACCACCGGCAGCATGGCGTTACGTAACGCATGCACCACTATGACGCGCATCCGCGTCAGCCCTTTGGCGCGCGCGGTGCGAATGTAGTCTTCGCCCAGCACTTCCAGCATGGCTGAACGGGTCATACGCACAATCACCGCCAGCGGAATCGTCCCCAGCACGATGGCGGGCAGAAGCATATGCATAACGGCATCTTTAAAGTCGCCCGCTTCGCCCCACAGCAAGGTGTCTATCAACATAAAGCCGGTCAGCGGCTTGCTGTCATCCAGAAACACCGTGTCGCCAATACGCCCCGAAACGGGCGTCAGGTTAAGCTGCACCGATACCAGCATAATCAGCATCATGCCCCACCAGAAAATCGGCATAGAGTAGCCGGTCAGCGAGATGCCGACGGCGGTGTGGTCGAAGATGGATCCGCGCTTGACCGCTGCCAGCACGCCAACCGGAATGCCAACCGCGACGGCAAAAATCATCGCGCAGATGCCCAGCTCCAGCGTAGCCTTAAAGCGCGGTACAAACTCCTGCCAGACGGGAAGACGGCTTTTCAGCGAGATGCCAAGATCGCCATGCAGCACGCCCCAGACGTAAGAAACGTATTGTTGCCACAGCGGTTTATCCAGCCCCATCTGGGCCAGCAGCTGGGCGTGGCGCTCGGCGGACATACCGCGCTCACCGGCCATAATCAGTACCGGATCGCCGGGTATCATGTGTACAAAAGCGAAGGTTAACAGGGTGATGCCAATAAACGTCGGGATGACAAGTCCCAGACGTCGGAGTATGAACTGCAGCATAATCCGGATTCTCTGTAGGTTCCCGCAGGCCGTAACCCGGGGGATTATTATTGCTCACATCTTGCGGTCGGGTAATCCCGTCCGCGACGCCGTTATCGCGTCTTGACCATTTTTGCTTCCGGACGACGGGCTGACGAACGCAGCCCACAGGGACGGATAAAGCGGCCAGCAAGCTGGCCGCTCCGGTTATTCCTGAATATCGACGTTCTCGAAGTGGTGCTTGCCTAAAGGATCGACCACGTAGCCAGTGACTTTTTTACTGACCGGCTCATACACGGTGGAGTGAGCGATAATCAGCGCAGGTGCCTGGTCATGCATCACGACCTGAGCCTGCTTATAATATTCAATACGCTTGTTGTGATCGGCTTCGGCACGCGCCGGCTGGATCTGATCCTCAAACGGCTTGTAGCACCAGCGAGAGTAGTTAGAACCGTCTTTCGCGGCGGCGCAGCTAAACAGCGTGGCGAAGAAGTTGTCCGGATCGCCATTGTCGCCCGTCCAGCCCATCATCACGGTCTGATGCTCACCCGCTTTGGCGCGCTTCAGGTATTCGCCCCACTCATAGGTGACGATTTTGGCTTTGACGCCGATTTTTGCCCAGTCGGCCTGGATCATTTCCGCCATGCGGCGAGCGTTCGGGTTATAAGGACGCTGCACCGGCATCGCCCACAGATCGATAGAGAAACCGTCCGCCATACCGGCCTCTTTCAGCAATTCTTTCGCTTTAGCCGGGTCGTACGGATAGTCCTGCACCGAATCGTTATAGCCCCACATGGTCGGCGGGATCAGGTTTTTCGCTGGCTGCCCTGCGCCCTGGTAAACCGCATCAATAATCGCTTTTTTATTGACGGCCAGGGTTAGCGCCTGACGCACCTTGACGTTATCCAGCGGCTTTTTCTCGACGTTAAACGACAGATAGCCGACGTTTAAGCCCGGCATCTGCATCAGGTTGATATTTTTATCTTCCTTCATGCGCGCGATATCGGCCGGATTAGGGAACGGCATGACCTGGCACTCGCCTTTTTGCAGCTTGGCGTAGCGCACGGAAGCGTCTGGCGTAATGGAGAAGACCAGGCGATCGATTTTTGGTTTGGTGCCCCAGAACTGATCGAACGCCTTGTACAAAATGCGGGAATCTTTCTGGTATTGCAGCAGCTGGAACGGCCCGGTGCCGACCGGATTGAGATCGACTTTTTCCGGCGTGCCCGCTTTCAGCATGTTGTCGGCATATTCAGACGACAGGATCGAGGCGAAATCCATCCCCAAATCGGCCAGGAACGGTGCTTCCGGACGCGTCAGCACGAAGCGCACCGTGTAGTCGTCTACCTTCTCAACTTTGCTAATCAGCTTTGGCATATCCATGCCTTCAAAGTACTCGTAGCTGCCGCCGGAAACGCCGTGATACTTGTTGTTTTTATCCAGCTGGCGCTCAAAAGAGAAGACGACGTCATCAGCATTGAAGTCGCGGCTCGGTTTGAAATCTTTGGTGGTTTGCCACTTCACGCCTTTGCGCAGATGGAAGGTATAGGTTTTGCCATCGTCGCTGACATCCCATTTTTCTGCCAGGCCTGGCTGAATCTCCGTGGTGCCGATTTTGAATTCTACCAGCCGGTTATAAATTGGCACGGAACTGGCATCGTAAGTGGTGCCGGAGGTAAACAGCTGTGGGTTAAAGCCTTCCGGCGAGCCTTCGGAACAATAGACGAGGGTTTTGGCCTGGACGCCGGCGGCCACGGTCATGGCAATCAGGCTCAGACCCGCCAACAGCGTTTTTTTAGCCAGGGAGTTACGCATGCTTCTGCTCCAGTTGTGATGGTGTGTTGTACCTGACGGGCCTGTATTTTTTTATGTTGGCCCGTGCATGTCGCAGACGGTGGCAGCGAGTAAGTTGGCCCGTGCAGGCCGTCTGGCGACAGTAGCGAGTAGGAAGCGACGGCGCTGAGTGCTATCAGACAAATCCGTATCCTTTCTCGGCTTAGCGATCAATTTGTCAACAGTTGCAGAAAACGTCAATACGGTCGTTGGCTATTTACACAGAGTATGCGAGGCAGCAGGCAAATATAAAAAATAACCTAAAGCAGGCAATTGCAGCGCATATAATGCGCCATTAACGTCATATGCCGCTTAAAATGTCGCCGTGGAATTTTTAACCAGTGAAACGCGTTGTAAAAAAACGGCCAAAAAAATTTTCCGTAAGGCTCTTTTTTTAACGATACGCTTTGCTTATACCTGCCATCGCAGGCAAAAATTCTGCAATGGCAGAATAAAAAACGTACAGAGGCGGACTAAAGCGGCAAAGCGAAACGCGACGCGAATTAACGGAGCGATACAGGACAGACAAGGCTTTTTTACCGCTTTTATCTGTAAAAAAAGGGCAAGGCGAAAAGGCTTAAAAGGTCAGCAACAGCATAATATACTGAAAAAAATAGCGATGCCGTTGTGGCCACGTCAGAGGCGCTGAAAAAGGCTGGCTCAGCGCGGCACGCCTGTCGCGCCGTCACACAAACGGTAAAGGCGACCTGCTTTTAATGCGAGACCGAGCGGGAAAGCGTATTGATAACGATCACCCCGATAATGATAAACGCCAGGCCAATCAGGGCGGGCAGATCCAGCCGCTGGCCTTGCCATAGCCAGGCGACCAGCGAAATCAGCACGATACCGACGCCGGACCAGATAGCATAAGCGATGCCGGTAGGTATATGTTGCAGCGTCAGAGAAAGGCAGTAAAAAGCAATTCCGTAGCAGAGCAAGGTGCCGAGGCTTGGCCAGAGCCGGGTAAAGCTCTCGGATGTTTTTAATAACGTGGTGCCAATCACCTCCGCCACGATGGCGATAAAAAGCATGATGTAGTGCATGTTGACCGCTCCCCTGCTCATTCGGCTAAAAGGCTGATACGCGCGGCATATCTTGCAAGAAAATGCCGAAGGATTATTGATCCCGCACATAGCTCCTTCTTTTTCTCTGGAAATCGCTGACGCCTGCGGACAATAAAAAACCCCCGGCCTGAAGGCTTCGGGGGTTTTTATCACGCAGCGACAGCGTTAAATTTTGCCGCCTGGCGCCGGCGTCTGAGCCGGATCTGCGCACCAGTTATTTGCCTGTTTGATCCCACCGTCAGGAGAAGTGTAGCCCAGGCAGCCCAGGATAGAATCGAACAGCTCCACGTGGCGATGCGTTGTGCCTACGCGCTGCTGCGCCTGTAAACGTTCAAAACGGCTTTTGTTTGCCGCATCGGCCAGATACTTATCCGAAGCCCAGACGATCATCGGCACGCGAAACTGCTCCGGCGGTGCCATCTGTCGCGGCGTGCCGTGCAGGTGCATATTCTCGCTGATCGATTCGCCATGATCGGCGGCATAAAAGACGATGGCTTTTTTGTCGCGCAGCCGGTCGAAGACGCTTTCCAGCACCGTATCCGTATAGAGCACCGAATTATCAAACGCGTTAATCAGCATCGCCTTGCTGCATTTGTCATCGACGCCCATACATTCAGGCTGATAGCGCGCAAATTCTCGCGGATAGCGCTGTGAATAAAGGTAGTGAGAACCTTTGGTGTGCAGCACAACCAGATGTTTACCGTTCGGATGGCGATCCAGCGACTTTTGCAGCTCCGGCACCAGCAGCATATCATCCACCGATTTGCCCTGGTTTTGCTTCTCGGAACCAATCTGTTCGCGAAACGCGAAGTTATCCGCATTGGTATTGTTATAGAACCAGACTTCGCTCTGCATAGCGAAAAGCTCTGAACTGAAGCCCAGCTCTTTCAGTACGGCAAAGACGTTTTGTTCCTTCAGCGTGCGGCCTGGCCCTTCATCGGTGCCGCCTTCACGGACGAACATACAGCGCAGTGAAAGCTTGGTCGCGGTGTCGCAGGACTCGCCGCGAAACGCCACCAGGTTTTTCTCGTGGGAAAGTTTTGGCGTGGTGTCGCGGTTATAGCCCAGCAGGCCCATATGGTCCCAGCGGGTAGTTTCGCCAATCACAAACACGACATAGGTATCATCCAGCCCGGCCGGTGCGGTATAGGTAAATTTCTTTGCCGGATCGAACAGGTCTTTACTGTCCATGGTTTCGTCGTAGCTGGTATAGGCAAACAGCCCCAGCGCCGTCAGCCAGTTCGAGGGCAGATAAGAGTGGGCCACCACGCCGCCGTAGCTTGGCAGATCGATATTAGTCAGCTTTTCATTGATGTTCTGCTGCTTGTCAAAATAGCGAATCGGCAGCCAGACCAGCGCGACGGCCAGTAGCAGAATGCCTACCGGCTGTAGTCGATGGCCGGGTGTTTTCAGCTGTTCAATCAGCGTCAGGCGCAGCGAGTTGCGCCAGATCAGCAGCAGCGGCAGCGCGCTGACCAGCACCATCCACAGCAGAAAATGGTAGCCAATCACCTCTTTCGACAGATCGGTATCGGTGGTCATGACCGACGCAACGATGCCGTAGCCGATCACCACGTTAAAGAAGCTCATATAATAGCTGGCCGCGACGGAAATCAGCACCAGCGCGGTGGCGGCGATACGCCAGAAAACCTTGCCGCCGAGCGACAGCAAGCGCATCAGAAAGAAGGTCAGCAGGACAATAGCGACCACTTCCGCCACGGCGGAAAGCCATTCAGAGATATTGAAATGAGCAAGAAAAGGATCAAAACGGCGGTAAAAAACTGGAATATTCAGGAAGATACCGATGTAAAACGCCAGCAAAAACGACAGTTTTTGCTGCGTCAGTGATTTTATATAGTTCATTAAACCTTTATCCCGGCGTAACTAAAAACAGAGATGAAACGCTAATCAGACCGTACCGTTGCGCCAGAGTTCGGAAAGCAGAGCGATTATCACCCGGAGAAACTTTTCCCGGACGATTCTGAAGGACGGAAGCGCCCTCATGCGTAAGCGGCGTAGTTAACCATAACGGCGAAAAAATAGCAGTTCAATTGCGCGGGATAAGGTGAAGTAAGGCCAGAAGTGGTGACAGAACCGCAACAGATTTATGCAGGCGTAGAGAGGCAGTTAGCCGGTTTTATAAAGTAGTGGCGTGGGCCAGCGGTGAGTGAGAGAAAAGCGTCCCGCGCCAGCAAGGGCACGGGACGAACGGGCTTAGTTAATGATATTCAGCGTCACGTCGATGTTGCCGCGAGTGGCGTTAGAATAGGGGCAAACGATATGCGCAGCGTCGACCAGCTTTTTCGCTTCCGCCGCGTCCATGCCTTCCAGATGAATATTCAGCTGGGCTTCAATACCAAAACCGTTCGGAATTGGGCCGATGCCTACTTCACCTTCGATAAAAGCGTCTTTCGGCATAGTGATTTTGTCGCGACCGGCCACAAATTTCATTGCGCCCAGGAAGCAAGCAGAATAACCGGCAGCAAACAGCTGCTCAGGGTTGGTTGCTTCGCCGCCTGCACCGCCCATCTCTTTTGGCACGCCCAGCTTCACGTCCAGCACGTTATCAGAAGATGTAGCGCGGCCGTCACGACCACCGGTAGCTTTTGCTTTGGCGCGGTAAACAACTTTTTCTAAAGACATCAGGTGACTCCTTTTAAGGATTTATAGTGCCCGCGATTAAATCGCGAACGATTTAAAATGGTATCAGTAGCTTTAACGATTCCTGTTTGGTGGGCATTGCCGCCCACCTGCCCCACGCTAGCCGTTAAGGCTATCGCGTAAGGCTTCTAACTCTTTTTTCAGCGCCTGCATCCTGTCGACGTCGCAGGCTGCGGCACAGCTGACCGCCTGCGGCAGTCCAACCGCTTTATGACGAAGCTCGCGGCCCTGGTCCGTCAGCGTCACTGCGACCTGCCGCTCATCCTTGCGCGAACGCTGCCGATTGACCAGGCCAGCGGCTTCCAGCCTTTTCAGCAGCGGCGTTAGCGTGGCCGAATCCAGAAACAGACGTTCACCAATATCGGAAACCGTAACGTCATCGCGTTCCCACAGCACCAGCATCACCAGATATTGCGGATAGGTGAGATCGAGCTGCGCCAGCAGCTGTCGATAGAGCTTGTGCAGCGCCAGGTTAGCGGAATAGAGCGCGAAGCAGAGCTGCTGGTCAAGCAGCAGTGGCGATGCCTGCGCTTTTTTGTCATCTTTATCTGTGGTCATGTCAAAAATATAGATAGCGCACTACATAATTGCAAGCAAATTTTAACTCTCGGGAGGGGAACGATGTACTCACTGGAAGAACAGGCCCGGCGTTACGCAACCAAAGCGCATGCTGAAGCGGGCCAGCGCCGCAAATATACCGATGAGCCTTATATTGTTCACCCGGCCGCCGTCGTGGAGCTGGTCAGAAGCGTGACGGATAATGAAACCATGCTGGCCGCCGCATGGCTGCACGATACGGTGGAAGATACGCCCAGCACGCTGGCGGATATCGAAAGCCATTTTGGTGCAGAAGTTGCCGAACTGGTGGCAATGCTGACGGACAGTAAACAGCCCCAGGCAAAAAACCGTGCAGCACGAAAGGTCGCCCATTTTCAGCACACCGCGCGGGCCTCAAAGGATGCGCAAACCATTAAGCTGGCCGACATTATTGATAATACGCGCTCTATTATTCACTTCGATCCGCATTTTGCCCGCGTTTATCTGGTCGAAAAGCGCGTACAGATCGATTTGCTGCGGGCAGGAAACGCTGACCTTTGGCAGCAGGCTTCCACCATTATCGAACGGGGAATTGAACAGTTAACGCTGGCGCCGCATCATGTGCCGCCGGTCTGGTTTACGCGCCAGCAGGAGAAATACGTATTGCAGGAATAAGCGGTACTTTCGTCCTGACGCCCACTGCTTTTTATAATATCTCTGCCGCCGCTGCGCTATCCGCAGCGGCATTTATTGGTAAACCCTTGCCAGGTAGCTACTTATAATCGTCCCCGACAAGAATAAGGGACATTATGCAAACTGATTTACTTTTTATCCGCCGTAAGGCGCTGGCTTTTATTGGCTGCGCGTTGTTTCTCGCTGCCATGATGGGCATGATTTTCATCGACGTTAGCTGGATGAATGACGGCGTCCATGAAACCTCATTTACCGAAGTTTCCCAGGAATTAATCCTGCTGGTTATTGCGCTGCTGTTTTTTCACCGTGCATATCGCCAGCCTGCGATGCGATCGACACTGGTATTAGTCGGCGGCTTTTTCAGCTGCATGTTAATCCGTGAACTGGACTTTCTGTTCGATGAAATTTCACACGGTAGCTGGGTCTGGTTTGCCCTGGCCGTTACCGCCATCTGCCTCGTTATCGCCATGCTGCACC
This sequence comes from Erwinia sp. BNK-24-b, assembly GCF_047456155.1. Lineage (NCBI taxonomy): Bacteria > Pseudomonadati > Pseudomonadota > Gammaproteobacteria > Enterobacterales > Erwiniaceae > Erwinia > Erwinia sp. BNK-24-b. Next base: position 4,524,472 of record NZ_CP179901.1, read on the forward strand.
CTAAACGAGCGATTGTCGGACTTGCTACTCTTCTGCGGCATCCGGGCTGGGGAATGATGAGTGCAGGGCTGCTGACCATACTGGTCTTTTCCCGCCTGTTTGGTATGGGGGTTCTCTGGCGGCATCTGATGCTGGATGGCTATAACCATACGGTGAAAAATATGGTGGAGGAAGGCTGTGAACTGCTGGGCTATAGCCTCTGCCTGCTGGCTTCGCTGAGCTATTTGTACAGCGACCGTATTACCCCGAAGGAAGAACTTTCCTGACGCGAGAGCCTGGCGAGCCTGTTTACCCGCCGGACTTACCAGAACGCTGCAAGCCCGGCCTGATATTGCCGGGCTTTTTATCGCTTACTGCTTATAGAAAATATCGCCGGACTCGGCCTTAAGGATCTTGCCATCCGCTTTGGAAATCAGCACGTAGTTGCCGCCCATATAGGTCCAGTTGGTACCCTGCTCGGGCGCGGGCAGATTACGGGTTTTCCAGTCGACAATTTCATATTTTTTAGTGCGGTAACGATCCGGCACCACGCTGCCGATGGCAAAGCGCTGGAAATCTGCAAAGAAATACTGAATCTCATAAGGATGAGCCGGATCGCGCTGAGGCGCGGCCGTTTCGCCCGACGGCGTTTGCGCCTGTGAAGGCGTCTGCGCTTCTGGCGCAACCGGAGCCTGTGCTGCCGGACTCTGCGGCGCTGTTGCTGCCGGGTCTTGCGAAGCTGGCGCATCCGTTGCTGGCGCTTGTGCATCCGGCGCGGCGACGGCTGAATCCTGCGCGGCTGGCTGGCTATCTTCGGCGAAAGCCGTTGACACTAACGGCATTGCAGCAAATAAAAGGGCTGAAAACAGAACGTGCTTACTCATGAGTTTCTCCGCTGAGAAAATTGATTATCAGGTGGCACCAGTCAGCGAGGAAGCGCCACTTCGTCACGCGCACATTATCTCTTCTTTCCGGGCAAGGGAAGCAGGAAAGCGGCTCTTCTTTCGCCAGGCTGTTTAAATCGACTTTTTAATCGGCAGGCTTGCCAGCGGCTTGATCTCTTTCAGCACAAACATGCTTTGCATCTCTTTAATACCGGGCAAGCGGCGAACCACCGACATGGCAAAATCGGCGTAGGCGTCAAGATCCTGCGCCACGACCTGCAGTAAGAAATCCGCATCGCCGCCAATGCTATAACAGGAAACCACCTCCTCCAGCGCGGTTACCTCCTCTTCGAACTTGCGTGCTTCGGCCTCGCTGTGGCTGTCGATAACAACCCGCACGAATACCATCACGCCCAGCCCAATCTTTTTGCGGTTCAGTACCGCTCGGTAGCCCTGAATCACATCATCCTCTTCCAGCTTGCGTACTTTACGCCAGCAGGGTGAGGCCGACATACCGCTCTTTTCCGCTAAAACCTGATTAGTGATGCGAGCGTCATCCTGCAACAGCTTCAGGATTTTGATTTCTGCCGCGCCAAGCGTCATAACGAGTCATTCCTTTCTTTTTTCAGCCTTTGTCAGGTTATTTTTTCCTGATACTGCTGGTTAAGCAAGCAATAAAGGCAGCACTTTCCCGCTTTTATCAGGCAAAATAGCTTCACTTAATTAATCACGTTATTTCAAAAGGTTACGCACAGCCTCACCCTCCGTTAAAAGTACGGAAAAACGGGATGCAACAATTTAAAAAGAAATGCCATCACCAGGGAATGCCTTAAAAGTAAATAAAGCGATTACTATCCCCTCAGTAAGGAGTAAAGATGAAATTCGACGCCAGCCAGCATCGCTGCACGATTATTATTGATAAAGATTTGCCAGCCGGACTGGCCATTAACGCCGCCAGCGTTATCGGCATCAGTTTTGGTCGTACCACGGAAAATCTGGTTGGGCCAGACAGGCAAAGTATGGATGCCGTTAACTACCCCGGCGTCATCTATAGTCCCCTGCCTGTCCTGCTGGCCTCTGGCGAATATATTCAGGAATTGCAGCGTATTGCTAAAGAGGAAGCGATTTATGCCATGCCTTTTAGCGCGCTGGCGCAATCCTGTAAAACCTATGATGAATATGGCGCAAGGATTTCTTCTATTAGTAGTGAAAAGATAGAACTGGTCGCAATAGGGCTGATTGGCCCTAAAAAGAGCATAACCAAACTGACCGGTAACCTGGCTCTTTTTAAATAGTTATCCTGTGCCTGCAACGTTCAGCCTGACGTTATATTGCTGAACGCCGCAGGTATGCCAGCACCAACCTTGTAGCCCTCAGCTTTGGCAGCGAAACGGATGCGATCTTGTCTTGATCAGTAGATTTGAGGATCAAAGATTACCGTTACGGCACCTCGATACGTGTCCGGCCGGGTTTTCAGCATGGTATCCACGTCCCGCTGCTCCACCAGAAAATCGATGCTGCCGCTTTTGTTCTCACCATAGGATTTGGTAATAAAAGTGTTTCTGGTTAAATCTCTACCCAACGCAAGCGGCCTTCGGGAGACGGTGGAACCGGTTGTGCTGTCCACGATATTGTCAGGCAGCGTCAGCAGTGTTTGTACCGGCACCAGCTGCGCCGAGTTGTCGCTTTTCAGCGCGCAGTTTGTGCCGCTCTGCTGTTCACACGCCAGATAAACGGTAAAAGCTCCGGAGCTGGAAAGAGTAAAATTGCTGCGGCCGGTTAGCTGCGGCGTGATGCGGGTAACCATCCAGCGCTCCCAGTTTGCTTTCCCCTCTTCCTCCGTACAGGTTCTTCCCTGTGCACAGGGTTCAAGGGTGACCTTCTGAGCTTCTGCGGTGGTGGTTAATTTCAGTTCATGGTTAACAGAAAGGGTGAAATTGATCGTAAGCTGGCTATCTGACGCCTGATAGTTATCGCCAAAGTCAAAATCGCCACCGGGACCAACGGTTAAATGCAGCGCACCTTTATAAATACCAGAACTCATCCGAAGTGGATCTGGCGATACCAGCTCATATGCCACGCTCATATTAAAAAAGCTTGAGGGTTCAGTTCTGTCTATAGTGCTTATTTTATAGCATGCACCGCTGTCAGAAGTAACTGACCATAAAAAGTGATACCAATTCCCTACCCCCCAACTTGCCCCACTATATTTACAAGGTAGATTAGGAAACATAAAGCTAGAATTTACCCAGTCATATTGGCCGATGTTATTAGTATAACGAGAACTAAATCCACTCACACGAAAGGAAACTTTCGCAATATCACCAGCCTCATTTGTTACATTTAATGTTACGAGTTTATTTGGAAAGGCGAAATAGGGATTATTTCTTGGAGTATCATTTGCTTTTATTGGATTTATTATAGCCAGGGTTAAAGGTAATGCAATGCTGAAAACATTGCTCGAACATGAGTCTGGCCATGTCGCACAATACCCACTCTGTGGCGTAGTGTTGATAAACTGATTATGCTCCGGTTGACTCATGGATGGCGTAAAAGCGGCAGTGATTTCCATGGTCGCCGCATTAGCAGCCAGCCCTAAGATAAGTAATCCTGCCCCCGCCAGAGCCGATAGCATCTTCATTATTTGTCTGCTCCCGTATTTACTGTCCGGCAGCGGACAGCATTAATAAACTGCACTTTTTTGGCGCGATCGAGACCTGACGGCAGCGTGCAGGTCAGCGCTGGCTGGCCAGGTTCCGCCCTGACCGTCAGCACGCTGTTTGCCACGCCGGAATCCAGCGTCAGCACCCCTTCGGCATTAATCACGCCGCTGGAAACATCACTGCTGACAAAACGATTTTTCAGCACGTTACCCTGTTCATCGTGCAGCATGCCGACCAGCGTAAAGGTTTTTACCGCCTTCACTTTTATGTACTGCACGCTGCCCCGGTTCATCTGCACGCTCTGGTTCTGTGGAAAGAGCTGTACGCTTTCACCGCCGCGTGCCGCGAACTGAATGTTGTTCTGTTTCCACAGCCCGGTTGGCACGATATTGCGTCCTGCCGACAGCCGCGTTTCCGCCATCGTGCCGGAAGCGATAACACCGGTATCGTCATCCGCGTCCACGTCGACAATCAGCGCCGACTCCATGCTGCGACTGTTGCTGTTTACCGACGCCACTTTGCCGCCGCCCACCACCAGCACCTGGCTCAGGTTTCCACCCAGCGTAGTCGTATCGCCCTGCGTATTGTGCTGCGCATACGCATCGCCGCTGGCATAAGGCGTGTCCACCGAAGCGTTGCTGCTGATAACCGTGTTATGCGGGCTATAAGAAACGCCGCCGCCAAGCGTGCGGATAACGCTCCCTTCGCCCGGCTGCCACTGATAGTTCAGGCTGGAGTATCCCTGATTTTGGTTGATGCCGGTTTCGGCTGAAACAAGATGGCGGGCTGCCGGGGCCAGCGACACGCTGACGCCAAAGGAGACGCCACGGTCTCGGCTATTATTGTTAAAGCCGGGCCGGTCATAAGCGCTGAACCGGAAGTTCATATCGCGTCCTGACAGGTTCGCCAGCGTGGTGACCGATGCGTCGGTGCCAAAGCCTTGCCGCCAGGCGGTATCCATATACTGGCCGTTCAGCATCAGCTGCGTAGAGTGAGGCAGGCGCAGCGACAGCGAGGTGCCCCAGGTATCGCCCTGCTGACGAGACGTGGTGCGCTGACTGGACAGGCCGTGACCATATACGTCAGTGGTGGTGGAACGCCAGAACAGACTGGCCGAGCCGCCGCCGGGAATGTTGCGGTAGTAGCGGATGTCGGTGTCCTGGTTTGTGCGGTATTCCGAATTGCCCAGCGTGTACTGGGCAAACAGCGAATCATCTGGCGAAAGCGTAACGTTGGCACGGGTTCTGAGCCGATGCTCTTTCTCCGTCGCCGCGCCGCTAAAACCTAATACGGCGCGCGGATGCACCAGAATATCCACGCCGCCGCCCGCCGCAAAAGGGTTATCCTCACGCACGCGGCCATCACCGGAGGCCAGCGTTCTGCGCTGTCCGCTCCAGAGATTCATGCGCCAGCGCCTGTCCGGATTGGCCCAGCCCTGCGGCTTGTAAATCTGCGCCTGCTGCGTGTCCACCACCTGGCCATTTTCGATAATTTTTATCGTAATATCGTAAATGCCGCCGGGCAGCTGGCGAGTGTTCAGCGCCTGGACACCGGCCTGCAGCTGCTGGGTATGGATAAGCCTGCCGTCGCGCCAGACCTCGGCAATGGACTGATTGCGCCCGGTCACGTAAACCGGCCAGGCGCTGACGCTCTCCGTGCTGGCCAGCAGCGCGTCGGAGGTGGCCCACATGGCCCCCGCCACCGTGTCAAAGCCAAACCCGGCCGTCTGTACGTTGCCGGTATCGCCGTCGGGCGTAAAAAACCCCAACCGCAAAAAACTGCCCTGTAGCTCTTTCTGTGAGTAAAGCTCATACAGGCTCGAACTGCTGTAACGGTAGCGCCCATCCGTGCCGGACGACTGAAAAGACACCTTCTGGCTCCATCCTGCAAAAGATGAAGTCAGGGAAGAGTTAATGCCCCAGCTGCGCATTGTGCCGCTGTTGGTAGCAGACACGTCGTTATACATAATTACGCCGCCGGGCGTTTCAGGTAGCGAGAGAAACGCGCTTTGCGATCGGCTTGTTTCATACTGTGAGGTGTATAGCTTTAATATCGAGTTATCCAGTCGGTATTCCACTGCCATCAAGCCGGACGGGCAAGCTGCTGTGCATTTTCCGACGGTGACACCCTGTTGCAGAATGCCGAACCATAGCGCCCTGACGGCCGGGTCTACCTCCTGCGCATCGCTAACGGTACGCAACAGTCGGATATCGCCGTTCTCCTTCAGGGAAACTGCCGCGTCAAATAGCGGCATGTCGTTCAGATATACCTGAACCATCACTTCAGAGTCATAAAAATAACGCCTGAAATCTTCAGGTAGCCCCCGCGTGTTGACCGCCAGTGACATATCGGCTGCCGACGCAAACAGAGGAGCCATAGCAAGAACAAGCAGAGTTTTTTTCATTAATAAAGCCGCCGCATCCTGCGGCGGCCTCCAGTCAGTTAGCATCAGGACAATGCGGTTACGGCGCAGGGGTGTCGACCACCGGTTCAAAAATCATCGCTACGCTACCGGTAAAGTATCCGTTTACCTCCAGCGCTGTATCGGCAGCCTGAGTAATGCGCAGAGCCGTACGGCCTCCGGCTTTCGCAGCCTCTGCAGCTACTACCGGAACTGCCGTTTTTGTAATGGCGATATTATTAAACGTTACGGCCAGGGGGATGACAGCGGTGCCGTTAGAGAGCTGCGGCTTACCGTCACTGTTCAGGTTACCCGTTAGCTTGGCCTGAATTGCACCGGCAGTATTTTTATACTGGAACTGTTTTTCAAACGGCTGCAGTTTGCTGCTGGCGATGTCGTATCCCATGGTTTGGGTCTGATCAATCCAGCCCGTATCGACTGGAAGAACCTGGAAGTTGTCTGAAGGTACCGTCGCGGTCAGGTTGATGGTATAGCTCTGGCTTTCCGCCGCATGGGCAACGGATGCACCCAGGGCTGCACAGGACAGCAGCGCTACGGCCAGCGTGTTTTTAAATGTTTTCTTTTTCATAACTTGTTCCTTAAGGTTTCAATCTTCCCCAACTATGCGCATTGCCACGCATGGCTCATGTGACGTTAAAACGTTAACGTCCGTTTATTATTTCCCTCAATCAGAGTGAAATTCGTTTTATAACCGATTTTTTTATCAAGGCTGACACTTCTTCCCGGCAAGATAAATTCACGCGTAACGGGGCTACAGTCCGTGTCGATTGATTTACAATGGCGGATATCTTCCAGAGAAATAGTCGTATCGCCGTTATTTTTTACGGTCAACACACCTGCTGAACTGTTATCCATTACGGTTTTAAAAGTGGGGCTATCCGGTTGAACAATCACCACTGTGCCATAGCCTGTCAGCACGTTTAATCCGGCATGCAGACTATTTTTACGATATTCATCTATCGCCTGCTTATTCAGGCCAAAGCTATCATCCACTTCAGGCATAACAGGCGTAAACCTGACGCGAAAATAACGTTCCTTTTCTCGCTCCCCGGGCCACATAATACGTACAGACTGAAAACCAGCGGGCGGAATAATCAGGCGCAGCGGCGTAACTATCAGCCGATTTTTTTCAAGCTGGTTATTAATAGTTTCTTTTTGTGGCGTTTCCTGCGCCTCTTTTTTACCGGGATGAATCTCCAGCAGCTCCACGCGTATAAATGCCGTAGAGTCACCAGTATTGTAAATCCGCTTGGTTATGCTCTGCATTCCGGGCGTCAGCACATCGTACATGCTGCCAATACCGATAACCGGCGTGGCTGGTACCACTGGAGAGAAGGTCAAAAGAGACGCTCCTGCAATCAATAAAAATCTTTTAAACAGATTCATCATATTTTATTCCAGGCTCGTATTCAGGACAATAAAGAAGCCAGCTTGTAAAAATAGTGATATATAATTATCAATCCTGAAAGATTCGTTAACTTAAAAACACACCCTACGTTTACTATGTCACCCACTGATTTATACGGATTACTCCGCCGGGATAGGTTTAATCTGAAAACATTATTTGAAAATATCCATCGCTCGTCAATAGCGGACACAAACCCTATTAACAGCAATATTGGCTATAGGAAAAAACTTAATCTCCTGGTTAAGGCTATCGACTATTTTCATAAAAACGAGATAACTCCAAGTTTTCAAAAGGAAAAACAATCCTGGTATACGGCAATGAGAAAATTGAAATGAAAAAATTCAATAAATCATTAACAGAATCAACAGAGGGGATTTAAAAAATAAAAGGCAGACTCGTTTAGGTTACGTTTTTACAGGAGACAATCCTGAGACCTTTAAATTACAAATAATTAATTATTAATACTTGCGCAATTTCGGTAAATGTACGCATTCATCACTACCTGTTGTGATTTTTTTAAAAAAAATAAACCGCAATAATAAACCCATATCTTTATATCTACTTTCTATTGTAATTTATTCTTCCTGAGGAACCGGCAAGATGTTGTCTTTTCCTTATCTAAAGCAGGCCGCTGCTAATATCTGCTAAAAGAACCGGCGCCTCCGCCAGCACTACAGGTTGTCCTGACACAACGTCATCCTGTCCGTTTTTGGCCTTACGCCAGCCTGCACTCCGCGTCATGATTGTGTTCCCGCTATCCCCTGCCGGAGTTGAAAATGACCAGTACCGCCCTTTTAGTAATTGACGCTCAGCAATCCTTCTATCATCGTGGCTATCAGGAAACGGCGGAAACACCTGCCTTTGAGCAGCAGATCCGCAAGCTGATTGCGGGCTGCCAGCGCCGGAAAATTCCAGTTATAGATGTGTTTCATCTCGAAGAGGACGGGCCGTTTTCGCTGGCTTCAGGTTTGGTAAAGCGCCTGCCCTTCCTCGATCATCACCCTACGCTAAGGGTACAAAAGAAAGTGCACAACGCGCTGACCGATTCCGGGCTGGCGGCATGGTTGCAGGAACATCAGATAAAAAACCTGATCGTTAGCGGATTACGTACCGAGCAGTGTTGTGAAACAACGGCACGTGTTGCCTCCGATCTGGGCTATCACGTCACCTTTGTAACCGAAGCGACGCTGACCTTTCCGATTACGCATAATGGCATCACGCTTGGTATTGCAGATTTACGCCATCGCACCGAAAGCGTGCTGATAAACCGCTTTGCCACTATTGCTACCGTTGAGCAGTGCTTACACGCCCTGGCATAAGGCTATTGCTAAAAAGGATCGAAAACATGGCTATTCCCGTTTGGTTTTTGACGCTGCCGGGCGTCATGACGCTCGATATGACCGGCCCGGCAGAAACGCTACAGCTGGCCGGTGACGCGTTCGAACTGCGCTACATCGGGCCAGAGGAGAGCGTGATGACCTCAACCAGAATGACCGTCAGCCAGCTTGAGCCATTGCCGGAAAGCTTACCGGAAGGAAGCTTGCTGATTATTCCGGGCATGGCGGATTCCAGCGTCGATTTCGATACGCCAGCCAGCGTCAAAGCACGTAACTGGCTGACGCGCATGCAGCCAATAATCCATGCCGGACGGATTACGCTGGTTTGCATCTGTTCAGGATCTATCCTGGCGGCGCGCAGCGGTCTGCTTTATAACGTGCAGTGCACCACGCATCATGAAGTGATCGAGCGGCTAAGAAGCGCCGAACCGACCGCCATCGTGAAGGAAAATCGCATTTTTGTGGAAGATAACGGCATCTGGACCAGCGCAGGTATTACTGCGGGAATCGATCTGGCGCTGCATCTTATCCAGCGTCTTTGCGGTTCGCAGGCTGCCCTTAACGTAGCGCGCGAAATGGTTGTCTGGTTTCGCCGTTCGGATGACGATCCACAGCTTTCGCCGTGGTTGCGCCATCGCAATCATATTAATCCAGCCATCCACCGCACCCAGGATTTGCTGATTGCCCAGCCGGAGCGCGTTTGGCCGCTGGAAGAGATCGCCAACCGCGTTCACGTCAGCGCACGCCATCTGACGCGCCTGTTCAGACAACATTTAGGCATAAGCGTGCGGGAATATCATGAGCAACTAAAACTGGCGATGGCGAAGCAGCGGCTGCAGCAGGGCGAAGGCACAGAGAAAGCGGCCCTGGCGGCAGGATTTACCTCATCGCGTCAGTTAAGGCGTGCCATTCAGCGCTGGGCGAACTAGCACGGCCTTCTTTATGTGGCGCGGCCCTGTCTGCATACGGCGTTTCAACAGGGAGTTGCGCTATATTTTTTCGCCGCGTTGACCGGATGACGGCAGGGCAGTCACCCTTCCCGCTAACTCACAAAGTGGCGCTTATCAAGCTTGCGTAATCCCATCGCCAGCAGCAGACTGCCCAGCAGCGTGCTGGCAAAGACCAGCGGGATATCCAACAGCGGATGACTGGTATGGTCAAAATGATGGGTACGGATAAAGTGAATGAACAGCGCGTGAAAACCGTAAATTGGCAGCGAATAACGCGAGATAGTGCCCAGAACCGGTAAAATTCGCTCATTTAAGGTGTTTTTAAACAGCACCAGCAAACTCACCGCGGCGATAAAGACCACCGGGCCGCAATAGAGATACCAGGTATCGGCAAACGCGCCGTTAATCGCCGTCTGCTGTTTAGTGCCCATCGCAATCCCCGCCACGCAGGCAATAAAAATCACGCCAGCAGCCCAGCTAACACCGCGACCACGGGTATCCATGGTGCCAATCGCCCTGCCAAACAGCGCATACAGCACGTAATAGAAGCTGTCGCCGTTGATATAGAGATTGAGCGGCAGCCAGTGAAAATTGCCGATGGATTGATCGACCGTATTAGGATTGGCCAGCACCGCCAGTATAAGCGTCACCACGGCAAGGTAGCCCGCACGCACGTTTTTTACCTGAATCAGGGGTGAAAGCAGATAAACAGCGATAATGGCGAAGAAGAACCACAAATGATAGAAAACGGGCTTTTGCAAAAGCATGCGAACAGAAATGCCCTGGCTGATTGGCGTTAGCCAGGTGATATAAAGCAGCGCTACCGCGCTGTAGAACACCAGGCAAAGGACAATACGCAGAAAATGGCGGCCCTGAGCGCTGCGTTCGCCAAAAAACAGATAGCCTGAAATCATAAAAAAGACAGGTACGCAGACGCGCGAGGCGGAATTCAGCAGATTAGAAAGATCCCATGTATGTTCTCCCACTACCGGCGCGTTGGTGATGTACCAGGTCGTGGTGTGGATCATGATTACCATCAGGCAGGCCACCGCGCGCAGGTTATCTATCCAGGCAATCTTCTGCTTCATTTTGTTCCTCGTTTCGCATTAATGCGTATCAGAGGGTAGCCGGACGGTGCATATTCAACAACTTGCGGCAGATGAATTCAGACCAGGCCGTAAAAAAACGGATAGAAAAACATCAGGCCTTCTGATTTTTTTGCGGTTTTCCCTTTCCGGCGTCATCTTTCTTCGCCATCACGTCAGGCACTTTTACTGACTAACCGACGGTCAAAGGGTATACTGACGCCCACTTTTAAAACCGTCTCGCGTGCGAAAACAACATGCAAAAGTTTGATACCAAGACATTTCAGGGTCTGATCCTGACCTTACAGGATTACTGGGCACGCCAGGGCTGCACTATTGTGCAACCGCTGGATATGGAAGTCGGCGCGGGTACCTCTCACCCGATGACCTGCCTGCGCGCGCTGGGGCCAGAGCCGATTGCCGCCGCCTACGTGCAGCCTTCACGTCGTCCTACCGATGGCCGCTACGGCGAAAACCCAAACCGCCTGCAGCACTATTATCAGTTCCAGGTGATTATCAAGCCTTCACCGGACAATATTCAGGAGCTCTATCTCGGCTCGCTGAAAGAGCTGGGGATGGATCCGACCATCCATGACATTCGCTTTGTGGAAGATAACTGGGAAAACCCAACGCTGGGCGCGTGGGGCCTGGGCTGGGAAGTCTGGCTGAACGGCATGGAAGTGACGCAGTTCACCTATTTCCAGCAGGTTGGCGGCCTGGAGTGTAAGCCGGTCACTGGCGAAATCACCTACGGCCTGGAGCGCCTGGCGATGTACATCCAGGGCGTGGATAGCGTTTACGATCTGGTCTGGAGCGACGGCCCGCTGGGCAAAACGACCTACGGCGACGTGTTCCACCAGAACGAAGTAGAGCAGTCCACCTATAACTTCGAATATGCCGACGTTGATTTCCTGTTCACCTGCTTCGAGCAGTACGAGAAAGAGGCGCAAAGCCTGCTGGCGCTGGAAAAACCGCTGCCGCTGCCGGCCTATGAACGCATTCTGAAAGCGGGCCACACGTTTAACCTGCTGGACGCGCGTAAGGCCATCTCCGTGACCGAACGCCAGCGCTATATTCTGCGTATTCGCACCCTGACCAAAGCCGTGGCTGAAGCGTACTATGCGTCTCGTGAGGCGCTGGGCTTCCCGATGTGCAATAAAAAATAAGAGGCAGCCATGACTGAAAAAACGTTTCTGGTGGAGATCGGCACCGAAGAGCTGCCGCCGAAGGCGCTGCGTAATCTCGCCGAATCTTTTGCCGCCAATTTGACCGCCGAGCTGGATGCCGCAGGCTTAACGCACGGCGAAGTAAACTGGTATGCCGCGCCGCGCCGTCTGGCGGTAAAGGTTGCCAGCCTGAGCGCCGCGCAACCCGACCGCGAAGTTGAAAAGCGCGGCCCGGCTATTGCCGCCGCGTTTGATGCCAACGGCATCGCCACTAAAGCCGCAGAAGGCTGGGCACGCGGCTGTGGCATTACGGTAGATCAGGCCGAGCGCCTTAGCACTGACAAAGGTGAATGGCTGCTGTATCGCGCACACGTGAAAGGCGAAAGCGCGCAGTCGCTGCTGCCAAACATGGTCGCTACCTCGCTGGCGAAGCTGCCGATCCCTAAGCTGATGCGCTGGGGCGATTCCGACGTGCAGTTTGTCCGTCCGGTGCATACCGTTACGCTGCTGCTGGGCGAAGAGAGCATTCCGGCCACTATTCTGGGCGTTGATTCTGCACGCACCATCCGCGGCCACCGCTTTATGGGCGAGCCGGAATTCACTATCGACAACGCCGATAGCTATCCGCAGATCCTGCTGGAGCGCGGCAAAGTTCAGGCTGATTTCGAAGCGCGTAAAGCGCAGATCAAAGCCGATGCCGAAGCCGCCGCGCGCAAAATTGGCGGCCACGCCGATCTGAGCGACAGCCTGCTGGAAGAGGTAACCTCACTGGTTGAATGGCCGGTGGTGCTGACCGCGAAGTTTGAAGAAAAATTCCTGGCCGTGCCTGCCGAAGCGCTGGTTTACACCATGAAGGGCGACCAGAAGTACTTCCCGGTCTACGATGACGCGGGCAAGCTGCTGCCAAACTTTATCTTTGTGACCAATATTGAATCGAAAGATCCTGCGCAGATTATTGCCGGTAACGAAAAAGTGGTGCGTCCACGCCTGGCCGATGCGGAGTTCTTCTTTAATACCGACCGCAAAAAGCGTCTGGAAGATAATCTGCCGCGTCTGGAAACGGTACTGTTCCAGAAAGAGCTGGGCACGCTGCGCGACAAAACCGATCGTATTCAGGCGCTGGCGGGATGGATTGCCGGGCAGATCGGGGCTGATGTCAATCACGCCACTCGCGCTGGCCTGCTGTCCAAGTGCGATCTGATGACCAACATGGTGTTTGAGTTTACCGACACGCAAGGCGTGATGGGCATGCACTATGCGCGTCATGACGGCGAAGCGGAAGACGTGGCGGTAGCGCTGAACGAGCAGTATCAGCCGCGTTTTGCGGGTGACGATCTGCCGTCCAGCCCGGTTGCCTGCGCGCTGGCGATTGCCGATAAGATGGATACGCTGGCGGGCATTTTCGGCATTGGCCAGCATCCAAAAGGCGATAAAGATCCGTTTGCGCTGCGTCGTGCCGCGCTGGGCGTGCTGCGCATCATCGTTGAAAAAAACCTGCCGCTGGATCTGCAAACGCTGACCGAAGAAGCGGTGCGCCTGTATGGCAGCAAACTGAGCAACGCGAAAGTGGTTGATGACGTGATCGACTTTATGCTGGGCCGTTTCCGTACCTGGTATCAGGAAGAAGGTCACAGCGTTGACACTATTCAGGCCGTGCTGGCCCGTCGTCCTACTCGTCCGGCAGACTTTAACGCGCGCATGAAGGCCGTTTCCCACTTCCGTACTCTGGAAGAGGCGGCGGCGCTGGCCGCGGCTAACAAACGCGTTTCAAATATTCTGGCGAAATCGAGCGAGCCGCTGAACGACAACGTGCAGGCTGCACTGCTGAAGGAAAACGAAGAGATCCAGCTGGCGACCTACGTTTCTGCCTTAAGCAGCAAGCTGGCGCCTTATTTTGCCGAAGGCCGCTACCAGGATGCGCTGATCGAGCTGGCGCAGCTGCGTACCGCCGTGGATAACTTCTTTGAGAAGGTAATGGTAAACGCAGAAGAGAGCGAGGTGCGGATTAATCGCCTGACGCTGCTGACCAAACTGCGCGAGCTGTTCCTGCAGGTTGCGGATATTTCGCTGCTGCAATAAGTCACACCATGCCCGCCTTTATGGCGGGTTTAGCGGGGAATAATAGATCCAACTAAGTCTGTTATTCCCCGCACCTGACTATGGCTTAATTAATATATACTTTTTTATCCGGCCAAAGCGGGCTGGCGTTAATAATGAACAGGGCCGGTTACAAATGTTCTAATGGGATTATTTCTGACAGGAAATTGCTCGTTTCTCGTTACTGCAATCGCCCATATCCTTTTGACAGGAAAAACGTTTTTTAAAAAACTGATAAGTTCACCTATCCCTTTTTCAAAAACCCAGGCGCCAAAAGCGGGATTGAAACAGACCCAGAACTCTCTTTTCACCAGAACAATCCCATGTCCGGTTCCATCAAGCAGGCTCATATTAACAAGGTAAACACCGGGGTGTAAATCCAGCAATTTTTCCCAGTGTGGGGTCACTCTGCTTAATCTGGCATTTAAACCGTCTTCCGGCATTATACTTTGCCAGCGTTTAATTCTGTCATACTGGTAATCATACATGTACTTTAACTGTCTTGCTATAAACTTTGCCGATCCAGAATAATAAATAACATATTCAAGAGGCACCAGTGGACGGTGGAATCCTGATAGCTCATTATAACAAAATTCTATTGATGCAGCACTACATACGCCGAGAGAAGCTTCAGTTCCATGAAGCTGAGATATTAATACTCTACGATTTATCTCAAATAACTTTATCATAAAGATCCTTTTCAGAAAGAAGATAATAAGTTCGGATAAAATATTAATTGAATTAAACGGCCTCAAAGAGAAAAGAAGACTCATGCGCAGAATAATTTAACCCTTCGTGCAATGCAATATCTTCTCTATTAAGTATGACTGCAATACACGCTACCAGGTTTATTAACTTATAAAAAAATAGCGGCATCGCTACCGCTATTTAGATTAACAAACATAGTAGTGCGGGCTGGTACAGAATGGTGCTATTTATGCCTCTACCAGCCGTTACATATTTTAACTTTCGGCTTTCATATCAATGACGAAACGATACTTCACGTCACCTTTCAACATCCGCTCAAACGCCGCTTCAACGTCATGCAGACGAATCACCTCTACATCCGACACGATATTGTGCTCGCCGCAGAAATCGAGCATCTGCTGCGTTTCCTGAATACTACCAATCGACGTTCCGGAAATGCTCAGGCGCTTAAATACCACTGGCGTCACGTTTGGTGACTTGTGCGGCGCATCGGGAATACCAACCAGCACCAGATGGCCGTTGGTTTTCAGCGTATTAAGGTACGGATCGAGATCGTGCGGCGCGGCTACGCAGTCGAGAATAAAGTCCAGGCTGTTGGCTTCTGCCGCCATTTGATCGGTATCTTTAGAGATCACTACCTTACTGGCACCCAGGCGCAGCGCATCTTCACCTTTCGCAGGCGAGGTGGTAAACAGCACCACTTCCGCACCCAGCGCGCGGGCAAGTTTTACCGCCATGTGGCCCAGGCCGCCCAGACCAATAACGCCTACGCGCTGACCCGGCTGGATGTTCCAGTGCTTTAGCGGTGACCAGGTTGTGACGCCCGCGCACAACAGCGGTGCGACCGCGCTTAACTCCAGGTTTTCCGGTACGTTAACCACAAACTTGCTGTCGACAACGATGCTTTCGGAATAGCCGCCGAAGGTTTTGCCGCCGATAACTTTCTCTTCGCCGTTGTAGGTAGCGGTAAAGCCCGCTTCGCAATACTGTTCTTCGCCCTGGCTGCACTGCGAACAGTGGCCGCAGGAGTCAACCATCACGCCAACGCCAACCAGATCGCCTGTTTTAAACGCGGTGACATCGCTGCCGGTGCTAATGACACGGCCGACAATTTCATGGCCCGGCACCAGCGGAAAAGTACTGACGCCCCATTCGTTGCGTGCCATGTGCAGATCGGAATGGCATACGCCGCAGTAATGAATATCAATGTGTACATCGCCAGACTGTAGTTCGCGGCGCTGGAATTCGAAGGGTTCGAGAGAAGTGGTGGCAGATTTTGCTGCCAGGCCTTTAACCTGCATGTGGCTGTCCCCTGTTGGGCAAAGCGGCCCAGGATAAAGAAATGTGCAGGCGTTGGCAAGGCGGAATTGCAGTGATGAAGAGAACCAGTCGTGCTAATCATAAAACCCGCCGGGCGGCGGGTTTTTTCTGACTATCCCAGCAGCTCACGGCTGAGACAAGGATTAGACTGAATCAGTAGCATTAATTTTTGAGCACTGCGCGAAGGTTTGCTGCGCTTCGCTTCCCAGCTCTTAACCGATGAAACGCTGACGCCCATTGCCAGGGCAAATTCGTCTACTTCCATGCCGGTAATTTCCCTGATGCGTTTTGGTTCGGGCATGGATACTTCACCCTTTAATGCGGGAGCGGCCTGGATAACTTCACGCGTAAGCACGATGTGCTCAAGACTGGACAACAACTCACTCATTGGGTCTTTTACTTCCATAGAGCACTCCTCATAAAAATCACTAATGTGAACAACCAGAGGGAGGATCTGAGACCCAGATCCCGAATGCTGGCGAACAACAGCCTGAGAAGCTCAGTGAGACCGCGCAGGAAAACGCCAGGATTTTTAGTATGGGCGCAAAAGCAGAAATTTGCGCTCAAATTTTTGACTATTTTTTGCACCTGCTTGCTGAAAAAATATACGGGGAGAAGAGGCGCGTCAGGCCAGGCCAGACGCGGCCTGAAGTGGTAGCGATTACAGCGTGGATCTGGCAAGAACAAGGGCAAAAGCCGGTGGCGGAAAACCGGCTGGCAGAAAATTTTTGGCAAGCGTTAAACCAGTAGTAAAAAGCTTTACAGCAGATTAAGCGTGACCGTTATCGCAGTAGTTTTGGTTCCGGTAGTGGGTGCTGTGCCATACAACCTGATATCGATAACCTGACGCTGTTCCACTGCAAAAGGTTCGCCGCTGGCAATCAGGTCGGCGCCGTAATTATAAGAGAGTCGCATATAGACATCGTCGCCCAGAAGAAAATCATTGAGAAGATGCGGGCCTGAAAAAGTCAGAGTAAATTTAGAATTGCCTGCTGCGATGACAGTTATCTTGTGGTCGACGTCCACACCTTTTTTTATCTGATCGGCAGTAAAGTTTCCTAAATCTATATTATTAGGTAAACTTACAGAACAGACTTTCGCTGCCGGGGCAGTTATAGTTGTGGATTGGCCATTTTCCCACGATTCGGAAACATGCTTTGCAGAAAACGTTACCGACCTTGAATCTGCTGAACTATTTTTCATAATTAAAGTGACGCTGACATCTGCATCTAAATAAGCATGCTCATAATTATAACTATAATCTCTCAAGTCACATATTGCAGCGTGCGTTATATGTTCTCCGGTTTTATTATTTGTTATGGAAAAAGTGAAGTCACCAGAGGAATCAATACTTTGGCAACGGTAATTTATAAAACTATTAGCGATGGGATTAAAATCAGATTTTTTTACTCTAAGCGTTCCTTGCTGTTCTGAAGGATTAACAGCTGAGATAATGTCAGCTAAAGAGTAACTGGTCGGCAACAGGATAACCGCGGTAAAAAATAAAAATTTCCCTGTGAAATTTCGCACTTTCACTCCTGATAAAAGAGCCAGTGATAAAAAGGGCAGCTATCGCTAAATTTTTTGCGGATAAGCGCCCTTTACATCGTTAAAAACGCCCGTGCAATGGCCAAAATTTATCACCGCGCAGCATTACAAAGGCGCGATAGTTACCGTCATAGATCCGCTATAATCGCCCGCCGTCGGGGCTTTTGACCCACGTGCCGGGACAACTTTAATCGTCTCGGAGGTAACGGTCGTTTCTCTTTCCAGCGTCGTTCCTGCCGCAGCCAGGTTTATTTTGGCTGAGCCGCTATACAGGCAAAATGCCAGCTCTTCGCTGCTGGCGGCCAGACAGCCATTGCTGGTTTTCGCGGGGGTAAGGGTCAAAGAATATTTACTTGCCCCGGCGCAGGATGTCTTGATAGCAAAAGTTTTATCGTATCCGCTAATTTCTTCATTTGCACTTTTTTCGTTAAATGCCGTAGCCGGAATATTACCTAATGCGATCAATGGATCTACGGATATATCGCACACTGCCTTGATAGTGGCAGTAATGTTAACTTGCTGCTCCGCCGCTGCGTTTTTAATACCCATACCAGGCAATGCCGCCAATAAAAGCGCAGCTACGCCAGCAGACAGAGAATTCTTTTTTGTTTTCACAGGACACCTTTAATTATGATTAATAATCCGTTGATAGAAAAGTCAGGGACAGGCTATAAAGGAGAAATGGTCACCGTCATTGTCCCGGTTCCCTTGCCTGCCGCCAGTGAAGAAAGACGCATCGGTGTCGCCTTAATAGTGATGCTGCTTCCCTCTGCTTTTACTACTCTTTCCGTCGAGCTGGCCAGGTTAATCCGGCGATCTTCATTGCCCACTACGTCAAGACAAAAGGCGACATTCCCCCCTGACAGGCAACCGTAGTTCACTACCGCCCCGTTAAACGTCAGGTTATAACTGTTTGTGCCAGTGCATGACGTCGATATCGTGAAAGTTTTGCTGTATGCCGGCAGTTCATCCCTGACGGCCAGTGCTGAAAGAGCACTATAGGGTATTTCACCTAAATCGACGTTTCCCGGCGCAGAGATTGAACATACCGCCGTTACCGTTGCGGAAAAATTTATTGTTGTTGACGAAGCTGCATCAGAAGCGCCGGGTAAACAGGCAAGCATACTGGCTCCTGTCAGCAATATTTTTCTGTATGAAAATATCATTTCTTTCCTTTTAACTTTAAGTCACCGTATTAACGGCATTCTGCCTCATGCCGCACCAGTACACTTTTGCTTTCCTTATCGGTAACCCTGTAGACCGCCGTACAGTGCTGCGCCTGGCCTGTCCCCCAGCGCGCTTCCAGCTTGCCTTCGGCTTGCAGGCCGGAAAGAAATACCTGGCCCTCGTCACCGACAATGCTGCTGTTTTCACCTGTGCTGACAGTGGTACCAAACGGTAGCGGTTTTCCTTTATATGTCAGCGTCATCAGCACGCGCAGTCCGCTGTGGGTAACGAAATCGGCCCGGCTTATCGCTCCGCGCGTCGGCACCACGCGTCTGACCGCGTTTTCAATCTCCGTTCTGTCATCCAGCCGGCTGGTATCCAGCGCGACGCGGTTTTCACGATAGCTGATGGCAAAAGGCCGAATCGTATAGCCGCGCCAGTCAGTGGCGATCCCCGTACCGTTCTCCAGCGGAATACCTGCCGCGCCGGGTGCGGCTACCAATACGCTGGTGTCACCCAGCGGCTGCCCCAGCGTCAGCCCGTCGCGATGTAATAGCGCGCCGCCTGATATTCCATAGCTGGTTTGCTGATGGTTATTGCTGTAGCTGTAACCCAGGTTGGCGTTGCCGTAGGTTCCCTGATAACCCAGGCTCGCATTGCCGCTACTGCCGCCGGAACGGGAATAGCCCTGCATCACGTTCCAGTTCAAATTATGCTGTGCCAGCAGAGTGCCGCTCAGCCCGGCCTGCTGCATCACGTCGCCCTGATTGTTCTGGCTGAGGGTTGCCGTGGCAAAAACGTTTTGGTCTCTGCTTTCAGATAACGGCACGGATAAGCTTATAAACAGCGATTTATCAGTACGCGCCAGCCCGGCCGTGCGATTCTGGCTTAGCGACAGGCTGTAGCTAACCGACCGCCACGAACTGCTAAAGCCAGCCTGTAGCGATTCGCTGATGCCGCGACGATTCCAGAAAGTCTCGCGGCTGCCGGTCAGATAAAGCGACCCAACATCGCCGAGACGTTGTGAAACGTTAGCCTGTAGCTTTTGTCTTTTATTGTCATAGAGGTTGTAGTAATCCGTTACCGGACGCGGAACTCTGCGCCCTTCGGCATCGACCGTATCTGACTCATAACGCCAGCCGCTCATGCCCTTAAGCGCCGTTTCATCCAGCGTATAGAATCCCTGCGTGGAATAACGCCAGCCGGTCAGCTGAAAGGTGGTGCCGAAATCATTCAGCGAGCGGCCATATAAAAAGCGCAGCGACTGGCCTTCATGGCGGCTTTCATCCGCCAGTTTGCTGTTGGCATGCGTTACGTCCGCTGAGAAAGCCCCCCATCCGCCCAGGTTAATCCCGAATCCCAGCGTACTCGCCTGATAGTTGTCGGCGTATTGCATGCCACCATAGGCGGTCAGGCCATGCGGTAAACCCCAGACCAGCGTGGACTGGACGAAAGAAGGGTCGCTATAGCGCTCGCTGTTATGGCGCAGCTTTCCGGCGGTGATGGCATATTTGATGCGGCCCTCGCGCAGCAGCAGCGGCACAGAGGAATAAGGAACGGTAAACGTCCGCACCGTGCCGTCGGCTTCCGTTACGGTGACTTCCAGATCGCCGCTGTCATACATGGGGAACAGATCGTCAATAACAAAATTACCCGGAGCAACGTTCAGCCGATAAACTTCATAGCCGTTTTGCCGGATGCTAATCTGCGCGTTTGACATGGCGGTGCCGCGAATAACAGGCGCAAAGCCGCGCTGGCTGTCGGGAAGCATGCTGTCATCGGTCATTAACCGCACGCCACGAAACCCCACTGAATCAAAAATGTCGCCGTCGGTCGTTGCTTCGCCCAGCGTCAGGCGACTACGCCACGGAACAATGGCTCTTTCCAGCCAGGTACTGCCATGCTGCCAGTACCGATGACGATACTGCCTGTTGCGGTATTCGTTCCAGGTACGATCGTCGCGTAGCCGCCACGGGCCCAGGTTAAAACCACTGGTCAGCCGCAAAAAATGGCTGCTGCTGTTGCCATAGCGACTCCGGTTTTCGCTACCGCTAAAACTATAGTTGAGTAGTCCGGCCGTAATGCCGTCGTCCCAACGTTCTGGCGCAATCCAGCCGCGCGGCCGGTTAAGCAGAAAAGCCTGCGGGATGCTGAGCATCAGCCGCATCTTTTCAAAATCGAAGCGTGTTGTAGCCTGCGGAATAAAATGTTCCAGCGGCTGGCAGCCCTCGTCTTCATCCACGCCTGCTTTATTTATTACTTCAGGCCGAACGCCCAGCTTCAGTAACCCTTTTTTTGTCAGGCACGCCATCAGACCGCTACTGTCCGCTTTATAGAGATCGCCATCCTTTATTGGCAAAGCAAACCGCACGTTCCTTGTATCTACCTGATTTTCATTTAAAAAGAGTTCAACCTGATAGGTTCCCGGAAGCTGGCCACCTTTTGCGAACTGCGTAAGGTCGGCGACGTTCTGGCTATCTTCAGCAATCAACGAGGGCGGAAACCAGAATTCCGGCTGTTCAGCCGTCGCGTTTTTTATGCCCAGCAAGACCATTAGCGCCAGAAAAGGACAGCGATAAATAAACTGAGAAAATAAACTCCTTTTTATTATCATTCCGCAGCTTTCCTTAAAATACGCTTTGCTTACTGCATTACGCCTTTTTGTGCGGGTGTCACACCACCAAAATCATTAACGGTACTGAAATAAACATCTCCACGGCTTCCTGGCGGTAATGGAACAGAATCGCTGGCCATCGGCGCAACCATAATGTCCTTTAACTCTTTATTGCCTGCTTTTAAATTAGTTACCGTCAGGTAATAGGGCGTTGGATTATATATTTCCAGTTTCTCGCCAGCTCTTTTAAAACGCAACGCTGAAGGCGCGTCATCCGATGAGGGCTTTAACCCTGCCGGGCGAACAAAGAGTTTAATACGGGTAACAGCGGCAAGGATCAGCGTGTTTTTCCCTTCCAGCGCCGCTTTATCTACTGAAGGAATGGCCTTTGTATTAAGAAAATAGAGGCTCTCCCTGTCGCGTGGCAGCTCGCTGCCGCTGTAGATTACGCGCAGGATATTTTCGCTGCCTGGCCTGCTGGTATATAAAGGCGGTGTAATAACAAAGTCTTTTGTTTTGCTGCCATCTTTATTTTCAACCCAGGACTGCACCAGGAAATTCCCTTTCTCTGATGTATTTCTCACCGAAACGCTGCTCTGTTTCGCATCCTGAGGATAAATAACTCTGGTAGTGTTAAGCGTAATTCCGCCAGAAGCGGATGCGCAAAATGGCAGAAGCGTCATCAGGCAGAGAATGACGCCACCCGCTTTACGAGAAAACTTTTTCATTATTATTCACCGGATTTATTGCGGTGCCACAGAAGATGGCACCTTTTTTCACACTATAAATAGGTTACGGTAAAGTTCGCGGTGGCATTAGCTGCACCTGGCGTTACTTTACTGTTCAGAGCAATATATTGTGCCTGGAATGCCAGTGTGTTGTCGCCTACGTTTAAATTAAAGGCAGAGGAGGCGGTAGTTCCGTCTACCTTCAGCGCCTTGTCATTTTGCAGGATTTGAATGCCCACCCCGGTTGCGCCGCCGTTTACTGCCAGTGCTTCACTGTTTCCGCCAACCGTCGCGCCATTAAAGGTGATGGACGCTTTCGAGTAGGTTTCCGTAGCGCAGTTGTCCAGTTTGATATTGAACAGGCGAGCCGCAGAGACATCGCCAGCGGCCTTGAAATCCGCCACGCGATACTGGCCCAACTCAACGCTATGACCTCCGGCACCGATATTAATGGCACAAGGCGCATTAACAATAGAACCGGAGAACTGAACTGTACCGCCGTTAACCGTGACGGGAACAACATCGTCGGTGTCTTCTGCAAATACAGAATGTGAAGCAATGAGGGTCAAAGGTAACAAAGCAGCAATAATGTTTTTTTTCATCATGAAAGTATAACTCCTGGTTAAATTATAAATATTATTCAGCTACCGAGAGCACGCTCCTTTTCGGCAAGCTCTTTATACTTATATTTCCAGAAAATGCAAACAAGCGTATAAGGGTCAATTTGCGTTGACGGACAGTTAAAAATTATTATTTTCCCGTAAATGAATATCTCGCCCGATCATTGCCATAACAGGAGAGCAACGACATATATTTAGCATCAAGGGTTTATCTGATTTACAAAACGTCTGGGAGAGCGAAAATGAACAGGAGAAAAATAAATAACTAACACCTCTTAAACAAGGCGCATACCCTGCAATAAGAAATATCTGTAGCATGTTTAGCTGATGTTTAACGATTGCAAATAAAACCTCTCGGTAAAGCTTTTTTTTCACCTCGTTTTTATGAATGTTCAAATCAATACCTTTTAATATTTCCGATTATAACCACAATGGGCGCAACCAACGACAAGGCTTTTTCCTGTTTTTATCAACCTACGGTTGAAGCAGGAAAATAAAGATGCAGGGTGTTATTTCTTTCTGTAAAACGCCATTTAATTTCCACTTCAATAAACTAAATTTTAAAATAAACCTGGCCAGATAGTAATTTGAGTATCGAAATCTTTTTTCATTAACTTACTTTTGAATTATCCCCTTTTACAACAGGCAGGCTGCCATTATCGCTACGGAGGCTGGTGATAAAATGCAGGCGCAGCGAGCTGATGTTTTTCACAAAGGCCTCCTCGCCGCAGCCGTTCAGCACCGGCCTGATAAATGGTTTTAACCAAAAAGGTGAAATTTCTTCACGCTAAAGACGCGCTTTACCGTATCCTCACCTGGCGAGTTGAACTATTCTTCAAAGGCGACCCGTGTCGCCCTTATTGCTTGTAAGCCTTTCTATTACAGGAGTTACTTCTGATGACGACAGGAATTATCCGCGGCTGGATGCGGCTGCTGTCCCCTTTTATCGCACTGTTGCTGGTATTCCAGTTAACGGGTTGTGGCGATAAAGAAGCGGACCAGCGCAAAGCCTTTATCGACTTTTTGCAGAATACGGCGATGCGCAGCGGCGAGCATCTTCCCGCGCTCAGCGAAGATCAAAAGCAGCGTTTTGGCAATTATGCCAGCGATTACGCGATTGTTTACGGTTTCTCCCGGCAGGTTAACCAGGCGGTAGACAGCGGTATGAAGCCGGTCGTGGACGAGCTGGCGGCTATCCGTACCCCGCAGGATTATCTGACGCGCCGCGATTCTCTCCGTCAGGCCAGCGGTTCGCTGAACGTGCTGGCCCAGCAAATTCAAACGGCGAAAACGCAGGCGGACAGCAGCAAAGCCGGACTGAAGCAGCCGTCCGAACTGAAAACGGTTTACGATAATCTTTATAATAAAGTCGTGACGCAGCCAGCTAATTCGCTGCTGCCGCTGCTGCCTTCTTTACAGAAGCTAAGCCAGGATGCGGTGCAAACGGGTGACTTCCTGCAACAGCAAGGTTCACAGGTGACCTTTAACGGCCAGACGGTTCAGTTCCCCAGCCAGCAACAGGCAACGCAATACAATACGCTGATGAGCAATATCTCTGCCAATGTTCAGGCGTTAAACCAGGCGCAAAGCGCGCTACGTGGTGGCTTCCAGTAATCACACTCTCTATTGTTATGCAGTGACTTTAAGGCGGGCCGCTTTTTCTTCCGGCCCGCTTTTCACAGCAACCTCAGGTTTTAGCGCGTAAATGACTAAATAAGCGCGGGCCGAAAATAAATTGTGATTACTGTCACGCATTGAGCATAAAGTTCGCTGAACAAAGCGTGATATCAATCACATACCACCCTACCTTTTGCGCATTTATTGAGCGCACCAGCACCGCTTTCCGGCTTTAATGTGATCTTGATCACTTAAATAAACCCCTGATGCGTACGCATCTCGTGACATGGATCACACTTATTGCCGTGACTACGCAGCGTCATATTCGCGTGCTAGAGTCCGCCTGCACAGGGCAACGTTTTAAACAAAATTCAGCGCGCTCTCTTGTCGGCGCGTACCAATAAGGGGTGTGCTTTTATGTCCTCATCAGATATCAAGATCAAGGTACAAAACTTTGGTCGCTTTCTGAGCAACATGGTAATGCCAAATATCGGGGCTTTTATCGCCTGGGGTATTATCACGGCGCTGTTTATTCCAACCGGCTGGCTGCCAAACGAAACGATGGCCAAACTGGTTGGCCCAATGATTACCTATCTGCTGCCGTTACTGATCGGCTATACGGGCGGACGCCTGGTTGGCGGCGATCGCGGTGGCGTGGTGGGTGCAATTACCACGATGGGCGTAATCGTCGGCGCGGATATGCCGATGTTTCTTGGCTCAATGATTGCTGGTCCATTAGGCGGCTGGGCAATCAAGAAATTTGACCAGGCTATCGACGGTAAAATCAAAAGCGGCTTTGAGATGCTGGTTAACAACTTCTCTGCCGGTATTATCGGTATGCTGCTGGCGATTCTGGCTTTCCTGGCCATCGGGCCGCTGGTAGAAGGTCTGTCGCATATTCTGGCCGCTGGCGTCAACCTGATGGTACAGCACAACCTGCTGCCGCTGACCTCCATCTTTGTTGAACCGGCAAAAATCCTGTTCCTGAATAACGCCATCAACCACGGCATCTTCTCGCCACTGGGTATTCAGCAGGCCAGCGAAGCCGGTAAATCAATTTTCTTCCTGATTGAAGCTAACCCCGGCCCGGGTATGGGCGTGCTGATGGCTTACATGTTCTTTGGCCGCGGCAATGCTAAACAGTCCGCTGGCGGCGCAGCCATCATCCACTTCCTGGGCGGGATTCACGAAATCTACTTCCCTTATGTGCTGATGAATCCACGTCTGATTATCGCCGTCATTCTGGGCGGTATGACCGGCGTCTTTACCCTGACGCTGCTGAACGGCGGTCTGGTTTCTCCGGCCTCGCCTGGTTCGATTCTGGCCGTGCTGGCTATGACGCCAAAAGGTACCTACTTCGCCAATATTGCCGCCATCGTGGCTGCTTTTGCGGTTTCCTTCGTGGTTTCCGCTGTGCTGCTGAAAACCAGCAAAGCGAAAGAAGAAGATGATATCGAGGCAGCAGCGCGCCGCGTGAGCGAGATGAAAGCGCAGTCTAAAGGCCAGACCGTTGCCGGTGCTACCAGCGGCGCGAACGGCGACCTGAGCCACGTACGTAAGATCATCGTTGCCTGCGATGCCGGCATGGGCTCCAGTGCGATGGGCGCGGGCGTGCTGCGTAAAAAGGTCAATGACGCTGGCCTGAGCATGATTTCCGTTACCAATACCGCGATTAACAACCTGCCGGGCGATGTGGATCTGGTGATTACCCACCGCGATCTGACCGAACGCGCGATGCGCCAGGCACCGCATGCTCAGCATATTTCCCTGACCAATTTCCTGGACAGCGGCCTTTATACCGACCTGACTTCGCGCCTGGTCGAGGCAAACCGCAGCGCGGGCCATCGTGAAAAAGTGACGGCAGCGCTGAGCGACAGCTATGACGATGGTCAACAGCACCTGTTTAAGCTGGGCGCGGGCAACATTTTCCTTGGCAACCGCGCCGACAACAAAGAGCAGGCAATCCGCTTTGCCGGTGAGCAACTGGTGAAAGGCGGCTACGTGGAGCCGGAATATGTTGAAGCGATGCTGGATCGTGAAAAGCTGACGCCAACCTATCTGGGCGAATCTATTGCCGTACCGCACGGCACCATTGAAGCGAAAGATCGCGTGCTGAAAACCGGTATCGTGTTCTGTCAGTATCCGCAAGGCGTGCGCTTTGGTGAAGAAGATGACGAAATCGCTAAGCTGGTGATTGGTATTGCGGCGCGCAATAATGAGCATATCCAGGTGATTACCAGCCTGACCAATGCGCTGGATGACGACAGCGTCATCGCACGGCTCGCGACGACCAGCAGCGTGCAGGAAGTGCTGGATCTGCTTTCAGGTAAACAGCCAGCGTAGTTCGCAACGGTTAACAAAATACCCCAGGGCCGGGCATGCCCGGCTCTTTTTCGGGTCGGACTGTCCGGCCTTTCATCAATATGGGAAAAATTATGAAAGCTCTTCATTTCGGTGCCGGTAATATCGGCCGTGGTTTTATTGGCAAGCTGCTGGCGGATGCCGGTGTGCAGCTCACTTTCGCGGACGTTAACCAGACGGTACTGGACGCGCTTAACGCCAGGCACGAATATTCGGTACACGTTGTTGGCGAACAGGCGCAGGTCGACGTCGTTAAAGGCGTCAACGCCGTTAACAGCGCCAGCGACGAGATTATTCCGCTGATTGCCGAAGTGGATCTGGTTACCACGGCGGTCGGCCCGCAAATTCTGGAGCGTATCGCTGGCGGTATTGCCAGGGGGCTGATCCAGCGTAGCGAAAGCGGCAACGAGCGCCCGCTGAATATTATCGCCTGTGAAAACATGGTGCGCGGCACCACGCAGCTGAAAGGCCACGTGTTAAAGGCGCTGCCGGAACAGTATCATGCCTGGCTCGAAGCCAACGTTGGCTTTGTAGATTCCGCCGTAGACCGCATCGTGCCCCCTTCCGCCGCCGGAACAACCGATCCGCTGGAAGTAACGGTAGAAACGTTCAGCGAGTGGATCGTTGATAAAACCCAGTTTAAGGGCGATCTGCGTGCCATTCCGGGCATGGAACCAACCGATAACCTGATGGCTTTTGTCGAGCGCAAGCTGTTTACCCTGAACACCGGCCACGCGATTACCGCCTATCTTGGCCAGCTGGCCGGTCACGCCACCATTCGTGACGCGATTCTGGATGAGAAAGTCCGCGCGGTAGTAAAAGGCGCAATGGAAGAGAGCGGCGCGGTGCTGATTGCCCGTTACGGCTTTGAAGCGGATAAGCACGCGGCCTATATCCAGAAAATTTTGGGTCGTTTTGAAAACCCTTATTTGCAGGACGATGTGGAACGCGTGGGCCGCCAGCCGCTGCGTAAGCTGAGCGCGGGCGACCGCCTGATTAAACCAACGCTGGGTACGATAGAGTATCAGCTGCCGCATACGAATCTGGTCAAAGGTATTGCGGCGGCGCTGCACTATCACAGCGATCAGGATCCTCAGGCGCAGGAGCTGGCCGAACTGATTAACCGCCTGGGCGTGCAGGCCGCGCTGGCGCAGGTTTCCGGTCTGGAAGCCGACGGTGAAGTGGTCAGGGCAGCCGTTGCCGCCTGGCACGCCATGGCGAAATAAAACGCGTTCAGGGATGGAAACGGGCGCAATCACCTTGCGCCCGCAGGCGGAAACCGAAAAGGAGCACGGGCGCACCCCGCGCCAGGGTTAAGATGATGCAGGCTCTTATGGAAAAACCACAGGCTTTCGAAAATCGGGTGCTGGAGCGCCTGAATGCCGAACGAACGGCCAGACGTTTTTTTGCTACGGCCGTCGAACTGCTGAGCGAAGCGATTGATATGCTGGTGGTACAGGTATTCCGTAAGGATGATTACGCGGTGAAATACGCGGTTGAGCCTTTGCTGCTGGGCAACGGCCCGCTTGGCGAACTTTCGGTCAGGCTTAAGCTGGTTTACGGCCTTGGCGTGATTGGTCGAGACGAATATGAAGATGCCGAACTGCTGCTGGCACTACGCGAAGCGCTGTTCGATGAGGGTAGCGAATACCGATTTACGGATGATGAACTGCTTGGCCCCTTTGGCGAGCTACACTGTGTGGTATCTTTGCCCCCCGGCCCGGACGTCAACAGTGCCGATGAAGAGCTGCGCGCTATGCTGCAACAGCGCTATCAGCAGATGGTGCGTTCCACGCTGGTCCTGTCGCTGACGGAACTGATTTCCCGCCTTGGTGCTCGCCAGGCTTTTAAAAAGTAGCGGGCGCTTCCTGCGCTGAATGACGCTTTCGTGTATCCTTGCCTCAATGAATCACTCAATGGTTAATGACAATGAAAGAACAAATCCAGGCAGAAATTAAAACGCTCAGCGACAAGCTGGATGCCTTGACGCGTAAAGAACCGCTGCTGCTGGAGTCCGGCGATGCGGAAAAGCTGGGCGAGCTGATGAAGGAAAAAGAGAAGCTGGTGGTTGAGCTGGAACGCCTGCGCGGCGTTCGCGAGCAGAAGCTCAGCAAAGAGGCGCAGAAGCTAAAACAGCTGCCTTTCAGCCGCGCCATCACTAAAAAAGAGCAGGCCAACATGGGTGCGCTGAAGAAAAGCGTGCGCGGTATCGTGGTCGTACATCCGATGACCGCGCTGGGCCGCGAGATGGGACTACAGGAAGTGACTGGTTTCGCCAGAACCACGTTTTAAGCCCGCTAAGGCAGGCACAGAAAACGCTTCCGTGCCTGCTTTTAAAAATTACCGAATAAAGCCGTTGCAAAGGGCACCGGGCAAAGCCGTTTCAACATTACCGGCCGAAGCCGTTGCAAATGGCGCCGGGCAGAGCCGTTTCAACATTACCGGCCGAAGCCGTTGCAAATAGCGCCGGGCAGAGCCGTTTCAACATTACCGGCCGCAGCCGTTGCAAATGGCGCCGGGCAGAGCCGTTTCAACATTACCGGCCGAAGCCGTTGCAAATGGCGCCGGTTAAAGCCACCTCAAAACCGCCAGCTCGCGCCTGCCGTGACGTTCCACGGCGACTCAACGTGTTTTCCCTTCATGTAGCCAGCGCCAACGTGCGTGGAGAACGTGGGGCTTAGCTGCGCCCGAATGCCCGCCTGATAATGCCCCCGCCTGCCGCTCAGGTCATTTTTAAACCAGTCGTGATTTACTTTCACCCGATTTTTCCTGATGTTTTCCTGTTCCAGACTGATGCTGGCCCACGGGCGCAGCTCCGCCTGACTAACCTTAACCGCGTATTCTGCCCGGATGCCTGCCGCCGTCAGCAGTGAACGCTGCGGTCCAATATGGGCTTTCATACCGTTATTTAAGGTCAGGTGACTGCTTTTTCCGGTAAATCCGGTTAGCGACACAAAAGGCGTGACGGCTACTGCCCCCAGGCGAAACGCTTTTCCCGCGTTAACATTACTCCCTACGCCCAGGGTATTAAAACGGCCATTCGCCGCGCCCCCGCCGGTCATCCTGCCGTGAACGTCGTGTACAAAGCGGTTAAGCTTCAGCGTGCCGTCCAGCCAGTAGCCGCTATCGTGCTGCCACAGGCCATACCCTCCCCCTGACCAGCTTTCTATATTGGCCTTGCCGAGCCCTTTACCGCGGAAACCCATATCGCTATGGCTATAGCTGAAGAACACGCCCTGTACGGCCAGGCTTTCTTCATTACGCTGCGCGCGATCGGCACCAATGGTCAGCGCGTTAACCTTCATTCGATAACTGGCGCCCGCTTCGTTACTGACGTTCAGCCGACTATCGCGGAACGTTCCCCAAACGTTGCGTTCGTGGTTGCGGAACGCCATACCAGCCAGACGCTCGCTAAGGATTTCCAGTTCCTGTCTGAAAATTAAAGGATCGGCCGTGGCCACCGAGAGCACGGCGGCGGTTGCAGGCGTGATGGAATAGTCAGTGGCGGGCGCAGGCACCGGCGTAACATCTGTCGGCGTATCGGTGCCGTTATCTGTGTCGATATCTGCGTCAGTATCTGTATCGGTTGGGCCATCCGTTTCCTCAGCGTCGGCCTGGGGATTATCCTGCGGCTCGTCCGGATTGGTCTGAGGTTCATCTGGTTTGGGCTGAGGATTGTCGGGTTCGATTGCTGGCTGTTCGGGTTCAGTCCCTGGCTCGTCTGGTTCAGGCTGCGGCTCGTCCGACTCGCTATTGTCATCCGGCAGCGGTGCCGGTTCAACGCGCTGCGGCGTTAAGGACCAGCCTCCCTGCCCGTCGGCTATCAGATAATATTGATAAGTTCCCAGATCCACCACGTTGCCGCTATTCGCCAGGGTAAAAGAAGCGTCACCCTTCCCGATCTGGATAATTTGCAGGCTCTCTTCGCGTTCAGGGCTGGTGCCCTTGTCTTCAACATAGACAGCAAAATTGCCGGTCGCGCTGCCTGTTACGCTAAGGAAATCCCCTTTCAGCTGATTGAGCATAGTATTCATGTAAAAAGAACCGCTACCGGCAAGGCTCTTCATCGTTAGCGTGGAATAGCCCACTTTGTCGTAATTAATCGTGCCGCCAGCCAGCGTCACGTCGCCCAGCGAAAAATGGTAGGAACCAGATTGAGATTCGTTAGTTGCCAGCCAAATATAGCCAGAGCCGGAAACGGTATAAACAGCGTTTCCCGTGTCTGAACCAACATTAATACACAGTCGCCCACCATCGTTTATCGCAATATTTCCCCGCAGCGAAGAAAGAATACTCCAGTCGAAATAATTAGGCGCAACGTTCAAAGAGCCGTTGATGGTGGCATCGGTAATAGTACCGGAATTAAGGTTCCCATAACCGTTTTTATTAATAGTGAGATTTTGCGACCAGGCCTGCGTTTTGCCGCCCAAAATATAGAGATCCTTATTAATCACGGTATCAATATCCGTACCCGCGATATTAACAAAGTTACCGCTATTCAGCGTCGTGCCGACCATTGTTCCGGTTTTTAACCAGACGTAACCAGAATTAATCCGGGTATTATTCATCACGGCGCTGGAACCTTCCAGGAAAACATAATTCCTTGGCTCTATTTCAATGGTCCAGTTATTGGTCTGCGCATAGTCATTAACAGTGGCGGTTGCACCCGTAGCTATAAAAGCATTATCAGAGACGGCGATAGCGCCAGCCTGACCGCCCACCGTAAAGATTCCGCCTGAATTTACGGTGGTATTACTATCTCGCCCGCCCTGATTGAGTAAAGTGCCGCCAGAATTAATCACCGAACTTTCCGTTATACCGCCAGGGTTGAGGATCTGTACGCCACCGGAGTTGATAGTCGTGCCGGTTGCCGTACCGTAAACCTGCTGTGTGTTACTGCTACCGCTATCATCAAGCGTCTCGCCCGCTACCGAACGACCGGCAGCAACTTCTTCAGTGAACGCGAGTGCCACATCGGGCAGCATAAAAGGGATAAGCGAAGCCGCTATACTTGTTAGTATCGATCCTGCTGTTTTCATGAATTGCTGTCATCCATTAGAAATAAATTAATGAGGCAACCGATAGGGATTAATGCCATACCGCCATCTGCCCGCACTTTTAACAGAAATAAATTACCATTCCTTTTCATTTTAATAACACATTTAAAGGTTTTACCAATTATTTTTTATCACCTCCTTTTAAAGGATATTTTACATTGCCATTAACAACCACAACACAACTGTTATTAACAATTATTTCCTGAACTCACTTAATAATAAAAAATAACATTTTAAAAGCCCCTCTGTTACACTCGTTGATATAGCATAGCGGGGTAAAATAATTTGGCGAGAAAAAGAAAGTTTTTTGCCTTTAGTTAAGACGTTTTATCTTGAAGAGTGGCGTGATGGCGTAGAAAAGACGGGAGGGTATTAGAATTTTTTTAGCAAAAAACTCACATAAAACGGCCGATAAAATACGCCGCACCTTACTCAGTCAATAACACAACCTTTCGGGCGCGGCGGCCGGGACAAGCAATTATTTTTTAGCGTACTTAGCGCTAAGCGTGGCGAACCACGGCGCCACGAAATCCTGTGACTCCCCCCAACCCGGAATAATACGGTTCAGAGTAGCGACATTAACGGCCTGGCCTTCCAGCTGTGACTGGGCGATTGCAGAGGCTTTAAACTGGTAGGTTGCCGGCGTAGCTTCCCCTGCCAGCTTCTTCGCGACCAGGCGCATATTTATCGCGCCAATCAGCTTGCTGTCTACCGCCACGGTCTGCTTCCACGGGCTGTTTTTTTCACGCATCAGCTGCAAATCCTGATTGGACGCATCAATGCTGTAGAGTTTTATTTCGGTGCGCCCGTTTTCCTGCAGTGCCTTATAAGCTCCCTGAGCAAAAGCATCCCATGAGGCCCAGATGGCATCGATTTTCCCTTTTGGGTATTTGGCAAGAATAGCGCCGATTTTATTGGCGGTATCACCCTGTACGTCAGAAGAAACCGCGCCGATAGATTCCAGTTGATGAATGCCCGGATTCGCTTTCAGCACTTTTTCGTAAACTACCTGGCGACGCTCCATTGCCGGAAAACCTGCTACCCACAGCTTGACGATATTGGCTTTGCCGCCGGTATCCTTAATCAGCTTGTCGAGAGAAAGCTGCGCGAGGGAAGCATCATCCTGCGCGGTAACGGTAACGCCTTCCACAGGCTGGTTCACTGGCGTATCAAAGACCGACACTTTTATCCCGGCGTCGGCAATACGTTTTACCAGCGCCGTTGAGTAAGGATCTTTTCCGTGGGAAAGAATAATGCCGTCATATTTCTGGCTGATTGCCTGGTTAACAAAATCCTGAAAACGCGCGTCGTCGCCGTTGCTCAGAAAAGTACTGACCTTAAAACCCAGCTGGCGTCCCTGCTGGATAGCGCCCGCAACAAACTGCGTCGTGTTATCGTCGGAACCCAAATTGCGGATTACCGCAATGCGGACTGGCCCCTGATGGCTGGTAAACGCGGCAGGAATATCGGCAGGTGCGGCAAAGGTCGGCAGCGCCGTTAACAGGCTTACGGCCAGCAGTGATACGTTAAGTTTTTTCATTGTTGTCCCTACGCCTGACGGCGCTGAATGTAGGTAATTGCCAGTGCCACAGCCAGCACCAGACCTTTGATAATATCCATGGCGTAATAAGGCACGGAAAGCATGACCAGCCCGTTTTGTAATACGCCAAGGATCACCGCGCCAAGCAGCGTGCCCAGCGCGTTAGGCTTCCCGGAACCGGCCAGAGAGAGGCCAATCCAGGCCGCCGCGACCGCATCCATCAAATAACCGCTGCCCGCGTTAACCTGCGAGGAACCAATACGGGAAGCCAGCAGTATGCCGCCCAGTCCGGCCAGCAAGGAGGCCAGCACGTAAGCCAGCACGCGATAGCGATGAGTACGAATACCGGAAAGGCGCGCCGCCTCCGGGTTGCCACCAATTGCATACATACGGCGGCCATGCTTGGTTAGCGACAGCCCGAGCTGCGCCACAACCGTGACCACCACCATCACGATAACAATGGTCGGCACCTGGCCCAGCAGCGAAAAATTAGCGGGGATTGCGCCTTCCGCCATATCTCCATTCGGCATCACCATATTTTCAGTAATGGAGCCGCCAAAGCTGTAGGTCATCGCCACGCCCTGCACGATAAACAAGCTGGCCAGCGTGGCTAACATATCGGGAATTTTCAGGACGACGATCAGAAAGGCGTTAAACAAACCAACCAGCGTACACAGCAGCAGGGTGAGCGCAATCGCCTCGGCTGAACCAAAGCCGTACCAGACGAATAGCGAGATAACCAGCGAGTTGGCCAGCGATGCCGTAGAGCCGACAGAGAGATCGAAACCGCCGATAGTTAACGAAATGGACACGCCGGTCGCGATGACCGTGACGATAGCGATGGCGCGCAAGATATTGATAATGTTGGTTGGTTCCAGAAAACTGTCCGAAGCCAGGCCAAAAGCGGCGATCAGGATCGCCACCGTCAGCAGCATTCCCCATTTATAAAGAAATTCAAACAGCTGATGTCGCGTCGCCTTCAGGGTTAGTTCTTTGCTGCTCACGCAGGCGCTCCTCCGGTGGAATAAAGTAAAAGAGTTTCTTCATCGGCCTCGCTGGCATCCATTTCCGCCACGATTTTGCCGTCCCAGAGCACGCAGATACGGTCGCACAGGCCGACCAGCTCGGCAAATTCGCCCGAGGCATAAATCACCCCTTTTCCCTGGCGGGCCAGCGTGTCGATTAAAGAAAAAAGATCGGTTTTAGCTTTGATATCAACGCCTTTTGTCGGCTCGTCAAAAATCAGCACGTCCGCGTCGTTGCGCAGCCATTTGCCAATAGCTACTTTTTGCTGATTGCCGCCGGACAGGCGGCGCAGCGTTTGTTGCGGGCCGGTGGTGCGAATACCCAGCTTTTGAATGACTTCCTCGGCCCAGCGCCACGCCTGGCGATGCCCGAAGATGCCCCATTGTGAAAAGCTGTTATCGGCGCTGACGCTCAGGTTCATCGTCACCGGCTCATCGATGAAAATGCCTTCTTTGCGTCGCTCTTCCGGAATGAGCGCCATGCCCTGCGCCACTGAAGCGGAGGGCGAAGCGGGCTTCCAGGCTTTGCCGTGCAGTTCACCACGCGCAATACGGCTACGGCTGGCACCAAACAACGCTTTGCACAGTTCAGTTTTCCCTGCGCCAGCCAGACCGGCAATGCCCAGGATTTCGCCTTTGCGCAGCGTCAGCGAGATATTTTTCAGCAAGGTGTCATCGTGCAGCGCCTCAACGCTCAACAGCGTTTCGCCGTGGTTGTCCTTACGGCGCGGCGGATAGATATCTGCCAGCTGATGGCCCAGCATTTTCTCAACGATCTGTTCGCCGCTGAGCGAGGCCATTGGCACCGCTTCAATCAAACGACCGTCGCGTAATACCGTCAGCCGATCGCATATAGCGCGCAGTTCGTGAACGCGATGGGAAATAAAAACCACGCCGATCCCGCTGTTTTGCAAACGGCGAACAACCGCAAACAGCCGTTCGCTTTCGTGCCGATCCAGCGGCGCGGTCGGTTCATCCAGGATCAGAAAGCGGCAGTGATGGGAAAGCGCGCGGGCCAGCAAAATCTGCTGTTTTTCCGCCAGCGTGCACTGGTCAATACGACGCCTGACATCCAGAGAAACATCCAGCTGCGCCAGCAGCGCGCGTGCCTGGCGACGAATTTCGCGCCAGCGGTACAGCTGACCGCCTTCGGCCAATCTGTCCAGCATAATGTTTTCCGCCACGCTAAGCGTTGGCACCAGCGCCACGTCCACTTCCTGCTGCACAAGATGAATGCCCAACTGCTTTGCATCGCGTGGAGAACGGATGGAGACGGGCTGACCGTCCAGCAGAATTTCGCCACGATAGTGATCATATGCGCCGGAAAGCACGGCCATTAGCGTCGATTTCCCCGCGCCGTTAGCGCCGGTTAACGCATGTACGCTATGGCCTGCAAGCGTGAAATCCACGCCGCTAAGCGCGCTAAACCCGCCAAATTCGATAGAGATTTGCCGCATTTCAAGACGGTTAACTGCGCTCATAAAAATGACTCTCTGGCTGGAAGCTGCCTTATTTTTCAGGGCTTAGTCACGGCAGGCAACGAACGAAAGCGCATAAGCTAACACAAAATATTATTAGCCATCCAGACGCCCGGACATTTAAGCATCTAAATTCAGCAGCAGCGTATAAATCAACACAAACCAGCGCAATACCTTGCTTTAACAATATTTAACTCGGGGGCCAGGATTTTTTAACATGCGGCGGAGAGAACATTTTCAGTAAAGAAAATCAGAGTGATAGCAGGGGGGAAACAGCAGATGAGCAGTTAACAGGCAAAAAAAAACCGACGAGCCAGGCTCATCGGTTTCGTCATCAGGTGATGGCATTATTTCGCAGCGGCGAAATTCTGTGCTGCCACGTCCCAGTTTACTACGTCCCAGAACGCCTTGATGTAGTCAGGGCGTTTGTTCTGGTATTTCAGGTAGTAAGCGTGTTCCCACACGTCCAGGCCGATAACTGGCGTACCGGAAGCGCCGGAAATCGCTTCACCCATCAGCGGGCTATCCTGGTTAGCAGTTGAAACAACCGCCAGCTTGCCGTCTTTCTTAACCAGCCATGCCCAGCCGGAACCGAAACGGGTTGCTGCCGCTTTTTCAAATGCTTCTTTGAACGCTTCAACGCTGCCGAAATCTTTTTCGATAGCCGCTTTCAGCTCGCCGCTCAGGGTGGTGCCGGTTTTCAGGCCTTTCCAGAAGAAGCTGTGGTTAGCGTGGCCGCCCGCGTTATTACGCAGCACGGTTTTTTTGTCGGCAGGAACCTGATCCAGTTTGGTAATCAGTTCTTCAACCGGCAGATCAGCAAACTCGGTGCCTTCCAGCGCGGCGTTCGCGTTGTTCACGTAAGTCTGGTGGTGTTTGGTATGATGGATTTCCATCGTCTGCTTGTCGAAATGCGGTTCCAGTGCGTCGTATGCGTAAGGCAGGGATGGCAGTGAATAACTCATGTTCATCATCTCCATTGGTTTTTTGTGCAGCACATCTCAAGGGCGTGCCGCGTAAGCAGTCGGATCATTATAGTTAAATTAATGATCCGGAAAAGGGTTATCAATGCCCCGTCCTTTATAAGGTTATTGCCTCTGGCCTGCCTGTGGCACGCCTTAGATGCTTAACCTGGCTCTACAGAGCAAAAAGGTATAAGCCGCCAGGGGTAAAAGGCGCGGATAACGGCGGCTTTCCCGGATCGCTCAGCTTTTACCGGTGCTGGCACGCGGTTGTAGCGTAACGGGTAGCTCATTCCAGCCCGGCGGCTCTTCCCCCCGTAGTGCCGCCAGCAGCCGTTTCCCGGCCAGCTTGCCCATTTCCGCATAGGGTAAAACCACCGTAGTCAGCGGCGGCGAACAGACAGCGGCCAGATGACCGCCGCCGATACTGGCGACGGCCAGCTGGCTGGGAATAGCAATGCCGGAAGCGTGACAGGCCATAATGACGCCGCAGGCAACCTCGTCGCTGGTACAAATCAGCACGTCGATTTCAGGCCAGGTCAGCTGGATTTCCGGTAGCAACGCATGCCCGGCCGCAAATCCCGCAGGCTGGGGTGACGTAACCACGCGATGAGGCGACAAATTATGCGCCAGCATGCCGCTGTGCCAGCCGTTCAACAGCTGGCTGAAAATGGTATTACTGGTTTGCGTACACAGCAGGCCCGGATGCCGAAAACCCTTCTCTATCAGCGCCTGAATCAGCTGCCGAATAGCTTTAGCATAATCGACACCGATGCTGATCCCGGCGGAATCGTGATGCACGCCGCCGATATCCATCACCGGTAAGCCAGAATGGCTTAACTGCCGGTGGGCCGCTTCCGGATTATCAAAATTAAAATGCACCATCGCTGCCGGATTGTAAGAAAGCAGCATTTCGATCAGTTCGTTTTCGCCAGCTGCCGAGTGCCTGGCTTCCGCCAGCATCACGTTGTATCCCTCAGGCCGCAATACCGCCTGTAGCGCCTCCGACACGGCCGCGCAGCCTGGCGTGGCGAAAGAAGGAACCACCATAGTAATCAGCTTTGAGGAAGCCGAAGCCAGGTTGCGCGCCTGAAGATTGGGGACATAGCCCAGCTCGGCTACCGCCGCGTCAATCTTTTCCCGGATATCGGAAGAGACCTTTTCCGGCATTCGCAACGCGCGTGAGGCCGTCATAGTGCTTACGCCAACCAGTCGGGCGACATCGGCCAGCGTACTTTTCCCGGTATTGCGCCGCCGTTTTTCTGCCATGAATTCTCCTGCAGCCAGCTGTTTCAACTGGACGCAGCTTAAAACCAAACGCCCTGCCGCGCCATGTTAAAAAAGCGGCATTGTCCCCGCCAGGCGTAAATGTTAGCGATAACACAAAAATTAACATTTCTGATGTTAGCGCTAACTTTTGCGACAACAATCACGGAAAAGCGGGCAGAAAAGCGCCTAAAGTGCAGGCTATCGGGCAACAACGGGAGAAGCACAATGCTGGCAAACTGGCTTACGGCTGGAAATATTCAACTTACTGAACGGGTCGATGACTGGCAGGATGCGGTTCGGCTGGCCGCCGCGCCGTTGCTGGCACAGCAGGCGATCGCGCCTGATTATCTCCAGGCCATTTTCCATTCCCATGCTCAGCTTGGCCCTTATTACGTGCTGGCTCCCGGTCTTGCCATGCCGCATGCGCGGCCTGAAGAAGGCGCGTTAAAAAACGGGCTGTCGCTGTTACGCATCAATCAGGGCGTCAGTTTTAACAGTGCGGAAAACGATCCCGTTTACGTGGTCATCATGCTTTGCGCCGTGTCGGGCGAAGAGCATCTCAACATGATCGGCGAGCTGGCCGATCTGTTTAGCGACGAGTCGCGCCTGCAACAGCTGTTGTCGGCCACTACTCTGGCAGCCATTCAGGCCGCCATTAGCCAGCCATCCGTGGAGAAAACACCATGAAAAAAGTACTGATCGTTTGTGGAAATGGGTTAGGCAGCAGCTTTATTGTCGAAATGAACGTTAAAAAAATTCTTGCTGAATTAGGTAAGACCGCCGAGGTCAGCCACACCGATTTGACCACCGCGCGCTCAGAAACTGCCGATCTGATATTAAGCGCGCAGGATATTGCCGACCGCCTCACCGATCACAGCGCGCAGGTATTTGGCCTGAGCAACCTGCTGGATAACGCCAGAATAAAAGCGATCCTCGCTGAACATCTGTAAACCAGGCCCTTCAAACGCACGGAGTCGTTTATGCTGCAGTTTATTATTAAGGATGTTCTCGGAACACCGGCAATACTGGTCGGCATTTTTTCACTCATCGGCTTACTATTGCAGAAAAAAGCGTTTTCAGAAGTTATTTCCGGCACGCTGAAAACCATTATGGGCTTTTTAATTCTGATTGCAGGAGCAAATTTAATTGCGGCCACGCTGACCATATTCAGCCAGCTTTTTGAACACTCATTTAATATTCAGGGCGTCGTACCCAATACCGATGCCATGGCCGCGCTGGCGCAAAAGAATTACGGCACGGCCACGGCTATGATTATGGTGTTCGGGATGCTGATTAATATTTTACTGGCGAGAATTACGCCGCTGAAATATATCTTCCTGACCGGCCACCATACGCTTTATATGTCGGCCATGCTCGCCGTCATCCTGTCCGTGGGCGGCTTTAGCGGCTTCTGGCTGGTGGCGACCGGCGCGCTGATTTTGGGCGCAATGATGGTGGTTTCCCCGGCCATTTTGCAGCCTTTTACCCGTAAAATTACGCGTTCTGACGATCTGGCGCTCGGCCATTTTGGTTCTACCGGCTATCTGCTGGCCGCGCTGGTCGGTAAGGTGGTGGGCAAAGGCAGCCCCTCAACGGAAGAGCTAAAGGTGCCGAAGTCGCTGAACTTTCTGCGCGACTCTTCGGTAGCCATTTCCCTGACCATGATGATTTTGTTTGTGGCGCTGGTGCTGATTGCCGGTAAAACCTTTACCGAAAGCCAGGTCAGCGACGGCCAGAACTTCCTGGTTTTCGCCATTATCCAGTCCATTACCTTTGCCGCTGGCGTTTACATTATCCTGGCCGGCGTGCGCATGGTAATAGCGGAAATTGTTCCGGCTTTTAAGGGCATTGCCGACAAGCTGGTAAAAGACGCCAAACCGGCGCTCGACTGCCCGACGGTTTTCCCCTTCGCGCCGAACGCGGTTATTATCGGATTTCTGTGTAGCTTTGCCGCGGGTCTGATCAGCATGTTTCTCTGTCCGCTGTTTGGCCTGAGCGTGATCGTTCCCGGCCTGGTGCCCCACTTCTTCTGCGGCGCAACCGCTGGCGTCTATGGCAACATCACCGGCGGCCGACGCGGCGCGATAATAGGTGCTTTTGTCCAGGGCCTGCTGATCTCTTTCCTGCCCGCTATTTTACTGCCGCTGATGGGCGATCTGGGCTTTGCCTCCACCACCTTCGGCGACGCCGACTTTGGCGTGATGGGCATTATTCTCGGCAAGCTGATTGCTTTCTTTCATTAACGCTCTGACGACAGGAAGAACGTATGAACGCAAAATTTTCACCTTCATTAATGTGTATGGACTTAACCCGTTTTCGTGAGCAGATTGAAGCAATGAACGACAAGGCCGCTTTCTATCACGTGGATATTATGGACGGCAGCTATGTAAAAAATATTACGCTGTCGCCATTTTTTATTGAGAACCTGCGCAAGATTACCACTGTGCCCATTGACGTGCATTTAATGGTTAACCATCCGGAAGATATTATTCCGATGTGCCTGGCGGCGGGCGCGGATATTATCAGCTTTCATCCGGAGACGGCGAATAACAAAATATTCCGTCTGCTGACGCAAATAAAAGAGGCGGGGAAACGCTGCGGCGTGGTTTTAAATCCGGCTACGCCTGCCGAGGCTATTAATGAATATGCGCATTTGCTGGATAAAGTTACGGTAATGTCGGTCGATCCTGGTTTCGCCGGACAGCAATTTATTCCGCAGACGCTGGATAAGATCCGCCAACTGATCCGCATGCGAGAACAGCGCGGCTGGCACTATCTGACGGAAATTGACGGCTCCTGTAACGCGCGTACGTTTAAACAGGTCGCCGCTTCCGGCGTGGAGGTATTTATTGTCGGCACGTCCGGTCTCTTCAGCCTGGCGGAAGATATGAATGAGGCCTGGGCATGCATGGAGGCCAGCTTCTGTCAGGAAACCGCCGTGGCGTAGAAAAGCTGGCGGCCAGCGCCGCCCGCTTTTTTAACGTAGCGCGGCGCTCAGCGATTTATCCAGCGCGCCCACCAGCCAGTCGATATCGCTTTCCTGAAACGCCAACGGTGGACGCAGCTTCAGCACGTTACCGTACGGGCCAGCCACCGAGGTCAGCACGCGGTTTTCCCGTAGTTTTTCAGTCACGTCCAGCGCCAGCTGCTTGTCCGGCGTTTTGCTGGCTTTATCTTTCACCAGCTCAAAGCCGATAAACAGGCCTGCGCCACGCACGTCGCCCACACACTCATACTTCTCTTTTAGCGTTAACAGCTCTTTAAGCAGTTTTTCCCCCACGACGCGGCTGTGCTGCTGGAGCTGCTCTTCTTTAATCACTTTCAGCACGGCCTGCGCCGCCGCCATCGCCACCGGATTGCCGCCAAAGGTATTAAAGTAAGGAATATCATCGCTGAAGGCGGCCAGCACGTCGCTTTTCGCCAGCAGCGCGGAAACCGGGATGCCGTTACCCATTGGCTTGCCGGTCGTCACGATGTCCGGCACCACGTCATGGCGCGCAAAGCCCCAGAACGCCTCGCCGGTGCGGGCGAAACCAGGCTGCACCTCATCGGCAATAAAGATGCCGCCGTTTTTATGCACTACCTCAACCGCCTTTTGCAGAAAGCCTTTCGGGCCGGGCAGCACGCCGTCGGAAGAGAAAATCGAATCCGCCAGAAAACCAGCAAACTTAATGCCGTGCGCGGCCATATCGTCAATCTGCCGCTGGATTTCACTGGCGAACCAGTCGCCCAAATCCGGCGCGTTAACGCGATAACGGTCGGGCGGCGACACCAGGCGGGTGGTAGCCGCCAGCGGCTGGCCGGAGCCTAACGCAGGCGATACGCCGGACGTCAGATCGCTGGTGCCGTGATAGGCTTCCTGGCTGACGATAATCCCCGTTCCGCCGCTGTATGCGCGTGCCACGCGAATAGCTAGATCGTTTGCTTCTGAGCCGGTACACATATACATAGCGCGATCGATTGCGCCGGGCATCGTTGCCAACAGATCTTCTGAATAATCCAGAATACGCTCGTGCAGATAGCGCGTGTGGGTGTTCAGCTGCTGCATCTGCTGGTACACCGCATCAATCACCGCAGGATGACAGTGGCCAATACTCGCCACGTTATTGTAGGCATCCAGATACTTCTCTCCGGCCGCATCCCACAAGTATTGCCCTTCGCCCCGCACCAGATGAACCGGCTTGCGGTAAAACAGACGATAGGATTCGCCCAGAATTTTGCTGCGCTTATCGGTTAGTTTACGCACGTCGGCATCCAGACCGGCGGCGTGTTCTGCGCGAAAGCTGTTGGTATCCATTATGGTCGAACGTGTAGCCATGATAACTCCCGTTGCGAAGCGAAAGGTGAGAAGGCCAGGCGGCCGGTCTGCTTTCATCATGCCAACATTTGGCACAAATGCAACCAAATACACAAAAGCAATAAAATACACATGCGGCGGCGGGGATTATCGGTTAGGCTACAGGTATTGTCTCTGCTGGCCCTTGCCCGTCGGCCAGGCTTTTAAGGAAATTATCCATGCTTCAGGAAACGCGCCTGCATCGGATCCGCGCGCTGCTGTCTACGCTGGGTCACGTCAGTACCGAGCGCATTATCAAAGAGTTAGGCATCTCACGCGAAACAGCGAGAAGAGACATTATCGAGCTGGAAGCGTCAGGTGCTGCACGTCGCGTGCACGGCGGCCTGATGGCAATGGATGCAGAACCGGAACCGCCGCTGACCGTGCGTAGCGCAGTCCGCGCCAGGGAAAAACGCGCTATCGCTCGCGCTGCTACCCGGCTGTTAAAAGCGCGGCAAACGCTGTTTATTGATGCGGGCAGTACGACAACTATGCTGGCAGAAGAGCTGCGCACCATGTCGGGCCTGACCATTATTACCAATAGCCTGAACGCCGCGCTGACGCTTTCTGCCGCTGACGAAGGCGAAAAACTCAATAACGACATTATCCTGCTGGGCGGCAGCATGCTGGCCGGGGCGCAGGAAACGCGCGGCGAACTCACCGTAGAAGAGATTCATCGTTACCGGGCGGAGGTGGCGATGCTGTCGCCGACGGGCATCGACAGCCGCCAGGGTGCCAGCAGCTTTCATCCGCACGAAGCGGCGATTGCCCGCGCGATGGTACGCCAGGCCAGCCAGTCAATTTTGCTGGCCGACCACAGCAAACTGGGCCTTGCCAGCCGCGTCTCTTATGCCAGCGTGCAGCAGATCGCCACCCTGGTAACGGATAGCGGTGCGGCAGACTCGCCGGCCTTTGCCGAGCTGGAAAGCGTTTTGCCGCAGATAATCGTGGCTTAAACCAGCCGCTGCGGATGCGTGTAGACCGTGGCGCGGCCTGGTTTGCTAAAGCCCACCAGCGTCAGGTTGCTGCGTTGGGCAACCTCAACCGCCAGCCGGGTAGCGGCGGAAACGGCAAACAAAATTTCTACGCCGCACATTGCGGACTTCTGCACCATCTCGTAGCTGGCACGGCTGGAAACCAGCACCGCGCCGGACTGCCACCCAGGTTGCTGGCTGCGCAAACCAAGCAGCTTATCCAGCGCCACGTGGCGGCCAACATCTTCGCAGCCACCGGCCAGATTACCGTCCGGCATCATCCAGGCCGCCGCGTGCGTACAGCCCGTCAGCTGGCCTACGGGCTGATAGCTTTTTAGCTGCGCCAGCGCGACATCCAGCCGATCCAGCGCGAATGTCTGGGTGAAAGGCAGCGGCTGCACGGGTTTGCCGATTTCCGCCAGCTGCTCCACGCCGCACACGCCGCAGCCGGTACGCCCCGCCATGGCCCGCCGCTGCTCTTTTAGCCCCATAAAACGACGGCTCGACAGCTCTACCTGAACCTCAAGGCCGCCGCAGGAAGGCTGGATATCGATACCGTAAATATCGCCAGGCGCCGCGATAATCCCTTCCGACAGCGAGAAACCAATGGCAAACGCCTCCAGATCTTTTGGTGTCGCCATCATCACCACATGCGAAATCCCGTTGTAGACCAGCGCAACCGGCACTTCATCCGCCAGCCAGTCTTCTTTTGCCGTCTGCAGCGAATCGCGCTGCCAGACCTGCACCTGGCCTGCGCCAGCCGTTGCACTGCTTATGTCATCTTTAACCATTGTGCCCACCTGAAAAACGCTCTCTGACGA
The DNA here is from genome assembly GCF_047456155.1 of Erwinia sp. BNK-24-b. Lineage (NCBI taxonomy): Bacteria > Pseudomonadati > Pseudomonadota > Gammaproteobacteria > Enterobacterales > Erwiniaceae > Erwinia > Erwinia sp. BNK-24-b. Next base: position 4,568,608 of record NZ_CP179901.1, read on the forward strand.
TAGCATCGCCTATGATAACGCCGTCGTCACGTTCAGGGTTTAACCTTTCTCTGCATAGCCGCAGGTAAAAAATTCATAAAATTGCCCAAAACAGGGAAGCGTTAGCCGGGGGACGCTATAATTTCTTACAGGGGAACCCTTATTATTCGCGCAGGTGATAAAGCCCTGCTTTGCCGTCAGCGGCCGGATTTGCCAGTAAACAGGAAAATTTCATGAGTATTCGCATTCTTCCGCAGGGGCAGTTGGCAAAAGGCGAGGCAATAACGGCGGAGCGAGTCCCGCCGTTGCTTTTCCCCCGTCTGAAAAATTTATATTCTCGTCGCGCGGCGCGGTTGTATCAACTGGCGGAGAAAAACCCGCTGGGCGACTACCTGCGTTTTGCAGCCGTTATCGCCAGCGCGCAGGAAATTGTGCTTTACGATCATCCTTTGCAAATGGATCTGCACGCGAGGCTGAGCGAGTCCGCCGCCCTGGACAAGCCGCCGCTGGACAGCAAGACGCTGCCGCGCGACGCGCACTGGCGGCGCTTGCTGCAGTCGCTGATTGCAGAAATGAAACCGGAAATGACCGGTCAGGCGCTGGCCGTGCTGGAAAATCTGGAAAAGGCGTCCGCGAACGAGCTGGAAACCATGGCGTCTGCCCTGCTGGCTGGCGACTTTGCTCTGGTCAGCAGCGATAAATCGCCTTTTATCTGGGCGGCGCTTTCGCTGTACTGGGCGCAGATGGCGGCGCTGATCCCCGGCAAAGCCTATACGGAATCTCACGGCCAGCGGCCGTTTTGCCCGGTATGCGGCAGTGTGCCGGTGGCGGGCATGGTGCATATCGGCGCACGGCAGGATGACGAGCGCTACCTGCACTGCAATCTTTGCGAAAGCGAATGGCTTGCGGCGAGAGGAAAATGCAGCAACTGTCAGCAGAGCGACAATCTGCATGACTGGTCGCAGAATGCGGTTTCACCCGTTAAGGTAGAAAGCTGCGGCGACTGCGGCACCTATATGAAGATGCTGTCTCAGGAAAAAGACCCGGCCGTTGAACCGGTTGCCGACGATCTCGCGTCGCTGGTGTTCGACGCCCGGATGGAACAGGAAGGTTTTTCACGCAGCAGCCTGAATCCTTTTCTGTTTCCAGGAGAATAATTTTATAAACAGAGGCTGACCAGAAAAGCGGTCATAACGGGGAAGCGCGTAATGAAACTTATCGGCAGTTACACCAGTCCTTTTGTACGAAAAATTTCGGTCATCCTGCTGGAAAAAGGCATTACGTTTGAATTTATCAACGAATCGCCCTGGACCGATGAGAGCCACGTACCGCATTACAATCCGCTGGGGAAAGTGCCCGCGCTGGTCGCCGGACAGGAAACCTGGTACGACTCGCATATCATTGCGGCCTATCTGGAACAGCTGGATATTGCGCCCGCGCTGATGCCGCGCGACAGGCTGGCGGCATTGAAAGTGCAGCAGCTGGAGGCGCTGGCAGACGGTATTGGCGATGCGGCGGTGATCCTGCTGCGCGAACAAATGCGGCCGCCGGAACAACAGATGGAAGGCCAGCTGCTACGCCAGCGCGAAAAAATTCTGCGTGGTCTGGACGCGCTGGAAAAAGAAGCGGTTAAAGGCATCACGCTAAACAGCGGTAAGCTGAACGTGGCGGATATTGCCACCGCCTGCCTGATTGGCTTTTTAAATTTCCGCCGCATTGTCCCTAACTGGTGCGTGGATCGGCCAGCGCTGGTTAAGCTGGCGGAAAACATGTTCCAGCGTGAAAGCTTTGCCCGCACGGTGCCGCCAACGGCCTGAGTAAACTCACTTCCCTTCGGCCAGGCTCTCGCCTGGCTGCTGCCTTTCTCTTTTTCTCTTCGCGTAACGCTGTACTTCTTGATTAGCCACAAACTTAGCCCACGGATTTTGTGGGATAAGTAGCTGCGTTTTTTTATGTAGCGATATCCATAGATTACAGGAGTTTATATGGAAGTTTTCAGCAAGGTCGGCTGGCGGTTTGGCCTGCTTGTTATCCTTGCCGTGGCGGGCGTTCTGCTGGTCATTGCGGGCGGCGTCACCGTGCTGCACAAAACCAGCGACACGGCTTTTTGCGTCTCTTGCCACAGTATGGAGAGGCCGCTGGCGGAGTATCAGGGCAGCATTCACTTCCAGAATCACGCCGGTATCCGTGCCGAATGCGCCGACTGCCACATTCCCGAACAGCCGATCGGCTGGATGACGACCAAGCTGGCCGCGACAAAAGATCTGCTGGGCGAACTGACCGGCAAGCTGGACAGCGAAGAAAAATATAACGCGCACAAGCTGGCCATGGCGGAATCGGTGTGGAAGAAAATGAAGGCCGACGATTCCGCTACCTGCCGCAGCTGCCATAGCTTTGCGGCGATGGATATCCTCGCGCAGCAGCCTGAAGCGCGGAAAGCGCATCCCGTTGCGATGAAAGAAGGGCAAACCTGCATCGACTGCCACCGGGGCGTGGCGCATATTCTGCCCGATATGCGCGACAGCAATGCTTCCGGCGCGGCGCAGCTGGTTGCGCTGGCCTCGGCCACCAAAACCGGTAACGGCCCGCTTTACCCCATCAGCACGCAGCCTTTTACCCTTTCGCCTGAAAGCGGCCCGGCGGCAGGCACGCTGTTTCCGGCCACCAGGCTCACGGCTTATCAACAAAAGAACGGCCGCACCGAGGCGGAACTTCAGGGCTGGCAGCAGGACGGCGCGCCCGGCGTGATTTACGCCGCAATGGGCAAGCGCATAATCAGCGCGCTGGTCACGGACGACGCCGCGCCGCAGATAAAAATCCTCTCTTCGCAGCAGGACCAACAAACGGAAACCCTGTGGCATCGGGTTTCATTACGTCTGTGGACGGCAACGGACGTGCTGGTTGAGGACAGGGAAAAAATCTGGCAATACGCCGCTGGCCTGATGAGCGCTAACTGCACGGGCTGCCACGGACTGACCGCGCCCGATCACTATACGGCGAACCAGTGGACGGGGGTAATCAAAGGAATGGCGTCGCGAACCTCGCTGGATAAGGAACAGCTACGCCTGCTGACGCGCTATGCCCAGCAGCACGCCAGCGATATGGCCCAGCATGCGCAAGGAGAGAAAAATGGACAATAAAGCAATTACCCGCCGCTATTTTCTGCAGGCCAGCGGTACTTTACTGGCGGCAGGCTCGCTCGATCTTGTTTACAGCAAATCGGTACTGGCGCAGGCCATCGATAAAGCGCTACCGCTGTTTAAGGCGCTACGCCCGGCGCAACAGGGCATCCTGACCGCCGCACACTGGGGCGCCTTTGAAGCGCTGACGGAAAACGGAAAAATGGTCGGGGTGCGCGCCGTGCAGGATGACCCGGCGGCCAACGAGCTGATCGAAATGGCTCCTTACCAGGTTCACGCCAGCAACCGCATCACCGCGCCGATGGTGCGCCAGAGCTGGCTGGAGAACGGGCCGGGCAGCCGCCCCGATCTGCGCGGGCGCGATCGGTGGGTAAAAGTGAGCTGGGACAAGGCTATTGAGCTGGTCAGCGACCAGATCCGCAGGCTACAAAAAGAGCACGGCCCTTCGGCTATCTATGCCGGATCCTACGGCTGGAAAAGCACCGGCATGCTGCATAACTGTCGCGCGCTGCTGCATCGGCTGATGAACCTGTCCGGGGGGTTTCTGGGCTACAGCGGCGACTACTCTACCGGAGCCGCACAGGTGATCATGTCGCATGTCGTTGGCTCAATGGAGGTGTACGAACAGCAGACCAGCTGGCCGGTAGTGATTGAACACAGCGAGCTGGTGGTGCTGTGGGGCTGCAATCCTTCGGTGACGCTGAAAAACAGCTGGAACGTGCCGGATCACGTCGGGCTGGAAGGGTTTGCCGCGCTGGCGGCCAAAGGCACGCCGGTTATCTGCATCGATCCCATTTTTAACGCCAGCGCCCGAGAGCTGAACGCCGAATGGATAGCGCCGAAAGCCTATACCGACGCCGCGATGATCCTCGGTCTGGCGCATACGCTGCTGGTGGAGAAGCGCCACGATGAAGCTTTTTTACAGCGTTATACGACGGGCTTCGATAAGTTTCGTGCTTATCTGCTGGGCGAAAGCGACGGCACGGTGAAAAGCGCGGAATGGGCCAGCGAAATTTGCGGCATTGCGCCGGAACAGCTGCGCCAGCTGGCAAGAAGAATGGCCAGCCAGCGCACCATGATCATGGCCGGATGGGGTATTCAGCGCCAGCACCACGGCGAGCAGCCGCACTGGCTGCTGGTCACCCTGGCCGCCATGCTCGGCCAGATTGGCCTGCCCGGCGGCGGTTTCGGCTTTAGCTATCACTACTCGTCCGGGGGCAGCCCGACGGCAAAAGGCGGCATCCTTTCCGGCATCAGCGCAGGCAACGCGCCAGCCGGCTCGCCGCCCCCCATCCCCGTTGCCCGCATCGCCGACTGTCTGGCCAATCCGGGCAAAAAGCTGGCGTTTAACGGCAAAGAGGTGACCTATCCTGACGTCAAAATGGTTTACGTGGCGGGCGGTAATCCTTTCCATCATCACCAGGACACCAATAATTTACGCCAGGCCTGGCAACGGCCGGAAACCATTGTGGTGCACGAGCCGTACTGGACGGCGACCGCCAGATACGCTGACATCGTGCTGCCCTGCACCACCAGCTTTGAGCGCAACGATATGGATATGGGCGGCGACTATTCGCAGCTTTATCTTTTCCCGATGCGTCAGTGCGTGCCGCCGCAGCATCAGGCGCGTAACGACTTCGACATTTTTCAGGCGATAGCGGCGCGGCTGGGCGTGGAGCAGGCTTTTACCGAAGGCCGGGACGAGATGCTGTGGCTGAAAACGATGTATGACGGGATGAAGCAGCAGGCAAGAAACGCCGGGGTCGCGCTGCCGCCGTTTGACATGTTCTGGCAGTCTGACAGCTACATTCGCTTTCCTGTTCCGCCGGAGAACAAACGGTGGGTACGCTTTGCCGATTACCGCGAAGATCCGCTGCTTAATCCTCTGGGAACGCCCAGCGGGAAAATTGAAATCTACTCGAAAACCATCGCCAGTATGCGCTACGACGACTGCGCCGGGCTGCCGGGCTGGCAACCGCCTTATGAGTGGCACGGCAGCCCGATAGCGCAGCGTTATCCGCTGTCGTTAAACACCGCCCATCCGGTGAACCGCCTGCATTCCCAGCTGGATAACACGCCGCTGCGCGAAAAATATGCCGTCAGCAATCGTGAGGCGATCCTGATTAATCCGCAGGATGCCGCGGCCAGAGATATCCGCTCGGGGGATCTGGTCAGGGCCTTTAACGATCGCGGCCAGATTCTGGTTGGCGCGGTGGTCACCAGCGATATCCGCGCTGGCGTGGTGCGCATCAGCGAAGGCGCCTGGTACGATCCTGCCGATCCCGCTGAACCGATGGCGCTGTGCAAAAATGGCAACGTTAACTGCCTGACTTTTGATCTCGGCAGCTCGCGGCTGGCGCAGGGAAACTGCGGTCAGATGGCACAGCTGGAAATAGAAAAATTCACCGCCGCCGCGCCGGTCAATACCGCTCATGCGGTGCCGGAAAGCGCTGTGTAGGTGGCAGGCTCAGGCGCGACAGGCCGTCGCGCCCCTTTTCTTTCAAAAGCGCGCGCTCACGCCCAGGTTATACATAAACTGTTCGCCAGAGCTAAGGCCACCGGTCTGCGACACCGAAGCAAAAGCCGCCACGCTGTCGCCCAGCGGCAGATGCGCGCCAACCGTTACGTCTACCCAGTTAGTGTCCTGCTGTGCCGAATCGCGCACGAAGGACGTCTGCGTCGATTTCAAACCGCCACCGGCACGCCAGACGTTATCGCCAAACTGGTGGTTATAGCTGACTTCCGCCCACGGATTGATCCAGCCCAGCTCGGAATCTACTCGCCAGCCCAGTGCGCCCGTTTGCGAATGGTAGTTTTGATCGGCAAAACGCATTGCGGTGCTGCTGGCTCCCCTTTCGCTATAGCCGTCGACCGAACTGTAATCGAGCGCGTACTGCGCCACCGGCCCGGTAGTCAGCCAGTTTGCCAGCGGGAAATCCCAGCCTGTCGTTACCCGCGCGCCCAGCTGTTTACCGTCCGTGTCACCTTTTTCTGTACGGCTCGCCGGGCCGATCGTCATGCTGCGGTTGATATCGTCATAGCTGGCGAAAGCGTAGTGCGCATCTGCATTGATCCAGCCGTGGTCAAAAAAGGCCAGCTCACTGTAGGCCGACAGCAGCCAGCCGCGCATTTTGTAGTCATAGCGCGACGAGGGATGCTGCGTATCGTCAGAGCCGGAGACCAGCGCCCCTACCAGCAGATTATCGGTCAGCTTATAATCCAGGCCCAGCGTCAGATTATGGCTGGTGGCGTTGCCGTCGCCCGCCGCCTGGTTCGCTGCATAGTCATAGTGCTGCCCGGCGTAGCCGCCAAAAAGCGTTAGCGAGCCTTGCGGATTGTCACCGTGGCGCTGCTGCTGCAAGCGGCTGTCGAGCGTGGACCGCGCATCGCGGGACATTGCCAGCGTGGCCTGATTCAGCGCCACAACCTGAGCGGGCCCGTCGAGTATGGACTGAATATAATCGGCAATCAGCTGATGCGTGCCGGGGCCGGGATGCAAATGGTCGGCAAACAGAAACGCCTGCTCGCTGGAAAAACCAGGCGTAGAGGTACCGCAAACCGCAGCTGAAACGCCGGGCGGACAGGCCATGCCGACGGTATTGGTCAGCCCATAGCTGGCCGGATCGCTGAGAATTTCTTTAAACAGGCCGTTGATATCCACGCGCACAATGTTGCCCTTAAGCTGCGCCAGCTGGCTCTCTTCCTGCTGGTTATAGCTGTCGGTCAGCGCGCTGGCCTGTTCGCTCAGGCTTTGCCAGGCGGCATAGAGCTGGTTGGCTATCGTTTGCCGCACCGCCGCCACGCTGCTGACCTGCCCGGCAGCGGCGTATAAAGCCTGCTGAATTGCCTGGTTACGGCTGTCGGACGTCAGCGTTGGCTGGCTGTTTAACGAGGCAAACGCGGCGGTAAGCGCCGCGCTGGCGACGGGTGCCAGCGTGGCCTGAATAAGGGTCTCAAGCAGCACGGGCGCCGCACCGATATTGGGCACGGTGGGCACGATAACCGTATCGGCTCCGGCCGCCAGCAGCGTCTGTACCTGGCTGGCGGCGGCAGAGGCGCTGCCGCTGATAATGCTTTGCGCCTGCACAGGATTCAGGGCGGCGGCGGCGAGATCGTTGCCGCCAACCCAGTGAATATAAAGGCCGTCGCTGTCCGCTGCGCCGCCGTTCGCGGCAAGATAGGCGGCAACCTGGCTGGCCGTATTGTTTTCGGCATTGAGCGAAGCCGAAGCCACGGCATCACCGGCAGCATAGTTGGTGCCGCCCGTAGAGGAGGGCTGAAGCGACTGATTGATTTTCGCCGACAGGATCTCATCGTACAAAGGATGGCGGCTGCTATCCCACGTATAGCGGCCGTTATTGCCGCCATCGCTTAAGCTGTCGCCGAACACATAAACCTGGTCCCAGCCAAACAGCGGTGACGTTGAAAACAGGTACAGCATGCCTGCGCTCCCAACAGCGCACAGATTTAAGCTTTTCTTTAACATGAAAGTGACTCCAGAAAAGAGCCCAAAGACGCAGAGCCGCGCCGGTTATTTTGTTGCTATCATCATCAACCCGTCAGATAACTATTGCCCGATCCGCGATTACGTCAAGCGATTTCAGGCTAATTTTTAATCACATTTAATAAGGGACTTTACTATGCAGCGCTGCGGCTGGGTGACTCAGGATCCCCTTTATCTTGCCTATCACGATACGGAATGGGGCATTCCGCTGACCGACACGCAAAGTTTGTTTGAGATGCTGTGCCTGGAGGGACAAATGGCTGGCCTGTCCTGGCTGACGGTTCTGAAAAAACGCGAGAACTACCGCCGGGCGTTTTTTCATTTCGATCCGCAAAGGCTGGCGCTGATGGAGGAGTCGGACGTGGATAGGTTGATGCTCGACAGTGGCTTAATTCGCCATCGCGGCAAGCTCTCCGCCATTATCGCCAACGCGCGTGCGCTGCTGGCCATGGAAGCAAAAGGCGAGGCTTTTAATACTTTTGTCTGGCAGTTTGTCGACGGGAGGCCGCTAGTTCAGCGCTACAGCAATTATCGTGACGCGCCGACCTGTAGCGATGCTTCCCTTGCTATGTCTAAAGCATTAAAAAAACGGGGTTTTAAATTTGTTGGCACGACCACCTGTTATTCGTTTATGCAGGCCTGCGGTCTGATCAGCGACCATATTACCGGCTGTTTTTGCCATCCGGATAATCTTAAGTAGTCTCTCTTTACAATTTAAGAAGATAACACGGTTTTTTTTCTGCACGGCGACGGCATAATCGTTTTTTTCGGGCAATTTTGCCTGCCGCTGTTCAGGAATAGCTACTTATGAAAAAACGTTTAATTACGCTCGCTCTGGTTTTGAGCGGCACGCTTGCGGTGTCCGGCTGTACCACTAATCCTTATACTGGCGAACGCCAGGCGGGCAAAGCCGGCATCGGCGCGGGCCTGGGCGCGGCGCTGGGCGCTGGCGTGGGCGTGCTCTCTTCGTCGAAAAAAGACCGTGGCAAAGGCGCGCTGATTGGCGCAGCGGCGGGCGCGGCGCTCGGCGGCGGCGCGGGCTACTATATGGATGTTCAGGAAGCCAAACTGCGCGATAAAATGCGCGGCACCGGCGTCAGCGTGACCCGCTCGGGCGACAATATCATCCTGAATATGCCAAACAATGTAACTTTTGACAGCAGCAGCAGCACGCTGAAACCAGCAGGTGCCAATACGCTCAGCGGCGTGGCGATGGTGCTGAAAGAGTATCCGAAAACCGCCGTCAACATTGTGGGCTATACCGACAGCACCGGCAGCCGCCAGCTCAATATGACGCTGTCACAGCAGCGCGCCGACAGCGTAGGCAGCTCGCTGATTACCCAGGGCGTTGCGGCAGGCCGCATTCGCACCAGCGGTATGGGCCCGGCAAATCCTGTCGCTTCCAACAGTACAGCAGAAGGCAAAGCGCAGAACCGTCGCGTAGAAATTACGCTTAGCCCGCTACAGTAAGCATTTACGGCCTCACCTCACCAGGCGTACTGCTGAGGCTGTTGCTCCCGGGCGCAGAAAACGCCCGCTCAGCCCGGACCGTTCATGGTCCGGGCTGCTTTATACCGCGCTCGTCTGATTTTGCCTTTCTGCTGATTTGATTTCTCCCCTCTTTTTAGCTTTCTGCTCTGTTAACCCCGGCTGGCGGTGTGCGGACCTGTACTTATGCTTTATGATGGCGCGATCCGCTGTCGATCATGACAACCGGCCTGACCATCGGGCCCGCTAATGATCAAAGCCACGCTTATTTTTTTACTCGTTCAAGGATCGCCATGAACCGCCAGGCCGCACGCGCGACTATCAGCGACGTTGCCAAAGCAGCAAAAACCGGTAAAACCAGCGTTTCTCGTTACCTCAACGGCGAGCAACATCTTTTGTCCGCTGATTTAAAACAGCGCATTGAAACGGCTATCGCGGCGCTGAACTATCGTCCCAGCCAGATGGCGCGCGGGCTGAAACGCGGACGCACAAGGTTGATTGGGCTGATCATTGCGGATATCACCAACCCCTATTCCGTTGACGTGATGTGCGGCATTGAAGCGGCGTGCCGTGCGCGGGGCTTTACGCTGCTAATGTGTAACACCAATAACGAGGTGGATCAGGAGCAGCACTACCTGAATTTATTAAGCAGCTATCAGGTAGAGGGCATCGTGGTCAATGCCGTGGGCATGCGTGAAGAAGCGCTAAGCCACCTGCAGCAATCTCTGCTGCCAATGGTGTTGATTGACCGTAAAATTCCCGATTTCGCCTGCGATGTGGTAGGGCTGAACAACAAGGAAGCGGCAAGCCTGGTTACGCGTCATCTGATGGATCAGGGCTTTGAGTCGGTGCTGTTTGTTACCGAGCCGCTCGGCACCGTTAATACTCGCCACGAGCGTCTACAGGCGTTTAAAGAGATCATGACGGCTTATCCGCAGCGGCACGCTGAACAGGCTGAAGTGAAGCTGAACGACGTGCAGCGGCTGGATGAACTGCTCCAGGATTTTTATCAGCGCCAGCGCGATCGGCGTGCGGCGGTGCTGGTGGTAAACGGTGCGCTAACGCTTCAGGTTACGCGCGCCATGAAGCGCCTTGGCCTCGACTGGGGCAAAGAGCTGGGCCTGCTGGGGTTTGATGAGCTGGAATGGGCAGAGCTGGCTGGCGGCGGTATTACCACGCTGAAGCAGCCTACCCGCCAGATCGGCTATGCCGCGCTGGAGCAGGTTATTCGCCGTATTGAAGGCGACGAAGCGCCGCCGCTCGAGCAGGTTTTCTCTGGTGAACTGATTGTGCGGGGATCGACGAAATTCGCCTGATTTAAGCCTGTAATCAGTAAAAAAAGCCCGTTTTCTCTCCCTTTCTCTTTTTCCAGTCACGGACAAAATAATTGTCCACACCGTGAGCGCGATCATAAAACCGCGCTCTCCCCCTTCCTATTGGAACCGGTTCCATTTAACGTTTTTATAACGTCAGGGCGTCGCCCGGAGGAAAAGTGAAACCTGAAATAATTGTAGTGACGGCCGCCTATGGCCGCGACCGCCTTGATGAGCTGGGTGGACAGCAGGCCGTTGTGCCGATGATTGCCGCCGCAGGCGCGGACGGCGTGGAGATTCGCCGTGAACTGTTTAACGATGCGGAACTCAGCGATCTTGCCGCCTTGGGCAAAGTGATTGCCGATCACCGTCTTACCGCGTTTTATTCCGTACCGGAAGCGCTGTTCGCGCCCGACGGCACGCTGAATCCCAATCTGGATCGCCATTTTGCGGAAGCGGCGCAATTAAATGCCCAGCTACTAAAATATTCATTAGGCCATTATCAACAAGGTAGCAACTGGTCGGCGCTGCGTGAAAAGCTGGCCGCACGGACGCTTTGTCTGGTGGTAGAAAACGATCAGACGGCATGCGGTCGCCTGACCGCGCTGGAAAACTATTTTCATCAGCATAGCGAAACGCGCGTCGGCAACGGCATGACTTTCGATATGGGCAACTGGCTGTGGACGGGCGACAGTCCAACGGCGGCGGCGGCGCGGCTGGCCGATTTTGTCAGTTATATCCACGTAAAAGCGGTAGCGCCGATGGGCGATAGCTGGCGGGCAGTGGCGCTGGATGATGCCGACAGCCTGTGGCGCGAAACCCTGGCGCTGTTGCCCGCTGGCGTACCGCGCGGCATCGAGTTCCCGCTGGAAGGCGAAGATCTTGTCGCCGTTACGCGCCACTATGTCGAACTGCTTTCAGAGGTATAAACCATGACCATCCATGAAAACGGCACGCTGGATGCGGTCACCATCGGCGAAGCAATGGCGATGTTTATTGCCAGCGATACGGGTGACCTGGCGGCGGCAGAGCACTTTACCAAACGCATTGCCGGAGCCGAGCTAAACGTGGCTATCGGCCTGGCGCGGCTCGGGCTAAAAGTGGGCTGGGTCAGCCGGGTAGGCAATGACTCTTTTGGCCGCTTTACTCGCCAGCAGCTGGAAAAAGAGGGCGTCGATAGCCGTCAGGTGACGACCGACCCGCAATACCCTACTGGTTTTCAACTGAAATCCCGCGTGGAGGACGGTTCCGATCCGCTGGTGGAGTACTTTCGCAAAGGCTCGGCGGCAAGCCATCTTTCCATTGAAGATTTTAATCGCGACTATTTTGGCGCGGCGCGGCACCTGCATTTAAGCGGCGTTGCGGCCGCGATCTCCGACAGCTCGCTGGCGTTAGCAAAACATGCGGCGCAGGAGATGAAGCGGATGGGTAAAACTCTCTCTTTCGATCCTAATCTGCGCCCGGTGCTCTGGTCGAGCGAACGGGAAATGGTCACGCAGCTGAATACGCTGGCAGGCTTTGCCGACTGGGTATTGCCGGGCATCAGCGAGGGCAAAATACTCACGGGCCATAGCCAGCCGGAAGCGATCGCCGATTTTTATCTGGCGATGGGTGTTAAAGCGGTAATTATTAAAACGGGCTGCGAAGGCGCCTGGTTTAAAACCGCCGAGGGTGAAAAAGGTCTGGTGGCCGCGATCCAGACTGCCAACGTGGTGGATACCGTCGGCGCGGGCGATGGCTTTGCCGTAGGCGTGATCAGCGCTCTACTGGAAGGTAAAACGCTGCCGCAGGCGATTAAGCGCGGCAATAAAATCGGCTCGCTGGCTATTCAGGTGAGCGGCGACAGCGAAGGCTTACCCACGCGCGAAAAGCTGGGTGATTTCTGACGCTGAGCCAGCAATGGGGCACGCCCCGCAACGTTTTTAACAAGAAGCGCCAGGTATTTCCGTTCCTGACCCAACCATAACGAGCCGCAACGTACCCTACAGTAAGAGTGCGGCCGCCGCCAACAGAGGAAGAGATGATGAACGAGCAAAAAATCGCGCCTAAACGCTGGTGGTATATCATGCCCATCGTGTTTATCACCTATAGCCTGGCGTACCTTGACCGGGCCAATTTTAGCTTCGCCTCCGCCGCCGGTATCAATACTGATTTAGGCATCACGCACGGCATGTCGTCGCTGCTGGGCGCCCTGTTCTTTCTCGGCTACTTCTTTTTTCAGATCCCCGGCGCGATTTATGCCGAACGCCGTAGCGTAAAAAAACTGGTTTTCGTCTGCCTGGTGCTGTGGGGCGTTTGTGCTTCGCTGACCGGCATGGTCAGCAATGTTGCCATGCTGGCGGTTATCCGCTTTGTGCTTGGCGTGGTGGAAGCGGCGGTGATGCCTGCCATGCTGATCTATATCAGCAACTGGTTTACCAAATCAGAACGTTCGCGCGCCAATACCTTCCTGATTTTAGGCAACCCGGTGACGGTGCTGTGGATGTCCGTGGTGTCTGGCTATCTGATTAACGCCTTCGGCTGGCGAGAAATGTTTATTTTCGAAGGGATTCCGGCGGTAATCTGGGCCGTGGCCTGGTGGTTTATGGTGCAGGATAAGCCCGCCCAGGCCAAATGGCTGAGCGAAGATGAAAAAGCCGCGCTGCAGGCGCAGTTACAGAAAGAGCAGGAAAATATCAAAGCGGTACGCAACTACAGTGAAGCCTTCCGTTCGCGCAACGTGATTATTCTTTGCATCCAGTTCTTTACCTGGAGTATTGGCGTATACGGCTTTGTGCTCTGGCTGCCGTCTATCCTGCGTAACAGCATGCAGATGGGCATGGTAGAAGCGGGCTGGCTCTCTGCCGTACCCTATCTGGCCGCGACCGTGGCGATGATCCTCGCTTCCTGGGCTTCCGATAAGTTACAGAACCGCAAACTCTTTGTCTGGCCGCTGCTGTTAATTGGCGCGCTGGCATTTTTAGGCTCTTATCTGGTGGGCGCGCACAGCTTCTGGCTGTCGTTCAGCCTGCTGGTGCTGGCCGGTGCGGCAATGTATGCGCCCTATGGCCCGTTCTTTGCCATTATTCCAGAGATGCTGCCGCGTAACGTGGCGGGCGGCGCGATGGCGCTTATCAACGCGATGGGCGCGCTGGGCTCTTTCCTCGGCTCCTGGGTAGTGGGTTATTTGAACGGCGCCACCGGCAGTCCTTCAGCTTCGTATATCTTTATGGGGGCATCGCTGCTTATTTCGGCCTGGCTAACGCTGATTGTAAAGCCCGCAGCCAATGAGCAGCCTCCGATGCCGCATGGCGCTAAACACGCTTAATACGACGGGCCAGCCGGCCCGTTTTTTAACGAAACAGGGAGACAAGAATGAAACCATCTGTGGTGCTGTATAAATCGCTGCCGCAAGATCTGCGTTCGCAACTGGATGAGCATTTCAACGTCACCGAAATCAAAGGGCTGACGCCGGAAACCCTGAGCGAACACGCTGAGGCTTTCCAGCAGGCCGAAGGCATTTTAGGTTCTGGCGGCAAAGTCGATGCCGAATTTCTGCAAAAAGCGCCAAAGCTGCGCGTCGCCTCTTCCGTGTCGGTAGGCGTCGATAATTTTGATATCAAGGCGCTGAGCGAACGCGGCGTGCTGCTGATGCATACGCCTACCGTGCTGACCGAAACCGTTGCCGATACCATGATGGCGCTGGTACTGACCAGCGCCCGTCGCGTGGTGGAATCTGCTGAACGCGTGAAGCAAGGCGAATGGCAAGGCAGTATTGGCGCGGACTGGTTTGGGACGGACGTGCACCATAAGAAAATGGGTATCCTCGGCATGGGCCGCATCGGCCTGGCGCTGGCGCAGCGCGCGCATCTTGGCTTTAGCATGCCTATTCTCTACAACGCCCGCTCGCAGCATAAAGAAGCGGAGCAGCGTTTTGACGCGCAGTACTGCGATCTGGATACGCTGCTGAAAGAATCTGACTTTTTATGTATCAGCCTGCCGCTGACCGAGCAGACGCATCACCTGATTGGCCGTGAAGAGCTGGCGAAAATGAAAAAGTCGGCGGTGCTGATTAACGCAGGACGCGGCCCGGTGGTTGACGAACAGGCGCTGATTGCGGCACTCAAAGAAGGCACTATTCACGCTGCCGGTCTGGACGTCTTTGAAAAAGAGCCTCTGCCAAAAGATTCACCGCTGCTGACCATGCCTAACGTGGTGGCGCTGCCGCATATTGGTTCTGCCACGCATGAAACCCGTTACGGTATGGCGAAAGACGCCGTAGAAAACCTGATTGCCGCCCTGAACGGTAACGTAGAGAAAAACTGCGTTAATCCGGAAATAGCGAAGTAACGTTTTGGCCTGGTTTTGTTCAAGGAACCGGGCCGTTTTATGTCTCAACCCCGACCGCAGTTTCCCGTAAAAATTCCCTTCCCTGCCTCAACAGGCGCTAAACAAACCCAAATAACTCCAGATAATGCCAAATGGATAATGTTATAGCGATTATATTCCGCTGTGAAATTATCCTCGCAGTTTACTTAAACGAAAAATAAACAGCGATCTGAATATTAACCCTCATAAAGATAAATTAACTTCATTGTAAATAAATTGTTTACTTCAAAAAAAGAAAAATAACCTTACTGATATATTACTGTTATTTACAGAGCCAGCACAATTTTGACGCCACATTGTATCAACTTAAGATTGTGATATAACTACGCCCCATTCAGAAACCTCTTTATCGGCATAGCCAGCGCCGAGGGGTTCATATTGCCAGTTAAAAATAACTCGTTGATAAAAGGAGATAAACCTTCAAGAAACCGAAGCATTGTTTTCTATTTCAAGGTCAGCAGATCGGAGTGAAAGTTTACTATTCACGGTAATCAACCTGAATAAAGACAGCACGCTCGCGCTGGCTACATTCACCCTTAATTAACCTGAAAAAATGAATAGCAAACACAATAACAAACCGCAATGGTTATATCGCCTGACCTGGCTGACTATTGCCGTGCAAAGCGTTTTTCCCGTGACCTGTGCTTTAACTCCGGCGATGGCTGCCGCGCAACAGCATTTTTTAAACCGCTCTGACGATATTAATGCGCTGCAAACGCGGGTTTATACGCTCGCTCAGGGCGAAACCGTCAGTGACGTTGCCAAAAAATATCATATAAGCGTCGACGCGCTGCGTCAGCTAAATCAGCTGAGAACCTTTGCCCACGGCTTTGAGCGTTTGCAGGCCGGCGACGAGCTGGATATTCCTCTCTCTCCTTTACCAAAAGTACAGTGGCGCGACGCTGAGGCTACTGATGCGCTTCAGCTAAAAACCGCGGGCCTGGCCGCACAGGCTGGCGCTTCGCTGGATAACCGTTCCGGTAATAACAATGCCGCCGCTGCCGCGACCAATATCGCCGCTGGCGAAGCGGGCGCGCAGGCGCAACAGTGGCTGAGCCAGTTTGGTACGGCTCAGGTGCAGCTGGACAGCGACAAAAACTTTTCGCTCAAAAACTCCCGCTTCGATCTGCTGCTGCCTTTAAGCGATCGCAAAGACCGCCTTATTTTTACCCAGGGAAGCTTTCATCGTACGGACGATCGTAATCAGGCCAATCTGGGCCTGGGTATGCGCCATTTCGCCGATAACTTTATGACCGGCGCGAATGCTTTTCTGGATTATGACCTTTCCCGCGATCATGCCCGTTCAGGGCTGGGCGTTGAATACTGGCGTGATTTTGTCAGGCTGGCGGCCAATGGCTATATCCGTCTGACCAGCTGGAAGGATTCTAAAGATTTCTCGGGCTATGAAGAGCGCCCGGCTAACGGCTGGGATATTCGTAGCGAAGCGTTTCTGCCTGCCTGGCCACAGCTGGGTGCAAAGCTCAACTATGAACAATATTACGGTAACGAAGTCGCCCTGTTCGGCACCAACGACCGGCAGAAAAATCCCCACGCTATCACCGCCGGCATTACTTTTACCCCTTTCCCGCTGGTGACGCTGGAAGCCGAGCAGCGCCAGGGTAAAGCGGGCGAAAACGATACCCGGCTGGGTCTGACGCTTAACTATCAAATCGGTATGCCGTGGCAGAAACAGCTGGACAGCGATGCCGTCGCGACGCTGCGCAGCCTGGCCGGTAATCGCTACGATCTGGTTAATCGTAATAACGATATTATTCTGGATTACCGTAAAAACGAGGTCATCACGCTTCATGACGCGCGGCTTATCACCGGCTTTACCGGCGAGCAGAAAACGCTGAACGTTTCCGTAAACAGCAAATATGGTCTGGATCGTATTGAGTGGTCTGCCGCCTCGCTGCTGGCCAACGGCGGCAAGATTGTCGCCAACGGCCCGACCGACTTTAGCGTGGTGCTACCGAGCTGGCATAACGACGCCAGCGGCGTGAACACTTACACTATCAGCGGCGTCGCCATTGATAAAAGAGGCAACGTCTCGCGCCGGACGGAAACGCAGGTAACGGTGGCCGAAGCGACCATTAACGTCAGTAATAGCCTGTTGCTGCCTGCAAACAGCGAGCTGCCTGCCGACAATCATTCACAGCAAACGCTGACCCTGACGTTGAAAGATAACCAGGGAAATCCTGTTGATATTAATGACAAAGAGATTAGCGTGGCGAAAAGCACGCGAGATGCTGATGACGCAAAAATCACCGCCTTTACGCGTCAGCGCGTGGGAGTCTATAGTCTTGTGGTTACCGCAGGCACGCACCCGGAAACCTTAACGATTACGCCGACCGCACGGAACATGACTTTCCCTTCCGCTACGGTGACGATTGGTGCCGACACGACCACGGCGCGTCTGGCCAGCCTGACCGTCGTTAATGATAACGTGGTAGCGGATGGCAAAGACAAGGATCGGGTAACCGCGACGGTAACCGACGCGCAGGGTAATCCGCTGGCGGGGCAAACCGTCAACTTTAGTGCCGATCATAGCGCTGCAGTAGTGCATTCAGCGGTAACCAATGCTAAAGGCGAAGCGCAAGCAACAATTACCGACCTGAAATCTGGTGAAAGCACGGTAACGGCACGGCTGGGCAGCCAGCAAACGCAAAGCGCCAAAGTGCATTTTGTCGCGGGCAAGGTTACGCAGTTTGATCTGGAAGCCGTGGCCAGACTTAGCCACGTTGATACCAGCGCACCGCTTAATTTGTATGTCAGCGCGAAAGACGCTAACGGTAATCCCGTTACTGGCCGAGCGGTAACGATAAAGGCAAACGACGCCCATCTGCAGTTGCCGTCATCCGTCATGCTGAGGGATGGGGGCAACGCGATGTTCAGAGCTGGCAGCACCTATGCCGCGCCTTTTTATGTGACGGGCTCAATTGATGGCCATTCCCGCACCGTTGAACTCGACTTTATTCCCGGCGAGGAAGTACTGAGCAATACCAGCTTTACTGCCGAGAACAAGAACGTTCCCGCAGATGGCGTGAGCGAAATGAAGATAACATTTACCCCAAGGGATAAATTTAACAATCTGCTCAGCAATTCGAATTACGCTAACCACGCTAACGATGTGCATTTCGATCTGAGCGGCCTGCCCGGCAGTAAAATTGTCCGCTCCGCCTACGACAAAGGCGTCTATATCATCAAGCTGAGCTCAACACAGGCGGGTTCCGGCACCATTAAGGCGCAATATAAAAACGCTAAAGTCATTAAGTCATTAGACGTTTCGTTTACCCGGGCAGTAAAAAGGTAGCAGCGCGAAAAAACAGAGAGGCTCTCTCCTCTCTGTTCAGATCGCTGACAAGTTTAAACGGTCCATACGTTCCGGCATTTTTTTAGCCATACCGCCAGCGGAGGGCAACCGGATAAGCGGACCGTTCTGGCGCATGGACGCGCCCACAAGCTTATTCGACCGCTATCGGCTTCTCGTCCACGGCGATTTTGGTTTCGCCCTGAATCGTTTTGATCCGCTGCTCAACTTTCTGCACCGCGCTGGCGTCCTTAAGCAAAGAATAGGTCAGCGTAAACTCCGTGCTTTGGCCCGGCTGAAGCTGCTTCACTCTGCCCTGCTCTTTTTCGATCGTCACCGGATAGGCGTAGTTGGTGCCCGGTTCGATACCGGTGACGTAGCCCTGTTTCACGGTGTCAGTGTTTTTCCACATCGTCAGCAGCGGTAGCTGGCGGGTATCAAATTCAATTGACGCACCCTTATCACCCTTACTGTTAACCACGGCGGCCACGGTTTTGCCATTGCTGTCAGCAATCGGCTGGAGGTTAAAGACCATTTCATCAAAGTCTTTGGTTGGCGCGCCGTAGGTTTGCCAGTTTTGCAGCCCTTTCTTCGCGTAGTCGTTAAATGGCGAAACGGATTTTACCGCGGCCAGGAAACGGGCATTCTCTTCCAGAATTGGCGTGCTGAAGTTGCTGTGGTAGATAATTTCGTAGTCGTGCGGATAGTCAGCCTTATTGGTCAGCACATCATGCAGGGTAAAAGAGTCCGAGCCGGGCACGTACCGCAGCTCGGTCCAGGTTTCCAGCGCCGCCTTTTTAAAGGTGTGCTCTTTCAGCAGGCCGCGAATACGAATTTCATGCGGCGCCTTATCGTCCACGATAACTTCTACCTGTGACGCTGGCGTATTGCCCGCTTTGCCGTGCAGCGTATAAATGCGGCCCTCTTTGGTGACCGGGTGGCCCGTCCACTCATAGCCGCAGCGCACCATCATTTCGTTAAAGCCTTCCAGCCAGCCCAGGCCGTTGCGGCTTTCCAGATTGATATAGGCCGGGTTAACCACCTCATCAACCGGCGAATCCCAGCCAAGACGCACGCCGTGACCGTTAACATGCAGCAGATCCATGCCGCGCGTTGGGCTGAGCGCAATGGTCAGGCCGTTTTTACTGGTCAGCGTCAGCACTTTAGAGCCTTCCTGCTTGCCGCCGTGCAGCACCTGCTGCTGAATGCTGAACGGTTCGCCGCCCATTTTCAGCTGCTCGCTGCTTATCTGCCAGTTACCTTTTTCCGTGTTGGCATCAGTCAGTACAAAGCTTTGCGCTGCCGCCTGCCCGCTCACTATCGCCATTACCGCGCCTGCTAATAAGGTTTTCATCTGTGCTCGCCCTTGCTGAAATGATTTAGCTAAAGAGCGGTCAGCCTACAAAGAGCGGCTCAGCGCGACTGTGATTCACATCACTTCACGGATTTTTAAGAGATTTTTATCAATAAGTCGTGCTATTCGTCACAAAATATTAACGCCGCGCGCTGTCGGCAACAAAATAACCGTGACGTGGCGTCGCAAAAAGCGCTCGCCAGTTGAAACGATTCAACCAAGAGGCCGTCATGTTTTTACCCTGCTCGCTTTTTTGGAGGCTTTTACCCGCAGCCCGCTAACGTTGCATCGCGCCGGGCCTGGCGTTAAGGTTAACCCTCACTTGCCTATAATAAGCAGTTAATACGCTATGAGCTTTTCCGCTTTCGGTAATAAATTTACGCGCCATACAGGCATTGCCCGCCTGATGGAAGATATGGGCGAAGGCCTGCGCAAGCCCGGTTCGGTGATGCTGGGCGGCGGTAATCCGGCCCAGATCCCGGCGATGAACGACTATTTTCAGCAGCTGCTGCAAGAGATGCACAACGAAGGCAAACTAGCCGAGGCGCTCTGCAACTATGATGGCCCAAGAGGCAAAAGCACGCTGCTGGAATCCCTTGCCGCTCTGCTGAGCGAGCAGCACGGCTGGCAGATTGGCCCGCAGAATATCGCCCTGACCAACGGCAGCCAAAGCGCCTTCTTTTATCTGTTTAACCTGTATGCCGGACGCCGTGAAGATGGCCGCAAAAAGCGCGTGCTGTTCCCGCTGGCCCCGGAATATCTCGGCTATGCCGATGCCGGTCTGGATGAAGATCTGTTTGTTTCTGCGCGCCCCGATATCGAGATGCTGCCCGAAGGACAGTTCAAATATCACGTCAACTTCGAGCAGCTGCACGTGACAGAGGATACCGGCCTGATCTGCGTTTCGCGGCCGACCAACCCAACCGGCAACGTCATTACTGATGAAGAGCTAATGAGGCTGGACGCGCTGGCGCAGCAGCATGACATTCCGCTGCTGATCGATAACGCCTATGGCGTGCCTTTCCCCGGCATTATCTTTAGCGACGTTCGCCCGCTGTGGAATCCCAATATTATTCTGTGCATGAGCCTGTCCAAGCTGGGCCTGCCGGGTTCGCGCTGCGGCATTATTATTGCGGATGAGAAAGTGATTTCCGCTATCGGTAACATGAACGGCATTATCAGCCTTGCGCCCGGCGGTATCGGGCCAGCCATTGCCCACGAGATGATCCAGCGAGGCGACCTGCTGCGCCTGTCGCAAGAGGTCATCAAGCCTTTCTATCAGGAGCGCGTTAAGCAGACGATTGCGGTTATTCGCCGCTATTTGTCGGAAGATCGCTGTCTGATCCATAAACCCGAGGGCGCGATATTTCTTTGGTTATGGTTTAAAGATCTGCCCATTTCTACAGAAATTTTGTACCAGCGCCTGAAGGCGCGTGGCGTGCTGATGGTGCCTGGCCACTTTTTCTTTCCGGGGCTGGAGCATGAATGGCCGCATACGCACCAGTGTATGCGCATGAACTACGTGCCGGACAGCGACAAGATTGAGAAAGGCATCGCCATTCTGGCGGAAGAGATCGAGCGAGCGCACAGCGAGCTATAAACAAAAAAGGCCGCACGATGTGCGGCCTTAATTTTACGCGGCTGACTCTTATTTCAAGATTTCAATGCGGCGTGGCTTGTTCGCTTCAGGAACGATGCGTTCCAGATCGATATAGAGCAGGCCGTTTTCCAGCCGCGCATCGCGCACGTTGACGTGCTCGGCCAGCTGGAACTTGCGCTCAAAGTTGCGCTCGGCGATACCCTGATACAGATAGGTTTTTTCCTGCTGCTCTTCAGGATGGGCACCGCGAACGGTCAGCAAATTGTCGTGAGCGGTGATCTCCAGTTCGCTCTGGGCAAACCCTGCTACGGCAATAGTAATTCGGTACTGGTTTTCCGCCACCAGCTCCACGTTATAAGGAGGGTAGCCGCCGTTGCTCTGGCCCTGATTGGATTCCAGCAGGTTGATCAGACGATCGAAACCAATAGATGAACGGTACAGTGGGGCGAGATCGAAGTTACGCATGGTCATTGCTCCTGAATATCAGCGAGATTGTCATTAAAAACCTTCCACAGTGGACAGGTTGCCGGGCCAGAAGCCATACCCTGTCGGCGTACGTTTCGTGACTCTGAACATAAAATAGTGTCGTTGAGAGAGCTTTCAAGGGGTGGTTGAGGAATTTTTTTAACTACTTCGCCAGGGATGTCATAAACTCAGGAGACAATGTAGCGATGACTAAGCGCTCTGTTTTTAATGCGCGGATAATCAGAACGGCATTACCGTCACTGAAGGGATGATGATGATAGTTAAAAAAAACCAATTTGCCGGGCTGCTGGCATGCCTGTCGCTGGCGGGCACGGGCGGCTGCTCCAGCTTTATGTCTCACTCGGGGCCGGATCAGGGATATTATCCGGGCACGCGGGCAAGCGCGAAAATCGTTGCCGACAGCAACAGCGGCTGGGTAATGCGCCCGCTGGCCGCTATCGATCTGCCTTTTTCCGCCGTAATGGATACGCTGTTGTTACCCTGGGACTATTACCGTTCGGGACGTGACAACGCGGGCGATTCTCCTCGTGAACGCGTTTTGCGTAGCGAAAAGCAGAACAATACCAACGAAAGCCTTTCGCACGCCGCGCCTTTGGTTATCAGTACAGCGCATTCGTCTCCGCAATAAAAATTTGCTGGAAGCCGTCAACGTTTCGTAAATAAGCCACGTGCAGCCCGTCCGGTGAACAGACCACGGCCTCCGCAAGGGGCGCTTCGTCCGTACGCGCCGTCAGGCGGCGCATCTGCCCACTGCCCGTCTCGCAAAGCATCACGCTGTTGTCATTAATGAACGCCACCGACTGGCCGTCAGGATGCCAGCTGAAGGCGGACTGGATATCGCTGGCTGCATGGCTTATCTGACGCGGTTTTCCCCCGACTGGTGGAACCGTCCACAGCTGAACCACGCCCCCATCGTCCTTCATCAGAAAGGCGATTGCCCGACCATCGGGCGAACAGCGCAGCCAGTGGCGAGGCGTTGTCGCCAGCCCCGGGAAAGCCTGGTCGTGCGTAAAAGTCAGACGTCGCTGCGCCACATGTTGCGGCGGTGCCGGTAATGAACTGGCCGTGCCCGCCAGCGGTTTATCGCCTTCCAGCGCATAGTCGGCCATTTTTTCCGGCAGATCGACGATAAACACCTCCGGCACCTTTTCGCCTTTTTCGCTTAGCGTATCGCCAATAAACGCCAGCGCCCAGCGTTGCCGATGCCCATCGCTCTTCAGGTAGCCATCCGTACCCACCCAGCCCTCTTCGTAAGCGCGATTAATCTCGTCGCTGCCGGGTACTGGCGTCGAGGTTGTCTGGCTCACCAGTACGCAAAAATGGCTGCCGGCGTATTCGCGAGGATGATGTAGCGGCGGGCAGACGGGATGCAAAGGCACGGCAACGCCAACGTTGCGCAAATCTTCTTTGCTATCCAGCTCGTGTATAACGTGATCGTTATAGGTAAAGCTTAAGCGGCTGCCGTCAGGGCTGAAGACATGTACATGCGAGCCTCCCCGCAGCGCACCCGGCGTGAAAGGCGGCGTGATGTCGCAGGCATCCATGTTCTCCACCAGGCCATTTTGAATAATGACGCCGCGCCGGTGGTGAAAATCGTATCGCCAGTGGTTATCCGGATGCTCGGGGCCGTGAATGCAAACGTAGCGCGGCGGCAGATCCGGACTGACCGTCACTACGCCGACGTGCGCGCCATCTTTTGCCTGATAGAGGATTTCAGTCTGGCCGCTGAGGTTAACTCGCTCGATGGTCAGGCTGCTGAAGGTGGCGGCGTCGGGCCGCACGTCATAGACCAGCCAGTGGCTGTCGGCCGTCCAGATATTGATATTGGTGAGCTGGTGGTTACGCTTTGCAAACGTGAGCTGTTTTTCCGTCATTTTGCTTACCCTTAGCGGTGTCTGCTGCTAAGGGTAATGCATTGCGTCTTTTTTCGGTACCGGGTACTTAATTTTGACCTTTACAGCGCAAACTTCTCAATGGCATGCGCCACGCCGTCTTCCGTATTGGTTTTGGTAACAAACTGCGCGGCAGCTTTTACCGCATCAATGCCGTTACCCATCGCTACGCCCGTACCGGCAAATTCCAGCATGGCCAGATCGTTTTCCTGATCGCCAATCGCCATCACTTCATCCCGGGACAGGCCCAGCCGCTCCGCTAATGCTTTTACGCCTGCGCCTTTGTTAACGTCTTTGCTAAGTATTTCAAGGAAGTAAGGCGAACTTTTCATAATGGTGTAGCGATCGTGAGCCTCCTGCGGAATGCGGGTGATAGCCTCATCCAGCTTTTCCGGTGGGTCAATCATCATCACTTTAGGGAAGGTCGCGCTCTTATCCATTTCCTCTACCGCGCGATAGCGTAGCGGCATACCGGTCAGCGAAGCTTCATGGACCGTGTATTCGCTGATGTCCTTATTTGGCGTAAACAGCAGAGATTTGGTCAGCGCCTGGAAATGCACGCCCAGCTCGCGCGCCAGCTTTTCGACATACAGATAATCGTCATAGTTAAGCGTCGATTCTGCAACGCAATCGCCGGTGGCGGCTTGCTGTACCAGCGCGCCATTATTGGTGATGCAGTACTGGCCTTCCTGTTGCAGGTCCAGCTCCTCCAGGTAACGCTGTATGCCTATAAAAGGCCGTCCGGTCGCCAACACAATCGCTACGCCTTTGTCCCGCGCCGCCTGAATCGCCCGCTTCACGTCGGGGGTAACCTCATGCTGAGGGTTAAGCAGAGTGCCGTCCATATCAATCGCAATCAGTTTTATCGCCATCTCGTCCTCTTAAGCATCGTGGTTTCTTTTTATGCTAGCGCGATTCAGCTAATAGTGACCAGTTGAATTGCAGAATGTGTATCGGGGCTTCCGGTTCAGGCCGTCGTTCAGAAGTTCAGGTAAAAGCTTGCTGGCCTGATAAGCGTTAAAAAGGAGATGTTAAGTGCAAAAAGGCGCGTAATGGCTGTGGTTTAAAAATAAACATGTCACACTTGCCTCACGACGTTTCATGGAGGAAATAGTGTGAATATTTTGATTGTCAGCAAGGACATTTTCTTTATCTCGGGCGTGATTACCGTGGTTACACGGGCATGGCGACCTGATTATAAAACCCATCCGGTCTTTCTTATCTCTGACGACGCTAATCAGTCGCTGTTATTACCGGATATCATCATTAATGACGTCATTGAAGCAGAAGCGGGTAAACATCGTGCCCTAAAGAAGACGCGTTTTTCAGGGCGTTTTGTCACCCTTGTTTTAGCCGCACAGCACAGGGAGTGTGAAAATATCCGTTGTGCAAAACACTCTATCCGACTGAATAAAAAAGAGGCGGCGACGCAGCTTTCCATGCTCTTTGGTCATCCCGACTCCGTGATCTTTTCATCGTCAGCGTCTTTACCGCCCACGGCAGGCAATTACCCGCCCCAGATTGAATTAAGTAAACAGCAGGCGATGGTGGTGAGGTATATTCGCCAGGGCCTGTCGCTAACGGACATCTCCCATCTGACCAGGCTCAGCGTCAAAACCATCAGTACCCATAAGCGCGCTATCATGCGCAAGCTGGGCATGAAAAATAACAGCGAGTTTTATCAGTACACGCTGGCAGATCCTCTGCGCCGTTGAGCGGGAAGTAAAAAGCTGCCTTCAGCGAAGGCGGCTTGGGGTGGTTGACAAACTCATATTCAAACATCAGGTCGCGTCAGGCCATTGAATAGCTGCAGAGGCCGCCTTCTGTGAAGGCGACTTCGATGATGCGCTGCAGGAGCTACTCGGCCTTCGCCTGCGGCAGGCTGGAGATCAGAACGCAGCCGCATTAATGCCCGTGAAACGCAATCGGCACCTCTCTATATTTAAATAAAAAATGACCTTCGGCGATGACGTTCTGCAAAATAACGTATTTTCTTCTCGCCCCGCAAAGAGAAGCGTAACCGAATCATTTTCCTACCGAATGTCTGAAAACTGGCGGTCCAAAAATTACAGCTTATTCCCCTGATGAGACAAAACCATTGTTACAATAAAGATGCCATATTGTATTGATTTACTTTTTTATTATGTAGCAGCTCCTTATTATAAATAGTAAAAAAAAACATGAATTTGCTTTGGCATCTAAATATTCCCTCAACAAAAAATATTTTTACCCCGCACTTTAGGACCTGTAGTTTCTGCTTTTCAGGTGCATTTACATACAATACATAAGATTACAATCTTAAATAAATTAGAATTATTAGAAACATACAGAGCCTGAATCGAATATACACATAGTTAATAACGATCAAACGCTCGACCATTGATTGAATATAGCTATCAATATGACGATATTGATCGCTATTGACGATAACACTTACTCATGGGTAATATTCGCCATACCCGGTAAAATTATTTAGCCTGATACAGATTTATTTAAGTCAGCCGGGAATATTTAAAATAAAAAAATATAACGTGATTTTATAAGTGGGGGGAGAGGGGCGACCAATATCTGAATAAATATGATAACGCCAGTGATTACTCATCAGAACGGATAGATCATTAATATAAACTTAAATATACCTTCAGGGTCTGGTTCGGACTGTAGCTCGGGAAATAAATATATATTTACGCCGGGGTATTTTTATTGCTTTTTGTGGTTCGTTACTTCATCAACTAAGGAGAGTTATATGTTTAAATCAAAAATTGCCATGCTGGCTGTGACTTCAGCTGTATCATTTTTATCGCTGCCAGCACTGGCGGCTGAAAGTGCCCAGGTCAACGTAAAGGGCACTTTGGTTCCAACAGCATGTAATATTAATATTAGCGGTATTGCTGATTTTGGGTCGATCGTTGTTGCTGATATACCGACTAATGGCGCTCTGGGATCGAAAACCGTTAACTATAACATCGCATGCAATGGGAAGACCTCCGTAGCCTTTTCAGCTAAGGCTGATGAGCTAACAAACAATGCGCTACAGGGTTCACTGGGTCAGGACAATAATACCAGCATAGGATATTATATGATCAACACAGGTACTCATGCTGATGCGGATGGTGAATCAAGAGTTGTTTTGGCATCACAAAATAATGGTGTGACCTGGCTCAGTACAATAACTAATACCTCTTACCAAAATCTACAGCTCGATGGTTCTTCCCTGACTACATGGGGTACTGTCGCCTCTGATATGCATTCAAACGGAACAGCATCCACGTTCTCTAATGTGAAGGGTACTTTTAATATTTCTGCCTTTGTTAATAAGTCTCTGGCAGACACACTGACAGATAAATTGTCTTTTGAAACTAATACCACCCTGACCCTGCAGTACCTGTAATTTAACTCCTACATCCGGCAATATTCTGTCGGATGTACTCCTGCCTGGCTGACAGTAAATAACTTTTAGTGTAGCCCGTTATTCCCGCATATTATGTGTTGAGTGTTTTTGCAAGGTTTATATAATGAAAAACAAAAATTATTTTTCTTATTATAAAAAAATACCTGAATCAAACTCCGTTACTGTTGCGGCTCAGGATTTTATTAAAGGCATACGGTCAGACCTGAGCGCTTTAATAAGTACGTTACCCTGCTTTCTTATCTTTTCCGTCATGGCATTTTTCCCGCTTCCGTCCCCCGCCTCGGGAGTCCTACCGGAAACCACCGTGTTGGTAATTGATGAAATACAGAAAGGTGGGAGCATTAATGTGAAAAACACCGAAAACGTACCGGTGTTGCTGTATACAAAAGTGGTCGACCTCCCCGATGACCCAACCCCAAAACTGATTGTTACCCAGCCGGTAGCACGCCTGGAGCCGGGACAATCACAGCGCGTGCGTTTCGTGCTTAGTAACGACGACCCACTACAGCATGAACATATCAAACGCGTCCATTTTGAAGGCGTGGCGGAACAGACCGCCAGTGGCAGCCAAATATCTGTCACCGTGCGCCACGATTTACCGGTGATTATCGTACCGAAGAAGCTGACCGCACAACGGAAAATGTGGACCGATCTGAACTGGTCCGTGAATGGTGAAACGCTGAAAGTGACCAATACCGGTAAGCACGTGGTGCGCCTGAGACCGCAGCTGAGGCTGCTGCCTGTCGGAACCGCGCTGTCCCTCAGCAAAAGCTACATTCTGCCGGGTGAGACGCTAACCGCCATCGTCCCTGCCGGGACCAGTCTCAGCGAGCGGCGGCAGGTTGAATTTTCGCCGGTCACCCGCTATGGATTTGATGCGGGTCTGCAAAAAGCCAGCCTGTCAAAGAGATAACATTCATCATGAAACCATGTCCCCCTCTCTTTCCAGGAATCGTTATCTTACTGGCCTGCTGTGGTTCGTTTCATTCCGCACAGGCTGCTGTAACGGCAGACAATATTACCCACTTCAGTGAAGGTCGGTTGAAAGCGCTAGGGATTGACCCGGGCGCAGCAGCCTATTTTGCACGGGGTGGACGTTTCTCTCCCGGTACCACGGAAGCAGAGTTGCAGGTTAACGGGCGTTCACTGGGGGTACAGAAGCTGACTTTTGGACCCGATGGTAAGCTGTGCGCGGATGAAGCCTTCTTCAGCTCCGCCGGTATTCACCTGCCGTCTCCGCTGCCGCAGAAAGAAACGGAAGACGGCGGCTGCCCGGCGCTATCGCAGGTTTGGCCTTCCGCCAACGTCTCCCTGCTGCCGGCTTCCCAGGAAGTGAGCGTGGTGGTACCACCTGAATCCATCATCCGAGAAAATGACCTGCCGCACTTTCGACAAGGAGGAAGCGCCGCACTCCTGAACTATTCGGCTTACCGCTCACATTTTGAGTCATACGGTGACCGTTCTGACTTCAGCTATCTGAATCTGGAAAGCGGTTTTAATGCCGGTGACTGGATGGTCCGTAGTGCGCATAACCTGAGTCAGGGTAGCACCGGTAGAACGAATATTGATACTCCCTATATCTATGCGCAAAGAACTCTGGTGGGTAGAAAACAGCTGCTTCAGGCGGGACAGATAAATTTCTCAAACCCGCTGCTATCTGGCGCACCGCTTGATGGCATACAGCTTGTCCCTCAGGCCGCCCTGAATCGTCAGGGAAGCGGCGCGCAGGTCAGCGGTATTGCCCGGGCAGACCAGTCGCGCGTAGAAGTGCGGCAGAACAGTATTCAGATTTATTCCACTCTGGTCCCCGCTGGCCCCTTTACGCTGACGGACATTCCGTTGCTGAACAACACTAGTGACCTGCAGCTAACGGTGACCGGCCCGGACGGCGGACAGGAAAATTTTACCGTGGCGGCAGCGGCGGCCCGGCGCCTGGTGCCCCAGGCACCGGAGAACTGGTCGCTGGCGCTAGGGCTTCTACGTACCAACAGCACCGAGGCGGACTATGAACGGCCGTGGGTAGCGAGTCTGTCAGACGGCTGGGGACTGTCGAACAAAGTTCTTCTGGAAGCCGGCGCGATAGCGGCTCCGGATTATATGAATGGTGGTACGGGGATGACCGTCAGTCTTCGGCCTGAACTGGTACTGAGGATGTCCGGGGCGCTGAGTCAGGACCGTAATCATGACCAGAAAGGCACCAAAGGCTCCATACAGGCCAATCTGAGTGCCCCGCTGAATTTCAGTTTTGGCGGTAACGTCACTCTGTATTCCCCCGGCTACCGAGAACTGGTAGATGCTTACACCACCACAGACAGTCTATACAGCCGCACCAGCACCGGTCTGTCGATCGGCTGGAACCATGCGCTGGTCGGCAGCGTCTCACTTTCCGCCAGCCAGACTCGCCAGGGCGATAACGGCGCGGACACCCGTTATCTGATGGCGGCCTGGAACCGGAAAATCGGTGTGGTAAATACCTCGGTCAACTGGCATCACCAGAGCCGCAGTGTGCGCAGCTGCAGTACCGTTTACCGGTGCAGCAACAGCGATCGTGACAGTCTGTATATCAATCTCAGTTTTCCACTGGGTGCTTATCAACTCCGCAGCTATTACCGTAATACGCAGGGTTCGGCGGTGGCCGGTCTGCAGTCCGGCGGCGATCTGACGGAGAACAGCAGCTGGTCGCTATCCGTTGAGCGCAGCCTGCAAGAGCAGCAGTACAGCATCCTGTCGGGTAATGTGAACGGCAACATGCACTACACGACAGCAGGGCTGTATGGCTACGTGGCGGGAAATGACGTGCGCAATTATTCCGGCACCCTGTCAGGCAGCATCGTGGCCCATAAGGAAGGCGTGATGTTTTCGCCATACAAGGTTAGTGACACCTTCGGCGTGGTGGCGGTGAAACCGGCCATCAGCGGGGTGGAATTTAACACTCCGCAGGGGAAAGTCTGGACCGACTGGAGGGGTAAGGCAGTGGTACCGGGCCTGCCGGCTTATGCTCCCGGGCGAATTGAGCTGAATACCGAAAGGCTACCGGAAAATACTGACGTCAGTAACGGCCTGCAGCAGGTGATTGCCGGACATGGCGCAGTGACGGATACGCACTTTATCCTGCAGCAGACGCGTAACGGGCTGTTGACGGTGAAACTGGCAGACGGCACGCCGCTGCCGAAGGGAAGCACCATCACCACCGAGGACGGCAGCTATGTCACCACGGCAATAGATGCAGGGACGGTATTTGTCACCGATCTGAATGACAAGCGTCCGCTGAGGGCGCGCTGGCAAGAGAAGAGCTGCCGGCTGGAGTATACCGTAGCGGAGAAGGCGCAGAAGGGTGTGGCTTATGAAAACATCAGCGCGACGTGCAGCTAAATCGAGAAAGAAGATGAGAAAGAAAATTAGCAGGACAGCATATGGAATCGCCCTACCTGCATTGCTGTGGCTGACAGCCACGCAGGCCATGGCGCAGGAGTGTCAGGTGCTGGTGTCACGCCCGGAGATACAGCTGGGCAGCCAACCCCCTGCGGTAGACGGCAAGGCGCAGTTTGCGCAGCAGATGCTGACGGTAACGGCGACCTGTAGTGGCGAAGGCGCGGTGAGCCTGTTGGTTGATGGTACACCGGATGAAAGTGGTAAATACTTTCGCTTCGGCGAAAGGGGGCGGATTGCGCTGAAACTGCTGTCGGCACAGTATAACGGAGCAGATACGGCGCTAACGGTAATATCAGCGGAGCGGGGTGAGCGGCAGTTCAGACCAGGCCAGGCGGAACGGCTATCGGCGGGCAATCAGCTGACAGTGCGAAAAGCTACAGGTGACGACAGCAGCAGCCAGCAGCTTACGTTACAGATGCAGCTTGATTTTCCGGCGTCGAATAACGAGGGTCGGATGCGTGACCGGATGGAAATGCGCGGGCAACTGCGGTTTGAGGCAGTACAAACGGCGCCGCCGCCTTAGAGATCCGCCAAAAAATGAAGCGTTTCAGAACAGGTATAAAAAGGCAGATCTGACGATCTGCCTTTTGTTTTTCTGCCAGTGCGCCTGGCGCGTTAAATGTCGATATTCGCCGCTTTCAGCGCATTCTCTTCGATAAACGCGCGACGAGGCTCAACCGCATCACCCATCAGCGTGGTAAACAGCTGATCGGCCGCAATCGCATCCTTCACCGTAACGCGCAGCATGCGGCGGCTGTCCGGATCCATTGTGGTTTCCCACAGCTGTTCCGGGTTCATCTCGCCCAGGCCTTTGTAACGCTGTACGGAAAGACCACGGCGCGACTCTTTCACCAGCCAGTCCATCGCCTGCTCAAAGTTAGCGATCGGCTGACGGCGTTCACCGCGTTCGATAAAGGCGTCTTCTTCGATCAGCCCGCGCAGCTTCTCGCCCAGCGCACAGATTTTGCGATATTCGCCGCCGAAGACAAATTCGCTATCCAGGGGATAATCGGTGTCTACGCCGTGCGTACGGATCCGCACTACCGGTTCAAAGATGTGCAGCTCGCGGTTTTCGCGTACTACGCCAGCATAGGTGCTGCCGTGCTGCTCATTTTCGTTCAGGCGAACCACCAGCTCCTCAATCCACTGACGTACCGGCGCCTCCGCAGAGATATCGCTCAGCGTCGGGTGGTAAATCAGCGAATTTAACAGCGCCAGCGGATAACGGCGTTCCATACGCTTGATCATCTTACGCGCGCTGTTGAACTCGGCTACCAGGCTTTCCAGCTGCTCGCCGCCCAGTGCAGGCGCGTGCGCGTTGGTGTGCAGCGTCGCGCCATCCAGCGCAATGGCGATCTGATACTGATCCATCGCCTCATCGTCTTTGATGTACTGCTCCTGCTTGCCTTTTTTCACTTTATACAGCGGCGGCTGGGCAATATAAACGTGACCGCGCTCGATGATTTCCGGCATCTGACGATAGAAGAACGTCAGCAGCAGCGTACGGATGTGCGAACCATCTACGTCAGCATCGGTCATGATGATAATGCTGTGATAGCGCAGCTTGTCCGGGTTGTATTCATCACGGCCAATACCGCAGCCCAGCGCGGTAATCAGCGTGGCGACTTCCTGCGAAGCAAGCATCTTGTCGAAGCGCGCTTTCTCCACGTTCAGGATTTTTCCTTTCAGCGGCAGAATCGCCTGGTTTTTACGGTTGCGGCCCTGCTTGGCGGAACCGCCTGCAGAATCCCCTTCCACCAGGTAGATTTCAGACAGCGCCGGATCGCGCTCCTGACAGTCCGCCAGTTTGCCCGGCAGGCCAGCCAAATCCAGCGCGCCTTTACGACGGGTCATTTCACGTGCGCGACGAGCCGCTTCACGAGCGCGGGCCGCATCGATAATTTTACCGACCACGATTTTAGCGTCGCCCGGATTTTCCAGCAGATACTCTGCCAGCAGTTCGTTCATCTGCTGCTCTACCGCAGATTTCACTTCGGAAGAAACCAGCTTGTCTTTGGTCTGCGAAGAGAATTTTGGATCCGGCACTTTTACCGAAACCACTGCAATCAGGCCTTCACGCGCATCGTCACCGGTGGCGCTGACTTTGGCTTTCTTGCTGTAGCCTTCTTTATCCATATAGGCGTTCAGGGTACGCGTCATAGCGGCACGGAAGCCGGCCAGGTGCGTACCGCCGTCGCGCTGCGGGATGTTGTTGGTGAAGCAGTAGATGTTTTCCTGGAAACCATCGTTCCACTGCAGCGCCACTTCCACGCCGATGCCGTCTTTCTCGGTCGAGAAATAGAACACGTTTGGATGAATAGGCGTTTTGTTTTTGTTCAGGTACTCAACGAACGCTTTAATGCCGCCTTCGTAGTGGTAGTGATCTTTCTTGTCGTCGCGCTTGTCTTCCAGCTTGATAGAAACGCCGGAGTTCAGGAAGGAGAGTTCACGCAGGCGCTTCGCCAGGATCTCATATTCAAAGTCGGTCACGTTGGTAAAGGTTTCGTGGCTTGGCCAGAAACGCACGCGGGTACCGGTCAGATCCGTTTCACCCGTGACGTGCAGCGGTGCCTGAGGCACGCCGTGCACGTAGATCTGCTGGTGAACTTTGCCTTCGCGACGAATGGTCAGCTCCAGCTTTTCCGACAGGGCGTTAACGACGGAAACGCCCACGCCATGCAGACCGCCGGACACTTTATAAGAGTTGTCATCGAACTTACCGCCTGCGTGCAGCACGGTCATGATCACTTCTGCCGCGGAAACGCCTTCTTCTTCGTGGATACCGGTAGGAATGCCGCGGCCATCATCCTGTACGGAAACGGAGTTATCCGCGTGGATGGTGACAAGAATATCTTTACAGTGGCCGGCGAGGGCTTCGTCAATGGCGTTGTCCACAACCTCGAATACCATATGGTGTAGACCGGTGCCGTCATCCGTATCGCCGATATACATACCCGGGCGCTTGCGTACCGCATCCAGCCCTTTCAGAACTTTGATACTTGAGGAGTCATAAGAATTCGACATCAACGTTTCTCGCTCGTTTAATCTTCAGGTTGAACTGCTATTTTACCCTGTTCCACGTGGAACATCTTGCCCTTTTCGTCAGCCATATCGAATACATGATCGGCACTGATAGCGCTGACAAAAACCTGGGCTTGCGTCGCTTTCAGCCGCGAGGCCAGCAGGTGGCGTCGCGTGTCATCCAGCTCGGAGGCAAAGTCATCTATCAGATACAGGCAGCGTCGCCCGTTCTGTCGGGTAAGAAACTCACCCTGCGCCAGTCTCAGGGCGCACATCAGCAGCTTTAACTGGCCGCGTGACAATAAATCTTCTACCGGCGTGCCGTCAGCGCGAATGCGAAAATCCGCCTTATGCGGGCCGCTAGCGGTATAGGTTAACGCGCGATCGCGCTCAAACTGGCGCTCCAGCAGCTCAGCGTAGTCGGTCTCTTTATCCCAGCCGCGCTGGAAAGAGAAGTTCAGCGCAAACTCCGGCAGAAACTGCGCGCAGGTTGTGTTGATATCTTCGGCAATAGCTTCGCTGTAGGCCGCACGCCATGCGCTTATCTGCTCCGCCAGCGGGGCCAGCTCCTGATCCCAGGCGCGGATTTGCTGATAGCGCGTTACCTGGCGTAACGCCGCGTTGCGCTGCTTCAGCAGCCTGCGCAGATTGCTCCATGCCGTAAAGAAGCCCGGTTCGTTATGAAAACAGCCCCAGTCAACGTAGGCGCGACGGTATTTCGGGCCGCCGTTAAGCAGGGTAAACCCTTCCGGCGTAATCAGCTGCATCGGCAACAGCTGCGCAAGCTCCGCCACCTTATGGCCGTCGCTGCCGTCAATGCGTACCTTGCTGTCGCCCGCGCGGTTTTTAGTCAGGCCAACGGTCGTTTCGCGCTCGGCACCTTCAATGCGGCCGTGCAGCACAAAAGCGTCCTGCTCGTGACGAATGACGCGGCCAGCCTGCAAACTGCGGAAGGCCCGGCCGTGGCCCAGCGTGTAGATGGCTTCCAGCACGCTGGTTTTACCGCTGCCGTTAGCGCCTACCAGAAAGTTGAAGCCTGGCGCCAGAGCCAGATCGGCGTTTTCGATGTTGCGAAAATCTTTGATAAGCAGGCGGGTTAAAGCCATAGGTGGAGTCATTCCGCAGACAGTAAATCAAATAAAACGGTAGCCGTTGATAAAACAGGCCAGGGCGTCAACGGCACAGCCAGTTTGTGTAGGGTCAGCACGCAGCCACCGCAGCGAACTTAAGCACGTGAGAATGGCGAGTTCTGCCCGAACGCAAACTGGCAAGTAAGTAGCCCGATAAAGATCACACTACAGGCGCATTGGCATCACGACATAGGCCGCACTCTGGCTGGCCGCGTCTTCAATCTGCACGCTGGAAACGGAGTCGGTGAGCAGCAAACGCACGTTTTCGCACTTCAGCGCGTTAAGCACGTCCAGCACGTAGCTGACGTTAAAGCCGATTTCCAGATCGGTGCCGCCGTAGGAGACATCCAGAATCTCTTCCGCCTCTTCCTGTTCCGGGTTGTTAGCGGTGATCTTCAGCTGATTTTCGCTGATATAGAGGCGAACGCCACGAAACTTCTCGTTCGACAAAATGGCGGCGCGGGCAAACGCCTGCTTCAGCAGATCGCAGCCGGCATCCAGCGTTTTGTCCGGATTTTTGGGCAGTACGCGACGATAGTCGGGGAAGCGACCGTCCACCAGCTTGGAGGTAAAGATAAAGTC
This sequence comes from Erwinia sp. BNK-24-b, assembly GCF_047456155.1. Lineage (NCBI taxonomy): Bacteria > Pseudomonadati > Pseudomonadota > Gammaproteobacteria > Enterobacterales > Erwiniaceae > Erwinia > Erwinia sp. BNK-24-b. The sequence goes on from NZ_CP179901.1 coordinate 4,603,619, forward strand.
GCCCACGTGCGCGCGAATGTTATTACTGCCAATCTGCACCTGCAGCGGGGTATCGCCGCCGTCCAGCAGACGCACCAGTTCGATAACGCCTTTACGCGGCACGATCACCGAGTGGTTTGGCAGCGCCTGGCCCACCGGCATAGAGCAAACCGCCAGACGGTGCCCGTCGGTGGCAACGGTACGTAACTCTTCGCCTTCGGTCTCAAACAGCATACCGTTCAGATAGTAACGTACGTCCTGATGCGCCATTGAAAACTGGGTCGCCTCAATAAGGCGCTTCATCGTTGCCTGCGGCAGCGTAAATTCGACTTCGCTTTGCCAGTCGTCCAGGTTCGGGAAGTCGCTGGCGGGCAGCGTGGAAAGCGAGAAACGGCTGCGGCCGGAGCGCACCAGCATTCTTTCGCCTTCCAGGATGACGGTAATCTCCGCGCCTTCGGGCAGGCCACGGCAGATATCAAAAAATTTGCGAGCGGGGACGGTTGTCGCACCCGGTTCGTGATCCTGCGTCAGCGCGACGCGGGCCACCATCTCCATTTCCAGGTCCGTACCGGTCAGCAGCAGGCTGCCGTCGTTAACCTGTAAAAGAAGGTTGCCAAGGATAGGCAGAGTCGGACGGCCGCCCAGCGGGCTGCTGACCTGTTGTAAGGGCTTGAGTAAATGCTCACGTTCTACAATAAATTTCATAGCGTCAGGAAGATAATGTTCTGATTAGATTTGAGAAATCTTCTTTAATATCGTGACTCTCTTCACGCAGCTGTTCGATTTTACGACAGGCATGCAGCACCGTAGTGTGGTCACGACCCCCGAAAGCATCACCGATTTCCGGCAAACTGTGGTTGGTCAGCTCTTTCGCCATCGCCATCGCCATCTGGCGAGGACGGGCCACGGAGCGAGAGCGGCGCTTGGACAGCAAGTCCGCCACTTTAATTTTGTAATACTCGGCCACCGTCTTCTGAATATTGTCGATGGTGACCAGCTTTTCCTGGAGCGCCAGCAGATCGCGCAGCGCTTCACGCACAAAATCGATAGTGATCGCGCGGCCGGTAAAATTGGCGTTGGCGATAACGCGGTTCAGCGCCCCTTCCAGCTCGCGCACGTTCGAGCGCAGACGCTTGGCAATAAAGAAGGCCACTTCGCCAGGCAGGCGAATATCGTTTTCATCCGCTTTTTTCATCAGGATGGCCACGCGCGTTTCCAGCTCCGGCGGCTCAATGGCGACCGTCAGCCCCCAGCCGAAGCGGGATTTAAGGCGATCTTCAACGCCGTTAATCTCTTTTGGATAGCGATCCGAGGTCAGAATGATCTGCTGATTGCCTTCCAGCAGCGCGTTGAAGGTGTGAAAAAACTCCTCCTGCGAGCGCTCCTTGTTGGCAAAAAACTGAATATCATCGATCAGCAGCGCGTCTACGGAACGGTAGTAGCGCTTAAATTCTTCTATCGCATTATTTTGCAGCGCCTTAACCATGTCCTGCACAAAACGCTCCGAGTGCATATACACCACTTTAGCATTGGGCTTGCGCGCCATAATTCCGTTGCCAACAGCGTGCAGCAGGTGGGTTTTCCCCAGGCCCGTACCGCCATACAGGAACAGAGGGTTATAGGCACCGCCCGGATTATCGGCCACCTGACGCGCGGCCGCGCGAGCCAGCTGGTTCGATTTACCCTCAACGAAGTTATCGAAGTTGTGCTTGGTGTTCACGTTAGAGCGATAGGAAAGCTCTGCCGGTGCCGGCATGCTGTCCCAGCTTGGACGCACCGGCGCAGGGCGGTGTCCCGTCGGCGCTGGCGTGCTGGCGTGGCTCATCACCGGCTGGCTTACCTGTTGCGTGACCGGTTTGCTGCCCACTTCAAAGCGCAGCAAAGGGGCGTCCGCGCCGCAGAAGTCGTTGAGCAATCCATTGATATTATTGATGTACTTATCACGGACCCAATCGAGCACAAAGCGGTTTGGTGCATACAAGGCCAGCGTATTGTCGTTCAATTCAGCCTGTAGAGGACGTATCCACATGCTGAATTCGGTGGCAGGTAGTTCATCCTGCAAACGGGCAAGACACTGTTGCCAGAGCGTAAGTGACACGGCGGACTCCACTCGAAAAAATTCGATAAGAAAAAAAGGCGCTGAAGCGATAAATTCATCATTGTTGACGCATGCAGATGACGCACATACGAACCGCTGTCCACGGTTTCTCCGCTACTGATCGACCCGGAGGATCGCTAACGGAAGGGCGGATCATAGCGCAAAGCGCCGCAGAGATCTTCACTTTCTACACAGTTTTCTTCCAATTTATCCACAGGAGAAAACCAGCAGGCACAAGTTTACTCGTTCATGCCTAAAAGACATTCAGGATCCTCCGCATTAGATGAATTTTTACGGTGCCGTCACGTTATTTTACCCGTCGGCCTGCAATAAGATCGGCTGAAGATCCTGAACGATCCTTGCGCTTTATCCCAGACCCCGTATAATTCTCGCCCCGGCGTGTTGCGCTCTGGCCCGTACCGGCTGGTTTTGCGGTCGAACGGGATAACCAGACGCGCCTTTATAAGCGAAGTAAATTGACTCCGGACTGTACAATTATTACAATCCCGCCTCTTTATTAAAGATACACTGAGGCGTCGGTCGGTTTTCGGACCTTTCAAGCGCGTCAACAAGTGAAATTTTCCAAGTTTAGGTAGAAATCGCCATGAAACGCACTTTTCAACCGTCCGTACTGAAGCGCAACCGTTCACACGGTTTCCGTGCTCGTATGGCAACAAAAAATGGTCGTCAGGTTCTGGCACGTCGTCGTGCTAAAGGCCGTTCACGTCTGACCGTTTCTAAGTAATAAAAGCTAACCGCTGAGTGGTTAAGCTCGCATTTCCCAGGGAGTTACGTTTGTTAACTCCCACTCATTTCACTTTCGTCTTCCAGCAGCCACAAAGAGCCGGTACGCCGCAAATCACCATCCTCGGCCGCCTTAACTCGCTGGGGCATCCCCGCATCGGTCTTACCGTCGCCAAAAAACATGTTAAGCGCGCGCATGAACGCAACCGGATCAAGAGATTGACCCGCGAAAGCTTTCGTCTGCGTCAGCACGACCTGCCCGCTATGGATTTTGTAGTGGTGGCGAAAAAAGGCGTGGCCGATCTGGATAACAGTGCGCTAATGGAAGCGTTGGAGAAGATGTGGCGTCGTCACTGTCGCCTGGCTCGCGGCTCCTGATTGCGCTGATTCGCGTCTATCAACGCGTAATCAGTCCGCTTTTAGGACCCCACTGTCGTTTCCATCCAACCTGCTCGCAATACGGTATTGAGGCATTGCGCAGGTTTGGCATGGTAAAAGGCAGTTGGTTGACGATGAAACGCGTATTAAAATGCCACCCTTTGAACCCGGGTGGCGACGATCCGGTGCCGCCAAAAACCGACGATAACTGAGAACATTAACGATGGATTCGCAACGCAATCTTTTTCTCATCGCTTTTCTGTTCGTGTCTTTTATGATCTGGCAAACCTGGCAAACGGACCATGCTCCGCAGCCTGCGCAAACCCAGACCACACAAAACACGACAGCAGCCGGTGATGCCGCAAACCAGGGTGTACCCGCCAGCGGCCAGGGCAAAACGATCACCGTTAAGACTGACGTCCTGTCTTTACAGATCAATACTCGCGGTGGCGATATTGAGCAGGCGCAGCTGCTGACTTACCCGGACAAGCTGGGCTCTTCACAGCCTTTCCAGCTGTTGGAAACCTCGCCAGGCTTTCTTTATCAGGCGCAGAGCGGTCTGACCGGACGCAACGGCCCGGATAACCCGGCCAACGGCGCTCGTCCTCTCTATACCACTACCCAGGACAACTTTGTACTGGCTGATGGCGCCAGCGAGCTGCGGATTCCGATGACCTTTACGGCGGAAAACGGCGCGACCTATACCAAAACTTTCGTGCTGAAGCGCGGTGAGTTTGCCGTCAACGTCGATTATCAGGTTAACAACACCACCCAGCAGCCGCTGGAAGTGGCCATGTTTGGTCAGCTGAAGCAGACCATCGACCTGCCAAAACATCGCGATACCGGCAGCAACAACTTTGCGTTGCATACCTTCCGTGGCGCGGCTTACTCCAGCAGTGAGACCAACTACGAAAAGTATAAGTTCGACAAAATCAGCGATAACGAAAACCTGAACGTCAACACCAACAACGGTTGGGTAGCGATGCTTCAGCAGTATTTCGCTACGGCCTGGGTGCCGCGCACCAACGGCGCCAATACGCTTTACACCAGCAACCTGGGTAACGGTATTGCCGCAGTAGGCTATAAATCTACGCCGGTTTCCGTTGCGCCTGGCGCGCAGCAGAACCTGTCCGCCACGCTGTGGGTTGGCCCGGAAATTCAGGACAAAATGGCGGCCATCGCGCCTCACCTTGACCTGACCGTGGACTACGGCTGGCTGTGGTTTATCTCTCAGCCGCTGTTTAAGCTGCTGAAGTTCCTGCACAGCTTTATCGGTAACTGGGGCTTCTCCATTATCGTTATCACCTTTATCGTTCGTGGCATCATGTACCCGCTGACCAAAGCGCAGTACACCTCCATGGCGAAAATGCGTATGCTGCAGCCGAAAATTCAGGCGATGCGTGAGCGTTTAGGTGAAGACAAGCAGCGTATGAGCCAGGAGATGATGGCGCTGTATAAAGCAGAGAAGGTTAACCCGCTGGGTGGCTGTCTGCCGCTGGTTATCCAGATGCCAATCTTCCTTGCGCTTTACTATATGCTGATGGGTTCTATCGAGCTGCGCCACGCGCCGTTCGCCCTGTGGATCCATGACCTGTCTGCGCAGGACCCATACTACATTCTGCCAATCCTGATGGGCATGACGATGTTCTTCATCCAGAAGATGTCGCCAACCACCGTGACTGACCCAATGCAGCAGAAGATCATGACCTTTATGCCGGTCATCTTCACCGTGTTCTTCCTGTGGTTCCCGTCTGGTCTGGTGCTGTACTACATCGTCAGTAACCTGGTGACCATTATCCAGCAGCAGCTGATTTATCGCGGGCTGGAAAAACGTGGCCTGCATAGCCGCGACAAGAAAAAAGCATAACGGATACCCATCCACAGATTTAGTGGGTGCTATCATAAGGCGGTCAACTGACCGCCTTATTTTTTTGCCTTAAAAAGAGATCAGAACATGAGTCATAGCGAGACTATCGTTGCCCAGGCGACGCCGCCAGGACGCGGTGGCGTCGGTATTCTGCGCGTTTCCGGCCCCGGGGCCGCCGACGTGGCCCACGCGCTGCTGGGTAAACTGCCGAAGCCCCGCTACGCCGACTATCTGCCCTTCCGCGATGCCGATAACGTCACGCTGGACCAGGGGATTGCGCTGTGGTTTCCCGGCCCGAACTCCTTTACCGGTGAAGACGTGCTGGAACTACAGGGCCACGGCGGCCCGGTTATTCTGGATCTGCTGCTGAAACGTATCGTCGCCCTGCCTGGCGTACGCATCGCGCGTCCCGGCGAATTTTCAGAACGTGCTTTCCTTAACGACAAGCTGGATCTGGCTCAGGCTGAAGCTATCGCTGACCTGATTGACGCCAGTTCGGAGCAGGCGGCACGCTCGGCGGTGAACTCCCTACAGGGCGCGTTTTCGCTGCGGGTTAATACTCTTGTGGAAGCACTTACTCACCTGCGCATCTACGTAGAAGCCGCAATTGATTTTCCGGATGAGGAGATCGATTTCCTGTCGGACGGTAAAATTGAAGCCCAGCTGAATCAGGTTATTGCCGATCTAGACAGCGTGCGGACCGAGGCGCGCCAGGGCAGTTTGCTGCGCGAAGGGATGAAAGTGGTGATTGCGGGACGGCCTAACGCCGGAAAATCCAGCCTGCTGAACGCGCTGGCCGGACGAGAAGCGGCGATTGTGACCGATATTGCCGGTACAACCCGTGACGTGCTGCGCGAGCATATCCATATCGACGGCATGCCGCTGCATATTATCGATACCGCAGGGCTGCGCGAAGCCAGTGACGAGGTTGAACGCATCGGCATTGAACGGGCCTGGCATGAAATCGAACAGGCCGACCGCGTGCTGTTTATGGTTGATGGCACGACCACTGCGGCGACAGAGCCTGGCGACATCTGGCCAGACTTTATTGCCCGCCTGCCGGCGACCCTGCCGATCACCGTGGTACGTAATAAAGCGGACGTCACTGGCGAAACGCTCGGCATGACGGAAGTAAATAATCACTCACTTATCCGCCTTTCTGCGCGTACCGGTGAAGGCATTGACGTCCTGCGTAATCACCTGAAAGAGTCGATGGGCTTTGCGGGCAATACGGAAGGCGGCTTCCTGGCGCGCCGTCGCCATCTTCAGGCGCTGGAGTTAGCAGCTACTCACTTACTTCAGGGTAAAGAGCAGCTGCTGGGTGCCAAAGCGGGTGAGCTGCTGGCGGAAGAGCTGCGGGTCGCGCAGCAAAGCTTGAGTGAAATTACCGGCGAATTTACCTCTGACGATCTGCTGGGCCGTATTTTTTCCAGCTTTTGCATCGGGAAATAAGCGGCAGCGCCTGAAACAAAGCATTGTGGGCCACGGATGGCCCGTGCCGAGCCTCCATGAGGGCATCTTTGTGAAAAGCGCAGGCTTTCTGAGTCAGTACTCTGGTAGCCGAGCCTTACAGCTCAATCACCCTGTCCGCGCTGGCAATCGTGGACGGCCGGTGAGCAATAAAGATGCGGGTAATTTTCAGCGCGGCGACAGAGGCGTTGATATGCGCTTCGTTGGCCAGATCCAGATGGCTGGTTGCCTCATCCAGAAACAGAATATTGGGCCGTCGGTATAAGGCTCTGGCGATAAGCAACCGCTGTTTCTGGCCGCCGGAAAGGCTGCCGCCCAGCTCGCTGATCAAGGTTTCGTAGCCCATCGGCATCGCCGTAATTTCCTGATGGATATTGCAGTCCATCGCGCAGCGTACGATGCGCTCTATCTCTTTTTCGCCGTCAAAACTGGCGATGTTTTCGGCTATCGACCCCGCAAAAAGCTTATCTTCCTGCAACACGCACGCAATACAGTCGCGATAGTTATTTAGCCCTGCTTTGTTAATATCCAGACCGTTAATCAGGATCTCACCTTCAACCGGCGTCAGCAGGCCAGCCATCACTTTCATTAATGTGGTTTTGCCAATACCGGAAGGCCCGACGATCGCCACGCTTTCTCCGGGTGCCACGGAAATATTCAGGCCGCTAAAAACAGGTCTGGACAGCTTGTCGTACTGGTAGGTGACGCCGCGCGCTTCAAAGCCAGCCGGTTCATCAACCGTGGCCAGCGAGCGTCCCGGCTGTAACTCCTCCGCATCGGTAAAAACAATGTCTGCCACCCTGTCGCTGTGCAGCGCCAGCATTTTCAGCTGTAGGACCATATTGATCAGGCTGGCAGCGCGATCGGAAAACTGTCCGCGATAGGCGTTGAACGCCACAAACATCCCCAGCGTCATATTACCGTCGATCACCATTGAGGCACCCAGCCACAGGATCACCACCTGATCGAGGGTGCTAATAAAAGTATTTACGCCGCCAAACAGCAAATCCAGTTTGGTCAGCCGGATAGTGGCGTTGGTGGTATCGATAGTCAGATTGAGCCAGAACTGCGCTCGCCGGGCGGTTATACCCAGCGCTTTAAGCGTGCCGATGCCGTACAGGCTTTCCATAAAATGCGAACCGGCCCGCGCACCCTTCACAATTTGCTCCTCCTGCGCCTGCCGATAGCGCTGATAGGTAGCCAGGCGCAGGATCATATAAATCAGCGTAAAACCCAACACCACCCAGATCAGCCAGCCGCCGTACAAAAACATCATGATAAAAACGCCAGCCGACATCAGCGAATCAATAATGCCGTTCACGATGCTGCTGGTTAGCGTGGTGCGGATCACGTCCAGCGAACCAAAGCGGGACTGGATATCGCCAAGCTTGCGCTTTTCAAAGTAGTGCAGCGGCAGGTTAAGCAGGTGATCGAACATGCCCGCTTTCCACTGCACGTCTATCAGCGATCCCATCACCAGCGATGTCCAGGCACGCAGCATGCTGACAAAAGTGCGAAACAGAATAAAACCCAGCAGCCCCATGCAGATGAGCGCCAGCAAATCATGATCTTCGGCAATAATGACGTGATCCATCACCAGCTGCGTCCCCACCGGCATCAGCAGGTTAACCGCTTCGATAACCAGCGACAGGCAGAAAATTTTAGTGAGAAAGCCGGGCAGCCCGCTGATATTTTTCATCATCGTGCCAAAGCTCAGACGGCTGCGCTGTTTAATACGGGTAAATTCGCTGTCTGGCCACAGCTCCAGCGCGACGCCGGAGAAATGCTGTGACATTTCCGCCAGCCCTACCACTCGTCTGCCAAATGCCGGATCGTGCAAAATAAAGCGCGAGCCGCGCACGGCCACCAGCACGACAAAGTGGCTCATGTCCCAGTGCAGTAAACAGGGCGTTTTTAGCTGCTTCAGCTCGTCCAGATCCAGCGACAGAGGCCGCGTTTTCAGCTTTAGCTGCCTGCCAATGTCGATCAGCACCGCCAGCGTCGCGCCATGAGAAGAGATACCAAACCGGCTACGTAAATTGAACAAGTCGATATCCATGCCGTGGTAGCGGCAGGCCATTACCAGACAGGCCAGCCCGCACTCCGCCGCTTCCGTTTGTAACACCACGGGAACCTTGCGCCGAAAGCTGAAGTTCAGACGACGCAGGATGTCATTAAAAATCGAATCATTCATTTACAGGCCCGCTAATGCTTTTTTTGAGGTCATAGTAAGGCGATAACATCCACTGCCAGATTGGCCGCTTCTCCAGAAACAGCGTGGCCTGCGCCTTCATCCCGCTGGCCAGCGTCAGCGGCTTGCCCTGATAGCTGAAGCGCCCTTGCTCAAGCGCCACAATCACTTTGTAATAGGGAGCAATCACGCCGTCGGTACGCGGTATTGAGTTATATTTACCCATTTCCTGGAAAGAGGCGGAGACGTTGGAAATGGATAAAATCCTGCCGGGAAACTGGCCATATTTTTCAAACGGGAAAGCCTCGTAACGCAGATTGATACCATCGCCGGGATGGAGGTAAGGCACGCTGGTATCCGGGATCCAGAGCATCAGGTAATAACGGGTACTGCTGGCCGGCATCAGCTGGGCCAGGCTGTCTCCCTGCGCCACCATCTGCCCTTCCGTTACGCTCATGCTTTCGATTTTTCCGTCGCTGGGCGCGGTGATAAAGAGCGAGCCACTGGCATTCACTTCCGCCAGCTGCCGTTTCAGATCGCTACGCTGATACTGATACTGTGAAATCTGGTTGTCATACTCGATGCCTTTGGTCAGCAGCTCACTCTCCAGCGCGCTGATTTGCAGTGCTTCCTGAATCGCCTGCGTGTTGAGGCCCTGCCAGGCGTTTTGCTGTTGGTAAAAGAGGTAGCGCTGGTTGGCGAACTGTTCCTGAGTGATTAACCCTTTACGCAGATAATCGCTATAGTTGGTCATGCTTTTACGCATATCTTTTACGCCGTTTCCGCTATCGGTAATTAAACGCTGCGATTTCTCATGGGCGATACGATATTGTTCCAGCTGGTTCTGCAAATTTTTTAAGGTAGTGGCTTTATTTTCCGCCAGCCTTTCAATGATATTTTCCGTTAGCGCAATCTGGTGGTTAATCGCTTCCACCGAGCGCTCGCTGACGTTACCTGATGAGGTGGTACGGCTAACATCAATCTGGTAAAGACGTTCGCCTTTCTTTATTAAATCGCCCGGCTCCGGCCACTTTTTAGTAATAAAACCCTGCTGCGGGGCGAAGATGGTAATAGCGTGCGGCAGAGAGATAATTTCTCCGGTCACGTTGATGCGGCGGGTAAAAGAGCCGCCCAGGATAAACAGCAGCAGCAGAATAAAAAACAGAACGGAAACAACGGCGACGGCCCATGCGGGATAGCCTGATGTCAGTAGCGCTTTGCCCAGCCATTTGGTTTTAAGATGCTGGACGGCTTCCATGCGAAATAGCGGTTTTCTTTCCATAGCTTTCTTAAATTAAAAGAATAAAGGGTTGTTATCTCCTGGTCATGGCGGATAAAAACCCGGCGTTCCGTGCCTGGCTGTGGAAAGTACACTATTCTCCCTTACTTTATCAACTCCATTTTTATAGCAATAGAATAAACTCAGTTAACATCATTGATTAATTCCAGTAAAAATAGCTTATTTGCGGCAGGTTACGTTACTTATATGACATTTATTAACGTTATATAAAAAAAGGTGAGCCGTTAATAATGATAATGGAATGGAAAACATTTCAGCGTAAAAATACCGCCTGGCGGGATTAATAAGCAGGACTGTAAATTAATATTAATCCTAATTTCTGTTCGTAACAGGAAAGTTGCGTGATATTTACCAGGAAAATTCTTACAATAGCGTGATGATTTTCCGACCATTTTCACGGAGCGACAGATGGCAAGTCATTTTGTACGTTGGAGCCTGACGGATGCCAACATTCCCCTACACCGACTCTCCCGACAGGTCACCGAAGCGGCGCAGACACTGCCGGAGCGGCGGCGAATGCGTTTTCTCGCCTCACGTATGCTGCTGGCCGAAACTATGCTGCGGCTGTACGGTATTCCTCAGCTGCCCGCATTAACCGCCGCCCTTAACGGACGCCCGCGCTTTGCCGATCCCGACCTGCCGGATTTTAGTATTGCCTATGCGGGAAACATTATTGGCGTGCTGCTGGCGGAAGAAGGTACCTGTGCCGGGCTGGATATGGAAATCGTCCGCGCGCACAGCCGACAGACGCTGGAACAGTATTCCCGTGAAATCTCCTCCGGTGAAAGAGCCTGGGTGCAGGCGCAGGCCGATCCCGTAGAAGCCGCCACCCAGCTCTGGACGCTGCGGCAAAGCATACTCAAGCTCACGGACGATAAGGCAAAAGAGTCGCTAAGGCTCCATCCCGCTTCCGGACGGCTGCGATCGCTGCTTTTGCCGGATATTGAAGCCATTTCCGATGTTGAACCGCTGATTGTCTGGTCGTGCGCGCTTTCGCCAGGCTGCGAGCGTTTGTCACTGTGGGAATTTGCGGAAAATAACTGGAAAGGACTGAGTTCGAAAAGTATGGGGCCGCGAACGCTGCGGCTGACCAGCCTGCCGCCAGAAAAACTGGCGCATTTTTAACGAGCGGGCCGACGCTTATCGACCCGCCCGTTGGCTGTTAATGAGCGTCAATAAAGACGATTTTCAGCACGAAAAGCAGTCCTACCACGATGACGCATGGCGACATTTCACGCCAGCGGCCGGTACCCAGCTTCATCACGCAGTAAGAGATAAAACCCAGCGCGATGCCTTCGGTAATAGAAAAGCTGAACGGCATCATCACCGTCGTCACGAAGGCCGGCACCGCTTCGGTTAAATCATCCCATTTCACGCGCGCAAGGCTGGAAGTCATCAGCACGCCAACGTAGATCAGCGCGCCAGCGGCCGCATAGGCTGGCACCATACCGGCCAGCGGCGACAGGAACATCACCAGCAGGAACAGAATACCTGTTACCACCGCCACCAGTCCGGTACGACCACCGATAGAAACGCCGGAAGAGCTTTCGATATAGGCGGTAACGGAAGAGGTACCGATATAAGCGCCCGCAACGGAGCTGATGCTGTCGACAAACAGCGCCTGCTTCATGCGTGGGAACGTCCCTTTTTCATCGGTCAGGCCCGCTTTGTCGGTCACGCCAATCAGCGTACCGGAAGAGTCAAACAGGTTAACCAGCATAAAGGAGAAGATGATGCCGGCCATGCCGATATTCAGCGAGCCTTTTAAATCGACCTGTCCCAGTACGGCGGTCATGCCGGACGGCGCAGAGAATACGCCACCGTATTTGACGTCGCCAAGCGCCAGGCCAATCAGCGTGGTCACAACGATAGAGACCAGCACCGCGACGTGAATATTGCGCGAGGCCAGAATCGCGATGATAAAGAAGCCCAGCGCCCCCAGCAGTACGCTATGGGAGGTCAAATCGCCTACGGCCACCAGCGTTTCTTTATTTGGCACCACGATACCGGCATTTTTCAGGCCGATCATCGCAATAAATAACCCAATTCCGGCGGTAATCCCCACGCGCAGGCTCACCGGAATATTGGCGATCATCCAGTAACGCACGCGAAACAGCGTCAGCAGCAGCAGGCCCACGGCGCCCCAAAAAATAGCACCCATTCCCACCTGCCAGGAGATACCCATGGCACCCACGACCACGAAGGCGAAAAAGGCGTTCAGGCCCATGGCAGGCGCCAGCGCTACCGGCAGATTGGCCACCAGGCCCATCAGGATACTGCCGAATGCAGCAATCAAACAGGTTGTCACAAACACGGCCTGCGTATTCATGCCCGCCACGCCAAGGATCTGCGGGTTGACGAAGACGATGTAAACCATGGTCAGAAAGGTCGTGAATCCGGCGACCACTTCCGTCCGCACCGTCGTGCCGTGTTCCTGGAGTTTAAAGATCCGCTGCAGTAGACCTGAGTTATTCATTGTGAGTTTCCAAAACGGAGAAAAGTTATCGTCGGCTATCCTAACTGATAAATTTTAATTTGCCAGAGAGCACCGGGGTTTTTTCGCAACCGATTGCGCCTCTTTTACCGTCACTTCACCGCCGTTAACTGAAATTGACATTTTCAGGTCGCATTCTGCTCAAGGATAATTAAAGTGGAGAGAACATTTATTATTAAGGATGAATCGATGTCGGTTAGCTGTGTATTTTTTGATTGTGACGGGACGCTGGTGGACAGCGAGCTGCTCTGTACCCAGGCCTATGTAAACACCTTTGCGCGCTACGGCGCCCAGCTGTCGCTACAGGAAATGTTTGAAAAATATAAAGGCGTGAAGCTGTACGATATCATCGCCGACGTTACCGCTGAGCATCATCTCAGCGCCAGCGTAGAAGAGCTGGAACCTGCCTACCGTCAGGAAGTGGCGCGGCTGTTTGACGAACAGCTACAGCCGATTGCGGGCGCAAAAGCGCTGCTAGAGCAGATAACCGCGCCCATGTGCGTGGTATCCAACGGCACCGTACCGAAAATGCAGCATTCGCTCGGCCTGACCGGCATGCTGTCCTTTTTTGATGACCGGTTGTACAGCGGCTATACGATTGAGAGCTGGAAGCCCGATCCGGCGCTGATGTTCTACGCGGCGCGGCAAATGGCGGTGCCAATCGAGCAGTGTATTCTGGTAGACGATTCCGAGGCGGGAGCAAAAGCGGGTATTGCTGCCGGTATCCCGGTGTTCTATTACTGCGCGGACGCGCACAACCAGCCGCTGGATCATCCGCTGGTGACGCCTTTTAACGATATGGCCCAGCTGCCAGCGCTGTGGCGGGAAAGAGGCTGGCAGCTTACGCGCTGAAAACCGTTGCGCCGGAGAGCGTTTCTCGTCCGGCGGTTCCTGCTCAGCCAATGGCGCCCAGCGAGTCCTCCTTGCCCTGCGTTTTCGGCAGCAGAAACAGCGTGGCGATAATATCCAGCAGATAGATCAGCGCCAGCAGGGTAATGGCCGCCCCGAAAGAAAGTTTTACCGCCAGCAGCCCAATGACCAGCGGGCCAAAGCCGCCGACGCCGCGTCCCAGATTGAATAAAACGTTCTGCGCCGTCGCGCGAACCTGCACGGGATAGGTATCAGAAATCAGCGCGCCGTAGCCGCCGATCATGCCGTTAACGAACATCCCCATCACCGCGCCGGTAAACAACATCACCGTGGGATCGCGCAGCTGCGCATAGAGGATCACCATCGCCACCGCGCCAGTCTGGTAAAGCAAAAAGATTTTCCAGCGGGCAAAACGATCCGCCAGCATGCCGAACAGCCAGATGCCAAAGGTCATCCCTACCACGGTCACCGCCGTCCACAGCCCGGACTTCGTCAGGGAAAAGCCAAAGCTGCTGGAGAGGTAAGCGGGCATCCAGATCATCAGGCCGTAGTAGCCAAAGTTTTGCACCGAACAGAGGATAAAAATGCCCAGGCTGGCTTTGGCCGTCGCGGCGTCTTTAAACAGCAGCTTCAGCCTGGCGGCAAAGGACAATCCCTGATGAACATCTACGTGACGCGTAAAGCCTTCCGGCTCACCCAGTCCACGGCGGATCATGAATGAGGCGACCGCAGGCAATAATCCCACCAGAAACATACCGCGCCAGCCGATATAGCCCAGCAGCAGCGGCGTGATAAAAGCCGCCAGCAGCACGCCAAGCTGCCAGCCAATACCAACCCAGGCAGAAGCCCGGTTACGTTTGCTGGCGGGCCACGCTTCCGCTATCAGCGCCATGCCAATGCCGAACTCGCCGCCCAGGCCGACACCCGCGAGCGTGCGGTACGTCAGCAGATCCCAGTAGCCCTGGGCAACGGCGCACAGGCCGGTAAACACGGCAAACATCAGAATAGTAAAGGTCAGCACGCGGATGCGGCCAAGCCTGTCGCTGAGGTGGCCGAACACTACGCCGCCGATGACCGCGCCAATCAGCGTCCAGGTGACCAGCGAACCGGCCTGCGATGGCGTCAATGCTAAAGAAAGACTGATGGCGGGCAGCATAAAGCCGAGGATCAGCAGGTCAAAACCATCCATCGCGTAGCCGCCAATAGCGGCCAGCATCGCTTTGCCGGGCGTCACGCTTTTTTTTAATGATTGAGTCACGGGAGTTCCTTGCCGGTGTTAAGTGCGGCAAGTATAAATGACGAGCGCTGGTCAACCAACCTTGCGGGCGAACCGATCATCAAAACAAAAGATGCGCATCAGGACGATGAGCACCTTATGGGAACCAGCTAATCAGACCGGTTTTTCGTCGCTTTCGCCGGTCAACAGCTCGTCAAGCTTATCGCCGCCGACGTGACGGAAATCCTGTCCCTTAACGAAATAGAAGATGATTTCGCAAATGTTCTGGCAGCGGTCGCCGATACGCTCAATGGCGCGAGCGCAGAACAGCGCGGTCAGCACGCTGGGAATCGTGCGCGGATCTTCCATCATGTAGGTCATCAGCTGGCGCACGATGCCTTCATACTCCTGGTCGACCTTTTTATCTTCCCGGTAAATCTCAATGGCGGCATTCAGATCCATCCGCGCAAAGGCGTCCAGCACATCGTGCAGCATCTGGATGGTGTGATAGCCCAGCGACTCCAGGCTAACCAGCAGCGACTGGTGCTGTTGGCCGAATTTTTCCAGCGCCGTGCGGCTGATTTTTTCCGCCACGTCGCCAATACGCTCCAGCTCGGAAATGGTTTTGATGATCGCCATCACCAGCCGTAGGTCGCTGGCGGTTGGCTGACGTTTGGCGATGATGCGTACGCAAGCCTCGTCAATCGACACTTCCATCATGTTAACTTTCTGGTCGCCATCGATGACGCGCTGCGCCAGTTCAGCATCCTGGTTATGCATCGCCACAATGGCATCCGTCAGCTGTTTTTCTACCATGCCGCCCATGGTCATAACCTGGGTACGAATGTGCTCCAGCTCGGCGTTGAACTGCCCGGAGATATGTTTATTCAGATTGAGGTTGTCCATGCACTTCTCCAGTCAACTTAACCATAGCGGCCAGTAATGTAGTCTTCGGTTTGTTTTTGGTGCGGTTTGGTAAACAGCGTATCCGTATCGCTAAACTCGATCAGCTCGCCCAGATACATAAAAGCCGTATGGTCAGAACAGCGCGCCGCCTGCTGCATGTTATGCGTCACGATCACGACGGTGTAATCCTGTTTCAGTTCGGTGATCAGCTCTTCGATGCGCCCGGTAGAGATCGGATCCAGCGCCGAGCAAGGCTCGTCCAGCAGCAGAACCTCAGGCCGGATAGCGATGCCGCGCGCGATACACAAACGCTGCTGCTGGCCGCCGGAAAGGCTGTAGCCACTCTGGTGCAGCTTGTCTTTGGTTTCGGTCCACAGCGCCGCTTTGGTCAGCGCCCATTGTACGCGCTCGTCCATCTCAGCACGGGAAAGTTTTTCAAATAAGCGCACGCCAAAAGCGATGTTATCGTAAATCGACATCGGGAACGGCGTTGGTTTTTGAAACACCATGCCCACACGGGCGCGCAGCAGCGCAATGTCCTGGCTGGCGGTTAAGATATTTTCGCCATCCAGCAGAATTTCGCCTTCCGCGCGCTGCTCCGGATAGAGCGAAAACATTTTATTAAACGTACGCAGCAGCGTGGATTTGCCGCAGCCCGAGGGGCCGATAAAGGCGGTTACCTGGTTTTTAGCAATATTCAGATTGATGTTCTTCAGCGCGTGAAATTTCCCGTAGTAAAAATTCAAATCACGAACCTGGATCATATTGCCGGAAATGTTGTCAGCCATTCTCTTTCTCGCTTTTCTTCGCGCCGCCGTAGCCGCGCTTTTTTAATCAGTATTTGCTTTTGGCAAAAATCACGCGCGCCAGAATATTTAAAATCAACACGCAGACGGTAATCAGCAGCACGCCCGCCCAGGCCAGGCTCTGCCATTCGGCAAACGGGCTCATGGCGAACTTAAAGATCGTCACCGGCAGGTTAGCCAGCGGCTGCATCATGTCGGTGCTCCAGAACTGGTTAGAAAGCGACGTAAACAGCAGCGGGGCCGTTTCACCGGCGATACGCGCAACCGCCAGCAGGATGCCGGTCAGAATGCCCGAAACAGAAGCTTTCAACGTAATGGCGGAAATCATTTTCCATTTCGGCGTGCCCAGCGCATAGGCCGCTTCGCGCAGGCTGTCCGGCACCAGCTTCAGCATATTTTCCGTGGTGCGGATAACGATAGGGATTTGCAGCAGCGCCAGCGCTACCGCGCCCGCAAAACCGGAAAAGTGCTGCATCCGCGCCACCACCAGCGTGTAGACAAACAGGCCGACCACGATAGAAGGCGCGGAGAGCAGGATGTCGTTAATAAAGCGGATGGTTTCCGCCAGCCAGGATTTGCGGCCATATTCGGCCAGATAGATGCCGGCCAGAATGCCTAACGGCGTGCCGACCACCGTTGACCAGAACATCAGCAGGCCGCTGCCCATGATCGCGTTGGCCAGCCCGCCTCCGGCCGTGTTCGGCGGCGGCGTATTTTCCGTAAACAGCGACAGCGTCATGCCGTCGATACCGCGCGTCACGGTGGCCCACAGTATCCACACCAGCCAGAACAGGCCAAAAGCCATCGTCAGCAGAGAGAGCGCCAGGGCAATACGGTTTTTCATGCGCCGCCATGCCTGCATTTTGCGGCGGGAGGCTTCCAGATCGGCACGGGACTGTAACGCCATCATGCTCATGAACGCGCTCCTTCACTTTTTGCCAGACGAAGGATCATCAGCTTCGAGCAGGCCAGCACAATAAAAGTAATCACGAACAGGATCAGGCCCAGCTCCATCAGGGCGGCGGTATGGACACCGGACTCCGCTTCCGCAAACTCGTTTGCCAGCGCGGAGGTAATGCTGTTACCCGGCATAAACAGCGAAGCGCTGTCGAGCTGGTAGGTATTGCCGATGATAAAGGTCACCGCCATGGTTTCGCCCAGCGCGCGGCCAAGACCCAGCATGACGCCGCCAATGACGCCGTTTTTGGTGAACGGCAGAACGATGCGCCAGATCACTTCCCAGGTCGTGCAGCCAATGCCGTAAGCGGACTCTTTCATCATCACCGGCGTCTGCTCGAACACGTCGCGCATCACCGAGGCGATATAGGGAATAATCATAATGGCCAGGATAATACCGGCGGCCAGAATGCCGATCCCAAAGGCCGGCCCGGAGAAGAGCGCGCCAACAATGGGAATGTTCGCCATCAGGTCACCCAGCGGCGTCTGGAAATAGGTAGCAAACAGCGGCGCGAAGATAAACAGGCCCCACATGCCATAAACGATGCTGGGGATGGCGGCCAGCAGTTCAATTGCCACACCCAAAGGACGCTTCAGCCAGTTTGGCGCAAGCTCAGTCAAAAAAAGCGCAATACCGAAGCTGACGGGCACGGCGATAATCAGCGCGATAGCCGAGGTAACAAGCGTGCCGTAAATCGGCACCAGCGCCCCAAACTGTTCGTTAGGTGCATCCCAGGTTTTGGTCCACAGGAAAGAGAAGCCAAATTTCTGGATGCTGGGCCAGGAGGAGAAGATGAGCGAGACAATAATGCCGCCGAGCAGCAATAACACAATCAGCGCAGCCAGCTTAACCAGCGCGCTAAAAATAATGTCACCCTGCTTGCCGGGAGCGTTGAATGTCGGCCTGGATGTAGCCATAGAATTCTCGATAGTGAAAGTTTTTGGGCGGCGCAGAGGCCGCCCGGGACCTGTCATTCAATCAGCTTAATACAGCGCTTTGCCTGAACTATCCTTGATGTTAGTTTTCCATGCGGCGCGTACTTGATCGGCCACGGAGTCTGGCAGAGCCGCGTAATCCAGGCTGGTGGTAGTCTGGCTACCGTTTTTATAAGCCCAGTCAAAGAACTTCAGCACGGCAGCGCCCTTCTCGGCGTTAGCCTGATCTTTGTGCATCAGAATGAACGTGGTAGAGGTAATTGGCCACGCGTTGTCGCCTTTCTGGTACGTCAGGTCCTGGGCAAAAGATTTGCTCCAGTCTGCGCCTTTCGCCGCGTCGCTAAAGCTCTGCTCGCCAGGGGAAACGGCTTTGCCGTCGGCATCCAGCAGTTTGGTATAGGCCAGGTTGTTCTGTTTGGCGTAGGCATATTCCACATAGCCGATGGAGCCAGGCAGACGCTGGACGAAAGCGGCGACGCCGTCGTTACCTTTGCCGCCCAGGCCAACTGGCCAGTTAACGGTGTTGCCTTTGCCCACCTTGCTGTTCCAGTCGCTGCTCACTTTCGCCAGGTAGCTGGTAAAGACAAACGAGGTGCCGGAACCGTCAGCGCGGCGAACCACGTTGATGTTGGAGTCAGGCAGTTTGATCCCCGGATTCAGTGCAAGAATCGCCGGGTCATTCCATTTTTTTACGTTGCCCAGGTAGATATCGCCAACGGTTTTGCCGTCCAGCGTCAGCTCGCCCGACTTCACGCCGGGAATATTCACCGCCAGCACCACGCCACCGATCACGGTAGGGAACTGGAACAGGCCGTTTTTCTGTAAATCTTCATCTTTCATCGGCGCATCGGAAGCCCCGAAATCGACAGTTTTGGCAATAATCTGTTTTACGCCGCCGGAGGAACCAATGCCCTGATAGTTAATCTGCGCGCCTGTTGCTTTGTTGTACTCGGCCGCCCACTTGTTATAAACCGGTGCCGGGAAAGTCCCGCCTGCGCCCGTAAGATTGTCGGCGGCAAAAGCGGAAACCGCGCTCAGTGAAAGCGTGACAGCCACGCATTGAGCCAGGGTTTTTTGCATCAGTGTCATATTCCCTCCAGGGGATTAAAGTCAGTCTTTATACTGTTTTAGTCTGAATAATGATTGCTGCTGGAGGCAAAATAGGACAGTTTGATGACAGTAACATGTCCATAATATGACAGTTTTATGACAAACTTCTTTTATCTCTCTGGCGCAGAAAAAGCCGGTTTGAATCAAGCCTGCCGTTGCGGCATTCTGTTTACCCGTTTCTTTCTGGCGGGCTACTCCTGCACGGCAACGGCACGAGGCTGGCGAGGCCGCGTCGCCCACAGCGAAGAGGCCACAATCAGTATGCCGCCCAGCCAGGCAAGCGGCGTCAGCGCTTCCTGTAGCCACAGTACGGCAAACAGCGCGCCGAAAAGCGGCTCCGACCCCATTAACAACGATGCCCGCGTGGCGGTAGTACGTTTCACCGCGTAGTTTTGCGCAAAGAAAGCAAACAGCGTGCAGAAAAGTACCATGTAGAGCGTGATGCTCCAGAAGCTGAAACTGTCTGGCAGCGGTGGAATACCTTTTTGGGTAAGCAGTAACGCTATCAGCGAACCGCAGGCGACGACGCCGGTTTGCACCGCCGTTAAAGCCAGGGCCGGAATAGCCCGGTGCTGGATCAGTTTTCTGGTCAGGCAAACCATTAACGCCCGCAGCAGCGCCGCCGCCAGCATCAGCAGATCGCCGCCGTTCATGGCAATATGCGTCGTACCGGTCAGCAGCAGCGCGCCGAACAGAGACAACGCCGCCGCAATAAAGATGTCGTTTTCAGGCCGCTGGCGAAACATCAGCCATTCCACAAAAGGCGTCAGCACTACGCAAAGGCTGATCAGGAAAGCAGCGTTACTGGCGCTGGTATGCGCCACGCCATAGGTTTCGCAGAGAAAAATAGTGAACAGCACGGTGCCTAAAGCGATGCCTGGCGGTACTGCCTGTCGCCAGACGTTTTTCAACGTAGGCAGCAGGATAAGAAAGGTAAGCAGAAAACGAATCAGCAGAAAGCCCACCACGGGATAAAAAAGCAGCGCCTGCTTTGCCAGGCCGTAGCTGGTGCCCCATACCACGGCCACCGCCAGCAGCAGCCATTCCGCACTCGGTTTTATTCTGTTATTAATCATGATAAATATCCGATAAAAAAGGCTGAAAAAGCAGCACATTGCTTTCCTCACGTACCGTGCAGCCTGTATGGTTAACTGCATTGCCGAGCGGCGATTATGGGCGATGTTTTTCCGATAAATAATCAGGGCTGATAAACAAGACTTTTGCGCTATGAGAACAAATCAACACATGGGTTTGCTGCCTTATATGGCGGTTTTCGTAAAAGTTGTGGAGGCGGGAAGCTTTTCCGCAGCGGCTGAACAGCTGGATACCACCGCCTCGTCGGTCAGCCGCCAGATTGCCAGCCTTGAAAAAGCGCTGGCGGTAAAGCTGCTGGAAAGAACCACGCGGCGGCTAAAGCTTACCGCCGCCGGAACGGAAGCCTTTGCGCACTGTAGCGAGATGATACGATCGGCGCAGTCGGTGCTGGATTTGGCCGAACGAATCAATACCGCGCCGCAGGGGCTGGTAAAAATCAGCGCGCCGCGCGCCTGGGGCAAAGTGCTGATTGCGCCGCATATTGAAGAATTTTTGCAGCGTTATCCGCAGGTCGATATCCAGCTCAGGCTGACGGATCGCCCCGTCGACCTTATCAGCGACGACGTTGATTTAATTGTGCGTATAACCGACAGGCCGCCCGAAAACCTGGCGGCGCGGCCTTTGTTTCGGGTGAATCATGTTCTTTGCGCCTCTGCTGATTATCTGCGTGATAACGGCTGTCCGCAGCATCCCGCCGATCTGGCGCAGCACAGCTGTATCTATTTGGGCGAAGTTGCCGGAGACGACATCTGGAAATTCCGTCATCTGCAAACGCGGGAGTGTATTAGCGTAAAGGTACGCGGCCGCTACGCCACCAACCACAGCAAGGCGCGTCTGGAAGGCGTGCTTAGCCACTTAGGCATTGGCTGTTTCCCCCGGTTTGCCGTACGTGATGCGCTTGCCGCAGGCATTGTTACCGAGGTGCTGTCAGACTGGGATTATATGAACGCCTATTACGGTATGTCCTGGATCCTCTATCATCCCGATCGTTTCTTACCGCCAAAATGCCGGGCGCTGATCGATTTTCTGGTAGAGAAGATTGTCAGCGACAATACGTAATCTCATCTCTTCCTATAGTCGCCTGAAAAAAGTAGCGATTTTAGTAGCGGTTACCTTTTTTATTTATCTTCCGGCCGGGAGACGGCTATCAGGGAATGCCGATAATTTCGCCATAAAAAAAGCCCGGTATACTTGTTTGAGAAGTATAGCCGGGCTTTATCGCTGTCAGACCTGCCGTACTGACAGGAGCAGCAACTTTATGGGTTACTCGACCGTCACCGATTTTGCCAGGTTACGCGGCTGATCCACGTCTGTGCCTTTAATCAGCGCAACGTGGTAGGAAAGCAGCTGTAGCGGCACGGTATAGAAGATTGGCGCAATAATATCTTCTACGTGCGGCAGTGGAATAATGCGCATGCCTTCGCTGTCCACAAAACCGGCATCTCTGTCGGCGAACACATAGAGCAGGCCGCCACGCGCGCGCACCTCTTCAATGTTCGACTTCAGTTTTTCCAGCAGCTCGTTGTTTGGTGCCACCACGATAACCGGCATTTCAGCATCGATCAGCGCCAGCGGGCCATGTTTCAGCTCGCCAGCCGCATAGGCTTCTGCATGGATATAGGAGATCTCTTTGAGCTTCAGCGCGCCTTCCATCGCAATCGGATACTGATCGCCACGGCCCAGGAACAGCGCGTGATGCTTATCAGAGAACTCTTCCGCCAGCGTTTCAATCAGCTTGTCCTGGGACAGCATCTGCTCAATGCGGCTCGGCAATGCCTGTAAACCGTGCACGATATCGTGCTCGATCTGCGCATCGACGCCCTTCAGGCGGCCAATTTTCGCTACCAGCATCAGTAAAACGGTCAGCTGGGTGGTAAACGCTTTAGTAGATGCTACGCCGATTTCCGTGCCGGCCTTGGTCATTAGCGCCAGATCGGACTCGCGCACCAGCGAAGAACCGGCCACGTTACAGATTGCCAGCGAGCCGAGATAGCCCAGCTCTTTTGACAGGCGCAGCGCCGCCAGCGTATCTGCTGTTTCGCCGGACTGCGACAGCGTAATCATCAGGCTGTTTTTACGTACTGCCGATTTGCGATAGCGGAACTCAGAAGCAATTTCTACGTCACAAGGCACGTTGGCCAGCGCTTCAAACCAGTAGCGGGAAACCATACCGGAGTTGTAAGAGGTGCCGCAGGCGACGATCTGAATATGCTCAACCTGCGCCAGCAGCGCACTGGCGTTCGGCCCAAGCTCCGAAAGGTCAACCTCGCCGTGACTGAAACGCCCGCTCAGGGTGTTTTTAATCGCCATCGGCTGCTCGTAGATCTCTTTCTGCATGTAGTGGCGATAAAGCCCTTTATCGCCCGCATCGTACTGTACGTTAGATTCGATTTCGCTGCGCTGCACGCGCTCGCCCAGACGGTCGAAAATGGTCACGTCACGGCGGGTCACTTCTGCAATATCGCCTTCTTCCAGGTAGACAAAGCGACGCGTTACCGGCAGCAACGCCAGCTGGTCAGAGGCGATAAAGTTTTCGCCTACGCCACGGCCAATCACCAGCGGGCTGCCTGAGCGCGCGGCCACCAGCACGGAAGGATCGCGGCTGTCCATTATCACCATGCCGTACGCGCCGCGTAGCTGAGGAATAACGCGCTGCACCACTTCACGCAGCGATCCGCCGCCCTGCTTCTGCTCCCAGTGCACCAGATGCGCCACCACTTCCGTATCCGTTTCGGAAGCAAAGTGGTAACCCAGCGCCTTCATCCGCTCGCGCAGCGGCTCGTGGTTTTCGATAATGCCGTTATGTACGATAACGATATGTTCTGAGATATGAGGATGGGCGTTAGCTTCTGACGGCTCGCCGTGCGTTGCCCAACGCGTATGCGCGATCCCCGTTCCGCCAACCAGCGGCGTAGTTTCTGCCGCTTCCGCCAGTTTCTGCACCTTGCCTAAGCGGCGAAGGCGAGTGATTTTGCCTTCAGAGGTGACGACAGCCAGACCGGCGGAGTCGTAACCCCGATACTCCAGGCGACGTAATCCCTCTAACAGGATTTCTGCGATATCACGTTGCGCTACTGCACCAACAATTCCACACATAGTTGTATTCCTGACGTTATGGCCTTGGCCATTAACTTAGTCTTTTGCCTGTTTGTTCCGGTTATTTCCGGTGCCCCGAGCCTTGTAGAGAGTGGGGTTATTTTTATGTGGGATGACCAGCATCCCTTACTGCTGTCGGGCGATCTTCGCCGCCCGTAAAATTATTTTTTCTTTGCTGGCCGCTGCCAGTCGGTTTTCAGATTCTGATCTTTACGATTGTAGGCCAAACCTTTAGCCGGGATATCTTTCATTACCGTGGTGCCGGCCGCAATGGTCGTGCCTGCCGCGACCGATACCGGCGCCACCAGCTGCGTATCTGAACCGACAAACACATCGTCGCCGATTACCGTCAGCGATTTATTTACGCCGTCATAGTTACAGGTGATGGTGCCGGCACCGATATTCACGTTGGCACCAATTTCCGCATCACCCAGATAGCTCAGATGGCCCGCTTTAGAGCCTTTGCCCAGCGAGGCTTTTTTCATTTCAACAAAGTTACCGACGTGCGCGCCCTCGGCAAGGGAGCTGCCCGGCCGCAGACGAGCAAACGGGCCGACGGTGCAGGCTGTCGCCAGCACGGCGTTTTCCAGCACGCTATACGGGCTGATTTCGCAGTCGTCGCCGATGGTGCAGTTTTTCAACACGCAGCCGCTGCCAATTTTTACCCGAGCGCCAAGATGAACTTTGCCTTCAATAATGACGTTGGTGTCGATCTCTACATCACGACCGTGCGTGAGTTCGCCACGCAGATCGAAACGGGCGGGATCTTTCAGCATCACGCCAGCCAGCAGCAGCTTTTCCGCCTGCTGCGCCTGATAAATACGTTCCAGCGTCGCCAGCTGTAGACGGTTATTTACGCCATCCGTTTCGGAACTGCGCGCAGGCTGTACCGTTTGCGTTGTGCGGCCTTCCTGGTGCGCCAGCGCGATAATATCCGTGATGTAATATTCGCCCTGGGCGTTATCGTTAGTCAGCTTGCTTAGCCAGCGTTTTAAATCGGCACCGTTGGCCAGCAGAATGCCGGTGTTGATTTCATGAATGGCCAGCTGTTCCGGCGTGGCATCTTTTTGTTCAACGATGCCTACCACCTGATCCTGCTCGCGCAGAATACGACCGTAGCCGGTAGGGTTATCCAGAATGACCGTCAGCAGCGCGATACCGCCCTGGGGTTTGGCCTGGCGAAGACGCTGTAGCGTTTCGGTGGAAATCAAAGGCACATCGCCATATAGCATCAGGATATCTTCGCCATCGGCAAAGTAAGGCGCGGCCTGCTGCATTGCGTGGCCGGTGCCCAGCTGCTCTGCCTGCAATACCCAGTTTAATGACGGATCCGTTAAGGTGGACTGCAAAAGCTCGCCGCCATGGCCATAAACCAGATGAACGTTATCCGCCCCTACGCCGTTAGCCGCATCAATAACGTGCTGAACCATGGGCTTACCGGCTAACAGATGAAGAACTTTAGGGAGATCGGAGTACATACGGGTTCCCTTGCCTGCTGCAAGGATCACCACACTCATGGCGCTGTTTGACATAGATAACCTGCCTGGTTTTTGAAATCTGCCTTTACGGCGAAAAGTAGACCTGGTTTGCGATAAAATTACTACTTCTTTTACCGTTCAAAAATACTTTCTACCGGGCCAAAAAAGGGAAAATTCCTGCTGGTACAGGGAATTTTCCCTTAGCGCTGGCATGATATCATCAAAGCTCATCTACGCCTTACTGTTCTGGAATGGGCTACGGTTATGACGCTCAAATCTGCTTACTCTCCAGCCAGCCTGAGACTTTTTTCTGTAGCACCACGATCACCTCACTGCCGCTGGTGCCTGCTATGGCGGCAAGCAGCAGCGTTTGCGTGATGCTGGTGGGAAAATCAATACAGATCAGGCCGACAATAAATCCGGTGAACATGGAAATAAAAACGTGTTTTGAAAAATAACTTAGCTTGCCTTTGACATTTTCCAGCAGTTCGCTATGAATAAAGTAATTCACCACGCCGCCGACGCTGGCAACTATCATAGAATCGATC
This sequence comes from Erwinia sp. BNK-24-b, assembly GCF_047456155.1. Taxonomy (NCBI): domain Bacteria; kingdom Pseudomonadati; phylum Pseudomonadota; class Gammaproteobacteria; order Enterobacterales; family Erwiniaceae; genus Erwinia; species Erwinia sp. BNK-24-b. Next base: position 4,629,158 of record NZ_CP179901.1, read on the forward strand.
AGATTATTTTCTGTCAACATCCTCAACAGTACTAAACTTTCATTATTACCTGTCATAACGTAAACCTTATAAATATAAATCAGCTTTTAAACATGCTCGATTTATTTTTTGGGAGAAAAATATTTTTTTCGCACTCCCTGCGATAGATTAACTCTTTAATCAGAATATTATTAACATAAATCCAGCTGCCAAACTGCTCTGCCGCGGCGGCATAACACCCCTGGTTTAAAAACATCAGTAGCGTTGACGGCTGGCCGCTGCGCAGCTCAACCAGGCCACTGCTTACCCCTCTCTTCCCTGCGCCAATATCAAGGGTCAGGGAGACAAGTGCATCAAATTGATTTTGCGTGAGAGGAATATCGACAGCGCTATTAACAATATCACCGCATCTTTTTATATCCTGATGCAGCAAAACCTCTGCCTCTTCTGGCGTAATAACATCACCAGCTGCAATATTGTTTTTATGTCCGTAACCAATAGCCCATAGTCCCGACGCATTCAGATAAGCTTTTGGCTGGAATCCTCTTGTGGCTTTTATAAAGCCAATACCATTTTGAGAAACGTTCATTACCGTTCGCCATACAAGATAAAATAAAGAGCGTCTTCTAAGAAGACACTCTTTGGTGGTATCAATCGATTACCCTAAATCCGTTACAGCACTGACCATGGCTTGCCGTACTGGCCGGTGGTTTCTTCCAGACCTGGCTCGCTTCCTTTGTTCCAGAAGCGGGCAATGTAGTTAACGCCTTTGTATGAAACTTTGTCGTTTTCTACATAAGTCTCCGTTGCGCTCCACTCAGCGTAGTCAGAAGGCTCTGCTGGTGTAACCGGGTGCCATTCCGTAGCAATCCAGAACGCATACGAGGAGCTACTGCTGTTGCCTTTTGCATCGGTAACAGTGAGATCTACTCTGGCAACAGAATCGGCAGAAACCGTTGGCATTTGCGCTTCCGTCTCTTCAGACTGCGGCGCGCTTAGCTGGATACTGCTGGTTGCAGACCAATCGTATTTGACTGCGTTAGCTGAATTTATAGCGCTGAACACCAGCTTGCAGCCATTTGGCACTTTCATGGTGATAACGGCTTCAGGACCTACTTTATCTTCACCTGGATCTACCGGGTCGATTGGGTCTACCGGGTCTACCGGATCAACTGGGTCAACTGGGTCTACCGGGTCAACTGGGTCAACTGGGTCAACTGGTTCTACCGGGTCAACTGGTTCTACCGGGTCAACTGGCGTTTCGCCATCAATGTTGATGCCTTTAAAGTAGAAAGGGGCCATATCGATGTTCTGCTGAACAATTGGGCAACCCATCCCTTCGCGACCCGCGTTTACCAGCAGGCCGTTATCGTTATCGATAGTCCAGGTGAACAGACCGCCCAGGCCTTTTTCGATAACGTAACGTGCTTTTTCACGTACGGTACGCGGAGTATCAATAGAGTGGAAAACCTTAGAGGTTGGGCTGTACAGATAGTCCGCACAGGCGACGTCATCGGTATAGACGTTATAGCCGTTACGACCACACTGGTTTTCCAGATCCAGGTAGTTGTTAATCACGTCATACCATTCAACACAGCCGGACTCAAAAGTACCTACGGTAGTGCCGCTGCCGTCGTAAGAACCTTTTAATGGTGAGAACGAACTAATGTCGCTGCCTTTGGCGCTACGTGAGTAACCTACATAACCAATGTTAATCGCTTCAGGATCCACACCCAGTTCCAGCAGATACTCAACCGCTTCTTCCAGGCTATAGGTAGAGTGTGGCGTTTTGTACAGATTGGTATGATGGCCCAGACCGTCTGCCCATGGCGTACCAAAGAAGTCATAGGTCATCAGGTTGATGCCGTAAAGACCGGCTGAAATCAGCTCTTTGATATTGGAGTACTTCAGCACATCGATATTGGCTGAAGCCGCGATGCTGATTTTTACATGGCTCAGGCTATTAGCCTGTAGCGCTTTGTTCAGGCTATCCATCAGCTTAACGTAGTTGGCGCTATCTTCCGGGCCGTAAGGGTTACCGGCACCGGCTGCGTTTGGATATTCCCAGTCGATATCGATTTCAGAGAACATTGGGAAGCGCTGCATGAAATCGATAATGCTGGCTACCAGCGTATCAATGGCGCTCTGGCTTTTGGCCAGTTCGTGGAACGCTTCGCTCATGGTCCAGCCGCCCAGGCTGAAAGAGAGCTTCAGATCGTGGCCCTGTGAGGCTGCTTTTTTCTGCAGGTCACGCATCGCGCCCAGCACACCCTGCAGGTTAGGGTTATCCTGATAGAAGCAGTCTCCCTGGCCATCGGCAGGATAAGTAGTACCAGGGCCAAAACCAAAGGCTTTCCAGCCAGAGTAGCCGCAGTTAACGTAAGACTGGCAGTCGCCCCACGGATCCAGAATGGTCATCTCATTCGTTTTCTTACCGGTCCAGGCCGCTGCCTGATCGATTTTTTGCTTATTGGCGCCTTTATCACCCACGATGCCGGTAAAGCCAAAAATGATTTTATCGTAAGCGGTTGGGTCCAGTTTGGTGATATCGATACCGCGACCACGCAGATCTTTAGCAAGAGCGCCGTTATTATCAGTCTGACGCTGATCGTAGTGGGCCCAGTCAGTGTAGTAACCAAACAGTTTAGGTTTACCCGCTGTATTATATTTGTTGTATACGCGTTGAGCTACACGGCCAGAGGTATAGCTGTATTCAGATGTATTGGTTTTGGGATCAAAACCATCCATCGTATACGACTGCTCGGTGTAGGTATCCTTTTGAATCAATTTACTCATGGTAAATCCTTATCAGATAGAAGTTATAGTGAAATGCTCATCACGGGATTACCCTGAAGGCGAAGTCACTTTTACCTGATACCGTTACGCTCGCCAGTTACAAATAAAGAATAATGTTTAGCAAGCAGGATTATCCGTTAAATAAAAATTATTCAAACTTTACGCTGTATGAAAAGCCGTATAGTCGTGACTCATAAGTTGCGGCTTTAAATATAGTTATAATTAAGGCTGCATTGAGGACGCATTTTTTATCAATCATGGATAAACAGCTTTCAGGATGTGGATGTACAGACTAACGATGGCAAACGCCACAACGCCTGTGCGGCTGCGGCTCTGCGGGCTGTCCGCGGCAAAAAATACGTGCCGCATTGCAATAATTAGCGCTTAATTCTGAGGCTGCTGCTGATATATTCCCGCCACAATAAGAATCGGCAGAACAAAGCAAAGCATGCCGATATTAAAAACAAGCTTCATATCAACAAGAATATTAATGACCATAAGCGCCTTCTTGCCGATACAGGTGAAGGAGCGCTTTTATCCGACATTAAAAAATTAGCGAAGGCAGGAAAATAATGAGCAGTAATATTTATCTTGGTAATAATACTTTCCTTTCAGAAGAGGAAAATATTTTAATGAATGGCAATGTTACTTTAACAATAAGTGAAAAAGAGAAACGTTTACTGAGCTACTTTATTCGCCATGCTGATGAAGAACTGCCTAAACGAACCATTATTGAGAATATCTGGGAAAATCGCGCGGCAACGGTTGATGATGCCAATCTTACCCAGCTGGTTTATAAAATACGTCGCGACCTGGCCGCAATGAATATGAAAAGCTGCATCAAAACCATCCCTGGTAAAGGCTACGTTTTTCTGACGCCAAAAACCCAAACCGCAGTACCCTTGCAGGTACAGCCGCCAGTTAGCAGGTTAAAGGGACTGGTTTTTCTGGCGCTGGCCGTAACCGCCGTGGTGCTTTTAGCGCTGCTGTTTTCCCTGCTTTATCGCTAACTGATGAAAGGATAAACAGTTTAATTACAACATTAAATAGAGGTTTAATCAGGATAACCACGAGAGCACGGCTTTCTGTTGCCGCAAAAATAAAAAATGCCAGGCAGTTTCCTGACTGGCATTCTTGCTTAAACCTGAATTACATCGCTTTTTTGGTCAACTCGATCACGCGCAGTTTGGCGATCGCTTTAGCCAGTTCAGCCGACGCGGCAGCAAAGTCCACATCGCCATGCGAGCCATTCATATGCTCTTCGGCTTTGCGTTTCGCTTCCATTGCACGGGCCTCATCAAGGTCAGTACCGCGGATCGCCGTATCAGCCAGCACGGTAGCCGCGCCTGGCTGTACTTCCAGCATGCCGCCGGAGAGATAAATATACTCTTCGTCGCCCTGCTCTTTTACGATGCGAACCATACCAGGTTTAATGGCGGTCAGCAGCGGGGCGTGACCAGGATGGATACCCAGCTCGCCTTCGCTACCTGACACCTGAATTCGCTGCACAGTGCCGGAGAACATCTGCTGTTCTGCACTGACCACGTCCAGGTGAAAAGTCATAGCCATAATTAACCTCCCGGGAAACCGTTACAGTTTCTTCGCTTTTTCCACGGCTTCTTCGATGGAACCAACCATGTAGAAAGCCTGCTCTGGCAGATGGTCGAATTCACCGTCCATGATGCCTTTAAAGCCACGGATAGTATCTTTCAGCGACACGTACTTGCCCGGAGAACCGGTGAAGACTTCTGCCACGAAGAACGGCTGAGACAGGAAGCGCTGCATCTTACGAGAGCGAGCAACCACCAGCTTGTCGTCTTCAGACAGCTCGTCCATCCCGAGGATAGCGATGATGTCTTTCAGTTCCTGGTAACGCTGCAGCAGAGACTGCACGCCACGAGCAACGTCGTAGTGTTCCTGACCAACAACCAGCGGATCCAGCTGACGGCTGGTAGAATCCAGTGGATCAACCGCCGGGTAGATACCCAGAGACGCGATCTGACGGCTCAGTACCACGGTTGCGTCTAAGTGAGCAAAGGTGGTGGCTGGAGATGGGTCAGTCAAGTCATCCGCAGGAACGTAAACGGCCTGTACGGAGGTGATAGAACCGGTTTTGGTAGAGGTGATACGTTCCTGCAGAACGCCCATCTCTTCCGCCAGCGTTGGCTGGTAGCCTACCGCAGATGGCATACGACCCAGCAGTGCGGAAACTTCCGTACCGGCCAGGGTGTAACGGTAGATGTTATCGATGAACAGCAGAACGTCACGGCCTTCATCACGGAATTTTTCCGCCATAGTCAGGCCGGTCAGCGCAACGCGCAGACGGTTTCCTGGTGGCTCGTTCATCTGGCCGTAGACCAGAGATACTTTATCGATAACGTTTGAATCGGTCATCTCGTGGTAGAAGTCGTTACCTTCACGGGTACGCTCGCCCACACCGGCAAATACGGAGAAACCTGAGTGCTCAGCCGCGATGTTACGGATCAGCTCCATCATGTTTACGGTTTTACCTACACCCGCGCCGCCGAACAGACCAACTTTACCGCCCTTCGCGAACGGACACATCAGGTCGATTACCTTGATACCGGTTTCCAGCAGCTCCTGAGAGTTGGACTGGTCTTCGTATGAAGGTGCAGAACGGTGGATCGCCCAACGCTCTTCTTCGCCGATGTCGCCTTTCATGTCGATTGGCTCGCCCAGCACGTTCATGATACGGCCAAGCGTTGCAGTCCCTACTGGCACTTCGATTGGGTGCGCAAGGTCAACGACTTCCAGACCGCGCTTCAGGCCGTCGGAAGAACCCATTGCGATAGCGCGAACCACGCCACCACCCAGCTGCTGCTGTACTTCCAGCACCAGACGAGTATCACCATTTTTAGTCTCAAGCGCGCTGTACACTTGTGGTACTGCGTCCTGAGGAAATTCGACGTCAACAACGGCGCCGATTACCTGGACAATTTTTCCAGTAGCCATCTTGAATCCTCTACCTAATTCATTAAACCTGGTTAAACCGCGGAGGCTCCACCGACAATCTCGGTAAGTTCCTGGGTGATGCTGGCCTGACGAGCTTTGTTGTATACCAACTGCAGCTCTTTGATCAGGTTTCCGCCGTTGTCGGTCGCAGCTTTCATCGCCACCATACGCGCGGCCTGCTCGCTGGCCAGGTTTTCCACAACACCCTGGTAAACCTGAGACTCGACGTAGCGGCGCAGTAATGTGTCCAGCAGCGCTTTCGGATCCGGTTCGTACAGGTAATCCCAGGTGCTTTTCTTCACCACGCCTTCATCTTCCGCGGCTGGCGGTAACGGCAGCAGCTGGTTGATCTGTGGTGACTGGGACATGGTGTTGATAAATTTGTTGCTGACGACAAAAAGCTTGTCGATACGACCTTCGTCGTAAGCCTGCAGCATAACTTTTACCGGGCCGATCAGGTCAGACAGGGAAGGCTTGTCGCCCATACCCGTTACCTGAGCAACCACGTTGCCGCCGACAGCGCCGAAAAATGAGAGACCTTTGGAGCCGATAATCGCCAGATCGCTCTCGACGCCTTTATCTGCCCAGCCTTTCATATCAGCCAGCACTCTTTTGAACAGGTTAATGTTCAAACCACCACAAAGCCCGCGGTCGGTAGACACGACCAGGTAGCCGACGCGCTTAACGTCGCGCTCCGCCAGGTAAGGGTGCTTGTATTCCAGATTACCTAACGCAATGTGACCAATCACTTTGCGCATGGTCTCTGCATAAGGACGGCTGGCCGCCATGCGTTCCTGCGATTTACGCATTTTGGAGGCGGCGACCATTTCCATCGCTTTGGTGATCTTTTGCGTATTTTGAACGCTTCCGATCTTACTACGTATCTCTTTTGCGCCGGCCATAAGCTTCTCCTCAAAGCCTTGCGGCCTGCCCCGAAAGGGACAAGCCGCCAGACATTACCAGGACTGGGTTTTCTTGAACGTTTCGAGCAGGCCTTTCAGCTTCGCTTCGATATCGTTGTTGTAGTTACCAGCCTGGTTGATTTCAGCCATCAGCTCGCTATGGTCGCGATCTGCATAGGCCAGAAGCGCTGCTTCAAAGCTACCGATTTTTTCCAGCTCGACATCGGTCAGGAAGCCGCGCTCGGCCGCAAACAGCACCAGACCCTGCTGCGCTACGGACATTGGCGCATACTGTTTCTGTTTCAGCAGCTCGGTCACTTTCTGACCGTGGCTCAGCTGTTTACGGGTTGCTTCGTCCAGATCGGAAGCGAACTGAGAGAACGCCGCCAGTTCACGATACTGTGCCAGCGCGGTACGGATACCACCGGACAGTTTCTTGATGATCTTGGTCTGAGCAGCACCACCCACACGGGATACGGAGATCCCTGGGTTAACTGCCGGACGAATACCGGAGTTGAACAGGTTGGTTTCCAGGAAGATCTGACCATCGGTAATCGAGATTACGTTGGTCGGAACGAACGCGGAAACGTCGCCAGCCTGAGTTTCAATGATTGGCAGCGCGGTCAGAGAACCGGTTTTACCTTTCACTGCACCGTTGGTGAAACGCTCAACATAGTCGGCGCTCACGCGGGAAGCACGTTCCAGCAGACGGGAGTGGAGATAGAACACGTCACCAGGGAATGCTTCACGACCCGGTGGACGACGCAGCAGCAGAGAAACCTGACGGTAAGCAACGGCCTGTTTAGACAGGTCATCGTATACGATCAGCGCATCTTCACCACGGTCACGGAAGTATTCGCCCATGGCGCAACCTGCATACGGAGCCAGGTACTGCAGTGCAGCAGACTCAGAAGCGGTAGCCACAACCACGATGGTGTTAGCCAGCGCGTTGTGCTCTTCCAGCTTGCGTACCACGTTAGCGATGGTAGAAGCTTTCTGGCCGATAGCGACGTACACGCACTTGATGCCGGAATCGCGCTGGTTGATGATTGCATCGATCGCCATCGCGGTTTTACCGGTCTGACGGTCGCCGATGATCAGCTCACGCTGGCCACGGCCGATTGGAATCATCGCATCGACAGACTTATAACCAGTCTGTACAGGCTGATCAACGGACTGACGGTCGATAACGCCTGGCGCAATCACTTCGATTGGCGAGAAGCCGTCGTTATCAATGGCGCCTTTGCCATCGATTGGTGCACCCAGGGTGTTCACCACACGACCCAGCAGGCCACGGCCTACCGGAACTTCCAGGATACGGCCGGTACACTTAACCTTCATGCCTTCGGCGAGGTCAGCGTATGGGCCCATCACTACGGCACCTACGGAGTCGCGCTCCAGGTTCAGTGCGATAGCGAAACGGTTGCCCGGCAGCGCGATCATCTCACCCTGCATAACATCGGCCAGGCCGTTTACGCGGATGATGCCGTCGCTGACGGAAACGATAGTACCTTCGTTGTGAGCTTCACTCACGACATTGAACTGAGCAATGCGCTGCTTGATCAGTTCGCTGATTTCGGTGGAATTCAGTTGCATATGCTCCAGTCCCCTTAAGACTGCAAGTCGTCCGCAAGGCGTTCAAGACGGCCGCGGACGCTGCCATCAATGACCATATCACCCGCACGGATGATTACGCCTGCCATTACAGACTTATCAATTTTGCAATTCAGCTTAACTTTGCGTGACAGACGTTTTTCCATAGCGGCGCTGATTTTGGTCAGCTGTTCGTCACTCAGTGTAGTGGAAGAGATTACCTCAACGTCCGCGGTCGCATCATGTGCGGCACGTAGCTGGATAAACTGAGCCAGTACATCGGGAAGCGCCGGTAAACGTTTGTTTTCAGCCATAACCTTAATCAGGTTCTGGCCGGCTTCATCCAGTTCTGAGCCGCAGATAGCGATGAACCGTGCAGACAACGCTTCCGGCGCAAGCGCGCCGGAAAGAAGTTCTGCTACCTGTTCATTGCGGGCTACCTCGGTAGCGAACGCCAGCATCTGCTGCCAGCGATCGATACTCTGATGCTCAACAGCAAAGTCAAAAGCTGCTTTGGCGTAGGGGCGAGCTACGGTAGTAAATTCAGACATCAGCCCCTCCCTCCTTACAGTTCAGCGACCAGTTTATCAACGATGTCGCTGTTAGCAGCTTCATCCACGGAACGTTCAATGATTTTCTCGGCACCGGCAACAGCCAGCATCGCGACCTGCTTACGCAACTCTTCACGTGCACGTTTGCTTTCGGCTTCAATTTCAGCCTGTGCCTGAGTGACGATCTTGTTACGTTCCTGCTCGGCTTCGGCTTTCGCTTCGTCCAGAATCTGCGAACGACGTTTGTTAGCCTGTTCGATGATTACCTGAGCTTCTTCTTTCGCTTTTTTCAGCTGGTCGGTCGCGTCAGCCTGTGCAAGATCCAGATCTTTTTTGGCACGTTCGGCAGAAGCAAGGCCATCAGCAACTTCTTTCTGGCGCTTTTCGATAGCAGCCATCAGCGGCGGCCATACGTACTTCATGCAGAACACTACAAACAGGATGAACGCGATGGCCTGGCCGAGGATTGTTGCGTTTAAGTTCACTGCACAATGCCTCTTGTTAAGTTAACTTTTTTCTGCGGTCTGACGACCGGCAGAAGCCGTTCATCGTCGAACAGATGTCCAACGATGAACAATCTGGTTTACGCGACGGCGAACATCACGTACAGGCCCAGACCAACAGCGATCATTGGGATTGCATCCACCAGACCCATTACAACAAAGAACTGCGTACGCAGCAGAGGGATCAGATCCGGTTGACGCGCGGCGCCTTCCAGGAATTTACCTCCGAGGATGCCGATACCGATCGCAGCACCGATTGCCGCTAAGCCCATCATCACAGCGGCAGCCATGTACAGCAGATCCATATTCAGGTTTTCCATGACAGTCTCCAGTTTGTTTCAGTTAAAACGCAGTAGTGTTGATAAAAAAATCAATGTTCTTCAGATGCCATCGACAGATAGACAATCGTCAGTACCATGAAAATGAAAGCCTGCAGCGAAATGATCAGGATGTGGAAAATGGCCCATGGCACACTCAGAACCCACTGTGACCACCACGGCAACAGGCCGGCAATCAGGATAAAAATCAATTCACCCGCATACATGTTGCCGAACAGTCGCAGACCAAGTGAAACCGGTTTGGACAGCAGGCTCACGCCTTCAAGGATCAGGTTGATCGGAATGAAGACAGGGTGATTGAAGGGTTGCAATGTCAGCTCTTTAGTAAAGCCCCCAATGCCTTTCATCTTGATGCTGTAGAACAGAATCAAAATAAATACGCCCAGCGCCATAGACAGCGTGATGTTCACGTCAGCTGAAGGCACAACACGCAACGCTGGCAGCCCCAGATATCGCTCGCCGATAGTCGGCAGCAAATCGATAGGCAGCAGGTCCATAAAGTTCATCAGGAAGACCCAGACGAAAATCGTCAGAGCCAGCGGTGCGATAACTTTGCTTTTACCGTGGTACATGTCGCGGACGTTGTTGTCGACAAAGCCAACAATCAGTTCAATCGCCGCCTGCAGTTTTCCCGGAACGCCGCTGGTGGCTGATTTCGCAACTTTACGAAACAGCACCAGGAATACCAGTCCCAGCACCACAGAGAAAAACATGGAGTCAATATTCAATACCCAGAACGACGGTGCGTCGTGCGGATTCACTAGCTCGAAGGTACGTAGGTCCAGCTGAAGGTTTTTCAGATGGTGGCCTATGTATTCCTGCGGCGTAGAGATTTCTCCTGCAGCCATGATGCCTCTTACCCTTTGTTGTTAATTACAGCCGGTGCGACGATTTGCACAATCAGCACCGATAACCAGGTCAGTCCGAGCGGCGTAAATGCCGCCCCAAACACCGCCAGCGCCACGACAAGCAGAAGAATGGTTGCCAGAACCTTCAGCACTTCACCCAGAGCAAAGCTCCAGGCCACACGTCCTTTAACCGGGTCTCCTGCCTGATGACGCCAGGCAAAAATCATAAACAATACGTTTGGCAGCCAGGCTGCCAGTCCACCCGCAAGCGCGGACAGGCCCCAGGTCAATTCTTTCAGGGCAAACAGCGCGCCGATTATGACAAAAATCACCAGCTGAAGCAGCAGCACGGTTCGGGCAAATTTTACTCTGTAAAGGGACACTGACATGACGCTGAAACTCTCCTGCCCCGTCGGGGATATGTCGCGTGTCGTATAAAACTGCCTTTGCCACTTTGAGTCAAGCAGCAAAAAACGAGCAAATTATACGGTGCGGGCCTGCGATTTCAATCGATAAGTAGCGAAATGGTGAACAATTATTTAAATTTCTTTCGCGAGGCCTGTTTTTCAAAATTACCAGCGTCGGCGAACAGACCGAAAATCCGGCCAGTTCGCACAAAATATTGCGCACAAAGCGTGCAGGAGATCACAATTCAGTAATATATTCTCCGACCGCTGCCCGGGATAAATCTTAATAATCGGGATGAAATATTATTTAAATCAAAGCGTTGAAGACAAATACTCTATTTTAGAGTCGCTAGCCGTAAATCGGCGGATTAAAACAATTAATTGACATTTGTCTTCGCCAATTATCTGCGGTATCTCGTCAGCGCATTGAAATTAACAGGCAAAAATATTTTGTCATGCGGTTCGGAAAAAGGCGCTTAGCCCGACAGTGAAGTAATATCATTGCTAACACATTGTGAAATTATCGTTAAATGTAACCAGGTATTTCCGATAATTTCAGCCCGTCATTTTAACCTTACTGAAACATTACCGGCCTGAAATTTTTTCTTGCCGTCCGCTCGAAAAGCTAAATTTGCGCCGCGTTTTTTGTTCCTTTACCTTAACGCTGCTTATTATCCCCTGCCCTGCTCACCGCCCTGCCCACGCTTTTGCCATAAACTAAGCCAAATAAAGCACTTACTGTCTATGTGCCTACTCAGCTTTTGCGAGACAATCAAGCTAAAAATGCCGATTTTTAGCTCTATTACTGAAGCAAAAACCGGCTAGTTAGCGACGCCGTCCGGGCTTTTCAGCGGCTTAATTATCACCAGATGACGCTCCCCTTCCAGCTCCGGCACAAAGAGTTTTACGGTTTGCTGAAGCGTAAACCCGTCCGGCAGCGAGGCGATTTCGTCCGTTGGCACCACGCCTTTTAGCGCGTAAAAAAGCCCGTTTTCGGCAGGCAAATGGTGACACCAGCTAAGCATATCGTTTAGCGAGGCGAAGGCGCGGCTAATAACGCCATCGAAAGGCGGCTCGTTATACTCTTCTACCCTGCTCTGTACCGGCTCGATGTTATCAAGCTTCAGTTCATGCTGTACCTGCTTAAGAAAGCGTACGCGCTTGCCCAGGCTGTCCAGCAGCGTGAAATGCGCATCGGGACGTACGATGGCCAGCGGTACGCCAGGCAAGCCTGGACCGGTGCCCACATCAATAAACCGGTTTCCCTGCAGATGCGGCTCAACCACAATGCTGTCCATGATATGGCGTACCAGCATCTGCTGCGGGTCGCGTACCGAGGTCAGGTTATAGGCCTTGTTCCATTTATGCAGCATTTCTACATAGCCGGTCAGCTGCTGTTTTTGTTGATCGGACAGGGAAATATTGGCGGCTTTAAGCAGCGAAGAGAGTTTATTAATCACGATGACATCCGAATACATTATGAAAAGGGGCGAAAACTATCGCCCCGCGTAGCGTCAGGCGCTTTTGCGCAGCAGTCCCTGCTTTTTCAGGTAAATCAGCAAAATAGAGATGGCAGCCGGCGTGATCCCCGAAATACGGGAAGCCTGGCCGATCGATCCGGGTTTGTGGTCGTTCAGCTTGGCGATAGCTTCGTTAGAGAGGCCGCTCACCTGACGGTAATCCAGATCGACCGGCAGCAGCGTATTCTCATTGCGCAGCTGGCGATCGATCTCTTCCTGCTGGCGGGCAATATAGCCTTCGTACTTCACCTGAATTTCAACCTGCTCGGCAGCCTGAGCATCGGCCAGCGCTGGCGCAAAGGTGCTCAGCGTCATCAGCTGCTCATAGGTCATCTCCGGACGACGCAGCAGATCTTCACCGTTGGCTTCCTTGGTCAGCGCAGCGCTCAGCACGCCGTTTACTTCTTCGACGGTTTCTGATTTTGGATGAACCCAGATATCGCGCAGACGCTGGCGTTCCTGCTCAATGCTTTCCAGCTTTTCATTGAAGCGTGCCCAGCGAGCATCATCAACCAGGCCGAGTTCGCGGCCAGCCGCAGTCAGACGCAGATCGGCATTGTCTTCACGCAGCATCAGGCGGTATTCCGCTCTTGAAGTAAACATGCGGTACGGTTCTTTGGTGCCCAGCGTGCAAAGGTCGTCGACCAGTACGCCAAGGTAAGCCTGATCGCGGCGCGGTGCCCAGGTTTCTTTGTCGGCAGAAAGACGTCCGGCGTTCAGACCAGCCAGCAGTCCCTGCGCAGCAGCTTCTTCATAACCGGTGGTGCCGTTAATCTGTCCGGCAAAAAACAGACCTTCGATAAATTTGCTTTCCAGCGTTGGCTTCAGATCGCGTGGATCGAAGAAGTCATACTCAATGGCATAGCCGGGACGCACGATCTTCGCGTTTTCCATGCCCTGCATAGAGCGGACAATCTGCATCTGTACGTCAAACGGCAGGCTGGTTGAAATGCCGTTCGGGTAAATTTCGTTGCTGGTCAGTCCTTCCGGCTCCAGGAAGATCTGGTGTGCGTTACGATCGGCAAAGCGCATGACCTTGTCTTCGATCGATGGGCAGTAGCGTGGTCCAACGCCTTCAATCACGCCTGCATACATCGGGCTGCGGTCCAGGTTATTGCGGATCACGTCATGCGTTTTTTCGTTGGTATAGGTGATATAGCAAGGCACCTGCTGAGGATGCTGTGCAACATTACCCATAAACGAGAAGACCGGCAGCGGCGTATCACCATGCTGGGGAGCCAGCACGCTGAAATCAATCGTTCTGGCATCTATGCGCGGTGGCGTACCTGTTTTCAGGCGGCTAACGCGTAACGGTAACTCACGCAGTCGACGGGCCAGCGGGATCGAAGGCGGATCGCCTGCACGTCCACCGCTGTAGTTGTCGAGGCCGATGTGGATCTTACCGTCCAGGAAAGTGCCTACCGTCAGTACAACCGCTTTGGCGCGGAACTTCAGTCCCATCTGGGTTACTGCACCTACAACGCGATCGTTTTCCACAATCAGATCGTCAACGGCCTGCTGGAAGATCATCAGGTTTGGCTGATTCTCCAGCGCGGTACGAACCGCCTGCCGATAGAGCACGCGATCCGCCTGAGCACGAGTCGCTCGTACCGCCGGGCCTTTGCTTGCGTTTAGTATCCTGAACTGGATACCTGCCTGGTCAATAGCATGCGCCATCAGACCGCCAAGCGCGTCCACTTCTTTAACCAGATGTCCTTTTCCGATGCCACCGATCGCCGGGTTACAGGACATTTGTCCAAGCGTATCAATGTTATGCGTTAAAAGCAGGGTTTGTTGACCCATTCGGGCTGCCGCCATGGCGGCTTCCGTGCCCGCATGACCACCACCGATCACGATGACGTCAAAAGGATCTGGATAAAACATGGTACTGAACCTCGCGGTTGTGCGATTGAATGATTGGGGGATGCCCGGGGCGTGAATTCTACTCAACTTTGCCCGAAGGTGAAAGCGCAGGGCCAGACACGTATTAAAAAGAAGATCTTTTTTATTTAGAGATCTCTTTATTAGATCTTCTATTAGGATCGTCTATCGCTGTGGATAAGCCTTTTTTCTCTACCAGGATCATCGGCTTATTCAGGATCGTTTGCTGTGAAAGATCGGTGATCCTGTCGCGTATAAGCTGGGATCAAAACAGCATGTTATGCACAGGTACCCGCAAGCTGTCAGGTTGTTCTTTGGATAAACACCGGTTATTACCGCTTAATTAGCGTAGTTATCCACAGTTGATCGCTATTTAAATCGCCAGATCCGGGAAAAATTTACAAAACCTGGCCGTTTTTTTATGCGCCGGAAGGTGAAAAGCACGATCCGGACGCACGATCGTTACGCGATCAGCTCTTTCCAGCTCTCAACCCAGATCTCGGCGGGATCTTCCGGAATTTCGTGTTCCATAACGTCAATGTCCAGGCGATCGCCAACGCGTTTTGCGCCTCTTGCCGTTAACAGCTTGTCCATTTTGTCGATAGCCCCGCAAAAAAGATCGTATTCGCGGTTACCAATGCCGACGGCACCATAGCGAAGCTGGCTCAGATCCGGCTGCTTCTCTTCTATTTCGTCAAACAGCGGTTGCAGGTTGTCCGGCAGGTCGCCCGCGCCGTGAGTCGACGTCACCACCAGCCATAATCCGCTTAAAGGAAGCGCTTCCAGTTCCGGCCCGTGCAGCAGCTCGGTAGAAAAGCCCGCTTCTTCCAGTTTTTCAGCCAGATGTTCAGCTACATACTCTGCGCTGCCTAAGGTGCTGCCGCTGATTAAAGTTACGTCCGCCATGTGGGATCCCTGTCGCTAAAGGCGGGTATTGTACGCTGTGATCAGCATGGGATCTACCTGTGCATAAGTAAGGTTATTAATGTTGAGGTGGCTATCTTACTTGCCATTTTCTGCCCGAACAGTGCTTGCCCTCCTCACATACTAAAGTATGCTGCCGGTGCTGCGCGCTGGTCGGCCAAAAACTGGCTGCGACGATGTACGCCACGGGTATCCTGTGGCGACCGGTCTGGCTGTGACGAGCTTGATGTTGGTCGCGGTGATGCGCTTACAGAAGGGATCTTATTTGCCTATCCACAGCAGTGAACTGTGGATAATTTTGTGCACAGATCAGGGCTTGATCGTGCGCATGATCGGGTTTTGCAGGGAAATTAACGTCTCGGTAGACTGGATCTCGTCGATGGTCTGGATCTTGTTGATCAACACCTGCTGTAGCGCATCAATCGAGCGGCACATTACCTTAATAAAGATGCTGTAGTGGCCGGTGGTGTACCAGGCTTCGACAACTTCATCAAGCGCGTCCAGCTTTGCCAGCGCGGCGGGATAGTCTCTGGCGCTTTTTAAAATAATGCCGATAAAGCAGCAGACGTCATAGCCCAGCTGGCGAGGATCGATCTCTACGCGGGTACCTTTAATGATACCGGCCTGCTTCATCTTCTCTACACGAACGTGAATGGTGCCGGGACTGACGTTGAACTGCTTGGCCAGCTCGGCATAGGCGGTACGGGCATTGGCCAGCAGCGCGTTAAGAATGCCGCGATCGAGATCGTCAGGTTGCAGATTATCGGCCATAAAGGCTCCTGGATTGAGGATTATTCAGTAGATATCGGGATAATGTGCAGGAAAGAGAGAAAACAGGCAACAAAGTAAGATAAAAGCGAGCGCGAAGCCGCGCCCGCCAGAGATTAACGTTTACGCCAGACCGTCAGCTGTGCAACGGTATGCTGATATTTACGGGCCGTTTCGCGGATCACGAAAGGCACGTCCTGCGGCGCGGCAATCTCTTCAAAATCCGCTGCCAGCAGGCGTTGTAGAGCCTGATATGTCGTTAACGCTTCGCCGTTTTCACGGATACCGCCCAGCCAGTTCTCTTTTGGCGTGTACTCTTCCAGCCAGGTATAAGGCGAAGAGAGCATCAGTACGCCGCCGGAGTTGATCATTCTGGTGATATCCTGCAAAAAGCGTTTCGGCTGACGCAGCCGGTCAATCAGGTTAGACGCCAGCACCAGATCGTAACCGTGTTTTTGCGGCTTCAGGTTACAGGCATCCCCCTGCATAAACTGAATACGGCTGGCCTGCTGCTGACCCAGACCGAAATCTTTCAGCCTTACCTGTCGGTATTCGACCAGCTCGCCCTCTTCTTGCGTCACGTAGCGGAAATCTTCACCACGGGTCAGCTGTAATGCCACGTCGATAAAGCGTGCGGAATAGTCCATGCCGACCACTTCATCAAAGTGACGGGCCAGTTCAAAGCTGGCGCGGCCCGTCGCACAGCCGATATCCAGCGCGCGCCCGCGCTTATCCGTCATCTGGCAGGCGATATCCACCAGCGCTTTGCCGTAGTTTTCCGTGCCGAAATAGTTGGGGCCATACTGGAAATCCAGATACTGCGACACCATGCTGTCGGTTTCGTAAGGATTCAGCGTCGCTTTTTCCTGATGCGTGGAAACGACATAGCGGAAACCGGCATGCTGGAAAAAGTGGCGGCGAAAAGCATAGCGGGATGACTTAAGCGTCTCGTTGCCGGTAGAAATCCAGCTGCCGCCTTTAATTAAGGTATGCTTACCGTCAAAAGTTGGCGTTGAGAAGTCATCATAAAGCGGATGCACTTTAAACCCTTCCAGGCCGTTAATCGGCGTAGTGGTCCACTGCCAGACATTGCCAACCAGATCGAAAAACTCGCCCTGCGCAAAACGATCCACCGGGCAGGAAGAAGCCCACCAGGCCAGATTGAAATTGCCCGGCGCCTGCTGCCAGCGGTCGCCCGCCAGCTGTTCGCGCAGCAGCAGCCATTCGGCTTCGCTGGGCAGCTGGACAGACTTACCGGTTTCGTCAGCTTTCCAGCGGCAAAAGGCCGCCGCTTCCAGCTGGTTAACTTCCACCGGCCAGTCCCACGGCATAGCGACCTCTTCGGTCATCAAACGTAGCCGCAGATTATCGGCATCGTTCAGCGATCCTGTCCAGAAAGTAGGCATGGTCGCTTGCGTAAAGTTACGCCAGCCCAAACCTTCTTCATCCCACCAGCGGTCGTCCTGATAGCCGCCCGCCGCGACAAATTCAAAAAACTCCGCGTTGCTTGCCAGCATCTGACTGGCTTTAAAGGGTTTAACGTCCGTAGTCAGCGTACCGTATTCGTTATCCCATCCATAGGTATCGTCAGTTTTCCCCTGCGTCACGCGCGCGCCTTCAACGGAGATAAGCTTGTTCTTGGGGACACTCTGGCGATCGCGGCGTGCATCGGGGCAGGCTGGCCAGTGCGGCTGGGGCTTAACCCACTCAAGCGGTAGCTGGCGGATCAGTACGCTGGAGGTTTCCAGATGAATGCGCTCGTGCTCAATACCCATCAGGATCACCCATGCCGGGCTTTCCCAGTCGACAGGCAGCGTCAGCGGCATCGTTTTGATGAAGTCTTCTACCAGCGAGCGCACTTTGCCGCGGTAGTCACGCATTTCAGCCAGCGTAGGCCATGCATAGTGGGTTACATCCAGATCGTCCCAGCTCATTTCATCCACGCCGATAGCCATCATCGCTTCGATACGATCGTCAACGCGCTGCTCAATCAGCCCAGCCGCCATCAGTTTGTTAATATAGAAGGTGGCGGTATGGCCAAAGTAAAAGATCAGCGGATGGCGTAGAGAGATTGCCTTGTTGTAGTAGGCCTGCTCGCTGGCGAGGCAATCGAACAGGCTTTCATAAAGCGTCCAGGTCTGTTGGAAATAGCTGAGCAGTTCCCGGCGTTTTTCTTCTGCGTCGTTGCCGGTTAATAGTACTGTGCGGGTTGGCGCCGGTAGCGCTGCCGCCGTCTGGTGATGTTGTGCCACGTAAAACTCCTGAGGGAACCGTAGAAAACGTTCATATGACTATAGCAGGAGAGTATTGCCGGATAGTGGCACAGGGAAGATTAGCGCTGCCAGCGCCGCAGCAGACGGCTTTTCAGGCCGGTATCAAAGCGCCAGATATGGTCGAAGATACGCATAATGCCGGGTTTTCCATGATCGGACAGCGCAACAGCATGAAAGCGCTGCTGCTGGAGAAACTGATGTTTTTTAATATTTTTTACCAGCTCTTCCGGCAGGCGCTGCGCGATAAAATCGGAAATAATCACCGCGTCGGCATCGTTCCACTGCGGCATCGCCAGCTTAATCAGTACGGCTTGCAGGCAGGCGGCCAGATCGGTGCCGCCGCGAAAGCGCTGGCTTAAAAAACGGACGGCTTGCGCAATACCGTCTTCGGCAGTCAGCTCATAACCTATTACTTCGTGAGCGAATAACATAATGTAGCAGCGGCGATTATCCGCCAGCGCAATTTTCAGCAGCGCCAGGCAAAAGGCTTTGGCGCAGCGTTCGTTAAAACCGCCCATAGAGCCGGACGTATCGACGCAAACCACAAAGGGACCGCGCGGCTGCTCGTCATGGTGCTGGTGGGATACCGGGCGCAGCGAGACCTTGTCATGCCAGGCTTCGCCCTGTAGCCGATAGGTCAGCAACCGCTTCTCCACCAGCCTGCGGTAAAACTCCAGCTCCAGTTCGCTGATGCCCAGCGCGGCCAGTTCTGGCGGCAGCAGGCGCAGGATATCGTCACTCTGATGCAGTCCGCTCACCTCTTCCGGCACGGATTCGGGCTCTCTGACCAGCTGGTGGAAGGTTTCCAGCGGCGCATCCTCGCTCAGCACGGCTTTGGCTTCGCGGCTGCGTCCCAGCTGTTCTGCCAGCTTTTGCAGCATCGGCTGCTGCCCCAGAAAATCGCCGTAGTCAACGAGCAGCTGATAATCGCCGCGCTGGAGCGGACATTTGCTTAAATCCCACAGCCTGCCTGCTGCGGCTTCGCTGTTGTCCGACAAGACGGGGGCCAGCTGGCCGCTCATGGCCAGCCGCTGCTGTAATTCTGCCAGCAGCTTGTCGCGTTCCTCATCGAGCAGCTGGTGGTTTAGCGACAGGGTTTGTAACGTCAGGCTCAGCCGCCAGCGCTGCAGAAAAAGCGTTTGCTGCGGCGCGCTCATACTGTGCCCTTCGCCGATATGGGCTACCAGCTCGCGGGCTTTTTCCAAAAATGGCGACTGGTGATTTGCCAGATAAAGCATGATTTCCGGCAGCTTCTGGCAAAATGCTTTGTTACCGAGCGCCTGGCACTGCCGAAAAAGTTCGAATTCGTCGGCCAGATCGGCGGGAACTTCCGTCTGCTTCAGCTGCGCCAGCATCTCCGTTTTCCAGCGCGGCAGATCGGCCAGCAGCGCTTTTTTCAGGCCGGGAAATTTTTCGAGGAAAACGGCCAGCTGGGGGCTGGCGAGCAGCGCCAGAAACAGTTCTTCGATCAGATCGCCTTCGCTGACCGCCAGAAACGCGCTGAGCGTATCCAGCGAAATCAACGGCGTGCCTGTTTCAGCTGGTCTGCAACCTGTTGCAAACTCTCTTCAATCTTCGCCAGCCAGTCATCGCTGATAAATAAACAGCGGTGATGCTGACTGAACAGCGTGCGCTGCGCGTGAAGCTGCTCTTCTACTTCGTCTAACGCCGTAACAATTTCTTCCGGCAGTCCGCCAGCCTGCTGCACGCCAGGCAGCATCAACCGCGAAGGTTGCAGGCTGACATCACGTAAGGTCAGGCAGTCGTTCCCGTCCACGTGTAAATCCAGCGTCTGGGCAAAACCAATGCCGTTAAGCTTGCCGCGCACATCGCCGCCTTTCAGCAGCCAGTGATGCAGCGGCTCGCGACCAATAACGATATGGTTAACCTGCATATCGTGCAGCATCAGCGGCTTTTGCAGCAGCAGGGTCAGCGTTTCTTCCGCCAGGCTGGACGGCAGTTCGTAATGGGGTTTACGGCTGAACATTCCGCCGTGTTTTTCCAGCTTTATCGCCTGCTCGACGCTTTTTTGCTGCTGCAGGCTGAGGCGGCGTGAAGCGATCTGCTGTAATTTGATCAGCATGGGCTGCTGCTGCCACGCCTGCTGGGTGATCAGATTCTCCAGCTCGCGATCCAGCAGCTTCATTGAGGCAACGTCGTGCCACAGGCAGTCTTTCAGCAATATCAGGTCAACCGGGGCGATAGCTTTGCGGCCGCTGTAAAAGGCGCTGGCCTGCAATAAATGAATCGCTTTTTTCCAGCGCCTGTCGGAAATATAAGGCGCTTCCGGCTGGCTTTCTAACTGCTGGCGCAGCAGGAAAATCAGCTCAAAGACGTCGTCCGGTAGCGCGACCTGGGTAATCCCTTTCTGCCATTCGCTATACTCTTCATCAGTAATACAGAGCGAGGCCGTGACGGGATTGCTGTTTTCATCCTGCTGGTGGGTCAGCATGCTTTTGAAATTCTGTTTTTCGTGCACATTGTCCAGCCACAGGCGGATCAGCATGCGGTCATAGAGCGCTTCCAGCCCGCTGTCGGCTTCAGGCAGTTCGTTTGACGCGGTAACCAGCAGACGCATCGGGATCTGCTCTTCGCAATCGCCGTTGCGAAAGCGGCGCTCGTTAATGGCGGTCAGCAGGGTATTCAGAATGGCCGGGCCGGCTTTCCAGATTTCATCCAGAAACACAATTTCGGCATCGGGCAGATAGCCTTTCGTCAGCCGCTGGTAGCGCCCTTCATCTTTCAGCGCCTGGATAGAGAGCGGACCAAAAACTTCTTCCGGCGTGGAGAAACGGGTCATCAGATATTCGAAAGCGCGGGCGTGCTGAAAAGCAAACTTCAGGCGGCGGGCAATCAGGCTTTTGGCGATGCCCGGTGGTCCAAGCAGAAAAACGCTTTCACCACTCAGCGCCGCCAGCAGGCAAAGGCGGATAGCATGGTGTCTTTCGTAAAGTCCCTTTTCTAAAGCGTTACTAAGGCGTGCAATTCTTTCCGCCAGGAGGTGGGGCTGGGACATCATCAAACATTTATCCTTTTCTACGTTCAGGCCAGGGGAACTGGCGAGCGCAAACACTACTGGCTATGATGCTTGAAAGAGTTGATACGAGTCAGCTTTTTTCTTGTCAAAGGGTGACACAGACCATTGAAGTTGCTTTTCACATTTCAATTAAGGATAGGCATTCATAATGATTCGTGCATACTGTGCGTTTTTTGATGGCTTGATGAGCCTGGCGTCTGTCGATCGTCAGCTCCAACGAAAGATTCTTCTATGAGTTCTGATAAAAAGCAGTCCCTTGGCGCAGTTACCCTGGCGGCAATAGGCGTCGTTTATGGCGATATTGGCACCAGCCCTCTCTATACTTTGAGGGAATGTCTGTCCGGTCCGCTCAGCTTCGGCGTTAAGCATGATGCCGTTTTTGGCTTCCTTTCTCTGATTTTCTGGCTGCTGGTGCTGGTTGTTTCGTTAAAATATATCAGCTACGTGATGCGCGCCGATAACGCAGGAGAAGGCGGCATATTAACGCTGATGTCGCTTGCCGGTCGCAATACGGGGGCCACCGCTACCGCTATTCTGGTGATAATGGGGCTGATCGGCGGCAGCTTTTTCTATGGCGAGGTGGTGATAACGCCCGCCGTTTCGGTTCTATCGGCTATCGAAGGTCTGGAAATTGCGGCGCCAACGCTCGACTCTTACATCGTGCCGCTGGCGATAGCCGTATTGACGCTGCTGTTTGTGATTCAGAAACACGGAACAGGAATTGTTGGCAAACTCTTTGCCCCGGTGATGCTGCTGTGGTTTCTCGTGCTGGCCGTGCTGGGCGTACGCGGGATTATGCTTAATCCGGACGTGCTGCACGCGCTGAATCCTTACTGGGCAATACATTTCTTTGTTGAATACAAAACCCTTTCTTTCTTTGCGTTAGGTTCTGTCGTACTGGCTATTACTGGCGTAGAGGCGCTTTATGCGGATATGGGACACTTTGGTAAGCTGCCTATCCGTCTTGCCTGGTTCCTGGCGGTGCTGCCATCGCTGGTGCTGAACTATTTTGGCCAGGGCGCGCTGATCCTCAAACATCCGGAAACCATCAAGAACCCGTTTTTCCTGCTGGCTCCCGACTGGGCGCTTATCCCGATGCTGATTCTGGCAACGTTTGCCACGGTGATCGCTTCGCAGGCGGTAATTTCCGGTGTCTTCTCGCTGACTCGTCAGGCTGTGCGCCTGGGCTATCTGCCGCCGATGCGCATCGTGCACACCTCGGAGGAAGAGTCCGGGCAAATCTATATTCCGACTATTAACTGGATCCTGTTCTTCTCCGTGGTGATAGTGATTATTGGCTTTAAGCATTCCAGCAACCTGGCGGCCGCCTACGGTATAGCCGTGACCGGGACTATGGTGCTGACGGCGATCCTGTGCAGCACGGTGGCGATAAAAAACTGGCACTGGAATCGTTATATGGTGCTGTTTATCCTGCTGTGTATGCTGTGCATCGACGTGTCGCTGTTCTCGGCCAACCTGGTAAAACTTTTCTCCGGCGGCTGGTTGCCGTTAAGCCTGGCGCTGGTGATGTTTGTCATTATGACTACCTGGAAAAGCGAGCGTTTCCGCCTGCTGCGCCGCATGCACGAGCACGGCAACTCGCTGGAAGCTCTGATCGCTTCTCTGGAGAAATCGCCGCCGGTACGCGTACCGGGCACTGCGGTTTATATGTCGCGCGCGCTTAACGTTATTCCGTTCGCAATGCTGCATAACCTGAAACACAATAAAGTGTTACATGAAAGGGTAGTGTTGCTGACGTTGCGTACGGAAGATGCGCCTTACGTCCATAACGTGCGCCGCGTTTCTATAGAGCAACTCTCGCCAACGTTCTGGCGCGTAGTGGCCAGCTATGGCTGGCGCGAAACGCCAAATATGGAAGAGATTTTCCATCGCTGCGGCCTGGAAGGATTGAGCTGCCGAATGATGGAAACCTCGTTCTTTATGTCGCACGAGTCGCTGATTATTGGCAAACGCCCGTGGTATTTAAGGCTGCGCGGCAAGCTGTTTATGGCGCTCCAGCGCAACGCCCTGCGCGCGCCTGACCAGTTTGAAATCCCGCCAAACCGGGTTATCGAGCTGGGAACCCAGGTCGAAATTTAAAAAGAAAGGCCGCACACCGTGCGGCTTTTTTTACGCCTGCTGCCAAAAATATCAGCTTACATTCTCACCGCTTTTCCCTTGCGTAAGAGACGGCTTCCTGTGCTACAGCTTAAAAGCCATACACATTTTGCAGCCTTTGGCTGCCTGGAACCGGATAAAAGGGAAATGTTATGAGGTTAAAACATGCAAAAGAAGTAAGCGCGCCACGCAAAATGGTTTATCGGGCGTTGACGGATATTCAGCAGGTTGAAAGCAAGGAGGCGGCAAGATGAAAAAAAACCATCCTCACTATAAGGTCATTGAGCCGGGCGAGCCGCACCCGCTGGGCTGGAACGTACCGCCCGTGGACGATTTGCGCTCGGCTATTGAGCTGCTGAAAAAACATCCCGAACACTATCTTGAAACCGATCGCGAAGTGAACCCCATTGCCGAACTGGCTGGCGTTTACCGTTACGTCGGCGCTGGCGGCACGGTAATGAGGCCGACCCGCACTGGCCCGGCCATGATGTTTAACAACATCAAGGGATTTCCTGATTCACGCGTGCTGGTGGGGCTGCTGGCAAGCCGCACTCGCGTTAGCCAGCTGCTGGGTGCCCCTGAACGTGAACTGAGCATGCAGATGGGACAGGCCCGCATGGCCGTCATTCCGCCGGTGGATATTGGCGATAAGCCTGCGCCCTGCCAGGAAGTGGTTTATCGCGCGGAGGATGAAGGCTTCGACTTACGCAAGCTTCTGCCCGCGCCAACCAATACGCCAGAGGATGCCGGTCCTTATTTCTGTATGGGGCTGGCGCTGGGTAGCGATCCGGATGACCGGGAGAACGTAGACGTCACCATTCATCGTTTGTGTGTACAAAGTAAGGATGAGCTGTCTATCTTTTTTGCGCCCGGACGGCATATTGACGCCTTTCGCCGTAAGGCTGAAGAGCGAGGCGAGCCGCTGGCCATCTCCATCAATATGGGGCTGGATCCGGCTATTTACATTGGTGCCGAGTTTGAGGCCCCGACCACGCCCTTCGGTTTTAATGAGCTTTGCGTAGCGGGTGGTTTGCGCAACAAACCGGTAGAGCTGGTAGAGTGTCTGACCGTACCGCAGAAAGCTATCGCCAGAGCCGAAATTGTTATTGAAGGCGTTATCCTGCCAGACGTGCGCGTAGCGGAAGATCAAAACAGCGGCACGGGCAAAGCGATGCCGGAATTTCCTGGCTACACCGGGGAAGCCAATCCTTCTTTACCGGTGATTAAAGTGAAAGCGATTACCACGCGCAAAAATCCCATTCTGCAAACGCTGGTCGGGCCGGGCGAAGAGCACGTTAGCCTGGCGGGCATTCCTACCGAAGCCAGTATTTACAACGCGATGGAAAATGCGCTGCCGGGTTTACTGAAAAACGTTTACGCGCACAGCGCTGGCGGCGGTAAATTTCTGGCGATATTGCAGTTAGCCAAACGCAGCGCCGCCGATGATGGCAATGCCCGGCAGGCCGCGCTGATTGCCCTTGCCGTCTATCGCGAACTCAAGAACGTGATTCTGGTGGACGAAGACGTCGATCTGTTCGACAGCGACGATGTGCTGTGGGCAATGCAGACCCGTTTTCAGGGCGATTTGGACACGCTGTTTGTGCCTGGCGTAACGGGCCACGTGCTGGATCCTTCGCAAACGCCGCAGTACAACCCAAAACTGTCGGCTAAAGGCACAACCTGTAAAACTATTTTCGACTGCACGGTGCCTTATCATTTGAAAGAGCACTTTGTTCGCGCGCAGTTTAAGGAAGTTGACCCCAGCCTGTGGGCACCTTCGCTTTTTCCTCAGGCTGAAAAATAAAATGTCTGCCCGTTTTCCTTTTTAAGCCCGCCGCTGGCTGTCCGGGACATCGGGCGCAATGACTGTTAACAGGAGCAAAGCCTGGCTATCTCCGCCGGGCTTGTTTATCTGCCAGCCTGGTAGCGAGCGATAAAGCTGGCTATTACTGCGTGATGCAGGCTTAGAGCAGCCGTTCGGGCTTATCACCACGTCAGCGTTACCGCAAATCCCCCTTCGCTTCGGTTCGCAAACTTTATCTGTATGCCGTGTAGCCGTGCTATGCGACTGACAATGGAAAGCCCTAGCCCGCTACCCGACATCTGCTGGCCTGGCGGACGATAAAACCGCTGGCCCAGACGCTGTAAATCGTCTTCGTTGACGCCCGGCCCGTTGTCGATGACCGCTATGCTATGCCAGTCGATCTTCAGCCGTATGCCGTTGCCTGGCTGACCGTAGCGAAGCGCGTTCTCCAGCAAATTACGGATCATTAGCGACAGCAGTAATGCGTTTCCCGTGCGGTTAACGGCACTATCTGGCGCTTCCAGCACGATCTCCATGCCCGCTGCCTGCGCCTGATAGTAATGATCCGCGACTGCCTGCTGTACTATCTGGCACAGATCCAGCGATTCGGTCGCCAGATCTTCCGCGCTATCCAGCCTTGAAAGCGTTAGCAATTGATCCACCAGGCGAGATGCGCGATCGATGCCTACGTCCAGGTTTTGTAGCGCGTGATGCCGCAGCTGGCTGTCGTCATGGGCAAGCTGGGCGACTTCGGCCTGCACTTTTAACGCCGCCAGCGGGCTTCTTAGTTCATGGGCGGCATCTGAGGTAAAACGTCGCTCCCGCAGCAGCATTTCGCTGACCCGGAAAAACAGCGCGTTCAGCTCTGCCAGCAGCGGCTTGACCTCCTGCGGCACGTTGTTTTCCACCAGCGGCGTGCCGTCATCGGGCGAACGATAGTGAAGCTGGCGAGTAATTCTTTTTAACGGCGCCAGCTCGCGCGTGACCAGCCACAGCAGCAGTATCAGCATGACCGGCAGGGCAATCAGCCAGGGCAGCAGGTTGGCAGAGACAATATCCTGAGTCATCTCATCGCGGTATTCCCATTCCTGACCCACCACGACCAGGTATTTTTTATCCGGCGTCGGTAGCCAGACCATACGCCACAGATCGTCATCGCCTTTTAGCTTACCGTCGATAAAGCCGTTGCGCTTCCAGGTGAAGATAAAGTCTTTGCCATTGTCGCCATCGTTCATCACCATGCGGCCATCGACGGTGAAAACGGCGAAAGCTAGCGCGTCATCTTCCTGTTCGCCACGGTGGGACTTCAGCACCTTTTTCGTTTGCGGTAGCTTCAGCAGCTGGTGGTTTAGCTGCTCCGGATTCATGACTGCCAGGCGCTTGGCAAACAGCATCTGCTGAGTATCAAAAAGCTTGTTAATGTTGTGGCGTGTTTGCCACCAGGCGCCCACGCTGGCGGCTCCCCAGCAGATCAACGTCAGCAGGATGAAGCCCATCATCAGGCGCAGGCGCAGACTCAGGCGCTGCATCAGCTATCGCCCAGCGTATAACCGACACCGTGGACGGTGCGGATAAACTGGCTACCCAGTTTTTTACGCAAATGATGAATGTGCACTTCTACCGCATTGCTGGATACGTCGTGGTCCCAGCTATAGAGTTTTTCTTCCAGCTGCGCACGGGTCAGAACACGGCCTGCATTCAGTAAAAACAGTTGTAGCAGCGCCAGTTCGCGCGATTTCAACGCCAGCGGCTCGCCATTTAGCGTCGCCGTATGCGAGCCGGGATCCAGGGTTACCGCACCGTGGCTTAAGGTGGATTGAAGCTGGCCGTGACGGCGGCGGATCAGGGCCTGGAGCCTGGCCGCCACTTCACTCAGGGCAAAAGGCTTGCAGAGATAGTCATCAGCGCCCTGCTGAAGGCCAGCAACCCGCTGTTCCAGCGCGTCTCTTGCCGTTAATATCAGGACGGGTTCGTCATGGCCCTGTTGCCGCCAGCCGCGTAAAATATCCAGCCCGTCCATGGCCGGCAGGCTCAGGTCCAGAATAACCGCATCATAGGAAGCCGCCGCCAGGGCAGCCTGGCCCGTTTTGCCGTCGGTAAACCAGTCAATGCTAAAACCCATCTTGCCCAGCCCCGCTTTTATGCCGTCACCAATCAGGCGATCGTCTTCAATGACTAAAATTTTCATGGCAGTGTCCCTCTGTAGTTAATGGCTTTATACGGAAAGTTAGCTGACGTTGTACAGGCAAAAAAGGAAGAACGTCTGCGATTTACGGCAAGTCTCGCAAATCCAGAAACCTGTCTGTTTGTTTTAAGATCCTGTTAAGAATTGTTTGTTTTAATCCATAGCGAACAGCAAAACATGCAGTGAACGCTGCGCAATTCTATGGAATAAAGGTGACTACGATGAAAAAAACGACCGCACTGTTAACCCTCGCCGTTCTGTTTTCCGGTTCCGCCTTCGCTGCCCAGACGGGGGGATTCAGCGATCCGAAAGCGCCAACGATTAGCGCACCTCAAGGCGGCTTTAGCGCGGAAGAAACGGTCGTTAAGGTAAAGCAGGCGCAGGAGATGAAGGATGACTCATGGATAACGCTGCGTGGGAGCATCGACAAGCGTATCAGTGAAGATGACTACATTTTCCGTGATGATACCGGCACAATAAAGGTAGACATTGACCACAAGCGCTGGGAAGGCCAGACCATTACGCCAAAAGATAAGGTCGAGATCCAGGGGGAGCTGGATAAGGATTTCAACTCGGTTGAGCTGGATGTGAAAAAAATCCGCAAGTTGAACTAACCGTAGACGCTGGCTGGCCCGGTATGGCGGGTACAGGGCGCTGCTCGCAACTAACCTGCGGGCATCTGCCCGCCGGTAGCTAGTCCAGCATAGCCGCCAGATGCATCACCGCTGGCGAGCGGTCGAACCGTCGCCACGCCAGCGCGATATCGGTATTGAGCGCCGCATCGTTAACAGGTCGAAAGACCACATCAGGGTGCGTGATACAGCAGAGCGACTCAGGCACAATGGCAAAGCCAAAACCGGCGGCGACCATGCCGATGGAGGATGAAATTTGCGGCGACTGCTGACCGGCGTGTGGTTGAAATCCTGCGCGCAGGCAGGCGCTGAATACCAGCTCATACAGGCTTGGTGCCACTTCCCGTGGGAACATAATTAACGTGTCGTCGGCCAGCTGCGACAGTGAAAGCTGCGGTTGTGCACTCAGCGCGTGGCTGGAAGGCAGCGCCACCAGCATTTTCTCACTGGCGATGACCTTCAGATTAAAAGCCTTGCTGCTTTCACAGGGCAAACGGACGAAAGCCGCGTCCAGTAAACCTTCCTGCAGATCGTTCATCAGCGACGCCATATTTTGTTCCTGCGTCAGCAGCTTCATGGCCGGATAGCGCGCCTGAAACGTTTTCATCAGCGCAAATACCGCAGGATGGAAGGCAACCGAGCTGGCTACGCCCAGCGAGAGCTGGCCGGTCACGCCGCGTGCAATCCCCTTCGCTTTTTCCAGCGCGTGGCCGGTTAGCTCCAGTATCTGGCAGGCATCGTGATAAAAAGCCTCGCCCGCTTCCGTCAGTTCCACACCGCGCGTCAGCCTTTTCAGCAGCGGCGTGCCTATTTCCCGCTCCAGTCGCAGAATTTGCTGACTAAGTGGCGGTTGCGAAATCCCCAGCATTTCTGCAGCGCGCGTAAAGTGATGCGTTTGCGCGACCGCGACAAAATAACGCAGATGGCGGAGTTCCATATCAAATTCGTCTCAAAGTAGTGGGCTTTCTATATTGGAATCAGTTACTGAAACGAGTCAACATTCAGTTAGTAATTCTGAACTGTTTTAGCGGCGAGGTAAGTAATGAAACATTCTGTAACTGATTGTTTGTGTGAGCAACAGTTGGCTTCTACCGTGAGCGCGCTCCGCCAGCATAGACCAGAAAGCGTTATCTATCAGACCTCTCTGATGAGCGCGCTGCTTAGCGGCGTCTACGAGGGTAACGTCACCGTGGCCGACCTGCTGAAGAAAGGAGATTTCGGCCTGGGCACTTTTAATCAGCTGGACGGTGAACTGATTGCCTTCGACAGCGAAGTTTATCAACTGCGTTCAGACGGCAGCGCGCGGGAAGCCCATCCGCAGCAGAAAACACCCTTCGCCGTGATGACTTTTTTCCAGCCGCAGTATCGGCACCGCTTTTCCGCGCCGGCCAGCCGCCAGGCTATCCATGAGCTGATTGACAGCCAGGTCACCTCGGATAACCAGTTTTGCGCACTACGGATCGACGGCCGTTTTTCTGCCGCTTCGACACGTACCGTCCCGTGCCAGCATCGACCTTATCGCTCTATGCCTGAAGTGTTAGGACATCAGCCGACGTTTCACTTCAGCCAGCGCAACGGCGTACTGATTGGTTTCCGTACGCCGCAATATATGCAGGGCATCAACGTGGCGGGCTATCACGAACACTTTATTACGGACGACCGTCAGGGCGGCGGCCATCTGCTGGACTATCAGCTGGAAGAGGGCGAGCTCACCTTCGGCGAAATCAGCAAGCTGGTTATTGACCTGCCTGGCGACAGCGATTTTTTACAGGCCAATCTGAATCCGGAAAACCTGGATTCCGCTATTCGCTCCGTTGAAAGCTAATCCTGAGGAATTAAGATGAAAAATCCAACCGAAACAGCAACCTGGTTACACGGCGCCGATCTGGTTGTCGCACAGCTTGAAGCTCAGGGCGTAAAACAGGTTTTTGGTATTCCCGGCGCAAAAATCGATAAAATGTTCGATTCGCTGGTCGATTCTTCTATCCAGACCATTCCGGTACGGCATGAAGCGAATGCGGCTTTTATGGCCGCCGCCGTAGGTCGTCTGACCGGCAACGCGGGTGTCGCGCTGGTTACTTCCGGACCGGGCTGCTCAAACTTAATCACCGGTATGGCTACCGCCACCAGCGAAGGCGATCCGGTAGTGGCGCTGGGCGGACAGGTGAAGCGCGCGGACAGCGCTAAAAAGGTGCATCAGAGCATGGATACCGTGTCGATGTTCCGTCCGGTCACCAAATATGCCGTTGAAGTCACGGATTCCAACGCGCTGGCAGAGGTCGTTTCCAACGCCTTTCGTCACGCGGAACATGGCCGTGGCGGCGGCGCGTTTGTCAGCCTGCCGCAGGACATAGTCGATCGGCCTGCCAGCGGCCAGATACTGACCAGTAAAGGCCAGGTACTGCTTGGCCCGGCACCGGATGCGGCTATCGCAGCGGTGGCCGCGCAAATCGCTAAGGCCAAAAATCCGGTACTGCTGCTGGGCCTGATGGCCAGCCAGCCGGAAAACAGCGACGCCATCCATCGGCTTCTGGAGCGGAGCCGCATTCCCGTAACCAGCACCTATCAGGCGGCTGGCGCGGTCAGACAGGAACACTTTTCACGTTTTGCTGGCCGTGTCGGGCTGTTTAACAATCAGGCTGGCGACCGCCTCCTGCGCGAAGCGGATTTGATTATCACTATTGGCTACAGCCCGGTGGAGTACGAACCGGCCATGTGGAACAGCGGCGGTGCCACGCTGGTACATATCGACGTGCTGCCTTCCGATGCGGATAACTGCTATCTACCGGATGCGGAGCTGGTGGGCGACATCGCTTCTACCATCGATAAGCTGGCCGCGCGCATTGAATCCCCTTTGCAGCTTAGTACGGAAGCGGCTGCCATCCTGCAGGATCGTCAGCAGCAACGTCAGCTGCTTTCGCTACAGGGTAAAAACCTGAATCAATTTGCGCTGCATCCGCTGCGGATCGTGCGGGCCATGCAGGACATCATCAATAACGACGTCACGCTAACGGTAGATATGGGAAGTTTCCATATCTGGATTGCCCGCTATCTTTATAGTTTCCGCGCTCGTCAGATCATGATTTCCAACGGCCAGCAAACGATGGGCGTAGCGCTGCCCTGGGCTATCGGTGCCTGGCTGGTGGATCCGAGCCGCAAAGTCGTTTCGGTTTCCGGCGACGGCGGCTTTCTGCAGTCCAGTATGGAGCTGGAAACCGCCGTCAGGCTGGGTGCCAATATTCTGCATATCATCTGGGTCGACGAGGCCTACAACATGGTGGCCATGCAGGAAGAGAAAAAATATCAGCGCGTTTCCGGCGTAAAGTTCGGGCCGGTAGATTTTAAAGCCTATGCGCAGTCGTTTGGCGCTGCCGGATTTGCCGTGGAAAGCGCGGCCGAGCTGGAGCCAACGCTGCGTAAAGCGATGGATGTCAACGGTCCTGCGGTGGTTGCCGTGCCGGTCGATTATGCCGACAACCCGATGCTGATGGGCCAGCTGCATCTGAGCCAGATCCTTTAAGACACGTTCATGGAGATAAGATGAAAACGAAAGTAGCCTTAGTGACAGGTAGCGGTCAGGGAATCGGTAAAGCCATTGCGCTG
The DNA here is from genome assembly GCF_047456155.1 of Erwinia sp. BNK-24-b. Classification (NCBI taxonomy): domain Bacteria; kingdom Pseudomonadati; phylum Pseudomonadota; class Gammaproteobacteria; order Enterobacterales; family Erwiniaceae; genus Erwinia; species Erwinia sp. BNK-24-b. The sequence continues at coordinate 4,660,793 of NZ_CP179901.1, forward strand.
CGTCTGGCAAAAGATGGTTTTGCCGTTGCGGTTGCCGACTTTAATGCGCAAACCGCGCGTCAGGTCGCTGACGAGATCGCCAGCGCAGGCGGCAAAGCTATCGCAGTGACCGTCGATGTATCAAAGCGCGATCGGGTCTTCGCGGCGGTTGAGCAGGCGCGCAAAGAGCTGGGCGGTTTTGACGTTATCGTCAATAACGCAGGCGTAGCGCCTACCACGCCAATTGAAGAGATCACGGAAGAAACGGTCGATAAAGTTTACGATATTAACGTAAAAGGCGTGATCTGGGGCATGCAGGCGGCCATTCAGGCGTTTAAAGCGGAAGGGCACGGCGGCAAAATTATTAATGCCTGTTCGCAAGCGGGCCACGTTGGCAATCCGGAACTGGCTGTCTACAGCTCCAGTAAGTTTGCGGTGCGTGGACTGACGCAAACGGCCGCGCGCGACCTGGCGTCGGCAGGCATTACCGTTAACGCCTACTGCCCCGGCATTGTCAAAACGCCGATGTGGGACGAAATCGACCGTCAGGTTTCCGAAGCGGCGGGTCAGCCGCTGGGTTACGGCACCGCGGAATTTGCCAAACGCATCACGCTGGGCCGCCTGTCAGAACCGGAAGATGTATCGGCCTGCGTCTCTTTCCTGGCAGGGCCTGACTCGGATTATATGACCGGGCAATCGCTGTTAATTGATGGCGGCATGGTCTTTAACTGATTTATGCGCCAGCCGCTACCGTGCGGCTGGCTTTTTGTCTCGTAGAAGCTTTCAGCTGTAAACCCGTTTTTTGATGCCTTTTCAGCTACCGCTACAAACCGCACTGTTTCTGTCACGACCGGATATTGCCCCTCATTCTCCCCTGTCGCAAATTTAGCGAAACGTTTCGATAGCGATCACATTTCCATAAATTGCCAATTGTATTCCGCCAGGGTTTTTTTACACTGCCGGTTAGCGAAACGTTTCGCTCTGGAGTGAAAGATGAAAAAAGGCGCTTTACTGAATTCTGCAATTTCGTCCCTGGTTTCCCGCCTGGGCCATACCGACACGTTAACTATCGGCGATGCCGGTCTGCCCATTCCAGCCGGGCCGGAGCGTATCGACCTGGCGCTGACTAACGGTATACCCGGCTTTATGCAGGTGGTAAAAACCGTCACTGAAGAGATGCAGGTTGAGAGCGCCATCATCGCGGAGGAGATTAAATCTCATAACCCACAGCTTCATGACGAGCTTTCTGCTCTGCTCGACTTACTGCAACAACGCCAGGGAAATACCATCTCTGTTCAATACGTTACGCATCAGCAGTTCAAACAGTTAACGCAGCACAGCCAGGCGGTGATCCGCAGCGGAGAATGTTCGCCCTATGCGAATATTATCCTTAGCGCTGGCGTTACTTTCTGAGGCCGCCATGCAACCTTTACTGCAACTTCAGGGCATTGAAAAATCCTTTCCGGGCGTGAAAGCACTGTCCGGCGCGGCGCTGGCGGTCTATCCCGGTCGCGTGATGGCGCTGGTCGGTGAAAACGGTGCCGGAAAATCCACCATGATGAAAGTCATGACCGGCATCTACGCGCGCGACGCGGGTTCCATTAAATGGCTGGGGGAAGAGGCCAACTTTAGCGGGCCGAAGGCGTCTCAGGAAGCCGGCATTGGCATCATCCACCAGGAACTGAATCTAATTCCGCAGCTTAGCGTGGCGGAAAACATCTTTTTAGGGCGCGAGTTCGTCAACGCTTTTGGCGCTATCCGCTGGAAACAGCTCTATGCCGAAGCGGATCGGCTGCTGCAGCGGCTCAACCTGCGTTTCAGCAGTCACAAGCTGGTGGGCGATCTGTCGATTGGCGATCAGCAAATGGTCGAAATAGCCAAGGTGCTGAGCTACGAGTCCAGAGTCATCGTAATGGATGAACCTACCGATGCGCTGACCGATACCGAGACGGCCTCGCTGTTTCGCGTCATCCGCGAGCTGAAAGCGCAAGGCTGCGGCATTGTTTATATCTCCCATCGCATGAAAGAAATCTTTGAAATTTGCGATGACGTAACGGTGTTCCGCGATGGCCAGTTTATTGCCGAAAGAGCCGTCGACACGCTGGATGAAGAAACGCTGATTGAGATGATGGTCGGCCGCAAGCTGGAAGAACAGTATCCAAGGCTGGATAAGGCATCGGGCGACATTCGTTTAACCGTCGAAAACCTCAGCGGGCCTGGCGTGAACGACGTGAGCTTTACGCTACGCAAAGGCGAAATTCTTGGCGTGGCCGGATTAATGGGCGCTGGCCGTACCGAGCTGATGAAAGTGCTGTATGGCGCGTCTCAACGCAGCGGCGGCAGCGTCACGCTGGAAGGGAAAAAGATAACCACGCGCACGCCGGAAGAGGGGTTGCGTAACGGCATCGTGTATATCTCTGAAGATCGTAAGCGCGACGGACTGGTGCTGGGTATGTCGGTGAAAGAGAACATGTCTTTGACCGCGCTGGACTATTTTAGCCACGCTGGCGGCCGCTTAAAGCACGCCCAGGAACAGCTGGCAGTCAGCGATTTTATCAAGCTGTTTAAGGTAAAAACGCCGTCGATGGAGCAGCCGATTGGCCTGCTGTCGGGCGGAAACCAGCAAAAGGTTGCTATCGCGCGCGGGTTGATGACGCGCCCTAAGGTACTGATTCTGGATGAGCCGACGCGCGGCGTGGATGTGGGCGCCAAGAAAGAGATTTATCAGTTAATCAATCAGTTTAAAGAAGAAGGGCTGAGTATCATTTTAGTCTCTTCAGAAATGCCGGAAGTGCTGGGTATGAGCGATCGCGTGCTGGTGATGCACGAAGGTCGTCTGAGCGGCGATTTTCCGATTGAACAGGCCAGCCAGGAACGTCTGATGGCGGCGGCAGTAGGCAAGCAACATAGCGCGGAGCTGGTAACACCATGAGTACTCAAACCCTTCAGGCCAGCAGGATCTTTAGCAAGGCCTGGCTGCTGGAACAGAAATCGTTAATCGCGCTGGTAGTGCTGATCGCCGTGGTCGCCAGCCAGAGCCCAAACTTTTTTACCGTGAACAATATGTTCAACATTCTTCAGCAGACGTCGGTTAACGCCATTATGGCGGTTGGCATGACGCTGGTGATCCTGACTTCCGGTATCGATCTTTCGGTAGGATCGCTACTGGCGCTGACCGGGGCGGTGGGCGCTTCGCTGGTGGGAATAGAAGTCAACGCGTTGGTGGCGGTGGCGGCCTCGCTGGCGCTGGGCGCGCTGATCGGGGCGGTGACCGGCACCATAGTGGCAAAAGGCAAGGTGCAGGCGTTTATCGCGACGCTGGTAATGATGCTGTTGCTGCGCGGCGTGACCATGGTTTACACCAACGGCAGCCCGGTTAACACCGGTTTTAACGATAACGCCGATCTGTTTGGCTGGTTTGGCATCGGGCGGCCGCTGGGCATTCCAACGCCGGTCTGGCTGATGGCGCTCACCTTTCTGCTGGCGTGGTACATGCTGCACCATACTCGCCTGGGTCGCTACATCTATGCACTTGGCGGCAACGAGGCGGCTACAAGGCTATCGGGCATCAGCGTTAACCGCGTCAAAATCATCGTTTACGCGCTGAGCGGCATGCTGGCGGCGCTGGCGGGCACTATCGAAGTGGCTCGTCTCTCTTCTGCACAGCCAACGGCGGGAACGGGTTACGAACTGGATGCTATCGCCGCGGTTGTGCTGGGCGGTACCAGCCTGGCAGGCGGAAAAGGCCGCGTGATGGGCACGCTGGTTGGCGCGCTAATTCTCGGCTTCCTGAATAACGGACTGAATCTGCTTGGCGTCTCGTCCTACTACCAAATGATTGTGAAAGCCGTCGTTATTCTGCTGGCGGTGCTGGTCGATAACAAAAAATAACTCCCTACAGGAACCGATAATGAAAATGACTAAACTGACGGCGCTGGCGGTTCTGCTTGGCGCAACCCTTAGCGCTAACGCGCTGGCAAAAGATACGCTGGCGCTGGTGATCTCCACGCTGAACAATCCCTTTTTCGTTTCGTTAAAAGATGGCGCGCAGAAAGAAGCGGACAAGCTGGGTTACAACCTGGTGGTGCTGGATTCACAGAACAACCCGGCAAAAGAGTTGGCCAACGTGCAGGATCTCTCCGTGCGCGGCACAAAGCTGCTGCTGATTAACCCAACCGATTCCGATGCGGTCGGCAACGCGGTGAAAATGGCGAATCAGGCCAATATCCCGGTTATCACGCTCGACCGCGTTGCGGCACAGGGTAAAGTGGTTAGCCACGTTGCCTCAGATAACCGTTTAGGCGGCAAAATGGCCGGCGACTACATTGCGCAGCGCGTTGGCGAAAAGGCCAAAATCATTGAGCTGGCCGGGATTGCCGGAACCTCTGCGGCTCGCGAGCGCGGCGAAGGCTTTAAAACGGCGGCCGATGCGCATAAATTTGTTATCCTTGCCAGCCAGCCCGCAGATTTCGATCGCACCAAGGGTCTGAACGTCATGCAGAACCTGCTGACCGCCCATCCGGACGTGCAGGCAGTGTTTGCGCAAAACGATGAAATGGCATTAGGTGCGATGCGCGCATTGCAAACGGCAGGCAAATCTGATGTGGTAGTAGTCGGCTTCGACGGCACCGCGGACGGCGTAAAAGCCGTACAGGGCGGTAAACTTGCCGCTACCGTGGCGCAGCAGCCGGAGCAAATCGGCGTTATCGGCGTGCAAACGGCCGATAAAGTGCTGAAGGGCCAGCAGGTTCAGGCTATCAACCCCGTTGACCTGAAGCTGGTCACTAAATAAATCAAAGAAAAGCATGGCACGCGCCACCTCTTGCAGGTGGCGCCTTTTTCTGGACGATCCCATGACTAAAATCGGCAGGCTGGCGGTACTCGGCAGCATCAACGCAGACCATATTCTCAATCTGGCTACCTTTCCTCGTCCCGGCGAAACGGTGATCGGGAAACAGTATCAGGTTGCCTTTGGCGGTAAAGGCGCTAATCAGGCCGTCGCGGCCGGACGCAGCGGCGCAGAGATTACCTTTATTGCCTGCACGGGCGACGACGATGTCGGGCAACGTATTCGCCAGCAGCTGGCAGACGATCGGATTGATGTCTCTTGCGTCGAGGCGATAGCGGACGAATCCACCGGCGTTGCGCTGATCTTTGTGAATGAAGATGGCGAAAACAGCATCGCTATTCATGCAGGCGCCAACGCTTGCCTGACGCCCAAGCTGGTGGAAAAGCAGCAGCAGGTTATCGCCAGCGCGGACGCATTGCTGATGCAGCTGGAGTCGCCGCTCGAAAGCGTGCTGGCGGCGGCAAAAATTGCGCATCAGCATCAAACCAAAGTGATCCTTAATCCGGCTCCGGCCACGCCGCTTTCCGATGAGCTGCTGGCGCTGGTGGATATGATTACGCCAAACGAAACCGAAGCGGAAATCCTGACGGGTGTGCCGGTTGCCTCGGATGAGGATGCCGCTCGCGCAGCAGCGGTACTACACGGTAAAGGGATTCATAGCGTGTTGATTACCCTGGGCAGCCGCGGCGTATGGCTTAGCGAAGCCGGTCAGGGGCAACGCATCCCCGGCTTTAAAGTACAGGCGGTAGATACTATCGCAGCGGGCGATACCTTTAATGGCGCGTTAATGACCGCGCTGCTGGAAGGGAAGCCGATGCCGCAGGCGGTCCGTTTTGCTCATGCGGCAGCGGCTATTGCGGTGACTCGTGCCGGCGCGCAGCCTTCGGTGCCGTGGCGAGAAGAAACCGATCGCTTTTTGCAGCAGCAGGAGTAGCTCGTGCCTACCATGAAAGATGTCGCTCGCCTGGCGGGCGTGTCGACATCCACCGTTTCCCACGTCATTAACAATAACCGCTTCGTCAGTGAATCAGTGCGGGAGAAAGTCACTTCGGCCATTACGGCTTTGAACTATGCACCTTCTGCCCTGGCCCGTAGCCTGAAACTCAATCAGACCCGAACTATCGGCATGCTGCTGACTGCCAGCAGCAACCCTTTCTATTCGGAAGTGGTACGCGGCGTAGAGAGAAGTTGCTATGAGCGTGACTACAGCCTGGTGTTGTGTAACACCGATGGCGATGAAAACAGAATGAACCGCAGTCTGGAAACGCTGCTGCAAAAGCGAGTCGATGGCTTGCTGATTATGTGTACGGAAAGCCATCTTCCTTCACCGGACATTCTTAACCGTTATCCGGCTATACCTACCGTAATGATGGACTGGTCTCCTTTTGACGGCGGCAGCGATATTATCCAGGACAACTCGCTGTTGGGTGGGGAAATGGCCACGCGCTATTTGATCTCCCGTGGCTATAACCGTATCGCCTGTATCGCTGGCCCGCAGGATAAGACCCCCGCCCGCTGGCGGCTGCAAGGCTTTTATCAGGCAATGTCGCGTGCAGGGTTGAACGTTCCCCCGGGCTATGTCGTTACCGGTGATTTTGAATTTCAGGGCGGCTACAACGCAATGAATCAGCTGTTAGCGTTAAATCCACGGCCGGAAGCGGTTTTTACCAGTAATGATGCGATGGCCGTAGGCGTTTATCATGCGCTTTATCAGGCGGGGCTTTCCGTTGCCAAAGATGTGGCGGTAATAGGCTACGACGATATTGAACTGGCCCGCTATATGACGCCGCCGCTCACGACTATTCATCAGCCGAAAGATGAGCTGGGCGAACTGGCCATTGATACGTTGATTCATCGTATGGCCGATCCCGACGGCAGCCAGCAGCTGCTGGTGCTGACGCCGGAACTGGTCGAACGTGGTTCAGTAGCGGAGCGTTAAGCGCCTTTTTTACGCTTTTCGCGGTTGGAGATTAAATGCCTGCCGTCGCCGGGCTTCAGCAACATAAATACCAGACCGGAAAACACCGTGACTATCCCCATCGTCAGGAAGGTGGCATGAAAGTGATCGACGGTCGTGCCGTCAAAGTTTTCATAAAATCGTAAAACGGCCGCGCTGACCGCCACGCCAAAGCTAATCGCCAGCTGCTGGGTTACGGCAAGCATGCTGTTACCGCTGCTGGCATTACTGTCATTTAAGTCCGCTAACGTGATGGTGTTCATAGCCGTAAACTGGGTAGACATTGCCATGCCCAGCACAAACAGCGGCAGTAGCAGTATCGCCAGGCCTGCTGCTGGCGTTTGCAGTGAGAAGCTGGCAACCAGCACCCCAATAATAACGCTGATTCCCGTTAAGGTTTTGCGGTAACCGAACCAGCGCAATACCTGGGTTACCGTAGACTTAGCCAGAATAGAACCCAGCGCGGTTGGTGCCATCATGCAGCCCGCAAGAATAGCAGAGTAACCAAACCCAACCTGTAACATCAGCGGCATAAGGAAAGGAATACTGCCGGTACCCAGACGCGAAGCTATGTTGCCGAGAATGCCTACCGAGAAAGTACGGGTTTTGAACATTGGCAAAGGGATAAGCGGCGTGGGGTGGCGGCGTGCGTGCACTATATAGAGAAGAAGTAAAAGAATACCGCCGCAGGTTACCGCCAGGGCCAGGCTGGTGGCGACAATCTTCTCGCCGAAAAGCTCAATGCCGCTGGAAAGCAACACTAGTCCGATGCCAAACAGAATAAAACCCAGCACATCGAAACGGCGTCGCGGGGTGGTGAAGTCCGGCATATATTTTCGCGCATAGACAATCCCTAAAATCCCCATTGGAATATTAATCAGGAAGATCCAGTGCCAGGTTGCCCAGGTAACCAGCACGCCGCCCAGTAGCGGGCCAAGAACCGGGCCGACCAGACCGGGCATGGTTACAAAGTTCAGTACGGGCAGCAGTTCACTACGTGGATAAGCTCTTAGTAATGCCAGCCTGGCAACGGGCATCATCATCGCGCCGCCTACCCCCTGCACTATCCTGAAGACAACCAGCATTGTCAGGTTGGCAGAAAGCGCACAGGCCAGCGAACCGAGCGTAAATAAAGAAACGGCGGTGATAAACACTTTTCGCGTGCCGAAGCGATCGGCTAGCCAGCCGCTTACTGGGATCAACATAGCGACAGTAAGGGTGTAGCTGATAACGGCGGATTGCATCGCCAGAGGAGAACGGTTAAGGCTTAAGGCGATAGCGGGAAGAGCAGTATTCAGTATCGTGGCATCCAGCGCTTGCATAAAGAAAGCCATTGCGGCGATCCACGGAAGTCCGGCCATACTGCGCGCGGATTTAATCATTGGGCATCCTTCTCAGTCATTATTGCCATTGCCGATATGACAACCCTGCAAAGTAAAAAGAAAAGAATAGCACCGCGAAGCGGCATGGCGTGACGCTTATAAAGGTGAATAGCGCGTAATTTGCTGGTTAAATATTCTCAAAATGTACGCTTATTGCGCTGTTGTTGAAAAAAGAAACGGTCGAAAGTTTTTTTCAAATAAAAACTTGTCAGCCGTCGAGAACTCCCTATAATGCGCCTCCATCGACACGGAACAACGGCTTACGAGTCGCCGGGTTGAGAGGTTCAGGAAGCTGAACCGCCGGAGAAAAACTTCTCAAAAAGAAGTTGACTCTGAAGGAGGAAAGCGTATTATACGCCACCTCGCAGTAAGTCGCCACGGCGCTTACCGCAACGCTCTTTAACAATTTATCAGACAATCTGTGTGGGCACTCGCAGGATTGATATCAGCGTCTCCGGACGCAAAAAAATATCAAGTCTTAAGAGTGAACACATAATGAAAATTCATTATGACGTTTTACACTTGAGCATCGCTGAACTTGTTTCAGCAAATCAAACTTAAATTGAAGAGTTTGATCATGGCTCAGATTGAACGCTGGCGGCAGGCCTAACACATGCAAGTCGAACGGTAGCACAGAAGAGCTTGCTCTTCGGGTGACGAGTGGCGGACGGGTGAGTAATGTCTGGGGATCTGCCCGATAGAGGGGGATAACCACTGGAAACGGTGGCTAATACCGCATAACGTCGCAAGACCAAAGAGGGGGACCTTCGGGCCTCTCACTATCGGATGAACCCAGATGGGATTAGCTAGTAGGTGGGGTAACGGCTCACCTAGGCGACGATCCCTAGCTGGTCTGAGAGGATGACCAGCCACACTGGAACTGAGACACGGTCCAGACTCCTACGGGAGGCAGCAGTGGGGAATATTGCACAATGGGCGCAAGCCTGATGCAGCCATGCCGCGTGTATGAAGAAGGCCTTCGGGTTGTAAAGTACTTTCAGCGGGGAGGAAGGGATGGAGCTTAATACGCTCTGTCATTGACGTTACCCGCAGAAGAAGCACCGGCTAACTCCGTGCCAGCAGCCGCGGTAATACGGAGGGTGCAAGCGTTAATCGGAATTACTGGGCGTAAAGCGCACGCAGGCGGTCTGTCAAGTCGGATGTGAAATCCCCGGGCTCAACCCGGGAACTGCATTCGAAACTGGCAGGCTAGAGTCTCGTAGAGGGGGGTAGAATTCCAGGTGTAGCGGTGAAATGCGTAGAGATCTGGAGGAATACCGGTGGCGAAGGCGGCCCCCTGGACGAAGACTGACGCTCAGGTGCGAAAGCGTGGGGAGCAAACAGGATTAGATACCCTGGTAGTCCACGCCGTAAACGATGTCGACTTGGAGGTTGTGCCCTTGAGGCGTGGCTTCCGGAGCTAACGCGTTAAGTCGACCGCCTGGGGAGTACGGCCGCAAGGTTAAAACTCAAATGAATTGACGGGGGCCCGCACAAGCGGTGGAGCATGTGGTTTAATTCGATGCAACGCGAAGAACCTTACCTGGCCTTGACATCCACGGAATTTGGCAGAGATGCCTTAGTGCCTTCGGGAACCGTGAGACAGGTGCTGCATGGCTGTCGTCAGCTCGTGTTGTGAAATGTTGGGTTAAGTCCCGCAACGAGCGCAACCCTTATCCTTTGTTGCCAGCGATTCGGTCGGGAACTCAAAGGAGACTGCCGGTGATAAACCGGAGGAAGGTGGGGATGACGTCAAGTCATCATGGCCCTTACGGCCAGGGCTACACACGTGCTACAATGGCGCATACAAAGAGAAGCGACCTCGCGAGAGCAAGCGGACCTCATAAAGTGCGTCGTAGTCCGGATCGGAGTCTGCAACTCGACTCCGTGAAGTCGGAATCGCTAGTAATCGTGGATCAGAATGCCACGGTGAATACGTTCCCGGGCCTTGTACACACCGCCCGTCACACCATGGGAGTGGGTTGCAAAAGAAGTAGGTAGCTTAACCTTCGGGAGGGCGCTTACCACTTTGTGATTCATGACTGGGGTGAAGTCGTAACAAGGTAACCGTAGGGGAACCTGCGGTTGGATCACCTCCTTACCTGAAGATACCTTCCCGCGTAGTGCTCACACAGATTGTCTGATAGAAACGTTAGAGCAAGACGGCTGCGAAGTCGCGACACCCCGTGTCCCCTTCGTCTAGCGGTTAGGACTCCGCCCTTTCACGGCGGCAACAGGGGTTCGAATCCCCTAGGGGACGCCACTTGCTTGGTGACAGGTGAAAGGTGTCTCCACGAAGTATCTCAAAACTGGCTTACGAGCCACGTTTGAGATATTTGCTCTTTAACAATCCGGAACAAGCTGAAAATTGAAACGACGCGTCGCGTTCATTCTCCGTAATAAGAATGAACAAAGCGATGTGGTCGAGTCTCTCAATGCCTGCAACAGCAATGTGTCTTTCGGGACGCTTGTGGGTTGTGAGGTTAAGTGACTAAGCGTACACGGTGGATGCCCTGGCAGTCAGAGGCGATGAAGGGCGTGCTAATCTGCGATAAGCGTCGGTAAGGTGATATGAACCGTTACAACCGACGATACCCGAATGGGGAAACCCGGTGCACTTGTGCATCATTGCAGCATGAATACATAGTGCTGCAAGGCGAACCTGGGGAACTGAAACATCTAAGTACCCAGAGGAAAAGAAATCAACCGAGATTCCCCCAGTAGCGGCGAGCGAACGGGGAACAGCCCGGAACCATCATCAGTTTGTGTGTCAGTGGAAGCGTCTGGAAAGTCGCAGGGTACAGGGTGATACTCCCGTACACGAAGATACACTTGCTGTGAGTTCGAAGAGTAGGGCGGGACACGTGATATCCTGTCTGAAGATGGGGGGACCATCCTCCAAGGCTAAATACTCCTGACTGACCGATAGTGAACCAGTACCGTGAGGGAAAGGCGAAAAGAACCCCGGCGAGGGGAGTGAAACAGAACCTGAAACCGTGTACGTACAAGCAGTGGGAGCACCCTTGTGGTGTGACTGCGTACCTTTTGTATAATGGGTCAGCGACTTATATTCTGTAGCAAGGTTAACCGTATAGGGGAGCCGCAGGGAAACCGAGTCTTAACTGGGCGTTAAGTTGCAGGGTATAGACCCGAAACCCGGTGATCTAGCCATGGGCAGGTTGAAGGTTGGGTAACACTAACTGGAGGACCGAACCGACTAATGTTGAAAAATTAGCGGATGACCTGTGGCTGGGGGTGAAAGGCCAATCAAACCGGGAGATAGCTGGTTCTCCCCGAAAGCTATTTAGGTAGCGCCTCGTGAATTCATCTCCGGGGGTAGAGCACTGTTTCGGCTAGGGGGCCATCCCGGCTTACCAACCCGATGCAAACTGCGAATACCGGAGAATGTTATCACGGGAGACACACGGCGGGTGCTAACGTCCGTCGTGAAGAGGGAAACAACCCAGACCGCCAGCTAAGGTCCCAAAGTCATGGTTAAGTGGGAAACGATGTGGGAAGGCACAGACAGCCAGGATGTTGGCTTAGAAGCAGCCATCATTTAAAGAAAGCGTAATAGCTCACTGGTCGAGTCGGCCTGCGCGGAAGATGTAACGGGGCTAAACCATGCACCGAAGCTGCGGCAGCGACACTATGTGTTGTTGGGTAGGGGAGCGTTCTGTAAGCCGTCGAAGGTGGCCTGTGAGGGCTGCTGGAGGTATCAGAAGTGCGAATGCTGACATAAGTAACGATAAAGCGGGTGAAAAGCCCGCTCGCCGGAAGACCAAGGGTTCCTGTCCAACGTTAATCGGGGCAGGGTGAGTCGACCCCTAAGGCGAGGCCGAAAGGCGTAGTCGATGGGAAACAGGTTAATATTCCTGTACTCGGTGTTACTGCGAAGGGGGGACGGAGAAGGCTATGTTGGCCGGGCGACGGTTGTCCCGGTTTAAGCGTGTAGGCTGAGCATCCAGGCAAATCCGGATGCTTAAGGCTGAGGCGTGACGACGAGGCACTACGGTGCTGAAGTAACAGATGCCCTGCTTCCAGGAAAAGCCTCTAAGCTCCAGGTAACACAGAATCGTACCCCAAACCGACACAGGTGGTCAGGTAGAGAATACCAAGGCGCTTGAGAGAACTCGGGTGAAGGAACTAGGCAAAATGGTGCCGTAACTTCGGGAGAAGGCACGCTGGCGCGTAGGTGGAGGGACTTGCTCCCCGAGCCGAAGCCAGTCGAAGATACCAGCTGGCTGCAACTGTTTATTAAAAACACAGCACTGTGCAAACACGAAAGTGGACGTATACGGTGTGACGCCTGCCCGGTGCCGGAAGGTTAATTGATGGGGTTATCCGCAAGGAGAAGCTCTTGATCGAAGCCCCGGTAAACGGCGGCCGTAACTATAACGGTCCTAAGGTAGCGAAATTCCTTGTCGGGTAAGTTCCGACCTGCACGAATGGCGTAATGATGGCCAGGCTGTCTCCACCCGAGACTCAGTGAAATTGAACTCGCTGTGAAGATGCAGTGTACCCGCGGCAAGACGGAAAGACCCCGTGAACCTTTACTACAGCTTGACACTGAACATTGAGCCTTGATGTGTAGGATAGGTGGGAGGCTTTGAAGCGTGGACGCCAGTCTGCGTGGAGCCATCCTTGAAATACCACCCTTTAACGTTTGATGTTCTAACCTGGCGCCGTAATCCGGCGTGGGGACAGTGTCTGGTGGGTAGTTTGACTGGGGCGGTCTCCTCCCAAAGAGTAACGGAGGAGCACGAAGGTCAGCTAATCACGGTCGGACATCGTGAGGTTAGTGCAATGGCATAAGCTGGCTTGACTGCGAGAGTGACGGCTCGAGCAGGTGCGAAAGCAGGTCATAGTGATCCGGTGGTTCTGTATGGAAGGGCCATCGCTCAACGGATAAAAGGTACTCCGGGGATAACAGGCTGATACCGCCCAAGAGTTCATATCGACGGCGGTGTTTGGCACCTCGATGTCGGCTCATCACATCCTGGGGCTGAAGTAGGTCCCAAGGGTACGGCTGTTCGCCGTTTAAAGTGGTACGCGAGCTGGGTTTAGAACGTCGTGAGACAGTTCGGTCCCTATCTGCCGTGGGCGCTGGAGAATTGAGAGGGGTTGCTCCTAGTACGAGAGGACCGGAGTGAACGCACCGCTGGTGTTCGGGTTGTCACGCCAGTGGCATTGCCCGGTAGCTAAGTGCGGAAAAGATAAGCGCTGAAAGCATCTAAGCGCGAAACTTGCCTCGAGATGAGTTCTCCCTGTGGCTTTACGCCACCTGAAGGGACGTTGAAGACGACGACGTTGATAGGCCGGATGTGTAAGCGCAGCGATGCGTTGAGCTAACCGGTACTAATGACCCGTGAGGCTTAACCTTACAACGCCAGAAGCGTTCTGGCAGTGTTGAGAGACACACAATTTTCAGCTTTGTTCCCGGATAACTTTGCGCGGCCCGCGGGCGGCGTGAAGAACAGAATTTGCCTGGCGGCTTTAGCGCGGTGGTCCCACCTGACCCCATGCCGAACTCAGAAGTGAAACGCCGTAGCGCCGATGGTAGTGTGGGGTCTCCCCATGCGAGAGTAGGGAACTGCCAGGCATCAGACTGCGATAACCCTGACCTCACGGTCAGGGTTTTTTGCATTGGCGCGCCGGGAAACCTTCATCGCCCGCCACTGGCTCTTGTTTCTGCTCTGCGATTGCTAAATATCCTCATACGTCTGCTTTTTCAGCCAGGCCGCAATAAAATCCACCACGCTTTCTGGACTATTCAAATCCAGCCAGGGGACACCTAGCGAGAGCTTTGCATCACTGGCCACCGCAATCACATAATGGTCCAGTGTCGCCGGCAATGGTTTCCCTGAGGCTTCACGATGCAAAACAATCTTTGCCACCGGTTCGTCTTTGAATCCCTCGATCAAAATTATATCCAGTAAAGAAGCATCCATTCGGCTTGCCAGGTAGGCAAGATCCAGCTCCTGCGGTTCAGGCGTTTCCGTCATTAATGCCCAGCGCTGCTGGCTGGCAACCAGAACCTGGTTAGCTCCCGCTTTGCGTAGTTCATAGCTATCTTTACCTGGCTTATCGACTTCCATGTCATGGTGAGTATGCTTAATCAGCCCACACCGTATCCCTCTATCCTGCATCACTGGAATAAGCTGTTTCAGCAGCGTAGTTTTACCCGTGCCGCTGAGCGCGGCCAGCGCTAGCAAAGGCACCTTCACTGTATGCCTCCTGATAAATCCTCAGGCCGATTAATATTCATAAAAGCCTCAGCGTTATTAAACAACACGCTATGTCCACCACTGTTTTTTAGGAAAAACATTACTTTACGCTCACCACGCTGCAAAAAATCCGTTAACGATTTTACCAGACTTTTATGCAGCAGCAGGGTGGCAGGATGGTCGCGTTCGGCCGTACGTGCCCAAACCGCCAGTGCTTCTCCTTTTTGTTGCCACAGCTGCGCTGCAAGATCCTCGGGCAATTCAGGGACATCACAAGGCGTAAAAAGCAGCCATTCGCTGTTGATTGTTTGCAGCGCCGCCAGCATGCCTGCCAGTGGACCCGGGAAGTCAGGCAAGGAATCAGTAATAACGGGCAGGCCGCTTTGCTGATATTCCATCAGGTTACGGTTAGCGCTGATATAAACAGTATTGACCTGCGGCTGTAAGCGTTGGAGAACGTGCTGATAAAGGGGTTTTCCCCGATACAACACCAGGCCTTTATCTGTTCCGCCCATGCGGCTACCGCGCCCTCCGGCTAAAATCACGCCTGTTATTGATGCCGGGATACCGGAAAAACTCATGCGTATTACACCCTCTTTTTTTGTGGGTTTAACCCTGTTACCGTAACGGGAACGTAATCAAACAGGAACCGAACTATGAAATGCCATCGTCTTAACGAACTGATATCACTGCTGCAGCCAGCCTGGCAACAGGATCCCGATTTAAATCTGGTGCAATTTTTACAGAAAATGGCGGACGAAGCCGGATTTACTCACCCTCTGGAAGAACTAACGGATGACGTCCTGATTTACCATCTTAAAATGCGCAATACAGATAAAAATGAAGAAATTCCGGGAATTAAGAAAGATTATGAAGAGGATTTCAAAACGGCCTTACTCCGCGCTCGCGGTGTAATCAAAGATTAAGCCTATCTGTTCATCCGTCATCCGGGCGTTTAATGATATTCTCAACGCATTGCGAACCGCTATGAGTATGCCGGATGACAGAACCCGCTTTTAATTTTCAAAACCTCAATCCTGACACAATCCTTGATGCGCTTTGGGAGACGGGAATTCGGGTAGAATCCGGACTAACCGCGCTAAACAGTTACGAAAATCGCGTATACCAGTTCTCTGACGATGACAAAAAACGCTACGTCGTTAAGTTCTATCGTCCACAACGCTGGTCACAGCAGCAGATCGAAGAAGAACATCAGTTTACCGTCCAGCTGCTGGCTGATGAACTGCCTGTTGCGGCTCCGCTGGCGCTACAGGGGAAAACCTTGCACCAGCACGATGGCTACCTGTTCACCGTGTTCCCCAGCCTCGGTGGCCGCCAGTATGAGACGGATAATTACGATCATCTGGAATGGGTCGGGCGTTATCTGGGACGTATGCACCAGACTGGGCGAAAAAGCCTGTTTGCCGCTCGTCCCACTATTGGACTGGAAGAGTATATTGTTGAACCGCTCCAGATACTTGAAGCCAGTACCTTAATACCCGCTAAGCTGAAAGAGAATTTATTAGCCAGCGTCCGCCTGATCGGCACAACTTTACAAAAGAGCTGGCATACTCAGTGGCAGCCGCTTCGCCTGCACGGTGACTGTCATCCGGGTAATATTTTATGGCGTGACGGCCCGTTCTTTGTCGACCTTGACGATGCGCGAAACGGCCCGGCCATTCAGGATCTGTGGATGCTGGTTAACGGCGATATTCAGGAACAGCGTATCCAGTGGGATATATTGCTGGAAGCTTATAGTGAATTCAGTGAGTTCGACACACATGAATTGTCACTGATTGAGCCTTTACGCGCCATGAGGATGGTTTATTATCTGGCGTGGATTGTCAGGCGCTGGCAAGATCCCGCGTTTCCAGCCAGTTTTCCCTGGATGAGAGACGAGGATTTCTGGCGCAGGCAAATTGCTATTTTCAACGAGCAGGCCCGGCTGTTGCAGGAGCCACCTCTGCAGCTGACGCCCGCATTCCAGGGCTGATCGCCTTTTCCGGTCAGCTTTTTTTGCAGTCAGGAGAGAGTTTCAGATGAAAAAGATTTTATTCGCGCTGGTAGGTGTTTTTCTGGCATTCAGCGCGTCAGCTGCCCAGTTTACTGACGGCAAGCAGTATGTGACGCTACAGAAGCCTGTCGCGGGCGAACCGAAGGTTCTTGAGTTCTTCTCTTTCTACTGCCCACACTGCTATGAATTCGAACACGTCTGGCACGTTAGCGACGCCGTAAAGAAAAACCTGCCTGCCGATGCTAAAGTCACCAAATATCACGTTGAGTTCCTTGGCGGCGATATGGGTAAAGTAGTGACTCAGGCATGGGCTGTGGCCATGGCGCTGGGCGTAGAAGACAAAGTGACCGCGCCGATTTTTGACGGCATTCAGAAAAGCCAGACCATTACCGATCCGGCCAGCCTGAAAGACGTTTTTGTAAAAGCTGCCGGTATCAAGCCGGAAGAGTATGATGCAGCCTGGAACAGCTTCGTGGTGAAATCTCTGGTTGCCCAGCAGGAAAAAGCGGCGGTAGACGTCGATCTGCGTGGCGTACCGGCTATGTTCGTTAACGGCAAATATATGGTTAACAACGGCGGCCTGGATACCAGCTCAATGGATAACTATACGCAGCAGTATGCCAACGTCGTTAAATTCCTTTTGACGCAGAAATAAGCTCCGCTGCCACGGCGCGTTTCAGCGCCGTGGCGTTCAGATAATTCTCTCTTATTTACCCGTAAAATAGCCGTCCCGCGATCTCCATTTTCTTTGACGATCTAAAACGATCGTTGATACACATAATTTATATCCACATTTATTCAAATTAAGCGATCGCGTAATTTTCGGCTGATCCTTTTATTAACTATTTGAATATAATGTATTTTATTTCTGTGCTGCTCTTTTTCAAAACAATGAATTTATCTGCTATGAAATTTACGCACAAAGTTATCCACAGCAATTGATTGCGAAACCTGCCGCAAAAGCAACATTTCAGGGCGTTTAATCTGCGCAGAGATTTCATATTTCAGGCATAGCTGTGGCATCCTTACCTCATTGCAAAAAAATAACCAGGAACGTGACACCCAATGGCAAAAATCGCAGAAAACCCGCTTATTCTGGTAGATGGCTCTTCTTATCTTTACCGTGCGTATCACGCGTTTCCTCCGCTGACGAACAGTGCCGGCGATCCTACCGGGGCGATGTATGGCGTTCTTAACATGCTGCGCAGCCTGCTGCTGCAATATAAGCCAAGCCATGTTGCGGTCGTGTTCGATGCCAAAGGAAAAACGTTCCGTGACGAGCTTTTTGAGCATTACAAGTCTCACCGTCCGCCTATGCCTGACGACCTGCGCGCCCAGATTGAGCCTTTGCACAATATGGTCCGGGCTATGGGGCTGCCGCTGCTGGCGGTTTCAGGCGTAGAAGCGGATGACGTCATTGGCACACTGGCGCTGGAAGCCGGAAAGAAAGGCATTCCGGTTTTAATCAGCACTGGCGATAAAGATATGGCGCAGCTGGTTACGCCCGATATCACGCTGATCAATACCATGAACAATGCCATCCTTGGCCCGGAAGAAGTGGTCGAGAAGTACGGCATCCCACCGTCACTGATTATCGATTTTCTGGCGCTAATGGGAGACTCTTCGGATAACATTCCAGGCGTGCCGGGCGTCGGCGAGAAAACCGCGCAGGCGCTGCTGCAGGGTCTTGGGGGTATCAAAGATATCTACGATAACCTGGATAAAGTTGCCGATCTTTCCTTCCGCGGTGCCAAAACCATGGCGGCTAAGCTGGAGCAGAATAAAGAGGTCGCATTTCTGTCTTACCAGCTGGCCACCATTAAAACGGACGTTGAGCTGGAACTCGGTTGCGAAGCGCTAACCGTTAATGAACCTGCGGCTGAAGAGCTGCTGGCGCTGTTCCGCCGTTATGAATTCAAGCGCTGGATCACCGATGTAGAAGAAGGGAAATGGCTACAGGGTAAAAGAAGCGGTGCCGCCGCGCAGCCAGCACTGGCCGCGCAACCTGAGGTTCAGCCGGAGGTTACCAGCATTCTGGCCACAGACGGCTATGTAACCATTCTCGATGAAGCCACTTTTGCCGACTGGCTACAAAAATTGC
Organism: Erwinia sp. BNK-24-b; assembly: GCF_047456155.1. Taxonomy (NCBI): domain Bacteria; kingdom Pseudomonadati; phylum Pseudomonadota; class Gammaproteobacteria; order Enterobacterales; family Erwiniaceae; genus Erwinia; species Erwinia sp. BNK-24-b. The sequence continues at coordinate 4,679,302 of NZ_CP179901.1, forward strand.
AGAGCAGCACGCTCTTTGCTTTCGATCTGGAAACGGACTCGCTGGATACGTTAAGCGCCAATATCGTCGGTATCTCTTTTGCCGTGGCGCCGGGTGAAGCTGCCTATTTGCCTGTCGCCCATGATTATCTGGATGCGCCTGAACAGCTGGATCGTAAAGCCGTACTTGAACGCCTGAAGCCGCTGCTGGAAGACCAGAATCTGTTTAAGGTAGGTCAGAACCTCAAATACGATCGCGGCGTGCTGAACAATTACGGAATCGAATTACAGGGTATCAAGTTTGACACCATGCTGGAGTCCTATGCGCTAAACAGCGTAGCAGGCCGTCACGATATGGATACCTTAGCTTCGCGCTGGCTGAATCATAAAACCGTTACTTTCGAAGAGATTGCCGGCAAAGGTAAAAAACAGCTGACGTTTAATCAGATAGCGCTGGAGCAGGCGGCGCATTACGCGGCGGAAGATGCCGACGTCACGCTCCAGCTGCATCTTAAAATGTGGTCAGAGCTGGAAAAAGAGCAGGGGCCAAAAGAGGTTTTTGAAAATATCGAAATGCCGCTGGTGACGGTTATTTCGCGTATTGAGCGCAACGGTGTGCTGATTGACCAGGCAATCCTGGCAAAACATTCGCAGGAGCTAACCACGCGTCTGGCAGAACTGGAGACAAAGGCGCACGAGCTGGCGGGCGAACCTTTCAATCTTTCTTCAACCAAACAGCTGCAAACTATTCTGTTTGAGAAACAAGGCATCAAACCGACTAAAAAGACGCCGGGCGGCGCACCCTCCACCAGCGAGGAAGTGCTGGCCGAGCTGGCGCTGGATTATCCATTGCCGAAAGTGATCCTCGAGCATCGTGGTCTGTCCAAGCTGAAGTCGACCTATACCGACAAGCTGCCGTTAATGATCAACCCGTTAACCGGGCGCGTACATACTTCCTATCATCAGGCCGTAACAGCCACGGGCCGCCTCTCTTCTACCGATCCTAACCTGCAAAATATTCCCGTGCGGAATGAGGAAGGGCGTCGCATTCGCCAGGCTTTCATCGCATCAAAAGGTCATCAGATCCTGGCTGCGGACTATTCTCAGATTGAACTGCGCATCATGGCGCATCTTTCCCAGGATAAAGGGCTGCTCAGCGCCTTCTCTGCGGGTGAAGATATTCACCGCGCTACGGCAGCAGAAGTTTTTGGCATGGCGCTGGATAAAGTGACGGGCGAGCAGCGCCGTAGCGCAAAAGCGATTAACTTTGGTCTGATTTACGGCATGAGCGCCTTCGGTCTTTCCCGCCAGCTCAATATTGGCGCTGGCGAGGCAAAAAAATATATGGAGCTTTATTTCGAACGTTATCCCGGCGTGCTGGAATATATGGAAAGCACGCGTCAGCAGGCGGCCGCAAAAGGTTACGTCTCCACGCTGGATGGCCGTCGCCTCTATTTGCCGGACATCAAGGCCAGCAACGCGATGCGCCGTAAAGCAGCAGAACGAGCGGCGATTAACGCACCAATGCAGGGCACGGCGGCCGATATCATTAAGCGAGCTATGATTGCCGTGGATGGCTGGCTGACGCCGCAGGCCGATCCGGATGTCAAAATGATTATGCAGGTACACGATGAACTGGTGTTTGAAGTGAAGACGTCAGAAGTCGAAGCGGCAACGATCAAAATCCGTGAGCTAATGGAAAACAGCATGCAGCTGGATGTACCGCTGCGCGTTGACGTTGGCGTTGGCCACAACTGGGATGAAGCACACTGATAATTAAGTAAAATCGCGGCAAGGCGGGTGGTTTACTGCCTTGCTGTCGATTGCTCGTTAAGGTGCTAATAATTACCCATTCCGCGCGTCCATTTTTGAGCGCGATAAATTGTTATCCCCAAAGCATTTTTTTTGCAGTATGGCTACAGGCAATGCTGTTTTATGTGAACTATCTTGGATAACAATGCGGATTTTGTGAAAAATAACGGCAAAAAACCCTTTTTAGGCCTGAAAAAATCATGTAGAGTTGAAGTTGTAGGGTACAGAGGTAAGATGTTCTATCTTTCAGACCTTTTACTTCACGTAATCGGATTTGGCTGAATATTTAGCCGCCCCAGTCGTTATGACTGGGGCGTTTTTTATTGGATTTTTTCAGCAGCCCATCAGGCTTCCGGCAGCGACTCTTCGCTGGACGGTGGGATTTCGCTAAACCAGCTGTCCAGCTTCAGACGAAGCTTATCAACGCCGATTTTCTTCAGAGAAGAGAACGCTTCTACCTGCACATCGCCTGGAAAACCTTTAGCGGCTTCGCGTACCATATTCAGCTGCGCCTTACGCGCGCCGGAAGCCAGCTTGTCGGCTTTGGTCAACAGCACCAGCACCTGAATGCCGCTCTGTACCGCCCACTGGATCATCTGCTGGTCCAGATCCTTTAACGGATGGCGAATATCCATCAGGACGACCAGCCCTTTCAGACAGTCGCGCATTTGCAGATACTCCGCCAGCGAGCGCTGCCATTTCAGCTTCATCTCTTCGGGAACTTCCGCATAACCGTAGCCGGGCAGATCCACCAGGCGATAGCCTTCAGCCACCTGAAACAGATTGATTAACTGCGTCCTGCCCGGCGTTTTACTGGTGCGGGCCAGGCTTTTTTGATTGGTCAGCGTATTCAGCGCGCTGGATTTCCCCGCATTGGAACGACCGGCAAACGCGACTTCAATACCGATATCGGCTGGAAGGTGACGAATGTCAGGCGCGCTGGTAACAAAGTGGGTAACGTGATAATTCCAGCCAGACAAGATAAAAACTCCAGATAATAAGAATAATTGCGCAGAGTATACCTTGTATAGATTAAAAGCGCCCGACAGGACACGATGCCGCAGAGGCTTTGTAAGAGATCGCCCATATCTTTTGCCAGAACTTTACTTTTTTTTATCTGAGCTCGACATTCAAAGTAATTTATTATCAGGAACTTATTAAATTGGTGCCAAAGAAAAATAAAATTTTTTCTGAAGTCGCCTTGTGAGTTTTGTGATATCGACTACATTAGTTGTCAGAGCCAGGGCGGCTCGCTTCAGGATGAAGTGCTCAGGGGACATCAGGATGGTGCAGAGCAGGGAAGGAAAATATCGAGGGATGCGATTCATCTGAAGGAAAGGACTACGTCCATGAAGGACGACGCGGCAATGGAAAACCGGGAAGTTGGCTGCTAAAAAGGATGCTGACTTAGTCAGTCCTTCTACGGAAGGTGTGAAAAAAGGCGACAGGGTGACCTGGCGCCTTTTTTCTTTGTCTGCTTTCTGCTAGATTCCGCCGCAATTCTATACTGAAGATAAATAGTCTGAGAGCAGAAACCATGAAGCAACCTGCACGCGATCCACAGAAAAAACCGGCGGCAAAAACGAAACGCAAAACGCGCGATGAAATCAATACTGAAGCGCGCGATCGCAAGCGTGATAAGAAGCATCGCGGTAACGCCTCCGGTAGCCGTGCCAATCCGGTCACCACAGCGAAGAAAAACGGCGGAAGCGCCACAGACAAAGACCCGCGTATCGGCAGTAAAAAGCCTGTCGCGCTGGGTGCGGCTGTGCCCGTAGCGGCAAAACCGGTGAAAAAAGCGAAGCCGCAGGAAGAGAAAAAGCCTCGCCTGACGCCAGAAGAAGAGCTGGCTAAGCTTGAAAATGACGAACGTCTGGACCTGTTGCTGGATCGCCTGGAAAATGGCGAAACGCTGAAGGCAGAAGATCAGGCATGGCTGGATCAGACGCTTGACCGCATTGATACGCTGATGGAACAGCTGGGCATCGCCCTGGATGACGATGTTGAGGATGAAGAAGCCGAAGAAGATATGTATCGCCTGCTTAAGGGCGGCAACTAATCTGGCGCTTTTAGACTTAATATCAGAGCGACGCTGAAAGGCGTCGCCTCTGCAAAAGGTTTCTCTGGCGATGATTTGGCCTGGATCAATTTATCTGCTGATTCTTCTGCTCTGCGGCGGCTGGCTCTTCGTTAAACTACGGCGTCTGTCCCGGCTGAAAAATCGGCTGCGCAGAACGACCGTCTTTTCGCCTTCGCGCGCTATTCCCATCCGACGGTCGGCATCCAGACGCCAACGCAGGAGAGAATACCGTGACGCAGATAATTGAGTGGGACACCGTCCTGCTGCAAAAATATAATATCTCTGGCCCTCGTTACACCTCTTATCCTACCGCGCTGGAGTTCAGCGGAAACTATCAGGAAGCGGACTTTATCCGCGCCAGCCAGCGCCATCCCGATCTGCCGCTGTCGCTTTATATCCATATTCCCTTTTGTCACCGGCTTTGCTACTTCTGCGGCTGCAACAAGGTTGTGACTCGCCACGCCCATAAAGCTGATGAGTATCTTCAGGCGCTGGCGCTCGAAATCAAAGCCCGTGCCGGACTGTTCAGCAATCGCATCGTTACGCAGATGCACTGGGGCGGCGGCACACCTACTTTTCTGAACAAAGCGCAGATCGCCAGACTGATGGCGCTGTTGCGCCAGCATTTTACCTTTAGCGATAGCGCCGAACTTTCTATTGAGGTCGACCCGCGTGAAATTGCGCTGGAGGTGATCGACCATCTGTATGCGCTTGGCTTCAACCGCCTGAGCATGGGCGTGCAGGATTTTAATAAGGAAGTGCAGCAAAAAGTTAACCGCGTTCAGGACGAACAAACAATAGTGGCGTTGCTTGAGCGCGCCAGGCTGGTGGGTTTCCGCTCGGTTAATCTTGATTTGATCTACGGTTTACCGAAACAGACGCCGGAAAGCTTTGCTTTTACCCTACAAAAAATCATTGGACTGAATCCTGACCGGCTAAGCGTGTTCAACTATGCGCATATGCCTGACCACATTGCCGCCCAGCGCAAAATCAAGGAGGCCGATCTGCCCGATTCCCGGCAAAAGCTGGCTATCCTGCAGCAGTCCATAGCCACGCTGACCGCGGCAGGCTACCAGTTTATCGGCATGGACCACTTTGCCCGCCAGGATGACGAACTGGCGATTGCGCAACGTGAAGGGAAGCTGCACCGCAATTTCCAGGGCTATACCACCCAGGGCGAGAACGATTTGCTGGGCCTGGGCGTGTCGGCCATCAGCATGATCGGCGACAGCTATGCGCAAAACCAGAAAGAGTTAAAAAGCTGGTATGCCGCCGTGGCTGCACAAGAAACGGCCTTGTGGCGCGGCGTAGAGTTATCAGCTGATGACAAACTGCGTCGGGACGTGATTAAAACGCTGATGTGTAATTTTTCGCTTAATTTTGCAGATTTTCAGGCAGAAGGCAGGCGCTTTACCGAGTATTTTGCGGAAGATCTGGCGCTGCTTGCACCGCTGGTGGCGGACGGACTGGTCAAGCGCCATGAGAAGGGCCTTCAGGTCACCGCTAAAGGGCGTTTACTGGTCAGGAATATCTGCATGTGCTTCGATAGCTATCTGCGGCAGCAGGCGCGCAGGCAGCAGTTTTCGCGGGTTATCTGAATCGTGCAGGCTGGCCATCAGCTGATGCGGCCAGGTGACTTTGGATGGAGATAAAAAAGCCGGGAACGGCTGCGCTCCCGGCTTTTTGTATGCTGAACCTTATTCTTAGCCAGAAAGATTCAGCATGATAGCGCACAGCACGGCGGCTATGGCAGTTTGCGGAGAATGCGCCGCGCCCGTCTGCGCATAGTGCGTCACAAGATGGATTAACGATTCCAGCATGATCTTCCTCCCGGTAATCGTTCAGAATGATACTGACTGGCATCGCCGTGTAAAGTCGAAAAAGCATAAAAAATGTGCGGTCTGCCGTCTTTTTATGCTTCATCTTTCTTTACTCCATTCCCAGTTCCTTCAGCTTGCGCGTCAGCGTATTACGGCCCCATCCCAACAGGCGCGCCGCTTCCTGCTTATGGCCTTGAGTGTGACGTAAAGCCGTCGTCAGCAGCGTGCGCTCCATCTCCGGCTGTGCTTCTGACAACAGGTTTTGATGACCGGAACGCAGGGCGCGATCGGCCCACTGCGCCAACAGCGTAGCCCAGCTGTCCGGCAGCGACTGTACCGGATTGTCCGGCGTAGAGGTCTCAAACAGTTCGGGCGGCAGATCCTGAATCAAGACTTCCTGGCCTGCGGCCATTACCGTTAACCAGCGACAGGTGTTTTCCAGCTGGCGCACGTTGCCTGACCAGTGAAGCCGGGTTAACGCCGTTTCGGTTTCCGGATGCAGGATTTTTGCTTCTACGCCCAGCTCACGCGCGGCTTCCTGCAGGAAGTAACCTGCCAGCCGGGGAATATCTTCACGACGTTCACGCAGCGGCGGAAGATGCACGCGGATAACGTTCAGGCGGTGAAAAAGGTCTTCACGGAATTTACCTTCCTGAACCCTGAGCTCCAGATTCTGGTGGGTTGCCGCGATAATCCGCACGTCCACTTTTACCGGAGCATAGCCGCCAACCCGATAAAACTGTCCGTCTGCCAGCACGCGCAGCAACCTGGTCTGTACGTCCAGTGGCATATCACCGATTTCGTCCAGAAACAGCGTGCCGCCATCGGCCTGTTCAAAGCGGCCCTGACGGATCTGGTTCGCACCGGTAAACGCGCCTTTTTCGTGGCCGAAAAGCTCCGATTCAATCAAATCTTTCGGAATAGCAGCCATGTTCAGGGCGATAAACGGTGCTTTGGCGCGTGGGCTGTGTCGATGCAGCGCATGGGCTACCAGCTCTTTACCCGTACCCGATTCGCCATTGATTAATACGCTTATCGACGAGCGAGAGAGACGGCCAATAATGCGGAAAACATCCTGCATCGCTGGCGCTTCGCCGATGATATCGGTTGTTGGGCCGCTTACCGGCTGATTGCGCGGCTGCTGCTGCTCCTGATAGTGGCTGATGGCGCGTTCTACCAGCGCGACGGCCTCATCAATATCGAAAGGTTTAGGCAGGTAATCAAACGCGCCCTGCTGATAGGCACTGACGGCAGCATCCAGATCTGAGTGCGCGGTCATGATGATGACCGGCAGCATAGGGTGACGCTGCTTAATCTGCTTGAGTAGCGCCAGCCCGTCCATGCCGGGCATACGAATATCAGAAAGTAAAACGTCCGGGGTTTTGGTGGCCAGGGCATCCAGCACCTCATTACCGCTGTCAAAAGTGGCACAGCTTAAACCGGCTCCAGTGAGCGCGCGTTCAAGCACCCAGCGGATGGAACTATCGTCATCGACGATCCAGACTATCCCTCGTTGCATAGAAACCTCACTGGCGAATAGGCAAAAATATGGAGAATTCGGTGTGGCCAGGCCAACTGTTAAATTCGATTTTTCCTGAATGCTGGTCAATCAGGCTGCGGGCTATCGACAGACCCAGGCCGGTACCGCCTTCGCGTCCGCTCACCATGGGATAAAACAGCGTATCCTGCAGCTGTGACGGGATGCCGGGGCCGTCATCTTCGATATCAATACGCGCGACCAGACGGTAACGAACCCCGTGCAGCGTCAGCTGAAAAGCGGTTCGGGTACGCAGCGTAATAGAGCCGCCGCTTTCGCCCAGAGCCTGTAGCGCATTGCGGACAACGTTCAGCAGAACCTGCTCAATCTGATCGGGATCGTGCGGCAGTTCCGGCAGGCTGGGATCGTAATCACGAATCAGCTTTACGTTATCAGGCAGCTCCATCGACACCAGATTAACGATGCGTTCCGCGACCTGATGAATGCTTTGCGTTACGTGCATGCCCGGCTGCTGTGGGCCAAGCAGGCGATCGACCAGATTGCGCAGGCGATCCGCCTGTTCAATAATGACTTTGGTATATTCCGTTAGGGAAGGATCGGGCAAGGCTCTGGCCAGCAGCTGTGCCGCGCCGCGTAATCCACCCAGCGGGTTTTTAATCTCATGAGCCAGCCCACGCACTAAATCCCGTGCGGCGACCTGCTGGGCGTGCTGTATCTGCTCCTGGCTAAGGCGTCGCTGATTATCCATCGGCGCCATTTCCAGCAGGATTAAGCCATCGGGAAGCAGCTGTGCCGTTAGCGACATAATATGCGCACGGCTGTCGACCACCAGCGTCACCTCGCTGTCGGTAAAGCCCTGGCCGGCATTCAGGCTCTCGCGCATTACCTCGATATTCAGCGAAAAATAGCCCATCAAATCCGGTAGCGGCGTGCCGAAGAGTTTACGCGAGCTTTGCGCCAGCAGCTGCTGGGCGGCCGGGTTGGCGTAATGCACCACCAGCTCGGTATCAACCAGCAAAATACTGTTAATTAAAGAATTGAGAATCTGCCCAGCATCGGGCGGCGTGCCAGTTGCCATACAGCCTTCTCCTGCACCATTTCAGTGCATTATAGCCACCAAACCCGGTATTCGTCTGTCTGAACCCTGAATTTGCGGCGAAAAAAGCCCATCCGGAGATGGGCTGAAAATTTCCACGGCAAAACCCCGGCGTCTTTCACGCTATGGCCCGTTCAGTCGAATTGCTTCGAAAGCCTGAGGTGCCCGAAACGCGCCGGGTTTACATTAAACGCTGTAGTACAGTTCGAACTCAACCGGATGTGGCGTCATACGCACGCGGTCCATCTCGGCTTTACGCAGATCGATGTAGGCATCAATGGTGTCGTCAGTGAACACGCCGCCACGAGTCAGGAACTCACGATCTTCGTTCAGCGCGCTCAGCGCTTCTTCCAGTGAACCCGCTACTTTTGGAATCTCAGCTTCTTCTTCCGGCGGCAGGTCGTACAGGTTTTTGTCCATTGCATCGCCAGGATGGATTTTGTTGATGATGCCGTCCAGGCCAGCCATCAGCAGTGCGGCAAAGCACAGGTATGGGTTAGCCGCTGGATCCGGGAAGCGAGCTTCAATACGGCGCGCTTTCGGGCTGGCAACAACCGGGATACGGATAGAAGCAGAACGGTTACGGGCGGAGTAAGCCAGCATGACCGGCGCTTCATAACCCGGAACCAGACGCTTGTAAGAGTTGGTGGTCGGGTTAGACAGGGCGTTGATCGCTTTAGCGTGTTTGATCACGCCGCCGATGTAGAACAGCGCCATTTCAGACAGGCCGCCGTATTTGTCGCCAGCGAACAGGTTAGTGCCGCCTTTAGACAGGGACATGTGGCAGTGCATGCCGGAACCGTTATCGCCAAAGATTGGTTTTGGCATAAAGGTCGCGGTTTTGCCGAAAGCGTGAGCCACGTTGTGCACGACATATTTGTAGATCTGAATTTCGTCAGCTTTTTTAGTCATGGTGTTGAAGCGGGTAGCCACTTCGTTCTGACCCGCTGTAGCTACTTCGTGGTGGTGAGCTTCAACCACCAGGCCCATCTGCTCCATGGTCAGACACATTGCAGAACGGATGTCCTGTGAAGAGTCGACTGGTGGAACCGGGAAGTAACCGCCTTTCAGACCTGGACGGTGGCCTTTGTTGCCGCCTTCGTATTCTTTACCGGTGTTCCATGCCGCTTCGATATCGTCGATAGCAACGTGAGAACCGGAAGTGGTTGCGCCAAAGCGAACGTCGTCAAACAGGAAGAATTCTGGCTCTGGTCCAAACAGCACGGTATCCGCAATGCCGGAAGAACGCAGGAAATCTTCTGCACGCTTGGCGATGGAGCGCGGATCGCGGTCATAGCCCTGCATGGTGCCTGGCTCAAGGATATCGCAGCGGATGATCAGCGTAGAGTCTTCAAAGAAAGGATCCAGGACAGCAGTCGTCGCGTCAGGCATCAGCACCATGTCAGATTCGTTAATGCCTTTCCAGCCACCGATAGAGGAGCCGTCAAACATTTTGCCTTCTTCGAAGAAGTCAGCGTTCACCTGGTGAGCAGGAATGGTAACGTGCTGCTCTTTGCCTTTGGTGTCGGTGAAGCGCAGGTCAACAAACTTGACTTCATGCTCGTTCATCATCGACAGAACGTGTTCAGCGGACATACTTAACTCTCCTGGATATTGTCATGGTCGTCATAGTAGAGAACTTTCGCGGTGCGCTTTGCTTATCTCGCCCAGCCGACCGATAATTACATTCTCTGACAGGCTACCGTTGTAGAAACGCATCGTTTTCACCTGATTTATTTAAAGCGAAAACTATGCCAACTTTCTTAATTGCCTGAAAAAGCGCTATGATGCGCCCTCTCGTGAAACGAGAGCTGCACCATAATGGAAGTCGCGCACCATTATGGTGCTTTAACAGTCAGGGTAAGCACTATTATGGTGCATTTTTTCGATGACGTGCGTTTTTTGCACTGCAAACGGCGCTGAAAGCAACCCCGAAAGTTATCTTTAATTGAAATCTGTGATCCTGTTCAGCTCTTCGATTAATCCGTGTACAATAGCGCGCTATTTCTAATGCCTGAGGCAAAGCTGTGATCGAAAATTTGCGTAACATCGCCATTATTGCCCACGTTGACCATGGTAAAACTACCCTGGTTGATAAGTTGCTGCAGCAGTCCGGTACGTTTGATGCCCGTACTGAAGCAACCGAACGCGTAATGGACTCCAACGATTTGGAGAAAGAGCGTGGGATTACCATCCTCGCAAAAAACACCGCCATTAAATGGAACGACTACCGTATCAACATCGTGGATACCCCAGGACACGCCGACTTCGGCGGTGAGGTAGAGCGTGTGATGTCAATGGTTGACTCGGTGCTGCTGGTTGTGGATGCAATGGATGGCCCTATGCCGCAAACCCGCTTCGTGACCAAAAAAGCCTTTGCTAATGGTCTGAAGCCGATCGTGGTCATTAACAAAGTTGACCGTCCAGGCGCGCGTCCTGACTGGGTTGTCGATCAGGTATTTGACCTGTTCGTTAACCTGGATGCGACCGACGACCAGCTGGATTTCCCGGTAATCTACGCTTCTGCTCTGAACGGTATCGCTGGTCTTGACCACACCGACATGGCTGAAGACATGACGCCGCTGTACGAAGCTATCGTGAAGCACGTTTCTCCTCCGCAGGTTGAGATGGAAGCGCCGTTCCAGATGCAGATCTCTCAGCTGGATTACAACAACTACGTTGGCGTAATCGGCATCGGCCGCATCAAGCGCGGTAAAGTGAAGCCGAACCAGCAGGTCACCATCATCGACAGCGAAGGCAAAACCCGTAACGGTAAAGTCGGTAAAGTGCTGACTCACCTGGGTCTGGAGCGTATCGACGCCACCGAAGCGGAAGCGGGCGATATCATCGCTATCACCGGTCTGGGCGAGCTGAACATCTCTGACACCATCTGCGATCCGCAGAACGTGGAAGCGCTGCCGGCCCTGAGCGTTGATGAACCAACCGTTACCATGTTCTTTAACGTCAACACCTCTCCATTCTGCGGTAAAGAAGGTAAGTTCGTTACTTCTCGTCAGATTCTGGATCGTCTGCGTAAAGAGCTGGTGCACAACGTTGCGTTGCGCGTAGAAGAAACTGAAGATGCTGATGCATTCCGCGTTTCTGGTCGTGGCGAGCTGCACCTGTCCGTTCTGATCGAAAACATGCGTCGTGAAGGTTTCGAACTGGCGGTATCCCGTCCGAAAGTTATCTTCCGCGAAGTCGACGGCCGTAAACAGGAACCGTTCGAGAACGTGACGCTGGATATCGAAGAACAGCACCAGGGTTCTGTGATGCAGGCGATGGGTGAGCGTAAAGCGGACATGAAAAACATGGATCCGGATGGCAAAGGCCGCGTACGTCTCGACTACGTGATCCCAAGCCGTGGCCTGATCGGCTTCCGTAACGAATTCATGACCATGACTTCCGGTACCGGCCTGCTGTACTCCACCTTCAGCCACTACGACGACATTCGTCAGGGTGAAGTTGGCCAGCGCCAGAACGGCGTGCTGATCTCTAACGGCCAGGGCAAAGCGGTAGCGTTCGCCCTGTACAGCCTGCAGGATCGCGGTAAGCTGTTCCTGGGTCACGGTGCAGAGGTTTATGAAGGCCAGGTTATCGGTATTCACAGCCGTTCTAACGACCTGACCGTTAACTGTCTGACCGGTAAGAAGCTGACCAACATGCGTGCTTCCGGTACTGACGAAGCGACTACGCTGGTTCCGGCTATCAAGATGACTCTTGAGCAGGCGATTGAGTTTATCGACGACGACGAGCTGGTGGAAGTGACTCCGCTGTCCGTACGTATTCGTAAACGTCACCTGACCGAAAACGATCGTAAACGCGCTTCACGCGGCAGCAAAGACGTTTAATCCACGTTTTTGACTGATAAACGCCCTTCAGGCAACTGAGGGGCGTTTTTTTTATCTGTCGGCAGTCTGTAAAAGAAGAACGCATTATAAAACAATGCAGCATGTTTATAGGTTTTTTAGAAAACAGGGGGAGGGGAAAGCAGCTGCGCGCCGTTTTGGCTGTTTACAATTTGCGAGCTGTTATCCAGATGTTTACCGTTCACCTGTTCAGTCGTCCTTTTTACCGCTAGAGTGAATACCTTACCGGAACAAATGGAGATGACCATGCTGTATATCTTTGATTTAGGTAACGTCATTGTTGATATTGATTTCAACCGGGTCCTGGGCGTCTGGAGCGATTTAGGTCGTGTTCCCTTAGCCACGCTGCAAAGCCGCTTTGTGATGGACGAAAGCTTCCAGCAGCACGAGCGCGGAGAAATCAGTGACGAAACCTTTGCCGAGAAAATATGTGATGAGCTGGGGCTGGCACTAAGCTTCGAACAGTTCACCGCGGGCTGGCAGGCGGTCTTCGTCGGCGTTCGTCCGGACGTTATTGGCATTATGAATACGCTGCGCGCGCGCGGCGAACGAGTCGTGATCCTCTCTAACACCAACCGCCTTCACCAGCGTTTCTGGCCATCGCAGTATCCCGAGGTACAGAAAGCCGCAGACAAGCTCTATCTTTCGCAGGAAATGGGAATGCGCAAACCCGAAGCGCGTATTTTTCAGCAGGTTCTGCGCGAAGAGGGCTTTAGCGCCGCTCAAACCCTGTTTTTTGACGATAACCTGGAAAACATTCAGGCGGCGGAGGCGCTGGGTATTCAGAGCATACACGTTTCCGATTCGACAACCATTCCGGCCTTCTTTGCCAATGCGGCTGATTAATAATCGTCCCCGGCTGCGAGCGACCTGGCGCTGGATAAAGCTGCTCTGGCAGCGTATTGATGAAGATGGCATGACCACGCTGGCAGGCCATCTTGCCTACGTTTCGCTGCTGTCGCTGGTGCCGCTGGTGGCCGTCGTGTTTGCGCTTTTTGCCGCTTTCCCGGCTTTTTCAGACGTTAGCCGACAGCTCAAGCTGTTTATTTTTCAAAACTTTGTGCCCGCGTCCGGCACGGTGATCCAGAGCTATCTGGAGCAGTTCGTCGCCAACGTCAATAAGATGACTGCCGTAGGAGCCTGTGGCCTGGTGGTTACGGCGCTGCTGCTGATGCATTCCATTGATACCGCGCTGAACGCCATCTGGCGCAGCAAGCGTAAGCGGCCCATCGTCTACTCCTTTGCCGTTTACTGGATGATCCTGACGCTTGGTCCGCTGCTGGCGGGAGCCAGCCTGGCGATCAGCTCTTATATGCTGTCGCTGCGCTGGGCTTCGGTCAGCGGCGTCAGCGGGCTGATAGACCACGGCCTGCGGATCTTTCCGCTGCTGCTCTCCTGGCTCTCTTTCTGGCTGCTTTACAGCATTGTGCCCACGCGGCCGGTGCCGGGAAAAGATGCGCTGGCAGGCGCGCTGGTTGCGGGACTCCTTTTTGAGCTGGGGAAAAAAGGCTTTGCGCTTTATGTTACGATGTTTCCTTCATATCAGCTGATTTACGGTGTGTTGGCTGTTATTCCTATTCTGTTTCTGTGGGTCTGGTGGACGTGGTGTATTGTCTTACTGGGCGCGGAAATTACCGTTACTCTCGGCGAGTATCGCCAGCTTAAACAAGAAGAAAAGACAGAATGATTGCCTTAATTCAACGAGCGCTGAACGCCAGCGTCACGGTGGACGGCGAGACCATCGGTGAAATTGGCCCGGGCTTGCTAATCTTATTAGGCGTGGAAAAAGGCGATGATGAACAAAAGGCGCAGCGGCTGTGTGAGCGCGTACTCGGCTACCGTATTTTCAGCGACGATAACGGCAAAATGAACCTGAACGTGCAGCAGGCCGGCGGCAGCGTGCTGGTGGTTTCGCAATTTACGCTGGCGGCCGATACGCAAAAAGGTATGCGCCCGAGCTTCTCTGGCGGCGCAGAGCCAGCGGAAGCCCGGCGCCTTTACGAAGATTTTGTTGCCTGCTGTCGCAACAAAGGTGTCGTCACTGAAACCGGCCGCTTTGCTGCGGATATGCAGGTAGCGCTGGTCAACGATGGGCCCGTCACGTTCTGGCTGCAGGTTTGATGCGGTCAGAACGGCATGGAGGCGGCCCGGAGAGAGAGAACCATTTTATGTATCATCTTCGTGTACCTGAAACGGCAGAAGAGCTGGATATCTACTACCAGTTCCGTTGGGAAATGCTGCGCAAGCCGCTTCGTCAGCCTATGGGATCGGAGCGGGACGCCTGGGATGCGCTGGCGCATCACCAGATGGTTGTGGATGAAAACGGTGCGCCGGTTGCCATCGGGCGGCTTTACATCAATGCGGACAACGAAGCGGCCATCCGTTTCCTTGCCGTACATCCTTCCGTGCAGGGCAAAGGACTGGGGACGCTGGTGGCAATGACGCTGGAGTCGGTTGCGCGTCAGGAAGGCGCCAAACGCGTCGTGTGCAGCGCCCGTGAAGACGCCGTGGAGTTCTTTGCCAAGCTTGGCTATATCAATCAGGGCGAAATCACCGTGCCGCAAACGACGCCGGTGCGACATTTTTTGATGATCAAGCCCGTGGTCACGCTGGACGATATCCTGCATCGCGCTGACTGGTGCGGACAGCTGCAGCAGGCATGGTACGACCACATCCCGTTAAGTGAAAAAATGGGCGTGCGTATCCTGCAGTATACCGGCCAAAAATTCATAACCACCATGCCGGAAACCGGCAACCAGAATCCTCACCACACGCTGTTTGCGGGCAGTTTGTTCTCCCTTGCGACGCTGACCGGTTGGGGACTGATTTGGCTGCTGCTGCGCGAGCGGCACCTGGGCGGCACCATTATTCTGGCCGATGCGCATATTCGCTACAGTCATCCCATTAGCGGCAGGCCGGGCGCGGTAGCGGATTTAGGGTCGCTGAGCGGCGACCTCGACAGGCTTGCTCGCGGCCGCAAGGCGCGCGTCCAGCTGGAAGTTGAGCTGTTTGGCAACGAGCTTTGCGGCGCGGTATTTGAAGGGGTCTATATTGTGCTGCCTGCCGATCCGGACGGCCCGCTAGAACCCGCCGGATCGAACATGCCTTAACGGCCTTTTTTCTTGCGGCCGGGCTGGGTAAAACGCTTGCGGGAAGCCAGATTCCCCGGCGTTTTTGCCCCGCCTTTGTCACCGCTTTTAGGCCCGCTGCCCGCAGGTTTTTTCGCGGCGGCAGTTTTCGCTTTCTGCTGAGGTTTTTTGGCCGGTTTCGCTTCCGAGGAGGAATCCTCAATCAGACCAAATAACTCCGTCAGTTCGTCATCGGTCAGGTCACGCCATTCACCTAAAGGTAATCCCTTCAGGCTGACGTTCATGATACGCGTACGTTCGAGCTTTGTGACCTCGTAGCCAAAATGCTTACACATGCGGCGGATCTGGCGGTTAAGCCCCTGCACCAGCGTAATACGGAACACAAAGGGCGCTTCTTTCTGCACTTTGCACTTCAGCGTTACCGTGCCCAGCATTGGTACGCCCGCGCTCATTCCCTCAATAAACTCGTCCGTGACCAGCTTGTTGACCGTAACCACGTACTCTTTTTCGTGGTTATTGCCGGCACGCAGGATCTTATTGACCAGGTCGCCATGATTGGTCAGGAAAATCAGCCCCTGGGAATCTTTATCAAGACGTCCGATAGGGAAGACGCGCTTACTGTGGTTAACGAAATCGCTGATATTGTCCCGCTCGCCTTCTTCCATCGTGGTGATGATGCCCACGGGTTTATTTAAGGCGATAAACACCAAATCTTCTTCATCACGAGGCTCAATAAGCTGACCGTTCACTTTCACCACGTCACCAGCAAAAACCTGCGCGCCAACGGCGGCTCGCTTGCCATTAATAAAGACATTTCCCTGTTCGATATAGCGATCGGCATCGCGTCGAGAACAGATACCGCTCTCGCTAATGTATTTATTGAGACGTACAGATGAGTTGGTCAGCATGGTTCCTCCGTAAAAAAGCGGACTATACATTAACCCCGGAGCGTTGCGAATATGGGTTAATCAGATAGTCCGCTTATTTCATGGAATAAGGGCTAAGGATTAATGTGCGTTTACTGCTTCGCCCGCCTGAACAACCTGCTGGAGCGTCTTGTCGCCCGAGGTCGCAGAAAGCGTGCCGTTAACGGACGGTTTTAGCGGGCTCTCTTTTGCCAGGCTGGCCTGCATTTTTAGCGTCAGCTCGCCGTTACCCGTCAGCGGCACGGCTGGCCATCCCCAGTCCTGAAGCAGATTGAGCGGTACGTCATGGCCCTGCAACGACAGCGAAAGCGCTCGCTGCGGCTGCTGAGAAACCGTTGCCAGACCTTCGATCATACCGTTACGGGGGAAAGCGCTCATTTCCGTCACGTTGATAACGTTGTTATCAGCTGACAGCGCAAGAGAAGGATGACGCAGATCCACGCGATTAAAGGTGGCTTCCGCCGCGTTAAAGCTCATTTTGCCTTCCAGGATGCCCCACTGATGGTGGCGTGCCAGCATCAGGCCAGCGCCTGTCCCGTCCAGCGAGGTCATCTGGAAAGGAAAGTCCGGATCGATATCGATAATCAGGTTATGGCTGACGTTCAGTTTTGTCACCGCCACGCTGTCCAGCCAGTTCGGCAGGCTTGCGTTCCAGCGTTGGCGCCAGTTTTGCGGCAGCGTATATTCAAGCCCTGCGATAACAACCTCATCCAGCGTCAGTTTTTTATCGCCGCGCGTCCAGTTTCCTGACGCACGTACCAGACCATTTACCCAGCGAGTGCTGAACTGCGTCAACGCTACGCCCTGGGGGGAGAACGTCATATTGACGATAGGATCGTTCAGCTGCAGCGTGCCGTTAACAAAATTACCGGCATTCATCGACAGCGATCCCTCGTCGCTCTCCCAGTCGCCGTTACGCAGCGTCACGTTTTTTAAGGCCAAATCGAGATCGGTTACGGCCCATTCCTGTCCCTCCAGCCGCGCATCGGTCACGTCAACACGCCCGAAGTGAACAGAAGGCAGCGTCAGCAAAGGCTGTAAGAAGTCCGCCAGCGACCTGTTGCTCTGCAAGCGCAGGCTATTTAACCTTAACGTATCAACCTGCCAGTTTCCCTGGTCATCGCGCTGCGCGCTGGCGGTCATTGAGCCGCGCGCCATATCAGCGCCCACGTTGCTTAATGTCAGCTGGCGTCCGTTGATGCGGCCCTGAATCAAGACGTTGCTGGCGGGTATTCCTTTAAAGGTCAGCGACCCTGCGCTCATCTGAAAGCTGGCGTGACTACCAATAAAATTACCCTGTAAAGGCTTCCAGGGCATCACGCCGCCATCCACGCGCTGTGCATTCATCGGCAGCGGGTCATGCAGGCTGTTAACCGCCATTTCGCTTAGCTGCAGGCGATCGGCAGAAAAAGGCAGATTGCTGGTTTTATCGGTGATTCTGAGGGTGCCTTTCTGGAGCAAAACGGAGGCAAAGTGCAGCGGCCGGGTAAATTGCGTAAGGCTCAGACCCAAATCTACCTTTCTGGCGACTAAAATCGCTGGCCGGGTTTTGTGGCCGAACGAAACATCATCCAGCAGCAGATGCGAAGGATCGGAGAAGTTGTGTTCCACCTTACTAAAATTCAGCTGGTAATGACTGTGCTGGCTAATGGTGCGACTAAGCCAGCTGGCTCCCCAGCGCGTTTGCAGCAGCAGATATAACACAAAGACAATTGCCAGCAGTATAGCCAGCAGCGACAGAAGTATTTTTCCGACAGTTTTCATTAGCTATCCCTGTGAGCTTTTATTAAGGGGTGTTATGCCTGATTTATCGGCGAAGCTCAACCCTGGACTGGCGGCAGAAGGCGCGAGGCCCTCTGCCGTTTTGGCTATTTTTCCTGCGGAAAAAGCAGATTCAGAACAATGGCGGTAATGCCGCCAGCGGCGATGCCGGAGGAGAGCAGGGTTTTCAGCCAGGCTGGTGCAAACTGTAGGATTAACGGCTGCTGAGAGACGCCCAGACCAACGGCCAGCGACAGCGCAATAATCATAATGGCGCGGCGATTCAGCGGCTCACGCGAGACAATCCGCACGCCGGAAGCGGCAATCGTGCCAAACATCACGATGGTTGCACCGCCCAGCACCGGCTCCGGAATATGCTGCACGAATCCGCTGACTGCCGGGAAAAGGCCCAGCGCAACCAGCATCAGCGCGACCACAAAGCCTACGTAACGGCTGGCCACGCCGGTCAGCTGGATAACGCCGTTATTCTGGCCGAAACAGGAGTTGGGAAAAGTGTTAAACAGGGCGGATACGCAGGAGTTCAGACCGTTGGCCAGCACGCCGCCTTTCAACCGCTTCATATAGAGCGGGCCGCTGACCGGCTGCTCGGAGACGTCGGAGGTTGCGGTAATGTCGCCGATAGTTTCCAGTGAGGTCACCATAAAAACCAGCATTAGCGGGATCAGCAGATTCCAGTCGATGCCTAATCCGTAATAGAACGGACGCGGGATGGCAATCAGCGGCTGATTCACCGACGCAGGCATAGCGGGCAGCATATCCATCAGCCACGCCAGCAGATAGCCAACGGCCATGGCAATCACCAGCGAGGCGACGCGCAGGTAAGGATTGCGCTGGCGATTCAGCAAAATAATCACCAGCAGTACCGCCCCGGCCAGCAGCAGATTTTTTGGCGCACCAAAGGTGTGATCGCTCATAGCGGCAAAGCCTCCGCCAATGGAGGTCAGGCCAACCTGGATCAACGACAGACCGATAATCATCACCACAATGCCGGATACCAGAGGCGTAATAACGCGGCGCGCCAGGTGCAGCACGCGAGAAAGCACCATCTCCGTGGTGGAGGCCAGCATCAGCGTACCGAAAAGGGCCGCCATCATTGTGGGTACGTCCGCGCCGCCATTTTTTAACGCCATGCCGCCCATAATAAGCGGCGTAACAAAGTTAAAGCTGGTGCCCTGAATCGACAGCAGGCCGGAGCCTACCGGGCCCCAGGTTTTAATTTGCAGTAAAGAAGCCACGCCGGAAGCGAATAATGACATGCTGATAATATGCTGCGTGTCCTGTGCTGGCAGGCCCAGCGCCTGACAAATCAGCAGCGCTGGCGTGATCACGGCTACAAACATAGCCAACAGATGCTGGCAGGCGGCAAAAAGGGTTTGCGGCAGCGGCGGACGGTCTTCCAGACGATAAATCAATTCGCTTTTTGTGGTAGACGCGGCGCTGCGGCTGGCGTCAGGGATATTAACGGACATTCTTCAGGGTTCCCGGGCGAGCAAAGTGGCGATTTTAAGCTTCTGCGCGGCAAAAGCAAACGATTGCCAGTATGAAAAAAACGGTCAGATGGAGAAATACCGCACGGCGAAGCGCTGCACAATTCACTAAGCTTAGGTATCGCGCCTGGGCGCTGAACTACAAGGGAAAACAGAATGAAGGTATTTATCATTGGAGCAACCGGAGGCGTCGGACGTCGTTTAAGAAAGCGGCTGGTCAATGCAGGCCATCAGGTAACCGGATTACATCGTCGCGACAGCCAGAAAGAAGCGCTGGAAATTGATGACGTCACCCCGGTGAATATTGACCTGATGAATACCAGCAGCGAAAGGCTGGCGGCCGCTATGCAGGGTTGCGACGTTGTAGTCTTCTCCGCAGGCGCAGCGGGAGCAGGCGTGGATTTTACCGACGGCATTGATGGCCGTGGCGTACGTTTTGCCGCCGAAGCTGCCAGGCTTGCCGGTATTCAGCGCTTCCTGCTGGTCTCCGCTTTTCCTGACGCGGGGCGCGGCAAAGCGCCGTCACCGGGATTTGAGCACTATATGCAGGTGAAAAAGCAGGCCGACGTCATGCTGGCCGCCACCGCGCTGGACTGGGTGATCCTGCGGCCGGGCACGCTGGTGAATGAAGCGGGTACGGGGAAAGTTAATACCGGACTGGCAATCCCTTATGGCACGGTTCCACGCGATGACGTTGCCGCTACGCTACATGCGCTTATTGAAAAGCCAGAGGTAAAGCGCGTCATTATCGAACTGACCGCAGGCGAACAGCCCGTCAGCGAAGCCGTGGCGGCAATGGCCGCCTTTAGCGGAAGATCGTGATCGTCTGAAAACGGCCAGCAAGAGGCGGTGGGAAGAGATTATTGGCAGCGTGCTGATATGATCGGCACAGGATCGCCGTCTGGTTTCAGGAGTATGGTACGGCGAGCGATGATGATTCAGGCATTCGTATAGCGCTGCGTTTCCGGCATCCAGCGCTCAATTAACGCCTGAGCCTGCGCCGGATAGCGCTGGTGGATATGGCGTGCAACCCGCTGAACTTCCGGGATCATCGCGCCGTCACGCACCAAATCGGCAACTTTAAATTCGGCGTTTCCCGTCTGGCGGGTGCCCAGCAGCTCACCAGGGCCGCGAATTTCCAGATCGCACTGGGCAATCACAAAGCCGTCGTTGCTATCGCGCAACACCTGTAAACGCTTCTGCGCCGTTTTACTTAGCGGCGCTTTATAGAGCAAGACGCAGTGGGAGGCGACCGAGCCTCGCCCTACGCGGCCACGCAGCTGGTGCAGCTGGGCCAGACCCAGACGCTCAGGGTTCTCGATAATCATCAGGCTGGCGTTCGGCACATCCACACCCACTTCAATAACCGTGGTGGCAACCAGCAGATGAATTTCTCCCTGCTTAAACGCCTGCATTACCGCCTGTTTTTCAGCAGGTTTCATACGGCCATGTACCAGCCCTACCTGTAGCTCAGGCAGCGCCAGCTTTAGCTCTTCCCACGTGGCTTCGGCGGCCTGCGCTTCGAGCTGTTCTGATTCTTCAATCAGCGTACAGACCCAATAGGCCTGGCGACCTTCATCCCTACAGGCGTTTTTCACGCGCGTAATAATGTCGGCGCGGCGCGTGTCGGGAATGGCGACGGTAGTTACCGGCGTTCGGCCCGGCGGCAGCTCATCAATAGTCGACGTTTCCAGATCGGCATAGGCGGTCATGGCCAGCGTCCTTGGAATGGGCGTAGCGGTCATAATCAACTGATGGGGATGGAAACCTTGCTCCTCGCCTTTTTCCCACAGCGCCAGCCGCTGGTGGACGCCAAAGCGATGCTGCTCATCGATAATCACCAGCGCCAGGCCGTTAAACTGCACCTGCTCCTGAAAAATGGCATGGGTGCCGACGATCATCGAAACCTGGCCGCTGGCGATAGCGTTCTGCTGCGCCAGACGCGCTTTGCCTTTCTGCTTGCCCGCCAGCCAGCCAACTTCAATGCCCAGCGGCGCAAACCACAGGCGGAAGTTGTTGGCATGCTGTTCAGCCAGCAGTTCGGTTGGTGCCATCAGCGCAACCTGTTTACCCCAGGCGATGACGTTAAGCGCCGTCAGTGCAGCAACCAGCGTTTTACCCGAGCCGACGTCTCCCTGAACCAGCCGCATCATCGGATAATCCAGCGCCAGATCCTGCTCGATTTCCTTCACCACCCGCGCCTGAGCACCGGTTGGTTTAAAAGGCAAAGCGGCCAATAATTTATTACTCAGATCGTGACGAGCCGGCATGGATAAAGCGCGGTAACGCTGTGCACCAGCGCGAACGGCCAGCATGCTGAGATTATGCGCCAGCAGTTCTTCCATGATCAGTCGGCGCTGGGCGGGATGTTTACCGCTTTCGAGGTCGGCCAGCGCAATATCGGGCGGCGGCCTGTGCAGCATTTTGAGCGCATCCGGCAGGCTAATCATGCCCTGGCTTAATTCCGGCGGCAGCAGTTCGGCAATGGCACAGGTATCCAGCAGCTTAAGCGCCTGATCGGTCAGGTTGCGCAGCGTAGCCTGGCGCACGCCTTCGGTCGTGGAGTAAACCGGCGTCAGCGTTTCCTGCAGTTCCACCACGCTGTTATCGCCCTGAACGCGATATTCCGGATGAATGATTTCGGCACCGCGCTGCCCGCGTTTAATTTCGCCATAGGCGGTCACGCGGCGACCGGGCGCCAGGCTGTTTTTCATCCCGGCGTTAAAATTGAAAAAGCGTAGCGTGAGGATGCCCGTGCCGTCGCTGATCTGACAGGTCAGCATGCGGCGGCGGCCAAAAGAGATATCGCTGTGCAGCACTTCGCCTTCTACCGTGGCGTAGATATCGGGCAAAAGATCGTTGATAGCGTAAAGCTGGGTGCGGTCTTCGTAACGAAGCGGCAAATGCAGCAGCAAATCCTGCACGGTTGCCAGCCCGAGCTTCGCCAGCTTGCCCGCCTGGCTTGCGCCAACGCCGGACAGCGTGTTTAGCGGGATGGCATCCAGCAGGCGGCCAGTCATTTTTTACGCACCGAAGCCTGCATCATCGCCCACCATTCGGGCGGAGCAATCACTTCGCCCGTTTCGCCAATCCGGGGCCGGGGCAGGCCTTTATGTTTAGCCACTCTGGCAAGAACGGGGTAACCGCCCTCAAACAGCAGGCGCTGCTGCTCGCTGTATGAAAGCAGGCTTTCCTGGCGCTGATACATACCTGCGTTCTGGCGCTGGCGCTGCGCCTCGTAGAGGATAAGCGCCGAGGCAACCGAAACGTTAAGCGACTGCACCATACCGATCATAGGGATGACAATGTCCCGATCGGCCAGGTCGAGCGCCTGTTGCGTAATGCCGGTTTTTTCCTGACCCATCAATATGCAGGTTGGCCGGGTATAATCAATTTCGCGGAAATCGACCGCCTTATCGGAAAGATGCGTCGCCAGGATCTGCATGCCCTGGCCCTTAAGATGGCTGACGGCATCGGCAATAGTCGGATGCGTTTTAACCTGCACCCAGCTGTTGCTGCCCGCCGCAGAAGACACCATCGTACGCATCCGGCTACCGGGCCAGACCGCATGAACTTCGTGCACGCCCACCGCATCTGCCGTACGGATCACGGCAGAAACGTTATGTGGTTTGTGTACCTGCTCCATGCAGACGGTTAAATCATGCTGGCGCGCGGCCAGCATTTCACGGATACGGGCAAAACGTTGTGCATTCATACGTTAGTTTCTGTTGCGGTGAACTTTGATCACGTCAGGCATTACGCGAATTTTGCGCATAATATTCGCCAGATGAACGCGATCGCGCGCCGTCAGTCGGATAAAGGCGCAGTAGACGCGGCCATCTTTCTCTTCCGTGTTCAGGCTCTGAATATTTGACCCGGCGGTGTTAATTGCCGCCGTCAGGTTCGCCAGCGCGCCCTGGTGGTTAAACATATCCACCTTGATCTCCGCAACAAACTCCTGCTCGGTGACCTTATCCCACTCTACCGCCATAAATTTCTCTGGCTCTTTCTGATAGCCACGAATATTTCGGCAGGACTCATGGTGCACCACCAGGCCTTTGCCCGGACTGACATGCGCCACGATAGGATCGCCAGGAATAGGGCGGCAGCATTTGGCAAAGGTAATCAGCACGCCGTCGGCACCTTTAATCGGTAGCTTGCCGCGTGATGAGGTATTAGAAATAACCGGGGCGGGCCTGCTGTCGCTCTGCTGCAGGTTTTTCGCCACGACTACGCTCATCGCGTTGCCTAAACCAATTTCCGCCAGCAGATCGTCCAGCGTGGCCAGCTTCATGCGTTCCAGCTCGTGCTGCAGGCTTTCCGCAGGAATTTCTGCCAGCTTGCGGCTACCGCCCAGCGCATGGTTCAGCAGGCGGCGTCCCAGGCTGACGGAATCGTCGCGCTTGAGGCTTTTTAACAGCTGACGAATTTTTGCGCGTGCTTTTGAGCTGACGACAAAATTTAGCCAGGCAGCGTTAGGCCGCGCGCCCGGTGCCGTAATAATTTCTACGGTTTGCCCGCTGGTTAAGGGCTGGGAAAGCGGATAAGGCTGACGATCGACGCGCGCGCCGACACAGGCATGGCCAATATCGGTATGCACGGCATAGGCAAAGTCGACCGGCGTTGCGCCCGCAGGCAGTTCAACAATGCGGCCTTCGGGGGTGAAAACGTAGATTTCGTCGGGGAAAAGATCCGACTTGACGCTTTCGATGAATTCAAAAGAGCTACCGGCGCTCTGCTGCAGTTCCAGCAGGCTCTGTAACCAGCGCTGCGCGCGGATTTGCGCGGTGGTGCTGCTTTCACCCTGCTCTTTATAAGCCCAGTGCGCCGCCACCCCCATCTCTGCCATCTGATCCATATCTTCCGTACGGATCTGTACCTCAACCGGCACGCCGTGCGGGCCGATCATAGAGGTATGCAGCGACTGATAGCCGTTGGCCTTGGGAATAGCGATATAGTCTTTGACGCGGCCCGGACGTGGCTTGTAAAGGCTGTGCATCTGTCCCAGCACGCGGTAGCAGGTATCGACGTCATGCACGATGACCCGAAACGCATAGATATCCATAATGGAATGGAAACGCTGCTCTTTCAGGTGCATTTTGCAGTAGATGGAATAAAGGTGTTTTTCCCTGCCGCTCACGCGACACGGGATGCCGGCTTCCTGCAGGCGACCGTCGATTTCCGAGAGGATTTTCTGGATCATCTCTTTACGGTTGCCGCGCGCGGCCTTCACTACCTCTTTAATGACGCGGTAGCGGTTAGGGTAGAGCGCTTCAAAACCCAGCTCTTCCAGCTCGGTCTTTAAATGATGGATGCCCAGGCGATGCGCCAGCGGGCTGTAAATCTCCAGCGTTTCGAGCGCGATGCGCCGGCGCTTGTCCGGACGCAGCGAGCCAAGCGTACGCATGTTGTGCGTACGGTCCGCCAGCTTGATCAAAATGACGCGGATATCCTGCACCATCGCCATGATCATCTTGCGAAAGTTTTCGGCCTGGGCCTCTTTCTTATCGCGAAACTTCAGCTTGTCGAGCTTGGACACCCCTTCAACCAGTTCAGCAACGTTTTTACCAAACAGCTGCTCCATATCCTGGTAGGTTGCAGGCGTATCCTCAATAACATCGTGCAGAAGCGCGGCCATTAGCGTTTCATGGTCGAGCTTCATTTCCGCCAGAATGCAGGCGACAGCAACCGGATGGGTAATGTAAGGCTCACCGCTGGAGCGAGTCTGTCCCTCGTGAGCATCACGTGCGACAAGGTAAGCTTGCTTGAGGCGTTTGATCTGATCCTCAGGCAAGTATTTTTCAATCAGTTGATTGAGACTTTCAAACAGATACAAGGGCGAGCCTTCCGGCTGATAATTAACGACGACCTTCAGCGATAGCGGTAACAGCCTGCAGTTCTGCGGCTTCCTGCTCCTGCTGTTCCTGACGATCACGCACATCCAGAATCTGGTTGGTGATCAGACCTTCTTCGATCTCGCGCAGAGCGATTACGGTAGATTTGTCGTTCTCTTCCGGAACCAGCGGATCTTTACCGCCAACCTGCATCTGACGTGCGCGACGAGCGGCGACCAGAACCAGATCAAAACGGTTACCAATTTTTTCTACTGCGTCCTGTACGGTTACGCGTGCCATAAGTGTGATACTCCACGGTTGACGAAATGACTGGGCATCATACTGAGTTGTCCTCAGTCTGCCAACAGTTTGCTGATTAAAGCATCATGACGGGATTTTTGACGGCCCATTCGCAGACGCTCGGCGCGAATAATGGTTTTCAGATCGGACAGCGCCAGATCGAAATCATCGTTCACAATAAGGTAATCGTACTCGGCATAGTGGCTCATTTCCGCCACGGCCTGCGCCATACGGCGGGTGATCACCTCTTCACTGTCCTGACCACGGCCGCGCAGACGGCGATCCAGCTCGTCCTTTGACGGCGGCAGGACAAAAATACTGCGCGACTGCGGCATCTTCTGGCGGATCTGCTGCGCACCCTGCCAGTCGATATCCAAAAAGACGTCTACGCCGGTTGAAAGCACCTGCTCAATCGCTTTACGAGATGTGCCGTAGTAGTTGCCGAAAACTTCAGCGTGTTCCAGGAAGGCGTCTTCCGCAATCATCTGCCGAAATTCATCATGGTTAACAAAGAAATAGTGTTCACCATGATTTTCGCCAGGCCGTACGCCTCTGGTGGTGTGAGAGACGGAAACCTGGGTGTCGTACAGCGGTTGCGTCTTTAACAGGGCGTGAATCAGGCTGGATTTGCCTGCACCGCTGGGCGCTGAAACAATAAAGAGTGTGCCTTGAGCCATGATTATTCTTGATATGCCAATCGGAGTCTACTTCCTGCACAGTATACACGGGTGACGTGCAGGATGCAGCGTTTCAGCACGTCCGGGGCATTTTTTCTCGGAATATGGAAGCCAGCTCGCGGTAACTTTGTAGCGTTTCATGTTAGGCAAATAACTTATCGAGATGTCTTCCAGAAGCAAATTCTTGCTATCGCCACCGTTACTTTTTCGCGCTTAACTTTGTCGGGCAGAACGACAAAGGAGTGTGAAGATGCGCAGGATATTGATTTTACTCGGCCTGGCCTGGTGCGCCGCTGCGCAGGCGGTTTGTCCGGCCTGGCCAGCGGCTCGGGCGCAGGCGGAAATGATGGCGCTGGAAAAACAGCTGCAAGAGTGGGACCTCGCTTATTACCGGCAGGGAGTCAGCGCAGTACCTGACGAACGCTACGACGCGCTGGAAAAAAAATACCATGACTGGCAGCACTGTTTCCGCCCGCAAAGCCAGGCTCGTCTGCCCAGGTTAGCCAAAGGAGGAAAAACGCTGCATCCGGTTGCTCATGTGGGCGTCAAAAAATTGCCGGACAAGCTGGCTGTTGCCCGCTGGATGAAGGGGAAAAATCCGCTCTGGGTGCAGCCGAAGCTGGACGGCATCGCCGCGACGCTGCACTACCAGCAGGGAAAGCTGGCTAAGGTTATTAGCCGGGGGGACGGCGTGCGGGGTGAAGACTGGACGGAAAAAGCGAGGAATATTCCCGCCATCCCACACTACATTTCCCATCCCGATGCTTCTGTAATCTTACAGGGCGAGCTTTTCCTGAAGATGACCGATCATCAACAGGCGGTTAAGGGCGGGGTCAACGCGCGCTCTGTCGTAGCTGGCGCGATGCGGCGTAACGACGTCTCGCCCGTCCTGAAAGATCTGGGCATCTTTATCTGGGCCTGGCCCGATGGCCCGCAGGAAATGTCGCAGCGCCTTGAGCTATTGGATAGCTTCGGTTTCGGTTTGGCAAAACGGTGGAGTAAAAGAGTAACAACCGCTGACGACGTTGCAGGCTGGCGCGAGCGCTGGTTCAGAGAGCCTTTGCCCTTTGTCACGGACGGCGTGGTTATTCATAGTACGCCAGTAAAAGGTGCCTGGTGGTTGCCAGGGGACAATAGCTGGTCCGCAGCCTGGAAATATTCGCCGGTAAAGGCCAGCGCGGAGGTGCGCTCAGTAGACTTTCCCATTGGCCGCACGGGAAGAATCAGTGCGGTATTAAATCTGGTTCCGGTGCAGCTGGATGATAAAAAAGTTAGTCGGGTCAGTATCGGCTCGCTTAAACGCTGGCAGGCCGCTGATATTGTGCCGGGCGATCAGGTTGCTATTAGCCTGGCGGGTCAGGGTATCCCCAGGCTTGACGAAGTTACCTGGAGAGTAAAGGTGCGGGAGCGTCCTCGGGTGCCGGATGCTGCGGCTTTTAACGCCTTAAGCTGTTTTTACTATACGCCTGCCTGCCGCGAGCAGTTTCTGGCCCGGCTGGTCTGGCTAAGCAGTAAGTCGGCGCTGGCTATGCAGGGGATCAGTCGCAGCAGTTGGCTACGGCTTATGCAGACGGGGGAATTAACCCATATCTTTTCGTGGCTGATGCTTACGCATGAAAAACTGAGCAAAATGGCAGGCATAACGCCGGCTCGCGCGGCGTTGCTCTATCATCAGTTTTCCCTGAGCCAGCAGCAGCCGTTCCGGCGCTGGGTCAGGGCGCTGGGCGTGCCGATTCCGCAAAGCGCGCTTAATGCAATAACAGATAACGACTGGCAGTCGCTGCTGTTACGCAAAGAGTCAGCCTGGCAACAGTTGCCCGGTACGGGCAAAGCGCTGGCGGGACAGATTGTTCGCTTCCTTCATCACCCTCAGGTTTTGCAGCTTATCTCGCAGCTGCAGGAAGCAAAGTGATGAAAAATTCAGTTATCGGCATGCGGGTAGTTAAACACGGGCAGCCCCAGCCGAAAACGCAGCGCCAGCAGGCGGGCAATAAAACCAAACAGCAGGGTGATAATAATCGCCATTTCGTCAGAAAGCGGTGTTTTCAACAGCAAGATATAGAGCCAGCCGGAAGCAAAGGCGATACCCGCGTACAGCTCCTTCTGAAACACCAGAGGAATGCGATTACAGAACATATCGCGCAGTACGCCGCCAAACACGCCGGTGATGACCGCGCTAATCGCGGCAATAATCGAAGCGTGACCCATGTCCAGCGCGACCTTAGTGCCAATAATAGAGAAAACGGCCAGGCCCAGTGCGTCCAGCACCAGAAACACTTTACGCAGGTGCGGCATTAAAGGCGCAAGCTGGGTCGTAATGACGGCAGCTACTGCCACAATAACGATGTATTCAGGATGCTTTACCCAGCCAAGGGGATAGTGTCCAAGCAGCATATCGCGTACGGAGCCGCCGCCGATGGCGGTCACGGAGGCAATAATAATGACGCCAAACATATCCATCTTGCGGCGGCCTGCGGCCAGTGCGCCGGTCATTGCTTCTGCGGTAATACCAATGAGATAGAAAACGGTAAGTAACATAACTTGCTCCTGAATAATCGGCGGCAAGCCTGAAGGATTGCTCAGAAGTTGACGACTGAAATTTTCTAAAAACAGATGATTACATGAGTTAAATTAATTCACCAATCAAATCCCCATGAAAGATTATTTTATATCATGTTGATTTTAAAGGTTTATAAATATCACGTCTTTAAAGCTGGCTTAATTTATTCGAGCCCGATCAACAGAAATATTCATGGTAAACCCGGTATCGGATGCAGGGAGATGCCCTGTTAACAAGGATGAGAAATATGATGGCAGGAGAACTGTTTCGGCTACTGGCAAAAGGGATACATCCGGAAACGGGCGAACTCTTACCGCCACACTCTATTGTACACACGCCTGACGCAATCAGACTGCTGTTTGCGCTGGCGGAAGAATTTAAAGGCACCAATTTTAATTCAGTCAAACGACATGCCAGAGTAAAGCTAACCCCCGATGAGCGCCGGGAGAAAAACCGCGCAGAGGGCAAGCCCGCCAACGCTTATCTGCCCTGGTCAGAAGAAGAGAAGCAAACGCTGGTGGTCCATTTTAGACAGGGCTGCTCAATTGGCGAACTGGCCGCGTTATGCGAAAGAACGCCTCGTTCCATCGCGATACAGCTGGAAAAACTGACGCTTATTACGGCTGAACAAGCGGCAGAGTTTAACTGAGCGTGGAAATAGCGGCTGGGCCGGGTACAAAAGCAAAGATCAGTTTTTCTTCACGAACTCAGATTTCAGCTTCATGGAGCCAAAGCCGTCTATCTTGCAGTCAATGTTGTGATCGCCTTCGACCAGGCGAATGCTTTTCACGCGAGTGCCAATTTTAAGCGGCGTAGAGCTACCTTTGACTTTAAGATCTTTGATAACGGTAACGCTGTCGCCATCGACCAGCAAATTGCCGTTCGCATCTTTTACTACCAGTGTGTCTTCTGACGGCGTTTCTGCACTGGCAGACCAGACGTGGCCGCATTCGGGACAGTTAAACATCGCGCCGTCTTGCCAGGTGTAATCAGACTGGCATTCTGGGCAGGGAGGTAAAGTTTGCATAAAAGACCTTAAAATAATCCATAGAAAGAAAGGGGGCATTTTAGCCTGGCAAAGCGGATAAGCCTATCCCTCTTTGTTTACTTCGTCCTTTACGACTTAAAATGTGCTGACGGGTGAGCCGATATTCATCAACTGACATACTGCATGATATTCATCGACTGACACCCTGCAGTATGGCCAATCCTTCGCAGAGATTTCGCTTTCGGCTCAGGGCTAATAAAAATCGTCCTGTTTTGCAAAGTCGGGTAATGGTTTTTGAGTCAACTGACATGGCTGGTACAAGCGGGTAGGGCAGACAATTTTATTGCTGTCCTGGCGTGAGGTGCAGAATTATTCATTTTTAATTTTTATTATTTCCCCGTTCTTTCCCATACGATATACTGCATCTTTCACAGTGAAGAAAATATTACCTCTTTGGCCTGTCTCTACGGAAAATACTCTGTTTTTTTCTATGCAATTTATCGGTGGCTGCATGTCTTTAAAACATAATCTGTCATATTTACCTTCTGCTTTATAACCTTCTCCGAACAACCAAAAAGTCAGATAGAAAGAGCCATCTTTATCAGGAGTAGGGATTTGGTATTTTTTCTCGATGCTTTTACTGTTTTTCAACCACCAGTTAATTTTTCCTTTATCCGTTAAAGGAAAGTTTTTTACTAAAACAGCACTGAAGCCGCTACTTCTGTGATGAATTGCAACAATTTCAACCGGACGTAAGGTTAACCAGAAAAAGTAACCTGTTAAAATAGTAATAATCACAGCAAGGATCAACAGGATTTTTTTGAGACTAGCTTTCATCACGGCTCCCGGTAATCTCTATAGTGGCTTCCATATTGGTTATAAATGGCTTGAAGCCAAACTGATTGTATCTCTGGAGAACAAACCAGATACGAAAGAAATGAAACTGGTGGAATTTTGTTTTCAGTATATCTTCACTGTCCAGGCCAAAGTGATCTTGCACCTTATAATGTACTACTGCCCGATAACCACTATTATCAATTTCTAACGATTTTATAGTGATGTATGTTGCCCAGGTATCATGAACAGTAATTCCCATGCCATTATAGTTATCCTGGAAACGGTCAAATTTAGGTAGCTTGCCAAAAGATATTACCTCATATAATTTTCCTTTTTTCACAGCCGGATAGTATTTATTGTGCCAGTCTATATTGTTACTCAAAGCCCTTTTCAATAACAGACGTGTACTATTTTCCTGTGAGTTATCCCTGATAATATGCTCTTTCAGCGCCCGGTCCAGCGCCACATCGCGGAAGGGTGTACCGTTACCATTCTGCATATGGGTGATCATCTTTTCGATCAGGTGACTGTATGGCCCGTGAAGGGAAAATTTATGGGATAACGAGCGGAATTCATCAAACAGCATTGCGGCACACTGCTGACGGGTAATCTTCTCACCCTTGCCGCGCTGGTTGCAGCAAAACATGGACTGAGGACGATCCATTGAAGAACGTCGGGTAAGCGTCCAGGGATCGACCCGGTCAGAAATGTAATCCAGCCGGTACTGGGATTTTAACTGTGTTTCGGTCAAATCGCCGCAGCGCATATCGCTGGCACCATAGTCGTCCATCCATTTTTGCGTTTTGAATACGATGTCGGGAAACTGTAAAGCGGTCATGGGTATACATTCCTTGTATAGTCATCCGTGAGGGTTTTCACAGGGAATGATACGTGATGAACGGTCATAGTGTAAATATTGTACAGCCATTACCCATGATTTTTACAAATCCTGAGCAGAGGACATAATTGAGGCTCTACGTTCCCAGTCCATCATCAATATGCCCTATGGCATCTTTAAGATTCACAGTGATTTCCTGTGCAATGCCTTTTGCATCAATGGACTGCACCTGTATCTCATTATTGTCGCGCCAATATCGAAGGCGTTGAGGCAGGCAGTAAGGCGTTACCACTTTTCTCTCCGTCGGGATAGCCTCTTTTGCATTTTGCTCTTTACTACTCCCGCTTTGCCGGAGCAAAATTGGGTAGATTAGATGATTTTATTACTGTCTCTATGCGAGCGAAAGCGGTTCTCTTCACCTTTAAGTTTTATTATTTTTTCGTTTCTTCCCATGCAATATTTTCCATTATATACTTTTGAGGTTAACTTTCACTACGGCCTCCGGTAATGAAAGTTAACTCTAATCGGATGAGGCTTTTATAATGTCACCATTATGACCTAAGCGATAGTTATCACCACCATATAAGGTAAACATTACTCCCATGTTTCTGCTTTTATCTACAGAAAAAATAGCATCTTTTTCAATGCAATTTTCTTTCGTTTTCATATCGTCAAAACAAAGCCTGTCATGTTTCCCTTGTTCTTTATAGCCTTCACCGAAATCCCAAAAAACAATAGTAAAATAGCCTGAAGATGATGGTTTAGGGATGGCATATTTTTCTTTTAGCATCTTTTTATTTTCAAGCCACCAGTTTATTTTACCTTTATCTGTGTATGGAAAATTTCTGACTAAAACATAGCTATGGTTTCCATTGTCGTGGACTGCGACAATTTCCACTGGGCGTAATGATAGCCAAAGCCAGTAGCCTGAGAGGGCGCATATACTCAAAAAGAGTAATGCAATGGCTTTCTTATTTATCACTCTCATTCTCGATTCCCTGTAATTTCAATAGTGGCTTCCATGTTGGTTATAAAGGGTTTGAAACCAAATTTATTGTATCTCTGGAGTACAAACCAGATACGGAAGAAATTGAACTGGCTAAATTTTTTTTTCAGAATGTCATCGTTATCAAGACCAAAATGGTCCTGAACTTTGTAATGGATCACTGCCCGATAGCAGTCATTATCAACATGCAGTGACTTTAAGGTGATATGTGTTGCCCAGGTATCATGAACGGTAATGCCCATACCATTAAAGTTATCCTGGAAGCGGTCAAATTTTGGGAGCTTCCCTTCGAGAATGGTTTTTCGCAATTCATCCTTATCTTTTTTCGGGTAACACTTCTCTTCCCATATCATATATTTTTTAAGTGTATCCCTTATTCTTAAAAGCGTACCATTCTTGCTTCTGTCATTAAGAATGCGCTCTTTCAGCGCCCGGTCCAGCGACACATCGCGGAAGGGCGTACCGTTACCGTTCTGCATATGGGTGATCATCATTTCGATCAGGTGACTATATGGCCCGTGAAGGGAAAATTTATGGGATAACGAGCGGAATTCATCAAACAGCATTGCGGCACACTGCTGACGAGTAATTTTCTCACCCTTGCCGCGCTGGTTGCAGCAAAACATGGACTGAGGACGATCCATTGAAGAACGTCGGGTAAGCGTCCAGGGATCGACCCGGTCAGAAATGTAATCCAGCCAGTACTGGGATTTTAACTGTGTTTCGGTCAAATCGCCGCAGCGCATATCGCTGGCACCATAGTCGTCCATCCATTTTTGCGTTTTGAATACGGTGTCGGGAAACTGTAAAGCGGTCATGGGCATACATTCCTTGTATAGTCATCCGTGAGGGTTTTCACAGGGAATAATACGTGATGAACGGTCATAGTGTAAATATTGTACAGCTACTCCCTGTGGTTTTTTGCAAATGCTGCAGTATAAAAATAAAAAGCTCGCTATAAAGCGAGCTCTAAAAGTTTGCACTATTAGTTTCGATAATATGAAACGTTACTCAATATTCTGAATCTACTTATGAAAGGAATTGGAAAAACTTATTTTATTCATATGCTTATAAGTTTTATTATATGAATCAACTCATAATAACCCCCACTATGCCCCCCAAAAAAAGTGTCAGGTATTAATATATCAAAAATGAATATCAAGTTAATTTCATATAACTAATTATTTTTTCAGTATACTTTGTAGTGGCAATCTGATCATCTTACAGGTCTAATGGTTGTCGTAAATCGTTCACCTTTGATCAGTTCACCAGAAGGTTTTCGATAGTAAGACTCGCCATCAAGTCGGTAGTAAGTGTATCCATCTTTGGTTTTAGTGATGTCCATGACCCAGTTTGACTTGTCTATACAATTCTCATCTGATTTCATGTCATCAAAGCACAGTAAGTAGTCAGTGTCATGGTCTGGAAAAGCACCTGAGTTCTTGGGAGCGAGCTTTTGATACTTACCATCAGATTTCCAAACTGAAACATTGTAAGTTTCATGAGAAGAAATGGTTTTGACTCCATTGTTATCCCACCATTTTATTTTATCACTATCAGAAAAAGGAATGTTTTTAACTAAAAAATCTTTTTTCGTATCAGAACTGTAAATTGCAAGCA
Source organism: Erwinia sp. BNK-24-b (assembly GCF_047456155.1). NCBI lineage: Bacteria > Pseudomonadati > Pseudomonadota > Gammaproteobacteria > Enterobacterales > Erwiniaceae > Erwinia > Erwinia sp. BNK-24-b. The sequence continues at coordinate 4,713,399 of NZ_CP179901.1, forward strand.
CTTTTGGAGAATTAAAGAAGCTAACATAAAATAATGCTAACATTGCTAATGCTACAATAAAAACGATAACCTTTTTGATTCTCATTAATTTCTCCTGCTATTAATTTCAAACTCTGCTTTCATATTGGTTAAAAAAGGCTTGAAAGCAAATTGTTCCCATCTTTGAAGAACAAACCAAATACGGAAGGCTCTGATAAAATGAAATTTAGGATTCATGATGTCAGTTTTATCGAGACCGAAATGGTCTTGCCCTGTAAATGTTATTTTTGCTACATAACCATTATCAGTTATATCAAGTTGATTTATCTGTATATTTGTAGCATGAATATCATGTATCGACATTCCTAATCCATTGAAACTATCAGCCCATCTATTGAATTTAGGAAGTATTGAATTTCTTATAGCTTGTGTTATTAAATCTATATAAGGATCTGATAACCTTTTTTGTCCAGTAACTATGATTTTATCTAATGAAGACTTAATTACTGTAAGTGGTGAGAGCGGAGATGTTTGCCCACTAATAATTAGATTTTTATATGCACTATCAAGAAAAGGGCTGGAATAACTTTTCCCATTACCGTGGTAAAGATGCTTTACGAGATTGTTGAATATTTGGTGCTGTCCAAGATAATATGCAGGCATAGAAACACGAAGAAACTCATTGAAAAGAAGTTCAGCCATTTCTATTCTGGATTTTGGACGGGTATCCCGGAAGGAGTTGAATATAGATACTTCTTTTCCAGTCCAAGGGTCAACGACATCAGAAACATCATCCAAACCCAAATCGCTTCTGAGTTGCTTTTCACTAAGATCTCCACACTTCATATCATCAGTACTGTAATCATTAAACCTGTGCCGTGTCTGATAAACGGTAAAAGGGAACTTCAATGCTGACATAATAATTTCCTTGTGAAATGATTCAGACTGAAAATCCACACTCATTACATTTTTACAGAAGGTATCATTGAAAGTGATAATGTAATCAGAGCCGTATAATCATAAACTTCCTGATGAGAAATTGGAAGTTAAAGAATTGAATTTTACGTATAATCAATAAGTTAGATTAAAGACTATAAGTCAAAACCATAAAAAACTTTGGTATTTTAGCTAATTAAATGAACAACAGGCATTGCGAATTATGTTTTGATTTTATGATGCTTGAATATTAGCTGAAGTTGTAGTGTAAAATGAGAATGTGTCATATCGGAAGCAATCTTATCTTTAATCACAGGAATGATTAGTCATGAGTGAATCTCTGAGAAATCTCAACAACATACGCACTCTTCGGGCACAAGCTCGTGAAACCCCATTAGAGTTTCTTGAAGAGATGCTTGCGAAACTCGCAACAGTTGTAGAAGAACTCCGCGATGAGCAAGATTATATTCGTAAGGAACAGGAAGAGAAACAAGCCAAACTTAAAGCTATCCATGCTCAGCTCCTTGAAGATGGCATTGATCCCCAGGAACTTCTAAATAGATTTTCTCAAAATAAAAAAATTAAGTTTACTCGTGAGGCTCGCCCAGCAAAGTATAGATATATAGATGATAAAGGAATGGAGAAGACTTGGACTGGTCAGGGAAGAACTCCAAAAGGTATAACCCATGCTATAGCTAACGGAAAAAAATTAGAGGATTTTCTTTTAAAGGAATAATCTAATAGTAATTACTTCAGGAGATTCTATCCCCTGAAGTAATTTTAAATATAAGTTATTTTCTTTTGAACAGAGAAGATGCAATAATGAATATCAAATAAATCATGCTGATTACAATTAAACCGAAAGATATTATAAATGAAGTTATATTTTCTTCAATCGAGCTTATAAGCCTTCCGGTTTTTCCATAATAATACTCTCCAAATTTGAGGTTGGCTATTTGATTTTCATCACCAATTTTTATTTTATATTTATTGAAATTATCTGATTTTGACCAAGCCCATATTTTATAGTGTCCACCTTGTCTGATTGAAGGTATCTTATATCTTGAAGTCGGAGCTTCTGGATGTGATTCATCACCTTTGTCATCTTCAACCATCAATAAAACTTTATCAGGATAATCAACATAAACATCTTTAGCGATAGCATCACCATTATTTTTAATATAAATAAATACTTTTGTTTTATATGATTCAAGCCCTTGATCAAAAGGGGGAGAGAACGGAAGTCGCATAGTTGAGACTAAAGTATTAGTGAGCTGTTTTTTTTGTTCTAAATCGCCGTTTAGGTCTACATTGTCGATTGAGTTAAAAATTTTATCCCGGTCTATTTTTTTAAAATATTCAATATTGTTATCTATGAATTGTGGAGGGATGTAAAAGTTATCTTGATAAAGCATAGCTGTTAATGCTGATTTAGGTTTTGTAACTTCATTCAAAAAACCTCCTATCGTAGCAAGGCCAGAGATAATTGCTACAATCAACCCTATTTTAGTAATGATTTTACGAGTGTTCATAAGCTTCCTTGTATATAGTATATAAAGTAACTAAAGAATGATAGTTTATATTAAAAAGTGTAAATAGAAATTGACCGCTTAAACAAACTCTTTCTTAGCACATATATGAATTTTTATAGTAACAATCATTAAAACATGGTGAGTTTATGAAGAATTGGACTACAGAGCATACAAAAGAAATTAAGGAGTGGTTCTCAATAGAAAACTATCATGTTTTCACAGGCTTAACCATTAAGGCCTACTACCATGAACTGTGGGCGAGAGCGATTTGGCACAGACCTTGGCCGACAGAGGAGGAAGCAAGGGATCTTATACAATTTGGCATCAAAGTGTTTAGTGGTAATCCCGTTTTATATAACTCAAGGCAACTGCAATACACAGATCGTGATGATCGCCTTTACGAACCTCCTCACATCCATCTCACGACTACCAAGAGGATTGCTCAGCTTGGCATCAACAGTATGGTAGCAGGACTCTTTTCATGGGATGGAGGAGAGCATTATCGTATGGTGCCAGAGTATGCTGAAGCCTTCATCTCAGACATCTTCGATGAGAGTATGACCAAGGGCACAGTGATGCTGGAAGTGGACCTGGCAAGTGGAACAGATGAAGAGATAGCTGAAGCTATAAAAACGGCGTTACCACAATGGAGAAAGATTAAAGGTATTGAGCCGGATATGTCAGGAGTAGTGCGGTTTGGGTATGGCACAATCAAAAAACTCGTGAGTTATCGAATCATGGCCATGCTCGACATTTTAATGTGGGCGAAAATCTACAAGGTGAGGATCTCTGACGATAGGTTATCTCGTCTTCTCTATACCGATGAAGATGAAGAGGAGGAAACCCGCTTGAGTAATCATATCCGCGATTCAGACCGTCCACTGGCTAACAAAGCGGCAACGATAAACTTTATCAGGCAATTCAATTACTTCCTAAACAAAAATCCTCATCTCAAAGATATGAAAGTTTCAGATGTTATGAAGCTTAGTGACTGAGTAAAGGCACCTTAAAGATAAGGTGCCTGACAAAAAATCAAAGCTATTTCAGAGTTACATTATCATCAAGATGCTTCGTCAGATCTTCTCTTTTAATCGGAGCTTTACCTGTGTATTTAGCTATTCCTGCCATTACAATGTCACGGTTCGCATCCGTAACCTTAGCCCCGTTATCTTTTATGTATTTATCAACAAAATATCCTACTTCCCACTCTTCTTCTCTTGAAACATAAATTCTGTCCAAATGTCCCTTATAATGCTTGTTATCTTCATGTTTCCAATCACTTTTCTGTAAAGACATATCATTCTCCAAAGGTATAAAGGAATAATAACTTATCTTAAAGCATATATAAGTTGTCATATTTCACTGATGCCTGCTGTATACCTAATCACAAAAAAGAGAAGAACTTCAGTAACGATGAAGTTCTTGAAGTTTATCCTGCCTGTTACAAATCAAACTGGGTTGTAAGTAACATTGATAGTTACCAGTATCACTAAGGTCTGTCCTTTCTAAAACAAACTTCCGTTACTGTTGGTTCATCAGAGAAACAGTGAGGAAACAAACATGAAAAACTCCAGTATTCGCTTAATAAGAATGCCCGAAGTGTTATCAAAAACCGGATTTAAAAAATCTTGGATTTATCTATTGATCTCAAGTCATTCATTTCCTAAACCTATCAAAATGGGACCGAGGGCTATAGCTTTTGTAGAAGCGGAAATTGACCAATGGGTTTTAGATCAAATTGAGAAGTCTCGGAATTAAAAAAGTTTGAATCTAATGATTCGAGTGATTTTGTAAAGTTTGCATTTGAAAAACACAGTATATTTAACGAAATAGTTTACAAAGTTTTTTGCGACGGTTTGTTTTTCTTATGTAATAAGGCTTTATTAGCTTTTCTCTTTGAATTGGGTATGGCTACAGTTAACTAGCCATACTGGTTTCTTTCACGTGAAAGAAATTTTTATAAGTTATTAAATCATATATAAATAACCCAAAAATATCAAAAATAAAATTGCAAAATTAAAATATATAAATTAATTGATAAGCCGGAATGATTAACAAATGTAAAATTTACGGAGGGTTATTAAATTGCAATATAAAATTAAGAAATTTGTAATGGAAAGCGGAGAGCGGAACTGCATTATAATTGATAGAGAAACTGGTCTTCCAGCTTACTATGAAAACCTATTCCTTACTACTAACATAAGAAATCCGGGTTATACCGTTTCAACTATTGAAGTGATCGCGACAAAGCTAATAATATTTAATGAGTTTTGCAAAAATAACAATATTAACTTACATGAAAGAATATTAAATAAAGAATTCTTCAACATATTTGAGATCGATAATCTCTCCAGATATTTGAATCAAAGATTTGATAATGGAAAAGTCCAAGAGATTAATAAAAAGGAGATTAAATCTATCTCAAAGAGAACTTTTAATTATAGGTTGCATATCATTGCGAAATATCTTGAGTGGCTTTGCGAAGTTGTGCACTCGACGAAAAAAATCAATGCAAAAAATGAAGTAGATACTTTCATCAAGAGTATTGAATCTCGTAAATGGAGTGTCCGAACTCTTAAATTGAATGAAATACCTGATAGAGCACTCAATGAATCACAGATAATTGAGTTATTTAAAATTGTAGAGATTGACAGTGAATTCAATCCTTTCTCTAAAAATGTTCAAAGGAGAAATAAACTTATCTTCAAAGTTCTGATTAATCTGGGGTTAAGAGCAGGCGAACTGCTGAACATAAAGCTGGAAGATTTAAATCCTCATGAAAACACATTGTATGTGAAGAGACGACATGACTGTAAAAAGGATTCAAGAATCTATCAACCTCTTGTTAAAACAGAAGAAAGGGTGCTTCAACTTTCTGATGAGTTAGCTATGGAAATTGATGAGTATATGATCTATGAAAGAGATGTTGCTACTAAACGGAAAAAGCATAGCTATCTTTTTGTAACTCATGGAAATTCAAATACAGAAGGCGACCCTCTCAGTATTTCTGCATACGAGAAAATAATTTCGACCATTAAGAAGAGCAGTAATTTATTAGCAAATCTATCTGGGCACAGGTTGAGACATTCATGGAATTACCTTTATTCAAAGGAGGCTAATAGCTCACAACTAAGCAGTCATGAGCAAGATGCCTTTAGAAAATATTGTATGGGATGGTCTGAGTCCTCGAAAATGTCTGAGATATATAATAGGAAAACGATTTCTGAAAAACATAAAGAGATTATGTTCAAGATTTTCAATGCCACTGATAGAATTTTAAAAGGGAAATAGATATGAGTTTGTCGTTAAAAGTCGAAGAAGCCTCTTACAAAGCTAAAATGGATGGGTATTACTTCAAACTAACAGATGGAAAATGGAAGCTTGATAAAAGTATAACTATATCTCCGATTGAAGCGATTGAATACCTATCATCTGATATCAAATTTGGTTATATCCATACTCTTGCATATTTTTCTTCAAATTTTAGTGCGGGATATGTAAATGCTATTAGCAATTCATTTAAAAAATTTTTCGCAAATTCTAAGATAAAAGTCATCGATAGTGAAAGTATTTTGAGGTTTAAAGCTGGACTGAAAGAGCATGAATTACATTATTTATGTTGTATGAAGAGTTTTCTGAAGAAATGGGTTGAGTTAAATTACCCAGGTATAAATTCATCTTCAGTGGCTATATTTAATGATATTAAAATAATTCGGGGAGCAATTGGTGAAGCTGTTAAAAGGAGAGACCCTAATGCAGGACCTTTTACAGATAATGAACTGAGTATGGTTACAACCAAAACCAATGAATTGATATCTGAAGGAAAGGTTGACTTATCTTTATTTTGTTTCTTGCATCTCTTAATCACCACAGGTAGACGGCCAGTGCAATTGACATCATTGAAGCATATCGATCTTAAGAAAGATGATAAGGGTATATACATTAATATCCCAAGGGTTAAGCAACAACTTACATTCAGAGAAAGTTTTACTTCAAGTTTTCTTGCACAAGGATTGTTTTCTTCATTAATGCATTTAAAAGATCAAACAGTAAAACAAATAGAAGCGAAGTTTGGAGTTAAATTAGAACAGCATATCAGTGATTTATTGCCAGTTTTCATTAATCAGAAAGCTGTAAATTCGTGCAGGAGTATCACAGATTTGAAGCAAAAGGTTTCCTCAGATTTTCTCCATGCACAAAATAAGTCGCTGACTAATGAAGTAAGGAAAATGGCTAAACAACATGGACTTATTTCAGAAAGAACAGGTAATGTTATCAAATTAAATCCAACAAGGTTTAGATACACATTAGGCTCAATTCTCGCAAAAAACGGAGCATCAGTTAGCGAGATTGCTCAAGCACTTGATCACAGCAATATAAGCTCAGCGGGAATCTACATTAAAAATATTGCTGACAATGTTGCCAAGATTGACTCGCACATGAATAAATTTATGTCACCGCTCTCCAATATCTTTATGGGAATAGACGTTGAATCAAATTCTCAAGGATTTATCAAAGTTATCAAGGAGGCTTTTCGTATAAAAGAAAGTATTCATAATGATATCAAATGTTTTGAGTGTAGAAAATTCAATCAATGGAGATCTGAAGATAATGTCTAATATAGTGTTATTTAAACCTGACCAAAAAAACTCGGCTTTTCACAATGTAAAAGCTTATGTGGCATACTATCGTAGTATTATTTCTGACAACGAGTTAATAAAAGACTGGAATGCAATTTCTTGGGGAAAGACTTATAGGTTTACTAAATTTGATTTCAATGATAATCGTGAATCCGATGTTCCTCTTAGTGAAGATTTTATAGACTTTGCTAAAGCATATATTAAATTTTCTATTTTATATGGAAAGAGAAAAAAACATACTAAAGCATTACGAGTTTTAAAGGCACTTGAGTTCGTTCTTCTAGAACTGCTTGATAATGCAAATATCAACGAATGCAATAATTTAGTTTTAGATAAATGTGCCAATATTATCTATGAGAAATATTCTAAGTCTGTATCCGCAGATACATGCAAAGAATTAGAGAATATAATCAATTTCCTTAAAAGAAATAGAATGATTGATTTACCTCATTTGAAGTGGATAAACCCAGTCAGGTTCAAATATCGGAAAAGCTGGGAAGGATATGATAAAGATCTCAAAGGTCATAGTAAGTTGCCAGATATTGAATCTTTAATGGTTATTGCAAGAATCTTTGCTAAAAAGGATGAAGAACTCTCTCAAAGAGATATGTTTACCACTTCAGTTGTGGCACTACTCTGCTGTGCACCCAGTAGGATTTCTGAAATTTTGGCTTTACCCAGCGACTGTGAGATTTCAGAAAACGATTCCAGAGGCATTAAACGGTATGGCCTTAGGTTCTTCTCGGGTAAAGGATATGCAGGCGATATCAAGTGGATTCCAACTGAAATGATCCCTGTTGCTCAAACTGCTGTAAGAAGGCTAAGGATGCTGTCTAAAAACGCCAGAGAACTCGCCCTAAAAATGGAGGGAGGTTATGAAAATTTCCAATCTCAGATCCTCCTTTCTGTAATAGATGAGAATAAATATCTTACTGCTAAAGAGGTCTGCGAGTTTTTAGGTTTTTACAGAGAGATTAGCAATGATTATCGAAGAAAGATTAAGGGAATTACATTAAATGGCAATGTAATAAATCATCAAGACTATTCATATACTTTAAACGAATTGAAGAGGTTGGTTTTTGATTCTAAACCAAAAGATTTTCCTTGGTTTGATCGTGAGAAAAATATTAAATATTCAAATGCCTTATGCCTGTTAAATCGTTTTCAGCTTAATGAAGTCAATGATACTTACAGCTTGGTTTTTGAAAGACCTACTTATGCTTTATTTAGTACTGATTTAGTTAAAGCCAGAGAAAGTAAAAAAAGATTTATAAATATTTTTGAAAGGCATGGTTTTATAGGTGATAAAACCTCGGGATATCGACTTAATTCGCATCAGCCAAGACATCTTCTTAATACATTAGCTCTCATTGCAGGCATTGATGGTTTCGATCTTGCTCGTTGGTCAGGAAGGCAATGTATTGCTCAAAATAGATATTATGATCATAGAAACCATGCTCATATGCTTAGTTTAATTAACGGTGAAGAACTTAAAGATGAAAATCAAAAACGCTCTGAGGCTGTAATTGAAGATTTGAATATCTTAAACAACGGTGCCGTCATGGTTAACAAGCACGGTTATTGCAGACATGCATATGCTTCAGAACCTTGTAAACATTACCCTGAAAATGAGTCAGGGATAGATGAAGAAAGCTTTTCAAGCATACACAAAAGAGTTCGAGAAAAAGCGACTCATGATAAAGAAGAAGGGCATGAAAGTGCTCAGAAGTGGTGTGAATTCCATGAAAGAATACAAATAAGGGAGGTCTAAATGGCAAAACATTTAAGCATTATACAGATCAGATATATTGTAGGAGTAATAAATAGATGGTCTGAGAATGAAAAGCTGACTTGGGATGCTCTATGTGACAAAGTTTCTTCAGGTATAGGCAAAAGGCCATCTCGTCAGTCTTTAAGCAGTCATAAATCCGTTGAAGAATCATTTAAACTAAAGAAAGAACAGTTAAAGCATGGTGAAGATAAGACTATCAAACCTGCGAACAGAAACGCAGCTATTCAAAGGATCAAAAGGCTCGAAGCTGAAAACAAAGCATTATTAAAGGAAAACAACGGCTATCTTGAGCAGTTTCACAGGTGGCAATATAATGCCCATATACGGCAAATAACTCTTGAAGATTTAGACAGTCCATTACCCAAAAAATATGGCGACAAATTTGATAGGTTTTAGCTATTGACATGATTGGATATTGTGGTAATTCTTTTAGAGTCGGGATGACATTTCACAAACAGCAAGGATGCTTATTATGATTAAACTAAATAGATATTTGCCAGACCAAAAGTTTTTAATACTCTTAAATCGCTTCATTCTTAGATACGATGAATCGGACTGTAATAAAGAAAAGATCGTAAAAGATGCTTATCTCTTTTGTGTGGGCTACTTTTTAAAGTATCAGCAGGACTATGAGAATCCTCACCTTACAGGATCAAGTAATATTATCGCTGTTCTCACCTCTGCTTTACTTAGCCCAAACTTTCATACATTACCTGATACAATAAGTTTGGAGAGAGTTCTCTACTTTTATAAATTTATTGTTGAATATATCATATGGAATGAGCATGAAGTTGAGAAAAACTTCATCAGCCATAAGATGAACTTTCAAAAGCAAAGTTCTCATAACAAAAATAGCCGATTGCTTAAAAAGCGGATTTGAAAATTCTTAAGGAAAGCACCTTTCCGAGTGCTTTCCTTTTTGATTTATTGCACGATTTATAAACTATCTTCAGTCTTGATTGACAATTTTATCGAATACATTCATCCATCTTTTGAACTGAAGTTCCAAATCCCTCACACCATCTTGAGTGTTGATGTGTCCGTTCTTCGGGAAAAAACGAATGTGCCACTCAGGTTGTTGAAGATCATTTACAATTACGAAGAAACCTGATTCATAGAGGTTTCTGTTCGTTTGGATATTATTTTGAGCCATGCTACTCAATCCGCCACTGATGGTTTCACCACCATGAGAAAGGTTATATCTCCACTCCTTCACATCTGAAAAGTTATAAGTTTTTTGTTTGTTTTCTTCTTTTAAGAAAATTTTTCTTTTATTAGTATCAATGATCATCAATGAACTGAAATATTCATGACTCCAGATACCATCATTTTTTTCATTAAAATAATCCCTGGTGCTGGCATTCCACTTCTTAACTTTGAACTTTTTATAAGCAAACATCAAAAGCATAATACTTACGAAAACCCAAATCATCGCAAGCTGAACTAAACCTTGCATACCCAGAAAGTAAAAAATGACGATTGGTAAAGCGATAGCAATCCATACCCGTTTCATCATTAGAAAATTCGGCTGTTTTACTTCTGTCATCGCTGTCATGTAAGTGTCCTATATGAAAGGGGCTGAATTTAGGGCGCACGTATTCGTCAGCTTTTTTGCTGATAATTCAGTAAGCTACATCGCTTTGTTTGAAGTTACTTTACGACTCAGAATTAGTTACTAGCAAATCATTTATACCGATCGATCGCTTTCTTTTGATAGCTAATGACTATCATCAATGGATAATTGATCAGTAATAACGATCGATCGTTTTTATCTATCAATATGATTTGAAATGAAAATATTTGTTGTGTTTGGCTTGGGGAATGATTTTAACTAACTGAAAACTAGCCGTTTAAAGGGGTTTAAATTGCGGTTTTCTTGCCGAGTCATGAGAATTTACCTCAGGAATCTCTGGTGTTTCAGAGTTGCCGGTTCGTATTGCTGTATAGATGACATTACTTTTGAGAGGATTGAGTATCGTTGAACTAACAGCTTTTAAACTGGCAACAAGCTCGTCGAGGTAAGGTATCCATTGTAACCAGCGAGAGCGAGTATGTTCGCTGGATTTCGCCATAAGGCTTGATGGGGTTGCTGTGGGATGAACTTCAATGGGAGTCGAAACGTTTTCATTGACGGCAATCGATACCGGAGTGATAGCTTCTGTTTGATGAGCAACGATGACTCGCTTACTTAGGTTTGACCAACTGTATGCTTTACCGAGCTGGGATGCCTTAAAAGCGACTCCCTTATGCTCAAACGAGAAACCGTTCATCTTGCCAGTAGATGCGATGTTTGATGTCGCTAATATGTTTTGCTTTTGCAGTTCACTGATGAAGTCTTCAATAGTGATTTCATCAAAGAAGGTGAGAACTGCATCTATAGCTTCTTGTATCACTATCTTGGGAGCTTTCTCTCCGGTCCTGTCTTGCATCATAGTTTCATTACGGGAGAGCTTCTTTTGCTTCTGTGAACGTTTCTCTGGTGAGGGACCAACGGTGCGAGTGAGGTTATGCTCCTGTTCCAGATCTTGGATCACACGAGTGCTGATGAGATTCTCATTCCTGCCAAGATAGAGTTGGCCATTGACCAAAACGTTTATGCGAGAAGCAATGATGTGTATGTGTTGTCCTTCTTCGTCGTCATGAAGAACATAACAGCGAAGATGAGTGTCGCAGAAGCCCATGCGAGTCATATAGTCGTCAGCTACCAGTTTCCATTGTTCATTGGTCAACGAATCACCTTTAGGGAGACGAAGAGAGTTATGCCATACAGGTTTCTCAACATCTTCTCTCAGTTGCAGAGTTCTGTTGAACTCTGCTGTCAGCTCTTCCACTGAAATGCCTACCAGGTTTCCTCCTATCACCTGAGGAACGGTTAAGTGATGAGGAGCAGGGGCAAGAGCATACGAGACGACACCTCGGAATTTTTTGCCCCTTTTTATTTTATTCATGCCCTTCATCAATAATGGTCACTTGTCGAGTGTCAGTAGAGCATCTCTTACATGTGACAGCTTTAACTTTAAAACAGTTACTTCATGCGACAGAAGCTGAGCATCTGTTCCTTTCCGAATCAGAAAGGATGTAAGGTCGTTGAGCTTCTGCAATGAAGCAGTAAGCTCTTGCCAGGCTTCTTTGTTGGGTTCTGGAACTCTTGGAGAAAGTTGCTTAAGAGCTGAGCTTCTTAGCCAACAGCTTTTGCTGAGCTGGTTCCGAGAATTATTCACTTGCTTGAGTTCAAAATCGTTAAGACGAACTGTTACTGTATGCTTGCGGATGCGGTTAGGTGGTAGTTTCTTTGCTTTTGAATGATCGCTGAACGACGAAGGAAATTCGTCATCAAATATATTATTAAATTTTTCCATATCAACTCCTTTTAATATTTAATTAATAGCAAGTCCGTATGCTATGCATATGTAATTATCATAATATGCAAATGTGTCAATGGTTTAGATTTTGATTTCGATGTTGGCTTTTCTTTTTCTGACTACAAGGAAGAAAAACAAGGGGAACTCAGCTTCGCTGAGTTAGCCCTTGCTAATAATTATATTGACAACCTGCTAAAATATGATTTATTAAAAATAAAAGGACAGAAAATGAAAAAGATAATTTTTTTAAACCTCCTTGCTCTAATCGCAGTTGTAACTATCAAAGATCCCAAAACAATACTGGGGTTTTATTTTTTCTATGCTGGTTTTTTCACTATAGCAATAAGCATCATCCTTTCACCTATTATTTATATAATTTTCGGCAGGCAATAATGATTATAAAAAACATCTAACTATAATTATTGGAAGTTTGGCAATAAACTTAAATGGGGAGAGAAGAAATCTTTTCAAAGAAAACTTTCGGCATTTCTTCTTGTTAGGTTTTACAGAAGGTTTTTTAAGAGCGAACACTACATTGTTAAATTGATTCTTAAGATACTCTTTTCTTGAAAGTATTAACTCTGAATAGGAAATTAAAAGCTTAATTGTATAAAAATATATAAATACTTCCGAAAGTAGTATCCGTAGAGCTTTATATAATTTTGAATATTCCAAGGCTATTGCTTGAGCATTTGAAATTATAAAATTATTACTAAGTGTATTCATATCAACAAAGTTAAATATTAATACTGTAGCACCTAATGCTCCTGTAAAGATTACAACAAAGTCCGCCATTTTTTTTAGATGATCTCCCATTGTAAAATAAGAGATAGAGAAAGTCATATAACCAAAGAGTAACGGAAGCAGATACATCAAGATTAAAAATAAATCGTTATAATAACTCCCAATACTTATCATAAAAAAAATAGTTAGATAAGGGATTAGGAATATTTTGGTTATTTTGTTTTTAATCAATTTTTCAATGTGCTTTTTTCTTGAAAAATAGAAGTTATCATTTTCTGCATCGAGCAATGATCTAAAAGGATCTAGGTTACTATATTTTTTCTTACCCAAGTCATTTTTTGGCATATTAACGGTGTAATATGATCTTCCAAAGAAACTTTCTTCATGGATTGTAATTTCATTAATATCAATATATTTTAATCGATTAGGCATTTCTCTTTTGATAATTTCAAAAACTTTATCTTTGATTTCGTCACTCATTAACTATCTCCTTAAAATCCGATGGAAAAGTCGTTTTTGATTTCCTGATTTAGACTGAAAAATTTTTAGGGTGATTTTTTAAATTATCATCTCATCAGGGGTTTGGATAGTGTAGCTGAGTAAAACTTTTTATTTTTTGGATTTACAGCAATTGTTTTCATTAGCAGTTTATGTTATCTTAAGCGGTTACGATTATTAAGGTTTAAATCGACATGGCTGAACTAATTACTGACCTGGATTGGGATTTTAAAGAGAAAGTTATTAAAGATTCTGTGCACGGAATCCATCCTTATCCTGCCAAGTTTATACCGGAGATACCGTTTCAGCTAATTAATCATTTAGGCTGTAAAGAAGGCACTTCAATTTTAGATCCTTTTTGTGGTTCTGGAACGACTCTAAAAGTTGCTCAGTCACTTGGTTTTTCTTGTGTCGGAATTGATCTGAATCCAATCGCATGTTTGGTATCTAAAGTCAAAACCTCAAGAGTTCCGAATGATTTTGAAAATGTCTTCAAAGCCGTAATAGCTAATGCAAAATCAAAAAAAGTGGATATTAATGAGTTGGCATCAATCCCTAATTTAAACCACTGGTTTAAATTAGATATACAGGAAAACTTATTAAAACTGAAAGAAAGCATCCATGAATTTTATGGTCATAATGTCTTTGATGCTCTTTGTGTGGCTTTTTCCTCAATAATTGTGAAAGCATCTAATCAGGAAAGCGACACTCGTTATGCTTCTATAGAGAAAAATATAGATGCATGGGATGTTTTCAGGTTATTTGAGATTTCATGCGAAAAGTTAAATCAATCATTGTTGCATTATAACGATAATTTGCCATGTCAAATTATCAATAAAGATATATTAACAGTTGAATCAAAGGAAATTCATTCTAAGATAGGTCTTGTCGTTACTTCGCCACCTTATCCAAATGCATATGAATACTGGCTCTATCATAAATATAGAATGTGGTGGTTAGGTTTTGACCCTAAAGAAGTTAAAGAAAAAGAAATTGGGGCTAGAGCACATTTCTTTAAAAAAAATCATCATACCGAGAGGGATTTTTATCATCAAATGTATGGAACACTTAAGCTTATAGACTCCGTTCTTATATTAGGAGGCTATGCCGCTTTTGTAGTTGGCAGATCCATCATTCATGGTAAGAACATAGATAATGCTGACCTAATTATAGAAGCAGCAGAAAATCTTGGCTTTGATATTGTTGAAAGATTTAATAGAAATATGAATTCTAATAGGAAGTCATTTAATCTTTCTTATGCAAAGATTAAAGAAGAAACAATTGTGGTTCTTAGGAAAAAGTAATGTTAAATTTCACGTTTCCAAATTACAAGCTGTTTGAATATGAAAAGAAACTTGCAAAAAAAGAACTCGCTAAGGTGTTCCCATCAGAAGACATTTATGAGACTGAAATTGGTTATAATATAAATTTAAAATCAGTAAATGATAAACAAAAGTTTAAAATCAGTAAGCTAACCTTCTTAAAGTTAATCAGTGAAAATGGATATCTAGTGCCATCATTGCAAGAGTTTAAAGAAAGCTCTTGTCTTAAAAGTGGGCACACTAAAAGACAGTCAACACGGTATGGTGCACATGGATTACATGAATACAAAGGTAAGTTTAATCCTCAAATTGTTTCTTCAATTTTAAATATTTTAGAGGTTGATGAAAATTCTAAAGTTGTGGAACCTTTCTGTGGAAGCGGAACAACTCTTTATGAATCCGCTTTAAATAAAATTGAAGGTGTGGGCTTCGATTTTAACCCCTTAGCATGTTTCATCAGTAATGCTAAATTATCCACTCTCGGCATGGATGTTAAAGAATTTAAGTCTTTTTCTAAGGATTGCATTGACAAAGCCATAGTATTGGCTAAAGATTTTATCATTGAGAATGATACACGATTAATTTATTTAAAAAAATGGTTTGAAATTGAAACTTTAAAAAAGTTAGAAGCTTTTCGTTTTGTAGTTTTAAAAGCTAATAACGAAAAATACCGGAATTTACTTTTTGCTTTAGTGAGCGATTTAGTTAGAGAATATTCTTTACAGGAGCCTGCGGATTTAAGAATTAGGAGGAGAACCTCAGAAATGCCGGATATCGATTTCTGGGAAGCAGTTAATGGAAAAGTTAATTCGGTTTGTGCCAACATAAAATCACTGCATGATTTTGCTAAAGTTGAAATTATTAATTCTAAAGCCATAAATACTGATATAAGGGATAGCGATGCATTAAAACAGTATCGTGATTTCGATTGCGCAATAACAAGTCCTCCATATGCGACAGCTTTACCTTATATCGATACACAAAGACTCAGCATAGTATGGCTTGGTTTAGCTTCTCCTGATGAAGTAAAGAAATTAGACCGGGATTTAATAGGATCTCGTGAGCTATCTCCGTCACTCAAGAGAGACTTAATGAAGTCCTTGATTGAAAATTCCTCTAAGATTCCTGTTAATTTAAATGAATTATGTCTTGAGATGTTTAATAGCTTAACTGATAAAGATGGATTTAGAAGGCAGGCAATGCCTTTTATCGTTTACCGATATTTTTCTGATATGAAAAAAATGTTTGAAAATGTTTTTTCAATGATGAAAGCCGATGCTAAATTTGCTTTAGTAGTTGGTCATAATTCGACTACTCTTGGCGGCAGGTTGTTTAAATTAGATACGCCATCTTATCTTATTGATATTGCAAAATCAGTAGGTTGGACTTTACATGATGACATCACTTTGGAAGTTTATAAAAGGTATGAGCTTCATAAATTGAACTCTATTGATTCTGAAAGATTAGTTATTTTGAGAAAAAAAAGGGCCTGATTGGCCCTCATTAATTATATGGTTTGAAAGAAAATATTATTATCTATCAAACCAAACCTTTTGCCTTTATGACCTATTGAAGTTGTTGCAACAGCATTTAATCTATCATAGATAGCTGAACCTTGTTGAATTATTCGCAACTCATAATCTTTAATTCCTGTTCTTGTAATACAAGCTAAATCACAAGGTTGGGCAATTTTACTATAGCGGAGCTTTCCTGTCCCTAACCGTACATCCATATTATTTTCAGCTTCGTATGTAACTCTTTCCTCACGGACTTCATTTAAATCGATATAATTCAGATTAATAATAGTATATTCTGCAATTTTCTCACGGTCGTTTCTTTGATCTAAGGGAGGAAAAAAATCCAGAGTTTCTTTACTCAACCAGATGTATTGGCTACCTTTACCTGCATCTTCACCTTGATTAGCCATAATACGATTGGTATCAGTATCAACTAGGGAAACTATAAGTGTATTAAGTTGCTGATTATTCATTGTTTTAATCCTTTTTAATGAGAATAATCTTAATTATACTTTCTAAGCATACATTAGTACAACTTAATGTTCTTCTAAAATTATCATGGAGACCTTGATGTATAATTCAAATAAATTCAATGATATAGATTATAAAAAAGCTTTTTTGATTGATAGTATTAAGAGAGAAAAAGCTTTAGCCTGTGCTCTGGAAATAAGAAAATTTGAAATAGAATTATACTGGAAAAGAGCTACATATTTTTGGACATTTATTGGTGCAAGTTTCGTTGCTTTTATAGCCCTTCAATCCTCAAGTATCCCACAAGGTGATTCAAAACAAGAGCTTACTATAATGATTGTTTGTTTAGGGAGCGTTTTTTCTTTTGCTTGGTCATGTGTCAATAAAGGAAGCAAATTTTGGCAACAGAATTGGGAAAAACATGTTGATATGTTAGAAGATGACATAGTTGGCCCACTTTATAAAGTAGTGGCAAACTCACACTTAAGTAAGAATGAGAGTTATGCGACTGAGTTATTACTATTAAAATCAAGACCGTATTCAGTATCAAAAATAAACCAGTTGATAAGCTATTTTGTCTTCTTAATATGGCTCTTAATATTAATCAGGATAGTTATTGATTCAAATCTTGTTTCAAATCCTAATTGGTATTGCATATCTTTTATCATTTTCTCATTTTTAACCTGCCTTTCAATTTGTTTAGTATGTAAGTCATCCATTGAATTTTCCGATAGCAATTGGATAAAAAGGAGTTAATTTATAATTCTTTGATTAAGAACCGAAGCTCATTGCTTAATAAATAATGAGCTTTTACTCTCTCCATAAAATAGTCATGTCTGTCATAAATACCTTCAACACCTTTGAGCTTATGATTCAGGCATCTCTCGGCCACATGAGGAGGAACTGCCAGTGAAGCAAGTAAGCTTCGGCTCGTTCTTCTCAGATCATGGACAGTAAAATATTCAATATCACCCATAACGTTTTTGGGTTTCTTCTTTTTGCCAGGTTCAATACCGAACAGCTTCGCTATGGCTCTGTTGAGAGTGTCTTTTGCCATGTGCTGGGACTTGCTCACACGGCGATTTGGGAAGACATAAGAAGAGCCAAAGGCTCTGACCTTCAGCTCGTTTAAAATCTCAATTGCGAGTGGAGGAAGTGGGATGACAATACCTACACCAGATTTACTTCTTTCTTTTGGTAAGGACCATTTTTTATCTTCTAAATTGAATTCCGACCACGGAGCTTCTGTCAGCTCACTTTTGCGAACAGCAAGAAGCAGTAACAGGGCACAAGCGAGATAGTTATCACGAGAGAAGCTGTCCGAATGTTCTCTGAACACTTTAAAAACATAAGCAATCTCATCCAGGCTCAATGCTCTTTCTCTGCTCTTTTCAACACCTCCGGCATCATTCACTTTGAAAGCAGTCGCTGGGTTGCTCTGAATTAAACCGAGCTTAATGCCGTGATTGAAGAGTTGCTTCATGTGAAGAAGAGCATCATTGGAAATTGTAGGTCTTCCACTTTTAGTAATATTTTGAAGAATTGCTCTGACATCTATGGGAGTGACTTTGCTTAAGGCAAGTCCACCAATGGTAGGTGCTATGTCTTTACGGTAAATCCTTTCTGGAATTCGTGGGTGCTTCAATCGCTTTTCGAGGACTTTATGCCAGTCCTCGAAAAGATCATTCACTGTAATCAGTGCTTCAGGTCTGTTTAACTTTCTTTCTGCGATAGGGTCATCTCCAGCCATAACCTTTTTGCGAACATCTTCTGCAAGGCTACGAGCTTCTGCGAGTGACACTATAGAAACCTTCCCTAAAGTGATTTCCCGTCTCTTTGTTTGTGCTGTGTATCTCAGCATCCAGTATGGTTCACCCTTGGAGGGGATTTTCAGGTATAGACCTCGCTCATCTCCAAACTTACCAACTCTGCCTGCTTTTATCAGAGACTGAACGGCTTTTACTGTTAATGAACCCATATAACTGACCTGTCATTTTTAGTGGGGGGTATCTGGTTATAGACTGTTATATTTTTCTAGTAAAGCACAAATGCTCCCCATTTTGCCCCCCTAAATTTCGTGGATGTAAGTGGAGAAACATGTTCATTAGTGGAATTTAAATACCATAAAAAAGCCCATTTAACATGGGCTTATGGAATTTATAGGGTGAGGGTGGAAATTATTCGATATTTTGAATCTGCTCGCGCATCTGCTCAATCAGCACCTTAAGCTCAATGGCGGAGGTAGTCACTTCAGCATTAATCGACTTAGACGCCAGCGTATTAGATTCGCGATTGAACTCCTGCATCATAAAGTCCAGGCGGCGGCCAACGGCCTCTTTCTTCTTCAGGATGTTATAGGTTTCTTTAACGTGCGCTTCCAGGCGATCCAGCTCTTCTGCCACGTCTACGCGCTGCGCCAGCATAATCAGTTCCTGCTCGACGCGGTTAGTGTCCAGCTGTACCTGAGCCTCTTCCAGCTTGGTTATCAGCCGTTCACGCTGCCATTTCAGCACGTCCGGCATTTGCGCGCGGACCTTAACGATTTCGGCACTAACCCCTTCCAGACGCTGCTCAATCAGTGCTTTCAGAGCCGCGCCTTCGGTTTCACGTGCAATGATGAAGTCATCCAGCGCGGTATCCAACGCCTGCAGCAGCTCGGCAGAAATAGCGTCTAAATCCTGTTCCTCTGCGGACATCACGCCAGGCCAGCGCAGGATATCAACCGGGTTGATCTCTCCTTCATCGCTCTGCATTTTCACCCAGTTGGCAGCCTGAACCAGCTGAATTGCCAGCTTTTCGTTCAGCACCAGCGAGCTTTGTGCCCGCACGTCAGCGTCAAAACGCAAATTGCATTCAATTTTGCCGCGCGTCAGGCGGTTGCGGATGCGCTCACGGATAACCGGCTCCAGACCGCGGAACTGTTCCGGCAGGCGGATATAGGTTTCTAAATAGCGCTGGTTTACGGAACGAAGCTCCCAGGCTGCGCTGCCCCATTCGCCTTTTGTCTCACGCCGGGCGTAAGCGGTCATACTGCGGATCATTGTGCGTACCCGTTTTCAGAAAAAGTTCAGGTGATTATAGCGGTGCTGACGTTGCCTTAACAGGCATCAGGTCAAACTCTGGCAAATCAGTAGCCTCCTGAAGGTGTGAAAAATTCTCGTGTTCAGCGGAAACAGCGTTTACGCGGGTCGCCGTAGGCATCTGCTCTCGAAATCCGTATAATGCGCAGCCAATCACGATTTTTAAGCCGGAGAAAAACCATGCGACCAGCAGGCCGTCATGCCAGTCAGGTGCGTCCCGTTACCCTGACTCGCCACTATACTAAACATGCAGAAGGCTCCGTCCTGGTTGAGTTCGGCGAAACCAAAGTGCTTTGCACCGCCACCATTGAAGAGGGCGTTCCGCGCTTTCTGAAAGGTCAGGGCCAGGGTTGGGTAACTGCAGAATACGGCATGCTGCCCCGTGCTACCCACAGCCGTAACGCGCGTGAAGCTGCAAAAGGCAAACAGGGCGGCCGCACGCTGGAAATTCAGCGTCTGATCGCTCGTTCTCTGCGCGCCGCGCTGGATTTAAAAGCGCTTGGCGAATTCACTATCACCCTGGATTGCGACGTATTGCAGGCTGATGGCGGTACGCGTACTGCTTCTATTACCGGAGCCTGCGTAGCGCTGGCCGATGCGCTGAACCATCTTGTCGCTATTGGCAAACTGAAGGCCAACCCGATGAAAGGGATGGTTGCTGCCGTTTCTGTCGGTATCGTTAACGGTGAAGCGCTGTGCGATTTGGAATACGTTGAAGACTCTGCCGCAGAAACCGACATGAACGTGGTCATGACCGAAGATGGCCGGATGATTGAAGTGCAGGGCACCGCAGAAGGTGAGCCGTTCAGCCATGAAGAACTGCTGACGCTGCTCTCTCTGGCGCGCGGCGGCATTGATACGCTGATCGAAGCGCAGAAGGCGGCGTTACAAAACTGATATTCCAGGCGACCAGAGAGTCGCCTTTTTTATAACTGATTGAGGAACGAGACATGAAAGCCTGGCAGCGGCAGTTTATCGAATTCGCCATTAACAAACAGGTGCTGAAATTTGGCGAGTTTACGCTGAAATCAGGGCGGAAAAGCCCTTATTTTTTTAACGCCGGTCTGTTTAACACCGGGCGCGATCTGGCGCTGTTAGGGCGCTTCTATGCCCAGGCGCTGGTCGATTCTGGTATCGATTTTGATGTGGTTTTTGGCCCCGCTTATAAAGGCATTCCTATCGCTACCACCACTGCCGTAGCGCTGGCCGATCATCATGACCGCGATGTGCCTTATTGCTTCAACCGGAAAGAGGCAAAAGATCACGGCGAAGGCGGTACGCTGGTTGGCAGCCCGTTACAGGGACGCATTATGCTGGTAGATGACGTTATTACTGCCGGCACGGCCATTCGTGAATCAATGGAAATTATCGCCGCCAATCAGGCAACGCTGGCTGGCGTGCTGATTTCGCTGGATCGCCAGGAGCGCGGTCGGGGTCAGGAGTCGGCTATTCAGGAAGTGGAACGTGACTACGGCTGTAAGGTCATTGCCATTATCACGCTGAACGAACTCATTACCTATCTGGAAGAAAAACCGGAGCTGGCTGACCATCTGGCCGCCGTCCGCGCCTATCGTAAAGAGTATGGTATTTAAAAAACAGCGGGCCGCTGATAGCGGCCCGGGTTGTTCATACCAGCTGACAGGCCAGTAGCGGCCAGCGCGTTTCAAATTCTGCCGTAGGACGATAGCGGAACCCGGAACGGACAAAACGCGACAGCAATCCTTCAGAAAACGCCAGCAGCTGGGAAGCCAGCAGTGCCTCGTCCGTTTTGAAACCTTCACCATCACGCAGCTTCTGCTCGCGCAGCACCTGTTTAAGCTGCACCTCGATACGTTCAAACAGCTGATTGATTCTTCCCTGCAGGCGATCCTGTTCAAACATCAGGGCATGGCCGGTCAGAATGCGTGATAAGCCCGGATTACGCTCACCAAAACCCAGAATCAACTGGAGTATCAGGCGCAGGCGCGGAATCGCTTCCTTCTCATCCTGTAAAATCAGATTGATGCGCGTAATCAGGCTGTCTTCAATAAATTCAATCAGGCTGTCAAACATGCGCGTTTTGCTGGGGAAATGCCGATAAAGCGCAGCTTCCGAAACGCCGACGTTGGCGGCCAGTTTGGCCGTGGTAATCCGCTGGCTTCCGTCGCTGGATTCCAGCATTTGCGCCAGAGCCTGCAGTATTTCTTCGCGACGGTTCCTTTTCGCACTCTTTTTCTCTGCCATGTCCTGAAAGACCCCTGAAATATCACTTTATACGGGCCAACGCCCACGCGACATCCGTGAGCGGTCGTGCTCACGGCGAAAATATGGGAGTTACTCGCTCACGAATGCCAGGCTGGCGACTACTGACGGCCTGAGTGGCCGAAGCCGCCTTCACCACGCACGCTGGCGTCAAAGTCGTTGACCAGATTAAATTCAGCCTGCACAACCGGTACAAAGACCATCTGCGCAATACGTTCGCCAGGCTCAATGCTGAACGTGTCCTGTCCACGGTTCCACACGGAAACCATCAGCTGTCCCTGATAATCGGAATCGATCAGGCCCACCAGATTGCCCAGCACCACGCCATGTTTATGGCCCAGACCGGAACGCGGCAGGATCACCGCGGCCAGCTGCGGATCGGCAATATGAATAGCCAGACCGGTAGGCACCAGCGTGGTCGCGCCAGGAGCCAGCTGTACGGCTTCATCCAGGCAGGCGCGCAGGTCGAGACCAGCGGAACCCGAGGTGGCGTAAGCGGGCAGGGGAAAAGTGGTGCCCACGCGCGGGTCTAAAATCTTAACGTCGATTTTTTTCTTCATAACGGCTGACTATTTCGTCCAGTAATTGTTGGCCCAGGAGCTGCTTATCGCTAAGCGGTAAGACTTTGTTCCCTTCTTGCCAGAAAAGATGCAGGGCATTGGTTTCACTATTGAATCCTTGCCCGGCTTTAGAAACATCATTAGCGCAGATCAGATCCAGATTTTTCCGTACCCTTTTTTGCCGGGCATATTCTTCCACATTCCGGGTTTCTGCTGCAAACCCCACGACAAAAGGACGATGTTCCTGCATGGCCGCTACGCCAGCAACAATGTCCGGGTTTTTTATCATCTTCAGAACGATTTCATCGCCCTGTTTTTTGATTTTTTCTTCAGAGAACGCCGCCGCGCGATAGTCACCAACGGCAGCAGAAGCAATAAAAATGTCCTGGCTGGCAGCGGAAGCCATGACGGCCGCTTCCATTTCCAGCGCGCTGATGACGTCAATACGGTTAACGCCCGGCGGCGTGGCTAACGCGACCGGTCCTGCAACCAGCGTGACGCTGGCACCGCGTTTTGCGGCAGCGGCGGCGATAGCAAAACCCATTTTACCCGAGCTGTGGTTGGTGATAAACCGGACTGGATCAAGCGACTCGCGGGTTGGACCAGCGGTTACCATGATGTTGAGGTGCGTCAAATCGTTGCCTGAAGAAGCCCAGTGAACCGCTTCGTCGACAATCGTTAACGGATCCAGCATGCGTCCTGGCCCTACGTCGCCACAGGCCTGACTGCCGCTGTCCGGTCCCCAAATCATCAGGCCGCGCTCGCGTAATACCTGAAGATTGTGTTGCGTAGCGGTAGCCCGGTACATTTGCTGGTTCATAGCCGGTACAACGGCGATGGGGGCAGCGGTAGCAAGACAGATGGTAGTGACCAGATCGTTAGCCATACCCGCCGTGACGCGCGCGATAAGGTCGGCTGTGGCAGGGGCCAGGATAACCAGATCGGCCCATTTCCCCAGTTCAATATGGCCCATTGCCGCTTCCGCCGCCGGGTCCAGCAGGCTGTCGCTGACCGGATAACCCGAGACGGCCTGCAGGCTCAGCGGCGTGATAAACGCTTTTGCCGCTTCGGTCATGGCCACCCGAACTTCTGCGCCGCGATCGCGCAGGCGTCTTACCAGCTCTGGCGCTTTGTAAGCCGCTATACCGCCGCTGATGCCCAGAACTATACGTTTACCGTTTAATGTCATGCTATCCGCTCCGTTGAGACAGATGGGCGCGCAGGCGCCGGAATGCCGCCATTTTACCACACTCCCGGTTTGCTGACTTTTAACGCAGCATCATCTTTGCGAGAGAACTCGCAGAGCGGCCTTACCCGCGTAGAAAACTACTGTATATAATGCCATGATTCTGTCTGTTGCGGAAGGAGGAAAGCACATGAAGAAGCCATGGAAAAAGCTACCGCCACGTGAAAAGCTGGTGGCGGAAGGGGTAGAAGCGTTAACGGATATAGAGCTGTTAGCCATTTTTCTCCGTACCGGGGCAAACGGCGTCCATGTAATGGCGCTGGCCCGGCAGCTGATTGAAGAATTTGGTTCACTTTACCGGCTGATGACGGCAGACAAAGACGCGTTTTTGCAGATAAAGGGCGTGGGCGTAGCAAAATATGCGCAGCTGAACGCCATAGCCGAGCTTGGACGACGCTTTTTTACCTGTTCTGATTCAATGAAGCAGGCCGTGCAGAGCTCCACGGATATGGTGAATTATCTGCACAGCAGGCTGGCGCATCGCGAGCGTGAAATTTTTATGGTGGTTTTTTTTGATAGTCAGCACCGGATTATTGAAGCTTGCGAAATGTTTGCTGGCGCTATCGCCAGCGTTGAGGTTCATCCGCGCGAAATTGTCCGCAGGGCGTTAAAAAATAACGCGGCGGCAATTGTGCTCGCTCATAACCATCCTTCGGGCATCGCCACGCCCAGCATGGCCGATCGTGATGTAACTCAACAGGTTATCACCTGCTGCCAGCATTTCAGCATTCGCGTACTGGACCATATTGTGATTGGCCGTGGCGAATATGTCTCTTTTGCCGAGCAGGGATGGCTCTCACCCGGCTGAAGCGCGGAAACCGCGTGGTTTTTAACCGGCAGACAACACTTTTTGCGTTCAAATGGAGCAATTTTGCACGATCCAAAGGGATCTTTATCTGTTCGGGACTTGAGCACCGGCCTTGCAGGGCGTATACTACGCCACCTTTGAGAATCTCGGGTTTGGCATTTGGGCCTGCTCAGCGGGTTCACATAGAACTCGCCTGGATGGGCTAAGAGCCTGACGAGGCGGCCAAGACCTTATTTTTAAAGCTCGAGCTTATTTGATTTTTGGAGAATTGACATGTCACGAGTCTGCCAGGTAACTGGAAAGCGTCCGGTGACGGGTAACAACCGTTCCCACGCAATGAACGCGACGAAACGCCGTTTCCTGCCGAACCTGCACTCTCACCGTTTCTGGGTTGAGAGCGAAAAGCGCTTCGTTACACTGCGCGTATCTGCCAAAGGCATGCGCGTAATTGATAAAAAGGGTATTGAGACGGTTCTGGCCGATCTGCGTATCCGCGGTGAGAAGTACTAAGGTAAGGAACTGAAACATGGCTAAAGGTATTCGTGAGAAGATCAAGCTGGTTTCTTCTGCTGGTACAGGTCACTTCTATACCACCACGAAGAACAAGCGTACTAAGCCGGAAAAACTGGAACTGAAGAAATTCGATCCTGTTGTCCGCCAGCACGTGATCTACAAAGAAGCTAAAATCAAGTAATTGAGATTAGCGACTGAAAAACCCTGCCTCGGCGGGGTTTTTTCTTTTGTGAGAACGGAAAAATTCCCAGCGGGAGGTTTGAATGCCGGAGTTACCTGAGGTAGAAACCAGCCGACGCGGTATCGAACCGCATCTTGTCGGCGCCACTATTCTGCACGCCGTAGTACGCAATGGCCGCCTGCGCTGGCCTGTCTCTCATGAAATTCACAGCCTCAGCGACCAGCCGGTCCTTAGCGTCCAGCGTCGCGCCAAATATCTGCTGTTAGAGCTGCCTGAAGGCTGGATTATTATCCATCTTGGGATGTCCGGTAGCTTACGCGTGCTGTCAGAGGAGACGCCTCCAGCCAAGCACGACCACGTTGACCTGGTGATGAACAATGGCAAAGTGCTGCGCTATACCGATCCACGTCGCTTTGGCGCCTGGCTATGGAGCAGCGACCTGACCGCCAGCAATGTGTTAGCGCATCTCGGCCCTGAACCGCTAAGTGAAGCGTTTAACGCAGATTACCTGTTTGAGAAGTCGCGCGGCAGACGAACGCCGGTTAAGCCATGGCTGATGGATAACAAGCTGGTGGTGGGCGTTGGCAATATCTACGCCAGCGAATCGCTGTTTGCGGCCGGGATCCATCCCGATCGCCCAGCGATGGACCTGAGCAAAGAAGATGCATCTTTGCTGGTCGCGACGATTAAAGCGGTGCTACTGCGCTCCATTGAACAAGGCGGCACCACGCTACGCGACTTTCTACAGTCGGACGGGAAACCGGGCTATTTTGCTCAGGAACTGCAGGTTTACGGCCGGGCGGGTGAGCCTTGCCGCGTTTGCACTACGCCAATAGTTGGCGCAAAGCACGCGCAGCGCAGTACTTTTTACTGCCCAACCTGCCAGAAATAGCTAGTCCGACAGCTTTGCCAGCAGCGCGTTATAGACGGGCGCTGGCAAAAAAGCGCTGACGTCGCCCTGATGGCGCGCCACTTCTTTCACCAGCGTGGAAGAGATAAACGAATACTTTTCGGAAGGCATCAGGAACACGCTTTCAAGCTCCGCCAGCAGATGGCGGTTCATCCGCGCCAGCTGCATCTCATACTCAAAGTCGGAAACCGCCCGCAGGCCGCGCACCAGTACATTTGCCTGGCGATCGCGCGCAAAGTTTGCCATCAGGTCGCTAAATCCCGTCACTTCTACATTGGGCAAATGCGCTACCACCTGCTGCGCCAGCGCCACGCGTTCGTTCAGCGAAAACATAGGCTTTTTGCTGGGGCTGGCGGCGATAGCCAGAATGATATGGTCAAACATGCGCGCCGCACGCGTGATAATGTCCAGATGGCCGTTAGTCAGCGGGTCAAAGGTGCCAGGATAGATCGCTTTTGTGCTCATAAACCGCCCTTACCGGAAGCGTGCGAAGAGTGATTCAGCGCCCACAGCGCCGTATATTTATTGAAAGTATACTGCGCGTTGACCACCGCCAGCAGCCAGCCCTGTTTACCATCCAGAAACCCGACGCGCAGCACCAGCGTTTTCAGAAAAGCACCCAGCGTATGGGCAAAAATCGCCGCCATACTGCACTTTTTCCCCTGATGATGGCGCTGCTTTGCCCAGGCTTCCGCATAGGCAAACTGCTTCCACTGAAAGGCGGAAAAATCGCGGCAGGTTAAATGCAGCAGGTCGCCTTTCAGCGCCACTACCTGTGCGTCCTGGGTTTCCAGCGATTCGTGTACCTGATGGTCGTTATAGGTAAAGTCGCGCGGGTAAAGGCGCGTTACCCTGTCGGGATACCAGCCGCTATGGCGCATAAAACGCCCCAGAAACAGATTGCGACGGCCCAGGCTGTAAACGGTACGGCCAGCGGCAGGCTGTTCTAATACGGCCTCAATAGCGCTGCGCAGCTGGGGCGTGACGCGCTCATCGGTATCGATCATCAAAATCATCGGATGACTGGCATGGCTTTGAGCCAGCTGGCGCTGTTTGCCGTAACCGCGCCACTCGTGAGAGTGGAAAACTTTCGCGCCGTGCCGGGCAGCAATCTGCGGCGTGCCGTCGCTGCTGCCGGAATCCAGCAGCACGATTTCATCGGCCCAGCTCACGGATTCCAGGCATTCCGGCAGCAGTTCGGCCGCATCTTTGGCGATCAGTACAACCGACAGAAGCTGACGTGAAGACATTTAGTGATTCCGCTGTGGCAGATAAGGTTCGAGTAACTGTAGCAAACGCTGTAGCGCGCCCTGGTTCTGATGCAGAACGTCTACCGCATGGCGGCCATAGTACAGACGATAATCTTCATCGGTGAGCAGGGTGCCGATCTCTTTATCCAGCGAGTCGGCATCGGTAACGGTAATCAGCCCGTCCGCCTGCTGCAGCTTCGCGCAGATATCTTTAAAGTTAAAAGTATGGGGGCCCATAAGCACCGGAATTGCATGCGCGGCGGCTTCCAGCGGATTGTGTCCGCCTCGTTCCACCAGGCTGCCGCCGACGAATGCCACATCGGCAATGCCGTACAGCAGCATCAACTCGCCCATCGTATCGCCAATCACTACCTGCGTACCGCCCGAAGGGATTTCGCCGCTGCTGCGTGTGATAAAGCTAAAGCCAGCCTTCTGCGTCATCTCGCGCGCGGTAGAAAAACGCTCCGGATGGCGAGGCACCAGAATAAGGAGCAGATCGGGGAAGCGCGCCAGAAGTTTGCGGTGCGCTTCCAGAATAATGCTTTCTTCGCCTTCATGCGTGCTGGTTGCTATCCATACCTGGCGGCGTGAAGCCCACTGGCGGCGCAACGCAACCGCGCGTGCGGCCAGCTCCGGCGTTACGGAAATATCAAACTTCAGGCTGCCGGTCACGGTCAGCTGGGAACGCTTCAGGCCAAGGCTGACGAAACGCTCGCCGTCTTCTGCGTTTTGCGCCGCAATCAGCGTGATTTTTTGCAGCAGGCGCTGCATAAATTTGCCCAGCTTGCCGTAGCCTTTCGCCGAGCGTTCAGAAAGACGAGCATTGGCGATGACCAGCGGGATTTTACGGGCGTGAAGCTGTGCAATCATGTTCGGCCACAGTTCGGTTTCCATAATGATCACCAGACGTGGATTCACATTGTTCAAAAACCGATTCATGGAGCCGGGCAGATCGTAAGGCAGATAAACGTGATGAACATCTTTACCGAAGGCCGAGGCCGCGCGTTCCGAACCGGTCGGCGTCATGGTGGTGACGGTAATCGGCATGGAAGGATAACGGTGGCGTAGCGCCCTGACCAGCGGCACGGCAGCCAGCGTCTCGCCGACGGAAACGGAGTGCAGCAGAATACCGTCCGGCCTGACTTTGTCTTTGCAGTAGCCG
This sequence comes from Erwinia sp. BNK-24-b, assembly GCF_047456155.1. Classification (NCBI taxonomy): domain Bacteria; kingdom Pseudomonadati; phylum Pseudomonadota; class Gammaproteobacteria; order Enterobacterales; family Erwiniaceae; genus Erwinia; species Erwinia sp. BNK-24-b. The sequence continues at coordinate 4,742,143 of NZ_CP179901.1, forward strand.
TAGCGTTCCGCCCAGCGTTGACGATAGGCCGGTGCCTTTCTGCCGCGCAGCCAGAGCCGCAGCCAAATCAGAGGCTGAATAAGGTAGAGCAGGACAGAATAAATTGTTGTCATCACAATGTTTACGAATTACAGAGAGACTCGCGCCAGAAAAAGCCGGAAAAGAGAAACATTACCGCATGTTAGCAGATAAGTCGCGCGTGCTCACATCTTCTTCTCAGGCCTGCTGCAACACTTGTTGATATAGCGCATGAAGCTGGCCTGCCAGCCGCTGCGGTGAGCAAGGCAGAACGCGCTCGCGGGCCGCATCGCCCATACGACTGTCGAGCGTTCTGACTGTGATAGCGTTAGCGGCGGCAGTCAGTGCCGTAACGTCCAGCGCATCACACACGTAGCCCTGCTCGCCATCAACGATAAATTCCGCTCCGCCGCAGGTAAAACTGGTAATAACCGGCAGCCCACACGCCATCGCTTCCAGAATGACGTTTGGAAAAGGATCGTAGAGCGTCGGCAGCATCAGTGCGTCAGCCGCGTGATAGTAAGGAGTAACGTTGTGCTGAACGCCGACAAAATGCACGCGGTTTTCGCATCCCAGCTGGCGAGCCAGGTTTACATACCGGGACTGCTGCTTGTCCTGACCAACAACCAGTAAATGCGCATCGGTAGCGGCCAGCGCCGTTATGGAGGCTTTTAAGCCTTTGCGTTCAAAACCGGAACCGACGTAGATAAAGACTTTGGCGTCAGCGGGTAAGTTTAATGCCGTACGCGACTGCTGGCGCTCTTCCAGCGTGGCGGGCCTGAAGCGCTGGGCATCAATAGCGTTGTAGATAACCGCGAACTTTTCTTCCGGCACCTGAAAGCAGCGCATGATGTCGTTCTTTACCATCAGCGAGTTACAGATGATTTTCTTCAGCGCTGGCGAGCGAAACATCTTTTCTTCTGCCGCCATGACGTAGCGATGATAGGGACTCAGGCTGGTTAGCAGCCGCTGCGCCGGGGAAACAACGCGCGCTCTTTGCTCCAGCCAGACGCGATGCACGCCGTCACCGGCGCGAAAAATATCGCAGCCCGCTATGCGCTCGTGGCTTTGCACGATATCGAATTTTTCCCGCTGCCAGCATTCACGGGCGGCCACGGCGAAACCACGCTCGCGTGAAATCCTTCCCCATTTTTTAGGGTTGCAGATATGCAGGTGCCAGTCCGGCTTTGGCTCGCCCTGCCAGCTGCGGGTGATGATATTTAACTCCAGGCTATCGTCGTCCAGCGCTTCAAGCGCCCGCGAGATAAAGCGTTCAGCGCCGCCGTCCGGCCGATATTTCTGCCGCACTATGGCCAGCCGTATTTTATTCATCCAGATAACTCCTTGCGGCTTTTACTACGTCATCCAGCGGGATCGCTGAAAGATAGCGCGTCTCCGTGCCGGTATTAATGCTGTCCGGTGACGGCAGCGGCGCGTAGTCTCCTGCCCAGATCACCCGGTTATTTTCTCCCCATGGTCGCCATTGCGTCAGCTTGGTCGGGCCGAAAAGGGCGATACAGGACGTATTTAACGCGGCGGCCATATGCATTGGCGCAGAATCGACGCCGATAAAAAGGCGAGCGTGATCGATTAACGAAGCCAGCTGCGGCAGCGTTAGCTTACCGGCCAGCGAAACGGCTTTATTGGGACAGAGCGTAAGAATATGTTCAATCATCGCCAGCTCTTTCTTATCGGGCGCGGCGGTTAACACTATGTCTGTTTCGCCAGAAGCCAGTGCGCTCACCAGGCCGGCGACCTTTTCATCTTCCCAGCACTTAAACACCCAGCGCGAAGTTGGCTGAATAACGATATAGGGCCGCGTAACCTGGTTTTGGGTCAGCACTGCCTGCGTATGTTGCCAGTCGCTGTCGCTGTAATACATCGCGGCCGAAAAACCGCTGGAAGCAATCCCCAGCGGCTGTAGCGCAGACAGGTTCTGTTCGACCGTATGTAGCTGGCTATGGTTGCTGGTGGAAACCAGATGGGTATGCGCTTTACGCCAGAAGAGGCTGCGGCGCTTGTTGTAAGCGAAACCAATTCTGACCCGCGCGCCGGATAAGCCAGTAATGATCGCGCTGCGCCACTGATCGGCCAGATTAATCACCAGATCGTAGCGCTGACGGCGAATCGTGCCGAGTAGCGCCGCTTCATGCCGGATATGCGCCAGCGCCCCTTCCTGTTTCCATTTGCGATCGATAAAGTGCAGCTGGCGAATATGCGGATGCGCCTGCAGCATCGGCAGCGTCTCTTTATAGAGCAGCACGTCAATACTGGCCTGCGGATAACGCTGGCGAAGCGCTTCAATAACCGGCGTGGTCAGCAGCATATCGCCATGATGGCGCAGCTTGATCAGCAAAATTTTCTGCGGCGCAAAGCTGGCGGGAATCGACTGGAGAGTAGCCATACTTATGGGATCTCAACATAAAGTGAACCGATTGTAAGAAAAAGTCCGACTGCGGAAAAGCCGGGATGCTTCAGCATCAGCGCTGACGCCAGCGGTAAATCCGGCCCAGCCAGAGCAGCAGCTGATACCACTGTTTAATGCCGCGGGCATTACGCATCATTCGCCCTGGCGTTTTGCTGGCGAACAGATCCGCTATCATTGCCTGTCGCGCCGCCGCGTCCGGTTCACGACGCAGGGCATGGCAAACGGTCAACGCCTCTTTCGTTACCTGGCGATACACGGCCGGGCCGATTTTCACCTTATGGCGATAGCGCAGGTTAATTTCATCCAGCATGCGGGCAATTTTCAAATAGTGGCGCTGGTACTCGACGTTGGCCATCCCGCTACGTTTGCGGTTGCTGATAGACTGGTCGTGAACGTAATAGCGATACATCACCTCGCTGGTATAGCGCACGCGACGCGCGTTCAGCATCAGTTCGGTGGTCCACGGGATATCCTGATGATGCAGCCCAGGCTCAAACAGCAGGTTCAGCTCTTCGATAAGCGAGCGGCGATAAATGCCCAGCCAGACCACGTGCAGATAGCGGTTGGTGGAAAGCGCCTGTTGCAGCCAGTCGGCGCCGCTCAGCACGGCAGTGGATTGCAATCGGTCTTCAGGGATCAGCGTTTTTGCACGGCCAGACCCCCAGAATACGCGCTCTGCATTACACTGCGCCACGTCCAGATCGTCCTGTTCGGCCATTGCCGTCAGCTTGCTGTACATCTCTGGCGACAGCGTGTCGTCGGCGTCCGGAAAGGTGACGTATTTACCGCGTGCGATTGCCAGTCCGGCATTGCGCGCGCGCGATACGCCGCCGTTTGCCTGATCGATAACGTGTACATGCTCATACTCGCTGGCGTAGCGGTGTGCCAGCTGTGCCGATTCATCCGTTGAGCCATCATTAACAATGATGATTTCCATTGATTGCAGCGTTTGCGCCAGCGCGGAGTCAATGAAAGCCTGGAAACTGCTTCCGGCGTTGTACATCGGGACAATAGCGCTCAGCAAAAGGGCCGGGTGTTTTTCTTGCGGCTTCATACTCAGGAGTCGGTCTTCTTTTCTTGTAATGGCGGCTTGCGCGCGCAAATAAAATCGTAAATATCATTGAGCTTACGGTCGTCAAGCTCATAAAGCTGTTCAACGGGATGGTTGAATTTATACAGCGCATGAAAAACGAACGAGGAAGGCGCGATATGATTAGGCCCAATCAGCAGCACGTCGCCCAGCGGACGCTGCTCTTCGACACAGCAGGGGCCATAAATCAAAACAACCGGCACGTTTTGCGAATCGGCAATGTAGATATTGCCGGAATCGGACGCCACGTAAAAATCCATCTGGCTGATGGCGTAAGGCAGGCCTTCCAGCGAAACCTTTCCGATCATATTGACGATGTTATCGCTTTCACCCGTCACCTTATTGAGTTCATGCAGGCGCGTAAGTTCATTTGGTGCGCCAAAAACATAAAACAGGCAGGGCAGCGAGCTGAGGCGGTCAAACAGGGCTTTCCAGATGGTGGGCGGAATAGTTTTTGCCTGGTTACCGGCAGAAATGCTGATGCCGATTTTGATTTTGTCCGTTCTGAAAACTTCTTCGGGCGTATTAGCAGGTTTCAGGAGCGGCAGCGTCGCGTGTTTGGGATAGCTTTCTTTCGTTAACGAGCGGTCTGCCAGCTTGAGGTAATTTTCCAGCGTCAGTGAATACTGGTCGTGTTCGACCACGCCGGTTGCGGTCAGATAAAAAATGCCCTGATACCATTTGCGGCGGTACATCGACAGAAACTGTTTGTTGCTGGCATTACAACAGGCGGCGTAGAACAGATTGGTATTGTTGGGATGCAGAAGATAAACGTTTTCATAGCGGTTCATGAGCTTAAACGCGAGCTTAAGCTTGCTGAAGGTGTTGTTTTTATGTTCTTCGATATAAAAAATTTCTGCCAGCGTCTGGTCGTGCTGCGCCAGCGGCGCAACGGTACGGCTCAGCAGCGCATCGCTACGTTCAAGATGGGTAAGTAACGGAGTGATATTAATGAAATCACCAATTTTTGCCGTCTGGATAACCAGGTTACGGGCCTGCTTTTTATGGTTTAGCTTCATTAACAGCTTGAACGGCAGCAAAAGCAAAAACAACAGCACGTAATTCACGCTCGATTCTCCCTGAGCCGTGCCCGGTTTGCTGCCCACAGGCTTTTTACCGTGCTCTGATATCCGTTCCCGGTTATGAGCATTACCATACTAAAAACCTTAAGTGAAAATAGGCGCTGGTCGGTCTGGCCGACGAGAGCGCTGAAATGAATGTCTGAGGCTTTCAGACACCGCCAGTTCATAAATGTTGCCGGGCCAGGTTAATCCTTCGTTAACGCGAGATATTGCTGGCAGATCGCTTCAATACTGTAGGCATCAAGATTTAGCTGTGAAACGTCAGGCGGATTCGACCAGATATCCTGCATGGTATGCGCCAGCGAGTCCACATCCAAATCTGCCAGCCCGCGCGCCAGTTCGCCGGTCAAAATAGAAATTGGCCCACCAGGGCAGCGCGTGCTGACCACCGGCACTTTGCAGATTAACGCTTCCACTAACACGTTACCAAATCCTTCGCTGTCCGAGCTGACCACCAGCATTTTTGCGTGACGGATCCACGGATAAGGATTGCTGAGGAAACCTTTAAAAATCACGCGATCCTGAATGCCCAGCTCGACGGCCAGCTTCTTTATCCGTCCGGTCGCTTCCTCATTTCCCTGACCAATCAAGACCAGCGGCGCGCCGATCCCCGTTTGCGCATAGGCTTTAAGCAGTCGATCGTGTCGTTTAGTCTGATGAAAGCGGCCAACATGGATTAAATAAGGTTTTCCTGCCATGTCACAAGGTTGCAGTGAAGCCTCAAGAACAGTATCAAAATCAAAAGGATTAAAAATTATCCGCTCGTGCTGCGGCTGAACGGCAAAAGCGCGTTTCAGATCGCTCACTACGTATTGAGAAACGCCAATGATGTTGCGGTTCTGATAAATACGGCGCGTTTTTAACTTTTTCTGCCACAGGGAAAAACCCTGACGGTGCGCCAGATAGGAAGCAGAGAAAACGCCGTGCAGGCAGAACCAGGTTTTGTCTTTGGCCAGATGTTGGCAGCGGCTGACGATACGGTCGGTTTTATGCAGGTGAGAAACGACCAGATCAAAAGGGCCGCCTTCTTTTTCTGCCTGCATGATGGCCTGGTCCAGCTTTGCTGCACGGCGGCTTAACTCGGTAAGCTTACGCCAGGGAAAAGAGCAGCGGTCCTTGATGACTTGATAGTCCAGACCGGCAGGAATGGCATAATCACAAACGCTGCGAAGCGAAAAAAGCGACACCCGGTGACCGCGCTCTATTAATCCTTTGGAAAGCGTTAGCACAACTTTCTCTGCGCCCCCACCGGGCAGACCGTCAATGATCATTAATACGCGCTTGGACAATTTTTTACCCTTAGCAGAGAAAGCCTATGATATGGACGACTTCCCTGCCGTTCATCATACGAAGATAAACCATCTTTTTTAACGTTCTACAGCATTCCTTTATTGAAGCTCGTTGATTTCATCCTGGCAATGTTGTGATTTTGTAAGGTGAACCGCCTTATTTGTGTATCTTAGAAAAATAAGAAAGATAGCGCTACAGCGAATACCTTTTAGCGACGTATTTCTGCAAATACTTTTGCGTCTGTTGAGGCCGCTGATAACATACCGGCAGGTTTAAAACGGAGTACCGCATCAACATGAAAACCCCTGCATTTCTTATCACCATCGACACAGAGGGTGACAATCTCTGGCGTAACCGCTCCGGCCATATTACGACCAAAAATGCCGGCTATCTCTCTCGTTTTCAGGAACTGTGCGAGAAATATACTTTTAAACCTACCTGGCTGACGAACTACGAGATGGCTATCGATCCGATCTATATCGATTTTGCCCGTGATGTTATTGCCCGTGGTCAGGGTGAGGTAGGCATGCATCTCCATGCCTGGAACAGCCCGCCAGCGTATGAGCTTACGGATAACGACTGGCAGCACCAGCCCTATCTGATTGAGTATCCGCATGAAGAAATGCGTAAAAAAGTCAGCTTCATGACGGAACTGCTGGAAAAAACCTTTAGCACCAAAATGCTCAGCCACCGCGCTGGCCGCTGGGCCTTTGACGAATATTATGCTCAGCTACTGATTGAGCACGGCTATCAGGTTGACTGTTCGGTAACGCCCGGCGTTAACTGGCAGTTTTCGCCAGGCGCGCCGCAGGGTAAAGGCGGCAGCAACTATACGCACTTTCCGCGTTCAGCCTATTACCTGGATGCGAATGACATTTCTCGTCCCGGTAAATCTTCGCTGCTCGAAGTGCCCATGAGCATCCAGTATAAGCATTCCGGTTTGATGAACGCCGTTAAACAGGGATACGACCGCCTGCGCGGTAAGCGCCGCAGCCCTTCCGTGCACTGGCTGCGTCCTACGGGCGGCAATGTTGAGCAGATGACTGGGGTGGCGCAAAAAACGCTGGCTGGCGGCGCAGATTACGTAGAGTTTATGCTGCACTCCAGCGAGTTTATGCCCGATGGTAGCCCAACCTTTAAAACCGCCGAGGATATCGACAGGCTTTATGACGATCTGGAGCAGCTTTTTATCTGGCTGCAAAGCCGCACGCAGGGGATGACGCTGGCGGAGTATGCTACGGCTAAAGCGGCTGGCTGAAATCGTTGTCCGGGATGCTGTTGAAACAGATGATTAATGTTGCCTGATGCCGCTGACAAAGCGGCTGAAAGGCTCGTCTCCGTCAGGGAGAAGCCTTTACAGGCCCCGCTTGCGGACGGCCAGCATCTTTCGTTTATAACTCAGCCTGATTTTGCCGTTCAGCAAGAACTTGCCGATGCCGACGCGTGCAATACGCGCTTTGACCTGGTTTCCCTGCGTCGTGCCGCGCAGTTCGTTGTGATAACGATTAGCGATATCCAGCCAGTGACAGGTGATCAAATGCTCATAACGTTCTGGCAGCACTTCATCCATATGCTGCGTTGCCGCAATCAGACAGGCAATTTTATGCTCATCAATGGCAGATGATAGGCTTTGGGCATGTTTGCGGTAAAGATAAAACCCTGCTGAAGTAAAAAGCGTTTTTTTACTCTTTATCAGCAGCTGCGGAAACAGCCAGGTATCTTCGTAACAAATAAAATCAGGAAAAGCATGCTGTTGCAGCAGCTCGCGCGAGAAAAACTGGCCGATAAAATGCGCCTGGTAATCCCGGTGGATCAGAAAACGTTCGACGGCACCGTGCGTCGTCAGCGTCTCCGGCTCTGTAGGTTGCCACTCTACCGTTGACGGCGTCTGCCGCACCTCAATGATTTTGCTCAGCAAAATATCCGGCGATGTCTGCCGCAGCGTCTCAAGCCTGTGCTCCAGCGCGCCCGGCAGTAGCGTATCGTCGCCGTCGACCATCAGGATATAGTCGCCGCGAGCAAGCTGGACGGCATGATTACGTACCTTGCCGACGTTACGATACTCTGTACGGCTGCTGCGAAGCTGCGGCAAACGTTCTGCGTAGCTATCGATAACGGTCTGCGTGGCGTCCGTCGAGGCATCGTTAACTACGATAATTTCCGCCTGGTCAGCCGCTGCGCCGAGCGAGGCGAGAATGCTTTCCAGCGTGTCGGCCAGCGAATCGCCACAGTTATGCGCGGCAATCAAAATACTTAACGGCAGCGTTTTCACGAGTTTTCGCCAGCGTGGCTAAGCAGAGGTATCAGCTGAGCCATCACGTCTTCGGCACTGATATCCGCCATGCTGTTGCCCTGAGCGGGCCGCAGCACGAACTGATTCTTGCCGTAGCCGCCAATCAGGCCCGGATCGGTTGGGCCATACAGCGTAATATTAGGGCGATCCAGTGCCGCCGTCAGATGGCTTAAGCCCGTATCGACGGATACCACGGCCGCCGCATTCGCTAAGGTTTGCGCCACCTGTTCCAGCGTGAGCTTCGGCAGTACTTCTACATAATCGAAGCCAGCCGCCAGGCGCTGCGCGCGCTGATGCTCATGCTCGGCTCCCCAGGGAAGCTTAATCTGTAGGCCGCTGTCGCTTAACAGGCCAATAAGCTGACGCCATTGCGCTTCCGGCCAGTGTTTTTCGTCGCGCGTAGTGGCATGCAAAAACACCAGGTAGCGGCCTGCGTCTGGTAAACGTTCAGCGGTAAAATGTTTGGCAATCGCGTAATCACCGGTAGTTTCCGGCAGCGGATAGCCCAGGCTTTTGGCAAACAGCTCGCGAGTTCGCTGTACGGCATGCTGCTGCTTGCTGATTTCATGGCGTTGGTCGTACCACCAGCTGGCAAACGGCTCGCGCGCGCTACGACTATCCTGGCCATGTTTAACACCTTTAGCGATACGAGTGACCAGCGCGGCGCTTTTAATCAGGCCCTGCGCGTCAATCACTACGTCGTACTGACGCGACTGTACTTCGCGCTTGAAGAGAAAACGCTCTTCACGCACCTGGCTGCCAAACCAGTGCTTGCGCCAGCGACGAATAGCCACGGGGATCACGCGATCGACGGCCGGATGCCAGGCAGGAATCTGCGCAAAACCTTCTTCCACTACCCAGTCAAAACGAATGCCGGGAATAGCCTGCATCGCGTCGGTTAAAGCAGGCAGCGTATGCAGAACGTCGCCCATTGAGGACGTTTTTACAATCAGGACGTGCATGCGTTCTCCTGATTTTTTTCCAGCAGCGTGGCCAGCTCTTGCAGCACGCGCTCCGGTTTTATATCGATCAGGCTTTGATGATAGCCTTCTTCGGCATCGCCTTTGCGCACCTTGTGATAGCCGCTGATTAGCCTGATTACGCATGCTTTATGCGACAGCGGTGGCGTGAAGTCCGGGCTGCTTGGCCCATAAAGCGCTACCAGAGGGCGGTCCAGCGCGGCGGCGATATGCATCAGGCCAGAATCGTTGCTGATCACGGCACGACAGTGCGCCAGCAGACAGACAGCCTGTTCCAGCTGGGTTTCACCTGCCAGATTACGGCAGTATTGCCGGGAGTTTTCCTGCAGGCTTTGCAGGATCTGCTCGCCGGTTTCTTTGTCTTTAGCCGAGCCAAACAGCGCGATCTGGTAGCCTTTATCGATCAGCTTCTGCGCCAGTTCCGCGTAGTGATAGTGCGGCCAGCGCTTGGCTGGACCAAACTCTGCGCCGGGACAAAAGCCGATGGCGGGTCTTTCTGCGGTCAGCCCAAAAGCGGCCGCCGTTTCCTGTTTTTCCTGCTCGCTGACCATCAGTTTTGGCCACAGCAGCGGCTGCGGCAGGTCGCTGGCTTTGGCAATCCGGCCTTTGTCGTAAGCCAGCGCCACGTAGCGTTCAACCATCAAAGGGAAGGCCGCTTTATCCAGTACTCTAACGTCGTTCAGCAAGCCGTAGCGCATCTCGCCGCGCCAGCCGATACGCGTTTTGATATCGGCGAAAAAGGGCACCAGCGCGGATTTAAAGGAGTTGGGCAGAACGTAAGCGCGGTCGTAACCTTTGCCGCGCAGCGCTTTACCCAGCCGTCGACGCTCGCCAATTTCCAGCGCGCCGTGGCCCAGCGGCATCGCCAGCGCCTCGTTGACTTCAGGCATTCGCGACAGCAGAGGACGGCACCACGCGGGTGCCATGACGTCGATTGTGGCTTCAGGCCAGGTATGTTTCAGCGTGCGATAAAGACTTTGCGACATCATCATATCGCCGACCCAGGAAGGCCCGATCACCAGAATTTTCATTGCCGGATGTCCCGTTAGTTGCGGTTCAGCCAGGCCATATACTCCGCCACGCCTTCCGCCACGGTTTTAAATGGCTTGTCGTAACCCGCCGCGCGCAGCTTCGTCTGATCGGCCAGGGTATAAGCCTGATAGCGTCCTTTCAGCTTTTCCGGGAAAGGAATATATTCAATTTCGCCTTTCTGGTGGAAATTCAGCGCGGCGTCGGCCACTTCCTGGAAAGATTCCGCGCGACCGGTGCCGCAGTTGAAAATGCCGGAAACGTTGTTTTCCCAGAACCACAGATTGACGGCGGCCACGTCTTCCACATAGATGAAGTCGCGCTTAAAGTTATCGCTGCCTTCAAACAGCTTTGGATTTTCGCCGTTGTTCAGCTGGGTATTCAAGTGGAAAGCGACGCTTGCCATGCTGCCTTTATGGCCTTCACGCGGGCCATAAACGTTGAAATAGCGGAAGCCGCAGATCTGCGACTGCGCTTCTGGCAGGATCTCGCGCACATAGTGGTCGAACAGCATTTTTGAATAGCCGTAGACGTTCAGCGGCTGCTCATACTGACGCTCTTCAATAAAGTTTTCGTTGCGACCGCCGTAAGTGGCCGCCGAAGAGGCGTACAGGAACGGGATTTGACGTTCCAGACAGTAGTGCAGCAGCTCTTTAGAGTACTGATAGTTATTATCCATCATGTACTTGCCGTCCCACTCGGTGGTGGACGAGCAGGCGCCTTCGTGGAATACCGCTTCCACCTCGCCAAAATCTTCATCGGCCAGGATGGCGATCAGGAAATCTTCTTTATCCATATAATCGGCAATATTCAGATCCGCCAGATTGGCGAATTTGGTGCCGTCTTTCAGATTGTCGACCACCAGAATATCGGTGTGGCCTTTGTCATTCAGCGCTTTGATAATGTTGCTACCGATAAATCCCGCGCCGCCAGTGACGATAATCATGAGTTTTAACCTTTAAAGAATGTGGGTGAAACGAAACGTTCACGCGCTAATGCCTGACATCATAACATCTCATCCCGCCTCAGACAGCCGGATGACTCCGTAAGAGAAGGTAAATTCCGGCGGCGAGAAGGCTACTTCAGCTTTTCCGCATCGGTCAGATAGCGCACCTTACGAGTATAATCCTGTCCTTTGAACGTCAGCAGCGCGTCGGGCGACTGTAGATATTTCTGCCATTCATCCAGCGGAAAACCGCCGTGTGCGCCGACCACTTCTTTAGGGATCGCCGCCGTCGTTCCGCCGATTTTTTTAGAGACCGGCCAGTTCATCCAGTCGCCCAGATTAACTGTTTTGAGATCCAGCATATCTAACAGCGCGGCCAGCGGGAGCTGATCGGTCGGCGGCTGTGAATCGTCCATCAGTTCCCAGGTATCCTGAAACAGGGTCAGCCACAGTGGGCAAATACGTTTCCAGGTCTGCCGCGTTGCGGCCAGAAAAGCGCCGTTAACGTGATCGACAATAAACGGGCGAACGCTGTGACGGTAATAGGCGGGCCGATTTTTTTCTGGTGCGTTCATCAGTTTGGCAATCATTTTGCCCTGACGGAAACTGGAATAAATGTGGCCGTCCAGCATGTTGATTTCCGGCATCTTAAGCAGATTCAAATCGGAATCGATCATCAAAATCCCTTCCGTTCGCGCCTGTAAAGGAGCCTGAAGCTTAATCAACCGGCTGCGGTAGATCTGCTTATAACGGTAGTTTTCTTCCCGAAAAGGGACGTCCAGCGTAACGACGCGCGTTTTCTCAGGTAGTTCGCCAAACTGTGCAGCTGGCTGGTCGGTAACGATAACAATCTCTTGCGCCGCTGGCGCAAAACGGGAAGCGAACAGCGCGCTCAGCTTAGCTTCTTCTACAAAATCCGCGCCGGTGCAGGGGATGACCACGGAGGTCACGGGGATTTTTCCCTGCACGTCCTGCTGGTAAGCAACATTGTGGCGTGCGCGAACGTGGCGGAACCGAGGATTTAAAAATTCAAACATGCGATGAGTTTCCATAAGCCGCATTTTCTAAAATAGTTTCTACACCAGAGACATAGTGCTCGATAGCATAGTGTTCTTTCACGTGCTGATTTGCCTGCTGCACCAGCTGCTGACGTTTTTGCGCATCCTGCCACAGCGTTTGCATGTGGCCAGCCAGAGCCTGAGTATCACCATAGTCAAACAGCAGACCGGTTTTATTGTGTTCGATTAGCTCTGCCGTTCCGGTCACCTTCGAACCCACCACTGCCGTATTTAGCAGCATGGCTTCCAGCACGACGCGGGGCAGACCTTCGCTCTTTGATGCCAGAATAAAGACATCAAAAGTAGCCAGATATTCCAGGGCATTGCTGCGAAAGCCGGTAAAAATCACGCGTTCTGCAATACCTGCCTGTCTGGCCTGTCGTTCCAGCGCCTCTCGCTGCTGGCCTTCGCCCAGAATGACCATTCGCCAGTTCGCCTGCGGAAAAGCAGCGGCGAATGTTGCCAGCGCCTGCAAGGTATGGTGATTAGATTTGCGGGCAATCAGCGAGCCGATGCTGCCAAAAACGAAGGTGTCGTCCTGAATGTTCAGCAGTTCTTTGCGCATCGCAGCACGCTCAGGTAAAGGCTGATAGATATCGATAGCGTTGAACACGGTAAAGCACTTTTCTGCTTTAACGCCGTGCTTCAGCAAAACATCACGCACTCCGTTGGAAACGGCGATGACGGCATCGGCACGCTGGTTGACCATTGCCACCAGTTCCTTATCCAGCACGGGTTCGATACGGCAGTGCTGGACCACGCTGACGGCAAGCCCGCTGGCGGCCAGATAGCCTTCTGCATTACTGCCCGGCTGGTTGTTCATATACAGCATGTCGCTCTGCTGCTGTGCAAGCAGCTGGCGAATTTTGCGGGCGTTTGGCTGAATGCGCCAGAGCTTGTCGACAAACCGGGCCGCCTTTAACCGCAGGCCGCGATGGAAAAAAACCAGCGAGCGCAGCAGTTCTTTGACTATTTTTGCCCAGCCAGGCTGGCGGCGCTGGGGAATGAACACGATCGGAATCGACAGCGCTGCCAGCACCTGCTCAATGGAATCGCCGCTGCCGCGACGATAGTTATGATAGAAACAGCAGTGAACGGCGAAGCGATTGCGATCGATGCGCTTCAGCAGCTCAAGCATGCTGTTGGTGCCGCCACCCCATTCGTTGCCGGTATCCAGCAACAGGATTTTTTTACGCTGCGTCATGCTGCCTGCAGATCCTTGTGACCGCCGCTGTAAGAGGCGAAATTAGTCTTTCCCCAGCTCAATTTTCAGGCCAGAGAAATAGGTATGGATATAGCGTACGCCAGCGCTGTCGGCAATGCTTTCCGTTATGGCGTTTATTGCCCGGCTCGCAGGAACAAACTCAGGCTTGCCCGGACAGGTTTTTACGCCTTTAAACGGATTACGCGGCGGCGTCGGTTTGGTTACTGACGGCAGCGGTTGATGGCCTTCGTGCTGCGGCTCGTTCAACAGCTGGCTCGGTCTGACCAGAGTGATATCGGCGGGCAGCGTCGGCAGCATCTGTTGCAGTACCTTCACCGTAGTAGGGTGAGGATGGCCGATAGCGATAGCTGAACCGTCACGCTGAGCCAGCTGGACCGCGCGCTGGAACTGTTTGCGGATATCAGCTTCGTTTTGCGTATCGTCCAGGAAAACGCGCCGCTTGATGACTTTAACGCTGGTGCCGACTGCTGCGCGAGTCGACTGGCTACCGGCAATGGTCATACTGTCGAGAAAGTAAAAATTATAGTGATTCAGGACCTGCATGACTTTCTGCATGCCCGGCAGGCTGGAGGTCATCGCGCTGCCCATGTGGTTATTCAAACCAACGGCATAGGGCACTTTTGCCACGGCTTCCCGAATAATCCGTTCAACCTCTGCGCTGGACATATCCGGACGCAGCGTATTTTTTTCCAGCGGTTGTTTACTCAGCGGCGCCATCGGCAGGTGGATCAGCACTTCATGGCCGTCCTGATGCGCTTTTGTGGCCATTTCCCGCGCGTGGGTCGCGTCTGGCAATACCGCAACGGAGATCTGCGGCGACATCTGTAGCACCTGGTTTTCCTGAGCCGGACGGTAGCCAAAATCGTCAATAACGATAGCGAGCTTGCCCGCGTGTGCTGAACAGGCTATCAGCAAGCCCGTCAGCGCCGCGCTGATTTTATGAAAAGATGACAAAAGTTATTTTCCCAACCACGGAAGTGGATTAACGGCCTGTCCCTGGCGGCGGATTTCAAAGTAAAGCGACGGTGTGCCCCGACCGCCGCTGGTACCGACCAGCGCCACAGGCTGGCCCGCTTTGACCTGAGCGCCCACGCTGACCAGCGCGCTCTGGTTATAACCGTACAGGCTCATATCGCCTTTACCGTGTTCGATTACCACTACCAGGCCATAGCCCTGTAGCCAGTCCGCCATCAGGACTCGGCCATCGGCGACGGCTTTTACTTCGCGACCTTCCGGTGCGTTAATCACCAGCCCTTTCCAGCGCAGCTCGCCCTGCAGCTGTTCGCCGAAACGGTGCTCAATTGAACCGTGAACGGGCCACAGCAGCTGGCCTGCCGGTCGTCCAAGACCGCCGGTACGGGCCATCAGCGAGCGTTCGCCTTCGGTAGGTTTATAGGTAGTGCCTTTACTCTTCGCCTGCGCTTCGCGTTGACGTACGCGTTCGGCATCTCTGGCTTCTTTTTCTGCTCTGGCACGCGCTTCCCGCTCTGCTTTGGCGATTTTATCGCGCAGGCGGCTTTCGTTCTCACGCATCTCCTGCAGCTGCGCCTGGTCTTTCTCGAGCGAGGATTCCAGCGTGGTCAGCGTTTGTTTACGGGCAACGCGAGCGCTTTCCAGCTTTTGCTGCTGCGCCTGTTGCTGGGTAAGCATGGCTTTTTGCCTGGCCTGCTTATCCACCAGCGAAGCCTTTTGCGAGGTGAGGTCGCTGCGGGTCTTTTTCAGCTCGTCTATAGAGTGCTGACGGGCGGTATTAAGATAGCCAAAATAGGCCAGAATACGCTCGCTGCGCTGGCTCTCTTCGCTGCTGAGAATAAGCTGCAGGCCGTTGTGCTGACCCTGGCGGAAGGCGGCATCGAGCTGTTCAGCAAGGATTTTTTCCTGCTTCGCCTGCTGGATTTGTAGCTTGCTGATGGAGGCGGTAAGCGCCGCAATCTCACCGTTTAACGAGGTGAGGGCCTGCTGGGTTTCCCGCAGCTGACGGCTGGCCTGAGCAATGATTTTTTCCTGGCTCTGCAGCTGGTCGAGCAGCTTACCGCGCTGCTGCTTCTGCTGCTGAACGCTTTTTTCCTTGGCCGCAATATCCTGTTGCAGGCTGGACAGCGCAGACTTGTTATCGTCCGCGTGGCTTACCGCAGGCAGCAGTAAAAGACCAGCGCAAAACAGGCTGGCAGACAGGGTGAACATGCCCAATCGTGACGGAGTGGCCGGGGCTAATCCGTTAGCGGGGGTTCGGAAATATGAAACTGTCGCTTTTTCCCTCATAGGAGGAGGATTATTCCACGATGAACAGCGGCTTACCAGCGTCCATAGCGGCTTTTGCGTTTCTATCAGTGTCAAAAAGAGGAGAGAAGACAAAGAAAAGTCCTAAGAGAAAACAAAATACTGCTGGTGGCCTGTATAAGAAAACAGCGCTTGAGATTAACGCAATCCTGGCCCGAGCAGACTATTTTGTCCTGACGCAATTTTTTTGGGAAATCTGCCGCAGAAAACGCAACTCTGACCGCATCACGGCTGTACATGAAACGCCTGGCAGGTATACTCAGAAGCCTTGTTTTCGCTTATTAACCCTTTCGGGAGTTGTTACCCCTCATGCAAGATATTATGCAGTTCGCAGGCAACCATACCATTCTCAGTCTGGCATGGGTCGTCCTGCTGGTTTTAGTGATCGTGACCACCGTTAAAGGCATGTTCTCCAAAGTAAAAACGATTAGCCGCGGCGAGGCGACCCGTTTGATCAATAAAGAAGAAGCCGTAGTGGTCGACGTGCGTGGGCGCGATGACTTCCGTAAAGGCCATATTTCTAACGCGATTAACGTGCTGGCTGCCGATATCAAAAAAGGGAGCTTTAGCGAACTGGAAAAATATAAGGCGCAGCCGGTTATCGTGGTGTGTGCTAACGGCGTTTCTGCCGCAGAACCTGCTGCCCAGCTAACCGCAGCCGGCTTTGAACAGGTTTTCATTTTAAAAGATGGTGTATCAGGCTGGAGCGGTGAAAACCTTCCGCTGGTGCGCGGCAAATAATTTCTGGAGGTAAGGTATGGCGAACGTTGAGATCTACACCAAAGCAACCTGTCCTTTTTGCCATCGGGCGAAAGCGCTGCTGAGTCAAAAAGGGGTGAACTATCAGGAAATCGCTATCGACGGCGATGCTGAGAAGCGCGAAGAAATGATCAAACGCAGCGGCCGTACCACCGTTCCGCAAATTTTTATTGATGCACAGCACGTTGGCGGCTGTGACGACCTTTACGCCCTTGATGGCCGCCAGGGCCTCGACCCGCTGTTAAAATAAAACGGGCAAGTGGCGCAATAACGGATTATTAACCCATAGGATTACGTAACATGTCAGAACAAAACAATACCGAGATGTCTTTCCAGATCCAGCGTATCTACACGAAAGATGTCTCTTTTGAAGCGCCAAACGCACCCCAGGTTTTCCAGAAAGAGTGGGAACCAGAAGTGAAGCTGGATCTGGATACGGCATCCTCTCAGCTGGCAGACGATGTGTATGAAGTCGTCCTGCGCGTAACCGTGACCGCGACCGTTGGTGAAGAAACCGCGTTCCTGTGTGAAGTGCAGCAGGCGGGTATCTTCTCCGTGGCCGGTATCGACGGTAACCAGATGGCGCATTGCCTGGGCGCATACTGCCCGAACATTCTGTTCCCTTATGCACGCGAATGCATTACCAGCCTGGTTTCCCGTGGTACTTTCCCGCAGCTTAACCTGGCGCCAGTAAACTTTGACGCGCTGTTTATGAACTACCTCCAGCAGTCAAGCGAAGGCGCCGCACCGCAACAGGATGCCTGATGCCTGCTTCAATGAGCGTTATCGGTGCCGGCTCGTACGGCACCGCTTTAGCTATCACGCTGGCCCGAAACGGTCACGACGTGGTGATGTGGGGCCATAACCCACAGCATCTGGCGCAGCTCCAGGCTGACCGCTGCAATGCGGCTTTCCTGCCCGATGTCCCCTTTCCTGATTCACTGAGCCTTGAAAGCTCGCTGGCTAAGGCCATTGCCGCCAGCCGCGATCTGCTGGTCGTGGTTCCCAGCCACGTATTCGGCGACGTTTTACAGCAGATTAAACCGCATCTGCGTGCGGATTCCCGGATTGTCTGGGCAACAAAAGGCCTGGAAAAAGAAACGGGAAGGCTGTTGCAGGACGTGGCTCGCGAGATTCTGGGCGACAAATTGCCACTGGCGACTATTTCCGGACCGACGTTTGCTAAAGAGCTGGCGGCGGGCATGCCGACGGCGATTGCCCTGGCTGCAACGAATGCCGAATTTGCCGATGATATTCAGCAACTGCTGCACTGCGGCAAAAGCTTCCGCGTTTATAGCAACTCCGACTTTATCGGCGTGCAGCTTGGCGGCGCGGTAAAAAACGTTATTGCTATCGGTGCCGGTATTTCAGACGGGATTGGTTTTGGCGCGAATGCCAGAACGGCGCTCATCACCCGTGGACTGACGGAAATGACGCGTCTGGGCGTGGCGCTGGGAGCCGACCCCACTACCTTTATGGGAATGGCAGGCTTGGGCGATCTGGTGCTGACCTGTACCGATAACCAGTCGCGCAACCGTCGCTTTGGCATGATGCTGGGGCAGGGCGTCGATGTAGAAACCGCGCAAAAGACCATTGGTCAGGTAGTGGAAGGATTCCGAAATACCAAAGAAGTCAGGGCGCTGGCCGCGCGCTGCGGCGTAGAGATGCCGATAACCGAGCAAATTTATCAGGTATTGTATTGCCAAAAAAACGCGCGGGAGGCAGCATTAAGCCTGCTCGGGCGCGCAAGGAAAGACGAAAACAGCACCAGCTGAGACAGGGAAGCACCGCGCTGTAGCATTCTTTTATGTGATGGGGAGTAAAGTAATGCCGTGTGTAGATCCTGAACTGGTCTGGGATTATATCAAAGAGGAAGCGCGTGCGCTGGCGGAGTGCGAACCGATGCTGGCCAGTTTTTATCATGCCACGCTATTGAAGCATGACGATCTGGGCAGCGCGCTGAGCTATATGCTGGCCAACAAGCTGGCGAATCCCATTATGCCTGCCATCGCCATCCGCGAAATTGTTCAGGAAGCCTACAAGCAGGATGCGAGCATGATCCAGTCCGCCGCCTGTGATATCCAGGCCGTGCGCCAGCGCGATCCGGCCATTGATAAATATTCCACGCCGCTGCTCTACCTGAAAGGTTTTCACGCCTTACAGGCTTACCGTATCGGGCACTGGCTATGGAAGGAAGGCCGCCGCGCGCTGGCCGTTTATCTGCAAAACGAGGTCTCTGTCTCTTTTGCCGTCGATATTCATCCGGCAGCGACAATTGGCCGCGGCATTATGCTTGACCATGCTACGGGCATCGTGGTGGGCGAAACGGCGGTTATTGAAGATGACGTCTCTATTTTGCAGTCGGTAACGCTGGGCGGTACGGGGAAAACCAGCGGCGATCGCCATCCTAAAATTCGTGAAGGCGTAATGATCGGCGCGGGCGCAAAGGTCCTGGGCAATATCGAAGTAGGGCGCGGCGCGAAAATTGGCGCGGGTTCCGTGGTGCTGCAGCCCGTCCCGCCGCACACTACCGCTGCGGGCGTGCCGGCGCGCATCGTTGGTAAACCCAGCAGCGATAAACCCTCAATGGAAATGGATCAGCATTTTAACGGTATGGTGCCGGGCTTTGAGTTTGGCGACGGTATCTGACTGTCTCGCAGGCCAGCATCACGCCTGTCACTTCTTAAGCAGTGCGCCCGCATAGTCGAGCTGGCGCCACGCTTCATAAACCACCACGGAAACGGCATTTGACAGGTTCATGCTGCGGCTGTCCGGCTGCATAGGGATGCGAATTTTCTGCTGCGGCGGTAGCGCATCCAGAATCGTTGCCGGTAATCCACGGGTTTCAGGTCCAAACAGCAAATAATCGCCAGGCTGATAACTTACCGCGCTATGTGCTGGCGTCCCTTTCGTTGTTAAGGCGAAAAGACGCTGCGGCGCTTCTACGCTCAGGAAAGCGGCATAGTCGGCGTGACGCTGAATAGCAGTAAATTCATGGTAATCCAGCCCGGCGCGGCGTAAACGCTTGTCGTCCCACGTAAAGCCCAGTGGTTCAATCAAATGCAGGCGGAAGCCGGTATTGGCGCACAGGCGAATGATATTGCCGGTGTTTGGGGGAATTTCAGGTTCAAAAAGTACGATATTCAGCATCGGCTGCGGCCCTCGGTCAGAAGGGCCGCAGCATAGCAAATTATTCGCAATGGATCAGGTATGTTGCCGACATGCGGAGCAGTGGGCAGATAAACGGCTTTCCGTCTGCCCCTGGCGAACTAGTTATTGCTGGTATAAAGCGGTAGCCAGAGCGTCAGCCGCAGGCCACCTAACGGACTATCATCCGCCTTTACCCAGCCGCGATGCTGCTGAATGGCCGTTTCTACAATAGCCAGCCCCAGACCGGTACCACCGGATTCACGATCGCGCGCTTCATCGGTTCGGTAAAATGGCCGGAAAATTTGCTCACGATCTTCAGCGCTAACGCCCGGGCCATCATCATCCACATGGATAGTAATGCCCTGTTTATCTACGGAAAAGCTCACCATGATTTTAGTATGTGAGTAGCGTAGCGCGTTACGAACAATATTTTCCAGGGCGCTATCCAGCGCGCTCGGGTTGCCGTAAAGCGGCCACGGACCCGGTGGATAAGGGACTTCCAGCGTTTTCCCCATTTGTTCTGCTTCAAACCGGGCATCATCCAGTACGCCAGACCACAAATGATTTGCCTTCATCGCCTCGCTGACCAGCGCGTTTTTATGCTGGGTGCGCGAAAGCACCAGCAGATCGTTGATCATGCCGTCCAGCCTTTGCGCTTCCATCTCGATACGCTGAAGTTCCTTGCCTTCACCATGCCGCCGCCGCATTAGCGCGGTAGCCAGCTGTAAGCGCGTTAGCGGCGTACGGAGTTCATGTGAGATATCGGACAGCAGGCGCTGCTGCGCGGTCATCATCCGCTCCAGCGCGCTGACCATCTGATTGAAGCTTGAGCCTGCGGCAAGGAATTCTTGCGGCCCCGCTTCCAGCTCCGGTCGCTGTCGAAGATTGCCAGCCGCGACATCATCGGCAGCATGCTTGAGTTTGCGCGCCGGTTTCGCCAGGCTCCACGCCAGCCACAGCAGCAGCGGCGAGCTAATCAACATCGTCACTATCAGCAGCAGTAGCGGACGATCGAACAGCAGATTGATAAAGTCGAGCTGCGAGCTGCCGGCAGGTCTGATCAGATAGAGCTGGTAGCTGTCTTCACCGTCACGCACGGAAAAGGGCCCAATCATTTCGATCCGGCCATACTTCTTTTTCTGCGGGTGATCGGCGTTGTCCGACTGGCCAATAAAGTTGCGAATGACCTGCATTTCGCTGTGTTGCGCGCCGATAACGCGTCCTTCGCTGGTAACCAGCAGCAGGCGTTGTCCCGGCGGCGCCCACTTATCGATGGCGCGGAACAGCCTGCGCCACCACATTAAATCGTTGGGCGGATCCTGCATCAGTTCCGCTTCCACGTGCTGTTCAATCATGGTGCCCTGCCGCTGCTCATTATCGAGCAGCGGCGTCATCTGACGGGTATCAAGTTTGGGAACCATCAGCACCAGCATCAACACCAGCGCCAGCGTAAGCCAAAAAATAGCGAAGATGCGGGTAGTCAAACTGGAAATCATGTAGCGGAAACCATCAGATAGCCCCGGCCACGCAGCGTTTTAAACCAGGGATGCCCATCCTTGCGATCCGGCAATTTACGGCGCAGGTTGGAAATATGCATATCGATAGCGCGGTCGAACGGCGTTAAGCGTTTGCCCAGAACTTCCTGGCTCAAATGCTCGCGAGAAACAACCTGGCCCAGATGCTGCGCCAGCAGGTAGAGCAGCGTAAATTCAGTCCCCGTTAAATCCAGCGCGATATCGTCAAAGCTGGCTTCCTGACGGCCCGGATTAAGACGCAAATGGTCCACTTCCAGGGTAGGAGAGCTGCTGTCGTGCTGCTGTTGCTGCTCGCTCCAGTTAGAACGGCGCAAAATAGCGCGTATGCGAGCCACCAGCTCACGGTCATTAAAAGGCTTAGGCAGATAATCGTCAGCGCCCAGCTCAAGCCCCAGTACGCGATCCAGCTCGCTTCCGCGCGCTGTCAGCATAATCACCGGCGTCTGATGCTGCTGACGCAGCTCTTTTAACGTGTCGATACCGTTCTTTTTCGGCATCATAACGTCCAGAAGCAAAAGATCGACAGAGCTGTCCAACACGGCCAGCGCCTGTTCACCGTCGCCAGCAACCAGAACATCAAAGCCTTCCATTTCAAGCAATTCTTTCAATAGCGAAGTCAGTTCGCGATCGTCGTCAACCAACAGGATTTTATTCATTTTTTATCGCCCTCCACAGGCAAAATACCGTGAACGAATGCCCGTAATCCATGACTTTACGTAGTTTTACACCCCCTGACGCATGTTTGCAGCTGCCTCCGTAGACTGGTTTCTGTTGAATCAAAAGATGGAAACCAACCTGGGAGTAAACGATGCGCAAAGTTACCGCCGTCGTTGTGGTTCCGGCACTGATCTTAAGCTTTTCTACCGCCAGAGCCGCCGATGTGACGACTGACGAGATGCATCAAAGCGGGACGGTGCCAGGCAGTATGGCGCAAATTCTGCAAGGTCAGATGTTTGACGGCATCAATCTTACGGAACAGCAACGCCAGCAGATGCGGGATCTGATGCAGCAGACTCGTCATGAAGGTTCGCCCATAAGTATTAGCGATTTAGAGCAGCTGCACACCATGATTATTGCAGATAAATTCGATGCAGCGGGCTATAAAACGCGGGTTGATAAAATTGCTCAGGCTGAAGTGGTAAGACAGGTCGAAATGGCGCAGGTGCGCAACCAGATGTATCACCTGCTAACGCCGGCCCAGCAGACAGTCCTGAACCAGAAATACCAGCAGCGCATGAATGAAATGCGCAGGCTGACTGAAACGCAGCAGGCTTCGTCGCTGCAGGCAGTAAGCAACACCGGCAGTCACCAGTAACAGAATATCCCTTTTTTCCTTGCCATAGACACCATCCCTGTCTTCCCCCTCATGATGAGGGGGCTTTTTTTATCAGAAATTCGGTATACTTAACGCTCTGCCCTGAACGGAGTTTGGTATGGCACAGCATTATGCCCGTCTGGTTAGCTCCGCCGCGCTGGCGGCAACAATTCTGGCTTCACTGCTACTGATAGTGAAAATATTTGCCTGGTGGTATACCGGCTCGGTGAGCCTGCTGGCGGCACTGGTGGATTCACTGGTGGATATCGCCGCTTCTATGACCAATCTCTTTGTCGTACGTTATTCCCTGCAACCCGCTGATGACGAACATACTTTCGGGCATGGCAAAGCCGAATCCCTGGCCGCCCTGGCGCAAAGCATGTTTATTTCAGGTTCCGCACTTTTTCTTTTTCTGACCGGTTTGCAACATCTGACCACACCTGCTGAAATGCGAGCGCCGCTGGTTGGGATTGTAGTGACGCTGATCGCACTTTTTTCAACGCTGCTTCTGGTCGCTTTTCAGCGCTGGGTGGTGCGGAAAACGCATAGCCTGGCGATTCGCGCCGATATGCTGCACTATCAGTCCGACGTTGTGATGAACGGCGCCATTCTGGTCGCGTTAGGACTGAGCTGGTACGGGTTTAAACGTGCGGATGCACTGTTTGCCTTAGGCATCGGCGTCTGGATACTCTACAGCGCATTACGCATGGGCTACGAAGCGGTACAGCTGCTGCTGGACAGGGCATTGCCGGAAGCGGAAAAACAGGGAATCGTAAAAATAGTAACAAACTGGCCAGGCGTTGAAGGCGTGCACGATATTCGTACCCGCCAGTCCGGGCCGACACGCTTTATTCAGCTGCATCTTGAGTTAAAAGACCAGCTCACGCTGTTCCAGGCCCATCGGATTGCGGAAGATGTGGAAAGGGCGTTACTGAAAGCTTTTCCTGGTTCTGATATTACTATCCACCAGGATCCCTGTTCAGTCGTGCCGGAAAAGCCGCTGGATGGGTTATGATCGCCTTATATTTAAAAGAGTTAACTGGAAATCGCCCTGAAGAGTTATTTTGCGTCGAAAAAATAGCAGAATGATCTCTGACCTGAATCAATTCAGCTACAGGGCTTTGATATACTATTGCCAACATTAGCCATAGATCGCTCGCGTACGCCGCTCCCCACGGCGTTCAGACTTTAAAATTTGCATCAACAAGTTCAGAGGTTGTCATGATCAAAAAAATCGGTGTACTGACAAGCGGCGGTGACGCGCCTGGCATGAATGCAGCTATTCGGGGTGTCGTTCGTGCGGCGCTGAGCGAAAATCTTGAAGTTTTTGGCATTTACGATGGTTACCTGGGATTGTATGAAGATCGCATGGCGACGCTGGATCGCTATAGCGTTTCCGACATGATTAACCGCGGCGGCACCTTTCTGGGCTCAGCGCGTTTTCCTGAATTCCGCGAAGAGTCTACGCGCGCCGTAGCCATTGAGAACATGAAAAAGCGCGGTATTGATGCGCTGGTGGTCATTGGCGGTGACGGCTCCTATATGGGTGCCAAACGCCTGACGGAAATGGGCTTTCCCTGCATCGGCCTGCCGGGCACCATTGATAACGACGTAGCCGGTACGGATTACACTATTGGTTATTTCACCGCGCTGGAAACGGTTGTCGAAGCGATTGACCGTTTACGCGACACCTCTTCCTCACATCAGCGTATTTCTATCGTTGAGGTTATGGGCCGTTACTGCGGCGATCTGACGCTGGCTGCGGCCATTGCTGGTGGCTGTGAGTTTATCGTACTGCCGGAGATCCCTTTTACTCGCGAAGAGCTGGTAGAAGAGATTAAAGCAGGGATCGCAAAAGGCAAGAAGCATGCGATTGTGGCCATTACCGAACATATCTGCGATATCGACGAGCTGGCAAAATATATCGAATCCGAAACCAAACGCGAAACGCGCTCGACGGTGCTGGGACATATTCAGCGTGGCGGCGCGCCGGTCGCTTACGATCGTATCCTTGCCTCGCGTATGGGAGCCTACTCAATTGAGCTGCTGCTGCAAGGCTACGGCGGCCGCTGCGTAGGTATCCAGAACGAGAAGATGGTTCACCATGACATTATTGACGCCATTGAAAACATGAAGCGTCCGTTTAAAGGTGACTGGCTGGATACGGCTAAAAGACTGTACTAGAAAGAATCCCACATCCCGAGGCGCTGATTAACAGCGCCTCCCTTCTGATATTCCATTCGGTTATTAAACCTGTTTTTTAATTCTTTAAGTCGTGAATCACTTTGTGTCACGCTCTCAGCCAGTTAAAAACTTTGGGAGCGCGCATAATGAAAAAGTGGAGTGTCGGATTGACCTTATTGCTGGCTTCGACCAGTGTTCTGGCGAAAGATATCCAGCTGTTGAACGTCTCGTACGATCCAACTCGTGAACTGTACGAACAGTACAACAAAGCATTCAGCGCGCACTATAAGCAGGAAACCGGCGACAACGTGGTCATTCGCCAGTCGCACGGTGGTTCCGGCAAACAGGCTACCTCTGTAATTAACGGTATTCGTGCCGATGTCGTCACGCTGGCGTTGGCTTCCGACGTGGATGCTATTGCCGATCGTGGACGTATCGATAAAAACTGGATCAAGCGCCTGCCTGATAACTCTGCGCCTTACACCTCCACCATCGTTTTCCTCGTGCGCAAAGGCAATCCAAAGCAAATTCACGACTGGCAGGATCTGACGAAGCCGGGCGTTTCCGTGATTACGCCAAATCCGAAAACCTCGGGCGGCGCGCGCTGGAATTACCTGGCAGCATGGGGCTGGGCGCTGGATAAAAATAATGGCGACACGGCAAAAGCGCAGGCCTATATCAAAGCGTTATTTAAAAACGTAGAGGTACAGGACTCCGGCGCACGCGGTGCAACCAATACCTTCGTAGAGCGCGGTATTGGCGATGTACTGATTGCCTGGGAAAATGAGGCTTACCTGGCCGTTAATAAGCTGGGAAAAGATCAGTTTGAAATCGTTACGCCGAGCGAATCAATCCTTGCGGAACCTACTGTTTCAGTAGTGGATAAAGTCGTGGATTCTCGCGATACGCGCAAAGTGGCCGAAGATTATCTGAAGTATCTCTACTCGCCGGAAGGCCAGGAGATTGCCGCGCAAAACTACTATCGCCCACGCGATCCGGCAGTAGCGAAGAAATATGCGAAAACTTTTGCGCCAGTGAAATTGTTTACCATCGACGATCCTAAATTCGGCGGCTGGACTAAAGCACAAAAAACGCACTTTGCGGATGGCGGGACTTACGACCAGGCTATGCAGCGCTAAGGTATTCTGTTTGCCACGTCAGCAGAGCCCAAAAAAGTACCTCAGGGTACGAAAGGTTTGACCTGCCGTGGCAACGTTTATTGAAAAAGCGCTGGCACGGTTGGCCCGAGCTTTTTGCTACGAGGCAAAAAGCGGCATTTATAGCAGTCTGAAGCGCTTCATCCAGAGCTTATCGTGAATTTACACGTTAAGTTGCCCGCTATCTGAAAGCCGATCGCTCGATCGGCTTTTTGCTTTTCCCTCTTATTTCGACTTTACTTCTTGCGCTATCCCGCTGAATAAAAGTATCTAATTGCGAATAGTCACTCAGGTTTATTATTTAGCATGACCTTTAGCAATGATTCGTTTACATTATGCACAGTAAATAGAGCAGAGGTTTTCTATCATGCAGGGACGAAAGCTTGTCCTGATTGTGGTTATTGCGGCCGTCGTCGCGGCCACCGGTTTGACGGCGCTGGAACATAAAAATAATGCCAATGCTTTATGGAATATCGTTAGCCAGCAATGTATTCCCAATCAGCAGCAAAATAATGATGCTACGCCGTGTCGGCTGGTGGATTTACACAATGGCTATGTAGTAATGAAAGACCGGGAAGGCCCGCTGCAATTCCTGCTGCTGCCGGTAAAGAAAATTACCGGCATTGAAAGTCCACAACTGCTGAATCCTTTTACGCCTAACTTTTTTGCCGAAGCCTGGCGCGCCCGACACTATATGGAAGAGCGACGCGGCTCGCCTGTTGCCGACAGCGCGGTGGCGCTGAGTATTAACTCGCAGCGCGACAGAACGCAAAATCAGCTGCATATCCATATTTCATGTTTGCGCCCGGATATTCGCCACCAGCTGGACAGCCTGAACGCGTCACTGAACGCCAGCTGGCAGTCGGTACAGCTGGGGAAACACCTTTACCAGCTCCGCACCGTGACCAGAGACGAACTGAAAAAAACCAGCCCGTTTATTCGGGTAGCAAACGAATTGCCGGGCGCGCGTGAGGAGATGGGGAAATATGGCATAGCGGTTGCGGCTATGCCGGATGGACGTCGCGTGCTGATGGTGATTAAACGTAATCTGCTGATGCTTAACCGGGGCTCGGCGGAAGAGCTGCAGGATCACAGCTGCGCTATCTTGCAGCCGTCATCCTGATTTTTTCAGACCGGGGCCTCAGGCGCTGGCTCTTCCGGGTCATCGGCATATTTTGCGGTGGCGATCCAGGCGGCGCAGAACAGCGTCAGGCGGGCAAAGAAATAGAAGAAAGCCATCAGGCCCAGCACCGAACCAAACGCCGCGCCGGAAGGCGACGAGGCCAGTTTCGGCAGCGTCATCGTCATAATCGCTTTAATCACTTCAAAGCCGATAGCGGCCAGCAACGTACCGCGAAACAGCGCTTTTTTACGCGGCTTATGGCGCGGTAACCGCCAGAAAATCCACAAAAATAGCAGATAATTAGCCAGGATAGAGATCGACAGCGCGATGGTGGTCATCGCCGGACGCAGCCACTCAATTCCGTCCAGGCCCAGCGCCCGTACGATGGCATCCTGAGCCGCACCGGCTACGGAAGTCAGCGTAATGGTGATAAACAGTGCCAGCACCAGGCCAATGAGCGAGATAAAATCGCGCGTGTATTTAAAGTAAATCTTCTCTTTATCCTGCTGGTTACGCTCCCAGACATCGCGCGACTGGGCGCGAACGGCTTCACGCAGGTTACCCATCCAGCTAATGCCGGAATAGAGCGCAACCAGCAAACCGGTAATCCCTACCGTGGTGCGCTGCTGAACCGCTGTTTTAACAGTGTTTTGCAGCGTGGTCGCCAGCGTAGGGTCGCTAATGCTGTTCACCATTTTATCAATCAGGCCGGTCAGTAAATCCTGGTTAGAGGCCAGCACGAAACCGATACCGGCAAAGGTCACCATCAAAATGGGGATCAGCGACAGAAAAGAAAAGTAGGTAATCGCTGCGCCAAACTGGCTGCCCATCCGATCGTTAAAGCGTTCGCCCGCACGGATAAAGTGCGCTACTGCCGGAATAGCCTGAAACCAGCTCGCCAGTCGGGAGACGCGCGTAATCGACTTATCGACGGTTTTATTGCCGGTTTTGATATTAATCAGCGGGCTGGCCTCTTTTTTTTGAGGACGTTCAGTCGTTTTTTCCTTCATGAATCCTTCTTTATATCCTTCAATAACATGGCGTAAAACAAATTATAGTCGCGCGATCAGACCACGTAATGTTTCATTGCCTGACTAAGCCAGTCCATAAAGACCTGTACCCGTCGCGTCAGGTTACGGCGGTGTGGATAAATCAATGAAACCGGCATCGGTTCCGCCCGGAAATGCGGCAGGATCTCGACCAGCTTTTTTTCCTTCAACGCCTTGCGGGCGCCGCGTTCAGGCACCTGGATAATGCCCAGGCCGGCCAGACAGGCGGCACGATAGGTCTCCGTGCTGTTGACCGTGACCGTGCCGCCAGTCTTAATATATCGGCAGATCTTTCCGTCAAAAAATTCAAAGCCCGGAGGCTGTACGCCAATCTGCTGGCTGTAATGCACCATCGCATGCGAGGCGAGGTCATCCAGCGTCGTGGGCGTGCCGAAACGCGTCAGATAATCCGGGCTGGCGCAGTTAATGATCGTTAGCTTTCCCAATGGCCTGGCAATCAGTCCAGAATTTTCCAGCGTGCCCACCCGCACCACGCAGTCAAACCCTTCGCGCACAACATCCACTCGCCGATCGCTGCTGCTCAGCTCCAGCTCAATACCGGGATAATTTTGCATAAAATTGGGCAGCAGCGGCAAAACATAATCACAAGCCATGCTGACCGGCATATCCACACGTAGCCGGCCGCTTAACGTCGCAGGGTCGTGCTGAAACAGGGAATCCATTTCGTCCAGCGTCGCCAGCACGTCGCGACAGCGCTCATAATAAACCTGGCCATCCTGGGTAAGCTGGACGCGACGCGTAGTACGATGCAGCAAACGAACGCCCATCATATTTTCCAGTGATTGTAACTGACGTGACAAACTGCCTTTTGGCAGCCCCATACTCTCCGCAGCACGGGTAAAGCTCTGAAGTTCAGCTACTCTGACAAAAACCTGCATTGCTTGAATTTTATCCATTGGAGCGCTCATTGTTGTTGGAATTGAAACAGTGAAGCGTATTCAGGGATATTTATAGATCGCTTTGCCCGCAATATCCTGTTTTTTATCCACAGTGAAACCCGGAGATTTGAAATGAGTCATAAAATTGCAGTGATTACCGGCGGTAGCCGCGGTTTAGGTCGAAATGGGGCGCTGAAGCTGGCGGAAAAGGGCGTTGACGTCATTTTGACCTGGCGCGGAAAAGAGCAGGAAGCGTTAGAGACAGTGAAGGAGATCGAGGCGCTGGGAGCCCGTGGCGTGGCGCTTCAGCTGAATGTGAGCGACAGCCAGGCTTTCCCTGCTTTTGTCGATGAAGTAAAAAAACAGCTGAAAGCCGTCTGGCAGCGCGACAGCTTTGATTATTTAGTGAACAACGCCGGCACGGCCCTGCATGAGCCTTTTATTTCTACCACGGAGGCGCAGTTCGACGAGCTGGTTAACGTCCATTTTAAAGGACCGTTTTTCCTGACCCAGCTGTTACTGCCGCTAATGGCTAACGGCGGCAGCATTCTGAATATCTCCAGCGGTCTGACCCGCTTCAGTCAACCCGGTTCAGGTGCTTATGCGGCCATGAAAGGCGCGATGGAGGTGCTGACGCGCTATCAGGCGAAAGAGATGGCGGCAAGGGGGATCAGAGTCAACATTCTGGCGCCCGGCGCTATCGAAACGGATTTCAGCGATGGCAGAGTGCGTGACAACCCTCAGATAAACGCTTTTATCTCTTCGGTTACGGCGCTTGGTCGACCGGGCGTGCCGGATGATATTGGTAAAGCCATCGCGATGTTGCTCAGCGAAGAGAGCGGCTGGATTACCGGCCAGCGTATTGAAGCCTCTGGCGGAATGTTTCTGTGAGAGATCAACATGCCGGAAATGGTGATTTCCGGCACGCAAACATCAGATGCGGATCTCGCCGTCAATCACCGTTACCGTGTGGCCGCCGATCCAGGGATGGCCAGCCGCCCAGTTAACGTTGAGACGTCCTGCACGCTGGAGAGCGGTTCCCTGGCGTACTTGGTAATCCAGTTCGACGCCCTGCGCCTGAAAATAGCGGGCAAGACAGGCGTTAGCGCTGCCGGTCACCGGATCTTCACACAGTGAACCATGCTCCATAAGCAGGCCGCGTACTTCATACTGTTCCTCTTCTCCCTGTAGCGGGCCAAACGGCATCACGCCCGTGACGCGGGCTTTTTTCAACAGCCGTTCAAATTCCGTCACGTCAGGCCGGATAGCCAGCACCGCCTCAGCGGAAACCATCGGCACCAGCAGAAAACGGATCCCCATATCGGCCACCATCACCGGCAGCTTTGTCTCAAACGCATTGCTGTTCAGCGCGCTGGATAAAGGCGCGTCGTTAAATTCGGTCAGCGTCGCCTCGGGTGCGGCAAAGGCCAGTGCGCCGTTGTCGCCAATGCGGATCGTCACCAGCCCCAGCTCGCACTGCTGCACAATCTGCCCCGCTTTTTTCAGGCTGATTCCTGACTCCAGAAGCGCGTGCGCAGTACCCAGCGTCGGGTGGCCGGCAAAAGGCAGTTCGCCGTCCGGAGTAAAAATCCTTACCCGATAATCAGCCTGCGGATCGGTGGCGGGCAGCACGAACGTGGTTTCCGATAAGTGCGTCCAGCGGGCCGTAGCCTGCATCTGTGCCGTACTCAGATCGTCCGCCGCCAAAATCACCGCCAGCGGGTTACCGTTCAGGGGGGAAGAAGTAAAAACATCGACCTGCTTAAAAGCGCGTAATTGCGTCATAACAAAGCCCTTTCCGTTAACAATATTTGAGAGTATCAGGAATTTTCACGATCGGAACCCGTGAGAGATGCTATTTTCAGGACTGGAGTAACGTTTTCAGTTCGCGCTGAAAAGGGTAGGAATAGCCAAAACCTGAACAAAAAAAGTGACGGAATTATGCTGAAAATACTGGGGCGAGCTTCGTCCATCAATGTTCGAAAAGTCCTGTGGACCTGTGAAGAACTGGGGATTGCCTTTGAGCGGGAAGAGTGGGGTGACGGTGCAAAATCGCCCCAGGACGCGGAATTTAAGGCACTCAATCCCAACGCGCTGATGCCGGTTATCCGGGATGATGAGTTCGTCCTGTGGGAGTCGAACGCGATTATTCGCTATCTGGCAAATGCTTACGACGGCAGCTGGCTTTATCCACAGGAGCCACGTCCGCGTGGGTTAATCGATCAGTGGATTGACTGGCAGGCGACCGAATTAAACACTTCCTGGCGCTATGCGTTTATGTCGCTGGTGCGGCACTCTCCCGCCCATCAGGATCCACGCCTGCTGGCCGCCGCCTGCAAAGGCTGGAGTTACACCATGGCCATTCTGAATCAGCAACTGGAACGTACCGACGCCTATGTTGCCGGTAGCGCCTTTTCGCTGGCCGATATCCCGATAGGCTTGTCCGTGAACCGCTGGTACGAAACGCCAATAGAGCATCCGGAGCTACCGGCGGTGCGCGCCTATTACGAACGGCTGACAAAGCGTAAAGCCTATGCGCACTGGGGACGTAACGGTATGCCGTGAGCCGGGTTAGCTGATGCCGGCCGGGATGCCGCTTAATTCACAGGCCAGCGCGCCTGTCCGCTTCAGCGCCCAGGTATAGCGTTCGTCGAAAGGATAACAGCAGGTCAGGCGAATGGCGCTGTTGCAGCGATCGCTCAGCGTATAGAGCGCGCCGGGCGTGAGGCAGATTTTTTCCTGCAGCAGGCGGTGAAACAGCTCAATGCAGTCCACCTGGCCCGGTAGCTCGACCCAGAAGATAAAGCCGCCGCCGGGCAGCGTCGCCCGCGTTCCCTGAGGAAAATGCCGGGCAATCAGTCCGCGAGCTTCGTCCATGTGCGCGGCGTAGCGACGGCGCATGGTGCGCAGATGGTGGTCATAACCGCCGGACTCCAGAAATAATCCCAGCGTTTCGCTTAACAGTTTCGATTCGGTCAGTGATGAAACCGACTTCAGCCGCGCCAGCTGTTCGCTAAAACGGCCTGCCGCCACCCAGCCCACATGAAAATCGGGCGCGACCGTTTTGGTAAAACTGGCGCAGTGTATTACCCAGCCATCGGTATCAAAGGCTTTTACCGCAGGCGAAAGCGGCCAGCAAAATTGCAGCTCGCAATACAGCCCATCTTCAATCAGCGGCACCTGGTAATGGTTAACCAGCTTCGCCAGCCGCTTTTTATCTTCCAGCCGCATGGTGCATCCCAGGGGGTTTTGTACCGTCGGCATTGCGACCAGCGCCTGAATACGCTGCTCTCGTAATACCAGCTCCAGCGCGTCCAGCGACAGGCCGTACTGAGGGTCGGTAGGAATTTCCAGGACCTTTAGCCCCAGGCTGGCAAGAAGCGGGAAAAGATAAAAATAGGTGGGCGTCTCAACCCCCACACAGTCGCCAGGCTTAGTGACCGCCCGCAAAGCCAGCTGTAGCGCCTCCATACAGCCGTGCGTCAGCGTAATATCTTCAGTGGTCAGCTTCATGCCCAAATCCGTGACGCGACGGGCGATTTCGCGACGCAGCCGCTCGCTGCCGGGCGGAAGCGCGTAGCGGCCAATCAGCCCGGGTTCACGACGCAGCAGCGAAGCCATAATGCGGCTAATTTTTGCCGTCGGAAAGAAGTCGCTGTTTTGCGGACACGCCAGCGAAATATTGATGTAGTCAGGATGGTTTTGCGCGGCAAAAACGGCATCGATCAAATCCAGTTTCTCGCTGCTGGGCGAACGTACCTGCGTTCGATGGTTGCCGGGGGCTTTTACCGAAGGCAGCACGCCGCGCACGTAGTAGCCAGACTGCGGCCTGGCCTCAATTAAACCGCGATCTTCCAGCAGCCGATAAGCCGCCAGCACGGTATTAATGCTGACCTGATGGGTAGCGGCGCAGCGGCGAATAGCAGGCAGGCGACTGCCGGGCAGCCAGGTGCCCTGATGAATCGCCTGCGCCAGCGTTTCGGCCAGCTGGTGATATAACGTGTGCTCTTGCGGTTCGATGATGGACACAGTTGGCTCTCCGGCGCAGGGGTACAGTCTGGGAGTAAACAGGATTGTAACCGTAACAATAGTGTATTTCTGAATCTGTTACCATTGGCGCGCGCTCCTTACTATGGTGTTTTCATTTACCTGCTGGAGCGCAACCATGCTCGATCCCTCTTTTTTCAGTTATGTGACCGTAATGTCCATTACGCCAGGCCCGAATAACCTGATGTTGGCCACCTCCGGCGTTAATTTTGGTATGCGCCGCACGCTGCCGATGATGTTTGGCATCACGCTGGGTTGCGCTTTGCAAATTGCCATGGCCGTGCTGCTGCTGGACAGTCTGCTGCTCTGGATGAGCGCCATTCGCCTGCCGCTGACGCTGCTGGGCTGCGCTTACCTGCTGTGGCTTTCATGGAAAATTTTTCGCGCTGGCGCGCCGGAAATGCGGGAAAAAGCTCGGCCGGTATCGCTGGTAAACGGCGCGCTATTACAGGTGGTTAACCCCAAGGCCTGGCTGATGGCGACCAATGTGGCGCTGATCTATTCTGCCAGCAGCAGTATCGTGCCGATGATGAGCGGCTTTGCCCTGTTAAACCTGCCCTGTATCCTGGTCTGGGCCGTAATGGGCGACCGGCTGGGCAGGCACCTTCAGGTTGCGTGGAAGCTTAAAGCATTCAACAGCGTGATGGCGCTGTCGCTGGTGATTACCGTTGGCTGGATGCTGGTGGAAGTGTTGAAGCCATAAACAGTGGTCGTTACTGAATCCTGCAACATCCATGTGCAGGATTCGGTGGCAAGAAAGCCCGGGATAACAATATCGCGGGCCAAACCTATAGCGATGCTGCTTTAATCTCCCGCTTCGCCGCTTCCTTCCTGTGATGGCCATTTCCAGTCGCGCACTTCCGGAATGTCTTCGCCATGTTCGCGCACGTAAGCGTGGTGAGCGGCCAGTTTTTCCTGTAACGCATCCAGCACGTCCGCAGCTTTTTCCTGTAGGCCCGGCACGCGCAGAATCGCTTCCTGCGCCAGATGGTAACGATCCAACTCGTTCAGCACCGTCATATCGAAAGGCGTGGTAGTGGTGCCTTCTTCATTGAATCCCCGCACGTGGAAGTTTGGATGGTTGTTACGTTGGTAGGTCAGACGATGGACCAGTGCCGGATAGCCGTGGAAAGCAAAGATAACCGGCTTGTCACGCGTAAATATTTCATCGAAATCTTGTTCTTCCAGGCCGTGGGGATGCTGCTCACGCGTTTGCAGCGCCAGCAAATCTACTACGTTAACTACGCGTACCGACAGGTCGGGCAGATATTGCCGTAGCAGATCCACCGCCGCCAGCGTTTCCATGGTGGGTACGTCGCCCGCGCAGGCCATTACCACGTCAGGCTGCTTACCCGCTTTTTCGTTACCAGCCCAAGGCCAAATCCCCATGCCTTTTTCACAGTGTGCAGCCGCTTCCTCTATCGTCAGCCACTGCGGCTCCGGCTGCTTACCGGCAATAATCACGTTGATGCGGTTCCAGGTTTTCAGGCAATGATCGCCAACCCAAAGCAGCGTGTTAGCGTCCGGCGGCAGATAAACGCGGACAACGTCGGCCTTTTTGTTGACAACGTGATCGATAAAGCCGGGATCCTGATGACTATAGCCATTGTGGTCCTGGCGCCAGACGTGGGAGGATAGAAGATAGTTAAGCGAGGCGATTGGCTTACGCCAGGGCAGCTTGCGGGAAACCTTCAGCCATTTAGCGTGCTGGTTAAACATAGAATCGATAATGTGGATAAAGGCTTCGTAACAGTTAAACAGGCCGTGACGACCGGTCAGCAGATAACCTTCCAGCCAGCCCTGGCACTGGTGTTCGCTGAGGATTTCCATTACCCGGCCATCCGGCGCCAGCTGGACGTCGTAATCGCGGATAGCTTCCATCCAGGTGCGGTTAGTGACGTCAAAAACCTTACTCAGGCGGTTAGAGGCGGTTTCATCCGGGCCAAACAGGCGGAAGTTATCGGGATTGTCGCGGAAAATAGCGCTGAGATAGCTTGCCAGCACGGCGGTGGACTGCTCCTGCGTTTCGCCAGGTTTTGCAACGTCGACGGCAAACTGTCTGATATCCGGTGTTTTAAGCTCTTTTCGCAGCCGACCGCCGTTAGCGTATGGCGTCGCGCCCATCCGTTTTTCGCCTTGCGGTGCCAGCGCCTGTAGTTCAGGTTTGAGCCTGCCTTCGGCATCAAACAGATCGTCAGGATGATAGCTTTGCATCCACTCCTGCAAAAGCTGGCGGTGCTCATCGTTTTCACGGCATTCAGAAACCGGCACCTGATGAGCGCGCCAGAAACCCTCCACTTTTTTCCCGTCTACGGTTTTGGGGCCGGTCCAGCCTTTGGGGCTTCGCAGAATAATCATTGGCCAGGCGGGGATGCTGTCGCTGGCTTCGCCCTGACGCGCCTGCTGCTGGTAATGGCGGATGCGGTCAAAAGCGTAATCGAAGGCGTCGGCCATCAGGCGATGCATTTTCTGCGGATCGTCGCCGCTGACAAACAGCGGTTCGTAACCATAACCCGCAAATAGCTGGCGGAGATCGTCGTCGCTGCTGCGTCCCAGCAGCGTAGGGTTAGCAATTTTGTAGCCATTAAGGTGCAGAATCGGCAGGACGGCACCGTCCCGGGCGGCGTTTAAAAACTTGGTGCCGTGCCAGCTGGCCGCAAGTGGGCCGGTTTCGGCCTCGCCATCGCCGATCACGCAGGGCACGATAAGATCCGGATGATCGAAAGCGGCCCCAAAGGCATGCACCAGCGAATATCCTAGCTCACCGCCTTCATGGATTGAACCGGGCGTTTCCGGCGCGGCATGGCTGGGAATGCCGCCGGGAAAAGAGAACTGACGGAAAAGGCGCTGCATACCCTGAGCATCTGCACTAATTTGCGGATAAATTTCGCTGTAGGTTCCTTCCAGCCAGGTGTTTGCCACCATGCCCGGCCCGCCGTGACCGGGGCCACAGATATACAGCAGATCGACATCGCGCTGGCGAATAATGCGGTTTAAGTGCGCATAAATAAAGTTCAGCCCAGGCGTGGTTCCCCAGTGTCCCAACAGACGTGGCTTAATGTGTTCAGGCTGCAGCGGTTCACGCAGCAGAGGGTTAGCCATCAGGTAGATCTGCCCGACCGAAAGATAGTTGGCGGCGCGCCAGTAGCGGTCAAGCAGCTGAAGTTCAGAATCGGTTGCGGAATGGGGGGAAGAGGTGTCCATCTGCTGCTCCTTTTCATTTGGGTTAGCTAAAAGCATAGACGGCTGAGGGCGTTGTGCGGGAAGCGGCAGGGCGCGCGGCTGAAAAAACGGAAAGATTCTGTTTCAGACGGTAAAGCGCGGGGGAGGGGTTAGTAAAGTATCCTGCGCCAGAGACGACGCAGGATGGGCTATCGGGGCGTGGCTTCCAGTTCCAGCCCTCTGGCGGTTAAGCCTTGAGTTTGCGATACAAGCCGCTGCTTATTTACCTATCACCGACGCGCCAGCAACGGCGGCTTCATCGTTAGCAGCGGTAAACGGCGAGTAGTCGAGCTGCAGAATACGGCTGGTTTCGGCAAGTTGATGTTCGGTCGCCGCCACGTTGCCGTTCAGCTTCTGACCATAAGAAGGCATCATCATCTTCAGCTTCGCCTGCCATTTTGGCGTGGCGATTTTGTCCTTAAATACCTTGCCCATTAAATCCAGCATGGCAGTGGCGGCCGTAGAGGCGCCAGGCGACGCGCCCAGCAGCGCCGAGATGGTGCCATCCTGCGAAGTCACTACCTCCGTGCCCAGCTTCAGCACGCCGCCCTTTTGCGCATCCTTTTTAATAATCTGTACGCGCTGACCCGCCTTAACCCGACGCCAGTCCTCTTTTTTCGCTTCCGGGAAATATTCCTGTAACGCCTTGCAGCGGTCCTCATCGGTCAGCATCACCTGACCTATCAGGTACTTCACCAGATCGAAGTTATCCAGCCCGACGTGCATCATCGGCTTAAAGTTTGATGCGGTCATTGAGCCAAACATATCCCACAGCGAACCTTGCTTGAGGAATTTGGTGGAAAAGGTCGCAAAAGGCCCGAACAGCAGGACCTGTTTGCCGTCCAGCATGCGCGTATCCAGATGCGGAACGGACATAGGTGGCGCGCCGACGGAGGCCTTGCCGTAAACCTTGGCAAGATGGCGTTTTACCACCTCCGGATTTTCCGTTACCAGAAATTCACCGCCAACAGGGAAGCCTGCATAATCTTTGGCTTCCGGAATGCCCGTTTTTTGCAGCAGCGTCAGCGCCGCGCCGCCCGCACCAATAAAGATATACTTCGCGCGCAGGGTTTTTTGCTGGCCGTTGTTGTTTAAATCGGCGATGGTCACGTTCCAGCTGCCGTCGTCGTTACGCTGAAAGCCGCGCACTTCATGGCTGGCATCCAGTGAAAAACTGGGGTTCTTCTGCAGTGAAGCAACCATCTGACGCGTCATTTCACCAAAGTTCACGTCCGTACCGGTGGTAATGCGCGTGGCCGCCACGCGTTCTGTTACATCACGGCCTTCCATCAGCAGCGGAACCCACTCTCTGATCTGTTCCGGATCTTCTGAATATTCCATGCCGCGGAACAGCGAGCTTTTCTGTAACGCCTCAAAGCGCTTCTTCAAAAACGCCACGTTATCCTCGCCCCAGACGAAGCTCATGTGCGGCACGGTATTAATGAAGCTGTGCGGATGGTTCAGAATGCCTTTTTGCACCAGATGCGCCCAGAACTGGCGAGAAACCTGGAAAGATTCGTTGATCTCAACGGCCTTGGTGATATCGACCGTACCGTCGGCTTTCTGCGGCGTATAGTTCATTTCCGCCAGCGCGGCGTGACCGGTGCCCGCGTTATTCCAGCCATTGGAACTCTCTACGGCCACGCTGTCCAGGCGCTCGACCATACTGATGCGCCACTCTGGCTCCAGCGCCTGTAGATAAGTACCGAGCGTGGCGCTCATAGCGCCTCCGCCGATCAGTAATACATCGATTTCTTCATCTGCCGTAGCGGCTTTCGCGGAGCCCATAACGGCCAGAAGTCCTGCTAATTTTGGCATGAGTCGACTTCTCCGTATGTTGACCAATCAACATGGTGAGCAAGCGAAACGGCGCGGCTTATAACGGGCCTCGTACGCCGTTTCACTATATACAGGGCGTTTCCATCAAAAAAACGGATGATTAACGCGCATTAAGCGTCTCAGAAATATACCATTGTTACGCGGCAATTAAAAAATTGTTTAAAGATTAAAAATAAGAATGCTGGCCTTGCGAAGATTAGCAATCGTGATAGTGAACGGGGTAATTAAACGCTGGCTGGATTGAATACTCTTTACTTACAACAGGATAGGTAAATAGCCCGACGGGGAAAAAATCGGCAGGATGGATAAAAAGCAGACTTCTCTCGATCAATAAATCGGCAGGATAAAAATATTTTTCAGCGGGCGCTGCGGGCGATTTGTTGATTTAATGTTAATTAAATGTTTGTTTTGGCCGGGTGGACCAGCAGGGAAGTGTGATGTAGATCGAAAAAACCCGTTCCGTTACCGGAGCGGGTTTATGGTTATGCGTTTATGCTGCAATAGCAGTCTTAACGATAACGGCAAAAGCGTCCGCTATTACGCGTTTTTCGCTGCGGCAGCAGCCTTAACGATCACGGCGAAAGCGTCCGCTTTCAGCGATGCACCGCCAACCAGCGCGCCATCAATATCCGGCTGGGCAAACAGTTCAGCAGCGTTTTTATCGTTAACGGAACCGCCGTACTGAATGATGACCTGAGCCGCAACGGCCTCGTCTTTCTTCGCGATATGGTCGCGGATAAATTTGTGTACGGCCTGGGCCTGCGCTGGGGTTGCAGATTTGCCGGTGCCGATAGCCCAGACAGGCTCATAGGCAATGACCACGCCGTTGAACGCTTCTGCGCCCTGGGTGTTCAGCACGGCGTCAATCTGACGTGCGCAAACTTCTTCGGTTTTGCCCGCTTCGTTTTCCGCTTCGGTTTCACCAATGCAAAGAACAGGGATCAGGCCCGCCGTTTTCAGCACGGCAAATTTCTTCGCAATCAGCTCATCGCTTTCTTTATGATAAGTACGACGCTCGGAGTGGCCGATAATAATGTATTTTGCGCCAACGTCTTTCAGCATGTCGGCAGAAACTTCACCGGTGAAAGCGCCAGAAAGATTAACGTCAACGTTCTGTGCGCCAAGCGCGATATGGCTACCGGAGCTGGCGTGCTTAGCCAGATCCAGATAAATCGTCGGAGGGGCAATGGCTACGCCACAGCCATCAACGGCGCTCAGCTCATTGCGCAGACCGGCAATCAGCTCGTTAACCATCTGCTTGCTGCCGTTCAGTTTCCAGTTACCCATTACTAACGGATGTCGCATTCTATCCTCCACGCTTAGCGCGATACGGTTAAATTACCCTGCCTGAGCAGCGGTTGTCTGCCAGACAGTATAGAGATCAAAACCCCGGAAGGCTTTGCTTTTCGTCATCTTTCAGGCGGTCAATTAGCGCCCATCGCCAGCTTCACGGGCTCAATAGCGAAGGTCAGTCCCTTATCGCCGTTGTCGGCAACCACGTAGCGAAGCGCGCCTTCTGCCTGGGCGTAATAACGGGAACCTTTCCCTTTTGCCAGGACCTCGTCCAGCCGCTTCTGGCTCTGTTGCTGGGTCAGCGTTGGCTCAAAAAATCTGGCCAGCGCGACCATATAAGCCACCGCCTTGTCGCGCGATGCTTTTTCATCCGGGCCCGGCACCGGCAGTAACGTAATCTGTAACGTTTTGATCTTACCGGTTCCCTGTTCCAGCGCGGTAGAAGAGTAGAGATTTTCATTGATCTTGCTGGCGGCACGCGTCAAATTACTCTTGTCGCCCCGGCTGTCGGTCGCGCGATATTCAGCAATCTGTAATCCAGGATTAATAGCATTATACTTTTCGCGAAACTGGCCGATAGTCATATCAAAGGTCGGCGCGCCGGCCAGAAGATAGGGTGCCACAGGCATATGTTCAGCACGCTCCTGCGGATCGGCGTCGGCCCGGACGGGCAGCGTCATCAACCAGACCAGTAACGTAAAACCTGTGAACATCGCTTTATTCATTATCTGTAGCTCTAACCAGTGCATTTAACTCAAGATTAGAACGGACAATGACCGGCAAAGTCAAAGCCTGACGCTGTTCTGAGGAAGAAAAAATGACCTTACAAGCGTGGTGTTTTTCCTGGCGAGGCAGGCTGGGACGGCGCGATCTGTGGATCTGGTTAACGCTCTGGCTGCTGTTGCTGACCGTGCTTTTCTCGCTGGCCGCACGCGGCTGGATAAGCACCCAGACGGCGGCCTTTTGCGTGGTTAGCCTGCTCTGGCCATCCAGCGCCGTGGTGGTCAAGCGCCTGCACGACCGCAATAAGTCCGCCTGTTGGGGACTTTTGCTGATCGTCGCATGGATGCTGATGGCGGGAAACTGGGAATCGCTTTCTCCCGGCTGGCAGTGGGCGCTGGGCCGCTTTACGCCCACGCTGATCCTCGTCACGATGATGCTGGAACTGGGCGTATTCAGCGGAAGCAAAGGTGAAAACCGCTTCGGCAAAACCACGCTGCAGGTCAACTATTTTGGCCGCCGGACGCCGGATTACCAGTAATGCTCGCTGGTGATATGGCCCGGTTTACGCTTCAGATGCTTACGCATTTCGCGCGTCTCTTTCAGCAACTGCTGGGTGTCTCTGAC
Source organism: Erwinia sp. BNK-24-b (assembly GCF_047456155.1). Lineage (NCBI taxonomy): Bacteria > Pseudomonadati > Pseudomonadota > Gammaproteobacteria > Enterobacterales > Erwiniaceae > Erwinia > Erwinia sp. BNK-24-b. Next base: position 4,782,781 of record NZ_CP179901.1, read on the forward strand.
CATTTGCGGATTACCGCACAGCATGACGTGGCTTTCCTGTGCCGTTATCGGCAGGCCAACGGCTGCTTCCAGTTCGCCACTGTCGATCAGTGCGGGTACCCGGCCCGTTAGCGCGGCAGGGATTTCTTCGCGGCTGACCACGGTTTGAATACGTAGCTGGCCGCTATAGCGCTGCTCCAGCGCCTGCATCAACGGCAGGTAGCTCAGGTCCCGCGCGTAGCGAACGGCATGCACCAGCACAATGTTTTCAAAGCGCTCCAGCCCTTTACCTTCCTGCAAAATCGACAGATAGGGACCGATTGCGGTGCCGGTTGCCAGCATCCACAGCGTTTTGCAGTCGGGTACTTCATCAATAACAAAGAAACCCGCAGCCTCTTTGGTGATCATCAATGTCTGGCCGGGCTGTAGCGCGTGCAGGCGCGGGCTGAGTTTCCCTTCCGGCACCGTCACCAGATAAAACTCCAGATCTTTGTTGCCCGGTGCGTTTACATAGGAATAGGCGCGCTGTACGCGTTCACCGTCAACTTCCAGCGCCAGCTTGGCAAACTGTCCGGCGATAAAAGGATCGACAGGCGCGTTGACGGTGATGCTGAACAGGCTCTCTGTCCAGTCATGCACCTCTTTTACGGTGGCGTTGACCCATTCGGCCATCTTTTACTCCTTTGGTCATGCGGGTGAGCATCCCAACGTGCTGATAAGCTTTGCGTCACGTCAGGCAAATCTCTTCTTATCTTCGCTACAGAAACGCCTTTTTTCCAGTTTCGGCCGTCGACAAAGCTCATATCGACAAATCAACGCTATACGTACAGCTTGCTTTACGCGCCTGAACGCTTTTACTGACACTCAGCCGCTGGCGATTTTTGCTTGCCCTCTCGCTTTGTCATCTATTCCTGATATTTTCCTCGCCATTCACTCCCCCTTCTGGCGAATCGCGCTTTCTGATAGCGGATTGGCCGTTAACCGTGCTGGAAAAATGAAAAAAATAGCAAACGGGCATCTGTTGGTGATGCTGATCGCGCTGGTGGCCGTCGGGCAGATGGCGCAGACCATTTATGTTCCCGCTATGGCAACTATCGCCCAGGATTTTGGCGTGCGTGATGGCGTGGTGCAGCGCGTGATGGCGGCTTATCTGATGACCTATGGCGGCTCGCAGCTGTTGTACGGTCCGCTGTCCGATAATATTGGCCGCCGTCCGGTGATCCTGGGTGGACTCGCTATTTTTATGGTGGGTTCGCTGGTAGCGCTTGGCGCACCGACTTTTGATCTGCTGGTACTGGGCAGCGCCATTCAGGGATTAGGAACCGGCGTGGCGGGTGTAATGGCGCGTACTATGCCGCGCGACCTTTATGCCGGGGGCGAACTGCGTCAGGCTAACAGCCTGCTGAATATGGGTATTCTGGTTAGTCCGCTGATTGCGCCGGTGCTGGGTGCGGTATTGACCCACCTGCTGGGCTGGCACGCCTGCTTTATTTTTCTGCTGCTGCTCTGCCTGTCCGTGGGCGTAGCCATGATGCGCTGGCTGCCGGAAACGCGTCCCGCACCGCTGGAAAAGCGCGCATTTTTTTCGCGCTATCGTCCGCTGCTGGCTGACGGCACCTTCGTACGCTATTTGATTATGCTGATGGGCGCGCTCGGCGGCATCGCCGTTTTTGAGGCCAGCTGTGGCGTACTGATGGGCGGCGTACTGGGGCTGAACAGCATTACGGTCAGCCTGCTGTTTATTCTGCCTGTGCCAGCGGCGTTTTTTGGCGCATGGTTTGCCGGTCGCGACAATAAACCTTTCCAGCAGCTGATGTGGTGGTCGGTCAACAGCTGCCTGCTGGCCGGGGCGCTGATGTGGATCCCGGCCTGGTTCGGGGTGATGACCATCTGGACGCTGGTTGTGCCTGCCGCGCTGTTTTTCTTTGGCGCGGGCATGCTGTTTCCGCTGGCGACCACGGGCGCGATGGAGCCGTGGCCCTACATGGCCGGTACCGCAGGCGCGCTGCTGGGCGGCTTGCAGAATCTGGGATCGGGCCTTGCGGCCTGGCTATCGGCGCTGTTGCCGCAGACCGGGCAGTTTAGCCTGGGGATGCTGATGTTCGCGATGGCGCTGCTGATCCTGCTTTGCTGGCTGCCGCTGTCGAAAAGACCTGAGCTTCAGGCGATATAGTCAGAAGCAGCCGACCGGCATGGATGCGTATGCCGGTCGTGCTTTACGTTGTTCAGTCATGTAAACGGGCCAAACAGCCCGTTCGCATGTTACAGGATATAGGGATGCAGGCTCTCATCCTTGCGATCCAGATAGTGAATAGATTGAATGCGGCGAATGGTGCGTGACTTGCCGCGCACCAGCAGCGTTTCGGTAGTGGCAACGTTGCCCTGACGCGTAATGCCTTTCAGCAGATCGCCGCTGGTAATGCCGGTAGCGGAGAAAATGACGTTATCGTTGCGCGCCATCTCATCAAGCCGTAACACCTTGCCCGCTTCAATACCCATTTCCGCACAGCGCTTCAGCTCCTGTTCGCCCAGCGCACGGTTGTCTGGCGTATCGCCTTTGACTACGTGACGTGCCAGCAGTCGTCCATGCATGTCGCCATCCAGCGCGCGGATCACCGCTGCGGAAACCACGCCTTCAGGCGCGCCGCCGATACCATAGAGCACGTCTACTTCACTGTCTGGCATACAGGTCAGGATAGAAGCCGCCACGTCCCCGTCTGGAAAAGCAAAGATGCGCACGCCCAGCTGCTGAAGTTCGGCAATGACGCCATCATGGCGCGGCTTGGCCAGAATGGTAACGGTAAGTTCCGACAGCGGTTTTTGCAGCGCCTTTGCCACTCTCTGCAGGTTTTCCGCCAGCGGCAGCGCCAGATCGATAACGCCTTTTGCGCCCGGCCCAACCACCAGCTTTTCCATATACATATCGGGCGCGTTCAGAAATGTACCTTTATCGCCAACGGCCAGCACGGCCAGCGCGTTGGCCTGGCCCATCGCGGTCATGCGGGTGCCTTCAATCGGGTCGACGGCGATATCCACCGCGTCGCCCTGGCCGCTGCCAACCTTTTCACCGATATAAAGCATGGGAGCTTCATCAATCTCTCCCTCGCCAATGACAATTTGCCCGTCGATATTCACTTTGTTCAGCATGATGCGCATAGCGTGGACGGCTGCGCCGTCAGCCGCGTTTTTGTCGCCGCGTCCCAGCCACTTATAGCCAGCCAGCGCCGCCGCTTCCGTTACGCGTGAAAATTCAATGGCGAGTTCTCGTTTCATAATGGGCCTCGGGAAAGTGATGAGGCGAAAAGTCTATCATGGCGGGCAGAAAAAGTGCCCGCGATCGAGGCGATCGCGGGCGAGGGGATTACTCTTCGTGATCTTCCCATGCCTGGGCGCGGGCAACGGCTTTCTTCCAGCCTGCATAACGGTAGTTACGCTCGGAGGTTTCGATGCCCGGACGGAATTCGCGTTCAATAACCGCTTTGGCACGAACTTCATCCAGATCTTTCCAGAAGCCCACGGCCAGGCCAGCCAGATAGGCGGAACCCAGTGCGGTCACTTCCAGCACTTCCGGTCGCTCTACGCGCGCGCCCAGAATGTCAGACTGGAACTGCATCAGGAAGTTGTTGGCCACCGCGCCGCCGTCAACCCGCAGAGATTGCAGACGGGTATTGGCGTCGATTTGCATTGCTTCCAGCACGTCACGCGTCTGGAAAGCGATAGATTCCAGCGTAGCGCGAATAATGTGGTTGGCGTTGGCACCGCGCGTCAGGCCAAAAATGGCGCCGCGTGCATACGGGTCCCAGTAAGGCGCGCCCAGACCGGTAAAGGCTGGCACCATGTAAACGCCGTTGCTGTCTTTTACCTTGGTCGCGAAGTATTCGGAGTCGGTAGCATCGCCAATCAGCTTCATCTCATCGCGCAGCCACTGAATAGAAGCACCGCCGATAAACACCGCGCCTTCCAGCGCATAGTTTACTTCGCCACGCGGGCCGCAGGCGATGGTGGTCAGCAAACCGTTGGTTGAAGTAACCGCTTCTGTTCCCGTGTTCATCAGCATAAAGCAGCCGGTGCCGTAGGTGTTTTTCGCCATGCCGGGCTGCACGCACAGCTGGCCATACAGCGCAGCCTGCTGGTCACCGGCAATACCGGCGATAGGAATACGGGTACCGCCCTTACCGCCGATGTTGGTCTGGCCGTAAATTTCAGAGGAAGATTTCACTTCCGGCAGCATTTCGCGCGGGATATCCAGGATATCCAGCATGCGCTGATCCCATTCCAGCTTGTGAATGTTGAACATCATGGTACGCGAGGCGTTGGTGTAATCGGTGATATGCACCCGTCCCTGCGTCATTTTCCATACCAGCCAGGAGTCAACTGTACCAAACAGCAGCTCGCCGCGTTTTGCACGGTCGCGCGCGCCGTCAACGTGGTCGAGGATCCATTTCACCTTGGTACCGGAGAAGTAGGGGTTAATCACCAGGCCAGTAGTGTGCTGGATATACTCTTCCAGCCCTTCTTTTTTCAGTTTTGCACAGTAGTCGGCGGTACGCGGATCCTGCCAGACGATGGCGTTGTAGATAGGTTTACCGGTCTCTTTATCCCAGACGATGGCGGTTTCACGCTGGTTGGTAATACCGATAGCGGCAATCTCATCCGAGCGAATATCGGCGTGCGCCAGCACTTCTACCAGCGTAGAGCTTTGCGATGCCCAGATATCCATGGGGTCATGTTCTACCCAGCCAGCCTTAGGATAGATTTGCTGGAATTCGCGCTGAGAAACCGCAACGATGTTGGAGTCGTGATCCAGAATGACGGCACGGGAACTGGTTGTGCCCTGATCCAGCGCGACAATATATTTTTTATCTGTAGTCATAAATCCTTCCTGATGTGTAAAGGGTTAGCACTTACGCTTTACGCTGCTCAGCACGCGCTATCGTCTTTTCCACCTTCTTTACCGCAACTGCACCAGGCAGGTTACGGGCGATCAGAGAGCGGTAGCCGAATGCACCAAAGCTGGCGCCAACAATCGGGCCAAAGATTGGCACGAGGAAATAAGGAATATCGCGGCCGCCAGTAAAGGCGACGTTACCCCATCCGGCCAGCCACGCAAACAGCTTGGGTCCGAAATCACGGGCAGGGTTCAGGGCGAAGCCGGTCAGCGGGCCCATTGCGCCGCCGATAATCGCGATCAGTAAGCCGATCAGCAGCGGAGCCATTGGTCCACGCGGCAGGCCGTTACCGTCATCGGTCAGCGCCATAATCAGGCCCATCATCACGGCGGTGATAACGGCTTCAACCAGAAACGCCTGGCCGACGCTGATGTGCGGGTTAGGGTAGGTAGAGAAGATGCCCGCCAGCTCCAGGCTGTCTACGCTACCACGCACCATATGATGCGCTTGCTCGTAGTCGAGGAACAGATTGTAATAGAGCGCATAAACCAGCGCGGCAGAACAGAACGCCCCGGCAATCTGCGCCAGAATATAGGGCACGACCTTGCGGCCTTCAAAATTCGCGAACAGGCAAAGCGCCAGGGTAACTGCCGGATTCAGATGCGCGCCGGAAACGGCCGCGCTCAGGTAGACCGCCATGGCGACAGCGATCCCCCAGATGATACTGATTTCCCACAGGCCCAGCACCGCACCTGCCAGCTTCGCCGCCGCCACACAGCCGGCACCGAAGAAAATAATCGTGCCGACACCAAGAAATTCGGCGATGCATTGCCCTTTAAGGCTGCTTGTTGATTGGCTCATGATGTTGTTTCCTGAAGGCGAGGTTAAATGGTGTAGAGCGTTTTTTTTCTCATTCCCTGAGTCGCCCCAATCTTATGTGGGGTTGTTGTGAATTTATCGTTAACGAGCATAAACGAGAAATAGCGAAATCAAAAGTTGTGTGCTGCTTCAAAAAAATGAGCGTTTTCGCGTCTTTTTTGCCGTTTTATTTCCCGGCTTCGCCTTCCGATTGCTTATTCTTATCGCCATTTATTAACAACAGGCTCACATTTTCCGGCCAGGAATGTTAAAAACACCAGGCCGAGACTGAAAAACGGTTCTTGTGATGCCGTAGCGGGTTCGTTGCTGGACTTGACGAGCTGCTCTACTTACAATCGGAGCATCGTTGTTTTCCGCAGCAGTCGCTGCGTCAGCAACATCAACGCCTTGCGATTAGGAGAGGTCATTTACGATGTCATTTGAAGTGTTTGAGAAACTGGAATCTAAAGTACAGCAGGCGATTGATACTATCACCCTGCTGCAGATGGAAATCGAAGAGCTGAAAGAGCAGAACGCTAACCTGAATAATCAGGTGCAACAGGCTGCGGGCAACAGCGAATCACTGGTGCGTGAAAACCAGCACCTGAAAGAGGAGCAGCATGTCTGGCAGGAGCGTCTGCGTGCGCTGTTGGGAAAAATGGAAGAAGTCTGAGTCAGATTGACAGCAGGCGGTAAAAGAGACGGGTGCCTACCAGCACCCGTTTTTGCTATTCGATATCCAGCGGATCTTCAGAAAGGATGATGCCTGTGTTATCGGCGTAGAGATGGTCGCCCGAGAAGAAGGTAACGCCGCCAAAATTGACGCGCACATCGCTTTCGCCCGTGCCTTCACCAGCAGCACCAACCGGAATCGCCGCAATAGCCTGAATGCCGATATCCAGCTCCTCCAGATCGTCCACCTGACGCACGGAGCCGTAGACCACCAGGCCTTCCCACTCGTTTTGTAAGGCGATTCTGGCCAGGGCCGCATCAACCAGCGCACGCCGTACGGAACCGCCGCCGTCTACCAGCAGCACGCGTCCGCGTCCGTTTTCTTCCAGCAGATCATACAGAAGCCCATTATCTTCGAAACATTTCACCGTGGTGATCTGTCCGCCAAACGAGGTACGGCCACCAAAGTTTGAGAAGAGCGGTTCAACCACGTTTACATCTTCATGATAGATGTCGCAGAGTTCGGAAGTATCGTATTTCATAAGGGTTCATCTGTTTGCCACAGGGATGTTGAGTATATCGCTTTCTGGCGGTTGTTGGCAAAATCATCAGTTGCTAAAAGTTGCGGTGGGTCAAGCACATCATGATTAACCCACGATCAGACCAACCGCGAAAAGCAGGTTTATCAGCAGCGCCGCCTTGACCGTTTTTTCCAGCATTGGCCGCATCGCCACGGCGGAAAGATGCCTGATGGCAAAGCGGGCCTGACCAAACAGCAGGGGAACGCCAAGCATAAACAGCCAGCCCGTTGCGCTCAGCAAGGCCAGCCGGGCAAAAAGCGCAAAGCACAGTAGCGCGCTGGCGAGCAGCATTGCGTGGTAGTAACGGGCGTTATGTGCGCCAAGCCGTACCGCCACCGTAAACTTGCCGTTTTGCCGGTCGCTGTCGATATCGCGCATGTTGTTAACGTTCAGGACCGCAACAGCCAGCAAGCCGCAGCCAGTTGCCGGCAGGAAAAACAGCATATGCAGGCTGTGCGTCTGCAGGTAACAGCTGCCCAGCACGCCCAGCCAGCCAAAAAAGAGCAGCACGGAAAGATCGCCCAGGCCCAGATAACCGTAGGGTTTCTTGCCCACCGTATAGGCAATAGCGGCCACGATAGCCAGCGCGCCAAGCGCCAGAAAACCCAGCATATCGCTGACGCTGTCGCACGAACGCACTACCAGCGCCACGCCCGCCACCAGCGTCAGCGCTACGGTAATACCCAGTGCAAAACGCATCTGTCCTTTGTCAATCAAGCCTTTCTGCATACCGCGTAAAGGCCCTATGCGGGCAGGCGTATCGCTGCCTTTGACCGCATCACCGTAATCGTTGGCCAGGTTAGAGAGAATTTGCAGCAGCGCCGTGGTCAACAGCGCCAGCAGCGCAATCATCAGATCGAAATGGCCCTGCCACCAGGCCAGCGCTGAACCGGTTATCACCGATGAGCAGGCCAGCGGAAGCGTGCGCAGGCGCAGGCTTTCCAGCCAGGCGCGCAAGGAAGAAAATGCCGGTAGTACAGAGAGGTTGTCGGTCATCAGGCTACAGCCTTTGCTTAAACAAGAGGAAAACGGCAGAGAGCGGCCAGTTTACCGGGCACGGGTTGCACAAGAGTTAATCCATATCAAGGATGTTAAGGACAGGAGGATTTATGTCGCGGAATGGCGTCAGTAAAAGCGGAAAATAGCGGGGTAGAAAAAAGAAAACCCCAACACGAATTGGGGTTTTCAGCGTTTTGTTTAAGCGCCGTGCTAAGAATTACAGAATGAAGCGGCTGAGATCTTCATCTGCTACCAGCTCGTCCAGATGCTTACCAACGTAATCGGCATCGATAGTAATCGATTCGCCGTTAAGATCGCTGGCGTCATAGGAGATATCTTCCATCAGACGCTCCAGCACGGTATGCAGGCGGCGCGCGCCGATGTTTTCAGCCGTTTCGTTAACCTGCCAGGCGGCAGCGGCGATGCGGCTGATGCCATCTTCCGTAAAGTTAATGTCCACGCCTTCGGTTTTCATCAGGGCTTTATACTGGACGGTAACGGAAGCGCTTGGTTCGGTCAGAATGCGCTCGAAATCGTGCGTGGTCAGCGCTTGCAGCTCAACGCGGATAGGCAGACGTCCCTGCAGTTCCGGGATCAGATCTGACGGGCTGGCAACCTGGAACGCGCCGGAAGCGATAAACAGGATATGGTCAGTTTTAACCATCCCGTGCTTGGTCGAAACGGTGCAGCCTTCCACCAGCGGCAGCAGGTCGCGCTGTACGCCTTCGCGGGAAACGTCCGGGCCGGAGCTTTCGCCGCGCTTACAGACTTTATCAATCTCATCGATAAAGACGATGCCGTGCTGCTCAACCGCATCGATCGCTTCCTGCTTCAGCTCTTCCGGATTAACCAGCTTGGCGGCTTCTTCTTCCACCAGCAGCTTCATCGCTTCTTTGATTGGCAGCTTGCGCGGTTTTTGCTTCTGTCCGCCGATGTTCTGGAACATCGACTGCAGCTGGCTGGTCATCTCTTCCATGCCCGGAGGCGCCATGATCTCGACGCCCATTGACGAAGCGGCCAGGTCGATTTCAATCTCTTTGTCGTCCAGCTGGCCTTCACGCAGTTTTTTGCGGAAAGACTGGCGTGCCGCAGACGGCTCGGCTGGCGCTTCCGCCTGTCCCCAGTTGTTTTTGGCTGGTGGGATCAGGACGTCAAGGATGCGCTCTTCCGCCATCTCTTCGGCGCGGTAGCGATTCTTTTCGATTGCCTGTGAACGCACCATCTTGATGGCGGAATCGGTCAGATCGCGAATAATTGAATCGACTTCTTTACCTACATAGCCCACTTCGGTGAACTTGGTCGCTTCAACCTTGATAAAAGGCGCGTTGGCCAGTTTCGCCAGGCGACGGGCAATTTCTGTTTTACCGACGCCGGTTGGGCCGATCATCAGAATGTTTTTTGGCGTAACTTCGTGACGCAGCTCTTCGTCAAGCTGCATACGGCGCCAGCGGTTACGCAGGGCAATGGCAACAGCGCGCTTGGCGCCATCCTGGCCAATAATAAATCTGTCCAGTTCGCTGACGATTTCGCGCGGGGTCATTTCAGACATAATCAGGGTCCTTACGCTTTAGACGATAATTCTTCGATGGTGAGATTGTGGTTGGTATAGATGCAGATATCGCCTGCAATACCCAGCGCTTTTTCTACGATGTCGCGCGCACCAATCTCGGTGTTTTCCAGCAGCGCACGGGCGGCTGCCTGCGCGTAAGGGCCGCCAGAACCAATAGCGATCAGGTCATTTTCCGGCTGAATAACGTCGCCGTTACCGGTAATAATTAGCGAGGCGTTTTCGTCAGCCACGGCTAACAGCGCTTCCAGCTTGCGCAGCATGCGATCGGTACGCCAGTCTTTTGCCAGTTCAACGGCCGCTTTCACCAGATGACCCTGGTGCATCTCCAGCTTGCGTTCAAACAGCTCAAACAGCGTAAAGGCATCTGCGGTTCCACCGGCAAAACCGGCAATGACTTTGTCATTATAAAGACGACGCACTTTTTTGACGTTGCCTTTCATTACGGTGTTGCCGAGAGTAGCCTGGCCATCACCGCCAATTACTACCTGGCCGTTGCGTCGTACACTTACAATTGTTGTCACGGGCAGACCCCTTGTTGCAGTCGAAAGATCTCCCCGCAGGCGCGCTGCGGGGCAATGATGCATTCAGATATGGGGGGAAACTGAAAGGTTTCAACCCCCGAGGGAGACAGGAATACAATTTGAATGGCCGTTGCCGCGCAGACGCTTCAGCGTGCTGTCGGCGCTGGCCCGGTTGTTGTACGGACCAACGATAACGCGGTTCCAGCCGCCGCCGGTGGTGATTTTGCTTTCAAAGCCTTCAAACGCCAGCGAGGCGCGCACGGACTCGGCCTGGTCGGTACCTTTGAACGAGCCACACTGCACCATCCAGCGCTGTGACTTCTCTTTTTCTACCGGTTTCTCGGCTTTTGGCTGCTGGTGCGCGACGGTCGGCTGCTGGGTATGCTGTGGCAACATATGCTGCTGCTGCACCTGCTGCTGACGTTGTACCTGCTGTTGCTGCATCTGCTGCTGGCGTTGCGCCTGCTGTTGCTGCATCTGCTGCTGACGTTGCACCTGCTGTTGCTGTATCTGCTGCTGGCGTTGTACCTGCTGTTGCTGCACGGGCTGCGTCTGGATTTGCGGCTGCTGATACTGCGACTGAGCCTGGCGCGACTGCTGCTGTAGCTGCGTTTGCTGCTGCTGGCGCTGAAGCGTTTGCTGACGCTGTGCAGGCGTTTGCTCGTTCCACGGCACCTCGTTCAGCTGCGTAGGCTGCTGGCGCATATCGGCCTGCATCTGCTCCAGTAGCTGGCGCTGTTCATCAGTCAGCTGGGTGGGGGAATGCACTTCGCCGCCTGCGGAAGGTTCGACAGGCGTGGGAACGGTGATCTGGCGGTTTTCCAGCTCTTTAATATAACGCCAGCGCTCTTCAGGCTTTGGCGGCAGGCCGTTACCGGCTGCTTTATGATCCGGAATAACGGGCGTTTCTTCCTCTTTTTTATGATGGGCAATAAACCATAGCCCACCGACAAACGTCACCAGTACCGCAACGGCAAGACCTACCATTATCTTTGATACACCCGAGCCGCCGCCACGTTTCTTGCTGCGGCCGTTGCTCTTTTTGCGACGCGTCCCTGTCGAACGCCCGCGGCCTACGTAATCTTTTTGTGCCACTATCGTTCCGCTAATAATCAATGAAAGATGAGGTCGGGCCTGCGCGCTCGTGCCCGGCTGTCAGCCCGCCATGTTACTCAAGGGCCGGAAGTTTGACCAGCAGGGATACTATTAAGAATCTGCTGAATCTCCACTTTCTTGTCCTGGCCGAGGGTTTCAGGATTCAGATACGTTCATGCAGCGATGGCGCAGTGCTGCCGCGGATCTTGATCTCAAAGTCCAGCAGCCGCGAACCGCCGTTGACCGTGCGGCCCTGAAGCTGCTCCAGCAGTAAATTCATCGCTTCCCGACCAATATTGAATCTCGGCTGAGCAATGGTGGTCAGCTGAGGATCGCTATAGCGCGACAGTTCAATATCATCAAAGCCGATTAAAGAAAGGTCTTTCGGGATATTCATGCCCATGATTTTGGCCTGGGCCATCGCGCCCAGCGCCATGATATCGCTGTGGCAGAACAGGGCTTCCGGCGGTTCGGGCAGCGCCATCAGCTGTTTTAAAGCCTGACTGCCTGCATCAAAAGTAAAGTCGCCGCGCACAATATAGCGCGGATCCAGCGCAATGCCGTTGCGCCGCAGCGCCTGAATGTAACCCTGTAAGCGGTACTGGCACAGCGGCATATCCTGCGGGCCTGCAATACAGGCAATGCGGCTGTGACCCAGCTTCAGCAGATGGCTTACCGCCTCAAAGGCCGCCGTCAGGTTGTCGATGTGTACGGTTGGCAGCTCCAGCTCGGGCGCGAACTCATTTGCCATCACCATCGGCGGCAGGTTGCGTTGTTCTTCCAGCCCGGTGTCAAAAGGCACCTGCGAACCCAGCAGTACCATGCCGTCGATCTGGCGAGTCATGACCAGGTTAAGAAAAGCGTTTTCCTGACGATTCTGGTGCGCGCAGTCGCCAATCAGCACCAGATAATCGTTTTCGGCCGCAACGTGCTCGACGCCACGAATAATTTCACTGAAAAAAGGATCGCAGATGTCCGGTACGATCACCAGGATCGTACGGGATTCGCTACGTTTAGCGTTGCGGGTGATGACGTGAGGAGAGTAGCCAACGGCAACCACGGCCGCTTCAACTTTTTGACGCGTGGCGACAGAAACCTTTTCCGGATTCGCCAGGGCGCGGGAAACCGTCGCCGTCGACACGCCCGCTTTTTCCGCCACGTCTTTCATGGTCGCGCCCATGGCTTCAGGCTTTTGCTCCAACGCTGTTCTCCTCGTCCCGCTCTGCTGAGTGTCCGGATCTCGCCGGAATAAAGGGAATTCTGTCAGCGTTATGGCCGACCAGTACCGCATAATTAACCAATACTAATCAAAGGCGTTACTTAATTTGCATAAAAATTGTGACTTGTGCGACTTTTTTCGATCCATCTCGCAACATGAAAGCGAAAAAAGCAAAATTATTTAGCCTTCGCTGGGATCGACATCCAGCGTCCATTTGACTTTGCGTGACTGCGGAAGCGTGCCGATCAGCGGCAGCGTGGCCTTAATCAGCCTCTGTAACAGCGCCCGCGAAGGATGCTGTAACAGTAACTGCCAGCGATAGCGTCCACCGCGTTTTGGCTGCAGCGCCGGAACAGGTCCCATTACCCAGAAGGCTTCGTCCCTGAGCGGGCTGGCTTCCAGCAGATTGCGCAGCTGCTGCAAAAAGAGCGCCGACTGCTGGTTGTCATGGTCTTCGGAGCGGAACAGCGCATGGCTGGTGAAGGGCGGGAGAAACACGGTTTTACGCTCGCTCAATGCCTGCTGAGCAAAAGCGTCGTAGCCCTGATGCAGCAGTGTTTGCAGTAGCGGATGTTCAGGATGATGCGTTTGCAGCATGACTTCCCCCTGTTTTCCGGCACGACCAGCGCGTCCGGCAACCTGGGTATACAGCTGGGCGAAACGTTCGGCGGAGCGGAAATCAGCGGAAAACAGCGCACCATCCACGTCCAGCAGTGAAACCAGCGTAACGTCGGGAAAGTGGTGGCCTTTGGCCAGCATTTGCGTTCCCACCAGAATTCTTGCACCGCCGCGATGCACGTCAGCCAGATGCTGCTCAAGCGCGCCTTTACGGCTGGTGGTATCGCGATCGATTCTGGAAAGCGGCACGTTGGGAAACAGCTCGCCCAGATTTTGCTCCAGCTGCTCCGTGCCCAGGCCAACCGGCACCAGATGCGTGGAACCGCATTGGGGACACTGATAAGGCACAGGGCGCTGGCTGTCGCAGTGATGGCAGCGCAGCTGGCGATGATGCTGATGCAGCGTGTAGTAGCGGTCGCAGCGCTGGCATTCGGCAATCCAGCCGCATTCATGGCAGAGCATCGCTGGCGAAAAGCCACGGCGATTCAGAAACAGCAGCACCTGATTGTCCGCTTTCAGATGTTCACTGATTTTTTTTATCAGCATCGGCGAAAGGCCGCCCTGAAGCTTAACGCCTTTCAGATCGATCAGCTGCTGCGTAGCCTGGCGGGCGTTACCGGCCCGCTTGTTCAGGTTGAGCTGACGATATTTGCCCATCTGCACATTGTGCAGCGTTTCCAGCGCTGGCGTGGCGGTTCCCATAACAATCGGAATATCTTCCTGGCGCGCGCGGAAAACGGCTAAATCACGCGCCTGATAACGCCAGCCTTCGTGCTGTTTATAGGAGCTGTCGTGCTCTTCATCAATGATGATAACGCCCAGATCGGCAAAGGGGGTAAACAGGGCGGAACGTGTGCCGATAATGATGGCCGTTTCACCCTGACGCGCTCGCAGCCAGACTGCCAGACGCTCGCTGTCGTTTAGCGCAGAGTGTAAAACGTCGACGGGCGCGTTAAAACGCTCGCGAAAACGGGCGATAGTTTGCGGGGTTAAGCCGATTTCCGGTACCAGCACCAGCGCCTGCTTGCCGCTGGCAAGCACGTTTTCCAGCACGCTGAGGTAAACCTCGGTTTTGCCGGAGCCGGTGATGCCCGCCAGCAGCCAGGCCGCGAAATGGTCATCTTCGGCACGAATAGCGCCCACCGCCGTTGCCTGCTCGGTATTCAGCTTTAGCCGCTCGCCTTTGACGGCATAATCCGTGCGCCAGTCCTGCGGCGCACGCTGCTGCGTCTGTAGATCGCACAGGCCTTTGGCGCGCAGAGCCTGTAACGTGGCGTCGGTAATATCGTGCTGGCCAATTTCGTGCCGATAAAGATTGCGCTGGCGTAGCGCAGCCAGCGCCTGCTGCTGTTTTGGCGCGCGCTTCAGGCTTTCCGGGGCCGCTTCACGTCCCGCTTCGGTAATAAACCATTGCCAGAGCGGCGCCTCCTGCGCGGGTTTACCCTGGCGCAGCAGTACGGGCATGGCATGAAACAGCACTTCGCCTAACGGGTAATGATAATAGTCGGCGGCCCACAGCAGGATACGCCACAGCGAGGGCGGATAAATTGATTCGTTGTCCAGTACCTCATGTACGGCTTTCAGCTGCTCAACAGGAAAGTCGCTGGTATCGGTAATACCGGTCACCACGCCAATTGCCTTACGCTTGCCAAAAGGCACGCTGACGCGCGCGCCTGCTACCACAGTGAGATGCGCGGGCAGCAAATAGTCAAAGTTGCGGGCAAGCGGAACGGGTAAAGCGACCTGAACAACGGGCATGAGTTTATCCGGATGAAATTGTGAGCGGGATAGTGTACACTGTGTCTTCCTGAATGTGCGGATTCGATTGCAGCGAGCGGTTATTTTCTGTATAGTTCGCCGCCGTTGATACGGCATTTTGGTATCAAAACACCTGAACTATTAATCTTCGTGTGGTGCCGGCGCAGGCTAATCCTGGCGCGGGAGAGCGACACGGCCTTAACTGAGGTTTTCCCATGAAAAAAGGTATTCACCCAAATTACGCTGAAGTTACTGCTAAATGTTCTTGCGGTAACGAAATCAAAACCCGCTCAACCGTGGGTCACGACCTGAACCTGGACGTGTGCGGCAAATGCCACCCGTTCTACACCGGTAAGCAGCGTGATGTTGCAAGCGGTGGTCGTGTTGACCGCTTCAACAAGCGTTTCAGCATCCCAGGCAGCAAATAAGTCGCCTGCACGAAACGTTTATCGTTTCGGATGCCGCAAACCTGGCTTCGGCCAGGTTGAAAGGGCAGACAAGCCCCGCTTCGGCGGGGCTTTGTTTTATGCCTCTGACCCGTTTATCCTTCCTTTTATTTTTCCGCCATCCGGAAAGCGTAACCTCTTTGTTTTTTATCTGATTGCTTACCAACAGACAAAAGCCGGAGCGCGCTCAAAAAAAAGAGCCGACGTTCGCCAGCTCTTTGTATTAAGACATCACCGTCTCATTATTCGTTATCTGTAACAGACTTCTGGGCTTCAGTGCTGCTGGCCGGTACATTCATCTCAAAAGTTGGCGTGTAGATGTTCCCACCCAGCTCGTTAACTTTGTTCATAGCGGCGGCATTAACAATAATTTTGTCAGCAGTAAGCGTGCCTCTGTTGCAAAACCATAAGCACCTTTCGTTGCTGATTTTGCCATCGCTCTTAAGAGTCATCTCGCCACTTTGCAGCGTCCCTGTATTTTCAATGCCGCTGTTCCCGGTAACATTCAGGTGGTCAGTAGCCTGCATAACGCCCGTGTTTTTAACAAAGCTGGCATAGACAGTTAAATCTTTGCTGTCGACAGTGGCAGCATTTGTCACCGATGCGGCAGTAAGATAGGCGGTTCCTCCGGCTGTTAACACGCCTGAGTTCAGCGCAATCTCTTTAGTTGCCGCTAAAGAAACATTATTTTTCGCATTCAGAGTGCCGCTGTTAATTACACGGACATTATCGGAAACAATCACGGTAGCGTCATCGATAGTATTAAAGCCGGTTTGAGCAAGGACATTCCCTTGCGAATCGATTTCGCCTTTATTTTCAACATCGCCTTTATAGGAGACTAGCTGCAGCATTTTGCCGGTGCTGATCTTACCGGTCTTCTCATTGCTGATTTTGTTAAGCGCTACGGCGCTTAACTGCTCATCTGCGGTCAGGGTTCCATTATTAGTCAGTATGTTATTGGCCATCAGGCTGGCGTTTTTGACGCTAATCGCACCGTAATTGATCAGTGCGCCACCGGTATAAGCCTGCAGGCTGGTGCTGGTGATTGCGCCGTTGTTGGTCATATTGCCGGCAGATTGCAGACCAGCCGCGGTAGCGGTGATGGTTCCACCATTAGTTAACGCGCCGTTAGACGAGATTTGCAGGTTATCGCCCAGCAAAATGCCGCTATTATTTACTCCGGAACCGACGTCGGTGGTTTGCAGTCGGATAACGTCTGCCGTTACCCCTCCAAGTGCGCTGACGTCAACGCCCGTGTTCCACAACGTGGTCTTACTGGAGGTTGCCACGCTGCTTGCGCTGTCGTAGCTATAAACACCGGCAATAGCCTTCAGCTCGCCCGTGGCGATCTTCCCCTGAATACGAATGTTTCTTGCCAGAATATCGGTGTAGCCCTCATTGGCCAGGCCTTGACCATTTACCGTAACGTTTCCGTTGGCGACGTTAAAACCCGTCAGTGCGCCATTGGTAAAAGTTGGCGTGCCGGTGGTGAGCGTAGCGCGCCCGGTATTAATAAAGCTACAGCCAGAACAGGTGATGCCGTTCGGGTTAGCAATGATCACATCAGCCTTTTGTCCGACTACGTCGATATAACCATTTAATGTACTGGCCCGGTCAGAAATAACTTCGTTTAAAATTATTTTAGCTGCGTCAGTAAGATTATTGTTTTTAGGAATGTTACCGTTGGGGCGAACGGTATTTTCAGTACTGTTATTCAGCACCATACCGTTGTTGGTTACGTTAAACTCTTTCCACATGTTGTGAGAAAGTCCGTTTGCGTCAGCTTTATTAATATCAACTACGGAGAAACCGTTATGATGGGTATAGCTGCCCGGATCTGCCAACGCTGAATGAGTGAAAAGCGCTGCGGTAATCACCAGGGAAAGTACTTTAAATTTGTGCTGTTTCATCTTTAGTCCTTTAATTTATGATGTTTATAGTGGGTGGTGATATCTTTTTTCTTTAGCTTATCCTCCTTTAATATTGCCATTGTAGCGAGAAGCCTAGCGTCAATGGGGCAGTATGAAAACCCTCTGGTTTTACCAAAGGAAGGCCAGCGAACAAATCGTAACTAACCTGTCGGTATTCGCCCCGTAGACCTGCCACGCTGCCTGCTATCGTCCTGCCGCCATAATATTTCTGTTTGCTTTTTTCCGTTACCTGGCCCATATCTATACCGATATAGGGTCGATAATTCCTTTCGGGAAATATCCAGTTAAAATCGTTGCGCCAGTACCATCCTTTATTTTCCTGCAGGCTGGATTCACCATCAAAGCCGCGCACCGTCCATCTGTTACCTAAAGAAAAACTGTCCAGTGAAGACAAACGGTCCGGAGTAAGCTGTAGAGCAAAATGCGGCGCATAGTTAAACCACTGCCCGGATAAATTGAAATTTACCGAGGCCTGTAGGTCTAATAAAAATAATCTTCCTGCACGGTCGATAAGATTCAGCTGCTGTTCAGGCGTATTGTTGCTACCAAACCAGGGCCTTTTCTTTTGAAAACTTACCGTTCCGATAACGACGCTATTGCCAAAAGAGCGCTGTTGCTGAAGCACGGCTTTCCAGCCCGCGCTTTTTTTACGCATGCTGGTTAACTCCAGACTGTTGAAGTAATAGCGCGATCCGTTATTAAAGATTTGCAGTCCCGCCGTGGTTTTTTGCCCCACAGTTCGGGACAGCACGCGGTTGAGCTGGGCACTGTACCAGGCATTATCATTGTTCAGCATCCAGTCGCTCCAGTTGCCCCGGACATGCTGCTGATAGCGGCTCTGGCTGGCGTACAAATCCAGCCACCAGTAGCCTCAGGGAAGCGTATAGCCAACTGACCGATTGCTGTTGCCCTGTACGGTATGTCCTTTGGCAAGATCGTGACCGTAAGAAAGATAAAAAGTATCACTCAGCGAGCTAAGATTATTAAGATAGAGCGCCGCGCCTGCCTGGTAACGTCCGGTCGCCTTAGCGCCAGCATCATTCGCCCATGCCCGAACCTGCCAGAATTTATCCTGTTCGCGATAAATATAAATGTCGCTTTCACCACTCTCTTTACCCGGCACCAGATTAATCTTCACGCTGGAGCCCGGCACGCGTTGTAAATTAAAACTCCCCTGTTCAAGGTCGCGCAGGGTGAGTATATCGCCGTGTTTTAAAGGGAGGGTGGTAGCTAAATTAATATGGTCAGCGCCGCTCTTATCCACGATGATATTGCCTACTTTTCCGGAAGTAATCTCAAACTTTAGCTCCCGGCTGTGCAGATCCTGGTTCTGAATATTAATGCGGGTAGTGATATAGCCAAGGCGAATAATTTCATCCTGAAGCGTTTTTGCCAGCAGTCGGATACCCTGCACGCCAAGGCATTTCCCCTGTGCTTGTTGAGTGAAATAATAGATGTTGTTTAATTTAAGTTTGCTGCTGTCAACTTTTAAAGTGACTTTATCAATAAAATAGCAGTTTTTTTCTACAGGGAAATACAGTTTTTTTATTGTTGTTCCCTGAAGTTTTGAGCGGGCCTCCGGGGCCGCAGGCTGAATGATTTTCTTACGCGATCTCTCCTGGCTTGCCGTGCTAACAGATGTTTCCTGGATATGTTGTTTTCCAGAAATATCGGGTAATACCGTTTCTGCATGGGTTGCTGTCAAAGTAAATAGTAAAATAAATAAAACAGGCGAAGTATAATGCCCGTTTTGAAATACTCTTTCCATGAGTTATTCCATATCTCTATTTTTTAAACGGACGAGACTCTACTTGAATATCATTACTGATGCAACAATGAAGATTATATTTCGCGCAGCATATAATTTGTTGGCTATCTTCCAGGATTTTTCTGGCACTAACTGATTTATTATCCAGGCGAATAATATTTATATCAGAAGGCAACCCGGAAAGAATAATACAAATAAGCATGTTTCTGATGGGCAGGTTTGTCGGGGCCTGCCCATCAGTAAAAAGAGGAAAACCACAGCCATGCGGCGGAAGGAATTAATACTCCCAGGTGTCAGGATCGACGCCCATTTCGCGCATGATCGCTTTTGCCTCTTCCGGAATCTCATCGCTTCGCTCTTTGCGCAGATCGACATCATCTGGCAAAGGCTGGCCGGTGAAGGCGTGCAGGAACGCTTCGCACAGCAGTTCGCTGTTGGTAGCGTGACGCAAATTGTTAACCTGGCGACGGGTACGCTCGTCAGTCAGGATTTTCAGAACTTTTAACGGAATGGATACCGTGATTTTTTTAACCTGTTCGCTCTTTTTACCGTGCTCGGCGTAAGGGCTGATATATTCGCCGTTCCATTCAGCCATGGGGTACCTTAGTCATTATCAAAAATTGAAATATGCCAAAATTCGGCTAATTATGCCCGAAGTTCGCTTACATCACACTGTATTGCTCCCACTTTCTGTGGGTGCAAAAGCGTAATCTTAACGGTTATTGGCAGATTGCTCAATCTATACGCAAAGACATTTAGAAGTCCAGATGTATTGACGTCTATCTGTTCCCTGTTATGCTGTTGGCTCTTCTTTATTCTCCTGCAGGAATTTATGCACCATGACGCGCAAACAGGCAACCATCGCAGTACGCAGCGGTTTGAATGATGACGAACAGTATGGCTGCGTTGTCCCTCCTATTCATCTTTCCAGCACCTATAACTTTACCGATTTTAACGAGCCACGCGCGCACGACTATTCTCGTCGCGGCAACCCGACTCGTGACGTAGTGCAGCGTGCGCTGGCAGAGCTGGAAGGGGGTGCTGGCGCGGTGATGACCAACACCGGTATGTCGGCTATTCATCTGGTCTGTACGGTGTTTTTGCAGCCTGGCGATTTGCTGGTCGCGCCGCATGACTGTTACGGCGGTAGCTATCGTCTGTTTGACAGCCTGAGCAAGCGCGGCGCGTATCGCGTAAAATTTGTCGATCAGGGTGACGAAGCGGCGCTGCATGCGGCGCTGGCCGAAAAACCGAAGCTGGTGCTGGTAGAAAGCCCAAGTAATCCGCTGCTGCGCGTGGTGGATATCGAAGCCATTTGTAAGGCGGCGGCGGCGGTCGGCGCGGTTAGCGTGGTCGATAACACCTTCCTGAGTCCGGCGCTGCAAAATCCGCTGGCGCTGGGTGCCGATCTGGTTATTCATTCCTGCACCAAGTATCTTAATGGTCACTCGGATGTGGTCGCTGGCGCGGTCATCGCCAAAGATCCTGAGCGAGTCAAAGAGCTGGCCTGGTGGGCCAATAATATCGGCGTAACCGGCGCGGCTTTCGATAGCTATCTGCTGCTGCGCGGTTTAAGAACGCTGGCACCGCGCATGGCGGCGGCACAGCGTAATGCGCTGGCGCTGGTAGACTACCTGAAGCAGCAGCCGCTGGTGAAAAAGCTGTATCATCCTTCCTTGCCGGAAAACGCAGGCCATCAGTTTGCAGTGCGCCAGCAAAAAGGTTTTGGTGCCATGCTCAGCTTTGAGCTGGACGGTGATGAGCAAACGCTGCGCCGTTTCCTGAAAGCGCTGGAGCTGTTTACCCTGGCGGAATCGCTGGGCGGCGTGGAAAGTCTGATTTCCCACACGGCGACCATGACCCATGCCGGCATGTCGGCAGAAGCCCGCGCGGCGGCTGGTATTTCGGAAACGCTGCTGCGTATTTCGACAGGAATTGAAGATCACGAAGATTTAATTGCCGATCTGGATAACGCGTTCCGGATAGCGGCTGAGAGGTAAGCATGAGTCAGTCAGCAGTGGCAGCAGGCGCGCGTCAGCTGCATAAATTCGGTGGTAGCAGCCTTGCCGACGCCAAATGTTATCTGCGGGTTGCGGGTATCATGGCGGAATACAGCCGTCCTGGCGACATGATGGTCGTTTCTGCGGCAGGCAGCACAACTAATCAGCTGATTAGCTGGCTGAAGCTGAGCCAGAGCGATCGGCTTGCTGCCCATCAGGTGCAGCAGGCGCTGCGTCGCTATCAAAGCGAACTGATTAGCAGCCTGCTGCCGCCGTCGAGTGCGGATGGGCTGATTAGCGAATTTATCCACGATCTGGAAAAGCTGGCCGCCCTGCTGGACGGCAATATGACCGAAGCCGTCTATGCGCAGGTCGTCGGACACGGTGAAATCTGGTCAGCACGCCTGATGGCCGCCGTGTTACAGCAGCAGGATATGGCGGCAAGCTGGCTGGACGCACGCGAATTTTTACGCGCTGAAAGATCGGCCCAGCCGCAGGTGGATGAAGGTAAATTCTGGCCGCTGCTGCAACAGCTGATGGCGCAGCATCCGGGCGAAAGGCTGGTAGTCACGGGCTTTATCTGCCGCAATGAGGCAGGCGAAACCGTTCTGCTGGGCCGTAACGGCAGCGACTATTCGGCAACGCAGATTGGCGCGCTGGCCGGCGTTTCCCGCGTGACTATCTGGAGCGATGTGGCTGGCGTCTATAGCGCCGATCCGCGCAAGGTAAAGGATGCCTGTCTGCTACCGCTGCTGCGTCTGGATGAAGCCAGCGAGCTGGCTCGCCTGGCCGCACCGGTGCTGCATACGCGCACGCTACAGCCTGTTTCCGGCAGCGACATTGATTTACAGCTGCGTTGCAGCTATCAGCCGGAGCAGGGTTCCACACGTATCGAGCGCGTGCTGGCTTCAGGAACGGGCGCGCGCATTGTTACCAGCCATGATGACGTCTGCCTGATTGAATTCCAGGTGCCGCCGCAGCACGATTTTAAAGCGGCGCAAAAGGAAATCGATCGGTTGTTGCAGCGTGCTCAGCTTCGTCCGCTGGCAATCGGCGCGCATCCTGACCGCCATCTGCTCCAGCTTTGCTATACCTCGGAAATCGTCAACGGTGCGCTGTCGCTGCTGCAGGACGCCGCGCTTCCCGGCCGTCTTCAGCTGCGCGAAGGCATGGCGCTGGTGGCGCTGGTCGGCGCTGGCGTTTGCCGTAATCCACTGCACAGCCACCGTTTCTGGCAGCAGCTGAAAGACCAGCCGGTCGAGTTTATCTGGCAGTCGGAAGAGGGCATCAGCCTGGTAGCCGTGCTGCGCGTCGGCCCAACTGAACACCTTATTCGTGGACTGCACCAGTCGCTGTTCCGTGCGGAAAAGCAGGTTGGCCTGGTGCTGTTTGGCAAAGGCAATATCGGTTCCCGCTGGCTGGAGCTGTTTGCCCGCGAGCAGGAAACCTTGTCTGCACGCACCGGTTTTGAATATGTGCTGGCGGGGGTAGTCGACAGCCGCCGCAGCCTGCTTAGCTATGACGGGCTGAACGCCAGCCGCGTGCTCGCTTTCTTTGAAGACGAAGCCGTCGTAAGGGATGAAGAGTCGCTCTTCCTGTGGATGCGGGCACATCCGTTTGACGATCTGGTGGTGCTGGACGTCACGGCCAGCGAGCAGTTAGCCGAACAGTATCTTGATTTCGCCAGCCACGGTTTTCACGTTATTGGCGCAAACAAGGTTGCCGGCGCGTCAAGCAGCGACCGCTATCGCCAGATACGTGATGCCTTTGCCAAAACCGGGCGTCACTGGCTGTATAACGCCACGGTCGGCGCGGGTCTGCCGGTTAACCATACCGTGCGCGATTTGCGTGAAAGCGGCGACAGCATTCTGTCGATCAGCGGTATTTTTTCCGGCACGCTTTCCTGGCTATTTTTGCAGTATGACGGCACGGTTCCCTTTACCGATCTGGTGGAGCAGGCCTGGCAACAGGGACTGACCGAACCCGATCCGCGCGTCGATCTTTCTGGCCAGGACGTAATGCGCAAGCTGGTGATTCTGGCGCGTGAGGCAGGCTACGATATCGAGCCCGATCAGGTACGCATGGAGTCTCTGGTACCGAAAAGCTGTGAAAAAGAGAATATCGATCACTTTTTCGAAAACGGTGAAGCGCTGAATGAACAGATGCAGCAGCGTTTTGAGGCCGCTCAGGAAATGGGGCTGGTGCTGCGTTATGTGGCGCGTTTTGACGCTAACGGTAAGGCGCGAGTCGGGGTGGAAGCGGTCAGAAACGATCATCCGCTGGCTTCGTTACTGCCTTGCGATAATGTTTTTGCCATTGAAAGCCGCTGGTATCGCGATAATCCGCTGGTTATTCGTGGTCCGGGTGCAGGGCGTGACGTGACGGCGGGTGCTATCCAGTCCGATATTAACCGGCTGGCGCAGCTGCTGTAGCCGCTGGTAAAAACGCGTTATGACATAAAGTACGACAGAGGTTAGCCAGGCGCCACGGACGGCGCGGCTTTCGTCATTTCTGAAATTATTGATGTACTGGCCTGAACAAGCTTCCCGCTCTTTCTTTCTCTCCTTCATTGATTTTTCTGACTTCTTTTTGCTGTATGAATTTTCTTCAGCTTTGTTGAAAATTTGTCACCTCGCTGCACTATTTATCTGTTGACGAAATTTGTGCAATCGTTCATTTTGAATGTCTGGACGTCTAAACGTATGGATGTTCAAGGCGGGCAGTTTCTTTCTGCGATCGATGAGGTAAGCCATGAGTTTTTTCCACGCCAACCAGCGCGAAGCGCTCAATCAAAGTCTGGCCGAGCTGAACGGGCAAATTAACGTATCTTTTGAGTTTTTTCCGCCACGTACCAGCGAAATGGAACAAACGCTATGGAACTCTATCGATCGTCTTAGCAGCCTGAAACCTAAATTCGTTTCGGTTACCTACGGCGCTAACTCCGGCGAGCGCGACCGCACGCACAGCATCATTAAAGGCATTAAAGATCGCACCGGACTGGAAGCAGCACCGCATTTAACCTGCGTGGACGCCACCCGTGCCGAGCTGCGCGCTATTGCGCAGGATTACTGGAATAACGGCATTCGTCATATCGTGGCGCTGCGCGGCGACCTACCGCCAGGCGGCGGCAAACCGGAAATGTACGGTGCGGATCTGGTGGGCCTGCTGAAGGAAGTCGGCGACTTTGATATTTCCGTGGCCGCCTATCCGGAAGTGCATCCGGAAGCAAAAAGCGCCCAGTCAGATTTAATTAACCTGAAGCGAAAAGTGGATGCGGGCGCAAACCGGGCGATTACCCAGTTCTTTTTTGACGTAGAAAGCTATTTGCGCTTTCGCGACCGCTGCGTCGCGGCCGGTATCGATGTGGAAATCGTACCGGGCATTTTGCCGGTATCCAACTTTAAGCAGCTTCAGCGCTTCGCCGCCATGACTAACGTCCGCGTGCCGGGCTGGATGACCAGCATGTTTGCCGGGCTGGATAACGATCCGGAAACCCGCAAAATGGTGGGCGCCAATGTAGCGATGGATATGGTGAAAATCCTGAGCCGTGAAGGCGTCAAAGATTTCCACTTCTATACGCTGAACCGTGCGGAAATGAGTTACGCCATTTGCCATACGCTGGGCGTCCGTCCCGCCGTGGCCGTCTCCGCTGCCTGATAAGGTAAAGCGCCCATAAAATCAGAAAGGCGCTCATATCTGCCAGATATGAGCGCCTTTCGCTATGGCTTCGTGCCTGAAATCCTTAGCCCGTATTGCGCATACCGGCCGCCACGCCCGCTATCGTTACCATCAGCGCCTGCTCAACTCGCGCATCCGGTTCTTCGCCGCTGGCTTCCTGTAAGCGGGAACGATGCAGCAATTCCGCCTGCAACACGTTCAGCGGATCGGTATACACGTTACGTAACGCAATAGATTCGGCAATCCATGGCAGATCCGCCATCAGGTGCGCGTCGTTGGCGATAGTCAGCACCGCTTTAATATCGGAATCCAGCTGCTCGCGCAGCTGCTTGCCCAGCGGCCACAGCGAACGGTCTACCAGACGCTGATCATAATATTCCGCCAGCCACAGGTCAGCTTTGGCAAAGACCATCTCCAGCATGCCCAGACGCGTAGAAAAGAAGGGCCAGTTATGGCACATCGCCTCCAGCTGATCCTGATGGCCTGCCTGCATCGCTTTTTGCAGCGCCGCGCCCGCGCCCAGCCAGGCGGGCAGCATCAGACGGTTTTGCGTCCAGGCGAAAATCCACGGAATGGCGCGCAGCGATTCTACGCCGCCGCTTGCGCGACGCTTGGCCGGACGCGAACCCAGCGGCAGTTTGCCCAGCTCCTGCTCCGGCGTGGCCGAGCGGAAGTAGGGCACAAAATCTTTGTTTTCGCGCACGTAGCCGCGATACATCTCGCAGGAGTCAGCAGAAAGCTGGTCCATGATGCCGCACCAGGCTTTTTCCGGCTCCGGCGGCGGCAGCAGGTTTGCTTCAAGGATAGCGCTGGTATAAAGCGTCAGGCTGCTGATGGTCACTTCCGGCAGGCCATATTTAAAGCGGATCATCTCTCCCTGTTCCGTCACGCGCAGTCCGCCTTTCAGGCTACCCGGCGGTTGGGAAAGCAGGGCCGCATGTGCCGGTGCGCCGCCGCGACCAATGGTGCCGCCGCGTCCATGAAACAGCGTCAGCGCGATGCCTGCTTTTTCACAGGTTTTAATCAGCGCGTCCTGCGCCTGATACTGTGCCCAACTGGCCGCCATCACGCCCGCATCTTTTGCCGAGTCGGAATAGCCAATCATTACCATCTGCTTGCCCTGAATAAAGCCGCGATACCAGCCGATATCCAGCAGCTGCTGCATCACGTCGTTAGCATTATTCAGATCGTCCAGGGTTTCAAACAGCGGTGCCACCGGCATAGCAAAAGGAATACCCGCTTCTTTTAACAGCAGATGGACGGCCAGCACGTCCGAAGGCGTTTTCGCCATCGAAATGACGTAGGCGGCGATAGACCCCTGCGGCGCTTCTGCCGCCACGCGACAGGTATCCAGCACTTCCTGCGTGTCGGCGCTCGGCTCCCACTGACGCGGCAGTAAAGGCCTTTTAGAAGTCAGCTCGCTAATCAGAAATGCCTGCTTATCGGCTTCTGACCAGCTGGCATAGTCGCCCAGGCCCAGATAACGGGTCACTTCTGCAATAGCGTCGGTGTGGCGCGTGCTTTCCTGACGCAGATCGATGCGCACCAGCGGCACGCCAAAACACTTCACGCGGCGCAATGTATCCAGCAGCTGGCCGTTAGCAATAATGCCCATGCCGCAGGCCTGTAGTGACTGATAGCAGGCGTAAAGCGGATCCCACAGCTGATCGTTGGAAATCAGCAGATTATCCGGACGCGCGGGGCGTTCGCCTTTCAGACGGCGCTCAAGGTAAGCCTGGGTCGCCAGCAGCTGGGCACGCAGGTTTTTCATAATTTCACGGTACGGTTCCAGCGCGTCGGGATTGCCGCACAGCTCGCGAACTTCTGGCGTACACTCCGACATCGACAGCTCGGAAACCAGCACGGCGATATCACGTAAGAACAGGTCGGTCGCTTTCCAGCGGCTCAGTTGCAGCACGTGACGGGTAATTTTCGCCGTCACGTTCGGATTGCCGTCACGGTCTCCACCCATCCAGGAAGTAAAGCGGACAGGCACATAATCCACCGGCAGCTTCACGCCAAATGAGGCTTCCACCTGTTCGTACAGTTCGCGCAGAAAGGCCGGCACGCCTTCCCACAGGCTATTTTCAACCACCGCAAAGCCCCATTTAGCTTCGTCGACGGGGGTAGGGCGATATTTACGGATCTCATCGGTATGCCAGGCCTGCGCGACCAGCTGACGCAGACGGCGCATGATCTGCGATCGGTCATAATCAGGAAGATCGTGGTGATCCAACTGCTTAAGGCAGCTATTTACTTCGATCAGCTTGTGGATCAGCGTGCGGCGAGTGATCTCTGTCGGGTGAGCGGTCAGCACCAGCTCCAGCGAAAGCGACTCAACGGCCTCGCGGATCTTCGCTTCCGTCAGGTTTGGCTGCTGCTTTAAGCGCTCGAAGGTTTTGGCCAGCAGCTCCTGATGATTAGCGCCTTCGCCTTTAGGGGAAATAGTGTGGTATTGCTCGGCGACGTTGGTCAGGTTGAGGAACTGGCTGAAGGCGCGCGCAACGGGCAGGAGTTCGTCATTAGAAAGATTTTGGAGCGTAGAGAGCAGCTCCTGACGGTGGGCGTCGTTTCCCGCGCGGGAGGACTTGGAGAGCTTACGGATGGTTTCCACCCGGTCCAGGATGTTTTCACCCAGCGCATCCTTAATCGTATCCCCGAGCAGTTTGCCGAGCATACTGACATTACTTCGCATTGCGGAATATTGTTCGTTCATAAGACCCCTGACCGTTGTTTTTATCACTCTCTACCGTCGCCGGTATAACATTGCCTTTTATCTAGCCACGTTCCCTGCCATCCGTCAATTGACTTAAACACGCGCAAAGCTGGCGCTAACTAGCGGGAATTTATGAAATTTAACAAAGGAGAAGCGCGATAAGTAATTCTTATCGCCTGAAGTAACGGAAAACGTCGGCAAAGCCGGAAAAAACGCTATCTTTCCGGCCTGACAGGACAAATAGCGCTTAATGGTGGCAAAAATGTTGCACAACCTGCGTAATCAGCTCGCGGGTTGGCTTGATAAAAGCGGTGTCGAGATATTCATCCGGCTGGTGCGCCTGGTTGATCGATCCCGGTCCCAATACCAGCGTTGGGCATAATTCCTGGATAAAAGGCGCTTCGGTGCAGTAGTTTACGATGGAGGTTTCCGTGCCTAACAATTTCTCCACCACTTTGACCAGCTTGTGATCGGCCGGGCACTCGTAACCGGGAATCGGCGGGTGCAGCTGGCTAACCGTCACGCGGCCAGGCCAGCGTTCGCTAACCGGCGTCAGCGATTCGTTGATCAATCCTTCCAGCTCGTTCAGCGTTAAGCCCGGCAGAGGTCGAAGATCGATATGCAGCTCGCAGCAGGCGCAGATACGGTTAGCCGCATCGCCGCCGTTGATGTGGCCAAAATTCATGGTGGGATAAGGGATCGCAAAACCATCATGGTGATAGCGTGACTTCAGCGTGTTACGTAATTCCATCAGCTGGGTGATCGATTCGTGCATCAGTTCAATCGCATTGACGCCGCGTGAGGGATCGCTGGAATGGCCGGACTGGCCCTCAATGCGGATAGCGTTCGACATATGGCCTTTATGCGCGCGCACCGGCTGGAGCGACGTAGGTTCGCCGATAATCGCGCAGTCGGGACGTATGGTGGCGTTTTCGGAAAAGTATTGCGCGCCCGCCATCGTGGTTTCTTCATCGGCGGTGGCCAGGACGTAGAGCGGTTTTTTCAGCTTCGTCACGTCAACATCACGCAGCGCATCCAGAATAAAGGCGAAAAAGCCTTTCATATCAGCGGTGCCCAGGCCGTACAGCTTGTTGTCATGCTCGGTCAGGGTGAAGGGATCGCGCGTCCAGCGGCCATCGTCGAAAGGAACGGTGTCGCTGTGTCCGGCCAGCAGCAGGCCGCCAGCACCGTTGCCGGTGCGGGCCAGCATATTAAATTTGTGGCGCGTGCCGGGAACCGGCTGAACTTCAACCTCAAAGCCAAGGTCGCGAAACCAGCCTGCCAGCAAACTGATTAAAGCTTCATTACTCTGATCCATTGCGCTGTCGGTGGCGCTGATGGACGGCGTGGCAATCAACTCACGGTAAAGCTCAATAAAAGGCGGTAATTTTGTCTTCACTGTTGACAGTCCTTGCGTTAGGATAGTATCAATATTCATGCACTAATAGTGAATAAAAATACATTAATGGCGTGGGGATGGAAACCAAATTTCCTGCATATCCGGCGCTAATCGCGTGGGCAGACGGCATTAGCCGCCACCCAAAACCCGAGACCGTTATAAGGTGTCCGATGTTAAATACGCTGATTGTTGGTGCCAGTGGCTATGCTGGCGTAGAGCTTGCGACCTACCTGAATCGTCATCCTCAGGTGAACATAACCGCTTTAGCGGTCTCAGCGCAAAGCCCTGACGCAGGAAAATTGCTTTCCGACCTGCATCCGCAGCTGAAAGGCATTGTCGATATGCCGCTGCAGCCGCTGGCCAGCGCGGCGGAATTTGCGGATAAGGTCGACGTCGTGTTTTTGGCTACCGCGCACGAAGTCAGCCACGATCTGGCACCGGAGTTCCTGGCGGCAGGCTGCGTGGTATTTGACCTGTCGGCAGCCTTTCGCGTTAATGAAGAGAGCTTCTTTACCGACTATTACGGCTTCCCACATCAGCATAAAGCCTGGCTGGATAAAGCCGTTTATGGCCTGGCCGAGTGGCAGCAAAGCAAGCTGAAAGAAGCGCAGCTGATTGCCGTACCGGGCTGTTACCCGACCGCTGCCCAGCTGGCTTTAAAGCCTTTGATTGCAGCGAATCTGCTTAACGAAGCGCAGTGGCCGGTAATTAATGCCACCAGCGGCGTCAGCGGCGCGGGACGCAAAGCCTCCGTTGCCACCAGTTTTTGCGAAGTTAGCCTGCAACCTTATGGCATTTTTACGCATCGTCATCAGCCGGAAATTGCCGCGCATCTCGGTATCCCGGTCATTTTCACGCCGCATCTGGGTAATTTCCCACGCGGTATCCTGGCGACCACGACCTGTCGTTTGCAGGCGGGCGTAACGCGTGAAGACGTGGCAGAAGCCTTCCATAACGCCTATCACGATAAACCGCTGGTGCGCGTCTATGATAGAGGCGTGCCGTCAATCAAAGGCGTGGTTGGACTGCCGTTCTGCGACATCGGTTTTGCCGTACAGGGTGAGCACGCGATTATCGTCTCGGCAGAAGACAATCTGCTGAAGGGCGCTTCGTCGCAGGCCGTGCAGTGTATGAATATTCGTTTCGGTTTCCCGGAAACGCAGTCGCTTATTTAATCAGTGAGAAAGCCAATGACCAATCCTTTAATTATTAAACTCGGCGGCGTGTTGCTGGACAGCGAAGAAGCGCTGGCGCGCCTGTTTGACGCGCTGGTGGCATACCGCGAGACGCATCAGCGGCCTCTGCTGATCGTTCACGGCGGCGGCTGCCTGGTAGACGAGCTGATGAGCAAGCTTGCGCTGCCGGTGAAAAAGAAAAACGGCCTGCGCGTAACGCCTGCCGATCAGATCGACATCATTACCGGCGCGCTGGCGGGAACGGCTAATAAAACGCTGCTGGCCTGGTCAAAGAAACACGGCATTGATGCGGTCGGCCTGTGCCTGGGCGACGGCGGCAGCGTCAACGTGGCGGCTTTTGATGAAGAGCTGGGGCACGTTGGCCAGGCGACGCCGGGCAATCCAAAACTGATTAACACATTGCTGGAAGCTGGCTGGCTGCCGGTTATCAGCTCTATCGGCATTACCGAAGACGGCAAGCTGATGAACGTTAACGCCGATCAGGCCGCGACCGCCTTAGCCGCTACGTTGGGTGCCGATCTGGTGCTGCTTTCCGACGTCAGCGGCATTCTGGACGGCAAAGGCCAGCGGATTGCCGAAATGACCACGGCGCTGGCGGAACAGCTGATTGCGCAGGGCATTATTACCGATGGCATGATCGTCAAAGTTAACGCCGCGCTGGACGCCGCCCGCACGCTGGGTCGTCCGGTCGATATTGCCAGCTGGCGTCATGCCGAGCAGCTGCCAACCCTTTTTAACGGCGTGTCGATTGGCACCCGGATCCTCGCTTAACCGGTTCAAGGAAAAGACAATGCAAGATAAAAGCATCAAGAAAATCGTTCTGGCTTACTCAGGTGGTCTGGATACCTCCGCGATTATTCCGTGGCTGAAAGAGAACTATGGCGGCTGTGAAGTGGTTGCCTTTGTCGCGGATATCGGCCAGGAGCGAGGCGATCTGGAAGGCGTAGAGCAGAAAGCTTTGCAGTCCGGTGCCTCTGAATGCCACGTTGTCGATCTGCGTGAAGAGTTCATCAGCGACTACGTTTATCCCGTGCTGCAAACTGGCGCGCTGTATGAAGGAACTTACCTGCTGGGCACCTCTATGGCTCGTCCAATCATCGCCAAAGCGCAGGTTGAGCTGGCGCTGAAAGTCGGCGCGGACGCGCTGTGCCACGGCGCGACCGGCAAAGGTAACGACCAGGTACGTTTTGAAACCACCTATACCGCACTGGCTCCGCAGCTGAAAGTTGTCGCGCCGTGGCGTGAGTGGAACCTGCGTTCACGTGAAGCGCTGCTGGATTACCTGAAAGAGCGCAATATTCCGACTACCGCGTCGCTGGAAAAAATCTACAGCCGTGATGAAAACGCATGGCATATCTCCACCGAAGGCGGCGTGCTGGAAAGCCCGTGGAACGCGCCAAACAAAGATTGCTGGGTCTGGACTGTCGATCCGCTGGAAGCGCCGGATCGGCCTGAACAGGTTACCGTAAGCGTCGAAAAAGGCCGCGTGGTTGCCGTAAACGGCGAAGCGTTAAGCCCGTACGGCTGCCTGGAAAAACTGAATACGCTTGGCGCGAAGCATGGCGTAGGCCGTATTGATATCGTGGAAAACCGTCTGGTGGGCATCAAGTCTCGCGGCTGCTATGAAACGCCTGGCGGCACCATTATGGTTAACGCACTGCGTGCGGTTGAACAGCTGGTGCTGGATCGCGATAGCTTCAAATGGCGCGAGCAGCTGGGCCATGAGATGTCTTACGTCGTGTATGACGGCCGCTGGTTCGCGCCGCTGCGTAAATCTATCCAGGCCGCAGCGGAATCGCTGGCGGAAGAAGTGAACGGTGAAGTGGTTCTGCAGCTGTACAAAGGCCAGGTTACCGCGATCCAGAAGAAATCGGCTAACAGCCTCTATTCTGAAGAGTTCGCGACCTTCGGCGAAGACGAAGTTTACGACCACAGCCACGCGGGCGGCTTTATCCGTCTGTTCTCGCTCTCTTCACGCATCCGTGCGCTGAACGAGAAAAAGCAGAAGTAACGGCGATATTCAGGGCGTCACGGAAGATACCCGCCGGGTCACAGGCTAAAGGATTGGTTGTTTGCCCGGCGCTATAGCGGACTCGTTCCGCCTTATCATTCAACGAATTTAATGGAGCACTGACATGGCACTTTGGGGTGGACGGTTTACTCAGGCAGCAGATCAACGTTTCAAACAGTTTAATGACTCGCTGCGCTTCGACTATCGTCTGGCAGAGCAGGACATTATCGGGTCCGTCGCCTGGTCCAAAGCGCTGGTAACGGTCAATGTTCTGACCGCAGACGAGCAGCAGCAGCTTGAGAGCGCGCTGAACGTTTTGCTGGAAGAAGTGCGTGCTAATCCACAGCAGATTTTAGAAAGCGATGCGGAAGACATTCACAGCTATGTTGAAGGTCGCCTGATTGAAAAAGTCGGCGCGCTCGGCAAAAAGCTGCATACCGGACGCAGCCGTAATGACCAGGTCGCAACCGACCTGAAGCTATGGTGTAAAGCGCAGATTAGCGAGCTGCTGACGGCTACGCAGCAGCTGCAACAGGCGCTGGTCACTACCGCCGAAGCGAATAAAGATGCAGTCATGCCAGGCTATACCCATTTGCAGCGCGCGCAGCCGGTAACCTTTGCACACTGGTGCCAGGCCTATGTTGAGATGCTGGCGCGCGACGAAAGCCGCCTGCAGGATACGCTGAAGCGTCTGGACGTCAGCCCGCTTGGCTGCGGCGCGCTGGCCGGTACGGCGTACGAAATCGATCGTGAACAGCTGGCTGGCTGGTTGGGCTTCGCTTCTGCCACGCGCAACAGCCTGGATACCGTTTCTGACCGCGATCACGTGCTGGAGCTGCTTTCCGATGCGTCCATCGGCATGGTGCATCTTTCCCGTTTCGCAGAAGATCTGATTTTCTTCAATACGGGCGAAGCCGGTTTTGTTGAGCTTTCCGATCGCGTGACTTCCGGTTCTTCCCTGATGCCGCAGAAAAAGAACCCGGATGCGCTGGAGCTGATCCGCGGCAAGTGTGGTCGCGTACAGGGCGCGCTGACCGGCATGATGATGACGCTGAAAGGCCTGCCGCTGGCTTACAATAAAGATATGCAGGAAGACAAAGAAGGGCTGTTCGACGCGCTGGATACCTGGTCCGACTGCCTGCACATGGCCGCGCTGGTACTGGATGGGATTCAGGTGAAACGTCCGCGCTGTCAGGAAGCCGCAGAGCAGGGTTATGCGAATGCGACCGAGCTGGCCGACTATCTGGTTGCCAAAGGCTTACCGTTCCGTGAAGCGCACCATATTGTTGGTGAAGTGGTGGTAGCGGCTATCGGCAAAGGCGTGGCGTTGGAAGCGCTGCCGCTGGAAGAGCTGCAAAAATATAGCGAAACGATTGGCGAAGATGTTTATCCGCTGCTGTCGCTGCAATCCTGCCTGGATAAGCGTAACGCGAAAGGCGGCGTGTCGCCTCATCAGGTTTCGCTGGCGATTACCGACGCGAAAAACCGTCTGGCGTAGAAATAAAAAAGGCGGGCATCAGGCCCGCCAAAGAGTTTCGACTTTATTATTGGTTTTAAGCACATAAGAGGGCGAGCGATCGCCTTCTCAATTTTTTTAAGCTAAAAAGAACTGCTCTAAGTCGTCGCTGCCGCCAATATGGCGTCCGCCGATAAAGACCTGCGGTACGGTGGCACGACCGGTTACAGCACGCAGGCTGACGGTAGTCGCATCCTGGCCCAGCACGATCTCTTCATACTGAATACCGCGATCCAGCAGCATCTGCTTGGCTTTGGCGCAGAACGGACAGCCTGGCTTGGTAAACAGCGAGACGGATTCCTGCACTTTAAATTCCGGAGCCAGGTAGCGCAGCATGGTATCAGCGTCGGAAACTTCAAACGGGTCGCCCGGCTTGTTTGGCTCAACAAACATTTTTTCTACCACGCCGTTACGAACCAGCATGGAGTAACGCCATGAGCGAGGCCCGAAACCAAGGTCCGCTTTCTCAACCAGCATGTCCATACCGCGAGTAAAGTCGCCGTTGCCATCCGGAATAAAAGTAATGTTGTTAGCGTGCTGATCGGCTTTCCACGCGTTCATGACGAAAGTGTCGTTAACCGATACGCAAAGAATGTTATCCACGCCGTGTTTTTTGAAAACGTCAGACAGCTCGTTATAGCGCGGCAGATGGCTTGACGAGCAGGTCGGCGTAAACGCGCCTGGCAAAGAGAAGACGATAACGGTTTTGTCTTTGAACAGCTCATCAGTCGTGACGTCTACCCAGCTGTCGCCCTGACGCGTGTGAAAAGTGACCTGTGGGACTGACTTACCTTCCTGACTTGCAAACATAAACTACCTCTTGATTAGGGGTAAAAAGTGATTCATCTCTCGAACGGGTGACATTATTAACATCTGCGCTTGATAGGGCTAATCGTTGATTGCTATTCTATCTATCGCCACGAACTATCGTGGTTCGGAGGAAATGAATGAATATTCGCGATCTTGAGTATCTGGTAGCTCTGGCTGAACACCGCCATTTTCGACGTGCAGCCGATTCCTGCCACGTCAGTCAACCCACGCTCAGCGGGCAGATCCGCAAGCTGGAAGATGAACTGGGCGTTATGCTGCTGGAACGTACCAGCCGTAAAGTGCTTTTTACTCAGGCCGGACTGCTGCTGGTGGACCAGGCGCGCACCGTGCTGCGCGAGGTCAAGGTACTGAAAGAGATGGCCAGCCAGCAGGGCGAGGCGATGTCCGGGCCGTTGCATATTGGGCTAATCCCCACGGTTGGGCCTTATCTGCTGCCGCAAATTATTCCAACGCTGCATCAAACTTTCCCCAAGCTGGAAATGTATCTGCATGAAGCGCAAACGCAGCAGCTGCTGGCGCAGCTGGACAGCGGCAAGCTCGACTGCGCTATTCTGGCGCTGGTGAAAGAGTCCGAAGCGTTTATTGAAGTCCCGCTGTTTGATGAGCCGATGAAGCTGGCGATCTATCAGGATCATCCGTGGCACGAGCGCGATCGCGTGCCGATGTCCGATCTGGCCGGTGAGAAACTGCTGATGCTGGAAGATGGTCACTGCCTGCGTGACCAGGCGATGGGCTTTTGCTTTCAGGCGGGTGCGGATGAAGATACCCATTTTCGCGCCACCAGTCTGGAGACGCTGCGCAATATGGTCGCGGCGGGCAGCGGCATTACCCTACTGCCTGCGCTGGCGGTGCCAAAAGAGCGCGTGCGCGACGGCGTTTGCTATCTGCCGTGCTACAAACCGGAACCGCAGCGCACCATCGCGCTGGTTTACCGGCCCGGATCGCCGCTGCGCGGCCGCTATGAGCAGCTGGCAGAGGCAATCCGCACCCATATGCAGGGTTACATGCACAGCACGCTAAAACAGGCGGTTTAATCCGTTCAGCGCCGCTACACGGTAGGCTTCAGCCATTGTTGGATAGTTAAAGGTGGTATTCACGAAATACTCAATCGTGTTGCCGCCGTTTTTCTGTTCCATAATGGCCTGGCCGATGTGGATAATCTCGGCGGCGCGCTCGCCAAAGCAGTGAATACCCAAAATCTCTTTAGTGTCGCGATGAAACAGGATTTTCAGGCTGCCGACGTTCATGCCGACAATCTGCGCGCGTGCCAGATGCTTAAACTGCGCGCGGCCCACTTCATAAGGCACTTTCATTGCCGTCAGCTGCTGTTCCGTTTTGCCCACAGAACTGATTTCCGGAATGGTATAGATACCGGTCGGGATATCTTCGATCAGATGCGCGTTCGCTTCGCCTTTAATCAGCGCCTGGGCAGCAATACGCCCCTGATCGTAAGCGGCGGAAGCGAGGCTTGGATAGCCAATGACGTCACCCACGGCATAAATATGCGGCTGCGCGGTCTGATACATGCTGTTGACCTTCAGCAGGCCACGGCCATCCGCTTCCAGCCCCACGTTTTCAAGGCCCAAATCATCCGTGTTCCCCGTACGTCCGTTGGCGTAAAGCAGACAGTCTGCTTTTACCTTTTTACCGGATTTAAGGTGCATGATGACGCCGTCGCTCACGCCTTCAATCTTCTCAAACTCTTCGTTGTGGCGAATCACCACGCCGCTGTTCCAGAAATGATAAGAAAGCGAATCAGAGATTTCCTGATCCAGAAACGCCAGCAGATGATCGCGCGTGTTGATCAAATCAACTTTTACGTTCAGTCCACGGAAGATAGAAGCATATTCGCAGCCGATAACGCCTGCGCCATAAATAATGACGTGGCCAGGCTCGTGGTGCAGGTCAAGAATGGAGTCGCTGTCATAGATGCGTGGATGCGTAAAATCGACGTCGGCCGGGTGATAGGGCCGGGAACCGCAGGCGATCACAAATTTTTCGGCGGTCAGCCGATCGACAGTGCCGTCGTGCGTGGTGACTTCAATGGTATTCGCATCAACAAAGCGCGCGTCGCCCTGAAACAGTTCGCAACGGTTACGCTCATAAAAGCCCTGACGCATCCGTGTTTGCTGACTGATGACGTTTTCCGTGTGGTTAAGGATGTCGGCAAAAGAGGAACGCAGCAGGCGAGTATGATCGCTATAAAGTGGATTCTGGTTAAATTCGATAATACGGCTGACGGCGTGACGCAGCGCTTTAGAGGGAATGGTTCCCCAGTGGGTACAACCGCCACCGATATTGTGATAGCGCTCAATGACCGCAATGCGCGCGCCCTGTTTTACCAGCCCCATTGCCGCGCCTTCGCCGCCGGGGCCGGAGCCAATTACAATGGCGTCATAATCATAAGACTGTTGCATACCAATACGTCCTATTTTTTTATACAAATTTTCAACTTTATTCTAACATCTTGTGAGCGGCTTCCCAATTTTAACTGCCTTATTTGCCATTAATTGACAAAGTAAAAGGGTAACAGGCATTCACAAACTTGATGCCTCTGTACGCTGAAAGTTTGATATAGTGCAAATCTGGCAGGTAAAACAGGCACAAACATGGGCGTCAGAGCGCAGCAAAAAGAACGGACACGACGTTCGCTGATTGAAGCGGCATTTAGTCAACTGAGTGCCGAGCGGAGTTTTGCCAGCCTGAGCCTGCGGGAAGTTGCCCGTGAAGCGGGAATCGCGCCAACCTCTTTTTATCGCCATTTTCGTGACGTAGACGAGCTTGGGCTGACCATGGTAGACGAAAGCGGTTTGATGCTGCGTCAGCTGATGCGTCAGGCACGCCAGCGTATCGCCAAAGGCGGCAGCGTTATTCGCACCTCGGTCTCCACTTTTATGGAGTTCATCGGCAATAATCCCAACGCTTTTCGTTTACTGCTGCGCGAACGCTCCGGCACTTCTGCTGCTTTTCGTGCCGCCGTTGCCCGTGAGATCCAGCATTTTATCGCCGAACTGGCGGACTACCTTGAAATTGAAAATCGCATGCCGCGCAGCTTTACCGAAGCGCAGGCGGAGGCGATGGTGATTATCGTTTTTAACGCCGGGGCGGAAGCGCTGGATATTGACGTCGCTCAGCGCCGCCAGCTGGAAGAGAGGCTGGTGCTACAGCTGCGGATGATTTCTAAGGGCGCTTACTACTGGTATCGACGTGAGCAGGAGAAGCTGGCGGTGACGCCGGATCTCCATGATTAGGAGAAAAACATGAGTTTAGCGACCGGCCGTGATAAAGGAACGCTC
Organism: Erwinia sp. BNK-24-b; assembly: GCF_047456155.1. Taxonomy (NCBI): domain Bacteria; kingdom Pseudomonadati; phylum Pseudomonadota; class Gammaproteobacteria; order Enterobacterales; family Erwiniaceae; genus Erwinia; species Erwinia sp. BNK-24-b. The sequence continues at coordinate 4,820,328 of NZ_CP179901.1, forward strand.
TTGCTGTCATTCCTTACCGGCTTATCGATCAACGGATCGTTTTCGGTGCTGTTCAGTTCCATTGTGCCTTTTTCCGTTTTCCCTCTTATAGCACTGGGCCTTTCCGCCTGGTGCCTGCATCAGCGCTATCTTAACCGCGCGATGCCGGACGGCATGCCGTCTGTTGCTGCGGCTTTCTTTCTGCTCGGCATTCTGCTCTACAGCACTATCGTTCGTGCAGAATATCCCGATATCGGTTCCAACTTTATCCAGACCATCCTGATGGTGGCGCTGGTGTTCTGGATCGGATTAAAACTGCGCGTGCGTAAAAGCGGCCAGGATAATTAAAAAGAAAGCGAGGCCGAACGGCCTCGCTTTCTTTTACTTCGCACCGCGTTAGCAAAACGCCTGTTGAGTTACTTAGCGCCGGGTAGCGGGACGTGCCGCATTCCGTTACTTAGCGCCGCGTTAGCAGAACGCCGCATTCCATATGGTGGGTATAGGGGAACTGGTCAAACAGCGCCAGCCGCTCAACGTCATGCGTGGCAGAAAGCGTGGCCAGGTTATCGCACAGCGTCTGCGGATTGCAGGAAATATAGAGAATGCGCGGATAAGCCTGCACCATCTTCACCGTTTCATCATCCAGTCCGCTGCGCGGCGGATCGACAAAAATCGTCTCGCATTCATAGCTGCTTAAATCAATGCCTTCCAGCCGGTTAAACTGGCGCGTGCCGTTCATGGCCTGGGTGAACTCTTCGGCCGCCATGCGGATAATCTGCACGTTTTCAATCTGGTTAGCGGCAATATTATACTGTGCGGAAGCGACGGAGGGTTTGGCGATTTCCGTTGCCAGAACGCGCCTGAAGTTACGCGCCAGCGCTAAAGAGAAATTACCGTTGCCGCAATAAAGTTCCAGCAGATCGCCGTTAGCGTTTTTAGTAACATCCAGCGCCCATTCCAGCATCTTAATGTTCATTGCAGCATTAGGCTGGGTGAAGCTGTTTTCTACCTGGCGATAAATAATCTCTTTGCCCGCCACCGGCAAACGCTCGTCCACGTAATCACGATCCAGGCAGATTTTGGTTTTGGTGGCGCGACCAATCAGATGCAGATCGAAACCTTCCGCGCGGAGTTCATCACGCAGCGCGCTGGCGGCCTGTTGCCATTCGTCCGTTAAGGCACGGTGGTAGAGCATGGACACCACAATCTGGTCGCTCATGGTCGACAGATAATCTATCTGGAACAGCTTATAGCGCAGCACGCGGTTATCGCGCAGCGCGTCTATCAGGCGAGGCATCAGCTTATTGATCAGCTCGCTGGCGGCCGGGAAGCTGTCAACGCGAATGCGCTGGCGCGTCTGCTGGTCAAAAATAATGTGGTAAAGGTCGTCGCCGTCGTGCCAGATCCGGAACTCAGCCCGCATGCGGTAGTGGCTGACTGGCGAACGGAACACTTCAACGTTCTGAGCGGTAAAGGGCACCATCAGCGTCTTCAGACGCGCAACTTTTTCTTCCAGTTGGGCATCGTATTGTTCGATCGGCAGCTGTTCGGGCGTCATGGTCTTTCCTGGGTTAAGGGACTTTAAAGCCCTGCGATTGTAGGCATCCACCGCGCAATGTCCAGCGTTGTCCGGTTCCATCTTCTTTTAGACGGGCTGACGTGTAGATTCCTGTAACGGATGAACATAAAATGCGATTCCGGCCTTTCAATAAGTTAAAAGGGAATCCAGTGTAAAGCTGGAGCTGACGCGCAGCGGTGTGGAATGTTTTCGTGGGTGCCAGACACTGTCTTTCGATGGGAAGTCTTCACCAGTTCATGATTCCGAGCCCGAAGACCTGCCGGTATTACGTCGCAAACTGTACGAGCGCGCTCATTCTCGTACGCCTGCGGCATCCTGCATGTTTTTTTGGATGCGATTCATAATGATAACGAAACACAAACTGTTGGCTTTCAGCGCAACGGCGATTTCCCTCTGGGCGCAGAACGGCTTTGCTCAGGATGCAGAAAATACGCTGGTCACCACCGCAAACCGTTTTGCGCAGCCCGTTTCTTCCGTGCTGGCTCCTGTTACCGTCGTTACGCGGGAAGAGATCGATCGCTGGCAATCAAAAAGCTTAACTGACGTCATGCGTCGGCTACCGGGTGTCGATATCGCGCAGAACGGCGGGATGGGGCAAACCAGCTCGCTATTTATTCGCGGCACCAATTCCAGTCATGTTCTGGTGCTGATTGACGGTATTCGTCTTAACCAGGCTGGTATTAGCGGTTCTTCCGATCTTAGCCAGATTCCGCTTTCCTTAGTGCAGCGAATTGAATACGTGCGCGGCGCGCGGTCTGCTGTTTACGGCTCGGACGCAATCGGCGGCGTAGTCAATATTATTACCGGTCGCGAAAAGCCGGGAACAACGCTGACCGCGGGTACCGGTTCAAACGGCTATCAGAGCTATGACGGCTCTACGCAACAAATGCTGGGTAAGGACACGCGCGTTACCCTGGCCGGCAACTATACCTATACCAAAGGGTATGATGTGGTCGCGAACCTGCCGGATACGAGCGGCGATCCGGCGCAGAAAGATCGCGACGGCTTTATGAGTAAAAGTCTCTATGGCGCGATAGAGCATCAGTTCGATGATGAATTCAGTGGTTTCGTGCGTGGTTACGGCTACGACAACCGCACGGCTTATGACGGAACCTACAGCTACAATTCTGACTATAGCCAGATAACCGGTCTGCCCGATACTCGTCAGCTTTATAGTCAGACATGGGATACCGGCCTGCGCTTCAATCGCGACATCTACTCTACGCAACTGATCGCCAGCTATAGCCATACTAAAGACTATAACTACGACCCACGGCAGGGTCGATATGGCGAGGCTGCGACGGCAGACGATATAGAACAATATAATGTGCAGTGGGGTAACGCGTTGCAGGTTGGGCGAGGAGCGCTAAGCGGCGGCGTTGACTGGCAAAGACAGTCTACCGAACCGGGCACGGCTTATCTGACGAACGGCTATGAGCAACACAATACCGGCCTCTACGCTACCGCACAGCAGCAGTTTGGCGAGGTCACGCTGGAAGGTGCGGTTCGCGGCGATGACAATAGCCAGTTCGGCTGGCACAACACCTGGCAGAGCGCGGCCTCCTGGGAATTCCTTTCCGGCTATCGTTTATTCGCCAGCTACGGCACAGCTTTCAAAGCGCCGCAGTATGGGCAGCTTTATAGCTCTTACGGTAATCCCAACCTCAATCCCGAAAAAAGTAAGCAGTGGGAAGGCGGTGTAGAAGGGCTTAGCGGGCCTGTTAGCTGGCATCTCTCTGGCTATCGCAACGACATTGACGATCTCATTGCCTATGCCAACAACAGCTATTACAACGTCAGTAAAGCGCGTATTAAAGGTGTAGAGGCGACGGCTTCGTTCGACACCGGTCCGGTTAGCCATACGGTTTCCTGGGACTATGTAGACCCGCGTGATGCCAACACCGACAAATTACTGGTGCGGCGAGCTAAACAGCAGGTGAAGTATCAGCTTGATTATACGCTGTATGATGTTGACTGGTCGCTAAGCTATCAGTATCTGGGCGAGCGCTACGATACCAATTACAACACCTATGAAACCGTCAAGCTTGGCGGCGTCAGCCTGTGGGATCTTGCAGTTTCGTATCCTGTCACATCCCAGCTGACCGTTCGTGGTAGAATTGCCAACCTGTTCGATAAAGATTACGAGACAGTGTATGGCTATCAAACTCCAGGACGAGAGTACTACCTCAGCGGAAGTTACACCTTCTAATCTGCGACCCACCGTGCTGGTCTTTGACTCCGGCGTCGGTGGGCTATCCGTTTATGATGAGATCCGGCAGCTGTTGCCGGATCTGCACTATATCTACGCTTTCGATAATGTCGCTTTTCCTTACGGAGAAAAGAGCGAAGAGTTTATCGTGGAGCGCGTGGTTGAAATCGTGACCGCCGTAACCCGAACTTATCCGCTGGCGCTGGTGGTTATTGCCTGTAACTCGGCCAGTACCGTGACGTTACCCGCCTTGCGCGAGCGTTTCGATTTTCCCGTAGTGGGCGTCGTTCCCGCCATTAAGCCTGCTGCGCGCCTGACGCGTAATGGTATTGTTGGCCTGCTGGCAACGCGTGGGACGGTAAAGCGTCCTTATACGCATGAGTTGGTAAAGCGTTTTGCCCGCGAGTGCAAAACGGAGATGTTGGGTTCTGCCGAGCTGGTAGAGCTGGCGGAGGCGAAGCTGCAAGGTAAAGATGTTCCGCTGGAAGAGATAAAGCGTATTCTGCAGCCATGGCTGCGGATGAAGGAGCCGCCCGATACCGTCGTGCTCGGCTGTACGCACTTCCCTTTATTAGCGGATGAATTGCAGCAGGTACTACCGGAAGGAACGCGGCTGATCGATTCGGGTGCGGCCATTGCACGTCGCACGGCCTGGCTATTAGAAAATGAGTCGCCCAAAATCGGTTCTGCAGAAAATAATCTGGCTCTGTGTCTGGCGATGACGGCCGAAGCCGTACAATTAATGCCCGTTTTACGGCGTTATGGCTTCGAAAAACTGGAAAAACTGGCGCTTTAGCCCATTTTTGCGTAAAAAATCGACGGTCAGAAAGTTTTTTGCAAATAGGGGTTGTCAGCCGC